>NZ_CP034350.1:3982500-7272878 GCF_003950035.1 Streptomyces sp. W1SF4
TAGGGCGATTGAGTTGCACGCTCTAGACCCGAAGCGGAGTGATCTAGCCATGGGCAGGTTGAAGCGGAGGTAAGACTTCGTGGAGGACCGAACCCACCAGGGTTGAAAACCTGGGGGATGACCTGTGGTTAGGGGTGAAAGGCCAATCAAACTCCGTGATAGCTGGTTCTCCCCGAAATGCATTTAGGTGCAGCGTCGTGTGTTTCTTGCCGGAGGTAGAGCACTGGATAGGCGATGGGCCCTACCGGGTTACTGACCTTAGCCAAACTCCGAATGCCGGTAAGTGAGAGCACGGCAGTGAGACTGTGGGGGATAAGCTCCATGGTCGAGAGGGAAACAGCCCAGAGCATCGACTAAGGCCCCTAAGCGTACGCTAAGTGGGAAAGGATGTGGAGTCGCAGAGACAACCAGGAGGTTGGCTTAGAAGCAGCCACCCTTGAAAGAGTGCGTAATAGCTCACTGGTCAAGTGATTCCGCGCCGACAATGTAGCGGGGCTCAAGCGTACCGCCGAAGTCGTGTCATTGCAGCAATAGGGCCAACGCCCGCTGTGATGGGTAGGGGAGCGTCGTGTGCCGGGTGAAGCAGCAGCGGAAGCTAGTTGTGGACGGTTCACGAGTGAGAATGCAGGCATGAGTAGCGATACACACGTGAGAAACGTGTGCGCCGATTGACTAAGGGTTCCTGGGTCAAGCTGATCTGCCCAGGGTAAGTCGGGACCTAAGGCGAGGCCGACAGGCGTAGTCGATGGACAACCGGTTGATATTCCGGTACCCGCTTTGAAACGCCCAATATCGAATCCTCTGATGCTAAGCCCGTGAAGCCGTTCCGGACCCTTCGGGGAATGGAAAGTGGTGGAGCCGGCGATCCAAGGTGGTAGTAGGTAAGCGATGGGGTGACGCAGGAAGGTAGTCCAGCCCGGGCGGTGGTTGTCCCGGGGTAAGGGTGTAGGCCGTGTGGTAGGCAAATCCGTCACACGTTAAGGCTGAGACCTGATGCCGAGCCGATTGTGGTGAAGTGGATGATCCTATGCTGTCGAGAAAAGCCTCTAGCGAGTTTCATGGCGGCCCGTACCCTAAACCGACTCAGGTGGTCAGGTAGAGAATACCGAGGCGTTCGGGTGAACTATGGTTAAGGAACTCGGCAAAATGCCCCCGTAACTTCGGGAGAAGGGGGGCCATTCCTGGTGATGAGACTTGCTCTCTGAGCTGGGGGTGGCCGCAGAGACCAGCGAGAAGCGACTGTTTACTAAAAACACAGGTCCGTGCGAAGCCGTAAGGCGATGTATACGGACTGACGCCTGCCCGGTGCTGGAACGTTAAGGGGACCGGTTAGTGACCTTTCGGGGTTGCGAAGCTGAGAACTTAAGCGCCAGTAAACGGCGGTGGTAACTATAACCATCCTAAGGTAGCGAAATTCCTTGTCGGGTAAGTTCCGACCTGCACGAATGGCGTAACGACTTCTCGACTGTCTCAACCATAGGCCCGGTGAAATTGCACTACGAGTAAAGATGCTCGTTTCGCGCAGCAGGACGGAAAGACCCCGGGACCTTTACTACAGTTTGATATTGGTGTTCGGTTCGGCTTGTGTAGGATAGGTGGGAGACTTTGAAGCAGCCACGCCAGTGGTTGTGGAGTCGCCGTTGAAATACCACTCTGGTCGTGCTGGATGTCTAACCTCGGTCCGTGATCCGGATCAGGGACAGTGTCTGATGGGTAGTTTAACTGGGGCGGTTGCCTCCCAAAGGGTAACGGAGGCGCCCAAAGGTTCCCTCAGCCTGGTTGGCAATCAGGTGTTGAGTGTAAGTGCACAAGGGAGCTTGACTGTGAGACCGACGGGTCGAGCAGGGACGAAAGTCGGGACTAGTGATCCGGCGGTGGCTTGTGGAAGCGCCGTCGCTCAACGGATAAAAGGTACCCCGGGGATAACAGGCTGATCTTCCCCAAGAGTCCATATCGACGGGATGGTTTGGCACCTCGATGTCGGCTCGTCGCATCCTGGGGCTGGAGTCGGTCCCAAGGGTTGGGCTGTTCGCCCATTAAAGCGGTACGCGAGCTGGGTTTAGAACGTCGTGAGACAGTTCGGTCCCTATCCGCTGTGCGCGTAGGAATATTGAGAAGGGCTGTCCCTAGTACGAGAGGACCGGGACGGACGAACCTCTGGTGTGCCAGTTGTCCTGCCAAGGGCATGGCTGGTTGGCTACGTTCGGGAGGGATAACCGCTGAAAGCATCTAAGCGGGAAGCCTGCTTCAAGATGAGTATTCCCACCTCCTTGAGAGGGTAAGGCTCCCAGTAGACGACTGGGTTGATAGGCCAGATGTGGAAGCCCGGTAACGGGTGGAGCTGACTGGTACTAATAGGCCGAGGGCTTGTCCTCAGTTGCTCGCGTCCACTGTGTTAGTTCTGAAGTAACGAACTCGCCTTGCCGGCTGGAGTTCAAACTTCATAGTGTTTCGGTGGTCATAGCGTTAGGGAAACGCCCGGTTACATTCCGAACCCGGAAGCTAAGCCTTTCAGCGCCGATGGTACTGCAGGGGGGACCCTGTGGGAGAGTAGGACGCCGCCGAACAATCATTGTGGGAAAGCCCCGCACCTTCTGGTGCGGGGCTTTTCTGCGTTTACGGGCCGTGCGGATCCGATATCCCGTTGACCCGTGGCGGGACGGGGCGTTGGATTCGGTGCATGGAACAGCATGTGATCCGGTCCGTGCGGGCCGACGAATGGCAGAAGGTCAAGGAACTGCGGCTGGCCGCGTTGAGTGATCCGGCGGCGCCGATGGCGTTCCTGGAGACCGTCGAGGAGGCCGCCGCCAAGCCCGACGCGTTCTGGCAGGACCGGGCGGCCGGCGCGGCGGAGGGGGTGCACGTGCGGCAGTTCGTCGCCGAGGCGCCCGACGGGCGGTGGGACGGGTCCGTCACCGTGTTCATCGAGGCCGCCGGCGGCAGGGACTTCCTGGAGCAGGTCGTCGAGGCCGACCAGGGGCACGTCGTCGGGGTGTTCGTGCGTCCCGAGCAGCGGGGGAGCGGGCTGACCGACGCGCTGTTCGCGGCGGCCCTGGAGTGGGTGTGGGCGCGGGAGGAGCCGGTGCTGGAACGCGCACGGCTCTTCGTGCACGAGCACAACGAGCGGGCCGGCGGCTTCTACCGGCGGTTCGGGTTCCGGGCGAGCGGGCTGGTGATCCCCAAGCCGGACGACCCGACGGCGAAGGAGCACGAGTACGTGATCGGCCGGCCCTAGCGGGCGTCGGCGGGCCAGTCCGGCCAGCGGGAGCGGGCCTGTTCGCGGCTGCGGCAGAGTGCCAGGAGGGGGAGGGCGTCGTCCTCGAGGAGCTCGGGGAGCCGGGGGACGGGGGCGACGGCCGCCACGTCCTCCAGGACCAGGGTCAGTGGTGGGTCGAGCCGACCGTGGGATGACCGTGCGGCCATGCGGCGGCCGTGCTCGACCACGTCTGCGGCGAGGGCGGTGAGGAGGGGCATCGCACCCGGGTGGGTGCGCGGTTCCTCCAGGGGTTCGCCCAGTACGTAGAGGGTGCCCCCTTCGGCGGCGAACGAAGCCAGGGTGAGGGAATCCGTACGGTTCGGTTTGCAGGCCTCGCGGATGTGGATCGACGTCAGGCAGGACAGGGCGCGGGCCGTCAGCTGCTGGGCCTGCTCGCGGCGTTCGGGGTGGGCGGTGAGCGCGCTTTCGAGCTCGCCGGCACTGCCGGGGGCCGCCTGGGGGTGGGTGCGCAGGATGCGTACGGGGTCCTGGGCGGCGGTGCCCTGGGCCCAGCGGGCCAGCTGCTTGAACGGGAGGCCGTCGAGGGCGGCCGCCTGGAGCCAGCTGCGCAGGAGGGTTTCGGCGGTGTCCGCGAGGGCGCTGTCGATGCGGGCCTGGGGGCGTAGGGGAGACAGCAGGGCGACGGCGCGGGCGGCGGCGGTGTCCCGGTCGGCGCAGCCGTCGGCGGGGTTCCAGTGCATGCGGGCCGGGGTGTCGCACAGGTGCGAGGGGTCGTAGAGGAGGACCGGGCCGAGCTTCGCCCGGGCGTCCTTGGTCTCCGCCCACAGGGCGGGGGAGGACGTGACCACCAGGGCGGCGCCCTCCGCGGCCGCGAGGGCCTGGGCGGCGAGGCGGTGGCGTTCGGCCGGGTCGGCGTAGGCGAGGCGGGGGGCCGGGGCGGCGGCGGTGGACCTCGCGGGGGCGTAGCCGAAGCCGTAGCGGTAGGCGTCCTTGGCGGGGGTGGGGGTGTCGCCGAGCGAGGTGTAGCGGGCGGGGCTCGGTCTGAGGGGTGGCGCGTGTCCCGTGCCGGGTGCGTGTACGGGGTTCGGTGCCGGTGCCGAGGCTGGGGCGTGTGCGGCTGCCGCCGGCGCTGCCGCTGACGGGGCGTGGGACGGGGACCGGCCGGGGAGTGCCGGCTCGGGGTGCGGAGGGGTGCCCGAGGTCCTGCCGGGCGCGGGCGGCTGCGTCCGCGGGCGGGCCTCGTGGGGCGCGGGTTCCCATGGGCGGGCCTCGGCCGGCGCCGGGGCGGGGTGCGTCTGGGCGGGGTCCCCCTGGGGGGCCTCGGTCGGTGCGGGGTGCATCTGAGTGGGAGCCGTGTGGTGTGGCTCGGCCAGTGCGGGGTGCGTTCGTTCGGGGTCCCCCCGGTGGGGCTCGGCCGGGGCGGGGTGCGTTTGTGCGGGGGCCGTGCGGTGGGGCTCGGCCTGCGCGGGGTGCATCTGGGCGGGGTGCGTGCGGTGGGGCTCGGCCGGCTGGGGCTGCGGCTGTTGCCGGGCTTGGGTGCGGCGGGCCTTGGTGCGGGCCACGATGCCCATGGTGAAGATCGTCAGGACCAGCACGACCAGGAGCTGGCTGATGAACAGGCCCCAGAACAGGCCCCACCCCGACAGCGCCGCGGGGTCCGTGTCGGGCCAGGCGCCGGGGATGTCGTGGGGTTGCGTTATCAGGGCGCGGACGGCCCCCGGGGTGCGGGTGAAGGTGACGGTGGCCGGCCAGGCGCCCCGCGTGAAGAGGGCCGCGAGGCCGGTGGCGGACCAGACGAGGACGGCGAGGCCGAGGAGGAAGGCCAGGAGGCCGACGAGGACCCCGTCGGGGACGCCGCCGGCTCGCGCGGGGGGCTCCGTACGTCTCGCGTCGGGCATGGTCAGGCCACCGTGGTCGCTGATCCGGGGCCGGAGCCCCGCTGGCGTTCGATGTACAGGGCTCGTTCCTCCGCTTCGAGTTCGGCGGCCAGCAGGTCGTCGGGGAGCTGCTGGGGGGTGGAGGACTCGGTCATCGCGCGGTCGGTGTAGACGAGGGGGCGTTCGGTTTCGGTGATCAGGTGTTTGACGACCTGGACGTTGCCGTTGACGTCCCAGACGGCGATGCCGGGGGTGAGGGTCGGGATGATTTCGACGGCCCAGCGGGGCAGGCCGAGGACGAGGCCGGTGGCGCGGGCCTCGTCGGCCTTCTGGGCGTAGATGGTGCGTGTGGAGGCCATTTTGAGGATGGCGGCGGCCTCGCGTGCGGCGGCGCCGTCGACGACGTCGGAGAGGTGGTGGACGACGGCGACGAAGGACAGGCCGAGGCGGCGGCCGAACTTCAGGAGGCGCTGGAAGAGCTGGGCGACGAAGGGGCTGTTGATGATGTGCCAGGCCTCTTCGACGAGGAAGATGCGCTTCTTGCGGTCCGGCCGGATCCAGGTGTGTTCCAGCCACACGCCGACGATCGCCATGAGGATGGGCATGGCGATGGAGTTGCGGTCGATGTGGGAGAGGTCGAAGACGATCAGGGGGGCGTCGAGGTCGATGCCGACGGTCGTGGGGCCGTCGAACATGCCGCGCAGGTCGCCGTCGACGAGGCGGTCGAGGACGAGGGCCACGTCGAGGCCCCAGGCCCGGACGTCGTCTATGTCGACGTTCATGGCCTGGGCCGATTCGGCTTCGGGGTGGCGGAGCTGGTCGACGATGTCGGTGAGGACGGGCTGGCGGTCCGTGATGGTGTCGACGACGTAGGCGTGGGCGACCTTGAGGGCGAAGCCGGAGCGTTCGTCGAGGCCGTGGCCCATGGCGACTTCGATGATGGTGCGGAGCAGCGCGAGCTGTCCGGTCGTGGTGATCGCCGGGTCGAGGGGGTTGAGGCGGATCCCGTCGTCGTTGGCGGCGATGGGGTCCAGGCGGATGGGGGTTATCCCCAGCTGCTGGGCGATGAGGTTCCATTCGCCGACGCCGTCCTCGCCCTGGGCGTCGAGGACGACGACCTGGCGGTCGCGGAAGCGGAGCTGGCGCAGGACGTAGGTCTTCTCCAGGGCTGATTTTCCGTTGCCGGATTCGCCGAGGACGAGCCAGTGGGGGGCCGGGAGCTGTTGGCCGTAGAGCTGGAAGGGGTCGTAGATGTAGCCCTTGCCGCTGTAGACCTCGCGGCCGATGATGACGCCGGAGTCGCCGAGGCCGGGGGCGGCGGTGGGCAGGTAGACGGCCTGGGCCTGGCCGGTGGAGGTGCGTACGGGCAGGCGGGTGGTCTCGACCTTGCCGAAGAGGAAGCTGGTGAAGGCGTCCGTCAGCGCGGACATGGGATCTCGCATGGCGGCTATTCCCTCCAGCTAGCGTCGGATGCCGGTGGCGAACGGCAAGGTGTTGACGAAGGCGCGGTGGTGCTCGCGGTCGCACCATTCGAGCTTCAGGTAGGACTTGCCGGCGGAGGCGCGGATGGTGCGCTTGTCGCGGGCGAGGGCTTCGGGTGAACGCGAGGACACCGTGATGTACCCGACGAGGTTGACTCCGGCAGCGCCGCTGGCGAGATCTTCACCCCTCTGGTCGAGGCGGCCGTGGGCGGCGATGTCGCGGGGGTCGACGGTGCGGTTCATCTTGGCGGCGCGGGAGGCGTCGGCTTCGTCGTTGGTCTTCTCGGTGAGCATGCGCTCGATGGCGACCTCGGTGGGTTCGAGGTCCATGGTGACGGCGACGGTGCGGATGACGTCCGGGGTGTGGACGAGGAGGGGGGCGAGGAAGTTCACGCCGACGGGGGTCATCGGCCACTCCTTGACCCAGGCGGTGGCGTGGCACCAGGGGGCGCGGGTGGAGGATTCGCGGGTCTTGGCCTGGAGGTAGGTGGGCTCCACGGCGTCGAGTTCCGCCGGCCAGGCGTTGCGCTTGGTCATGGCCTGGATGTGGTCGATCGGGTGGTCCGGATCGTACATGGAGTGCACGAGGGAGGACAGGCGTCCCTGGCCGAGGGGCTGGCGGACGCGGATGTCGGCTTCGGCGAGGCGGGCGCAGATGTCGGTGAGCTCGCGGGCCATGACGATGGCGAGGCCGGCGTCGCGGTCGAGTTTGCGGCCCTTGGTGCTGCCGGCGCGGGCGATGGTGTTGGCCTCGGCGGCGAGCTCGCGGGTGTAGTGCATGCAGGCGACGAGGTAGGCGCGGTGCTGCTCCGAGGAGGTGGAGACCATCGACTGGAGCTGGTCGTAGGAGTCGCGCAGCCAGGTGGGGGCCGTGGCGTTTCCGCGCTGGGCGACGTCCTTGGCGTGGGCGTCGGGGTCGGCGGGGAGGGTGCGGGCGAGCATCTGGAGGCGGGTGACGAAGCCGTCGCCGTTGGCGACGTGCTTGAGGAGGGTGCCGAAGCGGTCGACGAGGGCTTCCTGGTCCTCGCTGTCGCGCAGGCCTACGCCGGGGCCCTCGATCTCGATGGCGGCCGTGACGGTTCTGCGGTCGGCGTGGAGGAGGACGGCGATCTCGTCGGGGCCGAAGGGGGCGGCGAGCCAGTTGATGCGGCCGATGCCGGGGGGCGGGCCGATCTCGACCTCGCGGCCGTCGGCGGCGCGGGTGCCGGCCTCCATGGCGGAGGAGCGGTAGGTGGTGCCGCGGCGCAGGGTGCGCTTGTAGCTGCGGGTGATCTCGAACCACCGGTAGAAGGTGCGGCCCTTGTAGGGGACGTACACGGCGGCGAGGGCGAGCAGCGGGAAGCCGGCGAGGCTCACGATGCGGAGGGTGAGGTCGGGGACGAGCAGGCCGCTCATCATGCCGAAGAAGGCGCCGGTGATGATCAGGGCGATTTCGCCGGTTTCGCGGTTCTTGCCGACGATCGCGTTCGGCCGGGCGCGGCCGATGAGATACGTGCGGCGGGGCGCGACCGGGTGGAGCTGGTGGGACTGGGTCGTCAACGCCCGTCACCTCCTGTGTTCCTCGTACTCGAGCCAGTGCGGGGCGGGGGCGTGGCGGAGGGGACACTTCCGCCGGTGGTCCCGCTGCCGGAGCGGCGGCTGCTGTGGGCGGCCATGCCTCCGGAGATCTGGTTGGCGTCGCCGCCGCCGGAGCCGCCGCCGGCGCGGTGGGCGCCGCCGCGGCTGCTGTGGGTCTTGATGCCCTGGGAGACGAGGGAGGCCGGGGAGCTGATGACGGCTGCGGCCTGGGCGCCGTCGGTGGCCTGTTTGCGGTTGGAGCGGGCGGAGGCGATCTCGTCGCCGAAGCCGGGGACGAAGCGGTAGATCATCGCGGAGGCGAAGATCGCCAGGAGGATGATGGCGAGGCCGGAGACGACGGCGGAGAAGGCGTTGGGGCCCTTTTCGCCGGCGAGGGCGCCGGCGAGGCCGAGGACGATCACGATGACCGGTTTCACGAGGATGACGGCGATCATGATGCCGGCCCAGCGGCGGACGTGGCCCCACATGTTGCGGTCGACGAGTCCGGCGTAGACGACGGTGCCGAGGAGGGCGCCGACGTAGAGCAGGGCGGCGCGGATGACGAGCTCCAGCCAGAGGACGCCGGCGGCGAGGACGGTGACGAGGGCGACGACGATCAGCATGATCGGGCCGCCGCCGATGTCGTCGCCCTTTTTGAGGGCCTCGGAGAAGGAGCCGAAGAAGACGTCGGTCTGGCTGCCGGTGGCGGAGGCGATGACCTCGGTGATGCCGTCGGTGGCGGAGACGACGGTGTAGAGGATCAGCGGGGTGAAGGCGGAGGCGAGGACGGTCAGCCAGAGGAAGCCGATGGCTTCGGAGAGGGCGGTGCTGAGGGGGACGCCGCGGATGGCGCGCTTGGCGACGGCCAGCAGCCACAGGACGAGGGTCAGGACGGTGGAGGCGGCGAAGACGACGGCGTACTGCTGGAGGAAGGCGGGGTTGGTGAAGTCGACGTTGGCGGTGGACTTCACGGCTTCGCTGAGCTTGCCCACGATCCAGGCGGCGGCGTCGGCGCAGCCTTTGGCGAGGGAGGCCAGGGGGTTGATGGCGTCCGGGCTGGTGGGTGAGAGGCCGGTGCTGGGGGTGGTGCCGGGGGCGTTGCCGACCTGGCGCTCGCAGTCTTCCTTGAGCGGGCCGATGACCCCTTCGCACTTGGAGGGTGCCGGGGTGCCGGAGGGGGTGCCGGACCCCGTCGGGGTGGGGTTCGGGCTGGGGGCGGCGTAGGCCCGGGCGGACAGCAGGACGAGGGTCGTCTGCACGGCTGCCAGGGCGGCGGTGGTACGGGCGCCGACGGCGTGCAGGCCCCGGCGGGTCGTCGTACCGCTGGCGGGGCGGCGGCTACCGGGCATAGGTGAACCCTCCGAACTCCTGGACGGCCTTGCTGATGTCGTCGGACGTGGAGGCGGCGACGTCGCCGGGTACGGGGGCGGGGCCGTCCTGCTGGCTGTCGGAGACGACCTTCCAGCCGTCTTGGGCCCAGGTCAGTTCGAACGTCCAGGTCTTCCAGGTGGTGCGGACCGGGGTGGTGGACTTGGCGCCCGACAACCCGACCAGGCCCGTGTACCAGACGGCGACCTTGGCCGTGGTGGGGCTGTAGCTCTCGACGCGGGTGCCCACGGGGACGGCGCGGGTGACGAACGTGCTGCCCTGCGGGGCGTTGCCGTTCGCGTCGAGGCCGAGGGTGGCGAGGAAGGCGGGTGTGTACGCGGCGTCCTGTGCGCCCTTGCGCAGTGCCGCCGCCTCGGGGGTGTAGATGCCGTCGACGAGGGCGTGTCGGACGTCCTTCTTGAGCATGCCGTCGGAGCCCAGGGCTACCGCGTAGTTGGCGGCTGCCGATTGGGCGCCCTGTTCGTCGTGGGCGAAGCCCTTGGGGATGCCGGCCGTTTTGGTGGTGACCGGGGCGGTGCCCGTGGGGGCCGTCGAGGTGGTGGTCGGGGCCTTGTCGGAGGTGGTGGTGTCCGGGGTGTCGCCCGAGCGGTTCGCGAAGGCGATGGCGGCGAGGAGCAGGACGACCACCCCGACCACGGTGATCAGGCCGCGGGAGGGGCGGGGGGTGCGGCGGGGGCCGCCGTACGGGTCGGAGGGCGGGTCGGGGAGCCGGGTGCGGGTCTGGCCGGTGCCGCCGACCTCGGCGTGGCCGGTGCCGCCGCCGTACTGGTCGTCGTTGCTCATTGCGTGTCCGCCCCCTCCGCGTCGTACGACGGTAGCGCTCGTTCCCGCTCAGGCGCGGTGTGGTGATTCCTCATCAGGGTGCGGCCGGGCGCTGCGGTCCGGCTAGACGGCCATCCCGTAGACGATCGTGAAGAGGGTGCCGAGGGAGCCGATGATGAAGACTCCGGTGAGGCCGGCCACGATCAGGCCCTTGCCCTGTTCCGCGCTGAAGGTGTCGCGCAGGGCGGTCGCGCCGATGCGCTGCTTGGCCGCGCCCCAGATGGCGATGCCGAGGCAGAGGAGGATCGCGACGGCCATGACCACCTCGATCATGACCTTCGCCTCGTTGCCGAGGCTGCCGAACGGCCCCCAGTTCGGGGCGATTCCGCCGATGATGGTGGTGATGTCGCCCTTTTCAGCTGCCAGGATCATGTAACTCACCGCCCCTGTATGGGTAGTTCCGGTAGCCCGTGCCCGGTGGCAGGGGTCACGCCCTATCTTCGCTGATGAAACCGGCGGCGTCGCCGACTTGGCCGGTCTCTTTACCCGTTCTCTCGGCCCGCGCCCCGTATGCGCACCCTGAGCAGGTCACTCTGTGTATCACGGGGGGTGACCCCGGGCAATGATTGTCGGCCCGGGGTGCGCGGGGCCGTGTGAGGGGCGGCCGTTCGGGCTAATGGGGGGAGGGCGGGGCAGCGGGGGAGCGTACGGAGGCTTGAGGGGCGCACGGGTGTCGGGCGGGCGCCGCTGGGGTGGGGGGTGGGGGCGGGCCGAGACGGGCCGTTTCGGGTCTCCCGTCGGTGACGGGGTGTTACGCGGCCCAGTGCGCGGGGCGGTTGAGGTGCGGGGGGATGCGGGTCTCGGGGGTGCCCCGGGCGGCGTTGACCTGGGCCTGGGTGAGGAAGAGGGTGTCGCGCAGGTCGGCTCCGCGCAGGTCGGCGTCGCGGAGGTCCGCGCCGATCAGGTCGGCTCCGCGCAGGTCGGCGCGGCTGAGGTCGGCGGCGATCAGGTAGGCGCCGCGGAGGTTGGCTCCGCGCAGGTCGGCGCCGGAGAGGCGGGCGCCCATGAGGTCGGCGCCGCGGTGGTTCTTCTTGCGGCCGGGGGTCTTGGCGCGGACCAGCTCGCTCGTCTCGAGGAGGAGGGCGTTGACCTCCTGGCGCAGGGCCGGGACGTCGAGGGCGGTGAGGGTGGCGGCGTCGGCGCGGGTGAGGGCCTCGGTCTTGGCGAGGGCGGTGCGCAGGGCGGGGTGGAGGGTGGCGGCCGCGGGGCGGGTGAGGGCTTCGGCGGTGTAGAAGAGCAGCTCGTGGAGCTGCCGCATGACGGGGAAGGCCTCGAACACGGCCTCGCGGGTCTCGGGGTGGGTGCGCCAGTCGCGGCCCTCGAAGGTGACCTGGGAGATCTGCTGCCCCGCGCCGAAGCAGTCGAAGACGGTGCAGCCCTGGAAGCCCTGGTCGCGCAGCCGGGTGTGGATGCCGCAGCGGAAGTCCTGCCGGAGGTTCTTGCAGGGGGTGCCGGCGGGCTTGTTCACGGCGAAGTCGGCGGACTTGGCGAAGGGCAGGGCGACGCAGCACAGGGCGAAGCAGTTCGAGCAGTCGGCCTGGAGCAGGGGCAGCGGGGTGGTGGACACCCCTCCATTGTCCCCGGATCTCCGGAGTCCCTTGATCCGGGCGGAGGGGGCGGGGGAGCATCGCGTGCATGACAGAAGTGATCGCAGTTGCCGTCATCACCCTGCTCGCCGTGATCAGTCCCGGTGCGGACTTCGCGATGGTGGTCAGGAACAGTTATCTGTACGGGCGGCCCACGGGTCTGTTCGCGGCCGCGGGGGTCGCGGCCGGGGTGCTCGTACACGTGTCGTACACGATGCTCGGGGTGGGTCTGCTGATCGCCTCGTCGACCGCCCTGTTCACGGCGATCAAGCTGGCGGGCGCGGTGTATCTGGTGTGGATCGGGATCCGTACGTTCCGGGCGCGGGCGGAGCTGACGGTGGACCTGGAGTCGGGGCCGGGGCTGACGCGGGTGGGGGCGCTGCGGTCGGGGTTCTTGACCAATGTGCTGAATCCGAAGACGACGCTGTTCGTGGTGTCGACGTTCACGCAGGTGGTGAACCCGGGGACGTCGGGGTGGCAGCAGGCGGGGTACGGGCTGTTCATGGCGGCGGCGCACCTGGTGTGGTTCGGGGCGGTGGCGTTGTTCTTCTCCAACTCGCGGCTGCGGGAGCGGATGCTGAAGGCGCAGAAGGCGCTGAACCGGGCGATCGGGTCGGTGCTGGTGGGGCTGGGAGTGGGGCTGGGCTTCGCGCGCTGAGCGGGCGCGCGGGCCGGAGGGGTGGCGGGGTGGCGGGGGTGCAGGGCCTGGCGCGTCGGGTTACCTGTGGGTAGCGTGCGGCGGCATGGATGCTGAGGACGGGTTCTACGAGCGGCTCGGCGAAGGGCGCTTCCTGGCCACCGCGGCGACGCGCGGGCCGTGGGACGCGGGCTCCCAGCACGCCGGGCCGCCGGCCGCCCTGCTCGGGCGGGCCGTCGAGGAGCGGCCGGGGGCGCGGGCCGACATGCGGATCGCCCGCATCACGTACGAGATCCTGCGCCCGGTGCCGATCGGGGAGCTGGAGGTGACCACCTCGGTGCTGCGGGCCGGGCGCGGCACGGAGGTGGTCGAGGCGGCGCTGGCCCCGGCGGGCGGGGCGCCGGTGATGCTGGCGCGGGCGCTGCGGATCCGGGTGGCCGGGGAGCCGGTGCCGGCGGTGGTCCCGGCGGCGGTGGTGCCGCCGCCGGGGGAGGTGGGGGTGACGCCGTTCTTCCCCGTGCCGTGGGAGACGGGCTACCACTCCTCGGTGGAGGCCCGGTTCACGGAGGGGGCCTTCGTCGAGCCGGGGCCGGGGACCTGCTGGATGCGGATGCGGGTGCCGTTGGTGGCGGGCGAGGAGGTGCGGCCGCTGGACCGGGTGCTGGTGGCGGCCGATTCGGGGAACGGGATCAGCGCGGTGATGGACTTCGGCCGGTTCGTCTTCGTCAACGGCGACCTCACCGTCCACCTGCACCGCCACCCGGTGGGGGAGTGGGTGTGCGTGGAGGCCCGTACGAGCGTGGACGCGGCCGGGATCGGCCTCGCGGACTCCCGCCTGCACGACGAGAAGGGGCCGATCGGGCGGGGGGCGCAGAGCCTCTTCGTGGCCGGGCGCTGAGGCCAACCCCCTTTTCCGCCATGGAAGTCGGTGTGGCACCCTCGTCCGAATGGAGGCCCTGAGAGAGACCGACCCCGCCCACATCGGCGCGCAGACGCTGCTGGCCCGGCTGGGGGCCGGGGGCATGGGGCAGGTGTACCTCGGGCGGTCGCCCGGCGGCCGGCTGGTGGCCATCAAGGTGATCAGGGAAGAGATCACCGGGCATCCGGAGGCGCTGGCGCGGTTCCGCCGGGAGGCCGAGACGGTCCGCGCGGTCCGCTCCGCGTACACCGCGAACCTGATCGACGCGTCGCTGGCCGCACCGCCGTACTGGCTGGCCACCGAGTACGTGGCCGGTCCGACGCTCAGTCACGCCGTGGCCGGGTACGGGGCCTTGCCGGCCGCGTCCTGCCGCAGGCTGTTCGCCGCGCTGGCGGAGGGCCTGGCGAGCGTCCACGCGTACGGGGTCACCCATCGCGACCTCAAGCCGCAGAACGTCATCCTCGGCGCGCAGGGCCCCCAGCTGATCGACTTCGGCATCGCCAAGGGCGCGGCCGAGACGGCTCTGACCCAGGTCGGCACCGCGCCGGGCACTCCCGGGTACACGGCGCCGGAAGTGCTGCTGCGCGGGGAGGTGGCGGCCGCGGCGGACGTCTTCGCGCTGGGCGCGACGATCGCGTACGCGTCCACGGGCCGGGCCCCGTACGGCACCGGCGAGCCGACGGCGGTGAACTTCCGCGCGGTGCACGGTCAGATCGACGTCGAGGGCGTGGAGCCGGAGCTCGCCGCCTTGATCAGGGCCTGCGTGGCCACGGACCCGGCGGGGCGGCCCGCCCTCGCCGAGGTCATCCGCCGCTGCGCGGTGGACGCGGCGCTGGTCGACGACCCGGTGTACGCGGCCCTCACGGCGGCCGGGGGCGGGGCGGCGCAGGTGCCGGGGCTGCCTTCGACCATCGGCCCGGGGCTCGCCGCGGTACAGGCCGGCTACGTGCCGACGTACGCCCCGGCCGCCCCGGCCGCCCCGGCCGCCCCGGCGGCGCCGGCCGTCACCGGGACGCGTACCGCACCGCGCTGGGCGCTGGCGGCCGTCGCGGGTCTGGTGGCGGGGGGTCTGGTCACGGGCGGGTACCTGGTGACCAAGGGCGGCGACAAGAAGGGCGGTGAGCGCGGGGCGGCCGCCGCCCCGAGCGGGAGCCCGGCCCCGGTGGCGTCGGCGCAGCCGTCCGCGCAGGGCTCCTCCGGCCCGTCCGCGTCCGCGTCCGCGCAGGGCGGCGGGGCGGCGGCGGTGCCCGATCACATCGAGCCGAACAAGGTGTCGCGGGACCTGTGGACCTCCACCACGGGCGGTTGCAACCTGCCCAACGAGGAGCGGGCGGAGTTCCTGCTGGCGTCCGCCGTCGACGCCGACGACCCGAAGGCGCAGACGGTGACGGGCAAGGTGAAGATCACCCTGTTCCTGAAGGAGCACAACACGGAGAAGGGCTCCTACGCGGTCTCCGTCGGGGTGAAGCCCCCGCACGAGATCGACGAGAAGACCCGGCGGCCCTTCGAGTCCGTCCGCGACTACAACCACAGCATCGGGTACGCCAGCAAGCCGGTCGATCTCAAGGACCCGCCCGGCGGCCGCCCGGTGGAGCTCACCTACCCGGACGACTTCGCCACGGAGCTCGTGGACAACGAGGGGACGCGCAAGAAGTTCCCGGCCATTCCGACCGCCAACGATCCGGGGGACTGGACCGTGCTGGTCTACCGGGTCCGTGGGGTCAAGGAGTACAGCAGTGTCTACTGCACCGGCTTTCCGGTGAAATAGTGCCGGGCCGGAGTGGGGAATGCACTGTCAGGCGACGCGGCATGAGGCAGTGTTGACGGGTGCGCAAGTTCTGGGTGGCAAGCGGGATCGGGATCGGCGTGTGCCTGACCTTCGTCGCGCTGCTGGTCGTCGGCACCTATTCGGCGGCGGCGGGCATCGCGGGCGGCGCCAGGCAGGGTGCGGTCGGGCTGGTGAAGGGTGCGGTGCCGGCGGTGTACCAGCCGTTGGTGGAGCGGTGGGGAAACCTTTGCCCCGCGCTCAATCCCGCGCTGCTCGCGGCGCAGTTGTACACGGAGAGCAACTGGAAGCCCGACGCGCTCAGCCATGCCGACGCGCGGGGCATCGCCCAGTTCATCCCGGAGACGTGGGCCACGTACGGGGTCGACGGCGACGGTGACGGGGACCGGGACATCTGGGACCCCAAGGACGCCATCCCCTCGGCCGCCACGTACGACTGCCAGCTCGCCAAGGACGTGGCGCAGGTGCCGGGCGACCGGTCCGACAACATGCTCGCCGCCTACAACGCCGGTCCCTACAGGGTCATCAAGGCCGGGGGCGTGCCGCCGATCAGCGAGACCCAGGGCTACGTGAAGTCCATCCGGTCCCTGGAGAAGAGCTTCGCGCGGCCCGTCGGCCGGGTGGCGCCCGCGCAGCAGGCTGCCGGGGCCGTGTACTTCGCGCAGAAGCAGCTCGGGACGCCGTATCTGTGGGGTGGGGACGGGACGGCCGCGGACAACGGGCGGTTCGACTGTTCCGGGCTGACCAAGGCGGCGTACGAGAGCGTCGGCATCGAGCTGCCGCGTGTCGCGAACGACCAGTACAACGCCGGGTCGCATCCGTCGCGCGCCGAACTCCTTCCCGGTGATCTGGTGTTCTTCTCCGATGATCTGACGAACTCTCGGGCAATCCGGCACGTCGGGCTCTACGTCGGCGGCGGCTACATGATCAACGCGCCGTTCACCGGCGCGGTCATCCGTTTCGACAAGATCGACACGCCCGACTACTTCGGCGCGACCCGCGTGACCAAGGAGGGGGCCGAGGCCCTTCCGGAGCGGTCGGGGTCAACTTCCAAGCCCTAGCGACTCTCTGTGAAGCGCAGGCCCTGAGCTGCGGCGATGAGTCTCTCTTGGATAACGTTGGAGTGATCATTCGGTGGAGAGTGGAACGTCCCAGGCAGAACGGGCGTTCCATGAGCACGGGGGGTCGTTCGGCTGGGGGGCTGAAGGGGGCGCACACCGTCGTGCGCCCGCAGGGGACCTACGCAGGCAAGGGGCCGTGGCACATGGCTGGACTCACGACCGGTGGGCCGAACGTGGATGTCAGCCTGCTGTACGGGATCAACTCCCTCTCCCGGCACGCCCCCGGCTGGTTCGACCGGGCCGTGGCCTTCGCCGGGTCGTACGGGCTCCCGCTGGCCATGGTCCTGCTCGTGCTGTGGTGCTGGCGCGGCGCCAGGCGGCAGGACGAGACGACCGCCGCCGAGTCGTTCGCCGCGCTCGTGTGGGCCCCGCTCGCCGCCGCCGTGGCCCTCCTCGTGAACGTCCCGCTGCGCGGATTCGTCGCCCGGCCGCGGCCGTTCCTCCAGCACGACGGCATCGAAGTGCTCGGCGGCGCGGGCGCCCCCGGCTCCGGGTTCTCCTTCGTCAGCGACCACGCCACGCTCGGCATGGCCCTCGCCGTCGGGGTGTTCCTCGTCAACCGCCGGCTCGGGCTCGTCGGGATCGGGCTGGCGCTCGCCGAGGGGATGTGCCGGGTCTACCTCGGCGTCCACTACCCCACCGACGTCATCGGCGGCTTCGCCCTCGGCACCGCCGTCGTCCTGCTCCTCGCCCCGCTCGCCATGGCGGCGCTCGCCCCCGTCGTCAGGGCCGTCGCCCGCTCGGCCCGGTTCGGAGTGCTCGTACGGGCCCGCGAGCGCGTCGTGGCCCGGCCCGTCGAGCTGGCGCAGCGGCCGGCCGAGAGCGACCTCGCGGCGTAGGCCGTGTCGAGCCGGAGCCGGCTACGGGCTCCAGAGCGCCAGCAGGAGCGCCACCAGCAGGCACAGGGCCGCCGCGGCGAAGCACAGCCGCACCGCCGTCGGCCGGGAGCGCGGGGTCACTGCTCGCCGCCCCCGCCGCGCCCGCCCCGATGCTCCGTCCCCCTGCCGTCGCGGCGGTAGCGGGAACGCAGCCACAGCCCGGTCGCCACGGCGGCCGCGGTGGTGAGCCCGACGGCCAGCGCCACGTCGGCCGGCCCGTCCGCCGAGCCCACCGGGCGGGCCCAGGCGGCCGCGGCCGGGGTGAGCACGAGCAGCAACGCCCAGCAGAGGGCGGCGAGGGAGCGTGCGGTACCTGGCATGGAACCAGCGCAACCGCTCCCCGGGCCCCCGGCCAGCCGGGACGTCCGAACGGAGGAAACGGAAGAAGAGGGTCAGCCCGCGGTGTGTCTGCCGGCGTCCCTGCGGGCCAGGTCACGGGAGCGGCGGGCCGGCCCCGTCCAGCCGCAGCTGCACACGGCCAGGCAGAACGAGCCGCGTTCCGCGGTGCTGGTGGAGTGGCCGACGGGCGGCCGAGCCGGTTCCGCGTGGTCTCGCGGGTCGGGCACAACGGTAAACGGAGCGACCGGGGTCGCCTTGGTGTGCGGGTCCACCCCTCCACGGTACCGGGGCCCGACCGCAGCCGGTACGGCCCCCGGAACCCGGCGGCCCGTTACGGGAAACCCCGGACCTCGTTAACCGGAGCGGGTGGGGGCCTCGGGCAAACAGCGGTCACGCGTTGGGGGTTGGCAGGCGATGGTGGTGCACCAGCACAGGCGACCGAGAAGGCGTGCGGGTGAGGCGGTGGTCGCCGTCTGTGCGGCCCTGGCCGTGGCGGCGCTCAGCGCGTGCGGCGCGGCGAGCGGCACGGGCACCGACGGCGGCAGCGGCCCGGCCGGCGGCAGCGGCCCCGGCGGCGGGAGCGCGAAGGGCGCCCGCGACGACCGGCCGCCGGGAGACCCGGCCGCCGCGGTGCGCGGGGCCGCCGACGCGCTGACCGCCGCCGGGAGCGCGCAGACCCGTACGGCCATGGAGATGGCCACCGGCGGCACCCGGGTGACCATCCGGGGCGAGGGCGGGGTCGACTTCCGCAAGCGGATGGGCCAGCTGCTGGTGATGCTCCCCGCCGACGTGAAGGGGCAGCCCGAGCACCGGCCCATCACCGAGCTGCTCGTCCCCGGCGCGCTCTACATGAAGAACCGGGGCGCCGGAGTCCCCGACGACAAGTGGGTCCGGCTCGACACCACCACCCTCTCCGACGGGAACCTCGTCACCGGCGGCGCCACCGACCCGGTGGCCGCGGCCGAGCTGCTGCGGGGCGCGCAGGAGGTCACGTACGTCGGTGAGACCGACCTGGCCGGCACCAAGGTGCGCCACTACCGGGGTACGACGGACATCGCGCGGGCCGCGCAGAGCGCCTCCCCGGGCGTCAAGGGGGCCCTGGAGGCGGCGGCGAAAGGGTTCAGCAAGGACAGCGTCCCCTTCGACGCCTACCTCGACGAGGAGGGGCGGCTGCGCAAGGTCCGGCACCGCTTCACCTACGTCAAGAATGGCGTGATCGATGTCTCCTCGACCACGCTGCTCTACGGTTTCGGGACTCCGGTGACCGTCGTATTGCCCCCAAGCGGGGACATTTACGCCGGGAAGATCGCCGAGTAGCCGTCCGGGCGGTCCGAAGCGGTGCCTCCGGGCCATGGCGCCGCTATCCGGAAATGGTCCATCCGTGTCATGCGCGGAACGGGGCCCGCTCCCTAGGCTGGGATGCCGAGCGCCGACGGGCGAGGACGGCAGAGAGAGGTGACACGCGTGACTCCCGCAGGCGGCATGTCGGTGCAGGACCACGTGGCGCTCGCCGAGATCGAGCTGTGCGGCGAACTGATCATCGCGGCCTCGGCGGCGGCCGAGGACCGGCTGAGCCAGGACCGGATCGACGAAGTGCTGATGAGCGTCTGCCCGTAGCCGCGGTGGCCTGCGGGGCCGCGCCCCCGGACGGTGTCCGGGGGGCCGGCGCGGGCGGGGCCGGTCGTCAGCTGCGCAGCAGGCGGGCGATGGCCTTGGTGGCCTCCTCGACCTTCGCGTCGATCTCGGTGCCGCCTTTGACCGCGGCGTCCGCGACGCAGTGGCGCAGGTGCTCCTCCAGCAGCTGGAGGGCGAAGGACTGGAGGGCCTTCGTACTGGCCGAGACCTGCGTGAGTATGTCGATGCAGTACACGTCCTCGTCGACGAGGCGCTGGAGGCCGCGGATCTGGCCCTCGATCCGGCGCAGTCGCTTGAGGTGCTCGTCCTTCTGGTGGTGGTAGCCGTGGACGGCTCCGGAGCCCTCCGCCTCGATGGTGGTCATCGGTCCTCCCGTGGTCCGGAAAGAGGGGTTATACCCCTCATGGGTATAGGGTACTTCGCCCAGGCCGGGGGGACAGGGGTCCGTGACGCCCACTCTGCCTGATGGAGGACACTGGGGAACGGCCGGTTAGCCGTGGCCGGGGGATGCGCCTAGCATCAGCCTGACCGAATCCAATGCACCCCGAGGACCTCACGTGCGATTTCGTCTGACCCCCAGGGAGACGAGCTTCTACGACATGTTCGCCGCATCCGCGGACAACATCGTCACGGGCTCCAAGCTCCTGATGGAACTGCTCGGAGCGGATCCCTCCGCCCGGGCCGAGATCGCGGAGCGGATGCGGGCGGCGGAGCACGCGGGCGACGACGCCACTCACGCGATCTTCCACCAGCTGAACTCGTCCTTCATCACGCCGTTCGACCGCGAGGACATCTACAGCCTCGCCTCGTCGCTCGACGACATCATGGACTTCATGGAGGAAGCGGTCGACCTGGTCGTCCTCTACAACGTGGAGGAGCTGCCCAAGGGCGTCGAGCAGCAGATCGAGGTGCTGGCGCGGGCGGCCGAGCTGACCGCCGAGGCCATGCCGCACCTGCGGACGATGGAGAACCTCACCGAGTACTGGATCGAGGTCAACCGCCTCGAGAACCAGGCCGACCAGATCCACCGCAAGCTGCTCGCCCAGCTCTTCAACGGCAAGTACGACGCCATCGAGGTGCTGAAGCTCAAGCAGATCGTCGACGTCCTCGAAGAGGCCGCCGACGCGTTCGAGCACGTCGCGAACACGGTGGAGACCATCGCCGTCAAGGAGTCCTGAACCTCGTGGACACCTTTGCGCTGGTCGTGACCATCGGTGTCGCGCTCGGCTTCACATATACGAACGGCTTCCACGACTCGGCGAACGCCATCGCCACCTCCGTCTCGACGCGGGCCCTGACGCCGCGCGCGGCGCTGGCGATGGCCGCCGTGATGAACCTGGCCGGTGCCTTCCTCGGCAGCGGGGTGGCCAAGACGGTCAGTGAGGGCCTGATCGAGACGCCGCACGGCAACAAGGGCATGTGGATCCTGTTCGCGGCCCTGATCGGCGCGATCGTCTGGAACCTGATCACCTGGTACTTCGGGCTGCCCTCGTCCTCCTCGCACGCGCTGTTCGGCGGCATGGTGGGCGCGGCGCTGGCCGGCGGGACCGAGGTGATCTGGTCGGGCGTGGTCGAGAAGGTCGTCATCCCGATGTTCGTCTCGCCCGTCGTCGGCCTGGTGGTCGGCTACCTGGTGATGGTCGTCATCCTGTGGATGTTCCGGCGGGCCAACCCGCACAAGGCCAAGCGCGGCTTCCGTATCGCGCAGACGGTCTCGGCGGCGGGCATGGCGCTCGGCCACGGTCTGCAGGACGCGCAGAAGACGATGGGCATCGTGGTGATGGCCCTGGTCATCGCGGACGTGTCGGCGGCCGGCGACCCGATCCCGGTGTGGGTGAAGATCGCCTGTGCCGTGATGCTGTCGCTGGGTACGTACGCGGGCGGCTGGCGCATCATGCGTACGCTCGGCCGCAAGATCATCGAGCTGGACCCGCCGCAGGGCTTCGCGGCGGAGACCACCGGTGCCTCGATCATGTTCGGCTCGGCGTTCCTCTTCCACGCGCCGATCTCCACCACCCACGTGATCACCTCGGCGATCATGGGCGTGGGCGCGACCAAGCGGGTGAACGCGGTCCGCTGGGGCGTCGCCAAGAACATCATCCTCGGCTGGTTCATCACCATGCCGGCGGCCGCGCTGGTGGCGGCGGTCAGCTTCTGGATCGTGAACCTGGCGTTCGTCTAGCCGGAGCCGGCTCCCCCTGCTGGGGGTCCGGGGGTCATCCCCCGGGGGATGCAGTATCACCATGCCGGCGGCCGCGCTGGTGGCGGCGGTCAGCTTCTGGATCGTGAACCTGGCGTTCGTCTGAGCGCGGACGTGAAAGCGGGCCGGCTCCCCCCACCCAGGGGGAGCCGGCCCTTTTCTTTCGCCCTGCGGTGGCACCGCCATGCAGCACCGCAGGACGTTCAGGCGGGGTCCGGCGTCTAGCCGAAGCGGCCCGAGATGTAGTCCTCGGTCGCCTGGACGGACGGGTTGGAGAAGATCCGGTCCGTGTCGTCGATCTCGATCAGCTTTCCGGGCTGGCCGACGGCGGCGAGGTTGAAGAAGGCGGTGCGGTCGGAGACGCGGGCCGCCTGCTGCATGTTGTGCGTCACGATGACGATCGTGAAGCGCTCCTTCAGCTCCCCGATCAGGTCCTCGATGGCGAGGGTGGAGATCGGGTCGAGGGCGGAGCAGGGCTCGTCCATCAGCAGGACCTGCGGCTCGACCGCGATGGCGCGGGCGATGCACAGACGCTGCTGCTGGCCGCCGGAGAGGCCGGAGCCCGGCTTGTTCAGGCGGTCCTTGACCTCGTTCCAGAGGTTGGCGCCCTTGAGGGACCGCTCCACGATGTCCGCGAGCTCGGACTTCTTGTAGCTGCCGTTCAGGCGCAGGCCCGCCGCCACGTTGTCGAAGATCGACATGGTGGGGAAGGGGTTCGGGCGCTGGAAGACCATGCCGACCGTGCGGCGGACCGCGACCGGGTCGACGCCGGCGCCGTACAGGTTCTCGTCGTCCAGCAGAACCTTGCCCTCGACGCGGCCGCCGGGGGTGACCTCGTGCATGCGGTTCAGGGTGCGCAGGAAGGTGGACTTGCCGCAGCCGGAGGGGCCGATGAAGGCCGTCACGGAGCGGGGTTCCACGGTCATCGAGATGTCGTCGATGGCCTTGTGGGTGCCGTAGAAGGCGGAGAGGCCGCTGACGTCGATTCGCTTGGCCATGAGGGTCACTTCGCTTTCATTCGGTCGCGTCAGCGACCGGTCTTCGGGGCCTTCCAGCGGGCTATGCCGCGGGCCACCAGATTGAGGATCATGACGAAGGCGATCAGGACGAGCGCCGCGGCCCATGCCCGGTCGTAGGAGGCTTCACTGCCGACCTTGTACTGCTCCCAGATGTAGAGGGGGAGCGAGGACTGGGCGCCTTCGAAGGGGTTGCCGTTGATCAGCTGGGTGCCGAAGACCAGCAGCATGATCGGCGCGGTCTCGCCGGCGATGCGGGCGATGGCGAGCATGACGCCGGTGGCGATGCCGCCGATGGCGGTGGGGAGCACGACCTTGAGGATCACGCGCCACTTCGGCACGCCGAGGGCGAGGGCGGCCTCGCGCAGCTCGTTCGGGACGAGCTTGAGCATCTCCTCGGTGGAGCGGACCACGACGGGCATCATCAGGATCGACAGGGCCATCGAGCCGGCGAAGCCGGAGGGGCCGAAGCCGAGCGCCAGGTTCCAGGTCGTGAGGATGAACAGGCCCGCGACGATGGAGGGGATGCCGGTCATGACGTCGACGAAGAAGGTCACGGCCTTGGCGAGGCGGCCCTTGCCGTACTCGACCAGGTAGACGGCGGTCAGCAGGCCGATGGGCGCGGCGATCAGGGTGGCCAGGGCGACCTGCTCGATGGTGCCGAGCAGTGCGTGGTAGACGCCGCCGCCCTCCTCGAAGCTGGTGACGCCGTTCATCGAGTGGCTGAGGAAGTCGCCGTCGAGGGCCTTGATGCCGCGGCTGATCGTGGTCCAGATCAGCGAGAGCAGCGGGATGACCGCGAGGACGAAGCAGACCCACACGAGGGAGGTCGCGACGCGGTCCTTGGCCTGGCGGCGGTTCTCGACGACCGAGCTGGCGACGTACGTGATCGCGACGAACAGCAGCGCCGAGATCAGGCCCCACTGGACCTTGCTGTGCAGGTCGGCGACGGCGCCGGTGCCGCAGCCGAGGGCGACCGAGAGGGCCGCGATGCCGGCCGGGGCCCAGCGGGGCAGGCCGCCGCGGGTCAGGCCGGCGGGGGAGGAGGACTTGCGGGCCCCGACGGGGCGCGGGTCCTGGAGTGCGTGGCTCATCAGGCGTTCGCCCCCGAGAAGTCCTTGCGACGGGCGATGATCAGGCGGGCTGCGCCGTTGACCAGCAGGGTGAGCAGGAAGAGGACCAGGCCGGAGGCGATGAGCGCGTCACGGCCGAACTCGTTGGCCTCGTCGAACTTCGCGGCGATGTTCTGCGCGAAGGTGCCGCCGCCGGGGTTCAGGACGTGCAGGGAGATCAGGAAGCTGGGGGAGAGGACGGTGGCCACGGCCATGGTCTCGCCGAGCGCGCGGCCGAGGCCGAGCATCGAGGCGGAGATGACGCCGGAGCGGCCGAAGGGCAGCACCGACATGCGGATGACCTCCCAGCGGGTCGCGCCGAGGGCCAGGGCGGCTTCCTCGTTCATGCGCGGGACCTGGAGGAAGACCTCGCGGCTGACACTGGTCACGATCGGCAGGATCATGATCGCGAGCAGGATGCCGACGGTGAAGAGCGAGCGGGCGACGCCGACCTGGGTCTTGTCGAAGACGTAGGTCCAGCCGAGGTACTCGTCGAGCCAGAGGTTCAGCCCGTTCAGCTGCGGCACCAGGAAGAGGGCGCCCCAGATGCCGTAGATGATCGACGGCACGGCGGCCAGCAGGTCGACCACGTACGCGAGGGGCGCGGCCAGCTTGCGCGGCGCGTAGTGCGAGATGAACAGGGCGATGCCGACGGCGATCGGGACGGCGATGGCCATCGCGATGACCGAGCTGACGACGGTGCCGAAGAGCAGGACGGCGATGCCGAAGACGGGCGGGTTGGCCGACGCGTTCCAGTCGAGGGTGGTGAGGAAGTTGCCCTCGTTCTTCGACAGCGCGATCGAGGCGCGGTAGGTGAGGAAGACGGCGATCGACGCCATGATCACCAGGAGCAGGACGCCGGAGCCCTTGGAGAGGCCGGCGAAGATCTTGTCACCGGCACGGCCGGTGGACCTCGCGCTCCTGGAGACCGGCGGAGCCGGTTCTATGTGCGTGGGTGTGGTGGAAGCCATGGTCTTTCCGGTCTGTGTGGGGGGCGGGCCCCCTGGCGGCGGTGCACCGGATTTCCCCCGGGTGGAGGGGGAGGGTCCCGGGTCCCGGGCCGATCAGCGGATCGGCCCGGGCCGGGAGGGTGTGGCTAGGCCAGCGACTTGATGGCTTCGCGGACCTTGGTGTTGATCTCGGCCGGGATCGGCGCGTAGCCGTTCTCGGTGAGGACCTTCTGGCCCGCGTCCGAGGCGGTGTACTCGAGGAAGGACTTCACGGTGCCGAGGGTCTCGGCCTTGTTGCCCTTGTCGCAGACGACCTCGTAGGTGACCAGGACGATCGGGTACGCGCCCTCGGCCTTGGTGGTGTAGTCGAGCTTCAGGGCCAGGTCGGAGCCGGTGCCGGCGACCTTGGCGGCGGCGATGGCCTTGGAGGCGTTCTCCGGGGTGGCCTTGACCGGGGCGCCGGCGCCGGTGTTGACGTCGACGGTCTTGATGCTCTGCGAGGTGGCGTAGGAGAGCTCGAAGTAGCCGATCGCGCCGTCGACGGCCTTGACCTGGGAGGCGACACCGGCGGAGCCGGACGCGGCCTGGCCACCGGGGGCCGGCCACTTCTTCGCGGCGTCGTAGGTCCAGGCGTCGGGGGCGGCGGCCTTGAGGTACTTGCCGAGGTTCTCGGTGGTGCCGGAGTCCTCGGAGCGGTGGAAGGCCTGGATGGCGGTGGAGGGGAGCGTGACGCCGGGGTTCAGCTTCTTGATCGCCTCGTCGTCCCACTTCTTGATCTTGTCGTTGAAGATGTTCGCGAGGGTCGCGGCGTCCAGGTTCAGCTTGTCCACGCCGGAGACGTTGAAGCCGATGGCGATGGGGCCGCCGACCATCGGCAGGTTGATGCCCTGGCCGCCGGTGCAGACCTTCTTCGAGTCCTCGACCTGCTCGGGCTTCAGCGCCGAGTCCGAGCCGGCGAAACCTACGGTGCCCTGGTTGAAGGCGACGATGCCCTCGCCGGAGGAGGAGGACTTGTAGTTCACCTCGACGCCGGAGCAGGCGGCCATGTAGTTCTTCACCCAGAGGTCCACCGCGTTCTTCTGCGCGGAGGAGCCGGAGGCGAGGAGCTTGCCCTTGGCGCCTTCGCACTTGATGTCGCCGGGCGCCGGGGCCGAGGCCTTGGTGGTGCCGTCGGCGCCGGTCTTCGTGTTGTCGTCCGAGCCGCACGCCGTGAGGACCAGGGCGCCGGACACGACGAGGGCCCCGAGGGCGGAGGCACGAAGCCGGTTCTTGCGCTGAAGCTTCACTTTCGGGTGTTCCTTCCGAGGGGCCGCCGGCCGCTTTCTGTTTCGGGGCGGCGTGCGAAGAGGACTACGGGCTGCTGTGGTGCGGCGCCGTGTTTTCCCGATCGGCTCGCACCGTGCGCTACCGAAATTAGGCAGAACAGGTGAAGCGGTCGACCGCGCTTGGTGAACGGGGGGTGAACCATGGCGGACGGCCCGGTGCGGATGGGGTGGTTTGTACCTGGGCGCAATCGGGCGTTATCCGCCCGTTATGCCGCTGTTACCCTCTCGGGGCCGTTGCCCTGGCCGTTGCCCTGGCCGGGCGGGGTGGCTGGATTTCGCCGGTCCCGTGCCGGGGAGCCCGCCCCGTCCAGCGTCTCAGACTTGACCGGCCGACGCCGGGCGCGGGCTGCCGCTGCGCGGTGCGAGGTCCCCGACCCGCCCTTCGCCCGTTCCCAGGGGCGCTGCCCCTGACCCCGCGCCTCAAGCTCCCCCAGCTACCGCTGGGGGGTGCCCCCAGGGGGGCTGGAGAACCCGGGGCTCCGCCCCGGACCCCGATACCGGGCGCTCCGCGCCCGGTGCGCTCAAACGCCGCGCGGGCTGGACAATCCAGCCCCGCCGGCGATTGAGGCGCGGGGGGCCGGGGCGCAGCCCCGGGGATCAGCCCGCGTGGCGGCGGGGTCAGGGGAGGGCGGGGGCCGGGTGCCAGATGTGGTGGAACGAGAGGCGGGCCGCCTCCACCGCGTGGCGCTGGTCGGCGTGCAGCACGCCCAGCGCGTACGCCGTCGCCGGGGCGATCCGCGGGGTGCGGGCGGCCGTCGCCGAGGCGGTGGCGGCCTCCGACGCGTCCCGGTGGAGGTCCAGCGCCTCTCCCGCCGCCGAGAGCCGGGCCACGTCCCCGCCCAGCACCTCCCGCGCGTACCGGTGCACGCGCAGCAGCCGGCGCACCTCGTGCCAGGAGGCGTCCTCGTGCGCCGCGTACGGGGTGCCCTGCGCGGCGGGGAGCGCGCAGACGGCTCCCGTGAGCCGGGTTGCGGTCACCTCCGCCAGCGGTTCCAGCACGTCCCCGACCCGGCCCCGCGCCGCCACCGGGTCCAGCGGCACCTCCGAGGCCAGCACCGCCACCGCGTCCGC
Source organism: Streptomyces sp. W1SF4 (assembly GCF_003950035.1). Classification (NCBI taxonomy): domain Bacteria; kingdom Bacillati; phylum Actinomycetota; class Actinomycetes; order Kitasatosporales; family Streptomycetaceae; genus Streptomyces; species Streptomyces sp. W1SF4. The sequence goes on from NZ_CP034350.1 coordinate 4,009,419, forward strand.
GACCGCGTGGAAGCGGGACGACCCGAGGGCCTGGAGGGTGGCCGAGTGCGCCCGCGTGCGCGCCAGCGTGAGCTGCCGCTCCAGCAGGGCGCCCGCCCGCGCCGAGCCCACCGTGAGGGCGCCCGGCGCGGCCGCCCCGCCGCCCCGCGGGGCCGGCAGGTCGGGGGAGCCGGACAGCCGCTGCAGGGCTTCCATCAGCCGCGACAGCCGGGCGGCGTACGCGTGTTCGTCGGCCAGTGTGGACGACAGCCAGACCAGCTCCGTGCGCAGCGAGTCCGCCCAGCGCGTCTCGGTGACCGCCCGGAACGTGCTCAGCGATCCGGCGATCCGGCGCGCCGCGCTCCGCAGCCCGTACGCCGCCTCGCCGCTCTCCGCCGGGTCGGCGGACGGGCCGCCGGCCGCTCCGGCTTCGTGCAGGCGCAGCGCCCGCAGGAACGCGGTGGCCTGGGACCGCAGGTACACGCCGAGCACGTCACCTGCGGTCGGGTCGTCATGGTTTGGCAGAGCCACGCCGGCGCCTCCGGGCGTCTATGAGCATCTCCTGTACGTGCCGCAGCGGCTGGCCCTCGGCGTCGGTGCTGTGCCGGGTCCATTCGCCGTCCGGGCCCAGGTGCCAGGAGGAGGTGGCGTCGGACATGCCGGTCTCCAGCATCCGGTCCAGGGCCGCTCGGTGGGCCGGGTCGGTGACCCTGACCAGCGCCTCGATGCGGCGGTCGAGGTTGCGGTGCATCATGTCGGCGCTGCCGATCCACACCTCGGGCTCGCCGCCGTTGCCGAAGGCGAAGACCCGGGAGTGCTCCAGGAAGCGGCCGAGGATGGATCGGACCCGGATGTTCTCCGACAGGCCGGGGACGCCGGGGCGCACGGCGCAGATGCCGCGCACCCAGATGTCGATGGGCACGCCCACCTGGGAGGCCCGGTAGAGGGAGTCGATGAGGGCCTCGTCGACGATCGAGTTCATCTTCAGCCGGACCGACGCCGGGCGGCCGGCCCGGTGGTGGTCGGCTTCCTTGTCGATGCGGGAGATCAGCCCGTCGCGCAGGGACTTGGGGGCGGTCAGCAGCCGGCGGTAGGTCTCGCGGCGGGAGTAGCCGGAGAGCCGGTTGAAGAGGTCGGACAGGTCCGCGCCGACCTGCGGGTCGGCGGTGAGCAGGCCGAGGTCCTCGTACAGGCGGGCGGTCTTGGGGTGGTAGTTGCCCGTGCCCACGTGGCTGTAGCGGCGCAGGGTGTCGCCTTCCTGGCGGACGACGAGGGAGAGCTTGCAGTGCGTCTTGAGGCCGACGAGGCCGTAGACGACGTGGCAGCCGGACTCCTCCAGCTTGCGCGCCCACTTGATGTTGGCCTGCTCGTCGAAGCGGGCCTTGATCTCGACGAGTACGAGGACCTGCTTGCCGGACTCCGCGGCGTCGATCAGGGCGTCGACGATGGGGGAGTCGCCGGAGGTGCGGTACAGCGTCTGCTTGATCGCGAGGACGTCCGGGTCCGCGGCGGCCTGTTCGAGGAAGGCCTGCACGGAGGTGGAGAAGCTGTCGTAGGGGTGGTGCAGCAGCACGTCGCGCTCGCGCAGTGCGGCGAAGATGTCGGGCGCGGACGCGGACTCCACCTCGGCGAGGTCCCGGTGGGTGCCGGCGACGAACTTCGGGTACTTGAGCTCGGGCCGGTCCAGGGAGGCGATGCCGAAGAGGGCGGTCAGGTCGAGCGGGCCGGGCAGCGGGTACACCTCGGCGGCGCTGACGTTCAGCTCCTGCACGAGGAGGTCCAGGACGCCCGGGTCGATGGACTCCTCGACCTCCAGGCGGACGGGCGGGCCGAAGCGGCGCCGCATGAGCTCCTTCTCCAGCGCCTGGAGGAGGTTCTCGGCGTCGTCCTCCTCCACTTCGAGGTCCTCGTTGCGGGTGACGCGGAACATGTGGTGCGCGAGCACCTCCATGCCGGGGAACAGCTCCTCCAGGTGCGCGGCGATGACGTCCTCCAGGGGGACGTAGCGCTGCGGGGAGGCCTCCAGGAAGCGGGAGAGGATCGGCGGCACCTTGACGCGGGCGAAGTGGCGGTGGCCGCTGACGGGGTTGCGCACGACGACGGCCAGGTTGAGGGAGAGGCCGGAGATGTACGGGAAGGGGTGCGCGGGGTCCACGGCCAGTGGGGTGAGCACCGGGAAGATCTGGTTGCGGAACAGGGTGAAGAGCCGTGCCTGCTCCTTCTCGGTGAGGTCGGGCCACCGGATGAGGTGGATGCCCTCCTCGGCGAGCTGGGGGGCGATGTCGTGCTGGAAGCACGCGGCGTGCCGGGCCATGAGCTCGCGCGAGCGGGTCCAGATCAGGTCCAGTACCTCACGGGGCTGGAGGCCTGAGGCCGAACGGGTGGCGACGCCGGTCGCGATGCGGCGCTTGAGTCCGGCGACGCGGACCATGAAGAACTCGTCGAGGTTGCTCGCGAAGATCGCCAGGAAGTTGGCGCGCTCCAGCAGCGGGGTCGCGGGGTCCTCGGCGAGCTCGAGCACCCGCTCGTTGAAGGCCAGCCAGCTGCGCTCCCGGTCGAGGAACCGGTTCGGGGGGAGCTCGCCGGTGTCGTCCTTGTCCTCGTAGGCGTCCAGGTCGGCGTCGAGGTCGGGATCGAGGTCGACGTGGCCGGTCACGCGGGCGGCGTGGGGCCGGTGGGCGGCTATGGACCCGAGGCGGGGCTTGCTGCCGCCGTCGCCGCCGTCCGCCTTCTTGCCCGTGCCCGTGCCTGTGTCTGGACCTGTGCCGCTGCCGGCACCGGTACTGCCCGTTCCGTTTCCGGTCGCGGGGGTGTGAGACGAGTGCTGTGCGGGGACCTCGGTGGGGCCTGCGCTGGGCTGGTGGCTCATGACTCCATTCTTCCGCGCACGCGGCAGGACAGGCGCGTCGGAAGGGTCTGCCGTGAGGCGGAGTCGGGGCTGCATGACGTGAGGCTCGCAAGCACGTCTGAATGCCCGGTTAATGGCGTATGGCTTCTAGGGTCGGGGGCGGCGACCGGTGCCCGGCGGCCGGGCGGGCCTCCGCTGCCGGCCCGGGAGCGCGCGCAGCACGTACGGGGCGGCGAGCGGGGCCTGCGCCCCCACGGAAGCCGCGCCGAGCGGCGGGACCAGTACGCCCCGGAGTCGGCGGGCGCCGCTGCGGGCATGGTCGTCCCCCTGGTCGTCCCCACCGGTTTGAACGCGTTCGGAACATCGTGCGGCCGGGCCGGGGCCCAGGTGCTTATGTCGGGCGTACGCGGTTCTGCCGGGCTTCTCAGCCGGGACTCAGATTGCTCTCATGATCCGGGGACAGAGTCAGAGACATGACCGAGAGCTTCCGCCGCGAAGGCGAGTACCCCCAGGAGAACGGCCCGGCCCGGAACGCGCCCTTCGGGGACGACTGGCAGCGGGGGCGCGAGCGGCTGGCACGGGACGCCGGTGCCGCCGGCTATCCGCCGCCGCCCCCGTACCCGCCGGCGGCCGCCCCGGCTCCCGGGTGGCACGAGGCGCACCAGCCGCCCGTCATCCAGGGCGAGACCGTCCCGGCGGCCGGCGGCAGCGGCGGCAGCGCGGGCAGCGGCGCCGGGTGGGACGCCTGGGGCTCCGCGGCCGCCGCCGGCCCGGCCGGCCCCGCGCACGCGGCCCGCGCCAAGCGGCCGGTCGCGCTGCTCGCCGCCGTCGCCCTCGCGGCGGCCCTGGTCGGCGGCGGAACGGCCGTCGCCGTGCAGCAGCTCCTCGGACAGGCGGGCGCCGCCGTCGCCGGCGTGAACGGCACCAACGTCTCGCAGTCCGCCAACGGCACCGTCTCGGGCGTCTCCGAGCAGGTCAGCCCGTCCGTCGTCCGCATCGACACCCGCACCGCCTCCGGCCAGGGCACCGGCTCCGGCATCGTGCTCACCGCCGACGGCGAGATCGCCACCAACAACCACGTCGTCAACGGAGCCTCCGAGATCCAGGTGACGATGAGTGACGGGAAGAAATACAGCGCCAAGATCGTCGGGACCGACCCCGGCAAGGACCTCGCCCTCATCAAGCTCCAGGGCGCCGGCGGCCTGAGGCCCGCCAAGCTCGGCGACTCCGACCGCCTCAAGGTCGGCGACCAGGTCGTCGCCATCGGCTCCCCCGACCGCCTCACCGGCACCGTCACCAGCGGCATCGTCTCGGCGCTGAACCGCGAGGTGAACGTGCCCAAGTCCGAGAACCGCCAGCAGCAGAGCCCGCAGCGCCAGCGCGGCGGCTGGCCGTTCTCGTACGACGGTCAGCAGTTCAACGGCGACACCGGCGCCAACACCACCTCGTACAAGGCCATCCAGACCGACGCCTCCCTCAACCCCGGCAACTCCGGCGGCGCCCTCGTGAACATGAACGGCGAGATCGTGGGCATGCCCTCCGCGATCTACTCGCCCTCCAGCGACGGCTCGAGCGCCGGCAGCGTCGGCCTCGGCTTCGCGATCCCGGTCAACACGATCAAGGCCGACCTCGACTCCCTCCGCAAGGGCGGCCCCGGCGGCGGGAGCAGCCAGGACAACGGCTCCGACAGCAGCGGCAACGGCTTCGGCATCTCCTTCTGACACCCTGGGACGTGCCCCGCGCACCGACCACCACCCCTGGGGGACCCCGACCATGAATCCCGCCGAAGGCGACCCGCAGCGCATCCTCGTCGTCGACGACGAACCGGCCGTGCGCGAGGCCCTGCGCCGCAGCCTCGCCTTCGAGGGGTACGAGGTGCGGACCGCCGTCGACGGGCTCGACGCCCTCGACCAGGCGGCCGCGTACGCCCCCGACCTGATCGTCCTCGACATCCAGATGCCCCGGATGGACGGCCTGACGGCCGCCCGACGGCTGCGCGCCGCCGGCAGCGTCACCCCGGTGCTGATGCTGACCGCCCGGGACACCGTCGGCGACCGCGTCACCGGCCTCGACGCGGGCGCCGACGACTACCTCGTCAAACCGTTCGAACTGGACGAGCTCTTCGCCCGCGTCCGCGCCCTGCTGCGCCGCAGCTCCTACGCCGCCCCCGCCGCCGGCCCGGAACCGGCCGGCGACGCCCTCTCCTTCGGCGACCTGCGCATGGACCTCGCCACCCGCGAGGTCACCCGGGGCGGCCGGCCGGTGGAGCTGACCCGCACGGAGTTCACCCTGCTGGAGATGTTCCTGGCGCACCCGCGCCAGGTGCTGACCCGCGAGCAGATCCTCAAGACGGTGTGGGGCTTCGACTTCGAGCCCAGCTCCAACTCCCTGGACGTCTACGTGATGTACCTGCGCCGCAAGACCGAGGCGGCCGGCGAGCCGCGCCTCGTGCACACCGTGCGCGGGGTCGGCTACGTCCTGCGCGCCGGCGAGGGCGGGCCCGAATGACGGGTCCCGCCGACCGGTTCCGCGCACTGCCGCTGCGCTCCCGGCTGGCGCTGCTGGTCACCGTCGCCGTCGCGGTGGCCGTCGCGGCGGTGGCCGGGGCGTCCTGGGTGATGGTGCGGGCGCAGCTCAACGACCAGCTCAACCAGTCCCTGAGGGCCACCGACCCCAGCGAGCAGGTGCTCCGCACCCTGCGCGAGGGCTGCACGCTGCGCCCGCCGCCGAACCAGATGGACATCGCCGGGGACCTGAACGCGACCGTGCAGATCGTCACCGCCGAGGGCGGCCGCTGCTGGGTGAGCGGACGGACGGACCTGCCCGCCACCCAGACCGACCAGGACGTCGCCGCCGGCCGCAGCACCGCGCGGCTGCACGACGCCACCACGGCCGACGGCGACCGGATGCGCGTCTACACGATCGGCCGGCGCCTGACCACCGGCGGGCCGACCTTCGGGATCTCCATCGCCAAGCCCCTCGCCGACATCGACAAGCCCCTGTCCACCCTGGCCTGGGTGCTGCTCCTGGTCTCGGGCATAGGGGTCGTCGGCGCGGGCGCGGCCGGCCTGTGGGTGGCCCGCACGGGGCTGCGGCCCGTGGACGAGCTCACCGGTGTCGTCGAGCACGTCGCCCGCACCGAGGACCTGACCGTGCGCATCCCGGACGAGGGCGACGACGAGATCGCCCGCCTGTCGCGTTCCTTCAACGCGATGACCGCCGCGCTCGCCTCCTCCCAGGAACGCCAGGCCCAGCTGATCGCGGACGCCGGTCACGAGCTGCGTACGCCGCTCACCTCGCTGCGCACCAACATCGAGCTGCTCGCGCGCAGCGAGGAGACCGGCCGGGCCATCCCGCCCGAGGACCGCCGCGAGCTGCTCGCCTCGGTCAAGGCGCAGATGACGGAACTCGCCGCGCTGATCGGGGACCTCCAGGAGCTGTCCCGCCCCGACGCCGCCCCGCACGCCCCGCTCGGCGTGGTGGCCCTGCACGACATCGCCGCCTCGGCGCTGTCCCGGGCCCGGCTGCGCGGCCCCGAGCTGCGGTTCGGCTCCGCCCTGGAGCCCTGGTACGTGCGGGGCGAGGCGGCGGCGCTGGAACGGGCGGTGGTCAACCTGCTGGACAACGCCGTGAAGTTCAGCCCGCCGGGCGGCGCCGTCGAGGTCTCGCTGCGCGCGGGCGAGCTGACCGTACGCGACCACGGGCCGGGGATCCCGCCCGAGGACCTCCCGTACGTCTTCGAGCGGTTCTGGCGCTCCGAGTCGGCCCGTGCCCTGCCCGGCAGCGGGCTGGGCCTGTCCATCGTGGCCCGCACGGCGGCCCGCTCGGGCGGCGGCGCCGAGCTGCGCGCCGCCGCGGACGGGGCGGGCGGCACGGAGGCGGTGCTGCGCATCCCGGGCGCGCCGTCGCCGCCGCCGTCGGAGCAGCCGTCGCCGCGGCCGCCGTCGCCGTCAGTTGTGCCGGAGCAGTGAGGCGACCAGGCCGGAGCGGGTGTTCGGGAAGTCCATCGGGACGATGCCGAGGCCGGTGCGGCCGCTGAGTTCGGAGCCGTCGACGAAGCCGTGGACCTGCGGGTTCAGCCGGTCGGAGTTCCAGCGCGGGGGCATGTACGCGGCGGTGCTGACGTAGTTGACGAAGAGCCTGCCGGGCTCCCGGACGGCCTTGCGGAAGTGGTCCTCGATGCGGACGCGCTTGGCGAAGGGCTCGGTGTTGTAGTCGTCCTGGATGTCGAAGACGCCGCCGTCGCCGTAGCGCAGGCCCGGCAGGCCGGCGTTGTCGGCGAGGAGGACGACCCTGCCGCGGGCCTGCCCGAGGGCGGGCAGGGTGTCGGCGATCCGGAAGAGGGGGCGCCAGCCGCGGCGGTCGAGGTAGTCGTCGAAGACGGCGCGGAAGGCGGCGTCGGAGTCGGTGGAGTACTCCTGCTTGACGCGCATCAGGACCGTCTCGGAGGGGTGCGCGGCGAGGAAGTCCCGGCAGGCGGCGAGGACGTCGCCGAACATCAGGTCCTGGAAGAACGAGCCGTGGTGGATGGCGAACGAGCCGCCCGTGACCCGGCAGCGGACGTCGAGGAAGCGGATGCCGGAGTCGAGCTGCTGGGCGATGGAGGTGTTCTGGCAGGCGACGTAGAGGCCGCCCTTGGTGGCGCCGGAGTCGTGGGTGCCGGGGATGGTCATCCGCTGGAGGGCGGTGGAGTCGGCGAGCCCGGCCATCCAGTCCTGGGTGCCGAGGGCCCTCGCGGGGGCGGGGGCGGCGTGAGCCGGTGCCGCCGCCCCGAGTCCGAGGAGCGCGCCCGTGCCCACGGCCGCGGCGCCGGCGAGGAAGGCCCGCCGGTCCGGTGCGGTGCGCGCGCCCGTGGCCCTGCGTGCCCCCGGACGCGTACGCGGAGCCGTGCCCGTTCCCGTGCCTGCGTCCGCACCCGTGTCCGTGTCCGTGCCTCTGCCCGCGTCCATGCCCCGCCCCTTCGCCGACCTGGTGGTGGGACCGGATTATGGCGTGCGGGACCGGCGTTTACTACCCGTCGGTAGGCGCGGGCTCTTCGAGCAACTCGACCATCCTGCGGAGCCCTTGGGTGAGCTCGGCCCCCGTGGGAGCCTGCCCGGGATCGGTCAGCGCCTGCACCATCACCCCGCTCAGCAGCGCGAGGTGCACCGACCCGAGGGCCCGTACGTCCTCGTCGGTCACCGCCTCCTCGGAGACCCCGGCCAGGTGCGCGGCCACCGTCCGCCGGGAGCGGCGCTGTCCCTCGGCCAGGACGGCCAGCAGTTCGGGCGAGGACTGGGCGTGGACGAAGGCCTCGATGTTGGCGATCCACAGCCAGCGCATGTCGAGGAAGTCGCGGATCTTGCGGTCCCAGGTGTCGCCGTACCGTTCCGCCGCGGTGTCGCCCTCGCCGGTGAGCCGGCCGGAGCCGGCGGCCCAGTCGTCCATGGCGGCGAACAGCGCCTGGTTGAGCAGCGCCTCGCGGGACCCGAAGTGGTAGCCGATCGCGGCCATGCTCACCTGTGCCGCCGTGGCGATGTCGCGCACGGTCGTGCGCGAGTAGCCCTTCTCCTCAAGGCAGCGGCGCGCGCCGGCCAGCAGGTCCTCGCGATTTCCCATGCCCCGGATGGTATCGGCGCCCCTCCGGCCACCGTTTGGGCAAGCGCCCCATACGAATGTATTGCGCGCTTGCCCAACTACTGGCACAGTGATGCCCGTGACCACGGCGGGCAACGGAAACGGGGAGACACCAACCATGCGCGACACGCTGACCATCGACGGCCGCACCCTCTCGTACCTGGACTTCGGCGGCCCCGGCCGACCGCTCCTCGCCCTCCACGGCGGCATGTCCGAAGCCGCCGCCTTCACCGGCCTCGCCGCCGCCCTCGGCGACGCGTGGCGGGTCATCGCCCCCGACCAGCGCGGCCACGGCGACTCCGACCGCGCACCCCACTACCGCCGCGAGGGCTACGTCGCCGACGCCGTCGCCCTCCTCGACCACCTCGGCCTCACCGAGCCCGTCGCCGTCCTCGGCTACTCCCTCGGCGGCCTCAACGCCTACCACCTGGCCGCCGCCCACCCCGACCGGGCCGGCGCCCTGATCGGTGTCGACGCCACCGTCGCCATCGACATCCCGGCCGGCCCGCAGTGGTTCGACTTCCTCGGGGCACTGCCCTACTCGGCCCCCACCCGCGAGGAACTCCTCGGCGCCGTCGACCCGGCCGCCCTGCCCTTCGTCGCCGACGGCGTACGCCCGCTCCCCGGAGGGACCGGCTGGCGGCTCGGCTTCCACGGGCAGGACATGCTCGACTCCATCCACGCCTGCGCGGGCGACCACTGGGACACCTGGACCGCCAGCCCCTGCCCCGCCCTGCTCATCCACGGACGCCAGAGCCGGGCCCTCACCCAGGACGTCGCCGACGCCATGGTCCGCCGGCGCCCGGGCACCTCGTACACCGCCCTGGAGGGCGACCACTTCGTCCCCTTCACCGACCCCGAGGGCTTCCACGCGGCCGTCGGGAAGTTCCTGGCGACCCTCTAGCCAAAAGCCGAGGGGGCGGCGGGCCATCGGCCCACCGCCCCCTCGGGGACGCACTGCTTACAGCGCCACTACTTGACGACCTTGATGCGGTCCGCCGCCGGCGGGGCGATCGGGGTCGCCGCCGTCGACTTCGCCAGGTAGGCGTTGAAGGCGTCCAGGTCCGACGCGCCCACCAGCTTGTTCTTGTGCTCCTTCAGGACGGTGAAGCCGTCACCGCCGCCCGCGAGGAACTCGTTCATCACGACCCGGTAGGTCTTGGCGGGGTCGATCGCCGCGCCGTTCAGCTTCACCGAGTCCACGACGATCCGGTCCGCACCCGTCTTCGTCATGTCCAGGGTGTACGTGAAGCCCTTCGAGACCTGCAGGATCTTCGGGTTCGGGCCGTTGACCGTACCGCTCACCTGCTGCTGGAGCGCGGTGACCAGCTGCGCGCCGGTCAGGTCCACCACGTTCATCAGGTTGTTGAACGGCTGCACCGTGTACGACTCGCCGTACGTCACGACACCGTCGCCCTCGTCACCCGCGGCCTTGTAGGCCAGGTCGGCACGGATGCCGCCCGGGTTCATGATGGCCAGCTGCGCGCCGCCCTTGTCCGCCGCGGCCGTGGCCTCCAGCTGCGCGTCCGCGATCAGGTCGCCGAGCGGCTTCTCCGGCGCCTCCGCACCGCGGCCCGGGATGTCGGCCGAGATGTAGCCCATCGGACGGTTCGCCACCGGAGCGGCGAGCGCCTTCCAGCGGGTGATCAGCTCGGACATGTCCGCGGCCTTCGGCTGCTCGCGGCCGACCAGCTTGTTCACCGGCTTCGGCGACAGGACCGGCGTCCGGACGATGTCCTTCGTCGCCCGGTCGTACGTGAGGGTGGTGTCCGTGAACAGCCGGCCGTAGGAGGCGGCCGAGGTCACCGTACGGGGGTTGCCCGCCGGGTCCGGGATGTTGCAGCTGTACGCCTGGTGCGTGTGGCCCGTCACCAGCGCGTCGACCTTCGGGTCGACGTTCTTGGCGATGTCGACGATCGCACCCGAGATGCCCGCGCCGGCGCCCGGCACGTCGCAGTCGTAGTTGTACGCGCCGCTCGCGGGCAGACCGCCCTCGTGGATCAGCGCCACGATCGACTTCACGCCCTGCTTGTTCAGCTCGGCCGCGTACTTGTTGATCGTCTCGACCTCGTCGCCGAACTTCAGGCCCTTGACGCCCTCGGCGGTGACGACGTCCGGAGTGCCCTCCAGGGTGACGCCGATGAAGCCGATCTTCACGTCCCCCTTCTTCCAGACGAAGGTGGGCGACATCAGCGGACGCTTGGTCTTCTCGTCCGTCACGTTGGCGGCGAGGTACTGGAACTGCGCACCGGTGAAGGTCTTGCCGTACTCGAAACAGCCTTCGGTCGGGTGACAGCCGCCGTACGCCATCCGGCGCAGCTCGGTCCTGCCCTCGTCGAACTCGTGGTTGCCGACGCTCGACACGTCGAGGTTCAGCTTGTTGAGCGCCTCGACGGTGGGCTCGTCGTGGAAGAGACCGGACAGCATCGGGCTGCCGCCGATCATGTCACCGGCCGCGGCCGTGACGGAGTACTCGTGACCCTTGCGGGCCTCGCGCAGGCTGGTGGCGAGGTACTCGACGCCACCCGCGGGTATGGCCTTGGTGGTGCCGTCTGCCTGACGTTCGCTCACGGTGCCGGACGAGCCCTGCGGGGGCTCCAGCGTGCCGTGGAAGTCGTTGAACGAGAGCATCTGTACGTCGACGGTGCGCGCCTTGGGAGGCGTACCGCCACCACTCGCGGCACCGGCCGGCAGTGCGGCGGCGACCATCGCGCCGGCCCCCGCCGTGAGGGCGAGTGCGCCGAAGGTCAACCGGCGGGCCGTACGGGGCCGTTGTGGCTTCGCTGACATTTATTCCCCTTTGTGGACAGCGAGACAACATTTTGGGAGGTGCCCGCAGCCTATGGTCAACGCGCGTAGCTACGACAGGGGGTAGCGGGTTGCGAGCTGGTTACGCGCAGCCCTCAGCGGTGGCGCCGTAGGCTCGGAGCATGACTGACGCAGCAGCGGCCCTGGAGCCGGGACGGCAGATTGAGATCCTCGACGAGCTGACGGAGGAGCAGGCCGCCTCCGTACTGGACCTGATCGGAGAGGCGGCCCGCACCGACGGCACCACCGCCGTCTCCGAACAGGGCCGCCTCCAGCTGCGCGGCGGACCGCGCGAGGGGATCCGGCACTTCCTCCTCACCGACGGCGGGCGGCTGTGCGGGTACGGGCAGCTGGAGGACACCGACCCGGTGGAGGCCCCGGCCGCCGAACTCGTCATCCACCCCGCCCTGCGCGGCCGCGGCTACGGCCGGGCCCTGGGCACCGCCCTGCTGCACGCCTCCGGCAAGCGGATCCGGGTGTGGGCGCACGGCGGCAAGTCCGCCGCGCGGCACCTCGCCCAGGTGCTCGGGCTGACCCTCTTCCGCGAACTCCGGCAGCTGCGCCGCCCCCTGGGCCCCGACGCCGCCCCGCTGCCCGAACCGGCCCTCCCGGCCGGCGTGACCGTCCGCACCTTCGTGCCCGGGCAGGACGACACCGCCTGGCTCGCCGCCAACGCCGCCGCCTTCGCCCACCACCCGGAGCAGGGCGCACTCACGCAGCGGGACCTGAACGACCGGATCGCGCAGCCGTGGTTCGACCCCAAGGGCTTCTTCCTCGCGGAGCGGGACGGCGAACTGGTCGGCTTCCACTGGACGAAGGTCCACGCCGAGGAACAGCTGGGCGAGGTCTACGTGGTCGGCGTCCGCCCGGGCGCCCAGGGCGGCGGCCTGGGCAAGGCCCTCACCGCCATCGGCCTCCACCACCTGGCGGAGTCCGGCCTGCCGACGGCGATGCTGTACGTCGACGCGGACAACCCGGCGGCCCTGGCGGTGTACGAGGGCCTGGGCTTCGCGACGCACGAGATCGACCTGATGTACCGGACGGAGAGCTGAGGCGGGGCGGTGGGGGCGGGTCCGGTTAGGACCCGCTATCTCCCCCTCGACCCCGTGGGGTCGAGCGGTGTTCGCCCACCCGCCCCCATGTCTGCGGGCCGGGGGGCCGGTGGGCGGGATCCCCACGGACCGGATCAGAGCGGGTTGGGGGCTTCCCGTCAGTCCCATCGTCCTTCCGGTTCGGGCCGGCCCGTCAAGGGCGCTCCTTCGTCGCGTCGCTACGCGATGGCCTACGGCCACCCTTGACAGACCGACCCGCCCCGGAAAGCCGAAAGACTGCCGGGAAACCCCCAAAGAAACGGCACGGTCCAAGGTGGAGGGACGGGTCCGTCAGCGATGAGGCGAGGGGCCGGGCGCCGGCCCGCCAGGCATCCGGGCCCCCAAGAGCCGAGATCCCGGACCAGGGGCGCGGCAACCCGCACGAGAGGTTGACCAGAGCCCCCGGGGAGCCGACAAGCGAGACAGATCGCTACGCGCTCCTCATTTCTCGGCGGCCGGCGACCGTCCGTGGCTGATACCCGCACGCAAGGACGAACAGAGCAGCCCAGGAATCCGACAGGCGCGACAGATCGCTACGCGCTCCTCGGATCTCGGCGGCCGGCGGCCGTCTGGGGGTGATCGTCTACGGGTTCGATGTTGGTGGCGGCAGTGGTGAATTCACGGCCGGAGGCATCGCGGATGTAGGCGAGTTCTGTCCAGTGCTCGGTGAGGGTGTCGGAGACGTTCTCGTTGATCACAGCCATCAGTTCGCCTTCGACGCCGGAGGCAATGTCGCGGACGCGGCGGCGCAGGAGCCGGTGGGGCACGTATTCGTACTGCTCACTCACCCGGCACCTCTGGGAAGCTGTTCAGGAAACGCATCCAGCCGCTCTGGGCGCGGTCCAGCAGATCGGCGCTGGGCTCGATCAGGAAGGGCGCCTTCCCCGAGGGGCCGTCAAGACCGTCGCTACTGGGTACGTCGCGCGTGCAGCTGTGTTTGATGCGGCTGGTCACGGGTTACTCCCTGCCCTCGTCAATGAGTGGTGGAGCGGAACTCTTCGCAGCGCTCCCATTCGAACCCGGCGGCCGCCCAGGCGTGACCCACCATGTCGGGTGGCGCCCAGGCCGAACCACTGCCGCGTCCTATAGGACCGACCTATATTTCCCGCATGGAGCCCGAGTCGGATGTGTGGGTGCACCCCGAATTACGGGCGGCCGCAGCCGCTGAGGACTGGGCTGCCCTGTTGGGGACGTGGCGGAGGCTGACGCGGAGCAGCCAGAGCCGGCTCGGTGCCCTCGTGGGTCTGGCCCAACCCGATGTGTCCGCCATCGAGAACCGCCGGCGCGTGGTGACCTCGGCCGAGGTGCGGCAGCGCATCATCGACGGGCTCGGCGTGCCCCTGGAACTGCTCGGTGCCCGGTACGAGGACCTGCCGCTTCCCTCGCTCGTGCTGCCCGGGGTGGTGTCGGAGACCGACGGCGAGCGTTTGGGCGGGGTGCAGAAGGGTGGGCTGCGGCTGGATGCCGCTTCTGTCGATGCGATGGACGCCTTGTTGGCCGCGCATCGGCGGGCCGAGGACACGGTGGGGTCGCGCACCGTTGCACCGCTGGTTCTGGCGCAGTTCAGGGAGGTGGCCGGGCTGTACGGACAGGCTCGGGGGGCCTTGGCCGACCAGGTGGTGAGGTTGCTGGCCGAGTACGCCCAGTTCCTGGCGTGGATGGCGCAGGACCAGGACAAAGCCCCCGTGGCACTCGGATGGTTCGACCGGTCCTACGACTGGGCGTTGGAGGCCGGCTACGGCGACCTGGCGGCCACCACCCTGAGCATGAAGGCGCACCTGGCGTGGTCGGGAGGCAGGGGCCGCCGGTGTGTGCGGCTGGGTGAAGCTGCTGCTTCTCTTTCGGGGGCGAGCGAGGCCACTCGGGCCATGGCGGTGCAGATGGCGGGGCGGGGATACGCGCTGGCGGGTGAGCGCGACGAGGCGTACTCCCGACTGGACGAGGCGCAGCGGATCATCGCCGGTGCCGTCGACGCGCCTCCGTGGCTCTACTTCTACGGCGAGTCCTGGTTCGCGGCCCAGCGCGGCATGGCAGACCTGCACCTGAAGGACTGGGACGGTGCGGTCGGGAACCTGACCTCGGGGCTGGCCGGCTTCGCCCCGTCATTCCGCCGGGACCGGGCCTGGTACGGATCCTGCCTCGCCCACGCATACGCGGGCGCTGGAGAGGCCGAGGCCGCCCTGACCGAGGCCCTGGGCGTGATCCACGACGCCTCGGAGGTCGGCCGCCCGCACGCGTGGGCCGAGCTGCACAAGGTGGGCGCCATCCTGCTGCGCAGAGGGGCCCGGGAAGGCCGGACGTTGGTGGCCATGCTCGCCCAGCTCGACTGACCTCGCCCTATGGCGCGGCTATCAGCCCAGGGCGGTCGCCGGCCGCCGGGCCGAGAGGAGCGCGTAGCGATCTGTCGCGCGAGGCGGCTTCCCGCAGCGCTGTGATCAACCTCTGGTGCGGGTATCAGCCACGGGCGGTCGTCGGACGCTGAGAAATGGGGAGCGCGTAGCGATCTGTCGCGTCTGTCGGCTCCTTGGGCTGCTCTGGTCGTCTTCTCGTGCGGGTGGTCGCGCCCCTGGCCCGGGATCACGGACGTGGGGGGCGTATGTCGGGCGGGGTCGGCGCCCGGCCCCTCGTCTCAGCGCTGAGGGACCCGCTCCTCCAGGATCGTCCGTCCCGTTTCTTTGGGGGTTTCCCGGCAGTCTTTCGGCTTTCCGGTTCGGGGCGGTCGGTCAAGGGTGGCCGAAGGCCATCGCGTAGCGACGCGACCGAAGGGAGCGCCCTTGAGGGACCGGCCCGAACCGGAAGGACGATGGGACTGACGGGAAGCCCCCAACCCTCCCTGAGACCGCCCGAGGGGATCCCGCCCACCCGGCCCCCGGCCCGCAGACAAGGGGGCGGGTGGGCAACCGCCGCCCACCCCTCGAGGGGGACACAGCGAGCCCCCGCCCCCGACCCCCCCCTACCGGCAGCCGCAGCTGCGCCGGATGACCAGGGCCGACGGGAACTGCTTCAGGCGTTCGCGGCGGGAGCCGGCCACGCGGAGGGCGTCGTCCAGGACGAGGTCCACCGCCGCGCGGGCCATCGCGGGGCGGTCCGAGGCGATCGTCGTCAGGGGCGGATCCGTCAGGGCCGCCTCCTTGACGTCGTCGAAGCCGGCCACCGCCAGCTGCTCGGGGACGTCGATGCGCAGCTCGCGCGCGGCGCGCAGGACGCCGATGGCCTGGTCGTCCGTCGCGCAGAAGATCGCCGTCGGCCGGTCCGGGCGGGCCAGGACCTCCAGGGCGACCCGGTACGCGTCGTAGCGGTTGTACGGGGCCTCGATGAGCCGGCCCTCGACCGACCGTCCGGCCTCCAGCATGGCCCGGCGCCAGCCCTCGACGTGGTCGGCGACCGGGTCGCCGACCGAGGGGGTGTTCTCGATGCCGCCGATGCAGGCGACGTACTCGTGCCCGTGTTCCAGCAGGTGCCGCGTCGCGAGCTGCGCGCCGCCGATGTCGTCCGTGACGACCGCGACGTCGTCGATGGCTTCCGGGCGCTCGTGCAGCAGCACCACCCGCGCGTCCCACGCGTCGATCTCGGAGGCGGCGCGCTCGCTCATGCCCTGGCTGACGAGGATCAGACCGGACACCCGCATCCCGAGGAAGGCGCGCAGGTAGTGGACCTCGCGCTCGTCCCGGTAGTCGGAGTTGCCGACGAGGACCATTTTTCCGCGTTCGGCGGCAGCCTGCTCGACCGCGTGCGCCATCTCCGCGAAGAACGGCTGACGGGCGTCGGGGACGATCATGCCTATGAGGTCGGTGCGGCGTGACGCCATGGCCTGGGCCACGCGGTCGGGCCGGTACCCCAGCTCCTTGATCGCGGCGAGTACACGCTCGCGCGTGGCCGGGGCGACCGGCCGGGGTCCGTTGTTGATGACGTAGCTCACGACGGCGGTAGAAGTACCCGCAAGTCGCGCTACGTCATCCCGCGTCACCTTGGCCACGCGCGGAAGTCTACGCGGGGTGACCTACCTCTGGGCAGGGTGTTTGGCCGACTGGCTGGTCACAGGAGCTTCCTCCGAACGGCCTACGGGTCCGCTCGTACGGTCGGCGGCCTGCGGCGCGGCCTGTGCCGCCGCCTTCCCCGGGGCCTGCTTGGCGGCGGCTTCGGCGGCCGCGCGCTCCACCTTCTCCGGGGTGACGAAGCGGTAGCCGACGTTGCGCACGGTGCCGATCAGGGACTCGTGCTCGGGGCCGAGCTTGGCCCGCAGCCGCCGTACGTGGACGTCGACCGTCCGGGTGCCGCCGAAGTAGTCGTAGCCCCAGACCTCCTGGAGGAGCTGGGCGCGGGTGAAGACCCGGCCGGGGTGCTGGGCGAGGTACTTCAGCAGTTCGAACTCCTTGAAGGTGAGGTCGAGGACCCGCCCCTTCAGCTTCGCGCTGTACGTCGCCTCGTCGACCGACAGGTCGCCGTTGCGGATCTCCATGGGGGAGTCGTCCGAGCCCAGCTGCTGGCGGCCGGTGGCCAGCCGCAGCCGTGCCTCGACCTCGGCGGGGCCGGCGGTGTCGAGGAGTACGTCGTCGATGCCCCAGTCGGCGGTGACGGCGGCGAGGCCGCCCTCCGTCACGACGAGGATCAGGGGGCAGCCGGGTCCGGTGGACCGCAGCAGCTGGCACAGCGACCGCACCTGCGGCAGGTCGCGGCGGCCGTCGACGAGGATCACGTCGGCGCCGGGGGTGTCCACCAGGGCCGGTCCCTCGGCGGGGGCCACCCGGACGTTGTGCAGCAGCAGGCCGAGTGCGGGCAGCACCTCGGTCGACGGCTGCAGGGCATTGGTCAACAGGAGGAGAGAGCTCATGCCCGGCCACCTGCCCGGTTCGGGCGGCCGTGCTCCTGTTTGCTTCGCTGGTCCATCACGTCGGTTCCTCCTCGGTCCCGTCGAGGACGTGCGCGGTACGGCTTCGTACGACTTGCCTGGCATGCCCTCCGGCCCCCGCGCCCTGGGGTCCGGACGGATACCTCTGTTCTCGGTCCGTTCAACGTGCTGAAAGCACAAAAGGACCCGGGGGCCACGTTGCCCGGATCCTCTACGCCGCCAGAATAGCCCACCGGCCCTTTCGGGGCCGAGGGCTGTCGTGCACCGCATTCTGTGGTTCGCGCCACGCCTTCCTCCTGCGTATGCCCTGGTTTCACCGGATCGAGCGGTCCGCCGACCAGTCCTGCGGGGCCTCGGGGCGCACGGACGGCGCGCTGAGGCACGCCGGGGTGACGGGCCGGAGGGGTCATCATGGAGGCCGACGGTAGAGAGCCGACGGAGCCGACCACGGGACCGCCCGGTCGGCCGAGCGATAGGAGCTGCAGTGGCAACCGGAACCATCCGCTACTGGGCGGCGGCGAAAGCCGCGGCCGAGACGGCGGAGGAGCCGTACTCGGCGCGCACACTGGCCGAGGCGCTCGACGCCGTGCGGGACCGCCATCCGGGGGAACTCACCCGGGTCCTGCAGCGCTGCTCCTTCCTCGTGAACGACGAGCCCGTGGGCAAGCGCCCGCACGATGCCGTCCTGCTGACCGAGGGGGGCACCGTCGAGGTGCTCCCGCCGTTCGCGGGCGGGTGAGCGGATACCGATGAGCACTCCCGAAGAGCAGCAGCGGCAGCAGCGGCAGGACGCCGAGCAGGACCCGTACTCCACCCAGACCTGGCAGTCCGACACCTGGGAGACCGGGTACCAGCCGGTGCAGCCGCCGCTGGGCTCGGTGCCCGGCCAGCCGGCGGCCCCGGCCCCTGCCCCGGCCCCGCAGGGGCAGTGGGGGCAGACCGGTGGCGGTGGCGTGCCGTGGCCGGACGCCACCGGGGGCGGTGCGGCCGCCGCCGAGACGGCGTACCTGCCGCCCGTGCCGGCGCAGCAGCAGCCCGCGGCGCCCGAGGGCTGGTTCCGCGACGAGCAGCCGGCGGCTCCCGCGCAGGGCGGCTGGCCCGGCGACGCGGCCGCGCAGACGGCGTACCTGCCGCCCGTGCCGGCCCAGCAGGCTCCGCAGCAGCACCAGCCCCAGCAGCCCGCCGTACCCGACGGCTGGTTCCGCGAGGAGCCGGCGCAGGTGCCGCAGCCGCAGCCGCAGCCGCAGGCCCCGGCCGTGCCGTGGCCGGACGCCACCGGGGGCGGCGGGGCCGCTTCCGCCGCCGCCGAGACGGCCTACCTCCCGCCGGTGCGGGAGCCCGCCGGGGCCGCGGAGCAGACCGCGTACCTGCCGCCGGTGCGGGAGTCCGCCGGGGTCGCGGAGCAGACCGCGTACCTCCCGCCGGTGCGGGAGTCCGCCGGGGTCGCGGAGCAGACCGCGTACCTGCCGCCGGTGCAGCCGCAGGGGGCCGTGCCGGACGGCTGGTTCCGCGAGGAGCCGCAGCAGGCCTCCGCCGCCGCGGCCGCCGCCGAGACGGCGTACCTGCCGCCGGTGCGGGAGTCCGCGGGGGCGGCGGAGCAGACCGCGTACCTCCCGCCCGTGCAGCCCCAGGCCTCCGCGCCGGGCGCGTGGGGCGCGGAGGACTCCGCCGCCGCGCAGACGGCGTACCTGCCGCCCGTGCGGGAGCCCGCCGCCGAGCAGACCGCGTACCTCGCGCCGGTCCCGGCGGAGCCGCAGCCGCAGCCGCAGGCCGCCGTGCCCGGTCCGTCCGCCGAGTACTCGCCGCCGACCCTCGGCGGCAACACCCTGCGTGCCGTCGACCCCGCCCAGGCCCGCGCCGAGGGCCGGTCGCCGATCATCGACCCCGGTCCGCAGTCGGCGATACTGACCGCCGCGCTCGGCCTGCTGATGGCCGGTGCCGCCGCGGTCGGCCAGTGGGCGCTGCTCGTCCCGCTGATCGCCCTCCAGGGGCTCACCGCGGCCGGCTGGTTCCGCCTCAACGGCATGTGGCCGGCCCGCCAGGGCATCGTCCTGGCCTTCGCGGGGGCCCTCGTCGCCGACGGCGCGGTGCTCGCGCTGGACCGCACGTACGCGCCCGGCGCGGTCATCGGCACGCTCGGGGCCTGGGTGCTGCTGACGCTGGTGCTCCAGCTGCGCAGCCACGCGGACCCCGACGAGCGGATGTACGGGCTGATGGCCTCGGTGGTCTCCGCCGCGCTGGCCATCGTCTGCACGGGCTTCCTCGGCGCTGACTGGCAGCCGGTGACCACCGGTGCGGTGGCCGTCGCGGTCGCGGTGTTCGCGCGGGCGCTGCCGCTGCCCACCCCGGCCTCCGTCGGCGTCTCGCTGGCCGCCGCGGCCGGTGCGGGCATCGCGGTCGGCGGGCTGACCGGGCTGGGCGCCGGCGGGGCGCTGGTCGGCCTCGCGGCCGGGGTGTGCGCCCTGATCGGGCTGCGCGTGGCCGCGTACGACTACCCGTCGAAGTTCGTCCACATGACGGCCGGTGTCGCGCTGCCGCTGGCCGCCGCGGCCCCCGCCGTCTACCTGATGGGCCGGGTGGTCGGCTGACGCCCCCGGCTGCCCCGCGCGGCCCCGGGGCTGCCCCGCGGGGCCCCCGGGCAGCCGCGCCGCTGACACCACCCTCACGGCCGATCATGGTCCACTGGAACGTACGTACCGACTAGTTGGGGGAGGGACACGTGCGTTTCCTACGTGTCGTGGTGATCATCGGCGTGGTGCTGGGAGGACTGTTCGTGGGCGTCGACCGCTGGGCGGTCGGCTATGCCGAGGACCGGCTGGCCGACCAGGTCCGGTCCCGCCAGGGCCTCGCGGGCAGTGCCGAGGCGGAGATACACGGCTTCCCCTTCCTGACGCAGGCGCTCAGCCGCGACCTGGAGCAGGTCGACCTGTTGCTCGAAGGGGTCGACGTCACCGCCGACGGCCGCAAGACGCGGCTGTCGCAGCTCAAGGCCTCGTTCCACGAGGTGAAGCTGAACGAGGGCTACAACGGCGGTACCGCCAAGCGGGCCGAGGGCTCCGCGCTGATCACGTACGAGGACCTCACCAAGGCCTCACAGAACGGTGTGGTCCTCACCTACGGCGGGGCGCCGAACAAGGTGAAGGTCACCGCGACCCTGGACTTCCTCGGCAGGACCATGACCCGCAGCGTGGTGTCCACCGTCGCCCTCGTCGACGCGGGCGGTTCCAAGGTCGTCCGGGTCCGCGCGGACGCCGTCCCGGGCGAGGGCATCCCGGGCATCGAGAGCGCGGTGCGCAAGCGGACCGACTTCGACCGCCGCATCGACGACGGCCTGCCGGCCGGGCTCAAGCTCGCCTCGCTGACCTCGGACGAGTCCGGTGTGCACCTGGCCCTGAGCGGTACGGACGTGTCCCTGGCCGGATCGTGAGACGGAGCGGTCCGATCCGCAGAAGGGCGGACCGCCCGACCAGCCCCGGAAGGCCGCGAGAAGGCCGTCCGGGGCTTTCTCGTCCCGGAATGCGGACGATCCTGTCTCGACATATGACACGCCGGTGACAGGGCGGCCGTTTCGTCCCTACGATCCATGGCTATGAAGCATCAGCAGGCGGACCTCACGAAGCGGCGGGCAGTGGACCTGTGTCGCGTCGCCGCCATGCTCTGTCGCTCCATGTGAGGTGTGAGCCTTCCGCTCCGCCGGCCGGACCGACGGCCCTTCATCCGTGTGACCGCGCCTGGCGCGCACCGGCCTCCTGCCCCCTGACGCCTCCCCGCGCAGGGTCCGAGAGCCGCACCCGCAGCGGCACGCACCAGCACAGCCCGCTTCGCAGCAGCCCCACACAGCCCCGCCGCAACTGCCCCGGAGGAGAACACCATGAGCCGCAGCGACGTCCTCGTAGACGCCGACTGGGTCGAGGCCCACCTGAACGACGCCAACGTCGTGATCGTCGAGGTGGACGAGGACACGTCCGCGTACGACAAGAACCACATCACCAACGCCGTCCGGATCGACTGGAAGCAGGACCTCCAGGACCCGGTCCGCCGCGACTTCGTGGACCAGGAGGGCTTCGAGAAGCTCCTCTCCGCCAAGGGCATCTCCAACGACGACACCGTCGTCCTCTACGGCGGCAACAACAACTGGTTCGCGTCCTACGCCTACTGGTACTTCAAGCTCTACGGCCACCAGGACGTCAAGCTCCTCGACGGCGGCCGCAAGAAGTGGGAGCTCGACTCCCGCGACCTGGTCGACGGCAAGGACGTCCCGAACCGCCCGGCCACCGAGTACAAGGCCAAGCCGCAGGACACCTCGATCCGCGCCTTCCGCGACGACGTCGTGGCCGCGATCGGCTCCCTGAACCTGGTCGACGTCCGCTCGCCCGACGAGTTCTCCGGCAAGCTGCTCGCCCCGGCGCACCTGCCGCAGGAGCAGTCGCAGCGCCCCGGCCACGTGCCGAGCGCCCGCAACATCCCGTGGTCCAAGAACGCCAACGACGACGGCACCTTCAAGTCCGACGAGGAGCTGACCGCCCTCTACGAGGCGGAGCAGGTGGACCTGGCGAAGGACACCATCGCCTACTGCCGCATCGGCGAGCGCTCCGCGCTCACGTGGTTCGTGCTGCACGAGCTCCTGGGCCAGGAGAACGTCAAGAACTACGACGGCTCCTGGACCGAGTACGGCTCGCTGGTCGGCGTGCCGATCGAGCTCGGCCCCAACAAGTAGTCCCGGCGGCGGGGGCGGGCACGCGACGCCCGCCCCCGCGCCCTCGCAGCAGCAGAACCTCTCTAGGACAGGACAGAGAACATGTGTGGAGCACAGATCGGCGGGCCCGACCTCGCGACGCTGAAGCCCGGTGAGACCGCGATCCAGGGCCAGGTGACCAAGGACGGCGAGCCCGTCAGCGGCTACGTCCGCCTGCTGGACTCGACCGGCGAGTTCACCGCCGAGGTCCCCACCTCCGCGACGGGCCAGTTCCGCTTCTACGCGGCCACCGGCTCCTGGACCCTGCGGGCGCTCGTCCCGGGTGCCCAGGCCGACCGCGCCGTCGTCGTGGCCGAGGCCGGCGGCGTGACGGACGTCGCCATCGCGGTCTGAGCACCGTCGCGGTCTGAGCACACCGGACCGACAGCCGAACCGGCCGAAGGGCCGCACCCCCGGGGGTTGGACGCCACTGGAACGGGGTGCGGCCCTTCGCGCCGTCCGCCGCCCTTGTGTTCCCGGGGGCCCGTCCTACGCTGGAAACATGTACGCGCGGCGCCGACGCGCCTATTTCTGGCTCATGGGCGGATGCCTGTTCCTCTTCGTCTCCGCCTGGTCCTTCGTGCGCCTCCTCTCGGTCGAGGCGGCGGTCGCGCTGTGCGTGGTCGCCATGGTCATTCCGCCCGTCGCCGCGATGGTGGCGAACCGGCGGGGGCCGGACGACCGCTGGTGGGACGACCCCTCGGGCGATCCGAAATCGGACGAGTGGTGGGACGAACTGGACGGAAAGCGGCATCCGGAAGACTGAATGCCGCCTATATAAAAGCGTAATAAAGATGCGTACAACGGGCCCCCGCCCCAGGGTGTCTTGGATGTGCGCGGGCGAACGAACGATCCCGCGGCTCCAGTCCTGTGGGGGGACCCCTCTTGGAAAACCAGATCCAGGAATCGGGTACTCCGGAAACTCCGCCGGTCGACCCGGCCATTCCGGACGTACCCGCTCCGACCCGTGCCCCGCGCCGCCGCGGCCGTACGACGCTGCTGATCGCCGCCGCCCTCGTCCTGGGAGCGGCCGCCGGCACCGTCACCGGCTACGCCGTCCAGTACCAGCGCCCGCCCACGGCCCTGCCGCCGCTGGCGCAGCAGAAGCTCGACACGCCGAAGGCGCTGGCGCCGAACGACACGACGACGGCCAAGTCGGTCAACGCCACCCGCTGGCACAAGACGGACGGCGACCTCACCGAGCTGCTGCTCCCGGTGCCGGACGGGGCCAAGGCCGAGGGCGCCGGCTACATCCCCCTCGACGCCTTCGCCGTCGGCTACTTCCAGGAGCCCGGCGGGGCCCTCGCCGACTTCGCCGAAGGACGGATCCGGCGCGTCGCGTCGACCTCGTGGACCCAGGGTCAGGTGCACGCCGAGATCCAGCTGGTCCAGTTCCGCGAGCGCGCCGGAGCGGAGGACTTCCAGCGGGGGCAGTCGGAGTACATGCCCGAGGCGGACTTCGCGGGGAACCGGGGCGTGGCCATTCCGGGTGTGACCCCGGACCTGGGCCACGTCTGGGTGGACGCCAAGGCCGACGGGGTTCACGGTGCCCGGGCCCTCGCCCGCCGGGGCGACATCGTCGTGGACATCCACTACTACGAAGACCACGGCAAGATCGCGGAGGCCGACGTCATCGACCTCGCCAAGAAGCAGCTGGAGCGACTGTGACCGAGCCGCTGCACGACGCCGCTGCCGCCCCGGCCGAGGCCGAGGCCCCCGCCCCCGTGGAGGCCGTCGCCCCGCGATCCCGCCGGACCCGCGCCTACGTCGCCGCCGGGACCGCCGTCGTCCTCCTCGCGGCCGGCGGGGTCGGGGCCGCCTGGGCGCTCGACGCCGCCGACCGGACCGCTGCCACGCGCTACTGGAGCGCCGAGGGCGTCAGCCCCCGCGGCCCCGAGATGCCCGCCGCCGTCCCCCAGGACGGCCTGGCGGCCAGGCTGCTGCCCGTGCCCGGCAGCCACAGGCCGGGACCCGATCTCGGCAAGGACGGCAACGACTTCTTCGTCTCCGGCGACAACACCGTCCAGGGATTCAAGGACGCTCGCAAGGGCCTCTCCGACAGCCAGCGCAAGAAGCGTGACGAAGCGCTCGCCGAACTCAAGCTCAAGGGCCGGGCCGGCCGCAGCTACACGGAGGGGACGGGCCGGTCGGTCGTCGAGATCCGCCTCATGCAGGCCGACCCGAAATTCCTGGGCAAGACCTCCGAGGTCTTCAAGAAGCTCATGGACGCCGTGTCGGAAGGACGCGAGACCCCGAAGGTGGACGGGTACCCCGACGCGAAGTGCGCCGTGGTCACCCTCGGGGACGAGGAGCGGAAGGGCAGGATCGACTCGATGGAGTGCGTGGCGCTCCAGGGCGACGTCCTCGTCAGCTTCCGCGCCTACGGGCCCCAGCCCTTCTCGTCCGGCGACGCCGTCAAGTTCTTCCAGCAGCAGCTGAACCACCTGAAGTCCCCCGGGGAGTCCGCGTGACCGAGCAGAGCACCGTCACCCCGGAAACCGCCGGGACGCCCGCCGCCGAGGCCGTCGCCCCGCCCGCTCCCGAGGGGCCCGCTCCCAAGGGCCGTCGCAGGCTCCTCGCCGCCCTTCGCTGGACCGTCGCCGTGCTCGCCTTCGCCGCCGCCGGCACCGGAGCGGCGTACGGGATCACCCGGGCCGAGCGCACCGACCTGCCGGGCCTGTCCACCCAGGACGACGGCCGCTGGACCTACCCGGCGCTCGCCAAGCCCGGTCTGGCCCCCGGTGCCGCCCAGCCCTTCGCCAAGGACAACGAGGACGGCATCCACTACGCCGCCCTGCCCCAGCTCCTGCTGCCCGCCCCCAAGGGCTCCACCCCGGATGCGGCGCTCAGGGTGGAGAAGGACCAGGCCGTGTCCGTCGACACCTTCCTGGAGGAGTACGAACCCGCCGCGCGGACCAAGATGAAGCAGGCCTTCACCGACGACGGCCTGCGCCAGATCGCCGCCCGCGGCTGGACCATGCCCGACGGCACCCGTACCCGTGTCTACCTGCTGCGTTTCCACTCCTCCGGCTTCGTGGACGCCTTCGAGGGCTGCGGCATCAACATGAACCTCAACGGGATCAACCGGATCGAGGGCGACAGCGACTGGAGCAAGGTCAAGAACGACCAGAACCCGCCCGACCTCGCGGACGTGTCCCTGTTCGCCGAAGCCGCCCCGGTCGGCGACGAGGACCTGAAGGCCGGTTGCGTCAAGGGCGGAGACATCCAGGCCGTCGTCCTCCAGACCCGCAAGGGGAAGGTGGCCGCGGTCCCCTTCCACCAGACGGTGATCCTCCAGGACCAGCTGCTCCACTGAACCGGTACGGCCTACCTCACTCCGTGCTCCGGGCCCCGGGCCAGTAGGCTTGGGGACCGGCCCCGTCCACCCGCACCGAATCCTCCGAGGAGCACCCCGTGCTTGAGGCAGTCTTCACCTCCCTGCTGGTCCTGGTCTGCGTCGGCGTCCTCGCCTTCACCGGCCTGGCCGTCAAGAAGCTGTACCAGGGTCAGCGCTGAGCATCCGCCCAGCCGACCGCCCCGGAACCCCTCCCACAGATCGCCTGAGCAGCCAACCATGATCCAGATCCCGTCCGACCTGAACCCGGGCCTCGTCCCCCTCGCCTTCCTCCTCGGCACCTGGGAAGGCGCAGGCGTGTTCGACTTCCCCGGCGAGGAGAAGTGCAACTTCGGCCAGGAAGTCGTCTTCAGCCACGACGGCCGGGACTTCCTGGAGTACACCTCCCGCACCTGGGTGCTCGACGCCGAGGGCAACAAGGTGCGCCCGCTGGAGTCCGAGTCGGGCTACTGGCGCATCGACAAGGACCGCAAGGTCGAGATCGTCATGGTCCGCGACCAGGGCGTCGTCGAGGTCTGGTACGGCGAGCTCGCCGACCAGAAGCCCCAGATCGACCTGGTCACCGACGCGGTCGCGCGTACCGCCGTGTCCGGCCCGTACAGCGGCGGCAAGCGCCTCTACGGCTACGTGAAGAGCGACCTCATGTGGGTCGGCGAGAAGGCCACCCCCGACGTCGAGCTGCGCCCGTACATGTCGGCCCAGCTCAAGAAGGTCGTCACCCCGGAGGAGATCGCCGACATGGCGCGCAACCTCCCGGAGCTCCCCGAGGACGGCATCGCCTTCTTCCGCTGAGCCCGCCCGGCCGCGAGGCCGCGAGCGCACGCAGGACGCAGGAGGACGGGGGACCGCGGGCTGACCGCGGTCCCCTTTCCGCGCTTACACTGGCCGGGTGGTGACCACCGACTGGAAGAGCGATCTGCGGCAGCGCGGCTACCGGCTGACACCGCAGCGCCAGCTCGTGCTCGAAGCGGTCGACGCCCTGGAGCACGCCAGCCCCGACGAGATCCTCGTGGAGGTCCGCAAGACGGCCTCCGGGGTGAACATCTCCACCGTCTACCGGACCCTGGAGCTCCTGGAGGAGCTCGGCCTGGTCTCCCACGCCCACCTCGGGCACGGAGCCCCCACCTACCACCTCGCCGACCGGCACCACCACATCCACCTCGTCTGCCGCGAGTGCACCGGCGTCATCGAGGCCGACGTGGGCATCGCCGACGAGTTCACGGCCAAGCTCCGCGCCACCTTCGGCTTCGAGACCGACATGAAGCACTTCGCGATCTTCGGGCTGTGCGAGAAGTGCGCGGCGGCCAAGCGCCAGGCGGGCCAGGGGGGCCAGGCGGCCCGGCAGGGCCAGGAGGGCTCGGCCTAGCGCCGTCGTAGGCTGGGGGCATGACCAGCAGCCCCTTGCTCCATCTTCCCGGCGCCGTAGCGGCCGAAGGCCGTGACGAGGGCGTCGCCGCCCACTACGGAGAGCTCTACGGCGAACAGCGCGCCCTCGCCGACGGCCGCGGCTTCGTCGACCTCTCCCACCGAGGGGTCGTCACCGTCACCGGGGCGGACCGGCTGAGCTGGCTGCACCTGCTGCTCACCCAACACGTCAGCGACCTCCCCGCCGGCCAGGCCACCGAGGCGCTGATCCTCTCCGCGAACGGGCACATCGAGCACGCCCTCTACCTCGTCGACGACGGCGAGACCGTCTGGGCGCACGTCGAGCCCGGCACCCAGGAGGCCCTCCTCGGCTACCTGGAGTCGATGAAGTTCTTCTACCGGGTCGAAGTCGCCGACCGCACGGCCGACTTCGCCGTCGTCCACCTCCCGGCCGGCTCCATCGCCGAGCCCGGCAAGGAGCACGTCGTACGCGAGACCGCGCACGGCCGGGACGTCTTCCTGCCCCGCCCGCAGCTGGAGACCTTCGCCGCCGCCCACGGCCCCGCCGCCGGGCTCCTCGCCTACGAGGCCCTGCGCGTCGAGGCGCACCGCCCGCGCGTCGGCGCCGAGACCGACCACCGCACCATCCCGCACGAGCTGGGCTGGATCGGCACCGCCGTGCACCTGCAGAAGGGCTGCTACCGGGGCCAGGAGACGGTGGCCCGCGTCCACAACCTGGGGAAGCCCCCGCGCCGCCTGGTCTTCCTGCACCTGGACGGCTCCGAGGTGCTGCTCCCGGTGCACGGGACGCCCGTACGGCTCGCCGCGGACGGGGAGGACGGGCGGCAGCTCGGCTTCGTCACCACCGCCGTCCGCCACCATGAGCTCGGCCCGATCGCCCTGGCCCTGGTCAAGCGGAACGTCCCGGTCGACGCCCCGCTGCTGGCCGGGAACACGGCCGCCGCGCAGGAGGTCGTCGTAGCGCCCTGACCGCCGCTACACGTCGATGACGACGGTGAACGGGCCGTGGTTCGTCAGCGAGACCCGCATGTCCGCGCCGAACCGGCCCGTCGCCACCGTCGCGCCCAGCGCCCGCAGCTGCGCCACGACCTCGTCGACCAGCGGCTCGGCCACCGGCCCGGGCGCGGCCGCGTTCCACGTGGGACGGCGGCCCTTGCGGGCGTCCCCGTACAGCGTGAACTGCGAGATCACCAGCAGCGGCGCGTCCACGTCGCTACAGGACTTCTCCGCCTCCAGGATCCGCACGGACCACAGCTTGCGGGCCAGCACCGCCGCCTTCTCGGGAGTGTCGTCGTGGGTCACCCCCACCAGCACGCACAGCCCCTCGCCGACGATCTCCCCGACCGTCTCGCCCGCCACGACGACACTCGCGCCGTCCACCCTCTGCACCACTGCTCGCATACCACCTGTGTACCAGGAGTGCACCGTCTCTAGCGATGCCGGCCGGAGTCGGCCGGAACGCCGGCCGGATTGGCCGTCTGTCTCCCCGAAGGGTGTTGGGAGACGGGGAACAGCGCGAGCTGGTCGCTTCGGTCCCGGCAGGTCTTGGTGCCCTGGAGGGGCGTGCCTGTGGTCCTGGGCGAGCTCGTGGTCCCGCGTGCCCTCGGGTGGGGGACGGTCTGGCCGGTAGCTCTCCGTACAACGATCCTCTGGTCGTGTGCGGTCACACCTGGCCGACGCCGTGCCCCGTGTCCGAGGGCGCGCCTGCCGATCGCCACTGCGGCCGCGTGGTGGCCGGTGACGACGAAGGTCTTCGACTGCTGCTGGAGAGGCTGCTTCCAGTGCTGTGTTCCCCAACGGGAGGTGTAGGCGGGGTCGACCGCGACGACGACGAGCCCGGCATGGTGGGCCATGCCGCGCAGGCGCTCCCGGAAGCGCGCCGTGGGCAGTCCGGCGACGATGCGGCGGAACGCCTTGCCGCGTCCGCCCCGTCCCATGGTTTCGCGGCCGGTGGCCCGAGCGTCTGCGAAGCCCAGGTCTTCGATCGCCAGACCGGCGCACCCGTTCACCTTGGCCAGGCTGACGAGTTCCGTGATGGCTGCGCGCAGCCGGCCGTCGCGCTGGGACGAGGGCCCGATGAGGTGGGTGGGGACGGCCGAGGGCAGGCCCACCGGGTTGCCGTGCGCGTCGATGACACAGGCGGCGAGGTGGTCGGCGTTGAGGTCGACTGCCAGCAACCGGACACCGGTGGCAGCCAATTCGGTTGGTGTCGGCGGCGTCGCGCATACGGTGGACCAAGAGGCGTCCAGATACCAGCGGCCCCGTTCAGCGTCGTACGTGATGTCGTAGCGCACTGCCTTGTTGGCCATGACACGGTCCAGCCACTCGTCCCGACGGTGGCTGAAGGCGACAGTGCAGGAGACGCGGTAGCGGCCGCGGGGGGTGTTGGCGAGGTGCCGCAAGGGTTCGGGCAGGACGAGGGTGACCGCGCCGCCGGTAGGGGTCACGGTGATCGTGTAGTTCCCGTGGGGTGCTCCGGACTCCCCGTCGGCCGTCAGGAACATGCGCTGCGCGTCCCACCGCTTCCGCCAATCGGATTCACTGAGGTTGGTGTCCGCGAGGTTGTGCCGTACCGTCGCCAGACGGCGGCCCCCCACCACGATCGCGGGCCGACCTGCATCGATCCGCTGCTCGAGCTCTGCCAGGCGCGCGGCGAGCACCTGCAGACGGCGCTGCTTCAGCGCCCGCTCCTGCTGGGTCGAGTAGCCCCGGACACCACCCGCGCGCTGACAGCACGGCACCGCCAAGCGCTGGGTGATCTTCGAGATGGTCCGGCGCAGGGAACCCCGCTCATCGAGCAGGCAGCGCAGGCTGAGCTGGTACTGGTCTTCTGATGCACGGGTGATGGTGCCCGCCCAGCGTGACGACGACATCCTCGTCAGCGCGCGCTTGCGGTCCGCCCGCCTGTTCTCACTGAGGGGCACGATCCCGATCCGGATTCGCTCGGCCAGATCGGCGCGGGCGTGGCGGCCGAGGTGGTCGCCGACGATCAGCAGGACCTCCGCGTCCCGGGCGGACAGCCGCAGACGGTCCCGGATACGGGCTCCCCGGGGTGGCGACACAGTGAAGGACTCGGTCGGCACGCGCAGTGCGCCCTTCCGTTTCCGCCCATCCGTTCCGCGCTTCACCGGTGGCCCCCTCCCGTTCTTCCCGACAGCACTGACGTTCTCCACTGAGACTGACGTCCCGGCCGGGTTCGGACGGCCGTTGCTGCCTCCGTTCACCCATACGGGATATCCGACGACAGGTCCTGGGCAAGACGCATCACGAGTTGGCATATCCTCCGGGGCCATCCGGTTGACTGGGACTGCGTACGGACCACGGAGAGTGGCACCATGCACGCAGGCGGTGCCCCCAGCACCGGTCGAGGGGACGGATACAACGTCATGAACACTTCTGGTACCTCCGCACCTGCACCCGCGTCACCCGCTCCGGACACCCCCGCGGGCACCACGGGGCGGCCTCCCGCGCAGCGCACCGGCGAGTCGCTGGGGCCGACCACCCCCGCCACCGCCCTGGGCCTGCCCGAGCTGCGCGCGCTGCGCCGCGACGCGCAGCGCGACGAAGCCGACCTGAGCTACGTACGCAGGCTCCTGCAGGGCCGCATCGACATCCTGCGCGCCGAACTGGCCCGCCGGACGGCCACCGAGGCGCCGGTGGTGGACCGGCTCTCGGAGATCCTCGCCGACGCCCCGTCGAGCCGCAGTGCCTCCGCCCGGCACGTCACCCTCGGTACCCCGCACAACGAGGAGTTCCGGCTGCTGGCGGCGGAGATGCTGTCCGACGTGGAGCTCTCCGACCTGGAGGCGCGCACGGACGGGGAGCTGCACGCCGCGATGGGCCGGCTGGTCCGCTACGAGCAGCAGGTCTCGCGGCGCCGGCAGCAGCTCCAGCGGATGGCCGACGACTCCAGCGCGGAGATCACGCGCCGCTACCGCGAGGGCGAGGCGCAGGTGGACGACCTGCTGGCGTAGGGCGGGGGCGGCCGCCGGGGCCGGTTGCCGGGCCGCTCGGGGGCCGCTGGGCTGCGGAAATTGGGGCGACCGGTGTGGGGCGCGGCGGTTAGCGTGGCCGGTTATGAGTGCTGACGTGCGGCCGATCGCCGCGTCCGAACTGCCCGCCTGGCTCACCACGCTGAACTCGGGCTTCCTGACTCCGGGCACCGCGACGGAATCCGATGTGGCCCAGCGTGCCGCGCACACCGATCTCGCGCGGGTACAGGGGGCCTTCGACAAGGAGACCGGCCGGTGCGTGGCCACCTTCCGGTCCTTCGCCCAGGAAGTGACCGTCCCGGGCGGTGCCGCCGTCGGGAGCAGTGCGGTCTCCAACGTGGCCGTGCTGCCCACCCACCGCCGGCAGGGGCTGCTGACGCGGATGATGGAGGCCGAGCTGGCCGCCGCGCACGCGCGCGGTGACGTCCTGTCGACGCTGATCGCCGCCGAGTACCCGATCTACGGGCGCTACGGCTACGGCGCCGCGACCGTTCACGCCGAGTGGGAGGTCGACGTCGCCCGCACGGGCCTGGACCGCAGCCGTCCGGCGCCGGTCGACGGCGGCCGGATCGACCTGGTCGACGCCGCCGAGGTGCGGCGCGTGGGTCCCGCCCTGCACGAGCGGCTGCGGGCCGCCCGGCACGGCATGGTCGACCGGGACGCGCGCTGGTGGAGCCTGAAGACGGGCCTGGAGCAGATGTCGCACCGCCCGTACCGGGAGAAGATGCAGGCCGTGTACCGGGACGCGGCCGGTGAGGTGGCGGGGCTGGCCGTCTACCAGGCCGACGACCACTGGACGGACGCGAAGACCCCGCTGAACACCGTCCAGGTCGTCGACTTCCTCGCGGCGACCCCGCAGGCGGAGCGTGCGCTGTGGCACTTCCTGTGTTCCATCGACTGGGTGCTGAAGGTCCGTACCGGCAACCGCGCCCCCGACGACCTGCTGCCGGAGCTGCTGCCCGACGCGCGGGCGGCCCGGCCGGTGTCGGCGGCCGACTTCCTGTGGGTGCGGGTCCTGGACGTCGTACGGGCGCTGGGGGCGCGGGCGTACGAGGTGCCGGGGGTGCTGGTGCTGGAGGTCGAGGACGCCACGGGTCCGGCGGGCGGCCGCTACCGGCTGGACGCGGGCGCCGGCACGTGTACGCGTACCGAGGGGCCGGCCGGGGTGCGGCTGGACGTGTCCGCGCTGGGGTCCCTGTACCTGGGGGACGCGTCGGCGGTGCGGCTGGCCGCGCTGGGCCGGGTCGCCGAGCTGGAGCCGGGGGCCGTCGCGCTGGCCGACGCGGTGTTCCGCACCGCGCGCCGGCCGTGGTGCCCGGACGTCTTCTGAGCCCCGGCGGGCGGTGACATGACGGACCGGGCCGTCCGGCCGGGTCCGGGCGCCGCCGGGGGCCTATCGTCGGCACCGGCAGAACCAAGAGGATTGAGCTACGTGACTTCGATTGTGGAACGGCTGCGCGCGGCGGGCTGTGTCTTCGCGGAGGAGGAGGCCGGCCTGCTGGTCGCGGCCGCCACCGACGACGGGCACCTGGCGGGCATGGTCGCCCGCCGGGTGGCGGGTGAACCGCTGGAGCACGTCGTGGGCTGGGCGGAGTTCTGCGGACTGCGGGTGGAGGTGGGCGCGGGGGCGTTCGTGCCGCGCAGGCGCACGGAGTTCCTGGTCCAGGAGGCGGTGGAGCTGGCCCGCCCCGGTGCGGTGGTGCTGGACCTGTGCTGCGGTGTCGGCGCGCTCGGCGCGGCGGTGGCGGCCCAGGTCCCGGGCGGGGTCGAGCTGCACGCGGCCGACGTGGACCCGGCGGCGCTGGTGTACGCGCGGCGCAACGTGGCCCCGTACGGCGGTGCGGTGTGGCAGGGCGACCTGTACGCGGCACTCCCGGCGGAGCTGCGGGGGCGGGTGGACGTGCTGGTGGTCAACGCCCCGTACGTGCCGACGGGGGAGATCGGGCTGATGCCGTCCGAGGCCCGCGACCACGAGCCGCTGGTGTCCCTGGACGGGGGCGCGGACGGCCTGGACGTGCACCGCCGGGTCGCGGCGGGGGCGCTGGAGTGGCTCGCGCCGGGCGGGCACCTGCTGATGGAGACCAGTGCCAGGCAGGCGCCGCTGACGGCGTCCGCGCTGACCGGGGGCGGTCTCGTGGTGCGGGCGGCCGGTTCGGAGGAGCTGTACGCGACGGTGGTCATCGGACGGGCGCCGGCTCCGGCTGCCTGAGGAAGCAAGGGGAGGGGCGGAAGTGGACGAGGTCGTGGACGCGGACGAGGGCGTGGGCGGGGGCGGCGACGCCGGTGGCGGGGCTGCGCTGACGGAGCTGTTCGAGGAGCACCGCAGCCACCTGCGGGCGGTCTCCTACCGGATGCTCGGTTCGCTCAGCGAGGCCGACGACGCCGTCCAGGAGACCTGGCTGCGGCTGAACCGCACGGACGTGAGCGGGGTGGAGAACCTCGGGGGCTGGCTGACGACGGTGGTCTCGCGGATCTGCCTCAACCTGCTGCGCTCGCGCGAGGCGCGGCGCGAGGACCCGGTGGAGCGGCTGGAGACGCGGGTCCCGGACCCGCTCATCAGCCCGGCGCGGCGGATCGACCCCGAGCAGGAGGTGCTGCTCGCCGACTCGGTGGGGCTGGCGCTGATGGTGGTGATGGAGTCGCTGGCTCCGGCGGAGCGGCTGGCGTTCGTCCTGCACGACATGTTCGCGGTGCCGTTCGACGAGATCGCGCCGCTGATCGAGAAGTCCGCGGCGGCGACCAGGCAGCTCGCCAGCCGGGCGCGCCGCAAGGTGCAGGGTCAGGCCCCGGCGCCCGACGCGGACCTGGCCCGTCAGCGGGAGGCGGTGGACGCGTTCTTCGCCGCCGCGCGGGACGGGGAGTTTGAGGCGCTGGTGGCGGTGCTCGACCCGGACGTGGTGCTGCGTTCCGACGGGGGTGTGGGCGGCCGGCAGACGGTGGTCTTCACCGGTGCGCGGGAAGTGGCGGGCCAGGCGGCGAGCTATCGCGCGCTCACGCCGTTCGTGCGGCCCGCGCTCGTCAACGGCGCGGCCGGGGTGGTCGTCGTACCGAAGGCGAACGCGGTGGCCGTCATGGCCTTCACGGTCGTCGGGGGGAAGATCGTGGCGATCGACGTGCTGTCCGACCTGGCGCGGCTCAAGGAGCTCGACCTGTCGGCGCTGGAGGGCTGAGGCGGCGGGGCCGCCGCCCCGCCCGGGCCGTCAGACGGTCAGGGCGAGGGCGACGGCCATCGGCGCGGAGTAGATCACCGGGAAGACGACGTGGGCGTAGTCCCGGGCCCGCAGGGTGACGATGACGGCGCCGATGAAGTACAGCACCAGGCCGGTGCCGGCGGCGATGCCGAGGGCGGGGACGACGAACCCGGCGAGGAGGCCGAGGCCGCCGGCGAGCTTCGCGGTGGCGAGCAGGTTCCACGTCTTCTCGGGGACGCCGTACTGGACGAGGGGCTCGACCGTGTACTTCGAGCGGGTGTAGAGCGAGATGGCCGAGTAGATGGCGAGGACGGCGGCGATGATGGTGAAGACGGTGGCGGTGGTGGACATCGGGGGCTCCTTCGGGGCGGTCTCGCTTGCTGCGACATCCCTTTGACCCGCCGCGCCGCGCGGATGTGACAGCCCGCCGGAAGTTTTTTCCGGCGGGCCGCGTGGGGGGTGTCGCGGGGGTGTCAGCCGGCCGCGGGGACGGCCGTCCTGCCGAGGAGTTCGGCGACGCGGATGAAGCCGTCGCCGCCGTGGCCGTGGGCGATGGCCCGCTGGGCCAGGCCCTCGGTCGCGCGCATCAGGGCGGCTTCGATGCCGTGCGCCTCGGAGGCGTGGATGATGTGGGCCATGGACGAGGCCCCGGAGGTCAGCGGGTTGAGCCGGCCGGAGTAGCTGCCGCTGTCCACGTCGGCGGCGAACTCCTCGAAGAGCGGCGGCAGGATCGTGGCGATGCCCTGGGCGAACGGGGTCAGTTCGCCGGCGCTGACGCCCTCGGCCTTCGCCACCGCCAGGGCGTGGGCGTAGCCGGCCATCGAGGTCCAGAAGATGTCCAGCAGGGCGATGTCGTACGCGGCCGCGCGGCCGATGTCCTGCCCGAGGTGGGTGTGGGTGCCGCCGAGGAGGTCGAGGAGGGGCCGGTGTTCGCGGTAGAGGTCCTCGGGGCCGCTGTGGATGAACACCGCGTCCGGGGTGCCGATGGTGGGGGTCGGGGTCATGATCGCCCCGTCGAGGTAGCGGATGCCGTGGCCGGAGGCCCAGGCGCCGGTGTCGCGGGCCCGGGCGGGGGTGTCGGCGGTCAGGTTGAGGAGGGTGCGGCCCTTCAGGGCGGCGGTGACGGCGTCGGGCCGCAGGATCGCGTCGGCGGCGTCGTAGTTGACCACGCAGACCACGGTCAGCGCGCTGGCGGCGACCGCCTCCTGGGCCGACGCGGCGGCGACGGCACCGCGTGCGACGAGGTCCTGGGCGCGGCCGGGGGTGCGGTTCCAGACGGTGGTGCGCACCCCGGCGTCGAGGAAGGCGCCGGCCAGGGCCCGGCCCATCGGGCCGAGGCCGAGCACGGTGACGGCGGGCTGCCGGGCGGAGGCGGAGGCGGACGTGGAGGTGGAGGTGGAGGTGGACGTGGACGTGGACATGAAGAACTCAACTCCCGTGGAAACATGGGTGGTACGAGAACGGGCCGGCAGGAGAGGGACGGGGAGATGACGCGGAGTCGCGCACAGGATCCGAACGTCTGCGGGGTCACCGCCGCGATGGCGGTGATCGACGGGAAGTGGAAGACGTCCCTGCTGTGGATGCTGGAGGACGGTCCCCAGCGTCCGGGCGAGCTGCGGCGCCGGATGCCGGGCCTCAGCGAGAAGGTGCTGACCCAGGCGCTGCGCGAGATGGAGGCCGACGAGATCGTGCACCGGGAGGTGCACGACGTGCTGCCGTTGAAGACCGAGTACTCGCTGACCGACTTCGGCCGGGCGCTCGCGCAGGCGGTGGCGCCGCTGTCCGACTGGGGTCACCAGCGGCTGGACCGTATGGCGGAGTCCCGCCGCGCGGCTTCCTGATCCCTTCCTTCCGGCCGCTGGACCAAGCTTCGCCGGGCGGCGGCGCCCCGCCAAGTACCCACCTTTTTGTGGGTACCCGGGGGCGGGGGCCGTTTCAGGCGAGGTGGAGCGGTACGCGCGCGCCCAGTTCCCCGGGCTGTGAGAGCGCGGCCTCCTCGGCCGGGGTCGGGGCGCGCCGGCCGGTGCCGACCAGCAGCGCGTCCTCGTCGCGGAACCCCGCCGGGAACGCCGCCCCGGCGATCCGTTCCAGCAGCGCCCGGGCCCCGGCGAGGGCCTGGGCGGGCGGCCGCGGCGCGTGCGGGAGGTGCGCGACCAGGTCGAGGTGGTGCAGCGTCCACTCCAGGACGTACGCGGACAGGTAGTCGCCGGCGGTGAGTACCTGGTCGCGGGTGCCGACGCGGGCCGAGGGGTCCGCGAGCGCGCCGGCGCGTCCGGCGGCGGAGCCGACGTCGTCGAGGTGGAACTGGAGCAGCCGGGGCTCCCCGTAGGCGGCGGCCAGCCGCACGGTCAGCGCGTCGAGCGGGTCCTGGCCGTCGGGGGCGTCTCCGGCCTGCCAGTAGCCGGCCGCGTCCCGGGTGGGCTCCGCGTCGGAGGGCGTGGCGAGGGTGATCAGCACGTCCTGGGCGTCGATGACCAGATGGCACACCAGGTCGCGTACGAGCCACCCGCGGCAGCCGGACGGCCGTGCGAAGTCCTCGTCGGCCAGGCCGGCGACCGCCGCGCGCAGCGCCGCCCACGACAGTGAGAAGAGGTCCACGCCCGCAAGCTAGCACCGGGCGGGCCGGGGAGGCGCGGACTTCGGCCGGGTGGGTCGGGCCCGGTGGGAGCTATTGCTAGCAAGCGCTTGCAATAGTTAGCAGGGTGCGGCAGGATCGGGGCATGGCATCGCTCAACGTCGGAAACCTCGGCGAATACCTCCGCGAGCAGCGGCGGCAGGCCCAGCTCTCGCTGCGGCAGCTCGCCGACGCGGCGGGGGTGTCGAATCCGTACCTGAGCCAGATCGAGCGCGGGCTGCGCAAGCCGAGCGCGGACATCCTCCAGCAGCTGGCCAAGGCGCTGCGGATCTCCGCCGAAACGCTGTACGTGCAGGCCGGGATCCTCGACGAGCGGGACCGGGACGAGGTGGAGACGCGGGCCGTCATCCTCTCCGACCCGTCGATCAACGAGCGGCAGAAGCAGGTGCTGCTCCAGATCTACGACGCGTTCCGCAAGGAGAACGCGCTGGAGGCCGACGAGGCTCCCGGCGAGGACGCGGCCGGCCGTGCCGGCGGCGCCGGTGACGACGTCGCGATGCCCCCTACGAATTGACTGTGATCCGGGAGGACCCGCACATGGCCATCGCCGATGACCTGAAGAAGACCCTCACCGACCCCACCCCCCTCTACTTCGCCGCCGGCACGGCCGACCTCGCCGTCCAGCAGGCCAAGAAGGTGCCCGCGCTCATCGAGCAGCTGCGCGCCGAGGCCCCCGCGCGCATCGAGGCCGTGAAGAACACCGACCCGAAGGCCGTGCAGGAGGCCGTCACCGCCAAGGTCACCGGCGTCCTCGGCTCGATCGACCCGAAGAAGCTCGGCGAGACCGCCCAGGACCTGGCGCTGCGCGGCGTCGGCGTGGCCGCCGAGTACGCCGTCCGGGCCAAGGAGACCTACGACAAGGTCGCCGAGCACGGCGAGCAGACCGTGCGCGCCTGGCGCGGCGAGGTCGCCGAGGAGATCGTGGACATCGCCGGGGCCGTGGAGCCGGAGCCCGTGCGGGAGCCGGCGCAGGAGCCCGCCCCGGCCGAGGCGTCGGGACAGGCGCCGGCGTCGGCCGAGTCCGCCGACGGGGAGAAGCCCGCCGCGAAGAAGCCCGCCGCGCGCCGCACCGCAGCGAAGAAGGCCACCGCCGAGGTCGGCGAAGGGGCCTGAACGACCCCATAACGGACCGGGCACCTGGCGGGTGCCCGGTTCGTTGTCGTTTGGGAAGACGGCTCCGGCGGTAGCGTGGAGCAGTGGAGCCAGTGGTACCGGATGCGAGAAGGCGGTCGAGACGATGCTGATGCAGGGGTTCGATAACGGGGTGCTCCCGTTGCTCGGCTACGCCATGCTGGCGCTCGCCGTCGTGGCCTTCGTGCTGGCGCTGCTGGCGCGCGAGGACGCGTACCGGGCCGCCGAGAAGCAGACGAAGACCTTCTGGCTGGTCATCCTCGGGATCACCGTCCTCGTGGACTTCTTCCTGGGGATGCTGTTCCTGCAGATCGCGGGCCTGGTCGCCAGCATCGTCTTCTTCGTCGACGTGCGCCCCGCCCTCAAGCAGGTCTCGGGCGGCGGCCCGCGCCGCGGCGGCAGCAGCAGCGACGGCCCCTACGGTCCGTACAACGGCGGCCGCTGAGCCCCTATCCGGCCGCGCGGGAGAGCAGGACCACGGCGACGTCGTCGGTGAGCTCGCCCCCGTTGAGGCGGCGGGCCTCGGTGACGGACGCCTCCAGCAGCGCCTCGCCGCTCAGGCCCCGCTCGATGTGCCGGTTGATCATCTCGACCATGCCGTCCTGCCCGAGGCGCTCGCGGCCGTCGCCGATGCGGCCCTCGATGAGCCCGTCGGTGTAGAGCATCAGGCTCCAGGTGCCGCCCAGGTCGACCTGGCGGCGGGGCCAGCGGGCCCGGGGGAGCAGCCCGAGCGCCGGGCCGCTGTTCTCGTACGGGAGCAGCCGGGCGGGCTTGCCCGGCCTCGATATCAGCGGGGCCGGATGCCCGGCCAGGCACAGGCCCGCGCGCCGGCCGTCCGGGGAGATGTCCACGGTGCACAGCGTCGCGAAGATCTCCTCGCAGGGCCGCTCCACCTCCAGGACCTCCTGGAGGGTGGCGAGCAGGTCGTCCCCGCACAGCCCCGCCAGCGTCAGCGCGCGCCAGGCGATGCGCAGCTCGACGCCGAGGGCCGCCTCGTCGGGGCCGTGGCCGCAGACGTCGCCGATCATGGCGTGCACGGTGCCGTCGGGGGTGCGGACGGTGTCGTAGAAGTCGCCGCCGAGCAGGGCCCGGCTGCGGCCGGGGCGGTAGCGGGCGGCGAAGCGGAGGTCGGAGCCGTCCAGGAGCGGGGTGGGGAGCAGGCCGCGCTCCAGGCGGGCGTTCTCCTGGGCGCGCAGTTTCGATTCTGCGAGCTTGTACTGGGCGATGTCCGCCCGCTTTCTCTCCACGGCGTAGCGGATGGCGCGGCTCAGCAGCCGGCCGTCGAGCTCGTCGCGGTAGAGGAAGTCCTGGGCGCCCACGCGGACGGCCTCGGCGGCGCGGTCGGCGTCCGCTTCGCCGGTCAGGACGAGCACGGCGTGGCGCGGGGCGATGCGGAGCACCTCGCGCAGGGCGCCGAGGCCGTCCTCGTCGGGGCCGGGCAGGGCCAGGTCGAGCAGTACGCAGTGCACGTCCGGGGTGAGCAGCCGTGCGGCCTCGGTGAGGTTGCGGGCGCTGCGGATCCGGATCCGGTGGCCGTCGGCGTCGAGGATCTCGGGGACGGTGAGGCCGCCGGCGGGGTCGTCCTCGACGACCAGCAGCGTCAGGGACGCCGCCGCCACCGCTGCCGTTGCCTGCGGGGCGGGAGTGTCCCGCTGCCGCGGTACGGGTACGGGCATCGTCTCCGGTTCCTTGCCTCCCCCCGAAGGTGCGCTCATGCGGTGACCCTAGCGGGCGGGTGCGGGCGAGCGGAATGGCCGCCGGCCGGGGGCCGCCGTCATATGCCCCTATCGCGGGGGAAAACCGCGCCCCCGGGATGACCAACGTCACGACCCCCGCCCCCGCCATCCCGCCCACCGAGACCCCGGCCCGGGCGCGGTAGCGCCGCCGGCGCGCGGTGCACGGCGGAGCCTGCGGGGCCCGGGGCCCGGGCCCCGGGTGGGGGGTGCCGCGCGGCCCGGGCTTACGCGTCGGGGCGGACCACGGCCTTGATCGGCATCGAGCCCGCCCCCGCCATCGTCACCGTGCGCCCCGGCCGCGGGGCGTGGACCATCGCGCCGTCGCCCACGTACATCCCGACGTGGGTCGCGTCGTCGAAGTAGATGATGAGGTCCCCCGGCCGCATGTCCTTCAGCGCCACCTTCGGCAGCAGCCGCAGCTGCTCCTGCGAGGTGCGCGGGATGCCCCGTCCCGCCGCCAGCCAGGCCTGGGAGGTCAGTCCTGAGCAGTCGAAGGAGTCCGGTCCCGTCGCGCCCCAGACGTACGGCTTGCCGATCTGCGCCGTGGCCCACTGCACGGCCCGCTTGCCCGCGTCCGTGGCGGCGCCGTTGACGTCCTTCATCCCGCCCGAGGACAGCCACGCCGTCTGCGCCTTGTACTGCGCTTCCTGCTCCAGCTGGATCAGCCGGGCCTTCTCCTCGGCCTCCAGCCGGTTCTCCAGGGCCTCCGCCGTCTTGATCTTCTCCTCGATCTCCTTCTTGGCGGCTTCCTTCTTGGCCCTGTTGTCCTCCATCTTCTGCCAGAGCGCGCCCGCTTCCTTCGCGTACCGCTCCAAGTCCGTCTGCGTGCGGTTCAGTTCGGACAGCAGGTCCGTGGTGGCCTTCTCGCCCTGCCGCAACCGGCCGGTTCCGTCCAGGTAGTCGGCCGGGCTCTCGCTCAACGCCAGCCGAGCGCCCGGCGGCAGGCCGCCCGAGCGGTACTGGGCGCGGGCGGCGGCGCCCGCGCGGGCCTTCAGGGAGGAGATCCGGTCCTGGCCCGCCACCACCAGGTTGGCGATCTGGACGATCCGCTCGGACTGGGCCTTCGTCTCGCCCTCCGCGAGGTTGTACGCGTCCGTCGCCGCGCCGGCCTGCCGGTAGAGGTCCTCTATCTCCTTGCGGACCTGCTCCAGGGACTTGGCCCCCGGCT
This sequence comes from Streptomyces sp. W1SF4, assembly GCF_003950035.1. Taxonomy (NCBI): domain Bacteria; kingdom Bacillati; phylum Actinomycetota; class Actinomycetes; order Kitasatosporales; family Streptomycetaceae; genus Streptomyces; species Streptomyces sp. W1SF4. The sequence goes on from NZ_CP034350.1 coordinate 4,049,939, forward strand.
CGGGCGCGGGAGCCGCCGGTGCGGCGGGGGCCGACGGGGCCGACGGGGCGGAGGGGGCGGAGGGCGCGCCCGGGGCGGCGTACGCGGTGCCCGCGAGGCCCGGCGCGGCCAGTATCGCCATGGCGCACAGCAGCGTGAGAGCGGACGCTCCCTGCCGACGCGACGACGCTCGCTTCACGGTCCCCATGGCTCCCCCAGGCGCCCCGGGTCAGACCGACGTCCCCGGTCAGGACGGGCGAACCGGACTGGACCGGACCGGACATCAGATCTGACTATTCATCAGTAACTTGGCACTGTCACCGGGATGGTGCCACGACTCGGTGAATTCCAACACCCTCCGGATGCCGCCCCGATCATGACCGCACCCGCCCCGGCCGTCCCAGCCGACTCAACGGACCGCCCCCAACGCCGGTTCCCCACCGCGCGAGGTTCACCCCGCCGGGCGCAACGCCTCCCACCGCACCGTCAGTTCCCCCTGCCGCCACCGCACCGGACCGTCCGCCAGCGGCCAGTCCGCGGCCAGCGCCCGCGCCGTCCGGATCCACCGCTGCCGCGCCCCGTACGAGGCGTACGGAGCAGCCGCCGCCCACGCCCGGTCGAAGTCGCGCAGGAACGCGTGCACCGGCTCACCCGGCACGTTCCGGTGGATCAGCGCCTTCGGCAGCCGCTCCGCCAGGTCCGAGGGCCGCTCCAGCGACCCCAGCCGCGTCGCGAACGTCACCGTCCGCGGCCCCTCCGGCCCCAGCGCCACCCACACGTGCCGCCGGCCGATCTCGTCGCAGGTCCCCTCCACCAGCAGCCCGCCCGGCGCCAGCCGCCCGCACAGCCGCTGCCACACCTGCGCGACCTGCTCCTCGTCGTACTGCCGCAGCACGTTCGCCGCGCGGATCAGCGCGGGCCGCTCACCGCCGTCCAGCGGCACCTCGAAGCCCCCGTGCCGGAAGCTCAGCCCCTCCCGCTCGTACGGCTTCGCCCCCGCCACCCGCGCCGGCTCGATCTCGATCCCGACGACCCGCACCCCCGGCGCCGCCTCCCTCAGCCGCGCCAGCAGCTCCACCGCCGTCCACGGCGCGGCCCCGTACCCCAGGTCCACCGCCACCGGCGCGTCCGCCCGGCGCAGCGCCGACCCGTGCGCGGCCGCGATCCAGCGGTCCATGCGGCGCAGCCGGTTCGGGTTCGTCGTCCCGCGCGTCACGGTGCCCACGGGGCGCTTCGAGGACGGCGGAGTGCTGCGGGAGACCATGCGCCGAGCGTAAGCGGAGGGCACGGCCAAGATAAAAATCCGGCAAACGGCCAGGAACATCCGGGCTCCCGGAATGCGGCGGACCGCCATCCGGGTTGCACTCCTTGCAGGGCGCCGACCGCGCTCCCGCAGTCATGCCGCCCCACCGGCGCTGCCGACCCGCCGCCGGAGCGGGCCGCAGAGGACCGTCGACCGTCGTCCGAGCGAGAGGAACTGCTCCCTTGAGCCAGTACGTGTCCCGTCTCGGCGGCAGCATCAGCGGACGCATCGCCGCCGCCCGCGCCACCCGCCCCGACACCCCCCGCCTGCGCCTCCCCGCCGTCGGCCACCACCGCAAGCCCCGCCGCGTGGCCATGCTCAGCGTGCACACCTCACCGCTGCACCAGCCCGGCACCGGCGACGCCGGCGGCATGAACGTCTACATCGTCGAGCTCGCCAAGCGCCTCGCCGCGATCAACATAGAGGTCGAGGTCTTCACCCGGGCCACCACCGGCGGCCTGCCGCCCGTGGTCGAGCTCGCCCCCGGGGTCCTCGTACGGCACGTCGACGCGGGCCCCTACGAAGGCCTCGCCAAGGAAGAGCTGCCCGCCCAGCTGTGCGCCTTCACCCACGGCGTCATGCAGGCCTGGGCCCGCCACCGCCCCGGCTACTACGACCTCGTCCACTCCCACTACTGGCTCTCCGGGCACGTCGGCTGGCTCGCCGCCGAACGCTGGGGCGTCCCGCTCGTCCACGCCATGCACACCATGGCCAAGGTCAAGAACGCCGCGCTCGCCGAGGGCGACACCCCCGAGCCCGCCGCCCGCGTCATCGGCGAGACCCAGATCGTCGCCGCCGCCGACCGGCTCATCGCCAACACCGCCGAAGAGGCCGAGGAACTCGTACGCCACTACGACGCCGACCCCGCCAAGGTCGCCGTCGTCCACCCCGGCGTCAACCTCGACCGCTTCACCGCGGGCGACGGCCGCGCCGCCGCCCGCGCCCGCCTGGGCCTCCCGCAGGACGCCGTGATACCGCTCTTCGCCGGCCGCATCCAGCCCCTCAAGGCCCCCGACATCCTGCTCCGCGCCGTCGCGGAACTCGTCGACCGCGAGCCCTCGCTGCGCCGCCGCCTCTTCGTCCCCGTCGTCGGCGGCCCCAGCGGAAGCGGCCTCGCCAAGCCCGAGGGCCTGCAGAAGCTCGCCGCCAGGCTCGGCATCACCGACCTCGTCCACTTCCACCCGCCGGTGGCCCAGGACGGCCTCGCCGACTGGTTCCGGGCCGCGTCCGTGCTGGTCATGCCGTCGTACAGCGAATCCTTCGGCCTCGTCGCCATCGAAGCCCAGGCCACCGGCACGCCGGTCCTCGCGGCGGAGGTCGGCGGGCTCCCGGTCGCCGTCAACGACGGGGTCACGGGCATCCTCGTACCCGGGCACGACCCGGTGGACTACGCCCGCGAGCTGCGCCGCTTCGTCGACGACCCCGGCCTCACGGACCGGATGGGCGCCGAGGCCGCGCGGCACGCGCAGTTCTTCGGCTGGGACACCGCAGCCGGCGGCACCGCGGACGTGTACACCGCCGCCATGCATGATCACCGCCGTCGCGTACGCTCCCACCATGGCTGACACCGCCGCGATCATCGAGTCCACGCTGGCCGGCGCCGAGCTGAGCTGGGAGAGCCCCGAACCGGGCACGTACGTCGTCCAGCTCCCCGGCACCCGCAAGCTGAGCACCACGTGCTCGCTCCGCATCGGCCGGCACTCCCTGTCGGTGAACGCCTTCGTCATCCGCCACCCCGACGAGAACGAGGCCGGCGTCCACCGCTGGCTGCTGGAACGCAACCTCAAGCTGTACGGGATGGCGTACGCGGTGGACCGCCTCGGCGACGTCTACCTCACGGCCCGGCTCCCGCTGTCGGTCATCACCCCTGAGGACCTCGACCGCCTCCTGGGCACGGTCCTGGAGGCGGCGGACGGCGCGTTCAACACCCTGCTGGAGCTGGGCTTCGCGAGCGCGATCCGGCGCGAGTACGACTGGCGCGTCGCGCGCGGGGAGCCGACGCGCAACCTGGACGCCTTCAAGCACCTGACGCAGCCCTCCTGACACCGCAGCGGCCCGCGCGGCCCGCGCGGCCCCGCAACACGCGGCCCGGCCCCGCCCCGGCCGGCTAGGCCTCGGCGGGGGCGGCCCGCGGGGCCGGCTCCGCCACCGCCGTACCCCTCCCGGAGGCGGCCACGGCCCCCGCCGGGAGCCCCCGCATCAGCAGCCAGTACCCCGCCGCCGCCACCGTCCCCAGGACCCCCGTGGCCGCCCACAGCCACCCCGCCCCGTACCGGTCGATCACGAACCCGGCCATCAGCGGAGCCACCAGCGCCGCCACCGCCCAGGACATCGTGTACATCCCCTGGTACCGCCCCCGCCCGTGCACCGGCGACAGCCGCACCACCAGCCCCATCTGCGTCGGCGAGTTCACGATCTCCGCCAGCGTCCACACGCACACCGTCAGCGCGTACGCCCACAGCGACCCCGCGAAGGCCGTCATCGCGAACCCGTACCCCGCCAGCAGCGCCGAGATCACCAGCAGCCGGCTCGGGTCGCGGTGCTCGATGAAGCGCGTCACCGGGATCTGGAGGATCACGATCAGCAGCCCGTTCGCCGCCACGACCAGCCCGTAGTCCCCCGGCGAGAACCCCGCCTGGCCCATCGCCACCGGCAGGCCCACCGAACCCTGCGTGAAGATCAGCGAGATCAGGAACGACAGCCCGACCACCGCCATGAACCGCCCGTCCCGCAGCACGGTCCCCAGCCCGGTCTCCGGCTCCGTCCCCTTCTCCGCCTCCTCCTTCACCGGACGCGACTCCGGCAGCTTCGCGAACACCAGCACCGCGCACAGCAGCGTCAGCGCGGCCTCACCCAGGAAGCCGGCCAGGTAGCTGTACTCGGCCACCACGCCCGCCACCACCGAGCTGATCCCGAAGCCCAGGTTGATCGCCCAGTAGTTCAGCGCGAAGGCCCGCACCCGGTCCTCGGGCGGGACGATGTCCGCCATCATCGCGGAGACCGCCGGGCGCGAGGCGTTCGACGCCATGCCCACCAGGCCCGCCACCGCCGCGATGGCCGCCGGGTGCTCCATGAAGCCCAGCAGCGCCACCGACAGCGCCGTCGACACGTTCGCCGCCAGCATCGTGGGACGCCGGCCCAGCCGGTCCGTCATCACGCCCGCCACCAGCGAGGACACCACCCCGCCCAGACCGTGCAGGGCGACCACGAGTCCCGCGAAGGAGGCCGAATAGCCCCGGTCCAGGGTCAGGTACAAGGTCATGAACGTGGCGACGAAAGCCCCGAGCCGGTTCACCAGCGTGCTGGCCCACAGCCACCAGAAGGCGCGCGGCAGCCCCGACACGCTCTCCCGGGCAGCCCGTCTCAAACTGGCAGCGGACATACGGATTCCCCCGAAGACGTAAGCACCGATCGGTCTCGTGGCACGTTACGAACGGGGGCCGCCGCCGTCCACTGGATTGACGCCGTCCGTCAATCGGGGGGAGCGCAGGCGTCCTGCGGCGTCCACTAGGCTCGTACGCATGGCCGACGCACCGTACAAGCTGATCCTCCTCCGCCACGGCGAGAGCGAATGGAACGCGAAGAACCTGTTCACCGGCTGGGTGGACGTCAACCTCAACGAGAAGGGCGAGAAGGAGGCGGTCCGCGGCGGTGAGCTGCTCAAGGACGCCGGCCTGCTCCCCGATGTCGTGCACACCTCGCTCCAGAAGCGCGCGATCCGCACCTCCCAGCTCGCGCTGGAGGCCGCCGACCGCCACTGGATCCCCGTGCACCGCTCGTGGCGCCTGAACGAGCGCCACTACGGCGCCCTCCAGGGCAAGGACAAGGCCCAGACCCTCGCCGAGTTCGGCGAGGAGCAGTTCATGCTGTGGCGCCGCTCCTACGACACCCCGCCGCCGCCGCTCGCGGACGGCACCGAGTTCTCCCAGTCCGAGGACCCGCGCTACGCCTCCATCCCGCCGGAGCTGCGCCCGCGCACGGAGTGCCTCAAGGACGTCGTCGTCCGCATGCTGCCGTACTGGTACGACGCCATCGTCCCGGACCTCCTCGACGGTCGCACCGTCCTGGTCGCCGCCCACGGCAACAGCCTCCGCGCCCTGGTCAAGCACCTGGACGGCATCTCCGACGCCGACATCGCGGGCCTGAACATCCCCACCGGCATCCCGCTCTCCTACGAGCTCGACGCCGACTTCAAGCCCCTCAACCCGGGCGGCACCTACCTCGACCCGACGGCCGCAGCGGCCGCCATCGAAGCCGTCAAGAACCAGGGCAAGAAGTAGTACTCAGGCACGAAACAGCCCCCCACCTGCCGTTTCCCGGCGGGTGGGGGGCTTCTCGTTGCCCTGGGGCCGTCTGTGGGCCGTCAGGCGCGCCGGGCGTGCCGTCGGACGCGGATCTGCGCTGCGACCAGGATGGCTACGGGCAGCGCGGCGGCCGGCGGGACGTCGGTCCAGGCCGGGAGGGCGGCAGCCCCGGTGCTGATGGCGAGGAACGGTAGTTCGCGTAATGAAATGTCGATGGTCAAACCTGGGCGTGGCACCATGAAGGCTCCAGATGTGCTCGTAGGTCCAAGACAAGAGTTCATGCAGGCACGTATGGAAGCGAGAGCCGCCCTGGCCGGGGCGGCTCTCTTTTTGTGCGCTGGCGACTTTACAGACCTTTCTCTTGGGTCGCAAAATTCCCAGGTAGAGGGCTTTCGCTGGGTGAATCTAGTATTTTTCTAAGTGTTGGAAGGGTGCTTCATGCCCCTGACCTGCTGATACTCTCCTGTCTAGTCATCGAACGCCCGTTCTTACAATTTTGCATTTCTGCGCGCAAAAGTGCATGCGAGCCAGTGGTCTGCGGTTTTATGCGAGTGATGCATGGGCGGTATTGTTGTTTACTGACGGTGCTCGGTGAGGGTGATTTAATCCGTTCTGGATGAGTGGTTGTACAGCTTTGCTACGGCGCTCCGAGTCCGCTCCTGGCTGCTGGGCATGAGGTGGGCGTATACCCGCAGTGTCAGGCCCGCGTCGGAGTGGCCGAGGTGCTCGGCGAGCGCCTTCACGTTCTCTCCCGCGTCCAGCAGCACCGATGCGTGGAAATGCCGCAACGCGTGCATCCCGTGCTCCCGGGCGGCGGCGTACGTCTCCTGCCCCTCCGCCCGTTCGGAGATCACCCCAGCGGCCGCAAGGGCGGGCTTCCACTGGTCGGTGTTGAACATCCCCCGCCACACGTGCCCGCCCATCGGCGCCGTGAAGACGAGCCGCTTCGTCACCAGCGGTCCGCCGGTCACGCCCCAGGGCAGGGTGATGGCGACGGGCGGGCACCGCTGCATGTGCGCGCAGCGCATCGGCCACCGGACCCGGCAGCGGGACGTCCCGGAGCTTCCCGCCCTTCGGGGAAGCGGACACGGCCTTGCTCCGGCTCAGCTTCAGCTGCTGGACGACGTGGAGCGTGTCCGTGTCGAAGTCGATCGCGTCCACGTCGATGCGCAGGATTTCGCCCTGCCGCAGTCCGCATCCGGCGCCCAGATCCACCAGCGCGCGGTACCGCTCCGGCAGCTCAGCCTGCACCACGGGGCGCTCAGGCTCCGAGATGGCGGGGGCGCCGCGCGCGAGTGCCGGCCGTATGTGGCTGAGGCTGGGGAACTCCCATCCCGTCTGCCGTCGCCCCAGGACAAGCCGAGCGCCACATGCGTGGGGGTCGACGGCAGACGGGATGGGAGTTGGGGCCAGTGCTGGGCACAGGCCAGCGGGAGCCGATCTGTGACAGATTCCGCCCCCACCGCCTCACACATCGATTTCAGACTTGCCGAGCCATGCGTCCCGAGCGGCCTTCACCGCTTCGTCCAGACTTGCTGCTAGTGACACCATGCGGTCAGCAAGCTCATCGATGTCACTCACTGCAACCTCTCGCTCCTGGTATCCCTTCCGGTATCGGCTTCGAACGACATGGAACAGGCGATCATCGAGTGGCGAGTGCTGGGGGCGCTGTTCGCAGTCCTCATCCAGGAAGCACTCCGCAGCCCATAGCCCATGGACAATGAAGTTGCGAGTGCGGTTGACCTCCTGGATCTCCGGCAGAAGGTGCAGAAGCCGCTCATTCTGTTCGGCCGGCCACCGTTTCATCGCCGCGTGCTGACCGAGGACTGCTCGGCCGTTGGAGATCAGCCAGTCAACCGACTGCCCCTCGAAGACGATCCAGCCGGCGTCGTCGTCGCCAGCAAGCCAGCTCAAGGTGTGGCGAAGCCGGGACTCCAGTTCGGCGCTCTCAACCGCCAACCTACCGACGGCGCGGTACAGGCTCTCGACATGTGCTGCTGGCGCCCGATCTATATCTCTCACTCAATCAAGGTCCCCTATTGCGGGGCGAGTTGCATCGACTTTGTTGAGTCGAACCAGAGCCGGGAACCGCTGGGCTGGGCCGTCCGTGGGCTGTGGAACGGTGGCCAAGCTCGACCAGGGGGACAAGCCCTGACCGCTCGACCGCAGGTCAGGGGCGGTGTGACGGTAGCGCCCCAGGTCGGAGCAACAACCAGGGCAAGAAGTAGCCCGAAAGCGCGACGAAACCGCCCCCCACCTGCTGGTCTTCCGGCGGGTGGGGGGCCTTTCCGTCAGCGGGGGGTGGCGTCGGGGGCGTGGGGCGGGGGTGGCGGTGGGAGGGGTCTCGTCGCTGCCACGTGGCGGGACAGGACGTCTCCGAAGTGTTCGTGGCGCCGTAGTTCACGGACGTCCAGGGGGTGCATGCGGCCAATGCCCGACGTGGTCAGGGCGGTGACGCCCGTGCCCAGTGCGGAGCAGATCAGCGCGAACCACAGGAGGGTGTCTGTCACTGCGGGTCCTCTCCGGTGCAGGTGATCGGGGAGGGGGCTCCGGCGCCCCCGGCGACATCGTCATAACGTGGGGGCATATGCCGGGTTGCGTGCTGTCAGCCGTTTGCCGCCACGCGCCGCCGGAGAGCGCAGAACCGACAAAAGACACCGGTCAACCTTGCTCTGTTTCGGCCACCCTCACCTGGATGGCGCACACCCTCCCCGGTACCCGGAGCGTTGGGTGGACTATGACAACAGCAAACCACGCGGCAATGTCCCCGCTGAGCGCGGACGACGGCGTGCGCGACGGTCGGATCCGGGCCGCGAGGGTCGGGAAATGGACGTACACGCCTGTCTCGCAGGACCCGGCCCCGGAGAAGGGCGCGACCCTTCGGCATGAGGAGCTGGAGGTCGGCCTCCACTACTCGTCCTCGATCTTCGAGGACTTCCTGGTCGCGGTAGGCAGGATCCAGACCGAGTTCCACCGCAGGTCCCAGGTGAACCAGGAGGCCGCACCGCTGACGGCGCCGGCCGGGGAACGTCCGGGGCGGACGCCCCGTGTATGAGCGGTACGGCCACTACGCTCCTCGACCGGAGCCGCCGGTGTACTGGCCGGGGCCGGACCAGGAGCAGCACGCCGCCTACGTCGGGCGGCCGCTCTTCGGGCCGGCCGGGGCGGGCGCCTCGTGGGATCCGTCGGAGGAACTGGCCCATCTCTGCCGGGACGCCATGCCGCCGGGTCCGGCGGAGCCGGTCGACCGCGCCGCCTACGACGACACCGCCGGCGAGACGGTCAGCGGCATCGGCCTCGCGTCAGGCCTCGAGTCAGGCCTCGGGCCCGGTCTCGCCTCCGGCTTCGCGCCCGGTCCCGGGCCGGGCCCGGGACCCGGCTTCGTCCCCGGACTGGACGACGGGGGGATCCCGGCGGGCGGCGGGCACCGGCTCCGGGCGCCGGCCCCGGCCGGGCACCGGAGGGGCGGCGCGGTGAAGACGTCTGTGATGACCCTGCTGCACACCGGCAGCCTGTGCACCGCGGTGCTCGTGGCCGTCATCGCCGCCGTCGTCAGCATGTTCAGCGGCCTGGCCATCTGCGAAGCCCTGCGCCACAGCGCCGGGCCGGGCACCGCGCACGGTGTCTCCAGCTGGTGGCCGCTGCTGATCTACGGACCCTGGATGGTCGCCTCCCTGTCCATCCTGCGGGCCGCCCTGCACCAGCGCCGGGCCGTGCATTCCTGGTCGATCGTCCTGCTGTTCTCCACCCTGGCCACACTGCTCTGCCTGGCGCAGGCACCGCGCACGTTCGCCGCGCAGGCGGCGGCCACCCTGCCCCCCATCGCCGCGCTGGCCTGCTTCCAGCAACTCGTCCGGCAGATCACGCTGACGCGCCCGCCCCGGCAACCCGCTCCGCGGCACCGCGGCCGCCGCCGGCCCGCACCGCTCCGGCCGCCGACGCCGGCGGGCAGCCCTGGCGGCGTGCTCCCCGAATACCCCGTGCGGGACCGGACGGACTCCGTCCGTGCCCCCGCCGGATACCGGCTCCGCTACGGATCATGAAGGCCGCGAGCCCCGGCCGGAGGGGGGCCGGGCGCCCGAGGCGTGCCGGGGTGGCCACGACCGCACCGCGGAGCAGGCCGTCGTCGGCGCTCGACGCGATGCGGTCGGGGGTCGCTAACTTCTCGGGCACCTCAAGCCTTCCAGACTTCAACGAACACGTGCATCACAGGAACGAAGATCGAAACCCATAGGTCACGGGCTGCGGACGGTCTCAGTCCTACGAGCATCCCGCCCCTGCGCCCCTTCCCCCAGAGAGAGAGGACGACAGCATGCCCTACGAGCTCACCCACGCCGAGCGCCTCCGGTACAAGCGGCGCCAGGACGCCGCGTACCAGGCCGGTGAGGAAGCCGTCACCAACCTCCAGGCCGCCCTCGCGCTCGCCGGTCTGACCCTGCCCTCGCTGTACAACGACGGACCCGTAGGCTGCCGGGGCTTCGTCCGGCTCGGGGGGTGCAGCGTCGCCCTCGCCAACCAGCTCGCCGAGGTCATCGCCGCGGGCGCCCACGCCCTGGGAGGCGAGCAGCTGTGAACCCCGTACCGCGGGCGGGGGCGTCCGGCCGGTGACCGGTTCGGAGAGCCCCGCATGAACGAGTGGCTGACCGACCCCTACCGGTTCCCCGGCTTACGGAGCCACCCGTACGACGACGATGCGGAGGCCGGGGCGCCCGTGGATGCGTGGCCCGGCCCCTCACCGGCACCCGGGCCCCCTCCCGCACCGGCCCGCCGGCCGGGCGCGGACGCCACCCCCGACTCCGCCGACCGCCGGCGGCTCGACCTCCACACGTGGCTGACCAGTGCGGGCGTCCGCCCCCACACCGACGACCCGCACGCCATCGCCGTCCTCTCCACGGTGGACGACACCACCCACGCGGCCCTTCGACGGTGGATCACCGGCGGTCTGTGACCGGGCGCACGGCGGCGCGTTGGGCCGAACAGGTGGTGCTCGCCACGCGGATGCACGGCCTGTTCGGCCGCGTATGCACAATGCGTTGCGTCGGTGTCGGCCGTGGGATGAGTGCCTGCGCGTCTGGAGCTGGAGGTAGACCGCCCATGGCGGTGAACGGACAACCCACGGTCAGAAGGCGCCGACTGGGCGCGGAGCTCCGGCAACTGCGCAAGGCCGCGGGCATGACGTCCACGCAGGCGGCGGGGCATCTGCTGGTGTCGCAGTCCAAGATCAGCCTCATCGAGACCGGCCGTCGTCCCATCAACCCGCGGGACGTGCGCGACCTGTGCCGGCTCTACAGGGTCACCGACCAGGACGTCGTCGACTCGATGATGCGGATGGCGAAGGAGTCGGGCCGCCAGGGCTGGTGGGTCTCCTGCGGCGACGTCCCCTACGGCGTCTACATCGGGCTGGAGACGGGGGCCGCCTCCATCCACACCTACGAGCCACTGGTCGTTCCCGGTCTGCTGCAGACCCCCGCGTACGCCGCCGCGCTCATCAACGAAACGGTCCCTCACATCACCCCGGAGCAGGCCGCCGTCAGCCTGGAGGTGCGGCTGCGCCGCCAGCACCGGGCGCACCACCCGGCCCGCCCCTTCCGGTTATGGGCGATCCTGGACGAATCCGCGCTGCGCCGCGAGGTCGGCGGCCGCGAGGTCGTGCGCGAGCAGCTGGAGCACCTCAACACCCTCGGCGCCCAGCCGCACATCACCGTGCAGGTCCTGCCGCACGCCGCCGGAGCCCATGCCGGCCTCCTGGGGCAGTTCTCCATCCTCGGGTTTGCCGACGCCGAGGCGGGAGTCGTCTACCTGGAGCGGTTCACCAGCGATCTCTACCTGGAGAAGTACACCGACCGCCACCCGTACTACGTCACGTACGCCCACCTCCAGGCGCAGGCCCTCAACCCCGAGGAGACGCGTCACTTCATCAACGACCTGGTCAAGGCGTTCCAGGAGGAGCCGGGCCCGGCCTCGGGGCGACGTACCGCGCGGGCGGCCGCGGGTGTCGGGCCCCGGGATCCGGGCGCCTGACGGGGACACCGGCCACGGGCCGGCTCACGGGCCGGGCCGTGCGCGCAGGGCCCCGTCCGGCCTTGTCGGACGGGGCCCTGCGGGCTGAGCGGACGGCGGTGCGGTCCGTCAGCCGCCGCACTGGCACGGGGCGCCGGACTGGCAGCCGCAGCCGCAGCCCGAGCCGCAGCCGCAGGCCGCGAGCAGCGGGAGGCGCAGCGGCTCCGGACGGGGCGGCTGCTCCTGTTCCGGGGTGATGGGGACAGGGGTATCGGGCATGGTGCCTCCTCGCAGGCGGCGTACGGGAAGTCGTGGTGCCTTCGCCTCATTCATGCCCAGCCACCCCGGCGCGTCAACGGCGCATTGGGGCGTGCCGCGCGGAGTGCCGCGCGAAGCGGCTCAGACGCCCTCGACCTGCGTCGGCTGCTGCAGCTCGTCCGCGTGCTCGCCCGTCACCAGGTACACCACGCGCTTGGCCACCGACACCGCGTGGTCCGCGAAACGCTCGTAGTAGCGGCCCAGCAGCGTCACGTCGACGGCCGTCTCGATGCCGTGCTTCCAGCGGTCGTCCATCAGGTGCTGGAACAGCGTGCGGTGCAGCTGGTCCATCTCGTCGTCGTCCTGCTCCAGCTGGAGCGCCAGGTCCACGTCCTTGGTGATGATGACCTCGGCCGCCTTCGCCATCAGGCGCTGCGCCAGCTGACCCATCTCCAGGATCGTCGCGTGCAGGTCGCGCGGGACCGCCGTGTCCGGGAAGCGCAGCCGGGCCAGCTTCGCCACGTGCTGCGCCAGGTCGCCGGAGCGCTCCAGGTCGGCGCTCATGCGCAGCGAGGTGACGACGATGCGCAGGTCGGTGGCGACCGGCTGCTGCCGGGCCAGCAGGGCGATGGCGCGCGCCTCCAGGTCGTGCTGGAGGTCGTCGACCTTCTGGTCCGCGGCGATGACGCTCTCCGCGAGCTTCAGGTCGGCGTCCAGCATGGAGGTCGTGGCCCGGCCGATCGCGGAACCGACGAGCCGGGCCATCTCGACCAGGCTCTCTCCGATCGAGTCCAGTTCCTCGTGGTACGCGTCGCGCATGGTGTCCCTCTCCGGCCTGCTTGCCTACTGCTCGCTGCTGCTTGTCTGCTCGGTGCTGCTCGTGCGGGGCTCTCGGCCCCACGTTTACACGTTCGGTCGCCAACGCGTCCGACTCCGGCATCACAAATGAATCAACCCCGTCGTCAGGGTGAACTCTGGGCGACGACTGTTCGAGGTGCCACCCGAACGGCTGTGGAAGTGTCCGCGCGCCTGCTTAACCTGGATCCATGGACGTGAACGCGGCGGTCGCCGCAGCTGCCGCGATCGCCGGTCTCTGTACCGGTGTGATCGCCATGCTGGCGTTCCGCTGGAGCGAGCGCGACCAGGCCCGCCCCACCCGGAGCTCCATGCGCCCCGACATCAACGCGGTGCTGCCGCCCGGAGTGGACACCGTCCTCTCCGTGCTCCGCTCCTCCGCCGTCGTCCTCGACGAGGGCGACGCGGTGGTCAAGGCCAGCTCGGCCGCCTACGCGCTCGGGCTGGTCCGCGGCGGGAAGCTGGCGGTGGAGCCCATGCTCCACATGGCCCGCGACACCCGCCGGGACGGCGAGATACGCCAGATCGAGCTCGACCTGCCCCGGCGCGGCACCGGCCGCGGCGAGGCCCTCGCGGTCTCCGCCCGCGTCGCCCCGCTGGGCTCGCGCCTGGTGCTGCTGCTGGTCGAGGACCTGACCGAGGCCCGCCGCATCGAGGCGGTGCGCCGTGACTTCGTCGCGAACGTGTCGCACGAGCTGAAGACCCCGGTCGGCGCGATCTCGCTGCTCTCCGAGGCGGTCATGGACGCGTCCGACGACCCCGAGGCGGTCACCCGTTTCGCGGGCCGCATGCAGATCGAGTCCACCCGTCTGATCAACCTCGTGCAGGAGCTCATCGACCTCTCCCGAGTGCAGAACGACGAGGCACTGGAGGACGCCGAGCCCGTACGGGTGGACACGCTCGTGGCGGAGGCCATCGACCGCTGCCGGCACACGGCCACCTCCAAGCAGATCACCATGGCCGCCGGCGGCACCGCCGACCTGCGGGTATGGGGACACCGGGGGCAGCTGGCCGCGGCCCTCGGGAACCTGGTGGAGAACGCCGTGAACTACAGCCCCGCCCGCACCCGCGTCGGCATCGCCGCGCGCAGGGTGACGGCGCCGGGCGGAGACTTGATCGAGATAGCCGTGACCGACCAGGGCATAGGCATCCCGGAGAAGGACCGCGAGCGCGTCTTCGAGCGCTTCTACCGCGTCGACCCGGCCCGCTCCCGCGCCACGGGCGGAACCGGTCTGGGCCTCGCGATCGTGAAGCACGTGGCGGCCTCGCACGGCGGGGAGGTGTCGGTGTGGAGCTCCGAGGGCCAGGGCTCCACGTTCACCCTGCGACTCCCCGAGGCGGCCGCGCCGGCCCCGGCGACCGCCCCCGATCCCGCCCGACCCCAGCTTGACCCAGAACCTGTCATCCCTGCCCCGGAGGTCCTTCCGTGACCCGAGTGCTCGTCGTCGAGGATGAGGAATCCTTCAGCGACGCCCTGTCCTACATGCTCCGCAAGGAAGGCTTCGAGGTCGCCATCGCCGCGACGGGGCCCGACGGGCTCGACGAGTTCGAGCGCAACGGCGCCGACCTCGTCCTCCTCGACCTGATGCTGCCCGGCCTGCCGGGCACCGAGGTCTGCCGGCAGCTGCGCGGGCGCTCCAACGTCCCCGTGATCATGGTGACGGCCAAGGACAGCGAGATCGACAAGGTCGTCGGGCTGGAGATAGGAGCCGACGACTACGTCACCAAGCCCTTCTCCTCCCGGGAGCTGGTCGCCCGCATCCGCGCGGTCCTGCGCCGCCGCGGAGAGCCGGAGGAGGTCACCCCGGCGGCCCTGGAGGCCGGGCCCGTACGCATGGACGTGGACCGGCACGTGGTCACCGTCGCCGGGGCCAAGGTCGACCTCCCGCTGAAGGAGTTCGACCTGCTGGAGATGCTCCTGCGCAACGCGGGCCGCGTGCTGACCCGCATGCAGCTGATCGACCGGGTCTGGGGCGCGGACTACGTCGGCGACACCAAGACCCTGGACGTCCACGTCAAGCGCCTCCGCGCCAAGATCGAGCCCGACCCGGGCGCGCCGCGCTACCTGGTCACCGTCCGCGGCCTGGGCTACAAGTTCGAGCCGTAGGCCGTAGGCCGTCGGGCGCCCTGCGGCGTTCCCGGAGAAAAAGGGGGAGGGCCCCAGCCGTACCGCGGCTGGGGCCCTCCCCTTTACTGCTGCTGCGCTCAGTGGCCCGCGCTGCGCGACGGCGACGCCGACGCGGCGCCCGACGGGCTGGTGCCGGCGGACGGAGAGCCCGACGCGGCGGGGGAGCCCGACGCGGCCGGGGAGGGGGAGCCGGAGGGGCTGGTGGACGGGGCGGGGGCGGGGGCGGCCGCCGGGGCCTCCGTCGGCCCGTAGCCCGCGTACATGCCGGCGGCCGGGACGACGAAGGCGCCCAGCTCCACGTCGCCCGTGTTGCTCAGCTGGAAGACGACGTCCTGCACGTTGCCGTTCTGGACGGCCTCGCGGCCGCCCTCGATGACGGCGGAGGCGTTGCCCTTGCCGCCCAGCACCACGGAGCCGCCGGCGGGCACGATGACCTTGCCGGAGCCCTCGGCGGGCTTCAGGACCACCTTGGACTTGCCACCCTTCAGGGTGATCCCGTCCAGGGTCTGGGCCTTGGTGCCGGAGTTGAAGACGGTCGCCGAGAGGGCGGCCGGACCCTTCTTGTCCTTCTCGCCCTTGGTGATCACCAGCGCGTTCTGGATCTTGATGTCGCCCTTGGTGACAGCGGCGTTGTCCGGCTTGATCTCGAGAGTCTGCGCGTCGTTGCCCGCACCGCACGCTGCGAGCGATGCAAGGGAGAACACGACGGCGGTAGCGGCGAGAGCGCCGCGTCGAAGGCTGCGGCTCACGGCGGCGGCAACTCCTTGGACGTACGGACGGGACGGGTACAGACTCAGGGTGGCCGAGGTAAAGCCGCCCTAAGGGTGTGTCAGCGCGCTTAGGTTACCGAGCCGCCGCCCCGCCCCCGCACCCGACCCTCCGCAGGGCGCGCACCGTGCTGCGCCGGTCCCGCGATCTTGCATTCCACTATCCCGTCCCGGGCCGCTCCGTGATCAATTCCGGGATTCCCTCGAACGCGGCGGCGTGATCAATTGCAGATTGGGCCTGAACCCGCTGCGTACGGGTGGCCGCCAGTCGAACGGAGTACTTCCGTTTCGCGTCGGGGAACCCGGCAAAACGGGACGTACGTCACACTCGTGGCCGGGGCCGCCAGGTGTAACGTGGTCGTTTCGCCCGGTCCGCACAGCGCCTCCGACCTGCGAATACCCCCCTCCGGAACCCTTTCGCAGCACGTTCGTGTCGCTGTTGTCAAGCCCCGAGATGTGCCCTGACCTGCGAAAACGCCATTCATAACAGTCAGTTCTCGTGTTACCCTGGATAGCCACGGAAGGGGTACCTGTCACATGACGTTCAAGGTTGGCGACACCGTGGTCTATCCCCATCACGGGGCCGCGCTGATCGAGGCCATCGAAACTCGCCAGATCAAAGGCGTGGACAAGACCTACTTGGTGCTCAAGGTCGCCCAGGGCGACCTGACGGTTCGTGTGCCTGCGGACAATGCGGAGTTCGTCGGCGTTCGCGACGTAGTCGGCCAGGACGGGCTGGACCGGGTCTTCGAGGTGCTCCGCGCACCGTACGCAGAAGAGCCCACGAACTGGTCCCGTCGTTACAAGGCGAATCTGGAGAAGCTCGCTTCTGGCGATGTCATCAAGGTCGCCGAAGTAGTGCGCGACCTCTGGCGTCGTGAGCGCGAGCGCGGTCTCTCCGCAGGAGAGAAGCGCATGCTCGCGAAGGCGCGTCAGATCCTGGTGAGCGAGCTCGCGCTCGCCGAGAACACCAACGAGGACAAGGCCGAGGCCCTCCTCGACGAGGTTCTTGCGTCCTGACGCACGAACCGGCCACAGTGTGCCGCGGTGCCCGATGACCCGCCCTCTCGGTTTCGAGGGGGCTGTTGCCGGGCGCTGCGGCATGTCCGCGTCCGGGCACCTGCATCACACCCGCCCGCACACACCCGCCCGCGCGGCACCGGCCCGCACCGCCGCACCCGCACGGCCTGGCACCTCACCCGGTCCCCGGCCGCCCGGCCGGCCCCGGGTCGCACGCCCGTACCCTGACGGCCGTACCCTGCGCTCATCCCGCCGTACCCTGCGTGTGCACACCCGCACGGTCCCGGTACTGGCGTGCCGGGTCCGGGCAGCCGGCTCGACCGGTCGTCACGGAAGGGGCGAGGGCGTCGCACCCGGCACCGCCCCCGGCCGGAGCCGGGGTACGCCCAAGGCCATACCCATGTCGGCCGAAGTCACAAACCTGGCTCGGAGCTACTGATGTCTGACGAATCCCGCCCCCACCGCACGGCGGCGGTGATCCCGGCCGCCGGCCGCGGGGTACGCCTCGGCCCCGGCGCCCCCAAGGCCCTGCGGGCCCTCGGCGGGACCCCGATGCTGATCCACGCCGTTCGCGCCATGGCCCGCTCCCGCGCGGTCGCCCTGGTCGTGGTCGTCGCCCCGCCGGACGGCGCCCCCGAGGTGCGCAACCTCCTCGACGAGCACGCCCTGCCCGGGAGCACCGAGATCCTGGTCGTCCCCGGCGGCGACACCCGCCAGGAGTCGGTGCGCGCCGGCCTGGCCGCCCTCCCCGCCGACATCACCTCCGTGCTGATCCACGACGCGGCCCGGCCGCTGGTCCCCGTCGACACCGTGGACTCCGTCGTCGAGGCCGTCCGCGCCGGAGCCCCCGCCGTGGTCCCCGCACTGCCCCTGGCCGACACGGTCAAGGAGGTCGAGCCCGGCGCGCCCGGCGAGCCCGAGCCGGTCGTCGCCACGCCCGAGCGGGCCCGGCTGCGTGCCGTGCAGACCCCGCAGGGCTTCGACCTCGCCACCCTGCTGCGCGCGCACGAGGCCATCGCCGTCAGCGGCGAGGGCGCCACCGACGACGCGGGCATGGTGGAGCGCACCGGGGTCACCGTGGTGACCGTCCCCGGTCACGAGGAGGCGTTCAAGGTCACCCGTCCGCTCGACCTGGTCCTCGCCGAGGCCGTACTCGCCCGCAGGAGGGCCACCGATGTCTACTGACCTGCCCCTGATCCCGCTCGTCGGGATCGGCACCGACGTGCACGCCTTCGAGACGGGCCGCGAGCTGTGGTGCGCCGGCCTGCTGTGGGAGGGCGAGGACGGCCTTGCCGGCCACTCCGACGGCGACGTCGCCGCCCACGCCGCCTGCGACGCCCTCTTCTCCGCCGCCGGCGTCGGCGACCTCGGCGCGCACTTCGGCACCTCCCGCCCCGAGTGGTCCGGCGCCGCCGGGGTCACCCTCCTGGCGGAGGCCGCCCGGATCGTCCGCGCCGAGGGCTTCGAGATCGGCAACATCGCGATCCAGGTGATCGGCGTGCGCCCGAAGATCGGCAAGCGGCGCGAGGAAGCGCAGAAGGCGCTCGCGGCGGCGGCGGGCGCCCCCGTCTCCGTCTCCGGCACCACCACCGACGGACTCGGCCTCACCGGCCGCGCCGAAGGCCTGGCCGCCATCGCGACCGCCCTCGTCTACCGGACGAACCGGGCCTGAGCACGACGTACGGCCACGGGCCGCCCGCCACGGATGTCACCTCTTCGGCAACAAACCGTACGGGCGGCCTCAAACGGTCGCTGGGCACTGCCGTGGGCGCACTACCCTGGATGCCGTGACTATTCGCCTGTACGACACCAGCGCCCGGCAGATCCGCGACTTCGTCCCGCTCGAACAGAGCTGCGTCTCGATCTACCTGTGTGGCGCGACCGTGCAGGCCGCCCCCCACATCGGGCACATCCGCTCGGGCCTCAACTTCGACATGATGCGCCGCTGGTTCACGTACCGCGGCTACGACGTCACGTTCATCCGCAACGTGACGGACATCGACGACAAGATCATCGCGAAGTCGGCCGAGCAGCGCCGCCCCTGGTGGTCCATCGGCTACGACAACGAGCGCGCGTTCAACGACGGCTACACCGCCCTCGGCTGCCTGCCGCCCACGTACGAGCCGCGCGCGACCGGGCACGTCACCGAGATGGTCGAGATGATGCGCGGGCTCATCGAGCGCGGTCACGCGTACGAGTCCGAGGGCAACGTCTACTTCGACGTGAAGTCCTTCCCGGGCTACCTCTCGCTCTCCCGCCAGGAGCTCGACAACATCCGCCAGCCGGAGTCCACCGGCGAGACCGGCAAGCGCGACCCCCGCGACTTCGCCATGTGGAAGTCCGTCAAGCCCGGCGAGCCCTCCTGGGAGACCCCGTGGGGCCGCGGCCGTCCCGGCTGGCACCTGGAGTGCTCCGCGATGGCGCACAAGTACCTGGGCGAGGCCTTCGACATCCACGGCGGCGGGCTCGACCTGATCTTCCCGCACCACGAGAACGAGATCGCCCAGGCCAAGGCCTTCGGTGACGCGTTCGCGAACTACTGGGTGCACAACGCCTGGGTCACCATGTCGGGCGAGAAGATGTCGAAGTCGCTCGGCAACTCGGTGCTGGTCTCCGAGATGGTCAAGCAGTGGCGTCCGATCGTCCTGCGCTACTACCTCGGCACCCCGCACTACCGGTCGATGATCGAGTACAGCGAGGAGGCGCTGCGCGAGGCGGAGTCCGCCTTCGCCCGCATCGAGGGCTTCTACCAGCGCGTCATCGAGAAGGCGGGCGGTCCCGTCGAGGCCGCCGCCGAGGTCCCGCCGGCCTTCGCCGAGGCGATGGACGACGACCTGGGCGTCCCGCAGGCACTGGCCATCGTCCACACCACCGTCCGCCAGGGCAACAGCGCGCTCGCCGCGGACGACAAGGACGAGGCCATCGCCCGGCTGTCCGAGGTCCGCGCGATGCTCGGCGTCCTCGGCCTGGACCCGCTCGACCCGCACTGGGCCGGTGAGGCCGACCGCGGCGAGGACCTCCACGGCGCGGTCGACACCCTCGTACGCCTCGTCCTGGAGCAGCGCGAGTCCGCCCGCGCCCGCAAGGACTGGGCGACCGCCGACGCCATCCGCGACCAGCTGAACCAGTCCGGCTTGGTCATCGAGGACAGCCCCAGCGGCCCGCGCTGGACCCTCGGCGCCCGCTGATCCGGACCCACCCGGACCAGCCGTGTTGTGCCGCCCGGGCTTCCGGGCGGCACACTCTTCATACGTACATATCGCAGCACGAACGAAAACAGGTAGAGGTCATGGCCGGGAACAGCCAGCGCAGGAACCGCCGCACGTCCAACAAGAAGGGCGCCACGGTCGGCAGCGGTGGCCAGCGGCGCAAGGGCCTCGAGGGCAAGGGCCCCACGCCCAAGGCCGAGGACCGCAAGAAGCACAAGGCGAACCGCATCGCCAACGCCATGGCCCGCCAGGCCGCCAAGCGCCGCCCCGCGCCCCGCCGCGGCGGCCCCAAGGGCACCAGCGAGATGGTCGTCGGCCGCAACCCGGTCTTCGAGGCGCTGCGCGACGGCGTGCCCGCCACCACCCTCTACGTGCAGCAGTTCATCGACAACGACGAGCGCGTCCGCGACGCCCTCAAGCTCGCCGGCGAGCGCGGCAACATCAACCTGATGGAAGCCCCGCGCCCCGAGCTGGACCGCATGACCAACGGGCTCAACCACCAGGGCCTCGTCCTCCAGGTCCCGCCGTACGAGTACGCGCACCCCGAGGACCTCCTCGACGCCGCCCACGACAACGGCGAGGACGCCCTCATCGTCGCCCTCGACGGCGTCACCGACCCCCGCAACCTCGGCGCGATCGTCCGCTCCGTCTCCGCCTTCGGCGGCCACGGCGTGGTCATCCCCGAGCGCCGCGCCGCCGGCATGACCGCCGGCGCCTGGAAGACCTCCGCCGGCACCGCCGCCCGCACCCCGGTCTCCCGCGTCACCAACCTCACCCGCGCCCTCCAGGACTACAAGAAGGCCGGCATCACCGTCGTCGGCCTCGCCGCCGAGGGCACCCACGAGGTCCAGGACCTCGACGCGCTCGGGGGTCCGGTCGTCATCGTCGTCGGCTCCGAGGGCAAGGGCCTCGGCCGCCTCGTCGGCGAGAACTGCGACTACCTCGTCCGCATCCCGATGCCGGGTGGCGCCGAGTCCCTCAACGCCGGTGTCGCCGCGGGCGTCGTCCTCTACGAGGCGGCCCGCAAGCGCGCCCAGCGCGGCCGCGTCTGACCCGGACGGCGGCAGCCGCTTGATCCACCTGGCCCACGGGACGTGACCCGTGAGCGTGTCGCCCCGCCCTCCACGGGCGGGGCGACTTGATCTTGACGGGTCTCGGACAGATCCCTCGTGTCAAGGCAGTGTCCTAAACACTCATCACTCGGTTAGATGAGTGTGGACACCAGAACGTCAGGGTTCGACGACCAGCCCGCGCTGAGCATGGTCAAGGTGCCGTGCGACCCCGCACAGGTCATCGTCAACCACGCCAGCTTCCGCGTGCGGCTCGCACCGAGCCCGAGCGCGCGTTCCAAGCCCGCGAAAGCCCCCGGCCGCGCGCCCCTCCTCGGCGCCGCCGCCGTCGCGACCGCCGGAGCCGCCCGCCGCCGCGCACCCGTCGTCTGGAGCGGCAAGTCCGCCCCCGGCGACGCCGCGGCCATGGGAGGACTCCTCCAGGCGGTACGCGAAGCAGGCCGCGGCCACGACGACTACGACGGCGGAGCCGCCACCCAGACCATCCCCCGGGTCGACCTGGCACACGACCTGGGCGAGGACACCCTCGCCAGCCCCACCGTCATCGGCCAGCGCACCTACGGCGACCCCGACGAGACCCGTCCCCTCGCCGCCGTGCGCGACCTCCCGCGCGAGCCCTACCCCCCGTACGGCCGCTACGACGGCGACCACCAGGGCCCCGACACCGGCCCCGACAGCCGCCGCCCCGCCCCCGACGCCCGCGGCCAGGCCTCCTATTACCCCGGCCGCCGCATGAACCTCGGCGTCGTCCTGCTCCCCCTGCGCGTCTTCCTCGGCTTCATCTCCATCTACGCCGGCATGGGCAAGCTCTGCGACCCCGTCTACTTCGACGGCGGCGAACGCGGCTCCATGGTCACCTGGCTCCAGACCCTGCACCCCTGGGCCCTCGCCGAACCCCTGCGCGACTTCGCGCTCGCCCACCCCGTCGGGGCCGGCCTCAGCGTCGCCTTCCTCCAGGTCATCGTCGGCGTGCTCACCGTCTTCGGCCTCTGGCAGCGCTTCGCCGCCTGCATCGGCGCCCTGCTCTCCGCCGCCCTCCTCATGACGGTCAGCTGGAAGACCGTCCCCGCCTACGACGCCCCCGACATCATCTACCTCGCCGCCTGGAGCCCGCTGGTCATCGCGGGCGCCCCCGTCTACTCCCTCGACGCCCGCCTGTCCGGCGAGGCCTGGCGCACCCTCGGCCCCCGCTCCGAGATCTGGCGGCTGCGCCGCCGCGTCCTGCGGCGCGGGGCCGTCATGGCCACCGTCGTCTGCGGACTCACCCTCCTCATCGGCTCCCTCCTCGGCGGAGCCGTCCGCTCCTCCACCGTCGTCACCGTCCCCGGCCCCGGCCAGGCCCCCAGCAACTACCTCCCCGGCAGCCCGCTCCCGCAGGCCCCCGCCAAGCAGACCGCCCCCGGCAGGCAGCAGCAGCCCTCGAAGCAGGCCTCGCCCTCCGCGGCCCCCTCCCAGCCCGCCGCCACCTCCGGCCGCCCCGGCAGCAGCGCCCCGACCCGCAACAGCTCCACCACCGGCTCCGGAGCGCCCACCGCCGGCAAGACGTCCGGCAGCGGCGGCCAGACCCCGCGCGGCAGCACCCCGAAGCAGTCCAGCCCGCAGCAGCCGCCGGCCACCTCCTCCGGGAGCCGCAGCGGCTCCGGCGGGGACGCCCCGGCCAAGAAGCCCGGCCTCGTCGGCGGCCTCCTCGGCTGACCGGCACCCCCAGGCCGAAGGGCCCGGCGCGCGTACGGCGCACCGGGCCCTTCCGCATGCCGCCGGCGGCACGAGACGACGTAGCAACACGGAAACCGCTCAGACGCCGCCCTGCGCCGCCAACTCCCGCGCCGCCTCGGTGAGGTCCTTCGCCGTGTCGATCGCCCGCCAGTACGCCCCCTGCGGCAGCGGAAAGCCCGCCAGCCGCCGCTCCCGCGCCAGCCGCGGGAACGTCGTCCGCTCGTGGTCCCCCAAGTCCGGCAGCAGCGAGGCGAATCCGGGAGCGAACACGTACACCCCGGCATTGATCGGATAGGGCGACGGCGGGGCCTCGATGAAGTCCAGCACCTGCCCGAACTCGTTCGTCTCCACCACCCCCCACGGCATCCGCGGCCGCGCCAGCGCCAGCGTCGCCACCGCCTCGCGCTCCGCGTGGAACGCCGCCATCTCCCGCAGCGGGAAACGCGTCCACACGTCCCCGTTGGTCGCGTACCAGGCCCCGTCCGGCCGCGGCAGCCCGCGCGCCGCGAACTTCAGCCCGCCGCCGCGCCCCAGCGGCTCCTCCTCCACCACCGTCGTCACCCGCAGCGGCAGCACGGCCGTCGCCAGCCATTCCTGGAGCACCTCCGCCAGGTGCCCGCACGACACCACCACATCGGTCACCCCCTCGGCCGCCAGCCACACCAACTGGTGGCCGATGATGGGCAGTCCGGTACCCGGGATCTCCACCATCGGCTTCGGCCGGTCGTCCGTATACGGCCGCAGCCGCGTCCCCTGCCCGCCCGCCAGGACGACAGCCTGGGTGGGAGGGGCCGGGAACGCGGCCGCGTCATCGGTGGTTTGGGGTGGTTCGGGGCCGGTCTCGGTCATGGCCGCCAGCGTAGGGACGGCCCCCGCCCCCGACGGGGCAGGCGCGACGGGACGTCAGCCCATCGAGGCGACACCGGTCGCGTAGGAGGTGTCGCACACGGGGCGCGCGTACGACTGGGCCTTCGTCGGCCCGTACGCCTCCACCGCGGCCCGGCCCAGCGCCCGCGCGATGCTCACGCAGTGCTCCGCCAGCGACGGCCGCCCGTTCACCTCCTGCTGGAGGTGGGTGAGCACCGTGCCCGGCTGCTCACCCTGCTGGAGCTCGCCGAGGAGCTTGTCGCGCAGCAGGTCCTGGGGCGCGGCCGGCTTCTTCGGGACGGAGACGTCCTCGGCGGAGGCGGTCAGGATCTGGGAGGAATTGTCCGCCCAGGGGACCATCGTGACCGCGAGGGTCCCGGACAGGACCAGGACGACGGGCAGGACCAGGGCGAGGGAACGGCCGATTCGGCGGGCAGTGTGGGTCACGAGGGCGAGAGTAGCGCTCGGTGAGGATTTGGCGACATTTAGTCACCCGGTCGGGGGATGGTTCGACGTGGCTTTTCGATTTAAGGGTTGACGGGTGCGGCCGAATGGCCCGGTCTGCCGGGGTTCGGGGGGTGCGTCCGCGCAACTGCCGCGGCAGGGGCGCCCCTTGGCGGAACGCCCCTGCCGGTCACTCAGTTGGACAGCCGTGCACCGGTCGACGTCGAGAAAACATGGATCTCGTCCGGACGCGGCACGACGTGCAGCGAGGAGCCCTTCTCGGGCACCTGGCGGCCGTTGACGCGGACCACGAGGTCCTGGCCGTCGCGGCTGCCGTACACGTAGCCGTCGGCGCCCAGCTCCTCGACGACGTTCACGGTGATCGTCAGACCGCCGGTGTCGCCGATGTCGAAGTGCTCGGGGCGCACGCCGACGGTGACGGTCTTGTCGCCCGAGCCGGCGGCGGCGGAGAGCGCCTCGCGCGACACCGGGACCACGCTCTCGCCGAACTTCACCCCGCCGTCGGTGATCGGCACCTCGACGAGGTTCATGGCGGGCGAGCCGATGAACCCGGCGACGAAGAGGTTCGCCGGCCGGTCGTACATGTTGCGCGGGGTGTCGACCTGCTGGAGCAGGCCGTCCTTCAGCACGGCCACGCGGTCGCCCATGGTCATGGCCTCGACCTGGTCGTGGGTGACGTACACGGTGGTGATGCCGAGGTCGCGCTGGAGCGCGGCGATCTGCGTACGGGTGGACACGCGGAGCTTGGCGTCGAGGTTCGACAGCGGCTCGTCCATGAGGAACACCTGCGGCTTGCGCACGATGGCCCGGCCCATGGCGACGCGCTGGCGCTGGCCGCCGGAGAGCGCCTTGGGCTTGCGGTCGAGGTACTGGGTGAGGTCCAGCATCTTCGCCGCCTCCTCCACCTTGCGGCGGATGGTGGCCTTGTCCTCGCCGGCGATCTTGAGCGCGAAGCCCATGTTGTCGGCGACGGTCATGTGCGGGTAGAGCGCGTAGTTCTGGAACACCATCGCGATGTCCCGGTCCTTGGGCGGCAGGTGCGTGACGTCGCGGTTGCCGATGCGGATGGCGCCGCCGTTGACGTCCTCCAGGCCGGCGAGCATGCGCAGCGAGGTGGACTTGCCGCAGCCGGAGGGGCCGACGAGGACGAGGAACTCGCCGTCCTCGATCTCCAGCTCCAGCTGGTCGACGGCGGGCTTGTCGCCGCCCGGGTAGAGGCGGGTCGCCTTGTCGAAGGTGACAGAAGCCATGGTGATGAATCCCTTCTACCGGCAGGAACGTGCCGGACGATCCGAGTGGAAGGTCTAGTCCAGTCGACTGGACTCCGCCCGACGCTACCTGGCGGTACGGCTCCTGTCAGCAATCTGACGGCCCGGATTGCGTGCGGGCACGCCGGCGCCTTGGCGTGGCGGGCGGAGCACCGCCTGGCCCGGGCCCCGTCATTACGGGTGCGGATCAATGTGATGGCTCGGGGAATCGGGCGCTGTGTAGAGTGATGGCGGCTCCACGCGCAGTAGGTCGCGGGTGGTGTTGTGCCGCCTTAGCTCAGTTGGCTAGAGCGCTTGACTTGTAATCTTGAGGTCGTCGGTTCGATTCCGACAGGCGGCTCCTTCCCAGGTCAGATGGCATCTGATCGAGGGAATTCGTACAGAAGCGGAAGGCCCCGGGTGATCACCCGGGGCCTTTTGCGTGCCTCAGGCGCGGCCCGAGATGTGGTTGGCCAGGCGGGCCAGGGGGGTCGTCGTGGGGCGGTGGGTGGCGGATTCGTGGTGGTCCGCCTTGCGGTAGGCGGCGTAGAGGGCGTGGACGCCGAGCCAGCGGAAGGGTTCCGGCTCCCAGCGGCGGACGCGGTGGTGGACCCAGGGGAGGGAGGTGAGGTCCGTGGGGTCGCCGAGGACCAGGTCGCGCAGGGTGCGGCCGGCGAGGTTGGCGGTGGCCACGCCGGAGCCGACGTAGCCGCCGGCCCAGCCCAGGCCGGTGCCGGCGTCCAGGGTGACCGTGGCGCACCAGTCGCGGGGGACGCCGAGGACGCCCGACCAGGCGTGGGTGATCGGGGTGCCGGTCAGCTGCGGGAAGAACGTGAAGAGGAGGTCGCGCAGGGCGGTGACGGTGGCCGGCTGGGTGCGGCCGTCGTTGTCGGTGCGGGAGCCGAAGCGGTACGGGACCCCGCGGCCGCCGATCGCGATGCGGTCGTCGGCGGTGCGCTGGGCGTACATGTAGGCGTGGGCCATGTCGCCGAGGAGCGGGGCGTCCTGCCAGTTGAGGTGCTTCCAGACCGAGGGCGGGAGGGGGGCGGTGACGATCATCGAGGAGTTCATGGGGAGCCAGGTGCGCTTGTGGCCCTTGAGGGCGGCGGTGAAGCCCTCGGTGCAGCGCAGGACGTAGGGGGCGCGGACGGTGCCGTAGGGGGTGACGGCGCGGCGGGGGGCGATCTCGGTGACCGGGGTGGCTTCGTGGATCACGACGCCGAGGCGGTCGCATGCGTCGGCGAGGCCGCGGACGAGCTTGAGGGGGTGGACGCGGGCGCCGTGGGGGGTCCAGCTGGAGCCGACGGCGTCGGCGACGTCGATGCGGGCGCGGGTGGCGGGGGCGTCGTACAGTTCGCGTCCGGTTTCGCCGAAGGAGAGCTCGGCGGCGTGGAAGGCCTTCAGTCGGGCGAGCTGGGCGGGGGTGCGGGCGACCTCGAGGACGCCGCCGCGGTGGATGTCCGCGTCGATCCCTTCCTTCGCGGCGACGTCGATGACCTCCGTGACCGTGTCGTTCATGGCGAGCTGGAGCCGACGGGCGGCTTCGTGCCCGTGCAGGGCGGCGTAGCGGTCGCGGCCGGCGATGCCGTTGTAGAGCCAGCCGCCGTTGCGGCCGGAGGCGCCGTAGCCGCAGAACTTCTGCTCCAGGACGGTGACGCGCAGGTCCGGGGCCGCGCGCTTGAGGTAGTAGGCGGTCCACAGGCCGGTGTAGCCGCCGCCGACGATGACGACGTCCGCCGTGGCGTCGGTGGTGAGGGGGGCGCGGGGCGGCTGGTGGGCCGTCGTGCCGGTCGCGTACCAGAAGGAGATGCCGCCGTTGATCGTCATGGGGGAGTTGGTACACGGGGTCCCGCGGGGGTGTCCAGGTACCGGATGTCGTGGCCGGGGGCCGGTTGCGCGGCGGGATGTTCGGTGTGCGGGCGGGGTGGTCCGGCGTAGGGGGAGTTTGACGACAGACCCTAGGGTGGCGCCATGATCCGTGCCGCGGTGGTTGATGACGTTGCCGAAATCCACTCCATGATCCGGGAGTTGGCCGAGTACGAGAAGGTGCCGCACGAGGCGCGCGCGACGGAGGAGCAGTTGCGCGGGGCGTTGTTCGGGGAGCGGCCGGCGGTGTTCGCGCACATCGCGGAGAGCGGGTCCGGGGAGGTGGTGGGGTTCGCGGTGTGGTTCCTGAGCTTCTCGACCTGGCGGGGGGTGCACGGGATCTACCTCGAGGACCTGTACGTACGGCCGGGCGCGCGCGGCGGCGGGTACGGCAGGGCGCTGCTCGCGGAGCTGGCGCGGACGTGCGTGGAGCGCGGGTACGAGCGGCTGGAGTGGTCGGTGCTGAAGTGGAACGCGCCGACGATCGGGTTCTACGAGGCGCTGGGCGCGCGGCCGCAGGACGAGTGGTCGGTGTACCGGCTGACGGACGGGGCGCTGGCGCGGCTGGGCGGGGCGGGTTAGCCGGGGCGTTGTCGGTGCGGTGGGCCACGATGGGCGCATGGCGCGGAACGAGCGGGCGAAGGTGAAGGTGGCGCAGGCGCGGCGGCCGGAGGTGCGGCTGCCGGAGCTGGTGGTGTGGGGCGGTGGGGGGCTGGAGCCGGACGGGGATTACGACGGGCTGGAGTTCGCGGACCTGGACCTGGGGGCGGAGGACGGGACCGGGGCGCGGTTCATGGACTGTGCGCTGCGACGGTGTGCGCTGGACGGGGCGCGGTTGCCGAAGGCGCGGTTCCTGGACGCGGTGCTGGAGGGCGTCCGGGGTGTGGGGACGGACCTGTCGGGGGTGACGCTGCGGGACGTCGAGCTGGTGGAGGCGCGCCTGGGCGGGGTGCAGTTGCACGGTGCGGTGCTGGAGCGGGTCCTCGTGCGCGGCGGCAAGATCGACTATCTGAACCTGCGGGCGGCGCGCCTGCGGGACGTGGTGTTCGAGGGGTGCGTGCTGGTGGAGCCGGATTTCGGGGGTGCGGTGCTGGAGCGGGTGGAGTTCCGGGACTGTGTGGTGCGGGGGGCGGATCTGACGGGCGCGCGGCTGGCGGACGTGGACCTGCGGGGGGCCGTGGAGCTGGGGATCGCGCGGGGGGTGGAGGCGCTGGCGGGGGCGGTGATCAGCCCGGGGCAGTTGTTCGAGCTGGCTCCGGTGCTGGCCGCGCACCTGGGGCTGCGGGTGGTGGGGTAGCGGGTCCGGCCCGTACGGACGGGGGTCGTACGGGCCGGGCGCCGCCGGGGGCGGTGGGGCGGTGGCGTCAGTGCTTCTTCGGGTCCTCGGCGTTGCGCCAGACGGTGAGGTCGACGGTGATGTAGTTGCTGGCGTCCTTGGCGTCGGACTTGCCGCGGTAGGTGAGGACCGCGATGTGTCCGGCGTTGCTGAGCACGCAGATCTCGGAGCCGTTGGTGAGCTGGTCGAGGCCGATCTTCTCGGCGTAGCGGGTCTCGGTGCGGCAGGTTTCCAGGGAGCCCTTCTGGGCGTTGTTCAGGACGACGAGCTTGCCGTTGGCGGTGCCGACCTTGGTCTCGCCGAACAGGGAGTCGCGGTAGTAGAAGAAGTCCCCGCCGTTGTAGAGGACGCCGTTGCTGCCGCCGGTGACCGGGCGCGGCGGGTTGTCGGCGAGCATGACCTGGTAGTTGGCCGTGATGTCGATGCCCTGGTAGGTGGCCGGGGTGGGGTCGGGCCGCTTCTGGTTCTTGTTCTGGTTCTGGGCGGCCGAGCTGCCGGGGGCGGGGGTGGTGGCGGCGCCGCGGTCGCCGGCGGCGCTGCTCCCCTTGTCCTTGGCGGAGCCGTCCGGGAGCAGGGAGACGATGACGGCGATCCCGATGAGCCCGCCGATGACGGCCCCGGCGATGACCCGCCCGTTGGGCCCGGACTTCGGCGGGGTGGCGGGCGGGTAGCCCGGCTGGTGGAGCGGGGGCGGGGTCGGGTAGCCGGGGGCGGCGGTCGGGTAGCCGGGCGGCGGGGTGGGGTAGCCGGGCGGGGGCGTCTGGTAGCCGGGCGGCTGGGTGGGGTGGCCCGGGGCGGCCGCCGGGGGCGCGGGGGCCGTCTGGGTGGGCGCGTACGCGGGGGCCGGCGGCCGGAGCGGGTAGTCGGCGGGCCGGGCCGGCGCGGTGGGCGGCTGCGCGGGGGCGGAGAGTTCGGTCGGGGTGGGTGCGGCCGAGGGCTGCGGGGGCGGGGTCCTGGCCGGTTCGGGCAGCCGCAGGCGTTCGGTGATGGAACCGGCGACGGCCTTCGGGAGCCAGTCCTCGCCCTGGCGCAGCGGCGCGGGGGAGATGGCGTGGCACGTCTCGATGATTTCGGAGAGGCTGGGGCGCCCGGCGGGGTCGCGGCTCAGGCAGCGGGCCACGAGGGGCTTCAGCTCGGCGGGCAGGGCGCTGAGGTCGGGGTCCTCGTGGACGATGCGGTAGAGGATCGCGTGCGAGTTCCCGTCCCCGTAGGCGGGCGCGCCGATCGCCGCGAACGCCATGATCTGGCCGAGGGCGAAGACGTCGGTGGCGGCGGTGACCGTGCCGGTGGAGGCCTGCTCGGGGGCCATGAAGGCGGGCGTGCCGACGCTGACGCCGCTGCTGGTGAGGGAGGTGGCGTCGGCGGCGCGGGCGATGCCGAAGTCGATGACGCGGGGGCCGTCGGAGGCGAGGAGGACGTTCGCGGGCTTGAGGTCGCGGTGGACGATGTCCGCGCCGTGGATGACCTGGAGGGCTTCGGCGACGCCGATGGTCAGCAGCAGGACGCTGCGCAGCGGCAGCCGGCCGTGGACGGAGACGGCGTGCGCGAGGGAGGGGCCGGGTACGTACGCGGTGGCCAGCCAGGGCTGCGCGCCGTCGGTGTCGAAGTCGATGACGGGTGCCGTGTACAGGCCCTGGACCCGTTGGGCGGCGCGTACTTCCTGCTGGAACCGCCGCCGGAACTCGGCGTCCTCGCTGAACTCGGGCCGGATCACCTTGAGTGCGACGGGCCGCCCGCCGAGCGTGTACGAGAGGTACACCTTGCCCATGCCGCCCGAGCCGAGCACGGCGCTGAGCCGGTAGCCGCCCACCGTGGCGGGGTCGTCCTGTCCGAGCGGCTGGAAGAGTTCGGCAGGATGCGTGTCGCTCATGAAAAGTCCGTCCCCCATCAGGCAGTTCAAAGCCTGCCGACGCCTGAAGCCAACCGGGAGAGGGTAGCCGACACCTTCCCCGGCGGGCCGTCGGCCGTGGTGGGACGGGCGCGTCTCAGGCGGGGACGCGGGGGAAGCGGGACTGGAGCGTCCAGATGACCGGGTTGTCGCCGAGTCCCTCGTGCATGTCGACGAGGTCGGCGATCAGGTCGTGGAGGAAGTCGCGGGCCTCGCGGCGCAGCAGGCGGTGGCTGAAGGTGAGGGGTTCTTCCTCGGGGGCCATCCAGTCGGCTTCGATGTCGACCCAGCCGAAGCGGCGTTCGAAGAGCATGCGGTCGGCGGACTCGGTGAAGTCGAGTTCGGCGTACTGGCGGTTGGCGGAGCGGCTGCCGCGGGGGTCCTCGTCGAGCTGTTCGACGATGTCGCACAGCGCCCAGGCGAAGTCGAGTACGGGTACCCATCCCCAGGCTGTGGACACTTCCGTGTCCTTCTCGGTGTCGGCGAGGTAGACGTCGCCGCAGAACAGGTCGTGGCGCAGCGTGTGGACGTCCGCGGAGCGGTAGTCGGTCTGCGGGGGGTCGGGGAAGCGCCGGGAGAGGGAGTAGCCGATGTCGAGCACGCTCCCGATGGTGTCACGGGTGCGCCTCTCCCGGCGCGGGGGGCCTTGCGGGGGTGGTGGTGCCGTCCGCGTGGTGGTGCCGTCCGGGTCAGCGGACGTTGACGGCGGTCCAGGCGGCGGCGACGCGGGCGGTCTCGGGGGCGGAGGGGCCGTAGAGGTCGGCGGCGGCGCGGAGGGTGGCGGTGCGGGCGCCGGCGTAGTTGGTGGTGGAGCGCATGTGGAGGGTCAGTGCCCGGTACCAGATGCGGGTGGCCTTGTCGCGGCCGATGCCGAGGAGCTTGGAGCCGTCGTGGGTGGGGGAGTCGTAGGCGACGCCGTCGATGACCTTGGGGCCGCTGCCTTCGGCGAGGAGGTAGTAGAAGTGGCGGGCGGGGCCGGAGCCGGCGTGGGGGTCGAGGGCGGCGATGTCGGACGACCAGTAGTCGCGGGAGACGCCGTCGGCGCTGGGGCGGTCCATGCGGCGGGGCGGGCCGTCGAAGACGCGCTCGCCGAGGAGGTAGTCGCCGGGGTCGGCCTTGTTCTCCGCGAAGAACTCGCCGGCGGTGGCGAGGATGTCCGAGGTGCCCTCGTTGAGTGCGCCGGGCTCCCCGCTGTAGCCGAGGCGGGCGGTGGAGGCGGTCAGGCCGTGGGCCAGTTCGTGGCCGACGACGTCGAGGGAGGTCGGCGGGCGTCCGGGGGTGGTGCCGTCGCCGTAGGTGACGCAGGCGCAGCTGTCGCTCCAGAAGGCGTTGCCGAAGCCGCTGCCGTAGTGGACGCGGGAGGTGGTGCCGGCGCCGTCGCCGCGGACGCCGTTGCGGTTGAAGGCGGCCTTGTAGAAGTCCCAGGTCATGGCGGTGGCGTAGTGGACGTCGGCGGCCGCGGTCTGGCGGTGGGCGGGGGTGCCGTCGCCCCAGGTGTTGTCGGCGTCGGTGAAGGGGACGCCGGGGTTGTCGGTCTGGTTGAGGGCGTCGAGGGTGCGTTGGCCGCCGCGGGTGGGGTCCTGGAGCTGGTAGGCGGTGGGGGTGGTGCCGGTGGAGGTGGTGCCGAGGGGGACGGTGGCGGAGTACTGGGTGATGCCGGTGCCGGTGGCTGCGCCGGTTCCCGCTGTGGCGGGGGTGGTGGAGGCGAGGGCGGCTGCGCCGAGCAGGGCGGCGGCGGTGAGGGCGAGGCGGCGGGGGCGGTGGGGGTGTGACACGCGGGCTCCTTCGCGGTTCGCGGTTCGCGGTGGCCGGGGTGGTGGCCGGGTGACGGCGGGGCGAGCGTGTCATCGGGGGGTGGGGGTGGGGGAGGTGTGCGGTGGGGGGTTGTCCGAAGAGCGGGGCGGAGTGTCCGGATCCGGGCCCTTGCTCTGGCCGGGCGGGGAGGGGGTGGGGCCGGGTGGGGGCCGCTGCGCGGGGCCGTCCCCTACCCGCCCTTCCACCGTTCCCCGGGCTCCGCCCGGACCCGCGCCTCAAACGCCGGCGGGGCTGGAGGGTCCCGGGCTGGGCCCGGGCCCGCTTCTGGGGGCTCCGCCCCCAGACCCCCGCGCCTCAAACGCCGACGGGGCTGGAGGGGCCGGCGGGGCTGGAGGGTCCCGGGGGGTGGGGTCAGTTCTCCAGGGCCTGGTAGGTCGTGGTCCAGAAGTCGTGGATGACCCGGGCCGGGGCCGGGTTGGTGAGGCCCACCTGCATGAGGAGGATGCCGGTGAGCTGGTTGTGCGGGTCGGCGTAGGCCGAGGTGCCGGTGCCGCCGTCCCAGCCGAACTGGCCGACGGGCGCGTAGTCGCCGCGGTAGGTGCGGACCGCCATGCCGAAGCCCCAGCCGCCCTGCTGGCCCTGGCCGAAGGACACGTGGACGCTGTTGCGGGCCAGGGCGGAGCGGGTGGCCTCCTGCTCGGCCGTGAGGCTGTTGGTGGTCATGAGCTCGACGGCGGGCCGGGACAGGATCCGCTCGCCTCCGTGCGTGCCCTGGTTCAGCAGCATGCGGAAGTACGCGTGGTAGTCGTCGACGGTGGAGACCAGCCCGCCGCCGCCGGACTGGAACGCCGGGGGCGCGCTGTAGCGGCCGCCCGCGGCCTCGTCCCACACGTGGAACTCACCGGTCTGCGGGTCGGGGGCGTAGCTGGGAGGAAGCCGGTCGATCTTGTCGGCGGGCACGTGGAAGCCCGTGTCCTTCATGCCCAGCGGGTCGAGGACCCGCTCGCGCAGGAACGTTTCGAACGGCTTGCCCGTGACCCTGGAGACGAGGACGCCGAGCACGTCGTGGCTGATGTGGTACTGCCACTGCTCTCCGGGCTGGCGCATCAGGGGGAGCGTGCCCAGGCGGCGCATCCACTCGTCCTGCTCGGGTGCGGGCTCGCCGCCCTGGGTGAAGACGCCCCGTTCGAAGAGGGCGGCCGTGATCGGGGAGCCCATCGCCGTCAGGTCGATGCCGAGTCCGAAGGTGGAGTTCAGCAGGTCCCGTACGGTGATCGGCCGCCGGGCGGGGACGGTCTCGTCCAGCGGGCCGTCGATCCGCGCCAGCACCTGGCGGCCGGCGAGTTCGGGCAGCCACTGCTCGACGGTGTCGTCCAGCCGGATCTCGCAGTCGTCGACGAGGGCCATCGCGGCCGCCATCGCGACGGGCTTGGACGTGGAGGCCATCCGGAAGATCGTGTCCCGGCGCATCGGGGCGCCGCCGTCGTGGCGCATGGTGCCGATCGCCTCGACGTGCGTCTCGTCGCCGCGGCTGACGAGGGCGACGAGGCCGGGGATCCTCCCCGATTCGACGTGCCGGGTCAGCACGTCGCGCATCTTGCGCAGGCCCGCCTCGGTGAAGCCGTTCTGTCCCATCGTCATGTCTCCCCGTGAGTGTTTGAGAACCGCTGAACTCGCTCGAAGCTACATTGCGTTTATGGATGCGTCAACGAACTTTTGGGGGGTGATTTTGCTGGTGGTGATGGAAGTTGGGGTAAGTGTTGCAATGGTTCTGGGGGTGAACGCAATGGGGTGTCGGAGGGTGGATTGCAATGGGGTGGGGGTGGATGCATACTGCGGCTGTCGACGAGGGGAGACGAGCACCGATGCCCGGAGGACGGCTCACCGGCGAGGAACGCCGGCACATCGCCACCTGGCTGGCCGAGGGCCTCGGATACGCGGAGATCGGCCGCCGGATGGCCCGGCCCGCCTCGACCGTCATGCGGGAGGTCACCCGCAACGGTGGCCCCGGGGGCTACGGCGCGGACCGGGCTCAGGAGGCCGCGCGGCACCGTGCGCGGCGGCGCAAGGAGGTGCGTCCGGCGGCGCCGCCGGTTCCCGACGCCGGTCACGGGCGGGACCCGCGGGCGGTGCGGGAGTTCACCGAGTCCTTCACCGGGCTGCTGGCCGGGCAGGGGCTGCCGCCGATGGTCTCCAGGGTGCTGGCCTGCCTCTACACCACCGACTCGGGCGCCCTCACCGCCGCCGAGCTGGTCGAGCGGCTCCACGTGAGCCCGGCGTCCGTCTCGCACGCCGTCGCCTGGCTCGAAGGGCAGGGGATGCTCAGGCGGGAACGGACTCCCGGGGCGCGCCGCGAGCGCTACGCCATCGACGACCAGCTCTGGCTGCGGTCGCTGCTCTCGGCCGCGCAGATGAACGACGTCCTGGTGGCGGCGTCGCAGCGCGGGGCCGAGATCCTCGGGGCCTCGACTCCGGCGGGGGCCCGCTTCGAGTCCTCCGTCGAGCTGCTGACGCTCGTGAACGAGTCCCTGCGCGGGGTCATGGAGCAGTGGCGGCTGAGGCTGGCCGAGCGCGCCGCGGCCGGGGCCGCGGACGCGGGCCCGGGCACGGCTGCGGACGCGGACACGGTCTAGGAGGGCAGCAGGCGCTGTTCCTTGGCCACCGCCACCGCGCCCGCGCGCGTGTCGACGCCGAGCTTGTCGTAGATGCGGCCCAGGTGGGTCTTGACGGTGGCCTCGCTGATGAACAGCGCGCGGGCGATGTCGCGGTTGCCCAGGCCCCGGGCCAGCTGCCCCAGGATGTCGAGTTCGCGGTCGGTGAGGGTGGGCCGCGTACCGCGCATGTGGGCCATGACCCGGCTCGCGACGGGTGCGGACAGCGTGGTGCGGCCGGCCGCCGCCGAGTGGATGGCGGCGAACAGTTCCTCGGGGCGTTCCGCCTTCAGCAGGTAGCCGGTCGCGCCCGCGCCGATCGCCCGGGTGATGTCCGCGTCCGTGTCGTACGTGGTGAGGACCAGGACGTGCGGCGGGCCGGGGAGGGCGGTGATGCGGCGGGTGGCTTCGACGCCGTCGATGCCCTCGCCCAGCTGGAGGTCCATCAGGACCACGTCCGGGCGGAGTTTGGCGGCCAGCGCGACCGCCTCCTCGCCGCTGCCCGCCTCGCCGAGCACCTCGATGTCCGGCTCGCTGCCGAGGAGCGCGAGGAGTCCGGCGCGGACCACCACGTGGTCGTCGCAGAGGAGGATCGTCGTCATCCGGCGGGCTCCAGGGGGATCGAGGCGGAGAGGACGGTGCCTTCGCCGGGGGTGGATTCGATCGTCAGGCTGCCGCCCAGCTGGCGCACGCGGGCGCGCATGGCCGGGAGGCCGTGACCGCGGCCGGGGTCGGAGGCGGCGGCGGTGAAGCCGGCGCCGTCGTCCGCGATGTCCAGGACCACCTGGTCGCCGAGGAAGCTCAGGGTGAGGGCGGCGGTGTGCGCGTGGGCGTGCTCGCGGATGTTGGCCAGGGCGCCCTGGGCGATGCGCAGGAGGGCCGACTCGGTGCGGTCCGGGAGGAGGGCCGGTACGCCCTCCAGGTGGAAGCGGACCTCGACGCCGGGCCCGGCGTCCAGCGCGCGCAGGGCCTCGGCGAGGCCGGCGCCGTTGTCCAGCTCGGGCGGGGCCAGGTCGTGGACGAGGCGGCGGGCCTCGGCGAGGCCGCGGGCGGCGATGCCGTTGGCGGTGCGGACGTGGGCGCGGGCGGTGGCCGGGTCGCTGTCCCAGGTGCGGTCGGCGGCCTGGAGCAGCATCTGCTGGCTGGACAGGTGCTGGGCCAGGGTGTCGTGGATCTCCATGGACAGCCGCTGCCGTTCGGCGAGGGTGCCTTCGCGGCGTTCGGTGGCGGCGAGTTCCCGGCGGGTGCGGATCAGGTCGTCGATCAGCGCGCGCTGGGCGCGGGCCTGGCGCTCCATGTGGACGAAGACGGCCGTGGCGAGGGCGGCGATGGCGGGCGGGGCCAGCAGGAGGTTGGGGTCGAAGGCGGTGGAGAGCTTCATCTGGGCCGCGACGACGAAGACGGTGAGTACGGCGACCAGGGCCACGGCGGCGCGCGGGGGGAGGGTGCGCAGGGCGGTGAAGAACAGCGGTACGGCGCACCAGGCGAAGCTCGGGGCGAGCACGACGAGGACCACCCAGGTGGCGACGACGAGCCCGAGCCAGAGCCTGCGGCGCAGGGTGGGGGCCGGCCGGTCGGTGGCGTGGGCGGCCTGGGTGACGCCGACGGCGGGGCCGAGGACGTACAGCAGGGCGAGGGCGATGCCGAGGGAGATCACCCAGGGGGTGCGGGGTTCGCCGGGGTGGCGCAGCAGGAAGCGGGCCACCGAGGCGCCGAGCAGGAGGAAGAACGCCGTGTGCATGACGGTGGCGAGGGTGCGGGTGTCGGGTGCCCGGGTCACTGCGTGGCTCCTGGGGGTGGGGCTGTGGTGTCCATACTGCCTCTGCCCTGGCCGGGCGGGTACGGGTGTCCCGCTGCGCGGGGTTCCCTGGGGGCTCCGCCCCCAGACCCCCGCGCCTCAAACGCCGGCGGGGCTGTGAACAGCCCCGCCGGCGTTTGAGGCGACGGGCGCGGAGCGCCCGTACGGGGTCCGGGGCGGAGCCCCGGGGAGCGGGCGAAGGGCGGGTAGGGGACAGCCAAGCGGGCGGCCGGGCCCGCCGCATCGGCCGATCGGATGACCCCCGGGTCAACCGGTGCGGTCGCCGGGCTCAGCCGGTACGGGGACGGCCCGGGGCGGGGGGCGGGGCGAGGCTTGGGGGGAGCCAAGCCGACGACCCACCAGGAGCTGACATGAACACCCGCACCCGCGTCCTCACCGGCACCGCCCTCGCCGTCGTCCTCGGCGCCGGGACCTTCGGCGCCGTCACCGCCAGCGCCACCCCGGCCGCGCCGGCCAAGAAGGACTCGGACAAGAACTTCACCACCTCCACGCACCTCACCATCGGCGCCGCCACCCGTGCCGCGCAGGCCGCGCTGGAGGCCGCGGAGAAGGAGAACCAGAAGGTCACCGTGGCCGTCGTCGACCGCAACGGCAACACGATCGTCACCCTGCGCGGCGACGGTGCGGGCCCGCAGTCCTACGAGTCGGCGCAGCGCAAGGCCTTCACCGCCGTGTCCTGGAACGCCCCGACCTCCGTCCTCGTGGGCCGCCTCGCGCAGGCCCCGAACCTGAAGGACATCCCCGGCACCCTCTTCCTGGGCGGCGGCGCCCCTGTGCAGGCGAACGGCGCCCCGGTCGCCGGCATCGGCGTGGCCGGCGCCCCGAGCGGCGACCTGGACGAGAAGTTCGCCAAGGCCGGCGTGGAGTCCCTGCAGCAGTGAGTGCGGGCTCCGCTCCTTAGGATCGGGGCGTGGAACTCAAGCGCCTGGCCGTCCCCGCCGTCACCGCCCTCCTCGTCCTCGCGACGGGATGTACGGGCGCGACGGTGCAGGGGCGGCCCGGTGCGTCCGGGCTGCGGGACCCGTTCTTCCCGCGGGCGGGCAACGGCGGCTACCAGGTCGAGCACTACGCGCTGGACCTCGCCTACGACCCCGCCGACGGCCGGCTGCACGGCACGGCCGTCATCACCGCCCGCGCCGAGCAGGGACTCAGCTCCTTCAACCTCGACCTGAGCGGGCTGAAGGTCGAGGCCGTGGACGTGCAGGGCGCGGGGGCGCGGTTCAACCGGACCGGCAACGAGCTGACGGTGCGCCCGGCCAAGGACCTGAAGAAGGGCGAGGTCTTCCGTACGAGGGTGGACTACACCGGCCGGCCGAAGCCCGTCGTCGATCCCGACGGGGCGCGCGAGGGCTGGATCACCACCGAGGACGGTGCGGTCGCCGTCGGCGAGCCGGTCGGGTCGATGGGCTGGTTCCCCGGCAACCACCACCCGAGCGACAAGGCCGCGTACGACGTGACGGTCACCGTCCCGGACGGGTACGAGGCCGTGTCCAACGGGCAGCTGCGCTCCCGCCGGGAGGTGGGGGACGGGCGGACGGAGTTCGCGTGGCACAGCCCGGAGCCGATGGCCAGCTACCTGGCGACCGTGGCCATCGGGAAGTTCGAGGTGAGCACCGGGCGGACCCCGTCGGGGGTCGCGGTGTACCAGGCCGTCGCTCCCGGTGAGGCGGCGGGCAGCGGGGCGGCGCTGAAGCGGCTGCCGGAGGTCGTGGAGTGGGGCGGCGCCCGGTTCGGCCCGTACCCCTTCGGTACCGCCGGTTCGATCGTGATGCCCGCGCGGACCCTCGCGTACGCGCTGGAGACGCAGACCAAGCCCGTCTACTCGGGCGCGCCCGACGAGGGTCTCGTGGTGCACGAGATGGCCCACCAGTGGTTCGGGAACTCGGTGTCGCCGAAGACCTGGAAGGACATGTGGCTCAACGAGGGCTTCGCCACGTACGCGGAGTGGCTGTGGTCCGAGGACCACGGCGGGGTGGGCGCACAGCGCCGCTTCGAGGCGTTCCTGACGGGTGACACCTCGGTCGACGACCAGGCCGGCGGGGACTGGGCGGCGTTCCCGCCCGCCGCGCCGCCCGGTGCCGGCCACGTCTCGGACGCGCCGGTGTACTACCGGGGTGCGATGGTGCTGCACCGGATCCGGCAGGAGGTGGGGGACGAGAAGTTCTTCGACCTGCTGCGCGGCTGGGTCGCCGACCACCGGTACGGCAACGCGAGCACCGCGGACTTCACGGCGTACGCGGAGCGGCGCACGGGCCACGACCTGAAGAAGGTGTGGGACGTGTGGCTGTACGGGGAGGGGCGCCCCAAGGCGTAGGCCGCGGGCGTGGCCGTGGCCGCCGGGTCGGGCCGCCCGGTCGGGCCCCCGGGTGGCCGGCGGCGAAGCCGGAGCCCCCTCCCGGACGCGGCCGGGCAGGGGGCTTCGGCTCGGTGGGACGCGGGTCAGACGTTGACGCCGAAGTCCTGGGCGATGCCGACGAGGCCGGAGGCGTAGCCCTGGCCGACGGCGCGGAACTTCCACTCGGCGCCGTTGCGGTAGAGCTCGCCGAAGACCATGGCGGTCTCGGTGGCCGCGTCCTCGGAGAGGTCGTAGCGGGCGATCTCGGCGCCGCCGGCCTGGTTCACGACGCGGATGTAGGCGTTGCGGACCTGGCCGAAGTTCTGGCTGCGGTTCTCGGCGTCGTAGATCGAGACCGGGAAGACGATCTTGTCGACGTCGGCGGGCAGGCCCGCGAGGTTCACGTTGATGGCCTCGTCGTCGCCCGCGCCCGCGCCCGTGCGGTTGTCGCCGGTGTGGACGATGGTCTGGTCCGGGGTGGACTTGTTGTTGAAGAAGACGAAGTGGCCGTCGGAGACGACCTTGCCCATCGCGTTGACCGCGATGGCCGAGGCGTCGAGGTCGAAGTCGACACCGGTCGTCGTGCGCACGTCCCAGCCGAGGCCTACCGTGACGGCGCTGAGGCCGGGGGCCTCCTTCGAGAGCGAGACGTTGCCGCCCTTGGACAGGCTTACTGCCATTTTGACTGGTGTCCTTCCTCGACGCTTGACCGCGATGTGGGGTCAAGTTACCGCTGCCCTTCATAACGCGGCGAGGGGGCGCGGAGGTTCCAGGACGCGGAAATGCGGGTGACGGCGGCGCGGGCGGGGGCCGATCATAGGGCCATGCCTGGTCCCCATGTCATCCGCGGTTCCGTCGTTCTCCCCGAGGCGGAGCTCGCCTGGCGGTTCTCGCGTTCCTCCGGACCGGGCGGGCAGCACGTCAACACCTCGGACTCGCGCGTGGAGCTCTCGTTCGACCTGGCGGCGACCAAGGCGCTGCCGGAGGTGTGGAAGGAGCGGGCGCTGGAGCGGCTCGCGTCGCGGCTGGTGGACGGGGTGGTGACGGTACGGGCCTCCGAGCACCGCTCGCAGCTGCGCAACAGGGAGATGGCGCTGGTCCGGCTGGCCTCGCTGCTGGCGGAGGCCACGGCCCCGCCGCCGAAGCCGCGCCGGGCGACGAAGATCCCCCGCGGCATCAACGAGCGGCGCCTGCGGGAGAAGAAGGCCCGCGGCGAGACCAAGCGGAACCGCAGCTCGCGCGACTGGTAGCGGCGCGCGACCGGTTCCTACGGGGCCAGGTGGCGGTAGCGGCCGCGGAAGTACGTCAGCGGCGGCGCGTCCGGGACCGGCAGGCCGGCGCCGAGGACGCGGCCGATGACGAGGGTGTGGTCGCCGGCGGTGACGCGGGACTCGGTGCGGCACTCCAGGGTGGCGAGCGAGCCGGTCAGCAGGAGCGCGCCGGACAGGGCGCCGCGTACGAGGGGCAGCCCCTCGAACAGCAGCCGGTCGCTGATCCGGCCCTTCATCGAGAACCGGCCGGCCACCTGGAGCTGGCTGTCCGCGAGGAGGGAGACCGCCCACAGCGGCTGCTCGGCGAGCAGGTCGTCCATCCGGGACCCCTCGCGGACGCTGACCAGGACGAGCGGCGGGTCCAGGGAGACCGACATGAAGGCGGTGGCCGTCATGCCGACGTCCTCGCCGCGCGGGCCGTCCGCGGTCAGGGGCGGCTCGTGCGCGGTGATCAGGCACACGCCCGCGGCCAGCCGGGACATGGCGGCCCGGAACTCGTCGTTGCTCACCCCCTCAGGATGGGGGGTGGTGAGCACGGGGGCCGGGTGTACGGGGGTCGTCTTGGGCACGTACCGAACGCTAGTCCCGCCCCCGTGCGGCGCACATCGGCCCCTGGTCCGAGCCGTGTCCCCGCCCCGCGGCCTAGGCCGGGCGTATCGTTTGCTTCCGGGAAGGAAGGGGAGCGCTCCCACTCCGTGCGCCCCTTCCGGCGCGGCCCTTCTTCATCTCATGTGACTTGAGTCACAGAGGGCAAGATTTGTTGACCCTGTGTACCTGGCGCACAGCTCACTGTGATTCAGTGGACGGGACACCGCAACGAAACGCCGATGACAAACCTGGAGTTGCTGTCGAGGTCTCGGGGAGAGCGAGCAATGGAGACCGAGTCGGAGCCGTACGTCCGTCTTGCGACCCTGCGGCAGCTGCACCAGGCGGTGGCCGAGCTCAACACCGCCCGGAGCCTGGCGGACACCCTGCAGACCGTCGTGGACGGCATCGTCAGGGGCCTCGGCTACGAACTCGCCTGTGTCAACCTCGTCCGCCCCGACGGGGACCTCGTCGTGGCCGCCTTCGCAGGTGACCCCGCCGCCGAGGCCCTGATCACCGGACGCGTCGGCTCCCGCCCCGCCTGGGAACGCCGCCTGACCATGGGCGAGAACTGGGACGGCCTGCGCTTCATCCCGCACACCGAGGGCTGGGTCCTGATGGAGGACGACGTCCCCCAGTGGCACACCGACGGACCCGATCCGCGCTTCCAGGACGAGTGGCACCCCGAGGACCGGCTCTACGCCCCCATGTACGCGACCGGCGGGGAACTTCTGGGTGTCATTTCGGTGGACAGGCCGCGCAACGGGCGCCGCCCCGGCGCGTGGGGGCGCGAAGCGCTCCAGATGTACGCCTTCCAGGCCGCCATTGCGATCAGCAACGCGAGGCTGCGCGCGAACATGCAGCGGGCCCTCGTCCGCCTCGAGCGCGAGCAGCAGGCGCTGCGCGCGAGTGAAGAGTCGTTCCGGCAGGCCTTCGAGTACGCGCCCAGCGGCATGGCCATCGCCGAGATGGGCGGCGACCAGCACGGCCGGCTGCTGCGCACCAACGACGCCCTGTGCCGCCTGCTGGGCCGGCCCGCCTCCGTGCTGCGCCGCTACTCCTTCTCCGACCTCGTCCACCCCGAGGACATCGGCACCCTGCTGCGCACCTCCGCCGAGGGCGGCCGCGCCGAACTGCGCCTGGGCCGGCGCGACGGCACGTACGTATGGGTCTCGCTGCGCAACTCCGTCGTCGCCGACGCCGCCGACGGCCCCCGCTTCCTCCTCACCCACGTCGAGGACATCGAGGAGCGCAAGCGGCACGAACTCCAGCTCGCCCACCGCGCCAGCCACGACTCCCTCACCGGCCTCCCCAACAGCGCCGAACTGCGCTCCCGGCTCGGCGCGCGCCTCTGTCGCCGCCCCCAGTCCGTACGGGCCGGAGCGGTCGAGGCGCTGGACGCGGCGTACGAGGGCCGCCCCGAGGCGGGTGGTGCCGGCGAGCACGGCTTTCCACCCGAGGGGCAGCACCCCGGGCAGTACCACGCCTACGACGGCGGCTTCCCCGCCGCACCCGCCCCCGCCCCCGGGCAGGCGGCCGACGCCTTCGACTTCCCCGGCGCCTTCCCGGGCAGCGCGGACGGCCCGTACGACCACCACGTGCACACCGTGGCGCCCGCCACCGACGTCGACGACGGCACGAAGGGGCTCGCCGTCCTCTTCTGCGACCTCGACGGCTTCAAGTCGATCAACGACCGGTTCGGCCACCACACCGGCGACGCCGTCCTCATCGAGGTCGCCCGCCGCCTGACGACGTGCGTCAGGGACGGTGACACCGTCGCCCGGCTGGGTGGTGACGAGTTCGTCGTCCTCGCCGACGGCCTGGGCGCCGCCGACGCCGCCGACCTCGCCGTACGGCTGCGCAACGCGATCATCCCGCCGATCCGGGTCGACGGCCGCGCGGTCCGCGTGGGCGCGAGTTTCGGCATCGGCTGGGCCAGCTGCGGGATGTCCGCGGACGAGGTGCTGCGCTCCGCCGACCAGCGGATGTACATCGAGAAGCGGTCCCGTTCCAAGGCGCACCGGCGGGCCGGCTGAGGCCGAGGGCCGCCCGTGTGCGCACGTGTTCGGGGTAGGCTCCCGTGGGTCGAAAGGAGTGACCTGCGATGACGACGCCCGCGAACAACGGCCCGCACGGTGGGGCCAACCAGCCCGGGGACGATGACCCGTTCGGCTACCTCTACGCGGACGGCCAGGCCGCCGGAGCCACCCCGCCCGGTCAGGGCGGCGGATACGGCTACCCCGGCCCGACGGCCGGCGGACCGCCCGGAGCGCAGCCCGGCGTCCCCCGGACCTCGTACAACCAGGTGCGCACGGTCGGCGAGCGGACGTACGGCGGCCAGCGCGGCGCCGTTCCCCAGCAGCAGGCCCCGCAGTCCTACCAGGCCCAGTACCAGGCCCCCGAAGCCCTCCAGGCGAGCGGCTACGGCGTCCCGCAGCAGCCGTCCGCGCAGACGGCGCAGAGCCAGAGCGTGCCGCCCCGCCGCGGCGGCCGCGGCGGCGGCTCCAGCCGCCGGGGCCTGCTGATCGCGGCGGTCGCCGTGGTGGCGGCCGTCGGCATCGGCATCGGCGCGGCCGTGGTCTTCGGCAAGGACAAGGACAAGGACGGCAAGAACCAGGCGACCGGCCCGACCCAGGCGGCGCAGCCCTCGAAGAAGCCCGACAACGACACGAGCGCCTCCCCCGAGCCCTCCAAGGCCCCGCTGCCCAAGGGCGAGGCCGCCGGTGCCGGCATGGCGCTCACCGGCGGTGCGACGCTCCAGAGCAGCGTCGCCGGCTCCAAGAGCACGGGCGGCCAGTACGTCGGCAACTTCAACCAGACGGGCGCCGCCCTGACCTGGACGGCCGAGCTGCCCGAGGCCGGCGACTACACGCTGAACGTCAACTACGCGGTGCCGGGCAAGGACGCGAAGGTCACGCTGACGGTCAACGGGCAGTCGCCCACGCAGTCCCTGAACCTGGCCAACTTCTCCAAGGCCGAGGCGGGCGCCTGGGACAAGGGCTGGACCCGGACCTACGCCTTCGTCACCCTCAAGAAGGGCACGAACACGATGAAGATCTCGTGCGAGGCCGGCAACCAGTGCGACGCCATATTCGACCAGCTGCGCCTCACCTCCGGCTGGGCCAGGGGCTGACGGCCGGCGACGGACATCACGAGGGGGAGGCGCACCGGGTGCGTCTCCCCCTCCGTCGTTCCCGCGCGCCTACGGGGCCGGCACCGGCACGGCCCTGATCTGCGGGGCGATCTCCTCGTACGTGCGCGGATCGAAGTCCCCGGCCGTGGGGGCGTGCACGGTGGCCGCGGACAGGGCCACCGCACGGACCAGGCGCTCGGGCCAGTCCAGGCCCCCGGTCAGGGCGGAGAGCAGGCCCGCGACGGCGGAGTCGCCCGCACCGGTCGGGTTGCCGCGCAGCGGGCGGGGCGGGGCCGCCTCCCAGGTGCCGTCGGGGGTGGCGGCGAGCAGCCCGGCGGGGCCGAGGGAGGTCACCACCGCCTGGGCGCCCCGGCGGCGGGCGTCACGGGTCGCGGGGAACGGGTCGCGGGCGCCGGTCAGCTCCGCCAGTTCGGCCGCGTTCGGCTTGATGATGTCCGGCCGGGCGGCGACCCCGCGGCGCAGGGCCTCGCCGCTGGTGTCGAGCAGCACGGGGAGCCCGGCCGCGCGGGCCGCCCGCACGAGGACCGCGTACGCGCCGACCGGCACGCCCGGGGGCAGGCTGCCGCACAGGGCCACCGCGCGGGCGCCGGTGAGGAGTTCGGCGTACCGCTCCAGGAAGGCGGCCCATTCGGCCGCGGAGATCAGCGGGCCGGGCTCGTTGAACTGGGTGGTGTCGCCGGT
Source organism: Streptomyces sp. W1SF4 (assembly GCF_003950035.1). Classification (NCBI taxonomy): domain Bacteria; kingdom Bacillati; phylum Actinomycetota; class Actinomycetes; order Kitasatosporales; family Streptomycetaceae; genus Streptomyces; species Streptomyces sp. W1SF4. Next base: position 4,094,468 of record NZ_CP034350.1, read on the forward strand.
GCTCTCGTCGACGACGGCCAGGGTGCGCCGGGTGGTGCCCGCGCAGGGGACGAGGGCGTCGGTCACCCCGGGTGCGCCGGCGAGGAGTTCGCGCACGGTCTGCCCGGCGGGGCCGCCCGCGAAGCCGGTCGCCGTGACCTCCTCGCCGAGCGCACCGAGCACCCGGGCCACGTTCAGGCCCTTGCCGCCGGCGCGTTCGGTGACACCGGTGACCCGGTGGGAGGTGTGCGGCAGCATGCGCGGCACCCGGTGGGTGACGTCGAGCGCGGTGTTGAGCGTCACGGTGAGGATCATGGCCAGCCCCGGTCTTGGTGTGTGCCGGGATCATGCCAAATCGAGGGCGGCCATCCCAGTCCCGTGGGCGGGCCGCCCCCTTTGCGCCGTATGAAAGGCCGGTTCAGTCCAGCGGGCTGACGATCCATTCGCCGCGCCGCATGACGCCCTTGACGTCGAACGCGGCGTCGAGGACCACCAGGTCGGCGTACTTGCCGGGCTCCAGCGAGCCGACCTCGTCGTAGAGGCCGAGCAGTTTGGCCGGGTTCGCCGAGATCGCCTGGACCACGGACTCGACGGGCAGCCGGTCCACCGTCACCGACCGCTTGAACGCGGTGTCCAGGGTCAGCGTCGAGCCGGCGATGGAACCGCCCTCGACGAGCCGGGCGACGCCGTCCTTGACCTCCACCTCCAGCGGGCCGAGGTGGTAGGTGCCGTCGCCGAAGCCGGCCGCGTCCATCGCGTCGGTGATCAGCGCGACGCGGTGCGCGCCCGCGTGGTGGAAGGCCAGCTCCAGCATCGCCGGGTGCAGGTGGGTGCCGTCGTTGATCAGCTCGACGGTGACCCGCTCGTCCTCCAGCAGCGCCGCGATCGGGCCGGGGGCGCGGTGCTCCAGGCCGGGCATGGCGTTGTAGAGGTGGGTGGCGACGGTCGCGCCGGCGTCGATGGCCTGGCGGGTCTGGTCGTACGTGGAGTCCGTGTGGCCGATCGCCGCGATGACCCCGTGCTCGGCCAGCAGCCGTACGGAGTCCAGGCCGCCGGGGAGTTCGGTGGCGAGGGTGACCATGCGGGCGGCGCCGTGCGCGGCGTCGACGAGCTTGCGGACCTCGGCCGGGTCGGGGTCGCGCAGCAGGTCGGCCTTGTGGGCGCCCTTGCGGCAGGGGTTGATGAAGGGGCCCTCGAAGTGGATGCCGGCGATCTCGCCCTGCTGGGTGAGCTCGGCGAGCAGCCCGGCGCGGCGGGCCAGTTCGTCCAGGTCGCCGGTGACGGTGGAGGCGACGAGGGTGGTGGTGCCGTGCTCGCGGTGGGTGCGTACGCCGGTGAGGACCTCCTCGGCGGTGCCGGAGGTGAAGGAGGCGCCGCCGCCGCCGTGGTTGTGCATGTCCACGAAGCCGGGGACGACCCAGTGCCCGGACAGGTCGAGGACCGCGGCGTCCTCGGGGGCGCTGCCCGCGATCCGGGCGCCCTCCACGATGACGCGGCCGCCCGCCACGATCCCGGTGGGCAGCACCACCCTCGCGCCGGAGAGAACGGTGCTCTGTGCGCTTCCGGACATCAGGCCGGTACCTCCGTGGCGAGTAGGTCCCAGGCGAGCAGCCCTGCGCCCAGGCATCCGGCGGTGTCCCCGAGGGCAGCCGGAACGATCTCGGGCAGCCGCTGGAACGTCACGCGCTCCTCGACGGCCGTCCTCAGTGGTGTGAACAAGGTTTCCCCCGCCTCGGCGAGCCCGCCACCGATGATCAGCGTGCTCGGGTCCAGCAGGGTGATCGCGGTGACCAGGCCGTCGGCGAGGGCGCCGATGGCGGCGAGCCAGACCTCGCGGGCGGCCGCGTCGCCGGACTCGACGGCTTTGGCGCAGTCGGCGGCGTCGGCGTCGGGGTCGCCGGAGGCGGTGGCCCAGGCGCGGCTGACGGCGGAGGCGGAGGCGAGGGTCTCCAGACAGCCGTGCTGGCCGCAGCCGCAGGCGGGGCCGCCGGGGCGGACCACGATGTGCCCGATCTCACCCGCGTAGCCGTGGGCGCCGGCCTCGATGCGGCCGGCGATGCCGATGGCGCCGGCGATGCCGGTGCCGAGCGGGACGAACAGGAAGCGTTCGGCGCCCACGCCCGCGCCGATGCGGCCCTCGGCGAGCCCGCCCGTGCGGACGTCGTGGCCGAGGGCGACCGGGATCCCGTCGAGGCGGGCGGTGAGCAGGTCGCGCATCGGGACGTCCCGCCAGCCGAGGTTCGCCGCGTACACGGCGGTGCCGCGCTCGGCGTCGACGATGCCGGGGACGGCGACGCCGGCGGCCGAGGCGGAGGTGCCGAAGCGTTCCCGGCCGAGGTCGAGGAGCTCGGCGGCGAAGTCCAGGATCGTCTCGACGACGGCGTCGGGGCCCCGCTCGCGGCCGGTGGCGCGGCGTGCCTCGTGCAGCAGGGTGTCGTCCGCCCCGATGAGGGCGGCCTTGATCCCGGTGCCGCCCACATCGAGGGCGATGACGTGTTTCACGGGTTTCACAGCAGACAGTCTCGCGTGCTCGGCGGGGAAAGGTCTAGTCCATTGGAGGGGATTGTTGACCGGCCATACAAATCAGGACCGCCTTACGGACACAGTCCGGAAACAGTCCGCGGCGCACCCCGTTCCGGATGTGGAGGAGCCGCCAAAGTGGTGTAGACCTTACGTCGGATCGTACGTACAACCTGGGGTGGATCAAGAACTGTGAAGGGCCGTTACCTGAGGCCGGCGACGACCGGCGCCGCACTCTGCCTGACCCTGGCCACACTGGCGGGCTGCGGAACCGTGTCCGGCCTCACCGGGGACAACGAGGTGACCCTGCGGGTCGTGGCGGCCGACTACGGGGACAATCCGCAGAACTCCTCCTCCGGCTACTGGAAGAACCTCGCCACCTCCTTCGAGAAGGACAACCCCGGCGTCCACGTCGAGGTCAGCGTCTACTCCTGGTCGGAGGTCGACGCCAAGGTCGCCGCGATGGTCAAGGCCGGCAAGGCCCCCGACATCGCCCAGATCGGCGCCTACGCCGACTACGCCGAGGCCGGCAAGCTCTACACCGCCGACGAACTGCTCTCCGTCACCACCGAGGCCGACTTCCTCGCCCCCCTCGCCGACGCGGGCAAGGTCAAGCGGGTCCAGTACGGGATGCCCTTCGTCGCCAGCACCCGGCTGCTCTTCTACAACACCAAGCTCCTCGGCGACGCCGGCATCATCCCCAAGGACGGCAGCACCCCCTGGCAGCCCAAGAGCTGGGCCGACATCGAGGCCGCCGCCAAGAAGCTCAAGGCCGCCAACGTCCCCACCCCCTTCGCACTGCCGCTCGGCCGCGAAGAGGCCCAGGCCGAGACGATGATGTGGATGCTCGCGGGCGGCGGCGGCTACACCGACAACGAGGAGGCGTACTCGATCGACTCCGCGGAGAACGTCAAGTCGCTGGAGTTCCTCCGCGACAAGATGGTCGGCCAGCAGCTCACCGGCCCCGTCGAACCGGCCAAGCTCGACCGCCAGGCCGCCTTCGACGCCTTCACGCGCGGCGAGGTCGGCATGCTCAACGGCCACCCCACCCTGCTGAAGCAGGCCGCCGGCAAGGGCGTGAAGTTCGGCATGGTCGCCATGCCCACCGTCGACGGCACCGACCACTCCACCATGGGCGTCGCCGACTGGGTCATGGCCTTCAAGAACGGCCACAAGAAGGAGTCCGGGAAGTTCCTGGACCACCTCTTCTCCGCGAAGAACGTGACCACCTTCACCAGCCAGTACGACCTCCTGCCCGTCACCACCAGCGGCTACCGGGCCATGGCCGGCAGCACCGGCGGCTCGGCCGCCCAGCTCAGGACCTTCCTCACCGCCCTGCCCAGCGCCAGGCTCTACCCCGTCGGCAAGAAGTCCTGGGCCCAGGTCAGCGAGGACGTCAAGCAGAACATCGGCAAGACCGTCGCCCCGGGCGGACAGCCCGCCAAGGTCCTGGAGGAGATCGCCGTCGCCGCGCGCAAGGCGGACGGGGAACGCTGACCCTTCCCCCGAGCGCTGTCGGTGGGCGCCGTTAATCTGGCCGTATGACGGACGGCGGGCAGGCGGGTGACACGGGCGGCGCGGCGGCGGAGGCGGCCCCCGGGCCGCTGACCGCCGCCGAGGCCGCCGTACTCGCCTACGAAGGCCGCAGCTGGCCCGGCCCCGGCGCCAAGGAACGCGCGATACGCGAGGCCCTCGGCCTCACCCCCGTCAGCTACTACCAGCTCCTCAACGCCCTCATGGACGACCCCCGCGCCCTCGCCCACGCCCCCGGCACCGTCAACCGCCTCCGCCGCATCCGCGCGGCCCAGCGGGCCAGGCGGTAGCGCGGCCCCGGGGGAACCCTGGGCGGCGGCCGCGCCACGCCGGTAGGGTCGTCCGTATGGGGAGCCAGCCGCATGATCCGCAGCCGATGCCCGTGCCTGCCACCGCAGCCGGACGCGAGGGACTCCAAGCCCTCCTCCGCACACCCCGCAGAGCCGTCATCGCCCTCGACTTCGACGGCACCCTCGCCGAGATCGTCCCCGACCCCGACCAGGCCCGCGCCCACCCGGACGCCGTACCGGCCCTCGCCGAGCTCGCCCCCCGCGTCGACGCCGTCGCCGTCGTCACGGGCCGCCCGGCCGGCGTCGCCGTACGCTACGGCGGCTTCGCCGGGATACCGGGACTGGAGCACCTCGTCGTCCTCGGCCACTACGGAGCCGAGCGCTGGGACGCCGTCACCGGCATCGTCCGCGCCCCCGCCGAACACCCCGGCGTCGCCGCGGTACGGGCCGAGCTGCCGGGCTTCCTCGACGCCATCGGCGCCTGGCGCGGGACCTGGATCGAGGAGAAGGGCCAGGCACTCGCCGTCCACACCCGCCGCGCCGAAGACCCGGCGGCGGCCTTCGACGCCCTGCGCGAACCCCTCGCGGAGCTCGCCGCTCGCCACGGCCTGATGGTCGAGCCGGGCCGCGCCGTCCTGGAACTGCGCCCGCCGGGCATGGACAAGGGCGTCGCACTGACCGAGTTCCTCACGGAACGCGGAGCCGAGGCCGTCCTCTACGCGGGCGACGACCTGGGCGACCTCGCGGCGTACTCGGCGGTCGAGAAGCGCCGCGCCGACGGCCTCCCGGGCCTCCTGGTCTGCAGCGGCTCGGCGGAAGTCCCCGAACTCGCGGCCCGAGCCGACCTGGTCCTCCCGGGCCCGGCAGCCGTATCGGCATTCCTGGCGCAACTGGCGGGAAAGCTGCGGGGCTGACGGCCCGGGCGGGCTCTTTGCCGGCTCGTGCTGGGGGCCCGCTATCTCCCCTCGAGGGGTGGGGCGGGGCGGGGGTTGCCCACCCGCCTCCCTGTCTGCGGGCCGGTGGGCCGGACGGGCGGTAGCCCCTGGGGCCGGATCAGAGCGGGTTGGGGGCTTCCCGTCAGTCCCATCGTCCTTCCGTGTCGTGCCGGCCTGTCAAGGGCGCTCCCTTCGGTCGCGTCGCTACGCGATGGCCTTCGGCCACCCTTGACCGACCGCCCCGAACCGGAAAGCCGAAAGACTGCCGGGAAACCCCCAAAGAAACGGCACGGTCCATCGTTGGAGGAGCGGCCGCCTCAGAGATGGGACGAGCGGGCCGGGCGCCGGCCCGCCGGGCATCCGGCCCCCAGATCCATGATTCCGGGCCAGGGGCGCGGCAACCCGCACGAGAGGTTGACCAGAGCCCCTGGGGAAGCCGACAGGCGCATCAGATCGCTACGCGCTCCTCACATCTCAGCGTCCGACGACCGCCTTGGGCTGATGCCCGCACGCAAGGACGAACGGAGCAGCCCGGGAATCCGACAGGCGTGACAGATCGCTACGCGCTCCTCTGACCCGGAAGAAGAACCCACCAGAGCCGGACGGGCCCCGGCGGCTACCGGAACCGATTCCTACATCTTTGATACTTTGGAAGGGTGTCTGAGACGACGTACGGAATCGGCGAGGGGCCAGCCGCCCGAGTGAGCCTCTCACTGCCCGAGGGAACGGCAGAGGCGATTCGTGCGCGCGTGGGCAAGCGCGAGTTCTCGGCTTTCGTGACGGCGGCCGTGGAGCGTGAGCTGCGCGGGCAGATCCTTGACGAGTACCTGGCCGACTACGAGCAGCGGCGCGGCCCTCTCTCGGCCGAATCCCAGCACGCGGCCCGTCAGGTCTTCGATGAGATCTTCGCGGAGGGCAAGGAATGGCCCGCCGCAAGCTGAGCCGCGAGGGCACTCTCGTTCTGGACAGCGAGGGGCTGTCCAAGTTGCTGAACGACGATGAGCCCGTGGTGTCTCTCATCGCCGAAGCACGCAGTCGTGGCATGGAAGTCGTGATCAGCGCGTTGACGATCATCGAGGCAGTACACGCAGGCACCAACAAGACTCGACTGAACTGGATCCTCTCCGGTGTCCGCGTGATCCCGGTCGGAGAAGAGGAAGCCAGGGCTGCTTCCGTCCTGCTGATGGAGGCGGGCCTTCATGGCCACAAGTACGCGCTCGATGCGGCTGTGGCGGAGGCCGCCTTGCGACAACCGCGTCCTGTCGCCCTGCTCACCTCTGATGTCGACGACATGACGAAGCTCTGCGGAGATCGCGTGCACATCATCGGTGTCTGACAGCCCGCCAGCACGGTCCTCAGCCCCAGACGGCCGATGGCCGCCGAGATCCGAGAAGCGCGTAGCGATCTGTCGCGCCTGTCGGATTCCCGGGCTGCTCTGTTCGTCCTCTCGTGCGGGTACCAGCTCATGACGGCCGCCGGACGCCGAGACATGAGGAGCGCGTAGCGATCTGACGCGCCTCCCGGCTTCCCCGGGGGCGCTGATCAACCTCTCGTGCGGGTAGCCGCGCCCCCGGCCCGGAATCGCAACTCTTGAGGGCCCGGATGCCCGGCGGGCCGGCGCCCGGCCCCTCGCCCCTCGCTGAGGGACCCGTCCCTTGCCCTTGGACCGTGCCGTTTCTTTGGGGGTTTCCCGGCAGTCTTTCGGCTTTCCGGTTCGGGGCGGTCGGTCAAGGGTGGCCGAAGGCCATCGCGTAGCGACGCGACCGAAGGGAGCGCCCTTGAGGGACCGGCCCGAACCGGAAGGACGATGGGACTGACGGGAAGCCCCCAACCCTCCCTGAGGCGGGGCGAGGGGATCCCGCTCCCCGCCTCCCCAGCCCGCACCCGGGGAGGCGGGTGGGCAGCCACCGCCCGCCCCCACCCCTCGAGGGGAGATAGCCGGCCCGCACCGCGAGCCGCCCCTACCCCCGCAGCGCCTCCAGCTGGGCCTCGAACCACGCCGCCGGGGGGAGGGCCGTGGCTGCTGCTGCCAGGCGCTTCGTGCGTTCCGCGCGTTCCGCTTCCGGCATGGTCAGGGCCTCGTGGAGGGCTTCGGCCGTCGCCGTGACGTCGTACGGGTTGACCGTCAGGGCGTCGGCGCGGAGTTCCTCGTACGCTCCCGCACCCGTGGAGAGGACCAGCGCGCAGCCCGCCTCCGAGACGACCGGGATCTCCTTCGCGACGAGGTTCATGCCGTCCCGCACCGGGTTGATCAGGGCCACGTCCGCCAGCCGGTACGCCGCCAGGGAGCGGGCGAAGTCGTCCTGGACGGAGACCAGGACCGGCTGCCAGTCCGCCGTGCCGAACTCCGCGTTGATCTCCTCGGCCAGTTCGCGCACCGACTCGGTGTAGTCCCGGTACACCTTGAGGTCCTGCCGGGACGGGTAGGCGGACGCCAGGTGGACGACGCGGCCGCGCCACTCGGGGTGCGTGGTCAGCAGCTCGCGGTAGGCGAGCAGGCCGCGCAGGATGTTCTTCGACAGTTCGGTGCGGTCGACGCGGACGATCGTCTTGCGGTCGCCGACCTCGGCCCGCAGCGCGGCGAGCTTGTCGTCGACCTCCGGCCGGTGGGCCAGCGCCCGCAGGTCGTCCCCGTCGACGCCCAGGGGGTGGGCGGCCACCGTGGTGAACCGCTTCTCCCCGTACCGGCCGTCCGCCGACATCCTGCGGTGGTGGACGCCCTCGTAGCCGTCCCTGGGCATGTACGGGGAAGCGATGCCGCGCCGGTCGTCCAGGTTGGCGCCAGTGACGAAGTTGACCGCCCACAGCCCGGTGTGGAATCCCAGCCGGTCCGCCCCCAGCATCCCCCACACCAGCTCGCTCCTGATGTCGTCGGGGAGCATGTCCAGGAACTCCCGCGACGCCCAGGGCGTGTGCGTGAAGTGCGCGATCCGCAGGTCCGGACGCAGTTCCCGCAGCTGACCCGGGACCAGGGCGAGGTGGTAGTCCTGGACGAGGACGCAGGCGCCCTCGGCGGCCTCCTCGGCCAGGGCTTCGGCGAAGGCCCGGTTGTAGGCGGTGTACGAGTCCCAGCACCGCCGGAACTCCGCGTCGAAGACGGGCTCGCGGGGGACGTCGTACAGGTGGTGGTGGGTGAACCAGAGCACGGAGTTCGCGATGCCGTTGTACGCGTCGTCGTACACCGCCGGGTCGATGTCCAGCATCCGCACGCCCGGCTCCGCGACGCCCCGGCGGACCGCCTCCCGGTCGGCGTCGGACAGGGCCGCGCAGATCCACAGGGCCTCCGGCTGGGCCGCGAGCGCGGCGGAGAGGCCGGAGACGAGGCCGCCTCCGCCGCGCCGGGCGCTGAGGGTGCCGTCGGCGTCGAGGGCGTACGAGAGCGGGCCGCGGTTGGCGGCGACGAGTACCTGGGAAGCCACGGGGGAAGCCATGTGGCGAACCTAGCCCGGGGCCCGCTCGCTCAAACGTCCGGGAAATGTCCGGTTCGTCACGTAGTGGTCAGGGGTAGGGGCCCGCGGGCCGCCCCGTCCCGCATCCCACCCTCACGCCACGCGCCGTCCCGCGTACTCCTCGACCTCCGCCATCGGCGGCCGCTCCTCCGTGTCCACGGCGTACGTGCGCGGCACGAACCCGTCCGGCCCCCGCTCGAACTGCGTCAGCTCCGGCCGTACCAGGTGCCCGCGCGAGAGCCGCAGCTGCGCGGTGCGGTAGATCGCGGCGGCCATCCGGCCCAGGGCCTGCCCGTCCTGGTGCCGGTGCAGCCGGACCCCCACGTCCACCTGGGCCAGCGCGTCCAGCCCGACCGTGTGCAGCGCGTCCACCAGCAGGCCCAGCTCCACCCCGTAGCCGACGGGGAAGGGGAGGCGTTCCAGCAGGGAGCGGCGCACGGCGTACTCGCCGCCCAGCGGCTGGACGAAGCCGGCCAGCTGGGGCCAGTGGAGGTTGAGGAGCGGGCGGGCCACCAGCTCCGTGACGCGGCCGCCCTGGCCGGGGGTGTCGCCCAGGGGCCGTTCGTACATGGCCTTGACGAACTGCACCTGCGGGTCGGTGAGCAGCGGCCCGACGATCCCGGAGACGAAGGCGGAGTCGAAGTCCCGCAGGTCGGCGTCGACGAAGCAGACGACGTCGCCGGTGGTGGCGAGCAGGGAGCGCCACAGCACCTCGCCCTTGCCGGGCAGGGCCGGGACGCGGGGCAGGATCGAGTCGCGGTGCACGACGCGGGCGCCGGCCTTGGCGGCGACCTCGGCCGTGCGGTCGGTGGAGCCGGAGTCGACGACCACCAGTTCGTCCACCAGGGGGACGGGCGGGGACTCGATCAGGTCGCGCCGGATGATCTCGACGATCTCCCCGACGGTGGCCTCCTCGTCGAGCGCGGGCAGCACCACGCTCACCGTCGTCCCGGCCGCCCGTTTCCGGTCGAGCAGCTGGTCGAGCGGTCGGTCGGCGGCGGACCAGGAGCGGTCTGCCAGCCAGCGCTCCACCTCATCCAGCACTCTCAGCACCCCTTGGGCATGTCTCGGGCTTCATTCGGTCTCTGCGTCACTCGGCCATTTGGGCCGAATTGTGATCCATCTCGCGGTTCGGACGGCTGTCTCAACCGCCCGTCCCTTCGGTTACAGTCTTGAACAACGCGAGAGACCGCCGCATGCCGGGGGTCCCGCGCACAAACGCACCGGCGCGCCGCAGAGCGCGTGTGTCCGGTGCCATACCGCTCATCCAGAGGGGCAGAGGGACACGGCCCGTTGAAGCCCCGGCAACCCTCCAGTCGGTTCTCGCCAGCGCGAGGCCCCGGCTAGGGAAGGTGCCAAATCCGTCTCATGGCGAAGTGCGCCATGGGGAAGATGAGGAGAAAGGGCCTCGCCATCATGGCTGCACAGACTGTCGCCACCTCTGTCGATCTCGGACCCGCCACCGGACTTTCCTGTCGCGAGTGCGGTACCCGCTTCGAGCTCGGCCCCATCTTCGCCTGCGTCGAGTGCTTCGGTCCCCTGGAAGTCGCCTACGAGCTGCCGCTCGGCGACCCGGAGGCCCTGCGCGCCGCGATCGAGGCCGGTCCGAACAACATCTGGCGCTACGCGCCGCTGCTGCCCGTCCCGGCGGACGTGGCCTCCAAGCCGAGCCTGAACCCCGGCTTCACCAAGCTGGTGGACGCCGAGAACCTGGCCAAGGAGCTGGGCGTCACCGGCAAGCTCTACGTCAAGGACGACTCCGGCAACCCGACGCACTCCTTCAAGGACCGTGTCGTGGCCATCGCCGTCGAGGCCGCCCGCGCCTTCGGCTTCACCACCCTGTCCTGCTCCTCCACCGGCAACCTGGCCGGCGCCGTCGGCGCCGCGGCCGCCCGGGCCGGCTTCCGGTCCTGCGTGTTCATCCCGCACGACCTGGAGCAGGGCAAGGTCGTCATGGCCGGTGTCTACGGCGGTGACCTGGTCGGCATCGAGGGCAACTACGACGACGTCAACCGCTTCTGCTCCGAGCTCATCGGCGACCCGCTGGGCGAGGGCTGGGGCTTCGTCAACGTCAACCTGCGCCCCTACTACGGCGAGGGCTCCAAGACGCTGGCGTACGAGATCTGCGAGCAGCTCGGCTGGCAGCTGCCCGACCAGCTCGTCATCCCGATCGCCTCCGGCTCCCAGCTGACGAAGATCGACAAGGGTCTCCAGGAGCTGATCAAGCTCGGCCTCGTCGAGGACAAGCCCTACAAGATCTTCGGCGCCCAGGCCGAGGGCTGCTCCCCGGTGTCCACCGCCTTCAAGGCCGGTCACGACGTGGTGCGCCCGCAGAAGCCGAACACCATCGCCAAGTCCCTCGCCATCGGCAACCCGGCGGACGGCCCGTACGTCCTGGACATCGCGCGGCGCACCGGCGGCTACGTCGAGGACGTCAACGACGAGCAGGTCGTCGAGGCCATCAAGATCCTGGCGCGTGCCGAGGGCATCTTCGCCGAGACCGCGGGCGGCGTGACCGTCGGCGTGACGAAGAAGCTGATCGAGAACGGGCAGCTCGACCCGGCGCTGACCACCGTGGTCCTGAACACCGGTGACGGCCTGAAGACCCTGGAGGCGGTGGCCGCGGACAGTGGCCAGACGGCCACCATCCGCCCGAGCCTGGACGCGTTCCGCGCCGCCGGCCTGGCCTGACCCTTCCCCCTGACACATCCGGAAAGGCGGTAGCGCCATGAGCGTCAACGTCCGCATCCCCACCATCCTGCGCACCTACACCGGCGGCGCCGCCGAGGTCCCGGCCGAGGGCGCGACCCTGGCCGAGGTCATCGAGTCCCTGGAGAAGAGCCACCCGGGCATCGCCGCGCGCGTCCTGGACGACCAGGGCAAGCTGCGCCGCTTCGTGAACGTCTACGTCAACGACGACGACGTGCGTTTCGAGGGCGGCCTGCAGGCGGCGACGCCGGACGGCGCCGGCGTCTCGATCATCCCGGCCGTCGCGGGCGGCTGCTGACGCGTTCAGATCAGAATTGCCCCCTCCGGTAAAAGCGGAGGGGGCAATTCTGCTTGATTGGGCGCGGTAGAGTTGGGGCAGTCCCCTCCGCTGTTCATGCCCGCCGCATATGAGCGGGCCGACGGATGGTTGACATTGAGTCAACATGAGCGTGCCTTTTGGGCCTTTGGTGCCGCTTGTCTGGCCCGAGTTGCCCTGGAATATGCCAGCTTTTCACCTTATTTTCAGGTTTCCGTGTGTCCAGATTTCTCGTCGGATTGACCTGTTGCTGACAGCACCGGTGCGGATACATTCAGCCGCGGTCGAGGCGTTCCGGCGCAAGTTCTGACCCGGGACCGCGAAGTGCGGTCCCGCGCAAGGGCCAGTAATAGGGGAGTTAGGCATGGCTCAGGGCACCGTCAAGTGGTTCAACGCGGAGAAGGGCTACGGCTTCATCGCGGTCGACGGTGGTGCGGATGTGTTCGTCCACTACAGCGCCATCCAGATGGACGGGTACCGCACCCTTGAAGAGGGTCAGCGGGTCGAGTTCGAGATCTCGCAGGGCCAGAAGGGTCCGCAGGCGGACATGGTCAAGCTAGCGGCCGGCTGAGCCGGAGCGAACGCGATCGGCCACCGACGCACGCACGGATGCTCGAGGGGCCCACATCCCGGACGGGGATGTGGGCCCCTCCTGCGTGTCGCCCCGTGTCACCGGCGCGCCGCCCGCGTGTTGCCTGAAGCCGCTTGCACTCGCGGGGGTCGAGTGCTAATCATTGGCGTTAGCACTCTCCAGGTGAGAGTGCTACTAAGACGAGGACCGGGCCGGTGAGGCCCGCAGGGTCCGGCGGGACGGAACCGCCGGATCCGCAGGCCGTCCGTCGCGGGCGCGGGCGCGGTCCGGAGCAATCCACCCCTGTCCGGGAGGACCACTTCACATGGCCAAGATCATTTCGTTCAACGAGGAGGCCCGGCGCGGTCTCGAGCGTGGCATGAACCAGCTCGCCGACGCCGTCAAGGTCACCCTTGGCCCCAAGGGTCGCAACGTCGTCCTTGAGAAGAAGTGGGGCGCGCCCACGATCACCAACGACGGTGTCTCCATCGCCAAGGAGATCGAGCTCGAGGACCCGTTCGAGAAGATCGGCGCCGAGCTGGTCAAGGAAGTCGCCAAGAAGACGGACGACGTCGCCGGTGACGGTACGACCACCGCGACCGTCCTCGCCCAGGCGCTCGTCCGCGAGGGCCTGCGCAACGTCGCCGCCGGCGCCAACCCGATGGCCCTCAAGCGTGGTATCGAGAAGGCCGTCGAGGCCGTCTCCGCCGCCCTGCTGGCCCAGGCCAAGGATGTCGAGACCAAGGAGCAGATCGCTTCCACGGCCTCCATCTCCGCCGCCGACACCCAGATCGGCGAGCTCATCGCCGAGGCCATGGACAAGGTCGGCAAGGAAGGCGTCATCACCGTCGAGGAGTCCCAGACCTTCGGTCTGGAGCTGGAGCTCACCGAGGGCATGCGCTTCGACAAGGGCTACATCTCGGCGTACTTCGCCACCGACATGGAGCGTATGGAGGCGTCCCTCGACGACCCGTACATCCTGATCGTCAACTCCAAGATCGGCTCGGTCAAGGACCTGCTGCCGCTCCTGGAGAAGGTCATGCAGTCCGGCAAGCCGCTGCTGATCATCGCCGAGGACGTCGAGGGCGAGGCCCTGTCGACCCTGGTCGTCAACAAGATCCGCGGCACCTTCAAGTCCGTCGCCGTCAAGGCCCCGGGCTTCGGCGACCGCCGCAAGGCCATGCTCGGCGACATCGCCATCCTCACGGGCGGCACGGTCATCTCCGAGGAGGTCGGCCTCAAGCTGGAGAACGCCGGTCTCGACCTGCTCGGCCGCGCCCGCAAGGTCGTCATCACCAAGGACGAGACCACCATCGTCGACGGTGCCGGTGACAGCGACCAGGTCCAGGGCCGCGTCAACCAGATCCGCGCCGAGATCGAGAACTCCGACTCGGACTACGACCGCGAGAAGCTCCAGGAGCGCCTCGCGAAGCTGGCCGGCGGCGTGGCCGTCATCAAGGCCGGTGCCGCGACCGAGGTCGAGCTCAAGGAGCGCAAGCACCGCATCGAGGACGCCGTCCGCAACGCGAAGGCGGCCGTCGAGGAGGGCATCGTCGCCGGCGGTGGCGTGGCCCTGCTGCAGGCCTCCTCGGTCTTCGAGAAGCTGGAGCTCACCGGTGACGAGGCGACCGGCGCCAACGCCGTGAAGCTCGCGCTGGAGGCCCCGCTGAAGCAGATCGCCGTCAACGGTGGTCTCGAGGGTGGCGTCGTCGTCGAGAAGGTGCGCAACCTGACCGTCGGCCACGGCCTGAACGCCGCGACCGGCGAGTACGTCGACATGATCGCCGAGGGCATCATCGACCCGGCGAAGGTCACGCGCTCCGCGCTGCAGAACGCCGCGTCCATCGCCGCGCTGTTCCTGACCACCGAGGCCGTCATCGCCGACAAGCCGGAGAAGGCCGCCGCCGCTCCGGGCGGCATGCCGGGCGGTGACATGGACTTCTGATCGGCCCCTGGCTGATCGGCTGTTCTCGAACGAGGGCGGCACCCCTTCCGACGGAGGGGGTGCCGCCCTCGGGCGTTTCCGGGGGCGGGGGCTCAGTGGGCGTAGTCCTTGAGCTTCCCGGTGTCGAGGGAGAACCCGACCGGCTCGGGGAAGGCGATGGTTTCGCCGTAGGAGCAGGACTCCCGTCGGCGGTAGCGTCCGTTTTCCGGCTGGCTGTAGACCGTGATGGTGTCGCTGTCGCGGTCGATCAGCAGGAACACGGGGATGTCCGCCTGCGCGTAGCCGTCACGCTTCTCCTGCCTGTCGCGCGCCTCGGTGTCGTGGTCGTGCGACGTGACCTCGACGGTCATCAGCACCCCTGCGGGATCGGACCACTCGCCGTGCCCGGCGAAGTGCCCTTGCGGTGCGAGTGCACCATCGGGCCGGGCGCGGCCGTTGCGGTACTGCTCGGTGCGGAGCCCGCGCTCGCGGTACAGGCGCAGGTCGGGGCGGTGCGCCATGCACTGGTCCGCGACCCACATGATGATCTCGTCGTGGTCGCCGTCGGGCACCGACTTGACCTCCAGCTTTCCGTTGATGAATTCGAGCGTGACCGTCTCGGGTGCGCGACGTGCCAGAGTCTCGAAGTCCTTCAGCGACATCTGGGGGTGCGCGGCGGTGCTGGGGGTCATGGGGTCGCCTCCTCGACACCATGGTGCCCGGGTTCGGCGCCGGTGGAGCGGCGGACTGGTCATCGGCGGTTCCTTTCGCGGACGCGGGCGGCGTGGGCGCGCACCTCGGCCGGGGTGAGGGTCGGGGCGAACACCGGCGGCCGGGGGGTGTCGGGGCGGCAGGCGCGGCAGCGGCCGTCGGTGAAGGCGCCCGGCGGGCCCGGGGCGCGGCATTCGGTGCACTCGGCGCGGGGCGGGGGCGAGGCTTCTTCCGCCGACGGGGCCGGTGGGGCGGCGGGGAGTTTCGACTCCAGGCGTTTGCGGAGCAGGGCCGCCGGGTGGTGGACCACGGGCGGCAGGCCGGCGGTGAGGGCGAGCCGGATCCGGTCGGGGGTGGCGCCCCGGGCCAGCCACGGGATCAGGAGCGGGGCGAGGGCCGTGCAGTCGGCCTTGGAGAGGGCCAGCGCGGGGGTGGTGCGGCCGAGGGAGGAGAGGACGCCGTACGCGTCATCCGGGACGTCCGCCCGGACCGGGGGTACCGGCGAGGGTGGTGGAGGGGCGGTCGGTGCGGGGGAATCCCTCCGGGTGAACCGGGCCCACCAGGCGCCGTCGCGGGCCGTGCGGGAGAAGTACGTACGGGTGACCCAGCGGGTGACCGCGCCGGGCAGCCGCTCCCGGAAGCGGTGCAGGTGCCCGGTGGTCACCAGCCGGTTGAGGGCGGTGCGCAGCGCGCACTGGCCCCACAGGGGCAGGACCGCCGCGAGGGTCTTCACGCTGATGTCGGCGCCGTCCGGCAGCCGGTCGAGGTACCCGGCGACGGCCGCCTCGCGGGCCGGGAGGTGCGTGAAGTCGCGGGCGGTGCGCGGCGCTTGCTCCGGTGCGGCGATTTTGCCGTAGCCGGGCTTGGCGAGGGGGTGCGGGGCAGCACTAAGCTGGACGTCATCCATAGGATCGCGCTTTCGATCTCGATGGTCAGGCCCTCGTTCGGTGTTGGCGCACCGGCGGGGGCCGATTTTCGTTTCCAGCCGCACGGTAGGGCCTGATGGCCCTACGTGGCAAGCCGGTCACGGATCGTCATCCGGCCTGGTATGGGCGGGGGTTGGGGAGGGCGGTGGGTGGTGGTGGGCTCCGCCCACCACCCATTCCACAGACAGGGCGCTCGGACTCCCGGGGCTTGAGCCCCGGGGCCGGGCGGCCGCCCGGAGCGTGGACGTATCGGCGTGGCAGAGCGGTGTTTGGTTGACTTGCGGCATGAGCGACGGGAAGAGCGTGTTCGTCAAGATCTGCGGGCTGAAGACCCCCCGCGACGTCGACGTGGCCGTGGAGGCCGGAGCCGACGCCGTCGGGTTCGTGTTCGCCCCCGGCAGCCCCCGGACCGTCGACGCCGCGCTGGCGCGGGAGCTGGCCGCGCGGGTGCCGGACGGGGTGCTGACCGTCGGGGTGTTCCGCGGGCAGCCCGTCGAGGAGGTGCGCCGGCTCGCCGACGAGAGCGGCGTGCGCGGCGTACAGCTGCACGGCGACGAACCCGCGGACCACTACGCGCATCTGCGGGCGCCGGGGCGCACGCTGCTGCGGGCCACCGCCGAGCACGTCGCGCGCTGCGGGGAGTACGGGGAGGACCTGCTCCTCATCGACGCCCCCGACCCCGGCTCCGGCAAGCCCTGGAACTGGGGATCCGCGCAGTTCACGGCGCCCGAGGGGCGCTGGCTGCTGGCGGGCGGGCTCGGCCCGGCCAACGTCCGCGAGGCCGTCGCCGCCACCGGAGCCTGGGGCGTGGACGTCTCCAGCGGGGTCGAGCGGGAGCGCGGGGTGAAGTCCCCGGAGCTCATCCGTGCCTTCATCGAGGCCGCCCGCGCGATCGTATGATTACTCTGAGTGAGAACGGGGGGTTCGGGGCGGGCCTGGCGGGCACAACCGCCGCATGGACCCGGAACCGGAAACGCACGGCTGGCTGCGGCGCCTGACCCGCCGCCTCGTCCCCGCGGGCGGCGGCGGGGGGCTGCCGCCCGTGTTCGCCCCCCGCCGCACCCCCGTCTTCACCGCCGACTTCACCTCCACCACCCAGTGGGTGGCCGGCCGCTCCTGGGCCTATCCCGGCGGCGGCCCCGTCAACCCCGGCGACAACAAACTCGACCACCTCACCGCCGACCCCGCCTACAGCCGCTCCGGCACCTTCCGCGCGACCCTGCGCCCCGACGGGAACTGGGACGCCGGGCTGCTCACCACCGAGGGCAGCGACGAGGGCTTCGAGGTCCGCACCGGCGACGTCCTGGAGGCCCGCGTCCGGCTGCCGGAGGAGATGGGCGCCTGGCCCGCCATCTGGACCTGGCGGGACGGCGGCCAGGAGATCGACGTCTTCGAGTACCACCCCGACAACCCCGACCTGCTGGAACTGTCCAACCACGTCCGCGAGGCGCACCGCTACCTGCACGACCCCACCGTCCACCCCGGTGCGTGGCTCGACCTGAGGGTGGAGTTCGGCCGCAGGTCGGTCATCTGGTGGGTGAACGGCCTGCGCGTCTACTCCGACGGCCGGGGCGTCGGCCGAGGCTGGCACGCGTACCTGATCGTCAACCTGTCCGTCTGCGCCGGCCGCTACCACCCCACCCCCCGGCCGGGTGTCACCGAGATGTCGTACGAGGTGTCGTACCTGCGCGTCCACCGGGGGTAGTGCCGCAGCCCGGTCCGACCCCGTTCTCCGTACGGGTGAACTTTCCCCCTCGGTGGTTCCCCGTGCGCCTGATCGCACGTGCGGCAACCGCCGCCCTCCTCGTCCTCGCCCCGGAAACCGCCGGCACGGCCTCCGCAACGCCACGCAGCCGGCCGTGCTCAACGCCTCGCCGGCCGGGGACAGGTCGCCGGCGGTTGAAGACCGCCTCCTTGATCGCCACTCTGTGTGCCGGACCCCCACCCCGCAGGAGAGAGGCGACCCGTCATGATGCTCACCCCGCAGGAGCGGATGCGTGCGGCCGAGGAGGCCGTACGGCAGTTGAAGGACGCCCTCCACGGGGTGGGGGTGGTCTTCCCGTCCCTGGACGTCGAGCGGGTCTCGGCCGCCGGGTCGTACGGGCTGCCGCTCGTCGACCTGGGGCGCTGCAACATCGACACCGCGCTGCGGCTGGCCGCCGTGCTGCACGGGCGGGCGGGCGTCGGCTGATCAGGCCCGCACCGGCTCCTTCGCCGCGGCGGGGCCGGCCGGGGCGGCGGTTCCCGCGTCGGTGTCCAGGTCGGCCAGCATCCGCTTCGTGAACCCGAAGAAGTACGTCGCGGCGAAGCCGGCCAGGTAGCCCACCGCGAGGCCGCCCGCGTAGACGGCGATGGTCACGCCCGTGCCCGACGTACCGTCCAGCAGCGGGAACAGCGCCCAGCCCGACGGGCCGATGGCCTTCGAGCCGAACGCCACGCCCAGCTGGTTGCACAGCCCGACGAAGGCACCGCCCGCCGCACCGCCGACGCAGGCGGTGACGAACGGGCGGCCCAGCGGCAGCGAGACCCCGTAGATCAGCGGCTCGCCCACCCCCAGGAAGCCGGCCGGGAGCGCGGACCTGATGGTGCCGCGGACGGAGCCGTTGCGCGGGAGGCGGCAGTAGACGGCGAGGGCCGCACCGACCTGGCCGGCGCCCGCCATGGCGAGGATCGGCAGCAGGACGGTGTACCCGGACTGCTCGATGAGGGTGGTGTGGATGGGGATCAGCGCCTGGTGCAGCCCCAGCATCACCAGCGGCAGGAACAGCCCGCCCAGGACCAGCCCGGCGAGGGCCCCGCCCGCGGCCAGCAGCCAGTTCGCGAAGGCGCCGATCGCGGCGGCGGCCTCACCGGCGAGGAACATCAGCCCGTAGAGGGTGACCAGCCCGGTGACGAGGACCGTGAGCGTCGGTGTGACCAGCACGTCCAGCGTCCCGGGCACCCGGCGCCGGCACCACCGCTCCACGCGCACCGCGAGCAGCGCCGCCGCCAGGGCGCCGAGGACCCCGCCCTGACCGGGGGAGAGGGGCTCGCCGAAGGCGTCGATCTTCGCCACCCCGGGGAAGACGATGACGGAGGCGACGGCCCCGCCGAGGACGGGGGTGCCACCGAACTCCTTCGCGGTGTTGAAGCCGACGAACACGGCGATCAGCGACATGAACCCGGAGGCGATGGCGGCGAGGGCCGGCACCACGGCCGGGGCCCAGCCGAGGTTGGCGAGCAGGCCGTTGAGGCCGGCGATGACCCCGCAGCCGATGAGGGCGGGGATCAGCGGGACGAACACGTCCGCGATGCGGCGCAGGAACAGCTTGAACGGGGTGGCGTTCCGCGCCTTGCGCGCCTCCTTGAGCGCGGCGCCCCGCTCGGCGAGGTCCCCGGCGGTGACGGTCCGCGGGCCGGCCGGACTCCCCTCCTCCACCAGCGCCTCGAACTCGGGCGTGACCCGGGCGACGACGCCCGGCCCCAGTACGACCTGGTAGGTGTCGTCCCCCTCGACCACACCCAGCACCCCGGGCAGCGCCCGCAGCGCGGCGTCGTCGACGAGGGACCGGTCGCGCAGCCCGATCCGCAGGCGGGTCATGCAGTGCGCGACGGAGACGATGTTGTCAGGGCCGCCGACCAGGGGGAGGATCGCGGCGGCGGTGGCGCGGTTCTTGTCAGTGGACATGTACTCGCCTTGCGTGGGGGGATGGCGAACGGGGTCCTGCCGGATCGCTACGGGGTCCGGGTCGGGGCCTGGGCCTGGGTCCCGGTCCGGGCGAGGGCTTCGCGGAGGTGGCCGCCGGATTCGGCGAGCAGGCGGGCGGCCCCGGGCCCGTCGACGCCGCCGAGCACGACCAGGACGGCGTCCTTCACCTCGCCGCCCGTCGCGGCCAGCGCCGCCTCGATCTCCGCGTCGGGCGCGCCCGTGGCCAGTGCGACGATGCGGCGGGCGCGGGCGCGCAGCTTCTCGTTCGTCGCGCGCACGTCGACCATGAGGTTCCCGTACGTCTTGCCGAGGCGGATCATCGTGACCGTCGAGATCAGGTTCAGTACGAGCTTCTGCGCCGTGCCCGCCTTGAGCCGGGTGGAGCCGGTGAGCAGCTCGGGCCCGACGACCACCTCGATGCCGTGCTCGGCGGCCGCGGCCAGGGCGGATCCGGCGTTGCAGGACAGCCCGACGGTGAGCGCGCCGCGCGTACGGGCGTACTCGACCGCGCCGACCGCGTACGGGGTGCGGCCGGAGGCGGAGACGCCGACGACGGTGTCGTCGCAGGTCAGGCCGAGGGCGGCCAGGTCGGCGGCGGCCAGCTCCCGCGAGTCCTCGGCGCCCTCGACGGCCCGCACCATCGCGCCGGGGCCGCCCGCGATCAGGCCGACGACCTGCGCCGGGTCGGTGTTGAAGGTGGGCGGGCACTCGCTGGCGTCCAGCACCCCGAGCCGGCCGGCGGTCCCGGCGCCCGCGTAGACCAGCCGGCCGCCGCGGGCCATCCGCTCGACGACCGCGTCGACGGCGGCGGCGATCGGCTCCAGCTGCGCGGCGACGGCGGCGGGGACGGTGGCGTCCTCGGCGTTCATGGTGCGCACGATCTCCAGCGTGGGGAGCCGGTCGATCTCCGCCAGCTCGGGCCGGAAGGCCTCGGTCGTCAGCGTGTCGAGCTGGGCGCGGAGGTCGGCGCGGGCGGCGGTGGTGCGGTTCTCGCTCACGGCTGGAACGTATTTCCCGGCGGGGCCGGGAGCAAGAAGGCACGCCCCGGCGGGAGAGGCGGGGGCGGGCTCCGGGACAGGGGGGCCTTCGCCTGGGGCCCGGTCCGGGTTCACAATGTCTCCATGGACCATGCCACCCCCCTGGAGCAGGCGCTGCATGTCGCCCGTGCGCTCGTTCTCGCCGATCTCGCCGCGGGTGAGGTCGCCGATGCCGACGTCGTGTCCCTCGTGGAGGACTCGGTCACGCACCGCCGGTGGTGGGTGGAGCAGTGGCCGGAGGGAGTCGACTACCTCGCCGGACTCGTCGCGCAGGACGTGAAGGACGCCCTGCTGGAGAAGTACGGGCGCTGGCCGCTGTGCCCGGTCTGCGCGCACGGGGACCCGCACGCGCTGGACGTGGAACCGGAGCTGGGGCCCGACCCGCACTGGGTCTGCTCGGAGGCCGGGGTGCGGGTGGCGGCGGTCGGCGGCCTCGGCCCCGTCTTCCACCCGGGCCGGTGAACCGCCGGTGACGCTGTACATCGACCCGCCGGTCTGGCCGGGCCACGGCCGCATGTGGTCGCACCTGGTCAGCGACGTCTCGTACGAGGAGCTGCACGCCTTCGCGGAGGCCATCGGCTGCCCGCCGCGCGCCTTCGAGCGCGACCACTACGACGTGCCCTCGCACCGCTACGCGGACGCGGTGGCGGCGGGTGCGGTGGAGATCGGCAGCAAGGAACTGGTCCGCCGCCTGACCGCCGCGGGCCTGCGACGGCCGAAACATCGCCCTCCCGTGGCCTGAATGCCCGTCATCTCTCCTGTGAGCAGGGCGATTTGCTGGACTAGGATGACCGCGGTTCGGCCACTCGCGCAGGCATGAGGGGGATCGTGCGTCGGTCAGTGCTGTTCGTACACGGGACCGGGGTCCGGGAGGTCTCGTACACCCGGAGCCTCGAAGAGATCCGCGCCGGCCTCGCCGGGATCCGCCCCGGGATCGAAATCCGCGGCTGCTTCTGGGGACGGGAACAGGGGGCGGCCATGGCCCTCGGTGGGCAGTCCGTGCCCGGTTACACGCAGACGGGCGGTGGCTCCCGCGAGAACGACGCCGAGGTCGGACTCTGGGGCATCCTCTACGACGACCCCTGGTACGAGCTGCGGCTCCTCGGCCTCCAGCACGCCCCGGCCCCCGGTTTTGGCCGAGGGCTGACGCCCGCCGAGCAGTTCTTCGACGAGGTCACCGAGTACCTCCCCTCGGCCGCCCTCACCGAGGCCTTCGACGCGCGCGGACTGGCCGAGTACTTCGCGGAGGCCCTGCGCACCGCCGCCCGGGCACCGGAGCTGCGCGACGCGGCGGCCACGGCGGACGCCGACGGGTACGAGCACCGGGCTGCCTACGCGCGTGCCGTCATCGGTCTGACCCTCGGCCTGGCCCGCGACCGGGGCGTGGAGGTCTCCGGGTCGGTCCGTGACGCGTTGCTCGCCGCACTGGGCTCGGAGCTCGCCACCGAGGGCCGGTCACTGAAGGGCAAGGCGCTGAAGGTGGCTCTCGCGGGCGCCGGCCGAGTGGCGCGCACCCGGCGCGGCGCGTGGGGCGACGGCCTGCTGCCGCTGGCGGGCGACATCCTGCGGTACCAGGCCCGGGGCCAGGGCGTACGCGACCAGATCAAGCGGACGCTGGAGAACACCCCCGGGGACGCGGTCACCGTGATCGCGCACAGCCTGGGCGGGGTCGCCTGCGTGGACCTGCTGGTGCGCGAGCGGCTGGAGCGCGTGGACCAGCTGATCACGGTCGGCTCGCAGGCGCCGTACCTGTACGAGATCGGCGCCCTCGTCTCGCTCGAACACCCCGAGCCGCTGCCGACGGGCTTCCCGGCGAAGTGGCTGAACATCTACGACGAGCGCGACTGGCTCTCGTACCCGGCGGCCGAGGTGTTCCCGGGCCGGGTGCACGACCGGAAGGTCGACAACCGCCAGCCCTGGCTCGCGGCGCACACCACCTACTGGTCGAACCCCGAGGTCTGGAAGGCCGTGGACACGTGGCTGGACTGACCGTCTCCGACCCGACGCGCGTCCACGCCGTGGTGGTCGGCATCGAGCACTACCCGCGGGCCGACAGTGGGTGGGACCTCGTGGGCGCCTGCGGTGACGCGGTGCGCTTCGCGCGCTGGCTGCGTCAGCGGGGCGTCCCCACGGCGAACATCACCCTGCTGCTGGCCGCGGCGCCCGACTCGTACGCGGCGCTCAACCGCGCGGCGGGGGACATCGGGCTGGAGCCCACGTACGTCTCCTCCCGCGACCGGATCATGGACCACTTCATGCCCCGCGGGACCGCCCCTGAGGGAGACGTCCTGTACGTCTACTGGGGCGGACACGGTGTCCTCGACCACGGCAACCGGCGGCTGCTGCTGTGCCCGGACGCGTCGGACGCGGATCAGCGCTGCATCGAGCTGACCAACCTCCAGGAGTACCTGACCGGGGCGGATGTGGCGCGCTTCGCCCAGCAGGTGTTCCTGGTGGACGCCTGCGCGAGGTTCATCGAGCACCGCCGGGCGGAGGGCACCCCGGGACCTGCGCAGGCCGCCTTCCCGGCCGGGAGAAGGGAGACGGTCTCGCAGTTCACGCTCTTCGCGGCGGCGGCCGGGCAGGTCGCGGGCCAGGGCCGGGTGGCCGCCGGGTCCGGTGACTTTTCGACGGTCGTCACGGGCTGGCTGGAGGAGCACTCCCCGGAGCTCGACCCGGATCTCCACGCGCTGGTGGAGCACGTCAAGGAGCGGTTCGCGGAGCAGGAGGGGCGGCTGCGGGGCCGGTCCCAGACCCCGGTGAGCCTGCTGGTCCAGCCGTTGGGCGGCAGCGCGGAGGTGATCACCCCGCACAGGGCAGCGGCCCCACCGAAGCCGGCCCGTGCGGGGGGCCGGGGCGCGAGCGGGCTCCGGGCCGGCGTCCTGGCCGGGGGCGGGGTGCTGGCGCTGGTGGCGATGGTCGCGATCGTGGCGATGTTCCTGTCGAAGACCGGCGGCGACGGGGATGCCGCCCGCGACGCCCCGGCGGCCGCCCCGCCCCCGGCGGCGGCGGGAGCGCCGATCGCCGGGCCTTCGCCGTCCGCGTCGGCTTCGGCCTCCGCCTCACCGTCGGCGCCGACGGGCGCGGCGCCGGCCCCGCAGAAGGCGGTGGCGCCGCTGCCGAGTGCCCCCGGGCAGTCATGCGGAGCCGAGCACTCGACCGGCGTCAGCGATGTCATGCACAGGGTCTGCTTCGTGCGAAACGGCGGGCGGATCAGCATGCGGGCCTACGTCCGGGCGACGTCCCTTCCGAAGGACGTGACGGTGAACCTCTGGCTGGTCGGGCCGAAGGGCACCTACGTACTTCCCGCCGGCGGGCCGAAGACGTGGTCCCTCAAGATCGGCGGTGAACCCCAGCTGTTCGAGGCGCCGATCGACACCGGGCTGTTGAAGTCCGGCTCCGAGTACGAAGTCCACATCGCCACCCGGGACGGGCTCGGCGTCACACAGAACGCGACGGCCGACCCGGTCCGCGGCCACTCGATGCCCTTCACCTACTGACGGCGTCGGCAGACGCCTCCCGCGTGCCCGACCCGGCGACGATCCGGGTCTCGCCCGACGGCGTGCGCCGTTCCAGGCGGAGGGCCAGGGTCGTGAGGGCGAGGGCGGTGACGGTCATGGCCGCGCCCGCCCACGCCGGGGCGGAGAAGCCGAAGCCGGCGTCGATGACCGTGCCGCCGAGCCAGGGGCCGCCGGTGTTGCCGAGGTTGAACGCGGCGGTGGTGGTGGCTCCGGCGAGGGTGGGGGCGGCGCCGGCGACGTTGAACATGCGGGCGTTCAGCGCCGGCGCGGTGAAGAACGCCGAGACGCCGAGCAGGAACGCCAGGACGATCGCGGCGGCGGCGCTGGAGGCCAGCACGGTGAGGGCCCCCAGGAACACCGTCGAGGCGGTGATGCCCCAGAGCATCACCCCGAACAGGTGCGCGTCGGCGATCCGCCCGCCGACGGTGGTGCCGATCAGCGCGCCGACGCCGAACAGGCCCAGGATCCACGGCACCCACTTCGAGTCCAGCCCGGCCACGTCCGTGAGCAGCGGCGACAGGTAGCTGAAGGCGCAGAAGACGCCGCCGGCGGCCAGGGCCGTGACGCCGATGGACAGCCACACCTGGCGGTCGCGGTAGATGCGCAGCTCGCGGCTGAGGCGGGGCTTCTCGTCGGGCAGGGGGATCTTCGGGATCAGCGCGAGGATGCCGGCCAGGGCGACGGCCGAGGCGGCACCGACCGACCAGAACGCGGAGCGCCAGCCGAACTGCTCCCCGAGGAAGGCGCCGGCCGGGACGCCGAGGACGTTGGCGATGGACAGGCCGCCGATCATGACGGCCATGGCGCGGGCCCGCTGGTCCTTGTCGACCATGGCGATGGCGACGGCCGCGCCGACGGCCCAGAACCCGGCGCAGGCGAGGGCGGACACCACGCGGGAGGCGAAGAGGAACGCGTACGAGGGGGCCAGCGCGCCCGCCACCTGGCCGAGGCCGAAGAGGCTGATGAGGGAGATGAGGGTGGTGCGGCGCGGGAGGCGCAGGGTGGCGACCGCCAGCAGGGGCGCCCCGACGACCATGCCGATCGCGAAGGCGGATATGAGCAGGCCTGCCTGGGGGATGGTGACGCCCATGTCCTCGGCGATGGGCGGGAGGAGGCCGGACAGCATGAATTCGCTGGTGCCGAGCGCGAAGACGGACAGGCCGAGGACGTAGACGGCCACGGGCATGCGGGACGGGGGGCGTGCGGAGGATGCGGAGGCTGCGGGCATGTTCTTCCCGAACCGGCTCGAAGTGGGGCGCATTCCCGGTCGCGGTCCCGTATGTCAGGTCAGGGCGGCCAGCTCGGCTTCCAGGTTGCGGCGGGCGGGGGCCTCCCAGTGGGCGGTGCCGTAGGGGGTGCCGAAGAGGCGGGGGAGGGCGAGGAGCTGCCGCAGCACGGCGGCGCGGCCGGTGCGGAAGGCCTCGTCGGGGACGAAGCCGTACTCGGCCCGGACGGCGGCGGTGTAGGTGGCGTACGCGTCCGGGGTGCCGGCGAGGACGCCGAGGTCGGCGTCGCAGAGGGCCTCGCCGTTGGTGTCGCCGGGGGCGGGGTCGTGGGTGACGGTGAGCCGGACCAGGCGTGCGGTCTCGGCGGTGCGGGCCGGGCCGACGCCCAGCTCGGGCAGGGCGCGCTCGGCGAGGGCGGCGCTGCGTTCCTCGTTCTCGGAGCGGTCGGGGCGGTAGACGGCGTCGTGGAACCAGGCGGCGAGTTCGACGGCGGTGGGGTCGGCGGCGTGGCCGGCGAGTACGTCGATCCGTGCGAGGACGTCGGCGAGGTGGGTGGTGGTGTGGTACCGGCGCTGCGGCTCGGCCCAGGCGGTGAGGAGGCGGTCGGCGTAGGGGGCGGGGTCGCGGGTGGCGCCGGCGGCGGTGGCGGTCGCGTTCCAGCGGGCGCGGAGGGCGGCGGTGTCGGGCACGGGGGCGGGCGAGGTCTCGGGCGTGGCCTTGGGCGTGGCCTTGGGCGTCGTCTCGGGCGCGGTCTCGGGCGCGGTCTCGGGCGTGTCCATGCGGACATTGTGGCGGTGACGCGATTGTGCTGGTGGAGCGCGGGGTGGGGCCCGTACCCTGGATATTGGACTAGACCTATTTTCCATATGGGCATAAGGATGGGATCACATGAGCAACCGTGCGCTCCTGGAGGTGATCGCCCTCGACGTGGAGGACGCGGTCGCCGCCCAGGCGGGTGGGGCGGACCGACTCGAACTGGTCACCGACATGGCCGCCGACGGGCTCACCCCGCCGCGCGAGACCTTCGCGGCGATCCGGGCGGCGGTCGACATCCCGCTGCGCGTGATGCTCCGCACGTCCGACGGGTTCGCGGCCGGCGACGTCTCCGAGCTGGTGGAGGCTGCGCGGGGGCTGCGGGCCGAGGGTGCGGAGGAGTTCGTCCTCGGCTTCCTGCACCCGGACGGCAGCCCCGACCTCGACGCGGTCGAAGCGGTGCTCGCGGAGCTGGACGGCTGCCGTTGGACCTTCCACCGGGCCATCGACCGCGCGGCGGACCGGGACGGCCTGCGCAAGGCCCTCGCGGAGCTGCCGGGACTGGACACGTACCTGACGGCGGGCGCGGCGACCGGGGTCGCGGACGGGCTGCCGGTGCTGCTGGCGGAGGCGGGGGCGGGCCGGCGCGGTGAGCCGGGGTACGGGCCGCGGATCCTGGTCGGCGGCGGGCTGACGCTGTCGCACCTGCCGGAGCTGCGGGAGGGGGGCGTCGACGCGTTCCACATCGGCGGCGCGGCCCGTCCCTCCGGGTGGGGGCGGCCGGTCTCCGCGGCGGCGGTCGCGCAGTGGCGAGCGGCGCTGGCGTAGCCCGCGGCCACCGTCCGGCGGGCCCCGGGCCCTGCGGGGCTGTCCCCTACCCGCCCTTCGCCCGTTCCCCGGGCTCCGCCCGGACCCGCGCCTCAAACTCCCCCAGCTACCGCTGGGAGGTGCCCCCAGGCGGGGCTGAATCAGCCCCGCCGGCGGTTGAGGCTGCGGGCGCGCAGCGCCCGTACGGGGCGGAGCCCCGGTTCTTCAGGACGCGTCAGGGGGTCAGTTCCGCCGGGAGCGGGGTTGCGTGGAGGGCCGTGAGGCCGGACACGGCTCGGGTGAGGCAGACGTACAGCCGCCGCAGCCCGGTGCGTTCGTCCGGCTCGCCGTCGACGATCGCCGCCGGCTCGTCCAGGACCACGTAGTCGTACTCCAGACCCTTGGCCAGGGACGCCGGGACCAGGGTGAGCCGGGACTCCGCCGTGGTCTCCTCGCCCGGCGCGAGGTACGCCAGACCCGCCTCCGCCAAGGCCCGCGCCAGCACCGGCACCCGCGCGTCCGCCGCGATCAGCCCGATCGACCCCTCCTGCGCGAGCGAGGCGCGGCAGGCGGCGACCACGTCCGCGGTCAGCCGCTCCGGGGCGCACGCCGTCACCGTCAGCGAGCCCGGCGCCTCACGCACCGACGACACCGCCGCCAGCCCCGGCGAGATCGCCGGCAGCAGCAGCGACGCGTACGCGATGACCTCGCGCGGCACTCGGAAGCCCGCCGTCAGCTCCTCCAGCACCGCCTCCGGCTTGCCCAGGTGCGCCAGCGCCTCGTCCCAGCTGCGCGTCGCCCACGGCGTGGTGCCCTGCGCGAGGTCGCCGAGGACCGTCGCCGAGCCCGTCGTGCAGCGGCGCCCCACCGCCCGGTACTGCATCGGGGACAGGTCCTGCGCCTCGTCGAGGACGACGTGGCCGAGCGAGTGCGTCCGCTCCACCAGGTCCGCCGCCTCGTCGATCAGCACCAGGTCCGCCGCCGACCACTTCGCCGACCGCACGCTCCGGAACGGCTTCGGCCACAGCAGCAGCTTCTGCTCGTCCTGCGTGAGGATCCCGTCCGCGTGCTCCGCCAGGAACTCCGCGTCCGACAGCAGCCGCAGCACCAGCTTCGCCGGCTCGACCGCCGGCCAGACCGCCTTGACCGCCGCCTTCACCGCCGCGTTGCGGGCCACCGCGTCCTGCACCCGGTCGTCCGGCGCCTCGCCCGCCTGCTCCATGCGCACGAGGACCGTGTGCGCGATCCGCTGCGGCAGCGCGTCGCGGGCCGCGCCGTAGCGGATGTCGCGCTCCTGGAGCTCGGTGACGATCTCCTCCAGCTCGTACGCCGGCACCCGCCACCGGCGCGAGCCGCGCACCACCATCAGCGGCTCGGTGGGCGCGGTGACGTGCGAGCGGACCGCGCGGCGCAGCACCTGCGCCATCCGGGCGTCGCCCTTGACCACGGCGGTGGCGGCGGCGTCGGTGCCGCGCACCTCCAGGCCCTCGCGGGCGACGAGGTCGTCGACGGTGGCCTGCTTGACCTCCAGCTCGCCCAGCGCCGGCAGGACCTGCTCGATGTAGTGGAGGAAGGAACGGTTCGGCCCGATGACCAGCGTCCCGGTGCGGGCGAGGCGCTCGCGGTGCGCGTACAGCAGGTACGCGACCCGGTGCAGGCCGACGGCGGTCTTCCCGGTGCCGGGTCCTCCCTGCACGCAGACCGAGCCGGACAGGCCGGAGCGGACGATCTCGTCCTGCTCGGGCTGGATCGTCGCGACGATGTCGCGCATCGGGCCGACGCGGGGCCGCTCGATCTCCTGCTGGAGCAGCTTGCTGACGGCGGCTGCGGACTCCGTCGGGTCGGAGAGGTGCTCGTCCTCGTACGCGGTCAGCTCGCCGCCGGTGTAGCCGAAGCGGCGGCGCAGCCCGACGTCCTGCGGGTCGGCCTTCGAGGCGCGGTAGAAGGGCTGGGAGACCGGTGCGCGCCAGTCGATGACCATCGGGTCGCCGTCGGCGTCGTGGACGTGGCGGCGGCCGATGTAGAACTGCTCGCCCTCGGCGCCCTCCGCCAGGTCCGCGCCGGGGGCGTGCAGGTAGTCGAGGCGGCCGAAGAAGAGCGGGGTGTGGGCGAGGTCGGCGAGCGCTTTGATCCGGTCGTCGATCTGGGCCTGGAGGACGATGGCGTTGACCCAGTTCGCGGTGACGTCGCGGATGTCGAGGGCCTCGACGTCCTCGCGCATGGCGCGCAGCGCGGAGCGCGAGGCGGCCAGGTGGGCCCGTTCGCGGCCGAGGAGGTCGGCGGAGTCGGGTGCGGAGCCGGGGGTGGTGGCGGCTGCGGCGTCGGATGCGGTGTCGGGGGCGTGCGCGGACACGGGAAGGCCTCCAGCGGTACATGCGGGTGCGTGCGGTGCGTGCGGTACGGAAAGCCCCCGGTTTCCGGCCGGAAGGCGGCTCTCCCCACGGGACGGCGGAGGAGGCGGCAAGAGCGGAGATTGTAGTCAGCGGGGCGCGGCCGCGCGAACGGATTCCCGGGCCGGAAGTCCCGAGGGGGCAGTACCCCCGGACGGGTGTCATACCGGGGAGTGTCAGACCTTCGGCAGAGCCACTAGGGGATGCCATGGGTCGCGAGGAGGACACGGACGGCCTGCGGGT
The DNA here is from genome assembly GCF_003950035.1 of Streptomyces sp. W1SF4. NCBI lineage: Bacteria > Bacillati > Actinomycetota > Actinomycetes > Kitasatosporales > Streptomycetaceae > Streptomyces > Streptomyces sp. W1SF4. The sequence goes on from NZ_CP034350.1 coordinate 4,123,996, forward strand.
TCCGTCCGGAGGGCGATGTGCGCGGAGGGGGAGAAGCGCACCATGGAGACATGAGCACCGCAACCCTTGCCCCGGTCCAGGGCGGCCTCCCGAGCGGGGCCACCGCGACCTCCGACCACCGTCCGCGCCACCGCGTCGGCGATGTCCTGCGCGCCGCGAAGGTCTTCGCCGCTGCCGCCATGAGCGTGGTCGTCCTCGGCGAGTACGCCGAGGACGCGGGCGTCATACGCCGCTGACGCCCGCGTCCTCATACGCCGCTGACGCCCGCGCGAAGAGCCTCCGCGCACGCCGCGTGCAAGGCCTTGGCCTGAACCCGGCGGTAGCCGTGCGCGGATCCACTAGGGTCACGCGCGTGACCCGCAGCCCCGCCTCCGCTTCCCCACCCCCCACACTCGCAGCTGTGCTGGTCACAGGCTCGCTGCTGGCCCTGGGCGTCCTGTGCATCGCCCTCCGCGTTCCGACGGCCGACGCCGTCCTCAGCGGCTTCTCCGCCGCCGAGTGGCACCCGCCCAGCGCCTACCCGCCGTTCGCCGCGATCCTCTTCACGCCCGCCGCCTGGCTGCCTGCGGGTGTGCTCAAGGCCGTCCTCGTCCTCGGGAACGCCGGCCTGCTCGCCCTGCTGATCGTGCTCTCCTGCCGGCTCGCGGGAGTACGGGCCCGGCGGGGTCCGGTCCTGGCGGCCACCACCGCCGGGCTGTGGCTGGAGCCGCTGTTCCAGAGCCCGCTGCCCGGCCAGATCAACCTGGCGCTCGCCTGCCTCGCCGTCTGGGACCTCGGCCGGCCGCGCGCCGCCCTCGGCAAGGGCTTCGCGCTGGGCATCGCCGCCGGGATCACCCTGACCCCGGCGCTCCTCGTCCCGTACCTGCTGCTGACCCGGCGCGTCCGGGCCGCCCTGACCGCCCTGGCCGGGCTCGCCGGCAGCGTCCTGCTCGGCCTGCTGGTGCTCCCCGAAGCCTCCGCCGACTTCTGGGCCCACCACCTCCCGGTGCCCGGCCGGGCCCTGCTGCGGGAGTGGCCGCAGCTGTGGGTGTGGGCCGTCCCGCTCCTCACCGCCCTGACGGGCGCGGCCCACCGCCGCCGCACCCGCCACCCCGTCCACCCGGACGACGTCCACCACGGACACCCGCCGGCGGCGGCCCACCGGGTCCCGGCCCCGCGCCCGCCCTCCGGGGCGCCGGTCAGTCGCTCGCCAGGAGCTCGTCCGCGTCCATGATCCGGTAGGCGTAGCCCTGTTCCGCCAGGAAGCGCTGGCGGTGCGCGGCGAAGTCCTGGTCGATCGTGTCGCGCGCCACCACCGAGTAGAAGCGGGCCTCGTGCCCGTCCGCCTTCGGGCGCAGCACCCGGCCGAGGCGCTGCGCCTCCTCCTGCCGGGAGCCGAAGGTGCCCGACACCTGGATGGCGACGGTCGCCTCCGGCAGGTCGATCGAGAAGTTCGCGACCTTCGAGACGACCAGCACGTTGATCTCGCCCTCGCGGAACGCGTTGAAGAGCTTCTCCCGCTGCGCGTTCGAGGTCTCACCCTTGATGACGGGCGCGTCCAGGTGCTCGCCGAGCTCGTCGAGCTGGTCGATGTACTGGCCGATGACCAGGGTCTGCTCACCCCGGTGCTTGCGCACCAGCGCCTCCGTCACCTTCCGCTTCGTCGCCGTCGTCGCGCAGAAGCGGTACTTCTCCTCGGTCTCGGCCGTCGCGTACGCGAGCCGCTCCGACTCGGTCAGGTTGACGCGGACCTCGACGCAGTCGGCGGGCGCGATGTAGCCCTGCGCCTCGATCTCCTTCCACGGAGCGTCGAACCGCTTCGGCCCGATGAGGGAGAACACGTCCGACTCCCGCCCGTCCTCACGGACCAGAGTGGCCGTCAGACCGAGCCGCCGCCGCGCCTGCAGGTCGGCGGTGAACTTGAACACCGGCGCCGGCAGCAGGTGCACCTCGTCGTACAGGATCAGCCCCCAGTCCCGGGAGTCGAACAGCTCCAGGTGCGGGTAGACGCCCTTCCGCTTGGTCGTCAGCACCTGGTACGTGGCGATCGTGACCGGCCGGATCTCCTTGCGCGTACCCGAGTACTCGCCGATCTCCTCCTCCGTCAGCGAGGTGCGCCTGACCAGCTCGTGCTTCCACTGCCGCGCCGAGACGGTGTTCGTGACCAGGATCAGCGTCGTCGCCTTCGCCTTGGCCATCGCACCCGCCCCGACCAGCGTCTTGCCCGCGCCGCACGGCAGCACGACCACGCCCGAACCGCCGTGCCAGAAGCCCTCGACGGCCTGCGCCTGGTACGGGCGCAGCGCCCAGCCGTTCTCCTCCAGCTCGATCGGGTGCGCCTCGCCGTCCACGTACCCGGCGAGGTCCTCGGCCGGCCAGCCCAGCTTCAGCAGCGTCTGCTTGATCTGCCCGCGCTCCGACGGGTGCACGGCCACGCTGTCGGCGTCGATCCGCGCCCCGACCAACGGGGCGATCCGCTTCGAACGCAGGATCTCCTCCAGCACCGGCCGGTCGGTGCTCGTCAGCACCAGCCCGTGCACGGGGTGCTTGGACAGGGTCAGACGGCCGTAGCGGGCCATCGTCTCGGCGACGTCGACCAGCAGCGCGTGCGGGACGGGGTAGCGGGAGTACTCGACGAGCGCGTCGACGACCTGCTCGGCGTCGTGCCCGGCGGCCCGGGCGTTCCACAGGCCGAGCGGGGTGATCCGGTAGGTGTGGATGTGCTCGGGCGCCCGCTCCAGCTCGGCGAAGGGGGCGATGGCCCGCCGTGCCGCCCCGGCGAGCTCGTGGTCGACTTCGAGGAGGAGGGTTTTGTCGCTCTGGACGATGAGTGGCCCGTTCACGCAGCACGTCCCTTTCCGGCGGTGAAGTGGTCGCCCGGACGCGGCGGCCAAACCTCCAGTCTGCCCTATCGCAGGCCGGGAGGGGTGGGGTCGGCCGTGCGGGGGCGGCGTCGCCGTCGCGGGGGCGGTGTCGAGCCGCTGCGGGGGCGGTGTCGAGCCGTCGCGGGGGCGGTGTCGAGCCGTCGCGACGCGCTGGAAAAGCCGCTGACGCCGGACGGGCGGGCGGCGTACCTTCCGGGCATGAGTGAAGATCAGCAGCCCCTCGTACCCGAGGGCTTCGACGTGCCGCGCACCCTCGCCGGTGAAGGATTCCGGCTGGAGCCCCTCGGGGCGGAGCACAACGCGCGGGACCTCGCCGCCTGGAGCGGGAGCATCGCGCACGTCCGGGCCACGCCCGGTTTCGCGGGCCGGAACTGGCCGCCGCCGGAGGGGATGTCCGCCGAGGCGAACCTCGCCGACCTGGAGCGGCACGCGCAGGACTTCGCCGAGCGGCGCGGGTTCACGTACAGCGTGCTGGAGGGTGACGCCGAGGTCATCGGCTGCCTGTACGTCTACCCGTCGAAGGAGCAGGCCGGGCGGGTGCACGTCAGCTCCTGGGTGCGCGAGGACCGGGCGCACCTCGACGCCGTCGTGTACCGGACGGTCAGCGCCTGGCTGCGCGAGGTGTGGCCCTTCGACACCGGGCTGGTCGACTACGCGCCCAGGTGAGGCAGCGGGCCCGCCGGGTAGGGGGTCTCGGCCGGGAGCAGCGCGCGGGCCGCGTCGAGGTCGCCCGCGCGGACCAGCCCGTGGATCTCCCGGGCCAGCGGGGTGACGTCGCGGATGGACACCGTCCACTCGTCGGCGTACGCCCGTGACGCCGGCCCCGACAGGCCCAGCTGCAGGGACCGGTGGGGCAGCGCGTTCAGGTGGAGGTCGCGCTCCGGGTCCCACTGCACCCGCGCCGGGGAGCCGGCCAGCGACGCCTTCCACGCCCCGCGGTCCGCGTGGACGCCGGGCACGTAGTGCGACAGGCAGGCCTGGGAGAGGGCCCGGTCGAAGCCCTCGCGGGTGATCTCGACCGCCAGGACGGTCTCCTGGTCGGGCTTCGCCGCCCAGCCGCAGCGGTACATCATCCACAGGAACGACGGCTTGATCCACGTCATCCGCTCCCGCTTCCACGCCGGCGGGAACCGCCCGTCCCGGGCCGCGGGGAGGCCGAGGTGGGGGGCGTAGGCCTGGTAGACGGTGACGGTGGTGGCGGTGTGGAGGGCGCGGATCTGGTGCCGGGGGGTCGGGGTCGGGGCTGCGGGATCGGGGTCGGCGTCGGTGTTAGGTGCGGGTGCGGGTGCGGGTGCGGGTGCCGGTCCGGGTGCGGGCGCGGCCGGGGCCGTGGGCGTTGCTTCGGGCATGCCGTCAGGGTGCCGGTTCGCCGTGGTCGGCTACCAGCGGTTTTCGGCGGGGGCCGGGTTACGACGGGGCCCGGCCGGGCGGGACGGGCCAACCCGGGGCCGCTCAGCCGGCCAGGGCGCGAAGGGGCCCGGTGCCGGGGAGGGCCGGGGCGTTCTGTCCCGGCCGGCCGGGCCGCTCAGACCTGGTCCTCCGCCAGTTCCGCCACCCCCGTGATCCGGTGCAGGGCGTACGTGCGGACCTCGTCCGCCGTGTGGTCGTACCCCGTGACGAAGCCGCCCTCCACCCGCACCGGGGCGATGACCCGCTGGCTCGCCGCCCCGTCCGCGTTCACGTACCCGATCCACACCGCCGACCCCGTCAGCGCCGCCGCCTGCACCGTCGCCAGCGTCTCCGCCGCGCTCGTACGCGGCAACTCCCCGGGAGCCCCCGACGCCGACCCGGCCGCCGGCTCCTTGCGGACCGCCGTCGCCGCCAGGTCGCCCGCACGGATCGCCCGTACCGCCGCGCCCAGCAGCGTCGCGTCCGGAACCGGCGGCCCGTCCGGCACCGGCACCGGCGCCGAACGCGCCGGGGTGCGGTGCGCGTCGGCCCGCGCCACCATCACGTCACCGGTACGGGACTCCGCCGCCGGGGCGTACCCCATCGCCCGCAGCCCGTCCAGCAGGGCCGCCGGGTCCGCCTGCGCCGCCAGCACCGTCGGCGCCAGACGCCGCAGCCCCAGGGACGCCGACCGCCGGTCGGCCAGGATCTCGCCCAGCATCGCGTCGTCGTCGCAGCGCACGTACGAGGACGCCGCCCCCACCCTCAGGTGGCCGTGCCGCCGCGCCACGTCGTCGATCAGGTACGCCAGCGGCTGCGGAACCGGCGTACGGCTGTGCTCGGCGAGGAACGCGTGCAGGTCCGACGCCGCCTGCCCCGAGTCCAGCGCCCGCCGCACCGAACCCGGAGTGAAGCGGTACACCGTCGCCCCGCCCTTTGACTCCACCTCCGCGAGCACCGCCAGCATCTCCGCCAGCGGACGCAGCAGCGGCCCCGGCGCCACCGCCGTCAGGTCCGCCTGCAACAGCACGTGGTCCACCGGTTTTGGCAGCAGCGGCGCCAGCAGCCCCGCCGGATCCCCGTGCTCCAGCAGCGCCCGGCCGAACGCGCTGAGCGCACCCCGCCCCGTCACCCCCAGCACCTCGGCCTCGTGCAGCGCCCACCGCGCGAGCCGGGCCCGCAGATCGCTCGTACCGCGCGCCGGCCGTTCCCACGCCAGCCGCTCCAGCACCGCCTCCGGATCGGGCACCCCGCCCTCCGGCAGCTCCCCGGCCAGGTCCAGGACCCTCCGCCGCACCTCCGGCGCCGCCGAACGGTCCAGGTCCGGACCCAGCGCCGACAGCGTCCGCCCCTTCGCGTCCTGCTCCCCGACCAGCCCCGGCGTACGCGTCGCCGGCAGCCACGCCGCCGCCAGCACCGCCCACCGCTCCGCCGGCGGCAGCTCCCGCCAGTCGTCGAACGCGGGCGTCGGCGCGTACCGCTCGTCGGCCTCCCCGTCACTGGCCAGCAGCCCCGCCGCGTACGCCAGCTCCACCCAGAACGCCGCCTCGGACTCCGTCGTGTCCAGCGCCGCGGCCGTCCGCTTCAGGTCCCGCACCGCCAGCCCGCCCGCGCGCAGCACCAGCGGACCCGCGTGCTCCCAGGACTTCACCAGCTCCTCGACGGTCTCCAGCGCCGCCAGCGCCTGCCCGGCCGCGTTCGCGTCCACAAGCTGTGGACGGTGCTCCCGGTACACGCCGACCACCGGTGCGAGCGGCTCCGTACGCCGGTGCGCGAGCCCGCCCCGCAGGTGCAGCGCCACCTCCCTCGGCAGGACGACCGTCCGCGGCGAAGCCGGCAGCAGCAGCCCCCGGTCGCGCAGCCAGCGCACCGGCGGCGTCGGCTCCGGCGTCACCTCCCCGTACGGCGGCCCCCACACGAGCCGCCCCAGCACCTGGTGCGCCTCCGCCGGAGCCCCGTCCAGCAGCGCCGACATCCGCTGCGGGTCGGTGAACAGCCCGGTCAGCGCCGCCACCGCCGACACCGGGTCGTGCGTCGCCGGCAGCCCGGCCGCCGCGACGATCTCCTGGATCCGGGTCGGCGACATGCCCGCCGTCGCCTCGGCGACCGTCGGCCCCAGCCCCGTCGGGGAGGGCCGCTGCGCGGACGGGGCGAGCAGCTCCCGGGCGGTGCGGACCAGCCGCAGCCGGTCGTCGTCCCCCCACACCAGGGCCTGGTCCCGCAGCGTCCCCAGGGCCCGGGGGAGCGCGTCGCGGGCCTCGGCGCCCTCGGCGTCCCCACCGCCGCTGCCGGTGAGCAGCTCCTCCAGCACCGGGTAGGGGCAGGGGTCCGGGGCCACCGCGAGGGCCTCGGCCGTCTGGAGCGCGAACCGGTCCAGCCGGTCCAGGGCCCGTACCACCGACGCCCGGGTGCCGGCCCGGGTGGCCAGCTGGGTGACGTCGCCGGGCACCGGGTTCAGCAGGTCGGGGCGGGCGTGCAGCAGGGCGGCGAGCGCCACGTCGTCGCGGGCGCGGAGCGCCTCGGCGAGGGAGCGCGGGGCGTTCGCCGCAGCGGTACTTGCCTCGGGCACGGTGGTCGCCTCCTGGTCACGCCGGCCGGACCGTCGGCCGGTCCCCATCCGGCCAACGGTATCCGCTGCGTCGTCGGCCGCTCCACGGACGCACGCGCTACCGTCGGGGGCGTGGGGATCGAGAGCGACCATCTGGTCTACGAATATCTGAGCCGCGTCGGGGACTTGGCGGCCCAGCGGCAGCTGTCGTCCGGTGACCGGATGCGGCTGGTTTCGGGGCTGCGGGACGAGATCGACCGCCGCCGCGCCAAGTACGAGCCCGACACCCCGGCGGCCGTACGCGGGATCCTGGAGCGCATCGGCACGCCGGAGGAGGTCCTCGACACGGTCGGCGCGGCCGGGCGTGGGGCGGCGGCCCCGGCGGTTCCGGCGTTTCCGGCCGTGCCGACCCAGCGCACCGCCGAGGACCTCCCGCGGGACGCCCCGCAGAACGTCCCGCAGAACGTCCCGCCGCACCTGGCCGGGCTCGACGAGCTCGGGCCCTCCGGCGGAGCCGAACCCGACTGGTGGAGCCTGTCCCCCGGCGGCTCCGGCAGGGGGCGGGGGCCGCAGGTGGAGGGCTTCGCGGGCGGCATCGAGATCCCGGACCTGTTCGGGGAGGAGGCGGAGGAGGAACGGGCGGCGAAGGAGAAGCGGGAGGCCGCCAAGGACCCCGCCGCCGGGCCGGCCGCAGCGGCGGGCGGCCTCGTACGGTTCCTGCGCGACCGGCGCGAGAAGAAGAAGGCCGCCGCTCCGGAGGGGGAACCCAGGCCCCGCCCCCACGCGTTCCTCGTACTGGCGGCGGTACTGCTCCTGGCCGGTGCCCTCACCGGGTACTGGCCGCTGCTCGGCGCCGGCGCGCTGGTTGCGTACGCCTCGCGCGTGCTCGGACCCCGCGAGCGCAAGTGGGTCCTGCTCGGCCTGCCCGTAGCGGTCTTCACCCTGGCCATGCTCTGGCTCTGGGGCCGCGCCGCGGGCAACTGGGGCACCCCCATCCCCTCCGACCGGATCGGCCCGACCTTCCAGTCCCTCTGGCCCACCCTGGCCCGCACAGCGGGCGCACTCACGGCGGCCTACCTCCTGTGGCGGGCGCGGCGGCGGTAGCCCGGAGCACGGGTACGCGCCTTGCGGCGCGGGCCCGCCATCTCCCCCTCGACCCCCTGGGGCGGGGCGGCGTTCGCCCACCCGCCCCCTTGTCTGCGGGCCGGGGGGCCGGGGAGCGGCACCCCCCTAGGCCGGATCAGAGCGGGTTGGGGGCTTCCCGTCAGTCCCATCGTCCTTCCGGTTCGGGCCGGTCCCTCAAGGGCGCTCCTTCGTCGCGTCACTTCGTGATCGCCTTCGGCGACCCTTGACCGACCGGCCCAAACCGGAAAGCCGAAAGACTGCCGGGAAACCCCCAAAGAAACGGGACGGATGATCCTTGGAGGGAGGCCTCCCTCAGCGCTGAGGCGAGGGGCCGGGCGCCGGCCCGCCGGGCATCCGGGCCCTCAAGAGTCGAGATTCGGAGCCGGTGCGCGACTACCCGCACGGGAGGTTGATCAGAGCCCCCTCCAGACCCCCCAGGCGCGACAGATCGCTACGCGCTCCTCCCGGCATAGCGTCCAGCGACCGTCTGTGGTTGATCCCCACGCCAGAGGACGACCAGAGCGGCCGGGGTGCACGGGGGCGCGTCAGATCGCTACGCGCTTCTCCGTCTCGGCGGCTGCCGCCGGTCTTGGGTTGCTGGCGGTTGAGAATGCCGTCCACCAGGTGGGCGGAAGGCGCCTGCGGCGTCGGTCACTTCGATCACCCGGGGCAGGGGGATCGTTCGGGCTGGTCGGCCCTCAGGGGGAGCAGCATCACGTCGTGCAGGGGGGCGCCGGGCCACGGTTGTGCGTCACCCACCTTGCGGTAGCCCCATGACCGGTACGCGGCCACGGCGGGTTCGCTGTCCGGACGGACGTTGAGCAGGACGCGTTCGGCGTTGCTGTTGGCGAGCAGGGTGTCGTGCAGGCGGCGGGCGATCCCCTGCCGGCGCCAGTGGGCGCGGACGGCCAGCTCCATGAGGCCGAAGGTTCTGTGGCCGTCCTCGCGGCGCATGTCCTCGGGTACCGGTTCGGTGAGCTGGTCCCACCAGCCCGTCTTCGGGCTGAGGGGGTAGCCGTAGGCCATGCCGATCGGCTCGCCGTCATGGGTGGCCAGGGCACCGACGAAGGTGCTCTTGCGGGTCTGGGACCGGAAGCGCCGGAAGGCGGCCGATACGTCCGCTTCGGTCTCTTCGTAGGGCGGTTCGGCGAAGGCTTCTGCGTAGACCGATCGGAAGGCCGCCTCGGCGTGTGCCGCAGCCTGTCCGTCGAGCGTCTCGACGGCGAACTGTGTTGACTGGCTCATCCCAGGTCCTCTCAGACGGTCTCGCGAATCCGCACAACACAGTCGCGGGCGGTCCGGCTCCCGATATCCGATGCCGAGCGCTGGAAATTCCGTACCTTGCTCAGCAGGCGTGGAGAGGAGATGTCACCCCACGCGTCCATGACACCGTCCACCACGGCGCATGCCTCCTCGATCTCTCCGGCCGCGAGCAGCGCATCGGCGAATTTGACGCGGTAGGAGGCGCTGTTGCGGGCCAGACCGCTGCTGATGCCGCCCACGGCGGCCCGCAGGAAGGGCACCGCTCGGCCCGGCTGGTTGGCTCGCATGTACATGTCTGCGGTGGCGTAGTCGACTTCGAAGGGGCCGACGAACCTGGCCCAGTCAGGTACATCCTCGTCGCGGTCCGTGCGTCCTTGGAACTGAACGGCTCGGCTCAGGGATCGGCGGGCGGCCGGCAGGTCTCCAGAGTGAATGGCCACGTTGGCACCTCGGAGTGCGATCACCAGATGAACCGTCGCACCCGCTTGTGCCCGAGTCGCAAGCCAGCAGTACGAGTGTCTCCAGAACGGAGATCTGAAGCAGGGAGTTGTCGACGAGTTGAGCAGCGGCAAGGGCTTCCATGCATGCGGTCCTGCCTTCGGCGATGCGGCCGCCGTCATAGCCGTACCACGCCCGATGACCGTGCAACTCGGCCAGCATCGTCTGAAGTTCACGGCCGACGGTCGAGGTGTACGACGCTTCGCGCAGGGCGCTGGTGATGTCCGCCTCGATGTGATCGGCCTGTGCGTTCGCCGGCACGCTGCCCTTGGCGTGGTCGGTCCGGTAGAGCCCCGCAAGCCGCTGCCGCACATGGCCGAGCTCGGCCGTACCCACGCGCATCCCGGACGCGGCGGGCATGAGAGCCGCCGCTATGAGACCGCCCGCGTCCGCGACGAAGGTTCTCCTCTTCACCCTTCCAGAGTCGCTGACCGGTTCCGCAACCGTCAGGCGATGCAGAGGTACCTCGAAACCCATCTCCGCGAGCGGGACACCGAACATCGCTTCCAATACTGTCTGTTGCCCCGGATGCGGCAGTGGTGGCGGTGTCTCGTTCTCCCATCGCCGCAGCTGGCGCACGCTCACTGCAGCCGCGATGCCGAGTCGCGCCGCCTCGGCTGAGAACGCGGCAACGAACGACGCCTGTGTATACCCCGCCGCCTGGCGTAACAGGACCAGCTCCTTCACAGCCTGCTCATCCTCCGTATGCCGACCGTCACGGATCCAGATTATGGACGGCCGCTCGGTCGCGAGGGGAAACGTCCGCCCTCCCGGCGCCCGCCTCACCCCCGCACACGCTGGACTTGGCTCCATGACCGCGCCCCATGACCAGACCGCGCAAGGCGAACCCTGGCCACGACGGGAGGCCAACACCGGCCCCAGCCAAGAGCTCCTGGACCGTGCACTCGCCGGCTGGGAGCGCTTCCTCGACACCTTCGAAGGAGCGCCCGATGAGTGAGTGCTACGAATACGTCCCCCACCGCCTCCTCCACCGACGCGTTCGAGACATCGCCTCGGGCACCGAGGGCATCCTTATGGCCGTGATCAACGAGAACGTCTCCGACACCGGCATCGAACGCTGGATGGAGCTCGCATACATCCGAGGCGCATGCGGCCGCGAATTCACCACCGCCGCCACCAACGTCGAACCCGCCCCGGACCAGCCCAAGACGGCCGCCAGCCGCCGAGACCAGAGGAGCACGTAGCGATCTGACGCGCCTGTCGGATGCCTAGGTGGATCTGTTCGGCCTCTGGGGCGGGTAGCAGCCACAGGCGGTCGTCGGACGCTGAGACGGGAGGAGCGCGTAGCGATCTGTCGCGTCTGGGGGGTCTGGAGGGGGCTCTGGTCGGGCTCTCGTGCGGGTAGTCGCGCACCCGGCCCGGAATCTGGACTCGTGAGGGCTCGGATGCCCGGCGGGCCGGCTCCTGGCCCCTCGCCCCTCGCTGAGGGACCCGTCCCTTGCCCTTGGACCGTGCCGTTTCTTTGGGGGTTTCCCGGCAGTCTTTCGGCTTTCCGGTTCGGGTCGGTCGGTCAAGGGTGGCCGAAGGTCATCGCGTAGCGACGCGACCGAAGGGAGCGCCCTTGAGGGACCGGCCCGAACCGGAAGGACGATGGGACTGACGGGAAGCCCCCAACCATCGATGAGACCGCTCCGCAGGGTGCCGCCCCCGCCACCCGCCCCCAGCCTCGGCACAATGGCGGCATGACCTCAGGCAGCCCCAACCCCGCCCCCGCCCCCATCCCCCCGCAGCTCACCGTCGGGTTCGACCTCGACATGACGCTCATCGACTCCCGGCCCGGCATCAAGGCCGCCTACGAGGCCCTGTCCGCCAGGACCGGGGCGTACATCAACGCCGACGAGGCCATCACCCGCCTCGGGCCGCCGCTGGAGGAGGAGCTCGCGTACTGGTTCCCCGAGGAGGAGATCCCGGCCATGCGGGACCTCTACCGGGAGCTCTACGTCGACCACGCCATCGAGCCGACGCCCGCGATGCCCGGCGCCCATGAGGCGGTCAAGGCCGTGCAGGCGCTCGGCGGGCGGGCCATCGTCGTGACGGCGAAGAACGAGCCCAACGCCCGGCACCACCTGGAGCACCTGGGGATAGAGCCCGACGCCGTCATCGGCTGGCTCTGGGCCGAGGCCAAGGCCGGGGCGCTGCGCGAGTACGGGGCGCAGGTCTACGTCGGCGACCACGTCGGCGACGTGCGCGGCGCCCGGACGGCCGGCGCGCTGTCGGTGGCGGTGCCGACCGGGCCGTGCGCGGAGTCGGAGCTGCGCGAGGCCGGTGCGGACGTGGTGCTGTCCGACCTCACGGAGCTGCCGCGGTGGCTCGCGGAGTACGAGCGCGCCCGCACCGCCTGAGGGCGAGGGCGAGGCCGGGCGAGGTGCGTCAGGCGGCCTGGGACGCCCGGGCCGCCTTGCGCTGTGCGGCGGCGGAGCGGAGCACGCCCGCCGCGGCGATGGCGAAGCCGACGCCCATGAGCATGCACACGGCCCACGCGTACGACGGGAACGGGTCGGTTCCCAGGAACAGCGGGGCCATCGTCGCCAGGGTCGCCAGCGCGCCGGCGATGAACACGATGCCGCCGGTCTTGATCAGGCCGTCGCCGGGCCGCGCATCGTCGGGATGAGGAGTAACAGTCACCCCACCAGGGTAGTTCCCTGGCCGAAGCGGTGGACTCGGGAAGGACCGGGGAACGTCTTGTCAGCGGTTTGGGGACCATTAGCCTGGAGGAGGCGGGTCGAAGGACCCGCTGTACTGCTATCCGGAGCCGTTCACCACGGTCACCCGGACCCGACGAGCACAAGGACAGAGGACGGACGTGCCTACCGGCAAGGTCAAGTGGTTCAACAGCGAGAAGGGCTTCGGCTTTCTCTCCCGTGACGACGGCGGCGACGTCTTCGTCCACTCGTCGGTGCTCCCGGCCGGGGTCGACGCCCTGAAGCCCGGGCAGCGGGTGGAATTCGGAGTCGTCGCGGGACAGCGCGGTGACCAGGCACTTTCCGTGACGGTGCTGGATCCGGCGCCCTCGGTCGCGGCTGCCCAGCGCCGCAAGCCCGATGAGCTCGCGTCGATCGTGCAGGACCTGACGACGCTGCTGGAGAACATCACGCCGATGCTGGAGCGCGGCCGCTACCCCGACAAGTCGCACGGCACGAAGATCGCCGGGCTGCTCCGCGCGGTGGCCGACCAGCTCGACGTCTGAGCGGGCGAGACCGGCAAGCCGGTGCCCCGCCGCTCCTTCCGAGCGGCGGGGCACCGTCGCGTTCGCGTCACGGGAAGCGCAGCGCGTCCGCCGGGACGGGCGGGACGAGGCCCTCGGCGGCGGCCCTGGTGAGCAGGCCGCGGACGGCCGCGTACCCGTCGTCGCCGAGGTCCGCGGTGAACTCGTTGACGTACAGCCCGATGTGCTGGTCGGCGACGGCCGGGTCCAGTTCCTGCGCGTGGGCGCGCACGTACGGCCGCGAGGCCTCCGGGTCGTCCCAGGCCATCCGCACCGACGTACGGGCCGACTCGGCCAGCGCGCGCAGCTTCTCCGCGCCCAGCGAGCGCTTGGCGATGATCGCGCCGAGCGGGATCGGCAGTCCGGTGGTGGACTCCCAGTGCTCGCCCATGTCGGCCAGGCGGTGCAGCCCGTACTCCTGGTACGTGAACCGGGCCTCGTGGATGACGAGTCCCGCGTCCACGCGGCCGTCGCGCACGGCCGGCATGATCTCGTGGAACGGGAGGACGACGACCTTCCCGACCCCGTCCGGCAGCACGTCCGCCGCCCACAGCCGGAACAGCAGGTAGGCGGTGGAGCGTTCGCTCGGCACGGCCACCGTGCCGGCGGACAGGTCCGTGCCGGGCTCGCGGGTGAGGACGAGGGGGCCGCAGCCGCGGCCGAGGGCGCCGCCGCAGGGCAGCAGCGCGTACTCCTCCAGCACCCAGGGCAGTACGGCGTACGACACCTTCAGCACGTCCAGCTCGCCGCGCTCGGCCATGCCGTTGGTGACGTCGATGTCGGCGAAGGTCACGTCGAGGGCGGGCGCGCCCGGGACCCGGCCGTGGGCCCAGGCGTCGAAGACGAAGGTGTCGTTCGGGCAGGGCGAGTAGGCGATGGCGAGCGGTTCAGCGGTGTTCGTGGTGTTCGCGGTGCTCGTGGCGCTCATGGCGTTCTCCCCAGTTGACGAGTACGGGTCCCAGTGCGCGGAATCCGGCGGTCAGGGCGGCGAGCGCGTCGCCGATGCGCCAGGCGGCCCGGTCGCGCGGCCCGACCGCGTTGGACACGGCGCGGACCTCCAGTACGGGCAGCCCGTGCGCGGCGGCGGCCTCCGCCACCCCGAAGCCCTCCATCGCCTCGGCCCCCGCCAGCGGGTGCCGGGCGGCGAGCTCGGTGGCGCGGGGGGCGCTGCCGGTGACGGTGGACACGGTCAGGACGGGCGCCAGGAGCGCGCCGGTGGCCTCCGCGGCGCGGGCGGCGAGCTCGGCGGGCGGAAGGTGCACGCTGCGGCCGAAGCCCAGCTCCTGCACCGGAAGGAATCCCTCGGGGGTCTCGGCCCCCAGGTCGGCGGCGACGAGCGCGTCGGCGACCACCAGCGAGCCGAGCGGGGCGGCGGGCGCGAACCCGCCGCCGATGCCGGCGGAGATCACGAGGGAGTAGTCGGCCAGCGCGAGCGCGGTGGCCGTGGCGGCCGCCGCGGCGGCCGGGCCGACACCGCCGACGAGCACGTCGGCGGCGAGGCCGGGCAGGTCCCGGCGGGTGATGAGGTAACCCCCGGGGAGCGTGCGCGGTTCGGGCGTGACCGGGTCCGGATGAGGGGTGAGACCGGCGGCCACGGAGTCGGCCTCCGCGGCCACCGCGGTCACGATCAGCGCGCGCACGCCGCTGCGCCCGCCGCTACTTCTTCAGCTTGAGCTTGAAGGTCCAGACGGAGAGGGGCTTGCCGTCCTCGCCGACCTGGACGAAGCCCAGCAGCTTCGACTGGGGTGCCTCGCCCTGGCCGCCGGTCGCGAAGACGTCGGCGCCCTGGAAGCTGCGGTAGGTGTTCGAGGAGGGCTCGGTGATCGGCTGTCCGTCGAGGACGGCCTGCCACTTCTTGCCGTCCTCGACGACCTCGGGCTCGACGCCCAGGCGCAGGGTGTCGCCGCGGCCGTACTCGACGGTCTTGGCCTTCTTGGGGTCCGTGAGGCAGTTCTGGACCTTGTCCATGGTGAGGTCCTGGCCGGTGGGGCTGCATTCGCCCTCGGACTCGGCGGACACCGACGAGCTGCCGACGGTCACCGTCGCGAGCGGGGTCGGCTTGTCGCCGCCACAGGCGGACAGGAGGAGGAGGCCGGCGGACACGGCTCCGAGGGCCGCGACGCTGCGGCGGGCCCTACCCGGGAAAAGCGGTGCGGTCATGAGCCGAAGGCTATCGGGCCGGTGGGCTGCGCCGCCGCACGGGGGTCCTCGGGCCGCGTCGACCGTTGCCGTGCCGTGCCGTGCCGTGCCGTGCCGTGCCGTGCCGTGCCGTGCCGGGCGGGGGCGGGCGGGGGCGGGGGTGTGCCGCTGCGCGGGCTGCTCCCCGCCCCGCCCTTCGCCCGTTCCCCGGGGCGGAGCCCCGGACTCCCTGGGGGCTCCGCCCCCAGACCCCCGCGCCCCTACGCCACCCGGGGCCGCGGGGACGTCGGCTGGTGGCGGGGGGACGTCAGGAGGCCGCGGAGGGCCATCGCGGTGCCGGCGGCCACCACGGCGGCGGCCACCGCCATGCCCAGGGTGCCGTTCAGCGGGAGGGCGATGCCGATCGCGCCGCCCAGGACCCAGGCCACCTGGAGCAGGGTCTCCGAGCGGGCGAAGGCCGAGGTGCGGACGGCTTCCGGGACGTCGCGCTGGATCATCGCGTCGAGCGAGAGCTTCGCCAGGGCCTGGCAGAAGCCGGCCGTGCCGGCCAGGACGGCCACGAGCAGGCCGCTGAAGAAGACGGCCGAGAGGATCGCCACGCCCAGGGTGACGGAGAGGACCGAGGCGATGATCGCCTCCGGGGCGCGGGCGCGGAGCCACGCGCCGACCGCGGTCCCGGCGGCGTTGCCGATGCCCGCCGCGACGCCGACGATGCCCAGCGACACCGCCGCGCTCTGCCCGGCGAGCGGCTGCTCGCGCAGCAGGAACGCCAGGAAGAAGATCAGGAACCCGGACAGGCAGCGCATCGCCGCGTTAGCCAGCAGCCCGCACAGGACGGGGCGGCTGACCGTGCGCAGCCCGGGGCGCTTGGAGTGGGCCTCGTGGGTGGAGAGCCGGGCGCGGCGCTCGCCCTTGGCGTCGTCGACCTTGTGCGGCAGCTGGAACGCCGCGAAGGTGCCCCACACGAAGATCGCGCAGGCCCCGTACAGCGGCCAGGGCGGTCCGATCGTGTGCAGTCCGGCGGCCACGGGTGCGGCCGCGCCGGTGGCGAGCAGGCCCGCGAGCGTGACGCGGGAGTTCGCCTTGACGAGTGAGAACTTCGGCGGGAGGAGCCGCGGGACGACGGCGCTGCGTACGACTCCGTACGCCTTGGAGGCGACCAGGACGCCCAGGGCCGCCGGGTACAGCTCCAGGCCGCCGGTGGCGACGGCGCCGGACATCATCAGCGCCAGCAGGGCCCGCGTCAGCATGGCGCACGCCATCGCCGCCCGCCTGCCGTGCGGGAGCCGGTCGAGGAGGGGGCCGATCACGGGGGCCAGCAGGGTGAAGGGCGCCATGGTGATCGCCAGGTAGAGGGCCACCCGTCCGCGTGCCTCGTCGGTGGGGACCGAGAAGAACACCGTCGAGGCGAGCGCGACGGTGATCATGACGTCTCCGGCGCCGTTGATCGCGTGCAGTTCGATCAGACGGCCCAGTCCCGACTCGCCGGCCCCGTGGGCGTGCGTGGCGCGCCGGATTCCGCGCGCCGGACCGGTGATGGGGAGGTGCAGGGCACGCCCGACCGCCCGGCCGGCCCGCTTGGCCGGTCCCGAGCCGTCTGCGGACGACCGTGCGGGAGCCACGTGGCCATAGTGCCCCACGACGCCATCCGGGACCCCTCCCGGCGCGTCAGGGGCGTGGTTCCGGGGGGCCCGGGGGCGGGCCCCGCGCGGCCTGCGTACGGGTCTCGGGCGGCTCCGAGGGGCGTTCGGGCGGCTTCCGCCGGCGTTCGCGCGGCTTCCGCCGGGGCGTTCGCGCGGCGTGCGCGCGCGTGTGTTGTCCGCGAATCGGACCTCGCATGTGGGCCGAAGGCTTCGAAGGAGGTAGCGTGCGTAGCGCGCCACCGGCGGTTGCACTTGGCCGCGCGCCTCTTCGTGATCCCGCAGAATGGATCACAGTGGGGTGCGCCCGAGGCCGATCGGGGCGCGGACGTCGACGCGGCCCTCTGGTCCGCTCCGCCCGCGCTACGTACGGACGAGACCGACGGGTCGTTGTGAACGACAGTACGGACGGCGCACTCGTGAGACGGCGTAGGAGAGAACGAGACCTGTGAGTGCTGCGACGACGCGAAGCCGTACCCCGCGTACCCCGCGTACGCCCGCCCCGGACCGCCTCTGCGCCGAGGCGGTCGAGTTCGCCCGCGCGGCGGCTGAGGAGGCCGCCCACCCCGGTGTGGTGGGCGAGCACGTCTCCGTCGTAGCGGAGGGCGACCGGGTCGTCACCCACTTCTTCGAGTGCAAGGAACCGGGCTACCGCGGCTGGCGCTGGGCCGTCACCGTGACCCGCGCCTCCCGCGCGAAGAACGTCACCCTCGACGAAACGGTGCTCCTTCCCGGCGACGACGCGCTCCTCGCCCCCGAATGGGTGCCGTGGAGCGAGCGGCTGCGCCCGGGCGACATGGGCCCGGGCGACCTGCTGCCGACGGACGCCGACGACCTGCGCCTGGAGCCGGGCTGGTCCGGGGAGGACGCGCCGCCGCCGAACTCGGTCGTCTCCAGCGAGATGGCGGAACTGGTCGAGGCCGAGGACGCCGACGTCACGGACCGCGCGGTCGTCCCGGCGCGAGGTTCGATCACCGCCGTGGCCGAGGAGCTCGGCATGCGCCGCGCCCGCGTCCTGTCGCGGTACGGGCTGCACACGGCGGCCGACCGCTGGGACGAGTCCTTCGGGGCGAAGACGCCGATGGCGCAGGCCGCGCCCGCGTCGTGCGTCTCGTGCGGCTTCCTCGTGGCGATCGGGGGATCGCTGGGGCAGGCCTTCGGGGTCTGCGCCAACGAGTTCGGTCCGGCGGACGGACGGCTCGTCTCCCTGTCGTACGGCTGCGGCGGCCACTCGGAGGCCGCCGTCATGCCGAAGCCGCCGCGGCCCGCGCCGCCGGTGCTGGACTCGATGGCGACGGACGAGTTCCCGCTGCGCCCGGCGCCCGACACCGGGTCGGTGCCGTCGGCGGACCTTCCGTCCGCCGATCTCGGGCACTCGTAGCCCGTCCGGTCCGTCCGGCCCCTCCGGGCCGTCGGCTGGTGAGGGACGGGTCGCCGGGGTGCGGCGCCCGCCCTCGGCTCACCGCAGGGTGATCGCGGTCTCGGCGGCGACGGCGCCGAGCTTCTCGGGGTTGCGGACGAAGTAGATCCCGGCGATGCGGCCGTCCTCGACGTGGAACGCCATCACGCCGTCGAGTTCGCCGTCGAGGTGGGCGAGCAGTGCAGGACTGCCGTTGACCACGGTGGGGGTGACGGAGAAGCGGCCCGCCCTCTTGCCGACGCCGCCGACGATGAAGCGGCCCACCTTGCCGGCGCCCGTGACGGGGCGCAGCGCGGCCTGCTTGA
Source organism: Streptomyces sp. W1SF4 (assembly GCF_003950035.1). NCBI lineage: Bacteria > Bacillati > Actinomycetota > Actinomycetes > Kitasatosporales > Streptomycetaceae > Streptomyces > Streptomyces sp. W1SF4. The sequence goes on from NZ_CP034350.1 coordinate 4,142,413, forward strand.
TGCCGCCGCCGTCGCCGACGAGGACGACGTCGGGGGCGAGCACGTCCAGCAGCCCCTGGAGGTCTCCGCTGTCGAGCGCGCGCCGGAAGGATTCCATGACGGCCCGGGTCTGGCTCGCGGAGACGGTCTGGCGGGGGCGGCGGGCGTCCACGTGACGGCGGGCGCGGTGCGCGATCTGGCGTACGGCGGCGGGGGTCTTGTCGACGGCGGCGGCGATCTCCTCGTAGCCGACGTCGAAGGCCTCGCGCAGGACGAACACGGCGCGTTCGGTGGGGGAGAGCGTCTCCAGCACGAGCATCATCGCCATGGAGACGCTCTCGGCGAGCTCCACGTCCTGCGCCACGTCCGGTGCGGTCAGCAGCGGTTCGGGCAGCCATTCGCCGACGTAGGACTCCTTGCGGCGGCTCATCGCCCGCAGCCGGTTGAGGGACTGACGGGTCGTGATGCGGACGAGGTAGGCGCGCCGGTCCTCGACCTGGCCGAGGTCGACCTTCACCCACCGCAGCCAGGTCTCCTGGAGGACGTCCTCGGCGTCGGAGGCCGAGCCGAGCATCTCGTAGGCGACGGTGAAGAGCAGGTTGCGGTGGGCGACGAAGGCTTCGGTCGCCGCTTCGGTCGCCGTGTCGGCGGCCGTGTCGGCGGTGCGGGCGTCGTCGTGCGCGTCGTCGTGCGCGTGGTCGTTCATCTGGTCGGTCCCCCCGGGAGTCAGGCGGCCGTGGTCTGTCCCCGCACGGCCTGGAGCTTCTTCTGGCGGTTGGCTGCGCCCATGAGGTGGAGACGGTAGCCGCCGGGCTTGTGGGCCTCGTCGGCGAGGTGCTTGACGACGCCCGTGCAGACGGTCTCCTTCAGCTTGGCGCCGGGCTTGCCGTCGACGTGGAACCAGATCGCGTTGTCGGCCTTGGCGAACTGGAAGATGCCGTCGTGGCGGCCGAGGCTGATGCACTGGGCCCCGAAGGGCTGGTTGAGGGTTTCGGGGCGCTCGCCGGCGAGGCGGCTCAGGACGGTGTCGGCGGCGCGGGCGCCCATGGGCATGGCGGCCTGGCAGCTCATCCGCAGCGGCAGGCCCGACGGGGCGGCCGAGTCGCCGGCGGCGACGATGCGGTCGTCGTCGACGCTGGTGAGGGTCTCGTCGGTGAGGATGCGGCCGGCCGTGTCGGTGGCCAGGCCGCTGCGGGCGGCGAGGTCGGGGACGGCGAAGCCGGCGGTCCAGACGGTGACCCGGCTGGGCAGTTCGCGGCCGTCGGCGAGGCGTACGGCGGCGGCGCTGACGTGGGTGACGGTGCTGTCGGGGCCGTCGACGACGGTGACGCCCAGGCGGGCCAGGCGGCGGGCGACCGAGCGGCGGCCACGGGCGTGGAGGTAGGGGCCGAGGGTGCCGCCGCAGACCAGGGTGACGGGGCGGCCGGCGCCGGCGAGTTCGGCGGCGGTCTCGATGCCGGTGGGTCCGGCGCCGACCACGGTCACCGGGGCGTCGGCGGGGGCGGCGTCCAGGACCGGGCGCAGCCGCTGCGCGTCTTCGAGGGTGGCGATGGGGTGGGCGTGTTCGGCGGCTCCGGGTACGCGCAGTTCCGCGCCGGCGCTGCCGACGGCGTAGACGAGGTAGTCGTAGGCGAGGCGGTCGCCGGAGGCGAGGGCGAGGGCGCGGGCGGGGGCGTCGATGCGGTCGACGGTGTCCACGACCAGGCGTACGCCCTCCGCGAGGACGTCCTCGTACGCGACGACGGCCGCGTCGTTGCCGACGGCGAGCTGGTGCAGGCGGATGCGGTGCACGAACGACGGGCGCGGGTTGACCAGGGTGACGGTGACGTCGCCCCGCCGGGTGAGCCGGTTGGCGGCCATCACGCCCGCGTAACCGCCGCCGATCACGACCACGTCGGTGTTGTTCTCGCTCATCGTGTCCTCCTCCGTTGGGGTTCGGACACAAGACACCGGGCGCCCCGCACGTGTGACAGGGTGTGACCCAGATCACGTCGGGCGGTGTGGAACGGGCCCCTGTCGTCACCCCCGTGAACGACGGGGGCCCCTCGCCGACAGTGAGCTTAGGCGGGTGTTCCTCGAGGTCATGTGCACTGCGCGCACGGATCGTGAACGTTGCGCGCAGGAGGTTTACGACGCCCGGGGGCCCGGTCGCCCTAACCCTTGCGGCGGCGGAAGAGGCGCTTGCCCGCCAGGACCAGGGCGGTGCCCGCCGCGAGGACCAGCGCCCCCTTGGTGAAGCTGCCGGAGTCCTGCCCGGACGGCGCGCCCTGCGCCCCCGCGGAGCCCGTCGGGCCGCCGCCCGGCCGCTGCGGGGCGGGGGAGCGGGCCGGGGCGGACGCGGCCGCCGCCGGAGCCACCGGTACGGCCACCACCCTGCTGTTCGCGCCCTCCGCCCCGAACATCAGCGTCCTGCCGTCCGGCGTGTACGTCACCGACTCCGCCTGCCCCTGCCACGGCGCGTCCACCCGTTCGCCCGGGCCCTCGGGGCGGCCGTCCTTCCAGGCGTACGTACGGGCCGTGAGGTAGCCGCGCAGCGTCAGCCGCGTCCCGTCCGGCGAGAACGCCCCGTCCGTCACCCACGGCACCTCCGCGACCCGCCGGAAGACGTTGCGCCCGTCCGCCGACAGCCGTTCGGGGCCCTCGTACAGGCCGCCGCCCTGCTCGTTCTTGCTCGCGATGTACACCCGGCCCGTCACCGGATGCACCATCAGCGCCTCCGCGTTGCGCGGCCCGTCGGCGTACGTGACCGTGAACTGCTCGGCGGCGACGGTCCGGTCGCCGAGCTCCTTCGGCTCCTGGAAGCGGTAGATCCACACGTGGTCCCAGGTGCCGTCCTTGTTGTCGCCGATGTCCCCGAGGTACAGCTGCCCGTCCGGTCCGAGCGAGATCGCCTCCACGTCGCGCGGGGTCCCGATCCCGGTCAGCGTCAGCCGCGCCACCGTCCTGCCCGTCGCCGAGTCCACCGCGTACACGTACGGGCCGTCGTCGCTGTCGTTGTGCGTCCAGTACACGCCCGGGTGGATCCGGCTGGCCGCGAGCCCACTCGACTCCCTGATCCGCGGATCGGTGAGGGTGAACCCGGACGCGGCGGGGGTCTCCGCCGCGAGGGCGGCCCCCGGCAGCAGGGCGAGCACGAGGGCGGCGGGGACGGCGGTCGACCGGGGCAGCAGGCGCATCCCACAAGCCTGCCACCAGGCAGGGCGTGTCCGGCATCACAGGGGCTCCCGGCGCGTGATCCGCGATGATGACCGGATGCGTTTCATGTTCGTCGGCGACTCCATGACCATCGGACGCGCCGGCGACTACACCTGGCGCTACCGCATGTGGCAGCACCTCGGCGCCACCCTGGGCGACGGATCGTTCGAGATCGTCGGCCCGCGCACCGCCCTGTACGACGACACCGGCGCTGACGGTCCCGCCGGACAGGACTACGCCGCCCCGGACTTCCCCGCCCACGCCCGTCGGCACCTCGCCGGCTGGGGCGAGGGCTGGCAGCACATGGCCCCCCTCATCGGACCCGCCGCCGCCGGCCACCGGGCGGACGTGCTGCTCGTCTCCCTCGGCCTGATCGACCTCGGCTTCTACACCAACGCCGAGCAGACCGCCGGCAACGTCCGCGCCTTCGTCGCCGCCGCCCGCGAGGCCCGCCCGGCGATCCGGATGGTCTTCCTCCCGGTCATCCCCAACGTCCGCGCCGAGGACGAACCCCCGTTCGCGGCCGAGGTCGCCCGGTTCAACGAACTCCTCGCCAAGGCGGTCGCCGACCTGACCACCGACGCCTCGCCGATCCTGCTGGCCGCCCGGCCGGCCGCGTACGACATCCACCACGACACCTACGACGGCACGCACCCCAACGCCTCCGGCGAGCACCGCCTCGCGGCAGAGTTCGCGGCCGTCCTGCACCAGGCCTGGGGCATCGGCGGCCCCTACCGGTCCGCGCCCGCCCGGTAAGACCCCTCCCGCGAAAGGGTCTTGCCTGGAGCGCACTCCAAGCAGTTGGCTAGTGACCCATGAAGTACACGCAGCTCGGACGCACCGGCCTCAAAGTCAGCCGCCTCGTACTCGGCACGATGAACTTCGGCCCCCAGACGGGCGAGCCGGAAAGCCACGCGATCATGGACGCCGCCCTCGACGCGGGGATCAACTTCTTCGACACGGCGAACGTCTATGGGTGGGGTGAGAACAAGGGCCGCACCGAGGAGATCATCGGCACCTGGTTCGCACAGGGCGGCGGCCGCCGCGAGAAGACCGTCCTCGCCACCAAGGTCTACGGCTCCATGTACCGCGAGGGCGAGACCTGGCCCAACTACGACCGCCTCTCCGCCCTGAACATCCGCCGGGCCGTCGAGGACAGCCTGCGCCGCCTGAAGACCGACCACATCGACGTCTACCAGTTCCACCACGTCGACCGGCGGACCCCCTTCGAGGAGATCTGGCAGGCCATCGAGGTCCTGATCCAGCAGGGCAAGATCCTCTACGCGGGCTCCTCCAACTTCCCCGGCTGGAAGATCGCCCAGGCCAACGAGACGGCCGCCCGGCGCGGCATGGTCGGCCTGGTCAGCGAGCAGTGCCTCTACAACCTCTCCGAGCGGCGCGCGGAGATGGAGGTCATCCCGGCCGCCGAGGAGTACGGGCTCGGCGTCATCCCCTGGTCCCCGCTGCACGGCGGCCTGCTCGGCGGCGTCCTCAAGAAGGAGGCCACCGTCGGCCGGCGGGCCTCGGGCCGCTCGGCGGACGCCCTCGCCAACTCGAGCGTCCGGGCGCAGATCCAGACGTACGAGGACCTCCTCGACAAGCACGGCCTGGAACCCGGCGAGGCCGCCCTGGCCTGGCTGCTGACCCGCCCCGGCATCACCGGCCCGATCGTCGGCCCGCGCACCGCCGAGCAGCTGGAGAGCGCGCTGCGGGCGGTGGAGCTGGAGCTGGGCGAGGAGGTGCTGGCCGGCCTCGAGGAGATCTTCCCGGGGCCGGGACCCTCGCCGGAGGCCTTCGCCTGGTAGGCGGGGTCCGCGGACGCACACCGCCCCGCCCGCGCTTGCGGCGCGGGCGGGGCGGTACGGGTACTTACGGGTACGGGCGTACGCGGAGCGGCCGGGGTGCGGGGGCTACTGGCCCACCGCGGCCGCCACCGCCACGACGACGAACATCAGCACGAGCACACCGGCCATGACACGGTTCCTGGTCTTCGGGTCCACCCGTCGAGACTAACGCGCTCCCACCCGAGCCCCGGGCCAGGGGCCGCGAGACGTGCGTCATGGTCACGGTCACGGTCACGGTCGAAGGCGTACGGCGGCCGGCTCCGCGCTGACCGGTGCGACGCGCGGCCGCACCAGTGCCAGGTAGCCGGCCGTGCTCAGCGCCACCGAGACGTCGAGGCGGCCGGCGTTGAACCAGATCTCCTCGTGTTCCAGCAGCGCCGGGTCGACGACCACCTCCACGGCCGGGTCGAAGCTCACCGGCATGATCGACCCGCTGACGCAGCCCGTCAGCTCCTCGGCGACCTCGCGGACGGCGAAGGAGGCGTTCGTGCCGCCGTACTCGGCCCGTACCGCCTCCAGGTCCACGCGGCAGTGCCCCGGCACCACGGCGATCACGTAACGGCGCTGTTTGCGTCCCAGCGCCACTCTGATGACCAGGCACTTGGCGGCCTGTTCGAGGCTGTGGCCGCGTATCAGGCTGGCCAGGTCGGTACGCCCCTCCGGGGCGTGGCGCAGCAGCCGGTGGCCGGCTCCCGCGTCCGCCAGGAGGTCGAGCAGGCGGGCGTGGCTGTCCGCGATCGCGGTCGCAGAGGTCACAACTGTCCTTTCCGGAAACTACGTCGGTGGTGACTCAGCGGTCGCGCAGCTCCAGGGTGCAGCACTTCACGCTGCCGCCCGCCTTGAGGAGCTCGGAGAGCCCGACCCCGACGGGCTCGAAGCCGCGCGCGCTGAGCTGGGCCGTCAGGCCGGTCGCCGCCTCCGGCAGCAGCACGTGGCGGCCGTCGGAGAAGGCGTTCAGCCCGAAGACCGCGGCGTCCTCGGCGGTGGCGAGGATCGCGTGGGGGAACATCGTGCGGAGCACGGCCCGGCTGCCCTCGGAGAAGGCGGCCGGGTAGTACATGACCTCGTCGTCGGAGAGCACGGCCAGGGCCGTGTCCAGGTGGTAGTACTCCGGGTCGACGAGGGTCAGGCTCGTCACCGGCAGGCCGAAGAACTCCTGGGCCTCGGCGTGCGAGCGCGGGTCGGTGCGGAAGCCGGTGCCGGCGAGGATGCGGCGGCCGACGGTGAGGAAGTCGCCCTCGCCCTCGTTGACGTACTCGGGCCACAGCACGTCGCGGTAGCCGCGGCGCTCGAACCAGCCCAGGTACGCGGGGCCCTCGGCGGTGCGCTGCGCGTGCCGGAACCGCGCGCCGTAGACCTTGCCGTCGACGACGGTGGCGCCGTTCGCGGCGAACACCATGTCGGGCAGGCCCTCGACGGGGTCGATCTCCTCGACGAAGTGGCCGAGTTCGCGGTACAGGTCGCGCAGCCGCTCCCACTGGCGGACGGCGAGGGCGGGGTCGGTGCTGTTCTCCGGGTGCATCCAGGGGTTGATCGAGTACGTGACGTCGTAGTGCCGGGGTCGGCACATCAGCAGCCTGCGGCGGGTGGCGACGCGCGCGGGGGCCGTCGGGGCGGCCGTCGGGGTGGTGGTCGGCTCGGTGAGCGGCACGGGGACTCCTTCGAGGGTGGCCGGAGGGGCTCCGGGCCGGCCCGCGGGGTGGTGGCGGGCCGGCCGTCGGTGCGGTGGGGCTTGGATGCGGGTGCGGGCGTGCGTGCGTCAGCGGGCGGCTTGCCAGGTACTGGTCCGGAGCATGCCGGGGTCGCCTCTACTGCTTCTGTTTCACCGGAATCCGGATTCCGGGCCCCGACGTGCGGGCCACCGGGGGATGAACCGTCCCCGAACGCTCAACGCCTCAGCCGTGGAGCGGCCAGGCCTCGACGACCTCGTAGCGGGGCTGCTCGCCGGGGACGCCGGAGGAGGGGAGGTTGCTGCGGACCAGGCTGAGGGTGTCGACCTGCCAGGGCGTGCCCTCGAAGCCGGCGAGGGCGTCGAGGCAGGGCCGCAGGTCGGTGCCGGGGCGGCCGCGGGCGAGGGTGAGGTGCGGGGTGTAGCGGCGGTGGTGCTCCATGGCCACCCCGGCCCGGCGGGCGGCGGCCTCGGCCCGCTCGGCGAGCAGCCGCATCGCGTCGGTGCCGCCGGCGGCGCCGGTCCACAGGGCGCGGTCCCCGAAGTGGCCGATGCCGTGGAGGCGGAGGGGGAAGGGGGCGCTGCGGTGGGCCGCGCGGGCGAGGCGGGCGCGGAGGTCGGGGAGGAGGGGGTCGGGGACCTCGCCCATGAAGGCGAGCGTGAAGTGCCAGCCCGCTTGCGCGGTCCACCGCAGTCCGTCGGGGCGCGGCGCCGCGGCGAGGGCGTCGCGCAGCTCGGCGACCGCGCCGGTGCCGGGGAGGACGGCGGCGAAGACTCTCACGTCTCCGACGGTACCGTCCGCGCCCGGGCGGGGTCGGCGTGCCGCTGCGCGGAGCGGTCCCCGACCCGCCCTTCCTCCGTTCCCCGGGGCTGCGCCCCGGACCCCCTGGGGGCTGCGCCCCGGGCCCCCCCGGGGCTGCGCCCCGGACCCCCTGGGGGCTGCGCCCCGGGCCCCCTGGGGGCTGCGCCCCGGGCCCCCTGGGGGCTGCGCCCCGGGCCCCCTGGGGGCTGCGCCCCGGGCCCCCTGGGGGCTGCGCCCCGGGCCCCCTGGGGGCTGCGCCCCGGGCCCCCTGGGGGCTGCGCCCCGGGCCCCCTGGGGGCTGCGCCCCGGGCCCCCTGGGGGCTGCGCCCCGGACCCCCTGGGGGCTGCGCCCCGGACCCCCTGGGGGCTCCGCCCCCAGACCCCCGCGCCTCAAACGCCGGCGAGGCTGGATACGTCCAGCCCGCGCGGCGTTTGAGCGCACCGGGGCGGAGCCCCGTTCTTCCAGCCCCGCCGGCGTTTGAGGCGCGGGGTCAGGGGCGGCGCCCCTGGGAACGGGGGAAGGGCGGGTAGGGGACAGCTCCGCGCAGCGGGCCGCCGCCCCCGCCCGGCCAGGGTTTACGCGGCGGGGGCCAGTTCGCGGCGCGCCACGGCCGGGACGAAGACGACGCCGTGGCGGTTCAGGCGGAGCCGGAGGTTGCCCACGCGGGACAGGACCAGGCCGACCGCCACCGCCGCGGCGAGGGAGATCAGGCCGCCCGCGGCCATGCCGAGCCGCGCCCCGTACGTGTCCGTGATCCAGCCGACGAGCGGGGCACCGACCGGGGTGCCGCCGGTGAACACCATCATGAACAGGGCCATCACCCGCCCCCGCATCTCGGGGTCGGTGGCCATCTGGACGCTGGAGTTCGCCACGACGTTGACGGTCAGCCCGAACATCCCGATCGGCACCAGCAGCACCGCGAACAGCCAGAAGCCCGGCGCGAACGCGGTGACCAGCAGCAGGACCGAGAAGAGCGCCGCCGCCGTCACCAGCAGCCGCAGGCGGGAGTGTCCTCGGCGGGCCGCCAGCAGGGCGCCGGCCAGGGAGCCGGCCGCGATGAGCGTGTTGAACAGCCCGTAGGTGCCCGCGTCGCCGTGGAAGACGTCGTCGGTGAAGGCCGACAGCCAGATCGGGAAGTTGAACCCGAAGGTGCCGATGAAGCCCACCAGCACGATCGGCCAGACCAGCTCGGGCCGGCCCGCGACGTAGCGCAGGCCTTCGCGCAGCTGTCCCTTGGCGCGCGGCTGCGGGGTGACGGGGTGCAGTTCGCGCGTGCGCATCAGCAGGAGGCCCGCGATGGGCGCGGCGAAGGAGAGGCCGTTGAGCAGGAAGGCCCAGCCGGAGCCGACGGCGGTGATGAGCACGCCGGCGATCGCCGGGCCGACCAGCCGCGCGGACTGGAAGTTCGCGGAGTTCAGGCTGACGGCGTTGGCGAGCTGCGCGGGGCCGACCATCTCGGAGACGAACGTCTGCCGGGCCGGGTTGTCCACGACGGTGACCAGGCCGATCAGGAAGGCGGCGAGGTAGACGTGCCAGACCTGGACGTCGCCGGCCAGGGTCAGCGCGGCGAGTGCGATGCCGGTGAGGCCCATCGCGCTCTGGGTGGCGATCAGCAGCGGCCGCTTGGGCAGCCGGTCGGCGAGTACGCCTCCGTAGAGCCCGAAGAGCAGCATCGGCAGGAACTGCAGGGCGATGGTGACGCCGACGGCGGACGCGGAGCCGGTCAGGGAGAGGACCAGCCAGTCCTGCGCGATGCGCTGCATCCAGGTGCCCGTGTTCGAGACGACCTGGCCGGTGGCGAAGAGCCGGTAGTTCCGGATCTTCAGCGAGCTGAACATGGAGTTCCCGCTCGCGGTGGTGGTAGTGGTGGATGTATGGCCGGGTGCGGAGTCTGCTCCGGTTCCCGTACTCAAAAGCGTTCGCCTCCTGGCGTCGTTCCTACAGGTGGGCGAGCTTCTCCAGGACGGGTGCGGCCGCGCGGAGCTTGGCCCATTCGTCCTCGGTGAGCTCGGCCGCGAGCCCGGCCAGGAAGGCGTTGCGCTTGCGACGGCTCTCTTCGAGCATCGTCTCGGCCTCCTCGGTCTGGCGGACCACCTTCTGGCGGCGGTCCTCGGGGTGCGGCTCCAGCGTGACCAGTCCCTTGGCTTCCAGCAGCGCGACGATGCGGGTCATCGACGGGGGCTGGACGTGCTCGCGCCGGGCCAGCTCGCCGGGGGTGGCGTGGCCGCAGCGGGCGAGGGTGCCGAGCACCGACATCTCGGTCGGGCTGAGCGATTCGTCGACGCGCTGATGCTTCAGGCGCCGGCCCAGCCGCATCACGGCGGAGCGCAGATCGTTCACGGCGGCGGCGTCGTCGCCATGGGAGAGGTCATGCATGTCTTTAGAATAACTCATTACTCTGTCTAAGGAAAAACGGTTTCGATCTCACTCGTACGGGTGAGTGCGCGGCGGAAAGTGACACGCGTGAGCGCCCTCTGGCCCGACTCTTTCGGGCATGGGGACACATGTGCTGAGCATGCGCATAGACGGGGAGCTGCTGGAGCGGCTCCGGCACCATGCCGCCAAACGCGGAATGAGCGTCCAGGACTATGTGGTCCGGACGCTCATTCGCGATGACTTCGACGAGCGGTTCAAGGCCGCCGTCGACGAGACGGAGAAGTTCTACGGGCTCACGTGAGGCCGAGGGCCGGCATCGCGTAGTAGAAGACGAAGACCGCGGAGACGGCGTACATGGCGGCCGGGACCTCGCGGCCCCGGCCCGTCGCCAGCCGCAGCACGGCGAAGGTGATGAAGCCGATGCCGATGCCGTTGGTGATCGAGTAGGTGAAGGGCATCATCACCATGGCCATGAAGGCCGGGACGGCGATGGTGAAGTCGCTCCAGTCGATGTCCCGGACCGAGCCCGCCAGGATCAGGAAGCCGACCGCGACGAGCGCGGGGGTGGCGGCCTGCGAGGGGACCATCGTGGCGAGCGGGGTCAGGAAGAGCGAGACGGTGAAGAGGGCGCCGGTCACCACGTTGGCCAGGCCCGTGCGGGCGCCCTCGCCGACGCCCGCCGTGGACTCCACGAAGCAGGTGGTGGCGGAGGACGAGGTGGCGCCGCCGGAGGCGACGGCCAGGCCGTCGATGAGCAGGACCCGGTTGATCCCGGGGAAGGTGCCGTCCGACCTGGTCAGCTTGGCCTCGTCGCCGACGCCGAGGATGGTGCCCATCGCGTCGAAGAAGCAGGACAGCAGGACGGTGAAGACGAACAGGGCGCCGGTGAGGAAGCCGACCTTGCCGAAGCCGCCGAAGAGGCTGACCTGGCCGACGAGCCCGAAGTCCGGTGCGGCGACCGGGTTGCCGGGCCACTGCGGGACGGTCAGGCCCCAGGCGAGGTCCGGCAGGTCGGCGATGAGCTGCACGGCGACCGCGACGACGGTCATCACGACGATGGAGATCAGGATCGCGCCGGGCGTCTTGCGGATGAGCAGGGCGAGCGTGAGCAGCACGCCGACGACGAAGACGAGGACGGGCCAGCCGTGCAGGTGGCCGTCGCTGCCGAGCTGGAGCGGCACCGTGGTGTGGGCGGCGTCCGGGATGCGGGTGACGAAGCCGGAGTCGACCAGGCCGATCAGCATGATGAACAGGCCGATGCCGATCGCGATGCCCTTGCGCAGGCCCTGCGGGACGGCGTTCATGACGCGCTCGCGCAGGCCGGTGGCGACCAGCAGCATCACGACGAAGCCGGCGAGGACGACCATGCCCATGGCGTCGGGCCAGCTCATGCGCGGGGCCAGCTGGAGGGCCACGACGGTGTTGACGCCGAGGCCGGCGGCCAGGGCGATCGGGACGTTGCCGATGACCCCCATGAGGAGCGTGGAGAAGGCTGCCGTCAGGACGGTGGCGGTGACGAGCTGGCCGCCGTCGAGCTGGTGCCCGTACATGTCCTTCGCGCTGCCCAGGATGATCGGGTTCAGCACGATGATGTAGGCCATCGCGAAGAAGGTGGCGAAGCCGCCCCGGACCTCGCGGGCGACGGTCGAGCCGCGCTCGGAGATCTTGAAGTACCGGTCCAGGCCGGTGGTGGGGGCCGCGGCGGGTGCCGAGGTGCTCATGCGGTCCTCAAACGGGTCTATTGGGCGGTTCATACGAACGAATCCGGTCGTAGACAAACCGTTTCAGTATGAACACATGAACGAAGGGCCGTCCATCTCCGCGCGTAGACCCGAAATCGGCCACCTAGACTTGACCCCATGGCGAAGTGGACTGCGAAGCACGAGGCGCCCGAGCCCCTGGAGGGCCCGGTTGTCGCCACCATCACCGGCGGCACGATCCTCTGGTTCGCCATGTTCCTCGTCCAGCTGCCCTTCTACGGCTGGTTCGCCGACCGCGACCTGCTGTGGTGGGTGTGGACCTGCGCCGCCGGCGGCGGCCTCGGCCTGATCGGCATCTGGTACGTCCGCGGCCGCGACGCCGCCCTCAAGCGTCACGCCGCTGCCGCTGCCGCCCACGGGGAGCCGGGTCCCGCCGCACAGGACTGACCCGGGGCGGGCGACCTCGGGACGATTCGGGTCATCCTGAAGTCGGATCTTCCGACCGCTCGGCGGGTGAACCGTTCGAACCGCCCTTACCGTCGAAAACATGACGCAGCGGGCGAGGATCGACCAAGACGGGCCGGAACGGGCCGGCGGCGCCGCCATCGACGCGGGCGCCGAGCTCGACCCCGTACACCCGGTGAACCCCCCCGCCCCCCGCTTCAAGCCGGCCGGCCTCAGCACCGCCGAGGTCGCCGAACGCGTCGCGCGCGGCGACGTCAACGACGTCCCCGTCCGCTCCTCCCGCTCCACCGCCGACATCGTCCGGGCCAACGTCTTCACCCGCTTCAACGCCATCATCGGCGTCCTCTGGGTGATCATGCTGATCGTCGCGCCCATCCAGGACAGCCTCTTCGGCTTCGTGATCATCGCGAACACCGGCATCGGCATCATCCAGGAACTCCGCGCCAAGAAGACCCTCGACGGCCTCGCCGTCATCGGCGAGGCCAAACCCGGCGTCCGCCGCGACGGCACCACCGCCGAGGTCTCCACCTCCGAGATCGTCCTCGACGACGTCATCGAACTCGGACCCGGCGACAAGGTCGTCGTCGACGGCCTCGTCGGCGAGGCCGACGGACTGGAGATCGACGAGTCCCTCCTCACCGGCGAAGCCGACCCCGTCCTGAAGAAGCCCGGCGACCAGGTCATGTCCGGCTCCTTCGTCGTCGCCGGCGGCGGCGCCTTCACCGCCACCAAGGTCGGCCGCGAGGCCTACGCCGCCCAGCTCGCCGAAGAGGCCTCCCGCTTCACCCTCGTCCACTCCGAGCTGCGCTCCGGCATCTCCACCATCCTCAAGTACGTCACCTGGATGATGATCCCGACCTCCATCGGCCTGATCATCAGCCAGCTCGTCGTGAAGGAATCCAACCTCAAGGACTCCATCGCCCGCACCGTCGGCGGCATCGTCCCGATGATCCCCGAGGGACTCGTCCTCCTCACCTCCGTCGCCTTCGCCATCGGAGTCATCCGGCTCGGCCGCAAACAGTGCCTCGTCCAGGAACTCCCCGCCATCGAGGGCCTCGCCCGCGTCGACGTCGTCTGCCTCGACAAGACCGGCACCCTCACCGAAGGCGGCATGGACGTCACCGAGCTGCGCCCGCTCGGCGGAGCGGAGACCGCCTACGTCGAGAAGGTCCTCGGCGCCCTCGGCGAATCCGACCCCCGGCCCAACGCCAGCCTCCAGGCCATCATCGACGCCTACCCCGACAGCACCGAGTGGCGCTGCACCGAATCCCTGCCCTTCTCCTCCGCCCGCAAGTACAGCGGCGCCAGCTTCAGCGAGGGCGACGGCGAGAACAACACCTGGCTGCTCGGCGCCCCCGACGTGCTCCTCCCCGCCGGCGACCCCGCCCTCGACGAGATCAACGGCCTCAACGAACAAGGCCTACGGGTCCTCCTGCTGGCCCGCTCCGCCCGCGAACTCGACGACCCCGCCGTCGCCACCGGCGTACGCCCCACCGCCCTCGTCGTCCTCGAACAGCGGCTGCGCCCCGACGCCGCCGACACCCTGCGCTACTTCGACGAGCAGAACGTCAAGGCCAAGGTCATCTCCGGCGACAACGCCGTCTCCGTCGGCGCCGTCGCCGGCAAGCTCGGCCTGCCCGGCGCGCACCACACCGTCGACGCCCGCGAGCTGCCCGCCGAGCGCGCCGAGATGGCCCAGGTCCTCGACGGGAACTCCGTCTTCGGCCGCGTCACCCCCCAGCAGAAGCGGGACATGGTCGGCGCCCTCCAGTCCAACGGCCACACCGTCGCCATGACCGGCGACGGCGTCAACGACGTCCTCGCCCTCAAGGACGCCGACATCGGCGTCAGCATGGGCTCCGGCTCCGAGGCGACGAGGGCCGTCGCCCAGATCGTGCTGCTCAACAACAGCTTCGCCACCCTCCCGTCGGTGGTCGCCGAGGGCCGCCGGGTCATCGGTAACATCACCCGCGTCGCGACCCTCTTCCTCACCAAGACGGTCTACTCGGTGCTGCTGGCCGTCCTGGTGGTGTGCGCGCAGGTCGAATACCCCTTCCTGCCGCGCCACCTCACCCTGCTGTCCACCCTCACCATCGGCATCCCGGCCTTCTTCCTGGCGCTCGCCCCCAACAAGGAACGCGCCAGGCCGCACTTCGTGAAACGGGTGATGCGCTACGCGATCCCCGGCGGCACCATCGCGGCCGTCGCCACCTTCGTCACCTACCTGATCGCCCGCGCCCACTACAGCGGACCCGACTCCCTCAAGGCCGAGACCAGCGCCGCCACCCTCACCCTGTTCCTGACCTCCATGTGGGTCCTCGCGATCATCGCCCGCCCCTACACGTGGTGGCGCGTCGCCCTGGTCGGCGCGATGGGCGCCGCCTTCCTCGTCGTCCTCGTCGTGCCCTGGCTCCAGGACTTCTTCCAGCTCAAGCTGGAGGGCGTGACCATGCCGTGGATCGCGGTCGCCATCGCGGCGGCAGCCTCCGCCGCGATCGAGTTCACCTTCCGGTGGGTGGACCGCCGCTTGCCCGCCTAGCGGTCAGTCGAACCAGCGGTCCCGGGCCAGTTCCGCCGTCCGTGACGGGTCCTCCAGCAGGGCCGCCACCTCGAAGCGGCGCGGCCACTGCGACGCCGACCAGGCCAGACCCGCCGCCACGCCCTCCAGGGTCGCCGCGTGCAGCACCCCGTCCGGGGTGAGCCGCCAGTCCAGCTCCGTGCCGCCCGCCACCAGCTCCTCGTGCTCCACGTACGTCGCCGGGGTCGTCGGGCCCAGCAGGATCCGCACCGACTCCGGGACCTCGTGCTCCTCGCCCGGCGTCGTCACCTCCGCCGGGACCGTCTCCGACAGGCGGCGCACCTGGAACAGGTCCGCCAGGTCCCCCGCACGGGACGGGGAGACCGGCAGCAGGGGCAGGCCCGCCGTCAGCGGGAGCAGGTCGGGGGCGTCCGCGACGACCGCGTCGGCCGCGTCCACCACGACCACCTCGCCGTCCACCACCGCCCGCAGCTCGTCCGGCAGCGTCACCTGCTCCGGGTCCAGGTCGGCCAGCGCCCCGTACAGGCCGTGCAGCTGGTGCCCGGTGACCTCCCGGTCCGGGTCGGCGAGGCGGGACAGGAGCTCGGCCGCGCCGCCGGGCTCCTCCAGCAGGGCGCGCACGGACGTGCGTACGCCCAGGGCCCGCAGCACCTGCTCGTCCTCAAAGCCCGTCGCGTCCGCCGGGGTGTACAGGCCCGCCAGCAGCGGGTCGCCGCCCGCCGCCCGCAGACCGGCCGGGCGGCGACCGTCCAGCACCGGGTGGTCGCGCAGCCACCAGGCGGTGTACGAGCGCACCGACCGCGTGGTGCCGTCCGGCAGCAGGATCCGCACCGGCTGGGTCAGGGCGTCGCGCAGCGGCGGCTGCGCCAGCATCGCCAGCGCCTGCGGCCAGCGGTCGTCGTCGACGAGGTCCAGGTCCCGCACGGCGATCAGCTCGGTGGCCACCGGCGGCACCGGGGTGTCGGGGAACTGGTCGAGCAGGTCCTCGCACCACACGTCGACGGCGTCCAGCAGGCCGGCGTCGTCGGGCTCGGCGAAGTCACCCTCGCGGGGCTCCAGTTCGTCCGGGTCGAGGACCACGTCGGTGGCGCGGACCAGCTGGAAGGCGGTCAGCACCCCGCACGCGGCCAGCGTGTCCGCGTCCCAGCGGGCGGCGAACTCGGCGTCCAGGTACGGGACCTCGTCCTCGCGCAGCACCGACGCCAGCGGGCTCCCGGCGAGCAGCAGCTCCCCGGCCGGGGCGAGTTCCCCGTCCTCGTCGGGCAGGGCCAGCGCGCCCAGCCAGGGCTCCTCGCCCGGGGCCAGGCCGGCCGCGCGGACCAGGTTCAGGACGGTGTCGGCGAGCTCCTCCGGGTCCGGCGCGTCCTCGTCCCAGACCTCGCCGGCGTCCAGGGAGGCGGCCACGGCGGCACGGACCTGCGGGGTCGTCAGGACGGCGCGCGCGGTGGCGGGGAGCGCGCCCAGCTTCTCCAGCAGCGGGTGCGCGGCGTCCGGGTGGGCCACCTTCAGGCCGAGGCGGGCCAGATCGGCGGGGGTGTCGGGGCCGGGCAGCAGGACGTGGCGCGGGCCGATGGTGGTGCGGCCGTCGGCGAGCGGCACGGGCAGGCCCGAGAGCCGGTCGGGGTCCACCCCGGCCAGGGTGTCGTAGAGGCGGTGCCACCACTGCGGGGTGCGCTCGATGCCGGCGATCCGCTCGATGGCCTCGCCGAGCGGCAGCCGGCCCACGCCCAGGGTGCGCAGCTCGGGGCGGCGTTCCAGCCCGGCGGGCAGCAGCGTCGGGAGGACCTCCGCGAGGACGCGTACGGTGTCGGCGCCGGCGCCCTCCACGACCTCGGCCTCGAAGGGCCGCAGCGACGGGAGTTCCTCCGTGGGCGCGGCCGGGGCGAGGAACGCGGTGCGGGGCAGCCGCTGGAGGACGGCGGCGCGCAGGGCGCCGTCGAGCGGGCTCGCGCCGAGCGGGCCGGGCACGAGGTCGACCAGGGCGGTGCTCACCGGCTCCCAGGCGCCCAGGAGTTCGGCGTAGGCGTCGGCGGCGCGCTCGACGAGGAAGTCGGTCAGCGGTCCGGGCGCCGGGTGGCGGCGGGTGGTGTCCAGCGGCAGGGAGGCGATGAGCAGGGCGGGGACGCCGAGGGGCTCGTCGGTGGGGGTCGGGGCGTGCACGACGGGCGCGGTGCGGGGGCGTACGGGGGCGCCGTCGGGGTCGACGGGGGCGGCCCAGGTGACCGTCCAGTCGGGCCGCAGCCGTTCCTCGACGGGCCGGTCGGCGAGGAGGGCGGGGTCGATGGGGCCGGTGTGGCGTACGGTGCGCCAGCGGTGGGTGCCGGAGGCGGAGTCCTCGATGACGGTGTACGGGCCGTCCATGCGCCGGAACAGGACGCGGTGTCCGGAGGAGGGGGTTTCGATGACGACCTCGCGCAGCCCGGGCAGGGTCAGCAGCAGGGCGTCGTCGATGCCGGCCAGCAGGCGTTCGGCGAGGTCCTCGGCGGCGGCGTCGCGCAGCGGGAGGACGACGACGGTGTCGTAGCCCTCGGGGGCGGTGCCCTCGGCGGGCAGCGGCAGCCGCAGCAGCGGTACGTGGCCGTCGCGGCGGCGGAGTTCGTCCCCGAGGCCGGGGCTGAAGGCCGCGGCCTCGCGGGCCAGCTCGCGTGCCTCGGCGAGGGACCAGCGGACGCCGCCGTGGCGGCCGAGCACCGCCGGCTCGTCGGAGACGGCCAGCACGGCGGCGAAGCCGACGCCGAAGCGGCCCACGGAGCCCTGGTCGTTCTCCCGCTTGGCAGAGGCGCGCAGGGTGCTCAGCGACTCGACGCCCGTCGCGTCCAGCGGGGCCCCGGTGTTGGCGGCGGCCAGCACGGCGGGGCCGTCGGGTCCGGCGGGGTGCAGGGTCAGGCGCAGCCGGCCGGGGACCTTGGCGCGGGCGGCGGCGTCGGCGGCGTTCTGGGCCAGCTCGACGACGAGCCGGTCCCGGTAGCCGCCGAGCGCGAGGTCCTCCTCGGCGTTGGCGTCCTCGCGGAACCGGGCCGGGCCCGCGCCCCACGCGTCGAGCACCGCCCTCCGCAGCCGGGCGGTGCTGAAGGGGTCCATGCCGCTCCCGGCCGCCGTCACTCGCACGTTCACGCCGCATGCCTCCACGCTGTACCGCGTACTCCTCTGGAGTGCTGAAGGTATCGCGTGGTGGGCTACGCCTTGCCCGTGAGGTGGGCGAACACGACGACGTTGGAGTCCCAGTGGCGGTCGGCGGTGAGGTCGCCGCCGCAGGTGATCAGGCGGAGTTCGGCCTTGCCGTGGGTGTCGCCGTAGACCTTGCCGGTGGGGAAGGCGTCCTTCTTGAAGGTGTCGACGGAGTCGACGGTGAAGACGGCGGTGGTGCCGTCGGTGCGGTGGACCTCGATCTGCTGGCCCTTCCGCAGGGTCTTGAGGTTGTGGAAGACGGCCTCGGGGGCCTGCGGGGTGTCCATGTGCCCGACGATCGCGGCCGCGCCGGCCTCGCCGGGGGTGGGGCCCTGCTCGTACCAGGCGGCGTCGTCCGGTCTGGCGAAGTCCGGTTCCCGCATGACGCCCTGGGCGTCGAGGCCGACGGCGTCGAGCGGGGCGTCGACCCCGATGCCGGGGATCTCGATCCGGTCGGGGACGGACGGGGGCAGGACGGAGGCCGCCGTCCGGGGTGTGGGGGTTCTCGGGGTGGTCCCGTGCGCCGCGGCGCCGGCCGAGCAGCCGGTGGCCAGGGCCAGGGCCAGGGCGAGGGCCGGGGCCCCCGCCAGGGCGGCGGCGCGGCGTGCGCGGCCGCCCTGGCAGCGGGAGGGGGCGGTCTCAGGCATCGGCGGGGGCCTGGCCGG
Organism: Streptomyces sp. W1SF4; assembly: GCF_003950035.1. NCBI lineage: Bacteria > Bacillati > Actinomycetota > Actinomycetes > Kitasatosporales > Streptomycetaceae > Streptomyces > Streptomyces sp. W1SF4. Next base: position 4,160,816 of record NZ_CP034350.1, read on the forward strand.
TGTTCACGGAGCCCTTGGGAGTCTTGTGCTCGGAGGGCTTCAGCGGGAGCGGCTTCACGTCCGGGTTGCCCTTGGCCTCGACGGAGAACTTGGCGGTGTCGAACTTCTCGCCGCCCGCGAAGGCGTCGACCCCGTAGTAGCCGGTCCTGACGTCCTTGGCGACGGTCGCGGTGCCGGTGAAGGTGCCGTGGCCGTCGTTCTTCAGGTCGACGCGGCCGCCGGCGAAGGCGCCGGACTTCACGTGGGCGTCCTTGGCGGTGGTCTTCACGGTGACGGTGACCTTGTCGCCGGGCCGGCCGAAGTCGGTGGAGAGGCGGAGCGTGGAGGGGGCCGGGGTGGGCGGCTTCGGGGCGTCGCCCTTCTTCACGGTGAGCCGGGTGCTCGCCTGGAGCTTGGTGCCGTCGGGGGCGCTGCCGGTGAGGGAGACGCCGTAGGAGCCGTCCTTGACGTCGGCGACCTTGGCGGTGGCGCTCCAGCCGCCGTCCTTGCCCGGGGTGAGCGGGACGCCGCCGAGGGCGGCGGAGGAGACGGCGAGGTTCTGGGAGCCGGCCGGGGCGGTCACGGTGACGCTGATGGCGTCGCCGGGCTTCACGGGCGAGGTGGGCACCTCCACGCGGGCGGAGGCGGCGGGGTGCGTGCTCGCGGTGGGGGAGGGGGCGGTGGTGGGGGTGCCGGCGGCGAAGGCGGTGGTGGCGCCGCCGAGGGCCAGGGACGTGGTGAGGGCTACGGCGGTGAGGGTGAGGGCCTTGCGCATGGGTTCCTCCTGTACGGAACGGGCTGTACGGAACGGGCCGGCCGGGGGTCGTTCCCGGCACACCGGACAAGAGGGGCATTCGGGGTGTTCGGTTTCCGGCGCGGGCCGGTGCCCGGAGGGGCGGGCCGAAGGTCCCGCGGGGTGGACGTGCAGGTGGGAGCGGGGTGATGGGCGTCCGTTTACTGGGTTTTTGCCCCGAATTTCGGGACGAAAGTCCCGGCGCGGGGGACAGCCCGGAACGCGGAAGCCCCCGGCGCCGGGACGGCGTCGGGGGCTCCACAGGTACGGGCGGTGTGACGGGCGGGGCCCGTCAGCCGTCAGGTCAGAGCTGCTCGATCACGTAGTCGATGCAGGCCGTCAGCGCCTGCACGTCCGCCGGGTCGATCGCCGGGAACATCGCGATGCGCAGCTGGTTGCGGCCCAGCTTGCGGTACGGCTCGGTGTCCACGATGCCGTTGGCGCGCAGCACCTTCGCCACCGCCGCCGCGTCGATGTCGTCCGAGAAGTCGATCGTGCCGATGACGGCGGAGCGCTTCCCGGCGTCCTGCACGAACGGGCTCGCGTACTTCGACGCCTCGGCCCAGCCGTACAGGTTCCGCGCGCTGGCCGCCGTACGGCCCGTCGTGAACTCCAGACCGCCCTGCGAGTTCATCCACTCCAGCTGCTGGTCCAGCAGGAAGAGGGTGGACAGCGCCGGGGTGTTGTACGTCTGGTTCTTCAGGGAGTTGTCGATCGCCGTCGGCAGCGAGAAGAACTCCGGGATGTGCCGCCCCGACGCGTGCACGCGCGCGGCCCGCTCCAGGGCGGCCGGGGAGAACGCCGCCAGCCACAGGCCGCCATCCGAGGCGAAGGACTTCTGCGGGGCGAAGTAGTAGACGTCCGTCTCGGTGATGTCCACCGGGAGGCCGCCCGCGCCCGACGTCGCGTCCACCAGGACGAGCGACCCGGCGTCCGCGCCCGCGACGCGCTTCACCGGCGCCGCGACACCCGTCGAGGTCTCGTTGTGCGTGTACGCGTACACGTCCACGCCCGCCTCGGCGACCGGCTCCGGGTGCGTGCCCGGCTCCGAGGAGATCACCGTCGGCTCGTCCAGCCACGGCGCGAGCTTCGCCGCCTTGGCGAACTTCGACGAGAACTCGCCGAACGTCAGGTGCTGGGACTTCCGCTCGATCAGACCGGCGGTCGCGACGTCCCAGAAGGCGGTCGAGCCGCCGTTGCCCAGGATCACCTCGTAACCCTCGGGCAGGGAGAAGAGGTCCCGGAGGCCCTGGCGCACCGAGCCGACCAGGTTCTTGACCGGGGCCTGGCGGTGGGAGGTGCCGAGCAGGGAGGTACCGGTGGCGGCGAGGGCGTCCAGCGCCTCGGTCCGCACCTTGGAGGGGCCCGCGCCGAAGCGACCGTCGGCGGGCTTGATGTCAGCGGGAATCTGGATCTCAGCCACGAGCGGAGCGTATCGGGTCCCGGACCGGGCGTCGGAGGCGCGTCCACCCGGTGAGACGCCCCGCACCGGTGGGAAGGTGGGCGCCGTGACGTCGACCGGGGAACTCCAGCGGACATTGCGGGCAGAGCTGCGCGGGGAGGTGGACTTCGGCGCCGCCGCACGGGCCCTCGCCACCATGGACGCCTCGAACTACCGACGGGTACCCGTCGGGGTCGTCGCCCCGCGCGACACCGAGGACGTGGCCGCCGCCCTGCGGATCTGCGCCGACGCCGGCGTGCCCGTCGTACCGCGCGGCGGCGCCACCTCCATCGCCGGACAGGCCACCGGCACCGGCGTCGTGCTCGACCTCACCCGGCACATGAACGCCCTCGTGTCCCTCGACCCGGCGGCCCGGACGGCCGTCGTCCAGCCCGGGCTCGTCCTCGACCGGCTGCGCGACGCGGCCCGCCCCCACGGCCTCACCTTCGGCCCCGACCCCTCCACCCACTCCCGCTGCACCCTCGGCGGGATGATCGGCAACAACGCGTGCGGCGCCCACTCCGTCGCCTGGGGCACCACCGCCGACAACGTCGAGGAGCTGACGGTGGTCCGCTACGGAGGCGCCCCCCACCGGATCGGCACGGGCTGGGCCGGCGCGCCCGCCGGACTGCGGGAACTCGTCGACACCCACCTCGCCGTGCTCCGCACCGGCCTCGCCGCCGGATCATTCTCCCGCCGCATCTCCGGCTACGGCGGCCTCCACGCCCTCCTCCCCGAACACGGAACCCGGCTCGCGAGGGCCTTCTGCGGCAGCGAAGGCACCCTCGGCGTGGTCACCGAAGCAGTGGTGCGCCTCGTCGAGCAGCCTCCCGCACCGGTCCTCGCGGTACTCGGATACCCCGACGAGAGCGCCGCCGCGGACGCCGCCGCCGGACTCCTCGGACACGGGCCGCTCACCGTCGAGGGCATGGCCGAGGACCTCGTGCGCGGCGCCCGCGGCCTCCCCCGCGGCAGGGCCTGGCTCTTCGTGGAGATGCCCGACGAGGACGCCGGACGGCGCCTGCTGCGCGACGCCGACGCGCTCGACGCGGCCCTCCTCACGGACCCGGCCGCGCAGCGCGCCCTCTGGCGGATCCGCGAGGACGCCGCCGGCACCGCCACCCGCGCCCCCTCCGGCGCGATGGCCTGGCCCGGATGGGAGGACTGCGCCGTCCCGCCCGCCCGGCTCGGCGCCTACCTGCGGGAGTTCCGGGCCCTGCTGGCACGGCACGGGCTGCACGGAACCCCGTACGGGCACTTCGGGGAGGGCTGCGTCCACGTCCGGATCGACTTCGACCTGGTCTCGGCGGCGGGCCGGGCCCGCTTCCGGGCCTTCTCGGAGGAACTGGCCGGCCTGGTCGTCGCCCACGGCGGCTCCCTGTCCGGGGAGCACGGCGACGGACAGGCCCGCGCGGAACTGCTGCCGCGCATGTACGGGCCACGGGTCATGGAGCTGTTCGGGGCGTACAAGGACGTGTGGGACCCGGCGGGCGGCATGAACCCCGGCATCCTGGTCCGCCCGGCCCGGCTGGACGACAACCTCCGGTTCGCCGTGGCGGCGAACGGTTCCGCGCTGGGGGAGGAGGTGGTGCGGTGCGTCGGCGTCGCCAAGTGCCGCGGCACCGACACCGGCGGCCCGGGCGTGATGTGCCCGTCGTACCGGGCCACCGGCGAGGAGCGGCACTCCACGCGCGGCCGGGCCCGGCTGCTGCACGAGATGCTGGCCGGGGAGGTCATCACCGGCGGCTGGCGCTCCCCGGAGGTCGCCGAGGCCCTCGACCTCTGCCTCGGCTGCAAGGGCTGCCGCGGCGACTGCCCGGTCGGCGTGGACGTCGCCGCGTACAAGGCGGAGTTCCTGCACCGCCACTGGTCCTGCCGCCTCCGGCCGCTCTCGCACTACACCCTGGGCGGCCTCCCCACCTGGCTCCGGCTGATCGCCGCACTGCGCGCGGCCGGCGCCGTCAACGCCGCCGGACGCGTCCTGCGGATCCCGGGGCTGGCCCGCGAGCGGAGCCTGCCGGCGGTGGCGGGGGTGCCGTTCACGCGGTGGTGGGGGGCGCGGCCCGGCACGGCCGCGGGCGGGGCGGGCGGTGCGGGCGGGGGCGGGGTGGACGTGGCGGGGGCCGCGGTGGACGTGACCCTGTGGCCCGACACCTTCACCGAGTACTTCACCCCCGAGGCCGGCCGGGCCGCCGTCCGGGTGCTCACGGCGGCCGGCCTCGGCGTCACCGTCCCCGCCGGGGGCCGGGTGTGCTGCGGGCTGACCTACGTCTCCACCGGCCGGCTGGACCGCGCCCGCGCGGTGCTCCGGCGCACCCTGGACACCCTCGACACGACGGGGGCGGTACGGGGACCCGTGCTGGTCCTCGAACCCAGCTGCGCGGCGGCCCTGCGCACCGACCTCCCGGCCCTCCTCCCCGACGACCCCCGCGCCCACCGCCTCGCCGCGGCCGTCCGCACCTTCGCGGAGACCCTGGAGGAGCACGCCCCCCACTGGACCCCGCCCCGCCTGGACCGGCCCGTCGCCGGGCAGACCCACTGCCACCAGCACGCCGTCCTCGGCGACGCCGCCGACCGGCGGCTGCGCGCACGCGCCGGGCTGACGGGGGAGCTCAGCGGCGGCTGCTGCGGCCTCGCGGGCAACTTCGGCTTCGAGCCGGGCCACCACGCCGTCTCGGTGGCGTGCGCCGAGGAACAGCTGCTGCCGTCGCTGCGCACGGCCGCGCCCGACGCCGCGGTGCTGGCGGACGGGTTCTCGTGCCGCACCCAGATCGCGCAGCTGGGCGGGCGGCGGGCGCGGCACCTGGCGGAGCTCCTGGCGGAGGGGCTGCTGCCGGGGGTGCCGGGGGAGGGGCTGTAAGGCAGGACACTCGCTGATGGGTCTTACGCACCCCTTAGGCTGGATTCATGCCCGCACCATCCTCTTCGTCCCCGAAGACCGCCGCCACGGCTTCCGCTCCGCCCTCCGGTCCGGTTTCCGCTTCGGTTTCCGGTCCGGTTTCCGGTCCGGTTTCCGGTCCGGTTTCCGGTCCCGCCCGGGCCTCCCGGCTCGGGCCGGTCGCGCTGGTGGTCTCGGCCGGGGTGTCGGTGCAGTTCGGGGCCGCCCTCGCGGTGATGGTCATGCCCAGGGTGGGCGCGGCGGGCGTCGTCACGCTGCGGCTCGCGGCCGCCGCGCTGGTGCTGCTCGTCCTGTGCCGGCCCAAGGTGCGCGGCTACGGGCGTTCCGACTGGGGGACGGTGATCGCCTTCGGCGTCGCCATGGCCGGCATGAACGGCCTCTTCTACCAGGCCATCGACCGCATCCCGCTCGGCCCCGCCGTCACCCTGGAGGTGCTCGGCCCGCTCGCCCTGTCCGTGATCGTCTCGCGCCGCCTGGTGAACCTGCTGTGGGCCGCCCTGGCCCTGGCCGGCGTCGCCCTGCTGGCCGGCCACGGCGGAGGAGGCCTCGGCGGCCTCGACCCGCTCGGCGCCGGCTTCGCGGTGGGCGCGGGCGCGATGTGGGCGGCGTACATCGTCTTCAGCGCCCGTACCGGCCGCCGTTTCCCGCAGGCGGACGGCTTGGCCCTGGCGATGGCAGTGGCCGCGGTCATCTCGCTCCCGCTGGGCGTGGCGGAGGCCGGCTCCGACCTCCTCACCCCGAGCACGCTGGCACTGGGCCTCGGCGTCGCGGTGCTGTCGTCGGTGCTCCCCTACACGCTGGAGCTCCTCGCCCTGCGCCGCCTCCCGGCCCCGACCTTCGCGATCCTGATGAGCCTGGAACCGGCCATCGCGGCGACCGCGGGCTTCCTGGTCCTGAGCCAGGCGATGTCACCGCTGGACGCGCTCGCGATCGCCCTGGTGATCACGGCCAGCATGGGGGCGGTCCGGTCGCAGAGGGAGCCGAGGGAAGCCGGCTGAGGGGGTCCCCCGGGGCGGTCTCAGAGCGGGTTGGGGGCTTCCCGTCAGTCCCATCGTCCTTCCGGTTCGGGCCGGTCCCTCAAGGGCGCTCCTTCGTCGCGTCACTTCGTGATCGCCTTCGGCGACCCTTGACCGACCGCCCCGAACCGGAAAGCCGAAAGACTGCCGGGAAACCCCCAAAGAAACGGGACGGATGATCCTGGAGGGAGGCCTCTCTCAGCGCTGAGGCGAGGGGCCGGGCGTCGGCCCGTCCGACATACGGCTCCCTATGTCCGTGATTCCGGACCAGGGGCGCGACCACCCGCACGAGAGGTTGATCCAGGCGACCTGGGAGTCCGGCAGGCGCAACAGATCGCTACGCGCTCCTCTCGTCCCAGCGTCAGACGACCGCCTTGGGCTGATACCCGCACCAGAGGACGATCAGATCGGCCCAGGGATCCGACAGGCGCGACAGATCGCTACGCGCTCCTCACATCTCAGCGTCCGCCGGCCGTCCCCCATCATGAGGACGTGCTGCATGTACTCGATTCCCCTGGCGGACTGACCGACAGGGCACGGCGATTCCTGTCCGCGCGGGCCCGCACCGTTCCGTTCCCGACCATCGAGAACCCGGGCGACGCGGAGGTCGCCGAGCGGCTCGCCCGCTTTCCTGGGGTGGACAAGGACGTGGTCCTTGCCGGTCTCCGCCGTGCGCAGGCCCGTTACGGCGGGCTGGTCTACCGGACTTCGGCGTGGTCGTTCGAGGAGGAGATCCGGTTCGAGCCGTGGCCCTTCTACAAGGCGAGCGCGGAACACGGTCCGCTGGGGCAGTTCATCGGTCACGGGGTGGCGCACCCGTACTCCGTGACGCTCCGAGGTGACGGCGCGGTGGTGTACCGGTTCGGCCGGGACGTGGCGGTGTTCCCGGACGTGGACGCCCTCATCGAGGCGGACGCCCTGTACTGGGAGTGCGAGAGCTGGATCCCCGTGGTCGAGCCGAAGCCCGGGCAGTCTCCGGTCGGGGTGTGGGAGGCGGCGTCCCGGCTGCCCCTGATCGGGGAGGGCCATACGGAGTGGTGGTGGGAGTCCGACGGCTTCCGGGTGCACCTGTGGCGGACGTTCGCGGAGCTCTTCGACCAGGAGCGTTTGGTGAAGTGGGGAGTCTGGGCGCGGGACGAGGCAGGGGTGCGGGCCGCCCGACGGTTCCTCGCGGGCCTTCCCGTTAGGGTGGACGGCACATCGTGAACCGGAACAAGGAGCAGACGTGAGCGGCATCGCCCTGCAGCAGGAGATCGCCCGGGAACTCCAGGTCGCCGAGACCTTCGAGGCCGAGCGGGAGATCGAGCGCCGGGTGGCCTTCCTCACCGAGCGGCTGACCTCCACGGGTCTGCGGTCCCTCGTCCTGGGCATCAGCGGCGGTGTCGACTCGACCACCTCGGGCCGGCTCTGCCAGCTCGCCGTCGAGCGGGCCCGCGAGGCGGGGCACGAGGCGCGGTTCTACGCGATGCGGCTGCCCTACGGCGTCCAGGCCGACGAGCACGACGCGCAGCTCGCGCTCTCCTTCATCCAGGCCGACCACGTCCTGACCGTGGACATCAAGCCCGCCAGTGACGCGGCGCTCGACGCCTCGGTGGCTGCCGGGGTGACCTTCCGCGACGCGGCCCACCAGGACTTCGTGCACGGCAACATCAAGGCCCGCCAGCGGATGATCGCCCAGTACGCGGTGGCCGGCGCGCACGCGGGCCTGGTGGTCGGCACCGACCACGCCGCCGAGGCCGTCTCCGGGTTCTTCACCAAGTTCGGTGACGGCGCGGCGGACCTGGTCCCGCTGACCGGCCTGACCAAGCGCCGGGTGCGCGCCATCGCCGACGCCCTGGGCGCCCCCGCCGAGCTGGTGTGGAAGACCCCGACGGCCGACCTGGAGACCCTCGACCCGGGCAAGGCCGACGAGGACGCCCTCGGCGTCACCTACGACGACATCGACGACTTCCTCGAAGGCAAGCCGGTGGACGCGCGCGCCTACGAGACGATCGTCAACCGCTACCGCCTCACGGAGCACAAGCGCCAGCTCCCCATCGCCCCCTGAACACCAGCCCAGGACGGCCGCCATCCGCCAATCCGGCAGGAGCGCGTAGCGATCTGTCGCGCCTGTCGGATGCCTAGGTGGATCTGTTCGTCCTTTGGTGCGGGTATCAGCCCGGGACGGTCGTCGGACGCTGAGATTCGAGGAGCGCGTAGCGATCTGTCGCGCTTGGGGGCTTCCCAGGTCGGTCTGATCAACCTCTCGTGCGGGTAGCCGCGCACCCGGCCCCGAATCCCGGCTCTTGAGGACCCGGATGCCCGGCGGGCCGGCGCCCGGCTCCTCGTCTGATCCCTGAGACGGCCGTCCCCCCACCATGGACCGTGCCGTTTCTTCGGGGGTTTCCCGGCAGTCTTTCGGCCTTCCGGTTCGGGTCGGTCGGTCAAGGGTCGCCGAAGGCGATCACGAAGTGACGCGACGAAGGAGCGCCCTTGAGGGACCGGCCCGAACCGGAAGGACGATGGGACTGACGGGAAGCCCCCGACCTTCTCCGAGACCGCCCCGCCGGCACCCCGCCCCTCACACCCCGTCGAGGAACCGGCCCACCTTCGCCGCGAAGGCTTCGGGCTCGGCGGTGTAGACGAAGTGGTCGGTGTCGAGTTCCGTCAGGGTGGTGCCGGGGCGGCGTTCCGTCATGGCGCGGGCCTGGTCGGCCGGGATGACGCCCCGGGTGCCGCGTACGAGCAGTGCCGGGCAGGTGGAGGCCGTCCAGTCGGCCCAGTGGTCGCCGTGGACGTGGTGTTCGGAGTCGTGCATCTCCCGGGGGTGGAAGGGCAGGCGCCAGCTGCCGTCGGCGTTCTCCCGGAGCCGGTCGGAGAAGTACGGCGCGGCCGGGCCGAGGCCCGCGACCAGCGCCTCGCGGGTCGGGGCCTCGTACGGGAGCTGCAGCAGGAACGCCAGGGGGTTGGAGCCGTCCAGCCCGAGCGCGGCCGGGCCCTCGGCGTTGACGAGGGCGCTCACGCGCTCGGGGTGGCGCGCGGTGAACTGGTAGGCGTTGATGGCGCCGAGGGAGTGGCCGAGCAGGACGACGCGCTCCAGCCCCAGGTGGTCCAGGAGGGCGCCGACGTCGGAGAGGTATCCCTCCCGCGTGTAGTCGGCGGCGCGGTCGGACTCGCCCTGGCCGCGCTGGTCCGGGGCGATCACCCGCCACTCGGGGCCGAGAGTGCGGGCGAGGCCGGCGAACGTGGCGCCCTCGGACAGGTGGCCGTGCAGGGCGACCAGTGGGCGGCCGGTGCCGCCGAAGTCGAGGTAGGACAACCGGCGGCCGTCGATGGTGAGTTCGGACCGGGTGGGGGCGGCGGGGGTGAGGGCGGTGGTGTCGTTCGCGGTCATGGTGTTCTTCCCTTCGCGGTGCGGTCGCACCTTGACGTGAAGAACCATAACCAGAATCCATACAGACGTTCAATACGTCTGTATGGAACAGTCGTATGAATTCTGGTTTCTGGATTTCTGGTCTCTGGGGCCGCCCTCAGCCCACCGGTACCTCCAGGTACGACGGCGTCGGCTCCGGTGAGGTGAACGCCAGCGTTGCGCGCGGCAGGTTGGCGTCCCCGTAGAGGGGGTCGCGGGCGGCCGCCACCAGCAGGAGCCGGTGGCCGCGCGGGACGTCGTACGCCGCGGCCTGGAGGTCGATGTCCGCGCCGATCAGGCTGTCCGGCGGGGAGTGCAGGTCGCTGAACGGTGCGTGCGTGATCAGCCGGGCCGAGCCGTCCGGGGCCAGGTCCAGGAGGTACGCGACGATGGTGGAGCCGGAGTTCGCGGCGCGGTACGTCACCCGCAGGCGGGGGACGCCCCGTACGCGGAGGGTCTCCTCGGCGGGGTCCCCGGCCCAGGCGGCGGTGACGGCCGCGGCCGCGGTGGCGCCGATCTCGCCGCCCGGGTACGGCTTCGGGAGGCCGGCCATCTCCGCGTACCCGCACCGCACCACCGCTTCGGCCGCGGCGGCCGGGGTGTCCACCCCGCACAGCACGCCCGCCGTCCAGCCGTGCTCGGGCTCCCCGCCGAGCCCCCCGAACCCGTCCGTCGGCGCCCCGCCCGTCAGGTACAGCCGGCGGACGCCGCCGCCCGGGGCGGGGAGGGCGGCGGAGGGTTCCAGGGCGCGGCTCCACATCACCTCGGAGCGCACCTCCCCCTCCTCCTCCACCCCGTTGTCGGCCCCGCACAGGTGGTGGTCGAGCCAGCGGTGCGCGTCCGTCCACACCGGGCTCGGCAGCCCCAGCAGCCCCGCGCTCTCGGGGCCGCCGTGGTCGCCGACGGACAGGTCGAGCCGCTTGGGGCCGGTGAGTTCGCCGAACAGCCCCAGCGTCTGGTTGGCGGGGAAGAGCGTCTCGTGCCAGGCGTGCGCGAGGAAGACCGCCACCTGCCTGCGGTTGAACTCCTTGACGTGCGCGGACGGAGAGCGCTGCTGCGCCCACCGCAGGGCGCCTTCGGCGTCCCGGCCTGCGAGGACGTCCTCCAGGGCGCGCTCGGTCTCCGGGCCGAGCCGGGCCCGTCCGGCCGACGCCAGCAGGGCCTGTACGGCGGCGGCGCGGCGGGTGGAGTTCTCGTACAGGACCTCGCCGAGGTCGCCCCACGCGCTGAGCGCCGCCACCGCGTCGACGCGGGGGTCGTGCGCGGCGACGAGCAGGCCGATGCCGGCGCCGTAGGAGACGCCGAGGAAGCCGATCCTGGTGACCGGGCCGGCGGCGCGTTCCAGGAGGTGGTCCAGGGCCCTTCTGCCGTCGGCGACGTCCAGCGGGCCGGCGAAGTCGGCCTGGCCGTCGGAGCGGCCGAACCCGCGGACGGTGTAGGCCAGTACGTCGTAGCCGCGGGTCGCGAGCGCGGCGGCGCGGACGGCGTACGCGGTCCAGCCCAGGGCCGTCCACGGCGAGGGCATCACGACGACCGCGCGCGGCGCGGGTCCGGTGTGCCGCCAGAGCGCGGCGTCGAGGAGGTCCCCGCAGGCGCCGGTCACCTTGCCCCGGCTGAAGGCGGCCGCGGCCCGGGCGGCCCGTACGTCCGCGGCGCGCGCGGGGGGCAGGCCGGCGGGGTCTCCGCTCTCCAGGGCGGTGGCGAAGGCGGTGAGGGCGGTGGCGTCGAGTTCGGGATAGAGGGAGTGGGGCGCGGCTGGGGCAGCGGGGTTCACGGCGGACCGTCCTCGTCGTCGAGTGGCGTGGCGGGCGCGTGGAGGGAGGCGGTGCGGGGCCGGCGGCGGGGGTCGGCGCCGGGATGTGTGCGGGGCGGTGGCCGCCCGGCGCGGCGGCGGCGCGGGCGGGGAGCACCCAGTATCGGCGCACGCGGGGCGCGTGCAGGGCGCGTTCCCGGCGTACGGCCGGAACCGCCCCTGATCGTCTCCGGGGTGTCGGGGGGCGTTGCGGGCCCGCCCTGGGCCGGGCCTTGCGTGATGGCCTGTTCGGATCAAGTGGGCTTCAGAGAAACGGAATTGGGGGAAGTGGCGGGATCCGGACGCGGCTCGAGAAAATAATGCAAGCACGCTTGATTGTTTTAGCGGAGGCTGCCAGGCTTCCCCCCACGCCGAGAGGGGAGCACGCCGTGCCCGATCCGTCCGCCGAAGACCGGTCCGCCACCGCCACCGCAGTCACCGCCACCGCAGTCACCGCGACCGCAGTCACGGCCGCCGACGTCTTCGCCGGCCTCCTCGCCGACCTCCGCGAGGAGGGGCGTGAACTCGACTCGTTCGTCGCGCAGTTGCCGGAGCCGGCCTGGGCGTGGTCGACGCCCGCGCCCGGCTGGAGCGTCGCCCACCAGATCGCCCACCTGCACTGGACCGACCGGGCCGCGCTGCTCGCCCTCACCGACGCGGAGGGCTTCGCGCGGATGGTGGAGGAGGCGTTGAAGGCCCCCGGGTCGTTCGTCGACGAAGGCGCGGAGGAGGGTGCCGCGCTGGAGCCCGCGGAACTGCTCGTCCGGTGGCGCGAGGGCCGGGCCGCGCTCGACGAGGCGCTCGCTGCGGCCTCGCCCGACGCCCGGTTCCCCTGGTACGGGCCGCCCATGAAGGCCGCGTCGATGGCGAGTGCCCGGCTCATGGAGACCTGGGCGCACGGCCAGGACGTGGCCGACGCGCTCGGCGTGCTGCGCACCCCCACGGCCCGGCTGCGGCACGTCGCGCGGATCGGGGTCCGGGCGCGCGACTACGCGTACGCGGTACGGGGACTGCCGGTGCCGGAGGGGGAGTTCCGGGTGGAGCTGACCGCTCCGGACGGGACCGGGGTGTGGGCGTACGGGCCGGCGGACGCCCCGCAGCGGATCACCGGGCCGGCGCTGGACTTCTGCTTGCTGGTCACGCAGCGCGCCCACCGCGCCGACCTCGCCCTCACCGCGACCGGGCCCGACGCCGACCGCTGGCTCGACATCGCCCAGGCCTTCGCCGGCCCGGCGGGCCAGGGCCGCGACCCGCGGGGCAGCACCCCGCATGCCGCCGACCCGCTGGCCGCCGACCCGCTGGCCGCCGACCCCCTGGGCGGCGGGCGGTGACGCGGCGGGCGCTGCGCGTCGGGAACGCGTCGGGCTTCTACGGGGACCGGTTCGACGCCGTGCGCGAGATGCTGACGGGCGGCCCGCTGGACGTGCTGACCGGCGACTACCTCGCCGAGCTCACCATGCTGATCCTGGGCCGGGACCGCCTGAAGAACCCGGACCTCGGCTACGCGAAGACCTTCCTGAAGCAGCTGGAGGAGGGCCTCGGGCTGGCGCACGACCGGGGCGTGCGGATCGTGACGAACGCCGGCGGGCTGAACCCGGCCGGGCTGGCGGCGGCGGTGCGGGCGCTGGCCGCGAAGGTGGGGGTGCCCGTCTCCGTCGCGCACGTCGAGGGCGACGACCTGATGCCGTACGGGCAGGACGCGCTCACCGCCAACGCCTACCTGGGCGGCGCCGGGATCACCGCCTGCCTGCGGGCCGGAGCGGACGTGGTGGTGACCGGCCGGGTCACGGACGCCGCGCTGGTCAGCGGGCCGGCCGCCTGGTGGTTCGACTGGGGCCCGCAGGACTACGACCGGCTGGCGGGCGCGGTGGTCGCGGGCCACGTCCTGGAGTGCGGCACGCAGGCCACCGGCGGCAACTACTCCTTCTTCACGCGGTACGACGTCTCCCGGCCGGGCTTCCCGCTGGCCGAGATAGCGGAGGACGGATCCTCGGTCATCACCAAGCACTCCGGCACCGGCGGGGCCGTGACAGTCGGCACGGTCACCGCCCAACTCCTCTACGAGACCCAGGGCGTGCGCTACCTGGGCCCCGACGTGACGGCCCGCCTGGACACGGTCCGGTTGTCCGCGGCGGACACGGACAGGGTGGCGATCTCCGGCGTCCGGGGCGAGGCCCCGCCCGGCACCCTCAAGGCGGGCGTGACCCGGATCGGCGGCTGGCGCAACGAGGTGGTCTTCGTCCTGACCGGCCTGGACGTCGAGGCGAAGGCGGCCCTGGTGCGCGCGCAACTGGCCGGGCTCCTGGCCGGGGTGTCCAGCGCCGAGTGGACGCTGGCCCGTACGGACCACGAGGACGCGGAGACGCAGGAGGCGGCGAGCGCGCTGCTGCGGCTGGTGGTCCGCGATCCGTCGCCCGACCGAGTGGGACGGCCCCTGACCTCCGCGGCCATCGAACTGGCCCTGGCCAGCTACCCGGGCTTCCACGTCACGGCCCCGCCGGCCGCCGCACAGCCGTACGGCGTCTTCACCGCGACCGCCGTGGCGACGGATGCGGTCCCCCACACGGCGGTCCTGCCGGACGGCACCCGCCTGCCGGTGCCCGCCGCGCGGAGCCAGGTCCCCGCCGCGCGGAGCCAGGTCCCCGCCGCGCGGAGCCAGGTCCCCGCCGCGCCCCTTCCCGACACCGGGGCGGGCGACCCCGGACAGCGCGAACCCGCCCCGCCCGGGGCTCCCCCCGGCCGGGGTCCGGGCCCGGCGGGGCCCCCGCCGCCGGCCACCGCGGCGCATCGGGCGGGGGCCACCCGCAGGGTGGCGCTGGGCAGGATCCTCGGGGCTCGCAGCGGCGACAAGGGCGGGGACGCCAACGTCGGGGTGTGGGCCGAGAGCGGCCCGGCCTGGGAGTGGGCTCGGGAGGCCCTCACCGTCGAAGCCTTCAAGGCGCTGCTCCCGGAGACGGCCCCCCTGGAGGTAACCCGCCACGAGCTGCCGAACCTGCGCGCCCTGAACTTCACCGTCACCGGCCTCCTCGGCGACGGCGTCGCCTCCGGGCACCGCTTCGACCCGCAGGCCAAGGCCCTCGGCGAATGGCTGCGCGCCCGCCACCTCGACGTCCCGGCCCACCTCCTCCCCCGCGGTGGCGGAGGTCCCGACAGCCCGACACCCGCTCCTGAGGGGACCCGATGACCCGCCTCGGAACCACCGTCGACCCGCACGCCGCCGAGCACGCGCGGGCCCGTACCGCCGCCCTGGAGCGGCTCGCGGAGCTCGACGCCGAACACGCCAAGGCCCTCGCCGGCGGCGGGGAGACGTACACCGCCCGGCACCGCGACCGCGGCAAGCTGCTGCCGCGCGAGCGGATCGAGCTGCTCCTCGACCCCGACACCCCGTTCCTGGAGCTGTCCCCGCTGGCCGCCTGGGGCAGCGACTATCCGGTCGGCGCCTCGATGGTCACCGGCATCGGCACCGTCGAGGGCGTCGAGTGCCTGATCACCGCCAACGACCCCACGGTCCGGGGCGGCGCCAGCAACCCGTGGACGCTGAAGAAGGCGCTGCGGGCCAACGAGATCGCCCTGCGGAACCGGCTGCCGTGCGTCAGCCTGGTCGAGTCCGGCGGCGCGGACCTGCCCTCCCAGAAGGAGATCTTCATCCCGGGCGGGGCGGTCTTCCGCGACCTGACCCGGCTCTCCGCCGCCGGCATCCCGACCGTCGCCGTCGTCTTCGGCAACTCCACCGCCGGCGGGGCGTACATCCCGGGGATGTCCGACCACACCGTCATGATCAAGGACCGTTCCAAGGTGTTCCTCGGCGGTCCGCCCCTGGTCAAGATGGCCACCGGCGAGGAGAGCGACGACGAGTCCCTCGGCGGCGCCGACATGCACGCCCGCGTCTCCGGCCTCGCCGACCACTACGCCCTCGACGAGTACGACGCCATCCGCCAGGCCCGCCGCATCGTGGCCCGGCTCAACCACCGCAAGCCGTACGCCGAGCCGCCCCGGGCCGAGGAGCCGCTGTACGACCCGGAGGAACTCCTCGGGATCGTCCCGCCCGACCTCAAGACCCCCTTCGACCCGCGCGAGGTCATCGCCCGCATCGTCGACGCCTCCGACTTCGACGAGTTCAAGCCCCTCTACGGCACCAGCCTCGTCACCGGCTGGGCCGCCCTGCACGGCTACCCGGTCGGCATCCTCGCCAACGCGCAGGGCGTGCTGTTCAGCGCCGAGTCGCAGAAGGCCGCCCAGTTCATCCAGCTCGCCAACCAGCGCGACATCCCGCTCCTCTTCCTCCACAACACGACCGGTTACATGGTGGGCAAGGAGTACGAGCAGGGCGGCATCGTCAAACACGGCTCGATGATGATCAACGCGGTGTCCAACTCCCGTGTCCCGCACCTGTCCGTCCTCATCGGCGCGAGCTACGGCGCCGGCCACTACGGCATGTGCGGACGCGCCTACGAACCCCGGTTCCTCTTCGCCTGGCCCAGTGCCAAGTCCGCCGTCATGGGCCCCCAGCAGCTCGCCGGGGTGCTGTCGATCGTCTCCCGCCAGTCCGCCGCCGCCCGGGGACTGCCCTACGACGAGGAACAGGACGCCGGGATGCGGGCCTTCGTGGAGGCCCAGATCGAGTCCGAGTCCCTGCCCCTCTTCCTCTCCGGGCGGCTGTACGACGACGGCGTCATCGACCCCCGCGACACCCGTACCGTCCTCGGCCTGTGCCTCTCGGCCGTCCACAACGCCCCCGTCGAGGGCGCCCGCGGCGGCTTCGGCGTCTTCCGGATGTGAGCCCCAGATGACCGCACCGATCACCTCCCTCCTCGTCGCCAACCGGGGCGAGATCGCCGTCCGGATCTTCCGCACGGCCCGCGAACTGGGCCTGTCCACGGTCGCCGTCCACTCCGACCCCGACGCCGACGCCCTGCACGTCCGCCACGCCGACGCGGCCGTCCGGCTGCCCGGAGCCGCGCCCGCCGACACCTACCTGCGCGGCGACCGGCTGATCGCAGCGGCCCGCGCGGCCGGTGCCGACGCCGTGCACCCCGGGTACGGCTTCCTCTCCGAGAACGCCGGCTTCGCCCGGCAGGTCCTGGACGCCGGCCTGGCCTGGGTCGGCCCGCCGCCCGAGGCCATCGAGGCCATGGCCTCCAAGACCCGGGCCAAGGAGCTCGTGCGCGCCGCCGGCGTCCCCCTCCTCGACCCCGTCGACCCGGCCGCCGCCACTGCCGCCGACCTGCCGCTCCTGCTCAAGGCCGCGGCGGGCGGCGGCGGCCGCGGGATGCGCGTCGTACGCGACCTCGACTCCCTCAAGGAGTCCCTGGAGGCGGCCCGGGCCGAGGCCCTCTCGGCCTTCGGGGACGACGAGGTCTTCGCCGAGCCGTACGTGGAACGCGGACGGCACGTCGAGGTGCAGGTCCTCGCCGACGCCCACGGCACCGTCTGGGCACTCGGCACCCGGGACTGCTCCCTCCAGCGGCGCCACCAGAAGGTCATCGAGGAGGCCCCCGCCCCCGGCCTGCCGGACACCCTGCGCGAGACCCTGCACACGGCCGCCGTCGCCGCCGCCCGCGCGGTCTCCTACCGGGGCGCGGGCACCGTCGAGTTCCTCGTCGGCGCCGACGGCCGTCCGTACTTCCTCGAGATGAACACCCGCCTCCAGGTGGAACACCCCGTCACCGAAGCGGTCTTCGGCCTCGACCTGGTCGCCCTCCAGCTGCGCCTCGCCGAGGGCCGGCCCCTGCCCCTCACCCCGCCCCCGCCCTCCGGCCACGCCGTCGAGGCCCGCCTCTACGCGGAGGACCCGGCCCACGACTGGCGCCCGCAGACCGGGGTGCTGCACACCCTCGACCTTCCCGGCCACGTCCGCGTCGACACCGGCTTCACCGCCGGGGACGCCGTCGGCGTCCACTACGACCCCATGCTCGCCAAGGTCGTCGCCCACGCCCCGACCCGCGCGGAGGCGGTCCGGATCCTCGCGGACGCCCTGTCCCGGGCCCGGATCCACGGCCTGACCACCAACCGCGACCTCCTCGTACGCTCCCTGCGCCACCCCGAGTTCACCGCCGCCCGGCTCGACACCGGCTTCTACGAACGCCACCTCGACGCCCTCGTCGAAGCCGCCCCGGACCCCGCGCTCGCCTGCCTGGCCGCGGCCCTCGCCGAAGCGGCGCCGGCCCCCGGCGCCCCCCTCGCCGCCCGCCTCGGCGGCTGGCGCAACCTCCGCTCCCAGCCCCGGACCCGCCGCTACACGGTGGCCGGCACCGAGTACGAGGCCCGCTACGACCCGGTGGAGGACCCGCAGGTCCGTGTCCTGGAGGCCACCCCCGACGCCGTCACCCTCGAAGTGGCGGGCGTCCGGCGGATGTTCCACGTGAAACGCAAATCGAACACGGTCTACGTGGACTCCGTGCTCGGCTCCCACGCCCTCGTGCCCGTACCCCGGTTCCCCGATCCCCGGGACCGCACCGAACCGGGCTCCCTGCTCGCCCCCATGCCCGGCACCGTCGTCCGCGTCGCCGAGGGCCTCGCCCCCGGCAGCACCGTCACCGCCGGGCAGCCCCTGCTGTGGCTGGAGGCCATGAAGATGGAGCACCGCATCCTCGCCCCCGCCTCCGGCACGCTCACCGCGCTCCACGCCGTCACCGGCCGCCAGGTCGAGTTCGGCGCCCTGCTCGCCGTAGTCCAGGAGGACCAGCAGTGATCGAGACCGAAGAGCACCAGGCCCTGCGCGCCGCCGTAGCCGCCCTCGGGCAGCGCTACGGCCGCGACTACCTCGCCCGCGTCGCCCGTGAGGGCCGCCACCCCGACGAGCTGTGGGCGGACGCCGCCAAGCTCGGCTACCTCGGCGTCAACCTCCCCGAGGAGTACGGCGGCGGGGGCGGTGGCATCGCCGAACTCTCCCTCGTCCTCGAAGAACTGGGCGCGGCGGGCTGTCCCCTCCTCATGATGGTGGTCTCGCCCGCCATCTGCGGCACGGTCATCGCCCGCTTCGGCACCGACGCCCAGAAGAGCGCCTGGCTCCCCGGCCTCGCGGACGGCAGCCGCACCATGGCCTTCGGGATCACCGAGCCCGACGCCGGCTCCAACTCCCACCGCATCACCACCACCGCCCGCCGCGACGGCGGCGACTGGATCCTCACCGGCCGCAAGGTCTTCATCTCCGGCGTGGACATCGCCGACGCCACCCTCGTCGTCGGCCGCACGGAGGACGCCCGTACGGGCCGCCTCAAGCCCTGCCTGTTCATCGTTCCGAGGGACGCCCCCGGCTTCTCCCGCTCGGTCATCGACATGGAACTCCAGGCGGCGGAGAAGCAGTTCGAACTGACCCTCGACGACGTACGCCTGCCGTCCTCCGCACTGGTCGGCGACGAGGACGCGGGCCTGCTCCAGCTCTTCGCCGGCCTCAACCCGGAGCGCGTCATGACGGCGGCCTTCGCCATCGGCATGGGCCGCTACGCCCTCGGCCGGGCGGTGGAGTACGCGAAGACGCGCCAGGTCTGGAAGGAGCCGATCGGCGCCCACCAGGCCGTGGCCCACCCCCTCGCGGCGGCGCACATCGAGCTGGAACTAGCTCGCCTGATGATGCGGAAGGCGGCCGGGCTCTACGACGCGGGGGACGACGCCGGGGCCGGGGAGGCGGCGAACATGGCGAAGTACGCGGCGGGGGAGGCGTGCGTCCGGGCGGTGGACCAGGCGGTGCACACCCTCGGCGGCAACGGCCTCACCCGCGAGTACGGCCTCGCCTCCCTGATCACGGCGTCCCGCGTCGCCCGCATCGCCCCGGTCAGCCGGGAGATGATCCTCAACTTCGTCTCCCACCAGACCCTGGGCCTCCCCAAGTCCTACTGACCCCCGCACGCCGCCCACCCGGCTCGCCGCCGGCCGGGAGGGCCGCGTCCGTGCTGGTGAACGCCCGGCCGGGGCAAGGGCTACCCTGCCCCCGAGGGGGGCCGGCCGGGTCCGCCCTATGACCCCTCCGGAGGAGACATGGCCCCACTCGTGCACGCCGCCCGGGCGGCGACCGGTATCACCACCCTCACCCTCGACTCCCCGGCCAACCGCAACGCGCTCTCCGCCCGGCTCGTCGCCGAGCTCCGCGAGGCCCTGGCCGGGGCGGCCGCCGACCCCGGCACCCGGGCCGTGCTCCTCACCCACACCGGCAACACCTTCTGCGCGGGCGCCGACCTGAAGTCCCCCTGCGCCCCCGAGGACTTCCTCGCCCTGCTCCGCGAGGTCACCGCCCTGCCCAAGCCGGTCGTCGCCCGCGTCACCGGGCACGTCCGCGCCGGCGGCCTCGGCCTGCTCGGCGCCTGCGACATCGCCGCCGCCGGGCCGCAGTCCTCGTACGCCTTCACCGAGACCCACCTCGGCCTCGCCCCCGCCGTCATCTCCATGACCGTGCTGCCGCGCCTCGACCCCCGCGCCGCCTCCCGCTACCTCCTGACCGCCGAGGTCTTCGACGCAGCCGAGGCCGCCCGTACGGGGCTGCTGACCCTCCACGCCGCCGACGACGTCGACGCCGCCCTCGCCCCCGTCCTCGACGGACTCCGCAAGGCGTCCCCGCAGGCCCTCGCCGAGACGAAGGCCATGGTCGCGGCCGGCGTGCGCGAGGCCCTGGAGCGCGACGGGTCCCGCCTGACGGAGCTCTCCGCGCGGCTGTTCGCCTCCGCCGAGGCCCGCGAGGGCATCACCGCCCGCTTCGAGCGCCGGGACCCGTCATGGGTACGGTGACCGGCCCCGTCCCCAAGCAGGCCCGCAGCCGCGTCACCCGGCGCCACCTGCTGGAGGCGGCCGTGTCCTGCCTCGCCGAGCACGGCTGGGCCGGTTCCACCGTCGCCGTCGTCGCCGAACGCGCCGGCGTCTCGCGCGGGGCGGCCCAGCACCACTTCCCGACCCGCGAGTCCCTCTTCACCGCCGCGGTCGAGTACGTCTCCGAGGAACGCTCCACCGCCCTGCGGGAGCTCTTCCAGACCACCCCGGCCCCGCGCCCCCGCGCCGCCGTCGTCGAGGCCCTGGTCGACCTGTACACGGGTGCCCTGTTCCGCGCCGCGCTCCAGCTGTGGGTGGCCGCGTCCAACGAGGAGCAGCTGCGCCCCCAGGTCGTCGAGCTCGAGGCCCGGGTCGGCCGGGAGACCCACCGGATCGCCGTCGAGCTGCTGGGCGCGGACGAGTCGCTGCCGGGCGTACGGGAGACCGTGCAGGGCCTGCTGGACATGGCCCGCGGCCTGGGCCTGGCCAACGTCCTGACCGACGACGCGGCCCGCCGGGCCCGCGTGGTCGCCCAGTGGTCGAAGCTGATCGACGCCGCCCTGGGGTGAACGGCCGGGAACGCGCGAGGGCGCCGCACCCCGTTCGGGATGCGGCGCCCAGGACGGCGGGACCTCAGGCGGTGGCGGCGATGTCCGCGTAGCCCTCGATGTCGCGGGGGTCCCGGCGGCCCGGGCCCACGTACCGCGCCGACGGCCGCACCAGGCGGCCCGTGCGCTTCTGCTCCAGGATGTGCGCCGACCAGCCGGCGGTGCGGGCGCAGCTGAACATGGAGGTGAACATGTGCGCCGGGACCTCCGCGAAGTCCAGCATGATCGCGGCCCAGAACTCCACGTTGGTGGCGAGGACCCGGTCGGGGCGGCGGGCGTGCAGTTCCTCCAGCGCGGCCTTCTCCAGGGCGGCGGCGACCTCGTAGCGCGGGGCGTCCAGCTCCTTGGCGGTGCGGCGCAGCACGCGGGCGCGGGGGTCCTCGGCGCGGTAGACGCGGTGGCCGAAGCCCATCAGCCGCTCGCCCTTGTCGAGGGCCTTCTTCACGTAGGCCACGGCGTCGCCGGTGCGCTCGATCTCCTCGATCATGCCCAGGACGCGGGACGGCGCGCCGCCGTGCAGCGGCCCGGACATGGCGCCCACGGCACCCGACAGGGCGGCGGCGACGTCGGCTCCCGTCGAGGCGATGACGCGGGCCGTGAAGGTGGAGGCGTTCATGCCGTGCTCGGCGGCGGAGGTCCAGTAGGCGTCGACGGCCTTGACGTGCTTGGGGTCGGGCTCGCCCCGCCAGCGGATCATGAACCGCTCGACGACGGACTCGGCCTTGTCGATCTCGCGCTGCGGCACCATGGGCAGGCCCTGGCCGCGGGCGGACTGGGCGACGTACGACAGCGCCATGACGGCGGCCCGGGCGAGGTCGTCGCGGGCGGTCCGCTCGTCGATGTCGAGGAGCGGTTTCAGACCCCACACGGGGGCGAGCATGGCCAGCGCGGACTGCACGTCGACGCGGATGTCGCCGGAGTGGACCGGGATGGGGAAGGGTTCGGCGGCGGGCAGGCCGGGGTTGAACGCACCGTCGACCAGGAGGCCCCAGACGTTCCCGAAGGAGACGTGGCCGACCAGGTCTTCGATGTCCACCCCCCGGTAGCGGAGCGATCCGCCTTCCTTGTCCGGCTCGGCGATCTCCGTCTCGAACGCGACGACCCCTTCGAGTCCGGGTACGAAATCGGACATCAGGCGGCTCCTCAGGTAGTGCGAACACGCGCGGTTCCCGGCGTGGTTCGCGGTCCGACGCGGTCATCCCCGTTGATGCCCGGCGCGGCCGAAGGTCATCCGTGCGGGAACCCTCGGACCGGCCCCAAGATTTTGTCCGTTCCGGTGGGCGTGCGGAAGCGTGACATACGGCACACCGGTGCCCGGCGTACTGCGGCAGGATGACCGTGTGACCGATCAGGACATTGACCCCGCCGTCATGCGCAAGCAGTACCGCTCCGAGATCGTCGAGGAGGCGGGCCTCGCCGACGATCCGATGGCGCAGTTCGCCCTGTGGTTCCAGCAGGCGGCCGACTCGCACCTCTTCGAACCCAACGCGATGGTCGTCTCGACCGCCACCGCCGGGGGCCGGCCCAGCTCGCGGACGGTGCTGCTGAAGCAGTTCGACTCGCGGGGCTTCGTCTTCTTCACCAACTACGGCTCCCGCAAGGTGCGGGAGATCGACGAGAACCCCTACGTCTCGCTGCTCTTCCCCTGGCACCCGATCGCCCGGCAGGTGATCGTCACGGGCCGGGCCGAGCGGATCGGCCGCGACGAGACGGCCGCCTACTTCCGGTCGCGTCCGCACGGCTCGCAGCTGGGGGCGTGGGCGAGCGCGCAGTCCGAGGTGATCGGCTCGCGGGCCGAGCTGGACCGCCGTTACGCGGAGCTGGCGGCGCGGTATCCGGAGGGGGAGCAGGTGCCGGTGCCGCCGGAGTGGGGCGGGCTGCGGGTGCTGCCCGACGCGCTGGAGTTCTGGCAGGGGCACGAGAACCGGCTGCACGACCGGCTGCGGTACGTGCTGGAGGGCGACGAGTGGCGCGTGGAGCGGCTCTGCCCGTAGCGGGGCCGTCGGCGCGCGGGGGTGACCCTGAACGCAGGCGACCCGCGGTCTCGGGTTCCTCTCCTGCAGTGAGAGGAGCCGGCCGGACGTGCCGGCGAGACCGCGGGTCGGGTGACTGCTCGGGATTGGCGCCGGGCGTTTCCGCCGGGCACCGCACTGGGTGCGTTGCTGACGACGGGCCCTTAGCCCGCAGCCACCTCACGCGTCCGGTTTCCGTACATTTCGGGAACCACCTCCCTTCTCGTGTAAAGCAGAGCCTAGGTCGGCGTTCCGGAGCCCTCAAGCGATTTAACGCGCGGGTTTCCGGGCGGACATTCCGGGAGGTTTCCGGGAAGCGGGTGTGGCCTGGGTCACGTTCCAGTTCAATGATCTGACGTGCCGCACACGCGAACACCTGCAGGGGGTGCCAGGTGAGTGCTTCCGGACGTAGTGACACCGCCGACGATCTGCTCGCAGCGCTGCTCGACGGGATGGACGCCGCCCTGTGCGCGTTCGACTCCGACGGCGTGATCACCCACTGGAACCGCGAGGCCGAGCGGATCCTCGGCTGGAGCGCCGCCGAGGCGGTGGGACGGCGCGGGTTCGCCGGCTGGGCGGTCCGGGCCGCCGACGCGGAGGACGTACAGGACCGGCTGATGTCCGCGCAGGACGCGCCGGGCCGGCAGGTGCACGAGTTCGCCCTGCTGACCAAGGACGGCGGACGGATCCTCGTACGGACCCAGTCCGCCGGGGTGCCCGGCGCCGACGGGAAACCGGCCGGGGTCTACTGCGCCTTCAGCGAGGTCCACGCCCAGATCGACCTGGAACGCTCCATCGCCCTCAGCGAGGCCCTGATGGACGACGCCTCCTGGGGGGTCGTCCTCGTCGACGTGGACCTGCGCCCGGCGGTGGTCAACGCGCACGCCGCCCGCGCCTTCGGAGCCGGGCGCAGCGCGCTGCTCGGGCGGCCGCTCGGGGACCTGCTGGAGCAGGGCGTCGAGGAACTGGAGGGCGCGCTCCAGCACGTACTGGCCGAGGGCGCGCCGCCGGCGCCGCTGGAGCTGTGGGTGTCGGTGCGGACGCCGGAGGGGGTGCGGCGGCGGTGCTGGCGGTGCGGGTTCCTGCGGCTGGGGTCGCCGCTCGCGGAGGAGCCGGTACCGCTGGGCGTGGGGTGGCTGTTCCAGGACGTCACCGAGGCCCGGCAGGCCGAGCTGGACACCGGGCAGCTGCGGTTCCGGGCCCACCAGCTGTACCGGGCGGGGCGGGCCGCCGCCGAGTGCGAGGACCCGGCGGAGGCGGCCGCCGTACGGCTGGACTTCGCGCTGGCCGGCTTCGCGGAGCACGTACTGCTCGACGTACTGGAGCCGGGCGCGGGCGGGCGCCTGGTCCGCTCGGCGGTGTCCCCGTCGGGGCTGGCGGTGCTGCTGCCCGGGCCGGGGGCGATCCCGGTGCGGTACGAGGCCGCGCACCCGGCGCTCCAGGCCCTGGACCGGATCGGCCCGGTCCGGGCCAGCGCCCCGGCCGGCGAGGCGGCGGAGGCGTGGGCCCGCTCCCGCCAGTGGCCCCCGGGCGCGACGCACGCCCTGTGCGCGGTCCTCCGCTGCCGCGGCCGCACCCTGGGCGCCCTGACCTTCCTCCGCGGCCCGTCCCGCCCGGCATTCGACCGCACGGACGCCCTGTACGCGGAGGAGGTGGCGTCCCGCGTGGCGGCGGACCTCGAGCTGGCCGCCCGTCCCGCCTGATTCGCTGCGCGAAATCCAGCCCCGCCTGGGGGCACCTCCCAGCGGTAGCTGGGGGAGTTTGAGGCGCGGGGGTCTGGGGGCGGAGCCCCCAGGGAACGGTGGAAGGGCGGGTAGGGGACGGCCCCGCGCAGCGGCCACCCCCCCGCCCCCGCCGGCCAGGGCACCGGGCTAGTGCCGGAAGAAGATCCGGTCCCGGTACTCCTGCATGACGCGCCCGTTCCACTCGTGCCCGCCGTCCACGTTCCCCGACCTCAGCAGCGGCGGCTCCACCCCCCGCGCCACCAGTTCCCCGGCGGCGGCCGCCATCACCGCCTGCATGATCGCGCTCGTCACCACCGTCGACGCGGGAGCGAACGGCGCGTCGATGCCGTCCAGCGACAGCTCGGCGTCACCGACCGCGATCTTGCTGTCGAGCACGATGTCGCAGTGGTCCTTCAGGAAGGTGCCCGAGACGTGCCGTGACTTCGTCCCCGTCGCGTACGCCACCGACGTCACGCCGATGACCTTCAGCCCGATCGCGCGCGCGTTCATCGCCATCTCGACCGGCAGGGCGTTGCGCCCGGACAGCGAGATGATGACGAGGACGTCCCCCGCCGAGGCGGGGCTGCTGTCCAGGACCGCCCCGGCGAGCCCGTCGACGCGTTCCAGCGCGCTGCCCAGCGTCGCCGGCATGACGTCGACGCCCGCCGTGCCGGGGACGGCGAGGAAGTTCATCAGCGCGAGCCCCCCGGCCCGGTAGACCACGTCCTGCGCGGGGAGCGAGGAGTGCCCGGCGCCGAAGGCGAAGAGCCGGTTCCCGGAGGCCACGGCCTCGGCGATCACGGTCCCGGCCTCGCTGATCCGCGGGCCCTCCTCGTCACGCACCCGCTCCAGCAGGCCGATGGCCGCGTCGAAGAACTGCCCGGCCAGCTTGCTCTCGCTCATACGCCGTAGGCCCTTCCAGGGTGTGGGGTGTCGGGTGTGCGGCGGATGCCGCCGCCGTGGTCCGCCGTGGTCCGCCGCTCACCGTGCGGTCTGGACCAAGCGCGTGTCAATACGGCCGTCGATCCGGCTGCGGGCGCGCTCCGGCCGGATGTCCCGTACACGCCTTGACGTTCGGGGGTGCTCGACGCGGGACGGTTGTCGGCCCGATGCGTCAGAATTGGGGACAGGGCCAGCGCACGCAATCCGAGGGGCACGAATGTCCGGACTGATCGACACCACGGAGATGTATCTCCGCACCATCCTGGAGCTGGAAGAGGAAGGTGTGGTCCCCATGCGCGCCCGGATCGCCGAGCGGCTCGACCAGAGCGGCCCGACGGTGAGCCAGACGGTGGCGCGCATGGAGCGTGACGGGCTGGTCGCGGTGGCCAGCGACCGGCACCTGGAGCTGACGGAGGAGGGCCGCAAGCTCGCGACGCGCGTGATGCGCAAGCACCGCCTCGCGGAGTGCCTCCTCGTCGACGTCATCGGCCTGGAGTGGGAGCAGGTGCACGCGGAGGCCTGCCGCTGGGAGCACGTCATGAGCGAGGCGGTGGAGCGGCGGGTGCTGGAGCTGCTGCGCCACCCGACCGAGTCCCCGTACGGGAACCCGATCCCGGGCCTGGAGGAGCTGGGGGAGAAGGCCGAGGCGGACCCGTTCCTGGAGGACGGCATGCTGAGCCTGTCCGACCTGGACCCGGGTACCGAGGGCAAGACGGTGGTCGTGCGCCGGATCGGCGAGCCGATCCAGACCGACGCCCAGCTGATGTACACGCTGCGCCGGGCGGGCGTGCAGCCCGGCTCCGTCGTGAGCGTGACCGAGTCCCCGGGCGGGGTGCTGGTCGGCAGCGGCGGCGAGGCCGCCGAGCTGGACGCGGAGATCGCCTCGCACGTGTTCGTCGCCAAGCGCTGAGGCCGAAGCGGAAGCCGAAGCCGAAGACAGAGCGGAAGCCGAAGACGGAGCGGTCAGGCTGACGTCCCGAGGGTGTTGACGGCCGGCGGCCAGGCGCCGCCGGCCGGCGGAAGCAAGGCGGTCCCGGCGCCTTCCGGCGCCGGGACCGATCCTCCCCTTGCTGACCTGGAGCCCCGAGCTCTCAAGGTCATCCCCTTCGGACCGTCTTCCCCGAGCGGCCCGCCTCCCTGCTGAAAGGATCTCCATCGGCAGCGGCGGTCAATCCTTGAGCAAGGTCACTCGAAAGAGCGGTGTTGTCGGCGAGACGCCCGTTTTCGAATGCGGGTTCGATAGTCTGGCCGGGAGCGAAGGGGGTGCATCTCCGGTGGTACAGCGCATCGATGTCACAGGTGCCGACGGCGTACGCCTGGCCGCCTGGGAGTTCCGGGACCCGCCCGCCGAGCCACGGAAACCGGCGGTCCTGTTACTCCACGGTCTGATGGGCCGCGCCCTCCACTGGGCCGGCACCGCGCGCTGGCTGGGCGAGCACCGCCGGGTCATCGCCCTCGACCAGCGCGGCCACGGCCACAGCGGCCATCCCGCCCCCGGCCCCGACCGGCCCGCGCGCCTGAGCCGCGAGGCCTTCGTCGCCGACGCCGAGGCCGTCGTCGAACAGCTCGGGCTCGGCCCCGTCATCCTCATCGGCCACTCCATGGGCGCCCTCACCGGCTGGCAGCTCGCCGCCCGGCGCCCCGATCTGGTCCAGGCCCTGGTCATCTGCGACATGCGGGCCTCCGCGCTCGGCGAGGCCTCGCAGCAGGAGTGGCAGGAGTGGTTCCGCCGCTGGCCGCTGCCCTTCCCCACGCAGGACGCCGCCCGCCGCTGGTTCGGCGAGGACGACCCCCGGGTCGAGCGCCCCGACCCCGGCCGGGGCGCCTTCTTCGCCGAGGTGATGCACCGGGCCCCGGACGGCTGGCGCCCGCTCTTCTCCCGCAGCCAGATGCTGACCGTCCGCGAGACCTGGGTCCACGACGCGCACTGGGAGGAGCTGGCCCAGGTCCGCTGCCCCACCCTCGTCGTCCGCGCCCTGGACGGCGAGCTGGGCCGCGCCGAAGCCCAGGAGATGGTCCGCGTCCTCCCGGCGGGCCAGTACGCCGAGATCCCGGACGCGGGCCACTACGTCCACTACGACCAGCCGGCCGCCCTGCGCGCCGCCCTGGAACCCTTCCTGGAAGGAGCCGCCGTGTCCTAGCCCCCGGCCGTTCACCACGGCCCCGGCCCGCGCCTGGGCCCTCCAGCAACTGGACGAGCGGTTAACCCCGGCGCGGCCGCCGGACCACGCCCGCATGAGCGTGCGCACCTTCGCCCGCCGCTTCGCGGAGGAGGTCGGCAGGCCGCCGGGCCAGTGGCCGGCCCAACGCCGCGTGGACCCCGCCCGCCGCCTCCTGGAAACCACCGCCCTCCCGGTGGACCAGGTCGCCGCCCAGGCGGGCTTCGGCACCTCGGCGCCCCTGCGCCAACACCTGCCGGCCACCCTGGGCGTCTCCCCGACGCCCTACCGCCAGTCCTTCAGGCCCGCCGCCGCGACGCCCTGACCGACAGCCCCCGTTACCGTTCGGGCCATGGACCGCCTCCTCCACCTCGGCCGCACCCTCGACGACCTCGACCCGCCCCGCTGGGGCCCGCCCGCCGCCAACGCGACGGCCCTGGTCCGCAAGGTGCACGCGCTGCGGGTAGTCGGCGCCGGGGTGTACGAAGGAGCCGATGCCGATGCCCCGATGGCCCCCCTGAGGGGGGCAGAGAGGCTCACGGCGTACAGGGGCATCCCGAAGGACAGCCAGGCCGCGTCCTTCCGGTTGACGTCCCCTGTGGTTAGCCCGAGGAGATGTCGGAGGCGAGGCCGATCCCGCCCCGCACGAACCGGTACTTGCAGGTGGCTTCCATGTGTCCCCGTGTACCGCAATCCCGGCCCTTTGAGGGCTCGGATGTAACCCACCTACCCGCCCCAGCTACAAAGGGAAATCATTCTTCCACGGGGCATCCAAGCTGTCCGGGTCTACTCCCATCCTCCTGACCACTTCCTCGACTTCCGATAGATGCCCTACGGTGCAGATGTGCTCTCGTGAGAGATCTTCTTCCGCAAAGCATTCATCGTCATCCACCAGGTTCTTGGGGATCTCGACAGTCGAGACGCGATAGGTGCCGTCGCGTGCTGGGAACACCCAGACCCATGCGTACAGCTCATCCGAGCTGGCCTTGCGCCTGGCCGAGACCGTAGCGCGCGACATAGTCAGGCGGTTGGCTACCTCGGTTCTCACGATCTTGTCACCTCGCCTCTCCCCAGAAGATTCGTATGATTGCCCCCTTGTAGGGGGAGTCTTCGTAGGTGTGTATTTGCAGATGGGGTCGGTCGCCGTCCCTGTTTCCTTCCCCGTGACCCAAGACTCGGCCGTCGTCCCCTAGCTTATCGTCCCAATGGTAGGTTCCGCTCTTGGATCCAAAATACTGACGAGTTCCCTTTCCGTCGAATCCCTCCGCATTTCGATATCCTTCGCCGTGGAATTTGCCGAGGTAGATTTCCTCCGCCTCGCTCCGGGATGCGACACTGATTTGCGTCGATCCGTCGTCGATTGCTCGCACTGCTGATGAAACGCTACCGCTGGACCAAGGAATCGGACATGGGACCAGCCCCAGCGGGTCCGACCAGGTGTGGGGGTTGGTGACGTACGTCGCCGGGTTCGGGGCTGGGGTGAGGCCCAGGGGGTCCGGGGTGAGGTAGCGGGCCGTTTCGGGGTCGTAGGTGCGGAAGTGGTTGTGGTGGAGGCCTGATTCGGGGTCGTAGTACTGGCCCGGGAAGCGGAGGGGGGTGTAGGCCGTGGCGTCGCGGTTCCAGGTTGTGGTGCCCCACAGGGTGGTGCGGGTGTGCCACGCCGTGGTGCCGTCCTCCGCCAGGAGGTGGGTGGGGGTGCCGATCAGGTCGGTGACGATCGCGAAGAAGCGGTCGTCGATCTCCGGCTGGTCGATGCGTTCCGTCTGGGTGACGGGGTGCAGGCCCTGGTGGGTCCAGGTGAGGGTGACCCCGCCGCTGGTTTCCTCGCAGAGGGTGGTGCCGTCCCAGGTGAAGAGGGTTTCCTCCGCGACCTCGCCCGTCGGGGAGAGGCGCTGCTTGGACGTGCGGCGGCCCAAGGGGTCGTAGGTGTAGCGCCAGCGGGTGCCGTCCGGGGTGGTGACCCCGGTCAGGCGGTCCTCCGCGTCCCACTCGTAGCGCCAGGTGTCCGGCTTGCGCGAGAGGCGGGTCTTCTGGCGGAGGGTGACGCGGCCCAGCGCGTCGTGTTCGTAGCGGACCGAGCCGGCGCGGGTGATGCGGGTGCCCGTGTAGGCGCGTTCGCCGTGGGCTTCCGAACCCGGGTGGCGCGTCGGCCAGGAGGCGCTGGTCTGGTTGCCGGCCTCGTCGTACGCGTAGCGCTCCGACCAGTTCGCCGCGTCCACGGCGGTGACGCGTGCCGCCGCGTCCAGGGCGAAGGTGCGCGGGCCGGTGAGGGAGTCGTCGATGCCGGTCAGGTAGCCGTCGGCGCGGTAGCCGTAGCCGCGCCGCTGGAGGGTGCGGCCGTCCTGGCCGGTGACCGATTGGGCGGTGCGGCGGCCCATCGCGTCGTACTCGTGGGTGAGGGAGAAGGACGGGCCCAGGCTCCGGGCCAGCTCATGGCCCGCCGCGTCGCGCTCGAAGGACAGGATGCGGCCCGCTGTGGTCAGGGAGCTGCGGCGGCCGGACGCGTCGTACGTCCAGTGGGACGAGGGGCCGGTGGGAGTCGTGCGGCTGGTGCGGCGGCCCAGGGTGTCGTAGCCGTACGTGAGGGTGCGGCCGTTCACCGTCTCCGAGAGGAGGCGCCCCGTGGCGGCGTCGCGGAACCAGCTGACCGTGGACTCGGGAGAGGCCGCTGCCGCGAGGGCGTCGAACGCGTCGTACGCGTAGGTGGTGACCAGGCCGGCCGCGTCCTTGCGGACCACCTGGCCCAGCGCGTTGTGTTCGAAGGAGGTGGTTTCGCCGATGGTGTTGGTGCGGGAGGCGAGGAGGCCCGATGCGTCGTACCCGTACGTGAGGGTGCGGCCGTCGAAGTCCGTTTCGCGGGACAGGCGGCCCGCGCCGTCGTAGGCGTACGTCCACGTCAGGCCCTGGGGGTTCGTGACGCGCGTGAGGCGGAGTTGCGTGTCGTGGTCGAAGGTGTAGCGGGCGCCGTCGGGGCCGGTGCGGGCGGTGAGGAGGTCGAAGTCGCCGTACTCGGAGACCGTGGCGCCGCCGATCGCGTCCGTGTGGGTCAGGCAGTTGCCCTCGCCGTCGTAGGTCCAGGATTCCGCGGTGCCGTCGGGGTTCTCCCGGCGGAGGAGGCGGCCCTCCACGCTCCAGGCCAGGCGGGTGGTGTGGCCCAGGGGGTCCGTGACCGCGGTCGGACGGCCGAAGGGGTCGCGCTCGTAGGTGGTGGTCGCGCCCAGGGGGTCCGTGGTGGCCGACACCTGGCCCGTGCGGTCGCACTGCACCGTCGTGGTGTGGCCCAGGGCGTTCGTCACCGCCGACAGGTGGCCGTGGGTGTCGTACGCGAAGCGGGTCGTGGTGCCGTCCGGGGCGGTGTACGAGGTGCGGTTGCCGACGGCGTCGTACGTGGTGAGGTGGACGCGGCCGTCCGGCTGGATGATCTTCAGCGGCTGGCCGAAGGCGTTGTACTCCGCCCGGACCGTGCGGCCGTCCGGGCGGGTCACCGTCGTCAGGCGGCCGTCCTCGTCGTACGTGAAGTGCGTCGTGTGGCCGAGGGGGTCCGTGCGGCTCAGGAGGCGGTTGTAGGCGTCGTACGTGGACCGCGTCGTCGCGCCCGTGGGGTCGGTCTCGGCGGTGACCTGCGCCCGCTCGTTGATCAGGAAACGGGTGGTGTGGCCCAGGGAGTCGGTGAGGGTGGTGAGGCCCGGCTCGTACGCGAAGCGGACGTTCAGGTGCCCGTTGGTGCCCGACTGTGCGGTGCAACGGTGCTGGTCGTCGTAGACGTAGTCGAAGTGCCGGTCGTTGGAGTCGGTCCAGGACGTCATCCGGCCGAGCTCGTCGTAGCCGAAACGGAGCGGGCGGCCACAGGAGTTGGTGACCGCCGTGAGGTGGCCGTCCGTGTACGCGTACCGCAGGATCCGCGTGCCGTCGGCGAGGGACAGGGCCGTGATCCGGCCCTCCGCCGAGGCGAGGCGGAGTTCGTATCCACCGCTGTGGACGAGAGAGGCTGGGGCGCCGGACTCGTCGTAGTCGAAGGTGATCCAGGCGCCCGACCGGTCTTCGAGCTGGAGGAGGCGGCCGTCCTCGCAGAAGTGGCGGACGTGGCCGGTCTCCGGGTCCGTGACCGTGTACCCGCCGTCCGCGTCGAGGGTCAGGGGCCAGCGCTGCCCGTGGTCGGGGAGTACGGGGATCCCCGGCTCGGGGTGCGGGTAGGCGAGCAGGCTGCCGTCCTCGCGGACGAGCACCAGCCCGTCCTCGTCGCGTTCCAGGCGCTGGTCCACGGTCGACGCCCACGACGGGCCGAACCAGCGTCCCGCCCGGTACGAGGACTCGAAGGTGCGGGTGAAGACGAGGGGGAGGGGGCCCGGGAGGACGACGTCGGTCTGCGGCAGGACCATGCGTCCCGTCGCCACGTCGACCGGGTCCTCGCGGCACACCTTCTGCTCCTGGGAGCGGGCGGAGGCCTCCGGCTGCGCCTGCTGGGCCGCGCGGGCCTCCTTGGCGGCCGCGCTCCCCGCCGCCTCCTCCGCCACCCGTGCCCCGGCGCGGGCCCCCTTGGCCGCACCGCCGAAGCCTTCCGTGCCCAGCAGCTCCGGCAGGAGCCGGCCGGTGCCCTCGGCGAAGTCGGTCCGGAAGGGTTCGACGAAGGCGTTGGCGATGCGGTCGGGGTGGGCGGGGGCCGAGACCAGACCGGCCAGTGTCATGCCGAGGTTCTGCTGGTACTCGGCGGGGTGGGTCAGGTTGTAGCTGTCGAACGGGGACACGCTGCGGGCGAAGTCGATCACCCCGGCGGTTCCCTTGACGACCCCTCCGCCGAAGTGGGAGAGCTCCACGGACGCGGCGGCGGCGTGGTCGGTGACCGCGGCCATGGCCTTCTCGCGCGGCGAGGGCTTGGCCGGGGCGTGTTCCATCGCGGCCGAGAGGGCGGACGCCGCGCCGGCGGCGGCCTCGTCGCGCTGCCGGCGGGCTTCCGTGAGGATCTCCTGGGCGGCCTTGGCCTCCGCGGCCCCGACGTTGTCCGGCCTGGTCGGCACCGGCCCCGGGTTCTTTCCCGACTTGGCGGTGGCCTGGTAGGTGTCGACGGCCTTGGCGTAGGCGCTGGCGGCGTCCTCGTGGGCCTTGAGGGCCTTCCGGTACAGCTCGACGGCCTGGGCCGCCTGCTTCTGGGCCCACTCCACCGTGTCCGCGTACCGGGTGAGCGCGTCCCCCGCCTTCTGGCAGGCCTCGGCGGCGTGCAGCCACTTGGCCGGATGTACGGCGAACGCCCCGCGGAACGCGTCGGCCGCCGCGCCCTTCCAACTGCCGGCGTCCAGCGCCTTCATGCCCTGGCCGACCTTGTCGAACGAGGCCTGGAAGTCCTTCATGTGCGAGGCCGAGGCGCGGAGGGCGGCCGGTGAGCCGTGTACGAGTTCGTCGGCCTGCTCGGTCTGGCCCAGCTGCTGTTCGGCCACGGACGCGCCGAGCCGGGAGGCGAGGCCGTCGCCGAGGTCCTCGATGTCGTCGGCCCAGCGGTCCTTGCCGGCCTTGTGGAGGATGCCGCCGATCTCGTCGGTGGCCCTGTCGACGCCTTCGCCGGCCTTCTTCTTCGCGGCGGTCCAGACGGTGCCCAGCTGCCCCAGGCCCTTGTCCGCGAGGGCTTCCCAGTCGGTCACCGCTGCTCACCGCCGTCCCGGTCGCGGCTGAGCTCGGCGAGCTTGGAGGGGTCGATCTCCCGGCGCGGGGCGATGTCCTCCCAGGCCTGTGCCCAGGCCCGGTCGGTGGCCTCCTTGGACTTGAGGGCCGACTCGGCGCTGAAGTCGGCGTCCCGGAAGCTGGTGTAGGGATTGGAAGCGAGGACCTCGCCCCAGTCCTTGCCCGTGACCTCCTGCTCGGACGCGTGCGGATCGCCGCCGAGGACGGCGTTGGCCATGACCTTGAAACCGCCCTGGATGTACTGGTCCTGCTCGTGGACCAGGCCGGCCGACAGGCCCACGCCCGCCGCGAACCCGTTCGCCTCCTGGACCAGCGCGCGCACTCCCCAGCCCCACCGCTCGCAGAACGCGTCCAGCATGGTGGTCAGGGCCTCGTGGCCGGTCTGCATGCCCGAGAGCTTCAGCTCCGTGAAGCCGCCGCCCATGCTCGCCGTTCCGACCGAGCCGAGCTCCTTCAGCTCCGACAGGGTGTCCGTGATGCCCTTGGCGATCTGTCCCAGTGCCGCCTTCGACACATCGAGTTCGCCCTGCTCGCCGCTCATGCCGTCGCCCCGCCGTCCAGCGCGGCGGAGTCGGGCACGATCCCGCGTACGGGCGGGAACACCGTGCCGTCGGGACCCGCCGGGTCCAGCGCGACCCCGCACGGGAAGTCCAGCGCCGGTATCACCTCGTCCAGCAGCCAGGCCCCGGGCACCCGCCGGAAGTCCCACGCGCGGTCCGTCTCGTCCCGGGCCTGGGCGAAGCGTGCCAGCGCCTCCTCGTCCGAGAAGGCGCAGATCCAGTCCAGGCCGCCGAGCGGGGCCGTCCACAGCCCGCCGTGCTCGTCGTGCGGAACGAGCACCACCCGGCCGCGGAACTCCGCCAGCCGGTCCCGCGCCGGCGGCCCGCCCACAGCCGTCGGCGTCTGCTCGGCGGTGGCCCTGCCGGCCGCCTCGGCGCGCAGCCGGCCCCACTCCTCGTCGAACCCCACGCGGAACTCCCCCCACCAACCCGGCAATCGAACGAACTTTTGCAGGACGCGGGGGCCTGGGCAAATGCGGTCCAGCGACGGTGCGCGGATTCGGACAGGGGCCCGGACGAGGGCCCGGACGAGGGTCCGGACGAGGGCCCGGGCAGGGGTGCGGAGTGGGGGAAGGGGGGCGACGGGGGGTGGTCCGTCGCCCCCCTTCGGGGTGTGCAGGGGTGGGTCAGCCCTTGCTGACCGCCGTCAGGATCTCCGGGAGCTTGCGGAAGACCGTCGGGGCCGCCAGGCGCAGGCCCGCCCAGGTGACCAGGAGGCCCCAGGCGGTGCCGAGCGGGAGGGCGAGCAGGCCGAGGGTGCCGGGGTCGTCCGACAGGCTGACGTACACCGTCAGGCCGATCACCGGGGAGCAGATCAGCGCGGACGACACCATGCCGCCCACGATGCCCAGCCAGGCCAGGCCGGCCTGTCCCGGGGCGACGTTCTTGAACGCGCCCTCCGTCGGGATGGAGTACGGGAAGTGCGCCGAGGCCAGCGCGCCCGTGCACAGCATCGAGCCCAGCAGGGCCAGAGCCAGGCCCAGGGCGGCCGGGAAGGCGGCCCAGTCGCCCACCAGGGCGGCGGTGGCCACCGTGACGAGGAGCGTGTACGGGACGGTGACCAGCGCCAGCGCGCCGGCACGGGCGCGGAGTTCACCGAACGCGTCGCGCGGCGAGGCGATGGTCTGGGCGACCATCCAGAAGGCGGAGGTGTCCTGCCCGAACTGGTTGTACATCTGGATGCCGAGCATCCCCGCGCCGAAGCAGGCCAGGTACACCGAGCCGGTGCCCTGGAGGGCGTTGAAGACGGGGACGATCGCGCCGACCGCCAGCGAGGACACCCAGGCCGACTTCGTCTTCGGGTCGCGGACGGCGTAGCGCAGCGTGCGCCGCATGACCGCGCCGGTGCGCCCGCCCGGCAGGAGGGACCAGAAGCCGCCGGCGCCGCCGCGGTCCTTCTCGGGCTTCGCGGCCGCGAGGGTGGAGCCGTCCGGGGTGACCATCAGGCTGGTCAGGCCGCGCTCCCAGAACCACAGGAGGCCGGCCAGGGCGGCGAGGGTGAGGGCGAGCTGCGCGGCGGCCACGCCGTACGAGCCCCGGCTCGCGGAGTCCACCATGCCGACGGCCGTCGCCGGCGGAAGCCAGCGCACGACGGCCTCGACCGGCTCCAGGGCGGTCAGGCCGCCCTGCTTGAACAGGCTCTGGCTGGCGAAGTTGACGACCTGGGCGCCGATCGCGATCAGCAGGCCGCTGAGCACCGCGAGGTCGCGTCCCTTGCGGCTGGACAGCAGCCGGACGTTCGCCGTGGCCACGGCGCGGGCCAGGGTCACGCAGCCCAGCAGCAGGAGCGGGGCGCCCACGACGGCGGCGGTGATGCCGGCCGCGCCGTGCGCCACCGCGGCCACCGAGCCGGCGGCGATGCAGAGCGTGAACAGCGGGCCGGTGCCGATGAGCGAGGAGGCCAGCAGGGCCCGTACGAGCGGACGCGGGCGCAGCGGCAGCATCACCAGCCGGCTCGGGTCGAGGGTCTCGTCGCCGGTCGGGAAGAGCAGCGGCATCACGGTCCAGCCGAGCGCGAGGATCGCGGCCAGCAGGACGACGACGGTCCCGGCGTGGACGTGGCCGTGCAGCATGGCCAGGCACAGGGTGACGAAGAGGGAGAACAGCAGCGAGATCACCAGGCTGGCGATCCACACGGCCTTGCGCTTCGAGGAACCCTTGAGGCCGTTGCGCACCAGGGAGAGCTTGAGGCGGACGAACAGCGAGGTGACGGAGGGCCCGGAGGCCGTGGCGGCGGTGCTCATCGTGCGCCGCCGAGCCAGTCGAGGGAGTCGCCGGCGGCGTGGCCGCGGGCGCCGACGAGTTCGAGGAAGGCCGCCTGGAGGGAGGGCGCGGAGCCCCGTACGTCGGCCAGCGGGCCGGCGGCGCGGATCTGGCCGCCCGCCATGACGGCCACCCAGTCGCAGAGCGATTCGACGAGCTCCATCACGTGGGAGGAGAAGACGACGGTCGCACCGGACGCGGTGTAACGTTCCAGCACCCCGCGGATGGTCTGCGCCGACACCGGGTCCACGCCCTCGAACGGCTCGTCCAGGAAGAGGACTTCGGGGTTGTGCAGCAGTGCCGCGGCGAGGCCGATCTTCTTGCGCATGCCCGTCGAGTAGTCGACGACGAGCTTGTGCTGGGAGCCGGCGAGGTCGAGCACGTCCAGCAGCTGCGTGGCCCGCTTGTCGGTCTCCTCGCCCGGCAGGCCGCGCAACCGGCCCATGTAGCCGAGGAGTTCACGGCCGGAGAGGCGCTCGAACATGCGCAGCCCCTCGGGCAGGACGCCGATGCGGCTCTTGACCTCGACCGGGTCGGCCCACACGTCGTGCCCGGCGACGACCACCCGGCCCGCGTCCGGGCGCAGCAGCCCGGTCACCATGGACAGGGTGGTCGTCTTCCCGGCGCCGTTCGGGCCGACGAGGCCGACGAAGCGGCCGGCCGGCAGCTCCAGGTCGATGCCCGCGACGGCGACCTGTTCGCCGAAGCGCTTCCACAGCCCTTCCACGCGTACGGCGGCCGCGGGCTGCGCGGATCGCGCGCCGCCACTCGTGCCCCCGCCGGTCCCGCCGTCCGTACCGCCTGCCGCATAACCCTGGTCCGGCATGCGCCTGCCTCTCGTTCTGTTCCCCGTGGTCGTACTTTCCTCACGATAGGAGGAGGGGAGAGGCGTCAGAAGTTACGAATGTCATGAGCTTGCGGACACGTATGTCAGCAGGCACAGGTCAGCAGGCGGAGGTCAGCCGGCGGCGGGGTGGAACGGGTTCACGCGGTGCGGCGGTTGCGGGCCGCGGCCGCCTCGCTGCCGCAGGCGTACGCGAGCGCGTCGATCAGCTCCTCGGTGTCCGGCAGCCACCGGTTCGCGGGGGTGGGCTTGCGGGCCCACTGGACCGGGCCCCTGCCGCCGTAGCGGGTCGGCGGCGCCGCCACGTACTGGCCCTCGCCGCGCGTGACGAGGTCGATGGCGTGCGGCAGCCAGCCCAGCTTGCGCACCAGGTCCGGTACCTTCGCGCCGGCGCCCGGCAGGACGAAGAACAGCATCCGGTGGTCGGGGGTCAGGGCGACCGGGCCCAGGGTCCGCTCGTGGCGTTCCAGCCGGGCCAGTGCGAGGAACCCGGCGGAGTCCGGTACGTCGAGCGCGTCGAAGGTGCGGCCCGTCGGCATCAGGATGGAGGCGCCGGGGTGCTTGCCCCAGATCCGGCGCACGCCCACCGCGCTGCCCGTGGCCAGCGACTGCCAGTCCTTGACCGAGGGGTGGGCGCCGGGCGCCGGGCAGTCGGCCACCCCGCAGGAGCACACCTCCCGGCCGTCGCCGGGCTCCAGCCACGTCCCGGCGAAGACGTCCCAGTGGCGTTCTTCCACGTACCGCACGGCGTGGTCCAGCAGCTGGTCGCCGCGCTGCTGGGGGATGGGGGCGGTCTCCGTGACTGTGATGGTCTCTTCCACGCCCCTCACAACTCCCGGGGGCCTGGCGGGTTACGGGCGTAAACCAGCCGGTGGGCGCTGCATCGATCCTGCATACGGGGCGCACGGGTGCATGTGCGGGGGCGCGTGGGAGGCCGGGGCGCGGCCGATGGGTAACGACACGTCGCAGAGCGGAAGATTCTCGGCACTTCAGGCGGGAAGTGATCATTCCAACGATCACCCGCGGCCTCAGGGGGTTTTCATGGCAGCCAGGCCTCTCGTAGCGCGCCAGCCGAACGAACGGCTGCAGTCGCTCATCCAGGAAGCCGGGTGCTCCAACGCCGGGCTCGCACGGCGCGTCAACATGTGCGGGGCCGAGCACGGCCTCGATCTCCGCTACGACAAGACCTCGGTCGCCCGCTGGCTGCGCGGCCAGCAGCCGCGCGGCCGGGCCCCCGGCATCATCGCCGAGGCCCTCGGCCGCAAGCTGGGCCGGACCGTCACCATCGACGAGATCGGCATGGCCAACGGGAAGAACCTCGCCTCCGGGGTCGGCCTGCAGTTCTCCCCGACCGTCATCGGCGCCATCGAGCAGGTCTGCGAGCTGTGGCGCAGCGACGTGGGGCGCCGCGACTTCCTCTCCGGGTCGAGCGTGGCGGCCTCCGCCCTGGTCGAGCCGAGCCGCGACTGGCTGATCACCGGTGCCGACCCGCAGGTGGCGCGCAACGCCGGGGCGCGGGTGGGGATGCCGGACGTGGAGGCGGTACGGGCGACCACCGAGGCGCTGACCGACCTCGACCACCGTTTCGGCAGCGGGCACGTGCGGCCGGTGGTGGTGCACTACCTCAACTCGGTGGTCTCGGGGCTGATCGCGGGCTCGTACCGGGAGCCGGTGGGGCGGGCCCTGTTCGCGGCGGTGGCCCGGCTCACCGAGCTGGCCGGCTACATGGCGGTGGACACCGGGCAGCCGGGTCTGGCCCAGCGCTACTACATCCAGGCCCTGCGGATGGCGCAGGCGGCGGGCGACCGCGCGTACGGGGGCTACGTCCTGGCGGCGTCGATGAGCCACCTCGCCGCCGAGCTGGGCAACCCGCGGGAGATCGCGCAGCTGGCGCGGGCCGCGCAGGAGGGCACGCGGGGGCAGGTCACGCCGCGGGTGGAGGCCATGTTCTACGCCGCCGAGGCGCGCGGGCACGCGCTGCTGGGCGACGCCCGGGCCGCGGCGGTGCTGTCGGGCCGGGCGGTGTCGGCGCTGGAGCGGGCGGAGCCGGAGTCCGGCGACGACCCGGTGTGGATCCGCCACTTCGACCAGGCCTACCTGGCGGACGAGCTGGCGCACTGCCACCGGGACCTGGGGCAGGCCGACGCGGCGGGCCGGCGGGCTGAGGAGGCGCTGCGCCACCTGCCCGCGACGAAGGCGCGCCGCCGGGCGATCGGGCTGCTGCTGCTGGCGGCCTCGCAGGTGCAGCGGCGGGAGGTGGAGCAGGCCTGCCAGACGGCGACGAAGGCCGCCGAACTGCTGGGCTCGCTGCGCTCGCGCCGGGGCGCGGAGTACCTGGACGACTTCCGCGCGCGGCTGGAGCCGTACCGGGAGGAACCGGCCGTCCGGGAGTTCGGGGCGAGGCTGGAGGTCCAGGCGGCCTGACGTGATCACGGCGTCACCGGGTAGCTTGATGCGACGGTTCCGTGGGTTCGGGCCGGTCGCAGAAGGCAGAAGGAGTCCCGGTGACGGAGAACGGACAAGGGGGCGTCCCCCAGCCCGGGACGCCGCATCAGGCGCAGCCGGTGCCGGCTCCCGGCTACCCGCAGCAGCCGGGGCCGCAGCCCGGCGAGGCGTGGGGCACGCCGCCCGCGTACGGGTATCCGGCCGCGCAGGACCCGCAGGCGGCGCCGGCCGCGCAGCAGTACTCCGGGCCGTACGAGTCCGCGTACGAGCCGCCGCCGCAGCCGGGGCAGCCCGCGTACGGGTACCCGCCGCCGGCCGGCCACGTCGTCGGCCCGGGTTTCGAGGGGCCGGGGGACCCGCACGGCTACGGCTACCCGCCGCTGCCGGACGCGGCGACGCAGTACATCCCGCCGGTGCCGGCGCAGCCGCACGAGCAGGCGACGCAGTACATCGCCCCGGTGCAGGCGGGTCCGGGGGCGCCGCACGAGCAGGCGACCCAGTACATCCCGCCGGTCCAGGCGGGTCCGGCGCAGCCCCACGAGCAGGCGACGCAGTACATCCCGCCGGTGCCGGCGGGTCCGGCGCAGCCGCATGAGCAGGCGACGCAGTACATCCCGCCGGTGCAGGCGGGTCCGGGGGCGCCGCACGAGCAGGCGACCCAGTACATCCCCCCGGTGCCGGCCGCCGGGCTGCACGAGCAGGCCACGCAGCACATCGCCCAGGTCCCGGCCGCCGCCGACGACGCGGCGACGCAGTACATCCCGCCCGTTCCCGCCGGAGCGGCTCCCGCGGCGGCCGCCGCCGAGGGGTTCGACGCGCTGTTCCGGGCCGACGGGGACGCCGGTGCCGCCGGGCACACCCAGCAGCTGCCGCCGGTCCGGGATCCGGGACCGCGCCGGACACCGCCGCCCGCCCCGCCCCAGCGGCACGGGCAGCCGCCGCAGCAGCAGTACGCGCCCCCGCCGCCCCCGCCGCCCGCGCCCGCGCGCCGGATCCCGCCGGCCGTGATCGCGGCGGCGGTGTTCGGGCTGGTCGTGGCCGGGCTCGGGGTGGGCGCCCTGCTCAGCGACGGCAAGGCCCAGAACACCGACCCGGGCGCGGTG
Organism: Streptomyces sp. W1SF4; assembly: GCF_003950035.1. Lineage (NCBI taxonomy): Bacteria > Bacillati > Actinomycetota > Actinomycetes > Kitasatosporales > Streptomycetaceae > Streptomyces > Streptomyces sp. W1SF4. The sequence goes on from NZ_CP034350.1 coordinate 4,201,198, forward strand.
GCCCCGGCCGCCAGCGGCTCCGCGAACTCGGGCGCGGCTCCGGGCGAGGGGGCGGTGGACCCGGCGCGCCCGCAGGCCGTCCAGCTCGACAAGCTGCTGGAGGACGCCAGTGACAGCCGGACCGCGGTGATCAAGGCCGTCGACGACATCAAGGACTGCCGGAACCTGACGCAGGCCGCCCAGGACCTGCGCGAGGCCGCCCGGCAGCGCGAGGGGCTGGTCACCCGGCTCCAGGAGCTCAAGATCGACCTGCTCCCGAACCACGCCCGTCTCTCGGCGAGCCTGACGAAGGCGTGGAAGGCGTCGGCGGACGCCGACAACAGCTACGCGGACTGGGCGGACGACGTCTCCCGCGACAAGGGCGGCTGCGGCAACGGCAAGGACGACAAGGACGACAAGGGCGACAAGGACGGCAAGGCCAAGGTGACGGACGACGCGCAGGACGGCAACAAGTCCAGCGCCGAGGCCACCCGGGCCAAGGAGTCGGCGGCGACCATGTGGAACACGATCGCCGCCAAGTACGGCCTCACCAAGCGGGACAAGTCCCAGCTGTGACGGACGGCCGCCCCGCCCGGGTCAGGCCGAGCGGGGGGCCTGTTCCAGGGTCGGGGTCATGTCGAGGTTCTGCTCGCCGAGCTGGGCGACCAGGCGGCCAGACTGGACGGTCTGGAAGCTGACCCGGCCGTTGACCAGGCGCGGGAACCCGGCGACGGCGCGCATGTCCTGGTAGCGCCAGCTCAGCTCGGGGGTGAGGTTGCCGGTCTGGACGCCCGGGGAATGGTTGAGGGCCCGGGTGAGCTTGCGGGCGGTGATGTCCTCGTCGCTCTTGAAGCGCTGGACGATCTGGTTGAGGACGTTGTACGCGATCCAGGTGGTCTGGGCGCCGCTGTCGTCGGGGTCCACGGTGTCGTCGCCGAAGGCCTGGTCGGCGATCACCTTGCGCATCGGCGCCCACAGCGGGTCGGTGGAGACCGGGTACCAGCTGGTGACGTAGGCGCCCTCGAAGGGGCTCTCCTTGCCGCCGGTGCGGTCCACCAGGGCCTGGCTGATGCTGCCGAGGACGGAGGAGATCTGCGTCTTGTGCTGGGTGTCGACGCGGCGGAAGGCGTCGAAGAAGATCTCGGTGCGCTCGCCGAGGACGGCCGTCACGCAGCTCTTGTCCTTGCCGGTGTCGGCGGCCGGGGCCTTCGCGGACTTGGAGTCCTTGGGGTCCTTGGGGTCCTTGGACGGGGATGCGGATCCGGCAGCGGATGCGGAGGGAGCGGGGGGCGGGGCCGTGGCCGGCGTCGTCGTGGGGGCGGCGGCCGGGGCCGACGGGGTGCCGGTCAGGGCCTCGCGGGCCTGCGGCTTGAAGTCGGCGGAGTCCTCGGCGGCACGGATGTCGTCGGCCTCGGGCATGCCGTTGGCCTTGAGCCCCGCGTTCAGCAGGACCGGCATGGTGTCGCCCGCGAGGGTGTCAGGGCGGACCAGGGAGACCTGGGAGCAGGCCTTGCCGAGCTGGTGGCCGGCCCCGGCGAGCAGCGCGGGCTGGCCGCCGTTGACCGGGAACGACAGGGTGCTCTGGAACTCCTCGGGCGAGACCCCGTAGCCGCCGATGAACGGGATGCCCTCGGCCTCCAGCGGGGCCATGAAGGCGCGGCCGTGCTGGCTGTAGGAGCCGACGACGGCGACGGCCTTCTCGGTGATGGCCTTGCGGGCGCAGTCGGCGGCGCCGGTGGCGGTGTTCTTCTCGTTGCAGGTGATGACGCGCAGTTTGCGGCCCTTTATGCCCCCGTTGGCGTTCACCCACCGTTCGTAGGCCTTGGCCATGCCCGGCATTCCTGCCATATTGGTCGCTTTTGTTCCGATGGGTGCGAAGGTCATGACCGTGAGGGAGTCCCCGGAGCCCCCCGTGCCGCCGGGGACCACCCCGCACGCCGTGGTGAGACACGCGCCCGTCGCCACGGCAATCAGCAGGCGGGACAGGGAAGTTGCGCGTCGGTGATGGGTCATGTCCACCGACCCTTCCGCCCCGCGGGTAACTCGGCGATGAGATGGACACAACAAACGGTGACGCCGAGGTGAATTGCGGGGGCGCGGTCGCACACAGGTGCTTCAAGATCGCACTACTCGGGAACGTACGATCGAAAGCGTGACATTCGCCCAAGGTTCGAAGAACTCTTCCCGCCGCGGCGGCCGCTCCTCCACCATGGGCGGCATGCCCCTCAACGACATGCCGTGGTGGCGCTGGCGCAGCAACGTGCGCTCGGCGCTGCACATGCTCTCCGACCCGCTGTTCCAGGAAGAGGTCTGGGTCGCGGGCGCAGAAGGGTACGGCGACGTCACCGACGCCGTGTACCGGCTCGTCGAGGACACCTGGCTCGACAGCTGGTCCGCCGACAAGTACGTGGGCACGATCTTCCGCGACGCGCAGGAGGCGGCCCTGGTCGACCACGTGGTGCTGCGGGTGCTGCGGATCCTGCACCAGGTCGGTCCCGACGCGCACGTCTCCGCGTACCTCGGCCACCAGGACTGGCCCGAGGCGGTCCGGGCGGCGCGCGAGGCGCACGTACGGATGTCGACGGCGGACGGGGAGGACCCGGACGACCGGCCGACCTCCGTCGACGTGCTGAAAACGCTGACCCGCGTGGTGTGAAAGGCTGTGCCGTCATGAGCGCAGACCCACAGTCCCAGGCCCAGCCCGAGGCCCAGGCCCAGTACGTCCTGACCGTCTCCTGCCCCGACAAGCAGGGCATCGTGCACGCCGTGTCGAGCTACCTCTTCATGACCGGCTGCAACATCGTGGACAGTCAGCAGTTCGGAGACCGGGAGACCGGGCTCTTCTTCATGCGGGTGCACTTCGAGGCCGAGTCCGCCGTGACGGTGGAGAAGCTGCGCGCCAGCTTCGCCGCGATCGGCGACTCCTTCCGGATGGACTGGCAGATCCACCGCTCCGACGAGCGGATGCGGATCGTACTGATGGTGTCGAAGTTCGGGCACTGCCTGAACGACCTGCTCTTCCGCTCCCGGATCGGCGCGCTGCCGGTGGAGATCGCGGCGGTGGTCTCGAACCACACCGACTTCGCCGAGCTGGTCGGCTCGTACGACATCCCCTTCGTGCACATCCCGGTCACCAAGGACACCAAGGCGGACGCCGAGGCTCGGCTCCTGGAGCTGGTGCGCGAGGAGAACGTGGAGCTGGTGGTGCTCGCCCGCTACATGCAGGTGCTGTCGGACACCCTGTGCAAGGAGCTCAGCGGGCGGATCATCAACATCCACCACTCCTTCCTGCCGAGCTTCAAGGGCGCGAAGCCGTACCACCAGGCGCACGCGCGCGGTGTGAAGCTGATCGGCGCCACCGCCCACTACGTGACGGCCGACCTCGACGAGGGCCCGATCATCGAGCAGGAGGTCGAGCGGGTCGGCCACGAGGTCACCCCGGACCAGCTGGTCGCCATCGGCCGCGACGTGGAGTGCCAGGCGCTGGCGCGGGCCGTGAAGTGGCACAGCGAGCACCGGGTCCTGCTGAACGGCTCCCGGACCGTCGTCTTCGCGTAGGGGGTCTTGGGCGGGCCGCGACGCCTACGTGGCGGCGGCCCAGCCGCCCAGGCCGTTCACCTGGGTCCGGCCGGCCAGGGTCATCGCGTCGGTGAAGCCGAGCAGCTCGGGCGGCAGGTAGCCGGAGCGGACGCCGAGCTCCCACTGGTGGGTCTGGACCGCGAGGGCGGCCAGGGTCAGCGGGCCCAGTGGCAGCAGGGTCCGGGGCGCGGGGTCGGCCTCGGCCCGCGCGCTCTCGCGGTGGGCGGTGAGCCGGTCCGCGAGGGCCGCCTCGAAGGCCGCCCGGTCGTCGTCGAGGAGGACGCGCAGCAGCCGCTGGTCGGCGGTCAGCGGGCCGGCGGCGTCCAGGGCGGCGGCCGCCGCGGCGCGCGTGGCGGCGTCCGGCTTGCACAGGGGGACGGTCGGCCAGCCGCTGGGCAGGTGGCTGGTGCTCGGGGTGAGGTAGCCGCACAGGGCGTCCATCGCGGCGAGGTCGCCGGGCTCGGAGTACGAGGTGTGGGGCGAGTGCGGCACCCCCTTGTGGAGATCGGGGGCGCAGTCGTTGCGCAGCAGCAGGCCGATGACCTTCCGCCAGTTCCACACCAGCCCGCTGACCACCGCGGTCTCGAAGGCGTGGAGCCAGGTCCGGGCGGTGGGGGCGGCGGTGACGGCGGCGGAGAAGTCGAGGTCCTCGCTGCTGAGGGTCTCGCCGATCAGCGGGAGCGGGACCTCCTGGTCGCCGTTCGGCCAGCAGCCGACGCTGAGGGCGCCCAGGGCGCACTCCGCGGCGGTGTGCAGCGCGGTGCGGGCCTCCTCGCCGAGGCGTCCGCCCTCGGTGGTGCGGGCGGCGACGTGGTCGAGGATCTCCTCGGCCAGGCTCAGCAGCCGCTCGGGGGACGGGTCGCTCTCCAGGCGGCCGTGGCGCATCAGGGTCCGCAGGACGATGTCCTGGAGGGCCCCGGCCTTCCGCTCCTCGCCCAGCGAGTGCCGTTCCACTTCCCGTACGTGCTGCATGCCGAGCCGCCTCCCGTGATCGTTCCGGCTGGTGGCGGCACGCTATCAGCGCGCTCGGACAGTGCCCGGGGGACGGCCCCGGGCGGCTGTCGGGAGGCTGCCGGACCTCAGGCGTCGGGGTCGACGCCGCAGTAGCCGGCGAAGGCGGCCAGGATCTCGTCCTCCGAGATGCGGCCGTCGCCGTCCGTGTCCAGGGCCGAGGCGACCTGGACGGCCAGGGCGGGCTCGGTGCCGAGGACGCGCAGCACGCGGGCCGTCGCCGCGGGGCTCGCGCCGGGGCCGTCCTCGTCCGCGACGGCGATCACGGCGTGCAGGAACGGCCGGGCGATCTCCGCGAACCGCTCCGGGTTGTCCCGCAGCCGCTTCGCCGCACCGGTGACGAACTCCTCGCGGGAGACGCGCTGGTTGCCGTTGACGTCGGCGATCCCGGCCATTCCCTGCCAGAACGCCTCGGCGCCGTTGAAGACGGCCTGGCCCTTCTCCGAGCGTGCGGCCGTACCGAATTCGGCCAGCACGGCCTTCGCCGCCGTGCTGAAGTCCTCCCGGTCGATATAGCCGGAGCCGTCCTGGTCGAAGGTGGCGAATCGGGCGGCGATCTTGCGCTCGTACTCTGCGCTGTCCATGTTCGGCGTTCCGCCTTCACGTGTGCGTTGGGGCTGCGGTCGTGGTGCAGATCAAGACAGGCAGGAGCGTACGGCCTTCGTGGCCTGCGCGTTAAGCGAAGCGGTCAAGGAGGTGGCCGCATCGAACCCGCGCACGGGGAGCGCGCCGGGGCGCGTACACCTGTGCCAACGCGCTGACCCGGGCGCGGTCTAGCACGGCGGTCCCGCTTGCGGGGGGAGGTTCTCGCAAAACCGGCGCGTTCCGTCCGTTGCCCACTACATTTGACGGGTCGACACACGGCTGGAGGCACGATGGCGAAGGACGTTCCACCGCGCTGGGACCGTCGCATGCAGCAGCGCCTCGCCCGCGGTGAGGCCGCGGCGCTGGGGGAGCTCTACGACCGCTTCGCCTCGCTGGTCCACAGCCTGGCCCACCGGGTCCTCGGCGACGAGAAGGCCGCGGACCGCATCACCCGCGAGGTCTTCGGCTACATCTGGGAGAACCCGGACGCCTACGACCCCAAGCAGGGCTCCATGCGCTCCTGGGTCGCCCGGATCACCCAGGGCCAGGCCGTCGCCCGCCTGCGCCAGGCCGAACTGGGCCGCGGCTCGCGCGAGGAACTGGAGCAGAAGGTGCGCAGCGCCAACGCGGCCGCCCGCGCGGACTACATCGTCACCTCCATGCCCGCGCCCTTGCGGGCCGCCCTGGAGCTGGCGTACTTCAAGCGCCGCGACTACCGCCAGGCCGCCGCCGACCTGCAGATCAGCGAGGACGAGGCGCGGCGCAGGCTGCGGCTCGGCCTCCAGTTGCTGTCGACCGCCAACGTCCTCCCCCGGGAGGACACCGCCCCGCCCGGATACGGCCCACGCGGATACGGAACGCCCCGATGACCGGACCCTCCGAAGACACCCCCGACGACGCGTACGAGCAGCGGGCGGCCGGTCGCGCACGGATACCGGGTCCCCGCGCGGCCGGTGACGACCTGGACGCCCCCGAGACCCTGCCGGCCCCGCCGCCCTCGCACGCCGTGCTGAAGTCCCTGCTCGGCGCGTGGGCGCTCGCCGCGTGCTCCGCGGAGGAGACCCAGGCCGTCGAAGACCACCTGACCGAGTGCGCGCCCTGCGCCGAGGAGGCGCTGCGGCTGCGCGACGCGGTGGGCCTGCTGCACCCGGAGGAGAGCCTCGACCTCAAGCCGCTGCTGCGTTCGCGGGTGCTGGAGGACTGCCTGGGCAAGCGGCCCGCCCGCATCCCCGTGCCGGTGTGGGCGAACCCGTACGACACCGAGACGGCGCGGCTCGACGCGCTGCTACGGGACTTCGGCGACTCGGAGTGGCACACCCCGGTGCGGCTGAAGTGGTTCGAGGAGGAACGGCGGCGTACGCACCGCACCACGGTCGCGGGGGTGATCGGGCACCTGCTCACGGTGGACGGGCTGATCGCGACCGCGCTGGGGCTGGACGACCCGCTGGGCCCGGAGGCGCCGCCGGGCGGCCCGGCCGGACGCACCGAGCACTTCTGGAACTCCTCCCCCTACCCCGTCACCCGCAAGGTCCGCGAGCCCTGGCGGGCACAGGGGCACACGCTGGTCCGTACGGTGTCCTTCGCGGGCCGGGGCGTGGCCGAACTGGACGTGGACTACGGCGGGTTCGCGCTGCCGCTGGGGGACGCCTTCCTGGAGCGGGCCTTCGAGTGCTGGGTGCACGCCTGGGACATCGCGGAGGCGGTGGACTACCCGTACGAGCCGCCCTCGGGGCCGCACCTGCACCGGATGATCGACCTCGCTGCGCGGCTGCTGCCCGGAGCCCTGGCGGGCCGGCGCCGCTCGGGACTGGCGGCGCCGGCCCGCGGCCTGGTCGCGGCGGGCGCTCCGGGCCGGACCCTGCACCTGGAGATCGAGGGCGCGGGCGGGGGCGGCTGGGACATCGCCCTGGACTCCCCGGCCGCGAAACCGTCGCGGGAGCACACGGTGGCGGAAGTCGCCCTGGACGGGCTGGAGTTCTGCCAGCTGGCCGCCGGGCACATCTCCCCGGAGGAGGCCGCCGTCGGCCAGACCGGTGACCGGGAGGCGATCCGTGACGTGCTCTTCGCCGCGGCGTCGCTGAGCCGGCTGTAGGGCCGCGGCGGGCGGGACGCACGCGTACGCGGCTCCGGGTGAGTGGAGCCGCGTACGGGGGTGGCGGGATCAGTTGCGGGTGGCGAGCATCTGGGCGCTGCCGTCGGGGAGGCCGGCGATGGCGACCTTCTGGGCGCCCATTCCGGTGGCCCACCAGCCCTGCCAGGAGCCGTTGGCGTAGCGGGCGGCGTGGTAGGTCTTGCCGTCGTTGCCGACGGCGAGCATCTGGGTGTCGCCGCTGGGCATGCCGGTGATGGCGAGGCTGCTGGCGGCGAAGCCGGGGGCGCCGCCGTATCCGTCGACCTTGGCCCAGCCCTGGAGGGTGCCGTTGGCGGAGCGGATGTTGTGGTAGACGAGGCCGTCGTTGCCGGTGGCGAGCATCTGGGTGTCGCCGTTGGGGAGGGCGGCGATGGCGATGGCGCCGGCCTGGAAGGTGGCGGCGGTGCCGGTGCCGGGGAGGGCGTTCCAGCTGCTCCAGGTGCCGTCCACGGCGCGGACGGCGTGGTAGACGTTGCCGTCGTTGCCGACGATCAGGGTCTGCATGCTGCCGTCGGCGAGGCCCGCGGTGGCGATCTTCTTCGCCTGCCAGTTGCCGACGGGGACCCAGCCCTGCCAGGTGCCGTTCACGAAGCGGGCGTTGTGGTAGATGCGGCCGTCGTTGCCGATCGCCATCACCTGGGCGTCACCGCTGGCCATGCCCGTCATGGCCTGGTCCTTGGCGGCGAAGGTCGCGGCGCCGTCGAATCCGGGCAGTGCCGACCAGCCCGTCCAGGTGCGGTCCGTGTAGCGGGCGGTGTGGTAGAGGTTCCCGTCGTTGCCGGTGGCGAGGGTCTGCGTGGAGCCGTCGGGGGTGGCGGCGATGGATTCCTGCGAGGCGTTGAAGAAGGCCGCGCCGCCGAAGCCGTTCAGCGGAGCGAAGTTCTCCCAGCTGCCGTCGACGAGACGGGTCGCGTGGAAGATGTCGCCGGCCTTGCTGACGGGCGTCGAGGGGGTCTCGGGCAGGCCGGCCGGACCGACGAAGGCCAGGGCCCGGCCGGCGCCCACCGGGCTGGAGTTGGTCTTCCAGTTGAACCAGGAACGGAAGCGCACGCCGCCGCTCTCGTTGCCGCCCACCGTCTGGATGTCGTCCCCGCTGACCGCGACGACGATGTTGACGTGGTCGGCCTCGCCGTCGTTCAGGTTGCCGTCCTTGTCGTAGAGGACCGCGTCACCGACCTGCGGGGTGCCGTGCAGCGTCCCCTTGTTCTTGCCGTACTGGTAGATGCTGACCGCCGCCGCGCTGATGCCGGAGGTGTTCGCCCCGGCCCTGTTCCACACCCAGCGGGTGAACTCGGCGCACCAGGCGCCCGGGTACTGGCAGTTGTAGTCGCCGCAGGTGTTGCCGACCTGGGCACGGGCGATCGTGGCGACCGTCGTCGACTCGGCCTGCGCCGAGACCGCGGGCAGGGCCACGGCGAGCATCGGGGCGGCGACGAAGGAGGTGAGGGCGACGGTGAGCATGCGGGAGGAGCGGCGAGCGGACATGGTGGTGTTCTCCAGGAGGACATGGCGGCCCGATGCGTCAGGGCCGGGAAGGTTCGGGGACCGCGTACGTGTGACGCGGGCGGGCCTGGTCGAGGCCGGAAGGTGTGGGGCGCGCACCGTGGTGCCGGTGGGACGGCTGCCCTGCAGGAACAGCGGTCGGTGGGCCGGACGGAGAACGGTGGGCGGGGGTGGTGCGGTACGTCAGTTGGGGATCAGGGGGCCCATCGAGAAGTGGCGGGCCGCGCCGGTCGCGATGACGGCGGCGAGCAGTGCGCGGGCCTTGTCATGGGCGTGGGCGTCGTTCTCGGCCCGGACGAACAGGGCGACGCTCATCCCCTCCGGGAGGGGGCGCACCCGTACGTGTTCGAGGGCGTGCTGCGGGCCGGCGTGGGCCCAGAGGGCGTCCTGGAGGAGGCTCGCCCCGCTCTCCGTTCCCGGTGCCCCGGTGTGGCTGATCAGGGGCAGTCGGACGAGGAGCATGCCGTTTCAGTCCCACCCGATGGAGCGGTCCGCGGTGTTGCGGATCGCGAGGGCGCGGAGTGCGGTGAGCTGAGTGGTTCTGAACATGGCGGTGCCCCCTGGCGACGGTGCTGCGGTGGATCCGGAAGGCGGCTGTCCGGGCTTCGGGGGTGGTTGTCTCCCCGTCGGCCCCGGCTTCGGGTTTCGTTCCCGCCGCCGTTCCGGTGATCACCATCCTGCTCGGCCGCCAGGGCCCCGGGAAGGGCTTCGGCCCGGCACCAAGAGGCCTGGCACCTTGGTGTCAGCCGCCGCTCGATTCCGGCTCGGCTTCAGCTGTAGCGCTCGCGCAGCCGGTACTTCAGCACCTTGCGCAGGGCGTCGTTGCGGGGCAGGGCGTCGACCAGTTCCAGCTGCTCGGGGAGCTTGTGCGGGGAGAGGCCCTGGGCGCGCAGGTGGGCGGTGACCTGGGGCAGCGTGAGGGGGGCGGCGCCGGGGGGCTGTTCGACGACGGCGCAGACGCGTTCGCCGCGTTCCTCGTCGGGCAGGCCGATGACGGCGGCGTCGGCGACGCCGGGGAGCTGGTGGAGGAGGTCCTCGACCTCCTTCGCCGAGATGTTCTCGCCCTTGCGGATGATCACGTCCTTGCTGCGTCCGGTGAGGACCAGGTGGCCGGAGGGGGTGAGGTGGCCGAGGTCGCCGGTGATCAGGTAGCCGTCGGCGTCGAAGGTCTCCTCGCCGGTGTCCGGCCGGTTCAGGTAGCCCTGGCAGACGGCCTCGCCGCGCAGCCGGACCTCGCCGTCGGTGCCGGGGGGCAGGGGGGTGCCGTCGGGGGCGGTGATGCGGATGGACATGCCCCGCGGGGGCCGGCCCTCGGTGGTGGCGAGGTTCTCGGGGGTGTCGTCCGGGGAGCCCATGGTGATCATCGGTACCTCGGTCATGCCGTAGCCGTGGGTGAGCTGGCAGCCCAGCTCGCGCACCACCGCGTGGTAGATCTCCGGGGGCTTGGGGGCGCCGCCGCCCGCCAGCAGCCGCAGGCTCGGGAGGAGCCTGGCCGAGGGGTCCTTGCGCTGTTCGGCGAGGAACATGGAGTAGAAGGCGGTGGAGCCGCCGGCGACGGTGACGCGGTGGCGGCGGTAGCCCGCGAGTGCGTCGGGCATCGCGAACTTCTCGAAGAGGACGGCGGGGAAGCCGTACAGCAGCAGCATCACCGTGTAGTCGGGGCCGGCTATGTGCGCGTACGGGAAGGCCATCGAGCCGACGTCGGCGGGGGTCAGGCGCAGGGCGTGGGCGAGGCAGGAGCCGCCGGCGATGAGGGAGCGGTCGGTGTGCAGGACGCCCTTGGGGTCGGAGGTGGTGCCGGAGGTCCAGTAGATCCAGCGGACGGAGGTGCCGTCTGCGGGCGGCGGGGGCAGTACGGCCGGGTCGCCGTCGGGGAGGTCCGCGTACGCCTCGAAGACGCCGCGGGCGCCGAGCCGGTGGGCCATGGCCGTGTGGTCGAAGCCGCGCCAGGAGCCGGGTACGGCGAAGAACTCGGCCTTGGACTCGCGCAGCGCGAAGCCGACTTCGCGGTCGCGGTAGAAGGGGATCACCGGGGACTGGACGGCGCCGAGGCGGGCGAGGGCGGCCGACAGCAGCACGGTCTCGATGCGGGTCGGGAGCTGCCAGGCGACGACGGTGCCGGGGCGCACGCCCATGCCGTACAGGCCGGCGGCGACGCGTTCGGCGCGGTCGCGCAGGGCGCCGAAGGTGAGGGTGCGGTCGGCGGCGGGGTGGTCGGCGGCGGGATGGTCGGCGGCCTCCCGGTCGGCGGCGGGCTGACCGGCGGCCCCCTGCTCGGCGGCGGGATGGTCGGCGGCCTGGATGAGGACGGTGGCGGCGGGGGTGAGGGCGGCGCGGCGGGCGATCAGCTCCCAGAGGGTCGCGGACCGGCCGAGCGCGGTGGCGGTGGCCGTGGCGTCGTCCGCCGTCCGGGCCGCCGCGGCCGCTCCCGCCGCCGTTTCCGTGGTCGTCATCGCGGACCTCCCTGGGCGTGCCGGCCGGACACCAGCTGACGGTTAGTCAGATCAAGGGCCGAGCGTAGGGCTCCGGCGCTTGTCGGTCCAGGGGTGGCGGGGCTAGCTTGTTTCTGACGATGCATCAGATTGGGGAGAAGGAGCGCGCGCCCATGGCACTGGAACTGCCTCGGATCATCAGCGTCGACGACCACGTGATCGAGCCCGCCCACCTCTTCGACGTGTGGCTGCCCGCGAAGTACCGCGACCGCGGCCCCAAGGCCCTCACCGCCGGGATCGGGGAGCTGGAGTACACCGGCGGCAAGTACGTGATCTCCATGGATCCCGACGGCCCGCCCACCGACTGGTGGATCTACGAGGACCTGAAGTTCCCGTACAAGCGCAACATCGCCGCCGTCGGCTTCGACCGCGACGACATGACCCTGGAGGGCATCACCCGCGAGGAGATGCGCCGTGGCTGCTGGGACCCGAAGGCACGGCTCCTCGACATGGACCTCAACCACGTCGAGGCCTCCCTCTGCTTCCCCACCTTCCCGCGCTTCTGCGGGCAGACCTTCGCCGAGGCCAAGGACAAGGAGGTGGCACTGGCCTGCGTGCGCGCGTACAACGACTGGATGGTCGAGGAGTGGTGCGGCGACAGCGGCGGCCGGCTGATCCCGCTGTGCATCATCCCCCTCTGGGACATCGGCCTCGCCGTCGCCGAGATCCGCCGCAACGCCGCCCGCGGGGTCCGCGCCGTCACCTTCTCCGAGATCCCCACCCACCTGGGGCTGCCGTCCATCCACTCCGGGTACTGGGACCCCTTCTTCGCCGTCTGCCAGGAGACCGGCACGGTCGTCAACATGCACATCGGGTCCTCCTCCCAGATGCCCGCCGCCTCCCCCGACGCGCCGCCCGCCGTCCAGGCCTCGCTGAGCTTCAACAACGCCATGGCCTCGATGATGGACTTCCTCTTCAGCGGGGTGCTGGTGAAGTTCCCGACGCTGAAGCTCGCGTACAGCGAGGGCCAGATGGGCTGGATCCCGTACGCCCTGGAACGCGCCGACGACGTCTGGCAGGAGCACCGCGCCTGGGGCGGGGTCCGCGACACCGTCCCCGAGCCGCCGTCCACGTACTACTACCGGCAGATCTACTGCTGCTTCTTCCGCGACAAGCACGGCATCGCCTCGCTGGACGTCGTCGGCCGCGACAACGCCACCTTCGAGACCGACTACCCGCACGTCGACTCGACCTTCCCGCACACCAAGGAGGTCGCCCTCGACCACGTCAAGGGCCTCGACCAGGAGACCGTCCACAAGCTGATGCGCGGCAACGCCATCCGCATGCTCGGCCTGGACCTCGTCTGATGGACCTGGCCTACTCCGAGGAGGAGCGGGACTTCCGCGCCCGGCTGCGCGAATGGCTCGCCAAGGTGCTGCCCGAGCTGCCGCCCAGGCCCTCGCCCGACGACTGGCCCGGCCGGCGCGCCTACGACCTCGGCTGGCAGCGCAGGCTGTACGACGCCGGCTACGCGGGCCTGCACTGGCCCGTCGACGCCGGCGGGCGCGGCGCCACCCCGACCCAGCACCTGATCTTCCTGGAGGAGACCGAACGCGCGGGCGCCCCGTACGTCGGCGCGAACTTCGTCGGCCTGCTGCACGCGGGACCCACCATCGCCGCCGAAGGCACCCCCGAGCAGCGGGCGCGCTGGCTGCCGCCCGTACTGCGCGGGGACGAGGTGTGGTGCCAGGGCTTCAGCGAGCCGGGCGCCGGCTCCGACCTGGCCTCCCTGCGCACCCGGGCGGTGCGCGACGGGGACGCGTACGTCGTCACCGGCTCCAAGATCTGGACCTCGCACGCCGAGGTCGCCGACTGGTGCGAGCTGCTGGTGCGCACCGACCCGGCCGCGCCCAAGCACCGGGGGATCACCTGGCTGGCGATGCCGATGGACGCGCCCGGCGTCACGGTCCGGCCGCTGCGCACCCTCGTGGGGTCGGCCGAGTTCGCGGAGGTGTTCCTGGACGAGGTCCGGGTGCCGGCCGCGAACCGGGTCGGCGCCGAGAACGACGGCTGGCGGGTCACGATGGTCACCCTGTCCTTCGAGCGCGGCACCGCCTTCGTCGGGGAGGTCGTCGCCTGCCGGCGGACGCTGGGCGAGCTGGCCCGCGCAGCGAAGGCGAACGGCCGCTGGGACGACCCGGTACTGCGCCGGCGGCTGGGGCGGCTGTACGGGGAGTTCGGGGCGCTGTGGCGGCTCACGCAGTGGAACGTCAGCGAGGCGCAGGGCTCCGGCGGCGTCCCGGGCACCGGCGGCAGCGTCTTCAAGCTGGCGTACTCGCACGCCCGGCAGGAGCTGTACGAGGCGGCCGCGGAGGTCCTGGGCGCGCAGTCGCTGTCGCTGGAGGAGGAGTGGACGGCGCAGCGGCTCTCCTCGCTGTCGTACACCATCGCGGCGGGCACCTCCCAGATCCAGCACAACATCGTGGCCGAGCGGATCCTCGGCCTCCCGAAGGGGCGGTGAGCGGTCGTGGACTTCCGGCTGACGCGGGACCAGCGGGACGTGCGCGCGGGCGTCCGGGCCCTCCTCGCGGGGCGGTACGGGCGCGAGGCGCTGCGGTCCGACGTGGAGCGGGCGGCGGGGGCCGGGGTGGAGCCGGGGGCCGGGGCGGCGCCGGGGGCCGGGGTGGACCGTTCGCTCTGGCGGGAGTTGGGGGAGGCGGGCTTCTTCTCGCTCCGGCTGCCGGAGTCCGAGGGCGGGGCGGGCCTCGGCCTGCCGGAGGCGGTGCTCGTCTTCGAGGAGGCCGGACGGGTGCTGCTGCCCGGGCCGCTGGTGGCCACCCACCTGGCCGCCGGAGTGGTCCCGGGGGCGGCTTCGGGCGCGGCGGTGGTGACGGCCTTCGACCTGGACGGGCCGCTGGTGGCCCACCTGGGCGGGGCCGACGCCGTGCTGGGGATGCCGGAGGTGCCGGCCGGGGTGCCGGTGCGCTCGGCGGACCCGCTGACCCCGCTGTGGCGGGCCCGGGGCGTGCTGCCGGCCGGGTACCGGGACACGGGGGCGCTGCTGACGGCGGCGCTCCAGGCCGGGAGCGCGCTGCGGACGGTGGAGCTGGCGGTGCGGTACGCGGGGGAGCGCGAGCAGTTCGGGCAGCCCATCGGGGGCTTCCAGGCCGTCAAGCACCTGTGCTCGGGGATGCTGGTGCGGGCCGAGGTGGCCCGTACCGCGGTCTACGCGGCGGCGGTCACCGGGGACTCCGCCGAGATCGCCGCCGCCAAGATGCTCGCGGACGGGGCGGCGGTGCGGGGGGCCCGGGACTGCCTCCAGGTGTACGGCGGGATGGGCTTCACGTGGGAGGCGGACGTCCACCTGCACCTGAAGCGGGCCTGGGTGCGGGCGGAGCAGTGGCGTACGGCGGCGGGGGCGGAGGAACTGCTGGCGGAGGCGCTGCTGACGGAGGCGTCGGCGTCGGCGTCGGCGTCGGCGGGATAGCGTGGGAATGGCGCTCTGTTACGGGAGGAACGGCGCGGGACGCATGTCCGATTACAGAGAGTTGATATCGGTTTGTGTCCTTCGCCCGCCTCGATGCGGCCCGGAGGCGGGGGCGTGCCGCGATACGCTCCCACGATGCGAGCGGTTGAGCGGCGGCGTGAGCGTCGCACAGTATGCACCACGCCTACTCCTTCGCGCTGGAATATGCCCGAAGCGCTTGTTGTGGTGACTGTATGTCAACCATGCTGCTCGGCACGGGGATCACGGTCGGTGATCCCATCCTGTCGCGAGGCGAAGTGTCCGCCGGTTCGGATGGTGTGAGCGGTGCAGGTGCTTCAGGTACAGCTTGAGGTAGGACCCGACCCCGCCGAGGTCGGCCGGGCGCGCCGATGGGCGCGGTCCCGGCTGGCGGGCTCGGGGGTGGGGGACGACGAACCGCTCGCCGAGACGCTGATCCTGCTGATCTCCGAGCTGGTGACGAACGCGGTCGTGCACACGGGCTGTCCGGCCGTGCTGCGGATGCTGTTCGGGGGGCCGGGCGTGCGGGTCGAGGTGGCCGACGCCAGCGACCGCGCCCCGGCCAGGCGGCAGGCCGGCGGGGAGGACACCGGCGGGCGCGGCCTGGAGCTGGTGGACGGCCTCGCGGACCGCTGGGGCTGGCAGCGCGAGGGCGCGGGCAAGCGCATCTGGTGCGAGGTCGACCGGGCGGAAAGCGGCGGGCCGGAGGCTCCAGAGCAGGCTCCGAAAAATTGTGGGCTTATGCGGGAACCGCGCGTGTACCTCTAACGAGGTGTTGACGGTTCGTCACCTGTTGATCACCCTGGTGGTGAGCGATTCGTCGCGAGGGGACGCCAAGGGTCCTGTGCCTTGACGAGTGCGGGTCGTGGGGTGGCGGCTGCCGTGCCGCGCTCGGGGCGTGCACGACCGCACGCCGCCACCCGCAGGTTCCGCCGCTGTCACCACCGCTGCGTAGGCTCGGCCGCATGGCCGACCTCTACGCCCTCGAACTCGCCCTGACGCTCGACGCCTCCACCCCCGAGCCGGTCCTCGCCCTGATCCGCGACCACATGGAGCCGTACGCCGAGGACGGCGAAGCCGACTCCGACGGTGACGAGTGGGTACCCCCGCCCTTCAAGGTCCTGGCGGAACGCGGCCCGGCGTACCGCGTGGGCGGCGAGTGCACCGCGGTCCTCACCCGCACCCCGGTCGGCTGGACTCTCACGGCCCGCCAGGAGATCCACGCCGAGAACCTCCCGGACGCGGAGCACTTCCTGGAGGCCCTGACCCCCCACCTCCCCACCCCCGAGGCCCCACTGGGCACCCTCCGCTTCTACGAGGACCCCGCCCCGCAGCCGATCACCGCGGACGCGTCGGGGGCCGTGCGGCTGGAGTGGTGAGGGCCGGGGGTTGGACTACGTGCTGATGGTGTCGAACTCGCCGACCCAGCTGCGTGCGATGAGGTGCTTCGGCAGGTACTCGGACTCGATGGTCAGCGGGAATCCGGCGTCGCGGGCCAGGCAGGCCATGGCGAGGGGGCCGAGGGCGACGAAGCTGCTGCAGTTGCCGGTATCCGCGCCTCCGTCCACCCGCGTCCAGTACTCCTTGTGCCATCGGAGGGCGTCGGCGAGCGCCTCGTTGAAGCCTGCGTGGTCCCCCGTGACGTAGTGCAGGAAGAGGTTCATCGGGGGATAGATGATCCGCAGCATGAGAGCGCGGTCGGCTCCCTGGAGGCCTTCAGGGTCAGTGCCGGCCATAGCGGCGTCCAGCAGCGGGCCCAGGCCGTCACGCGAAGCCACCAGGTCTGCAGGGTCTCGATCCACGGGTAGACGTACTCGTCGTAATCGGCTCCCGAAGCCCGCAGGTGTTCCAGGGGGACCTGCGCCAGAGCCGTCATCCGCTCGGGTTCCCCGCAGACGATCGCCAGCCAGAACGCATTGATCCAGTTCTCCGGGTTGCTGTGGTACTGAGAACCGGTCGCAGGGATGGTCCGAACCTCGTCCGCAATACGGCACTTCACCGTGCCGGACGCCGCCATCGAGGTGGCGAAGAGGGCGGAACCGACCTGGGTGGCCGTCACCCACGCCTCCCAGGTCGGCAGGCTCGCCGCACGCGGGTCCTCACCGCAGTGCGTGAGCGCGGCCAGCAGCGCAGTACCGAAGGCCAGCCTGAAACCCGCCGGCGACGACTCCAGCCACGCGATGTTCTCCGCGGTGCTCTTGTCGAGCTCCTCGGCGCGACGTCCCAGCCCATCGGGCAGCTCATGCCGGGGAACGGAAACAGTCATGTCGATCAGCCTATCCATGGCGAAAGGGGTGGCGGTGGGGCCGAGGTGCGGGCCGGAGGGGAAAGGGGGTCGGCGGGTTTCGTTGCCGGGGGAGATCGGCGGGAAGTCGGGGGTGGGCGGCTGGAATTGGGGGGTCGGGTTGGTAGGAGCGTACATAAAGGGCAGGGGGGCGTTGTTTTGGGGTCAGGGGGGTGCTTACGGTGGCGGCGCATTCTCAGCGGGCCGTCGTCGGTACGCCTCCGGCGGCGGTCCGTGATCCTTTGATTCGGCCACAAGCCATGGATTGGGAGAGGGGGTACGGCGATGAAGATGCTTTTTGCCATCCGTAACGCTGTTTCCGGTCAGAAGAGCCTCAAGAAGAGCGCCTGGTACTTCTGGTACTAGACCGGCACAGCCGCCCCGGCCGCCGACCGGCGGCCGGGGCGGCGCAGCCGAGGCACCGACCGACGGTCAGACGGATACATCGGAGTCCCGCATGTCCATCGCCTCCCCGCCGGCCACGCGGACCACGCAGTTCGCGCCCCGGCTGGCCGCCCTGCTGCGCGAGCACACCGGCAAGGACGCCTTCCGGCTGGAGCCCGACACCATGGGCGTCGCCGGCCACGAGCTGGCCGACCGGATCCTCGCCGCGCGCCGCGCCACCGAGACCGAGCGCCCCACCTTCAAGCCGCTGCACGGCCGCTCCATCGAGCGCAACGAGGCCGCGGCCGTCATGCGCGTCATCGGGAAGGACGTACGGGAGGCCCTGGAACGGCCGTTGGTGAGGAGCGTCGATCTCGCCGGGAGCTGGCCGCTCACCGGGCACCTGTTCCTGCGCGACCTCATTCTCGGCAACGACCCGAGGCGACTGCGCATTCTCATGAGCCGGAATCTGGAACTGACTCCGAAACTCACCTGGTCGGTGATCGCCGCCGGCGCCGCCATTCCCCGGAGGAAGGGGGCGGGCGCCGACTCCAGCGGAATTGCGCGGCTGTTCGCCGAAGCCGGGGGTTATCACGACCGGCGTTACGCGATGGGGATCTACCGGAGGGCCGCCGCCCCCGTCTGCTTCACCGTCTCCACCCTCGTCGCGAACGCCCTCTGGCTCGGCTCCCCCTTCGACGAGGGCACCTCGAACCGCAACGTCCTCCACGAGGCCGCCCGGCTGCTGCCGCCCTCCTGGAACATCCTGCGCTACGCCTCCCCCGAGTACGGGGCCCTCGACGTGCGCATCGGCGAGCTGGACGACGTACTCGTACTGCCCCTGCTGTCCCACCGGGACCCCGCGCTGTGGGAGGACCCCGACGCGTTCCGGCCCGAACGGTGGGACCACCTCGACCCCGACACCGCCCCCGGCTACCTGCCCTTCGGGCACTCCTCCGAGCGCTGCTGGGGCCGGCACATGGTGATGCCGCTCGCCGAGCTGCTGCTCGACCTCGTCCGGGGCGCCGGGCTCGAGGTCGACCCCGCGCAGCGCACGGCGAAGGTGCCGCTGGTCGGGCTGCTCGGGGTGGAGGACGTACGCCTGGTCAAGGGGGCCGGGCGGCGTGGGCGTTGAGGAGGCGGGGGCCGAGGAGGTGCCCGTCTCCTTCTTCGACGACCCCCACCCCGACTACCGGCGCTGGCGGGAGCTGGCCGGCGGGGCGCACCGGGTGCGGATCCTCGGGGAGGCGCCGCTGGAGGGGTGGGTGGTCACCGGGCACGCCGACTGCCGGGCCGCCCTCGCCGACCCCAGGCTCAGCAAGAACGCCGCGACCGAGGCCTTCGACCGCCGCGACGGCTCCGACGAGGGCCCCGGGCCGGGCCGGGCGCTGACCGCGCACATGCTCAACTCCGACCCGCCCGCCCACACCCGGCTGCGCCGCCTCGTCCAGCAGGCGTTCACGGCACGGCGGGTGGCGGCCCTGCGGCCGGTGATCGAGGGGCACGTGAGGAGGCTGCTGGACGCGATGGAGGGGCGCGGGCCCGCCGTCGACCTGGTGCGGGACTTCGCCGTGCCGCTGCCGCTCGCCGTGGTCTTCGACCTGCTCGGCGCCTCCGACGGCGCCGAGGGCGTCCTCAGGGCCTGGGCCGCCACCCTCAGTGGCGAGGAGGGCGACGGGGAGGTCTCCGTCGGCACCGCCGAGGCGCTGGTGGGGCACATCCGCGCGCTCATCGACCACAAGCGCGCGCACCCCGGCGACGACCTGCTGACCGCGCTCATCGCGGCCCGCGACGAGGGCGACCGGCTCAGCGAGCAGGAGATCACCTCCATGGGGTTCCTGCTGGTGGCGGCCGGCCACCAGACCACCGCCAACCTCATCTCCAACGGCGTCCACGTCCTGCTCACCCACCCCCGCGAACGGGCCGCGCTGCGTGCCGACCCGGCCGCCCGGACGGGCCCGTTCATCGAGGAGGTGCTGCGCCACGAGAGCCCGTTCTCCATCGCCACCATGCGCTACACCACCCAGCCGGTGACCATCGGCGGCACCGCCGTGCCCGCCGGGGAGTTCGTGCAGGTCTCCGTGCTGTCGGCCAACCGGGACCCCGCCGTCTTCGCCGACCCCGACCGCTTCGACTCCTCCCGCCCCACCGCCGGCCACCTCGCCTTCGGGCACGGCATCCACCACTGCCTCGGAGCACCCCTGGCCCGGCTGCAGGCCGAGATCGCCTTCGGGGCGCTCCTCGCCCGCTACCCGGCGCTGCGCCCGGCCGCGCCGGGGGCCCGCCCGCTGTGGTGGCGCAACCCGCGCCACCGGGGACTGCGCACCCTGCCGGTGCTGCTGCGCTGAGGTCAGGGCCGGCCGCGCGGTGCGATGACGCGTACGTCGCCTCCGCGCGCCCGGATCCAGTCCTCCAGGGCGGTGCCGGCGAGGGCGGCGCGGGTGCCGTCCGCCGCGACGTGTTCCGCCGGGCCGAAGACGGTTCCGGTCAGGCCCGCCACGCGGGTGTCGTCGTCCAGCGTCACCTTGAAGCCGTTCTCCCGGAGCACCGCGCCGCTGAGGTCGGCCCCGCGCAGGTCGGTGCCGTACAGGTGCGCCCCGAGGATGCGGGCGCCGCGCAGGCTCGCGCCGCGCGCGTCGGCCCCGTACAGCTCGGCGCGTACGAGGTCGGCGCCGTCGAGGACGGTGCCGCGCAGGTCGGCTCCGTCGAGTCCGGCCCGTACGAAGCAGGCGCCGGTGGCGTCGGCGCCGGACAGGTCGGCGTCCTGGAGGTGCGTGCGGTAGAAGTCGGTGCCGGTGAGGCGGGCGCCGGCCAGCTCGGTGCCGCAGAACAGGGACGAGGAGAAGTCGGCCCCGGTCAGGTCGGCGCCGCTGAGGTCGAGGCCGCTCATGTCGGTCCCGCCGGGCTTGCCCTCGGCCCCCTCCTCGACCCACTTCCACAGCCAGTCCGCCGCTTCCGGGTCGGCGGGCAGCAGCACCCGCCACGGCAGTACGGCGGGCCGCCGCAGCCGGTACCAGGGCGCGGTCGCCGGGTCGGAGCCGAGCTCGTGGCCGGCGTCGTCGACGGTGACGGCTCGGAAGCGGGCGTCGAGGGCTTCGAGGCGGGGGTCGCCCTCCAGTTCGCTGCCGCGCAGCGCGTCGCGGGCGTCGAGATCCTCCGCGTACATGTCGGCCCCGTACCAGCGCAGGGGCGGCCATCCCCCGGCCTCCATGCGGCCGATCAGGTCGGCCCAGGCCCACAGGCGGGGGTCGGTGCCGCGGGGGGCGAAGGGCAGGGTGCGTACGGCCTCGGGGAGCCCGCGCACGGCGGCGTCGGGGAAGGCGGCGACGCCGGTCTGGGTGGTGGTGACGCGGAGGGCGGGGCGGTCCTCGCCGTCGAGGTCCTCGACGGCGGCGAGGGTGGATCCGCCGCCGGGGGTGTGGACGTGGTGGAGCCACGGCTGGGTGGCGTGGCCCGTCAGGACCGCCGTGCCCAGCCCCCGCGCCAGGGCCCCCGCGACGGCCTCCTCGGTGGGCGGGTCCTGGACGGCCTGGCCCGCGTAGAGGAGAAGCTGGCAGGAGATGTCGCCCGGCCCGAACCACGTGATCCCGCACTGGACCGGAGTGTCCCACCGCCAGCCCTCGGTCTCCCCCTCGGGCCCGACCTCGACCGCCCCCTCGCCGAGGCCGAAGACGGCGTCGAGTACCGGGCCGAGGGCGGCGGGGTCGGGCGGGGCGGCGACGAGGAAGCCGTAGTCGCGGCCGGCCATCAGGCGGATCCGTGGTGCTGGGCGGCGTACCGGGCCTCGATGCCGGCGACGACGAGGGCGAGGCCTTCCTCGAAGCCCTGGTCGTAGTCCTGGAAGAGGTCGGCTCCGGCTTCGGCGGACAGCGGGAACCGGGCGAGGCGTTCGGCGCGTTCGGCGAGGTCGTAGCCCTCGCGGCGTTCGCCGGGGAGCGGCTCGACGCCCTGTTCCTCGGTGACGAAGCCGAGGGTGAAGAAGTACGCGGTGGTCGTGGCGCGGACGGCCTGGTGGAGCGTGAACCCGGCGGCGGTGAGGGCGCGCAGGTGCTCCTCCATCTGGGTGGCGTACTCGGTGCCGGTGAAGCGGGATCCGCTGAAGACCTTGGCGCCGTCGCGGTAGCGGAGCAGGGCGGCGCGCAGGGCGCGGTTGGCGGCGAGGAGCCGGTCCTGCCAGGAGAGGTCCGGGGGGAGGGCGGCGTCGGCGGTCATGCGGCGGTACATCTCCGTCGCCATCTCGTCGAGGAGTTCCTGCTTGTTCTTGAAGTGCCAGTACAGGGCGGGCGCCTGGACGTCCAGCTCCTTGGCGATGGCGCGCAGGCTGAGCCCGTCGAGGCCGAGGTCGTTCAGCAGGCGCAGGGAGGTCTCGACGGCCTGCTTCTTGTCCAGCTTGGGAGTTCTGCGGGTAGCCACGCTTGACAGCTTAACAGTGTTAAGTGCAGTCTCGTGGAGTCAGCTACTTAACACCGTTAAGGAGAAGCTCATGGGCACCGTGAACACGGACGTACTGATCGTCGGCGCCGGCCCGGCCGGACTCGCCCTCGCCGTGGACCTCGCCCGTCGCGGGGTACGGGCGACGGTCGTGGAACGTTCCGCCGGCCTCTTCCCCGGCTCGCGCGGCAAAGGCATCCAGCCGCGCACGCTGGAGGTCTTCGACGACCTCGGCGTGTACGAGGCCGTCCGCGCGGCGGGCGGCCCCTACCCGGTGGGGATGATCTGGCAGGACGGGAAGAGGGTCGGCGAGCACGCCATCCTCGACCCCGACGAGACCGGCACGGCGGACGAGGCCACCCCCTACGCCGAGCCCTGGATGGTCCCCCAGTGGCGCACCCAGGAGATCCTGCTCGCCCGCCTCACCGAACTGGGTGGCGAGGTGGCCTACGGCCGGGAGCTGGCCGGCATCGCGCAGGACGCGGACGGGGTGACGGCCGAGTTCGCCGCGGGCCCGCCGGTCCGGGCGCGGTACGCGGTCGCCGCCGACGGCGGCCGCTCCACGGTGCGGCGCGCGCTCGGCATCGGCATGACGGGGGAGACCGTCGACCCAACCCCGATGCTGGTGGCCGACGTACGCATCACCGGCCTCGACCGCGACCACTGGCACGTCTTCCCGCCGGCCGACGGCGCGAACGGCTTCCTCGCGGTCTGCCCGCTGGCCGGCACGGAGGACTTCCAGGTGACCGCGGCCCTCCCGCCGTCCGAGGGCCCGGCCGACCTCTCCCTCCCCACCCTCCGCGCCTTGATCGCGGCCCGCTCGCACCTTCCCGCCGACTCCGTGACGGAGGTCCGCTGGGCGTCGGACTTCCGGCCGCGCGCGGCGATGGCCGACCGGTTCCGGGAGGGGCGGATCTTCCTCGTCGGCGACGCGGCGCACGTCCACTCCCCGGCGGGCGGTCAGGGGCTCAACACCAGCGTGCAGGACGCGTACAACCTGGGCTGGAAGCTGGCCGCGGTGCTGGGCGGGAAGGCCCCTTCCGGCCTCCTCGACACGTACGAGGAGGAACGCCTGCCCGTCGCCGCCGAGATGCTGGGCCTGTCGACCCGCATCCACCGCGGCGAGGCCCGCCGCGGCGCGGCCACCCGCCAGCTCGGCCTGGGCTACCGGGACTCCTCCCTGGCGGTGGAGACCCGCCCCGGCCTCCCGGCGGACGCCCTCCGCGCCGGCGACCGCGCCCCGGACGGGGTACGCGGCGGCACCCGCCTCTTCGACGCCTTCCGCGGCCCGCACTGGACCCTGCTGACGGTCGGCACGGCCCCGGCGGCCACCCTCCCGGGGGCCCGCACGGTCAGCATCCCGGCGTACGGGGCGTACGGCGACGGCGTCTTCCTCATCCGCCCGGACGGCTACGTGGCCTGGGCGGGCCCGGCGGCGTCGGCGGACCTGACGGCGTACGCGGCGCGGGTCGGGCTGTCACTCCAGGGCGAGTAGCGCGAGCGTCCCGAACTCCTCGACCTCGACGGCGGCCTCCGCCTCGGGCCGCCCCGCCACGGGGTCACCGGGACTCCGGCCCAGCTCCGCGAGGGCCACGCTGGGTGACAACCCCCGGTCGTACGCCGCCTGCAGCCGGTCCAGCCAGACCAGCCCGGCCCGGTAGGCGTCCAGGTCGGCGGCATCACGCGGCTCGAAACTGGCAGCGCCTTCGGCGTCCGAGGCCCAGAGGTAGCCCAGGACCTCTTGGGGGCCCGCTACGGGTACATACCGCACGGGGCCGGATGCCTGACGCCCGTAACCGGGCGTGAACTCCGGAGTCTGGCTGAAGATCCGGTTCCGATAGGGGATCTCGAACCGCCCCCATACGTCGGACGGGGAACCGTCGTCGTCCTCGAAGTGGTTCTCGACCCCCGATTCCGTCGGAATGCCGAACCAGGTGGCGTCGTCGGGATCGGTCTCCAGACCGAGCGCTTCGGCGATCTCCGCGAGCGCGGCGGCCAGACGGGGCCGGTTCGCGGCGCACACGGCCTCCTGGGCGCGCCCGCGCAGGTCATAGGGCATCCAGACGTCGGAGAAGGTGGTCAGGTCGACGACGCAGTACTCCGCGTAGGCGTGGACACCCAGCTCGAAGAGACCTTCCACCGGCTCGGCGCCGGCTCCCGTCTCGACGCTGCCGCCACAGGCGGCGTCCAGGTCCACGGTCGTCATCTCCCCGGCGGCCATGCCGTGCCGGATCCGGCACGCCAGGCTTTCGGCGAGCTGCGCCTCCCCCGCCGCACCGATCGCGGAGGCGTCGACGGGAAAGTCGGCGCGAAGCAGGGTCTCGCGGCCGCCCCTGCTCGAGACCCGCACGGCCACCAGCCCGCCGCGCGTGACGCCGAGCCGGTGCCGGGTGAGGACCCCGAGCGCCACGAGGAACTGCCGCACGGCCTCACCGACGAGGTCCGGGTGCTGGCCGAACTTCCCCCACGTCCAGCGCGCTACGGGTGTGCCGGCGATCACGGTCGTCCTCCTGATGCATGACTGATCGGTTCGAATCCGGGTTCGTAGCGCGACATGCGACGGACAGCCTCATGTCGGTGGGGGCTGGCCGGGGAGGTCGCGGCGTTCGCGGTACGGGTCCTGGACTCGCTAGGGGGCTGTTGACGCGGCCCGGCGGACCATTTCCGCGATCCAGGCGGGGGCGAAGGGGGAGGTGCAGCCCGGGGAGGTCGGGTAGTCCTTCAGGACCTCCAGGCGCTCCCCGATGGCGATCGCGCGGGCGCGGTGTTCGGGTTGCTCGATGCCGATCTGGGCGAGGCAGTGGTTCATCGCCCACTGGAGGCGGTCCGGGGCGTCCTTCATGTGCGTTTCGATGAGGTCGAGGAGGCCCGGGAGGTCGAGTCCCTCGGGCTTCTTCGCCACCCGGTCGGTGGTCAGCGCCCAGCCGGCGCTCGCGACCACCGGGTCCGGGTCGGCGAACCAGGCCCGGCGCAGCTCCTCGGCGTGCGGGCTCTTCTTGACGACGTTGCCGACCAGCCAGTCGTGCACCTTGGGCGTGCGGGCCTCGCGCAGCATGGCGTCGAGCTCGGCCCGGTCGTACGCCTTGGGGCGGCAGACGAGGAGTGCGAGGAGTCGGGCGGCGCTGTCGCCGGTGGCCCAGAGCTCGCGGGCGAGGTCCTGCTGCGTCCTGAGGCGTTTGGCGAGGGCGCGCAGCTTGGTGAGGTTCACGGCGTGGTCGTCGCCGTGGCGCTCGTTCACGGCGCGGATCCTCGGGTCTTCGAGGTCCGCGAGCTCGGCCATGACGGCGGCGAGCGTGGGCGTGTCGGTCACCTGGGCGTTTCCTGTCCGTCGTGCGCGCACGCGGGGCAGACGTGCAGTTCGTGTGCGGCGGTGGAGAGCATTCCCACGATATTGACGGACGGCTCGCGGAACTCGGCGGCGACCACGGCGAAGGGGTCGATGCGGTGGGCGCTGTGGGTGCTGCCGTGCCGGCCGGGGGCTTCGAGTACGTAGCGGTAGCCGCGCGACGTGTCGGGGTCGTCGGCGGTGCGCCAGGCGGCGCCGTGGCACCGGATCATCACGTCCGCGAGGTACGCGACCAGGTCGCAGTGGAGCGTGATCCAGTCCGACTGCTCGAACTCGTCGAGCGGGGCGCTGTGGACGTAGTCCTGGAGGGGCAGGACCAGGCTGGTCGGGTCGGCTGCGTACGCCTCGGCGGGTACACCGAGCATGTCGGCGATGCCGCAGGCGTTCTTGTGGTTTCCGTCGTGCCATTCCCGGATGTCCGGGGGCGCCGCAGGCATCAGCGGACCTCGAATTCGCCGACCCAGGAGCGCTTGAGGAGGTGCTCGGGGAGGTAGGGGGACTCGACGTTGACGGGGATGCCGCCGTCATGGGCGAGGCAGGTGACGGCGAGGATGCCGATGGGTACGAGGCCGTCGATGTCGTCGGCGCGTTCGGGGGTGGCCGTCCAGTACTGCTTGTGGAGTTCAAGGGCCTCGAGGAGGGCCAGGCGGAAGCCCTCTTCGTCCTTGCGGAGGAACTTGTAGAAGAGGTTGATCGGGGGGTAGGCGATGTGTTGGATGTAGTCGCGTCCGGCGATGACGGCGACGTTGGGGTGGGAGCGCTGGAAGGTCAGGGTGAGTTCCGGAACCAGTTCGGGGCGCTTCAGCCAGTAGGCCTGGAGTGCGGCGACCCAGTGGTAGAAGAAGTCGTCGTGGTCCGCGCCTGAGGCGCGCAGGACGTCGATCGGCAGCTCGCACAGTTCCGTCATGCGCGGCTGGTCGCGGGTGATGACCGCGTACCAGAACGCCTCGGTCCAGTCCTCGGCGTTCGCTTCCCACGAGGGCCCCGCCGCCGACAGGGTGCGCATCGCATGGTGGATGCGCACCTCGGTGGTTCCCTCGGCCATACCCGCCGTGCGGAACAGCGCGCAGCCCAGCTGTGCTGCATCGACCACGGCTTCCCACGTGCCCAGCTCGGCTGCCTGCGGGTCCACCCCGAACCGGGCCTGGACGTTGAAGGTGCCGTCCTTCCAAGCCGACCTGAGCCGCCGGGGCGATGAAGACAGGGCGTCGAGGTCCCTGATCAGGTTCTCGGTAAGCCTGGTGACCCAGGCCGCGCTGGTCGGCCTCGGCTCCGCATGGCTGGCCATAGGGACCGTCATCGCGACTCAGACTTCGAACTCGCCGACCCAGGAGCGCTTGAGCAGGTGCTCGGGCAGGTAGGGGGACTCGACGTTGACGGGGATGCCGCCGTCGTAGGCGAGGCAGGTGACGGCGAGGATGCCGATCGGTACGAGGCCGTCGATGTCGTCGGCGCGTTCGGGGGTGGCCGTCCAGTACTGCTTGTGGAGTTCGAGGGATTCCAGGAGTGTGGTGTGGAAGCCCTCTTCGTCTTTCTGGAGGAACTTGTAGAAGAGGTTGATCGGGGGGTAGGCGACCTGCTGGATGTAGTCGCGTCCGGCGATGACGGCGACGTCGGGGTGGGAGCGCTGGAAGGTCAGGGTGAGTTCCGGGACCAGTTCGGGGCGCTTGAGCCAGTACGCCTGGAGGGCGGCGACCCAGTGGTAGAGGTAGTCGTCGTGGTCGGCGCCCGAGGCGCGCAGGACATCGATCGGTAGCTCGCACAGTTCGGTCATCTTCGGCTGGTCGCGCGTGATGATGGCGTACCAGAACGCCTCGATCCATGCCTCTGCGTGCGTGTACGACGTGGGCCCCGTGGCCGACACCGTGCGCATCTGGTGGTGGATGCGCACCTCGGTGCTTCCCTCGGCCATCCCGGCCGCCCGGAACAGCGCGGTGCCCAGCTGTGCCGCGTCCACCACGGCCTCCCAGGTGCCCAGCGCAGCGCCGTGCGGGTCGACCCTGAAGGAGGCCCTGACGTTGAAGGAGGCGTCCCTCCATGCACGCCCGAGCCTTCGTGGTGACGCGTTGAGTGTTTCGAGGTCGTTGACCAGATCCTCACCGAGCTCGCTGACCCAGGCCGCGCTGTCGGGCCTAGGCTCCGAATGGCCGGCTACGAAGACGGTCATCGCTTCTCCTGTCACTTGGTGAGATCGAAACGCCGGATAGTGTATCCGGCGTAAGTACCCGTGTTATCTGCGCCCTTGACGACGACGTAGTCGATCCGCGGAGGTTCCGCGTCGAATGCTGCCTTCAGGGCCCTGTACAAGGTCTTTTCGCTTTCGATTTTCTGTCCGCGCTTCTTCATTTGCTCGAGGATGTCCTCGAAGTAGTCGCGGGTTCCTTGCGAGACACGCCTACCGCCGATCCGGCGTTCGCCCAGGTCCGTGGTGACGTGGCTTTTCGCCTCGACCACGACGTACCGGTCGCCGTGCTTGTACACCTGGTCGAACTGGTCGTTTCCGTTGGCCGGGCCATGCAGCGTTTCTTCCTTGGCGCCGGGGAATTCCTTCGGTATCGCGTGTTCCCTGGCTATTGCCTCGCCGTACGCCTCGCTCTTCTTGGAGAGGGCTTCGTGGAGCGGCGCGTGCTCTGCCCTGGCCGCGTCGAGGGCGGCCTGGGTTTCCGGCGTGTCGAGGAGCTTGTGCGCCTTCTTGGCCTCGCCGTAGGCGTCGTGGGGGCCCTTGTCGGCTGCGATGGCGTCGTGACGTTCCTTCGCGGCCTGGTCGAGGGTGTCCCGCATCTCCTTGGTGACGAGGACGTCCGTGTGGTCCACGGACTTCGCCTTGCCCAGGTAGTCCGGCGGAACCGGCGGCGGGATGTCCGACTTCGGTACCCAGACGTCGGGGGCCGTTTCCACGAGCTGCGGCGGGACCAGGCCGGTGTGGTCCGGGACATCGGCCCGCAGGCGGTAGCCGAGCTTGTTGTAGTACTTCTTGAAGTAGCCGTCCGTCGGGTCGTTCGCCCGGTGGACCTGGTACTCCATGATCTGCCGCTTTTCGGCGTCCGTGTACTTGTGGGCGTTCTCCCGGTGCGGAGGCAGCTCGGGGCGTCCGCCGTGGTCCGGCACCGCCGGGTCGGGGCCGTCTCCGTGCCCGTGGCCCAGGTTGTCGGGGACGCCGCCGCCTTGGTGCGGGATGGTCGGGCCGTCGCCGTGGCCGCCGCCGCCCGTGGAGGGGCCGTCGCCGTGGCCGCCCGTGGAGGGGGTGTCGGTGTGGCCGCCGGTGGGGGTGGTGTCGGTGCCGCCGTGGCCGGGGGTCGTGCCGCCGGGTTCGGTGTGGCTGTTGTGCGGGAGGTTGTCGGCGGTGCCGCCGGGGGTGTGGGACGCGGTCCCGCCGGGGGTGTGGGTGGCGGTGCCGCCCGGGGTGTGGGAGGTGACGTCCGCCGTGTGGGCGCCGACACCGACCGGGACTTCCTGCTTCTTGGGGACCTCGGCCAGGGGGTGGTCGGGGCCCTTGGGGACCGAGGTGAGGTCCTGCTTCGGGAGGCCCTTGTGGTCCAGGAGCTGGTTCGTCGTCTTGTCGAAGTACTGCGGACGGCCCAGCGCGTCGTCCGGGAGACGGACCGTGTCCTCGGGGTGGGGGAACTTGATCCCCGGGGCGTCGGCCTTGGGGAGGTCCTTCCACACCACGTCGTCGATCTTCGGGAACGCCCCGTCGACCTTCCCCAGGTTCGCGAACAGGTCACCGATCTTCAGCTTCGCCAGGGAGCCGGCCTTGCCGATGTAGGTGATCGGGTCGATGATCCTGCCGGCCTTCCCGGCCACCGAGAGGACCTTCGCGATCCCGCCCGTCTTGGCCGCGGTGCCGGCGCCGCCGGTGAAGACGGTGGTCAGGACGTTGAAGGTGACCGCTCCCGCGGCGCGGGCGGGGTTCTTGCCCCACTCGTCCCAGGCGACCAGGGCCTTGCCGGTCTCCTTCATCGCCGTGCGGGAGTCCTTCAGCCAGCCCGGGAGCTGCTTGTCGTCCGCCGCCCAGAACGCGGCCCCGACACCCGGCATGGAAGTGATCACGAGGCCGGTGGCGAGTTTGGCCAGGCCCGTCCAGGCCTGGCCCGCGGCGTCCCAGCCGTCGACGCCGACCAGGGTGCCAAGGCCCCGGATGGTGCCCCAGATGCCGTCGACGATGATCCCGTCCCACACGAAGGACTTGACCCAGTAGCCGACCTCCCACGCCCGGTGGGTCTCCTCCAGCTGCGAACCCCACGGCAGGTCCTGGACCTTGTTCAGGTCATCGGCCTTGTAGCCGTACATGTTCGCGCCGTTGGAGCCGTCGTTCACGGTCAGCGGCGGGGCGCAGTACAGGGCGCGGATCTTGTTCGCGCAGGTGCGTTCGGCCGCCCAGAACGCCTCGGCGGCCGCGTTGACGTCGTGGATCAGATCGTTGTTCTCATCGATCTTCTTCCCGTCGTCCTTCCAGTGCTCGTCCCCGGCGATCTTGTTGGAGAACGTCGTCGCCTTCGCCTGGAGCGCCTTCAGACGCGCCACGATCGGGCGGGCCTCGGTGACGTACTCGCCCAGCGCCTTCGCCGCCGACTCGAGCTGGTCGGCGAAGAAATCGCTGTCCGTCTTCACCGGCTTCGTGGTGGCGAACAGCTTCGCGGCCTCGGGAGCGGCATAGAACGCCGACAGGCCCTGGAACTCGGAGTCCACGTTCTCGCCGGCCGTGCGGAAGGTGCCCGCTGCCGCCGTGATCGCCGCGTGGTCCTGCTCCAACGCGTCCAGGTCACCCGTGAACTGCGGGATCGTGCACGGATTGATCGGTACGTGGTCGGTCACGTGTTACTCGCCCCCCGAGGTCGAGCTGCCTTCGCGAGCATCCTTGTCTACTCGTCAACTGACGCGAACACAAATGCGAATGGTTCCCGTGGGGGTCGGGGTGAGGGAGAGGTAGTCGACCGGGCGGACGCGCCATTCGGGGCGGAGGCCGCCGCGCAGGACGATGCTGAAGCCGGCGGTTTCGCCGCGGTGGAGGGCGGCGAGGGTGTGGATGCGGCCGCCGCCGTCGGCCCAGGTGAGGGCGCGGTGCACTTCCGTGGGGGAGAGGGCTAAGGGGTGCGCGGTGCGGATCTGGAGGCGGATGCGGCGGACGGCCTCTTCGGGGGTGTCCAGCATGGCGCGGTCGAGGAGTTCGGGGGGCCGGTCGCGGGCGTCGCGGTAGCGGAGGGCTTCGAACCAGTACCCGGTGCGGATGGCTGCCGTGTGGTCCAGGGGGAGGGGTCGCGCGGGCATGTACGGCTCTCCTGCCGTCGCTGAGGGTCGCCCCTTCCGGACCGTGACGGGCGGCGGGAAGGGGCGACGGTGACGCCTCCGGCCAACTGGCGCATAGTCGGCGGGAGTTACGTCACGGGACGTCGCCTGGCGGGCGACTCCCGTGACGTACAGCGACGGTAGCGTCACAGGCGTAGCCGTCGCAATGGTGTGACGTCCCAAAGTTGTACCGGCACATGCTGAGCGCCCCTCACCTGCGGGAATGAGGGGCGCTGCTGGTCGAGATTCGTCAGATCAGGTGATCGAACTCGCCGGCCTTGACTCCGAGGATGAAGGCACGCAGCTTCTCCACCGTCGTGGTCACGATCACGTGCGGGTCGTCGCTCTCCCGCATCTTGATCGCGCCGGCGACGGGCGCCAGCTCAACGCAGCTCTGGTTGTCGTCCGGTCCTGAGAACGAGGACTTCTGCCACTTGATTCCGTCGGTCATGCGCCTTGACTCACACTTCCTGAGCGATGCGGTGAATGTGTTCTCTCGACTCTTCCGGTCCGAGCGAGATCGACTCGATGGATTCGAGCAACCCTCGGTACTTGGCGAGCTGAGCCTCTGCGTCCAGGAATCCGCCGTCGAAGGCGCTGTCGATCTGGACGGTGTCGAGCGCCGGGATGGCGCCGCCTGCGTAGAGCATCGAATGCACGGAGCCCGTGATCTGCCGGTCGAAGGGGATCAGGCGAACGGTGACCGATGGCCAGTGGGAGACCTTGTCCAGGAAGGCGAGTTGTTCCCGCATGACCTCCGCGTCGCAGTACCGCATGCGCAGGGCGGCTTCGTGGATGAAGGCCTCGAACGGGGTGGGGCGGGGGCGGTCGAAGATGACCCGGCGCCTCATCCTGTGCTCGACGCGCGTGTTCAGTTCGTTCGCGGGCAGGTCGGACATGCCGCTGCGGATCAGGCTTCGGGCGTAGGCCTCGGTCTGGAGCTGCCCCGGGACGTACAGCATCTGGATGACGCGGATGTACGTGGCGTGGAATTCGAGTTCGGCCACGTCGAGGAAGCCCGGTGACAGGCGTCCCCGGTACTCGTCCCACCAGCCCTTGCCGCGCTCCTCGGCCATGCTCGCCAGCGCGTCGACGAGGTGCTTGTCCGTTGCCGAGTAATGGGAGGCCAGGCGGCGGACGCGCTCGTCGCTCACTCCGTAGCGACCTGACTCGATGTGGCTGATCTGGGCGCGTTCCCCGCCCAGGTAGGCGGCTGCGGTCGCGCCGTTCATGCCGGCCTTCTCGCGTAGCTTGCGCAGCTCGGCGCCCAATCGCCGTTGGCGGGCGGTCGGATAGCTCCTCGGCGGCATGACCCCTCCATCTCGTCCGGGTACGAGTGTGCCGCTCGCTCCGGTCCGGGGTCCACTCAAACGGATGTTACGGCCGTCCCACTGTTGCGCCGTCCCAATGTTGTGCCCTACGTTCCGAGGGCTGGAGCAGCCGGCGGCTGACCGAAGTGCAGCTGTCCACAGCCCTGTTGGGGCGGGCGGACGGCCAGGGACACGGTCGTGAGGAACCGGCATCGGATTCGTCTGGTGGGGAGAGGTCGCGATGAACGCGAACGCACTACGACAGGACTGGGCCGGACCGGCGGAGGGGCTCACCTACCGGATGGTCGCGCCCAGCAGGGCCGAGGCCGTCAAGGTCGCCCGGGACTGGGTCGTGGCCGTGCTGCGGAGTGCCGGGTGCGGGGCGGAGGTGGGGGAGCGGGCTCGGCTGTGCGTGTCCGAGGTGGTGACCAATGCGCACCGGCACACCGACTCCCCCGAGATCGCCGTCGAGGTGGCCCTGCTCGGGGGGAGGGTCACCGTCTACGTGTACGACTGCGCGCCCGAGCGGTGGCCCGATGAGGGAACGCGCGGGGTGATGGCCACCCACGGTCGGGGCCTCTCGCTCGTCGCCGCCACCGCCGACGACTGGGCGGCCGTGGCACAGGGGGACTGCGTCAAGGTGGTGTGGTTCGGCTTCGCGGCGGCGGGGGCGGAGGGCACGGGGTGAGGCCGCCCGGCCCCGCGGGCGGGATCGGGCGGCCTCGTCGGAGCGGCGCGTCTCAGCAGGGGCGGATGTGGTAGACGGGGGTCCAGGAGGCGGTGCCGCTGCCCTTCGCCACGTGCGACCAGCGCTCGCTGCCGTCGCTGTTGTAGAAGCGGGCGCGGGTGCCGGAGGTCTGGTTGTTGTTGAACGTGCCGTTGCCGACGCCGTTGAAGTCGTAGTAGCCGCAGCGGTAGTAGTCGTAGTTGTTGCCGTTGCCGTCCACGATGCACAGGTGGCCGTTGTTACAGGCCAGCGCCGTGTCCGGAGCGGCCAGGTCGCGGGTCTCGCTCTGGCCCGGGGCCCGCAGGACCACGCTGCCGCCCGCGGTGGAGAGCTTGTTCGCCGAGACCTGGCGGGCCGACGGGTCCGACGCGAGTAAGGCGTCGACCTGCTGCTGGAGTCCGGCCGTCTGCGCGGCCGTGAGGCCGGCGGCGCGGGTCTGCTGGGAGAAGGCGGTCGTCGTCGAGGCTTCGGCGGTCAGGACCGGGCCCGCTATCAGGGCCGCGGTGGCGGTCATCGTCGCGAGGATCTTGCGCGGTGACATGGGTGTTCCCCTTCTTCTGCTTCGGCAGCCGTGCGGTCGCCGCTCGTGACGGCGGCCGCTGAGTCGCGGGACTCATCGTTCCGAAGGCATGGCAGGGCCTGAAAGGGGTGAATCGGCCGGGTTGCGGCTCTTGTCGCGATACCTCGGCTATGCGCGTGCCTCAGGAGTCTCGGGGGTTACCGAACTGGTGCGTGGTCCATGCATCGTTCTCGCTGGCCGGGCGGGGTTCTTCGTCACCGTCCGTTGCGGTGGTGGCGGCGTGGCGCGATGAGGGTGGAACGGTTGGCCGTCAGCGCGGCGCGGCGTGGGGCGGGGCCGGCTGGAGGGAGAGGTGGTCGATGGAGCGCGCCTGCCGCACGAGCTTCGGAGCCACCGCCCGGAGGCTCGCCGCTGGCGCCGTAGTGAGCCTCCGGAGCGAGCGGAGTGCGAGAGCGCGGAGCTGCTTGCCGCGCCGGACGGTACGGGCTCCCCGGAGGCGCCGGCTACCGGGGGCACGGCGGCGGGGCGTGCGGCCTCGTGCGCGGGCACCCCCTAGCGCGCCGCGGCCCTGACGTTGTCGGCCATTCGGCGGAGGACCCGCAGTGCGGCTACGTACTCCTCGTCGGTGATGCCCTCGTGGATCTCCGTCCGGAGGGCGGTGACCAGTTCCCGGATCCGCTCGATGGCCTCGCGGCCGGTGTCGGTGACGGTCAGCAGCTCGCCGTTGCCGTAGCTGTCCAGCCAGCCGCGGTGAATCAGCTGGTCGACCGCGCGCGGGACGTCGTGCGGGGTGTCCGCGGACTCCGCCAGGTCGGCGAGGACGGTCTCGCGGGGAAGCGGCCCGTCGGCCCGCTGGACGCGGTTGAGCGTCCACCACTGGGGCTGGGTGACGTCGACCCGGGCCATCGCGTCCCGGATGTGCCCGATCACGGCCCGGTGGGCGACCCCGCTCCAGTACCCGATGGGCTGGCTGGGCAGCATCTCGTCGGTGGCGGCGGGGTCGGCGGGGGCGGCTGTGCGCTGGGTCTGTGTGGTCATGCCGCTGACCGTAGGACCCCAAGTCCACTTGAGGTCAACCCGCTTGGTCGAGGATCGCTCGACCCGGGCCCCTTCGCCCGGACGTATCGCCCGGTCGGCGCAGGTTGACGGGACAGGCGGGTCGTCCACGGGTGTAATGGCAGCCGGGGGTGAGACGGTGCCGACAGGGGCCAGCGGCCCTGGACAGCTTGGGAATGGGCGGCGAAATGGACAGGGCTCAGGCCGAGGAGCTGTCGCGTCGTGCAGGGGAACTGTTCCAGTCCGGGAGGGAGCGGATCTTCGATGACGTGGCGCAGCGGAGGCTCCACTACCACCTCCTCCGGCTGACCCTCGCCGGCCTCACCCGCGAGGACGTGGAGGATCTGCGCGAGCTCGGCCGCCGCGTGTTCGAGGACGGGGACGTCGCCGAGCAGTCGGCCAGGATCAGCCGACGGGCCGACGCCAGTGCCCTCGCGATGGCGATCGTGGGGGTCGTGGACGGTGTCGCGCAGGCCGGGAACGGCGCGCCCCGGGAGCAGGTGATGCTCGGAGCGATCCTCGGCGCGTACGCGGTCGTCGGCGGCTCGGGCGTGTTCAGCGGTGTCGCGCGGGAGGACCTCCAGACGGCGGCCGTTCTCTGCGCGGTCGGCGGTGCCCTCGCCACCTCGGCGAGCCCTGTCGTCCTCGACAGGATCGCCCAGGTGGGTCTGGAGGAGTACCTCAGTCATCAGGATTGAGGTGCCGTGCTGGAGCCCCCCCTGGATCCGTCGATCGTCCGGGACGGGGGAGGGGGAGCTCAGAGCACCGCCACCGGGGCCACCGGGGTGCCCGTGCCGCCGACGAAGGGTTCCGGCATCGCCGACAGGAGGAAGGAGTGGCGGCCGGCTTCCGCACAGGCTGTGGACAGTTCCTCCAGGTTCCAGTTCTGGCCCTGGTGCATGCCCATCTCGACCAGGTCCAGCGCGTGCACCGGCAGCCACAGGTTCTCGATCTCCGGGGGGAAGATCTCGAACGTGAGGGTGTCGTTCGCCACCGCCGCCACGTCCCTCGCGTGGAACCACTGGGGGGTGTGGACGGAGAGACCGGGGGACGGGAAGCCGTAGCCGTGCCTGTCGCCCGCCAGGTAGGTCTGGATCTGGCCGGTGCGGACGAGTACGACGTCGCCCGCGCGGACCGTGACGCGGCCGAACTCCTCCGCCTCCGCCAGGTCCCCGGGGGTGACAGCGTGGTCCCCCGGGAGCCGGTCCAGGCCCTTGGCGCGGGCCACGTCCAGCAGGACCCCGCGCGAGACGATGTGCCGGGCCTTGTCGATGCCGCTGAACTCCGCCCGCCCGTGCGCGGTGATCGTCGACGCCGGGCGGCCGTTGTAGATGCGGCCCGAGTGCGAGACGTGCGTGAGGGCGTCCCAGTGGGTGGCCGACTGGAGGCCCATCGTCACGGCGTCGTCGGAGCACGCCACCGTGCCCGGACCGAAGAGCTCCTGGTTGATCTGCACCATCGTGTGCAGGGGGTTGACCCGGCCCGGGATCAGGCCCGCCTGGACGCCGTCCTCCTTGAGGGGGAGGGCCAGGGGGACGCGGCGGCCGGTGCGGATCTCGGCCGCGGCCGCGCGCACCACCTCGTCGGTGATCAGGTTCAGCGTGCCGATCTCGTCGTCGGCGCCCCAGCGGCCCCAGTTGTTGATCCGCTTGGCGATCTCGTGGAACTCGGGAGGGAGGGGCACCGGCCATCAGCTCCTAGGACTCAGGGCTTGTGTGAAGGGATCTGACTGGTCATAGAATCTAACGGTCCGTCAGAAAACACGGGAAGGGGTCGGCCGTGGGGAACTTCTTGGCAGGAAAGGTGGTCGCCGTCACCGGCGCGGGCCGGGGCATCGGCCGGGCGGTGGCGCTCGCCGCCGCCGCCGAGGGCGCCAAGGTCGTCGTCAACGACTACGGGGTCGGGATCGAGGGCGGCGAGCCCACCAGCGAGATCGCCCAGAACGTGGTCAAGGAGATCCAGGCCGTCGGCGGCGAGGCCGTCGCCGTCGCCGACGACATCTCCACCATGGCCGGCGGCCAGCGCGTCGTCGACACCGCCCTCGCCGAGTACGGACGCGTCGACGGCGTCGTCTGCGTCGCCGGCATCCTGCGCGAGCGGATGCTGTTCAACATGTCCGAGGAGGAGTGGGACCCTGTCGTCGCCACCCACCTGAAGGGCACCTTCACCGTCTTCCGGGCCGCCTCCGCCGTCATGCGGCGCCAGGGCTCCGGCACGCTCATCGGGTTCACCAGCGGCAACCACACCGGATCCGTGGCCCAGGCCAACTACAGCGCCGCCAAGGGCGGGATCATCTCCCTCGTCCGCAGCGCCGCCCTCGGCCTCCACAAGTACGGGGTCACCGCCAACGCCGTCGCACCCGTCGCCCGGACCCGGATGTCCGCCAACGTGCCGATGGAGCTCAAGGAGATCGGCGACCCCGAGGACGTCGCCGCGCTCGTCACGTACCTGCTCAGCGACCGCGCCAAGGCCGCGGACATCACCGGGCAGGTCTACACGATCGCCGGCCCCAAGATCGCCGTCTGGGCGCAGCCGCGCGAGCTACGCGCCGGCTACGCCGAGGGCGCCTGGACCCCCGAGCGGATCGCCGACTTCCTCCCGGGGACCGTCGGCACCGACCCGATGCCGATGCTCGCCCAGCTCGACGCCATGGCCAAGGCCGCCGCCGCCAAGGACCGGCCCAACGCCTAGAAAGGGGCAGCGGCGTGGACTTCAGCTTCGGGGCCGAGGACGAGGAACTGCGCGCCCGCGCCCGCGCCTGGCTCACCGCGCACCTCGCCGGCCCGTACGGGGAGGCCGTCGGCCTCGGCGGGCCCGGCAGCGAGCACGAGGGCGTAGCAGCCCGGCGCGCCTGGGAACGCGAACTCGGCCGCGGCGGCTGGATAGGCACCGGCTGGGACGCCCCGGCCGGCGCCTACGGGCAGCAGCGGCTGACCCTCACCGGGCAGGTGGTGTGGGCCGAGGAGTACGCGGCGCTGCGCGCCCCCGCCCGCGTCGGCCACATCGGGGAGAACCTCCTCGCCCCCACCCTGATCGCCTACGGCACCCCCGGACAGCGGGCCCGCTTCCTGCCCGCCATCGCCCGCGGCGAGGAGCTGTGGTGCCAGGGCTACAGCGAGCCCGGCGCCGGATCCGACCTCGCCGGCATCCGCACCACCGCCGTGCGCGACACCGCCGACGGGCTGCCGCGCGTCACCGGACAGAAGATCTGGACCTCCCTGGCCCGCGAGGCCGACTGGTGCTTCGTCCTGGCCCGCACCGAAGCAGGCTCCCGCCGCCACCGGGGGCTGTCCTTCCTCCTCGTGCGCATGGACCAGCCGGGCCGCGTCGAGGTCCGCCCGATCCGGCAG
This sequence comes from Streptomyces sp. W1SF4, assembly GCF_003950035.1. Taxonomy (NCBI): domain Bacteria; kingdom Bacillati; phylum Actinomycetota; class Actinomycetes; order Kitasatosporales; family Streptomycetaceae; genus Streptomyces; species Streptomyces sp. W1SF4. The sequence continues at coordinate 4,238,617 of NZ_CP034350.1, forward strand.
ATGTCCGGGACGGCGGAGTTCAACGAGGTGTTCTTCGACGGGGCCGTCGCCTCGGAGGTCGTCGGCGGCGAGGGCAACGGCTGGACCGTCGCCATGGGCCTGCTCGCCCTCGAACGCGGCGTCTCCACCCTCGTCCAGCAGATCGGCTTCGCCGCCGAACTGGAGCGCGTGGTCACGGCGTACGCGGCCTGCGGCGCGCCCGATCCGGTCCTGCGCGAGCGCCTCGTACGGCAGTGGGCGGAGCTGCGCACCATGCGCTGGAACGCCCTGCGGACCCTGGGCGGCGCGGCCGGTGACCCCGGCGCGCCCAGCGTGGCGAAGCTGCTGTGGGGCGGGTGGCACCGGCGGCTCGGGGAGCTGGCCGTCCAGGTCCGGGGCGCGGCCGCGTCGGCCGGGCCGGGGCTCTGGGCGCAGGGGGACCCGTACGAACTCGGGCTCGACGAGGAGCAGCGCCTCTTCCTGTTCAGCCGGGCCGACACGATCTACGGCGGCTCGGACGAGATCCAGCGGAACATCATCGCCGAGCGGGTGCTCGGCCTGCCTAAGGAGCCCAGGTGAGAGGCGTCGTGTTCGACGGCAAGCAGGCCCAGGTGGTCGGGGACCTGGAGATCCGGGACCCGGGGCCGGGGGAGGTGCTGGTCGCGATAGCGGCGGCCGGGCTGTGCCACAGCGACCTGTCGGTGATCGACGGGACGATCCCCTTCCCGCCGCCGGTGGTGCTCGGGCACGAGGGCGCGGGGGTGGTCCAGGCCGTGGGGGCGGGGGTGACGCACGTGGCGCCCGGTGACCACGTGTCCCTGTCGACCCTCGCGAACTGCGGGGCCTGCGCGGACTGCGACCGGGGCCGGCCGACGATGTGCCGCAAGGCGATCGGGATGCCGGACCGGCCCTTCTCCCGGGCCGGGCTGCCGCTGTTCCAGTTCGCCTCGAACTCGGCGTTCGCGGAGCGGACCCTCGTCAAGGCCGTGCAGGCGGTGAAGATCCCGGACGACGTGCCGCTGACCTCCGCCGCCCTGATCGGCTGCGGGGTGCTCACCGGGGTGGGTGCGGTCCTCAACCGGGCCAGGGTGGGTCTCGGGGAGACCGTCGTGGTCATCGGCACCGGCGGGATCGGGCTCAACGTCATCCAGGGCGCCCGGATCGCGGGCGCGTCGGTCATCGTCGCGGTGGACGCGAACCCGGCGAAGGAGGCGGTGGCCCGGCGGTTCGGCGCCACCCACTTCGTGGACGCGTCGGCCGTGGACGACACCCCGGCGGCTGTCCGTGAGGTCCTGCCGACCGGCGCGGACCACGCCTTCGAGTGCGTCGGCAACGTGAAGCTGATCCGGCAGGCCGTCGACCTCCTCGACCGGCACGGGCAGGCGGTGCTGCTCGGTGTGCCGGGCTTCAAGGAGGAGGCGTCCTTCCTGGTGTCCTCCATGTACCTGGACAAGACGATCATGGGCTGCCGGTACGGGTCCTCCCGCCCGCAGCGCGACATCGCCCTGTACGCCGAGCTGTACCGGCAGGGGAAGCTGCTGCTGGACGAGCTGGTGACCGAGGTCTACCCGGTGGAGGACTTCGCCAAGGCCGTGGACGACGCCCACCACGGGCGGGTCGCGCGCGGAGTGCTCACGTTCTGATCCGGGTGCCGGGCGGCCCGCCGCACTATGCGCGGCGGGCCGTCCAGGTCAGTGCCAGCGCCGGCGCGGGAAGGGCGAGCAGGGCCCACAGCCGCGTGAAGCCCGCCACCGGCACGTCCAGGGCCACCGGCAGCAGCGCGAGGACGCCGAGGAGCAGCAGGCCGAGGGCGGGCAGGTGCGTGCCGGGGTCGAAGCGGCGCATCCGCTCCACGGCCTCCGGATCCATGTACGAGCGGATCGCGGCGCCGGCGACGAAGGGCCACGGCCCGAGGGCGATGAAGAAGACCACGGCGATCAGCCCGCCGCCCGTCCGGGCGGGCGAGGTGCCCACGCCGACCTCGGGGTGGCCGGGGGCGAAGAAGACCTCGGCCGTCGTGCCCGGCCCGGGCCGCTCCCCGGTGGACACCCCCGTGACGGGGACGTCCCGGGGGCCGTCGTCGTAGGGGACGCTGAGGACCGCGTCGGTGCTGTAGTACGCGTCGCCGTCGTCCGTGGCCGGGTGGTGGACCGGTTCGCCGGCCAGCCGGACGATCCGGGCCTCGTGCCGGTCGTAGCCGGCCCGCTCCAGCCGCTCGACGCGCCTGCCCTTCTCGCCGGACTCGGTGAAGCACAGGACGAGCGCCGCGAAGGTGGCGACGGGGACCCCGAAGGCGAGCACGATGCGCAGCAGGCGGCCGCGCGGGCGTCGTCCCGGCGGGCGTTTGCGCAGGTCGGCCCGGGGCGGGACGCGGCGCGCGTGGAGGGAGGCGGTCACCCAGCACGCGGCGAAGAGCACGGAGGCGCCGGCCAGGCCGGTCTCCACCGTCAGCGGCGGGTACGGGCTCACCCCGACGATCGCGCACAGCACCGCCGCCACGGCGCTCCCCACCATCAGCCACCCGGTGGTGCTGGTCCACCGGGTGCGCCCCGGCCCGTACGTGTTCTCCACCGCGGCCCCCGCCCTGACGTCGACGGCAGGAGGATAACGGCTGGTCGGGGCGGGGCCGTCAGTCGGCCAGGCGGGCGAAGCGGCCCTTGTGGAAGAGGAGCGGGCCGCCCTCGCCGGAGGCGCCCATGGCCTCGACGCGGCCGACCACGATGAGGTGGTCCCCGCCGGTGTGGACGGCGTGGATCCGGCAGTCGATCCAGGCCGGTACGTCGTCCAGCTGCGGGGATCCGGTGGCGGGGGCGGGCCGGTGGGAGACCCCGGCGAACTTGTCGGCGCCGCTGACCGCGAACGCCCGGCACAGCTCGCCCTGCCCGGCCCCGAGGATGTTGACGCAGAACACCCCGGCGCGGGCGATCCGCGGCCAGGTGGTCGACGTACGGGCCACCATGAAGGTGACCAGGGGCGGGTCCAGGGAGAGCGAGGCGAAGGACTGGCAGGCGAAGCCGGCCGGGCCCTCCTCGCCCTCGGCGGGCGGGGCGGTGATGACCGTGACCCCGCTCGCGAAGTTGCCCAGTACGGCCCGGAAATCGGCGGGGCTGACGGGCGCGCGCTCGTCCTCGCCGACGGCCCGGAGGTCGGGGCGGGGCAGTGCGTCGACGTTTCCGGCGGAGGTGGGGGAGCCGGCTGACCTGAGGTATCGGACGACGGCGGCCGCCATCCCTGCGTGTCCCATCACCCTCCCGATTGAAGCTGACGATGTGTCAGATGGGAAGGGGTGCGGGGCGGCGCGAACAGCGCCTCCCACCCCCGGCGGCCGGCACCGGCCGCGCATCCCCCGAGCGGGTGAATCCGACGGGCCCCGGGCGGCCGTACGCCGTCCCGCGCGCGGGGGCGCGGGCATGGTGGCCAGCGACCGTGTCGCCCCACCCGCTGGAGGACCCATGCTCGGCACCGCCTTCCGTACCGGATCGCCCAACTGGCTCGACCTCGGCAGCCCCGACACCGCCGCGGCGGCCGCCTTCTACGGGTCGGTCTTCGGCTGGGAGTTCGTCTCCGCCGGGCCCGACACGGGCGGGTACGGGTTCTTCCGGCTCGGCGGCAGGACCGTCGCCGCGCTCGGCCCGCTCACCGAGAAGGGCGCCACCTCGGCGTGGATGGTGCACTTCCAGAGCGCCGACATGCAGGCCACGTCCGAGGCGGTGCGGGCCGGGGGCGGGACCGTGCGGATGGAGCCCACGGACGTCATGGGCGAGGGCTGGCTGGCGCAGTTCACCGACCCGCAGGGCGCCCAGTTCGCGTCCTGGCAGCCCGGCAAGACGGGCGGGCTGGAGGTCGCCTCCGAGGTGAACACGCTGGTGTGGGTGGAGCTCCACGTACCCGACCCCCTCGCCGCGATCCGCTTCTACGGCGGGGTGTTCGGCTGGCGCTACATCGAGATGGACACGCCGGGGATGACGTACCGGGTGCTCAGCATCGGCGAGGGCGACCAGGAGCAGGGCTCCTTCGGCGGGGTGGCCCCGCAGGGCGAGGGCGCGGGCGGAGCCTCGACGATGGTGCCGCGCTGGGTGCCGTACTTCCACGTGGTGGACGTGGACGCCACCGTCACCGCGGTCGAGCGCAACGGCGGCGCGGTAATGATGCCGGCCGCCGACGTCCCCGACGTCGGCCGGATCGCCTGGGCCTCCGACCCGGCCGGGGCGGTGTTCGCGCTGCTGAAGCCCAGCCCGCGCGCGTAGCCGCCGACGGGGTCCGGCCGACGGGGCGTGCGCCCCGCCGGCCGGTCCCGTTCACGGGGTCGTCTTGCCCACCTCCAGGTCGGCCGTCGGCTCCTTGACCGTGCCCGCGGGCGGGCCGGCCGCCGCGCTGGTGTTGTTGGCCGGCCGCGGGTCGGCGGTCAGCGAGTCCACCGTCGCCGTGTTGCGGATGTCCGAGCCGTTGCCGGTGTACTCCGGGTCCAGCTTCACCTTGATCACCCAGGTCACCGAGGCGCCCGGGGCCAGGTGGGCCAGCGGGCCGCAGGTGACGGTCCGGCCCGAGACGCAGGTCGCGTCACCCGAGACGAAGCTCAGCGCCGTCGGCAGGCTGTCGGTGACGCTGACCTGGTCGGCCTGCGAGGGGCCGTTGTTGGTGACCGTCAGGGCGTAGTCGAAGGTCTCGCCCGGGGCGACGGCGGAGGTCTGCACCGCCCGCTTCACGACGGCCAGGTCGGCCGAGGGCTCCGCCACGTGACCGCCGGGGACGGTCGCGGTGCCCTTGTCGTTCTCCGAGGCCGGGTCGATGTTGTCGGCCGTGACCTCGGCGGTGTTCTTCAGGTCGGAGCCCGTGCCCTTGTAGGCGGGGTCGATCTTCACCGTCAGCAGGTACTCGACCGTCTCGCCGACCTTCAGCGGAGCGGTCCGCCTGCACGAGACGAGGCGGCCGGCGGCGGTGCAGCCGGACGGCGAGGAGCTCACGTACGAGAGGCCCTCGGGCAGGTTGTCGGTGAGCTTCACGTTGAACGCGTCCGCCGACGGACCGTAGTTGCTGACCCGGATCCGGTAGTCGAAGGTCTGGCCCGGCACCGGCGGCGTGGTGCCGACGGCCTCCTTGCGCACCCCGAGGTCGGCGGTCGGCTTGTTGACGCGGCTGCCCGGCAGGCCGGCGGGGCTGCTCGTGTTGTTCTCCGGCTTGGGGTCCTTGGTCCGCGCGGTGGCGGTGGCCGTGTTGCGGATGTCGGAGCCGTCACCGGTGTAGTCGCTGTCGAGGCGGACCGTGAACCGCCACGTCCGGGACGCGCCCGGCTCCAGCACGGCCTGCGGGCCGCAGGTGACCGTGCCGTCCGTGGCCCGGCAGCCGTCGGACGGGGGCGAGGACACGAAGGCCAGCCGGGACGGCAGCCGGTCGGTGACGAGGGTGTCCACCGCACGCGACGGGCCGTCGTTGGTCGCCGTCACCACGTACTCGAAGGTCTGGCCGGGGGCGATCACCGTGTCGTTCGCGGTGCGCTTCGTCGTCCACACGTCGGCCTGCGGCTCGGTCACCCCGCCCGGCGGCAGCACCGGCTGCGAGGTGTTGTCGGCGGGCTCGGGGTCCTTCGACGCGGACGTGGAGGTGGCCGTGTTGCGCAGGTTCTCGCCGTCACCGGAGTAGGCCGCGTCCAGCTTCACCTTGAACGTCCACACCACGTCCCCGCCGGGGATCATCCGGGCCAGCGGGCCGCAGGTGACCGTCCGGCCGGACGCCGCGCACGGGTCGGCGGAGGAGACGAAGGCCAGCCCGTCGGGCAGGGCGTCCGTCACCGTCACGTTGCGCGCGTCCGAGGGGCCCTTGTTGGACGTGCGGATCTCGTACTCGAACTCCTGGCCCGGCACCGTCGGCCCCGACCCCAGCGGGGTCTTGACGGTGGCCAGGTCCGAGACCGGGGTGAACGGCCCGGGCGGCAGCACCGGGTCGGGCCTGTTGTTGCCCGGGTCCGGGTCGGTCGCGTCCGAGGTGCCGGAGGCGCTGTTGCCGAGGTCGGTGCCGTCGCCCTCGTACGAGGGGCTCAGCCGGGCGTGGAAGCGCCAGCTGCGGCTCTGCCCGGCCGCCAGCTGCGGCTCGGGCCCGCAGGTGACGGTCTGGCCGGCGGCCGTGCAGCCGTCGGAGGAGTCGACGAAGGTGATCCCGTCGGGCAGCCGGTCGGTGGCCGTCACGTTCCGGGCGACCGACGGCCCCTTGTTCCTCGCGGTGAGGGTGTAGGTGATCAGGTCACCGGGAGCCCTGGCCGCGGCCCGTTGGGTCGTCACCTCGACCTGGGCGGGCCGCGCCGCCGGGGGCTGTGCGGTCGCGGGGACCGGCGCGGCCCACAGTGTGGCCGCGCAGAGCAGCGGGGCCAGGGCCCGCACCGGCGACCGCCGGCCTGGGGTCGTCGTCATCGCGCATCGTTCCGTTTCGTGCGTGAGAGACCGTACAGAGCGCTGTACGGGAGATCCGGGGCCGTGGACACCGGCCGGGTGCGGGGGCGGGGGGTCAGCCCGCGCGGACCGCCTTGGACAGTTCGAGGTCGGCGGTCGGCGGGCCGACCCGGCCGCCCGGCGGGCCGGCCGAGCCGCTGTTGTCGACGGGGTTCGGGTCGGCGGTGTCCGACACCGCGGTCGCGGTGTTGCGCAGGGCCGTGCCGTCGCCCGCGAACGCCGGGTCGACCCGCACCGTGAACGTCCACGCGCGGCTGCCGCCCGGGTCCACGGCCGCCTCCGTCCCGCAGGTCACGTCCTGCCCGGAAGCGGTGCAGCCGTCGCCTCCGGAGACGAACGCCAGGCCCGTCGGCAGCGGATCGGTGACCCGCACCCGCCGGGCCACCGACGGGCCCGCGTTGCGCACGGTCACCGTGTACGTGAAGGTCTCCCCGGGCGCGACCGGCGTACGGTCCTGCGCCGCCTTGGCCAGCGACAGGTCGGCCCGCGGCGGGGCGAGCCCGCCGGGCGGGCCGGCCGCCGCGCTCGTGTTGTTCTCCGGCCGGGGGTCGGGGATCCCGTGCCGGACGGACGCCACGTTGCCCAGGTCGACGCCGTCGCCCGTGTACGCCGGGTCCAGCCGGACGCGTACCGTCCAGGAGGCGCTCGCACCGGCGTTCACGGGCCCCCGGGCCGGGCAGGAGAGCCGCTGCCCGGCCGCCGTGCAGTTGCTGGCCGAGGACACGAACCGCAGCGGGTCCGGCAGGGTGTCGGACATCAGCACCGTCGGGGTGTGGGAGGGGCCGAGGTTGCGTGCGGTGATCCGGTACTCGAACTCCTCGCCCGGGGCCACCGGCCCGGCCCCGAGGCCCTCCTTCTCGGCGGCCAGGTCGGCGCGGGCCGTGACGGTCACGTCCGGCGCGGTGGAGGTGTTGTCGGCCGGGTTGGTGTCCGTACGGTCGGCCGGGGCCGTCACCGTCGCCGTGTTGGCGAGGGAGGTCGGCTGCGCGGGGGCGTTGCCGGTGATCGTGTAGGTGACGGAGCCGCCGCGTTTCAGGTCGGCCTTCGTGTCGAGCGTGCTGCCGCTGCCGGAGGAGGCGCCGCAGGTGCCGCCCGTACCGGCCTTGCAGGTCCAGGTGACGTCGGTGAGACCGGGCACGGTGTCGCGTACGACGGCGCCCGTCACGTCGTTGGCCTGGCTGTTGGAGACGGTGACCGTGTACGTCACCGGGGCGCCGGCGGCGACGGTCGACTGGCCGGTCGACTTCACCACCTTCAGGTCGGCCGGCACGTTGATCGTCAGGTCGTCGATCTCGTGGATGTTCGTCGCGCCGCCGGTGCCGGCCGAGAAGCCCACCTTGAGGGAGGCGGGGAGCGACGGCTGGCTGGTGATCGAGGTGACGTCGTAGTCGGTGATCAGCTGGGTGAGGGCGGTGTCCGGGCCGCTGTCCGACCACACCGACAGCAGCAGCTTGCCGCCGCCCGGCAGCAGGGAGACGCGTACGCGGCGCTCCTTGGCCCGGCTCCCCGTCTCGACGGTCGAGCCGGGGCCGTCGGCGGCGGTGGCGTAGCGGTAGCCGGTGGTGCCGCTGCCGCCGCCGCGCACCACGATCTTGTTGGGCTGGGCGCCGGGGCCGCCGTTGCCGACGGAGCCGGAGGAGAAGTTGCCGAACTCGTCGAGGCCGATCCCCAGGTACGCGCCCGGCACGCCGGAGGCGGTGCAGCGGTTGGCCACGCCCGAGCAGGCGTAGCCGAGGCTGCCGCCGGAGGGGCCGGTGCCGTCGGCGGCGGTGCCGTCGGTGAGGTAGAAGGACAGGCCGTCGCCGCGCTTGCCCTCGAAGGCGGTGCCGCCGTAGGTGGCGTAGCGGAACTCGGCGACGACGCCGAGGGTGGTGGAGAAGGTGTCCCTCATCTTCCAGGTGCCGGCCTGGCTGCTGCTCGCGGACGTCAGCCGCAGCCAGCCGCCGCCGGCCGGGTAGGAGGCGTTGCCGCTGGCCGTGCCGAGGTTGGTGGAGCTGTCGAAGGTCTCGTTCACGGGGAAGGCCAGGGCCGCGCGGGGGCGCTGCGCGGCTTCGGCCTCGGCGTCCGCGGCGGCGGGCGTCAGGAGCGCGGCCGCGCACAGCAGGGGGAGGGCGGCCCTGAACCACCGGGCCGCGGTCCTCATCGGCGGCGCCGGGCGGCGACGCGGAGGGCGGTGCCGCAGGCGAGGAGGGCGGCGGAGGCCCAGGAGAGCCACCGGGGGAGGCGGGTGCCGCACTCGGCGAGTTCGGCGGGGTCGGCGGGGTCGGGGGCGTCGGCGTGCGGCTGCCGGCCGGGCCGGCCTTGGTCGGGGTGGTCCTCGGCCTCGTGGGGGTCGGGTTTCCCGGGGGTGCCGTGCTCGTTGCCGTTGCCGTTGCCGTTGCCGTTGCCGTTGCCGTGGTCGTGGTCGTCGTGCCCGGGCCGGGTGTCGTGCACCAGGCAGAGGCGGCCGCCGGCCGGGCCGGTCGTGCCCGGGGCGTTGGCGTTGTCGGACGGGTCCGGGTCGCGTACGGCGGAGGTGACGCGGGCGGTGTTCTCGATCGGGGTGCAACGGCGGCCGGGGGGATTGGCCCGGTCCTCCTCCCCGGTCAGGGCGCGCACGGTGAGGCGGAACTCCGCCGTGGCCCCGGCCGGGAGCCGGTCGAGCGCGGGGCACCGGACGAGGGGCTCCTCACCGGGGGCGGACGCGCAGTCGTCGGGGGAGGACAGCAGGGCCAGGGAGTCCGGGAGGCGGTCGGTGACCGCGACCTGGCGGGCGGTCGCGGGGCCCGCGTTGTGCACCGAGATCAGGTACGTGAACTTCTCGCCCGGCCGTACGTCCTCGCGGCCCTGGGCGAGTACGGCCGTCTTGGTCAGGGAGAGGTCCGCCAGGAGGGCGCTGGGCGGGAGGACGAGCCCGGTCAGCGAGGTCGCGTTGTTCGCGGGGCGGGGGTCCTTGGTGGCGGCGTCGACGAAGGCCTCGTTGACGATGTCCCCGCCCTCGCCGCGGTAGCCGGGCGCCAGCCGGACCGTGATCACCCAGGTGTGGGAGGCGCCGACTGCGAGGGTGGGGAGGGGGCCGCAGACCACGGTCCGGCCGGTCGCCGTGCCGGTGCAGCCGTCGCGGGAGGCCAGGAACTCCAGGGCGGCGGGGAGGCGGTCGGTGACGGTGACCTGCCGGGCGGCGGAGGGGCCGTGGTTGGTCACCGTCACGAGGTAGTCGTACGCCTCGGTGGCCCGCGTGCCCTGCTGCGGGCGGAGGGTGGCGGTGACGGCCAGGTCTGCCGGGGTGTCCGCGGCCGCGGCGGGCGCCGCGCCGCACAGGAACGCGGTGGCCGCGGTAGCCGCGGTGGCCGCGCACAGGTTGATTCGCCGGGCTCGCCGGGTTCGCCAGGTAGGACCCATGCGGTCAGCTATTCACATGAATCGGGCGTCGGGGGTTCGGTCAGTTGATCACTGCTGCCTCATGGGTGATCGATTTCAGTCATTCGGAGCCAGGCCCCCCGGGCAGGCCTCAACGGCCGAGGTACTTCGGGGTGCGGCGCTCCACGAAGCTCGCCACGCCCTCCTTCGCGTCGGCGGTGGTCATGTTGATCTCCTGGGCGGTGGCCTCGGCGGCCAGCGCGTGCGCCCTGTCCCCGTCCAGGGAGGCGTTGACCAGCTGCTTCGTGAGCGCCAGGGCACGGGTGGGGCCCTGCGCGAGCCGCTCGGCCCACTCGCGGGCGGCGGCCTCCAGACCGTCGGCGGGGACCACCTTGTTGACCAGCCCGAGCCGGGCCGCCTCCGCGGCGGGGACGGCGTCGCCGAAGAACATCAGCTCCTTGGCCTTCTGCGGGCCGATCAGGCGGGGCAGGAGGTAGGCGCCGGCACCGTCGGGGACGAGGCCGCGGCGGACGAACACCTCGACGAAGCGGGCGGTGTCGGCGGCGATGACGAGGTCGCAGGCGAGGGCGAGGTGCGCGCCGATGCCGGCGGCGGTGCCGTTGACGGCGGCGATGACGGGCTTCTCGCAGTCCAGGACCGCGGTGATCAGGCGCTGCGCGCCGAGCCGGATCATGCGGGCGACGTCGCCGGCGACGCGCTCGCCGCTGGCGTTGGCGCTGCCGCTGCGGAGGTCGGCGCCGGCGCAGAACCCCTTGCCGGTGGCGGTGATGACGACGGCCCGTACGCCGGGGTCGCCGGAGGCGGCGTCGAGCAGCGCGATGACGCGCTCGCGCTGCTCCCGGGTGAGGGCGTTCATGGCGTCGGGCCGGTTGAGGGTGATCCAGCTGACGCCGGCGTCGGTGCGGTGCAGGATCTCGTCCACGGGTGCGCTCCTGTTCGGGGTGGGTACCGCCGTTGCCCTGGGCGGGCCGGGGGCCGGGGCGGGTGGCTCGTTGCGCGGGCCGGCGTGCCGTGCGGGGCGTGGGCCCTGCGGGGCTGCTCCCCGCCCCACCCTTCGCCCGTTCCCCGGGCTCCGCCCGGACCCGCGCCTCAAACGCCGGCGGGGCTGGAAGAGCCCGGGGCTGCGCCCCGGCCCCCTGGGGGCTTCGCCCCCGGACCCCCGCGCCTCAAACGCCGGCGGGGCTGGATACATCCAGCCCGCGCGGCGTTTGAGCGCACCGGGCGCGGAGCGCCGTACTTCCAGCCCCGCCGGCGTTTGAGGCGCGGGGTCAGGGGCGGAGCCTCTGGGAACGGGGGAAGGGCGGGTAGGGGACCTCGCCCCGCGCAGCGGCCCGCCCACCCGCACCCGACCCACCGGCCCCGGCCACGGGCACGGGCACCGGCCCCGCCCCGCGCGAGCGGCGCGTCGGAAGGGCGGCGGCGGCGTCAAAGGCAGACCGCCAGCGCGTCCAGCGCCACCGCGCCCTGCCCGCGGGGCAGGACCATCAGGGGGTTGATGTCCAGTTCCGCGAGGTCGTCGCCCAGTTCCAGCGCCATCCGCTGGACCCGCAGGACGACCTCCACCAGCGCGTCCACGTCCGCCGGCGGTGCACCCCGTACGCCGTCCAGGAGCGCGTGCCCGCGCAGTTCGCGGAGCATCGTGCGGGCCTGGTCCTCCCCGAAGGGGGGTACGCGGACGGCCGCGTCCCGCAGGACCTCCACCAGGACGCCGCCGAGGCCGACGGTGACGGTGGGGCCGAAGAGGGGGTCCTGGGTGACGCCGACGACCATCTCGACGCCGCGTTCGATCATCTGGCAGACCAGGATCCCGTCCAGCGGGACGTTCTCGTAGCGGGCCGTGTCCGTCAGCTCGCGGTACGCGTCGCGGATCTGGCTGGCGGAGGTGAGGCCGACCTTGACCAGGCCGAGTTCCGTCTTGTGGGCCAGCTGGGGGCCCGAGGCCTTCATGACCACCGGGTACCCGACGAGCCCCGCCGCGCGGACCGCGGCCGCCGCGCTGGTCACCAGCTGCTCGCGCGGGACGCGGATCCCGTACGCGCGCAGCAGCTGCTTGGCGGCGTGTTCGCTGAGCTGCTGGCCGGGCCGCATCAGGGCCTGCGCCTTGCGGTGGGAGGGCGACGGGGTGCGGGGGGCGTCGGCGAAGGGGGAGCGGTAGGAGGCCGTGAAGCGGTGGTGTTCGAGGTAGGCGCGGACGGCGGTGATGCAGTTGCCGAAGGTGCGGAAGGTGGCGACGCGGGAGGAGCCGAGCAGGGTGGTGCGGTAGGCCTCCTCGGTGCCGACGGGGGAGCCCCAGATGACGCAGACCAGCTTGTCGGTGGCTTCGGCGGCGTCGACCAGGTCCTGCGCGAGCCTGTCGCTCATCGGGGGGAAGGGGCCGGTGATCGGACAGATGAGGACGCCCACGGACGGGTCGGCGAGGATCGCGTCGATGATCTTGCGGCCGCGCCAGTCGCCCACCGGGTGGCCGCCGTTGTCGACGGGGTTGGCCACGTTGAGGTAGGAGGGGATCCACTGGTGGAGTTCGGCCTGCTTGGCGTCCGAGAGGGTGGGGAGGGTCAGCCCGGCCTCGGTGGCCAGGTCGGAGAAGTGGGCGCCGGTGCCGCCGGAGATGGAGTACACGACGACCCCGTCGGCCCGTGGCGGGCGGGCCCGGGCCAGGAGGGCGGCGGTGTCCTGGAGCTCGTCCAGCCCGTCGACCCGGATGACCCCGAACTGCCGCATGGCGGCGTCCACGACCGTGTCGGCCCCGGTGAGCTTGCCCGTGTGGGAGGCGGCCATGCGGGCGCCGGTCTCGGTGCGGCCGACCTTCACGGCGACGACGGGGACCTTGTTGCGGGCGGCGCGGTCGGCGGCGAGGAGGAAGGCACGGCCGTCCTTGAGGCCTTCGACGTAGCAGGCGATGGCGCCGACCTCGGGCCGTTCGGCGAAGTAGGAGATGAAGTCGGAGGTCTCCAGGTCGGCCTCGTTGCCGGTCGGCGCCCAGTGGGAGAGGCGGATGCCCAGCTCCTGGAGGGTGTAGACGGGCCGGCCCTGGTGCCCGGACTGGGTGATGAGGGCGATGGCGGGGCCGTCGAGGTCCTCGCGGAACTCCTGGAAGGCGTTGAGGTTGGTGTTGGGGCCGAGCAGCCGCAGCCCGGAGCGGCGTACGGCGGCGGCCAGGCGGGCCTGTGCGGCGGCGCCCGCGTCGCCGGTCTCGGCGAAGCCGGAGGCGAAGGCGACGGCGAACTTCACCTTGGTGTCGGCCAGTTCCTCGATGACCGGGATCGGGTCCGCGACGAGGAGCACCGCGAGGTCGACCTGTTCGGGCAGCTCGGCCACGGTGGCGCGGCAGGGCAGCCCGAAGACGGCGGTGCGGGTCGGGTGCACGGGGTGGACGCGGGCGCCGACGCGCTCGGCCCAGGCGATGAGCTGCCGGGTGATGCCGGTGTTGGGCCTGCCCTCGGCGTCGGAGGCGCCGACGACCGCCACGGACTCGGGCCGGAAGAACCGGTCCAGGTCGGGCACGTCGGCGTGCAGGGGACGTCCGCTGACGTCCAGGGCGTCCGGCTCCTCGGGTGTCGCCGTGGAGTGGACGGCCGTCCTGGGGGTCTCCCCGCAGGCCTCGACGCGTGCGCGGAAGTCGGTGGTGAGGGTGCCGTGAGTAGATCCAAGCATCGCTTCGCCCGCCCTGCTCGAGAGTCCATAGCTGACGCCTAGTCAGATTACTGAACTGACACGCCGTCAGGAACAGGGATGCGCAGGAAAGGTGGTGGAGGTGGTGTGCTTGAACGGTGGCAGAACCGTCCGCTCCGGTACAGAGGTGATTTCGGCCCTCCGGGCCGCCCGGGCCCACGGCTAGGCCGTGTCTTCCGGATCTTGCTCCCCCAGCTACCGCTGGGAGGTGCCCCCAGACCCGCGCCGCCCGGTGCCGCACCTCGCCGCGTTGGCGGAGCACCCGAGTACGTCCAGTACAAGGGCGCCCCGCCAACGCGCCGATGCACGGCACCTGGGGGCCCCTCCCAGCGGTAGCTGGGGGAGACGCGGGCTTAACCGGCAAGATCCGAAAGACACGGCCTAGCCGCGCGAGAGTGCCTTCGCTATGCGCACCGCGTCGATGGACAGCTCGCGGAGCATCCCGCTGATCGGGTTCGTGTACCCGGTGAAGTGCAGCCCCGGCGCGTTGCGCGGCGCGCGGGGGCCGTGCGCGATGGGCCGGCCCCGCTCGTCCAGCACGTCCAGGTGGCCCACCAGCCCCTCCAGCCCGCGCCGGTACCCCGTCGCCGCCACCACCGCGTCCGGGGTGATCCGCGTACCGTCGGCCAGTACCACCTCGTCGCCGTCGAAGCCGGTCACGGCGGCCACCGGCTCCACCCGGCCCCCGCGCACGGCCTTGATCAGGCCGACGTCCTGCACCGGCACCGCCCCCTCCAGGACCCTGCTGTACAGGCCCGAGGCCGGGCGCGGCAGACCGTACGCCGTCAGGTCGGGGACGGCCTTGGCGGCGAGCGCCCCCAGCCGGTCCACGAGCCGCACCGGCAGCCTGCGCACCAGGATCCCCGTCCGCTGCGCCGGCCAGCCCAGGGTGGAGCGGCGCACGAGGTGCGGGACGGTGCGCACGGCGAGCCGCACCCGCGCGGCACCGCCCTCGGCGAGGTCGGCGGCTATCTCCGCGCCGGTGTTGCCGACGCCGACGACGAGCACGTCCTGCCCGGCGTACGGGGCCGGGTTGCGGTAGTCGCGGGCGTGCAGCAGCTGCCCGGTGTACCCGTCGCGGCCCGGCCAGTCGGGCAGTGCCGGGGTGTGGTTGTAGCCGGTCGCCACCACCACCGCGCGGGCCGCGAGCAGCCGCCCGCCCGAGGCGTGCAGGGTCCAGCCCTCCCCGTCGGCGGCGCGCTCGATCCGGGTCACCTCGACCCCGGTCACCAGCTCCAGCTCGTGGAACTCGGCGTACTTCTCCAGGTACCGGACCACGTCCGCCCGCGCGACCCAGCGCCCGAAGCGGCGCGGGATCGCCAGCCCGGGCAGGCCCGACAGCCGCCGGGTGGTGTGCAGCCGCAGCCGGTCGTAGTGGCCGCGCCACGACGCGCCGACCGCGCCGCTCCGCTCGACGACCACCGCGCGCACCCCGCGGGCGCGCAGCGCGGCGGCGGCGGCGAGCCCGCCGGGGCCGGCGCCGATCACGTACACGGGGCGGGGCTCGGTGGAGGTCAGGTCGGGCTCGGGCATGGCCAGTGAGCGTATCGACACAGGGCGTTGATGGGTCTCGGACGAGGAGGGAATCGATTGCGGATCGATCACGGGCGGCGGACCGCACCGGCGCGGCCCGCCGCCCGTGCGGCACGGGTGGTGTCAAAGTGGGACATACGGTCCCGATGTCCGGCCCCCGAGAGGAGTGCGTGCGCGATGTGGCAGCCCGACGGGTGGGACGTGCGCGTCCGCCTCGGAGTCCTCACCCCCCACGCCGACGTCGGCCCCGAGTCGGAGCTGCGCGCCATGGCCCCGGCGGGCGTGGGCCTGCATGCCGCCCGGGTGCCGTTCGCCGCGATGGGGCCGGGCGGCGAGATGGGCCTGACCGTGCCGCTCGCCCCCGTCCGGGCCTTCGCGGAGCCGCCGCACGTGGACGATGCGGCCGAGCTGCTGGCCGCCGCGCCGGTGGCGGCCATCGCGTACGCCTTCACCAGCTCCGCGTACGTGATCGGCGCGCGCGGGGAGGCGTACATGCTGGAGCGGCTGACCGAGCGGGCCGGCGGCCTGCCCGTGGTCGCCACCTGCGCCGCCGCCGTCGGGGCGCTGCGCGCGCTCGGGGTCGCGCGGCTCGCGCTGGTCGATCCGCCGTGGTTCGACGCCACCCTGAGCGATCTGGGGCGGGGCTACTACGAGGAGGCCGGGTTCGAGGTCCCGTACGCGGCTCCGTGCGGGCTGCCCAGCGGGCAGGCGCTGATCCGGCCGGAGGCCCTGTACGGCTGGGTGCTGGAGCAGGTCCCCGACGCGGCGCAGGCGGTGGTCGTCGGCGGCAACGGCTTCCGGGCGGTCGGGGTGATCGAGGCCCTGGAGGCGGAGCTGGAGCGGCCGGTGCTGACCGCGAACCAGGTGCTGCTGTGGGCCGCCCTGCGCGCGGCGGGCGAGCCGGTGGACGGGATCACGGGCTACGGCCGCCTGTTCTCGACCCCCTGAGTCAGGCCGCCCCGCCCCCGGTCCCGTCGCGTCCGGCCCCTTGCGGGATCGCCGCCGATCCGCTGAACTGACGTACCGTCAGATCGAGTGGGTGGAGGGGCGAACCGTGCAGACCATCTGGCTCACCGGCGCCGAGTGGCTCGCCGTGCTGCGGATAGGCCTCGGCCTGTGGTGGCTGGAGAGCTGGCGGCACAAGGACAAAAAGGGCTGGTTCGAACGCGGCACCGGCATCGCCTGGGCCGCCGACGTCGCGGGCAAGCACCGCTGGGGCTTCGTCAAGGGCGGCTTCGAGAAGGTCGTCAAGCCCCGCCCGCGGCTGATGGCGTACGTCGTCGTCTACGCCGAACTCGCCCTGGGCCTCGGCCTCGTACTCGGCTTCCTGACCCCCGTCGCCCTCGCCGCCGGCCTGCTGCTCAACCTGCTCTACCTGGTCCTGATGATCCACGACTGGGCCGAGCAGGGCCAGAACTCGATGATGGCCCTCATCTCGGCGGTCGCCCTGTTCGCGATGTCCTGGCAGACCTGGTCCCTCGACGCGGCGATCGGACTGTTCCCGTGAGCGCCGCACGGTACGACCTCCCCGAGACGGACGAGTTCACCCGCCCCTACTGGGACGCGGCGGCCGGGGGCCGGCTGCTGCTGCGCCGCTGCGCCGACTGCGGGCGCGCCCACCACTACCCGCGCGAGTTCTGCCCCTCCTGCTGGGCCGGGGAGGACCGCGTCACCTGGGAGGAGGCGAGCGGCCGCGCCACCCTCTACACCTGGTCCGTCGTCCACCGCAACGACCTCCCGCCCTTCGGCACCCGCGTCCCCTACGCGGCGGCCGTCGTCGACCTCGCGGAGGGGCCCCGGATGATGACCGAGGTCGTCGGCTGCCCGTACGGGGACCTCCGCATCGGCATGCCCCTGTGCGCCGCCTTCCGCGAGACGGCGCAGGGGGTGTGGGTGCCGGTGTTCCGGCCGGACGCGGACTGAACCGCCCCTGGCGGGGACCGGTCAGAAGTGCGGGTCGAGCACCGAGCCGAAGACGTAGGTGCCCTGCTCCAGCCTCTGCTCGTGCGGGTCGACGAGGTACGCGGTCTCCGAACCGGGCTTGGACAGGCTGGACGACTGCTTGTAGTAGCCGTTGCCGCCGGCGCCGCCCGACCTGGGGGTGAGGCAGTCCGTCCAGGTGTACGTGCCCGAGGCCAGGTAGAGGTCACGGGTCGGCCACTGGATCCCGTCGAGCGTCTGCCTCCACGTGTAGGTGCCGGACGCCAGGTAGATGCTCCTGGTGGTGCAGGCGGGCGCGTCGCTGTCCATGGGCACGCCGTCCACCCACACGCTCCGGGTGTTGTACGCGTCGGCTGCCGCGCCGGCGGGCGTGCCCGCGAGCGTGACGACCGCCGTCGCCGCGGCGGCCACGGCCGCGGCCTTGCCGAACGTGCTGGACTTGCCGAACTTGCCGAACTTCCCGGACATGAGATGTCTCCCCTTGGTGACCTCGTCGTCGATGGTGCTCGGACGATGAGCAGCCGCCGGACCCCCGATTCGGGCAGGGGTCCCGCGGCCGTCATCCGCAGGTGAATCTAGGCGCGGGCGGCACGAGTTGGTGTGCGTGGCGTGCCGGGTTCCTGTGCTCTGCGTGCGGTGCGGCGCCCAGCGAGAGCGCACGGTGCTCGGTCGGCGTGAGTCCGTACACCTCGCGGAACGCCCGGCTGAATCCCGTGGCGCTGGTGAAACCCCAGCGAGCCGCTATCGCCTGGACGGGATGGCCGCCGAGCTCCGCGCGGGCGAGGTCGGTGCGGGCGCGTTCCAGCCGGGACCGGCGGATGTGCGCCGCGAGGGTCAGGGGCTGGCCGGCGAAGAGGGCGTGCAGTCCCCGCAGCGACATGTTGTGCCGGTCCGCGATCAGGCGCGGGGTCAGGTCCGGGTCGCCGAGGTTGTGCTCGATGAAGCGGTGGATCCGCTGGAGCGTCTCCCGCGCACGGGCCTCGGCGGGCGTCGCGCCGGGTTCCCCGAGCTGCCCCGCGAGGAACGCGGTGGCCAGGTCGAGGGTGACGGCCCCCAGCCCGCGCAGCTCCTCCGGACGGCAGTGCGGGGCGCGCGCGAGCAGCGACCTCATGAAGTCGGCGACGACCGCTCCGGAACCGCTGTCCGCGGGCAGGTTCCGTGCGAGGAGGCCGTCGAGGCGGTCCGCGCCGAGCGGCAGGGCCTGCCGGGGGATCTGCAGCACCACCGACGTGAGCGTCTCGTCCGCGCAGGCCGCCTCGCTCGGCCGTGAGGTGTCGGTGAGCACGAGTCCGCCCGAGACCACCGACTCGTTGCCCCGCTGGGAGATGCGGAGGGCGCCCCGGGTCAGGAGCGCCAGCTGGAGGTGCTCGGGATCGCCCTGCCGGACGTGGGTCATGGTGCGGCGCGAACGCACCGGTGAGCAGGTCATGGCGGACAGGCGCACCGCGCCGAGGTCCACCTCCGTGATGTCCGCCCGGAAGTCGGCCGTGTGCCGGCTGCTGAGCAGGACGGGCATCACGTGGCTCGACACGGTCTCGCAGAACCAGTCGAACCTGTCCTCGCGCGCCCCGACGACGTCCGACGCGACCAGCGTTCCCATACGCCCCAACCCCCCCCCACACCTCCACCCGACACGAACCCGGCCCGGGGCGCGTCCGCCCCGGTACGCGGCTCAGGGCCAGAGCAGCTCCCGGACCCAGCCGTCACCCCCGTCGGCCCGGCGGTAGCGCAGGCGGACGTGTCGGCGCGCGGCGTCGCCCTGGAAGAACTCCGCCTCGGCGGGCTCCAGTACGTACCGGGTCCAGGTCGGCGCCGGCGCGTCCGGCTCGGACCCCGCCCGCTCCCACGCCGCCGCCGAGGCCCGCGCCAGCTCCTCGGCGGAGCCCAGCACCTCGCTCTGCCGGCCGGTCAGCGCGGCCGCCAGCGCCCCGCGCGAGCGCACCGCCAGGTCCGCCCGGCTCTCCGCGGCCCCGCACGCCACGACCCGGCCCCGGACCCGCACCTGCCGGGCCACCGCCGGCCAGTAGAAGACCAGTGCCGCGTCGGCCCGGCCGGCCAGCTGGCGGCCCTTGGCGCTCGTGGAGTGCGAGGCGAAGTGCCAGCCCCGCTCGTCGGCGTCGTGCAGCATCAGCACGCGCACGTCGGGCCGCCCCCCTGAGTCCACCGTCGCCAGCCCCATCGTGTGCGGCTCCGCCTGCCCCGCCCGCGCGGCGTGCACGAACCACTCCCGGAACAGCTCCACCGGCGTGCCGGGGGCGTCCGCCGGGTCGAAGCCGGGAAGCGGGACGTCCCACACCCGCAGGGAGTGCAGGACCTCGTGGAACTCGTCGCTGCTGCCGTCGTTCGTCATGCCGCCCAGGCTAAGAGGTACGCGGCCGGGTCCGGGCCGGGGGCTCAGATCCAGCCGTGGTCGCGGGCCAGGAGGGCCGCCTGGAAGCGGTTCGTCGCTCCGAGGCGCTGCATCAGGTCCGCCACGTACTTGCGGTACGTCCGGACCGACACGCCGACCTCGCGGGCCCCCGTCTCGTCCTTCTCCGCCTGGTACATGGTGGCCAGCACCTTGCGCTCGATCTCGCTCAGCCCGCCCTCGGGGCCCTGCCGGGCCGCGACGGCCTCCGCCAGCGGCACCGAGTCCGACCACATCCGCTCGAACAGCGACACCAGGTTGGCGACGAGGCCCGTCTCGCGGATCACCAGGGCCCCCAGCCGCGGGTTCTGCGGGTCGATCGGCGTCAGGGCAGCCGCCCGGTCGAAGACCAGCATCCGCTCCAGCGGCTTGTCCGAGATCCGGATGTCCGCCCCCATCGCCGAGATCTCCTGGAGGTAGGCCAGCGTCGGCGCGTCCTCCACCGCCGCCGGGCGCATGATCGTCCGCATCTTGATGCCCCGCCGCAGGATCCGGGCGTCCAGCGGCCGGGACGCCTCGATGCTGGCCGCGCTCAGCGCCCCGTGCGGCTGCGTGGTCAGCCCCTCCTCCCGGGTGAAGAAGGTCAGCTCGTCGATCACCGCCCGGACGTTGGGCGTGCCCTCCACCCGCTCGATGGGCGGCCGCTGCGACGCCTCGCGCACGGCCGGGCGTACCGCGTCCCGTTCCGCCAGCAGCGACTCCACCACCCGCTGCTCGGCGGCCACCCGCCGCAGCTCCTCCTGGAGTTCCCGCAGCCGCAGGTCGATCAGCCGCTGCACGGCAATCGCGGGCGGGGCCGGCCGGATGCTGCCGTTGTCGGCCAGGGAGGTCAGCTCCATCGCCTCCAGCCGGGCCAGCCACTCCTCCACCTCGTCCAGCGGCGCCCCGAGGTGCTCCGCCAGTACGGGGGGCGTGCCCTCCGTGAGGCGGAGCAGGCATCTGTACAGGTCTTCGTCCTCGGCTGACATCCCCAAGTGGATGAGGCTTCCGGCGCGCATGGTTCCCCCTTGTGATGGTGCCCCGTGTGGTCAGCACGGTGGGCTGATCATACGAACGCGGACACCGGCTGACCATGGGTAACGGAAGCGTTCCTACCGCTCTTGGTTCCCGCGTCCGCGCAGCTCGTCGTGCAGCTTGTTGCACGCACCGACGCAGGAAGCTGCGTCCGGAAACGCTCGAAAGCCGGTCCACCGAACGGCAGTCTTCTCCATGTCGGAACAACGGCGATCCACACAGGGGGAAACGATGAAGAAGAACCAGCTCGGCGGACGCATCCGAATCGCCTCGCTCGCCGCGGGATTCGCGGTCGCGGCCGGACTGACCTTCTCCGGGCCTTTCATCCACCCGCCGGCCCAGGACCAGCTCACCGCGTCCGGTCAGGCGGCCGACAGGGCCCGCTGCTTCCTCTCCGTCGTGGAACTCGACGACCTCGACATCACGAAGTGCGCACCCAAGGTGAAGCTCCCCGTCGACCGGCGCGAAACGTTCGACTGGATTTAACGGCGGGACACACCCCGGCCACGGAACAGAAGACGAGGAAGGAAGAAGGGAGCCACACCATGACCACCCACTCGGTACTCATACCGTTCCTGCCGACCCGGCCCGAACAGATCCTCCCCTACGCCGGCCTCGTCCACTGGACCCGGGCGCACCGGCTCTGGCAGGGACAGTCCCTGATGGTCGAACCCCACCACGGGTTCGTCCACGCCGCGGGAGCCGGCTTCCGGGTCCCCACCGGCCTGGGCGTCACGCTCATGCCGCTGCGCCACCCCTACGAGGCCGCCCTCCAGGCCCGCTCGCTGGCCCTGGCCACCGGGCAGCCGGTCACCGCCGGCTTCGGCCCCGGGGCGCCCTCCCTTCAGCAGGCCCTGCGCGGGGCCCCGTACCGCAGTCCCCTGACCGCGGCCCGCGAGTACCTGACGGCCGTGCGCGGCCTGCTGGCCGGGGAACACGTCACGATCGACGGCGACTACGTCACCTGTGACGCGCAGCTCGCGCCCTTCCCCTCCGCTCCGGTGGAGATCGGCCTGGGCGTGCTGCGGCCCGCCATGGCCCGGCTCGCCGGAGAGGTCGCCGACGTGGCGATCACCTGGCTGACCCCGGCCGCCTACCTGCGGGACACCGTCCTGCCGGCGCTGCGCGAGGGCGCGGCCAAGGCCGGCCGGCCGGTGCCCAGGCTGACGGCGATGGTGCCGCTGGCGCTCGCCAGGAAGGACCGCACGGCCGGCGAGATCGCGCTGGCCAGCAACTCCGCGCACCTGGGACTGCCGCACTACGTCGACATGCTGCGCAAGTCCGGGATCGGCATCACCGGCACGGACCGGGAGCTGGACGCGCGCGCCCTCGTCGAAGGGCGCGGATTCCTCAGCGGCGACACCACGGAACTCCTCGCCCAGCTGAAGGAGTACGAGGAGGCGGGCGTCGACGAAGTCGTCCTGAACGTCACCGGCGTGGCCAATTGCTACGGCCCGCAGGCGGCCTCCGAAGAACTCAGGACGATTCTGTCCGCCCTGGCCTGACCCCGGAATCTCCGGGTCCGGCCGCAGCACGGCCGGGCCCCGGCCCGGCGTGCCCCGAATCACTTCACACCACTGCACATCGCTTCACACCACTGCACATCGCTTCACATTGCTTCGCATTCCTTGAAGGGGGAGTCATGGCGGGAATCAAACGGCATCTGATGCTCTGGGGTACCGGAAAGCCGGGGGCGGAGCTTTCCGCGACGGGCTCCGCGACGGTCGTCCTGGAGAATCCGGACCACCTTTCCACGCTGCTCGGCTCCGACCTCGTAGGACCGCACTCGGTGGTGTTCGCCCCCGGCCACACCCCGGACGCGGGAATTCCGGACGGCCCCGTCGTCGCCGGCTACGAGGGTTCGCTGAGCGAACCCGGCCTGGAATGCGCCCTCGGCACGGACTTCTACCTCCAGATCCAGAACTACGGCGTCAGCGCCTACATGTCCGTGGTCGGTCCGACGCTGATCCGCGTCGCCGACGACATGGACCTCGACGCCTACCTCGCCGACGCCGACCAGGCCCGGCAGACCGGCGCCTTCCCCGACTTCCTCACCAACCCCGTCATCCAGCTCGCCGACCTGCCCGCACTCGGCGCGGGCCCGGCCGGCGACGGCCCCCGCTGCCGCCTCTACGCCGACCAGGACGGCGTCCTGTCCACCGCCCCCGGCGGCGCCCGGCTCGGCGTCCTGGGCGAGGACACCCTGGAGCAGCTCGACACCCGCTGGCTCCTCGACGCCGCCGCCGGCACCGACGGCGGACCGGCCGCGGAACGCCCCTGGCTGGCCCGCTACCTCGCCGCCGTCTCCGCCGTCCGCGACCTGCGGGCCCGCGGCCTGGCCGCCGACGTACGGGTCTCCGGGTTCGGCGGCCGGCTGAACGCCGCCGCGGCCTCCGTCCCCGCCGACGCCGCCGCGGACACCACCGACGCACGGCTGCCGCTGCTGCTGTGGTCCGGCGAGGACGCCTTCGTCCACGACCCGGCGAGCGGGCGCACCTTCGGCCTCGACCCGGTCGCCGCCGGCCTCGCCGAGGTGCTCCTCGTCGCCGGTTCGGTGGAGGCGGGCGCCTCCTACGCCGACCGGGCGGCCCTGGAGCAGGTCGCCGCCTACTTCGAGGACGCCGGGGTCACCCTGCGGTCCGCCCGGCTCGTGACGGCGGGGCACTGACCGCCATGACGACGATGACGATCACCAAGCCGATGTCCGACGCGGGCCACCGCGTCCCCACCTCCGCCGACGTCCCCGGACGCGCCGGCGAGCTCCTCGCCTCCCTCGGCGACCGGGCCGTCCTGTGCGACCTGTACGACGCCGTCGGCGCGACCGTCTACCACGACCTCGCCGGCACCGGCACCCACGAGGTGCGCGAGCTGCTCGCCCTCGTCCGCCGCATCCCCGGCGACGTCCTCGACCTGGCCGCCGGCTCCGGACGCCTCACCCTGCCCCTGCTCGCCCTGGGCCGCCAGGTCACCGCCCTCGAACTCTCCTCCTACATGCTGGAGCTGCTCGACCAGCGCCTCGCCGCCGCCCCGCCCGCACTGCGCGCACGCTGCCTGCCCGTCCGGGCCGACATGAGCGCCTTTGACCTCGGCCGCCGCTTCGGCGCGATCGTGCTGGGCACCACCACCATCTCCCTGCTCGACGCCGAGGGCCGCACCGGCCTCTACCGGGCCGTCCGCGAACACCTGGAGCCCGGCGGCCGGTTCCTGCTCTCGACGGTCGACATGGCCGCCACCGGTGAGGGCCCCGCCGAGGTCGACATGGAGATCGTGACCGACAGCGGACGCGCCTACCGCCTCTTCGAACACTGGACGCCCGACTCCGGCAGCCGCACCGTCACCCTCTTCCCCGCCGGCCCCGGCGCACCCGGCGACGAAGGCCCCGTCCAGGTGTGCACCACCACCATCGGCGTCCTGCCCGCCGAACTCCTGGAGGCCGAACTGGCCGCCGCCGGGTTCTCCGTCCGCTCCCGCCACCCGCTGCCCGCCGTCGGCGAGCGCCACCACGACGTACTCCTCGAAACGGAGGTGACCCCGTGAACGACACCACCACCACGCCCCCCGGCCACCACCCGCTGTGGCCGTCCCTGACCGCCCCCCAGGACCAGGGCCGCGACGACACCTGCGCCGTCTCCGCGCACGGCGTACGCGTCCGCTTCGCCGACGGCCGTGAACTCGTCGACGGCTCCAGCGGCCTGTGGAACACCAACATCGGCTACGGCAACGAGGCCATCGCCGCGGCCGCCGCCGAAGCCCTCCGCGAAGCCTCGTACCTCTCCGTCTTCCGCTACGAGAACACCCACGCCCGCCGCGCCGCCGAGGCCCTCGTCGAAGCGGCCGGCCCCGCCCACTACGGCCGGGTGCTGTTCTCCACCTCCGGCGGCGCCGCCAACGACCTCGTCATGAAGGTCGCCCGGCACTACCACGCCCTGCGCGACGAACCCCGCCGCAAGGTCGTCGTCGGCCTGCGCGGCAGCTACCACGGCCTGACCTTCGGCAGCTTCGCCCTCACCGGCGACGACCTCGGCCAGCAGCTGTACGGCGTCGACCAGCGGTTCGTCCGCCACGTCGCCCCCAACGACCCGGCCGAGCTGAACGCGCTCATGGCCCGCCAGGGCGCCCAGATCGCCGCCGTCGTCGTCGAACCCGTCCTCGGCAGCGGAGCCGTACCCCTCACCGAGGAGTACCTCGCCGAACTGCTGCGGCTGCGCCGCGAACACGGATTCCTGCTGGTCGCCGACGAGGTCGCCACCGGCTTCGGCCGCACCGGCAGCCTCTTCGCCTCCCAGCAGTGGGCCGAACAGCCCGACCTGCTCGTCTCCTCCAAGGGACTCACCAACGGCACCAGCGCCGCCGCCGTCGTCATCGCCTCCCGCCAGGTGGCACGGGCCTTCACCGACGCCGGCGCCATGCTCACCCACGGCGAGACCCAGGCCGGCACCCCCGTCACCTGCGCCACCATCACCGCCACCCTCGACGAGATGCGCCGCCTCGACGCGGTCGCCCTCGGCCGGCGCCTGGCGCAGCGCCTCGACACCGAACTCGGCGCACTCGTCGCCCACCACCCCCGGATCGCCGCCACCACCGGCCTCGGCTGCTTCCGCTCGGTCCGGCTGTGCGACCCGGACGGCACCCCCTTCCCGCAGGACCAGGTCCACGCCCTGGTCCGGGCCATCCGCGACGCCGGCGCCATCGTCCACCCCGGGGTGAACGGCATCCAGCTCTTCCCCGCCCTCACCTACACCGACGCCGAACTCACCGAACTCCTCGCCGCCGTCACCGCCGGACTCGACCTCCACCTGGCGCGGACCGCCGCCCCGGCGGCCGAGGCCCTGGCGTGAGCGCCGGCTGGCACGCCCCGGCACAGCAGCTGATCGGCTGCGACAGCCTGGGCGCCTGGTTCACCGGACGCCCCGAGCGGCGGATCACCGTCCTCGTGGACGCCGCGGTCGCCACCGCCCCGGTCACCGGCCGGGTACGGGCCCTGCTCGCCGGGGACCGCTACGAGACCACGGTGCTGGAACTGTCCGGCCCCGGCGACCTGGACTCCGTCGCCGCGCTCGCCGGCCGGGTCGCGGACGCCGAACTGCTCGTCGGCATCGGCGGCGGCTCCCTCCTCGACCAGGCCAAGCTGGCCGCCCTGATCCGGACCAACCCCGACGCGTACGCCCGCCTCACGGTGCCGCAGCGCAGCGGACTCCTGGTCCTCGGCCACACCACCCGGCGCGGACTCCCGCTGGTCGCCGTACCCACCACGGTCGGCACCGGCACCGAGTCCAGCGGAGTCGCCTGCCTCGGCTACCCCGGCCACGGCAAACGGCTGGTGATGGGCACCGCACTGCGGCCCAGGGCAGCCGTCCTCGACCCGGTCGCCACCGCCACCCTCGACGACGAACTCGTCGCCGAAGGAGTCCTCGAAGCACTCCACCGCGTGGTCAGCCCGTACGTCGGCGACCACGGGGACCTGCCCACCGAGGACGCCCTGGTGGAGACCATCGCCGAACGGCTGGTGCTGCTGGGACACGAGGTGCGCGACGCGCGCCGCGCCGGCCGCCCCACCGACGACCGGCTGCGGCTGGAGATCGCCAAGCTCAGCGGCCTCAGCCACGCCGAATGGGCCCACCTCGGCCGCGACCTGTACGCGGTCAAGGGCTGGCTCATCGCCAACGAGCTGTCCTCCGCCCTCGGAGTGCGCAAGATGACCGCGGTCGCGGCGATCCTGCCGCACCTGTGGCGGGCGATCTCCGCCGGCGAGGCACGGCTCGGCTCCGCCGGCCGGCTGCACCGCCTGTGGTCCCGGCTGCGGGCCACCGACCCCGAAAACCTCCCCGCGGACCCGGCGGCGGGCATCGAAGCCCTCACCGACTCCTGGGGGATCCACCGCGGCATCGACGCGGGCCCCGACCGGCTCGCCGAGATCGCGCACCGCACCGTCCGCGCCTGGGGCGCCGGACTGCCGATGCTCGGCGGCCTGCGCACCGACGACGTGTACGGCCTGCTGGCCGACGCCGCCGCGGCCTGAACCACCAAGACTTCCGCACCCGCGAGCACACCGCCGCGAGGAGCGGACGGGATCACACGTCCCACGCACAGAGCACGCCCTGATCGACCCACACGGAAAAGGAGAACGACCCATGCAGGACAACCTCGCGATCGACGCCTTCCCCGCCCTGGAGCTCGGCATGCAGGAGCTGGAGGCCATGGAGGCCCCGGGCTGGTGGACCGGTATCGGCGTCAGCGCCGGCGTGGTCGTCGCCTCCGCGGCGGGCTACGGCTCGTACGTCGCCTCCGCGGCCATCATCGCCACCTGAGAAGCCCGTACCGCGCACGGCGGTACGCCTTCCACCCACCAGAGAAAACACCCACGGAAAAGGAGAACAACCCATGCAGGACAACCTCGCGACCGACGCCTTCCCCGCCCTGGAGCTCGGCATGCAGGAGCTGGAGGCCATGGAGGCCCCGGGCTGGTGGACCGGTATCGGCGTCAGCGCCGGTGTCGTCGTCGCCTCCGCGGCGGGCTACGGCTCGTACGTCGCCTCCGCGGCCATCATCGCCACCTGAGAAGCCCGTACCGCGCACGGCGGTACGCCTTCCACCCACCAGAGAAACACCCACGGAAACAGGAGAACCCCATGCAGGACATCGTGAAGCAGGACATCGCCACCGAGAACCTGGAGCTCGGCATGCAGGAGCTGGAAGCCATGGAGGCCCCGGGCTTCTGGTCCGGCTTCAAGCAGGGCGTCGTCATCAGCGGCATCGCCGTCGCGAGCGCCACGCTCGCCACCTGATCCCCCCGGCGGCCCGCGCGGCCGCCGAGATCACAGCGGACCGGACTCCCGGTCCCCCAGGGTGACTTGGTCCCGTGGCGGTGGCAGCCGCCACCGCCGCGGGCCCCCGCACCCCCTCACGCACCACACGCACCACACGCACAGAGCGGAAGGAAGAGGGAGCCAACATGCCGAAGGAGAACCCCCGCAAGGGGACGAACGGACAGCTGGGGACGACCGCCGCGCTGCTCGCGCTGGCACTGGCCGTCGCCAACGCACAGCTGACCGGAGCCGCACTCGTCGCCGTCATGAGCGTCATCGGCCTCGGTCTCGTCGCCTGCGCCGCCAAGGTCGGCGCCAACGTCGCCGCGGGCAAGCGATGAGCGCCGCCGGCGTCGTCCGCGCCTCGGGCCTCACCAAGGAGTTCGGCCCGTTCACCGCCGTGCAGGACGTGACCTTCGAGGTCCGCCCCGGCCGGGTGACCGGACTGCTCGGCCGCAACGGCGCCGGCAAGTCCACCTCCCTGCGCATGCTCCTCGGCCTGGTCCGCCCCACCTCCGGCACCGCCACCGTCTTCGGCCACCCCTACACCGAACTCCCCGACGCCGCCCGCCGCGTCGGCGTCTGCATGGACGGCATCGGCCCCACCCCCGGCGCCTCCGGCCGCCGCGACCTGC
The DNA here is from genome assembly GCF_003950035.1 of Streptomyces sp. W1SF4. Taxonomy (NCBI): domain Bacteria; kingdom Bacillati; phylum Actinomycetota; class Actinomycetes; order Kitasatosporales; family Streptomycetaceae; genus Streptomyces; species Streptomyces sp. W1SF4. The sequence continues at coordinate 4,266,407 of NZ_CP034350.1, forward strand.
GGATCTGGGCCCGCACCCTCGGCGTCTCCCGCGCCCGCGTCGACGAGGTCCTCGACCGCGTCGGCCTCACCGACGCCGCCGACCGCCCAGCCAAGGGCTACTCCACCGGCATGAAGCAGCGCCTGGCCCTCGCCACCGCCCTGCTCGCCGACCCCGAACTCCTCGTCCTGGACGAGCCCGCCAACGGCCTCGACCCCGACGGCATCCGCTGGCTGCGCGACACCCTGCGCGCCCTGGCCGCCGAAGGCCGCACCGTCCTGGTCTCCAGCCACCTCCTCGCCGAGGTCGAGCAGACCGTCGACGACGTCGTCGTCATCCAGCGCACCCTGCGCTTCGCCGGCTCCCTCGCCGAGCTCACCTCCGACGGCGCCCAGCGCCTCGAAGACCGCTTCTTCTCGCTGGTGGACGGGGACGCCGAGACCGCCGCGCGCACCGAAAGGCTGACCCATGCGTAACGTCCTCGCCGGCGAGTGGATGAAGGCCTGGACCGGCCGCACCTGGCTGATCCTCGCCACCGCAGGGACCTTCATGTCCCTCCTCACCTGCTTCGGGTACGCCTCCACCGGCGACGAGGCCATCGCGCTGGGCACGTCCACCGCCGCCGCCGTCACCGACGACATGGCCCAGGCGTGGATGATGACCTTCCTGATGTCCGCCGTGTTCGGCGCCATCCTCGTCACCCGCGAGTACAACACCGGCGCCATCGCCCGCTCGGTCCTCCTCAGCGGCGGCCGGCTGCGGCTGCTGTCCGCCAAGGCCCTCGTCGCCACCGCCGCCGGACTCCTGGGCGGCCTGCTCGCCGCCGCCCTCGCCGTGCTGTGCGCGTTCACCCTCCCCGGCCACTTCGGCTACGACGGCGACTGGACCGGCCACACCACCCGCATCGTCCTCGGCGTCGTCACCGTCAACGTGATCGCCGCCCCCTGGGGCGCGCTCCTCGGCTGGATCCTGCGCAACCAGCTCGCCACCGTCCTCACCGTCATCGCCCTCACCCTCCTCGTCGAGCCGGGCCTGCAGGAACTCGCCCCGAAGGCCGCCGCCTACCTGCCCACCATCGCGATGAGCTCCGTCTACCTCGACGGCAAGCCCGAGCTGCTCTCCGTACCGCTCGCGCTCCTGGTCCTCGCCGGCTGGCTCGCCGCCGCCGGGACCGCCGCCCGGCAGCTGCTGCTCTCCCGCGACGTCATCCAAGGGTGATCCCGACATGTCCACCAAGACGCTCATCCGGAAGGCGGCCCCCGCCCCGGCCGCCCCCCAGCCGGCCGCCTCCGCCGCGGACGGCTGGGACCCCGCCCTCCTGGAACGCCCCCGCATCGCCGCCAACGTGGAGATCCACGAGCCCATCGAGAGCGGCGCCCCCTGGGTCCTCCAGCGCGGCAACCACCAGCACTTCCGCCTCCAGCCCGACATGGCGCGCCTGGTCCGGGCCATGGACGGCACCCTCGACCACGACGGCCTCGCCGAGGTCCTCGGCCCGCCGTGGACCGCGCAGCACGTCGGCACCGCCGTGCACAAGCTCGCCGACTCCAAGGTCCTCGACGACGGCAAGCCCGCCGAACGCCGAAGCACCTGGTTCCGCTTCGTGCCGCCGATGACCCTCCAGTTCACGGTGCTGCACCCCGAGCGGGTCCTCGCCCGCCTCGCCCCCGTGATCCGCCTCCTCGCCGGACGCACCTCGGCCGCCGTCGCCGCCCTGTTCGTCCTCGGCGGGATCCTCGCCCTCGCCCTGCTCACCCCCGAGGTCGACGCCGCGCTCGGCAGGCCGCTCCCCTTCTACGCCTACTTCGGCGTGATGGCCGGAGTCCTGGCCACCACCGCCGTCCACGAGGTCGGCCACGGCGCGGTCCTCACGTACTACGGCGGCCGGCCCAGCCGGATGGGCTTCATGCTCTTCTACATGTCGCCCGCGTTCTTCTGCGACGTCTCCGACGGCTGGCGGCTCTCCCGCAAGGAACAGCGCGTCCGCGTCGCCCTCGCCGGCATCGCCACGCAGACCGTGATCGCCGGGGCCGCCGCCCTGAGCGCCCTGTTCCTGAGCCCCTCGGACCTGCGCGACGCCGTCCTCGTCTTCGCCGTCGCCACCTACACCAGCGGCGTCGTCAACCTGCTGCCCTTCGTGAAGCTCGACGGCTACATCGCCCTGATGAGCCACCTCGACGTCCCGCACCTGCGCGACCGGGCCATGACCGACGCCCGCCGCTTCCTCGCCCGGATCCTCTTCGGCGGCCGAGGCTACGCACGGGAACTGGCAGGCCGACGCTGGGCGGTCGCCTTCGGACTGGCCTGCATGGCCTTCCCCCTCTACGTCATCGCCGGTGCCCTGACCCTCTGGTCGGACCTGCTCCAGCGGCTCGGAGCCGTCGGCACCAGCACCGTCCTGATGGTCGTCTGCTACCTCGTCTACCGCCTCGGCCTCGGCTTCGCCAAGCTCACCACCGAGGGCCGCGCCGCCGGCGCCCCGCTGTGGCGGGTCATCGCCGCGGCCGTGCTCCTCACCGGGGCCGCCGGGGCCGCGCTGGTCCTCGTCAAGGCGCCGTACACCGTCGCCGCCGGATACGTCGCCCACGACGGCGGCCGCGTCGAGCTGGTCCTGCCGGACACCGCCGACCTGTCCGCCGTCCGCCCCGGCTCCGACGTCCGCTTCTACCGGGCCGGACTGATGACCCGCGAGGAGACCGGCGCAGCGAACGTCGCCGCGACGGCCCGCACCGAGACCACCGCACCCATGTCGGCCTTCTTCCCCGTCGCCGCCACCCCGGTGCGCATGCCCGTCGTCAGCCTCCCGCTGACCGTCGGCCGGGCCCCCGCCGACCCCGTCGGAGCCGCCCGGGTCGACCTGGGCGAACTCCCGCTGGGGGAGTGGCTGTACGTGAAGTACGTCGCCCCGCTCTGGCGCCGGTAAGCCTCCCCTTTTCCTTACCTCCCGCCCTTCCCGTCCCTCCTGTCACGAACGGAGTGCACCATGGACCTCCGCTACATGAACTACTGCCAGCCCGGCAATCCGTTCTACGACGTACCGGCCACCGCCGCCGCCGACGCCAGCGTCTTCCCGGCGGTGACCGGCCCCCTCCCCGAGGGCTGGACGCGCAACGACAACACCCACTGGCTGCTGATGACCCCGCCCGGCACCGTCCTCCCCGGCCAGGGCTGGAAGATCCACGTGTCGGCCACCCTGGAGAACGCCGACCGCGTCCTCGACCTCGTCTGGGACTTCTGCGTCGCCGAACGCGTCACCTTCAAGTTCATCCGCAGCGCCGGCATCCTCAAGATGCGCAACAGCAAGTACGGCGACCGCGGCAGCAGCGGCAAGTTCTTCACCATCTACCCCGGCGACGAGGCGCAGCTGGAGCGGATCCTGCGCGGACTCGGCGACCTCCTCGACGGGGAGGCCGGCCCCACCATCCTCAGCGACCTGCGCTGGCGCTCCGGCCCGCTCTACGTCCGCTACGGCGGCTTCGTCTCCCGGCTCGGCCGCTCCGAGACCGGCGAGCTCGTGCACTGCATCGAGGACCCCGAGGGCCGGCTGGTCCCCGACGTGCGCGGCCCGTCCTTCCGGCCGCCGTCCTGGGTCGAACTGCCCGCCTTCCTCGGCGAGGCCCTCGCCGCCCGCAACGCCGCCACCCTCCAGGACTTCCCGTTCCGCGCCACCAAGGCCCTGCACTTCTCCAACGGCGGCGGCGTCTACCAGGCCACCGACACCCGCGACGGCGGCACCGTCCTGCTGAAGGAGGCCCGCCCGCTGGCCGGCCTCGACGAGGACGGCGCCGACGCCGTGACCCGCCTCCAGCACGAGCACTGGGCCCTGGACAAGCTCGCCGGACTCGACTGCATCCCGCCGGTCGTCGACTACCGCAAGGGCAACGAACACTGGTTCCTGGCCCGCGCGTACGTCGACGGCAAGCCCCTCGCCCGCGAGCTCCTCAGCCGCAACCCGCTCGTCAACGACGACCGCACCGAAGGCGCGTACGACGCGTACGCCGACTGGGCCCTGAAGATCGTCGACCAGGTCGAGCGGGGCGTCGAGGCCATGCACGCCAAGGGCGTCGTCTTCGGCGACCTGCACCCCAACAACATCCTGGTCCGGCCCGACGACACGATCTCCTTCATCGACCTGGAGACCGCCACCCCCGTCGAGGACGAGTCCGCGCAGGCCATCGGCGCCCCCGGCTTCCGCGCCCCCGCCGGCTACACGGGCACCGCCGTCGACCGGTACGCCCTCGGCTGCATCCGGATCGGCGTCTTCCTGCCGCTGACGGTCATGGCCACCTGGTCCCGCGCCAAGGTCGACCAGCTGATCGGCCTGGTCACCGAGCACTTCCCGGTCCCCGACGGCTTCGCCGGGCAGGTCCACGCCGACCTCGGCCCCGACCCGCACCCCGGACAGCTCCCCGACCCCGGCCCCGCACCCCTGTGGACCGCCCCCACCGCCGCCGACTGGCCCGCGCTGCGCACCGCCCTCGCCGAGGACCTGCTGGCCAGCGCCACCCCGCAGCGCGAGGACCGGCTCTTCCCCGGCGACGTCGAGCAGTTCTGCGTACCCGGCGGCGGAGCCACCCTCGCCTACGGCGCGGCCGGCGTGCTGTGGACGCTCGCCGAGCTGGGGCACGCCCCCGCCGACGAGCACCTGGCCTGGCTGACGGACGCCACCGCCCGCGCCGCGGACATGGGCCCCGGTCTGTACGACGGGCTCAGCGGCGTCGCCTACGCCCTGGACCGGCTCGGCCGCGCCGACGAGGCCGCCGCCGTCCTGGACCGGGTCCGCCGGGCCCCGCTGGAGGACGCCGACCACAGCCTCTTCGGGGGCCTCGCCGGCATCGGCCTGACCCACCTCCACTTCGGTGACACCGACGAGGCCGCCCGGATCGCCGCGCTCATCGCCGACCAGGCCCCGGGCGGGACGGCCGGCCGGCCCCGGCCCGGGCTGCTGCGCGGCGCGGCCGGCGGGGCCCTGCTGATGCTCCGGCTGCACGAAGCCACCGGCGGTCCCAAGTACCTCCACGTCGCGGCCGAGTTGCTGCGCCACGACCTCGCGGAGGCGGGCTGGTCCGAGGACGCCGACCCGGCGGGCTCCGAGGACGCCGCCTGGAAGGTGCCCTTCCTGGCCTTCGGCGGCGCCGGCCTCGCCATGGTGCTCCACGAGGCGGCGCGGCTGCTGCCCGACCCGGAGTTCGCCCGGGCCCGGGAAGCGCTGCGCGAGCAGGCCGGCCCGTCCTTCATGCTCAACGCCGGGCTCTTCCACGGCCGGGCCGGCGCCCTGCTCGCCCTGCGCCACCTCCACGACGGCTCCGCCGCCACCGACCGGGCGGTCCGGCGGCACCTGGACGCCCTCGGCTGGCACGCGGTGCGCTGCGACGGCCACCTGGCCTTCTTCGGCGACCACACCCTGCGCCTGTCCGCCGACCTCGCCACGGGTTCGGCCGGTGTGCTCCTCGCGGTGGAGGCCGCGCTGGGCGATGCTGGCCCCGGTCTGCCGTTCCTCGCGCCGGGCCCCCGATGACCTGCCAGGAGGCCCCGATGCGCGGCACCACGTACCACTTCGTCGTCGCCCCGGACGGCCGCGGCCCCGAGGGCGGCGCCCCGGAGCTGGCGGCCGTGCGGCTGATCTCGTTACTTCCGGCGGACTGGGGCTACGCGCCCGAGTTCCCCGGCGGGACGGTGTCCCTGCGGCTGACCCCGCCGCCCGGCACCACCGAGGAGGCGGCGCACGCGGCCTTCGCCGGCGCCCTCGCCGCCCCCGGCCTGCGCGGCTGGAGCTGGGCCAACCGGCCGGCGTGAGCCGCCCGCGGCTAGGGTGCGGGGTCATGAACACGCCCAGAGCCGCCGCGTGGGGGCTGGTGGCCCTCGCCGGGGCCGCCGCCGCCACCGCGGTCGCCGCCCCGCTGTACGCACACCCCGGCGGCCCGGCCCTCGCGGCCGACCTGGACCACCCCCTGGCGCTGTGCGGCCTGGCGGTCCTCGCGCTCGCGGGGGCCGCCCTGCTGCGTTCGCGCCGCCCGCGGCTGCGCCGGGCGGCCGGGGCGGGGCTGGCCCTGGCGGTGGTCCTGGCGGGGCTCGCCGTCCCCGCGTACGGGGTGGTCACCGATCCGCAGCCCCTGCTGGAGTGGGACGTCCCCGCACCCGACGGGTCGGCCCGGCGGCTGGTGGTGGAGCAGACCTCGGCGCTGACCGACCCGGTCTGGCGGATCCACGTCGACGCCGGGACCTTCCCGACGGCCCGCCGGTGGCCGGTCGCCGCGTACCGGCCCGACCCGGAGTTCGACTTCACCAAGGGCGTACTGGAGGCGTACTGGCCTGACCCGGACCACGTCCGCATCATCGACCTCGACCACGGCCACCACGACCTGCGCATCGCCCCCGACGGCCGCCCGCTGGACCGGCTGGACTGGTAGCAGATCGCCGCCCGCTCCGGGGCCACAAGGGCGGAGCCCGCCCCAACGGGCCGCGTCCGGTGGGACGATGGTGCGAGCCGTCGAGGCAGGACGCCGAGTCGGGCCGAGGTCACCAGGGGGTGCCATGAGCGTTGACGTCCGCGAAAGGCTAGCCGAGCTCGGATTACGGCTGCCGGAGGTGAGCACCCCCAAGGGGGCCTACGTACCCGCCGTCCGCAGCGGCATCCACGTCTTCGTCGCCGGCCAGATCCCGCTGACGGCCGGGGAGCTGACCCTGACCGGGAAGGTCGGCGCCGAGGTCTCCCCGGAACGGGCCAGGGAACTGAGCCGCCAGTGCGCGTTGGCGGCCCTGGCCGCCGCCGACTCGGTGGCCCCGCTGGAGTCCGTGGTGCGGGTGGTGAAGGTCGTCGGCTACGTCTCCTCCGCGCCCGGCTTCACCCGCCAGGCGGGAGTGGTCGACGGGGCGAGCGAACTCCTGGTGGAGGTCTTCGGCGAAGCGGGCCGCCACGCCCGCAGCGCCGTCGGGATGGACATCCTCCCCCTGGACGCCCCCGTGGAGATCGAAGTCGTCCTGGAGGTCGCCCCCCATACGGCCGACCGCCTCTAGGCCGTGTCTTCCGGATCTTGCCTGACCCGCGCCGCCCGGCACCGCACCTCGCCGCGTTGGCGGAGCACCCGAGTACGTCCAGTACAAGGGCGCCCCGCCAACGCGCCGATGCACGGCACCTGGGGGCCCCTCCCAGCGGTAGCTGGGGGAGACGCGGGCTTAACCGGCAAGATCCGAAAGACACGGCCTAGCCGATCGGGACCGCTGTGCCCGTCACCTCGATGCCGGCCGACGGGTCCGCCGGGACCCCGACCGTGATCAGGCTCGGGCGGCCCATGTCGACACCCTGGTGGACGGTCAGTACGGCCGGCAGTTCGACCAGCCCCAGGCTCCGCAGGTACCCGCCGAACGCCGCCGCGGCCGCACCCGTCGCCGGGTCCTCGACCACCCCGCCGGGCGGGAACGGGTTGCGGGCGTGGAAGACGTCCGCCGACTCCCGCTGGACCAGGGTGATCGTCGTCCAGCCGCGGCGCGCCATCAGCCCGCTCAGCGCCGGCATGTCGTAGTCCAGGTCGGCGAGCCGCTCCCGGCTCGCCGCCGCGATCACCGGATGCCAGGCCCCCGCGTACGCGGCCCGCGGCGGCAGCTCCGGATCGAGGTCCTCCGCCGACCAGCGCAGCGCCGCCAGCAGCTCCGCCAGATCGGCGTCCGCCAGGGGCTCCGTACGCGGCTCCACGCTCACCAGCGTCGCGACGACGCCGCCGTCCGGGCCGGCCGACGTCGTCACCGGCACCGGCCCCGCCTGCGTGTGCAGCAGCAGGTCGCCGACGCCGTGCCGCTGCGCGTACGCCACGGCCGTCGCGATCGTGGCGTGCCCGCAGAACGGCACCTCCGTCCGCGGGCTGAAGTACCGGATGTCCAGCGCCCCGTCCTGGCGGGGCACGGCGAACGCCGTTTCCGAGTAGCCGACGTCCGCCGCGACCGCGGCCATCGTCGCCTCGTCGATGCCGGTGGCGTCCAGCACCACACCCGCCGGGTTCCCGCCCAGCGGGTCGGTGCTGAAGGCCACGTAGCGCAAGAGATCCATCACCCGAACCTAGCGGGCCCGGTCACCGGTCGTCAAAAGCGTTTCCCGGTACGGGAGTTGACGCTTCCCGGTACGGCGGCGGGCCCGCACCGCGGGTCCGTCACGCCCAGGTGAGCAGCCGCCCGGACGTGCCGATCCCCACCGCGAACCCCAGCGCGATCCTGCGGTCCCCGTGACTGGGCCGGACCGCGTGGAAGAACCGGGGATCGATCAGCAGCGCCTCGCCGACCTCCGGAGCCAGCTCGATCGACTCCGCACCCGCCACCACCGACTCGTCGAACCCGTACCGGGCCGACAGCCGGTGCGCCTCGTCTTCGGGTTGCCAGCGGTGCCTCCACAGCACCGTCTCACCACCCTCCGGCGGCACGCTCAGGTACAGGTTGAACGCGAACTGCCCGATCAGCGGTTCGTCGAGCAGGTCTCCTTCGTACTCGCGCAGCGCGTCGTCGAAATGGACCTGGAACCCCTGGTTCGGCTCCCGGGCCACCCCGTCGCCCATCTCCACGCCGCCCCTGCGGCCCACCGCCACCCCGCCCGGCCAGGCCACGGCCAGCGCCTCCCGGCAGGTGCGGAACGGATCGAACGACAGCCCCAGCCCCTGCCAGGACTCGTGGTGCCCCTGCAGTGCCTTCCAGTACGTGTCGGCGACCCCGCCGTCCGCCATGTGGTCGCTGACGCCCACCCCGAACCGCATCACCGGCGGATCGACGCGGGCCTTCCCGTACGAGTCGAACACCTGCTGCCGCAGCGCACCGAGCACCTCGTCACACCGCTCGCGCGGCAGGAAGGAGGGGACCCGGACCGCCGCGTACCGCCCGGCGGCCAGCCCGGCGAGCAGCTCGTGGGTGAACGCCGGCGCGGTCACGGCGCGGAAGAAGGGATCGTGCGGTGGAGCCGGTAACGCACTCTGAGTGGTTCGCCCTGAGGATTGCCCTGACGTCATTCGATCGCCCCCCGGCGTCGGAAAGACAACAGAAACCAATGGCGCCTATCCGGGATGCGTCCCGCTGGTCGCGCGGAACGCCGTCTTCGCGTCGAGCTCCAGTGCCTGCCGCCCGGCCTCCAGCGCTTCCATCGCGATCCGCCGGCCGACCTCCGCCTGCATCTGCTCCAGGTCACTGCCCGGAGCGCCCCATCTGAGGGACTGGTCGTCGTTCGTATCGGTCGGGACAGCAGCCATCGGCGGACCTCCGCGCGTTTCGGTGTGGGACGCGTCACACAGGGTGAGGCAACGTCAGGCTACGCGCAAGCTCGCCTCAGCCGAGCGAGTTCCGCCCAACTGATATGAAAAGAAGGGGATTTCACCCGGGCAGTTCCCGCAGAAGTTTCTGCAGAAGCGCCCTGGCCTGCACCAACAGCGGATGCTCCGGAGCCACCACCCGGGTGAGGTCGCGCACCAGCGCCGTCAGCTCGTTCACCGCTTCGGGGGTACGCCCCACGATCCCCAGCAGCACCAGGACGAACGTGTAGCGGAACCGCATCACCATGTTGGAGTCCGGCGGCTGCGCCGCGTCCCGCAGGGCCTCCCGGATCACCTGCTCCGCCTCCGATGCCCGCCCCTGGTCCAGCAGCGCGTGCGTCAGCGTCTCCCGCACCCGCAGGATCTCCGGCGTCGACGGCGGCCAGTGGTTGCGCCGGCTGATGTCCAGGATCTGCCACGCCTCCGCCTCGGCCTCCGCGTGCCGGCCCAGCGCGCGCATCGTCCGGGCCAGCGTGTGGCGCACCACCAGCGTGTCGTAGTGCTCCCGGCCGCGCACCTCGTTCTCCGCCTCCACGATCGAGCGCAGCATCTCCTCGGCCTCCGCCTCCCGCCCCTGCTGCTCGTTGATCGCGCGCGCCAGCTTGTGCCGGCTGGCCAGCGTGTCCGCGTGGTTCTCGCCCAGGATCCGGGTCCGCGCCAGCACCACCCGCGACAGCACCTCCTCCGCCTCGGACAGCTCCTCCCGGTCCAGATGGATCCGGCCCTGCTCGTGCCGCAGCCCCAGGACCTCCCGGTCGTCGATGTCGAAGCCGAACGAGGCGCAGCGGTCCACCATCGGCAGCACCAGGTCGTACGCCGGCCCCAGCAGCCCCGTCGCGATCAGGTAGCGGGCCGTCAGCCGCGCCAGCTCCAGCGCCTCCGTCCGCACCGTACGGTCCGACAGCTTCAGCTCACCCAGCAGGCACGCCCGGGACACCTCCAGCGCGTGCGGGGCCAGCGCCGCCCACAGCGGCCAGTTCGCCGGATGGTCGGGGTTGCGGTGGAGGGTCGCCCGCAGCACCATCCGCACCGCCAGCCCGTAGTAGTCCGCCGGCCGGTCCCGCACCCCAGGGTCCTCGCGCAGCATCCCGTGCACCACCGGGTGCAGGGTCAGCACGTGCGCCAGGTCCCGCTCGGCGACGCCCTCGCGCTCGTAGAAGTCCACCAGCCCGAACTCCTCCAGACCCGCGAGCGCCGCGTGCGTGCGCGCCGGCGTGATCCCCGGGAACAGCGGGGACTGCGACAGCGGCGAATCGCCCAGCAGGCACCGGTAGGGGACCGGCGCGACGCTCAGGCAGGCGAACACCTTCAGCAGGCTCGCCGCCTCCGCCCGCCCCTGGCTGCTCAGCAGGTCCATCGCTATCCCGCAGACCTTCTCCACGCTCTCCCGGCCCAGCAGCTCGCCCAGGTCCGGGCCCGCCCGCCCCGGCGCGGAGTCCACCCGCGCCGCGACCGCCCGGCCGAAGGTCTCGAAGTCCCGGATGTCACTGTCCAGGGAGATGTGGCTGTCGTTGACCGCCCTGATCACGTCGGCGGCGTGCCGCAGGGCCAGCGGCAGCCCGCCCAGCTGCCGCGACAGCCGGCGCGCCTGCTCGTTCGTACCGCCCAGGCCCCCCGTCCGCTCCAGCAGCATCGACGCCCCGTCGTCCTCGCCGAGCGGTCCCACGTCGTGCAGGGCGGCGCCCTCGCCCCACGTCTGCTGGCGGCGCACCCGGCTGGTGACCAGCACCGTCCCGTTCGCGTTCTGCGGGCGGCGCAGCCAGCCGGTCCCGTCGGCGACCGGGCCGTCGCGGGGGCCGAGCCGCTCCGGGTCGTCGGCGTTGACGAAGATCAGCACCCACGGGTCCGGACACCCGTTCAGCAGCGTCCACACCAGGTCCATCGCCGTCCCCAGCAGCCACGCCCGGTCCACCGTGATCGACGGGGCCCCCAGGTCCCGGGCGATCATCCGCATCCGCAGGCTCAGCTCCGGCATCGACACCCACCACACCCGCCGCCCGGCCCGCTGCGCCCGGTCGGCGACCTCCAGCGCCAGCCGGGTCTTGCCCGACCCGCCCAGCCCGGTGATCACGTGCACCCGCTGGCGGGCCTGCTCCGACAGCAGCGACGCGACCAGGCTCAGCCGCTCCTGCCCCTTCAGCTTGCCCTCCTCCAGCGTCCCGTACGGCGGCGGCGGGAACGGCGCCAGGTCCAGCTCCCCGGCGGCGGGCGGCGGCAGCGACGGCCGCCCGGCCGCCTCTGCGGCGGAACGCGGCGCACGCAGCCCGCCCCCGTCCGCGTCCCCGTCCGGCGGCCCCTCCGCCGGCGCCTGCGCCGCCTCCCGCAGCGCGGCGCGGACCGCCTGGTAGGGGGCGGCGGAGCGGTCGGCCGGCTGCACGATGGAGAAGTGGTCGGCGGTGACCACCCCGCCCTTGGGGAACACCCCGCGCGCGACGACGGGTGGCACGATCTCGTCGGCGGAACCCCCGTACGCGCGCACCGGAATCGGACACTCCTGGTCCCCGTACGCCCGCCCGTGCACCACGGCACTGAGGACGGTGCGCTGCGCTTCGGTCACGGCCCGGTCGAAGGGGCGCAGCTGCTTCTCCTGGGGGTTGTTCCAGATCTTGAGCCAGCTGCGGACGGTGAGGAAGAACCCGGACCCGGTGTTGGGGCAGGCGAACATCGTGAAGTGCTTGATCCGTGACAGCTCCCGCCCCTCGCCGACCCACAACTTCCGTGCGAGGAACCGCTGCACGACCAGTCCGCCCTGGCTGTGGGTGACGAGCACGATCCGCTCGGCCTCGGCGAGCTCGGTCTCCAGGAAGGTGCCGAGCAGGTCGGCGACGTCGTCGGTCTCCGCGACCCGCCGGTCGGGGCGCAGGCGCACGAGCGGGGAGTCGTACTCGAAGAGGTGGACGCTGACCCAGTCGGCCAGTTCGGGGTCGGTGGTGAGGAGGGCGTGGAAGGCCGTCCACACCTTGGCTGAGGAGAACAGGCCGTGCACCAGCACGAGGTGGACGCGTGTCCGTACCGCCATCGCGAACCTCCGCAGCCAGAATGTGGGTTGAAGCAGAAGGATTTCGGTCGCAGACGAAAACTCGGATGAAGAACTACCCGCGTCAATGATGCACGCGTGGCGACCGCGGGAGCCATAACCAGACACCCTTCCACCCGGCGCGCGACAGGCGCGCCGGTCGCGCGCGGGGGCGCGCCGAGCGCGAACCCCGCCGGCGCGAGCGCCCCGAAGGGGGGCGCCCGGCACGGCTGGGGCGCGTGGGGCGCGTGGGCGCGTGAGGGTGGCGGGGCGGCCGGAGCGGGATCCTCAGAAGTCGCCCGGCGGGAGGGGGAGCGGCAGTCCCGGCAGGCCGTCGATGCTCTGCGCGATGTGCTCCTTCTTCGCGAAGTACGCGCTCAGCGAGGCGTCGTCCTCGCGCGCGAAACGACGGCCGTGCAGGTCGCGGTCCTCGTCGTACGACATGAACGGCACCCCGTACCCGCAGGAGTCCCGGACGAGCTCGGCCGTCACGACGATGATCGCCCGCAGGCCGTGCTGGGTCGGGTCGATGTCCGGGAAGTGGGAGAGGAGCTCCTTGAAACGCGGATCGTCGCGGAAGACGGGCTCCCCGCGCCCGTGCACCCGGACGATGTTGGGCGGCCCCTGGAAGGCGCACCACATCACCGTGATCCGGCCGTTCTCCCGCAGGTGCGCGACGGTCTCGGCGGTGCTGCCGGCGAAGTCGAGGTAGGCGACGCGCTGTTCGTCGAGCACGGCGAAGGAGCCCTTGAGGCCCTTGGGGGAGAGGTTGACCGTGCCGTCGCCGGAGAGGGGGGCGGTGGCGGTGAAGAAGACGGGCTGCTGCTCTATGAAGGCGCGCAGGCGGCCGTCGATGCGTTCGTAAGTCTTTCCCATGGCCGAGGATTATCCGGGTGGCGAGCCCTCACCCGGAGGTCGGCTCCCGCCCGCACCGGAGGCTGACCGGGCCGGTCAGCGGATGCCCTCGTCCATGAGGACGTAGAGGAGGGGGACCAGGCAGCCGCTGCTGACGATCTCGCGGCGGTCGATCATCCCCCGGATCTCCGTCAGGGGGATCCACTCGACGCGGTCGGACTCGTTCTTCTCGGTCGGCGGTCCCACGTACGTGGCGCCGTCCGCGCGGAACAGGTGGTGCCGGGAGTCGGTGATGCCGGCCGCCGGCTCGGCGTAGACGAGCGGCCTGACCGGCCCCGGCCGCCAGCCCGTCTCCTCGAGGACCTCGCGGGCGGCTGCCTCGGCCGGCGTCTCGCCCGGCTCGATCAGGCCCATCGGGAGCTCCCAGGCCCAGGTGTCGGTGATGAAGCGGTGGCGCCACATCATCAGCACCTCGCGCCGGTCGTTGACCACGGCCGCCACGGCCAGGTTCTTCAACTTGACCACGTGGTGCTCGAAACGGCTCCCGTCAGGAGTCTCCACGTCCGCGAACCAGAGGTCGAGCCACTGGTTCTCGTAGATCGGACGCTCTCCGTGGATCTTCCACTGCATGCCTCAAGCATCGCTTATTCGGTTGCCGCCGGTCAGCCCGGCCCGATAGGAAGCTCACATGCTGAGAGGTGCCAAGGTCGGGCTCAGGGCCCGGCACGAGGACGACATACCCGTCCTGCGGACCGAGCTGTACGACGACGTCGTCAACGGCTCGCGCTCCGAAGCCGGGCCGTGGAAGCCGATCACGCCCGGCTCGAAGGACCCCCGGCTCGTCGTGGACGACACGAGGGACACCAGCGTCCAGTTCTCCGTGGTGGAACTGGAGGGCGGCTCGCTCGTCGGCACCGCGACGGTCTGGGGCATCGACACCCACAACCGGTGCGCACACATCGGCCTGGGCCTGCTGCCGACCGCACGCGGCAAGGGCTACGGCAAGGACGTCGTCGCCGCCCTCTGCCACTACGGCTTCGTCGTGCGCGGCTTCCACCGCATGCAGATCGAGACGCTGGCCGACAACACGGCGATGCTGCGCGCGGCGGAGGGCAACGGCTTCGTCCGCGAGGGCGTCCTGCGCTCCTCGGCCTGGGTGCTGGGCGAGTACCTGGACGAGGTCATCCTCGGCCTCCTGGCCAAGGACTGGAACCCGAAGTCCTAGGCGCTGAAGGCCTTGCGCAGCGCCCCGGCGAACTCGGCGGAATGCGTGGTCGTGCCGATGTGCCCGCCGGGAAAGCGCAGGAGCTCCGTGCCGAGCCGCTCGGCCAGGAAGGAAGCCGCACGGTAGGGCAGCTCCCCGCGCGAATCCCGTCCGCCGGCGAGCACGAGCCGGTCCGCCAGGACCCCCAGCCGCTGCACGTCCGGGACGTACGACATGAAGCCGGGCACGATGCGCCCGAGGAAGTACGGCAGACCGGCCATCGTCTGCTCGACACGCTCAGCCGGCACCGTGACCTCCTCCCTCGGCCCGTCCTCCCTCGGCCCGTCCCCCCTCATGCCGGCGGCGAACAACGCCACCGCCGGCATGAGCCCCTGGGCCCGGAAGACCTCCTGCACGCGCGCGAGGAACACCCGGTGTTCGGCGGCGTCCGGCAGGACCTCCACCACGGGCGGCTCGTGCGCCACGAGGCGTTCGACGCGTTCGGGACGGGCGGTGAGCAGGTGCAGCGCGGTGATCGCGCCCGAGCTGGCGCCGAACACCCGCGCGGGCGCGCCGGGCGACAGCAGCTCCAGCACCCGGAACGCGTCGTCGGCGTGCTCGGCCACCCGCTGCTCGGCCCCGGCATCGTCCAGCGTGCTCCGGGCCATGCCGCGCGGGTCGTAGGTCGCGACGGTGTACTCGCCGGCCAGATCATCGGCGATCCCGGCCAGGGAGGCCGCGCCACCGGTTCCTCCCGGTATCAGCAACAGGAGCGGACCATCGCCCCGCACCTCGTAGTGCAGGGTCGCGCCGTTCACCCGCAGGCCGGTCATGAGGGGTCTCCTTCTCGGGACGGGGGCCAGTGCTCCAGGAGGGTGTGCAGGGCATCGAGGGCGCGGACCCAGGAGTCCTGGGCCGGCCGCGCGTGCCCGAAACCGCCCGAGGCCTCCAGGGAGACGAAGCCGTGGAACGTGCTGCGCAGCAGCCGGACCGCATCGGTCAGGTCGGGCTCGGCCAGCCCGTAGCCGCGCAGCATGCTGTACGTCAGCTCGACCGCGCGCCGGGGCCCGGACGCCTTCGCGACCAGCTCGGGATCGATGGCGATCGAGGTCTGCGTCGCCATGTAGCGCCCGGGGTGCTCGTGAGCGTACGCCCGCCACGCGTCGGCGAACGCGAACAGGGCGCCCTTGCCCGAGTGCCCGGCGGTCGCCTCCGCGATGCGGAGCGTCTTCTCGTCCGCCGCCAGCAGCGCGATCCGCCCGCGCAGATCCTCCAGGCCGCGCACGTGCGTGTAGAGACTCGCGTCCCTCACGCCGAGCCGCCGGGCCACGTGCGCCATGGTCACCCGCTCGAACCCGACCTCGTCCGCCAACTCGGCGCCCGCGACCGTAACCCGTTCTGTTGTCAGTCCGGCCCGCACCATGCACATACTCCTGTTCCTAGGGGTCCTAGGCTAGGCCTAGGGCCCCTAGGGCTGCAACCCGTTTTGGTCCGACCGGCTGGACATGCCGGTGGGTCGCGCCTGGGCGCTCTGCGGCGCGGCGGAGGCGGGCTATGAAGGGAATCGAGCCAAATCGGATGGAAGTTCGCTATCCGGCCATTCCCGAACCTCAACCTCAGGAGTCGCACGATGCGCCCCATCAGAGCGGCCTGCCTCGGCACGGCCACGCTGGTCACCCTCCTCACCTGCACCCCCGTCGCGGCCGCCGCGACGGACACCGGTTCCGCCCAGGCCGGTGACAAGGGCCGGACCATCACGGTCACGGCCGAGGTGCAGCAGCTGACCCGCTTCCCCGTCCTCCCCGAAACCCCCGGCAGCCCCAAGCAGGGCGATCAAGTCGTCGTCCGCTCGCTCCTCTTCGACAAGGAGCACAACCAGATCGGCGAGACCCACGGCAGCTGCGTCACCACCCGGGGCGGCGCCGACGAAGCGGAGCAGTGCCTCGTCACGTACATCCTCCCGGGCGGCCAGCTCACCACGCAGGGGGTGTACTTCAACTACCTCGACCAGGGCCCCTTCGACAGCGCGATCACCGGCGGCACCGGGGAGTACGCGAAGGCGCGCGGCTGGGTCCACTCCACAACGATCTCCACGCCCCCCACGACCCCCACGGTCGTGAGGCGCTTCACGATCCACCTCGCCTGACCCCGGAACCCGGCTCCGCGGGGCGCTCTGATCGACCTTTCGTGCAGGCAGTCGCGCCCCCATCGCGGGCATCTGAGGGGCCCGGATACCCGGCGGGCCGGGCCCTTCGAACCCACCCTGAGACCGCCCGCGGGGGATCCCGCACGTGCGATCTGATGCGGCAGGAATTGCCGCACGGGAAACGCAGTTGATCACTGCATGACCAAGCCCGCGGCACCGCGCCCGCTCTCCGACGAAGAACTCTCCGACCTGCTCGGCCGGCAGCAGTTCGGCACGCTCGCCAGCATCAAGCAGAGCGGCCACCCCCACCTGACCACGATGCTCTACAGCTGGGACCCCGAAGGCCGCACCGTGCGGTTCTCGACGACGGCGGACCGGGTCAAGGTCGGTCACCTGCGCCGCAATCCCAGCGCGGCCCTTCACGTACAGGGCGGCAACGTGTGGTCGTTCGCCGTGGCCGAAGGCGACGCCGAGGTGTCCGAGCGCACCACGGTGGCGGGGGACGCCATCGGGCGGGAACTGCTCGGCATGATCCCGGCGGCCGCGCGCCCCCAGGACGAAGCCGCCTTCCTGGAGCAGCTGGTGGCCGAGAACCGCGTGGTCATCCGCCTCAAGGTGAACCGCCTGTACGGCACGGCACTCGACATCGACGCCTAGACCAGCCCCGGACGACCGCCGGCCGCCAAGGCCAGAGGAGCGCGTAGCGATCTGCTGCGCTTGGGGGCTCCGCGGGGCGCTCTGATCAACCGTTCGTGCGGGTAGCCGCGCCCCTCGCCCGGGATCGGGACTTCTGAGGGCCCCGGGTGGGCAGCCACCGCCCGGCCCCAGGGGGTCGAGGGGGAGATAGCGGGCCCGCGCCGGGAACCCCCGCCCCCTACCCCCGCCCCAGGATCACCGTCCCCGAGGAGCAGAACCAGCCTCCCGTGCCCGAGGCCAGGGCTACCTCCGGTAGACGGCCGCCCGGCTTCGTCACCTGGCCCTCGCCCGCCTCGCCGCGGAGTTGGCGGACGGCTTCGACCAGCAGGAAGAGGCCGCGCATGCCCGGATGGCAGGCGGAGAGGCCGCCGCCGTCCGTGTTGACCGGGAGTTCGCCCTGCCGCAGCAGGCGGCCCTTCTCCACGAAGGCGCCGCCTTCGCCCTTGGCGCAGAAGCCGAGGTCCTCCAGCGTCACCAGGGTCATGTACGTGAAGGCGTCGTAGATCTCCGCGAGGTCCACGTCCGCGGGGGTCAGGCCCGCGCGGGCGAAGGCCTGGCGGCCCGAGGCGGCCGCGGGGGAGACGGTGAAGTCCTCCCACTCCGACATGGTGGTGTGGGACACCGCCGTGCCCGTGCCCAGCACCCACACAGGGGACTTCGCCGTGTCCGGTACGTAGTCCTCGGCGGCCAGCAGCACCGCGCAGCCGCCGTCCGAGCGGATGCAGCAGTGGAGCTTGGTGAACGGGTCGGCGATGGGGTCGGAGCCGAGGACGTCCTCCACCGTGATGGGGTCCCGGAACATCGCGTCCGGGTTCGTCGCGGCGTTCGCCCGCGCCTGGACGGCCACCGAGGCGAGCTGTTCCAGTGTCGTGCCGTACTCGTGCATGTGCCGTCGCGCGGCCATGGCGTACTTCGCGACCAGCGTGTGGCCGTACGGGACCTCGAACTGCAGCGGCCCCCGGGCCCCGAACGACAGGTTCGACGTGCGCCGCCGGGCCTTGATGTCGGCGCGGGCCGTGGAGCCGTAGACCAGCAGGACGGCGTTGGCGTGACCGGCGGCGATGGCGTCGGCGGCGTGGGTCGCCATGACCTCCCACGTGGAGCCGCCGACGGAGGTGGAGTCGACCCAGGTGGGCCGCAGTCCGAGGTACTCGGCCACCTCCACCGGCGCGAGTACGCCGAGCCCGGCCGAGGCGAAGCCGTCGATGACGCAGCGGTCGAGGCCGGAGTCGGCCAGCGCCCGGCGGGCGGCCTGTGCGTGCAGGGCGTAGGGGGTCGGGCCGTCGACCCGGCCGCAGTCCGAGAGGGCGACGCCGACCACCGCGACCCGGCGGCGGGGTGTGGCGGGGGAGACGGGTGCGGACAGGGGTCCAGGCAGGGGTCCAGGCATGCGGGGACGGTACATCTGACGTACCGTCAGAAGCTAGAGGGCGAACGGCACCCCGCCCCCCGCACCCCCCGCACCCCCACCCCCCCTCCACATCCGGCAAAGGGCGCCCCCGCCCCCTGTGCATCTCACCCCCGCCGCCCTAACATGACGCCCCGTCAGATACGGGGAGGAGCCCGACGATGGATGCCGCCTTCACCGCGGAGCAGGACGAGATGCGCCGTACCCTGCGCGAGATCCTGGCCAAGCGCTGCGGGCCGGACGAGGTCAAAGCCGCCGTCCGGACCGCCGCGGGACACGACCGCGAGCTGTGGCAGCAGCTCTCCCGGCAGCTCGGCCTGCCGGGCATCGCCGTCGCCGAGGAGTACGGGGGCGTCGGCTGCGCCCCCGGGGACCTCGCGCTGGCCTGCGAGGAGACCGGGCGCGTGCTGCTGCCCTCCCCCCTGCTCGCCACCGCCGTCCTCGCCGCCCCGCTGATCACGGCCCTCGGCACCCCCGTGCAGCGCTCCGCCCTGCTCCCGCCGCTCGCCGCCGGCGAGCTGACCGCCGCCCTCGCCGTGCCCGGCCCCGCCCTGGCCGCCGCACTCGCCCTGACCGGCGACAACACCCCCGGCGACTGGGCGGGCGGGGGCCGGGCCGGCGGGGTCCAGGCGCGTCGCACCGACGAGGGGTGGCGGCTGTACGGGGAGGTGCCGCAGGTGCTCGACGGACACAGCGCGGGCCTGCTCCTCGTCGCGGCGCACACCGGCGGCTTCGCCCGCGGCCGCACCCTGCTGTTCCTCGTGCGGGAGGGCGCGCCCGGCCTCGTACGGGACCGGCAGACCACACTCGACGAGACCCGCCCGCAGGGCCGGGTCCAACTGCGCGACGTGAAATCCGAGTTGCTTGGGACGGACGACCGAACCGACCCTCCCTCCGCCCTCCCCGCCCTCCCCGCCCTCCCCACCCTCCCCGCCCTGGCCGCCACCGGCCGCCGCGCGGCCGCCGTCCTGGCCGCCGAGGCCGTCGGCGCCGCCGACCGGGCGCTGGCGCGCACCGTGGAGTACGTGTGCCAGCGCGAGCAGTTCGGCAGGGCCGTCGGCTCCTTCCAGGCGGTCAAGCACCGCCTCGCCGACCTCTACGTGCAGGTCCAGGCGGCCCGCTCGGCCGCCTACTACGCCGCCTGGGACCCGGACCAGGGCGGCCTCGCCCTCGCCCAGGCGCTGGAGGCCCTGCGCACCACGGCCGGGGAGGCGATCCAGCTGCACGGCGGCATCGGCTTCACGTGGGAGCACGACGCCCACCTGTACTTCAAGCGGGCGGCCGCCGACGAGCTGCTGTTCGGCCCCGTCCACCGCCTGCGCGCGCACGCCGCGCACCACGCGGGACTCTTCGACCCGTCCGCGACCCCGGAGAGGGCGGCCGTCTGATGGCTCCCACCGCTTCCCACGGCCCCGGCGCGTCCGCCGCCCTCGGCGTCAGGCTGATGCAGAGGGTCTCCTCGACCCTCCTCTTCGCCAAGATCGCCCCGCACTTCATCCCCGCCATGGACAAGGCCGTGCACCGCCTCACCCGGGGAAAGGTGCTGCTCAGCGCCCGGATGCTGCCGGGCGTGATCCTCACCGCCACGGGTGCGAAGACGGGTGAGCCGCGCACGACGCCGCTCGCGTGCATGCCGGAGGACGGAGGCGTGAGCTGGCTGCTGATCGGCTCCAACTTCGGCCGCCCCGGCCACCCGGCCTGGACCGGGAACCTGCTCAAGCACCCGGACGCGGACGTGAGCTGGCAGGGGCAGGACATCGCGGTACGTGCCCGGCTGCTGGAGGGGGCCGAGCGGGCGGCGGCGTGGCAGGCCGTGCTGAGGTTCTGGCCGCCGTACGCGACGTACCAGGCGCGCATCGAGCGCGAGATCAGGCTGTTTCGCCTGGAGCGTCGCTGATCGCGGGTGCGGTGGGACGCGGACCCTCCAGGGGGTCCGCCGTCACCTGGTCGGCTTCTTGCCGGTGATGCCCAGGTGCACGAGCAGGGCCAGGTTCGGCTTGAGCTCGGCCTGCTTGACGCCCCAGGTCTGGAAGCCCTTCTGGTGGGAGGCGACCGCCGCGAGCATCGCGACGAGTGAGCCCGCCATCGCGGCCGGGCTGAGGTCCTTGTCGACCTTGCCCTTCGCCTGGAGCTCCTTCATCGACTCCGTGAGGGAGTTGGTGACGGAGTTCAGGATCTTCATGCGGATCTTGTAGAAGCGCTTGTCGCCCTCGGCGGCACCGAGGTCGACGACCCGCAGGATCGCGTCGTTGCTGCGCCAGAACTCCAGGAATCCCTCGACGAGTTCCTCGGCGGCGGCCCAGCCGGCCTTGCCGACCCAGCTCCGGCCCTCGACGAGCGCGGTCAACTGTGCGCCCTCCGTGGCCATTTGCTCGGCGATCTCCAGGACGGCGCCCTCGACGTCCGGGAAGTACTGGTAGAAGGTCGCGGGGGAGGTACCGGCCTTGCGCGCGACGTCGATCACCTTGACGTCGCGGTACGGCGAGGAGCTGAGCATCTCGCTGAGGCAGTCGAGCAGCTTCTGCCGCGTCGCCTGGCCGCGCCGGCCGGCGACACGCCCGTCGACGGTGCGTACTTGTCCTGTCATGCCGTCAGCTTACCGAGGGGCGATCGGCGCGCTATTCGGCCGCCTGCAAATGGGGTGACCCGGCCGCCGACCTGCCCCGAAGGGCCTCCGGGCGGGGCCCGGCGGCGGATTCCGGCCGCCCTTCGGGCGGGGGAGGCCCGGTACGTACCGGGCCGTATCCCCCGAATAGTCTTATCAACAGGCTGTGGACAAGTTTTCGGGCGGACCATGGTTCACGGGCATGAAACGCCCGCTGTCCGGACAAGCCCCCCAAGCTACCCAACCGCCCCCGCCCGGCCCCACCCCGCACCACCGGCCGCCCCCACCACCGGCCGCCCCGCACCACCCGCACCACCCGCGCGACGGAAGGAACCGCCCCATGGCCGCAGCCGCATTCGCGGAAGGCTCGCCCTGCTGGGTCGACGCCTCCCTCCCGGACGTCGAGGCGGGCAAGCGCTTCTACGGGGAGCTTTTCGGGTGGACCTTCTCCGATCCCGCCGGTGCCGAGTACGGCGGCTACACCCAGGCCTACAGCCGGGGCCGCAACGTCGCCGCCCTCGCCCCCAAACCGGACGGCCGCATGCCCACCGTCTGGGGCGTGTACCTGTACACCTCCGACGCCTACGCCTGCGCGGCCCGCATCCGCGCCGCCGGCGGCCAGATGGTGATGGACCCGCAGCCCGTGGGCCCGTACGGCACCGCCGCGATGGCCGCCGACCCGGGAGGGGCCGTCTTCGGCCTGTGGCAGCCCGGCACCCACCACGGGTTCGAGGCGCAGGACGAGCCGTACACGTACTGCTGGGCGGAGGTCTACACGCGCGCTCGCGACGCCGTCGACGTCTTCTACGCCAACGTCTTCGGCTACGTCCCCCAGGACCAGGACGACTCCGGGACCGGCGTCGAGTACCGCGTCTGGTCCCCGCCCGGCAGGCCGCCCGGCCCCGACACGGCCGTCCTCGGCCGCAGCCTGATCACCGACGCCTTCCCGGAGATCATGCCGGCGCACTTCCTGGTCTACTTCGCCGTCCCCGACTGCGACCGCGCCGTCGCCACCGTGCAGCGGCTCGGGGGGCGCGTCACGGCCGACCCGTTCGACACGCCGTACGGGCGGATCGCGGTCGTCGCGGACAACCAGGGGGCGGTCTTCGCCCTGCTGTCGGAACCGTCACCGCAGCCGTCGTAGGAACCGTCGCCGCGACCGTCACCCCAGCCGTCGTGGACCTCTGGCCGCAGCCGCGTCCCCACGCACACCCCGTAGCGGGGCCGGACCAGGCGCGGGCCTGACAGAATCGGGTCCGTACCGGTGCGCGTGCCCTAGGCGGCCGCGTACGGGTGGAAGCGGGTCCGGCAGGGGCCCGTACGGGGAGGTAGTGGAGGCGAGTGGTGGAGCAGCTGACGCAGCACGACCCGAGACGGATCGGCCCCTTCGAGGTGCTGGGACGGCTCGGCGCCGGCGGCATGGGGCTGGTCTATCTCGCACGTTCGGCGTCCGGACGCCGGGTCGCGATCAAGACGGTGCGCACGGAACTGGCCGAGGACCAGCTGTTCCGGGTGCGGTTCACGCGCGAGGTGGAGGCGGCGCGCGCCGTGTCCGGCTTCTACACGGCGGCCGTCGTCGACGCGGACCCGCGCGCGGCGGTGCCGTGGCTGGCGACGGCGTACGTGCCGGCGCCCTCGCTGGAGGAGATCGTCAACGAGTGCGGGCCCATGCCCGCCCAGGCCGTGCGGTGGCTCGCGGCCGGCATCGCCGAGGCCCTGCAGTCCATCCACGGCGCGGGGCTGGTGCACCGCGACCTGAAGCCGTCCAACGTGCTGGTCGTCGAGGACGGCCCCCGCGTGATCGACTTCGGCATCGCGAGCGGCGTGTCCAACACCCGCCTGACGATGACGAACGTCGCGGTCGGCACCCCGGCGTACATGTCGCCGGAGCAGGCGAAGGACTCGCGCAGCGTCAAGGGCGCCAGCGACGTGTTCTCGCTCGGCTCCACCCTCGTCTTCGCCGCGACCGGGCACCCGCCGTACCACGGGGCGAACCCGGTCGAGACGGTGTTCATGCTGCTGCGGGAGGGCCCCAACCTGGAGGGCCTGCCGGACGAGCTGCGCCCGCTGATCGACTCCTGCATGCAGATGGACGCCACGCAGCGTCCGACCCCCGCCGACCTCCAGGCGCAGCTGGCCCCGCACCTGTTCGACGGCGGTGACGACAGCGGGACGGCCTCGGCGTGGCTGCCGGAGCGGGCCGTCGCGCTGATCGAGTCCCGCCGCGCGGGCAACCGTACGGGGACCACCCCGGCCCCCGTGGCCTCCCGGGCGCCCGCCCCCGGGCCGTCCACGCACCGCCGGCCGGCGCGCGGGACGGCCGACCCGTTCGTGGACCCGCGTACCGGGCAGGCCGTGCCGCCGCGCCCGGACCGGCCGCCGCTGACCCCGCCGCCGGTGCGGGGGCCCGCGCCGGTGCCGGTGTCGTCGATGCCCGGCATGCCCGTACGGCTGGGCGGTTCGCCGGTGCCGATCGGGCCCGGGCCGCGGGCGACGGCCTCCGCCCCGGCGGGGCACGCCGCGGCGGACTCGGCGACCGGCTGGGTGCGCCCGCCGGCCGGTACCCCGGCGTCGGCGGTGACGCCGGCGGCGACCCCGTCCGTGCCGGCTCCGGGGCCGTCGCCGGACAGCGGGCGCTGGCGGCCGTGGCGGTTCCGCATGTCCAACGAGGTGTGGGGTACCCCGACCGTGGCCGGGGACCTCCTCTACGTCACCTCCTTCGAGGTGCACGCCCTGGACGTCGGCAGCGGCCGGCGCCAGTTCAAGACGCGGGACGTGGCCTGGTCGATGGCGGTCGCCGACGGCCGCATCCACGCCTCCGACGGGCCGTCCCTGTTCGCCCTGGACGCGAAGGACGGCTCCGAGCGGTGGCGGCTGAACGCCGACGCCTGGGTGTACGCGCTGCGCGCCGAGCGGGGCACGGTCATCACGGCCACCCGCGGCGGCGGCGTGCAGGGCTGGGAGGCGTCGAACGGGCAGAAGCTGTGGGAGCTGAGCGGCGCCCAGTCCGACTTCGAGACCCCGGAGGCGGCGCCCGTCCTGCACGAGGGCACCGTGTACGTGTGGCAGGACGCCCGGCTGCGCGCGCTGGACGCCCGCTCCGGGCAGGAGGCCTGGTCGTACCCGGTGGGTGACGCGGCCTCCTGCGGCAACGTCCCGGTCCGCGTCACGCCCGCGCCCGACGGCAACGTGTACGTCGCCGCCGGCACCCGCGTGCTGTCCGTGGACCGGGCCTCGGGCCGGGTCCGCTGGCATTTCGAGGCCCCGGCGGTCTTCCTGGCCCCGCCCGCCTTCGCCCCCGGCCCGGCGGTCACGGGCGGCGGGGTCTACCTCGCGGACTACCTGGGCACCGTCTACGCCCTGGACGCGGCCACCGGCAAGGACCGCTGGCGCATCGCCACCGAGCCGCGCCCCGCGTCGGACCCGGTGCTCGTCGCGAACGGCAGCGTCCACCTGGGCGCGGGCAGCGCCCTGTACACGCTGGACGCGGTGACCGGCACGCCGAAGTGGCGGTTCGCGGCGGGCGGGGAGATCACCGGCCCGCCGGTGGTCGCGGACGGCCGCGTCCACTTCGGCTCCGCCGACCACTGCCTGTACACGCTGGACGCGGCGGGCGGCCAGCTCCGCTGGAAGCTGGCGACGGGCGGGGAGATCACCGGAGCCCCGGTGGCGGAGGCGGGCGTGGTGTACGCGTGCAGCAAGGACCGCTGCGTCTACGCCCTCGACGCCGCGAAGGGCACGGGCACCCGTACGAGTGCCTGAGCCACCGGGCCTCTGACCTGCTACGCGGCAGGCCCCCGCCGTCCTCGGCGGGGGCCTTCGCGACGCGCCGGGGGCCCGGTCGGCGGCCCCGCCGGAGTGCGGTTGGCACCGGGAGTGACAGGATGGGACCCATGAGCAACGTATTCTTCGACATCACCATCAACGGCGAGCCCGCCGGCCGCATCGTCTTCAGCCTGTTCGACAAGGTCGTCCCGAAGACGGCCGAGAACTTCCGCCAGCTGGCCACCGGCCAGAACGGCTACGGCTACGCCGGCTCCGGCTTCCACCGCGTCATCCCGCAGTTCATGCTCCAGGGCGGTGACTTCACCAACCACAACGGCACCGGTGGCAAGAGCATCTACGGCGCGAAGTTCGAGGACGAGAACTTCGACCTGAAGCACGACCGCCCGTACCTGCTGTCGATGGCGAACGCCGGCCGCAACACCAACGGCTCGCAGTTCTTCATCACCACCGTCGTCACCTCGTGGCTCGACGGCAAGCACGTCGTCTTCGGCGAGGTCGTCGAGGGCCAGGACGTCGTCGACAAGATCGAGTCCCTGGGCTCGCAGTCCGGCGCCCCGAAGGCCAAGGTCGAGATCGCCGCTTCCGGCACCGTCGAGGCCTGATTCAGGACTCCGCAGCACGTGCCGGTCGGCCCCGCCCCCCTCTCCGGGGAGCGGGGCCGCCGCCGTTTCCACGCGCCAGGTGCGTCAGGTGGCGCGGGCCGATTCCACGCGGGCGCGCAGGGCGTCGTTCATCGCGGTGAGGTCGCGCGCGGTCCCGTCGAGCATCCTGCCGAGGAAGGGGACCAGGACGCCGCGGAAGCGCTCCCCGTGCTGCAGCCGCGTGGTGCGGTTCGGTCCCTCGGACAGGCGCAGGTAGTGCTCGCCGTCGAAGAGGCCGCGGACGAGGAAGTGCCCGAGCCAGCGCAGTTCGCTGCCCGGGGTGGCGATCAGGACGGTGGGCCGGAAGGTCGTGGGCTTCCCGGACTGCGGGTACATCGTCAGGGTGAGCCGCTCCCCGGGGACCGCTTCACCGGCGGCCTCGCGGATGAACGGGTTCCAGGTGCAGTAGCGGGGGAGGTCGGTGAGGACCGCCCAGACCTCTTCGGGGGTCGCGTCGATGGTGATCTCGGTGGAGATGGTGCGCACTGTGCCGTGCTCCTCTTGGGTGGTTCGCTGCCACCGAAGGGACGCGGGGTGGTGCGGTCCGCCGCCGGGTTCGGTGCTCGGGATGCAACCACGGTTTGCGGTCGCGCAGCACGGCCCGGCGGGCGTCTTCGCTGGTGGCGGAGAGATCGGAGGAGCGCGTTCCGGGTGTCGGGTGGTGAATGCCGACACGTCGGGCGGCGCCGGACCGCCCGTGACCCGGCTCAGCGCAGCCGGAACCGCGTCCCCGGCGCGCGGGACGCGAACAGGTCCGCCTGCCGGTCCGGCGGGAGGTTCCCCAGGGCGATCAGCGCCGGCGCCTGGTCCAGGGCCTGCTGCAGCGCGGCCCGCTTCGCCGACCACAGGGCCCGCACGGTGCCCTGGACCGCCTCCGTCGGGAACCCGGCCAGCGTCCGCGCCGACCGCAGCGCCGCCTCCAGCAGCTCCCCGGGCTCCGCCAGCTCCGACACCAGCCCGATCTCGTACGCCCGCCGCGCGGAGAGCCGTTCGGACGTCCCCATCAGGGACATCCGGGCCGCCTCCCCGAACGGCATCCGCTGCGCCATGTACACGGCCTCGTAGGCGCTGACCATCCCGTACGAGGTGTGCGGGTCGAAGTACGTCGCGGCGGTCGACGAGACGATGAACTCGGCCTCGCCCAGCAGGTAGAACGCCCCGCCGCAGGCCATGCCGTTGACGGCGGCGACCACCGGCTTCCACAGGTCGTTGGCCTTCGGGCCGATCGCGATCAGCGGGTCGTCCGCCGAGTACGGGGACTGCGGCTGCGGCACCTCGGCCGACCGGTCGATCCCCGTACAGAACGCGGCGGTGCCCGCGCCCGTCAGCACCACCGCCCGCACGTCCCCGTCGAAGCGCAGCTCCCGCCACACCCCGGCCAGGGCGGCGGCGGTCTCCAGGTCGACCGCGTTGTGCCGGCGCTCCCGGTCCAGGGTGACGACGGCGACCCCGACGGCCTCGTCCCGCTCCACGCGCAGCGTCATGCCTTCTCCAGGACCCAGCGCGGCACGCTCATCCCGCCGACCTCGGTGAACACGGCCTGCACCCGGGCGCCGATGCGCAGCCGCGCCGGGTCGACGGAGTTCAGCGTGGCGTCGGCGGAGGTGACCAGGTTCCCGGCGAGCCGGATCTGCGGGGCGTCGGCCAGCTCGACGAGGATGACGTTGTACGGGGCCTGCGCGGCGTACGCGGGCAGCAGCGGCGGGTGCGGCCGGACCCAGGACCAGATCCGGCCCCGGCCGCTCGTCCGGCGCCACTCGCTGTCGAAGGACTGGCAGTGCGGGCAGCAGGGGCGGGGCGGGAAGCGCAGCCTGCCGCAGGCGGTGCAGGCCTGGACGCGGAGTTCGCCCCGGGCCGCGTACTCCCAGAAGGGGGCGCCGTCCTCGTCGGGCACGGGCAGCAGCAGGGATTCCCCTGCGGTGGTCTCTTCGGCGGTGGTCATCGGTCGGCTCCTCACGCGCGCAGCAGGATCGCGGACGTCGGGACGCCCTCGCCCGCCGTCACCAGGCAGGTGGCGGCGTCCGGCACCTGGGCGGTGGAGGTGCCGCGCAGCTGCTTGACGCCCTCGTTGATCAGGTTGAACCCGTGGACGTACGCCTCGCTCAGCCCGCCGCCGCCGGTGTTGATCGGCAGCCGGCCGCCGAGTTCCAGCGCCCCGCCCTCGGTGAAGGCGGCGCCCTCGCCGCGCCCGCAGAAGCCGTAGCCCTCCAGGGAGAGCGGGATGAGGGGGGTGAAGGCGTCGTAGATCTGGGCGACGTCCACGTCGGACGGGCCGAAGTCGGCCTGTTTCCACAGGTGGCGGGCGGCGGTCCAGGCGGGGCCGGACAGCGGGTCGTCGTTCCAGTAGTTGACCATCCCGTGGTGCTGGGCGGGCAGCCCCTGGGCGGCCGAGTGCACGTAGACGGGCTTCTGGCGGCAGTCCCGGGCACGCTCGGCGGAGACGATCACGCAGGCGAGGGCGCCGTCCGTCTCCAGGCAGTTGTCGAAGAGGCAGAGCGGTTCGCTGATCATGCGGGAGCTCATGTACATCTCGCGGGTCAGCGGGCGCTCGTACATCATCGCGGCCGGGTTCTCGTTGGCCCGGTTGCGGCAGGCCATCGCGACGTTGAAGAGGTGGTCGCGGGTGGCCCCGTACTCGTGCATGTAGCGGCGGGCCAGCATGCCGATCTCGTCGGCGGGGCGCAGCAGTCCGAAGGGGCGGGTCCACTGGCCGGGGGTGGGCAGCTGAACGGCGGTGTTCTTCCAGGGCCTGGGGCCGGAGCCGCGTTTGCGGGAGCGCCAGGCGACGCCGACGGTGGCCTGGCCGGTGGCTATGGCGGCGGCGAGGTGGCCGACGGTGGCGCAGGAACCGCCGCCCCCGTAGCCGACCTTGGAGAAGAAGGTGACGTCGCCGGCGCCGATGGCCTTGGCCACCTCGACCTCGTCGGTCTCCTCCATGGTGTAGGAGGCGAAGGCGTCGACCTCGGAGGGTGCGATGCCCGCGTCGGCGAGGGCCGCGAGGATCGCCCGGCAGGCCAGTTCCTTCTCGCTCGACGGCAGCCGTTTGGCAAAGGCGGTCTGGCCGATGCCGACGATTGCCGTAGCGTCCTTGAGCGTTGCCGCCATCGCCACCTCCGGGTGCGCCAGTACTGACAGCCGCGAAGGCTACAGCTAATCTGACGGATAGTCAGCTACTGGGTTCCAGGGAGGGGCGGGCGGATGTACGAGGGCGCGGGCGCGGACGGCACCGACAGGAACCCCGACAGGGACGTCGAAGGGCACAGGGGAACGGACACCACCGGCCCGCAAACAGCCCCGACGGACACCCGGGACACCCGGGCGGACACCCGGGACACCCGGGCGGACACCCGGGACACCCCGGCCGGCACCCCCGTCGACGTCCCCGACCCGCGCGGTGACCTGCGCTGGCGCACCGTCGCCGCCCTCGTGCGCGACGCCGCCGAGCGCTACGGCGACCGCGAGGCCGTCGCCGACGGCCGTACCCGCATCAGCTACGCGGAACTCGGCGCCCGCGTCGAACGGGCCGCCGCCGCCTGCCTCGCCGCCGGCACCGAACCGGGCGACCGGGTCGCCGTCTGGGCGCCCAACACCCTCGAATGGATCGTCTCCGCCCTCGGCGCCGTCACCGCCGGAGCCGTCCTCGTCCCCCTCAACACCCGCTTCAAGGGCACCGAGGCCGCCTACGTCCTCGCCCGCAGCCGCGCCCGCCTGCTCTTCGTCACCGGTACCTTCCTCGGCACCTCCTACGTCGCCTCCCTGCGCCGCGCCGCGGCCGAAGGCACCGGCACCGGCCCGCTCCCCGGCCTGCCCCACCTCGACCAGGTCGTCGTCCTCGCCGACGACGCCCCCGAGGCCTTCCGCACCTGGAAGGACTTCCTCGCCGGCGGCGACGCGGTACCCGCCGCCGCCGTCCGCGAACGCGCCGACGCGATACGCCCCGACACGCCCTCCGACATCATCTTCACCTCCGGCACCACCGGCAGCCCCAAGGGCGCCGTCATCACCCACGCCCAGACCCTGCGCTGCTACGCCGTCTGGAGCGAACTCGCCGGACTGCGCGAGGGCGACCGCTACCTCATCGTGAACCCCTTCTTCCACACCTTCGGCTACAAGGCCGGGATCATCGCCTGCCTGATGCGCGGCGCCACGATGGTCCCCCAGCCCGTCTTCAACGTCGACACCGTCCTCGCCAACATCGCGGCCGAGCGGATCTCCGTACTCCCCGGCCCGCCCACGCTCCACCAGTCCCTCCTCGACCACCCGCAGCGCGACCACCACGACCTGTCCGCCCTCCGCCTGGTCGTCACCGGCGCCGCCGTCGTCCCCCTCCAGCTCGTCGAACGGCTCCGCGCCGAACTCCGCATCGCCACCGTCCTCACCGCGTACGGGCTCTCCGAGGCCGGCGGCGTCGTCACCATGTGCCGCCGCGACGACCCCGCCGAGACCGTCGCCGCCACCTCCGGCCGCGCCATCCCCGACACCGAGGTCCGCGTCACCGGCCCCGACGGCACCACACTCCCCGCCGGCACGGCCGGCGAGGTCCTCGTCCGCGGCCACCACGTCATGCGCGGCTACTTCGAGGACCCCGAGGGCACCGCCGCCGCCATCACCCCCGACGGCTGGCTGCGCACCGGCGACGTCGGCGTCCTCGACACGGCGGGCAACCTGCGCATCACCGACCGGATCAAGGACATGTTCATCGTCGGCGGCTTCAACGCCTACCCCGCCGAGATCGAGCAACTCCTCGGCCTCCACCCCGACATCGCCGACGTCGCCGTCGTCGGCGTCCCCGACCCCCGGCTCGGCGAGGTCGGCAAGGCGTACGCGGTCCGCCGCCCCGGCTCCACCCTCACCGCCGACGACCTGATCGCCTGGTCACGGCGGGAGATGGCCAACTACAAGGTCCCGCGCCAGGTCGAGTTCGTGACCGCCCTGCCGCGCAACGCCAGCGGCAAGGTCCTCAAGACGCAACTCCGCGGACGCTGACACCGCGCCGCTGCCACCCACACCGCGCCGCCGACACCGCATGGCGTGCCGGGGCCCGCCCCCGCGGGGGCGTTAGCCTGCACGGGTGAGGTCAAACCAGTCAGGTGTCCGATTCCGTCTGCCGTGGCGGCCCCGCCGGCCCCCGCGCAGAGCGGCCGTGGCCTGGGCCGCCACCGCCGCACTGGGCCTGGGCGCCGCCGGCTGGCTCACCCTCGCCCCGTCACCGACCGGCCCCGCCGGCCGCGACGGCGGCGGAACCGCGAAGGCGAAGAAGGCGACCGGCCTCACCGCCGCCGTCTCCGCGCCCTTCAGCGCCTTCACCGAGGGGTACGACTGCTACCGCATCCCCACCCTCGTCACCACCAAGGACGGCACCCTCCTCGCCCTCGCCGAAGCCCGCACCGCCAGCTGCAACGACATCGGCGACATCGACATCGTCCTCAAGCGCTCCACCGACGAGGGCCGCACCTGGGGCCCCCTGCAGGTCATCCGCGGCGCCGGCGACCCCGGCGCCTACGGCAACCCCGTCCCCGTCGTCGACTCCGCCTCCGGACGCGTCACCCTGCTCCACGCCTACAGCACCTGGACCCCCGACGCCGACGGCAACCGCGTCCGCGGCCCCCGCGAACTGCGCCTGGCCCACAGCACCGACGACGGCGCGAGCTGGACCACCGACCCCGCCCCGCAGCCCCAGCTCAAGGGCGCCGACTGGGCCTGGGTCTCCGTCGGACCCGGCCACGGCATCCAGCTCACCCCCACCCGCCCCGACCGCCCCGGCCGGCTCGTCGTCAGCGCCGACTACCGCACCGAGTCCGGCGAATCCGGCGCCCAGCTCCTCTACAGCGACGACGGCGGCCTCACCTGGAAGCCCGGAGCCCGCTGGGGCGCACCCGAGGGCACCCCCGCCCCCAACGAACCCGCCCTCACCCAGCTGCCCGACGGCCGGATCTACGTCAACGCCCGCTCCACCGCCACCTGCGGCACCCCCGACCACCGCGTCGCCGCGATCGTCGAGGACGCCGCCGCACCCGCCGTCCCCGAGCCCGGCTTCCGCCCCGTCACCGACCTCCCGGCCCCGCCCGCCGCCGGATCCGTGCTCCAGCTGCCCGGCGGCCCGCTGCTGCTGTCCGCGCCCAGCCGGCCCGGCGCCGAGTTCTCCGACCGCTGGACCCTGGCCGTGCGCACCTCCAAGGACGAGGGCCGCACCTGGTCCAAGGACGGCGCCGTCGTCCTGCGCGAGCGCGCCGGCTACTCCGACATGGCCGTCCTGCCCGGCGGCCGCGTCGGCCTGCTCTACGAGACCGCCAACGGAACCCCGCACGGCTACGTCAAGTTCACCGCCTTCGGCCCCCACGAGCTCCAGACCGCCGCCGAGGACCTCACCCCGCGCCGCACCACCGACGCCGGCCCGTTCCACCACCACGCCGTCGTCCACGGCACCCCCCGGCTCGGCAACCGCCCCGACGGCGGCAAGGCCATGCGCTTCGACGGCAAGGACGACTTCCTGCGCCTGATCGACTGCCCGGACCAGCTCCGCATCGGCGACGGCGACTTCGCCGTCACCACCTGGGTCAAGTACAAGACCCGCGGCCAGGACCGGGACAGCGGCCTGCGCCAGCCCCTGTTCTGGGCCTACGGCCAGGGCCCGGCCGCCAGACAGCTCCGCATCGAGGCCGACCCCGCCACCGGCCGCCTCGAAGCCACCGTCAACGCCGGCACCGGCCCCGCCACCCTCACCGCCGCCACCCGCACCGACGACGACGCCTGGCACCACGTCGTCCTCCAGCGCAGGGGCACCCGCCTGGAACTCTCCGTCGACGGCGCCCCGCCCGCCACCACCGCACTCACCCCGGACCGGATGGACTTCCGGCCCACCGGAGCCTTCACCGTCCACCTCGGCACGCAGCCCGACTACAAGGCCTTCTACGCGGGCGCCCTGGACGACGTACGCGTCTACGGCCGCGCCCTGTCCGCCAACGACGCCGCCCGCCTGCGCGCCGGCAACGACCTCACCGACCAGCTGCGGGTGCACCTGCCCTTCGACCGGCTCTGGTGATCACCCCGGCTTGCGGGCCAGCAGCAGCCGCCAGCGGGGAGTGCCGTCCTCCCGGTACCCGAAGTGCTCCAGCGGCACCGTCTCCACCCGGAACCCCACCGCCTCCAGATCGGCGCGGACCGGCCCGAACGGGAACGTGCGGTAGTACATGACGAACGGCGGCCGCCACACCGCGTTGCGGACGCGCATCGCCGCGTCGAAGCCCGCCACCGCCCACCACAGCGGGGACGTCAGCGGGATCGGGGCGCCGACCGGGAAGGCGAACACCCCGCCCGGCCGCAGGGCCCGGTGGACCTCCGCGAACAGGGCCGGACGCTCCGACGGCAGGAAGTGCCCGAAGGCGCCGAAGCTCACCGCCAGGTCGTACGCCTCCCCGAGCGCGTCCGGCAGCGCCAGCGCGTCGGCCCGTACGAGGTCCACGCCCTCGGGGTGCGCCCGCGCGGCCTGTGCCAGCATGCCCGAGCTGAGGTCCACCCCCGTCACCCGGTCCCGGCACAGCCGGCGCAGCATCCCCAGGCCCGCACCCGTACCGCAGCACACGTCCAGCCCCGACCCGAAGGACCCCTCCCACGCCGCGAGGGTCTCCTCCACGGCGTCGAGCATCCGGTCCGGGGTCCGGAACGGGGTCCGGTCGAACTTCGGCGCGAGCAGGTCGTAGCCGTGCTCCACGGACGAGAGGGCCTGGACGGCCAGTTCGCGCAGGCTGGGTCCCTGAGAAGTGAACACGGTCACACCCTACGGCGTACCGGACGCGCGAAGGCGGCGGCCGCGGTGGTCCCCCTCCGGCCACCGCGACCGCCGCGCTCGTTTCCCCCGTGCGGACGGTCCCGGATTCCCCCGAATCCCCCGTGGGCCGTCCGTCCTCGCGTTCTTCCCCCGTACGCCCCCGAGCGGCTCCCCCGTACGTCCCCCGTACGACCGCTCAAGGCCCCCCGTACGCGCGTCCCCCCGTACGCCGTGCCCTGCTCCCGGTGTTACGGGCGCGGGCCGGACGCGTGGTTGTCCAGCGAGACGATCTCCTCGCCGGACGCGTGGTTGTCGTCCGGAGTCTCGCCGGGCTTCACCACGGGAGGCTCCACCGGAAGCTCCCGCGGGTCGATCTCGACACCCGACGCATGGTTGTCGAACGGTCTGATGTCTCCGTCGAGCGGCAGGCTGTTCTCGTTCGTCGTCATCTCGGCTCTCCTGATCATGAGTCGGGCCCGTGGTGGGTCGGGCCCGTTCGGCGGTTCCCCCGTGGACCGCCGAACGGGTAGTCCTCCAACCGGCCCGGTAGTCCCCCGAAGCGCCGGGTCGATGTACCTATCGTGGCGCGCGGCGATAAACGAACGATGAACGTCCACGTCCATCGCGCGGCGGCCACCCGGCCCCCCGGAAACCAGCCGGTCAGGCGGCCAGCTCCGACGCCAGCAGGGCCCGCACCTCGGACAGTTCCGCCGACCCGAGCTGGGCGAAGACCGTCTCCGCGTCCCGCCAGCACGCCCGCGCCCGGTCCGGCTGTCCCAGCCGCCGCAGCGCCTTCCCCAGGACCGTCAGCACGGTCGCCCGGCGCCACTCCCCGCCGATGCCGCGCAGCGCGATGGCCTGCTCGGCGTGCTTGGCGGCCAGGGTGGGCCGCTCCGCCGCCAGATGGGCCTCCGCGAGCCGGAAGTGCGTGACGCCCTCCCACAGCGGCTGCCGGTTGTCGTGGAAGAGGGACAGGGCCTCGCCGAGCTGGTCCAGGGCCTCGCCGAGCCGGCCGGCCTGGGTGAGGGCGATGCCGAGAGCGTAGCGGCCGTTGGCCAGGCGCAGGGTCAGGCCCATCCGGTCGTAGACGGCGATGCCCTGCCGGGCCAGGTCTATGGCGCTGTCCAGGCGGCCCAGGCCGACGTGGATGCGGGAGAGGTTGCACAGGGCGCTGGCCTCGCCGATGTGGTTGTCGTCGGCGCGGAAGCTCTCTATGGCCTCCAGCAGGTAGCGCTCGCCGTCCTCGTAGCGGTTCTGGTAGAGGGCGATGATGCCCCGGTCGTTGGGTGCCCAGCAGCTGGGCAGCGGGTCGCCCGCCCCGCGGGCCAGGTCCATGGCCTGGCGGGCCTGCTCGTCGGCCTCGGCGAAGCGGCCGGCGAACAGGTGGACCATGGTGAGGGTGGTGCGGGCCCGGCCCTCCGAACGCGGGTCCCGGGCGGCGCGGGCGGCCTCGCACAGGGTCAGCGCGGCGGACTCGTACTGCTTGGAGTTGGCGCCGGACTCGGCGAGGTCCTTGGCCGCCCACAGCAGGTCCACGGCCCGGCGCAGGGCGTCCGGCCGGCCGGCGGACTGGCGTGCGCAGGCGAGCAGCGGGTCGGCCTCGGCGAAGAGCCAGTCCAGGGCGGTGCGGGGGTCGCTGAGGACCAGGCCCGGGTGGCGGGTGGCGCTGAGGTGGGCCGGGAGCCGGTCACCGGGGCGTTCGACCGCGTACACGCGGGCGGCGGTGGCGAGGTAGAAGTCGAGGAGCCGGTCGAGGGCGTCGGTCCGGCCGGCGGGCCGCTCGTCGCGTTCGGCGCACGCACGCGCGTAGAGCCGTACGAGGTCGTGGAAGCGGTAGCGGCCGGGTGCGGCGGATTCCAGCAGGGAGCAGTCGACTAAAGCCTCCAGGAGGTCTTCGGTCTCGTGCTCGGGGAGGTCGAGGACGGCGGCCGCGGCGGCGAGGGAGACGTCGGGGCCGTCGGCGAGGCCGAGGAGGCGGAAGGCGCGCTGCTGGGCGGGCTCCAGCTGGCCGTAGCCGAGCTCGAAGGTGGCCTTGACGGCGAGGTCGCCGGCCTGGAGCTCGTCGAGGCGGCGGCGTTCGTCGGCGAGCTTGGCGGCGAGGACGGAGACGGTCCAGGTGCGGCGGGCGGCGAGCCGGGACGCGGCGATGCGGATGGCCAGCGGCAGGAAGCCGCAGGCGCCGACGACGTCGAGGGCGGCCTGCCGTTCGGCGCCGACCCGTTCGGCGCCGACGATGCGGGTGAACAGCTGTAGCGCCTCCTCGGGGCTCATCACGTCGAGGTCGACGAGGTGGGCCCCGGCGAGACCCGACATCCGGACCCGGCTGGTGACGAGGGCGGCGCAGCCGGCGGTCCCGGGCAGCAGCGGCCGGACCTGGGCGGCGTCGCGGGCGTTGTCGAGCAGGACCAGGACGCGGCGGCCGTCGAGGATGGAGCGGTAGAGCGCGGCCCGGTCGGCGGGGGAGTCCGGGATGGAGCTGTCGGGGGTGCCAAGGGCGCGCAGGAAGGAGCCGAGGACGGCTTCGGGGAGGGCGGGGCGGGGTTCGGTGCCCTGGAGGTCGACGTAGAGCTGCCCGTCGGGGAAGTGCGGCCGGGCGGCGTGGGCGACGTGCACGGCGAGGGTGGTCTTGCCGACGCCGCCGATGCCGGCCAGCGCGGAGACGGCCATGACCTGTCCCTCGGCACCGGCGAGGATCTCCCCGAGTTCCGCGACGAAGGGGGCGCGGCCGGTGAAGTCGGGCACGGTGGCGGGCAACTGGGCGGGCCTCACGGGGACGGGCGCGGCGGAGGGGGCGGGGTCCTCGGCGCGGGCCAGTTCGGCGTCGGCGTTCAGGATCCGCTGCTGGAGCGCGGACAGCTCGGGCCGCGGGTCGACGCCGAGCTCGTCGGCGAGGAGCCGGCGGGTGTCCGCGTACACGGCGAGGGCCTCGGCCTGGCGGCCGCTGCGGTAGAGGGCGAGCATCAGCAGCTCGCGCAGCCGTTCCTGGAGGGGGTGCGCGGCGGTGAGGGCGGTGAGCTCGGAGACGGCCTCGGCGTGCTGGCCGACCTCCAGGTCGAGGTCGAGTCGGGTCTCCAGCAGCTGGAGTCGCCACTCGGACAGGCGGGTGCGCTCGGTCTCGGCGTGCGGGCCGGGGACCCCGGCAAGGGGTTCGCCGTCCCACATCTCCAGGGCGCGGGCCAGCAGCGTACGGGCGAGGGCGCGGTCGCCGGTGGCGCGGGCCTTCTCGGCGTCGGCGGCCAGGCTGCGGGCGATCCCGAGGTCGAGGGCCTCCTGGTGGCGCAGCCGGATGGCGTAGCCGCCGGCGTCGCTGACGAGCAGCCCGGGTTCGAGGACCTTGCGGAGCCGGGAGGCGTACGTGCGGATGGTGGCGAGGGCCTGCTGCGGGGGGTCCTCGCCCCAGATGGCGTCGATCAGCTCGGGCGCGGTGGCGGTGCGGCCGTCGCGCAGCAGCAGGACGGCGAGCAGGGCGCGCTGCTGGGGGCTGCCGGAGGGCAGCGCCTCGCCGCCGCGCCAGGCGCGGACGGGGCCGAGGACGGCGAAGCGGTTGTCGGAGGGGGCGGGGGCGCTCGCGCCCGGCGTGGTGCCCGCTCCGGTTCCGGCTCCGGTGCCGATGCGGGGCGGGGCCGCGTCGGGGTTGCTCCGCTGCTGCGGGATGGGCGGTACGCCGTCCAACTGTCGTCCCCCCTGCCTTCCGTCGGTTCAAGGGTCAGTCTGCCCTGTGTTGCACGTACAAGTCAGCCCGCGGCGGAGCCAACCGTTCCTGGCCGAAGTGCGACTGCGGCGGGACTTCAGCGGGACTGCGGCGGAACTGCGGTGGGACTTCGGCGGTACTTCGGCGGTACTTCGGTCCAGCCGTGCGAATAGCTGACGGTTCGTCAGTTCAACGCTACCGTGGAACGCATGGAGACCTTCCCGAAGATCATCTCGGTGGACGACCACACGGTTGAGCCCCCCCACGTCTGGCGGGACCGGCTCCCGTCCAGGTACCGCGACACCGGCCCCCGGATCGTCCGCGCCCCCCTCAAGGAAATGACCTTCCTCGGCGGGAAGTTCGCGCCCGTCATGGGCGCCAGGGGCGACGACGGCCCGATCGGCGACTGGTGGGTGTACGAGGACCTGCACCGGCCGCTCACCCGCCTCGACACCGCGGTGGGGTACGACCGCGACGAGATCAAGCTGGAAGTCATCACCTACGAGCAGATGCGCCCGGGCTCCTTCTCGGTTCCCGAGCGGCTCGCCGACATGGACGTCAACCACGTCCAGTCCGCTCTCTGCTTCCCCACCTTCCCGCGCTTCTGCGGCCAGACCTTCACCGAGGCCAAGGACCGCGAGCTCGGGCTGCTCGGCGTACGCGCCTACAACGACTGGATGGTCGAGGAGTGGTGCGGGCCCGAGGCGCACGGCCGCCTCATCCCGCTGACCCTGATCCCGCTGTGGGACGCCCGGCTGGCCGCCGAGGAGGTCCGCCGCAACGCCGCCCGGGGCGTGCGGGCCGTCGCCTTCTCCGAGATACCCCCACACCTGGGACTGCCGTCGATCCACACCGACGCGTGGGACCCCTTCCTCCAGGCGTGCGACGAGACGGGCACGGTCATCGCCATGCACATCGGCTCCTCGTCGCGCATGCCCTCCACCTCGGCGGACGCCCCGCCGGCCGTCGGGTCCACCATCACCTTCGCCAACTGCTGCTTCTCGATGGTGGACTGGCTGATGAGCGGCAAGTTCGAGCGCTTCCCCAACCTGAGGATCATGTACGCCGAGGGCCAGATCGGCTGGATCCCCTACATCCTGGAGCGCGCGAACGTGGTCTGGGAGGAGAACCGCGGCTGGGGCGGCGTCGCCGACAAGGTCCACCGCCCGCCGTCCGAGCTCTTCGCCGAGCACGTCTACGGCTGCTTCTTCGACGACGCCTTCGGGCTGCGCAACCTGGGTGACATCGGGGTGGGCAACGTCCTCTACGAGACGGACTACCCGCACTCGGACTCCACCTGGCCGAAGTCGAGGGAGGTCGGCGAGGCCCAGATGGGCCACCTGGACCCGGACGTCGTGGACCGCATCGTCCGCGGCAACGCCATCGACCTGCTGGGTCTCACGGCGGAGGGGCTGTGGGCGGGGGCGGGGGCGTAGGGGGGTGAGGGGGTCCTGCTTTCGGCCGCGGAGTACGACATCCGGGGCGGGCGTCTCGGTATTGTCCCGGCGGGCGGAGGCAGGTAGTCCCCGCGCTCAGGAGGTTCGCCATGGCCAGGACGACGATCGACGTGGACGATGCCCTGCTGGCGGAGGCGGCGGAGATCTTCGGCACGAAGACGAAGGTCGCCACGGTCAACGCAGCCCTTCAGGACGCCGTCAACCGCCGCAAGCGGACGGAGTTCCTGGACCGGCTCGCCGAAGGCGGGCTGCCGGACCTGACCGGTCCGGTAGAGCGGCC
This sequence comes from Streptomyces sp. W1SF4, assembly GCF_003950035.1. Taxonomy (NCBI): domain Bacteria; kingdom Bacillati; phylum Actinomycetota; class Actinomycetes; order Kitasatosporales; family Streptomycetaceae; genus Streptomyces; species Streptomyces sp. W1SF4. The sequence goes on from NZ_CP034350.1 coordinate 4,305,223, forward strand.
GGGGGCCTGACAGGCGAGGGTGCGGGGCGGCCCGTGCGATGGGTCGTGCCGCGCGGGACGGCGGACTGACTCGCCTCGCGGTCAGGCTGTGGCGGCCGGGGTGGCCGTCACCGCCGGGTGGACGTGGGTGAGGAGGAGGTCCAGGAAGCGGTCCGGGTGGCGCAGGGCCGCGAAGTGGCTCGCGTCCTGGATCAGTGCGAAGGCCTTGCGGGGAGCGTCGACCGCGTCGAAGTACGCCTTCGCGCGGGCTGCCGGGGTGATCACGTCCTGGGCGCCCTGGAAGACGAAGAAGGGGATGCGGAAGGTGGTCCCGTCGGCCCAGACGTCGATGTCATGGGAGCCGGGGGTGACGGTCTCCGAGAAGGCCTGCGCTTTGAAGTACGCCGCGATCGTGCGGAGGGAGTACAGCGGCGACAGCCAGAGCGAGCCGAGAATGACCTTCTTCACGGTGTCCAGCGTCAGCGGGTCGCTGCCTGCACACAGCTTGTCGTACGCGGTCCGCTGCTTCGAGGTCCAGCGGCGCGGGTCCGGGCCCATGGCCTCGATCTCCGCCGCCTGCTTGGCCTTGCCCGCCGCCCGGAGCCGGTCGAGGGTGGCGTCGTACGCGGTGGTGTCGCGGCCCCCCTCCAGGACGTTCTGGTCGGTGCCGACGTACGCCGAGTAGAGCTCGGGGTGGCTGCGGGCCAGGCGGAGCCCGAAGACGGTGCCGAAGGAGCTCGCCAGGAGCACGACCCGGTCCACGCCGAGGCGCTCGCGGACGTGGTGGGTGACCTCCAGGGCGTCGGCGTACAGCTGCGCGAAGGTGGCCGGCCCCGGGCCCTGTGCGGCCGCGCCGCCGTTGGCGAAGGTGAGGCCGGCGCCGCGCATGTCCCACCGGACGAGGGTGAAGTGCCGCTCCCAGGACCGGGTACGGGCACCGTAGGGGGAGTCGGCGGCACCGGGACCGCCGTGGATCTCCAGGAGTACCGGGTTCGCCCGGTCCTCGCCCCGGATGGAGATCCACTGCTCGATCCCGCCGATGGTGACGAATCCCTGCTCGTCGATGCCGTTCGGCGTCCCGATCCGCATCAGGCGCGCGTTGGCGGCGCGGCGGAGGGCGCGGTGGGTGAGGAGGGCGGCGGCGGGTGCGGTGAGGGCGGTGGCGATGGCGGCGGTGGTGGCGATCAGCATTACTGTTTCCCCCGGACACTGTTTGGCTGTTGAGGGGGAGCTTACGGGAAACCGGTGGGTTGTAAAGGCCATTGCTGATCGCGGCTGGTCGAGTTTGACCGAGCTGCTGCTACAGGCCGCGCTGTACGAGTGGAGGTACTGCTCCGGGGGGAGGGGTCGCCCTGAACATGGCGCGGAGGTGCGTGAGTTGAGGGTGTCCGAGGTGGAGCGTGTGAACGACACCGGCTGTGAGACCGAAGAGGACCAGGACTTCGAGGACCCGAACGGGTCCCTGCGCAGCTTCGCGGCCGTCCTCAAGGCCTTCTGGAAACGCGCCCGCCTGACCCAGGAGGGCCTGGGCGAGCTGATCGGATACTCCCCGCAGTACATCGCCTCGGTGGAGCAGGCCGCCGCTACCCGAGTGAACGGCTGGTGGAGCTGAACGCGAGGGACGCTATGAGCAACGCCGATCTGCGCTGGTTCAAGAGCGGCTCCAGCAGTGGCGACGGCGATAATTGCGTCGAAGTAGCCCTCTCCTGGCGCAAGTCGACGTACAGCAGCGCCGACGGTGACGACTGCGTCGAGGTGGCCGCCTGCACGGACACGGTCCACGTCTGGGACTCCAAGGTGGCGGCCGGTCCCGAGCTGGCCCTCGCCCCTGCGGCCTGGGTGGCCTTCCTCGGCGGAGTCACGGGCTGACGGGGTTCCGGCCGGACGGTCTCAGAGAAGGTGTGGGGCTTTCCCGTCAGTCTCATCGTCCTTCCGCGTCGGGCCGGCCTGTCAAGGGCGCTCCTTCGTCGCGTCGCTTCGCGATGGCCTTCGGCCACCCTTGACAGGCCGTCCCGCCACGGAAAAACGAAGACTGCCGGGAAACCCCCAAAAGGACGGCACGGTCCATGGTGAAGGGACGGCCGCGTCAGCGACGAGGCGAGGGGCCGGGGGCCGGCTGCCTGCGCCGCATGCCGATCAGAGCGGCCCGGGGAGCCGCCAGGGCGCGACAGATCGCTACGCGCTCCTCAGATCTCAGCGTCCGCCGACCGCCCGTGGCGGATACCCGCACCAGAGGACGAAATGAGCAGCCCGGGAGTCCGGCAGGCGCGACAGATCGCTACGCGCTCCTCTCTCTCGGCGGCCGACGCGCCGTCCAGGGCTGATACCCGCACCAGAGGACGAACAGAGCAGCTCAGGTCACGTCCAGCCGGTGGCGGCGTGGATCAGGTCGCGCTCTGCGGGGGTGGGGAGGCGGAAGGCCAGCCGTTCGCCGTACCAGTCGAGGATGCCGCGACGGAGCTCGGCTGCCAGACCGTCCAGCCCATCGGTCTCGAACATGTCGTTGGCGTCCGCCGGCCGCCCCGGTGCCGCCGTCTGGAAGAGGACGACCTGGATGTGGTCGAAGGCCTTCCCGCTCTTGTCGTAGGTGAGCTCGCCCGCCGTGATCTGGAGGTAGAACGCGACCCCCTCGGCGTCCTCGCCGATGCCCAGGACGCCGTCCAGGTCCGCGTACTTCCCGCTCATGTGCCCATTGTCCTCACGTATCAGCCCTGGACGGCCGTCGGCCGCCGAGAAACGAGGAGCGCGTAGCGGTCTGTCGCGCCCGTCGGATCCCTTGGCGGCTCTGTTCGTCCTCGCGTGCGGGTACCAGCCCAAGACGGTCGTCGGACGCTGAGAAATGAGAAGCGCGTAGCGATCTGTCGCGTCTGGGGGGCTTCCTGGGCTGCTCTGGTCGTCCTCTCGTGCGGATTGTCGCGCCCCTGGCCCTGAATCCGGACTCTTGAGGCCCCGGATGTCGGGCGGGCCGGCACCCGGCTCCTCGCCTGGTCCCTGAGAAGGCTGTCCTCCTCCTCTGGACCGTGCCGTTTCTTTGGGGGTTTCCCGGCAGTCTTTCGGCTTTCCGGTTCGGGTCGGTCGGTCAAGGGTGGCCGACGGCCATCGCGTAGCGACGCGACCGAAGGGAGCGCCCTTGAGGGACCGGCCCGAACCGGAAGGACGATGGGACTGACGGGAAGCCCCCGACCTGCTCTGATCCGGCCAGGCTGAATCCCGCCAACCCGGTGCCGACCAGCCCTTCGGCCTTGCACCTTGGCATGCTCGCGGGGCATGCTCGCCGGGGCGAAGCGGGAGGGGATCATGGCGGTGGACAAGCGGTCCGTGGTGACGGGAGTGCTGTGCGCACTGGCGGCGCTCGGCGCCTCGGCGGCGGTGGCTGAGTTGGCTCCGCCACCCGAGGCGGCCGCGCCCGTGCGCGCCAAGTCGGCAGCGCCCGCGGCGTCGCCGACCGGGCCGTCGCGGGCGCAGGTGTCCAAGCCGCAGCTCGCCACGCCTCCGCCGGCCGCCGCGAGCCCCCAGCCCGGCGTGCCCGTCGCGTTCACCGGCGCCCTCTTCACCGGCGGCCTGGACGGCGAGCACTTCTGCACCGCCACCGTCGTGCGCAGTCCCGGCAAGAACCTGATCGTCACCGCCGGCCACTGCCTGATGGAGGGCAAGCAGACCGGCGGCAAGGGCGCCGTCTTCGCCCCCGGGTACGTGAACGGGACCGCCCCCTACGGGGTGTGGAAGATCGAGGAGGTCTTCGAGGACGAGCGCTGGGCCGAGGGCACCGACGACGACTACGACCTCGCCTTCGCCCGTCTCGCCCCCGACGACAAGGGCCGTACCGTCGAGGCCGTCACCGGTGGCGCGCCCCTGGACACCTCCGGCCGTGCGGGCGAGGAGGTCACGGTGACCGGTTACCCCGCCGACCGCAAGGTCCCGCGTACCTGCACGTCCGTCGCCGTCCGCACCGGCGAGCGGGAGCAGCGCTTCGACTGCTCCGACTTCCCGGGCGGCACCAGCGGCAGCGCCTGGATCGGCCGGGACGGGAAGATCATCGGCATTCTGACCGGCGGGGACACGGACGACGTCTCCACCAGCACGGTCCTCGGCGACTACGCCGCCAAGCTCTACGCGCGGGCCTCGGGCCAGCGCTGAGTCTCAGGCCTGCCCGTCCAGGACCTCCCGCGTCAGCGTGAGGAGGGCCGGTAGGGCGGGGTGGGGCGGGCCCTCGCGCCAGGCGAGGACGACGGGGACGGGCGGGGCGTCGGCCAGGGGGCGGTAGACCAGCGACGGGTGCGCGTGGTTGCTCGGGGTCGCCGAGGTGGTGATGCCCAGGGCGCGCCCGGCGGCGATGGTCATCAGCCACTCGTCGGTGTTCGTCACCTCGATCACCGGTGCGGGGCGGCCCGTCGCGGGCCACAGGTCCAGGGTGGTGGTCCCGGAGACGGTGTTCAGGGCGATGGGGCGGCCCGTGAGGTCGGCCAGGGTGAGGCGCGGGAGTGCGGCCAGCGGGCTGTCGGCCGGCATGACCACCACCCGGTCCTCCTCCAGCAGCAGCGCGGTGCGCAGTCCGGGCGCGGTGACGGCGCCGCGCAGCAGGGCCGCGTCGACCTTGCCCTGGGTGAGGCCGGCGGTGGGGTCGTCGACGCGGAGCAGCTCCAGCGGGACGTCCGGGCGGGACTCGTCCCAGCGGCGCAGCAGCGGGACCGTGTGGTCGCCGAGCGCCGCCCAGGTGTGGCCCAGGCGCAGGGGCCAGCTCCGTAGTCCGCCGGGGTCGAGGGCGGCGTCCACGGCGGCGACGGCGGCACGGGCCTTGTCGCGGAACGTACGTCCCTGCGCGGTGAGTTCCAGGTGGTGCGTGGAGCGGTCGACGAGGCGGGCGCCGAGGTGGTCCTCCAGTTGGCGCAGGGTCCGCGACAGTGCGGGCTGGCCGATGTGGAGGCGGGCGGCGGCGCGGGTGACGTTGCCCTCGTCGGCGATGGCGAGGAAGGCGCGCAGGTGCCGCAGCTCGATGGTCATGCCTGGGGAGCATAACCGGGCGCCATTCGGCATTTCACACGGCACGGCCCGGTTCCTAGCGTGAAAGCCATGACCTCCACGCCCTCCACGCCCTCCACGACCTCCGTGACCTCCACGACCTCCACGCCCTCCGTGCCTTCGGGTACCACGACTCCTGCCCCCGCCGCCCGCCTCCTGCGCCGCCCCGCCGGCCGCGGCACCCTCGGCGGGGTCGGGCTGGTGCTGGCCGGGACGCTGTCGGTGCAGTTCGGGTCGGCCTTCGCCGCGCTGCTGTTCCCCCGGGCCGGGGCCCTGGGGACGGTCGCGCTGCGGGTGGCCTTCGCCGCGGTGCTGCTGCTGGTTGTCGCCCGGCCCCGGCTGCGCGGGTACGCGCCCGGCGACTGGGCGGTGGCCGTCGGCTTCGGCCTGGCCCTGGGCGGCATGAACCTGCTCTTCTACCAGGCCGTCGACCGGATCCCGCTGGGCGCGGCGGTCACCTTCGAGGTGCTCGGGCCGCTGCTGCTGTCGGTGGGGGTCTCGCGGCGCGCGGCGGGCCTGCTGTGGGCGGCGCTGGCGCTGGCCGGGGTGTTCCTGCTGGGCGGGGGCGGCTTCGACGGGCTCGGGGCGGCGGGCGTGGCGTTCGCGCTGGGCGCCGGCGCGATGTGGGCGGCGTACATCGTCCTGGCCGCCCGGGCGGGCTCCCGGTTCCCGCGCCTGGACGGGCTGGCCGTCGCGATGGCCGTCGCCGCCCTGGTCGCCCTGCCGCTCGGCATGGGGTCGGCGGGTACCGCCCTGCTGGAGCCGGGCGTGCTCGCCCTGGGCCTGGCCATCGCGGTGATGAGCTCGGGGGTGCCGTACACGCTGGAGCTGTTCGCCCTGCGCAGGCTGCCCGCGGCCACCTTCGCGGTGCTGGCCAGCCTGTCCCCCGCCGTCGCGGCGGTGGCCGGCTACCTGGTGCTGGACCAGGGCCTTACGCCCGTCCAGTGCGCGGCGGTCGCACTCGTCGTCGTGGCGAGCGCGGGCGCGGTGCGCACCGGCGGGCGGTAGGGCGGGCGCCGCGGTCTCAGACGCCGCCCTCGATGAGCGTCCAGCCCGAGGAGACCTGGGGCAGCGGGCCGACGTTGGTGTAGTTGCCGTTCACGAGCGTCGAGGTCCAGGCGGTTCCGTCGTTCTTGTAGAAGAACAGGCTGTCGGAGGTGCGGCCCACCTTGTCCCAGACACCGCTCGTGCCGATCTTGCGGAAGGCGATGCCGCCGCCGTCGACGGCCTTGGACACCCGGAACTCCAGTCCACCGCCGACTCTCGCCCAGGACAGCAGGGAGTCCTTCGTGGCGGTCAGCTCGCCCAGGAAGTCGTCCCTCGGGATGCCGCCCTTGTGCGTGTAGACACCGCCGGAGAGGGTCCCGTACCCCACGTTGCTCCAGGGGAATTCGGTCGAACCGTGCCGCGCCGCCGCGACCAGCGTGTCGCAGGAGGCGGCCATGGTGCCCCAGCCCGAGCTGAAGTTGTCGTAGACGCGGCTCTCCCGGTACAGGCCGCCCTTGAGGGTGCCCGTGACGCCGTGACCGTCGTCCTTGTAGAAGATCACGGAGTCGCCGGACGCCTCGACGAAGGTCCAGCCCTTGGAGAAGTCGTCGTACTTCTCGCTGCGGGTGTACTTGCCGTTCGTGAAGGTGCCGGTCTCGCCGGCGCCGGTCTTCGCGTTGTAGAGCACGAGCGAATCGCGGCTGGCAGCCGCGTGCGTGTAGCCGGTCGGGAGGTGCAGCGCCTCCTTGTACTGCCAACGGCCGTTGGTGAGGGTTCCGGTGCCGGCTTCGCCGCTGCCGGACTTGTAGAACAGGATCGAGTTGTTCGGCGTGCTCTGGTTGCAGTACGGCGAGGCGGCGCTCGCGGGCTGGAGCGGGCCGGCCAGCAGGACTGCCGTCGCGGAAGTGGCCGTGGCAAGCGCGACCACCAGGGATTTCCTCATGGATGCTCCCCTTTCCTCGCACTCGGACGCGTGCGGCGGCCCCGTCGGGGCGTGCCGCAGCGGTGCGGTCTGAAGGAGGACGTTCCTGCGCGCGGGCCCGCCGCCCCCCGCGGCACCGGCCGTCGCTGCTGCGCGAACGTCCTCGTTCATCCTGCGCCGCCCGGCTCCGCCCCGCATCTCGGCCGCGCGGACGACGCGGACCCCCCGCCGGGCCGGGCCGGGCCGGGGCGCCGTGAGGCGATCAGGCCGTCAGGCGATCAGGCCCAGGTGGACCGGTTCGGCGGGGGTGCGGGCGAGGAGTTCCGGCAGGCGCGGGGGCCAGAGGGGTTCGCCGAGGCCGGCCAGGCGCTCGGGGGAGAGCCACTGCCAGTGGATGCCGGGCTCCTCGAGGACCGGCTCGCGGTGGGGGCCGGTGGTGACGTAGATGTGCTCGTGCTGGCGCACCGGGATGCCCTGGTGGGTGAAGTCGTGCTCCCAGGTGCACAGCAGCCGCTGCGGTTCCAGGTCGGTCCAGCCGGTCTCCTCGCGCAGCTCGCGCCGCACGCACTGCTCCGGGGTCTCGCCCGGGTCGATGCCGCCGCCCGGGGGCAGCCAGTGGATGCCGACCTCCACGTTGTTCTCGCGGAACAGGAACACCGATCCGCTGGGGGAGAGGACGACAATGCGCGCTGCCTGACGTGGAGTTCTCATCAGATCAGGGTAGGCCGGGCGGTACCGGGACGGGAGGGGTCGGCGGCACCCCGAGGGGCGCCGCCGACCCCTCCCTACGCCGCCTGGAGCACCAGGGCCGCGCGGACCGCCGGCACACCGCCGGCGAGGGCGCCGGGCCAGGCCCGTCCATCGTCGCCTCCCTCGCCCGGGCGCACGGCGCACGGCGCGCGGCTGCTCGCCGAGGCCGATCCGGAACCGGACGGCGGGCTCACCGTCAGCCTCCGCTTTCCGGCGCCGCACCGGGTGCGGGAGGCCGCCGTTCGCGGAGAACGATGATCACCTGATGTACCTTCGGGTGGATGAGCAAGCACGCCCGAGCCCGCTCCCGCTTCCGGACCGGCGACCGTACGCAGTCCCGTACGGGCCCCCGCGCGGCCGACCGCCGGCGTTCCGCTTCGGCCGGCCGGCCGCCGAAGGCGCTGATCGCCGTGGCCGCCCTCGGCCTGCTGACCTTCGCCGCCGCCTGGCTGCACGCCCTGCACGAACAGCCCGGCGCGCCCGTCCCGGCGGCCCGCTCGGACGCCCGCCCGCAGGCCCAGGGCGCGGCCCCGCGGGAGCAGCCGCAGGCGCAGGGCGGCGCCCCGGGCCACGCCGCGCGCGGCACCCCCCGGGCGGACGCCCTCCAGGGCCTGCCGGACACCCTCAGCGCGGCGACCCGCGCCCGGATCCCGGCGACCGCACGCCAGCTGGTGCTGGTCACCGGCAAGGCGAAGGACTCCTCGGACTCCACCGTCACCTTCTTCACCCGCCCCGCCGCGGGCAAGGACTGGACCGCGGCCGGGCAGTGGCCCGCCCGCAACGGCGCCAAGGGCTGGTCCGCCGAGCGGGAGCGCGAGTACGGGGACCTGACCTCCCCGGAGGGCGTGTACTCCCTCACCGACGCGGGCGGCCTGCTGCCGCCCCCGCCCGGCACGAAACTCCCGTACGACCAGGACCGCGGCTTCGTCCCCTCGGGCCGGGGCGTGAACGGCGAGTCCCTGGACGGCTCCTTCGACTACGTCGTGGCGATCGACTACAACCGCCGCAAGGGGGTCTCCCCGCTGGACCCGGGCATGCCGGAGGGCGAGGACAAGGGCGGCAACATCTGGCTCCACGTCGACCACGACGGCCCCTCCCAGGGCTGCGTGGGCCTGCCCAGGGAGGCGATGGAACAGCTGCTGCGCACCCTGGACCCGGCGGCGAAGCCGGTCATCGCGATGGGTCCGGCAGGCTTCTGACGCCGGCACGGGCACCGCTACCGGCACCGGCACCGCTACCGGCACCGCTACCGGCACCGACCCCGGGCCGCAGCACCAGCAGCCCCACGTAGACGAGGTCGAAGACGCAGCACAGCACCCCCAGCCCGAGCACGAACCCGTTCCCCTCCAGCACCCCGAACAGCACGGTCGGCGCGAGGGTGCCGAGCCATTTGGCGACGGCGATGAGCGGCGACTGCCCGTGCGGGCCGAGCCGGGCGGCGTACATGCCGATGAACAGGCCGGACATCAGCAGGTTCTGCAGGAACGCCGAGTAGCGGCTGGCGTCGTGCGTCCCGAAGTGCGCGACGAACAGCAGCTGCACGGCGAAGCCGGCGCCGAGGAGCAGCGCGCCCCAGGCGGCGAACAGCGGCCGGGTGACGAAGCCGGGCAGCCCGGCCCGGCCGTGGCGGAGCCAGGTGTAGATGATCAGGGTGTCGGCGACGGCCCACACCACGTTGACCACGCCCTGCGGGGAGAGCCCGGTACGGACGTCGTCGACGGCGTAGACGACCTCCCAGGCGAAGTTCAGCGCGAGCGCGGCGACGGGCATGGCGTACGTCCGGTCCCGCAGCCCGACCCGCACGGCCTCGACGTACACGACGGTCCAGGCGACCCCGCTGATGAGCGTCAGCATCAGTTCCACGCGCGCACCCTAGGCGCTCCGCGCCCGGCCGGACAGCCCCTGGGGGAGGGCGGCGGGTCAGGCGTCGTCGGGACGCTCCGGGTCATGTCCTGGGCATGGGCTCCTCGTCGGCGTCGGTCATGGGTTGAGGTCGAGGATCCGGACCCGCTCGCCGGCCCACCGCTTCGGTTCCGTGGTCGCGACGATCGCGCCGTCCGGCCGGTCGGGGGTGGGCTGCGCGGCGTGGAGGCAGTGGGCGGCGGCCCAGGTCTCCTGCCGTGAGACGGCCAGCGCGGCGGGCAGATCCAGGTCGAGGACGATCATGCCGGGCAGGGCCGCGAGGTGTTCCGCCGTACCTGGCCGGGTCCGGTCGGCCTCGACCAGCGCGCAGGACGGGGCGTACAGGAACCAGCCGGACTCGGCGTGAGCGCGGTGGATGAGGCGCGAGGCCAGGACGTTTCCCCGGCCGGCCGCGGTCATGGCCGACTCGTCCAGCACGATGTGCACGGGCTCGGTCACCGGGGCCTCGCCCCGTGCAGTCGGCGGTCCAGCTCGTCGTCCAGCGCCTGCTGTTCGGCTTCCGTCGGTGCGTAGCCGTTCCAGTCGCGCAGCAGTACGCGGGCGCGTTCGGCGCGTTCGGCGCGTTCGGCCGGGGTGAACAGGGTCTCGGCCAGGCGGGCCAGGTAGGCGCGGAGGGACAGTCCCTCGCCGGCCGCTATGGCGGCGAGCCTGTCCTTGGCTTCCTCGGGAATCCGGATGTTCGCGTCGGGCATCGTCGTGCTCCTTCCCGTTCCCGCAGCGTATGGGTGCGTACCCGTACCCGTACCCGGATCCACCGGTGTTCACCCCATCGGGTGCGCGGCGCCCACCCCTTGCCTGACGGACCGTCAGCTACGACGATGGCCCGGCACCGCACGACGAACCGGCATACGAAGGCGAGGCGGGCCCGGCATGGCACGCGTGTTTCCGGAAGGCCGGCTGGAGTACGGGATGCAGCTCCCGGTCCAGTCGCAGAGCACCCTCTACGCCGAGCCCTGGGAGGCCTCGGCCGGCGCGGCCGATCTCGCCGAGGTGGCCCGCGCCGCCGACCGGGCCGGCTTCGGGTACGTGGCCACCTGCGACCACGTGGCCATCCCGCGCCGCCTCGCCGGCCCCATGGGCACCGTCTGGTACGACCCCGTCGCCACCCTGGCGTTCCTGGCCGGGATCACCGAGCGGGTGCGGCTGCTGAGCCACGTCGCGATCGTCGGCCTGCGGCACCCGCTGCTCACCGCCAAGCAGTACGCGACCCTCGACCACCTCTCCGGCGGCCGGCTGGTCCTCGGGGTCGGTGCCGGGCACGTCCAGGAGGAGTTCGAGGTGCTCGGCGTCGACTTCGAGCGCCGCGGGGCCGTCCTGGACGAGAGCCTGGACGCGCTGCGCGCCGCCCTCGGCCCGCAGGAGTACCCGGAGTTCGAGGGGGAGCGGTTCTCCTTCCGGGACCTCGGCCAGCTGCCCCGCCCCGCGCAGGAGCGGATCCCGGTCTGGGTCGGCGGCTCCTCCCCGGCGGCCGTCCGCCGGGCCGCCGTGCGCGGCGACGGCTGGCTGCCGCAGGGCGACCCGCGCGAGCGGATCCCGGGGCAGGTGGCCCGGATCCGGGAGCTGCGGGAGGCGGCCGGGGTGGAGGGCCCGTTCGAGGTCGGCGCGATCACCGAGCCGCTGTACGTCGGGGAGCCCGGCTGGGACACCGGCCGCCGGACCCTGACCGGCAAGGCGGAGGTGCTCGCCGAGTCCCTCCGGGAGTACGCGGCGCTGGGCGTGGACCAGGTCCAGGTCCGCTTCCGCAATCGCGACCGCGCCGAACTCGTGGACCAGATCACCGCTTTCGGGGCCGAGGTGGCCCCCCTCCTCAACGACTAGGAGCACGCGATGGGCAAGCTGGACGGGCGCGTCGTCGTCATCACCGGCGCGGCGCGCGGCCAGGGCGAGCAGGAGGCCCGCCTCTTCGCCGCCGAGGGCGCACGGGTGCTGCTGGGCGACGTGCTGGACGAGCAGGGCGCGGCCGTCGCGAAGGAGATCGCCGCCGAGGCGGGCGCGGACCGGGTGCGGTACGTACGGCTCGACGTGAGCCGGGAGGAGGACTGGGCGGCCGCGGTCGCCGCGGCGAAGGAGGCCTTCGGCCGGATCGACGGGCTGGTCAACAACGCGGGCATCCTGCGCTTCAACGAGCTGGCCGCCACCCCGCTGGAGGAGTTCCGCCAGGTGGTCGAGGTCAACCAGATCGGCGCCTTCCTCGGTATCAGGGCGCTCGCCCCCGAGATCGGGGCGGCCGGCGGCGGGACCATCGTCAACACCTCCTCCTACACCGGTCTGACGGGCATGGCGTACGTGGGCGCGTACGCGGCGACCAAGGCGGCGGTCCTGGGGCTGACGCGGGTGGCGGCACTGGAGCTGGCCGCGAGGAACATCCGCGTCAACGCGATGTGCCCGGGCGCGGTGGACACCCCCATGGCCAACCCCGGGCTCCTCGACCCGGCGGGGATGACGGACGAGGCCAGGGATGCGATGGCCGAGCTGTACAAGCGGGTGGTCCCGCTGGGCCGGGTGGGGCGGCCGGAGGAGATCGCGAAGCTCGCCCTCTTCCTGACCGGCGACGACTCCTCGTACATCACCGGTCAGCCCTTCGTGGTGGACGGCGGCTGGACGGCGGGCGTCAGCATTGTCTGACGGCGTGTCAGATAACCCGTTACGACTCTCTTGACTGTCCCGCCCCGGCGGTGGAACAGTCGGACGCATCGCAGCATCTGACGCAACGTCAGAAACCTAAGGACGGTGAACCCCCTTGGAATTCGGGCTCTTCGTGCAGGGATACGTGCCTGAGGCGCGGTCCAAGGTCGACCCCGAGGCGGAGCACAAGGCGCTGCTGGAGGAGACCGAGTACGTCATCCAGGCCGACAAGTCCGGCTTCAAGTACGCCTGGGCCTCGGAACACCACTTCCTGGAGGAGTACTCCCACCTCTCCGCCAACGAGGTCTTCCTCGGCTACCTCGCCGCCGCCACCGAGCGCATCCACCTCGGCTCGGGCATCTTCAACCCGCTCGCACCGGTCAACCACCCGGTGAAGGTGGCCGAGAAGGTCACCATGCTCGACCACCTCTCCAAGGGCCGCTTCGAGTTCGGCACCGGCCGCGGCGCCGGCAGCCACGAGATCCTCGGCTTCCTCCCCGGCATCACGGACATGAACCACACCAAGGAGATCTGGGAGGAGACCATCGCGGAGTTCCCCAAGATGTTCCTCCAGGAGGAGTACGAGGGATTCCAGGGCAAGCACTGGTCGCTCCCGCCGCGCAAGATCTTCCCCAAGCCGTACGGCAAGGCCCACCCGGCCATGTGGTACGCCGCCGGCTCGCCCTCCTCGTACGCCATGGCCGCGAAGAAGGGCCTGGGGGTGCTGGGCTTCAGCGTCCAGAAGGTCTCCGACATGGAGTGGGTCCTGGAGCAGTACAAGACGGCCATCCAGGAGGCCAAGGCGATCGGCGCCTTCGTGAACGACAACGTGATGGTCACCTCGACCGCGATCTGCGCCGAGACGCACGACAAGGCGGTGGAGATCGCCGTCAACGCGAACATGAACCGCTTCCAGTCGCTGGTGTTCCGCTACCACGACACCTTCCCGCGGCCGGAGGCGATCCCGGAGTGGCCGGAGACCCTGCCGGAGTACAACGCGGAGATCATCGAACTGCTCATCGCGGAGGAGCTGCTGATCTGCGGAGACCCGTCGGAGGTACGGGCGCAGTGCGAGCGGTGGGAGCGGGCGGGGGCGGACCAGCTGTCCTTCGGACTGCCGACGGGGGTGTCGAAGGAGGACACGCTCACCACGATCAAGCTGATCGGCGAACACGTCATCCCGCACGTCGACACCGACCCGGTCCACCGGACCACCCGCTTCCGGCAGGCCGCTTCCTAACGCCGGACTCCGTCCGTCGGACCTGGGGCGGGGTCGGTTCGGGTGGCTGGGGCCGGTGGGTCGTGTGCGGGTGGTGTGCCGCTGCGCGGGGCGGGGTCCCCTACCCGCCCTTCCCCCGTTCCCAGGGGCTCCGCCCCTGACCCCGCGCCTCAGACGCCGGCGGGGCTGGAAGTACGGCGCTCCGCGCCCGGTGCGCTCAAACGCCGCGCGGGCTGGATGTATCCAGCCCCGCCGGCGTTTGAGGCGCGGGGGTCCGGGGGCGGAGCCCCCAGGGGGCCCGGGGCGCAGCCCCGGGCTCTTCCAGCCCCGCCGGCGTCTGAGGCGAGAACGGTTGAAGGGCGGGTAGGGGACCGCCCCGCAGGGCTCGCGCCCCGCCCGGCCGGGGCAACGGCAAGGGACACGGAACCACCCAGGAGGGGAACCGCATGCTCGACCACCTCATCCGCGGAGCGACCGTCGTCGACGGCACCGGCGCCCCGCCGTACCTCGCCGACGTCGGGATCAAGGACGGCCGCATAGCCGTCATAGCCGAGCCGGGCACCACCGCAGAGGCCCGTACCACCGAGGACGCCACCGGCCTCGTCCTCACCCCCGGCTTCATCGACCCCCACACCCACTACGACGCCCAGCTCTTCTGGGACCCCTACGCCACCCCCTCCATGAACCACGGCGTCACCACCGTCGCCGGCGGCAACTGCGGGTTCACCCTCGCGCCCCTCAACCCCGCCCGCCCCGAGGACGCCGACTACACCCGCCGCATGATGAGCAAGGTCGAGGGCATGGCCCTCGCCGCGCTCGAGGAGGGCGTCGACTGGTCCTGGTCCACCTTCGGCGAGTACCTCGACGCCCTCGAAGGCCGCATCGCCGTCAACGCCGGCTTCATGGTCGGCCACTGCGCCCTGCGCCGGCACGTCATGGGCGAGGACGCCGTCGGCGGGCAGCCCACCCCCGCCCAGATGGAGCAGATGCTGGCGCTCCTCCACGAGGCCATGGACGCCGGCGCCTGGGGGCTGTCCACCACCCAGTCCTCCACCCACTCCGACGGCGCCGGCGCCCCCGTCGCCTCCCGGCACGCGAAACCCGCCGAACTCCTCGCGCTCTCCCGCGCCGTCGGCGAACACGAGGGCACCCAGCTCGAAGCCATCGTGGCCGGCTGCCTCGACCAGTTCTCCGACGACGAGATCGACCTCTTCGTCGAGATGAGCGCCGCCGCCGGCCGGCCGCTCAACTGGAACGTCCTCACCATCGACGCCGCCGTCCCCGAACGCGTCCCCCGCCAGCTCGTCCCCAGCGAACGCGCCCGCAAGTCCGGCGGCCGGATCGTCGCGCTGACCATGCCGATCCTCACCCCCATGAACATGTCCCTCGGCACGTTCTGCGCCCTCAACCTCATCCCCGGCTGGGGCGAGGTCCTCGCACTCCCCGTCCCCGAGCGGATCGCCAGGCTCCGCGACCCGGACGTACGCGCCGGGATGCTCCGCCGCGCCGACAGCAAGGAGGCCGGGGTCTTCCGCCGCCTCGCCGACTTCGGCCGCTACGTCATCGGCGACACGTACAGCAAGGAGAACGAGGGGCTCAGCGGGCGCGTCGTCGGCGACATCGCCGCCGAACGCGGCCAGGACGCCTTCCAGTGCCTCGTCGAGATCTGCGCCCACGACGACCTGCGCACCGTCCTGTGGCCCATGCCCACCGACAACGACCCCGCCACCTGGGCCCTGCGCGCCGAGACCTGGCAGCACGAGGACGTCATGCTCGGCGGCTCCGACGCCGGCGCCCACCTGGACCGGATGTGCGGGGCCCCGTACACGACCCGGTTCCTCGGCGACTGCCTGCGCGGCCGCAAGCTCCTCCCGCTGGAGCAGGCCGTACGGATGCTCACCGACGACCCGGCCCGGCTGTTCGGGCTGCGCGAGCGCGGCCGGATCGCCGAGGGCTTCCACGCCGACCTGGTCCTCTTCGACCCGGAGCGCATCGACGCCGGCCCGGCGACCCTCGTCCACGACCTGCCCGGCGACAGCCCCCGGCTGGACGCGCGGGGGATCGGGGTGGTCTCCGTACGCGTCAACGGCGTCGAGACGATCCGCGACGACCAGGTCACCGGCGCGGTCCCGGGGACCGTGCTCCGCTCCGGCCGCGACACCACGACGGTGAGCACCCGATGAACGAGGGCACGGGCACGCAGCGCCTCTACATCGGAGGCGAGTGGGTCGAGCCCGACGGCGGGCACTACGAGGTGGTCAACCCGGCCGACGAGTCCGTCGTCGGCCTGGCCCCCGAGGCCTCCCGCGCCCAGGTCGAGGAGGCGGCCCGCGCCGCCGCCGAGGCCTTCGGCACGTGGTCCCGTACGGCCCCCGAGGAGCGCGCGGCCATCCTCGACCGCGCGGCGGACGTGATCCAGCGGGAGTTCGAACCGTGGGCGGCCCTCGCGCGGGCCGAGACAGGCGCGCCGACGGGCATCGCCCGCGGGATGCAGGTCGGCGTCGGCGTGTCCCGCTTCCGGCGGTACGCGAAGGGCGCCCTGGAGCCGGTGGAGAAGGGGCTCCCGCCGCAGGTCACCGAGGCCGGCCCGATGGGGAAGGCGTCCGTCCTGGGCGCGCTGGAGGTGCGCCAGCCGGTCGGCGTGGTCACCTGCGTCACCTCGTACAACAACCCGTGGGCGAACCCGGCCGGCAAGGTCGCCCCGGCGCTCGCCATGGGCAACACGGTGGTGGTGAAGCCGGCCCCGCAGGATCCGCTGTCGGTGTTCAGGATGGCCGAGGCGCTGCACGAGGCGGGTGTCCCGGCCGGGGTGGTGAACGTGGTCTCCGGCGCCTCGGTGGAGGTCGGCGAGGCGGCCGTGGACTCCCCGTACGTGGACATGGTGTCCTTCACCGGCTCCACGGCCGTCGGGCAGCGCATCGCCGAGGTGTGCGGGCGGAGCATGAAACGGCAGCTGATGGAGCTGGGCGGCAAGGGAGCGGCGATCGTCCTCGAGGACGCCGACCTGGACGCGGCGGTGACGGGGATCGGCACCACCTTCTCCTTCTACAGCGGCCAGATCTGCACCGCTCCCACCCGCGTGATCGTCCACCGGTCGGTGTACGAGCCGCTGGTGGAGAAGCTGCGCGGCTACCTGGCCTTCATGAAGGTCGGCGATCCGGCCGAGCGGGGCACGGTCGTCGGCCCGGTGATCTCGGCGGCGCACCGCGACCGGGTGGAGTCGTACGTGGAGCTGGGCCGCAAGGAGGGCGCGCGGATCGCCTTCGGCGGCGAGCGCCCGGTGGTCGGCGGCGGCCGGGGCTTCTACGTGGCGCCGACGCTGCTGGTGGACTGCACGAACGACATGCGGGTGGTGCGGGAGGAGATCTTCGGCCCGGTCGTGGTCGTGGTCCCGTTCGACGGGGACGAGGAGGAGGCCGTCCGGCTGGCGAACGACAGCGACTTCGGGCTGATCAGCTACGTGTGGTCCGGCGACCCGGCCCGCGCCTTCCGGGTGGCGCGCCGGCTGCGGTCGGGCGGGGTGGGGGTCAACACCATCGGCCGGAACATGGAGGCGCCGTTCGGCGGGTTCAAGCGGTCGGGGGTCGGGCGGGACGTCGGCTCGTACGCGCTGCACGCGTACAGCGAGGTGCAGTCGGTGGTGTGGACGACGTGACGGGGGGAGGAGGGGAGGCGCTCCCCGGGGCGGTCCGCCCCGGGGGTGCCCTACTCCTCCTGGTTCCTGGGGCTGCGGCCCTGCCGCGGCCAGGTGTAGCCGAGGGACTCGGCGAGCCGGCGGTCCCCGCCGGTCAGCCTGGCGTACGTCTTCGGGTCGGCGCTCTCCAGGCGTGCGACGGCCGCTTCGGCCCGGACCTCGGGCGGGCGGCCGTCGTCCGGGAGCTCCCATGCGAACGTCAGGCTCGGCGCGGGGTCCTCGCCCGGTGCGGGCGGGGCGGCCGGGGCGGGCCGGTGGCCGAAGTCCACGGTCACCCGGTCCGGGTCCCGCCAGTCCGTGGTGGCCCGGATCCAGCGCAGTTCCCAGCGGGTCCGCAGCTCCGGCCGGGCCCGCAGGGCCGCCGTGATCCGCCGGGCGGTGCGCCGGGCCGGCCAGGCCCAGGACTCGTCGGCGCGGGCACGCAGGACCTCGGCCCCGTAGGCGGCCGCGTCGAAGCGGAGCTCGGGCGGGGGCGGGCCGGCCGCCCCGCGCCAGCCGTCCCAGACGACCTCGTCCCCGTCGCGTCGGACGGTGACGTACAGGGCGCCGCAGCATCCCTCGGTGCAGTCCGCCTCGGCGAGCTGCACCTCGCGCGGCTCGGGGCCGGGGAGCAGGGCGTCGCCGTCGAGCAGGTGCTCGGGCGGATGCCCGGGGCCCTTGGGGAAGAGGGCCGGTACGAGGGGCCGGCCGTCGATCAGGATCCGGGTCTCGACGGCGGTGCGGGTGTCGGGGTCGCCGGCCACCACCTCGATGCGCAGGGGCGCGGGCGGTACGGGGTGGCCGAAGGGGCGGGTGCGGTTGCGGGCGATCCAGGCGGCGCGCCGGTCGTGGGGTCCGGGCGGGGGTTCGGTGCCCAGGTGCCGTTCGAGGAGGGCGAGCAGCGCCTCCCGCTCGCCGGCGGGCCGGTCGAGCAGTGCGCCGGTGCCGCTGTCCAGGTCCTGGGCGAGGGAGAGGAGGAGCGCCTGGTGGTCGAGGTCCGGGTCGGGCAGGCCCGCCCGCTCCACCACCGTGCGGTACACCTCCGCCGCCGGGCCGTAGTCGAGGAGGTCGGCGCGGTTGTCGTACCGGTTCGCCATGGCGTGCAGCAGCCGCCCGGCGGCCGTGGTGAGGGCGGTGTCGTCGGGGCGGGCGCGCAGGAGGGCGTCGAGCCGGGCGGCCTCGGCGATGCGGCGGGCCTGCCAGCGGACGGCGGTGTCCCGGTCCGGTGCGTTGACGAGGGCGACGAGCGCGTCCCGTACGCGCCGCGTGGCCGGGCCGTCGCCGAAGCCGCCGCCGTCGGGTGTGGCGGCGGCCGCGTCGACGAGCGGGGTCAGGGTGTGGTCGCGGCCGAGGTGGGTCAGGTGCAGCAGGGCGGCCGCCTGCCGGTCGAGGGGGTCGAGTGCGGCCGCGGCCGGGCTGCCGAGTCCGCGGAGCAGGCCGAGGGCCTTGAGGCAGGGCACGTCCTCGGGTTCCCCGAGGCGGATCAGGAGGGCGACGCCGACGCCGACGGCGGTGGGGGTGGTGCCGGTCCGGGTCAGCCGGCGGGCGGCGGCCCGGGCGGCGGGTTCGTCCTCCAGCGGCATCCGGGCGGCCACGGCGCGGACGGTCCGGTCCGGCAGCCCGAGCAGGACGAGCCTGCCGACGGCATGGTGGACGGCCGCGGCGGCCCTGACGGGGTCCGGGTCGGCCAGCGGGCCGGCGAGGGCGGTGGTGACTTCCTCCTGCGCCCGCTCCCAGGTGAGGCGGGGGCCAGAGGGCGGTGTTCCGGTCGCGCGGTCGGGCCCGTCGGGGAGCGGGTAGCCGCGGCGGGGGACACCGCCGTCGGGGTCGCAGCCCCGGCGGAACAGGGCGTAGTCGTACAGGGAGGTGCCGGGAGTGAGCGTCGTCCGCTCGTCGCGGGCGCTCACCGGGCGGGGTGGGACTCGATTCCGTAGGTCATGCCGGGAGCCTGCCAGAGGTGGTCACGGGCCGTCCAGCGGGTTTCACGGGGCGCAGTCGTTTGGGGGCCTGGGGCGGGTTCCGGGGGCTTCGAAAATTGGCGCGGGAAAGTTTGGAAACGGACAATTGGGATACTCCTGCGGTTTCCGCAATCCGGAATGCCTGTCTCGGCACCTGTTGAACCGTGGATGGTTGCCCGTGTGAACCTTGTATTGCCAGTTCATGAACGGATGCGATCTTCGCAATCCAAGGAATTTAGCCCTGTGAATTACCGGACTTAAGTCTTCCGGATCAGGAAACCGCAGCATCTACCGTCCTGTCCCATGACACAGCTGGACGCGCGGCCTCGGGTCGGAGACACGGTAAGCGGCGTCGCCGAGGGCGGCGCCGTACATGCGGCCGGGACCGCAGACGCGGCCGACGTCCGCGGCAAGGGCCTCGGCAAGGGCTCCGTGGGCCTCCTGGGCAGCGCCGTCATCGGCATCTCCACCGTCGCCCCCGTCTACTGCCTGACCTCCACCCTCGGCTCCACCGCCGGCGAGGTCGGCGTCCAGATGCCGGCGGTCTTCCTGGCCGGCTTCCTCCCGATGCTCCTGGTGGCCTTCGCCTACCGCGAGCTCAACAAGGCCGTGCCGGACTGCGGCACCTCGTTCACCTGGACCGTCAAGGCCTTCGGCCCGCGCATCGGCTGGATGTGCGGCTGGGGCCTGGTCATCGCCACGATCATCGTGCTGTCCAACCTGGCGGGCGTGGCCACCTCGTACTTCTGGCTGCTGGCCGGCGAGATCACCGGCAACCCGTCGATCGCCGCCCTCGACGACAACAAGTTCGCCCACATCGCCACCTGCCTGACGCTGATCGCCGTCGCGACCGCCATCAGCTACCGCGGCATGACCGCCACCAAGGGCGTCCAGTACACCCTCGTCGGCCTCCAGCTCGTCGTCCTCGCGGTCTTCGTCGCCATGGCCCTCCAGAAGGCCTCCGCCGGCACCTTCGACACCGGCATCGACTTCTCCTGGCAGTGGATGAACCCCTTCGCGGTCGAGTCCATGGGCGCCTTCACCGCCGGACTCTCCCTCTCGATCTTCATGTACTGGGGCTGGGACGCCTGCCTGGCCACCAACGAGGAGACCACCGGCTCCGCCAAGACCCCCGGCCGCGCCTCCCTCATCGCCATGATCGTCCTGGTCGGCTCCTACCTGGCCACCGGCATCGCCGCCCAGATGGCCGTCGGCTCCGGCACCGAGGGCCTCGGCCTCGGCAACGCCGAGACCTCCGGCAACGTCTTCGCCGCCCTCGCCGGCCCCGTCATGGGCCCCGTCCTCGGCATCCTGCTCTTCGTCGCGGTCCTCGCCTCCGCCGCCGCCTCCCTCCAGACCACCTTCATCCCGGTGGCGCGCACCGTGCTGGCCATGTCCACCTACGAGGCCCTGCCGCCCTCGTACGCCAAGGTCCACCCCAGGTTCAAGACCCCCGGCCGCGCCACCGTCATGGCGGGCATCGCGACCGGCGCCTTCTACACGGTCATGACCCTGGTCAGCGAGAACGTCCTCACCGACACGATCTTCGCGCTCGGCCTGATGATCTGCTTCTACTACTCGCTGACCGCCTTCGCCTGCGCCTGGTACTTCCGCGGCGAGCTGCGCCGCTCCGCCCGCGACCTGTTCTTCAAGGGCGTCTTCCCGGTCCTGGGCGGCCTGCTGCTCGCCGCGGTCTTCTTCAAGACCCTGGCGGACGCGTGGGACCCCTCCTACGGCTCCGGGTCCGACGTCCTCGGCGTCGGCAGCGTCTTCGTCATCGGCGTCGGCCTGCTCGCCCTCGGCCTGGTCGTCATGTTCGTCACCGGCCGCCGCAGCCCCGCCTTCTTCCGCGGCGAGGTCCTGACGAAGTCCACCCCGGCCCTGGTGGTGGAGGACTGACCGCCTGACGCCCCCACCTGCTGTGTCATGACCCGCGGCCCCGGATCGATCCCCCGATCCGGGGCCGCCGGTGTACGCGGGCCAGGTCATCCGATGCGCGGAACGGCCGGGGCGGGCGGTGACCCGGGACACGGGGAGGTCGTTGGGCGGGGCATGAAGGCAATGAAGCGCACCCTCACCGCCCTCGCCCTCACCGGCGGAGCCGCACTCGTACTCACCCCCCTCACCGCCCACGCCGCCGACGGGGGCGAGGGAGCGTCCCTCGGCGGGCAGCCCCCGGTCAAGCGCGTCGTCGGCATCGTCAACCACCCCGGGCAGGCCGTGGACGACACCCGCACCGCCGTGGCCATCACCGGCGCGGCCGTCGGCAGCGCGGCCAACTCCACCAACGGCTCCCTCGCGGGCGCGGGCGGCGCCCTGGACGCCGGCGTCCCGGACGCGCCGAAGGTGAAGGGCTAGCCCGGGCGGCCCACGCTCAGCCCCAGGTGCGGGAGCAGAGCACGAGCCGGTAGCCGTCGGGGTCCTCGACCGTGACGCCGTACTCGTCCCAGTACGGGTTGTGCGAGGGGACCCGCGTCCCGCCGCACTCGACGAGCCGGCGCACGAGCTCCTCGTCGGGGGCCTCGCCGAGGTAGACGACGAACAGGTCGTCCACGGTGGGGGAGGGCTCGACCGGGTCGTCGGGGTCGAGCGTCAGCTCGAAGTGCCACCCGCCCCCGGCCGGCCCGACCATCAGCAGGTCGTGCTCCCCGGGCACGCGCTCCGCGCTCCGCCACACGACGTCGAGCCCGAGCCCGTCGACGTAGAACCGCTCGGCGGCCTTCAGATCCCGCGAGGGGCGTGCGACACGTATGTGGGTCTGCGTATTGATCATGCCGGGAGCGTACGCGCGGGGGCGCGTGCGGGCCGGATATTTCCCCCTCGAGGGGCGGGGGCGGGGCGGTGTTCGCCCACCCGCCCCCTCCCTGAGACCGTCCGGGGGGACGCCGCTCGCGCAACCCCGCGCATAATCGGCGGGTGATCAAGCCCGAGAGTGTGCGTACCGACCGGCTGGACCTCGTGCCCCTGCGGGTCGAGGACGCCGAGGAGATGGCCGGTGTGCTGGGGGATCCCGACCTGCACGTGTTCATCGGCGGTGAGCCCGAGGGCGTCGAGGAGCTGCGTGCCCGTTACGTGCGGTGGGGCGCCGGGTCGCCGGATCCGGGGGTTGCCTGGTGCAACTGGGTGGTGCGGCTGCGGGCGGAGGGGTGCCTCGTCGGGACCGTTCAGGCGACCGTCGGGGGCGGCAGTGCCGAGCTGTCGTGGGTGGTGGGAACGGCCTGGCAGGGCCGGGGGATTGCCTCCGAGGCGGCTCGGGGGCTCGTCGTGTGGTTGCGGGAGCAGGGGGTGGGGGAGGTCGTCGCGCACGTCCATCCCGACCACGCGGCGTCGGCCGCCGTCGCCGCTGCGGCCGGCCTCGCCCCCACCGGCCGGTGGCAGGACGGCGAGGTCCGGTGGGAGCGGGTGTGGGGCGGGGATCCTGTCAGCGGGGAGTGAGGAGGCAGAACTCGCTGCCCTCCGGGTCCGTCAGGACCTTCCAGTGGATCGCGGACTGGTCGAAGCCGGCGTCGGCGGGGTCCAGGGCGCCCAGGCCGCGCAGGCGCGCGGCCTCCGCCTCCAGGTCGTCGCCCTTGTAGGGGGCGACGTCGAGGTGGACGCGGTTCCAGCCGCTCTTGGGGTCGGCGGTGCGGATGAACTCCAGGTAGGGGCCGACGCCCTTGGCGGACCGCAGGGTCGCCTGGGTGTCGGTGACCTCGTGGACCGTCCAGTCCGTCGCCCGGCCCCAGAAGCGGGCCATCTCCCGGGGGTCGGCGCAGTCGACCACCACGGCGGCGACCGGCCCGGTGTCCCCGTAGACCTCGCGGGGCTCCAGGACGCAGAACTCGTTGCCCTCCGGGTCGGCCATGACCGTCCAGGGGACGTCGCCCTGGCCCACGTCGGCGAGGGTCGCGCCGAGGCCCTTCAGGCGTGCGACCAGTTCCGCCTGGTGGGCGGCCGAGGTGGTGGCCAGGTCGAGGTGCACCCGGTTCTTGACCGTCTTGGGCTCCGGTCGGGCGATGATGTCGATGCAGACGGCGGCAGGGTCGGGGTAGGTGAAACCGACGGGTTCGAGGTTGGTGACGCCGGGCCCCTCGCTGTCGATGCCCCAGCCGAGGGCCTCCGCCCAGAACCGGCCGAGCGCGGCGTCGTCGTGGGCCTTCATGTTGATCTGCACGAGTCTCGTCGTCATGGGGCAGATCCTAGGAGTTGACGCGGTACTGCCGCGCCGCAGGTCAGAGGCCGTCCCGCCGCCGGTTGGCGTGCGGGGCGGATGTGGGGGAGGCTCGCCGCATGGTTTCGATAGTGCAGAACGTGGCGGTCGACTGTGCGGATGCCTACGGGCTGGCCCGGTTCTGGAGCGCGGTGACCGGCCGTCCGCTGGGCCCGGAGGACGTACCGGGCGCCCGGGAGACGCAGGTGCTGCTCGCGGAGGGGCCGGTGCTGTACTTCAACCAGGTGCCCGAGCCGAAGACGGTCAAGAACCGGATCCATCTGTGCCTGCGCCCCGAGACGTCGCGCGAGCAGGAGGTGGAACGGCTGCTCGGCCTCGGGGCCACCCTGGTCGGCGATCACCGCAACCCGGACGGGACCGGCTGGGCGGTGCTCGCCGACCCGGAGGGCAACGAGTTCTGCGTCCTGCGCAGTGATTCGGACCGGGCCGCGACGGGCTCCTGAGGGGCGGTCCGAGAAGACGTCAGCCCCGTTCGGCGGCGCTGCGTTCCACGCAGAACTCGTTGCCCTCCGGGTCCGTCATGGTCACCCAGCCCGTGCCGTCCGGGTTGCGGTGGTCGCCGGTGATGGCGGCGCCGAGCGCGGTCAGGCGTTCCACCTCCTCGTCGCGGGTGCGGTCCTGCGGCTGGACGTCGAGGTGGACGCGGTTCTTCACCGCCTTGCCCTCCGGGACGCGGATGAACAGCAGTCCGGCGCCGGCCGTCTCGACCAGCACTTCGGGGTCGCCGGGCTCGTCGCCGTCTTCGAGCTTGCCGTCGAGGGCGGCGGTCCAGAACTGCGCCAGGGCGTAGGGGTCGGAGCAGTCGAAGGTCACGTGTCGCACGAGAGATGCCATGGCGGCACTATCGATCAGGCTCCGGCCCCTGTCCATCACACAGGGGCGGGGGCGTCACTTCCGCCAGAAGAGGTGGTGGATGACGCTGCCGCCCGGGCTGGGGACGACGTCCAGGTGGAAGCGGTCGAGCAGCTCGTCGGGTGACTTCCACAGCCGTGACCCGGAGCCGATCTCGATGCCCGGGGAGACCGCCACGTGGAGGGTGTCGACGAGGTCGGCGTCGAGGAACTCGCGGATGGTGGTGGCCCCGCCGCCGAGGCGTACGTCCTTGCCGCCCGCGGCCTCCTTCGCCCGGGCGAGGACGGTGGCCGGGTCGGCGCCGGTGAAGTGGAAGGTGGTGTCGGAGAGGGTGAAGGACGGGCGTTCGTGGTGGGTCATCACGAACACCGGTGTGTGGAAGGGCGGCTCGTCGCCCCACCAGCCCCGCCACTCGTGGTCCTGCCAGGGGCCGCGCTGGGGGCCGAACTTGTTGCGGCCCATGATCTCGGCGCCGATGTTGTTGGCGAAGTCCCGGGTGAGGTAGTCGTCGAGTCCGCGGCTGCCGCCGGGGGCGGTGCGGTTGGGCCAGCCGGCGGTGGCGCCGGCCCACGCGAACATGGTCCCGGGGTCGGCGTGGCCGAAGGGCCGCTCCAGGCTCTGGTCCTCGCCGGCGCCGAAACCGTCCCGCGAGACGTTGAAGTTCTGCACTCTCAGCAGCTGCTGCCGCGCCATGGTCTGTGTCCTCCTCCGTGATCCTCCGTGTACGGACGAGGATTGAGACTGCACGCGTCGGCGGAACTCATCGCCCGCCGACACGCCGGCTTCCCTACGGGGTCTGCTCGGGCTTGGTGTGGAGGATCTCGCGTGCCTGGTCGGCGGCGCGGACGATGCTCTCGGAGACGAAGTCGACGAAGCGGCCGATGTTCTCCAGGCGGGTCGCGGCGGGGGTGTTGCGGCCGAGGACGTTGACGCCCTTGCGCGCGGTCTCGGCGAGCAGGGCGGTGGAGCGGGCGCTGGCCATCATCGACTCGTACCAGACGTCGTCGTCGACGATGTACCGCTCACGGCGGCGTTCGTCGCGTTCCCGGCGGATGAGGCCCTGGCCTTCGAGCAGTGCGACCGCCTTGGAGATGGAGCCGGGGCTGACCTGGAGGCGCTGGACGAGTTCGGACGCGGTGAGGGTGCCGGAGTCGGCTATGTAGAGGGCGACGAGGACCTTGGCGGTCATCTTGGGCAGGCCCGACTGGATCAGGACGGTCGCGAACATCTCCTCGTACGCGGCCACCGCCTCCGGGTCGCGGCCGTGGGTCTGTGCGGGGGCCTGGGGGCCCCGGGGCGCGGCCTGCTTGCGGCGGTGGGTGCGGTGTTCGGTGGCGCGCTGGGCGAGGTCGGCGCGGTAGCCGGCGGGGCCGCCGTTGCGCATGACCTCGCGGGTGACCGTTGAGGTGGGGCGGTCGAGGCGCCGGGCGATCTCCGCGTAGGCGAGGCCGTCGGCCACGCCCAGTGCGATCTGCTGGCGTTCCTGCGGGGTGAGCCTGCCTCCCGGCATGTGCGGTCTCCTTCGTGTTGCCGTCTGCGGCCCCAGCGTAGCGTTCAGATTCGAGCTGTTGCAACGGATTCCGGGCTGGCGTTGCGTTAGATTTAGGTGCGGTGCAACGATATTGCGGCTCTGACCTGCGGTGATTTGGATTCTTCGCAACGAAGTTGTTGCTCGATCTGTGAACGCGACGTAGCTTTCAGGTCGTTGGAAACAGCGAGCGACACCAACCCGAAGGAAGAGAAACCATGCAGAACTTCGCCACCACCGCCGCCATCACCACCATCCTCGACATCCCCGCCGGTGCCATCCGCTTCATCGCCACCGACCGCGCCGACACCACCGTCGAGATCCTCCCGGCCGACGCCGGCAAGAGCCGCGACGTGAAGGCCGCCGAGGAGGCCACCGTCGAGCTCCGGGACGGCGTCCTGTACGTCAGCACCCCGCAGAAGAACGAAGCGTTCGGCGCCTCCGGCTCCGTCGACGTCACCGTCCAGCTGCCCGCCGGGTCCAGCGTCGAGGCGAAGACGGCCTCGGCCCGGGTCACCACCACCGGCCGCCTCGGCGACGTCTCCCTGGAGAGCGCCCACGGCACCGTCACCCTCGACGAGGCCGCCCGCGTCCGCATCGCCCTCGCCGCCGGCGACATCAGGGTCGGCCGCCTCACCGGCTCCGCCGACCTCCGCACCCAGAAGGGCGACCTGACGATCGGTGAGGCCGCCGGCGGCACGGTCACCCTGCGCACCGAGCACGGCGACATCACCGTCGGCGCCGCCCGCGGAGTCTCCGCCACCCTCGACGCCGGCACCTCCTACGGCCGCGTCAGCAACGCCCTCCGGAACGCGGACGGCGACGACACCCTCACCATCCACGCCACCACCTCCTACGGCGACATCACCGCCCGCACCGTCTGAGCCCCAGCCCGTCCCGCACCGCAGCCACGCACACCCACCCGAAGGAGCACGCCACCATGTCCGTCACGCCGAACAACGACCGTCCGGAACTGCTGAAGGCCATCGAGGAGATCGCCGCGGCCGACGCCTGGGCCGGGGTCCTGGTGCGGGTGAACGACGAGCGGGGCGAATGGACCGGCGCCGCCGGCGTACGAAAGCTCGGCGAGAGCGCCGCCCCGCAGGCCGACGGACACTTCCGGATCGGCAGCAACACCAAGACCTTCACCGCGACCCTCGTCCTCCAGCTGGTCGCCGACGGACGGATAGCCCTCGACGGCACCGTCGACGACCACCTCCCCGAGTACGGGCTCGACCGCCGCATCACCGTCCGGATGCTGCTCCAGCACACCAGCGGCCTCTTCAACTTCACCGGCGAGTACTACGAGGACGGCACCATCGCCCCGGGCATCGACTGGCAGGGCCAGGAGTGGGTGGACAAGCTCCTCCACACCTACCGGCCCGAGGAACTCGTCCGCTTCGCCCTCGCCAGGCCCGCCCGCTTCGAGCCGGGCACGGACTGGAGCTACGCCAACACCAACTACGTCCTGCTGCGGCTCCTGGTCGAGAAGGTCGTCGGCCGCCCCTTCGCCGAGGAGATGCGGGAGCGGCTCCTGACGCCGCTGGGCCTCACCGGCACCTTCCTCCCGGAATCCTCGCCCGAGATCGCCGAGCCGCACGCCCACGGCTACTACACCTACCAGGACGGCGAGGAGTGGAAGACGGCCGACGTCACCCGCGCCAACCCCTCCTGGATCTCCGCCGCCGGCGACATGATCTCCACCACCAAGGACCTGCACACCTTCTTCTCCGCCCTGATGAGCGGCGAGCTCCTGCCCGCCGACCTCCTCGACCAGATGCGCGACCCGCACACCAAGTTCGCCTACGGCCTCGGCCTGATCGTCCAGGAGACCGAGCACGGCACGCTCTACACCCACAACGGCGGCTTCTGGGGCTGGGGCGCCCTGATGTACAGCTCGCCGGGCGGCAGGACGACGCTGACCGCCTCGCTCACCTCCAGCGACGCCCGGCTCGACCTCATGAAGGCGGCGGAAGCCTTCACCAAGGTCCAGGGCACGCTCATCGACGCGGTGTTCGGCGCCTGAACGCCGGGAAAAGCAGGTGCGGCGGCCCTCAGGGGCCGCCTAGCTTGATCCGGATGAGCAGCGACTATCCATTCGCGGACGGGTACAACCTCGTCTGGGACCTGACCGGATTCGGTGACGCGGACGAAGAGATAGTCGAGTCCGTGTCCCTCACCCGGGACCAGTTCCTCGAGATCCGGCACCTGTTCGTGCTGGGCGACGACCCCTGGATGGTGAGCGGCGAATACCGCGTGGCGCCGAGCATCTGGGCGCACGTACGCAGCGCCGTGCCGGGTGTCCGCTTCCACCGCGATGCCGACTACTTCCTCGGCGCCCGTCAGGCCCTGCCTGACGGGCGCTTCTGGCGTCCGGCCCCTGGCGTGGCGGCGCCCGGCCCCATCCCGCCGCCTTAGCCCAGATATGGCGCACGAGAGGGCATATCGCGGTTAATCCACTGCTTCTGATGAAGATGACGGCGTATCAGTTTGGTCGGCCCCGATCTGATCAAGAAGCCGATCGATATCCGTTCAGAGCAAAGGTGGTTTCCGAATGACCAGTGACCAGACTCCCTCGGTCACCGAAGCGACGCTCACCGACATCGCCACCAACGGCATCTGGGGCCCGGGCCACAGCGTCAGCGAGGCCGTCGTCGACGTGTCCCGGGCGCTGCTCGCCTCCCTCCAGGGCGAGGAGGGCGTCGAACTCCCGGCGGAGCTCTCGGAACTGGTGGCCGCGGTACGGCGGATCGCCACGATCTCCCTGCCCCGTATCACCGCGCACGACGGTGTCCGGCTGTCGGCGTTCAGCATCAAGCTGAAGGACGCCGCCCCGCACCCCGTGGTGATCGTGCCCGCCGGCTGGAACCCCTACGGCTGGCTGCCCTTCCTCTACGCCTACCTCAAGCTGGCGCAGCGCGGCTACCACGTGCTCGCCTACTCCCCGCGCGGCATCGGCATCAAGGGCTGGCTGTCGACGTCCGAGGGCTTCGTCAACGTGGCCGGGCCCGACGACTGGGCCGACGGTTCGTCTGTGATCGACTACGCATACGAGGCCCTCGAACCCAGCCGGGTCGGCTTCCTCGGCGAGTCCTACGGCTCCGGGATCAGCCAGCTGGTCGCCGCGCACGACCCGGCCGGCCGCGTCGACGCCGTGGTCGCGCTGAGCACCTGGGGCAACCTCGCCACCAGCCTGTACGACAACGGAACCAGGCACCTGGCGGCCGTGGAGGCCTTGATCGCCTTCACCGGCGGCCCGCTGGAGGAGAAGTTCGACGAGGGCTCCCAGCAGCTCCTCAAGGACTTCCTGAGCGGCCGGAACCTCGACGCGGTGGTCGAGTGGGGCACCGAACGCTCCCCGGAGACCTACGTCGACCAGACGAACGCGCGGGGCATCCCGACGTTCATCTCGAACACCTGGCACGAGACGCTGTTCCCGGTCAACCCCGTGCTCGACCTCTTCGAGCGGCTCACCGTGCCGAAGCGGCTGAACCTGTGGATCGGCGACCACGGCGCCCCCGAGGGCCCCGGCCTGGCCGGGCTGGTGACCGGCCTGCCGTTCCCCGGGCTGGCGGAGCCGACGCTGGAGGCCTACGCGTGGCTGGACCACCACCTGCTCGGCGCCGCCAACGACGTGCCGAACTGGCAGCCCGTGAAGAGCCAGAGCATGTTCACCTACAAGACGATCGCGATCCCGGGCGGCACCAACCTGATCACTGTCCCGGCGCACCGCGAGACGTACGACTCCTGGTCCGAGGCCACCACCGGCAGCGAGTCGTGGTACCTCAGCGGTACCGGCGGCTCCGGTGACGGCGCGCTGACCGACAAGCCGACCTCCGGGTGGTCGCGGGACTTCCAGGCCGGCGCCCTGACCTCCTCCCGCGCGGGCGAACTGCTCAAGACCGGGCAGCGGGAGTGGTTCGGCAACCCCACCGTGTACGCCCTCGCGGAGTTCGAGCGCGAGCAGCTGCTGGTCTGGTCGACCGACCCGCTCACCGGCCCCGGTGAGGTGGCCCGCCGGATCCGGGGCACCGCCACCGTGCGGCTGTCGGTGCGCAGCAGCGTCGATTCCGCCACCGTGATCGCGTACCTGTACGACGTCGCCCCGGACGGCACCGCCCGGATCATCACCCACGAGCCGTACACGGCCACCGGCCTGACCCCGAACGCTGAGACCACCCTCACCTGGTCCCTCCAGGCCGCGTCCTACGACCTGCCGGCCGGGCACCGCCTCGCCCTGGTGGTCAACAGCCGCGACCCGCTGTACTCCTACGCGGGCTCGGACCTCCCGGCCCTCACCACCACCACGGTCGGCTCCGTGAGCGGGAGCGAGGCCCGGCTGGAACTGCCGCTGAGCTGAAACGCGCGTGCGGGAGCCCGCCGCTCGGCGAGCGGCGGGCTGCTGTACGGCTCAGGCGGTGACACCGCCGAGGAACGCGGTCCAGGTGGCGGGGCTGACCGCCAGCTCGGGGCTGGCGCTGAGCTTCGAGTCCCGGACGTGGACGGTGTCGGCGCAGGCGGCGACCTCGACGCAGTCGTCACCCTGGCTGCTGCTGTACGACGACTTGTGCCAGGAGAGGGCGACCTCGACGCAATTGTCGCCATCCCCGCTGCTGTAGCTGCTCTTGAACCACCGGAGCTGGGAGCTGTTCACAGGGATCCTCGCATTCGCATCAACAGGCCCGTGCTGTCCGCAGGGTTGAGGGCCTGGATGCGAAGCTTCGCATACTGCTGGTGGAAGGCGCTTACCGCTTTCGGGTCGGAGATGACATGGCCCGCCTTTGGGCCTTCGGTGTAGCCCCACCACTGGTGCTCCTCGGATTCGAGGAGACGAAAGGGGCCGTCGGTGCCGGCATGTTCCGGGCTGACGGTCGGCATGAACTGGATGTCCACATTCGGCAGCTGCGCGCATCGCAGTAAGTGGTCGATCAGCTCGCGGGTTACCTCTGGTCCACCTGTCTGCCGCTCGATGACCGTCTGTTCGATGATGAAGCTGAGGCTGGTGTACGGGGTGCGCGTCAGCACCTTCTGTCGGTTCAGGCGAAGCGTGATCCGGTCCTCGGCCTCCTGTGCCGTGGGCCGGGGTGGGACGTTCTCGATCTGTGCCCGCGCGTAGGCCTCGGTCTGCAGCAGCCCAGGAATCGACCTGCACTCGTACGTATTGAGCGCGATGGCCGTCTCCTCCAGCTCAGCCCACTGCCGGAACCATGAGGCGAGTCCCCGCCTGCGCGTCAGCTGTTTCGCCGCGATCTGGATCACCCCGAAGGCGTCCAGCACCTCCTCCGCCTTGTTCACCAACTTCGCGGACGGATGTCGTCGGCCCTGCTCTACGGACGCCACGTACTGCACCGAGTAGCCGACCTTCGGCCCGAACTGCTCCTGGGTCAGGCCGGCGCGTTTGCGCGATGCCTTGAGCACTTCACCGAAGTTCCGCAGGTCGGGATCCGGCTCCACCTGGTTGTCACCGCTGCTGCCCTCGCCAGCCGTCATCACGGTCACCTCCCGACCAATCATGCTCACGGTCGGTGACTGCGCCTGTCCAGCCACTGGACTACTACTCTTCAACAGTAGTAGTCGCCGTGCTGGGAACTCCCCTGCCCACACGGGACGTTCTAGCCATGACGGCAACCTCGGGCCACCCCCAGGCCTTCGTGCGCGTGTTCACTCAGCGTTTCAGCTGCACCCCCCGCGGCGCCCGCCTCGCCCGGCAGCTGGCCCTCGTCTCCCTCCACGACTGGGGCGTCCCCGAAGGCACCGGGCTCTCCGCCGACGCCGGGCTCCTCGTCGCGGAGCTCGCCTCCAATGCCGCCACCCACGGCCGCGTCCTCGGGCGGGACTTCGAGCTGCGGATGACGCTGCTGGAGGGCGTGCTCCGGCTGGAGGTGTCCGACCCGCGCAGGGACCGGCGGCCCGCCGTGCGGCCCCACGCGTACCAGGCGGAGTCCGGGTACGGGCTGCGCATCGTGGACGCCCTCGCGACCGACTGGGGGGTGATGGACCGGATCATCGGCAAGACCGTCTGGGCCGAGCTGGCCCACCGCCCGGCCCCGTAGGGGCGTTGTCACCGCAGGCGGCTACCTTGCTCGGGCACATGCAAGGGCGCGGGAGCAGGGAGCGGTCATGGTCGTCGAGGTGGGGTACGCGCAGGCGTGGGACCCGGAGTCCCGTACCGCGTGGCGGCCGCTGTCCGTCGGGGAGGCTCGGGAGCGGGACGCGGCCGGGCTGCCGTACGTGGTGGTGTACCGGACGGCGGGCCGGGAGGCGCCGCTGGAGGTCCGGCTCGTCTCCTGGCGGGACCACCACGTCGGGCTGTGGGTCTACGACGACCAGGGGCGCCGCACCAACGACCTGGACATGCGGCTGCTGGACGACCCGGCGCGGCTGTTCCACCGGTACGCCGTCGCCTGGAGGTACCCGGGCCCGGACACGGCGGAGTTCGACCCGCAGTGCCCGCGCATCGTCCTGGACCTCTTCCCGGACGGGAGGGGCCTGCGGAAGGAGGAGCCCCGGGGGTACTCCACCGTGGCGGGCCTCACCGAGGAGCAGCGGTGGATGGACCGGCCGGCCTTCGGGGAGTGGCCGTTGCTCTCTGCGACGGTGCACGGGCTCACGGAGCCGCCGGTCTTCGAGGCGGCCGAGGTCCCCGCGGGCGAAGCCGGGGAGGCTCCCGCCGGCTGCTGGCGGGCGCCGCGTCCCGCGCGGCCCGGGCCGATCGGCGAGCTGTTCCGGCCCGGCGTGCGGGTCACCGACGGGTACCACCCCGAGCAGACGGTCGTGGAGCCGCGCCGGGTGGGCACCCTGCGCGTGCCGAGCGGGCTGCTGGCGGTGGCGGGCCCGGACAACGTCGACGACGAGCCGGCGATCACCGTTCCCGTGCCGCCAGGGGAGTACGTCCTCGACGAAGCGCGGGTCGAGTACGCCTACCACTGCGAGTGGCGGGACGCCCGGGTCGAGACCACGTCCCCGACCGCCGTCCGGCTGCTCCTCGGCGAGACCCCCGCCGCGTCCTGGGAGATGGCCCTCGGTCCGGACGACGACCTCCGGATCTTCATCGAGAACCAGATAGCCGGCTTCACCACCGACGGCGCCGCCGGCTGCTTCGCCGATGCCGGGTCCTTCCGGTCGCTCCTCTCGCTCTTCGAGCGGGGGCTGATCCACGGGGAGCCGGACCTCGACGGGTACGAGGACCTGGACGACGGGTCGATGTTCATGCACCGCACCTGGGACACCGCCACCGGCGGCGAGCTGATGGTCTTCGCGACGACCGGCGACGGCACCTACCCCGTGTGGCTGGGCCGTTCCGCCGCCGGCGAGCTGGTAAGCGTCGTGGTGCTGGTCGAGGGCATGCCCGAGATCCTCCCGGAGCGGGACGGGGACAGAGCCGGTGCCTGACACGGCGTACGTGACGTACGAGGAGTCCTGGCACGCGGGGACCCGTACCGGCGGGCGGGAGCTGTCCGCCGACGAGGCGCGGGCCCGGGACGCGCAGGGGCTGCCGTACGCGGTGGTGTACCGCGCCCCGGGGCGTGAAGTGCCGCTCGGGGTGCGGATGGTGGCGTGGCGGGCCGGGACCGTCGACGCCTGGGCGTACGACGGGCAGGGCCGCCGGAGCGCCGAGGCGGAGCTGCGGATGCGGGACGACGAGGGGCGGCTGCTGGTGCGGCGGCTGCTCGTGCGGCGGTTCCCGGACGCGCGGACGGCGGAGTCCGACCCGGACTGCCCCCGGACGGCGGTGGAGCTGTCGGCCGACGGCACGGCGCGGATCTCGCACCAGCCCGGCGGGATGCGGGGGGACTCCCTGGAGGCCGAGGTGGCGGTGGCCGAGGCGGACCTGTGGGCGGTGCGGCCGGGCTTCGACGACTGGGCGGGGCTGCCCGTCGCGGACGCGCTCCCGGAGTGGGTCGGTGCGCTGCCCGGCGCGGAGGAGGCCGGCTGGCGGCGGGAGCCGTCGCGGCTGCGCGGGCCCGCCGACTTCGACCGGGTGTTCCGGGCCGGGACGGAGATACCAGGGCTGCATGTGCTCGATCCGATGCCGTGCGGGAGCGTGCGCGTGCCGAGCGGGGTGCTGGCGGTGGCCTGCCCGGACACGGGGGAGGGGCTGTCCCGGATCACGGTGGACGTGCCGCCGGGCACGTACCCGCTGGAGGCGGCCTGGGTCCATGTGGCGGAGGCGCACTGGGGGTCGTACGAGGACGTGGCGGCCGTCCGGCTGTGGATCGGCGACGACCCTGTGGCGGCCTGGGAGATGGCGCTCGGGCCCGGTGACGACACGCTCCGGCTCCGCGAGGGCGAGGCCTTCGGGTTCGGTACGGACGCGGCCACCGGTGCCTTCGGCGATGCCGAGGCCTGGCCGGAGCTGTGCGACCTGCTGGAGCGGGCGAGGCGGCGGGGGTCCCCGGAGCACGACCGGCTCTCCAACTCCGTCGCCGGCATGAACCTGGACGGCGGCGGCCTCGGCGCGGACCTGGCGCTGTTCTGCACGGGCGGCGACGGCGTCTACCCGGTGTGGCTGGGGCGGTCGGCGTCCGGCGAGGTCGTACGGGTGGCCGTGCAGACGGCGTACGAGCTGGACCTCGAAGCGTGAACGGGCCGCCGCCGGGAAGCGGCGGCGGCCCGCGTGCGCTACGACTTCGGGAGGGCCGGGAGGGAGGGCAGCTTGCCCGGCTCGCTCTTCTGGAAGGTGTCCTGGCCGGCGCCGTCCCAGGTGACCTTCAGGGTGGTCGCGTCGACCGAGTCGACCTTGCCCTTCGAACGGGTCGCGCCCGCCGGGCACTTCAGGTCGAGGGACGAGCCGCTCGCGGTGCCCTCGCAGGTCAGGCCGGTGGCGGCCTCGACGACGAACGCCTTCTGGCCCTTGACGGTGAGCACCACGCCCTTGCCCGGCGTCTGCATGGAGATCCAGCCGCCGTCGAGGCTGCCCGCGGCCGGTGCGCCGCCGCCCGCGCTGGGCGTGGCGGCCGGGGTGGCGGCCGGCGGGACGGAGGCGGTGTCCGGCTTCTTGGTGTCGGCCGGCTTGCTGTCGCTGCCGCAGGCGGTCAGGGTGAGGACGGCCGCGACTCCGGCTGCGGCGGCGACGGAGATACGCAGTTTGCTGTGCACGGGAAGTCCCCCAGGGGCGAGTCGAACGAAAGACGGGCCAAGTTAGCAGCCGTCCGGGCAGGCGGCGGCCACCCGCAGACACGCCGGGGCGGGGTGGTCCGGTTCCGTCAGAGGTACTGGGCGAAGTCGTCCAGGGCGCACAGGACTTCCGCCTCCCGGGCGGAGGGGAGCTGGAGGACGACCTCCTCGATGCCCAGTTCGGCGTAGTGCCCGAGCTTCCCGGGGTTCGGCTGGACGGCGTACGGGACCACCTGGAGGGACTTGGGGTCGCGCCCGGCGTCCTCCCAGACCCGGCGGAGTACGGGCACGGACTCGGTGAGGCCGCGGCCGCCGATGGGGAGCCAGCCGTCGGCGTGGTCGGCGATCGCGGCGAACAGCTTCGGGCCGGCCGCCCCGCCGATCAGGGTGCGCGGTCCGTACAGCGGCTTCCCGGGGGCGAGTTCGCGCGGGGCCTGCACCGGCTTCGGGTGGGCGGAGCTGGCGCGGACGGAGCCGTACGGGCCCTCGTACGCGGTCGGCTCCGGCGCCCACAGGGCGCGCATCAGGGCCATGTGGTCCCGGACGCGTTCGCGGCGGGTGCGCCAGTCGACGCCGTGGTCGGCGGCCTCCTCGACGTTCCAGCCGTAGCCGATGCCGAGGGTGAGGCGGCCGCCGCTGAGGTGGTCGACGGTCGCGACCTGCTTGGCCAGGCCGATCGGATCGTGCTGGGCGACGAGGGTGATGCCGGTGCCGAGGTGGAGGCGCTCGGTGACGGCGGCGGCCTGGCCGAGGGCGACGAAGGGGTCGAGGGTGCGGCCGTACTGGTCGGGGAGTTCGCCGCCCATGGGGGCGTCGGTGTCCCGGCTGACGGGGATGTGGGTGTGCTCGGGGAGGTAGAGGCCGGAGAAGCCGCGCTGCTCCAGGGCGCGGGCGAGGCGGGTGGGGGAGACGGTGCGGTCGGTGAGGAAGATGGTCGTGGCGATCCGCATGGGCGAGGGCACCTCCGAGACGTCGGGAGGGCCAAGGTACGGGCTCGGGCGCGAGGACGGCAGGGCGTACGGGGACTGCTCCTCGGCGCGTCGGCTCAGGCGCGGGGGTAGCGGGTCAGCCACGGGGAGGCGGTGACGGCCGGGCCGTGCAGGGACGGGCCCTGGGTCAGCTCCAGGGCGAGGTCGTCGGCCAGTTGCAGCAGGAGGGCCCGGCCCTCCAGTTCGGCCAGCCCGGCGGCCGGGAGGGCCGTCTCGCCGTGCAGGGCGCCGAGGAGGGCCCCGCACAGGGGGCCGGCGTGGCCGGCGGCGGCCAGGCGCAGGCCGTGCGGGACGTCCTCGGCGACCAGCGCGCAGTAGACGGCGGCGGCGAGGGTGTCCTCGGCGGTGCGGCTGGTGCCGGTGGCGGTGGCGAGGGCTTCGACGGCGCCGGGGCCGGGCTCGCCGCCGGTGACGGCGGTGAGGGCGCGGTGCAGGGCGTCGGTGACGGGTTCGTGGCCGGGGCGGGCGGTGAGCAGGGCGAGGGCGCGCCGGACGGCGGTGTCGAGGGAGACGCCCCGGGCCAGGCCGTGCACGATCACGGCGAAGGCCCCGGCGGACAGGTACGCGGCGGGGTGGCCGTGGCTCTGGACGGCGCACTCGACCGCGAGGTGGAGGACCAGGGCGGGCTCCCAGCCGACCAGCAGCCCGAACGGGGCCGAGCGTTCGGTGGCGGCCGCGTCCCGGGCGGTGGGGTTCTTCGGCCGGTCGAGGGTGGCGGGGGTGTCGTCGCCGAAGCCGGTCAGGCAGGCCCGCCCGGGGTCGCGGCGGGCGTAGGGCCACTCCTCGTTGCCGAGCCAGCCGTTGTCCTCGCGGCGCTCGTCGGGGCCCCAGTCGTGCTGGGTGGCGTACCAGCGGCGGTAGGCGCGGTGGACGTCGGTCGGCGGGTGCCAGGTGCCGGTGTCGCGGCGCACGTGGGCCCGTATCAGGCCGTCGACGGTGAACATGGTCAGCTGCGTGGCGGCGGTGACGGCCCCCCGGCGGCCGTACCCGTCCCCGAGCGCACCCCCGAGCAGCACCCCGCGCACCCGGCTCCGGAAGTCCTGCTGCTCCCCCCGCCCCCACAACACGGCCCCGCCGGGCCGGCTGCCCGCGCCGGCTTCTGCGGCGCCGCCGCCCGCGCCGGAGCCGGCGCCGCCCCCCGCGCCCGCGCCCGCGGCGGCTTCCGCGGTCCGGGCGCCCGCGCCGGCGGAGGCGGCTGCCGCGGGCGCGGGGGCCGTGGCCCCGGTGTGCCCGGCGCTCGCACCCCCGGAGGGCTGGGCGGCCGCCGCGATGCCGGGTGCCGCGCGGGCCGCCCGGGCGGCGATGCCCGGGCCGGCGGGGACGACCCGCAGTACGGCCGTGTCCCCCGCGGAGTTCCCCGCATCGCCGGCGGAGCCACCGGTGTTCGTCGCCGTCGTCGTGTCCATGCCGTCCCCCCAGGCTCAGGACGCGCACTGTAGTGGACGGGTTCGGCCGTGTTCGGGAGCGCTCTGGCGGGTCGCCCGTAACTGACCGGAGAACGGCCGGAATGCGAGCCGTTCCGGCCACGGCCGGCGGGGACCGCGCGGCGGCGGGCCCCGCCGCGCGGTCACTCCAGGACGGGCAGCAGCTCCGGCAGGTGACCGTCCGAGGCGCGCGCCGCCTCCTGGCGCTCCTGCGGGACCTCCCCGTACAGGGTCGTGCGCGGCTTCGCCGGCCGGCCCGCCGCCTCCGCCACCGCGACCAGGTCCTGGACCGACTTGTACGAGCCGTAGCTCGACCCCGCCATGCGGGAGATGGTCTCCTCCATCAGCGTGCCGCCCAGGTCGTTGGCCCCGGAGCGGAGCATCTCCGCCGCGCCCTCCGCGCCCAGCTTCACCCAGCTCGTCTGGATGTTGGGGATGTGCGGGTGCAGCAGCAGCCGCGCCATCGCCGTGACCGCCCGGTTGTCGCGGACCGTCGGACCCGGCCGGGCGATGCCCGCCAGGTAGACGGGGGCGTTGGTGTGGATGAAGGGCAGCGTCACGAACTCCGTGAAGCCACCGGTCTCCTGCTGGATGCGGGACAGGGTGCGGAAGTGGCCGAGCCAGTGCCGGGGCTGGTCCACGTGGCCGTACATCATGGTGGACGAGGAGCGGATGCCCAGCTCGTGCGCCGTCGTGACGACCTCGATCCAGTCGGCCGTGGGCAGCTTGCCCTTGGTCAGCACCCAGCGGACCTCGTCGTCCAGGATCTCCGCCGCCGTGCCCGGGATCGAGTCCAGCCCGGCCTCCTTGGCGGCCGTCAGCCAGTCCCGTACGGACATCCCGGTGCGGGTGGCGCCGTTGACGACCTCCATCGGGGAGAAGGCGTGCACGTGCATGCCCGGGACCCGTGCCTTCACGGCCCGCGCGATGTCGAAGTACGCCGTCCCCGGCAGGTCCGGGTGGATGCCGCCCTGCATGCACACCTCGACGGCGCCGACGTCCCAGGCCTGGGCCGCGCGGTCGGCGACCTGCTCCAGGGACAGGGTGTAGGCGTCGGCGTCCGTGCGGCGCTGCGCGAAGGCGCAGAAGCGGCAGCCGGTGTAGCAGACGTTGGTGAAGTTGATGTTCCGCGTGACGACGTACGTGACGTCCTCGCCCACCACCGAGCGGCGCAGGTCGTCCGCGATCCGGCACAGCGCGTCCAGCGCCGGGCCGTCCGCGTGCAGCAGGGCCAGCGCCTGCCCGTCGCTGAGCCCCTCCGGGTCGTCGGCGGCCTGCGCGAGGGCGGCCCGTACGTCGGTGTCGATGCGTTCGGGCACCATGCCGGGCGCCGCGGCCTCGCGCAGGGCCTCCCAGTTGCCGTACACCTCGTCGAAGTCCTCGCGGCGGTCGCCGGTGCGGCCCTCGGAGTCGATCGCGGTGTGCAGGTCGGTGCGCCCGTAGGAGGCGAAGGAGTCGTCCGGCTCCTGCCACGGGTGCCCGACGACGGCCGCGTCCGGGTTCGCGAGCCCGGTCTCCGGGTCGGCGAGGGCCCGTACGTGGGGCAGCAGGCGGGGGTCCAGCCACGGCTCGCCCCGCTGCACGAACTCCGGGTACACGCAGAGCCGTTCGCGGAGCTCGAAGCCGGCGGCGGCCGACCGCTCGGCCAGCAGGTCGATCTGGGGCCAGGGCCGCTCGGGGTTGACGTGGTCCGGGGTGAGCGGGGAGACGCCGCCCCAGTCGTCGATGCCGGCGCCGATGAGGCGGGCGTACTCGCCGTCGACCAGGTTGGGAGGGGCCTGGAGGCAGGCCGAGGGGCCCATGATGTGGCGGGCCACGGCGATCGTGGCGACGAGGTCGTCCAGCTCGGCGTCCGGCATCCCGCGCATGGCCGTGTCCGGCTTCGCGCGGAAGTTCTGGATGATCAGCTCCTGGACGCCGTGGTAGGCCCGGGAGATCCGGCGCAGCGCGAACAGCGACTCGGCGCGCTCCTCGTACGTCTCGCCGATGCCGATCAGCAGCCCGGAGGTGAAGGGGACCGAGGAGCGCCCGGCGTCCTCCAGGACGCGCAGCCGGACGGCCGGCTCCTTGTCGGGGGAGCCGTGGTGCGGGCCGCCGGGCTCCGACCACAGGCGGGTGGCGGTGGTCTCCAGCATCATCCCCATGGAGGGGGCGACGGGCTTGAGGCGCTGGAAGTCCGACCAGGACATCACGCCGGGGTTGAGGTGGGGCAGCAGCCCGGTCTCCTCCAGGATGCGGATGGAGATGGCCCGCACGTAGGAGATGGTGTCGTCGTAGCCGTGCGCCTCCAGCCACTCGCGGGCCTCGGGCCAGCGGTCCTCGGGCTTGTCCCCGAGGGTGATGAGGGCTTCCTTGCAGCCGAGGGCGGCGCCGCGGCGGGCGATGTCGAGGACCTCGTCCGGGGACATGTACATCCCGTGGCCGGCGCGGCGCAGCTTGCCGGGGACGGTGGCGAAGGTGCAGTAGTGGCACTTGTCGCGGCAGAGGCGGGTGAGGGGGATGAACACGCTCTTCGAGTACGTGATCACGCCCGGCCGGCCGGCGGCCGCCAGGCCCGCGTCGCGGACCCGGGCGGCGGAGGCGGTCAGGTCCTCCAGGGCCGCGCCGCGGGCCTGGAGGAGGACGGCCGCCTCGGCAGCGTCGAGCGCGACGCCGTC
The DNA here is from genome assembly GCF_003950035.1 of Streptomyces sp. W1SF4. Taxonomy (NCBI): domain Bacteria; kingdom Bacillati; phylum Actinomycetota; class Actinomycetes; order Kitasatosporales; family Streptomycetaceae; genus Streptomyces; species Streptomyces sp. W1SF4. Next base: position 4,345,055 of record NZ_CP034350.1, read on the forward strand.
GCGGGCTCGCCGCAGCGCACGGCGCATCGCGTTGTCGGTCGGGGCGTCACTCGCAGTGGTCATGTGGCGAGCATACGATCCGTCCGGATTCCGGTGGAGGGCGTCATCGCATCAGCTCACCGGCGTTGACCAGCAGGGACTGGCCGGTTATCGCCCGCGCCCGGTCGGAGGCGAGGAAGACCGCCGCGTCGGCGACATCCCCGTCGGTGGCGAGGTCGGGCAGGGCCATCCGGTCGGCGAGGCGCTGGTGGACCTCGGCCTCGGGGACGCCCTCGGTGTGGGCGGTGAAGGTGACGAAGGCCTGCACGGGCGGGCCCCACATCCAGCCCGGCAGCACGGTGTTGACGCGGATCCGGTGCGGGCCGAGTTCCCGGGCCAGGGAGTACATGGCGGAGGTCAGGGCGCCCTTGGAGGCGGCGTAGGCGGCCTGGCGGACCTCGTTGGGGGCGGCCACGGCGGACTGGGTGCCGATGAAGACGACGGAGCCGCCGCCGGCCTTGAGGGCGGGCAGGCAGGCGCGGGTCATGCGCAGGCTGCCGAGGAGGTTGACGTCGATGATCTGCTGCCAGGTCCCGAAGTCGGCGTCCTCCAGGCCGCCGAAGTAGGAGTCCCAGGCGGCGACGTGGACGACGGCGTCGATGCGGCCGAAGCGCTCCAGGGCGAGGGCGGCGAGGGCCTCGCACTGCCGCTCGTCGCCGACGTCGGTGGGCAGGTGGGCGGTGTGGGTGCCGTCGGGGTCGATCTCGGCGGCGGACTTGGCCAGGTTGGCCTCGGTGCGGGCGCCGAGGACGGCATTGCCGCCGTCGCGGACCACGGCGGCGGCCACCTGGTGGCCGAGCCCGGCCCCCACACCGGAGACGACGACGGTCTTCCCTCGCAGCAGCATCACGCGCCCCCTGGCGGTCCGGCTCGGATCAAAGGATCTGACGGGCCGTCAGGGTAGGGGTGCGGGGCGCCGGTGTGAAGGGGTGCGGGGCCCGGGCCGGGCCCTGGAGTGCTCAGCGGCGGCCGCTCACGTCCAGGAAGATGTTCACGGCGACCCAGGTGGCCCAGAGGAGCGGGATGATCGCCACGTAGGCGAGCGGCCGCGCGTGCACCGGCGGACCCTCCTCCAGCGGCTGCCGGCCCGGCGCTGGCGTGGGGTGGGGGAGCTTCGCGTACTTCATCGCCGCGAACAGGTTCCACAGCAGGGTGAACGGCGTGAAGATCACCAGGGAGATCGGGCTCCACCAGCCCTGGCACAGGGTCTTGGTGGTCATGGTGCGGATCAGCGACCGGCCGCACTGGCGGCAGAAGGGGCCGTTGAGGGTGTGGAAGCGCATCAGGATCAGTACGCCGACGTGCGCGCGCACCGCGAAGTTCGCCGTCTCCGCAGCCCCGCACTGGCGGCAGCCCGGCGCCTGGGCGTGCGGGTGCGGGTACGGGGCCGCGTACTGCGGGTGCTGCGGCTGCTGCGGGTAGCCCGGGGCGGGGTGGCCCGGGGCGGGGTGGCCACCCGGCGCGGGGTAGCCGCCGGGGGCCGGCTGCTGACCGTACGGGCCCTGCCCCGCGGCCGGCTGCTGACCGTACGGGTTCGCGCCCGCCGGGGGCTGGCCGTACGGGTTCTGCCCGGCCGGGGCGCCGGGGTGCGGGCCCGGCGGGACGGGGGCTCCGGAGTAGGGGTTCGGCGGCGGAGTGCTCATGGAAGGGCCTTCGGGGTCGGCGGCGGCAGGCAGCGGCGCACCGGCGGGACCCCCGGACCGGTTCCGGTACCGCTACCGGCCGATTCCGTTTCCGCTTCCGGGCGTTCTCACGGAAGGTCCCACGGAAGAGAGGGGTGCCGAACACCAGTGCGCTCGACTGGCCTGAAACGTATCAGCCGCGTGTGACAGCCCCTGTTACGTTTCAGGACTTGCGGTTCGCCGCGACCAGTTGGCCGAAGGTCTCCGGGGAGACCGCCTCCCCCCGGCCCGACAGCACCCCCACCTCCCTGCCGTTGACCTCCACCGACGGGGTGCCCCGCTTGCCGCTCTCGCCGAAGGCCGTCGAGACCTTCTCGACCCACGGCATGTACGAGAGCTCCTCGACGGCCCGGTCGAACTCCGGCGTGCGCAGCCCCGGCACCTGCCCGGCGAGGTCCAGCAGGGTGTCCGTCGAGCCGAACCTGTCGTCCGTCTCCTCGCTCGGATGGTTCCGGTAGAGCACCTGGAGGTAGTCCACGAACTTCTGGGGGCTCTCGTTCACCGCCGCGCCCAGCGCGTTCAGCGCGCGCTTGGAGCCCTTCCCGCCCAGGCCCCCGTCCAGGAAGGTCGCGAAGTGGTACTCCACGCGGTAGGCCCCGGCGTCCGCCCGCTCCTTGAAGGCCGGGCCGAGGCCCGTCTCCACGTTCGCGCAGAAGGGGCAGCGCGGATCCAGCCACACGGACACGACGTCCTTCGCGTCGGCCCTGCCGTACGGGACCACCACCCCGTCCTCGCCGGTGGTGTGCGCCGGCCGCAGGAAGGGCTTGCCCGCCGCCTCGCTCTTCCCCGGCCCCGCCCGCCCCGCCGCGTACGCCCCCACCCCGACCGCGGCCGCCAGCACGGCCGCCAGCGCCCCGCCGACGAGCAGCCGTCCGCGCAGCCGCGTCCGCCGCGCCCCGGCCTCCCGCTCCGCCCGGGGCCGCTCCCGGCCCTCGCGGCGGTGGTCCTTCCTGCTGCTGCTCGTCATGAGAATCAGCGTAAAGACCAACAAGCGCCGCCAGTACGGGTCTTTGGGATGTTCCGGACAGGGCCGGAAGGCCCGCCGGGGCCGGGCCGGAGGGCCGCCGGAGCCGGGCTGGACGTCCTGGGCCACAGTCCGGTGAAGCCGAGACGAATGGTGCGTCACATCTGCGGGGGCGGGGGTGAGTCGTGTCGGAATACCTGATAGACAGAACAATCGCGGCCCGACCGGCCGCACGCCTTTGACGGCCGCCTTGGGGGGATCGCCGCACCGTGAAGCCGCTTCACCGCCACGTAGTCAACACCTCGCGCAAGGTACTGTGCACGGCCGCGCTCGCGGCCAGCCTGACGACGGCCGCCGTCGTGACCAACACCCCGGTCGCCGGTGCCGGAGAAGCCGAGCCCACGCCCGACAGCCCGCAGGCCACGGACCGCGGCGACGCCCGCCTCGACCTGCCCGGCCAGCTCGCGGACCCGGTCGTCCCGCCCGCCGCCGGCACGGGGGGCAACCCGGCCGAAGGAGCCTCCGCCATCCCCGCGACCGCCCTCGACGCCTACAAGCGCTCCGAGGTGGCCGTGGCCGCCGCCCTCCCCAAGTGCAAGCTGCCCTGGACGCTGGTCGCGGCGATAGGCCGCGTCGAGTCCGTGCACGCCTCCGGCTACGGGCTCAAGACCGACGGCACCACGGAGAAGCCGATCCGCGGCCCGCGCCTGGACGGCAACGGCTACGCGAAGATCCTGGACACCGACAAGGGCGAGTTCGACGGCGACACCGAGTACGACCGCGCCTTCGGCCCGCTCCAGTTCATCCCCTCCACCTGGGCCACCTGGAAGGCCGACGGCAACGGCGACGGCAAGCGCGACGCGAACAACATCTACGACGCGGCGCTCGGCGCGGGCCTCTACCTCTGCTCCGGCGGCAAGGACCTCTCGCTCCCGGCCGACCTCGACAAGGCGATCCTCGGCTACAACCAGTCGCGCGAGTACGTGAACTCCGTGCTCGGCTACATGCGCCAGTACCAGCAGGACGGCACGGCCGGGATCCCGAACCCGCCCGTCGGCAACTACCCGACGCCGCCCACGCCGACCATCCCCACCCCGCGCGTCCCCACCCCGCAGCCGCCGGCCACCCGGCCGAACACCCCCAACAACCCGACCAACCCGACGAACCCCTCCAACCCGGGCAACCAGACCCCGAACCCGAAGCCCACCCCGGAGCCGTCGAAGCCGACCCCCGAGCCCTCCAAGCCGACCCCGGCGCCCGCGACCCTGGCCAAGCTGGAGCGGGTCGGCGACGCGAAGCTGGAGGCCGAGGCCGGCAGCCTCTTCGCGGAGGGCGCCCGCTTCAAGGCGGTCCTCGGCGACGGCAAGCCGGCCGTCAACCAGGCCGTCGTCGTCGCCGTCGAGCAGGACACCACCGGCGGCACCGGCTTCGTCTTCGGCAGCGAGCCGAGCGTGGTCGTCCGCACCGACGCCCAGGGCATCGCCACCACCCCGCGGCTGAAGGCCGGCCCGAAGGCGGGCACCTTCACCCTGCGGGCCACCGCCTACGACGCCAAGAACCACTTCACCGTGGCCGTGGACGGCAGGACCACCGAGAAGCCGGCCGAGCAGCCCGTCGTGCTCACCGGCACCAAGACCGTCCAGGTCGCCGCGGGCACCCCGGTCACGGGCCTGCAGTACCTGGTCGCCCGCGGCGACAAGCCGGTGCAGGGCGCGGAGCTCACCGCCGCGCTCGTCGAGAAGGCCGCCGGCGGGGCCTGGACCCCGGTGGACGCCAAGACCGCCAAGGGCCCCTGGTTCCAGGGCGCCACCGCCGAGGAGAAGCTGTTCACGAAGGCGCTCAAGACCGGCGCCGACGGCAAGGCGGCCCTGCCCGCGCTGCTCACCGCGGACGTCCCCGCGGGCACGTACCACCTGCGGCTGCTCACGGCGGACAAGGCCGAGCTGATCGTCACCATCGAGATCACCGCCCCCGCCGCCCCGAAGGCCTGACGAGGGCTCCGCGCACGATGCGACGCGGCCGGTCGCCCCTGGGGGACCGGCCGCGTCGCGTCGTCCGGGGGCGTCAGACCGGGGTGGCCTGGAGCGCCTGGAAGCCCGTGCCGCAGGCACCCGGCAGGTTGGTCGGGCTGTAGGCGGTCGCGCTGGTGGTGCAGCGGGCCTCGTAGATCACCCCGCTCTTGCTGAGCAGGGTGAGGGTGAGGGTGCCGAAGGACTCCTCGACGGAGGCCGCGACGTCCACCACGCACTTCGGCGTGTTCGGGACGACCTTGAGGTCGATCCACACGCCCTGGTTCCGGCTGTCGTTGAGGAAGGCGTGCCCGTCCCGGTCGGTCGTCAGGCGGAAGACCGTGCCCCTGAGGCTGCCGAAGTCGGGAGCCGCGGAGGCGACGTGGCGCGCCACCGGCCCGCACTTCTTCTTCCCGTGGTCCGGCTCCGGCGTCGGACCGCTGCTGGCGGCCGCGGACGGCACCATCAGGGCTCCGAGGAGCAGCGCTCCCGTAGCGGCGGAAACGCCCCGTGTGGCCCAAGCGAGCTTCCTCATGTGCTGTGCGTCCTTTCCCGTGACGGCCTCGTACCAGGACCGACCATCCCCGGGGCGCACGAGCCGTACACACAAAGTGACAAACGGTCACTCAGGGGGACCATCGACGGGCCCCGAACGGCGGGAAAAGGCAGGAGCCCCGCCGCCTCCGCTCGCACGGAGGAGACAGGGCTCCTTGGGTACTGCAAATCCGACCGCGATCCGGTCGGCCTGGCGACTAGGCCGGGGTGACGTTCTCCGCCTGCGGACCCTTCGGGCCCTGCGTGACGTCGAAGTTGACCTGCTGGTTCTCCTCGAGGGAGCGGAAGCCAGAGGCGTTGATCGCGGAGTAGTGGACGAAGACATCCGGGCCGCCGCCGTCCTGGGCGATGAAGCCGAAGCCCTTTTCAGCGTTGAACCACTTCACGGTTCCGGTAGCCATGAGCCCTCCTATGGGCCAAAGGGTCGCCCTGCTCCAGAACCTGCTAAGAAGTCTGAAAACTACAAAAGCCTGCGGGTTACAACCGCAGGCCTCGTACTGCAAGGGAAACCAAACTGCAACTTGCGTCGAGCCTAGCACGCACCCTCGGGCCGAGACCAGAGGGAAAGATCACGTCACCCGGACGTTTGAGACCCGCTCGATCGCTGACGGAGAACCGCGGCTAGTCTCGCGATGTGGACGTCTATCGCAGCCGGCCCCGCGTCGGCCACATCCAGTTCCTGAACTGCCTGCCCCTGTACTGGGGGCTGGCCCGAACCGGCACGCTGCTGGACCTGGAGCTGACCAAGGACACCCCCGAGAAGCTGAGCGAGCGGCTCGTCGAGGGCGACCTCGACATCGCTCCCGTCACCCTCGTGGAGTTCCTCCGCAACGCCGACGAGCTCGTCGCCTTCCCCGACCTGGCGGTCGGCTGCGACGGCCCGGTGATGTCCTGCGTGATCGTCTCGCAGGTCCCGCTGGAGCAGCTGGACGGCGCCCGCGTCGCCCTCGGCTCGACCTCCCGCACCTCCGTACGCCTCGCCCAGCTGCTGCTCGCCGAGCAGTACGGAGTCCGCCCCGACTACTACACCTGCCCCCCTGACCTGGGGCTGATGATGCAGGAGGCCGACGCGGCGGTGCTGATCGGCGACGCCGCGCTGCGCGCCTCGCTGCACGACGCGCCCCGGCTCGGGCTGACCGTGCACGACCTCGGCCTGATGTGGAAGGAGTGGACGGGGCTGCCGTTCGTCTTCGCCGTCTGGGCCGCCCGCAAGGAGTACCTGGAGCGCGAACCCGTGCTCGTGCGGGAGGTCCACGAGGCCTTCCTCGCCTCCCGGGACGTCTCCCTGGAGGAGGTCGTCAAGGTCGCCGAGCAGGCCGCCCGCTGGGAGGCCTTCGACGCCGAGCTGCTCCAGCGCTACTTCACCACGCTCGACTTCCGCTTCGGCCCCGACCAACTGGCGGGCGTACGCGAATTCGCACGCAGGACCGGAGCGGACACCGGCTATGACGCCGACGTCACCGTCGAGCTGCTGAAGGCCGCCGCGCCGGACCGTTGATCGCGATATCCCCGCCGGTCTTCCGCTTCTCCGCCTTCACGGCCGGCCGCTCCCGGGAATGTTCCGTTTGCCGGGAATTCGTTCCCCTTTCGTATTCATGTCACCCGAAGGTGAATGCGAAGGGGAGCGGGGGAAGCGGAAGCTATTCGACGGGAGCGCGCCCCCGTCACCCCCTAAGGTGCTGTCTGTTCGCACGCACGTGAACAGGGATCTCGGGGGACGGGGGACGCGATGCAGCCGCTCGAAGCCGGCGAGCCTCGCGCCGTCGGCGCCTACCGGCTGCTCGGCCGGCTGGGCGCGGGCGGCATGGGACGGGTCTATCTGGGGCGCAGCGCCGGCGGCCGGACCGTCGCCGTCAAGATCGTGCACCCGCACTTCGCCTCCGACGCGGAGTTCCGCGCCCGCTTCCGGCGTGAGGTGGAGGCCGCCCGGCGGGTCGGCGGCGAGTGGACCGCGCCCGTGCTGGACGCCGACCCGGACGCGCCCGTGCCGTGGGTGGCGACCGGGTACGTGGCGGGCCCTTCCCTGGACCGGGCGGTGGCCGGGCACGGGCCGCTGCCCGAGGCCTCGGCACGGGCGGTCGGCGCGGGGCTGGCCCGCGCGCTGGTGGCGGTGCACGGGCTGGGCCTCGTACACCGGGACGTGAAGCCGTCCAACGTGATGCTCACCCTGGACGGGCCGCGGCTGATCGACTTCGGGATCGCCCGGGCCACGGACGGCACCGCCTCGCTGACCTCCACCGGCGTCTCCATCGGCTCGCCCGGCTACATGTCCCCGGAGCAGATCCTCGGCAAGGGCGTCACGGGCGCCTCGGACGTGTTCTCCCTGGGCGCGGTCATGGCCTTCGCGGCGACCGGCCGGCCGCCCTTCAGCGGGGACAACTCCGCGACCCTGCTCTACAAGGTGGTCCACGAGCCGCCGGAGCTCGACGGCATCCCCGCCGGCGAGCTGCGCGAGCTGGTCGGCGCCTGCCTGGCCAAGTCCGCCGCCGACCGCCCGGCGCCGGAGGTCCTCGCGGCGGCCCTGGGCGGCGCCCTGGGTGCCCCGGGCTGGCTCCCGGCCCCGCTGGTCGAGGAGGCGAGCCGCGCGGCGGTGGCGCTGCTGGACCTGGACGCCGATTCCTCCGAGGCCGGTTCCGGGCCGGGAACGGCCGGGGGCCACGCCGCCGGACCGGCCGCGGCGGCCGGCTCCGCCGCCGGTGCCTGGTCCGGCCACTCCTCGGGTTCCGGGCCGGCCGCCGGTGCCTGGTCCGGCCACGCCTCCGGTTCCGGGCCGGCGTCCGGGTCCGGGCCGGTGCCGTTCACGGAGGGCTCCTTCGGGGGGCCGGCCAGGGTCGGCTTCGGGACGCCCGACCCCTCGTACGGCTCCGCCGCACGGCCCGGCGCCGCCCACCCCGCGACGGCGGGCCCGTACGGCAACTCCGGCGGGGTGTACGGCGCCCCCACCGAGACGGCCGGCCAGGCCGGCGGCGGGGTGCCGCAGCCGCGCGCCGGGTCCGACGGCGGGCGCGGGGTCACCGTCACCGCGGCCGGGCGCCGCTTCAGCTGCACCCTGGTGCTCGGCGCCGCCGCCGCCGTGCTGGCGCTGACGTCCGGCGGGCTGTACGCCCTGGACCTGCTGCCGGGCCAGGGCAAGGCCCGGGACTCCGCCTCGGGCAGCCACGACCAGCAGGTCACCCCGGCCCCGGCCGGCTCCGCACCGGCCTCGGGCGCGCCGTCCCCGTCCTCGTCCGGGTCGTCCGAGGCCCCGCCCCGGGGCACCCGCGAGGACGTCCCCAAGGAGCTCGTCGGCACCTGGAAGGGCACCGTCACCACCAACCTCGGCGCGACCACCGAGTTCGAGATCACCATCAGGGCGGGCCGGATCGGCGAGGTCGTGGGCCGGGACAAGTCGGTCCTGCCGGTGTTCGGCACCGACTGCAGCGGCGACTGGAAGCTCGCCTCCGCCACCGACCGCTCCCTGGTCCTGGACACGGCGGGCGGCCCCAACCCGCACCCCGGCATCTGCGCCGGCGGCTCCGCCAACGAGCGCTTCACCCTCAACACCGGCGGTTCGCTGCACTACAAGTCGGGCGACAGGGCCGCCGGGAACCCCGAAGGAGACCTCACGCGCAGCCCGTGACCCCCGCCCTGGAAACGGCGCGCGGGCCCTGGCGTAGGCTGGATCGGTCCGGACCCTTGACACACCGCCGAAAGGTGATCCCCCGGTGACCGACCCGGCCGCACTCCAGTCCGTTCTCGACCGCGCCGCCGCAGGGGGCCGGATCACCAAGGAAGAGGCCCTCGACCTCTACCGGCACGCCCCGCTGCACGCGCTCGGCCAGGCCGCCGACGCCGTGCGCCGACGCCGCTACGCCGGTACGGAGCACATCGCGACGTACATCATCGAGCGCAACATCAACTACACCAACGTGTGCGTCACGGCGTGCAAGTTCTGCGCCTTCTACGCGGCCCCCAAGGACACCAAGAAGGGCTGGTCGCGCGACCTCGACGACATCCTGCGCCGCTGCGCGGAGACCGTCGAGCTGGGCGGCACCCAGATCATGTTCCAGGGCGGCCACCACCCGGACTACGGCGTCGAGTACTACGAGCACCACTTCTCGGCGATCAAGAAGGACTTCCCGCAGCTGGTCATCCACTCCCTCGGCGCGTCCGAGGTCGAGCACATGGCCCGCATCTCCGGCGTCTCCGCCGAGGAGGCCATCAAGCGGATCCACGCCGCCGGCCTCGACTCCTTCGCCGGTGCCGGCGCCGAACTGCTCCCGGAGCGCCCGCGCAAGGCCATCGCCCCGCTGAAGGAGTCCGGCGAGCGCTGGCTGGAGATCATGGAGATCGCCCACCGGCTGGGCGTGGAGTCGACCTCCACCATGCTGATGGGCACCGGCGAGACCAACGCCGAGCGCATCGAGCACATCGCGATGATCCGGGACACGCAGGACCGCACCGGCGGCTTCCGCGCGTTCATCCCGTACACGTACCAGCCCGAGAACAACCACCTCAAGGGCCGCACCCAGGCGACCGTCTTCGAGTACCTGCGGATGATCGCCATCGCGCGGCTCTTCCTCGACAACATCGCCCACATCCAGGGCTCCTGGCTCACCGTCGGCAAGGAGGCGGGCCAGCTCGCCCTGCACTACGGCGCCGACGACCTCGGTTCGATCATGCTGGAGGAGAACGTGGTCTCCTCGGCCGGTGCCAGGCACCGCTCGAACCGCCAGGAGATCATCGACCTGATCCGCAAGGCCGGCCGCGTCCCCGCGCAGCGCGCGACCACGTACGAGCACCTCGTGGTGCACGAGGACCCGGCGAACGACCCCGTCGACGACCGCGTGGTCTCGCACATCTCCTCGACCGCCATCGAGGGGGGCACCGCGCACCCCGAGCTGAAGCTCATCTCCACGAACTGACGCCCGATGCTGACGCTGCACACCGCCGACCTCCTCGTCACCGGACCGGGGGCCGCACCGCTGGAGGGCGGCGCGGTCCTGGTCGAGGGCGACCGGATCGTGCGCACGGGCCCGTACGAGGAGCTCGCCGCGGCCGCGCCGCACGCCCGGGTGCGCCGCTGGCCCGGGCTGCTCACGCCGGGGCTGCTCGCGCGCGGGGCGGACGAGCTGCTGGAGCGCACCTACTACCCGGACGACCCGTACGAGGTCACCGAACTCGGTGCCGCCCCGATCACCGGGGCCGAGGCGCTGGACGCGCTGAAGATGACCGAGTCGCGCTGGGGCAACAGCGCCCGGCGGGGCACGCAGAAGCTGCTGGCGCGCGGGGTGGTGGCGGTCGCCGGCCGCTTCACGACCGCCTCCGTCCGCACGGCGGTGACCCGCTCGGGCCTGGCCGTGGTGCCGCCCGCCCCCTACGAGGGGGTGCCCGCCCTGGACCCGCTCACCGGCCGGGACTCGGCCGGGCAGGCCTTCCACGGGGTGCTGGAGGCGGGGGCGGCGGCCCGGTTCGCGGTCTTCGCGGTGGCGGACGAGGCCGAGCTGCTGGAGCGCGGCGCGACGACCTGCGTGGCCACGGTCATCGCGGGGCGGCTGCTGCACCGGCGGCGCTGAGCCCCTACGGCGCCGGCGGGCCCGGGCTACGGCACCGGCGGGCCCGACAGGTAGGTCCCCCCGGCGGTGTGCGGCCAGGCGTTGGACGTGCAGCCCTGGAGCCCCTTGATCTGCTGCATCATCGCCGGGGCGGGGGCGCCCGGACGCGGGCAGGTCTCGTGGCCGCGGCCCAGCTCGTGGCCCACCTCGTGGTTGATGATCAGCGCCCGGTACTCGGCGGGCGAGCCCCGGAACTTCGGCGAACCCTCCTGCCAGCGCTTGAGGTTCACCACGATGGTGTGGTGGGCCTGGCAGTTGGTCTCCCCGATCAGCTCGGGGGTCACCACGTCGCACAGCCGGTCGGTGGTGGCGGGCGTGGCGATCTTGACGGTGAAGTCCACCGGTTCGCCGCGGCCGGCCCGCCGGAAGCCGTACGAGGGGTCGCGTATCCACCCGCGGCGGTCCCCGAGTATCGCCTCGATGTCCCGGGCGGCGGAGTCCGGGTCGACGCCGCTGCCGTTCTCCGTCTCCACCCGCCAGCGCCGCTGACGCCCCTCGCCCTGGGACCGGCCGGGGGTGGAGGAGGCGGTGAACTGCCCCGGGGCCGCGCTCGGGCTCGTACTCAGGCTCGGGCTCGGGCTCGCGGCCGGGCCGGGCGGCGGCGGGGCCGCGTGCTCGGCCGGGGCCGCCGCGCGCTCGGCCGCCGGTGACGGGCCGCCGCGGCCGGCGGTCGCGGCGCCCTCTTCCAGTCCGAGCCAGTAGGCGGTGACGGAGAGTGCGGCCAACGCCGTCGAGCCGAGGACCGTGCGGCGCAGTCGCCTGCGCCGTTCGGCCCGTCGTGCCGTGCCTGATCGGCGTGTCCCCACTGGTGCCCCCCCATTTTGTTCTGATTGCCCGCCCAGTCTGCCCGTTTCCGGTCCTGATCTGCCGGATTTTCCGCGGGGCCGGGGCGGGCCGGGCCGGGGCGGCCGACGCGGCGGCGGCCTGAGAGGATGACGGGGTACGACCTGTCCGCCGCAGAAACACCGAGCACCGAGGGGCCAACGCCAGTGACAAGGGCTTCCCTGGACAAGCAGCCGCACGAAGTCGCCTCCATGTTCGACGGGGTGGCCGCGAACTACGACCTCACCAACGACGTCCTGTCCCTCGGCCAGGCACGCCTGTGGCGCAAGGAGGCCGCCAGGGCGGTCGCCGCCCGCCCGGGGCACAAGGTGCTCGACCTGGCCGCCGGCACCGCCACCTCGTCCCTCCCGTACGCGGCGACCGGCGCCTACGTCGTCCCCTGCGACTTTTCCCTGGGCATGCTCCGCGAGGGCAAGAAGCGCCACGCCTGGCTGCCGCTGACGGCGGGCGACGCGACGAAGCTCCCCTTCAAGGACGACACGTTCGACACCGTGACGATCTCCTTCGGGCTGCGCAACGTGCAGGACACCGACGGGGCGCTGCGCGAGATGTACCGGGTGACCAAGCCCGGCGGCCAGGTCGTGATCAGCGAGTTCTCGCAGCCCACCTGGGCGCCCTTCCGGACGGTCTACACCGAGTACCTGATGCGCGCCCTGCCGCCGGTGGCGCGTGCGGTGTCCTCCAACCCGGACGCGTACGTCTACCTGGCCGAGTCCATCCGCGAGTGGCCCGACCAGCCGGCGCTGGCGGCCCTGCTGCAGAAGGCCGGCTGGTCGAAGGTGGCCTGGCGGAACCTGAGCGGCGGCATCGTGGCGCTGCACCGCGGGGTCAAGGCGTAACCCTCCATGTCCATGGACTACCAGGGACTGCTGGAACGGATCGCGGCCGACGTCTCCCCGCTGGTGGGCAGCGGCACGCCCGCCGAGTACATCCCGGCGCTGGCGAAGGTCGATCCGCGGCGGTTCGGCATGGCGGTCGCCGACCTCGACGGCAACGTCTTCGGGGTCGGCGACTGGCGCGTCCCCTTCTCCGCCCAGTCCGTCACGAAGGTCTTCGCCCTGGCGCTGGCCCTCGCGGAGGGCGGCGACAGCCTGTGGGAGCGGGTGGGCCGGGAGCCCTCGGGCAACCCGTTCAACTCCCTGGTGCAGCTGGAGTACGAGAACGGCATCCCGCGGAATCCTTTCATCAACGCGGGCGCGCTCGTCGTCACCGACCGGCTCCAGACTCTTACGGGCGACGCGAGCAGCGAACTCCTGGACTTCCTCCGCCAGGAGAGCGGCAACCCGGACCTCGGCTTCGACCCGGACGTCGCCGCCTCCGAACAGGAACACGGCGACCGCAACGCGGCGGTGGCCCACTTCATGGCCTCGTACGGCAACATCGACAACCCGGTGCCGGCGCTGCTGGAGCACTACTTCTGGCAGTGCTCGATCGAGATGAGCTGCGCCGACCTCGCCCTGGCCGGCCGCTTCCTGGCCCGGCACGGCCTGCGCGCGGACGGCTCGCGGCTGTTGACGCGCAGCGAGGCGAAGCAGGTCAACGCGGTGATGCTGACGTGCGGGACGTACGACGCGGCGGGGGAGTTCGCGTACCGGGTGGGCCTGCCGGGCAAGAGCGGCGTGGGCGGCGGCATCATCGCGGTCGTCCCGGGCCGCTGCACCCTCGCGGTCTGGAGCCCTGGCCTGGACGCCCGGGGCAACTCGGTCGCGGGCGTCGCGGCCCTGGACCGCTTCACGACCCTGACGGGCCTGAGCATTTTCTGACGCGCCGGAGCTGATTCGGTGAGGGCCGCTGCGCGAGGCCCGGCCTTCCACCCGCACCCCAGCGGGAGCGCCCCGGCTGCATAGACTGCCTCATGTCCTGTGCCGCTGGGCACTTTCCCCCGAGCCTTCAGGAGACCCCGCAGTGACCGAGCCCCTCACCGAACACTCCGCGGACGTGATCGTCGTCGGGGCCGGGCCCGCCGGTTCCACGACCGCCTACTACCTCGCCAAGGCGGGACTCGACGTCCTGCTCCTGGAGAAGACGGCGTTCCCGCGCGAGAAGGTCTGCGGCGACGGTCTGACCCCGCGTGCCACCAAGCAGCTGGTCGCGATGGGCATCGACGTCTCCGAAGAGGCCGGCTGGCTCCGCAACAAGGGCCTGCGCATCATCGGCGGCGGACAGCGCCTCCAGCTGGACTGGCCGGAACTCGCCTCCTACCCGGACTACGGACTCGTCCGCAAGCGCGACGACTTCGACGAGACGCTGGCCCGCCAGGCGCAGAAGGCCGGCGCCCGCCTGTACGAGCGCTGCAACGTCGGCGAGCCCGTGCGCGACCCCCGCACCGGGCACATCACCGGCGTGCAGGCCAAGCTCGGCGAGGACAAGACCCCGGTGACCTTCCACGCCCCGCTCGTGGTCGCCGCCGACGGCAACTCCTCCCGGCTGTCCCTCGCGATGGGCCTGCACCGGCGCGAGGACCGTCCGATGGGCGTGGCCGTCCGCACCTACTTCACCTCCCCCCGGCACGACGACGACTACCTGGAGTCCTGGCTGGAGCTGTGGGACCGGCGCGGTCCGCAGGACCGGCTGCTGCCCGGCTACGGCTGGATCTTCGGCATGGGCGACGGCACCTCCAACGTCGGCCTCGGCATCCTCAACTCCTCCTCCGCCTTCAAGGAGCTGGACTGGCGCGAGGTGCTGAAGGCCTGGTGCGCGTCCATGCCGGAGGACTGGGGCTACACCCCGGAGAACATGACGCAGCCGATCCGCGGCGCGGCGCTGCCGATGGCCTTCAACCGGCAGCCGCACTACACCAAGGGCCTGCTGCTGGTCGGTGACGCGGGCGGCCTCGTCAACCCGTTCAACGGCGAGGGCATCGCCTACGCGATGGAGTCCGGGCAGATCGCGGCGGACGTCATCGTCCAGGCGCACGCCCGCGCGACCCCGGCGCAGCGCGAGCTGGCCCTGCACAACTACCCGAAGGTGCTCAAGGAGACCTACGGCGGCTACTACACGCTGGGCCGCGCCTTCGTGAAGCTGATCGGCAACCCGGCGGTCATGAAGATCGCCGCCCAGCGCGGCCTGACGCACCCGGTGCTGATGCGCTTCACGCTGAAGATGCTGGCGAACCTGACGGACCCGACGGGCGGCGACGCGATGGACCGCATCATCAACGGCCTCTCGAAGGTGGCCCCGAAGGCCTGAGCGACGGCCTGGGCGACGGCCTGGGCGCAGTCCTGAGGGCCTGTGAGCCGCTCCCGGCACTCCGGGGGCGGCTCAGTCGTTCCCGGGCCCCCGCAGGGCCCCCTCGGCCCCTTCGGCCGCTCCGGGGGCCGCGTGGACGGTGCGGACGCAGCGGGCCAGCAGGACGAGGCCGGACAGCAGCAGCGCGCCGGACACGGTCCAGCCGAGGCCCAGGGTGAGCGGGTTGCCCGGTTTGTGCCACGGGCGGGTGGTGGTCAGCAGCCAGCCGCCGACCGACAGGAGGCCCAGACCGAGGGCGGCCGGGACGGCGGTGGGGTCGGCGGCGCCGTGGTCCTCGTAGGACGGTCGGCTCACGGGACCACCTCCAGGGTCTGCTCGAACGGCCGGGCGACGCACACCGGCCATCTTCTCAGCATGCCGAAGGTCCGGTACTCCGCCCCCGAGCGGGGGAGTACCGGACCTTGCGGGCGATCGTGCGACCGTGCGTCAGAGGACGCGGACGGCGCCGGTCGGCATGTCGTAGCTCAGGCTGCGCTCGACGATGCCGGTGCTGGGGTTCTGCGCACCGATGAACTTGCCGTTGCCCGAGTAGATGGCGACGTGGTACGCGCTGCCCTTGGCGCCCCAGTAGACGATGTCACCGGGCTGGAGGGCGTTCAGCGAGACCGAACGGCCGGCCATGGACTGGTCCTGGGAGACGCGGTCCAGGGTGATGCCCGCCTGGCGGTAGGCGGCCTGGACGAGGCCCGAGCAGTCGTACGCGGTGGGACCGGTGGAGCCGAGGACGTACGGCTTGCCGATCTGGGCGCGGGCGAAGGCGATGATGGCCGCCGCCGAGCCGGTGGCCGGCTTCGAGGCGGTGGAGCCGCTGCCGGAGCCGGTGACGGCGGAGGAACCGCCGTTGTCGGCGGCGGAGGCGTTGGTGAGGTCGGTGCGGTCGCTGCTTCGGCCCGCGCGCTCGGCCTCGGCCTTGCGGTCGGCCTCCTGCTTCGCCTTGAGCTCGGCGGCCTTGGTGGCGTCTTCCTTCGCCTGCTTCGCCTCGGCGGCGGCACCCGTGCGGGCGCTCTCCTCCAGGGCGTTCAGCTCGCCGGTGACGGCGGCTTCGACGGCGGCGACGCGGGTGTTCTCCGCGGCCGTGTTGACGGCGTTGGAGACCTCGGTGCCGAGGTCCAGGTTGAGGACCGGCATCTCGAGCGTCGTCTCGGCCACGGGCTCGGACGGGGACGCGCTCGCGGTCCCGGCCATGGCCAGGGTGCTGAGGACGCCACCGGCAACTCCGGCGCGGACCGCGAGCTTCGAGGCGCTGCGGCGGGGCTTCCGGTGGCTGGGTATGTGAGCGGTGTGGGACATGGGACAACCGCTATCAGTGGAGCCGGGTTCCCTTCAAGAAACGTGGTCTGCGCCACAGTTGCCCGCAGAGGCCCTGAACCGGGCGCGTCGCGCCTCTTATTGACGCCGTAACGGACGTAACGGACACGCTTTCACAAGGCTGTGATCATGGGGTTTCAGTAATAAGTCCGAATTGATCCACGGCCTACCATCGACCCGCACAGTTGGCCAAGCCCCCTTTTCGTGGCCCTCGCCGCACGTGACGCAGGTCACAGTTACCCGCCGCCGTGAGGCGGTCGTGGCCCGTCCGTGATCCGGCCGTGAACATGCCGCGCGGTTCGTGAACGGATGCACAGGATCTCTCTCCGGATCCGGTCGGCGGCGACTTCCGGCCACCCTGTCCACTCCCGTACGCGTGGAGTCCCCCTGGCGAGGGACCCGCGTTCCCTTATCACTTGGGCGGCCGAGCCGCCAATTTGCCTGCACTGCCCATCGTTTGATAGGGCGACACCCCTTTCACCTGCGCCTACGGGCCCGGATGTCACCTTTGGTGATCATGTGGATGCCTTGAGTGCGAAGATCACCACTCATTGGCCTTCATGATCGTTCGTCAGGTGGTGGAGATCACAAACTCGGTGTTGTTACCCGTGTCGCAGATCACAGACCGGCAGGCATAAGATGCGCACCAGTCCGGCTTGTGAACTGCCTCACATGCGATCGGTCCCCGTTCGAAGGGGCGGCCCCGCGAGGGGCGGGGCACTCGGCGCCGGCGCAGCGGTCCAACGGTCAAGGACGACTGGAAGGAGCGAGGAGCGTGAATGCGTACGCACCCATCCTCGTGCTCGGCGCCATCGGCGCAGGGTTTGCGATCTTCTCCGTGGTCATGGCCACGCTGATCGGCCCAAAACGGTACAACCGGGCGAAGCTCGAAGCCTACGAGTGCGGCATCGAGCCCACCCCGATGCCCGCCGGCGGCGGTCGCTTCCCCATCAAGTACTACCTGACGGCGATGCTCTTCATCGTCTTCGACATCGAGATCGTCTTCCTCTACCCCTGGGCGGTCACCTTCGACTCCCTGGGGATCTTCGGGCTCGTCGAGATGCTGCTCTTCGTGCTCACCGTCTTCGTCGCCTACGCGTACGTGTGGCGCCGGGGCGGCCTGGAATGGGACTGAGGGGCTGAATTTCCCATGGGACTGGAAGAGAAGCTGCCGAGCGGCTTTCTGCTCACCACCGTCGAACAGGCCGCGGGCTGGGTGCGCAAGTCATCCGTCTTCCCGGCCACCTTCGGCCTCGCGTGCTGTGCCATCGAGATGATGACCACCGGCGCCGGCCGCTACGACCTGGCCCGCTTCGGCATGGAGGTCTTCCGCGGCTCCCCGCGCCAGGCCGACCTGATGATCGTGGCGGGACGCGTCAGCCAGAAGATGGCGCCGGTGCTGCGCCAGGTCTACGACCAGATGCCCGCCCCGAAGTGGGTCATCTCCATGGGCGTGTGCGCCTCCTCGGGCGGCATGTTCAACAACTACGCGATCGTCCAGGGCGTCGACCACATCGTCCCGGTGGACATCTACCTCCCCGGCTGCCCGCCCCGCCCCGAGATGCTGATGGACGCGATCCTCAAGCTCCACCAGAAGATCCAGGGCTCGAAGCTCGGCGTGAACCGGGAAGAGGCGGCGCGCGAGGCGGAGGAGGCCGCCCTCAAGGCCCTCCCCACCATCGAGATGAAGGGGCTCCTTCGGTGAGCGACGACCCGGCCGTCGAGAACGGCGACAACGTCCCCGCCCCCAGGGCCGCCTCCGGACCCGAGGTGATCGGCGTCCGCAAGGGCATGTTCGGCACCAGGAACGGCGGCGACACCAGCGGGTACGGCGGCCTCGTGCGCACCGTGGCGCTGCCCGGCGCGACCAGCCGCCCGTACGGCTCGTACTTCGACGAGGTCGTCGACGAACTGGAGGGAGCCCTGGAGGAGCAGGACCTGCTCCCGCAGAACGCCATCGAGAAGACCGTCGTCGACCGGGGGGAGCTCACCCTCCACATCGCCCGCGAGCACCTCGTCCGCGTCGCCGCCACCCTGCGCGACGACCCGGCGCTGCGCTTCGAGCTGTGCACCGGGGTGTCGGGGGTGCACTTCCCCGGCGACAAGGGCCGCGAGCTGCACGCCGTCTACCACCTGCGCTCGCTCACCCACGGCCGGATCCTGCGGCTGGAGGTCTCCGTCCCGGACGGCGACCCGCACCTGCCCTCGCTCGTCACCGTCTACCCGACGAACGACTGGCACGAGCGCGAGGCCTACGACTTCTTCGGCCTGGTCTTCGACGGCCACCCGGCCCTCACCCGGATCATGATGCCGGACGACTGGCAGGGCTTCCCCCAGCGCAAGGACTACCCGCTCGGCGGCATCCCCGTCGAGTACAAGGGCGCCCAGATCCCGGCTCCCGACCAGCGGAGGTCGTACAGCTGATGTCCACATCGAACCACGCGTCCTCCCGCGAGACGACCGAGGGCACCGTCTACACCGTCACCGGCGGCGACTGGGACGAGATCGTCCGGTCGGCGGCGAAGGCGGACGACGAGCGCATCGTCGTCAACATGGGACCGCAGCACCCCTCCACCCACGGGGTGCTCCGGCTGATCCTGGAGATCGACGGCGAGACGGTCACCGAGGCCCGCTGCGGCATCGGCTACCTGCACACCGGCATCGAGAAGAACCTCGAATTCCGGAACTGGACGCAGGGCACCACGTTCGTGACGCGCATGGACTACCTGACGCCGTTCTTCAACGAGACGGCCTACTGTCTCGGCGTCGAGAAGCTCCTCGGCATCACCGACCAGGTCCCGGACCGCGCCACCGTCGTCCGCGTCCTGCTGATGGAGCTCAACCGGCTCTCCTCGCACCTGGTGTGCATCGCCACCGGCGGCATGGAGCTCGGCGCGACCACCATCATGATCTACGGGTTCCGGGACCGCGAGCTGATCCTCGACGTCTTCGAACTGATCACCGGCCTGCGCATGAACCACGCCTTCGTCCGCCCCGGCGGCCTCGCCCAGGACCTGCCCCCCGGCGCGGTCGACCAGCTGCGCGAGTTCGTCAAGACGATGAAGAGGAACCTGCCGGAGTACGACAAGCTCGCCACCGGCAACCCCATCTTCAAGGCCCGCATGCAGGACGTCGGCTACCTCGACCTCACCGGCTGCATGGCCCTCGGCGCGACCGGCCCGATCCTCCGCTCGGCCGGCCTGCCGCACGACCTGCGCAAGGCCGACCCGTACTGCGGCTACGAGGACTACGAGTTCGACGTCCCCACCACCGAGAGCTGCGACTCCTACGGCCGGTTCCTGATCCGCCTGGAGGAGATGCGCCAGTCGCTGCGGATCGTCGAGCAGTGCCTGGACCGGCTGGAGCCCGGCCCGGTGATGGTCGCCGACAAGAAGATCGCCTGGCCGGCGCAGCTCGCCATGGGCCCCGACGGCCTCGGCAACTCCCTCGACCACATCAAGAACATCATGGGCACCTCCATGGAGGCCCTCATCCACCACTTCAAGCTGGTGACCGAGGGCTTCCGAGTCCCCGCCGGACAGGCGTACGCGGCCGTCGAGTCCCCCAAGGGCGAACTCGGCGTGCACGTCGTCTCCGACGGGGGCACCCGCCCCTACCGGGTCCACTTCCGCGACCCGTCCTTCACCAACCTCCAGGCCATGGCCGCGATGTGCGAGGGCGGCCAGGTCGCCGACGTCATCGTGGCCGTCGCCTCCATCGACCCCGTGATGGGAGGCGTCGACCGATGACGGAGATCTCACTGGGCATGCCCCAGCTGCCGGCCCCCGACTACCCGGCGGAGGTGCGCGAGCGGCTGGCGGCCGACGCCGCCGACGTCATCGCCCGCTACCCCGACAGCCGCTCCGCGCTGCTGCCGCTGCTGCACCTGACGCAGTCCGAGGAGGGCTACGTCTCGCGCACCGGCATCCGCTTCTGCGCCGAGACGCTGGGGCTGACCACGGCCGAGGTCACCGCGGTCGCCACCTTCTACACGATGTACCGCAGGAAGCCCTCCGGGGACTACCAGGTCGGCGTCTGCACCAACACCCTGTGCGCGGTGATGGGCGGCGACGCCATCTTCGACGAGCTCAAGCAGCACCTGGGCGTCGGCAACAACGAGACCACCGCCGACGGCAAGGTCACGCTGGAGCACATCGAGTGCAACGCGGCCTGCGACTACGCGCCCGTGGTGATGGTCAACTGGGAGTTCTTCGACAACCAGACCCCCGAGTCCGCCAAGGCGCTCGTCGACGACCTGCTCGCGGGCCGCCCGGTCGAGCCGACCCGGGGTGCGCCGCTGTGCACGTACAAGGAGACCGCCCGGATCCTGGCCGGTTTCCCCGACGAGCGCGACGGCGCGGTCCAGGCGAGCGGCGGCGCGGGCCCCGCCTCCCTGATCGGCCTGCGCATCGCCCGCGGTGAGACCCCGCACACGCCGATCGTGCACCCGCGCGGTGAGGCGCGTACCGAGGGAGGGGAGGGATGAGCGTGTCGTCCAAGGAAAGTCAGGGGGGCACCTCCCAGCCGAAGGCTGGGGGAGGCAGCCCGGAGAAGCTGCTCTCGCCCGTGCTGTCGGCCTTCTGGGACGAGCCCGAGTCCTGGACCCTGGAGACCTACCGGCGCCACGAGGGCTACGAGGGCCTGCGCAAGGCCCTCGCGATGACCCCCGACGAGGTGATCGCGTACGTCAAGGACTCGGGTCTGCGCGGACGCGGCGGCGCGGGCTTCCCCACCGGGATGAAGTGGCAGTTCATCCCGCAGGGCGACGGAAAGCCGCACTACCTCGTCGTGAACGCGGACGAGTCGGAGCCGGGCACCTGCAAGGACATCCCCCTCCTCTTCGCGAATCCGCACTCCCTCGTCGAGGGAATGATCATCGCCTGTTACGCGATCCGGTCGGAGCACGCCTTCATCTACCTGCGCGGTGAGACGGTCCCCGTGCTGCGGCGCCTGCACGAGGCCGTGCGGGAGGCCTACGCCGCCGGATACCTCGGCAAGGACATCGACGGCACCGGCCGCAACCTCGACATCACGGTGCACGCGGGCGCGGGCGCGTACATCTGCGGCGAGGAGACGGCACTGCTCGACTCCCTCGAAGGCCGGCGCGGTCAGCCCCGGCTGCGTCCCCCCTTCCCCGCCGTCGAGGGGCTCTACGCCTGCCCCACCGTCGTCAACAACGTCGAGTCCATCGCCTCGGTTCCCGCGATCCTGAACAGGGGCAAGGACTGGTTCAAGGCGATGGGGACGGAGAAGTCCCCCGGCTTCACCCTGTACTCGCTCTCCGGGCACGTCGCGGGCCCCGGCCAGTACGAGGCCCCCCTCGGCATCACCCTGCGCCAGCTCCTCGACATGAGCGGCGGGATGCGCCCCGGGCACCGGCTGAAGTTCTGGACCCCCGGCGGCTCCTCCACCCCCATGTTCACCGACGAGCACCTCGACGTCCCGCTCGACTACGAGGGCGTCGGCGCCGCCGGCTCCATGCTCGGCACCAAGGCGCTCCAGTGCTTCGACGAGACCACCTGCGTGGTCCGCGCCGTCACCCGCTGGACCGAGTTCTACGCCCACGAGTCCTGCGGCAAGTGCACCCCCTGCCGCGAGGGCACGTACTGGCTCGTCCAGCTGTTGCGCGACATCGAGGCCGGCAAGGGCGTCATGTCCGACCTCGACAAGCTGAACGACATCGCCGACAACATCAACGGCAAGTCGTTCTGCGCGCTCGGCGACGGCGCGGCCAGCCCGATCTTCTCCTCGCTGAAGTACTTCCGCGAGGAGTACGAGCAGCACGTCACCGGCAAGGGCTGCCCGTTCGATCCCCGAAGGTCCACGCTCTGGGCCGACGCCCAGCCGGAGGCGGCGCGATGACCCAGGCACGCGGCAGCGGCCCCGCCGCTGCGACCCCAGCCCCGACGACTCACCAGGAGGTGGCCGCATGACCGTCACCACGTCCGCCGGCCCTTCCGCCGGAGAGCCGGCCCCTCCGCCGGAGAACACCGTTTCGCTGACCATCGACGGCATCGAACTGTCCGTGCCCAAGGGAACCCTGGTCATCCGCGCCGCCGAGCAGCTCGGCATCGAGATCCCCCGGTTCTGCGACCACCCCCTCCTCGACCCGGCCGGCGCCTGCCGGCAGTGCATCGTCGAGGTGGAGGGCCAGCGCAAGCCGATGGCCTCCTGCACCATCACCTGCACCGACGGCATGGTCGTCAAGACCCAGCTGACCTCGCAGGCCGCCGACAAGGCCCAGCGCGGGGTGATGGAGCTGCTGCTCATCAACCACCCGCTGGACTGCCCCGTCTGCGACAAGGGCGGCGAATGCCCCCTGCAGAACCAGGCGATGTCCCACGGCAACGCCGAATCCCGCTTCGAGGGCAGGAAGCGGACCTACGAGAAGCCGGTCCCGATCTCCACCCAGGTGCTCCTGGACCGCGAGCGGTGCGTGCTGTGCGCGCGCTGCACCCGCTTCTCCAACCAGGTCGCCGGCGACCCGATGATCGAGCTCGTCGAGCGCGGCGCGCTCCAGCAGGTCGGCACCGGCGAGGGCGACCCGTTCGAGTCGTACTTCTCCGGCAACACCATCCAGATCTGTCCCGTCGGCGCCCTCACCTCGGCCGCCTACCGGTTCCGATCCCGCCCCTTCGACCTCGTCTCCTCCCCGAGCGTGTGCGAGCACTGCGCGGGCGGCTGCGCGACCCGCACCGACCACCGGCGCGGCAAGGTGCTGCGCCGCCTGGCCGCCGAGGACCCCGAGGTCAACGAGGAGTGGATCTGCGACAAGGGCCGCTTCGCGTTCCGGTACGCGCAGCGCCCCGACCGGCTGACCACCCCGCTGGTGCGCGGCGCGGACGGGGTCCTGGCCCCGGCGAGCTGGCCCGAGGCGCTGGAGGCCGCGGCCGCCGGGCTCACCGCCGCCCGCGGCCGGGCCGGCGTCCTGACCGGCGGCCGGCTGACCGTCGAGGACGCGTACGCGTACGCCAAGTTCGCCCGGGTCGTGCTCGACACCAACGACATCGACTTCCGGGCCCGGGTGCACAGCGCGGAGGAGACCGAGTTCCTGGCCGCCGCCGTCGCCGGCACCGGCAAGGACCTCGACGGCACGGGCGTCACGTACGCCTCCCTGGAGGCGGCCCCCACCGTGCTCCTCGTCGGCATCGAGGCGGAGGAGGAGGCCCCCGGGGTCTTCCTGCGGCTGCGCAAGGCCCACCGCAAGCACAAGCAGCGGACCTTCGCCCTCGCCCCCTTCGCCACCCGCGGCCTCACCAAGGCGGGCGGCACCCTGCTGGCCGCCGCCCCCGGTACCGAGCCCGAGTGGCTCGACGCCCTCGCCACCCGCACCGGCCTGGAGGCCGGCGGCTCCGAGGCCGCCGAGGCGGTCCGCGAGCCCGGCGCGGTCATCGTCGTCGGGGAGCGCCTCGCCGGCGTGCCCGGCGCGCTGACCGCCGCCGTGCGCACCGCCACCGCCACCGGCGCCCGGCTGGTGTGGATCCCGCGCCGGGCCGGGGAGCGGGCCGCCGTCGAGGCCGGCGCGCTGCCGTCCCTGCTGCCGGGCGGCCGCCCCGCGACCGACCCCCGGGCCCGCCAGGAGGTCGCCGCCGCCTGGGGGCTGGAGGAACTCCCGCACCGCTACGGCCGCGACACGGGGCAGATCGTCGAGGCCGCCGCCACCCGGGAGCTGTCGGCCCTGCTGGTCGCGGGCGTCGAGGTCACCGACCTGCCCGACCCGGAGCGCGCCCGCACCGCGCTGAAGGAGGCCTTCGTGGTCTCCCTGGAGCTGCGGCCCGGCGAGGTCACCGACCACGCCGACGTGGTGCTGCCGGTCGCCGCCGTCGCCGAGAAGGCCGGCACGTTCATCAACTGGGAGGGCCGGGTCCGCCCGTTCGAGGCGGCCCTCAAGCCCGACCAGATGACCCGCCGCCTGGCCCCCGCCGACGCCCGCGTCCTGCACATGCTGGCCGACGCCGCCGACCGGCCCCTCGCCCTGCCCGACGTGCACGCCGTACGGCGGGAACTGGAGCGGCTCGGCCCCTGGGAGGGGGAGCTCGCCCCCGAGCGGTCCACCGCCCCCGAGCCGCTGCCCCGCCCCGGCGCCGGCGAGGCGGTCCTGGCCGGCCACCGGCTGCTGCTGGACCTCGGCCGGCTCCAGGAGGGCGACGACGCCCTCGCCGGGACCCGGCACGAGGCCAGTGCCCGGCTCTCCGCCGCCACCGCCGCCGAGACCGGCGTCAAGGACGGTGACGCCCTCGCCGTCACCGGACCGGCCGGCACGGTGGAACTCCCGCTGCGGATCACCGAGATGCCCGACCGGGTCGTGTGGCTCCCGCTGAACTCCACCGGCTCCGGCGTCCTCGCCGACACCGGCGCCCGCCCCGGAACCCTCGTACGGATCGGCCCGGCCGGGACCGGCCCCGCGGCCGGAGCGGAGGTACGACCGTGACCCACCTCGCCCAGCTCGCGGCACAGCCGCAGCACCTCCTGGCCGCCGAGGACCTGACCCTGTTCGGCAGGGACGTCTGGTGGCTCGTCCTGCTCAAGGCGGTGTTCTGCTTCGCCTTCCTGATGGTGACGGTGCTCTTCTCCATCGTGTGGGAGCGCAAGGTCGTCGCCTGGATGCAGCTGCGCATCGGCCCCAACCGGCACGGCCCCTGGGGCATGCTCCAGTCGCTCGCCGACGGCGTGAAGCTGATGCTGAAGGAGGACCTCGTCGTCAAGCGCGCCGACAAGGTCGTCTACATCCTGGCGCCGATCATCGCGGCGATCCCGGCGTTCATGGCCATCGCGGTGATCCCCTTCGGCCCCTCGGGCAACGAGGTGTCCATCTTCGGGCAGCGCACCACGATGCAGCTGACCGACCTGCCGATCGCGATGCTGTACGTCCTCGCGGTCGCCTCGGTCGGCATCTACGGCATCGTCCTCGCCGGCTGGTCCTCGGGCTCCACGTACCCGCTGCTCGGCGGCCTGCGGTCCTGCGCGCAGATGATCTCGTACGAGATCGCGATGGGCGCCGCGTTCGCGTCGGTGTTCCTCTACTCCGGGTCGATGTCGACCTCGGCGATCGTGGAGGCGCAGGCGGACCGCTGGTACATCGTGCTGCTGCCGGTGTCCTTCATCATCTACGTCGTCACGATGGTCGGCGAGACGAACCGCGCCCCCTTCGACATGCCGGAGTCCGAGGGCGACCTCGTCGGCGGCTTCAACACCGAGTACTCCTCCATCAAGTTCGCGCTGTTCATGCTGGCCGAGTACGTCAACATGGTCACCGTCTCGGCGGTCTCGGTCACCCTGTTCCTGGGCGGCTGGCGGGCCCCGGCGCCTATCTCCACGTACTGGGAGGGCGCGAACCACGGCTGGTGGCCGATGCTCTGGTTCGTCGTCAAGGTGCAGCTGCTGCTGTTCTTCTTCATCTGGCTGCGCGGCACCCTCCCGCGCGTGCGCTACGACCAGCTGATGAAGCTCGGCTGGAAGGTGCTGATCCCGGTCTCCGTGGTCTGGCTGATGCTGGTCGCCACCGTCCGGGCGCTGCGCAACGAGCGCTACGACTTCAGCGAGATCGTCCTCTACGTCGGGGGCGCGGTCATCGCGATCCTGCTGATCTCCTCCGTCGCGGACCACTTCAGGGACCGGCGGGAGAAGACGGCCGCGGCCGCGGCCGGGAAGGCCGCCGCGGCCGAGCCCTTCGACCCGATGGCGGGCGGTTTCCCCGTACCGCCCAAGCCCGGCCAGCACCTGGCACCCGTACCGCGCCGACGTCCCCGCGGAGAGCGGGAGCTGATTGTCAGTGGCGGGACGAATACTGACAGTGACCGAGAGGAGGGTGCTGACCATGCCTGACGCGGAGAGCGAGAAGTGGCAGAACCCGGTGGCCGGCTTCGGCGTGACCTTCAAGGCCATGTTCAAGAAGCGGCTCACCGAGCAGTACCCGGAGCAGCAGAAGACCACCGCTCCGCGCTTCCACGGGAGGCACCAGCTCAACCGCCACCCCGACGGTCTGGAGAAGTGCATCGGGTGCGAGCTGTGCGCCTGGGCCTGTCCCGCCGACGCGATCTACGTGGAGGGCGCGGACAACACCGAGGAGGAGCGCTACTCCCCGGGCGAGCGGTACGGGCGGGTCTACCAGATCAACTACGCCCGCTGCATCCTGTGCGGGCTGTGCATCGAGGCGTGCCCGACCCGCGCGCTGACGATGACGAACGAGTTCGAACTGGCCGACTCCAGCCGCGAGTCCCTGATCTACACCAAGGAGCAGCTCCTCGCCGGGCTGACCGAGGGCATGGTCGAGGCCCCGCACTCGGTCTTCCCGGGCACGGACGAGCAGGACTACTACCGCGGTCTGGTGACGGGCGCGGCCCCGGGCACGGTCCGGCAGGTGGCCCTCTCCAAGGGCGAGACGGCCGAGGGCTCGGCGGCGGAGGCCGGCAAGACCGAGGAGGTCGGGGCATGAGCGCCATCGCCGCGGCCGCCTCCGCGACCTCCACCGGCGAGGCCGTGCAGTTCTGGGTGCTGGGCACGGTCGCCGTCATCGGCGCGCTGTGCACGATCCTGATGAAGAAGGCCGTGCACAGTGCCCTGTGCCTCGCCGGGACGATGATCATCCTGGCCGTCTTCTACCTCGCCAACGGGGCGTACTTCCTGGGCGTGGTCCAGGTCGTCGTCTACACCGGCGCCATCATGATGCTGTTCCTCTTCGTGGTCATGCTCGTCGGCGTCACGGCGGCGGACTCGCTGAAGGAGACCATCAAGGGGCAGCGCTGGCTGGCCTCCCTGTGCGGGCTCGGCTTCGGCATCCTGCTGGTCGCCGGCATCGGCAACGCGGGCCTCACCCACTTCAACGGACTCGGCAAGGTCAACTCCGCCGGGCACGTCGAGGGCCTCGCCGAACTGATCTTCACCCGCTACATCTTCGCCTTCGAGATCACCGGCGCCCTGCTGATCACGGCGGCCGTCGGCGCGATGGTGCTCACCCACCGCGAGCGCACCGAGCGGGCCGCCACGCAGCGCGAGCTCGCCGAGAAGCGCGTACGCGAGGGCGTGCAGCTCCCGCCGCTGCCGGCCCCCGGCGTCTACGCCCGGCACAACGCCGTGGACGTCGCCGGCCTGCTCCCGGACGGCACCCCGTCCGAGCTGACCGTCAGCAAGACGCTGCGCGCCCGCGGCCAGATCCGCGACGTGTCCGGCCAGGCCCTGGAGGACCTCAAGGCGCTGGAGCAGGCCTCTGCGGAGCGCCTCGGCCGAGAGGAGGCCTCGAAGTGAATCCGGTCAACTACCTGTACCTGGCTGCCCTGCTGTTCACCATCGGCGCGGCCGGCGTGCTCATCCGGAAGAACGCGATCGTCCTGTTCATGTGCGTGGAGCTGATGCTCAACGCCTGCAACCTGGCCTTCGTGACCTTCTCCCGGATGCACGGCAACCTCGACGGCCAGATCATCGCGTTCTTCACGATGGTCGTGGCCGCCGCAGAGGTCGTGGTGGGCCTCGCGATCATCGTGTCGCTGTTCCGTACCCGC
This sequence comes from Streptomyces sp. W1SF4, assembly GCF_003950035.1. Classification (NCBI taxonomy): domain Bacteria; kingdom Bacillati; phylum Actinomycetota; class Actinomycetes; order Kitasatosporales; family Streptomycetaceae; genus Streptomyces; species Streptomyces sp. W1SF4. The sequence continues at coordinate 4,372,796 of NZ_CP034350.1, forward strand.
CACTCGGCCTCGGTCGACGACGCCAGCCTGATGAAGCTGTAAGGGGCGTTCACAGTGGAGAATCTGATTGCGCTGCTCGTGGCGGCGCCCCTGCTCGGAGCGGCGGTGCTGCTGTGCGGCGGCCGGCGCCTCGACAAGGCCGGCCACTGGATCGGCACCCTGCTCGCGGCCGTCTCCTTCGGCATCGGCGTCGTCCTCTTCGCGGACATGCTGGGCCGCGGGGCCGAGGACCGGGCCCTGCACCAGCGGCTGTTCAGCTGGGTGCCCGTGGAGGGCTTCCAGGCGGACATCGCCTTCCAGCTGGACCAGCTGTCGATGACCTTCGTCCTGCTGATCTCCGGGGTGGGCACGCTCATCCACGTGTACTCGATCGGGTACATGGAGCACGACGAGCGCCGCCGCCGCTTCTTCGGCTACCTCAACCTGTTCGTCGCGGCGATGCTGCTGCTCGTCCTCGCCGACAACTACCTGCTGCTGTACTTCGGCTGGGAGGGCGTCGGCCTCGCCTCGTACCTCCTGATCGGCTTCTGGCAGCACAAGCCCAGCGCGGCCACCGCCGCTAAGAAGGCCTTCCTGGTCAACCGGGTCGGCGACATCGGCCTGTCGATCGCGATCATGCTGATGTTCACCACCTTCGGGACCTTCGCCTTCGGGCCGGTGCTGGCCTCCGTCGGCGAGACGGGCGAGGGCACGCTGACGGCGATCGGCCTGATGCTGCTGCTCGCCGCCTGCGGCAAGTCGGCGCAGGTGCCGCTGCAGTCCTGGCTCGGTGACGCGATGGAGGGCCCGACCCCGGTCTCGGCCCTGATCCACGCCGCCACCATGGTCACCGCCGGCGTCTACCTGATCGTCCGCTCCGGGGCGATCTTCAACGGGGCGCCCGACGCCCAGCTCGTCACCACGGTCGTCGGCGCGGTCACGCTCCTGTTCGGTGCGATCGTCGGTTGCGCCAAGGACGACATCAAGAAGGCCCTCGCCGGCTCGACGATGTCGCAGATCGGATACATGATCCTGGCCGCCGGGCTCGGCCCGATCGGCTACGTCTTCGCGATCATGCACCTGGTCACGCACGGCTTCTTCAAGGCCGGCCTCTTCCTCGGCGCCGGATCGGTCATGCACGGCATGAACGACGAGGTCGACATGCGCAAGTACGGCGCCCTGCGCACGTACATGCCGGTCACCTTCGTCACCTTCGGCCTCGGTTACCTCGCGATCATCGGCTTCCCCGGCCTGTCCGGCTTCTTCTCCAAGGACATGATCATCGAGGCGGCCTTCGCCAAGGGCGGCACCCAGGGCTGGATCCTCGGCGGGGTCGCCCTGCTGGGCGCCGGCATCACCGCCTTCTACATGACCCGGGTCATGCTCCTCACCTTCTTCGGAGAGAAGCGCTGGCAGCCCGCCCCCGACGCCGACCAGGCGCCGAGCGCCGAACCGGCCGCCGAGCACCAGGCCGGCCGGATGCCGCACCCGCACGAGTCCCCGAAGTCCATGACCATCCCGATGATCGTCCTGGCGTTCGGCTCCGTCTTCGCCGGCGGGTTCTTCGAGATCGGCGAGCGCTTCCTGAACTGGCTGGAGCCCGTCACCGGCTACGAGCACGGCCACTCGCCGGTCAGCGCCATGGCCGTCACCGCCTCCACCATGGTCGTCCTCGTCGTCGGCGTCGCCATCGCCTGGTCGATGTACGGCCGCCGGCCCGTCCCCGTCGTCGCCCCCCGCGGCTCGTTCCTCACCCGCGCGGCCCGCCGGGACCTGTACCAGGACGACTTCAACCACGTGGTCCTCGTCCGCGGCGGCGAGCACCTGACCCGCTCCCTCGTCTACCTCGACCACAGCGTCGTCGACGGAGTGGTCAACGGCACGGCCGCCTCGGTCGGCGGGCTCTCCGGCCGGCTGCGCAGGCTGCAGAACGGCTACGCCCGCAGCTACGCGGTGTCGATGTTCGGGGGCACGGCGATCCTGATCGCCGCGACCCTGCTGATGAGGGCGGTGTGAGATGAGTTTCCCGCTTCTGACGCTGACGGCCGCGGTCCCCGCGGCCGGCGCGATCCTCACGGCGGCCGTCCCGGCCGCCCGCCGGACCGTCGCCAAATGGCTCGCCCTGCTGTTCTCCCTCGCGACGCTGGCCCTGGCCGTCCTGGTCGCGGTCCGCTTCGACCCCGGCGGCGACCGCTACCAGCTCACCGAGTCCCACGCCTGGATCGCCGACTTCGGCGTCCGCTACGAACTGGGCGTCGACGGCATCGGGGTGGCCCTGATCGCCCTCACCGCGCTGCTGATCCCCTTCGTCATCGTCGCCGGCTGGCACGACGCCGACCCGCTGGAGACGAACTCTTCCCGCTGGCGGCCCACCCAGGGCTTCTTCGCCCTGATCCTGCTGGTCGAGGCGATGGTGGTGATCTCCTTCGAGGCCACCGACGTCTTCCTCTTCTACGTCTTCTTCGAAGCCATGCTCATCCCGATGTACTTCCTCATCGGCGGCTTCGGAGACCGCGCCCACGCAGGCACCGACGAGAACGCCACCGCGCAGCGCTCGTACGCGGCGGTCAAGTTCCTCCTCTACAACCTCGTCGGCGGCCTCATCATGCTGGCCGCCGTCATCGGGCTGTACGTCGTCGCCGGGAACTTCTCCCTCCAGGAGATCACCGCGGCCCGCGCCGCGGGCACCCTCGACATGGCGACCAACACCGAGCGGCTGCTCTTCCTCGGCTTCTTCTTCGCCTTCGCCGTGAAGGCCCCGCTCTGGCCGCTGCACACCTGGCTGCCCAACGCGATGGGCGAGTCCACCGCGCCCGTCGCCGTGCTCATCACCGCGATCGTCGACAAGGTCGGCACCTTCGCCATGCTCCGCTTCTGCCTCGGGCTCTTCCCCGAGGCCAGCAAGTGGGCCACCCCGGTCATCCTCGTCCTGGCCCTGATCAGCATCGTCTACGGCGCGCTGCTCGCCGTCGGCCAGCGCGACATCAAGAGGCTGATCGCCTACGCCTCCATCTCGCACTTCGGCTTCATCGTCCTGGGCATCTTCGCGATGACCTCCCAGGGCCAGTCCGGAGCCACCCTCTACATGGTCAACCACGGGATCTCCACGGCGGCGCTGATGCTCGTCGCCGGATTCCTGATCTCCCGGCGCGGCTCCCGGCTCATCGCCGACTACGGCGGCGTGCAGAAGGTGGCCCCGGTCCTCGCCGGCACCTTCCTCATCGGCGGCCTCGCCACCCTGTCCCTGCCCGGCCTCGCCCCCTTCGTCAGCGAGTTCCTCGTCCTCGTCGGCACCTTCGCCCGCTACCCGGTCGTCGGGATCATCGCCACCGTCGGGATCGTCCTCGCCGCGCTGTACACGCTGGTGCTCTACCAGCGCACCATGACCGGCCCCGTGAAGGAGGAGGTCCGCGCCATGCCGGACCTGCGCGCGCGGGAACTGCTGGTGGTCGCCCCGCTGATCGCGCTGCTGATCGGACTGGGCGTCTACCCGAAGGTGCTCACCGACATCGTCAACCCGGCGGTGGAGCACACCATGTCGGACGTGAAGCAGACGGACCCGAAGCCCGAGGTCTCCGTCCAGAACGTGGAGGCGGCCAAGTGATCGCTGCCCAGAGCCTGCTGACCCTGGCGGCCGAAGGACCGGCCGACCGGATCCCGGCCCCGCACATCGAGTACGCACAGCTCGCGCCCACGCTGATCGTGGTGGGCGCGGCCGTCCTCGGAGTCCTCGTCGAGGCCTTCGTCCCCCGCAAGTCCCGCTACGCCGTCCAGGTGTTCCTCGCCGTCGCCGCGCTGGCCGCCGCCTTCGCGGCGGTCGTCGCCCTCGCCGCCGGCGGCTACGCCGGCACCAAGGCGCACGTCGCGGCCATGGGCGCCATCGCCGTCGACGGCCCGGCGCTCTTCCTCCAGGGCACCATCCTGCTGGCCTCCGTCGTGGCGGTGCTCACCTTCGCCGAGCGCCGCCTCGACCCGCAGGCGCACGGCAAGCGGGTGGACTCCTTCGCCGCCCAGGCCGCCTCGGTACCGGGCAGCGACAGCGAGAAGGCCGCCGTCAAGGCCGGCTTCACCACCACCGAGGTGTTCCCGCTGGCCCTGTTCGCGGTCTCCGGCATGCTGATCTTCCCGGCCGCCGACGACCTGCTGACGCTGTTCATCGCGCTGGAGGTCTTCTCCCTCCCGCTGTACCTGCTCTGCGCCCTCGCCCGCCGCCAGCGGCTGATGTCGCAGGAGGCCGCGGTCAAGTACTTCCTGCTCGGCGCCTTCTCCTCGGCCTTCCTCCTCTTCGGCATCGCCCTGCTCTACGGCTACGCGGGCTCGGTCTCCTACGCCGTGATCGCCGACGTCGTCGACGGCACCGTCGCCCGGATCGACCCGGCGCTCGCCGCCACCATGGGCAACGACGCGCTGCTGCTCATCGGCGGCGCGCTGATCCTGATGGGCCTGCTGTTCAAGGTCGGCGCGGTCCCCTTCCACATGTGGACCCCGGACGTCTACCAGGGCGCCCCGACCCCCGTCACCGGCTTCATGGCGGCGGCGACCAAGGTGGCCGCGTTCGGCGCGCTGCTGCGGCTGCTGTACGTGGTGCTGCCCGGCCTGCGGTGGGACTGGCGGCCGGTGATGTGGGGCGTCGCGATCGTCACGATGCTCGCGGGCGCGGTGATCGCGGTGACCCAGACCGACGTGAAGCGGCTGCTCGCGTACTCGTCCATCGCGCACGCCGGGTTCATCCTGGCCGGTGTGATCGCCACCTCGCAGGAGGGCGTGAAGTCCGTCCTCTTCTACCTGGGCGCCTACTCCTTCGTGACGATCGGCGCGTTCGCGGTGGTCACCCTGGTGCGGGACGCGGGCGGCGAGGCGACGCACCTGTCGAAGTGGGCCGGTCTGGGGCGGCGTTCGCCGCTGACCGCGGCCGTCTTCGCGGTGTTCCTGCTGGCCTTCGCGGGCATCCCGCTGACCTCCGGCTTCGCCGGGAAGTTCGCGGTGTTCAAGGCGGCGGCGGAGGGCGGCGCCGGGGCGCTGGTCGTCGTGGGTGTGATCTCGTCGGCGATCGCCGCGTTCTTCTACATCCGGGTCATCGTGCTGATGTTCTTCAGCGAGCCGAAGGCCGACGGCCCGACGGTGGCCGTGCCGTCGCCGCTGACGATGACCACCATCGCGGTGGGCGTGGCCGTCACCCTGGTCCTCGGTCTGGCCCCGCAGTACTTCCTGGACCTGGCGGGACAGGCCAGCACCTTCGTGCGCTGATCCGGTCCCGGCTCCGCGGACGGAAGGGCCCGGCCCCCTCGGGGGGCCGGGCCCTTCGCCGTGCGGGCTAGTGGCCGTGCGTGTGGGCCGGGGTCTTCGTCGGGGGGCACTTCAGCGCGGGGTTCCAGTTGTGGAAGCGGCCCGCCGGGTTGTCGGCGTACCCCCACATGTGGAGGTCGTAGTGCTTGGGCATGCCCGCCCAGTGGCCGGGCATCGGGCCGTCGAACGGCAGCCCGAACATGGTGGGCCGGTCGTCGGTGGTCTTCAGGTCCTGGTCCCGGTCGGCGGACATCCACTCCACCGTCTGGAGCTTGCGCCGGCCCTTGCTGTCCTTGTGGGTGCTGTAGAGGAGCGCGGTGGGTCTGGCGGGGTCGGTCGAACCCCAGTTGGACTCCTTGACGTAGTGGTAGCCCATGGTGCCCACCCCGAACGGGTTGGTCATGCACTCCTGGCCGTGCGGGACGTAGCCGTCCTTGAGGGCCTCCCGCTCGTCCACGTACCGGGCGGTCGCCGCCATCGCCGTGGCCATGTCGCGCATCGCCTTCGCGTTGCGGGGGTCGGGGGCGGGGCCGTCGACCGCCTGCGCCGCCGGGGGCAGGGCGGCCAGGACCAGGGACGCGCCGGCGACGGCACAGGCGAGCAGGGCCTTAGGGCTGCGGTGGACGGACATGGGAGCTCCTGGTGGTTCGGGGCCTGTCCCGGAGGGGCTTTCGTTCGTCCACCTTCGCGGCGGGGCCGCGGGCGTGCACGCGGCGGGATGCCAAACGGGGGGTCAGGAGGGGGGTCAGGAACGGGCGGCGGCCGGGGGAGCGGCGGGTACGGCGGGTGCGGTGGGGCGCGGGCGGGTGGTGCCGGGACGGCAGACGACCTTCGGGTTGAACGGCTCGAACCGCCCGGAAGGGTTCCGCTTCCACAGCCACAGGTGCAGCGAGTAGTGCACCTTCTGGCCCGCGTACCGGGCGGGCAGCGGGCCGCGGAAGGGCTGCCCGAACAGGGAGGGGCGGTCGTCGTCGGTGTCCGTGCGGCCGTCGCGGTCCACGACCATCCATTCGAGGCCGGCCAGCTTCCAGTGCCCCGCGCCGTCGCCCTCGTAGAGCAGGGCCGTGGGCTTCCTGGGGTCGGTGGAGCCGTCGTAGGCGTGGTTGAAGTGCGGGTAGCCGAGGGCACCCCCGCCTTCACCGGGGTTGACCACGCAGTACTGGTCGGGGACGTAGCCGGCGGCGACGCCCAGCCGGTGGTCGCGGTACTTCGCGGTCGCCATGAAGGTCGCCGTGAGCTGCGCGGTGGGCGTGGCCGTCGGGGTGGCGGGGGCCGCGCCGAGCGTGAGGGAGGCGGTGGCCGCGAGGGCCAGGGGTGCGAGCTTTGCGGTACGAGGGGCCATGCGAGCAGGGTCACCTCGGCCCCGGAGCCCCGCCACCCGGGCGGGGCGGGCGGAGTAGGGGGGGCCGGCGCGTCCGCGGCCCCCCTGTCCTGCCGTCAGGCGGCGGTGATGCGACCGGTGACCTCGCCGAGGCCGACGCGGGTGCCGTCGGCGCCGGGCGCCCACGCGGTGAGGGTGACGGTGTCGCCGTCCTCCAGGAACGTGCGCTTGCCGTCGGCGAGCTCGACGGCGTCACGGCCGTTCCAGGTGAGCTCCAGCAGGGAGCCGCGCTCGTCGACCTCCGGGCCGCTGACCGTGCCGGAGCCGAACACGTCACCGGTGCGCAGCGAGGCCCCGTTGACGGTCATGTGGGCCAGCTGCTGGGCGGCGGTCCAGTACATCGAGGCGAACGGCGGCCGGGCCACCTCCTGCCCGTTGATGGACACCGTGATGCGCAGGTCGAAGCCGCCGGGGCGGTCGACCTCGGAGTCGTCCAGGTAGGGCAGCAGCGGGAAGTCCCGGGCGGGCGGGGCGACGCGGGCCGCGTCCAGCGCCTCCAGGGGGGTCACCCAGGCGGAGACGGACGTCGCGAAGGACTTGCCGAGGAAGGGGCCGAGCGGCACGTACTCCCAGGCCTGGATGTCGCGCGCGGACCAGTCGTTGAGCAGGAACAGCCCGAAGACGTGCTCCTCGAAGTCGCCGAGCGCGACCGGGCGGCCCATCTGCGAGGGGGCGCCGACGACGAAGCCGACCTCGGCCTCGATGTCGAGCTTCACGGACGGCCCGAAGACCGGCGCGGGGTCGGTGGGCGCCTTGCGCTGCCCGGAGGGGCGCACTACGTCCGTGCCGGACACCACGATCGTCCCCGACCGGCCGTGGTAACCGATGGGCAGGTGCTTCCAGTTGGGGGTGAGCGCGTCCCCGTCCGGGCGGAAGATCCGTCCGACGTTGGTGGCGTGGTGCTCGCTCGCGTAGAAGTCGACGTAGTCGGCGACCTCGTACGGCAGGTGCAGCGTGACCTCGTCGAGGGGGAGGAGGTGCGGCTCGACCGTCCCGCGGTGACCGGGGTCGGTGACCCAGGCGGTCAGCGCACGGCGCACGTCGCGCCAGGCGGTGCGGCCGGCGGCCAGCAGCGGGTTCAGCGAACCCTGGGCGAGCACCCCGGCGTACGGGGACCCGAGCGCGACGGCCACGGCCCCCGCGTCGAGCACGTACCCGCCGATGCGTACGCCGACCCGGCGGCGCTCCGGCTCCGCCGGCGTGCTGAAGACGCCGTAGGGGAGGTTGTGCGGCCCGAACGGGTCGCCCTCGGGGACATCGAGGGGGCTCTGCTGGGGCATGGGGTGCTGCCTCGCTTTCGAGGGGGTCCGGGGGTGTCCCGGCGGCTGGCTGACACGTTACGTGGCTGGTGGGGTCTGTGGGAGGCCGGATTAGGGCGCTATTCATAGGACTTGTCCAAGGGGGTCCGTATCCTTGGCCGGGTGACTTCCGCCCTCCCCTATGCCTTGATCGCCACCGACCTGGACGGGACTCTGCTGCGCGCCGGTGACACCGTCTCCGACCGCTCGTGCGCGGCGCTCGCGACGGCGCGCGCCGCCGGCGCCCGGCACATCGTCGTCACCGGGCGCCCCGTCCCACAGATCCGGCACGTCCTGGATGACCTTGGTTACTCCGGGCTCGCGGTGTGCGGGCAGGGCGCGCAGGTGTACGACGCGGCGCGCGGGGTCCTGCTGCACTCCGTCGCGATGGACCGGGGGCTGGCCGAGGTGGCGCTCGGGAAGATCGAGGCGGAGATCGGCGAGGTGTACGTGGCCGTCAACCAGGAGGGGCTGGACGCCGAGATGCTGGTGGGCCCCGGCTACCGGATGCCGCACCCGCACCTGCCGATGGTGCGGGTCCGCGGGCGCGGCGAGCTGTGGGCGTCGCCGATCAACAAGGTGCTGCTCCAGCACCCGCGGCTGGACGACGACGAGCTGACGCGGGTGGCGCGGTCGGTGGTCGGCGACCTGGTGAACGTCACCATGGCGGGGGAGCACACGGTGGAACTCCAGCCGCCGGGCGTCGACAAGGCGACGGGGCTCGCGCGGGCGGCGTCGCTCCTGGAGGTCGCGGCGGAGTCGACGATCGCCTTCGGCGACATGCCGAACGACATCCCGATGTTCGTGTGGGCCGCCCACGGGGTGGCCATGGCCAACGCCCACCGCGAACTGGTCGCCGTCGCCGACGAGGTCACCCTCTCGAACGAGGCGGACGGCATCGCGACCGTCCTGGAGCGGCTGTTCCCGGTCTAGGGGCCTCAGCCCGCCGCGCGGGGGAGGCGGCGTTGCCAGGTGCGGTGGAAGAGGACCTCGTCGCCCTCGCGGCAGACGACCTCGTTCACCGTCAGGAAGCCGCCCTCGTCGCAGGAGATCTCCGACCGGGTCTCCACCCGCGCGTCCCAGCCCTCCTCCGGCCGGTGCAGGCGGATCCGCCATTCGGAGCGGGTGCGGGCGGAGAGGGGGTCCGCCTGCTGGATCTCGTAGACCTCCGCCGCGTCCTCCTCGTACTCCAGCCCGTCCGGGTACACCCGCGTCCCCCCGTACCGGGGGTCCACCTCCAGCCGCCACACCCCGCGCGCGACGTCCCGTACGACGAGCCGTTGCGGACGCGGCGCGTCCAGCGTCTCCGGGTGCACCACCCCCAGCGGCTCGGCCTGCTCCGGCGGCTCGAAGGCGATCCCCGCGTCGAGGGGGGAGGCCGAGCCGCGGACGGGGAGTTCCAGGGTGCTGCCCTCGGGGTCCAGGGTCCAGCCGGCCTCCGAGCCGGCCCGGGGCCAGATCCAGGGCCAGTACGCGGAGGACAGCGCGAGCCGGATCCGGTGCCCCGGCGCGAAGGAGTGGCCGATGCCGCCCAGCTCGAAGGTGACGTCCTCGTACGCACCCTTCCGCCACGGCACCGCCCGCTCCCGGCCGTGGCGGGCCGACAGGTTCAGGGCCCCGCGCGTGACCAGGGTCGAGGCCCCGTCCGGGGCGACGTCGCAGAGCCGGGCCACGACCTGCCCGTACGGGACGTCCATCCGCAGCCGCAGGGTGACCGAGGGCCGGCCCAGGATCTCCACGGGCTCGCCGTCGGCCACCGGGAACTCGAAGCAGGCCGACTTCGCGTCCTCCTCCCGCTGGTCCGGGGGCAGGTCGGCGTCGTTGCCGACGGGGAGGAAGCGCCCGGCGTCCAGCCCGGTGTGCTGCGGCGAGGCGACGGTCACGGGCGCGCCCTGGAGCCCGTACGAGACGGGGACGACCGTGGGGGAGGGCCAGGCCTTCTCGCCGGCCCAGCGGCCCGGGAGCTCCTCGTAGGTCGTCGCCGGGCGGTGCGCGCCGCTGATCCACGCGCGCAGCAGGGGCTCGTCCATCACCCCGTTGTCGGCGCCCTTGAGCCAGTGGTCCCACCAGCGCAGGGTCTCCTGCAGGAAGCCGATCGCCGGCCCCGGGGGCAGTCCCCGGTCGGGGTACTGGTGCGACCAGGGGCCGATCAGGCCGCGCACGCGGGACGCGGGCAGGCGGGAGACCAGCCGCAGCACCGTGTCCCGGTAGGGGTCGTGCCAGCCGCCGACGGCGAGGACGGCCGCGCGGATCGCCCCGTAGTCCTCACAGACGCTGCCGTGGCGCCAGTAGGCGTCCCGGGTCTGGTGCGAGAGCCAGGTGTGGACGAGCGGCTCGACGCCCTCCAGCCGGTCCAGCCACATCTGCCGCCAGCCGTCGCCGGCGTAGCGGGGGTCCGGCGGGCGGGAGGCGAAGGCCAGCATGGTGGCGGCCCAGGCGTGCGTGTCGGCGGCCAGGACCGACCCGCCCATGTAGTGGACGTCGTTGTCGTAGCGGTCGTCCGTGGAGCAGACGGTGACGACGGCCTTCAGTGCCCGCGGCGCGAGGGCGGCGATCTGGAGGCTGTTGGAGCCGCCCCAGGAGATCCCGAACATCCCCACCGCGCCGGTGCACCACGGCCGGGCCGCCAGCCACTCCACCACCGCGACGCCGTCGGCGAGTTCCCGCGCGTCGTACTCGTCGCCGGGCCGGCCGCCGCTGCAGCCGTGGCCGCGCACGTCCACGCGCACGGAGGCGTAGCCGTGCCCGGCGTACCAGGGGTGGCGCTGGCGGTCGCGGGGCGCGGTCCCGTCGGTGAGCCGGTACGGGAGGTACTCCAGCAGGGCCGGCACGGGCTCGTCCGTGACCGGGCGCCAGACGCGGGCGTACAGCTCCACGCCGTCGGGCATCGGGATCCGGACGTCCTCGTGGGCGGTGGCGTACGGGAAGTCGGTACGGATGGTCATCGGGTTCCTTCACCGGCCCCTCGGTGGACGGGATGCGTGGTGCGGCGCAGCCAGGGGGACGCGTGGCCGTACGCCCTGACCACCTGGCCCCGGATGCCGTCGGCGAGGGCCGGGGAGAGGAACCACGGGGCCGTCGTCAACCAGCCGATACCCGCCATGAGGGTGGCGAGTGCGGGGGTGATGCCCGCGTCGTGGGCCGGTGCCGGCGCGGATCGGGCCGGGGCCGCCGCGCGGGGCCGTGTCCGCGAGGGAGAGGACGAGGACGGCCCGCGGGCCCAGGCCCCTGGGGTGCTCGGGGCAGGCCTGGTCGTCGGAGGGCGGCGGCTGGTCCGCCACGGGCTCCGCGGGCTCGTCGCTATCGGTGGCAGTTCTGGGCAAAACGGATTCTCCGGTTGTTTCGTCTCTCATCGAACATACCGGTGCAGATCAGACTGCGCGTGTGCGGCAACCGGACAGCCGCTCTCGGTGATCGAAAACAGACCGGATACGCTGGCTTGAGTGATGGCAGCGACACATCGACAATCCAGGTGATCGTCAGCGTGATCGTCAGCAGACAGGAGTACCCCTCGTGACCGTCGTCGGGCCGTTCGGACTGAGCGTGCGGGACCAGGCTCTTGAGACCGATGTCCAGGCCGGACTGGCCGCCGTCGAGGCGGGTCTGCTGGAGGCCACCAAGAGCGAAGTCCCCTTCATCACCGAGGCCGCGCAGCATCTGGTGCGCGCCGGGGGCAAGCGGTTCAGGCCGCTGCTGGTGATGCTGGCCTCCCGCTTCGGTGACCCCTACGCGCCCGGCATCGTGCCGTCCGCGGTGGTCGTGGAGCTCACGCACCTGGCCACGCTCTACCACGACGACGTCATGGACGAGGCGGACGTGCGCCGCGGGGTGGAGAGCGCCAACACCCGCTGGGGCAACTCCGTGGCGGTCCTGACGGGTGACTTCCTGTTCGCCCGTGCGTCGCACATCCTCGCGGACCTCGGGCCGGAGGCCGTGCGCGTCCAGGCCGAGGCCTTCGAGCGGCTCGTGACGGGCCAGATCCTGGAGACGGCCGGTCCGCGCGACGGCCGCGACCCGGTCGCCCACTACCTGGACGTCATCGCCGGCAAGACCGGCTCGCTGATCGCCGTGTCCGGCCGCTTCGGCGCGCTGATGTCCGGCGCCGACGAGTCCGTCGTCGACATCCTGACCCAGTACGGCGAGCGCCTCGGCACCGCCTTCCAGCTCGCCGACGACGTCCTCGACATCGCCTCCGACTCGCACGAGTCGGGCAAGACCCCCGGCACCGACCTGCGCGAGGGCATCCCGACCCTGCCCGTGCTGCGGCTGCGCGAGATGGCCGAGCGGGACCGGCGCCCCGAGGACCTGGAGCTCGTCGCCCTGCTGGACGGGGACCTCACCGACGACGCCCGGCACGCGGAGGTCCTCGCCCGGCTGCGGGTGCACCCCGCGCTGGAGCAGGCCCGCCGCGACACCGTCCAGTACGCGGAGGACGCGCGCGCCACGCTGGCCCCGCTGCCGGAGTGCTTCGCGAAGTCGGCGCTGGAAGAGCTGTGCGACGCGGTGGTCCACCGCGCGGGCTGATCCTTCGCGTACCGCTTGTGGAACGGGCCCCTCCGCCTGCGACCCCTACGGGTCCTGGTGTAGGGGCCCTTCCCGTGTCATCCCACGGTCGTACGCGGAGTTGATTCCGGGGACTGACGTCCCCGACCCCCCGATTTGGTCAGATGGAGTCATCGAACCCCACCGGATCGGGTGAGCGCGGCGCCACGGGGCCGCCGCCGAATACACAGAGGGCAGGGCATTCAGATGGCAGCGAACACGAAGACCTCGCGCAAGGCCGCCCGGTACGCCGTACCGGTAGCCGTGGCGGGTGTCGCGGCGGCAACCGTCGCGATGGTCCCGGCCTTCGCAAACGCCGGGGGCCCGGACCTGCCCAAGGTGACGGCGCAGCAGCTGATCGAGAAGGTCGCGGCCTCCGACGTGCAGCAGCTCTCCGGCACCGCCAAGATCACCACCGACCTCGGCCTGCCGAAGATCGCCTCCGGGCTGCTGGGTGGCGGCGGGGTCGCGGGCGGCTCCGCCAACCCCGAGGACAAGATCGCCCAGCTGGCGAACGGCACGCACACCTTCCGCGTCGCGGCCGACGGCCCCGACCGCCAGAAGCTGACCTTCCTCGACGGCAAGGACGAGTACACCCTCGTCCACAACGGCCAGGACGTCTGGGGCTACGACTCCAAGTCCAACGAGGTCTTCCACGACAAGGACGCCCAGAACGCCGGCCAGGACCACAAGAAGACCGCCGAGCGCCTCCCCGCCTCCCCGCAGGAGCTGGCGCAGGAGGTCCTCAAGTCCGCCGGCCCCACCACCGACATCAGCGTCGGCGACACCGCCCAGGTCGCCGGCCGCGACGCCTACCAGCTGGTCCTCAAGCCCAAGCAGAGCGGCTCCACCGTCGCCTCCGTGCAGATCGCGGTCGACGCGAAGAACGGCGTGCCGCTGCGCATCCAGCTGCTGTCCAGCCAGGGCGGCAAGCCGATCGTCGACGCGGGCTTCACCCAGGTGGACTTCGCCAAGCCGGCCGCCGACGCCTTCACCTTCACCCCGCCGAAGGGCGCCAAGGTCACCGAGGGCACCGAGCACGGCAAGGACGGCAAGGGCGGCAAGGACGGCAAGCCGTTCAAGGCGCTGGAGTCCTTCCCCGGCCTCGGCGACCTGGCCGGCGGCGCGGGCGGCAAGGGCGACGTCAAGGTCCTCGGCGAGGGCTGGTCCGCGGTGGCGCGCATCGACAGCGGCGCCGGCCGGGCCGGCACCTCCCTCAAGGACCTGGAGAACGACAAGAACGCCCCCAAGGAGGCCAAGCAGTTCCTGAACTCCCTCGGCGACAAGGTCACCGGGAAGTTCGGCGAGGGCCGCGTCTTCTCCACCCGCCTGGTCAACGCGCTGATCACGGACGACGGCAAGGTCTACGTCGGCGCGGTCACCAAGGACCAGCTGGTCAAGACGGCCGACTCCGCCAAGTAGCGGCCACGCCGCCACGGCACCACCACGGCGCAAGGGTGGCCCGGGACCTGTGTCCCGGGCCACCCTTGCGCCGTTCCCCTCCTGTGTACAGCGCTCCCGCTGTACGGTGATGGACATGTCGAGACACGTCACCATCCGCCTGGACGAAGAGTTCCATGAACGCCTCAAGGCGCGCGCGGCGGCGCTGGGGACGACGGTCACCGCGCTCATCACCGAGGTCACCGAACGCGAACTCGACGAGGACCGCAAGAGGTTCCTCAGCGGCATAGAGGAGTTCGCCGACCACTGGGGCTACTTCCAGGAGCGGTTCGGCAATTGAAGATCACCATGGAGTGGGCCTGGACCGCGCTGGCCCACCATCTGCCGTCGGACCCCGCCGTGTGGGACCCCTCCGGGGTGGCCGCCGCCGTCGCCCGCCACCAGAACGACCTGGTCATGGTCCCGGAGCAGCCCGCTCCCGACACCGCCTGGCGGGCCGCCGCCTTCCTGCACACGCTCGCCGTCTGCCCCGCGCTGGAATCCCCGATGAACGAGTTCTACGCGGCTGCCGCCACCCGCTCGTACCTGCGGGTGGCCGGCGCGAAGCAGCTGCCCTCGCCCGAGGAGCTCGGCGACCTCGTGGAAGCCGCGAAGCTGGGCCGCGCCGACGTGGCCGCGGTCGCCCAGGAGCTGCGCGCCCGCATCCAGGAGCCCCTGTCCGCCTCGCTACGCCCCGGCGCGGAGGACGCGTAGCACCATCGGGGCCTCGTCGGGGTGCAGCCGCAGCTCGGTGGCACCGTCCCCGGAGCGGAAGGCGACGCTGAGCTCGTCGGCGGAGACGGGCTCCAGGGGCGGGAAGCCGGCCGGCAGGGCCGCCGGAGCGCCCTTGGCGGACCAGCGGACGGGGCCGGCCGCGCCGCCCGGCGGCAGCTCCAGGTGCCCCTCGCGCCACCGGCCGCCGGTGAGCGCGCGGTCCCGCAGGTCGCAGGGGACGCGGACGGCGACGCCCCGGGCGTGGTCCGCGAGACGGCGCCGCCGCCGCCGTCCGCGCACCAGGAGTGCGGGGTTGACGGCGGCGGCGGCCTGCGCGAGCAGGGCGAACAGGGCGGCGATCAGCTCCGGCATGATCCGATCAGATCACGCCGGAGCCCTAGAGGTCTAGACCATCCTGGGTTCAGGCGGACGGCCCGTTCGCGGTCAGAAGGTGATCTTCCAGCTGTTGATGTAGCCCACGTCCTGCGCGGCCACGTCCTTGACCTGGAGCTTCCAGACGCCGTTGGCGACCTCGCTGGAGGCGTTCACCGTGTAGCTGGTGACCAGGTTGTCGGCGGAGTCCGAGCTGGAGTTCTTCAGCCGGTACGCCGTGCCGTCCGGGGCGATCAGGTCGATCACCAGGTCGCCGCGGTAGGTGTGGACGATGTTCACGTCGACCTTGGTGGTGGCCGGCGCGTTGCCCGTGACGCCCGAGACCGTGATCGGCGAGGTCACCGCGGCACCGGGGGAGTCCGGGATGTTCACGTCCGCCGTGTTCTCGAAGGACGGGCCCGGCGGGACCGGGGTGGCCGCCCCGAGGTTCCAGACCGCGTAGGCGATGGCGTCGGCGTTGCGGTCCAGGGCGGTGTCGTTGATGTTCGCCGTGGTGTCGCAGGACGAGTGGTAGCAGCGGTCGAAGGCCTGGCCGGAGGTACCGCCCCACTTCTGGGCCTGGGCCGCCGTCTTGGTGTAGTCGGCGCCGGAGAACAGGCCGCCGACCGGGATCCCGGCGTTCTTGAACGGCGCGTGGTCGGAGCGGCCGTCGCCCTCGGTCTCGATCTCGGTGGGGATGCCGAGGCCCGCGTAGTAGTTCTTGAAGGTCTGCTCGATCGTCGGGTCGTCGTCGTAGACGAAGTAGCCCGGGTTCGGCGAGCCGATCATGTCGAAGTTCAGGTAGCCGGAGATCTTCGCCTTCTCGGCCGCCGGCAGGCTGTTCACGTAGTACTTCGAACCGACCAGACCCAGCTCCTCCGCGCCCCACCAGCCGAAGCGCAGGTGCTTGGTCGGCTGGAGGTTGGCGCGGGACACCGCGAGCGCGGTCTCCAGGACGGCCGCCGAGCCGGAGCCGTTGTCGTTGATGCCCGGGCCCGAGGTCACCGAGTCCAGGTGGGAACCGGACATCAGGACCGAGTTCGGGTCGCCGCCCGGCCAGTCGGCTATCAGGTTGTAGCCGGTCGCGCCGCTGGAGGTGAAGGTCTGCAGGCTGGTGGTGAAGCCCGCCGCGTCCAGCTTGGCCTTCACGTAGTCGATCGATGCCTTGTAGCCGGCCCGGCCGTGGGCGCGGTTGCCGCCGTTGTTGGTGGCGATGGTCTGGAACTGGGCCAGGTGCGCCTTGACGTTGGCCAGCGGGATGTCCGGCGGGGTGGGCGCCGCGGTGACGGCCGTGGGCGCCGCGAGCGCGGCGGGAGAGGTGGCGGCCAGCAGCCCCGCGACCGCGATGGCGGTCGCGGCGGCAAGACGCCGGGAGACGGACAGGCTCATGTGGGGGCTCCGGGATTCCGTGGGGATGATCCGTTGGGGATGAGACGGAACGTGCGGGAATCGTGCAGGTGAGCGTGGTGCGTCAGTGCGAGCCTGATGTTCAGCGAGAGTGTGACTGCCCGTCAAGACCACAATCCGGTCAGGGTCGTTCGGAAAACGGACGATCCCCGGTACGGGTGTTCCGTACCGGGGACCGTGTGGTGTATCGCTGTGCGGTTACGCGGGTTCGCGGCTCGGCGCCGGGTCCGTACCGGCCACGGCCGGAGCCCCCGCGGTGCCGGCACCGGTGCCGGCGTCCGATGCGGAAGCGGACGCGGCCCCGGCCGCCGCCGAGGCGGAGGCCTCGGCGAGCAGGGCCCGCGAGCGCCGCGCGGTCCGCAGCGCGTCCCAGGTGAGCAGCACCAGCGCGGCCCAGACCAGGGAGAAGCCGGCCCACCGCTCCGGCGGCATCGCCTCGTGGAAGTAGACGACCCCGAGCGCGAACTGGAACACCGGCGCCAGGTACTGGAGCAGCCCCAGCGTGGACAGCGGCACCCGGATCGCGGCCGCCCCGAAGCAGACCAGCGGGATCGCGGTCACCAGCCCGGTCGCGGCCAGCAGCGCCGAGTGCCCGAGCCCTTCTGCGGCGAAGGTGGACCGTCCCTGGACCCCCAGCCACACCAGGTAGCCCAGGGCGGGCAGGAACTGCAGGGCCGTCTCGGCGGCCAGCGACTCCAGCCCGCCCATGTCCAGCTTCTTCTTGATCAGCCCGTAGGCGGCGAAGGAGAAGGCCAGCGTGAGCGAGATCCACGGCAGCCGCCCGTAGCCGACGGACAGCACCAGCACGGCGGCGAAGCCGATCCCCACCGCCGCCCACTGGGCCCGGCGCAGCCGCTCGCCCAGCACCAGGACGCCGATGGCGATGGTGACCAGCGGGTTGATGAAGTACCCGAGGCTGGCCTCGACGACCTGGCCGTTGTTGACCGCCCAGATGTACAGGCCCCAGTTCACGCTGATCACGGCCGCCGCCAGGGCCGTCAGCCCGAGCTTGCGCGGCTGCCGGACGATCTCGGCGATCCAGCTCCAGCGGCGCAGCGCGAGGAGCGCGACGCCGACCACGGCCAGCGACCAGACCATGCGGTGGGCGAGGATCTCGATCGCCCCGGAGGGCTTGAGCAGGGGCCAGAAGAGGGGGACGAGCCCCCACATCCCGTACGCGCCGAATCCGTAGAGCAAACCCGTGCGCTGCTCGTTCTCCGCCTTCACGGGCCCTCCAGTGCGACTTCCGGCCAATCTCACAACCTCACGACGGTATCGCCGTGAGGCGCCGATGTCATGCCCGTTCCAGGGAGATACTCATGACATCGCGGGGCCGGAGGACCGGAATCAGGCCAGGGCGGCGGCGATGGCCTGGGCCACCGGCGTCGTCGGGCGCCCGATCAGGCGCGCCAGGTCACCGCTGGTCCCCGCCAGCCGGCCGCGCGAGATCGCCGCGTCCACGTCCACGAGGATCTCCGCGAAGGGCGCGGGCACCCCGGCGCCGGTCAGCACCGTCAGGTGCGCCTCGGGCTCGACGGCGGCGTACGCGACCTCGCGGCCGGACTGCCGCGCCACCTCGTCGGCGTACTCGGCCAGGCTCCAGGCGGTGTCCCCGGACAGCTCGTAGACCTTGCCCAGGTGGCCCTCGCCGGTCAGCACCGCCGCGGCGGCCGCCGCGTAGTCGGCCCGCGCCGCCGAGGCGATCCGGCCCTCGCCCGCGCTGCCGACGACCGCGCCGTGCTCCAGGACGGCGGGCAGGTGGGCGGTGTAGTTCTCGTGGTACCAGCCGTTGCGCAGGAAGGTGTGGGGGAGCCCGGAGTCGAGGATCGCCTGCTCGGTGGCCTTGTGCTCGGCGGCCAGCTCGAAGTCGGCCTCGGGCCCGCCGAGGATGCCGGTGTAGGCCAGCTGGGCGACCCCGGCGGCTGCGGCGGCCTTGACCACGGCGGTGTGCTGCGGGACGCGCCGCCCGACCTCGCTGCCGGAGATCAGCAGGACCCGGTCCCCGGCCCGGAAGGCGCCGGCGAGGGCGGCGGGGTCGTCGTAGTCGGCGATCCGTACGTCGATGCCGCGCGCGGCGAGGTCGGCGGCCTTCTCCGCGCTGCGGACGACCACGGCCAGCTCGGTGGCCGGGACCCGGCGCAGCAGCTCCTCGACGACGAGGCGGCCGAGGGATCCGGTGGCTCCGGTGACGACGATGCTCATGATGCGCTCCTGGTGCGTGGGGTGGGGGATGCCGCGGTCCTTCGCGGGATGACACCAGCGTATGGAGAGCGCTAACTATTCGTAAGTACCCACTTCAAAGTAAGGTACTGGCATGGAAGTAAGCGTCAAAGCCCCCATGTGCCCGTCGCGCGGGATCCTGGAGCACGTCACCAGCCGCTGGGGCGTACTGGTCCTCGCCGCCCTGGTGGAGCGCCCGTACCGGTTCAGCGAGCTGCGCCGCGAGGTCGGCGGGGTCAGCGAGAAGATGCTGGCCCAGACCCTCCGGACGCTGGAGCGCGACGGCTTCCTGCTCCGCCACGCGCACCCGGTGATCCCGCCGCACGTGGACTACTCCCTGACGGAACTGGGCCGCGAGGCCGCCGAGCAGGTGTGGGCCCTGGCCCGCTGGACGGAACGCCGCACCGGCGAGGTGCAGCGGGCCCGCGAGGCGTACGACGGAGCCCGGACCCCGTAGCGGGGTCCGGGCTCGCCCGTACCGGGGCCGGCGCCTCAGCCGATCACGGTCCAGGTGTCGGAGCCGGCCAGCAGGGTCGCCAGGTCGCCCTTGCCGCGCTGGTCGACGGCCGTGTCGAGCTGGTCGGCCATGAGGGTGTCGTAGACGGGCCGGGTCACGCTCCGGAAGACGCCGATGGGCGTCTGGTGGAGGGTGTCGGGGTCGGCGAGGCGGGAGAGCGCGAAGGCGGTCGTGGGGGTGGCCGCGTGGGCGTCGTGGACCAGGATCCGGTTCTCGTTGGCCGCGGTGACCTCGACGACTTCGAGGTCGCCGGTGCGCTCGTCGCGGACGACCGCCTTGCTGCCGTCGGCGCCGAAGCGGATGGGCCGGCCGTGTTCGAGGCGGATGACGGCCTCGCGGGCCTGTTCCTGGTCCTTGAGGGCGTCGAAGGCGCCGTCGTTGAAGATGTTGCAGTTCTGGTAGATCTCGACGAGGGCGGTGCCGGGGTGGTCGGCTGCCTGCCGCAGGACCTCGGTGAGGTGTTTGCGGTCGGAGTCCAGGGTGCGGGCGACGAAGGAGGCCTCGGCTCCCAGGGCGAGGGAGACGGGGTTGAAGGGGGCGTCGAGGGAGCCCATCGGCGTGGACTTGGTGATCTTGCCGAGTTCGGAGGTGGGGGAGTACTGGCCCTTGGTGAGGCCGTAGATCCGGTTGTTGAAAAGCAGGATCTTGAGGTTGACGTTGCGGCGCAGGGCGTGGATGAGGTGGTTGCCGCCGATGGAGAGGGCGTCGCCGTCGCCGGTGACGACCCAGACGGACAGGTCGCGGCGGGAGGTCGCCAGGCCGGTGGCGATGGCGGGGGCGCGGCCGTGGATGGAGTGCATCCCGTAGGTGTTCATGTAGTACGGGAAGCGGGAGGAGCAGCCGATGCCGGAGACGAAGACGATGTTCTCCTTGGCGAGGCCGAGCTCGGGCATGAAGCCCTGGACGGCGGCCAGGACCGCGTAGTCCCCGCAGCCCGGACACCAGCGGACCTCCTGGTCCGACTTGAAGTCCTTCATCGACTGCTTGGCCTCGGCCTTGGGGACCAGGGAGAGCAGGGTGGGCGCCTCAGTCATTGATGGCCTCCTCGAGAACCTTCGCGAGCTGCTCCGCCTTGAAGGGCATTCCGTTGACCTGGTTGTACGACTGGGCGTCGACCAGGTACTTCGCCCGGATCAGGGTGGCCAGCTGCCCGAGGTTCATCTCCGGCACCACCACCTTGTCGTAGCGCTTCAGGACCTCTCCGAGATTCCTCGGGAAGGGGTTGAGGTGGCGCAGGTGGGCCTGCGCGACGGGGGCGCCGGCGGCGCGCAGCCGGCGGACGGCGGCGGTGACGGGGCCGTAGGTGGAGCCCCAGCCCAGGACGAGGGTGCGGGCGCCGTCCGGGTCGTCGACCTCCAGGTCGGGCACCACGATGCCGTCGATCTTCGCCTGGCGGGTGCGGACCATGAAGTCGTGGTTGGCCGGGTCGTAGCTGATGTTGCCCGTGCCGTCCTGCTTCTCGATCCCGCCGATCCGGTGCTCCAGCCCCGGCGTGCCCGGGACCGCCCAGGGGCGGGCCAGCGTCTGCGGGTCCCGCTTGTACGGCCAGAACACCTCGGTGCCGTCCGCGAGGGTGTGGTTGGCCGCCGTCGCGAACCGGACCCTCAGGTCGGGAAGGTCGGCCACGTCCGGGATCCGCCACGGCTCGGAGCCGTTGGCGAGGTAGCCGTCGGAGAGCAGGAAGACCGGCGTCCGGTACGTCAGCGCGATCCGCGCCGCGTCCAGCGCCGCGTCGAAGCAGTCCGCCGGGGTGCGCGGGGCGACGATGGGGACGGGGGCCTCGCCGTTGCGGCCGTACATCGCCTGGAGGAGGTCCGCCTGCTCGGTCTTGGTCGGCAGCCCGGTCGACGGGCCGCCGCGCTGGATGTCCACGACCAGCAGCGGCAGCTCCAGGGAGACGGCGAGCCCGATGGTCTCGGACTTCAGCGCCACGCCGGGCCCGGAGGTCGTCGTCACGCCGAGCGCGCCGCCGAAGGCCGCGCCGAGGGCGGCGCCGATGCCGGCGATCTCGTCCTCGGCCTGGAAGGTCCGTACGCCGAAGTTCTTGTGCCGGCTCAGCTCGTGCAGGATGTCGGAGGCCGGGGTGATCGGGTAGGAGCCGAGGTAGAGCGGCAGATCGGCCTGCCGGGCCGCCGCGATCAGGCCGTAGGAGAGCGCCAGGTTCCCGGAGATGTTGCGGTAGGTGCCGGTCGGGAAGGCCTGGGTGGCCGGGGCGACCTCGTAGGAGACGGCGAAGTCCTCGGTGGTCTCGCCGAAGTTCCACCCGGCGCGGAAGGCGACGATGTTCGCCTCCGCGATGTCGGGCTTCTTCGCGAACTTCTGCCGCAGGAAGTTCTCGGTGCCCTCGGTCGGCCGGTGGTACATCCAGCTCAGCAGCCCCAGCGCGAACATGTTCTTGCTGCGCTCGGCCTCCTTGCGGGAGAGCCCGAAGTCCTTGAGGGCCTCCACCGTCAGGGTGGTCAGCGGTACCGGGTGGATGTTGTACGCGGAGAGGGAGCCGTCCTCCAGCGGGGAGGTCTCGTAGCCGACCTTGGCCATGGGGCGCTTGGTGAACTCGTCGGTGTTGACGATGATCTCCGCGCCGCGCGGCACGTCCGCGATGTTGGCCTTCAGGGCCGCCGGATTCATCGCGACCAGCACGTTCGGCGCGTCGCCCGGGGTGAGGATGTCGTGGTCCGCGAAATGCAGCTGGAACGACGACACACCCGGCAGGGTCCCGGCGGGGGCCCGGATCTCGGCGGGGAAGTTCGGCAGCGTCGAGAGGTCGTTGCCGAAGGACGCCGTCTCCGAGGTGAAACGGTCACCCGTCAGCTGCATACCGTCACCCGAGTCACCCGCGAAGCGGATGATCACCCGGTCGACGCGGCGGATCTCCTTGCCGGCTCCATGGGGCGCAGCCGCGGTGCGCTGCTCCCCGATGGACCCGCCGGCCCCGTCGGCCTGCTCGGCCGGGCTACTGACCTGGCTGGTCACTGAACTGGACCTCCTTCGAGGCGGGGCGCTCGTTCCCAGGACCAACCCTACGTCCGTGAGGTCGTCAGGCCCTGGGGTCGCCCGCATTCTGGACCGCCCCTCAAGGGGCGGTCTGTCCGACAGACGTCGTGCACAACTCGAAATCTTCCAAATCACCCGGCGGTCGCCGTGGCGCACCGGAACGGCGCGCCCTTCCTGACGCATTGTCAGTTAATCAAGACCTCAGATAGGTGAGGACCGCCAGTACACGCCGGTGATCCCCGTCACTCGGGGACAGACCCAGCTTCATGAAGATATTGCTGACGTGCTTCTCGACCGCCCCGTCACTGACCACGAGCTGCTTGGCCACAGCGGAATTCGTGCGTCCTTCAGCCATCAGGCCCAGCACCTCGCGCTCGCGCGGGGTCAGACCGGCGAGGACGTCCTGCTTGCGGCTGCGTCCGAGCAGCTGCGCCACGACCTCGGGGTCCAGCGCCGTCCCACCCCGCGCGACGCGGACGACGGCGTCGAGGAACTCCCGCACTTCGGCTACCCGGTCCTTCAGCAGATAGCCCACCCCGGTGCTGGAACCGGCCAGCAGTTCGGTGGCGTACTGCTCCTCCACGTACTGCGACAGCACCAGCACGCCGATGCCGGGGTAGTCCCGGCGCAGCCGCACGGCGGCCCGTACGCCCTCGTCGGTGTGCGTCGGCGGCATCCGCACGTCGGCCACCACCACGTCGGGCAGCGCACCCTCGGCCGCGAGGTCCGCCACCGTCTTGATCAGGGCTTCCGCGTCCCCGACGCCGGCCACGACGTCATGCCCCCGGTCGGTCAGCAGCCGGGTCAGGCCCTCACGGAGCAGCACTGAATCCTCGGCGATGACGACCCGCACCCTGTCTTCCACGTTCTCGCAGCTCCCGCGTCCACTCGTCGACCCACTTGGCAGAGCCAAGCATCCCAGCCGAACGGGCACCGGGGGGCGGATCCCAGCCAAGGCCGGAAGACATGACCGAATCAAGCCCGGCGGACGCGTATGGGGGACGGGCTGGGGCCCTAAGGGGGTCGGATCCAGCCCATCTCAGCCCCGCCGGCGTTTGAGGCGCGGGGGTCTGGGGGCGAGCCCCCGGAAGCGGGTCCGGGCGGAGCCCGGGGAACGGAGGAAGGGCGGGTAGGGGACCGGCCCCGCGCAGCGGCCCACCCACCCGCACCGGCCCCGCACCCGCCCCACCCCCACGGGCTACCCGCGGGAGCGCCACGGCAGCTCCGCCGTGACCACCGTCCCCTCCCCCTCGGGAGAATCCACCACGAACACCCCGTCCACCGCATCCAGCCGCTCCGCGAGCCCCGCCAGCCCACTCCCGCCGGAGGCATCCGCTCCGCCCCGCCCGTCGTCCGCGACGCGCAGCAGCAGCCGGTTCCCGGACCGCCACACCTCGACGCTCGCGCCCCGCGCCGTCGCCCCGGCGTGCTTGCTGACGTTCTGCAGCAGCTCCGACACGGTGAAGTACGCGATCCCCTCGATCGCCTCGGCCGGCCGCTCCGTCAGATCCACCTCCACCCGCACCGGCACCGCGCACCGCGACGCCACCGACGACAGCGCCGCGTCCAGCCCCCGGTCGGTCAGCACCGCCGGGTGGATCCCGCGCGCGAGGTCCCGCAGCTCCCGGAGGGCGATCTTCACCTCGCCGTGCGCCTCGTCCACCATCCGGGCCGCGGCCTGCGGATCCTCGGCCAGCTTCTCCTTCGCCAGGCCCAGGTCCATGGCCAGCGCCACCAGCCGGGCCTGCGCCCCGTCGTGCAGGTCGCGTTCGATGCGCCGCAGGTCGGCGGCCGCCGTGTCCACGACCGCTCCGCGGTCGGACTCCAGCTCCATGACCCGGTCGTCCAGCCGGGACCGGCCGAGCAGCCCGCTGACCAGCACCCGGTCGGCGGTGGTCAGCGCCCGCAGCACCCACGGGGTGGTCAGCGTCAGGCCCAGCCCGATGACGAACGCGCCGATGATCGTCGCGGGGGAGTCCAGGTAGAAGGCGTAGTCGTCGTTCTGGAGGACCGGCAGGCCCGGCAGGTCGGTGAAGGCCGGGAAGGTCCAGAACCACAGGGGGTACAGCAGCAGGCTCCAGCCGGTGGTCCACAGCACGAGCGCCGTCGAGAAGGCGAACACCGCCCAGGGCAGGTGCACCACGGAGTACAGCACGTGGCGCCAGGCACTGCCGCTCTTGAGCAGCGCCCCGAGCCGGGCCACCGCCCCGCCCTTCGCGGCCCGGACCGGCGCCGGATCGGCGAGCGGCACGCGCAGCATCCCGCGCACCCGGGCCCGCTCCACCCGCCCGAAGCCCCGGCACATGGCCAGCACCCCGGCCAGCACCGGCACCCCGACGAACGTCACGAGCAGCCCGGCGCCGATGGACACCCCGGTGACGGCGAGCGAGAAGTACAGGGTGCTGAGCGGCAGGCCCACCAGCAGGTACGCGAACTCGCGCCAGGTCTGCGCCGCCACCGGAGCCCGCAGCACCGCCCGGCCGATGCCCTTGCCGTTGCCCATGATCCCGCCCGCCCTTCAGCTCATCCCTTGACCCCTCAACCCTGCCGCCGCCCCCTCTGCCCGAACCATGCGGCAGGTCACCGTCTCCGCGGGGGGATAACCCCACCCCTCCAGCCCGCCGGCGTTTGAGGCGCGGGTCCGGGCAGAGCCCGGGGAACGGAGGAAGGGCGGGTAGGGGACCCGGCCCCGCGCAGCGGCCCCGCACCCCCACCCGCCCCGGACCCGGCAGGGCTACCCGCGGGAGCGCCACGGCAGCTCCGCCGTGACCACCGTCCCCTCCCCCTCGGGGGAGTGCACCGCGAACACCCCGTCCACCGCCCGCAGCCGCTCCGCGAGCCCCGCCAGCCCACTCCCCCCGGAGGCCCCCGCTCCGCCCCGCCCGTCGTCCGCGACCCGCAGCAGCAGCCGGTTCCCGGACCGCCACACCTCGACGCTCGCGCCCCGCGCCGTCGCCCCGGCGTGCTTGCTGACGTTCTGCAGCAGCTCCGACACGGTGAAGTACGCGATCCCCTCGATCGCCTCGGCCGGCCGCTCCGCGAGGTCCACGTGCACCTTCACCGGCACCAGGCACCGCGAGGCCACCGACGACAGCGCCGCGTCCAGCCCCCGGTCGGTCAGCACCGCCGGGTGGATGCCCCGCGCGAGGTCCCGCAGCTCCTGGAGCGCCAGCTTCACCTCGCCGTGCGCCTCGTCGACCATCGCCGCCGCGCCCTCCGGGTCCTCCAGCAGCTTCTCCTTCGCCAGACCGAGCCCCATGGCCAGCGCCACCAGCCGGGCCTGCGCCCCGTCGTGCAGGTCGCGTTCGATGCGCCGCAGGTCGGCGGCCGCCGTGTCCACGACGACCCCGCGCCCCGACTCCAGCTCCGCGATGCGCCGCTCCAGCTCGTCGGAGGGCGACAGCAGGCCCCGTACGGCCGCGCGGTCCACGTTGGTCAGGCCGCGCACCACGTACGGCAGTACCGGCCAGAGCACGAACAGGCCGGTCAGCGCGATACTGAAGGTCAGCACTCCCCACGGCAGCCGGACCAGCTCGTACAGCACGGTCCGCCAGCCCACCGGGTCCTTGACCCCGGCCCACAGCCAGGCGAAGAACCCGCCGGCCCGCCCCGGTATCGGCAGCGGGGTCGGCTCGTCCACCCGTACACCGAGCAGGGCCCGCGCCCGGACGCGTTCGAGTTTTCCGAGCTGCCGGGACCCGAGCAGACCGCAGGCGAGCAGCGGCAGTCCGATCGCGGTCACGGACAGACCGCCCGCCGTCGCAACCATGAAAACCGTGTAAACAAATCCGATCAACGCCACCGGCAGGTTGGTCAGCAGGTAGGCGATCTCCTTCCACGTGGCCGCGTCGAAAGCGGGGCGTACGGGAGGGGGAGCGGAAGCTTGATCGTTCGCGGTCATGCGGCTCAGCCTGCCAATTCCGCCCCGCCGACGCCATGGGGCAGCCAGGCGGCAGTGAACGGGGGGTAACCCCACCCCGTGCGGCCCAGGCCCTAGACTCCCTGCCGTACCAGATCAACCTGATCGTCGACAGTGGCCGAGGAGCGAGGAACGGACGTGCCCGACCCAACGGTATCGACAGCAACCGTGATCGCAGCGGACTACTTCCGGAGCTATTCGGTCGTCGGCCTGCTCGCTGTCGTCGGCGTGCTCTTCGTCGCCGTGGCCTTCGGCGCCGGCCGCCTGCTGCGGCCCGTGGTCCCGACCCCCGAGAAGCTCCTGACGTACGAGTGCGGTGTGGACCCGGTGGGCGAGGGCTGGGCGCACACCCAGGTCCGCTACTACGTCTACGCGTTCCTGTACGTCATCTTCGCCGTCGACTCGATCTTCCTCTTCCCGTGGGCGACGGTGTTCGCCGCCGCCGGTTACGGCGCCACGACCCTGGTCGAGATGTTCGTCTTCCTCGGGTTCCTGGCCGTCGGCCTGCTCTACGCGTACAAGAAGGGCGTCCTCGAATGGACGTGACACCGGCCGTCACCCCGGAGCCCCAGCCCCAGCTGCTCCCGGAGCCGAAGAGGCTGGGAGCGCTCTCCCGCCTCGCCCCGGAGCCCATGAAGGTGGTCCTGAACTGGGGCCGCCGCTACAGCCTGTGGGTCTTCAACTTCGGCCTCGCCTGCTGCGCGATCGAGTTCATCGCCGCGTCGATGGCCCGGCACGACTTCATCCGCCTGGGTGTCATCCCGTTCGCGCCGGGCCCGCGCCAGGCCGACCTGATGATCGTCTCGGGCACGGTGACGGACAAGATGGCCCCGGCCGTCAAGCGCCTGTACGAGCAGATGCCCGAGCCGAAGTACGTCATCTCCTTCGGCGCCTGCTCCAACTGCGGCGGCCCGTACTGGGACTCGTACTCCGTCACCAAGGGCGTGGACCAGATCATTCCGGTCGACGTCTACGTGCCGGGCTGCCCGCCCCGCCCAGAGGCCCTCCTCCAGGGCATCCTCAAGCTCCAGGAGAAGATCGCCCGAGAGTCCCTCGCGGACCGCTACGCGGCATCGCCCTCCGTCGCCCAGCTCACCAGCGGCCTCGTCGCGGCGCCGCCCGCCCCGGGGGCCGGCGCGTGAACCTCTACGACTCCCTCCCCGAAGCGGCCGGCACGGTCTTCGGCGCCGAGGCCGTGGCCTCGTCCGCGTACGAGCTCCTCACCGTCGACGTCCCCGTCGGCTCCTGGATCTCCGCGCTGGAGATCGCCCGCGACAAGCTGGGCTGCACCTACTTCGACTGGCTGAGCGCGGTCGACGAGCCCGGTACGGGCTTCCGCGTCTGCGCGCACGTCGTCTCCCTGGAGAACCACCGGGTACGCCGCCTGCTGCTGCGCACGACCGTCCCGCACTCGGCGCCCTCGCTGCCGTCCGCCGTCGCCGTGTACGCGGGCGCGGCCTGGCACGAGCGGGAGACCTTCGAGATGTTCGGGGTCACCTTCACGGACCACCCCAACCTCGTGCACCTGCTCCTCCCCGAGAACTTCGAGGGGCACCCGCTGCGCAAGGACTTCGTCCTGGCGGCGCGCGTCGCCAAGGCGTGGCCCGGCGCCAAGGAGCCGGGCGAGGCCCACGACCCGGACGCGCCCAAGCGCCGCCAGATGCTCCCGCCCGGCGTGCCGGACCCCAACGACTGGGGCCCGCTCAAGGGCCAGCTGCCCCCCGCCCCCGCCCGCCCGGCCCGCACCCCGCGCGCCGCCGGCGCCGGCCCGGCGCGCACCCCGCGCGAGGGCGCCCCGGTGCGCCGCACCCGCTCGGTGACGGAGGGCTCCGCCACCCAGACCACCCCCCCGGCCCCCGAAACCACCCCGGACCCGGCCCGCCCGCCCCGCCGCACCCGCTCGGTAGCGGACGGCTCCGCCAGCCAGACCACCCCGGAGCCCCCGTCCCCCGACGCCCCGCGCCCCGCCCGCCCGGCACCGGACGGCTCCGCGAGCCAGGCCGCCCCGGACGCCCCGCGCCCCGCCCGGCGCACCCGCTCGGCATCGGACGGCTCGGCGAGCCAGGCGGCCCCGGAGCCTCCGGCCCCCGACGCCGTCCAGGCCCCGGACACGGCCCGCCCGCCCCGGCGCAGCCGTTCCGCGGCGGACGGCTCCGCGAGCCAGGCGGCCGCTCCGGCGGAGCCGGGGGGCCCGGGCACCCCGGCCGGCCAGGCACCCGCGCCGGAGCCGGAGGCCCCCAGGCGCCCGGCACCGCGCAGCGCCGACGCGCCCTGGCACAACCCGAAGCCCGCCTTCGAGGAGCCCCCGGCCCCCGAAGCCAAGCCCCAGCCCGACACCGACACCGAAACCGACACCACCGGAGGCGACGCGTGAACGACGTCCTCGACGTCGCCCTGCGACTGATCGTCGTCTTCGCCGTCTTCCTCGTGCTCCCGCTCGTCATCGGGCAGACCGAGCACAAGGTGATGGCACACATGCAGGGCCGCCTCGGCCCCATGTACGCCGGCGGCTTCCACGGCTGGGCCCAGCTCGTCGCCGACGGCGTGAAGTTCGCGCAGAAGGAGGACATCGTCCCGGCCAACGCCGACCGGCGGATCTTCCAGCTCGCCCCCGCCGTCGCGCTGCTGCCGTACCTCCTCGTCCTGATCGCCATCCCCATCGGCCCGGGCGACAGCTGGATCGGCCAGGTCATCGACGCCGGCCTCTTCTACGCGCTTGCCGTCATGGGCGTCGGCGTGCTCGGCAGCCTCATGGGCGGCTGGGCCTCCGCGAACAAGTTCTCCCTGCTCGGCGGCCTGCGCACCGCGGCCCAGCTGCTCGCCTACGAGCTGCCCATGCTGCTCGCCGCCGCCTCCGTCGCCATGGCCGCCGGGACCGTGTCCCTGCCCGGCATCGTCGGCGCCTTCGAGTGGTGGTGGCTGCCCTGGCAGATCATCGGCGCGGTCGTCTTCTTCACCGCCGGCCTCGCCGAACTCCAGCGGCCCCCGTTCGACATGCCCGTCGCCGACTCCGAGATCATCTTCGGCGCGTACACCGAGTACACCGGCCTGCGCTTCGCGCTGTTCCTGCTCGCCGAGTACGCCGGCATCGTCGTCCTGTGCGGCCTCACCACCGTCCTCTTCCTCGGCGGCTGGCACGGCCCCTTCGGCGGTGACGGCCTCGGCTGGTTCTGGACCCTCCTCAAGACCGCCGTCCTCGCGTTCGTCGTCATCTGGCTCCGGGTGAGCTACCCGCGCCTGCGCGAGGACCAGCTCCAGAAGCTCGCCTGGACCGTACTCATCCCGCTCGCGCTCGCCCAGATCGCGCTCACCGGCATCGTGAAGGTGGCGATCCAGTAATGGCCCCGATTCCCGGATCCGGCCTCGCCAAGGGCCTGGCCGTCACCCTGCGCACGATGACCAAGCGCGCGCACACCGCCCAGTACCCCGAGGTGCAGCCCGAGCTCCCGCCCCGCAGCCGCGGCGTCATCGGCCTGTTCGAGGAGAACTGCACGGTCTGCATGCTGTGCGCCCGCGAGTGCCCCGACTGGTGCATCTACATCGACTCCCACAAGGAGACGGTGCCCGCCGCCACCCCCGGCGGCCGCGAGCGCAGCCGCAACGTCCTCGACCGCTTCGCCATCGACTTCTCCCTCTGCATGTACTGCGGCATCTGCATCGAGGTGTGCCCCTTCGACGCCCTCTTCTGGTCGCCGGAGTTCGAGTACGCGGAGACCGACATCCACGAGCTCACCCACGAGCGCGACAAGCTGCGCGAGTGGATGTGGACCGTGCCCGCCCCGCCCGCCCTCGATCCCGGGGCCGAGGAGCCCAAGGAGATCGCGGCCGCCCGCAAGGCGGTGGAGAAGGCCGAAGCCGCCGCCGCCGCCGCCGCGGCGGCGGCCGCGGCCCAGGCCGAAGCGGCCCCGCCCGCCGACGGCACCCCCGCCGACGGAACCCCCGACACCCCGGCGGGAGGCACCGCCTGATGTACCCCGCCCACCTCGCAGCCGCCGCGGCCGCGGGCGTTCCCGCGCCCGGCCCCGGCTTCCTCTCGCCGACCGGCGTCGAGATCGCCTTCCTCCTCGTCGGCCTCGCCACCCTCGGCGCGGCCGTCATCACGGTCACCACCAAGCAGCTCGTGCACGCCGCCCTCTGGCTGGTCGTCGCGCTCGGCGGGATCGCCGTCGAGTACCTGCTGCTGACCGCCGAGTTCATCGCCTGGGTCCAGGTCCTGATCTACCTCGGCTCCGTGGTCGTCCTCCTCCTCTTCGGGCTGATGCTCACCAAGGCGCCCATCGGCCGCTCCCCGGACGCCGACTCCGGCAACCGGCTGGTCGCGCTCGGCGTCGCCGGCGCCGCCGGGGCCGCGCTCGTCTGGGTGGTCGCCGACGCCTTCCGCACGACCTGGATCGACCTCGACGGTCCCGCCCAGGGCTCCACCAAGGTCTCCGGCGAGATCCTCTTCCAGCACTGGGTGCTGCCCTTCGAGGCGCTCTCCGTGCTCCTCCTCGCCGCCCTGATCGGCGCCATGGTGCTCTCCCGCCGCACCACCCCCGCCGAGGACGCCGCCGACGCGGCCGACGCCGCCGCCCGCGCGGGCACCCGGAAGGGGCAGAGCTGATGCACCTCGCCTACCCCGCGGTCCTCGCGGCCCTGCTCTTCGCCACCGGCCTCTACGGCGTGCTCGCCCGCCGCAACGCCATCCTGGTCCTGATGTCCGTCGAGCTGATGCTCAACGCCGTCAACCTCAACCTGGTGGCCTTCGACGTCTGGCTGCGCGACACCCTGCACGCCGGCCAGGCCCTCACCCTCTTCACCATCGCCATCGCCGCCGCCGAGATCGGCATCGGCCTCGCCATCGTGCTGATGGTCTACCGCAACCGCGGCACCTCGGACGTCGACAAGCTGCGCGACACCGCCGAGGGCCACGAGCCCGGCCGGCCCGATGACACCGCCGCCACCACTGCCCGGCCGGAGGTCGCCGCGTGAGCACCACGACCCTCGCGGTCCTCGTCCCCGTCCTCCCCTTCCTCGGCGCCCTCGCCGGCCTGCTCCTCGGCCGCACCGCCCCCGGCTTCGTCAGGCCGCTCGCCGTCCTGCCGACGCTGGCCGCCGCCGTCCTGGCCGTCCTCGTCGCCGTCCGCCAAGGCGGCGGCCCGGCCATCGACACCGCGACCGAGCTGACCCCGACCGGCTCCGTGCCGATCGACCTGTCGCTCCACCTGGACGGCTTCGCCGTACTGGTCGCCGTCCTCGTCGGCGTCGTCGCCACCTGCGTCCAGCTCTACTCGACGGCCTACCTGCGCGAGGACCCGCGCTACCCGTCCTACGCGGCCCTCGTCTCCCTGTTCACCTCCGCCATGCTGCTCGTCGTCTACTCCGGCGACCTGATGGTGCTGCTGGTCGGCTGGGAGATCATGGGCATCTGCTCGTACTTCCTCGTCGGCCACTACTGGGAGACCGAAGCAGCCCGCTCCGCCTCCCTGAAGGCCTTCCTCGTCACCAAGCTCGGCGACGTCCCCTTCCTCATCGGACTGTTCGCGCTCGCCGCCGACGCCGGCTCCTTCCGGATCACCAAGATCCTCGGCACCGTCGCCGCGGGCGGACTCGACCACCCGACGCTCATCGCGCTGCTCCTGCTCGCCGGCGTCGCCGGCAAGTCCGCGCAGTTCCCGCTGCACACCTGGCTGCCCGACGCCATGGCCGGCCCCACCCCGGTCTCCGCGCTCATCCACGCCGCGACGATGGTCGCCGCCGGCGTCTACTTCATCGCCCGCCTGCTGCCGGTCTTCACGGCCTCCCGGGCCGTGCTCGTGGTCATGGCCGTCATGGCCGCCGTCACGATGGTCGGCTCAGGCCTCGCCGCCCTCGCCCAGGACGACATCAAGCGCGTCCTCGCCTACTCCACCATCGGCCAGCTCGGCTACATGATCGGCGCCCTCGCCGTCGGCGACCGCGGCGCCGCCGTCTTCCACCTCCTGTCCCACGGCGCCTTCAAGGCGCTCCTCTTCCTCGGCGCGGGCGTCATCATCCACGCCGCCGGAACGAACTCCCTGGCCGCCATGTCCCGCATGGACGGCCTGGCCAAGCGCATCCCCGACGCCTTCTGGACGATGACGGTCGCGCTGCTCGCGCTCGCCGCCATCCCGCCCTTCGCCGGCTTCTTCTCCAAGGAAGCCGTCCTCGTCGCCGCCGAGCACGCCGCCGGCGGACACTCCGCCCTCGTGCCCGGCGCGGCCGGCTGGATCGTCCTCGCCGCCGGAGTACTGACCGCCCTGCTCACCGCCGCCTACGCCACCCGGCTGTGGCTGATGGCCTTCCGGGGCCGCGGCGGCGCCGCTCCCGACCACGGCAGGGAACCCGTCGCCATGACCGGCGTGCTCTGGCTGCTGGCCGTCCCCTCGACCGCCTTCGGCCTCGCCGCCGGCCCCCTCGCCGAATGGTTCGACGGCGAGGAGCTCACCCCTTCCGTGACCACCTCGGTCCTCGGCACCGGCGCCGCGCTCATCGGCATCGTGCTCACCTACGGCCTCTGGCAGCGGGCCACCGCCCGCGCCGCCGCCGGGATCCCGGGCGCAGCCGCCGTACCCGCGTCCGTCGCCGCCGCCGAATCCGCCGCCGAGACCCCCGAGGTGGCCGAGGTGACCCACGACCACCCCGCCGTCCCGGCCGCCCCCGCGGCCGACCCCGGCCGGGCCCTCCTCGGCCCGCTGCACCGCCACGCCGCCGCCGGCTTCCACCTCGACGCCGTCTACGACCGGCTCTTCGTCCGCCCCACCCGGGCGGCCGCGGGCCTGGTCCGCTTCCTGGACCGCGAGGTCGTCGACACGTACGTCCGCGGCGCGGGCGCCGGCCCCCGGCTGCTCGGCAGCCTCGTACGCCGCGCCCAGACCGGCAACGTACAGAGCTACCTGAGCGCCCTGCTCGCCGGCGCCGTGGTCCTGGCCATCGCCACCGCCGTCCTCGCCAACGTCAACGCCGGATCGTGAGCCGAGAGTCAGCCGTGATCGATATCAGCCCGTCCGTGATGCAGTTCCTTCTGGCGTTCACCGTGGCCGCACCGCTCCTCGGCGCCGTCGCGGCCCTCCTGCCGGCCCCGCCCGGCCTCAAGGGCAGGAGCCCCGAACAGGCCGTGCTCCGCCACGGCGTCACCGTCACCGGAGTCGTCCTCGCCGCGGCCGTCGCCCTCACCCTGGGCTTCGACCACGACGCCCCGTCCCGCTTCCAGGCGACGACGGACATCAGCTGGATCCCGGCGCTGAACATCCGGATCCACCTCGGCATCGACGGCATCTCGCTCCCCCTCCTCCTGATGACCGCGCTGCTGTTCTTCCTCTGCGCGGTGTACAGCTACTTCAAGCTCCCCGAAGGCCCCTCCCCGAAGGCCTTCGTGGCACTGCTGCTCGTCCTCGAGGCCGGCACCCTGGCGACCTTCGCCGTCCTCGACCTGATGCTGTTCTTCCTCGCCTTCGAGACGGTCCTCATCCCGATGTACTTCCTCATCGCCCGCTGGGGCGGTGCTCAGCGGCAGGCCGCCGCCTGGAAGTTCATCCTCTACACCCTCCTCGGCTCCGTGGTCATGCTCCTCGGACTACTGCTGATCGGCCTGAACAGCGGCACTTTCGACATGGTGGCACTCGCCTCTGACAACGGGCGCGGACTGAGCCACACCACCCAGCTCCTGGCCGTCCTCGCCATCGGCATCGGCCTCGCCGTGAAGACCCCGATGTGGCCGCTGCACTCCTGGCTGCCCGACGCCCACACCGCCGCCCCCACCGTGGGCTCCGTGCTCCTCGCCGGCGTCATGCTGAAGATGGGCACCTACGGGTTCGTCCGCATCCTGCTGCCCGTCACCCCCGACGGCATGCACACCCTCGCCCCCTACCTGGGCGCCTTCGCCGCCGTCGGCATCGTCTACGGATCACTCGCCTGCCTCGCGCTGACCCGCAGGAACGGCAAGGGCGACCTCAAGCGCCTCATCGCGTACTCCTCCGTCGGCCACATGGGCTTCGTCCTCCTCGGCATCGCCTCCATGACCCCCACCGGGGTCAACGGCGCGCTCTTCGCCAACATCGCCCACGGCCTCATCACCGGCCTCCTCTTCTTCCTCGTGGGCGCCCTCAAGGACCGCTACGGCAGCAGCGACCTCGACACCCTCGCCGGAGCCACCGGCGGCGCCCTCTACGGCCGCGCCCCCCGCCTCGGCGCCCTCCTGGCCTTCGCCGCCGTCGCCTCCCTCGGCCTGCCCGGCCTCGCCGGCTTCTGGGGCGAGATGCTGGCCCTCTTCGGCGCCTTCGACCCGGCCGAGGGACTCTCCCGTCCCGCCTTCCTCACCTACATGGCCGTCGGCGCGTTCGGCACCCTCCTCACCGCCGCCTACCTGCTGATCGTCGTACGGCGCGTCTGCATGGGCGACCCGAAGGCCGGCCCCGAGATCACCGTCGCCGACGTCCGGCACTACGAGTTCGCCGCCTGGACCCCGCTCGTCGCCCTCACCGTCCTCGCCGGCCTCTGGCCGGCGGTCCTCCTCGGCCTCACCGACCCGGCCGTACAGAAGCTCCTCGCAGGAGGCAACGCATGACGGCCGCCACGGTCCTCGCCGCCGACACCCCCAGCCTCGTCCAGTCCGTCGACTGGCTCGCGATCGCGCCCGTGGTCATCACCGCCGCCGTCGCCGTGCTCGTCCTGGTCGCGGACCTGTTCGTGTCCGAGGCCCGCAAGCCGGTCCTCGGCTGGATCTCCGTGGCCGCCCTGGCCGCCGCGACCGCCTTCCTGCTCCCGCTGCGCGCCGGCGACCGCTCCACCTTCTGCCTCACCGGCGACCCGGCCGCCTGCAGCTACACCGCCGACCACTTCGCGCTCGTCGTGCAGTTCCTGGTGCTGGCCGGAGCCCTGGTCACCGCCCTGCTGTCGGTCACGGCCGTCCGTGACGCGCGCACCCCGGCCGGCGAGTACTGGTTCCTGCTGCTGTCCTCCGCCGCCGGCGCCGCCCTGCTGCCCGCCTCCCGCGACCTCGCCACCCTGATCGTCGCCCTCGAAGTGGCCTCGCTGCCCGCCTTCGCCCTCGTCGGCATGCGCCGCGGCGACCGGCTCTCCTCCGAGGCCGCCCTCAAGTTCTTCCTGTCCTCCGTCACCGCCACCGCCGTCTCCCTGATGGGCGTCAGCTTCGTCTACGCCGCCACCGGCTCCCTGCACCTGTCGCAGGTCGCGGGACGGCTCGAAGGGGTACCCGGGCAGCTCGACACCCTCGCCATGGCGGGTGTCGCGCTCACCCTCGTCGGCTTCGCCTTCAAGACCGCGGCCGTCCCCTTCCACTTCTGGGTCCCCGACACCTACGTCGGCGCCCCCCTGCCCGTCGCCGGCTACCTCTCGGTGATCGGCAAGGCCGTCGGCTTCACCGGCCTCATCCTCGTCACGGTGATCGCCTTCCCCGCGTACTCCGACGTCTGGGGCCCGGCCCTGGCCGTCCTCGCCGCGCTCACCATGACCCTCGGCAACGCCGCCGCCCTGCGCCAGTCCGCCGACCGGGCGCACAGCGCCGTACGCCTCCTCGCCTGGTCCTCCGTCGGCCAGGCCGGCTACCTCCTGATCCCGATCGCCGCGGCCGCGTACACCGACCGCGACCAGATCGGCTCCACCGTCGCCTACGCGCTCATGTACGCGGCCGTGAACCTCGGCGCCTTCGCCGTGGCCGCCCTCGTGGCCCGTACGAAGCCGCAGCACCGGATCAGCGACTACCGCGGCCTGTACGCGCAGCGCCCCGCCGCCGCCCTGGCGATGGCCTTCTTCCTGCTCTGCCTCGCCGGACTGCCGCCGGGCGTCATCGGCCTCTTCGCCAAGGTCGCCGTCTTCCGCTCGGCCGTGGACGCGGGCCTCGGCTGGCTGGCCGTGCTCATGGCCGTCAACGTCGTCGTCGCCCTGTACTACTACCTGCGCTGGACCGCCCTCCTGTTCCGCACCCCGCAGCCGGGGACCGGGGCGGCCGCGGACGCGTCCGCCCCCACCGGGGCGCCCTGGCCCGTCGCGGCCGCCATCGCCCTCACCGCCGTGACCGCCCTCGTCCTCTCGGGCGCCCCGCAGCTCGTCCTGCGCTTCGCCGAGGGCAGCCTCTTCCCCCTGTAGCCCGTCCGGCCGTGCCCCCACGGCAGCTCCCTCCGCGGGACTCACCCGTACGGCGCAACCCCCGCCGCCGCCCCCCGGCCCGTGCCACCGGGGCGGCGGCCGCGCCGTGCCCCGGGAACCAGACGCCGCCACCTCGCGTTGACCAGGAAGGGAGGGTCCACTGGACCGAAGACCCTCAGATCCACGACGGGGCTCCCCTGCCGCACCACTTGGAGGGCGTACCGTGCACCGCCGGCACAACGGGCTGAAGACCGCCGTACTCCTCGGCGGGATGTCCGCACTCATCATCGTCATCGGAAGCTTCTTCGGACGGGGCGGCCTGATAGTCGCCGTCCTCGTCGCCCTGGGGACGAACGCCTACGCGTACTGGAACAGCGACAAGCTGGCTCTACGCGCGATGCGCGCCCGCCCCGTGAGCGAGTTCGAGGCCCCCGAGCTCTACCGCATGGTGCGCGAGCTCTCCACTTCCGCGCGCCAGCCCATGCCCCGGCTCTACATCTCCCCGACCGAGGCGCCCAACGCCTTCGCGACGGGCCGCAACCCGCGCAACGCCGCCGTCTGCTGCACCGAGGGCATCCTGCGCATCCTCGACGAGCGCGAACTGCGCGGGGTCATCGGGCACGAGCTGAGCCACGTCTACAACCGCGACATCCTCATCTCGTCCGTCGCCGGAGCCCTCGCCTCCGTGATCATGTTCCTGGTGAACTTCGCCTGGCTGATCCCCGTGGGCCGCTCCGACGACGACGAGGGACCCGGCATCTTCGGCATGCTGCTGATCATGATCCTCGGCCCGCTGGCCGCGTCCGTGATCCAGCTCGCCATCAGCCGCTCGCGCGAATACGAGGCCGACGCCTCCGGCGCCCAGCTCACCGGAGACCCGCTCGCCCTGGCCGGCGCCCTGCGCAAGCTCGACGCCGGCACCAAGCAGCTCCCGCTGCCCCCCGAGCCCCGCCTGGAGACGGCGAGCCACATGATGATCGCCAACCCCTTCCGGCCCGGCCAGGGGCTCTCCAGGATGTTCTCGACCCACCCGCCGATGGCCGAGCGCATCGCCCGGCTCGAACAGATGGCAGGACACAGCCGGTGAAAACCATCCTCAACATCATTTGGCTCGTGCTCAGCGGGATCTGGCTCTTCCTCGGCTACTGCGTCGCCGGCCTGATCCTCTGCATCACCATCATCGGCATCCCCTTCGGGATAGCCGCCTTCCGCATAGCCGTCTACGCCCTCTGGCCCTTCGGCTACACCACGGTCGAACGCCACGACGCGGGCGCACCGTCCTGCGTCGGCAACGTCCTGTGGCTGCTCCTGTCCGGCTGGTGGCTGGCCCTCGGCCACATCGTCACCGGCCTCGCCCTCTGCGTCACGATCATCGGCATCCCCTTCGGCCTCGCCAACTTCAAGATGGTCCCCCTCTCCCTCCTTCCCCTGGGCCGCGAGATCGTCCCCACGGACGCCCCCTTCGCCTCCCGGTGACGGCCGGCACCCGCTTCGCCCTGTGGGGCGAGGACGACGACCACGAGGACGAACAGCTCTGGGCGCTGTGCGAGGACGCCGAGAACCTCTTCGCCGACCCGCCGGAGCCGGTGCGGCGGCGGTACGAGCTGCGCGGCTTCACCGCGGAGCACGAGATGCCGGCCGCGCTCGGATTCCTCGTGGTGAAACCGCTCCACGAGGACGGCGCACCCACACGTGAGTGGTACCTGGAGCTCGCCCGCGTGCTCACCACCCGCGCCCGCGGCGCATCGCGGCAGGACGTCACCGTCGAGGCCGTCCGCTCCGATCACCAGCCACCCCACCCGGCGGGTTCTGCTGCCGCCGTGGGCTTCAGCCTGTCGGACCATGAGGACCGGCTCCTGGGCCACTTCCAGGAGCTCGCCGAGGCGACGGCCGTTGAAGAGCCTCCACCGCATGTGGTGCGCCTCCTCGGCTGCGAGGTGCGGGGACCGCTGCTGGACGTGCTGGAGGGCCGGCAGGGCCGGCCGCTCCGGTACCGGCACCTGGACGCGCTGGACGCGTCGGGCGGGCTCCTCGCAGGGGCGGGACACCCGCACGTCGTCGACTGGCAGCCCTCGGCACGTGGGCCGGGCCTGTACGACCTGACCGTCCACATGGAGCCGCAGCCGCCCGTCGTCGCCGACATCTGGCCGCTGTGGCGCGAAGGCCGTCCGGCCGTCCCCAACCTGTGGGCGCCCTTCGACGGCACCGGCCGTGAGCTGTGGCTGGACCCGGCCCTGGCGCACATGGAGGGCCCGGACCGGCCCGCCGGAGGCACCTACCGCCTCGACGGGCGGTTCGTCACCGACACGGAGGGCTTCTTCTGCGCCCTCGGCGAGGCGGTCAACGGCCCGGGAGGCTACTTCGGCCGCTGCCTGAACGGCGTCGCGGACGCGCTGTGCGGAGGCTTCGGAGCCAGGCGCCCCTTCACGCTCGTCTGGCACGACCACGAGGTGGCCCGCCGCAGCCTCGGCCTCCAGCCGCTCGTCTGGCACTCGGCCACCTTCCACGACCTCCTCGCCTTCCTGGAAGAAGAGGGCGTCGAGGTCGTCCTCGCCTGAGTTGTCCACAGGCCCGGGCGGCTGTCAGCGGGGTGCGTCACCATGAACACATGAACGAAACCGAGCAGTTGCTGAAGCAAGTCACCGACCGGGTACGGGACTCCGCGCGCGGGCGCGGCAAGCCCCTCCCCGCACCCCTGCGGGACGACGAGACCGAACGGGCCGAACGGGCCCTGGGCTTCGCCCTGCCGCCCCTCCTCGCCGCGCTCTACACGCGCGTCGGCGACGGCGGATTCGGCCCCGAATACGGCCTGCTGCCCCTGCGTCAGGTCATAGCGGAGTACGAGGCCGGCCGCGCGTCCGACTGGGGCTGGCCAGAGGGCGTCCTGCCGATAGCCGACCTGGGCTGCGCCATGTCCGCCTGCGTGGACTGCCGCTCCGAGACCGCCCGGATCCTGCTCTTCGAGCCGAACCCCGGGGATCGCGAACTCGCTTGGTACCACAAGTCCCCGAGCCTGGCCGACTGGCTGCGCGACTGGCTCGACGGAACCGGCTGGTTCCGCGACGAAGAGGAATGGGACGAGGACGAGATGGACCTGTCCCCCTGGGCGGAGTTCAGCTCCCGGTGCGCGGCCTGAGCGCACCCCGCCGCACCGCGTAGACCAGCGCGCCCACCGCCAGCACCCCGGCCCCCGACACCGCCGACGCGAGGGGCAGCGCACACGCCAGCACCACACAGCCGGACAGCCCCACCGCTGCCACGGCCCGGTCCTTGACAGCTGAACCGAGCGTCCACGCGGAAGCGTTCGCGATCGCGTAGTAGACCAGCACTCCGAACGAGGAGAACCCGATCGCGCCCCGCAGATCGGCGGTGGCCGCGAGCACCGCCACGACCGCACCCACCGCGAGCTCCGCGTGGTGCGGCACCTGATGCCGGGGATGTACGGCCGCCAGCGCGCGCGGCAGATGGCCGTCCCGGGCCATCGCCAGGACCGTGCGCGACACCCCGAGCACGAGGGCCAGCAGAGAGCCCAGCGCCGCCAGCGCCGCGCCCGCCCGGACCACGGGGGAAAGTCCGGGCCACCCGGCCGCCCGCACCGCGTCGGCCAGCGGGGCGGCCGACGCCGCCAGCCCGTCGCTGCCGAGCACCGAGAGGGCCGCCACCGTCACGGCGGCGTACACCAGCAGCGCGATCCCCAGCGCGAGCGGCACCGCGCGCGGGATCGTGCGCTCCGGATCACGCACCTCCTCGCCCAGGGTGGTGATCCGGGCGTAGCCCGCGAAGGCGAAGAACAGCAGCCCCGCCCCCTGCAACAGCCCGGCCGCATCCCACTCCCCGCCGGTCAGCGCCCCCGGATCCGCCGCACCGGAGGTCAGGCACGCCACGACGACCCCGGCCAGCACCGCCAGTACCGCCGCCACGATCAGCCGGGCGATCCGGGCCGACTTCTGCACCCCGCCGTAGCCCGCGGCGGTCAGCGCCACCACCGCCGCGACGGCCACCGCGTGCTGCCGCCCCGGCCACACGTACGCCCCGACGGTCAGCGCCATCGCCGCGCAGGAGGCCGTCTTGCCGACCACGAAACCCCAGCCGGCCAGGTACCCCCAGAACGGGCCGAGCCGCTCGCGGCCGTAGACGTAGGTCCCGCCGGAGGCCGGATAGCGGGCGGCCAGCCGGGCCGAGGACCAGGCGTTGCAGTACGCCACCAGGGCCGCCACCGAGAGGGCCGCGAGCAGCCCGCCGCCCGCCGCCCGCGCCGCCGGGGCGAGGGCGGCGAAGATCCCCGCGCCGACCATCGCGCCGAGCCCGACCACGACGGCGTCGGAAACCCCCAGGCTGCGCTTCAGCTCGTTGCTCACGGGCGGAGGCTACCCGGGCCGGACGGCGGCCCGGATGGCGGTCCGGATGGCGGCCGCATGACGGCCCGGGCGGCGGTCCGGATGGCGGTCCGGGGCCGCCCTAGCTGACGCCCTCCCGGCCGGGAAGCGGCATGCGCGCCCGCTCCCACCCCTCCAGGGCGGTCAGGCAGGCGTGGTCCAGGTGCCGCAGCCCGCTCAGGTCCAGCCGCACCGACGGCCCGTGCGGCAGCGCCTCCAACGCGTCCAGCAGCTTCGGCAACCGCAGGAAACTGGCGTTCCCCACGATCCGGACGCACAGCGCGTCGCCCTCCCACGCCTCCTCGATGTGCACGTGCGAGGTCTCCCAGGCCGCCTTGGCCACCGCCAGGCCCAGCCCGATCAGCACCCCCTCGAAGAGGCTGGTGGCCACGATCGAGACGGCCGTCACCAACAGGACCACCGCCTCGCCCCGGTGGCTGCGCCACAGCGTCGCCACCGCCCGGGCCGGCAGCAGCTTCCAGCCCGCGTGCAGCAGCACCCCGGCGAGCGCCGCCAGCGGGACCACCTCCAGCAGCTGCGGAAACGCCACCGCGAACAGCAGCAGCCAGCCGCCGTGCATGATCCGCGCCGCCCGGGTACGGGCCCCGGCCTCCACGTTCGCCGAGCTGCGCACGATCACGGCGGTCATCGGCAGTGCCCCGAGCAGCCCGCACGCGGCGTTCCCGATGCCCTGCGCCACCAGCTCCCGGTCGTAGTCGGTGCGCGGACCGTCGTGCATCCGGTCCACGGCCGCGGCGCTGAAGAGGGTCTCGGCGGAGGCGATCAGCGCGAGCGCGACCACCGTCCCGACCGCTCCGACCGACCCCAGCACCCCGAAGCCCGACCATCCCGGCGGCGCCACCGCGTCCAGCACCCCCGTCACCCGGACCCGCTCGACGGGCAGCCGCAGCACCGCGGCCACGACGGTGGCCGCCGCCACCGCGACCAGCGCGCCCGGCACCAGCC
This sequence comes from Streptomyces sp. W1SF4, assembly GCF_003950035.1. Taxonomy (NCBI): domain Bacteria; kingdom Bacillati; phylum Actinomycetota; class Actinomycetes; order Kitasatosporales; family Streptomycetaceae; genus Streptomyces; species Streptomyces sp. W1SF4. The sequence continues at coordinate 4,414,311 of NZ_CP034350.1, forward strand.
GTGCCCGGGCCGGCACCCGGCGCCAGAGCACCAGGACGGCGATGGTCCCCGCACCCAGCGCCACGGCGGCCCAGTCGGCCCGCGCCCCCAGCTCGTGCACCGTGGCCACCTTGGCCAGGGTCTGGCCGGGAGCCTCCACCCCGCCCACGGCGTAGAGCTGCCCGGCGATCAGCACGAGCCCGATCCCCGCCAGCATCCCGTGCACCACGGCGACCGAGATCGCCCGGAACCACCGCCCCAGCCGCAGCACCCCCATGCCCAGCTGGAGCACCCCGGCGGCCAGCACCAGCACCCCGAGGGCGGCCAGGCCGTAACCCCGCACGGCCTCGTAGACCAGCACGGTCAGCCCGGCCGCGGGACCGCTGACCTGGAGGGCGCTGCCACGGAACCAGCCGGTGACCAGCCCGCCGACCACCCCGGTGACGATCCCCAGCTCGGCCGGTACGCCCGAGGCGACGGCCACCCCGACACAGAGCGGAAGCGCCACCAGCGCGACGACGACGGACGCGCCGAAGTCCGCTCGGAAATTGCCGGCCCCGGGCATGCGGGAACCCCCTCGTCACGCGCTGATGGATGTGTCACCCAGCGTGGTGGGCGCATCGGCCCCCGCCCAGTCACCACCGGGAGGCCGGGCAGGAGCACGCGCCGCTCACGCCCCGCACACACCTTGCGCTCCCCGCCGGGCATCCGTGGCGCGCATGACGAAGGGCACAACGCGGGCGGCCGCCGGTGCTCCGGCGATCCGCCCCCGTTGTGCCCCACGGGTCCCTCAGTGACGCTCGTGCGCCTCAGCGGTGGTTCAGCGGTAGTTCACGAACTGGATCGCGAAGTCCAGTTCCTTGCCCTTGAGGAGGGCCTGGACGGCCTGGAGGTCGTCACGGCTCTTGGAGCTGACGCGCAGCTCCTCGCCCTGGACCTGGGCCTTGACGCCCTTGGGGCCCTCGTCCCGGATGATCTTCGCGACCTTCTTGGCGTTCTCCTGGGAGATGCCCTCCTCGATCGACGCGAAGATCTTGTACTCCTTGCCGGACAGCTGCGGCTCGCCGGCGTCCAGCGCCTTCAGCGAGATCCCGCGCTTGACCAGCTTGGTCTCGAACACGTCGAGGACGGCCTTGACGCGCTCCTCGGAGACCGCCTCCATGAGGATCTTGTCGCCGGACCAGGCGATGGTGGCGCCGGTGCCCTTGAAGTCGTAGCGCTGCGAGAGTTCCTTGGCGGCCTGGTTGAGGGCGTTGTCGACCTCCTGCCGCTCGACCTTCGAGACGATGTCGAAACTGGAGTCGGCCATGTGCTGTGGCTCCTTGAAGTCGGCTGTGATGGGCCCCGGAGGGCCGCGGCCGGACATCCCCGGACCGCTCCGCAAAGCCTAGCCACCACGCCCACGTGGGGCGCTGATCAATCCGGTGGCGAACCACCCCCGAGCATCGGGTATCGTTTACGTCGTTGCCAGGGAGCGACGCCGAAAGGCGGAGGAACCCGGGCGACATCCCATGGCGGTGTGCCCGAGTGGCCAATGGGAGCGGACTGTAAATCCGTCGGCTTAGCCTACCCAGGTTCGAATCCTGGCGCCGCCACGCGAGTGGAACCCCCGTTCATCTGCGGAAACGCAGTGGACGGGGGTTTCTTCGCATACCACGACCCGCACCCCGTACCCGGCCGCGCCGGACCGGGGCGCTCAGGGGCCGGGCGGGGTGACCGTCAGGTGGTAGGTCGTGTCGATCCAGAAGCCGTTCGCCGCCGCCGCCTCCACCTCCAGGACGAACTGGCCCGGCGGGAGGGGTTCGAGGGCGCACCACAACCCCCAGGCCACGTGCGGCAGCCCCCGCAGCGGGAAGGGCTTCGAGGAGAACTCGCGCAACTCCAGCGGAGAGCTGTTCAGGGCCGCCGAGGCCCGGGCCACCTCCAGCCGCCACGGCCGGGTCAGGAACGGCACCGCCGCCCGCTCGGTGTTCAGCACCGGGAAGAACAGCGGCCGCCCCGACGGGATGCTGCACCGGCGCACCACCCGGCCACCGTAGGTCCCCGCCAGGAACCACACGTCCCGGGGCTGACGCCACCCGGCGTACGCGCCCGTCGTGTCCCCCACCGGACTCTCCTCGTCCGGCGCGGACAGGGCCCACCGCCACCACCGCGCCGCGAGCCGGCCGCCCTCCGCCGCGCTGACGCGCCACTCGCCGTCGCCCATGCCGCACCCCGGAACCCCGTACGGCCGCCCCCTGCGGCCGATTTCGGGGTGACCCTATCGGCCCCCCGCCGCGCACCGAAGCGGTCGGCCGGTCGTTTCACGGGGCATGACATGGACTTCGGACAAACGCGGCAAAGCCGGAGGCGGCGTACTCCTCACCCTGCTCGGCGCCGGCATCCCCGCCCTCGTCGGAGCCGCCCTCCACGGCGACACGGGCGAGCCCTACCGGGAGACCCGCCTGTACTTCGCCGCACAGCGCCCCGACGGCCGGGAACCCGTCGCCAAAGGGGAGTTCACCCGGTTCCTCGACCGCGAGGTCACCCCCGCCTTCCCCGAAGGTCTCACCCTGCGCGACGCGTACGGCCAGAGGCTCGGCGACGACGGCGCCGTCGTCCGCGAGCCCGGCTACGAGGTCGTGCTGCTCTACCCCCGTACCGAGGCCGACGAGCGCGGCACCCGCGTCGAACGGATCCGCCGGCAGTACGAGAAGCAGTTCCGCCGGCACGCCGTCCGCCGCGTCGACGGCGAGGTGCAGGCCGGTTTCTGACTGCCGCTCGGCCCGCCGCGTCCCGCGCCCCGCAACCCGCCCGCCGTACCCCGCGTCAGTTGCCCGCCACGTCCTTCACGGCCACCGAGACCGGGGCCGAGCCCGAGACGAGCTCCAGCGTCAGCCCCGCCGTCGCCGGAGTCTCGACCAGCTCCGCCAGCACCGCCGCCACGTCGTCGCGCGGCACGAGCCCCCGGCCCGTGTCCGCCTCCAGCCGCACCAGCCCCGTACCGGGCTCGTCCGTCAGCTGACCCGGCCGCAGCACCGTCCACTCCAGGCCCAGCCGGGTCCGCAGATGGGCGTCCGCGTCCCCCTTCGCCCGCAGGTACACGTCGAAGACCTCCTCGCCCCCGTGCCGCGGGTCGGCACCCCTCGTGGAGACCATCAGGAAGCGGCGCACCCGAGCCCGTTCGGCGGCGTCGGCGAACAGCACCGCCGCGTCCCGGTCCACGGTCTCCTTGCGCGCCGCACCGCTGCCGGGACCGGCACCGGCGGCGAACACCGCCACGTCCGCGCCCTGCAGGATCCCCGCGACGTGCTCGACCGAAGCCGACTCCAGGTCGCACAGCACCGGTTCGGCACCGGCCTCCCGCAGGTCGCCGCCCTGCTCCGGATCACGGATGATGCCCGCGACCTCGTACCCGCGCGCGGCGAGCAGACGCTCCAGCCGCAGCGCGATCCGACCGTGTCCACCCGCGATGACGATGCGCATGCCCCGACCGTACGACGGCCCGGCCGCCCCCGCCCGCGAACGCCCCGCGACGCACTACGGTCCCGGCTCCGTACGGCCCTGCCGAGGCAGGTCCAGGGCCACCGCCACGGCCGAGTCGCAGTACTCCCGCACGGCACTCGTACGGGCTACCACCCGCCCCCGGTGGATCACGATGCGGCTGTACGCCAGCGACAGCACCCCCGCGATCCGGTCGCCGCGCACGGCCAGCAGCTCCGCCGGGAAGCCGGCCTCCACCCGCACCTCCGGCAGCCCCATCGCCTCCCTCGCGGCGGCACTGACCGCCTCGTAGGCCTCGGCCGCGCGCAGGCCGCCCTGCGAGGCCAGCAGGTACGCCGCTTCCAGCGGATCACCCCGGCCCACCGGGTTCCCGGCGTCCCGCAGCGCCCCGCTGCCGGCGGCCACACGGACCCCGGCCGAGCGCAGCAGGCGGACGGGGGCCGTGCGCAGCCCGCGGCGCTCCAGGGCCGCGCAGTCGCCCTGCGGCAGGCAGGTGACGCGTACGCCGGCGGCGGCGAGCCGGTCGGCCGCGCGGGTGGCCGAGTCCAGCGGGAGCCGGGACAGACCGCCGCACGGGCCGACGGTCACCCCGGGCCGCAGCCCCCCGGCCATGGCCGCCAGCCGGGCCAGCCGGCCCGGGTCGTCACCGTCGGTGTGCAGGTCCACCGGGCAGCCGTGCTCCGCGGCCAGCTCCAGGACCGCCTCCAGGAAGCCCGTCGGGTCGGGGTCGAGGTCCGGACAGCCGCCGATCACCGAGGCGCCCATCTTCACGGCGTCGCGCAGCATGGCGAGCCCGTCCGCGCCCGCCACCCCGGTCAGCAGCCGGGGCACCGCCACCGCCGTCAGGTCCGCCAGCCCGCGCAGGGAGCGGCGGGCCTGGAGGACGGCCTCCATGGGCCCCAGCCCGTGCACGTCGCCGATCCGGACGTGGGAGCGCACCGCGGTGGCGCCGTGGCCGAGCTGGAGCAGGGCCGCCTCGGTGGCGCGGCGCTGCACCTCGTCGGGGGCGTACGAGACCGGCCCCTCGCCGTCTGCGGTCAGCGCGGTGTCCCCGTGGGCGTGCGGCTCGGCGGGGGCGGGCAGGAGCAGGTAGCCGCGCAGGTCGACGCGCGACAGGGCGGGGGCGGGCAGGCTGCCCGCGGTGCCCACGGCCTGGATGCGGCCGCCGCTGAGCCGGACGTCGACGGTCCGGCCGTCGGTGAGCCGGGCCCCGGTGAGCAGGAGCCCCGTGGCCTCGGCGGCGGGTCCGCCGACGGGGTTGCGCGGGGACGGGGAGGGCTGCTGCGGCTGGCTGTCGGACATCGCGCTCCTGCGGTGGCTCGGGCGGTTCCTGTGCCGTGGCCGCAGCCGGCGGCCCAAGATCACGCAGCGTGCTCCGAGCCTAGGGCGCGGGGGTCCCGGGTTCGCGGAGGAGCGCAATAGTCGTACCGGTGTGGCCGGGGAGGGCCGGAGTGTGACCCCGGGCACAAACGGGCCGTTTTCCGGGCCCGGGGAGGCCCGGAAGCCCCGTGGAATGGACGGGCGGGCGCTTCGGAGCCCAGGCGCCCCAAAGGATTTGGGCGATCGGCTGGCAACCGTGTAATGTCTTCCTCGCTCGCCCCAATAGCTCAGTCGGTAGAGCGTCTCCATGGTAAGGAGAAGGTCTGCGGTTCGATTCCGCATTGGGGCTCTGGTGAGAGAGGTTCCCCACCCTCGGGTGGGGAACGGATCTCATCAAAGCGGCGTAGCTCAGTCGGTAGAGCAAGCGGCTCATAATCGCTGTGTCACCGGTTCAAGTCCGGTCGCCGCTACACCCAGTAGCCGATTGCGGGGTCGGTCTCCCGATCGGCTACTCTTTTATGCGTTCATCCGTCCCAATCCGTCAAGGAGCACTCACGTGGCTGCCACCGACGTCCGCCCGAAGATCACGCTGGCCTGCGTGGAGTGCAAGGAGCGGAACTACATCACCAAGAAGAACCGGCGTAACAACCCGGACCGCATGGAGATGAAGAAGCACTGCCCGCGCTGCAACTCGCACACCGCGCACCGCGAGACCCGCTAGTCACTGGCGAAGTCTCCAATATAGGCACCGTCATGAGGTCGTCCCCTTCAATGGGGGCGGCCTCGTGTCGTTTCCGCACCAGATCTTGATCAGGTGTGCGGTACGCCACCCCGCGCGCGGCCGGAGAATCGATTCGTGCCGCCTGCGAGCGCGCCCCTTCACCCTGTCCGTGCAACGTGTCCAAGCGTGTCCCTGAAACAGCAACAGGAGGCAGTGAGCCATGGCCCTCGATCAGACCTTCGTGGGGCGGACCTACCCGCCCACCGAGCCGTACGAGGTCGGCCGGGAGAAGATCCGCGAATTCGCGGTCGCGGTGGGTGACGAGAATCCCGTCTACACCGACCCCGAAGCCGCCAAGGCGTTTGGCCACCAGGACGTGATCGCCCCGCCGACCTTCGTGTTCGCCATCACCTTCGCGGCCGCCGGCCAGGTCATCGAGGACCCGCAGCTGGGCCTGGACTACAGCCGCGTCGTGCACGGCGACCAGAAGTTCGCGTACGTCCGCCCCGTGCGGGCGGGTGACCGGCTCACCGTGACCTCCACCATCGAGGCCGTGAAGTCGCTCGCCGGCAACGACATCATCGACATCCGCGGCGAAGTCCACGACGAGTCCGGCGAGCACGTGGTGACGGCGTGGACCAAGCTCGTGTCCCGCGCCCCCGAGGAGGCCTGAGATGACCGCGCAGATCCACTACGCCGACGTCGAGGTCGGCACCGAGCTCCCGGCGGCGTCCTTCCCCGTGACCCGCGCCACGCTCGTCCGCTACGCCGGTGCCTCGGGTGACTTCAACCCGATCCACTGGAACGAGAAGTTCGCCAAGGAGGTCGGACTGCCGGACGTGATCGCCCACGGCATGTTCACCATGGCCGAGGCGATCCGCGTCGTGACCGACTGGGCGGGCGACCCGGGCGCGGTCGTCGAGTACGGCGTCCGCTTCACCAAGCCGGTCGTGGTCCCGAACGACGACCAGGGCGCGCTGATCGAGGTCACCGCGAAGGTCGCCGCCAAGCTGGAGGACAACCGCGTACGGGTCGACCTGACGGCACTCAGCGCCGGCCAGAAGGTCCTGGGCATGTCCCGCGCGGTGGTGCGGCTGGCTTGAGGGGGGCGGGGGTGCCGGGGCGGGGGCAGGGGAGCGGTACCCCCTCGGGCGGTCTCTGAGCGGGTTGGGGGTTTCCCGTCAGTCTCATCGTCCTTCCGGTTCGGGCCGGCCTGTCAAGGGCGCTCCTTCGTCGCGTCACTTCGTGATCGCCTTCGGCGACCCTTGACAGGCCGTCCCGAACCGGAAAGCCGAAAGACTGCCGGGAAACCCCCAAAGAAACGGGACGGATGATCCTTGGGGGAGCGGGTCCCTCAGTGCCGAGGCGAGGGGCCGGGGGCAGGCCCGCTCGACATCCGGGGCCTCAAGAGTCCAGATTCCGGGCCAGGGGCGCGACAGCCCGCACGAGAAGACGACCAGAGCAGCCCAGGGGTCCGACGGGCGCGTCAGATCGCTACGCGCTCCTGCTGGCATGGCGTCCGACGACCGTCCTGGGCTGATACCTGCACCAGAGGACGAACAGGGCGGCCAGGGGAGCGTCCAGGCGCAGCAGATCGCTACGCGCTCCTCCCTGCTTGGCGTCCGGCGCCCGCCTTGGGCTGATACCCGCATACCCGCACAAGAGGACGAGCAGATCGGCCCTGGCAGGGTCATGGGCGCGGCAGATCGCTACGCGCTTCTCTGATCTCGGCGGCCGGCGGCCGGCGGCCGACGGCTGTCGGCTATCGGCTGTCTTGGGCCGGTCATAGGCCATACAGAAGACCTCATCACCCCTTTTGCCCCTTTATGGGGGTCTGTTGTGGGGGGTGGATGGCTCTCTGTCGGAGTCTGCGGGCGAAAGAGACATCCGCAGACTCCGGCAAGCCGCCAGAGGCCCTGGGGGGCGGGAAATTCGCCCCTCGAAGGACTACGTCCGCCCTTTTCTGCCCCATCCCAGCCCCAGACGGCCGCCAGACGCCAAGCCGGGAGGAGCGCGTAGCGATCTCTCGCGCCCGTCGGATCCCTGGGTGGCTCTGTTCGTCCTCGCGTGCGGGTACCAGCCCAAGACGGTCGTCGGACGCTGAGAAATGGGGAGCGCGTAGCGGTCTGACGCGCCTGTCGGCTCCCTGGGCTGCTCTGGTCGTCTTCTCGCGCGGGTAGTCGCGCTCCTGGCCCGGGATCACGGACGTGGGGGGCGGATGTCGGGCGGGCCGGCGCCCGGCCCCTCGCCTGGTCCCTGAGGGACCCGCCCCTCCAAGGATCGTCCGTGCCGTTTCTTTGGGGGTTTCCCGGCAGTCTTTCGGCTTTCCGGGGCGGGTCGGTCGGTCAAGGGTGGCCGAAGGCCATCGCGTAGCGACGCGACGAAGGAGCGCCCTTGACGGGCCGGCCCGAACCGGAAGGACGATGGGACTGACGGGAAGCCCCCAACCAGCTCTGAGACCGCCCCGCCACGACTCCGCCCCCGGCCCCCGGCCCCCGGCCCCCGGCCCCCGGCCCCCGGCCCCCGGCCCCCGCCCCCCCCGGCACCCCGCCGCACCCCCCCCTTGACTTGGTTAGTGATTGAGTACTAACTTACTGCCATGGCAAGGATGAGTGCGGACGAGCGGCGCGAGAGCGTCATTCGCGCGGCGATCGTGGAGTTCGCCTGCGGCGGCTACTACGGGACCTCCACCGAGGCGATCGCCAAGCGGGTCGGGGTTTCGCAGCCGTACCTCTTCCGGCTGTTCCCCAGCAAGCAGGCCATCTTCCTCGCGGCGGCGGCCCGCTGTATGGAGCGGACCCGCGAGGTGTTCGCGCAGGCCGCCGACGGGCTCGGGGGCGAGGACGCCCTCCACGCCATGTCCGCCGCCTACAGCAAGCACATCGCCGACGACCCGCAGGTCGTCCAGATGCAGCTCCAGATGTACGTCACCGTCGCGTCCGCCGAAGCGGCCGGCGACTCGGAGTTCGGCGAGCTGGTGCGTGCCGGCTGGCTGGAACTCTGGGACACCGTCATGGCCCCGCTCGGCGGGGACGCCAACGAGACGACCACCTTCATGGCCTACGGAATGCTCATCAACACCCTCACCGCGATGGGCTTCCCGCCCAGTCATCGCATCTGGGAGGGGTTCCCCTCGGCGAGTCCCGAGTGCTGACCCCCGCCCCTGACGGCTCCGCCGTCTTTTTTTGCCCGCCAAAGTTAGTCAGTAATAACTAACAACCCCCAGGGGGGAACCCGTGAACCAGCCAGCCGAGACGAAGCTCAGCAGGCCCGCGATCTGGGCCCTAGTCCTCACGGGCGCCGCCAGCTTCATGGCCGCCCTCGACAACCTCGTCGTCACCACCGCCCTCCCCGCCATCCGCGCCGACCTCGGCGGCGGGCTGGAGGACCTGGAGTGGACGGTGAACGCCTACACGCTCACCTTCGCCGTCCTGCTGATGTTCGGCTCCGCCCTCGGCGACCGCTTCGGCCGGCGCCGGCTCTTCATCGCCGGGCTCGCCGTCTTCACCGGCGCGTCCGCCGCCGGCGCCATGTCGTCCGGGATCGACCAGCTCATCGCCGCCCGGGCCGTGCAGGGCGTGGGCGCGGCGATCATGATGCCGCTCAGCCTCACCCTGCTCACCGCCGCCGTTCCCGCCGCCCGGCGGGGCGTGGCCCTGGGGATCTACGGAGCCGTGAGCGGACTGGCCGTCGCCACCGGGCCCCTCGTCGGAGGCAGCATCACCGAGCACATCTCCTGGCAGTGGATCTTCTGGCTGAACGTGCCCATCGGCCTCGCCGTGATCCCGCTCTCCCGGCTGCGCCTCGCCGAGTCCACCGCCCCGAACTCCCGCCTCGACCTCCCCGGCACCCTCCTGATCAGCGGCGGCCTCTTCGGCATCGTCTACGGCCTGGTCAACGCCAACATCCACGGTTGGACCAACGCCACCGTCCTGACCTCCCTCATCGCCGGCGGCGTCCTCATCGCGGGCTTCGTGGGCCACGGCTTCCGCAGCGCCAACGCCATGCTGCCCATGCGGCTCTTCCGTGACCGGGGCTTCTTCGGGATCAACATCGCCAGCCTGATGATGTACCTGGGCATGTTCGGCTCGATCTTCCTGCTCAGCCAGTTCCTCCAGGGCGTCGTCGGCTACTCGCCCGCCGAGGCCGGTCTGCGCATGCTCCCCTGGACCGGGATGGCCGTCATCGTCGCCCCGATCGGCGGGGTGCTGTCCGACCGGATCGGCGGCCGCCCCGTCGTCGTCGCCGGTCTGGCGCTCCAGGCCATCGGCCTCGGCTGGTTCGCCATGATCCTGAGCACGGACCTCTCGTACGCCGCCCAGCTTCCGGCGCTCGTCCTGAGCGGGATCGGCATGTCCCTGTTCTTCGCCCCCGCCGGCAACCTGCTGATGTCCACGGTGTCCACCGCCGACCAGGGCAAGGCCTCCGGCGCCAACAACGCCCTGCGCGAGGTCGGCGGCGCCCTCGGCGTCGCGGTCCTGGCCTCCGTCTTCTCCGCCCAGGGCGGCTACGAGACCCCGCAGGCCTTCACCGACGGCACCGTCCCCGCCCTGTGGATCGGCGCGGCCGTCCTGGCCGTGGCCTCCGCCCTCGCCCTGCTGCTCCCGCGCAAGGCCGAGATCGCCGCACCCACGGCGCAGGCCCCGGCGGATGAGGCACCGGCGCAGGCTCCGGCCGCCGCCGCCCCCACGCCGGTCCGCGTCGGCTGATCCAGGAGCGCGCATGCACCACCCGCACACGCCCCACCCGTACGTGCCCCGCCCGCACACGTACTACCCGCAGAGAAGATGAGCCCCCCTGACGCCGCGTGCGAAGGAGACCCCGTCATGCCCGACATCCCCTGGCTCACGCCCACCCAGGCCGCCCCCGGCGCCGAGGTCTACGTCATGGCCTCCCGCTTCGAGACCGCCACGCTCCTCGGCGCCGTCCGGTTCTTCCTCAAGGCGCCCGGCATCATCCGCCAGATCCGCAAGGCCCCCGGCGCCCACGGCGCGGCCCTGCGGGCCCGCGTCCTGGGCCGGACCTTCCTCACCCTCTCCGCCTGGGAGGACCGGGACGCGCTCTACCGCTTCGCCCGCAGCGAGCCGCACCGCTCCAGCTCCCGCGCCGCAAGCGCCCACATGAAGGAATCCGCCTTCACCTTCTGGACCGTCCCGGCCTGCGAACTCCCCCTCACCTGGGACGAGGCCGAGCGCCGGCTGGCGGAGCGGAAGCAGGGCTACTGAGTGCCCCGCCGGGATGCGAGGGGGACGGACCGTACTCTTGTCCACGTGCAGGAACTCCACGACGCCCCCCTCGCCCCGCTGACCACCTTCCGCCTCGGCGGCCCCGCGGCCCGGCTGGTCACCGCGACCACCGACGCCGAAGTGGTCGAAACCGTGCGCGCCGCGGACGAGAGCGGTACCCCGCTCCTGGTCATCGGCGGCGGCAGCAACCTGGTCATCGCGGACCAGGGCTTCGCCGGAACCGCCCTGCGCATCGCCACCACCGGCTTCAGCCTCGACGGCACCACCCTGGAGCTCGCCGCCGGCGAGAACTGGTCCGACGCCGTCGCCCGCACCGTCGAGGCCGGGCTCGCCGGCATCGAGTGCCTCGCCGGGATCCCGGGCTCGGCCGGCGCCACCCCGATCCAGAACGTGGGCGCGTACGGCCAGGAAGTCCGCGACACCATCACCGAGGTCGTCGCCTACGACCGCACCACCGGCGAGACGGTCACCCTGACCGCCGCCGAGTGCGCCTTCCGGTACCGCAACAGCACCTTCAAGGACCAGCCCGACCGCTACGTCGTCCTGCGCGTCCGCTTCGCCCTGGAGGACGCGGGCGGCCTCTCCGCCCCCATCAAGTACCCCGAGACGGCCCGCGCCCTCGGCGTCGAGGCCGGCGACCGCGTCCCGGCCGCCCTCGCCCGCGAGACCGTACTGCGCCTGCGCGCCGGCAAGGGCATGGTCCTGGACCCCGCCGACCACGACACCTGGTCCGCCGGCTCCTTCTTCCACAACCCGATCCTGACCGACGAGGCCTACGCCGCCTTCCTGGTCCGCGTCCAGGACCGCCTCGGCGTCGAGACCGCCCCGCCCGCCTACCCGGCCGGCGAGGGCCGTACGAAGACCAGCGCGGCCTGGCTGATCGACAAGGCCGGCTTCACCAAGGGCTACGGCACCGGCCCCGCCCGCATCTCCACCAAGCACACCCTCGCCCTCACCAACCGGGGCGCGGCCACCACCGAGGACCTGCTGACCCTCGCCCGGGAGGTCGTCGCGGGAGTCCACGCTGCCTTCGGCGTCACCCTCGTCAACGAGCCCGTGACGGTCGGCGTCGACCTCTGACATGCACTGCCCCCTGCACGGGGCCGGTACGGACCCCACACGGCTGGTGGGGCGCGAGATCCGCCGGGTCGTCGCGTCCTGGCACATCTGCGAAGGCGAGCGCTCCGAGGCACCGCTCGACGTCTGGCTGATCGACAGCGTCGGCGAGTGCACGCGCATCACCACCGGGTCCGACCAGTGCCTCATCGTCGAGCGCGCCGAGCCGCACGAGCCGTACGACCTGGGGGAGTGGGGCCGGATCGAGGTCGGCGAGGACCTCGGCGAGCACCCCTTCCTGGACCACCTCGGCCAGACCGTCGAATCGGTCGCCGAGTTCGCGCTGCCCGAGCAGGGGCGCACCCACCTGGAGATCGGCTTCCCCGGCGGTCACCGGGTCCGGGCCGACTGCCACGAGGGCGACCTGCGGCTCACCCGGCCAACCAGTGCTCGATCCCGTCCAGGAGCTTCGCCTTGACCTCATCCGGCGCGGCCGACCCCCGTACCGACTGACGGGCCAGCTCGGCGAGCTCCGCGTCCGTGAAGGCGTGGTGGCGGCGCGCGATCTCGTACTGGGCCGCGAGCCGTGACCCGAAGAGCAGCGGATCGTCCGCGCCCAGCGCCATCGGCACCCCGGCCTCGAAGAGGGTCCGCAGCGGCACGTCCTCGGGCCGCTCGTACACGCCGAGGGCGACGTTGGAGGCCGGGCAGACCTCGCAGGTGATCTGCCGGTCGGCGAGCCGCTTCAGCAGCCGGGGGTCCTCGGCGGCCCGTACGCCGTGCCCGATGCGGGCGGCGTGCAGGTCGTCGAGGCAGTCGCGGACGGAGGAGGGGCCGGTCAGCTCGCCGCCGTGCGGGGCCGCCAGCAGGCCGCCCTCGCGGGCGATGGCGAAGGCGCGGTCGAAGTCGCGTGCCATGCCGCGGCGCTCGTCGTTGGAGAGCCCGAAACCGACGATGCCGCGGTCGGCGTAGCGGACGGCGAGGCGGGCCAGGGTGCGGGCGTCGAGGGGGTGCTTCATACGGTTCGCGGCGATCAGGACCCGCATGCCGAGTCCGGTCTCGCGGGAGGCGCTGTCGACGGCGTCGAGGATGACCTCGACGGCCGGGATCATCCCGCCGAGGAGGGGTGCGTAGGAGGTGGGGTCGACCTGGATCTCCAGCCAGCCGCTGCCGTCCCGGACGTCCTCCTCGGCCGCCTCGCGGACCAGCCGCTGGATGTCCTCGGGCTCGCGCAGGCAGTTGCGGGCGGCGTCGTACAGCCGCTGGAAGCGGAACCAGCCGCGCTCGTCCGTGGCGCGCAGCTTGGGCGGCTCCCCGCCGGTCAGGGCGTCGGGGAGGCGGACGCCGTACTTGTCGGCGAGCTCCAGCAGGGTCGACGGGCGCATCGAGCCCGTGAAGTGCAGGTGGAGGTGGGCCTTCGGCAGAAGCGTGAGATCGCGTACGTGCTCCATCTGGTGATCCTGCCGCATCGGTCACCCGATTGGCAGCGGATTACCTGAACGGGACGTTGCCCGAACGTGAATCCGACGCCGGCGGGGCCGCGAACGCCGGAGCGGCGCCACCCGCCGGGTGACGCCGCTCCGTACGCGGGAACCGCCGCAGGCCTACGCCTTGGCCTCCGCCAGGAGCTTCTGGACGCGGGAGACGCCCTCGACCAGGTCCTCGTCGCCCAGGGCGTAGGACAGGCGCAGGTAGCCCGGGGTGCCGAAGGCCTCGCCCGGGACGACCGCGACCTCGGCCTCGTCCAGGATCAGCGCGGCCAGCTCGACGGAGGTCTGCGGGCGCTTGCCGCGGATCTCCTTGCCGAGCAGCTCCTTGACCGACGGGTACGCGTAGAACGCGCCCTCGGGGGTCGGGCAGAAGACGCCGTCGATCTCGTTGAGCATCCTCACCATGGTCTGGCGGCGGCGGTCGAAGGCCTTGCGCATCTCGGCGACGGCGTCCAGGTTGCCCGAGACGGCGGCCAGCGCGGCGACCTGGGCCACGTTGGAGACGTTGGAGGTGGCGTGCGACTGGAGGTTGGTCGCGGCCTTGATGACGTCCTGCGGGGCGATGACCCAGCCCACGCGCCAGCCCGTCATGGCGTACGTCTTGGCGACGCCGTTGACGATGATGCACTTGTCGCGCAGGGCCGGGACCAGGACGGGCAGCGAGGTGAACTTCGCGTCGCCGTAGACGAGGTGCTCGTAGATCTCGTCCGTCAGGACCCACAGGCCGTGCTCGGCGGCCCACTCGCCGATCGCCTTCGCGTCGTCCTCGCTGTAGACCGCGCCGGTCGGGTTGGAGGGGGAGACGAACAGGACGACCTTGGTGCGCTCGGTGCGCGCGGCCTCCAGCTGCTCGACGGAGACGCGGTAGCCGGTGGTCTCGTCGGCGACGACCTCGACCGGGACGCCGCCGGCGAGGCGGATCGACTCCGGGTAGGTGGTCCAGTAGGGGGCGGGGACGATGACCTCGTCGCCCGGGTCGAGGATCGCGGCGAAGGCCTCGTAGATGGCCTGCTTGCCGCCGTTGGTCACCAGGACCTGGGAGGCGTCGATCTCGTAGCCGGAGTCGCGCAGCGTCTTGGCGGCGATGGCCTTCTTCAGCTCGGGCAGGCCGCCGGCGGGCGTGTAGCGGTGGAACCTGGGGTCGCGGCAGGCCTCGACCGCCGCCTCGACGATGTAGTCCGGCGTTGGGAAGTCGGGCTCGCCCGCGCCGAAGCCGATCACCGGGCGCCCGGCGGCCTTGAGGGCCTTGGCCTTGGCGTCGACGGCGAGGGTGGCGGACTCGGAGATGGCGCCGATGCGGGCAGACACCCGGCGCTCGGAGGAAGGCGTTGCAGAGGTCATGGGGCCAATCGTCCCAGACGGCCGAGAAGCCCCGCACAACGTTTCAGTTACCGGACGGAGCAGATCCGGATGTCTTCTGTTCGACGTCAGGGCCCGGACCACGTACACTCACCTGTCGTTGGTCCTCAACAGCCGCCCCAGAGCGTGAGCACTCCGTGCACCCGCTCGGATGCGGTAGGTTGGGGAACGCAACAAAGGGTCGTAGCTCAATTGGTAGAGCACTGGTCTCCAAAACCAGCGGTTGGGGGTTCGAGTCCCTCCGGCCCTGCTTCACACTCCTTCTCGGACGTGTGCGCAGGTACGTACTTCGATGCAACGCCGTGCGGCGCAACCGGGCGCGGCTACGGCCACGACCCGGATTCAGGTGAGAGACGTGACGGACGCCCTGGGCTCCATCGACATGCCTGACGCCGACAGCGACACTCGCGAGAAGAAGGCCCGCAAGGGCGGCAAGCGCGGAAAGAAGGGCCCCCTGGGCCGGCTCGCGCTGTTCTACCGCCAGATCGTCGCGGAGCTCCGCAAGGTCGTATGGCCCACCCGTAACCAGCTCTCGACGTACACCACCGTGGTGATTGTCTTCGTCGTCATCATGATCGGTCTGGTGACCGTGATTGACTATGGGTTCCAGGAAGCCATCAAGTTCGTCTTCGGCTGATCCCCGCGGAGGGCGGCGCCTTGATGGGTGCCGCCTTTTTTCGCATGTTCCACCACCTTTTGTATCCAGGAAGAAGCAGCCACCGTGTCTGACCCGAACCTGAACGCGAGCCACGACTCCGTCGAGTCCGTCGAGGACCAGCTCGACATCGTCGAGGCTGCAGACGCCGTGGACCCCGACGAGGTCGAGCTCGCCGACGCCGAGGCCGGCATCGCCGCCGAGGAAGCCGCGCTCCACGTCGAGGACGAGGTCGACGCCGAGGCTGACGAGGACGCCGACGAGGACGCCGAGGACGAGGGCGACATCGAGGCCGAGGACGACGCCGACGTCGAGACCGAGGACGAGGCCGCCGAGGAGGCCGCCCCGGCCGAGCCCGCCGAGCCCGTCGACCCCATCCAGGCCCTGCGCGACGAGCTGCGCCTGCTGCCCGGCGAGTGGTACGTGATCCACACCTACGCGGGCTACGAGAAGCGCGTGAAGGCCAACCTGGAGCAGCGCGCCGTCTCGCTGAACGTCGAGGAGTTCATCTACCAGGCCGAGGTGCCCGAGGAAGAGATCGTCCAGATCAAGAACGGCGAGCGCAAGAACGTCCGGCAGAACAAGCTGCCCGGTTACGTTCTCGTCCGCATGGATCTGACGAACGAGTCCTGGGGCGTCGTCCGCAACACCCCGGGCGTCACCGGCTTCGTCGGCAACGCGTACGACCCGTACCCGCTGACCCTCGACGAGATCGTCAAGATGCTCGCCCCCGAGGCGCAGGAGAAGGCCGCCAAGCAGGCCGCGGAAGAGGCCGGCCTGCCCGCGCCCGCCGTCAAGCGCACCATCGAGGTCCTGGACTTCGAGGTCGGCGACTCGGTCACCGTCACCGACGGCCCGTTCGCCACGCTCCAGGCGACGATCAACGAGATCAACCCGGACTCGAAGAAGGTCAAGGGCCTCGTCGAGATCTTCGGCCGCGAGACCCCGGTCGAGCTGAGCTTCGACCAGATCCAGAAGAACTGATCTTCGGATTCAAAGCTTCCGAAACAGGTCAGACCAGCCCGTAAAGGGCGGTCTGACCTGCTCGGTTTTTAGCCCCGCACCCATACCCGTTATCGTGGTGCGGTATGCCTCCATCCGGATGACCGGACGGACGGCTGAAAACTCTCACTAGGACCCGGAGAGAAGAGCAATGCCTCCCAAGAAGAAGAAGGTCACGGGGCTTATCAAGCTCCAGATCAAGGCCGGTGCGGCCAACCCGGCTCCGCCGGTCGGCCCCGCGCTCGGTCAGCACGGCGTCAACATCATGGAGTTCTGCAAGGCCTACAACGCCGCGACCGAGTCGCAGCGTGGCATGGTCGTGCCGGTGGAGATCACGGTCTACGAGGACCGCTCCTTCACCTTCATCACCAAGACGCCGCCGGCCGCGCGCCTCATCCTGAAGAGCGCCGGCATCGAGAAGGGCTCTGGCGAGCCGCACAAGACCAAGGTCGCGAAGCTCACGCGTGACCAGGTCCGCGAGATCGCCACGATCAAGATGCCCGACCTCAACGCGAACGACATCGACGCCGCCGAGAAGATCATCGCCGGCACCGCCCGTTCGATGGGTATCACGATCGAGGGCTGATCCAGCCCCCGCAGTTCCCCAGTGGTAGGGCCAAGCGCTGGTCCGTACCACGACTCCATGCCTGAAGCACTTACACAGGAGCAGAAGTGAAGCGCAGCAAGACTCTCCGCGCTGCGGACGCCAAGGTCGACCGGGAGAAGCTGTACGCCCCGCTCGAGGCCGTCCGTCTCGCCAAGGAGACCTCCACCACCAAGTTCGACGCCACCGTCGAGGTTGCCTTCCGCCTGGGTGTCGACCCGCGCAAGGCCGACCAGATGGTCCGCGGCACCGTGAACCTCCCGCACGGCACCGGTAAGACCGCCCGGGTCCTGGTCTTCGCGACCGGTGACCGTGCTGCGGCCGCGGAAGCCGCCGGCGCCGACATCGTCGGCGACGACGAGCTGATCAGCGAGATCGCCAAGGGCAACCGCCTCAACGAGTTCGACGCCGTCGTGGCGACCCCGGACCTCATGGGCAAGGTCGGCCGCCTCGGCCGCGTGCTCGGTCCGCGTGGTCTCATGCCGAACCCGAAGACCGGCACCGTCACCATGGACGTGGCCAAGGCTGTCACCGAGATCAAGGGTGGCAAGATCGAGTTCCGCGTCGACAAGCACTCGAACCTGCACTTCATCGTCGGCAAGGTCTCCTTCACCGACGAGCAGCTGGTCGAGAACTACGCGGCGGCCCTGGACGAGATCATCCGTCTGAAGCCGTCCGCCGCCAAGGGCCGCTACATCAAGAAGGCCGCCCTGAGCACCACGATGGGCCCCGGCATCCAGCTGGACTCCAACCGCACCCGGAACCTCCTCGTCGAGGAAGACCCGGCTGCTGTCTGAGCCCCACGGCTCGCCTGAGTGGCTGAACGGGCCCCTCGCTCCCTCGGGAGCGGGGGGCCCGTCCGCGTTCCCCGGTCCCCGTGCCCTCTCCCGGCCGGTAACCCGTACGACTTTTGCGTGTATCTGCCATATGGTCGGACGGTTCGACGATCACATCAGGGGTGGGGACTCCATGTTCACGTACCGCAAGAAGACCGCAGGCGCGGCGCTGGCCGCCGTACTGCTCGTGGGCGCGGCCACGACGGCCTGCGAGGACGGGAAGAAGGCCGACGGCGCCACGGCGGCGCCCACGGCGTCCGCGCCGGCCTCTCCGGCCGCCTCCAAGGCGGCCGGGGGCGCCGCGGACGCCACACCGGCCGCGTTCCTCCAGAAGACCAAGAAGGCGTCGGAGGAGATCACCTCCGTCCGCTACACCCTGACCGGGACGGCCTCGGGCCGGCAGGTCTCCTCCGACGCCTCCATGCGGCTCAAGCCGTCCGTGGCGATGTCGATGAAGGCCACCGCGCAGGGCGCCGAGTCCGGCACCGTCGAGATCCGCGTGATCGACGGGGTCATGTACCTGGGCTCCGAGGGGACGTGGCTCAAGTTCGACATGAAGGCCCTCGACCCGGCGACGGCCAAGAAGATGGAGAGCGCCCAGGGCGGCGCGAGCAGCTCCGGCGAGCACCCGGGGGACCGGGCCGACCAGCTGATGGGGGCCAAGGACCTCAGGACGGTCGGCGAGGAGGACGTCGACGGCGTGAAGACCACGCACGTCTCGGGGACCATCACGACCGAGGAGATGCGCGCGGGCATCGCGACGACCGCCACTCCGGAGGCCCGGGAGCGCCGGGAGAAGAGCCTCAAGCAGCTGGAGGGCGAGGGGATCAAGTCCCTCGGCGTCGACATGTGGATCGACGAGTCCGGCCGCACCAAGCAGGTCCGCACCCGCGGTGAGGGCACGAAGGGCCCGATGGACACGACGATCAAGTTCCTGGACTACAACAAGCCCGTCGAGATCACGGCCCCGCCGGCCGACCAGGTCGTCGACCTCGCCGAGATGATGAAGCGCTCTCGCGCGGGCTCCGGCACCGACCAGGGCTGACCGGGCCGGCCGGGGCTGACCAGGCAAGATGCGGGGAGCGGATCCGCCGTACGGGCGGATTTGCTCTGCAACGGATGGTTCGCGTACTCTTCCCGAGAAGCCAAAGACCGCTGGTCGTTGCCGTGCCTGGAAGGGTGCGGTGGCCGAAGGATCCGCTGAGTGCGGACGACCCGCGCAGGTGACTGTGGAAGGTTCCCGGAATTTCGTTCCGGTTGAGCCGTGCCCTGGCGCCTGCGCCGGGGCGTTTCGTTTTTCAGCCCCTTCTGAGCGGTCCTCATCACCCGGAAGGAGGCGAACGCACCATGCCGACGCCCAACAAGGCTGCATCGGTAGCCGAGCTCAAGGACGCGTTCCAGAGCTCGAACGCCGCCGTGCTGACCGAGTACCGGGGTCTCACCGTCGCGCAGCTCAAGACGCTGCGTCGCTCCCTTGGTGAGAACGCCCAGTACGCCGTGGTGAAGAACACGCTGACCAAGATTGCGGCCAACCAGGCCGGGATCACCGCGCTGGACGAGCACTTCGCTGGTCCGACCGCGGTCGCCTTCATCACCGGTGACCCGGTGGAGTCGGCGAAGAGCCTGCGTGACTTCGCCAAGGACAACCCCAACCTGATCATCAAGGCGGGTGTCCTTGATGGTAAGGCGCTCTCCGCCGATGACATCAAGAAGCTTGCGGACCTCGAGTCCCGCGAGGTTCTGCTCAGCAAGCTGGCCGGCGCGTTCAAGGGCAAGCAGTCCCAGGCTGCCTCGCTCTTCCAGGCGCTGCCGTCGAAGTTCGTCCGCACCGCGGAAGCGCTTCGCGTCAAGCTCGCCGAGCAGGGCGGTGCCGAGTAATTCGGCTCGCGCAGTGATCCACGCCGCCTAGTGCGTGGGTCGTAGCGGGCCGTTACGCCCGCCTCTATAGACACATCGGCACCTGCCGAATTAGTGGAAGGATCGCCCATCATGGCGAAGCTCTCTCAGGACGACCTCCTCGCCCAGTTCGAGGAGATGACCCTCATCGAGCTCTCCGAGTTCGTGAAGGCCTTCGAGGAGAAGTTCGACGTCACCGCCGCCGCGGCCGTCGCCGTTGCCGCCCCGGGTGCCCCCGGCGCCGTTGCCGAGGCCGAGGAGGAGAAGGACGAGTTCGACGTCATCCTCACCGGTGCCGGCGACAAGAAGATCCAGGTCATCAAGGTCGTGCGCGAGCTGACCTCCCTGGGTCTGAAGGAGGCCAAGGACCTCGTCGACGGCACCCCGAAGCCGGTCCTCGAGAAGGTCAACAAGGAGGCCGCTGACAAGGCCGCCGAGGCCCTCAAGGCCGCCGGTGCGGGCGTCGAGGTCAAGTAACACCTCTGAGGCCGCCTGACGGCCTCTGCGAAGGGCGATCACCCGTAAGGGTGGTCGCCCTTTGGCGTACCCGCAGTGCCTGACTTGCCCTCCTCTCGTTGGGGAGTAGGGTGATCTTCGTTGTCCCGAAGCAGGGTCCGGAGATGATCCGCTCGGAGCACGGGGCCTTGACGAACGGCCAGCGGCGCGCAATTCTCAGTCCCGTCGTGAGGTCGGCCGGTTCGATCCGGGATCCGAGGTATGGATCGAGGCATGGATCGACTACGAAGAGGGCAGTACTGATACGCGCTCTGTGTTCGAGAGCCGCAGCGTGTTGGTTGAACAACGGCAGGGAAGGGCCTGTTGCCGGTTTCCGGAAACCTGGTCTGGACATCAGTGAGCCAAGTGGCTACACTGACCCTTTGCGCTGCCTGTTAGCTGCCCCCTGCCCGTCGCCAGGGGCATGCCCACGCTCGAGCACATCTGACTGACCGCCTCTGACCTGGTCTTTTCGCCAGATCGGGAGCACCTTGTCTTCTGTGTCGGCTGGGACCGGTACGCGCGTAGTGAGTCCGAGCCCTCGGAAGGACCCCCTCTTGGCCGCCTCGCGCAACGCCTCGACCAATACGAACAACGGTGCCAGCACCGCCCCGCTGCGCATCTCCTTTGCAAAGATCAAGGAGCCCCTCGAGGTTCCGAACCTCCTGGCGCTGCAGACCGAGAGCTTTGACTGGCTGCTCGGCAACGCTGCCTGGAAGTCCCGCGTCGAGTCGGCGCTTGAGAGTGGACAGGACGTCCCCACCAAGTCCGGTCTGGAAGAGATCTTCGAGGAGATCTCGCCGATCGAGGACTTCTCCGGGTCGATGTCGCTGACGTTCCGCGACCACCGGTTCGAGCCGGCGAAGAACTCCGTCGACGAGTGCAAGGAGCGCGACTTCACGTACGCGGCGCCGCTCTTCGTCACGGCCGAGTTCACGAACAACGAGACCGGTGAGATCAAGTCTCAGACGGTCTTCATGGGCGACTTCCCGCTCATGACCAACAAGGGCACCTTCGTCATCAACGGCACCGAGCGCGTCGTCGTGTCGCAGCTCGTCCGTTCCCCGGGTGTCTACTTCGACTCCTCCATCGACAAGACGTCCGACAAGGACATCTTCTCCGCCAAGATCATCCCGTCCCGGGGTGCCTGGCTGGAGATGGAGGTCGACAAGCGCGACATGGTCGGCGTCCGCATCGACCGCAAGCGCAAGCAGTCCGTCACCGTCCTCCTCAAGGCCCTCGGCTGGACCACCGAGCAGATCCTCGAGGAGTTCGGCGAGTACGAGTCCATGCGCGCCACCCTGGAGAAGGACCACACCCAGGGCCAGGACGACGCGCTGCTCGACATCTACCGCAAGCTGCGCCCGGGCGAGCCGCCGACCCGCGAGGCCGCTCAGACGCTGCTCGAGAACCTCTACTTCAACCCGAAGCGCTACGACCTCGCCAAGGTCGGCCGCTACAAGGTGAACAAGAAGCTCGGCGCCGACGAGCCGCTCGACGCCGGTGTGCTCACCACCGACGACATCATCGCGACCATCAAGTACCTCGTGAAGCTCCACGCGGGCGAGACCGAGACCATCGGTGAGTCGGGCCGTTCGATCGTCGTCGAGACCGACGACATCGACCACTTCGGCAACCGTCGTCTGCGCAACGTCGGCGAGCTCATCCAGAACCAGGTCCGCACGGGTCTGGCTCGTATGGAGCGCGTCGTGCGCGAGCGCATGACCACCCAGGACGTCGAGGCGATCACGCCGCAGACCCTGATCAACATCCGGCCGGTCGTCGCCTCCATCAAGGAGTTCTTCGGCACCAGCCAGCTGTCGCAGTTCATGGACCAGAACAACCCGCTGTCGGGTCTGACGCACAAGCGTCGCCTCTCGGCGCTGGGTCCCGGCGGTCTCTCCCGTGAGCGGGCCGGCTTCGAGGTCCGCGACGTGCACCCGTCGCACTACGGCCGCATGTGTCCGATCGAGACCCCCGAAGGCCCGAACATCGGTCTGATCGGCTCGCTCGCGTCCTACGGCCGCGTCAACGCGTTCGGTTTCATCGAGACCCCGTACCGCAAGGTCGTCGACGGCGCCGTCACCGACGAGGTCGACTACGTCACCGCCGACGAGGAAGACCGCTTCGTCATCGCCCAGGCGAACGCCCGCCTGGACGACGAGCTGCGCTTCACCGAGAACCGCGTCCTGGTCCGCAAGCGCGGCGGCGAGGTCGACTACGTCGAGCCGTCGGACGTGGACTACATGGACGTCTCGCCGCGCCAGATGGTGTCCGTCGCCACCGCGATGATCCCCTTCCTCGAGCACGACGACGCCAACCGCGCCCTCATGGGCGCGAACATGATGCGCCAGGCCGTTCCGCTCATCAAGGCGGAGGCCCCGCTCGTCGGCACCGGCATGGAGTACCGCTGCGCGGTCGACGCCGGCGACTCGATCAAGGCGGAGAAGGACGGTGTCGTCCAGGAGGTCTCGGCCGACTACATCACCGTCGCCAACGACGACGGCACGTACACCACGTACCGCGTCGCCAAGTTCTCCCGCTCGAACCAGGGCACCTCGGTCAACCAGAAGGTGATCGTCAACGAGGGCGACCGCATCGTCGAGTCGCAGGTCCTCGCCGACGGCCCGGCGACCGAAGAGGGCGAGATGGCCCTCGGCAAGAACCTGCTCGTCGCGTTCATGCCGTGGGAAGGCCACAACTACGAGGACGCGATCATCCTGTCGCAGCGCCTCGTGCAGGACGACGTCCTCTCCTCGATCCACATCGAGGAGCACGAGGTCGACGCCCGTGACACCAAGCTGGGCCCCGAGGAGATCACCCGGGACATCCCGAACGTCTCCGAGGAGGTCCTCGCCGACCTCGACGAGCGCGGCATCATCCGCATCGGTGCGGACGTCGTCGCCGGCGACATCCTCGTCGGCAAGGTCACGCCCAAGGGTGAGACCGAGCTGACCCCCGAGGAGCGCCTGCTCCGCGCGATCTTCGGTGAGAAGGCCCGCGAGGTGCGTGACACCTCGCTCAAGGTTCCTCACGGTGAGATCGGCAAGGTCATCGGCGTCCGCGTCTTCGACCGCGAGGAGGGCGACGAGCTTCCCCCGGGCGTGAACCAGCTGGTCCGCGTCTACGTCGCCCAGAAGCGCAAGATCACCGACGGTGACAAGCTCGCCGGCCGTCACGGCAACAAGGGTGTTATCTCGAAGATCCTTCCGATCGAGGACATGCCGTTCCTCGAGGACGGAACTCCGGTCGACATCATCCTGAACCCGCTGGGTGTCCCGTCCCGAATGAACCCGGGACAGGTCCTGGAGATCCACCTCGGCTGGCTCGCCAGCCGCGGCTGGGACGTCTCCGGCCTCGCGGACGAGTGGGCGCAGCGCCTCCAGGCGATCGGCGCCGACCAGGTCGCCCCCGGCACCAACGTCGCCACCCCCGTCTTCGACGGTGCGCGTGAGGACGAGCTGGCCGGCCTGCTCCAGCACACGATCCCGAACCGCGACGGCGAGCGCATGGTGCTCCCGACCGGTAAGGCGCGTCTGTTCGACGGCCGCTCCGGCGAGCCGTTCCCGGACCCGATCTCGGTCGGGTACATGTACATCCTCAAGCTGCACCACCTGGTCGACGACAAGCTCCACGCCCGTTCGACCGGTCCGTACTCGATGATCACGCAGCAGCCGCTGGGTGGTAAGGCGCAGTTCGGTGGTCAGCGCTTCGGTGAGATGGAGGTGTGGGCGCTCGAGGCATACGGCGCCGCCTACGCGCTCCAGGAACTCCTGACGATCAAGTCCGACGACGTGACCGGCCGCGTGAAGGTCTACGAGGCCATCGTCAAGGGCGAGAACATCCCCGAGCCGGGCATTCCCGAGTCCTTCAAGGTGCTCATCAAGGAAATGCAGTCGCTCTGCCTCAACGTGGAGGTGCTGTCCTCGGACGGCATGTCCATCGAGATGCGCGACACCGACGAGGACGTCTTCCGCGCGGCGGAGGAGCTCGGTATCGACCTGTCCCGGCGCGAGCCGAGCAGCGTCGAAGAGGTCTGACGGGCCTGGCCGGGGGATCCCAGTGATCCCCCGGCCGTCCCCGGGACCGTTCAGACCATGATTGAGACTCGACCCCGAAAGAGGGATTGACGCACAGTGCTCGACGTCAACTTCTTCGACGAGCTGCGGATCGGCCTTGCCACCGCGGACGACATCCGAACCTGGTCGCACGGCGAGGTCAAGAAGCCGGAGACCATCAACTACCGCACCCTCAAGCCCGAGAAGGACGGACTCTTCTGCGAGAAGATCTTCGGTCCTACCCGGGACTGGGAGTGCTACTGCGGCAAGTACAAGCGTGTCCGCTTCAAGGGCATCATCTGTGAGCGCTGTGGCGTCGAGGTCACGCGCGCCAAGGTGCGCCGTGAGCGGATGGGCCACATCGAGCTCGCCGCTCCCGTCACCCACATCTGGTACTTCAAGGGCGTCCCGTCGCGCCTGGGCTACCTGCTGGACCTCGCGCCGAAGGACCTCGAGAAGGTCATCTACTTCGCCGCGTACATGATCACGTTCGTCGACGACGAGCGCCGTCAGCGCGACCTGCCGTCGCTGGAGGCCCACGTCTCCGTCGAGCGCCAGCAGATCGAGAACCGCCGTGACGCGGACCTCGAAGGCCGTGCCAAGAAGCTCGAGAGCGACCTGGCCGAGCTGGAGGCCGAGGGCGCCAAGGCCGACGTGCGCCGCAAGGTGCGCGAAGGCGCCGAGCGCGAGATGAAGCAGCTCCGCGACCGCGCCCAGCGCGAGATCGACCGCCTCGACGAGGTGTGGAACCGCTTCAAGAACCTCAAGGTCCAGGACCTGGAGGGCGACGAGCTCCTCTACCGCGAGCTGCGTGACCGCTTCGGCACGTACTTCGACGGCTCGATGGGTGCCGCGGCGCTGCAGAAGCGCCTGGAGTCCTTCGACCTGGAGGAGGAGGCCGAGCGCCTCCGCGAGATCATCCGTACCGGCAAGGGCCAGAAGAAGACCCGTGCGCTCAAGCGCCTCAAGGTCGTCTCCGCGTTCCTGCAGACCAGCAACAGCCCCAAGGGCATGGTCCTGGACTGCGTCCCGGTCATCCCGCCGGACCTGCGTCCGATGGTGCAGCTGGACGGTGGCCGCTTCGCGACCTCCGACCTGAACGACCTGTACCGCCGCGTGATCAACCGCAACAACCGCCTGAAGCGCCTTCTCGACCTCGGTGCCCCCGAGATCATCGTGAACAACGAGAAGCGCATGCTCCAGGAGGCCGTGGACGCGCTCTTCGACAACGGTCGTCGCGGCCGCCCGGTGACGGGCCCCGGCAACCGCCCGCTGAAGTCCCTCAGCGACATGCTGAAGGGCAAGCAGGGTCGATTCCGTCAGAACCTTCTCGGCAAGCGCGTGGACTACTCCGCGCGTTCCGTGATCGTCGTCGGTCCGCAGCTGAAGCTGCACCAGTGTGGTCTGCCCAAGGCCATGGCGCTGGAGCTCTTCAAGCCGTTCGTGATGAAGCGCCTGGTCGACCTGAACCACGCGCAGAACATCAAGAGCGCGAAGCGCATGGTCGAGCGCGGCCGCACGGTCGTGTACGACGTGCTCGAAGAGGTCATCGCCGAGCACCCGGTGCTGCTGAACCGTGCGCCCACGCTGCACCGCCTCGGCATCCAGGCCTTCGAGCCCCAGCTGGTCGAAGGCAAGGCCATCCAGATCCACCCGCTCGTCTGCACCGCGTTCAACGCGGACTTCGACGGTGACCAGATGGCCGTCCACCTGCCGCTCTCCGCGGAGGCGCAGGCCGAGGCCCGCATCCTGATGCTGTCCTCGAACAACATCCTCAAGCCGGCCGACGGCCGTCCGGTCACGATGCCGACGCAGGACATGGTCCTGGGTCTGTTCTTCCTGACCACCGACGGTGAGCTCCGTGACGTCAAGGGCGAGGGCCGCGCGTTCGGCTCGACCGCCGAGGCGATCATGGCGTTCGACGCCGGCGAGCTCGCGCTGCAGTCGTCCGTCGACATCCGCTTCC
This sequence comes from Streptomyces sp. W1SF4, assembly GCF_003950035.1. Classification (NCBI taxonomy): domain Bacteria; kingdom Bacillati; phylum Actinomycetota; class Actinomycetes; order Kitasatosporales; family Streptomycetaceae; genus Streptomyces; species Streptomyces sp. W1SF4. The sequence goes on from NZ_CP034350.1 coordinate 4,440,477, forward strand.
CGGTGGGCACCATCCCGCCGCGCGGCTGGGTGCCGCCGGTCGCCGAAGAGGGCGAGCAGGAGTTCCAGCCGGGCGACAGCTTCCGTCTGAAGACGACCCTGGGTCGCGCGCTCTTCAACGAGCTGCTGCCCGAGGACTACCCGTTCGTCGACTACTCGGTGGGCAAGAAGCAGCTCTCCGAGATCGTCAACGACCTGGCGGAGCGCTACCCCAAGGTCATCGTGGCGGCGACGCTCGACAACCTGAAGGCGGCCGGCTTCCACTGGGCGACCCGTTCGGGCGTCACCGTGGCCATCTCCGACGTCGTCGTGCCCGAGGCCAAGAAGGCCATCGTCGCGGGTTACGAGGCTCAGGACGAGAAGGTCCAGAAGCAGTACGAGCGCGGTCTGATCACCAAGGACGAGCGCACGCAGGAGCTCATCGCGATCTGGACCAAGGCGACCAACGAGGTTGCCGAGGCGATGAACGCGAACTTCCCCAAGACGAACCCCATCTTCATGATGGTTGACTCGGGTGCCCGAGGAAACATGATGCAGATGCGACAGATCGCCGGTATGCGTGGTCTGGTGTCGAACGCGAAGAACGAGACCATCCCGCGTCCGATCAAGGCGTCCTTCCGTGAGGGCCTCACCGTTCTGGAGTACTTCATCTCCACGCACGGTGCCCGTAAGGGTCTGGCGGACACCGCCCTGCGTACCGCCGACTCGGGTTACCTCACCCGTCGTCTGGTGGACGTCTCGCAGGACGTCATCATCCGCGAGGAGGACTGCGGCACCGAGCGCGGCCTCAAGCTCAAGATCGGTGTCAAGGACGAGACCGGTGTCCTGCGCAAGGCGGACGACGTCGAGACCTCCGTGTACGCCCGCATGCTGGCCGAGGACGTCGTCATCGACGGCAAGGTCATCGCGCCGGCGAACGTGGACCTCGGCGACGTGCTCATCGACGCCCTCATCGCGAACGGCGTCGAGGAGGTCAAGACCCGCTCGGTCCTGACCTGCGAGTCCGCGGTCGGCACCTGTGCCTTCTGCTACGGCCGCTCGCTGGCCACCGGCAAGCTCGTCGACATCGGCGAGGCGGTCGGCATCATCGCCGCCCAGTCCATCGGTGAGCCCGGTACCCAGCTGACGATGCGTACCTTCCACACCGGTGGTGTGGCCGGTGACGACATCACGCAGGGTCTGCCGCGTGTCGTCGAGCTCTTCGAGGCCCGTACCCCGAAGGGTGTCGCCCCGATCTCCGAGGCCGCCGGCCGCGTGCGGATCGAGGAGACCGAGAAGACGAAGAAGATCGTCATCACGCCCGACGACGGCAGCGAGGAGACGGCCTTCCCGATCTCCAAGCGCGCCAAGGTCATCGTGCACGAGGGCGACCACGTCGAGGTGGGCCAGAAGCTCACCATGGGTGCCACCAACCCGCACGACGTGCTGCGCATCCTCGGCCAGCGTGCCGTCCAGGTCCACCTGGTCGGCGAAGTCCAGAAGGTCTACAACTCGCAGGGCGTGTCGATCCACGACAAGCACATCGAGATCATCATCCGGCAGATGCTGCGCCGCGTGACGATCATCGAGTCCGGCGACGCGGAGCTCCTGCCGGGCGAGCTCGTCGAGCGCTCGAAGTTCGAGACCGAGAACCGTCGCGTGGTCACCGAGGGCGGTCACCCCGCCTCCGGCCGTCCGCAGCTGATGGGTATCACCAAGGCCTCGCTGGCGACGGAATCCTGGCTGTCGGCCGCCTCCTTCCAGGAGACGACCCGAGTCCTGACGGACGCGGCGATCAACGCCAAGTCCGACAGCCTCATCGGCCTCAAGGAGAACGTCATCATCGGTAAGCTCATCCCGGCCGGTACGGGCCTGTCCCGCTACCGCAACATCCGGGTCGAGCCGACCGAGGAGGCCAAGGCCGCGATGTACTCGGCCGTCGGCTACGACGACATCGACTACTCGCCCTTCGGCACCGGCTCCGGCCAGGCCGTCCCGCTGGAGGACTACGACTACGGCCCGTACAACGGCTGAGTCGGACACGAGCAGTAACCGCAGGGCGGTCACCCGAGAGGGTGGCCGCCCTGCGGCGTTCCTAGCCCTGGAGCTCCAGGTGGCGCTGGAGGTGGTGGAGGCGGGTGCGGTGGTCGGGATGGGTCGAGAGCAGCCGCGACAGGACGCCGCCGTCGTCGGAGGCGGGTGTCTCCTCGGCCAGGACGTCGTGCAGCATCCGGGAGAGCATCGGGGCGAAGCCCAGCGCGGCCGCGTGCCGGTCGGCTCGGAGTTCGGCGCGGCGTCCCACGGCGGCGGACAGGTAGGGCAGCGCGAGCAGGAGCAGCGGCAGGCCGTAGGTCAGGGTCAGGGTGGCGAAGGTGATCCACCCGAAGAGGACGATCAAGATGCCCGCGGCCACGTACGAGAATCCGCTCGCGATGCGTATCAGCTTCACCGTGCCCGCGGCCAGGCCGAGCCAGGCCAGCCGGCCGGGGAGCGCGTACCACCAGCTGAGGAGCCCTGTCCACGCGTGCCCGGCGGTGTGATGGCCCAGCTCGTGGGCGAGTACCGCGGCCAGCTGGGCTTCGGGCAGACGCTCCAGGGCGCGCCGGGTGACGGCGACGATGTGGCCGGCGGCGGCGAGGGCGTTCAGGTCGTCGCTGTCCTCGATCCACAGCTCGTAGCGGTTGCCGTCCACCCCGGCGCGGGCGGTGACCTCACGCCACACGGGGGCGAGCACCGCCAGCTCGGAGGGGAGCGGGTGCTGGAGCCGGAGCAGGTGGCGGGCGAGGAACCGCTCGCTGGGGCGGTGGAACGTGAGGGACCCGGAAACGAGCCACAGCGAGGTCGGAACCCAGGCGGGCAGCCCGAGCCAGGCCTCCAGCAGGGTGGTCGTTCCCAGGACGACGAGCAGGCTCGTCAGGAATCCGGGCAGGTGCAGAGCGAGCCGGCCGAGGGCGGTGGCGTCCGCGGTGCGCTGCCGGGCGCGGTAGTGGACGCGGGTGCCCGGTGGGTGGCGGTAGCCGAGGTCGTCGTGTTCGGGCCGGGGCTGGGAGGGGACGTACGCGGGCGCGGGGGCTTCCGGGTACCGCGGGTACTCGGGCGGGGGACCGGGCGACTCGGCGGGCTTGGTCACGGCGCCTGCTCCGGGTCGACGGGCGGGTGGGGGAGGCGTCCGTAGCCGGGCGGCAGCTCGGGGAGCTCCGGCGTGGGCAGCGTGGCCGGGAGGTGGGGGGCGAGGGCTTCGTTGATCTGCTCGATCATGAGCTGCCGGGTGCGGTCCAGCTCGTGGGCCTCACCGCCGTCCGGGCCCAGCAGTGTCTTGACCTGGTCGATCTGTGAGTGGAGGAGCGCGAGCTGGTGCTTCTCCATGCTGTCCAGCGCGAGCCGGGTGTCCTCGGGGTGGCGGGCCAGATGCAGGGCCCAGGCCTGAACGCCGCCCCGGGCGAAGTGCTGCTGGTAGAAGGCGATCTTCTGGGCCTCGTACCGCTGGAGCTCCAGCTCGTGGCGGGCCGCCTGGAGCCGCCGCTGGTGCTCGATGTTGTCGGCGTCGCGGCGCAGGCGCACCGTCCAGTCGACGCGTAGTCCCGCGCCTTCGCCCAGCGGCTTGCCCGCGCCCACCGTGGCGAGCAGCTCCTCTTCGGCAGCCGCGCTGTCGGCGATGGGGAAGCCGCGCGTCACCGGCCTGCAGGACTGTTCCAGCTCGCCGAGCAGGAGCCGGGGCACGTCACGGCAGCCGCTCTGGACGTACACGGCAGGGTGTGCGACCTGCCAGGTGAGCTCGACCGTCGCCGTGAACTCGTGGGCGTCGTTGTCGCTGGGCAGTGCGATCTCCGCTCGGACGGGATGCGCGCCCATGTCCACTTCGTACACGGCCGTGTAGAGGCGCGCGGTCCTGGGGCGCGGCCGGTTCGGCGGCAGGTACGGCACGTACGTGCCCTTCGGCGTCGCGTAGACCAGGGCGTGGTCGATGCGGGTCGTCCCCTTGCCGCCGAAGTCGAATCGCCCGATCTGGCGGACCGTGACGACGGGGTCGGTCAGCTTGCTGTGCCGCTGGGCGTGTTGGTCGTAGTCGTACATCGTGCGGGCCTTCCCTTCAGGCGGACGTGGGGCGGGTGAGCGCGACGCGCAGGCGGGTGGCGACCTCCGGATACGGGCCGCCGTCCACGCCCTGCGGGTTGCGCAGCAGGTAGTCCAGGCGGGAGGTCTCGCGGGGGGTCGCGGCCAGCCTGGTCAGCAGCGAGGCCAGTGCCCATTCCGTCTTCTCGTCCTGGTCGGCGGCCCGGATCCAGCCGCGCAGCACCTGCTCCGCGTCCTCCGTATAGGCGCGGTCGTCGAGGGCGTCGCGCAGGAGCCGCACGATCGCGGGCGCCGTCGGAGTGTCGTCCTGGTCGGCGCGTGCGTACCAGTCGAGGACCAGCGGGCGGCCGTGTCCGGCCTCCTCGTCCCGTCGGCCGCAGGCGGTGAGGAAGCCGCGCACGGCGAGCTCATGGGTCGAACGGTGGTCGGGGAGGGTCCGCAGCAGCTCGGCGAGGACGCTGTCCGCCCGGGGCGAGAGCAGGAGGAGGGCGACGGACTTCGGGAGTTCGTCGCGCACCTGCGGGTCCGGCTTCTTCTTGCCGTGCTGCCGGTGTGCCTGCGCACGCAGGGCGGCCAGGGCGGCCTCCGGGCGCTCGGTCCCGATCAGCCCCTGGGCCCGCACCGCGACCCAGCAGGGGCGGGGATCGTCGGCGTCCGCGCTCCAGGCGTCGACGATGCGGGGGATGTTCGGCGCGTCGATCTGGTGGGCGAGGGTGAGGGCGCTGACTGCCGTCGTCCGCCTCCGAGCCCTGTCCGAGCGGGCCCAGGGCTCGATGATCAGGGCCATCGCGGACGGCAGGTCCGTGCGCGCGAGTACGGCCGCGGTGGCCGCGGCACGGGTACGCACCAGGGGCCGGCCGTCGTCCGCCAGCTCGTTCAGCCACTTCACCAGGGCGGGCCGGGCGGCGGGATGGCCGGTCCACACCTCCGGCAGCAGGACGAGCGCGGTCCGGTCGTCGCGGAAGGCTGCTTTGAGCTGGGTGACCTCGCCCCACTCGGTGTCCTCGCGCTCCGGGTACGTTCCCGCCCGGGCGAGCTGGAGCCGTTTGCCGATGTGGGTGCTGAAGACGGGGATGGCCTCGTATCGCTTGGGGTCGCCGACCCGCTGGAGCTGGGAGTACAGCAGGTCGCTGAGCTCTGCCGTCAGGGCGTACGGGCCGCCGTCGAAGGCGGCCAAGGCGATGAGGAAGGCCTTCTCCCGCAAATGGACGATCTCCTCGGGCTCCGCGAACCACTCGCGCACCTGGTCCTTCAGCGCGCGCAGGGAGTAGTCGGCCAGCTCGCTCTCGTCGCGCAGGCCCACCGCGTACTGGCGCAACTCGGTCGCGTACCCGACGACCTCGCGGAGTTGGTGGTCGCGAGCGAGGAACTCGTCGACGGCCGGAAGGGCGAGCAAACGGGAGGCGGCCTCGGCTCCGACGTCCACGGTGAGCCGGGCGGCCAGGACCGCCTTCTGGCCCGGAGGTTTCCACTCCTCCGGACGGATGGCGTCCTCCAGGTACGACCCCACACCCGTGGTGATCACCAGGTGGGTCTCCCGTTCGTGCAGGAGGTCGCGGAGGCGATTGAACTGCGCTTCGCGCAGGGGGTCGTCCCGGCTGGTGTTCAGGTCGCACAGCAGGTAGCCGCCGGCTTTGCCGGGCGGGCTCAACAGGCCTGCGAGGTTCCCCGGGGTCGTGGTGCCGTCCAGGGCGTGCACCGGGGTGGCGCCCACCGAGCGGAGGAGCATCAAGGCGGCAGCCCGGCGTCCGGTGAAGGGCGTGCCCGTGAGGACGAGGACCTGCTCCTTCAGGAGCCGGTCGCGGAGCTGCGCGAAGCGGGTCCCCTCGTCGACGAAGACGTCGGACAGCCGGTCCAGGTACGCGGGCGGGATCTCCCCCGATGCCGGGGCGTCGCTGCCCAGGCCGCCGAAGCTGTAGTGGATCTCCGTGGTGACGTTGCCGAAGATCCGGTCGGCCACGACGCCGTGGTTGGTGCCGTCGAACGCCATCGACTTGGGTGCGTGCGCGTGCAGCTCACGACGGGTGGCCCAGGGCTGCTGGGCCTCTTCCTCCGTCTTCTTCTCCTGTTCGGGCGCTTCCCCGTCCTCCCCCGCTGCCTGCTCAGGCTCTCCGGCAGGGTCCGCGGGCTGGTCCGGCTGGTCGCTCACCGGCGGTCACCGAAGATGATGTCGCCGTGGACCACGCCGGCACGGACGGCGTTGCCCTCGATGTGACCGGCGAGGATCCCGTCGTTGACGCCCTGGAAGCGGATTCCGGCGACGTCCGGTCGGCCCTCTCCGACGGTTTCCACCCCCTCTCCCGCTCCTCCGGGTCCCCGAGGGGCCTCCGGAGCCGGGGCCGCCGCGGGCTCGGCGCCCGATCCCGCGGGCAGGGGCCCGTGCAGCCAGGCCCGGAGCGGGCCGTTCTTGCTGGGCACCGTGACCTCGTGGAACTCCTCCGCGGGGATCCCCGGATGGTTGTGACGCACGATCCCGGTGTGAACCGAGGGGGATACGCAGAGGGCGTAGTCATCCGTCCGCTCGCGCAGCGCCGCCCGCAGCGGTTCGCCGTCCAGCAGCCGACAGGCTTCGTTGAGGTCGGTACCCACCCAGCCGTCGTGTTCGTCGATCATGACCATGCCGCTCGCGAGCACCACCCGAAGCCGGAGCTGGGCCGAGCTGGCCGCCAGCCGGTTCATCGCGCGGAGCTGGGCGGGGACCTCCGTCAGCAGGGTGCGGAGCAGGACGTTCAGGGGGACGTGCGGGTCGATCAGCTCCATGACCGAGTCACCCCGGTCGGCGCGCAGCCGTAACGTCCCGTCGACCCCAGCGGCGAGCAGGGTCCGGTCCACGACGTCGTACAGCATCCGGCGAAGGTAGGTCTGCTGGACGTCGTCACGGTCACTGAACCGCTCCGTGTCGACGAGGAGGAAACTCCGGGGCAGCGGGTTGGTCATGATCGCCTCTCGTGGTGGATTCCCGTGGTGACGGCTCGTGAGAAGAGGTTGGCGCAGGCGGGCGCGCCGCCGAGAGGGCGGATGACACACCCGGAGTGTGACGGCCTGCACTGAAGGGGACGGGTCAGCTCTCGCCCTGCGCCCGCGCGATCCGGCGCAGTACGTCCGGGCGCGCGATCACCGTGGTGCGGCGGCCCGTGATGACGACCCCGCGGTCGCGCAGGTGCTTGAGCTCGCGCTGGACCATCTCGCGGGACGCCCCGATGGCCCCGCCTATCTCCTGCTTGCTGAGGGGGACGGTGATCTCGATCCCTCCCTCGGTGCGCCGGCCGTGGGTCCGTGCCAGGTCCTGCAGGAGCACGGCGAGCCGCTCGCGGACGCTCAGCGAGGCGAACTCCAGCCGCCTCCGATCGCCGGCACGTGCGCGGTCCGACGTGAGGGCCAGGAGTTCGAAGGCTGCAGCGGGGACGCGGGCGAGGAAGGAGCGGAAGCGCTCGGGGGCGACAGCCACGGCGCGCACGGGTTCGAGCGCGGTCACGGTGGCGGAGCGGGCGCGCCCCGTCAGGGCGGCGGATTCGCCGACGATGTCGCCCGGGCCGCGCAGGGCGAGCAGGGCCTCTTTGCCGTTGGCGGCGGAGGTGGTGACCTTCGTCCAGCCCTGCAGGATCAGCAGGACGTGGGCGGCGGGCTCGTTCTGGTGGATGAGGTGTGTGCGGGGCGCGAACGTCAGCTCGCGGCCCAGCGCCCGTAACGCTGCGCCGTCCTCGTCCTCCAGGCGGGCCAGGAAGGGGACTCGGTCGTCCAGCCCTCCGTCATCCGCCACGTGCTCCACTGCCATGCGCGCCCCCCGTCGTCAGGGCGGTCAATGTACTGGCCACCGGGAAGGCGCGGCGGGGGATCAGCGGATTTGGCGGCGGCGCCTCAGGTGACCGGCCGTCGTGACCGAGGTCAGGGTGAGGAGGGCCAGGGCGGCGGCTGCGAGGCCCGGGGGGAGGCCCTTGGGGGTGAAGGTGCAGGAGAGGGTGCGGGTGGTCGGGGTGACCGGGAGGGAGAGGAGGCCGTGGAAGTCGCGGATCGGGGCCGAGCACTGCCAGCCGGGGATGTTCGTCACCGCGAGGACGGCGGTGCCGGTGGTGTTCGGGGGGAGGGTGGCCTCCAGGGTGTGGCCGCCGGTGCGGACCGAGGTGGCGCCGGTCGAATTCAGGGTGCTGACGGCGGTCTCCAGGGCGGTGCGGTCCAGGCAGCCGATGGGGGTCGGGCCGGCGGTGGCGTTCTCCGTGCGGGTCTCCACCGTCGCGGTGACCTCGCCCGAGGCGGGGACCGGGCCCAGGGGGACGACGCCCGTCATGCGGTCCTCCAGGGGGCGGGTGGAGTCCGGCGTGCGGAGGGTGCCGTACAGGGCGGGGGAGTACCAGTAGGCCTGGGAGCCGGGGGTGCACCGGGCGGCGTACGTCTGGGTGGTGGGGGTGCCCGTGCGGGTGGTCCGCGGGACCTCGTACACCGTCGCGCCCAGGACGTTCTCCTGGTGGGCGTAGACCGAGTCCGAGGGGTTGGGCGAGGTGTAGGGGGTGGTGCGGAGGGTGACCAGGGGCGGGGCCGGCTGCTTCGTCGCCGTCCAGGTGTTCGGCTCCGTGCCCGGGCGGACGCGGGCGCCGATGGAGAAGATCGCGTCGAGCACCGGGTTGTCGGCGCCGAAGAAGGTCCGGCCGTCGTTCTTGAAGCCGTAGCCCAGCGGTTCCAGGGCCTTGTAGGTGGCTTCCGGGAGGTAGCTGCTGTAGTACTGCGGGCCCTCCGCCCGCAGGGCGAGGGCGTCGTTGTACGAGGTCTGCGGCGCGCCCGAGTCCGTCCGGTAGGCGGGCCAGCCGTCCACGCTGCGGACCGCTTCGTAGTGGTTCGTGATGGAGCGGTTCGAGGTCGGGACGGGGGCCGCCCAGCGCTCGCGGGAGCGGCGGGCGTCCGCGTTGGCCGCGGCGACGGTCGATTCGGCGAAGACCACGCCGGTCATGAGGAGGGCGGCCAGGGGGAGGAGGGCCCGGTGCCGGTCCGCCTGGGTGAGCAGGAGCAGGGCCAGCAGGGACGCGGCGCCGCCCGCGAGCACGGCCGGCCAGGTCCAGCCGCCGAAGTCGTTCGTGTGGCGCAGGAGGAAGGTGGCCAGCAGGAGCAGGCCGGCCGACAGGGCCAGGTGGAGGGGGCGCGGGCGGTTGGCCAGGGCGAGCCAGGCCAGGACGACGACCATCCCGCTGAACACGAACGCCTCGCGGTACGGGTTGCCGTTCGGCACCGCCAGGCCGTGCCACACGTACTGCGTCGGGGGGAACTGGAAGGAGACCAGGACGAGGAGGGTGGCCGCCGCCCACGTCAGGCGGGTGCGGGCCGCGATGCGGGTGTTGAGCAGGAAGCCGCCCGCCAGGATCAGGCCCAGCGAGGCCACGTACAGGCGCGGGCGGCCGCCCCACAGGTGCGTGGCCGGGAGCATGCCGGACAGGAAGATCTCGATGCGGACCGGGTCGAAGGCTCCGGCCTTGGTGGGCTGGGCCGCCCCGCTGGACAGGAACGACGGCAGCAGGAGGGGGAGGGTCAGCAGGATGCCGGTGGCGGCGGCGGTCGCCGCGCGCCACAGGGCGCGCAGGCGCTGGGCGCCGGTCAGGTCCAGGGTGACCAGGCGGACGGCCAGCAGGACGCAGGCGGCCATCGTGGCCATCATGGCGGTGTAGAAGTTCCCGAACCAGGCGAGGGCGACCAGCAGCGCCACCCCTGGCCAGCGGCGCCCCTCCAGGCACCACTCGACGGCGATGCCGAGCAGCGGGAGGGCCACCAGGCCCCAGAGCCACATCGGGATGTACGAGGCGTCGCTGAGGGCCCAGCCGCACAGGCCGTAGCAGGCGCCGAGGACCCCGCGCTGCCACCACGGGCCGGGGTGCAGCTTGCCCAGGTAGACCGTCATCACCGCGGCCGCGGTGCCCATGGTGACCGGGGTGATCACGAAGACGGCCAGGTCGACGTGGTCGCGGGGCACGAGGACGGCCAGCCAGGAGAAGGGGTTGCCCAGGTAGGTGTAGTAGTCGGACAGGAACTGTTGTCCGAAGCCTCCCCGCCAGGTGAACAGCACGTCGCCGGCGGCCTGGCCGTGGACCAGGTCCCACAGGGCGCGGTGGAACGGGACGTACTGGTTGGCCTGGTCGTTGATGGCCCGGCCCTTGTTCCCGAAGGGGAAGGTGCCCCGGGCCGCCCAGGCCGCGCAGAAGGCGCCCGAGGTGACGAGGAAGGCGAGCAGGGGCCCGTACAGCCGGGAGAGGGCGGCGCGCCGCCGTGACGTGGGGGTTCGGCCGCCGTCGGGGGGCGGGTTCTCCGCCGTCGTCGGCTGCGGTGTGACCGTCCCCAATGTCCTGCTCCTGGCGCTCGTACGTTTTGGACTGACTCGCTGGGATTCGCTGGGCAGTGTAGTTCGCCCTCCCTACCACGCCGGTGCGCGGTCCGCGCGCCCGGCCCTTCCCGGGCCGTCCCGCCCGTGCGGCGCCTGAGCTGTGCGGTCGTCGCGGCGGTGGCGGGGCGGCTTATGTTTTGACCGGAGTGGATGCGGTGGGTACGCTCAGACCTTGTGCCTGGGGTGTGCCTGGGCTCCCGTGCGTGTCCATCAACCGCACGCGAGCGTCAACGGCCACCGCGATCCACGCGTCTTTCCGCATGTGCGGGGAGGTCCGCCGGATCCGACACACCCGACCGCGTGGGTCGGCAAAGTTCCAGGTTAGCTTCACTACACGGCACACAGAAACCGGAGAAGTAGTGCCTACGATCCAGCAGCTGGTCCGCAAGGGCCGGCAGGACAAGGTCGAGAAGACAAAGACCCCCGCGCTCGAGGCCTCGCCCCAGCGTCGCGGCGTCTGCACGCGTGTGTTCACGACCACCCCGAAGAAGCCGAACTCGGCGCTCCGTAAGGTCGCGCGTGTGCGTCTGACCTCCGGCATCGAGGTCACCGCTTACATTCCGGGTGAGGGACACAACCTGCAGGAGCACTCGATCGTGCTCGTGCGTGGTGGCCGTGTGAAGGACCTGCCGGGTGTTCGTTACAAGATCATCCGCGGTGCGCTTGACACCCAGGCTGTCAAGAACCGCAAGCAGGCCCGCAGCCGCTACGGCGCCAAGAAGGAGAAGTAAGAATGCCTCGTAAGGGCCCCGCCCCGAAGCGCCCGGTCATCATCGACCCGGTCTACGCATCTCCTCTGGTGACCTCGCTCATCAACAAGATCCTGCTGAACGGCAAGCGCTCCACCGCCGAGCGCATCGTCTACGGCGCCATGGAAGGCCTCCGCGAGAAGACCGGCAACGACCCGGTCATCACGCTGAAGCGCGCGCTGGAGAACGTGAAGCCGTCCCTCGAGGTCAAGTCCCGCCGTGTCGGTGGCGCGACCTACCAGGTCCCCGTCGAGGTCAAGCCGGGTCGCCAGTCGACCCTGGCCCTCCGCTGGCTCGTGGGTTACTCCCGCGCCCGTCGTGAGAAGACCATGACCGAGCGCCTCATGAACGAGCTGCTCGACGCCTCCAACGGTCTTGGCGCTGCCGTCAAGAAGCGCGAGGACACGCACAAGATGGCCGAGTCCAACAAGGCCTTCGCGCACTACCGCTGGTAGTCCCACCCCACATCGAGACCGAGAGAAGACCGAAGCCTTATGGCTACCACTTCGCTTGACCTGGCCAAGGTGCGCAACATCGGCATCATGGCCCACATCGACGCGGGCAAGACGACCACCACCGAGCGCATCCTGTTCTACACCGGTGTGTCTTACAAGATCGGTGAGGTCCACGACGGCGCTGCCACGATGGACTGGATGGAGCAGGAGCAGGAGCGCGGCATCACGATCACGTCGGCCGCGACGACCTGTCACTGGCCGCTCGAGGACGTCGACCACACCATCAACATCATCGACACCCCGGGTCACGTTGACTTCACGGTCGAGGTGGAGCGTTCGCTCCGCGTCCTCGACGGTGCCGTCACCGTGTTCGACGGTGTCGCCGGTGTGGAGCCGCAGTCCGAGACCGTTTGGCGTCAGGCGGACCGCTACGGCGTCCCGCGCATCTGCTTCGTCAACAAGCTCGACCGTACCGGCGCCGAGTTCATGCGCTGCGTCGACATGATCAAGGACCGCCTCGGTGCGGTTCCGATCGTCATGCAGCTCCCGATCGGTGCCGAGGCCGACTTCCAGGGCGTCGTCGACCTGGTCCGCATGAAGGCCCTCGTGTGGTCCGCCGAGGCCACCAAGGGCGAGATGTACGACGTCGTCGACATCCCGGCCACGCACACCGAGCTGGCCGAGGAATGGCGCGGCAAGCTCGTCGAGACCGTCGCCGAGAACGACGACGAGATGATGGAGCTGTACCTCGGTGGCGAAGAGCCGACCGAAGAGCAGCTGCACGCGGCCGTGCGCCGCATCATCCTCGGCTCCGGCAAGGGCAAGGGCGAAGCCACGATCACCGCGGTGTTCTGCGGTACGGCGTTCAAGAACAAGGGCGTCCAGCCCCTGCTCGACGCCGTCGTGCGCTACCTCCCGTCGCCGCTCGACATCGAGGCCATCGAGGGCCACGACGTCAAGGACGCCGAGGTCGTCGTCAAGCGCAAGCCGTCGGACGAGGAGCCCCTCGCCGCGCTCGCGTTCAAGATCATGAGCGACCCGCACCTCGGCAAGCTCACCTTCGTCCGGGTTTACTCGGGCCGCCTGGAGGCCGGCACCGCGGTGCTGAACTCCGTCAAGGGCAAGAAGGAGCGCATCGGCAAGATCTACCGCATGCACGCGAACAAGCGTGAGGAGATCGACGCGGTGGGCGCCGGCGACATCGTCGCCGTCATGGGCCTGAAGCAGACCACCACCGGTGAGACGCTTTGCGACGACAAGGCCCCCGTGATCCTGGAGTCCATGGACTTCCCGGCTCCGGTCATCCAGGTCGCCATCGAGCCCGCCTCGAAGGGTGACCAGGAGAAGCTGGGTGTCGCCATCCAGCGCCTCGCGGAAGAGGACCCGTCGTTCCACGTCCACTCGGACGAGGAGACCGGCCAGACCATCCTCGGCGGTATGGGCGAGCTGCACCTCGAGGTGCTGGTCGACCGTATGAAGCGCGAGTTCAAGGTCGTCGCCAACGTCGGCAAGCCGCAGGTCGCGTACCGCGAGACGATCCGCAAGGCCGTCGAGCGTCACGACTACACCCACAAGAAGCAGACCGGTGGTACCGGTCAGTTCGCCAAGGTGCAGATCGCGATCGAGCCGATCACGGACGCCGATGGTCCGGCGTACGAGTTCGTCAACAAGGTCACCGGTGGCCGCGTGCCGAAGGAGTACATCCCTTCGGTCGACGCCGGTGCGCAGGAAGCCATGCAGTTCGGCATCCTGGCCGGCTACGAGATGACTGGCGTCCGCGTCACGCTTCTCGACGGTGGCTACCACGAGGTCGACTCCTCCGAGCTCGCCTTCAAGATCGCCGGTTCGCAGGCCTTCAAGGAGGCCGCGCGCAAGGCTTCTCCCGTGCTCCTCGAGCCGATGATGGCCGTCGAGGTCACCACGCCGGAGGAGTCCATGGGTGACGTCATCGGCGACATCAACTCCCGCCGTGGCCAGATCCAGGCCATGGAGGACCGTCACGGAGCCAAGATCGTCAAGGGCCTCGTGCCCCTGTCGGAGATGTTCGGCTACGTCGGCGACCTCCGCAGCAAGACCTCGGGTCGCGCCAGCTACTCGATGCAGTTCGACTCCTACGCCGAGGTTCCCCGGAACGTCGCCGAGGAGATCATCGCGAAGGCCAAGGGCGAGTAACTCTTCCGAGTACACGCTTTAGGCTTGTCACCGGAGCCTCTGGGGCAACAGGAGCAACCCTCCCGTTGCCCCGGGGAACCCGGCTTTCCAGCAAAGATCACCTGGCGCCGATCTGTAAGGCGTACAGAACCACTCTCCAGGAGGACCCCCGTGGCGAAGGCGAAGTTCGAGCGGACTAAGCCGCACGTCAACATCGGCACCATCGGTCACATTGACCACGGTAAGACGACCCTCACGGCCGCCATTACCAAGGTGCTGCACGACGCGTACCCGGACCTGAACGAGGCCTCGGCCTTCGACCAGATCGACAAGGCTCCTGAGGAGCGCCAGCGCGGTATCACCATCTCCATCGCGCACGTCGAGTACCAGACCGAGGCGCGTCACTACGCCCACGTCGACTGCCCGGGTCACGCGGACTACATCAAGAACATGATCACCGGTGCCGCGCAGATGGACGGCGCCATCCTCGTGGTCGCCGCCACCGACGGCCCGATGCCGCAGACCAAGGAGCACGTGCTCCTGGCCCGCCAGGTCGGCGTTCCGTACATCGTCGTCGCCCTGAACAAGGCCGACATGGTGGACGACGAGGAGATCCTGGAGCTCGTCGAGCTCGAGGTCCGTGAGCTGCTCTCCGAGTACGACTTCCCGGGCGACGACCTCCCGGTCGTCCAGGTCTCCGCGCTCAAGGCGCTCGAGGGCGACAAGGAGTGGGGCGAGAAGCTCCTCGGCCTCATGAAGGCCGTCGACGAGTCGATCCCGACCCCGCCGCGTGACACCGACAAGCCGTTCCTCATGCCCGTCGAGGACGTCTTCACGATCACCGGTCGTGGCACCGTCGTCACCGGTCGTATCGAGCGTGGTGTCCTCAAGGTCAACGAGACCGTCGACATCATCGGCATCAAGACCGAGAAGACCACCACCACGGTCACCGGCATCGAGATGTTCCGCAAGCTGCTCGACGAGGGCCAGGCCGGCGAGAACGTCGGTCTGCTCCTCCGTGGCATCAAGCGCGAGGACGTCGAGCGCGGCCAGGTCATCATCAAGCCCGGTTCGGTCACGCCGCACACCGAGTTCGAGGCCGCCGCGTACATCCTGTCGAAGGACGAGGGTGGCCGTCACACCCCGTTCTTCAACAACTACCGCCCGCAGTTCTACTTCCGTACCACGGACGTGACCGGCGTCGTGACCCTCCCCGAGGGCACCGAGATGGTCATGCCGGGCGACAACACCGACATGTCCGTCCAGCTGATCCAGCCGGTCGCCATGGAGGAGGGCCTGAAGTTCGCCATCCGTGAGGGTGGTCGCACCGTCGGCGCCGGCCAGGTCACCAAGATCACGAAGTAATTCGTGTTCTGACCTGGTAGCTCGCACCAGCGGGCACCATGTTTGAGGCGAGGGCCCCTTTCCCACCGCTCCGGCGGTGGGGGAGGGGCCTTTGTCGTACTCCCCGGTAACGACGGGGCGACGGGGCCGTGAGAGGCTCCGGCGCGGATCGACGTACGGACGTTCGGGGTGGGGACATGGGGCGGCAGGACGCCGGGGGATCGGGGATCTCCGAAGAGGAGTGGCAGCGGTTCGGCGAGGAGATCGCGCGGGAGAGCGCGCAGGCGCCGAAGGAGCCGTCGGCGCGGGCGCGGATGGTCACCGAGCGGCTGCGGCGCGAGGAGCAGGAGCGGGCCCGCGCGGCCGGGCGGCGCGGGGCCCTCGGGCGCCGGGGGCGCCGGACGCCGGGCGACCCGCCGGGCTGGCGCACGGGGCCGTCCTGGCAGGAGGCGGAGGACCGCCGACGGCGCCGGCGCGGCCTCAGGGCCACCGCCGCGATCGTGGGCATCGCGGCCCTGGCGCTGGTCGTCGTACGGCCGGAGCTGCTCATCGACCGGCTGACCGGCAAGACGGAAGCCCGCGAGGCGGGCGCTGGGGCCCCGCCGCTGCCCGGGGAGTCCGTACGCCCGACCGCGGCCCCGGACGCCGCCCACCCGGACCGTCCGACCCCGGAGGAGCCCTTCCGCGGTTCGCCGGCCGCCCGGTGGGCCGACGGCGCCGCCGGCATCGAGGTCCCGGAGGCGGCCGCCACCGGCGGCTGGTCCCGCGAGGCGGTGGCGGACGCCCTGTCGAAGGCCAAGCGGTTCCTGGTCGCGGCCAACCTGGACCCGCGGACCGTGCGGGGGGAGCGTCCGGAGGCCGCGATGGCGCTCCTCGATCCCCGGCAGCCCGAGGTTCCCGAGCGCCTGGAGCGCTCGCTGACGCAGCCCGGCGGCGGCGAGAACAGCCCCGCCATCCTGTTCACCCGCTTCGACCCGGCCGAGGTCCAGCCGGTGGGGCACGTGGTCAAGGTGCGCGGCAGCATGCGCGCGGAGGCGGGTGACCCCGGTGAGCTGCTGGTGGTGACCGACTACACCTTCGTGCACCCGATGGCGAGGGCGGACCGGAGCGTGCAGCGGACGATCGTGCGCCGGCAGATCACCTTCTCGGTGCTGGACCCGGCGCGCTGGCGGGCCACGGCGGGGCGGCTGCAGCTGCACACGTACAAGGCGGAGTGGTCGAACGTGCGGTGCGAGCCGACCGGCGGGTTCCTGCACCCGGACTTCCCGCAGGACCGACCCGGCGGAACCCAGCCCTCCGGGCCGGCCACGGATCCGTACGACCGCAGCGGGGACATTCAGGGCGATGGGTGCGGGACCGTGACGAGGTCCTGACCAGGGATCCCCGTCGCGTGGCGCGGTTTGACGTGTCCGCGCGGCGGGGTATTCTCTTCGGCCCGATTGGCCAGGTACGTGTCTCGTATGGCAGACTACTCAAGTTGCTCGGTTGAGTGCCGATGCTGTGCGCCTCCCGCCGGGAGGACCGGAAGCGAGTCCCACAGTACTCGTCGTCCTTAATCTGCCTTTCGGGGCAGCAATGAGGGCGGACGTACGGGAATCTTCTGGGAAGTGTCAGCACGGTGCCCACCAGGCACCCGGTGGGTGTTTCTCCCCCGATACGCGGTCAGGACCGCATCCCCTTGGACGAGGGAATTTCCGTATGGGAATTTTCTGTAGAGGGTGTGCGACACGCCCGACCGCGTGGGTCGGAGAGAAGCCGCGGAACCCGTTCCGCAGCCTCCCGGGAGCCAGAGCGTTCCACACACAGACAGGACTACGGAGTAGCCATGGCGGGACAGAAGATCCGCATCCGGCTCAAGGCCTACGACCACGAGGTCATCGACTCCTCGGCGAAGA
The DNA here is from genome assembly GCF_003950035.1 of Streptomyces sp. W1SF4. Lineage (NCBI taxonomy): Bacteria > Bacillati > Actinomycetota > Actinomycetes > Kitasatosporales > Streptomycetaceae > Streptomyces > Streptomyces sp. W1SF4. The sequence continues at coordinate 4,457,484 of NZ_CP034350.1, forward strand.
AGATCGTCGAGACGGTGACGCGCACTGGTGCGTCGGTCGCGGGCCCGGTGCCGCTGCCCACTGAGAAGAACGTGTACTGCGTCATCAAGTCGCCGCACAAGTACAAGGACTCGCGCGAGCACTTCGAGATGCGCACGCACAAGCGCCTGATCGACATCCTCGACCCGACGCCCAAGACCGTTGACTCGCTGATGCGCCTGGACCTTCCGGCCGGCGTTGACATCGAGATCAAGCTCTGAGAGGCGTCGAGAAGATGGCAAAGCAGATCAAGGGCGTCCTGGGCGAGAAGCTCGGCATGACCCAGGTCTGGGACGAGAACAACCGTGTCGTCCCGGTGACCGTCGTCAAGGCCGGACCCTGCGTCGTGACCCAGGTCCGTACCAACGACACCGACGGCTACGAGTCGGTCCAGATCGCCTTCGGCGAGATCGACCCGCGCAAGGTGAACAAGCCCCTCAAGGGCCACTTCGCCAAGGCCGACGTGACCCCCCGCCGCCACCTGGTGGAGCTCCGCACCTCCGACGCCAGCGAGTACACGCTCGGCCAGGAGATCACCGCTGAGATCTTCGAGTCCGGCGTCAAGGTTGACGTCACGGGCAACAGCAAGGGCAAGGGCTTCGCCGGTGTCATGAAGCGGCACAACTTCCGGGGCCTCGGCGCCGGTCACGGTGTGCAGCGCAAGCACCGCTCCCCCGGTTCGATCGGTGGCTGCGCCACCCCTGGGCGTGTCTTCAAGGGCATGCGCATGGCCGGTCGCATGGGTAACGAGCGCGTCACCACCCAGAACCTGACCATCCACGCGGTTGACGCGGAGAAGGGTCTGCTCCTCATCAAGGGCGCGGTCCCCGGTCCGAACGGCGGCCTCGTCCTGGTCCGTACCGCGGCCAAGGGGGCTTGAGGTAATGAGCACCATTGACATCCTTTCGCCGGCAGGCGACAAGGCCGGTACCGTCGAGCTCCCCGCGGAGATCTTCGACGCGAAGACCAGCGTTCCGCTGATCCACCAGGTCGTCGTCGCCCAGCTGGCAGCTGCCCGTCAGGGCACGCACAAGACCAAGACCCGTGGCGAAGTCCGTGGTGGTGGCAAGAAGCCTTACCGCCAGAAGGGCACCGGCCGCGCCCGTCAGGGTTCGACCCGCGCTCCGCAGTTCGCCGGCGGTGGCGTCGTCCACGGCCCGCAGCCGCGTGACTACTCGCAGCGGACCCCCAAGAAGATGAAGGCCGCCGCCCTCCGCGGTGCCCTCTCGGACCGTGCGCGTCACTCCCGCATCCACGTCGTCACCGGCGTGGTCGAGGGTGCCGCCTCCACGAAGGCCGCCAAGACGCTGTTCGGCAAGATCTCGGAGCGCAAGAACCTGCTCCTGGTCGCCGAGCGCTCTGACGAGCTGGCGTGGCTGTCCGCCCGCAACCTGCCCCAGGTTCACATCCTGGAGCCGGGCCAGCTGAACACGTACGACGTGATCGTCTCTGACGACGTGGTCTTCACCCAGGCCGCGCTCGAGTCCTTCGTGTCTGGCCCCAAGGCCGATGAGACCGAAGGGAACGAGGCCTGATGTCTGAGGCGACCGTTACCAGCAAGACCTTCACCGACCCGCGCGACCTGCTGATCAAGCCGGTCGTCTCGGAGAAGAGCTACGCGCTGCTGGACGAGAACAAGTACACGTTCATCGTCGCGCCCGGCGCCAACAAGACCCAGATCAAGCAGGCCGTCGAGGCGGTCTTCTCGGTCAAGGTCACCGGGGTCAACACGATCAACCGTCAGGGTAAGCGCAAGCGCACCAAGACCGGTTTCGGCAAGCGCGCCAACACCAAGCGCGCCATCGTGACCCTTGCCGAGGGCAACCGTATCGACATCTTCGGCGGCCAGGCCTCCTAACGGAGGTCTAGTCGTCCGGAATCGGACGAGGACTGAGAAATGGGTATCCGCAAGTACAAGCCGACGACCCCGGGCCGTCGTGGCTCCAGCGTCGCCGACTTTGTCGAGATCACGCGGTCCACGCCGGAGAAGTCGCTGGTTCGCCCTCTGCACAGCAAGGGCGGCCGTAACAACACCGGCCGGATCACCGTTCGCCACCAGGGTGGCGGACACAAGCGCGCCTACCGAGTGATCGACTTCCGTCGTCACGACAAGGACGGCGTGCCGGCCAAGGTCGCGCACATCGAGTACGACCCCAACCGCACCGCGCGCATCGCGCTGCTGCACTACGCCGACGGCGAGAAGCGCTACATCATCGCGCCGCGCGGTCTGCAGCAGGGTGACCGGATCGAGAACGGCCCCACGGCCGACATCAAGCCGGGCAACAACCTCGCGCTCCGCAACATCCCGGTCGGTACCACGATCCACGCGATCGAGCTCCGTCCCGGTGGCGGCGCGAAGTTCGCCCGCTCCGCTGGTGCCTCCGTGCAGCTGCTCGCGAAGGAGGGCGTGATGGCCCACCTCCGCATGCCGTCCGGTGAGATCCGTCTCGTCGACGCGCGCTGCCGCGCCACCGTCGGCGAGGTCGGCAACGCCGAGCAGTCGAACATCAACTGGGGCAAGGCCGGCCGCATGCGCTGGAAGGGCGTTCGCCCGACCGTCCGCGGTGTCGCGATGAACCCGGTTGACCACCCGCACGGTGGTGGTGAGGGCAAGACCAGCGGTGGTCGCCACCCGGTCTCCCCGTGGGGTCAGAAGGAGGGTCGTACTCGCTCGCCGAAGAAGGCTTCGAGCAAGTACATCGTCCGCCGCCGCAAGACGAACAAGAAGCGCTAGGAGCGGGTTTAGATGCCGCGCAGTCTCAAGAAGGGGCCCTTCGTCGACGACCACCTCGTAAAGAAGGTGGACGCCCAGAACGAAGCCGGCACCAAGAACGTCATCAAGACCTGGTCCCGTCGCTCGATGATCATCCCCAGCATGCTGGGTCACACGATCGCGGTGCACAACGGCAAGACCCACGTCCCGGTGTTCGTCACCGAGTCGATGGTCGGCCACAAGCTCGGCGAGTTCTCGCCGACTCGCACCTTCCGCGGCCACGTCAAGGACGACCGGAAGTCGAAGCGCCGCTAATCGCGGGGTGGTTACGACTATGACTAACACCGAAGGGACAACCATGGAAGCCAGGGCCCAGGCGCGGTACATCCGCGTCACGCCCATGAAGGCCCGCCGAGTGGTGGACCTCATCCGTGGCATGGATGCCACGGAGGCTCAGGCGGTCCTGCGTTTCGCCCCGCAGGCCGCGAGCGTGCCGGTCGGCAAGGTGCTGGACAGCGCCATTGCCAACGCCGCGCACAACTACAACCACCCGGACGCCTCCACGCTGGTCATCAGCGAGGCGTACGTGGACGAGGGCCCGACCCTGAAGCGGTTCCGTCCGCGTGCCCAGGGCCGTGCCTACCGGATCCGCAAGCGGACCAGCCACATCACCGTGGTCGTCAGCAGCAAGGAAGGTTCCCGGTAATGGGCCAGAAGGTAAACCCGCACGGGTTCCGACTCGGCATCACCACGGACTTCAAGTCCCGCTGGTACGCCGACAAGCTGTACAAGGACTACGTCAAGGAAGACGTCGCCATCCGTCGGATGATGACGTCCGGCATGGAGCGCGCCGGCATCTCGAAGGTTGAGATCGAGCGCACCCGTGACCGCGTGCGTGTGGACATCCACACCGCCCGTCCCGGCATCGTCATCGGCCGCCGTGGCGCCGAGGCCGACCGCATCCGCGGTGACCTCGAGAAGCTCACGGGCAAGCAGGTCCAGCTGAACATCCTCGAGGTCAAGAACCCCGAGCTCGACGCTCAGCTCGTTGCCCAGGCCGTTGCCGAGCAGCTCTCCTCCCGCGTCTCCTTCCGTCGTGCCATGCGCAAGAGCATGCAGGGCACCATGAAGGCCGGCGCCAAGGGCATCAAGATCCAGTGCGGTGGCCGTCTCGGCGGCGCCGAGATGTCCCGCTCCGAGTTCTACCGCGAGGGTCGTGTGCCGCTGCACACGCTGCGCGCGAACGTGGACTACGGCTTCTTCGAGGCCAAGACCACCTTCGGCCGTATCGGCGTGAAGGTCTGGATCTACAAGGGCGACGTCAAGAACATCGCCGAGGTTCGCGCCGAGAACGCCGCGGCCCGTGCGGGTAACCGCCCGGCCCGTGGTGCCGGCGCTGGCGACCGTCCCGCCGGCCGTGGTGGCCGTGGTGGCGAGCGCGGCGGCCGTGGTGGCCGCAAGCCGCAGCAGGCTGCTGGTGCCGAGGCCCCCAAGGCCGACGCCCCCGCCGCCGCTCCGGCTGAGAGCACCGGAACGGAGGCCTGACCGACATGCTGATCCCTCGTAGGGTCAAGCACCGCAAGCAGCACCACCCGAAGCGCAGCGGTATGGCCAAGGGCGGTACTGAGGTCTCGTTCGGCGAGTACGGCATCCAGGCGCTCACCCCCGCCTACGTGACGAACCGCCAGATCGAGGCGGCTCGTATCGCGATGACCCGCCACATCAAGCGTGGCGGCAAGGTCTGGATCAACATCTACCCGGACCGCCCGCTGACGAAGAAGCCTGCCGAGACCCGCATGGGTTCCGGTAAGGGTTCCCCGGAGTGGTGGATCGCGAACGTGCACCCGGGCCGGGTCATGTTCGAGCTGTCCTACCCGAACGAAAAGATTGCGCGTGAGGCTCTCACTCGTGCGGCCCACAAGCTGCCGATGAAGTGCCGCATCGTCAAGCGCGAGGCAGGTGAGTCGTGATGGCGACGGGAACCAAGGCGTCCGAGCTCCGCGAGCTCGGCAACGAGGAGCTCGTTGCCAAGCTGCGCGAGGCCAAGGAGGAGCTGTTCAAGCTCCGTTTCCAGGCGGCCACCGGCCAGCTGGAGAACAACGGCCGGCTCAAGTCCGTCCGTAAGGACATCGCTCGCATCTACACCCTGATGCACGAGCGTGAGCTCGGTATCGAGACGGTGGAGAACGCCTGATGAGCGAGAACAACGTGACTGAGAAGACCGAGCGCGGTTTCCGCAAGACCCGTGAGGGTCTGGTCGTCAGCGACAAGATGGACAAGACCGTCGTCGTCGCCGTCGAGGACCGTGTGAAGCACGCGCTGTACGGCAAGGTCATCCGCCGTACGAACAAGCTCAAGGCGCACGACGAGCAGAACGCTGCCGGCGTCGGCGACCGCGTCCTCATCATGGAGACGCGTCCGCTGTCGGCGACCAAGCGCTGGCGCATCGTCGAGATCCTCGAGAAGGCCAAGTAATCACTTGAAGGGGTAACCCTTCAGGTTCGTTCCGCCAGGCTCGGCCGGGGCTTCTGTGAAGCCCCGGCCGGGAACCGGCAGACAAACAGGAGATAGACGTGATCCAGCAGGAGTCGCGACTGCGTGTCGCCGACAACACTGGTGCCAAGGAGATCCTTTGCATCCGTGTTCTCGGTGGCTCCGGTCGCCGCTACGCGGGCATCGGTGACGTCATCGTCGCCACCGTCAAGGATGCGATCCCCGGTGGCAACGTGAAGAAGGGTGACGTCGTCAAGGCGGTCATCGTTCGCACCGTCAAGGAGCGCCGCCGCCAGGACGGCTCGTACATCCGCTTCGACGAGAACGCCGCCGTCATTCTGAAGAACGACGGCGACCCTCGCGGCACCCGTATCTTCGGCCCCGTGGGCCGTGAGCTGCGCGAGAAGAAGTTCATGAAGATCATCTCGCTCGCGCCGGAGGTGCTGTAAGCATGAAGATCAAGAAGGGCGACCTGGTCCAGGTCATCACCGGTAAGGACAAGGGCAAGCAGGGCAAGGTCATCGCGGCCTTCCCGACCGAGTCCCGCGTCCTCGTCGAGGGTGTCAACCGGGTCAAGAAGCACACCAAGGCTGGCCAGAACCAGGCCGGTGGCATCGTGATCACCGAGGCCCCGGTCCACGTCAGCAACGTTCAGCTGGTTGTGGAGAAGGACGGCAAGAAGGTCGTCACCCGCGTCGGTTTCCGCTTCGACGACGAGGGCAACAAGATCCGCGTTGCCAAGCGCACGGGTGAGGACATCTGATGGCTACCACTCCGCGTCTGAAGACGAAGTACCGCGAGGACATCGCGGGCAAGCTGCGTGAGGAGTTCTCCTACGAGAACGTCATGCAGATCCCCGGCCTCGTCAAGATCGTCGTGAACATGGGTGTCGGCGACGCCGCCCGTGACTCGAAGCTGATCGACGGTGCCATCCGCGACCTGACGACGATCACCGGCCAGAAGCCGGCCGTCACGAAGGCCCGCAAGTCCATCGCGCAGTTCAAGCTGCGCGAGGGTCAGCCGATCGGCTGCCACGTCACCCTCCGTGGTGACCGCATGTGGGAGTTCCTGGACCGTACGCTGTCGCTCGCGCTGCCGCGTATCCGTGACTTCCGCGGTCTGTCGCCGAAGCAGTTCGACGGCCGTGGCAACTACACCTTCGGTCTCACGGAGCAGGTCATGTTCCACGAGATCGACCAGGACAAGATCGACCGTACCCGGGGTATGGACATCACCGTGGTCACCACGGCGACCAACGACGACGAGGGCCGCGCGCTCCTTCGTCACCTCGGCTTCCCCTTCAAGGAGGCGTAAGCGAGATGGCGAAGAAGGCTCTCATCGCGAAGGCTGCCCGCAAGCCCAAGTTCGGTGTGCGTGCGTACACCCGCTGCCAGCGCTGCGGTCGCCCCCACTCCGTGTACCGCAAGTTCGGCCTGTGCCGCGTGTGCCTTCGTGAGATGGCTCACCGTGGCGAGCTGCCGGGCGTGACCAAGAGCTCCTGGTAACTCCTCCCGGTCCGTAAGGACTTGGGGAAGTTCCAGAGACTCTCGGTAAGCATCTGGTCGGCGGATGCCCGGCCGCGCATGCCTTAGGCTTGTGTGGTTGGGCGTCCGCCGCCCATAACGACTTACTACGCCGTAGGTCCCCGCACCGCACCCGTCCCGCCTCTGAGCGGGGAGAGGGATGGCGCATACAGGAAACCCCGGCGAGAGAGGCCGAAGGCCACTTCATGACCATGACTGACCCGATCGCAGACATGCTCACGCGTCTGCGTAACGCTAACTCGGCGTACCACGACACCGTCGTGATGCCGCACAGCAAGATCAAGTCGCACATCGCGGAGATCCTCAAGCAGGAGGGTTTCATCACCGGCTGGAAGGTCGAGGACGCCGAGGTCGGCAAGAACCTCGTCCTCGAGCTGAAGTTCGGGCCGAACCGTGAGCGCTCCATCGCGGGCATCAAGCGGATCTCGAAGCCCGGTCTGCGCGTGTACGCGAAGTCCACCAACCTGCCGAAGGTCCTCGGTGGCCTGGGCGTGGCGATCATCTCCACGTCGCACGGTCTCCTGACCGGCCAGCAGGCAGGCAAGAAGGGCGTAGGTGGGGAAGTCCTCGCCTACGTCTGGTAGTCGGGAACGGAGGAAAAGCAATGTCGCGAATCGGCAAGCTCCCCATCCAGGTTCCCGCCGGTGTGGACGTCACCATCGATGGCCGCACGGTTGCGGTGAAGGGCCCCAAGGGTCTGCTCACCCACACCGTCGCCGCGCCGATCGAGATCGTCAAGGGTGAGGACGGCGTTCTGAACGTCACCCGCCCGAACGACGAGCGTCAGAACAAGGCCCTGCACGGCCTGTCCCGCACGCTGGTGGCGAACATGATCACCGGCGTGACCCAGGGATACGCCAAGGCCCTCGAGATCAGCGGTGTCGGTTACCGCGTGGCCGCGAAGGGCTCCGACCTGGAGTTCCAGCTCGGCTACAGCCACCCGATCCTGGTCACGGCGCCCGACGGCATCTCGTTCAAGGTCGAGTCCCCGACCAAGTTCTCGGTCGAGGGCATCGACAAGCAGAAGGTCGGCGAGGTCGCCGCCAACATCCGCAAGCTGCGGAAGCCCGACCCGTACAAGGCCAAGGGTGTCAAGTACGCCGGCGAGGTCATCCGCCGCAAGGTCGGAAAGGCTGGTAAGTAGCCATGGCATACGGTGTGAAGATCGCCAAGGGCGACGCGTACAAGCGCGCTGCCAAGGCTCGCCGCCACATCCGCATCCGCAAGAACGTCTCGGGTACGGCGGAGCGTCCGCGCCTCGTCGTGACGCGTTCGAACCGCAACATCGTTGCTCAGGTCATCGACGACCTCAAGGGTCACACCCTTGCGTCGGCGTCGACCCTGGACGCTTCGATCCGCGGTGGCGAGGGCGACAAGAGCTCCCAGGCCCAGGCCGTCGGCGCGCTCGTCGCCGAGCGTGCCAAGGCCGCGGGTGTCGAGACCGTCGTCTTTGACCGCGGTGGCAACCGATACGCCGGGCGCATTGCCGCTCTGGCTGACGCCGCCCGCGAAGCCGGGCTGAAGTTCTAAGCCCCGGTTCCGGGACTCACGGACGTAACAGAGAGAGGTAATCCAATGGCTGGACCCCAGCGCCGCGGCAGCGGTGCCGGTGGCGGCGAGCGGCGGGACCGGAAGGGTCGCGACGGTGGCGCTGCCGCCGAGAAGACCGCTTACGTTGAGCGCGTTGTCGCGATCAACCGTGTCGCCAAGGTTGTCAAGGGTGGTCGTCGCTTCAGCTTCACCGCGCTCGTCGTGGTGGGTGACGGTGACGGCACCGTAGGTGTCGGTTACGGCAAGGCCAAGGAAGTTCCCGCGGCCATCGCCAAGGGCGTCGAGGAAGCCAAGAAGAACTTCTTCAAGGTTCCCCGCATCCAGGGCACCATCCCGCACCCGATCCAGGGCGAGAAGGCGGCCGGCGTTGTCCTGCTGAAGCCTGCTTCCCCCGGTACCGGTGTTATCGCCGGTGGCCCGGTGCGCGCCGTTCTGGAGTGCGCCGGCGTTCACGACATCCTGTCGAAGTCGCTCGGCTCCGACAACGCGATCAACATCGTGCACGCGACCGTGGAGGCCCTGAAGGGCCTGCAGCGTCCCGAGGAGATCGCGGCTCGCCGTGGTCTGCCGCTCGAGGACGTCGCCCCCGCGGCCCTGCTTCGTGCGCGCGCTGGGGCGGGTGTCTGATGGCCCGCCTCAAGATCACGCAGACGAAGTCGTACATCGGCAGCAAGCAGAACCACCGCGACACCCTCCGTTCGCTCGGGCTCAAGCGCCTGAACGACGTGGTCGTCAAGGAGGACCGCCCCGAGTTCCGCGGCATGGTGCACACCGTCCGCCACCTCGTGACGGTTGAGGAGGTTGACTAATCATGGCTGAGAACAGCCCGCTGAAGGCTCACAACCTCCGTCCGGCCCCCGGTGCCAAGACCGCGAAGACCCGTGTGGGTCGCGGTGAGGCGTCGAAGGGTAAGACGGCTGGTCGTGGTACCAAGGGTACGAAGGCCCGCTACCAGGTTCCGCAGCGCTTCGAGGGTGGGCAGATGCCCCTCCACATGCGCCTGCCGAAGCTGAAGGGCTTCAAGAACCCGTTCCGCACCGAGTTCCAGGTCGTCAACCTGGACAAGCTCGGTGCCCTCTACCCCGAGGGTGGAGAGGTCACGGTGGCCGACCTGGTCGCCAAGGGCGCGGTTCGCAAGAACAGCCTCGTCAAGGTCCTGGGCCAGGGCGAGATCTCCGTGGCGCTGACGGTTGCGGTTGACGCCGTCTCCGCCTCCGCCAAGGAGAAGATTGCCGCCGCCGGCGGCACCGTCACCGAGCTCGTCTAAGACGAAACTCTTGTGACAAATAGCTAGAAACCCGACCGGGGATGCCTCACATATGGGGCATCCCCGGTTGGTCGTTCCACGGGGGGTGCACTCGCCGGTAAGGTGGCGTGCACCTTTGCTTGTACGTATTCGTCGATCCTTCAGACCGTCACCTCTGACGCAGTAGCGCGGGGGTCGCAGGAGGCACCGTGCTCACCGCGTTCGCCCGGGCGTTCAAGACGCCCGACCTGCGCAAGAAGCTGCTCTTCACACTCGGCATCATCGTGCTGTATCGGCTCGGGTCCCACATCCCGGTACCCGGCGTGAGCTACAAGAACGTCCAGATCTGCGTGGACCAGATGGGGAGCAGCAACAGCCTCTTCGGTCTGGTCAACATGTTCAGCGGCGGTGCGCTGCTGCAGATCACGATCTTCGCGCTCGGCATCATGCCCTACATCACGGCGAGCATCATCCTGCAGCTGCTGACCGTGGTCATCCCGAAGCTGGAGAACCTCAAGAAAGAGGGCCAGTCCGGCACGGCGAAGATCACTCAGTACACGCGCTATCTGACGGTCGCGCTCGCGATCCTCCAGGGCACCGGCCTGGTCGCCACCGCGCGTACCGGCGCCCTCTTCGGCACCTGCCCGGTCGCTCGCGAGATCGTCCCGAACCACTCGATCTTCACCACCATCACGATGGTGATCACCATGACCGCCGGTACCTGTGTCGTCATGTGGCTCGGTGAGCTGATCACCGACCGCGGCATCGGCAACGGCATGTCCATCCTGATGTTCATCTCGATCGCGGCCGGCTTCGTCGGCGCCCTGTGGACCATCAAGCTCCAGGGCAAGATCGCTGATGGCTGGGTGGAGTTCGCGGTCGTCATCCTCGTGGGTCTCGCGATGGTGGCCCTGGTGGTCTTCGTCGAACAGGCGCAGCGCCGGATCCCGGTCCAGTACGCGAAGCGCATGATCGGCCGCCGGGCCTACGGCGGTACGTCCACCTACATCCCGCTCAAGGTGAACCAGGCCGGTGTCATCCCGGTCATCTTCGCCTCGTCGCTGCTGTACATCCCCGCGCTGATCGTGCAGTTCAGCGGCTCGACGGCGGGCTGGGCGACCTGGATCCAGAAGCACTTCGTCAAGGGCGACCACCCGTACTACATCGCCGCCTACTTCCTCCTGATCGTTTTCTTCGCGTTCTTCTACGTGGCGATCTCGTTCAACCCCGAGGAAGTTGCGGACAACATGAAGAAGTATGGTGGGTTCATCCCGGGCATCCGCGCCGGCCGGCCTACCGCCGAGTACCTGAGCTACGTACTCAACCGGATCACTTGGCCGGGGTCGCTGTACCTGGGTCTGATCGCTCTCGTGCCGACAATGGCGTTGGCGGGCTTCGGAGCGAACCAGAACTTCCCGTTCGGCGGGACGAGCATCCTCATCATCGTGGGTGTGGGTCTGGAAACCGTGAAGCAGATCGAGAGCCAGCTCCAGCAGCGCAACTACGAAGGGTTCCTCCGCTGATGCGAATCGTCCTCGTCGGACCCCCCGGGGCGGGCAAGGGAACGCAGGCCGCGTTCCTCGCCAAGAACCTGTCGATCCCGCACATCTCCACGGGCGACCTCTTCCGCGCCAACATCAGCCAGGGCACCGAGCTGGGCCGCCGCGCGAAGGCGTACATGGACGCCGGCGAGCTCGTCCCGGACGAGATCACCATCGGCATGGCCAAGGACCGGATGCAGCAGCCGGACGCCAAGGGCGGCTTCCTGCTCGACGGCTTCCCGCGCAACGTCGCCCAGGCCGAGGCGCTCGACGCGATGCTCGTGGAAGCGGGCATGAAGCTCGACGCTGTCCTCGACCTGGAGGTCGAGGAGGACGAGGTCGTCAAGCGGATCGCCGGCCGGCGCATCTGCCGCAAGGACTCCTCGCACGTCTTCCACGTGATCTACGCGGCGCCGAAGGTCGAGGGCGTCTGCGACAAGTGCGGGGGCGAGCTGTACCAGCGCGACGACGACTCCGAGGCCACGGTCCGCAACCGGCTTGAGGTCTACCACACGCAGACCGAGCCGATCATCGACTACTACAAGGCCCAGGGTCTGCTGGTGACCATCTCCGCCCTCGGTGAGGTGCACGAGATCACCAAGCGGGCCATGGACGCCCTCAAGAAGTAGTCACTCCAGTTCGTGACCGACAGTACGGCCGCGGTGTCCCTCGGGCATCGCGGCCTTACTGTTGATGAAGACCCGTTTTCGAAGGTGGAAGGTCCCCGTTCATGGTTCAGCTGAAGACCCCCGAGCAGATCGCGAAGATGCGGGAGGCAGGGCTGGTCGTCGCCGCGATCCACGCGGCGACCCGTGAGGCGGCCGTGCCGGGCGCCACGACGCGGGACCTGGACATGGTGGCCCGGAAGGTGATCGCCGACGCCGGCGCGAAGTCGAACTTCCTCGGGTACGGCGGTTTCCCCGCGACCATCTGCACCTCGGTGAACGAGGTCGTCGTCCACGGCATCCCGGACGACAAGACGGTCCTGAAGGACGGCGACGTCATCTCCATCGACGCCGGCGCGATCGTGGACGGCTGGCACGGCGACGCGGCGTACACGGCCTTCGTGGGCACGGGTCACGCTCCGGAGCTGGTCGAGCTGTCCCGCGTCACCGAGGAGTCGATGTGGGCCGGCATCGCGGCCATGAAGGCCGGCAACCGCCTGGTGGACATCTCGAAGGCGATCGAGGGCTACATCAAGCGCCAGCCGCGGCCGTCGACCGGTGAGCACAGCCTGGGCAAGTTCGGGATCATCGAGGACTACGGCGGCCACGGCATCGGTTCCGAGATGCACATGGACCCGCACCTGCTGAACTACGTCTCGCGCAAGCGGGGCAAGGGCATCAAGCTGGTGCCGGGCCTGTGCCTGGCGATCGAGCCGATGGTCTCCCTGGGCACCGCCCAGACGGAGGTACTGGCGGACGACTGGACGGTCATCACCACGGACGGCACCTGGTCCTCGCACTGGGAGCACTCGGTCGCCCTGACCGAGGCCGGTCCGATCGTCCTGACCAGCCCGGACTGCGGCAAGGCGAAGCTGGCCGAGTACGGGGTCACGACGGCCCCGGACCCCCTCGGGTAGTCCCCGCTTAATGATCTAGACTCGTGGGCAAACTTTCCGGATTCGTCTTTCTGGGTGCCCTGACGTAGACTGACTCGTCGGCTCACGTGCATTTCCATGCCCTGCATGGGGTGCGGAGCCGATCAAGGTAGCCGATTCGAAAGGCGAAGCGTGGCCAAGAAGCAAGGTGCCATCGAGATCGAGGGCACCGTGATCGAGTCCCTCCCGAACGCCATGTTCAAGGTGGAACTCCAGAACGGTCACAAGGTCCTCGCGCACATCAGCGGCAAGATGCGTATGCACTACATCCGCATCCTTCCCGATGACCGGGTCGTTGTGGAGCTGTCTCCGTACGACCTGACGCGTGGCCGGATCGTCTACCGATACAAGTAGATCTTGTCCTCACTCCTGCCTGGGCATCCGTCCCGGTGCGGGTGGTGGCACTGACCCGGAGAACCTCACCAACATGAAGGTCAAGCCGAGCGTCAAGAAGATCTGCGACAAGTGCAAGGTGATCCGCCGTCACGGTCGGGTCATGGTCATCTGCGACAACCTGCGCCACAAGCAGCGCCAGGGCTGACGCACGCCGACCGACCTGCACTACGCAGTTCTTCGCGCGACGTAAGAAAACGTACATAAGCAGAACCCGCCCAGCCCTCAGGGGCCGGCGGCACCTCCGGCGGGGGCCGGGGACCCGGACGTACCACTGCCCACAAGGGTGGTCGGCGGTCGGGAGCGGTTCTGTTGCAGACCCCCGAACACACAGGAGCCATTGAATGGCACGCGTTTCCGGTGTTGACATCCCGCGCGAAAAGCGTGTGGAGATCGCACTCACCTACGTCTTCGGTATCGGGCGCACCCGGTCCAAGGAGATCCTCGCCTCCACCGGCGTGAACCCGAACACCCGCGTTCGTGACCTGGCCGAAGAGGACCTCGTCAAGATCCGCGAGTACGTGGACGCCAACCTCCGTACCGAGGGTGACCTCCGCCGCGAGATCCAGGGCGACATCCGCCGCAAGATCGAGATCCAGTGCTACCAGGGCATCCGCCACCGTCGTGGCCTGCCGGTGCACGGTCAGCGCACCAGCACGAACGCGCGTACCCGCAAGGGCCCGCGTCGCGCGATCGCCGGTAAGAAGAAGCCGGGCAAGAAGTAGTCCTGTTCAGCGGTCTTGCGCTGTAGGACCGACCACCTCCCGTAGGAGTAAGAGATGCCCCCCAAGGGTCGTCAGGGCGCTGCCAAGAAGGTGCGCCGCAAGGAAAAGAAGAACGTCGCTCACGGGCACGCCCACATCAAGAGCACGTTCAACAACACCATCGTCTCGATCACGGACCCGTCCGGCAACGTGATCTCCTGGGCCTCCGCCGGCCACGTCGGCTTCAAGGGCTCGCGCAAGTCCACCCCCTTCGCCGCGCAGATGGCCGCCGAGTCGGCCGCCCGCCGCGCGCAGGAGCACGGCATGCGCAAGGTCGACGTCTTCGTCAAGGGTCCCGGCTCCGGCCGTGAGACCGCGATCCGCTCCCTCCAGGCCACCGGCCTCGAGGTCGGCTCGATCCAGGACGTCACCCCCACCCCGCACAACGGCTGCCGCCCGCCGAAGCGCCGCCGCGTCTGACGCAGCGACGCCCGTGCGTCTTTGAGTGTCCGGGCGGTACGTACCCCTTCGGGGGGCCGTACCGCCCGTACCCTTGCTGTACCTGGCTTTACCCGTCGGGCGTCAAATAGTGGGCGTCCACGACTGAAGGAAAAGACATGCTTATCGCTCAGCGTCCTTCGCTGACCGAAGAGGTCGTCGACGAGTACCGCTCGCGGTTCGTGATCGAGCCGCTGGAGCCGGGCTTCGGCTACACCCTCGGCAACTCCCTGCGCCGTACCCTCCTGTCCTCCATCCCGGGTGCCGCTGTCACCAGCATCCGCGTGGACGGCGTCCTGCACGAGTTCACCACCGTGCCGGGCGTCAAGGAAGACGTCACGGACATCATCCTCAACATCAAGCAGCTGGTCGTCTCCTCGGAGCACGACGAGCCGGTCGTGATGTACCTGCGCAAGCAGGGTCCCGGCCTGGTCACCGCTGCCGACATCGCGCCCCCGGCCGGTGTCGAGGTGCACAACCCGGACCTGGTCCTCGCCACGCTCAACGGCAAGGGCAAGCTGGAGATGGAGCTGACCGTCGAGCGCGGTCGCGGCTACGTCTCCGCCGTCCAGAACAAGCAGCTGGGCCAGGAGATCGGCCGCATCCCGGTCGACTCCATCTACAGCCCGGTCCTCAAGGTCACCTACAAGGTCGAGGCGACCCGAGTCGAGCAGCGCACCGACTTCGACAAGCTGATCGTCGACGTCGAGACCAAGCAGGCCATGCGCCCGCGCGACGCCATGGCGTCCGCCGGCAAGACCCTGGTCGAGCTGTTCGGTCTGGCCCGCGAGCTCAACATCGACGCCGAGGGCATCGACATGGGCCCGTCCCCGACGGACGCCGCCCTGGCCGCCGACCTGGCGCTGCCGATCGAGGAGCTGGAGCTCACCGTTCGGTCGTACAACTGCCTCAAGCGCGAGGGCATCCACTCCGTGGGTGAGCTCGTCGCCCGCTCCGAGGCCGACCTGCTCGACATCCGCAACTTCGGTGCGAAGTCGATCGACGAGGTCAAGGCGAAGCTGGCCGGCATGGGCCTGGCCCTCAAGGACAGCCCGCCCGGATTCGACCCGACCGCCGCCGCCGACGCCTTCGGCGCCGACGACGACGCGGACGCCGGTTTCGTCGAGACCGAGCAGTACTGATCAAGCTTGCGGGGGGCTCGCGCCCCCCGCACCCACCCCCTCGCGACCGCTGGGGGGAACTGACACCGGTACCTGACACGGCCGGTGCAGATGTGAAGGAGTAACAATGCCGCGTCCCGCAAAGGGTGCCCGCCTGGGCGGCTCCGCCGCGCACGAGAAGCACCTCCTCGCGAACCTCGCGAAGGCGCTCTTCGAGCACGGCCGCATCACCACCACCGAGGCCAAGGCCCGCCGCCTGCGTCCCTACGCCGAGCGTCTGGTCACCAAGGCCAAGAAGGGCGACATCCACAACCGTCGCCTGGTGCTGCAGACGATCACGGACAAGAGCATCGTGCACACGCTGTTCACCGAGATCGCCCCGCGCTACGAGAACCGCCCCGGTGGTTACACGCGCATCACCAAGATCGGCAACCGTCGCGGCGACAACGCCCCGATGGCCGTGATCGAGCTGGTCGAGGCCCTGACCGTGGCCCAGCAGGCCACCGGTGAGGCCGAGGCCGCCACCAAGCGCGCGGTCAAGGAGGCGGAGGCCAAGGCCGAGGCCACCGAGACCGAGGCCGTCGAGGAGACCAAGGAGGCCTGATCCCGTACCGGGATCGAGCTTGCTTGATCGGCTCTGAACGGGCCCGCCCCTTCCCGGGGCGGGCCCGTTCTGCATTGCTGTGCTTCTGAGAGGATCTGTCACGTGAGTGACGAGGTGGAGCCCGGGCACGTCCGGGTACGGCTGGACCTGAGCTACGACGGCAAGGACTTCTCCGGCTGGGCGAAGCAGCGCACGCTGCGGACCGTCCAGGGCGAGCTGGAGAGCGCCCTGCAGACCGTGATGCGGCTGCGGGAGCCCGTCGAGCTGACCGTGGCCGGCCGGACCGACGCCGGGGTGCACGCCCGCGGGCAGGTCGCGCAGTTCGACCTCGCCGAGGAGGTGTGGGCCGAGCACCACGACAAGCTGCTGCGCCGCCTCGCGGGCCGCCTCCCGCACGACATCCGGGTGTGGAAGGCCGCCGAGGCCCCCGAGGGCTTCAACGCCCGCTTCTCCGCCATCTGGCGCCGCTACGCCTACCGGGTCGGCGACCACCAGGCGGGCGTGGACCCGCTGCGCCGCGGGCACGTGCTGTGGCACCAGTGGCCGCTGGACGTGGACGCCATGAACCGGGCCGCGGCCGCGCTCGTCGGCGAGCACGACTTCGCCGCGTACTGCAAGAAGCGCGAGGGCGCCACCACCATCCGCACCCTCCAGCAGCTCAGCTGGGAGCGCGGGGAGGACGGCGTCATCACGGCGACGGTCCGCGCGGACGCGTTCTGCCACAACATGGTCCGCTCGCTGGTCGGAGCCCTGCTCCACGTCGGCGACGGGCACCGGCCCGTCGAGTGGCCCGGGCAGGTGCTGGCCGCCGCCGTACGGGACTCCTCGGTGCACGTGGTCAAGCCGCACGGGCTGACCCTGGAAGAGGTCGGCTACCCGGCCGACGAGCTGCTGGCCGCCCGCAGCAAGGAAGCGCGGAACATGCGGACGCTGCCGGGCGCGGGCGGCGGCTGCGGGGGCTGCTGAGCCCTCCGCCCCGCCGGGGGGACGCAAACCGGTTGGGCGGATCACCGCCCGACCGGGACAATGCCCCGCATGGGACATCTCGAAGCCAGCCACCTGGAGTACTACCTTCCCGACGGGCGGGTCCTGCTCCCCGACGTCTCCTTCCGCGTGGGGGAGGGGTCGGTGGTGGCCCTGGTGGGCGCGAACGGCGCCGGCAAGACCACCCTGCTCAAGCTGATCTCGGGCGAGCTCCAGCCGCACGGCGGCGGCGTCGCCATCAGCGGCGGCCTGGGGGTGATGTCCCAGTTCGTGGGCTCGGTCCGGGACGAGACGACCGTACGGGACCTGCTGGTCTCGGTGGCGCAGCCGCGGATCCGGGAAGCGGCGAAGGCCGTGGACCACGCCGAGCACCTGATCCTCACGGTCGACGACGAGGCCGCGCAGATGGCGTACGCGCAGGCGCTCAGCGACTGGGCCGACGTACAGGGCTACGAGGCGGAGACCCTGTGGGACGTGTGCACCACGGCCGCGCTGGACATCCCCTTCGACCGCGCCCAGTACCGCGAGGTGCGCACGCTGTCGGGCGGTGAGCAGAAGCGGCTGGTGCTGGAGGCGCTGCTGCGGGGGCCGGACGAGGTGCTGCTGCTGGACGAGCCGGACAACTACCTCGACGTCCCGGGCAAGCGGTGGCTGGAGGAGCAGCTGAAGGCGACCCGCAAGACGGTGCTCTTCGTGTCGCACGACCGGGAGCTGCTGTCCCGGGCCGCCGAGAAGATCATCAGCCTGGAGCCGAGCCCGACGGGTACGGACGTCTGGGTGCACGGCGCGGGCTTCGACACGTACCACCAGGCCCGCAAGGAGCGCTTCGCCCGCTTCGAGGAGCTCAAGCGGCGCTGGGACGAGGAGCACGCCCGTCTGAAGGCCCTGGTCCTGCGGCTGCGGAACCAGGCCGCGAGCAGCCCGGACATGGCCTCGCGGTACCGGGCGATGCAGACCCGCTTCCAGAAGTTCGAGGAGGCCGGGCCGCCGCCGGAGCCGCCGCGCGAGCAGGAGATCAGGATGCGGCTCAAGGGCGGCCGGACGGGCGTGCGCGCTTTGACCGTGGAGAACCTGGAGCTGACCGGCCTGATGAAGCCGTTCTCGCTGGAGGTCTTCTACGGCGAGCGGGTCGCGGTGCTCGGCTCGAACGGTTCCGGGAAGTCGCACTTCCTGCGGCTGCTGGCGGGCGAGGACGTCAAGCACACCGGTGACTGGAAGCTGGGCGCGCGGGTGCTGCCCGGCCATTTCGCGCAGACGCACGCGCACCCGGAGCTGTTCGGGCGCACGCTCGTCGACATCCTGTGGACGGAGGCGGCGAAGCCGCTGGGCGCGGCCATGGCGGTGCTGCGCCGGTACGAGCTGGAGCGCCAGGGCGAGCAGAAGTTCGAGAAGCTCTCGGGCGGCCAGCAGGCGCGTTTCCAGATCCTGCTGCTGGAGCTGGCCGGTACGACGGCGCTGCTGCTGGACGAGCCGACGGACAACCTCGACCTGGAGTCGGCGGAGGCCCTGCAGGACGGTCTGGAGTCGTACGAGGGGACCGTGCTCTGCGTGACGCACGACCGCTGGTTCGCCCGGAGCTTCGACCGCTACCTGGTCTTCGGTTCGGACGGTGTCGTGAGGGAGACTCAGGAACCCGTCTGGGACGAACGGCGGGTCGAGCGCAAGCGCTGAGGGGGAGTGCCGTGGGGCTGCGGCCGAGCATCTGGCTCATGCGGTGGCGGCAGCCGTCCACGGCGGTGCGGGTGACCGCGTGGCTGCTCGGGCCGGCGCCCCGGCCGTGGCGGGTGGTGTCGGCCGGGGTCCTGGTGTTCCTGGCGGTGTCCACGAGCCTGCGGGCGAACTGGGGCTCCGACAACGCCTTCGTGGTCAAGGCCGCGCGGACGCTGCTGGACGGCGGCTCGCCGTACGAGGACAAGCGGTTCCTGTACCTGCCCAGCGCGGTGCTGGTGGCGGTGCCCGAGGCGCTGCTGCCGCGGGAGGTGCTGCGCTGGCTGCTGCCGGCGGGGATGACGGGGCTGCTGGGCGCGGGCTGGCTGGCGGCGCTGAGGCTGTTCTCGGTGCCGCTGCGCTCGCGGCTGGCGGTGGGCGGGTTCGCGGTGCTGGCGCTGGCCTACAAGCCGTACGCGAACCTGGTGCTGATCGGGAACTGGACGGCGGTCTCGGCGGCCGCGCTGCCCTGGGCGCTGCTGCTCGCGCACCGGGGGAGGTGGGGGGCGGCCGGGCTGGTGGTGGGGCTGGCCATCGCCTGCAAGCCGATGCTGGTGCCGGTCGGGGTGCTGTTCCTGCTGGCCCAGCGGTGGCGGGGGCTGGCGGTGGCGGTGCTGGTGCCGCTGGGTGCGTCGCTGGCGGGGGCGCTGGTGATGCCGAGCCCGTCGCTGTTCTTCACCAAGACGCTGCCGTTCCTCTTCCAGGGGCAGGACGCCTACGCGCTGCCCTGGGACGCCTCGCCGATCGCGGTGCTGCCGCGGCTGGGGGTGCCGCAGCCGGTGGCGGTGGCGTTGGCCTTCGCGGGGGCCGGGGCCGGGCTGTGGGCGGCGCGGACCCGCTGGCGGCGGCCGGATCCCGAGGGTGACGGGGGTGAGCTGAGGCTCGTGGAGACGGCCTGCGGGGTGATGCTCGCCGCATTCCTGGTCTCGCGGCCCTCCTTCGACCACTACCTGCTGGTGGTGCTGCCGCTGCTGCTCGCGTCGGGGGTGCGGGCGGGCTCGGTGCCCCGCTCGCCCTGGTTCTGGCTGGCCCTCGCACCGCAGGCGGCGCTGGTCCCGTGGCCGGACGAGCTGGCCGGAAAGCGGCGTGCCTTCAAGGACATGGCGACCCTGTGCGGGCTGTCGGGTCTGCTGGTGCGTCGTGCACTGCTCTCCGGTCGGGTTATTCTGGAGCCCGTAACAACTGCGGGGTCCCCACCCAGGACCGAACCGGAGTGCGCCGCGACGCCAGCAGAATCGGCATCGCGGACCGCGTTTTGACCCGTACGGGTCTGCTTGGGTATCCTGCTGGTTTGTTATGCGTATTGGCTTTCTCATTCTCACGTGAAAGGGCCTTACGCCGGTCCACCGGACCGATGACCAGCGGTTTTCACTCGGGTGCGTCCCCGATGTGAACGAGGGCTGTCGTGATCGTCCGTGGTGACCCTGTCAGGACCCTTCCCGCGGGGCTTAGGCCCTATGGGATGACCCACCACTGAAGAAGCGAAGGCATACGCGTGCGTACGTTCAGCCCCAAGCCCGGCGACATCTCGCGCCAGTGGCTCGTCATTGACGCCCAGGACGTCGTCCTCGGCCGTCTGGCGACCCAGGCCGCTGCCCTCCTCAAGGGCAAGCACAAGCCGACTTACGCCCCCCACATGGACATGGGCGACTTCGTCATCATCATCAACGCCGACAAGGTTCACCTGTCCGGCAACAAGGCCTCCCAGAAGATGGCCTACCGCCACTCCGGCTTCCCGGGCGGTCTGCGCTCCGTGCGCTACGACGACCTGCTGGCGAACAACCCGGAGAAGGCCGTCGAGAAGGCCGTCAAGGGCATGCTCCCGAAGAACTCCCTGGGCCGTCAGATGCTCTCGAAGCTGAAGGTCTACTCGGGCGACCAGCACCCGCACGCTGCCCAGCAGCCGGTGCCGTTCGAGATCACCCAGGTCGCGCAGTAGTTCCGGCCACCCCCTAAGACGTAGAGAATTCTGAGGAGCATCGTGGCCGAGACCACCGCCGAGACCCCCGTCGACGAGTTCGAGGGCGTCGAGGAGTACACCACCGAGTCGGACGTCGTCGTCGAGGGCGACTACACCTCCGAGTCGCTTGCCGGTCGCTTCGGTGACCCCCAGCCGGCCGCCGGCCTGGGCCGTCGCAAGAACGCCATCGCCCGCGTCCGGATCGTTCCGGGCACCGGCAAGTGGAAGATCAACGGTCGCACCCTTGAGGACTACTTCCCCAACAAGGTGCACCAGCAGGAAGTCAACGAGCCCTTCAAGCTCCTCGAGCTTGACGGCCGCTACGACGTCATCGCCCGCATCTCGGGTGGCGGCGTCTCCGGTCAGGCCGGCGCCCTGCGCCTCGGCGTGGCCCGCGCGCTGAACGAGGCGGACGTGGACAACAACCGCCCGGCGCTGAAGAAGGCCGGCTTCCTCTCCCGCGACGACCGTGCGGTCGAGCGCAAGAAGGCCGGTCTCAAGAAGGCCCGTAAGGCTCCGCAGTACAGCAAGCGTTAATCTGCGCCTGCTGTTCAGCAACGAAACCGCCCCGGCAGCACTCTCTGTGCTGCCGGGGCGGTTCGTTTACCGCCAAAAGCGGCAAACAACTGTCACTAGCGGTCACCAAGCGAAGCTTGAACTCGGGAGGACAACAGTGGGACGACTCTTCGGGACGGACGGTGTACGAGGCGTCGCCAACGCGGATCTGACGGCTGAGCTCGCGCTCGGCCTCTCCGTGGCGGCCGCACATGTACTGGCCGAGGCGGGCACCTTCGAGGGCCACCGGCCCACGGCCGTCGTCGGCCGCGACCCCCGCGCGTCCGGCGAATTCCTGGAGGCCGCGGTCGTCGCCGGCCTCGCCAGCGCCGGCGTGGACGTCCTGCGCGTCGGTGTGCTGCCCACCCCGGCGGTGGCGTATCTCACCGGTGCGCTGGGTGCCGACCTCGGCGTCATGCTCTCCGCCAGCCACAACGCCATGCCCGACAACGGCATCAAGTTCTTCGCGCGCGGCGGCCACAAGCTCGCCGACGAGCTGGAGGACCGCATCGAGTCCGTGTACGAGGAGCACCGCACGGGCGCGCCCTGGCAGCGTCCCACCGGCGCCGGCGTCGGCCGCGTGTCCGACTACGACGAGGGCTTCGACAAGTACGTCGCCCACCTCATCGGCGTCCTCCCCAACCGCCTCGACGGCCTGAAGGTCGTCCTGGACGAGGCCCACGGCGCGGCCGCGTACGTCTCGCCGGAGGCCTTCACCCGGGCCGGCGCGGAGGTCGTCACGATCGGCGCCGAGCCCGACGGCCTGAACATCAACGACGGCTGCGGCTCCACCCACCTGGACCTGCTCAAGCGGGCCGTGGTCGAGCACGGCGCCGACTTCGGCGTCGCCCACGACGGCGACGCGGACCGCTGCCTGGCGGTGGACGGCAACGGCGCCGAGATCGACGGCGACCAGATCCTCGCCGTCCTGGCGCTGGCCATGCGCGAGGCCGGACAGCTGCGCGGGAACACCGTGGTCGGCACCGTCATGTCCAACCTGGGCTTCAAGCTCGCCATGGAGGCCGAGGGCATCCAGGTCGTGCAGACCGGCGTCGGCGACCGGTACGTCCTGGAGGCCATGAAGGAGCACGGCTACGCCCTGGGCGGCGAGCAGTCCGGCCACGTGATCATCCTCGACCACGCGACGACCGGCGACGGCACCCTGACCGGCCTGATGCTGGCGGCGCGCGTCGCGGCCACCGGCCGCACGCTGGCCGAGCTGGCCGGGGTCATGCAGCGGCTGCCGCAGATCCTGATCAACGTCCCGGACGTGGACAAGTCCCGCGTCGCCACCTCGGCCGAGCTGGCCGTGGCCGTCACCGACGCCGAGCGCGAGCTGGGCTCCACCGGCCGGGTGCTGCTGCGGTCCTCCGGTACCGAGCCCCTCGTCCGGGTGATGGTGGAGGCCGCCGACATCGAGCAGGCCCGCACGATCGCCGGGCGGCTCGCGGACGCCGTGAAGTCGGCGCTCGGCTAGCGGTCCCCGCTGCCCCGTGGCGCACCCGGCGGGCGGATCATCCGCGCGTGCCGGGTGCGCCACAGCGGTTTCCACCCGAGCGGTTTCCACCCGAGCAGGTTCGGCAGCGGCCGCTCCCGGTGCTACAGCTTGCGCAGGCTCAGCTTCTGCACCTTGTGGTCGGGTCCCTTGCGCACGACGAGGGTGGCGCGGCCGCGGGTGGGGGCCACGTTCTCCAGCAGGTTGGGCTTGTTGATGGTCCGCCACATGGTCTGCGCGTACTCCAGGGCCTCCTCCTCGGAGACCTGGGTGTACTTGCGGAAGTAGGAGAAAGGATTCTGGAACGCGGTCTCGCGCAGCTTCCGGAACCGGTTGAGGTACCAGCGCTCGATGTCCTCGGGGCGCGCGTCCACGTACACGCTGAAGTCGAAGTAGTCGGCGAGACCGACGCGGGTACGGCCGTCCTTGCCCGGCAGCGCGGGCTGCAGGACGTTCAGCCCCTCGACGATCAGGATGTCCGGGCGGCGTACGACGAGCTGCTCGCCCGGCACGATGTCGTAGATCAGGTGCGAGTAGACCGGGGCCGTCACCTCGTCCTTGCCCGCCTTGATGTCGGCGACGAAGCGGGTCAGCGCCCGGCGGTCGTAGGACTCCGGGAAGCCCTTGCGGGAGGTCAGGCCCCGCCGCTGGAGCTCCTTCATCGGGTACAGGAAGCCGTCCGTGGTGACCAGCTCGACGCGGGGGTGCTCGGGCCAGCGGGCCAGGAGGGCCTGGAGCAGACGGGCCACGGTGGACTTGCCGACGGCGACGGAGCCGGCGACCCCTATGACGAAGGGGGTGCCCTGCTGGGCGCCGTGGCCGTTGCCGGCGTCGCCGAGGAAGGTGTTCAGGGTGCCGCGGAGGTTGCTGGTGGCGCCGACGTACAGGTTCAGCAGGCGGGACAGCGGCAGGTACACGTCCCGCACCTCGTCGAGGTCGATGACGTCGCCCAGGCCCCGCAGCCGCTCCACCTCCTCCGCGGTCAGGGGCAGCGGGGTCCGCTCGCGCAGGGCGCTCCACTCGGCCCGGGTGAGGTCGACGTACGGAGACGGGTCCTGGGCCCGGCGGGGACCCGGGCGCTCCGTTGCGCGGTCCGGTGTACAACGCGTCGGCGAGGTGATCACACCGCCATTGTCGGGGCTCCGGGGCCCTCGTGGGTGGTGGGGTCGGTCACGTGGCGGGTGGCGGCGGGGAAAACAGGGGTTGGCGGGGGTCGGTCGGGGTCGCGGCGGGGTGGTGCACGCGTGCGTACCGATCGGAGGCCCGGCCGGTCTCGTGCGCATCACGATTCGGCGGGATCATCCGAAAACCCGTTCGCGTGATCGATCGGACGCCGTACATTGTTCGTCGCCGTGGCGCCGACCTGCGCCCTGACGGCGTTCGTTTCCTGGGGGAGATCCTTCGTGCGTACCGCGTTCGTCCGTCATGCCGTCCTGACCGCTACGGCCGTCTCCCTGAGCCTGCTGGCCACCGCCTGCGGCTCCGGCTCCGGTGACTCGGGCAAGAAGGACGACGCCAAGGCGGGCCCGCAGCAGTCCGCCCCCGCGGCCGCCGCGGCCAAGGGGAAGTCCGCCGCCGAGCTGGCGCCGCTGCTGGTCGCCCAGGCCGACCTGCCCGAGCACAAGGTCGAGGCGGACGCGGCGGCGAAGGCCGCCGCCGGGGCGAACGCCACCGCCGACAAGGCCGAGTGCAACCCGCTGGTCCAGCTCCAGACCCTGGTCCCGGTCGGCAAGCCGGCCGGCACCGCGACGATCGCCGCGACGGAGAAGCAGAAGAAGCCGTCCGAGGGCGCGAGCCTGGACGACAAGCTCGACGCGCTCAAGGGCGGCCTGGCCGTCACCCGCACCTCGGTGGGCCTCGCCTCGTACGACGGCAAGGGCGCCGAGGAGGCCTTCGGCGCGCTGAAGACCGCGAGCACGGCCTGCGCGGCCGGCTACACGGTCACCCAGGACGCCGAGAAGACCAGGATCGAGAAGGTCGCCCCCTCCGCCGCCGTCACGGGCGGTGACGAGGCCCTGGCCTACAACACCGTGATGGACCTGAAGGACGGCGCCAAGGCCACGATGCAGTTCGTGGTCGTGCGCAAGGGCAGCACCCTGGCCACCTTCTACGCGATGAACCTGACGGGTGCGGCCGCCCAGCCGAAGGCGGTCGTGGAGGCGCAGGTCAAGAAGCTCGGATGAGAGGCGTCCGCGCGCGGCGCGCGGCCGCACGGGGAGCGTGGGCGGTCTCCGGTCTGACGCTGGCCCTGCTGGCCACCGGCTGCGGGACCGCCCGGCCCGGCATGGTGGTGGAGATCGTCCCGGCGGAGCTGCCCGCCGACGCGGCCGACCACGCCTCGAAGGGGAGGGCGCAGGAGCCCCCGGCCCGGCTGATCGTGGCGCAGGGCGACCTGGTGGACCACAGGGTCAGCCCCGAGGGGGCGGACAGCCCCCTGGTGGGCGTGGACCGGCCGGAGTGCCGGGAGCTGGCCTTCGCGGCCGCCGGTTTCCTGCCGACGGGCCGGACCGGCTGGGCCAAGGCGTCGGTGGTCGCCGTACCGGCGCCGCTGCCGCACGACGCCACGGAACGGCAGAAGCGGGCGGCCGCCCAGGACGCGGCCAGCTCCACCGTGACGGTGGTGACCCTCGGTTCGTACGCGGGGAACGCGGCCGTCCGGCACTTCGCCGAGGTACGGGCCGCGGGCGAGGCCTGCACGGACGGCTACTCCGCGACGGTCGGCGGGGAGACCGTCAAGGTGACGCGGGTCGTCCCGCACGCCGCGCACGGCGGCGACGAGGCGGTCGGCTACACGGTGGAGACCGAGCAGGACGGCGAGCACCACGCCACCGAGCTCGTGGTGGTGCGCAAGGGCGGTACGCTCGCGAACCTCGTGGCGGGCCGGACCTCCGGCGAGGCGGAGCTCGCGGCTCCGGTGGTCGAGGCACAGCTGGTCAAGCTGGGCTGAGAGCCTTCGAACGATCGGCTCGAAAACATCGTCAACCCCGCTCCGGTGGATTCGCCGGGGCGGGGTTTTCGTCTTGTTCGGGTACGGGGCAGACGGGCGGCCACGGCGTACGCTGCCGCCTATGTGCGGAATTGTGGGTTACGTAGGGGCGCAGTCTGCGCTCGATGTGGTCATCGCCGGACTGAAGCGGCTGGAGTACCGCGGCTACGACTCGGCCGGGGTCGCCGTGCTCGCCGACGGGGCGCTCGCCAACGTCAAGAAGGCCGGGAAACTCGTCAACCTGGAGAAGGAACTGGTCAGTCGGCCCCTGCCGGCCGGCTCCACGGGCCTCGGGCACACCCGGTGGGCGACCCACGGCGGGCCCACCGACGTCAACGCCCACCCCCACCTGGACAACTCCGGCCGGGTGGCGGTCGTGCACAACGGCATCATCGAGAACTTCGCCGCGCTGCGCGCCGAACTCGCCGAACGCGGCCACCGGCTGGAGTCCGAGACGGACACCGAGGTGGTGGCGCACCTGCTGGCCGAGCGCTTCGAGGCGGCCGGCGGCGCCGGGGGAGCGGGCCTCGCGGAGGCGATGCGGCAGGTGTGCCGGCGGCTGGAGGGCGCCTTCACCCTGGTCGCGGTGCACGCCGACGAGCCGGAGGTGGTGGTCGGCGCGCGCCGGAACTCCCCCCTGGTGGTGGGCGTTGGAGAGGGTGAGAACTTCCTCGCCTCGGACGTGGCCGCGTTCATCGCCCACACCCGGTCCGCGATCGAGCTGGGGCAGGACCAGGTCGTCGAACTCCGCCGCGACGGGGTCACGGTGACCGGCTTCGACGGTGCGCCCGCGACCGTGCGGGCGTACCACGTGGACTGGGACGCCTCGGCGGCCGAGAAGGGGGGCTATGACTACTTCATGCTCAAGGAGATCGCCGAGCAGCCGAAGGCCGTCGCCGACACGCTGCTGGGCAGGATCGACGCGAGCGGCCTGCTGACGCTGGACGAGGTGCGCATCCCCGCCTCGGTGCTCCGGGAGGTCGACAAGGTCGTGATCGTGGCCTGCGGTACGGCCTACCACGCGGGCATGATCGCGAAGCTGGCCATCGAGCACTGGACCCGCATCCCGTGCGAGACGGAGCTGGCCAGCGAGTTCCGCTACCGCGACCCGATCCTCGACCAGCGGACGCTGGTGATCGCGATCTCGCAGTCCGGCGAGACCATGGACACCCTGATGGCGCTGCGGCACGCGCGCGAGCAGGGCGCCAGGGTGCTGGCCGTCTGCAACACGAACGGCTCGACCATCCCCCGCGAATCGGACGCCGTGCTGTACACGCACGCCGGTCCGGAGGTGGCCGTCGCCTCCACGAAGGCGTTCCTGACGCAACTGGTCGCCTGCTACCTCGTCGCGCTCTACCTCGGGCAGGTGCGGGGCACGAAGTGGGGCGACGAGATCCGGGCGGTGGTCCGGGAACTGTCGGACATCGCCGCCGCGGTGGACACGGTGCTGGAGACGATGGAGCCGGTACGGGCCCTGGCGCGCTCCCTCGCCGACAAGGACACCGTGCTCTTCCTCGGCCGCCACGTCGGCTACCCGGTGGCACTGGAGGGCGCGCTCAAGCTCAAGGAGCTGGCGTACATGCACGCCGAGGGCTTCGCGGCGGGCGAGCTCAAGCACGGGCCGATCGCGCTGATCGAGAAGGACCTGCCGGTGGTGGTCGTCGTACCTTCGCCGCGCGGGCGCTCGGTCCTGCACGACAAGATCGTCTCGAACATCCAGGAGATCCGGGCGCGCGGGGCACGGACCATCGTGATCGCGGAGGAGGGAGACGAGGCCGTGGTCCCGTACGCGGACCACCTGATCCGGATCCCGGCGACGCCGACGCTGCTCCAGCCGCTGGTGGCGACGGTGCCGCTCCAGGTGTTCGCGTGCGAACTGGCGACCGCGCGGGGCAACGAGGTGGACCAGCCGCGTAACCTCGCGAAGTCCGTGACGGTGGAGTAGTTGGGGTTGTCGTTGTGATTGTCGGTGTGGGGATCGACGTTGCCGAGATCGAGCGGTTCGGCGCGGCACTGGAGCGGACGCCGCAGATGGCTCGGCGTCTCTTCCTCGAATCCGAACTGACGCTGCCGAGCGGCGAGCGGCGCGGTACCGCCTCGCTCGCCGCCCGGTTCGCGGCCAAGGAAGCCCTGGCCAAGGCGCTGGGCGCGCCCGCCGGGCTGCTGTGGACCGACGCCGAGGTGTACGTCGAGGACACCGGACAGCCCCGGCTGCGGGTGTCCGGCACGGTCGAGGCACGGGCGCGGGCGCTCGGGGTGAAGTCCTGGCACATCTCCCTCAGCCACGACGCCGGCGTCGCGTCGGCGGTGGTGATCGCCGAAGGTTAGTGCATGCGTACTGCCTACAGCGTGGAGACCGTACGGGCCGCCGAGCGCGAGCTCATGGCACGGCTGCCGGAGGGCGCCCTGATGGCCCGGGCGGCGGCCGGACTGGCCGCCGTGTGCGCGCAGTTGCTGGCGCGGCGCCGGGGCCGGGTCTACGGGTCCCGGGTCGTGCTGCTCGCCGGCCCCGGGGACAACGGCGGCGACGCGCTGTACGCGGGTGCCCGGCTGGCGCGCCGCGGGGCAGCGGTGACGGCGGTGCCGATGGACCCGGCGCGGATCCACCCCGGCGGGCTGGCCGCGCTGCGGGCCGCCGGGGGACGCGTCGCGGAGGCGGTGCCCGCGCGGGCGGACCTCGTACTGGACGGGCTCACCGGGATCGGCGGCCGGGGCGGGCTGCGGCCGACGGCGGCCGCGCTGGCGGAGCGGATCCCGGCGGGGGCGCTCGTGGTCGCCGTGGACCTGCCGAGCGGCGTCGACGCGGACACCGGGGAGGTCGCCGGCCCGGCGGTGTCGGCCGACGTGACGGTCACCTTCGGCGCCTGCAAGCCCGGGCTGCTGATCGACCCCGGGGCCTCGCGGGCGGGCGCGGTGCGGCTCGTCCCGATCGGGCTGGAACTGCCGGACCGGGCGGAACTGGAGGCGCTCCAGCACGCCGACGTGGCGCGGCTGCTCCCGCTGCCGGGGGCGTCGAGCGACAAGTACCGGCGGGGCGTCGTCGGGGTCGTCGCCGGATCGGAGCAGTACCCGGGCGCGGCCGTGCTCGCCGTGGCGGGGGCGCTGCGGGGCGGCGCGGGCGCGGTGCGGTACGTGGGCCCGGCGGCGGACGCGGTGCTGGCCCGGTACCCGGAGGTGCTGGTCGGGCCGGGGCGGGTGCAGGCCTGGGTGGTCGGCCCCGGGCTGGGCTCAGGGCGGGCCGCCGAGGTCGAACGGGCCCTGGCGGACCGGGACGTACCGGTGCTGGTCGACGCGGACGGGCTGCGCGGGCTGGACCCGGAGGTGGTGCGCGCACGCCGGGCGGCGACCCTGCTGACCCCGCACGCGGGGGAGGCGGCGGCGCTGCTGGGGGTGGCGCGGGAGGAGGTCGAGGCGGGGCGGCTGGCCGCCGTGCGGGGGCTCGCGGGGCGGTACGGGGCGGCGGTGCTGCTGAAGGGGTCGACGACGCTGGTCGCCTCCGGCGGGGTGGTGAGGGTGAACCCGACGGGGACGCCCTGGCTGGCGACCGCCGGGAGCGGGGACGTGCTGTCCGGGCTGGCGGGGGCGCTGCTCGCCGGTGGGCTGTCGGGGGGTGACGCGGGGGCGGTGGCCGCGTATCTGCACGGGCTGGCGGGCCGGTTCGCCGCCGGGGCGCCGGCCGCTGGTGGGGCGGCCGGCCGGGGTGCGCCGGTGGTGGCGCAGGAGGTCGCCGCCGCGCTGCCGGAGGCGTGGCGGTCGGTGCGGGGCTGACCCGGCCGGGGGGCAGGCCCTGCGGGGCTGGTCCCCTACCCGCCCTTCGCCCGTTCCCCGGGGCTGCGCCCCGGACCCCCCGGGGGGCTCCGTCCCCGGACCCCCGCGCCTCAAACGCCGGCGGGGCTGGGGGTGGCCGACGGGGCTGGGAGTGGGCGGGTCGGGCCGATTGGGTGGTTCGGTCGTGAAGGGGGGCGCAGCATGCCCGATCATCGGTCCGTACGGGTTCTGAGAGACTGTGGGCGATGAACGAGACACCGATGCGCGTGTACGCCGAGATCGATCTTGACGCGGTACGGGACAACGTGCGCGCTCTGCGCGCGCGGGCGCCCCGGGCCGAGCTGATGGCCGTCGTCAAGTCGAATGCCTACGGGCACGGTGCCGTCCAGTGCGCCCGCGCAGCCCAGGAGGCCGGTGCCACCTGGCTCGGCACCGCCACCCCCGAGGAGGCGCTCGCCCTGCGCGAGGCCGGGATCCGGGGGCGGATCATGTGCTGGCTCTGGACCCCCGGCGGGCCCTGGCGGGAGGCCGTCGAGGCCGACCTCGACGTGTCCGTCAGCGGGATGTGGGCCCTGGACGAGGTCCGCGCCGCCGCCCGCGCGGCCGGCCGTCCCGCCCGCATCCAGCTCAAGGCCGACACCGGCCTCGGCCGCAACGGCTGCCAGCCCGCCGACTGGGCCGAGCTCGTCGGCGCGGCCGTCGCCGCGCAGGCCGAGGGCACCGTCCAGGTCACCGGCGTCTGGTCCCACTTCGCCTGCGCCGACGAGCCCGGCCACCCCTCCATCCGGCTCCAGCTCGACGCCTTCCGCGACATGCTGGCCTACGCCGAGAAGGAGGGCGTCGACCCCGAGGTCCGGCACATCGCCAACTCGCCCGCGACGCTGACCCTCCCCGAGACCCACTTCGACCTCGTCCGCACCGGGATCGCCGTCTACGGCGTCTCCCCCTCGCCCGAACTCGGCACCCCCGCCCAGCTCGGGCTGCGCCCCGCCATGACCCTCAAGGCCTCCCTCGCGCTGGTCAAGACGGTCCCCGCCGGGCACGGCGTCAGCTACGGCCACCACTACGTCACCGAGTCCGAGACGCACCTCGCCCTCGTCCCCGCCGGCTACGCCGACGGCATCCCGCGCAACGCCTCCGGCCGCGGCCCGGTGCTCGTGGCCGGCAAGGTCCGCCACGCCGCGGGCCGGATCGCCATGGACCAGTTCGTCGTGGACCTCGGCGAGGACCTGGCCGAAGCGGGCGACGAGGCCGTGGTCTTCGGCGACGCCGAGCGCGGCGAACCGACCGCCGAGGACTGGGCCCAGGCCGCCGGCACCATCGCGTATGAGATCGTCACCCGTATCGGAGGCAGGGTGCCGCGGGTCTACCTCGGCGGCTGAGCGGGCCGGACGGGCCCGGCGGGGAGGACGGCGACGCCGTGAGCGAGAACTGGCGCAAGGCCGGCTGGGCCGGCGCCGCCATCGGTGTGCTGGCGGCGGGCGCCGCGGCCGGTGTCGCGGTCGAACGGATCACCGTGGGGCGCGGCATCAGGATGAAGGCGCGCCTCGCCCTCGACGCCGCCGGGGACTTCGGCTCGCTGCGCGGGACCGAGGGCGGCTGCCGCGCCGAGGACGGCACCGAGCTCTACTACGAGGTCGACGAACCGCCCGCGGACGGCAAGAAGCGCCGCCTGCGGCGCAAGAACCCGGCGGAGGGCGCCACCGTCGTCTTCTGCCACGGCTACTGCCTCTCCCAGGACTCCTGGCACTTCCAGCGCGCCGCCCTGCGCGGCGTCGTCCGCTCCGTGTACTGGGACCAGCGCAGCCACGGCCGCAGCGCCCGGGGCCTGGCCCAGGCCGACGGCGTGCCGGTGACCATCGACCAGCTCGGCCGCGACCTGAAGGCCGTCATCGACGCGGCCGCGCCCGAGGGCCCGCTCGTCCTCGTCGGCCACTCCATGGGCGGCATGACCGTCATGGCGCTGGCCGAGCAGTTCCCGGAGCTGGTACGCGACCGGGTGCTGGGCGTGGCCTTCGTCGGCACCTCCGGCGGCCGGCTCGACGAGGTGACGTACGGGCTGCCGTCCATGGGGCTGGGTGCGGTGCGCCGCATCCTGCCCGGGGTGCTCAAGGCGCTCGGTTCCCAGGTCGAGCTGGTGGAGAAGGGCCGCCGGGCCACCGCCGACCTCTTCGCCGGCATGATCAAGATGTACTCGTTCGGCTCCCGCGACGTCGACCCCGGTGTCGCGCGCTTCGCCGAGCGGCTCATCGAGGCGACCCCGATCGACGTGGTCGCGGAGTTCTACCCGGCCTTCCAGACGCACGACAAGAGCGCCGCCCTCCAGCGGTTCGCGGACGTCCCCGTCACCGTCGTCGCCGGGGACCGGGACATGATCACCCCGGCCGAGCACAGCGTGGCCATCAAGGAGCAGCTCCCGGCCGCCGAGCTGGTGGTGCTGGAGGACACCGGGCACCTGATGATGCTGGAGCGCCCCGACCTCGTGACGGGGCTGCTGACCGGCCTGCTCGCGCGCACCGGAGCCGTCCCCGCAGCGGCTAACGTTGGGGGACATGGAAGAAGTACCGCGGGAAGCGCCACGCAGCCCGGCCGCTGAGGCCCTGGCCGAGGCCGCCGCAGAAACCCTGATCACCGTCGACTCGCCCGCCTCCATGCAGGACCTGGGCCGCAGGATCGCCGGCCTGCTCCGCCCCGGCGACCTGGTCCTGCTGACCGGCGAACTCGGCGCGGGCAAGACCACGCTGACCCGCGGGCTGGGCGAGGGCCTGGGCGTGCGGGGGGCCGTGACCTCGCCTACCTTCGTGATCGCCCGGGTGCACCCGTCGCTGGGCGACGGTCCGCCGCTGGTGCACGTGGACGCGTACCGCCTCGGCGGCGGGCTCGACGAGATGGAGGACCTGGACCTCGACGTCTCCCTGCCCGAGTCCGTGGTCGTCGTGGAGTGGGGCGACGGCAAGGTCGAGGAGCTCTCCGACGACCGGCTGCACGTGGTGATCGGCCGCGCCGTCGGGCACGAGGAGGTCCTGGACGACGTGCGCGAGGTCGCGCTGCGCGGCGTCGGCGAGCGCTGGGCCGGCGCGGAGCTGGCGGGGCTGGCGGCGCGGTAGCCCGCCGGGACGCCGTGGTTCCGGCCACCGCCGCGACAACGTACCGACAACTCGTCGGGAAAATATTGCGTTGGCGCGGGCTCGCGTGATGACATGGTACCGAGCGCTGGTTAGGTGTGCCTAAGTACGGCGTCCCGGGGTCTCAGGAGGCAGCCATGTCGGCAGCAGGAGCAGAGCGAGCGCCCGTCGTGTCCATGCGGGCCCTGCTCGCGGCGGGCGTGGCCGCCACGGCGGTCTCCACGCCGCCCGCGCGCGCCGGGGCCGGACCCGAGGCGGAACCCGGAGCGGAACCCGGAGCCGAGACCGGGCCGGGAGCGGGGGCCGGGGCCGGAACGGGGGCCGCCGGGACCGGGATCGACGCCGGACGGGCCGCCCCGGAGCCCGAGGCGGCCTGATACCCACGTTCGGGTGAACCGCGCCGCGCGTCCCCGCGCGGGGACGCCGGGGAGGGGGGCCGGCCGTCAGGCGACGACGACGACCTTCGTGTCGCGCGTCGCGAACGCCCACATCGCGTCGCCGTCCGCGCGCGCCATGCGGATCCCGCCCGTCTTCTTCGCCGCGTCCGGCTCCGGCATCGTGCCGTCCACGCGGGCGCTGAAGCCGATCGCGATCCCGTCGGTGGTGGTGAACCGCACGACGTGCTCGATCGGCACCCCGTCCGTGCCGGTGACCGTCGCCGAACGCGAGACGACCATGTAGCTGCCGGGCACCGGGTGCACCGTGCTCGGCATCACCGCGAACGTCTTCGGCTCCTTGCCGTCCTCCGGGACCAGCCACACCCGCTTCTGCGACACCGAGTACACCACCCGCGTGCCCGTACCCGACTCGGCCGGCAGCGCCGTCGGCTTCGCCGGCTCCTGCTTGGCCGGGGGCTGGTTCTGCGCCCCGGCCGGGGCCTGCCCGGCGGGCTTCGCGGGATGCGCCGGCGCGGTCGCGGAAGCCTGGTAGCCCAGGAAGCCGATCGCGGCGAGCGCCGCCGCGGTGAGCCCGGCCACGATTCCCGAGCTGCTGCGTGCCACCTTGCTCCACCTCTCCGCGCCTCGGGCCGTCGAACTGTCGGGCGACCCGCGTGTGTACCCGGTCGAAAGGTAGCAGCCGGGCCCCCGCACCGACCGGCCGCAAGGCCCGGGGGCCGGGGAGTCGTAGGCTGTTCGCGTGCTCTTGCTCGCCGTAGATACCGCCACGCCCGCCGTCACCGTCGCCCTGCACGACGGGGA
The DNA here is from genome assembly GCF_003950035.1 of Streptomyces sp. W1SF4. Lineage (NCBI taxonomy): Bacteria > Bacillati > Actinomycetota > Actinomycetes > Kitasatosporales > Streptomycetaceae > Streptomyces > Streptomyces sp. W1SF4. The sequence continues at coordinate 4,491,289 of NZ_CP034350.1, forward strand.
ATCCGTCCTCGCCGAGTCGAACCAGGTCGACGCCCGCCGCCACGGGGAGCTCCTGCTGCCCTCCGTCGACCAGGTCCTCGCCGAGGCCGGGGTCAAGCTCGAAGCCGTCACCGGCATCGTCGTCGGCGTCGGCCCCGGCCCCTACACCGGGCTCCGCGTCGGCCTCGTCACCGCCTCCACCTTCGCCGCCGTCCTCGGCGTCCCCGTGCACGGCCTGTGCACCCTCGACGGCCTCGCCCACGCGGCCGGCGCCGCCGGGATCGAGGGCCCCTTCACCGTCGCCACCGACGCGCGGCGCAAGGAGGTCTACTGGGCGCGCTACGAAGACCCGCGCACCCGCGTCGGCGAGCCCGCCGTCGACCGCCCGGCCGACATCGCCGAGCAGGTCGCCGGCCTCCCCGCCGTCGGGCAGGGCGCCACCCTCTACCCGGACGTCTTCCCGGACGCCCGCGGGCCCGTCCACCAGTCGGCCGCCTCCCTCGCCGCCCTCGCCGCCGAACGCCTCGCGGCGGGGGAGGCGTTCCTGCCCCCGACGCCGCTCTACCTGCGCCGCCCCGACGCGCAGGTGCCCAAGAACTACAAGGTGGTCACCCCGCAGTGACGGCCCCGACCGCGGTGCTCCGCGAGATGCGCTGGTGGGACATCGAGCCGGTGCTGGAGCTGGAACACGAGCTGTTCCCCGACGACGCCTGGTCGGCCGGGATGTTCTGGTCCGAGCTCGCCCACGCGCGGGGCCCGCAGGCCACCCGCCACTACGTCGTCGCCGAAGAGCCGGGCACCGGCCGCGTCGTCGGCTACGCCGGACTGGCCGCCGCCGGCGACCTGGGCGACGTACAGACCATCGCGGCCGCCAAGGACCAGTGGGGCACGGGCCTCGGCGCCCGGCTCCTCACCGACCTGCTGCGCGCCGCCACCGCCTTCGAGTGCGCCGAGGTGCTGCTGGAGGTACGGGTGGACAACACCCGCGCCCAGCGGCTCTACGAGCGGTTCGGCTTCGAGCCGATCGGCTTCCGGCGCGGCTACTACCAGCCCGGCAACGTCGACGCGCTCGTGATGCGCCTGACCGACCCGGCACAGACCCGAAACGAAAACCCTGAGAGCAGTGAGAGCAATGGCTGACGAACCGCTCGTCCTCGGCATCGAGACCTCCTGCGACGAGACCGGCGTCGGCGTCGTCCGCGGCACCACCCTGCTGGCCGACGCGGTCGCGTCGAGCGTCGACGAGCACGCCCGCTTCGGCGGGGTCGTGCCCGAAGTGGCCTCCCGCGCCCACCTGGAGGCGATGGTCCCCACCATCGAGCGCGCCCTGAAGGAAGCCGGGGTCAGCGCCCGCGACCTCGACGGCATCGCCGTCACGGCCGGCCCCGGCCTCGCGGGGGCGCTGCTGGTGGGCGTCTCGGCGGCGAAGGCGTACGCGTACGCGCTCGGCAAGCCGCTGTACGGGGTCAACCACCTCGCCTCCCACATCTGCGTCGACCAGCTGGAGCACGGGCCGCTGCCCGAGCCCACCATGGCGCTGCTGGTCTCCGGCGGGCACTCCTCGCTGCTCCTCGCCCCGGACATCACCAGCGACGTACGGCCGCTGGGCGCGACCATCGACGACGCGGCGGGCGAGGCCTTCGACAAGATCGCGCGCGTGCTGCAGCTCGGCTTTCCCGGCGGTCCCGTCATCGACCGGCTGGCGAAGGAGGGCGACCCGAAGGCCATCAGCTTCCCGCGCGGCCTGACGGGCCCGCGCGACCCGGCGTACGACTTCTCCTTCTCCGGCCTGAAGACGGCGGTCGCCCGCTGGATCGAGGCCAAGCGCAACGCGGGCGAGGAGGTGCCGGTGCGCGACGTGGCGGCGTCCTTCCAGGAGGCCGTGGTGGACGTGCTGACGCGCAAGGCGATCCGCGCCTGCAAGGACGAGGGCGTCGACCACCTGATGATCGGCGGCGGCGTGGCGGCCAACTCGCGGCTGCGCTCGCTCGCGCAGGAGCGCTGCGACGACGCGGGGATCATCCTGCGCGTGCCGCGGCCGAAGCTGTGCACCGACAACGGCGCGATGGTGGCGGCGCTGGGCGCGGAGATGGTCAAGCGCAACCGGCCGGCCTCCGACTGGGACCTGTCGGCGGACTCCTCGCTGCCGGTGACGGACCCGCACGTCCCGGGCACGTCGCACGGCGGCGACGGCGGCGACGGCCATGGCCACGGCGATGGCCACAGCCACTCCCACGACCACGTGCACGAACTCAGCAAGGACAACCTCTACTCGTGAGCACCGTCGCGCTGATGTGGGAGGCCCGGGCCGTCGACGGCCGGGGCAACGAACTCCTGGAGTGGGCCCGGGCGCAGGTACTGGCCCGGGAGCCGGTGCGCCGGGAGGTGCTGCGGGCCGCGCAGGAACGGGTGCTCGTGATCACCTGGTGGGAGGCCCCCGAGGGCCTGGCGGCGGACCTGCCCGAGCTGCCCGAGCCGGCCGCGGACCTGATCACCCGGGCGGTGCACCGCTGGCGGTTCGAGTCCGTGGAGGCCACGGGCGCCGGCTGAGCCCCTGGTCGGGGCGGTGGTCGAGGAGGGCTGCGGCGAAGCTCGAACGGCCGCCGTTAGGGTCATGCCCATGCCGAGACTTCCCGCGCGTGAGCTACCGCCCCCGCCGCCGCCCGCGCACCTGCGCGAGTGGCTGGACGAGGGCGCCGTACGGGCCGACCGCGCGCGCTTCCTCGCGGACCTGAGCCGGCGCAGCCTGGGCCTGGGGCGGCTGCTGTCGCTCTGGTGCGTCGCGGGGGCCTTCGCGCTGGGCTGGACCCTGGCCGGCCTGGCCGTGACGGCCTTCGCCGCGGGCGGCGGGCTCGGCGGTGTCGCGTGCTCCGCGGCGGCGGTGGCGGTCCTGCTGTACGCCGGGCTCTGCCTCGCGCGGGGCGCCCGGCAGGAGCGGCGGGTACGCCGGCTGCTGTGTGCCTGGGTCCTGGCGGGCCACGACCCCGAGGCCGACGCCCGCCTGCGCGCCCCGGCGCGCAGCGCGGTGTGGCTGACGGCCTCCCTGGCCCTGGGCGGCTTCGGCCTCTGGCTGGCGTTCGCGTCGGCCTCCGGAGCCAGGCCGGGCACGGACACGTACGGGGAGGTCGCCTACTTCACCGGCTTCGGCATGATCCTGTGGATCACCGCCCTCCTGGGCCTGGCCAAAGCCACGGCCTACCACCGCTGGACCCACACCCCCGCCCCACCCAACCCCGCGCGGCCCGTGACGGCCACATCCAGCCTCGCCGGCGTTTGAGGCGCGGGGGTCTGGGGGCGGAGCCCCCCAGGTAGCCCGGGCGCGGCACGGCCCCCCGTCACCCCCGGCCAGGGGCATCGGCAGGGTGACCGATCAGCATCGACGGCGCCCCCGCCACCCGCGTCAGGAACACCGTCGCCGAGTTCGGCCCCTGCGGCTTGACCTTCCTGCGCAGCTCCTCCGGCTCGATCGCGGACCCCCGCTTCTTCACCGTCAGGATCCCGACCCCCCGCTCCCGCAGCAGCGCCTTCAGCTTCTTCAGCCCGAACGGCAGCACGTCCGTGATCTCGTACGCCGTCGCGTACGGCGTCTCCCGCAGCTCGTCGGCCGTGACGTACGCGATGGTCGGGTCGATGAGCCGCCCGTCCAGCCGCGCCGCGACCTCCGCGACGAGGTGCGCCCGGATCACCGCCCCGTCGGGCTCGTACAGCCAGCGCCCCACCGGCCCCGCCTCCGGGTCCGGCAGCGGTTCGGCGGTCTCCAGCGCGGCCGGTCCCGGCAGCAGGGTGGCCCGTACCGTGCCGGGGGCGGTGCCGAACCACAGCACGGCCTCCTTCACGTCCCCGTGGTCGGAGATCCACTCGGCCTCGGCCTCCGCCGGCACCGCCTCGTGCGGGATACCGGGCGCGATCTTGATGGCGGCGAACTTCGCCGCCCGTGCCGCCCCCACCGCCCACGACAGCGGCGGCGAGTACGACTCGGGGTCGAAGATCCGCCCCCGGCCGCCGCGCCGGGCGGGGTCGAGGAAGACGGCGTCGTACGCGGACACGTCGACCGCCGTCACGTCCGCCTCCCGGACCTCGATCAGGTCCGCGAGCCCGAGCGCCTCGGCGTTGGCCCGCGCGACGGCCACCGTCAGCGGGTCGAGGTCCACCGCCAGCACCCGGATCCCGCGCCGCGCGAGCGCCAGCGCGTCCCCGCCGATCCCGCAGCACAGGTCCGCGACGCTCCGCACGCCCAGCCCGTGGAGCCGTTCCGCCCGGTACGCGGCGACCGACGCGCGGGTGGCCATCTCCCCGCCGCCGGGCGTGAAGTACATCCGGAAGGCGTCCTCGGCCCCGAACTTGGCCACCGCCCGCTGCCTCAGCCGGGCCTGCCCCAGCGCGGCCGACACCAGCCCGGCGGGGTGCTCGCGGCGCAGCCGGGTGGCCACGGCCAGCTCCTGTGCGGGGTCGTAGTCGCGGAGGGAGTCGAGGAGGGCGCGGCCCTCGGGGGTGAGGAGCGCGGCGAAGTCTTCGGGGGTCACCGGTTCATTGTGGGCCAGCCGGTGGAAGGCGGGCGTCCGGCCGTGGTGTCGCCCGGGACGCGGAGTCGTATGGTGAAAACATCCGCTGCTATGCAGCTTGTACGACAAAAGGGAAATAGTTCGCAGTTTGGTCACCGGCCCGCGCGCCACCCGCGCGGCCGGTACGGGGTGGCCCTGGCCGCACTGCTGGTCGCCGCCCTGGGTACGGGGTGCGGGACCACGGAGGCCGAGAAGCCGGCCAAGGGCAAGCCCGGCCAGGGGTCGGAGGCGGGCGGCGCGGCCGGCGCGCTCGCCAACTCCGCGGAGAAGCGCAAGGCCGCCCAGCAGGCCCGGATCGCGGCCGCGAAGAAGTGGCGGCTGGCCAAGACGCCGCTGTCGGCCCCCGCCGCGCCGAAGACGAAGCCCGAGATCACCACGCGCGAGGGCTTCGAGGTCGAGGACCAGGAGGAACTGCCCCCGGTCTTCACCACCATCCCGACCGAGGACAAGGTCGTCTTCCTGACGGTGGACGACGGGGCCGAGAAGGACCCCGAGTTCATCAGGATGATGAGCGAGCTGAAGATCCCCTACACGGCGTTCCTCAGCGACTACCTCGTGCGCGACAACTACCCCTACTTCAAGGAGATGCAGGCCGCGGGCGTCACCCTGAACAACCACACCCTCAACCACCGCTACATGCCCGGCCTCTCCTACGAGCAGCAGCGCGAGGAGATCTGCGGCCAGCAGGACACCATCCAGAAGCAGTTCGGCAAGCGGCCCACGCTCTTCCGGCCGCCCTACGGCAACTACAACCAGGACACGCTGAAGGCCGCCAAGTCCTGCGGCATCAAGGCGGTTCCGCTGTGGAACGCCGAGGCGTTCGTGAACCGGATGGACTACCGCGAATGGGACCGCGACCTCCACCCCGGTGACATCATCCTCACGCACTTCCGGGGCCGGGAGGACTGGAAGGGCACGATGCCTGACATGATCCGTCATGTCATGAAGACCGTCACGGACAAGGGGTACGCCGTGGCCCGCCTGGAGGACTACTTGTGAGGTACGCGCGCCGGCTGGTGGCCGGGACGCTGACGGCCGGCGCGCTCGCGCTGTCCCTGACGGGATGCGGGAACAGCGTGGATCCCATCGAACGGCTGGGCCGCAAGACCGCGCCGGACAGCGCGTCCCCTTCGGCCTCCCCGTCCGCGCCGGCCCCCGCGGCGAGCTCCGCGCAGGCCGGTGCGGCGGGGGACGAGGCGTACCGGAAGTGGGGCCTCAAGGCCCCCCTCCAGTACGCCCCCAAGCCGGCGCAGAAGCCCCAACTCCCCAAGGCCGCCCCGGGCAAGGCGGCCGTGCTGGACCGAATACCCGTCGCGCCGACGGAGAAGGTCGTCTTCCTGACCTTCGACGACGGTGCGGAGAAGGACCCCGAGTTCCTGAAGATGGCGGCCGACCTGAAGCTGCCGATCAGCATGTTCCTGACGGACAACGTGGCCTCCTCGGACTACGGCCACTTCGAGAAGCTCCGCGACAACGGCTCCGGCAGCACGGTCAACAACCACACCCTGACCCACCCGAACCTCCGCACCCTGCCCTTCGCGGCGCAGAAGAAGGAGATATGCGGGCAGCAGGACCACCTGGAGAAGCGCTTCGGCAAGCGGCCGCCGCTCTTCCGCCCGCCGTTCGGGAACTACAACGACGACACCCTCAAGGCCGCCGCCGAATGCGGCGTCCAGACGGTGGTCCTGTGGCGGGCGTCGATGCAGATAAACGACTTCCAGTACGCGGAGGGCTCCGCCCTCAAGCCGGGCGACATCATCCTGGCCCACTTCCGCGGCCCGTCGGAGCTCAAGGGCTCGACGGAAACCCAGATGACGACCCGCATGCTCCAGCGCATACAGGACCAGGGCTACAGGATCGCCCGCCTGGAGGACTACCTGTAGGGGCCCGCTATCTCCCCCTCGAGGGGTGGGGGTCGGGCGGTGTTTGCCCACCCGCCTCCCCGTCAGCGGGCCGGTGGGCCGGACGGGCGGTAGCCCCTCGGACGGCCTCAGGGAGGGTTGGGGGTTTCCCGTCAGTCCCATCGTCCTTCCGGTTCGGGCCGGTCCCTCAAGGGCGCTCCCTTCGGTCGCGTCGCTACGCGATGGCCTTCGGCCACCCTTGACCGACCGACCCGAACCGGAAAGCCGAAAGACTGCCGGGAAACCCCCAAAGAAACGGGACGGTTCAGAGGAGGGCGGACGGGTCTCTCAGGGATGTGGCGAGGGGCCGGGCGCCGGCCCGCCCGACATCCGGCCCCCACACCCGCGATCCGGACCAGGGGCGCGACTACCCGCACCAAAGGTCGATCCGGGCGACCTGGGAAGCCCCAGACGCGACAGATCGCTACGCGCTCCTCCCGTCTCAGCGTCCGACGACCGCCTTGGGCTGATACCCGCACGAGAAGCCGATCAGAGCGGCTCATGGGGCACCCAGGCGCGTCAGTTCGCTACGCGCTTCTCTGATCTCGGCGGCCGGCCGCCGTCTTGAGCCGGTCGTCGGCCATACAGAAGACTCACGCGCCCCTTTTGACCCCGTATGGGGGCCTGTTGTGGGGTCGGATGGCTCTCTGTCGGAGTCTGCGGGTGAAAAGGACATCCGCAGACTCCGGCAAGCCGCCAAAGGCCCTGCGAGAGGGCGGATTCGACCTCCAAAGGGCTTCGTCCGCCCCTCTCGCGGCCCATCCCAGCCCCAGACGGCCGCCGGACGCCAAGCCGGGAGGAGCGCGTAGCGATCTCTCGCGCCCGTCCGCTGCCTGGGCTGACCTGGTCGTCCTCTGGCGCGGGTATCAGCCACAGGCGGTCGTCGGACGCTGAGAAACGGGGAGCGCGTAGCGATCTGTCGCGCCTGTCGGCTCCCTGGGCTGCTCTGGTCGTCTTCTCGTGCGGGTGGTCGCGCCCCTGGCCCGGGATCACGGACGTGGGGGGCGGATGTCGGGCGGGCCGGCGCCCGGCCCCTCGCCTGGTCCCTGAGGGACCCGCCCCTCCAAGGATCGTCCGTGCCGTTTCTTTGGGGGTTTCCCGGCAGTCTTTCGGCTTTCCGGGGCGGGTCGGCCTGTCAAGGGTGGCCGAAGGCCATCGCGTAGCGACGCGACGAAGGAGCGCCCTTGACAGGCCGGCACGACACGGAAGGACGATGGGACTGACGGGAAACCCCCAGACTTCTCTGGTCCGGTCCAGGGGGCTACCGCCCCCGAACCACCGCCCGCACCCGGGGAGGCGGGTGGGCAAACACCGCCCGACCCCACGGGGTCGAGGGGGAGATAGCGGGCCCGCGCCCCGCCCCCCAGGGTCAGCGCCCCAGCGCCGTTTCGTGTTCCATGCGGGTCAGTTTCTGGGGGTTGCGGACGGTGTAGAGGCCGGTGATGAGGCCGTCGTCGATGCGCAGCGCCACGACCATGTCGACCTCGCCGTCCATCCGGATGAGGAGTGCCGGGTGGCCGTTCACGCGGGTCGGCTCCGTGGTCACCAGCCGGCCGAAGACGACGACGCCGGCCGCCAGGGCACGGGCCACCTTGTCCGCGCCGATCACGGGTCGGGGCATGGCCCGCTTGATGCCGCCGCCGTCGCCCAGGGCCACGACGTCCGGGGCGAGGAGGTCGAGCAGGCCCTGGAGGTCGCCCGTCTCCAGGGCCCGCCGGAAGGCGTCGAGGGCGGCCCGGGTCTCGGTCGCGGAGACGACCCCGCGCGGCCGGCGCGCGGCGACGTGCGAGCGGGCCCGGTGCGCGATCTGGCGGACCGCCGCCGGGCTCTTCTCGACGGCCTCCGCGATCTCCTCGTACCCCAGGTCGAACACCTCGCGCAGGACGAACACCGCACGCTCGGTCGGCGCCAGCGTCTCCAGCACCAGCATCATCGCCATCGAGACGCTGTCGGCCAGCTCGACGTCCTCGGCCACGTCCGGCGCGGTCAGCAGCGGCTCCGGAAGCCAGGGGCCGACGTACGTCTCCTTGCGGCGGCTCAGTGCGCGCAGCCGGCCGAGGGCCTGCCGGGTGGCGATCCGGACCAGGTACGCGCGCGGCTCCCGCACCGTTTCGAGGTCGACGCCCGACCAGCGCAGCCAGGTCTCCTGGAGGACGTCCTCCGCGTCCGCGGCCGAGCCGAGCATCTCGTAGGCGGCCGTGAACAGCAGCTTGCGGTGCCTGACGAACGCCTCGGTGGCGGGGTCGGGACGGTCGTCCTCGCTCATGTGCGGGTCTCCTCTGCCTCCGTACGTGACCGGTCGCCCATACGACGCCGGACCCCGGTGCTTTGTGACAGGCCGGACGGCCCCGCGGTCCGTGACGCGCGTCACAGCGGTCCACCTGTCACGGGCGCCGTCCGGCCGGCATCTCATGTCCGACCAGTCGCGTTGACGAGGAGGACGACATGAAGGTCGTGGTGGTGGGCGCCGGCTACGCGGGGATGCTCGCGGCGAACCGGATCGCCAAGAAGGTCAGGGGCGCCGAGATCACGGTGGTCAACCCGCGCGCCGAGTTCGTGGAACGCGTACGGCTCCACCAGCAGGTCGCCGGGACCGCTGCCGTGGCGACGCCCCTCACCTCGATGCTGCGCCCCGGGATCACCGTCCGCGTCGCCACCGTGGAGGAGGTGGGCGACGGCCGCGTCACCCTCGCGGGCGGGGAGACCCTCGACTTCGACCACGCGTTCCTGGCGGTCGGCAGCACGGTCCGGGCCATGGAGGGAACGGTCCCGGTCGGGACCTGGGAGGGCGCCGAACGGGCCCGGGCGCAGCTCGACGCCCTGCCCGCGGGCAGCACGGTCACCGTGGTCGGCGGCGGCGCGACCGGGATCGAGACGGCGGCCGAGATCGCCGAGGCCCGGCCCGGCCTGCGCGTGCGCATCATCGGCCCGTCGGTCGCCGACGGCTTCTCCGACCGGGCGCGGACCAAGGCGCGCGCCGGACTGGAGCGTCTGGGGGTCGAGGTGGTGGACGACACCGTCACGGGCGTCGTCGACGGCACGGTGCGCCTGGGTTCCGGGGTGGAGGCGGTCTCCGACCTGACCCTGTGGGCGATCGTGTCCGACGTACCCGACCTGGCCGCGCGCAGCGGTCTGACGGTCGACGCGCGCGGCCGGGCGCTCGTGGACGAGTGCCTGCGCAGCGTCGACGACGGACGGATCTTCGTCGTGGGCGACTGCGCGGCGGTGCCCGGTGCCCGCTTCGCCTGCGCCCTCGCCACGCCGCAGGCCGCCCACGCCGCCGACACCCTGGTCCGCCTGATCGGCGGCCGCGAGCCCGAACCGTACGCACTCCGTTACGTGGCCCGGGCCGTCACGCTCGGGCGCAAGGGCGCGGTGGCCCAGTTCACCCACCGCGATGACACCCTGCGCCGCGCCTGCCTCACCGGGCGCACCGCCGTGGTGCTCAAGGAACTGGCCGCCCGGGGAGGCAGGTACGGCGCCCGCACGGGCGTCGGGGGCTGAACGCCCCGGCGCGTACGGGCCCGGCGCACCGCGCCCCACACCCTCCGCCGGTTCGGGCCGCTACGCGGTCTCGGCCTCCAGGATGGCCAGGAGTCCGGGGAAGCGTGCCTCGATGTCGGCTCGACGCAGGCCCGCCATCCGGCTGTTGCCCCGGTCGACCTGGTGGATCAGGCCGGCTTCCCGCAGGGTGCGGAAGTGGTGGGTGACCGTCGCTTTGGAGACCGGCAGCGAGAAGGAGGCGCAGGTGCGCGCGGTGCCTTCCGGGGCAAGGGCCAGCTCGCGCACCACACGGCGGCGCAGAGGATCGGCGAGCGCGGAAAGCACTCTGCCGAGCTCGATCTCCTCGACGGTCGGGTGACCCTCGTCGTCGGGCATGGTGGCGATCTCCCCCCTCAGGTAAGGATTGGATCTTACCTCTGGCGACTGCTAGCGTCCCACAGGTACGAACTCAGTCGTACCTATCTGTGGGGGAGAACCCTGATGGACCAGCTCGTCTCACTCGTCGGCATAGCCCGCTCCAAGCCGGAACGCGCCCAGGAGCTCATGGAGCTCCTGCTCTCCTTCGTCGAGCCCACCCGGCAGGAGCCGGGCTGCCTGGAGTACCACTTCCACGAGGACGGCGAGGAGCCCGGTGTCTTCGTGTTCTACGAGGTGTGGCGCAGCCAGGCCGACCTGGACGCCCATCTGGCGCTCCCGCACCTGCGGGACTTCTGGGAGCGTCGGATGGACTACCTGACCACGGACGTGGAGCTCCGCTTCGTGAACATGCGAAGCCCTTACGGCCACTAGGCCACCAGGCCGCGAGGCCACTGGGCCGCCAGGGTCTGTCGCGCCCGGCGGCTCCCGGGGGCGGGGCGAGGGGCTACCGCAGCCCCGCCCCCGCCCCCGCCACCACCGGGGTGATCGTCGTTTCCGCCGGGCCCATGGCGTCGGCTTCGCGCTGGCGTTCCGCGCTGTCGCTGATGCGCAGCAGCAGGGCGATCATGATCCAGTTGGCCAGCAGTGACGAGCCGCCCTTCGCCAGGAAGGGGAGGGCCTTGCCGGTCAGGGGGATCAGGCCCGTCACGCCGCCGGCGACCACGAAGACCTGGAGCGCCAGCGCCGCCGCCAGGCCCACCGCCAGCAGCTTGCCGAACGGGTCCCGCGCGGCCAGCGCCATGCGCAGGCCCCGCTGTACGAGCAGGGCGTAGATGATCAGTACGGCCATCACCCCGGCCAGGCCGAGCTCCTCGCCCACCGTCGTCAGGATGAAGTCGCTGCGCCCCGCGAACTTGATCAGCTCGGGGTGTCCCATCCCGAGACCGGTGCCCGAGACGCCGCCGGTGCCGAAGCTGAACAGCGCCTGCGCGGACTGCTCGGAGTTGAGGCCCTGCGGGGGGTTCGGGGAGTAGATGGCCAGGGGGTTCAGCCAGGCGGCGACGCGGGCCTTGACGTGGGGTTCCGTCGAGCCGACCACGAACGCGCCCACGGCGGCCATCAGCAGGCCGCAGACGATCCAGCTGGTGCGCTCGGTGGCCACGTACAGCATCACCACGAAGACGCCGAAGAAGATCAGGGACGTGCCGAGGTCGCGCTCGAAGACGAGGACGAGCAGCGAGATGATCCACACCGTGATGATCGGCCCGAGCTGCCGCATCGGCGGCAGCCGCATGCCCAGGAACCTGCGCCCCGTCAGGGCCAGCGAATCGCGGTGGATGACCAGGTAGCCCGCGAAGAAGATCGCGATCATGATCTTCACGAACTCGCCGGGCTGGAGCGAGAAGCCGAACAGGATGATCCAGCGCTTGGCGCCGTACGTGTCCGCACCGAAGAACGCCGGCGCGATCAGCAGCACCAGCGCGACGGCCATCGTGATGTAGATGAAGCGCTGGAGCAGCCGGTGGTCGCGCAGCAGCGCCACGACCAGGATGCAGGCGGCGACCCCGACCACCGTCCACATCAGCTGGTCGGGCGCGTTGGCCGTGGAGTTCCACCGCTCGATGTAGCCCTGGTCGAGCCGGTGGATGAGCACTAGCCCCAGCCCGGTGAGCAGCATCGCGAGCGGGAAGATCAACGGGTCCGCGTACGCAGCGAACCGGCGGATGCCCAGGTGACCCACCAGGGACAGCAGCGTCATGCTGATGACGAAGCTGGTGAGGTGCTGCGGCAGCTCGCCGTTCATGGCCAGCCCGGCGCTGACGTGGCCGAAGACGGCGATGCCGATGACCAGGAGCAGCAGCAGCGCTTCGGTGCGACGGCGGGCGCCCGCCATCGTCAGGGGCCTCAGTCCACGCACGGGATGCCGCCGCCGTCGATCTCACCCTTCTCCGGCCGGGGCGGCGGGGGAGCGGATGACGGGGGTGACGCGGGTGACGCGGGGGAAGAAGGAGAGGGAGAAGAGGGCGGCGCGACGGCCGGCGCGCTCGGGGTCGTCGCAGTGGTCGACCGGGGACCGATCTGCTCGGCAATGAGGCGCTTTATCTTCATATCATCTACGACGTTGATGTCCTCCCCATGGTTCCTTCCGAAGCCCTCTACGGGGAGTGTCGTGAACCGCACTCTGCCCCCGGACAGGTTCTTCGCCTGCTTCACGAACGACAGCAGGTCCCATCCCTCGTCCGTCACGACGTCCTCCTTCGCCGTGTCGATCAGCTTGAGGAGCTTCACCGGGTCCGTGAAGGTCCCGGCCGAGTTCAGTTTCTGCGTCGCCCCCGCGAGGAAGGCCTGCTGCCGCTTCGTCCGGTCCAGGTCGCCCATCGCCAGCCCGTGCCGCTGCCGTACGAAGGCCAGGGACTGCCGGCCGTTCAGGGTCTGCCGGCCCGCCGGGAAGTCGGCGCCCGAGTACGGGTCCTTCACCGGCTTCTTCAGGCACACCGGTACGCCGCCCAGCGCGTCCGCGAGGTGGTGGAAGCCGGCCAGGCTGAGCTCGGCGAAGTGGTCGACCGGGACGCCCAGGAAGTCGCGCACCGTCTCGATCTGCGCCCGGCGACCCGCCTCGCGCCCCTCCCGCTCCAGGCGGCGCCGGTCCCGCACGCCGGCCCGGGAGAGCTGTTCCTCCCTGGCGGCCTTCGCCAGGCCGTACGCCTTCTTGATCTTGTCCTTGCGGCCCTGCCCCTGCCCCGCCCCCTGCCCGGCGATCTCCACGAAGTCGTCGCGCGGTATCGAGAAGGCCTTCGCCTCGCCGCCGTCGCCCGGGACGTGCAGCAGGATGAGGGTGTTCGCGTTGTAGCCGCCGATGTCCGAGCTTCCCGCGTGCAGCGCGTCGAGGATCTCGGCGGGCAGCGGGTCGCCGTTTCGGTCGCGCCGGCTGTCCAGGCCCATGAGCAGGATGTTCACATCACCGTGCGCCGACCTCTCGGCGCCGTCCAGGGCCTTCGAGCCGGCGATGCCGGAGGCGAGGTCGCGGTAGAGGTACCAGGCGCCGCCGCCCGCCGTCACCGTCAGCACGCAGCCCGTGATCAGCAGCGTGCGCGCGAGCCTCCGGCGCCGTGAGGGCCTGCGGTGGCCGGTCTTGGTCCGTGTCCGTGCAGCGCTCATGCCGCTCGATCCTGGCGCAGGGGCGCTGAAGGAATCCTGAGGAGGCGGCCCCCTCAGCGCTCGCCCCGCCCCGACGGAACCCACAGTTCCAGCCGCGCGCCCCGGCCGCCCGGCGCGCCGAGCGCGCGTACCTCGCCCCCGTGGGCCCGCGCGATCTCCCGGGCGATGGCCAGGCCCAGGCCGGTGCCGCCGCCGGCCCGGCCGCGGTCCGCGTCGAGGCGTACGAACCGCTCGAAGACGCGGTCGCGGTCCGCCTCCGGGATCCCCGGACCGTCGTCGGCCACTTCCAGCACCGCCCGCCCGTCCCGCGCGGCGGCCCGCACCACGACCCCGGCGTCCGCGTACCGCAGGGCGTTGTCCACCAGGTTGGCCAGGGCCCGCTCCAGCCGCGCCGGGTCCCCGTACGCCGGCACCGGCGCGGGCGCCTCCAGCCGCAGCGGCACCCGGGGCGCGGGCCGCCGCGCCGCGTCCTCGGCGGCCAGCAGCGCGAGGTCCACCGGCTCGGGGCGGGGCGCGGGCCCGCCGTCCAGGCGGGCCAGGAGCAGCAGGTCGGCGGCGATCCGCTGGAGCCGCCCGGTGTCGGCCAGCGCGGCGGCCACCGACGCCCGGTCGGGCCGCTCCATGGCCAGGGCCACCTCCAGCCGCGAGCGGACTGCGGCGAGCGGGTTGCGCAGCTCGTGCGAGGCGTCGGCGGTGAACTGGCGCTGGCGGGCGTCGGAGCGCTCCAGCCGGTCGAGGGTGTCGTTGACGGTCCGGGCCAGCTGGGCGATCTCGTCGCCGCCGCCGGGGTCGGGGACGCGCCGGTCGAGCTCGCTCGCGGTGACGGCGGCGAGCGAGGTGCGGATGGCGGTGACGGGGCGCAGCGCGCGGCCGGTGGCCCACCAGGCCAGGGCCGCCGCGAAGGCGGTCAGCGGGGGAGCGCCGGCGAGGAGGCCGGTGGCGATGGCGCGGGTGGCGTCGTCGACGTCGCCGAGCACGGTCACCGCGTACACGGTGTGCGGATCGTGCGCGCCGGGCGGGCCGGGGGCCTCGACCGCGACGACCACGCGCCGCTGCGCGCCGGGGCGGGCGGGCGGCAGTACGGCCGAGCGGGAGTCCTGGCCGGGGCCGGGGCGCAGTGCGTCGAGGCGCGGGGGGTCCTTGGGCGCTCCGGCGGCGGTGCTGGCGACGTCGCGGCCGTGGGCGTCGCGTACGAGGACCAGGTCGACCCCGCCGTCGGGCGCGGGCAGCCGGCCGCCGGGCGGGAGGGTCCGGGTGTCGAGCTGGGCGGCGACCTTGCGCGCGGCGAGCTCGGTGCGGCCGGTGGTGTTGTCGAGGAGGTTGCTGCGCATGAGGCTGTGGAGCCAGAGCCCGCCGGTGGTGAGGACCGCGGCCATCGCGAGGGCGGCGGCGAGGGCGGTCCGCGCGCGCAGGTTGCCCACGAGGCGGATCCGCGGACGCAGGTCGCCCACGAGGCGGCCGCGCGGTCTCCTGCCCTCCGGCCCCGCCCCCGGCCCCGCGCCCTCACCCACCGTCGGGAGCCATGCGGTAGCCGGTGCCGTGGACGGTGAGGATCGAGCGGCGGCCGAAGGGGGCGTCGATCTTCTTGCGCAGGGAGGAGACGTAGACCTCGACGATGTTCGGGTCGATGCCGTGCGGGGCGTCCCAGACCTCGTCGAGGACGTCCTGCTTGGCGACGGCCCGGCCGGGGCGCCGCATCAGGCAGGCGAGGACGCCGACTTCGCGGGCGGTGAGTTCGATGTCGTGGCTCCCGCGGCGGCAGCGGCGGTCGAGCGGGTCGAGGCAGAGGTCCCCGGCCCGGAGCTCGGCGGGTTCGGGGGCGGCGGCGCGGCGGGCGAGGGCGCGCAGCCGGGCGGCCAGCACCAGGAAGGAGAAGGGCTTGGTGAGGTAGTCGTCGGCGCCGGCGTCGAGCCCCTCGGCCTCGTCGTGCTCGCCGTCCCTGGCGGTCAGCATCAGGACGGGCGTGGGATCGCCGTGCGCCCGCATCCGGGCGCAGATCTCGGCGCCGCCGGGGCCGGGGAGCATCAGGTCGAGCAGGACGGCGTCGTACGGTCCGCCGGTGAGGGCCAGTTCGAGGCCGCGGTGGCCGTCGTGGGCGACCTCGACGCGGTGGCCTTCGGCGGACAGGCCCTGGCGGAGGGATTCGGCCAGGTTCTCTTCGTCTTCGACCACGAGGATGCGCACGCCCCAAGCCTCACATACCGGGCAGCGGCTCCTCGGGCCCCGGGGCGCCCCGGTCCGGTTCCCGAGGGGTCGGGGTTCAGCCGAACGGGGTGTTCGGCGGCCGGAATACGTGGAACCAGCGGACCGTGTTGGCACTCCGCTTGACCGAGTGCTAATCGCCGGAATAGTGTCACACCTGGCACTCGCCCCCGGTGAGTGCCAACACAGCGACAGGCTGGTCCGGCACCCGCGACGACGGATCGACCTGGTCGCCACCTCAGACAGTTAACCCCGGATCTCCGAAGGGGGAGGTCGGATCGTGACGACCGCCAGCTCCAAGGTTGCCATCAAGCCGCTTGAGGACCGCATCGTGGTCCAGCCGCTCGACGCCGAGCAGACCACGGCCTCCGGCCTGGTCATCCCGGACACCGCGAAGGAGAAGCCCCAGGAGGGCGTCGTCCTCGCGGTCGGCCCGGGCCGCTTCGAGGACGGCCAGCGTCTCCCGCTGGACGTCAACGTCGGCGACATCGTGCTGTACAGCAAGTACGGCGGCACCGAAGTGAAGTACAGCGGCGAGGAGTACCTCGTCCTCTCGGCCCGCGACGTGCTCGCGATCGTCGAGAAGTAATTCGCTTCAAGAAGTTTGCTTGAGCTGCGCCCCTGGTCACCCCGCTGATTGCCGGGCGGCGAGGGGCGCGGTTCGTTAAACCCGAGTTTTCGAGAGGGCTGAACCGCTCCCATGGCGAAGATCCTGAAGTTCGACGAGGACGCCCGTCGCGCCCTCGAGCGCGGCGTCAACAAGCTTGCCGACACGGTGAAGGTGACGATCGGCCCCAAGGGCCGCAACGTCGTCATCGACAAGAAGTTCGGCGCCCCCACCATCACCAACGACGGTGTCACCATCGCCCGCGAGGTCGAGCTGGACGACCCGTACGAGAACCTCGGCGCGCAGCTGGTGAAGGAGGTGGCGACCAAGACCAACGACATCGCGGGTGACGGCACCACCACCGCCACCGTGCTGGCCCAGGCGCTCGTCCGCGAGGGCCTGCGCAACGTCGCCGCCGGCGCCTCCCCGGCCGCCCTGAAGAAGGGCATCGACGCCGCGGTCAAGGCCGTGTCCGAGGACCTCCTCGCGACCGCCCGCCCGATCGAGGACAAGTCGGACATCGCCGCCGTGGCCGCGCTCTCCGCGCAGGACGCCCAGGTCGGCGAGCTCATCGCCGAGGCGATGGACAAGGTCGGCAAGGACGGTGTCATCACCGTCGAGGAGTCCAACGCCTTCGGCCTGGAGCTCGAGTTCACCGAGGGCATGGCCTTCGACAAGGGCTACCTGTCCCCCTACATGGTCACCGACCAGGAGCGTATGGAGGCCGTCCTCGACGACCCGTACATCCTGATCAACCAGGGCAAGATCTCCTCCATCCAGGACCTCCTGCCGCTGCTGGAGAAGGTCATCCAGGCGGGTGGCTCCAAGCCGCTGCTGATCATCGCCGAGGACGTCGAGGGCGAGGCCCTCTCCACCCTCGTCGTCAACAAGATCCGCGGCACCTTCAACGCGGTGGCCGTCAAGGCCCCGGGCTTCGGCGACCGCCGCAAGGCGATGCTCCAGGACATGGCCACCCTCACCGGTGCCACCGTCATCGCCGAGGAGGTCGGCCTCAAGCTCGACCAGGCCGGTCTGGACGTCCTCGGTTCCGCGCGCCGCGTGACCATCTCCAAGGACGACACGACCATCGTCGACGGTGGCGGCAACGCCGCTGACGTCGCGGGCCGCGTCAACCAGATCAAGGCCGAGATCGAGGCCACGGACTCCGACTGGGACCGCGAGAAGCTGCAGGAGCGCCTGGCGAAGCTCGCCGGCGGCGTCTGCGTCATCAAGGTCGGCGCCGCCACCGAGGTGGAGCTCAAGGAGAAGAAGCACCGTCTCGAGGACGCCATCTCCGCGACCCGCGCCGCGGTCGAGGAGGGCATCGTCTCCGGCGGTGGCTCCGCGCTCGTCCACGCCGTCAAGGTCCTGGAGGGCAACCTCGGCCTGACCGGCGACGAGGGCACCGGCGTCTCCGTCGTCCGCCGCGCCGCCGTCGAGCCGCTGCGCTGGATCGCCGAGAACGCGGGCCTCGAGGGCTACGTCATCACCTCGAAGGTCTCCGAGCTCGACAAGGGCCAGGGCTTCAACGCCGCCACCGGCGAGTACGGCGACCTGGTCAAGGCCGGCGTCATCGACCCGGTCAAGGTCACCCGCTCCGCCCTGGAGAACGCCGCCTCCATCGCCTCCCTGCTGCTCACGACCGAGACCCTGGTCGTCGAGAAGCCGGCGGAGGAGGAGGCCGAGGCCGGTCACGGCCACGGTCACGGCCACAGCCACTGACGCGACGCGTCCGCGCGCTTCACGGGAAGGCCCCCGTCCCGCCGTTCACACGGTGGGACGGGGGCCTTCCCGTTCTCCGGGGCGGACCGCGGGCGTCACTCCATCATGCCGAGCTGCCGCATCAGGCCCATGGCGTCGTAGTGCCACCAGCCTTCCTTGATCTTGCCGTCCTGGCACCGGAAGACCGTGGTGCCGGTCATCGTGCAGGTCTTGCCGGTGGGGGCGACGCCCATGAACTCGCCCTTGTGCGTGCCGGTCCAGGTCCACAGCGTGGTGACGTAGTCGTCCTGCGCCGTCTGGGCGTCAATGGTGAAGGAGAAGTCGAAGGCGGCGCGCCACATCTCGACGTCGTCCCTGATCGCGGAGTAGCCGTGCTTGTCCTCGGGGTTGGAGATGTCGTGGTCGTGGTAGTCCGGGGCGAAGACCTCCTCGATGGCGGCCATGTCGCCCTTCACCGCGATGTCGTCGAACATCCGGTTCGCCATCATGGTGTTGAGGTGCTCGTCGCGGACCGTGTCGAGGTTGGTGAAGGTCGGCATGCCGTCGCACAGGGCCGTCATCTCGTGGAACATCCGGTCCGTCTCGGGGAGGTTGGAGTTCTTCATGGCCTCCTCGTACGAAGGGAACTCGACGAAGTTCACGTAGTGGTCCGTCTGGTCGCGGTCCTTGCCCACCACGCTGTGGGTGACCGTGCGCTTGCCCTGGCTCTGGGCGACGTACTTGTCCAGCAGGTCGTTCATCGCGTCGGGCTGGTGGGTCCTGTAGTCAACCAGTTGTACGAATGTCATGGTGGGCTCCCGTGCTGGAGGGGACGTGTCCAGTTTAGGGAGGATTCACCCGTTCAGCCCGGTCTACCGGCGGGTTACTGAGGCCCGTACTTGCGGCCCGTACGGGAGGAGACACCGCCGAGCAGCCCGCGCGGCGTCAGCTTCACCACACCCATCAGCGCCTTGTAGCGCGGGTCCGGGATCGACACGGTCTTGCCGCGCGCCAGGTCGGCGAGCGCGGCGGCCACCAGCTTGTCCGCGTCGAGCCACAGCCAGCCCGGGATGTTGTCCGTGCCCATGCCGGCCCGCTCGTGGAACTCGGTCCGCACGAAGCCGGGGCACAGGGCCATCAGGCGGACGCCGGAGCCGGCGAGGTCCCGCGCCGCGCCCTGGGTGAACTGCACGACCCAGGCCTTGCTGGCGCCGTACGTGCCGCGCGGCACGAAGGCGGCGACCGAGGCCACGTTGACCACCCCGCCGCGGCCGCGCGAGCGCATCGACTCCGTCGCCGCCGAGGTCAGCCGCAGCACCGCCTCGACGTGCACCTTCAGCATCGTCAGCTCGTCGGCCATGGAGACTTCCAGGTAGCGGCCCTTGTTGCCGAAGCCCGCGTTGTTGACGAGCAGGTCCACCGGGTGCGTACGGTCGCCGAGGCGGGTCTCGACGGCCTTGATGCCCTCCTCGGTGGAGAGGTCGGCGGCCAGCACCTCGGCCTCGATGCCGTGCCGGTCGTGCAGCTCGGTCGCCTGTTCGGCGAGTCGCTTGGTGTCGCGGGCCACCAGTACGAGGTTGTGGCCCTGGGAGGCCAGCCGCCGGGCGAAGGCGGCGCCGATGCCCGCCGTGGATCCAGTGATCAGCGCAGTCGTCATGTGCGCAAAATAGCCGCCCGCGGCCGACCGGCGGGCCTCCGCGCGCACGTGCGTGCGATCCCGTGATCTCCGGGGCCCGTGGAACGCCCCGCGCGGGCTGTCCGTCGGGGCCCTCCTCCCAAAGGGGCGGCTGGGGGATTGGCGCCGCGGTCAAAGCCGGTCTTATGCTCGGAGGGTGATCGAGGCACGCCACCTCCGGATCCTGCGCGCCGTCGCCGGGACCGGTTCCTTCTCCGCCGCCGCCCGCGAGCTCGGCTGCACCCAGCCCGCCGTCTCCCAGCAGATGAAGGCCCTGGAACAGTCGGCCGGGACCCCGTTGCTGGTGCGCGCCGGCCGCGAGATGCGCCTGACCCAGGCCGGCGAGGCCCTGGTGCGGCACGCCGCCGGGATCCTGGCCGGGCTGACGGCCGCCGAGGAGGAGGTCGCGGCCATCGCCGGGCTGCGCGCGGGCCGGGTCCGGCTCGTCTCCTTCCCCAGCGGCAGCTCCACGCTAGTGCCCACCGCGCTCGCGGCGATGCGCGCGGAGCATCCGGGCACGCGCATCTCCCTGGTCGAGGCGGAGCCGCCGCGGTCGGTGGAGATGCTGCGCGAGGGCGACTGCGACGTGGCGCTGGCCTTCCGTTACGCGGGGGCCTCGGCGGTGGCCGAGTGGGACGACCTGGTGGTGACCCCGCTGCTGACCGACCGGCTCGTCGGGCTGGTGCCCGAGGGGCACCGGCTGGCCGGGGCCGGGCGGGTGGGCATGGCGGAGCTGGCCGACGAGCCCTGGATCGCGGGCTGTCCGCGCTGCCGCCGCCATCTGGTGGAGGTGTGCGAGGGTGCGGGCTTCACCCCGCGCATCGACTTCGCCACCGACGACTACCCGGCCGTGGTCGGCCTGGTGGGCGCCGGGCTGGGCGTGGCGGTGCTGCCCGAGCTGGCGGTGGAGTCCGTACGGGCGAAGGGCGTGAGCGCCCTGGCCGTGGAGCCGGCGGTGGAGCGGGAGGTCGTGGCGCTGACGCTGCCCGACCTGGCGCGCGTGCCGGCGGTGGCGGCGACCCTGGGTGAGCTGGTGCGGGCCGCCGCCCGTTGACCTGCGCGTGCGTCAGTGCGGCGGGACGGGGCCGATCGTGCTGGAGGCGGGGATCAGCCGGTGCCGTGCGCGGCCCATGAGTTCCTCGCGTTCGTCCTCGGTGAGGCCCCCCCACACCCCGTAGGGCTCTCGGACGGCGAGCGCGTGCGCGGCGCATTCCGAACGCACCGGGCAGCGCATGCAGACCTCTTTAGCCGAGGCCTCGCGCGCACTCCTGGCCGCGCCCCGCTCGCCTTCCGGGTGGAAGAAGAGGGAGCTGTCGACTCCGCGGCAGGCGGCCAGCAGCTGCCAGTCCCACAGGTCGGCGTTCGGTCCGGGGAGGCGGGAGAAATCTGCCATTGGTAGTCCTCTTGGTGCCGGGTACTACGCGGATACGGTCCATGTCTCCACACCTACTGTCGTAGTAGATGTAAATATGACTCATTGGGACCCTAGCCTCAGACACATGGCAAACGGAAGGAAAGCCGCCAAATAGGGCATAGCTCCAGATGGAGGACAGTTGGCTCGCGCCTCCGGCGTGGTGATCGCTTCCTCACGTAGAGTGCCGAAGGTGTTCGTCCGACCCGTAACTCTTTCGAGTGACCATCGTTGAGAGAGCGAGTGCGGTTGAAACGAGAGGTTCCCGGACAGGTGTCCGAGGGCATCGACCGCACAGGTGACGATACGTACCAGCCTGGAGGCTCAAGGTGACGCGCATCAGCAGCTGCGGAGGGCGGTCATGACATCCGTCCTCGTCTGCGACGACTCCCCGCTTGCCCGAGAGGCGCTCCGGCGCGCGGTTGCCACCGTGCCCGGCGTCGAGCGTGTGACGACGGCTGCCAACGGCGAGGAAGTCCTCCGCCGCTGGGGCGCCGACCGCTCCGACCTGATTCTGATGGATGTACGGATGCCCGGCCTCGGCGGCGTCGAGACGGTCCGCCGGCTCCTGTCCGCGGACCCGGGCGCCCGCATCATCATGCTGACGGTCGCCGAGGACCTGGACGGGGTGGCCCTCGCGGTCGCCGCCGGCGCCCGCGGCTACCTGCACAAGGACGCCTCGCGCGCCGAACTGCGGGCCACGGTCACCCAGGCGCTCGCCGACCCCACCTGGCGGCTGGCCCCGCGCCGGCTCCGCTCGGCCGAGATGGGGGCCGCCCCCACCCTGACCGCGCGCGAGATCCAGGTGCTGGAGGGCATGAGCCACGGCCGGTCCAACGCGGAGATCGGGCGCGAGCTCTTCCTCTCCGAGGACACGGTCAAGACGCACGCCCGCAGGCTGTTCAAGAAGCTCGGTGCCTCGGACCGGGCGCACGCCGTGGCACTCGGCTTCCGCTGGGGTCTCGTCCGCTGACCGCGACACCGTCGGCCGGCGGCGGCCGCGGTCCCGTCCGCCGACGGCGGGCGGGGCGGCAGGTGTCCGCCGGCGCCGCCGGGGCGGAAAGCCGCGGAAGTCCCGCCGCGCCCGGTGTCACACCGGGGATTGGCGGGGCACAATCCGGGGGACGTGTCGCTTCGGGCGCGATGCCGCATCCTTGATGGTGTGCCGCATTCTTGGAGAGATCGAGTCCCGCGGGACGACGATTCGGGCCGAGCGGAGGGGAGGGCGCAGATGATGAGTTCCGGCGCACCCGCTCATAACGCTTCGATGCACAACACGGACCGCGATGCCGCGAACGCTCCCGCGCCAAGGCACCATGGATTGATGCGCGACGACGAGGCCCTGGGGTCACCCGCGGCCACAGGCCCCACCGGCGCCGCCAGAGGCGGCAACGCCGGGCCCGTCGGCGCGCTCGTACGCCGTGCCGTCGAGGGGGACGAGCAGGCCACGCACGACCTCCTGGCCTTCGTGCACCCCCTCGCCCTGCGCTACTGCCGCACCCGTCTGTCGCGGCTCCCGGGTGACGCCCGTCACTTCGTGGAGGACCTCGCGCAGGAGGTCTGCGTCGCCGTGCTGATGGCGCTGCCCCGCTACCGGGACACCGGCAGGCCCTTCGAGGCCTTCGTCTTCGCCATCGCCGCGCACAAGGTCGCCGACCTCCAGCGGGCCGCCATGCGGCACCCGGGGAGTACGGCCGTGCCCTCCGACGAGATGCCCGAGCGGCCGGACGACTCCCTCGGCCCCGAGGAGCGGGCGCTGCTCAGCAGCGACGCGGCCTGGGCCAAGAAGCTCCTCGCGAACCTGCCGGAGAACCAGCGCGAGCTGCTCGTCCTGCGGGTGGCCGTCGGGCTGACCGCGGAGGAGACCGGCCAGATGCTCGGCATGTCCCCCGGAGCCGTGCGCGTCGCCCAGCACCGCGCCCTCAGCAGGCTGCGGGCGCTCGCCGAGCAGTGACCTTCGCCGGAGGCGCAGGTTCCCTTTCGCGGCGGTTTCTGTCGTAGGAAACGACGAAAATCGCGGTTGACCTTGGTCGTGGAATGAGACGCCCCGGGATCCCGTTAGCATGGACATCCGCGCTGAGCAAGACCATTTGGAAGGTGTCATGACCGCCGACGGAGTACCCGACAAATTCGCCACGCTCGGACTGACCTACGACGACGTGCTGCTGCTGCCGGGCGCGTCGGACATGTCTCCGGACGCGATCGACACCTCTTCCCTCATCTCGCGCAACGTCCGGGTGAACGTTCCGCTGCTGTCCGCCGCCATGGACAAGGTCACCGAGTCCCGCATGGCCATCGCGATGGCCCGCCAGGGCGGCGTCGGCGTCCTGCACCGCAACCTCTCCATCGCCGACCAGGCCAACCAGGTCGACCTGGTCAAGCGCTCCGAGTCCGGCATGGTCACCGACCCGATCACGGTGCACCCGGACGCGACGCTGCGCGAGGCCGACGAGCTCTGCGCCAAGTTCCGCATCTCCGGCGTCCCGGTCACCGACCCGGCGGGCAAGCTGCTCGGCATCGTCACCAACCGCGACATGGCCTTCGAGTCGGACCGCAGCCGCCAGGTGCGCGAGGTCATGACCCCGATGCCGCTGGTCACCGGCAAGGTCGGCATCTCCGGCGTGGACGCCATGGAGCTGCTGCGCCGCCACAAGATCGAGAAGCTTCCGCTGGTCGACGAGGCCGGCATCCTCAAGGGCCTCATCACGGTCAAGGACTTCGTCAAGGCCGAGAAGTACCCGAACGCCGCCAAGGACAAGGACGGCCGCCTGCTGGTCGGCGCCGCCGTCGGCGTCGCCGGCGACGCGTACGAGCGCGCCCAGGCCCTGATCGAGGCGGGCGCCGACTTCATCGTCGTCGACACCGCCCACGGCCACTCCCGCCTGGTCGGCGACATGGTCGCCAAGATCAAGTCGAACTCGTCCGTCGACGTCATCGGCGGCAACGTCGCCACCCGCGACGGCGCCCAGGCGCTCGTCGACGCCGGCTGCGACGGCATCAAGGTCGGCGTCGGCCCCGGCTCCATCTGCACCACCCGCGTCGTCGCCGGCATCGGCGTCCCGCAGGTCACCGCGATCTACGAGGCCGCCCTCGCCGCCAAGGCCGCGGGCGTCCCCGTCATCGGCGACGGCGGCCTCCAGTACTCCGGCGACATCGCCAAGGCCCTCGTCGCGGGCGCCGACACCGTGATGCTCGGCTCGCTGCTCGCGGGCTGCGAGGAGTCCCCGGGCGAGCTGCTCTTCATCAACGGCAAGCAGTTCAAGTCGTACCGCGGCATGGGCTCGCTCGGCGCGATGCAGTCCCGCGGCGACCGCAAGTCCTTCTCCAAGGACCGCTACTTCCAGGAGGGCGTGGGCGGCGACGACAAGCTCATCCCCGAGGGCATCGAGGGCCAGGTGCCGTACCGCGGCCCGCTCTCCGCGGTCGTCCACCAGCTGGTCGGCGGCCTGCGCCAGTCGATGTTCTACGTCGGTGGCCGCACCGTCCCCGAGCTCCAGGACCGGGGCCGCTTCGTCCGGATCACCTCGGCGGGCCTCAAGGAGAGCCACCCGCACGACATCCAGATGACGGTGGAAGCGCCGAACTACTCCCGTAAGGGCTAGCAGGGTCGACGCGGGGGCGGGTCCGGGTTTCCGGGCCCGCCCCTCGCCGTTTCCGGGGGATCCGCCGTCCGTACCGCGGTCACCGGAACGCGGGTCCCCGGGGTTCGGGGATACTGGACGGGCAGACCCAGAGGAAAGGCCACCACACGTGACTGAGATCGAGATCGGGCGCGGCAAGCGCGGCCGCCGGGCGTACGCCTTCGACGACATCGCCATCGTCCCCAGCCGGCGTACGCGGGACCCGAAGGAGGTCTCGATCGCCTGGCAGATCGACGCGTACCGCTTCGAGCTCCCCTTCCTGGCCGCCCCCATGGACTCGGTGGTCTCCCCGCAGACCGCGATCCGCATCGGCGAGCTCGGCGGCCTCGGCGTGCTGAACCTCGAAGGCCTGTGGACCCGCTACGAGGACCCGCAGCCGCTGCTCGACGAGATCGCGGAGCTGGACGAGGCCAGGGCCACCCGCCGCCTCCAGGAGATCTACGCCGCGCCGATCCAGGCCGACCTGATCCGGCAGCGCATCAAGGAGGTGCGCGACTCGGGCGTCGTCACCGCCGCCGCGCTCTCCCCGCAGCGCACCGCCGAGTTCTCCAAGGCGGTCGTGGACGCGGGCGTGGACATCTTCGTGATCCGCGGCACCACCGTGTCCGCGGAGCACGTCTCCGGCGCCGCCGAGCCGCTGAACCTCAAGCAGTTCATCTACGAGCTCGACGTCCCGGTCATCGTCGGCGGCTGCGCCACCTACACGGCGGCCCTGCACCTGATGCGCACCGGCGCGGCGGGCGTCCTCGTCGGCTTCGGCGGCGGCGCCGCGCACACCACGCGCAACGTGCTCGGCATCCAGGTCCCGATGGCCACCGCCGTCGCGGACGTGGCCGCGGCCCGCCGCGACTACATGGACGAGTCCGGCGGCCGCTACGTCCACGTCATCGCCGACGGCGGCGTGGGCTGGTCCGGCGACATCCCGAAGGCCGTGGCCTGCGGCGCCGACGCCGTCATGATGGGCTCCCCGCTGGCCCGCGCCACCGACGCCCCGGGCAAGGGCAACCACTGGGGCATGGAGGCCGTCCACGAGGACGTGCCGCGCGGCAAGAAGGTCGACCTCGGCACCGTCGGCACCACCGAGGAGATCCTCACGGGCCCGTCGCACACCCCGGACGGCTCGATGAACTTCTTCGGCGCGCTCCGCCGCTCGATGGCCACCACCGGCTACAGCGAGCTCAAGGAGTTCCAGCGCGTCGAGGTCACGGTCGCGGACTCGCAGCACAGCCGCTGACCCCTCACCGCGAGCACGCCGGAGGGCCGGCACCCCGTCAGGGGTGCCGGCCCTCCGGCGCGTGCGGGGCGTGTGCTCAGTCGCTCGCCTTCTTGGCGGAGCCGAAGGCGACGAAGGCGGCGAGGCCGAAGAAGAGGAAGGAGATGGGGTCCAGGCTCTCCTTCCAGACCGCGTTCAGGCCGGAGACGCCGACCTTGTCGATGACGTCCATGACCCCGCTGTTGCCGATCTTGGTGGCCACGAGGACGACGAAGAACAGCTGGCCGAGGTAGACGGCGCCGAGGGACAGCACGGCGGCGACCACGGGCAGGACCGGGTTGCGCCCGCCGATCTTGCCGGCGGCCAGGCCCACGAGGAGGCCGACGCCAGCGGCCGCGTAACCGATCTCGCGGTCGATGGCGTTCATGATGCCGCCGTACGCGGCGGCCGCGACCAGTGCCGCCACGACGCCGGCGGCGATGCCGAGGCCGACGTTGCCGCCGCGCGCCGGGGCGGGGGCGGGGGCCTCGGTGTAGGAGGCGGGCGCCGGCGGCTGGAAGTTCTGGCTCATGGTGGAAATCCCCCCCAGGGATTCGGACGCACGGCCGCCCGGAGGGCGTAAGTGCGGGATAAGTGACGCCGCAGGCTAACAGGGGACGGTCGAATTCCACCGGGGGATTTCGGTCGGGTGACCGGACCGGGATCCGGTCGTGACCTGGGGCGGGTCCGCCGTCAGAGGCGGTGGGCCGCGCCGGCCGGGCTGGCGCCGCGGGTGTCGAGGAGGAGCTGTGCCTTCACCGCCAGGCCCTGCATGTCGTAGGTGCGGTGGTGCTGGAGCAGGATCGTCAGGTCGGCGTTGGCGGCGGCCTCGTAGAGGGAGTCGGCGCGCGGCACGGGCTGGTCGCGGACCCGCCAGCCCGCGATGTACGGGTCGTGGTAGCTGATCTGCGCGCCCAGGTCGAGGAGTCGGCTGGCGATCTCGCGGGCCGGGGAGCCCTCCTGGTCGGCGAGGTCGGGCTTGTAGGTGACGCCCAGGAGGAGGACGCGGGCGCCGCGCGCGGACTTGCCGTGCTCGTTCAGCAGGGTGGCGCAGCGCTGGATGACGTACTGCGGCATCCGGTTGTTGATCTCCTGGGCCAGTCCGACCATGCGCAGGGGGTGGCCGGGGGTGCGGGTGGTGTGGGGGAGGTAGTTGGGGTCGAGGGGGACGCCGTGGCCGCCGACCCCGGGGCCGGGGCGGAAGGCCTGGAAGCCGTACGGCTTGGTCTCGGCGCAGCGGATGACGTCCCACAGGTCGACGCCGAGGTCGTGGCAGAGGACGGCCATCTCGTTCATCAGGGCGATGTTGACGTGCCGGTAGTTGGTCTCCAGGAGCTGTACGGTCTCGGCCTCGCGCAGGCCGCGGGCGCGTACGACCTTCTCGGTGAGGCGGGCGTAGAAGGCGTGCGCGGACTCGGTGCAGGCGGGGGTGAGGCCGCCGATGACCCTGGGGGTGTTGGAGATGGTGTGGGTCCGGTTGCCGGGGTCGAGGCGGCTGGGGGAGTAGGCCAGGTGGAAGTCCCGGCCGGCCCGCAGGCCGGAGCCCTCTTCGAGGATGGGCCGCAGGTAGTCCTCGGTGACGCCGGGGTGGGCGGCGGATTCCAGGATCACGGTGGTGTGCGGGCGCAGCCGGGCGGCGAGGGTGCGGCCCGCCTCGCCGACGGCCCCGAGGTCGAGCGCACGGTCGGCGCCGAGCTGGGTAGGGGCGCAGATGACGGCGGTGCGGACCCGGCCGAGTTCGGCGGGGTTCGTGGTGACGCGGAAGCCGGCCGCCGACATGCGGCGGATCTCGGCGGCGGTGAGGGTGCTGTCCGTGGCGGGGCCGCTGTCGTAGCCGACGGTCTCGATTCCGGCGGCTACGGCCGCCTGGGCGAGGGGGAGGCCGAGGTGGCCGAGTCCGATGACGGCGAGATCTGCGGGCATGGGGGGCCGTCCCTTCCCTTCCCTGGCATGCATGAGGAGGCGGTGCGCGCAAGTCCTGTGGACGAGTGGAGCTGGCGCAATGTCAGACTAGGCGTATATATGACAGATATGTCGCATTGTGGGGTGGTGGTCGCCGTTGTGTTGTCCACAGGCGGTGGCTGATGTGGGTGCGGCCGGTCAGAATCGACAAGCGGGCGATGTGAGCGGGATCACCCGCACCGAGCGGGTACGGCCCGCACCAACGGGAGGCAGCCGTGAGGACAGCGACACTGGGACCGGTACAGCGCGCGGAGGCGCTCGCCCGGATGGCCGAGCGGGAAGTGGACGTTCTGGTCGTCGGCGCGGGCGTGGTCGGCGCGGGCACCGCGCTGGACGCCGTGACCAGAGGCCTGTCCACGGGCCTGGTGGAGGCCCGTGACTGGGCGTCCGGGACGTCGAGCCGGTCGAGCAAACTGATCCACGGCGGCCTGCGGTACCTGGAGATGCTCGACTTCGCCCTCGTACGGGAGGCGCTCAAGGAGCGCGGGCTGCTGCTGGAGCGCCTCGCCCCGCACCTGGTGAAGCCGGTGCCCTTCCTGTACCCCCTCCAGCACAAGGGCTGGGAGCGCTTCTACGCCGGCTCGGGCGTGGCCCTGTACGACGCGATGTCCGTCTCCAGCGGACACGGCCGCGGCCTGCCCACCCACCGGCACCTGACGCGCAAGCGGGCCCTGCGCATCGCGCCGGCCCTGCGCAAGGACGCCCTGGTGGGCGCCCTGCAGTACTACGACGCCCAGATGGACGACGCGCGCTACGTCGCCACGCTGGTCCGGACGGCCGCGGCGTACGGGGCGCACTGCGCCAATAGGGCGAGGGTGGTCGGCTTCCTGCGCGAGGGCGAGCGGGTCGTCGGGGCCACGGTGCGTGATGTGGAGGGCGGTGGCGAGTACGAGATCCGCGCGAAGCAGGTCGTGAACGCGACCGGGGTGTGGACCGACGACACCCAGGCGCTGATCGGCGAGCGCGGACAGTTCCACGTACGGGCGTCGAAGGGGATCCACCTGGTCGTCCCGAAGGACCGGATCCACTCCAGCACCGGGCTGATCCTGCGGACCGAGAAGTCGGTGCTGTTCGTGATCCCGTGGGGCCGGCACTGGATCGTGGGTACCACGGACACGGACTGGGACCTGGACAAGGCGCACCCGGCGGCGTCGAGCGCGGACATCGACTACCTGCTGGAGCACGTGAACTCGGTGCTGGCGGTGCCGCTCACGCGGGACGACGTCCAGGGCGTGTACGCGGGCCTGCGGCCGCTGCTGGCGGGGGAGTCGGACGCCACGAGCAAGCTCTCCCGCGAGCACACGGTGGCCCATCCGGTGCCGGGCCTGGTGGTGGTGGCGGGCGGCAAGTACACGACGTACCGGGTGATGGCGAAGGACGCGGTCGACGAGGCGGTGCACGGGCTGGACCAGCGGGTCGCGGAGTGCGTGACGGAGGACGTGCCGCTGGTGGGGGCGGAGGGCTACCGGGCCCTGTGGAACGGCCGCGCCCGCATGGCCGCGCGGACGGGGCTCCATGTGGTGCGGGTGGAACACCTGTTGAACCGCTACGGGTCCCTGACGGAGGAACTGCTCGGGCTGATCGAGGCCGATCCGGGGCTGGCCGAGCCGCTGACCGGTGCGGAGGACTACCTGCGGGCGGAAATCGTCTACGCCGCCTCGCACGAGGGCGCCCGGCACCTGGACGACGTGCTGACCCGGCGGACCCGGATCTCCATCGAGACCTTCGACCGGGGGACCCGATCGGCGCGCGAATGTGCGGAATTGATGGCTCCGGTGCTGGGCTGGGACAAGCAGCAGATCGAGAAGGAGGTCGAGCACTACGAGAAGCGGGTGCAGGCGGAGCGGGAATCACAGCGCCAGCCGGACGACCAGACGGCGGACGCGGCACGGTTG
The DNA here is from genome assembly GCF_003950035.1 of Streptomyces sp. W1SF4. Lineage (NCBI taxonomy): Bacteria > Bacillati > Actinomycetota > Actinomycetes > Kitasatosporales > Streptomycetaceae > Streptomyces > Streptomyces sp. W1SF4. The sequence goes on from NZ_CP034350.1 coordinate 4,521,097, forward strand.
GGGGCGCCCGACATCGTCCCGTTGTAACTCCGAGATACACGAGGGGGAACCGGCGGACCCGGGGCTCCCGTCGGATGCGGAGTGAGCAACAATGAGGTTTCTGCCGGGGTGGATTACCGTGCCCCCCGGCGGCTGCCGAGGCAGCCGGGGCAGGCTGCACGATCGCAGAGGGGACGCATGTCGAAGCCGGAGCACACCGAGTCGTCTGCCGGGGCGCCTGTGGCGAAGCTGGATGACGGGGCCGGGCCCGCCGGTTCCGCCGCCGCCCTCCCCCGGCCGCGCGGCTCCGCTTCCGCTGCGAAGCCCGGTCCGGCCGGGGCCGTTGAGCCCCCCGAACCGGCCGAGCCCGCCAAGGACGCTCCCGCGAAGGGCGCGTCCGTCGGGGCGGCTCCGGCGGAGGGTGCTGCCGCGAAGGCGGACCTGAAGAAGGACGAGGCGGCCACGGCAGTCCCGGCCGAGGACGAGCCCGACAATGGTGCCCCCGCGAAGGTGGCGTCCGCCAAGGCGGCTTCGGAGAAGGGCGAGTCCTCGGGCGACGCCCCTGCGAAGGACGCTCCGGCGAAGGGTGCGTCCGTGGGCCTGAAGAAGGACGGGGCCGCCACGGCAGTTCCGGCCGGGGACGAGCCCGCCCAGGACGCTCCCGCGAAGGTGGCGTCCGCCAAGGCGGCTTCGGAGAAGGGCGAGTCCTCGGGCGACGCCCCTGCGAAGGACGCTCCCGCCAAGGGCGCGTCCGTCGGGGCGGCTCCGGTGGAGGGTGCTGCCGCGAAGACGGACCTGAAGAAGGACGGGGCCGTCACGGCAGTCCCGGCCGGGGACGAGCCCGCCCAGGACGCTCCCGCGAAGGCGGCGTCCGCCAAGGCGGCTTCGGAGAAGGGCGAGTCCTCGGGCGACGCCCCTGCGAAGGGCGCTCCCGCCAAGGGTGCCGAGGCCAAGGGGGTGGGTGCGGATGCGGGGGCTGGGAAGCGGAGTCGCGTCGAGGACGCCCTTGCCCAGGCGGACGAGGGCGACGTCGAAGAGGCGCGGCGCGAGGGGCGGTTGCTGGCCGGGCGGTACCGGTTGGGTGCCGTGCTCGGCAAGGGCGGCATGGGTACCGTCTGGCGCGCCGAGGACGAGGTCCTCGGCCGGACCGTCGCCGTCAAGGAGCTCCGCTTCGGCAACGGCGTCGACGAGGACGAGAAGCGCCGGCTCATCACCCGGACCCTCCGCGAGGCCAAGGCCATCGCCCGGATCCGCAACGAAGGGGCCGTCACCGTCTACGACGTCGTCGACGAGGACGCCCGCCCCTGGATCGTCATGGAGCTCATCGAGGGCCCCTCGCTCGCCGAGTTCGTCCGGGAGAACGGCCCGCTGACCCCGCACCGCGCGGCCGAGGTCGGCCTCGCCGTGCTCGACGTGCTCCGCGCCGCGCACCGCCAGGGGATCCTGCACCGCGACGTGAAGCCGTCCAACGTGCTCATCGCCGCCTCCGGCCGCGTCGTGCTCACCGACTTCGGCATCGCCCAGGTGGAGGGCGACCCCTCCATCACCTCCACCGGCATGCTGGTCGGAGCCCCCTCGTACATCTCCCCGGAGCGCGCCCGCGGCCAGAAGCCCGGACCGCCCGCGGACATGTGGTCCCTCGGCGGGCTGCTGTACGCGGCCGTCGAGGGCGTGCCCCCGTACGACAAGGGCAACGCGCTCGCCACGCTCACCGCGGTGATGACCGAGCCCGTCGACCCGCCGCAGAACGCCGGCGGCCCGCTCACCGAGGTCATCTACGGGCTGCTGGTCAAGGACCCGGCCATGCGCCTCGGCGAGGACCAGGCGCGGACGATGCTCACGGCCGTGATCAACGCCCCCGAGCCGGCCGCCGCCCCGGAGCCGCAGCCCCTCCCGCCGGTCGAGGAGACCCGCCCGATCTCCCTCACCAAGGCCGACGCGGCTGCCGAGAAGGCCGCCAAGAAGGAACGCGAGCGCCGTGAGCGCGAGCAGCGCGAGCGGACCCGCGCCGCCCTGAAGGCCGCCCGCAAGGCGGCCGCCGCCGAGGCCGCCGCCGCGGCGGAGGCGCCCCCGGCCAGGCCCGCGCAGCCCGGTCCCTCCCTCACCGACGTGGTGTCGCGCCGCACCATCGTGCTGGCCATAGCCGCGGTGGTCGTCGTCCTCGCGGTCGTCGGCTCGCTCATCGCGTACATGATCAAGGGCGACGGCAAGGACGGCGGCCGCAAGAACGAGGGCAAGGGCGGCCCGGTCGCCTCCGGCACCCCCTCGCCCGGCCCCTCCGCGGGCAACGGCCCCTCCGCGTCGGCCGGTTCCTCGCCGAGCGCGAACCCCAGCGGCACCCCGGGCGCTCCGGCGCCCAGCGGCACCCCCGGCGGCGCCGACCAGGGACAGGGCCAGGGGCAGAACCCGGCGCAGGGCCAGAGCCAGGGCCAGGGCCAGGGCGCCAGCCCCGGCGGCCCGGCCGGCGGACTCCCGGCGGGCTTCGCCACCGTGACGGACCTCGGGTTCCACTTCTCGATGGCGATGCCCGAGGGCTTCCGCCAGACCGGCACCGCCGGCGAGGACTCCGGCGCGATATACAGCCGCGACGGCGGCTTCCCGAGGATCCAGGTCGACTACACCGGCAGCCCGGGCAACGACGCCCGCCTCGCCTGGGCCAAGCTCGCCCCCGCCGTCGCGGGCAGCAGCAAGAACTACCGCCTGATCCGCCTGGACACGGTGAGCTACCGCAACTACCCGACCGTCGCGGACTGGGAGTTCGAGCGGGAGCAGCAGGGCACGCGGGTGCGCGTCCTCAACCGCGGCTTCAAGGCCGACGCCACGCACGGTTACGCCATCATGATCACCTGTGCCGCCGACCAGTGGGACGGCCCCGAGTGCACGCAGCTGCGGGACACCGCCTTCCAGACCTTCCAGCCGTTGGGCTGACGGGCCTTCCAAGCCCGGGACGCGGGCGGCCCCGGCGACGTATCGTGTCCAGCGGGGCCATGGGGGACCGCACTCGGGGGAGGCGATGTGGAGGACTACGCCGGCCGGATCCTGTCCGACCGCTACCGTCTGCCGATTCCGCCGTCCGACGAGTACGAGCTGACGGAGACCCGCGCCTTCGACACGCGCAGCGGGCAGGAGGTCCTCGTCCGGCAGGTGCCGCTGCCCGAGGTGGTGGACGCCGAACTCCTCGACGGATCCGGGGCGCAGGCGGTGGCCGCCGGGGAGCCGCCCGCCGTCCGGCGGGCCATCGCCGCCGCCCAGGCGGCCGCCTCCGTACCGGACCATCCCCGCCTCGACCAGGTCTTCGACGTGTTCGCGGAGGACGGCTCGCTGTGGATAGTGAGCGAACTCGTCCCCGCCAGGCCGCTGGCCGCGCTGATCGCCGACGAGCCACTGAGCCCCTACCGGGCGGCCGAGGTCGCCTCCGACGTGCTGACCGCGCTGCGCGTGCTGCACGCGCACGGCTGGACGCACCGCAACATCACGGCCCGGACCGTGCTGATATGCGAGGACGGACGGGTCGTCCTGACGGGGCTGGCGGCGGGCGCCGCCGAGGAGGCCCTGTGCGGGTACGACCCGGTGCCGCCGCCGGACACCGGTGAGCCGGGCGGGGACGCGGGCGCGGACGCCGCCTGGGGGACCCCGCCGCCCCAGGCGCCCCCGCCGGACCCCGGGCCGGAGCCGCCGCCGGCCGGAGCCCGGGACGAGGGGCCCCGGTACGCGCCGCTGGTGGCGCCCGGGTACGACACCGGCCCCCGCTACACGGACCACATCACCCCCGAACGGGAGCGGGAACCGCGGCCGCAGCCGGCCCGCCCCGCTCCGCCCGGGCAGGACCGGGCCGCGGCCGAGGCGGCCGCCCGCGCCGGGACCGTCGCCGCGTACCGGGCCGGGACCCGGGCGGCCTCCGCCGAGGTGGCGCGGCAGCGCGGCGGGCGGGGCCCCGTGGTGGTGCCGGTGCTGCCGCCGACCGGGGCCAACCTGCCCCAGGAGTACGCGTACCCGTACGGGGGGCCCGACACCGCCGCCGGCACGCCCTGGCACGGGGTGGCCCCCCGCCGCCCGGCCGACCCGCAGCGGCCGCCGGAGCCGGAGCCGGAGCGGCCGGAGCAGCCGGAGCCCCGGCTCCAGCAGCCCGAGCGGCCCCAGCTCCAGCAGTCCGAGCGGCCGGAGCCCCAGCAGCCCCAGCTCCAGCAGCCCTGGCAGCCGGAGCCCCGGCAGGCCCAGCTCCAGCAGCCCGCCCCGCCCCAGCCCGAGCCCGCCCCGGTCCGGCCCGTGCTCCCCGCCCAGCTGGCCCTCCCGCAGGGCTACCGCCAGGCCGAGCCCCCGGCGCCCGCAGCGCCCCCGGCGCCCCCCGCGCCGACGGGGCAACCCCCACGACCGCAGGCCCCGCGCCCCCTCACGGCCCCCGCCCCCGCCCAAGGCGGCCGGGCGGACGCCGGCGCGGCCCGGGGCGGCCCCCGCACCGGCCTCGACGCCGAGCGGGCCCGGCAGACCAGGATGGCCGTCGTCGGCCCCCTCACCGAGCGCTGGGCGCCCGAACAGGCCGCCGGCCCCGTCCACGGCAACTGGCAGCTGGCCCCACCCGTCGGCCCCGCCACCGACCTCTGGGCGCTCGGGGCCCTGCTGTACCGCGCCGTCCAGGGGCACGCCCCGTACCCCGAGGACAGCGTCGCGGAACTCGTCGAGATGGTCTGTGCCGAGCCGCCCGCCTTCGCCGAGGACTGCGGCCCGCTGCGCCCGGTCGTGGAGTCCCTGCTGCGCCAGGACCCGGCCGAGCGGCCCGACTTCGAGGAGCTGCGCGGCTGGCTCCGTTCGCTGGTCCGCTCCGCCCCCGAGCCCGACGGGGACTTCGCCGGGCTGCCGATGCCCGAGCCGGACCCCGCCCGCCTGCCCGTCGTACGCCGCCGCGGCGATCTGCACGGCCGCCACCGCAACCCCGCCGTCTCCCGCCGGCCGCGCTCCCTCGGCCGGCTCCTGCTGGTCGGCGTCCTGGTCCTGCTCACGGGCGGGGTGGCGTACGCGGTGGTGTTCCTGCCCCGCGCGGCGGACTCCGGACAGCAGCCCACGGCCGCCCGCAGCCCGGCCGCGTCCGCCCCCGGCCCGGGCGGCTCCCAGCAGGGCCCGGCGTCCAAGCCGGCGCAGACCCCCGGGCGCACCCCCGGCGGAACCCCGGAGTCCAAGCCGGCCCCGCAGGGCGACGCGCCCGCGCCGGAGGGCTACACCGTCCAGCAGGACCCGGCGCACTTCGTCATCGCCGTGCCGAACGGCTGGGAGCGGCAGTCCATCAACGAGGCCGGGCAGGTGCGCTACACCCAGGGCCAGTTCACCCTGATCGTCGTACCGGGCCGGGACCGGGTCGAGGGCGCCGATCCCGATCCGCTGGGCTACCAGAAGGACAAGGAGCCCGAGCTGGCCCCCTACCGCAACTCCACCTGGGCGTCCGGCGGGGACGTGAAGTCCACGAGGGTCGGGCAGCAGTTGCGGGTCACGGGCCGCTACACCTGGATCGACGCGGCGGGCCGGTCCCTGTTCGCCCGCAATTTCGTCGTCGCGCTCGGCGGGGCGTACCACGTCGTGATGGTCACGGGTCCGGAGGACAACCAGGACAAGGTCACCGACGTCTTCGAGAAGGCGACGGCGAGTTACAAAGCGGGCGGCTGACGGGCGGTCAGTACGGCGATTGCGTCACAGTGCTGTCCTATGGGCCCCGCCTTGTTCCGGCAGCGCCCGCAGGCTCCGTAATCTGGCGTGGAGTGCACAGAGCGGCGGGAATTCGTGGAACAGCAGACAGGCGCGGGTGCGGTGCTCGCAGGCCGGTACCGGCTCGTGGAGCCCATCGGCAGCGGGGGCATGGGGAAGGTGTGGCGCGCGCATGACGAGCTGCTGCACAGAACGGTCGCGGTCAAGGAACTGACGGCGGGGCTCTACGTGTCCCAGGCCGACCGGGAGGTCATGCACGCCCGCACGCAGAAGGAGGCGCGGGCGGCGGCCCGGATCCAGCATCCGGCGGTGGTGACCGTCCACGACGTGCTGGAGCACGACGACCGGCCCTGGATCGTCATGGAGCACATCGACGGTCCGTCCCTCGCCGAGGCGGCCAAGGCCGCCGGCCGGATCGAGCCCCGCGAGGCGGCCCGGATCGGGCTGCACGTGCTGGGCGCGCTGCGTGCGGCGCACGCGGTCGGGGTGATGCACCGGGACGTGAAGCCGGGCAACGTGCTGCTGGCCAAGGACGGCCGGGTGCTGCTGACCGACTTCGGGATCGCCGCGATCGAGGGCGACTCGTCGATCACGCGAACGGGTGAACTCGTCGGTTCCATCGACTACCTGGCCCCGGAGCGGGTCACTGGCGGTGCCCCCGATCCGTCCTCCGACCTGTGGTCGCTGGGCGCCACCCTGTACACGGCCGTCGAGGCCCGCTCGCCCTTCCGCCGGACCTCGCCGATCTCCAGCCTCCAGGCCGTCGTGAACGACGAGCCGCCCGTGCCCCGCCAGTCCGGTGCCCTGGGCCCGGTCATCACGGCGCTGCTGCGCAAGGACCCGGCCGAGCGGCCGTCGGCCGCGGAGGCCGAGCGGATGCTGCTGGAGGCGATGGAGGGCCGTGAGCCGAAGGCCGCCCAGGCGTACGTGCCCACGCGCGCGGTGACCGACGAGGAGCGGGCCTCCGCGCAGGCCGCCCCGGCCCAGGCCCCCGTCCAGGTCCCGGCGCCGGAGCCCGCGCCCGTCCAGGCCGCCACCACCGCCCTGCCCGAGCGGCCCGCGGCCCCCGCGGGGCGCCCGCCGGGCCGGCTGCGGCGGGTCGCCGCGGTGGCCCTGGTGGCGGCGCTGCTCGGCGGCGGCGCCGTCTTCGGGCTGCTGAAGTACACCGGCGACGACGGGGACGCGGACAAGGGCGGCGGCTCCGACAAGAACACGAGCGCCACGGGCGGCCAGTCCGGCGAGACCGGCCAGAAGGCCGCCGCCCCGCCGGCCGGGTGGGAGAAGATCACCGACCCGAAGGGCTTCACCCTGTTCGTCCCGAAGGGCTGGAAGCGCCAGGTGTTCGGCGACCAGATCGACTACACCGGGGACGACGGCAAGCACTACATCCGGATCGCGGCCGACCCCACCCCGGACTACAAGGACCCGTACGCGCACCTGCTCGACCTGGAGAAGCAGGTGGCGAAGCGGACGGACTACAAGCGGCAGAAGCTGGCCCCGAACACCTTCAGGGAGAGCACCGATGCCGTGCTGTGGGACTTCACGTGGACCGAGAAGGGGGTGCACGCCGGGCCGCGCCGGGCCATCGAGCAGATGTACTACGCCCCGGACGGCACCGAGTACGCGATCTACATGACGGGCCCCGTGGCCGACTGGGCCACGACCCGCCAGCAGTTCGACACCGTGCTCAGCGGCTGGGAGCCGGCCGGGAAGGCGGGCTGAAGCCGCCACCCCCGGCCATCCTGCCAGCGATCACTGGCAGATTTGGCAAAATCCGGTTACCCACGGGTACCCAAAGGCCCGCCCGCCCAATACGCTCACGGCCATGACGGACTCGCAGGCCCCCGCCGCCACCCTCCGCTCCGCACCGCAGCCCACCAACCCGGTCGCCCCGGCCCCCGCAGGCGCCCGCACCGCCGCCGACGTGGTGACCCCCGCCCTGGTCACCCGGCTCACCCGCGGAGTGATCGGCTCCGGCCGGACCGCCAACCACACCCCCTTCACCGGGGCCGAGCTGGCCGACCTGCCCGAGGCCACCCCCGAGGACGTGGCCACCGCCTTCGCGAAGGCCCGCGCCGCCCAGCCCGCCTGGGCCGCCGTCCCCGTACGCAGGCGGGCCGCCGTCCTGCTGCGCTTCCACGACCTCGTCCTCGCCCGCCAGTCCGAGGTCCTCGACCTCATCCAGCTGGAGACCGGCAAGGCCCGCCTGCACGCCCACGAAGAGGTCCAGGCCGTCGCCGTCGCCGCCCGCCACTACGGCCGCAAGGCCCCCTCGTACCTGCGGCCCAAGGGCCACACCGGCGCCATACCGACCCTCACCAAGGTCACCGAGCTGCGCCAGCCGCGCGGGGTCGTCGGCCAGATCGCCCCCTGGAACTACCCCCTCGAGCTCTCCGTCGGCGACGCCCTGCCCGCCTTCGTCTCCGGCAACGCCGTCGTCATGAAGCCCGACACCGAGACCGCGCTGACCGCCCTGTGGGCCCGCGACCTGCTCATCGAGGCCGGACTGCCCGCCGAGGTCTTCCAGGTCGTCCTCGGCGACGGCCCCGTCGTCGGCCCCGAGGTGGTCCGGCACGCCGACTACGTCTCCTTCACCGGCTCCACCCGCACCGGCCGCGAGGTCGCCCAGGGCGCGGCCGCCCGCCTGGTGGGCGTCTCCCTCGAACTCGGCGGCAAGAACGCGATGCTCGTCCTGCACGACGCCGACGTCGAGAAGGCGGCCGCCGGAGCCGTCCGCGCCTGCTTCTCCTCCGCCGGCCAGCTCTGCATCTCCATCGAGCGGCTCTACGTCCACGCCTCCATCGCCGACGCCTTCGTCGAGCGCTTCGCCGCCCGCACCAGGGCCATGCGGCTCGGCGCCTCCCTCGCCTACGGCGCCGACATGGGCTCCCTCGTCGGCGAACGCCAGCTGGAGACCGTGCGGCGGCACGTGGACGAGGCCGTCGCCAAGGGCGCCACCCTCGTCGCCGGCGGCACCGCCCGCCCCGACATCGGCCCGCTCTTCTACGAGCCCACCATCCTCGACGGGGTCGAGGCCCCCATGTCCGTCTGCTCCGAGGAGACCTTCGGTCCGGTCGTCTCGATCTACCGGTTCACCGACGAGGACGAGGCCGTCGCCCAGGCCAACGCCACCCCCTACGGCCTCAACTCCAGCGTCTGGACCAAGGACGCCCGGCGCGGCCACGCCGTCGCCGCCCGCCTGCGCACCGGCACCGTCAACATCAACGACGGCTACGCCCCCGCCTACGGCAGCGCCCAGGCCCCCATGGGCGGCATGAAGGAATCCGGCCTCGGCCGCCGCCACGGCTCCGAGGGCATCCTCAAGTACACCGAGGCCCAGACCGTCGCCCACCAGCGGCTGCTCCCGATGGCCCCCTCGCTCGGCATGGACGACGAGCAGTACGCCCGCTTCATGACGAGCAGCCTCAAGGTCCTCAAGGCCCTCCGACTGCGCTAAGGGGAACCCGTGCCGCACGACAGCGACTCTGCGTACGACTACGACGTCATCGTCATCGGATCGGGCTTCGGCGGGTCGGTCTCGGCGCTGCGCCTGACCGAGAAGGGCTACCGGGTCGGCGTCCTGGAGGCAGGACGCCGCTTCACCCGCCAGGACCTGCCCCGCAACAGCTGGGACCTGCGCAACTACCTGTGGGCGCCCGCCCTCGGGCTGTACGGCATCCAGCGCATCCACCTGCTCGGCAACGTGATGGTGTTGGCCGGCGCCGGCGTCGGCGGCGGCTCGCTCAACTACGCCAACACCCTGTACGTGCCGCCCGCCGCGTTCTTCGAGGACCGCCAGTGGGCCTCCATCACCGACTGGCGCGCGGAACTCGCCCCCTACTACGAGCAGGCCCAGCGGATGCTCGGCGTCCGGCTCAACCCGACGCTCACCCCCTCCGACGTCCACCTGAAGGCCGTCGCCGAGAAGATGGGCGTCGGCGACTCCTTCCACATGGCCCCGGTCGGCGTCTTCTTCGGCGACGGCCAGGACGCCGCGGGACAGCCGGAGGTCCGCCCGGGCCAGGAGGTACCCGACCCCTACTTCGGCGGCGCCGGACCCGCCCGCAGGGCCTGCACCGAATGCGGCGAGTGCATGACCGGCTGCCGGCACGGCGCGAAGAACACCCTGGGCGAGAACTACCTGTACCTCGCCGAGAAGGCCGGCGCCGAGATCCGCCCCATGACCACCGTCACCGCCCTCTCCGAGCACCCCGACGGCGGCCACCGGGTCCGCGTCGTCCCCACCTCCGACCGCCGCAGGGGCCGGGCGCAGGTGCTGCGCGCCCGGTACGTGGTCGTCGCCGCGGGCACGTACGGCACCCAGACGCTGCTGCACACCATGAAGGACCTCGGCGAGCTCCCCCGGATCTCGGCCCGGCTCGGCGACCTCACCCGGACCAACTCCGAGGGCCTGGTCGGCGCCCAGACCGACGACCGCCGCTACCGCAGGAGGCACGGCCCCGGGGCCCGGGCGGACTTCACCCGCGGCGTGGCCATCACCTCCTCCGTGCACCCCAACGCCGACACCCACATCGAGCCCGTCCGCTACGGCAAGGGCTCGAACGCCATGGGGTTCATGACGATCCTCCAGGTGCCCCACGCCAGGCACCGGGTCCGGGCCTGGTTCGCCCGCACCGCCACCCACCCGGTGCAGCTGCTGCGCTCCCTGTCGAACCGCCGCTGGTCGGAGCGGACCATCATCGGCCTGGTCATGCAGTCCCTGGACAACTCCCTGACCACGTACCGCAAACCCGGCGGGCTGGGCAAGGGCCTGCTGACGGCCCGCCAGGGCCACGGGGCGCCCAACCCGGTGCAGATCGCCGAGGCCACCGAGGCCGCGACGCTGCTCGCCGAGGAGATCAACGGATTCCCCGGCAGCAACGTCGGCGAGCTGATGGGCACCCCGCTGACCGCGCACTTCCTCGGCGGCTGCCCCATCGGCGCCTCCCCGGAGGAGGGCGTGGTGGACCCGTACCACCGGCTGTACGGGCACCCGGGCATCTCGGTGGTCGACGGCTCGGCGGTCTCCGCCAACCTCGGCGTCAACCCGTCGCTGACCATCACCGCGCAGGCCGAGCGGGCCATGTCGTACTGGCCCAACAAGGGCGAGGCGGACCGGCGGCCCGCGCAGGGGGAGGCGTACCGGCGGCTGGAGGCGGTGGAGCCGGTCAGTCCGGCCGTGCCCAAGGAGGCGTTCGGCGCGCTGCGGCTGCCGTTCCTCGCGGTCCCCGAAATCCCGCCCAGGCAACCGGAACCGGAGCGCTGACCCCGGGAAGACAGCCGCGGCGGGTACCGCGCTCCCCCTCCGAGCGCGGTACCCGCCGCAGCACAAGAGTGGACAGGCGGTTGCCGAAAAAGGTTGTACCGGAATCCTTTGCGGCAAGCTGTGGTGTCGGTCACACGGGGAACAGTGCAACCGGGGCGGCGGTCCGGGGGTCAAGGGGGGCATGAGACAGCGCATCTCCCTGCTGGCCGCGTGCGGCCTGGTGGCCGTGGGGCTGGCCACCCCCACCGCGATGGCCGCCGAATCGGCGGACCCCGTTTTCCGACTGGGCGGCCCGGCCGCCCTCGCCCTTCGGCAGGGCGGCCCGCAGCCGGTGGCCCTGCACTTCGGACTGCTCGACGCCGACACCTTCGCCGGCGAGTCCACTCTCACCGTCGACCTGACCAAGCTCGTCGGCATCGCGTCCGTGAAGGAGGCGGCGGGTGCCAAGAAGTGCGAGGACAAGGGCACCACGCTCGTCTGCAAGGACAAAGGTCCGCACGCGGGCGTGGACCTGGAGGCCGTCGCGGTGAAGGACGCCAAGGACGGCGTCTCGGGCGTGCTGACGGTGACCGGCACGGCCGCCGGGGCCACCATCACCCCCGCCGCGACCGTCGTGTCGGTCGGCGGACCCGACCTGGTCATGCGGGACCTGGGCCTCAAGAAGGACCCGAAGCCCGGCGAGAGCCAGGCCCTGCCCCTCGCGTTCCGCAACGAGGGCACGCAGTCGGCGAAGGGCGTCATCCTCGAACTGGAGGCCACGCACGGCCTGGAGCTCCCGGAGCGCTACGACAACTGCGCCTACCGCACCACCCGCGCCTCGACCACCGTCGTCTGCACCGTCGAGGGGGAGTTCGAGGCCAAGGCCACCTACGAGCTGGCCGGCGACAGCCCCCTGCACCTCAAGGCCGGCGCGAACGCCCTCAACGAGCGGTTCGGCTACGGCATCTACCCGCTCGGTGAGCCGCAGAAGGCGGCTGACGCCAAGCGGCCCGGCGCGGCCGACACCGCGGCCGCCGCGGGACGGAAGCTGACCGCCCGCAAGAAGGCCGAGGCCGCCCCCGCCCCGCTGCGCGCCCCCGACCTGAACCCGGTCGACAACAAGCGCACGGCCGACCTCACGGTGAAGAACACCGCCGACTTCGCGGCCGACCCCCTCACCGTCAAGGGCGCCGCGGGGGCGACGGTCAAGGCCGTCGTCGCCGCACGCAACAACGGTCCCGCCTGGGTCACCGGCACCGGCCCCGCGGCCCTGGTCGACGTGGTGCTCCCGACGGGCGTCAAGGTCCTCACGGCCCCGGCGGCCTGCCGCGCCGTCCAGCCGACGCAGTACCGCTGCGCCACCGGGACGTCCGTGCTGGAGAAGGAGAAGCTGGAGTTCCCCTTCGAGCTGAAGATCGAGAAGGCGGTCAAGGACGCCAAGGGCGCCATCACCGTCGGCACCCTCGACGCCAAGGGCGAGCTCACCCGGCACGCCTTCGACGAGGTGCTGACCAACAACCAGGCCGCCTTCACGGCGAACCCGACGGTCACCCCGACCAAGTCGCCGAGCCCCTCCGGCTCCGGCAGCGCCTCGCCGAGCGCGTCCAAGAGCGCCTCGCCCTCCGCGGGGAGCAGCACCGGTTCCACCACGGGCAACAACGCCTCGGCGGCCGCGGGCGGCCGCAGCGGCGGCGGCCCGCTGGCCTCCACCGGCAGCACGGCCGGACTGGTCGGCCTCGCCGGTGCCGGGCTGTTCGCCGTCGGCGCCGCGCTGTACCTGTCCTTCCGCCGCCGGAGCAGCGGCGGGGCGCACGCGTAGGCCTGCGGGAGACGGAACGACGAACGGCCGGCCCGGGGCGTCCCCCGGGCCGGCCGTCCTCATGGGGTGACCGGGCTGCTGTCCCCTGCCGTCCGGTCACGCGAGGGGAGCGAGGTCCCACGACGCGCGCCGTCGGGCGTCGCGTCTCATCGCTCCCGTGGAGCCACGCGTGGTGCTGCCGCGTCCCGCGCCTGGCTGGCACGGACACCCCGACCAACGAAGGGCTCCCGGCCCGGTCACGGTCCGGACGGGTGACGAACGGGCGCCCGTGCGGTCAGACGCGGCCCCGGCACAGCTCCAGCAGGGTCATCGCGAGGGCGGTCCCGGGCTTGCCGAGGGCATCGCTCCAATGGGAGAGCACCTCCATCTCGCGCGACAGGTGCACCCGCCGGCCGCCCGCGCCGATCCGGGCCTCCTGGATGACGGCCGACACGGCCATCCGCTCCTGGATCAGCCCGATGATCCGGTCGTCGAGGGCGTCGATGCGCTCGCGGGAGCCGGCGATCAGCTGCTCGGGGGTGGTGGTGACAGTGGTCATGGCGTTTCTCCTGTGGTGGGTGGTGGGCGGTGGAGTGGCCCGACAGGAGCGGAAACGCCAGAGCGCCCCGGTCCTGTCGGACCGGGGCGCTCTGGGAAGTCAGCGGCTCAGGCGAGCATCACGCGGACCCATGGCGACCGGACCGGCCGGTGCCATAGGTAAAGAGGAAGCTCAGCTGCTTGCGCATGGTGTGGATTATGGCCCCCGGCCCGCGCCCCGGCCAACCCGGCCCGGATGCTGAGACGCCCCGGCGGTGGGACGGGCCCCGGACGCCGGAGCGCCCCGGGCGTGACGTGGGCCTCGGATGGTGCGACAAACCGGCGGTCGGCGCCACCGGTAGAATCGACAAAACAGCCACCTCTTTCCGCCGGAAGGCCGTCCCGTGCCAGAAGCACCCTCCGCCGCCCACGACAGCGCCCCGGACACGGTCCTCGTCGTCGACTTCGGCGCGCAGTACGCCCAGCTCATCGCCCGCCGCGTCCGCGAGGCCCGCGTCTACAGCGAGATCGTGCCCAGCACGATGCCCGTGGCCGAGATGCTCGCCAAGGACCCCAAGGCGATCATCCTCTCCGGCGGCCCGTCCTCCGTGTACGAGGAGGGCGCCCCGCGCCTGGACGACGCCGAGGCCCTCTTCGGCTCCGGCGTCCCCGTCTTCGGCATGTGCTACGGCTTCCAGCTGATGGCGACGACCCTCGGCGGCACCGTCGACAACACCGGTGCGCGCGAGTACGGCCGCACCCCGCTGTCCGTCAGCAAGCCCGGCTCGACGCTGTTCGAGGGCACCCCCGAGCACCAGTCGGTGTGGATGTCCCACGGCGACGCCTGCTCCGCCGCCCCCGAGGGCTTCACCGTCACCGCGTCGACGAACGTCGTCCCGGTCGCGGCCTTCGAGAACGACGAGCAGAAGCTGTACGGCGTGCAGTACCACCCCGAGGTGATGCACTCCACGCACGGCCAGCAGGTCCTGGAGCACTTCCTCTACCGGGGCGCGGGCCTGAAGCCCACCTGGACCACCGGCAACATCGTCGAGGAGCAGATCGCGGCGATCAAGGCGCAGGTCGGCGACAAGCGCGCCATCTGCGGCCTGTCCGGCGGCGTGGACTCCGCGGTCGCCGCGGCCCTCGTCCAGAAGGCCATCGGCTCCCAGCTGACCTGCGTGTACGTCGACCACGGCCTGATGCGCAAGGGCGAGACCGAGCAGGTCGAGAAGGACTTCGTCGCGGCCACCGGCGTGCAGCTGAAGGTCGTCGACGCGCAGGAGCGCTTCCTGACCGCGCTGGCCGGCGTCTCCGACCCGGAGACCAAGCGCAAGATCATCGGCCGCGAGTTCATCCGCGTCTTCGAGCAGGCCCAGCTGGAGATCCTCCAGGAGGACGGCCCGGCGGTCGCGTTCCTGGTCCAGGGCACCCTGTACCCGGACGTCGTGGAGTCCGGCGGCGGCACCGGCACCGCCAACATCAAGTCCCACCACAACGTGGGCGGCCTCCCCGACGACATCGAGTTCGAGCTCGTCGAGCCGCTGCGCCAGCTGTTCAAGGACGAGGTCCGGATGGTCGGCCAGGAGCTCGGCCTGCCCGAGGAGATCGTCCAGCGCCAGCCCTTCCCCGGCCCCGGCCTGGGCATCCGCATCGTCGGCGAGGTCACCAAGGAGCGCCTGGACCTGCTGCGCGAGGCCGACGCCATCGCCCGCCACGAGCTCACCGCCGCCGGTCTCGACCGCGAGATCTGGCAGTGCCCGGTCGTCCTCCTCGCGGACGTCCGCAGCGTGGGCGTGCAGGGCGACGGCCGCACCTACGGCCACCCGATCGTGCTGCGCCCCGTCTCCTCCGAGGACGCGATGACCGCGGACTGGACGCGCATGCCGTACGAGGTGCTCGCCCGGATCTCGACCCGCATCACCAACGAGGTGCCGGACGTGAACCGCGTGGTCCTGGACTGCACGAGCAAGCCCCCGGGCACCATCGAGTGGGAGTAGTCCCCGCCCGCGTTGCCTGACGCAGCCGCCGCTCCCCTTCACGGGGGCGGCGGCTTCGCCGTTCCTATGGCCTGTTGGCGGACGCGCCGGTACCTTGCGCCGCGACCGTGATCCAGCAGGAGGGGACAGCCATGCCGGACCAGCCCGTACCCGTGCCGGTGGACCGGCTGGCCTTCGAGATGCCCCCGGTGTTCGGGGACCCGGCCCGGGAGCGCGCCCACCGCAAGGAGCGGCTCGCCGGGGCGCTGCGGCTGCTGGGGCGCCTCGGGTACGAGGACGGGGTCTCGGGGCACGTCACCGCGCGGGACCCCGAGTTCGGGGACTGCTACTGGGTGAACCCCTTCGGCCGGGCCTTCGCGGGGCTGCGGCCGGGGGACCTGCTGCTGGCCGACGGGGACGGGCGGGTGCTGGAGGGCGGCCGGCGGCTCAACGAGCTGGCCTTCGCCGTGCACGCCGCCGTGCACCGGGCCCGGCCCGACGCGGTCGCCGTGGTCCGCGCGCAGGCCCCGTACGGCAGGGCGCTGGCCTGCCTCGGCGAGCTGCTGGCCCCCGTCACCCAGGAGGCCTGCGCCTTCTACGAGGACCACGCGCTGATGGACGAGTACCCCGGCGGCGGCGTCGCCGACCCGTCGCGGGTCGCCCGCGCCCTCGGCCCCTACAAGGCGCTGATCCTGCGCAACCAGGGGCTGCTGACGGTCGGCGGCTCGGTGGACGCGGCCGCCTGGTGGTTCATCGCGGCGGAGCGGGCCGCGCAGGTGCAGCTGATCGCGCGGGCGGCCGGGAAACCGGTGCCCGTCGACCACCGTGCGGCCGTGGCCACCCGGGAGCGGTTCGGCGGCGATCTCGCCGCGTGGGTGAGCTACCAGCCGCTGTGGCAGACCGTCGAGGACCTGGCGTCAACATCATGAACCGTTAATCACCTGCTCTGACATCGTGCGCAATCCGGAGCACTGCCGCAGTGGTGCACAATTCGCTGGCATCGCACCGTAGTTCAGAGAGGCGGCACGCGCGTGGCTGTCCAAGAGATGTCCCGGAGTACCCATACCGCCGTCTGCGCCTGCGACGACTGCGCACGGGAGGGGCACCGCAGAGCGGTCGCCGCGTTCCTGGAGAAACGGGACGAGTTCGCCGCCGGGCAAGGGGTGCCGGCCGCGGTGGCCCACTCCCTCGGCGCCTCCCGCCAGTGGGTCTCCGACGAGCTGACCCTGTCCGCCCGCACGGTCGCCGACCGGGGCCGGGAGGCCGGGAACTCCTGGCTGTACCTGTTCTCCCGGCGGGCCGTCCTCACCCTGTGGATCGCCGCCGGGATACTGCTGCTGGTGCAGGTCGGCACCGCGCTCGGCACGGGCTGGTCCACCGCCCGCACCGCCGGGCTGCTGGCCGCGCTGGCGCTCGCCGGGCTGCTCACCGTCGCCGCCCGCGCCCAGTCGCTGCGCGGCGGGCTGCTGGCGCCGGTCGTGGGGGAGGACAACCGGCTGTCGACGTCGAAGGCGGTGCCGAGCGCCTGGCTGGTGCTGACGGCGTTCGCCGCGCTGCTGCCCGCGCTGCGGCTGGCCGCCTCCTCGCCCGGCCCCGAGCGCGAGGCCCTGTACCAGGGGTTCGCGCTGGAGCGGGCGCTGCCGCTGCTGTCGGTGGTCGCGCTGACCTCGGCGGTGGCGGTGCTGGTGCGGCGGGTGGTCTCCGTACGGATCATGGGGCAGCGGCTGCAGAAGCTGCCGGCGGACCGGCCGCGCGGGGTGGACCTGCTGACGGACGACGACGGCCGCGGCAGCTTCCCCGACGCGCAGTACGTGCTCGTCTCCACCGTGGTGCTGGCCTACGCGGCGGTGTCGCTGGCCCGCTTCCCCGACCGGCTGCCGCAGCTGCCGTGGGCGCTGGCCCTGCTGGTGGCGCTGTCGGCGGCGGTGTACCTGGCCGCGAAGTACGCCGAGGGCAGCCGGCCGCTGGTGCTGTCGGTGGTGCGCAGGCGCGAACCCGGTGACATCGACGCGGCCGTCCGGCCCGGCGACGACATCGAGATCCGCGGCGTCGGCTTCGTGCCGCCCGGCGCGCGGACCCCGGAGATGCTGGCCCGGCTGGTCGTACGGGTCGGGGCGGTCCACGTGCACGTGCCGCTGGTCCCGGTGGCGGGCGGGTTCACCAACCCCTCGGACGCGGTGCTCACCGTCCCGGTGCCCGCGGAGGTCGAGCCGGGCCGGGTCGAGGTCCAGGTGGTCACGGCGGCGGGGGTGGAATCCAACCGCTGCGTCATCGACGTGGCCGAGTGAAGGGGGTAGACATGGGGGCGTGACCCGAACTGACGCCCCATCCGGGCAGCGGACGACCACCCCGCTCAAGGAGCTGGCCACCCGCTACGCGCTCTTCCCGCTGCGGATCTTCCTCGGCGTGACCTTCGTCTACGCAGGCATCGACAAGCTGACGGCCGCGGGCTTCCTCGCGGAGACCGGCAGCGGCTCGATCGGCGAGATGATGCGCGGGGTGCGCGACACCTCCGCGATCCCCGCCCTGGTGGACCTGGCGCTGAAGGCCCCCGTCGGCTTCGGCGTGGCCATCGCCATCGGGGAGCTCCTCGTCGGTCTCGGCGTGCTCGCCGGGGTGCTGACCCGGCTCGCCGCCGCCGGCGGACTGCTGATCTCGCTCAGCCTGTGGCTCACCGTCTCCTGGGCGGTGACCCCGTACTACTACGGCAACGACCTGGCGTACCTGATGGCCTGGACCCCGCTGGTCCTCGCGGGGGCGCCCTACTGGTCCTTCGACTCGATGATCCGGTCGCGCTGATCCCGGCGCACGGCGTACGTGACCATCCCGACCAGGGCGGACAGCACCAGCCCGCCCACCGCGAACGGGACCACCAGGAACCAGGGCACGTCCGTCTCGCCCGCCGCGTCGAGCAGGTAGAGCACGCCCGCGGCGGTCAGGACCAGCCCCGCCAGCAGCCGTCCCGGCTGGAACTCATGACGCCGCACGGGCCACCTCCACCTGTCCCACGCCCGCCTCCAGGCGCAGCTCGATCGTCCCGCCGGCCTCGGTGCCGGCGGCCGGGGGCAGGGTCGCCCGCCGGTCCTCCCCGTCGTTCCTGATCCGGATGCCGGGGCCGCCGTCCCCGGGCAGCTCGATGTCGCCGAGCCGGATCGACACGTGGGCCTTCGCGGTGACCTCCCGGGGGAGGACCACCTTCAGCCGGCCCGCGTCGATGGAGGCGCGGACGGCCACGGTCGCGCCCTTGGGCACGTCCAGGCGGCTCAGGTCCAAGGTCGCCAGCCCCGTCCCCGCCTCGTACGCGGGACGTACGTCGGCCACCGCCGCCGGGCGCCAGGCCACGTCCCGCCAGTCGGTGCCGATCTCGCGCGGCATGGCCACCGCACCCGCGAGCAGCACGGCGGTGAGCAGGCCGAGCAGCACCGTGCCGAAACCGGTGCGGCCCTTGACGGAGCTGACGGCCAGACCCAGCCCGAAGACCGCGAGCGCGGACGCGAGCCCCACCTGCAGGGCGTGCCCGAGGGTGCTGCCCTCCCACACCGAAGCGGTACCGATGCCCCCCGCCAGCAGGGCCAGTACGAACACCCGGCCGCCGATCCCGCCGCGCGGCCGCACGGGCGCCCCGCGCCGGGGCTCCCGCGGGGCGGTGCCCGGCCGCTCCGGGCCCGAGTCGCCGTCGTCGGGGCCCCAGAGGTAGCCGGCCGAGCCGACCGGGCCCGTGGTGCCGTCCTTGACCAGCGGGTCCCGCCACCAGGAGGGGCTGCCCGGCACCGGCGGCGCCTGCGTCTCCGGCGGCGCCGGGCGGTGCGCGGCCGGGGCCCGCACCTCGGGGGCGGCGGCGGTGCGGTGGCGCCGGGACCAGTAGGAGGCGCCGCCGACCGCCAGGATCACCAGGACCGAGAAGGCCCCCATCACCCCGTTGTCCAGCATCGACAGGAACAGCGCGCACCCCACCAGGGCGCTGAACACGGCGGTGAGGGTGGCGCCCTCGACCCGGCCCGTCAGCAGCCGCTTGCCCTCGCTGTCCTCCTCGCCCTCCAGGGGCAGCAGCAGCCACGCGAAGCCGTAGAAGATCAGGCCGACGCCGCCGGTGACGGCGAGCACCCCGAGCACGATCCGGAAGACCACCGGGTCCAGGTCGAAGTACCGGCCGAGGCCGCCGCACACGCCCGCGAGGACCTTGTCGCGCTTGCTGCGGCGCAGCGGGGGCCGCTCGGCGGGGGCCGGCGCCCCGGGATCCCCGGGCGGGGCGTCTTGTACGTCGGTCATGGGTCCATGGTGACGGGCGGTGCGGCCCCCCGGCACCGGGCCCTACCCTGGCGCAACCCTGATATCCCCCCTGTGGAACTGGGGGGATGCCCTGATGCCCGGCCGCGCCCGGGCGTGTGACCCTTGGTGGCATGCCCGTTGCCGCCGCTCCACGTACACCGCACGCACCCGACCCGGAGGACGTCCCGCAGCGCAGGCTCTACCGCAGCGCCGACGGCCGGATGCTCGGCGGGGTCGCGCGCGGCCTCGCAGGCCACCTGGGCCTGCCCGTGATCTGGGTCCGGCTCGCCTTCCTCGGCATGTTCATGTTCGGAGACGGGCTCGGTGTGCTGCTCTACGCGGCCTTCTGGGTCTTCGTACCGCTCGGCCAGGGCGGCAAGACCGGGCACCACTCCTTCTTCGAGACCCTCGCCGACGGCACCCGCCGGGTGCGCAAGCCCGACAAGGGGGCGGTCTCCGGCCTGATCGCCCTGGCCGTGGGCGCGGGCATCTTCTTCTCCCAGCTGCGCTTCGGCGGCGAGAACGGCCGCTACATCTGGCCCACCCTGCTCGTCGGGGCCGGCGTCGTCCTCGTCTGGCGGCAGGCCGACAACGCCCGCCGCGCCCACTGGAGCGCCGCCGACGACCGCCAGAAGCGGCTGTTCCAGGCGGGTCGGGCACTCGCCGGCGTCGTCCTCGTCGGCGTCGGCCTGACCGTGTTCATCGTCGTACGGGGCTCCGCGGCCCAGCTCGGCAACCTCCTCACCGCCGTCCTCGCCGTCCTCGTCGGCATAGCCCTGCTCGCCGGGCCCTGGCTGATCCGGATGACCCAGGACCTGTCCGAGGAGCGCCTGATGCGCATCCGCGCCCAGGAACGCGCCGAGGTCGCCGCCCACGTCCACGACTCGGTGCTGCACACCCTCACCCTGATCCAGCGCAACGCCGAGGACGTCGGCGAGGTCCGCCGCCTCGCCCGCGCCCAGGAGCGGGAGCTGCGCAACTGGCTCTACAAGCCCGAGGGCACCGGCAAGGACGAGGCCGAGGAGCCCGCCACCCTCGCCGAGGCCGTGAAGAAGACCGCCGCCGACGTGGAGGACCACCACGGAGTCCCGATCGAGGTGGTCGTCGTCGGCGACTGCCCGCTCGACGAGAAGCTCGGCGCCCAGATCCAGGCCGCGCGCGAGGCGATGGTCAACGCCGCCAAGTACGGTGGCGAGGGGCCCGTCCAGGTGTACGCGGAGGTCGAGGGACAGACGGTCTTCGTGTCCGTACGGGACCGCGGACCGGGCTTCGACATGGAAGCGGTACCGGACGACCGCATGGGCGTACGAGAATCGATCATCGGCCGGATGCAGCGCAACGGGGGGACCGCCATGCTGCGGTCCGCGCCCGACGGCGGCACGGTAGTCGAGCTGGAGATGGAGAGGGCGGCGAAGACAGCATGACCGAGGACAACGCGACCACGGACGGAGCGGGCAGGAGGGTCCGGGTGGTCCTCGTCGACGACCACCGGATGTTCCGCACCGGGGTGCAGGCCGAGATCGGCGAGACCGCCCGGACCGGCGTCGAGGTCGTCGGCGAGGCCGCCGACGTGGACCAGGCCGTCACCGTCATCACCGCCACCCGCCCCGAGGTGGTCCTCCTCGACGTGCACCTGCCCGGTGGCGGCGGCGTCGAGGTGCTGCGCCGCTGCGCCCCGCTGATGGCGGCCGCCGAGAACCCGGTGCGGTTCCTGGCGCTGTCGGTGTCGGACGCCGCAGAGGACGTCATCGGCGTCATCCGCGGCGGCGCGCGCGGCTACGTCACCAAGACCATCACCGGCACCGACCTGGTGGACTCCGTCTTCCGGGTCCAGGACGGGGACGCGGTGTTCTCGCCCCGCCTGGCCGGCTTCGTGCTGGACGCCTTCGCCTCGACCGACGCCCCGCCGGTCGACGAGGACCTGGACCGGCTCACCCAGCGCGAGCGCGAGGTGCTGCGGCTGATCGCGCGCGGGTACGCGTACAAGGAGATCGCCAAGCAGCTGTTCATCTCGGTGAAGACGGTGGAGTCGCACGTCTCGGCGGTGCTCCGCAAGCTCCAGCTCTCCAACCGGCACGAGCTGACCCGTTGGGCGACGGCCCGGCGACTGGTCTGACCGGTCCGACCGGCCTGACTGGTCCGACCGGCCTGACTGGTCTGACTGGTCTGACCTGCGGATGAACCGGCGATGACGCCCCGGGGCCGGACCCCTGGGTGTGATCCACGCCGCAGCGGGGGAGGGCAACCGGAAGACGGCGCGGCGGGTCTTGGGTGGCGTGATGAGCCTGACCGGGACCCCCCTCTTCGCGACGGCGGCCGCCCTGACCGTGACCGCCGTCGTGCTGCCGCTGGCCGTGTGGAGCAAGGTGCGCGGCCCCGCCGCCGCACGTGTCGCCACCCGCGCCGCGATGCTGCTCTTCGCCCAGGTCACCGCCGTCGCCCTGGTCTTCGTCGCGGTCAACCGGGAGATGAACTTCTACGTCTCCTGGGCCGACCTGATGGGCACCGGGAAGTACGTCCAGGCCGCCCCCGACCTCGGCCCCGACGGAATGGGCGGCAAGAAGGCCGAGCAGGTCAAGGAGGAGCCCAAGGTCCGCCAGGAGTTCACGGCGGTCGAGGGCCTCGGCGGGCGGGTGAGGAAGACCGAGCTCGACGGCAGGATCTCCGGCGTCAAGGGCGACGTCATGGTGTGGCTGCCGCCGCAGTACGACGACCCCGCGTACAAGGACAGGAAGTTCCCGGTCGTCGAGCTGATCCCGGGCATACCCGGCACGGGCAAGTCCTGGTTCCAGGGGCTCAAGGCGCACGAGGTGCTGGAGCCGCTGATGAAGGAGGGCAAGGTCCAGCCCTTCATCCTGGTCTCCCCGCGCGCCATGCTCCTCGGCAACGGCGACACCGGCTGCGCCAACATCCCCGGCAAGGTCAACGCCGACAGCTGGTTCAGCGTCGACGTCCGCAAGATGGTCACCGACAACTTCCGCGCCTCCGACGAGGCCCGCACCTGGGGCGTCGCCGGCTACTCGGCCGGCGCGTACTGCGCCGCCAAGCTGGCGATCCTGCACCCCGACCGCTACAGCGCCGCCGTCTCCCTGTCCGGCTACAACGACCCCGGCCAGGAGCCCAGCTCGCTGGTGGCCAAGGACCCGGAGCTGCGCCGCACCCACAACCTGAAGGAACTCCTCAAGGCACAGCCCGCGCCGCCGGCGGTCGCGCTGTGGATGTCGGGCGCCGAGCACGACGGCTACCTGTCCGGGACCGACCTCAAGGCCCTCGCGCAGAACCCGACCACCGTGCACGCCGAGAAGATCACCGGCGGGCACAACCTGGAGGCGTGGTCGAAGCAGCTGCCGCAGACCTTCGGGTGGCTCAGCCAGCAGGTCAAGGCGCCGTAACGGGGGTCACGCCGGGCGGGAGGCGCCGGCCCAGGGCATCGAGTCGACCGGTGCCAGCCGGACCGTGGAGCCGGGGCGCGGGGCGTGGATCATCTGGCCGTTGCCGACGTACATGCCGACGTGCGTGACCCCGGAGTAGAAGAAGACCAGGTCGCCGGGGGCCAGCTGGTCCCGGGAGACCCGCCGGCCCGCGTTGATCTGCGTGTAGGTGGTGCGGGGCAGGGACACCCCGGCCGCGCGCCACGCGGCCTGCGTCAGGCCGGAGCAGTCGTACGAGCCCGGTCCCGTCGCGCCCCAGACGTACGGCCGGCCGATCGCCCCGTACGCGAAGGCCACCGCACGCGCGGCGCGCGAGCTGCCGGCCGCCGCCGGGGGCGCGGTGTGGGGGGCGCTCACGGGGTCGGCCCCGACGGAGGCGGCGGTGCCCGACTGCGCCTCGTAGGCGGCCCGTTCCTCGGCGGTCAGCCGGGCCAGCAGCTGCCGGGCGGTGGCGAGCCGGTCCTCGACGACGGCCTTCTGCCGGGCGAGCTCGTGCTGGTGGGCGCGCAGGTCCGCCAGCCGGCCGGCGGCCTGGTCGCGCAGCCGCCCGACCTCGTCGAGGCCGCGTTTGACGGCGGCCACCTCGGATGCGGTGCGGTCGCCGGCCCGGGTGAGCATGCCGGCCCGGTCCAGGTAGTCCTGCGGGTCGGCGGCCATGGCCAGCTGGAGGGCGGGGCCCAGGCCGCCGCTGCGGTACTGGGAGGCGGCGAGCGAACCGAGCGCGCTGCGGGCGGCGTTCAGCCGGTCCGCCTTGCGGGCGGTCTCCTCGCGCAGGCCGGTCAGCGCCCGCTCGGCCTCGTCCGACTCGGCCTTCGCCCCGTTGTACTTCTCCGTCGCCGCCTCGGCCTCCCCGTAGAGCCGGTCGACCTCCGCCCTGACCTGGGCGGGGCTGAGCTGCGGCTCGGCGTGCGAGGTGCCTTCGAAGGCGGTGGCGGTGGCAGCGCCCGCGAGGGCGAGGGTGGCGGCGGTCCGTGCCGTGCCGCCGGAGAACGGGCGCTGCCTGGGCTTTCGATGACTGGCCACGGGGGCCTCACGTCCTTCCGCTCGTCCCGCAGGTCTGGGGGAGGTCTCGGGGGAGGACGCTAAACCCGAAGGTCACGGGCAGATGACGAGATGATCGGAAGTGGCTTCCTCCGACCGGGACCGGACCGAGCCGGACCGGTCAGTGCCAGAGGACGGCGATAAAGATGTTGGCCACGGTCAGGCCGCCGACCGCCGCGAAGAGACCCTTCTCCACGTGCTCCTCGTCCCGCTTGACGTACACGAGGGCGAGGATCACGAACAGGATCGCCAGCTTCACGCCGATCTTGACGTGGTTGAGCGGCGCGCCGTCGCCCATCTCGCGGAAGCCCACCAGCAGCACACCGGTGACGAGCATGGTCAGCGCGCCGTGCAGCATCGCGGGCACGAAACGCGCCGTGCCGGCGCCCATCGCCTTCATCTGGGTCAGGAACCCGCCGAGGAGCGAGGCGATGCCGATGATGTGCAGGCCGACGAAGACGTTGGTGAGGACAGTCATGCGCCCGAGCGTACGGGGCGGCTCCGGGGCCCCCGACGGCGGTGTGCGGCCACCCCCTCCGGGGTGGGGGGCCGGGGCCGGCAGGCCGCCGGGTGACCGGCACATTACCCCGGGTAGCGCGCCGGTTTCCGTGATTTCTCCGGGGGCGGGACCGGCTGTCGGTCCGGGCCCCTAAACTCGGAAGGCGATGAGCAGCCTCTTTGACGACAGCTTCCTGGCCGACCTCACCCCCTCCGACGAGGTCCCTCCGCCGCCCGAGGAGCACCCCGAGCCCGAGCACGGCGCGGACGACCTCTTCGGGGGCGCCTTCGACGTGCCCATGAGCGGGGACGCGTACTACCGGGACGGCGCCCCGCGCCCCGTCATCGACCCGGCGACGCTCCTGGACGGGCTGAACGAGCAGCAGGCCGCCGCCGTGGTGCACGCCGGCTCGCCGCTGCTCATCGTGGCCGGCGCCGGCTCCGGCAAGACCCGGGTGCTCACCCACCGCATCGGCCACCTGCTGTCCGCGCGGAACGTCCACCCCGGCCAGATCCTGGCGATCACCTTCACCAACAAGGCCGCCGGCGAGATGAAGGAACGCGTCGAGGGCCTCGTCGGCCCCCGCGCGAACGCCATGTGGGTGTCCACCTTCCACAGCGCCTGCGTGCGCATCCTGCGCCGCGAGTCGAAGCGGCTCGGCTTCACCTCCTCGTTCTCGATCTACGACGCGGCCGACTCCAAGCGCCTGATGGCGCTCGTCTGCCGGGACCTGGACCTGGACCCGAAGAAGTTCCCGCCCAAGTCCTTCAACGCCAAGATCTCGAACCTGAAGAACGAGCTGATCGACGAGGACGCCTTCGCCGCGCAGGCGGCCGACGGCTTCGAGAAGACGCTCGCCCAGGCGTACGCGATGTACCAGGGGCGGCTGCGCGAGGCCAACGCGCTCGACTTCGACGACATCATCATGACCACGGTCCACCTCCTCCAGGCCTTCCCGGACGTCGCCGAGCACTACCGGCGCCGCTTCCGGCACGTGCTGGTCGACGAGTACCAGGACACCAACCACGCCCAGTACACGCTGGTGCGCGAGCTGGTCGGCCCCGGCTACCCGGACCTGCCGCCCGCCGAGCTGTGCGTGGTGGGTGACGCCGACCAGTCGATCTACGCCTTCCGCGGCGCGACGATCCGCAACATCCTCCAGTTCGAGGAGGACTACAAGGACGCGACGACGATCCTGCTGGAACAGAACTACCGCTCCACGCAGACGATCCTCTCCGCGGCCAACGCGGTCATCGAGCGCAACGAGAACCGCCGCGCCAAGAACCTGTGGACCCAGGCCGGCACCGGCGCCGTCATCACCGGCTACGTCGCCGACACCGAGCACGACGAGGCCCAGTTCGTCGCCGACGAGATCGACCGGCTCACCGACGCCGGCGACGCCAAGGCCGGCGACGTCGCGATCTTCTACCGGACCAACGCCCAGTCGCGCGTGTTCGAGGAGATCTTCATCCGCGTCGGGCTCCCGTACAAGGTCGTCGGCGGCGTCCGCTTCTACGAGCGCAAGGAGGTCCGGGACATCCTGGCCTACCTGCGCGTCCTCGCCAACCCCGAGGACAACGTCCCGCTCCGCCGCATCCTGAACGTCCCCAAGCGCGGCATCGGCGAGCGCGCCGAGGCGATGATCGACGCGCTCGCCATGCGCGAGAAGATCACCTTCCCGCAGGCGCTGCGCCGCGTCGACGAGGCCTTCGGCATGGCCGCCCGCTCCACCAACGCCGTCAAGCGGTTCAACTTGCTGATGGAGGAGCTGCGCACGATCGCCGACTCCGGCGCCGGCCCGGCCGTGGTGCTGGAGGCCGTACTGGAGCGCACCGGGTACCTCGCCGAGCTCCAGGCGTCGACCGACCCGCAGGACGAGACCCGGATCGAGAACCTCCAGGAGCTCGCGGCCGTGGCCCTGGAGTTCGAGCAGGCGCGGGACGAGGAGAACCCGGGAACGCTGGCCGAGTTCCTGGAGCAGGTCGCGCTCGTCGCCGACTCCGACCAGATCCCGGACGAGGACACCGAGGGCTCGGGCGTCATCACGCTGATGACCCTGCACACCGCCAAGGGCCTGGAGTTCCCGGTCGTCTTCCTGACCGGCATGGAGGACGGCGTCTTCCCGCACATGCGCGCCCTCGGCCAGACCAAGGAGCTGGAGGAGGAACGCCGCCTCGCCTACGTGGGCATCACCCGGGCCCGCGAGCGGCTGTACCTGACCCGATCCAGCATGCGCAGCGCGTGGGGGACGCCCTCGTACAACCCGCCCTCGCGGTTCCTGGAGGAGATCCCGGCCGAGTACCTCCAGTGGAAGCGCACGGGCGCCGCGCAGAAGCCGGCGGGGCCGGTGCGCGGTTCCGGGTACGGATCGTCCTCCGGGAAGGCCTCCTTCGGGACCTCGCCCGAGTCGTTCCTGTCCTCCTCGCGCACCAAGTCGGGTCCGTCCGGCTTCGCCACGCGCCGGGCCGCCGACAAGCCGGTCATCGCGCTGGCCGTCGGGGACCGGGTCACCCACGACCAGTTCGGTCTGGGCACCGTCATGGAGGTCCGGGGGGCCGGCGCGGACGCGCAGGCCACCATCGACTTCGGGGACGCCAAGCCGAAGCGGCTGCTGCTGCGCTACGCGCCGGTGCAGAAGCTGTAGGAGCCGCGGGGCCGGGGCCTCGGTGCCCCGGCCGTCGGTCGCCGTCGGTTCAGCTCGGGTCCAGGCCGTGGCTGCGCAGCCAGGCCAGGGGGTCGACGGCGGAGCCGCCGCCGGGCCGTACCTCGAAGTGCAGGTGCGGGCCGGTGGAGTTGCCGGAGTTGCCGGAGTACGCGATGACGTCGCCGGCCTTGACCTGCCCGGACCGGATCTTGGTGCTGCTCAGGTGGCAGTACCAGGTCTCGGTGCCGTCGGGGGAGGTCAGGATGGCCATGTTGCCGTAGGCGCTGTTCCACTGGGTGCGCATGGTGCCGTCGGTGGCGGCCATGACGGGGGTGCCGTAGCCGACGGGGAAGTCGATGCCGGTGTGCACGGACATCCACATGCCGCCGGCCTGGCCGAACATGGCGCTCAGGCCGTGCTGGGCGACGGGCACCGCGAACTTGGGGCGGGCCGCCTCCTTGGCCGCCGCCTCCTCGGCCCGCTTCTTCTTCTCTTCTTCCTGGCGCTGCTTGAGGTCGATGCGCTCCTGCGTGCGGCTCGCGCGGTCCGCGAAGTCGCCCGCGTCGGCGCTGAGCGCCGCCAGCTGCGTGTCGAGCTTGTTGTTCGCCTCGACCGGCTTCACCGAGGACGGGTCGGGGGCGGCCATCGTGGTCGTTTCCCCGGCCGGCTTGTCGGAGCCGGTGAGTCCGCCGACGGAGGCGGCGGCGACGCCCGCGACGCCCATCACGCACGCGGAGGGCACGGCCACCGTCAGCAGGGCGGACCGTTTGGCCGGGGTGCGGCGGCGGCTGCCGGCGGTGGCGCTGCCGCCGCCCTTGGCCGCGGCGTTCCGGCCCGAGCCGCTCTTGCCGGTGGCCCGGCGGCCGGCGCGGGGTCCGGCGGCGGCCGGGGTGACGGGCATGGCCTGCGTGGGCATGTCGTGCACGGGGCCGGCGGTGAGTTCCGGCTCCTCGTCGGCCGCGACGGCCACGGGCTCGAAGACGGAGGTCTCCTCGTCGGCGTACGGGTCGGCGTCCGCGTACGGGCCGGCGTCCGCGAAGGCGTCGGACTCGTGGGGGTCCCCGGCCGCGGCGGTCTCTGTGAACACGGGGACGACGGTCGTGGCCTCGTAACCGGGACCCGCGGCCGCGTCGGCCGCGCCGCCGTTCCAGGCGGTGGCGTCGTAGGTGCCGGTGTCCTGGCCGTAGCCGGGGAGGGTCCAGTGCCCGGTCTGCTCCGTGCCGGCGGAGTCGTAGCCGAGGGGGGCAGGCTGGTACTCGGCGGTCGCGGTGTTCCAGGCGCTCGCGTCGTACTGGCCCGTGGTGTCCTCGGGGACGGTCTGGGCCGGGACGCTCGAGAGGTAACTCTCCGGAGCGGACCACCCGGTGGTGTCGTACGAGCCGGTGTCGCCCGCGGCCGGGTACGTCCCGTACGCGTCGTACGTTCCGTAACTGCCGGGAGCGGCGTAGTCCGTGACGAACTGGTACCCCTGGCCCTGCGTTTCATAGGACGCATATGCCTGGTCACCAGCGAAAGTGGTGGTGGAAAGGCCGTCGTACCCGAAATCGGGGTACTGGCCCGACGTCGGGCGGTCGTTCACCAACTTCTCTTTCGCCTCGGCAGTGGGGCCTGGGTGGCCGGGGAACTCAAGGTTCACCGGAGGAGAGCAGTGGCGTGACTGTACCCGGCGGTTACTCGCCTCGACAATCTTCCGAGTGTTTCGTCCTTAGCGGAACCGGGCATTCGGCCGCCTTTCGGCCTTCTGGAGACCGAGCCTTGGCCTTGAGTTCGAAATTCGTTCGACTGATGGTCGACCGGTGTTGCGGGCGCGCGGGGTCGTCAGACGACCAGGCTCCGGCCCCCGGTTCCCGCGGCGCGGGCGGCGGAGTCCGCCGGGCGGGGCGTGCCGTCCGCGGCCCGGAGCGGGCCGTCGAGGGTGCGCCGGACGGCGGTGACGACCGTCGGATGGACCGGGAGGGCCAGATGTCCGATACCGGTGACCTGCACGTTCGTCGCGTCCAGGTCCGGGTGCTCGATGCGGGCCGTCCCGGTGGGCGCCATCAGCGCGTCGAACTCGCTCCAGAACGCCACGAACCGGGTCCGGCAGCCGGGCGCGGGCGCCCCCAGCTCGGCCATCACCTCGGAGCCCGGGCGCATCTGGCGGACCAGGGGGTGCGCGTCCATGAAGGGCGCGATCCGGGTGCCGCCGTGCGGGGTCCCCAGGGTGACCAGCGTCCGCACGCGCGCGTCGCCGCCGAGCCGCTGGACGTAGTACCGCGCGACCAGCCCGCCCAGGCTGTGCCCGACGAGGTCCACCCGCTCCTGGCCGCTGCGCTCGCACAGCTCCTCGACGCGCCGAGCGAGGTGGCGGGCCGTCCGGCGCAGGTCCCGGGTGAAGGGGGAGTGGTTGTACGTCTCCACGCGCCGCCGGCCGCCCGCGCCGAGCGCGCGGCGCAGCAGGACGAAGACCGAGCGGTTGTCGGTGAAGCCGTGCAGGAGCAGCACCGGCGGCGGCTGCCCGGGCGTCCGGGCGGCGGGCAGGTCCGGAGGCCGCTCCTCGCGCATCCCGGTGGGGTACAGGAGGAGGTGTCCGGCGAGGACCGCCGCCTCCAGGACCGCCGCC
This sequence comes from Streptomyces sp. W1SF4, assembly GCF_003950035.1. Taxonomy (NCBI): domain Bacteria; kingdom Bacillati; phylum Actinomycetota; class Actinomycetes; order Kitasatosporales; family Streptomycetaceae; genus Streptomyces; species Streptomyces sp. W1SF4. The sequence continues at coordinate 4,550,812 of NZ_CP034350.1, forward strand.
CGCAGGGCGGCGCCCGTGCGCGGCACGGGCAGCGGTGCGATCGTCAGCCCCATGGACGGCCTCCCCCTGGACCATTCGGGTACGGGGCCGTGGGGCCGGCGCGGCCCCGCCACCGTGCCGGGCGGCTGTCGGCGCGGTGGCGGGGCGACGGGGCGGTGGTGAATCAACGGCGTCCCACGTGTGATTTCCCCCTCCCCGTTGACCGTGAAACGGCGCCGTGCGCAATGCTGTACTTAACGTTCGTTCACTCGGGAGGCAGTGCGATGGGTGTGACCGGTCCGATCCGTGTGGTGGTGGCCAAGCCGGGTCTCGACGGCCACGACCGCGGCGCCAAGGTGATCGCGCGGGCGCTGCGCGACGCCGGCATGGAGGTCATCTACACCGGCCTCCACCAGACCCCCGAGCAGATCGTGGACACCGCCATCCAGGAGGACGCGGACGCCATCGGCCTCTCCATCCTCTCCGGGGCGCACAACACGCTCTTCGTCCGTGTCATCGAGCTCCTCAAGGAGCGCGACGCGGAGGACATCAAGGTCTTCGGCGGCGGGATCATCCCGGAGGACGACATCGCCCCGCTCAAGGAGAAGGGCGTCGCCGAGATCTTCACCCCCGGCGCCACCACCACCGCCATCGTGGACTGGGTCAACGCCCACGTCCGCCAGGGCTGAACCGCCCCTCCGGAGCCCCGGCCCCGCCGCCCGTTCAGGCGGGCGGGGCCAGTTCCGCGAGCATCGCCCCGCGCAGGCGCAGGGTGGCCACCAGGCGCTGGAACGCCTCCGCCCAGTAGGCCGCGGCCCCCGGTGACGCCTCCGGCGGGTCCTGGGCGGCGGCCGTCATGGCCTCCAGGCGGTCCGCCTCCGCGGGATCCAGGCAGCGCTCCGCCAGGCCCATCACCCCGCTGAAGCTCCACGGGTAACTGCCCGCCTCGCGCGCCGCGTCCAGGGCGTCCACCACCGCCCGGCCCAGCTCGCCCGCCCAGGGCACCCGGCAGACGCCGAGCAGCTGGAAGGCCTCCGACAGGCCGTGGGCGCGTACGAACTCCGCGACCCACGCGGCTCGCTCCCGCTCCGTCAGCGTCTCCAGCAGCTTCGCCCGCTCCGCCAGCGACGCCGTGCCCGGGCCCGCCGCGGGCGGTGCGGACGCCGGGCCCAGCAGGGCCTTGGACCAGAGCGGGTCGCGCTGGCGCACCGCCGCCCGGCACCAGGCGGCGTGGATCTCCTCCGCCCAGCCCTCGGCCACCGGAAGCGCCACGATCCGCGCCGGGGACAGGCCGCCGAAGCGGTCCCGCCAGCAGGACAGCGGGGCCGACTCCACCAGTTGGCCGAGCCACCAGGCCCGCTCCCCGCGCCCGGCGGGCGGCCGCTTGACCACCCCGTCGCGCAGCATGCCCGCATCGCATTCCGCGGGCGGCACCACCGCCTCCGGGCCGACGCAGGCCAGCGCCCGCTCCGCCATCCGCCCGGCCAGCGCCGAGGCCGGCAGCGCGGACAGCAGTTCGGCGGCGGTCGCCCGGACGTTGCGGCTGCGGTCGCCCAGCGCCGCCTCCAGGAACGGCTCGTCCCCGTCGGACAGCCCGGACCGCAGGGAGTCGAGGAACATCAGCCGGTCCTCGGCCCGCTCCGTCGCCCAGGTCGTGGCCAGCAGCCGGGGCGCCGCCGCCGGGTCGTGCGCCCGGACGGCGCCGAGCAGGGCGACCCGCTCCGCGAACAGCCCCTCCTCCCAGAGCCGGGCCACCGCCTCCCCGTCGGCCGGGTCGGGCAGTTCCCCGCCGCCCCCGGCCGCGCCGCGCAGCGCGAAGCGCCACTCCGGGTTCAGCCGGGCCAGCCACAGCCCCCGCGCCCCGGCCAGGGCCAGCGCCTGGGGGCGCAGGTCCGTCCGCGCCCGGGCCGCGTCCAGCAGCGCCGGGACCAGGGCCGCCGGCGCCCGGTACCCGTGCCGCGCGGCGGCGGCCAGCCACTGCGGCAACAGCTCCGTCAGATCCGGGGCGGCCCCGCGGCGTCCGCCGCCGCCCGCCGCCGCGGTCCGGCCGGCCAGCAGCTGCGCGAGCCGCCGCCCGGCGGCCGGCGGGGGCTCCGGGCGCGGATCGGGCGCCGCGGGCCGCGGCAACGCGGCCGCCGCGGCGGGCCGCAGCCCGGCGCGGCGGCGCAGCGTCTGCACGGCCGCCGCGTCGAGCAGCGCCCGCGGCGAGCCACCGCGCCGCTCGGTGCCCAGCAGCGCGGCGGTGACCAGCTCCTCCCAATCCCGGTCCCTGTCCCGGTCCGTGCCTGTCCCTCCGTCACCCTGGCCCATCGGAGCCCCTCCCTCTCCAGTCCCCGTCGGTGTCGTGCGCGGTCGGTCGTGCGTCGTGCGTCGTGCGGCCCGGTGCCGCGGCCCCGTCCCCTCTGCGGGGCCGCGGCACCGGAACGGCCGTACGACCGTGTTCAGCTGGCGTGGTTGTCGTTCATGAAAGCCCCCCGGCTCCTCGTGTCCGCGCCGGCGCCCCCGCGCCCGCGCGTCCTCCATGTCGGTCCGCGAGACGGCATGGATCCCCCCAGGCCCCCTGCGTTGTCGATGGTCCGTCCGGCCCGGCCCGCCCCCGGTCAGACCAGTGGTACCGGCTCGGGCGAGCCGGGCTGCCAGGCCGTCAGCGGGGTGAAGCCGCGGTGGCCGCACTCCCCGAAGACCGTGACGGGCCCGCCGCCCGAGAGGGCGGCCAGCCGCCACAGCCCGGACCGCGAACGGCCCTGCGGCGGCGACACCGGCAGTGCGGACGTCCCCTGCGCGTCCGCCAGCTGCCAGGCCGCCTCCGCCCCGTCGCCCGGCACCGGCACCACGGGGCCCAGGACCACCGGCCAGGACTCCAGCCACGGGTCCTCCCGCAGCGCGGCCCCGTAGGCCTCCAGTGCCTCGCCGGTGCCCACCCCGGGCGGAGCGACGGCGGCCGGCGCCGCGGCCGCGGTACGGTCCCCCAGCTCCGCCCGCAGCCCCGCCGACCCGGGCCGGAAGCGGGCCTCCGCCTCCAGCACCAGCCCGACGGGCAGTGCCAGCCCCGGCGGCCGTCCGGGCGGACCGAAGTCCAGGACCAGCGCCGGGCGTCCGCCCTCCAGCCCGCGCAGCCATATCCGGCGGGTGGTGAGCCGGCCGTCCGGGGACACCGAGTCGTACTGGGCCAGTACGAGCCAGCGGTCCCGGACGGTCTCCCCCTCCGCCGCGGACGGCAGCCCCACCCGGCTCCGGACGGTCGCGGCCAGCGGCTCCGGCAGCCCGGACACCCCCAGCCAGGCCCTGCCCAGCAGGTGCAGCAGCGCGAACTCCTCAAGCATCCGGGCGGGCCAGCCGGGGCCGCAACCGGGTATTGCCCCCAACTCCCGTGCCCGCGCGGCCAGTCCGGGCGCCTGGGCGTCGACCATCCGGGCCGCGACCTCCTCCCACGGGGCGTAACCGGCCTGCTGCTGCCCGGCTATCCCGCCGCGCAGCAGGTCCACCAGCCGCTGCTCCAGCTCCGTGACGCCCGCGCCGATCCGCTCGGCCCGCCGCTCCGCCCGCCTGCGGGCCGCCCCGGCGTCCACCGGACCGGCCGCCGGCCGCGCCGCCCTCGCGGCGCGCCCCGCGAGCCATTCCCCCGCCCAGTCCGGCGGCTCGGCCGGATCGCCGAACCCCTGCGCCGCCCAGAGCAGCAACAGCCCCAGGGCGTGCTTGCACGGGAACTTCCGGCTGGGGCAGGAGCACGTGTACGCGGGCCCCGACAGGTCGACGACCGTCCGGTACGGCGTACTGCCGCTGCCCTTGCACGATCCCCACACCGAACCGGAAGCGGAACCTCCGGTCTGTGACCACGGACCCGCCGCGCCCAGCCTGCCCCCCGCCTTGCGCGACGCGTCGTCAGGAGCCAGAGCCAGTACCTGTTCCGCCGTCCAGCGGACCCCCTGCTCAGTCATGTGAACCACCGTAGAGACCCCCACTGACAATCGCTCTGACCAGCAACGACGCCCGGAACGAGGGGGGTTGTCAGTGGCATGGTGCACGGTGGTTCCAGCAGCCGGGAGCGGCTGCCGAGCACTGGAGGGGGACCATGACCACGCCCGGGAACAGCACCGGCACCGAGGCACTGCGACCGCACGCCGAGGACGCCTTCGCGCACGAACTGAAAGCCCTCGCCGCCCAGGACGACCGCCCCCGCCCGGCCCGCTGGAAGCTCTCCCCGTGGGCCGTGGCCACCTACCTCCAGGGCGGCACCCTCGCCGACGGCACCGTCGTCACGCCCAAGTACGTCGGACCGCGCCGGATCGTCGAGGTCGCCGTCACCACCCTCGCCACCGACCGCGCCCTCCTCCTGCTCGGCGTTCCCGGCACCGCCAAGACCTGGGTCTCCGAGCACCTCGCCGCCGCCGTCAGCGGCGACTCCACCCTCCTCGTCCAGGGCACCGCCGGCACCCCCGAGGAGGCCATCCGCTACGGCTGGAACTACGCCCGCCTCCTCGCCCACGGCCCCAGCCGCGAAGCCCTCGTGCCCAGCCCCGTCATGCGGGCCATGGCCGAGGGAACGACCGCCCGCGTCGAGGAACTCACCCGCATCCCGGCCGACGTACAGGACAGCCTCATCACCGTCCTGTCCGAGAAGACCCTGCCCGTACCGGAGCTCGGCGAGGAGGTGCAGGCCGTCCGCGGCTTCAACCTCATCGCCACCGCCAACGACCGCGACCGCGGGGTCAACGAGCTCTCCAGCGCGCTGCGCCGCCGCTTCAACACCGTCGTCCTCCCGCTGCCCGCCACCGCCGACGCCGAGGTCGACATCGTCGCCCGCCGCGTCGACCAGATGGGCCGCGCCCTGGACCTGCCCGCCGCGCCCGAGGGACTGGAGGAGATCCGCCGCGTCGTCACCGTCTTCCGGGAACTCCGCGAAGGCGTCACCGACGACGGACGCACCAAGGTCAAGACGCCCAGCGGCACCCTGTCCACCGCCGAGGCCATATCCGTCGTCACCGGCGGACTGGCCCTCGCCGCCCACTTCGGCGACGGCGTCCTGCGCCCCGGCGACGTGGCCGCCGGGATCCTCGGGGCCGTCGTCCGCGACCCGGCCGCCGACCGCGTCGTCTGGCAGGAGTACCTGGAAGCGGTCGTCCGCGAGCGGGACGGCTGGAAGGACTTCTACCGCGCCTGCCGCGAGGTGACGGCATGAGCCCGCCGGCCGCCGGACCGCTGCTGCTGGGCGTCCGCCACCACGGACCCGGCTCCGCACGCGCGGTCCGGGCCGCCCTGGACCGCGCGCGCCCGAAGGCCGTGCTGATCGAGGGCCCGCCCGAGGGGGACGCCCTGCTGCCCCTGGCCGCCGAGCCCGGGATGCGCCCGCCCGTCGCCCTCCTCGCGCACGCCGCGGACGACCCCGCCCGGGCCGCGTTCTGGCCGCTGGCCGCCTTCTCCCCGGAGTGGGCCGCCCTCCGCTGGGCCCAGGCCCGGGACGTGCCGGTGCGCTTCATCGACCTGCCCGCCGCCCATGCGCTGGCCGCGCGGGAGGAGGAGCCGGGCGCCACCGGGGAGCACGCCGCCGGCCCGGTCGCCGTCGATCCGCTCGCCGTGCTCGCCGAGACCGCCGGGTACGAGGACCCCGAGCACTGGTGGGAGGACGTCGTCGAGCACCGGGGCACCGGGGAGGCGCGGGACCCGCTGGCCGTCTTCGAGGCCCTGGCGGAGGCCATGGGCGCCCTGCGCGAGACCTACGGCGACGGCGGCCGAGGACGCGACCTCGTCCGCGAGGCGCACATGCGGCAGCGGATGCGGGCGGCCCGCAGGGAGTTCGGCGACGACTACGCCGTGGTGTGCGGGGCCTGGCACGTCCCGGCGCTGCGGGCCCGGTCCACGGTGGCGGCGGACCGGGCACTGCTCACCGGACTGCCCAAGGTCAAGGTGGAGACCACGTGGGTGCCGTGGAGCCACCGCAGGCTCGCCAGGGCCGGCGGATACGGCGCGGGCGTCGCCTCGCCCGGCTGGTACGCGCACCTGTTCGCGGCCCCCGACCGGCCCGTCGAGCGCTGGCTGACCAAGGTCGCCGGGCTGCTGCGCGAGGAGGACCGGCAGGTCTCCTCCGCCCACGTGATCGAGGCGGTCCGGCTGGCGGAAACCCTGGCCGCCGTGCGCGGCCGCCCGCTGCCCGGCCTCACGGAGACCCTGGAGGCGGTGCGGGCCGTGATGTGCGACGGCTCCGACGTACCGCTCGCGCTGGTCGAGGACCGGCTCGTCGTCGGCGACGTGCTCGGCGAGGTCCCGGACGCGGCGCCCGTCGTACCGCTCCAGCGGGACCTCACCCGCCGGCAGCGCACGCTGCGGCTCAAGCCCGAGGCGCAGCGGCGCGACCTGGAGCTGGACCTGCGCAAGGAGTCCGACGCGGCCAAGTCCCTGCTGCTGCACCGGCTGCGGCTGCTCGGTATCGACTGGGGGACCCCGACGGCCTCCCGGAGCGGTACGGGCACCTTCCGGGAGACCTGGCGGCTGTGCTGGGAGCCGGAGCTGTCGGTGCGGGTCGCCGAGGCCGGCATCTGGGGCACCACCGTGCCGGGGGCCGCCACCGCCAGGGCGGAGGCCGACGCGGCGGCCGCCCGGGAGCTGGGGGAGGTCACCGCGCTGGCCGAGCGGTGCCTGCTGGCCGGGCTGTCGCAGGCCCTGCCGGCCGTGCTGCGGGCGCTCGCCGACCGGGCGGCGCTGGACACGGACGTGGCCCGGCTGGCCGGGGCACTGCCCGCGCTGGCCCGCGCGCTGCGGTACGGGGACGTACGGGGCACGGACGCGGCCGCGCTCGGCACGGTCGCGGCCGGGCTCGCGGAGCGGATCTGCGTGGCCCTGCCGCCGGCCTGCGCGGCCGGGCTCGACGCCGACGGGGCGGCGGAGCTGCGGGGCCACCTCGACGGGGTGCACGGGGCGGTCGGCCTGCTGGCCGACGCGGACCCGGGGCTGAGGGAGCGCTGGTCGGCCGTGCTGCGGACGCTGGCCGGGCGGGAGACCGTACCCGGCGCGCTCCGCGGGCGGGCCGCGCGGCTGCTGCTGGACGACGGCCGGCTCCCGGCCGGTGAGACGGCCCGGCTGATGGGGCTCGCCCTGTCCCCGGCGGCGTCCCCGGCCGACGCGGCGGGCTGGATCGAGGGGTTCGCCGGGGGTGCCGGCGGCGGGACGCTGCTGGTCCACGACGAACGGCTGCTGGGGCTGATCGACGCCTGGCTGGTGTCGGTGCCCGAGGGCGCCTTCATCGACGTACTGCCGCTGCTGCGGCGCACGTTCGGGGCGTACGAGCCGGGTGTGAGGCGGACCCTGGGCGAGCTGGCCCGCCGCGTCCCGGGCGCCCGCACGGCGTCCACCGCCGCCCCGGCCGGCTTCGCCCCGGACCTGGACCCGGTCCGCGCGGACGCGGTGGCGGACCTGGCCCGGCTGCTCCTGGGGGCGGCCGGGGCACACGCGCAACGAGAGGGGATCGGGAGATGACGGAGATCGGCACCGGAGCCGCCGGAGACGAGCGGCTGCGGCGGTGGCGGCTGGTGCTCGGCGGGGAGGACGACGGGACCGGCCTCGCCCTCGGCGGGCGGGACGCGGCGATGGACGGGGCGCTCGGGGCGCTCTACGGCGGCGGCCGCGCGCAGGGGCAGGGGCAGGGACAGGGGGAGCGGTCCGCCGGGCTCGGGGGCTCCGCCCCGCGCGTCGCGCGCTGGCTCGGGGACATCCGTACGTACTTCCCGAGCCCGGTGGTCCAGGTCATGCAGCGGGACGCCATCGAGCGGCTCGGCCTGTCCACGCTGCTGCTGGAGCCGGAGATGCTGGAGGCCGTCGAGCCGGACGTCCACCTCGTCGGCACCCTGCTGTCGCTGAACAAGGCCATGCCCGACACCACCAGGGAGACGGCGCGGGCCGTGGTCCGCAAGGTGGTCGAGCGGCTGGAGGAGCGGCTCGCGGCGCGCACCCGGGCCACCCTGACGGGCGCGCTGGACCGCTCCGCGCGGGTCAGCCGTCCCCGCCACCACGACATCGACTGGGACCGGACCATCCGGGCGAACCTGAAGAACTACCTGCCGGAGCACCGGACCGTCGTCCCCGAGCGGCTCGTCGGCTACGGCCGGGCCTCGCGGGCGGTCAGGAAGGAGGTGGTCCTCTGCGTCGACCAGTCGGGCTCGATGGCGGCCTCGGTCGTCTACGCCTCCGTCTTCGGGGCCGTCCTCGCCTCCATGCGGTCCATCGCCACCCGCCTGGTCGTCTTCGACACGGCCGTGGTCGACCTGACGGACCAGCTCGACGATCCGGTGGACGTCCTGTTCGGCACCCAGCTGGGCGGCGGCACCGACATCAACCGCGCCCTCGCCTACTGCCAGTCCAAGATCACCCGACCGGCCGACACGGTCGTCGTCCTGATCAGCGATCTCTACGAGGGCGGGATCCGCGACGAGATGCTGGGGCGGGTGGCCGCGATGAAGGCGGCCGGGGTGGAGTTCGTGACCCTGCTGGCCCTGTCCGACGAGGGGGCTCCCGCCTACGACCGCGAGCACGCCGCGGCCCTGGCGGCACTGGGCGCGCCCGCCTTCGCCTGCACCCCCGGCCTGTTCCCGGAGGTGATGGCGGCCGCGCTGGAGAAGCGCCCCCTCCCGGTCACCTGAAGGTCACGCCCTCGGCGGATCGCACGAAGACGCAGTTCAACCGTGAGGCGATCTGTGACAGGTATCACCGCTCAGGTGTGATCCCTGATTTAGGGACCCACGTCCCACGGGGATAACCTGCGAGACGGACATGCCGCGTCCACGGTCACCGTGTGCGCCTTCCTAGTGACAGCGCCGTCACGTTGCCCTCCGCGGCACGCCCACGCAGATAGCAGACAACCGCGAATCACTGCGAATCTTTGAAGACAAGGGACGGACGCGCGTGGACCTGTTCGAGTACCAGGCGAGGGACCTCTTCGCCAAGCACGGTGTACCGGTGCTGGCCGGTGAAGTCATCGACACGCCTGAGGCGGCTCGCGAGGCCACCGAGAAGCTGGGCGGCAAGTCGGTCGTCAAGGCCCAGGTGAAGGTCGGCGGCCGTGGCAAGGCCGGTGGCGTGAAGCTCGCCGCCACCCCCGACGAGGCCGTCGCCCGCGCGACGGACATCCTCGGCATGGACATCAAGGGCCACACGGTCCACAAGGTGATGATCGCCGAGACCGCGCCGGAGATCCTGGAGGAGTACTACGTCTCCTACCTCCTGGACCGCACCAACCGCACCTTCCTGGCCATGGCCTCGGTCGCCGGCGGCATGGACATCGAGCAGGTCGCCGAGGAGACCCCGGAGAAGCTCGCCAAGGTCCCGGTGAACGCCAACGAGGGCGTGACCATCGAGAAGGCCCGCGAGATCGTCGAGCTGGCGAAGTTCCCGGCCGAGGTAGCCGAGAAGGTCGCCGAGGTCCTCGTGACCCTGTGGAAGACCTTCATCGCCGAGGACGCGCTCCTCGTCGAGGTCAACCCGCTCGCGAAGGTCGCCTCCGGTGACGTCATCGCGCTCGACGGCAAGGTCTCGCTCGACGAGAACGCCGAGTTCCGCCAGCCGTCCCACGAGGAGTTCGTGGACCACGCGGCCGCGAACCCGCTCGAGGCCGCCGCCAAGGAGAAGGGCCTCAACTACGTCAAGCTCGACGGCGAGGTCGGCATCATCGGCAACGGCGCGGGTCTCGTCATGAGCACCCTGGACGTCGTCGCGTACGCCGGTGAGAACCACGGTGGCGTCAAGCCCGCCAACTTCCTCGACATCGGCGGTGGCGCCTCCGCCGCCGTCATGGCCAACGGCCTCGAGATCATCCTCGGCGACCCGGACGTCAAGTCCGTGTTCGTCAACGTCTTCGGTGGCATCACCGCTTGTGACGAGGTCGCCAACGGCATCGTCCAGGCGCTGAAGCTGCTCGAGGACCGGGGCGAGGCGGTCACCAAGCCGCTGGTCGTCCGCCTCGACGGCAACAACGCCGAGCTGGGTCGCAAGATCCTCTCGGACGCCAACCACCCGCTGGTGCAGCGCGTGGACACCATGGACGGTGCGGCCGACAAGGCCGCCGAGCTCGCGGCTGCGAAGTAAGGGCAGAGGTCACAGACTCACATGGCTATCTTCCTCAACAAGGACAGCAAGGTCATCGTCCAGGGCATGACCGGTGCCACGGGCATGAAGCACACCAAGCTGATGCTGGCTGACGGCACCAACATCGTCGGTGGCGTGAACCCGCGCAAGGCCGGCACGACCGTCGACTTCGACGGCACCGAGGTCCCGGTCTTCGGCTCCGTCGCCGAGGCGATGGAGAAGACGGGCGCCAACGTCTCCGTCCTCTTCGTCCCGCCGGCCTTCGCCAAGGCCGCCGTCGTCGAGGCCATCGACGCCGAGATCCCGCTGGCCGTCGTCATCACCGAGGGCATCGCGGTGCACGACTCCGCCGCCTTCTGGGCGTACGCGACCGCCAAGGGCAACAAGACCCGCATCATCGGCCCGAACTGCCCGGGTCTGATCACCCCCGGCCAGTCCAACGCCGGCATCATCCCGGGCGACATCACCAAGCCCGGCAAGATCGGTCTCGTGTCCAAGTCCGGCACGCTGACCTACCAGATGATGTACGAGCTGCGCGACATCGGCTTCACCTCCGCCGTCGGCATCGGTGGCGACCCGGTTATCGGCACCACGCACATCGACGCCCTGGAGGCCTTCGAGGCCGACCCGGAGACCGAGCTCATCGTCATGATCGGCGAGATCGGCGGCGACGCCGAGGAGCGTGCGGCGGACTTCATCGCGAAGAACGTCACCAAGCCGGTCGTCGGTTACGTCGCGGGCTTCACCGCCCCCGAGGGCAAGACCATGGGCCACGCGGGCGCCATCGTCTCCGGCTCCTCCGGCACCGCGCAGGCCAAGAAGGAGGCCCTCGAGGCCGCCGGCGTCAAGGTCGGCAAGACGCCGACCGAGACGGCCAAGCTGGCGCGCGAGATCCTCGAAGGCGCCAAGTAGGCGTCGGCAGGACGGTCGTGAGGGCGTGGCCCGCACCCTTCGGGGTGCGGGCCACGCCCTTTTGTCATTCGAGCCGGGGGTGGAGCCGGTGGGGGCCGGCGGCCGGGTCGGCGCGGAGCTTGTCCTGGAGGTACCGGCTCGTCTCGGTGAGCCTCGGGGGGCCGCTCAGCGGCGGGACGCCGGAGACGCTGGCGCCGGGGGCGACGGGCGGCTCGTAGTGGTCCGGGGCGGTAACGGTGGTGTACCCCGTCGAGGCGGCGATGACCGCCGTCAGGACGAGCGCGGCCCGCGACAGCCGCCGGGCCCGGTGCTCGCTGACGGCGCGGACCGTGGCCGCGGGGCGCGGCTCCAGGGACACGGCGGGCCGTACCGCGCCGAGCCGCTCGCGCAGCATGGCCGACCGTCGCTCGGGCGTCGCCCCGGCCGGCAGGGGGATCCGGCGGGCCAGTTCGGCGTGCGCGCGCAGCAGGCGGTGCCCGGTGGCCGGGGTGCTGGCCTCGGTCTCGGCGGCGGTGTCGGGCAGGTCGAGGCCGACGCCGTCGTAGAGCAGCACCGTGCGGCGGTGTACGGGCGGCAGCGCGAGGAGGGCCTCCAGCAGGATCCGGTCGGCGGTGTCGGCCGGGGGCTTGTCGGGGCGGCGGTGGGCCCGGCGGAACCGGTGCCAGGGGGAGAGGGCGTACTCGTGGGCCGCCGAGCGCACCCAGCCGACGGGGTCCCGGTCGGTGGCCACCTCGGGCCAGCGGCCCCAGGCCTGACGGAACGCCACCTCGACGGCGTGCAGGGCGAGGGAGCGGCGGCCGGTGAGCAGGTAGGTCTGGCGGACGAGCGCGGCCGCGGCGTGGTCGTAGAGGGCGTCGAAGGCCTCGACGGCGTCCCGCGGGGGTCTCGGGCGGGGCCCGTACGGCGGGCCCGGCGGGGCGGGGTCCTGCTCCGGGGCGGGACCGATCTGCGGAAACGGTTCCTCAGGGGTGTGGGCCGGTGCGGGGTCCTGGCGGGCGGGCCCGGTGGCGGCGGGGGCGGCCGGGGCGCCAGGGTGCGTGGGCGCGCCGGGGGCCGGGGCCGGCTGGGCGTCGGCCGGGTCCTGGGGGGCGGGCCCGGTGGCGGCGGGGGCGGCCGGGTGCGGGCGGGGCCCGGCCGGGGCGGTGGTGCCGCGGGGGTCCGTGGGCGCGCCGGGGGGCGGGGCCGGCTCCGTCGGGGAGGCGGGCCCGGTGGTGCGGGGCGCGGCCGGGGCGGGTGGGGTCGGGGCGGCGGGGTCCGCGGGGGCGCCGGGTGAGGCCGGGGCGGCGGGCGTGAGCGGGGCCCCGGCGTCCGCGGGGGTGCCGGGAGTGGCCGGGGTGCTGGGGCCCGCGGGGGTGCCGGGGGTGGCTGCTGCCGGGGCTTCGGCGTCGCTGCCGGGGGCCCGGTGGGGGTCGCCGTGGGCGGCGGCGTCCGTGACGGGCCGCCCGGCCATCCGGGCCGCGGCGGCGCCGTCGCCCGCCGGTCCGCCCGGGGCCGGACCGGCGGCGGTCTCGGCGGGGGCGCCCTGCGGGGCCGGGTCGCCCGGGGCGGCCTCGCGCGGGGCCGGGCGGTCGCGGTGCGGCGCCGGCTTCGCGGAGCGCTTGCCGGCGGTCCGGGGCCGGTGGGTGGGCGGGCCCGCGGCCACGGGCCGTACCGGCGCCTTGGACCCGGCGGCCGCGAGCCGGTCCAGGAGCCCCGCGTACGCCTCGCGCGTGCGCCCGCGGGGCTCGGTGCGGCCGCACTCCCAGGAGCGGACGGTGGTCGCGGTCACGCCGACCTCCGCCGCGACCTCCTCGTACGTCAGCCCGCCCGACTCGCGCAGCCACCGGCGCTCCTTGGGGGACGGGAGGCCCAGCTCCGAACCGGAGGACGCTTCGACGTCTTGTGTCATGCCACTCTCCCCGCGACACGGCTGCTCTGGGCAATAAAGTACATAAACGTATCTTGGACGACACAACGGACAATCAGTCGTTACCAGGACATAGCGCGTGTCGAGGGCACCATGGCCACGTGACCCAAGTGACCGAACGCGGGACGCCGTTGCAGGAGGCCCCACGGCACGCGGCCGCGCGGCGCCGTTCACCGGCGGCCGCCGCCTGTGTGCTGGGCGGCGCCGTGGCCGCCGGACTGGGGCTCGGCTTCCTCGCCGTGCTCGTGATCGTGCTGTGGATCAGTTCCCCCTACCCGGACAGCGGACCCGGCGGCGCGCTGCACCTCGCCGCCGGGCTGTGGCTGATGGCCCACGGCACCGAACTCGTCCGCTACGAGACCCTCTCCGGGGTGCCCGCACCAGTCGGCCTGGTCCCGCTGCTGCTCGTGGCGCTGCCCGTGCTGCTCATGCGGCGCGCGGCCCGGCTGGGCAGTGCCTCGGGGGACGCCGCCGGGGCCGAGGGGGACGAGGTGCTGCCGGCCGCCGCCGTGTTCTCCGCCGTGACCTGCGGCTACCTGACGGTCGGTGCGTTCGCCACCGTGTACGCGGCGGGCGGGCCGATGCCGGCGGACCCGCTCAGTGCCGCCTGGCACGTGCCGCTGGTGGCCGTACTCGCCGCCGCCGGCGGGGTGTGGGCGGCCAAGGGCAAGCCGTCGGGGCCGCTGCCGGAGTGGGTGCCGGGGAGCGTACGCCGGGCCGTGGCACGCCCCCGTTACGCGCTGGCGCTGCGCTCCGGCGCGGCCGGGGTGCTCGTCCTGCTGGGCGGCGGGGCCCTGCTCGTCGGGATCTCGCTGGCCTGGCACGGGCCGGAGGTGCAGAACTCGTTCCTGGCGCTGACCGGGGTGTGGTCGGGGCGGTTCGCGGTGCTGCTCGTCGCGGTGGCGCTGATCCCCAACGCGATGGTGTGGGGCGCGGCGTACGGGCTCGGCCCCGGGTTCGCGCTCGGCGCCGGGGTGGTGGCGACCCCGCTCGGGCTGGACCGGGCCGCGGCGCTGCCGAGGTTCCCGCTGCTGGCGGCGCTGCCGGCGCCGGGGCCGGGGAGCCCGCTGACGTGGGCGGCGCTGGGGCTGCCGGTGGCGGCGGGGCTGACGGTGGGGTGGTTCGCGGTGCGGCGGGCGCGGGAGGTCTCGTACGGGGAGACCGCGCTGACGGCGGCGCTGGGCGCGCTGGTGTGCGGGCTGGCGATGGCCGGTCTCGCGGCCGCTTCGGCGGGGCCGCTGGGGTCGCGGATGCTGGCGGGCGTCGGGCCGGTGTGGTGGGCGGTGGGCGGCGCGGCGGCGGTGTGGACGCTGGTGCTGGCGGTGCCGTTGGCGGTGGGGGTGCAGGCGTGGCGGACCCGGCCGGTCCGCTCCGCGGAGGGGGACGCGTGGCACGACCCGGGGGTGCGGGAGCTTCGGTGGGAGGCGTTGCGGAGGGCGGCGGACCCGCTGGTCGCTCCCGCGGCGGTGTCTCCGCCGGTGGCTCCGCCGGTGGTGGTGGCTCCGGTGGAGCCGATCCCGCAGCCGGTGCCGGATCCGGTGCCGGAGCCGATCCCGCAGCGGGTGCCGGATCCGGTGCCGGTGGCGGAGCCCGTGCTGCCCGTGGCGGTGACGGGAGCGCGGGTGCTCGCGCGGCGCCGGCCGGAGTCCTGAAGGAGCCGCTGCGCGGGCCGGATCCCCTACCCGCCCTTCGCCCGTTCCCCGGGGCTCCGCCCCAGCCCCCGCGCCTCAAACGCCGGCGGGGCTGAAAGGACCCGGGGCTCCGCCCCAGCCCCCGCGCCTCAAACGCCGGCGGGGCTGAAAGGACCTGGGGCTCCGCCCCCGGACCCCGCGCCTCAATCGCCGGCGGGGCTGAAAGGACCCGGGGCTCCGCCCCCGGACCCCGCGCCTCAAACGCCGGCGGGGCTGGAAATTCGCTGCGCGAATTCCAGCCCGCGCGGCGTTTGAGCGCACCGGGCGCGCAGCGCCCGGTATCGGGGTCCGGGGCGGAGCCCCGGGGCCTTTGAGCCGCGCCCGGCGGCTGAGGGCGAGAACGGGTGAAGGGCGGGTAGGGGACGGCCCCGCGCAGCGGAGGGGTCTGCGCCCCCGAGGGGTCAGCGTTGGACTCGGAGGATCTTGCCCAGGGTGTTGTCCGGGAGGAGGGTGTTGCACTTCAGTTCCGCCGTGCGGGTCAGCGCGTCGTCGCGGCAGACGTAGAAGTCCTTGTACGCCAGCTGCAGCGCGTACGACCCCGCCGCCAGCAGCAGCGCCAGCGTCGCCGTGACCAGCCCGCTCACCGCCGCCGCGCGCTGCGGCCGGGCCGCCGGGCCGAGGGCGGACAGGCCGCCGGGGTCCGCGTCGGTCGCCGGGCGGCCGCGGAGGGCGCTGATGCCCCAGTACAGGGCCAGCGCGCCCAGCAGCAGCCCGACCGACGGGATGCCGAAGATGCCGAAGAAGAAGCCCCACATGCCCGCCAGGAGCGCGTAGCGGGCGCGCCGCTGGACCGGGTCCATGGGGTCCCACCTGGCCGGACCGCCGCCCTCGCCGGGATCGCCCGGGCCGCCGCCCGAACCGCCGCCGTCCTGCGGCCGCTGCGGCTGCCGGGGCTCCCACGGCTGGTCGGGCCGGCCCTCCGGGGGCGCCGCGAAGGGGTTGTCGTCGGTCGAGGGGTCGGGCTGGCGGCGGTCCGGCATCGAGAGTGTGACTTCCCCTGAGTCGTGCGCGGGCGCGCCCCGCGTACGAGGGCGCGTTCCGCGGCGTTCGCGGCTTGTACGCCAGACGCTACCGCCCGGCCGTCCCCCCGTCCCTCGGGGGCGGTCCGGTGTGCCGGTATCGTTGCAGGCGGTCGGTGGCTTCGTATGGTTCCCCGTATATCGGTACCCCGAAGTTTCGTATGACCGCACAAGACGAATGTCGCAAATCCTGTGAGAAAGGGCCTCACATGGCCGCCTCCCGCCTGGTCGTGCTGGTTTCCGGCTCCGGCACCAACCTCCAGGCCCTGCTCGACGCCATCGAGGCCCACCCCGGCGGAGCCGAGGGTTTCGGGGCCGAAGTCGTCGCCGTCGGCGCCGACCGCGACGGCATCGCCGGTCTGGAGCGGGCCGAGAAGGCGGGGATCCCCACCTTCGTGTGTCCGGTGAAGGCCTACGCCAGCCGCGAGGAGTGGGACGCGGCGCTCACCGAGGCGACCGACGCCCACGCGCCGGACCTGGTCGTCTCCGCCGGCTTCATGAAGATCGTCGGGAAGAGCTTCATCGACCGCTTCGGCGGCCGGTTCGTCAACACCCACCCCGCCCTCCTCCCGGCCTTCCCCGGAGCGCACGGGGTGCGCGACGCCCTCGCGTACGGGGCGAAGGTCACCGGCTGCACGGTCCACTTCGTGGACAGCGGCGTGGACACCGGTCCGATCATCGCCCAGGGTGTCGTGGAGATCCGGGACGGGGAGGACGAAGCCGCGCTCCATGAGCGCATCAAGGAAGTCGAGCGCCAGCTGCTCGTCGACGTCGTGGGGCGCCTGGCCCGGCACGGCTACCGCATTGAGGGACGAAAGGTAACAATCCAGTGACCGCCAACGAAACGACGACGGCTACGACCCAGCGGCCGATCCGCCGCGCGCTCGTGAGTGTCTACGACAAGACGGGACTGGAAGAGCTGGCCCGCGGCCTGCACGAGGCGGGCGTCGCGCTCGTCTCCACGGGCTCCACCGCGTCGAAGATCGCCGCCGCCGGGGTCCCCGTCACCAAGGTCGAGGAGCTCACCGGCTTCCCCGAGTGCCTCGACGGCCGCGTCAAGACCCTCCACCCCCGCGTGCACGCCGGCATCCTCGCCGACCTGCGCCTGGAGGACCACCGCAACCAGCTCGCCGAGCTGGGCGTGGAGCCCTTCGACCTGGTGATCGTGAACCTGTACCCCTTCCGGGAGACCGTCGCCTCGGGCGCCACCCCGGACGAGTGCGTCGAGCAGATCGACATCGGCGGCCCCTCGATGGTCCGCGCCGCCGCCAAGAACCACCCCTCGGTCGCGGTCGTCACCAGCCCCGCCCGCTACGCCGACGTCCTCGCGGCCGCCCAGGGCGGCGGCTTCGACCTGGCCGCCCGCAAGCGGCTCGCGGCCGAGGCCTTCCAGCACACCGCCGCCTACGACGTGGCCGTGGCCTCCTGGTTCGCCGACGACTACGCCGCCGCTGACGACTCCGGCTTCCCCGACTTCCTCGGCGCGACGTACGCGCGGGGCAACGTGCTGCGCTACGGCGAGAACCCGCACCAGGGCGCCGCGCTCTACGTCGACGGCACCGGCGGCCTGGCCGAGGCGGAGCAGCTGCACGGCAAGGAGATGTCGTACAACAACTACACGGACACCGACGCCGCGCGCCGGGCCGCGTACGACCACGCCGACCCCTGCGTCGCGATCATCAAGCACGCCAACCCGTGCGGCATCGCGACCGGTGCGGACGTCGCCGAGGCGCACCGCAAGGCGCACGCCTGCGACCCGCTCTCCGCGTTCGGCGGCGTCATCGCCGTCAACCGCCCGGTGACGGTGGAGCTGGCCGAGCAGGTCGCGGAGATCTTCACCGAGGTCATCGTGGCCCCGGCGTACGAGGACGGCGCCGTCGAGGTGCTGGCCCGCAAGAAGAACATCCGCGTGCTGCGCGCCGAGGGCGCCCCGGCCAACCCGGTCGAGGTCAAGCCGATCGACGGCGGTGCGCTGCTCCAGGTCACCGACCGCCTCCAGGCCGAGGGCGACGACCCGGCGAACTGGACGCTGGCCACCGGCGAGGCGCTGTCCGCCGGGGAGCTGGCCGAGCTCGCCTTCGCGTGGAAGGCCTGCCGGGCCGTCAAGTCCAACGCGATCCTGCTCGCGAAGGACGGCGCCTCGGTCGGCGTCGGCATGGGCCAGGTCAACCGCGTCGACTCGGCGAAGCTCGCCGTCGAGCGGGCGGGCGCCGAGCGCGCGCAGGGCTCGTACGCGGCCTCCGACGCCTTCTTCCCCTTCCCCGACGGTCTGGAGATCCTGACCGCCGCCGGTGTCAAGGCCGTCGTCCAGCCGGGTGGTTCGGTCCGCGACGAGCAGGTCGTCGAGGCCGCGAAGAAGGCCGGCGTGACGATGTACTTCACCGGTACCCGCCACTTCTTCCACTGAGCGGCCCGGTAGCGCAGCAACGGCGAAGGCCGCGTCCCGCACTGCGGGACGCGGCCTTCGCCGTGAGCGGTGTGTACTGCCCGTACTGCCTGCTGCTTACTTCTTGACGACGATCGTGCCGGCGGCACGGTCGTGCCAGCCCTGGAGCTTGCCCGAGTTGTCGAAGAAGGGGGAGAGGTAGACCAGGACCTGGCCGATGCCGCAGAGGACCGAGCCGACCATCGGGATGATCCAGCGGATGAAGCCGCCGCCGATGCCGGGGACCTGGCCCGTGTTCTCCTTGACGACCTTCAGGCCGAGGGCCATCTTGCCGACGGTGGCGCCGACGAAGGCGATCATCAGCCATTCGTAGAGCAGGGTGGCGAGACCGAGGATCAGCAGACCGCCGAAGAAGGCGGCGAAGATGCCGCCCGCGGCCTCGCCGGCCTGCGCCGACGCCTCGTTGAGGCAGGTGCTGTACTCGGGGGACAGCGGGTCGATGCCCGAGCAGTCCTTGATGTCGCTGGCCGCACCGAAGGCGCCGGCGAACACGACGGAGCTCAGGATGAAGTACAGGACACCGATGATCAGGCCGTCGATCAGGCGGGCGCCGAAGCGGCGGCCCATCGTGGCGACCTGGACGGTGCCGAGGCCCGCGACGTTGATGTAGCCGTTGTTGGCCTGGAGGGTACCCGGCGCCTGGGGCGGGACACCGTAGGGCTGCTGGCCCTGCTGCGGGTAGCCGTAGCCGGGCTGGCCCTGCGGCGGGACGCCCTGGGGGGCCTGCTGCGGGTAGCCGTAGCCGGGCTGGCCCTGCGGCGGCTGCTGAGGCTGCTGCCCGTAGGGGTTGTTCGGGTCGCCGAAGCTCATCTGGGTCTTTCCTCCGTGAAGTGCGGGGACGCACGGCACGCTGGAGGACACTTGCTTCTGCGGTACGCCCCCCGGCACTGCCCGCGGCACTCTTTCCGATCGTCTTGCTGCCCGTCATCGTGGTGGGCCCGCACCTGGCTTGTCCAGCCGGTTGCCGGGGCGCGCCAGACTTGTTGTGCAAGTGCAATCAAGAGCGCGATCCGGCCGACGTCCGAGTGGAAGCCGGGCCGCCCCATCCGGGAGGATGCCCCCATGACCGCCCAGATTCTCGATGGCAAGGCCACCGCGGCCGCGATCAAATCCGAACTGAAGGCCCGTGTGGCGCAGCTGAAGGCACGGGGCGTCACCCCCGGCCTCGGCACCCTCCTGGTCGGTGACGACCCGGGCAGCCGCTGGTACGTCAACGGCAAGCACAAGGACTGCGCCGAGGTCGGCATCGCCTCCATCCAGCGCGAACTGCCCGCGACGGCCTCCCAGGAGGACATCGAGGCGGTCGTGCGCGAGCTGAACGACGATCCGGCCTGCACGGGCTACATCGTCCAACTCCCGCTCCCGAAGGGGATCGACACCAACCGCGTGCTGGAGCTGATGGATCCGGCCAAGGACGCCGACGGGCTGCACCCGATGTCGCTGGGCCGGCTGGTCCTGAACGAGCGGGGCCCGCTGCCCTGTACCCCGTACGGGATCGTCGAGCTGCTGCGCCACCACGGGGTCGAGATCAACGGCGCGCACGTCGTGGTACTCGGACGGGGCATCACCGTCGGCCGCTCCATCGGGCTGCTGCTGACCCGCAAGTCCGAGAACGCCACCGTGACGCTGTGCCACACCGGTACGCGCGACCTGGCGGGGCTGCTGCGCCAGGCGGACATCGTCGTCGCGGCGGCGGGCGTTCCGCACCTGGTGAAGCCGGAGGACGTGAAGCCGGGCGCGGCGGTGCTCGACGTCGGCGTCAGCCGCGACGAGAACGGCAAGATCGTCGGGGACGTCCACCCGGGCGTCGCCGAGGTGGCGGGCTGGCTCTCCCCGAACCCGGGCGGTGTCGGCCCTATGACGCGGGCGCAGCTGCTGGTGAACGTCGTCGAGGCGGCGGAGCGGACCACCAGTGCGGGCTGAGCACGACGCGAGCGGTACGGGCGGGGTGCCCGGCGGGGCGCCCCGCCCGAAGAACGGGACGCGGGCGGCCGCAGACCCGGGTCCCGGCAAGGCGCCCGGTCCCGGCAAGGCGCCCGGTCCCGGCAAGGCGCCCGGTCCCGGCGAGGCGTCCGGTCCCGGGCAGTCGGCCGCGCGGTCGCGGCGGTTCCCCACCGTCACCCAGGACACGGCCCGCCCCGAGGGCGGCGGCCGCGCGATCCCGGGAGCGGTGTCCACGCCGGCCCGTCAGTGGCCGATGCTCAGCGTCCTCGCCGCCACCGCGGTGGGGCTGCTGACCACGGCGGTGGGACAGGCACGGGTCGGCTGCCTGGTGATCGGCGTCGCGCTGATCGCGGCGGCGGTGATGCGGCGCGTCCTGCCCTCGGTGGGCATGCTCGCGGTGCGTTCCCGCTTCACGGACATGATCACGTACGGGGTCCTCGGCGTGGCCATCACGCTGCTCGCGCTGGTCATGGAACCCGGGCCGTGGCTGCACCTCCCCTTCCTGGAGAGCGCGGTCCGCTTCACCGTCCGCTGACGACCTCCCTCAGGGCGCCCAGGGCCGCGGCCACCGCCGGGCGGCTCTCCGTGCCGGCCCGGACCAGCGCCTGGAGGGTCCGCCCCCGGCCCGGCAGCTCCACCACCGCCGTGCCGGGCGGCGGCGCGTCGCACAGCAGCTTCGGCAGCACCGACGCGGCCCGCCCGGCGGCGACCAGCCACAGCCCGGCCCGCAGGTCGGAGCACTCGTGCGCGATGCGCGGGGTGAACCCGGCGTTGCGGCAGGTGTGCACGAGCATCTCCCGGCAGCTGCTCGGGGCGGGCGCCGAGACCCAGTCGGCGTCGCGCAGCGCCGCCGGCCCCTCCCGTTCGTAGGCCGGCAGCAGCGCCTCGGGCAGCGCCAGGCACAGCGGGTCGTCGAACAGCGGGACGGCGGTGGTCCCGCTCGCGGGCGCGGCGCCGAGCAGCGGGTACGCGTACGTCACCGCCAGGTCCAGGCGGCGCCCGCGCAGCCGCGGCACGGCCTCCTCGGGGTCGGCCTGGACCACGCGCGGCCGCAGCCCGGGATGGCGCCGGGCCAGCAGGGCGACGAGCGGCGCGGCCACCGTCGCCAGGGCGCTCGGGGCGCAGCCCACGTACAGCTCGCCGGCCGGGCCGGCGTCCAGGGCCCGAACCGCCCCCTCGGCCCGTTCCAGCGCGGCCAGCACCGGTGCGCAGGCGGCCGCCAGGGCCGCGCCGGCCGGGGTGAGCCGCAGGCCGCGCCCCTCCCGTTCGACGAGGACGGCCCCGGCCTCGGCTTCCAGGGCGCGCAGTTGCTGGGAGACCGCGGAGGGGGTCACCCGGTGCAGCTCGGCGACCACGGTGACCTTCCCGTGCTCGGCGAGGTCCCGCAGGATGACCATCCGCTTCACGTCAAGCATGAGTTCAGCTTAACCAAGGGTGTAGACGAAGTAGCTGGACTTCACGATGGGAGGGGGCGGATGCTCGTCGTATGAACGCTCCCCTCAAGGTGCTCCTGGTCGGAGCCAACGGAACCCTCGGCAGCGCGGTCCGCACGGCCCTGCGCGAGCGCGGCCACGACGTGGTCACCGCCTCCCGCAAGGACGCCGACGTGTACGTCGACATCACCGACCCCGAGTCCGTCCGGGCGATGTACGACGCGGTCGGCCCCGTCGACGCGGTGGCGAGCGCCGCCGGCAGCGTCCCGTGGCGCCCCCTGTCCGAGCTGAGCACCGCCGACGTCCGCGAGGGCCTGGAGGGCAAGGCCGTCAGCCAGGTCGAGCTGGTCCGCCAGGGCGCACCCCGGCTCCCCGCGCACGCCTCCTTCACCCTGGTCACCGGGATCCTCGCGCGCGAACCGCTGCTCACCGGCTCGGTCGCCTCCCTCGTCAACGGCGCCGTCGAGGCCTTCGTACGGGCCGCCGCCATCGAACTCCCGGGCCGCCAGCGGATCAACGCCGTCAGCCCGACCGTCTTCACCGAGTCCCTCGACGCGTACGGGGACGCCTTCGCCGGCTTCGACCCGGTACCGGTCGCCCGTGCCGCGAACGCCTACGTCAAGTCCGTCGAAGGACACCGGACCGGCGAGGTCTTCCGCGTGGAGTGACGGCCGGGAACGGGGGCGTACACCCGTCCGGACCTTCGAAACCACCGCACCCGGGCGCCCGTGTGCCGTGGACCACAGGGTCCGGGGGATTGGGGGCCCCGCGGGTCGGATAGCCTGACCGCGGATGTCTCTTCACGTCAAGATTCGTAAGGACAGGGAAGCGGCGTCCTCCCCAGCCATTGGGGTCCAGCACATGGGGCGGGGACGCCCCACCGCCAGCTGTCTAACGGAGAAGGCCATGACCCGCACTCCCGTGAATGTCACTGTCACCGGCGCCGCCGGCCAGATCGGCTACGCGCTGCTCTTCCGCATCGCGTCCGGCCACCTGCTCGGCGCGGACGTGCCGGTCAAGCTCCGCCTCCTGGAGATCCCCCAGGGCATGAAGGCCGCCCAGGGCGCCGCCATGGAGCTCGACGACTGCGCCTTCCCGCTGCTCAAGGGCATCGACATCTTCGACGACCCGAACCAGGGCTTCGACGGCGCCAACGTCGCGCTGCTCGTGGGCGCCCGCCCGCGCACCGCCGGCATGGAGCGCGGTGACCTGCTCTCCGCCAACGGCGGCATCTTCAAGCCGCAGGGCGCCGCGATCAACGCGCACGCCGCGGACGACATCAAGGTCCTCGTCGTGGGCAACCCGGCCAACACCAACGCGCTCATCGCGCAGGCCGCCGCCCCGGACGTACCGGCCGAGCGCTTCACCGCGATGACCCGCCTGGACCACAACCGCGCGATCACGCAGCTGGCCCAGAAGACCGGCTCGGACGTCACCGACATCAAGCGCCTCACCATCTGGGGCAACCACTCGGCGACCCAGTACCCGGACATCTTCCACGCGGAGATCGCCGGCAAGAACGCCGCCGAGGTCGTGAACGACCAGGATTGGCTGGCCGACACCTTCATCCCGACCGTCGCCAAGCGCGGCGCCGCGATCATCGAGGCCCGTGGCGCCTCCTCGGCCGCCTCGGCCGCCAACGCCGCCATCGACCACGTGCACACCTGGGTCAACGGCACCGCCGCGGGCGACTGGACCTCGATGGGCATCCCGTCGGACGGCTCCTACGGCGTCCCGGAGGGCATCATCTCCTCCTTCCCCGTCACCACCAAGGACGGCAAGTACGAGATCGTCCAGGGCCTGGACATCAACGAGTTCTCCCGCAAGCGCATCGACGCGTCCGTGGCGGAGCTCGTCGAGGAGCGCGACGCGGTCCGCGCCCTCGGTCTGATCTGATCCACCCGTCCTGATCAGGCCCTCCGTTCACCCGAAGGCCTGACCGGTACGAATTCCGGAGCGCCCCGTCCAAACCCGGCCGGGGCGCTTTGGCGTGAAAGAAGCTGTCCAAGCATGTAGGTGGAAAATAAGGTCGCCCGGTGACCGACCACCTGATTCCCCCTCAGTCCGGCGGCGGTGACCGTGGAGCGGACCCGCACGGCGGCCGCCCGCCGGTACACCCCTCCGTCAGCGAGGCCGGCCGCCTCCTGTGCGCGGGAACCTACCTTGACGCCGTGTACCGCGATCGGGTGATCGACGAACTGTTCGTCCACGAGGAGCGCATCGCCGCCCCCTCCTACGGCTTCGACGCCGCCCGCGTCCTCGCCCACGCGCTGCGCGCCCGCCGCATCGAGCTCGGCTGGGCCGCCGGGGTCATCGGCGCCTGGTTCGCGGGGTCGCTGCTGACCGGCTGGCAGCTCACCCTGATGCTCGTCCCCTTCCTCCAGCTGAGCCTCGCCGACTGGCTGGGCTCCCGCCGCAACCGCGTCGTGCGCGCCCTGGGCCTGGTCCTGCGCGTCTACGCCTGGGTGTGGCTGCTCTTCATCGTCCTGGCGGTCTGGACGGCCCTGACCGGCAGCTTCACCGCCATCGCCGCGCTCCTCGACGTCTTCTCCTTCTTCTCCGACGACGCCGCCTACGCCGCCGCCGACCTGGCGCGGCCCGGCACCGGCGGCTCCCTGAGCGCGTGGCTGATGCCCCTCGTCTTCGCGGCCCTCGTCACCGTCGTCGGCCTCCAGCGCGGCCACGCCGCCCGGATCGTCCTGCGGGAACTCTCCCCGTCCCGGTACGCCGACCTCGCGGGTGACCCCGCCGAGGCCTCGCAGAGCCCCCGCTTCGCCCGGGTCCGCGCCCGGATCCGGCGCGAACAGCACGCCCCGCTGGTCATGTACGACATCAACGCCCCCTTCACCGGCGCCGGGGAGGCCTTCCGGCCCTGGCAGCTCTCCGTGGAACTGCGCCCCCGCGAAGACCTCGGCCCCGGCCGCAAGCCGCAGCCCGTCACCAACGCGCACATCGTCGGCAGGATCACCCCCCTGCTCCAGGCCCTGCGCGTGCCCTCCCCGCACGGCTCGCGGGAGGCCCAGGAAGCGGTACTGGACCGGCTGCGCGAGCTGGCCGTCGACGAGTGCGTCTTCCTGCCGGCCGTCGGCCTCCCGCACCGCGACGCGGCCCCGCTCTCCCCCGAGCAGTTCGCCGAGCACCGCTTGGGAGCCATGGAGGAGGGCGGCGAGCGGCGCCGGCACTTCCTGCGCGTCCGGGTCGGCGGCTGGGACGAGAACCTCGTGGTCACCGTCTTCGTACGGGTCCACACCCAGGGCGGCATGCTGATGCTGGAAGTGGCCCCGCACGTGCTGCTCCCGGTACGCACCGGGTTCCAGAACGCCGACGCGGCCGCCCAGCGGCTGCTGAACAACAACTGGCTCGGCAAGGCCTCCGACGCGCTCACCGCCACCCCCCGCTCGTTCGCCGCGTCCGTCGCCACCCTGGGCCGCGGATACCTCAGCTGGAGCCGGATCGCCACCGGCGGCCACGGCGGCGCCCGCCCCGAGGGGCCGCGGCTGTCGGTGCGGGAGATCGCCGCGATGGACGACGGCTCCCTCTTCCACCTCATGGACCTCGACCGGTACCTGAAAACGATTCAGGACCGGGTGGTCGGCGGGGTTACCGTCGCCCTGCACGAAGCGGGCTGGCACACCGAGGAGTTCGCGCGGCGGGCGGTCACCGTCGCCGAAGGCGGGGTCTACATCCAGTCGATGAACAACAGCGCGGCCAGCTTCGGCGGCGGCGACAACACCAACACCATCGGTACGAGCGGCAAGGGGAGCAGCGGTGGGAAGTAGCGACGACGCGCACGGGATCCGGATCGGCGACGTCCACGGCAGCGCCTTCAGCATCGGCGGCGGCAACAACACCAACACCGTCCACCACCACGTCGGCGGTGCGCAGGACCGGGCGCCCGGCGCCGAGGAACTGCTGGAGGGCGTACGCGAACTGCGCGCAGCCCTCGTACGGCTGCCCCGCAGCGCCGAGCGCGCCCAGCTCGACGCCGAACTCGACGAGGCGGCCGGTGAGCTGGAGGGGGCCGAGGAGATCCGGCCCGGCCTGCCCGCGCGGCTGCGCGGGGCACTGGAGCGGTGGGCGCCGCTGGTGGAGACGCTGAGCGCGGCCACCGCGCTGGGCGGGCTGCTCGCCTCGCTGGGAGGCTGACCGGTGTCCTCGTCCGACGGCGCCCGCTGGGACCCGCAGTCGCAGCGGTGGGAGTGGGGGCCGGCTCCGGCGCGGGGGGCGGGGCAGCCGGCCCCGCCGCCCGGGGCGCCCCCGGGCTATTCGCAGCCGGCCTCCCCGCAGCAGCCGCCGGGCGGGCCGACCGCGCTGCCCGCGACGCCCCCGCCGACCGCCCCCGGGTACCACGAGGCGTGGCCCCCGGTGCCGACCGCGCCCCTGCCCCCGCCGCCACCCCCGCCGGGCGGCGGGCAGCAGTGGCGCACCCCGGTGCTGGTCGGGCTGGCGGCGGCCGTCGTGGGCGGCGCCGCCGTCGCGGCGTGGATGCTGCTGGGCCCCGAGGACGGCGCGGGCGGGGACGCGCGGCCGCCCGCGTCCCCGTCGGGGCAGTGGACGGCCCCGGAGCCCGGCCCCTCCTCGCCCGGGCCGGCGAGCCCGTCACCGACGACGCCGAGCCCGTCGCCGAGCACCGGCGGCGACCACACCGTGGTGCACAACGACAACGGCTTCTCGGTCGCGGTCCCCAAGGGCTGGGAGCCCAGCACCGACGAGACGGGCAGCGGCTCCTTCTACCGCCGGCCCGGGGACCGCAGCGCCCTGCTCCAGGTCTTCCGGATCACGGAGAGCAGCGCCATGGGCTCGTGCACGCTGCTCCAGATCTCCTCGGACCAGCTGAAGGCCAACCCCGGCTACCGGCAGGTGTCCCTCGAGCCGACCGCGGGGACCGGCTGCGAGCTGGTCTACGAGTACGACAGCTCGGAGTCCAACGGCCGCCGCCGGGGCATGGAGCGGATCGTCACCACCCCGGGCGGCGGGCGCTGGGCGCTGCTGGCGGCCGGACCGGCCGCCGACGCCGCGACGACGCGCGCGAACCTGACGGCGGCCCTGGAGTCCTTCCGCCCGGACTGATCAGGATCAGGCCTTCTTGGCCGCCGGCGGGGTGTAGTGGCCCGGGACCATGCGGGTGGTGACGCCGATCCGGTTCCAGACGTTGATCGTCGCGATGACGGCGATCAGCTGGGCCAGCTCGGCCTCCTCGAAGTGCTTCGCGGCCCGCGCGTACACCTCGTCCGGCACGAAGCCGTCCGTCAGGACGGTGACGGCCTCGGTCAGCTCGATCGCGGCGAGCTCCTTCTCGGTGTAGAAGTGCCGCGACTCCTCCCAGGCGGCGAGCAGCATGACGCGCTCGACGCTCTCGCCGGCGGCGAGCGCGTCCTTGCTGTGCATGTCCAGGCAGAAGGCGCAGTGGTTGATCTGCGAGGCGCGGAGCTTGACGAGCTCGACGAGGCGCGGGTCCAGGCCCTTCTTCGCCGCGATCTCCAGGCCGATGACGGCCTTGTAGACCTCGGGGGCGACCTTCGCGTACTGCATCCGGGGGGCGTGCTCGGCGGCGAACTCGGCGGCGGGGGCGTGGGTGCTGGTCTGGGTGCTCATGTGCCCAACGTAGGGGCGGGGCGGCCCGCGTATATGGTCCATTCCCATGACCGGTTCATGGGCCACTTTCGGAGCCGACCTGCACGTGGACCTCGCCGCGGCGGCCGGCGGCCGGGGCCTGCGGGCCGCGCTGACGGAAGCGCTGCGGGAGGCCGCCCGCAGCGGGCGGCTCGCGCCCGGCACCCGGCTGCCGTCCTCGCGTTCCTTCGCCGCCGACCTGGGGATCGCCCGCAACACCGTCGCGGAGGCGTACGCGGAGCTCGTCGCCGAGGGCTGGCTGACGGCCCGCCAGGGCTCCGGCACCCGGGTCGCGGAGCGGGCCGCGGTGCGCCGGCCCGCCGACGGGCGGCAGGCCGTACGCCGCCCCGCGCGGCGGGGGCCCGCGTACAGCCTGGTCCCCGGCACCCCGGACCTGGGCGCCTTCCCGCGCGCGGCCTGGCTGGCGGCCGCGCGGCGGGCCCTGACCGCCGCCCCGAACGAGGCCTTCGGGTACGCGGCGGACGTGCGCGGCCGGCCGGAGTTGCGGGAGGCGCTCGCCGGGTACCTGGCGCGGGCCCGGGGGGTGTACGCGGACCCGGACCGGATCGTGCTGTGCGCCGGCTTCGCGCACGCGCTGCAACTCCTGGGCCGGGCGCTGCGCGGGCGGCGGGTGCGGGAGGTGGCGGTGGAGGGGTACAGCCTCGACGTGCACCGGGACCTGCTGGCCGACGCCGGGATGACGACCCGCCCGCTGTGGGTGGACGAGGCCGGGGCCCGCACCACGGACCTGGCCGGGCTCGGCCCCCGCACGGGCGCGGTGCTGCTGACCCCGGCGCACCAATTCCCGACGGGCGCGGCCCTCACCCCCGAGCGGCGGGCGGCGGCCGTGGACTGGGCGCGGAGCACCGGCGGGCTGATCCTGGAGGACGACTACGACGGGGAGTTCCGCTACGACCGCCAGCCCGTCGGCGCGCTCCAGGGCCTGGACCCCGACCGGGTGGTCTACCTCGGCACGGCCAGCAAGTCCCTGGCGCCGGGGCTGCGGATGGGCTGGATGGTGCTCCCGCCGGACCTGCTGGAGGAGGTCGCGGCGGCGAAGGGCGAGGCCGACTGGACGTCCAGTGCGCTGGACCAGCTGACCCTGGCGGAGTTCATCACCTCCGGGGCGTACGACCGCCACGTGCGCGGCATGCGCCTGCGGTACCGGCGCCGCCGGGACGAGCTCGTCGCCGCCGTGGCGGGGCGGGTCCCGGTGTCCGGGATCGCGGCGGGCCTGCACGCCGTGCTGGACCTCCCGCCGGGCACGGAGCGGTCCCTCGTCCAGGCCGCCGCCTGGCAGGACCTCGCCCTGGAGGGCCTCGCCCGCTTCCGCCACCCGGACTCGCGCATGCCGCCGCGCGACGCGTTGGTGGTCGGCTACGGCACCCCTGCGACGAGCGCCTGGGCCCCGACCCTGGCGGCCCTCACGGCCGCCCTGCCGTAGCGGCCGGCCGCCGCCGCTTGGCCACCTCGGCCCAGACGGTCTTGCCGACCACCCGGCCGGTGACGCCCCAGGCGTCGGAGAGTTCCTCGACGATCCGCAGCCCGTAGCCGTGGCCGTCCCCGGGGGGCCGGAGGTCGGGCCGCTTCCCGGCGTGCGCGTCGGACACCTCCACCCGCAGCACCCCGTCCAGCTCGCGGAGCCGGAGCTCGAAGTCCCGCCCCGGCACGCAGCCGTGGGTCACGGCGTTGGCCGCCAGCTCGGCGACGACCTGCGCGACCCGCTCGGACTCCTACCCGCCGAGCGGGAAGTCCCACCGGCAGAGTTCGAGCTCCGCCAGATGCCGGGCGAGGCGTGCGCCTCGTCGTGTGCTGCTGAACCGCTGCCGCCATTCGTTCCCTGGGTTGGGCATGCCGCCGCTCCTCTCCGTAGTCGGATCACTACCAAGCGGGTTCAGAGTGGTCGGTTGCCGGGAAGCATTCAACGTGTCAGGGGAGGACGAAAGGTTGGTGGGAGCCCTGTGAACATCAAGGAGTTGAACCCGGACAGCTCGCCGCAGGCCGCGTACGGTGCACGTCTGCGCGCTATGCGGGTGGCGCGTGGCTGGCTGCAGGAGGAACTGGGCGAGCGGATGGGGTATTCGAGCACCCACATCTCGGCCGTGGAAACCGGTCGCAAAGTTCCGACCTTGCGCTTTTCGCGCAGTCTGGACGCGGCTCTCGGGGGCGGAGACACGTTCGAGCGCCTGTCGCTCGAAGTCCGTCACGGCGCGCTGCTGGAGGGCTTCCCGGAGTACGTCGGCTACGAGGGCCGAGCGGTGGAACTCCGCCTCTTCGAGATCGGGATCATCCCCGGGCTGTTGCAGACGCCGGAGTATGCGCGGGTCCTGGCGGACAGTGCCGTGCAACGAGGGGCCATCTCGCCAGAGTTCGCGGCCGAGCGGGTCGCGTTCCTCGCTGAGAGGCAGGAGGCGCTGGAGCGCGTACGACCGCCCATGGTGTTCGTGGTGATGGACGAGAGCTGCATCCGGAGGCCCGTCGGCGGCCCGGAGGTGATGGGTGCACAACTGGAGCGCCTGGTCGAGTTCGCTGCTCGGCCGCACACGATGCTCCAGGTCGCGCCCTACGAGATCGGGGAACGGCGGCCGTTCGACCTCCCGGTCAATCTGCTGACGCTCGCCGACCGGTCGGTGGTCGCCTACGCCGAGTCCCAGTCACAGGGCCACTTGGACCGTGAAACCGTCTCGGTGCTCCCCATGCTGACGGCCTACCATCAACTTCAGGCCGAAGCCCTGTCCCAGGCGGCATCAGTGGCCATGATCAATGAGGTACGAAAGGGCACCCCGTGACGACCAGGTCCGATTCCCCCCGTTGGTTCAAGTCCTCCTACAGCAACAACGGCGGCAACTGCGTCGAGGTAGCCGTCAACCTGCCCGGCATCGTCCCCGTCCGGGACTCCAAGACCCCCGGCGGGCCGGTGCTGAACTTCGGGGCGGAGGCGTTCGCGGCGTTCGTCGCGGGCATCAAGGCCCCATGACGACGACCCCGCGCTGGCGCAAGTCCTCCTACAGCAACAACGGCGGCCAGTGCGTCGAGGTCGCCCTCAACCTCCCCGGCACCGTCCCCGTCCGGGACTCCAAGACCCCCGGCGGCCCGATGCTGACCTTCCGCGCGGCGGCGTTCGCGGCGTTCCTGGCCGGGGTCAGGACTCCGTAGGCTCGCCGAACCGCGACAGCGCCAGGGAGCCGGCCACCGCAACCGCGAAGCCCGTCACGGCCAGCCAGGCCAGGCCCTCGCGGGGGCGGTCGCCGAGCCAGGCCACGCCCACCAGCGCCGGTCCGACCGTCTCGCCGAGGACCAGGCCGGCCGTGGCCGCCGTGACGGAGCCGCGTTCCAGGGCGGAGGTGAGCAGCAGGAACCCCGCCGCCCCGCCCAGCAGCAGCGCGTACAGCGCCGGGTTGCGCAGCTCCCGCAGGGACAGGGTGTCGATGAGGCGGACGGCCACCTCCACCACCCCGAAGCCCGTCCCCGCCGCCAGGCCGAGCACCAGCGCGCGCGAGCGATCCGGCAGCCGGCCCGCCGCCGCGCCGACGAGCAGCACCAGCCCCGCCACCGCGAGCAGGCCCCATGCCAGCGCGAGCGTCCCGGTCCCCGAGCCCTCCTCACCGGAGGCCAGCCCGAGCATCAGCAGCCCCGCGCACACCACCCCCACCGCGCCCCACTCCAGCCGCGACAGCCGCACCCGCAGCAGCCGGGCCGCGACCACCGCCGTCACCGCCAGGCTCGCGGCCAGCGCGGCCCCCACCGCGTAGATCGGGACGTGCCGCAGCGCGATGATCTGGAGCACGAAACCGACCGCGTCCAGCCCGAGCCCCGCCAGGTACCGCCACTGCCGCACGGCCCTCAGGAACAGCGTCCCCGTACCGGTAGCCCCGCCCGCCGCCGCGGCCCGGGCCGCCACGGCCTGGAGCACGGTCGCCGTACCGAAACAGACCGCCGCACCCAGCGCGCAAACCATCCCAATCAGCACGAACAGACTGTAAGTCACCCGTCGTGACAAGGGTGTGACGGCGGCCGGATTCCATCCCCCCGCACCCCCGCTCTAGGGTGCAGGCCATGGATACCGGCAACACGACCAGACGACGCATGCGCTCCGGCGCGGTCGCCCTCGGCGGCATGGGCCTGCTCGCCGCCACCCTCGTGGCGTGCGGGAGCAGCGACGAGCCCGACAAGCGGTGCGCCTCCCGCAAGACGCTGGACCACCTGAACTCCAAGGAGTGCAAGAGCGGCGGCAGCGGCTCGTACTACTACGGCGGCAGGGTCAGCGGCGGCAAGGTGACCGGCGGCAGCTTCGACAAGTCGGCCGTCACCCGCGGCGGCATCGGCGGCCACAGCAGCTCCGGCTCCTCCGGCGGCTGAGCGCACATGAAGCGGCACACCATCGAACCGCGCCCCGACTGGCAGAAGACCGTCGAGGAGCAGGGGCTGATCTACCCCCTCACCCGCTTCCCCGACGACTCCCTGCGCCCCTACTGGGACGAGAGCGCGTACTACTCCTTCTCGCTCCCGGAGGTCGAGGCGCTGGAGGAGGTCGTCGAGGAGCTGCACGCCATGTGCCTGGCCGCGGCCGCGCACATCGTCGACAACGACCGCTTCGCGGACCTCGGCATCACCGACGCGAAGCTGGCCGCCCGGATCGCCGAGTCCTGGCGCCGGCGTGCCGAACAGCCCTCTCTCTACGGCCGGTTCGACCTGCGCTACGACGGGGCCGGCGAGCCCGCCAAGCTGCTGGAGTACAACGCCGACACGCCCACCTCCCTGGTGGAGGCCGCGAGCCCGCAGTGGTTCTGGATGGAGGAGCGCTTCCCCGGCGCCGACCAGTGGAACTCCCTCCACGAGCGGCTCGTCGAGGCCTGGCGCCGCCAGGCCGAGCTGCTGCCGCCCGGCCCCGTGCACTTCGCGCACTCCGAGACCGACGAGCTGGGCGAGGACCTGATGACGGTCGCCTACCTCCAGGAGACCGCCGAGCAGGCCGGGCTGGAGACGCACGCGCTGTCGGTGGAGACGATCGGCTGGGACGGCCTCTCGGGCCGGTTCGTGGACGAGAAGCTCCGCTTCATCCGCAGCTGTTTCAAGCTCTACCCGTGGGAGTGGCTGGCCACCGACGAGTTCGGCCCGCAGGTGCTCGGCACCTACGACCACGGCGGCGGCTCGGGCACCACCGCCTGGATCGAGCCGCTGTGGAAGATGCTGCTCGCCAACAAGGCGCTGCTGGCGATCCTGTGGGAGCTCTTCCCCGAGCACCCCAACCTGCTGCCCGCCTACCTCGACGGCCCCCGCGAGCTGGCCGACACCTGCGGGTACGCCGCCAAGCCGCTGCTGGGCCGGGAGGGCGCCGGGGTCACCCTGCACGAGGCGGGCGAGGGCGGCGAGCCCTTCGTCCCGGCCGAGGGGGAGACGTACGTCTTCCAGGCGCTCGCCCCGCTGCCCGACTTCGACGGCAACCGCGTGGTGCTCGGGGCGTGGGTCGTCGAGGAGGAGGCAGCGGGGCTGGGCATCCGGGAGTCGGCGGGACCGGTCACGGACGAGTACGCGCGCTTCCTGCCGCACGTCATCCTCTGAAGCGCTCTACTGGCCGGCCGGCCCGCCGTCGGAGCCGGTGTCGCACCGCTGGTCGTAGGACGCCTCGGCGCCCGCCTTCCAGCCCTCCCAGTACGACTTGGAGTGGTCCCGGCTCTTGTCGGGCTGGGGCGGGACGGTGCAGTCCGACCGGGACGCGGCCTTCGTGCCCGCCGTGAACCCGTCCGCGTAACCGTGCTTGTACTCCCGCGAGTGCGACGGGGCGGTGGTGGACGGGCTCGTCGGGGACGTGGGCTGCTTGACCTGGCAGTTCACGAAGACGAAGTTCTGGTCCTCGTTCACCGCGAGGACGGTGTAGTCGACGTTCTTCTGGAACCGCTGGACCCGGAAGTTGCCGTTGGCGTCGATGTTCAGCGGCTCGGTGCTCTCGCCGTCGTTGAGGTTGCGCGGGGCGGTGAACCCCTCGCCGGTGATGACCACGAAGTTCCCCGACGGGTCGGGGGTGACCGTGCAGCTGGCGGCGGGGACCGCCGTCGGCGCCGCGGAGGCCGGCGTCGCGAGGGCCGCGGCGCCGCCGAGGGCGACGGCGGACGCCAGTGCGGCGCACAGCAGGGTGTGTCGGTTGCGTCGGTGCATGGGGTGACTCCCATCGGAGGGTCGGCCCGGCGCAAGCCGGGGACGCGCACCCGTACGGGTCCCTCCATCGTCCGACGGGCCGCTCCGCGTGTCCACCGCAGCGGCGGGCACGGCCGGGGAGCGGCCGCACCCGCCGCCGGGACCGCTACGCGGCCAGGACCGACCGCAGCTGGTCGAGCCCCCAGTCCAGGTCCTCCTTGGAGATCACCAGCGGCGGCGCGATCCGGATCGTCGAACCGTGGGTGTCCTTCACCAGCACGCCGAGCCCCATCAGCTTCTCGGAGACCTCGCGGCCCGTCCCGAGCGCCGGGTCGACGTCCACGCCCGCCCACAGCCCGCGTCCGCGTACGGCGGTCACCGCGCTGCCGCCGGCCAGCAGGTTCAGCTCCCGGTGCAGGTGGTCGCCGAGTTCCGCGGCCCGCTGCTGGTACTCGCCGGTACGCAGCATCGCGATCACCTCCAGCGCGACGGCGCAGGCGAGCGGGTTCCCGCCGAAGGTGGAGCCGTGCTCGCCGGGGCGGAACACGCCGAGCACGTCCCGGTCGGCGACCACGGCCGACACGGGCACGACCCCGCCGCCGAGCGCCTTGCCGAGGACGTACACGTCGGGCACCACGCCCTCGTGCTCGCACGCGAAGGTCCGGCCGGTGCGGCCCAGGCCCGACTGGATCTCGTCCGCCATGAAGAGCACGTTCCGCCGGCGCGTCAGTTCCCGTACGCCCGCCAGGTATCCGGCCGGCGGGACGAGCACCCCGGCCTCGCCCTGCACCGGCTCCAGCAGCACGGCCACGGTGTTGGCGGTGACGGCGGCGTCGAGCGCGGTCAGGTCGCCGTACGGGACGATCTCGAAGCCGGGCGTGTAGGGGCCGTAGTGGTCGCGGGCCTCGTGGTCGGTGGAGAAGGACACGATGGTCGTCGTACGGCCGTGGAAGTTGTTCGCCGCGACGACGATCTTGGCCTGGCCGTCGGGGACGCCCTTGACCTCGTAGCCCCACTTGCGGGCCGTCTTGACCGCCGTCTCCACCGCCTCCGCGCCCGTGTTCATGGGCAGCACCATCTCCTTGCCGCAGAGCGCGGCGAGTTCGGCGCAGAAGTCGGCGAAGCGGTCGTGGTGGAAGGCGCGGGAGGTGAGGGTGACCCGCTCCAGCTGGGCGCGGGCGGCGTCGATGAGCCTGCGGTTGCCGTGCCCGAAGTTGAGCGCCGAGTACCCGGCGAGCATGTCGAGGTAGCGGCGGCCCTCCACGTCGGTCATCCACGCCCCCTCCGCCGACGCGACGACGATCGGCAGGGGGTGGTAGTTGTGCGCGCTGTGCTCGTCGGCGGAGCGGATGGCATCAGCAGTTCTCGACACGGGGTCTCCGATCGTCCGTCTGACTGGTGGCGCGGGTGACGTGGGTGACGTCCTTTGTATCGTCGCTCGGATCGTGGAACCGGAAACCTCCCCGGTGCCGCGCCCGCTATGGTGTTCGGTACGCACGGCGACTGGCGCACGGAGAACCGACTCCGGGGGAGTCGTGCGCGCACGACCGCACACAGGGCCGCTCGCCTGGGCCTCGCGGGGACGAGACTCGACATCGACCCCGGAGGAGCCGCGATGACCGCGCACCGCCAGCCCGCCCTGTTCGCCACCGACCCCGAGCTCGCCGCGCTCGTGTCCGCCGAGGAGACCCTCCAGGCGGAGACCCTGCGGCTGATCCCCAGCGAGAACTACGTCTCCGCGGCCGTGCTGGAGGCCTCCGGCACCGTCCTGCAGAACAAGTACAGCGAGGGCTACCCGGGCCGCCGCTACTACGAGGGCCAGCAGAACATCGACCGCGTCGAGGCCCTCGCCATCGAGCGGGCCAAGGGCCTGTTCGGGGTGGACCACGCCAACGTCCAGCCGTACTCCGGCTCCCCGGCCAACCTGGCCGTCTACCTGGCCTTCGCGAAGCCCGGCGACACGGTGATGGGCATGGCCCTGCCGATGGGCGGGCACCTGACGCACGGCTGGGGCGTCTCGGCGACGGGCTCCTGGTTCCGCGGCGTCCAGTACGGCGTGAGCGCCGACACCGGCCTCGTCGACTACGACGCGGTGCGGGCGCTGGCCCTGGCCGAACGCCCGAAGATCATCTTCTGTGGCGGTACGGCGCTGCCCCGCACCATCGACTTCGAGGCCTTCGCCTCCATCGCCGAGGAGGCCGGCTCGGTCCTCGTCGCGGACGTGGCCCACATCGCCGGCCTGATCGCGGGCGGAGCCCACCCCTCCCCGGCGGGCCACGTCGACGTGATCTCCACGACCACCCACAAGACCCTGCGCGGCCCGCGCGGCGCGATGCTGATGTGCAGGGAGGAGCACGCGAAGGCCATCGACAAGGCGGTCTTCCCGGGCCTCCAGGGCGGCCCGCACAACCAGACGACGGCGGGCATCGCGGTGGCCCTGCACGAGGCCGCGCAGCCGTCCTTCGTCTCGTACGCGCACGCGGTCGTGGCCAACGCGAAGGCGCTGGCCGCGGCGCTGCTGGAGCGGGGCTTCGACCTGGTCTCGGGCGGCACGGACAACCACCTGATCCTGATCGACCTCACCGGCAAGGACGTCCCCGGCAAGGTCGCGGCGAAGGCGCTGGACCGGGCGGGGATCGTGGTCAACTACAACACGGTGCCGTTCGACCCGCGCAAGCCGTTCGACCCGTCGGGCATCCGCATCGGCACGCCGTCGCTGACCTCGCGGGGTCTTACCGTCGCCCACATGCCGGTGGTGGCGGACTGGATCTCCCGCGCGGTGGACGCCGCCGCCAAGGCCGACGAGGCGGCCCTCGCCGCGATCCGCTCCGAGGTCGCGGACCTCATGGCCGCCTTCCCGGCCCCGGGGCTCCCGCTCTGATCTTTGACGCGCCGCTCGCACGGCTCGGCCCTGGCGGGCCTCCCCGGCTTCGCGCCGCTGCGCCGGAGTCCGTCCGGCGGGTGCGGGGCGGGGCCACCGGGGCTCCGCGCCCGGTGCGCTCAAACGTCGCGCGGGCTGGAGAATCCAGCCTCGCCGGCGTTTGAGGCGCGGGGGTCTGGGGGCGGAGCCCCCAGGGGGTCCGGGGCGCAGCCCCGGGGAACGGGCGAAGGGCGGGTAGGGGAACCGGCCCCGCGCAGCGGCAACGCACCCGCACCCGGCCCATCGCCCAGGCCCACGGCACCCGGCCCGCCGCACGGAGGCGGCCCGCGCAGGTGGAAGAATGGGGGCATGGCTTCTGACCGTCCTCGCGCGCTCTCCGGCATCCAGCCCACCTCCGGCTCGTTCCACCTCGGGAACTACCTCGGAGCGATCCGCCAGTACGTCGCCCTCCAGGAGACGCACGACGCCTTCTACATGGTCGTCGACCTCCACGCGATCACCATGCCGCAGGATCCGAAGGACCTCCGCGCGAACACCCGCCTGTCCGCCGCGCAGCTCCTCGCGGCCGGCCTGGACCCCGAGCGGTGCACGCTCTTCATCCAGAGCCACGTCCCGGAGCACGCGCAGCTCGGCTGGGTCATGAACTGCATCACCGGCTTCGGCGAGGCCAGCCGGATGACCCAGTTCAAGGACAAGTCCGCCAAGGGCGGGGTCAACAGCGCCAGCGTCGGCCTGTTCACGTACCCGATCCTCCAGGTCGCCGACATCCTCCTCTACCAGGCGAACGCCGTCCCGGTCGGCGAGGACCAGCGCCAGCACATCGAGCTGACCCGCGACCTGGCCGAGCGCTTCAACCAGCGCTTCGGCCGGACCTTCACCCTCCCCGCCGCGCACATCGTCAAGGAGGTCGCGAAGATCTACGACCTCCAGGACCCGGCGATCAAGATGTCGAAGTCCGCGTCGTCCCCCAAGGGTCTGATCAACCTCCTCGACGAGCCCAAGGTCACCGAGAAGAAGATCAAGAGCGCGGTCACCGACACGGACACCGTGATCCGGTTCGACACCGAGAACAAGCCGGGCGTCAGCAACCTGCTCACCATCCTGTCCACCCTCACGGGCGAGTCCGTCCCCGCCCTGGAGGCCTCGTACGAGGGCAAGGGTTACGGTGCGCTCAAGACCGACCTCGCCGGCGTGATGGTCGATTTCGTCACACCCTTCCGGCAGCGCACCCAGGAGTTCCTGGACGACCCGGAGACCCTGGACTCCCTGCTGGCCAAGGGTGCGGAGAAGGCCCGGGCGGTCGCCGCCGAGACCCTCGCGCAGGCCTACGACCACCTCGGTTTCCTGCCCGCCAAGCACTGACGGACTTCGGGCCCCTGGCGGCAAAGGGGGTGCTGCCGCCACACTGAGCGGCAGCACCTCGTACACACACCAAGGAGACACACGTGGGGACCGTAACGCTCGGCGTTTCGATCGCGGTCCCGGAGCCGTACGGCAGCCAGCTCCAGGAGCTGCGCGCCGGCTTCGGGGACGCCGCCGCGCACGGCATCCCCACGCACATCACCCTCGTACCGCCCACCGAGGTGGAGACGGACCGGCTGCCCGCGATCCGCGCCCACCTGACCGAGGTCGCGCGGGCCTTCGAGGCCTTCCCGATGCGGCTGGAGGGGACGGGGACCT
Source organism: Streptomyces sp. W1SF4 (assembly GCF_003950035.1). NCBI lineage: Bacteria > Bacillati > Actinomycetota > Actinomycetes > Kitasatosporales > Streptomycetaceae > Streptomyces > Streptomyces sp. W1SF4. Next base: position 4,588,522 of record NZ_CP034350.1, read on the forward strand.
TCCGCCCCCTCTCGCCGGTCGTCTTCGTCCGGCTCGCCGAGGGCGCCCCGGGCTGCACCCGCCTCCAGGCGGAGGTCCGCGACCCCCAGGGGCCGCTCGCCCGCGAGCTGGCCTTCCCGTACCACCCGCACGTCACGGTCGCCCACGGGATCTCCGAGGAGGCGATGGACCGGGCCTTCGGCGAGCTCGCCGACTACCGGGCCGGCTGGCGGTGCGAGGGCTTCGCGCTCTACGAGCAGGGCTCGGACGGGGTCTGGCGCAAGCTGCGCGAGTACCCCTTCGGCACCGGGGCCGTCGGCGTTCCCGCGCAGCCCGCTCCACGGGGCGACGCGGCCGTGCCGCGCCCCTGACGCAGGAGCCGCAGGGCGGCCCGGTGCGCGTGGAAGCGGAAACTCCGCAGGAGCAGCGCATGGAACGGGCTGGTCGGGGGACGATCCGTAGGGCGAAAAGTCACAATCGACGACCGTAGCGCCCAAAACCGGCAATCCCTGCTATTTCACTCAGCTCATTTACGGTGGCCCCCATGGACTGGCTGAAGAAACTCCCGGTGGTCGGCCCGGCGGCCTCCGCCGTCATGCGCACCCACGCCTGGCGTTCCTACGAGCGCCTCGACCGCGTGCACTGGACCCGGCTGGCCGCCGCGATCACCTTCATCAGCTTCCTCGCGCTCTTCCCGCTGATCACCGTCGCCGCCGCGGTCGGCGCCGCCCTGCTCAGCCAGGAACAGCTGGACCAGCTCCAGAAGAGCCTCGCCGAACAGGTCCCCGGCATTTCCGACCAGCTCAACCTGGAAGGGCTCGTCGCCAACGCCGGCACCGTCGGCCTCGTCGCCGGCGCCCTCCTCCTCTTCACCGGCATCGGCTGGATCGGATCGATGCGCGACTGCCTGCGCGCCGTCTGGGAGAAGGACGACGAGGACGAGGGCAACCCGGTCCTGCGCAAGGGCAAGGACGGCCTGGTCCTCCTCGGCCTCGGCGGCGCGGCCCTCGCCTCGGCCGCCGCCTCGGTCGTCGGGGCCAGCGCGGTCGGCAAGTCCGCCGAGCTCCTGGGCATCCCGCGCGAGGGCGCGGGCGGGGCGCTGCTGCGCGGCGCGGCCTTCGGCGTCGGCGTGGTGGCGGCCTTCCTGCTGCTGCTCTACCTGCTGACCCTGCTGCCCGGGGTCGAGCCGCCGCGCGGCCGCCTGGTCCAGGCGGCCCTCATCGGCGCGGCGGGCTTCGAACTGCTGAAGCTGCTGCTCAGCGGCTACATGCGGGAGGTCGCGGCCAAGAGCATGTACGGGGCCTTCGGCGTGCCGATCGCCCTGCTGCTGTGGATCAACTTCACGGCGAAGCTGCTGCTCTTCTGCGCGGCCTGGACGGCGACCCGCGACGACGAGGAGCCGCGGGACGAGAAGCAGGAGCAGCCGGCCGCCTAGGCGTCGGTGCCGCCCCCCGGGCCGCGGCGGCCGTGCGGCCAGCGGCGGTTGACCACGAAGGCCCCGCCGGCCAGGAGCACCAGCGCCCCGCCCGTGATGCCGAGGGCGGTGCCGAGCCCGCCGCCGCCGGAGGCTTCGGCGCCCGCCGCGGGGCCGCCCTTCTCGTGCATGGTGGCGGGCGAGCCGAGCGGGGTGGCGTCCGCGCTCTTCGGGGGCACCAGCTCGCCCACCGGCTTGACCTTGCCGGCCGCGGCGAAGCCCCAGTCGAAGAGCGCGGCCGTCTCCTCGTAGACCTCGTTGATCCCGCCGTTGTCCGGGTTCATCACGGTCACCAGCAGCTTCTTGTCGCCCCGCTGGGCGGCGCCGGTGAAGGTGGAGCCGGCCATGGTGGTGTTGCCGTTCTTCACCCCGGCGATGCCCTTGTACGGGGTGATGCCGCCGGCGCCGGTCATCAGCCGGTTGGTGTTCTGGATCTCGAAGTACTCGCGCGGCCTGCCCGCCTCCTGTCGGCCGGGGAACTTCGCCTCCGCCGTGCCGCAGTACTCGCGGAAGTCCTGCTTCTGCAGCCCGGAGCGGGCGATGAGGGTGAGGTCGTACGCGCTCGACACCTGCTCGGGGGCGTCGTAGCCGTCCGGGGACACGACATGGGTGTCCAGGGCCTGGAGCTCCTCGGCGTGGGCCTGCATGTCCTTGACGGTCTTGTCGATGCCGCCGTTCATGGCCGACAGGACGTGCACCGCGTCGTTCCCGGAGCGCAGGAACACGCCGAGCCACAGGTCGTGGACGGAGTAGTCGTGGTCCTCCTTGACCCCCACCAGGCTGCTGCCGGGGCCGACGCCGTCCATGTCCTGGTCGGTGACGTGGTGCACCTGGTCCTTGGGGAGGCCCGGCAGGACCGTGTCGGCGAAGAGCATCTTCATGGTGGAGGCCGGGGGCAGCCGCCAGTGGGCGTTGTGCGCGGCGAGCACCTCGCCGGTCTCGGCGTCCGCGACGATCCAGGACCTTCCGCTGAGGTTGGCGGGCAGGGCGGGCGCGCCGGGCATCGGGTTGACCTGCGTCCCGGGCTGGCCGAGGCGGGCGCCGCCGACGGTGGACATGGAGGGGGGCGGCGCGAGGGCGTCCGGTGCCTTCGGGGGCTGCCCCTTCCCGTCGGCCGCCGGGGGCGGCGTGGGCGCGGCGTGTACGGACGCGCTCCCGGACGCCATGAGCACGGCTGGAGCCAGCAGCGCGGCGGAAAGGACCGTCAGCGCGGTCTTCTTGGCAGACACGCAGGTGAACGTACATCCCGATGGACTGACTGGCGTCCGGGACCGGCCAACGGGGCTCAACCACCCCCGGTACGGCCCACCCCGGCGCGTCCGTCCTGGGGACGAATCCGATACTGGGGACATGAAACTCAGCCGCACCGCGTCCTGGTTCCTCGCAGCGTTCGGAGCTTGGTCCTGGGTGATCTGGTCCACGTTCGTCAAGAACCTCTTCAATGACGCCAGCGGTCTGGCATTCGATGACGGTGAGCCCACGGCCTACTTCTGGGTCCACCTCCTCCTGGCGGTCACGTCCTTCCTCCTGGGGACCGCCGTTGGTGTGATCGGGTTGCGCGGTGTCCTGGCCCTGCGACGGGAATCACGATGACCGTGTTTGTGGTGATTGTGGCGGTGGTCGCGGTCCTGGCGCTCCTTGGGTTGGTCCACCGGTGGCTGTGGGTCCGGCTGGTCCGCGACACGACCCGTGCGGGCGGGGCGGCGCGGAGGGCGGGCACGGTGCTGGCCTTCGCCCTGCCGCTGCTCGCGCTGGCCGCTCTGACGGCGGGCCGGGCGGGCGCGCCGTTCTGGCTGGAGCGGCTGGTGGCGTGGCCGGGGTACATGTGGCTGGCCGTGCTGCTGTACCTCGCGATGGCGATGGCCGTGGCGGAGCCGGTCCGCCGCCTGTGGCTCCGCAGGCTGCCCGCGCCCCCGGCTCCCCGGCCGTCGGAGGGGCTTGAGCTGGAGCCCGCCGCTCCGGGGGCGCAGCCCCGGCCCCTGGTGGAGCCGGGCGGGGCGGAGTCCCTGGTGCGGGAAGGGCCGGGCGGGGGAGCGGTCCCGCAGGAACCCACCGCCACCGAGCCCCCCGCCGGGGTCGGGCGGCGGGTGTTCGTGGCGCGGGTGCTCGGTGGGGCGGCGGTCGCCGCCGCCGCGGGGGTCGTCGGCAACGGGACCTACGGTGTGCTCCGCGGCCCTCGCGTGAAGCGCGTGCAGGTGCCCCTCGCCCGGCTGCCCCGCGCCGCGCACGGGTTCCGGATCGCCGTGGTCAGCGACGTCCACCTCGGCCCGGTGCTCGGCCGCGCCCACACCCGCCGCATCGTCGACACCGTCAACCGCACCCAGCCCGACCTCATCGCCATCGTGGGCGACCTCGTGGACGGCGACGTCGGCGACCTCGGGCCCGCCGCCGAGCCGCTGCGCGAGCTCCGTGCCCGCCTGGGCAGCTTCTTCGTCACCGGCAACCACGAGTACTTCTCCGGCGCCCAGCAGTGGGTGGACCACGTCCGCGAACTCGGCCTCACCCCCCTGGAGAACGCCCGCCGCGAGCTGCCCCACTTCGACCTCGCCGGGGTCAACGACGTCCAGGGGGAGAAGGAGGGCAAGGGGCCCGACTTCCGGGCGGCCCTCGGCGACCGCGACCGCGCCCGGGCCTCCGTGCTCCTCGCCCACCAGCCGATCGTGATCGACGAGGCCGTCCGCCACGGGGTGGACCTCCAGCTCTCCGGGCACACCCACGGCGGCCAGCTGTGGCCCGGCGAGTACCTCGCCGAGCTGGCGAACCCGACCGTCGCGGGTCTGGAGCGCTACGGCGACACCCAGCTGTACGTGTCCCGCGGGGCGGGTGCGTGGGGGCCGCCCGTCCGGGTCGGGGCGCCCTCCGACATCACCGTCGTCGAACTCGCCTCGTACCAGGCCTGACCCGTCGCCGACCGGGCTCCCGACCGCGCTCCGACGGGGCGGGGGCCCGGCGCCCTCGGGATGGGCTCAACCGGCTGCGGGTGGCGCGAGGGTGTCCCCGTGCGCCAGCAGCAGGGCGCCCAGGGAGCCGGCCAGCGCCTCGCAGGTGTCGCGGTCCAGGGGGGCCAGCAGGCTCGCGTAGTGCCGCAGGTGCGCCTCGATGACCGTGTCGATCAGGGTGCGGCCCGCGTCGGTGAGCCGGATGCGCACCGAGCGGCGGTCGGCCCCGTCGCGGACCCGCTCGACCAGGCCCTTGGCCTCCAGCCGGTCGATCCGGTTGGTGATCGCGCCCGAGGTCACCATGGCGGCGGGGATCAGCGCGCCGGCGGTCAGCGCGTACGGCGGCCCCGACCGGCGCAGGGTGGACAGTACGTCGAACTCGCCCACTTCCAGGCCGTGTTCGGCGGTGAAGGCCTTGAGGTACTTGTCGATGAGCCGGTTCATGCGCTGGATCCGGGCCAGCACCTCGACGGGCCACAGCGCCTCCGTGAGGTCGGGGCGCTCCTTCTGCCACTGGCCGACGAGCGCGGCCACCATGTCCTGGTCGTTGCCGTCCTTTTCCATGCCCCAAGAATAGATCAACGTTAAGACACTTGACGTTGAGGCAGTCTCTCTGTTTTTATCTCAACGTTGAGATTGTCAAGGTTGAGATGTGAAGGGGAGTGGGTCACCCATGACGGTCACCGCCACCACCGGCAGGAACCGGGCACCAGCCGCCGCCACCCGGGCGCCCGTCCCGGTCTTCTGGCTCGCCCTGCTGGCCACCCCCATCGCCGCCGGAGCCAACGCGCCGGTACTGATCCTCCCGGACATGGCCCGCGCGCTCGGCGTCGCCGACGCCACCGCCGCCTGGCTGCTCACCGCCTTCGGCTGGGCCATGGCCACCGGCACCCCCCTGATGGCCGGACTCCTGCGCCGCCGGGGCCTGGCCGCGGTGCTCCGCCTGGCCGCCGCCCTCGTGACGGGCGGCACCCTGCTGGTCGCCGCCTCCCCCTGGCTCCCGCTCACCCTCCTCGGCCGCTGCGCCCAGGCCGCCGGCGGCGCCGGGCTCGTGGCCGCGGCGATGAGCCTCGCCGGGACCGCCCGCCGGATGGGCGTCATCAGCGCCGGCTTCGGCATGCTCGGCGCGGCCGGACCCCTGCTCGGCCGGACCCTCGCGGACGGCGCCTCCTGGCGGCTCGCCCTCGCCGTCCAGGCCGCCGCCCTGCTGGCGGTGCCCGCGGTGCTGCGGCACGCCGGGCGCGGGCCGGCCCCGGTCCCCGCGGGCCGCTTCGACGGGCGCGGCGCCGCCCTGCTGACCGCTCTCGCCACCGCCCTGGTGCTGCTGCCGACCCAGCCCCTCGCCGCCGCCGCCGGCGCCCTCGTCGCCGCCGTGCTGCTCGTCCTGCACGTACGCCGCCGCCCCGACGGGTTCGTGCCCGCCGCGCTGCTGCGCCGGCCCGTGTTCGTGGTCTCGGCACTGCTCGCGCTGGTGCTGTCGACCTCCTACTTCACCCTGCTCTTCTCGGCGCCCCGGCTGCTCGCCGACCGGGCCGGCTGGGACGCGGCCTCCGCGGGCACCGGGCAGCTCTTCGCCCTGCTGGCTGGGGCCGCCCTGTCCTGGCTGCTCGCCGCCGCCTCGGCCCGGACGGGCCGCGCGGCCGTCCGTACGGTCCTGGTCACGGCCGGCGCCGCCGCCGCGCTCCTCGGGGTCTTCGCCGACTCCGGCCCGCTGCTGGTCGTCGCCACCGGGGTGGGCGTGTTCACCGCCAGCGCCGCGAACGCGGTCCTGTCGACCCACGCCGTCGCCGCCGCCCCCGACGAGGCCCACCGGCCCAGCGCCATCGGCCTGTTCACCCTCTGCTACCAGCTCGGCGGCGCCTTCGGCCCGGCCGTGGCCACCCTGCTGGTCCTGGGCTGAGCAGCCCCCGGTCCCGGTTCCCGGGCCCTCACCCCTCGCCGGGGTGGGGGTCCGAGGCGCGCTTGCCGCCGCGCGCCGCCGCCGTCTGGGCCATCCCCGGAAGGAAGTCCGCGAACAGCTCGTGCAACTCGCGCACCAGCGGCCGCAGTACCCGGAACCGGGCCAGCACGATGCCCCGCGTGGTCAGCTGCGCACCGCGCTCGGCGAGCCGGCGCGTCTTCTCGCTGCCGGGCGAGCGGTCGAAGACCCAGTACAGGACCAGGCCCATCTGCGAAAGCCACATCAGCTCCGGCAGTACGTCCGCCAGTTCGGCCGGCACCTTCGTCTTCGCCCCGGCCAGCACCTCGCGGTGGATGTCGATGGCCGCCTTGCGGGCCGGCTCCGACTCCGCCGAGAAGGGGCTGAGCGGACTCTCCGGATCCGCCGCGTTCTTGAAGAACTGCGAGGCGAACTCGTGGTAGGGCTCCGCGATGTCCAGCCAGCTCGTCAGCACTCCGGCGAGCCGCTTCTGGAGATCGGTCTCCTGCTCCAGGATCGACCGCACCGCCGCCTGGTGAGCCGCCCCGATCCGGTCGTAGAAGCCCTGGACGAGGTGCTCCTTCGACTCGAAGTAGTAGTACGCGTTGCCGACCGAGACCCCCGCCTCCTTGGCGATGCCCCGCATGGTCGTCTTGTCGAACCCGCGCTCCTGGAAGAGCCGGAGCGCGGTTTCGAGGATCAGCGTGCGGGTCTGCTCGCTCTTGGGCGCCTTCTGATCTGTCACGGTGTCCGACTTTATCGGGGCCCGGAACAGCGGTCGTCACAGGCCGGTTCTCCGGACTCCGCTTCGGAATTGGTCCGGACCGCGGCCCTCCGGGGCCCGCCCCGAACACGCCCGAGGCCCGCACCCCCGGAAGGGGTGCGGGCCTCGGGTCCGGGCTCGGCCGGAAGCGATCAGAAGCGGCGCGTGATCAGCGCGCGCTTGACTTCCTGGATCGCCTTGGTGACCTCGATGCCACGCGGGCACGCGTCGGTGCAGTTGAACGTCGTGCGGCAACGCCACACGCCGTCCTTGTCGTTCAGGATCTCCAGCCGCTGCTCGCCGGCCTCGTCGCGCGAGTCGAAGATGAAGCGGTGGGCGTTGACGATCGCCGCCGGGCCGAAGTACTGGCCGTCGTTCCAGAACACCGGGCACGAGGACGTGCACGCGGCGCACAGGATGCACTTGGTGGTGTCGTCGAAGCGCTCGCGGTCCTCGGCGGACTGCAGGCGCTCACGCGTCGGCTCGTTGCCCTTGGTGACCAGGAACGGCATGACGTCGCGGTACGCCTGGAAGAAGGGCTCCATGTCGACCACGAGGTCCTTCATCACCGTGAGGCCCTTGATGGCCTCGACGGTGATCGGCTTCTCCGGGTTGATGTCCTTGATCAGCGTCTTGCAGGCGAGCCTGTTCTTGCCGTTGATCCGCATCGCGTCGGAGCCGCAGATGCCGTGCGCGCACGAGCGGCGGAAGGTCAGCGTGCCGTCCAGGTCCCACTTGATCTTGTGGAGACCGTCGAGCACGCGCTCCTTCGGGTCGATCTCGATCTGGAAGTCCTGCCACTCCGCCTCGGCCGAGACCTCGGGGTTGAAGCGGCGGATCCGGAACGTGACCGTGATGTACGGCGAGGCGGCGGCCGCCGCCTCCATCTTGTCCAGGGTGGGGGTGGCCATCAGTACTTACGCTCCATCGGCTGGTAGCGGGTGACGACGACGGGCTTGTAGTCCAGACGGACGGAGTCCTGGCCGTCGGCGCCGACCTCGCGGTACGCCATGGTGTGGCGCATGAAGTTGACGTCGTCGCGGTTCGGGTAGTCCTCGCGGTAGTGACCGCCGCGGGACTCCTTGCGCGCCAGCGCGGACACGGCCATGACCTCGGCCAGGTCGAGCAGGTTGCCCAGCTCGATGGCCTCCAGCAGGTCCGTGTTGAAGCGCTTGCCCTTGTCCTGGACGGACACGTTCTTGTAGCGCGCGCGCAGCTCCGCGATCTTCTCGACCGCGGTCTTGATGGTCTGCTCCGTGCGGAACACCATCACGTTCGCGTCCATCGTCTCCTGGAGCTCCAGGCGCAGGTCGGCGACCCGCTCGTTGCCCGTGGAGTTGCGCAGCTGCTCGACCAGCTCGGCGACCTGCTGCGCCGGGTTCTCCGGCAGCTCGACGTAGTCGTTCTCGGCGGCGTACTTGGCCGCGGCGATGCCGGAGCGCTTGCCGAAGACGTTGATGTCGAGCAGCGAGTTGGTGCCCAGGCGGTTGGCGCCGTGCACCGACACGCACGCGACCTCGCCGGCCGCGTACAGGCCGGGGACGACGGTGGTGTTGTCCGCCAGGACCTCACCCTCGACGTTGGTCGGGATGCCGCCCATGGCGTAGTGCGCGGTGGGCTGGATCGGGATCGGGTCCGTGTAGGGCTCGATGCCGAGGTAGGTGCGCGCGAACTCCGTGATGTCCGGGAGCTTCGCGTCGAGCTGCTCCGGCGGGAGGTGGGTCAGGTCCAGGTACACGTGGTCGCCGGCGGGGCCGCAGCCGCGGCCCTCGCGGATCTCCGTGTAGATGGAGCGCGAGACGACGTCACGGGACGCGAGGTCCTTCATGACCGGCGCGTACTTCTCCATGAAGCGCTCGCCGTCCTTGTTGCGGAGGATGCCGCCCTCACCGCGGGCGCCCTCCGTCAGCAGGATGCCCATGCGCCAGATGCCCGTCGGGTGGAACTGGAAGAACTCCATGTCCTCCAGCGGCAGGCCGCGGCGGTAGCAGGCCGCCTGGCCGTCACCCGTGAGGGTGTGCGCGTTGGAGGTCACCTTGAAGAACTTGCCGGTGCCGCCGGAGGCGTAGATGACGGCCTTGGCCTGGAACACGTGGATCTCGCCGGTGGCGAGCTCGTACGCGACCACACCGGCCGACTTCTTGACGCCGTCCTCCTCGACCAGGAGCTGGTCCAGGACGTAGAACTCGTTGAAGAACTCCACGCCCTCCTTGACGCAGTTCTGGTACAGCGTCTGGAGGATCATGTGGCCCGTGCGGTCCGCGGCGTAGCAGGACCGGCGGACCGGCGCCTCGCCGTGGTTGCGGGAGTGGCCGCCGAAGCGGCGCTGGTCGATGGTGCCGTCCGGGGTGCGGTTGAACGGCAGGCCCATCTTCTCCAGGTCGAGGACCGCGTCGATGGCCTCCTTCGCCAGGATCTCGGCGGCGTCCTGGTCGACCAGGTAGTCACCGCCCTTGACCGTGTCGAAGGTGTGCCACTCCCAGTTGTCGTCCTCCACGTTGGCCAGCGCGGCGGCCATGCCGCCCTGCGCGGCGCCCGTGTGGGAGCGGGTGGGGTAGAGCTTCGTCAGCACGGCGGTGCGGCTGCGCTTCGTCGCCTCGATGGCGGCGCGCATGCCGGCGCCACCTGCACCGACGATGACGGTGTCGTACTTGTGGATCTTCATTGGTTTCGCCTCAGCCCCGTTGCCTAGCGGATGTTCGGGTCGAAGGTGAAGATCACCAGCGTGCCCAGAAGGATGGTGAACACCGTGGCGGTGTAGAGCAGGCCCTTCAGCCACAGCCGCGTGTTGGCGCGCTCCGCGTAGTCGTTGATGACGGTACGCAGGCCGTTGGAGCCGTGCAGCATGGCCAGCCACAGCATCAGCAGGTCCCAGACCTGCCAGAACGGGGACGCCCAGCGGCCGGCCACGAAGGCGAAGCCGATCTTGGAGACGCCGCCGTCCAGCACCAGCTGGATGACGAGGTGGCCGATGACGAGGACGACGAGCACGATGCCCGAGAGGCGCATGAAGAGCCACGCGGCCATCTCGAAGTTGCCGCGGGTGGAGCGCGGGGTCTTGCCCGTGCGCTTGCGCGGGGCCTCGATGTAGGGCGCCGGGTTGTCGGTGTCGTAGAGGGAAACGCCCTCCACGTCACCGATCGCCTTGGCGGAAGAAGTGTCAGAAGACATGCGTGTCACTTCCCGAACAGTTCGAGGTAGGCGTGGCCCAGTACGGGGTACAGGGCCCCGATCATCAGGACGACCCAGATACCCACGACCCACCAGAGCATCGACTTCTGGTGGCGCGGGCCCTTGGACCAGAAGTCCACGGCGATGACACGGAGACCGTTGAGCGCGTGGAACAGGATTGCGGCGACGAGGCCGTACTCCAGCAGCGCGACGATCGGAGTCTTGTAGGTAGCCACGACATCGTCGTACGCCTCGGGGGAGACGCGGACGAGAGCGGTGTCGAGGACGTGTACGAACAGGAAGAAGAAAATGAGGACGCCGGTGACTCGATGAGCCACCCAGGACCACATTCCTTCCCGGCCGCGGTACAACGTTCCAGCCGGCACGGAAAACCCTCCGGAAGCGGGGCGGGGGCCAGCCGGCTTCTTTGTCGGTCGGGCCCGGCCGGGTACGGTCCACCGGCCCCGGACATCGTAGCGACGCTTTGTCGGTTCCCTCGCCCGGGGTCCGCCGGTGTGATCAAACAGGCACGGACGGGCTATCCCACAGGGGCGAATAGCCCGAAATCGGCAGCAGACAGACCGTCGTCCGGGTCCCCGGGCCGCGCACCGGCGAGTCGGTCCAGCAGCCGGACGGCCCGGGAGCGGGCCACCAGGCGCAGTTCCTCGGCGGCGATCGAGCGCTCCTCGTCGATCTCGTGAGCCATCCTCCGGCGGATCGCGGCCAGCAGCTGGTCCACCTGCTCCTCCGGCGGGTGCCCGTCCAGGCAGATCACGAAGGCGTGCCCGAAGGTCCGCTCGTACTCCGCGCGGGCCGCGTCGAGCGCGAGGAGCGCGGCGTACGGGGCGCCCTGGCCCAGCTCCGCCGAGGCCTCCCGGGCCAGCGCCTCGGAGAGGTCGCCCTGGGAGAGGTCGTACGAGGCCTCCTCGCAGGCCGCCTGCAGCGCGGCGGTGTCCGGGTAGGGGCGGTGGGCGGCCACCCGGTGGGCCCAGCGCCCGCTGCCGCAGCAGCGCAGCAGGAGGGTGCGGGCGGTCTCGGGCGGCAGGGAGTTGAATCGCGCCAGTCCGGCGCCGGGGGCGGAGGCCGGACCGCGGACCTGCGCCGGAAGGTGGCTGGACAGCGGAGTACTCCTCGGGGCGGGGCGCGGGTGTACCGCCACGCTAGCGATCTCGCGGTGGCCGTGCCCTGCCGGAACGGGGATTTCACCCGGAAGTGAGCCGAAAGGATGAGGCCGGGGAGGTTTGACCCGGCTGGGGAGGGCCGCGGGGGCCCGGAAGGGGGGAGGACGACCGAGGCCGCCACCCCCCACAGGAGAGGCCCCGGTCGCCATCCGTCACGGACTCGTGCGACAAGCCCGTATTCATGTCAGCGTATGGAGTGCGTTTTCTGTCACACCCCGCTCCGCGCAGGCTTGGTTGCTGGTTGTACAACTCGTGGACGAGAGGTACGTGAAAGCCGTAACGTGCGGATTTGCGCCACACGTACAGGACGTTGAACGGGTTGGGGACTTTGCTGGGGGACGACGCGGAGCTGACCGCCGCGGTGCTCGCGGCACAGGACGGCGACGAGAGCGCGTTCCGGACTGTGTACCGCACCGTGCACCCACGCCTGCTCGGATACGTACGCACGCTCGTCGGCGACGGCGACGCCGAGGACGTGACCTCCGAGGCCTGGCTGCAGATCGCCCGCGACCTCGCCTCCTTCACCGGCGACGCCGACCGCTTCCGCGGCTGGGCCGCCCGCATCGCCCGCAACCGGGCCCTCGACCACATCCGCATGCGCGGCCGCCGTCCCGCCGTCGGCGGCGACGAGACCGAGCTGACGGGCCGGGCCGCGGACTCCGACACGTACGGCGAGGCCATGGAGGCCCTGTCCACCGGACGCACCATGAAGCTGATAGCCCAGCTGCCGCAGGACCAGGCCGAGGCCGTCGTCCTGCGCGTGGTCGTCGGCCTCGACGCCAAGAGCGCCGCCGAGACCCTCGGCAAGCGCCCCGGCGCGGTCCGCACGGCCGCGCACCGGGGGCTGAAGAAGCTCGCGGAACTCCTCAGCGCGGAGCTCGGCCCCGCCGGTGCGGCGGGCGGGACGGAAAACGAAGCGGAACCCCGCGCCCGGGTCGGCCATAATGCCGGGGACCAGGCACGGGAGCGCGACCTCGACGCGGTGCCCGCGCAGCGCGCGCGGGCGGGGGACCTGGTGGAGCGAACCGGTGTGACGCATTCACGTTGGCGGACGCAGAAGGACATGTGATGGCCGACGAGCACAACGCGTGGCTGGACAGGGCCACGGCGGACGAGCTGCTGCGCGGAGGAACACCCGGCCCGGCCGGATCCGGCGCCGACCCGCGCGCCCGGGCGGAGGCGGCCCGGATGCGCGCCGCCCTCGACGCCCTGACCCCCCGCACAGCAGGGGGAGAACTGCCCGGTGAGGAAGCCGCCCTGGCCGCGTTCCGCGCGGCCCGCGCCGAGGCTCCCGCGCCGACGGTGGCCTCGGCGGCGGCTGCCGCCCCGGCCGGCCCCGGCGTGCCCGGGGCGGACCGCGAACCCGTGGTCGACCTCGCGCCGATACCCCCCGTACGCATACCCGCGCAGCGGCGTCCCGTCACGGCCGCCCGCTTCGGGCTGGCGGCCGCGCTGGCCTCGGTCGCCGTCGGCGGGATCGCCGCCGTCGCCGGCACCGGCCTGCTGGACCGTGCCGCGCACCTGACGGCCGGCCCCGCCCCGGCGGTCTCGGTCAGCGCCGACTCGGACCCGGCGCCCGCCGGGGACACCGCCGGCGCCACCCTCGTACCGCAGCTGCGGCCGACCCCCTCCCTGGGCGTCGACGGCTTCTCGCGCGGCCCGGACGCCTCGCGGACGCCGGGCACGGAGACGCGTACGCTCCCCGACGTCGCGCCGAGCCTCCCCGTACCGCCCGGCACGGCCGCCTCGGGCGGCGGCGGTGGCGGCGGCGGAGCGGCGGGCACCGACGGCACCCGCGACTCGTTCGCCGGCGGCGGCGCCACCGCCGACAGCGGCAAGAACCAGGGCATCGAGGCGGAGAAGCCGCGCCCCGAGGACCTGTGCCGCGCCAACAAGGCGAAGAAGCTCGCCGACGACCGGCGCGAGTACCTCTCCAAGCTCGCCGGCGGGGCCGAGAAGGTCCAGCGTTTCTGCGCGACCCTGCTGGACGGGGCGACGAAGGGCACGGTCCCGCGCAGTGGCGCCGACCAGGGCAGCGCCCCGCTGCCGCTGCCGTCGATGACCCCGGTGACCAGCGGCGGGCTGGGCTTCCGCACCCGCTGAAACCTTTTTTCAGGTTCGCGTGCGGGGGCTGTAACACTTTTCGAACCGCCGGCGCAGTACGTATCGAGCCGACTGGTCATCGGCCGCGCACGAGCCGGGGTTCCCCCCGTACCCCTGGGCTCGGCGCACCCGGCGCGGGCGGGGCACGTTCCCCCGGCCCTGCCCGCGCCCCCTCTCCCCTTCGGGATCACCAGTAGACGACGACCTTGTCGCCCACCTTCACCTGGTCGAACAGCTCCGACAGCTTCTTCTTGTCCCGGACGTTCACGCAGCCGTGCGAGGCGCCGTCGTAACCGCGGGCCGCGAAGTCGGACGAGTAGTGCACCGCCTGGCCCTGGCTGAAGAACATCGAGTACGGCATCGACGTGTGGTAGAGCGTCGACGTCCACTCCTTCGCCTTCCACTCCACCTGGAACAGTCCCTCGCGGGTCGGCGTGTTCTCCGAGCCGAAGCGCACGTCCATCGTGGAGACGACCTTGCCGTCGATCATCCAGGCCAGGGTGCGGCTCTCCTTGCTGATGCACATCACCCGGCCCTGCATGCAGCGCGGGTCCGGGGCGTCCACCTCGTTGGTGGTCGGCGGGCGCAGCTCGTCATCGGTCGGCTTCTTCGTCAGGCCCTGCACCTTCTGCCAGGTGGCCTCGTCCACCGAACCGGTCGCGGGCAGCCCGTGCTGCGACTGGAAGGTCTTGACCGCGGCGGTCGTCTTCGAGCCGTAGAACGCGGTGGGCGCCGTCGACACCAGCTTGAGCTGGCGCAGCCGCGCCTGGAGTTCGCGGACCTGCTCGCTCTCGTCGCCGTTGGCCATGAGCGCCTTCGCACCGGGAGTGCCCGGCGCCGACGGCGCGGACGAGGACGCCGGCGCGGACGGCGAGGGCGAGGCGGGCTTGTCGTCCTGCTTGGACGGGGAGGCCGAGGGGGAGCCGGCCGGCGCCGAGGGGGCGGCCGGGCCCGCACCGGCACCCTGCGGACCGCACGCGGTCGCGGCGAACGCCACGGCCGCGGCCAGGCCGAGCGTACGGATGAATGCTTTCTTTCGGTGCATGGCGGTTCCCCCGAGTTCAAGGTCGTGTATCTAGGTGATGCCTCACGGGCGTGGACAGTTGCGGACGAACGCGCGATGTTGCCTCCTTGTGACCAGGCCGTCGCGGGTTCGGTGCGGTTCTACCAGCCCCCGGCCCGTCGGCTCCACGGACACGGAGGCTCCACCCATGGCCCGTCCCACGCCGCGCACCGAGAGCGGAATCCCCGTCGCACCGGTCTACGGCCCCGAGGACCTGACGGGATGGGACCCGCGGGCCCGTCTCGGCAGTCCCGGCGAGTACCCCTACACCCGGGGGATCCACCCCACGATGTACACCGGACGGCCCTGGACCATGCGCCAGTACGCCGGCTTCGGCACGGCCGCCGAGTCCAACGCCCGCTACCGGGCCCTCATCGCGGGCGGCGGGACCGGCCTGTCCGTGGCCTTCGACCTGCCCACACAGATGGGACACGACTCCGACGCCCCGCTCGCGCACGGCGAGGTCGGCAAGGTCGGCGTCGCGGTCGACTCGGTCGAGGACATGCGGGCGCTCCTCGCCGGGATCCCCCTCGACCGGGTGTCCACCTCGATGACCATCAACGCCCCGGCCGCCCTGCTGCTCCTGATGTACCAGCTCGTCGCCGAGGAGCAGGGCATCGCGGGCCGGCAGCTGACGGGCACCGTACAGAACGATGTTCTGAAGGAGTACATCGCGCGCGGCACGTACATCTTCCCGCCCGGCCCCTCCCTGCGGCTGACCGCCGACACCTTCCGCTACTGCCGCGAGCAGATCCCCAGGTGGAACACCATCTCCGTCTCCGGCTACCACATGGCCGAAGCCGGGGCCTCGCCCGTGCAGGAGATCGCCTTCACCCTCGCCGACGCGGTCGCGTACGTCCGTACCGCGCTCGCCGCCGGGATGGCCGTCGACGAGTTCGCCCCCCGGCTCTCCTTCTTCTTCGTCGCCCGGACCACCCTGCTGGAGGAGGTGGCCAAGTTCCGGGCCGCCCGGCGCATCTGGGCCCGCGTGATGCGCGAGGAGTTCGGGGCCCGCGACCCCAGGTCGCTGATGCTGCGCTTCCACACCCAGACCGCCGGGGTGCAGCTGACGGCGCAGCAGCCCGAGCTGAACCTCGTACGCGTGGGCGTGCAGGCGCTGGCCGCCGTACTGGGCGGCACCCAGTCGCTGCACACCAACTCCTTCGACGAGGCCATCGCCCTGCCCACCGAGAAGGCGGCCCGCCTCGCGCTGCGCACCCAGCAGGTGCTGGCGTACGAGACGGACGTGCCGCTGACCGTCGACCCCTTCGCCGGGTCGTACGCGGTGGAGCGGATGACGGACGAGGTGGAGGCGGCCGTGCTCGCGCTGATGCGGCGGATCGAGGACATGGGCGGGGCGGTCGCCGCGATCGAGGCCGGGTTCCAGAAGGACGAGATCGAGGCCAGCGCCTACCGGATCGCCCGCGAGCAGGAGAGCGGGGAGCGGATCGTGGTCGGCGTCAACCGGTTCGCGCTGGAGCGGGAGGAACCGTACGAGCCGCTGCGGGTCGACCCGGCGATCGAGGCCCGCCAGTGCGCGGCCCTGGCCCGGCTGCGGGCCGAGCGGGACGCCGGCGCGGTCTCGGCGGCGCTCGCGGCGCTGCGGGCGGCGGCGGCCGGGACGCGGGAGAACGTCCTGCCGCCGATGAAGGAGGCCCTGCGGGCGCGGGCCACGGTGGGGGAGGTGTGCGGGGTGCTGCGGGAGGTGTGGGGCAGTTACGAACCGTCCCGTTCCGCCCACTGAAACGGACTGGCGCGACAGGCGTGTCCTCATGGGACACTCCTGCCCATGCTGGGTGTGACAGATCTTCCTACTTATCTCGCCGCCGTCGTGCTGATCGTGCTGCTGCCGGGGCCCAACTCGCTGTACGTGCTCTCCGTGGCCTCACGGCGCGGGATCAAGGAGGGCTACAAGGCCGCCTGCGGGGTGTTCACCGGGGACACCGTGCTCATGGTGCTCGCGGCGGTCGGCGCGGGCGCGCTGCTCCAGGCCAGTCCGGTGCTGTTCACCGTGGTCAAGGTGCTCGGCGCCGGCTACCTCGGCTGGCTGGCCGTCGGCATGATGCGGGCCGCCTGGGGCATGTGGCGCACCCGCCGGGCCCGGCACGAGGAGCTCGTCACCGGCGAGGAGCCGGCCGGCGCGGCCGAGCGCCCCTACCGGCGGGCGCTGCTGGTCAGCCTGCTCAACCCGAAGGCCATCCTCTTCCTGCTGTCCTTCTTCGTGCAGTTCGTCGACCCCGGGTACGCCTACCCGGCGCTGTCGTTCCTGCTGCTCGGCGTGGTCTCACAGCTGGTCAGCTTCCTGTACCTGTCCACCCTGATATTCGCGGGCACCCGCCTGTCCGCCGCCTTCCGCCGCCGCAAGCGGCTGTCGGCCGGGGCGACCTCGGCGGCCGGGGTGATCTTCCTCGGCTTCGCCGCGAAGCTCGCCGTCAGCTGACCCCGCCCGGCCGTCCGCCCAGACGTCCGCCCAGCCTCCTGCGCAGGCGGTGCACCGTCCGCCGGACGGCCGGGCTCCGCGGCAGGAACGACAACTGCGCGGGGATCCCGCCCGGCAGCCCCAGGGTGGTCAGCCGGCGGCGGCCGAAGTAGCGCCGGGCGTACGGGGTCAGGTGCCGGGCGAGGTGGGCCTCCGCCTCCGCCCGGCGCCCGGCCAGCACCTTCGGCTGCATCGTGAACCCCACCGCCGCGACCAGCCCGGCCAGGTCCGCCGGCGGGTCCTGCGCCGGCCCGTGCAGGTCCGGGACCAGCGCGTCCACCAGCGTCAGCGGGATCCGGTTGCTGTTCTGGTACGGGGCCAGGCGCGCCAGCAGCGCCCCCGTCCCGGTACGCGCCACCGGGATCCCGTACAGCGCCCGGGCCGTCAGCAGCCCGGTCGAGAAGCAGCCCGCCACCAGCGCCGGGCGCAGCCGCTGGTACAGGATCTCGGCCGGCAGCGGCCCGTCCAGCACCGTCAGCCGCGCCCCGAGCCGTTCGGCCTCGGCCCGCGCCCGCCGCCAGTACGCCGCCGGGGCGCTCGGGTGCGGCTTGAACACCAGCTCCCGGTGGCCCCACTCGAAGGCGCCGCGCACCATGTCGGCGTGCAGCTCCTCCTCCTCGTCGGGGGACATCAGCTCCAGCGCCGACAGGTACTGGCCCAGCAGCAGCGCCGGCGGTTCCTCCTCGCGGGGCTCGTAGCCGAGGTCCGACGCCTCGGGCAGGTCCGCGAGCTCCGCCAGGACCTTCAGCAGCGCGGGCGCCGGGACCACCTCGCCCCGCACCCCGAACTCCGTCAGCAGCAGCGGCTCCAGCCCCGGGACCAGGTCCGGGTGCAGCACCCGGCGCACCCGCATGCCGATCTGCGGGTCGAGCCGGAAGCGGGTGGGCCCGTACGACATCAGCCCGTCGGCGTAGACATCGACCGCGGCCCCCGGGAACAGCCGGCACAGGCTCTGCGCGGGCGGCACCTGGAGCGACTCCACGACCAGTTCGACCCGGTCCCCGCCCAGCCCCCACAGCGCGCGCAGCTGCCGCTCCCACATCGGCACGTCCTCCGGGCGCGGGGCCCAGCTGCTCGGGTGCTGCGGGGCGACCACCGCGTTCCAGTCGAGCACCTCGTCGAAGCGGGTGCGCAGCGCGCCGAACCCGGGCGCGGCGTCGAGCCCGGGGGTGACCTCGGGGGAGAGCGAGTGGTTGCTGGTCAGCAGGATCCGCCGGCCGGCCGGCGGGAAGGCGCCCGAGTCGAGGGCGGCGGCCAGGGTGGCCGTCCCGTAGAGGGTGGAGGCGAGGAAGACCTGGGTGACGTTCACGAGGCCGCCCCCGCCGCGTACCCCGCCGCCTGCCCCGCCGCGTGCGCCCCCGCGGCCCGCCGCCGCCGGCGCAGCCCCCGCAGCAGCGCGGAGCGTTCGGCGTCCATCGAGGCGATGACCCGGTCCAATACCGGCGCTGGCATGCGGCCGAGCGCGGCCGCGCTCATGAAACGGAGTTTTTTCGCCACGGCCGGTTCGAACCTCTCGCTGGAACCGAGGTGGTGCGCGATGATCGCGCAATATGTTCGAACGGCCTTGGGGATCAACAGTTCGTATTCCCGGTCGGTCGCCACGTCCGCGAGGACCTGGTCGAATGCGCGAATGAAATCGAGTTGGCGTTCGTCACCGATCTGCGTCAACGAGGTGGGAATTCCCCGCCGGTAGAACACCCCGGGCAGGCCCACCGCGGCGAAGGAGGCGGCCTCCCGGTGCAGCCGCCAGATCCACGGCCGGTCCTCCGCCGTCCGCAGCCCGTCGGTGAAGTGCAGCAGCCCCCGGTCCAGCAGCCGCCGGTGGTACATCCCCGCCCAGGCGTACGGATAGTCCACCGCGGTGGCCCGCGAGGCCGGCAGGATCCCGCACCGCGGATCCCCCACCACCATCTCCGGCCCGTACGGCACCCGCTGCACCACCCGGGACCGGCCCGTCACCTGCACGTGGTCGGTCCGGACGAAATCGCAGCCCAGGGCCTCGATGGCGGCCAGGGTGCGGGCCAGGTGCCCCGGAGCCAGCCAGTCGTCACCGTCCAGGAATGCGACGTACTCCCCGCGCGCCGCGTCCAGCCCCGTGTTGCGGGCCGTGGCCAGCCCGCCGTTGCGGTCCCGTCTGAGGTGCACCGCCCCCGGCACCCCGCCGGCCGCCGCGCGCTCCAGCAGCGCCGGCGTCCCGTCCGTGGAACGGTCGTCGACCAGCAGGAACTCGAAATCCCCGCGGGCGTTCAGTTCGAGACTCTTCAGGGCGTCCGGCGCGTATGCCTGCACGTTGTGGAACGGCACGACAACAGAGAGCTTGAGCACCCGCGAGACAATAGGAGGCACCCCGGCATTCGCCGTGGCCCGGACGCGGATTCCACGTGAACGAAACGGGGCGGGCGCGTTAACCCGCCCGCTTTCGCATTTCGTCGACGGGTTGTTAACCCGCCGTTGCGCGCTCGTTGGGCCGGACACCGGAAATGCGGAATAACTTCTGCCGGGTGCCAGTGCCATTCAGAAGCAGCCCGGCCGGACCACGCGTCGCCGTACTCGCCGACTCCGACACACGCTGGAAATGGGGCGCCCTCACCGCCCGCCGCCTCGCCCCCGGGGACCACCGCGTCACCGGCTACCTGCTGCGCGGCCGGGCCACCCCCACCGCACGCCAGCTCGGCGAGGCCGGCGTCGCGGCGGACGCCGCGCCCGCGGAGGTGACCTGCGCCGAGTTCCTCGCGGAGCTCGCCGGCGGACGCGAACGCCACGACGTGGTCGTGCTGGCCCTCGTCGGCGGCGCCGTCCAGGCCGTACTGCACGGGGCCCGCGCCCTGTGGCCGGAGCCCGCGGCCCGGCCGGTGTTCGTCACCGGCTACGTCGGCGTCGTCTACGAGAAGCTCGCCGACGGACTGCTGCTGCGGCACGGCGCCGACCTGGTCCTCGCCAACTCCCGCCACGACGCCGCCCGCTTCCGCGCCGTGTACGAGGGGGCGGGCGCCGACCCGGACGCCGTCACCGAGACGGCCCTGCCCTTCCTCGACGGGGCGCCGTACGCACCGGCCGGGAACCGCACCCACCGGGTGGTCTTCGCGGTGCAGCCCTCCGTACCGGAGAGCCGCGCCGACCGCGCCTACCTGCTGGGCCGCGCCGCCGGCCACGCACGGCTGCACCCCGACCGGGAGGTGCTGGTCAAACTGCGCAGCCGGCCGGGGGAGCACACCACCCACCTGGAGGAACACCCCTACCAGCGCCTCGCCGAGCGGCTCCCGGGCGGCCTCCCGCCCAACTGCCGGCTGGTCTACGGGCACATGGGCGAGGTGCTGGACACCACCGACCTGCTGGTCACCGTCTCCTCCACGGCCGCCCTGGAGTCGATGCACCGGGGCATCCCGACGGCCGTCCTGACCGACCTCGGCATCCGCGAGGCCCTGGGCAACCAGCACTTCCTCGGCTCGGGCTGCCTCACCTCGTGGGACGAACTGGACGCCGGCCTGCTACCGAAGGCCACCCCCGCCTGGACAACCACCCACGGCGTCCCGGCCCCGCACCACCCCGCCCCGCGGAAACCCGGGGAGCCCGCCGACCGCGAACCCGGGATCCCCGCCCCCGTCGCCCGCGAACCCGGGATCCCCGCCCCCGTCGGCCGCGAACCCGGGATCCCCGCCCCCGGGCCGGACCCCGCCACCGGCCGGCCGGCGGACACCGCCCGGGCGCCGGGCGCGCGCGGAAACCCGGGGGCCCCCGCCCCCGACTCCCAGGCGCCGGACACCGGGAACCCCGCCGACCCGTACGCCGCCGCGCGGCAGCGTCTGGCCGGGCTGCTCGCGGCCGACCGGCTGCCGCCCGTGGACCCCTACTACACGCTCCGCACCGCCCCCGGGTACCTGCCCGGGATCCTGGCCCGCCAGCACCTCGCCCCCGACGGGACCCCGCTCCCCGGCGCCGTCCGGCCCGGCGGGTCGGCCGCCCGCCGCTGGCTGCGGGCGCACCTGCGCGAGGCGGCCCGGGGGGCCTACCGGCACGGGGTCCAGCGCGTGGCCCCGGCCATCCGCAGGCTGGGGGAGCTGTGACCCCCCGGCCCCCCGCCGACCACCCCCCGGCCCCCGGCCCCGCCGGGGGAGCCCGGCGCCGGGTGCTGGCCGTGATTCCGGCCCGGGGCGGGTCCAAGGGGGTGCCCGGCAAGAACACCGCTCCCGTCGGCGGGACCCCGCTCGTCGCCCGCGCCGTGCGGGCCTGCCGGGACGCGCCCACCGTCACCGACGTGGCCGTCTCCACCGACTCCGGCTCCGTGGCCGCCGCCGCCCGCGCCGCCGGGGCCCACGTCATCTCCCGGCCCGCCGCCCTCTCCGGAGACACCGCGAGCAGCGAGGCCGCCGTCCTGCACGCCCTGGACGCCTTCGAGGAGCTGCACTCCCTCACCGTGGACGTGGTCCTCCTGGTCCAGTGCACCAGCCCCTTCGTCACCGCCGAGGACGTCGAGTCCGTCGCCGCCGCCGTGGCCTGCGGCGCCGCCGACTCCGCCCTCACCGCCGCCCCCTTCCACGGCTTCCTCTGGCGCCGAGCCGCCGACGGCCGCGGCAGCGGGGTCAACCACGAGGCCACGTACCGCCCCCGCCGCCAGGACCGCCCCGAGGAACTGCTGGAGACCGGCGCGGCCTACGCCATGACCGCCGTCGGCTTCCGGGCCGCCCGGCACCGCTTCTTCGGACGCACCCTCCCCGTCCCCGCCGACCCGGCGCGGGTCCTGGAGATCGACGACCCGCACGACCTCGCCCGGGCCCGCCTCCTCGCGCCCCTGTTCGACACGCCCCAAACCACCCGGCAACGCACCCCGCACCACACCCCACGCACCGAGCGAAGGACACCACCCGCCATGACGGTCGCCACCACCGAACCCCGCCTGCGCACCTTCGGCCCCCGCGTCGCCGGCCCCGGCCGCCCCGTCTACGTGGTCGGCGAGATCGGCATCAACCACAACGGCGACCTCGGCACCGCCTTCGCCCTGATCGACGCCGCCGTCGAAGCCGGATGCGACGCCGTCAAGTTCCAGAAGCGCACCCCCGAGATCTGCACCCCCCGCGACCAGTGGGACGTCGAACGCGACACCCCCTGGGGCCGTATGACGTACATCGACTACCGCCACCGCGTCGAGTTCGGCGAGGCCGACTACCTCGCCATCGACGAGCACTGCGC
Organism: Streptomyces sp. W1SF4; assembly: GCF_003950035.1. Classification (NCBI taxonomy): domain Bacteria; kingdom Bacillati; phylum Actinomycetota; class Actinomycetes; order Kitasatosporales; family Streptomycetaceae; genus Streptomyces; species Streptomyces sp. W1SF4. Next base: position 4,610,779 of record NZ_CP034350.1, read on the forward strand.
CAAGCGCGGCATCGCCTGGTTCGCCTCCCCCTGGGACACCGAGGCCGTCGCTTTCCTGGAGAAGTTCGACCCGCCCGCCCACAAGGTGGCCTCCGCCTGCCTCACCGACGACGAACTGCTGCGCACCCTGCGCGCCACCGGCCGCACCGTCGTCCTCTCCACCGGCATGTCCACCCCCCGGCAGATCCGGCACGCCGTCGAGGTGCTCGGCAGCGACAGCATCCTGCTCTGCCACGCCACCTCGACGTACCCGGCCAAGGCCGAGGAGCTCAACCTCCGCGTCATCAACACCCTCCAGGAGGAGTACCCCAACGTCCCCATCGGCTACTCCGGCCACGAGACCGGCCTGCAGACCACCCTGGCCGCCGTCGCCCTCGGCGCGGCCTTCGTCGAGCGGCACATCACCCTCGACCGCGCCATGTGGGGCTCCGACCAGGCCGCCTCCGTCGAGCCGGGGGGCCTGGCCCGCCTGGTCCGCGACATCCGCACCATCGAGACCGCCCTCGGCGACGGCGTCAAGCGCGTCTACCCCTCCGAACTCGGCCCCATGAAGAAGCTCCGCCGCATCCAGGGCACCCGCCCCGCCCCGGCCGCGATCTGACCCGTCCCGCCCCCACCCCACCCCTCCCCCCGAGCGGAGTACGCGGTGAACCCTCCCGGCCCCACCCTGGCCCTCGTGGAAAGCCCGGTCCAGCTCCTCAACGTGCTGGAGTGGGCGCACACCCGGCGCGGGCGCGAGCCCCTGCTGACCGCCGTCCCGGCCCAGCCCGGCCCGCTCGCCGAGCGCCGCCGCCCCGACCCGCGCACCGTCGCCACCCGGCTGCGGATCGTCGTCCTGCCGCCCACCGACCCCCTGTCCCGAGGCCAGCTGCGCCGCGTCGCCGGCATCGCCCGCGACGAGGGGTACGCCGTCCAGTGGCAGGAGGCCCGGGGCGGCTCCGGCGCCCCCCTGCGGGCCCTGGCCGCACTCGGCCCGGCCGTGCGCCACGCCGAACGGATCGTGGTCGGCGACCCCTTCTCCCGCTTCGTCCAGCTGCTGCTGGCCCCGTCCCGGGCCGCCGAGCTGGTCGTCGTCGACGACGGGACCGCCACCCTGGAGTTCGTCGCCCAGCTCGGCCGCGGCGAGCGCCTGCGCCGCTGGCACCGCACCGGCGACGGCCCCCTGTCCCGCGCGCGGGAACTCGCCTACGCACCCGTCTCCGGCGCGGCCCGGCGCCGCCTGCGGCCGGGGCCGGGGCGCCGCGTCGAACTGTTCACCTCGATGCCCGTCACCCCGCTGCCCGGGACCGAACTGCGCGTCAACGACTTCGCCTGGACCCGCGCCCGCTTCGGCCCGCCCCGCCTCACCAAGGGCACCGACCTCGTCGGCACCTCCCTCGTGGAGACCGGCGTCGTCGACCCGGCCCGCTACCTGGAGGCCGTCCGCGCCCTCGCCCGGGAGCACGGGGTGACCCGGTACTTCGCGCACCGCCGCGAGACGCCGCAGAAGCTGCGGGCGCTGCGCGCGGCGACCGGGCTGGAGATCGTACGGCCGGACCTGCCGCTGGAACTGGTCGCGCGCCGGGGACCGGTGGGACGTACGATCGTCAGTTTTCCGTCCACGGTCGTCCACACGCTGCCGTACGCGCTCACCGGCACTGGCGTGACCGTGGCCGTATGCGGTATCGACCCCGCCTGGCTCGCCCCCGGGGCCTCGCCCAGGGCCGGCGGCTTCCTCGCGGGCGTCACCGACACCGCTCGTGATGTGCGCAGACTCCCCGCACGGAGTACCACTGCTGCCGGATGAGCGCGCGAGTTTACCCCCGGCCGCAACCGGTCATGCGTCCAGAGGTCGCTTTTCTTTCCCCTAAGGGCATGAACTTTTCGTGATCTCCGGACAGTTGACCCATCCGTGGGCCTACCCTTCAACGGGTGAACCAGTTGATGTCCCGCGAGCCCCAGACCGCCCTGCCCGGCAAGCCTGTCCGGCCCGAGCTGCCCGGCAAGCTGCCGGACGGGCTCCGTGCCGAACTGATCGCCTTCCGCCGGGACTTGCACATGCACCCCGAGCTAGGACACCAGGAGTTCCGCACCACCGCGGCGATCAAGGCCCGGCTGGAGAAGGCAGGCCTGCGACCACGCGTCCTGAAGTCCGGCACCGGGCTCATCTGTGACGTCGGCACCTGGGACGGGGGACGGCCGATGCTGGCCCTGCGCGCGGACATCGACGCCCTGCCCATCCCGGACGCCAAGACCCACGTCTCGTACCGCTCCACCTACCCGGACCGGGCCCACGCCTGCGGCCACGACGTCCACACCACCGTCGTCCTCGGCGCCGGCCTGGTCCTCGCCGAGCTCGACCGGCAGGGCCTGCTGCCCCGGCCGGTGCGGCTGCTGTTCCAGCCGGCCGAGGAGGTGCTGCCGGGCGGCGCGACCGAGGCCATCGAGTCCGGGGTGCTGGACGGCGTCGGAAAGATCATCGCCGTGCACTGCGACCCGCGGGTCGACGCGGGCAGGATCGGCCTGCGGCCCGGCCCCATCACCTCGGCCTGCGACCGCCTGGAGGTCACCCTCGACGGCCCCGGCGGCCACACCGCCCGCCCGCACCTCACCACCGACATGGTGACGGCCGCCGCCCGCGTCGCCATCGACGTGCCGGCGCTGCTGGCCCGCCGGATGGACGCCCGCGCGGGCATGTCCGTCACCTGGGGCCGGATCGAGTCCGGGCACGCCTGCAACGTCGTCCCGATGCACGCCGAGCTCTCCGGCACGGTCCGCTGCCTCGACCTGAACGCCTGGTACGAGGCCCCCGACATGATCCACGCGGCGATCGACGAGGTCGCCACGATGCACGGGGCCAAGTTCGAGATCAACCACGTGCGCGGCGTGCCGCCGGTCGTCAACGACCCGGTGGTCACCGAGCTGCTCCGGGAGGCCATGGGCGCCCGGCGCGGCCCCGAGTCGGTGGAGGACACCGAGCAGAGCCTCGGCGGCGAGGACTTCTCCTGGTACCTGGAGCACGTCCCCGGCGCCATGGCCCGGCTCGGCGTCCGCCGCCCGGGCGACACCGCCAAGCGGGACCTGCACCGCGGCGATTTCGACGTCGACGAGACCTCGATCGGCTACGGCGTCGAGTTCTTCACGGCCGCCGCACTCCTCGACGGCCGCCGCAACGGTCCCGTCACATCAAAGATCGGGTAAAGCTCCATACAGCACCGGCGGGTCTCCTGTCGGCGGTGTCCAGCCCTTGGTACGCAAGGGCTGGACGCCCGTCCCGTTACCAATCGGTCACTGTCCGGTTCGCGACGATCCGATAACGACTCATGAACGGGCCTTTAACTGACATCTACGCGCGTTACGATCGCCGCTAAACCAGCGCCGGTCGTGGCGCTTCGGTCAGGTTTTGAAGGAGCCTCCCCTTGCGCCGGATCACCAGGATCGCCACCGTGGGCATCGCGTCCGCGGCGCTGGCCCTCTCGGCCACCGCCTGTGGCGGAAAGAAGTCCTCGGACAGCCCCTCCTCCGACGGCAGCGCGCCCACCTCCTCCGCGGGCGCGGCCATCGCGTACGACATCGGCGGCCGTGGCGACCAGTCGTTCAACGACGCCGCGTTCGCGGGCCTGGAGAAGGCCGAGAAGGACCTCAAGATCAAGACCGCCGAGGCGGAGCCGACCGAGGGCGAGAGCGAGGCCGACAAGGTCCAGCGCCTCACCGAGCTGGCGCGCAAGGGCAACAACCCGGTCATCGGCGTCGGCTTCGCCTACGCGCCGGCCATCAAGAAGGTCGCCGCGAAGTTCCCGAAGACCACCTTCGGCATCATCGACGACACCTCGGTGACCGACAAGAACATCGCCAACCTGGTCTTCAACGAGGAGCAGGGCTCCTACCTGGCCGGCGTCGCCGCCGCCAAGGCGTCGAAGAGCGGCACGGTCGGCTTCATCGGCGGTGTCGAGGTTCCGCTGATCAAGAAGTTCGAGGCGGGCTTCACCCAGGGCGTCAAGGACACCAACCCCAACGCCAAGGTACTGACCAAGTACCTCTCCCAGCCGCCGGACTTCGGTGGCTTCGCCAAGCCCGACCTGGGCAAGGCCGCCGCCAAGGGCCAGATCGACGGTGGCGCCGACGTGGTCTACGCCGCCGCCGGCCTCGCCGGCTCGGGCGCCATCGAGGCCGCCGCGACCTCCGGCAAGTGGGCCATCGGCGTCGACTCCGACCAGTACAACCAGGCCGGTCTGTCGAAGTACAAGGACAAGATCCTGACCTCGGTCACCAAGGACGTGTCCGACGCGGTCTACAACCTGATCAAGTCGGTCAAGGACGGCAAGCCGGAGTCCGGCGAGGTCCGCTACGGCCTGGACAAGGACGGCGTCGGCCTGGCCGACTCCAACCCCGAGTACAAGAACATGGCCGAGCTCATCGCCGCGGTGGAGAAGGCGAAGGCCGACATCATCGCGAAGAAGATCACCGTCAAGACCACGCCGTAACGGCTGTCTGACGACTCGTCGCGGTTTCCGGGGTCCGGATGCGGTCTCTACCGCTCCGGACCCCGGACCGCGTCTTCGCCCCCGGTCCGTGACCACTTGTGGCCAGTTGGCCGCAAGTTTTCACTTCCGACAGTGCTACGCGCGTAGAGGCATCGTGGACGCGATACCGTCCCATTCCCGCCCACCCGCCCGGCCGACCCCTGCCCTGTCCTCCTGCCGAGCCAAACGGCTTTCCAGCTCCTTCCGCGCCAAGGAGAGTGCGTCATCAACGCGTCCAGCCCCCCTCTCGCCGTAGAACTGCACGGCATCACCAAGCGTTTCCCCGGCGTCGTCGCCAACAAGGACATCGCCATCTCCGTCCGCAAGGGCACGGTCCACGCCCTGATCGGCGAGAACGGTGCCGGCAAGTCGACCCTGATGAAGATCCTCTACGGCATGCAGAAGCCGGACGAGGGCACCATCGCCATCGACGGGGAGCAGGTCTCCTTCAACAACCCCGGTGAGGCCATCGCACGCGGCATCGGCATGGTGCACCAGCACTTCATGCTCGCCGACAACCTCACCGTTCTGGAGAACGTCGTCCTCGGCGGCGAGAAGCTCTACGGCATCGGCTCCAAGGCCCGCAAGAAGATCCAGGAGATCTCGGACGCGTACGGCCTCGGCGTGCGCCCCGACGCCCTGATCGAGGACCTCGGTGTCGCCGACCGCCAGCGCGTGGAGATCCTCAAGGTCCTCTACCGCGGCGCCAAGACCCTCATCCTCGACGAGCCGACCGCCGTGCTCGTGCCGCAGGAAGTGGACGCGCTCTTCGACAACCTGCGCGAGCTCAAGGCCGAGGGCCTCACGGTCATCTTCATCTCGCACAAGCTGGGCGAGATCCTGAAGGTCGCCGACGACATCACCGTCATCCGCCGCGGCACCACGGTCGGCACCGCCGACCCGAAGACCGCGACGACCAAGCAGCTCGCCGAGCTGATGGTCGGCAGCGAGCTGCCCTCGCCGGAGACCCGCGAGTCCACGGTCACCACGACCCCCATGCTGCAGGTCGACGGCCTGACCGTCGCCGACGCGGGCACCATCGTCACCCCCGAGACCTCCGTGAACGCCCTCGGCGACTCCGACACCGACCTGCGCGAGCCCGCCGTCGCCGGCCGCCTGCTGCTCGACGGGATCACCTTCACGATCCACAAGGGCGAGGTCCTCGGCATCGCCGGCGTCGAGGGCAACGGCCAGACGGAGCTGATCGAGGCCCTCATGGGCATGATCAGCCCCGACGCGGGCGCCATCACCCTCGACGGCAGCGACATCACCAAGATGCCGGTCCGCAAGCGCCGCGAGGGCGGCATCGGCTACATCCCCGAGGACCGCCACCGCCACGGCCTGCTGCTGGAGTCCCCGCTCTGGGAGAACCGCATCCTCGGCCACGTCACCGAGGCGCCCAACTCCAAGCGCGGCGTCCTCGACCCGAAGGCCGCCCGCAAGGACACCGAGCGGATCGTGCGCGAGTACGACGTCCGCACGCCCGGCATCGACGTCACCGCGGCCTCCCTCTCCGGCGGCAACCAGCAGAAGCTGATCGTCGGCCGCGAGATGAGCCACAACCCCAAGTTCCTCATCGCCGCCCACCCCACGCGCGGCGTGGACGTCGGCGCGCAGGCGCAGATCTGGGACGCGATCCGCGAAGCCCGGCGCGAGGGCCTCGCCGTCCTGCTGATCTCCGCCGACCTGGACGAGCTGATCGGCCTGTCCGACACGCTCCGCGTCATCTACCGCGGCCGCCTGGTCGCGGACGCCGACCCGGCGACGATCACCCCCGAGGAGCTCGGCACCGCCATGACCGGCGCCGCGACCGGGCACCTGGAAGCCACTGACGACCACTCCGCCGAGGTCGACGGCGACACGACGGAGGACGAGGCCCGATGAAGAAATTCGACAAGGACCGGCTGCTTCTCGGCTTCGCCGGACCCGCGCTGGCACTGGTCAGCGCCTTCGTACTGAGCATGATCGTGCTGGCCGCGTCGGGCGTCGACCCGATCGAGCCGCTGCGCATCATGATCGAGCAGTCCGGCTACGAGGACGTGCAGGTCCTCATCGTGAACCAGGCCGGCACGTACTACCTGGCAGCCCTGGCCGTCGCCATCGGCTTCCGGATGAACCTCTTCAACATCGGCGTCGACGGCCAGTACCGCCTCGCCGCGATGGTCAGCGCCCTGGTCGGCGCGGCGGTCACGCTGCCCGGCCCGCTGCACATCCTGGTGATCGTGCTCGTCGCCATGCTCGTCGGCGCCTTCTGGTCCGGCATCGCGGGCATCCTCAAGGCCAAGCGCGGCGTGAGCGAGGTCGTCTCGACGATCATGCTCAACGCCATCGCGACCTCGCTGATCGCCTGGCTGATCCTGCCCAAGAACCTCGGCGTGCAGCCCGTCGGCTCCAACGACCTGACCACCGGTGACATCCCGGAGTCGGGCTGGTTCCCGGGCGTCGAGCTCGGTGACGGCATGGAGATCTACGGCTTCACCTTCATCGCCTTCGCGCTGGGCGTCGTCTACTGGTTCGTGCTCAACCGCACCCGGTTCGGCTTCGACCTGCGCGCCACCGGCGCCAGCGAGTCCGCCGCCCAGGCCTCCGGCGTGGACGCCAAGAAGATGATCATGACCTCGATGCTCATCTCGGGCGCCGTCGCCGGTCTGGTCAGCATGCCGCTCCTGCTGGGCGAGTCCCACACGTACAACCTGTCCTTCCCGGCGGGCATCGGCTTCACCGGCATCACCATCGCGCTGCTCGGCCGCAACAACCCGGTCGGCATCTTCTTCGCGGCGCTGCTGATCGCCTTCATCGACAAGGCGTCCGCCGGCCTCGACACGGCCGGCTACGCCAAGGAAATCGGCACGATCATGAAGGGCCTGATCGTGGTCGCCGTGGTCGTCAGCTACGAGCTCGTCCGCCGCTACGGCATCCGCCGCCAGCAGCAGAAGGTCGGCGAGGAGCTGGCCGCCGGCCACGCCATCAAGACCGAGAAGGAGGTCGCGGCGTGAGCGCCAGCACCGTTCCCACGACGAAAGCCGCGCCCAAGCCGGGCGGCCGCCGCAAGCTCACCCTGCCCTGGATCCTGCTGATCATCGCGGGCGGCCTCGCGCTGGTCTCGCTGGTCCGGGTCATCTCCGGCGCGAACGACCTGACCTCCGTCGGCCAGGTCTCCGGCGCCCTCCAGCTCGCCGTGCCGATCGGCCTCGCGGGCCTCGGCGGCCTCTGGGCCGAGCGGGCCGGCGTGGTCAACATCGGCCTCGAGGGCATGATGATCCTCGGCACCTGGTTCGGTGCCTGGGCCGGTTACCAGTGGGGCCCCTGGACGGGCGTCCTGCTGGGCATCGTCGGCGGCGCCCTCGGCGGCCTGCTGCACGCGATCATCACCGTCACCTTCAACGTCAACCACATCGTCTCCGGTGTGGCGGTCACCATCCTGGCGACGGGCTTCACCCAGTACCTGTCGAACTTCACCTTCGACAAGGCCGAGGGCGGCTCCTCCAAGCAGTCCCCGCGCATCGAGCCCATCACCGAGATCACCATCCCGGGACTCTCCAGCGGACTGGACACCCTCCAGGCCAAGCACTGGTTCCTCGTCTCGGACATCGCCGGCGTCCTCGGCGGCCTGGTCACCCACCTGTCGCTGCTGACCGTCGTCGCCGTGCTGCTGATCCCCGCCACCTGGTGGGTGCTCTGGCGCACCGCCTTCGGCCTGCGCCTGCGCTCCTGCGGTGAGAACCCGGTCGCGGCGGAGTCCCTCGGCGTCAACGTCTACAAGTACAAGTACATCGCCGTGATCGTCTCGGGCGGCCTGGCCGGCCTCGGCGGCGCGTTCCTCGCGATCGTCTCCACCGGCATCTACCAGGAGGGCCAGACCGGCGGCCGCGGCTACATCGGTCTCGCCGCGATGATCTTCGGCAACTGGATGCCGGGCGGCATGGCGCTCGGCGCGGGCCTCTTCGGCTTCACCGACAGCCTCAAGCTGCGCGGCGGCGCCGAGAACGTCCACGCGATGCTGCTGCTGATCGCCATCCTGCTGGTGCTCGCCGTCGGCTGGCAGCTGTACAAGAAGAAGTACCTCCAGGCCGGCATCGCCGCCGTCTGCGCCGCCGGGCTCTTCGCCTGGTACGCGGCCACCGACCAGGTGCCCAGCCAGTTCGTCGACGCCGCCCCGTACGTCACCACGCTGCTGGTGCTCGCCCTGTCGGCGCAGCGCCTGCGGATGCCCAAGGCGGACGGCATGCCGTACCGCAAGGGCCAGGGCAAGTGACCCCGGCCCCGGCGGTGGACTGGGAAGCCCTGCGGACCGCCGCCCGGTCCGCGATGACCCGCGCGTACGCCCCCTACTCGGGCTTCCCGGTCGGGGTCGCGGCGCTGGTCGACGACGGGCGGACCGTCACCGGCTGCAACGTCGAGAACGCGAGCTACGGGCTCGGCCTGTGCGCCGAGTGCGGCCTGGTCTCCTCCCTCCAGGCCACCGGCGGCGGCCGGCTCACGCACTTCACGTGCGTGGACGGCAAGGGCGCCATCCTCGTCCCGTGCGGGCGCTGCCGCCAGCTGCTCTACGAGTTCGGCGGCCCGGAGCTCCTGGTGGAGACGCCGGACGGGATCCTGCCGCTGAGCGCGATGCTGCCGCAGGCCTTCGGCCCCGACCACCTGAGATAGCCGTACGACGGCCCTCCGCCCCGCCGGGCGGAGGGCCGTCGCCGCTCCTCCCTCCCTCATCTCTATGCGCGTAGAAGGAAGTCACCTCATGGACGTCATCTCCGTCATCCGGACCAAGCGGGACCGCGGTGAGCTGAGCCCCGAGCAGATCGACTGGGTCATCGACGCCTACACCCGCGGCGTCGTCGCCGACGAGCAGATGTCGGCGCTCGCCATGGCCATCCTGCTCAACGGTATGAACCGGTCCGAGATCGCCCGCTGGACCGCCGCGATGATCGCCTCCGGCGAGCGGATGAACTTCGACTCCCTCTCCCGCCCCACCGCCGACAAGCACTCCACCGGCGGCGTCGGCGACAAGATCACCCTCCCGCTCGCCCCGCTCGTCGCCGCCTGCGGCGCGGCCGTCCCGCAGCTGTCCGGCCGCGGCCTCGGCCACACCGGCGGCACCCTCGACAAGCTGGAGTCCATCCCCGGCTGGCGGGCCCTGCTCTCCAACGAGGAGATGCTGAACGTCCTCGACACCACCGGCGCCGTCATCTGCGCCGCCGGCGACGGCCTGGCCCCCGCCGACAAGAAGCTCTACGCCCTCCGCGACGTCACCGGAACCGTCGAGGCCATCCCGCTGATCGCCTCCTCGATCATGTCCAAGAAGATCGCCGAGGGCACCGGCTCCCTCGTCCTCGACGTGAAGGTCGGCTCCGGCGCCTTCATGAAGAACATCGAGGACGCCCGCGAGCTGGCCTCCACGATGGTGGCCCTGGGCACCGACAGCGGCGTCAAGACGATCGCCCTGCTCACCGACATGTCCACCCCGCTCGGCCTGACCGCGGGCAACGCCCTCGAGGTCCGCGAGTCCGTCGAGGTCCTCGCCGGCGGCGGCCCCGCCGACGTGGTCGAGCTGACCATCGCCCTCGCGCAGGAGATGCTGACGGCCGCCGGCATCAAGGACGCCGACCCGGCGAAGGCCCTCGCCGACGGCTCCGCGATGGACGTGTGGCGCCGGATGATCTCCGCCCAGGGCGGCGACCCGGACGCGGCCCTCCCGGTCGCCCGCGAGCAGCACGTCGTCACCGCCTCCGCCTCCGGCGTCCTGACCCGCCTCGACGCGTACGCGGTCGGCGTCGGCGCCTGGCGCCTGGGCGCGGGCCGCGCCCGCAAGGAGGACCCGGTCCAGGCGGGCGCGGGCATCGAGCTCCACGCGAAGCCGGGCGACACGGTCACGGCGGGCCAGCCGCTGATGACCCTGCACACGGACACCCCGGAGAAGTTCGAGTACGCCCTGTCCTCCCTGGAGGGCTGCTACGACGTCTCCCCGTCGGGCACGGAGTTCTCGGCGAACCCGATCGTCCTGGACCGCATCGCGTAACCCCTGGCCGGGGAGGGGCGAGGTGCCGCATCGAGTAACCCCTCCCCGCCCTTCACCCGTTCTCGCCTCAGTCGCCGGCGGGGCTGAAAAAGATCCCGGGGCGCTCCGCCCCGGACCCCGATACCGTGCGCTGCGCGCCCGGTGCGCTCAATCGCCGCGCGGGCTGGAATTTCGCTGCGCGAAATCCAGCCCCGCCGGCTCCTCATAGCCCCGCCGGCGTTTGAGGCGCGGGGGTCTGGGGGCGGAGCCTCCAGGGGGTCCGGGCGCAGCCCGGGGAACGGGCGAAGGGCGGGTAGGGGACTTCGCCCCGCGCAGCGGCACCCCCGCCCCACCGCACCGGCCCCGCGCGGCAGCGCCCACGGCACCGGCCCCGCGCGGCAGCGCCCACGGCACCGATCCCGCGCGGCAGCGCAGCGGCACCGATGAGTTCCGCGGCCGCGGACGGTCATCCCCCCGTGGAGATCACCCTGGCCCTGGAAGGGCCCCAGCCGGACGTCCCCGCCCTCTGCGCCCGCCTCGGCAAGCTCTGCCGGGACGGCCCGGTCCGGCCGGTGACCTGCGACGTCCGGGGAGTCGGTACCCCCACCCTCGCCACCGTCGACGCCCTCGCCCGCCTGGCCCTCACGGCCAAGGGCCACGGCACCCCCTTCCGGGTCACCGGAGCGGCCCCCCGGCTAGAGGCCCTGCTCCACCTCGTCGGACTCGGAGAGCTCCTGCGGCAGCCCGAACAGCGGGAACCACCGCGCCGTGTCCAGGAAGGCGTTGAGCCCGACGATCCGCCCCCGTGACACCTCCAGCACCTGGAGCGCCCACGGCACGTGCCCGGGCAGGCCGTCCTCCCGCGGACGGTACTGCCCGAAGGCCGGCAGCCCGTTCGCCGTGGTCGGGACCAGCCGCGAGCCCTTGCAGCCGATGCCCTGCTCCAGGTGCCACGCGGCGATGTCCGCCGGCCCCCGCAGCCACAGGTCGAACGGCGGCATCGACAGCACCGCGTCCTCGTGCAGCAGCTCCGTGAGCCGCGAGATGTCGTACGCCTCGAAGGCCGACAGGTACTGCTCCAGCAGCTTCGACTGCTCCGCGTCCAGCGGGTCCTTCGGCTCGCTCGGCCGCAGCTCCTGCCCCGACAGCGTCGCCCGCGCCCGCTGGAGCGCGCTGTTCACCGACGCCACCGAGGTCTCCAGGAGCCGCGCGACCTCGTCCGCCTTCCAGGCCAGCACCTCCCGCAGGATCAGCACGGCCCGCTGCTTCGCCGGCAGGTGCTGGAGGGCCGCCACGAAGGCCAGCCGCACGGACTCCTTCGCCAGCGCCAGCTCCGCCGGGTCGGCGGTCTGCGGGAGCACCCGCCCGTCCGGGACCGGCTCCAGCCAGGTCACCTCGGGCCGCTCGTTGAGCACGGCGGAGGCCTGGTGCTGCGGTGCGGACAGGTCCATCGGCCGGGCCCGCCTGTTCCCCGCCTTCAGCAGGTCCAGGCACACGTTGGTGGCGATCCGGTACAGCCACGACCGCAGCGACGACCGCCCCTCGAACTTCGCGTGGGCCCGCCAGGCACGGACGTACGTGTCCTGCACCGCGTCCTCGGCGTCGAAGGACGAGCCGAGCATCCGGTAGCAGTAGCCGGTCAGCTCGACGCGGTAGCGGTCCATCGCCGCGTCGAGTTCCGGTGACGAGGTAGCAAGGTCGCTCATGGCCGCCGTCCCCCAGGTGGTTTGCCGTCCCTTCGGAAACTACCCGAGGGGTCTGACAACGGCAGCCGGAGCGGGGGAAACCGTCAGGTCCCGGGCTTGCGCCCGTACACGAAGACGTCCTCGCCGTTGGTCAGCATGCTCCAGTAGGCCTTCGCGTCCGTCGTCGTCATGTTCACGCAGCCGCCCGAACCGGGCGGGTTCCACATGCTCTTGGTGACCGAGTGGAAGGCGATGCCCCCGTCGAAGAACTGCGAGTAGGGCATGGACACGTTGTAGATCGTCGACCAGTGGTCGATGGACCGGTAGTAGATCTTCTTCAGGCCCGTCCGCGTCGGCGTCTCCGCCTTGCCGGTGCGCACCGGCACCGGACCGTACTTCAGCGCCGCCCCGTCCTGGATCCAGCTGAGCTGCCGGGTCAGGTCGACGCACGCGATCCGCCCCAGGTTGACGGGGCATTTCCCCTCGGCGTTCGGATTCTTGCCCGCCGCCCGCTGCGCCAGCATCGTGCTCATCGTCTGCCAGGTCAGCGGCCCGGCGTACCCCATGGTCGGGGTGATCCCGTGGGTGGCCTGGAACGACTGGATCGCCGTGCAGTCGGCCGCCGACTGCACCCCGTCCACCGGCCGCCCGAGGAACTGCTCGACCTGCCGCTGGTAGGGCCCGGTGGTCACGTTGCAGCCGGCGGCCTGGGCCGTCCCTCCCCCCACGACCACCAGGGGCGCCGCAAGCGCCAGAGCCCCGCCGAACACCACCGCAGCCCGCCGCCGCGCGCGCACGCGTATCGCCGCCATCTGGTCCTCCCCTGCCTCGCCCGCACTGTGGGGCGCAATGCCTCCCAAGCTAGAGCGAGTTGCGCACGGCGCACAGACCTTGAACGGAGTTGGCCGCCACGGGTCCGCCACCGGTCCGCACCGGTCCGCCGGCGGACCGGTGCCGGGACGTTTGGCGCGGGGTCAGCGGGCCGCCGCGGCGCGGGGACCGCGAGCGCCCGGGGCGAGCATCCGGCGGCGTTCGGCGCGGGCCGCGTGGGATCCGTACAGGGTGATCGAGACGACGCCCAGCACCGCCAGCAGCGCGATCCCGACCGTGGCCGCCCACCCCGAGGCGTGGTAGGCCAGCGCGCCCAGGGTGCCGCCCGCGCTGGAGCCGAGGTAGTACGCGGACTGGTACAGCGCCGAGGCCTGCGCCCGGCCCGTCTTCGCCGTCCGGCTCACCGCCGCCGACGCCACCGCGTGCCCCGCGAAGAAGCCGGCCGTGATCAGCACCAGCCCCGGCAGGATCAGCCACAGCGAGTCGCCGAGCGACAGCAGCAGCCCCAGGGCGGTCGTGGTCACCGCCAGGTACAGCGCCCCGCGCCGGCCCGCACGGGCCACCAGCTGACCGGCCGCCGCCGAGGAGACCGTACCCACCAGGTACACCAGGAAGACCGACCCGACGACGCCCTGGCCCAGCGAGAACGGCGCCTCCACCAGCCGGTACCCGATGACGGTGTACACGGCCCCGAACACGGTCATGAACAGCGCGCCGATCCCGTACAGCCGCAGCAGCAGCGGATCCCGCAGGTGCCCGGCGACGGTACGTCCCACCGCGCGCGGGTTCAGCGACGCCGGCCGGAAGAACCGCGCCCTGGGCAGCAACACCAGGAAGGCCGCCGCGCAGACCAGCGCCATCACGCCGACGGCCAGCAGCCCGCCGCGCCAGCCCCACAGCTGCGCGCCCCAGCCGGTGACGATGCGGCCGCTCATGCCGCCGATGGAGTTGCCGGCCACGAACAGGCCGATGGCCCCGACCAGCGCCTTCGGCTTGACCTCCTCCGCGAGGTACGCCATCGCGGAGGCGGGGATCCCGGCGATGGCCGCGCCCTGCACCGCGCGCAGCGCCACCAGCCACTCCAGGCTCGGCGCGAACGGCACCAGCAGGCCGATGCCGACGGCGACCACCATCGAGCAGGTCATCATCCGGGTCCGGCCGAACCGCTCGGACAGCGCGCTGAGCGGCAGGACGAACAGGGCGAGGGCGCCGGTGGCCGCGGAGACCGTCCAGCTGGCCTGACCTGCCGTCACGCCGAAACCGGCGGAGACCGCGGGCAGCAGCGCCTGGGTGGAGTAGAGGAGGGCGAAGGTCGCCAGGCCCGCGGCGAAGAGCGCGAGGCTCATCCGGCGGTAGCCGGGGCGGCCGGGGGAGCGGGGCTCGGGGGACGACGGGGTGGAGGCGCCCGTGATGACGGGCGCCCCGGTATGAGCGGGAGGCATGCCTCGAACCTACGCCCACCCTTTTTCATGCGTCCAATGCACAAACCCGGGATAATCAATCCACCAGCGCATCACCGCACTCCAGGGCCTCGGATATCAATGAACCGTTACGAAGAAGACATGGCTGTGACACAAGGGCTGGCCCCGCGCCTGGCCCAGTTCGTCGCGGTCGCCCGGCACGAGCACGTCACCCGCGCCGCCCACGAGCTGGGCGTACCGCAGTCCACCCTGTCCCGGGCGATGGTCCGCCTCGAACAGGACCTGGGCGTCTCGTTGTTCGCCCGCAAGGGCCGCACCGTCGCCCTCACCACGGCGGGCCGCACCTTCCTCGCCTCCGCCGAGCAGGCCCTCGAGGGCATCGCCCGCGCCGCCGGGTCCGTCCAGCAGGACGCCGACCCGTCCTTCGGCAAGGTCGCGTTCGGCTTCCTGCACACCCTGGGCCCCGAGACGGTGCCCGGCCTGATCCGCGCCTTCCGCACCGACCACCCCGGGGTCCGCTTCGCCCTGGTCCAGAACTACGGCGAGGCCATGCTGGAGAAGCTCCGCGCCGGCGAACTCGACCTCTGCCTGACCTCGCCCGTCCCCGACGCCCCCGACCTGGTCGCCCGCCGCCTCGACGAGCAGCGGCTGCGGCTGGTGGTCCCGGACGACCACCGCCTCGCGGGCCGCAAGCGCATCCGCCTCGCGGAGGCCGCCGAGGAAACCTTCGTCACCCTGGAGCCCGGCTACGGCCTGCGCCGCATCACCGACAACCTGTGCGCGGAGGCCGGGTTCACCCCGAAGGTCGCCTTCGAGGGCGAAGAGGCGGAAACCCTGCGCGGCCTGGTGGCGGCGGGCCTGGGCGTGGCCCTCCTCCCCCCGCCGCCCGTGGCCCGCCCGGGGGTGGTCGAGCTGACGGTGACGGCGCCGCGCGCGGCCCGCGAGATCGGCGTGGCCTGGCTGGACGGCCACCCGGACACCCCTCCGGTGGCCGCCTTCAAACGCTTCCTCCTCTCCCGCCGCGGCCGCCTCATCCCCGAACTGGAACCCCCGTCCTAGCCCTCCCCGGGGCCCGAGGGCCGGTTCTCCTTCTTGACGCGCCGCTCGCGCGGCTCGGCCGCGGACGGCCTCCCCGGCTTCGCGCCGCTGCGCCGGACTCCGTCCGTCGGCCTGCCGGTCGGCGGCCCGTCGTCGCCCGGCGCCGGTGGAGGGAATGACGATCGGCGGGGCCTGCCGAGGGCCGGAAGCCGTCGCCCCGGCGAACGTCAGCCCGTACGGAGCAGCGTCCTGCCCCGCTCGTACGTTTCTCGGGCGTGCGCGTTGGCGAGGTGGGGCCGGAGGGAGGAGGCGCACCACGGGGTCGGCCCGCCGGCGGAGGGGTTCTTCGCCTCACCCGCATACGCCTGGAGCCCGGCGAGGGCTACCTGGCCCCGACCGAGTACCTGGTGCACGACGGATCCACCGAAGGCCAGGAGCATCGCTCGGCGGCAGCGTTCTGGCTCGGCCGGTGGGCGCGCGGCGTTCTGCCCTCCCTGGTCTGAGGCTAGGCCGGTGCGCCGGTTCCGGGGTCCCCGTCCGGGCAGTGTGGTCTGTTCGCCGTGGAGAGCAAGTAGCCGGCCTGGAAGCGGGATTTGGCGCCGATGGCGCGCATGATCTCGGCGATGTGGCGTTGGCAGGTGCGTTCGGACATGCCGAGGCGGCGGGCGATGACCTTGTCTTCCAGGCCGTCGGAGAGGAGGCGGACGATGGTCTGGCGGAGTTCGTCGGAGACGGCGCGGGCGGCGTCCGGGCCGACGCTTGTGGGGAAGGGTTCGGCGCCGAGCCAGGAGCGTTCGAAGGTGGCCGTCATGAAGTGGACGACGCTCGGTTCGCGGACGACCAGGGCGGCGCCCTGGCGGTCGGGGACGGCCATGAGGCCGGTGTGGGCGTCGAAGATCAGCATGCGCATGAGGCCGTCGCCGAGGGTGCGGACCTGGGCGCCGAGTGCCGTGATGCGTTCGACGTAGGCGGCGGTGGGGCGGGAGTAGCGGGCGGTGTGCTGGTAGATGGTGCGCATGCGGACGCCGCGGGTCAGCAGGGACTCGTCCCGTCCGACCGCTTCCTCCAGGCTTTCCTGGGGCCGGCCGCCGCCGGGCTGGGAGGTCAGCAGTTCCCGTTCGCAGGCCGCGGCCAGTTCGGTGATCAGTCCGCGGACGGCTCCGAGGTCGGTGACCAGTTCCAGGCGTCCCGACCCGCTCAGGTCCCGGTGCGCGGCCCCCGCCTCGTACGCGGGGACCAGAGCCTCCAGCCGCCCGCGCAGCCGGTCCATCTCGTCGTGGGTCTCCCGTACGCGGAGTGCCAGCGGGGCCAGCGCCCGGGCCGCCGCCGCGCGGGGCGCGACCGCGCACCAGCGCTCGGGTCCGTCGCCGTCGGGGACCCGCTGGAGCAGGTGTGCGGCGGCCAGCTCGGTGACGGCCGCGCCCGCGCGGGCCCCGAGGGCGGTGGTGGCCTCGGCGACGGTGAAGGCGTGCCGGTCGACGGCGTACGCGTACAGGCGCCGGGCCGTGGGGCTCAGGTCTTCGGGGTCTTCGGAACCGGCGTCGGCGCGGTCATCGGCGGGGGCTGGCATATGCACATTCGTCCCTGCCTGTGCCCCTTCGTAAACCCCTCCGGTTCCCGCAAGGCGACAAGCCGACGCCTGAACGACCGCTTCCGGCATATGCCGAACCGGCACAGTGGACCCACGACCCGCGGCCGCGCCGGAACACCGGGGCCGTCCGACCGAGAGGGGACGGAACGGGAGGTCCCGGCGTTCCGGCGCGGCCCGCGGTCAGGCCGGCTGCGCGTAGGTGCCGAAGCCCGTCCAGTCCACCGCCACGCACGGCTCGTCGCCGAGCACCCACGCGTCGTGCCCCGGGGCGACCTGCATGAAGTCCCCCGGGCCGTACTCGGCGCCCTCGCCGTCGTCCATCACGACCTGCATCCGGCCGCTGACCACGTAACCGGTGTGCGCCGACTGGCAGCTGTCCGTGCCCGCCAGCGGCTTGATGTGCTCCGACCACTTCCAGCCCGGCTCGAACACCGCGCGCCCGACCGGCCCGCCGTCCGTCTGGATCAGGTCCAGCCTGCCCTTGCCGTCGGCGAAGGGCCGCGTCTCGTCCGCGTTGTCGAAGTTCCTGCGCACCATCCCGGCCATGGCGGACCGCCTTCCGGAGAGCACCCCGAGCAGACCCCGAGTCCATTTCTCACTCTACGCCCGCACCCGCCCCCGCTCAGCCCCTCAGGGACCGCCCGAAACCCGAGGCCAGCGGCATCCGCAGGCCCAGCGGCGGAGGCGCCGCCAGCGCGTCCACGACCGGCCGCGAGTACCGGCCCGCGAGCATCGCGCCGAGGACGAAGTCCACCGCCAGCGCCACCACTTCCGAGCGGTGCTCCCGCAGCCCGTGGCCGTCCGAGTGCACCTCGAACCGGCAGGTAGAACGATTCGCCTTCTTCGCGCGGGCCGCCAGCCGGAAGGAGGACTCCGGGTCGCTGCGCGCGTCGTTCGTGCCGTGCACGATCAGCACCTGCCGCCCGGCGAGCTGTTTCACCGGTTCAGGGGAGCCCGCGTCCGAGCCCTCCGTTAAGCAAGGGGCCAGCGCCACCACCGAGTTGACGGCCTCGTGCCCCGCCGCCAGCAGCGCCGCCCTGCCGCCCGCGCCGAAGCCGGCCAGGCAGACCGGGACGTCCCCGTACAGCCTGACCACCTCCTGCGCCGCCCACGCGGCGGCCTCCTCCCGGGGTCCGGCCCCGTGCGCCACCGGGTGCGCCACCAGCCCCTGCGCCCCGCCCGCCCGGGCCAGCGCCCGCGCGAGCGGGCGTACCGGACCGGGGGCGAGTCTGGAGGCTCCGGGAAGCAGGAGCACCACACCACTGACCGTCGAGACCGAGCCGTTCGCGCCGGCCGCCCGCCCCAGGCGGGCCCCGCGCGCCGGCGGCGCATGCTGTGCCATGGCGGAACAGTCTCAGACTGACAGGTGTACGCCACCCGTCCGTACGGTCTCTGTTACATATCGACCCCTGCGGCCGACGCGCTGCTCTACGCGCGTAGGAGTAGAGTGCCGGGATGACGAGCGAGACCCCCAACCTGCCCACCCCGGACCAGATCCGCCGCTCCCCGAAGGTGCTGCTGCACGACCACCTCGACGGAGGGCTGCGCCCCGGGACCATCATCGAGCTGGCGGCCGAGGTCGGCTACGACAAGCTCCCCGAGACCGACGCCGACAAGCTGGGCGTCTGGTTCCGCGACGCCGCCGACTCCGGCTCCCTCCCGCGCTACCTGGAGACGTTCGCGCACACCTGCGCCGTCATGCAGACGAAGGAGGCCCTCTTCCGGGTCGCCGCCGAGTGCGCCGAGGACCTGGCCGAGGACGGCGTCGTGTACGCCGAGATCCGCTACGCCCCCGAGCAGCACCTCGAAGCCGGCCTGACCCTCGAAGAGGTCGTCGAGGCCGTCAACGACGGCTTCCGCGAGGGCGAGCGCCGCGCCAAGGCCAACGGCCACCGCATCCGCGTCGGCGCCCTGCTGACCGCCATGCGCCACGCGGCCCGCGCGCTGGAGATCGCCGAGCTGGCCAACCGCTACCGGGACAACGGCGTGGTCGGCTTCGACATCGCCGGCGCCGAGGCCGGGTTCCCCCCCACCCGCCACCTCGACGCCTTCGAGTACCTCAAGCGCGAGAACAACCACTTCACCATCCACGCGGGCGAGGCCTTCGGCCTCCCCTCGATCTGGCAGGCCCTGCAGTGGTGCGGCGCGGACCGCCTCGGCCACGGCGTGAAGATCATCGACGACATCGAGGTCGCCGAGGACGGTTCCGTCAAGCTGGGCCGCCTGGCCTCGTACGTCCGGGACAAGCGCATCCCCCTGGAGATGTGCCCGACCTCGAACCTCCAGACCGCCGCGGCCGCCTCGTACGCCGAACACCCGATCGGCCTGCTGCGCAAGCTGCACTTCCGGCTGACGGTCAACACGGACAACCGCCTGATGAGCGGCACCAGCATGAGCCGCGAGTTCGAGCACCTGGTCGACGCCTTCGGCTACTCGCTCGACGACATGCAGTGGTTCACCGTCAATGCGATGAAGTCCGCGTTCATTCCTTTCGATGAACGACTCGCGATGATCAACGACGTGATCAAGCCGGGCTATGCGGAGCTGAAGTCCGAATGGCTGTTCCGGCAGACCGCTTCCACCAGCGGAACTGTCTCGGCCTAGGCCACGGAATGACCCGCTGAAAGCGTCCGGGAGACTCAACTCCCGGACGCTTTCTCGTATTTAAGGATGTTTGCGGGACCGGGTTTGAAGTGGCTAGTTTGCGGAGCCGCTCAGTTTCCCCGTCGCAAGGACGATTTTTCATGAAGCAGTCTGCTGCCAAGTCCCTCGGTGTCGCTGTGATTGGTGCCGCCCTCGCCGCGGGCGCCGCCGGCACCGCCTCCGCCTCGGCGCTCCCCGCCGCGAGCCTGACGGACACCCTCGGCTCCCTGACCAGCGCCACCAGCTCCCTCACCGACCAGACGCAGCAGCAGGGTGCGCAGGAGAGCGAGGCCTCCGACGCCGCCGCCCCCGTCACCGGCCTGCTCGGCGGCCTCGCCCCGGTGGCCGCCCCGCTCGGCGCCCTCGGCTGACCCCAGCCCCGCGAAATCGCACGCACGCGCACGCGGCGCACGCCCCTTCGAGGAGGTGTGCGCCGCGTCGCGCGGTGTGCCACGATCACCACCAACTGCCCGCCGACGCACGGGGTATGAGGTCCGGTCATGCGCATCACGGCACGTTTCACGGCGCCCGCGACGAGGTTCGCGCTGCTCCCCGCACTGCTCCTCGGAGCGGTCGCCTGCGGCAGCGGTACGGACACCCCCGCGCCCGGGAAGACCCCCGACCCCAAGGGCTCCGCGGCCGCCCGCCCCTCGGGCGCGCCCGGCGCGCCGGCGGCTCCCGCCGCACCCAAGGCCAAGGACGCGAGCCTGGAACGGGCCGCCCTCGTCCAGGGCGACCTCGCCGGCTACCAGATCTCCGCGCAGGGCAAGAACCCGAACGCCCCTGACGGGCAGCCGCAGGCCGACAGGAAGGCCTGCCAGCCGCTGGCCGACATCATGGGGGACAAGCCCGACCCGGCCGCCCACGAGACGGTCAACCGCGGCATCGGCTCCCAGAAGCAGGTGGGCCTCGCGGTCTCCGCCTCCGTCAGCTCCTACGCGGAGGCCGAGGCCAAGCGGGTCGTCGCCCGGCTGCGCGAGGCCGTCGCGGCCTGCGGCACGGGTTTCACCGCCACCGTGGAGAAGCAGACCGGCCGCTACCGGGACGTGAAGGCCGTCCCGTACAGGACGGCGGGCGACGAGACGGTCAGCTGGACCACGACCGCCACCGCCGAGGGAGTCTCGGCGCCGGTCCACCTGGTCGTCGTACGCCGGGGCGACCGGGTCGTGCGGCTGATGGCCCTGAACGTGGCCGCCGCGGACCAGAAGGCGCTGGTCCCGCAGGAGATCGCGGACAAGCAGCTGGAGAAGGTCAAGAAGGCGGGCTGAGCCCGGGACGAGCCCGGACGGACCCGCGCCGGAGACCTGCCGGAGACCCGCCGGAGGACCGCCGGAGACCGGGGACCTACCAGGCGGTCCGCGCCGCGCCCGCGCCGGCCTTCTCGTTCGGGAGCAGCAGCCACAGCGCCAGGTAGATGAGGAACTGCGGTCCGGGCAGCAGGCACGAGGCCACGAAGATGATCCGCATCGTGCGGGCCTTGATACCGAAACGCCGTGCGAGCCCGGCGCAGACGCCGCCGATCATCCGTCCGTCACGGGGGCGGGTAATCGCGCTCATTTTCTTCTCCTTCGTATGGGGATCGCGCTCCGGGACCTTTCCCTTCCGCGATGCCTCAATACTCGCGCGGTACCGCCGAAAGGACCTCGGTCCAGGGTCCGATGCCGACCCTGGTAATTCTCGGGGTGGGCCCCTGAGACGCGTGCGTCCGGCGCAGCCGCCTGCGCAGCACCGGCACGACGGCCAGGTGGACGACGACCACTCCGGCGGTGTTCAGCAGCAGCGCGTCCACGTCCAGCACCCGGCCGGGGACCGCGGTCTGCAGCATCTCGATGCCGAGCGAGATCAGTACGGCCGCGGCCGCCGTCCGGACCAGCGAGGACCAGGCCGCCAGCGGCCCCGCCGCCAGCCGGCCCCCGGCCAGCGGCAGCAGCACCCCCAGCGGGGCCAGCAGCGCCAGCCCCTCGCCGATCCGCCGCGCGGCCTCCAGCGGGCCGAAGGCGAGGTCCGCCCGGATCCCCTCCAGCGGGGTCAGGTTCGCGGCCGCCGCCCAGGGGACGTCCAGGGGGCTCAGCGTCAGCCATCCGACGAGCAGCAGATGCGCGGCCAGCAGGGCCCCGCTCAGGAGCCGGGACCGGACCGGGAGCTTCGTGTCGGTGGCGGCGCTGCCGCTGCCCTCATGACGGTGCACACCTGCGAGGACGCACCCCCCGGCGGCACCGGTTCCGGTACTCGTGTCCGTTACGCAGCGGTTACGGCAGCTCAGCGGATGCCCCGATCATCGGACGGACGCCCCTGCGGCCGCGGGCCCCGTCAGCCCGTCGCCAGCAGCACGGCCAGCAGGACCGCGCCCGCCACCGCCGGCGCGATGATCTCGTACGCCCACCGCACGCGGACCCCGCCCTGCGCGCCCGGCCGCCCGGCCCCGCGCTCGGCGAGCTCGCGCAGCTCGTCGATGGTGCGGTCGGCGGCGGCCCGCGGCGGCGCGGCCGGATCCGCCCCGGCGTCCTCGGCCGCCACGCCCTTGCCGCGCAGCGCCTCCCGGCGGCTGAACTGCCGGCCGGCCTTCTTCCGTTCGCGCAGCGACACCGGCACCGACCACAGCTGGTACTTCGACCCCTGGGCCAGCACCTCCGCCGAGTAGCCGGCACGCACCGCGTCCACCGCGGCCCAGGGCAGCTCGATGCTCCGGAAGGGGTTGCGGATCCGCATCCGGTCGTCGTTGGCGAAGACGGCCGGGCGCAGGGTGAACGCCACGATCAGCGGGACGGCGGCCAGCGCGACCGCGACGCCCGTCCACCGCGCGTCCGCCGAGCCCCGTACGACGGCGTCCCCGCACAGCCAGGCGACGAGCGCGAGCAGCAGCACCCCGGAGACGACGGCCATGGGGGAGCGGTAGACGCGGTCGGCGTAGACCGGCTCGTGGGGGGAGGGCGTAGTCATGCGGCCGATTCTGCCCCATGGCCCGCCGGGAGGTACGGGCGAGCGGGGCCACAAGCTCCGATGACGGATCTCACGCCCATATGTGCACCGAGGGGGGTGACAGGCGCTACGCGCGTAGATATGCTCATCTGGTGACCATGCCCACCACCCTCACCGCATTCGCTGACGTGACGACGTCCGACAGCGCGCTGCGCCGCTTCCTGCACGGGCTGCCCGGCGTAGACGCAGTCGGCCTGGAGGCCCGCGCGGCCTCGCTCGGCACCCGCTCGATCAAGACGACGGCCAAGGCGTACGCCATCGACCTGGCCATCTCGATGATCGACCTGACCACGCTTGAGGGTGCGGACACCCCGGGCAAGGTCCGGGCGCTCTCCGCCAAGGCCGTCAACCCCGACCCGACCGACCGCAGCACGCCCATGACCGCCGCGGTCTGCGTCTACCCCGACATGGTGGCCACCGCCAAGGCCGCGCTGAACGGCGCCGACGTCAAGGTCGCCTCCGTCGCCACCGCCTTCCCCGCCGGGCGCGCCGCCCTGCCGGTCAAGCTGGCCGACACCCGGGACGCCGTGGCCGCCGGCGCCGACGAGATCGACATGGTCATCGACCGTGGCGCCTTCCTCGCCGGCCGCTACCTGGAGACGTACGAGCTGATCAAGGCCGTGAAGGAGGCGTGCGTCCGCCCCGACGGCACCGCCGCCCGCCTCAAGGTCATCTTCGAGACCGGCGAGCTGTCGACGTACGACAACATCCGCCGCGCCTCCTGGATCGGCATGATCGCCGGCGCCGACTTCATCAAGACCTCCACCGGCAAGGTCGGCGTCAACGCCACCCCCGCCAACACCCTGCTCATGCTCGAAGCCGTACGCGACTTCAAGGCGCAGACTGGAATCCAGATCGGCGTGAAGCCGGCCGGCGGCATCCGCACCACCAAGGACGCCCTCAAGTTCCTGGTCCTGGTCAACGAGACCGCGGGCGAGGACTGGCTGACCAACGAGTGGTTCCGCTTCGGCGCCTCCAGCCTGCTGAACGACCTGCTCATGCAGCGCCAGAAGCTGAGCACCGGGCGTTACTCCGGTCCCGACTACGTGACGGTGGACTGATCACCATGGCATCCCTCTTCGAGTACGCACCGGCCCCCGAGTCCCGCTCGGTCGTCGACATCGCCCCCTCCTACGGGCTCTTCATCGACGGCGAGTTCACCGACGCCGCCGACGGCAAGGTCTTCAAGACCGTCAGCCCCTCCAGCGAGGAAGTCCTGGCCGAGGTCGCCCAGGCCGGTGCCGCCGACGTCGACCGCGCCGTCAAGGCCGCCCGCCGCGCCTTCGAGAAGTGGTCCGCGCTGCCCGGCTCCGAGCGCGCCAAGTACCTCTTCCGCATCGCCCGGATCATCCAGGAGCGCAGCCGCGAGCTCGCCGTCCTGGAGACCCTGGACAACGGCAAGCCGATCAAGGAGACCCGCGACGCGGACCTCCCCCTGGTCGCCGCGCACTTCTTCTACTACGCGGGCTGGGCCGACAAGCTCGACCACGCCGGCTTCGGTGCGAACCCGCGCCCGCTCGGCGTGGCCGGCCAGGTCATCCCCTGGAACTTCCCGCTGCTGATGCTCGCGTGGAAGATCGCCCCGGCGCTCGCCACCGGCAACACCGTCGTCCTCAAGCCGGCCGAGACCACCCCCCTGTCGGCGCTGTTCTTCGCGGACATCTGCCGCCAGGCCGGCCTGCCCAAGGGCGTCGTCAACATCATCCCCGGCTACGGGGACGCCGGCGCCGAACTCGTCGCCCACCCCGACGTCAACAAGGTCGCCTTCACCGGCTCCACCGCCGTCGGCAAGGCCATCGCCCGCCAGATCGCCGGCACCGACAAGAAGGTCACCCTGGAGCTCGGCGGCAAGGGCGCCAACATCGTCTTCGACGACGCCCCCATCGACCAGGCCGTCGAGGGCATCGTCAACGGCATCTTCTTCAACCAGGGCCAGGTCTGCTGCGCGGGCTCCCGCCTCCTGGTCCAGGAGTCGATCCACGACGAGCTCCTCGACTCCCTCAAGCGCCGCCTCTCCACGCTGCGCCTGGGCGACCCGCTCGACAAGAACACCGACATCGGCGCGATCAACTCCGCCGAGCAGCTCGCCCGGATCACCGCCCTCGCCGACACCGGCGAGGCCGAGGGCGCCGAGCGCTGGTCCCCGGCCTGCGAGCTGCCGTCCGCCGGCTACTGGTTCGCCCCGACGCTCTTCACGAACGTCACCCAGGCGCACACCGTCGCCCGCGACGAGATCTTCGGCCCGGTCCTGTCCGTGCTGACGTTCCGCACCCCCGACGAGGCCGTCGCCAAGGCCAACAACAGCCAGTACGGCCTGTCCGCCGGCATCTGGACGGAGAAGGGCTCCCGCATCCTCGCGGTCGCGGGCAAGCTCCGCGCGGGTGTGGTGTGGGCCAACACGTTCAACAAGTTCGACCCGGCCTCGCCCTTCGGCGGCTACAAGGAGTCGGGCTTCGGCCGCGAGGGCGGCCGCCACGGCCTGGAGGGCTACCTCGATGTCTGAGTCTTCTGCGACCCGTCTGGGCGTCTTCAAGACCTACAAGCTGTACGTCGGGGGCAAGTTCCCCCGCTCCGAGAGCGGCCGGGTGTACGAGGTGAGCGACTCCAAGGGCAACTGGCTGGCCAACGCCCCGCTGTCCTCCCGCAAGGACGCCCGTGACGCGGTCGTCGCGGCCCGCAAGGCCTTCGGCGGCTGGGCCGGCGCCACCGCCTACAACCGCGGCCAGATCCTCTACCGCATCGCCGAGATGCTCGAGGGCCGCCGCGAGCAGTTCGTCCGCGAGGTCGCCGAGGCCGAGGGCCTGTCCAAGTCGAAGGCGGCCGCCGTCGTCGACGCGGCCATCGACCGCTGGGTCTGGTACGCGGGCTGGACCGACAAGATCGGCCAGGTCGTGGGCGGGGCCAACCCCGTCGCGGGCCCGTTCTTCAACCTCTCCACCCCGGAGCCGACCGGCGTCGTCACCGTCGTCGCCCCGCAGCAGTCGTCGTTCCTGGGCCTCGTCTCGGTGATCGCCCCGGTCATCGCGACGGGCAACACGGCCGTCGTCATCGCCAGCGAGAAGGCCCCGCTCCCCGCCCTCTCCCTGGGCGAGGTACTGGCCACCTCCGACCTGCCCGGCGGCGTCGTCAACATCCTCTCCGGCAAGGCCGCCGAGATGGGCCCCCACCTGGCGGCCCACCAGGACGTCAACGCCATCGACCTGGCGGGCGCCGACGTGGCCCTCGCCAAGGACCTGGAGATCGCCGCGGCGGACAACCTCAAGCGCGTCCTGCGTCCACAGCCTGTGGACGACTGGAGCGCCGACCCGGGCACCCACCGCATGACGGCCTTCCTGGAGACCAAGACCGTCTGGCACCCGACGGGCTCCCTGGGCTCGGGCGGCTCCTCCTACTAGGCCTACGGCAACCGCCCCGTGAGACCGGCCCTGGCAGCCAACCCCCGTGCTGCCAGGGCCTTCACGTGTGCCCCCTACTGCTTCGGCAGGACCGGCCCCAGCAGCGAGGTGACCGCCGCCGTCGGCAGCTCCTTCACCGACGGCCCCTGCGTCAGGATCCCCGTCACCATCGTCGTGCCCACCGCCGGGAAGTCCGCGACCTTCGTCCCCACCCCGTTGTCCAGCGGATCCACCCCGGTGTGGGCCAGCGGGTTCACCTTCAGGTCCCCGAGCGGGTTCGCGATCCCGGCCACCGCCGCGTTCAGATCGGTCTCGGCCGCCTGGAGGTGGGTCTCCGAGGCCTGGGCCCCGCCCGCCGCCATCGCCAGGGCCGCCCCGGCCATGGACAGGCTCAGGCCGGCGGCGCGGAGCCGGTGCGGAGAGGGTTCGGATGCTGCGTGACGTGCCATGGTTCCCGCCTGTGGTCGTAGTCGCGTGCGCACACAGAGTAGTGGAGGGGGCGCCCCCGATTCCAACCCGCCGTGTGAGACCGGTCGCAGGGCATGTCCGCAGTGTGTTGATACGCCGGGTCATGCCTCACACTGGTCTCCCGTGAGCTGTTCATCTCCCCTTCCCACGCGCGTCGTGCTGCTGACCGGTCCCTCGGGTTCCGGCAAGTCCTCGCTCGCGGCCCGGTCGGGCCTCCCCGTACTGCGCCTGGACGACTTCTACAAAGAGGCGACGGACCCCACCCTCCCCCTGGTCGAGGGCAGCTCCGACATCGACTGGGACTCCCCGCTCTCCTGGGACGCCGACACCGCCGTCGCCGCCATCGCGGAACTCTGCGCCGCCGGCCGCACCGAGGTCCCCGTCTACTCCATCGCCTCGTCCTCCCGGACCGGCACCGAGACCCTCGACATCGACCGCACCCCGCTGTTCATCGCCGAGGGCATCTTCGCCGCCGACATCGCGGCCCGCTGCCAGGAACTGGGCCTGCTCGCCGACGCCATCTGCCTGCGCGGCCGCCCCTCCACCACCTTCCGCCGCCGCTTCCTGCGCGACCTGCGCGAAGGCCGCAAGTCCGTGCCCTTCCTGCTGCGCCGCGGCTACCGCCTCATGCGCGCCGAACGCGGCATCGTCGCCCGCCACGTCGCCCTCGGCGCCCACGCCTGCGCCCGCGACGAAGCCCTCGGCCGGCTGGCCGCCGCGGCCGCCGGACGCCACCGCACCCCCACCGCCATCTGACGGACCGGGCCCGCCCCCGGACAGCCCTGGATGGCCCCGGACACAGTGAAAAGGCGGGATCACGCGGACCCCCGGCCGCTTGATCCCGCCTCTTCTCCCCCTGCGGCCCCCGTCCCACCCCCGTAGGACGGGCCCCCCGGCCCCATGGTCTTTCCCGGTTACGCGACGAGCTCCCCGAAGGACTCCGCCTCGTCACGCCCGAAGCTCAGCACCTCGTCCTCCCGCAGCCGGCGCAGCGAGCGCCAGATGCTCGACTTCACGGTGCCCACGCTGATGCCCAGGATCTCCGCGATCTCCGGGTCCGTACGGCCCTCGTAGTACCGCAGCACCAGCATCGTCCGCTGCGGCTCCGGAATCCGGGCCAGCGCCTGCCACAGCACCGCGCGCAGCTCCGTACCCCGCATCGCGTCCGTGTCCGACGCCGTCTCCGGCAGCTCCTCCGTCGGGTACTCGTTCAGCTTCCGCCGACGCCAGGCGCTGATGTGCAGGTTCGTCATCGTGCGGCGCAGGTAACCGCCCACCGCCGCCTTGTCACTGATCCGGTCCCAGGCGCGGTACGTGGAGAACAGCGCGCTCTGCAACAGGTCCTCGGCCTCGTGACGGTCGCCGGTGAGGTGGAAGGCCGTCGCGAACAGCGCCGCCCGCCGCTCCTGCACGTACGCCGTGAACTCCGCCTCCGACGAGGAGGACGGGGCCGGCACCGCCGTGCGCTGCGCGGGAACCGCCTGGTACTGCTTCGCGTCAATGGCTGTGACGTGTGCCGGCCGCTGACGGGCGACCGTCACCGTACGGACACCCGCCCGGCGGTTCACATCGTGCAGCCGCGTGACAACCGCGCTGGTCGTGGTGCTGTGCAGCGTGTTCATCTCGCGCCCCCCGTCGTGGAGTCTGCTTCGGTCCGTCGTGTCGATGGGAAAAGACTGCCCGGCCGGTATAACCAGGGTGTCCGCCGACTGTCACAGGCCTGTCACAGCCACCCGTGCGCCAGACGATGGCGCGAATACGTCCCCCGCGATTGCCACCGCCCCGACGGTCGAACTGCGGACGGCCGATGGGACAGAATGAGCCCGTGCCCTTCCTGTTGCTGATCGAGGACGACGACGCCATCCGCACGGCCCTCGAACTCTCCCTGACCCGCCAGGGCCACCGAGTGGCCACCGCGGCGACGGGCGAGGACGGCCTGAAACTGCTGCGCGAGCAGCGGCCGGACCTGATCGTGCTCGACGTCATGCTGCCCGGGATCGACGGCTTCGAGGTGTGCCGGCGTATCCGCCGCACCGACCAGCTGCCGATCATCCTGCTCACCGCGCGCAGCGACGACATCGATGTCGTCGTCGGCCTGGAGTCCGGAGCGGACGACTACGTCGTCAAGCCCGTCCAGGGACGCGTGCTCGACGCGCGCATCCGTGCCGTACTGCGCCGCGGCGAACGCGAGGCGAGCGACTCCGCCACGTTCGGGACCCTGGTCATCGACCGGGCCGCCATGACCGTGACGAAGAACGGCGAGGACCTCCAGCTCACCCCCACCGAGCTGCGCCTCCTCCTGGAACTCAGCCGCCGCCCCGGCCAGGCCCTCTCCCGCCAGCAGCTCCTGCGACTGGTGTGGGAACACGACTACCTCGGCGACTCGCGGCTCGTCGACGCCTGCGTCCAGCGGCTGCGCGCCAAGGTCGAGGAAGTGCCCTCCTCACCCACGCTGATCCGTACCGTCCGGGGTGTCGGCTACCGGCTGGACTCCCCGCAGTGACCAAGGCCCTGTTCGCGGGCCGGCGCTGGACCAGCCTGCGGCTGCGCCTCCTCGTCGTGTTCGCGCTCGTCGCGCTCGTCGCCGCGGTCTCCGCGTCCGGCATCGCGTACTGGCTCAACCGCGAAGCCGTGCTCACCCGCACCCAGGACGCGGCCCTGGGCGACTTCCGCCAGGAGATGCAGAACCGGGCCGCGGCACTGCCCGCCGACCCGACGCCCGAGGAGATACAGCGCACCGCCGAACTCATGGCGGGCAGCAGCCCCGGGTACAGCGTGCTCCTCGTCCACGAACGCAAGGACGGCCGCAAGGTCATCGGCGCGGCGGGCGCGGTCCCCTTCGGGCTGAACGACGTACCGAAGTCCCTCCAGTACGCCGTCAACGACCGGCAGAAGACCACCGCCGCCAACGACGCCGAGTACCACATGTACTGGCAGCGCACGAAACCCCAGGGCAACCCGTACCTCGTCGGCGGCACCCGCATCGTCGGCGGCGGCCCCACCGGCTACATGTACAAGTCCCTCGCCACCGAACGCGACGACCTCAACGCCCTCGGCTGGTCCCTCACCATCGCCACCGGCCTCGCCCTCCTCGGCTCCGCGCTGCTCGCGCAGGGCGCGGCACGCACCGTCCTCAAGCCCGTGCAGCGCCTCGGGGACGCGGCACGCAGGCTCGGCGAAGGCGAACTCGACCACCGGCTCGACGTGTCGGGGACGGACGAACTGGCCGACCTGTCGCGCACCTTCAACCGCACGGCGGAGGCGCTGGAGAAGAAGGTCGCCGACATGAGCGCCCGCGAGGAGGCCAGCCGGCGCTTCGTGGCCGACATGAGCCACGAGCTGCGCACCCCGCTGACGGCACTGACGGCGGTCGCCGAGGTGCTGGAGGAGGAGGTCGAGTACCTCGACCCGATGATCGCCCCGGCGGTGGGCCTGGTCGTCAGCGAGACCCGGCGGCTGAACGACCTGGTGGAGAACCTGATGGAGGTCACCCGCTTCGACGCGGGAACCGCCCGGCTGGTCCTCGACGACGTCAACGTCGCCGACCAGGTCACCGCCTGCATCGACGCCCGCGCCTGGCTCGACGCCGTCGAACTCGACGCCGGCCGCGGGATCGTGGCACGCCTCGACCCGCGCCGCCTGGACGTCATCCTCGCCAACCTCATCGGCAACGCCCTCAAGCACGGCGGCTCGCCGGTGCGGGTGTCGGTGTGCGTGGAGGGGGAGTGGCTGGTCATCGCGGTCAGGGACAACGGCCCGGGCATCCCCGAGGAGGTGCTGCCGCACGTCTTCGACCGCTTCTACAAGGCGAGCGCGTCCCGGCCCAAGTCGGACGGCAGCGGGCTCGGCCTGTCGATCGCGATGGAGAACGCCCACATCCACGGCGGTGACATCACCGCCGCGAACGGGCCGGAAGGCGGGGCCGTGTTCACGCTGCGGCTCCCGATGGACGTGGGGGCGGTGATCGCCGGTGGCGGCGTGGAAGCGTAGGACTGCGACGCTGGTGACGGGGGTCCTCGCCGGGGTCCTCGCGTTGTCCGGATGCGGGATCCGGGCCACCACCGTCCCGGTCGACGTGGGCGCGGCCCCGTCCCGGGTGTCGTGCGAGACCGCCGGGCAGCCGGCGGGCCAGAGCGGCGTACAGGGCTTCCGGGCCACGCTGGAACTGGTCTGCGGCTCGCAGCTGGTCGGCGTGGAGCGCGTGGTGCCGGTACCCGAGAAGCGCGCTTCGCGGGACGGGGTCGTCATCATCGCGCAGGCGCTGCTGGAGGAACTGGAACGCAGCCCGTCCGCGGAGGAACGCGACGGCGGCTTCACCACCAGCGTCCCCGACCAGCTGTCGGCGTCCCCGGCCCGCCCCGGCGACCCGGCGGGAACGCTGCGGCTCAGCCGCAAACCGGAGGACCTGCCGCCGGTGGCGCTGGCCCAGATCGTCTGCACCCTCTCGGCGAGCGAGGCCGTCTCGGCCGGCCCGGGCCCGGTGGTCCTCGGCGGCCCGAACGCCGACCCGCCCCGCGCATGGGAGTGCACGGACGCGGTCCGCTCCCGCCCGGAGTCGGTCCCCACCCTGGGCGACCTGGCCAGCCCGACCCCGACGCCGCCGGGCTCGCCGTCGCCGTCGCCTTCGGCGACGTAGGGGGCCTGCGGTCCGGGCCCGCTATCTCCCCCTCGAGGGGTGGGGGCGGGGCGGCGGTTGCCCACCCGCCCCCTTGTCTGCCCCCTTGTCTGCGGGCCGGGGGCCGGGTGGGCGGTATCCCCACGGACCGGATCAGAGAGGCGTGGGGGCTTCCCGTCAGTCCCATCGTCCTTCCGGTTCGGGCCGGTCCCTCAAGGGCGCTCCTTCGTCGCGTCGCTACGCGATGGCCTTCGGCCACCCTTGACCGACCGACCCGAACCGGAAAGCCGAAAGACTGCCGGGAAACCCCCAAAGAAACGGGACGGACGATCCTTGGAGGAGCGGGCGTCTCAGCGATGAGACGAGGCGCCGGGGCCGGCCCGCCGGGCATCCGGGCCCCCAAAGAGTCCAGATCCCGGACCAGGGGCGCGGCTACCCGCACGAGAGGTCGACCAAATCGACCTACGGAGCCCCCAGGCGCGACAGATCGCTACGCGCTCCTCATTTCTCGGCGTCCGACGGCCGTCTTGGGCTGGTCCGGGGCGGGTTCGACGTCGGTGGCTCATCGGACGCTGCCTTGAAGGTGCTGAGGAAGCGCTCCCAGCTGGTCGACGCCGCCGCGAACGGGACCGTCACGGCGGACCAGGTGGCGCGGGCGCACCCGGCGGTGAAGGCCGGGGTCCAGCGGGTAGCGTGGTGATCATGGTTGAGCTGCATCTGCTTCGTCGGGACCATGCTCCCGCGCTCCTCGCCTTCGAGCGGGAGAACCGGGCCTACTTCGCGGCGTCCGTCCCTGACCGAGGCGATGAGTACTTCGCCCGGTTCGACGACCGGCAGCGTGACCTGCTTGCCGAGCAGGAGGCCGGGGTCTGTTACTTCCACGTGTTGGTGGGTCCTGCGGGCAAGGTGTTGGGGCGGGTCAACCTGGTCGACGTGGCAGACGGCGGGGCCGAACTCGGCTACCGGATCGCAGAGCGGGCCACGGGCCGGGGGATGGCCACGGAGGCCGTGCGGGAAGTGTGCCGTCTCGCGGCCGAGGACTACGGATTGACCACCCTGCGGGCGGCCACCACGCTCGACAACAGCGCATCCCGCACCGTGCTGGCCCGTACAGGGTTCATCGTCACCGGTGAGACACAGCTCGCCGGCAGCCCCGGCCTGACCTACCTCCACAGCCTCGAATCCCTTCCCCCTCCGCATGCCGACCAGCTGTGACACCGTCCGGCGCCCCGCCTATCGGCCGTCTGCGATGCGCACATCAGCCCCAGGCGGTGGCCGGCCGCCGAGATGAGAGGAGCGCGTAGCGATCTGTCGCGCCTGTCGGATGCCTAGGTGGATCTGTTCGTCCTTTGGTGCGGGTATCAGCCCGGGGCGGTCGTGGGACGCTGAGATTCGAGGAGCGCGTAGCGATCTGTCGCGCTTGGGGGCTTCCCAGGTCGGTCTGATCAACCTCTCGTGCGGGTAGCCGCGCACCCGGCCCGGATTCCCGGCTCTCGAGGGCTCGGACGCCCGGCGGGCCGACGCCCGGCCCCTCGCCTCAGCGCTGAGGGAGGCCTCCCTCCAGGATCATCCGTCCCGTTTCTTTGGGGGTTTCCCGGCAGTCTTTCGGCTTTCCGGTTCGGGTCGGTCGGTCAAGGGTGGCCGAAGGCCATCGCGTAGCGACGCGACGAAGGAGCGCCCTTGAGGGACCGGCCCGAACCGGAAGGACGATGGGACTGACGGGAAGCCCCCGCGCCTCTCTGAGACCCCCCGAGGGGATTCCGCCCACCCCGCCCCCGCGCCGCAGGCCGCGTACCCGGACGCCGACGGCCCCCTCAGCCTGGGCTGAGGGGGCCGTCGGGGCGCGGCGCGGGTGGGTCAGAGGCCCATGGCCGCCGCGAGGTCCTTCTTGATGCCGTCCAGGATCTCCTGGCCCCGGGTGCGGGCGCTTGCCAGGTCGGAGGCCTCCGCCACCGGGACGACCACCTCCAGGTAGCACTTGAGCTTGGGCTCCGTGCCGGAGGGGCGGCAGATGACGCGGGCCTTGTAGTCGCCGTCCAGGTAGTAGCGCAGGCCGTCCGTGGGCGGGAGGGCGGCCGAGCCGAGCGACAGGTCCTCCGCCGAGACCACCCGCAGACCCGCCAGGGAGGCCGGGGGTTCGGCGCGCAGCCGCGCCATGGCGTTGGCGATGACCGACAGGTCCGAGACGCGGACCGACAGCTGGTCGGTGTGGTGCAGGCCGTGGGCCATCGCCAGGTCGTCCAGGAGGTCGGTCAGGGTGCGGCCCTGCTCCTTGAGCGTGGAGGCGAGCTCGGCGACGAGCAGGGCGGCGGTGACGCCGTCCTTGTCGCGGACGCCCTCGGGGTCCACGCAGTAGCCGAGGGCTTCCTCGTAGCCGTAGCGCAGGCCGTCTACGCGGGCGATCCACTTGAAGCCCGTCAGGGTCTCCTCGTAGCCGACGCCCGCCGCCTCCGCGATCCGGCCGAGGAGGGAGGAGGAGACGATCGACTCGGCGAAGACGCCCTGGGCGCCCTTGTGGACCAGGTGGGCGGCGAGCAGCGCGCCGACCTCGTCGCCGCGCAGCATGCGCCAGCCGCCGTTGTCCGGGACGGCGACCGCGCAGCGGTCGGCGTCGGGGTCGTTGGCGATGACGATGTCGGGCTGGACCTCGGCGGCCTTCGCGAAGGCCAGGTCCATGGCGCCCGGCTCCTCCGGGTTGGGGAAGGCGACCGTCGGGAAGGCCGGGTCGGGCTCGGCCTGCTCGGCGACGAGCACCGGCTCGGGGAAGCCGTGGCGGGCGAAGGCGGCGAGGACGACGTCCTTGCCGACGCCGTGCATGGCCGTGTAGACGGTCCGCGCGCCCCGGGGGGATCCGGGGGTCAGGACGGCGTCCGTGCGGGTCAGGTAGGCCTCCAGGACCTCCTCGTCGAGCTGGAGCCAGCCGTCCGCGGGCTGCGGTACGTCGGCCAGCGCGCCGACGGCCGCGATCCGCGCCGCGATCTCGGTGTCCGCGGGGGACACGATCTGCGAGCCGTCGCCGAGGTAGACCTTGTAGCCGTTGTCCCGGGGCGGGTTGTGGCTGGCGGTCACCTCGACGCCGGCGACGGCGCCGAGGTGCCTTATGGCGTACGCGAGGACGGGCGTCGGCAGCGGCCGGGGCAGGACGGCCGCGCGCAGTCCGGCGCCGGTCATCACGGCGGCGGTGTCGCGGGCGAAGTCCGCGGACTTGTAGCGCGCGTCGTAGCCGACGACGACGAGGCCGCCGTCGTGGCCCTGGGCCTTCAGGTAGGCCGCGAGGCCGGCCGCGGCGCGGATGACCACGGAGCGGTTCATCCGCATCGGGCCGGCGCCGATCTCGCCGCGCAGTCCGGCGGTGCCGAACTGGAGCGTGCCGGAGAAGCGGTCCGCGAGCTCGGCCGTGTCGCCGGCGTCGATCAGGGCCGCGAGCTCCGCCGCCGTCTCCGGGTCGGGGTCCTCGGCCAGCCAGGTCCGGGCCCGGGTGAGGAGGTCGTCCTGTTCCTGCACTGCTTCCGCCTTACCTCTCGTACGTCGTGCGTCGTCGATGTCGATGCAGATCGATCGTCGGGTGCCGACCGGGCCGGGTCGGGTGCCGACCGTGTCGAGTCGGGTGCCGACCGTGCCGGGTCGGGTGCCGACCGTGCCGATCAGATGCGGTCGAGGACCTGCGTCAGCAGCGTGCCCATGCGGGCGGCGGAGTCGCGGCCGGCCTGGAGGACCTCTTCGTGGTTCAGCGGCTCGCCGGACAGGCCCGCGGCCAGGTTGGTGACGAGGGAGATGCCGAGGACCTCGGCGCCGGCCTCGCGGGCGGCGATGGCCTCGAGCACGGTGGACATGCCGACCAGGTCGGCGCCCATGACGCGGATCATGTTGATCTCGGCCGGGGTCTCGTAGTGCGGGCCGGGGAACTGGACGTAGACGCCCTCTTCGAGGGTCTCGTCGATCTCCTTGCACATCGCGCGCAGGCGCGGCGAGTACAGGTCGGTGAGGTCCACGAAGTTCGCGCCGACGATCGGCGAGGTGGCCGTCAGGTTGAGGTGGTCGCTGATCAGGACGGGCTGGCCGGGCTTCATGCCCTCGCGGAGGCCGCCGCAGCCGTTGGTGAGGACGACGGTCTTGCAGCCGGCGGCGACGGCGGTGCGCACGCCGTGGGCGACGGCGGCGACGCCGCGGCCCTCGTAGAAGTGGGTCCGGCCGAGGAAGACCAGGGCGCGCTTGTCGCCGATCTTGTACGAGCGGATCTTGCCGCCGTGGCCCTCGACGGCGGCGGGCGGGAAGCCGGGCAGCTCGGTGACGAGGAACTCGGACTCGGGGGCGCCGAGCGCCTCTGCGGCGGGGGCCCAGCCGGAGCCCATGACGAGGGCGACATCGTGGGATTCGACGCCGGTGAGCTCGCGGAGGCGGGCGGCGGCGGCGTCGGCGGCGGCGAAGGGGTCGGTAACAGATGCGTTCACGCAGACGAGCGTAGCCGCTTATCGCCTACGCGCGTAGATGGCGCAGCTCACGGTGTTCGGATCGTTGCCTTGTCGTTTCCGCCGAATCGTCCCCCTGGGCCCCTGCGGGCGGGCCGCGGCGCGGGTCAGCAGGGGCGCTTGCGGAGTTCCATGACGTAGTCGTGCGGTGCGCCGGCGGACTCGGCGGCGTCGGCGATCTCGCCCAGGTAGCGCGCGGAGGGCAGGCCGCCCTCGTAGCCGTTGAGGACGTAGCACCAGGCCGCCTCCTCGCCGTCCAGGGTGTGGACGCGGATCCGCATGCGGCGGTAGATGTCGAGGCCGACACCCTCCCAGCGGTCCATGGAGTCCTCGTCGAGCGGGGCGATGTCGTACAGCGCGACGAAGACCTGCTGGCGGGGGGCCTCCACGACGGTGGCGAGGGCGCCTTCCCAGCCCATCTGCTCGCCGCCGAAGGTAAGCCGCCAGTCGTTGATCCAGCCCGTGCCGCGCAGCGGGGAATGGGGAGCGCGGCGCGTCATCAGCCGCGGGTCGAGGTTGCCGGCGTACGCGGCGTAGAGCGACATGAGGTCGAGGGTACGGGAGGCTCGCCCCGGCACGCGTGTCCGGATGGTGCGAGCACCTTGATGCGTGCGGGACAATGGGGCACGGAATGCATCCCCCGGGGAGAACCCCCGGACCACCGGCCGGGGCGGCAGCCGGCCGGGTAGACGTGAGGCGGACTTTTCGTGACCCGGATCGTGATCATCGGCGGCGGACCCGGCGGGTATGAGGCAGCCCTGGTGGGGGCCCAGCTCGGCGCGGAGGTGACCGTCGTCGACTGCGACGGCCTGGGCGGGGCGTCGGTGCTGACCGACTGCGTGCCCTCGAAGACCCTCATCGCGACCGCAGAGGTCATGACGACCTTCGACTCGTCGTACGAGGAGCTGGGCATCGTCGTCGCGGACGACACCCCGCACATCGAGCAGGCGGCGCGCGTCGTCGGCGTCGACCTCGGCAAGGTGAACCGGCGCGTGAAGCGCCTCGCGCTGGCGCAGTCCCACGACATCACCGCGTCCGTGACCCGGGCCGGCGCCCGCGTCATGCGCGGCCGCGGCAAGCTCGGGGGCCCGCAGGGCATCGACGGCACGCGGGACGTCATCGTCACCGCCGCCGACGGCACCGAGACGATCCTCACCGCCGACGCCGTCCTCATCGCCACGGGCGGCACCCCCCGCGAGATCCCGGACGCGATGCCCGACGGGGAGCGGATCCTGAACTGGACCCAGGTCTACGACCTGGAGGAGCTGCCCGAGGAGCTGATCGTGGTCGGCTCCGGTGTGACCGGTGCCGAGTTCGCCGGCGCGTACCAGGCGCTGGGCTCCCGGGTGACCCTGGTGTCCTCGCGCGACCGCGTGCTGCCCGGCGAGGACCCGGACGCGGCCGCCGTGCTGGAGGACGTCTTCCGCCGCCGCGGCATGAACGTCATCGGCCGTTCGCGCGCCGAGTCCGCCAAGCGGGTCGGCGACCGGGTCGAGGTCACCCTCTCCGACGGCCGCGTGATCACGGGCACCCACTGCCTGATGGCGGTCGGCGCCATCCCGAACACCAAGAACATGAACCTGGAGGAGTCCGGGGTCCGGCTCAAGGAGTCCGGGCACATCTGGACCGACAAGGTCTCGCGCACGTCCTCGCCCGGCGTGTACGCCGCCGGTGACGTGACGGGCGTGTTCGCGCTCGCCTCCGTCGCCGCCATGCAGGGCCGCATCGCGATGTACCACTTCCTCGGCGACGCGGTGGCCCCGCTGAACCTGAAGACGGTCTCCTCGAACGTCTTCACCGACCCCGAGATCGCCACCGTCGGCTACACGCAGGCCGACGTGGACGCCGGCAAGATCGACGCCCGTGTGGTGAAGCTGCCGCTGCTGCGCAACCCGCGCGCCAAGATGCAGGGCATCCGGGACGGCTTCGTGAAGATGTTCTGCCGTCCGGGCACCGGGATCGTGGTGGGCGGCGTCGTCGTCTCGCCGCGCGCGAGCGAGCTGATCCACCCCATCTCGATCGCCGTCGACAACAACCTGACCGTCGAGCAGATCGCAAACGCGTTCACCGTGTACCCCTCGCTGTCCGGTTCGATCGCCGAAGTGGCCCGCCAGTTGCACACCCGCAAGGCGGGCGGCGAGGCGTAGCGGGTCCCGCTCCCAGGCTCAACCGCCCCTTCCCGTACGCGGGTTGGGGCGGAAGTCGTGGTGGGGCGGGAGAGCGTGGTGGTGGCGGCCGGCAGCGGGTCCGCCGCGTATACCACTCACCGGACCGCCGTATGGACAACTTCGGTATTCCGGCGCAAGGAGCTGAAAGCAGACGGTCGTTGGGGTTACTGTCAGTTTCGTGTTCGCTGCTGAACGTCGCCAATTGATCCTCGAAATGGTGCGGGCCAACGGTGCGGTATCGCTCCGGGAGCTCGCCCGCGTCGTCCAGACCTCCGAAGTGACCGTACGGCGGGACGTGCGGGCGCTGGAGGCAGAAGGACTCCTCGACCGCCGGCACGGC
This sequence comes from Streptomyces sp. W1SF4, assembly GCF_003950035.1. Lineage (NCBI taxonomy): Bacteria > Bacillati > Actinomycetota > Actinomycetes > Kitasatosporales > Streptomycetaceae > Streptomyces > Streptomyces sp. W1SF4. Next base: position 4,648,919 of record NZ_CP034350.1, read on the forward strand.
GGTGCGGTCTTGCCGGGCGGTTTCACGCGGGAGTCCGGCTTTCCGCAAAAGTCCCATCTCGCGACGGCGGAGAAGACCGCCATCGCCGATGTCGCGGCCGGCCTCGTCGAAGAAGGCGAGGCCGTCGTCGTCGGCGCGGGTACCACGACCCAGGAGCTGGCCCGCCGGCTCGCACGGGTGCCCGGTCTCACCGTCGTCACCAACTCGCTGCTCGTCGCCCAGGCGCTGGCGCACGCCAACCGGGTGGAGGTGGTGATGACCGGCGGCACGCTGCGCGGCTCGAACTACGCCCTCGTGGGCAGCGGCGCCGAACAGTCCCTCCAGGGGCTGCGGGTCTCCCGGGCCTTCCTGTCCGGCAGCGGCCTGACCGCCGAGCGCGGGCTCTCCACCTCCAACATGCTCTCCGCGAGCGTGGACCGGGCGCTGGTGCAGGCGGCGGCGGAGGTCGTCGTCCTGGCCGACCACACGAAGCTCGGCACGGACACGATGTTCCAGACCGTGCCGACCGACGTGATGACGCGGCTGGTGACGGACGAGCCCCCGCAGCACGACGAACGGGCCGCGACGGAGCTCCAGGCGCTGGCCGACCAGGGCGTGCAGATCACCGTGGCCGGGTCGGCGCCGGTGGCCGGGGGCCACGGGGGCGCCGGGGGCGGTGGGGAGGGGATGCCGGGGCGCAGGCCGCGCCGGGAGTCCCCGCTGCCGGTCCAGCGGCGCGGCGGGCCGACCGCGCAGCTGCGCAGCGCGCCGGCGTCGCTGCTGGAGCAGCAGGCGGGGGAGCGGGCGCGGGTCGCCGACATGCGGCGCCGCTAGCCGCTCCGGTGCCCCGGGTCCCTGCGGGGCCGTTCCCCTACCCGCCCTTCGCCCGTTCCCCGGGGCTGCGCCCCGGCCCCCCTGGGGGCTCCGCCCCCAGACCCCCGCGCCTCAAACGCCGGCGGGGCTGCATGTGGGCACCGGGGCGCGGCCGGAAACGTCAAGGCCCCCCGCCCGGGGATACGGGCGGGGGGCCTTGGTACGGCTGGGGGCGTCAGTCCTTGATCTCGCAGATCGTGGCGCCCGAGGTGAGGGAGGCCCCGACCTCGGCCGTGAGGCCGACGATGGTGCCGGAGCGGTGCGCGTTCAGCGGCTGCTCCATCTTCATCGCCTCCAGGACGACGACCAGGTCGCCCTCGTTGACCTGCTGGCCCTCCTCGACCGCGACCTTGACGATCGTGCCCTGCATCGGCGACGCGAGGGTGTCGCCGGAGGCGGCCGGGCCGGACTTCTTGGCGGCGCGGCGCTTCGGCTTGGCGCCGCCCGCGGCGGCCGTGCGGGCGAGGGTCATGCCCAGCGAGGACGGGAGGGAGACCTCCAGGCGCTTGCCGCCGACCTCGACGACGACCGTCTCGCGGCCCGGCTCGTCCTCGGTCTCCTCGGCCGCCGGAGCGGTGAAGGGCTTGATCTCGTTGACGAACTCCGTCTCGATCCAGCGGGTGTGGACCTTGAACGGGGTGCCGTCGGTCGGGGCGAAGGCCGGGTCGGTGACGACCGCGCGGTGGAACGGGATGGCGGTGGCCATGCCCTCCACGTTGAACTCCGCCAGGGCGCGGGCGGCGCGCTGGAGGGCCTGCTCGCGGGTGGCGCCGGTGACGATCAGCTTCGCGAGCAGCGAGTCCCAGGCGGGGCCGATGACCGAGCCGGTCTCCACGCCCGCGTCCAGGCGGACGCCGGGGCCGGTCGGCGGGGCGAAGAGGGTGACGGTGCCGGGCGCGGGCAGGAAGTTGCGGCCCGGGTCCTCGCCGTTGATGCGGAACTCGAAGGAGTGGCCGCGCAGCTCGGGGTCGCCGTAGCCGAGCTCCTCGCCGTCGGCGATGCGGAACATCTCGCGCACCAGGTCGATGCCGGCGACCTCCTCGGTCACCGGGTGCTCGACCTGGAGGCGGGTGTTGACCTCGAGGAAGGAGATGGTGCCGTCGGTGCCGACGAGGAACTCGACGGTGCCCGCGCCGACGTAGCCGGCCTCCTTGAGGATGGCCTTGGACGCGGCGTACAGCTCGGCGTTCTGGGCCTCCGTCAGGAAGGGGGCCGGGGCCTCCTCCACGAGCTTCTGGTGGCGGCGCTGGAGCGAGCAGTCACGGGTGGAGACGACGACCACGTTGCCGTGCGTGTCCGCGAGGCACTGGGTCTCGACGTGGCGCGGCCTGTCGAGGTAGCGCTCGACGAAGCACTCGCCGCGGCCGAAGGCGGCCACGGCCTCGCGCACGGCGGAGTCGTAGAGCTCTGGGACCTCTTCGAGGGTGCGGGCGACCTTGAGGCCGCGGCCGCCACCGCCGAAGGCGGCCTTGATGGCGATGGGCAGGCCGTGCTCCTGGGCGAACGCGACGACCTCGTCGGCGCCGGAGACGGGGTCGGGGGTGCCCGCGACGAGCGGGGCCCCGGCGCGCTGGGCGATGTGGCGGGCGGCCACCTTGTCGCCGAGGTCGCGGATGGCCTGCGGCGGCGGGCCGATCCAGGTCAGTCCGGCGTCGAGCACGGCCTGGGCGAAGTCGGCGTTCTCGGAGAGGAAGCCGTATCCGGGGTGGATGGCGTCCGCACCGGAGTCCGCGGCCGCCTGCAGTACCTTCGCGATGTCGAGGTAGCTGGCTGCCGGGGTGTCACCGCCCAACGCGAAAGCTTCGTCTGCCGCGCGGACGTGCAGGGCGTCCCGGTCCGGATCGGCGTAGACGGCTACGCTCGCGATTCCGGCATCCCGGCAGGCCCGAGCAACGCGGACAGCGATTTCGCCACGGTTGGCGATGAGCACCTTGCGCACGATGGCTCCCTCCTTGAAACAAGCTGAGTTTAGGGACAGTCGACACGGCCTTACGACCCTTCCCCAATGGTGACCTTGCCCACACGGAGTGTTATTCGAGTGCCTCTTGAGTGGGAAAGCCCGTGTGTCGCCCCAGGTCAGGGAGATCCCCGACTGCACAGTAACCCCGTGGGGAGGGGGAGGTCTCTGTTCGGCGGGTCAGCGGCCCCCGCCGATTCTTTGTGGAGTCCCTACGAACAGCCTATGCATTCTTTGAGTGAGGGCCGTCACGGTCGCCCCGCGCGCCCTTTCCCGTAACGAAGCGGGTGCGGACTCTTGTCCGAAGGTTTACTCGTTAGTAGCCTCCCAGGCGTCGAACACGCTTGTGGCGTGGGAGGGATGGGGGCGTCGTGCTGCGCAGACTCGTGGCGGGGCTGGTCGCGGTCGCGCTCGTCGCGGAGGCCGCCGTCCTCGTGCTCGTCCATGTCGTGCTGGGCCGGGCGACCGAGGCCCAGTCGATGTCCGTCGCGGGCATGGATCCGGATGTCATGGTCATGACTACCTATGGGATGGGGGCCGGCATGGGCGCCTTCCTCCTGCTGTGCGCCGTCCTGGCCGCCGTCGCCGCGCTGCGCGACCGCCCGCCGGGCCGGGCCGCCCGCGTCGTGCTCGTCGTCGCCGCCGTCACCCACGGGGTGCTCGGCGCCCTCGCCGTGGGACTCGTCGGCTGGGGCGCCTTCGCTGCGACGACGGCGATCCTCTGCCTGCTCGTGCTGACCCTGATGCTCTACGCCAAACCGGCCGAGCAGCCCGGCGGGGGCCTCAGGCCCACAAGTCCGTGATGGACACGTCCAGTTCGCCCAGCAGCGAGCGCAGCAGCGGCAGCGACAGCCCGATGACGTTGCCCGGGTCCCCGTCGATGCCGTCGATGAACGGCGCCGACAGGCCGTCCAGGGTGAACGCCCCGGCCACGTGCAGCGGCTCGCCGCTGGCCACGTACGCCGCCACCTCCGCGTCCGTCGGCTCGCCGAAGCGGACCGTCGTGGAGGCCGTCGCCGAGACCTGACGGCCGGTCGCCGTGTCGATCACGCAGTGGCCCGTGCGCAGCACCCCGGCCCGGCCGCGCATCGACTTCCAGCGGGCCGTCGCGTCGGCCGCGTCGGCCGGCTTGCCGAGCGCCTCGCCGTCCAGCTCCAGCACGGAGTCACAGCCGATCACCAGGGCGCCCGCGGCCTCCTCCAGGCCCGCCACCACGCCCGCCTTGGCCTCGGCCAGGGCCAGCGCCAGGCCGGCCGGTTCGTCGTGGTCCAGGGTGTCCTCGTCGAAGCCGCTGACGATCACGTGCGGGGCGAGCCCGGCCTGCCGCAGCAGGTTCAGCCGGGCGGGCGAGGCGGAGGCGAGGACGAGCGTGCGTACGGTCATGGGGGCCATCGTAGGGCGGCGGCCGTGGCCGCCCCCGGCCGCCGGCCCCCCGGGGGCCTCAGAACGGGGGCACGCCGAGGACGTACACCGCGATCACCATCGCCAGGACGAGGACCACGAGCATCCGCCGGAGCATCGCCTGGGCGTCGCGCATGTCCTTCGGGGGCTCGTTCTTCGGGTCTGACCAGAGCATGCCCCGATCCTGGCCCCCGGTACGCCGGTGGCGCCTGAGTACGGGTACTCAGGCGCCACCGTCCGTTCGCGCCATCTTCCGGAACGCGGGGCTCAGCCCCGTCCGGGCCAGTACGTACGGCCCCACGCGCGCGGCCCGGGCAGCATCTGGCGCCGCCGCGCCACCCGGCTCGGCGAGGCCCACTCGTCCGGGACCCGGGGCGCGCCCGACGGGGCCGAGGCCAGCGCCGCCGCGCGCGCTTGGACCACCGCCAGTGCGGCGGCCAGCTCCTCGGGGGTCGGGTTGCCCTTGACGACCTTGATCACCACAGAGTCCTCCTGGAGGGCCTAGAGGGGGATGTTGCCGTGCTTCTTCGGGGGCAGCGACTCCCGCTTCGTACGCAGCTGCCGCAGACCCTTCACCACGTGGGCGCGGGTCTCGGACGGCATGACCACCGCGTCGACGTAACCGCGCTCGGCGGCCGTGTACGGGTTGAGGAGCGTGTCCTCGTACTCGGTGATGAGCCGTGCCCGGGTCTCCTCCACCTCCTCCGGAGCGGCCTCCGCGATGGTGCGCCGGTGCAGGATGTTCACCGCGCCCTGCGCGCCCATGACGGCGATCTGGGCGGTCGGCCAGGCCAGGTTCAGGTCCGCGCCGAGGTGCTTGGAGCCCATGACGTCGTAGGCGCCGCCGAAGGCCTTGCGGGTGATGACGGTGATGAGGGGGACGGTGGCCTCGGCGTACGCGTAGATCAGCTTGGCGCCGCGCCGGATGATTCCGTTGTACTCCTGGTCGGTGCCGGGCAGGAAGCCCGGGACGTCGACGAACGTCAGCACCGGGATGTTGAAGGCGTCGCACGTCCGGACGAAGCGCGCGGCCTTCTCGGAGGCGTTGATGTCCAGGCAGCCGGCGAACTGCATCGGCTGGTTGGCGACCACGCCCACCGGGTGTCCCTCGACCCGGCCGAAGCCCGTGAGGATGTTCGGGGCGAACAGGGACTGCGTCTCCAGGAACTCCCCGTCGTCCAGCACGTGCTCAATGACAGTGTGCATGTCGTACGGCTGGTTCGCACTGTCCGGGATCAGGACGTCGAGTTCCAGGTCGGTCCCGGAGACCTCGGTGTCCGCCTCCTCGGGGAAGGCGGGCGGCTCGGAGAGGTTGTTCGACGGCAGGTAGGCGAGCAGCGACTTGACGTACTCGATCGCGTCCTTCTCGTCACCGGCCATGTGGTGGGCGACGCCGGACGTGCTGTTGTGCGTGCGCGCACCGCCCAGCTCCTCGAAGCCGACGTCCTCGCCGGTGACCGTCTTGATGACGTCCGGGCCGGTGATGAACATGTGCGAGGTCTGGTCGACCATGACCGTGAAGTCGGTGATGGCCGGGGAGTAGACGGCGCCGCCCGCGCAGGGCCCCACGACCAGGCTGATCTGCGGGATCACACCCGACGCGTGGACGTTGCGGCGGAAGATCTCGCCGTACATCCCGAGCGCGCTGACGCCCTCCTGGATGCGGGCGCCGCCGGAGTCGTTGATCCCGACGACCGGACAGCCGGTCTTCAGGGCGAAGTCCATCACCTTGATGATCTTCTGGCCGTAGACCTCGCCGAGGGCCCCGCCGAAGACGGTGAAGTCCTGGGAGAACACGGCCACCGGCCGGCCGTCGACCGTGCCGTAGCCGGTGACGACGCCGTCGCCGTAGGGGCGGGTCTTCTCCAGTCCGAAGTTGGTCGACCGGTGCCGGGCGAACTCGTCCAGCTCTACGAAGGACCCCTCGTCCAGCAGCAGCGCCACGCGTTCACGTGCCGTCAGCTTGCCCTTGGCGTGCTGCTTCTCGACGGCGCGCTCGGAACCGGCGTGCGTGGCTTCCTCGACGCGGCGCCGCAGGTCCGCGAGCTTGCCCGCGGTCGTGTGCATGTCGATCGGCTCTGAGGGTTGGGACATCGGGGTCGCGGCTCCCTGTGTGGTGTCAACTGCCTGGTCAATTGATTGACTGCTGCTGGCTACTGGTGCGTAGCGTATCGGCGGGCATGGCGCTCGGCAGTGCGGCGTTTGACACACCTACATTTACTTGCATGACTCCACAAGATGCTTCAGCCGGAGCGGGTCAGGGCCGCTGGTCGAGCCTGGACCGCCCGCCCCTGAACGCCTCCGCGCTCACCAAGGCGCTCGTCACGCCGGACGGCCTGTGGACCTCGCTGGAGGTCGTCGCCGCCACCGGGTCCACCAACACCGATCTCGCGGCCCGTGCCGCGGAACTGCCCGAGGGCGCCGTGCTGGTCGCCGAGGAGCAGACGGCCGGACGCGGGCGGCTGGACCGCAGCTGGGTCGCGCCGGCCCGGTCGGGGCTGTTCTTCTCCGTGCTGCTCAAGCCGGGCGCGGGCGTACCGCAGGAGCGGTGGGGGTGGCTGCCGCTGCTGGCCGGGGTGGCCACCTCGGCCGGACTCTCGCGGGGAGCGGGCGTGGACACCGCGCTCAAGTGGCCGAACGACCTCCTGGTGAACGTGGAGGGGGAGGAGCGCAAGGCCGGCGGCATCCTCGCGGAGCGGGTCGAGGACGGGGTGGTCCTCGGCATCGGCCTCAACGTCACCCTGACGGAGGACGAGCTCCCTGTGCCCGCAGCCGGGTCGCTGCTCCTGGCCAAGGCGGCGCTGACCGACCGGGAGCCGCTGCTGAAGGCCGTGCTGCGGTCGCTGGAGGAGTGGTACGGGCGCTGGCGCGACGCGGCCGGCGACCCGGCCGAAAGCGGCCTCCAGGAGGCGTACGCGGCCGGCTGCGCGACGCTGGGCCGCCACGTCCGCGCGGACCTGCCGGGCGGGCGCGAGCTCACCGGAACGGCCGAAGCGGTGGACGCGGACGGCCGGCTGGTGATCCGTACGGCCGACGACGCCCGCGAGGCGGTGGGCGCGGGGGACGTGGTGCACCTGAGGTCGGTGCGCTGATACCGGCGCGGGGGCGCCCCGCCCCCCTGTCCGGCCGAAGCGCGCACGAGGCTCCTGAGCCGGAGGCGTGCCTGGGGAACGGGTCCGAGCACGGGGAGGAAGCCTGAGGTACGAAGGTTTTCGAGCCCGCACGGACCCGTGAGCCAGGCAGGGGGCGCCCCGGAGGCGAAGGGGCCTCCCGAAAGAGGGGGAGTGAGCTACGGCACACCTGCCGTATGGTTTAGGCGATCCCGGTCCCCCCGGTGATCACCCGGTTCGGCAGCGCGCACGGAATGGACAGGAGGCGGCCCTTGACCGTCGACGATTCTCAGTCCAGCGCGTCCGGTTCCGGCTCCGCGTCCGGTTCGGGGTCCGGTTCCGGTTCCGGCTCCGCGTCCTCTTCCGGCGGGAGTCCGGGCACCCCGATCGGGCGGGACCAGCACACGCCCTTCCACGAGGTCGACCACGCGGCGCAGCCGACGGCCGACCCGCTCGCCATCCGGCTGGAGCAGCTGATCCTGGGCGCCGAACGGCGGTACACGCCGTTCCAGGCGGCCCGGAGCGCGGGCGTGTCGATGGAGCTGGCCTCGCGGTTCTGGCGGGCCATGGGCTTCGCCGACATCGGCCAGGCCAAGGCCCTGACGGAGGCCGACGTACTGGCGCTGCGGCGTCTGGCCGGTCTGGTGGAGGCGGGGCTGCTGAGCGAGCCCATGGCCGTGCAGGTGGCCCGGTCCACCGGCCAGACCACCGCCCGGCTGGCCGAATGGCAGATCGATTCCTTCCTGGAGGGGCTGACGGAGCCCCCCGAGCCGGGCATGACCCGCACGGAGGTCACGTACCCGCTGGTCGAGCTGCTGCTGCCGGAGCTGGAGGAGTTCCTCGTCTACGTGTGGCGGCGCCAGCTGGCGGCCGCGACCGGGCGGGTGGTGCAGGTCGCGGACGACGAGGAGATGGTCGACCGGCGCCTCGCGGTGGGCTTCGCGGACCTGGTGGGCTTCACCCGGCTGACGCGGCGGCTGGAGGAGGAGGAGCTCGGCGAGCTGGTCGAGGCCTTCGAGACGACGGCCGCGGACCTGGTGGCCGCGCACGGCGGCCGGCTGATCAAGACGCTGGGCGACGAGGTGCTGTACTGCGCCGACGACGCGGCGACGGCCGCGGAGATCGCGCTGCGGCTGATCGAGACCATGGAGGCCGACCCGCAGATGCCCGAGCTGCGCGTCGGGATCGCCTTCGGGACGGTGACGACCCGGATGGGCGACGTCTTCGGCACCACGGTGAACCTGGCGAGCCGGCTGACCTCCATAGCCCCCAAGGACGCGGTGCTGGTCGACGGGGCGATGGCCGAGGAGCTGAGCCGGACCGGCGCCGCGCCGAAGTCCGAGAAGGACGCCGAGAGCGAGGAGGGCGGCGGCGCGTACCGCTTCGCGCTCCAGCCGATGTGGCAGCGGCCGGTCCGCGGCCTGGGGGTCGTCGAGCCCTGGTCGCTGACGCGGAGGACACCTAAGATCCCCGGGTAACGATCGTTAACCGGGAGGGTGGCAGCATGTCCGATCAGCGCTTCGGAGAGTTCGTCGCGGTGCGGCGGCACGGCGACGGCGACGTGGTCGCCGAGCTCGTGCTGGACCGGCCGAAGGCGATGAACGCCGTCTCCACGGAGATGGCGCGCTCGGTCTCCGCCGCGTGCGGCGCGCTCGCCGCGGACCCCGGCGTACGGGTCGTCGTACTGACCTCCACCCACGAGCGCGCGTTCTGCGTCGGCGCGGACCTCAAGGAGCGCAACTCCTTCACGGACGCCGAGCTCGTGCGCCAGCGGCCCACCACCCGGGGTGCGTACGGGGGCGTGCTGGAGCTGCCGATGCCGACGGTCGCGGCGGTGCACGGCTTCGCGCTGGGCGGCGGCTTCGAGCTGGCGCTGGCCTGCGACGTGATCGTGGCCGACGAGACGGCCGTCGTCGGACTGCCCGAGGTGTCGGTGGGCGTGATCCCGGGCGGCGGCGGCACGCAGCTCCTGCCGCGCCGCGTCGGCGCGGCCCGGGCGGCCGAGCTCATCTTCACGGCCCGCCGCGTGGAGGCGGCCGAGGCCCTGTCCCTGGGCCTGGTCGACGAGGTCGCCCCGGCGGGCGGCGACCGCGCCCGCGCGCTGGAACTGGCCCTGACGATGGCGGCGAACTCCCCGGTCGGGCTGCGCGCCGCCAAGCGGGCGCTGCGGCTGGGGCACGGGATGGACCTGGCGGCGGGGCTGGAGATCGAGGACGCGGCCTGGCGGACGGTGGCCTTCTCCGGGGACAGGGCGGAGGGCGTGGCGGCCTTCAACGAGAAGCGCAAGCCGAACTGGCCGGGGGAGTAGGGGCGAGTGGCCGGGCCCTCTCGGGGTGACCTTCGGTCACCCCCTATGGGCCCTGCTGTCACTAAATCGGATAAAACTCCCTAATCTGGGGTGATGGGAGTTGACGGGCGGCTGCGGGCCGTCGTGGCACTCGCGCAGGCCATGGCGGCGGCCTGCGCACCACGGGACAGCATCCGGGCGGCGGCGCGGGGCGCCCGCCTGGCGATGGACGGCTCGTTCGCCGCGATCTCGGCCTGGGAGCGCGAGCGGGGGCTGCTGCGGGTCCTGGTGAACGAGGGCGAGCGGCGGGCCGGGGAGGAGGAGTTCCCCGAGGACGAGTCCTACCCCGTGCACGACTTCCCCGAGATCACCGAGTTCCTGCACGAGCGCTGGGCGGGCGGCGCGGGCCCCCACGCCTGGGTCGAGAGCGCCGTCGGCGACCGCCCCGGGCGGCGCGGGGACGCCCTGCGCCGACGCGGACGCGGTACCTGCGTGGTGGCGCCGATCGTGCTCAGCGGGCGGGCGTGGGGCGAGCTGTACGTGGCCCGGGACGAGGGGATGGCGGACTTCGACGAGGACGACGCGGAGTTCGCGGCGGTACTGGCGGCGGTGGTGGCCGCGGGGCTCGCGCAGAACGAGCGCCTGGAGGAGGCCCGCCGCCTCGCCTTCACGGACCCGCTGACCGGCCTGGCCAACCGGCGGGCCGTGGACATGCGGCTCGACGAGGCGCTGGAGGAGCACCGGCGCAGCGGGACGGTGGTGAGCCTGGTGGTCTGCGACCTGAACGGCCTCAAGCGCGTCAACGACACCCTGGGGCACGCGACGGGCGACCGGCTGCTGGAGCGGTTCGGCTCGGTGCTGAGCCTGTGCGGGGCGATGCTGCCGGGGGCGCTGGTCGCACGGCTGGGCGGGGACGAGTTCTGCCTGGTCAGCGCGGGGCCGTCGGCGGACGAGGTGGTCCGGGTGACGGGGGAGGTGTGCGTACGGGCCGCCGAGCTGGAGCTGGGCGAGGGCGTGGCGTGCGGGGTGGCCTCCACGGGCGACCCCATCGGGCCGGTGAAGTCCTCCCGGCGGCTGTTCCGCCTGGCCGACGCGGCGCAGTACAAGGCGAAGGCGGCGCGATCGGCGGAGCCGGTGGTCGCGGGCCGCGACACGGCGGTGGTCCGCCTGGCCGACGCCGCGGCAGCCCGCGAGGGCCGGGGGGAGCGGCGCCGGTTCCGGGGGCGGCAGTGAGGGGCCGGCCGGCCGGCACCGGTCGGGGTCCGCGTGCCGTAAGGGTTCGTCGACGGTCCTGATCGTGACGTACGGGGCTAGTGACATGAAGGGATTCAGTCCGTAGGGTGCTGAATATGGATATGCACACTGTCGTGGTGGGGACGTCCGGGACCACCGCCGAGGACGTCATCGCCGTCGCCCGCGGCAACGCGCGGATCGAGCTGTCCGCCGAGGCGCTGGAAGCGCTCGGCCGTGCTCGTGAGATCGTCGACGCGCTCGCCGCCAAGCCCGAGCCCGTCTACGGGGTCTCCACCGGCTTCGGGGCACTCGCCTCCCGGCACATCAGCCCCGAGCTGCGCGCGCAGCTCCAGCGCAACATCGTCCGTTCGCACGCCGCCGGCATGGGTCCGCGCGTCGAGCGGGAGGTCGTGCGCGCCCTGATGTTCCTGCGTCTGAAGACGGTGGCCTCCGGGCACACCGGCGTGCGGCCCTCGGTCGCGCAGACCATGGCCGACCTGCTCAACGCCGGGATCACCCCCGTCGTGCACGAGTACGGTTCCCTCGGCTGCTCCGGCGACCTCGCGCCGCTCTCCCACTGCGCCCTCGCGCTCATGGGCGAGGGCGACGCCGAGGGCCCCGACGGCACCGTCCGGCCCGCCGGCGAGCTGCTCGCCGAGCACGGCATCGAGCCCGTCGAGCTCCGGGAGAAGGAGGGCCTCGCCCTCCTCAACGGCACCGACGGCATGCTCGGCATGCTGGTGATGGCCCTCGCCGACCTCGACACGCTGTACAAGTCCGCCGACATCACGGCCGCGCTGACGCTGGAGGCGCTGCTCGGCACCGAGAAGGTGCTGGCGCCCGAGCTGCACGCCATCCGCCCGCACCCCGGGCAGGGCGCCTCCGCCGCCAACATGGCCGCCGTGCTCAAGGGGTCCGGGCTCACCGGGCACTTCCAGGAGGAGTCCGCGCCGCGCGTGCAGGACGCGTACTCGGTGCGCTGCGCCCCGCAGGTCGCCGGCGCGGGCCGTGACACCATGGCGCACGCCTCGCTCGTCGCCTCGCGCGAGCTGGCCGCGGCCGTCGACAACCCGGTCGTGCTGCCCGACGGCCGGGTGGAGTCCAACGGCAACTTCCACGGCGCGCCCGTGGCGTACGTGCTGGACTTCCTGGCCATCGCCGCCGCCGACCTCGGCTCCATCGCCGAGCGGCGTACCGACCGCCTGCTGGACAAGAACCGCAGCCACGGCCTGCCGCCGTTCCTCGCGGACGACGCCGGTGTCGACTCCGGTCTGATGATCGCCCAGTACACGCAGGCCGCGCTGGTCAGCGAGATGAAGCGGCTCGCCGTACCGGCCTCGGCCGACTCGATCCCGTCCTCCGCCATGCAGGAGGACCACGTCTCGATGGGCTGGTCGGCGGCGCGCAAGCTGCGTACCGCGGTCGACAACCTGACGCGGATCATCGCCATCGAGCTGTACGCGGCCACCCGGGCCATCGAGCTGCGGCACGGGCTCACCCCGGCGCCGGCCAGCCAGGCCGCGATCGCCGCGACGCGGGCGGCGGGCGTGGAGGGTCCCGGGCCGGACCGCTTCCTCGCGCCGGACCTGGCCGCCGCCGACGCCTTCGTGCGCGCGGGCGGGCTCGTCGCGGCCGTGGAGCCGGTGACCGGTCCCCTCGCCTGATCCGGGGCGCGAACAGGAGAAGGGCCGCACCCCTCGGGGGTGCGGCCCTTCCGCCGTCCTAGAGGCTGCGGGAGCGGCGTACGGAGAAGGCCACGAAGCCCGCGCCGAGGCCGAGGCAGAGGGTGCCGCCCAGCACGTAGGGGGTGGTGTCGATGCTGCCGGTGTCGGCGAGCGACAGGACGGTGATGCCGGCCGGCCGCTCGTCGGTGGCGCCGGCGATGGTCCCCGTACCGGTGCCGGAGGTGTCGTCGCCGTCGCCGTCGTCGGCGTCGTCCGCGGCGGTGTCCGAGACGGTTCCGGTGTTGGCGGCGGCGGGCGCGCCGGAGGTGCCCGACAGGCCGGGGGCGGTGGCGTTCGCCGACGGGACGAACCAGAGGGCGGCGAGGAGGGTGGTCGCCCCGAGGGCGGTGAGCAGAGGTCGACGTGCGGACACGGTGCGATCCCCCTTGCGGAAGCAGCGAATTGGCCGTGTGCGCAGATGCTAGTGAAAGGGGCGGGTCGCGGGAAAGTCGAGGCTGTCGCGGGCTTACTCTCCGTCGTATGAACCCTTCTGATGAATCACGATACGTACGGCTTCGGGTGGATTTGGTGCTGGAGGTGTCGGACTCCGACGCCCTCATCGGCGCCGCGCTCGCGCACATCAAGGCCGACGAGTTCATGCCGGACGAGGAGCGCGCGCACGCGGAGTCGGCGGTGAGGGAGGACGAATCGGAGGCCCTGGCCTACCTCGTCGACCCCACCGACCTGGTCGCGGAGCTGACCGGAGTCGAGCTGGCGCAGGCCTCCTGGAGCAGCGAGCCGGTCGAATACGACCCCGAGTCCCTGGAGTGGGACCTCGACGAGGAAGATGGTGGTTTCGAAGAAGGGGCCGACAACGCCTGACCGTGGGGTTGCACACATTCGAACGGAATGTGGAACCGAACCGCGTCGTTAACGCGTTGTCAGGACGGGCAGGGGGCGCCGCCCCCTGCCCGGCCCGGTCCCGGGATCGCAGCCCGGGGTTTCACGGCAACGATGGAGTGACGTGTGAGGACGTACAGCATGCGGCGGAGAAGGTCCCTGGTGGCCGTGTCCGCCGTGCTCGGTGGGGTACTGATGCTCTCGGCCTGCAATGACGGGGGCGGCGACAAGTCCCAGGGCAGCTCGGACGCGGGCAAGTCCCAGGCGGAGGTCGACGCGGCGGCGGCCAAGGACGCCTCCAAGGCCCGAATAGCCATCACGCCCAAGGACGGCTCCACCAACGTCCCGCTGAACGACGGCACCAACGTCGCGGTCAGCGACGGCACCCTGACCAAGGTCGAGCTGAAGAGCTCGGACGGCACGGCCGTCGCGGGCAAGATCGCCGCCGACGGCAAGAGCTGGAAGCCGGACGCCGCGCTGAAGCGCTCCACCAAGTACGCCCTCGCGGCGACCGCGAAGGACGAGGCCGGCCGCGAGGCCCACGAGAACGCCTCCTTCACCACCCTCTCCCCGGAGAACAGCTTCGTCGGCTCCTTCGTGCCGGAGGAGGGCGAGACGGTCGGCGTGGGCATGCCGGTCTCGATCACCTTCAACAAGCCGATCAAGGACCAGAAGGCCGTCCAGGCGGCCATCAGCGTCACCTCCAGCAGCGGCCAGGAGGTCGTCGGCCACTGGTTCGGCAACCAGCGCCTGGACTTCCGCCCGGAGCAGTACTGGCAGGCGAACTCCACCGTCACCCTGAAGCTCGCCCTCCAGGGCGTCCAGGGCGCGCCCGGCATCGTCGGCGCGCAGAACAAGACCGTCACCTTCAAGATCGGCCGGAGCCAGGTCTCCACCGTCGACGTGAAGGCCAAGACGATGACGGTCACCCGTGACGGACAGGTCCTCAAGACCATCCCGATCTCCGCCGGTTCTCCCGAGAACCCCACGTACAACGGCCAGATGGTGATCTCCGAGAAGTTCAAGGAGACCCGCATGGACGGTTCGACCGTGGGCTTCAAGAACAGCGAGGGCAAGGGCGAGTACGACATCAAGGACGTCCCGCACGCGATGCGGCTGTCCACGTCCGGCACCTTCATCCACGGCAACTACTGGGGTGCCGACTCGATCTTCGGCAAGGTCAACACCAGCCACGGCTGTGTCGGCCTGAACGACGCCCAGGGCGCCAACGACCCGAACCAGCCCGGCGCCTGGTTCTTCGACAACTCGCTCATCGGCGACGTCGTCACCGTGGTGAACTCCCCGGACAAGACCATCAAGCCGGACAACGGCCTCAACGGCTGGAACATGTCGTGGGCCGAGTGGAAGGCCGGCCCGTCGGCCTGACGCCACGCCGGCGGTACGGCAGCGGTACGGACGGAAGGCGGGGCACCCGAAAGGGCGCCCCGCCTTCCGGCGTTGAAGGGGACACCCGCGAACCCACCCCCGCGAACGGCCCGTTCGGCCGACGGGGCCCCTACAGTCCTGCCATGACGAAGATCAACTCTCTGTCCGTGCCCCCGACCGACGCCGAGGCCGACGCCTGGTGGGCCGTCCAGGTCGCCGCCCACGCCGCCGACGCCGCCGCACTGCCCGCCGTACCCGCCCCCTCGCGGACGGAGGCCGTCGGACGGCTGCGCGTCCCGCCCTCGCGCGGCCGGATGCGGCACTGGACGGCCGAGGACGGCACGGGGCAGGCCGCCCTGCTCCTGTTCACCGAGGACGGCAACACCCACACCGCGTTCCTCGACGAGCTGACCGTACGGCCCGACGCGCGCCGGCGCGCGGTGGGCACGGCCCTGTGGCAGCGGGTCCGCCGTGAGCTCCTCGACCAGGGCCGCACCTCCGTCGCCACCGTCACCGACCTCGGCGGCCCCGGCCAGGCCTTCGCGGAGTCCCTCGGCTTCGAGAACGTGCTCCCCATGGGCTGGTACGTACGGGACCTCGGCGCCGACGGCCCGCCGCCCCTCCCCGCCACCCCCGGCTACGCCTTCCACGTCTGGCCCGGCCTGGTGCCCGACGCGTGGGCCCCGGCCGTCGCCGTCGCCCACGGGGCGATGGAGGACGCCCCGAGCGGGGACAGCGAGGAGACCTTCCAGCCCTGGACCGTCGAACGGGTGCACCGCGCGCAGCGACTGGTCCTGGACCGGGGCGGCGAGATCGCGATGGCCGCGGCGGTCACCCCCGCCGGGGAGGTGGCCGCGTACACCGTGCTGGTGCTGCCGGATCCGGCGGGCCCGCGCGCCCTCCAGTACGACACCGTCGTCGTGCCCGCCCACCGGGGCCACGGCCTGGGCCGCGCGGTGAAGCTGCGCATGGAGGCGTACGCCGCCCGGCACCTCCCGGGACTGTGCTGGATCGGCACCACCGTGGCCGACGAGAACGCCCCCATGCTCGCGGTGAACGAGTCCCTCGGCTACCGGCGCGAACGCGGTGCGGGCCTCTTCCAGCTCAAGCTCTGACCCCTCCGCTTCCCTACGCGGGTTCCCCGGCGGCTCGCTGCGGTGACGGCGGGGCCACCGGCGGCGCCGTCCAGGACGACAGCAGGCGCAGGGCGTCCGCCGAGGGCGAGCCCGGCTCGGCGTGGTAGGTCACCAGGCACTGCGCCGGGTCGTCGGGCAGCGTCAGCGTCTCGAAGACCAGCTCCAGCTCACCCACGATCGGGTGCCGCAGCCGCTTCACCCCGTGCGTCTTGTCGGCCACCGTGTGCGCCGCCCACAGCCGCCGGAACTCCTCGTTCTTCACGGACAGCTCCCCGACCAGCGCCGACAGCCGCTCGTCGTCCGGGTGCTGGCCCGCGTACAGGCGCAGGTTGCTGACCACCTCGCAGGCCCGGCACTCCCAGTCCGCGTACAGCTCGGCCGTCGCCGGGTCCAGGAACACCAGCCGCACCAGGTTCCGCTCCGCCGGCGGCAGCGCCCCGAAGTCCCCGAAGACGGCCGCGGCCAGCGGGTTCCAGCCGATCACGTCCTGGCGCCGCCCGACCAGGTAGGCCGGTACGCCCTCCATCGCCGCCAGCAGCGTGCGCAGCGCCGGGCGGACCTGCTGGGGGCGGGCGGTGCGCCCGCCCGAGCGCCGGGTGCGCGGGCTCGCCAGGTGGTTCAGGTGCGCCGACTCGGTGCCGCTCAGGCGCAGGGCCCGCGCGATGGCGTCCAGCACCTCCGCCGACACGTTCTGCCCGTGCCCCTGCTCCAGGCGCGTGTAGTAGGCCACCGAGACCCCGGCCAGCTGGGCCAGCTCCTCGCGGCGCAGGCCCGGGACCCTGCGGCGCCGCCCGTGGTCGGGCAGGCCCACGTCCGCGGGCCGCAGCCGGGCGCGGCAGCTGCGCAGGAAGTCCCCGAGTTCGGCGCGCTGATCAAGCTGGTCCATACCGCAAGTATCCCCGGGACGCGCGCCCGGCGCGGGGCTCAGCCTGACCCCGTCAGGGGTAGGTCCGCCAGTCCTAGGTTCGGCAGGGGGCTGGGTGGGCCGCGCCGGGAGGGGCATCGTGGGGGACGTCGCAGAACGGACGCCTCGGCCCGCCCGCAGCACCCCGCGGTACGGCCCCCCAGGCGTCCTCGTCCGAGGAGAGCACCCCATGTCCGTCACCCAGGCCGCCGCCTACGCCGCCCCCGCCCCCAAGGCCCCGCTGGAGCGCATCACGGTCCCGCGCCGTCCGGTCGGCGAGCACGACGTACTGATCGAGATCAAGTACGCCGGCATCTGCCACTCCGACATCCACCAGGCCCGCGACGGCTGGGGCGAGGGGATCTTCCCGATGGTCCCCGGCCACGAGATCGCCGGTGTCGTCGCCGAGACCGGCCCCGGCGTCACGAGGTTCGCGGTCGGCGACCGGATCGGCGTCGGCTGCATGGTCGACTCCTGCCGCGAGTGCGAGTACTGCCTGGCCGGGCAGGAGCAGCACTGCGTCCAGGGGATGACCGGCACGTACAACGCCCTCGACCGCAACGGCGATCCCACGTACGGCGGTTACTCCACGCACCTCGTCGTCGACGAGAAGTACGCCGTCCGCATCCCCGACGGCCTGTCCCTCGACGTCG
Organism: Streptomyces sp. W1SF4; assembly: GCF_003950035.1. Lineage (NCBI taxonomy): Bacteria > Bacillati > Actinomycetota > Actinomycetes > Kitasatosporales > Streptomycetaceae > Streptomyces > Streptomyces sp. W1SF4. The sequence goes on from NZ_CP034350.1 coordinate 4,666,402, forward strand.
CCGCGCCGCTGCTGTGCGCCGGCATCACCCTGTACGCGCCGCTGAAGCACTGGCAGGCGGGCCCGGGCAAGAAGGTCGCGGTCGTCGGCCTCGGCGGGCTGGGCCACGTCGGCGTGAAGATCGCCGCCGCGCTCGGCGCGGAGGTGACCGTCCTGTCGCAGTCGCTGCGCAAGAAGGACGACGGCCTGCGGCTGGGCGCCTCCCACTACTACGCGACGAGCGACGAGGCCACCTTCGAGGAGCTCAAGGGCCGCTTCGACCTGATCGTCTCCACCGTGTCCGCGCCGCTGGGCCTGGACCGGTACCTGTCCCTGCTGCGGGTCGGCGGGGCGCTCGTGAACGTGGGCGCCCCGGAGGAGCCGGTGGAGCTGAACCTGTTCTCCGTCATCGGCGGCAACAAGACCCTCGCCGGGTCGATGATCGGCGGCATCGCCGAGACGCAGGAGATGCTGGACTTCTGCGCGGAGCACGGCCTGGGCGCGGACATCGAGGTGATCCGCGCCGAGGACGTCAACGACGCCTACGAGCGCGTCCTGTCGAGCGACGTCCGCTACCGCTTCGTCATCGACGCCTCGACGATCTGACCCGCCCGCTCCAACGCCTCCCGCAGCCGCTCCCGGGCCGCCGTCTGCGCGGCGATCCGGGCCTCCAGGACGGCCAGCCGCTCCCGGGCCACCGCCAGCCCCCCGGCCGACGGCGGCCCGGCGGCCACGTCCCCGTCCAGGCACGGCGCGAACACCCGTACGTCCTCCAGGGTGAGCCCCGCCTCCAGCAGCACCCGGATGTTGCGGACCCGTACGACGGCCCGCTCCTCGTAGACCCGGTAGCCGTTCGGCGCCCGCTCGGAGGAGATCAGCCCCGCCTGCTCGTAGTGGCGCAGGGCGCGGGCCGTCGTCCCGGTGGCGCAGGCGAGTTCCCCGATCAGCATGCGGCCATGCTCTCAGGCCACCGCCGCGCCGCCGTCCACGGGGACCACGGCCCCGGTCAGGAACGAGGCGGCCGGGTCGGCGAGCCGGCACACCGCCCAGGCGACCTCCTCCGGCCGCCCGACCCGCCCCATCGGGGTGCGCGCCAGCTGCCACGCCCGCACCTGGGCTGCCCGCTCGGGGCTGAGCCCCTGGTGCTCGCCGATCGGTGTGTCCACCGCGCCGGGCGCGACGCCGACGACCCGGACGCCGCGCGGGGCGAGCTCCACGGCCCAGCTGCGGGTGAGGGTGTCGAGGGCGGCCTTGGTGGCGGCGTAGACGGAGACGCCGGGCCAGCCCCGCTGCCCGACGGCGGTGCTGACGTTGACGACGACCCCCGCCCCGGCGGCTTCCAGCGCCGGCAGGGCGGCCTGGGTGAGCAGCACCGGGGCGACGAGGTTGGTCGCCAGCTGCGCGGCGATGCCGTCGCCGCTCACCCCGCCGAGGGCGCCGGCGCGCACGATCCCGGCGTTGTTCACCAGCACGTCGAGCCGGCCGTGCTCGGCGAGGACCCGCTCCACGATCAGCTCGGGCCCGCCGGGGGCGCTCACGTCGGCGACGAGGGGCCGGATGCCGGGGAACCCCTCGGCGGCCGCGTCGAGCACCCCGCCCCGCCGCCCGACGATCACGACCCGCTCCCCGGCGTCCGCGAAGGCCCGGGCCGTGGCCCGCCCGATCCCGGTCCCCCCACCGGTGACGAGGACGACCCGCTGCTGCCTGCTCCCGCTGTTCTTCTCCATGCCCCGAGCCAACAACCCTGCCGCCAGTGACAAGGTCAAGCCGGGGCCGGGCCGGTGCCCCTATTCCGCCGGGGCCACGCCGATGGGGCAGGAGACGCCCGTGCCGCCGATGCCGCAGTAGCCGCCGGGGTTCTTGTCGAGGTACTGCTGGTGGTACGGCTCCGCCGGCCAGAAGGGGCGGTCCGACGCCGGGAGGACGGCGGTGGTGATGGTGCCGTGGCCCGCGGACGTCAGGACGCGCTGGTAGGCGTCGCGAGAGGCCTCGGCGGCCGCCTGGTGGGCGGGGGAGTGGGTGTAGACGGCCGAGCGGTACTGGGTGCCGACGTCGTTGCCCTGGCGGAAGCCCTGGGTGGGGTCGTGGGACTCCCAGAAGAGCTTGAGCAGGGTCTCGTAGGACACCTGCGCGGGGTCGAAGACCACGCGGACGACCTCGGTGTGGCCGGTCTGGCCGGAGCACACCTCCTCGTACAGCGGGTTCTCGGTGAAGCCGCCCTGGTAGCCGGCCAGGGTGGTCCACACTCCGGGGGTCTGCCAGAACTTGCGCTCGGCGCCCCAGAAGCAGCCCAGGCCGAAGTCGGCGACCTCCAGGCCCTCCGGGTAGGGGCCGGACAGGGGGTTGCCGAGGACGGTGTGGCGCTCGGGCAGCGCGAACGGCGCTTCGGCGCGGCCCTTCAGGGCCTCCTCGCGGGTGGGGAGCTCGGGCGTGCGGCGGTACGAGAACATGGATTCCCTCCTTGTGGGAGGGACAACGGCCGGGGGCGGGCGGGGATTCCCTCCCCGCCCGCCCCCCCTCGGCGGCCGCCGCCGGTCACGCGTCCGGCGTGGTCACGTTCACCGCCCAGTCCCGGGCGTACAGGTAGCGCCGCTTCGGCTCCCCGGCGTACGTCCACGGCACGGCGCCGATGTGCCCGTCCACGTGGCGGAACTGCTCGACCGCCTCCGCGTCCCGGTCCTGCCAGAACAGCAGGTAGGCCAGCATGTGCCGCATCCGCGGGGTACCGGGGTGCTCGTTGCCGGCGGCGGCCAGGTCCGCGAGTGCCGCGTCGGCCGCGGCGACGACCTCCGGCTCCTTGTAGTACGTCTCCGGCAGCAGGTCCTCCTCGTGCGTCTCCTGCTCGAAGTACGCCATCAGGGGGAGCAGGGTCAGCAGGTCGCCCGGCTTCCCGGCGGCCGCCGACTCGCGGGCGAAGGCCATGGCCAGCTCGTGCGAGCCGCGCCACTTCGCGCACCAGTACTGCAGGCCCGCGACGTGCGCCCACAGCAGCCGCGGGGCGCGCTCGGTGATCCGCGCCCACAGCTCCCGGTAGCGCTCGTGCGAGTAGCCCAGGCCCATGCCGACGGCCTGCTCGACGACGTACGGGCAGGGGTCGGCGGGGCCGGCGAGCCGCTGCGCCTCGTGCGCGTCGGCCTGGGCCTTGGTCAGCAGCTGGTGGAAGAGGCGGAACTGCTCCTGGGTGGTGCGGCTGCCGGACTGGCTGCCGCGTACGTTCCAGGCGACCATCACGCTGGTGTCGGCGTGGACGAGGGCCGCCGTGGCGTCCTGCGGCCGGGCCGCGCGCCAGGCCAGCAGCCACGCGTCGTCCTCGGCGGCCACCTCGGCCAGCGGGCGCACCCGCTCCAGCCGCTCCTGCCAGTCCTGCCCGGCGGCCTCGACGTACGCGGCGGCCGCCTCCCAGTCGCCGGAGCGGACGGCCTCCAGGACGGCGGTCCGCCCGGCCGGGACCGGCGCCGGGTTCTCGGTGTCGAGGTCGGCCTCGGCGACGAAGCCGAGCGCGACGACGGCGGCGGCCTTGCGGGCTTCCTCGTCGGCCTCGACGGCTTCCGTCGCGGCGTTGAGGGTGCCGATCTCGGCCTCCAGGCGCTTGGCCTTGCGGATGAGGTACACCCCGCGCAGGACCCAGCAGGCGACGGCCAGCAGCAGGACGCCGGCGAAGACGAGTACGAGGGTCACGGCGCGAGCACCAGCTTCCGCAGGAGTTCGGTGTCGGGCAGGTCGGCGACGGCCGCGTCCAGCGCGGGGCCGAGCTCGTCCTCGAATCCGGGAACGGGGTAGGACAGGGCGGCCGACTCCGACCAGGACAGCTCCCAGCGGGCGGCGCCGCGCGCCAGCAGCTCGACGGTGACCAGCTGGGCGAGGGCCCGCCGCACGACCGGCCGGGCGAACTCGCGGGCGGTGCGGCCGGTCGCGGCCGCCGCCTCCTCGGACTTCGGGAAGCGCTCGGCGAGCCGCCAGCGCACCGCCGGGTCGGCGTCGATCGCGTCCAGCGCCTCGGCGAGGCCCGGGCCGGCGCCCTCGGCGGTGAGGGCCTCGCGGACCTCTTCCGCGCCCCGGCCGGCGTAGGTGGTCATCGACCGGTGGACGAGCTCGTCCCAGTCCACGCGGGTCAGCGCGAGCGCCTCCGGGGTGAGGACGACCTGCTCCAGCGCGGCCAGCGCCTCCTGCGGGGAGGCGAGCAGCTCCAGCGCCGGGCGGACCGCCTGGCCGGCCCGGCCGTCGTCGGGCAGGGCCTCGATGCGGGCCACGCGCTCGGCGAGCGCGGGGTGGGAGTCGTACGGGGAGGCGGGCTCGGTGGACAGGTCCTGGCGCAGCTTCTCCAGCTCGCCGGGGCGGGCGTCGAGCAGCCGGCCCAGTCCGCCGAAGACCTGGCCGGGGACCGGCAGCAGGCCGGCGCCGACGCCGAGGGTGGCGTACGAGCTCATGTAGAAGCCGTGCGCCGAGTCGAGGGCGTTCAGCTGGCGCAGCGCGGAGGCGGCGGAGTCGCGGCCGGCGATGCGGACGGAGGCGAGGTCGGCGGCCAGTTCCTGGCGGCGGGAGGAGGAGAGGGTGGCGCGCATGTAGAAGTGGGCGTACCCGGTGTAGACCGCCGCCATCGCGCGGTACGAGAAGCCCGCGCCGTCGGTGTCGATCTCCTTGGCCTTCTTGCCCTTGGCGATCCGCTTCTCGGCGCGCTTCTCCTGCTTGGCGCGCTCCTTGGCCTCGGTGTTGTCCGCGCGGTCGTGGAAGTGCCGGATGGTGCGCACGAGCTGCGCGCGGCCGCGGGCGATGAGCGGGGTGAGGCGGGTGTCGAGGTTGGCGTAGTGGCCCATCTCGTGGGCGAGGACGGCGCGCAGCTGCATCTCGTCCAGGCCCGTCATCAGGGGCAGGCCGAGGTAGAGGCGGCGGGTGCCGGGCAGCAGGCCGAGCAGCCGGGAGTCCTCGGAGACGGCCGCGTTGACCTCGTCGATCAGCACGATCTCGTCGGGGGCGCGGGTGCCGACCTGGTCGGCCGTCTCGCGTACGGCCCGCCACAGGACGGGTTCCCCGGCCTCGGTGACGCGGACGCCGGGTATGGGGTCGGCCTTGGGGGTGCGGAGCATGAACATGCCGCGGACGATCGGGATGGCGAGGACCACCGTGCCGATGACGATCTTGCCGGCGACCGCGCCGTGGAGCCAGGAGAAGGCGGCCCAGTCGGCGAGCCCGAGGAGGGCGAGCAGGACGACGCTGAGCAGGTAGAAGCCTGCGAGCAGGACGAGGGCGCGCAGAGCGCGCAGCGAAGCGCCCATATGGTTGGGGTCCCCCCACGGGATGGTGCGGTTTTTGACGCGCACATGGTGCAATGTTTACGCGCACCTTATGGCCCGGCGCCGACGTGCCGGGAGCGGGGGTACCGGTATCCGCGGCGGAGGGGCGCTCGGGGACGTGCGCCCGCCGCCCCCGCCGCCCCCGCCGTCGAGGTCAGTGCGGCAGCGTCGCCGGGGAGCCGCCGTTGGCCTCGTAGCCGGCCACCGCCATCGCCCTGGCCACCGCGTACGCGGCCGCCGGCTCGTCCGTGGCCGACCAGGGGAGGGCGCCGACGTAGCCGTCGACGTGCCGGACCTGTTCCATGGCCTCCGCCCAGCGGCCCGCGCCCACCAGGAACCACAGCAGCAGGTGCCGTACGTGCGCCAGCATCGGGTCGTCCTGCCGCGCCTGGTGCACCGCGTACAGGGCGCCCTCCAGGGCCCGCGAGACGACCGCGGTCTTCCCGAAGTCGCTCACCAGGACCGTGTCGGGCATGTTCTCGTACACCGAGAACAGCGGCAGCGCCGCGAGCAGCGAGCCCTGCGGGGCGCGGGCCGCGGCCGTCTGCGCGAACGCGTCGGCCTTGTCCCGGGAGCCGTGCCACTTCTCGCACCAGTAGTGCAGCGCGGCCAGGTGCGCGCCCATGTGCGCCGGCGCCACGTCGATCACCCGGGCCCACAGGGCGTCGAACTCCGCCTCCGAGTACCCCAGCCCCCGCGCGACGGCGAGTTCCGTGATGACGGGGACCGGGTCGCCGGGCGCCAGCAGCGAGGCCTTGCGGCAGGCCTCGCGGGCCTCCTCCAGGATGATCCGGTGGTCCTGGGCGCCCACCCCGCCCGAAGACCGCCACGCCTGCTGCACCAGCAGCTCCGCGTGGACCTGCGCGCCGCCCGCGTCCTTCTCCGCCTCCAGCCGCCAGGCCTTCAGCCACTGGGCGCCCTCGCCGGGCCGCCGCGCCAGGTCCAGTGCCGCCGCGCCGCCGAAGGCCTGCACGCGCTGCCAGCGCCGCTCGCCGTCCTTCGGGGTGCCGGCGAGGAGGGCGGAGGCGGCCCGCCAGTGACCGGTGCGCTGGATGTTCTCCAGAGCGTCCATCAGGTCGGGGTCGGGTCCGGGCACCCGGATGTCCAGGTCCTCCTCGCGGGCGAACCCGTAGTCCGCGGGGTCGGCGGCGTCGGGGCTTCCCGGTGCGACCAGGGTCAGGCCGCCGCCCCTGGCCCGTCGGAACGAGAAGAACACGGCGGTGGCCAGGGCCAGCCCCATCAGGACCCAGATAATCTGCATACCGCCAAGCGAACCAGACCGGGCGGCGGAATGGCGAGCGGGTGCAGGTCAGCGCCCGGTCGGAGCCAGGTCAGCGCCCGGCCGGCGCCCGGTCGGCGCCAGGTGAGGCCAGGAGAGGACCGTGGGGCGGACGGGGCATAGCATCGCCTCATGAGCGACGACAGCCACGAGCACCAGAGCTTCGAGACCCGCGCGATCCACGCGGGCAACACGGCGGACCCGCAGACCGGCGCGGTCGTACCGCCCATCTACCAGGTGTCCACGTACAAGCAGGACGGCGTGGGCGGACTGCGCGGCGGCTACGAGTACAGCCGCAGCGCCAACCCGACCCGTACCGCGCTGGAGGAGAACCTCGCGGCGCTGGAGGGCGGCCGGCGCGGCCTCGCCTTCGCGTCCGGCCTCGCCGCCGAGGACTGCCTGCTGCGTACGCTGCTCTCCCCGGGCGACCACGTGGTCATCCCCAACGACGCCTACGGCGGCACGTTCCGCCTCTTCGCGAAGGTCGTCTCCCGCTGGGGCGTGGAGTGGTCGGTGGCCGACACCTCCGACGCGGACTCGGTGCGCGCGGCCATCACCCCGAAGACCAAGGTCATCTGGGTCGAGACCCCCTCGAACCCGCTGCTGGGCATCACCGACATCGCGATGACCGCCCAGATCGCGCGCGAGGCCGGCGCGAAGCTGGTCGTCGACAACACCTTCGCCTCCCCCTACCTCCAGCAGCCGCTGGCGCTCGGCGCCGACGTGGTCGTGCACTCGCTGACCAAGTACATGGGCGGCCACTCCGACGTCGTCGGCGGCGCCCTGGTCACGGCCGACGAGGCCCTCGGCGAGGAGCTGGCCTACCACCAGAACGCGATGGGCGCGGTCGCCGGGCCCTTCGACTCCTGGGTCGTGCTGCGCGGCATCAAGACGCTGGCCGTGCGCATGGACCGGCACGCCGAGAACGCGGCGAAGGTCGTGGAGGCGCTGGTGCGCCACCCGAAGGTCACCAAGGTCCTCTACCCGGGCCTGCCCGAGCACCCGGGCCACGAGATCGCCGCCAAGCAGATGCGCAACTTCGGCGGCATGGTCTCCTTCCAGGTCGCCGGCGGCGAGGAGGAGGCCGTGGCGGTCTGCGGCCGCACGAAGATCTTCACGCTGGCCGAGTCCCTCGGCGGCGTCGAGTCCCTCATCGAGCACCCGGGCCGGATGACCCACGCCTCGGTGGCCGGCTCGGCCCTTGAGGTCCCCGCGGACCTGATCCGCGTCTCCGTCGGCATCGAGAACGCCGACGACCTCGTCGCGGACCTCGTCCGGGCCCTCGGCTGAGACCCCGACCGCCGTCCCCGCGGGGCTACCAGCCCTGCAGGGGCGGCGACACGTCGCTGGGCGGGACCAACCAGGGCCGGGTCAGCGCCGCCCACACCGTGAAGGCCACCGCCGCCGCCCACAGCAGAGCCCACCCGAACCGGCGCAGGGCGCGCCGGCGGCGCAGCAGCCGTCTGCCGTGCGTGCGGGCCGCCGCGGCCAGACCGGCCGGGACCGCCGGGTGCGGACCCTCCAGCAGCTGCCTGACCTGCGTCTCCTTGCGGTCCAGGGGGCTCATGCCGCCTCCGCCGCCGCGTCGCGCAGGATCGCCACCGCCCGGTTGCAGACGGCCTCCACCCGCTCCGGGGGAAGCCCCAGCTGCGCGGCCGTGACCTCCTCGGCGACGCCCTCGTAGATCCGCATCACCAGCACCAGCCGCTCCAGCGGTCCCAGCGGCGCCAGGACCCCCACGCCCGTGGGGAGCCGACGGGCGGTACGGGCGTACACGGCGCACAGCTCGGCGCGGGTGTGGTCGTACGGGTCGTCGTCGCGCAGCCGCGCCCAGTGGGCGTACGTACGGGCCAGCGCGCCGGCGAGGATCCGCCGGGCGGCGGGCGCCGCGTCCGGGGGCTCGGCCGTCAGCAGCGCGGCGACGTGCAGCAGCCGCCCCGCCGCGCCCGCGACGAAGGCCTCGAACTCCGCATCCCGCCCCGAACGCCGGTCCACAGCACACATGGTGGGGCCGGTGCCACCACCCCGGTCAAGGGGTCGGACACGGCCGGATCCGGCGCGTCGGGGGCGGCAGGACCAGGCGCGTCGGGTCCGCCGGGCCGGGGCCCCGCCGGGTCAGGAGGCCGGGCCGCCCTCGGAGGCGGCGGACATCAGCTCCGACAGGGAGCCGTTGAAACGGGTCAGCAGCGCGGTGAACACCTCGCGCTCCTCCTCCGCCCAGCCCTCCGTCACCCGGGCCATCAGCTCCCGCCGCGAGGAGCGGACCTCCTCCAGGCGGGCCAGCCCGCGCGGGGACAGCGCGAGCACCACGGCCCGGCCGTCCTCGGGGTGCGAGGTCCGCTTGACCAGGCCGCTGTCGACGAGCGGGGCGACCTGGCGGGTCACGGTGGACGAGTCGATGCCCATCCCGCCCGCGAGGGCCTTCACCCCCATCGGGCCTTCCAGGTCGAGCCGGTTCAGCAGCAGGTAGGCGGCCCGGTCCATCGAGTTGCGGGCCTGGCCGACGCCGCCCAGGCGGGTCTGCTCGGCCCGGCGGGCGAAGACGGCCACCTGGTGCTGGAGCGCGTCGAGGAGTCCGGCTCCGGCGGGCGCTTCGGCCGCCGTGGGCAGGTCGGAACTGGCCGGGATCGAGGGCATGGCCGTGGGCTCTCTTCGCATGGGGCCGACAGGGATGGGGGACAGAGTACGCGGCCGTGCGGCGGCTCGTACGCCGCGTTTGACAACTGATACGGCCGGAAACGGAGAGCGCCGGGGGAGTGTCCCGCATGGCGAGATTTCGCCGCTTGTGTGCCCCTCGTGCTTCCCTCGCAAGCCCCTTCGCGGCCCCGGGGACACCCGCGCACCGCCGCCGCCCCGGCCCGCGCACGCCGCCCCGGTTTACGCCCGGCGCCCTGCCGGGCCCCCGTCCGTCCCTGAGCCGGGGGCCGCGCGGGCTGCGAGACTGGCCGCATGAACTACCGCGTGCCCGTGCCCGTTCCGCAGGTCATCCTCGACGACGTCCGGGGGGCCCAGAAGATGCTGTCGGGCGTGTCCCGGGTGACGCCGATGGAGGGCAGCCGGCACCTGTCGGCCCTCACGGGCTCCCCCGTCCACTTCAAGTGCGAGAACCTCCAGCGCACCGGCTCCTTCAAGCTGCGCGGGGCGTACGTGCGCATCGCGGGCCTGCGCCCCGAACAGCGCGCCGCCGGGGTCGTGGCCGCCAGCGCCGGCAACCACGCCCAGGGCGTGGCGCTGGCCTCCTCCCTGCTCGGGGTCCGCTCCACCGTGTTCATGCCGGTCGGCGCCCCCCTGCCGAAGGTGGCCGCCACCCAGGAGTACGGCGCCGAGGTGCGCCTGCACGGCCAGGTCGTCGACGAGACCCTCGCCGCCGCCCAGGAACACGCCGACCGCACCGGCGCGGTGTTCATCCACCCCTTCGACCACCGCGACATCATCGCCGGCCAGGGCACCGTGGGCCTGGAGATCCTGGAGCAGTGCCCCGAGGTGCGCACCATCCTCGTCGGGATCGGCGGTGGCGGGCTCGCGGCCGGCGTCGCGATCGCGGTCAAGGCGCTGCGCCCGGACGTGAAGGTGATCGGCGTGCAGGCGGCGGGCGCCGCCGCGTACCCGCCCTCGCTGCGGGTCGGACACCCGGTGTCGATCGACGACCCGAACACGATGGCGGACGGCATCAAGGTCGGCCGTCCCGGCGACGTCCCCTTCGCGATCATCGGGGAGTTGCTGGACGACGTACGGACCGTGTCCGAGGACGCCCTGTCCAGCGCGCTGCTGCTCTGCCTGGAGCGGGCCAAGCTGGTCGTGGAGCCGGCCGGGTGCAGCACGGTGGCGGCCCTGCTGAGCGAGCCGGAGCTGTACGGGAGCGGTCCGGTGGTGGCCGTCCTGTCGGGCGGCAACGTCGACCCGCTGCTGCTCCAGCGGATCCTGCGCCACGGCATGGCGGCGGCGGGCCGCTACCTGTCGCTGCGGCTGCGGGTCGCGGACCGGCCGGGGGCCCTGGCGGGGCTGCTGGCGGTGCTGTCGACGGTGGACGCCAACGTGCTGGACGTCAGCCACGTGCGCACGGACCCGAGGCTGGGGCTGACCGAGGTCGAGGTGGAGCTGCAACTGGAGACGAAGGGGCCCGAGCACTGCGCGGAGGTCGCCCGTTCCCTGCACGCGGCGGGCTACCGGGTCATGGACTGACGCCGCCCCGCACGCCGGTGCGGCGGGACGCGCGCGAGCCCCCGCCGGAACCTCGTCCGGCGGGGGCTCGCGCGCGGGTGTGCGTACGGGGGTGATCAGCCGTTGAAGGGCTTGACGGCCAGGATCCTGACCGTGGCCTTCTTGCCGTTCGGCAGCTCGTACTGGGCGTCCTCGCCGACCTTCTTGCCGTTCACGCCCGCGCCCAGCGGGGACTGCGGCGAGTAGGTCTCGAAGTCGTCGGACGCGTACTCGCGGGAGGCCAGCAGGAACTCCAGGGTGTCGTCCTCGTCGCCGTCGAAGGCGATCGTGACGAGGGTGCCCGGCGCGACCTCGCCGCTCGCGGCGGGAGCCGTGCCGACCTTGGCGTTCTCCAGGAGCTGCGTGAGCTGGCGCACGCGCAGCTCCTGCTTGCCCTGCTCCTCCTTGGCCGCGTGGTACCCGCCGTTCTCGCGCAGGTCGCCCTCCTCGCGGGCAGCCGCGATCTTCATGGCGATCTCCGTGCGGGCGGGACCAGAGAGGTAGTCCAGCTCGGCCTTCAGCTGGTCGTACGCCGCCTGGGTCAGCCAGGTGACGCTCTCGCTCGTCTGGGTCACGGGTGCTCCTCGTCGGTACAGGGGACTACAAAGCCGCCAGCGGCGGGCGAAACCACGAGCCTAACAATTCGGGAAGAAAAGGGGGAGGACACCATGTGTATGAAGTGTGTCATTGGCTCCGGGGGCCGCGCGCGTCCTCCCAGACGGCGCTGGTCCCGAAGTACGTGTCGTACAGCTCCTGGGCCGCGAGCAGGCTCTCCGGGGGCACCTTCCCGTGCCGGATCCGCTCCAGGTGGCGGAAGTACTCGAACCGTTCCACCCCCGGGGTGATGACCACCAGCATCTCGGCGTCCTCCCCGGGCGCGGCGGCGAAGGCGTGCTGCTGTCCCGGAGGGACGATGACGAGGTCGCCGGCCTCGGCGGTGACCACCTGGTCCCCGGCCAGCAGCTGGGCCGTCCCGTCGATCATGTAGAACATCTCGGCCGACCGGCCGTGGTGGTGCGGGCGGGCGCCGTCGGAGCCCGCGCGCAGGCTCACGCGCAGGGTGGACAGGAACCCGCCGCCGGTGGAGCTGTCGGCCAGCAGCCGCAGGGAGGAGTCCGGCCCGTAGTGGATCTCCTCCGCGTCGGCGGCGCGGACGACGACGGAGTCGTCGAAATCCGGGATGAACAGTGACATGACGCTCCTGGGGATATCGGTGCGCGGTGGTGCGCGGTGGGCGGGACACCCCAGTCGATACCCCCCGGGGTGCGCCGTGCACGCCCCGGGCGGCCGTCTGTCAGCTGTGTCAGACCCCGGGGCGCTCGAAGTCGGTCAGGACGCAGCCGTCGACCTGGGCCGGCCGGATCCGGGAACCCGCGGGGGCGCTGAAGGCGGGCTCGCAGTCCAGGCGCAGGAACCCCAGCTTGTAGAGCGCCTTGCGGACGGCCGGGTTGTTGCTCTCCACGGCGACGTTCGTGCCGACCAGCAGCTTGCTCTGGGTGAGGCTGCGCTGGTGCCCCACCTCGGCGAGCTGCGACTCCTTGGACAGGGTCTGGAGGGCCTTCATGTCGGCGACGAGGTCCAGCCAGTTCAGGTTGTGCGCGCGCGTCGCCCCGCCGAGCTTTCCGCAGACCGCCCGCTGCTTGACGCCCGCGCCGGCGACGTCGCGGCCGACGACCGGCTGGTAGTCGATCGAGGCGATGTGCTCGTTGGTGACCAGCATCTCCGTGCAGTCGACCGCCTTCGGGCTGACGAGGTTGCGGAGCTCCTCGATGCTGCCCGCGCTCGCCAGGGCCGGGCCCTTGACGGGGCTGCCCCTGCCGTCCCGGGCGTTGACGAAGTCGGTCAGGACGCAGCCGTCGACCAGGGCCTTCTCCTTCTTGTAGCCCTCCGGCACGGTGAAGTCCGGGTTGCAGACCAGCACGCGCAGGTCGGACTTGACGAGGGCCAGTCCGGTCCCGGTCTTGCGCGCGGTGGCCACGAAGCTCTTGCCGACGAGGTACGGGTCGTAGAGGCCGGCGTCCCAGTAGCCCTCGTCGAGCCGCTTGGTGATGTGGTCCTTGTAGGCCTGCTGGTGGGCCTTCATGTCCGAGACCATCGAGAGGACGATCTCGTCCTGTTCCTTCGTGTCCGAGCAGATGCCGCGCTCGGTGACGGACCAGGCGCCGACGGGCGCGTACCCGGCGAGGTTCACGCGGTCGGCCGGGCCGGTGCTCAGGTCCTCGCAGGAGGTGTACTTCCGTACGTACGCCTGCGCCTCGGCGAGCGTGGCCGGCGCGGCGCCGGCTGCGGTGGGGGAGGCCTGGGCGGGGGCTCCGGCGGTCGGTGCGGTGCTCGCGGCCGGGCTCGCGGAGGGCTTCGCGGCGGGCGGGCCCGCCTTGGCGGGGTCCTCGCAGGCGGTGGAGAGGGTGGTGAGCGCGGCGAGGGTGGCGGTCGCGGCGAATATCCGCTGGAGGCGCATGGATGTCTTCCGTCGGCTGGACAGGGCGGGGAGTGGCATGTCCATGCTAGGCGGGGGCGGACGTCATGATCAAAGACGGCGCGCGGGGGCGGGGCCGGGGTCCGGGGAGTGCCGGTCCGGGGGTACCGGGGTCGATGCGGCCGGTCTCGGGGTGCCGGGGTCGATGCGGCCGAGTCCGGGGTCGCTGCGACCGGTCCGGGGGCCGGGTGCGCCGAGGGCGGGGCGTCAGCCCTTGGCGGCCGCCGGCTGGCAGCCGACCAGTTCCACCATCGTGGCGCGGCCCGTGGTCTTCAGGGTGACCATCTCGTCCACCCGCTTCGCGTCCTGCCCGAACGTGAAGTCCGCACGGCCCACCTCGCCGTGCTGCTCGTCCTGGGAACTGAGGGTGCACACGCCGGTGACCGAGGACTCCTTGCGGACCTCCAGGTGCACCTTGACCTCGCTGTCGGAGACGACCTGGAACTTGATCACCTCGGCGCTGACGCTCTGTCCGCCGACGTAGTCCCAGCCGATCCAGCCGACCACGGCCAGCAGCCCGACCCCGAGGGCCGACCCGACGATCTTCAGCTTCCGGTCCGCGCGCTCGTCCGCCGACCGGCCGTACCGGCCCTCGGGGAGCCCTTCGCGTACCGCGCTCATGATCGATTCCTCTCGTCGGGGAGGGGTGGGACACCCAGGAATTTTCCAACCCCCGATTCGGTCAATATAGAGGCTGACCGTCGCGCCGAATCACAGAGGATCCTGTCTTGACCGAGCAGCTTCGACTGATGGCCGTCCACGCCCACCCCGACGACGAGTCGAGCAAGGGCGCGGCCACGATGGCCAAGTACGTGTCCGAGGGGGTGCCGGTGCTCGTGGTCACCTGCACCGGCGGCGAGCGCGGCTCCGTGCTGAACCCCAAGCTCCAGGGCGACAAGTACATCGAGGAGAACATCCACGAGGTGCGGGCCAAGGAGATGGACGAGGCCCGCGAGATCCTCGGCATCGACCAGGAATGGCTCGGCTACGTCGACTCCGGCCTCCCCGAGGGCGACCCGCTGCCCCCGCTCCCCGAGGGCTGCTTCGCCCTCGCGGACGTGGACGAGGCCGCCGGCGAGCTGGTGAAGAAGATCCGCGCCTTCAAGCCGCAGGTCATCACCACGTACGACGAGAACGGGGGCTACCCGCACCCCGACCACATCATGACCCACAAGATCACGATGGTGGCCTTCGACGGCGCGGCCGACACCGACAAGTTCCCCGAGGCCGAGTACGGGGCCCCGTACCAGCCGCAGAAGCTCTACTACAACCAGGGCTTCAACAAGCCGCGCACCATCGCCCTCCACGAGGCCCTCCTCGCCCGCGGCCTGGAATCCCCCTACGGCGAGTGGCTCGAGCGCTGGAAGGAGTTCGAGCGCAAGGAGCGGACCCTGACGACGCACGTCCCCTGCTCCGAGTTCTTCGAGATCCGCGACAAGGCCCTCATCGCGCACGCCACGCAGATCGACCCGGACGGCGGCTGGTTCCGCGTCCCCATGGAGATCCAGAAGGAGGTCTGGCCCACCGAGGAGTACGAGCTCGCCAAGTCGTTCGTCGACACCTCCCTCCCCGAGTCCGACCTCTTCGCGGGCATCCGGGAGAATGCCTAGCATGAGCGCTACTCAGGCAGCAATCACCCAGTTCCTCCCGCTGGCCGCCGACACCTTCGACAAGAACAAGGTGACCCCGGGCCTCCTCGGGTTCGTCGTGTTCGCCGCACTCGCCCTCGGCGTGTGGGGCCTGATGAAGTCGATGAGCAAGCACATGGGCCGCGTCGACTTCGAGGAAGCCCCCGCGCCGGCGGCCGACGCCCCCAAGGCGTAGGACCCCGCGACACGGCGCGCGACCCGCCGCCCCGCCCGGCACGACCGGGCGCGGCGGCCACTCCCGCACGCCGCCACGCCCCGGCGCGGGCCGCCCCGCCTGCCCGGCCCGGCGCGCCCGGACCCGAAGCCCGGCCAGGGCCCCCGCAGGGGGCGGCTGTCGTCGGTCACTCGCCCGGCCAGGGCCTCGGTACGCCCATCACCTCGCGCGCCCGCAGGTTCGGGACCAGGCCCAGGCGCCACGCCTGCCAGCCCTCCGCCGGGTCCACCCCGCGCGCCAAAACCACCCCGTACGTCTCCAGGCAGTCCTCCAGCCGGCCGTCCCGCAGCGGATGCGGAGCCGCCGCCAGCCGGGACAGCTCCGCCCGCGCCTCCTCCACCGCCGAGTCGCCCGCACCCGCGTACGGCAGCATCGTGCAGCGCAGGAACCGCGCCCAGTCCTCCCCGCGCCGGTCCCCGTACGACACGAACAGCCGCACCGCGTCCTCACACAGCCCGACCGCCTGCGGCACCCGCCCGTTCCCCGCGTCGACGACCGCCAGCTCCACGCAGGTCCACCCCTCCCCGTGCGCCAGCCCGATCCGCCGGAAGTCCGCCCGCGCGTCCACCAGCAGCTGCCGCGCGAAGCCGGAGTTGCGCAGGTTCCCCGTCTGCGCCGCCCGCTGGTCCCGCGTCACCCGCCCCGAGTGGTAACGGGCGTGCGCCAGCCCGTACACGTCCCGCATCCGAGAGAACATCGTCCGGGCCCGCTCCAGCTCCCGCACCGCCCGGTCCCGCTCGCCGTCCTCCTCCAGCGCCTGCCCCAGGTAGTACAGCGTCCACGCCTCACCCCGCGCGTCCTCCGCCAGCCGGTGCCGTGCCAGCGCGTCCCGCAGCCGCTCCAGCGCCGCCTCCGGATCACCGTCCACCACCCGCGCCCGCCCCAGCTGCGTCAGCGCCCACGCCTCGCCCCGGTCGTCCCGCGTCCGCCCGTACAGGCCCAGTGCCAGCCGCAGCTCCTCCTCCGCCCGCGCCACCTCACCCGTCCGCAGGTACACCTGCCCCAGCTGGAAATGCGCCCACGCCTCCCCGTGCACGCTCTCGCTCTCCCGGTGCAGCTCCAGCGACCGCTCCAGCAGCGACACCGCCTCACCCAGCCGCCCCCGGTCCCGCTCCACCGCCCCCAGCGCGTGCAGCGCCCACGCCCGGTCGCCCGCCAGCTCCGGCGGCTCCTGGAGCACCAGCGCCTCCCGGATCCGGGCCGCCGCCTCCGGCAGGTTGCCCTGGTGGTGCAGCGTGATCCCCAGCGACACCAGCGCCATCCCCGCGCCCGCCTCCTGCCGCGCCTCCCGGTACTGGTCCACCAGCGACGTCAACGTCGTACGCGACTTGTCCAGCTCCCCCAGCTGCCGCGCCGCGATACCCGTACGCCACTGCACCGAACGGTTCAACCGCCCCTGGTCCACCGCCCGCGTCAGCTCGTTGATCTCCCCCAGCCGGTACAGGTCCCCGCGCAGCAGGCAGAAGTCGCACAACGCCCCCAGCAGGTCCAGCACCGCCTGCTGGTCCACCCCCTCCGAATGCCGCAACGCCGCCGTGATGAAGCTGGACTCCTCGTCCAGCCAGCGCAGCGCCGCGTCCACCGAAGCGAAACCGTGCCCGCCGAAGTGATTGGCCCGGGTCGACATCTTCCCGTCGACCATCCGGATCACCGAGTCCGCCAGCTGCGCGTAGTCCCGCACCAGCCGCTCGTGCGCGGCCGCCGCCCGCGCCGGCTCCTCGTCCGCCGCCAGCCGCGCCGCCGCGTACGAACGCACCGCGTCGTGCATCCGGTACCGCTCCCCGCGTACGAGGTCCAGCAGGCCCGCCCGCGCCAGCTCGCCCAGCAGCCGCCCGGCCTCCACCCGGTCCGCACCCGCCAGCGCAGCCGCCGCGGCCGCCCCCAGCGAGGCCCGCCCCGCCAGCGTCAGCCGCCGCAGCAGCCGCCGCCGTTCCTCCGGCAGCCGTACGTAGGCCAGCTCCAGAGCGTGCTCCAGCCCACCACCCCCGCCGCCGTCCGAGGCCCGCGCCGACCCCAGCGGAGCCAGCACCCGCAGCGCCAGCGGCAACCCCGCCCCCAGCTCCAGCAGCCCCTCCAGCGCCGCCCCCTCCGGTGCCGCCTCGCCCGCGGCCCGCGCCCCACCGCGCAGCACCTCCGCCGACTCCTCCCGCGCCAGGCGCACCACCGGCAGCTGGTACACCCACGCCCCCAGATCGTCGGGCAGCTCCAGCGGCTCCCGCGCCGTGACCAGGACCAGGCTCTCCGTCCGCTCCGGCACCAGCGCCCGTACCTGCCCCGCGTCCACCGTGTCGTCGAGCACCACCGTCACCGGGAAGCCCTGCAAGTGCTGGTGGTACAGCTCGGTCAGCCGGCGCACCTGGGACTCCGCCGACGCGCCCTCGCGGAACAGCAGCTGCTCACGCGGCGCCCCCAGCCGGTTCAGCAGGTGCAGCAGCGCCTCCCGCGTCGACAGCGGCGCCTCGCCCGCCCCCGTGGCCCCGCCCCGCAGGTCCACCACGCACGCCCCGCGGAACTGGTCCCGCAGCGCGTGCGCCGCCCGCAGCGCCAGCGCCGTACGCCCCACCCCCGGCTCGCCGTGCAGGACCACCACCACCGGCCGGGTCTCCGTACTGGCCCGCGCCGCCGAAACCCACTGCGCGATCCGGGTCAGCTCCACGCGCCGGCCCGTGAACAGCGCGTCCGCGTCCGGGAGCTGCCCGAACGACTGCTCCAGCATGCTGCGCCGCCGCGCCTCCGCACTGCGGTCGCCCCCGCGCAACGGCGGCACACCCCCGCCGCCCGCGCCGGCCGGCACCCCGTTCGCCACGCGCCCGCGCAGCGGACCCCGCACCGCGGCCGCCGCCACCGCCCGCTCCTGCTCCAGGAACGGCCGGATCCCGCGCACCTCCAACGCCGTCAGCCACTGCAGCCGCAACTGCTCCGCACCGCCCGGCCGGCCCGCCGCCCCCGCACGGCGGTTCGCCGCGGGCACGTGCAGGGCCGTCACCTTGGCCACCGTCGCCGCCGCCCCCGCGACGCCCACGACGATCCCCGCGCTGAACGCCGTCCCCGCGTCCACCCCGAACGCCAGGTCCGCCCCGACGGCGGCGGCCGCGGCGACCCCCGTCACGAACAGCGACGCCCCCGTGTTGCCCCGCCGGAAGGCCTCCCCGAGGGACTGCTCCCCGGCGGCCGCCTCGTCCAGCGCCGCCACGTACGCCGCGTACTCCTCGGCGGCCGCCGCCGCGATCCCGTCCAGGGCCTCCCGCCCGCGCGCGAGCAACGCCCCGGCGTCCCCCGCGCCCGCCCGCCGGACCTCCTCCTCGACGGCCCGGGCCAGCACCCGTTCGGCCTCGACACGATGGCTGTCCCGCATCGGCATCCTCCTCGGAGAGCTCCGGAAACGTGCGCCAAGTGTCCTGCGGGACAGTCCGGAGCGCGAGGAATCTGAGCTATTTCAGAGGGAGTTGGGGGCCCCACGAACATCGGCGTGCATATATGTACGCCCCGGCCCTGCCTACCCTGGACCCATGACCCCACGGTGGAAGGTCCCGGCTCTCTGCGCCACCCTCCTCGCGCCGGCGGTCGCGGTCGCGATTTCGGTCACGTCCGTGTCCGTGTCCCTGTCCGACCCCCCGAAGGCGCCACCGGACCGCGGATTCACCCTCCGCTACGAGACCCCCGACCCCGCCGACGAGGAGCACGCCGCCCTCCTCCACGCCCGCAGGCCGGCCGAACGCGCCGTCGAAGCCCTCAACGCCTACCTCGACCTCCCGGAGCGCGTCACCGTCCTCGCCCGCTCCTGCTCCGGCGAGGGCTCCGGCTACGACCCGGTCACCCGCCGCATCGAACTCTGCTACGACGACCTCGCCGACGACCTCGCCCTCCTCGGCGACGAAGCGGCCGCCGCCGACATCACCGCCGAAACCCTCTACCACGAAGCCGGCCACGCCCTCATCGACACCCTCCGCCTGCCCGTCGCCTCCGACCGCGCCGAGGAGGACGCCGCCGACACCTTCGCCGCGTTCATGCTCATCCGCGAAGGCCCCCCGGGCGAACGCACCCTCCTCGCCGCCGCCGAGGCCTACCGCCTCGCACCCCCGCCCGGACCCGGGCCGGACGAACACGCCCCGCCCGCCGACCGCGCCGCCGCCCACCTCTGCCTGCTCCACGGCGCCGCCCCCGAACGCCACCCCGCCCCCACCCAGGGCTGCGCCCCCGCCTGGCCCACCGTCCGCGACACCTGGACCCGCGACCTCACCCCCCTGCTCAGGACCACCCCGCGGCCGGGGGTGCATGGCTCGTAACCACCTCTTGTGTCCGTTCGTTAGATCGATCGTCAGACACACTCTCGAGGGGGGAGCGCGTCATGGATCCCATGCCGCACGTCACCGAAGGCGGCCTCATTCCGGTCGCGTCGTACGCACGTACCTCGCAGGACACCCGGCACGGCGACGCCCGCGGGGTGCGCAACCAGCACCGCATCAACGAACGCACGGCCCTCGACCACGGCTGCGTCGTCGTGGCGACCTATACCGACAACGCGCGCGGCGCGACGAAGGACGACCGGGAGCGGCCGGCGTTCGACCATCTGCTGGCCGACCTGCACCGCGGCCACGCCTTCACGGCGGGGCCGATCGACGGCGTCGTGGCGGTGGCGGACGACCGCCTCTACCGCAGGCCCGACGACTTCATCCGCTTCATGGCGGCGCTGACCGCCCACCCCCGGCGCGTGTACGTCGGCCGGGACGGACTGCGCGACCCGTACACGAAGGCGGGTCTCCTCGAAGGTGCCGCATCCCTTGAGGGGGCGGTCGCCGAGGGGAGGATGCGCAGTCGCCGTGTCCAGGACTGGCACTGGTCGAGGGCCATGGACGGGCTGCCGCACAGCGCACCGAGGCCGTTCGGATGGCTGGAGGACCGGCAGACCCTGCATGCGGTGGAGTCGGAACTCGTCCGCAAGGCGATCGAGCACCGTATCGCCGGCGGGTCGATGGGGGAGGTGGCGCGCGAGTGGGTTGCGTTGGGGGTCAGCGGGACGCGCGGCGGGCGTCCGAATCCGCAAACGGTCACGCAGATCATCACGGCTCCCAGGGTGTGCGGCTTCAGGGCCAACCGGGGGGTGCTGCTGATCGACCCGGAAACGGACCGCCCGCTCGTCGGGGCGTGGCAGGCGATCGTCCCGCCCGAGCAGTGGGTGGCGGTCTGTGCGACCTTCTCGGCCGGGAGCCTGTACATGCACCGGGGGCCGCTCAGTCCTCGACTGACCGGTCGCAAGGCCGGACCGAAGTACGTTGCGAGCGGATTCGTGCGCTGCGGCGCGGAGCTGGCGGAGGGGGGTGTGTGCGGTCAGCTCATGGGCGGCGGTAAAAGCGGCAGCCGGAAGAGTCCCTACAACTACGTCTGCGCCTCGGGCCGGGGCTGCGGACGATGTGCCATCAGCGGCCCCCTCGTGGAGGAGGCCATTGAAAGGCTGCTCTTTCCCGGAGAAGGCCCCGGGCGGGTCCGGTTGCCGGAGCCGATCCGCCAGCGGTGGCAGTCCGGGGAAATGGCCTTCGAGGAGAAGCGGAGGGTCATCTCGTCGGTCTTCGATCATTTCGTGATCAAGCCGGGAAGGAAGGGGAGCACCAGCTGGGACCACTCCCGAGTGGTTCCGGTATGGAAATGGGCTGATCGCATCAAGGCGGCCGAACTGGCGGCCTGATGGCTTCGCTCTGAGCCGCGCATCCGGTTGTGCGGCAGGATGGGAACATGCCGAACCGCCTTGTCAACGAGACCTCGCCGTACCTGCTCCAGCACGTCGACAATCCTGTCGACTGGTGGCCCTGGTCGCCCGAGGCGTTCGCGGAGGCACGTGAACGCGAGGTGCCGGTTCTCCTCAGCGTTGGTTACTCTTCGTGTCATTGGTGCCATGTATTTAGCTCCGAAAGTTTCGAAGATGAACTGACCGCCGCCTACATGAACGAGCACTTCGTCAACGTCAAGGTCGACCGCGAAGAGCGCCCCGACATCGACGCCGTCTACATGGAGGCCGTGCAGGCGGCGACCGGGCAGGGCGGGTGGCCCATGACCGTGTTCCTGACGCCCGACGCCGAGCCCTTCTACTTCGGGACCTACTTCCCGCCCGAGCCCCGGCACGGGATGCCCTCCTTCATGCAGGTGCTCGAAGGCGTGCGGACCGCCTGGGCCGGGCGGCGCGAGGAGGTCGCCGAGGTCGCGCAGCGGATCGTGCGGGACCTGGCCGGGCGGCAGCTGGACTACGGGAAGGCCGGGCTGCCGGGGGCCGAGGAGCTGGGGCGGGCGCTGCTCGGGCTGACGCGGGAGTACGACGCCGCGCGGGGCGGGTTCGGCGGGGCGCCGAAGTTCCCGCCGTCCATGGTGCTGGAGTTCCTGCTGCGCCACCACGCCCGGACCGGGTCCGAGGGGGCCCTGCAGATGGCCGCCGACACCTGTGAGGCGATGGCCCGGGGCGGGATCTACGACCAGATCGGCGGCGGGTTCGCGCGGTACTCCGTGGACCGGGAGTGGGTCGTGCCGCACTTCGAGAAGATGCTGTACGACAACGCGCTGCTGTGCCGCGTGTACGCGCACCTGTGGCGGGCCACCGGTTCGGACCTCGCCCGGCGCGTGGCGCTGGAGACCGCCGACTTCATGGTGCGGGAACTGCGGACGGAGCAGGGCGGGTTCGCCTCCGCGCTCGACGCCGACAGCGAGGATCCGTCGAGCGGCAGGCACGTCGAGGGGGCGTACTACGCCTGGACACCGGCGCAGTTGGCCGAGGTGCTGGGGGAGGAGGACGGGGCGCTGGCCGCCGCGTACTTCGGGGTCACCGAGGAGGGGACCTTCGAGCACGGCACGTCGGTGCTGCAACTGCCGCAGGACGGGCCGGTGGTGGAGGCCGGGAAGGTCGCCTCCATCAGGGAGCGGCTGCTCGCCGCGCGGGGCCGGCGGCCCGCGCCGGGCCGGGACGACAAGGTCGTCGCCGCCTGGAACGGGCTGGCCGTCGCGGCGCTCGCCGAGTGCGGGGCCTTCTTCGAGCGGCCGGACCTGGTCGAGCGGGCGATCGAGGCCGCCGACCTGCTCGTACGGGTGCACATGGACGGCATGGCCCGGCTGGCGCGCACGAGCAAGGACGGGCGGGTCGGGGCCAATGCCGGGGTGCTGGAGGACTACGGGGACGTCGCCGAGGGGTTCCTGGCGCTGGCCGCCGTCACCGGGGAGGGGGTGTGGCTGGAATTCGCCGGGTTCCTCGTCGACCTGGTCATGGCCCGGTTCACCGCCGAGGACGGCTCGCTCTACGACACCGCGCACGACGCCGAGCAGCTG
Organism: Streptomyces sp. W1SF4; assembly: GCF_003950035.1. NCBI lineage: Bacteria > Bacillati > Actinomycetota > Actinomycetes > Kitasatosporales > Streptomycetaceae > Streptomyces > Streptomyces sp. W1SF4. Next base: position 4,688,794 of record NZ_CP034350.1, read on the forward strand.
ATCCGCCGGCCGCAGGACCCCACCGACACCGCCGCGCCCTCGGGGTGGACGGCGGCTGCCGGCGCGTTGCTCTCGTACGCCGCGCACACCGGTTCGGCGCCGCACCGGGAGGCGGCGGAGCGGGCGCTCGGGGTGGTGCACGCGCTCGGGCCGCGTGCCCCGCGCTTCATCGGGCACGGGCTGGCGGTCGCGGAGGCGCTGGTCGACGGGCCGCGGGAGGTGGCCGTGGTGGGTCATCCGGAGGATCCGGCGACGGCGGCGCTGCACCGGACGGCGTTGCTGGGGACGGCTCCCGGGGCGGTGGTGGCGGTGGGTCTGCCCCGCGAGGCCGATGGCAGCGGTGGGGAGTTCCCACTTCTGGCCGAGCGCACACTCGTGCGCGACCTTCCGACGGCGTATGTGTGCCGTCATTTCGTCTGCGCGCGTCCTACGACGGAACCGGTCTCACTGGCTGAGCAGTTGGGTGTGGTTCATCCGTGATTGTGGCAGAGTAGCGTCAATTCCGGTCCCTCGGGCGCCACTTGGAAACGTGGTTTTTATTCGAGTGGCGCCTGAGTTTCATTTCCGCTGTCTAGTCTCGTGTCTTCTAGCGGTAACGAGACGGCGCGCTGGGGGGTGCGCGCGTACGGGGGACGCGGGGGCGGCAGGCCGGGGGGCCGGGCCGTCGCCGGGGGGTTTTCGATCGCCGCCTGGGGTTGCGGCTCGGCTGTGGGGGACAGTTTGCTCACCTCTGTCTTTGTTGCTGCCATTTCTCTGGCGCTGTTCTGGATGGCCGCGTTCACGCTGTGGTGGCAGATGCACGCCTGGCGGACGCCCGAGACGCTCGCGGCGACCCGTTTCGACAGCCCCGACAGCGGGGGGCGGCTGGCCTTCTCGCTGCTGCTGCCGGCCCGCCACGAGCAGGCCGTGCTGGAGCACACCATCGACCGGCTGCTGGAATCGAGCCACACCGACTACGAGATCATCGTCATCGTCGGTCACGACGACCCCGAGACGGCCGCGGTCGCGGAGCGCGCCGCCGTCCGCGCGCCCGAGCGCGTACGGGTCGTCGTCGACCACCACGAGACCAAGAACAAGCCGAAGGCGCTCAACACCGCCCTGCCGCACTGCCGGGGCGACATCGTCGGGGTCTTCGACGCCGAGGACCAGGTCCATCCCGAGCTGCTCACCCACGTCGACCACGCCTTCCGCTCCACCGGCGCGGACGTGGTCCAGGGCGGGGTGCAGCTGATCAACTTCCACTCCAGCTGGTACAGCCTGCGCAACTGCCTGGAGTACTTCTTCTGGTTCCGCTCCCGCCTGCACCTGCACGCCGAGAAGGGTTTCATCCCGCTGGGCGGCAACACCGTCTTCGTGCGCACGGCGGTGCTGCGCGAGGCGGGCGGCTGGGACCAGAACTGCCTCGCCGAGGACTGCGACCTGGGCGTGCGGCTGTCGTCGGTGGGCAAGAAGGTGGTCGTCGCGTACGACTCCGACATGGTCACCCGTGAGGAGACCCCGGGCTCCCTGATGAGCCTGCTCAAGCAGCGGACCCGCTGGAACCAGGGGTTCCTCCAGGTGTACCGGAAGAAGGACTGGCAGCAGCTGCCGGGCCGGGGGCAGCGCTGGCTGGCCCGCTACACGCTGATGACGCCGTTCATGCAGGCGGCCACCGGGGTGATCATCCCGGTGAACTGCGCGGTGGCGGTCTTCCTCGACGTGCCCGTGGGCATCGCGATCATCACCTTCCTCCCCATGATCACGGCGATGGTGACGTTCGTCTTCGAGATCGTCGGCCTGCACGACTTCGGCCACCAGTACGGGCTGCGGGTGCGGTTCACGCACTACCTCAAGCTCATCGTGGGCGGCCCCTTCTACCAGGTGCTGCTGGCGGGCGCCGCGATCCGCGCGGTCTGGCGCGAGCAGCGCGGCCGCAACGAGTGGGAGCTGACCAGCCACACGGGCGCGCACCTGACCTCCGCCGCGTCCGGCGCCCCCGCGTCCGCTGCCCCCGCCGCCGCTGACGCCTCCTCCGCCTCCGCCACTTCGATCCGAGAGGACAGCCTCCGGTGACCGCCACCCTGCCCACGGCCACTGATCCCCAGCCGGCTGACCCCGCCGGCAGCGCCCAGCTGCTGCCCGTCCGCCGTCCGCCCGGCTCCGGCGGTGCCGGTTCCCCGGGGCCCGGGGGCCGGGGCGGAGGCGGACTCGGGGTGCGTCCGGCGGCGTTCGCGCGCCCGATGGTGCGCTTCCGCTCCTCCAGGCCGGACCTGCTGCTGTGCGGGGCGATCCTGCTGGCGGTCGTCCTCGTACAGGGCTGGAACATCACGAACTTCCCGACCCTGAGCGACGACGAGGGCACGTACCTCGCCCAGGCGTGGGCGGTCCAGCAGGGTGACGGGCTGGCGCACTACACGTACTGGTACGACCATCCGCCGCTGGGCTGGATACAGATCGCGGGCCTGACGTACCTGCCCGCCCTCCTGGTGCCCGACTGGATGACGGTCGCGCCGATGCGCTTCTCGATGCTGGCCGTCTCCGCCGCGAGCTCGGTGCTGATGTACGTGCTGGCGCGCCGGCTGTGGCTGCCGCGCTGGGCGGCGGGGCTGGCGATGGGGCTGTTCGGGCTGTCGCCGCTGTCGGTGGTCCTCCAGCGGGAGATCTTCCTCGACAACCTGGCCGTGATGTGGATGCTGCTGGCGTTCTGCCTCGCCGCGTCCCCGAGCCGGCACCTGTGGCACCACTTCGGGTCGGGTCTGGCGGCCGCCACCGCCGTCCTGACCAAGGAGACGATGCTGGTGGTGCTCCCGGCGCTGCTGGTGACGATGTGGCGTCACAGCCACCGCGACACCCGCAAGTTCGCCGTGACGGGGGCGATAACGGCCTGCGCGCTGATAGGGCTGTCGTACCCGCTGTTCGCCCTGCTCAACAACGAGCTGCTGCCCGGTGCCGGGCACGTCTCCCTGATCGACGGCATCACCTACCAGATGAGCCGTCCCGGCTCCGGCTTCATCCTCCAGTCCGGCACCGGCTCGAACGGGGTCTTCCGCTCCTGGCTCTACTACGACTCCGTCCTGCCGCTCGGCGGGCTGGCCGGTGCCGTGCTGCTGCTGGTGACGCACCGCTGGTCGGTGACCGCCCGCGCGCTCGCCGGGCCGGCCCTGGCCGTGGTGATCCTGGCCGTGGTCGCGATGCGGCCCTCCGGCTACCTCCCGGCGATGTACGTGATCCAGGCGCTGCCGTTCCTGGCGCTGGTCCTCGCCGGGGGCGCGGCCAGCGTCACGCACGCCGTGCTGCGCCGCCGGCGTGCGCCGGGGGAGTGGCGGGGCGTGGTGTACGCGCGGTGGGCGCTGGTCGGCGTACTCGCCGTGGCGGCGGCCGCGTTCGTGCTGCCGCGCTGGTACGAGGGCAACCGGACCGCCCTCACCGTCGACGCCAACGCCCCCTACCGGCAGGCGGCGGCCTGGCTCGGCCGGGAGGTGGCCGACCCGGCGCACACCCGCGTCCTCGTGGACGACGCGCTGTGGCTCGACGCCGTTCACCACGGTTTCGCACCCGGTGACGGGGCGATCTGGTTCTACAAGGCGGACCTCGACCCGGCCGTCACCAAGACCCTGCCGCGCGGGTGGCGGGACATCGACTACGTGGTTTCCTCGCCCACCGTGCGTCGCGACGCGGCGGACCTGCCGAACGTGAAGGCTGCTCTGGAGCATTCGACCGCGGTCGCCGTCTTCGGTACGGGCGAGGACCGTATCGAGATCCGCCGGACCGACCGCGAGAGTGGGAGCTGAACCACGATGAGCGAGAACCTGGGGCCCCCGCATGCCCTGGAAGATCCGGAAGTCGACGCTCCGCCGCCCGGCGTCCAGGGGCGCGGCCGGGAGCTGCCCCGCCTCCTGGCGCGGCCGGCGGCGCTGCTCTCGGCCGGCCCCCTGGTGCGGATGACCGGTTTCGGGCTGGTCGGGGTCTCCGGCTTCGTGCCGAACCTGGCGGCGCTCTGGCTGCTGACGCACGCCGGGACGCAGTACCTGGTCGCGGGGGTCCTCGCCAACCAGGCCGGGGTGCTGTGGAACTTCCTGCTCATCGAGACGCTGCTCTTCCGCGACCGGCGCGGCCACCGCCACTGGGCGGACCGCCTCGGCCGCTTCGCCCTCATCGCCAACGCCGACCTGCTGCTGCGCGTGCCGCTCATCGCGCTGTTCGTGGGCCGCTTCGGCCTGGAGGTGCTGCCCGCGACCGCGCTCGCGCTGGCCATCACCTTCGTCCTGCGATTCGCCGCCACCGAGGCGCTCGTCTACCTGCCGCGCGGGCCACGTGCGGCGCGCACCACCAGGAGTTGAGCCGTACCGAAAGGACCGCGTATGCGTAGGAAGATCCGACGGGGGGCGGGGCGCCGGGCCGCTCTGACCGCCGTCGGCGCGATGACCGCCAGCCTGCTCCTGACCGCACCCCAGCAGGCCACGGCCGGAGCGCCGAACCTGCTGACCAACCCCGGCTTCGAGACCGCCGGTCCGGCCGGCTCCGACATGCCCTCCTGCTGGTCGAAGTCGGGCTGGGGCGACAACGACTTCACCTTCGCCACCGTCGCCGACGCCCACAGCGGCACCAAGGCCGTGAAGGTCACGGTGACCCGCCGGGTCAGCGGCGACCGCAAGGCCCTGGTCACCGAGAACGCCGCCTGCGCCCCGACGGTGGTGCCGGGGAAGCAGTACGACCTGTCCGCCTGGTACAAGTCGAACACCCCCGACGTGTCGGTGACGGTGTTCCGCCACGACACCAGCGCGGGCTGGCAGTACTGGACCGACCTGCAGAATCCGCCGGTCAGCGCCGCGTGGGCGCGCACGGAGGTCCGTACGCCCGCCGTACCGCCGAACACCGACAAGATCGCGTGGGGTCTGTCCGTGTACGGCGTGGGCACCCTCACCACCGACGACTACGCGCTGGAGGAGGTGGGTGCCGTCCCGCCGGGGCCCGCCTGCACGGGCACGGCCGAGGAGTGCGCCAAGGGCAAGTGGGAGGTGATGGGCACCCAGAACCCGGTGCGCTCGATGCACGCCGTGGTCCTGAAGAACGGCAAGGTGCTGCTGATCGCCGGTTCCGGCAACGACATCTCCCAGTTCAACGCGGGCACCTTCACCTCCGCCGTCTACGACCCCGTGGCGGGCACCGCCAAGACGATCCCGACGCCGGTGGACATGTTCTGCTCGGGGCACGTGCAGCTGGCCGACGGCCGGGTGCTGGTGATGAGCGGCAACAAGGGCTATCCGTCCGCCGACGGCACGATCGGCTACCAGGGGCTGAAGGACAGCTACGTCTTCGACCCGGCGACCGAGACGTACACGAAGACGAACGACATGAACGGCGGGCACTGGTACCCGTCCGCCACCGTCCTCGGCAACGGTGACGTGATCTCCTTCGGCGGGCTGAAGGAGGACTCCACGGGCAACGTCACCGCGGAGAAGTTCTCGGCGGCGCAGAACAAGTGGCTGCCGATGAACGAGGTCAACCAGACCTGGTCGTACTGGGGCCTGTACCCGTCGATGATCCTCATGCAGGACGGCCGGCTCTTCTACTCCGGCAGCCACACCTTCGGCAACGGCACGCCCGGCTCCGGCGCCTCGGTCTACGACTACGGCGCCAACACCATCACCGACGTGCCCGGCCTGCGCAAGAAGGACGAGCGGGACGAGTCGGCGAGCGTGCTGCTGCCCCCGGCCCAGGACCAGCGGGTGCTGACCGTCGGCGGCGGCAACAACGAGAGCAACCCGGCGGCCAACCGGCTCACCGACATCATCGACCTGAAGAAGCCGAGCCCCGCCTACACGGCGGGCCCCGACCTCCCGCAGGGCCTCGTCGACACCGGCACGGGCAAGCGCCCGCAGACCGGCGCCGAGGGCAAGATGTACGTCTCCGCCGTGCTGCTGCCCGACGGCAAGGTGCTGGAGACCGGCGGCGGCCTCCACGACCGGGCCGACCCGGTCTTCGAGGCCTCGTTCTTCGACCCGGCGAGCAACACCTACCAGGCGGGCCTGGCCACCGACCCGATCCCGCGGACCTACCACTCGGGGGCGTTCCTGCTGCCCGACGGCCGCGTGATGTCCGTCGGCGACAACCCGGGCAACGGCACGTACAACCACGCGGTGTCCGTCTACACCCCGCCCTACCTGTTCAAGGGGCCGCGCCCGAAGCTCACCTCGGTGATCGACACGGAGTGGGTGTACGGGGACACGCAGCGGATCACGGTCGACCGGCCGATCGCCAAGGCCGAACTGATCCGCCCGGCGGCGGTCACCCACTCCTCGGACCCCAACCAGCGGTTCGTGGACCTGCCGATGACGGTGATCGACAACAAGACGATCGACCTCAACGTCACGAGCAACCCCAACCTGGCCCCGCCCGGCTGGTACATGCTCTTCGGGGTCGACGCGAACGGCGTCCCGTCGGTCGCGACCTGGGTCCACCTGGGCGGGGCCCCCGCCCTGGCGGCGGCGAAGGCCGACGGGAAGCAGCTGCCCGCGCCGCACGAGCACTCCTTCGCCGACAGGCTCGCCCCGCCCAAGGCCAACCCCGGGCAGCGGGACTCGGCCCCGGTCGCGCCCACCGTGGCCGGCTGCGACCGGCACTACGGGACGGCGAGCGTCTGCGTACCGGGCACCTTCCCGGCGGAGGTGAAGAAGACGACCAAGGCGCGCTGCGAGTGGCTGGCCGCGCACCAGTTCCCGAGGCGGATGAAGGTCAACGGCAGCGACCCCCTGCGGCTCGACCAGGACGGGGACGGCTACACCTGCTGAGGGGGCCGCGCCCCAAGTGCACCCGTTTGACGGCCCGTCGCCCCCCGTGGGAGGCGGGCCGTCCTCCTACGCTGAGCGCTGGCCTCTTCCGGTCCGTCACGTTCTGGTCGAAAGGTTCCGCGCCCATGCCCGAGACCGCTCCGCCGGCCCCGACCGCCGTCCGCCGTCGCTGCTTCGCCGTACTGCTGGCTTGTGCCCTGCTCGGTCCGCCGGCGCTCGCGGGGCCGGCCGGGGCCGCGGACGGCGTCGGGAGGATCACGCGGTTCACGCCGCCCACGGCGGGCAGCGCCCCCATCGGGATCGCGGCGGGGCCCGACGGCAACGTGTGGTTCACCGAGAGCGGCACCGGCCGGATCGCGCGGATCACGCCGAAGGGCGTCATCAGGGAATTCCCGCTGCCCGCGGGGTCCTTGCCGGACGACATCACCGCCGGGGCGGACGGCCGGCTGTGGTTCAGCGAGCCCGGACGCAACCGGATCGGCCGGATCGGCACCGGCGGGGAGACCGCGCGGTTCCCGCTCCCGCGGGCGGGCGCCTTCCCCACCGGCATCACCGGGGGGCCCGACGGGAACCTGTGGTTCGCCGAGTTCGACGGTGGGCGGGTCGGGCGGATCACCCCGTCCGGGAAGGTCACCGAGTTCCCGCTGCCCGGCACCGAGAGCGCCCCGTACCGGATCACCCTCGGCCCGGACGGGAACCTGTGGTTCACGGAACCCGGCAGCAGCCGGATCGGGAAGATCACCCCGTCCGGCAAGGTCACCGGGTACCCGCTGCCGAAGGCGGGGAGCACCCCCTTCAACATCACCGCGGGCCCGGACGGGAACCTCTGGTTCACCGACCCGGCCTCCCACGCGATCGGGCGGATCACCCCGCAGGGCAGAGCCCGGCTGTTCCCGCTGCCCGCCGGCGACAGCCGCCCGGTCGGCATCGCGGCGGGCCCCGACGGCAACCTCTGGTTCGGGGAGTCCGGCACCGGCTGGGTCGGGCGGATCACGACGGGCGGCGGGATCACCGAGTTCGCCGTGCCCCCGTCGAAGCCGGACGGCGGGCCCTTCCACCTGGCCGCGGGGCCCGACGGGCACGTCTGGTTCACGGAGCTGAGCGGCAACCGGGTCGGGCGCGTGGAGGTCGGGGGCCGGGTCGCCGATCTGGCCGTCCGGCTCTCGGCCCCGGGCCGGGCCCGCGCGGGCGACGCGTACGCCTACACGGTGACGGTGGCCAACCAGGGCCGCTCCGCCGCGGCCGGCACGGTCGTACGGCTGGCCAAGCCGCGCGGCGCGTACACGGTGTCGGCCAGTCCGAACGCCAAGCGGCCCACGGCCGACGAGCTGACCTGGAACGTGGGCCCGCTCGGCGCCGGGCAGAAGCGGACCTTCCGCGTCACGGTGCGGCCGAAGGGCGGGGGCGCCGTCGAGGCGGCGGCCAGGGTCACCGCCGCCACCTTCGACCCGGTCGCCGGGAACAACGCGGTGACCGCGCGCACCACGGTCTCGGGCCGCTGAGGAGCGGTCTACGCGTGCCGGTACGCGGCCAGCGAGATGCCGACGTAGTGGGCCACGAAGGCCGCGAGGGTCAGGGAGTGGAAGACCTCGTGGAAGCCGAAGACGCGGGGGGAGGGGTTGGGACGCTTCATCCCGTAGATGACCCCGCCCACGCTGTACAGCAGACCGCCGACGATCACCAGGACGAGGACGGCGATGCCGCCGGTCCGCATGAAGTCGGGCAGGAAGAACACCGCCGCCCACCCCATCGCGATGTAGCACGGGGTGTACAGCCAGCGCGGGGCGCCGACCCAGAAGACGCGGAAGGCGATGCCGGCCGCGGCCGCGATCCACACCGCCCACAGCAGGGGCCTGCCGGTGGAGTCGGGCAGCAGCAGGACCGCGAGCGGGGTGTAGGTGCCCGCGATGATCAGGAAGATGTTCGCGTGGTCGAGCCGCCGTAGGACGGCCTCGCCGCGCGGCCCCCACGTGCCGCGGTGGTAGACGGCGCTGACTCCGAAGAGCAGGCAGGCGGTGAGGACGTACACCCCGCAGGCGACGCGGGCCCTCGTCGAGTCGGTGAAGGCCATCAGCACCAGGCCGGCGATCACCACGGCGGGGAACATCCCGGTGTGCAGCCAGCCGCGCATCAGCGGCTTGGCCTCCGGACCTGCCGTGACGAGCGGCGCGAGCGGTGCGACCGGTGCGGCGCTCGGCACGGCGGCGGCGTCAGAAGTCATGGTCCACATGCTACCTACGGGTCCGTAGGTTCCGGATTTCCTCTTTACGGAAGATTGACGGACGTGGCGATGCTCACGTGAGAGGCCCCCTGGACATATGCGCACATCCACCGGATGATCAGATGAGTGCGGTCGGCACCGGATGAGCGGAGCGCGAAGCGTCCGGGTCGCAGCCCCCACGGGGCATACACCAAACAAACCCCTCAACAAGGAGCAATCGTGGCGCGCGACAACGCGGCTCCCACTTCCGTCCCGACGACCCACCGGGAGCTCGTCTCCTGGGTGGAGGAGATCGCAGCCCTGACCCAGCCGGACCGCATCGTCTGGTGCGACGGCTCCGAGGCCGAGTACGAGCGCCTGTGCGAGGAGCTCGTCGCCAAGGGCACGTTCAAGAAGCTCGACGAGACCAAGCGCCCGAACTCCTACTACGCCGCCTCCGACCCCTCCGACGTCGCGCGCGTCGAGGACCGCACCTTCATCTGCTCCGAGAAGGAGGAGGACGCGGGCCCGACCAACCACTGGAAGGCCCCGGCGGAGATGAAGGAGATCTTCGCGGGAGAGCAGGGCATCTTCCGCGGTTCCATGAAGGGCCGGACGATGTACGTCGTCCCGTTCTGCATGGGTCCCCTCGGCTCCGACCTCTCCGCGATCGGCGTCGAGATCACCGACTCCGCCTACGTCGCGGTCGCCATGCGCACCATGACCCGCATGGGCAAGGCCGTCCTCGACGAGCTCGGCTCCGACGGCTTCTTCGTCAAGGCCGTCCACACCCTCGGCGCTCCGCTCGCCGAGGGCCAGGACGACGTGCCGTGGCCCTGCAACACCACCAAGTACATCTCGCACTTCCCCGAGACCCGCGAGATCTGGTCCTTCGGCTCCGGCTACGGCGGCAACGCCCTGCTCGGCAAGAAGTGCTACGCCCTGCGCATCGCCTCCGTCATGGCCCGCGACGAGGGCTGGCTCGCCGAGCACATGCTCATCCTCAAGCTGACCCCGCCGGCCGGCGAGGGCGAGGCCAAGTACGTGGCGGCCGCGTTCCCGTCCGCCTGCGGCAAGACCAACCTGGCCATGCTGGAGCCCACGATCCCCGGCTGGACGGTCGAGACCATCGGCGACGACATCGCCTGGATGCGCTTCGGCGAGGACGGCCGCCTCTACGCGATCAACCCCGAGGCCGGCTTCTTCGGCGTCGCCCCCGGCACCGGCGCGCACACCAACGCCAACGCCATGAAGACGATGTACGCCAACACCGTCTTCACCAACGTCGCGCTCACCCCCGACGGCGGCGACGTGTGGTGGGAGGGCATGACCGAGGAGGCGCCCGCGCACCTCATCGACTGGAAGGGCAACGCCTGGACCCCGGAGTCGGGGACGCCGGCCGCCCACCCCAACGCCCGCTTCGCCGTCCCGGCCGCCCAGTGCCCGACGATCGCCCCCGAGTGGGAGGACCCCAAGGGCGTCCCGGTCTCCGCGATCCTCTTCGGCGGCCGCCGCGCCTCCGCCGTCCCGCTGGTCACCGAGTCCTTCGACTGGAACCACGGCGTCTTCATCGGCTCGAACATCGCGTCCGAGAAGACCGCCGCCGCCGAGGGCAAGGTCGGCGAGCTGCGCCGCGACCCGTTCGCGATGCTGCCGTTCTGCGGCTACAACATGGGTGACTACATGGCCCACTGGGTCAAGGTCGCCGCCGACAAGGACCAGAGCAAGCTCCCGAAGATCTACTACGTGAACTGGTTCCGCAAGAACGACGCGGGCAAGTTCGTGTGGCCGGGCTTCGGTGAGAACAGCCGCGTCCTGAAGTGGATCGTCGGCCGCCTCGACGGCACCGCCGAGGGCGTCGAGACCCCCATCGGCGTCCTGCCGACCAAGGCCTCGCTCGACCTCGACGGCCTCGACATCGCCGACGAGGACCTCGACTTCCTCCTCACGGTCGACAAGGAGGTCTGGCGCGAGGAGGCCGCCCTGGTCCCCGAGCACCTGAACACCTACGGCGACCACACCCCCAAGGAGCTGTGGGAGCAGTACCACGCGCTCGTCGAGCGCCTGGGCTAGCCCCCGGCACCACCCCGAGAACCGAGGCCGGCTGTCCCCCGGCCGAGGGCTGACGCGGGAATCCCCGACCAAGGGCTCCTTGCGGCCTTCCGAACAGGCCGCGTGCGTCTGCTGATGGCGGGCCTCCACCCAGTGGAGGCCCGCCGTCATGTGTTCGGCCCGCCGGCACCCCGGTCCGGGGCGCGCAGCGCCACGGCGGTGATCACCAGCCCGTCCTCGACGAGCCAGCGCCCGTGGAAGACGGAGAGGCGGACGCCGTCGACGACCGGTCCCCGGCCCAGCACCCGGGCCTTGAAGGTGCCCTGCCACGGGTTCACGGCGACCGCGGCCTCGTCGAAGTCCAGGACGACCCCGGTGAGCGGGTACCAGGCCTTGTACACGCTCTCCTTGGCGGCGAAGAGCAGCCGGTCCCAGTGGATGCCCGACTCGCAGGTGCCCAGCCGGGCCAGCTGGCCGCGCTCCTCCGGGATGGTCACCCGCTCCCGCACCATGCTGTGGCGCAGCGGTTCGTTGGGTTCGACGTCGACGCCGATGCCCGCCACGTCGGCCGACCGCGCCACGGCGGCGCACCGGTACCCCTTGCTGTGCGCCATGCTCCCGACGACCCCGGCCGGCCACAGCGGGGCGCCGTGGGCGTCGCGCAGGACCGGGACGGGTGGCACGCCGAGGTCGGCCATGGCTTCCCGGGCGCAGGCCCGGGAGGTGCTGAACTCCCGGCGGCGGCCGGGCGAGGCGCCGGCCATCAGCTCCTCCTCGGCGGCGAACAGCGGCGTGGGCAGGACCGGATCGCTGAACGCCTCGGAGGTGGCGACCACCGGGGGCAGCAGCGAGCCGACGAGCGTGCCCTGCCGGGATCCGTCACCGATGACCGGCCTCGGCACCTCTGCCTTCCGATGCCGTACGCGGACCTTCACAGGTTCGCGCGCCAGGCGGGCAGGCTCCGGCCCGACCAGGACCCGGCCGGTCCGGGGCCCGATCCGTCGCGGGACCAGGGCGCGGGCGCCGTCGTCGCCCCGTGGCCGGCGTCCGCGTCGCCGCGGGCGGCGCCCAGGGCCAGCAGGACCGCGGTCAGCGCCGCCACCTCGTCGGGATCCGGAGCCCCCCGCGTGATCCGGATCTGCGGTTCGGCGGCGCTCACTGGGGCTGGTTCCCGTGCTTGCGGCTGGGCAGGGTGACCTGCTTGCCGCGCAGCATCGCGAGGGCGCCGATCAGCCGGGACCGGGTCTCCGCCGGGTCGATGACGTCGTCGACCAGGCCGCGTTCGGCGGCGTAGTAGGGGTGCATCAGCTCGGTCTTGTACTCCTTGACCAGGCGGACGCGGGCCTCGTCGGGGTCGTCGGCCTCGGCGATCCGGCGCCGGAACACCACGTTGGCCGCGCCCTCGGCGCCCATGACGGCGATCTCGTTGCTCGGCCAGGCCAGGGACACGTCGGTGCCGATGGAACGCGAGTCCATGACGATGTAGGCGCCGCCGTACGCCTTGCGCAGGATCAGCTGGATGCGGGGCACGGTGGCGTTGCAGTACGCGTACAGCAGCTTCGCGCCGTGCCGGATGATGCCGTTGTGCTCCTGGTCCACGCCGGGCAGGAAGCCGGGCACGTCGACCAGCGTCACGAGCGGGATGTTGAAGGCGTCGCAGGTCTGGACGAAGCGGGCCGCCTTCTCGGAGGCGTGGATGTCCAGGACGCCGGCCGTGACGGACGGCTGGTTGGCGACGATGCCGACGACGTGGCCGTCCAGCCGGGCCAGGGCGCAGATGATGTTGGTGCCCCACAGTTCGTGGACCTGGAAGTACTCGCCGTCGTCGACGACTTCGGCGATGACCTCGCGCATGTCGTAGGAGCGGTTGGGGTCGCCCGGCACCAGGTCCAGCAGGGCCTCGGTGCGGCGGTCCGCGGGGTCGTCGGACTCGGCCGCGGGCGGCAGCTCGCGGTTGTTGGAGGGCAGCATGGACAGCAGGAAGCGGACGTCGTCCAGGCAGCTGTGCTCGTCGTCGTAGGCGAAGGCGGCCACGCCGGAGGTGGCGGCGTGCGCGTCCGCGCCGCCGAGCGCGTCCTGGGTGATGACCTCGCCGGTGACCGCCTGGACGACGTCGGGCCCGGTGATGAACATCTGGGAGATGCCGCGGACCATGAACACGAAGTCGGTCAGCGCGGGGGAGTAGGCGGCGCCGCCCGCGCAGGGGCCCAGGATCACGCTGATCTGGGGGATGACGCCGGAGTTGCGGACGTTGCGCTGGAAGATGCCGCCGTAGCCGGCGAGCGCGGTGACGCCCTCCTGGATGCGGGCGCCCGCGCCGTCGCACAGGCCCACCACGGGGGCCCCGGCGGCTTCGGCCAGGTCCATGACCTTGTGGATCTTCTCGGCGTGGGCCTCGCCGAGCGCGCCGCCGAAGATGCGGAAGTCGTGGGCGTAGGCGAAGACCGTGCGGCCGTGCACCAGGCCCCAGCCGATCACCACGCCGTCGGTGTGCGGTCTGCGGTTCTCCAGGCCGAAACCGGTCGCCCGGTGCCGGCGCAGGCCCTCCAGTTCGGTGAAGGTTCCCTCGTCGAAGAGGTATTCGACGCGCTCGCGGGCGGTCAGCTTGCCCTTCGCGTGCTGTGCCTCGGTGGCGGCCTCGCTGGGACCCCGGACCACGCGGGCACGCAGTTCGGAGAGTTCGGCGGTGTACGACCGCAGGTGCGACTGCGTCCACGTCGGATGGTCCTCGGTGATGCTCACGTGGTGCCCTTTCCTCGGATCGGCGGCAAGAGGGGCGTTCCACGCTGCCCGGCGGTGTTCAAGGCGGTATCAAAGCTCTGTTGAAGTACGACCTCATGCGTTCGACAAAGAAGTTTTAAGTCGGTCTCTACGCGTGGTCACGACGATGTGAGGACATCCGAGACCACTCAGGGAGACGACAGTGAGAACGAGTTGGAAGAAGCGGCTGACGCTCGGCGCGGTGGCGGTGGCCATGGCCGCGGCGGTGACGCCGGCGACCGGAGCGGTGGCGGCCGAGCAGGTCGAAGAGACCCCGATGCTCAGGAAGACCGTCTTCAGCGACACCTTCCAGAACGGCTTCGACACCTCGACGGCGGGCAACTGGCAGCTGTTCCAGAACGGCGGGCTCACGGCCGACGACGGCGTCGCGACCACCTCGACCCGCGGCCTGAACGTCGTGCCCTCGGGCACGGACCCGGTCACGGGCCAGCCGGCGTTCTCCTGGACCACGGGGCAGCAGGCGGCCGGCGGGGGCGGCGACAAGGACCACATGAAGTGGCTCGCCTACCCCCGCCACAACGGCACCACCGGATACCCGGGTTACGACGTCCCGCCGAACGGGCAGCTGACCTGCGAGTCCTCGCTGTCCGTCCAGACGCGCAACATGGACAGGCACCCGTTCGGCACCGCGGTCGGCGACCCGCAGGGCGACGTCCGCCTCGGTTCGGCGGGCCTGGTCACGGCGGACCTCCAGACCGGCATGGTCATGGACTTCCACGTCACCAACAACACCGTCTACGCCTTCTACGAGCGCCTGCGCTACCCGGGCACCAGCTACGCGGCGTTCACCTACGCGGTGCCGGTCGCCCGCATCACCCCGGGCACCCAGGTCAACACCCAGGTCGTGCTGGAGAACGGCGGCACCCGGGCCCGCTGGAAGCTCAACGGCTTCACCGTGCTCACCGTGAACAAGCTGGGCACCCTCGAACTCGACCGGAAGTACCTCCAGACGGACCACGGCGGCACCCAGGAGGTCGTCGCGCCGAAGCAGGCGACCTGCGGGCTGGGCGTGTTCTCGATGCTCGACGGCGCCGGCCCGGACGGCCGCGGCCTGGTGCGCCTGGACTCGACGGACGGCTTCTACTACAACACCCGGCTGGGCGCGCCCACCGGCCAGAGCTTCCTCGACGAGACCAGCCGGACCGGCAGCCGGGTCTGGGGGCAGGGCGTCGACCTGCGCGCCGCCAACCTCAAGGTCACCACGGGTGAGCGCCTGTAATGCCTCTAAGGAGGTAGGGCCACTGACCGTTGGAAGTCTGGGCGCGGCCGGACGGCTGCCTTAGGTTCGAAGGGCAGTGCCGATCACGACCAGCCCGCCCGATCCCATCCACGTCGTCGGAGCCCGCATCGGGCGGGTGGTCCGCCGGCCGTGAGGCGCCGGCCCGGCATCCCGGGAACGGTCGACGCAGACCGCGCCGCCCGGCCGGGCCACGAGGTACCGAAGGAACTCCACTGATGAACTCGAACAGCTCCGCCGACCTGGTGATGTTCCCCGGACAGGGGTCTCAGCGGGCCGGCATGGCCACTCACCTGCTGGAGCGGTATTCCGCCGCCCGGCGGGTGTTCGAGGAGGCGGACGCCGTGCTCGGCATGCCGCTCTCCGACATCTGCACCACCGGAACGGCGGAGGAACTCGCCGCCACCGACATCACCCAGCCCGCGATCCTCGCGACGAGCCTGGCCACCTGGCAGGTCCTGCGCGAGGCGGGCTGCGCGCCCGGCGCGGTGGCCGGTCACAGCCTGGGCGAGTACGCGGCCCTGGTCGCGGCCGGGGTCCTGTCGCCGGAGTCGGCGCTCCGTCTCGTCCGGGTACGCGGTCGGCTCATGGCGGAGGTGGGCCGAAAGCAGCCGGGCGCGATGGCAGCGGTTCTGGGACTGTCCGCCGAGCAGGTCGTCCGGATCTGCGAGCAGGCCCGTGCGACGGGGCTGGTCGAGGTGGCCAACTTCAACGAGCCGACGCAGACCGTCCTGTCCGGCGAGGCCGCCGCCGTCGAGGCGGCGGGCCGCGCGGCGCTCCTGGAGGGGGCCGAGAAGGTCGTCGCGCTGAAGGTGGGCGCGCCCTTCCACTGCTCCCTGATGAGCGCCATCGAGGAGGAGTTCGCCGGCGAGCTGGCCGGCCACTCCTTCGCGGACCCGGTACTGCCCGTCATCAGCTCGGTGACGGGTGACCACGTACGCGACGGCGAGCAGGCGCGGGAGCTGCTGCGCCGTCAGCTCAGCGGACCCGTCCGCTGGGTGGACGTGGTCAGGCGGGCCGGCGGGCTCCCCACCGAGACCTACATCGAAGTGGGTCCGGGCCGGGTGCTCAACGGGCTGGTCCGCCGTACGGACCCGGACGCGCGGGTGGCGAGCACCGGTGACGAGCGGCGCCTGGGCGCGCTCGTCGGCACGCTCGCGGCCACCGCGCCGGTCCCGGTCTGACCCACGACCCACACACAACATCCGATCAGGAAACAGGTGATTCACGCATGACGAACAACGCCAGCCTCGACGCCGTCGTCCAGAACTCCATCGCCGAAGCGCTCGGCCTCGACACCGAGGAGGTCGTGCCCGACGCGACCCTCCTCGGCGACCTGGACGCCGAGTCGATCGACCTCCTGGACATCCTCTTCCGCATCGAGCGCGCCTCCGGCGTGAAGGTGAAGATGGCCGACCTCACCGAGGTCATCCAGGGCGGCATCCCGGACGAGGACTTCGCCGACGAGGACGACGTCATCACCGCGGTCGGCCTCGCGCAGCTGAAGAAGGTGCTCCCGCAGATCGACACGGACGCCCTCGCCGGCAAGCTCGTCGCGGACGAGGTGCTCACCCTGTTCACCGTCCAGAACCTTACGGACATGGTCGCGGAACGTGCCGACAGCACCCTGGCCGCGGCCTGACGACGCGGTGGAGCGGTCGTCGGCCGGCCGCCCCGTCCTGCCCCGGATGCGCATCGGCACGGACGTGATCGCGATCGGGCGGATCGACGAACTCCTCGCTTCGGAGACCGGATTCGAGGAGCAGGTCTTCACCGCCCGCGAACGGTCCTACTGCCGCCGAAGACGCCGCCCCGGTGACCACCTGGCCGCCCGTTTCGCCGCCAAGGAAGCCGTGCTCAAAGCACTGGGCACCGGCATGGCGGCCGGCATGGAGTGGACCGACATAGAGGTCGTCAACGACCGCGCCGGCCGTCCGACGGTCAGGTTGTACGGCGAGGTGGCCGCAGAGGCCGAGCGGCTGGGGATGCAGCAGCTCGACATTTCTTTGACTCACAGCGCTGGGCTGGCGATAGCCCAGGCGCTCCTGGTGTGGAACCAATAAGGAGGAAACGACTCATGACGCTCGAAGGCCGCGTCGCTCTGGTCACCGGCAGCTCACGCGGCATCGGGCGGGCCATCGCGCTCCGCCTCGCCGCCGACGGTGCTGCCGTCGCCGTCAACTACCGCTCGCGCAAGGACGAGGCGGAGCGCGTCGTCGAGGAGATCACCTCGGCGGGGGGCCGGGCGATCGCCCTGCAGGCCGACGTGTCGGACCCCGAGGCCGCCCAGCGGCTGGTACGGGAGACGATCGACGGCCTGGGCGGCCTGCACGTCCTGGTGAACAACGCCGGGGTGGCGCAGGACGGCCTCATCTACGACCAGGCTCCCGCGGACTGGTGGGAGGTGCTCAAGGTCAACGTCGGCGGTGTCTACAACTGCACCCACGCCGTGGCCGGGCACTTCATGTCCCAGCGCGAGGGCAACGTCGTCAACATCTCCTCCGTCATGGGGGAGGGCGGATGGGTGGGGCAGTCCAACTACTCCGCCTCCAAGGGCGCCGTGAACTCCTTCACCCGCGCCGCCGCCATCGAGCTGGCGCGCTTCGAGATCCGCGTCAACGCCGTCCTCGCGGGATACACGGCCACCGACCTGATCGGCGGGCTGCTGGAGAAGGACGGCGGCAAGAACATCAAGCGCCAGCTGCCGTTCCGCGAGTTCGCCACGCCCGAGCAGGTGGCCGGTGCCGTCTCCTTCCTCGCCGGCGAGGACTCCTCGTACGTCACCGGCGAACTGCTGCGGGTCGACGGCGGCTGGGCGGGCCAGCTCGGCCTGGGCCGGGCCAAGTAGGGGCCGGGACGTGCGATTCCACCTGATCGACCGCATCGACGCGTGGGAGTCCGGGGTACGTCTGCGGGGGCGCAAGGTCACCTCCGCCGACGAGTCCTACTGGACCCCCACGCCGGACGGGGCCGTGATGCCCGCCGCGCTGGTCCTGGAGGCGCTGGCCCAGGCGGGCACCTGGCTCCTGCTGTTGAGCACCGGCTACAAGAGGCGTGCCGCCCTGGCGAGCGCCGCCGGCGTGCGCTGGCACGCCGAGGTGCTCCCCGGCGACGTACTCGACCTTGATGTCCGAATCGTCTCGTTCGACGAGACGGCCGTGACCCTGGACGGCACCGTCCGCGTCGGCGACCGGACGGTGCTGGAGGTCAGCGGCCTGATGTGTGCCGCCCTCGGCAGCGACCAGCTCGAAGACCCGGAGGACACCGAGCGAATGGGCCGGCATCTGCTGCGCACGGAGGTGCTGCGATGAAGCGTGTAGTGATCACGGGGATCGGGGCGGTGACCCCCCTGGGGAACGACGCCCCGACCACCTGGGAAGGACTGGCCACCGGCCGCAGCGGCGTCGGTGAACTGACCACCATCGACACGGACGGGTTCCCCGTACGGATCGCCGGCCAGGTCAAGGACTTCCGGCTGAAGGACCTGGTCCCGCGCGAGGTCGGCCTGCGCCACCTGTCCAGGCCCGGACAGTTCGGCCTCGCGGCCGCCCGGGAGGCGCTGCGCGACGCGGGAGTGGACCGCGACACCTACGAGAGCGGCGAGATGGGCGTCTGCGTCGGCGCCAGCGTCGGCCGCCCCGGCCTGCAGTGGCTGCTCGACGTCGGCGAGCTGCGGGAGACCACGGGCGAGGAGACGGCGTTCCTGCCGTACACGCCGTCCGAGTCGCTGGAGTTCAGCCAGAACGTGCCCGCCGCGGCCATCGCGCGGCTGTTCGACGCGACGGGCCCGCTCATGGGCGTCAGCACGGCCTGCTCCGGCTCCGGCCACGCCATCGGCGAGGCCTTCCGGGCCATCCAGGAGGGCGACGCCACCCTGATGGTGGCCGGCGGCTTCGACTCGCTGACGTCGTGGATGGACGTGCTCGGCTTCACCCTGCTCGGCGCTCTCACCGACCGGTACAACGACGACCCGCAGTCCGCCAGCCGCCCCTTCGACGGCGAGCGCTCCGGCTTCGTCCTCGGCGAGGGCGGGGTGCTGTTCGTCCTGGAGGAGCTGGAATCCGCGCTGGCGCGCGGCGCCCGCATCCACGCCGAGGTCCTCGGCTACGGCTCCAGCCTCAACGCCTGGCGCATCACCGACTCGCCGCCGGACGGCTCCGGCGCGATCGAGTCGATGGCCAGTGCCATCGCCGACTCCGGAGTCGGCACCGGGGGCATCGACTACGTCGTCGCCCACGGCACCAGCACCCACGGCAACGACCAGTCCGAGACCGTCGCGATCAAGAAGGTGTTCGGCGACGACGCCCACCGCCTCGTGATCAGCTCGCCGAAGTCGATGGCCGGGCACCTGACCTCGGCCGGCGCCGCGCTCAACGTGCTCGCCGCGATCGGGGCCATCAACAACTCGCTGGTGCCGCCGACCATCAACCTCACCTCGCCGGACCGCAAGCTCGACCTGGACTACGTACCGAACACGGCCCGCGAGCAGTCCGTCTCGCACGCCCTGATCAACGCCTTCGCGTTCGGCGGCACCAACATCAGCCTCGTCGTCGGCGGTTACGAGCGATGAGCGTGACGACGGACCACCACGCCACCGGGCACCCCGTGCACGGCGCACTGCTCGACCCGGAGGTCCTCCCGGGCGAACGGGCCCGGGCCGTGCGCAACGTCCCCAACACCCTCGACCTCTTCGCCACCCACTTCCCGCGCTTCCCCATCCTGCCCGGCGTGCTGCTCCTCGCGAGCGCCGCCGACGTGGCCGCCCTGGCCGCGCCGGCGGCCGAGTACGGCTGGCGCCCCGGGGAGGCGGCCCGGGTCCGCTGGCGGCGGCCGGTCCGGCCGGGCGACCAGGTGGACATCGTCGCGGAGCTCACCGGCCGCGACGGCGACGACACCCTCCACTTCAAGATCACCGCGACGGTGGACGGCCGGCCCGTGGCCACCGTCCGGCAGTTGACCCTCGTACGCCGGCTCCCCGCCCCGGCCACAGTCGGCGAATCCCCCAAGGAGCAGCGATGAGCGGCATCGGACGCCAGGTAGTGATCAGCGGCATCGGCCTGCTGACCGCGCTCGGCGAAGGCGGCGAGGCCAACTGGAAGGCCATCGTCGACGGCCGGACCGGCGTCAGGCGGATCCAGGCCTACGACACCTCCCGGCTCCAGACCACGCTGGGCGCGGAGATCGACGGGTTCGACCCCGGCCGCTTCGCCACCCGGCGCCAGCTGAACACCATGAACCGCGGCGACCAGCTCGGTCTCGCGGCGGCCTCCCTGGCCCTGGCGGACGCCGGCATCGACACCGGCACCGAACTGGGCCTGCGCACCGGCCTGTTCCTCGGCGGCAACAAGTCGATGGGCCGGATGGACCAGCTGATCAAGGGGCTGCGGACGGTCCGCCGCCCGGACGGCACGGCCGACATGAAGGCGCTCGGCGAGAAGGCCGACACCATCATGCCGCCGCTCTTCTTCGTCGAGGGGCTCCAGCCGGGCGCGGTCTTCCACATCTCGCAGACCTTCGGCATCCGCGGCGCCAACGCCTTCTTCGCCGGGACCGCCGACGCCGGCGCCACCGCCATCGCGCGGGCCGTGCGGGCCATCCAGCGCGGAGACGCCGACCGGATCATCGCCGGCGGGTACGAGGACGCCACCAGCTGGTGGTCGATGACGCACATGGACCGCATGGGCGTCCTCACCACCCGCAACGACCTCGGCGAGACCGCCTTCAGGCCCTACGACCAGACCCGCAGCGGAGCCGTGCTCGGCGAGGGCGGCGCGCTGCTGGTCCTGGAGGAGAAGGAGGCCGCGCTCGCCCGCGGCGCCCGGATCTACGCCGAGCTGCGGGGCGTGGGCAACGGCCACGACGGGCGCACCCCGCCCGCCACCGACCCCGAGGGCCGCGGTCTCGTCCGGGCCGTGCGCCGGGCCCTGGACGACGCCCGGCTCAACCCGGCCGACCTCGGCTACATCGCCTCCCACGGAGCCGCGACCAAGATCGGCGACCGCAGTGAGACCGCCGCCCTGCGCACCGCGCTCGGCGAGGCCTCCCGGTCGGTCCCGATCAGTAGCGTCAAGCCGCAGACCGGCCACCTCGTCGGCGGCGCCGGCGCGCTCAACGTCGCGGTGTCGGCGCTCGCCCTGCACTACGGCGCGGTGCCGGCCACCGCCAACCTCGAAACCCCCGACGCGGCCTGCGACATGGACCTCGTCCGCGGCGAGGCCCGCGACATCCGGCCCGGCACGGCCCTCGCCCTGGCCCGCGGCCTCGAAGGGCAGGCCGTCGCGCTGGCCCTGGGACGGGCGGCCTAGCCCGTGCCGAGTCCCCACCCCTCCACCACCCCGGAGGGCCGGTACATCCAGTTCGTCCAGTCCGTCCGAGGAGACGGGAAACCCAGGTCAGGAGGAGTCAGACACATGGAGAACATGCCTTCCGGCGTTGCGCGGGTGGTGGTATCCGGCGTGGGCGCGATCACCTCCCAAGGGGGCACCGCCGAAGAGTTCTGGGAAGGCGTCCGCACGGGCCGCGTCGCGATCCGACCGGTACGCGGCCTGCCGATGGACGGCTACCAGACCGCCATCGGAGGCGAGGTCACCGCGACCCGGAAGCCCGCCTACGCGTACACCTCGCACGACGGGGTCCGTGAGCCCTCGGTCGACTTCGCACTGGTCGCGGCCGAGGAGGCACTGGGCGCCTCGGGCCTCACCCCCGGCGTCGAGATCCCCGCCGAGCGCTGGGGCGTCGCCTACGGCACCTGCAACGGCGGCTGGCGCAGTGCCGAACACGCACTGCGCGCCCGCGCCGCCGACGAGGAGCCCGACTGGCAGCGGTACGCCCTCGTACCGCCCCAGGCCGGGGCCGAGGCGCTCGGCGCCGCCTTCGGGATCAAGGGGCCGGTGCTCTCGGTCAACACCGCCTGCGCCTCCGGTGCCCACGCCATGGCCCACGCCCTGGAGGTGATCCGGGCCGGCCGCGCCGACGCCATGCTCGTCGGCGGCAGCGACGCCTTCACGGAGACCGCGTTCGCCGGCTTCAGCGGCCTGGAATCGCTGTCCGCCAAGCCCGCCGCCCCCTACTCCAGGGACCGCTCCGGGCTCTCGCTCGGCGAGGGCAGCGGCATGTTCGTCCTGCTGTCGGCGGACGCCGCGGCCCGCCTCGGCGCCCCCGTGCTCGCCGAAGTCCTCGGCTACGGCCTGTCCGCCGACGGCTACCACCCCACCGCCCCCCACCCCGAGGGCGAGGGCGCGGCCCGTGCGATCCGCGCGGCGCTCGCCTCCGCCGGACTGGCGCCCGAGGACGTGCGCTACGTCAACGGGCACGGCACCGGCACCCCCAAGAACGACTCCGCCGAGAGCGGCGCGGTGCGCCTGGCGCTCGGCGAGGCGGCCGAGAAGACCGCCCTGAGCAGCACGAAGTCCATGGTGGGCCACCTGCTGGGCGCGGCCGGAGCGGTCGAGGGCATAGCGACGGTACTCGCCCTGCGCGACCAGATCGCCCCGCCCACCGCGGGCTTCACCGAGACCGACCCGCAGTGCGGCCTCGACCCGATCCCCGGCACGGGCCGCCCCATGGACCTGGACGTGGCGCTCTCCAACAACTTCGCCTTCGGCGGAGCCAACGCCACGGTCGCCTACGCCCGCCCCGGAGCCCTCTTCGAGGGCCCCGCCGACGAGGACCACGACGACGTGGTCGTCACCGGCTTCAGCGCGCTGACCGCCGCCGGCGACGGGGCCGAAGCCCTGTGGCAGGCCTTCGAGGCCGGCACCCGCCCCGGCGCGGACGAGGACGGACTGCGGGTCGCCCGCGCCGTCTTCGACCCGGAAGCGGCCGGCACCCGCAAGGAACGCCGCCGCATGGACCGCATCTCGCAGCTCGCCATCGCCGCCTGCCGGGCGGCCCTGGAACACGCGGGGGTGACCGGCGACGACCAACGCGCGGCGACCGGCGTGGTCCTCGGCACCGGCATCGGCCCCGTCGAGAGCAACGAGCGGTTCTTCCTCCCGCTGCTCACCGACGGGCCCGCCGCGGGCAACCCGGGGGTCTTCCCCAACACCGTGTACAACGCCGCGGCCGGCCAGGTCGCGATGGCCCTCGGAGTCAAGGGCCCGACCTCCACCCTCACCTCGGGACACGCCGCGGGCGCCGCCGCCATCGGCGTCGCCCACGACCTGCTGCGCAGCGGGCGGGCCGACCGGATCCTGGTCCCGGCGGTCGACGCCTTCTCGCCCGGCGCGCTCGACGGCTACCGCACCCTCCCGCTGTTCGGCGCGCCGTCCGCCGCCGACTACACCCTGACCGAGGGCGGCATCGCCCTCGTGCTGGAACGCGCCGGGGCCGCCCGCGAGCGCGGCGCGACCGTCCACGCCGTGGTCCGCTCCCACGCGACGGCCTCCGACGCGGCCGGCGTGGGCCGCTGGGACCCGGCCGGCGACGGCCTGGAACGGGCCATGCGCGCCGCCCTCGCGGACGCCGGGGTCGCACCGGGCGAGCTGGCCGAGGTGTGGGCCAACGCCGCCGGACTGACCCCGGTGGACCGGCCCGAGGCCGCCGCCCTGGACCGGCTGCTGGACGGTGCCGACGTCCCCGTCCGCACCCCCAAGCGCTCGCTGGGCGAGCCGGTCGGCGCGGGCGCGCAGCTGGCGGCGGTGCTCGCCATCGGCTCCTGGCAGCACGGCCCCTCCCGGGGCGACGCCCTGATCAACAGCTCTTCGCTGGGCGGGACGCACACCTCGATCGTGCTGTCTCCCGCCCCGACCTCCCGAACGGAGTCCGCCCGATGACCGGCACCACCGAGAACCTCAGCGTGAAGATCCTCTCCACCGGCGGGTACGTCCCCGGAGACCCGATCGACAACACCGGGATCGAGAAGATCGTCGGCCCCCTCCCGGACGACGTCCTGGCCGGGATCCAGGTCGAGACCCGCCACTGGATGATCGACACGGTCACCGGCGAGCACCTCACCTCCAACAGCCGCATGGCGGAGGCGGCGGGACGCCAGGCCCTCGAACGGGCGGGCGTCGGCGCGGACGAGATCGACCTGCTGGTCGTGTGCACCGCGAGCCCCGAGTACCTCCTGCCGAACGTCGCCACGACCGTGCAGCACTACCTCGGCCTGGAGCGGTGCGCCGCCATCGAGGTGCGCGGCGCCTGCGCCGGCTGGGTACAGGCCCTGGACATCGCACGCCGCCAGCTCGCCGACGGCACGGCGCGCACCGCGCTCGTCATCGGCAGCGAGGCGATCTCGCCGCTGATGGCCCCGATGTTCATCGGCAAGGACCCCTTCAAGGTCCGCATGCGCGAACGCCTGACCCTGTACACCTTCGGCGACGGCGCCGGCGCGGTCCTGCTGCGGGCCGAGCCCGCCGAAGCCGGCCACCAGGACGACTTCGCCTTCGTCAACGCCTGCATGGGCGGCCTCCGCAAGCCCGGCATGGAGATCATCGGCGGCGGCACGGACGTGTCGCAGGCCGAGCAGCTGCGCCGCAAGCGGCTGATCGACATGAAGGTGGACGTGCCCGGCACCACGACCTTCGGCCCCCGGGTCTTCGTCGAGGCCATCAAGGACATGTCACAGCGCTCCGGCTGGTCGCTGAGCGACCTCGACGCGCTGGTGCTGCCCGAGGGCAACGCCGACTACTTCGCCCGCGAGTACGAGGACGCCGGCCTGTCCGCCGCCGACGACGAGGCCCTGAAGACCGGAAAGATCGTCGAGAACCTCGCCGAAGTGGGCGCCACCGGCTCCGCCGCCGTGCCGCTCGCCCTGGACGCCGCCTGGACGTCGGGCCGGATCCAGCCCGGCCACAAGGTCGTGCTGCTCGGCATCGAGGCCAGCCGCTACGTCTACACCGGCCTGTCGCTCACCTGGCACGCCCCCGCGCCGGTCCCCGCCGCCTGATCCCCGCCCCGCCCGGCGCCCCCCCACCCACGACAAGAGGATGCGAAACAGATGTCAGTGACCACCACCACCCACCCCGCCGTCGAGGACTTCCTCGCCATGGTCAACACGCGGGACGCCGACCGCGTCGACACCCACTGCACGTTCGAGCACATCGACCACAACCCCGTGGTCCCCAACGGCCGCGAGGCCAACCGGCTCTTCTGGAAGAACGTCTTCGCCGCCTTCCCCGACATCACCGCCACCGTCAAGGACCTGCTGGTCTGCGGCGACCGCGTCGCCGGCCGCTTCGAGTACGAGGGCACCCACCAGGGCGAGTTCCTCGGCATCCCGGCCACCTACCGCAAGGTCCAGATCCGCTCCATCGACATCTGGCGCCTGGAGGACGGCCTGTTCGCCGAGCACTGGGACCAGACCAACCTCACCGAGGTCCTCCAGGAGCTCCGGGCCGCCGCCCACGCCTGACCCGGCCGGGACGCGGAAACACCAGGACGAACACAGCGCACGATGGAGGAACACATGGAACACCGCACGCTGGGCCGGGACGGGGTCACGGTCTCCGTCGAGGGCCTCGGCTGCATGGGAATGACCTTCGGGTACGGGGACTCGGACGAGACCGAGGCCATCGCCACGGTCAACCGGGCCCTGGACCTCGGGGTCACCCTGCTCGACACCGCCGACATGTACGGGCCGCACACCAACGAGGCCCTCGTCGGCAGGGCCATCCGCGGCCGCCGCGACGAGCTGGTCCTGGCGTCGAAGGTCGGCAACGAGATCGGCGCCGACGGCAAGCTGACCGGCGCCCTCAACGGCCGCCCCGAGTACATCAGGCAGGCCGTCGAGGGCAGCCTGAGCCGGCTGGGCACCGACCACCTCGACCTCTACTACCTGCACCGCATCGACCCCGACGTGCCGGTCGAGGAGAGCATCGGCGCCATGGCCGAGCTCGTCGCCGCCGGCAAGGTCCGCCACCTCGGAGTGTCCGAGGCCTCGGCGCAGACGATCCGCCAGGCGCACGCCGTGCACCCGCTCGCGGCCGTTCAGACCGAGTACTCCCTCTTCACCCGCGACGTCGAGGTCAACGGCGTACTGGACACCGTGCGCGAACTGGGCATCGGCTTCGTCGCCTACAGCCCGCTCGGCCGCGGCTTCCTCACCGGCGGCATCCGCAGCACCCGGGACATCCCGCAGGGCCTGGACTTCCGCCGCTTCGCCCCGCGCTTCGCCGAGGAGAACCTACGGCGCAACCTGCCGGTCGTGGACGCGCTCGTCGCGCTCGCGGCACGCCTGGAGGTCTCCGCCACCCAGCTCGCCCTGGCCTGGGTGCTCTCCCGCGGCGACGACGTGGTCGCCATCCCGGGCACCAAGCGCCGCACGTACCTGGAAGAGAACCTCGGCGCCGTCGCCGTCTCCCTCTCCGCCGAGACCCTCGCCGAGATCGAGCGCACAGCCCCCCACGGCATCACCGCGGGCGACCGCTACCCCGCCGAGGCCATGGCCCAGCTCAACGGCTGAGCCGACGCCCCCACCAGTCAAGGAGAACACCGTGTCCGCACCGCGCATACGCCGCGTGCTGATCGCCGGCGGCGGCCTCGGCGGCATCGCCACCGCGCTGGCCCTCCAGCAGCAGGGAATCGACTCGATCGTCTTCGAGAGCGCGCCCGAGCTGCGCGACGGAGGCGCAGGCCTGCACATCTGGACCAACGGCATGCTGGCCCTGGAGTACCTGGGCCTCGCCGACGCGGTCCGCGCGACCGCACCCGCGCAGGAGGTCTGCTCCTTCGCCGACTGGCGGGGCAACTCCATCGGCGACTGGCCCGTCGGCCAATTCACCTCCCGCTACGGGCAGCCGACCGTCGCCATCGGCCGGTCGGCGCTCCACGGCATCATGAGCGACGCCCTGACCGTGCCCGTGCGCACCGGCGCCCGGGTGACCGGCTACGCCCAGGACCGCGAGGGCGTCACTGTCCGCTTCGACGACGGCACCGAGGAACGCGGCGACGTGCTGATCGGAGCGGACGGCGTCCGCTCGGCGGTCCGCACCCAGCTCCTCGGCCCCCGGCCGCCGCACTACACCGGCTACATCGCCTGGCGCGGCCACGCGAAGATGAGCCCCGAGGAGATCCCGCCGGGCAGCTTCCTCGGCCTCTTCGGCCGCGGCACCCGCTTCACCTACTACGACATCGCCCCCGGTGTCGTGCACTGGATGAGCGTGGCGAACGGCCCGGCCGGCGGCCGCGACCAGGGCACCCCCCAGGACACCCTGCGGATGCTCCAGGCCCGGCACCGCGGCTGGGTCGACCCGGTCGCCCGGATCCTGGCGGCGACCGACCCCGACAGCATCATCCGCAACGACGTCACCGAGCGGAAGCCGGACCCCGTCTGGGGCAGCGGCCGGGTGACCCTGCTGGGCGACGCCGCGCACGCCGTCAGCTTCAACATCGGGCAGGGCGCCTGCCTGGCCATCGAGGACGCGCTGGTGCTCGCCGAGCACCTGGCCCGCCCCGGTGACATCACCTCCGCGCTGCGCGCCTACGAGGCCGAGCGCCGCACCCGTACCGCCCCCATGCAGCTGCTGGCGGCGCGGATCGGCTGGGCCGGCGCGCTGGAGAACCCGCTGGCCGTCTGGGTCCGCGACCGGCTCATGAGGGCCGCCTGGACCCGCGTCGCCTTCGCCGCCGCCGAGAAGGAGCACGTCGCCTACGGAACCCGCTGGCGCGAACGCGCCCTGCTGAACCACCACTGATCCCAGCCCGCGAGGGCACGAGAGGAAGGGACGGTCATGGCGACCGGCTCCACGGAACACAACAAGGCGGCCATCCGCCGCGTCTTCGACGAGTTCGTCAACCAGGGCGACTTCTCCGTCGTCGACGAGATCTACCGGCCGGACATCATCGACCACGAAGGGCTGCCGGGCGCGCCCGAGGGCGTCGAGGGCGTCAAGTACACCATCGCCGGCCTGCGCACCGCGTTCCCCGACCTCAAGGTCGTCATCGAGGACATGAGCGCCCACGGCGACCACGTGGTCATCCACAACACCTGGCACGGCACCCACCTCGGCGAGCTGCTGGGCATGGAGCCGACCGGCCGCACCATCGAGTCCACCGGGATCGTCGTCTGGCGCTTCGAGGACGGACTGATCGCCGAGCGCTGGGCGATCGGCGTGGCGTCCAACATGTTCGCGCAGCTCGGGATGCGGATGTTCGCCCCGGGCAAGGGCCGGCGCACGGTCCGCAAGACGGACCTGCCCGTGGTCCGCGTCGTCCCCCTGCCGGCGGACAGGTCCGAGGCCTGGCAGCGGCTCAACACGGAGCTGGCGGGCCCCCGCCTGCGCGAGTACGAGGCCTCCCGCCGCCGGCTGGGCATCAGCCACGAGGTCTTCCGCCTCACCCCCGGTGCGGACGGGGACCGGGTCGCCGTCTACTTCGAGGCCAAGGACCCCGCCCGGGTCGCCCGCCTCTGGGACGCCTCCGAGGACCCCTTCGACCTGTGGCTGCGCGAGCGGGTCCGCGACATCCACGGCACCGACCCGTGGCTGGTGGACGACGCGGCGGCCGCCGCGGCCGGCCACACCTGGAACGCCCCGCCGAAGCTCACGCCCGAGGTGGCGGCCTGATGGAGATCCTGCACACGGTCCTGACGGGCGTCGCCCTGCTGGCCAACGCGGTGGTGTACGGCACGGACTTCTTCTCCGCGCTGGTCCAGCGGCCCGCCATGGCCCACGCCAACGACGAGGTGCTCACCAGCGCCATGGGGCTCACCCACCACTACGGCGACAAGCGGATGCCCGTCCCGGGCGTGGCCGGCGTCATCGCCACCGCCCTCACCCTGGCCGCCGCCGTGTTCACGGGCGGCACCCTCGCCATCGTGTCCGGCGCGGTTGCCCTCGTGTCGCTGGTCGTCTGGCTGATCATCTACAACCGCATCAGCGGCCCGGTGAACAAGAAGCTCGGCGCGGCGGCCCTCGCCGGCATCACCCTCCCCGACGCCCGGGAGCTGCAGAAGACCTGGGACAGCGTGATCAACGTACGCGTCGTCCTCCAGGGGCTCACGCTCGCCGCGCTGTTCACGGGCGTGGCCTTCGGCTGACCGCCGTCGGCCGCGCCGCCCCGGCCGCCGACGGCCGGGGCACGCACGTCCTGTTGATTCGAAAGGAAATCCCATGAAGGTATTCGTCACCGGCGGGTCGGGTTACATCGGCCGCGCCCTGCTGCGCCTGCTGGCCGCCCAGGGCGACTCCGTGACCGCGCTGGTGCGTTCGCAGGAGTCGGCGAAGGTGGTCGCCGACCTCGGTGCGACCCCGCTGTTCGGCGAGCTGACCGACGAGGCGCTGCTGCGCGAGGCGGCGGCCGCGGCCGACGGCGTGGTGCACCTGGCCCTGACCGGGGACGAGCGCTCCGGAGAGGTGGACCGGATCGCGGCGAACGCGCTGCTGGAGGGCGTCGGCGGCAACCCGTACGTCCACACCGGCGGCAGCTGGGCCTACGGCGACACCGACGGCGCCGTCGCCGAGGACGCGCCGTTCGCACCGCCCATGGTCGTCGGCTGGCGCGTGCCGCTGGAGCAGCAGCTCCTGGCCACCACCTCGCAGGGCAAGCACCCGGTCGTCGTGCGCCCCGGCCTCGTCTACGGACGCTCCGGCGGCCTGCCCGGCTTCTTCCTCGGCGAGGGCCTCCAGGCCGGCGCCATCGGCTACCTGGGCGACGGAAACTCCTCCTGGTCGCTCGTGCACGTCGACGACATAGCCGAGCTCTACGCCCGCGCGCTCAAGGCCCCGGCCGGCGCCCAGTACCTGGGCGTCACCGGGGTGAACGTGCGCACCCGCGAGGTGGCCGAGGCCCTGAGCCGGGCGGCGGGCATTCCCGGCCAGACCCGCTCGGTGTCGGTCGAGGAGCTCTCCCAGAAGCTCGGCCTCCTGGCCGACGCCCTGTTCCTGGACCAGCGGTTCGCCACCACGCGGGCCCAGGACGAGCTGGGCTGGATTCCGCGGCACCGCGACCCGCTGGACGACCTCGCCAAGGGCGTCTGACCCCCGCAGGGCGAAGGCCGCCGCTTCCCGGAAGCCGGCGGCCTTTCGGCATGCCCGGGGGAGCGGCTCCCCCCGGGGGACCGGCCGAACCACCCCGCGGGGCGTGAACCAACCCCCGAGCGGCCTTGCGGCCCTCCTCATGCGGCATTCAAGGGATCTTCTATCGCGAAAGGGGCACTATGGTTGAGATCGCGAATGCGGCAACGGGGGGAACAGTACAAAATGGCCTCGACGAACGAGAAGGACAGGACGGCCTGGGTCGGAATCGCATGCGACCCGACACCCGACTTCATCGCACGACAGTCCGACATGATCGAGACGTACCGGCAGCGGCTCATCCTGGACCGCAGCCCCTTCGGCACCGATCCCGAACACTGGTGGCACACCAGCAGATACGCACTCGAAGTCTTCGCGGAGTGCCTGTTTTCCCTCCAGCTCGGCAGGCTGCCGGCCATCGGAGGCGCCGGACTCGACCTACGGCGCAACTACAGCACCCCACGGGAGCGCGACCAGGCCGCCCTCCACTGCATCCACGCGGCCCGCACCCTCTTCGGCGTCATCTCCGAGGTCCTGTGCGAGGTCTTCCCGGCCCCCCGCGACAGCCGTCGCCTGGCCCAGGTACTCACCGACCTCCACACCGTCCTCCACCGCAGCCTCGAGAAGCCGGCCATCGAGCTCCTGAGCACCCTGCACAACCAGCGCGAACTGTCCCGTGAGGTCCACGACCGCATCGGCAACCACACGAGCCTCGCACTGCGCCAGCTGGAACTGCTGGAGGTCCTGCTCAGGCGCGGAGCCGGCGAACAGGGACTGGAACACGAGGAGCGCATCGGACACCTCAAGCGCACCCTCGTCGAGACCATGAACAGCACCCGGGACCTCGTCGACGGCCTGCGCAGCGAGTCCGACGCCCCCCACGAGCTCGAGGCCGCGCTGCTCGGCTACCTCGCCGCGGCGGACGTCTCCCACCCGGTCGTGCACGTCCACGTCGACGACGACGTGGACTGCGTCATCGCGGCCATGGACATGGGAGACGCCCTCTTCCTCATGGTGCGCGAATGCCTGCGCAACACCCTGGCCCACGCCGACGCCTCCGTGGCCACGGTCGACGTGGGCATCGAGGGGCGCAACGTGGTCGCAAGGATCCAGGACAACGGAGTCGGGTTCGAACCCCACCTGCGCAGCGGCAACGGACTGGGGTCGCTCTACGAGCGCGCCGGACTGCTCGACGGGAGCGTGAGGCTCATCAGCTCCCCCGGCAGCGGCACCCAGATCACCATCACCGTTCCGTTCCTCGGAGGCAGTCATGGCGAACCCGGCGTCTGAGGCCGACCCCATCCGGATCATCGCCGTCGACGACCACTCCCTCCTGCGCAACGCCCTGTGCGAGCTCCTGGACCTGCAGGGGGACCTGCGCGTCGTCGCCCAGACCGACTCCTCGGCCGAACTCGTCGAGCTGGCCGTCGAACACCGGGCGGAAGTCGTGCTGCTGGACGTGGAAATGCCGAATCACCATGCACCCACCGTGGTGGGGGAGCTGAGCCGTGCCCTGCCCGACCTGCAGGTCCTGATCCTCAGCATGCATGGTGATCCGCAGCTCATCCAGGAGCTGCTGCGCCAGGGAGCCAGGAGCTACCTGCACAAGAGCACGCACCACGAGACCCTCCTCGCGGCCATCCGCAACATCCGCACCGTGGATCCGCACACCATCATCGCGGTGCCCCAGCAGGGCCGTCCCAGTGCCTTCGCCCCGGCGCCCTCGGGCCTCTCGCCCAGGGAGCGCGAGGTCCTGACGCTGGTGGCGCACGCCATGAGCAACCGGCAGATCGCCAGTGAGCTCGGCGTCGCCGAAGGCACCGTCAAACGGCACCTCCGCAACATCTTCGAGAAGCTCGAAGCGGTGTCCAGGGTGGACGCCGTCAACAAGGCCAGCGACGCGCAGCTGATCGTCCGCAGACCCAGCCTGGGCGACGCCGGCTGATCCCGGCCGGCCGGCCGGGATCAGCCGATCCGGGCCAGGCCGCGCGCGCCGCGCCGGCCGGCCCCGCGGGAGACCGCCAGCGGGTCCCAGCCGGCCGCGCGCGGCGGGAGCAGGTCCGGGTCGCCCAGCACCGCGCCCGCGTGGACCTCGGCGAGCAGCCGGCGTCCCGTGATCTGGCCGGCGCACGCCATCCCGCCGACGGCCGCACCGGTGATCCCGCTGCCGTACCGGGTGCTGGCACCCACCACGTACAGCCCCTCGACCGTGGTGGCCGTGTCGGGCCGGCCGCCGACGCCGCCCCAGTGGGCCAGCCCGTAGGGCGTCCCGCCGGTCGCGAGCGTGTACCGCTCGTGCGAGATCGGCGTCGCCGCCTCCAAGTGCACGATGTGCTCCCGGAAGGGGCCGATCGCCTCCTCGGCGGCCCTCAGCATCGCCTCGGTCAGCCGCGCCTTGCGGTCCTGGTAACCCGCGTTGCGCCGGTACCGCTCACCGGCCGCGGGCCCCTCCCCGACACCCCAGAACCCGTACCCGGGCGGGCAGAGGGTCATCACCTGGAAGTTGCTGTGCCCGGGCGGGCAGACGTTGCGGGCGCCCGGATCCTTCAGCGAGGCGAAGGAGAAGAACAGCAGCGGCACCTCGTCCACGCGCTCGTCGGCCAGATCCTGGTAGGCGGCCTCGATGTCGTCGCCGCGGTACCACCACAGGTTCGCGTTCGGACGGGCCGGCAGCTCCCGGTCCAGCGCGATGTAGAGCGTCGCGAAGGGCAGCGCCATCTCCGCCTGCCGGGTCTTGGCCACCAGCCGGCGGCCGAAGTGCTCCTCGCCCACCAGGTCCAGCACGGTCCTGCGGTAGTCCGCGTTCGAGATCACGAGGGGGGCCCTGAGCACCTCGCCGTCCCTCGTCTCCACCCCGGCGGCCCTGCCGTCCTCCACGAGGATCCGGC
This sequence comes from Streptomyces sp. W1SF4, assembly GCF_003950035.1. Lineage (NCBI taxonomy): Bacteria > Bacillati > Actinomycetota > Actinomycetes > Kitasatosporales > Streptomycetaceae > Streptomyces > Streptomyces sp. W1SF4. The sequence continues at coordinate 4,721,676 of NZ_CP034350.1, forward strand.
CGACCCGGCTGCGGGTGCGGAGCTCCCCGCCGTGCGCCTCCAGCGCCTCGACCAGCGAGGCCGCCAGCACCTGGCCACCGCCCTCCGGATAGTAGGCACCCCGCAGGTAGTGGTCGGTGACGGCCGCGTGCATGGACACGACGGCCTGCCGCGCCCCCATCCCGTAGTTGGGCGACTGGGCGGCCAGCACCGTCCGCGCCCGCGGGGACAGGCCGCAGTGGTCGAACAGTTCCGAGACCGTACGCCGTCCCCAGCGGGCCGTCACCGGCGTGCGGGCCATCAGGTCGGACACGGACAGCTCGCCCCGCGACAGCATCAGCGAACGGGTCTCGTCCGCGATGGCGGCGCACACGTCGGTGAACAGCAGGATGCCCGCGGCATCCTCCGGAAGCGCCTGCGACAGCCGCTGCGCGTACCGGTCCCAGCCCGTCGGGACGTCCACGGTCAGGTCCGGCAGCGCGATCCTGTCGAAGCCGTCCCGGTCCATCTCCCGGAAGGAGACCCGCCCGCCCAGCCCGAGGCCGGACAGGACCGCGGGCAGCACCCCGTCCGGACCGCAGTCGCCGAGATAGTGGACGCCCACGTCGAACTCGTAAGCCCGGCGGCGGCGGAAGACGTGGCTGTTGCCGCCCGCCACGTCGTGCTGTTCCAGCACCAGCACCCGCCGGCCGTCGGCCGCGAGGTACGCCGCACACACCAGGCCGCCGATGCCACTGCCGACGACGATGGCGTCCCACTCATCCCGATCCACGGGTAACCGTCCCCTTCTCGCCCTGTGCACTCAGACCCGGCTGCGCACGATCAGCGCACCGGCGTTCCCGTCATGGCCGACCGACGTGACCAGGCCGACACGAGGCCGCTCGGACGGCTTGCCGCGCCAGTGGGCGAGCAGGCCCGCGAGCTGCATGGCGCCGCTGGCGCTGTACGTCTCGCCCAGCACCTCGCCGACGCGCACCTGCTGCGGCAGGTGCCCGAGCGCGAGCCGGACCGCCCGTTCCTCCAGCCGCTCCAGCCCCAGGTGGTGGGTGGCGCCCAGGGACACCACGTCCACGTCCTCGGCACGGACCGCGCTGCGCTCCAGCACCCGGGTGATGGCCGCGGCCAGCCCGTGGGTCAGCCCGCGCCGCCCCTCCTGGCGCTGGTTGAGGCCCGCCCAGCCGTTGTAGCCCACCTCGCAGGCCAGCAGGTCCGCGAGGGCGGTCTCCTGCTCCTCGGCGGTCGGATCGGACGTGACGACGAAGACCGCCGAGCCCTCGCCGACCGGCGCCCGCTCGCTCAGCGTCCCGGCGTGGTGCCACGCCCAGGCCGTCGGAGCACTCAGCTCCTCGGAACCGCCCACCAGCAGCCGGTCGGCGTGCCCGACCGACATGGCCATCCGGGCGTGGCGGAAGGCGTAGAGACTGGCACTGCGCCCGCCGGCCACCGTGGCGTTCAGGCCCTTGAAGCCGTGCCGGATGGCCATCTGGCCGGCGCTGACGTTCATCACGCTGTTGGAGAACTTGCCGGGGTTGATCAGCTGCGGCTTGTCCAGCGTCAGCGTGTCGTACAGCAGGTCGGTGTACCCGGCGATGCTGCCGGTGTTGGTGGCCAGAACCACACCGGTCCGGGCCGGCTCCGCGCCGGCCCCGTCCGGACCGGCCGATTCCAGCGCCTGCTTGCAGGCGACCAGGCTCAGGCCGGTGAGGCGGTCCAGGTACTTGATGCCCTTGCGTCCCAGGTGGTCGGCGAGCTTGAAGCCGGGAACCGGCCGGACCGGACGCGGGGGGTAGTCCCCGGCGCCGGGTCCCGCGTCGGCGCCCGCTGCGGCCTCCCCGTCCAGCAGGGCGGCCAGGGGGGCCAGGCCGTAGCCGGCGCTGGAGACCACCCCGGCGCTGACGACGGTCAACGGCCGCACGGGCGCCGCTGTGGTCACGAGTACCTCCCGAGAATGGTGATGACGTTGTTGCCGCCGAAGGCGAAACCGTGGTTCTGGACGATCTCCACCCGGGCGTCGCGTCCCCGGCCGGGAACGACGTCCACGCCGGGACCCAGCTCCGGGTCGATCTCCACCAGGTTGGCCGTGGGCGGCAGGAACCCCTGCTCCAGGGCCTTGCAGGAGGCGATGGCACCGAAGCCGCTGGCCGCGCCCATGGTGTGGCCGAGCATGGACTTGATCGAGCTGATGGGCGGCAGCCGGTCACCGAACACCTGGCGGACCGCGTTCACCTCGGTCGAGTCGTTGGTGGGCGTACCCGTGCCGTGCGCGCAGATGTAGTCGATCTGCTCCGGGGTGACCCCGGCGTTGCGGTGGGCGGCCCGGATGCACGCGGCGATGCTCGTCGCGTCCGGGTGCACCATGTGCTCGGCGTCGCAGTTCGCGGCGTAGCCGAGGACCTCCGCGTAGATGCGGGCACCACGGGCCAGCGCGTGGTCGAGGGGTTCGAGCAGCAGCGCCGCCCCGCCCTCGCCGGTGACGATGCCGCCCCGGTTGGCGTCGAACGGCCGCGGCAGGTCGGCGGCCATGGCCCCCAGGGCGTAGAACCCGGAGTGGGTCAGCCGGTTCACCACGTCCGCGCCGCCGGCCAGCATGAAGTCGGCCTCGCCGCTGCGCACCATGTCGAAGGCGTAGCCCAGCGCGTAGTTGCTGGCCGAGCAGGCGGTCGGGATGGTCTGGGCGTCGCCGGACAGGCCGAGTTCGGCGTTCACCGCGTTGGCGATCTGGCTGGCCGGCATCTGCCCGACCAGACGGGGCTCCAGGCCCTTGAGGCCCTGGGTGAGCCACTGGCCGCCCAGGCTCTGGCCGACCGCGGACTCGCCGCTGGTGGTGCCCATGATGGAGCCGGACCGGCTGGAGGAGAGGACCTCGGGCTCGATGCCGGAGTCCTCGACGGCCAGGCGGGCGGCCGCGGCCGCGAGGAGCCCGCTGCGTCCCCACCGGTCGGGGTCGAGCCGGCGCAGGATCTCCGCCGGCTCGAAGTCGTTGACCTCGGCGGCGTTCCGGCTGGGGAACGGACTGGCGTCGAAGCTGCGGATCGGCTCGATGCCGACCCGGCCCGCCCGGACGGCACCGGCGAAGACCTCCGCACCGATGCCGACCGGGCTGACCGCTCCGAGCCCCGTGATGACGACTCGTCGCAAGGGCGTGTCAGGCATCAGTTGCCCGCGCATCCTTCGACGGCCACCAGGAGGGAGCGCAGCGTCTCCAGGGACTCCAGCTCCTCCTTGGGGATCACGTAGCCGAGCTCCTTCTCGATGCGGGAGACGACGGTGATGAGGGTGAGGGAGTCGCTCTCGTAGTCGTCGATGAAGTGGCCGTCGTAGGTCAGTTCACCGTCCTCCAGCTCCAGCTCCTCGTTGACGATCTCGCGGACCTGGGCCTCGAGGTCGGTTCTCAGGTCGACAGTCTGGGCGCTCATGACGTTTCCTCTTCCTGGATGGCGATGGTGTGTGGTGGTGGGACGGGACGGGGCGGCGGGAACTACGCGGCCGGGGCGGTCGGCGGCTGGAGGGTGATGGCGCCCATCTGCGCCAGCATCAGCAGGTCCTGGCGGTAGCCCCAGTGCTCGACGACCAGGCCGTTCTCGATGCGGTAGATGTGGGTCTGCTCGACGTCGACGTCGCGCTGGCTGGCCTCGAAGCCGAGGAAGTTGCCGACGTGCTTGCCGGTGAAGCGCAGCCGCAGGATGGCGCGGTCGCCCTCGGAGAAGCTGTCCAGGTGCTCCCACGTGGCGCCGGCGAAGGCGCTGTGGACCCAGCGGGCGGTGCCGAGGTAGCCGAGCGGGCCGCCCGGGGTGCCGGGAGGGGCCTCGTGGTCGATGAACTCGGCGCCGATGTACTTGTGGGCGGCCTCCTCGTTGAGGTCGTTGAAGACCTTGCCCATCTCCATGGCGAGTTCGAGTGCTTCGTTGCTCATGACACTGCTCCTGAATCGGTCGGGATGTTCGGGATGTTCGGGGTGTCGGTGGTCGGTGGGTACGGGGCCGGCTCAGTGGCCGGCGCCGAGGCCGCCGGTGACCGGGATGACGCCCGCGGTCACGTACGAGGCGTCGTCGCCGGCGAGGAAGCGCACGGCGGCGGCGACCTCGGCGGCGGTGCCGGGGCGGGCCAGGGCGGTCCTGGCCAGGGCCTGCTCCCGGCGGGTGTCGGTGATGTCCTGGACCATGTCGGTCTCGATCAGGCCGGGGGACACCACGTTGACCGTGATGTTGCGGCGGCCGACCTCGATGGCGAGCGACCGGGCGAAGCCGATCAGCGCCGCCTTGGAGGAGGCGTAGTTGGTCTGGCCGGGGGCGCCGGCCATGCCGCTCATCGACGACATGTAGATCAGACGGCCCCAGCGGGCCTTGATCATCGCCGGGATGACCTCGCGGGTGACGGTGACGGCGGCCTGGAAGTTGGTCTCCATCACCGCCCGGAAGTCCTCGTCCGGCATGCCGATCAGCAGCTGGTCGCGGGTGATGCCGGCGTTGGAGACCAGCACCTCGACGGGGCCCTGCTGGATGGTCACGTCCTCGACCGCCGCCCTGACGTCGTCGGGGTCGGTCACGTCGCACCGCACGGCGTAGAAGCCGGGGGGCGGCTCCCCGCTGCGGTAGGTGATCGCGACCTTGTTCCCCTCGGCGGCCAAGGCCTCTGCGGTGGCGAGTCCGATGCCCCGGTTTCCGCCGGTGACGAGTACGGAGCGACTCATGTGCACCTCCTCTTGTCGTGTCGCCACGGGCCTTGTGGTGGTGGCGGTGTCGGGGACGGCCGGCTCATGCGACCTCGTCCCACAGGGATTCGAGCCGGGCGGCGGCGCTCTCGGCGTCGGTGAAGAGAACCGTCCGCCATCCGGCCGCCTCGGCGCCGGCGCAGTTGTGCGGCAGGTCGTCCACGAGCACGCAGCGCTCCGGGGCGACGCCCGCCCGCCGCGCGGCGAGTTCGAACATGCCGGGGGACGGCTTGCGGTGACCCGTCTCGAAGGAGAGCAGGACGTCGTCGAAGAGCGCGGAGGGGTCGATCATCCGCCGCCAGTGCCGGTCCCAGGCGGGCACCATGTTCGAGAGCATCCCGACGAAAGCCCCCCGGTCGCGCGCCTTGCGCAGCTGGGACACCCAGGCGTGGTTGGTCTCCCGGCCGTCGAACCAGGCGTCCGCCATCGTGGTGAGGCGGAGGGTGACGCCGTGCTCGGATTCCAGCACGTCACCGATCTCGCGGAGCCACTCCTCCTCCGTCACCAGCGGCGTGTCGATCGGCAGCATGATGTCGGTCGTGCCGTACCGGGCGGTGACGGTGGCCAGGGCCCGTCCGAGGACGGCCTGGTCGACGCCCATGGAGGCGCAGAACTTCTCCATGGTGTGGCCGAGCGGAGGGGTGAGGACGCCTCCGAAGTCCGACCAGATCGCCAGTCGGGGCGCGGTGCTGTCAGGCATGGTGGTTCCTCGGCTGGAGTACGGGATGCGGGATGCGCGATGCGTCGTCGACGGTGACGGTGAGCGCCGCGATCTCCTGCGCGTCCTGGAGGAACCGGACGCGGATCACGTGGCGCCCGGGGCCGGCCGGTACCCGGTCCGCCGACACCGTCAGGGGTACGTCCAGCTCCGCGAAGCGGTGGAACTCCGCCTCGAAGCCGGAGGCGTACACCGGCAGGGGGGCCTCCCCGGGGGCCCGGCCGGCGGTGCCGGCCGAGTAGACCGCCACCTGGCGGGCCGCCTCGACCAGGGTCATCGCCGGCAGGTGGTCGTAGGCGTGGTCGAACAGCGCCGGGTTGTCGAAGCGCGGTACGACCTGGGCCACGACCGAGTCGCCGGTGACCTGCGGTTCGGTGAGGACGACGTTCAGCGGGTTGTCGCGGCCCACCAGTTCGGGGGCGACGCGCCCGGCCGTGCGGGACACGACGTCCTCGGTGAACTGCGAGCTCAGCGGTGCCGGTGTGCCGCGCTGCGCCTGGCGCAGGATCTCGTTCTCGTGCTTCTTCAGGAAGAGCACGTCCATGGAGTGGTCGCCGACGTGCACGTCACCCATGTGGATCCGCTGGACGAGCCGGCCCTTGCGGAACCGGCCGTTGCGGGCCGGGGTACCGAAGAAGTCGGTGTCGATCCGCGGGGTTCCGGTTTCCCGGCCCACTTCCAGAGCGTACAGATTCTTCATCTGGAACTGGAAGGTGTTCACGATGGCGATGGTGTCGATCGGAATTCCCACGTGAACGTGGGAACCCGCGATCGATACCTGTCGCCCCGCCTCCAGGAAAATCAGGGAATCGTGCAGCTTTGGCCGCGACCGGTGGTCACTGTAATAGAGATGGGTCAGCGGAAGGTGAATTCCAGCCGTCACCGCCATGGGCCGCAGCGTTTGAACATCCGTGACGAAGACTTCGGTAATCGCGGAACGGTGCACGAGTGCCCGTTCGATGGTGCGGCCGTAGTCGATGTCCTGGATCACAGAAGAGGTGGCGTCCTCAATCACCTGCGTGGTCATACGTCTTCCCTCCAGACCACTTCTCCGAAGTGAACGGTTGGCTTGCGGGTGGGCAGGGCCGCGGTCAGCCGACCGGGACCGACACCCGCTCCGGCTCGACGGCGCCGGGGCCGTCCTGCGTCGCACGGCGCCTGATGAACAGGGCGCTCACCGCGCCCAGCAGGACCACCGCCGTGCCGATCCACAGGGCCGACTGGAGGCTGTCCGTGAAGGCCGCCCGCGCGTCGCCGGTGCCGGCGCCGGCGAACTGCCGGCTGAAGACCGCCGTCAGGGCGGCGACACCCAGCGCACCGCCGAACTCGCGGCTGGTGTTGTTCGCGCCGGAGGCCTTGTTGTGCTCGCTCTCCCGCACCGCGGAGATCACCGTGGCCGGGTTGCCGGCGAAGACGAGGCCCATGCCGATGCCGGCCAGGGCCAGGGCGGGCACCATGGAGCCGTAGCCGACGTCCGGGGTGACGATCAGGGCGATCCAGCCGAGGCCGAGGCCCTGGAGGGCACAGCCCACCGCCTGCAGGATCCCGCCGCCGACGCGGTCCACGAAGCCCATCGCGACGGGCACCACGATCATCGGGGCGACGGTCCACGGGAGGGTGCGCAGTCCCGCCTCGAAGGGCGAGAAGCCCATCGGGCCCTGGAGGAACTGGCTCAGGAAGAAGATCGATCCGAAGACGCCGAAGTACATCGTGATCGACACCACGTTGCTGAGCACGAAGGCCGGGACGCGGTACATGTGCAGCGGGATCAGCGGGCTCGCGCTCCTGCGTTCGTTCATGATGAACGCGACCGCCAGCACCACCGCGACGCCCAGTCCGACCAGCGTGGTGCTCTGGGTCCAGCCGTGGTCCGCGGCGTGGACGATGCCCCAGACCGCCGCCACGACCGAGCCGGTGACCAGCACCATGCTGCGGACGTTCAGGTTCCGTTCCTCGCCCTTGCTCTCCTTGACCGCCCAGAAGGCGAGGGGCAGGGCGATGACGCCGACCGGCACGTTGATCCAGAAGATCCAGCTCCAGTCGATCTGCTCGGTCACCAGGCCGCCGGCCAGCGGACCGACCGCGATGCCGAGGCCGTTGACGCCGCCCCACACACCGACGGCGGCGTTGCGCTTCTCCCGGGAGACGGCGGCGACGGCCAGGGTGAGCGAGACCGGAAGGATCGCCGCCGCGCCGGCGCCCTGGAGCACGCGGGCGACCACCAGCGTGGCGACCGAGTCGGCCACCGCACAGCCGATGGAGGAGGCCGTGAAGAGCCCGACGCCCCACAGGAAGACCCGGCGGCGGCCGAAGCGGTCACCCAGCGCCGCACCCGCCAGCAGCAGACCGGCGAAGGCCAGCACGTAGCCGTTCATCACCCACTGCAGCTCGGACTGCTTGACGCTGAACTGCTCGGCGATCTCGGGCAGGGCGTTGGTGACGACCAGGTTGTCCAGCGACACCATGAACATCGGCAGGGAAGTGGCCACCAGCGCCCAGACGGCGGCCGGCCCCTTGTTCGTCGCCATCATCGGCCGTACCCCCCGGACTCCGAGCCCGGAATGCGGCGGAGGGTGACCAGGTCCGAGGTCCGGCCGGCCATGAGCTCGCCGACGTCACCGCTGAGGACGTAGTCGCCGTGCGGGGTCACCGCCACCGTCGTCGGGCCCTGGGTGGCCCACGGGTCCACCCGCTTGCTGAAGCCCGCGGTGCGCCAGCCGTCCTTCGACTCCAGGACGGTCACCGCGTCCACCCCGCCGGGCACGCCCACGGCGGCGCCGATCGAGTTGGTGACGACGACCAGGGAGCCGTCGGGACGCAGCCCGAGGCCGTCGGTGCCGACCAGCGGCCGGGGGAGCTTGACCTCGGTCACCCGGCGGTGCGCCGGCGCGTTCGGGTTGATCCTGAACATGAGGCCGGTGTCGTAGCGCACGGCGAGCAGGTAGCCGTCCGGGTGCCAGACGATCCCGTTCAGACCGACGATGTCGGCGGCGAAGCGGGGGTCGGTGACCACCGGGGTGACCTTGCCGTCGAGGCCGATCCGCTGGATCGTGTCCGACACGGAGTCCGTGACGTAGATGTTCCCGCGGCGGTCGAAGGTGAGGTCGTTGGCGAAGGTGCGTCCGCGCCCGCCCGCCACGTCCACCTTGCGCTGCAGCTTGCCGGTGTCCAGGGCGAAGACGGCCACGCCCGAGGTCGGCGGCTGGTCGCCGACGTCCAGGCGCTGGCGGACCCAGAAGTCGCTGTAGGCGACCAGGATGCGGTTGCGGGCCACGTCGACGCGGATGCCGAGGGTCGACACCATGCCGATGCTCGGCGCCAGCTCCTTGATGCCGCCGTCCTGGCCGATCACCGAGAGGTTGCCCTGGGAGGCGGAGCCGACCAGGAACGCACGCCGGGTCGGGTCCCAGGCGATGCCCTCCGGGTAGAGCTCGGCCGCCCGGCCGGTGATGACGTCGGCGCCCTGGTGGAGGCTCACGGACCGGGCGGCCGCGGGGAGCGGCTCCGCCACGGCGACGGCCGGCAGCGCGAGCGGCGCGATGGACGCGAGCACGGCCACGCCGGCCGCGGCTGCCGCTAAGGGCAGTGAACGGAACACTGTTCTTCCTTCTCTCGAACGGTACGGGGCAAGGGGGTGGGGTGGGGGTGGGAGTGCCGGGGGCGGGCCGGCGGCCGGTCAGGAGGCCCGGCTGCCGACCAGCACGCACCGCTGCACGCGCCTCAGGTCGTCCGAGGGCTCCAGGCCGAGTTCGTGCGCCAGGACGGTGCGTACGTCCTGGAAGGCGCGCAGGGCGTCGCCCCGCCGGCCCGACCGGTGCAGGGCGTCGATCAGCCGTGCGTGCAGCCATTCGTTGTACGGGTGGCTGGCGACCAGGTTCCGCAGCTGGGGCAGGACCTCGCGGTAGTAGCCCAGCCGCATGGCCACCTCGATCCACTTCTCCTGGGCGTGGAGCTGGAGCTCCTCGATCTCCCGGGCGTGTGCCGCGAGGACGTGCCCCTGGCGTACGTCGGCCAGGGCGGGCCCCCGCCACGTGGCGAGCGCGTCGCCGAAGCTCTCGTATGCCGCTTCCAGGTGTCCGGCCCGCAGCTCCTGATGGCCCAGGGCGCAGGTCCTGCGGAAGACGGCCAGATCGGTCTGGTGTTCCTCCGCGTTGAGCGAGTACCCGGTCGCCTCCGTGGTGAGCAGGTCCTGCACCGCCTCGTGCCCGAGCCACTGACCGAGCTCCTGGCGCAGGTGGTAGACGTGCGTGCGGACCGTGTTGACCGCCGTGGCCGGCGGGTCGCCTTCCCACAGCTCGTCGATCAGGTGGTCCACCGGCACGGTTTCGTTGGCCCGGACGATGAGGAGGGCCAGCAGTTTGCGCACCTTGGGACCGCGGGGGCGGTAAACAGAAGCGCCGTGGCGCATTTCGAGCGGACCCAGAACACGGAATTCAGGATTTCGCTCAGGGCGGGTGGAGTGGGCGGCCAGCCAATCGTCGAGGAGATCGGGCCGGGACCCGTTGTCGGAGGTGATCGGCTGCGGCATCAACAGCGGCATGACTACGAATCTAGGAGCACCGCACGGATCCGGACAGACGTCCTATGGTGCACCCCCCATGCCTCCTTGGAGGCAATCCGATCACCCGGAACGCGCCGAGGTTGGCCGGAAGAAGACCAAAGCTATGCTGCCGAGAACCAATTGAAACCTCCGACGGTCCTCGATGACGCGGGCGTCCGGGCCCCCGGAAAGGAGAGTGCACGATGCGTCTGAGACTCCTCGGACCCTTCCTCATCGTCACGGCCGACGGCACGTCCCACACCCCGGGACCGCCCAAGGTCGCCCAGGCCCTGGCCCTGCTCGCCACCCAGCCGGGCCAGGTCGTCGGCTCGGACACCCTGGTCCGCGAACTCTGGCGGGAAAGCCCCCCGCGCACCGCCCTCGCGACGGCCCAGACCCACATCCACCACGCCCGCAGGCGGCTCGACGAACTCTCGGCCGGAGAAACGTCCCGGCCCGTCCTGATCACGTGCCCCTCCGGCTACATGCTCCACCTCGAAGACCACCAGGCCACCGACGTGCGGGAACTCGAAGACCTCGTCCTGCGCGCGGAGGCCGAACTGGGCCGGGGCGACGCCGAAACCGCCTCCGCCCACATGAAGAGGGCCCTCGCCATCAGACGAGGGCCCCTGGTCTCCAACATCCCCGTCGGACACGTCCTGGCCGGCCGCCGGGCCCGCCTGGAGGAGCTGTACGTCCAGGCACTGGAACTCCACATCGAGATCACCGTCCGGCTCGGCCGCTACCGCGAGGTGATCCCGCAACTGCGCCTCCTGGTCCACGACCACCCGCACCACGAGTGGTTCCACGGCCACCTCATCGCCGCGCTCCACCGCTGCGGGCGCCGGACCGAGGCCCTCCAGGCCTACCGGGCACTGGAGCGGATCCTGGGCGAAGAACTCGGCCTGAGCCCGCTGCCCGGCACCCGCCGGCTCATGGACCTGGTCCTCGAACCGAACCCCGACGGCTCCCCCGCACAGCCCCCGTGGTCCGTCCTCCCGCGCGCCGGCAGGCCGGCGACCACCCCCCGGTGACCGCCCCGCCGGCGGGCGGCGCCCGATCCGACAGACCCTAGGGCTCCCGGCGGCCTTCCAGATAGGCCGTGTGCGTCTGCTGCCGAAGGGCCTCCCGGTCCTGGAGCTCCGCCGTCAGGCGTTCCGCTTCCTCCGACAGCAGCGACAACTGCCGCTCCAGATGACGCTCCGGGGACTCCCCGCCCGGCGTCAGCCGGGTCCACCAGCGGGTCCGGTTGTACGTGTCCACGCACTCCGGCACGTCCAGCCGGACCGCCCGCGCCAGCGCGTGCACCGCCTCCGCCTCGGCCGCCAGGACCTGCGCCGGCCACCCCGGGTCCAGCAGGGCCGCGTACAGGTCCAGCAGCTCGCTCAGCTTCCCCTCGGCGGCCGGCGGCAGCTCCACCCCCGCCACGTAACCGCGCAGCCGGCCCAGGTCCTCCCGTACGAGGCCCAGCTGCTCCGCGGGGCCGGGGAACGGCGGCGGCGGGGTCCGGTCGGGCGGCGCGACCAGCGCACCCGCCCCGTACAGCCCCGCGACCACCGCCGGCCAGTACGCCCCCGCCACCCCCGCCAGCGTCAGGCCCAGCCCGAGGAGCCCGCAGGCGCTGCCCCACAGGTTCTTCCGCGACTCCAGGTACGAGAGCGCCCTACTGGTAACCACGGATCTCCTCGAAGGCTCCGTCCAGCGAACCGTTCCCGTCCGTCGCGTCGAAGAGCCGGCCACCGGTCAGCTCCGTGATGTGCGTCAGCTCCTTGCGGTCCGAATCCCCGAACAGCACCGCGAACACCGGCGTGCGCTTCTGCGCCTGCGGCAGCCCGGCGTAGAAGGAGTCGAAGTCCTTCACCTTGTCCCCGCTCTGCCCGTCCGTCATCAGCACGATCGAGGTGAACGCGTCCGCGTCGCCCTGCCCAAGGTGCTGGTACGCGGCCTTCAGACTGGCGTAGACGGCCGTACCGCCCTCCGGGCGCAGCGACGTCACGTCACCCCGGATCGCGTCCAGAGCCGGCCCCGGATTGCCCGGCTCGACCACGTGCGTCAGCACCTTCTTCACCTTGTCCCCGAACGGCAGCAGCGTCACCTCCTCGCGGTCCCGGAACCGCTGCCCCGTCCCCGAACTCCCCGTCCCCGTCAGGTCGGTGAGCGCCGAACGCAGCCTCCCGATCCGGTCCGCCTCCTCCATCGAACCCGAGGTGTCCAGCACGTACACCGTCCGCGAGGGCCGGCGCAGCTCGTTCTCGTACGAGGCCAGCAGCCCGTCCGCCACCGACCGGGCCCCCGGGAACGGCAGTTCGCGGCGCACGGCCGGGTCCAGCCCGGCCGCCGGAGCCACCCCGGCCGCCACCGGCCGCCGGAACGTCCTCTGCGTGATCGCCTTCTGCGCCGCGTCACCCCGCAGGTACTCCGTCAGCAGCCGGCCGGACTCCCGCGCCCCCGCCGGAGCCGACGTCAGCAGCGTCAGCGGGTAGTGCGCCGTCACCACCCCGTCCTTCGGGCGGATCACCTTCAGCGGGGACTTCGCCCTGTCGTTCATCGACAGCAGCACCGACTCGTAGTTGACCAGCGCGTCCACGTCGTCCCGCTTCGCGTACGCCGTCGCGAGCCAGCCCGAGGAACCGGAGGTCAGCTTCTGCCCCTTGAAGAACTCCTTCAGCCGCGGCCGGGCCTTCTCCACGTCCGCCCCGGTCAGCGCCGACTGCGCGCCGGACAGCCCCGAGGCGACCGACACGAGCGTGGAGAAACCGGAGTTCGAACGCACCGGATCCGTCATCCCGTACGTCAGCCTCCCGGCCGCCACGGCCTCCTCGACCGCCGACCAGGTCACCTCCTCCGGCTTCCAGCCCAGCCGGGCCAGCGCCTCCGGCTTGACGCCGACGGCGACCGGCGAGGACATCACCGGCGTCTCGTTCGCGAGCTTCGCCGCCGCCTCGGGACGCAGCCGCAGGTAGTCGTTGGAGGACAGCCAGATCGCGTCGTACCTGCCGTCCGCCTTCCCCGAGGCCACCTGCTCGGCCGCGTCCAGCGTCCCCGACCAGGTGAAGTCGACGGAGACCCCGGTGGCGGCCTTGGCGTCCTTCAGGACCTGCGCCATGTCGGACAGCTCGCTGGAGGCCAGCACCCGGAGCCGGCCCTCCTTGTACTCCTGCGGCCCGGCGCCGCCGGACGCGGAGCCGCCCGTGCCGCCCGAGCCGCCCGGCGTCGGTTCGTCCGAGGTGCAGGCCGTCGCGCCCAGCAGGGCCGCGGCCAGGACCACCGCCGCGGCGAGCCGTCCGCGGACGCGTGCCGCGTGCGGCTTCGTCCTCGTGGTGCGCGCGCTCATCGCTCCCCGCCTTCCAGGACGTTTACCGTACGGGTGCGGGCCAGGTGCGCCGAAGCCGCCTGCAGCTCGCCCGTCAGGGACTCCACCGTCGCCGCCATGCTCTGCGTGGCCTGGACCTTGAACGTGTCGATCGCGTCGAGGGTCCGGTAGATCTGGGCGAAGGCCGTACGGAGCGTCTCCGCGCCCACGGCCGGGTCGGCGGCGATCCGCTGGATCTCCCCGCTCTGCGTCGCCAGCATCTGCGCGTTCCCCCGGATCAGCTCCTCGGTGGTGCCGCGCAGCGCGTCGACCTGCTCGGCCACCTTGCGCTGGCTGTCGAGCGCCGACGCCAGCATCACCGCGATCCGCAGTGCCGAGACGGTCGTCGTCGCCGCCCGGTCGACGCCCTTGACGAGCTCCTCGTTGTTGCGCCGGACCACGTCCATCGCCAGGTAGCCCTGCGCGCACACCGCCAGCTGCGTCAGCAGGTCCTGGTGCTTCTGCCGCACCGGGAACAGCACGTCGGCACGGAGCGCGTCCGCCCGCGCGGGGTCGGTGCGCTCGGCCTCCGCGATCCGCTGCTCGACCGCCGCGTCCAGGGCCTCGGTGAGCACCGCGTACTCCTGGAGCCGGCCCATCGTCTCCCACAGCCGGGCCCGCTCCGTGTGCAGGGCGGCGTTGTCGCGGCGCAGCTCGTCCTGACCGCCGCGCAGCGCGCCGACGATCCGGTTCAGGGTGTCCTGGGAGGAGGCGTACCTGGCCACGTGGTCCCGGAACCTGTTGCCGCCCGGCAGCTTCGCCAGCAGCCTGCGGGCCCCCTTGGCGGGCGCGTCCCGCGGGTCCAGGTCCTCGACGGTGCGGCGCAGCTCGACCAGCGACCCCGCCACCCGGACCTGGGCGTCGCCGCCGCCGTCCGCGCCGAGGGAGCGCACGGCCCGCTCCAGCATCCGGTTGGACTGGCCGGCGGCGGTCCGCATGTCGGCCGAGCCGAGCGCGGTGATGTCGCCGACGCGGGACGCGAACTCCGGCGAGCGGGCGTCGATCCCGGCGAGGGAGTCCACGTACTCGTCGGCCCGGCGGGCCATCTCCTCCCGGACGCCGTCCTGGAGCGGGACGAGGCCACGGGCCTGCTCGCGGCGGACGGCGGGCACCGGCTTGGGCGCGGTCAGCACCAGCGGCCCGTCCTCGGGCGGTGTCGGCGGCGGCGGTGTCAGCGGCGGCGGTGTCGGTGTCACGGCGTGCCCCCCTGCCCCTTGGCGCGGCCTGCCAGCGCCGTCAGGACCTTCACGGTCGGAGCGCTGACCTGGCGGATCCCGGTCAGCTCCGGGTTGAGGTACCCGGCGTACACAGTGGTGGCGGCGGAGAACTCGGCGGTCCCCTCCTGGGGGCGGAAACCGTGCCGCACGGCCAGCTCGCGCAGCTTCTTGTCGGTGGCGAGGAGCGTGCCGAGCTCCGTGGCCTTCTCGCCGAGCGGGACGAAGGTGTGCGGGGAGTTCACGGTCGTGTCCGGGTACAGCACGACCATGCTCGCGGCCTCACCGCCGGCCTGCTTCTGCATGAGCAGTGCGGCGACCTGCGCCTCGTAGGCGAGGACCAGCGGTTCGCCGCTGCCGCTGATGAAGGACCGGAAGGGCCCGTCGGTGCTGGGCTCCAGGGAGCCCTGGACGGAGATCAGCTTCCGGAGGAGGGGCGCGGTGCGCTCGATGCCGGCGTCGTCGGAGACGACCGTCTTGTTGTTCGCCACGTTGGAGGTGGCGCCGATGAACAGGGCGCCGGAGTTGGAGGTGGTGGGGTCGGAGGTCTTGACGAAGACCGTTCCGCTCAGTTCCGCGTGGGCCGAGGAGCCGGGGAGCTGCTGCCAGGTGCGGTCCTCGCCGGCCGCCTTGAGGAAGGGCTCCATCAGGAGCGTGCCGGTGTTCTTGCCGTTCATCCGGGCGAGGCCGTTGTCGGCGAGGACGCGGGCCGCGTTGGCGCGGGCGATGACCACGAGCGGGGAGAAGAAGGGCTTCGCGCTCTGCGCGCCCTTCACCCCCGCCTTCGCGGCGATCTCGTCCGCCGGTTCGCTGCTGCTGGGGAAGGCGAAGTCGTACTCCTTGAGGGCCAGCTGGTCCATGGCCCAGGAGCCCGAGGTCTCGGTCTTCACGGTGTAGCCCTTGGCTGCAAGGGCCTTGACGACGTCGGGATCGCGGAAGAACTCGGACTTCTCCGATCCGATGACGCCACGCACGGTCTTCGTTGCCGTGCCCTCTGATGTTCCGGTACCCCCGAGGACGATGACGGCGACAACGCCGCCCACCAGGAGGACCGCCAGAGCGATTCCAAGGATGCGTCTCACGGGGGCAGCCTGCTCACGGAAACCCACATTCCGCCGGGCGTTGGGTGAACGCGGGGTGTCCAGACGGTCCCGCTTCGAAATGCTGTGTGGGTGGGCGGGTGCTGGTGGGAGGGGGCGGGCGGCGGGAGGATCTGGGCATGGGTGTGAGTACGTCTGGGTCCGCGTTGAGGTGGCAGGGGTGGGTGGCGGGCATGGTCTGCCTGTCCGGCCTGCTGGTGTTCGCCCCGTTGGGGCTGTACGTCTGGGCCAGCGGGAGCCCCGCCGCCCCTGCCCCCGCCCCGCCGGAGGTACGGGTCACCGGGTGCCGGATCGACCCGCCGAGCCGGCGCGTGGTGGCGGTCCTGGAAGCCCGGGGCGAGGGCTCGTACGTCGCCACGGTCGAGTTCCGCGACCGCCCGCCGACCACCCCGGACGCCCGCGAATCCCGCACCCTGGTCCGCCTCCCGGGCCTGACCCGCGACACCCCCACCGCCGCCCGCACGGAGGCCGTCGGCCCGGTGTGGGCGGCGGGGACGGGGGTGTGGTGCGGGGTGACGGGGGTGGCGGGGGAGGGGTGAGGTCGGGGCACCCTGGAGGGGGTGGGGCGGTGTTCCCTCGCCCCATCTCAGGGAGGGTTGGGGGCTTCCCGCCAGTCCCATCGTCCTTCCGGTCCGGGCCGGTCCCTCAAGGGCGCTCCTTCGTCGCGTCGCTACGCGATCGCCTTCGGCGACCCTTGACCGACCGGCCCGAACCGGAAAGCCGAAAGACTGCCGGGAAACCCCCAAAGAAACGGGACGGACGATCCTTGGAGGAGCGGGCATCTCAGTGCTATGAGGGGCCAGGAGCCGGCCCGCCGGGCATCCGGGTCCTCACGCCTGCGATTCCGGGCCGGGGGCGCGACTACCCGCACGACAGGTCGACCAGAGCGACCTACGGAGCCCCCAGACGCGCCGGATCGCTACGCGCTCCTCTCGTCTCAGCGTCCGACGACCGTCCGGGGCTGGTGTACGACGCCCTGCGGGGCGGTGAGGACGACGGTGCGGCCGTCGGGGTCGGTCAGGGTGCGGGGGGAGTCGTCTGTCAGGCCGAGGCGGAGGTAGCCCGTCTCGGGGCGGCGGGTGGCGGGGTAGAGCTCCAGGACGGTGCCGTCGGCGAGGGTCGCGGCGTAGTGGTCCGGGCCGTTGCCGTGGCGCTCCGGGACGAGGTCGAGGCCGAGGCCGGCATAGAAGTCGCGGCACTCGTCCAGGCGGTTCGTGTAGATGACCAGCAGGTCGATCGTCATGCGGAGGTCTTCTTCCGTCCGAGGACGGCCGTATAGCCCTGGAGCAGCAGGTCGACGCACCCGAGGGCCGCCCACACGAGGTAGAGCGTGCGGTGCTCGGGCTGTGAGGCCGCCAGCATGACCGCGATCGCAACGTTCACCGTGGTGAACAGCGGGCGCAGGAAAGGGTTGCGGGCGAGGAATTCAAGCATCGGTCCATCCCTCCGTCGGGCGGGACATCCGCCAACTCGGCTTGCACGCTGGGGTGATGCGGCCCCCTCTGGTATCCCGCTCAAGGTATACATACCATCGGGGGTATGCCAAGGAAGAATGAGTCCGAAGAGCTCGAAGAGCGGGACCTTGCCTACCGGATCGCCCAGGCGGTGTACGACCGCCGGATCGAACTGGGATGGTCTCAGCGCCAGTTGGCGGAGGCGGCCGGGATGCGGCAGCCGCACGTGTCGCGGCTGGAGGCGGCCCGGAGCCTGCCGAGCCTCGATGTCCTGCACCGGGTCGCGGAGGCCATGGGCACCGACCTCACGGTGTGCCTCGTGCCGCGCGAAGCCGCGAAGGCGGCGGAGGTGGTCACCCGATGAGACTGCCGCACCGGCACTCCGGGTACGCGCTGGAGGCGGTCGCGGCCGCCGTCGTGATCACCGCCCTCGTGGTCACCCGTGGGACCGGGCTCCTGGGCCTGGTCGTCTATGCGGCCGGGCAGCTCCTGATGATCGTCCCCGGCGCGATGCAGATCCGGCACCACTTCGCGCCGCCGTGCGCGGAGTGCGTCAAGGTGCTGCCGCTCAACCCGGCCGAGTCCGCGCGGGAGCCCGGCAGGGCGCGCCGGGCACTGTGGGCGTCCCACGCCTTCTTCGGCTCCGTCCCCCGGTTCGGCCTGGTCCTGTTCGCGAACACCTCCCTCGCGGTCCTGGGCTGTGCCCCGCTCTACCACCTGCTGGGAATGGAGGGAGCACAGCGCAGGGCGTACCTCTTCCTGATCGCCGGGATCGTCCTCACCGTGGCCACTACGTGGACGACCCGTACACACAACCGCCTGGCGCCCTGGTGCCCTTACTGCGACGACGGGGACGAGGGCGACGAGGAGCCCGCCATGGACCCCACTGACGGGCGAGGTCAGCCGGCCCCGGCGTGAGTGCGGTGTCGTCAGCCGAGTGCCTTCTCGATGGCCTCGAAGATGTCCGCGTCCGTCTCCTGCTGCCAGGACGGGAGGTCCGGCCAGTCGGCCACGTAACCCGGCTTCGGGTCCTCGAAGTGCTTGAACATCTGAGCGGTCCAACAGACGGCGACGAACCGGCCCTTCTGCTCCCGCGACAGGCGTGCGGTGGCAGCGCCGCTGATCTGGACGAACTGGCGCACCTGCGCGTACACGGCGCCCGCCGCCTCGCGCTCCCACTGAGGCGTCTCGTCCCACGGAGTCACGTAACCGGCCTTCGGCTCTCCGGGGAAGTGCTGTCGCACCCCCGCGATCCAGGCTTCGCGGAAGAGTCGTGCGCCTTCGGTCTGCGACATGTGAATCCCTCTCGTCGGCCCGCCAGAGCGTATCGTCCGCCCGGCGGAAACCGCGGTGCTCCGGGAGCTGAAAGGCGTACTTTGGCCATATGGCTGCTGAGCACTTGGGCGACCGTCTGAGTCGTCTTCGCCGCTTCGCCAACCTGACTCAAGAGGGTCTGGCGGAGCGGTCCGGTGTGTCCGTCGACGTGGTGCGCAAACTGGAGCAGAGGCGCAAGCACAGCGCCCGACTGCCCACGCTGCACGCACTGTCCAAGGGGCTTGGGGTCGAGCTGACGAGCTTGCTGGGCGATCCGCCCGGTGTGCCCTCGAACGGTGAGGCGGATTCCCCGGCGCTCGTGGCCGTGCGGCGGGCGATAATGCCGCCGTTGTTCGCCCCGCCCGAGGAGCCGACTGGTGCGGAGCGCTTGTCGCTCCCGCTTCTACGGGCCGAGTTGGCGGCCGGCTGGACCTTCTACCACTCCGCGGACTTCGGCCGCCTCATGGAGGTGCTGCCGGGCATCATCGCCGATGCCAGACTCCTGGCCGCCGTGGGGAACGCGGACCAGCGGGCGGCAGGTCAAGCGGCTCTGGGCAAGGCACTGCAGCTTGGCGGACACCTGGCCATTCGCCTGGGCAAGACGGACCTCGCCCTCTCGGCATTGGAGCGGGCGTACACCGCAGCGGGAGACTCGTCGGACCCCTTGCTCGCGCCGATGCTGTCGAACTCCGTGGCGTGGGCCTACCAGAGGCAGGCCAGGCTGGACGACGCACGCAACCTGGCCGTACATGCGGCGGACGCGGTGGAACGCGAACACACCGGCAAATCCGAAGGAGTTCGCGTCTGGGGCGCACTGCTGATGTCCGCAGCCACGTCGTACGCCAGGAGCGACGACTACGCGACGGCCAACGACATGATGGTGACCGCCGAGAAGGCGGCCGGCCGACTGGCGACGCTGCCTCCGCCGGCCGACGGCAAACTCGTCTCGGTGTTCAGCCGGTCGTCGGTGCGCATCGAGCGGGTCCGCCTCGCGGTCCAGCACGAGCGCCCGGAGGAGGCTTTGTCGCTGGCCAGGGGGATAAGGCTCAGCAAGGACACCCCGCCTTCGTGGCGGACGTGGCTGCTCCTGGACCTGGCGCGCGCTCATGCGGACTTGGGGGATGCCACCGGCGCACTGAAGGCCCTCGAACGGCTGCGGAGGGTCGCCCCGGCGTGGATGCGGCACCACACCCTGGCCGTGGCGATCGTCACGGATCTGTGGGCCGGACCGCACCACCCCCCGGGCCTGCGTCAGCTGAAGGACTTCCTCGGCATCGCCAACTAAGTGCGGAAAACTGGGATGTTGCGTCCCTGTGGTCTTTCGCCGGCCGACGAGGAGATCGAACCGTCCGGCAGACGATGCGAGGGGTACATGACCACAGCCGCGCAGACGACCCATCCGCTCGACCCCGACAATCCGTGGTTGCGGGCACGAACCACCAGCAGTCCCAGCACCGAGCTCCTTGATCGTGCGCTGGTCGGCTGGGAGCGCTTCCTCGTCACCTTCGAGGGAGCGTCCGATGAGTGAGTGCTACGAATACCTCCCCCACCGCCTCCTCCACCGACGCGTCCGAGACATCGCCTCCGGCACCGAAGGCGTCCTCATGGCCGTGATCAACGAGAACGTCTCCGACACCGGCGTCGAACGCTGGATGGAACTGGCCTACATCCGGGGCGCGTGCGGCCGCGAATTCACCACCGCCGCCACCAACGTCGAACCCGCCCCGGACCAGCCCAAGACGGCGGTCGGCCGCCGAGACCAGAGAAGCGCGTAGCGATCTGTCGCGCCTGTCGGATCCCCAGGTCGATCTGTTCATCCTCTGGTGCGGGTAGCAGCCACAGGCGGTCGCCGGACGCTGAGATTCGAGGAGCGCGTAGCGATCTGGCGCGCCTGTGGGCTCCGTAGGTCGCTCTGATCAACCTCTCGTGCGGGTAGCCGAGCACCCGGCCCGGGATCTGGACTCTTGAGGGCTCGGATGCCCGGCGGGCCGGCCCCGGCCCCTCGTTTCATCGCTGAGGGACCCGCTCCTCCAAGGATCGTCCGTGCCGTTTCTTTGGGGGTTTCCCGGCAGTCTTTCGGCTTTCCGGTTCGGGTCGGTCGGTCAAGGGTCGCCGAAGGCGATCACGAAGTGACGCGACGAAGGAGCGCCCTTGAGGGACCGGCCCGAACCGGAAGGACGATGGGACTGACGGGAAGCCCCCACCCCTCCCTGAGACCGCCCGAGGGGATACCGCCCCCCCCGGGCCACCGGCCCGCAGACGAGGGGGCGGGTGGGCAGCCACCGCCCGGCCGCACCCCTCGAGGGGGAGATAGCGGGCCCGAGGCGAAACGCCCCCAAGGCCCCAAACAGCCATGGCACCCGGTCCGGAGCCTGCGCGGTCCCGGACCGGGGCCGGTCAGTGGGCGCCGGCCCGGTCGGGGGATTCGAGGGCGGCGGCGTGGGCGTCCATGCGCTGGGCCGCGAGGATCGCCGCGGCGGTGTCGGCGCGGGACGCGGCGACGAGCAGGGCGCGGGCGGCCAGGTCGTGGGCGCGGCGGTGGAGGGTGCGGGTGTCGGGACCGTCCGCGAGGGCGGGGTGGGCGACGCGGACGGGGTCCGACCCGCGCAGGCGCGAAACCTGGGCTGCGATGCGTACGGCGCCGTCGTCGTCGAGGCCGAGCTCGTCGGTGACGGCGAGCAGCGCGGCCAGGTGACCGGCGAGCTGGATGTCGAGGGCTTCGCCCCGACTGCTCCGCGGGTACCCGGCGGGTTCGGTGCGGCCGGCGTCCACTCGGTGGACGACCGACTTGGCACGGCTCGGTTCGTACATGAGGAAGCCTCCTGCTTGGTCAGGAGGCCATCCTACATTGGAACCGGTCTAAGGTTGAGTCGAATCTTGGTTGAGTGGGAGTGGAGTGGTGCGACCGGAACGGGCGCCCCGAACACCCACCCCCACCCCACCCCCTACGGCTGCCCGTACCCGTCCAGGAAGCGGCCGATCCGGGTGACGGCGTCCGCGAGGTCCTTCGTGTTGGGCAGGGTCACGATGCGGAAGTGGTCGGGCTCCGGCCAGTTGAAGCCCGTACCGTGCACCACCATGATCTTCTCGGCCCGCAGCAGATCGAGGACCATCTGCCGGTCGTCCTTGACCTTGTAGACCGCCGGGTCGAGCTTCGGGAACAGGTACAGCGCGCCCTTCGGCTTCACGCAGGTGATGCCCGGGATCTGGGTCAGCAGGTCGTACGCCGTGTCGCGCTGCTCCAGCAGCCGCCCGCCCGGCAGCACCAGGTCGACGATCGACTGCCGCCCGCCCAGCGCGGTGGCCACGGCGTGCTGCGAGGGCATGTTGGCGCACAGGCGCATGTTGGCCAGGATCGTCAGGCCCTCGATGTACGACGAGGCGTGCTTCTTCGGTCCGCAGACCGCCATCCAGCCCGCCCGGTACCCGGCGACCCGGTAGTTCTTGGACAGGCCGTTGAAGGTCAGCGTCAGCAGGTCGGGCGCGATCGCCGCGGTGTTCGTGTGCGTGGTGCCGTCGTAGAGGATCCGGTCGTAGATCTCGTCGGAGCAGACCACGAGGTTGTGCCGGCGGGCGATGTCCGTCAGCCCGCGCAGCATCTCGTCGTCGTAGACGGCGCCGGTCGGGTTGTTCGGGTTGATGATCACGATCGCGCGCGTGCGGTCGGTGACCTTGCGCTCGATGTCCGCGAGGTCGGGCATCCAGTCGGACTGCTCGTCGCAGCGGTAGTGCACGGCGGTGCCGCCGGCCAGCGAGACCGACGCGGTCCACAGCGGGTAGTCCGGGGCGGGGACCAGTACCTCGTCGCCGTCGTCCAGCAGCGCCTGCATCGACATCTGGATCAGCTCGGAGACGCCGTTGCCGAGGTAGATGTCCTCGACGTCCAGGTGGATGCCCTTGGTCTGATAGTGCTGCATGACCGCGCGCCGCGCCGACAGCAGGCCCTTCGCGTCCCCGTAGCCGTGGGCGTTGCCCAGGTTGCGGAGCATGTCCTCGAGGATCTCCGGCGGGCAGTCGAAGCCGAAGGCCGCGGGGTTGCCGGTGTTCAGCTTGAGGATGCGATGACCTGCCGCTTCGAGCCGCATCGCCTCTTCGAGGACGGGTCCGCGGATCTCGTAGCAGACATTGGCGAGTTTCGTTGACTGGATCACCTGCATGACGGGAGCTTACGGGCCCTGCCGCCCGCCCGCGCGGCCGTTCCGGGGGAATTCCACCGAGCGATATGCCCCACTTCGCGCGATGGAGGGGTGGCGCCCCCGTCCACCCTTTGAAACGGCGGCGCGGCCGCCGTCCGGCCTGCGGAATGGGTGAGGGCGCGGAAGCGCCGGGCCGCCGGTGTTGCGCTCGTCACCCCGCGGCGGCGGGGTCCGTCCGACCTACCCCCGAGTAGGGTCCGGGCCCGCCCCGGCCCTGTGTCGAGGGTCATGGTTTCGGCCAGTGGACCTGGATTGACGGAAAGCTTTCTTTAGGTGAGCCTTACCTTGCTTTCGCGGCCGACGGAGCCGCATCCCCTCATCCCGGAGCCCGCGCATGTCCTCCCCAGCCGCCAGACTCGCCCCCCGCCCCGTCCGCCTCTACGACTCGTGGTGGACCGTCGCGGCGGGGGCCCTCTGTGCGCTGGTCGTCCTGGCGGCGGGCCTGTGGTGCTCGCTGCACATGCAGGCCGACGCGGCCATGCACTCCGCCGCGCTGTTCGCGCACCTCGCCTCGCTGGTGCTGGGCTTCGGTGCGGTGCTCTCCGCCGACTACTACGGTCTGCTGTGGGCCACCGGCCGCTGCGGCCTGGCGGAGGTCGTCGCCGCGACCTCCCGGCTCCACGTACCGATCTGGGCCGGCCTCGGGGGCCTCGTGGTGAGCGGCCTGATGCTCCACCCCGACCTGACCTCCCCGCTGACCATGACCAAGATCGGCCTGGTCGCGCTGCTGACCGTCAACGGCCTCCAGGCCGGCCTCCTGGGCCGCCGCCTCGAAGCAGCCACCGGCGAGGTGGGCCGCGGCCTCCTCCTCTGGGGCGGCGCGACCGCCCTGGTCTCCCAGGCCTGCTGGTGGGGCGCGGTCGTCATCGGCTTCCTCAACACCAACCGCTGACCGAACGCCGGCCCGTTGTCAGTGCCCCCGCCTACCGTGGGTGCATGAAGCCGCTCGCGATCATCTCCGGGGACGCGACGAGTCCGCAGGCCAAGGGCCCCAAGCTGATCGCGCACGTCAGCAACGACATAGGCGGCTGGGGAAAGGGCTTCGTGCTCGCCCTCTCCCGGCGCTGGCCCGAGCCGGAAGCCGAGTTCAGGGCCTGGCACCGCGGCCGCAGCGGCAACGACTTCGGGCTCGGCGCCGTGCAGGTGGTGCGGGTGAAGCCCGACGTCTGGGTGGCCAACATGGTCGGCCAGCGGGGGATACGCACCGGCAGCGGCGGCCCGCCCATCCGCTACGACGCCGTCGAGAGCTGCCTCGTCAAGCTGGCGGACCACGCCCTGGAGCTGGGGGCGAGCGTCCACATGCCCCGCATCGGGTGCGGCCTGGCCGGCGGCAAGTGGTCCCGCATCGAACCGCTGATAACCGAGGCGCTCTGCGCGCGGGACGTGGCGGTGACGGTGTACGACCACGCGTGAGGTGACATGCGGGCCCGGTCGCCGACGACCGGGGCGCGGCGGCGTGGCAGCATCGCCGCATGCGCTTCCGATACGCCACCGAGGCCGACGCGCCCGCCATGGCACGGCTGTTCGCCGCCAACCACCACGACGCCCTCACCGAAGAGCAGCGTGCCGCTCAGGGTTTCGTGCAGGGGGCCTTCGGCCTCGACACCCTGCGCGCCATGGCCCGGGACGGGGAGCTGCTCGTGGCCGACGCCGGGCACGGTCAGGTCGCCGGGCTGCTCGCGCTGTCGGTCGCCGCGGACATGGGCGACCCGCCGGCGGCGGTCCTCGGGCTGCTGCGCGCCCAGCCGGAGCTCGACTGGCGGGGACGTCCGCTGAGCGAGGTGCCGTGGCTGCTGTACGGGCCGGTCGTGGTCGACGCCGCCTTCCGCGGGCACGGCGTGGCCCGGGGCCTGTTCGAGAGGGCGGTCGAGGCCTCGGCCGGGCGCGCCGAGGCGCTGGTCGCCTTCATCGAGGCGGGCAACGCCGCCTCCTGGCGGGTGCACGTCGACGCGTTCGGCATGACCCCGCTCGGCGAGTACGCGGTCGCCGGCCGTACCTACACCGCCGTCGCCACCCCGGCCGAGCGGCCGGCCGCGTAGAGCCCGCCGGGCCCGGAACCCCGGTTCGCGGTTCCGGCCGGGGGCGGCTCCGGACGCGCTCCGGAGGCGGATCGATTCGCCTCCGGCGGGGGCCCGGAGCCCGCCCGTCAGCCCTCCACGATCACCAGGGGCAGCTCCCGGGGCCCCGCGAGCGCCTGGTATTCCTCGTAGGGCGGCCACAGTGCGGTCAGCGCCTCCCAGTACGTCTCCCGCTCGACGGGGTCCGCCGTGCGCGCCCAGGCCGCGAAGGTCCGGGTGCCCACCTGGAGGCGGACCTCCGGGTGCGCGGTCAGGTTCCCGTACCAGGCGGGCCGGCGGGGCCCGCCCGAGTCGGCGGCGACGACCAGGTACCGGCCCTCGTCCTCGGCGTAGACCAGCGGCGTGCGCACCGGCCGGCCCGTGGCGCGGTCGAGGGTGGTCAGGAGCAGGGTCGGGACCCCGTGCCACAGGTGGCCGTCGGTGCCGCCGCTCGCCACGTAGGTCCGTACGTGGTCGAGCCGCGGCCCGGGGTGCGGGTCCGTCGGGTTGTCCCAGTCGACCGGGGAAACCGGGGAGACCGGGGCGGGGGTGCCGGCCGGGGCGGGCGGCATGGCAACAACGTTCATCTGACCTCCGTAGGGCGTCCCCCGGAGCGCTAACGAGCCTTTACCGATTCTGGATGCGCCGGACCCGTAGCGCACGCGCACAGGTCTGGACCAAGCTCGGACCATGGATCTGGAGCTGAGGCACCTCAAGATCGTCAGAGCCGTGGCGGACGCCGGCAGCCTGACCCGCGCCGCCACCGCCCTCGGGCTCGCGCAGCCCGCCCTGAGCGGTCAGCTCAAACGCATCGAGCGGGCCCTGGGCGGCGCACTCTTCGAGCGCGGACGGGACGGCGTACGGACCACCGCGCGCGGCGAACTCGTGCTGGAGCGCGCCCGCGTCCTGCTGCCCGCCCTGTCCGAGCTCCAGGAGGAGGCGGTGCGCTTCGCCCGCGGCGGCGCGGCCGGGTACCGGCTCGGCGGGACCCACGGGCCGCTGCTCGGCGGGCTCGTCGACCGGCTCGCCCACCAGGAACCCGGGGTGCCGGTGACCACGTGCACGTCCTGGTCGGAACGGGAGATCGCCCAGGGCGTGGCCGCCGGGCGGCTGGACTTCGCGCTGGTCGGCGCGTGCGGCGAGAGCGCCCCGCCGGAGCCGGGCCGGCTCGCCTGGCTGGAGGTGGCCCGGGACCCGGTCCACGTGATGCTGGCCGACGACCACCCGCTGGCCCGCCGCGCGGAGATCGAGCTGGCCGAGCTGGCCGCCGAGGCCTGGACCGACGTACCGGGCGACGGCTGCTTCGGGGACTGCTTCGCGGCGGCCTGCGTCCGCGCCGGGTTCACGCCCGCCTGCGTCTACGAGACCGACACCGCGTCCTGCGTGCACCTGGTCCAGGTCGGCCGGGCCGTCGGGCTGTGCCGGGCCACGTTCCCCGCGACCTGCGGGGTGGTGGCCCGGCCGCTCGCCGGGAGCCCGCTCGTGTGGCGGCACCTGCTGGGCTGGCACCCGGCGGCGCCGGCCGCGGCCCGGGCGCCGGGCGTACTGGCGCACGCCCGGGCCGCGCACGCGGAGGCGCTGGCCCGCTCCGCGGGGGGCGCGGGTGGGGGGCGTGCGGCGGGGCCGGCGGTGCGGGAGGCGGCGATGGGGGCCGCCACGTCCTGAGGGGCAGGGCCAGGGGCAGGGGGCAGGGAGCCGGGGTGGTGGGCCGCTGCGCGGGGCCGGGTCCCCTACCCGCCCTTCGCCCGTTCCCCGGGGCGCTGCCCCGGACCCCGTTCCCGGGGGCTCCGCCCCGGACCCCGTTCCCGGGGGCTCCGCCCCAGACCCCCGCGCCTCAAACGCCGGCGAGGCCGGAAGTTGCCGTCCTGCGAGGCGCTCCCGGGCAAGCCGCGGCCCCGGGGGAGGCCCCGGGGTCGTGGTTCGGCAGCCCTGGTCGGGCGGGCGTTACGGGAGGTAGCGCTCGATGACCTGCGGGCCCTCCTTCTCGATCAGCTTCCGCGCCGCTTCGACCCGCTCCGGAGTCGGGTCGTGGCCGGTCGCCATCACCAGGTCCTCGGGGTCGTACGCGCGCTCTCCACCCGTGAAGAGCCGGTCCGACCGGGTGGGCTGCTCGTTGGCTTCACTGTCCATCGGATACCTCCTGCCGTACCCCCCCAGGCCCCCATCCTGATGCCCCCGCCCCATGAACGCACGCCGGGGACCGGACGGGCCCGGCCATAACACCGGGGAAGGGGCCAACCGGCAGCTCCCGTAAGCAGGTTCGGATTCCTACGGTTTCGGTGACCCCCACCGAACCGAGGAGATCCACCATGCTCAAGCGACACGCCCGCGCGGCGTGTACCGCCCTGGCCGCCGCCGGGCTGCTGCTGGCCGGCACCACCGCCGCGGGGGCCGCCACCCCCGCCGGGGACCCGGCCGCCCCGCAGAAGTCCGCGACGGCCACCCTGCGCCCCGGCGACGCGCCCGCCGAGCTGCTCGCCGCCCTCCGGCGCGACCTCGGCCTGACCCCCGCGCAGGCCAGGGACCGCCTCACCCACGAGGCCGAGGCGGGCGCCACCGCCGCCCGGCTGCGCGCCCGGCTCGGCGCCGCCTTCGCAGGGGCCTGGGTCGACGGGGCCGACTCCGCCACCCTGACGGTGGCCACCACCCGCGCCGCCGACGCCGCCGCGATACGCGCGGCCGGGGCGGAGGCGAAGGTCGTCAGCCGCTCCCTCGCCGGCCTGGACGCCGTGAAGGCGGGGCTCGACCGGGCCGCCACCGCCGAGACGCCCGTCCGGTACGTCGACCCGCGCACCAACACCCTCGTCGTCGAGGAGACCCGGCCCGGCGCGGCCGCCGGGCTGCTGGCCGCCACCGGCACCGACCCCGCGCTCGTGACGGTCGTGCGCACCGCCGCCGAGCGGGCCCCGCGCCCGCTGTACGACCTGCGCGGCGGGGACGCGTACTACATGAACGGCCAGGGCCGCTGCTCCGTCGGCTTCCCGGTCACCAAGGGCACCGCCCAGGGCTTCGCCACCGCCGGTCACTGCGGCCGCGTCGGCACCACCACCAGCGGCTTCAACCAGGTCGCCCAGGGCTCGTTCCAGGCGTCGGTGTTCCCGGGCAACGACATGGCGTGGGTCGCCGCCAACACCAGCTGGACCGCCACCCCGTACGTCAAGGGCAGCGGCGGCGCGAACGTCCAGGTCACCGGCTCCGTCCTGCAGCCCGTCGGCTCCTCCGTCTGCCGCTCCGGATCGACCACCGGCTGGCACTGCGGAACCGTCCAGCAGCACAACACCAGCGTCACCTACCCCGAGGGCACCATCTCGGGCGTCACCCGGACCACGGTCTGCGCCGAGCCCGGCGACTCCGGCGGCTCCTACATCTCCGGCAGCCAGGCCCAGGGCGTCACCTCGGGCGGCTCCGGCGACTGCACCAGCGGCGGCACCACCTTCTTCCAGCCGCTGAACCCGATCCTGTCGGCGTACGGCCTGACCCTCAAGGTCACCGGCTCCGACCCGGGCCCCGGCCCCGGCCCCGGCCCCGAGGACCCGCAGCCCGGCGGCACCTGGAAGGCCGGCACCGTCTACGCGGCCGGGGACACCGTCACGTACGGCGGCGCGGCCTACCGCTGCCTCCAGGGCCACCAGGCCCAGACGGGCTGGGAGCCGTCGGTGGTCCCGGCGCTCTGGCAGAAGCTGTAACCCGCGAGCAGGGGGTGCCGTGACGACCAAGGGGGGCGTCGCGGCACCCCCGCCCGCACGCCGCGGCACCCGCGCCTAGACCACCGCGGTCAGGGTGGCGAGGGCGCCGATCGCGGCCAGCGCCCCGCAGATCGACAGGTTGACCACCCGGTGCTCCCAGAACACCGCGACGAACTCGCGCAGCAGGGCGCTCGGCAGGAAGTAGCGGGCCGTCGGCGAGCCGAGGACCTGCCCGTTGACCCCCGTCTTGCGGGCCAGCATCGCGGCGCGGAAGGCGTGGAAGTTGTTGGTGACGACCACGCACCGGTAGCCCGGCTCGTCCGCCAGCATGATCCCCTTCGAGAAGAGCATGTTCTCCTCGGTCGTGGCCGAGTTCTCCTCCAGTCGCACGTGCTCCGCCGGCACGCCCTCGGCGATCAGCCAGTCGGCCATGGCCCGCGCCTCGGAGACCCGCTCGTCGGACCCCTTGCCGCCCGAGGTGAGCAGCACCGGCGGGCGGGAGCCGCGGGCCAGCTGGGCCTCGTAGATCTGCTGCCCCTTGCGCAGCCGGGAGGCCAGCAGCGGCGGCACCCGGTCCCCGCCGATCAGGCCGGAGCCCAGCATGACCACGTGGTCGACGTC
The DNA here is from genome assembly GCF_003950035.1 of Streptomyces sp. W1SF4. Lineage (NCBI taxonomy): Bacteria > Bacillati > Actinomycetota > Actinomycetes > Kitasatosporales > Streptomycetaceae > Streptomyces > Streptomyces sp. W1SF4. The sequence goes on from NZ_CP034350.1 coordinate 4,750,618, forward strand.
CCCGCGGACCTTGATCCGGCCGTAGAGGAAGGCGTAGCCGAGGAAGCACAGGAAGATGAAGGCGACGTAGCCGACGACCAGGGTCAGCGTCGTGGCCATGCCGGTCAGGACGGTGGAGTGGAACATCGGGACGGCGATCAGCAGCGCGATCATCCCGAAGATGCCCAGTCCCGCGAGCATCGACAGCAGGTTGGCCGGGCGCCGGCCCTCCTTGCGGATCATCGTGACGCCGTTGGCGATCAGGAAGCCGCCGATCGCCAGCGTGCCGAGCACGGGCGCGGTGAACGCCAGCGCGAAGATCGCCAGGGCCGCCCACGCGGGCAGGGCCGCCACCTTGAAGAGCAGCGTCGCCGCCAGCGTGATGCAGGTCAGGCCGAGCAGCACGGCGTTGCTGAAGCGGCGGCGGTCCTTGAAGGCGCTCACGCAGAAGGCGAGGAAGAAGACGGCGGGGAGGAGGAAGACGGCCATGGCGTTCATCGTATGTGCAGGCCGTGAACCTCCGAGGGGACCAAAGTCCTACGCCGGGACGGGGGTTCTGCGGACGGCCCGTCCGGCCAGGACGTCCGTCCGCTGCCCGTCCCGCATGACGAACCGTCCGTCGATCAGGACGTGCGGGATGCCCGTCGGCAGGGCGCGCGGCCGCTCGTACGTGGACCCGGCCGCGACCGTGTCCGGGTCGAAGAGGACCAGGTCGGCGCGGAAGCCCTCGCGGACGAGTCCCCGGTCGGGCAGCCGCAGCCGTGCCGCCGGGCGGCCCGACAGGTGGGCCACGCACTCCTCCAGGGTCAGCACGCCCAGCTCGCGCACGTAGTGGCCGAGGTAGTGCGGGAAGGTGCCGTGGGCGCGGGGGTGCGGCTTCGCGCCGTGCAGGATGCCGTCGGAGCCGCCGGTGTGGACGGGGTGGCGCATGATCGCCCGGACGTTCTCCTCGTGGCCCACGTGCTGGAGGACGGTCGGCCCGAGCCGGTCGCCGATCAGCAGCCGCCGCGCGGTGTCCCAGCCGTCGAGGCGGGTGCCGACGTGGCCGCCGTACGCGGGGTCGTTCGTCCCGGAGACCTCCACGGTCGCCCAGTCCACCGGTACGCCGTGGCAGCCGTCGGAGCCCTCCACCTCCAGCGCGTACCGGATCCGCCGGGCGGTGTCCTCGTCGCGCAGCCGCGCCAGCAGGGCCTCGGGGCCGCCCTCGTGAGCCCAGCCGGGGAGCAGCGCGGCGAGGGTGGTGCAGCCGGGGGTGTACGGGTAGCTGTCGAGGGTGACGTCGGCGCCGTCGGCGAGGGCCGCGTCGAGGAGGGCCAGCAGTTCGGGGGCCCGGCCCCGGTTCTCGCGGAAGTTCATGGTGGCGTGGGCCAGGTGCAGGGCGCAGCCGGCCTCGCGGGTGAGGGTGAGCATCTCGGCGTACGCGGCGAGCGCGCCGCGCCCGTACGAGCGGTGGTGCGGGCAGTAGTAGCCGCCGTACCGGGCCACGACCTCGCACAGTTCGGTGAGTTCGGAGCCGGTGGCGTACATGCCGGGGGTGTAGGTGAGCCCGGAGGACAGGCCGACGGCGCCCTGTTCCAGGCCCTCGGCGACGAGCAGGCGCATCCGGTCGAGTTCGGCGGGGGTGGCGGGGCGGTCGTCCCAGCCGAGGGCGTACGCGCGGACGGTGCCCTGCGGGACGAGGTAGGCGGCGTTGACGGCGGTGCCGTGGCCGCCGTGGGCGCGGTCGAGCCGGTCGAGGTACTCGCCGACGGTCCGCCAGTCGAAGTCGACGTCGTCGCCGGGGCCGTTCCAGCCGGCGATGGCGGTGCGTACGCCGGCCAGGGTCGGTTCGTCGGCGGGCGCGTAGGACAGGCCGTCCTGGCCGAGGACTTCGAGGGTGACGCCCTGGGCGGCCTTGGCCGAGTGGTCCGGGTCGCGGAGCAGCGCGAGGTCGCTGTGGGCGTGCATGTCCGTGAACCCGGGGGCCAGGGCCAGCCCGTGGGCGTCGAGGGTCTCCCGTCCGCCGGACGGGATCCGGCCGATGGCGGCGATCCGGCCCTCGTGCACGGCGACGTCCGCGGTGTACGAGGGCCCGCCCGTGCCGTCGACGACACGGGCGCCCCGGATGACGAGGTCCACGGCTAGAAGAAGGTGCGGACGTAGTCGCCGACCCTGCCGTCGGCCCCGACGACCGGGATCAGCGGCCACTTCTCGAAGATGGTGCAGGGGTGCGACATGCCGAGCGCCACCCAGTCGCCGACCTGGAGGTCCTCGGCGGAGCCGGTCTCCAGCCAGGCGTGCTGGTCGGAGAGCTTGACGACGCGGATGCCGGTGGCGGGGCGTTCGGTGCCGTCGAGGGCGTCGCGTACCAGTTCGGCCTCGGGCAGGCCGAGGTCGTAGGCGATGTCGCGCTTGCCGGCGTTGACGAAGGCCTGGGTGGGGGAGGGGCGGGAGACGACCTGCGTCCAGAGCCGGAAGGCGGGGCGCAGTCCGCCCTCCGCGGGGACCCGGTTGAAGGGGGTCAGGCGGCCGTACCAGCCGTGGTCGTGGGAGACGTACGCACCGGAGCGCAGCAGCTTCAGCACGGGCCGGGACAGCTCGGGCAGTTCCGCGAACACGTCGGCGACGGCGTCGAACCAGGCGGAGCCGCCGGCGCTGACGACGATCTCCTCGACGTCGGTGCCGAACCGCCCGGCCTTGTCGAACTCGGCGGCGAGTCCGGTGAGCCGGCGCAGCCAGGCGTGGACCTTCTCCGGGTCGGCGTCGGGCACCTCGGCCTCGTAGCCGGCGATGCCGACGAGGCGGAGGGCGCCGGTGGCGGCGACGGCGTCGGCGACGGCCCGGCAGTCCTCGTCGGTACGGGCCCCCGTGCGCGCCCCCTCGCCGGCGCCGAGCTCGACGACGACGTCGATGCGGGCGCCCTGGCCCTGGAGGGCCCGGTCCATGAGCTGGACCCCGCGCACGGAGTCGACGTAGCAGACGAACCGGAAGCCGGGGTCGGCGACGAGCTCCGCGGCGACCCAGCGCAGGGCGGCGGGGTCGACGAGCTCGTTGGCGAGGAAGATCCGCGGGATCCCGAAGGCGCGGTAGACGCGGGCCTGGTGGGGGACGGCGGCGGTGATGCCCCAGGCGCCGTGGGCGAGCTGGCGCTCGAACAGCTGGGGGGCCATGCAGGTCTTGCCGTGGGGCGCGAAGGCGAGGCCGTGGCGGGCGGAGTACTCGCCGAGGGCCGTGAGGTTGTGTTCGAGCGCGTCGGCGTCGAGGGTCAGGACGGGGGTGGTGAACCCGCCGGTGTACAGGTCCCGCCCCTGCGCGGCGAGCTCCCCGACGGTGAGGCCGGCCGCCTGGGCGTCCGGGGGCAGGCCCTTGAACCGGTGGTCGACCGGTTCGTCGGCGAGCCGGCGGACTGCGTCGCTGGCCATGGGGTCCTCCTGGGGGTGGTGCGGTCGCGCTGCGCGTGCTGCCTGTGGTCTACACCGGGGGAGGACGAGGGGTCAACGCCCCCCGGTTCCGCCCGGGGGCGCGCCCGGCCGCTGCGCGGGGCCGTCCCCTACCCGCCCTTCAACCGTTCTCGCCTCAATCGCCGGCGGGGCGGGAGAACCGGCGCTGCGCGCCGGTGCGCTCAAACGCCGCGCGGGCTGGATTCCGCGCAGCGAAATTCCAGCCCCGCCTGGGGGCACCTCCCAGCGGTAGCTGGGGGAGTTTGAGGCGCGGGGTCCGGGGCGGAGCCCCGGGGAACGGGCGAAGGGCGGGTAGGGGACCTCGCCCCGCGCAGCGGCGCACCCCCGCGGCCCGGGAGTTGCCCGCGCGGCGGACGGTAGCCCGTCCTCGCGAACCGGTTGAGGGGGCGTCACGCGGGGGCTTCCCCGCTGACACCATCAGCGGGGGGAAACACCCCCGGTACCGATACGAACGCAGAGGACCCCGCCGTGAGCGAGAAGACCGCCGTCACCCCCGAGTCGCACCCCGCCCCGCCCGCCAAGTTCTCGCACGGCGTCCGCAAGGGCAACATCCTCCAGGTCGCCGGCCAGGTCGGTTACCTGCCGCACGTCGAGGGGCAGCCGCCCACCACCGCCGGGCCGACGCTGCGCGAGCAGACCCTCCAGACGCTGGAGAACGTCCGCTCCGTGCTGGAGGCCGGCGACGCGTCCTGGGACGACGTGGTGATGATCCGCGTCTACCTGACCGACACCGGCCACTTCGCCGAGATGAACGAGATCTACAACGCCTACTTCGACGAGCAGGGCGTGAAGGTTCCCGCCGCCCGCACCACGGTGTACGTGGGCCTGCCCGCCGGGCTGCTGGTCGAGATCGACGCCCTGGCGGTGCTCGGCTGACGCCGGACCCGCCAAAGGGGCGCCCCCCTGGCGGTGGGGCGCCCCGGCTCGGCGGTGCGTGCCGGCACTGCGCGTCACGCGTCGCGCGCTACGCGCAGTACTGGGCTTCCTTGCCGATCGAGCGGTACATGCAGTCGGCGTTCTCCAGCAGCTGGAGCACCGCTTCCTTGTTGCGCGCCGTCTCGCGGTCGATGACCTCGTCGGGCGGGTAGAAGCCGCCGCCGCCGTTCGCCGGGTACATCTCGAAGGTGTAGGCGAAGATCTTCTGGTTGCCCCACAGCCAGTCGTCGATCGTGCCGTCGGTGATGTACAGGTCGCTCGACTGTTCGGGCGTGTAGCCGTTGCTGGCGGCCATGCTCGTGCCGATCTTCTTGTACACGGCGAGGTCGTCGGCCGTCAGGCCCGGCGCGGTGTCGTTGTAGGTGTAGCCGAACGGCCACAGCACCAGTTCGCTGTACGTGTGGAAGTCGATGGCGGCGGTGATCTGCTGCTTGCCGCCGACCACACGGGTGCGGACGAAGTCGGAGACGGCCTTCACCTCGGGTGCGGAGGCCGCGGCCGGTCCGCGGTAGGTCTCGGAGCTCTTGCTGCTGCTGGAGCCGCCGCAGCAGCCCCACTTGTAGTCCCAGTTGCGGTTCTCGTCGGTGCCGACGTAGGAGGAGCCGCTGTTGGGCTGGCGGTTCTTGCGCCAGGAGCGGTAGGAGCCGGTGGCGATGTCGTACTCGCCGCCGTCCGGGTTGAGGTCCGGGATGATCCAGATCTCGCGCTGGTTGACCATGTTCGTGATCCGGCTCTCGGTGCCGTACTTGGAGCCGAACTCCTTGAGCAGGTACAGGGCCATTTCCACGGTCAGGTGCTCGCGGGCGTGCTGGTGGGCCGTGAAGAGGACCTCGGGTTCGGCCTCGTCCGTGCCGACGTTGTCGCTGATCTTGATGGCGATGAGGTCGCGGCCCTCGTACGACTTCCCGATGACCTGCTTGCTCATGATCCCGGGGTACTGGGCGATGCGCTGGTCGATCTCGGCCTTGGCCTCGGCGTAGTTGTGGTACCTGGAGTCGGCCGAGGGGAAGTCCATCGGTGACGCCGCGACGCCGCGCTCGCCGCGGTCCGGCGGGCCGGGCAGCGGGGTCAGCGCGTACCCGAGCGCGCGCAGGCTCCGGGCCTGCATGGGGTCGGCGCTGACCACGACCGAGCGGGCGTCCACCTCGTCGATCGAGGCCCCGGTGCGCAGCAGGGCCGTGCGTTCGGCGGCCGTGGAGGGGCCCTGGATCTCGTACTGGGCGATGGCCTCGTCCTGCGTCGCCGTGGACGGGGTGGGCGGCGGTGCTGCCGTCGCGCTCATGCCGTAGGCGGGTGCGCCGAGCGCGAGCGCCAGCAGGGCCGCCGTGACGGCGGCCCTCCGGCGGGTGTGGAGCCGCATGCGTTCTCCTGGGTGGGAGTGTGGGGGGAGCCGTGCGGACGCGCACAGCGTGCTCTTGTGGCATGTCCCGGTCAATAGCCCCGGGGGTATCCGGCGGGCTCACCGGACCGAATCAGCCACCCCCACACCTCTACCGCCTACGGCAGCCCGTGGACCTTGGGACCCACCGCGTTGGACCAGGTGCTACCCGCCTTGGCGTCCCAGTTGGTCGACCAGGTCATCGCCCCGCGCAGCGAGGGGTAGGTCTTCGACGGCTTGAAGGACCCGCAGTTCGTGCCCCTGGCCAGGCAGTCCAGGGCGTTGTTCACGACGGTCGGGGAGACGTAGCCGCTGCCGGCCCCGCTCGGCGAGGCGGGGACGCCGATGCCCACCTGGGAGGGGTCGAGGCCGCCCTCCAGCTGGATGCAGGCCAGCGCCGTCAGGAAGTCCACCGAGCCCTGGGAGTAGACCTTGCCGTCGCAGCCGTTCATCGCGCCGCTGTTGTAGTACTGCATGTTCACGACCGTCAGGATGTCCTTCACGGCCAGCGCGGTCTTGAAGTACCCGCCCTGCGTGGACTGCATGTCGATGGTCTGCGGGGCCATGGTCAGGACCAGGGAGGGGCCCGCCTTCGCCGACAGGGCGCGCAGCGCCTGCGTCATGTAGGTCGGGTTGAGGCCGTTCTCCAGGTCGATGTCGATCCCGCTGAAGCCGTACTCCTGCATCAGGGCCCAGGCGGAGTTGGCCAGATTCGTCGCGGAGGCGGAGTCGTTGACCGAGATCGTGCCCTTCTCGCCGCCGATGGAGAGGATGACCGACTTGCCGGCCGCCTTCTTGGCGGCGACGTCGGCCTTGAACTGGGCCACGGTGTAGCCGCCGAGGCCGGCCGAGTCGAGGTTGAAGGCGATGGCGCCGGGCGTGGTCGTGGCGTCGGCGAAGGAGACCGCGATGATGTCGTACTGCGCGGAGACGTCGGAGAGCTTCTGGACGGTCGCGCCGTTGTTGAAGTTCTGCCAGTACCCGGTCAGCGCGTGCCTGGGCACCGACGGGTTCGGGTTCGGGCCGCCGCCCCCGGTGGTGGTGCCGGTGACGGGTGCCGACTTGGGGCCCTCGCCCGCCGCGTTGTACGCGCTCACCTGGAAGGAGTACGAGGTGCTCGGCGCGAGGCCGGTGACGGGCGTGGAGGTGTTCGCCACCGTCTGGACGCGCACGCCGTCCTGATAGACGTGGTAGCCGCCCGCCCCGCTGACCGCGTTCCACGAAAGGGTGAGCCCGTTCTGGCCCTGGCCGGAAACGACGGCCCCGGCGGGCGCGCCCGGAAGGCCCGGCCCGGGGTCGGTGGGGCCGCCGCCGTCCGGGCCGAAGACGCTGAACTCGTCGACGGCGTAGGTCGGCTGGCCGTACCAGCCGTGGGTGTAGACGGTGACCTGGGTGGTGTTCGGCCCGGTGGTGAAGGTGGTCGACAGCTTCTGCCAGCCGCCGCCCGAGCCCGGGGTCCAGGTGGAGACGTCCTGGGTCCCGGTGCCGGTGGCGCCCAGGTAGACGTACGAGCCCTGCACCTGGGCGCTGAGCGTGTACGTGGAATTCGGCTTGACCGTGACGGTCTGGCCGCAGCGGGCGTTGTCCGAGCCCGCCGGGGTGGCCTTCAGGGCGCCCGCCCCGGCGTAGACGGGTGAGGAGACGGAAGCGCCGCTGCCGTTGGAGCAGGACCAGTTGGCGAGGCCCGACTCGAAGCCGCCGTTGCGGACGACGTTGACGTCGGCGGCCTGGGCGGGTCCCGCCGCGAGGGCGGTGAGGCCGCCGGCGGCGAGGGTGGCGGCGAGTGGCAGGGCGAGGGAGCGTATGCGGTTCACGTGGGCTCCGTGGGGGGAGGAAGGGGAGGAGGGGGAGGGGGAGCTGTGAGGGGAGTGGGGGTCCCCGGGACCGAAAGCCGGCGCCAGCCAAGTTGGTCCAGACCAATCCCAGTGTCAAGAGTGTTTGCAATGTGGCTTGAAACGGACCCGGTCCCGATCCCTGTTGTCCGGGTTTCCCGCCTCCTGTGACATGTGCTTCCGGCACGGGAATCTCCAAGCCCCTGCCCTGCCAGGGGCGTCGCGGATATGGTGCACGGGCAAGGGGGAAGGGCGCCGATCGTTTGCGGTCGCGCAGCATGCGCGCGTGCGCAGGTCCGGCCGTCGGCCGGGCGAACGGACGCCGCGCGGAGGGTGAACGGGGGGATTCGCGTGCCGACCGCCATCGCTGTCACCAGTGCCGATCTGGTGCTGCCGGCCCCCGACCGGCACACCCCCGGCGCCGCCGTACTGCACCCGCCCGCCGAAGCCGGGCTGGAGGCCTCCCTCGCCGCGGCCGGCACCCTGCTGGAGCGGCACGGCCACCTCGTGGCCGTCGTACCGTCCTGGCTGCCCCCGGCCACCGCACACCGCCTGCGCACCGTGCGCGCCATCCTGGAGACCGACCGGATCGCGCTCGTCGACACCGACCTCCCGCCGCTGGGCACCGCCGTGCTGGTGCGTCAGCTGCGCCAGCTCACCGTCTGCGACTTCAGCCCCGGCGTGATCGCCTCCGCCGCCCGGCTGCTGTCCCACTACGTCTACGCGGGAGCCCTGCTGGGCTCCGTCGCCAAGCTCGACCGGATCCCGGTCGGCCTCAAGGCACACGCCCGCTCCTGGTCGCCCAGCGCCCAGTTCGCCGTACTCGCCCACCCGTCGCCGCACCTGGCCCGGCTCGGCCCCGCCGCCACCGGCGTGATCCCGCCCGGCCCCGCCTTCGCCACCCACCTCACCTTCGCGCGCGGCCAGCTGTCCTCCGACTGGGTCGCCGCCGAACTGGCCCCCGCCTGGCAGGTGCAGGGCGTCATGGAGAACCCGCTGCCCGCCGACTCCGCCCGCTGGTGGGCCACCCCCAGGCTCGTCGAGTTCGCCGCCGCCATCCCCGACGTCTCCGTGCTCCACCAGCTGGTCTCCTCGGTGCGCCGCGAGGAGTGCGGCTGGTGCGGCTTCGAGCTCATCGGCGACCGCTGCGGCTTCTGCGCCGCCCCCCTGGCCGCACCCCCGCCCGAGGTGCCCGCCGCCCGATCGAGAACCGGATCCTGACCGCCCGAACGAACGAAGAACGGCGAGGTAGTACGGCTCATGAACTCACGCCAGCGCCGCGGCGTCATCCTGCTCCTGCTGTCGGTCCTGTGCGCCCTCGCCGCCTTCGCCGGGGTCCTCGTCGTCATCGGCGACGTCAACTCCAAGGTCGGGGCCGAGGTCGTCGCGTACCGCGTCAAGAGCGACATCGCACCGTACAGCTCCCTGACGGCCGGCCAGTTCGAAGAGGTGAAGGTCCCCAGGCGCTGGCTCTCCGACACCGCCGTCGACGACCTCGGCGCGCTCCGCGGCAAGATCGCGCTCACCACCCTGAAGAAGGGCTCCCTGCTCCAGAGCGACATGTTCGTCGACAAGCCGCAGCTCCAGGCGGGTGAGCAGGAGATCGCCATCATGATCGACGCGGCCACCGGCGTCGCCGGCAAGATCACCTCGGGTGCGAAGGTCAACATCATCGCCACCTTCAAGGGCGCCAAGGAGACCGACCCCTCCCGCTCGGTCATCATCGTCGCCAACGCCCGCGTCCTCGGCGTCGGCAAGCTCACCGCCCTCGAGAAGGACGGCGACCGCAAGGGCCCCGCCGAGGCCGTCCCGATCACCTTCGCCCTGAACACGAAGGACACCCAGCGCGTCGCCTACGCCGAGTCCTTCGCGGAGCACGTCCGGCTGGCCCTGGTGGCCCCCGGAACCGACTCGGCCCCCAGCACGGCCGACCGCACGTACACCCTCGACGGGGACAAGTGAGGCGCCGATGACCACTCGAATCCTCCCCGCGGCCGGCGACCCGGACGCCGCCCGCTCCATCACGGCCCTGCTCAGCCAGCTGCCCGACGCCGAGCCCGCCCCTCCCGTCCCCGACTCCACCTCCCTCCTCGACATGCTCGGCCGCATGGCCGCCGAGTCCGTCGACGAACTCCCCGAGGTCGTCCTCGTCCACGAGCGGATCGGCCCCGTCCCCGCCCTGGAACTCATCCGCGAGGTCGCCCTGCGCTTCCCGGCCGTGGGCGTCGTCCTGCTCTCCTCCGACGCCGGCCCCGGACTGTTCTCCGCCGCCATGGACTCCGGCGCGCGCGGCCTGGTCGCCCTGCCCCTCTCGTACGAGGAGCTCAGCGCCCGCGTCCAGGCCGCCGCCCTGTGGGCCGTCGGCGTACGCCGCCACCTGGGCGGCGGGGCGGAGGCCTTCACCGGCCCGGGCGGCCGGGTCGTCACCGTCAGCGGGGCCAAGGGCGGGGTCGGCACCACCTTCACCGCCGTCCAGTTCGCCCTCGCCGCGGCCGCCTCGGGCCGGCGCACGGCCCTCGTCGACCTCGACCTCCAGGCCGGGGACGTCGGCTCCTACCTCGACGTGCAGTTCCGCCGCTCCATCGCCGACCTCGCCGGCATCCAGGACATCTCCCCCCGCGTCCTCCAGGACGCCGTCTACGAGGACCGCACCGGGCTGGCGCTGCTGCTCGCCCCGGCGGAGGGTGAGCGCGGCGAGGAGGTCGACGAACGCGCCGCCCGCCAGGTCATCGGCGCCCTGCGCGCCCGCTACGAGCTCGTCGTCGTCGACTGCGGCACCCAGGTCACCGGAGCCAACGCCGCCGCCGTGGAACAGGCCGACACGGCGGTCCTGGTCACCACCCCCGACGTGGTCTCCGTACGCGCGGCCAAGCGGATGGTCCGGATGTGGGAGCGGCTCCAGGTGCGCAAGGCCGAGGACACCGCGGTGGTCGTCAACCGCTGGAGCAAGCACACCGAGATACAGCCCTCGCTGATCGAGAAGATCACCAAGACCCGGCCGGTCCGCACGCCGGTCCCCGCCGCCTTCAAGGAACTCCAGGCCGTGGTGGACGCGGGCCGGGTCCAGGACCTCGACAACCGCTCGACGGTGAAACAGGCCCTGTGGGCGGTGGCCGGCGAGCTGGGCCTGCTCTCGGCACCGGACAGGGCACCGGTCCCGGCGCAGCCGGGCTCGGGCTCGGCCCTCGCCGTCCGGGCGGCCGGCCCGGTGGCCCGGCTGCGGCGCGGCCGGGAGGGCTGACGCGTGCGCCGGGGGCGGTACCGGGGCGGGGACCGGGGGCAGGTGGCCCTGGAGTTCGTGGGCATGGTGCCGCTGATCCTGCTGCTCGTCGCGGCGGTGTGGGAGTGCGTACTGATCGGCTACGCGTTCTCCCTGGCCGGGAACGCGGCCGACGAGGCGGCTCGCGCCGGTGCGGTACGGGGCGACGGGGCGTGTGCGGCGGCCGCCACCGAGCACATCGGGGGCGCGTGGAACCTCACGACCGACTGCGGGCCGTCCGGCGACGTGTACAAGGCCACGGTCCGGCTGGAGATCCCGGTCTTCTACCCCGGCCTGGGCTTCGGCCGGATCAGCGGCGAGGCCGGCGCGGCCATGGAGAGGGAGGCGAACTGAGATGCCCCGCCACTGCGATCAGCGGCCCGGCCCGGGGCTCGTGCCGGGCGGTACGCCCGCGCCCGGCGCAGGAGGTCCCGCGGCCAGGGCGGGCCGCCGGGGCGACCGGGGCCAGGTGGCCCTGGAGTACATCGGCTTCGTGCCGATCCTGCTGTTCGTCGCGCTGTGCGGGATCCAGCTGGGCTGGATCGCGTACGTCCACGAACAGGCCGACACCGCCGCCCGCACGGCGGCCCGCGTGGAGGCCCGCAAGGGATCGGGGGGTGCCGCCGCCGGCCGGGCGGCGGTCCGCGGCGGCCTCACGGCCGATGTGGCCATCAGCAAGAGCGACGACGCCGTCACCGCCACCGTGACGATCAAGGTCAACGCCATCGTGCCCGGACTGGACGTCCCCGACGCCAAGGCCACCGCAGTCATGCCCAACGACGACCCGACCGGAGCCCGCCCATGAGCCTGCGTTCCCGGGTCAGCACCCCCGACGACCGCCACAGCCCCCGCGAGGACGGCCGGCTCGTCTCCTCCTACCGCGCCAAGCTGCTGGAGGAGATCGACCTCGCCGAGATGTCCGCGCTCGCGCCCGCCGAGCGCCGGGCGCGCCTGGAGCGCGTGCTCGGGCACATCATCAGCCGCGAGGGCCCCGTCCTCTCCACCGCCGAGCGCGCCCAGCTGATCCGCCGCGTCGTCGACGAGGCGCTCGGCCTCGGCGTGCTCGAACCACTCCTCGAAGACGCCTCCATCTCCGAGATCATGGTCAACGGCCCCGACCAGATCTTCGTGGAGCGCTCCGGCCGGGTCGAGCAGCTCCCCATCCGCTTCGCCTCCCACGAGCAGCTGATGCAGACCATCGAGCGCATCGTCTCCACCGTCAACCGGCGCGTGGACGAGGCCAATCCGATGGTCGACGCGCGCCTGCCCAGCGGCGAGCGCGTCAACGTCATCATCCCGCCGCTCTCCCTCACCGGCGCGACCCTCACCATCCGCCGCTTCCCGCGCGCCTTCACCCTGCACGAGATGATCGCCCTCGGCTCCCTCGACGAGCAGATGCTGCTCCTGCTCTCCGGGCTGGTCCAGGCGAAGATGAACCTGATCGTCTCCGGCGCCACCGGCACCGGGAAGACCACCCTCCTCAACGCCCTCTCCGGACTGATCCCCGAGGGCGAGCGCGTCATCACCATCGAGGACTCCGCCGAGCTCCAGCTCCAGCAGGCGCACGTCATCCGCCTCGAATCCCGGCCCGCGAACGTGGAGGGCAAGGGCCAGATCACCATCCGCGACCTCGTACGCAACTCCCTGCGCATGCGCCCCGACCGCATCATCGTCGGCGAGGTCCGCGGCGGCGAGACCCTCGACATGCTCCAGGCGATGTCCACCGGCCACGACGGCTCCCTCGCCACCGTCCACGCCAACAGCTCGCAGGACGCCCTGATGCGCCTCCAGACCCTCGCCTCCATGTCCGAGGTCGAGATCCCCTTCGAGGCGCTCCAGGACCAGATCAACAGCGCCGTCAACGTCATCGTCCAGCTCACCCGCTTCGGCGACGGCTCGCGCCGCATCACGGAGATCTCCATCCTCGACTCCCACGGCCGCGAGCCGTTCCGGATCACCACCGTGTGCCGTTTCATCGCCCAGCCCATGGGGGCCGACGGGCGCGTGCACGGCTACTTCGCCTACGCCCCGCTGCCCCGCCGGATCGCGGAGCGCCTCTACATGAGCAACCAGCCCATCCCCCAGGCCTTCGGGGTCGCCCCGCCGGAGGACTACCCCGACCCGCTGACCTCCCGGACCGTGCTGTGACCAACCTCGTCCTCCTCACCCTCGGCGCCACCCTGCTGGCGGGCCTGTTCGTCTCCCTCGGCGTGCACGCGTACGCGGCCGGGCTCGCCCAGCGCGCCGCCCTCATCGACCGGCTCTCCGCCGAGGGCGCCCCCGAGCCCGCCGGCCGCCGACGCCGCTTCCAGGGCCTGGACCGGCGCCTGCGCAGGACGCGGCTGGGCCGGCGCATCGAACTGAAGCTGGCGACCACCGGCCTGGACCTCACCCCGGGCGAGTTCTTCGCGTACGTACTGATGGCCGTCGCCGGGGTGTGGCTGGTCTCCGCCTCCCTCCTCGCGCCCTTCTTCGGCCCGGTGGCCGGCCTGATCGGGCTGTGGGCCGCCAACGCCTTCCTCAACTGGCAGCGGGCCCGGCGCACGGAGCGGTTCATCAACCAGCTGCCCGAGCTGGCCCGCATCCTCGCCAACGCCACCCAGGCCGGGCTCGCCCTGCGCACGGCCGTCGGGATCGCGGCGGAGGAGCTGGAGGCCCCGGCCGGGGAGGAGCTGTCCCGGGTCGCGGACCGGCTCGCGGTCGGCCACTCCATCGAGGAGGCGCTCGGGGAGATCGTGGAACGGCTCCCGTCCCGCGAGCTCGTCGTCCTCGTCTCCACCCTCGTGCTGTCCGCCCGGGCGGGCGGCGCCATCGTCGGCAGCCTGCGGAACCTGACGGTGACCCTGGAGCAGCGCAAGGAGACGCGCAGGGAGATCCGTACGCAGCTCTCGCAGGTCACCGTGACCGCCTACCTCGTCCCGGCGATCGGCCTCGGCTCCCTCCTCCTCGTCGACGTGATGATGCCGGGCGCGCTGGACCGGATGACCGGCGCCTGGATCGGGCAGACGGCGGTGCTGACAGCGCTCGGCCTCTTCACCCTCGGGTTCGTCCTCATCCGCCGCCTGTCGAAGATCGACGTCTGAGGGGCCGGCCACCGCGATGAACACCTACCTCCCCCTCCTGCTGGCCCTGGCCACCGCCCTGTCCGTCTTCGGGATCCTCCACGGCATCCGGCTCTACCGCGCCGACGTCAAACTCCCGACCGACCTCGCCCTCGCCCTGGAGGTCGGCGCCACCCGCACGACCGCCGTCGGCTCGGTCGTCGACCGCCTCGGCATCCGCTGGGCGCCGCTGGTGCTGCGGCTGATGGGGCCCAAGCAGGTGGCCCGCAAGCGCCGCCAGATCGACATGGCGGGCAACCCGGCCGGCCTCACCATCGACCGCTACGCCGCCCGGCGCGCGGTGTACGGCTTCCTGGGCGGCCTCGGCGCCCTCGCGATGCTGATGAACGGCAAGCTCGTCCCCGCCCTCCTCATGACCGCCTTCGGGCTGTTCTGGATCGAGGCCGGGCTGTGGTCGGCGATCCGGATCCGCCGGGACAACATCGAGCGGACCCTGCCGGACTTCCTGGACGTCCTCGCGGTCGTCGTCAGCGCCGGACTGGGCTTCCGGCAGGCCCTCGAACGCGTCGCGGGCAAGTACGAGGGCCCGTGGGCCGACGAGGTCCGGATCACGCTCCAGCAGATGGACATGGGCGTCAGCCGCCGCCAGGCCTTCGACGAGCTGCGCCGGCGCAACGACTCCGAGCAGGTCGCGCAGTTCGTCACCGCCCTCCAGCAGGGCGAGGAGCTGGGCTCCCCGATCGTGGAGACCCTCATCGCCATCGCCGAGGACATGCGGCGCACGGACGCCCAGAACGCCCGCCGGCGGGCCGCCCGGGCCGTCCCCAAGGCCACCTTCGCGGTGACCATGTTCATGCTGCCCGGGACCCTGATCCTCCTCGTCTGCGGCTTCGTCTACGGCGCGAACGTCGACTTCGGCGCGCTGCTGGGGGGCGGCTGAGCCATGCGCCTGGAAGCCAACGCCCTCCAGGCCCTGTGCAGGCAGGTCTTCGCGGTCCGGCTGGTCATGATCCCCCTGGGTGCCCCGCTCGCCCTGGGCCGGACGGCGCCGGGCGCCCCCACGTACCTGGTGGCGGCCTCCGTGGCCCTCACCTTCCTCCTGTCGTACGCCCTCTTCCGCGACTGGGAGCGCTTCGGGCCGCTGCTGCTGCGCCACCGGTGGCTGCTGGCGGCGGACATGGCGGTGGGCGCGCTGCTCCTGGTCACGGCGACCCCGTCGTCCCCGCTGGGGCTGGTGGCCCTGGGCACGCCGCTCCTCTCCGGCCTCGTGTACGGCTGGCGCGGATCCGCCGTCTTCGCGGCGGCGCAGACGGTGGTGGTGGCCGCTCTGGGCGGCGGCCTGGTCCTCTCCTTCCTGTGCGTCCTGTCCGGCGCGGCGGGCTCCTCCGTCCGCGACTTCCTCTTCCGCCTCTCCGAGACCCGGGCACGGCTGACGGCGGCCGAGGCGGTCCGGGAGGAGCGGGAACGGCTCGCGCGGGAGATGCACGACTCGGTCTCCAAGACCCTGCACGGCCTGGCCCTGGCCGCCGACGCGCTCGCGCGCACGTCGGACCCGGCCCTGGTCCGCAGGCAGGCCGAGGAGGTGGCCTCGGCGGCCCGCCGCGCGGCCTGCGAGTCCCGTGCCCTGTTGACGGACCTGCGGGCCGATCCGGTCCCCCTCCTGCCGGCGCTGCACGCGCTGGACGCGCGGGTCCGGGTCTGGGGCGCGGTCCCGGCCCTGCCCCCGTCCGTGGCCCGGCACGTGGTCGCCGTGGCCGCGGAGGCGGTGGAGAACGCACGCCGCCACGCGGAGGCGTCCGAGACCCTGCTCACCGTCTCGGCGACCGGTACGCACCTCACCGTCTCGGTGGAGGACGACGGCCGGGGCCTGCCGGCGCGGTTCCCGTCCGCGGGCCACTTCGGCGTGCGCGGCATGCGGGAACGCGCGGCGGCGATCGGAGCCGCCCTGTCCCTGGGCCCCCGCCCGGCCGGCCGCCCGGGCACCCGTGTCCGTCTCTCGCTCCCGCTGGAGGGGATCCGATGACCCCGACCCCGACGACCCCGATCGACGTCCTGATCGCCGACGACAACCCGGTGGTGCGGGCCGGGCTGAGCGCGCTGCTGGCCACCGCGGGGGACCTCCGGGTGGTGGCGCAGGCCCGCGACGGCAGGGAGGCCCTGCACCTGACGCGGGTCCACGCCCCGGACGTGATCCTGCTGGACGTCCGGATGCCGGGGGTGGACGGCATCTCGGCGCTGCCGCACCTGGTGTGCCTGGCGCCGGTCCTGATGCTGACGTACAGCCAGGAGGCCGACCAGATCCGCGAGTCCCTGCTGCTGGGCGCGGGCGGCTACCTGATCCACGGCGAGTTCACCGCGGACGAACTGGTCCGGGCGGTACGCGACGCCCGCGCCGGCCGCGCCCACTTCACCCCGACGGCGGCCACGGCGGTCCTCGCGGAACTGCGGTCCTCTTCGCAAACGCAACCTTCTGTGGCACAGTCGACGGAGCGCGTGCACAACTCCGTTGTCTTCGGGCTGAGTTCGCGGGAGGTGGAGATCATGGACCTGATCGCGTCCGGCATGAACAACCAGCAGATCGCGGGCGCCTGCTTCATCAGCGAGAAGACGGTCAAGAACCACATCAACCGCATCTTCGCGAAGCTCCAGAGCGCGAGCCGCAGCGAGGCGATAGCCCGCTGGCTGGGAACCGCCCGTCCGGGGGTGACCGGTCGTGGGTAGACGCCGTGCGCAATGGGACCGTATTTGGGCCCCGGGACCCTTGGTTATCTCTCGTCACTCCCCGTACCGTCCGCAGATCGACAGCGGAACCGGACCGGGAGGGACCCCCTATGTCGAACAACACGCTGACCAGGTTGCGCAAGCGGTACGCGGGCAAGGGTGCGAGGGATCGCGGGCAGACGGCGTTCGAGTACCTGGGGATCATCCTGGTGGTCGTGGTGATCATCGGGGCGATCGTCGGTACGGGTATCGGGCAGGCGATCACGAACAAGATCACCACTGCGGTAGCGAGCATCACTGCGGGGAAGTGAGGCAGCAGGGGTTTCGGGACGAGCGGGGGCAGGCGTTCCCCGTCTACATCATCGTGGTGGTGGGCCTGCTCTTCGCCGCCCTGGCCTTCTTCGTCGTGGGGCAGGCGGGGGTCACCCGCAGCAATGCGCAAGGTGCTGCTGACGCTGCCGCCCTTGCAGCGGCCGGGGAGGCGCGGGACAACACCTTCACCGGGCTGGACCTGTTCGGTCTTACGCCCGCGGACTGGGCGAAGCTCGTGCACGGTGACCTGCTCACGGGGCGGGGAGCGTGTGCCAAGGCGGCCGAGTTCGCGGCTCTGAACGACGCCGTTGCCGAATGCGAGGCGGCCATCCCGGAAGTCAGCGTCACCGTGACCACGAAGGGGACCGTAGGGGAGTCGGTGGTGCCGGGCACTGAGAGCGTTCACGGCAAGGCCACGGCCAAGGCCCGCATCAAGCCCCGCTGCTCGCTGACTTCGGCCCCGGCCCCTCCGTCTCCCACACCGACCCCGGACCCGACGTCGAGCCCGAGTCCGAGCCCGAGCTCCACGCCGGGGCCGGGAAGCGTCAAGTTCGTCTGCGACGGGGAGTCACTCACTTTGGATCTGGCGCATCCGGGCTCACTGAGCAAGCTGGCGAAGGCGCTGTTCGCCGTCCGGCTGATCGATTGACACGTACACGAGATAAGGAAGCTGCGTAGATGAGCACTCGGCACTCGGTGAAGGTTCGCGGGGGAGTGGCTGCCGTGGCTGCGGTCGTTCTGGCGATCACGGTGGCGGGGTGCGGCGGGGGAGACGACAAGCCCAAGGCCGCCCCGGGGCCGTCGTCGGCGAAGTCGCAGGGAGACTCCTCGAAACCGCAGACGTCGAGCGGCGAGCCCAAGCCCGCCCCGACGGAGGTGCTCGCAACGGTCAACGGCGAGCAGGGCATGACTCTCACGATCAACTCCGCCGCGCGGGATGCAGGCGGCTTCCTCACGATCAGCGGTCAGCTCAAGAACACGGGCAGCCAGGCCTTCGGCAGCACTGCCGCGTGGCGGGGCAACGAACTCAACAGCAGCGGCTCCTCCGTCGCGGGCGTGACACTCGTCGACAAGGCCGGCAAGAAGCGCTACTACGTGTTGCGGGACACAGAGGGCAGGTGTCTGTGCACCACGGGATTGACCATCATCGAGGCTGGCCAGACAGTGCCGTTCTTCGCGCAGTTTCCTCTACCGCCCGCCAGCACGAATCAGGTGGACTTCAACATGCCCACCTTCGCCACGGCCACCGTCAAAATCTCCGGGTGACCCCATGACACAACGCCACCGCGCAGCCGCAGCCACCGCCGTAGCCGGGCTCGTCATCGCCGGCACCCACCTCCTCGGCGCGACGAGCGCCCACGCCGACGACCCCAAGCCCTCCGTACCCCCCGGCACGGAGCCGTCCGCCGCCGCGCCCGTGCCCGTCGACCCCAACGCCCCCGGCCTCAAGATCCCCCAGGGCGGCACCCTCGCCCCCGTCAAGGTGCTCGACATCGCCGAGGTCGTCGAAGACCTCGGCGGCGAGCAGCGCCGCCAGGAGACCAACCAGAACGTCATGATGGCCCTGCAGTCCGAGGTTCTCTTCCCGGAGAACAGCGCCGTCTTCAACGCCCAGGCCGCATCCCGCATCCAGGCCATCGCGCAGGAGATCAACACCCAGAAGGCCACCCGCATCCGCGTCTTCGGCTTCACCGACGACCAGGGCAGCTACGAACACGGCCAGGAGCTCTCCAAGCAGCGCGCCGACGCCGTCCAGGCCGAGCTGGCCAAGACCGTCACCAACCCAGGCGTCACCTACGACGTCCGCGGCTACAGCGAGGACTACCCGATCGCGGACAACAGCACCGAGGAAGGCCGCAAGAAGAACCGCCGGGTCGAGATCACCTTCCCCCGCGGCGCGGCCGGCTAGGCATCGGCGGGACCGTGCCCCCGTGGGGAGCGGGTCCCGCCGACGGGACACGGGAGACGGTCACCAGTACATGACCGACGCGCCCCCGGAGCCCCAGGTGGAGTACATGCGTACGCGGAGGACGTAACGGCGACCCGCGAAGAGCTTGACCTCGAAGCGGCCGTTGCGGTCCTCGCCGCTGTCGTCCTCTCCGGTGACGAAGCGGAGGTCCTCACCGCCGGCCGCCTCGAAGAGGACCATCTTCACGTCGGCGTTGCCGAAGGTCCCGAACCGGTAGTTCTGGCTGGCATCGGGGACCACCTCGAAGTCGGCCTGCTCTCCGGAGCCGAGGCCGAGGACCGCCGACTGGAACGGCTTCAGCTCGGGCACGTGGGGCGACAGTGGCGGATACCAGGTGCGCACGTACTCCTTGTCCTGATCGGACAGCTTGAGCGGGGAAGGGATGCCGGCGTTCCGGTATTCCTCCGGCTTCTTGATCAGGCCGGGTTCGAAGCCGTACTCCATGACCGACTTCACGTCCCACTTCGAGCCGGTCACCTGG
Source organism: Streptomyces sp. W1SF4 (assembly GCF_003950035.1). Lineage (NCBI taxonomy): Bacteria > Bacillati > Actinomycetota > Actinomycetes > Kitasatosporales > Streptomycetaceae > Streptomyces > Streptomyces sp. W1SF4. Next base: position 4,769,987 of record NZ_CP034350.1, read on the forward strand.
TGCGTCGAGAGCTTGCGGATGATGTTGTGGTAGGTCGTCTCCCGCGGCCAGAAATTGGGGGAGCCCGCCATGTAGCGGTAGACCTCGTCCTCGTCCCACTCGATGCCGGCGAACGGGTTCTGGTGTTCATGGCAGAAGCCGATCGCGTGCCCTATCTCGTGACGGACCGTGGCCTTTCCGTAGGGCGTGGTCGGATCCCATCCGAAGTTCATCGTGGCCTCTGCGGAACCGATGCCGAGGCAGTCCGTACCCACGTAGGACCAGGAGCCGTCATCGGCGAAGGTGATCCGGATCTCCGCTTCCGGAGGGTTGTCCTCGGGACGGAACCGCAGCCCGATCCCGAGGCTTTCCCACTCCTCGAAACCGTTGTGGACCTCGGTCAGCCACGCCTTGGCCACACCGTTGCCGGCGCCGTCGAGGAAGCTGTACCGCACCTGAGTGCCGTTCACCCACTTCGACCGGTTGGCGAGTATCGCCCTGGTCCGGGGAAGGCTCAGGTCCGGGGGTAGTTCGGGGAGTCTCTGCGGAGGCTGGGCGCAGTACCGCCGGGCAGTCTCCTCCTGCTGAGTGGCCATGGTGGTGCTCCTGACTTCGTACTCGAAGCTCTGGAGACGAGTGATCACCGTCGACGAACCAGGGTCGAACCGATTCCCCCGGATTTCATGCTGCTCCTGATGCCGCTGCCGTGCATCCCGGGGCGGCGTGCGTCCGTTCGTGGGGCGTGTGTGGGCCGATCTGCTGACGTCGGCTCCTGCGGACTCAAGGCGCCGGGGTTGTTGTCCGTTTATCCCAAGGACGTTCATACCCCTTTCCTTCCGGAGGAGCGCTTGATGAGTCGTGAGCACAGGGCCACGTCCCTCCTTGGCCCCGTCGCCCGCAGTCGGGCCTGGGCCGCGGGGGGCGCGCTGGCCGCCCTCTCGCTCGTGCTCGTGGGCGTGGCCGGCCCGGCCGTCGCGGCGGGGACGCCGACGGCACCGGCCGCGGCCGGCGTGAGCAACCCGTGCGCCTCGCACGATCACCCTGACGCTGACGGCCGTCCGTCGAAGGGCGGCGGCTCCGAGGACGAGGACGAGGACGACGACGGCGACGATTACGGAACCCGGCGCCAGGACAAGTGCCCGCCGAAGGGCGTCCCCGGTCCGCCGGGACCGGCAGGCCCACAGGGTCCGGCGGGCCCCAAGGGCGAGACCGGCTCGCAGGGCCCGGCGGGTGAGCGGGGCGAGACGGGCGCGACGGGGGCCCAGGGCCCCCAGGGTGAGACGGGCGCGCAGGGTCCGGCCGGTGCGCAGGGGCCCCAGGGCGAGACGGGCGCCACCGGTGCGCAGGGTCCGCAGGGTGAGACGGGCGCGCAGGGTCCGGCCGGTGCGCAGGGGCCCCAGGGCGAGACGGGCGCCACCGGTGCGCAGGGCCCGCAGGGCGAGACCGGCGCCCAGGGGCCCCAGGGCGAGACGGGCGCCACTGGTGCGCAGGGTCCGCAGGGCGAGACGGGTGCGACCGGGGCCCAGGGCCCCCAGGGTGCGACCGGGGCGCAAGGGCCGGTCGGTCCCACCGGGCCGTGCGTCGACGTGTCGACCTCGTGGGACGAGGCCGAGGTCAAGTACAAGGCCGTCCTGCTGCCCAACGGCACCGCGCTGGCGGGCGTCTACGACTTCAACGCCCCGAACCCCGTGCGGCCCGCCTATACCTGGTACGACCTCTCCGCCAACTCCACGGGCTATCCGCCCAACCCCTGCGGCATCACGATCGCGGAGACCGGCAACGACGTCATCGTCGAAGTGGTCACCACCACCGGGGAGATCTACGAGACCACCTGCCCCGTGAACCGCGGCGAACCGGACCGCCTCGACTGTCCCACCACCCGGATCTGGACCCCGGCCGTGCCGCAGCCGCCGGGATCGACCCCGCCGCCGCCCCTCGCGAAGAACGGCCCGCGGCGTCACTGACCCGTCACGCGGTCGCCCCAGGGGGGGAGCCGTCAGATGGGGTGCGGGGGGACCATCAGGTTGTAGATCTCCACGATCTTCGTGTCGAACTGCGGCGCCCCCAGATCCTGCGCGGCGGGGATCAGGACCTCCTCCAGGAAGCGCTCGTAGTCGTCCTTCGACTCCCACACGTCGATGACCACCCACCCGTCCGGGTCGCCGGGCATCGCGGCGTGGGAGATGAGCCCGGCGGGCGGTTTCGTGACGTCGGGCATGACACGGTCGTGCAGGGCCTGGTAGCCCTCCCGGTCCCAGCCCGCGCCCGTGTTCTGCACAAGAACGGCCATGGCCCCTCGCTTCCCGATCGCCCCCCGAACACGACGCTACGCCGCCCGGCGCCGGGCGGCGAGGCGGTCCGGGCGGCGTCCGGGCAGGGGATGGGCCTCGCCGGCCTCGATGTCCCCGATCGGCGCGGGCCCGGCCCTCCCCGTATGCCGCTGACGTTTGTCACTTTCGTCCGGCCCCAACTCGGCCCAGGGTGGCAGGAGATGGACGTGGCGAGGGGGGAGCGGGCGCGTGACGGCGGCGGAGTGGGTGACGGGGGTGGTGACCGCCGGGCCGGGCAGGGCCGGGGTCGCGAGGGTGTGGGCGCGGTCGCTGGTGGAGGTGGTCCGGCGGCGGCCGGCGGTGCCCGGGGTACGGCACTCCGCCGGGGTGCGGCAGCTGGTTCTGCCGCTGGTCGCCGTCGAGATCGTGACCTCGTTCCTCGTGTCCTCGATGATCCCGCCGCCGGTCCGGCCCGCCCACGCGGCGCTGGAGGCGCTGCTGATCACGGGCGGGCTCGCCCTGGTGGCCGCCCTGGTGCGGCATCCGCACCAGGTGGACGCCGAGCGGCTGGTCCTGCGCACCGGGTTCCTCGGAGAGGTGGCGTTGCCGCGCTCGGCGGTCCGGTCCGTGTCGCCCGTCATCCGGACCGTGGGCGGCCGGGGGCCGCGGCCCGTGCCGGGGGAGCCGGGGGCGGTGGCCTGCTCGGTGGGCGGCTCGCTGGACGTGGCGGTGCGCCTGGACCCGCCCGTACGCCTGGACCTGGGCGCCGCCGGGGTGGTCGACGCCAGGACCGTCTACGCCTCCGCCGATTCCTTCGCCGCCCTTTCCGCCGCCCTGAGGGCGGTGTAGGAATTCACTCCGGATTTCCCCGTCGGGGAAATTCGGCGTGAAAGTGTGGGTGCGAAACGTTTCGGCGTATCCGGGCGCCGTGCAGGAGAGGTGGATCCGCCCTGTGCAGGGGTGCGGCGCAACGGGCGGCCCGGTGTGTCGGATCATGGATTTTCGGCCATCTTTGCAGGTGGGGAAGGGTGTCTAATTTGCGCCCGAAGAGGGTTTATTGGCCATTCGGCGGTCATCGGATCATCTGGTGACTGCTCGTTCCGGGTGAAGGGCTCGTCCAATCCAATTGACCGGCAAGTGCTCCCTGATATCAATTTCCGTGTGCTCGGATCCGAGCCGGATGACCCCCTCCTTTTGGCTTGAGTCAATCACTCCTGCCCGCGTCGAGAATGGAATCCGCATCATGGCCCTCGCCCCCCGCAAGACGCTCGCCCTCGCCGTGCTCGCCCTGACCGCCTCCCTCCTGCCGGCCGGTACGGCCGGTGCCGCGGGCGCCGCCCAGCAGGCCGCCGTTCCCGGCCGGTACTGCCTCGCCAACGCCTGGGGGACCCCGAACGTCTCCACGAAGCCCTGCGACGCCGCGGACCAGGGCCAGCACTGGACCGTCTCCGGCCACCAGATCGCCCTCACCAACGCCCGCGGCTACTGTCTGGCCAACAACTGGGGCACCCCGGACGTCTCGACGAAGCCGTGCAACCCCAACGACCAGGGGCAGTACTGGAACGTCGCCGGCCAGAAGATCTCCCTCGCCTTCGCCCCGGCGTACTGCTTCGCCAACGCCTGGGGGACCCCGAACCTCTCCACGAAGCCCTGCGACTCCGCCGACCGCGGACAGAACTGGGTGGTCTTCAACGACCAGATCAGCCTGGCCCTCGTCTGACCTCCCGCTCCCGCGCCCGGGGCCGCAGCCTCGGCGGCCCCGGGCGCGGGGCGTACACCCCCTAGTCCTCCACGATCACCGGCATGAGCATCGAGTACGTCTCCTCGTCGTCGCCGCGGCTGATGGTCAGCGGCCTGGGGCCGGTCCCGGCCTCCAGGACCAGCCGGTCCCGGTCCGCCGCGGCCAGGGCCTCCAGTAGGAAGGCGCGGTTGACGCCGATCCGGTCCCCGGGGGAGGCGTGCTCGCGGACCGAGACCGGCCCCCCGTCCGTCACCTCCAGCACGCTCACGTCGTACGCCGCGCCGTCCTCCTCCCGCACCTGGCTCCGTACCGGCCCGCCCAGCAGCGCCTCCCGGAACGCGGGCACGTCCACCGGGGCCCGGCGTCCGGCCGGCAGCCGGGAGAGCCGGCGGTAGTCGGGGAAGCCGGTGGCGCCGCACCGGCCGCCCGCCTGCCGCTCCCCGGCCTCCAGGACCACCCGGTCCCCCTCGACCCGCAGCTCCGCCGACCCTTCGGCGCCGAGCAGCGCCCGCATCGCGTCGGCCAGCGGGGACGGGACGACGGCCTGGACGCGGGAGCCGTCGTACTCCCCTTCCCCGGCGCCGGTGACGCCGGTCGCCGAAACGGCCAGCCGGTACCGGTCGGTGGCGACGACCCGCAGCGTCCCGCCCTCGGCGTCGAACAGGACGCCGCCGAGCATCGGCAGCTCCGGATCGGTGCTCGCGGCGAACCGGACCGCGTCCAGCGCCGCGGCCAGCCCGGGCGCGGACACGGTCAGGCGGACGGGGGCCGTGTGCGGATGGGCGAAGGTCGAACTCATCGGGGTCTCCCTGGCGTCGAGAAGGTCACGGACCGTGGAGAACGCGCGGCGCGCGTCGCAGAGCCCCCGCTCCAGCCGGAGCAGGTGCTCCGAGAGCAGCTTCAGCACCAGGGCGGTGTCGGACCCGGACCAGCCGGCCGTCACCAGCCGGATGTCGGCCAGCGGCATCCCGGCCCGCCGCAGGTGCGCCAGCAGCCGTGCCTCGTCCAGCTGGCCGGGCCCGTACCAGCGGTACCCGCTCACCGGATCCACCCAGTCCGGGACCAGCACCCCGGCCCCGTCGTAGAACCGCAGCGCGCTCACGCCGAGCCCGCTGTCCCGGGCCATCTCACCGATACTGCGCATCCCGCTCTCGTTCCCCACGGCCGGAACTCTGCTCCCTCCACCAGGTCGAGGGTCAACCCCGCACGGTGGCCGTGCATATGATCGGACCCATCCGTGATGGGGGGAGCGTCATGTCGGGGGATGTCGACCAGGACCAAGCGGGCATGCGCCTGAACTCCGGGCCGGGGCCGGGGCCGTTGGCTCCTGCCGGTCCCGGGGACTTCGCCTCGACGCCGCAGCAGAAGAAGGCGGCGGCGGGCCTGATCGAGACCGAGTTCGAGCCGAACACCAAGAAGGCCGCCGAGCACGCGGACGGCGCCACCGCAGCGGCCCAGAAGGGATTCGACGGCTGGGACACGGCCGCCGGACTCAAGAAGGTCGCGGAGACCTGGGACCAGCAGGTGCGGTCGCTGATGGGCCGGCTCGCCGGGGAGAAGACGGCGCTGCGGGGGGCCGCGGGCCTCTTCGCCGGCAACGACGTCGCGGTGCACGACCAGTTCCGGTCCCAGTCGAAGCTGAACCACCTCTGAGGGGCCCGTGGTGCTGACCTACGGCGAAGTGATGACCACGGACCTCGGCCTGCTGACGGCGGCGGCCGCCAAGTGGGACGCGATGGCGGGCGAACTGCAGAAGGTCGAGACCCGCTACGGCGAGACCATCCAGAAGATCACCCTCGGGAACGACTGGTCCGGCGTGAGCGCCGGGGTGGCCCGCACCAAGTTCACGGCGACCCGCTACGAGTACTCCGCCGCGCAGAACCAGGCCAAGGCGATCGCGAGCCTGTTGCGCGGGGCCCACGAGCAGCTCACCGACCTCAGGAGGAAGCTGGAGAGCGCCCGCGACGACGCGGTCGCCGCGGGCATGACCGTGTCCGCGGAAGGCCGGGTCGCCTTCGACTTCGCCCGGCTCACACCCGCTGAGCGCAGCGCCTACCAGCACGACCCGGACGGTCAGGCCACCGTACGCACCGCCGTCGAGAAGTGGCAGAAGCACCTCGACGACCGGGTGAAGGCCGTCTCCGACGCCGACACGCACGTGAAGGACGCCCTCGAATCGGCCGTCGTCGACAGGAACCGGGACGCCCTGGGGCAGGGCAGCGGCGCGGACGAATCCCTGACCGGCTTCAACAGCTACGCCGAGGGCGACCTGGCGAAGGCCGAGAAGTACGTCCCGCCGGTCCTCCGGGACCGCGAGGACCCCGTGACGGTGACCGGGCCCGACGCCGGCTTCACCGTCAGCGGCATCAAGTACGGCAAGGAGGGCTCGGTCAAGCTGTACGCCGACCTCTTCCACGCCACCGCGAAGGGAGAGGGCGAACTCGCGGGGCTGAAGCTCTCCGCAGTGGAGGACGTGTACGGGGGCATCAGGGGCACCGCGAACTTCGGCGCCAGCGAAAAGGGCGTCAGCGGCAAGGCCGAGGCGTCCGCCGGCCTGCGGATGCTGGAGGAGGTCCGGGTCGAACGCGGTTCGCACGCCGCCTACGGGCGCGTGGAGGGGTTCGCCGGGGGCGAGGTCAGCGGCACCGCCAAACTGAACAGGGAGGAGGTCACCATCGGGGCGAAGTCCTTCGCCGGGGTGAAGGGCACCGTTGCCGGCGGTGTCGAGTCCGGTGGTCTGGGCGTCGGTGTGGTGGCCGAACCATGGGCGGGTGCCGGCTGGGAAGGGTCCTTCGGCTGGCGGAAGGACGAGAAGACCGGCGCGTGGAAGGTCGGCGGGAAGGCGGGCGCCGCCGAGCTCTTCGGCGGTGCGGTGGGGCTGGAGATCACCGTGGACCCGGGCAAGCTCAAGAAGACCGCCGGTGACGTGGCCCACGAGATCGGCAGCTGGTTCGACTGATGTCCGTTTCCGCGCAAGGAGGTTCAGGGATGCCCACGACACTGCCCGTGCCGATCGCGTTCACGCTGCCGACGGGCTGGCGGCCCGTTCCGGCCTTTCCCGACGTCGCCTACGCCGCCGTGCACCCGCGGCCGGACGCCGGGTTCGCGGCGAACATCACCGTCGACGGCGGGCTGCCCAAGGAGGACGTGATGCCGGCCGAACTCGCCGACGCGTCGGTCGAGCGGCTGCGGGAGTTCGCCGACTCGGTGGTGGTGACCCACCGCCAGGAGCTCGGCTCCGCCGACGCGCCCGCGCTGGCCCAGCGGGTCACCTTCTCGGCCGTCGCGGGCGACGACCGCCGGGACTTCGTCCAGTCCCAGGTCTACCTGTTCCTGCCGGACGGCGAGGACCCGCGCCGGCGCGCCCTGGTCCGGCTGGCGCTGACGTCCACCGCGGACCAGTACGAAAGCGTCCTGGAGGACTTCCAGGACTTCGTGCGCACGGTACGCCCGGACGACGGGGCGGAGGACTGACCATGGGCCGCGTCTGGGACAAGGTCACCGGCACCAAGTACCCCGACAGGGGGATCAAGCCCCTGCCCACCATGGAGCTCCGGGAAGCGCTCCTCGCGCTGGGCGGCCCCGACGCGCTGTTCCGCGTACGCCACGCCTTCCCGAAGGAGAAGGCCGACCTGGTGGCGGAGCGCCGGATCGCGAAGCTGGACCTGACCGTCAAGATCCGGCTGCGCCTGGTGCCCGGCACCCGCGAGGTGCGGACGCTCGAAGAGCAGTGGGGCAACCTCTCGCACGAGTACTCCGGCAGCAGGCAGTACGGCCGCGGGGGCTCGACCCGCATCGCCCGCGAGTGGGAGTTCCAGAAGGGCCCGGACGGCCGCCGGCGCCTGGTCGAGACCTTCCGCTACGACTCCCGCGACATGAAGGACCCCCTGCGCAACACGGTCCTCGCCGCGGGCTGGACCTGGCGGGGCGTCCTCTTCAGGTGGTGACCGGTCCCGGCCGGCTCAGCCCGCCGTCTTGAAAGCCGTCGTGTCGATCTCGCACGAGAAGGGGGCGGGTACCGGCAGGGGGGTGCCGAAGGAGACCGTCCTGTGGGCGCGGTAGCCCTGCGGGGAGGGGTCGGAGAAGCAGGTGATCTCGTCCTCCTGCATGTCGACTACGAGGTACACGGGCACCAGCTGCCCGTACACCTGGAGCTTCTCCTGCCAGTCGGCGTCCCTGGTGGAGGTCGACGTGAACTCCGCTACGAGGCTCAGGGCCTCCCCGTCACCGTGCCGCTCCTCTGTCAGGAACGCGGCGCGGTCGACGACGTAGAGGTCAGGCCCGTAGGCACGGCCGACTGATGGGAAGCTGAACAGGAACGGTGCGTGGGTGGCCACCTGGTCTGCCGCGACGTGCTCCATCAACTGTTCCCGCAGGGATTCCATGGGGATGAAGTAGCGAAGCCTGGACCACGGTGACACGACGATCTTCCCCCGGATGAGCTCGGCCTTGTGGCCGTCTGGCGTGTTCATCTCCTCGACCGTGCGCAGCACGTCCTCGAAGGTCCGTTCCCCCTCGGTGACCTCTATGGGCCGGGGTCGCTCGATCATGGCTGTCACCGTGGTCCTCCGGGCGGCGTCGGTGTCTCGTCACGCTGCGTGCCTGTTCCCAGGCTAGCGCGGCGGACCGACGGCCGCCCCGGCCGTGAGGGCGCTCACCCGTTCGGGGGCGCGTCCGCCCCCAGCAGCCGCAGTGCCGCCTCGCGGGCGCGGAGGGCCGGTTCCGGGCCCGGGGTGAGGGCGGCCACCACCGTGGCGCCCTCGGCCAGGATGAGGAGCTGGTCCGCGAGGGCGGGGGAGTCGGTCAGGGTGCCCAGCAGGGAGCGCAGCTCCGCCTTGTGGCGGCGTACGACGTCCAGTACCGCCGCGGGGCCCGTGCCGAGCTCCCCGTACGCGTTGAGGAAGGCGCAGCCGCGGAAGCCGGGCTCCGAGAACCACCGCGCCAGCCAGTCGAACACCGCCGGCACCGGTTCCTCGGCCGCCGCCACCGCCTCCCGCAGGCCGCCGATCCAGCGGGCGTCGCGCCGCTCCAGGTAGGCGGCGACCAGCGCGTCCTTGGCCGGGAAGAGCCGGTAGAGCCGCTTGAGCGGTACGCCCGACTCCGCGCGGATGCGGTCCATGCCGACGGCCTGGACGCCCTCGGCGTAGAACAGGGCCTCCGCCGCGTCGAGCAGTCGGGTGCGGGCCTCTTCGTCGTCCATGGGGTGAAGGGTAGTGCAGAACCGCTTGCGTTGAGAACGCTCGTTCTCTACTTTGAGAACGAGCGTTCTCCGTCTCCCGATCCGAGAGGAACCCGCCGTGCTCAAGCCCCCGTTCACCGAGGAGACCGCCCGCGCCAAGGTGCAGGCCGCAGAGGACGCCTGGAACACCCGCGACCCCGAGCGCATCGCCCTCGCCTACTCCGAGGACTCCGCCTGGCGCAACCGCGACCGCTTCCTCACCGGCCGCGCCGAGATCCGCGCCTTCCTCGCCGAGAAGTGGGAGCGCGAGCTGGACTACCGCCTGCGCAAGGAGCTGTGGGCGTACACCGGCAACCGCATCTCCGTCCGCTTCGAGTACGAGTGGCACGACGCCGGCGGCCAGTGGTGGCGCAGCCACGGGAACGAGCAGTGGGAGTTCGACGACGACGGCCTGATGCGCCGCCGCGAGGCCAGCATCAACGACGTCCCCATCGAGGAGTCCGAACGGCGGCTCCGCGCCTGACCGACCGTGTCCGTCCCGTACCCTCCTGTCCCGTTTCGGTAGTTTGGCGTGGCGTACGCGCCGGGCGATGCGCGCGGGCAGGAGGTGCAGGCCGGTGCCGGAGTCCAGGCGCGGGAAGCGGGCGGCGCGGGCCGCCGGGGCCCTCGACGAGCGGCTGCCGCTGGCCGAGCTCACCCGCGGGGCGCTGCGGAAGGTCTTCCCCGACCACTGGTCCTTCCTGCTGGGGGAGCTGGCCCTCTACAGCTTCGCCGTCCTGCTGCTGACCGGCGTGTACCTGTCGCTCTTCTTCGACCCGTCGATGCGCGAGACCCCCTACCAGGGCTCGTACGAGCCGCTGCACGGCGTCCTCATGTCGCAGGCCTACCTCTCCACCCTCCGCATCAGCTTCGACGTCCGCGGCGGCCTGCTGATCCGCCAGATCCACCACTGGGCGGCGATCGTCTTCCTCGCCGCCATCGGCGCGCACATGCTCCGGGTGTTCCTCACCGGCGCCTTCCGCCGCCCCCGCGAGCTGAACTGGGTGATCGGGGTGACCCTGTTCCTGCTGGCGATGCTGGAAGGCTTCGCCGGCTACTCGCTCCCCGACGACCTGCTGTCCGGCACCGGACTGCGCATCGCCCAGGGCGTCATGCTGTCCGTCCCCGTCATCGGCACCTACCTGAGCTGCTTCGCCTTCGGCGGCGAGTTCCCCGGCCAGGACATCGTCCCCCGCCTCTACCCCGTGCACGTCCTGCTCGTCCCCGGCCTGCTGCTGGGGCTGGTCACCGTGCACCTGCTGCTCGTGTTCCACCTCAAGCACACCCACTGGGCGGGCCCAGGCCGCACCGCCCGCAACGTCGTCGGCCTGCCCTTCTTCCCCCAGTACCTGGCCAAGTCCGGCGGCCTCTTCTTCGCCGTCTTCGGGGTCCTCGCCGCGCTCGCCGCCGTCGCGCAGGTCAACCCGATCTGGGTGTACGGCCCCTACCGCGCCGACCTGGTCTCCGACGGCTCCCAGCCCGACTGGTACATCGGCTTCCTGGAGGGCGCCCTGCGGCTGATGCCCGGGGTCGAGACCCGCCTGTGGGGGCACACCATCTCCTGGAACCCCCTGGTGACGGCCGTCCTCATGCCCGGCCTGCTGTTCACCGTGCTCTACGCCTACCCCTTCTTCGAACGCTGGATCACCGGCGACACCGGCGAGCGGCACCTGTGCGACCGCCCCCGCGACCGGCCGGTCCGCACGGCCCTCGGCGCGGCGGCCCTCTCCTGGTACGCGGTGCTGCTCCTCGCCGGGGCCCAGGACATCCTGGCGTTCCTCTTCGCCCTGCCCCTGCCCCCGCTGACCTGGACGCTGCGCGCCGCCCTCTTCGCCGTGCCGGCGGCGGTGTTCTGGCTCACCCGGCGGCTGTGCCTGGCCCTCCAGTCGCACGAGCGGGAGCTGCTGACGGACGGTGCGGAGACGGGCCTGGCGGTGCAGGACGCCGAGGGCGCCTTCCACCCGCGGTACGAGGCGCTCCCGCCCGGGGAGCGGTACACCATGCTCGCCCGGGACCTGCCCGCACCGCTGGAGTACGACGGCGACCCCACCCGGTCCCTGCCGCGCCGGGTTTTGTCCCGCACCCGGGCGGCCGTCAGCGTCTGGTTCCACCGCGACCGCGTCCCGTACCCGCTCACCCCCGAGCAGCGCCGCAAGGCCGCCGCCACCCTCGCCGGACCGGACCGGCCCGAGGACCCCGGGCCCCCGCGGGGCTGAGCTACTCCGGGTGGTCCAGGTTCTGGAAGGCGAAGCCGAGGACGCCCGGCAGCAGCACACCGAAGCCGATCAGGCACAGCCACAGCCCCTGCACCACGCCCAGCCCGACCAGCGCGCTCCCGGCCGCCGTCAGCACGGGGTAGGGGCTGCGCGCCGGGAAGAAGGCCCGCCGCCCGCCGGCCTCCCGCACCTCGGCGTCCGCCCGGTCCTCCGGGCGCTCCCCGCCCCGCCGGTACTGCCGCCACAGGAACGCCGCGACCAGCGCCGACATCGCGAAGGACACGCAGAGCGCGGCGATGCCCGCCGGCTCGTCGGACAGCCCCCCGTAGACGGCGGTGGCGGCCCCGAAGAACAGGGCCGTACCGGTGAAGAGCCAGGCCTCACCTCTCAACGGGCACCTCCGGGTGGTGAAGGTCGAAGGCCGGGGACTCCGAACGGATCCGCGGCAGGGCGTGGAAGTTGTGCCGGGGCGGCGGGCAGGAGGTCGCCCATTCCAGGGAGCGGCCCCAGCCCCACGGATCGTCGACGGCGACCCTCTCCCCGTACCGCTGCGTGCGCCACACGTTGTAGAGGAACGGCAGCGTGGACAGGCCCAGCAGGAAGGCGCCGACCGTGGAGACGGTGTTGAGCAGGGTGAACCCGTCGGCCGCGAGGTAGTCGGCGTACCGGCGGGGCATGCCCGCCTCGCCCAGCCAGTGCTGCACCAGGAAGGTGGTCTGGAAGCCGGTGAACAGGGTCCAGAAGTGGATCCGGCCGAGCCGCTCGTCCAGCATCCGCCCGGTCAGCTTGGGCCACCAGAAGTAGAGGCCGGCGAAGGTGGCGAAGACGATCGTGCCGAAGAGGACGTAGTGGAGGTGGGCGACGACGAAGTAGCTGTCGGTCAGGTGGAAGTCCAGCGGCGGCGAGGCGACCAGCACCCCGGTCAGCCCGCCCAGCAGGAAGGTGACGAGGAACCCGACGGACCACAGCATCGGGGTCTCGAAGGAGAGCGAGCCCTTCCACATGGTCCCGATCCAGTTGAAGAACTTCACCCCCGTCGGCACCGCGATCAGGAACGACAGCAGGGAGAAGAAGGGGAGCAGCACGGCGCCGGTGGCGAACATGTGGTGGGCCCACACGGTGGCGGACAGGCCGGTGATGGCGATCGTCGCCCCGATCAGGGCCACGTACCCGAACATCGGCTTGCGGCTGAAGACCGGCAGGATCTCGCTGACCACGCCGAAGAAGGGCAGGGCCACGATGTAGACCTCGGGATGCCCGAAGAACCAGAACAGGTGCTGCCACAGCAGCGCGCCGCCGTTCGCCGGGTCGAAGACGTGCGCGCCGAACTTGCGGTCCGCCTCCAGGGCCAGCAGGGCGGCGGTGAGCACGGGGAAGGCCAGCAGCGCCAGGATCGAGGTGAACAGCACGTTCCAGGTGAAGACCGGCATCCGGAAGAGCGTCATGCCGGGCGCGCGCAGGCAGATGACCGTGGTGATGAAGTTGACCGCGCCCAGGATCGTGCTGAGCCCCGCCACCGCCAGCCCCATCACCCACAGGTCGGGGCCCGTGCCGGGGGAGAACACCGCCCCGTTGAGCGGGGCGTACGCGAACCAGCCGAAGGCGGCGGCCCCGTCAGCGGTGAGGAACCCGGAGACCACCATCAGCCCGCCGAAGAGGTAGACCCAGTAGGTGAAGGCGTTCAGCCGGGGGAAGGCCACGTCGGGCGCGCCGATCTGGAGCGGCATCACCGCGTTGGCGAAGCCCGTGAAGGTCGGCGTCGCGAACAGCAGCATCATGATCGTGGCGTGGATGGTGAACGCCTCGTTGTACTGCTGGTTCGAGAGGATCTGGAGCCCGGGGCGGGCGAGTTCGGCGCGCATGACCAGGGCGAGGGCGCCGGCGAAGAGGAAGAAGCCGAAGGCCGTCACCAGGTAGAGGTTGCCGATGGTCTTGTGGTCGGTGGTCGTCAGCAGGCGCAGCACCGCGGAGCCCTGCCGCACCCGCCGCTCGGTCTTCCGGGCCGCGTGGTCCACCGCTGTCATCGGGCCTCCAGGGAGCCTCGCCGCCGAGCGTGCACCCCCATGCCCTACCGCCTCCCCGCCCGGCCGCCGCCGCGCCGCGCCGCGTGCGGGGAGCCGGTCCCGCCGACCGGGCGATGCGGTCCGCCGCCCGGACGGGCCGGGACGGGCGACCCGTCCTGGTCCGGGGAGGGGCCGACTCCCGGGGTGGTCCCTGCGCGACTGGCAGTCGATGCCCCGGTTCACCGAGCTTTTCGGCGCCTGCCGGGCCCTGGCCATGGCCGTGGACAAGTGACCGGCTGACGCGGTGCGGGCGTGACGCCCCCGCCCGGCCCGCTCCGCCGGCGGTCAGGCCGTGTCGCCGTGGTGGGCGCGGGTGATCAGGTCCGTGGCGACGTCCAGGGCCGCCAGCCGGGTCTCCTCCGGGTCCCCCTCCACGTGCTGGAGGAACATCATCCCCGCGTGCAGCGTGAACAGGGCGCTCACGCAGCGCACCTGGTCCGCCAGCGGGCCCTCGTCGTTGCGCAGCAGTTCCACCAGGGTGAACAGCCGGCGCTTGACCGTCTCCCCGATGCTCAGCTCCCGCATCGTGGCCTGGTTCTCCTGCATGAAGCGGTACAGCGGAGCGCCCGCCGCCATGGCCTCGCTGTAGCGGCGCAGGATCTCCCGCTTCGTCTCCAGCGTCTTCGGCTGCTCCTGCGCCCACGCGATCAGCTCGTCGATCGGCCGGGTCAGGTCGTCGAAGACGCTGATGATGATGTCTTCCTTGGTCTTGAAGTGGTAGTACAGCGCCGCCTTCGTGACCTCCAGCCGCTCGGCGATCTCCCGGAGCGAGGTCTTCTCGTACCCCTGCTCGGCGAAGAGCTCCAGTGCGACGTCCTGGATGCGCTGGCGCGTGTTGCCACGGCGCGGCTGCTGCGGACTGGTGCTGGACATGGCTCTCCCCGAGTACTTACTTGACGCCCGGCTAGTGACGGGTCTACCTTCCCCAGTGTAGTGAACTAGCCGGGCGGCAAGTAAGTGCCCGGTGCAGTTGCGTGTGGACGGGGAGTGGACATGGCGGAGAACATCAAGGAAGCAGCGGGCGCCGGGGAGGTGAAGCCGCGCAGCGTGCGTGTGGTCCTCATGGCACTCATGATCGCAATGTTGCTCGCCATGCTCGACAACATGATCATCGGTACCGCGATGCCGACCATCGTCGGCGAGCTCGGCGGCCTCGAACACCTCTCCTGGGTGGTCACCGCCTACACGCTGGCCACGGCCGCCTCGACACCGATCTGGGGCAAGATCGGTGACATGTACGGGCGGAAGGGCTCCTTCCTCACCTCGATCATCATCTTCCTCGTCGGCTCCGCGCTCAGCGGCATGGCCCAGGACATGGGCCAGCTCATCGGCTTCCGCGCCGTCCAGGGCCTGGGCGCCGGCGGTCTGATGGTCGGCGTCATGGCGATCATCGGCGACCTGATCCCGCCCCGCGAGCGCGGCAAGTACCAGGGCATGATGGCCGGCGTGATGGCCCTCGCCATGATCGGCGGCCCGCTGGTCGGCGGCACCATCACCGACCACATGGGCTGGCGCTGGTCCTTCTACATCAACCTCCCGCTCGGCGCCGTCGCGCTGGCGATGGTCAGTGCCGTACTGCACCTGCCCAAGAAGAAGTCGCAGGGCAAGATCGACTACGTCGGCGCGGCCCTGCTGACCCTCGCCATCACCTCCACCGTCCTCGTCACCACCTGGGGCGGCACCGAGTACGCCTGGGGCTCCGCCGAGATCATCGGCCTGATCGCCGTCGGCGCCCTGTCCATCGCCGCCTTCCTCTACGCCGAGACCAAGGCCGCCGAGCCGGTCATGCCGCTGCACATCTTCCGCAGCCGCAACTTCACCCTCATGTCGGTGATCGGCTTCCTCGTCGGCTTCGCCATGTTCGGCGGCGTGCTCTACCTGCCGCTCTTCCAGCAGTCCGTCCAGGGCGCCTCCGCCACCAACTCCGGCCTGCTGCTCCTGCCGATGCTGCTCTCGATGATGGCCGTCTCGCTCGTCGCGGGCCGGATCACCACCAGCAGCGGCAAGTACAAGGTCTTCCCGATCGTCGGCGGCGCCCTCATGGTCGTCGGGCTCTTCCTGCTCGCCACCATGGACACCGGCACCACCCGCCTGGTCTCCGGCCTCTACATGGCCGTCCTGGGCGCCGGTCTCGGCTTCCTGATGCAGATCACCATGCTGGTCGCGCAGAACAGCGTCGACATGAAGGACATGGGCGTCGCCTCCTCCTCGGCGACCCTCTTCCGCACCCTCGGCGGATCCTTCGGCGTGGCCCTGATGGGCTCCCTGTTCACCTCCCGGGTCACCGACACCATGTCCGAGCGGCTCGGCCCGCAGGCGGCGCAGGCCGCCGGCACCGCCCAGCTGGACGCGGCCAGCCTGGCCAAGCTGCCCGAGGCCGTGCGCGACGCCTACCAGCACGCCGTGGCCGCCGGCACCCACTCGGCGTTCCTGCTGGGCGCGGCCGTCGCCGTACTGGGCTTCGTGCTCGCCTGGTTCGTCAAGGAGGTCCCGCTGCGGGGCGCGGGTCCGGCCCCGGCCGACGGCGGTCCCGCCAAGGCCGAACAGGCCCCGCAGGACGCCTTCGCGCACTGAGCCGCCGGCCGCCACGGCGTTCGCCGGCGAGGCGGGTGCGGCCCGGGTTCCCCCCGGGCCGCACCCGCCTTTTCGCATGCCCCAACCCGTGTGACAACTGGGGTTATTGAGGCCCAAAGTCCTTATTACCTGGAATTTATTGGGCAATTAGGTGGAACCCCGCCAGGGACCGGGACGTCATGACCCACAGAACCCTTGCAAGGCCGGACGGGGAGTGGACACATGACGAGCACGCAGAAGCACAGCCTCCGGAACCGGATAGCCGTCGGCGCCTCGGCCGCCGCCGTGGCCGCCACCATCTGGGGCGTGACGGCCCTCGTCACCCCGGACGAGGGCCCCGCCGCCCCCCGGACCGGCACCGAATCCCCCGGGGGCGGCAACGGCCCGGGCGCCCAGCCGCCACAGGCCCGGCCGGCCGGGCTGCCCGACAGCATCGCCCACGCCTCCGAATCCGGCGGCAACGCCGTCAACATCACCATCGACGACGGCCCCGACCCCCGCTGGACCCCCCAGGTCCTGCAGGTGCTGGCCGAGCACGACGTCAAGGCCGTCTTCTGCATGATCGGCCCCCAGGCCAAGGCCCACCCCGACCTGGTCAAGAAGGTCGTCGCGGCCGGCCACCGGCTCTGCGACCACTCCATGAGCCACGACACGACCATGGACAAGAAGCCCGTCGCCTACCAGCAGGCCCAGATCCTCGACGCGAAGAAGCTGATCGAGGAAGCCGCCGGCAGCGGCGCCAGGGTCGAGTACTACCGCGCCCCCGGCGGGGCCTTCACCCCCGACAGCCGCCGGATCGCCGCCGCGAACGGCATGCGCCCGCTCGGCTGGAACGTCGACACCAAGGACTTCGGCAAGCCCGGCACCGCCGCCATCGTCGACGCCGTCAAGCGCGAGATCGGCAACGGCCCCACCGTCCTCTTCCACGACGGCGGCGGCGACCGCACGCAGACCGTCGCCGCCCTCGACCAGGTCCTGACCTGGCTGGAGCAGCAGGGCCGGCCCACCGGCTTCCCGGTGCGCACCGCCCCCGACCCCTCCTGACACGCCGCCGGGCGGCGAACGGGTGAGGGTCGGCCGCCCGGCCCCGCCGGGGGTGTTCCCTGGTCGCGCGCGCAGCACAGGACGTACGACGACCACGCACACGACCGGGAGACCCCATGATCAAGCCGGACCAGCTCACCGACCCCGCCGTCCGGGCCTTCGTCACCGCCGTCAACGCGGGCGACCAGGACGCCTTCCGGGCCGTCCTGACCCCCGGCGCGACCATGTCCGACGACGGCTCCGACCGCGACCTGACCGACTGGACGGACCGCGAGATCTTCTCCTCCCGCGGCCACATGTCGGTCGAGAAGCAGACCGACGACGGCCGGTCCCTCGTCGTCTCCTACCGCAACGACACCTGGGGCGAGATGCGCACCGCCTGGCGGTTCACCGTCTCCGACGGCCACATCAGCCGCTTCGAGACCGGCCAGGCCTGAGGGAGTCCTCGCGGCCTAGAGCCCCCGGGCCACCTTCAGCACCGCCGCCGTCAGGCGCCCGTTCTCCGGGGCCAGCCCGCCCGGGAAGCCGAAGCGGCGGCGCGTGTACCCGTACGCGATCCCCGTGACCGGGTCGGCGAAGCCGTTGCCGCCCGCCGCGCCGCAGTGCCCGAAGGCCTCCGGGCCCACCGCGGGCTGGGTCTCGAAGCCCAGCCCGAAGTGGTCCGCCTCCGAGGTCACCCGGTCCTGGCCCGGCGTGTGCAGCCGCGCCACCTCGGCCACCGTCGCCGGCTCCAGCAGCGCGGGCCGGCCGTCCAGCCCGCTGACGGCCGCCGCGTACAGGGCGGCCACCCCGCGCGCCGTCCCGCTGCCGCCCGCCGAGGCCGGGCCGAGGGCCTTGACCTTCGGGTGGTTGGCGTACGCGACCATGTCCATCGGCGGCTCGTGGTGCCAGTTGAAGGCCGTCCTCATCAGCTCGGGCAGCGGCCCGCCCGTCGCCAGCAGCTCCTGCTGCGCGGGCGTCGGCAGCATCTCCAGGACCGGCTTCCAGCGGCCCTCCAGCTCCGCCGGCAGCCCCATGTACAGGTCCAGCCCGTACGGCGCCCGCACCCGCTCCTCGTACACCTCCTGGAGCGAACGGCCCGTGACCCGCCGCACCACCTCGCCCGTCAGCGCGCCGATCACGAACGCGTGGTAGCCGTACGCCGTGCCGGGCTCCCAGTACGGCTCCTGCGCCGCCAGCCGGGCCGCGAGGAACGCGTCGTCCGCGATCTCCTCGTACGAGAAGCCCTCGCCCGTGCTGATCAGCCCGGAACCGTGCGCGACGAGCTGCCGCACCGTCAGCCGCTCCTTGCCGTGCCCGGTGAACTCCGGCCAGTACGCCGACACCGGACGCTCCAGGTCCAGTACGCCCTCCTGCGCCAGCAGCGCGACGACGAGGTGCGCGGCGCCCTTCGTGAGGGAGAAGACCCCGCTCAGGGTGGCCCCGTCGGTGTCCTCGCCGCCCCACAGGTCCACCACGGTCCGCCCGTGGTGGCGCACCGCGAGCTGGGCCTCCGGCGGGTTCGGCTCCGAGGCCACGAACGCCTCGAACTCCTCCCGCACCGTCTCCCAGCCCGCCGCGACCGTTCCGTCAACCGTCATGCCCATGCCATCCCCCGTGGTCGTGCGGGGACCGTTCTTCCCCGTCCGGGCACAGAGAACCAGAGGCGTCCGGAGCGCGTTCCGGCCCGGAACGGAATCTGTCACCTGTGCGTCCGCCGCCCGCTCCGTACGGGTGAACGCGCGCACGGCGTCGTTCCGGCCCGCCGCGGGGACCCGTTGGGCCGGTCATGAAGCGCACTCGCACCGCAGCCCTCGCCCTCGCCGCGGCAGCCGCGGCCGTCGCCCCCGCCCTCGGCCAGGCGTCCGCCACCGCCGCCCCGGGCACCGGATACCTCCAGGACCCGGCCGGGGGCGAACACGAGATGAAGTCCCTGTGGACCAAGGACCAGAAGCACAAGCTGGAGGGCCAGGTCCGCTTCCACCCGGGCATCCGGTACGGGACCGTCAGCCGCCCGTCGCACCCCCACGACCCTAGGGGTGAACGCCAGGTCCCCGACCCGGACACGCTCTCCTGGGAACCCTCGTACGAGTTCGCGTGGGCGGTCTCCGACGTCCTGGTGAACAAGGGCCTGACCACCAAGAACGGCACCCACCCGATCGTCGTGCACGCCGTGCTGCGCGACGCGAGGGGGGTCGCGCGGGCGGAGGTGGAGCGGAAGCTGACGGGCCAGCCGGCGACGGGGCGTCAGAAGGTCGCGGGCGGCGAGAGGATCGCGTGCGACACCGGCGAGTACACCGTGGAGTGGTCGCTCACGCGCACCCACTACGGGACGCTGACGGGCAGCCTGCGCTGGGACTCCGGCTGCGAGCGGTACCGCGAGGCGTTCTCCGCGGAGAACGGCAAGGCGTAGCGGGAGGCGGCGCCGGGCGGCGGAGGAACGGGGGAGGAGCAGGGGAGGAGGCCTGCCGCCCCGCGCACCTTGTGGGTGCCCGGCGGGCGACTGGGCCGCGGCCTTGGATCAAGTGCCGACAGCCATTCTGCCGTACGGGATGGGGTCCGGCAGGGAGGCGAAGGTCCCTTGTCGCGGGGGACTTTCAGTGCTTCTTCTTCGAGGCGGCGTTCGCCTTCGAGGCGATGTCCTCCAGGACGGCCTTCGGGTTGCCGCCCGGTTCCAGGGCCCGTCCGATGTTGCGCTTGATGGTGTCGCTGACCGTCACCCAGGCGGGGTCGTTGACCGGGTAGAGCTGGGCGCCGCGCAGGGCCGTCAGGAACTGCTCGTCGTTCTTGTCGAGGCCGCCGCCCGAGGGGGTGCGGGAGGCCGTGACGGTCGAGGGCAGCAGGTGGTAGCGGCCCGCGAAGTCCGACAGGTTCTTGTCCTGGTAGACGAAGTCCAGGAACTTGCCGATCTCCTCGCGCTTGCCGTTCTGCTTGAAGGCCATCATCCAGTCGGCCACGCCCACGGTCGGCGGCTTCTCGCCGGTGCCGAGGTAGTCCGAGACCGGCATGGTCACGGCGCCGACGGTGATGCCCTTGGCGCGCGCCTCGTACGAGAGGGACGGGTAGCCGTTGAGCATGCCGACCTCGCCGCGCAGGAACGCCGCGAAGGCGTCGGCGCGGTTCAGCTGCGCGGGCGGGGTCGGGCCGGTCAGCCCGGGGCCCACCATCTTTTCCTTCAGCCACTTGAAGGTCTCGATGTTCTGGTCCGAGGCGAGGCTGTAGTTGCCGCTGCTGTCGGCGTAGCCGCCGCCGTTGGACAGCTCCCAGATCATGGCCTCCGCGTGCGCCTCCTCGGGGCCCAGTGGCACGGCGAACGGGTACTTCACGCCCTTCGTCTTGAGCGCCTTGGCGGCGGTCTCCAGGTCCGCCCAGCTCTTCGGCTGCCAGGTGGCCGAACCGTCCTTGCCGACGAGGCCGGCGTCCGCGAACAGCTTGGTGTTGTAGAAGAGCAGGCGGCTGCTCGCCACGAAGGGCAGGCCGTAGAGGGTGTTGCCGACCGATCCGGCCTCGGCGAGGGGCTGGAGGAAGTTCGCCTCCGCGCTGATCGAGAGCAGCTCCTCCGCGGAATACAGCTTGCCCTGGGCGGCGAAGTCCGAGTAGGAGCCCATGAGCGCCATGTCCGGAGCCTTCCCGGCGCCGACCATTTTGGAGACCTCGCGGTCGATGTCGGCCCACGGCAGGAGCGTGACCTCGACCTTGATGCCGGGGTTGGCCTTGGTGAAATCGGCCGTCACCTTGTCCCAGAAAGCCTTGGAACTGGTGGCGGGGGTGGTGCCGTATTCGGCCGCGACCAGGCGCAGCGCGTCGCCGCTGCCGCTGCCGGAGGAACTTCCGCAGCCGGACACCGGTATCAGTAGGCCGAACACGGTGGCCGTGGCGGCCGCGCCGAACATTCTTCGTCGCACGAGTGGATACCCCTGATTTTCTTTTGATTCCCGTTATTACTTATGAGTTGCTCCGGGCTGGGGTGTCCCGCCGTGGCCCGTCTGGCCGGAATTCTCTCCCGACGGCGGCCGGCGTGAATGCATTGGGTCGGCACTTGTGTTCATTGCTCCAATCAATGGATTTCCGAATTGTGTTTTCCGATATGGGTGGGGGTGGTGCGACGCGCGTAGACATGCCGAAAAGCCCGTTTCCGGCGGGGAAACGGGCTGGGTGTGATTTCGGGCGCGGCCGCGCGTGCCGCTAGTCGGCGAACTCGCCCGCGTAGGGGTCCGGCTCGCCGGTCTCGGGGTTGCGGCCCTCCTGCCAGCGCCGCTGGGCCTTGCGCCAGTGGACGAAGCTGAGGTGCCCGGCGTCCCAGAAGGTGATGCTCACGGGGCTCACGTCGAACTCGTCGGAGCAGAGCCGCAGCAGGAACTCGGCCATGCCGTACGGGTGGACGGCGAAGGCGTCCGCGGTGTGCCGGCCGGCGACCAGCACCGGCCAGCGGTCCGGGTCCGGGTCGGTGGTGAGCCAGCACAGGATGTCGGAGCCGCCGGTGACGCCCCAGGCGATGATCGACTCCGGGTCCACGTCGAAGGCGGCCCGGCCGCCCCCGGCCTCCCAGAGCTGCCGCGCGTTGGCGGTCTCCTCGGCCATCTCGGCCGGGTCCCACTGGAGTCCGGGCTTGGGCAGCGGGAGCAGCACGCTGGCCTCGCCGTTGATGGACCCGGCCCCGTAACGCCCCATGAACGCCACGAAGTCGGAGGGGAAGCGGGTTCCCCAGACGGCCTCCGCCGCCTGCCAGTCGATGTCCTCGTCGGCGCCGTGCGTCGCCGGCATGATCTGCTCCAGCGCCTTGATCCGCGCGTTCTCCGTCATGCCGCTCCCCTGAGACCCCAGCCCAACCGCCCCAACCTACCGCCCCGTGCCGGGAGGTCCACCCGCTGAGACGGTCACCGTGCTGCCCCGTGTGAGACCCCAGCGGGCCATGGCCCCCGCCTCGGCCTCCAGCACGTGCCGGGCGCGGAGCCGGGGCAGGCCGAGGCGGCCCGGGGGCATGGTGGTCAGCGCGATCACGCGCATCCGGCGGTCGAGGTAGGCCACGTCGATCGGGAACCGCATCCGGAAGGTGTGCACGCTCGCGGCGGGCGTCAGCAGCAGCGCCCCCTCGACCCCGTCGCGGCCCAGCAGGCCGCGGGTGCGGGCCCGGTAGGAGGCGGCGACCTCCAGGGGGACGGGGGTGCCGCCGACGAGGAGGGTGCCGGTGCCGTCCCTGTACGCCATGGGGACACCCTAGGGGTCCGTCTCCCCGCCCCGCCCTCCGCCCGTTCCCCGGGGCTCCGCCCCGGCCCCCCTGGGAACTCCGCCCCCAGACCCCCGCGCCTCAAACTCCCCCAGCTACCGCTGGGAGGTGCCCCCAGGCGGGGCTGGAATTCGCTGCGCGAATCCAGCCCGCACGGCTCCTTCAGCCCCGCCGGCGTTTGAGGCGCGGGCGCGGTAGCGCCGTGTCTTGAGCCGCGCCCGGCGACTGAGGGCGAGAACGGTTGAAGGGCGGGTAGGGGACCTTGCCCCGCGCAGCGGTCGGCGCGCCGGGCGGGGGCGGGGTTGGGTCCTCGGGCCCGTGTTCGGGGCCGCCGACCGGCCTAACGTCGGCGGATGGGCACCATCGTGATCACCCTCGCCGCCGCGTACGGCGCCGCCGCCGGCCTGGCGCTGCCCCGAGCGGCGTACCGCCTCTCGGTGCAACCCGGCGAGCCCTGGCGCGGCCACCGCCTGGCCGGGTGGCGGGGGTGGCTGGGGGCCGCCCCCGGGGGCGGGGTCAGGCCCGGTCCGGCGCTCCTCACCGCGGCCGTCTGCGCGGCGCTCGCGGCGGCCGCCGGCCCCCGTCCCGAGGCGGTGGTGTTCGTCGTGCTCGCGCCCCTGCTCGTGCTGCTGTCCCTCGTCGACCTCGCCGTGCACCGGCTGCCCGACGTGCTCACCCTCCCCCTGGCCGCGGCCTGCGCCGCCCTGCTCGGTGCCGCCGCGCTGCTGCCCGGCGCCGCCGGGTCCTGGCGGCTCGCGCTGCTGGGCGGGCTCGCGCTCGGGGCCTCGTACCTCGTGCTGTTCCTGATCAACCCCGCCGGGATGGGGCTGGGCGACGTCAAGCTGGCGCTCGCCCTGGGGGTCGCTCTTGGGTGGTACGGGTGGGGGGTATGGGCGGCCGGGGCGTTCCTGGGGCTGCTCTACGGCGCCGTATACGGCCTCGGCCTGGTGCTGGGCGGCCGCGCGGGCCGTGACCAGGGGTTCGCGTTCGGCCCATTCATGGCCGCCGGAGCCCTCACCGGAGTGCTGCTGGGCGGATTCGGAGCGTAATCGTTTTGCGGCAATGCACGCAGGACGCTTTACGAAGGGTTATGGTGGAACCCCCCCCTCGGGCCGGTCCGTATCCCCCCCACGGACCGGCCCGTTTTTCTTTCCACCCGCCCTCAGGGAAAAAGCGCAGGTCAGCCGCGCTGGGCCCAGATGTTGGTGCCGGGGGTGGACACCGCGAAGGAGTCGATCTCCTTCAGCTCCTGCTCCGTGAGCGGCGCACCGGCCAGTGCGGCCACGTTCTCCTCCAGCTGCCTCACGCTCGACGCGCCGATCAGCGCGGAGGTCATCCGCTCGTCGCGCAGCACCCAGGTCAGCGCCAGCTGGGCCAGCGACTGGCCGCGGCGGGCCGCGATCTCGTTCAGGCCGCGCAGCCGGCGCACCACGTCCTGCGACAGCAGCTCCGGGTTCAGGGACTTGCCCGCGGCCGCCCGGGAGTCCTCCGGGATGCCCTGGAGGTACTTGCCGGTGAGCATGCCCTGCGCGAGCGGCGCGAAGGAGATGCAGCCCATGCCGGCCTCCTCCAGGGTGTCCAGCAGCGCGTCCTCCTCCGTCCAGCGGTTGATCATGGAGTACGAGGGCTGGTGGATCAGCGGGCGCACGCCCATGTCCGTCAGGATCCGGGCGGCCTCGGCCGTCTGCGCCGCCGTGTACGAGGACACGCCGACGTACAGCGCCTTGCCCTGCTGGACCGCGGACGCGAGCGCGCCCATGGTCTCCTCCAGCGGGGTGTGCGGGTCGAAGCGGTGCGAGTAGAAGACGTCGACGTAGTCCACGCCCATCCGCTTCAGCGAGGCGTCGAGGGAGCCGAGGAGGTACTTGCGGCTGCCCCATTCGCCGTACGGGCCGGGGTGCATGAAGTAGCCGGCCTTGGTGGAGAGCACCAGCTCCTCGCGGTAGGGCGCGAAGTCCTGGGCGAAGATCTTTCCGAAGTTCAGCTCGGCGGAACCGGGCGGCGGGCCGTAGTTGTTGGCCAGGTCGAAGTGGGTCACGCCGAGGTCGAAGGCGCGGCGCAGGATGGCGCGCTGGGACTCCAGGGACCGGTCGTCCCCGAAGTTGTGCCAGAGGCCCAGGGAGATGGCGGGGAGCTTGAGGCCGCTGCGACCCGTGCGCCGGTAGGGCATGGAGTCGTATCGCGAGGGCTCTGCCCGATAGGGATTGTTATCAGTCACGTTGTCCTTGCTATCACGGACCTGTGACCGACCGAGTTGGGTACCCGATCCCGACGCGCAGTAGTGTGGCGGACTCGGGGGAGACCGCAATTGGCACGGGGGCATTGCACGGAGGGGCTCGAAGATCGTGAAGCTGCGCGACCTGGTGTACAGGCTCTATGCACGCCGGGTGGAAGGCCGCCTCGACCATGACGCGTCGCCCAAGCACATCGGCGTCATCCTGGACGGGAACCGGCGCTGGGCGAAGGCCTCCGGAGGCACGACGGAGCAGGGCCACCAGGCCGGCGCCGACAAGATCTCCGAGATGCTCGGCTGGTGCACCGAGACGGACGTCGAGGTCGTCACCCTGTGGATGCTCTCCACGGACAACCTGGACCGGCCGGAGGTCGAGCTCCGGCCGCTGCTCAACATCATCGAGAACACGGTCCGGGGCCTCGCCGAGGACGGCCGCTGGCGCGTCCACCACGTGGGCAACCTGGACATCCTGCCCGCGCGGACCCAGACGGTGCTGAAGGAGGCCGAGCAGGCCACCCACGACGTCGACGGGATACTGGTCAACGTCGCCGTCGGCTACGGCGGCCGCCAGGAGATCGCCGACGCGGTCCGCTCGCTCCTGCTGGAGCACGCCGAGAAGGGCACCTCCTTCGAGGAGCTCGCCGAGGTCCTGGACATCGACCACATCGCGGAGCACCTCTACACCCGCGGTCAGCCCGACCCCGACCTGGTGATCCGCACCAGCGGCGAGCAGCGGCTCTCCGGGTTCATGCTCTGGCAGAGCGCCCACTCGGAGTACTACTTCTGCGAGGTCTTCTGGCCGGCCTTCCGCAAGGTCGACTTCCTGCGCGCCCTGCGCGACTACGCCGCCCGCCACCGGCGGTACGGCACCTGACCGGAAGACACCCCCCGCCCCCTCGGCCTCCCGCGAACCCTTCACCAGGGGTTCACCGAGCGTCCGTCATATGCCATGGCATGGCACCGCACGTTCGAGGGCATAACCCAGGCAGGTCGACGCCCGATCCACGGGTGTCGAATCTCAGCGGACGGCACAGGGCCGTCCGCCCGGGAGGCCCTTTGCACCAGGACGCGCGTGCGGTTCGCACGGACGGATTGGAGGGCCGGAACTCGGCCCTGGCAATGGCGCCGATGACCGGTCCGGTCTTCATGGCCCGACCTCTTCCGAGGGGGTACGTCCTTCCGTGGTGACCAGCACAAAGCGCCGCCTGCCCGACAGGCGGACCTACGTCCTCGACACCAGCGTCCTGCTGGCCGACCCCAACGCGTTCTCCCGCTTCGACGAGCACGAGGTCGTGCTCCCGATCGTGGTGATCACCGAGTTGGAGGCAAAGAGGCACCATCCCGAACTCGGCTACTTCGCCCGTCAGGCCCTGCGCCTGCTCGACGACTTCCGGGTCCGCTACGGTCGCCTCGACGCCCCCATCCCGCTGGGAGATCTGGGCGGCACCCTGCGCGTCGAGCTCAACCACTCCGACCCCGGCGTCCTGCCGGCGGGCTTCCGGCTCGGGGACAACGACTCGCGGATCCTCGCGGTCGCCCGCAACCTCCAGGCCGAGGGCTACGACGTCACGGTCGTCTCGAAGGATCTCCCGCTGCGCATCAAGGCCTCCTCCGTGGGGCTGCTCGCCGAGGAGTACCGCGCGGAGCTCGCCATCACCGATGCCGGCTGGACCGGCATGAGCGAGATCGCCCTGTCGGGGGAGCAGGTGGACCTCCTCTACTCCGAGGAACGGCTCCACGTCCCGGAGGCCGCGGAACTGCCCGTGCACACCGGGCTGGTCCTCCAGTCGGAGCGGGGCAAGGCCCTGGGCCGCGTCACGGCCGACGGCAACGTGCGGCTCGTACGGGGTGACCGCGAGGCCTTCGGGCTGCACGGGCGCAGCGCCGAGCAGCGCATCGCCCTGGACCTGCTCCTCGACCCCGAGATCGGGATCATCTCGATGGGCGGCCGGGCCGGCACCGGAAAGTCGGCGCTGGCGCTGTGCGCGGGCCTGGAAGCGGTGCTGGAGCGGAGGCAGCACCAGAAGGTCATGGTCTTCCGCCCGCTGTACGCGGTCGGCGGCCAGGAGCTCGGCTACCTGCCGGGCGACCAGGCGGAGAAGATGAGCCCCTGGGCGCAGGCGGTCTTCGACACCCTCTCGGCGGTCGCCGGGCGCGAGGTCATCGAGGAGGTGCTCGGGCGCGGGATGCTGGAGGTCCTGCCGCTCACCCACATCCGCGGCCGTTCGCTGCACGACGCGTTCGTCATCGTGGACGAGGCCCAGTCCCTGGAGCGCAACGTCCTGCTGACCGTTCTGTCCCGGATCGGGGCCAATTCGCGGGTCGTTCTCACCCATGACGTGGCCCAGCGCGACAATCTGCGCGTCGGCCGGTACGACGGAGTGGTCGCCGTCGTTGAGAAGCTGAAGGGGCATCCGCTCTTCGCCCACGTGACGCTGACCCGCTCCGAGCGCTCCCCGATCGCCGCACTGGTGACGGAGATGCTGGAGACCCTCTAGGAGGGAACGGGGTAAAACCCCCATAGCGGGACGGTCAGTTGGCGCCGCCCGGCAAAGGCGCAGAGCCTAGCCGGGCGGCGCCCTGCTGCACAGGAGTTTTCCCGAATCACCGGCATCGCAGCAGGTGTGACCTTTCACACGCAACGTGGAATTGCCTTGCGGCGTCGAGGTCCGGCAGAGTCTGGTTTCCGTCAGGCCCCGCATACGGCACACCTGTATCTCCGTTGAGATGCGCGCAGTACGAACAACTCCACAGCCGATGTCCGTATGCCGCCCGGTACAGCCGGCAGCCCCCGGAAGGGAGTTGCCCACGGGCCCGTGTCTCCGGTGACCTCAACACCACGGAGACCAGTGTCGAGGGGCACTCTCGCGGCCGCGCGGTCACTGCGGACGCTGCTGGAAGGACACCGTGTGAGCCGGATCTCGGTCCGGGGGTTCGCAGTGGCTTCGGCCACCGCGGTCACCACCGTCGGCGCAGTCGTGGGCGTCGCCACTGGCGACGCCGCCTCCAACGACATCGAGACGACCGCTTCCGGCGCGACTCTCCTCACCGACCTGCCGGCCGGTGAGCAGGCCCAGGTCCAGAGCGCCACCCTGGCGCAGCAGGCCGACACCCTCGCCCACGCCGCCGACACCGACGCCAAGCGTTCGGTGGAGGAGGCCGCCCGCATCCAGGCCGCCGAGGACGCCAAGTCCAAGAAGGCCGAGGCGGAGAAGGCCGAGGCCGAGAAGGCGAAGAAGGCGGAGGCCGACGCCAAGCTCAAGGAGCAGCGCGAGGGCGAGGGCGAGATCGCCAGCCGCTCCGCGGCCCGCGACGCCGGCGACTTCCCGGTCCAGGGCTCCTACACGGTCGCCCAGGTCAAGGACATCGCCCGGCAGCTGGTCCCGGCGGGCCAGTTCCAGTGCTTCTCGAACATCATCAACCAGGAATCCACCTGGAACTACAAGGCCGTCAACTCCTCCTCGGGAGCCTACGGTCTGGTCCAGGCGCTCCCCGGTTCGAAGATGGCCTCGGCCGGATCCGACTGGCGCACCAACCCGGCCACGCAGATCAAGTGGGGCCTCGGCTACATGAACGAGCGCTACGGCAGCCCGTGCAGCGCCTGGAGCTTCCACCAGGCCAACGGCTGGTACTAGAGCCCCGGCATAGGGCCCGCGCACAACCTCGGGGAACCCCGCACCGTCCGACGGTGTGGGGTTCCTCGCGTGTACGGTCGTGCGAGGCGTCACCACTGGGCGGGGGAAAGGAACGACATGGCGAAGAGGGCAGGCTGGCTGGGCCGGCTCGGCAGCAGACTGAGCCGGATGGAGGCGGCCCTGGACGAACGGCGGGCCGAGGTCGAGGCCGAGGCCGCCGGGGAACCGCCGCTGCCCGCCTCCACTTCCGCCTCTTCCGCCTCCGCCCCGGCGGCGGAACCGGCCGCCGTGGACCCGGCCGCTCCCGCGGCGCTCCGGACGCCCGCGCGGCCCGACCCGGTGACCGTCATCCCGTGGGGGGTGCGGGTCGCCGCCGAGGCGAGCTGGCGGCTGCTGATGCTCGCCGGGATGCTCTGGGTCCTGATGAAGGTGATCAGCGAAGTCCGGCTGGTCGTCCTCGCCTTCGCCGCCGCCCTGCTCGTCACCGCGCTGCTCCAGCCGTTCGTGGTGCGGCTGCGCAGGCTCGGCCTGCCGCGCGGGCTCGCCACGGCCGTCACGGCGATCCTCGGCTTCGTCATCATCGGGCTGGTCGGCTGGTTCGTGGTCTGGCAGGTCATGGAGAACCTCGACGACCTCTCCAACCGGCTCCGCGAGGGCATCAACGAGCTCAAGAGCTGGGCCCTGGACAGTCCGTTCCACGTGACCGAGAAGCAGATCAACGACATCGCGAAGAACCTCAGCGAGACGATCGGCACCAACACCGAGGAGATCACCTCCGCCGGCCTCCAGGGCGTGACGGTCCTCGTCGAGGTGCTGACGGGCATGCTGCTCGCGATGTTCTCGACGCTCTTCCTGCTCTACGACGGCAAGAGGATCTGGACCTGGGTGCTGGGCCTCGTCCCGGCCGCCGCCCGCCCCGGCGTGGCGGGCGCGGGCCCGCGCGCCTGGCGCACGCTGACCGCGTACGTGCGCGGCACGGTGCTCGTCGCGCTGATCGACGCCGTGTTCATCGGCCTCGGCCTGTACTTCCTCGACGTGACGATGGCCGTGCCGCTGGCCGTGTTCATCTTCCTGTTCGCCTTCATCCCGCTCGTCGGCGCCGTGATCTCCGGGGCGCTCGCCGTGGTGGTGGCGCTGGTGACGCAGGGGCCCGTCATCGCGCTCGCGGTGCTGGGCGTGGTGCTGGCGGTGCAGCAGATCGAGGGGCACGTGCTCCAGCCCTTCATCCTCGGCCGGGCCGTACGGGTCCACCCGCTCGCGGTGGTGCTCGCGGTGGCGGCCGGCGGGATGGTCGCGGGCATCGGCGGAGCCGTCGTCGCGGTGCCGCTGGTGGCCGTCACCAACACCGTGGTGGTCTACCTGAGGGCCTACTCGCGCGAGCGGCACCACGCGGCCGCCGCCACGGGTCCGGGCCCGCACGGGGCCACGGCGGTGCGGGCCGCCGCGCTGGAGGCCGGGGATGATCAGCGAGCCTGAGCTCGACGGGGACTGGGCCGGCGCCTCCCCGGCCGAACTCGCGGGCCCGCCCGCACGACCCGGCCGGGAGGGGCGCGGCCGCGCCCCGTGGGCGTGGGCCCTGGGCGGGGCCGTGCTGGCCTCCGCCGTGTGGGCCGGGGTGCTCGTCGTGCAGGAACGTCACGCCGCCGCGGGGCCGCCGATCGCGTACCGGCACAGCGAGCAGCTGTGCGGCGAGGTCCCGTTGAAGGCCGTGGGGGCGGTACTCGGCGGCATGGGCGTGGGCATGCCGAGCCACGGCGAGAGCCCGGCGCTGGACTGGTCCCACTGCTTCTCCACCGGGGGCCGGGAGGACCGCCCCTTCACCCATGACGCGCAGGTGCAGGTCGAACTGCACAAGAAGACCGACCCGCAGGCGGAGTTCGGGCACGGGCCCGCCGTCAACCCGTACCTGAGGTCCCCGTCCGTGGAGCCCCAGCTGGTCCCCGGCCTCGGCGAGCGGGCGGTGTTCACCGGGGAGGACGCCGCGCCCCGGCTCCAGGTGCTCGACGGCGGGGCCGTCCTCACCATCAGGGTCCAGTGGTGGCCGGGCGAGGACGGCGAGGGCGGCGACCTCGACGAGAACGCCGTCAAGGCGGCGATGGTCGAGGACATGCGCGCACTGATGGTCCGGCTGCGCGAGAAGTGACCCGCGAACGCGCGGTGCCCCCGCAGCCCGGAAGGGCTGCGGGGGCACCGCGGTGCTCGGGAGCACCCCTGGGGGCGGCTACTCGGCGGCCAGGGCCGCCTCCGCGTCGAGGGTGACGGCGACGGCCTGGATCACCGAGGCGATCTTGAAGGCCTCCTGGACCGTCTCGCGGTCGACGCCCGCCTTGCGCAGGACCTGCTCGTGCGAGTCCAGGCACTGGCCGCAGCCGTTGATCGCGGAGACCGCGAGCGACCACAGTTCGAAGTCGACCTTCTCCACGCCCGGGTTGCCGATGACGTTCATCCGCAGGCCCGCGCGCAGCGTGCCGTACTCCGGGTCGGAGAGCAGGTGGCGCGTCCGGTAGAAGACGTTGTTCATCGCCATGACCGCGGCCGCGGACTTGGCGGCGTTGTACGCCTCCGGGGACAGCGCCGCCTTGGCCTCCGGCTCCAGCTCACGCAGGACGCGCGGGGAGCGGGCGGCGATCGCGCAGGACAGGACGGTGCCCCACAGCTGCTGCTGGGTCAGGGTGTCCTGGTTGCCGATGACCGAACCGAGGTTCAGCTTCAGGTCCTTGGCGAAGTCCGGTATGGCCGACTTCAGGGTGTCGAGGGACATCCGTCACTCACCGGCCAGCAGGGCGCCGGCGTTCAGGGTGTCGTCGCCCTTGTTCCAGTTGCAGGGGCACAGCTCGTCGGTCTGCAGGGCGTCGAGGACCCGCAGGACCTCCTTGGGGTTACGGCCCACGGAACCGGCGGTCACCATGGCGAACTGGATCTCGTTGTTCGGGTCGACGATGAAGACCGCGCGCTTGGCGAAGCCGTCCTCGCCCTCGACGCCGCAGGCCTGCATCAGGTCGTGCTTGACGTCGGCCAGCATCGGGAAGGGCAGGTCACGCAGGTCGGCGTGGTCCTTGCGCCAGGCGTGGTGGACGTACTCGGAGTCGCCGGAGACGCCGAGGATCTGTGCGTCGCGGTCCGCGAACTCGTCGTTCAGCTTGCCGAACGCGGCGATCTCGGTCGGGCAGACGAAGGTGAAGTCGGCGGGCCAGAAAAACACCACGCGCCACTTGCCCTCGTAGGACTTGTGGTCGATCTGCGCGAACTGCTTGTCGGCGTCGAGAGAGACGCAGGCGGTCAGATCGTAGGTGGGGAACTTGTCACCGACAGTGAGCACACTGACTCCTTGCAGAGCGGAAAGGGACCCTTTTGGGGGCTTTCCGAAGGGGTTGGACGGTCTCACATGCTGGCACAGCGACATTGATCGCGGAAATCGCAAAGGCCGGTCGCGCTGATCAGGCTTGCCTATCAATGCGGGTTCAGCCGCCGCAGAAGGTCCTGGCGGCCAGCGCGGCACCGTTCGCGTAGCCCCGCTGGTAGTCCGCGTCGAGGGAGCGCAGGTCGTTCGGCGGCTTGGCGCCGCAGTCCGCCTTCACCGCCGCGAAGCCCTTCCTGAAACCCTTGTCGTACTGAGCGTCCCCGTCCGCCCCGGCGACCCGCTCGCCCTCCGGGGCCCGGGCGCCGGCCGTGACCGCGTACGACGCGGCCGCGGGCGCGTCCGGTACGGCGTGGGCCGCGGCCACCGGCCCCAGGAGCAGCGGTGCGGCCGCCAGCGGGGCCAGCACGGCGGTCCGCGAGAGCCTGTTCATGATCGCCTCCCGGGCGCGGGCCCCGGCCGGGCCCTCCTCGCCCTGCCTCCACTCTCACGCGCCACGGCGCGGCCCGCAGCGCACACGGCCTAGGCTGGTGGCGGGTGATCGGAGGTACCTATCAGTGGCTGTCGGCAACAGGGGGGCGAAGCAGGCGACGCTCGCACAGCTGCGGGCGTTCGCCGCCGTCGCCGAGCACCTGCACTTCCGGGACGCGGCCGCGGCCATCGGCATGAGCCAGCCCGCGCTCTCCGGCGCCGTCTCCGCACTGGAGGAGGCCCTCGGCGTCCAGCTGCTGGAGCGCACCACCCGCAAGGTGCTGCTCTCCCCGGCCGGCGAGCGCATCGCGGCCCGGGCCCGCACGGTCCTCGACGCCATGGGCGGGCTGCTGGAGGAGGCCGAGGCCGTACGGGCCCCCTTCACCGGGATCATGCGGCTCGGGGTAATCCCCACGGTCGCCCCCTACCTGCTGCCGACCGTGCTCGGGCTCTTCCACCGGCGCTACCCCCGGATGGACCTCCAGGTGCACGAGGAGCAGACCTCCTCGCTGCTGGAGGGGCTGTCCGGCGGGCGGCTCGACCTGCTGCTGCTCGCCGTGCCGCTCGGCGTCCCCGGGGTCACCGAACTGCCCCTCTTCGACGAGGACTTCGTCCTGCTCGCGCCCCGCGAGCACCCGCTCGCCGGGCGCCGCGACATCCCGCGCGGGGAACTGCGCGACCTGCGGCTGCTGCTGCTCGACGAGGGGCACTGCCTGCGCGACCAGGCCCTCGACATCTGCCGCGAGGCGGGCCGGGCCGACGGTGCGGCCGTCACCACGACCGCCGCCGGGCTGTCCACCCTCGTACAACTGGTCGCCGGGGGACTGGGCGTGACCCTGTTGCCGCGCACCGCGCTGCGGCTGGAGACCGCGCGCAACGAGTACCTGGCCACCGGTTACTTCGCCGAGCCCGCGCCCTCGCGGCGGATCGCGCTGGCCATGCGGACGGGGACCGCCCGGCAGGAGGAGTTCCGGGCCATCGCGGCGGCGCTGCGCGAAGCCGTACGCCCGCTCCCGGTCTGGCCGGCGGAGTAGGACGTACGGCTCCGCGCGCTACTCCGTACGCAGTCCGTCCGGGCGCATCATGCGCAGCAGCGGCGGCAGGCTCAGCAGGGTGACCGCCGCGACCAGCCCCGCGCCGGTGCCGGTCAGCAGGAGCACCTGGCTCCACTCGACCCGCACCGGGACGTGCGCCATGCCCATCAGCACCGCGCCCAGCCCGATGCCGACGCCCGCCGCCACGGCCAGCCCGAGGGCCACGGGCAGGGCCGTCTGCCAGAGCACCGACAGGCACAGCGTCGAGCGCCTGGTCCCGAAGGCGACCAGGGCCGCGAGCAGCCTCCCGCGCTCGCGCAGCTGCTCCAGCTGGCCGACCAGCAGGCTGGTGCCGATCAGGAGCAGGACCCCGGTCGCGCCGAAGAACAGCCCGGCCCGGATGCCGGAGAAGGCGCGGTCCTCCTGTGTGGACCGCAGGGTCATCGCCGTGGCCAGCGGGTCCGCCTGGAAGGCGGCGGTGCGCACCCGCTCCAGCGCGTCCGGCACGGAGTCGTCGAGCTGTACGTAGACCTGCGCGAACTGGGCGCGCCCCATGTCCTTGGGAGCGGCGGAGGGGGTGGCCAGCAGGCCGGTGCGGAGCGCGCCCGTCGGGTCCTCTCGGGGGCGGACGGTACGGGCGCCGGCCGGGACGGTCCACTCGACGGTCTTCCCGCCCAGGCGGGCCGACTCGTCGGCGGAGATCCTGACGTCGCCGGCGAAGACCCGGTCCCCGGGCGCGGGGGCCCCCTCCAGCGGGCCGCCGGCAAGGACGAAGACGTCACCGTCCCGGCAGGGACCGAGCTCCGCGACCTCGGCGAGCGCCTGGCAGCTGCCGATGGTCAGGTCGGGCGAGCCGGGGGAGGGGACCTGCCGGGCGACGCCCACGGTGTTCAGCGGGACGGCGCGGGTGACGCCCGGGGTCCCGGCGATCCGGCGGCCGACGTCCTCGAGACGGGACTCGGTGCCGCCGTGCAGCATGACCGCGACGGAGGCCCGGGACGGGTCCTGCCCGGTCTCCTCGGTGACGGCGCCCGCGACGCCCGAGAAGAGCATCTGGAGGGCGATGGCCCCGGCGACGGCCACGGCGATGCCGTTGACGAGGCGGGCGGAGGGACCGCCGGCGACCTGGAGGCGGCGGACCGCGAGCTGCCAGGAGACGGGCCCGGCGCCCAGCCGGCCGACGCAGCGTTCCAGCAGCCAGGGGAGCAGGGCGGTGACCCCGACCAGCAGCAGCACCACGCCCCCGCCGACCTGCCACTGGTTGAACCGGCCGCCGCCGTCGCCGCGGCCCGCCAGCGGCAGGAGCAGCCCGAGCCCGCCGAGCGGCAGCAGCAGCCGCCACCACACGCGGCGTCCGCGCGGCGTCGCCGTCCGCAGGACGCCCAGCGGCTCGATGACGACCCCGCGCAGCGTGAACAGGGTCACGGCCACGGCCGCGGCCGGCACGGCGAGGGCCACCAGGGCGACCAGCCCCGGCGCGGGGGTCAGGTCGGCCGGGAAGACGCTGCGCCCGCTCAGGGAGAGGTGGCCGGCCAGCCGGCGGCCGGCCAGGAAGAACGCGGAGCCCAGCAGCAGCCCGGCCACCGCTCCGGCCAGCGCCTCGCCGGCCGCGATCCGGCGGACCGTCCGCCCGTCGGCGCCGACCAGGCGCAGCGCGGCGAGCCGCTGGTCGCGCCGCTCCCCGCCGGAGCGGACGGCGGCCGCGATGAACACGGCGACCGGCAGCAGCAGGGCGACGAAGGTCAGCAGGACGGTGAGCATCAGCACCGGGCTGAGCTCCGGGCGCCTGGGATCGGGTGCGAAGCCGGTGACGCGCTGGACGCGGAGCTCGCCCGGTCCGGTCGCGGGGAGGTCGTCGGCGCCCCGGTAGAAGGCGAGCTCGGCCGGCCCCGTCAGGCCGGCGTCGCCGATGACGGCGCCGATCCGGCCGTCGAGGCGTTCGCGCAGCAGCGCGCCCCCGGGTGAGCGCAGCAGCTCGCGCAGGGCGGGGGAGACGACCAGTTCACCGGGGGCGGGGAAGGCCTTCAGGCCCGGCGGGAGCGGGGCGTCGGGGCCCTCCGGCTCCAGCAGCCGGCCCTCGATGTCCTGGCCGCGGTACGTCATGTCGGCGCGGGCTATCAGCAGGGTGTCGCGGCCGGGCGCCGCGGCCGTGGGGGCGCCCAGGAGGGAGCGGGCGTCGCCGCGCTGTCCGCGGGCGGCGAGCGCGCCCGGGACGGCCGTGCCGATCAGCAGCAGGGCGACGCCGAGGCCGACGCCGACGCCGGTGAAGAGGGTGCGCAGCCACCCTTCGCGGCCGCCGCCGAAGGCGAACCGCACGCCCATGGAGAGGTCCCGGGACCATACGAGGGCCTTGCCGGGCGCGTTCATACGACCGGCTCCATGTCGCGGGAGCGGCCGTCGCGCACGACGATCTCGCGGTCGGAGTACGCGGCGACGCGGGTCTCGTGCGTGACGAGGACGACGGCGGTGTTCGCCGACCGGGCGGCCTCGGTGAGGAGCTGCATCACCAGCTCGCCGTTGAGGGAGTCCAGGGCGCCCGTGGGCTCGTCCGCGAAGATCACCCGGGGTCCGGTGACCAGGGCCCGGGCCACGGCCACCCGCTGGCCCTGGCCGCCGCTGACCTCGCCGGGTCGCTTGGCGGCGAGGTCCTCGACCTGGAGCCGCTCCATCCAGCGCAGCGCGGTCGCCTCGGCCTCCTTGCGCCGGGTGCCGGCCAGGCGCAGCGGAAGGGCCACGTTCTCCACGCAGGTCAGCTCGGGGACGAGCTGGCCGAACTGGAAGACGAAGCCGAACTCGCCGCGGCGCAGGGCGCTGCGCTCGGCGTCGTTCATGGAGTTCAGCTCGCGGCCGTTGTAGGTGACGGTGCCGGAGTCGGGGGTGACGATCCCGGCGAGGCAGTGCAGCAGCGTCGACTTGCCGGAGCCCGAGGGGCCCATGACGGCGACGACCTCGCCGGGGTGGATGGAGAACCCGGCGCCGTCCAGGGCCCTGGTGGGCCCGTACGACTTGCGCAGGTCCGCGGCGGCGAGCAGGGTGCCGGCCGGGGTCATCGGCGTACCTCCCGGGCGAGCTGGTCGAGTCGGGCGGCGGTGAGCTCCAGCCAGCGCAGGTCGGCCTCCAGGTGGAACAGCGCGTGGTCGCAGACCAGCTGGTCGGCGATGTCGCCCTTGCGCTTGCGCTGGGTCAGGATGCGCATCAGCCGGAGGTGCTCGGCGCGCTGGGTGTCGAGGAGCTCGTTGGCGCTGCGGTGGGTGAGCAGCGCCAGGACCACCTTGGTGTACAGGGTCGACTGGAGGTACGGCTCGGGTTTCTCGGGCTGCGAGAGCCAGTGCTCGACGTCGGTGACGCCGGCGTCGGTGATCGCGTACCGCTTGCGTTCGGGACCGCCGCCGCTCTCGACCCCGTCGACCTCGACGAGGCCGTTCTTCAGGAGCCGGGACATGGTCGAGTAGACCTGCCCGTAGGCGAGGGGGCGGTCGTGGCCGAAGGTCTCGTCGAAGGCGCGCTTGAGGTCGTAGCCGTGGCGCGGGCCGGCCTCGAGGAGGCCGAGCAGGGTGTGGCCGATGGACATGGCGGCGACTATACATGGTGTGTATACGCACGGTGTATAGACGGCTGACGTGTGGATGTGCGGCGCGGGCGTGCCGAAGGCCCGCCGACGGGGAGTCGACGGGCCTTCGGTACGGGCAGCGGGCTTGCGGGCGCACGGCCTCGCGGGCTTGCGGGCTCAGGAGTCCGGTGCGTTGCGGGGGCGGCCGCGCGGGGGGATCGGGGCGGCGCCGCCGGGGAGCCGGCCCGCCTCGGACAGGGCCCTGCGCAGCAGGAACTCGATCTGCGCGTTCGTGCTGCGCAGCTCCTCGCCGGCCCAGCGCGCGAGGGCGTCGTAGACCTGCGGGTCGAGCCGCAGCAGCACCTGCTTGCGCGCCTGCCGGGCCGCCCGGGCGGGCTGGCCCTCGGCCGGGCCCGGGGCGGGACCGGAACCCTGGCCGGCGCCGGAACCCGCACCGGAACCCTGGCCCTGGGGCCCGCCGGGGCGGGGAGCGGCGGCGGGGGTCACTGGTAGAGGGTGCCCGTGTTGATGACCGGCGTGGCCGCGCGGTCGCCGCAGAGCACCACCATCAGGTTGGAGACCATGGAGGCCTTGCGCTCCGGATCCAGGTCCACGATGTCCTCCTCGGCCAGCCGGGTCAGGGCGAGCTCCACCATGCCCACCGCGCCCTCGACGATCTGCTTGCGGGCCGCCACGACCGCGCCCGCCTGCTGGCGCTGGAGCATCGCGGAGGCGATCTCCGGAGCGTACGCGAGATGCGTGAAGCGGGACTCGATGATCTCCACGCCCGCCGCCTCGACCCGGGTCGCCAGCTCGGCCGCGAGCTTCTCGGTGATCTCCTCGGCGTTCCCGCGCAGCGACAGGCCGCCCTCGTCGTGGGCGTCGTAGGGGTACTCGATGGCGATGTGCCGGACCGCCGCCTCGGTCTGGGTCTCGACGAACTCGGTGAAGTCCTCGACCTCGAAGACGGCGCGCGCGGTGTCGGCGACCTTCCACACCACGACCGCCGCGAGCTCGATCGGGTTGCCGTAGGCGTCGTTGACCTTGAGGACGGCCGTCTCGTGGTTGCGCACCCGGGTGGAGATCTTCTGGCGCGAGGTCAGGGGGTTGACCCAGCGCAGTCCGTCCGTGCGGACCGTGCCCCGGTAGCGGCCGAACAGCTGGACCACCCGGGCCTCGCCCGGGGCCACCGTGTTGAGGCCGGCCATCGCGAGGATCGAGCCGAGGAACAGCAGGAAGCCCAGCGGGATCAGGGCCGCCTTGGCCGCCGTCGCGTCCGACGCGGCGGCGAGCGCCAGCAGGCCCGCCCCGGCCGCCACGCCGGCCAGCCCGAGCAGCAGGGCGGGGCCGCCGCCGACGCTGCGCGCCGTGAACTCCCGTACCGCACTCGGTCGCGCGTCCGCTGTGTTCGTCATGGAATGCCCCCGTTTGGTCAGTTGTGTCCGGTCGCCGTCGACCGTGGCGCCCTATCAAAGTGATATCACTTTTTGCGGACACCGCAACCCTTCCGGCATCGTGGGCGTCGGTTCCATCGGAGTGGGTGCTGATTCTCACGTCCGAATTGACCGGTATTGATCTGGGTTGATCAACCTTTGTCACAGCCTGCGGTGTTAGTTTTCTGAGCTGACGTCGGGGGGGTAATCGAGCGGAGCGGGAGCGATGGGCCGAGCAGATGCGCGACGGGCGCAGCAGCAACGCGGTGCGCGGAATGCGCCGAGCGGGCGCGCCGGCGGGCGCCCGGGCAAGGCGGCGAAGAAGCGCAGTGGCATACGTCGCTTCCTCAACTGGAAGACGCTGCTGTGGACTTTCCTCGGCGGCATCGTCCTCCTGGTGGTCGGGGCCGTGGCCCTCTACTTCTCCGTGGACGAGCCGACCGACCCGAACAAGACCGCGACGCTCCAGAGCAACACGTACAAGTACGCCGACGGTTCGATCATGGCCCGCACCGGCGACATGAACCGCGAGATCGTCCCGATCGACAAGGTCCCCGAGGACGTCCGCACCGCGTTCATCGCGATCGAGAACAAGACCTTCTACAAGGACCGCGGCGTCGACGTCATGGGCGTGCTCCGCGGCCTCGTCAACACGGTCCGCGGCAAGGGCACCGCCGGTGGCTCGACGATCACCCAGCAGTACGTCAAGAACTACTACCTGACCCAGGACCAGTCGCCGACGCGCAAGCTGCGGGAGCTGGTCATCTCCCTCAAGGTCGACCAGCGGATGGAGAAGCCCGACATCCTCGCCGGTTACCTCAACACCAACTTCTACGGCCGCAACGCGTACGGCATCCAGGCCGCCGCCCAGGCCTACTACGGCGTCGACTCGGACAAGCTGACCCTGGAGCAGGGCGCGTACCTCGCCGCCGTCATCCAGGCCCCCAGCCAGTACGACTGGGCGACCGCCGGCCCCAACGGCAAGCGGCTCGTGATGATCCGCTTCAACGCCGTCCTCGACAACATGGTCGAGATGGGCAAGCTGGACGAGGCCAAGCGCAAGACCCTGAAGTTCCAGGAGCCGATCAAGCCCAAGCCGCGTCCGGGCATGGACGGGCAGAAGGGCTACCTCATCCAGGCCGCCGAGGCCGAGATGAACCGGCAGGGGATCAAGGACGCCCAGATCAACGCCGGCGGCTGGACGATCACCCTCGCCATCGACAAGAAGAAGCAGGCCGCGCTGGAGAAGGCCGTCCAGGACGAGCTGGAGTCCAAGCTCGACCGCAAGGACACCAAGAACCGGCCCCAGGACCAGAGCGTCCAGGCCGGCGCCACCTCCGTCGACGCCAAGACCGGCCACATCGTCGCCATGTACGGCGGCGTGGGCCTGGCGGAGAAGGCGGCGAGCAACGCGCTGCGCACCGACTTCCAGCCGGGCTCGACCTTCAAGCCGATCGTGCTGGCCTCCGCCCTGGAGAACGGGTCCAAGACCCAGGACGGCCGCCCGATCAACCCGAGCACCCTCTACGACGGCACCAGCAAGCGCCCGGTGGTCGGCAGCGACACCCCGTTCGCCCCGCAGAACCAGGACAACGAGAACTACGGCGACCCGATGATCTCGGTCCAGGAGGCCACCAACTCCTCCGTGAACTCGGTGTACGCCCAGATGATCGTGGACGCCAAGCCCGTCAACGTGAAGAAGACCGCCCTCTCCATGGGCATGACCGACCGCCCGGGCTGGCCGCAGACGAGCCCCGCCATGTCGCTCGGCACGATGAGCGCCAACACCGTCGAGATGGCAGCCGTCTACGCCACCCTCGACAACCACGGCAAGAAGGTCACCCCGAGCATCATCAAGAAGGCCGAGCACAAGGACGGCGAGTTCAAGCCCGTCAACCCCATCGGCTCCCAGGTGCTCACCAGCACCACCGCCGACACCGTGACCAAGGTCCTCACGGGCGTCGTCGAGAACGGCTCCGGCAAGGCCGTCCGCAGCTCCGCCTACGAGGCCGCCGGCAAGACCGGTACCACCGAGTCCAACGTGGCCGCCTGGTTCACCGGCTACACCCCGGAACTGGTCACCGTCGTCGCGATGTTCGGCGAGGACCCCAACACCCACGGCCAGGTCACCCTGACCGGTACCGCCGGCAAGGGCCGCGCCGGCGGCTCCAGCTTCCCCGCGCAGATCTGGCAGGCGTACACGACGGCCGCGCTCAAGGGCACGACCACGGGCCAGTTCGACCTGGACGACGCCCGGATGGGCACCCCGGCGCCGTCCCGCGCCCCGAGCCCCACGGCCACCCCCAGCGGCTCCGCCACCCCGACGCCGTCCGGCTCCGGCAGCACCCGCCCGACCGGCACCCCGGACCCGTCCGGCAGCTCCGGCGGCTCGACCCCGCCGACCGGCAAGCCCACGACGCCGACCGGCAAGCCCACCACGCCGACGGGCAAGCCGACCCCGCCGACGAAGGACCCGACACCGCCCTTCCCGCCCCTTCCGAACGCGGAAGACAGGTAGGCGCGTACGACGACGGCCCCGCAGCATCCGCTGCGGGGCCGTCCCCGTTTCCGGTACTCCGCGTACCGCGCGTCCCGCCGGCGCTCAGCGCCGCTCGTGCGGCCCCGGCAGCGGGAGCTCGAACCAGACCACCTTGCCGCTGCTCAGCCGGGTCGCACCCCACCGCCGGGCGAGGCGGTTGACCAGGAACAGGCCGCGCCCGCCCTCGTCGGTGTCCCGGGCCCGCCGCTGCCGCGGCAGCTGCGGGGAGTCGTCGCCGACCTCGCAGCGCAGCACGTCCGTGCGCAGCAGGCGCAGCGTCACCGGGCGCTCCGCGTACCGGACGGCGTTGGTGACCACCTCGCTGACCAGCAGCTCCAGCGAGTCGCTCAGCTCCTCCAGGCCCCAGCGGGACAGCGCGCGCCGGGCGAACCGGCGGGCCCGGCCCGGAGCGGTCTCCTCCGGGTCCAGGAACCAGTACGCCACGTCGCTGGGCGCGATGCCCTCGAAGCGGGCCGCGAGCAGCGCGATGTCGTCGTCCCGGTCGCCCGGGCCCAGCATGTCCAGCACGTCGTCGCAGAGGGCCTCCAGCGGCGGCGAGTGGTCCAGCCCGGTCAGCTGCGCGGTCGTCGCGAGGCGTTCGCGCAGCTGCTCGATGCCGGTCCACACGTCCCGCAGCCGGGACTCCACCAGCCCGTCCGTGTACAGCAGCAGGGTGGCCCCGGCCGGGGCGTCCAGCTCCACGGCCTCGAAGTCCACGCCGCCGACCCCGATGGGGGCGCCCGGCGGTACCCGCAGCACCTCGGCGCGGCCGCCCAGGTGCAGCAGCACCGGCGGCGGGTGGCCGGCGTTGGCGATGGTGATGCGGTGCGAGACCGGGTCGTAGACCGCGTACAGGCAGGTGGCCATCCGGTCGGAGCCCAGCCGCTGGGCCTGCTCGTCCAGGTGGTGCAGCACCTCGGCCGGCGGCAGGTCCAGCTGGGCCAGGGTCTGCGCGGTGGTGCGCAGCTGGCCCATGATCGCCGCGGAGGTCATGGAGTGGCCCATGACGTCGCCGACGACGAGCGCGACCCGGCTGCCCGGCAGCGGTATGGCGTCGTACCAGTCGCCGCCCACCCGGGCGGTCTCGGCGGCGGGCAGGTAGCGGGAGGCGAGGCGGACCCCGGTGGGCTGGGGGAGGCCGTCGGGCAGCATGGTGCGCTGGAGCTCGTCGGCGATGTAGGCCTCGCGCCCGTAGAGCACGGCCTTGTCGATGCCGAGCGCGGTGTGCGTGGCCAGCTGGGCGGCCACCAGCAGGTCGTTCGTCTCGAACGCGTCCCGGTCCGGGGTGCGCAGGAACACCGCCGCGCCGATCACGCGCCGGCGGCCCCGCAGCGGGGCCAGGATGGCCCGCTGGCCGCGCGGTACGGGATGGTCGGCGCCGAGCAGCTCCGGGAGCGCGTCCTTGGCCCCGGCGGCCGACCCGAAGACCGGCCGTACGCCGCGCAGCACCTCGGCGAGGGCCCCGCCGGGGCGGATCTCGCACAGTTCGGCCGCGGGCAGGTCACCCTGCGGGCCGACCAGCGGCAGCTGGCTGAAGTCGAGCTCGCCGGCGGCCCCCGCGCCCCCGGCACCCTCGGCGGCGTCGGTCAGGTCGTCGATCGGCCGGAGCCGGTCGGTGCGGCGCAGCCTTAAAACGACCGGGCCGACGGGCCGCTCGTCTCCGACGGGCAGCGGGTCGCGCAGGTAGACGAGGATGGCGTCGGAGAACGTCGGCACGGTGGCCCGGCACAGGCCGAGCACGATCTCGTCGAGGTCGATGCCGCGGGCGATCCGGCGCGTGGCGGCGCCGACGAAGCGCAGCCGGTCGCCCTCGCGGCGGGCCACGCCGGCCTCCCCGAAGGCGGGGCCGGTGCCCGAGCCGGCGCCCGCCCCGGAGGCCGGGAGCGGGACGGCCCGTACGGCCGTGGCGGCGGCCCCGTCGGCGGCCGGTTCGCCGGGCTCCCCGTCGGCCGGGGTGCGCCGGCCGGCGTTGCGCGCGGCCTCGCCGTCCCGTCCGCGGGCCGTGGCCGCGCCGTCCGCGGGGCCGTGCCCGGAGCCCTCGCCGGTGGTGCCGCGCGGGCGCGGGAAGTCGGCATGCGTGCGTACGGCCTCGGCGGCCGCGATGGGGGCCTTGCCGTGGCCGAGCTCATCCGTACCTCCGCCGGAGGCGACGGTGGGCTGCGGGCCCTCCTGGGAGGTGGGGTACTCCGTCACGCGTGGAATTCCGTCCGTTTGCGCTCGATGTGCGCTGCACTCAACTCGGTCAGTCGCGGTATACCCGCTCAGCGGCGGGGGCACCATCACCCCCGGGTACCGCGTCCCGCTCGTTACCTTTCGCTCGCGTTGACCTCCGGTCAAGTCCCGGTCGCCCCAGGTCATTTACGGATGAGGGACCGGTGGGGCCCCTCGTGCACGACCTGCGGAGGACGATCCTACGGTTGACCCCCGGGGGCGCATCAAGGGTCTCATGAGGTCATATGCGCCGGGGTGCGGTCCCAGTCCTCGGGCAGAACCGGAACTCGCCATGCCGGATCGGGCCTCCAGTCCTGCCATCCGTCGCAGAACGGAGCCCCCCAGGCCTTGACGACCTCCACGGCCGAGCGCCCCGCGTCCACCACCCGGCGCGCCTGGTCCTGGTCCATCAGCCCGATCCGCTGCGCCTGCGCGAACTCGTCCTCGTCCAGCCACTTCCAGCTGCGGTCCGGGTAGACCGCGATGTCGAGGAAGTGGTCCACGGAGTCCACCCCGCCGGCCCACCGGGTGCGGGGCTCCTCCAGGTTGACGTACCAGTTCCGCAGGTGCCAGCCGTCGTCCCAGAACAGCCAGACCGACCACGGCTGCCCGGGCCGCGCCAGCTTCAGCACGCCCCCGCCGAACCAGCGCGAGCGCGCGGTGGTGCGCGGCGCGGTGTAGCGGGTGGCGAGCGGCTCCCGGTGCACCGGACTGCCGTCGGCCAGCACCGGCTTGACGCACTCGGTGCCGGGCGCCATCCACACGGCGAGCAGCTCGTCGGTGTCGCGCACCACCGTCACCGGGCGGGCGATGTGGACCGGGCCGGCCCGCCCCGGGGCGTGGTCGCGGTAGCGCCACAGGATCTGCTCCCCGGGCGCCCAGCGCCGCTCCGGCGCCGCGTCACCCGCGACGGGCCGCCGCGCCGCGCCGCCCCCGGACCCCCCGTACGTACCTGTCATGCGCAGATCTTAGGGCTGCGGCCCTACGAGATGCTGCGGTGCAGGTCACGGCGGGGGCCGGGGACGCCGAACGACCGGATTCGGCCCCTGTCCGGAACCGGTTTCAGGGGCGGGTCATCCGCAGGACGTCGAGCGCCTCGTCCAGCTGGGCGAGGGTCAGCGCGCCCCGGTCCACGTAGCCGGACTCCAGGACGACCTCCCTGATCGTCTTCCGCTCGGCGAGCGCCCGCTTGGCCACCTTGGCGGCCTCCTCGTAGCCGATGTACCGGTTGAGCGGGGTCACCACCGAGGGGGAGGACTCGGCGTACTCCCTGGCCCGCTCGGGGTTGGCGGTGATCCCGTCCACGGTGCGGTCGGCCAGCAGCCGGCTCCCGTTGCCCAGCAGACGGATCGATTCGAGCAGGTTCCGGGCCATCACCGGGAGCATCACATTGAGCTCGAAGTTGCCGGCGGCGCCCGCCACGGCGACCGTCGCGTCGTTCCCCATCACCTGCGCGGCGATCATCAACAGGGCCTCGGGGACGACCGGATTGACCTTCCCCGGCATGATCGAGGACCCCGGCTGGAGATCCGGCAGATTGATTTCGGCCAATCCGGTGCGCGGGCCGGAGGACATCCAGCGCAGGTCGTTGCAGATCTTGGTGAGCGAGACGGCGATCGTACGGAGCACCCCCGAGGTCTCCACCAGCGCGTCCCGCGCGCCCTGGGCCTCGAAGTGGTCGCGCGC
Source organism: Streptomyces sp. W1SF4 (assembly GCF_003950035.1). NCBI lineage: Bacteria > Bacillati > Actinomycetota > Actinomycetes > Kitasatosporales > Streptomycetaceae > Streptomyces > Streptomyces sp. W1SF4. The sequence goes on from NZ_CP034350.1 coordinate 4,814,448, forward strand.
CTCGGTCAGCGGCAGCCCCGTCGCGGCGGCCACCTCGGCGATCACGGCCGCCGAGAAGCCGGGCGGGGTGTTGATGCCGGTGCCCACCGCCGTACCGCCCAGCGGGAGTTCGGCCAGCCGGGGCAGGGCGTCCCGCAGCCGGTCGACGCCGTAGCGGACCTGGGCGGCGTACCCGCCGAACTCCTGGCCCAGGGTGACCGGGGTGGCGTCCATCAGGTGCGTGCGCCCGGCCTTGACCACCTCGGCGAACTCGGCCGCCTTGCGCTCCAGGGCGGCGGCGAGGTGCTCCAGGGCCGGGATCAGCTCGTGCAGGACGGCGGCGGTGGCGGCGACGTGGATCGACGAGGGGAAGACGTCGTTGGAGCTCTGCGAGGCGTTGACGTGGTCGTTGGGGTGGACCTCGCGCCCGAGCCGCTCGGTGGCCAGGGTCGCGATCACCTCGTTGGCGTTCATGTTGGACGAGGTCCCGGACCCGGTCTGGAACACGTCGACGGGGAAGTGCTCGTCCCAGCGCCCCTCGGCGACCTCCGCGGCGGCCGAGCGGATCGCCTGCGCGACGTCCTCGTCCACCACCCCCAGCCGGGCGTTGACCAGGGCGGCGGCGGCCTTGATCCGGGCGAGGGCCTCGATGTGGGCGCGCTCGATGCGCTGCCCGGAGAGCGGGAAGTTCTCCACCGCGCGCTGGGTCTGCGCGCGCCACTTGGCGTGCGCGGGGACGCGTACCTCGCCCATGGAGTCGTGCTCGGTCCGGAACGCCTGCGGCTGCTGATCGTCAGTCATCTTTGTAGCCTCCTCAGAAACTTGAGCAATTGTCTTGTTCGAACTGTTCCCATCTCCCCTACCGGCCAGTAAATACCGGGGGTAACACCGATACCGGGGAGGCGTTCATGGCACGTGCCCGCACGAAACCCACGCTCAGATGTACCTTCGCCGCCGTCGCGGCGTTCGCGGCCGCCCTCGGGGGCGTCACCGCCGTCACCCCCCTGGCCCAGGCCGCACCCGCCGCGTCCGGCTCGATCGCACCACTGCCCCCGGAACTGGAGGCCGTACGCGCCGCCGAGGCCGTCAAGATCTACGGGGACCCGGCGATCCGCCCGCCCGCCCAGCGCAAGAGCGGCCTCATCTCGCTCGGCGACAGCGAGATCTCCGGCGAGGGCGTCGGCAACTACGACCCCGCCACCAACACCCCGTCCAACCAGTGCCACCGCTCACCCGACGCGGCCATCCACCGCACCGGCATCCCCGCCGACCTCACCTTCAACGTCGCCTGCTCCGGCGGCTACACGGGCAACATCCGCATCGGCGGCAGCAAGCAGTACGCCGACGAACTCGTACAGAGCGACAGCCTCGCCATCAAGGCACGCAACACCAGGATCAAGATGGTGGTGCTGGTCGCCGGAGCCAACGACGACCTCCAGTTCGGCCCCGTCATGACCGACTGCGTCACCCGCTGGGTGCTCAGCCAGGGCACCTGCGAGCCCAAGTACGGACCCGGCTGGCAGGCCCGCGTCGACGGCCTGAAGCCCAAGGTCGAAGCCACCGTCGCCGACCTCAAGACCGTCATGCGCGACGCCGGCTACGCCGACACCGACTACAAGCTCGTCGTCATGGGCTACCCCAGCCCCATCGGCCCCGACTTCAACGACAACCCCGGCTTCCCCGGCAAGCTCCCCGGCGGCTGCGCCGGCTACGACTCCGACGCCACCTGGGGCCGCAACTACGCCGTGCCCACCTTCGAGAAGGGCATGCGCGCCGCCGCCCTCGCCTCCGGCGCGGTCTACCTCGACAACTCGCGGCTCTTCCACGGCCACGAGGTCTGCATGGAGGACACCTGGGCCCGCGGCCTCTACCTCGACCTCGGGGACCACTTCCCCTGGGACGAGAACACCGCCCGCCAGTCCTTCCACCCCAACTACCGCGGCCACGGCGCCTTCGCGTCCTGCCTCACCCAGCTCTACGACTCCGGCCTGCGCGAGGCCTCCTGCGCCGACCCGGCGAGCACCGGCACCCCCGTACTCCAGGCCGGCGCCTGGGACTCCCTCTACAAGCCCGTCAAGAACGAGGCCACCGGCAACTGCCTCGACTCCTTCGGCGGCTCCAGCGCCAACGAGACCAAGGTGGTCGGCTGGGACTGCCACGGCGGCCGCAACCAGGGCTGGTGGTACGACTCCGCCAAGAAGTCCCTCCACGTCGAGCTCACCCACGACCGCTGCCTCGACGCCCCGGGCGCCGACTACGGCGCCGGCACCGGGCTGATCCTCTACAACTGCCACGGCGGCGCCAACCAGCAGTTCGTCCGCGACGGCGCCACCCTGCGCCCCGCAGCCGCCCCCGGCATGTGCCTCACCGTCGCCGCCGCCCACGAGCAGCTGCGCCTCCAGCCCTGCAACGGCTCCGCGAACCAGCGCTTCGCGTAGTTCCCGGGCCGCCCCGCACCGCCACCGCACCCCCCCCACACCCGGCCGGACCGACCCGGCCGGGTGTTCCCACACCCAGGGGCCGCCGCTACATGGCCTCCAGCTGCTCCCGTACCTGCCGGGGCCGGTTGGTGATGATCGTCTCCACCCCGAGCCGCACGCACAGCTCCACGTCCTCGGGCTCGTCCACGGTCCACACCCGCACCCGCAGCCCCTTCGCCCGCAGCCGCCCCACCAGCCCCGGATCCCTGCGCACCAGGTCGATCCCGGGACCCGCGTGCCCCGCGAACGGCGGACGCGGCGGCCGCACGGCCCGCTCGATCAGGTACACGGCCGGCAGCCCCGGCGCCAGCCGGTGCATCCGGGTCAGCGCGTTCCGGGAGAAGCTCATCACCTCGACGCGGCCGTCCGCGCCGTCCGCCAGCCCGTACTCCTTCAGCACCCGGACGAGCTCGGCCTCCAGCCGCCCGCCGGCCCGGGTGGGGTGCTTGGTCTCCACGGCCAGCCCGACGGGCCGGTCCGCGGCGAGGGCCTCCCGCAGCAGGTCCTCGAAGAGCAGCACCCGCGCCCCGCGGTGCTCCTCGCCCTTCCACCCGCCGAAGTCGTACGCGCACAGTTCCTCGTACGTCATCGCGGAGACCACCCCCCGCCCGTCGGAGGTCCGCTCCACGGTCCGGTCGTGCACGCACACCAGCCGCCCGTCACGGGTCAGCCGCACGTCGCACTCCAGCGCGTCGGCCCCGTCGGCGATGGCCTTGCGGTACGCCTCGACGGTGTGCTCGGGGTGCTCGTGGGAGGCCCCGCGATGCGCGACGACCCGCGTGGCGCGGGCGGTGCGGAGGAAGGGGGTCGTCGCTGTCATACGGGGATCCTTGCGAACCGGGGTGAACGGGCCGCCGCAGCGCGGCGTACCCGACGTTAACCGGGACCACCGCGGTGGCGGCGGCAGGGGGGCCGACATGCGAGGGGCCCCTGCGCCGTTCGGCGGCAGGGGCCCCTCGTCCTCACAGGGTCACAGACCCGGGCCGCGGACCGGGATGTGGGTGAACGTCGGCTCGGGTGCCGGGTTCTGGAAGAAGTCGTTGCCCTTGTCGTCGACGACGATGAAGGCCGGGAAGTCCTCGACCTCGATCTTCCAGACCGCCTCCATGCCGAGCTCCTCGTACTCCAGGACCTCGACCTTCTTGATGCAGTCCTGCGCCAGGCGCGCCGCCGGGCCGCCGATCGAGCCGAGGTAGAAGCCGCCGTGCGCGCCGCACGCGTCCGTCACCTGCTGCGAGCGGTTGCCCTTGGCCAGCATGACCTTGGAGCCGCCCGCCGCCTGGAACTGCTCGACGTAGCTGTCCATGCGGCCGGCCGTGGTCGGGCCGAAGGAGCCGGAGGCGTAGCCCTCGGGGGTCTTCGCGGGGCCGGCGTAGTACACCGGGTGGTCCTTGAGGTACTGGGGCATGCCCTCGCCCGCGTCCAGCCGCTCCTTGATCTTGGCGTGCGCGATGTCGCGGGCCACGACCAGGGGTCCGGTGAGGGACAGGCGGGTCTTGACCGGGTGCTTGGTCAGGGTCGCCAGGATCTCGTCCATCGGCTGGTTCAGGTCGATGGAGACCACGTCCGAGGCCTCGTCCAGGTGGGAGTCCGTGGTGTCGGGCAGGAAGCGCGCGGGGTCCGTCTCCAGCTGCTCCAGGAAGACGCCCTCGGCGGTGATCTTCGCGACCGCCTGGCGGTCCGCGGAGCAGGACACCGCGATGGCGACCGGCAGGGACGCGCCGTGGCGGGGGAGGCGGACGACGCGGACGTCGTGGCAGAAGTACTTGCCGCCGAACTGGGCGCCGATGCCGATCTTCTGGGTCAGCTCGAAGACCTGCTGCTCGAGGGCCTCGTCGCGGAAGCCGTGGCCCAGGGCGGAGCCCTCGCGGGGCAGCTCGTCCAGGTAGTGCGCCGAGGCGTACTTCGCGGTCTTGAGCGCGTGCTCGGCGGAGGTGCCGCCGACCACGATCGCCAGGTGGTACGGCGGGCAGGCCGCGGTGCCGAGCGAGCGGATCTTCTCCTCCAGGAACTTCATCATGGAGGCCTCGTTGAGGACCGCCTTCGTCTCCTGGTAGAGGAAGGACTTGTTGGCCGAGCCGCCGCCCTTGGCCATGAAGAGGAACTTGTACGCGCCGCCGTCGGTCGCGTACAGCTCGATCTGCGCGGGCAGGTTCGAGCCGGTGTTCTTCTCCTCCCACATGGTCAGCGGGGCCATCTGCGAGTAGCGCAGGTTCAGCTTGGTGTAGGCGTCGTAGATGCCGCGCGAGAGGGCTTCCTCGTCGCCGCCCTGCGTGAGGACGTTCTGGCCGCGCTTGCCCATGACGATCGCCGTGCCCGTGTCCTGGCACATGGGCAGGACGCCGGCCGCCGCGATGTTCGCGTTCTTCAGGAGGTCGAGCGCGACGAACTTGTCGTTCGAGCTGGCCTCCGGGTCGTCGATGATCCGGCGGAGCTGCGCGAGGTGCGCGGGGCGCAGGAAGTGCTGGATGTCGTGGATGGCCTCGGCGGCGAGCGTGCGCAGCGCCTCGGGCTCGACCTTGAGGAACGTACGGCCGTCGGCCTCGAACGTCGAGACGCCCTCCGAGGTGACCAGCCGGTAGGGGGTGGTGTCCTCGCCCAGGGGCAGCAGGTCGGTGTACGCGAACTCCGGCATTTGGGTAGCCATTCCTCACTCGGCAGACAGCGCTGGCGACCAATTGGCAGCGCGGACATCAAGCGTAGGACCTCTCGCGCCGGGCGTGGCTGTGAGGTAAGGCTCACCCAGCAGTATCGCGATCTATCGTGTCTCGCTATGCTGGGCGGCGTGGACATGGAAAAGCACACCGCCGCCCCTGCCCCCGCGCCGGGCGGCGGGGCCGCGGGCCCCTCCGGGCTGCGCGCCTCCGACGCCGACCGGGACCGGATCGCGCAGATCCTCTCCGACGCCCTCGCGGAGGGCAGGCTGACCTCCGAGGAGCACTCCGAGCGCCTGGACACCCTGTACGCCGTCAAGACGGTCGGCGAGCTGGACCTGCTGGTGCGCGACCTCCCGGCGGACACGGGCGGCCGCCGGCCGGCCACTCCCGCCACTCCCGTCGCTGCCACGGCCACGGCCGTCGGCGGGCCCGTGGAGACGGTGGTCGCGGTGTGCAGCAGCTCCGCCCGCAAGGGCCGCTGGCGCCCCGGCGCCCGCACCCGCGCGGTATCGGTCATGGGCGACATCACCATCGACCTCTCCGAGGCCGTCTTCGAGCAGCAGGTCACCGAGATCACCGTGACCAGCGTCCTCGGCAACGTCGAGGTCCTGGTCCCCGAGAACGTCACCCTGCGCGGCTACGGCAGCGGCGTCCTCGGCAACTTCGAAGTGCGCGGCGAGGGCGTCGCCGCCGACCCGCAGGCGCCCGTGGTGATCGTCCGCGGCTTCGCCCTGCTCGGCAACATCGAGGCCCGGCCCAAGCGCGGATTCCGCCTCGTCGACCTGGCCGCCAGGCTCCGCAAGCACTTGGACTGAAACCTGACCGCGCTGCGGCCGGTTTCGGACGAACCAGGCCGCCCCGGCGGCACCCGGCGCATAGCGGCACGCGCAGCGGGTAGGGACTGGTGCATCGTCTCTCGCTCGCGTATACGTCGTCAGGAGTAGACCGTGCCGCATCCGCCGCATCAGTCCCTGCAGGCAGCCGCCGTCCAGAGCCTTCCGACGCGCCCGGCAGCCGTGCCGAAGCCGCGGGTTCCGGCCAGGGAAGAAGACGGCCCCTGGCACGCCGAGGCCGTCTGCCGCAGGGATGAGGCGGGACTCTTCTTCGCACCGTCCAAGGAGCCGACCGCGGCCCGGCTGGCCCGCGAGGAGGCCGCCAAAAGGGTGTGCGCCCGCTGTCCGGTGATGGTCGCCTGCCGCGAGCACGCCCTGCTCCAGCCGGAGCCGTACGGGGTCTGGGGCGGGCTCACCGCCGCCGAGCGCCGGGTGGTGCTGGGGCGCAGGCGGCGCCGCGCCGCCGAGCTGCTCCCGGGCGCGCCCGGACCGGTCGCCGCGGCGGGCTGACCGGCGCGGGGCGCGCCGCGGACCTGCCGGCCGCGCGGGCGCGCGTACCGGCCGTACCGGCACTGGAGGTACCCGCATCGGATGCACCGGCACCGGACGTACCGAAGGGGCGGCCCCCCGCACAGGGGCCGCCCCTTCGTCGTGCCGTCACCGGCCGGACCGCTCCTACCGGGCGCGGTCGAAGTCGACGTCGCTGTAGGCGCGCAGCTTCGACAGGCGGTGCGTGGAGTCGATCTGCCGGATCGTGCCCGACTTCGAGCGCATGACCAGCGAGGACGTGGTCGCGGTCTCCGAGCGGTAGTGGACGCCGCGCAGCAGCTCGCCGTCCGTGATGCCGGTGGCGACGAAGAAGACGTTCTCGCCGGACACCAGGTCGTTCGTGGTCAGGACGCGGTCCAGGTCGTGTCCGGCGTCGAGGGCCTTCTGACGCTCGGCCTCGTCCTTGGGCCACAGCTTGCCCTGGATGACGCCGCCGAGGCACTTTATGGCGCAGGCCGAGATGATGCCCTCGGGGGTGCCGCCGATGCCCATCAGCAGGTCGACGCCGGTGCCCTCGCGGACGGCCATGACCGAGCCGGCGACGTCGCCGTCGGAGATGAACTTGATCCGGGCGCCGGTCTCGCGGATCTCCTTGACGATGCCCTCGTGGCGGGGGCGGTCCAGGATGACGACCGTGACGTCCTCGGGGGCGATGTTCTTGGCCTTGGCGACGCGGCGGATGTTCACCGAGACGGGGGCGTTGATGTCGACGAAGTCGGCGGCCTGGGGGCCGGTGACCAGCTTGTCCATGTAGAAGACCGCGGACGGGTCGAACATGGTGCCGCGGTCGGCGGCGGCCAGGACGGCGATGGCGTTGGGCATGCCCTTGGCGTTCAGCGTGGTGCCGTCGATCGGGTCCACGGCGATGTCGACCTCGGCGCCGGTGCCGTCGCCGACCCGCTCGCCGTTGAAGAGCATCGGGGCTTCGTCCTTCTCGCCCTCGCCGATGACGACGACGCCGTTCATCGAGACGGTGGAGATCAGGGTGCGCATCGCGTTGACCGCGGCGCCGTCGGCGCCGAGCTTGTCGCCACGGCCGACCCACCGGCCCGCGGCGAGGGCCGCGGCCTCGGTGACCCGTACGAGTTCCAGGGCGAGGTTGCGGTCAGGCGAGTCGGGGGCGACTTCGAGCTGGGGCGGCAGGTTGTGCTCGGTCATCGGAGCGCACCTTTCTGTACGACGACGGCCGGGATGTGAGGGTGCTGGAACTCTATCGGTTCATCGACATATTGAGCAGACCGGGTCACGTATGAGCGGTATATCGGTGATGTCGTACGGCTGAGCGGACACCCCCGCCGTTGATCGCCGACGGCGATGCGGGACGATGGTGCCGTGGCAGGTATGAAAGGCAAGCAGACGGTCTGGGACATGGTCCGGTCGCTGGCGGTGATCGGCGTGGTCGTGGCGGGCATCTACATATTCATCCCCCATGACGAAGATGCCGACCCGACGCGCACGGTGGACTACCGCGTGGAGACCATCACGGCCCGGCGCGCCGCGCCGTACCCCGTGGCGGCCCCGGTCGGCCTTCCGGAGCAGTGGCGGGCGACGTCGGTCACCTTCGAGCGCAAGAACGCGAACGCCTGGCACCTGGGCTTCCAGGACCCGGACAAGCAGTACGTGGCGGTGGAGCAGTCCACCGACGCCTCCGCCAAGAACGTGGCCAAGCTCACCCAGCAGGCGAAGTCCACCGGCGAGACCCAGCAGGTCGGCGACCGGGCCTGGGAACGCTGGGACGGCGAGAAGTACGACGCGCTCGTGCGGCAGGAGCAGGGCTACGTGACCGTCGTGACGGGTACGGCCGGCTTCGAGCGGCTCGGAGCGATGGCGGCGGCGCTGGAGTTCAAGCAGGGGCAGCAGGCCCCCTAGCGGCCGCGCCGCGCGTGCGGCGTGCGGCGTACGGCCGGGAGGACGACAGAACGGCAGCGGCGTACGGCCACAAGAGCGACGAGGAGAGGCCGCCCGCCCCGGGGTCCCGGGGCGGGCGGCCTCTCGTGTCGCGTCGTGCTTCCTGTCCGTGCCGGTGCTCAGACGGCGCGGGCGGCTCAGACGGTGGTGATGACCTGGTCGAAGTCCAGGCGCGGGGAGCGCGGGAACCAGGCGTTCTCGCCCGGCTTGCCGATGTTGACGACCATCAGCGGGGTGTGGTCGGCGTCCAGGAACTCCTTCTGCACGCCGGCGAAGTCCAGGCCGGTCATCGGGCCGGCGGCCAGGCCGGCGGCGCGGACGCCGATGATGAAGTACGCGGCCTGGAGGGCGCCGTTCAGCAGGGCGGCCTGCTCGCGGACCGGGCGCTCGGAGAAGAAGGCGTCCTTGGCCTGCGGGAAGTGCGGCAGCAGCTGGGGGAGCTCCTCGTGGAACTCGTTGTCCGCGGAGAGGATGGCGACCAGCGGGGCGGCACCCGTCTTGGCCTTGTTGCCCTCGTCCATGTGCTTGACGAGGCGCTCGCGGGCCTCGGCGGAGCGGACGAGGGTGATGCGCAGCGGGGTCTGGTTGAAGGCGGTGGGGCCGAACTTCACGAGGTCGTAGATGGCCTGGACCTGCTCCTCGGTCACCGGCTCGTCGGAGAACGAGTTGGCGGTGCGGGCCTCGCGGAACAGCAGGTCCTGGGCAGCGGCGTCGAGCACGAGAGACATCGGTAAGCCTTCTTCTATGCGGTGGTGAAGCGATGGCTCCGACTCTACGGCGAAAGTAGATGAAATTTCAACTACTTGCTGGGGCGGGTGGTGCGCGTCACTCGTCGCGACCGTTCCCGTCGTCCCCGGCGGCCGCCTCGCGGGCGGCCAGTGCCGAGTCCAGCCGGGCGCGGGCCCCTTCGAGCCAGTGCCGGCAGACCTTCGCCAGCTCCTCGCCGCGCTCCCAGAGGGCCAGGGACTCCTCCAGGGAGGTGCCGCCGGCCTCCAGCTTGCGGACGACCTCCACGAGCTCGTCCCGTGCCTGCTCGTACCCCAGCGCCGTATCGGTGTCGGTCATTCCTTGGGTCCCATCGTAGGTGTGTGATGCGTCTGATCATCGTGCAATATGTCAGCTTTCGAGGGGTTCTGGACCGGCGGTCGAGCCGCCCTCCAGTGCCGCCTCCGGGACCTGCGGCGGAGCCGCCGACGGACCCGTACCGGCGACGGCCACCGTGAACTCGCCCGCGGCCACCCGGGCCCGCAGCACGTCGCCCGCCGCGACCTCCGCGGCCGCCCGCACCACGTGCCCGTCCTCCCGCTGGAGCACCGCGTACCCGCGCTCCAGCGTGGCCGCCGGCGACAGGGCGACCACCCGGGCGAGGGTGTGCTCCAGCTCGGAGTCGGCCCGGTCCAGCAGGTGCCCGAGCGTGCGCCGGGCGCGGGCCAGCAGCGCCTCCAGCTCGTCCTCGCGCACCTCCACCATCCGCCGCGGGTGCACGAACACCGGGCGCGCCAGCGCGTGCGCCAGGCCCCGCTCCTCCCGCTCCAGCAGCCCGCGCAGCGCCCGCAGCCCCCGCTCCTGGAGCTGGCGCACCCGCATCAGCTCCTCGCCGACGTCCGGGACCACCTTCTTGGCCGCGTCCGTGGGCGTGGAGGCCCTCAGGTCCGCGACCAGGTCCAGCAGCGGGGAGTCCGGCTCGTGCCCGATCGCCGACACCACCGGCGTACGGGCCGCCGCGACCGCCCGCACGACCTCCTCGTCGGAGAACGGCAGCAGGTCCTCCACGCTGCCGCCGCCCCGCGCCACGATGATCACGTCCACGTCGGGCCGCGCGTCCAGCTCCTTGACCGCCTGCACCACCTGGGGCACCGCGTGCACCCCCTGCACCGCCACGTTGCGCACCTCGAAGCGGACCGCCGGCCAGCGCCGTCGGGCGTTCTCCAGCACGTCCCGCTCGGCCGCCGACGCCCGCCCCACCACCAGGCCGATCAGCTGCGGCAGGAACGGCAGCGGCTTCTTGCGGTCCAGCGCGAAGAGCCCCTCGGCGGCCAGCGACCGCTTCAGCCGCTCCAGGCGCGCCAGCAGCTCCCCGATCCCGACCGGGCGGATCTCGGTCACCCGCAGGGACAGCTGCCCGCGCGGGGCGTACCACTCCGGCTTGGCCAGGACGACGACCCGCGCGCCCTCGGAGACCAGGTCCGCGACCTCGTCCCATACCTGGCGGAAGCAGGTCACGCTGATCGAGATGTCGTGCGACGGGTCGCGCAGCGTCAGGAACACCACCCCGGCCCCCGGCCGCCGGGACACCTGCGTGATCTGCCCCTCCACCCACACCTGCCCCAGGCGGTCGATCCAGCCCCCGATGAGCCGGGACACCTGACCGACCGGCAGCGGCGCATCAGCCGACGTATTGAGACCCATGCAGGCAGGCTAGCCGCCCCCGCTGACAGCGTCTCAGGCCCGGGGCCCGGTGTCGGCGCCCACGCGTCCGCGCCCCCGCTGTACGAGGAGCAGCGTCAGCCCCGCCAGCAGCCACACCGCGCCCACCAGCTGCGCCGTCCGGGAGGCCTCCGCGATCACGGCCACCGTCACCGCCGCCCCCAGCACCGGCACCACCAGGTGCTTCCACCACACCGGGGGTCCCTCGCGCCGCCGGACCACGAACCACCCCACCACCGACGCGTGCAGCAGGGTGAACGCCACCAGCGCCCCCACGTCCACCACCGACACCAGGTGGCCGAGGCCGTCGTCGCGCCGGGCCGCCCACACCGCCGCCACCAGCGTCACCGCCGCCGCCACCAGCAGCGCCGCCCGCGGGGTGCCGTCCGAGGTACGGGCCAGCGCACGCGGCAGCCGCCGCTCCCGGGCCATCGCGAACAGCAGCCGCCCGGCCGCCGCCTGCCCGGCCAGCGCCGCGAAGGCCGCCCCGACCGCCTTGCTCACCGCCACCAGGTCGTGCAGCCAGGGCCCGACCGAGGCCTCGACCGCGTCGTAGAAGGCCGGCCCCTGCCGCCCCGGGTCCGCCGCCAGCTCCGCCGAGGACACCGGGGACAGCAGCGCCGCCAGGTAGGTCTGCGCGACGAACAGCACCCCGGTCAGCGCCAGGCAGAACAGCACCGCCCGGGCCACCCGGGCACTGCCCCCGGTGACCTCCTCCGCGAAGGAGACGATGGCGTCGAAGCCCAGGTACGACAGGACGGCCACGGACACCGCGCCCAGCACGGCCGCCGTCGAGAAGCCCAGCGAGCCGTCCCCGGTGAGCGGAGACAGCCAGCCGCGCCGGGCCCCGTCCCGGGCCAGCACGGTCCCCGCCGCCACCAGGAACACCACCAGCACCACGATCTCCATCGCCAGCACGGCGAAACCCACCCGCGCGGCCGCCCTCACCCCCCACAGGTTCAGCGCCGTGGTGACCACCACCGCCAGCGCGGTCCACACCCACCGCGACACCTCCGGGACCAGCGCGTGCATGGCGATCCCGGAGAACAGGTACGCCACCGCCGGGATCAGCAGGTAGTCGAGCATCGCCATCCAGCCCGCGATCAGCCCCGCCCCCTCGCCGAGCCCCTTGCGGGCGTAGGTGAAGACCGAGCCGGCCTGCGGGGCCACCCGCACCATCTGCGCGTACGAGAAGGCCGTGAACCCCATCGCCACGGTCGCGACGGCGTACACCAGGGCCACCGCGCCGTGCGACTTCGCGTCGAGGGTGCCGAAGACCCCCACCGGGGCCATGGGGGCGATGAAGAGCAGCCCGTAGACCACCAGGTCCCGGAAGCCCAGGCTCCGGCGCAGCGCCGCGGGGGCCGCCGTGCTGGAATCCGTAGCGGAAGCCATTGATCCTCCGGAGGACTGTCGGTACGTACGTTCGGCCAAGTGTGTGCCGAACGGGCGACGCCCGGCCTGCTGGAGACCCCCGTACGATGGAGCACATGACTGCTGCCGCCCCCGCTCCCGCCCGCCGCGTCCTGCTCGCCGCCCCCCGCGGCTACTGCGCGGGCGTGGACCGTGCCGTGATCGCCGTCGAGAAGGCCCTGGAGCAGTACGGCGCTCCGGTCTACGTCCGCCACGAGATCGTGCACAACAAGTACGTCGTCCAGACGCTGCAGAAGAAGGGGGCCATCTTCGTCGAGAAGACGGAGGAGGTCCCGCCCGGCAACATCGTGATGTTCTCCGCCCACGGAGTGGCCCCGGTGGTGCACGAGGAGGCGGCGCGCGGCCGGCTCGCGACCATCGACGCGACCTGCCCGCTGGTCACCAAGGTCCACAAGGAAGCCGTCCGCTACGCCAACGAGGACTTCGACATCCTCCTCATCGGCCACGAGGGCCACGAGGAGGTCATCGGCACCTCCGGCGAGGCCCCGGACCACATCACCATCGTCGACGGCCCCGACGACGTGGCCAAGGTCGAGGTCCGCGACGAGTCCAAGGTCGTCTGGCTCTCCCAGACCACCCTCTCGGTCGACGAGACCATGGAGACCGTCGACGCGCTGAAGACGAAGTTCCCGCTGCTCGTCTCCCCGCCCAGCGACGACATCTGCTACGCCACCTCGAACCGGCAGGCCGCCGTCAAGGTGATGGGCGCCGACTCCGACCTCGTCATCGTCGTCGGCTCCAAGAACTCCTCGAACTCCATCCGCCTGGTCGAGGTCGCCCTCGACGCCGGCGCGAAGGCCGCCCACCTGGTCGACTTCGCCAGCGAGATCGACGAGGCCTGGCTGGACGGCGTCTCCACCGTAGGCCTGACCTCGGGCGCCTCCGTCCCCGAGGTCCTCGTCGAGGAAGTCCTCGAATGGCTCGCCCAGCGCGGCTACGCGGACGTGGAGATCGTCAAGACGGCCGAGGAGCACATCACCTTCTCGCTGCCCAAGGAGCTGCGCCGCGACCTGCGCGCCGAGGCCGCGGAACTGGTCGCCGAGAAGTAAGTCCTCGTACCGTATGCCCATGCAGATCTTCGGTGTGGACATCGGCGGTTCCGGTATCAAGGGCGCTCCCGTGGACCTGGACCGCGGCGAGCTGGCACAGGAGCGCCACAAGGTGCTCACCCCGCATCCGGCGACCCCCGAAGGGGTGGCCGGATGCGTCGCGGAGGTGGTCGGCGCCTTCTCCTGGGACGGCCCCGTCGGGGTCACCTTCCCGGGCGTGGTCACGGGGGGCGTCACGCGTACCGCGGCCAACGTCGACCCGGGCTGGATCGGCCTCGACGCGGCGGGCCTGCTCTCCGCCCGGCTGGACGGCAGGCCGGTCACGGTCCTGAACGACGCCGACGCGGCGGGCGTCGCCGAGATGACGTACGGGGCGGGGCGCGGGGTGGCGGGCACGGTGCTCCTGCTCACCCTGGGCACGGGCATCGGCAGCGCGCTCTTCCAGGACGGCCGGCTCGTGCCGAACACGGAGCTGGGCCACCTCGAGCTCAAGGGCCACGACGCGGAGACGCGGGCCTCGGTGAAGGCCAAGGAGGACGGGGACCTCAGCTGGGAGCGCTGGGCGCACCGGCTGCAGAAGTACCTGGCCCACGTGGAGATGCTCTTCTCCCCGGACCTGTTCATCCTGGGCGGCGGCGTCAGCCGCAAGCCGGAGAAGTTCCTGCCGCTGATCCAGGGGATCCGGGCGGAGATCGTCCCCGCGCAGCTCCAGAACAACGCGGGGATCGTCGGCGCGGCGATGGCCGCGCGCGACGGGGCGGCCCGGTAGCTCAGTAGGCCGTCCTGGCACGCTGCTGCCGGGCGGCCCGCTTGCGCCCGCTCAAGGCGGCCCGGCGCACCAGCGCGATCAGCCCGGCGGCCAGCGTGCCCGCGTACAGCCACCCGGCGTGCAGGGACAGCGCGGACACCACCCCCATCAGCTGCCCGCCGAAGCCGCCGGAGCCCCCCGAGACGGGCCACACCCCGGCGGCGAAGGCGATGGGGGCCGAGATCGGCGCGGTGACCAGGTCCGCCGGCCGCACCCACACGCCGACCGCGGCGGAGACGGGCAGGAAGAGCAGCCCGTACGCGAACAGCGAGGAGCCGAAGAGCAGCCGGCAGACCCCCGCGACCAGCAGCATCGCCAGGCAGGCGAACAGCCCGGCACCGAAGCCGGTCAGCATGGGCCGGGGCAGCCGGCGGGGCGCCGCGGGGCGCCGCCCCTGGGCGGGCACGCGGGCGGGCACGCGGGCGGGCACCCGCGGGTGACGTACCGAACGCATCCTGTATTGCTCCACCCCACCAAACTAGGCGGGAAGGGCCCCGAATCCGGGCGCGGACACGCGTACGTCCAGCGCCGCTCACAGGAAAGTAAACTGTCGGGTGGCCCACCTCCGGGCCGCCGCCCCCTCCAGCTACGGGAAGTCGCCAACGTGTCGCTCACGATCGGAATCGTCGGCCTGCCGAATGTCGGCAAGTCGACCCTGTTCAACGCCCTGACCAAGAACGACGTGCTGGCGGCCAACTACCCGTTCGCCACCATCGAGCCGAACATCGGCGTGGTCGGCGTCCCGGACCCCCGCCTGGCCAAGCTGGCCGAGATCTTCGGCTCGCAGCGCGTCCTGCCCGCCACGGTCGACTTCGTCGACATCGCCGGCATCGTGCGCGGCGCCTCGGAGGGCGAGGGCCTGGGCAACAAGTTCCTGGCGAACATCCGCGAGTCGGACGCGATCTGCCAGGTCATCCGCGCCTTCAAGGACGAGAACGTCGTCCACGTCGACGGCAAGGTCTCGCCCAAGGACGACATCGAGACGATCAACACCGAGCTGATCCTCGCCGACCTCCAGTCCATCGAGAAGGCCGAGCCGCGCCTGACGAAGGAGTCCCGTCTCCAGAAGGAGAAGGTCGCGGTCCTGGCGGCGGTCGTCGAGGCCAAGAAGATCCTCGAAGCCGGCGACACCCTCTTCTCCAAGGGCATCACCAAGGGCACGGAGCTGGGCGACCTCCTCCACGAGCTGCACCTCCTGACGACCAAGCCGTTCCTCTACGTCTTCAACGTGGACGAGGACGAGCTGACGGACGAGGCCTTCAAGGCGGAGCAGGCCGCCCTGGTCGCCCCGGCCGAGGCGATCTTCCTGAACGCGAAGCTCGAGGCGGACCTCGCGGAGCTCGACGACGAGGAGGCCCTGGAGCTCCTCCAGTCGGTCGGCCAGGACGAGCCCGGCCTCGCCACCCTCGGCCGCGTCGGCTTCGCCACCCTGGGCCTCCAGACGTACCTGACGGCCGGCCCGAAGGAAACCCGCGCCTGGACCATCAAGCAGGGCGCCACCGCCCCCGAGGCGGCCGGCGTGATCCACACCGACTTCCAGCGCGGCTTCATCAAGGCCGAGGTCATCTCCTTCGCGGACCTGGTCGAGTGCGGCTCGGTCACCGAGGCCCGCGCCAAGGGCAAGGCCCGCATGGAGGGCAAGGACTACGTCATGCAGGACGGCGACGTGGTGGAGTTCCGCTTCAACGTCTAATACGTTCGGCGAAAGGCCGTCTGACCTGCGACGGAGCGGGTTGGACGGCCTTTGCGGTCCGCACAGAGTCCGCAGCGTTTGACGCGAATTCGGTACAGCCCTGGCGGATCCCGTTACGCTCCGACACGTGGTCGCCGGGACGGCGAGCCGACCATGCAGAGTACGGAAACGAGTAGTGATCGAGTGGGGTCGAGTGCGGTCGGCGCGGGGGAGCAGGAGCTTCCGATGCCGTTGACACTGGGGGAGCTGGAGTCGTATCTGGCGAAGGCGGCTGATCTGCTGCGGGGCAGCATCGATCAAGCGGACTTCAAGGCGTACATCTTCCCGCTGATGTTCTTCAAGCGGATCAGCGATGTGTACGACGAGGAGTACGCCCGAGCGCTGGACGATTCTGGCGGTGACCACACGTATGCGGCGTTCGAGGAGAACCACCGGTTCACCATCCCCGATGGCTGCCACTGGGCAGACGTACGCGAACGCACCGAGAACGTCGGTGAGGCCCTCAAGACCGCGTTCCGCGGAATCGAGCAGGCCAACCAGGGCGCGCTGTACGGCATCTTCGGCGGCGCGACCTGGACCAACAAGGACAAGCTGCCGGACAGCAAGCTGATCGACCTGATCGAACACTTCTCGATCAAGACCCTTTCGATGTCCCAGGCCGCCCCCGACGTGCTGGGGCAGGCGTACGAGTACTTGATCAAGCGGTTCGCCGACCAGTCCAACAAGAAGGCTGGCGAGTACTACACCCCGCGCGAGGTGGTCACGCTCCTGGTCAACATCCTCGACCCCCAAGAGGGCGAGACGGTCTACGACCCGGCCTGTGGAACAGGCGGCATGCTGATCGAGGTCATCCAGCACATCAAGGCCCGCGGCGGTGACCCAAAGACCGTCCTCGGAAGGCTGTACGGCCAGGAGAAGGTGCTCACCACCTCCGCGATCGCCCGGATGAACCTGCTGCTGCACGGCATGGAGGACTTCCACGTCGAGCGCGGCGACACGCTGCGCGACCCGGCCTACTTCGATCACGGCCGTTTGGCGCGGTTCGACTGCGTGATCGCTAACCCTCCGTTCTCGCTGAAGAACTGGGGTCAGGAGCAGTGGGCCTCCGATCCCTGGGGCCGCAATGCATTGGGCGGGGTGCCGCCTAAGGGGTACGCCGACTGGGCCTGGGCCCAGCACATGCTCACCTCCGCTGCACCCGCCGGAGGAAGGGTCGCGGTGGTCCTCCCGCAGGGTGCCCTGTTCCGCCAGGGCGCCGAGGGGCGCGTCCGCGAACACGTCCTCAAAGCCGGCTTCGTGGAGGCCGTCATCGGCCTGGCGCCCAACCTGTTCTACGGAACTGGCCTGGCCGCCTGCGTGCTGATCCTGCGCCGCCAGCGCCCCGCCGAGCAGCAGGACAAGGTGCTCTTCGTCAACGGAGAGATGCTCTTCAAACGTGGCCGTAACCAGAACACCCTTGAGCCTGACCACGCCGCGACCCTCCTGAAGGCGTATCAGGAGTACGTCGACCAGCCCGGCCTGGCAGCGGTGGCAACCTTGGACGACATCAAGGCCAACAGCTGGAACCTGAACATCCCGTTGTACGTCGAGCCTGCCGAGGCAGGCGAGCAGATCACCCTGGAGCAGGCCTTGGCCGACCTGGAGACCGCGCACACGAAGGCCCGCGAGACCCGGGCAGCGCTGGAGGCAGAGCTGGCGAAGTGGGGGCTGGGCGCATGACCGCAGCGAGCCCGAAGCGGATCACCCAGCGGGAACTGGAGTCCTATCTGTGGGGCGCCGCAGTCCTGCTGAGGGGGCTGATCGACGCCGGCGACTACAAGCAGTACATCTTCCCGCTCGTCTTCCTCAAGCGTCTCTCCGACGTCTACGACGAGGAGCACGCCGCAGCCCTGGAGGTGTACGGCGACGAGAAGCTAGCTGACCTCCCGGAGAACCACCGCTTCGCCATCCCCGATGGCGCCCACTGGGCCGACCTGCGTAAGGTCACCAGCAATGTCGGCACGTCGCTCAAGGCAGCCATGCGGGCCATCGAGTCCGCCAACCCCGACACCCTCCCCGGCGTCTTCGGCGACGGCGAGTGGACCAACAAGGACCTGCTCCCCGACTCGACCCTCTCGGACCTGATCGAGCACTTCTCGACCAAGACGCTGTCAGTGGCGAACCTGCCCGAGGACGAGCTCGGGCAGGGCTATGAGTACCTGATCAAAAAGTTCGCCGACGACTCCGGTCATACCGCCCAGGAGTTCTACACCAACCGCACCCTGGTGCACCTGATGACGCTCATGCTCGAACCCCGGCCCGGCGAGTCTGTCTACGACCCGACCTGCGGCACCGGCGGCATGCTCATCTCCACCGCAGCCGAGGTCAAGCGTCAAGGCAAGGAGTGGCGAAACCTGCGCCTGTATGGCCAGGAACTCAACTACGGCACGTCTGCCATCGCCCGCATGAACCTGTTCCTGCACGGTGTCACTGACAGCCGCATCGCCCATGGCGACACCCTCGGCAGGCCTGCTTTCCTCAACACCCACGGCGGTCCGCAAACCTTCGACGTCGTCCTGGCCAACCCGCCCTACTCCATCAAGGCATGGAACCGCGACGCGTTCGCCAAGGACCCCTACGGGCGCAACATGTGGGGCCTACCACCCCAGGGGCGCGCCGACTACGCCTTCTTCCAGCACATCGCCAAGAGTCTGGACCCCACCACTGGGCGTTCCGCGATTCTCTTCCCCCATGGGGTCCTGTTCCGCCGTGACGAGGCCGCCATGCGCGAGCGGCTGGTCAAGTCCGACCTGGTCGAGTGTGTGCTCGGCCTTGGCGAGGGTCTGTTCTACAACTCCCCGATGCCGGCCGTCGTCGTCATCCTGCGGACGCGTAAGCCCGCCGAACGCCAGGGCAAGGTTCTCTTCATCAACGCCCTCAACGAGGTTTCCCGCGAACAGGGGCAGGCCTTCCTGCGCGACACTCACCAGCAGAAGATTCTTAATGCTTACCGCGGCTTCGCGAACATCAAGCAGTTCGCGACGGTCGCCACGCTCGATGAGATTGCGGCCAAGGGCTTCAGCCTGGCCATCCCGACATACGTCGGAGGAGCCATGGACAGCAGCGGGGGAGAACAAATCGACCTCGCCGAGGCCCTTGTTGCCTGGCGTACGGCTGCGCAGAGCTCTGATGCGGCCGTCGTCGATGTGCTGTCCCTGCTGCGAACGGAGGCCTTGGCATGAGCCTGAACCTCGACAAGTCCGGCTGGAAGCGTGTCACCCTTAGAGATGTGGTCCGGCACGTCACCGACCGGGTCGACGCCGAGACCTCTGGCCTGGAGCGGTTCCTCGCTGGCGAGCACATTCCCAGCGGCAGTCTCTCGATCGCCGACTGGGGGGTTATCGGGCGCGACCCGATAGGGCCGATGTTCTACAAGCGGTTCAAGCCAGGCCACGTCCTCTACGTCTCCAGGCGAACGTATCTTCGCAAAGTCGCCGTCCCGGAATTCGAGGGCATCACAGGCGAGAAGACCTTCGTACTGGAGACCCTCGACAAGAACTTGCTCCTGCAGGAGTTCCTTCCGTTCGTTCTCTCGGCCGAGAGGTTCCACGCCTACGCGATCGCCCACTCACGTGGCTCGGTCAACCCTTACCTGAACTGGGGCGAGCTGGCTGCGTACGAGTTCGACCTCCCTCCCGTCGACGAACAGCAGCGCCTCGCCGATCTGCTCTGGGCGCTGGAGCGCCACAAAGCCGAATTGGGTGGCCAGGTCTCGACAATCGAGGCCGCGATGCAGCGTTTTCTCGCCGACTCGTTCCGGGTGGCCTCTGGCTCGCACAGAAAGATCATTGACCTCTGTACCGATGTCATCGGTGGGATCTGGGGCTCAGCAGAGGGCGAGGCTGAGGTCGACGTACTGGCGCTCGGGCCACGCGTGTATGCGGATGGCGCGACTCAACTGACAACTGATGGGTCGCCTGTTCGTTCCGTGAGCAGGCGGCAGGCCGAGGTGCGCCTTGTCCGCGATGGGGACATTATCCTCGAGCGCTCTGGAGGATCACCCTCGCAACCAGTCGGGCGCGTCGTTATCGCTCACGGAGACCCGGCTCCGTGTATCCCCACCGACTTTCAGCGGCTGCTTCGGCCGAACCGGGAGGTTGTGGAGCCGCGTTTCCTGTTTTGGCGTCTTCGGCATGACTGGGTGGCTGGCGTGACTCGAAATTATGCAAAGAAGACGACCAATATCACGAATCTGTCAGTCAAGGACTACATCGCGCGCAGCATCGCGGTGCCTTCCATTGCAGATCAGACCCACTTGCTCGGTCGTGTGAGCTCGTTCGAAGACACACTCACGAGTGTGGCAGGGGAACGCTCAGAAATCGACGTGCTCCGTAGAAGCCTTCACGACCAGGTCTTCGGGGGTGCCGAGTGATCTTCAATGAGGCGAACACCGTCCGCGACTTCGTCCGGGACCTCGTGGAGTCGGGGGACGTGCGGTTCGTGCCGGGGAGCGATCTGCCGCGGCGCACCGACGAGGTGTTGCTGGAGCAGCAAGTGCGGGAGGCGTTAATCTGCCTCAACCCGACCATCGAGGCGGATCCGCGTCTGGCAGATGAGGTGATCTACCGGCTGCGCGCGATCCTGATCTCCGCGCGCAACACGCCGAATCCGGTGGTGGCGAACGAGGAGTTCGCGGCATGGCTCACGGGGCAGAAGTCGATGCCGTTCGGGCCCGACGGCGAGCATGTGACCGTCAAGCTGATCGACTTCGACCACCCCGGCGAGCACAGTGCGAACAACTGGATCGTCTCCACCGAGGTGACCTACAGGGGCGGGCGACTGGAGCGGCGCTTCGACCTGGTGATCTGGTGCAACGGGTTCCCGCTCGTCGTTGGGGAGGCGAAGTCGCCGGTGCGGCCGGCGTACTCCTGGATCGACGCTGCCGCGCAGGTCAAGGAGGACTATGAGGTCAACGTGCCGGCGTTCTTCGTGCCGAACGTGCTCAACTTCGCGACCGAGGGCAAGGACTTCCGCTACGGCTCGGTCGGGATGCCGGTGGAGCTGTGGGGGCCATGGCGCGCGGATGAGTCCGGTGACGACCATACGCCGGTGAAAGTAGGCCTCTCGGCGGTCAAGGAGGCGGTCGAGGGCGTTCTGGATCCGGACGCGATCTTGGACTTCCTGCGGTTCTTCACACTGTTCGCGACCGACAAGAAGCACCGCAAGATCAAGGTGATCGCGAGGTACCAGCAGCTCCAGGCGACCAACCTGATCGTGGAGCGGGTGCTGCACGGGCAGATCAAGCAAGGGCTGATCTGGCACTTCCAGGGGTCGGGGAAGTCGCTGCTGATGGTGTTCACTGCACAGAAGTTGCGCGCAACGGCGGGGCTGACCTCGCCGACGGTGATCATCGTGGTCGACCGGATCGACCTGGACACCCAGATCACCGCGACATTCAACGCCTCGGACGTACCGAACCTCGTCTCAACGGAGTCCCGCAAGGAGCTGCAGGAGCTCCTGGCTGCGGGCGCGCGGAAGATCATCATCACCACGATCCACAAGTTCGGCGAAGCCCCGGGTGTGTTGGACGTGCGCGACAACATCATCGTGATGGTCGACGAGGCCCACCGCTCCCAGGAGGGCGACTACGGCCGCAAGATGCGCGAGGCGCTGCCCAACGCGTTCCTGTTCGGGCTGACTGGGACGCCGATCAACAAGCGTGACCGCAACACGTTCATGTGGTTCGGAGACGAGGCCGACGAGCACGGGTATCTCTCGCGTTACTCCTTCTCCGACTCCATCCGCGACGGCGCCACCCTGCCGCTGCACTTCGAGCCGCGCCTCTCGGAGATCCACCTGGATGAGGAGTCGATCGACGCGGCCTTCGCCGAGCTCGCCGATCGCTACGGGCTCACTGAGGAAGACCGCACCACCTTGTCGAAGAAGGCCGCCTCCCTGGAGGTGCTGATCAAGGCCCCCGACCGGGTCCGCAAGATCGCCGCCGACATCGCCGGGCACTTCACCACGAAGGTCGAGCCGCAGGGCTTCAAGGCGCAGGTCGTGGTCTACGACAAGGCCACCTGCGTGGCGTACAAGCAAGAGCTTGACCGCCTGATCGGCCCGGACGTGTCCACGATCGTGATGTCCACCAGCCGCGGTGACAAGCCGACGTGGAAGCAGTGGACCCCTGGTCGGGAGGAGCTGGAGCGAATCACCGCCCGCTTCAACGACCCGGCGGACCCATTGAAGATCATCATCGTGACCGCGAAGCTGCTCACCGGCTTCGACGCCCCGATCCTCTATGCCCAGTACATTGACAAGCCCCTGTACGAGCACACCCTGCTCCAAGCAATCTGCCGCACGAATCGGGTCTATCCGCCCGCGAAGACCCACGGCCTGATAGTGGACTACCTCGGCATCTTCGACGACGTCGCCAAGGCCTTCGAGTTCGACGACAAGTCTGTCCAGCAGGTCATCTCCAACATCGCTGTACTCCGCGAGCAACTCGGCCCCGCGATCGAGGCTGCTCTGGCGTTCTTCCCGGGCGTCGACCGCACCGTCGGCGGCTATGAGGGCTTGATCCAGGCACAGACCGCGATCGACTCTGACGAGTCCCGTGACGCCTTCGGAGCTGCGTACAGCGTCGTTGCCCAGCTGTGGGAGACCCTGTCCCCGGACCCGATCCTGTCCGAGCACGAGTCGGATTACCGGTGGCTGACCGACGTATACCAGTCCGTGCAGCCCACCGACGTCACCGGCCGGCTGGTCTGGCACACGCTGGGTGCCAAGACCCTTGAGCTCATAAACGAGCACGTCACCGTCGAGGTCCCGCGCACCGACCTGGAGACCATCGTCCTCGATGCGCAGGTCATCGAGGACCTGATGAACGGTAACCGCAAGGACATCGACCCCGTCGAGGTCGAGAAGTGGATCACCGCCCGCATTGCCAAGCATGTCGGCAACCCGTCCTTCATCGAGCTTGGCCAGCGGTTGAATGCTCTGCGGGAGAAGTACGCCCACTCTCAGCAGGCCTCGCTGGAGTTTCTCAAGGAGCTCTTCGCACTCGCGCGAGACACGGTCGCAGCGGAGAAGGCTGCCGCTGAGGTGCCCCGCGAGGAGCACGGAAAGGCTGCCTTGACAGAGCTCTTCGAGTCACTCAAGGGCGAGGGGACCCCGATCATCGCCGAGAAGGTCGTCGACGAGGTCGACTCCGTCGTCCGTACCGTCCGCTTTGACGGCTGGCAGGGCACCAACGAAGGCGATCGCCTTGTCCAGCAGGCACTTCGCAAGGCGCTCTACATCAAGTTCAAGATCCGCGACCAGGATGTCTTTGGGAGGGCGCTGGGATACATTCGGGAGTACTACTAGAGTCGCCGAAGTCCTGGGAGCCTCAGGCTCCACTGAGGGGAATCTGCAGTGGAGCAGGTCGGGCGGCCTTCACGGTCCGCACCGAGTCGGCAGCGTGCTGACTTTGGTCAGCCGGCGGTAGACGCTATGCCGCTTCAGTGGCAAGCGTCTCGTCGTCCGCGTACGCCTTGTCGACGGCGGCCCGGGTCCGCTCCTCGGAGTCGGGCCACAGGTGGGTGTAGATGTTCAGCGTCATGGCCGCGTTCGTGTGGCCGAGACGCTCGGAGACCGTCTTCACGGACTCGCCGTGCTTGATCAGCAGGCTGGCGTAGTGGTGCCGGAGGGCGTGGGGTCCAGTGCCCTTCGGTATGCCGGCCTTCGCGCAGGCGGGCCGCCAGGACCCGTCCATGAAGTGCGTGTAGACCACGGGTCCGCCTTGCGGCGCCGTGAAGATCCAAGCCTCGGGCCCCTCGGTGGGGAAGTCCCGCAGGTGGGCCTTCATCGCATCCACCGCCATGCGGGGGAGCGGGACCGTGCGGTGCGAGCGATCGGTCTTGGGCGGGCATACGTACACGCCGTGCTTGGCGGTTTGCTGAATCTGCTGCTCGACCGAGACGGTCGCGTGCAGCAGGTCCACGTGCCGGAGCTGGAGGCCGAAGAGTTCGCCGGGGCGGAGCCCGGTGGCCGCGCCGAGCAGCACGAGGCCCTTGTAGCGGGCGGGAATCTCCTCGGACAGCGTCCGTACCTGCTCGACGGCCAGCGGCACGACCTTCTTCCGGGGCACTGAGGGCAGCTTCGCCTCGGCACACGGGTTGTGAGGGATCATCCGGTCACGGACGGCCGCCCGGAAGACGGCGTTGACCGTGTTGAAGACCGTCCGTGAGGTGCTGGCGGCCAGCCCGTGCGTGGTGGTCAGGCTGGTGATCCAGCTCTGTACATCGCCGGGCTTGATTGCGCCGAGCGCCCGCTTCTCCCAGGCCGGGTAGACGTAGCAGCGCAGGTGCTGTGCCACCGCCTTGGCCGTGGAAGGCCGGTGCGGCTGGATGGCCCGCCATTCCTCCGCGTACTCCTTGAAGGGCTTCTTCGCTGATCGCGGGTCGACATACTGACCGGTGACCAGGCTGGCCGTGACCTCGTCGATCCATCGCTGGGCGTCGACCTTGCGCTCGAAGTGGCGGGCGTGCTCCTTGCCGTCGAGGTCGCGGTAGCGGGCCCGCCATTTGCCGTTGGGGCGCTTCTGGATGTTGGCCAAGCGGCTTCTCCTTCGTGTCGGTTGTCAGTAGTGGCCGCCGTCCTCGATGTCGCTGCTGAGCGTGCGAGCGTCCCGCTCGTCGCCCATGAGGCGGAGGCACTGCTCGTGGATGGCCCGCGAGCTGTCGGGATGGGCCTCGATGTGGTCGGCGATGGCGACCACGGCGTGGTGTAGGCGGTCACGTGCGTCTCGGGCCTCGTAGAACGCTTCGACGGCCTCTTGGACGAGTCGCCGACTGTCGATGTCGAGCCCCTCCAGCGGCGGTGACATCAGCTCTTCGAGGGGGAGCTCGAAGACGCGGGAGAAGGCGAGGGCCTCGTCGAGGTTGATACGTCGGCGCGGGGTGCCGTTCTCAATGCGCCAGACAGCCGTCTGGTTCATCTTCACCCCGGCCCGCGTGACCCGTTCCGCCAGTTCCGTCGTGCTCCATCCCCTGACCTCGCGCTCCAGGGCGACGCGTGCGGCCACGTTCCCCTCGCTGTAGAGCAGCGGCACCTCGCCGGACTCGGGCCTGTCGCCTGCCATCGCACCTCCATCGCAACCATCCTCGCTATGCAGATTGAAACATGGACTTCCCGATTTGGGTAACCGGGGATCGTCGGGTACAACATTATTCAGATCCGAAACATTGCCTAGTCGAATGGGAATACATGCGATACCTGACCACCGCCGAGGTCGCCGAGCGCTACCGCACGGCCGAGAGCACCGTCCGCTACTGGCGCCACATCAGGAAGGGGCCGCGCGGCATCAAGGTCGGGAAGCGAGTGCTGTACCCCGAGGCCGAGCTGCTGCGGTACGAGCGAGCGCTGATCGATGGCCAGGACGAGTGGGGTCTGGCTGCGTAGCCACAGACCCGAAGCTGCCGGGGCCCTCCACCCACCTCTGAACGACCAACCGACGAGAAGGCGGACCAGGTCCCGCTCCGCCCCTCGCCAGAAAGGAACGCCTATGGAGGACACCTCCTCCCCCATCCTGTCGACCGCTTCCGCTGCAGGCGGTTGGCCGCCGGTCGCGGTCCCCGGCCAGGGCATCCCGTGGCGCGGTCCGGACCGAGCAAACGTCCGGTCCACCTCTTCGGGGACCGGCGATCGACCGGACCGTGCCGCTGGTCCGGTCGGTCCGGAACCGGACCGACCCGCGACCGAAACCCGGACCGGAGCTCCGGACAACCCGGACCAGGGACCCGGACCGGCGGAGAACGCACAGCTCAGCGGCCTACCGGACCGGACCAACAACCCGGACCACCCGTCCGGTCCGGATGGGGCCGGACCAGATGCGGGGGACCGGGCGGAGAGTTCCGGTCAGTCGCTTGTCGAACCCGGACCATCAGTCGGGGTTGACCACGGTGCTGCTGGGATGGTCCCGGAACCCGGACCGGGGACTGGGGACCGGGAGCGCGCTGGCCTCAAGGCGGACCGGGACCAGGACGGGACCGTCGTACTGGACGAGCTGCGCGCCGCGATCGGCCGGTACGTCGTACTGCCGAGCGAGGAGGCACTGACTGCGGTCACCCTGTGGGTGGCGGCCTCCCACATTCAGCCCGCCCTCCAGCACGCTCCGCGCCTGGCGGTGGTGGGGCCGACCAAGGGCTGCGGCAAGTCGCGTGTCCTGGACGTGCTCCACGAGACCGTGTCCCGACCGATGATGACGGTGAACACCTCGCCGGCGGTGATCTTCCGGATCATTGGCGAGGACCCGCCGACGCTACTGGTGGACGAGGCCGACACCATCTTCGGCCCCAAGGCCGGGGACAAGGAGGACCTCCGTGGCCTGCTGAACGCCGGACACCAGCGCAACCGCCCCGCGTGGCGGATCTCCGGCCCGGAGCACAAGCCGACCGCGTTCCCGACTTTCGCCATGGCTGCGCTGGCAGGCATCGGCGACCTTCCGGACACGATCATGGACCGCGCCGTCGTGCTCCGCATGCAGAAACGCAAGCCCGGCGAGAAGGTCGCTCCCTTCCGCTCCCGGCACTCCGTCCCGGAACTGAACGCCCTGCGCGACCGGCTGGCCGCGTGGCTGACCCCACTGCGCGGGGCAGCGCACCGGCTGGTGCCACCTATGCCGGTCGAAGACCGGGCCGCAGACACCTGGGAGCCCTTGGTCATCGTCGCCGATCTGGCCGGCGGCCACTGGCCCGCCCATGCCCGTGCCGCCTGCCTGGCGATGACCCGGAACGAGGTGGTCCAGGACGAGCAGACGACACTGAAGACCCGGCTGCTCCGGGACATCCGCCGCGTCTTCGAGCAACAGGGCGACAAGGAGGCGCTGCGCAGCCACGACCTGCTCGCCGCCCTCGTCCAGGACGCGGAGGCGCCCTGGGCCGAGTACGGGACGAAGGGCCTGAACGCCTACCACCTGGCCAACCTGCTCCGCGACTTCGGCATCAGTCCGGCCAACCACCGTTTCGAGAACGGCAGGCAGGCGAAGGCGTACGCCCGTAATCAGTTCCCCGACGCCTGGGCCCGGTACTGCCCCGACCCCGCCCCACCTGTGCCCACAGCCGAGGAGGCCGTGCCCGCACGTCGAGCCTCGGGCAAGCCACCGGCCCCTCCATCCGGAACGCTGCCCATCGGTCCGCCTGGCGGGCCTGCCGGCCCCAGGCTCACTCGCTGACACCAGCTCCGTATCAATCCGTCGCATCCGTCCCCGCGCAGGTCAGCACGGGGACGGAGTTCCTTGCCGATACGGATTAGTCCGTACCTGCGACCGTCTCCGTACCTGTCCTGACCAGCTACGGGACGGATGCAACGGACGTGACGAAGCCCCACCCCACACGACTACCGGAGCATCACCATGCCCGAATCGACCACCGACAACGCCCCCACCCGCCGCCGTAAGGCGTTCTTCGGCCTGACCCGCCGATCAGCAGCAAGCTGGAGCGAACGAGCCTCTAACGAGGCTTCGTCCGCGCTTGCCCCCGCCCCAGGGGTGGCGGAGGAGAAGGCCGAGCGCCAAGGGGCGCCCGAGCCGGAGGAAGGCATAGGCGAGACCAACTGTCCGCCCGCACCCGACTCCGTCGACCCGAGCACTCAGCTGCCGACCGATGTCCAACCGCCTGTCGAGCAGCCGTCCTGGCGGGACCTCGATGCCCCCGTCCTGCCCGCGTTGATGAACCGCAAGCGCACGGTGGAGAAGCGCGACCAGGAGAAGACCATCCGCTTCACGCGGACTGCGGTCCGCGTGATCAGCGCCGCCGCCCACCAGCGCGGTCAGAAGTTCGCCGGATTCGTCGGGGACGCCGCCCTGGCCGTCGCCCTGGGCAAGGCAGGACTGGTCGGCAGCCCGGAGGACGATCCTCTCCGCCCGCTGATCGAGGCCGTCGAGGCACACACGGTCGCGCTGAACCGCATCGGAGGCAACCTCAACCAGATCACCGCAGCCATCCACCGAGGAACAGTGCCCGAGCGTGCCGAGGCGGTGCTGGACCGCGTCGAGCAAGCGGCCGAGAGCAGCTACCGACTGATCGACCAGCTCCTGGCGGCAGGCACTGCGCATGGTTCCTGACGTCTCTACCGGCTCCAACACCCGCGGACTGATCGTCTACCTCTTCGGCGCCGGCCGCCGCGACGAACACACCGACCCGCACATCGTCGCCGCCTGGGACGTGGTCGGCGCCCCCGACCCTGGCCGCGACCCCGAGGCCAGCTACACCCTCCTCGCCAAGCGCCTCGACCACCACGTCGACCTGCGCACCCGCGAGCTGGGCGGTAAGAAGCCGCCTCGGCACGTCTGGCACTGTCCGGTCCGTACCGCGCCCGGCGACCGCTACCTCACCGACGCCGAGTGGGCCGAGGTCGCCCGCCGCATCGTTCACGCTGCCGGCATCGCCCCCGAAGGTGACGAGAAGGCATGCCGGTGGATCGCGGTACGCCACGCTGACGACCACATCCACATCATGGCCACCACCGTCCGCGCCGACGGACGCCGCCCGCGCACCCACCACGACGGACAGCGGGCCCAAGCCGAGTGCCGCAAGATCGAAGCCGAGTTCGGTCTGCGCCGCCTGAAGTCCGGCGACCTCACCGCGCCCCGCACTCCCACCGGCGCCGAACGTGCCAAGGCCGAGCGCCAGGGCCAGACGGCCACGGCACGGCAGTGGCTGCGCGAGCAGGCGTACGCGGTCGCCGCCGCCGTACGCAATGAAGCCGACTACTTCACCGTGCTGCAGTCCCTCGGCATCAAGGTCAAAACACGCCTCGGCCCCGAGACCGGCGACGTGATCGGCTACAGCCTCGCCGCACCTGGCGACACCAACGCGGCCGACGAGCCCGTCTGGTACGGCGGCTCGAAACTCGCCCCCGACCTCTCCATCAACCGCCTACGCGAACGCCTCCTTGACCAGGAGGTAGCCGACCGCCCGCGGTATGCGGCGGACCCCGCCGACCCATGGCGTCACACCACCACCGCCATACAGGTGGCACGCACCGTCCTCGACTCCGGCGACGATGCCGCCGCCCAGGGCCACCTGGCCGCCTTCGGCGACGCCCTGTACAACATCGCAAGCGCCACGACCGGCCCACACCGGGCGGAACTACGGGCGGCGGCGACGGCGTTCAACCGTGCCCGCCGCTCCGCCACCCGCGCCGACCACCAGGCCGCCACCGCCCTGCGCAAGGCCGCCAAGGAACTCGCCTACGCCTCCAGCGAGCCGGGCGGACTCGCCATCGCCCTGCTCTTCGCCACCGTGCACCTGGCCCGCGCCGCCGCCAAGTGGCACGAGCAGCGCGGCCACGAACAACAGGCCGCTGCGGCCGAAGAAGCCCTCCGCCACCTCCAGGCGGGCTACCAGCAGGCCGCCACACCCGTCTTGGCTGACCTGACCCGCCGCGCACCACGAGCCGCAACTGTCCGTCGCTTCGAGCAGGACGTTCGCGCGACCCTCCCCGACCACGCTGACCGGATCCTCGCCGACCCCGCTTGGACCGCCCTGACCACAACCCTCGCCCACGCCGAGACCGCCGGCCACAGCTCCCGTCGTCTCCTGACCGAGGTGGGCACCCAACGAGAGCTCGACAGCGTCGAGCACCCCGCCGAGGTCCTCAACTGGCGCATCACCGCTCAACCGAACCGGCGGGCGCAAGCCGCTCGCAGGCAAAGCACCACCAGCGGCACCTCGGCCAGGTCTGCCAGGCCGCATTCTCCGGTCACACCAGTGGCCACGAGGACCGAAGAGCGCAGTCGACACCGCTGACCCCGGCTCGATGCCCCGCCACGCGGCGTGGTGGGGCATGGGGTTCAACGCTAGAGCTTCATGTCGTGATCTCCACTGCTCGGGCCTACGCGAGAGCTCATCCAGGTGGCGGACCTTCTGGCAGTCCTTGGCGTCGGGGAATCCCGGGCTTTGCTAGGTCGAGGCCGAGAAGGGGTCAGGGTTGTCAGACCGATCACCTACTGTCAGACCCTGATCGTCTATCAACTGACCTCTTGGGCACGCGACTTGTTTGAGGAGCGCGACATGAATGTTCCGTACGAGGCACGACTGCGTGACATGCTGGCCAATCGCCTTCCTCTCATCGAGCCGAGTCTTCGGTTGATTGGCACGGAGTACCCGCTTCCCAATGCTCATGGAACGCGCGGGCGTATAGACATCCTCGCCCGAGACGGCCACGGGTCGTGGGTGGTGATTGAATTGAAGCGATCGGACTCGACTTCGGCTCGAGCCCTTCATGAGGTCACGAAGTACGCCGAGCTGTTGCAGCAGGAGATGGGGCTCCGTAAGGACCGCATCCGCGCGATGATCGTCTCCACCACTTGGCGCGAACTGCGCGTCCCGGTGAGCAACATGGCGCGAGACTGGTCCCACGATCTCCGCGGGTACCAGCTGACATTGGACGACAATGGCGTTCCTGTGCGTGCGGACCGGGTGGAATTTCTCGAAGCGGCGGTACCGCCGCAGGTGACCCCGCACCATTTCATCTACTTTTACAACTCTCCGGAGGGGCGAACGCAAGGCTGGCATGAAATTCTGGGCAGAGCCGCCGAGGCCGGAGCGCATGATCTCCTCGCAGCGGACTTCCGTCGCATCTCGCAGAGAGACCTTGTGGTAGCACCGTACGGTCTCTATTTCGCAATCGGGCGTCTGGACCCAGAAGAGGCGCCGGCATGGCTTGATGGCAGTGGGGTGGATTCGTATGAGGAAACCGGGGGGTACCCCTTGGAGTACTCGGCCCTCTGCCACATCACCAGGCATGTCTTCGCGGCTGGCTATGATTCGGCCCGCCCTGGCGTGCTCCGGCATCTGGCGGAGAACCCACAATGGGAAATTGAGGGCTATCGGGCGGCTGGTAAATTCGCGAAGCGCACTTCGCTGGACGAGCGGGATCTCCTCCGCGAGTTGAACGGTGACGAAGAGGGGATCGGTGAAGTCCTCTATACAGGCTCAGCGCGTACCACGGATCGTGGAAGATGGCCGGCTTTCCGGGAGGAGAGCAGGATGTGCTTTGCGGGAAACCCCGATTGGGAGAGGCTCGTGGCGCGGTGGCTGGACGACGTCTCGGCTGATGGCGTGGAGCGCGACGTCATGCTCCACGTGTATAACCCCTGCGACTTGATCCGATCTCTGGTGCACGGGTGGCCTGACAAGCTCTCAAACCTTGTTCCTATGACCTTTGGAACGGCACTTACCCAGGACGGCGTCGATCGCACGATCCATGGCTCGCTCTACTGGGACGGCATTCCTCACACGGATGTGGCTGGCCGGGCGAGGTTGGTGTATCGCGACGCGATGCACTGGCAGACTCATCGCCTCATGGATGCGGCCTGGGTCACCGATCTTGATCTTCTTGGCCTGCTCGGGCTTCGTTACGTACTCATCGAGCAGATCGGAGGAAATCCATTGAGTCTCTCCGAGGCGCACGAACTCCGACTTCATTTTGTACAAGGCGCGGACCTCTGCACATTACCGATCCCCTGCGATGGGTCGCAGTTGCGCGACGCTGGCTGGAATGGGGTCTACTCGCTCGATACATTCCTGGAGCGGCATGAAGATCAGATCGACGCAATGATTTCTGCATATCGGTCTGGATTTCATTTCGGGCCCTGATGTTCCTCGGTGATCAGTTAGCGGAGCATCTCACGTGATCGCCGGAATCTGCAGGTATTGGGTCAAGTCCCCTGGATGGTTGATAGATGCCAGCCAACGGCTATCCCGTTCAGAAACTGAACTGCGCCCAGGTACAGGCAGGGACTACATCGCACCCTGATGCCCTCGCTGCCTGTGGCAGCGAGGGCATCAGTTGTCACGCGACCCGGGCTCTGGCCAGCTGCGAGACCCACGTTATGACCTCGGTTAGGTGCTCGGGCTGCAGTCCGAGGTGCGGGTCGGGCTGAACGAGGAGAGTCGGCGTGCCCTTGGCGGTCCGCTCCGCCGCCCAGGCGTGGTCGAGGTTGGTGAAGTCGTCGTCGACCCAGGCGACCGCCGACCCGCCGAGCCACGGTTCGACGTGGTCGCGCTTCCAGAGGTAGCCGTTGGGGTGGCTGGTGGTGATCTCGGGGCGGGGGAGATCGAGGTACGGGAACTCCGGCAGCCCGAGGAGCGGCCCGACGATGGTGGTGGCGTCCTTGCGCCAGCTCGTGCACCACACGGGGGCGACGAGGCCGCTGATCAGGAAGCCGGCGAGCAACGGGCCGTGGGCGGGGTTGAGCCAGATCGGTACCGGGTTGTCGGGGTCGCGGCCTGCGGGCAGGACGGTGTGGCGGACGTGGGTGGGTGGGGTGCTGCCGTCGGACGCCGGGAACGGGATGAGGACGCCGTCGATGTCCAAGAGCAGGTAGGGCAGGGTCATCGGTGCCTCCGGGGTCAGCGTTTGCGGGCGGTGATCAGGAGGGTGGTCGGCCACGGGTCGCGGCGAGGGTGACGCAGCTCCAGCGCCGAGGTGATGCGCAGGCCGGTACGCGCGAGGTGTGCGCCCCAGCGGCGGGGATCGAACTCCCATCGGGCGATGGGTAGCCGGGTGTGGTCGGGCATGGTGACGTAGTCCTCGCGCGGACGGTCGTCCGTGGATGGATGTCTTCCGGCCCGTGCCGGGTGCGGGACGGAGAAAGCCAGGACTCCAGCCGGCTTGAGGCGGCGGGAGATCGCAGCGAGCAGGAGGTCGGGGGCGACGAGGCCGACAGCGCCGAAGACGGAATAGACGGCGTCGAAGGTCTGGCCGGTGGCCTGCAGGTGGTGCAGTGCGTGGCCTGCGGCGAAGGCCGCGCCGTCGATGTGTCCGTAGTGAGAGCGGGCGCGGCGTATCTGGAGGCCGACCAGGTCGACACCGGTGACGCGGGCCTGGTGGTGCTTGGCGAGGTGGGCCACGTTGTGGCCGGGGCCGCAGCCCAGCTCCAGGAGGTGCTTGCCGCGCAGGTCCCGTCCCAGAATCTCAGCTCCGGGACCGAGGCCCGCGTGGGTGCTCCACTCCATCCGGGCCGGTGCGGTGAGCGCATGGGCGGAGGAAGCGGCTATGCGCTGGGCTGCGTGGGCGTACCAGGGGGAGACCTGGGCGAGCACCTAGACCTCCAGGAGTTGGACCACATCGTTCAGGTGGCGGCGCACGACGGGGATGTATGCGGGGTCCTTGACCGGGTCGTTGATCCATCGGATGGCCTGCTCCATGAACCACTCCACCGCCCACATGCGGTGCCAGCCCAGGGCCCACGCCTCGGCGGCCAGGCCGCCCCGGGCGGCGAGGGCGTCCTCGTGGCCGCCTGCAGTGACGTACTGCTCCAGGAACACCCGCAGCCGGACGGGGCTGGGCGTCTCGGTGGTGCCGTGGTAGGAGGCGAGGTCGATCAGGCCGGGGCCGGTGAAGGCGCGGGCGAAGTCGAGGAGGTGCCAGCCCTCCTCCCCGATGTGGACGCTCGTGGGGTGGAACTCGGAGTGCACCCAGCCGAAGGGGTCGAGCGTCGCCCCCTGGGTGCGGGCCTCGGATGCTGCGGAGACCTTCCCCAGCGTGGTCTCGATGTCGTCGCAGTCCGTCCACCGGCCGGCCTTCCGAAGCCGCTGGAGGTGGTCGAGGGCCCGGCCGGGCAGGGCCGCGAGGCCCGCGCCGTCGAGCAGGGGCAGGCCGCCCGCCGGGCGGGCGGCGTGGAGCATCGCGGCGGCGGCGACGCCATCGAGGTCGTCGGCATCCCGCACGGGGGTGCCGAGGTCGTCCATGAGCATCCCGAGCCACTTGTCCTGCATGGCGGTGGCGTGGAGCTCGGGGACCGGCAGCCCGCGCTGGTGGGCCACCCGCAGGGCCTGGGCCTCGCGGTCGAAGGGCTCCTTGGCGTACTTGAAGGCGGCCGTGGTGCCGTCGGGGAAGGTGACGCGTTCGACGCCGGACATGCCCCAGACGCGGATCTCGGCACGTTCGGGGAGGGGCTTGCCGACGAGAGTGCACAGGTCGTCCAGCAGGGCGGCGGTCAGGCTCTGGTCCATGGGGGTGACTCCAGGGGGCTGGTGGGCTCCGGGGCGGGCGAGCGGGTCAGCCCGCCCCGGAGCCGTACGGGGGTGGGGTTACTCGGCCGCGGTCACGCGGTGGGCGTAGACCTGCTCGATCCAGCCCGCCTTGAACTCGGCCAGGTCGTCACGGAAGTTCGCCATCGAGGCACCGTAGGGGGCGACGACCCCGCCGGACTGGTCCGGCACGGACTGGCAGCCGTGCACGAGCCGGCCGCCGAGGGCTGAGTGGGCCTTGATGGACTCGATCCGGCGGTGCTCGTTGAACCAGCCGCCGTGGTAGACCTCGTCCAGCATTCCGCCTGTCTCGTCATCCAGGTCGAAGACGACGGAGGTGGCGGCGGGGAAGAACCAGCACGGGCCGACGTTGGAGATGTGGCCGTCCAGCTCGACTTTGTTGAGCGCCATCAGCGTGGCGGCCTCGCGCAGCATGCGCAGGTGATCGGCGGTGATCTGCGGCAGGCCGAGGCCGGCCAGGTGCTCCTCGCGGAAGAGGTACGAGTAGACCCCGTACGCCGTCGCCAGGACGCGGGCGGCGTCCGACGTGGACTCGCCGTGGTTCTTGATGAAGTCGAGCGCGAGCTGCTCGACCGTGCTCTCGGTCGTCTCGTCCACGTCGAGGAGCTGGGCCTTGACCAGCTCCCAGTCGGCGACGAGCCAGGTGTTGGACTCGAAGCGGAAGAAGTACTCGGCCGGGTCGATGGTGATGCGCTGGCCGTCCACCTGGATGCCGGGCAGGCGGCTCCAGCGCGGGTCGAAGGCGTCGGGCAGCTCGACCGTGATGGTCGCGGTGTCGATGGTGGTCACCGTTTCTCCGTCTCTGATCGGCCGGGCCGGGGCATAGGAATGCCCGAGCCCGTTAGGGCGTACGGAACTTGGGGGCCGCCCGGCCCGAGAGTGGGGCGGCTGTCGATAAGTGAACCGCCCGCTACGCAGAGTGGGTACGGTGTGACCGAGGCCAAGCGGTATACGCGGTTTACAGCTCCGGAGCGGAGGAGATCGTGCCAGCGCCGAACAACCCAAACTCCCGCCTGCGCGACACGATCAACGCCGCAGGGTGCACGTTCGAGGCACTCGCCAAGGATGTACGCCGCATCGCAGCCGAGAACGGCGACCTGCTCCAGACCAACAAGTCGGCGATCTCCCATTGGGCGAACGGCGCCCGCGCGCCGTCTGGCCGGACAGGGCAGTACCTCGCCGAAGCCCTCTCCCGCAGAGTGGGCCGCGTCGTCACCCAGACCGAGCTTGGTCTGGGTGGCGACGCGGAGTCGCCACCAGACACCGACCCCGTCACCACGGTCACGGATCTCGGCCGCGCGGACGTCGAACGCCGCCGCTTCCTCGCCATCGCCGCCTTCACCACAGCCGGCGTAGCCATGCCGCTCTTGCACGACCACGAAGCCACCTCCCGCATGCTCCGCGCCCGCACCGCCCGCTCCCTCGTCGGCAGCGACGACATCGACGTCGTACGCCAGATCACCGCAGCCTTCAGCGCTGCCGACGAACGCCTCGGAGGCGGCCACGGTCTGACGACCGTCACCGCCTACCTCGCCGACACCGCAGCCCCCATGCTCCGTGGACGCTTCCCCTCGGAACTCTTACGCCAGGCCGCCTTCGGTGCCGTCGCCGAACTCGCCTACCTCGCAGGCTGGAAACACCACGACCTCGGCCACGAAGGCGCCGCCCAGCGTTACTACCAGGTCGGCTATCAGCTTGCCTGCGAAGCGGACCCCCACGGCCACGCCGCCTGGATGATGCGTGCCCTCGCCCACCAGGCCCTCAGCCTCAAGCAACCCCACCACTGCGTCGACCTCGTCGAAGGCGCCCTCACCCGCGGCCTCGGCCGCGTAGATGGCCAGACCGAAGCCCTCCTCCACATCACCCACGCCCGCGCCTACGCCGCCACCGGCGAGAACCCCTCGGCCGCCCGTGCCCTCCTCGCTGCCGAAGACGCTCTCCTCCGGGACGACGGCCCACAGCCCAGCTTCTCCCGCGTCAGCGGCCCAGCCGCCGGCACCGTGGCCAGCCATACCGCCCGCACACTCACCGACCTCGCCGACCACATCGGCACCGAGCAACAACACCGCGACGCCCTCACCCGCTGGGACCCGGAGAAGTACAAGCGCGTCCACGCCCTCACCCACGCCGACCTCGGTGACAGCCTCGCCGCCCAGGCCCGAGCCGACGAAGCGGTCGCTGCCTGGACCCAGGCCCTCGTCCTCATGGAGGGCATGACATCCGATCGCACCCGCAAGGCGATCTCCTCCATCCGCTCCACCCTCGCGGTCTACCAGCGCCGCCGCGTCCCCGGCGCCGCTGAGCTTGCCCGCCGCGCCCGCGAGGCCCTCGCCTAACATGCCCAACAATCCGCCCGACGAAGGGAACCCCGTGGCTCAGCAGACCGACGACCGCTCCCAAGCCCTCAAGCCGGCGCTCGAATCGATGACCCTGCTGGTCGCGGCCGTCATCGTCCATGACAAGGCCACCAACCGCGTCGTGCTCCTCCAGCGCAGCGAGAACGCCAAGTTCGCCCAGGGCATGTGGGATCTCCCCGTCGGCAAGAGCGAGCCGGGCGAGCCCATCACCGAAACCGCGGTCCGCGAGCTCTACGAGGAGACGGGCCTCACGGTGAAGCCCGAGTCCCTCAAGGTCGCCCACATCATCCACGGCGCCTGGGGCGTCGAAGCCCCCAACGGCTTCCTCACGGTCGTCTTCGCCGCCCACGAATGGACCGGCGAACCCGAAAACCGTGAACCCCGCAAGCACTCCCAGGTCCGCTGGGTCGATGCCAATGCCATCCCCGATGCCTTCGTCGACACGACAGCCAGCGCCCTCCGCCAGTACTTGGAAGGTGGCGCAAGGGTCTCCTTGAACGGCTGGTGAGACTGTGTCAGCAGTCAGCTACGGCTGTGGCTTCACTTCAAGCTCGACCCGAAGAGAGACACAACACCTGCAGGAAGATCAGCTTCTTGGTCGAGCTCCACGTTTCGGGGATTTTCCCAGATCGGGAACCTCGATGCGACAACTCGGAACAGACCCACAGGCACACGGGCTTCCCTGGCCAAAACATCTTCGCCTATGCCTACTTGTCCCAGGATCTCTACCGCTCTGGGGAAAAGTGACGGTTGCTCGGTAACCGGCATCACGCCGG
Organism: Streptomyces sp. W1SF4; assembly: GCF_003950035.1. Taxonomy (NCBI): domain Bacteria; kingdom Bacillati; phylum Actinomycetota; class Actinomycetes; order Kitasatosporales; family Streptomycetaceae; genus Streptomyces; species Streptomyces sp. W1SF4. The sequence goes on from NZ_CP034350.1 coordinate 4,851,421, forward strand.
GCTCACGGCGGCGCCAGCCCTTTGATGACAGGTAGAGCATGGCGTTTCTGTACGTAACGTCGCCCATTACTCCCAACTGCCGTGATCGGTAGAGGAGGGCTTGGAGACTGACGTTCCATTCTTCCTTCAACGCGCTAAGGGCTCGCCAATCAGCCTTCGATGGAAGCGCTTCACGCATTTCTTCCGCGGGCATCAGTAGTTCTGCCGCAAACCGATGTGCTTGATTCTCGGTAATTCGGTCGCCAGGTTCCGAGTCGACATGCATCACGAGGTGACCGATCTCGTGTGCAACATCAAATCGCTGCCGAAAATAGTCGTTCTTCGCTGGGTTTAGGACGACAGTCGGGCGCGTGCCCGCCTCAAACGAATATGCGTCCACTGCAGCTGTCTGAATGGGACTGTAGACGATGAGGATGCCACGATTTTCTGCCATCCTGACCAAGTGGCCGATCGGACCGTGAGGAACATCCCAGTGCTTTCGTAGCAGTCGTGCTGCTTGCTCCGGTAGGTCCGTGTCTTCATCGTCGACGTCGACGCTCAGCCGGGGGATATCAGGATTGGGGAACTCCACGTGCCTTTCCAGGGCGGCGCCGACATCGCTGGCGACCAGCCCGTAGGCAAGAGCTTGATCGCGGGCCAGTTGTGATGTTGACCGCAGCGACCTGAAGTGAGGAATCGCCCCACCCGCTTCGGATCGCTGCGGCCCCGGGAGAAAGAACGATGGGTCAACGCCGAGCGTCAGGCACAACTGCGCCACCGTGGCTGGCGCTGGGCGCTTGGAGTTGCTCTCGTAGGCGGCCACTGCGGTGGGACTCTTGTCGATCTGAGCAGCTAGCGCATTCTTGCGGAGACCTGCAAGTTGACGCGCTAGCGTCAGACGACGCCCATCGAAAAGTCGCGAGGCGTCGCCGACGCGAACCTCGGCGAGACGACTACGTTCCATGACCATCCGCTCATTCCATCACTACTTTCCGTCGCCCTCCTGCACGTGACGACGGAGTCGAACGGCCGCGTCGGGCACAGAGTCAAACCCGCCCGACGGTTTGGGCGTGATGGGCTTCCGTGTGCGGCCGTAGTCCCCGGAGGGCGGCGTAAGTAGATCATGCTTCCAGTGCCATGCCGAGCCGCCCCCCTTGTTCAAACGAGAGCGGCCCAGGAAGAGTTCTCTGGCGCCGAGCTCTTTCTGAACTGAATGTGCGACGACTAGCGTGGTCAGAGCGTCCTCGTCTTCATCGAGAGACAGAAGTGCCTCCATGATGTCCTCGAAGAGGGGCGCTTCATCCGCGTCCACGGGGAGCATTGGTTGATCGGGATTGGTAACGGCCTGCGCTGCGACGCGCCGCTTGGTCGGGCTCTTCTGAGGCCACGGGATCACGTTGCTCTCCCCGAAGGGGAATGCCGACTGAAGCCACCTCCAGTCTCCGAAACGCCATCCCGGTGAGCCATTGAGATTGGCCCGCGTAACGGTGCCTGGGAGAATCCGAGGCATCCTGTCGAATTCTCTGGGCAGGAGGCCGGCAGCCACCGTGTCCAGACCTGAAAGGGCGTCCGCCGGGGAACTGACGGCGTACTTGCCGCACGAGAAGACTCGGTCCTGGCGGTCGCGCAGAAACCCGTGGGCGGTGTACCCGACCCAACCCTGATCGTGGCCGGCGTCGGGGTCGTAGTCGCGCATGGTGCGCGCGTACGCCGACTCGGCCGCCCAGCTGATCGCTGCCAACACGCCTGCCTCTTCAAGGTCTTCCAGCGCATCCTGCTGCTCGCTCATGAGGCGACTCTACACGTTCTCAGTATCTGATGCGCAAAAATGAACCATCGGCGGAGTGTTGCGCTTCGCTCTCAATCGATCATACGTTCTATCGAGTGGGTGGGCTACCTGCTGCGGCGGTTTCGGAGCCATCAACGCGTTTAGTTCGCACGGTAGTTAGGTTCCACGGTGTGTCGGCAGCCGTCGGCCACGATGGAGGGCTCGGCATCTCTGCAGGGCGTGGTGGTGTGCGATGCGCGGCTGCAGCAAGACGAGCTCATTCACCGAAGAGGAGCTCGTACGGCAGGTGGTCGTCGTCCGGAACGCGCGGCACGTGGTTCGGGGCCGTGCATGCCGCGATGGCCAACAGCCGGGCGGCAGCTTGCTCCTCGGAGGCAGGTGCGAGCCCGATGGCGTGCAAGACGTAGTCGCGCTCGGTGTCGAAGTCGGGGTAGTGCGAGGAGGCTTCGGCCTGCGCTGCCGATCTCGGGGCATCGATGGGGCTCGCTTGCTACGACCCGCAGGCTCGGCTACTGAGGCCGTAACTGCTACCGAATCGTGGGCTCGTGTAGCTCGGCGTGGAAGCGGCTGGTCACCCACTCACGCTTGCTGATGGGCGAACCAGCACGCCATGGAATTCGGCGGTCCTCGCTGCCGTGCTACAGGCCGCGAAACAGTGAACGCAGGGCGGCGGGTACTTGGTCTGGCCGGAGTCCGCTCTTCTCACGCTGACGCATTCGCCGGCCTGTTGCGTGCCGTACTTCGATGCTGCCACGGCCGCGTATGTCCCGCAGCGCGCAGACCGAGACCTCTCTCGCCGCCCCTGCTGCACCGCCTTCGAAGCACTGGTCGTGACCGTCGTGGGTTGCGGTACGGCGCCAAGGCCGGCGATGGTGCGAACACCGGGCTAGCTGGTTGGCGAAGTCGTGGGCGCTGCCGGGTCGAGCCGCTGGATCTTTGGACAGTCCCCGCTCGACAACGCTGCCCAGGCTTTGAGAGATGTGCGGAGCGACGTCGCGCAACTTGTCGAACTGGTCGTTGAGGACTCGGTCCCTGCGGGCGGCCTGTCCCAGGCTCAGCGGGCCGTTTGGGTACTGCCCGGACAGGAGGTAGAACACAGTCGCAGCAAGGGAGTAAACATCTGAGGCCACCGAACACATTCCAGTGTTCAACACTTCCGGAGCGACGGTGGCGAACGTTCCGGCCATCGCCGCCCTGCCAGCCGCGTCCATCCGCGCGGCAAGGCCGAGATCGCCCAGCAGAACGTCGCCACTGGTGTCGACGAAGGCATTGCCAGGCTTGACGTCACGGTGCAGAAGCCCCGCGGCGTGGATGCGTTCGAGCCCATATCCGAGTTGCTGACCCCAGTGCACTGCCTTGGCGGCGGCCACACCGAAGGGTGCGGCGGCCGATTCAAGGTCGCCGTGCATTACAGGCATAGTCAGGTAGCGGATGTCGGTTCCGCCTGCGATGTCGGCGTTGTAGACACCGAGCAGGTATTGGCTCTGAAGATGCTTGAGTACTTGGGCCTCGTCCCACGTTGCCGCTTGTCCTGGAGTCGGCTTGAAGAGCTTGAGCGCCACTTCCGTGTGCAGATGCTCGTCCTCGACGCGGTAGACCTCGCCACTGGCTCCACGCCCGAGGCGCTCCAGTACCTGGTAGCGATCGCTGATGCGGTTCCCGAGCTGGCGGTTGCCGACCTGGGCGATGACCGTTCCCGACATGCCCGACACCCTATAGTGCTGGGCATGGTGGCACTCGGGATCAGTGTGGGGTTTCCAACGGCAGGGCGGGGCCCTGTAGTTGTCTGTGTTGCCCTTGAGGGATCACAAGACGAGCCGCGGATGCAGGATGTGTGTGAGCTCCGAACCGCAGCGTTGGAGGTCATTGACCAGGTCGAAGACTTGGGGCGCAAGCTCAGTAGCAAGCTCTCGGCTTGGAACCCCGACGCCGTGGTGATCTGCATCGCGGATGTCAGCCCCTCTGGCAACCGCATGGCGGCACCGCGGCATCGCCTCATGATCGAAGGGGCCCTCGGGTACGTTTGTCGCGATCACAAGATCCAGCAGGTTGCGTACCGGAACGGTAAGGAAGTCGGCGAGGCGCTCGGCCTGAGCAAGGCGGATGCTCTTGCACGCGGTAAGGCGCTGGACTCTAAGCGATCGGCGGCGGCTGCGGCGGCCCTGACCGCTCTGCCCGCCGCGTCTACCACAGACCCGAATCCGTTGTAGAAGAGGGGCAGGCCGGCGGTCGTTCTCCGAGTACATCCAACACATCCACGCCGCAGTCTGCGGCCTGTGCTGCGACCGAGGTCAGTTGGTGGAGGACGACTGCGTGGACACGTCGTACTCCGAGGCTGCGGGCGTGGCGCGCGGCCTGCGCCACAGTAGTGCCGCTGGCAAGGTTGACGTCCACGATCAGCACGTTCTGGGATGCTAAGGCTGTCTGCGAGGACAAGCTGACCAACTCGCTGTACGACGACAAGAGCGCCCCCACCAAGCGCTCCGCAACGGGGCTGGCGGCGAGGATCGCCTGAGTGCCATGTTGACGCGCGACAGCCATCACTTGCTCGGTGGCGTCGCGAAGGGCGCCTGGATCAGCTAGGCGCTCGATGTTGCCGTGAGCCGTGTCCACTGCGTCCAACAGGTCGCTCATCGGTACACCCCCATCGGTTCACTGACTTTCGGTATGTGCAGTCTTGATGGGCAACGACGGCGTGCCAATAGCGATACTGATTCCGTTACCCACGACCTTGCCTTCGGCCCCTGCGGGTAGCAAGTCGAGTGCCCATCCATCCCCATTCTGAGGTGCGACGGGTTCCCCACCCGAGGCTGCCTAGGGGTATCTGAGCCACGGCTACGGACGGGCCCAGCCGCTGGCGAAGTCGCAGTGGAGGTCGGTCCAGCGGCGCTGTTCGGCGGGGGTGTAGTCGGGGGACTCCTGGAGGTGTGCAAGAGCCTGGACCCACTGGTCCCAGAGGCCGTCGGGCTCCGTGAAGCGGTCGGCATGCTGCGTGCCGAGGTGGGCGTCGAGGCGGAGGAGGGCGCCGAGGGCTTCTGGCTGGTCGTAGCGGAGGTCGGTGCGGGGCAGGTAGCGGTCGAGGTAGGCGGTGAGGATCTCGGCGTCCGCGTGCGTGCCGAGGCGGGCCAGGGCGAAGCAGTAGCCGCCGCCGGAGTAGCAGACCTCGCTGGCTAGGAGCAGGTCGCCGATGCGCTCACGGAACGAGGTGCGCTGGTCTACGCCGATCAGCCAGGCGGCGGTGAGGCGTGAGCGCCATTCGTAGGCGAGGAGGGCTTCCAGCTCGGCGTCGGTGATTGCGGCGGCGTCGTCGATCAGGTGGCGGGTGAACCGTTCGGCGTGAGGCCACCCGGGTCGCAGGACACGGCGGCTGCCCAGTTCGAGGTAGCGCGGGTGGTCCGAGTCCTTCCTCGTCACGTACCGCTCGATCACGTGGCCGTAGCCGGTCTCCTTGGGGTGCTGGAACGGCATGGGTTTACCTCTCCGGGTGCAGGTCGGTGCGGTCGATCCAGGTGGGGGCGACGAAGATGTCCTCGCCGACAGGCGCTTCGGTAGCTTCCAGGAGGGACCAGGTGCGGGCCTCTTCGACCAGGTGCTCCCAGGGCGCGCTCCAGTCGAGCTGCCAGTCGAGGCCGGTGCCGGAGACGCAGTACGTGCGGCCGGCGTCCACCCGCCAGAACTGGGAGTAGAGAATCAGCTGGGCGTGGTCGGCCAGGTCGTTGATGATCGCCGTGAAATGGGCAGAGGGCCAGCCGGGGCTGTCCGCTGGGGTATCGGTGCGCAGGCGGGCGGTCAGGGATGGGACGACGGGGCTGCGGGCGCCGAGTGCCGTCATCGCCCAGCGGATGCCGTCAGGCTCGGTCCAGTCCGGCGGGGTGGCCCGTTCCAGGCAGGCGCGGTAGGCGCGGCGCAGGGGCTCGGCTGCGCCGTCGATCTCCAGGCTCGCCAGGGCCACAGCTGCCCATTCGCGGACGGTCGGGTTGTCGCTGTCCAGCAGTCCGATGAGGGCGGGGCCACAGCGTGGGTCGCTCACCTCCTGGAAGACCTCGATGGCGGTTAGCTGCCCGAAGCCGCCGAGGGAGGGCAGGCCGTCGATGATGGCGGGGATGGCGGCAGAACCGAGCCAGATCAGTTCCGCGCGGGCGTCGTAGGACGCGCCGGCATCGCCGTCGAGCTGCTGGACGAGTCTCTCGATGCGCGATGTCATGATGCCGGGCGGTCGCGGTGCCAGAAGGTGGGGAGCCACCAGCAGAGAACCGCGGTCATCGGGCCACGGGATGCGGTCCTCGGCTCCCCAGTCCTCGAAGGAATCGCGCGTCAGGTCGATGGGGCGCCAGGTGGGGTCGAGCGGCTCGTCCTTGGCCGGAGGGCGGACGTACTGCTGGCCGTGCTGGTCGCAGGCGCCGAAGTCCTGGTAGTTCCGCTGGGCCTCGATCAGGGAGACCTTGTTCGCTCCGCCGTCCATGGTCGGCCAGCGGAACTGGACCCCGTCGTCCTCCCAGAAGCAGACCGGGCAGATCTCGTACGAGCCGGGCATGGCGTCCAGAACGCGGTGCCCGCAGCATGGACAGGGGTAGGAGTCGCTCACCTGCGCAGTCTCGTTGCAGGTCCCGCTGCTGCGCCATGGATTTCTCTGCCTCGGCGTACTCGGCCAGTCCGCAGCCAGTCCGCAGGACGCCCGTAAACGGCCGTCGGCAGCCAACGCATGCCAACGAGGAAATGCCAGGTCAGAGCCCTGAATGGGGCTCCACCGCAGGTCAGGATCTGGCTTCAGACATTCCGCTTCAACGTGTAGCCGCTGGTCGAACGCGCGGTGGGGAAGGGGCCGGACTCCCGTGAGTCCGGCCCCTTCTTTCAGGTGCGCGGCGGTGTGAGCCCGTCGAGGTCCAGGCTGATCGCGAAGGGCACCGGGCGCTTGAGGGTGCCGCGGAAGATCCCGGCGGGCGCGGCTTCACGTTAGCGGCCCGCGGCGGTCCCGGTCGCGTGTGCGGGGTGCGGAGGTACAGTGATCGGCTTGGAGCCGGCGGACGGGGGGACCGTTGATGAGCACGGCGGGAGCGGCAGGGGCCCGTATCGATGACGCGGGGAACGTCCTGGTCGCGGCCGAGGATCCGGTCGGGGGGTTCTTCGGGGCCGTGGTCACGCCCGGGGAGCTCGGGGCCGGGGGGCTCGACCTGGCCGGGAAGAGCGTCTACCTGTGCGGGGACCCGGCCGCCGTCAGTGCCCGGCGGCTGGAGCGGGCGGAGCGGGTGTTCGTCGTGGGGGAGCCGGCGCACGGGCGCCGCGAGGGCGGCGGCGAGGGGTGGACCACCGTCGGGCTCGGGCGGGTTCCCGTCCGGGTGCACGGGGCCGGGGTGTACTACCCGCGGTTCTTCGAGCCCGGGGACCGCCACTTCGGACGGATCCGCGCGGAGCACGAGTTCCAGTCGCTGACGGAGTCCACCAAGCCCGGGACGGCCCACCGCAGCGGGATCTACCTGACGCCCGTCACGCGGGAGGGCGAGGAGCTGCACTTCCGGCTGCTGCGCTGCTCCACGAACCTCTCCGGGCCGACCGAGGGCTTCGGCCCGACCGACACGGAGATCGTGGACGCCCTGAACCGCGAGGCCGCGACCGTGTTCCGGGGCCACGGGCCGCTGAACCACGTCCTCGCGCAGATCTACCACAACACCCCCGCCGTGGAAGGGCGCAAGCAGTCCAAGGCCCGGATCTCGGCCCACGCCGACAAGACCAAGGACATGCCGGCCGACGGCGTCATGGCCTTCTGCACCTTCTACGACGGGCTCGACCGGCTGGAGCCCCTGGACGGGGACCCCTTCGACCGGGGCGTGAACGGGGTCAGCGGGCTGACCAGGCTCCGGTTCCGCCTCAAGGACCCGGCAGGAGAAGGCGGTGCGGCCGCGCTGCCCGAGGAGTTCAGCGTGACCCTCCATCCCGGCTCGGTGTTCTTCGTGCCGCTGTCCACCAACCGCCTGTACACGCACGAGATCCGGCCCTCGGCGCTGGACGCCGGGCTGCTGCCGACCCGGCTGGGGTACGTGGTGCGCTGTTCGAGCACCGAAGCGGTCCACCGGGACGGGGCCACGTTCCTGAAGAAGCCCGGCGGGCTGGTGCGGCTGGGACCGCCCACGCCCGAGGGCATGGACGAGCTGCGCAGGCTGTACGCCGAGGAGAACAGGAGCACGTCCGCCGTCGACTACGGCGACGGGTTCCTCTTCAGCATGAACGCGGGAGACTACGTTGCCCCTCGGACCTAGGGTCCCGGACGAGATCCTCACGCGTGCCCTGCCGGCCGGGGAGGACCTCTTCGCGGAGCTGTCCGCGTCGGTGCGGTGGGAGGAGCTGGGGAAGGGGCGGCGGGGCGCCGTGCTCACCAGGGTCGACGGTGCGGGCGCGGTGCCCCTCGTACGCACCACCACCCGGTACGGCAGCCCGGCGCAGCGCTTCCGGCCGGTGCACGAACGGCTGGCGCGGCGGGTCCGGGAGCTCCTGGCGCTCCCGGCCGGCTTCGACAACGCCCTCGTCGAGAGGTACACGAACGCCTACCGGACCATGGGGGCCCATTCCGACCAGGCCCTCGACCTGGCCGACGGCTCGTTCATCGCCGTCTTCTCCTGCTACGAACGTCCCGAGGCGGGGCCGCCCCGGAAGCTGCTGTTCGAGTCGAAGGAGTCCGGCGGGCAGGGGTTCGGGATACCCCTCGTCCACAACGGCGTCGTCGCGTTCTCCCTCGACACGAACCGGCGGTTCAAGCACAGGATCGTGCTGGAGGCGCCCGCCCCGGCGGCGGACAACCAGTGGCTGGGCGTGACCTTCCGGACCTCGAAGACCTCCGTGCGGTTCCGCGACGGGCACGCGTACCTGCCGGAGGGCGCGCGCCTGACGCAGGCCGACGAGGAGCAGGCGCACGAGTTCTACCGGCTGCGGAGGCGGGAGAACGACGAGACGGGCTTCGCCTACCCGCCGCTGGCGTACACCGTCAGCGGGAGCGACCTGCTGCCGCCCGTCTGACGCGTGCCCCTGCGTGTTCCCGCAGTGCGGGTTCACCACCCCCTCGAGATGTTGAGGGGGCGAGGGGCGCCGCGTGAACATGGCAGTACCAGTCCAGTCCAGTCCACTCCGGTTCGGCATCCCTGAGAGGCATCATGTACCGCTTCGCCGTCGTCCCCGCTCCCGCCGCGGCCCCGATCTCCCCGTCGGCCGACGACATCGGGTGGGGCGTCACCGGGCCCGCCTAAGCGGGGGCCGGCTCCTCGGGGGAGCCGTCGAGCAGTGCCGACTTGGCTATCAGGTAGCCCAGTTGGGCCCGGCTGCGGCTGCCCAGGCGCGCGGACATCCGCGCCACGTACTCCTGGCAGCGGCGCACGCTGATGCCGAGCCGCGCGGCGGTCACCGAGTCGGTGTCACCGGCGACGATGTGCCGCATGATGGCCCGTTCCAGGTCGTCGGTGATGCGGGTCGTGGCCCGGTCGCGGCCGGGCGGGGTGAAGGGGACGGCCCGGGTCCACGAGCGTTCGAAGAGGGCCGTGAGGAACGAGACCACGGCCGGAGCACGGATCTCCGCGGCCACCCGGTCGTCGTCGTCCTCGGGGATGAACGCCACCGTCCTGTCGAAGACGATCAGCCGGTCGAAGTTCTCGTCCAGCGTGGCCACCTGGGCGCCGCGCTGCTGGACGGTGTGCACGAAGGCGCGCGTCGCCGCGCTGGAGCGCGCGTTGTGCTGGTAGATCGTCCTCATCCGCACCCCGCGGTCCAGCATCTCCAGCGTGGCGGGCAGCGACTCGCTGAGGACGGCTTCGGACCTGCCCCCGCCGGGCTGTGAGGTGAGCACCTCGAAGCGGCATTCCCGGGCCGCCAGCCGGATGGCGGCGTTGATGTTCGGGTGGTCGGTGTGCGTCACGTACCCGTAGGTGTTCCGCAGCCGGCTGTTCCGGTATTCGGCGACCACCGGACCCAATTCGTCCCGGAGTCGCAGCAGGTTGAGCGCCGAGCGGGCGGAGTTCTCCAGGATCTCGGCCACGACGTGGCTGCCGATCGTCTCGGGATTCACGGGAACGAAGCCGCTGCTGCTCCGGGAGTCCGGAACCGCGAGGCCGGAGGAGAGGAGCCTTTCCAGTGAATCCTCGCGGGCTGCGGGGGACCGCTCCCCGTCGGCGGAATCAGGAGCCGCAGGCGGGTGGGATGCCGAATCCTGCGCGAGCAGCTCTCGGTAGAGCTGAATGTCCTGGGACCGGAGTGATTCGAGAGGTGTACCGAACGTAGGCGTCATCGGGAGTTCCCCCATGCTGGCAACTGGCGCTCCCGCCCAGGCTAGTTGCCCCAAATCCGGCCAACCTCGGGGCCGACTGGAGCCTTTGGTCACATCTTCGGGTGGGATGTGAATTCGGTCGGAGGGTGTGATTCCGATTCTTCCGCGTGTTCCTGCGGTGCAGGTTTCCGAACCGGTATCCGGACTTGTCCGGGTACTCCCCTGCGGCCAGCATCGGTGTTGTCGCATTCATCGCGGCAATGTCGAAGCAACCGATAAAAGGAGTTCGTGGTGACGACCGAGGCAATACGTTCTCAGGGTCCGGCCGCTGATATCAACCCTCCCTACAGGTACTTCTCGGACGAGGAGTTGGGGCAGGCCCTGGACGCCCACACGGCGAGCGAGATCAAGCTCTTCCTGGAGTCCTGGGAGGAAATGCCCGTCGACGCCTACATGAAGGACGGCGCGGACTACCGCCGCCGCCGTCACGGCCTCTTCCACTTCTCCGGCGGGGAAATCGTGCAGGACCCGCCGCGCGCCTTCCACCAGTCCGCCGAGGTGAACTCCCTGCACGGCGGCGTCGACCGGCACTTCCCCCCGCTGGCCGATGAGGTGGCCGCCGGCGGAGTACTGCACACCCTCATCCGGTTCTTCGCCGAGCGGGTGCCCGGCGACCTGGACCCGGCCACCACCGGGGTCGGCGTCCACCAGATCCGCATCACCGCGACCCGCGACGCCAAGGGCCTCCCGGCCCCCGAGGGCGTGCACGAGGACGGCCACCACTACGTGGCGCAGGTCCTGATGCGCCGCACCGACGTCGTAGGGGGCGAATCGCAGCTGTACGACCGCGACCGCCGCCCCCTCCACAGCACCACGCTGCTCCGGCGGTTCGAGTCGATCGTGATCGACGACCGCAGGGTCTTCCACGGAGTCTCCGCCATCGAGCCGGCCTCCGGGGTGCGCCAAGGCGTCCGCGACATGCTGCTGATCGACTACTTCCCGCTCCCGGCCGACGGCTCCGCCGGCTGACCGACCCCACCCCCGACCGCCGCCGCCCCGCCCCGCCACCCGGGAAAGACGCCATGAACGACTTCACCAGGCACCTCCAGTCACGGCTGCCCGCCGCCCGCACCGACGTGCGGACCCGAACCGCCTACACCTCCGACGCCTCGATCTACCGCGTCATGCCGACCGCGGTGCTGGAGCCCCGGGACGAGGAGCAGGTGGCCGTCGCCGTGGGCATCGCCACCGAACAAGGCGTCGGCATCACCTGCCGGGGCGGCGGCACCTCCATCGCCGGAAACTCCATCGGCACCGGGCTGATCCTCGACTTCTCCCGGTACATGAACCGCATCGACGAACTCGACCCGGAGGCCCGCACCGCCACCGTCCAGCCCGGCGTCGTCCTCGGCACCCTCCGGGACCGGGCCGCCGCCCACGGCCTCACCGTCGGACCCGACCCCTCCACGTACTCCCGCTGCACCATCGGCGGAATGATCGGCAACCACGCCTGCGGCGCCCACTCGGTGGCCTGGGGCACCACCGCCGACATCACCCAGGAGGTCGACCTGCTCCTCGCCGACGGCCGCCGGATCCACGCCGGCCGCGGCTCCAGCGGCGACGCCGACATCGACCGCCGTCTCAAGCGGCTGCGCGACCACCACCTCGCACCGCTGCGCACCGAACTCGGCCGCTTCGGCCGCCAGGTGTCCGGGTACGGGCTGGGCGCCCTGCTGCCCGAGAAGGGCTTCCACGTCGCCCGCTCGCTCGTGGGCACCGAGGGCACCTGCGGAGTCCTGCTCGGCGCGAAGATCGCCCTCACCCCGCTGCCGGCCGCCCGGGTGCTCCTCGTCCTCGGCTTCCCCGACGTCTACGCGGCCGCCGACTGCGGCGCCTCCCTGGCCAAGGCCGGCGCGCTGACCGTGGAGGGGCTGGACGCACCCCTCGTCGAGGCGCTGCGCTCGCGCGGCGGCCGCGCCCCCGGCATCGACCTGCTCCCGCGCGGCGAGGCCTGGCTGTACTGCGAGATCGAGGGCACCGGCGAGGCCGACGCGATCGCCAACGCCGAACGCCTCGCCCGCGGGACCGGGGCCACCAGCTTCGTCACCGCCGACGCCGAGCAGACCGCCGCCATCTGGTCCATCCGCCGCAACGGCGCCGGCATCGCCACCCGCATGGCCGACGGCCGCCAGGCCTGGCCCGGCTGGGAGGACTCCGCCGTCCCGCCGGAACGGCTCTCCGGATACCTGAAGGACCTGCACGCCCTCATGGCGGAACACGAACGGACCGGCACCATCACCGGGCACTTCGGCGAGGGCTGCCTGCACGTACGCGTCGACTGGGAACTCGGCACCGAACAGGGCATCGCCGCCTACCGCGAGTTCATCACGGCCGCCGGCGACCTCGTCGTCGCGCACGGCGGCTGCGCCTCCGGCGAGCACGGCGACGGCCGTGCCCGCTCCGAGCTGCTGGCCCGTACGTACTCGCCCGAACTCATGGGCGCCTTCGCCGCGTTCAAGGAGATCTGGGACCCCCGCAACCTGCTCAACCCCGGCATCATCGTGGACCCGGCACCCTTCGACGCCGACATCCGCCCCGGACCGGGCCGCGACCGCAACGAACTGCCCCTGGTCCAGCGCTTCGGCGCCGACCAGGGCTCGCTCACCAACGCCGTGCACCGCTGCACGGGCGTCGGCAGCTGCCGCAACGACACCGGCCACATGTGCCCGTCCTACCAGGTCACCCGCGACGAGGTGCACTCCACCCGCGGCCGCGCCCGGGTGCTGAGCGAGATGCTGCGCGGCGAGACGATCACCGACGGCTACCGCTCCACCGAGGTCCTGGAAGCCCTCGACCTCTGCTTCTCCTGCAAGGCCTGCAAGAGCGACTGCTCGGTCAACGTCGACATGGCCGCGTACAAGTCGGAGTTCCTCAGCAAGCACTACGAGGGACGGCTCAGGCCCCGCGCCCACTACACCCTCGGCTGGCTCCCGGTGCTCGCCCGGGTCGCCTCCCTGGCCCCCCGTACGCTCAACCGGCTGACGCGGCGCGCGCCCGTCGCCGCCCGGCTGAGCGCCCTGGCCGGGCTGGAGACCCGCCGGCCCCTGGTGGCACTGCCGTCCCAGACCTTCAGGCAGTGGTTCCACTACCGCAAGCCGGCCCCCGCGGCCGCCTCCGCCCCGGCCGCCGCCGAGCCGGGCGCCTCGGGCACGGTCGTCCTGTGGCCCGACACCTTCAGCAACCTCCTCGACCCCCGCGGAGCCCAGGCCGCCACCCGGGTCCTGGAAGCCATGGGATACGAGGTCGTCCTGCCCGACGGCCCCGTCTGCTGCGGCCTGACCTGGCACTCCACCGGCCAGCTCGGCGCCGCCCGCGCCGTCCTCGGCCGCTCGGTGGGCGCCCTGCGCGAGCACCTCGAAGCGGGCCGGACCGTGATCGGGCTGGAACCCTCCTGCACGCAGACCCTGCGCGAGGAGGCCGCCGAACTGCTGCCCGACTCGCCCGTCGTGCGCAGGCTCTCCCGGCAGGTGCGCACCCTCGCCGAAGTGGTCGCGGAGCACGAGGGCCCCTGGCCGTTCGGGACGCTCGACCAGGACGCCGTGATGCAGCCGCACTGCCACCAGGAGGCGGGCCACGGCCACGGTCCGGAGACCGAGGTGCTGCGCCGGCTCGGCGTCACCGCCGACGTGGTCTCCGCGGGCTGCTGCGGCATGGCGGGCAACTTCGGCTACGAACCGGGGCACTGGGACGTCTCCCAGGGCGCCGCCGAGCGCGAGCTCTACCCGAAGCTGCGGGCCGCCGGGCCGGACACCGCCGTGGTCGCCGACGGCTTCTCCTGCCGTACGCAGATCTCCCAGGAGGGCTCGCGCCGTCCCGAACACCTCGCGGAGCTGCTGCTGCGCGCCCTGCCGGGCAACACCCCCGGCAAGAACCCCCAGAACGGAAGTGGACCATGCGCATCGTAAGGTTCGAGAAGGCGGGCACGATCCGCTACGGACTCCTCGCCGACGACGAGGTCGTACCCCTCGTCCACGGCCCCTTCGGCCCCCTGGACGTGTCCGCGGACGCGCCCCGCGTCCCCCTCGCCGAGGTGCGGCTGCTCGCCCCCGTCACGCCGGGGAAGGTCCTCGCCATCGGCCGGAACTACGCCGAGCACGCCGCGGAGCTCGGCAACGAGGTGCCCGAGGAGCCGCTCGTCTTCCTCATGCCGGGCAGCGCCGTCATCGGGCCCGGCGAGGCCGTCGTCAAGCCCTCCTACACCGACGAGCTCCACCACGAGGCCGAGCTCGCCGCGGTGATCGGCAAGACCTGCCGCGACCTGAAGCCGGAGGAGGTGGCCGACCACCTCCTCGGCTACACCTGCGCCAACGACGTCACCGCCCGCGACCTCCAGGGGCCGGACCGGCAGTGGTGGCGGGCCAAGGGCTCGGACACCTTCTGCCCCCTCGGCCCCTGGGTGGAGACCGAACTCGACCCCCGCGCGCTCGCGGTCCGGGCCACGGTCAACGGAGAGGTCCGCCAGGACGGCAACAGCTCCCGTATGGTGCACCCCGTCGACCGGCTGATCAGCCACATCAGTTCCGCCATGACCCTGCACCCCGGTGACGTGGTACTCACCGGCACCCCGGCGGGTGTCGGGCCGCTGCGGCGCGGCGACCTGGTGACGGTCTCCGTCGAGGGGATCGGCGAGCTCACCAACCCCGTCGTCTGAACCGCGCCGCCCGACCTGGAGACACCTGCCCCATGTTGATCCTCTTCGGCGCCTTCCTGGTGCTGGCCGCCGCATCCGTCGTACGCACCACGGCGGGCTTCGGCTTCTCGCTGGTGGCCGTCCCGCCCCTGGCCCTGCTCATCGACCCGGCGAGCGCGGTGGTGGTGGCCGGGATCATGGCCGCCCCGCTCAGCCTGTGGATAGCCGTACGCGACTGGCGTCACGTCGACCGCCGCCTGATGACGGCCACCCTGCTGTCCGGGCTGGCCGGCGTGCCGTTCGGGGTGTGGCTGCTGGCCACGCTCTCCTCCCGGGTGCTGCTGTTCGTCATCACCGCGGTGGTCCTGCTGGGCACGTTCATCGTGTGGCGGAAGATCACCCTGGGCGGCGGACTGAAGATGGTGATGGCCGTGGGCCTGTTCTCCGGAGCCTCCTTCGCCGCCACCGGCATAGACGGCCCGCCGATGGTCGCCGCCTTCCAGAGCATGCGCCTGGAACCCCGCGTCCAGCGGGCCACCCTGGGCGTGGTGTTCTCCGGCACCAGCCTGGCCGCGCTCGTCGGCTTCGGCATCAGCGGCCAGCTCACCGCGACCGTCGGGCAGATGCTCCTCGTCGGGGTACCGGCCCTGTTCATCGGGATATTCGCCGGCGAGAAGGTCTTCCACCGCCTGAACGCCGAGCGCTTCCGCCGGGTCGTCCTCGGCCTGCTGGTCGTCAGCTCCCTGTCGGTGGTCCTGCGCGTGGCCGCCGCCTGACGGGCCGCCGCCCGACGGGCCCTGCCGCCGGATCCGGTTCACTGCGCCCGCAGGGCGGCGAAGAAGTCCAGCCGGGTTTCCAGCCGGTTCAGGTCGGTGCCCGTCAGCCGCTCGATGCGGGTGATGCGGTGGCGCAGCGAGTTCACGTGCAGGTGCAGCCTGGCCGCCGTCCTGGTCCAGGACGCGTCACAGGCCAGGAACGCCTCCAGGGTGCCCAGCAGGTCCGTCCGGTGCCGGAGGTCGTGGTCCCGCAGCGGCCCGAGGTGGCGGGCGGCGAAGGCCCGGCGGGCGTCGGCCGGGATCAGGGGCAGCAGCGAGAGGACGTGCGCGGTCAGGTCGCCGGGGCCGCGCACGCTCACCCGGCCCGGGGCCTCCCGCGCGACCCGCAGCGCGTCGTGGGCCTCGTCCAGCGCACGGCGGGCGTCGCCGGGGCCGCCCACGGGAGAGCTGAGCCCGACGGACACCGTCTCGGCCGGGCCGAGCCAGCGGGCGAGGGCCGCCGCGAGCCGGCGCTGGAGGGCGGCGTGGTCGACGCCCGGCGCCGGCTCGGGCATCAGGACCATGAGCACCGCCCGGTCGCCCTCGACGGTGGCGGCGATGTCGGACGGTGACACCGGAACCGGGCCGTCCGGCTCGACCAGGGCCTCCTCCAGCAGGACGCGCAGGGCCCCCGCCGGGACCCCGTCCGCCACCACGTACTGGCAGCGCGGCCAGTGGCCCACCCCGCTGACGACGGACTGCGCCGTACTGCGCAGCCGTACGGGGATCTCCTCGGCCGGGACGTCGCCGCGCACCAGCTCCAGGGAGCGGCCGGCCAGGTCGCGCAGGGCCGCCTTCGCCGCCTCGTGCGCGCACCGCGCGTCGCCGAGCAGCTCTTCGACCCGGTCCAGGAGCTCCGTGTCCGCCGCGGGCCACCGGGAGACGTCGGCCTCCACCACCATCAGCCAGTCGCCCAGCTCCGAGGCCGGCCCGGCCGGGCCGGCCACCGGCAGCAGGGAGTACGGGCGCTCCCCGACCACGACCCGGTGCGGGGCCCGCTCGCCCGCCCGGCGCGCCGCGAGGTAGCGCGCGGCCAGCGCCGCCGCCGTCTTCGGGTGCGGCGGCGGGTGCGCCCCGGCGATCTGGCGCCCGGTCGCGGACAGGACGCGCACGTGGAGGCCGAGGCTGTGCCGCAGGAGTTCCAGCACGGAAGCCGGGGCGGCCCGGTCGGCGAGGAGCCTCCGGTGGCGTTCGACCACGGCGGCGAGACTGGCGGCCTCCCGGCGGTGCAGGCGGTGCAGCACGTGTCCTGTGACCGCGGCGAACGAGGTCTCCGGCGGCACCGCGAGGAGCGGCAGCCCATGCCGCCGGCAGGCCCGTACGAGGTCGTGCGGGACGAGCCGGTGCTCGACCTCCCCCGCGGCCAGGGCCGTGACGCCCGCCCGCGCGAGGACGCGGACGAACGGCTCGGCGTCCCCGTCCCCCCGCCACCAGGCCAGCCCGGTCAGGACGAGCTCCCCGCCGGAGAGGAACCGCCCGGGGTCGGCCAGGTCGATGACCGGGACGGCCCGGACGGCACGGTCGAGCACCTCGTCGCCGGCGTCCGCGCCCACGAGCAGCAGCAGCCCCAGCTCGTCGGTGTCCAGGAGTTCACGCAGCCGCATGGCCGTCACCCTCTCACGGACGCCGCGGCCCCTGCCCTACGCGGATCACCCCAGTTCACAGGCGTGCCGCGGTGTGAAAGCACCGTCCTCCACAGGCGGCGGAGCGGGCGGTTCTGAGCGATCGGTGACTGCCCCGCCCCCCGGGCCGCTGTGTGTACTGCTCCGCGTGGCCGGCGGCGTCGCGGGCCACGCGGAGCCGGATGCCGCGCACGGGGGTCGCGGTAACGGCGCGGTACGTCACGCAGAGAGAGGCGGTCCGAACATGGCCGGCACCACCAGCGGTATCCCCACCAACGTCACCCAGGGCTCCCGGACCAGGGGCGGCATCGGCGAGTCGACGCTGCGCCCGGACGGCACCCTGAAGGTGACCGGCGAGTTCGCGTACTCCTCGGACATGTGGCACGAGGACATGCTGTGGGGCCAGACCCTGCGCTCCACGGTCGCACACGCCGAGATCGTCTCCGTCGACGTCGCCGAGGCCCTGGCCGTGCCCGGCGTCCACGCGGTCATGACGTACGACGACCTCCCGGCCCCGGTGAAGTACTACGGCATGGAGTTCCAGGACACCCCGGTCCTCGCCCACGGCAAGGTCCGCCACCACGGCGAGCCGGTCGCCCTGGTCGCCGCCGACCACCCCGAGACCGCCCGCCGCGCCGCCGCGAAGATCAGGATCGAGTACCGGGAGCTGCCGCTCGTCACCGACGAGGCCTCCGCGCTCGCCCCGGACGCCGTGCTCGTCCACGAGAACCGCGACGACCACCACGCGGCACACGTCCCGCACCCCAACGTCGTCCACCACCAGCCGATCGTCCGCGGCGACGCCGACGCGGCCGCCGCGCGGGCCGACGTCATCGTCACCGGCGAGTACACCTTCGGCATGCAGGACCAGGCCTTCCTCGGCCCCGAGTCCGGCCTCGCCGTCCCCTCCGAGGACGGCGGGGTCGACCTCTACGTCGCCACCCAGTGGCTGCACTCGGACCTCAAGCAGATCGCGCCCGTCCTCGGCCTGCCCGAGGAGAAGGTCCGGATGACGATGGCCGGCGTCGGCGGCGCGTTCGGCGGCCGCGAGGACATCTCCATGCAGATCCTCGCCTCCGTGCTCGCGCTGCGCACGGGCAAGCCGGTGAAGATGGTCTACAACCGCTTCGAGTCCTTCTTCGGCCACGTCCACCGCCACCCGGCGAAGCTGTACTACGAGCACGGCGCCACGCGCGACGGCAAGCTGACGCACATGCGCTGCAGGATCGTCCTCGACGGCGGCGCGTACGCCTCCTCCACGGCCTCGGTCGTCGGCAACGCCGCGTCCCTCTCGGCGGGCCCGTACGTCATCGACGACGTCGACATCCTGGCCGTCGGCCTCTACACCAACAACCCGCCCTGCGGCGCGATGCGCGGCTTCGGCGCCGTCCAGGCCTGCTTCGCGTACGAGGCCCAGATGGACAAGCTCGCCGCCGAACTGGGCATGGACCCCGTGAAGTTCCGCCAGCTCAACGCGATGGAGCAGGGCACGGTCATGCCCACCGGGCAGGTCGTGCACCACCCCGCCCCGGTCGCCGAACTGCTGCGCATGGTCAAGGAGCGCCCGCTGCCGCCCCTGCGCCAGTGGGAGACCGCCGGCGGCCCGGCCGACCTGCGCGCGCTGCCGGGCGGCCTGTCGAACACCACGCACGGCGAGGGCGTCGTCCGCGGCGTCGGCTACGCGGTCGGCATCAAGAACGTCGCCTTCTCGGAGGGGTTCGACGACTACTCGACGGCCAGGGTGCGGCTGGAGGTCGTGGGCGGCGAGCCCGTCGCGATGGTCCACACGGCCATGGCGGAGGTCGGCCAGGGCGGTGTCACCATCCACGCGCAGATCGCCCGTACCGAACTCGGCGTGCAGCAGGTCACCATCCACCCCGCCGACACCCAGGTGGGCTCGGCGGGTTCGACCTCCGCGGGCCGCCAGACGTACATGACCGGCGGGTCGGTGAAGAACTCCTGCGAGCTCGTCCGGGAGAAGGTCCTGGAGATCGGCCGGCGCAAGTTCGGCGCGCGGCAGCCGGCGTGGGCGTCCGACGGGCTGCTGCTGGAGGGCGGCAAGGTGGTCACCGCGGGCGGGGAGGTCCTCGCGGCCCTGGCCGACATCCTGGAGGACGAGGCCGTCGAGGTCGAGGCGGAGTGGCGGCACTTCCCCACCGAGCCCTTCGACCGGGTCACCGGCCAGGGCAAGGGGCACGTGCAGTACGCCTTCGCCGCGCACCGGGCCGTGGTGGAGGTGGACACCGAGCTCGGCCTGGTCAAGGTCGTGGAGCTGGCGGTCGCCCAGGACGTGGGCAAGGCCCTCAACCCGCTGTCCGTCATCGGCCAGATCCAGGGCGGCACCGTCC
Source organism: Streptomyces sp. W1SF4 (assembly GCF_003950035.1). Taxonomy (NCBI): domain Bacteria; kingdom Bacillati; phylum Actinomycetota; class Actinomycetes; order Kitasatosporales; family Streptomycetaceae; genus Streptomyces; species Streptomyces sp. W1SF4. Next base: position 4,870,909 of record NZ_CP034350.1, read on the forward strand.
AGGGGCTGGGCGTCGCCGTGATGGAGGAGATCATCGTGGACCCGAAGACCGCGAAGGTGCGCAACCCCTCCTTCACGGACTACCTGCTCCCGACGATCCTGGACACCCCGACGATCCCGGTCGACTACCTCGAACTGGCCGACCCCGAGGCCCCGTACGGCGTCCGCGGCATCGGCGAGGCGCCGACCCTGTCCTCCACCCCGGCGGTCCTGGCGGCCATCCGCAACGCCACGGGGCTGGAGCTCGACAGGACCCCGGTCCGCCCGGAACACCTGACCGGGCTCTGACCGGGCCGACCGCCGTCGTGCGTCACAGGCCCCGGACCGCGGCCACCGAGAACGTGGTGGGGGTGCCCGTCGAGGGGGTGAGGGGGCCGCCCTTGTCGAACTGGGAGCGGACCACCAGGGTGCGGCCCGGGGTGTGGGACAAGGTGGTGGGGATCTGGAGCGACGGGTCCGTGAGGGTGCGGGTCAGGCGGGCGCGGGTGCCGTCGGGGGTGAGCTGCCAGCGGGTCAGGGTGTTGGTGACGTTGTGGACCGCCCGGAGGGTGCCGGTGGGGGAGAGCTGGATGCCGTCGGCGGCCTTGAGGTCGCCGCCCGTCAGGGCGACCCGGCTCAGGGCGCCGGTGCGCAGGTCGACGCGGTGGAGTTCGCCCGCGGTCATGTCGACGGTCAGCAGGTAGCGGCCGTCCCGGTCGGCGGTGATGCCGTTGAGCGTGAAGCGGCCGGGCGGCGGCGGGGTGATGTGCCGGCCCAGGTCGTACGCCACCTCCAGCGGGCCGGAGCCGGCGCGCAGCTGCGCGGGGGTGACCCGGTAGACCACCGCGCGGACGCTGTCCGTCAGGTAGGCGGTGCCGTCCGGGGTGACGACCAGGTCGTTGACGAAGTGCGGGACGGCGGGGTCCACCTCGAAGCGGGCCAGGCGCGCGCCCGTCGCCGTGTCGTACACGGACACCCCGGCCGTGGAGTCCGTGACCCACAGGCGGCCCCGCGCGTCGACGCGCAGCCCGTTCGCCGTGCGCCGGCCGTCGGTGCCGGAGGGGAGGAACACCTCGGCGGTACGGGCCCCCGGGCGGGCGCGGTACACCGTGCCGTCCGCGTACGAGCCGACGTACACCGTGCCGGTGCGGGGGTCGGAGGCTATGCCTTCCGGGTAGACCTTCGAGCCGGGGAGGGTGAACGCCGTTCCGACGGAGGAGGCGGAGGAGGCGGAGGGCACGGGCGCGGGGGCGGCGCCCGTGGTCAGGGCCGCGGCCAGGGTGACGGCCGCCGCGGTGGTGAGGGTGTGAGAGAGCATGCGCATGGAAGAGCCCTTCTTGATCAGCGTGCTCGTAGAGTAGTTAGAGTTCTAATGCCTGGCAAGGGTCGTAGGATGCCGCAATGACCTCCATGCCTCCCGAGGAACGCATCGGCGCGCACATCAAACGCGCCGAGCAGGCGCTCCTCGCGGCGAAGAACGCCGCGTGCAAGCCGGCGGCAGTAACGGTTCCGCAGTACGCCGCCCTGCTCTGGCTCGCCGAGAAGCCGGGCATCTCGGCGGCCGCCCTCGCCCGGCTCTGCGGGGTGACGCCCCCCACCATGAACACCGTCCTGAAGAACCTCCACGAGCGCGGCCTCATCGAGCGGACCCCCCACGAGTGGCACCGCAACGTGCTGGAGACCCGGCTCACGCCGGCGGGCCGCGCCGCGATGGAGCTGGCCGACACCGGGGCCGTCCGCGTCGAGACCGCCCTCGCCGCCGCCCTCACGGACGAGGAGCGGACGCAGCTCATCGAGCTGCTGGGGCGGTGCGCCGAGGTGCTCGACACCCTGAGGTGAACCGCCCGCGGGATCCGAGCGTCAGCAGGAGGGGGACGTCCACCCGCCCCGCCCCGCCCGGGGCGGGCCCGACCGTTCGGAGCGAAGTCCGTGCATGATCACCCGCAGCAGTCGTCCGGCCGTACGCCCGAGCCGGGGCAGGGCCGCAGGAGGTCCCGGCGCGCGACGTGGACCGGCGTGGGCGTCGTCGGCGCAGTCCTGCTCGGTGCGGGCGGTTTCGCCGCCCACGAGAAGGGCTGGACCTCCGGCGACGGCCGGGCCGCCGACTTCGCCGGCCCCGCCCCGGCCCCCTCGGCTTCGGCCCCCTCGGCCCCGGCCCCCGACCATCCGGGTGCGAAGCGGGCGGAGCCCTCCGCGGCGCCCACGCCCAGCGGCGACCCCGACGTGCGGCTGCCGGCCGGACCGAGGTCCGACTTCCGCCAGACCGCCAGGCTCGACGACGGCACGGTCATCGCCAGGACCCGCGTGGCCGGGGCCAAGTCCGGGTTCGAGGGCGACGTCTGGGTCTGGACCCCCAAGGAGTACGAGGACCCGAAGTACGCCAAGAGCGCCTTCCCGGTCCTCATAGCCCTCCCCGGCGGCAACGGCTTCCCCGACAACTACTGGGCCGACCGCAGCCTCGGCCTCCAGAAGGCCGTGTCCGAGGGCGTCCGGGCCGGCACCAGCCTGCCCTTCGTCCTGGTCATGCCCGTGCTCAACCCCGACAACAAGTACTACTACGACGGCGCCGACATACCCGGCCGGCCCAGGATGGGCACCTGGATCGCCGAGGACGTCCCCGACTTCGCCCGCGCCAACTTCCGCACGTACGCGTCCCGCGACGGCTGGGCCTTCATGGGCTCCTCCTCGGGCGCCTTCGTCGGCATGAAGACGCTCCTCCAGCACCCGGACAAGTTCAAGGCCGTGATCGCCAGCGGCGGCGAGATCACCCCCGACTCCCCGCTCTGGAAGGGCCACCAGGCCGAGATGGACGCCAACAACCCGGAGAAGCTCGCCGAGAAGCTGATCGCCGGCGGCGGCCCGGACGTCTACATCAACTTCCAGGTCGGCACGAAGGAGTCCGGCAGGGACCGGATGGCGCAGTTCGTGCAGCAGTACGGGAAGGGCCCGGTCAAGACCACCATCCGCGACATCCAGAACGGCGAGCACAACGGCTGGCACTACGTGCGCGGCATGAAGGAGGGCTCGCTGGAGTGGATCAGCAAGGTGCTGAAGGGCCCCAGGACCGAGGCCGGCTGACCGCGGCCGGCTGCCCCCCCCGGCCGCGGCCCGCCGCCCGGCCGGCCGACCGTTGCCCCGTACGTTCGAAAGTCCCCGTTCCCGCAGACAGGACCCGCCCCCGACCCGTCGCCGGACTGCGCCACGTGGCCCTCACCACGTCGCCCCGGTCCCAGGCAACCCATACGGTCGTTCACACCTCTGTACAGGTGTCAAGGGGGACCAATCGGTCCGACCCGCGCCCAACCAGGGCGCCGGAGAAGGAACGGGAACAAATCCGTGCAGTATGACCACCAAGGCGACGGCGGCCCCACGACCAAGGGCGGCCGTCGCCCCCGGCGCCCCCGCAGGCGCCAGATCCTGATCGGCGGCGGACTCGCGCTCGCCCTCGCCGCCGGGGGCGGCGCGGCGTACAAGGCGGGCCTCTTCTCGGACATAGGGGATCCGGTCTCCTTCGGAAAGATCCAGGAGTCGGCCACCGCCGAGGACATCCGCCCGGGGGTGCAGATGCCCACCGGCCCCAAGGCCGAGTTCACCCGCACGAGCCGGCTGCCGGACGGCACGCAGATCGCGATGACCACCCTGACCGGCCAGAAGTCCGGCTTCACGGGCGACGTGTGGGTGTGGGTGCCCAAGGAGTACGACGAACCGAGGTACGCCAAGAGCGCCTTCCCCGTGCTGATCTCCCTGCCCGGCGGGCGCGGCTACCCCAAGAACTACTGGGGCACCGGTCCCGGCCTCGGGCTCCAGCAGGCCGTGATCGACGGCGTCAAGGCGGGCACCAGCCTGCCCTTCATCCTCGTCATGCCGGTGATCAACGCGGACACCAAGCACCACTTCGACGGATCGGACATCCCCGGCCAGCCGAAGATGGGCACCTGGATGGCCGATGACATCCCCGATTTCACGAAGGCCAATTTCCGCACCTTCACCTCCCGCGACGGCTGGGCCTTCATGGGCTCCTCCTCGGGCGGTTTCGGCGCCTTCAAGCACGTCCTGAAGTACCCCGAGCGCTTCAAGGCGGTGATCGCCAGCGGCGTCGACTTCGTCCCCGACTCCCCGCTGTGGAAGGGGAACCGGCAGGCCATGGACGAGAACAACCCCGAGAAGCTCGCCGAGAAGCTGATCGAGGAGGGTGGTCCGGACGTCTGGATCAACTTCCAGATCGGCACCAAGGAGAGCGGCCGCGACCTGGCCGAGCGGTTCATGCGCGAGTACGGCAGGGGCCCCGTGCACACCCGGCTCCAGGTGATCCAGGATGGTGAGCACAACGGAAAGTCGTACGTACGAGGAATGAGGGAGGGTTCCCTGGAGTGGATCAGCAAGGTGATGCAGGGACCGACACCCGATCCCGCCGTGCGATGAGCCCGACGGTGAAGGGGATGACGGCCGCCGTCGCCGCGGGGATCGCGATGGTGTGCGCCGTCGCGTTCCTGGAGGCGCCCGGCGACCGGCCGGTGCACCCCTTCCCGACCGTCGGCGTGCTCATGGCCAACGGGGAGCACTGGTGCACGGCGAGCGTGGTCGACAGCCCCAAGGGCAACGTCGTCGCGACCGCCGCGCACTGCGTGGCCCCGGCGGGCGAGGACGGCGTGCCCGGCGAGGTCGCCCACGACGGCCTCGCCATCGGCGAGCTCTCCTTCGCGCCCGCCTTCTCCGGAGAGGGCTCGGGCACCCAGCCCCTCGGCGTGTGGAAGGTCCGCTCGATCCACGTCGACGAACGCTGGACGAAGTGGGGCGAGGACACCGCCGACTTCGCCTTCCTCACCATCGAGCCCGACGAGGACGGCCGCAGCGTGCAGGACGCCGTCGGCGGCAGGAGCGAGGCGCCCGCGCCCGACTGGACCTCCGGGTACGAGCGCGAGGTCACCGTCATCGGCTACCCGGAGTCCGAGCACAACCCGCAGAACAAGCCCGTGTCCTGCACCACCCAGACCCGCCACGACGTGGACGACCCCGACCTGCTGTACATCAGCTGCTCGGGCTTCTGGACCGGCACCAGCGGCAGCCCCTGGATCGCCGACCGCGGCGGCACCGGGCAGCCGGGCCGGCTGATCGGGGTGCTCAGCGGCGGGGACACGGACGTGGACTCCACGGCCGCGCTGTACGACGAGAAGGCCAAGGCCCTCTACGAGCGGGCCGCACGGGGCTGAACGGCCGCGAGGTCCGGGACCGGGCTACTCCTTCCGGCGCTCGGTGCCGACGACCACGCCGACCGCCGCCACCACGATCGCGCCGCCGAGCACGATCGGCGGGGTCAGCGGCTCGTCCAGGACCAGCGCGCCCAGCGCGACGGCCACCACCGGATTGACGTACGCGTACGTGGCCACCAGCGACAGCGGCGCCGCCCGGAGCAGCCACGCGTACGCCGTGAAACCGACGACCGAGCCGATCAGCACGAGGTAACCCAGGGCCACCCACGAGGAGGCGGAGAAGGCGCCGGGGTCCAGGCCGTGATGCTCCCCGCGCAGCAGCCCCACCACCACACCGGCGGCCCCGCCCGCCAGCATCTGGTACGCGGAGCCGGTGAAGGGGTTGTCCGGCAGCGGCAGCCGCCCGGCCGAGAACGAGCCCAGCGACCACAGCAGCGCGGCGCCCAGCACCAGCAGCACCCCGCCCAGGTGGACCTCCCCGCTCAGCCCCGGGCTGGTCAGCACGGCCAGCCCGGCCAGGCCCACCAGCACCCCCGCCAGGGTCCACAGCGGCGGCCGGTCCCCGGTGGCCGCCCGCAGCACCACCACCCACATCGGCACCGACGCGACCAGCAGCGCGGCCAGCCCGGACGGGACGGAGGTCTCGGCCAGCACCACCAGGCCGTTGCCGCCCAGGATCAGCAGCAGCCCGACCAGCACCAGGGAGCGGGCCTGCGCGGCCGTGATCCTGAGCGCGCGGGGCCCGTACCGCCAGGCGACGACGCCGGCCAGCACCAGACCGGCGGTGACGAAGCGGGCCCCGGCGGACAGGAAGGGCGGCATGGTCTGGACGGCGATCCGGATGCCGAGGTAGGTCGATCCCCAGACCACGTACACGAGCGCGAGCGCGAACCACACGGCCCCGGTGGTTGTGCGGCGGCCCGCGTCCGCGTCCGCGTCTTTGCCGTCGGTCGGTGTCGAGGTGCCCATGGCCCGGATCCTACGGTCGGTGCCGGATACACGCTTCTGGATGTCCCAGCCCCCTCTCACCCCTTGAGCAGGGCGTTCAGCTCGCCGTACGGCAGTGCCCCCGCGAGGGAGCCGTACGTGCCGCCGGCCAGCAGTTCCTCGGTGGCGCGGCGGACCACGGCGTACGCGGCCTCCGCCACCCAGGAGCCGAGGCTGACGCGGGCCACCCCGAGGGTGCCCAGCTCGGCCACGGACGGCGCGTCCGGGCCGACGAGGACGTTCAGCGGCCCGTCGATCCCCCGGGCGAGCTCGGCGACGGTGGCCGGATCGGTGACCCCGGGCACGAAGACGCCGCTGGCGCCGGCGGCGAGGTAGGCGGCGGCGCGGGACAGGGTCTCGTCGAGCCGGGTGGAGCTCTCGCCGAGGCCGAAGAGGTACGTGTCCACCCGGGCGTTGACGTACAGCGGCACCCCGGCCGCGTCGGCGGCGGCCCGGGCCGCGGCGAGCCGCTCCGCGTGCTCGGCCGGGGCGCGGCGGCCGTCCTCGATGTTGATGCCGACCGCGCCGGCGGCCAGCACCCCGGTGACGGTCTCCCCGACCCCGGCGGCGTCGGCGGCGAACCCGCCCTCGATGTCGGCGGTGACGGGCACGGAGACGGCCGAGGCCACCCGCGCGATCAGCTCCAGCGCCCGGTCCCGCGCGAGGGCGTCCCCGTCGGGCGCCCCGAGCGACCAGGCGACCCCGGCACTGGTGGTGGCGACGGCCGCCGCCCCGGCGGCCTCGACGAGCCGCGCACTGGCGACGTCCCAGGCGTTGGCGAGTGCGAGGGGAGCGGCGGGGGTGTGCAGCGAGGTGAAGGCGGCGGCCTGGGCTGCGCGGTCAAGGTGGGTGGTCATGGCCCCAGTTGACCAGACCTACCCACCCGACGGCTGGCGGTTTTCCGACGCGGACCCCTCAGTCGGCGGCCAGGCCCGTCTTGGCGCCCGCGCCGCACAGGGGGACGACCGCTCTGCGGCCGCCCAGGGGGTTGCCGGGGGCGGTGGGGGCGACCGCCGCCCAGCAGGCCGCCGCCGTCGGCTCCACGAACAGGCCGCGGCGCGCCAGGTCCCGCTGCGCCTCGCGGAGCCGGTCGTCCGGGACCGTCACGAAGGTGCCCCCGGACTTGCGGACCGCCGCCAGGATCTGCCGGGCCCGGGGCGGGGCCGGGATCGCGATGCCCTCCGCCGCCGTCGGCAGCTGCGGCACCGGGGCGGCGTCCTCCGCGCCCGCCGCGAAGGCGGCCGCCAGCGGGGACACGGCCTCCGCCTGGACCGCGATCAGGGCGGGCGGCGTCGCGCCGTGCCGGGCGGCCAGCTCCTCCACCGCCAGGGCCGCGCCGAGCAGCAGGGTGCCGTTGCCCACCGGCACGACCAGCGCCTCCGGCAGCCGGCCGCCGAGGGCCTCCCAGATCTCGTAGACGTACGTCTTGGTGCCGTGCAGGAAGTACGGGTTGAAGACGTGGCTGGCGTAGAACACCCCCGGCTCGTCCGCCGCCGCCCGCGCGGCCCGCGCCGTGGCCTCGCGGCCGCCCGCGACGACGCGTACGACGGCCCCGTGGGCCCGCATCTGCTCGGTCTTCTTCTCCGAAGTGCCCTCCGGCACGAAAACTTCACAACTGAGCCCGGCCCGCGCGCAGTACGCCGCCACGGACGTCCCCGCGTTGCCGCTGCTGTCGGCGACCACCCGCTCCGGGGCGAGCCGGCGCGCCAGTTCGGCGAGCATGACCGCGCCCCGGTCCTTGAAGGACAGCGTCGGCATCAGGAAGTCGAGCTTGGCGTGAATCCGCTCCGACAGCGGCACCAGCGGGGTGTACCCCTCCGACAGCGAGACCGAGAACGCCCCCGGCAGGGGCAGCGCGGGCGCGTACCGCCACAGCGAGGGGGGTCCCGCCGCCGGTTCGAGGGGGATGGCCGGATCGGGTGTGAAGTCGAGGTCCCAGGGGCCGCCGCACAGGGGGCAGCACCAGGGCGCGGTCCGCACGTCCGCGTGCGTGCCGTCCTCGGGGCAGACGTAACCGGGAAGTGCGTGAGTCATGTGCGGAGCACCTTTGCTCGTTCATGGCCGTCGTATGGCACGGATGTTACGCGTCCGTGGTGCGTCCGCCCGGCTCTTGTGGGATGGCGGAGGGGTGGGCCAACCTTTCGGGGACGACGGCCCGTTGGGACGGGATTCGTTGTCATGGACATGCCTAAAGCGAGTTCTTCCGCGTGTCCGCGCACCGTCGCACGGCACCCGCAGGCCCACCCCCAAGAGGAGGACCCCCCACATGTCCGTGAAGCGTCACACCCGCCGGAGGATCGCCGCCGTCAGCGCGACCGCCGTCGCAGCCCTCGCGCTCGGCGCGGCCGCCGCCCTGCCCGCCACCGCGGCCGACGGCGCCCCGCAGGGCGTCATCGAGAACGCCGGCGTCGCCGGGGCCGTCCCCGGCAGCTACATCGTGACCCTGAAGGACTCCGCGGCCCGCTCCACCGCGGACAGCGGCAAGGCCGTCGCCAAGCGGTACGGCGCGAAGATCGACCGGACCTACAGCGCGGCCCTCAACGGCTACTCCGTCGAGGTCTCCGAGGCGCAGGCCAGGAAGCTCGCCGCCGACCCGGCGGTGGCGTCGGTCGTGCAGAACCGCACCTTCACCGTCGACGCCACCCAGCCCAACCCGCCGTCCTGGGGCCTGGACCGCCTCGACCAGCGGGCCCTCCCGCTGGACCAGAGCTACACCTACCCCGACAAGGCCGGCGAGGGCGTCACCGCCTACATCATCGACACCGGCGTCCGCATCACCCACCAGGACTTCGGCGGCCGCGCCTCCTACGGCTACGACGCCGTCGACAACGACAACACCGCCCAGGACGGCCACGGCCACGGCACGCACGTCGCCGGCACCGTCGCCGGAGGCGCGTACGGCGTCGCCAAGAAGGCGAAGATCGTCGGCGTCCGCGTCCTCGACAACAACGGCTCCGGCACGACGGCCCAGGTGGTCGCCGGCATCGACTGGGTCACCCGCAACGCCGTCAAGCCGGCCGTGGCCAACATGTCGCTCGGCGGCGGCGCGGACTCCGCGCTCGACACCGCCGTGCGCAACTCCATAGCCGCCGGCATCACCTACGGCGTCGCGGCCGGCAACGAGTCCACCGACGCCTCCACCAAGTCCCCGGCGCGCGTGGCCGAGGCCATCACCGTCGGCTCGACCACCAACACCGACGCGAAGTCCAGCTTCTCCAACTACGGCTCCATCCTGGACATCTTCGCGCCGGGCTCCTCCATCACCTCCGCCTGGGGCACCGGGGACACCGCGACGAACACCATCTCGGGCACCTCGATGGCCACCCCGCACGTCGTCGGCGCGGCGGCCCTCTACCTCTCGCAGAACCCGGCGAGCACCCCGGCGCAGGTCCGCGACGGCCTCGTCGCGGCGGCCACCCCGAACGTGGTGACCAGCCCCGGCACCGGATCCCCCAACCGCCTGCTGAACGTGGGCGCGAGCACCACCCCGCCGAACCCGGGCACCAAGTTCGAGAACACCGCCGACTACGCGATCAACGACAACGCCACCGTCGAGTCGCCGGTCACCGTCAGCGGGATCTCCGGCAACGCCCCGGCCGCGCTGAGCGTCTCGGTCGACATCAAGCACACCTACATCGGTGACCTGAAGGTCGACCTCGTCGCCCCCGACGGCTCGGTGTACAACCTGCACAACCGCAGCGGCGGCAGCGCCGACAACATCATCCGCTCCTACACGGTCAACGCCTCGTCCGAGGTGGCCAACGGGGTGTGGAAGCTGCGGGTGAACGACAACGCCGGCGCCGACACCGGCAAGATCGACGCCTGGGCGCTGCAGTTCTGACACCGGGCGCCCGGCGCCGGGCACGGCGATGAACTCCTCCGCCCGGGCGACCGGGTGGCGAGGGGCGCGATAACAGGCTGGATCGCGCGATGAACGCGGGGGTGACCGACCAGTCGGTCACCCCCGCTGCGTACTATTTCGCGCATTCGTTCGCGCCGCCCCTGATGGAGCACTCGCCCGGTGACCACCCCGCCCCCGCAGCATCCCCCCGCCGGCCCGGGCCACTCCTGGCCGCCGCCGTCGCCGCCACCGGTGTGGGGGCCGCCGCCGTCCGCGTACGGGCACCCGCCCGCGCTCAACGGGTTCGCCCTGGCTTCGCTGCTGGTCGGGCTGCTGTGCTTCCCGCCGCTCGGGATCGTCTTCGCGGTCGTGGCGCTGGTGCAGATCGCGCGCAAGGGGGAGCGGGGCCGCGCCCTGGCCGTCGCGGGCCTGGTGGTCTCGCTGCTGACGACGGCCGTCCTGGTCGCCGGCCTCACCCGGTACGCGGGGCACTTCACCGGCGCGCTGGGCGGGGCGCGGTACGCGGAGCAGGTCGAGGGCCAGCTGACGGGGATGGACGAGCTGCGCGTGGGCGACTGCTTCAACGTCCCCGGCGGTGACCTGCTGGACGACGCCCGCTTCACCTACCGGATCGGCTGCGACCGGGTGCACGACGCCGAGGTGACCGCCACGACGGCGATCGGGCAGAACCCCTATCCCGGCAAGGGGTGGCTGAAGGACAACGCCACGGACGTCTGCTGGAAGGCGCAGGACGCGTACGCGATGGACTCGTGGGCGCTGCCCGGGTACGCGGAGATGTTCTACTTCACCCCCTCGCCGGACAGCTGGCAGAACGGCGACCGGCGGCTCCTGTGCCTCATTGGCACGTCGACCGAGGAGCACAAGGGCAGTCTGCGCAAGGATGCGGGCATGCTGACGCCGGACCAGGTGACCCTGCTGAGCGCGCTGAACGGCGTGGACCAGGCGCTGGGTCGCGTCCCGGACCGGGAGCTCGACGAGGCGCTGCCCGAGCACCAGAAGTGGGCGCGGAGCGTGGACGAGGCGCTGGCGGCGCAGGAGCGGATGCTCCAGGACGTCACCTCGCGCCAGGACACCGGACCGGCGGCGAGCGCCCGGCTCCGGGAGGTCGCGGCGGCGCGCAAGGAGTGGCAGCGGGCGGCGCGGGCGGCCCGGCCGGGCGACTTCCAGCGGGCGTGGGACGCGGCGCTGGCGGCCCTGTCGGTGGACGCGGAGAAGACGCTGCGCGGGGCGTACGGGCTCTCCACGCGGGTTCCGCAGTGGCTGCAGCCGGGTCCGGACGGGCCGGGGACGGGGTCGGGGCGGTGGCCCTCGTCGGAGTCCGTCTGAGGTCCTCTGGGTAACGCGCGGTAACGGGTTTGAGTGACCTGGGTTCATCACATCGAGTGAAACTCTGGCCCGTGCTTGCGCTGCTCAACCGTCGGTTGCCAGGGTGTAGCTGTCTGTCAACCTGATGGGAGTGGCTCGTGACTTTCGGTGAGCAGCCGGCCTATCTCCGCGTGGCCGGGGATCTGCGACGGAAGATCGTCGATGGCTCCCTGCCCCCGCACGCCCGGCTCCCTTCCCAGGCCCGGATCCGCGAGGAGTACGGGGTCTCCGACACCGTGGCGCTGGAGGCGCGCAAGGTCCTCATGGCCGAGGGGCTGGTGGAGGGCCGCTCCGGATCCGGTACGTACGTGCGCGAGCAGCCCGTGCCCCGCAGGGTCGCCCGCTCCGGCTACCGCTCGGCCGGGGCGTCGACGCCGTTCCGCCAGGAGCAGGCGGAGGCGGGCGCGCGCGGCACGTGGGAGTCCAGCAGCGAGCAGGCGGCCGCGCCGGACCGGATCGCCGAGCGCCTCGGCATCGAGCCGGGCGACCGCGTCATGCGCACCCGGTACGTCTTCCGCGACGCGGGGGAGGCCATGATGATCTCCACCTCCTGGGAGCCCCTGGCCGTGACCGGCCGGACCCCGGTGATGCTGCCGGAGGAGGGGCCGCTGGGCGGTTCGGGGGTGGTGGACCGGATGGCCGCCATCGACGTGGTCGTGGACAACGTGGTGGAGGAGGTCGGGGCCCGGCCGGGCCTGGCCGAGGAGCTCATGACGCTGGGCGGGGTCCCGGGGCACGTGGTGCTGGTGGTGAGCCGCACGTACTTCGCGTCGGGCCGCGCCGTGGAGACCGCGGACGTGGTCGTGCCGGCGGACCGCTACCGCCTCTCGTACCACCTGCCTGTCCGGTAACACCGCCCGCGCGGGGTTTTCGGTCGTTTCGCAAGGGTCCGGGGCGCGCCCCGGACCCATGTTCGAGTGGGGCCCGCGCGGAGCGCCGGGCCCTCCCACGTCGCCCACCCGTCGGCGCGCTCCGTGCGCCGGGTCCGGACCGGCGTGCACGCCCCTCTCGTACCCCTGGCCGGATGCGTACGCCCCCCGGGTACCTCTTCGTGAAAAACCGTATCCGCTCAGTAAAGGTCGGGCGTAAGCTCGGGCATATGCGCAATGCGGTTTCCTGGGCAGGTACAGCGGCGGAGGGTGAAGCGCGATGACCGACAGCGGTGCCCTGCTTCCATGGCTGGTCATACGTCAGGACGACAACGGCAACCGCTACCGGGTGGGTCGCTACCCCACCCGGGCCGAGGCCCAGAAGGTCGTCGACAGCCTCGACGACCGCGGACACGAGCAGCTGTACTGGGTCGAGCGGATCGGACAGGAAAGCCAGACCGCCACCACCAACTGAATCGGCTGAAGGCGCTGGCATAGGCTCCGCCCATGACTGTACGCGTGGTCGTGGGCGGAGCCCTTTGTCATGACGGGCGCCTGCTGGCCGCCCGGCGCAGCGCGCCGCCCGAGCTGGCCGGCCGGTGGGAGCTCCCCGGCGGCAAGGCCGAGCCGGGCGAGACCGTGCCCGAGGCGCTGGTGCGCGAACTGCGCGAGGAGCTCGGCGTGGAGGCCGAGGCGCTGGAGCGGATCCCGGGGGAGTGGCAGCTGAAGCCCGGCCTGGTCCTGCACGTGTGGACGGCCCGGCTGGTCGCGGGCGAGCCCGAGCCCCTGGAGGACCACGACGAGCTGCGCTGGCTGGCCCCGCACGAGCTGGACGCGGTGGACTGGCTCGACCAGGACCGGCCCTTCGTCGAGGAGGCCGGACGCCGGCTGCGTGCCGTGGCGGACGCGGGGTAGGCGTCGCGGCGGGTCCCGGGTACGACGCGGTGGGCCCCGGCCGGGAGCCGGGCCGGCGGCCGCGGCAGGAGGCGGGGCCCGGCGCCGCGTCGCACGGCGGGGCGCACCGGGGCGCGCGAGGCTCCCGCCCTAGGCCGTCTGCGCCACAGTGCGCCGGTGCGTGGGGGATCGGGTGGTACGGCGCCCTGATTATCGGGTATGTCGCTATTAGTCCCTATCTCGCCCCCCTTTCGTCACCGACGAACCGGACTGGGGTCGCTGGTGGCCCGGGAAGTGATCGGCGTGATCGACACAGACGGTGAATGCGCCGAGTGGGCCTTCCCCGCCGAGCCCGGTGCCGTCCGCACCGCACGCCACGCCGTGCGCGGCACCCTCCGCTCCTGGGGCCTGGACTCCGTCGGCGACGTGACCGTCCTGCTGGTCAGCGAGCTGGTCACCAACTCCCTGCGGTACGCCTCCGGCCCCATCGGGGTCCGCCTGGTACGGCGCAATCCGGCCGCGCCGGACCTGGCCGGCGGCCCGGCCCTCCTCGTGGAGGTCTCCGATCCGCTTCCGGATCCGCCCCGCGAGCGGATCGCCCGGCCCGACGACGAGGGCGGTCGCGGCCTGCACCTCGTCGCCGTCTCCGCGCGCCGCTGGGGGACCCGGCACGGGAAGACGGGGAAAACCGTGTGGTTCGAGTTGGCTCTTCCTGGTGAGTAACAAGGAGAAGGGCGGCAGTGGGTCTCCCGGGCGCCGTCTGGGACGACCACCGGACGTGGCCGGAAAACAACGGGACCCTTTTGTGATCGTGAACGCCGTGCCGTACGGGGCCGTGGTGCTGAATACTTCGGTCATGGCCGGTCCGGTTGCGGTGAGCTGGAGGGGACGGTCGCGTGAGCGAGATACCTGCGCAGACACATCAGGCCCGTGTGCCCGGGGAGCCTTTGCACGACTCCCTGTGGCACACCAGTCCGCCTGGCTCGATATACGACTACATAAAGGTCGCCTCCTTCTCGATCGGCCCTGACGGGCTCATCGACCAGTGGAGCCTGCGCGCCGAGGAACTCTTCGGGCTCGGCGCGGCGCAGGCGGTCGGCCGCGACCCCGTCGCGGCCTTCATGCCCCCCGAGCTGCGCGAGGGCGGCCACCGCAAGGTCGCCGAGATCCTCGACGGCAAGGAGTGGACCGGCCTGGTCCCCTTCCGCATCCCCGGCGGCGACGGCGCCCACGGCGTGGCCGAGATCTATGTGATGCCCACCCAGACCGCGAGCGCCGAGCGGGCCGCGCTCTGCGTCGTCGTCGACGTGCGCGCGCTGCGCCGCATCGAATCCGACCTCGCCGCCTCACAGGCCATATTCGGCCAATCGCCCTTCGGTTTCCTGCTCTTCGGCACCGACCTCACCGTGCAGCGCGCCAACCGGCGCTTCGCGACCGTCTTCGGCGGCACCGTCGCGGAGCACCGCGGCCGCACCGTCCACGACTACCTGCCGCCCCACGAGGCCGACCGGATGGCCGAAGCCCTCCGCCGGGTGCTGGAGACCGGCGAGTCCGTCACCGACCTGCGGATCACCGGCGCCACCCCCCGCAGCCGCGACGACCGCCACTGGTCGATCAACCTCTACCGGGTGCACGACGGCACCGGCCGCCCCATCGGCGTCGCCGGCCTCGGCACCGACGTCACCCGCCGCCACCTCGCCGCCCGCGAGGCCGCCGGGGTCCGCCGCAACCTCGCCCTCCTCAACGAGGCCGGGCACCGCATCGGCAACTCCCTCGACCTGGAGACCACCGCCCGCGAACTCCTCGACGTCACCGTCCCCGGCTTCTGCGACCTGGCCGCCGTCGACCTCTACCAGGGCCTGCTGCTCGGCGACGACGACCGCCCCGCCCGCCCCCAGGGACCCGGCGTACCCTCCCTCCCCGACCAGGGCGCCCGCCGCGCCCCCTCCGCGAAACTGCGCCGGGTCGCCTTCGCCTCCGCCGTCTCCGACGCCCCCCTGTCGGGGCCCGGCGCACTGGTCGCCGTGGGCGAGACCCACCGCTACCCCGCCGCCTCCCCCGGCGCGCGGGTCCTGCGCACCGCACGCCCCCGGCTGGTCGACGCCGCCGGCCCCGACGACCTCGTCCAGTCCACGCTGATCGTCCCGATGGTCGCCCACGACACCGTGGTCGGCCTCGCCCAGTTCTCCCGTACGAAGGGCAGCGAGCCCTTCGGCGAACGCGACCGGGCCGTCGCCGTGGAACTTGCCGCACGGGCCGCCGTCTGCATCGACAACGCCCGCCTCTACCGGCGCGAGCACGAACGCGCCCTGATCCTCCAGCGCAGCCTGCTCCCGCCCGGCGACCCCGAGGCCGCCGGCCTCGACATCGCCTGCCGCTACCTGCCGGGCAACGCCGCCACCGAGGTCGGCGGCGACTGGTTCGACGTCATCGAACTGCCCGGGCACCGCACCGCCCTCGTCGTCGGCGACGTCATGGGCCGCGGCCTGCGCGCCGCCGTCGCCATGGGCGAACTGCGCACCGCCGTACGCACCCTCGCCCTGCTGGACCTGGAACCGGCCGAGGTGCTCGCCGCCCTCGACGAGGTCGCCCGCGGCCTCGGCGCCCCCGGCGGCGCCCAGCAGGCCTCGCGCGCCGCCCTGCACTCCCGCGACGCCGACCGCTCCGAGGTCTACCTCGCCACCTGCGTCTACGCCGTCTACGACCCCGTCACCCGGCGCTGCACCATCGCCAACGCCGGCCACATGCCGCCCGTCCTCGTCGAACCCCCCGAGGACGGCGCCGAACCCCGCCCCGGGCTGCTGCTGGAGATCCCGACCGGAATGCCGCTCGGCGTGGGCGGCGAACCCTTCGAGGAGGTCGAGGTCGAACTCCCCGAGGGCGCCCTGCTCGCCCTCTACACGGACGGGCTGGTCGAGTCCCGCGACCACCCGCTGGAGGAGGGCCTGCGCGGCCTGCGCGGGGCGGTCGCCGATCCGTCCCGCCCCCTGGAGGAGGTCTGCGACCACGTCCTCAACACCCTCCACACCCGGCACGGCGAGGACGACATCGCCCTGCTCATGGCACGGGTCCAGGGCCTGCCCGCCGGAGCCGTCGGCGACTGGCAGCTGCCCCGCGAGGCCCGCTCGGTGGGCCGGGCCCGGGAACTGGCCCGCGCCAAACTGCCCGCCTGGGGCCTGGAGGGGCTCCTCGACACCACGGAACTGCTGGTAAGTGAACTCGTCACCAACGCCCTGCGGTACGGGGAGGGCGAGATCCGGCTCCGGCTGCTGCTGGACCGGACCCTGGTGTGCGAGGTCTGGGACGGCAACCTCGTCCAGCCCCGCCGCCGCCGCGCCCGGGACACCGACGAGGGCGGCCGCGGCCTCCAGCTCGTCGGCCTCCTCTCGGCCGGCTGGGGCACCCGCCGCACCCACCGGGGCAAGACCGTCTGGTTCGAGCTCCCGCTCCCGATGCCGGGCGGCGCACCGGGAGAGGCGGTCACCGAACTGTCGGCGGAACAACTGCTGGACATGTACGGCTGAGCGGTACCCGTCAGGCCGCCCCCGACTTGAGCGCGGCCAGCCGGGCCTCGACCTCCGAGGCCCGGCCGAGGTCGTCCAGCGCCTCGAACTGGGCGTCCAGGGAGGAGGCCGCCAGCTCCGACTTCCCCATGGCCATCGCCTCCTCCCGCCGCACCTTCTCCTCGAAGCGGTGCAGCTCGCTGGTCGGGTCCAGCACGTCGATGTCCTTGACGGCGTCCAGCATGGTGTTCTGCGCCCGGGCCGTCCTCGCCCGTGCCACCAGCTCGTCCCGCTTGGCCTGGAGCTCCGTCAGCTTGTCCTTCATCGCGCCGAGGCCCTCCCTGAGCCTGTCCACGACCTCCGTCTGAGCGGCGATCACCGGCTCCGCCGTCGCCGCCTCCCTCTCCGACCGCAACTGCCGCCCCAGGGCCACCTTCGCCAGGTTGTCGAACCGGTCCGCGTCCGCCGCCGCGCCGGACGCGCGCAGCTCGTCCGCCTTGCGGCTGGCCGCGAGCGCCTTGCCGCCCCACTCCGCGGCCGCGTCCACGTCCTCCTGGTGGTCGGCCTCCAGCATCCGCAGGTTCCCGATGGTCGTGGCCACCGCCTGCTCGGCCTCCGAGATGTTGTTCGAGTAGTCGCGGATCAGCTGGTCGAGCATCTTCTGCGGGTCCTCGGCCTGGTCCAGCAGCGCGTTGATGTTGGCCTTCGCGAGCTGGGTGACACGGCCGAGGATCGTCTGCTTGCTCATCGGGGTCCTTCCTGGTGGCTGGGGGTCCGCAGGTCTGCCGCCCCGTCGTTCAGAAGCGGCCGCCGCCGCCCATGCGGCCGCGGGTGCCGCCGCCCCCGTAGGAGCCGGGCCCGCCGCCGAACCCGCCGCTTCCGCCTCCGCTTCCGCCGAAGCCGCCGCGGCCGCCGCCGCGCAGGATCTCGCCGAGGATGATCCCGCCCAGCACGGCACCGCCCCGGCCGCCGTCCCCGCGCCGGCCCGCGTACGGGTTCCGGTACGCCCGTACGTCCTCCTCCGCCAGCTGCTGCGCCTGCCGGGCCAGCGAGTCCGCCTGCTGCGCCTCCGCCAGCGCCCCCGCCGGGTCCTGGCCGGCCAGCGAGGCCGACCGCTCCAGGTGCCGCCGCGCCTCCGCCAGCCGGGTACGGGCCGGGCTGCCGACGGCACCCCGGCTGGTGGTCACGTAGTCCGCCGCCGCGCCGATCGCGCTGCGGGCCGACAGCTGCGCCTGGTCCAGCAGCGCCGCCGCCCGCCGCCGCCCCGACTCCTGCTCGCGGGCCCCCGCCAGGGCCTCGTCCAGGGCCGCGTCCGCCTCCTCGACCCGGCGCAGCGCGTCGATCGGGTCGTACCGGCCGGCCGCCAGCTGCCGCCGCACGTCGGCCAGTACGGACTCCGCCCGGCCGATCCGGCCCCGCAGGTCCCCCGTGGCGGACCCCGCCTGGGTACCGGTGAGCAGGCCGCGCGCGTCGGCGAGGTCCGTCTCCGTCTCGGTGAGGGCGCCCGGCAGCTCCGCGGCCGCCTCCGCCAGCTCCCGGGCCCGCCGCTCCACCGCGTCCACCAGCGTCGCCGCCTGGTCCACCGCGCCCTCGGCGGCCCGTACGTGCACGGCGGCCCGGCCGTTGTCCCCCGAAGCGAGCGCGGCCCGGGCCTCGCCGAGGCTGGTCGTGGCGAACAGCAGCCGGTCCTCGGCCTGTTCCGGGTTGGAGGCCACCGGCGCGGCCGCGGAGTCCGCGTAGCGGCCCGTCAGCGCGGTGAGGGTGGCCGCGGCGGTCGTCGTACGGCCCGTCAGCACCCGGAACCGCGCCTCCACCGTGGCCAGGGCCCGCGGGGCGTTCTTCTCCAGGTCCCGCAGCCGGTCGAAGTCCGCCGACTCGGCGTCGAGCCTGCGGTTGGCCTCGGTGCACCGGGCCACGATCTCCTCCAGCATCCGCCGGCGGGTCGCGTCGTCCTCCGGGTACGCGTCGTCCAGCTGCTGGCGCAGCCGGAAGGCGTGCGTCAGCTCGTCCTCGGCGTACGCCACCGCCGCGGTGAACGTGCCGACCGCGTCGTCGCCGAACTGCGCGGTGGCGAAGCCGAGCTCCTCGGTGCTGGTGCGGACGGCGTCGTCGGTCGCCACGAGCAGGGCCTTCGCCGTGGCGTCGAGCTCGGGCAGCGGCGCCGGACCGGCCCGCGCCCCGTCCCAGCCGGCATGGGCGGTGGTGGTGCCCCGTCCCGTCCCGTCGCGCCTCCTGCGGCGGCGGTACGCGTACACCCCGAGCGCCCCGGCCGCGCCCACGGCGACCACCGGCAGCAGGTAGTCCCCGGCCCCGCTCGCCCCTTCCGCCGCGCCCCCGGGATCGGCGGTGCCGGGGGTGACGGCGGGCACGGGTACCGGCTTCCCGCCGAGCACGGCGTCGTAGCCGTTCGCCGCGCCGATGGCCGCGCCGGCCCAGTCGTTCTGGCGCAGGGCGGGCTCGATGGCGGTACGGGCGACGTCCGCGAGCTGCGCCTCGGTGAAACCGGAGTCGACGTCGGCCGAATAGGCGTACTGCCGGGCGCCGGTGGCCACCGCGAGCAGCACGTCGTCCTGGCCGAGCCCGTTCTTCTGCGCGGTGGCGTCGGCCCAGCTCTGCGGGGCACGGCCGGAGAAGTCGCTTACGTACGCCACGAAGAGCTGGACCTTCCGGTCGGCGTACAGCCGCTCCAGCGCGGCGGCCACGGCGGGCCCCCGGTCGCCGAGGGCGCCGACCCGGTCGGTGACCTGCCCCTGGCGCGACAGCGCGACGGGGTCCTCGGCCCGGGCGGGCGGGGCCGGCAGCGCCAGCAGCACGGCGGCGAGGAGGAGCGCGGGGGCGGCGGCGCGTCTCAGCGGGTGCACATGGGGGAGGCTATGTTCCGTTCCGGCCCCCCGCACCCGGAGGTCGTCGGCCGGTGCCGGTGGGCCGGGTGCGGCTGGTGTGCCGCTGCGCGGTGCCCGCCCCTCCCCGCCCTTCACCCGTTCTCGCCTCAGGCGCCGGCGGGGCTCAGAACACGGCGCTACCGCGCCCGCGCCTCAAGCGCCGGCGAGGCTGAAATCAGCCCCGCCTGCGTTTGAGGCGCGGGTCCGGGCGGAGCCCGGGGAACGGTGGAAGGGCGGGTAGGGGACCTGCTCCGCGCAGCGGCCCAACCGACCGCGCCCGACCACCGGCACCGGCCCCGCCCAGCGCCGCCGGACGGAGCCCGGCGCAGCGGGGCGGAGTCGATCAGCGGTGCGGAGCCCGGTACGGCGCCGTACCGCGCGGCGCGTCACAGCATCGGCCCGGCGCCGGAACGGAACGCGCGCCCCGTCACGACGGCAAGGGCGCACCCGTCAGCGCCGGCCCCGCGAAGACGAGGGCGTCGGCGGCGACCACCGGCCCGGGTCCTTCGGCCGGGTGGTCCCGGTGCCCGCGGGGCTTGCCCGTCGTGACGTCGAGGCCCGTCACGAACGGGAGGGCCGTCCGGCCCAGCAGCCCCCGCCGGCCGCCGTGGGAGGACCGCACGTACAACACCCCCCGCCGCAACCCCAGCAGCCCCAGCACGCACGCCGTGCCCTCCCGCCGCGTCACCGGCCGCTGCCACCGCACCGCCCCGCTCTCCGCGTCGAGCGCGAACACCACGTCCCAGCCCTGCTCCGCCCGGTACGCGGCCGCGTACACCACCCCGTCGTCGACGAGCAGCCCCGCCGCCGGCACCCCCGGCTCGAAGCGCCACAGCTCGTAGCCCTTGCGCCGGTCCAGCGCGCGCAGGACGCCGCCGTCCAGGACGTGCACCGGCCCGCCCGCCGCCTGGTCGGGGGCCGCCGGAGCGCCGGCGTCGTAGCCGCGCGGCCACGACCACAGCGGGGTCCCGCTCGGCAGGTGCAGCGCCCGCAGCCGCCCGCCGCCCCCGACGACCAGGCACTCGCCCGAGACCGTGAACGAGGGCACGCCCGACAGCCGGTGCCGCCACACCGGTTCCCCGGCGGTCTTGTCCAGGGCGGTCAGCTCCTCGTGCGCCGCGTGCAGCAGCAGCCCCGGCACCGGGATCAGCTCCGCCGGCCCGTCCAGTTCCCGCCACCACCGCACCCGCCCGTCCGCCGGATCCCGGACAACCAGTCGCCCCTGCGACCCGGCGCCCGAGGTCACGACCACGCACACGGTGTCCGCGTCGGCCGCGCACCACACCCGCTCCGGCTCCGGCAGCGGCCGCGCCCGCACCCCCTCGTCGGCGTACGCCGTCCAGAGCGTCGCTCCGGTCGGTGCGTCCACGCAGCCGACCCCGGCGCCCGTCGTCCACACCGCCCGCTCCCCGGCCGCGTGCAGTTCGTCCGGCCGCTCATCGGTCCGCCACCCCGCCGTCGGCCGGGCCCCGACCGCGTCGGGGCGCGGGCGCGGGCGCGGCCCCGGCGCGCGCGGGGGCGGTGTGCCGGGGTCCGCCGCGACGGCCGCCAGCCAGGGCGCCCCCGCCGTGCAGTCCCGGGCGATCCAGGCCAGCTCCCGGCCCCGCTCGGCGGGTTCGGCCAGCCGCCGGGCGGCGGCGGCACGCTCCTGCGCGACGGCCGGGTCCAGCACGGAGGGCAGGTCCCGCGCGCTCAGGTCCCGGGCGGCCTCCAGGTCCGCGCGGGCCGCCTCCAGATCCCCGTCCCCGGTGTCGGCCAGCGCCCGCTCCGCCAGGGCCAGGGCCTCGGCCGCGCCCGCCCGGTCCCCGACGGCGGAGCGTTCGCCCGCCACCCGGCACAGTGCCCGCACCCGGGCCCCGCCGCCCGGTATCCGCGCGGCCAGCCGGAGGGCGGCGGGCAGGTCCTGCCGGGCGACGGCGGTGACGGCCCTGGACTCGGCGGCGGCCCGGACCGTCGGGTCCAGGATCAGGGACAGGTACCCCTCGGCGCGGGGGAGGTCGGCCGCGGCGCTCGCCGGTGCGGCCCGCGCCAGGACGGCCTCCTCCGCCGGGCCGCCGGCGAAGTACCGCCGGGCCAGCCGGACCCCGCGTTCGGGGGCGACCGCCGCGAGCTCCTCCGCGACCTTGCGCAGCCGGGTCAGCCGCTTCGGCCCCGACACCGCGAACAGGGCCTGCTGCGCGTCGGTCAGCACCCGTTCGGTGCGGGCGGGGGCGTCCCGCGAGATCCGCCGGGCCAGCGAGGTCAGCAGCGCGGCCACCCGGGCGCCGTCGCCGTCCCCGTCGGTCCAGGCCCAGAGCTCGGCGTCCGCCAGCAGCCGGCCGGCGAGGCCCGCGTCGAAGCGCGCCGCGGCCTCCGCCGCGAGGGCGAGACCCTCGGTGCGCGCCTCTCCCGCCCCGGGCGGCAGGGAGACCAGCGTCTCCTCGGCCTCCAGCAGCAACTCCCGTACGAAGTCCCGTACCGGGGCGGGCACGAAGCCGTCCGGCCCCCGCCCGGAACCCGTCCCGCCCCCCGGCTCCGGCCCCCGCTCAGCCCCCGGCCCCCGCCCCGCCCCGTGCGGCACCCCCGCCCCCGACCGGGAACCCGCCTCCGCCCCCGCCCCGTGCGGCACCCCCGCCCCCGACCGGGAACCCGCCTCCGCCCCCGGCCCGGCCCCCGCCCCCGACCGGGAATCCGGCCCGGCTCCCGAGTTCGTCTCGGCCCCCGCCTTCGCCTCCGCGTCCGGCCCGGCCCCCGCCCCCGCCAGGGACCCCGGCTCTCCCCACGGCCCGTCGCCCGGGGTGGAGGCCCCCGCCCCGCCGCCGTCCGCGATCCGCCCGAGCCCCCGCAGCGCCCCCGCCACCCATCCCGCCGACTCCGGCCGGTCCCGCGGGTCCTTCGCCAGCAGCGCCAGCACCAGCCGGCCCAGCTCCGCGGACACCCCCGGCACCGCCAGCGGCAGCGGCGCGTCCTCCACGTGGCGCCGCATCAGGACGTACATCGGCTCCGCCGACCCGAAGGGCGGCTCCCCGCTCAGCAGGGCGTACAGCACGCACCCCAGCGCGTACAGGTCGCAGCGGGCGTCCACGTGCTCGCCGCGCCACTGCTCGGGCGCCATGTAGGGCGGGGTGCCGAACATCCGCCCGGTCACCGTCCAGCCGGCCGTCGCGTCGGCGGAGTGGGCTATGCCGAAGTCGCAGATCTTGAGGCGGCCGCCGGGCAGCAGGAAGAGGTTCTGGGGTTTCAGGTCCCGGTGCACCACGGCCCGTTCGTGCGCGGCGGCCAGCGCCTCCGCCGTCTGCGCGCCCAGCTCCACCGCCTCGGCCACCGGCAGGCCGCCGGGGGAGCGGGCCAGCCGCGCCCCCAGGTCCTCCCCGGAGAGCAGCTCCATCACGATGAACAGCCGCCCCTCGTGCTGCCCCACGTCGTGCACGACGGTGATGCCCGGGTGCTGGAGGCGCGCCCCGATGGTGGCCTCCCGCCGGAACCGGGCGATCAGCTCCTCGTTGGTCGCCGCGTCCAGCAGCACCTTGACCGCCACGGCCCGGTGCAGGGCCCGGTCGTGCCCGCGCCACACCTCGCCCATGCCTCCGGCGCCGAGCCGCTGGTCCAGCCGGTACCGGTCCGCCAGTACTTCCCCCACCCGCACCGCGAAGCCCCCTGAGATCACGTCGTCCGACGGTCATCCAGGGGGCATTGTCCACCGCTGAGTGAACTAACGGGGGTCGGAGGCCGAACGCCGCCGGATCTTGTTCCCCAGCCACACCAGGGGGTCGTACTTGCGGTCCACGGCCCGCTCCTTCAGCGGGATCAGGGCGTTGTCGGTGATCTTGATGCCCTCGGGGCAGACCTCCGTGCAGCACTTGGTGATGTTGCAGTAGCCCAGGCCGTGTTCCTCCTGGGCGGTGCGCTTGCGGTCCAGGCCGGCGTCCGCGGCCGCGTCCAGCGGGTGCATGTCCAGCTCGGCGACCCGCATCAGGAAGCGCGGGCCGGCGAAGACGGTCTTGTTCTCCTCGTGGTCGCGCACCACGTGGCAGGTGTCCTGGCACAGGAAGCACTCGATGCACTTGCGGAACTCCTGCGAGCGTTCCACGTCCACCTGCTGCATCCGGTACTCGCCCGCGGCGACCCCCGGCGGGGGCACGAAGGCCGGGACCTCGCGGGCCTTGGCGTAGTTGAAGGACACGTCCGTGACCAGGTCCCGGATCACCGGGAAGGCGCGCAGCGGGGTGATCGTGACGGTCTCGTCCCGCCCGAAGACGGACATCCGCGTCATGCACATCAGCCGCGGCCGGCCGTTGATCTCCGCGCTGCACGAGCCGCACTTGCCCGCCTTGCAGTTCCAGCGGACCGCGAGGTCGCCGGCCTGGGTCGCCTGGAGCCGGTGCACGATGTCCAGGACCACCTCGCCGTCGTGCACCTCGACGGTGAAGTCCCGCAGGCCCCCGCCCTCCGCGTCGCCCCGCCAGACCCGGAAGCGTGCCTCGTATGTCGTCACCAGTGCAGCTCCTCTTCGGCGAGGTACTTGGCCAGTTCTTCCTTCTCGAAGAGCGCGAGCAGGTCGGGGCGGATCGGCTCGGTGCGGACCCGTTCCAGCGTGATCCGCGCCGCGGCGGGGTCGGCGGGGGCCGGATCGACCGGCCGGCACAGCAGGTTCACCGGCCGCCACCGCCGTTCCATCGCCGGGCAGTCCTCGCGGGTGTGCCCGCCGCGGCTCTCGGTGCGCTCCAGGGCGGCGCGGGCCACGCACTCGCTGACCAGCAGCATGTTGCGCAGGTCCAGCGCCAGGTGCCAGCCCGGGTTGAACTGCCGGTGCCCCTCGACCCCGGCGCGGGCGGCGCGTACGCGCAGGGCCGCCAGCCGCTCCAGGGCCTCGGCCATCTCGCCCTCGCGGCGGATGATGCCGACCAGGTCGTTCATCGCCGTCTGGAGCTCCTGGTGGAGGGTGTACGGGTTCTCCGCGCCGTCGGCGGCGTGGAACGGGGCGAGGGCCTCGGCGGCCGCCGCGTCGATCTCCGCCTGGGAGACGGCGGCCCGTACGGCACCCGCGGCCGCGGCGTGCTCCGCCGCGTGCAGTCCGGCACGCCGGCCGAAGACCAGCAGGTCGGAGAGGGAGTTGCCGCCCAGCCGGTTCGAGCCGTGCATGCCGCCGGCGACCTCGCCGGCGGCGAACAGGCCCGGTACGCCGACGGTGGCGGCGGTGTCGGAGTCGACCGCGATACCGCCCATCACGTAGTGGCAGGTCGGGCCGACCTCCATGGGCTCGGCGGTGATGTCCACGTCCGCCAGCTCCTTGAACTGGTGGTACATGGACGGCAGCCGGCGTTTGATCTTCTCGGCCGGCATCCGGGTGGACACGTCGAGGAACACTCCGCCGTGCGGGGAGCCGCGGCCGGCCTTCACCTCGGAGTTGATGGCGCGGGCCACCTCGTCGCGGGGGAGCAGCTCGGGCGGGCGCCGGTTGTGGTCGGGGTCCTCGTACCAGCGGTCGCCCTCCTCCTCCGACTCGGCGTACTTCTCCTTGAAGACGTCCGGGACGTAGTCGAACATGAAGCGCTCGCCCTCGGAGTTGCGCAGCACCCCGCCGTCGCCGCGCACGGATTCGGTGACGAGGATGCCCTTCACCGAGGGCGGCCAGACCATGCCCGTGGGGTGGAACTGGACGAACTCCATGTTGAGCAGGGGGGCTCCGGCGAGCAGGGCCAGCGCGTGGCCGTCGCCGGTGTACTCCCAGGAGTTGGAGGTGGTCTTGAAGGACTTGCCGATCCCGCCCGTGGCCAGGACGACGGCGGGGGCCTCCAGGACGAAGAAGCGGCCGGTCTCGCGCTCGTAGCAGAAGGTCCCCGCAACCCTCTCCCCGCCCTGGGGGCCGAGATCCTTCAACACCCGCGTGACCGTGCACTCCTGGAAGACCTTGAGCCGGGCCTCGTGGTCCCCGTACTCCCCGAAGTCCTCCTGCTGGAGCTGGACGATCTTCTGCTGGAGGGTGCGGATCAGTTCCAGGCCGGTGCGGTCGCCGACGTGCGCGAGGCGCGGGTACTCGTGCCCGCCGAAGTTGCGCTGGGAGATCCGGCCGTCGGGCGTGCGGTCGAAGAGGGCGCCCCAGGTCTCCAGCTCCCAGACCCGGTCGGGGGCCTCCTTGGCGTGCAGCTCGGCCATCCGCCACTGGTTGAGGAACTTGCCGCCGCGCATGGTGTCGCGGAAGTGGACCTGCCAGCCGTCGCCCTCGTTGACGTTGCCCATGGCGGCGGCGATGCCGCCCTCCGCCATCACCGTGTGGGCCTTGCCGAAGAGGGACTTGCAGATCACGGCCGTACGGGCGCCCCGCTCGCGGGCCTCGATCGCGGCCCGCAGCCCGGCACCGCCGGCACCGACCACGACCACGTCCCACTGCTGCCGTTCCACTTGAGCCATCTCAGAAGATCCTCGGGTCGGTGATGGTGCCGGTGGCCAGCAGGTACACGTAGAAGTCACACAGGGCCACGCTGATCAGGGAGGCCCACGCGAGCTGCATGTGGCGGGCGTTGAGCCGGCTGACCCAGCCCCACAGGCGGTAGCGCACCGGGTGCCGGGAGAAGTGCTTGAGGCGGCCGCCCATGATGTGCCGGCAGGAGTGGCAGGAGAGCGTGTAGGCCCAGATCAGCACGATGTTGGCCAGGAAGAGGAGGGTGCCCAGCCCCATGTGGCCCCAGGCGTAGTGCTCGTCGCGGAAGGTCAGTGCGGTGTCGTACGTGAGGATGCCGGCGACCGGCACGGCCGCGTAGAAGAAGTACCGGTGCAGGTTCTGCAGGACCAGCGGGAAGCGGGTCTCGCCCGTGTACGAGGCGTGCGGCTCGGCGACGGCGCAGGCGGGCGGCGAGGCCCAGAAGCCCCGGTAGTAGGCCTTGCGGTAGTAGTAGCACGTCAGCCGGAAGCCGAGCGGGAAGACCAGGATCAGCAGGGCGGGGGACAGGGCCCACCAGCTGCCGAACAGGTCGAGGTTGGGTCCGCCGCGCATCTCCTGGCAGTTCTCCGCCAGGCAGGGGGAGTAGAACGGGGAGACGTACGGGGCCGCGTAGTAGTGGTCGTTGGCGAAGGCCCGCCAGGTCGAGTACGCGATGAAGGCGAGCAGCCCGGCCGCGGTGCCGGCGGGCGACAGCCACCACCGGTCGGTCCGCAGGTGCCGGGCCGTGATCGCGGCCCGGGTGGGGCCGTGGATCCCGCCGGGCCGCTGCTGGGGTGGTTCCGTGCCTGTGGCCAAAGGGAACTCCGGGTGGAGTGGTCGAGGGGTGGCCCAGGAGGCCCGGCCGCCGGGGCGGCCGGGCCAGATGGGGGTGCTGCGCGCGTACGGGCGGCGGGCCCTAGGGGGCGCGGCGGTCGCGGGCGCCGAGGCCCTCGTCGTCGGTGTCCGTCCACAGCGCGGTGTCGTACGGGGTGTCCGGGATGGTCACCATCCTGGACTTCTCCGGCGGCCTGGAGCCGCCGGCCGGCGCCTGCCGGGCGACGTCCTTCTCCAGCTGCTCCACCGAGCGGACCAGCTCGTCGAGACTGCGCCGTACGGCGGTCAGATCGTCTTGCAGGGACATGACTTGCCCTCACTTCCGCAGGGTGCGGTGGCAACGCTCACGGGCGCCTGCGAGTGTCGCGCCTCCCGTCCCCCGTTGTGAAGGGACGTGCAGCGATTCCGGGCGCGCAGGCGCAAACCGTGCGCCCCTCCCCGCTCCCATTTTCATCCCTCGAACGAGGGAACGCGCGCCTGGACGCCCGGCCCGCCGGCGGCCGGGGGCGGGGGGCGCGCCCCGGGGGCGCAAGCGGGATTGGTCCGCACGGGTGGGGTTCGCGGCGTGGCGCGGGGCCGCTGCGGAGGACGCGGGGGGTGGTCGATTTCAGTGGGTTTCCACACCGGTGTGATCAGCTCCATATACCGCCGAACGTGATCAAGACCCTGTTTTCACGGCCCTCGTGCCCCGCCCCGGAGGTACCACCCATGACCCAGAGAAGGCGCAGGTCCTTGGCGCTCCTCACCTCGGGAGTCCTCGCACTGCCGCTCCTCGCGGGCTGCGGCGCGGGCGAGGACGAGGGCGGCCCGGCCGCCGCGGGCCCGGACATCGCGGCGACCGTCCGCGAACAGGTCGCCGACGGCGGCGTGCTGCGGTGGGCCGTGGACGCCCTGCCGGAGACGCTGAACGCCTTCCAGGCCGACGCGGACGCGACCACCAGCCGGATCGCCGGCGCGGTCCTGCCCCAGCTGTTCACCCTGGACGCCAAGGGCCGGCCGGTGGCCAATCCGGACTACCTGGAGAAGGCCGAGGTCGTCGAGCGCGAGCCCAAGCAGGTCGTCCTGTACAAGCTGAACCAGCAGGCGGTGTGGAGCGACGGCCGCGAGATCGGCGCCGCCGACTTCGTCGCCCAGTGGCGGGCCCTGAACGGCAAGGACTCGGCGTACTGGACCGCCCGCAACGCCGGCTACGACCGGATCGAGAAGATCGAGCGCGGCAAGAACGACCTGGAGGTCAAGGTCACCTTCGTCAGGCCGTACGCCGACTGGCGCTCCCTGTTCAGCCCGCTCTACCCCAAGCAGGTCATGGGCACCCCGGAGGCCTTCAACGAGGGCGCCCGCGGCGCCCTCAAGGTCACCGCCGGGCCCTTCGGCCTCGGGGCGATCGACAAGAAGACCGGCACCGCGGCGCTGACCCGCAACCCGCGCTGGTGGGGCCGGCCCGCGAAGCTCGACACCCTCGTGCTGACGGCGGTGCCCCGGGCGGGCCGGCCGGCGGCGCTGGCCGCTGGGAAGGTCGATCTGGCCGAGATCGACCGCTCGGGCGCCGACCGGATCGCCCTCGCCCACCGGGACGCCGGCCAGGTCGACGGCACGCACGGCCCGGGCGCCGCGCTCACCCCCGCGCAGGCCACCCTCTCGTGGGCGCTGGCCCACGGCGCCGACGAGGCCAAGGCGAAGGAGGAGCAGGAGACCCGCCAGAAGAACGCCGACGCCGTCAAGCAGTACGCGCAGGAGCAGTCGGCGCTGCGCGGCTTCACGGTCCGCAAGTCGCTGGAGCCCGCCTACACGCAGCTGGCGATGAACGGGGCCTCCGGCCCGCTGTCGGACGAGCGCGTCCGCCGGGCCGTCGCCCGCGCCCTGGACCGCAAGACGCTGGCCGAGATCGTCCTCAAGCCGCTCGGTCTGCCGGCGAAGCCGGTCGGCAGCCACCTGGCGCTGGCCGGGCAGCAGGCGTACGCCGACAACAGCGACGCCCTCGGCGGCCAGGACACCCAGGCGGCGCAGGCCCTGCTCGCGGACGCGGGCTGGCGCAAGGGCGGCAAGCTGAACGAGCCGGCGAAGGCGGGGGCCGAGAGCGCCGAGAGCGCGCAGGACGACTCCAAGACCCGGGCGGGCGCCAAGCCCGGGCCGGGCGACGGCACCGGCGACGACGGCCTGTACATCGTGGGCGACGACGACGGGCGCAACGGCGACCTGCGCTCGGCCACCGCCGACCTGGGACTGCGCCGGACCCGTCCGGGCCTGCCCGGTGCCCCCGCCGCGGGGCTGCGCGTCCTGCCGCAGACGCCGGTGCGCGGCTTCGGGGCGGACCCGGCCGACGGCATCGCCTCCTTCGGCCGCGCGGACGGGCCCTCGGCGGCCCTGGCCCCGGCCTCCCTCGCCGCGCAGCAGGAGCACGTCCTGCTGGCCCAGGCGGAGACCCTCGCGAAGGGGGCCGCCGCGGCCGCGGGCGACGCCAAGGCCCCGGCGGAGGGCGAGGAGGCCAGGGAGGACGGTGACGCGAAGGAGCCCGCCGCGGGCGCCAGCCCGGCCCCCGTGCAGGCTCCCGCCAAGCAGGCCCGTACCTCGGGGGCGATGCTCGCGAAGGACGGCAAGCCGCTCAGCCTGCGCTTCGTGCTCCCGGCGGGGCCGGGATCCGAGGCCCTGCGCTCGGTCGGCGAGCGGATCTCCCAGATGCTCCAGAAGATCGGCATCAGCACGGAGATCAAGAAGGTGGCCGACGAGAGCTTCTTCAAGGACCACGTCGCCTCGGGCCAGTACGACCTGGCCCTGTACTCGTGGCCGGCGACGGCCTTCCCGGCCACCGACGCCCGGCCGATCTTCGCCAAGCCGGAGCCGGCCGCCGACGGCTCGCTCCTCGTCGAACAGAACTACACCCGGGTCGGTACCGACCACATCGACCAGCTGTTCGACCAGGCGGCCGGCGAGCTGGACGAGGCGCAGGCCCGCGAGCTGATGCGCAAGGCGGACGCCCGCATCTGGGCGGCGGCCGGCTCCATCCCGCTCTACCAGCGTCCCGAGCTGGTCGCGGCCAAGCCGGGCCTGGCCAATGCCGGGGCCTTCGGCCTGGGGACGCCCCGCTACCAGGACATCGGCTGGAAGAAGCCGACGGCCGCCAAGGGCGCCAAGGAGGGCGAGAAGAAGTAGGCGGGAAGCAGGGGGAGAAGCGCCCGAGGACATCGGGTGAAATAACGGGGACTGTCAGGTTGACCCCCGGGTAGCAAGCTCAGATGTGACTCAAGTTCCTTGCCCGCCGGAGTCCCGGCGGGCAAGGTCGTAGGTACCCATTGACCCGCATGAACACAGGCCGCGACCCCCGCCGGGACCCCCCACCCGAAACCCGGCGTCGCTCAGTCGTCCGGCCCCTTGACAGACCCCCCGGCAGGCGGTTCCCGCCACTCGACGTACGATGGGGTAAGGCCGTGGCAGGTTTCCGCCCGGCAGAGGCTCGCGTGCCAGGCCGTACGCGACGCCATCCACGATCCCGGGAGAAGCGCCGAAGTGCCCACGCGCCACGACATCCGTAACGTCGCCATCGTCGCCCACGTCGACCATGGCAAGACGACCATCGTCGATGCCATGCTCAAGCAGGCCGGTGCCTTCGCCGCCCACCAGCAGCTCGACGACCGCATGATGGACTCGAACGACCTGGAGCGTGAGAAGGGCATCACGATCCTCGCCAAGAACACGGCGGTGAAGTACCACCCCAAGGACGGCGGGGCCCCGATCACGATCAACATCATCGACACCCCCGGCCACGCCGACTTCGGTGGCGAGGTCGAGCGCGGTCTGTCGATGGTGGACGCGGTCGTCCTCCTGGTGGACGCCTCCGAGGGTCCGCTGCCCCAGACCCGCTTCGTGCTCCGCAAGGCCCTCCAGCAGCGGAAGCCCGTCATCCTCTGCATCAACAAGACGGACCGCCCGGACTCCCGGATCGACGAGGTCGTCAACGAGACGTACGACCTCTTCCTCGACCTGGACGCCGACGAGGACCAGATCGAGTTCCCGATCGTCTACGCCTGCGGCCGTGACGGCATCGCCTCGCTGACCAAGCCGGAGGACGGCACCGTCCCCGCCGACAGCGAGAACCTGGAGCCGTTCTTCTCCACCATCCTGGAGCACGTCCCGGCCCCGACCTACGACGAAGAGGCCCCCCTCCAGGCCCACGTCACCAACCTGGACGCCGACAACTTCCTCGGCCGCATCGCGCTGCTCCGCGTCGAGCAGGGCGAGCTGCGCAAGGGCCAGACCGTCGCGTGGATCAAGCGTGACGGCACGATCTCCAACGTCCGCATCACCGAGCTGATGATGACCGAGGCGCTCACCCGCAAGCCCGCCGAGGTCGCCGGCCCCGGTGACATCTGTGCCGTCGCCGGTATTCCCGAGATCATGATCGGCGAGACCCTGGCCGACCCGGAGAACCCGATCGCGCTGCCGCTCATCACGGTGGACGAGCCGGCCATCTCCATGGTCATCGGCACCAACACCTCCCCGATGGTCGGCCGCGGCGGCTCCGGCAAGGGCGCGGACGCGAAGGCCGCGGTCAAGGACCGCAAGGTCACCGCCCGCCAGGTCAAGGACCGTCTGGACCGTGAGCTGATCGGCAACGTCTCGCTGCGCGTCCTGGACACCGAGCGCCCGGACGCCTGGGAGGTGCAGGGCCGCGGTGAGCTGGCGCTGGCCATCCTGGTCGAGCAGATGCGCCGCGAGGGCTTCGAGCTGACCATCGGCAAGCCGCAGGTCGTCACCAAGGAGGTCGACGGCAAGACGTACGAGCCCGTCGAGCGCATGACGATCGACGTGCCCGAGGAGCACATGGGCGCCGTCACGCAGCTCATGGGCGTCCGCAAGGGCCGCATGGACAACATGTCGAACCACGGCTCCGGCTGGGTCCGCATGGAGTTCGTCGTCCCGTCCCGCGGCCTCATCGGCTTCCGCACGGAGTTCCTGACCCAGACCCGCGGCACCGGCATCGGCCACTCGATCCACGAGGGCCACGAGCCGTGGTTCGGCCAGCTGGTCACCCGCAACAACGGCTCCCTGGTCGCCGACCGCGCCGGTGCGGTCACCGCGTTCGCGATGACCAACCTGCAGGAGCGCGGCGTGCTGTTCACCGACCCCGGCACCGAGGTGTACGAGGGCATGATCGTCGGCGAGAACTCGCGCGCCGACGACATGGACGTGAACATCACCAAGGAGAAGAAGCTCACGAACATGCGCTCCTCCTCCGCCGACACCTTCGAGGCGATCGTCCCGCCGCGCAAGCTCTCCCTGGAGCAGTCCCTGGAGTTCTGCCGCGACGACGAGTGCGTCGAGGTGACCCCGGAGGCCGTGCGCATCCGCAAGGTCGTCCTGGACCAGAAGGAGCGCTCGCGCACCGCGTCGCGCGCCAAGTCGGCCAAGTAGTCCGCGAGTCGGACTCTGGCCTAAAGCCGTACGGCTGACAACGGCCCCTCCCCGCACCGCTCCGGTGCGGGGAGGGGCCGTTCGCGTTTGTCAAACGGATTGTTGCGTTCTGGTGTCCGCATACCGACCGTGACGCTCCGGATGATGAGCTAACCGTCCGTTTCGCACGTGTCTGTCTCCTATCCGTTTGTCCGGATTTCGGGTTTTCGCCATGCGGTGATGTTGTGAAAACGAGACCACTTAAGTGTGGTTTACGGCCTGGCGGTCCCTGAGGATTGGCTCCATTGAGCTCGGGTCAATGGGTCACACGCTGTGGGGAGCGTCGACTCACGAGCACACACGATGGGACCGGATTTCGCTGTCAGGGGTGTCAGCGGGAACCGGGTCCTTCACGAATCGACAGTGACTCCTGAGGAGGCAAATACCCATGCGCGGAGCAACGAGCGCCAAGTGGGTCGCGGGTGCCGTGATCGTGGCCATGGCCGCGACGGCCTGCAGCACCGGTAGCAACGACGCCGGTGGCAAGGGCGGCAGCATCACCGTTGTGCTCGGCGAGCCGCAGCACCGCCTGATCGGTCAGGACACCGCGGAGTCCGAGGGCTCCGAGGTCATGAACGCGGTCTTCAGCGGTCTGGTCAAGTACGACATCAAGACCAACGAGCCGAAGCTCGACGTCGCCGAGTCCATCGAGAGCACGGACTCGAAGACCTGGACCATCAAGGTCAAGGACGGCTTCACCTTCCACAACGGCGAGAAGGTCGACGCGCAGTCGTTCGTCCGTGCCTGGAACTGGGGCGCCAACCAGGAGAACGTGGCCGAGTCCATGCCGTTCTTCGCCAAGATCGAGGGCTCCGAGGAGCTCGCTCCGGGCAAGGACAAGAAGCCCACCGCCAAGGAGCTCAAGGGCCTCAAGGTCGTTGACGAGAAGACCTTCACCGTCACGCTGAAGGAGCCCTTCTCCCAGTTCAAGACCATGCTGGGCTACAACGCCTTCTTCCCGCTGCCGAAGGCCTTCGAGTCCATGGACTCGAAGAAGTTCGGCGAGCACCCGATCGGCAACGGTCCCTTCCAGATGGACGGCGACTGGGAGCACAACAAGCAGATCAAGGTCAAGCGCTTCGACAAGTACCCGGCCGAGGGCCGTGCGAAGCTCGCGGGCGTCACCTTCAAGATCTACGACAACATGGACACGGCGTACAACGACCTGCGCGCCGACAACATCCAGATCGTCGACAAGCTCCCGATCTCGGCGATGGCCACCGTCTCCCAGGAGTTCGGCGACCGCTACATCTACAAGCCCGAGTCGGCCGTCGGCTACATCGGCCTCCCGCTGGAGACCAACCCCGAGGCGTTCGGCAAGGTGGAGATCCGACAGGCCATCTCCATGGCCATCGACCGGGACACGCTGACGAAGACCATCTTCAACGGCACCCGCAAGCCGGCCGACGACTTCATCAGCCCCATCATCCCGGGCTACCGCAAGGGCGCGCTGGGCGAGGTCGGCCAGTACAACCCGACCAAGGCCAAGGAGCTCTTCGAGAAGGCCGGCGGTGTTCCCGGCAACAAGATCGAGCTCGGCTACAACGCCGACGGCGGCCACAAGGAGTGGATCGAGGCCGTCGCCAACCAGCTGAAGGCGAACCTCGGCATCGAGGTCACCGCCAAGCCGTACGCCAAGTTCGGTGACATGCTGGACGACCTCGGTGCGGCGAAGTACAAGGGCGCCTTCCGCATGGCGTGGTCGATGGACTACCCGGCGGCGGAGAACTACCTGCGTCCGGTCTTCTCGAAGGTCGCGATCGAGCAGGGCTCCAACTACGGCCACTACCGCAACGACGAGTTCGAGAAGGTCATGGCGGAGGCCGACAAGGCCACCGACGCCGCCGAGGGCCTGAAGCTGTACCAGAAGGCCGATGACATCATCATCAAGGACCTTCCGTACATCCCGGTGTTCACGTACATGTCCTCCGCGGCCTACTCCAAGTCCGTGAAGAACGTCGAGGTCGACGCCCAGGGCCAGATGGACCTGGCGAACGTCGAGCGCAACTAACACCCCTCGTCACTTAGGGGAGTTCGCGGGGGCGGGTAGACGGAATCAGGTTTCCGTCTGCCCGCCCTTTCCCCCTGTTCTTTGCTGGAGGTCTGATGGGCCGCTACCTCATCCGCCGACTCATACAGGCGATCCCTGTACTGGTCGGCGCCACGTTCCTGATCTACCTGCTCACCTTCGCGATGCCCGGCGCTGACCCGATTCAGCTCCTCGCCGGCGAGAAGAAGGCAGACCCGCTCGTCGCCGCCATGCTGCGCGAGAAGTACCACCTGGACGACCCGTTCCTGCTGCAGTACTGGAACTACATCACCGGCGTGTTCCAGGGTGACCTCGGCGAGACCCTCACCGGGCGCAAGGTCACCGACCTGATCGGCGATGCGTTCCCGTACACGGTGAACCTCGCGATCTTCAGCTTCGTGATCGAGGCGGTCGTGGGCGTCGCGGCCGGCATCATGGCCGCCCTGCGCCGCGGCAAGTTCCTGGACCAGCTGGTCCTGATCTCGACCCTGATGGTCATCTCGATCCCCGTCTTCGTGACCGGCTTCGTCCTCCAGCTGACCCTCGGCGTCCAGCTGAAGAACAGCTGGGGCATCGAGCTCTTCTCCGTCTCCTTCAACGAGAACGACGGACTCCAGGCCTACCTCCTCCCGGCCTGGGTGCTCGCCTCGACCTCGCTCGCGTACGTGGCCCGACTGACCCGTACCAGCCTGATGGAGACCATGCGCGCGGACTACGTCCGCACCGCGACCGCCAAGGGCCTGCCCCGCCGCCGCGTCGTCGTCAACCACGCGCTGCGCAACGCGCTGATCCCGATCGTCACCTTCCTCGGCGCCGACCTCGGTGCCCTCATGGGCGGTGCGGTCATCACCGAGCGCATCTTCAACATCCACGGCCTCGGCGGCCTGCTCGCCCAGTCCGTCTACCTCAAGCAGGGTGCCGTCGTCGTGGGTGGTGTGACCCTCCTGGTCCTCATCTACCTCGTCGCCAACCTCCTTGTGGACCTGCTGTACGCCGTGCTCGACCCGAGGATCCGCTATGCGTGACACGAATACGGTGGAGGACTCGATGACCGACACCCAGACGGCCGTGGCCACCTCCGGGGGCAAGCGGGCCGGCAAGGTCCAGGACAAGAAGAAGAAGGACCGCGAGGCCAGCCTCTGGTCCGACGCGATCGACGACCTGCGCCGCAACCCGATCTTCATCATCGGTGCCGTGCTCGTGGTGTTCCTGCTGGTCATCGCAGCCGTGCCGCAGCTGTTCACCGACGGCAGCCCGTTCGACGCCGGCGCCTGCAAGCTGGAGGACTCGCTCAAGACCCCGAGCGCGGCCCACTGGTTCGGCTACGACATCCAGGGTTGCGACGTCTACACGCGTACCGTGTGGGCCGCCCGCAACTCCGTGATCGTCGGCGTCGTCACCACCACGCTCGTCCTGCTCGTCGGCGGCGCCCTCGGCCTGATCGCCGGCTGGGTCGGCGGCTTCGTGGACAGCGTCCTGTCCCGCTTCACCGAGATCTTCTTCGCCATCCCGCTGCTGCTCGGCGGCATGCTGATCATGTCCGCCATGCCCGGTAACGCCTGGACCGTCTCCCTGGTCCTCGCGGTCCTCGGCTGGCCGCAGATCTTCCGCATCATGCGGTCCTCGGTGCTGCAGAACAAGAACAACGACTACGTGGTGGCCGCCCGCGCCCTCGGCGCCGGCACCATGCGCATCACGATCCGCCACATCCTGCCGAACGCCGTCGCCCCCGTCATCGTGGTCGGCGCGATCAGCCTGGGTGTGTACATCTCCGCCGAGGCGGCGCTGTCCTACCTCGGTATCGGTGTCCAGCCCCCGGAGATCTCCTGGGGCCTGATGGTCAGCGACGCCTCGGCCCGCTGGCTCCAGGCACCGCACGTGCTGCTGTTCCCGTCGATCGCGCTGAGCATCACCGTGCTCGCGTTCATCATGGTCGGCGACGCGGTACGCGACGCCCTCGACCCGAAGCTGCGCTGAGGAAGGGCGTACGTTGACCACCATCGACAAGACCTCGAACGTCCCCGCGCCCCGTTCGGCGCCGGAGGGGACCCCCCTCCTCGATGTGCGCGACCTGCACGTCGAGTTCCACACCCGCGACGGTGTCGCCAAGGCCGTGAACGGCGTCTCGTACTCGGTGAACGCCGGCGAGACCCTCGCCGTCCTCGGCGAGTCCGGCTCCGGCAAGTCCGTGACGGCGCAGGCCATCATGGGCATCCTCGACATGCCGCCCGGCAGGATCCCCTCCGGTGAGATCCTCTTCCAGGGGCAGGACCTGCTGAAGCTCCCGGCCGAGGAGTACCGCAAGATCCGCGGCTCGAAGATCGCCATGATCTTCCAGGACGCCCTGTCCTCGCTGAACCCGGTGCACACCGTCGGCGCCCAGCTCGGCGAGATGTTCCGCGTGCACCGCGGCATGTCCAAGAAGGACTCGCTGGCCAAGGCCGTCGAGCTCATGGACCGGGTGAAGATCCCTGCCGCCAAGGCGCGCGTGGGCGACTACCCTCACCAGTTCTCCGGCGGTATGCGCCAGCGGATCATGATCGCCATGGCGATGGCCCTGGAGCCCGACCTGATCATCGCCGACGAGCCGACCACGGCCCTCGACGTGACGGTCCAGGCCCAGGTCATGGACCTGCTCGCGGAGCTCCAGCGCGAGATGAACATGGGCCTGATCCTGATCACCCACGACCTCGGCGTCGTCGCCGACGTCGCGGACAAGATCGCCGTCATGTACGGCGGCCGGATCGTCGAGACCGCCCCGGTCCACGAGATCTACAGCCGCCCGGCGCACCCGTACACCCGCGGCCTGCTCGACTCGATCCCGCGCCTGGACCAGAAGGGCCAGGAGCTCTACGCGATCAAGGGCCTGCCGCCCAACCTGCTCAAGCTCCCCACGGGCTGCGCCTTCAACCCGCGCTGCCCCAAGGCCCAGGACATCTGCCGCACCGACGTGCCCGTCCTGCACCAGGTGACCGAGCAGGACGGCACCGAGCTGCCGGGCCGCGGCAGCGCGTGCCACTTCTGGAAGGAGCAGATCCATGGCTGATCTCACCAAGCCCAAGGGCGAGCCGATCCTCCAGGTGCGCAACCTGGTCAAGCACTTCCCGCTGACCCAGGGCATCCTGTTCAAG
Source organism: Streptomyces sp. W1SF4 (assembly GCF_003950035.1). Lineage (NCBI taxonomy): Bacteria > Bacillati > Actinomycetota > Actinomycetes > Kitasatosporales > Streptomycetaceae > Streptomyces > Streptomyces sp. W1SF4. The sequence continues at coordinate 4,908,301 of NZ_CP034350.1, forward strand.
AAGCAGATCGGCGCGGTCAAGGCCGTGGACGGGGTCTCCTTCGACCTCTACCAGGGCGAGACCCTCGGCATCGTCGGTGAGTCCGGCTGTGGCAAGTCCACCGTCGCCAAGCTCCTCATGAGCCTGGAGAAGGCCACCGCCGGCGAGGTCTTCTACAAGGGCCAGGACATCACCAAGCTGTCCGGCGCGGCCCTCAAGGCCGTCCGCCGCAACATCCAGATGGTGTTCCAGGACCCGTACACCTCGCTGAACCCGCGCATGACGGTCGGCGACATCATCGGCGAGCCCTTCGAGATCCACCCCGAGGTGGCCCCGAAGGGCGACCGGCGCCGCAGGGTCCAGGAGCTCCTGGACGTCGTGGGCCTGAACCCGGAGTACATCAACCGGTACCCGCACCAGTTCTCCGGCGGCCAGCGCCAGCGCATCGGCATCGCCCGCGGCCTCGCGCTCCAGCCCGAGATCATCATCTGCGACGAGCCGGTCTCCGCGCTCGACGTGTCGGTGCAGGCACAGGTCATCAACCTGATGGAGAAGCTCCAGGACGAGTTCAACCTCTCCTACGTCTTCATCGCGCACGACCTGTCCATCGTCCGGCACATCTCGGACCGCGTGGGCGTCATGTACCTGGGCAAGATGGCCGAGATCGGCACCGACGCCGAGATCTACGACCACCCCACCCACCCGTACACCCAGGCCCTGCTCTCCGCCGTGCCGGTGCCGGACCCGGAGGCCCGCGAGGGCCGCGAGCGGATCATCCTCACCGGTGACGTCCCCTCCCCGGCCAACCCGCCGTCGGGCTGCCGCTTCCGCACCCGCTGCTGGAAGGCCGAGGAGAAGTGCGCCACGGAGGAGCCGCTGCTGGCGATCCCGACGCGCTTCCAGGGCGCCGACACCCCGGCCGCGCACGAGTCGGCGTGCCACTTCGCGGAGGACCGCGCCGTCCTGGCCGGCTGACCTCCCCGTACGGCGTACGCGTCCCAGGGCGCCCGGGACCGGAGCAGCAGCTCCGGCCCCGGGCGCCCTCGGCGTTCCCCCGCCCGGCCGCCCGGCCCGCCCGGCCCGGAGGCCGGGGTCCAAAGTCCGTTGCGGCCGCGCCCCGGCGCCGCCGACAGTGGACGGATGACCACCGAGACGCTGACCGTCCGCCCGGCCGGGCCCGGGGACGCCCGGGACATCTGCGCACTGCTCAACGCCGTCGACGTCATCGAGATCGGCAGACCCGAGACCGACCTGGGCACCGTCGAGTCCGACCTCAACCATCCCGACGTGGACCTCGCCGCCGACTCCTGGCTCGCCTTCCAGGGCGGCCGGCTCGTCTCCTACGCCCTCGTCTGGGCCGACTCCGGCCCCGGCCGCGTCGACGGCGACCACTACGTCCTGCCCGGCCACGGCCGGGCGGCCCTCGCGCTGCTGCGGCGGATGGAGGACCGGGCCCGCGAGCTGGCGTCCGGCGCCGGCCCCGGCGCGCGGCTGCGGATCCAGCTCAACGTCCGGCCCACCCTCGACCTCGCCCTCCTCACCGGCCGCGGCTACCGCAGCGTGCGCCGCTACCAGGTGATGACCCGCCGGCTCTCGCCCGCCGCCGACCTGCCGCCCGCCCCGCCCGGCGGGCTCGCCCTGCGCGACTGCGCCGCCGACGAGGCCGACCGACGCCGCGCCCACGCCCTGGTGGAGGAGACCTTCGCCGCCCACTTCGGGCACGCCCACCGCACGTACGAGTCCTGGCTCGACCACATCGACGGCCGCTGCCTCGACTGGTCGCTCGTGTGGATCGCGAGCCTGCCCGGCGAGGGTGACGTCGCCGTCCTCGTCACCCGCGACGACCGCACCAGCATGGGCTGGATCGGCCACCTCGGCGTACGCGAGGACCTGCGCGGGTACGGCTTCGGCTCCCACCTGCTGCGGCACGCCTTCGCCGCCTACGCCGCCCGCGGCCGCGACACCCTGGGCCTCGGCGTGGACACCCTCAACGAGAGCGGCGCCCTCGCCCTGTACGAGGCGCACGGCATGGTCCTGCACTACGCCGTCGACACGTGGGAGCTCGCATTGCACCCCCAGGGGTGACAGGCGGGGGACGCGAGGGCACAAAAGGGCCAACCATGAGCGCACAGGACCCGACATGAGGTGACATTGCCCCTAAGTGAGTCCTGGTACCTCTAGGAGGCAGTCCATGCGCGGAGCCACCCACGCCAAGTGGGCCGCATGTGCGGTGGCCGTCGCCCTCGCGGCGACGGCCTGCGGCGGCGGGAGCGACAGCGGCGGGGGCGGCGGCGCGGCCGGGATCGTCAGCTCCTCCTGGGGTGACCCGCAGAACCCGCTGGAGCCCGCCAACACCAACGAGGTACAGGGCGGCAAGGTCCTCGACATGCTCTTCCGGGGCCTCAAGCGCTACGACGCCAAGACCGGCGAGGCCAAGAACATGGTCGCCGAGAAGATCGAGACCACCGACGGCCAGAACTTCACGATCACCCTGAAGGACGGCTGGAAGTTCAGCAACGACGAGCCGGTCACCGCGCAGTCCTTCGTCGACGCCTGGAACTACGCGGCGGACGTGCGCAACAAGCAGAACAACGCGCCCTTCTTCGCCGACATCGTGGGCTACGCCGACCTGCACCCCGCCTCCGGCGAACCCAAGGCCAAGACCATGTCCGGCCTGGTCGTCAAGGACCCGAAGACCTTCACCGTCGCCCTCAAGTCCAAGTTCTCCACCTGGCCCGAGACCCTCGGCTACCAGGCCTTCTCCCCCCTGCCCAAGGCCTTCTTCACCGACCACTCCGCCTGGCTCGACAAGCCCGTCGGCAACGGCCCGTACACGGTGGACTCGTACACCAAGGGCACCGGCATGAAGCTGCGCAAGTGGGAGGGCTACCCCGGCGAGGACAAGGCGCAGAACGGCGGCGTCGACCTCAAGGTCTACACCGACAACAACACCGCCTACACGGACCTGATCTCCGGCAACCTCGACCTCGTCGACGACGTCCCCGCCCAGCAGCTGAAGAACGTCAAGAACGACCTCGGCGACCGCTACATCAACCAGCCGGCCCTCATCATCCAGACCCTCACCTTCCCCCTGTACGACCCCCAGTGGGGCAAGGAGGGCATGGAGAAGGTGCGCCGCGGCATCTCGATGGCCATCAACCGCGACGAGATCACCCAGCAGATCTTCCGCGAGACCCGCACCCCCGCCAAGGACTGGACCTCCCCGGCCCTCGGCGAGAAGGGCGGCTTCAAGTCCACCCTCTGCGGCGAAGCCTGCACGTACGACCCGAAGGCGGCCAAGGCGCTCATCCAGGAGGGCGGCGGCCTCCCCGGCGGCAAGATGACCCTCACCTCGAACGTGGACACCGGCTCGCACCGCGACTGGATGGACGCCGTCTGCAACAGCGTCAACAACGCTCTCGGCGAGGGCCCGGTCTGCACGGTCAACCCGGTCGGCACCTTCGCGGACTTCCGCAACCAGCAGAGCGCCTACAAGCTCACCGGCCCCTTCCGCTCCGGCTGGCAGGCCGACTACCCGCTGATCCAGAACTTCCTCCAGCCGCTGTACTACACCGGAGCCTCCTCCAACTACGGCAAGTTCAGCAGCCCGGACTTCGACAAACTCGTCGACCAGGCCAACCAGGAGACCGACGCCGCCAAGGCCATCGCCTCCTTCCAGGACGCGGAGAAGATCCTCGCCGAGCAGATGCCGGCCATCCCCCTCTGGTACCAGAACGGCAGCGCCGGACACTCCGAGCGGGTCTCCGACGTCGCCCTGAACCAGTTCAGCGTCCCGGTCTACAACGAGATCAAGGTCAGCTGACCCCTCCGACGGATCGATCCTGGAGCAGTCCATGGGACGTTACGTGATCCGGCGGCTGCTCCAGATGATCCCCGTGTTCATCGGCAGCACCTTCCTGATCTTCATCATGGTCTACGCGCTCGGCGACCCGGTCGCGGCCCTCTTCGGCGACAAGGCCCCCGACCCCGCCACGGCCGCCCGGATCCGCAAGGACCTCTACCTCGACCGCCCCCTGTGGGAGCAGTACGTCCACTACATGGGGCAGATCTTCAAGGGCGACTTCGGCACCGCCTTCAACGGCCAGGAGGTCACCGAGCTGATGGCCACGGCCTTCCCGGTCACCCTGCGCCTGACTCTGGTGGCGATCTTCTTCGAGGTCGTCATCGGCATCACCCTCGGCGTGGTCAGCGGGCTGCGCCGGGGCAAGGCCGTCGACACCACCGTGCTGGTGCTCACCCTCGTCGTCATCTCCGTGCCCACCTTCGTCACCGGATACCTCATCCAGTTCGTCCTCGGCGTCAAATGGGGCTGGGTACGCCCCACCGTCTCCGCCAACGCCCCCTTCGGCGAGCTGATCCTGCCCGGCCTCGTCCTCGCCCTGGTCTCCCTCGCGTACGTCACCCGGCTCTCACGGACCTCCATCGCCGAGAACGCCAAGGCCGACTACGTCCGCACCGCCGTCGCCAAGGGCCTGCCCCGGCGCAGGATCACCACCCGCCACCTGCTGCGCAACTCCCTGATCCCGGTGGTCACCTTCATCGGCACCGACATCGGCGCCCTGATGGGCGGCGCCATCATCACCGAGCGGATCTTCAACATCCACGGCGTCGGCTACCAGCTCTACCAGGGCATCCTGCGCAACAACTCGCCCACGGTGGTCGGCTTCGTCACCATCCTCGTCATCGTCTTCCTGGTGGCGAACCTGCTCGTCGACCTGCTCTACGCGGTCCTGGACCCGAGGATCCGTTATGCCTGAGCCCGAGCGCCCGGAGCGCCCCGAGCGCCCCGAGGGCCCCGGCGGCTACGACCCGGTGGGCCCCCGCCCCGGCGAGGCCATGTCACCCACCGGCCAGGGCGGGGTCATGGACCTGGCCCTCCAGGAGGCCGAGAGCGTGGAAGGCGTCGCCGTCGCCGAGGAATCCGGAGCGTTCGGAGCGGCCGGAGCCCCGGGCCCCCGGCACAAGGCCCGGTCCCTGTGGTCCGACGCCTGGCACCAGCTGCGCCGCAACCCCGTCTTCGTCGTCTCGGCGCTGATCATCCTCTTCCTCGTCGTCATCTCCCTCTGGCCCCAGCTCATCGCGAGCGGCGACCCCCTCCAGTGCGACCTGTCCAAGTCGCAGCAGGGCTCCGCCCCCGGCCACCCCTTCGGCTACGACACCCAGGGCTGCGACGTCTACACCCGCACCGTCTACGGCGCCCGCGCCTCCATCACCGTCGGCATCTGCGCCACCGTCGGCGCCGCCCTGCTGGGCTCCGTACTCGGCGGACTCGCCGGCTTCTTCGGCGGCTGGAGCGACTCCCTGCTCTCCCGCGTCGCCGACATCTTCTTCGGGATCCCCGTCGTCCTCGGCGGCCTCGTCTTCCTGTCCGTGGTCACCAGCACCACCGTGTGGCCCGTCGTCGGCTTCATCGTGCTGCTCGGCTGGCCCCAGCTCGCCCGCATCGCCCGCGGCTCGGTGATCACCGCCAAGCAGAACGACTACGTCCAGGCCGCCCGCGCCCTTGGCGCCGGCAACGGGCGCATGCTGCTGCGCCACGTGGCCCCCAACGCCGTCGCCCCCGTCATCGTCGTCGCCACCATCGCGCTGGGCACCTACATCTCCCTCGAAGCCACCCTGTCGTTCCTCGGCGTGGGCCTGCGACCGCCCACGGTCTCCTGGGGCATCGACATCTCCAACGCCGCCACCCAGATCCGCAACGCCCCGCACATGCTGCTCTGGCCGGCGGGCGCCCTGAGCGTGACCGTGCTCGCGTTCATCATGCTCGGCGACGCGGTGCGCGACGCCCTCGACCCCAAGCTGCGCTGAGGAGTGTGAGCCGCCAGATGCTGCTCGAAGTCCGGGACCTGCACGTCGAGTTCGTCACCCGGGACGGTGTGGCCAAGGCCGTCAACGGGGTGAACTACTCGGTGGACGAGGGTGAGACCCTCGCCGTGCTCGGCGAGTCCGGCTCCGGCAAGTCGGTGACGGCCCAGGCCGTGATGGGGATCCTCGACGTCCCGCCGGGCCGGATCGCGGGCGGCGAGATCCTCTTCAAGGGCCGGGACCTCCTGAAGGCGAAGGAGGAGGAGCGCCGCAGGATCCGCGGCGCCGAGATGGCGATGATCTTCCAGGACGCGCTGTCCTCCCTCAACCCCGTGCTCAGCGTCGGCGCCCAGCTGGGAGAGATGTTCGAGGTCCACCGGGGGGCTTCCCGCAAGGACTCCCGGGCCAGGGCCGTGGAGCTGATGGACCGGGTGAGGATCCCCGCCGCGAAGCAGCGGGTGGGGGACTACCCGCACCAGTTCTCCGGCGGCATGCGCCAGCGCATCATGATCGCCATGGCGCTGGCCCTGGAACCCTCCCTGATCATCGCCGACGAGCCCACCACGGCCCTCGACGTCACCGTCCAGGCCCAGGTCATGGACCTGCTCGCGGAGCTCCAGCGCGAACTCAACATGGGCCTGATCCTGATCACCCACGACCTCGGCGTCGTCGCCGACGTCGCCGACAAGATCGCCGTCATGTACGCGGGCCGGATCGTCGAGGCCGCCCCGGTGCGCGAGATCTACGCGTCGCCCGCCCACCCCTACACCCGGGGCCTGCTCGACTCGATCCCGCGCCTGGACCAGAAGGGCCAGGAGCTCTACGCCATCAAGGGCCTGCCGCCCAACCTGCTGGCCATCCCGCCCGGCTGCGCCTTCAACCCGCGCTGCCCGATGGCCCGGCCCGTCTGCCGGGGCGAGGTCCCGCCGCTGGCCGACGTCGCCCCCGACCGGGCCAGCGCCTGCTTCTTCTGGAAGGAGTGCCTCGGTGCCTGAGCCCATCCTGGAGGTCCGCGACCTCGTCAAGCACTACCCGCTGACCCAGGGCATCCTCTTCAAGAGGCAGGTCGGCGCGGTCAGGGCCGTCGACGGGGTCTCCTTCGCCCTCGCCCCGGGGGAGACCCTCGGCATCGTCGGCGAGTCCGGCTGCGGGAAGTCCACCGTCGCCCGGATGCTGGTCAACCTCGAGCGCCCCACCGCCGGCGCGATCTCCTACAAGGGCGAGGACATCACCAAGCTCTCGGGCCGCGCCCTGAAGGCGGTGCGCCGCAACATCCAGATGGTGTTCCAGGACCCGTACACCTCGCTGAACCCGCGCATGACGGTCGGCGACATCATCGGCGAGCCGTACGAGATCCACCCCGAGGTGGCCCCGAAGGGCGACCGGCGCCGCAAGGTCCAGGAGCTCCTGGACGTGGTCGGCCTGAACCCGGAGTACATCAACCGGTACCCGCACCAGTTCTCCGGCGGCCAGCGCCAGCGCATCGGCATCGCGCGGGGCCTGGCCCTCCAGCCCGAGGTCATCGTCGCGGACGAGCCCGTCTCCGCGCTGGACGTCTCCGTCCAGGCCCAGGTGGTCAACCTGCTGGAGCGGCTCCAGGACGAGTTCGGCCTCTCGTACGTGTTCATCGCGCACGACCTGTCCATCGTCCGGCACATCTCCGACCGGGTCGGGGTGATGTACCTGGGGCGCGTCGTCGAGATCGGGACGGACACCCAGATCTACGACCACCCCACCCACCCCTACACCCAGGCCCTGCTCTCCGCCGTGCCCGTGCCCGACCCCGGGGCCCGCGCCCACCGGGAGCGGATCATCCTCACCGGCGACGTACCCTCCCCGGCCAATCCGCCGTCGGGCTGCCGCTTCCGCACCCGCTGCTGGAAGGCCGAATCCCGCTGTGCGACGGAGGTCCCCGCGCTGGCCGTCCCGCAGACCCTCCCGCCGGGGCCGGCCGCCCATCCCTCGGCCTGCCACTTCGCGGCCGAGAAGCAGGTGGTCCCGCCGCCGGGCGAACTGCCGCCCTCGCCGGCTCCTCTGACGAAGGAGTAGCGAACGGTTTCGGACCCCCGGGTCGGCGATCATTTCCAGCCACCCCGCGTGCGGTCGCCCGGTCGGGCCGGCTGTGACCCAACACGCTTAACACAGGGGCAACTTGACCGTTTCTGCCCCGAGATCTGGGGCATGCAGTCTGGGTCGTGCGCGGCCGTGCGGGTGCCGACAGCCGGCCGGGAGGGCGTGAAGCCCTCCCGGCCGGTCTTCGTGTGCCCCCGGCCGTGCGCGGCATGCGCCCCTCGTGCTGCCGGAATTCGATCGATGCGCTGGTACGGATAGTTATGATCCGTAGCGCACGGTGGGTATGAATTCGCCGAGCAAGAGTACGCATACCGATGTCCGCTCGACGTGGAGGTGAAACGCCGTGGCACTCTCGATCTCGGCCGTGGTGCTGCTGGCGATCGTCGTCTTCCTTCTGGTCCGGAGGTCGGGACTGAAGGCGGGGCACGCGTTCGTCTGCGTACTGCTCGGGTTCTACCTGGCGAGTTCCACGGTCGCACCCACCCTCAGCCAGCTCACCTCCAACGTGGCGAGCATGATCAGTGGCCTCAAGCTGTAGGGGGTGTCTCGCAGGCCAGGCTGGGCTCGCGGCGTCTGGCACCGAGCCTCGCCGCGTTCTCGTCGGTCGCCAATGCTCCGCATTGTCTCCCTCCTCGGCCTTGCGATGCACGGCGCCAGACGCCGCTCCCTGATCCAGCCTGGCCTGCGAGACACCCCCTCGGCCCTGCTCGTAGGGTGGACCCATGAACGGTCTTCCCGCCCGTCGTCTGCTCCTCGTGCACGCGCATCCGGACGACGAGTCGATCAACAACGGCGTCACCATGGCCAAGTACGCGGCCGAGGGTGCCCACGTCGCGCTGGTGACCTGCACCCTCGGCGAGGAGGGCGAGGTCATCCCCGCCGAGCTGGCCCACCTGGCGCCGGACCGCGACGACACCCTCGGCCCCTTCCGGGCCGGCGAGCTCGCCGCCGCCATGAAGGAACTCGGGGTCGCCGACCACCGCTTCCTCGGCGGCGCCGGCCGCTTCCGGGACTCCGGGATGATGGGCGCCCCGCAGAACGCCCGCCCCGGCTCCTTCTGGTCGGCCGACCTCGACGAGGCCGCCGGGTACCTCGTGGAAGTGATCCGGGAGCTGCGCCCGCAGGTCCTGGTCACCTACGACCCCGACGGCGGCTACGGCCACCCCGACCACATCCAGGCCCACCGGGTCGCCACGCGCGGCGCGGAGCTGGCCGCCGACGCCGCGTTCCGTCCCGAACTCGGCGCCCCGCACGCCATCGCGAAGCTCTACTGGAACCGCGTGCCCGCCCCGGTCGTCGAGGAGGGCTTCGAACGGCTGCGCGCGGCCGGCGTCTCCTTCCCGGGCACCGCGTCCCCGCAGGACGTGCCGGGCGTGGTGCCCGACGAGCGGATCACCGCCGAGATCGGCGACGAGGGCGACGCCACGGTGCTGGTGGCGGCGAAGGCGGCCGCCATGCGGGCGCACGTCAGCCAGATCGCCGTGGACGGCCCCTTCTTCGCCCTCTCCAACGACCTGGGCCAGCCCCTGTTCGCCCGGGAGTACTACGAGTTGGCCGCGGGCCGCTCCGGCGCGCCGGCCGGCGAGCGCGAGCGGGACCTCTTCGCGGGGGTGGAGGCGTGACCACCGCGCTGACCCCCGGGCGGATCGCCGCCCTCCTCGGCCTGTTCGTCCTCGGCACACTGACGGGCGCGGCCGGCTGGCTCGTGGTCGACCTGTGGTTCCCCGCCGGGCTGCTGCTCGCGCTGCTGGCCCTCCTCGGGCTGTTCCTCGCGGGCCGGCTGACGGTCGGAGGGGGCCTCGGAGTGGGCGCCCCGGCGGCCGGCTGGTTCCTGTCCTACGTCCTCCTCGGTGTCCCCCGCCCCGAAGGGGACTTCCTGCTCGGTTCCTCCGGAATCGGCATGTACGCATACCTTTTGGGGGGAAGTGCGGCCGCTGTGATCTGCGCCACGATGCGCGGCCCCGCCCAAGGTCCCGTTTCGGCCTCGGGATCCCGCGGATGACGGGCCGCTGAACTCCCGCATCCGTCCGATCGGGGACGGGTTGCGGGGGTTTGACGGACCCTCGCCCGGGGGCGTGCGGAAGCAGAAGAGGAACCTGGGATTCCTGGCCGACAGTTGTGCCCGGGCGGCGGCCAGTATGGTGGACGGGCCGCCGAGCTGCCCGAGCACGGAATGACGGGCGGCGGAGCCAACCGGGAGAACCTGCCTTGAGTCGTGAAACCGACAGTTCGTCCCCCGGGCCCCAAGGGCACGGTGGAGCCGCCTACCCCTCGGGTACGCCGCCGTATGGAACCGGCCAGTATCCGTCCGTGCCATCCGGTCCCGGCGCCGCGACCGTCCCGGAGGAGAACCCTGTGACCTCGAAGCCGTCCACGCCCGACACCGACACCGACGGGCCGAAGACCGAGACCCACCTGACGACCCGGATCCGGATCAACATCCCCGGATCCCGGCCGATCCCGCCCGTGGTCGTGCGCAAGCCCGTCAAGGACGGCGCCCAGGACGCGTCCCCGGCCGCCGCCGGACCGGCCCCGGACGCGGCCGCGCGCACGCCCGAGCGGCGACCCGCGCAGGGTCGGCCCGCGGCCTCGGCGCCCGCGCTGCCCGCGGCACCGGCCCCCGCGCCCGAGCCGGCCCCCGCGCCCGCCGAGGCGCCGGCCGGCGGATGGTTCGCCCCGCGCAAGGCCGTGACGCCCCCGCCGACCGCGACGCCCCCGGCCGGCGTGCCCGTCGGCGGCCCCGGTGCGGCCGGCCCTGGTGCGCCCGGCGGTCCCGGTGCGCCCGGCGGTCCCGGCGCGCCCGGGCCCGGCGCGAGCTACGGCTCCGGCGTGCCCGGCACCGGCGCCGGCTTCGCGCCCCCCGCCGAGCCCGGACGCCCGCAGCCCCCGGCCGCGCACGGCAGCGGAGCCGGCTTCGCCCCGGCCCCCGCCGTCGGCGGACCCGGAGTCGGCGCGCCCCAGGGGTACGCCGGGTACGACAACGGGCCCGTCACCGAGCCCTTCCCCGCCTTCCCGGAGCCCGCCGGGCCGACGGGCGGACCCGCGCTGGGCACCGTACCCGTCGGCGCCGAGGCGCCCCCGAGCTGGCCCGGCCCGGAGGCCTTCGACACCCCGGCCCCCGCGCCCGTGCCCGCCCCCGGCCCGGCCGCCCCGCCGCCGGGCCCGAAGCCGCCGCGCCAGACGACGCCGCCGCCCGCCCCCGCCGGCAAGTCCGGCAAGGCCGCCCCGGCCGGCAAGCCCGCCAAGAAGAAGGGCCGCTCCAAGCTGGTCCTGCTCGGCGGCGGCATCGTCGTCCTCGCCGGCGTGGCCTACGGCGCCGGCCTGCTCATGAACCACTCCGACGTCCCCAAGGGCACCACCGTCCTCGGCGTCGACATCAGCGGCAGCCGCGACGACGCCGTCGCCAAGCTCCAGACCGCCTTCGGCAAGCGGGCCGCCGCGCCGCTCCAGCTCAGCGTCGGCGGCAAGCAGGTCGAACTGAAGCCCGAGAAGGCCGGCCTGACCCTCGACAGCCAGACCACCGTCCGCAACGCCACGGGCAGCGACTACAACCCCGTCACCGTCATCGGCTCCCTCTTCGGCGTCGAGCGCACGGCCACCGCCGTGATGCCGGTCGACGAGGAGAAGCTGCGGGTCTCCCTCCAGGAACTGGCCGGCGCCGCCGGCTCGGCCTCCGAGAGCACCATCAAGTTCGACACCGGCAAGGCCGTGGCCGTCCTCGGCAAGGCCGGCGAGGGCCTCGACGTCGACGCCTCCGTCGACAAGGTCACCAAGGCCTTCCGCGAACTCGTCGCCAACGGCAAGTCCCCGACCGTCCAACTCCCCGTCGCCAAGAGGGAGCCCACGGTCACCCAGGCCGAACTGGACCGGGCCATGAAGGAGTTCGCCGAACCCGCGATGTCCGGCGTGGCGACCGTCAAGGCGGGCACCAAGTCCATCCCCTTCGGCCCCAAGTCCCTGCCGAAGATCCTCAGCATGACGGCCGTGGACGGACGCCTCGTCGAGAAGTACGACCTGGAAGCCCTCAAGGCCACCTACGGAAACGCCTTCGACGGGGTCCTGATCACCCGGGGCACCGGCGCCAAGACCCCCGTCACCCCGCAGGACGTGGCGGGCGCCCTCGGCAAGGCCCTCATCGGCAAGACCCCCGCCGAACGGACCGTCACGATCGACACCAACGCGAACTGACGGCCCACGACCGCGCGGCGATGCCCCTCCCCGGCCCCCTGGGAAGGGGCATCGCCGCATCCGGAACCCCGCCCCACCAGGCATGTCACCCCCAGCGCATGACATCCGTCATGCCGGAGTCACGACCCGCGACACTGCCGCACCCACCCCCGCACGGGCGAACCTTGGTGCATGACGACGACGACCGCGGCACACCCCGCCGCCCCGGGCCCCGCAGACGGAACCGGCGACACCGCAACCGTGGTGTCCTTCCAGAACGTGACCAAGAGCTACGGCAAGGTCCGGGCCGTCGACGGACTCTCCCTCGCACTCCACCCGGGCGAGACCGTCGCGCTCCTCGGCCCCAACGGCGCCGGCAAGTCCTCCGCCCTCGACCTGCTCCTCGGCCTGCGCCCCGCCGACTCCGGCACCGTCAGCCTCTTCGGCACCACCCCCCGCGAGGCCATCGCCTCCGGCCGGGTCGGCGCCATGCTCCAGAGCGGCGGCCTCATGGAGGAGGTGACCGTGCGCGAGCTAGTCACCCTCGGCTGCGCCCTGCACCCGCGCCCGTACCCCGTCGACGAGGTGCTCAGCCGGGCCGGGATCGAGGAGATCGCCGGCCGGCTCGTCAACAAGCTCTCCGGCGGCCAGGAGCAGCGCGTGCGCTTCGCCCTCGCCACCGCCGGCCGCAACGACCTGATCGTCCTCGACGAGCCCACCACCGGCATGGACGTCACCTCCCGCCAGGCCTTCTGGGCCACCATGCGGGAACAGGCCGCCCAGGGCCGCACGGTCCTGTTCGCCACCCACTACCTGGAAGAGGCGGACGCCATCGCCGACCGCGTCCTCGTCCTCAACAAGGGCCGGCTGCTCGCCGACGGCACCGCCGCCGAGATCAAGGCCAGGGCCGGCGCCCGCAAGGTCGCCTTCGACCTCGACGGGCCGGTCGACGAGCAGGCGCTGCGCGCCCTGCCCGGCCTGACCGCCTTCGACCTCACCGGCCGCTCCGTACGGCTCCAGTCGCGCGACGCCGACGCCACCGTGCACGCCGTGTACGCGCTCGGCCTGCGCCCGCGCAACCTGGAGGTCGCCGGCCTCGGCCTGGAACAGGCCTTCATCGCCCTCACCGAGGCCGAGGAGGCCACCCGATGACGAACACCGCCACCACCGCCACCACCGCCAACTCCGTCAGCACCGCCAACTCCGTCAGCACCGGCACCCTGCGGCTGGTCAGGCTGGAGATCACCCGCGCCCTGCGCAACAAGAAGTACCTGTTCTTCACCGTCCTCTACCCGGCCGCCCTCTTCCTGATGCTCGGCGGCACCCTGGACGGCACGACGAAGGTCATGGGCACCGAACTGACCATGCCCGCCTTCTACATGGTCGCCATGGCATCCTTCGGCGCCCTCACCGCCGTGCTGGTCGGCAACAGCGAGCGCATCGCCAAGGAGCGGGAGAAGGGCTGGGTGCGCCAGCTGCGGCTGACGGCCCTGCCCGGACACGGCTACGTCCTCGCCAAGACCGCCAGCGCCGGCGTCCTGTCCCTGCCGTCCATCCTGGTCGTCTTCGCCGTCGCCGCCGGGGCCAAGGGCGTACGGTTCGAGGCCTGGCAGTGGCTCGCCCTCACCGGCTCGATCTGGGCCGGCAGCCTCGTCTTCGCCGCGCTGGGCGTCGCCATCGGCTACCTGGCCAGCGCGGACAACGTCCGCCCCATCACGATGCTGATCTACTTCGCCCTGGCGATCCTCGGCGGCCTGTGGATGCCCACCGCGAACTTCCCGCAGTGGCTCCGCGACATCTGCGAGTGGCTGCCGACCCGCGCCTACACCGGCCTCGGCCAGGCCATCGAGCTCGGGGGCGCGCCGCACGCCAAGGACGTGGCGATCCTCGCCGTGTACTTCGTACTGTTCACCGGTGCGGCCGCCTGGCTGTACCGCAAGGACTCGCTGAAGGCCTGAGGACGTGGCGCTGACACAGGAGGAGGCCGACGGTCTGCACCGCATCGGCCAGGCACCGGAGACCACCACCCACAAGGTGGTGAAGAGCCTGTGGATCGGGATCTGGCTCTTCTACCTCAGCGCCCCCGTCACCGACCTGGTCAGCGGCGGGCACAGCACCGGCGCCCGGCTGCTCGGCGGCCTGGGCCTGCTGGCCTTCACCTGCTGGTACCTGGTGCTGGTCTTCCGCACCGTCAAGATGATGCCGGTGCCCCGGGTGCTGGTCTCCCTCGCGGTGCTCGCCACGCAGGCCACCGTGCTGTCGCTGACCCTGGGCCGCGAGTGGCTCGTGCTCTTTGTGTACGTGTCCATCTCCTCCGGCGCCGCACTGCCGGGGGAGGTGTCCCGCTGGACCGTCCCCGGCGCGACCGCGCTGCTGACGGCGGTCGCCCTCGCGGTCCCGGGCGGCACCCAGTACCTGGCCGGGCTGGTGGTCCCCGCGCTGATGGGCGGCTTCGCGATGGTCGGGGTCCGGGCGATGATCCGGACCACGACGGAGCTGCGCCAGGCCCGGGCCACGGTCGCCGAGCTCGCCGCCAACGAGGAGCGCCTGCGGATGGCCCGCGACCTGCACGACCTGCTGGGCCACTCGCTGTCGCTGATCACGCTCAAGAGCGAGCTGGCGGGCCGGATGCTGCCCGAGCACCCCGAACGGGCCGCCCAGCAGGTCGCGGACATCGAACGGGTCAGCCGGCAGGCGCTGGTCGACGTACGGGAGGCCGTGAGCGGCTACCGGCGGCCGACGCTGCCCGGCGAACTCGCGGGCGCGCGCACGGCGCTGGCGGCGGCGGGCGTGACGGCGGACCTGCCGGCCGGCTGCGACGACGCCCAGCTGCCGGAGGAGACGGAGTCGGCGCTGGCGTGGTCCCTGCGCGAGGCCGTCACGAACGTGGTCCGGCACAGCGGGGCCCGGCGCTGCACCGTCACCCTCACCACCCGCCAGACCCTCGCGGGCCCGGTCGTCGAGCTGACCGTCACCGACGACGGGACGGGCGGCCCCGCCGTCCCCGGCAACGGACTGACCGGCCTGACGGAGCGCCTGGAAGCGGTCGGCGGCACCCTGTCGGCCGGGCCGGCGGGCAAGTCCGGCTTCCGCCTGCTGGCGCGGGTCCCCCTAGGATCCGGGTCATGAGCGAAACCGGCGCCGCCCCCATCCGGATCCTCCTGGCGGAGGACCAGTCGATGGTCCGGGAGGCCCTCGCGGCTCTCCTCGGACTGGAACCGGACATCGAGGTCCTGGCCCAGGTCGCCCGGGGCGACGAGGTGGTCGCGGCGGCCCGCTCCCACGACGTGAACGTGGCCCTGCTCGACATCGAGATGCCGGGCATGACGGGCATCGAGGCGGCCGCGCAGCTGCGGGCCGCCCTCCCCGCCGTCAAGATCGTCGTGCTGACCACCTTCGGCCGCCCCGGCTACCTCCGCCGCGCGATGGAGGCGGGCGCCTCCGCCTTCCTGGTCAAGGACGCCCCGGCCGCCCAGCTCGCCGACGCGGTCCGCAAGGTCCTGGCGGGGGAGCGCGTCATCGACCCCACCCTCGCCGCGGCGGCCCTCGCGGAGGGGGCGAACCCCCTGACGGACCGCGAGCGGGAGGTCCTGCGGGCGGCGGAGTTCGGCGCGACCAACGCCGAACTGGCCTCCCGCCTCGGCCTCTCCCAGGGCACGGTCCGCAACTACCTCTCGACGGCCATCCAGAAACTCGCGTCCCGCAACCGCGCCGAAGCGGTGCGCGTGGCCCGCGAGAAGGGCTGGCTCCAGGGGCTCCAGGGGCTCCGCCCCTGACCCCGGTACCGGACGCTCCGCGCCCGGTGCGCTCAAACTCCCCCAGCTACCGCTGGGAGGTGCCCCCAGCGCGGGCTGGATTCGCGCGGCGGCCGGGCGGGCCCGGCGGCGAGGCTAGTTCAGCAGGGCGCGAGCTGCGAGGGCCTCGCCGCGGATGCGCCCCGCCTCGGACTTGTCCACCGCGTCCATGACCTCCGCGTACGCGTCCATCTCCGCCGCCCCCTCGCGGAACGCGCCCCGCTCCACCAGGAGCCGCGCCCGCTCGTACCGCAGGGCCGCCGGATGGGACGGCAGGAGCAGCGACAGGTCCAGCGCCCACAGGGCGACCGCCGAGTGCTCCGGGCGGGAGGAGGCCCAGACGCGGATGTTGTTCAGGATCCGCAGCACGATGTCCAGCGTGCGGGCCGGCGTCCTGGGCGCGGCCGCCAGCTCCGCCGGGCCCGCGCCCAGCGAGGCGCCGCCGGCGAAGGGGTCCACCACCACCGACTCCTCCGGGTCCCCGAAGCCCACCACGAAGTGCCCCGGCAGCCCCAGCCCGTACACCGGCGCGCCCGCCCGCCGCGCCACCTCCAGCCACACCACCGAGAGGAGGATCGGCAGGCCCCGCCGCCGCTGCAGCACCTCGTGCAGCAGGGAGGACGACAGCCGGTCGTAGTCCTTCGGGGTGCCGTGGAAGCCCAGCCGGCCGCCCAGCAGTTCCGTCACCGCCGCCGCCCACGACCGCGCGTCCCGCAGCCCGTACGGCAGCATGCCCGCGAGCCGGTCCAGCTCGATCTCGGCCCGGTCCATGGCGTGTTCGTCCAGCGCCGGATCCGCCTCCGCGGCCAGCAGCAGGCACAGCCGGGCCAGGTCGGGCCGCTCCGCGCGGGCCTCCGCCGCGAACAGCTCCCGGGTGTTCACCGCGCCGCCCGGAAGTGGTGGTAGGAGTGGTGCGTGGCGAAGCCCATCCCGTCGTACAGGGCCCGCGCCGCCGGATTGTCCGTCTCCACCTGGAGCCACGCCGCCGAAGCACCCTCCTCCAGCGCCCGCCGGGCCAGCGCCGTCATCACCGCCGTCGCGAGCCCCCGCCGCCGGTCCTCCGGGGCGACGGTGACGGCCGCGAAGCCGGCCCAGCGGCCGTCGACCACACAGCGCCCGATCGCCCGGCCGCCGTCCAGGGAGGCGAACCACACCGACGGGCCCTCCACCAGCATCCGCCGGGCGAGTTCCGGGTCCCGGACCCTGCCGTAGCGGGCGAGCCACCGCTCGTCCGGCTCGCGGGTCAGCCGTACCGCCGCCACGTCCGCGTCCAGGTCGCCCACCGGGGCCAGACCCCCGACGCGGACCTCCGCCGAGACCTCGTTCACCCAGCCGCGCCGCTCCAGCTCCGCGCAGAGCAGCTCCTGCGTCCCGGCGGCGCCCGTCGCGGCCTGCACGTACGCCGGAAGGTCGCGCTCCGCGTACCAGGAGGTCACCCGCGCGAGTGCTTCGTCCAGGGATATGCCGGGGTCGCCGAGCGGGAGCGCGGAATTGGCGCGCCGCGTGAACCCGGCGGCGGCCCGCAGCGTCCACTCGCCGAGCGGCTCGCTCTCCAGCGGCAGCCAGGCCCGCGCCGTGACCCGCGCCAGCTCCTCGAAGGAGGCCGCGGGACCCCGCCGCCGGGCCGGCGCGGGGGGCACGACCTTGCCCGCGACCAGCGACGATTCCGGGATGTGGACGGACACGCCGTCCTTGCGTGTGATCGTGAGCACACCCCCGTTCCAGGATGTGAGAACCCCGACCGCGTCCGTGAACGCCGGGGCACCGCTCCGGCCGCCCTCCACCCGTCGTACGGAGACTCGTTTACCCACGTCAGCCGGGGTAATACGGATCTCCAGCAGCCCACCGGCAGTGATTTCCACAGCTCTGTCCGCCCCTCCTGTTCGGATCGTGCCCGGGAACGGAGATACTAGGTGCGGGCATCGACGACGCCGCGCTCCCGCGCGAATGGACAGCCCTACCGAGGAGGAACGAGAGCGTGACCTACGTCATCGCGGAGCCTTGTGTCGACGTCAAGGACAAGGCCTGTATCGAAGAGTGCCCCGTCGACTGCATCTACGAGGGCCAGCGGTCCTTGTACATCCACCCGGACGAGTGCGTCGACTGCGGCGCCTGTGAGCCGGTCTGCCCCGTCGAGGCCATCTTCTACGAGGACGACACCCCGGAGGAGTGGAAGGACTACTACAAGGCGAACGTCGAGTTCTTCGACGAGCTCGGCTCGCCCGGTGGTGCCTCCAAGCTCGGCCTGATCGAGCGCGACCATCCCTTCGTCGCGGCGCTGCCCGCCGACATCAACGCCGGCGAGCACTGACCGGTTCACGGCAGACGCGCTTCTCGGTCCCGTACGGCACTCCTGCCGCGCGGGACCGAGCCGTTTCTCCGTACGACACAGCCCCAGCACCCCACAGAGAGCAGAGAGCACCGTGGCCGCAGTTTCCGACCGTCTTCCCGCCTTTCCCTGGGACAAGCTGGAGCCGTACAAGGCCACGGCGGCGGCCCACGCTGACGGCATCGTCGACCTGTCCGTCGGCACCCCCGTGGACCCGGTGCCGGACCTGATCCAGCGCGCCCTCGTCGCCGCCGCCGACTCCCCGGGCTACCCGACCGTGTGGGGCACGCCCGCCCTGCGCGACGCGATCACCGGCTGGCTGCGCGGCCGCCTCGGTGCGAGCGCCGCCGGACACCGCAACGTCCTGCCGGTGGTCGGCTCCAAGGAGCTGGTGGCCTGGCTGCCGACCCAGCTGGGCCTGGGCGCCGGTGACAAGGTCGCCTACCCGCGCCTCGCGTACCCGACGTACGAGGTCGGCGCGCGGCTGTGCGGCGCCGAGGCCGTCGTCTACGACGACCCGACGCAGCTGGACCCGGCGGGCGTGAAGCTGCTGTGGCTCAACTCCCCGTCCAACCCCACCGGCAAGGTCATCCCGAAGGAAGAGCTGATCCGGATCGTCGCCTGGGCGCGCGAGCACGGCGTCCTCGTCTTCAGCGACGAGTGCTACCTGGAGCTGGGCTGGGAGGCCGAGCCCGTCTCCGTGCTGCACGACGACGTGTGCGGCGGCTCCTACGAGGGCCTCGTCGCGGTCCACTCGCTCTCCAAGCGCTCCAACCTGGCCGGTTACCGGGCCGCGTTCATCGCCGGAGACGCGGCCGTCCTCGGCGAGCTGCTGGAGATCCGCAAGCACGGCGGCATGATGACCCCCGCCCCGGTCCAGGCCGCCACGGTGGCGGCCCTCGGTGACGACGCCCACGTGGAGGAGCAGCGCGCCCGCTACGCGGCCCGCCGCGAGGCGCTGCGCACGGCCCTGGAAGCGCACGGCTTCCGCATCGAGCACAGCGAGGCCAGCCTCTACCTGTGGGCGACCCGCGACGAGCCCTGCTGGGACACCGTCGCGCACCTCGCGGAGCTCGGCATCCTGGTCGCGCCGGGCGACTTCTACGGCGAGGCCGGGGCGAACTTCGTCCGCGTGGCCTTCACCGCCACCGACGAGCGGGTCGCCGCCGCGGTCAAGCGCCTCGGCTGACCGGCGCCGCCCGCCGGCAGCGCGCCGAGGGGGCCGGGAGCTGTTGCTCCCGGCCCCCTCGGGCGTTCGTGGGTCCCGACGCGGGTCAGCCCAGCAGACCGCCCGGAAGGCCGCCGCCGGGCAGGCCGCCGCCCGGCAGGCCGCCGCCCAGGGCCTGACCGGCGACCGGCAGGCCGCCCAGCGTCTGGGTGGCTCCGCCGGCGCCGCCGAGGGCCTCGGTGGCGGGGGCCGCGACGGGGGCGGCGGCCGGGAGGGCCTCGGTGGCGGTGTGCGTGGCGTCGGTGGCCGCGCCGGCGTCGGGGGCGGTGAGCGTGTTCAGCTTCGGCAGGGACTCCAGGCCCACGGCGTCGGCCGCGCTGGCGGCGCCTGCCGCACCGACCACGGGAGCGGTACCGGCAGCGAGGAGAAGCGCGGCGCGGGCGATCCGACGGGTCAGGGGGAGGGTCATGATGCTCCTAAGCGGTAGCGGCTGAGTACGCCGTGTACAACCGCTCCCGGGGTGGGGGGAGTTGCGGACCCCCCGGGTAAAGGATCAGTAACGCATCGTTTAATCGGCTTCCGTGACAAGAGCACCGGACCCGCGCCGACCTGCGGTTCTGTCCGCCTTCCGGGTGTACGGGCCGAAGGCGTGGACCCCCCTCCCGGGTGACGGGGCGTACGGGTGACCGTGCCGCGGGGGCGCCCCCGCCGCCCGGCCGCGCGCCGGGCGCCCACGCGGGGCGCCGCCCCCCGGCCGACGGTCTGGGCCGACCGGGCTGGTGAGTACCGCGGGGCGGCGGGTGCCGCCGGGCCAGCGGATGCCCCGGGTCCGGCGGGTGCCGCCGGATCGGCGGGTGCGTGCGTCAGCGGGGGGTGGCGCGGGCCATGAAGATGCGGACCTCGCCCGGCGCCGCGTCGCGCGCACCGCCGCCACCTGCCTTGCCGCCGCCCCTGCCCTTGGCCTGCCAGGCGCCGCCGTCCCGCCCGGCCGCCCACGAGGAGCCGTCGTACGACACCCGCGCGATGCCCAGCTCCTTCGACCGGGCCACCGCCCAGTGGGCCATCGCCCGCCCGCGCCGCGCCTCGGCCGGACCGCCGCCCTCCTTGAGCCGCAGCCCGACCTCCGCCTCGGGCACCGACCCGGCCGGAGCGCCCGCCCGGCCCGCGCCCAGCGCCTCCCGCGCCGGCGCCCCGAACGCCCGTACCAGCTCCGCCCGCACCTTCTCCGGGTCGCCCGCCGAGGGCATCGGGCCGGAGCAGACCAGGGAGGCCGGCGTGCCGTTCTCACCGAAGGCCGCCGTCAGCACCGTCGCGTCCGGCTCGTGCTTCGCGTACGCCTGCGGGAAACCACTGAGCTGCACCTTCTGCGCCGCCACCGTCAGCGGCAGCCGGGTGTACCCCTTGATCTCCGCGAGCCGGTCGTAGAAGATCCCCGCCGAGTACACCGGGTCCATGATCTGCTCCGGGGTGCCCCAGCCCTGCGAGGGCCGCTGCTGGAACAGCCCCAGCGAATCCCGGTCCCCGTGGTCGAGGTTGCGCAGACCCGACTCCTGCATCGCCGTGGCCAGCGCGATGGTCACCGCCCGGTCCGGCAGCCCCTTGGAGATCCCGACGGCGGCTATCGTCGCCGCGTTCGACGCCTGCTCCGGGGTCATCTCGTACGTCTGGACGTCCCCCGCACCCGCGGAGCCCGCCGCCCCGGTCGCCGAAGCCGTGCAGTAGGAGGCGCCGTTGTCGGATTCCCGCTGGACGACGAAGTACCCGATCACCCCGAGCAGGACGACCAGGCCTACGGCCTTGCGGAACGGCCGGCGGCGGCGGGGGCGGGAGCGATCGGTCTCGGACACGCGGCCCACCGTACTTGAGGCCGATAAACCGTCCACCGGGCGGACGCTCCCGCTTCCCTCCCATCCCGGGGCGTTAGGGTCAGTTCCATGTCCGAATCCGAGCTGGACCTCACCCTGGACGCTGCCGAGCTGACCGCCCGGCTCGTCGACATCCCTTCCGTGAGCGGCGACGAGAAGGTCCTCGCCGACCTGGTGGAAGCGGCGCTGCGCGCCCTCCCGCACCTCACCGTCGACCGCCTCGGCAACAACGTCGTCGCCCGTACGCACCTCGGCCGCGCCGAACGCGTCGTACTCGCCGGCCACCTCGACACCGTGCCGATCGCCGACAACGTCCCGTCCCGCCTGGACGAGAACGACGTCCTGTGGGGCTGCGGCACGACGGACATGAAGTCCGGGGTCGCCGTACAGCTGAGGATCGCGGCGACCGTCCCCGAACCCAACCGCGACCTCACCTTCGTCTTCTACGACCAGGAGGAGGTGGCCGCCGACCTCAACGGCCTCGGCAAGGTCGCCGCCGCCCACCCCGACTGGCTGACCGGTGACTTCGCCGTCCTGCTGGAACCCTCCAACGCCGAGGTCGAGGGCGGCTGCCAGGGCACCCTGCGCGTGCTGCTGCGCACCGAGGGCGAGCGCGCCCACTCCGCGCGCAGCTGGATGGGCTCCAACGCCATCCACACCGCCGCCCCGATCCTGGCGAAGCTGGCCGCGTACGAGCCCCGCAAGCCGGTCATCGACGGCCTGGAGTACCACGAGGGCCTCAACGCGGTCCGCATCGAGGGCGGCGTCGCCAACAACGTCATCCCCGACGCCTGCACGGTCACCGTGAACTTCCGCTACGCCCCCGACCGCAGCGAGGCCGACGCGCTGGCCCACGTCAAGGAGGTCTTCGCGGACTGCGACATCGCCGAGTTCGTGGTCGACGACTCCTCCGGCGGCGCCCTGCCCGGCCTGTCCCACCCGGCCGCCGCGGCCTTCATGGAGGCGGTCGGCGGCCGTCCGATGCCCAAGTTCGGCTGGACCGACGTCTCCCGCTTCAGCGCGCTCGGCGTCCCGGCGGTCAACTACGGGCCGGGCGACGCGCTGCTGGCCCACAAGGTCGACGAGCGTGTCGAGACGAAGGCCATCCTGCACTGCGAGGAACGACTCCGCGCCTGGCTGACCTCGTAAATTCCCCTTCCGGCCACCTTCGTGCGCCTAACCTGATCCAACGATCAGCTGGAGGGAGCACATCATGGGCAACCACGGCAATGCCGAGGGGTCTCGCCGTCGGCCCGAGGAGCAGCAGCTCGGGCCGGTGCTGCGCAGGCGGGGCCAGGTGCAGGCGGGCAGTACGACGGACCAGCGGCTGCTGGACTCGGCCGGTCCCTCCGAGTGGGTGCACACCGATCCCTGGCGGGTCCTGCGCATCCAGTCGGAGTTCATCGAGGGCTTCGGCACCCTGGCGGAGCTGCCGCCCGCGATCAGTGTGTTCGGCTCCGCCCGGACGCCGGTGGACTCGCCCGAGTACGAGGCGGGCGTACGCATCGGCAGCGCCCTCGTCGAGGCCGGCTTCGCCGTGATCACCGGCGGCGGCCCGGGCGCGATGGAGGCGGCCAACAAGGGCGCCCGCGAGGCGAACGGCATCTCCGTCGGCCTGGGCATCGAGCTCCCCTTCGAACAGGGGCTCAACCAGCACGTCGACCTCGGGCTGAACTTCCGGTACTTCTTCGTCCGCAAGACGATGTTCGTGAAGTACAGCCAGGGCTTCGTGGTCCTGCCGGGCGGGCTCGGCACCCTGGACGAGATGTTCGAGGCGCTGACCCTGGTCCAGACGCAGAAGATCACCAGGTTCCCCATCGTGCTCTTCGGCACGGAGTACTGGGGCGGCCTGATCGACTGGCTGCGCAACACGGTCATCGCCCAGGGCAAGGCCTCGGAGAAGGACCTCTACCTCTTCCACGTCACGGACGACGTGGACGAGGCGATCGCGCTGGTCACGAAGGAAGTCGGCAAGTAGGAACCACGGCCGCGCCGCCACGGCCGCGCCGCCACGGCGGCGCGGCTCGGGGGCGCTCGGGGTGCCTCAGGCCAGGCCGCGGCGGGCGACGGCCGGCGGGCGGTGCCCCTGGATCGAGCGGACCATGTCGAGGACCTGCTTCGTCTCCGCGACCTCGTGGACGCGGTAGACCTGCGCGCCGAGCCAGGCCGAGACGGCCGTGGTCGCCAGGGTGCCCAGCAGGCGCTCCTTGACCGGCTTGTCGAGGGTCTCGCCGACGAAGTCCTTGTTGGACAGGGAGACCAGCACCGGCCAACCGGTTTCGGTCATCTCCGCGAGCCGGCGGGTGGCCTCCAGCGAATGCCGGGTGTTCTTCCCGAAGTCGTGACCCGGATCGATCATGATCGACTCGCGGGGCACCCCGAGGGCCGCGGCCCGCTCCGCGAGCCCGACCGTGACGCGCAGGATGTCCTCCACCACGTCCTCGTACGAGGTCCGGTGCGGCCGCGTGCGCGGCTCGACCCCGCCCGCGTGGGTGCACACGATGCCCGCGCCGTAGCGCGCGGCGACCTCCGCCAGCTTCGGGTCCACCCCGCCCCACGCGTCGTTCAGCACGTCCGCCCCGGCCTCGCAGACCGCCTCGCCGACCTCGTGCCGCCAGGTGTCCACGCTGATCACCACGTCCGGGTGGCGGCGGCGCACCTCCGCCACGAAGCCGACCGTGCGCCGGGCCTCCTCCGCCGCGTCCACGTGCTCGCCGGGGCCCGCCTTCACCCCGCCGATGTCGATGATCGCCGCGCCCTCGGCCACGGCCCGCTCCACCCGGTCGAGGGCCGGCTCGTCGCGGAAGGTGGCGCCCTGGTCGTAGAAGGAGTCCGGGGTGCGGTTCACGATGGCCATGATCACCGGCTCGTGGGTGTCGAACTCGCGCCTGCCCAGTCGCAGCATCCTGCTCTTTCCTCCTTCGGCGACCCTCGCGCCTCGTCTGCGACCTTAACCTGAGGGCAGGAGTCTCTCAGGGGAGTTGATCGTGTTCTGGTTCTTGCTGATCGCGCTGGTCGTGGTCGTGGCCGCGGTCACCCTCGCGGTGGTCGGCGGCGGCTCCGAAGCCGTACTGCCCGAGGCCGAGCCGGACCGGGTGGCCGACGCGCTCCCGGAGAGCCGGCCGGTGGTGCGGGCCGACATCGACGCGCTGCGCCTGCCGGTCGCGCCGCGCGGCTACCGGATGGCCGAGGTGGACGACGTACTGGACCGGCTCGCCGCCGAGCTGGCCGAGCGGGACGCGCGGATCGCGGAGCTGACGGCCGCGCGCGCCCACGCCCCGGCGGACCGGGTCGACCTCACGAAGGACGAGCGGTGAGCGGCGCGGGACTGCTGGCGGGCCCGGACGGCGGCCTGCGCTGCCCCTGGGGGCTCTCCACGGAGGACTACGTCACCTACCACGACACCGAATGGGGCAAGCCCGTCCACGGGGACGACGCCCTGTACGAACGGCTGTGCCTGGAAGCCTTCCAGTCCGGGCTGTCCTGGATCACGATCCTGCGCAGGCGCGAGGGCTTCCGCAAGGCCTTCGCGGACTTCGAGATCGCGGCGGTCGCCGAGTTCGGGCCGGCCGACGCCGAACGGCTGATGGGCGACGAGGGGATCATCCGCAACCGGGCCAAGATCGAGGCCACCCTCGCCAACGCGAAGGTGCTGGCCGGCTGGGGGGCGGGGGAGCTGGACGAGCTGATCTGGTCCCACGCCCCCGCCGAGCGGGGCCGGGCCCCGAGGAGCACCGCCGACGTGCCGGCGGTGACCCCGGAGTCCACGGCCCTGGCCAAGGCCCTGAAGAAGGCGGGCATCCGCTTCGTCGGGCCGACCACGGCCTACGCCCTGATGCAGGCCTGCGGCCTGGTCAACGACCACCTCGCGGGCTGCGTGTCCCGCGAGGGGTGAGGCGTCAGCGGCCCAGGTACCGCGGCTGCTGCTTCGCGAGGAAGGCCTCGACCGCGATGGAGTGGTCCTCGGAGGCCCCCGCGCGGGTCTGGAGGACGTCCTCGCGCTCCAGGGCCTCGGAGAGGCTGTGCGAGGCCCCGTACGCCAGGGACTCCTTGACGGCCGCGTAGGCCACCGTCGGGCCGGAGGCCAGGGTCCGGGCCACCTTCTCGGCCTCCGCGCGCAGCGACTCCGCGGGCACCAGCCGGTTCACGATGCCCAGCTCGAAGGCCTCCCGCGCCTTGACGGTGCGGGGGAACAGCAGCAGGTCGGAGGCCCGGGAGGCGCCGATCAGCCGGGGCAGGGTCCAGGACACCCCGGAGTCGGCGGTCAGCGCGACCCCGGCGAAGGAGGTGTTGAAGGACGCGGTCTCGGAGACGACGCGGAAGTCCGCCGCGAGCGCGAACCCGAAGCCGGCGCCGGCGGCGACGCCGTTGACCGCGGCCACGACGGGCTTGGGCATCTCCGTCAGGGCCCGCACGATCGGGTTGTAGTGCTCGGAGACCGTGCTCATGGTGAGCGTCGAGCCGTTCTCGCGGTCCGCGGCGAGGTTGCCGATGTGCTCCTTGAGGTCCTGGCCCACGCAGAAGGCCCGGTCGCCGGCGGCGGTGAGCAGCACCGCCCGTACGGCGGTGTCGGCGGCCGCCGCCTGGACGGCGTCGCGCAGCGCGACCTTGGCCTCCGTGTTCATGGCGTTCATCGCGTCGGGCCGGTTGATCGTGACGGTCGCGAGTCCGTCGGTCACTTCGTAGAGCACGCTGTCGGCCATGGCGGGGGTCCCCCTTCGTCGCGGGCTTGGCTACCGGCCGGTACCGGCCGGTGCAAGGGCCAGCATGGCGGACGTGACCGGGGGCGGGCATGTGATGTGCGTCAAACAAAGCGGAGCCCCACCCCCGGGGGCGACGGCGAAGTATCGCAGGCGGATCCCCGAAATGAGTGGTTTTGGTCGCGCGCGTTGCGCAAGCGTTCCCTTCCGATGTTGGTCATCGGGTCCTGACATGCGGGATAATGGCTGGGAAGCAATGTGTTCGATGCCGGGTACTAGGCGCCTGAACGGGGCCGTCGGCTGACGATGAGCTGGTTTCAGGAAGGGGAACGAGCATGGCGGCCATGAAGCCGCGGACGGGCGACGGCCCGCTCGAGGTCACCAAGGAGGGGCGAGGCATCGTCATGCGCGTACCGCTCGAGGGCGGCGGTCGGCTTGTCGTCGAGCTGACGCCGGACGAGGCGGACGCCCTGGGTGACGCCCTGAAGAAGGTCGTCGGCTGAGCCCCGACCCTTTGATCTTGCCCCGCCCCTGCCGCCCCGCGGCGGGGGCGGAGCTGTTTTCATGGCGCCGCTCGCGCGGTGCGGCGCCGGGGCGCCTGTCGCCTCAAACGCCGGCGGGCCTATGGACAGCCCCGCCGGCGTTTGAGGCGCGGGGGTCTGGGGGCGGAGCCCCCAGGAGGGGTGCGCAGCCCGGGGAACGGGCGAAGGGCGGGTAGGGGACCAGCCCCGCGCAGCGGGCTACCGCCGGACGGCGCAGAGGAGCCCGTCCCCCACCGGGAGCAGGGCGGCTTCCAGCGCCGGACTCTCCCGCACGCTGCGCAGCAGCTCCCGCACCCGGATCACCTCCACCGGCTGGGCCGCCGAGTCGACCGTGCGCCCGTCCGCGAAGACGCCCTCGAAGCACACCAGCCCCCCGGGACGCAGCAGCCGCAACGATTCCGCGAGGTAGTCGAGGGACTCGGCCGGGTCACCGTCGCAGAAGACCAGGTCGTACCCGCCGTCGGCGAGCCGCGGCAGCACGTCCAGCGCCCGCCCCGGAATGAACCGCGCGCGGTTCCCCGCGAAGCCGGCCGCGCGGAAGGCCTGCCGGGCGAAGGCCTGTCGGTCGGGTTCGGGGTCCACCGTGGTCAGGACCCCGTCCGGCCGCATCCCGTGCAGCAGGTGGATCCCCGAGACGCCGGTCCCCGTGCCGATCTCGGCGACGGCCTTGGCGTCCGCGGTGGCGGCGAGCAGACGCAGCGCGGCCCCGGTGCCGGGGGACACGGACCGCAGGCCCGCTTCCCTGGACCGGTCGCGGGCCCATCGCAGAGCGTCGTCCTCGGCGACAAACGCGTCGGCGAACGCCCAGCTCGTCTGCCGGTTGCCGCTAATGACCCTCTCCTGTCCCCATAGTTGGCGCAACGGTGACTGTATCCGCTGACGTCGGGAACCCGCAGATGGGACCGGGCGTTGGGAGGGTGAGAGGCGGGATAGAGGGGACGGCTGCGGGCAGATCGGCGGTCCGGACCCCGAGCTCCGTGCAAAGTTACTGCAAAAATGCTTATCCAGAGCTGACGGGAGGGGTGGCTATGGTAGGGGCTCCACTGGACACCACCAGAGCCGACAGGGGAGGTGCGGCTGCGCCTGTGGATCGTGGAGGCGTCCTCAGACGTCTCTTCTGGTCGGCGGGTGAGCCGAAATCCGTGACCTACACCGCTGACCGCTTCCACACCGCCCACACCGCGACCACCGCGACCTTTGCCGCCGACGCGGGCTCCCAGGCGTGGACCCCTCCCTCGTGGGAGGAGATCGTCAGCACGCACAGCGCGCGGGTCTACCGCCTCGCCTACCGCCTGACGGGCAACCAGCACGACGCCGAGGACCTGACGCAGGAGGTCTTCGTCCGCGTCTTCCGCTCGCTGTCCACCTACACGCCCGGCACCTTCGAGGGCTGGCTGCACCGCATCACCACGAACCTGTTCCTGGACATGGTGCGCCGCAAGCAGCGGATCCGCTTCGACGCGCTGGGCGACGACGCCGCCGAGCGGCTCCCGAGCCGCGAGCCGTCCCCCCAGCAGGTCCTGCACGACACGCACTTCGACGCCGACGTGCAGCAGGCCCTGGACACCCTCGCGCCCGAGTTCCGCGCCGCCGTGGTGCTCTGCGACATCGAGGGCCTGTCCTACGAGGAGATCGCCGCCACCCTCGGTGTGAAGCTCGGCACCGTCCGCAGCCGCATCCACCGCGGCCGCTCGCACCTGCGCAAGGCGCTCAAGCACCGCTCCCCCGAGTTCCGCGCCGAGCAGCGCGCGCTGGCGGGCGTGGCGGTGGGCGCGCCGGGCGCCGGGGGAGAGGGCGGAGCCGAGTGAGCGGGGCGAGTCCCTCCCCCGCCGAACAGCACCTGGGCGACCGGCTCGCCGCCCTGGTGGACGGGGAGTTGAAGCACGACGCGCGCGAGCGGGTGCTGGCGCACCTGGCGACCTGCGCCAAGTGCAAGGCCGAGGCCGACGCGCAGCGCCGGCTGAAGACCCTGTTCGTGGAGAGCGCACCGCCACCGCTGTCGGCCGGCCTGCTGGCCCGGCTCCAGGGGCTGCCGGGAGCGGGCCCGGACGGGCCCGCCGGGCCCCCCGGTCCGGGCGGCGGACCGGGGGCTCCGCTCGCGCCCCCGGCTCCGGGCGTCGACCCGTTCTCCTCGTTCGGGTACTCCGCTCCCGCCGCCCCCCGCGAGGGCTTCCGCATCCACGAGGTGGGCCGGCCCAGACGCCGCTTCGCCTTCGTGGCGGCGGGAGCCGTGTCGCTGGCCGCGATCGCCCTCGGCGGCTCGCTGCCGCTGGACGGGGTCGAGCCGAACCCCCGGGGGGAGGCCCCCGCGACCAGACCCGGACCCGCGGTGCCGCTGACCGACGCCTTCGTGCGCGACCGGGTCCCGACCCCCGGCGTGACGACCGGCCCGGTCCCGGTGGGGCAGCTGCCGACGGCGGCCTCCTCGGCCCCGGCGACGGCCCGGCCGGTTTCCCTCTCCCGCTGACCCGGGCCCCCGAGGGCCCGGGTACCTGGTTGAATCTGCGGCACACGCGCCGCCCCGCGGTGCGCCAGGCCCGCGGGGGAGCGCCCATGTCCGACAGTCAGCAGAACGGTCCGGCTCCGACATGGTGGAGCCGGCCCGCCGCCGTGCCGGAGCCCGGACCGGACGCGGACACCGGCCGGACCCCGCCCGCCCCCGCCCCTGACCCGGCCCCCGGTTCCGCTCCCGGCCCCCGCTACGACCCCTGGGCCGCCGGCCCGTACCAGGTCGTCGACCAGGGCAGGGCGCCCAACGGCGCCCCCGCGCTGTGGCGGCTGGCGGTCGTCGGCGCGGTCATCGCCCTCCTCGCGGGCTGCGCCGGCGGCTACCTCGGGATCCTGGCCGAGCGGCGCACCAGCACCCGGCTGGAGCTCCCGCAGGCCGCCGCCGACGCCAAGGACCGGGCCCCCGAGAGCGTGGCCGGCATCGCGGCCACCGCCCTGCCCGGCGTGGTCACCCTGCACGTCAGCGGGGGCGGCGGCAGCGGCACCGGAACCGGCTTCGTCCTCGACGACCAGGGCCACATCCTGACCAACAACCACGTCGTCGCCGACGCCCGCGACATAACGGTCACCTTCAGCACCGGCGAGAGCGTGCGCGCCGAGCTGGTCGGCCGCGACGGCGGCTACGACCTGGCCGTGGTGAAGGTCAGCGGGGTCCGCGGCCTGCGCCCGCTGGCGCTCGGGAACTCCGAGAACGTCCGCGTCGGCGACCCGGTGGTGGCCATCGGCGCCCCCTTCGACCTCTCCAACACGGTCACCTCGGGCATCATCAGCGCCACCGGCCGCCCCATCACGGCCGGCGGCGGCAAGCGCGACGGCAGCGACATCAGCTACGTCGACGCCCTCCAGACCGACGCCCCCATCAACCCCGGCAACTCCGGCGGCCCCCTCCTCGACTCCCGCGCCCACGTGATCGGCATCAACAGCGCCATCCGCGGCGCCGACAAGGGCGAGGACGGCGAGGACCCCACCCGCCAGAGCGGCAGCATCGGCCTCGGCTTCGCCATCCCCGTCAACCAGGGCAAGCGGGTCGCCGAGGAGCTCATCCGCACCGGCCGCGCCACCCACCCCGTCATCGGCGTCACCCTGGACATGGAGTACAAGGGCGACGGAGCCCGGGTCGACGTCAAGGGCGAGGACGGCAAGCCCTCGGTCGTCGCCGACGGCCCCGGCGCCCGTGCCGGCGTCCGGCCCGGAGACGTGATCACCAAGGTGGACGGCGTACGCGTGCACGGCGGCGACGAGCTGATCATCAAGATCAGGGCCCACCGGCCCGGCGACCGCCTCGCCCTGACCGTTGTGCGCGACGGCGGGGAACGCACCCTGGAGGTGGTCCTCGGCTCGGCGAGCGGCTCCTGAGCGGCCCTCCAGGCCCCCGGGGGGGCGGTCCCCCGGCAACCGGTCCGCCACACGAACACCGGATGACGCCCGGGTGAATCCGGGACCGGTCGCGCACCGGCGTAGGGGAGCGCAAGGAACGCCGGGTACCGTTGACCGGGCCGGAAGTGGAGAGAGCCGAGGAGCGGCAAGGTGTTCAACGACATAGGCGCACTCGAGCTGGTCACGATCGTGGTGCTCGCCATCCTCGTCTTCGGCCCGGACAAACTGCCGAAGGTGATCCAGGACGTCTCCGGCTTCATCCGGAAGATCCGCGCGTTCTCGGACAACGCCAAGCAGGACATCCGCTCCGAACTGGGTCCCGAGTTCAAGGACTTCGAGTTCGAGGACCTGAACCCGAAGACCTTCATCCGCAAGCAGCTCACCGAGAACGAGGACCTCCGGGAGCTGCGCGGCAGCTTCGACCTCCGCAAGGAGCTGAACGAGGTCACCGACGCGGTGAACGGCCGCGAGAGCGACCTGCCGCGGGCCGGCGCCGCGCCGTCCGCCACGCCCGCCGCCGGTAGCGGTCCGGACCTGCTGAAGAAGCCCGCCGCACCGGCCCAGGAGCCCCGCACCCCCTTCGACGCCGACGCCACCTGATCCGCAGCCTGCCCGTCGATCCGGGACCGGATGGCTATCCTCCATCTGTCCGGACCCAGGCCGCCCGCGGAGGGGGGTCCCCCCAGCCAGGCGAGGGGGTGGGCCGTTCCGGACCCCACGGAACGAGAGGCCGCCATGGAGACGACGAGCAGCAGCCGGGTGGGCGTACAGCCCGCCGAAGCGTCCGAAGCCGCACCCGCGCCGGCCGGCCCCCCGGAACACACCGGCGGGCAGGACGCGCCCGGACAGCCCCCGGAAGCCGCCGCACCCTTCCCGAAGGCCCGCCGGGGAGCGGCGGGCTACCTGAGCGCCGAGTTCCCCTGGTACGGCCTGGACGGGGCCTTCAGCGGCCCCCGCTGGCTCATGCAGGTCGGCACCGGCGCCGACGGCAGCGTGGAGCACGGCTCCACCGGCCACGGCGACGAGCCGTCCGCCCGGGGCGAGATCGCCACCGGCGAGAAGGACCGCTTCGCGGTGGTGATCACCGTCGCCGGCAACCCGCAGCGCCGCAGCGGCGACGGCACCGGCGTCCTGGAGGCCACCTCGGTCTCCTCGGCGGCCTGGCTGGCCGGCTCGGGCCTGCTGTCCTACAGCTGGCCGCCGCAGATGGACCACACCCGGCGCGCCGACTGGCTCGACCAGCAGACGGAGGCCGCCTGGGAGCTCGCCGACGACCTCGCGGGGCCGGACTGGTCGACGCTGTCGCTGCCGGTGGACGGGGAGCCGATGCCGTTCCACTACCGCGAGTCGGAGTTCGGCTGGGTACTGGCCGGCTCCACCGGCAGCGGGGTGCACCTGGGGGCGTACGGGCGGGGCATGAGCGCGTACGGGCTGGGCTTCTCGGCCATCGACCTCGCGGCGTACGAGTAGGCCGGCGCGGGCGGTCGTTCCGCAGGGTCCGCGCAGCGCGGAGGGGCACCACCGCCAGGTGGTGCCCCTCCCTGGAACTTGTTGCCTAGAACTTGTTGCGCGGCGTGATGCCCAGGCTCATGCCCGAGAGGCCGCGCGCGCGGCCGCCGAGCTTGCCCGCGATGGTGCGCAGGGCCGCGCCCGCCGGGGAGTCCGGGTCGGACAGCACGACCGGCTTGCCGTCGTCGCCGCCCTCGCGCAGCCGGACGTCGATCGGGATCGTGCCGAGCACCGGAACCGTCGCGCCGACCGTCTTGGTCAGGCCGTCGGCGACCTTCTGGCCGCCGCCCGAGCCGAACACGTCCACCATCTCGTCGCAGTGCGGGCACGGCAGGCCCGACATGTTCTCGACGACACCCACGATCTTCTGGTGCGTCTGCACCGCGATCGAGCCGGCCCGCTCCGCGACCTCGGCCGCCGCCTGCTGCGGGGTGGTCACGACCAGGATCTCGGCGTTCGGCACCAGCTGCGCGACCGAGATCGCGATGTCGCCGGTGCCCGGCGGCAGGTCCAGCAGCAGCACGTCCAGGTCACCCCAGAACACGTCCGCCAGGAACTGCTGCAGCGCCCGGTGCAGCATCGGGCCGCGCCACACCACCGGGGCGTTGCCCGGGGTGAACATGCCGATGGAGATGACCTTCACGCCGTTCGCGGACGGCGGCATGATCATGTTCTCGACCTGGGTGGGCTTGCCGTCCACACCGAGCATCCGCGGCACGCTGTGCCCGTAGATGTCCGCGTCGACCACGCCGACCTTCAGGCCGTCGGCCGCCATCGCCGCGGCCAGGTTGACCGTCACGGAGGACTTGCCCACGCCGCCCTTGCCGGACGCGACCGCGTAGACGCGGGTCAGCGACCCCGGCTTGGCGAACGGCACCTCGCGCTCGGCGGTGCCGCCGCGCAGGGTCGCCGCGAGCTCCTTGCGCTGCTCGTCGCTCATCACGTCCAGCGAGACGGCGACGGAGGTGACGCCCGCGACCTTCTCGACGGCCTCGGTGACGTTCTTGGTGATGGTCTCGCGCATGGGGCAGCCCGACACCGTGAGGTAGACCGTGACGGCGACGGCGCCGCCCTCGCCGATCTCCACCGATTTGACCATGCCGAGCTCGGTGATCGGCCGGTGGATCTCGGGGTCGTTGACCGTCGCCAGCGCGTCCAGGATCGCGTCCTGCTCCGGCGCGGCGGCGGAGGGTGTCTCGGTAGCCATGCCCCCGATGGTACGGCTCGGTAGCAGGGCCCGGGTAAGCCGATCAGCGGTCGCCTTCGTCACTTTCACCCGAGAACAAACGCCGTTCGTCCATCTCCTTGATCAGGTCCTGGAACTCCGAGCGGATCCAGTCGCGGGTGGCGACCTCGCCCAGGCCCATCCGCAGCGCCGCGATCTCCCGGGTCAGGTACTCCGTGTCCGCGATGGAGCGCTCGTTCTGCTTGCGGTCCTGCTCGTGGGTGACCCGGTCCCGGTCGTCCTGCCGGTTCTGCGCGAGCAGGATCAGCGGGGCCGCGTACGAGGCCTGGAGCGACAGCATCAGCGTCAGGAAGATGAACGGGTACTGGTCGAAGCGCAGGTGGTCCGGGGCGAACACGTTCCACAGCACCCACACCACGATGACCAGGCTCATCCAGACGATGAACCGGCCCGTGCCCAGGAACCGCGCCACCCGCTCCGACAGCCGCCCGAACGCCTCCGGGTCGTACTCGGGCAGCAGCTTGCGGCGGTCCGAGCGCGGCTGGTCCAGCCGTACGCGCGAGCGCGTCAGCGCGCTCGCACCCGCGGGCGCCGCACTCCTCGCCCGTTCGGCGGAACGTTCCGTCCGCTCGTTGCGGAGCCGCTCGGCCGCCTCCTCCAAGCGCTCCGAGAGCCCCTCCCGGGCATGCTCGCGCCGCTCCCGGCGCCGCTCGCGCCCCGCATCGCCGCGCCCGCGCTCAGTGCCCACGCAGGGCCTCCTCGGAATGGAAGTCCGTCTCCCGCCAGTCGTCGGGCAGCAGGTGGTCCAGGACGTCGTCCACCGTCACCGCGCCCAGCAGCGAGCCGCTCTCGTCCACGACGGGCGCCGCGACCATGTTGTACGCGGCCAGGTAGCTCGTCACGGCGGGCAGCGAGGCGTCCGGGCGCAGCGGCGGCAGGTCCGCGTCCACCAGGGAGCTGACCAGCGTGAACGGGGGGTCCCGCAGCAGCCGCTGGAAGTGCACCGTCCCCAGGTACTTGCCCGTCGGCGTCTCGTCCGGCGGCCGGCACACGTACACCTGCGCGGCCAGCGCCGGCGACAGGTCCGACTTGCGCACGCGGGCCAGCGCGTCCGCGACGGTGGCGTCCGGGCGCAGCACGATCGGCTCGGTCGTCATCAGACCGCCCGCGGTGTTCTCCTCGTACGACAGCAGGCGCCGCACGTCGGCCGCGTCGTCCGGCTGCATCAGCGTCAGCAGCCGCTCCTTCTCCTCCTCCGGCAGCTCGGAGAGCAGGTCCGCCGCGTCGTCGGGGTCCATGGCCTCCAGGACGTCGGCGGCGCGCTCCTCCTTCAGCTTCCCGAGGATCTCCACCTGGTCGTCCTCGGGCAGCTCCTCCAGGACGTCCGCGAGCCGGTCGTCGTCCAGGGCGTTGGCCACCTCGGCGCGCCGCTTCGGCGTCAGGTGGTGCAGGACGTTCGCCAGGTCCGCCGGACGCATCTGCTCGAAGGTCGCCACCAGGCTCTCGGCGCCCTGGCCCTCCTCCTCCAGGGAGAAGCCGGTGACCGCCGACCACTCCACGGTCAGCGTCTCGCCGCGCCGGCGCAGCGCACCGCCCTTGCCCTTGCGCACGAAGATCCGGTCGATCTCCCAGTCCCGGCGGGCCGGCAGCTGCTGGATGGCCACGTCCAGGACGGTGACCTCCTCGCCGCCGTCGACCAGGCGCACCCGCCGGTCCAGCAGCTCGCCGAGGACCAGCCGCTCGGTGGGGCGCTGCTCGAAGCGCCGCATGTTGACCACACCGGTCGTGATGACCTGGCCGGACTCCACGCCCGTCACCCGCGTCATCGGCAGGAAGATCCGCCGCCGGCTGACGACCTCGACCACCAGGCCCAGCAGCCGGGGCGGGCGGCCGCCGACCCGCAGCATCGCGACGAGGTCGCGGACGCGGCCGACCTGGTCGCCGTTGGGGTCGAAGACGGGCACACCCGACAGATGCGAGACGAAGATCCGCGGGGCGCCTGCAGCCATCCGTGCGCCTCCTAGAGCGTCCATCAACAGTCGTGCCGTGCCTCAGGCTAGCCCGTGGCGGGCGAAGGCGTCCTGGTGGGGCCGTCCGGCCGGGGTGTGTCCGGGGGTCCGCCGGGGCCGCGCCCCCGGACGGGTACGCTGCCTGCTGCCGCAGACCCCGACGGAAGGCACCCGCCCGTGACCGCCCACACCCCCGCCGTACGGCTGCGCCGGGCCGCCTTCATCGGTGTCCTCTGCGCGGGCCTCGCCGTCGCCGGTACGGGCTGCGCGGAGAAGAAGGACCCCGACAAGGGCACGAACGGCGTCGGCAAGCTCGCCGCCGACAAGATCGAGGGCCAGGCCAAGGCCGCCGCGACCGCCGCGAACTCGGTCCACCTGGCCGGCACCCTCGTCACCGGCGGCAAGACCTTCACCCTCGACATGCGGCTCAAGGCCGACGGCGGCTCCGGCGAGGTGAAGTCCGCCGAGGACACCTTCCAGCTGCTGCGGGTCGGCGAACAGCTGTACCTGAAGGCCAGCGCCGCCTTCTGGGGCAAGTCGGACTCCGCGGGCAAGCTCGGCGACAAGTACGTGAAGGTGCCCGAGGCAGACCCCTCCTACAAGCAGTTCCGCGGCTTCACCGACATGCACGTCCTGCTGGACGGCCTCCTCGGCCTCCAGGGCAAGCTCACCAAGGGCGCCTACACCACCGTCGGGCACACCCGCGCGGTCCCCGTCTCGGCGGACGCGGGCAAGGGCGGAAAGCTGTCGGTGTCCCTGGAGGGCACCCCGTACCCGCTGCTGATGGAGCGCGCGGGCGGCGCCGGCCGGGTGGAGCTGTCCGAGTGGGGCAAGCCCTTCCCGCTGGAGGCTCCCGCGCAGGACCAGACCGTGGACTACGGCAGCCAGCTGCCGACCACCAAGGACGGCAAGGGCACCGCCCCCGGCGCCTCCCCGGCGCCCTCGAAGTCCTCCGGCCAGGGCGCCGACCCCAAGGGCTGAGCGGCGACGGCCGCTAGCGCCTGGCCTTCTTCCGCTTCAGCAGCAGCTTCGGCAGACCCGCCGGGATCGGCCTGCGGGTGACCGCCGGGGAGCCCACCGGACGCGCCGCCAGCGAACCCGTCGGCAGCCCCTCGGCCACCGCCACCGGCTCCAGGCGCAGCAGCCGGCACTCCCGGGCCCAGCGCTCCGTCATCCGCTCCGAGTCGGGCGCGTTCAGCCGCTTGCCCTTCAGCTCGGCGACGGCCGCCTCCCAGGACTCGCTGCCGGGCACGAGTTCCCGTACGGCCGCGGTCCAGCCCACGAGCCGGCCGCCCTTGTCCTTGCTGCGTACGGTCACCTCCGCCGAGGCACCGTCCGTGAGCCCGGGGAAGGGCTGCTCGCCGGGGCCGTCACCGAGCACGTGCGCGGCGCCGTCCACCCAGGCGTGCCACAGGGCCCGGTCGGCACCGCCGCCGCGGACCCAGATCAGGCCGGACTTCTTGGAGGCCTCCTCGACGAGGGCCAGGTCGAGTGCGCTGAGAGTCATGCGCACAGCGTAGGCGCTGCGCTCCCGCCCGCTACAGCCAGCCGTTGCGCCGCAGCGTCCGGTGGATCGCGAAACAGCTGCCCACGATGGCGGCCATCACCAGGGGATAGCCGTACTTCCAGTGCAGCTCGGGCATGTGGTCGAAGTTCATCCCGTACACGCCGCAGATCATCGTCGGCACCGCGACGATCGCCGCCCAGGAGGTGATCTTGCGCATGTCCTCGTTCTGCGCGACCGACGCCTGCGCCAGGTTCGCCTGGAGGATGGAGTTCAGCAGCTCGTCGAAGCCGATGACCTGCTCGTGCACCCGGGCCAGGTGGTCGGCCACGTCCCGGAAGTACTTCTGGATGTCCGGGTCCACCAGCCGCATCGGCCGCTCGCTCAGCAACTCCATCGGCCGCAGCAGCGG
Source organism: Streptomyces sp. W1SF4 (assembly GCF_003950035.1). Lineage (NCBI taxonomy): Bacteria > Bacillati > Actinomycetota > Actinomycetes > Kitasatosporales > Streptomycetaceae > Streptomyces > Streptomyces sp. W1SF4. The sequence continues at coordinate 4,945,249 of NZ_CP034350.1, forward strand.
CGACACCGCCCGCTTGAACTCCAGCACCTCCCGCTTCAGCTGGTAGATCCGGCCCGCGTCACCGCCCCGGGCGACCCCCTTCGCGGGAGCGGCGAAGACCGCGCTCTCCACCTCGTCGATGTCGTCCTGCACCGCCGCCGCGACCGCGATGTACCCGTCGACCACGTGGTCGGCGATCGAGTGCAGCACCGCCGACGGGCCCCGCGCCAGCAGCTCCGGGTCGTCCTGGAGGCGGTGGCGCAGACTCCGCAGGGAACCCTGGCCGCCGTGCCGGACGGTGATGACGAAGTCGGGGCCCGTGAAGCACATCACCTCGCCCGTCTCCACCACCTCGCTGGTCGCGGTCAGTTCGGCGTGCTCCACGTAGTGGATCGTCTTGAAGACCGTGAAGAGGGTCTCGTCGTACCGCTCCAGCTTCGGCCGCTGGTGCGCGTGCACCGCGTCCTCCACCGCCAGCGGGTGCAGCCCGAACGTGGCGGCGATCCCGGCGAACTCGTCGTGGGTGGGCTCGTGCAGCCCGATCCAGGCGAAGCCGCCGTCCTCGCGCACCCGGCGCAGGGCCTCACGCGGCGTCAGACAGTCCCCCTGCGCACGCCGCCCGTCGCGGTACACGGCACAGTCGACCACCGCACTGCTGGCGGAGGGGTCGCGGGTGGTGTCGTAGCCGGGCTGGACGGGGGTGGACTTGCGCAGCGCCGGACGGACGGCGGCACGGAGGTAGGGCAGCATCGACATGGCAGGCTCCTTCTCGCGCACGGCTGCGGACCGTACGGGTGGGAGGTCCCCCCGCGACGGCCGGGGGCTGGCAGCCCGGGGCCCACGGAGGGAAACAGGACGGGAGGACAAAGTTCTGCCGTCGCTCTTCTGCTGATCAGAAGATCAAAGAGGGCTGGAGGAGCCCTGGAAGGACGCCGAAGAGCGGCTGGTACTGCACGATCGACTTCGGTCCATCGCAGCCCCACCTCCTCCGGCCGGTCCCCCGTGGGGGACGTCCTGTCGCCGGAGCCCTGAAACAACTCTTCTGAGTGCGGCCCCGACCAGCTGTCAACACTATCAGCCGACGGATGGTCAAGACCCGCCCTTTACCCGGCGGATACGAGTTCTATGCTCGCTCCATGGCAGAAATTCTGGCCCTCGTCGAAGCCCGGCTGCGCAGCACGCTCGGCGAACCCGACGCCCGCGCCTCCGTCACCTTCCTCGGCACCGACCGCATCGAGGTCCTCCGCTTCACCGACGGCGACCTCGTCCGGTACGCGACCCTCGGCATGTCCGCCCACCCCATGACCGACCCCACCGCCGTCGTCGCCGACCCGGTGCGCGGCCCGCGCGCCGAACTCGTGCTGACCGTGCGGGCCGGCCTCGCCCCCACCGACAAGCTGCTGCGGCCCCTGGCCGTGCTCGCCGCCTCCCCGATGGTCGAAGGGCTCGTCGTCGCCCCCGGCGCCTCCCTCGACGTCGGCGAACCGCTGTGGGACGGCGCCCCGTTCACCTCCGTACTCGTCGCCGAACCCGGCGGACTCGTGGAGGACCTCGACCTCGACGAGCCCATGGATCCCGTCCGCTTCCTCCCGCTGCTCCCCATGACGGCGAACGAGGCCGCCTGGAAGCGGGTCCACGGAGCCGCCGCCCTCCAGGAACGCTGGCTCGCGCGCGGCACCGATCTGCGGGACCCTCTGCGTACGGCCGTCGCACTGGACTGAGCCCGGAGTGTGCCTGGAGTGAGCCCGGAGTGAGCCCGGACGGGTGATCGCGTCTTGACGGCGCCCCGGGCGGGGAGGAGCGTGCTTCTTATGAGGGGCGAACCGAGTTGCCCGAAGTGCGGTGGCCGGGTCCGTGCGCCCGGCCTCTTCTCCGACTCCTGGCAGTGCGCGGTGCACGGCGCCGTCCACCCGCTACAGCCTGTGATCCCGCCCAGCGTCGAAGGGCTGGAGGTCGTCGTCAACCGGGCGAACGTGCCCGTGTGGATGCCGTGGCCGCTGCCGGTCGGCTGGCTCTTCACCGGCGTCGCGAGCGCCGGCGACGACCGCAGCGGGGGCCGCGCCACCGCCGTGGCCTGCACCGGACCGGGACCGCTCGGCGGGCTCGGGGAGCTGGTGCTGATCGCGGAGGAACTCGGCGTCGGCCTCGGCTCCCGCTTCGCCGGCATCGACGCCCCTGACCCGGGCCCCTACATCAACGTCTCCGCCCCGCCGCACGCCAAGGTCGTCGCGGCGGGCCGCCCCACCCCGCTGTGGCACGTCAAGGGCGCCCCGGACGACCGCGCCGTCTTCGCGGGTGAGGCCCGCGGCCTGTGGCTGTGGGCCATCGTCTGGCCCGAACAGACGGGCCTGCTCATGTACGACGAACTCGTCCTCACCGACCTCCGCGACGCGGGCTCGGAAGTCGAACTCCTCCCCTGCGGCGCCCTGAGCCCACGCATCCTGGGGTAGGGGGGCGGGCGTACGGGGCTTGCGGCTCGGGCCCGCCATCTCCCCCTCGACCCCGTGGGGTCGGGCGGGGGTTGCCCACCCGCCCCCTCGTCTGCGGGCCGGCGGTGCGGGGGCGGTGTCCCCCCGGACGGTCTCAGGGAGGGTTGGGGGCTTCCCGTCAGTCCCATCGTCCTTCCGTGTCGTGCCGGCCTGTCAAGGGCGCTCCTTCGTCGCGTCGCTACGCGATGGCCTTCGGCCACCCTTGACAGGCCGACCCGCCCCGGAAAGCCGAAAGACTGCCGGGAAACCCCCAAAGAAACGGGACGGACGATCCTTGGAGGAGCGGGTCCCTCAGCGCTGAGACGAGCGGCCGGGCGCCGGCCTGCCGGGCATCCGGGCCCTCAGCGTCCCGATTCGGGGCCGGTTGCCCGGCTACCCGCACGAAAGGTTGATCAGAGCCCCCTGGGAAGCCGATAGGCGCGTCAGATCGCTACGCGCTCCTCTTTTCTCGGCGTCCGGCGACCGCCTTGGGCTGATACACGCACCAGGGGTTGATCAGAGCAGCCCAGAGAGCCGAGAGGCGCGACACATCGCTACGTGCTTCTCTGGTCTCGGCGGCCGGCGGCGGTCTTGGGTGTCATTCTTGGTCCAGGGTCTCGATCGCTTTGACCACCAGGGATCGGGCGTGTGCGCCGTACACGGCCATGGATCTCAGTTGTTCGAAGGCCTTGAGGTAGACGGCGATCTCCGATGGCTGGGTGATGTTGACCTCTGCGGAGAGGAGTTCCACCGATACGAGGGTGTCGTCGTAGACGTGGAACGTCTCCACGGGCCACATCGAGCGCGGGTTGACCGAGGTCGGGATGATGCCGAGGGAGACGGCGGGTAGGGCTCCGGCTGTGAGCAGGTGGCCGAGCTGGGCGGCTGTGGCGGCCGGGTCGCCCATGCGGTAGTACAGGGCGGCTTCCTCGATGACCAGGACGGCTCGGCGTCCTGGCCGGTGGACGACGCGTGAGCGTTCGACGCGTGCGCGGGCGGCTTCGAGCCCGCCGTCGGGGTATCCACGGAACGCGGCGATGGTGCTGAGCAGGCCGCCGGCGTAGCCCTCGGTCTGGAGAAGGCCCGGGACGAGGGTGGAGGAGTAGATCCGAAAGAGCTGGGTGTCTTCGAAGAACTGGGACCAGGATTCCTGGAGCTTCTTGAGGCCGCTTTTGACCTGGTGTCGCCACTCTTTGTAGAGGGTTTCGGCGTTCATGGACTGGGCGATGAGGTCTGTGGCCTCGTCCGGCAGTCCGCACGCATGACACCAGCGTCTTATGTCGCGGGCGGAGGGGGCTGTGCGGGCGTTCTCGATCCGGGACGTCTTGGAGTGGTGCCAGCCACAGACCTCCGCCAGTTCCGCCACGGTCAGTCCCGCGCCCCTGCGCAGGTCACGCAGCCGTACGGCGACGGCTTCGCGGGCGGCTTGCGCAGAGGACGAAGGGGAGAAGGGCATGGGGTTCCGGACCGGTTTCCTGCTGCCTCAGATCTTGTACTCGCCGTGTGGGATGGCGCGCGCCCAGACCGCGTCGAACGCCTGAGCACACAGCTTCGCGACGATCGGATCGTTGGTGATCTCCTCGCCCACGGACGACCCGTCACCGGCGAAATGATTCCACTGGACCCACTCGCCGTCGAACAGCCAGAAGTCGTTGCCCGGAAGAGCGATGTCCGACGCGCGGCGGCGAGGCAGCCAACGCACCTGCTCGCCTGCCGCGACATTGGTGAACGTGCCGTCGTAGAGGAAGCGCGTGTACTCACTGACGGGTTCGGAGACGACCCTGGCCCGTCTGACGGCGGCGCCACGGCCCACGGTGTCCGCGATCAGGCCGAGCCACGGGCGCCACCAGGAGTCTCGGTCCGCCGGATCGTACCGAAAGCCCCGTCGCCATTCGGCGAACGGACCCTTTTCGTAGTCGACGGCGTAGGAGTCCCGCATCTCCAGGTGCACGGCGCTCGTGCAGGTGGCCATCAGCTCACTGAACGTGGGCGTCGAGGACATCACAGGCCTCTCGGATCATGTGCAGCGCGCGGGCGGGGATCCTGATCACGGCCTCGCCTTCGGGAATTCCCTTGGCGTGCCCGGGGAGTTCGGTGGCCGCGCACTCCGCCTCCAGTTCCGGACTCGGCTTCCATCCCTGGAGTACCAGCTCCTGGTGCTCCACGTCAGCCCAGACGGTCGGACTGTGCATGTCCCCGGTGTCGGGATCAATGCCTACGAACACTAACGCCATGTCAGCCCCCAGTAGCAGCCTGTGCAGTTCTGTGCATGAGAGTCCTGACCCCTGTGCCATACGTCAAGCCCCCTATGTAGCCAAACCCACTGACGGATGACCCGTGTGCACAAATCTGCACATGGCTGGCGATCAGGGTCGATGCCTCAACACGCTGACGTACATCACCCGATGACGACGGCACGGAGGGACACATGGCCACCCGCGACGTGCTCAGCCTCGACACGCCAGACGACCCGCGAGTACAGGTGAGCGCTGTATACGAACCCAGTCAGGACCTGCTCGACCGAGCTCGTGTCGGCTGGGAGCAGTTCCTCGGCATCGCCGACGAGCCGGCCGATGAGTGAGCAGTACGAGTACGTCCCCCACCGCCTCCTGCGCCGTCGTGTCCGCGACATCGCCTCGGGTACCGAGGGCGTGCTGATGGCTGTGGTCAACGAGAACGTCTCCGACACCGGCATCGAGCGCTGGATGGAGCTCGCCTACATCCGCAACTCCTCCGGCCGTGAGTTCACCACCGCTGTCACCAACATCGAGGCGGCCACCGCCTCCAACCCCTGAGGAGAGGTATGTCCACTCCGCTTCCGCCGCCCCCGTGCAGCACCAAGCCCCACACCCCGCCGACCCCCGCCCTGCACGGCCTCTTGGCCGCCCCGCAGCTCGACGCGGTCCGCGCCACCGTCCTGGACGACAACCCGGGCATGGAACCCGAGCTGGCAGCCCGGATCATCACCGAAGCCATCAAGTTTGTCGCCACGGCCGCCCAGGGCGCCGAAAACATGACCCCATCCCGGCTAGTGGACAAGGGCTGGCACGCCCTGATCCTCCACACCGCCCTCTACAGCCAGCTGTGCGCGCACTGGGGCAGCTTCGTCGACCACTACCCCAACCCCCACAACACGGAAGACACGCTGCACCCGGTCGCCCGGACCATCCAGTCGATCGAACGGGCCGGATTCCCCGTGGACCGTCACCTCTGGGACGAACCGACACCCGCCCGGGCCGGCCACCGGTGATCTCCACCGAGTTCACGACCACCACAACCGACGTCGTCACCTGCGAAGCCTGCTGGCGAAACCCCGTCCAGGCCGCCCGCACCACCCACACAACCGGCAGAGACCTCCTCTGCGTGCCCTGCGCCCAGCAGAACAGCCCCACCCGCGTCGACCTCTTCCCACCCCTAGGCGTCTACAAGCTCACCTGGAGGAAGACCACCATGGGAAAGCACCGCAACCCCGGCTACCCCGAACAGCCCCCCAACCCCGGCCCACCCATACCATCACCCCCTCCCACACCGACCCCCGGCCGCCCGCCCGTCTAGAAGCCGGTGCACCCCGGCTGCCCGTATCAGCCCAAGGCGGTCGTCCGACGCTGAGATTCGAGGAGCGCGTAGCGATCTGTCGCGCTTGGGGGCTCTCAGGTCGGTCTGATCAACCTCCCGTGCGGGTAGTCGCGCACCGGCTCCGAATCTCGACTTTTGAAGGCCGGATGTCGGGCGGGCCGGCGCCTGGCCCCTCGTCTCAGCGCTGAGGGACCCGCTCCTCCAAGGATCGTCCGTGCCGTTTCTTTGGGGGTTTCCCGGCAGTCTTTCGGCTTTCCGGTTCGGGTCGGTCGGTCAAGGGTCGCCGAAGGCGATCACGAAGTGACGCGACGAAGGAGCGCCCTTGAGGGACCGGCCCGAACCGGAAGGACGATGGGACTGACGGGAAGCCCCCAACCCGCCCTGAGACCGCCCCGGGAGACACCGCCCACCGCCCCCGCCCGACCCCACGGGGTCGAGGGGGGACGTAGCGGGCCCGCGCCGCGAGACGTGTGCCCCCGCCCGGCGGGGCCGGTTCCGGTTCGGGTGGGCGGTACCCTGGGGTGTCCCCCGTCCGCGTGAACCCTGGAGTCCGGCTGTGCGCATCGACCTGCACGCCCACTCCACCGCTTCGGACGGCACCGACACCCCCGCCGAGCTGGTGCGCAATGCCGCCGCGGCCGGGCTGGACGTGGTCGCGCTGACCGACCACGACACCGTCGGGGGATACGCCGAGGCGATCGCCGCGCTGCCCGCCGGGCTGACGCTGGTCACCGGGGCCGAGCTGTCCTGCCGCCTCGACGGCGTCGGGATGCACATGCTGGCGTACCTGTTCGACCCCGAGGAGCCCGAGCTCGCCCGGGAGCGGGAGCTCGTACGGGACGACCGGACCCCGCGCGCCCAGGCCATGGTCGGCAAGCTCCAGGGGCTCGGCGTCGACGTCACCTGGGAGCAGGTGGCCCGGATCGCGGGGAACGGCTCGGTGGGCCGCCCGCACATCGCGACCGCGATGGTCGAGCTGGGGGTCGTCCCCACCGTGTCCGACGCCTTCACCGCGGACTGGCTCGCGGACGGCGGCCGCGCGTACGCGCAGAAGCACGAGCTCGACCCCTTCGACGCCATCCGCCTGGTCAAGGCGGCCGGCGGGGTCACCGTGTTCGCGCACCCCGCCGCCGTCAAGCGGGGCGAGTGCGTGCCCGAGTCCGCGATAGCCGCGCTCGCGGCCGCCGGCCTCGACGGCATCGAGGTGGACCACATGGACCACGACACCGCCACCCGCGCCCGGCTGCGCGGACTGGCCGGGGACCTCGGTCTGCTGACGACCGGCTCCAGCGACTACCACGGCAGCCGCAAGACCTGTCGTCTCGGGGAGTACACGACCGACCCCGAGATCTACGGCGAGATCACGCGCCGCGCGGCGGGGGCCTTCCCCGTGCCCGGCGCCGGTGGAGACGCCCGCGCGTAAGCGCCGCGCCCACACGCCCCCCTTCCGCTTTTTGGTAACACCCCTCACTGCAAGGCATCACTGTGTTTGATTTCGCCGTCTTCGGATCCCTTTTTCTCACGCTTTTTGTGATTATGGACCCCCCGGGGATCACGCCGATCTTCCTGGCCCTGACCTCCGGCCGTCCCGCGAAGGTCCAGCGCCGCATGGCCTGGCAGGCCGTCTGCGTGGCCTTCGGGGTCATCGCCGTCTTCGGTCTCTGCGGCCAGCAGATCCTGGACTACCTGCACGTCTCCGTCCCGGCGCTGATGATCGCCGGTGGTCTGCTGCTCCTGCTGATCGCGCTCGACCTGCTGACGGGCAAGACCGACGAGCCCAAGCAGACCAAGGACGTCAACGTCGCGCTCGTCCCGCTGGGCATGCCGCTGCTGGCCGGTCCCGGTGCGATCGTGTCCGTCATCCTGGCCGTGCAGAAGGCCGACGGGTTCGCCGGCCAGCTCTCCGTCTGGACGGCGATCGCCGCCATGCACGTCGTGCTGTGGCTGACGATGCGCTACTCGCTGGTGATCATCCGGGTCATCAAGGACGGCGGCGTCGTCCTGGTCACCCGTCTGGCCGGCATGATGCTCTCCGCCATCGCGGTCCAGCAGATCATCAACGGCGTGCTCCAGGTCGTCCGCGGCGCCTGACCCGGACCCCCGCCCGGAACGTACGAACGCCCCCGCACCGGATCGGTGCGGGGGCGTTCGTACGTGAAATCGTCAGGAGGACGCACTCTCGGCCGGTCGGATCAGGATGCGCTGGCCGATGGCGGCCGCCTGCTGCACGATCCGGTTGACGGAGGCCGCGTCCACGACGGTGCTGTCCACGGCGGTCCCGTCGACGTCGTCCAGGCGCAGAATCTCGAAGCGCACTGCTTCTCCCTTCGTCGGTGTTCTCCTTGCACAGGGGTCAACAGGGGAAGCACGAGAAACATTCCCTACGCTAAGGAAATTTTTTCCCTAGCTAACTACCGACCGCTAAAGGACTGCCAGAAGTTCACTAGTGCGCCCGCCGTGACCTGCGGGTTCTCCGCGTTGGGGGAGTGCTCGGCGCCCTCGACCACCACCCGGGAAGCCGCCAGCCGGACGGCCATCTCGTCCATCAGCGGCACCGGCCAGGCGTAGTCGACCACCCCGGACAGGACCAGCTTGGGCAGCGGCACCGCCGCCAGCTCCGCGACCCGGTCCGGCTCCGAGATCAGCACCCGCCCGGTGGTGATCAGCTGTTCCGGGACGGTGCGCAGCCAGCGCTCGTGCAGGAACGCCGACAGCTCGGGGGAGTCCGGCTCGGCGTCCGCCGGGTCCTGGGCCCGTATCGCGGCCCAGACGGTCTCCATGCAGGTGTCGGGCGCGGTGTCGCGCAGCTCCTCCAGGGCCATGACCAGCAGCTTCGTACGGGCCTGCTGGTCCTCGGCGATGGCGGCGGGCCCGCTGCTCATCAGGGTGAGGGAGGCGAAGGGGGAGGCGTCGCGCAGCACCGCGGCGCGCGAGATCAGCCCGCCGAGGGAGTGGCCGACCAGGTGGAGCGGGCCCGTGGCGTCCAGGGCCGCGGCCTGGGCCAGCACGTCGAGGGCGAGCTCCTGGAGTTCGTACGCGGTCTCCTCGCCCGGGCCCGGGGTCTCGTACTGGCCGCGCCCGTCGACGGCGACCACCCGGTAGCCGGCCGCGGCGAGCGGCTCCAGGAGGGCGATGTAGTCCTCCTTGCTGCCGGTGAACCCGGGGACCAGGAGGGCCGTTCCGTGCTCGGGCCCGCCCGCCTCGTGCACGGCGAACTCGCCGCGGGCGGTGCTCAGGCGGTACGCGCGGGCGGCGGGCGGCAGGGTGAGGCGCGGCGGCTTGCTCATGGCCCGAGGTTACCGGTCCGTAGCACCGCCACGGGATACGGGAACGGCCCCGGCCCCCTCGAAAGGGGACCGGGGCCGTTCCCCGGGCGTCGGCCCGGCCGGGTCAGCGGAACCGGCGGGTGGTGCGGACGGGCTCCGACGGCGGGGCCATCTGGAAGTCCGGCTCCGGCGCGGCGGCCGCGGCCGGCTTGCGGGACCGGGTCCGCCGGGGCGCGGGCGCCTCGGTGACCGTGCCGGTGACCACGTCGGGGATCGGGGTGGCCACGGCCTTGCGGGTCGGGACCCGGCGCGGCTTCTTCGGCGCGGCTTCGGCGGCCGGTGCCTCCGCGACCGGGGCCGGAGCGGCCTCGGCGGCCTCGGCGGCCTCGGCCGTCTCCACGGGCGCGGCGGCCTTGCGGGTCCGCGTCCGCTTGGGCTTGGCCGGGGCCTCCTCGGCGGCCTCGGCGGCCACGGGGGCCTCGGCGGCCGGCGCCTCGGCCACCGCGGCGGCGGCCTTGCGGGTCCGGGTGCGCTTGGGCTTGGCCGGGGCCTCCTCGAGAACGGCCGGGGCTTCGACCACGACCTCCGCGACCGGGGCGGAGACCGCCACCGGCGCGTCGGCCACGGCGGCCTCGGCCGCGGCGGCGACGACGGAAGCGGTCACCCGGGTCCGGCGGCGGCGCGGCCGGCGCGCCTCGTCGGCGGCCTCGGCGGGAGCCCCCACGGCGGGGGCCTCCACGGCCGGGGCCTCGGCCACGGCCGTGGTCTCCACGCCCGCCTCGGCACCCGCCTCGGCACCGCCACGGGTGCGGCGGCGCTGGCGCGGCGTACGGGTACGCGCGGGGCGCTCCTCCGTCACCACGGCGGCAGCGGCGGCACCGCGGCCGCCACGGCCACCGCGCCCGCCGGTCTCGCCCAGGTCCTCCAGCTCCTCGGCCTTCAGGCCGGCCCGCGTGCGCTCGGCGCGCGGCAGGATGCCCTTGGTGCCGGCCGGGATGTTCAGCTGCTCGTACAGGTGCGGGGACGTGGAGTACGTCTCCTCGGGCTCGTGGAAGTCGAGCTCCAGCGCCTTGTTGATCAGCTGCCAGCGCGGGATGTCGTCCCAGTCGACCAGGGTGACGGCGGTGCCCTTCGCGCCGGCGCGGCCGGTGCGGCCCACGCGGTGCAGGAAGGTCTTCTCGTCCTCGGGCGTCTGGTAGTTGATGACGTGGGTCACGCCCTCGACGTCGATGCCGCGGGCGGCGACGTCGGTGCAGACCAGCACGTCGACCTTGCCGTTGCGGAACGCGCGCAGCGCCTGCTCGCGGGCGCCCTGGCCCAGGTCGCCGTGGACGGCGCCGGAGGCGAAGCCGCGCCGCTCCAGCTGCTCGGCGATGTCGGCGGCCGTGCGCTTGGTGCGGCAGAAGATCATGGCGAGCCCGCGGCCCTCGGCCTGCAGGATGCGGGAGACGAGCTCCGGCTTGTCCATGTTGTGCGCGCGGAAGACGTGCTGCGCGATGTTGGCGACGGTGGCGCCCTCGCCGTCCTCGGAGACGGCGCGGATGTGCGTCGGCTGCGACATGTAGCGGCGGGCCAGGCCGATGACCGCGCCCGGCATGGTCGCCGAGAACAGCATCGTCTGGCGCTTCGCGGGCAGCAGGTTCATGATCTTCTCGACGTCGGGCAGGAAGCCCAGGTCGAGCATCTCGTCGGCCTCGTCCAGGACGAGGGCCTTGACGCGGGACAGGTCGAGCTTCTTCTGCCCGGCCAGGTCCAGCAGGCGGCCCGGGGTGCCGACGATCACGTCGACGCCCTTCTTGAGGGCCTCGACCTGCGGCTCGTACGCGCGGCCGCCGTATATGGCGAGGACGCGGACGTTGCGGACCTTGCCCGCGGTCAGGAGGTCGTTGGTGACCTGGGTGCACAGCTCGCGGGTCGGAACCACCACGAGGGCCTGCGGGGAGTCGGTCAGCTGGTCGGGCCTGGCCCGGCCGGCCTCGACGTCGGCGGGGACGACGACCCGCTCCAGCAGCGGGAGGCCGAAACCGAGCGTCTTGCCGGTTCCGGTCTTCGCCTGGCCGATGACGTCCGTGCCGGAGAGGGCGACGGGGAGGGTCATCTCCTGGATCGGGAAGGGGGACACGATGCCGACGGCTTCAAGGGCTTCGGCGGTCTCGGGAAAGATCCCGAGGTCTCGGAACGTAGTCAGGGTGCTGCCTCTTCTGTGAGACGCGGCGCGAGGCGGCGAGGGGGGTCCTACCGTGCCGGGTTTGCAGTACTGCTGTGTACATACAAAGCTGCGCGGGACCACTGGCCTTCGCTCAAGCGCTTCTGCCGCTGAGGGGGCCCCTCGTGCGATCGGTGCGCATGGACGCACCACCACACAGAGGGCGGTCGGGTGGAGCCGATCGGGCCACCGACCGGGCATCCTCATTCGGATGGCCCGCCGAGTACTCGGCAGGCGCATTACCACTGTACCCCGGAATCGCGCAGGTGTGTCGGGTGAATTCACCAGGTAGGCGTGTTTACCGGGGCCGACAGTGCGCAGGTGTGGTGACTTGTGGGGCCTTTCGGCGGGCTATTGTGCGGAGCATGTCGACCGTAGAAAACGCATCTCCCGCCGACGACGACGCCCAGGAGCAGCCGCAGGGCATCGCCGCCCAGGACTGGGCGACGGCCTCCGCCTCCCCCCAGTACCGGGCCGCCGTCGTGGACCTGCTCGGCGCGCTGGCGTACGGGGAGCTCGCGGCCTTCGAGCGCCTCGCGGAGGACGCGAAGCTCGCGCCCAGCCTGGGTGACAAGGCCGAGCTGGCGAAGATGGCCTCCGCCGAATTCCACCACTTCGAGCGGCTTCGGGACCGCCTCGCGGCCATCGACGCCGAGCCGACCGCCGCGATGGAGCCCTTCGCCAAGGGCGTGGACGACTTCCACCGCCAGACCGCCCCCTCCGACTGGCTGGAGGGCCTGGTCAAGGCCTACGTCGGCGACTCGATCGCCAGCGACTTCTACCGCGAGGTCGCCACCCACCTCGACACCGACACCCGCGCCCTGGTCGTCGGCGTCCTCGACGACACCGGCCACGGCGGCTTCGCCGTCGAGAAGGTCCGCGCCGCGATCGAGGCCGACCCGCGCTGCGGCGGCCGGCTCGCGTTGTGGGCCCGCCGGCTGATGGGCGAGGCCCTCTCGCAGGCGCAGCGCGTGGTCGCCGAGCGGGACGCGCTGTCGACCATGCTGGTCGGCGGCGTCGACGGGATGGCGGCCGGCTTCGACCTGGCGGCCGTCGGCGAGATGTTCACCCGGATCACCAAGGCGCACACCAAGCGCATGGCGGCCCTGGGCCTCGCCGCGTAGGCCCTGGCCGGGCGTTTACGGGACCACGTGGGCCGGGGGTGCTTCCCCGGCCCCGTCGTGCTCGGGCGCGCGGGCGGCGCCATGGCGCGGGCCGGACCCAGGCCCACGCCCAGCGGGCCGTCCCGGCTTGGACCCGGCCCGGCCGGGAAAGCGGTGACTGCCGCGCGGCCGGTGCGGCTTCACCCTTGATGGCGCCGCCCGGCGCGCGCGGCTCCAGCGCGGCGCGAGGCGCGCTCAGCCGCCCGACGAGAGCGAAAACGGAGTGCGCCGGGGGGACCTCCCGGGGCCGGTGGCGGGGCGCAGCAGCAGGGAGATGACGACGGCCGAGACGCCGACGCCGCCCAGCAGCGTCGCGAACAGGGTGTTGTGCCCCGGACCCAGCGACATGTGCGTCAGGTACGCGCCGAACAGGGCCCCGACCACGCCGCTGACCAGTACCGTTCTGGTGGAGGGCAGCCGTGTCGCGAGGACCCGCGAGGCGGTGCCGGCCAGGGCGAGGCCGAGCAGACCGGAGCCGAGCGCCTCCATCAGCAGCATCTGGTCACTCCCATGCGTCAGGGCGAACCGGGTCACTGCGGTCCTACCCGAAGCGGAAGAAAGGGAAACGGCCCGGCGGAACCATCCGCCGGGCCGTTTACTTCCTTGCTGGCTGCCTCGAAGAGCGTCAGAGCGCCCCGAAACCGACCTTGCGCACGCTCGGCTCGCCCAGGTCGACGTACGACAGGCGGTCGGACGGCACGAGGACCTTGCGGCCCTTGACGTCGGTCAGGCTCAGCAGCGGCGCCGTGCCGGACAGCGCGGCGGCCACGAGGGCCTCCAGCTCCTCGGCGCTCAGGTCGCTCTCCAGCACGATCTCCCGGGGTGCGTGCTGCACGCCGATCTTGACCTCCACGGCTTTGTCCCTCCGACGGTCCGGTTCGCGCGATCAGCCGCGCCGTACCCGGTCCACATTAGCCCGGAGAGGGGACACGATCGGCTCGCGGCGGACACGCTGGCAGCGAACAGCGCCGGTCAGGCCTCCGTACCGTGCAGCGGGAAACCGGCGATGCCGCGCCAGGCCAGCGAGGTCAGCAGCCCCACCGCCGTGTCGCGTGCCACCGGGCTCTCGCTGGAGAGCCAGTACCGGGCCACGACCTGCGACACCCCGCCCAGACCCACGGCGAGCAGCATCGACTCGTCCTTGGACAGGCCGGTGTCCTCGGCGATCACGTCCGAGATGGCCTCGGCGCACTGGAGCGAGACCCGGTCGACGCGCTCGCGCACCGCGGGCTCGTTCGTCAGGTCCGACTCGAAGACCAGCCGGAACGCGCCGCCCTCGTCCTCCACGTACGCGAAGTAGGCGTCCATCGTCGCCGCCACGCGCAGCTTGTTGTCGCTCGTGGACTCCAGCGCCCCGCGCACCGCCTGCAGCAGGTTCTCGCAGTGCTGGTCCAGCAGCGCGAGGTACAGGTCGAGCTTGCCGGGGAAGTGCTGGTACAGCACCGGCTTGCTGACGCCGGCCCGCTCGGCGATGTCGTCCATCGCCGCCGCGTGGTAGCCCTGGGCGACGAAGACCTCCTGGGCCGCGCCCAGCAGCTGGTTGCGCCGGGCACGGCGCGGCAGCCGCGTACCCCGCGGACGCGCTGCCTCGGTCTGCTCGATGGCTGTCACGCCGCCTCCCACTTTCTCTAAGAACACAGTGCGCTCTGCGCCGCGCCGCCATCGTACTTTTCGGTAACCGGATCTGGTGGGTTCAAGCCGAGTTTTCTCGCGGTACGGACCGCTTGGACACGCGCCGGACACGCTGGTCAGGGCCCGTCGGAGCGGCGGCGGGCGCGGTCAGCGGTAGTCCTCCTCGTCCAGCGGGACCACCCGGGCCTGCTCGGCGGCGTCCGCCTCCGGGGCCTCGCCCGGGTCCAGGCCGGAGAGCGGCTCGTCGTCCCGCGGCTGGATCTCGGTGTGCTGCTCGGCGGCGTCCGCCTCCGGAGCCTCGGTGTCGAGGGTCTCCTGGAGCTCTTCCCGGAACGTGTCCGGTTCCGCGGGATCGACAGTCATTGCGCTCCCCTCGCCTTCGCTCGTCCTCACTACGAGCCTAGGAGGATCGGGAGGGCGACGCCAGACGGTCCTGTGACCGCGGACACAAGAGAACGCGAGGGGCCCGGCGTGATCGTCTCGTAACATTGGCCCATGTCTTCGACCGAGCCGCCGGGCGTACGGTCCACCGCCGAAGCGGCCTCCCAGCCGGGTGCCGTGCGGGTGGCCGAGGGGGAGCAGCTGCGCACCGTCGCGCTGCCGGGCCTGGAAATGAACGTACGTTTCCGGCCACCGCTGCGGGAGGGTCTGCCGCCCGCGCTGTTCGTGCACGGACTCGGCGGTTCCTCGCAGAACTGGTCGGAGCTCATGCTGCGGCTCGCCGGCACCGTCGACGGGGAGGCCCTGGACCTGCCCGGCTTCGGCTGGTCCCCGCCGCCCGCCGACCGGGACTACTCGGTGACCGCGCTCTCCCGCGCCGTCATCCGCCACCTCGACGCCGCGGGGCGCGGCCCGGTGCACCTCTTCGGCAACTCCCTCGGCGGGGCCGTCTCCACCCGCGTCGCCGCCGTCCGGCCCGATTTGGTGCGGACGCTGACGCTCGTCTCGCCCGCGCTGCCCGAACTGCGCGTGCAGAGGTCGGCCGTGCCCACCGCGCTGCTGGCGCTGCCGGGCGTGGCCGCCCTGCTCGGGCGGCTCGCGGTCGGGCTGACGGCCGAACAACGCACCAGGGGAGTGACGGACCTCTGTTACGGGGACCCCTCACGGGTGACGGCGGAGGGCTTCAGCGCCGCCGTCGAGGAGATGGAACGGCGCATGGCGCTGCCGTACTTCTGGGACGCGATGACCCGTTCCTCCCGGGGGATCGTCGACGCGTACACCCTCGGCGGGCAACACGGACTGTGGCGCCAGGCGCAGCGCGTGCTCGCGCCGACCCTCCTCGTCTACGGTGGGCGCGACCAACTGGTCTCGTACCGTATGGCGCGCAAGGCCGCCGCGCACTTCCGCGGCTCGCGGCTGCTGTGCCTGCCCGAGGCCGGGCACGTCGCGATGATGGAGTACCCCGAGGTGGTGGCCGCGGCCTTCCAGGAGCTGCTGCGCGACACCGCCGGGCGGGAAACCGACCGAAGTACCGAAGACGGCAAGGGCTGAGGACGTGGGACGACATAGTCGCAAGGCGCCGGCCCCCGTCCGTCCGCTGCCGGAGCCCGAGGCGCCGCTGCCGCCGTACGAGCCGCAGGGGTACGCGGCCGACCCCTACGGGGACGGGCTGTACGCCCCCGGCCCGTACGAGCCGGCGCCCGCGCGGCACCCCCGGCCGCCGCAGGGCGGTACGCGCCCGTCCGCCGAGCCGACCGTCGTCCACGAGGGGTACGCCTCTCCGCGCGGCCCCCGCCCCGTCGGCCACCCCGAGCACCGGGAGGGCGGCGGCACCCGGGGTAGCGCCCCCGCTCCCGCCGGCGTCTACGGGGACTGGCGAGGCACCCCCCGAGCCGCCACCGCGGCCCCGCCCGCAGCCGCGCCGGCCACCGGGCCCGCGCCGGCCGCGGAGCCCGCCCCGCGCGACCCCTTCACCTCCACCGGCTCGCACCGCCGGGTGCCCGGCCCCCGCCGGCCCGAGGCGGAGCCCGCCGCGCCCGCGAGCGGCCGCGGCGCGAAGATCCGTACGTACACCGGGATGGCCGCGGCGGCCGTCACCACCGTGCTCGCGGTCGTCGTCGCCGGACAGGTCGCCGCCGACGGCGACTCCGACACGGCCGCCCGGGCCGCCGGGGACGACGCCCCCCAGCGCACCCAGACCGACAGCTCCCCGGCCTCCCGCTCCGACGGCCGCGCCACCCCCTCCGTCCCGCCGGCCGCGGCCGCGGAGCCGGCGACGTACGAGCAGCGGATGGCGCAGCAGCTGCCCATCGACGCGAAGCTCACCGGCCCGGGCGCCTTCGACACCGTGCCCGGAGTCGCCAAGGCCCCGGGCCGGGGGAAGAAGGTCCGCTACCGGGTCGACGTGGAGCAGGGCCTCGGCATGGACGCGCAGTTGTTCGCCGACGCCGTGCAGCGCACCCTCAACGACCCGCGCAGCTGGGCCCACGGCGACGCGATGACCTTCGAGCGGGTGCCGGGCGGCGAGGCCGAGTTCGTGATCACCCTGGCCAGCCCCGGGACCACCGGCGTCTGGTGCGCCAAGTCCGGACTCGACACCACGATCGACAACGTCTCCTGCGACTCCGCGTCCACGGAGCGCGTGATGATCAACGCGTTCCGGTGGGGCCAGGGTTCGCAGACCTACGGCGCCGACCAGATGCTCGCCTACCGGCAGATGCTCATCAACCACGAGGTCGGACACCGCCTCGGACACGGGCACGTCAGCTGCCAGACCCCGGGCGCGCTCGCGCCGATCATGCAGCAGCAGACGAAGTCCCTCGACATCGACAACATTCACTGCAAGCCCAACCCCTGGGTGTTCCCGGGGAGTTGACCCAAGGGTGCGGGCGGGCGGCCGGTCGCTTCGTTGACAAGCCGTCCGATCGTCGGTCATTGTTCTCCGCATGTCGCACCGCCACACCTCCGCCGCGAGCGCCGCCATCGAGCTGGCGCTCCTCGGTGTGGCCGCGCACAGCGTGGCCGACATCTTCTGTCGCTGACGCCCTGTCCTGAGCGCGCGACCACCCTTTCCCTTTCACAGGCTCCGCCGCGCCCGGGCACTTCCCCTGCCCGCGGGCGCGGCTCCTTCTTCTCCCTCCCGGTCCTGTGGCGCTCCGTGCGCCGTCCGCCGTGGTGATGCCGGACGCCGTCCCCGCGTGGCTCCCGACACATCTCCTTCCACGCCGAGAGGTCCGTTTCCCCATGCTTCCCGCCGGTTCATCCCGTCAGTCCCGCATATCGCGCCGCATCGCCGCGGTCACCGTCAGCCTCGTCCTGGCCGGGGGCGCCGCGGCGTGCGGGCCCGAGGACGCGGCGGGCAAGGCCGGCGGCGACTCCGGCAAGCCCGGCGCCGCCGGGACCCCGCAGAAGGGCGGCACCCTCACCGTCCTCAACACCGAGCCGCAGAACGACTTCGACCCGGCCCGGCTCTACACCTCCGGCGGCGGAAACGTTCCTTCGCTGGTCTTCCGCACCCTGACGACCCGCAACCGCGAGGACGGCCCGGCCGGCGCCAAGGTCGTGCCCGACCTGGCCACCGACACCGGCCGGCCCAACGCCGACGCCACCGAGTGGACGTACACCCTCAAGGACGGGCTGAAGTACGAGGACGGCAGCCCCATCACCACCGCCGACATCAAGTACGGCATCGAGCGCTCCTTCGCCGCAGAACTCTCCGGCGGCGCCCCCTACCTGCGCGACTGGCTGGTCGGCGGGGAGACCTACGAGGGCCCCTACAAGGACGGCGGCAAGGGCCTCGACTCCATCGTGGTCCCCGACGCCAAGACCATCGTCTTCAAACTCCGCAAGCCCGAGGGCGAGTTCCCCTTCCTCGCCACCCAGACACAGTTCGCCCCCGTCCCCAAGGCCAAGGACACCGGCACCAAGTACGAGGAGCACCCCGTCTCCTCCGGCCCCTACAAGGTCGTCAAGAACGGCGGCGACGGCGAGACCCTGCTGCTGGAACGCAACGAGCACTGGGACCCCAAGACCGACGAGGAGCGCAAGGCCTACCCGGACAAGATCGACGTCCGCTCCGGCCTCGACGCCGCCGTCGTCAACCAGCGGCTGTCCACCAGCTCCGGCCCCGACGCCGCCGCCGTCACCACCGACACCAACCTCGGCCCCGCCGAACTCGCCCAGATCGGCGACAACAAGGAACTCGCGGGCCGCGTCGGCACCGGCCACTTCGGCTACGTCAACTACCTCGCCTTCAACCCGAAGGTCGCCCCCTTCGACAACCCGAAGGTCCGCCAGGCCATCGCCTACGCGATCAACCGCACCAGCGTGATCAACGCCGCCGGCGGCTCCGCGCTGGCCGAGCCGGCCACCACCTTCCTGCCCGAGCGCGAGGCCTTCGGCTTCACCCCCTACGACCACTTCCCCGCCGGCAAGACCGGCGACCCGGCCAAGGCCAAGGAGCTGCTGAAGGAGGCCGGTCACCCCGACGGGCTCACCATCACCCTCACCCACTCCAACGCGCAGAACCGCCAGACCAGCCCCGAGGTCGCCACCGCCGTCCAGCAGGGCCTCGCCGCCGCCGGGATCACCGTCAAGCTCGAAGGCCTGGAGAACAACGCCTTCAACGAGCGCCGCTGGGACGCCAAGAACACCCCCGGCTTCTTCCTCTCCCGCTGGGGCGCCGACTGGCCCTCCGGCGGCCCCTTCCTCGCGCCGATCTACGACGGCCGCCAGATCGTCACCAACGGCTCCAACTACAACCACGCCCAGCTCAACGACCCGGCCGTGAACACCGAGATCGACGAGATCGCCAAGCTCACCGACCTCGCCGCCGCCGGCAAGCGCTGGGGCGCCCTCGACAAGAAGATCGGCGAGCAGGCCCTCGCCGTCCCCCTCTTCCACCCCGTCTACAAGCGGCTCGTCGGCAAGGACGTCAAGAACGTCGTCATCAGCGACTGGACCGGCGTCCTCGACATCTCGCAGGTCGCGGTCAATTGAAACCTCCCCTCCCTGGAGGGAGGGGATTCCTGGCTCACTTCGCCTGGCACCTAGCAGGTGGCGGGTCTTACAAGATCGGC
Source organism: Streptomyces sp. W1SF4 (assembly GCF_003950035.1). Classification (NCBI taxonomy): domain Bacteria; kingdom Bacillati; phylum Actinomycetota; class Actinomycetes; order Kitasatosporales; family Streptomycetaceae; genus Streptomyces; species Streptomyces sp. W1SF4. Next base: position 4,964,557 of record NZ_CP034350.1, read on the forward strand.
ACCAGCCGGGTTGAGACCAGCCCGGACGAGCATCACGCGGGCGGAGTTCTCGTCCCTGGGGGACACGGCTCCGCACGCGGTGCACGTATAGGTTCTCTCGGAAAGAGGTAGTGCGTGCTTGGCTCTCGCTCCGCACTGCGCGCAGTCCATGGTGGTGTGCGCGGGGTGGACCAGATGCACCGTACGCCCGTGCTTGCGGCCCATTTCGACCAGCGCCGTCTTGACCGTGCCGATCGCGGCGTCGGCCGCCTTGCGGGCCATGCTGGTCTTCGCCAGGAACTTCGGCCGGAAGTCCTCCACGGCGATGTGGTCGAAGTCGCGGACGACGGCCTTGGCCCACTTGCGGCCGGTGTCGGTCCGCTGACGGGCGACCTTCTTCGACACCTTCGCGGCCGCCTTGCGTGCCTTGCGGTACCCGGCACTGTCGGGCCGGTTCCTCGGTGTGGCTCGGCGCGCCATCATCCGCTGGTAGCGGCCAAGCCTCTGCGCGGCAGTCCTGCCGTGCTGTGCGTGCGGCAGGTCGAGGGCATCGGAGGTGGTGGTGGCGGTCTCCTTCACGCCCCAGTCGATCCCGATGGCCCGGCCCGTGGCGGGCAGCGGCTCGACCGGAACCACCGCGACGAAGCTCGCGTACCAGTGGCCGAGGCCGTCCTGGTACACCCGCACCGACGAGGGAGCCGAAGGCAGTCCGCGGGACCACACCACCGTCAGTGCGATCCCGCCGGCCAAGTGCAGACGGCCGTCCTTGATCCGGAAACCGCGCTGGGTGTAGTTCAGCGACGGCGCGGCCTCGCGCTTGCGCTTGATACGCGGCATCCCGGCCCGCTGCCGCACCGGCAGCTTCGCCTTGGCGTCCTTCAGCGCTTTGGCGCGGGACTTGGCGAAGTCCCGGATGACCTGCTGCTGTGGAACCGAGCTGCCTTCCCGCAGCCACGCCATCGACTGCCGCGCCCCGGTCAGCAGCCTGTCGAGCTGCGCCGGACCACACGTCGTGGTCTCACCCGTGGCCCGGTTGTGCTCGTGGACCTTGCGGGACATCGCCACGCACTCGTTCCACACCCACCGGCACCGCGCCCACTCCGCGTCCAGCCGGGCGAGCGCCGTGGACGACACGCGCAGCCGGAAGGTGTACCGGGCGTGCCCGGACCCCTGCTCGGCCATCGCGGTCGTCGTCACGCTCCGGAACCTGACAGCCCCCACTGACAACGAAAGAGAGCGCAGGTCAGAACACATGCGCACAGGACTCCGGCGTTCAACGCCTCCAGTCCGGGGACCCATCCTCTTCCGCAAGCGGGAGGTGCCCCCACCCCGGCCCGAAGGCCGGGGCATCCTGGGAGAAATCAAGTGACCCTGCTCCTCGAACAGTCGGCGCCGTCGCCGGCCGGGGCTCCCGCCCCGGCCGGCGGCGCCGGCCGCCAGGTCTGGCGGCGGCTGCGCCGGCGCCCCTCCGCGCTCGCGGCCGCCGCCGTCCTGGCCCTCCTCGTCCTCCTCGCCCTCGCCGCGCCCCTCTTCGCCCAGCTCACCGGACAGGACCCGAACGCCTACCACGACGACCTCGTCGACTCGGCGCGCGGCGGCGTCCCCCTCGGCTCCTTCGGCGGGATCTCCGCCGACCACTGGCTCGGCGTCGAACCGGGCACCGGCCGCGACCTGTTCACCCGCCTCCTCTACGGCGCCCGCGTCTCCCTGCTCGTCGCCCTCGGCGCGGTCGCCGTCCAGACCGCCGTCGGCGTGAGCGTCGGGATCGCCGCCGCCCTCGGCAACCGCCACGTCGGACAGCTCATCGGCCGCTTCACCGACGTGATGATCGCCCTGCCCATGCTGGTGATCGCCATCGCCCTCACCGCCGTCGTCCCGCCCGGCTTCCCCCGGCCGCTGCTCCTGGTCCTCGTCATCGGCCTCTTCGACTGGGGCGGCACCGCCCGCATGGTCCGCTCCCAGACCCTCGCCCTCAACAGCCTCGACTTCGTCGAGGCCGCCCGGCTCTCCGGCTGGGGCCCCCTGCGCGTCGCCCGCCGGGAACTGCTGCCCTCCCTGGCCGCGCCCGTCATCACCCTCGCCGCGATCAAGGTCCCCACCGCCATCGTGGCCGAGGCCTCCCTGTCCTTCCTCGGCGTCGGGGTCAAACCGCCCACCCCCTCCTGGGGCCAGATGCTCTCCAGCGCACAGACCTGGTTCCGCGCCGACCCCGCCTACGTCCTGCTCCCCGCCGGGCTGCTCTTCGTCACCGTGCTCGCCTTCACCGTCCTCGGCGACGCCGTCCGCTCGGCCCTCGACCCGCGCGAGACCTCGCGCCTGCGGGTCGGTACCGGAAAGGAGCGCAAGCCGTGACCCGGTTCGTGCTCAAACGGGCAGGCGGCGCACTGTTCGTGCTGCTCGCCCTGTCCGTCGTCGTCTACGCCCTCTTCTACCTGGCCCCCGGCGACCCCGCCCGCCTCGCCTGCGGAGAACGCTGCAACCCCCAGCAGATCGCCCAGGTGCGCGAACAGCTCGGGCTGAACGACCCCGTCGTCACCCAGTACCTGCGCTTCCTGGAAGGAGTCCTGGCGGGCCGGGACTACTCCGCCGGCGCCGGGATCGCCCTGCACTGCGACGCCCCCTGCCTCGGCTTCTCCTACCAGACCGACCGCGAGGTCACCCAGCTGCTCCTGGAGCGGCTGCCCGCCACCTTCTCGCTCGCCCTCGGAGCCCTCGCCATCTGGCTCGTCGTCGGAGTCGGCACCGGCCTGCTCTCCGCGCTGCGGCGCGGCGGGGTCACCGAGCGGGCGCTCACCGTGCTCACCCTCGCCGGCACCGGCACCCCCGTCTTCATCCTCGGGCTGCTGCTGCTCATGACCGTCTGCGCCTACCTGCGCTGGCTGCCCTTCCCGACGTACGTGCCCTTCGGCGCGGACCCCGAACAGTGGGCGTGGAACCTGCTGCTGCCCTGGGTGACGCTCGGCCTCTTCGAAAGCGCCAAGTACGCGCGCCTCACTCGCAGCTCCACCCTGGAGACCCTCGCCGAGGACCACATCCGCACCTTCCGCGCCTACGGCGTCGGGGAACGGGCCATCGTCACCCGGCACGCCGTGCGCGGCGCCCTCGGACCCGTGATCGCCCTCAGCGCCGTGGACTTCGGCACCCTGATCGGAGGCGCCGTGCTCACCGAGTCCCTCTTCGGGATCCCCGGCCTCGGCAAGACCCTCATCGACGCCGTCCGGGTCGTCGACCTGCCCGTCGTCGTCGGCGTCGTCCTCGCCATCGGCGCCGCCGTCGTCATCGCCGGCGTCCTCGCCGACCTGCTCCACGCCCTCTCCGACCGAAGGGTGGCCCTCGTATGACCGGCCCGCTCGTGGACGTCACCGGCCTCGTCGTCGACTTCCCGGTCGGCGGCCCCGGCCAGTACGTACGCGCCGTCGACGGGATCTCCTTCACCCTGGAAGCGGGCCGCGCCCTGGGCATCGTCGGCGAATCCGGCAGCGGCAAGTCCACCGTCGCCGCCGCGCTCCTCGGCCTGCACCACGGCACCGGAGCCCGCCTGACCGGCACCGTCCGCGTCGACGGCACCGACCTGGCCGACGCCGGCCCGGCACAACTGCGCGCCCTGCGCGGCGGGACCGCCGCCATGGTCTTCCAGGACCCCCTCAGCTCCCTCGACCCCTACCACGCCGTCGGCGACCAGATCGCCGAGGTGTACCGCGTCCACACCACCGCCTCCCTCCGGGCCGCCCGCGCCCGCGCCGTCGAGGTCCTGGACCGCGTCGGCATCCCCGACGCTGCCCGCCGCTCCCGCGCCCGGCCCCACGAGTTCAGCGGCGGCATGCGCCAGCGCGCCCTCATCGCGATGGCCCTGGCCTGCGAACCCCGGCTGCTGATCGCCGACGAGCCGACCACCGCCCTCGACGTCACAGTCCAGGCCCAGATCCTGGACCTGCTCCACGGGCTGCGCCAGGAACACGGCCTCGGGCTGCTGCTGGTCACCCACGACGTCGGCGTCGCGGCGGAGAGCGTGGACGAGCTGCTGGTCATGCGCGACGGCGCCGCCGTCGAACGGGGCCCGGTCCGCCGGGTCCTCGCCGACCCCCGGGCCCCCTACACCCGGGACCTGCTGGCCGCCGTCCCCCGCCTGGACGCCCCGCGCAGCCCCCGGCTCAGGGTGGTCGCCGGGCCGGACGCACCCGGCTCGCAGCCGGAGCCCCCCGTCGTGGAAGCCATCTGCCTGCGCCGGGACTTCGGCCGCGGCCGGAGCAGGGTCAGCGCCGTCGCCGGGGTCTCCCTCGCCGTACGCGCCGGCGAGACCCTCGGCGTCGTCGGCGAGTCCGGCAGCGGCAAGAGCACCCTCGGACGGATGCTCGTCGGACTGCTGGAGCCCACCTCCGGACAGGTCCGGCACGCCGGCACCGAAGGCTCCGGCACCGCCTCCGGCGCCCAGATGGTCTTCCAGGACCCCGTCTCCTCCCTCAACCCGCGCCGCTCCGTCGGCGAGTCCATCGCCGACCCGCTGCGCGCCGCCGGAGAACGCGACGAAGCCGCGATCCGCGCCCGCGTCGACGGGCTCCTGACCCGCGTCGGCCTGGAACCCGCCCACTACGACCGCTACCCCCACGAGTTCAGCGGCGGACAGCGCCAGCGCGTCGGCATCGCCCGCGCCCTCGCCCCGCGCCCCCGGCTGATCGTCTGCGACGAGCCGGTCTCCGCCCTCGACGTCACCACCCAGGCACAGGTCACCGAACTGCTCGCGGAACTCCAGCGGGAACTCGGCATCGCGCTCGTCTTCATCGCGCACGACCTCGCGGTGGTCCGCCAGGTCAGCGACCGGGTCGCCGTCATGCGCGGAGGCGTCGTCGTCGAGGAGGGCCCGGTGGAGGAGGTCTACGGCCGGCCGGCCCACGCGTACACGCGGCAACTCCTCGACGCCGTCCCGGCGCTCGATCCCGCGCTCGCCGCCGAACGCCGCTCCGCGCGCCGCACCGAACGCCAGGAGGCCTTCGCGTAACGCCCTTCTTAGCGTGCTCGAACGCGAACCGTACGGGAAAGTTACGACTCTTCACCCCTTCCGGTGGCGCGACGGACAACCGTCCGCCGCGCCACCGGCGCATCCGCTTGAGTTCTCCCGCGGCGGGTCGCCGGACCGACGGCGGCCGCCTGGAACGGGAGATCGGGGGTGCCACGCGTGCGGATCGGACTGGTCACGGAAGGTGGTTATCCGTATGCGTCGGGCGAGGCGAGGCTCTGGTGCGACCGGCTCGTGCGCGGGCTGCCCCAGCACGAGTTCGAGCTCTACGCGCTGAGCCGCACCGCCGGGCAGGAGGAGAGCGGCCGGGTCACCCTCCCGCCGCACGTCACCCGCGTGCGCACCGCCCCGCTGTGGGCCCCCGCGGACGACGGGCGCACCTACTCCCGCCGCGAGCGCCGGCACTTCGCCGCCTGCTTCGCCGAGCTGGTCCGGGGGATCTGCGCCGGGGACGCCGACGCCTTCGCCACCGGACTGTACGGGCTCGCCGAACTCGCCCGCGACCAGGGCGGGATGTACGCGGCCCTGCGCTCCGAGACGGCCGTGCGGGCGGTCGAGTCCGGCTGCCGCGCCCCCGGAGCGGGCCGCGCCCTCCAGGCCGCGCGCGTTCCCGACCTGCTGGAGTTCGTGGACGAACTGGAGCGCGCGCTGCGGCCGCTGTCCCTCGACTGGTACGAGGACGAGGGCCTCGGCCGGGCCGACGTCTGCCACGCCGCCGCCGGCGGGGCCGCGGCCGTCCCCGGCCTGCTGGCCAAACGCTTCTTCGGGGTCCCGTTACTGGTCACCGAGTACGGCGTCCAGCTCCGCGCCCACTATCTGGAACAGCGCGAGGACACCCGGCCCGCCGTACGCGCCCTGCTGGCCGCCTTCCACATCCGCCTCGCCGGGGAGATCTACGCCCGCGCCGACCTCCTCACCCCCGGCAACGCGCACGCCCGCCGCTGGCAGGAGCGCTGCGGGGCCCCGCGGGAACGGCTGCGGACGGTCTACCCCGGCATGGAGGCGGACCGATTCGCCGCCGTCGGCGAGGACCCCGACCGGGGGGACCCCGACACCCTGGTGTGGGTCGGACGGATCGAGCCGGCCAAGGACCTGATCGCCCTCCTGCACGCCTTCGCGGAGGTCCGCCGGGCCGCCCCGCACACCCGGCTGCGGATCTTCGCCTCGGCCGCCGCCCCCGGCTACCTGTCCGACTGCCGCTCGCTGGCCGCGCAGCTCTTCCCCGACGAGGCCGCCGACGCGCGGACCGTGGGGGAGAGCCCCGTCACCTTCGAGGAGATCGGCGGACCGGAGGCGGCCTCGCCGGCCGAGGCGTACGGGGCCGGGCGGATCGTACTGCTGTCCTCGGTGATCGAGGGCTTCCCCATCACCCTGGCCGAGGCCATGTTCTGCGGCCGGGCCACCGTCTCCACCGACGTCGGGGCCGTCCGCGAGGTCATCGGCGGCACCGGGCTCGTCGTCCCGCCGCGCAACCCGCGGGCGCTGGCCGAGGCCTGCCTCGCGCTGCTGGAGGACCCCGAGCGGGCCCAGCGGCTGGGCGCCGCCGCCCGTGCGCGGGCGCTCGAACTGTTCACCGTCGAGCGGAACGTGGAGGCCTTCGGGGAGAGCTACCTGCGGCTGCTGGCCGTCGGTTCCTCACGGGTGGAGGGGGAAGTGCCGTTCGCCGTGCCGGCGGAGGCGAGGGTGGCGGGGCCGTGGGTGGCCCGGGCGGCCGAGCCGGTGCCGGCTGCGGAGGTGCGGGCGTGACGACCTCGGACATCGCGGGTGCGGCGCCGCTGCCCCTCGCCTGGCCGGCAGGAACGGAGGAGGCGGTATGACCACCTCGGACATCGCGGGTGCGGCGCCGCTGCCCCTCGCCTGGCCGGCAGGAACGGAGGAGGCGGTATGACCACCTCGGACATCGCGGGTGCGGCGCCGCTGCCGGGGGCTCTGCCCCCGGACCCCCGCGCCTCAAACGCCGGCGGGGCTGCATTTTCCGGACCCGGCGTCTCGGGCCTCGGCGGGGCTGGATTTGGCGGATCCGGCGTCTCGGGCGCCGGCGGGGGTGGATTTGGCGGACCCGGCGTCTCGGACGTCAGCGCCGTGACCGCGCCGCAGGCGCGTGCGCGGCGGGGCGCGGCGGCCGACGGCGCCGCGGCCCCCGCGGCGAAGCCGCGTGCACCGCGGGGCGGGGATCCCGTCAAGGCGTTGTTGCACCGGCATCGGGAGCTCTGCGAGCGGGCCGTCGACCCGCTGGAGATCGCCGCCGGGCTGGAGGCGCACGGGATCACCGACCGGACCGCCGCGCGGTTCCGGCACCGGGACGTGTTCACCCTCGCCGAGGAGCTGTACGCGCGGACCCCGCGCGGCGAGGCCCCCGACGCCGCGCCCGTGCGGCCCCCGGCCGGGACGCGGGCGGTGCGGGGGTTCGGGTACGCCCTGCTGCCCGGTGCGCTCGCCCTCGGGGCGGCCGCCGCCGGGATGCCGGGGGCGGGACCCCTCGCGGCGCTCCTCACCGCCGCCGCGCTGGTCTGGCCCGGGCGGAGCGCCGGGGGGCGCTTCCCCTACGCCGCCCACCTGCTCGCGGCGGCCGCCGTTGGCTGGGCCGTCCACCGGCACGGCCCGGCCCTCGGCGCCGCCCTCGCCCTGGCCGTCGCCCCCGGACACCTCGCCGGGGTCCTCTACGCCGCCCGGGCGCGCCGCCGGCTCGCCGGCAGCCGGGCCCTGGACGACTTCTCCGCCGGGGCACGGCCGCTGCTCGCCGGGATCCTCCTGCTGTTCACTGCGGCCGCCACGGGGGCGGCCGCGGTCACGGCGGCCGCCCCGGGGACGGCGGTGCCGTTCGCGGTGCTGCTGTTCCTCGCCCGGCTGCTGCTGCGGCACGGCGCGCACCGCACGCCCGTCGCCGTGGCCCTCGCGCTCGCCCTGGTCCCGGACCCGGCGGCGGTCCCCGCCGCCGCGGCGGGACTCCTCGTACACGCCTTCCTCGCGCTGTCCCGTGCCTCCGCACACGCGCGTCACCGGCCCCACCGACACCAAGGAGAAACAGCATGACCGGCCAGCCAATCGACCAAGGGGTTGCGCGATGAGGGTGCTGCTGATCGGAGCCAACGGATACCTCGGCCGCTACGTGGCCGACCGGCTGCTCGCCGACCCCGCCGTGCAGCTCACCGCGCTCGGCCGCGGCGACGACGCCGACGTCCGCTTCGACCTCGCCACCGGCAGCCCCGGCGCGCTCACCCGCTTCCTGGACGCCGTCCACCCGGGCGTCGTCATCAACTGCGCGGGCGCCACCCGCGGCGGCGCCCGCGAACTGACCCGGCACAACACCGTCGCCGTCGCCACCATCTGCGAGTCCCTGCGCCGCAGCGGCTGCGGGGCCCGGCTCGTCCAGCTCGGCTGCGCCGCCGAGTACGGGCCCAGCCAGCCCGGCTCCTCCACGGCCGAGGACGCCGTCCCGAGACCCGGCGGACCGTACGGCGTCAGCAAACTCGCCGCCACCGAGCTGGTCCTCGGCTCCGGGCTGGACGCCGTCGTGCTCCGCGTCTTCTCGCCCGTCGGGCCCGGCACCCCGGCCGGCTCCCCCCTGGGCCGGCTCGCCGAGGCCATGCGGCGGGCCATGCAGTCCGGGGACGGCGAGCTCAAGCTCAGCGGCCTCGGGGTGCAGCGCGACTTCGTCGACGTACGGGACGTCGCGCGGGCCGTGCACGCGGCCTCCCTGTCCGCCGCCCAGGGGGTCGTGAACATCGGCACCGGCCGCGCCGTCCGGCTGCGCGACGCGGCGGCCGTCCTCGCCCGCGTCGCCGGCTACGGCGGCGCCCTCAACGAGCTGGACGTCCCGCACGGCACCGACCGGCACGGCCTCGGGCACGCCGGCCGGCCGCAGGGCCTCTCCGCCATCGGCTCGCCCCGCTCCGAGGCCACCGCGGAGCAGCTCGCCGCGGCCCCCCAGCCGTACCCCTACCCCGACGGCTGCGGCGCCTGGCAGCAGGCCGACGTGCGCACCGCCCGGGACCGGCTCGGCTGGCGGCCCCGGATCAACCTGGAGGAGTCCCTCGCGGACATCTGGATGGAGGCGGCGTGCCGTATCTGACCACCCCGCCGGGTGCCACGGCGGCGGCCGCGACCGAGGCCGGCCGGCTCGGCCTGGGCATCCCCGGCTACGCGCACCCGCTGGTCGCCCCGGTGGAGTGGGCCGAGCTGACCCGCCCCGGGACCCCGCTGCACTGGGCGGTGCTCAACGTCGCCGACGGGCCCGGCGGGCGTCCCGACCCGCACTGCACCGAGGCGGCCGCGAAGCTGCGGGACGCCGGCGGGACGGTCCTCGGGCATCTCGCGATGCGGGACGGCTCCCGGTGCTTCGGGGAGCTGCTCTCCGACGCGCACCGCTTCCGCGACTGGTACGGGATCGGCGGCTTCTACCTGGCCGGCGCCCCCGCCGGCCAGGCGGACCTGCCCTCCGTGCGCCGGGTGACCGACGCCCTGCGCGGGCTCGGCGAGGGGCTGCGGATCGTGCTGGGACACGGCACGCACCCCTACGAGGGCTACGTGGAGGCCGCCGACCAGCTGGTCACCTTCTCCGGGGCCTGGGCCGACTACCGCTGGTCGCAGGTGGCCGAATGGACGGCGGACCACCCGCCGGAGCGGTTCTGCCACCTGGTCCACGGGGTGCCCCGAACCCACCTGGAGGAGGCCGTCCGCATCGCCCGCTGGCAGGGCGCGGGAACCATCTGGTTCACCGACCGCCGGGGCGCCCCGGACCGGGACCCCTGGGCGTCGATGCCCGCGTACTGGGACGAAATCGTCTCACGTATCGGACCGGGTGTCTCGGAATGAAGAAGGGCGTGGCAGTGTTACGGGGAGAACCAACGTTCAGACTTACCCATCTACGGAGTCCCCGTGTCGCTGCCACCCCTGGTAGAGCCAGCTGCTGAGCTCACCGTTGACGAGGTCCGTCGGTACTCCCGCCACCTGATCATCCCGGACGTCGGGATGGACGGCCAGAAGCGCCTGAAGAACGCCAAGGTGCTGGCCGTGGGCGCGGGCGGCCTCGGCTCGCCCGCCCTCATGTACCTGGCCGCGGCCGGCGTCGGCACCCTGGGCATCGTGGAGTTCGACGAGGTCGACGAGTCGAACCTGCAGCGCCAGATCATCCACAGCCAGTCGGACATCGGCCGTTCCAAGGCCGAGTCCGCCCGCGACAGCGTGCTGGGCATCAACCCGTACGTCAACGTGGTGCTGCACGAAGAGCGGCTCGAAGCCGAGAACGTGATGGAGATCTTCAGCCAGTACGACCTCATCGTCGACGGCACGGACAACTTCGCCACCCGTTACCTGGTCAACGACGCCTGCGTGCTGCTGAACAAGCCGTACGTGTGGGGTTCGATCTACCGCTTCGACGGCCAGGCCTCCGTCTTCTGGTCCGAGCACGGTCCCTGCTACCGCTGCCTCTACCCGGAGCCCCCGCCGCCGGGCATGGTCCCGAGCTGCGCCGAGGGCGGCGTGCTGGGCGTGCTCTGCGCCTCCATCGGCTCGATCCAGGTCACCGAGGCCATCAAGGTCCTCACCGGCGTCGGTGAGCCGCTCGTCGGCCGCCTGATGATCTACGACGCCCTGGAGATGCAGTACCGCCAGGTCAAGGTCCGCAAGGACCCCGACTGCGCGGTCTGCGGTCCGAACGCGACCGTCACCGAGCTCATCGACTACGAGGCCTTCTGCGGCGTCGTGTCGGAGGAGGCCCAGGAGGCCGCCGCCGGCTCCACGATCACTCCCAAGCAGCTCAAGGAGTGGATCGACGAAGGCGAGAACATCGAGATCATCGACGTCCGCGAGAAGAACGAGTACGAGATCGTCTCGATCCCCGGCGCGAAGCTGATCCCCAAGGGCGAGTTCCTGATGGGCACCGCCCTCCAGGACCTGCCGCAGGACAAGAAGATCGTCCTGCACTGCAAGACGGGTGTCCGCAGTGCGGAAGTCCTCGCGGTCCTGAAGTCCGCCGGCTTCGCCGACGCGGTGCACGTCGGCGGCGGCGTCATCGGCTGGGTCCACCAGATCGAGCCCGGGAAGCCGGTCTACTAGTCCCTCTGCCAGTCCTGCTCCGAAGGGGCCGCACCCGCCCGGCGGGTACGGCCCCTTCCGCACGTCCGGGCGGGGTCAGGCCGCCGTGCAGACGGTTCCCGCGCCCGGCACCTTCCCGTCCAGCAGGTACGCGTTGACCGCTCCCTGCACGCACTTGTCGCCGCTGTTGTACGCGCCGTGCCCCTCGCCCTTGTACGTCAGCTCCACGCCCACGCCCTTGCCGAGCCGCTCGGCCATCGCGCGGGCACCCTCGTACGGGGTCGCCGGGTCACCGGTGTTGCCGATCACCAGGATCGGCGCGGCGCCCGGCGCGGACACGTCCGGGGTCTGCCAGGCGCCGGCGACCGGCCAGTCGGTGCAGCTCAGCATCGCCCAGCCGAGGAAGTCCCCGAAGACGGGCGAGGCCTTGCGGAACTCCGGCAGCCGGGCCTTGGTCTCCTCCAGGGTGTAGCGCTCCTTGGAGTCGGCGCAGTTGATGGCGGTGTTGGCCGCGCCGATGTTGCTGTACCGGCCGTTCTGGTCACGGCCGTTGAGGGCGTCGGACAGGGCCATCAGCAGCTGACCCTGACCGCCCTCGGCCTCGTCCAGGCCCTGTTCCAGCAGCGGCCACAGCTCCTTGGAGTAGAGCGCCTGCGCGATGCCGTTCGTCGCCTGGGACTCGGTGAGCTTCCGGTCGCCGATCCCGGCGATGGGCTTGGCGGCCAGCTCCTTCTGCAGCTTGATGATGTTGGCCTCGATCTCCTTGGCGGTGCTGCCCTGGATCCGGCACTGGTCGCCGCGGTTGACGCAGTCCTGGGCGAAGTTGCCGAGGGCCAGCTGGAAGCCCTTCGCCTGCCCCAGCGCGCCCTCTTCGGCGTCCTTGGTGGGGTCCACCACGGCGTCGAAGACCGCCCGGCCCACGTTCTTCGGGAACAGGTGGGCGTAGACCCCGCCGAGTTCGGTGCCGTAGGAGATCCCGAAGTAGTTCAGCTTCTCGTCGCCGAGGGCCTGGCGGATCCGGTCCAGGTCACGGGCCGCGTTCTCGGTCCCCACGTACGGGAGCACCTTGCCGGAGTTGGCCTTGCAGGCCTGCTGGTACTTCCGGATGCCGTCGACGAAGGCCTTCTCCTGCTCCGGGGTGGCGGGGGAGGAGTCCTGCGCGTAGTAGGCGTCGAGCTGCTTGTCGTCCTCGCAGCGGACGGGGGCGCTGCGGCCGACCCCGCGCGGGTCGAAGCTCACCAGGTCGTACCGGGCGCGCAGGGCCTCGTACTCCTTGGCGGCGCCGGGCAGGGTGGAGATCCCGGAACCGCCGGGCCCGCCGAAGTTGAACACCAGCGAGCCGAGCCGCTTGGACTTGTCGCGGGCCTTCGCGCGGATCAGGGCGAGGGGGATGGTCTCGCCCCCCGGTTCGGCGTAGTCGAGCGGTACCTCGAGGGTGGCGCACTGCCAGTCCTGGCCGGGTGCCTGCCCGCCGCCCTCGGCGGCCGTGGGGGCGCCGCAGTCGCCCCACGACAGCGGCTTGACCGGTTCGGCGGACCCGGTACCGGTTCTCTGCCCGCCCCCGCTGCCGCCGCCGTCGGAGCAGGCGCCGGTGGTGAGCAGCGTGGCGGCGAGCGCGGCGGCGGTGGTGGCCCGCAGGACGTTTCTCGGCATGCCCCCATCCTGTGGGCCCGGCCCCGGCCCCGCCCCCGCGCTGACCCGTTCGGGGGGCGGCGCGGGCTCAGCTCCCGGCGGCGGCCCGCCGGGCGGCGGCGCGGCCGGTGGCGACGCAGGCGGCCACGCCCACGCCCTCGTACGCCGCGCCGCACAGGGCCAGGCCCGGGAGCTTCCCGGCGGCCTCGCGTATCCGGGCCACCCGCTCGAGGTGGCCGACGCCGTACTGGGGCAGGCCCCGGTCCCAGCGGGTCACCCGGGCGGCGTGCGGGTCGCCCATCGGGCCGACCGCCCGGCGGAGTTCGGCGGTCACCGTCCGGATCAGGTGGCGGTCGGGGCGGGCCGGCAGGTCCTCCTCGCCGAACCGGCCGACGGAGGCGCGCACCACGAACTGTGCGGGTGCCGCGTCCCGCAGCCAGGCCCACTTGTTGGACAGGAACGACGCCGCCTTCAGCGCGTGCCCGTCCGCCGGCGGGACCAGGAAGCCGTTGCCCTCCGGGAGGGCCCGGGCCCGCCCGCGGGAGTAAACCAGGGTGACGACCGCCGTCGAGGCGTACGGGACCGCCGCGAGCTCCTCCCGCGCGTGCGGCGCGTGCGGCCGCAGCAGTTCCGCCGCCGCGAAGGCCGGTACCGCCAGGATGACGGCGTCCGCCCGCAGGGTCAGCGGGCCGTCGGCCGTCACCGCCGCCACCCGCCAGCGGTCTTGCGGCAGCCGCTCCAGCGAGCGGGCCGCCGTCCCGGTGAGGATCCGCGCCCCGGACGCCCGCGCCACCGCCTGCGGCAAGAGGCCCGTGCCGCCGTTCACGCCCCGGACGGCCGCGGGCGCCGGGCCCGCCGCCCGGGCCGCGGCGGCCGACCGGATGCGGCGCAGCGCCGGCAGCAGCGGCTCGCCCCGCTCCGCCAGGGCGGCGATCCGGGGCATCGCCGCGCGCAGCGAGAGCCGGTCGGCGCGGCCCGCGTACACCCCGCCGAGCAGGGGCTCGACCAGCCGGTCCACCGCCTCCGGGCCGAGGCGGGCCGCCAGGTACTCCGCCACCGAGCAGTCCCCGGTGACGGGCGCCGCGGGCACGCTCTCCTCCCGCTCGATCCGGCCCTGGCCCTGCGCCGAGAGCAGCCCGGTGCCGGCCAGCGCCGCCGGATCGGCGGGGATGCCCATGACGTGGCCCGGCGGCAGCGGGCGCAGCGCGCCGCCCGTCCAGAGGGTGGTGGCCGCGGGGGCCGGGTCGTACAGGGCGTCGCCGAGCCCGACGGCCGCGGCCAGCTCCACCGCCTCCGGCCGCAGCGCCATCAGGGACTCGGCGCCCTCGTCGACGCGGATGCCGGCGACGGTGCCCGTGCGCAGCTTCCCGCCGAGGCGGGGGCCGGCCTCCAGGACGGTGACGTCGGCCGTGCCCCGCAGTTCCCAGGCAGCTGCCAGACCGCTGATGCCGCCGCCCACGATGATCACCGAACGCACGGGGTGCTCCTTCCGGCGGCGCCCCGGGTCAGGTGCCGCAGTTCCTCCTGATACGGGAAGCTGCCGGGCTCGTACGCGCAGTACGGGTCCTCGGCCAGCACGTCCCGGGTGGCGCCGTACGCCCGCGAGCGCGAGCCCCCGCACACCGCCTTGAACTCGCAGGCCCCGCAGCGGTCGCGCAGCAGTGCCGGGTCGCGCAGCGAGGTGAACAGCGGCGCCCGGCGGTAGATCTCCGGCAGCGGGCGGTCCTTCACGTTGCCCGCCGACAGCGGCAGGAAGCCGCTGGGGTGCACCTCGCCGGTGTGCGAGACGAAGACGAAGCCGCGCCCGGCCGAGACGTCCAGCGGGGGCCGGCGTGCCGCGCGCCGCGCCCCGTCGAAGAGCCCGAGCCGGCCGGCGCGGGCGTGCAGCCGCTCGTAGAGGGGTCCGAGCGCGGGCCGTTCGCCGCGTGCCTCGAGGACGGTCCGCTGGAGCACGACGCGGCGGAAGTGGTGGCCCTCGGTGGTCTTGGCGGCGAGGACCGCCCCGCAGTCGTAGAGGAAGTGCAGGACGTCCTCGGTCTCCGCGGCGGTCAGCGACCGGAGCTGCTGCGCGCGCCCGGCCGGGACGAGGAGGAAGCCGGACCAGAGCATCGCGCCCTCGCGGCGGACCAGCGCCGCGATGTCGGCGAGGTCGTCCAGGCTGCCGCGGCTGACGGTGGTGTTGACCTGCACCTTGAGGCCGAGGTCGCGGGCGGCCCGCCAGCCCTCCAGGGTCCGCTCCCAGACGCCGGGGACGCCCCGGAAGGCGTCGTGCCGTTCGGGGGTGGAGCCGTCCAGGGAGAGGGAGAGGGCCACCGCCCCGGCGTCGCGCACGGCCCGGAGGTTCTCCCGGGTGAGGGTGGGCGTGCCGGAGGGGGAGACGGCGACGCGCAGCCCCAGCGAGGTGCCGTACGCGATGAGGCCGGTGAGGTCGGGGCGCTGGAAGGGGTCGCCGCCGGTGATCACGAAGAGGGGGGCGGGCCTGCCGAAGGCGGCGGTCTGGTCCATCACCCGGCGGGCGTCGGCCCCGTCCAGCTCGCGCGGGTCGCGGGCGGTCCGCGCCTCGGCGCGGCAGTGCCGGCAGGCCAGTTCGCAGGCCCGGGTGGCCTCCCAGATGACGAGGAAGGGGCGTTCGGCGACGTCGTGGCGCAGGGTGCGGACGACCGCGCGGGGGGCGCGGGCCGTCATGACACCCGCTCCCAGCCGCGCCGGTCCGGACGGTTGGAGGTCAGCCGCGGGTCCCGCCTGCGGTAGACGACGAAGGGGCGGAAGAGGTACTTCAGCGGCGCGGAGAACATGTGGACCAGCCGCGAGTAGGGGATCAGCGCGAAGAGGGCGAAGCCGAACAGGACGTGCAGTTTGAACGCGAGCGGGGCGCCCGCCATCAGGTGGTGGTCGGGGGAGAGGGTGAACAGGCTCCGGAACCAGACCGAGACGCCCTCGCGGTAGTTGTAGTCCCCGGTCCGCCCGGTGGAGTTCAGGACGGTGGCCGTCAGGCCCAGCAGCATCGCCCCCAGCAGGACCGCGTACATCAGGTGGTCGCTCCGCAGGGTGGCCCGGCGTACGGCGGGCACCCGCAGGCGCCGGTACACGAGGATCCCGATGCCGGCGGCGGCCGCGACGCCCGCGACGGCGCCGGTGGAGACGGCCAGCAGGTGGTAGGCGTGGTCGCTCAGCCCGAGCGCGTCGGTCCACCGCATCGGGACCAGCAGGCCGACCACGTGGCCCAGGACCACGAAGAGCATGCCGAAGTGGAAGAGGGGGGAGCCGATCCGCAGCAGCCGCGACTCGTACAGCTGGGAGGAGCGGGTGGTCCAGCCGAAGGCGTCGTAGCGGGCCCGCCAGACCGTGCCGGCCACGAGCAGGGTGATCGAGACGTACGGCAGCACGCCCCACAGGATGAGGTCCATCAGGCCGTCTTCCTTTCCGGTGAGGTGGGCCACGGCAGGTCCGCCGGCCGGTCGATGCCGGGTCCGGACGGTTTGAGCGGGGAGCCCGCGCCCACCAGCTCCTGCGGCGGCCCGCCCCGCGCGAGCGCCTTCGCCTCGGCCTTCGTCGCGGGGGAGGGGCCCGGCAGCGTCGTGCAGACCGCCTCCAGCACCCGGGCGTACGGGCTGGCGGACTCGGTGAGCGCGAGCCGCAGCAGCTCCAGCCCGGCCCGGTGCTCCTGGAGCAGCTCGGTGCCGGCCTCCTCGCGCAGCGCGGCGAACTCCAGTGCGGCGGGCAGGAAGTCGGGCAGCTCCTCGCCCGCGTACTCCAGCCCGAAGTCCCGGTAGATCCGCTTGAGCCGTACGAGGGACAGCCCGCGCCGGCGCGTGTCGCCGTCCGTCCACCAGGTCAGATAGAGGCAGCGCCGGTTGCGGGTGTCGAAGGTGGAGGTGTACCGCTCGCACAGGCCGATCGGGGTCATCCCCTCGGCCTCGTCGAGGAACGCGCCGAGCAGCGCGGCCGGTTCGGCGGGCGCCGCGGTGAGAGCGGCGCGCAGCCGGGGGAGTTCGTCGTGGAAGCGGTCGCCGGGGTACTGCAGGACGCAGCCCGCGACGAGGCGTACGAGGGCGTCGGGGGTCACGAGCTCCTCCTGGCGGGGCTGAGGTTGAGCATCACGCGGGGTTTCCCGGCCTGCTCGCCGACGGGGCACCCCGCGTCGAGCGGGTGCGAGGCGGCGAGGGCGTCGGCGTCGGCGCGGGCCGCCGTCGGGATGACGAAGCGGTCCTCCGGCTTGGCGATGGCCAGGAGCCGGAACATGTCCTCCATCTCGACGCCGGTCAGGCCGACGGCGGCGGCGACCGACTCGTCGCGCTCCTCGCCCAGGTTGATCCTCCGCATGTAGGCGCGCATCGCGGCCATCCGGTGCAGCACGGCCTCCACGACGTGGGTGTCGCCGGCCGTGAGGACCTCCGCGAGGTACTCCACGGGGATGCGCAGGGCGTCGATGGCGCCGAAGAGGTTGCCGGCGTCCTCGCCGTCGCTGCCGGTGGCGGCGACCGCCTCGACGACGGGGGAGAGCGGGGGCACGTACCAGACCATCGGCATCGTCCGGTACTCCGGGTGGAGGGGCAGGGCGACCTGGTAGGTGGCGATCAGGTCGTAGACCGGGGAGCGCTGCGCGGCCTCGATCCACTCCCGGGTCAGGCCGGCCGCGCGGGCGGCGGCGACCACGGCCGGGTCGTGCGGGTCGAGGAAGCACTCCAGCTGGGCCCGGTAGAGGTCGTGCTCGTCCTCGACGGCGGCGGCCGCGGCGACCTTGTCGGCGTCGTAGAGCATGACGCCGAGGTAGCGCATCCGGCCCACGCAGGTCTCGGAGCAGACGGTGGGCATGCCGACCTCGACGCGCGGGGAGCAGAAGGTGCACTTCTCGGCCTTGCCGGTGCGGTGGTTGAAGTACACCTTCTTGTACGGGCAGCCGGTCACGCACATGCGCCAGCCGCGGCAGCGGTCCTGGTCGACGAGGACGATGCCGTCCTCCTCCCGCTTGTACATGGCGCCCGAGGGGCAGGAGGAGACGCACGCCGGATTGAGGCAGTGCTCGCAGATCCGGGGGAGGTAGAACATGAAGCTCTGCTCGAACTCGAAGCGGATCCTCTCCCCGACCTCCTCGCGGATCTTCTCCACGACCGGGTCCTTCGGCGCGTGGGCGGGGGCGCCGCCGAGGTTGTCGTCCCAGTTGGGGCCCCACCGGATGGTGTCCAGGGGCTCGCCGGTGAGCTGGGAGACGGGCCGGGCGGTGGGGAGGTCGTCGCCCGCCGGGGCGTCGGTGAGGTTCTTGTACTCGTAGCTCCACGGCTGGTAGTAGTCGTCGATCTCCGGCATCTGCGGGTTCGCGAAGATCTTGCCGAGCTTCGCGAGGCGCCCGCCGGCCCGCAGCCGCAGCCGGCCGGAGCGGGTGCGCTCCCAGCCGCCCTTCCACTTCTCCTGGTCCTCCCAGCGGCGCGGGTAGCCCTGCCCGGGGAGGGTCTCGACGTTGTTGAACCAGACGTACTCGGTGCCCTGCCGGTTGGTCCACGCCTGTTTGCAGGTGACCGAACAGGTGTGGCAGCCGATGCACTTGTCGAGGTTCATGACCATCGCGACCTGTGCCATGACCTTCACTGCTAGAACTCCACCTTCTGGTCGCGGCGGCGGATGACCGTCACCTCGTCGCGCTGGTTGCCGGTCGGGCCCAGGTAGTTGAAGGCCCAGGTCAGCTGGGCGTAGCCGCCGATGAGGTGGGTGGGCTTGAGCATCACCCGGGTCAGCGAGTTGTGGATGCCGCTGCGGCGGCCCGTCTTCTCGGTCCTGGGCACGCCGACCGTGCGTTCCTGCGCGTGGTTCATGTAGACGGTGCCGGGCGGCATCTTGTGGGAGACGATTGTGCGGGCGGTGACCACGCCGTTGCGGTTGACCGCCTCGATCCAGTCGTTGTCGGCGACCCCGATCGCCTCGGCGTCCTGCGGGGACATCCACACCGTCTGCCCGCCGCGGCCCAGGGTCATCATGTAGAGGTTGTCCTGGTACTGGCTGTGGATCGCCCACTTGTTGTGCGGGGTGAGGTAGCGGACGGCCACCGACTTCTGGTCCACGACGCCCAGTTCGGGTTCCCCGTACAGGGCGTGCATGTTCAGCGGCGGCTTGTAGACGGGCAGCGACTCGCCGACCTCGTGCAGCCAGTCGTGGTCGATGAAGAAGTGCTGGCGGCCCGTGAGGGTGTGCCAGGGCTTCAGGTGCTCGGTGTTGACGGTGAAGGCGGTGTAGCGGCGCCCGCCCGACTCCGATCCCGACCACTCGGGCGAGGTGATCACCGGGACCGGGCGGGCCTGGGTGTCGGCGAAGGAGATCCGCTTGCCCTCCGCCTCGGCGGCCAGGTGGGCCATGTGCGTGCCGACCTTCTTCTCCAGGGTCTCGAATCCCTGGGTGGCGAGCCGGCCGTTGCTCGTACCGGACAGCGCGAGGATCGCCTCGCAGGCCCGCCGCGCGGTGTCCAGCCGGGGGCGGCCGTCGCCGGCCCCGCCCCGGACCAGGCCGTTCTTCTCGCCGAGGTGGGCGACCTCCTCGGCCACGTCGAAGGTGATCGCCTTCGTGGTGACGCCGAGCCGGTCGATCAGCGGGCCGAGCGCGGAGAACTTCTCGCCGACCGCCCCGTAGTCCCGCTCGACCACCTTCAGGTCGTACATCGTCCGGCCCGGTACGGGCTCGCACTCGCCCTTCGACCAGTCCAGCGCGACCCCGCCCGGCTGGGCCATCTCCCCGCCCGGCGTGTCGTGCTGGAGGGCGGTCGCCACCAGGTCCCGGCGCACGCCGAGGTGGGTGGCGGCGAGCTCGCCGAAGCGCTCGGCGAGGCCGCGGAAGGCGTCGTAGTCGGAGCGCGCCTGCCAGGGCGGGTCCACGGCCGGGGTGAAGGCGTGCAGGAAGGGGTGCATGTCCGTGGAGGACAGGTCGTGCTTCTCGTACCAGGTGGCGGCCGGCAGGACCACGTCCGACAGCAGCGTCGTGGACGTCATCCGGAAGTCCATCGACATCAGCAGGTCGAGCTTCCCCTCCACGTCCTCCTCCCGGTACGCGACGTCCCTGGGCGTGCAGCGCGGCCCGTCGTCGGGGAGGTTGGAGTGCGTGCCGAGCAGGTGCTTGAGGAAGTACTCGTTGCCCTTGGAACTGGAGCCGAGGAGGTTGGCCCGCCACACGTTCAGCACGCGCGGCCAGTTGCGCGGGTCGTCGGGGTCCTCGCCGGCGAAGCCGAGCGTGCCCTCCTCCAGCGCGCGCACCGCGTCCGCCACCGGGTCGGCGCTCTCGCCCAGCTCCAGGGGGTTGCGGTCGAAGGTCGGGTACGAGGGCATCCAGCCCATCCGGGCGCTCGCGGCCAGGCAGTCGGCGCCGCTCATGCCCTCGAAGGCGCCCTCGGCGAGCGGGGAGGCCAGGGCCCGCGCCGGGAGGGTGTCGTAGCGCCACTGGCCGGTGTGCAGGTAGAACCAGGCGGCGCCGATCATCTGGCGCGGCGGGCGCGACCAGTCGGAGGCCGCGGCCAGGGTGGCCCAGCCGGTGACCGGGCGGCACTTCTCCTGGCCGACGTAGTGGCCCCAGCCGCCTCCGTTGCGGCCCTGGCAGCCGGTGAGGGTGAGCAGGGCGAGGAAGCAGCGGTAGATGGTCTCCGAGTGGAACCAGTGGTTGGTGCCGGCTCCCATCAGGATCATGCAGCGGCCCTGCGAGGCCTCGGCCGTCGAGGCGAACTCCCGTGCCACCCGGGCCGCCTGCGCGGCGGGCACCGAGGTCAGCGACTCCTGCCAACCGGGGGTGCCGGGCTGGGAGGCGTCCGCGTAGCCGGTGGGCCACTCGCCGGGCAGGCCCGCGCGGGCCACCCCGTACTGGGCGAGCATCAGGTCGAAGACGGTGGTCACGGCCTTCCCGCCGATGCGGCGCACGGGCACCCCGCGGCGGACGGTGCCGCCCCGGCCGCCGGCCCGTTCGTCGTCCTCGAAGCGGGGGAGCACGATCTCGGCGCTCTCGCCCTCCCCCAGCAGGGTCAGCCGGGGCACGGTGGTGCCGAGGTCCAGGTTCCATTCAGGGGTCTCGTTCGCGCCCCAGCGGTGCCCGAGGGTGCCGTTCGGTACGACGGGCTCGCCGGTGGCGTCGTCGACCAGGACCGTCTTCCACTCGGCGTTCTCGGTGTCCTGTCCGAGATCGGCGGCGGTGACGAACTTGCCCGGGACCAGCCCGTGCTCCGTTTCCCGAAGCGAGACCAGGAACGGCAGGTCCGTGTACCGGCGGACGTAATCCGTGAAGAAAGGGGTCTCCTTCTCCACGAAGAATTCCTTCAGGATGACGTGCCCCATCGCGAGGGCCAGCGCGCCGTCCGTACCCGGGTGCGGGTGCATCCACTCGTCGGCGAATTTCGTGTTGTCCGCGAAATCCGGGGAGACCGTCACGACCTTCTGCCCGCGATAGCGTGCCTCGGCCATCCAGTGCGCGTCGGGAGTGCGGGTGACGGGGACGTTCGACCCCCACATCATCAGGTAGGCGGCGTCCCACCAGTCCCCGGACTCGGGCACGTCCGTCTGGTCGCCGAACACCTGCGGCGAGGCCACCGGCAGGTCGGCGTACCAGTCGTAGAAGCTCAGCATCGGCGCGCCGATGAGGGAGTGGAAACGGGCCCCGGCGGCGTGCGAGGCCATCGACATCGCCGGGATCGGAGAGAAGCCGGCCACCCGGTCCGGGCCGTGCTCCCTGATGGTGTGCACGTGCGCGGCGGCGGTGATCTCCAGCGCCTCCTCCCACGTGGCCCGCACCAGCCCGCCCTTGCCGCGCGCCCGCTGGTAGCGGCGGCGGCGCTCCGGGTCGCCCTGGACGTCGGCCCAGGCCAGGACGGGATCGCCCAGGCGCGCCTTGGCCTCGCGGTACATCTCCAGCAGCACGCCGCGCACGTACGGGTAGCGCACCCGGGTGGGGGAGTAGGAGTACCAGGAGAACGAGGCGCCGCGCGGGCAGCCGCGGGGCTCGTACTCGGGGCGGTCGGGGCCGACCGAGGGGTAGTCGGTGGCCTGCGTCTCCCAGGTGATGATGCCGTCCTTGACGAACACCTTCCACCGGCAGGAACCGGTGCAGTTCACGCCGTGGGTGGAGTGGACCACCTTGTCGTGGCTCCACCGGTCCCGGTAGAAGGCCTCGGCGGCCCGGCCGCCGGTCCGGTGCACCGTGCGCAGGTCGTCGGAGACGTCGGCGCGGGTGAAGAAACTCCCCGCGCGGACGAGGGAATCGACGGCTGAGCCGACGGCTGAATCCACGGCTGAATCGACGGAATCACGCGCGTTCAAGGTGACCCTCCAGGCGACCGGAAACGGAGTGGGCGGGGCGGCCACGGGAAAGCGGACCACTCGTCGACGCTACGCCGGTCACCAAGGGGCGGCGGGCGGCAAAGGTCCCGGCGGCGGGTGACCAACTTCCGCTTTTCCGCAGGCCTGTCGTCCGGACGCGGGCGGAATCAAATAACGCGGGAAAACTCCACTTTGAAAGCGTGGAACGATGAATTCATGGCTCGGAAACGGAATCGGATGTGGATCCCGGACCAGCACGGGGCGTGGGCGATGCTCGCCGTGCCCTTCCTCGCGGGCACCGTCCTGGCCCCGCACCCCGGGTGGCGGCACCTGCTCCTGCTGGCCGCCTGGCTGCTCGGGTACGCGGCGGTCTTCCACGGCCAGCAGTGGCTGCGGCTGCACGCGCGCGGGCTGCGCTCGGCGCGGCGGCACACCCTGCCGGCGCTGGTCCTCGGCGGTGCCTGCGCGCTCGCCGCCGTACCCCTGGCGGTGCTCCACCCCTGGCTGCTGCTCGCGGCCGCGGCGGCCGCCCCCTTCCTGGCGGTCACCACCTGGTACGCCCGGCGGGGCCGCGAACGGGCCCTGGCCAACGGCCTCGCGGCGGTGGTCCCGGCGTGCGGCATGGCCTTGGTCGCGGCCCGGCTCGGCGGGCTCGGCCCGGAGCGGGCGTGGCCGGCGGCGGTGGCGTGCCTGCTGTACTTCGCGGGGACGGTGCCGTACGTCAAGACGATGATCCGCGAGCGGGGTTCGCGGGCGTACCGGCGGGGCTCGGTGGCGTACCACGCCGCGGCGCTCGCGCTGGCCGCGCTCCTCTCCCCGTGGCTGGCCCTCCCCTTCGCCGCGTACCTCGCCCGCGCGGCCGCCCTCCCCGGGCGGGGCCTGCGCCCGGCCGCCGTCGGCGCGACGGAACTCGCCTGCGCGGGCGCCCTGCTGGCGGCGTTGGCCCTTTCCTGACGCGCCGCTCGCGCGGCTCGGCCGCGGGCGGCCTCCCCGGCTTCGCGTCGCTGCGCCGGCCTCCTGCCGTCGGACCCGGGGCGGGGTCGGCCCGGGTGGCTGGTGCCGGTGGGGCGTGTGCGGCTGGTGTGCCGCTGCGCGGGGCTGTTCCCCTACCCGCCCTTCGCCCGTTTCCCCGGGCTGTGCGCGGGGGTCTGGGGGCTCCGCCCCAGACCCCCGCGCTCAAACGCCGCGCGGGCTGGATACATCCAGCCCGCGCGGCGTTTGAGCGCGACGGGGTCAGGGGCGGAGCCCCTGGGAACGGTGGAAGGGCGGGTAGGGGACCAGCCCCGCGCAGCGGCCACCCACCCACACAGACGGCCGAACCTGCGGAGCTAGATGGCTTCCTTGCGCGTCAAGAAGTTGAACGACACCCACCCCGGCAGCACCGGCAGCCAGAAGGTCATCAGCCGGAACAGCAGCACCGCCGAGATCGCGACCTCCTTCTCCAGCCCCGCCGCGATCAGACCCAGCGTCAGGGTGGTCTCCACCGCGCCCATGCCGCCCGGCGTCGGCGCCGCCGAGCCCAGCGCGTTGCCCGCCAGGAACACCACCGCGATGCTCGCGTAGCTGATGGCCTCGCCGCCCCCGAACGCGCGGATCGAGGCGTCCAGGCACATCACGAAGCAGCCGGTCAGCAGCAGCATCCCGCCGATGCCCGTCACCAGCTTCTGCGGCCGCTGGAGGACGTCCAGCATGCGCGGCACCACGCCCGCGAACAGCGCCCGCACCCGCGTCACCACGAACTTCCGCAGGAGCGGCACCGCCGTGACGACCAGCACCAGCACCGCCACCGTCAGCAGACCCGCGATCACCGTCCTCGACGGGGCCATCTCCGGGGTCTTCTCGGTACCCGTCAGGTAGCCGAAGGCCAGCAGCAGCAAGATGTGACTGGCCAGGCCGAACAGCTGCGACGCTCCGACGCTCGCCACGGCCAGCCCCGGCCGGACCCCCGCCCGCTGCAGGAACCGGGTGTTCAGCGCGACACCGCCGACCGCCGCCGGAGCCACCAGCTTCACGAACGACCCCGCGACCTGCGCGACCACCGTCCGCAGGAAGGGGACCCGCTCCGGGACGAAGCCCAGCAGGCTCATCGCCGCCGCGAAGTACGTCAGCACCGAGAAGGCCAGCGCCGCCCCGACCCAGCCCCACTGCGCCTCGGTGATGATCGTCGCGAAGTCCACGTGGGCCAGCTGCGTGAGCAGGAAGTACGCACCGAAGGCACCCGCGATGAAGGACACCAGCGTGCGCGGCCGGATCCGTTCCAGCCGGGCCGGCTCCACCGGCGCCTGCGGGCGGATCAGCAGCACCTGCTGGCGGATCTGGCTCAGCAGGTCCTCCTCCCGCGCCCCCTCCAGGGCGTCGTCCAGCGCCCTCTTCTCGGCCTTGCGGTCGGCCGCGGCGGAGGTGGCCGCCGTGGCCGACCCGGCCTCGGAGCCCGCCTCCCGCGCCGCCTTCGCCGCCCGCGAGGACTCCAGTACGGCTTCCCGCTGCCGGTCGGCCCGCTCCCGGGCCAGCCTGCGCAGGGTCGCCCGGGTGGAGCGGCTCAGCGCGATCGGCTGGAGCAGCGGCAGGCAGTCCGCCACCGTGTCCGGGCCGAGCACCGATACCGCCGAGGCCACCGACCGCTCGGCGCCGACCCGCAGGCCGAGCGTGGTCAGCAGCTGCGCGACGTCCATCCGCAGCACCAGGTCGCCGGCCGCGATCTCACCGCCCCGCAGGTCCGTGAGGATCACCTTGCCGGAACGATCCACCACCAACGCGTCGCCCGTGAGCCGCCGGTGCGCGATCCGGCGCGACTGCAGGGCCCGTACCTGCTCCCAGGCGTTGCGGGTCAGCTCGTCGGTGATCTCCTCGTCGGCGAGGGCGTCCAGGTTCCGGCCGCCCAGGTGCTCGTAGACGAGCATCACGGCGTCCGGGCCCAGCTCGGAGGTGGCGATCAGCTTCGGCGCGTTCGCCCCCGCCGCGATGGCCGCGTACGCGAGCAGGGCCTCCTGCTCCAGGGCCTGGCGCAGCGACTGGATGCTGCGCCGGGTGGTGATCCCGCGCAGGGTCATCCGCCGCCAGACCCGGTAGAAGAAGCCCTGCGCCTGCTGTTCCCGGTCCACGACGGTGACGTCCAGCGGCGGCCCGTCCTCCAGCGTGACGTGGTACCGGCGGCCGCGGTCGCCGGTCTCGGTGCTGTCCCCGTCCGCGGCCTCCGCGCGCATCGCGCTGACCGGCTGGAAGCCGACGCGGCGCAGCCCGGCGAGGAGGTTCTGCCCGGTGGGCCGGACGTTCGGCGAGCCGACGGCGTACAGGGTCCCGTAGGCCACGCTCCAGCCGATGAGCACCGTCAGGATGATCGAGAACGGCGTGGTGTAGCCGCTGACCAGCATGGCGAAGGCGTCCAACAACAGCACCACCCACAGCGCGACCCGCCAGCGGGGCCGCCGGGTCATCCCGACGGCCGTCATGTACGCGATCACCGGCGCGAGGTACCCGTGCACCGGGTCGGTGGAGCCCGACGTGGCCGTGGCCCGCGTCAGGGCGTCCTGGATGGTCTCGGGGGCGCCCTGGGACACCCACAGGTCGGTGGCCAGGGTCACCCCGTGCGCGAGGACGGCCGCGAGGACGCCGTCGGCGATGCGCAGCCCGTCGCGCTTGATCAGCCGCTCGATGGCGAAGGCCACCGGTACGAGGAGCACGGCGATGCTGGACACCAGCCCCGCGACCTTGATCAGCAGGGCGGGCGCCTGGCCGGTGCCCTGCGTGATGTCCTGCTCCAGGCCCGCGGTGGTGCCGTGGGCGAACGCGGCGATGCCGAGCACGACGGCGATGCCGAGGACGCCGGCGAGGAGTCGTACCAGGTCGGAGGGCCGGTGCACGCGGGCGGCGAGCAGCGGCTCGTCCACCTCGACGCGGTCGGCCTCCGTCGGCGTGTGGCCGGGCGGGTCGTCGGGGTGCGCCTCGTCCGGGCGCGACGGGTCGTCGGGGTGCGCCTCGTCCGGGCGCGCGTCATCGCCCCTCGCCGCGCCGTCCGGAGGGCTCACAACCCGCTCCTTCGCCGTTACATCCGTCTCTTCTTGATCACGTATCACCAGTCACCGCCCGGACGATGGTGGCACGGACGGGCGGCCGCGCGGGGCAGCAGGGTGCGCGCCGGTACGGAAGGAAGGCTTCCACCGGACCGCGCGGAGCATCCGGCACCATGTGCCGAATGAGCGATGAGCTGCCCGCCTACGCGGAGCGGGTACTGGAGGCGGCCGAGCGGATTCCGCCCGGCCGGGTGATGACGTACGGGGACGTCGCCGAGTGGCTCGGCGAGGGCGGCCCGCGCCAAGTCGGGCGTGTCATGGCCCTGTACGGAGGAGCCGTGCCCTGGTGGCGCGTGGTGCGGGCGGACGGCGTACCCCTGCCCGGCAGCGAACGGCGCGCCCTGGAGCACTACCGGACCGAGGGCACCCCGCTGCGCGAGACCCCCTCCGGCGAACCCCGGCTGGCCATGCGCAGGGCGCGCTGGGACGGGCGCGAGGAGGGGGCCGGAGGCGACGAGGCTCACACCTGACAGCTTCCGGCATCCGAGACGCGGGCGGAGGGTCGAAGGCCCGTACGGAGGACGGCACCGCGGCCCTCCCGGGCAACTTCCGCACCCCGCGGGACGGACTGCGGCGGCCGGCGCGGTTGGCGTAGCGTTGCCTCTTCGGCGTACGCGGCCGAGGTCCCCCCGACCGCCGCGGCCGCCGGGCAGACCGCAGCAACCGCAGACCCACCAGGACCGGCACCCCACGTGATCACCTCTCCCCCCGGCCGCTCGGAGCGGCGTACGCGCACGCCTGACGCGTACCGCCTGGTGCGCACCGGGCCGGTCCAGGTGGCTCCCCCTGTTCTGGACGCAGCCCAGCGGGCGGTGGTTGATCACACCCGCGGACCCCTGCTGGTCCTGGCCGGGCCCGGCACCGGCAAGACGACCACCCTCGTGGAGGCCGCCGCCGCCCGGGTCGAGGCAGGCACCGACCCCGCCCGGATCCTGATCCTCACCTTCAGCCGGAAGGCGGCCGTCGAGCTGCGCGACCGCGCCGCCCTGCGGCTCGGCGGCGCCCGCGCCCCGCAGGCCACCACCTTCCACTCCTTCTGCTACGGCCTGGTCCGCGCCCACCAGGACCACGAACTGTTCGCGGACCCGCTGCGGCTGCTGTCCGGCCCGGAGCAGGACGTGATGGTCCGCACCCTGCTGGAGGGCCAGCGGCGGCTGCGGTCCATCCGCTGGCCGGACGACCTGCGGGCCGCGCTGACCACGCGCGGGTTCGCCGACGAGGTCCGCGCCGTCCTGGCCCGCGCCCGCGAACTGGGCCTGGGCCCCGAAGCCCTCGCCGGCTTCGCCGACCGCATCGGCCGCCCCGACTGGAAGGCGGCCGCGGCCTTCCTCTCCGAGTACCTCGACGTCCTCGACCTCCAGGGCTCCCTCGACTACGCGGAGCTCCTGCACCGCGCCGTACTCCTGGCGGAGACCACCCCGGCCCTGCCCGCCTCGTACGACGTGATCCTGGTGGACGAGTACCAGGACACCGACGCCTCCCAGCTGCGGCTGCTGCGCGCCCTGAACGGCCCGGCCGGGACGCTGGTGGCCTTCGGCGACCCCGACCAGTCCATCTACGCCTTCCGCGGCGCCGACATCAACAACGTCCTCGACTTCGAGTCGGCCTTCCCCGGCGCGTCGGTCCGCGCCCTGACGACGGGCCGCCGCTCGGGAGCGAACCTGCTGGCCGCCACCCGCCTCCTCACCACCCGCATGCCCCTGCCGCGGCTGCCCGCGGCCGCCGTCCGCGCCCACCGGGACCTCGCCGCGGCCCGGGAGGGCGGCAGCGTGGAGGTGTACACGTACCCGACGGCCGGCGCCGAGCTGGACAACATCGCCGACGTGCTGCGCCGCGCCCACCTGGAGGACGGCGTCCCCTGGCGGGACATGGCCGTCCTGGTCCGCGCGGGCGGCCGCACCCTCCCGGCGATGCGGCGCGCCCTGATCGCGGCGGGAGTCCCGGCGGAAACGGACGCCGCCTCCACCCCCCTCCGCCACGAACCCGCCGTCGCCCCCCTCCTGACAGCCCTCCGCCTCACGGCCACCGCCGCCGTTGCCCTGCCGGGCGAGGAGGGGGAGGGAACGCCCCCGCCGGCCGACGCCGAAGCCCTGCCGGGCACGGACGACGCGGCGGAGATCGCTGCCCTGCCGGGCGGAACCCCGGAGGGCCCCGCCCACCCGGGTGGGACCGGCCCGGCGGCCGCCGAAGCCGTTGCCCTGCCGGGCGCGGACGACGCGGCGCCCCAGGCCGACGCCCTGCCGGGCGCGGACGAGGCGGCGGTCGGGGCCCGGCCGGACACGGAGACGGGTGCCACCGCCCTGGGGGCCGTGCTGCCGGAGGCCGCCGAGGCGGCAGGCTCCGATGGGCCCGGTGCCGCCCTGCCGGACGCGGTCCCGGACGAGCCCGCCCGCCCCGGCGTGCCCGATCCGTCGGCTGGGGCAACCGCCCTGCCGGACGAGGCCGTCCCGCAGGATGACGCCGACGCCGACGCCGACGCCGACGCCGACGCCGACGCCGACGCCGACGGTACGGGACCGGGCGCCGCAGGGGCCGAGAGGGGCTTGCCCGCTCGTGACTTCGGGGCGAGTGGGCGGGACCTTCCCCCGGGCTTCGGCGCCGAGGCGGGTGCGGAGCCGCTGCCCGGCGAGGGCGGGGCGCCGGGTGCCGGCGGCACCGCCGTCGTGCCCGGCGCGGACGGGTCCGGCTCCGTAGCCGCCGGGGCGGGATCCGGCGCGGACGGGGGCGGCCCCGACGGGAGCACCGTGACCGCCGGAGGCGAAGGGTGGGTCGGGGTCGAAGGGGCCCTGGCGCTGCTGGCCTCGCCTCTCGGCGGGATGGACGCCGCCGATCTGCGGCGGCTCGGGCGGGCGCTGCGGGACGAGGAGCGGGCCGCCGGCGTCGCCGTGCCCGCGCCCTCCGACGTGCTGCTGGCCCGCGCCCTCGCCGAGCCCGAGCGGCTCACCGCCCACGACCCCGCCTACGCCCGCGGCGCGCAGCGCCTCGGCCTGCTGCTGCGCAAGACCCGCGAGCTGCTCCAGGGCGGCGGCACCGCCGAGGAGGCCCTCTGGACCCTCTGGGACGGCACCCCCTGGCCGCAGCGCCTCGAACGCCAGGCCCGCCGCGGCGGCACCGGCGGCCGCAACGCCGACCGGGACCTCGACGCGGTCTGCGCCCTCTTCGACAACGCCGCCCGCGCGGAAGAACGTACCGGCGGCCGCGGCGCGCTCAACTTCCTCGAACAGCTGGAGGCCGAGGACATCGCCGCCGACACCCTCACCGGCAGGGCGGTCCGCACCGACGCCGTACGCCTGATGACCGCCCACCGCTCCAAGGGCCTGGAGTGGGGCCTCGTCGTCGTCGCCGGGGTCCAGGAAGGGCTCTGGCCCGACCTGCGCCGCCGCGGCTCCCTCCTCGAAGCCGACCGCATCGGCCGCGACGGCCTCGCCGAACCCCTCACCCCCGGCGCGCTCCTCGCCGAGGAGCGCCGGCTGTTCTACGTCGCCGCCACCCGCGCCCGCGACCGCCTCGTCGTCACCGCCGTCAAGGCCCCCGCCGAGGACGGCGACCAGCCCTCCCGCTTCCTCACCGAACTCGGCGTCACCCCCAAGGACGTCACCGGCCGCCCCCGCCGCCCCCTCGCCGTGCCCGCGCTCGTCGCCGAGCTCCGCGCCACCACCGTCGACCCCGACGCCTCGCCCGCGCTGCGCGACGCCGCCGCCCGCCGCCTGGCCCGCCTCGCCGCGCTCACCGACGACGAGGACCGCCCCCTGGTCCCCGCCGCGCACCCGCAGCGCTGGTGGGGCCTGTACGAGCCCACCGCCTCCGCCGCGCCGCTGCGCGACCCCGACCGGCCCGTCACCCTCTCCGGCAGCGCCCTGGACCAGCTCGCCAACACCTGCTCCCTCCAGTGGTTCCTCGGCCGCGAGGTCAAGGCCGACGCCCCCTCCACCGCCGCCCAGGGCTTCGGCAACGTCGTCCACGTCCTCGCCGACGAGGTCGCATCCGGCCGCACCCCCGCCGACCTGGCCGTCCTCATGGAGCGCCTCGACTCCGTCTGGGACGCCCTCGCCTTCGACGCCCCCTGGAAGTCCCGCCAGGAGAAGGACAACGCCCGCGCCGCCCTGGAACGCTTCCTGCGCTGGCACACCACCGACCGCGGCGGCCGCTCCGCCGTCGCCACCGAGCACGACTTCGACGTCACCCTCGACGCCGGCGAGTACGCCGTACGGATCCGCGGCTCCATGGACCGCGTCGAGGCCGACCCGCAGGGCCGCGCGTACGTCGTCGACTTCAAGACCGGCAAGGGCGCCCCGACCAAGGACCAGGTCGCCCGCCACCCGCAGCTCGCCGTCTACCAGCTCGCCGTCCGCGAGGGCGCCGTCGACGAGGTCTTCGACGGCCGCCGCCCCGAACCCGGCGGCGCCGAACTCGTGCAGCTGCGCCAGGGCGCCGCCAAGCGCGACGGCGGCGACGAGGTCCCGAAGATCCAGGCGCAGGAACCCCTGTCCGGGTCCGCCGCCGGCCCCGGCGACGGCACCGGCTCCGGCGACGGCGAATGGGTCGGTGACCTGCTCGCCACCGCCGCGGGCCGGGTCCTCGACGAACGCTTCGCCCCCGCCACCGGCGAACACTGCGCCCGCTGCAGCTTCCGCAGCGCGTGCAGCGCCCGCCCCGAGGGCCGCCAGACCGTGGAATGAGACGCCGGCCGGGAGTGTCGGCGGCTCCGGCTAGCCTTCTGAGGTGACCGCGTACGTGTCCGGGCGGGCCCCCGCCCTCGACGATCCCGAGCAGCTCAAGGAGCTCCTCGGGATCCCGTTCACGCCCGAACAGCTGGCCTGCGTCACCGCCCCCGCCGCCCCCCAGGTCATCGTCGCGGGCGCCGGCTCCGGCAAGACCACCGTGATGGCCGCCCGCGTCGTCTGGCTCGTCGGCACCGGCACCGTCGCCCCCGAACAGGTCCTCGGCCTGACCTTCACCAACAAGGCCGCCGGCGAGCTCGCCGAGCGCGTCCGCAAGGCCCTGGCCCGGGCGGGCGTCACCGACCCCGACCCGTCCCCGGCCGACGTCGAGGCGGGGACGGCCGGCGGCGAGCCCCGCATCTCCACCTACCACGCCTTCGCCGGGCAGCTCCTCAAGGACCACGGCCTGCGCATCGGCCTGGAGCCCAGCGCCCGCCTCCTCGCCGACGCCACCCGCTTCCAGCTCGCCGCGAAGGTGCTCCGCGAGGCCCCCGGCCCCTACCCCTCCCTCACCAAGTCCGTCCCCGACCTGGTCAGCGACCTCCTCGCGCTCGACGGGGAACTCTCCGAGCACCTCGTCGACCCCGACGCGCTGCGCGCGTACGACACCGGGCTCCTCGACGTCCTCGCGGACACCAAACTCACCAACGACGACCTGCGCAAGGTCCCCGAGGCGGTACGCGGCCGCCTGGAGCTGCTGGAACTGGTCTCCCGCTACCGCGCCGCCAAGCGCTCCCGCGACCTCTTCGACTTCGGCGACCAGATCGCCCTCTCCGCCCGGCTCGCCACCACCCGCCCCGAGGTCGGCGCCCTGCTCCGCGAGGAGTTCCGGGTGGTCCTCCTCGACGAGTACCAGGACACCTCCGTCGCCCAGCGGCTTCTGCTGTCCGGCCTCTTCGGCGCGGGCACCGGGCACGCGGTGACCGCCGTCGGCGACCCCTGCCAGGCCATCTACGGCTGGCGCGGCGCGTCCGTCGCCAACCTCGACGACTTCCCCGAGCACTTCCCGCACGCCGACGGCCGCCCCGCGATCCGCCTCTCCCTCAGCGAGAACCGGCGCAGCGGGGGCCGCCTCCTCGACCTCGCCAACGGCCTCGCCGCCCCGCTGCGCGCCATGCACGAGGGCGTCGAGGCGCTGCGCCCCGCCCCGGGCGCCGAACGCGACGGCACGGTCCGCTGCGCCCTGCTGAACACCCACGCCGAGGAACTGGAGTGGCTCGGCGACTCCGTCGCCCACCTGGTGCGCACGGGCCGGGAGCCCGGCGAGATCGCGGTGCTGTGCCGCTCCGCCGCCGACTTCGCGCGGATCCAGGCGGTCCTGGTCGCCCGTGACGTCCCGGTCGAGGTCGTCGGCCTGTCCGGGCTGCTCCACCTCCCCGAGGTGGCCGACCTGGTCTCCGTCTGCGAGGTGCTCCAGGACCCCGGGGCCAACGCCGCCCTGGTACGCCTCCTCGTCGGCCCCCGCTGGCGGATCGGCGCCCGCGACCTGGCCCTCCTCGGGCGCCTCGCCCGGCAGCTCGTCACCCGCCCCGACGCCGCCGACGGCCCCGACGGCCGGCTCGCGGCGGCGGTCGAGGGCGTCGACCCCGCCGAGGTCGTCTCCCTGGCCGACGCGCTGGACACCTTCCTGGACGGCTCGGCCCCCGGGGACCTGCCCTTCTCGGCGGCAGCCCGGGTCCGCTTCGCGCACCTCGCCCAGGAGCTGCGCGACCTGCGCCGCTCGCTCTCCGACCCGCTGATGGACGTCCTGCACCGCGTCCTGGCCACGACGGGCCTGGACGTGGAGCTCTCCGCCTCCCCCCACGCCCTCGCGGCCCGCCGCCGCGAGACCCTCTCCAACTTCCTGGACGTCGCGGCCGGCTTCGCCGCCCTGGACGGCGAGGCCACCCTGCCGGCCTTCCTCGGCTTCCTGCGCACCGCCGCCCAGTACGAGAAGGGCCTCGACCACGCCCTGCCGGGCGGGGAGAACACGGTGAAGGTCCTCACGGCCCACAAGTCCAAGGGCCTGGAGTGGGACGTGGTGGTCGTCCCCGACCTGTGCGCGGGCTCCTTCCCGAAGGAGAAGGCCCCCGAGGCCTGGACCGCGCACCCGAAGGTCCTGCCGTACGCCCTGCGCGGCGACGCCGGCACCCTCCCGGCCGCCCCGGCGTGGACCTCGGCGGGCCTGAAGTCCTTCAAGGCCGCCCTCAAGTCCCACAAGGAGACGGAAGAGCTCCGCCTCGGCTACGTCACCTTCACCCGCCCCCGCTCCCTCCTCCTCGCCTCGGGCCACTGGTGGGGGCCGACCCAGAAGCGCCGCCGGGGCCCCTCGGCGTTCCTGCAGGCCCTGTACGCCCACTGCGAGGCCGGCTACGGCGAGATCGAGGCCTGGGCGGAGGAGCCTGCCCCGGACGCCGAGAACCCGGCCCTGGCCGGCGACGCCGCCCAGGACCACTCCTGGCCCCTGCCCCTGGACCCGGCCTCCCTGGCCCTCCGCCGCGAGGCGGCCGCCCTGGTCGAAGCCCACCTCACCCGGCCCCCGGCCGATGAGCCCCCCTACCTCTGGCCCCCCGACTGCGAGGACCCGTCGTACGAAGACGAACCGGTCCCCCCGGCGGACGACCTGTGGGCGGGGTCCACCGTGCCCGCGCTGTCCCCGGACGAGGACGACCTGTGGGCCGGCGAGGCCGTGGCCTCGGGACCCGGCCCGGCCCGCGGCGACGCCCCCGCCGACGACCCCTGGGCCGGCGAGGCCGCACCGCGGAGCGGCACCGGCGACCGGGACGAGGACCTCTGGGCCGGCGAGGCCGGGGGCCCGGCGCGGCCGTACCCGCACGCCACCGGGCCGCGACGCCCGCAGCGGCCCGGCGCCCCCCGCCCGCAGGGCCCGCCGCGGGGCGGTACGGGTGACCTCACCCCCGAGGAGGCCCGCGCGGTGGCCTCCTGGGACCGGGACCTCGACGCCCTCGAGGGCGAGCTCCGCCGTGCCCGCGCAGCCGTGCGGGACGTCGAGTTGCCCTCCGCCCTGTCCGCGAGCCAGCTCCTGCGACTGGCCGCCGACGAGCAGGCCTTCGTACGCGATCTCGCCCGCCCCATGCCCAAGCCCCCGCAGCCCGCGGCCCGCCAGGGCACCCGTTTCCACGCCTGGGTGGAGTCCCGCTTCGACGAGCTGCCCCTGCCGCTCCTGGACGACCTCCTCGATCCCGCCGCCGACCTCCCCGGCTCCGACCAGGAGGTCGCCGACGAGGCCGACCTCGCCGCCCTCAAGGCCGCCTTCGAGCGCAGCGAGTACGCCGAGCGCACCCCGTACCGGATGGAGGCCCCGGTCCAGCTGACCCTCGCCGGCCGGGTGATCCGCGGCCGGATCGACGCCGTGTACCGCGACGCGGACGGCTCGTACGAGGTGGTCGACTGGAAGACCGGCCGCACCACCCAGGCCGACCCCCTCCAGCTCGCCGTCTACCGCCTCGCCTGGGCGGAAGCCACCGGCACCCCCCTCGACCGGGTCTCGGCGGCCTTCCTGCACGTCCGCAGCGGCCGCGTGATCCGCCCCCGTGACCTGCCGGGACGCGAGCGTCTTGAGCGGATCCTCCAAGGCGAATCGGGCCCGGACGGCGCCCCCCGGGCGGACGGCTAGGCTCGTGGCCATGAGCGAAACCCCGGACAGCGTCGTCCGCACGTACATCGACACCCACCGCGCCGCCTTCCTCGACGACCTCGCCGAGTGGCTGCGCATCCCCTCCGTCTCGGCGCAGCCCGAGCACGCGGACGACGTACGCCGCAGCGCCGACTGGCTCGCCGCGAAGCTCAAGGAGACCGGCTTCCCGGTCACCGAGGTGTGGGACACCCCGGGCGCCCCCGCCGTGTTCGCGCACTGGCCGGCCGCCGACCCGGCCGCCCCCACCGTCCTCGTCTACGGGCACCACGACGTCCAGCCCGCCGCCCTCGCCGACGGCTGGCACACCGAGCCGTTCGAGCCGGTCGTCAAGGACGGCCGGATGTACGGGCGCGGCGCCGCCGACGACAAGGGCCAGGTCTTCTTCCACACCCTCGGCCTGCGCGCCCACCTCGCCGCGACCGGGGCCGAGGCCCCCGCCGTGCACCTCAAGCTCCTCATCGAGGGCGAGGAGGAGTCCGGCTCCCCGCACTTCCGCGACCTCGTCGAGGCCCGCGCCGCCGCACTCGCGGCCGACGTCGTGATCGTCTCCGACACCGGCATGTGGTCCGAGACCACCCCCACCGTCTGCACCGGCATGCGCGGCGTCGCCGACTGCGAGATCGACTTCCACGGCCCCGACCAGGACATCCACTCGGGCGCCTTCGGCGGTGCCGTGCCCAACCCGGCCACCGTCGCCGCCCGCGTCGTAGCGGCGCTGCACGACGAGGACGGCCGGGTCACGCTCCCCGGCTTCTACGACGGCATCGCCGAGCTCACCGACGCCGAGCGCCGGCTGATCTCCGAACTGCCCTTCGACGAGGCCGAGTGGCTGCGCACGGCCAAGTCGTACGCGGCCGCCGGCGAGGCCGGGTACTCCACCCTCGAGCGCGTCTGGGCCCGCCCGACCGCCGAGGTCAACGGCATCGGCGGCGGCTACCAGGGCCCCGGCGGCAAGACCATCGTGCCCGCCTCCGCCCACCTGAAGCTGTCGTTCCGCCTGGTCTCGGGGCAGGACCCGTACGAGGTCGAGGCGGCCTTCCGGGACTGGCTCGCGGCCCGCGTCCCCGCCGGGATCCGGTACTCCGTCACCTTCGGCGCGCCCACCCGCCCCTGCCTGACCCCGCTGGACCACCCGGCGCTGCGGTCCGTCGTCCGCGCCATGGGCCGCGCCTTCGGCCGGCAGGTCCGCTTCACCCGCGAGGGCGGCTCGGGCCCGGCGGCCGACCTCCAGGACGTGCTGGACGCGCCCGTCCTGTTCCTCGGGATCTCCGTCCCGTCCGACGGCTGGCACTCGCCGAACGAGAAGGTCGAGCTCGACCTGCTCCTCAAGGGCGTGGAGACCACCGCCTACCTGTGGGGCGACCTCGCCGCGAACTGGTCGCCGCCGCGGCCCGCGGCGGCCACCGCCGCCACGGCCTGAAGAGCCCGAAGCACGTCCCGTACGCCTGCCTTGTCCCACCACCGGGGGAGTTGGAAGTACCAGTGAGCACCCACACCGAGCGTCCTCTCTCGCTCACCGCGCCCAGCGGCATCGACCGCGCCGCGCACCACCGCCTCGACGAGGCGTGGCTCGCCGCCGCCTGGAGCCACCCGACGACCCGCGTCTTCGTCGTCTCCGGCGGCCAGGTGCTGATCGACGACACCCCCGACGGCGGCACGGGCATCGTGATGACCCCCGCCTTCGAGGCCCCGGTCACCGAGACGCACCGGTACTTCCTGGGCACGGACGAGGACGGCATACGGTACTTCGCGCTGCAGAAGGACTCCCTGCCGGGCCGCATGGACCAGTCGGCCCGCCCGGCCGGGCTCCGCGAGGCCGGGCTGCTGCTGAACCCGCGCGACGCGGGCCTGATGGTGCACGCGGTGGCGCTGGAGAACTGGCAGCGCATGCACCGCTTCTGCTCCCGCTGCGGCGAGCGCACCGTCGTGGCGGCGGCCGGCCACATCCGCCGCTGCCCGGGCTGCGGGGCCGAGCACTACCCGCGCACCGACCCGGCGGTGATCATGCTGGTCACCGACGAGCGGGACCGGGCGCTGCTGGGCCGCCAGGTGCACTGGCCGGAGGGCCGCTTCTCGACGCTGGCGGGCTTCGTGGAGCCGGGCGAGTCGATAGAGCAGTCCGTGGTCCGCGAGGTGTGGGAGGAGGCGGGGGTGCGCATCGGCGAGGTCGAGTACGTCGCCAGCCAGCCCTGGCCGTTCCCGTACAGCCTGATGCTGGGCTTCAACGCCCGCGCGGTCAGCTCGGAGATCACGGTCGACGGCGAGGAGATCCAGGAGGCCCGCTGGTTCTCCCGCGAGGACTACCGCGCGGCGATCGAGGCCGGCGAGGTGCTGCCCCCGTCGGGCATCTCCATCGCGGCCCGCCTGGTCGAGCTCTGGTACGGGCAGCCTCTGCCCAAGGGGCCCTCGGCGGTCTGAGCCGCCGGCGCCCGGCCGCGTCCACGGCGGGCACCGCCCCGGACGCGGAACGGCCCCCGCCGTGGCGGGGGCCGTTCCGGAAGCGCGCGTCGCGGACGGTCAGACGGCGAGGGCCTGCTTGACCTGGGCCAGGCTCGGGTTCGTCATCACGGACTCGCTGCCGGCGGCGGACTTCACGAGCACGGTGGGGACCGTCTGGTTGCCGTTGTTGGCCTTCTCCACGAACGCCGCGGACTCCGGGTCGAGCTCGATGTTGATCTCGTTGTACGCGATGCCTTCGCGGTCCAGCTGGGTCTTCAGCCGACGGCAGTAGCCGCACCAGGTGGTGCTGTACATCGTGACGGTGCCGGTGTCCTGCATGCTCGCTCCTCTGTGGGATGTCGGTGGATCGCGGGGCCGGTGGTGATCCGAGGAGTCGAACGTCCCGCCCCGCCGTGCCATTCCCGCCGCGCCGCCCGGTGTGACCGATCCGACTGCCGGCCGGCCCGTTCCCGGCCCGTTCCCGGCCCGGCCGCGGCCGGGCCTTGCGGCACCTGCTGATCCACCGGTCCGGCCGGTACGACGGATCCCGCGAGCCTGTGGACGGGTTTCCCGTCCGGCCCACCGGACCTGGCAGCATGGCGGGGTGACAGCAGCAACGCACTCCTCATCCGTACCGGCCGGCGGCGGCGCGCCCGACGTCGACGCCGACGCCGTGCTCCAGGGCCTGGACCCGGAGCAGCGCGAGGTCGCCACGACCCTGCGCGGCCCGGTGTGCGTGCTGGCGGGTGCCGGTACCGGCAAGACCCGCGCGATCACCCACCGCATCGCCTACGGCGTCCGCTCGGGCCAGCTGATGCCGGCCAGCGTGCTCGCCGTCACCTTCACCAACCGGGCCGCCGGTGAGATGCGCGGCCGGCTGCGCTCCCTCGGCGCGGGCGGTGTCCAGGCCCGCACCTTCCACTCCGCGGCCCTGCGCCAGCTCCAGTACTTCTGGCCCCGGGCGATCGGCGGGGAGGTGCCCCGGCTCCTGGAGCGCAAGATCCAGTTCGTGGCCGAGGCCGGCGCGCGCTGCCGCGTCCGCCTCGACCGCAACGAGCTGCGCGACGTCACCGGCGAGATCGAGTGGGCCAAGGTCACCCAGACCGTCCCCGCCGACTACCCGGCGGCCGCCCTCAAGGCCGGCCGCGAGGCCCCCCGCGACATGGCCGAGATCGCCCAGATCTACGGCACGTACGAGCAGCTCAAGCGCGACCGCGGCATGATCGACTTCGAGGACGTGCTGCTCCTGACCGTCGGCATCCTCCAGGACCGCCACGACATCGCCGAGCAGATCCGCACCCAGTACCAGCACTTCGTGGTGGACGAGTACCAGGACGTCAGCCCGCTCCAGCAGCGCCTGCTGGAGCTGTGGCTCGGCGACCGCGACAGCCTCTGCGTCGTCGGGGACGCCAGCCAGACGATCTACTCCTTCACCGGCGCCACCCCCGACCACCTGCTGAACTTCCGCACCCGCTACCCGCAGGCCACCGTGGTCAAGCTGGTCCGCGACTACCGCTCCACCCCCCAGGTGGTCCACCTCGCCAACGGCCTGCTGAACCAGGCCCGCGGCCGGGCCGCCGAACACCGGCTGGAGCTGGTCTCCCAGCGCGAGCCCGGCCCCGACCCGGTCTACGCCGAGTACCCCGACGAGCCCGCCGAGGCCGAGGGCGTGGCCCGCCGGGTCCGCGACCTGATCGCGGCCGGGGTCCCGGCCGGCGAGATCGCCGTGCTCTACCGCATCAACGCCCAGTCCGAGGTCTACGAGCAGGCCCTCGCCGACGCCGGCGTCCCGTACCAGCTGCGCGGCGCTGAGCGCTTCTTCGAGCGCGCCGAGGTGCAGAAGGCGGTCCTCGCGCTGCGCGGAGCCGCCCGCTCCGCCGGCAACGACCCGCTGCTCGACGACGTCGTCGAGCTCGGCGCCCAGGTCCGGGCCGTGCTCAGCTCCACCGGCTGGACCGCCGAGCCGCCGGCCGGCTCCGGCGCCGTGCGCGACCAGTGGGAATCGCTGGCCGCGCTGGTCCGCCTCGCCGAGGACTTCGCCCGCTCCCGCCCCGGCGCAGGGCTGGCCGAGCTCACCGTCGAACTGGACGAGCGCAGGGCCGCGCAGCACGCGCCGACCGTCCAGGGCGTCACCCTCGCCTCGCTGCACGCCGCGAAGGGCCTGGAGTGGGACGCCGTCTTCCTGGTCGGCCTCACCGACGGCATGGTGCCGATCACGTACGCCAAGACCGACGAGCAGGTCGAGGAGGAACGCCGGCTGCTCTACGTCGGCGTCACCCGGGCGCGGCTGCACCTGACCCTCTCCTGGGCGCTCTCCCGGGCCCCGGGCGGCCGGGCCTCCCGTCGCCCCAGCCGCTTCCTGAACGGGCTGCGGCCGGGCTCCGCGGCCCCCGCCGGCCGGGCGGGCGCCGCGGCCGAGGGCGCGCCGCGCAAGCGGGGCCGCCGCGGGCCGGTGCTGTGCCGGGTCTGCGGCCGGACCCTGACCGAGGCCGGGGACATCAAGCTGATGCGCTGCGGGGACTGCCCCTCGGACATGGACGAGGGGCTCTACGAGCGGCTGCGGGAGTGGCGGGCCACTCAGTCGAAGCTCCAGGGAATGCCCGCATATTGTGTGTTCACGGACAAAACCCTCATGGCCATCGCGGAGGCGGCGCCCTCCGAGCCTGGAGAGCTCGCGATGATCTCCGGCGTGGGGGGCCGCAAGCTCGACCGCTACGGGACCGACGTCCTGGCCATCTGTGCTGGTCAGGAGACTGACGGTGAGGATTCTGACGACGCGTAGAAACTCGTCGGAAAAATAGTTTGCACATGCCCGGCGAAGCCCCATAGGTTCTTAGCAACGGAAACGGTGGCTTCTCCGAAGCTCCGGATCCGTGCTGTACTTATCCGAATACATGGGACAGGCCCCCGGGCCGAGTCCCCGAGACGCCGAGAGGAGGCGAGACCAGTGACCAGCTTCATGACCTTCACCAAAATGACCGATCGCTCGGTCGCCGCTTCCTGCCTGCTCGGTTCCGTCTCCCTCCGGGGCACCGGTCTGTCCGCGATTGCCGCTGACGGCCCCGCCCTGCTGGCGACCCTTCCGGTCAGCGAGCGCAA
This sequence comes from Streptomyces sp. W1SF4, assembly GCF_003950035.1. Lineage (NCBI taxonomy): Bacteria > Bacillati > Actinomycetota > Actinomycetes > Kitasatosporales > Streptomycetaceae > Streptomyces > Streptomyces sp. W1SF4. Next base: position 5,004,462 of record NZ_CP034350.1, read on the forward strand.
CGAGCGACCGACCCAGGCACTGGTGGCAGTAGCGGGAGCCCAGAAGGCGCATGGCGCCTATGGCTTCGCGGCCGCGGCCGGTGCCGGATCCAAGACGCAGCAGACGCAGAACAAGCAGCACCACCTGATGTGGGCCTTCCGCGGGCTCGAACCCTGGAGTGATCCAGCCTGATCGCATGATCAGGCCGGCGCCTTCAGGGCCGCGGAACCCCACCCGGGATCCGCGGCCCTTCTGTTTGTCCCCGAACGGGGACGACGGAGCGAAGGGGCCTCGGGACTGGCAAGGCCAGGTACCACAGCCGCCACCCGGCCGACCGGCCGGAACGACTAGCCGAACAAGACGAGGAAGAAAACACCGTGCAACTCGAAGCGCACGCCCCGTCCGTACCGCAGACCCAAACGATCTCCCCGCCCGCAGTCCCGGAGGACCACGCCTTGACCCCCCTCACCGCGCTCACCGCGCTCGACGACGCCATCGAGAACCTCGGCGTCCCCGTACCGTGCCGCACCTTCGACCCCGAGGTCTTCTTCGCCGAGTCCCCGGCGGACGTCGAGTACGCCAAGTCCCTCTGCGGCACCTGCCCGCTGGTCGAGGCCTGCCTCGCCGGCGCCAAGGAGCGCCGCGAGCCCTGGGGCGTCTGGGGCGGAGAGCTCTTCGTCCAGGGCGTGGTCGTGGCCCGCAAGCGGCCGCGTGGCCGCCCGCGCAAGAACCCGGTTGCAGCGGCATGACCGCCATCGGAACCATCGACCGCCCCCTCACGCACGACCCCTTGAAGCAGGCCCCCATGTCCCCCCACGCCACCACGAGCGAGCAGCCGCACGGCTCCGCCACCGCAGACTTCATCACCGCAGGCGCGACCACCTCGCGTCAGAACAGGACCCGCGAAATGCAACTCATCCCAGAAGCCCTGGCCCGTGCCCATATGGACGACCGCATGCGCGAGGCGGACGCCGAGCGTCACGCCCTGCGCCTGGTCGCCGCGCGGCGCATGCAGCGAAGGGCCGAGCGCGTCTCCATGCGCGCCCGGCGCGCGCTGGCCATGGCCGTCATGCACTGAGCGGCCGACCGGCCCGACCGGGCCGCAAGCCGCTCGAAAGCGACGTGAAAGCCACGTGAAAGGCGCCGGAGCCCGCTGAACACAGCGGGCGACGGCAGACCCCGGGGGGACCGGTCCGAACGGACCGGTCCCCCCGGTGCGTTGCGGGGCCCCGCGCGGGCCGACGGGGATATCGTCTGGTGGTGGACCAGCCGACCCCCCACCCCACCCCGCCGGGGCCCGAGGCCCCGACCGTCGTCTGCGCGCGCTGCGGAGCCCGTTCCCCGGAAGGCGGCCCGCCGCCCACCTGGACGTGCTCGGTGGAGAACGGGACCAGACAGTACTTCTGCGTCGACTGCGCGCGCGCCAACCTCCGGGCGATCGAGGGCAGGCTCGACTCCTCCTGGTGGTGACCCCCGCCCGGATCAGTCCTCGGGCAGGAACCCCGGCAGCCAGGACTCCAGTTCGTCCCGCAGCCGCACCGTCGCGCCCAGCTGGCACAGCACCCCGATGGTGCTCAGAGTCACCCGGTGGATCAGCAGGTAGGACGGCGGCAGGTTGATCTGCCGCCCCAACTGGTGGGCGGGCGAGCGGGGATCGGCGATCCGCGCCGCCTGCCCGCGCAGCCACGGCCGGGTGAAGGTGAACTCCTCGGCCTCGGCGGGCTCGATGATGGGCTTGAGGTAGTCCAGCACCGCGTCCGGGTCGAGCTCGATGCTCTTCCTGACGAACCCCTCGGCGCACAGGTGCCCGTAGACCCCCTCGGCGTCCCCCTCCAGGGTCATCCGCAGGGAGCGGCCGATGGGCTTGGGCCAGCCCCCCGGCAGCCGGTCCACCGTGCCGAAGTCCAGGACGCCCAGCCGCATCCGGCCGTCCGCCCCCGACACCAGCCGGAAGTTGCCCGGATGCGGATCGGCGTGCAGCAGCCCCGTGCGCGCGGGCCCCGAGAAGAGGAACCCGGCCAGCAGCTGCCCGGCACGGTCGCGCTCCTCCCGCGTCCCGTCGGCGATCACCTCGGAGAGCGGGGTGCCCTCCAGCCACTCCGTCACCAGCACCTGGTCACCCTGGTACACGACGTCCGGGACGACCACGTCCTCGTCGGCGGCGAATGCGTCGGCGTGGGTGCGCTGCGCCTCGGCCTCCAGCTCGTAGTCCAGCTCCTCCGCGACCCGGTCGCGCAGTTCGGTGATCAGCGGCTTGAGGTCCATGCCCGGGACCAGCGGCCCCAGCAGGCCCGCGAACCGGCCCAGCTGCTTGAGGTCGGACAGCAGCGCCTCCCCGGCCCCCGGGTACTGGACCTTGACCGCCACCTGCCGCCCGTCGTGCCACACCGCCCGGTGCACCTGCCCGATCGAGGCGGCCGCGGCCGGCTTGTCCTCGAACTCCTCGAACAGCTCCCGCCAGTCCTCGCCGAGCCGCTCCGCCAGCACCTCGTGCACCCGTGCCGCCGGCAGCGGCGGGGCCGCCTCCTGAAGCTTCGTCAGCGCCGCCCGGTAGGGCCCCGCGACCTCCTCGGGAAGCGCCGACTCGAACACCGAGAGGGCCTGCCCGAACTTCATCGCGCCGCCCTTCAGCTCCCCGAGCGTGCGGAACAGCTGCTCGGCGGTGCGCTGCTGGAGCTCGCGGGCCACGATCTCGGCCGACTTCCCGCCGATCCGCTTGCCCAGCCCCCAGGTGGCCCGGCCCGCGATGCCGAGCGGGAGCGCGGCCAGCTTGACGGTGCGCGTGACCGCCTTCCGGGGAAGATCGGACATGAGCCCCTCCAGTTTCCGGACTGCTGCGCCGCGAGCGGCGGTTCGGGGCGCGGCTCGGCCCCCGTCGCATCCTGCCATGGCCCCCCGGCCCCCCGGACCGGGGCACCCGCCCCGGCTCCGCCGGGAGTCCGGCGGCTCACGACCGCACCGCCGCGTCCGCCCCCGGTCCGGCCGCGGGTCCGGGCCCGGCCGCCGGTCCCGGGGCCGCGGCCGCGCAGGGGCAGTCCGGGTGCGGGCGCAGCGCGGTGCGCTGCCAGTGCAGCCCGGGCAGGGCGGCCTCCCACCGGGCGGCCGTCGAAGCGGGCAGCTGCCCGTCGAGGAAGGCCAGGGCGTGCGCCGCGGCCAGGCCGGCCACCGCCGTGGACAGCCCCAGGTCGCAGGCCCCCGCCCCGCGCCGGCGGTGCGCCGAGCGCCACTGGACCAGCATCCGGGGCCAGGCCGGGTCACCGTCGACGCGGTCGCGCTCCATGCACCCCGCGCAGGCCGTGGACCCGGGCAGCACCAGGGGCCCGACCAGCCCCGTCCCCTCCAGCACCCCCGCGTACAGGTGCGGGGTGCCCGTCGCCACCCAGTCCGCGGCCGTAGCCGGATCGGGTGCCCACGCCTGGAGGCCGTCCCTGGGCGCGAGGACCACCAGTGCCGGCTCCGGCCCCGGGCCCCCGGGATCGCCCGCACCCGGAGCCCGCCCCGGCGCCGCCGCCCGCACCAGTGTCGCCGCCGCCTCGGCCCGCGGCCGGCCCACGCTCCCCGGATCCAGCCCGCCCGGAGCCACGTCGGCGGCCTCCACCCGGCCCCCGTCGAGCACGTCGACCCGCCCCACCCCGGCCCCCGCCAGCACGGCGGCGATCACCGCCCCCACCCGGCCGCTCCCGCGCACCTGGACCCGTAACGCCCTGCGCGCCGCCACCCCCCGCAGGTCACCGCCCGGCTCCCGGTGCACCAGCGAGAGCGAGCCCAGATCGGGCCCCAGCCGCTCCAGCACCTCCGGCCTCCCGCGCACGGCCTGCGCCCGCGGCCCCCCTGCGGTGAGGTCGTCGAGCAGCCCGGCCCCTGCGAGGTGCCGGACCAGTCCGTCCACCTGCCCCTCGGGCAGCCCCATCCCGGCGCCCTCGGCCCGCAGCAGCTCCATGCCCCGCGTGCCGTCGATCCGGTCGATCAGCGACCCCGTCGCCGTGTCCAGCGGCCCGAGCACCACCGCGTGGGCGGGCGTCACCCCGAACTGGACCGTCTGCAGGTCCCGCCACGCCCGCGCCAGCGCGGGCTTCACCTTCGGATACATCACTGCCACCCCGTCCCGTTCCGTCCCGAGCCATCCCGACCCGTCCCGACGCATTCCCCGTCTCCGCCACCATGCCCGGCCGCCGGACCGGGCGCGGAGATTCGTCCACAGGCAAGGGGTATTGGTCATATCGGATGAGGAATGGCCGTGTTTGTGACCTTCCGGGGAACCGATCACGTTCCGAACCGCGGACGCGCGGGATTTCCCCCACGGCGACCGGGTACCGTCGAGGCGTGCCAGCCGCCGACCCGCCACAGCGCGCCGTCGAAGTACGCCGGAGCGCGCGCCGCCGCAGGACCGTGTCCGCCTACCGCGAGGGCGAGCGGACCGTCGTCCTGATCCCCGCCCGGATGTCCGAGGCCGAGGAGCGGCGCTGGGTGGGCGTCATGCTCGACAAGCTCGCCGCCCAGGAGGGCAAGCGCACCCTCGGCGACGCGGAACTGATCGCGCGCGCCGAGCGTCTGTCCGAGCAGTACTTCGGCGGCCGCGCGCGTCCGCTCTCGGTCCGCTGGGTCACCAACCAGAACACCCGGTGGGGCTCCTGCACCCCCGCGGAGGGCAGCATCCGGCTGTCCCACCGCATCCAGGGGATGCCGGAGTACGTCGTCGACTACGTGCTGCTCCACGAGCTGGCGCACCTCCTGGTGCCCGGCCACGGCCCCCGTTTCTGGGAGCTGCTGGAGGCCTACCCGAAGACCGAGCGGGCCCGCGGGTTCCTGGAGGGAGTGGCCGCGGCGGAGCGCATGCCCCGGGTCCCGGCCCCCCGCGGGGAGTGACCCCGCGTCACGCGAGGCGGACGCGCGCCGGGCCGCGGCCGGGCCGGAAACGGGTCGGAACCAGGTCGGCACCGGCTTGGCCGGATGTCGTCAGGAGCCGTTAGCCTGAGCGGCACACATCGAGCAGTCGAAGTCGGGATGGGGGACGGTCGGACAGATGGCCAGGGAATTCCAACGCGGCCACAAGGCCAGGATCAGTGACCTGACGGCGGGCACCGATCTGTACGTGGGCGTCCAGATCGCCGGGCCCGGGCTCACCTTCGACATCAGCTGCTTCGGCCTCGACGCCGACGAGCGCCTGTCGGACGACCGTTACTTCGTCTTCTACAACCAGCCGAAGTCGCCCGAGGAGTCCATCCAGCAGCTCGGCCCCCAGGCCGGGGACACCGAGTCCTTCCGGGTGACCCTCGACCACGTGCCCGCCTCCATCCACAAGCTGTCCTTCAGCGCCACCCTCGACGGCGCCGGCCAGATGTCGCAGATCGGCCCCGGCTACATCCGGATCGTGGCCGGCGGCGAGGAAGTCGTCCGGTACTCCTTCAACGGCTCCGAGTTCAGCACCGAACGCGCCCTGATGATCGGCGACTTCTACCGCAAGGACGTCTGGCGCTTCGCCGCCGTCGGCCAGGGCTTCGACGGCGGCCTCGCCGCGCTGCTGGAGCACTTCGGCGGAGAGGTCGCCGAGGACGAGCCGCAGCCCGAGCCCCAGGCCCCGGCCCACCCGCCGGCCCCGGCCCAGCCGCAGGCCGCCGCCCCCGCGTTCGCGCCGCCCCCGCAGGCCGCCGCCCCGGCCCCGTCCTTCGGCGCCCCGGTCCAGCAGCAGCAACCGCCCGCCTCCGCCCCGTACGCCCCGCCGCCGCAGCAGCCCCCGGCCCCGCAGCCCCCGGCGCCCGCCCCCGTGCACTCCGCGCCGACCATGGTCGGCCCGATCGGCACGCCCCCGGCCCCGTACGGCCAGCCGCCCCACCCGCCGCAGCAGCCCGGCCCGCCCTCGTACGGCCGGCAGCCCCAGCAGTCCTACGGCGCCCAGGTCCCGCCGCCGGCCCCCGCCCCCGCGCCCTACGGCCAGCAGCCGCAGCCCTCGTACGGCCAGGTCCCCGGCCAGCCGCCCGCCCCGCAGGCCCCCTACGGCCAGCAGCCCCCGTACGGCCAGCAGCCCCCGGCCCCCTACGGCCAGGCCCCGCAGGCCGCCGCGCCCGGCGCCGGCCTCGCCCTCGCCCTCCAGCCGTACAAGGAGGCCCCCACCGGCGCCCGCTGGACCCCGCAGAACCAGCAGCTCATGCGGGTCGACCTGTCGATGGGCGGCCAGGCCGTCCTCGCCCGCCAGGGCAGCATGGTCCTCTACCAGGGCAAGGTCGACTTCAGCTACAAGGGCGCGGGCTTCGCCGGCCGCATCGTCGGCAACGCCACCGGCCAGGAGATGCAGCTGATGCGCTGCACCGGCCGCGGGCAGGTCTTCCTCGCCGAGAACGGCGCCCACCTGCACGCCATCGAGCTCCAGGGCGACGGCATCTGCGTCTCCGCCGAGAGCGTCCTCGCCTTCGACGAGTCCCTCCAGCACGAGGTCCGCCGCATCGAAGGCCACGGCATCCCCGGCGGCGCCCTGTTCACCATGCTGTTCCAGGGCAGCGGCACGGTCATCGTCAAGACGCACGGCGTGCCCGTCGTCCTGCCGGTCACCCCCACGACCTTCGCCGACAGCAACGCCATCGTCGCCTGGTCCGCCGCCTCACAGGTGATCATTTCCAGCCAGGTCCGGCTGCGCCGCAACGCCTACCCGGGCCACAGCGGGGAGACCGTGAACCTCCAGTTCCGCGGCGCGCCCGGCAACTTCATCGTCGTCCAGCCGTACGAGGTCTGAGGGAGCCCCACATGAACGCCATGAACGCCATGAACCAGCAGCTCGCGGGCTACGCCCCGACCCCCGTCACGGCCCGCATGGAGAACCACGGCCGCGCCATGCTCAAGGTCGCCATGCAGAGCGGCCAGGACCTCTTCGCCCGCACCGGCTCGATGGTCGCCTACGAGGGCTTCGTCCAGTACGAGCCCAACCCGCCCGCCGTCCGCCAGATGGCCTCCCAGTGGCTGACCGGCGAGGGCGCGCCCCTGATGAAGTGCACCGGCGACGGCCTGCTCTACCTCGCCGACTACGGCGCCGACGTCGTCTGCATCAACCTCGCCAACGACGCCCTCTCCGTCAACGGCACCAACCTCCTCGCCTTCGACGCCCACCTCCAGTGGGGTGTCGAGCGGGTCAAGGGCATGGCGAAGTTCGCCGGCCAGGGCCTGTTCAACGTCCAGGTCGCCGGCACCGGCTGGGTCGCCATCACCTCGCGCGGCACCCCGATCGTGGTCGACTGCGGCCGCGGAGACGACGAGACGTACGTCGACCCGGACGCGCTCGTCGCCTGGTCCCCGAACCTCAAGGTCAAGGGGAAGCGCAGCTTCAAGGCCTCGTCGATGATCGGCCGGGGCAGCGGGGAGGCCTACCAGATGGCCTTCTCCGGCCAGGGCATCGTCGTCGTACAGCCCAGCGAGGACAGCACCGACCGGCTCCGGACCCGGGGCTGAGGGGGAGCGGACATCATGCAGAGCTCACTTTTCGGCCATGCCGAGCAGCAGTCCCAGGACCGCTACGCCATCCAGAACCCCCAGCTCCTGCGGGTCACCCTGAACGGCTCCGACGACGTCCTGGCCCGCAAGGGATCGATGGTCGCCTACCAGGGCATCGTCGACTTCGACGGCGAGTACCAGAGCAGCAACCAGCGGGGCGCCCGCCGCCGCACCGGCGAGGGCCTCGACCTGATGCGCTGCTCCGGCCAGGGCACCGTCTACTTCGCCAACCTCGCGCAGTACGTCCACGTCGTCGACGTGGACCACGACGGCCTCACCGTCGACAGCGGCTACGTCCTCGCCATGGACTCCACCCTGCACACCGAGGTCATCGCCGTCGACAGCCAGTACGGGATCTCCGGCTCCGGCAAGTACCAGCTCAACATCTCCGGCCGCGGCAAGGTCGCCCTCATGACCTCCGGCCAGCCGCTGATGATGCAGGTCACCCCCGACAAGTACGTCAACGCCGACGCCGACGCCATCGTCGCCTGGTCCACCTCGCTGCGCGTGCAGATGCAGGCCCAGACGCACTCCACCGGCGTGTGGCGGCGCCGCGGCAACACCGGCGAGGGGTGGGAGCTCAGCTTCCTCGGCACCGGCTTCGCCCTGGTGCAGCCCAGCGAGGTGCTGCCCCCGCAGAGCGCCCAGCTCGGCCAGGGCCTCGCCGCCCAGTACGGCATGGGCCAGCACGGCGCGCACGCCCAGAACCAGAACAACGCCTGGAACTGACCGGCGCACCGGGAAGGGGCGGACCCGCACGGGCCCGCCCCTTCCCCGTCACCTCACGCGCCCAGCCGCGCCCGGGTGGCCTCCAGCAGCCGCACCACCGAGGTGTCGGCGACCGCCGCCACCTCCGCGTACGGGAACCAGCGCAGGTCCAGCGACTCGTCGCTGATCTCCGCCTCCACACCGGCCGGGGCCAGCACCGCGTACTGCACGTCCAGGTGCCAGTTGCACGGCGCGGGGATCGGATGCCGGTCCAGGCGCACCGGCCCGCCCGCCACCAGCGTCAGACCCGAGCCGATGCCCGACTCCTCCACGGCCTCGCGCATCGCCGCCCCGGCGAGGGTGGCGTCACCGGGCTCGCAGTGCCCGCCCATCTGCAGCCACATGCCGAGCTTCTTGTGCAGGGTCAGCAGCACCCGGCCGCCGGCCGGGTCGATCACCAGCGCGCTGCCCGTGACGTGCCCGGCCGTGCACGGCTTGTACATCCCCTCCGGGTGGGCGGCCAGGTGGTCCAGGTAGACCCCGCGCAGCTCTTCCTGCTGGGCGTCCGGGCCCTCGTACTCCTTCAGGACCCGGACCGCGTCGTCGTACAGGTTCACTTCTTGTCGTCGCCCTCTTCGTCACGCCGCCGGGCGGCCTCGCCGAGCATCTTGTCGATCTCCGAGAAGTCCAGCTGCTCGCGGTGCACGAACCCGTCCGGGTCGTCCAGGTCGGAAGCCGTCGGCAGCATGTCCGGGTGCTCCCACAGCCCGTCGCGGCCGTCCACGCCGCGCGCGTCCGTGAGCGAGGCCCACAGCCGCGAGGCGTCCCGCAGCCGCCGCGGACGCAGCTCCAGCCCGATCAGCGTCGCGAAGGTCTGCTCCGCCGGACCGCCCGAGGCACGCCGCCGGCGCATGGTCTCGCGCATCGCGTCCGCCGAGGTCAGACGGGGCTTCGCCGCCTCGTGCACGACCGCGTCCACCCAGCCCTCGACCAGCGCGAGCGCCGTCTCCAGACGGGCCAGGGCGGCCTTCTGCTCCGGGGTGTCCTGCGGCTGGAACATACCGCCCTGGAGCGCCTCCTGGAGCTGCTCCGGGTTCGACGGGTCGAGCTGGCCGACCACGTCCTCCAGCTTCGACGTGTCCACCTTGATGCCCCGCGCGTAGCCCTCGACCGCGCCGAAAAGGTGCGAGCGCAGCCACGGCACGTGCGCGAAGAGGCGGGCGTGCGCCGCCTCGCGCAGCGCCAGGTACAGCCGCACCTCGTCCGAGGGGACGCTCAGGTCCTTGCCGAAGGCCTCGATGTTCAGCGGCAGCAGCGCCGCCCGCCCGGCCGGGCCCAGCGGCAGCCCGATGTCCGTCGAGCCGACGACCTCGCCCGCGAGCGTGCCCACCGCCTGCCCGATCTGCTGACCGAACATGGCCCCGCCCATGGAACGCATCATCCCGAGCAGCGGGCCCGCCATGGCCTGCATCTCCTCGGGCAGGACGCTGCCCATGGCCGCGCCGACGCGCTCGGCGACCGGGTCCACCAGCTCCTTCCACACCGGGAGGGTCGCCTCGACCCACTCGGCACGGCTCCACGCGACGGCCGCGTTGGCACCCGACGGCAGGGAGGTCACGCCGTCGAGCCACAGGTCGGCCAGGCGCACGGCCTCCTCGACCGCGGACTTCTCCGCGACGCCGACGCTCGCGTCCTTGACCCCGTCCGCGGTGCCCTGCGCGACGGTCTGGCGGGCGATGTCCTTGGCCATGTCCCAGTTCACGGGACCGCCCTCGTAGCTCAGCATCTGCCCGAGCTGCTGGAAGGCGGCACCGAGGTCGTTCGGGTTCATCGAGCCGAACATCGCGGCGAACGGATTCTCCGCACCGCCGGGGAAGCCGCCGGGAAGGCCGCCCGGGCCGAACCCGAAGGGATTGGCGGGACCTCCCTGGCCGCCCTTCTTGCCATTGTCGCCGTCCTCCGGCTCCTCCGGCGGAAGGCCGAATCCGAATGGGGTGTCGCTCACGGGTTTCCTCGGCTCGTAGGGCCGCCGGCGGGTGCCGACGGGCGATGGTCCGACAACACCACCCAGCCTAGACACCACTCCCGCTTCCGGGCTCGGTGCTCCGCCGGGTCCTGGGCTGCGGCAGGATGGACATCACCTGGTGGGTACGCGTCACAGCTCGTCCCCACTGAAGACAACCGCTGGAGACGCCCGGTGAGTTCCCCAGATCCGCAGGCTCGCGCGCCGCACGACGCCGAAAACCGCCCTGAGCACGACGACCGCGCCCCCGGCGTTCGCCAGCCGCGAAACCCGGCCGGCCCGCGCCGGCCGAGCCCCGTGATCGCGGTGACCGGCGCCGCGTCGGGGGTCGGCGCCGCCCTGGTGAGCCGCCTCGTCGAATCCGACGAGGTCAAGCAGGTCGTGGCCATCGACGAGCGGCGCGGGGACTGCGCCGCCGCCCAGTGGCACGTCCTGGACGTCCGGGACCCCGCCATCGCCGAGAAGCTGCGCGGCGCGGACGTCGTCGTCCACCTCGCGCTCGACCTCGACCTGGAGACGGACCCGGCCGCCCGCACCGCCTACAACGTGCGCGGCACCCAGACCGTGCTCACCGCCGCCGCCGCGGCCGGCGTGCACCGGGTCGTGCTGTGCACCTCGGCGATGGTCTACGGGGCCCTGCCGGACAACGACATCCCGCTCTCGGAGGACTCCGAGCTGCGCGCCACCGCCGAGGCCACCGGCGTCGGCGACCTGCTGGAGATCGAGCGCCTGGGCCGCCGCGCCCCCCGTGCCCACCCCGGCCTGAACGTGACCGTCGTCCGCCCCGCCATCCTGGTCGGCGGCACGGACACCGCCCTCACCCGGTACTTCGAGTCCCCGCGCCTGCTCGTCGTCGCCGGATCCCGGCCCACCTGGCAGTTCTGCCACGTCGAGGACCTGGTCAGCGCCCTGGAGTACGCCGCCCTGGAGAAGGCCGAGGGCGAGCTCGCCGTCGGCTGCGAGGGCTGGCTGGAGCAGGAGGAGGTCGAGGAGCTCAGCGGCATCCGCCGCATGGAGCTGCCCTCCGCCGTCGCGCTCGGCGCCGCGGCCCGGCTCCACCGGATCGGCCTGACCCCGTCCCCGGCCGGGGACCTCGCGTACACCATGCACCCGTGGGTGGTCAGCGTCAGCGGGCTGCACGCGGCCGGCTGGCGGCCCCGCTGGACCAACGAGGAGGTGCTGGCCGAGCTGCTCCAGGAGGTCGCGGGCCGGCACACCGTCGCCGGGCGCCGCCTCGGCCGCAAGGACGCCGCCACGGCCGCCGGCGCCGCCGGCGCCACGGTCGCCCTGCTCGGCGCGGCCGCCGCCGTACGCCGCGCCCGCCGCCGCCGCGGGCTCTGACCTGCGGGACACGGCCCCGGACCGGCCCGGTCCGGGGCGGCGCCGGTCTCCTGTAGGAGGATCCCAACCGACGCGCCGCGCCCCGGGCGAAACGGCTATTCCACCGGGTCGGCGGCTAGGGCACGATGGGGAACATGGCACCGCACTTCGACCACCCCGGCGAGCAGGCCGCCCAGGACCCCATCCGGCTGCTCGAGATCCGTGAGACCCCGCTCTCCATCGACGAGGTCTTCAAGGCCGTCGGCGACGACGCCACCGGAGGCACCACCCTCTTCGTCGGGACGGTGCGCAACCACGACGGCGGAGCGGACGTCGACTCGCTCGGCTACTCCTGCCACCCGACGGCGGAGGCCGAGATGCGCCGCGTCGCGGACCGCGTCGTGGCGAAGTACCCGGTCCGCGCGCTGGCCGCCGTACACCGCGTCGGCGACCTCGCCGTGGGCGACCTGGCCGTGATCGTCGCCGTCTCCTGCCCGCACCGCGGCGAGGCCTTCGAGGCCTGCCGGATGCTGATCGACGACCTCAAGCACGAGGTCCCGATCTGGAAGCACCAGACCTTCTCCGACGGCACCGAGGAGTGGGTCGGCGCCTGCTGAGGCCGGTGGGCGGGGGCCGGGCGCGGGGTCCTCACGGGCGGGCGGTAGCCTCACCCCCGTTCGGCCGCGCAACACGCCCTCGATTTGCGTAACCCCCCTCCGGGCACGAGCGTTGAAGCCACCAACGACACGCACTTTCGGGGCAGGGAGGCACGTTCATGGCATCACTGGTGTGGCTGCTGATTCCGCTGTTCGCCGCGATCGGAGCGGCGATATGGGGCAGCTGGGCGGCCCGCGACCGCACCCAGGGCGACATATCCGAACTGGCCGGCTACGCCAGGTTCCGCGAGGCCATGGACCGGGCCGACCGGGCGAGGACGAACGAAAAGGCGCACTCCGGTTCCGACGCCGTCTGACGCGTCCCGGACCCCGCCCTCCCCGTCCCCCCGCGGGCCCCCTCGGGACCGTGCCCGACCGGCTCCGACCGGGCTCCGACCAGGCCCCGGCTGAGAATCCGCTGAGAGTTCCGCCCGCGGGCCCCGTACGGACCGGCCCCACGGGCCGCCCGGCCGGGCCGTCCCGTACTGTCGATCCATGCCACGCCGCACCGCGACGATGCTCGCTTCCTTCCTCGTGCTGTTCGCGCTGCTCTGCGCGGGCGTCTTCATCAAGGTCCCGTACTCCGAGATGAGCCCGGGCCCGACCGTGAACACGCTGGGCGACTCGCGCGGCGAGCCGGTGCTGAGCATCTCGGGGCACCAGACGTACCCCACCAGCGGCCACCTCAACATGACCACCGTCCGCGTCACCGGCGCCGACTACGACATGAACCTGCTGGAAGCGGTCTACGGCTGGGTGGCCGGCGACAACATCGTCGTCCCGCACGAGAACCTCTACCCGAACGGCAAGACGGACAAGGAATCGACCCAGGAGAACGCCGAGGAGTTCAGCCAGTCGCAGGAGAGCGCCAAGGTGGCCGCCCTCAAGCAGCTCGGCATCCCGGTCACCGCCCGCGTCGTCGTCTCCACCGTCGTCAAGGGCAGCCCCTCCGAGGGCCGGCTGCACGCCGGGGACGTGGTCAAGGCGGTGGACGGCACCCCCGTCACCGTGCCCGGGGACGTCGCCAAGCTCGTGACCAAGCACAAGCCCGGCGAGCCCGTCGAGTTCACCATCGTGCCCGCCGCCGAGGCGGCCGAGGCCGAGAAGGCGAACCGCGAGCCCACCGGCAGCGCGAAGGTCACCGTCACCGCGGGCAAGGCGGAGGGCGACGGCCACGCCATCGTCGGCATCCGGGCCGGGACCGACCACACCTTCCCGTTCCCGATCGACATCAAGCTCGCCGACGTCGGCGGCCCGAGCGCCGGCCTGATGTTCGCCCTCGGCATCGTCGACAAGCTCACCCCCGAGAACCTCACGGGCGGCAAGTTCATCGCGGGCACCGGCACCATCGACGACGAGGGCAAGGTCGGCCCCATCGGCGGCATCCAGATGAAGACCATCGGCGCCCGCAACGCCGGGGCCGAGTACTTCCTGACCCCGGCCGAGAACTGCGCCTCGGCGGCCCGGCACACCCCCGAGGGCCTGACCCTCGTGAAGGTCTCCACCATCGGGGACGCCACCAAGGCCCTGGAGAAGATCGGCAAGGGGGACACGGCCGGACTGCCGAAGTGCACCGCGTCCTGACCGCGCCCCACCCGCGGCGGAACTAGGCCAGGGTCGCCGCCAGCGCGTCGGCCAGGCCCGGCACCAGGCCCGCGCCGGTCAGCACCTCGGTGGAGGAGTCCTTGTCCCGCAGCCGCACGGCCGACTCGCGCGAGCCGTCGCGCAGGACGCCCACCGTGAGGCGCACCTCCTGCCGCTCGGGGTGGGCGGCGACCCACTTGGTCAGCTGCTTGTCGTTCAGCCCGACCGGCACGGAGGCCTCCGCGGACGGCGGCAGCATCAGCCGCTCCACCGTCAGGGCGCAGCCGACGACCGCGTCGGGCCAGGCGATGGTGCCCAGGAACTTGTCCAGCGGGGTCCCGGCCGGCACCTCGTCCTGCTCGATCGGGGTGAGCTGGCTCTTGCCGGCGTCGTCCTGGTCCAGGCCGAGCTGCCCGGCGAGCCGGGGCTCCTGCCGGCGCAGGCGGGCCGTGTCGACCAGGGCGAAGAGGCGGGCCGGCTTGTCCCAGCCGAGGGTGGAGGCGTACTCGTCGATCTCGAGGACGGCGCGGGTCAGCGGACTGGCCGCCATGGGGGTGCCGGGGGAGGGCGAAAGGTTGGACATGGACAACATCCTGCCTCCTTTCCCCCCGATACCGGGAACTGACTAAAGCCTCAGTAAGTTGCATGAGTGGGCCCTACGATCGTGGGCCCAGGACCAGACACAGCGACTTTCGAGGTGCGCACCTTGGCTTTCCAGATGCCGGACCGCGGCGGAGGCCCCTCCGGGCCACGGATGAGAGTCGGCCGCCCCTCCCGGCGCGCCCGGACTCTTCTGACGACACTGGGCGTCCTTGCCGTCCTGGCCATGGCGTTCATCATGTTCGCCGGGTTCTGGACGGACTGGCTCTGGTTCCGCTCCGTCAAGTACTCCTCCGTCTTCACCACCACCCTGTGGACCAAGATCGGCCTCTTCGCCGTCTTCGGCCTGCTGATGGCCGGTGCGGTCGGGCTGAACATCTGGCTGGCGTACCGGCTGCGGCCGCCGCTCAGCGCGATGTCGATGGAGCAGCAGAGCCTCGACCGCTACCGGATGAGCGTCGCCCCGTACAAGAAGTGGCTGCTCCTGGCCATCGCGGCGATCGTCGGTCTGATCGCGGGCGCCTCGGCGGCCGGCCAGTGGAAGACCTGGCTGATGTACGTGAACGGGGTGCCCTTCGGCACGAAGGACCCCCAGTTCCACCTGGACGTGTCGTTCTACACCTTCGACCTGCCCTGGTACCGCTTCCTCCTCGGCTTCGGCTTCGCGGCCGTCGTGCTCTCCGTGATCGCCGCCGTCGTCGTGCACTACCTGTACGGCGGCCTGCGCGTGACCAGCCCGGGTGCCCGGGCCACCGCCGCGGCGACCGGCCACCTGTCGGTGCTGCTCGGCCTGTTCGTCACCCTGAAGGCCGTCGCGTACTGGCTGGACCGCTACGGCCTCGCCGTGAAGTCCAGCGACTTCAAGGCCGCCGACAACTGGACCGGCCTGCGCTACGTCGACGCCAACGCCTACCTGCCGGCGAAGACGATCCTCGTCGCCATCGCGGCGATCTGCGCGGTGCTGTTCTTCGCCACCCTGTGGCGGCGCACCTGGCAGCTGCCGGTCATCGGCTTCGGCCTGATGGTCCTCTCGGCGATCCTGATCGGCGGGCTGTACCCGGCGATCGTCCAGAAGTTCCAGGTCCAGCCGAACGAGCAGGCCAAGGAATCGCCGTACGTCGAGAAGAACATCAAGGCCACGCGCGACGCCTACGGCATCGACGGGGCCGACGTGAAGGACTACCCGGGCGTCCCGCAGACCGATGACCGCACCAAGCTGCGGTCGGTGGCCGACACCACGGCCAGCCTGCGCCTGCTCGACCCGAACATCGTCTCGCCCGCCTTCCAGCAGCTCCAGCAGGTCAAGGGCTACTACGGCTTCCCGTCCACGCTGGCGGTCGACCGGTACGCCGGCCAGGACACGGTCATCGGGCTGCGCGAGCTGAACATCGGCGGCATCCCGAAGAACAACTGGATCAACGACCACTTCAAGTACACCCACGGCTACGGGGTGGTCGCGGCCAAGGGCACCACCGTCAAGGACGGCGCCCCGGACTTCACGCAGTCGGACCTGCCCTCCAAGGGCATGTTCGGCACGGACTTCGAGCAGCGCGTCTACTACGGCGAGCAGACGAAGCAGTACTCGATCGTCGGCGGTCCGCAGAAGGAGCTCGACTACTCGGACGACAAGGGCGAGAAGGAGACCAGCTACAAGGGCAACTCCGGGGTCAACCTGGACAACCCGGTCAACCGCGCCGCGTACGCGCTCGCCTTCAGCGAGCCGCAGATCCTCTACTCCGGCGCCATCGGCGACGGCTCGCGGATCCTGTACAACCGCACCCCCAAGGACCGCGTCGAGGCCGTCGCGCCCTGGCTGACCATCGACGGGGCCCCGTACCCGGCCGTCGTCGACGGCCGGATCAAGTGGATCGTCGACGCCTACACGACGACCAACGGCTACCCGTACGCCTCCCGCACCACGCTGGGACAGAGCACCGCGGACTCGCTGACCAACAGCCAGCGCGCGGTGGTCGCCCAGGAGAACCAGGTCAACTACATCCGCAACTCGGTGAAGGCCACCGTCGACGCGTACGACGGCACGGTCGACCTGTACCAGTGGGACACCAAGGACCCGGTCCTGAAGACCTGGATGAAGGCGTTCCCGGGCACGGTGAAGCCCAAGAGCGAGATCTCCAAGCCGCTCATGGACCACATGCGCTACCCGCAGGACCTCTTCAAGGTCCAGCGCGAGCTGCTGACCCGGTACCACGTCACGGACCCGCAGACCTTCCTCAGCGGCAGTGAGGCCTGGGCCGTCCCGGACGACCCGACGACCAAGGCCGGCACGGCGGTCCCGCCGTACTACCTGTCGATGAAGATGCCGGGCCAGACGGAGAAGGACCAGGTCTTCTCGCTCACGACGACCTTCACGCCGAACGAGCGGCCCAACCTGAGCGCCTTCATGGCGGTGAACGCCGACCCCGGGACCCCGGACTACGGCAAGATCCGCATCCTGAAGATGCCGACGAGCAAGCCGCCGGACGGCCCCGGCCAGGTCCAGAGCAAGTTCCAGTCGGAGCCGAAGATCGCCGAGTCGATCCGGCTGCTGCGCGGCGGCGACTCGGAGATCGAGTACGGCAACCTGCTCGCGGTCCCGATGGACGGCGGAATGCTCTACGTGGAGCCGGTGTACGTGCGCAGCTCCGGGCTGAAGTACCCGCTGCTGCGCAAGGTGCTGGTGACCTACGGGGGCCAGACGGCCTTCGAGGACACCCTGGAGAAGGCGCTGAACGTGGTCTTCGGAGCCGAGGCCCCGACCACGCCGGTGCCGCCGACCACGCCGACGAACCCGACCACGCCGACGAACCCGAACACCCCGCCGACCGCGCAGGACCCGACGGTCAAGGCGGCCCTCGCCGACGCCCAGAAGGCGGTCGAGGAGGCCGACAAGGCGATGAAGGCGGGCGACTGGGCCGCGTACGGCAAGGCGCAGAACGACCTCCAGGCGGCGCTGAAGCGGGCGATCGACGCGGAGGCGAAGCTGACGGCGCCCAAGCCGGGCGGCTAGGCGGCGCGGAAACCGCGTAATGGTTCCGTCCCGCGTCGTGATACTGTGGTTTCACCGACGCGGGGTGGAGCAGCTCGGTAGCTCGCTGGGCTCATAACCCAGAGGTCGCAGGTTCAAATCCTGTCCCCGCTACTGAAGACGAAGGCCCGGATCCAATGGGATCCGGGCCTTCGTCATGTCCGGAGCACCGAAAAGGTGCTGGGGGGAGACACGGGGTCACTGGGGCGGGTGAGTTGGGGGGCGAGCGTGTTTGACTTGTCTCTCTGTGGGCATGTCGACAAAACGCTGTAGTGACCTCACTGGCTGCGACATACCAGGTGTACGCGGGTAGCAGGTGATGCGACGATGGGATTTATGGGGGACAGGTCAACTCTGCTGGAGACAGGGCGGTTTGTGAGGGCGGAGGCCGAGTCGGGCGCGGGAACGGGCGAGGCCGCTCCGACTGTTAACGCGCAGACCGCACTGACCGATGCGGATTTCTTGGACAAGCACAGCGCGGCAGAAGCCTTCGGGGACGCCGAGGGCGCCACCGACGCCGAGCTGGAGGCCCGCCACCGCGTGGCCGCCGACAAGGGCGACCCCGGCGCCATGAGCGTGCTCGGCGCGCTGCTGCTGCGCCGTGGCGACCTGGCGGGGGCCGAGCCCTACCTCCGCGGCGCCACCGGCGCCGGCGACCGTGCCGCCGCCAACAACCTCGGGGTCCTGCTCCTCCAGCGCGGCTACCCCGACGAGGCCGCCGGCTGGTGGCGGGTCGCCGCCGTCGCCGGATCCGCCCCCGCAGCGCACGCCCTGGGCCGCCACTACCGCGAGCGCGGGGACGAGCCCGCCGCCGAGTACTGGCTGCGCCAGGCGGCCGAGTCCGGGCACGCCCTGGGCGCGTACGGGCTGGCCGACCTGCTGGAACACCGCGGGGACAAGGGCGTCGAGCGCTGGTTCCGGGCCGCAGCCGAGCAGGGGCACCGCGAGGCCGCGTACCGGCTCGCCCGCCACCTGCGCAAGGGCGACCCCGCCGAGGCCGAGCAGTGGTACCGCCAGGCCGCCGCGCGCGGACACCGCCGCGCCGGCCTGCACCTGGGCGCCCTGCTGGAGGCGCGCGGCGAGCTGAAGGAGGCCGGCCGCTGGTACCTGAGCTCCGCCAAGCAGGGGGAGGCCCGGGCCGCCTGCGCCCTCGGCTTCCTGCTGCGCGACGCCGGTGACGAGGACAGCGCGGCCGCCTGGTGGCACCGCGCGGCCCAGGACGGCGACGGCAACGCGGCCAACGCCCTCGGCGCGCTGCACGCCGCCCGTGGCGAGACCCAGACGGCCGAGAAGTGGTACCGGGTCGCCATGGACGCCGGCGACCACAACGGCGCCTACAACCTCGCCCTGCTCTGCGCCGCCCAGGAGCGGACCGCGCAGGCCGAGCAGTGGTACCGCCGCGCCGCGTACGCCGGCCACCGCGAGGCCGCCAACGCGCTGGCGATCATGCTGCTCCAGGCCGGGGACGCGGCCGGCGCCGAGCCCTGGTTCTCCAAGGCGGCGGAGGCCGGCAGCGTCGACGCCGCCTTCAACCTCGGGATCCTCTTCGCCAGCCGGGACGAGGACCGCTCCGCCCTGAAGTGGTACGAGCGGGCCGCCGCCGCCGGCCACACCGACGCGGCGCTCCAGGTCGGGATCGCCCTCGTGCGCGACGGCGAGGAGCGCGCCGCCGAGCGGCACCTGCGCTGCGCGGCGGGCGGCGGCAGCGCGGAGGCGGCCTTCCGGCTGGCCGCCCTGCTGGAGTCGCTGGCCCCTCCGCCGGAGCCGGTGGCCCTGGGCGAGCCCGTCGGCGGGGCCGCCCGCAGCGAGAGCGAGGAGTGGTACGCCCGCGCCGCCGAGCAGGGCCACCGCCGGGCCCAGGTGCGGGTCGGGATGCTCGCCGCCGCCCGGGGCGACCTCGCGGTGGCCGCCCGGTGGTACCGGGAGGCGGCCGAGGCCGGCTCGCGCAACGGCGCCTTCAACCTCGGGCTGCTGCTGGCCCGCGAGGGCAACGAACCCGAGGCGGCCCTGTGGTGGACCCGCGCGGCGGTGGCCGGGCACGGCAGGGCCGCGCTCCGGCTCGGGCTGCTCGCCGCCCGGCACGGGGATCTCGCCGAGGGGCAGAAGTGGTGCGTCCGGGCCATGGAGCTGGGCCCGGCCGAGGTGGCCGAGCGCGCCGCCCGGCTGCGCGACGCCCTGGCGGAGGAACTGTCGGCGTAGGACGGCCGCCCGCCGGGGCGCCCGACAACTGATTTGCATCTGCCGGGTGTGCTCCCGTAGAGTCGTGTTCACCGACGCGGGGTGGAGCAGCTCGGTAGCTCGCTGGGCTCATAACCCAGAGGTCGCAGGTTCAAATCCTGTCCCCGCTACTGAAGGCCCGAGGCCCGGATCCCATGGATCCGGGCCTCGAGTCGTTTTCCGGGTCGTTCATGAACGCGAAGGGCGGGAACGAAGTACGGGAACGACGCGCGGGAACGCGCAGAAGGCCGGGAGCCCGGGGCTCCCGGCCTTCTTCCGTGAAGTGTCAGGCGCCCGCGCAGGTCGGGCACACCCCGCGGTACGTCACCTCGACCGCCGAGACCACGAAGCCGAAGCGCTCGCCGTCGGGCAGGTCGGCCAGCGGGTCGCCCGCCGGGTGGACGTCCCGGATGGCGCCGCACTGGGCGCAGACCAGGTGGTGGTGGGGGCGGTGGGCGTTCGGGTCGTACCGCTTGGCCCGCCGGTCCGTCGAGACCTCGAGGACCTCGCCGATCGACACGAGCTCGCCCAGGGTGTTGTAGACCGTCGCGCGCGAGATCTCGGGCAGTTTGGTCACAGCGCGTGCGTGCACCTCGTCTGCCGTCAGGTGAACGTGGTCACCGTCGAGCACCTCGGCCACGACGCGGCGCTGGGCGGTCATGCGCCAGCCGCGTCCGCGGAGTCGTTCCAGCAGGTCACTCATACAGGCCAGCCTAACAGTGGGGAATCAGTTCAGATCCCGAACTCGTGTGGACTTGGACATCAGCTTGACTTAGACAAAGTCCATCGTAGGATCGAGTACGACAAACGCCGAGGACAGGACAGGCGCGAATGACGCAGGAGGCGCACGTGACGCAGGGACCGCTCACCACGGAGGCCGGGGCTCCGGTCGCCGACAACCAGAACAGCGAGACGGCCGGTGTCGGCGGTCCGGTCCTGGTCCAGGACCAGCTCCTGCTGGAGAAGCTCGCCCACTTCAACCGCGAGCGCATCCCGGAGCGCGTGGTGCACGCCCGCGGCGCCGGCGCCTACGGCACCTTCACCGTGACGGCGGACGTCACGCGCTACACGCGTGCGAAGTTCCTCTCCGAGGTCGGCAAGCAGACCGAAACGTTCCTGCGCTTCTCCACCGTCGCGGACAGCCTCGGCGGCGCCGACGCGCGCCGTGACCCGCGCGGCTGGGCGCTGAAGTTCTACACCGAAGAGGGCAACTACGACCTCGTCGGCAACAACACCCCGGTCTTCTTCATCCGGGACGCCATCAAGTTCCCCGACTTCATCCACACCCAGAAGCGCGACCCGTACACGGGCTCCCAGGAGGCGGACAACGTCTGGGACTTCTGGGGCCTGTCGCCCGAGTCCACCCACCAGGTGACCTGGCTGTTCGGCGACCGCGGCATACCGGCGTCCTACCGCCACATGAACGGCTACGGCTCGCACACGTTCCAGTGGAACAACGAGGCCGGCGAGGTCTTCTGGGTCAAGTACCACTTCAAGACCGACCAGGGCATCAAGAACCTCACCCAGGCCGAGGCCAACCGGCTGGCCGGCGAGGACCCGGACTCCCACCAGCGCGACCTGCGCGAGTCCATCGAGCGCGGCGACTTCCCGACCTGGACCGTGCAGGTCCAGATCATGCCCGCGGCCGAGGCGGCGCACTACCGCTTCAACCCGTTCGACCTCACCAAGGTGTGGCCGCACGAGGACTACCCGCCGATCGAGATCGGCAAGCTGGAGCTCAACCGCAACCCGGAGAACGTCTTCGCCGAGGTCGAGCAGTCCATCTTCTCCCCGGCGCACTTCGTCCCCGGCATCGGTCCGTCCCCGGACAAGATGCTCCAGGGCCGCCTCTTCGCGTACGGCGACGCCCACCGCTACCGCGTCGGCATCAACGCCGACCACCTCCCGGTGAACCGCCCGCACGCCACCGAGGCGCGCACCAACTCCCGTGACGGCTCCCTGTACGACGGCCGCCACAAGGGCTCCAAGAACTACGAGCCCAACAGCTTCGGCGGCCCCGCCCAGACCGGCCGCCCGCTGTGGGAGCCCACCCCCGTCACCGGCGGCACCGGCAACCACGCCACCCCCTCGCACTCCGAGGACGACGACTTCGTCCAGGCGGGCGACCTCTACCGGCTCTTCTCGGAGGACGAGAAGTCCCGTCTGATCGAGAACCTGTCGGGCTTCATCGCCAAGGTCTCCCGCGACGAGATCGTCGAGCGCGCCGTCGACAACTTCCGCCGCGCGGACGCCGACTTCGGCAAGCGGCTCGAAGCCGCGGTCCAGGCCCTCCGCGGCTGACGCGGGCCGCCCGCCGTGGCGGGACAGCGGGCCGGAAACCCCTCGTGGGGTTCCGGCCCGCTGCCGTTCCCGTACCGGGGCCGGCTACGCGGGCACGGCCCGGCGGGCCGGTACCCAGCAGCGGATGACGTCGCGGACGGAGACGATGCCGACCGGGCCGCCCTCCTCCAGCACGATCAGGTGCCGGAAACCGCCGTGGACCATGGCCTCCGCGGCCTCCTGCACGGTCGCGTCGGGGGTGCAGAAGACGACGTTGTTCGTGGTGTGGGCGCCCACGGACTCCCGGTCGGGGTCGTGGCCGGCGCCGATCGAGTTCAGGATGTCGCGCTCGGTCAGGATGCCGATGCCGCTGTGGTCGGGGTCGAGGACGACGGCCGCGCCGACGCGCCGGCCGGACATCAGGCAGGCCGCCTGACGGAGGGAGTGCGCGGGTCCGAGGGTGAGGATCACGGTGCTCATGGCGTCGCGGACGAGCATGGGGAGAGCCACCTCCTGGGGTGAGCCCCCGCCTGGGTGGGGTGCGGCGCGCGAAGGTCCTCCACTTAGAGAAGACGTTCACAAGCGCACAAGCGGGGGGATGCTCAGATTCCCACGGACACGGAAAGTCATCAAGAGGGCACGCTCGGCGCGCGAGGGCGCCGGGCGTGCCCCCGGTCTGCGGCCTCGGTCCCGCGGTGGCGTCAGGCCCCGCGGTTCAGGTACCCGAGCATCTCGTCGTGCAGCAGGCCGTTCGAGGCCACCGCGTTGCCGCCGTCCACCCCGTCCACCCCGTCCAGGCTGGTGAACCGGCCGCCCGCCTCCTGGACCACGACCGCGACGGCGGCCATGTCCCACAGGTTCAGCTCCGGCTCGGCGCACAGGTCGAGCGAGCCCTCCGCGACCATCATGTACGGCCAGAAATCGCCGTACGCCCGCGTACGCCAGCACGCGCGCGTCAGGTCCAGGAAGCCCGCGAGCCGGCCCTGCTCCTCCCAGCCGCCCAGCGAGGAGTACGCGAACGAGGCGTCGCCCAGGGAGGCCACCTTCGACACCGACACCGGCCCGGCCGGCTCACCCAGCGCGCCGCCCGCGAAGGCGCCGCCGCCCTCCGAGGCCCACCAGCGGCGGCCCAGCGCCGGGGCCGACACCACGCCGACGACCGGGCGGAACACCCCGTCCGCGCCCTCCTCCATCAGGGAGATCAGCGTCGCCCAGACCGGGACCCCGCGCACGTAGTTCTTCGTGCCGTCGATCGGGTCCACGACCCACCGGCGCGGCCCGCCGCCCTTCAGCCCGTACTCCTCGCCGAGGATCGCGTCGTCGGGGCGCGCGGCCTCGATCCCGGCCCGGACGACCTCCTCGGCGGCCCGGTCGGCCTCGGTCACCGGCGTCATGTCCGGCTTCGTCTCGACCTGGAGGTCGAGGGCGCGGAAGCGCTGCATCGTGGTGGCGTCCGCCGCGTCGGCGAGTTCGAGGGCGAGGCGCAGGTCATCGGCATATGTGGACATGACCGAACAGTACCGAGAGTCGCCGGGCCCGGTGGGCGCAGTCCACAGTGCGGCCGGGATGCGCCCTTGACGGGATCTGGCGGTCCGTCAACCCTGGTGGGGATGCGCGGCGGGCGAACCCAGCGGGGAGGTGGCGATGCCGACGGCCCGTGAGTCCCTGCTGCAGGCGGCCGAGGCCGCACTGGCCGCACGGCCCTGGCCGGCCGTGCGGATGGTCGAGGTCGCGGCCGCCGCCGGGGTGTCGCGACAGACCCTCTACAACGAGTTCGGCGGCAAGGCGGGCCTGGGCCGGGCCCTGGTACGCCGCGCCGCCGAGTGGTACCTCGACGGGGTGGAGCGGGCGCTGGCCGCTCCCGCCGCGCGCGGTTCCGCCGAGCGGCTCGCCGCCGTCGCCGAGTGGACCGTACGGGCGGCCCGCGCCCGGGTCCTCGTACGGGCCCTGCTGACGGGCTCCTGGGGGCCGGGCCTGCCCTCGCCGCCCCCGGCCGGGGGACGGCAGGCGCTCGGGCCGGGGGAGCTGACCCGTGCGGCCCGCGACCGGGCCGCCGCCGCGCTGCCGCAGGAGCCGGCCCGCCGCTGCGAGCTCGCGGTACGGCTCGCGCTGTCCTACGTGGTCGCGCCGGGGGAGCCGGGCCAGGAGCCGGCGGCGGTGGAACTGCTGCGGCTGCTCAGTGTGCCGAACCGGAGAGCTGGAGGCCGATGACCCCGAGGATCACCAGGGTGATCGAGACGAGTTTGAGGGTGGAGACCAGGTCGCCCAGGAAGACCATGCCGTAGATCGCCGTCCCGGCCGCCCCGATGCCCGTCCACACCGCGTACGCCGGACCCACGTCCAGCTTCTTCAGCGCCAGGGTCAGCAGCCCGAAGCTGCCGAGGGCGAAGCACGCGAAGGCGATCGTCGGCCACAGCCGGGTGAACCCGTGGGAGAGCTTGAGGCAGACCGCGAAGCCCGTCTCCAGGATCCCGGCGACCACGACCAGCAGCCACGCCATGGCGTACGCCTCCCCGCGTCAGGTGACTCGGCGCCACTTGGTGCGATTATGCATTTACCAGACGCGGCCGGCGGCAAACCCCGCCGGACGGTCAGCCCGGCGCCGGACGGCACGGCGCCGGACCGCGGTCAGTCGCCCTCGCGGCGCTCGCGGGTCCGCAGCAGCCGCCGCAGCGAGTACAGCCGCGCGGGGTCCGCGTGGCCCTCCTCCACCCACCGGTCCAGCGCGCAGTCCTGCTCGTCGTGGCTGCACGCGCGCGGGCACTCCTCCGTGCCCGGCACCAGATCCGGGAAGGCCAGGACCACCCGGGACGGGTCCACGTGGTGCAGCCCGAAGGAGCGCACGCCCGGGGTGTCGATGACCCAGCCGTCCCCGGAGGGCAGCGGCAGCGCGAGCGCCGAGGTGGTGGTGTGCCGGCCGCGGCCGGTCACGGCGTTGACGTGGCCGGTGGCCCGCTGGCGGCCCTCGGCGACGAGCGAGTTCACCAGGGTCGTCTTGCCGACCCCGGAGTGGCCGACGAACGCGGTGATCCGGCCCTCCAGGCGCTCGCGCACCCGCTCGGCCGCGTCGCCCGTCTCCAGCTCCTCGCGGTTGGTGACCACGTAGTCCAGGCCGAAGGTCGAGTACACCTCCAGGATCTTGTCCGCGGAGGTCAGGTCGGACTTGGTCAGGACCAGCAGGGGCTCCAGCCCCGCGTCGTACGCCGCCACCAGACAGCGGTCGATCATCCGGGGCCGCGGCTCCGGGTCGGCCAGCGCCGTGACGATGGCCAGCTGGTCGGCGTTGGCGACGACCACCCGCTCGTACGGGTCGTCGTCGTCCGCGGTGCGCCGCAGCACGGACTTGCGCTCCTGGATCCGCACGATCCGCGCCAGGGTGTCCTTCTTGCCGGACAGGTCGCCGACGAGCGACACGTGGTCGCCGACCACCGCCGCCTTGCGGCCCAGCTCGCGCGCCTTCATGGCGGTGATCTTGCGGTCCTCGACCAGGCAGGTCAGCCTGCCGCGGTCCACGGTGAGGACGAAGCCGTCCGCGGCGTCCTCGTGCTTGGGCCGGATGTTCGTCCGCGCCCGGTTGCCCTTGGGGTTCGGGCGCTGGCGGATGTCGTCCTCGTCGGTGTGCTTGCCGTACCTGCGCATGACCGGGCCCCTACGCTCCCGCTCCCGTCGTGCCTCGCGGAGCTCGACCGAGCATGCCGGCCCACATCCCGGGGAAGTCCGGCAGGGTCTTCGCGGTCGTCGCCACGTTCTCGATCTCCACACCCGGCACCGCCAGGCCGATCACCGCGCCGGCCGTGGCCATGCGGTGGTCGTCGTAGGTGTGGAACACGCCGCCGTGCAGCTTGCGCGGGCGGATGCGCAGGCCGTCCTCGGTCTCGGTGACGTCACCGCCGAGACCGTTGATCTCCGCGGTCAGCGCCGCCAGCCGGTCCGTCTCGTGCAGCCGCAGGTGCGCGACGCCCCGCAGGACCGACTCCGAGTCCGCGAGCGCGGCGACGGCCGCGATGCCCGGGGTCAGCTCGCCGACCTCGCCCAGGTCCACGTCGATGCCGTGGATCTTGCCGGTGCCGGTGAACACCAGGCCCGCCTCGGTCAGCTCGCAGGAGCCGCCCATCGCGGTGAAGATCTCGCGCAGCGCGTCACCGGGCTGCGTGGTGCGCAGCGGCCAGTCCGGGATGGTGACCGTGCCGCCGGTGATCAGCGCCGCGGCCATGAAGGGCTGGGCGTTGGACAGGTCCGGTTCGACGACCAGGTCCCGGCCGAGGAGCGCGCCCGGCGTCACCCGCCACACGTCCTTCTCGCCGCCGGCCTCGGGGGTGTCGACCTGGGCGCCCGCCGCGCGCAGCATGTCCACGGTCATCCGGATGTGCGGCATCGACGGCAGCCTGCCGCCCACGTGCCGGACCTCGACGCCCTGGTTGAAGCGCGGCGCGGACAGCAGCAGCGCCGAGACGAACTGGGAGGAGTTGGAGGCGTCGATCTCGACCGTTCCGCCCTCCAGGGCCCCGCCGCCCTGGACGGTCATGGGCAGCGCGCCCCGGCCGTCGTCGTCGATCCGGGCACCGAGCGCGCGCAGCGCGGTGATGACCTGGCCGAGGGGGCGCTCGTAGGAGCGCGGGTCGCCGTCGAAGCGGATGTCGCCGTCGGCCAGGGTGGCCACGGGCGGCAGGAAGCGCATGACCGTGCCCGCGTTGCCGACGTCGACGGTGGCGGGGCCGTGCAGGGCCGCCGGGATGATCCGCCAGGCCTCGCCGCTGTCGCCGTCGGCGGAGCTGGAGGAGACGGTCTCCTCGATGCCGACGCCGAGCGCCCGCAGGGCGTCCGACATCAGCTGGGAGTCGCGCGAGCGCAGCGGGCGGCGCACCCAGCCCGGCTCGGCGGCGAGGGCGGCGAGCACGAGGGCGCGGTTGGTGACCGATTTGGACCCCGGCACGGTGACGGTGGCGTGGACGGCCGCCTCCGCGAACGGAGCGGGCCAGAGGTCGTGGAGCGCGGGGGTCTCGGTCATGGCCCTTACTTTAGTGGCTTCCCACGGCCCCGGATCTGGACGGCGGCCCCGTCTCAGAGGGCGAGCAGCCAGCGTCCTCCGCCGATGAGGCAGCACAGGGTGACCGTGTGGAACAGGAGCAGCCAGGCGATGGGATGCACGTGCGTGAGCCGGCCCAGCTGGTCCGCGTCGGACTCCGGCGCCGCCCCGCCGCGGCGCTGCGCCTGGAGCTCGAACACCGGCCGCACCGAGCCCAGCAGCAGGAACCACACCACCGCGTACGCGAAGGCCGCCTGCACCGCCTCCGGCGCCTTCCAGGACACCAGCAGGAAGGTCCCGCCGGTGAGCACCACCGTCAGCAGCCCGTACGCGTTCCGGACCATCACCAGCATCACCAGCAGCAGGGCGGTCGCCGCCCACAGCAGCAGGGTGATCCGGTGCGCCGCCAGCAGGGCCGCCCCGCCCAGGCCCAGCAGCGCGGGCGCCGTGTAGCCGGCGGCGAGCATCAGGACCATGCCGATCCCGGTCGGCTTGCCCCAGCTGAGGGTGACCCCGCTGGTGTCGGAGTGCAGCCGGATCCCGGTGAGCCGGCGCCCGGTCAGCAGGGCGAGCAGCCCGTGGCCGCCCTCGTGCGCGATGGTGATCGCGTTGCGGGCCACCAGCCACACCGGGCGGGGCGCCACGACCGCGAGCGCGGCCAGTCCCGTCGCCACCACCAGCCAGAAGGCGGGCTCGGCCTGTATTCCGGTGAGCCGGTCCCAGAGGCCGGCCGTCGTGCTGCTGTCCATGGAGTGGCGGACTCCTTGCGGTCGGGTGTCGGGTCCATGGCAGTGTGTCAGCCATGTGCGGAAGGTTTGCGGCGAGTCGGACGCCCCAGGAGCTGGCGGGGATATTCGGGATCGAGAGGTGGGAGCCGGGCGAGACCCTGGCCCCCGACTGGAACGTGGCGCCGACCAAGGAGGTCCACGTCGTCCTCGACCGCCCCCTGAAAGACGCGCGGGACCCCCGTCCGGTTCGCCAGCTGCGGGTCCTGAAGTGGGGCCTGGTCCCCTCCTGGGCGCAGAACCCCGAGGGCGCGGCCCGGATGATCAACGCCCGGTCGGAGACCCTGCACGAGAAGCCGTCCTTCCGCCGCCCCTTCGCACAGCGGCGCTGCATCGTCCCCGCCGACGGGTACTACGAATGGGTCACCGCGCACGAGGAGCGGGAGCTGGAGGTCGAGGGGAAGCGCAAGCGGGCCCGCAAGCAGCCCTACTTCGTGCTCCCCGCCGACGGCTCCGTCTTCGCGATGGCCGGGATCTACGAGTTCTGGCGCGACGGGACCCTGCCCGCCGACCACCCCCGCGCCTGGTGGGCCACCTGCTCGGTGATCACCGCCGAGGCGGAGACCACCCCGCTCGGGGTGGCGCCCGCCGAGGGGCCGCGCTCGCTCTCCGAGATCCACCCCCGGATGCCGCTGATGCTGACCCCGGACCGCTGGGACGCCTGGCTGGACCCCGCCCGGACCGACGAGGACGGGCTGCGGGACCTGCTGGCGCCCCCGCCGGGCGGGCTGATGCGGGCCTACCCGGTCGCCACGGCCGTGAGCAGCGTCCGCAACAACGGCCCGGAGCTGCTCAGGGAGCTGGAGGGCCCCGAGGAGGCGACCCTCTTCTAGGCCGTGTCTTTCGGATCAGGCCGGGCCGGCGGCGCCTGGCACCGCGCCTCGCCGCGTTCTCGTCGGTCGACGACGCTCCGCGTCGCCTCCCTCCTCGGCCTTGCGATGCACGGCACCAGCCGCCGCCGGCTGATCCGGCCTGATCCGAAAGACACGGCCTAGCCCCCCCCGGGGGTGCCCTTGCCGGACTCGGGCGGGGCGGCCCGGCAGGATGGGCCCATGAGCACCCGTACCGAGAGCGTGGACGCCCCCGTCGGCGAGGCCCGGATCACCTGGCACACCGCCCGCGCCGCGAAGCTGGTGCTGGCGCTGGGCCACGGCGCCGGCGGCGGCATCGAGGCCCGCGACCTCCAGGCGCTGGCCGCGGCACTGCCCGCCCGGGGCGTCACCGTCGCCCTGGTCGAGCAGCCCTGGCGGGTCGCCGGGAAGAAGGTCGCCGCCGCGCCCAAGGTGCTGGACGAGGGCTGGCGGGCCGTGTGGCCCGCGCTGGAGCGGCCCGGCCTGCCCGTGGTGGCCGGCGGGCGCAGCGCCGGGGCCCGGGTGGCCTGCCGGACCGCGGCCGAGCTGGGCGCGGCCGGGGTGCTCGCGCTGTCGTTCCCGCTGCACCCGCCGGGCAGGCCGGAGAAGTCCCGCGCCGAGGAGCTGCTGGGCGCGGGGCGGCCCGCCCTGGTGGTGCAGGGCGGCCGGGACCCGTTCGGGCGGCCGGAGGAGTTCCCGGCGGGGGAGTACGAGCTGGTGGAGGTCCCCTCCGGGGACCACGGCTTCGCCGTGCCGAAGAAGGCGGCCCTGACGCAGGAAGAGGCCCTGGCGGTCATCACGGACGCCGCGGCCCCCTGGCTCGCCCGCCTCACGGGCTGACCGGCACCCCGGCCGGACCCGCGACGGGCGCCCGGGCAGAGCAGCCCCGGACGGGGCCGGGGGCCGGACCTGACAGATTCCGGCGTGACCCCGCTCACCCGGTCCCGCCCGGCCGCGGAATCCGGCGAAAACCCTTGGCGCGCCGGGGAATGCGCTGCCCCGGCCGCCTGTTGTGGGGAATGTCGGAACGCAGGGGAAAGACGTCGGAGGAGAGGGAGCGCATGACCCAGGTCATCAGCCAGAACCGCCCGCAGGCCGCTGACCTGGAATGGACGGTGCTGCCCGCCCCCAAGCGCGAGTCGCTTCGGGCGGCGGAGGGCCGGGAAGGTCGACTATTCTCCGATTCGAGCGGATCCGCTTTCGGAGCCGCCACGCTGTCGGAGGAGGTGGGTCCTGTCGCTGGGACCGACGAAGGCCAGGCACAGGAGACGACCGCGGAGCGCAACGCGCGTTTCGAGCGGGACGCCCTCGGCTACCTCGACCAGATGTACTCCGCCGCGCTGCGCATGACGCGTAACCCGGCCGATGCCGAGGACCTGGTCCAGGAGACCTACGCGAAGGCGTACGCGTCCTTCCACCAGTTCCGCGAGGGCACCAACCTCAAGGCGTGGCTCTACCGCATTCTGACCAACACGTTCATCAACTCCTACCGCAAGAAGCAGCGCGAGCCGCAGCGCAGCGCGGCCGAGGAGATCGAGGACTGGCAGCTGGCGCGCGCCGAGTCGCACATGTCGACCGGTCTGCGTTCCGCCGAATCGCAGGCGCTCGACCACCTGCCCGATTCGGACGTGAAGGAAGCGCTCCAGGCCATTCCGGAGGAGTTCCGCATCGCGGTCTATCTTGCCGACGTAGAGGGCTTTGCGTACAAGGAGATCGCGGACATCATGGGTACACCCATCGGTACGGTCATGTCGCGGCTGCACCGTGGGCGCCGTCAACTCCGCGGAATGCTGGAGGACTATGCCCGCGAGCGCGGGCTGGTCCCCGCCGGCGCGGGAGAGTCGAACGACCTGAAAGGCTCGGGCTCATGAGCTGCGGAGAGCCGCACGAGACGGAGTGCGCCGAGGTCCTGGATCATCTGTACGAGTTCCTGGACCACGAGATGCCCGACAGTGACTGCACGAAGTTCGAGACGCACTTCGGCGAATGCAATCCCTGTCTGGAGAAGTACGGCCTGGAACAGGCCGTGAAGAAGCTGGTCAAGCGCTGCTGCGGATCGGACGACGTACCGAGCGATCTCCGCTCGAAGGTCATGGGACGGATCGAACTCATCCGTTCGGGCCAGGCCGTGCCCGAAGGTGACATCACCGCCGGGCCCGCGACCGGCTGAACCACCGCCCCCGGAAAGCCACTTCGTTCACTCGAAGGTGCTAATCCGGGGGCGCCCGTACGGCGCAATGCGAAAATGTGCCCCGCTCCGTTCGGGGGCCGACCTATTCTCCCCTCGCGGTACCGCTCACTTCCGGTACCCGGTTTTCCCGGCCCCTGGGGGAGGAGAGCGCCATGCGGGTACTTCCGCCGATGGCGCGCGCCTGCGTCCTCGCCGCCGTCCTCGCGGCCGCGGCCTGCGCGGCCCCGGCCCTCCTCGCGGGCTCCGCGACGCCCTGGCCCGCCGTCACCCTGCTGGCCCTCCTCTACCTGGGCTGCGAGTCGGCACGGAACCTCCCCGTCCTGGGCCGTCGGGTCCCCGAGGGCATCGGCTCCTTCTTCCCGGTGGTGATGGCCGCCGTCTTCCTGCTGCCGCCGTCGGCCGCCGCGCTCGTGGCCGTGCCGGGCGGACTCGCGCAGCGCGTCGTGCGGCGGCCCGCCGGGGTCCGCCGGATCTGGCACGCCGCCCAGCAGGCGACCGCCGCGTGGGCGGCCGGGCGGGCCTACGGACTCCTCGGCGGCCGCGAGGCCCTCACCGGCCGGGGCGGCGCCCCCGCGGCACCGCCCGGCGCCGGCCCCGTCGACTGGGTGGCCGACTTCCCGTACGTGATGCTCCCCGCCGCCGTCGCGGCCGGCGTCTTCTGCCTGGTGCTCACCGCCCTCGACGGTGCCGTCCTCGCCGCCGCCGAGGGCCGGCCCGCCGCCACCGCCTGGCGCGGACTCGCCACCGGTTCCCTCGCCCCGCACTGCGTGCACGGGCTCGCCGGCCTGATGATGGCCGTCATGTGGCGCAGCCCCTACGGGGTCCCGGCCGCGCTGCTCGTCCTGCTGCCGGTGTACATCTCCTGCTGGGTCTTCGCCCAGTACCACCGCGAGCGCGCCGCGCACCGGGCCACGATCCGCGCCCTCGTCCAGGCCGTCGACATCAAGGACCGCTACACGCGCGGACACAGCGAACGGGTGGGCCAGGCCTCCGCCATGATCGCCCGCGAGCTGGGCATGCGCGACGACCGCCTCGAAGTGGTCCGGATCGCCGGGATCCTGCACGACGTCGGCAAGCTCGGCGTGCCGACCCGGCTGCTGCGCAAGGACGGCCCGCTCACCCCGGAGGAGCGCCGGACCATCGAACTGCACCCCGAGTACGGGCACGAGATGGTGCGCGGCATCGGCTTCCTCGGGGAGGCCCGGTCCGCGATCCTGCACCATCACGAGCGGGTCGACGGCTCCGGCTACCCGTACGGGCTCAGCGGCGAGCAGATCCCGGTCCTGGCCCGGGTGGTGGCGGTGGCCGACTCCTTCGACGCCATGACCTCCACGCGCTCCTACAGCCGGGCCCGGCCGGTGGCCACCGCCCTCGCGGAGCTGGAGCGCTGCGCGGGGGCGCAGTTCGACCCGGCGATGGTGCGGGCCCTGGTCGCCGCCATCGGCCGGCACGGCTGGCACCCCGTGGTCACCTCGGACGAGGACCTCCAGGTCATCCCGGCCACCCCGGCCGCGCCGGCTGCCCCGGCTGCCCCGGCGGCCCCGGCTGCCCCGGCCGCCCCGGGCCCGCCGCGGCAGGAGGCCGCGGCGGGCCCCGAGGACGCGGTCGGGGACGGCGCCGGCACCGGCCCCGGGGACGGAGCCGCCGGGGCGCGGGCCGCCCGTCCCGCCGGGCGTGATCCGGCCGGGCGGGCCGGCGGTGGCCGGTGAGGGCCCTCGCCGGCTGGGCCGTCCGCGCCGCCGCGGGGGTGCTCACCGCCGCCGCGCTGGGCCACACCCTGTGGACCGGCGTCGTCGAGCCCGGCACCGCCCTCGCCTTCGGCACCCTGGTCGCCCTCGGCGAACTCGCCCGCCGCGACCACCGCCCGGCCCGCGCCGGCGGGGGCGCCGGGGCCGCCGGGTACGGCCGGCCCGCACCGCTCGGCTCCGCCGGGGCCCTCGCGTACGCCCTGCTCGGCCACAACGCCGGGCACCCCACCCACCACGGGGTGCTCCAGACCGTCGCCGTCGTCGTCGCGGCCGCGCTCGCCGGCACCGTCCCGCACATCGCCCGCGGCCACGGCCCGGCCCTGGACCACGTGGCCCGCCGGGTCCTCACGGTGGCCTTCGCCGCCGCCTGCTTCCAGCCCCTGTACAACTCCGGGCGGCTCGGCGAACGGCTCGGGCAGGGCCCGTACCTCGTCCTGTTCCTGCTGCTCCTGCTCGGCCTCACCGCCCTGTGCGACGCCGCCCTCGCCGCCGCCACCGCCGTGGCCCGCACGGGCTGGCCGTACGCGCCCCTGCTCCGCGACGAGCTGCGCGCCCTGCCCGGCGCCGGCTCGGCGATCTGCGCCACCGGCGTCGTGATGGCCCTCGGGGTGGCGGTGGCCGGCCTGTGGGCCCTTCCGGTGTTCTGCGTGCCGCTGCTGCTGACCCAGATGTCCTTCCACCGGATCACCGCCGTCCGCACCACCTACCGCCAGACCATCACCTCCCTCGCCCGGGCCACCGAGATCGCCGGGTACACCGCCCCCGGGCACGCCCGCCGGGTCGCCGCCCTCAGCTGCGCCGTCGGCCGCGAGCTGGGCCTGTCGGAGCGGGAGCTCACGGTCCTGGAGTACGCCGCGCTGATGCACGACATCGGCCAGCTCTCGCTCGTCGACCCCGTCCCCGCCGGGGCCACCGCCGGGCTGCCCGCCGCCGAGGCCCGCCGGATCGCGGAGCTGGGCGGCGAGGTGGCCCGCCAGACCGGGGTGCCGGCGGAGGTCGCGGTGATCGTGGAACGCCAGGCGGACCCGTACCGCGAGCAGCCCGTCGCCGCCCGGATCGTGCGCGCGGCCAACGCGTACGACGACCTGGCGGGCGGCGGCCGTCACCCGGGCGGCTCACTGGCCGCCCTCGAACAGCTGCGCCTGGGTACCGGGCGCGACTACCAGCCGGAGGTCGTGGAGTCCCTGGCGAGGGTTCTGGCCAGGGGCGGACGCGGCAGAGTCGTACCCGTTCCGCCGGGGTAACCCATGGGTAATGAGCGGCCGTCCGAGCGGGCATGGTTGGATGCAGTAGGAGTGTCCGTGAGGGTGTGCGCAGAGCTGCACCCGGCCCCCAGCCACCGCTGGGGGTGCCCCCAACCAGGCGGGAATCGTGAGGATCTTCGGGAAGGTACGGCATCGGCCCTCCGCCTCGTGGCGGCAGGCCACCGACCGCGCGTTCACCCTGATCGGCGACGGCCGGTACGAGGACGCCGGCGCGCTGCTGACCAGGGCTGCCGACCTGGAGCCCTGGCTGTCCGAGTCCTGGTTCAACCTGGCACTCCTGCACAAGTTCCGGCACGACTGGGAGCAGGCCAGGGCCGCCGGACTGCGCGCCGTGGCCCTGCTCGACCGGGAGACCGGCGCCCCGGACTGGTGGAACGTGGGCATCGCCGCGACCGCGCTGCAGGACTGGCCGCTGGCCCGCCGGGCCTGGCAGGCGTACGGGCTGAAGGTGCCCGGCGACCCGCACAGCACGGCCGGCACGGGCGAGCCGGTGGGCATGGAACTGGGCAGCGCGGCCGTACGGCTGTCGCCCGAGGGCGAGGCCGAGGTCGTGTGGGGCCGCAGGCTCGATCCGGCCCGGATGGAGGTCCTGTCCATCCCGCTGCCCTCCTCGGGACGGCGCTGGGGCGAGGTCGTCCTGCACGACGGGGTGCCGCACGGCGAGCGGATCACCGCGGCCGGCCCCTCGTACCCGGTCTTCGACGAGATCGAGCTGTGGGCGCCCTCGCCGGTGCCGACCTGGGTGGTGCTGCTGGAGGCGGCCACCGAGGCCGACCGCGACGCCCTGGAGCAGCTGGCCTCGGACGCCGGCTTCGCCGCCGAGGACTGGTCGTCCTCGGTGCGGCTGCTGTGCCGGACCTGTTCGGAGAGCGCGATGCCCAGCGGCGAGGACAACGGCGACCACCTGGACCCGCACGACCACAGCGAACCGGGCCACCCCGGCCCGCTGGGCCACCGCACGGCCGGATCCGGCTCCCTGTGGGTGCCCGAACGCGAGTGCGGCATCGCGGCCCCGGCCGGCCTGGTGCGCGGACTGCTGGACAGCTGGGTCGCCGACGGCCCCGACAGCCGCGAGTGGCGGGATCTGGAGGAAGTCTGCTGACCCCGGGCCGTAGGCTGTACGGGCACACCACGGACTTGAGGGAAGGCGTACGGCGGACA
Organism: Streptomyces sp. W1SF4; assembly: GCF_003950035.1. NCBI lineage: Bacteria > Bacillati > Actinomycetota > Actinomycetes > Kitasatosporales > Streptomycetaceae > Streptomyces > Streptomyces sp. W1SF4. The sequence goes on from NZ_CP034350.1 coordinate 5,039,361, forward strand.
TGGCGCAGCAGGAGAACCAGGTGACCCCGATCGACGACGAGGGCTACGTCGTGGACACCGAGGACTGTGAGGCGCGCGAGCTGGCCTACCGCGAGCGCGGCACCTCCCGCCCGATCACGGTGGTCGGCAACCCGGTGCTGCACCGCGAGTGCAAGGACGTCACCGAGTTCGGCGACGAGCTGGCCCGGCTGATCGACGACATGTTCGCCAGCCAGAAGACCGCCGAGGGCGTGGGCCTGGCCGCCAACCAGATCGGCGTGGACGCCAAGGTCTTCGTCTACGACTGCCCGGACGACGACGGCGTGCGCCACACCGGCGTCGTGGTCAACCCCAGGCTCGTGGAGCTGCCCGCCGCGAACCGCGTGCTGGACGACTCGAACGAGGGCTGCCTGTCGGTCCCGACCGCGTACGCCTCGCTGGCCCGCCCGGACTACGCCGAGGTCACCGGCCAGGACGCCCAGGGCAACCCGATCAAGGTCCGCGGCACCGGCTACTTCGCCCGCTGCCTCCAGCACGAGACGGACCACCTGTACGGCTACCTGTACATCGACCGCCTTTCGAAGCGCGACCGCAAGGACGCGCTGCGCCAGATGGCGGAGAACACCCCGCGCTACGAGGTCGTCCCGAACGACTGATCCCGGCCGCGCGCCGCACGCGTACGAAGGCCCCGCTCCGGTTCCGGAGCGGGGCCTTCGTCTGTGGGGGGAGCGGCCGGCGCGCGAGGTGCGGGGCGCGGTCGGGCGCACCCGGATGACATCACCGTCGCCGGGGCCCGGCCAGACCCGCCCGCCCCGAATGTCAAGTCACGGTCGATTACCGGCCGTTGGGTCGGGGCGGGCCACCCTGCCGGGTCTAGAAGTCCTCGTCCAGGTCGACCGTGCCCTCCACGGCGACCTGGTAGGCCGACGGGCGGCGCTCGAAGAAGTTCGTCAGCTCCTGGACGCCCTGCAGCTCCATGAAGGAGAACGGGTTCTGCGAGCCGTACACCGGCGGGAAGCCGAGGCGCACCAGGCGCTGGTCGGCGACGCACTCCAGGTACTCGCGCATCGAGTCGGTGTTCATGCCCGGCAGGCCGTCACCGCACAGGTCGCGGCCGAACTGGAGCTCCGCCTCGACGGCCTCCTTCAGCATGTCGGTGACCTGCTGCTGGAGCGCGTCGTCGAAGAGCTCCGGCTCCTCCTTGCGGACCGTGTCGATGACCTCGAAGGCGAAGCTCATGTGGGCGCTTTCGTCCCGGAACACCCAGTTGGTGCCGGTCGCCAGGCCGTGCAGCAGGCCGCGCGAGCGGAACCAGTACACGTACGCGAAGGCGCCGTAGAAGAACAGGCCCTCGATGCACGCGGCGAAGCAGATCAGGTTCAGCAGGAAGCGGCGCCGGTCGGAGGCCGTCTCCAGCTGGTCGATCTTCTCGACCGAGTCCATCCACTTGAAGCAGAACTGCGCCTTCTCGCGGATCGACGGGATGTTCTCGACCGCGTCGAAGGCCGCCGCGCGGTCGTCCGGGTCGGGCAGGTAGGTGTCCAGCAGCGTCAGGTAGAACTGGACGTGCACGGCCTCCTCGAACAGCTGGCGCGACAGGTACAGGCGCGCCTCCGGGGAGTTGATGTGCTTGTACAGCGTCAGGACCAGGTTGTTCGCCACGATCGAGTCGCCCGTCGCGAAGAACGCGACCAGGCGGCCGATCATGTGCTGCTCGGCCGGCGTCAGCTTCGCCAGGTCGGCGACGTCGGAGTGGAGGTCGACCTCCTCCACCGTCCAGGTGTTCTTGATCGCGTCCCGGTAGCGCTCGTAGAAGTCCGGGTAGCGCATCGGGCGGAGCGTGAGCTCGAAGCCCGGGTCGAGGAGGTTCTTCTTGTCGGTGGAGCTCATTACTGGCAGGCCTCGCAGGACTCGGGGTTCTCAAGGGAGCAGGCCAGCGCCTCGGCGTCGAGGGCCTGGGGCAGCTGGGTGGGGGTGGCGGCGGCCGGGACGGCGGCGGCGCCGGAGGCCGCGCGGGCGATCTTCGTCGCCGGGCGCGAGCGCAGGTAGTAGGTGGTCTTCAGGCCCTGCTTCCAGGCGTACGCGTACATCGAGCTGAGCTTGCCGATGGTGGGCGTCTCCAGGAACAGGTTCAGCGACTGGCTCTGGTCCAGGTACGGCGTACGGGCCGCCGCCATGTCGATCAGGCCGCGCTGCGGGATCTCCCACGCCGTGCGGTACAGCTCGCGGATCTCGGCCGGGATCCAGCCGAGGCCCTGGACGGAGCCCGAGGAGTCGCGCAGCGCCTCGCGGGTCTGCGCGTCCCACACGCCGAGCTTCTTGAGGTCCTCCACCAGGTAGCCGTTGACCTGGAGGAACTCGCCGCTGAGGGTCTCACGCTTGAAGAGGTTGGAGACCTGCGGCTCGATGCACTCGTACACGCCCGCGATCGAGGCGATCGTCGCCGTCGGGGCGATGGCCAGCAGCAGGGAGTTGCGCATGCCGGTCTTCGCGACGCGGGCGCGCAGGGCCTCCCAGCGCTCGGGCCAGTGGCGCTCGGTCTCGTAGTGGTCCGGGTGCAGGACGCCCTGGGCGGTGCGGGTCTCGGCCCAGGCCGGGAGCGGGCCGGAGCGCTCGGCGAGGTCGCAGGAGGCCTCGTACGCGGCCAGCATGATCCGCTCGGCGATCTTCGTGGACAGGGCCTTCGCCGCGGCCGAGTCGAAGGGCAGGCGCAGCTTGAAGAAGACGTCCTGGAGACCCATCGCGCCCAGGCCCACCGGACGCCACTTGGCGTTGGAACGGCCGGCCTGCTCGGTCGGGTAGAAGTTGATGTCCACCACGCGGTCGAGGAAGGTCACGGCGGTGCGGACGGTCTCGTCCAGGCGCGCCCAGTCCATCTCGCCGTCGGCGACGAACGCGCCGAGGTTGACCGATCCGAGGTTGCAGACGGCGGTCTCGCCGTCGTTGGTGACCTCGATGATCTCGGTGCAGAGGTTGGAGGAGTGGACGACGGTGCCGGGCAGCGCGGTCTGGTTCGCGGTCCGGTTGGAGGCGTCCTTGAAGGTCATCCAGCCCTGGCCGGTCTGCGCGAGGGTGCGCATCATGCGGCCGTACAGGTCGCGGGCCGGCATGGTCTTCTTGGCGAGGCCGGCCGCCTCCGCCTTGACGTAGGCGGCGTCGAACTCGTCGCCGTACAGGTCCACCAGCTCGGGGACGTCGGCCGGGGAGAACAGCGACCAGTCGGCGTCGGCGTTCACGCGGCGCATGAACTCGTCCGGGATCCAGTGGGCGAGGTTGAGGTTGTGCGTACGGCGCTGGTCCTCGCCGGTGTTGTCGCGGAGCTCCAGGAACTCCTCGATGTCCGCGTGCCAGGTCTCCAGGTAGACGGCGGCGGCGCCCTTGCGGCGGCCGCCCTGGTTCACGGCGGCGACGGAGGCGTCGAGGGTCTTCAGGAACGGCACGATGCCGTTGGAGTGGCCGTTGGTGCCGCGGATCAGCGAACCGCGGGCGCGGATGCGGGAGTACGAGAGGCCGATGCCGCCGGCGTGCTTGGACAGGCGCGCCACCTGGTGGTAGCGGTCGTAGATCGAGTCCAGCTCGTCCAGCGGGGAGTCCAGCAGGTAGCAGGAGGACATCTGCGGGTGGCGGGTGCCGGAGTTGAAGAGCGTGGGGGAGGACGGCAGGTAGTCGAGCCGGCTCATCAGGGTGTAGAGCGAGGCGACTTCCTCGACGGCCTGGACCGACTCGTCCTCGGCGAGGCCGCAGGCCACGCGCAGCATGAAGTACTGCGGGGTCTCGATCACCTGGCGGGTGATCGGGTGGCGCAGCAGGTAGCGGCTGTGCAGGGTGCGCAGGCCGAAGAAGCCGAAGCGGTCGTCCGCGCCCTCGGCGAGCGCGTGCTCGACCAGCGCGTCCAGGCGGGCGGCGTGGGCGGCGACGAACTCGGCGGTGCGGTCGGCGATCAGGCCCTCGCGGTGGCCGACGGCGACGGACTCGGCGAAGGAGGTCGCGCCCTGGCCGGCGGCCTCGTCGGCCACGGCCAGCGTCAGCAGGCGGGCGGCGAGCCGGGAGTAGGCGGGGTCCTCGGAGATCAGGCCCGCAGCGGCCTCGGTGGCCAGTCCGCGCAGCTCGGCCTCGTCGGCGGAGGCGCTGCGGCCGCGCAGGGCGGCGGCGGCGACCCGGCCGGGGTCGGTGTCGGGGAGGTCGGCGGTCAGCTCGGTGAGAGTACGCAGCAGCGCGGCCCCCGGGCCTTCGGTGGTGTCGCCAGAAACGGACTCGGCGCGCGGTGCGGAAGGCGCGATGGTCACGGCGGGAGCTCTCCCTCGCTCGGCCCGGCCGTCGGCGGAGCGGGGCGCGGAGGCGCATGCGGGCGCGACGGGATCGCGTACTCACCACATGGCGTCCACCGGCCCAACCGCGAGGCCCGGACGTGTCGGCACCCGGTTCGGTCGACCCGGGCGCACTGTCGGCAGGTCCTCGGACTTTTCATACCGTTGCGGGACAGTTCCGGATTCGCACCGGATTCCCCTGCGGCGACAGCGAGGATGAGCATACATGTGGGGGGCCGCCCGTGCGCGACCCACCACATGTTGTGTCGGCGCGGCTACAGCTCCAGACGGTAGGTCAGCAGTTTCAGGGCCGGGAGGGGCGACCAGTCGAGTTCCGGAGTGCGGACGAAGCCCAGCCGCTCGTAGATCCGCTGGGCGCCCAGCATGGCGGGCTGGGTGGACAGCAGCAGGGCCGCCACCCCCAGGGCGCGGGCCCGTTCGGCACAGGCCCGCACGAGGGCCTCCCCGACGCCCTTGCCGCGCGCCTCGGGGGCCACCGCCAGCATCCGGAATTCCGCCTCGGCCGGTCCGGCCACGTCGGCGAGCCGGCTGCCGGGTGCGGCGAACGTCACTCCGCCGAGCACCCGGCCGTCCTCCACGGCGACGAGCACCTCCCCGTCCCCGGCCCGCCCGGCGACGTCGCGCAGGACGTTCAGGTAGGTGTCGTCGTCGTTCAGGTCCAGCAGCCCGTCCCCGCTGTAGGCGGCTCCGGTGATCTCCCCGAGCCGCCCGTACTCGTCGGCCCGCGCCGTTCTGATCTCGAAGTCCATGCCGCCGAGTGTGCCGGACGGGTGTCGGTGGTCGGCGCTATCGTCGGAGACAGCACCGTCCTTGGAAGGCGAGCGAGGCATGACCGTGATGACCGACCACCGTCCCCACATGCTGACCGAGAACTTCGAGGAGATCGCCCGCATAGGCGCCAGAGTGGAGGAAGGGCTGCGGCTGGAATTCATCGACGGGACGCTGAGGAGTAGGGCCGTGCCGGACAGTGACCACGCGCTCATCATTGAGTGGCTGACGCGGGTCTGTATGCAGCACCGGCCCGAACTTTGGCTCTACGGTGAGCTGGGGCTGAAAGTCCAGCAATATCGCCAAGGCCGCGCGAGGCCGGACGGCGTCCTGGCGCCCAGCGGCTCCATCGGCGGGCAGGGCGACTGGGTCGAGCCGGAGCCTGTGCTCATGGCCGTGGAAGTGACCTCGTACGACTCGGACACCGACCGTCGGGACCGCCACGAGAAGCCTCGCGCCTACGCGCAAACGGGGATCCCCGTTTATCTGCTGATCGACCGCGACAAGTGCCTGGTGAGCGTCCACAGTGAGCCTGACGGGCAGCGGTACGAGCGCGTGCTGACCGTCCCCTTCGGCAAGGAGATCGAGCTCCCCGACCCCGTCGGCATCGCTCTCCCGACTGAGCCCCTCAAGGACTGGGTGCGCTGACCCCGGCCAAGCCGAAGGGCCCCGCCGTCTCGATGTGAGGTGGCGGGGCCCTTCGTACGCGAAGGACGGCCTCAGCAGCAGCGGAAGCCCTCGCGGGGGTCCGCCTCGCGGGCGTCGGTGCGGGCCCGTTCGAAGGCGCGCCGGGTCAGGACCTCGGCGTCCGGGTCGTGGGAGCGGGCGTGCGCCACGTAGCGGTCGTACGCGGCCTCACCGGAGAACTCCCGTACGTAGAACCGGGCCTTCGCCAGCGCCCCCCGCACCCCGCTCACGCGACGGGCTCCTTGGCCGCCTTGCCCCCGCTCCCGTCGAGGCCGGCGGCCGCGAGCTCGGCCTTCTCCTCGGCGGTGGCGATGAGCCCGGCCGGGGCGATGATCCTCGACTCGGTCCACGGCACCTCGGAGAGGCGGACCGACTCCGGGTTCCGGGCGGCCTTGAGGCAGACCCGGGCCGCGTCCACCAGCACGACGACGATCAGGAGCGCGAACAGCGCCGACAGGACCCCGTCGACCGTGGCGTTGGTGACCACGGTGTGCATGTCGTCCATGTTCTTGGCGGGCGGCAGCACCTTCCCGGCGTCGATGCCGGTCTGGTACTTGTCGCGCTGCGCGAAGAAGCCGACCTTCACGTCGTCGGAGAAGACCTTCTGGTAGCTCGCGGTGAGGGTGACGGCCACGTCCCAGGCCAGCGGAACGCCGGTGACCCAGGCCCACTTGAGCCGCCCGGACTTCACCAGCAGGGTGGTGCAGACGGCCAGGGCGACCGCCGCGAGCAGCTGGTTCGCGATGCCGAACAGCGGGAAGAGCTGGTTGATGCCGCCCAGCGGGTCCTTGACGCCGACCCACAGGAAGTAGCCCCAGCCGCCGACGACGACGGCGCTGGCGAGCCAGACGCCCGGCTTCCAGCTGACGTCCTTGAAGGACTTGTGCACGTTGCCGAGGGTGTCCTGGAGCATGAACCGGCCGACGCGGGTGCCGGCGTCGACGGTGGTCAGGATGAACAGGGCCTCGAACATGATGGCGAAGTGGTACCAGAAGGCCTTCATCCCGGCGCCGCCGATGACCGACGAGAAGATCTCCGACATCCCGAGTGCGAAGGTCGGCGCGCCGCCCGTACGGGACAGCAGGCTGGCCTCCTCGACGTCCTTCGCGGCCTGCGCGAGGGCCTCCGGGGTGATGGCGAAGCCGAAGTCGGTGACGGCCTTCGAGGCGGTCTGGACGGTGGCGCCGATGACGCCGCCGGGGGAGTTCACCGCGAAGAAGAGGCCGGGCTCGATGATGCTCGCCGCGATCACCGCCATGACGGCGACGAACGACTCGGTGAGCATGGCGCCGTAGCCGATGACCCGGACCTGGGTCTCCTTCTGGATCATCTTCGGGGTGGTGCCCGAGGCGACGAGCGAGTGGAAGCCGGACAGGGCGCCGCAGGCGATGGTGATGAAGACGAAGGGGAACATCGAGCCGGCGAAGACCGGACCGTCGCCGCGCGTGGCGAAGTCGGTGACCGCGGGCATCTTCAGCGTCGGCATCGCGATCACGACACCGACCGCCATCAGGGCGATCGTGCCGACCTTCATGAAGGTGGACAGGTAGTCGCGGGGCGCGAGCAGCAGCCACACCGGCAGCACCGAGGCGACGAAGCCGTACACGACCATCCAGATGACCAGCGTCTCCTTCTCCAGGGTGAAGGTGCCCGCCCAGGAGGAGTCGGCGACCCAGCCGCCGGCGACGATGGCGAGGAGCAGCAGCGCGACGCCTATGACGGAGACCTCGGTGACCCGGCCCGGCCGCAGGACGCGCAGGTAGACGCCCATGAACAGGGCGATCGGGATGGTCATGCCGATGGAGAAGACGCCCCAGGGGGAGTGCGCCAGGGCGTTGACGATGACCAGTGCGAGGACCGCCAGCAGGATGACCATGATGACGAACACGGCGACGAGGGCGGCGGCGCCGCCGACGGGGCCGATCTCGTCGCGGGCCATCTGGCCGAGGGAGCGGCCGTCGCGCCGGGTGGAGAAGAACAGGGTCACCATGTCCTGGACGGCGCCGGCGAAGATGACGCCGGCGACGATCCAGATGGTGCCCGGCAGGTAGCCCATCTGCGCGGCCAGCACCGGGCCGACCAGGGGGCCGGCGCCGGCGACGGCGGCGAAGTGGTGGCCGAAGAGCACGCGCCGGTCGGTGGGATGGAAGTCGACACCGTTGTCGAGGCGTTCGGCGGGGGTGGCCCGCGTCTTGTCGAGCCGCAGGACGCGGGTGGCGATGAAGCGGGAGTAGAAGCGGTAGCCGATGGCGTACGAGCCCAGCGCGGCGGCGAGCAGCCAGGCGGCCGAGATCTCCTCACCGCGGGACAGTGCGAGCACGCCCCAGCCGAGGGCCCCGACGAGGGCCACGCCCACCCAGACGGCGATCGACTGCGGGGAGGCCTTCCCCGAAGAGGAGGGCGAGCCCGGCCCGCCGCCTTGACCCGCCGCTTCTGTCCCTGTTGCTCCCGGTTCCGGCATGATCCTCGTCCCCTCGTTGATCATTTGCGTAAACGCACGGAATCTACGGGGGCTTGACCGGTGGAAGTAAGCCCCCGTCCGCATAGCGGTACGAGCGTCTACCGAGGGCCGTGGGCAGTCAACAGCTGATCACGTAGCGGGTCGCTGGAGGCGGGCCACGAATTTGTAACGGTCGCCGCGATATACCGATCGCACCCATTCGACCGGTTCTCCGTCGGCGTCCAGGGAGTGCCGGGAGAGCATCAGCATCGGCAGGCCCACGTCGGTCCCGAGCAGTCCGGCCTCGCGCGGGGTGGCCAGGGAGGTCTCGATGGTCTCCTCGGCCTCGGCCAGCCGGACGTCGTACACCTCGGCGAGGGCGGTGTAGAGCGAGGTGTACTTGACGAGGGAGCGGCGCAGCGCCGGGAAGCGCTTGGCCGAGAGGTGGGTGGTCTCGATGGCCATCGGTTCGCCGCTGGCCAGGCGCAGCCGCTCGATGCGCAGGACCCGTCCGCCCGTGGCGATCTTCAGCAGGCCCGCGAGGGTGTCGTCGGCGGTGACGTACCCGATGTCCAGGAGCTGGGACGTGGGCTCCAGGCCCTGGGCGCGCATGTCCTCGGTGTAGGAGGAGAGTTGCAGCGGCTGGGAGACCTTGGGCTTGGCGACGAAGGTGCCCTTGCCCTGGATGCGCTCCAGCCGGCCCTCGACGACGAGTTCCTGCAGGGCCTGCCGGACGGTGGTCCGGGAGGTGTCGAACTCGGCCGCGAGAGTACGCTCGGGCGGCACGGGCGTGCCGGGGGGGAGTGTTTCGGTCATGTCGAGCAAGTGGCGCTTGAGTCGGTAGTACTTGGGCACGCGCGCCGTGCGAGTGGCCGGCCCGCCTTCCGGCTCCGTGGTCGCCCCTTCGGTGGCCATCGCCGCCCGCCTTCCCGACTCCAGTTTCGCTGCCGTCACCGGCTCCTCCGATATGTGCGGTCACATGGTGACACGGGCGGGAGGGCAGGCCTCCTCCCCTCCCCCAGGTGTCGGTCCGATAACGGACCGAGCACCCGCTCATTAGACCCTTGACACCCCTAAAGGTCTAGGCCAAGCTCCCGGTACTGGTCTAAACCAATGTGGATCAGATCCCGGCCCCACGGCAGTACTTGGTACGTACGTCACCGCGGCGGGCGAGGGAAGGTGCAAAGCAGCAGCATCCCTGAGGAGGGTGGCGTGAAGCGCAAGCTCATTGCGGCGGTCGGTGTCGTGGGCATGATGGTCGGTGTCGCGGCGTGCGGCAACGGCGGCGACGACAAGCCGGAGTCCGACGCGTCGGGTGGCGCCAAGGAGATCACCGTCTGGGTCATGGACGGTTCCGCTCCCAAGGCCTGGATCGAGCAGGTCAACAAGGAGTTCTCGGCCAAGCACCCCGGTGTCACGGTCAAGGTCGAGGAGCAGAAGTGGACGGGCATCCAGGAGAAGATCACCACCGCCCTCTCCGAGAACACCCCGCCGGACGTCCTTGAGCTCGGCAACACGCAGACCGCCGGCTACGCGGTCACCGGCGGCCTCGCCGACCTGACCAAGGACAAGGCCAAGCTCGGTGCCGACGCCTGGCAGAAGAGCATGCTCGCCTCCGCCGAGGTCGAGGGCAAGCTCTACTCCGCCCCCTGGTACGCCGCCAACCGCGTCGTCGTCTACGACAAGAAGGCCTACGAGAAGGCCGGCGTCACCCCGCCGAAGACCCGCGACGAGTGGATCGCGGGCCTGGAGAAGCTGAAGGCGTCCGACCCGTCCGCCCAGCCGATCTACCTGCCCGGCCAGAGCTGGTACATCCTCGCCGGCTTCGTCTGGGACGAGGGCGGCGACCTCGCGGTCAAGGACGGCGGCAAGTGGAAGGGCCAGCTGGCCACCCCGCAGGCAGCCTCCGCCATGGACTTCTACAAGAAGCTCCAGTCCTTCTCCACCGCTCCCAAGGACAAGGACGAGGCCACCCCGCAGCAGTCCACCGACATCGTCCCCAAGGGCGGCGTCTCCTCCTGGATCGGTCTCGGCTGGGAGGCCGGCGGTGCCGAGAAGGCCCTGAAGGACGCGGGCAAGGAGGCCGACTTCGGCTACTTCCCGATCCCGGGCAAGACGGCCGACAAGTCCGGCACCGTCTTCCTCGGCGGCTCCAACCTCGCCGTGGCCGAGCGCTCCAAGAACAAGGAGCTCGCCAAGGAGTGGCTGGCCCTCGCCACCGGCAAGGACCAGATGACCAAGTACGCCGCCGAGGTCAAGGGCGCGCTGCTGCCGAACCAGACCGCCGCGAACTTCGCCCCGGCCGCCGGCTCCTTCGCCGAGGCCATGGCCAAGGCCGGCGCCAACGGCAAGATCACCCCGGTGACCGCCGGCTGGGCGAACGTCGAGACCGAGCCGAACCCGATCAAGGAGTTCATGACCAAGGTCCTGAAGGGTGAGGACGCCGCCAAGGCGGGCGCGGAAGCGGACAAGGAAATCGCGAACCGCATCAACAAGTAACGGCCCCACCCGGCAGTACCCGCACAGCCCAGCTGTGTGAACGCACCGGGGAGTGCGGCGGGCGGCCAGCCGCCCGCCGCGCCCCCGGTCGCGCATTTGACTCCACAGTCAACCGCGAGGAAGCCAAGCCATGACCGTGCACTCCCAGGGAGCGACGACCAGCGCTCCACAGGACGCACCACGCAAGTCCGCCGGACGGCCGCCGCAGGCACCCACCGCCGAGGCCGGCCCCAGTGATACGTCTCCTCGCGGGGGCAGAAGGCCGCTCCCCACCGGGTGGCTGCCCTACCTGCTGGTCCTGCCCGCCGTGGCCAGCCTCGCGCTCCTGCTGCTGTACCCGCTGATCAAGAACGTGATCCTGTCCTTCCAGGACATCAACAAGATCGAGTTCATCCAGCGGAAGTACCCCTTCGCGGGGTTCGACAACTACACCCAGCTGCTCGGCGACTCGAACTTCTGGACCGTCGTCGTCCGCAGCTTCGCCTTCACCTTCGCCAACGTCGTGCTGATCATGGTGATCGGCAGCCTCATCGGCATCCTGCTCAACCGCCTCGGCAAGTGGATGCGCCTGGTCCTGTCCATGGCCCTGGTGATGGCCTGGGCCATGCCGATCGTCGCCTCCGTCCAGGTCTTCTACTGGCTGTTCGACGAGCAGTTCGGCGTCATGAACTGGGTGATGCGCACCCTCGGCTTCTCCGGCTACGAGCAGCACAACTGGTTCGAGACCGGCTTCTCCACCCTCACCATCGTCACGATCCTGGTCGTCTGGGGCTCCATCCCCTTCGTCGCCCTCAACATGTACGCCGGCCTCACCACGGTCGGCGCCGAGCTGTACGAGGCCGCCCGCATGGACGGCGCCAACGGCTGGCAGACCTTCTGGAAGGTCGTCTTCCCCAACCTGAAGCCCTTCTTCCTGGTCACCACGTTCCTCGAGGTGATCTGGGTCTTCAAGGCCTTCACCCAGGTCTACGCGATGAACAAGGGCGGCCCGGACCGCGCCTCCGAGATCCTCCCGGTCTTCGCCTACGTCGAGGGCCAGAGCCAGGCCCACTACGGCCTCGCCGCCGCGATCTCCGTCCTGACGATCGTGATCCTGCTGGTCGTCATGTCCTTCTACTTCCGCCTGATCCTGAAGCAGGAGGAGGAGCAGTGAGCACCACCACCGCCCCGGACAAGCCCGCACAGCAGCTGCGCACCCGCAAGCCGCTGCGCCCCGCCACCGTCGCCAAGAACGCCGGCGCGGTGCTCCTGGCCCTGGTCTTCGTCTTCCCCGTCTACTGGATGTTCTCCTCGGCCCTCAAGCCGAACAGCGAGATCCTCACCAAGGACCCGGTCTTCGTCTTCACCCCGACCCTGGACAACTTCTCCAAGGCCACCGGTGTCACGAACTTCTGGACGTACGTCACCAACAGCCTCGTCGTCACCGTGGGCGCCGTCCTGCTGGCCCTGCTGGTCGCCCTCGCCGCGAGCTTCGCGATCGCCCGCATGAAGTTCAAGGGCCGCAAGGGCCTCGTCCTCGGCGTGATGATGGCGCAGATGGCCCCCTGGGAGGTCATGGTCATCGCGATGTACATGATCGCCCGCGACGCCGAGATGCTGAACAGCATCGGCCTGCTCACCGCGATCTACTTCGTGATGGTCCTCCCCTTCACCATCTGGACCCTGCGCGGCTTCATCGCCGCCGTCCCGGTGACCCTGGAGGAGGCCGCCCAGATCGACGGCTGCACCCGCGGCCAGGCCTTCCGCAAGGTGATCTTCCCGCTGCTGGCCCCCGGCCTGATGTCCACCTCGCTCTTCGGCTTCATCACCGCCTGGAACGAGTTCGCGATGGTCCTGATCCTCAACAAGGACAAGACCGCCCAGACCCTGCCCCTGTGGCTGACCCAGTTCAAGACCGCCTTCGGCAACGACTGGGGCGCCACCATGGCCGCGTCCTCGATCTTCGCGATCCCCGTCCTGGTGATCTTCATCTTCCTCCAGCGCAAGGCCGTCGGCGGCATGACCTCCGGCGCCGTGAAGGGATAACGGACCATGACGATCCTTGCGCACCGCGTCGACAGCCTCACCCGCGACGCCCTCGCGGTCCTCCAGCCCGGCTTCGAGGGCACCACCGCCCCCGCCTGGCTGCTGCGCCAGGTCGCCGAAGGCCTCACCGCCGTCGGCCTGTTCGGCCGCAACATCGCCTCGCCCGAGCAGCTCGCCGCGCTCACCGCCCAGCTGCGGGAGGTCCGCCAGGACGTGCTCGTCGCCATCGACGAGGAGGGCGGCGACGTCACCCGCCTGGAGGTCCGCGGCGGCTCGTCCTTCCCCGGCAACCTCGCCCTCGGCGCCGTCGACGACACCGCCCTGACCCGCGGGGTCGCCCGCGAGCTGGGCCGCCGCCTCGCCGAGTGCGGGGTCAACCTCAACTGGGCGCCGTCCGCGGACGTCAACTCCAACCCCGACAACCCGGTCATCGGCGTCCGCTCCTTCGGCGCCGACACCGCGCTCGCCGCCCGGCACACCGCCGCCTACGTCGAGGGCCTCCAGGCCGCCGGCGTCGCGGCCTGCACCAAGCACTTCCCGGGCCACGGCGACACCAACGTCGACTCGCACCACGCCCTGCCCCGCATCGACGTCGGCCTGGAGACCCTCCAGGCCCGCGAGCTGGTCCCGTTCAAGGCGGCCATCGAGGCCGGCACCAAGGCCGTGATGAGCGCCCACATCCTGGTGCCCGCACTCGACCCGACCCGGCCCGCCACCCTCAGCCCGCAGATCCTCACCGGCCTGCTGCGCAAGGAACTGCGCTACGAGGGCCTCATCGTCACCGACGGCATGGAGATGAACGCCATCGCCGGGACGTACGGCATCGAACGCGGCTCGGTGCTCGCCATCGCGGCCGGCGCCGACGCCATCTGCGTCGGCGGGGGCCTCGCCGACGAGGCGACCGTGCTGCGCCTGCGCGACGCGCTGGTCGCCGCCGTACGCGAGGGCGTCCTCCCGGAGGAGCGGCTCGCCGACGCCGCCGCCCGGGTCCGCGCCCTCGCCGACTGGACCCTCCGGTCCCGCCCGGACGCGCCGCGGGAGGGGAGCGGCGCGTCCGGCATCGGCCTGACGGCGGCCCGCCGCGCGGTGGCCGTCTCGGGGAAGGCCGCCCCGGTCACCGCCCCGTACGTCGCCACCCTCGCGCCCGTCGCGAACATCGCGGTCGGCGACGAGACCCCGTGGGGGGTGGCCGCGGAGCTGGCCGAGCTGCTCCCGGGGACCGGCTCGGGGGTCTACCCCGAGGGCTGTGCCGCCGCCGACGTGCTGGCGGACGCGGGGGAGCGCACCGTCGTGGCGGTGGTCCGCGACGCGCACCGCCACCCGTGGATGACCGCGATCCTGGACGCGCTGGTCGCGGCCAGGCCGGACACCGTGGTCGTGGAGATGGGACTGCCGCGCGCCGAGCCGCGCGGGGCGCTGTACGTCGCCACGCACGGCGCCTCCCGCGTCTGCGGGCGGGCCGCGGCCGAGGTCATCGCCGGCCGCGCCTGAGACCGCGCGCGGGACCGGCCGCGCCCGGGACACGAGAAGGCCGGGCCCCCGTGGAGGGGGGCCCGGCCTTCTCGTTCGCCCGGTGTCCGGGGTTACAGACCCTGCCAGGACGGCTTGGCGGCGTAGGTCTGGCGGAAGTAGTCGGCCAGCTTCAGCTTGGAGGCGGCCGCCTCGTCCACGACGACGGTCGCGTGCCGGTGCAGCTGCAGCGCAGAGGCCGGCACCAGCGCGGACAGCGGGCCCTCGACGGTCTGCGCGACGGCCTCGGCCTTGCCCTCGCCGGTGGCCAGCAGGACCAGGTGGCGGGCGTCGAGGATGGTGCCTATGCCCTGGGTGATGACGTGGTGCGGCACCTGGTCGATGTCGTCGTCGAAGAAGCGCGCGTTGTCCACGCGGGTCTGCTCCGTCAGCGTCTTGATGCGGGTGCGGGAGGCCAGCGAGGAGCAGGGCTCGTTGAAGCCGATGTGCCCGTCGGTGCCGATGCCCAGCAGCTGGAGGTCCACCCCGCCGGCGGCGGCGAGGGCCGCGTCGTACGCCTCGCAGGCGGCCTGGACGTCCTCGGCGGAGCCGTCGGGGCCCATGAAGGAGGCCTCGGTCAGGCCGAGGGGCTCGACGACCTCGCGGAGCACCACGGCGCGGTAGGACTCCGGGTGCCCGGCCGGCAGGCCGACGTACTCGTCGAGCTGGCAGATCCGGGCCGCGGAGGCGTCGGCCTCGCCGGCCCGGACCTTCGCCGCGAGGGCTTCGTAGATGGGCAGCGGGGTAGAGCCGGTCGCCACGCCGAGCAGGGCGTCGGGCTTGCGGCGGAGCAGGGCGGCCATGGCCTCCGCGATGAGCTCGCCGCCTGCCGTGGCGTCCGGGACGATGACAACTTCCACGCTGGGCCTGCCGATCTGAGTGGTGTGCGGGGTTGTGGTATAGACCAATCTAGCAGAGCGGGCCCGCCCGCGGCGGACCTCCGGCACATCCATCGTCCCGCCATCCCCGGCCTTCCGCCCGGCCTGCGGAGCCGCTGCGCGGGGCTGGTCCCCTACCCGCCCTTCGCCCGTTCCCCGGGCTCCGCCCGGACCCGCGCCTCGAACTCCCCCAGCTACCGCTGGGAGGTGCCCCCAGGCGGGGCTGAAGAACCGGGGCTCCGCCCGGACCCGCGGCTCGAACTCCCCCAGCTACCGCTGGGAGGTGCCCCCAGGCGGGGCTGCATACAGCCCCGCCGGTGGGAACGGGCGAAGGGTGGGGCGGGGAGTGGCGCCGCAGGCACCCCCGCCCCGCCCCCGGGGGCTACAGCAGGGCCAGTTGCAGGCCGCCCGTGGCGGAGAGGTGCTGGCCGGTGACCCAGCGGGAGTCCGGGGAGGCCAGGAAGGCCACCACGTCCGCGACCTCCTCCGGCGTGCCCACCCGGTTGAAGACCGACCGGGACGCGGCGTGCGCCCGGGCCGCCGGATCGGCCAGCCAGGCCGCGTTGAGGTCGGTCTCCGTGATGCCGGGGCCCACCGAGTTCACCGTGATACCGCGCGGCGCGAGCGCGGCGGCCAGGGACACCGTCAGCGCGTTCACCGCGCCCTTGGCCATGACCGTGGCCAGGATCGCCGGCAGGGCGATGTCCGGGGTGCCGGTCACGTTCACGATCCGGCCCCCGTCCGCCAGCCGCTCCAGCCCGTGCTTGATCACGAAGAACGGGGCCCGTGCGTTGAGGGCCTGCACCCGCTCGTAGGTCTCCTCGTCCGTGTCCCCGATGCCCGCGAAGGCCGCCGCCCCGGCGTTGTTCACCAGGACGTCCACCCGCGCGGTGTGCGCGGGGTGGGCCTCGTACGCGGCCCACAGCGCCTGCGCGTCGCCCGGCACCCCCAGCTCCGCCCCGAGGGCGAAGGCGCGGCCCCCGGCCGCCTCGATCGCCGCGACGGTCTCCTTCGCGGCCGCCTCGTTGTGCCCGTAGTGCACCGCGACCAGCGCCCCGTCCCGCGCCAGCCGTTCGGCGACGGCCCTGCCGATGCCCCGGCCGCCGCCCGTGACCAGTGCCGTCTTCCCCTTGAGCACGCCCATGACGCGCCCCCTCCCTGATTCGCTAACGGTCGCTACAGAAAGGGACCGTACCAGATTCCATAGCGGCCGCTATAGAATGACGCCCATGGTGACAGGACAGCGCGGCAGGCCCCGCTCCTTCGACCGGGCCGCCGCCCTCGACAAGGCGATGCTCACCTTCTGGGAGCAGGGCTACGAGACCACGTCCATCGCGGACCTGACCCGCAACCTGGGCATCGGCGCGCCCAGCCTCTACGCCGCCTTCGGCGACAAGCGCAAGCTCTTCGACGAGGTCGTGGTGGTCTACGGCAGCCGGTACGGGGACTTCGCGAGCGTGGCGCTCGCCGAGGAGCCCACCGCCGCCGCGGCCATCGGCCGCATCCTGCGCGAGGCCGCCGAGATCTACACCGACCCCGCCCACCCGCCGGGCTGCATGGTGATCAGCGCGGCCGCCAACACCACCTCGGAGGAGGTGGCCGAGGCCCTGCGCGAGCGCCGCAACGCCAACCTGGACCTGTTCGAGAGCCGCATCAGGGCCGACATCGCGAGCGGCGAGCTGCCGCCCGGTACGGACGCGCGGGCGCTGGCCCGCTTCGCCGGGGCGGTGCTCCAGGGGATGTCGCAGCAGTCGCGCGACGGGGCGAGCCGGGAGGAGCTGGAGGCCGTCGCGGAGCGGGCGCTGCTGGCCTGGCCGCGCCAGGCGACGGGCGAGGAGCCGGGTGGCGGGTAACGGGTAATGGGCGTCCGGTAACCGGAAACCGGAATCCGCGCGGGGAATTCCGCCGGGGGAAATCCGCACGAGAGGCGATTTCCTCTGGGCCACGGTGCAGGGCGGGACCCTCAACCCACCCGGCACCGTAGCCCGGAGTACTCACGGCCGTAGGGTGTGCGGTGCCCGGCGGCCGTTGGGGAGGTGAACCCGCGCGGTCAGGGCAGAACGCGCGGCCACCTCGATCCGTCCTCCTGTGCGGGGAGGGCGGAAGCGTGAAACCCAATTGTGGACTAGACCAATCTGTCCTGTCCATCCAAGTGCGGGGACTACTGACCCGTCACTTCCTCCAACAGTACGCGGAGTCTGCCCCTCCTGGATACTCCTGAGTATTCGTGGTGGGGAAAGTCATCCTCGTACCCGGGGTACGCTCGCAAGGTGCCCTCCATGAACGACCTCGTACGCCAGCACACCGCTCTCAGTGAAACCGAGCTGGAGTGGCTGCACCTGCTGGTCTCGGAGTGGCAGCTGCTCTCCGACCTCTCCTTCGCCGACCTCGTGCTCTGGGTCCCCACCCTCGACGGCACCCGCTACGTCTCCGTGGCGCAGATGCGGCCCAACACCGGCCCCACCTCCTACCAGGACGACATGGTCGGCCACCTGGTCCCGCGCGGCCGCCGCCCGCTGCTCGACGCCGCCCTCGACGAGGGCCGCATCGTGCGCGAGGGCGACCCGGAGTGGCGCGAGGAGGTGCCGGTCCGCGTCGAGTCGATCCCCGTCCGCCGAGAGGGGCGCGTCCTCGGCGTGATCGCGCGCAACACCAACCTGCTCACTGTGCGTACACCGAGCCGGCTGGAGCTGACCTACCTCCAGTCCGCCTCCGACCTCGCCCAGATGATCGCCGCGGGCGCCTTCCCCTTTCCGGGGCAGCAGGTCGACATGGACGCCTCCCCGCGCGTCGGCGACGGTCTGATCCGCCTCGACGCCGACGGCGTGGTGACGTACGCGTCCCCGAACGCGCTCTCCGCCTACCACCGCCTCGGCCTCGCCGCCGACCTCGTCGGCCAGCACCTGGGCACCACCACCGCCGAACTCGCCCCCTCCCGGGGCCCGGTGGACGAGGCCCTCGTCAAGCTCGCCAGCGGCTGGGCGCCGCGCGAGACCGAGGTCGAGGGCAACGGCGGCGTCATCCAGCTGCGCGCCATCCCGCTCAAGCCCAAGGGGACCCGCATCGGCTCCCTCGTCCTGTGCCGCGACGTCACCGAACTGCGCCGTCGCGAACGTGAACTGATCACCAAGGACGCCACCATCCGGGAGATCCACCACCGGGTGAAGAACAACCTCCAGACCGTGGCCGCCCTCTTGCGGCTCCAGGGCCGGCGCATGGATTCGCCCCAGGCGCGCGAGGCGCTCAACGAGGCGGTGCGCCGCGTCGGTTCGATCGCGATCGTGCACGAGACCCTTTCCCAGAACCTCGACGAGCGGGTCGAGTTCGACGAGATCGCCGACCGGGTGATCGCGATGGTCGCCGAGATCTCGCCCGGCCGGGTGGAGTGCCGGCGCCTCGGCCGGTTCGGGATCCTGGACGCCGAGGTCGCCACTCCGCTGTCGATGGTGCTGACCGAGATCCTCCAGAACGCCCTGGAACACGCCTTCACGCACGGGGAGGGCGGCACCGTGGAGGTGTCGGCCAGTCGCTCCGGCAGCGGCCGCACCGACTCCCGGCTGCTGATCACCGTCGTCGACGACGGCTGCGGCCTGCCCGAGGGCTTCGACCCCCAGCGGGCCGGCAACCTCGGGCTGCAGATCGTCCGGACCCTCGTGGAGGGCGAACTCGGCGGCACCTTCGACATGGTCCGGGCCGAGCCGCGCGGCACCCGGGTCGTCCTCGACGTACCCGCCAGCCCGCAGAAGTAGGACGGACGGCCGGACGGCCCGTCACCGAGAGTGACGGGCCGTCCGGCCGTACCGTGCCCGCACAGCACTGAGCCCCGGACCGGTGGTTCCCGGTCCGGGGCTCAAGAGCACGTTGCTGAGCGCTTTGTGAGGTACTACGCGCTGCGGCTCGAGGCTCGAAAGTCGATGTCAGGCGGTGGCGTTACGCGCCCGATTGCGAGCGGCGCGGCGCTTCATGGCGCGGCGCTCGTCCTCGCTGAGACCGCCCCAGACGCCGGAGTCCTGGCCGGACTCGAGCGCCCACTGCAGGCACTGCTCCATCACGGGGCAGCGGCGGCAGACGGCCTTGGCTTCCTCGATCTGCAGCAGCGCAGGACCGGTGTTGCCGATGGGGAAGAAGAGTTCCGGGTCTTCCTCGCGGCAAACGGCGTTGTGACGCCAGTCCATGGCTGCTCCATCTCCTTGTATTGCGGGCAGGTTGCTTGTGAATGTGAACGCTTTCACGAATCCCCCCGTGAGGGAAGGGCCGACGCCCAGTTGCCTGGTGCGGTCCGAAGATTCGTGGTGGGGTTCTGGCGCTCTGTGTGGGTGCCGGGTTCTGCGGGCTGTCCCGATCGCCATGTAGAGATTCGCAAACCTCGGACGGGGATACAACCCCTTCCGGAAAGTTTTTTTGGATTCGTCGGTGTCTACTAGGTCACAGCCCTAGTTCCTGGGGGTGGACTGGCGTGTAAACGTTCGACTGAAAGGACTTTGGGCCCTTCCACTCACACAATCACACGCAGTGCACGGCGTACGCCTGTGAACCGAACGCTGGTGCGCAGTCCGAGGTGATCTCCGTCCATCTGGAATGGGAGCGGAACCTTCGAATGCAAGGTGAAGTCCGTCAGATCGTGCAGAGACACCGCGTGCTTGCCGTGCGGGCCCCGCTCAGGAGTCGAGGTCAGGAGCTGTGTCGCGTACCGGGCCACGGCCGGAGTTGACAAACGGTCGAGCGCCAGTACGTCAAGTGCGGTATCGAAGGACGCCTCCGGAGAGGCGTAAAGGGGCTTGTTCCCCAGATACGTCCAGGGCGAGGTGTTGCAGACTATCGACAGCACCAGGTCCGTCACCGGATCCGCGCCGGGCTGCTCCAGCGTGATCGTGCCGTGCCGCCGGTTGGGCTCCTCCCAGAACTGGCGCATCAGCTGCCGCACGTACAGCGCGTGGGTGGACCGCTTGCCGCGCTCGCGCTGCTGCTCGACCCGTCCCACCACACCCGCGTCGAATCCGAAGCCGGCGCAGAACGTGAACCAGCGCTCCGGCACCGACTCGTCCTCGGTCCCCGGGACGCCGGACGCCAGTCCCAGCCCGACCGTCCGCCGGCGTTTCTCCCGCAGCGCGTCCAGCAGGGCGCCCGTGGCCTCGACCGAGTCGTTCGGCAGCCCGAGCGCGCGGGCGAACACGTTCGTGGAACCGCCCGGGACCACGGCCAGGCCCGGCAGCCCCTCCGGGTCGGGCCCCTCGTGCAGCAGTCCGTTGACCACCTCGTTGACGGTGCCGTCGCCGCCGAGCGCCACCACCAGGTCGACACCCTCCCGCGCGGCCCTGCGCCCCAGGTCGCGGGCGTGCCCCCGGTACTCGGTGGTCACCGCCTCCAGCTTCATCTCGCTGGCCAGGGCGTGGGTCAGGACGTCGCGCGTGCGCGCACTGGTGGTCGTCGCTGCAGGGTTGGCCACGAGAAGAGCACGCATGGTCGCCAGAGTACCCACCCCTCCATATGCGGCCCATACCGGCCGTACCGTCCGGGTGCCCAGGCGCGCGGCTACCCTGCTGGGGTGAGCAAGAAGCCGACCCCCCAAGCCCCCGCCGCCCCCGAGCCCGCAGCGCTGCCGGGCCGGCTGACCGCCGCCGCCGCGCTGACCGCGCTGGAGGGCCTGGCCCTGGCCGGGCTCGGCGTCTACATGCTGTTCGTCGGCATCGCCGGGGACCCCGACTCCCCGCAGCAGGCCGAGACCGGCGGAATCACCCTGCTCGCCCTCGCCGCGCTCCCGCTGGTCGCGGCGCGCGGGCTGCGCCTGGGCCGCCGCTGGAGCCGCGGGCCCGCGCTGATCACCCAGCTGATGGCACTGCCGGTGGCCTGGACCCTGTGGACCACCGGCGGGGCGATGACCGCGGCCGCCGTGGCCCTGGCCCTGGCCGCGGTGGCCGTCGCCGCGCTGCTGGTGAACCCGACGGCGACCGAGGCCCTGGGCATCGGCCCGGGCGGCCGGGCCCGCTAGCGGGCCCGGCGGCCGCCGGGCCCTCTTCCGTCTGCGCCTACTCCTCGACCAGGAGCTTCTCCCGGAGCTGGGCCAGGGTGCGGGCCAGCAGCCGGGACACGTGCATCTGCGAGATGCCGACCTCCTGCGCGATCTGCGACTGGGTCATGTTGCCGAAGAAGCGCAGCAGCAGGATCCGCTTCTCCCGCGGCGGCAGTCCCTCCAGCAGTGGTTTGAGGGACTCCCGGTACTCGACGCCCTCCAGCGCCTCGTCCTCAGAGCCGAGGGTGTCCGCGACCGCCGGCGACTCGTCGTCGGTGTCCGGCACGTCCAGGGAGAGCGTGCTGTAGGCATTGGCCGACTCCAGCCCCTCCAGCACCTCCTCCTCGGAGATCCCCAGCCGCTCGGCCAGCTCGTGCACCGTCGGGGACCGGCCGTGCTGCTGGGACAGCTCCGCCGTGGCCGTGGTCAGCGAGAGCCGCAGCTCCTGCAGCCGCCGGGGCACGCGTACCGCCCAGCCCTTGTCGCGGAAGTGCCGCTTGATCTCGCCCACCACGGTGGGGGTGGCGTACGTGGAGAACTCGACCCCGCGGTCGGGGTCGAACCGGTCCACCGACTTGATCAGGCCGATGGTGGCGACCTGGGTCAGGTCGTCCAGCGGCTCGCCGCGGTTGCGGAACCGCCGCGCCAGGTGCTCGACCAGCGGCAGGTGCATCCGCACCAGCCGGTTGCGCAGCTCCGCCCGCTCGGGTGATCCCTCGGGCAGCCGGCGCAGCTCGAAGAACAGGGCCCGCGCGCCGCTGCGGTCCCGCGGATCCGGCAGCGCCACAGGCGCCTCCGGTACCTCCGGGGCCGCTGCCTCCGGGGGCTGTGGTTGGTCGTGCTGGTTCTCGCTCATAGGGCCCGCCCGTCGCTCCGCCGAGTCCAAAAAGCCGTCTTCCGCATCCGCGTCAGCCGGGTGCGGCCGGGCGTGCTGCTGCTCCGGGATGCCGCCGTCGACCTCGTGCCTCACCCGGGGCCGATCCCCGCCCCGCACCGGGATCTCCCCGCCGCTCACGCCGGGCCTGGCCCCGCGCCGCGCTGTTTGTAGAGGCTGATGCTCACTGTCTTGTTGTCCTCGACCGTCGCCTCGACCTTGCCGGCCAGGGCCGACAGGACCGTCCACGCGAACGTGTCGCGCTCCGGCGCCCGCCCGTCCGTGGTCGGGGCGGAGACGGTCACTTCCAGCGAATCGTCGATCAGCCGGAAGACGCAGCTGAGGACGGAGCCCGGCACGGCCTGCTGGAGCAGGATCGCGCAGGCCTCGTCCACCGCGATGCGGAGGTCCTCGATCTCGTCGAGGGTGAAGTCCAAACGTGCCGCGAGACCGGCCGTGGCCGTGCGCAGCACCGACAGGTAGGCACCCGCAGCCGGCAGCCGGACTTCCACGAAGTCCTGGGTCCCGGGTTCGCCTGCGATCTGGGACACCCTCACCTCCAAGGTGGTACGAGCTCTGTTCGCCGGTGACGCTATCGCGATCCGGGCGATCGTGTCGCGGCACCCCTCATGGCGCCCGCTGGGAGCGACCGGGCCGACCCCGCCATGTGCGGTGACTGATGGTAAATCCACGAGTACGCACAGTGGCTAGGGGTCTGCGGGCCCAATTCGGGGGAACCGGCGGAGGTTTGACCTACCCCGCTGCCGCGGATCGAACCTTCGGCCTTTCCCGGTCGAAGACCAGTCCTCAGACGATGGAACCGTCGACGAAACACCAGCGCCAGGTTTCGCCCGGTTCGAAGCTCCGCATCACCGGGTGGCCGCTCTCCCGGTGGTGCGCGGTGGCGTGCCGGTGCGGGGAGGAGTCGCAGCACCCCACGAACCCGCAGCCGAGGCACATGCGCAGCTGTACCGGATGGCTGCCGAGGACTTCACATTCGGGGCAGGTCAACGCATGCGGGACCGGCTCGGGGCGCGGCAGTTCGGCAACGTGGGTGCACTCGCTCATGATGGCCAGGTTACGGCCGGGGTGCGGGCGCGACGACGGTGACGACGGATGGGGATGGATCTTCGATGGAGGTATTGCCGCTGGTGGCGCTGATCGCCGGGAGCGCCGCCGTGGCGGGTGTCGCCCGGCGCACGCCCGTACCGGCCCCGCTGCTGCTGGTCGCCGCGGGTCTGATCGCAGCCTACGTGCCGGGGGTGCCCTCGTACGCCCTCGACCCGCACATCGTGCTGCCGCTGCTGCTCCCGCCGCTGCTGCACACGGCGGCGGTGGACAGCTCGTACCTGGACCTGCGGGCCAACGTACGGCCGATCGCGCTGCTGTCGGTGGGCTACGTGCTCTTCGCCACGCTCGCCGTCGGCTACGTGGCCTACCTGCTGGTGCCGGGCCTGTCGCTGCCCGTGGCACTGGTGCTGGGCGCGGTCGTCGCGCCGCCGGACGCGGTGGCGGCGACGGCCATCGCGCGGCGGCTGGGGCTGCCGAACCGGATCACGACGATCCTGCAGGGCGAGTCCCTGGTGAACGACGCCACCGCCATCACCGCCTACAACGTGGCGCTGGCCGCGGCGATCGGCGTCAGCGCCGGCTGGGCGGGCGGGGTCGCGGAGTTCCTGCTGGCGTCGGTCGGCGGGGTCGGGGTGGGCCTGCTGCTGATGGTCCCCATCCACTGGCTGCGCAAGCGGCTGCGGGAGCCGCTGCTGCAGAACACCCTGTCGCTGCTGATCCCGTTCGTGGCGTACGCGGCGGCGGAGCGGGTGCACGCGTCGGGGGTGCTGGCCGTGGTGGTCGTCGGGCTGTACCTGGGCCACCGCAACTGGCAGGTCGACTTCGCGACGCGGCTCCAGGAGGAGGCCGTGTGGAAGGTGGTCGCCTTCGTGCTGGAGTCGGTGGTCTTCGCGCTGATCGGGCTCCAGCTGCCGGTGGTCCTCAAGGGGCTGGGGGAGTACGAGGGGGTGGTCGCGGCCTGGTACGCCGTCGCGGTGTTCCTCGCGGTGGTGGCGGCGCGCTTCGTGTGGGTGTTCCCGGCGACCTTCGTGCCGAGGTGGGTGTCGGAGCGGATCCGGCACCGGGAGCCGGAGACGGACTGGAAGTCCCCGACGGTCGTCGGATGGGCCGGGATGCGCGGTGTCGTCTCGCTGGCCATCGCGTTCTCCGTGCCGATGGAGGTGCCGCACCGCAACCTGATCCTGTTCCTCACCTTCACGACCGTCATCGGCACCCTGGTCGTCCAGGGCCTGACCCTGCCGCCCCTGATCAGGGTGCTGAAGCTGCCGCCGCGGGACGTGCAGGCGGAGACCCTCGCGGAGGCGCAGGCGCAGAGCGAGGCCTCGCGGGCGGCGGAGGAGCGGCTGACGGAGCTGCTGGAGCGGCCGGAGAACGACACCCTGCCGCCGCCGCTGGCGGACCGGCTGCGGACGGTCCTGGAGCGGCGCCGCAACGCGGTCTGGGAGCGGCTGGGCGAGGTCAACCCGGTGACGGGGGAGTCGGCGGACGACGTGTACCGGCGGCTGGCCCGGGAGATGATCGCGGCCGAGCGGGAGGTCTTCGTCTCCCTGCGCGACCGCCGCCGCATCGACGACGAGATGCTCCGCGCGCTGCTGCGCCGCCTGGACCTGGAGGAGGCCGCGGCCTACCGGGAGGAGTCGGGCTGATTCCCGCCCCGGCGGGGGCTACGGGTGGCCCGTGATGACGGCGGTCAGGGTCGTGCCCCGGGGGAAGGAGCCGGCGGCGGTGAGGGCGTGCAGGGCCCAGAGGAGCTTCGCGACGTAGATCCGCTCCACCGGGAGCCCGTGCCGGGCCCCGAAGTCGGCCGCGAACGCGTCGAGGGCGGCCGGGACGCGGGCGTAGCCCCCGTGGTCGAAGCCCTCCGCCAGGGTCCAGTCGCCGGCCGGGCCGCCGAAGGCGGCCGCCTGGAGGGAACGTATCTCCGCGCCGAGGAAGCCCCCGGCCAGGACCGGTACGCCCAGGGCCCGCTGGCCGGGGGCGAGTCCGGCCGCGAGTCCGGCCAGGGTGCCGCCCGTACCGCAGGCCACCGCCACCACGTCGGACGCCCCGCGCAGCTCGCGGCCCAGTTCCGCGCAGCCCAGGAGGGCGAGGGCGTTGCTGCCGCCCTCGGGGACCACGTACGCCCCCGCGGCCCCGGCGGCGGCCAGCAGGCGGTCCCGGGTGTCCGGGTCGGCCTTGCGGCGGTACTCGGAGCGGGTGGCGAAGTGCAGCCGCATGCCGTCGGCGGCGCAGCGGGCCAGGGAGTCGTTGAGGGGGCGCCCGGCCAGCTCGTCGCCCCGGACGATGCCGACCGTCTCCAGGCCGAGCAGCCGGCCGGCGGCCGCGGTGGCCCGGAGGTGGTTGGAGTAGGCGCCGCCGAAGGTGGCGAGCCGGTCGTGGCCCGTTTCCAGCGCTGCCCGGAGGTTCGGCGCGAGCTTGCGCCATTTGTTGCCGGGCAGCTCCGGGTGGACCAGGTCGTCCCGCTTGAGCAGGAGCCGTACCCCGTACGCGGCGAAGCGTTCGTCGGCCGCCTCGACGAGGGGGGACGGCGGGCGGGGGCGCAGTTCGGGGTGGGTCACCCGTCCATTGTCGGGCCGGGTGCGGGGCGGGGCAGGGGTGGTGGGGCCGCGGTCACTTGAGGCGGTCGGCGACGCGGTCGCGCAGCCAGTCCATGGTGAAGCCCCTGGGGTCGACCTTGCCGGGCTGCCATTCGCGGTGGCCGATGACCGAGCGGGCGCCCCAGCCGTGGACCCGGCAGACGGCGGCGGCCGCGCGGGCGATGGCGTCGAGCTGGGCGGGCGGCCAGGGGTCCTCGCCGTCGCCGAGGTTCTCGCACTCGAAGCCGTAGAAGTACCGGTTTCCGTCGGTGTCGGCGTGGTGGTCGGGCGGCAGCCGCTTCTCGGCGATCACGGCCGCCAGGACGTCGGAGTCGCCCGCGCCGGCGTGGTTGGTGCGGCCGTAGCCGACGAGGTGGACCCGGCCGTCCTTGGCGATGACGCCGTGGCAGAGGGGGCCGGGCAGGGCGGAGTCGCCGTCGCGGCAGAGCTGGACGGTGTACGCGGTGCCGTGCGTGACGGTGTGGTGGATCATCACCCCGTGTACCGGCCCCCAGGGGCCCTTGTGGTTGCGGTTGCGGGTGCGCCAGGCGCCTACCTCCACGACGGTCAGGCCTTCGGCGCGCAGCGCCTGGATGAACCGGTCAGCGGACATGGGTGCGGACATGGCCGCCTCCTTTCACCGTATGTGTTCGTCCGGTTACTTAACGGTGTAGTGGAGGCGGGCCTTCCGGGGATAGGGCGTATTTCGGCCAGTCGTCGCGCGGGACCGCGTGCCACGCCGGTGCGGGCCGGCCGTCAGGCCTGGGCCAGCCACAGGTCCGGTCCGAACACCTCGTAGTGGACGTCGCGGGCCCGGACGCCCTTGGCGATCAGTTGGGCGCGCACCGACCGCATGAAGGGGAGCGGCCCGCACAGATACGCCCTGGTGCCGGGGGTGACCGGGATGGCGGCGAGGTCGACGAGGCCGGTGGAGTCGCCCGCCTCGGCGCCGGATTCGTACCAGAAGCGGGCCGTGGCGTCGGTGAGCTTGTGGGTCAGGGCGCGGTGGTCCGAGCGCAGGGCGTGGTCGGCGGGGCTGCGGTCGGCGTGCACCACGGTGACCCGGCCGGTGTGCCCGGTTTCGGCCAGGTGTTCCAGCATCGACAGCATGGGCGTGCAGCCGATGCCCGCCGAGGCGAGCAGGACCGGCGCGTCCGTGTCCTGGAGCACCAGGTCCCCGTACGGGGCGGAGACGCGCAGGGTGTCGCCGGGGCGGACCCGGGCGTGGAGGTGGTGGGAGACCTCGCCGTCGGGGCCGCCGCCGGCGGCCGGGCCGTGGACCCGCTTGACGGTGATCGCGCGGACCGGGGAGCCGGGGGAGCTGGAGAGGCTGTACTGGCGTATCTGGCGGGCGCCGTCGGGGAGGCCGACCTGGACGGAGACGTACTGTCCGGGCTTGAAGCCGGGGGCCGGGGCACCGTCGGCGGGGACCAGGTGGAAGGTGGTGCAGTCCGCCGTCTCCTCGACCCGCGCGGCCACCGTCCACTGCCGCCAGACGTCCCCGGCGAGCACCTGCCGTTCGGCGTAGAGCCGCTCCTCGGCGGCGATCAGGGCGTTCGCCATCAGCCAGTACACCTCGTCCCAGGCCTCGGCGACCTCGGGGGTGAGGGCCTCGCCGAGGACCTCGGCGATGGCCTCGAACAGGTGCCGGTGGACCACCGGGTACTGCTCGCGGGTGACGCCGAGCGAGGCGTGCTTGTGGGCGATGCGGTTCAGCATCACGTCGGGGCGGGTGTCCGGGTGGTCCACGAGGTGGGTGGCGAAGGCGGCGATGGAGCCGGCGAGGGCCTGCTTCTGGAGCCCGGCGTTCTGGTTGCCCCGGTTGAACAGGTCCCGGAGCAGGGCCGGGTGTGCCGCGAAGAGCTTCGCGTAGAACAGCTCCGTGATGTCCGTGATGGCGGCCCCGACGGCGGGCAGGGTGGCGCGTACGGTCGCGGTCGACTTCTCCGACAGCATGGCGGCTCCTCGCTTAATTGGTATCGCAGATTCGTATTAAAGGGCTCGGGGGCGGCCCGTCGCCATCCGGAGATCCGTTCGAAGGCGGGCCGGCGGGCGTGGTCAATCGGCCACTCGGCCGCCACCGCTCGAAATGCCCAGCAGCAGGGGCCCCGTGGGGGCCGCCACCAGCTCGTCCACCGTGAGCGGGTCCAGCGCGGCGAAGAACGCCTCCTGGGCCCGGCGCAGCGCCCCGCGCAGGACGCAGGCCCCGCGCAGCGGGCACGGGGTGGCCCCGTCGCAGTCCACGACGTCGCCGGCGCCCTCCAGCTCCCGCACCACCCCGCCCACCGACGCGGTGCGCCCGGCGGCGGTGAGCGCGAGCCCGCCGCCGCGGCCGCGCCGGGCCTCGACCAGTCCGAGATGCTGCAGCCTGGCGACCACCTTGGCGGTGTGGGTGTACGGGACCTCCATGGTCGCCGCCACCTCGCGGGTGGTGGGGAGGTCCGTGTCCTCGACGGCCAGGCGCATGAGCACGCGCAGCGCCAGGTCCGTGAATCGCGTCAGCCGCATGGGCCCAGCGTAGAAAACTGGCATCGCAGATACAAATTAAGAACGGGCGGCGTGCGCCGCGGAGCGGCCGGGCGCGCGGGATGGCCGGAACGGGTCGGGTCCCGAGGAGGAAACGTGAAGCAGTTGAACCTTTGAGCATGCCCCGGTCCGTCGGCGCCAGTCCCACCCGTTTGTGTAGTGGCCCGGCCACACAGCGCACTGGAAGGCTTCCGTCCCGCACATCATGGAGTGATCGGAAGGAAATACATGTCGGTCCAGGCAGGTTCCGAAGCCGAATCCCGGACGCCGCAGAGCAGTCTGGGGACCGCGGCCGCGCGGAACTTGGCAACCACGACCAAGTCCGCGCCGCAGATGCAGGAGATCACCTCCCGCTGGCTGCTGAAGACCCTCCCGTGGGTCCCGGTGCAGGGCGGCACCTACCGGGTCAACCGCCGCCTCAGCCACACCGTCGGCAACGGCGTCGTCGAGTTCGTCAAGACCGGCTCCCGCGTGCAGGTCATCCCGGCCGAACTCGGCGAGCTGCCGCTGCTGCGCGACTACGACGACGCGGAGGTCCTCACCGAACTCGCAGCCCGCTGCCGGCAGGTCGACTTCGAGGCCGGACAGGAGCTCACCTCCTTCGGCAGCCCCTCCGACCAGGTCTTCCTGCTCGCCCACGGCCGCGTCGAACAGATCGGCCCCGGCCCCTACGGCGAGGACGCCGTCCTGCGGACCGTCGCCGACGGCGCCTACTTCGGCGAGGCCTCCCTCACCGACGGGGCGGCCATCTGGGAGTACACCGCCCGCGCGGCCACCCCCGGTACGGCCCTCGTGCTGGCCCGCGAGGACTTCCAGCTCCTCGCCGACCGCGCCGACTCGCTGCGGGCACACGTGGACCGCGTACGCACCCGGCCGGCCCGGCCCACCAACCCGTACGGCGAGGCCGCGATCGAGCTCTCCGCCGGCCACGTCGGCGAGGCCGTCCTCCCCCGCGCCTTCGCCGACTACGAACCCCGTCCGCGCGAGTACGAACTCTCCATTGCACAAACGGTCCTGCGCGTCCACACCCGCGTCGCCGACCTCTACAACCACCCGATGAACCAGACCGAGCAGCAGCTGCGGCTCACGGTCGAGGCGCTGCGCGAGCGCCAGGAGCACGAGATGCTCAACAACCCGGAGTTCGGCCTGCTCCACAACGCCGACTACGACCAGCGCATCCAGCCCCACGACGGCGCGCCCACTCCGGACGACTTCGACGCCCTGCTCGGCATGCGGCGCGACTCCAAGCTGTTCCTCGCGCACCCCGAGGCCATCGCCGCCTTCGGCCGCGAGTGCAACAAGCGCGGGCTCTACCCCGAGACGGTCGACGTCGCCGGCACCCGGGTGACGGCCTGGCGGGGCGTGCCGATCTTCCCCTCCACCAAGATCCCGGTCACCGCGGCCCGTACGACCTCCATCCTGTGCATGCGCACCGGCGAGGAGGAGCAGGGCGTCATCGGCCTCCACCAGCCGGGCCTGCCCGACGAGATCGAGCCGAGCATGTCCGTGCGCTTCATGGGGATCAACGACCAGGCGATCATCTCCTACCTGGTCACCGCCTACTTCTCCGCCGCCGTCCTGGTGCCGGACGCGCTCGGCGTCCTGGAGAACGTCGAGATCGGCCGCTGGGACCGGTGACCGCGGACACCGCCGGCACCGCCGGCACCGTCGTCGCGGGCGAGGGGCAGGAAGCGGCGGCCCTGCTGGAAGCGGCGAGGGAGACGGTCGACCCGGAACTCCGGCGGGCCGTCGAGGGCCTGCCCGCGGCCATGCGCCGGGTGGCGATGTACCACTTCGGCTGGGAAGGCGAGGACGGCGGCCCCGGCGCCGGCGGCGCGGGCAAGGCCATCCGGCCCGCGCTCGTGCTCGCCTCGGCACAGGCCCTGGGCGCGCCCGCGCAGGCCGTCCGGGGCGCCGTACGGGCCGCGGCGGCCGTGGAACTCGCGCACAACTTCACGCTGCTGCACGACGACATCATCGACCGGGACCTCCGCCGCCGCGGGCGGCCGACCGCCTGGACCGTCTTCGGCACCCCGCCCGCGATCCTCGCGGGCGACGCCATGATGGCGCTCGCGCTGCGGCTGCTCGCCGAGGACCCGCACCCGGCCTCGGCGCGGGCCTCGGCCCGGCTCGCGGGCTGCGTGGTCGAGCTGTGCGAGGGGCAGCAGGCGGACTGCGCCTTCGAGGAGCGCGCGCACGTCTCGCTCGACGAGTGCCTGACCATGGCGACGGCCAAGACCGGGGCCCTCCTGGGCTGCGCGTGCGCGATGGGCGCCCTGTACGCGGGGGCCGGGCCGGAGGAGGTCGAGGCCATGGACGCCTTCGGGCGGGAGGCGGGGCTGGCCTTCCAGCTGATCGACGACCTGATCGGCATCTGGGGCGACCCCGGGCACACCGGCAAGCCCGCCGGGGCCGATCTCCTCGCCCGCAAGAAGTCCCTCCCGGTCGTGGCCGCCCTCACCTCGGGCACGGAGGCCGGGGAGGAGCTGGCGCTCCTGTACGCGGGCCCGCTGGAGGAGGGCGACGTCTCCCGCGCGGCCCGGGCGGTGGAGCGGGCCGGCGGCCGCGACTGGGCGCAGGCCCATGCCGCCGACCGGATGGGCCGGGCGGTGCGGGAGCTGTCCCGGGCGGTGCCCGACCTCGCGGCGGCGGGCGGGCTGCTGGCGCTCGCGGAGTTCGTGACGCGGCGCACCAAGTAGCGGCCCGCCGGCCCGGTCCGGTGCCGCGGAGCGGTCTGTTCCGGCGCTGCGGGGCGCCGGAACAGGCCTTTTCCCGGGTGGGAGGCGGCAGGCGGGCGCGGCAACTCTAGGATCACTCGCGGCAGTTGACCTGTGAGTGAAGGGTGTCACCCGTGGTGCTGGAGATACGTCAGGCGGACCGGTCGGACCGGGACGCGGTCGCGCGCCTGCTGGACGAGGCCTTCCGCGACGACCCGGTGAGCAGCTGGGTCTTCCCGGATCCCGAGCACCGGGCCGCCGTGCACGGCAGGTTCCTCGGGGTCTTCGTGGACGTCGCGCTGGCCGAGGGCCGCGTCGACTACGCGGCGGACGGCTCGGCGGCGGCGCTGTGGCTGCGGATCCCGGCGGGCGAGCCGGAGGGCGAGGACGAGGTGCCGGCGAAGATGCGGGCCGTCGCCGACCCGGACAACGAGCGGTGCGAGCTGGTCGGCCGGCTCACGGGGGAGGTGCACCCCACCTCCGAGGAGCACGAGTACCTGCTGATGATCGCGGTCGCGCCCGGCCGGCAGGGCGAGGGGCTGGGCACCGAGCTGATGCGGCCGGTACTGGAGCGCTGCGACCGGGAGGGGATACCGGCCTACCTGGAGGCGAGCAGCGAGCGCAGCAAGGGGTTGTACGAGCGGCTCGGGTGGGAGTTCACCGGTCAGGCCGTGCGGCTGCCCCAGGGGCCGCTGATGTGGCCGATGTGGCGCAAGCCGCGGGGATAGCGGGCGGGCGACGGGGCGTCCCCGGAAAAGGTCTTGGCAAAGTACTTCAAGTGAAGTACTTTCGTTGGCGTGCCCCGGAGCGGCGGCATCCCCTGACGGAAGAGAATCGCTTGCGCAAGCTGACGTACTTCATCGCCACCACCGTCGACGGCTTCATCGGAGCCCCGGACGGCGATGCCGATTTCATCTACCGCTACGTGGACCCGGAGTTCATCGGCCTCCTGACGGCCGAGTACCCGGAGACGATCTCCAGCGCCGGACGCGAGCAGCTCGGCATCAAGGACGCCGCGCCCAAGCGCTTCGACACGGTGATCATGGGCCGCAACACCTACGAGACCGGCCTCAAGGCGGGCGTCTCCAGCCCCTACGACCACATGCGCGAGCAGTACGTCGTCTCCCGCGGCCTCACCACCCCGCCGGACCCCGCCGTCCGGCTCATCAGCGGCGACCTCGTCGCCCGGGTGCGGGAGATGAAGGCGCGGGACGGGCTCGGCATCTGGCTGTGCGGCGGAGCCGACCTCGCGGCCCAGCTGATGGACGAGATCGACGAGTACATCGTCAAGACCTACCCCGTCGTCGTCGGGACCGGCATGCCGATGTCCCGTGCCGGGTTCGGCGTGCGCCCCCTGGAGCTCACCGGGTGCACCGCCCTCGGCGGCGGCCAGGTCGTCACCTCGTACGACGTCAAGCGCTGACGGCCGCGCACGCCACGAAGCGCGAAACCGGCCTACCGTGGAGGTATGGCCGGTGAACAGCAGCAGCACGAGCGCGGGACGGTCGCCCCGCGGGCCGGACACGAGCAGCGGTCGTGTCCGGCCTGCGGGCGTGCCGTGGAGACGGTGCTCCGACGGCGCAAGTCCCTGGGGATCTTCGTTCCCGAGTGGAGTCCGGGTCCCTGCCGGAACCCGGACTGCGCCCTCTACGTCCCCGTGGGGGCGGTCCCCTAGCCCTTGGCGTCCAGGCCCGAGGCGACCAGGCCGTTGGCCCACAGCTGGTTGACGCGCGAGCGCTCCGCGCTGTTCGGGGTGGCGTTCGTGCACGAGGTGCCCGGGCCGCCACCCGACATCAGCTCGCTGCACGGACCCGAGTAGTGGTCCGGCAGGCCCAGCACGTGACCGGTCTCGTGCGCCGTCACGCGGGTCGAGTTGTACTGCTGGTTCTGCCGGTAGTCCAGGAAGATGTAGCCCCGGCCGTGACCGTCCGTGCTCGCGTACGAGCCGCGGGAGTCGTTGCCCTCGTAGTAGGAGAAGTTCCCGCCCGAGGACACCTCCTGGAGCTTCACGTTGGCGACCGAGCCGTTCCAGATGCGGGTGGAGTTGGCTATCTGGGTACGGAAGCTCGGCGCGTTGCGGGTGTTGTAGGTGACGGTGACGGCCAGCGCGCCCGGGTTCGCGGCCCGCTGCTCGGCGACCGAACGCTTCACGGCCTCGAAGAAGGCCCGGTTGGCGGCCTCGTTCTCCGCCGAACGCTCGTACGCGGCGTAGCTCGCCGGGCTGCCGGCGGGGGCGGCGGTCGCGGCCCCGGCCGTGGGGACGACACCGCCGATGGCGGCGGCGACACCGAGGCCGACGGCGGCGGCGGACAGCATGTTCCTGCGGGAGTGGCGCATGTGGGGGGCTCCTACTCAGCCGGTGCGGTGGGGGGTGGATGGGTCATCCGGTACCGGAGTCTGCGGGAGCCGATGGGGCCTGGGGATGATGTCAGAGCCCGATAGCGCGGAACTATCGGCCGGGTTTCGGCAAGATGCACCGTGGTCAACTGGCGTGAGAATGGCGGGATTCGGGGGGCTATCGGCGGCTGGTGCGGCACGCGGGGCCCGCCTACCCTCGGGTCATGGAGCTCGAGGTGAGGCACCTGCGCGCACTGTGCGCCATCGAGGACGCCGGCAGTCTGCACAAGGCCGCCCGGCAACTCGGCGTGAGCCAGCCCTCCCTGACGACGCAATTGCGCCGGATCGAACGCGCCCTGGACGGCGAGCTGTTCCTGCGCGAGCGGACCGGCTGCCGGCCCACGCCCTTCGGACGCACCGTCCTGGGGCGGGCGCGCCCGCTGCTCGCGGACATGGCCGCCCTGGTCGCCGAGGCCCGGGCGGCGGCGAGCGGACCCCGGCTGCGCATCGGTTCGACCGCGAGCCGGGCCCTGCCGGGCTGGCTGCGGCGGCTGCACCGGCGCGCACCGGAGACGGAGACGTCGCTGGTGGTGGACGTCTCGGCGAACGCGCTGCTGCGGATGACGGCGGGCGGCCAGCTGGACGTGGCCTTCGTGCACGAGGTCGAGGGCAGCCCGCTGCGGGTGCCGGACGGGCTGGAACTGCGGGTGCTGATGGAACGGGAGCCGCAGTTCGTGTCCATGAGCCGGGACCATCCCGCCGCGCGGTCGCCGGTGGTGGCGTTAGAGGACCTGGCCGGGGACCGCTGGACGGTGGACCCCTCGGTCGACGGCGAGTGGGACGGCCTGCGGCGGGTGTTCGCGGGGGCCGGGGTCGACCCGCCCGTGCTGCACGCCGACTACCACACGGCGACCTCCCTGATCGTCTCCGGCGAGGCGGTGGCGCCGTGCCAGCCGACGTCCGGACCGCGGGACGACATGGCCATCCGGCCGCTGTCGGGGGACCCGCTGGCGGTGCGGCTGCTCCTCGCGACGCGGCCGGGGGAGCACGCGGAGGTCTTCGAGGACCTCCGCGCCGCCTACCGCGAAGCCGCCCTCCGCACCCCGCCGTACCGGGCCTGGCTCCGCCGCAGCGGAAGCCCGCTGCTGGCGGCCTAGGGTCTGTACCCCGAACGCCGGCGGGGCTGGAGAGATCCAGCCCCGCCGGCGTTCGGCGTTCTCGGCCCCTCCGGCGCGTCAGGAAGGGGGTGCTTGACTTCGGGATGCCGCGATATATCGTGTCTACAGAAGACGCGATATGTTGCGTGCGTCAGCCTGAGGAGGAGCAGCACATGACAGAGCAGATGACGTGGTCCGTCGCCGCACCGCAGAAGCTCACCTTCGAGCAGCCGGTCCACGACCTCCGCGTACGCGTCGTCGGCGGCACCGTCAACGTGGTCGCCGCCGAGGAGGGACCGGCCCGGCTGGAGGTCGCCGCCGTCGACGGGCCGCCGCTGCACGTCGTCCAGGACGGCGGCACCCTCACGCTGTCCTACGAGGACCTCCCCTGGAACGGCACCCAGGGATTCCGGAAGTGGATCGAGGGCAAGCCCTGGAAGGCCTGGACCGGCTCCTCCCCGGACGGCCGCAAGGCCTGGGAGCGCAGCGTCACCGTGACGCTGACCGTCCCCGCCGGCACCCGCGTCCAGCTGGCCACCGTCAGCGCCGCCGCCTTCGTGTCCGGCATCTCCGGCGGCACCGAGGTCAACGGGGTCTCGGGCGACGCGACACTGGTCGGGCTCTCCGGGAGGGTGGAGGCGCGGACGGTGTCCGGCGGTGTCGAGGCGCAGTCCGTCGCCGGTGAGTTCGCCTTCCACTCCGTCTCCGGCGGCCTGACGGTGGTCGACGGCGCGGCCGGCAGCGTACGGGCCGACTCGGTCAGCGGCGACATGCTCATCGACCTCGTCCCCGACCCGGACGCCGCCGATCCGGTGGACGTCTTCCTGAACTCCGTGTCCGGCCAGGTGGCCATCCGCCTCCCGCACCCCGCCGACGCCAAGGTCGAGGCCAACACCGCCACCGGCAGCGTCTCCAACGGCTTCGCGGACCTCCGCGTCACCGGCCAGTTCGGCGCCAAGCGGATCACCGGCACCCTCGGCGCCGGCAGCGGCACCCTGCGCGCCACCACCGTCTCCGGGGCGATCGCCCTGCTGAGCCGCCCGCAGGAGGCCCCCGCCGCTCCCCTCCAGCTCGACAAGAAGGTGCTCTGACATGCCGCCCGTCTTCGCCCACGGCCGTCTCCGCCTCTACCTCCTCAAACTGCTGGACGAGGCGCCCCGCCACGGGTACGAGGTGATCCGGCTGCTGGAGGAGCGCTTCCAGGGGCTGTACGCGCCCTCCGCGGGCACCGTGTACCCGCGGCTGGCCAAGCTGGAGGCCGAGGGGCTGGTCACGCACGCCACCGAGGGCGGGCGCAAGGTGTACTCCATCACCGAGGCGGGCCGCGCCGAGCTGGCGGACCGGGTCGGGGAGCTGGCGGACCTGGAGGTGGAGATCCGGGACTCCGTCTCCGAACTGGCTGCGGAGATCCGGGACGACGTGCGCGGCGCCGCCGGCGACCTGCGCCGCGAGATGCGGGCCGCGGCCTCCGCGACGGCGACGCACTTCGAGGACGAGTCCTGGAAGGCGGCCAAGGAGGAGTTCCGCAAGGCGAAGCAGGAGTGGAAGGAGCAGGCCCGCCGGGCCAAGGACGAGAGCCGCCGGGCCCGCGAGGAGGCCCAGCAGGCCCGCCGCCAGGCCAAGGAGGCCCAGGAGCGGGCCCGCGAGGAGGTACAGCGGATCGCCGCGCAGCTCCAGGAGCAGTTCGCCAAGTCCGGCGGCGTCCTGGGCAGCCTGGCCGGCGCCTGGCTAGGGAACGGCCACCCCGCCCCCGCCCCCGAGTGGGCGGCCGCCCCCGGGCCCGCGGGCTCGGGCTGGGCCGAGGACCTGACGCCCACCGCGGAACCGGCCCGGGACCTGGACCGGCTGCTGGACCGCTTCCGCGACGACGTCCGCGACGCGGCCCGCGACCACGGCGTGACCCCGGCCCAGCTCGCCGAGGCCCGCGCCCACCTGGCGGCCGCCGCCGCCCGCATCGCAACGGGCCTCAAGAGCTGACCGGGCCCAGGCCGTGTCTTCCGGATCTGGCTCCCCCAGCTACCGCTGGGAGGTACCCCCAGACCCGCGCCGCCCGGCACCGCACCTCGCCGCGTTGGCGGAGCACCCGAGTACGTCCAGTACAAGGGCGCCCCGCCAACGCGCCGATGCACGGCACCGGACAACGCGGGCGGAACCGGCAAGATCCGAAAGGCACGGCCTAGGCCGCGAGACCCGTCTCCGCCGTGGTGTAGGTGACCCCGTGGTCCGCGAGGACCTCGGAGACCGGGCCGGGGCGGGAGATCAGGGCCAGGAGCAGGTGGAGGGTGCCGATGTGGCGGTCCTTGCGGCCCAGGGCGACGCGCAGGGACTGCTCGAGG
The DNA here is from genome assembly GCF_003950035.1 of Streptomyces sp. W1SF4. NCBI lineage: Bacteria > Bacillati > Actinomycetota > Actinomycetes > Kitasatosporales > Streptomycetaceae > Streptomyces > Streptomyces sp. W1SF4. The sequence continues at coordinate 5,076,078 of NZ_CP034350.1, forward strand.
GCCTTCTTCGCGCCCTGGGTGAAGCGGATGTGCCGGTTCTCGGGTTCGGGGCGGCCCAGGGCCTCCCGGAGTGAGGCCGCCACGCCCCGCCTGCGGGGGGCCGGGGCCGCGAGGGCGCCCTCGCCGTGGGTCTCCTCGATCCGGGAGACGATCTCCGAGAGGTCGATGCCGAGGCCCGCGAGGGCCTCCTCGTCCGCCTTGGACATCCCGCCCCGGCGGCGGGCCGCTTCCAGGCCGGCGGCCACGGCCGTGCGGTCCAGGCCCAGCGGGGCCATCGCCCCGCCCTCCAGCAGGGAGAGGAGCAGGTGCTCCTCAGTGACCGCCCCGGCTCCCGCCGCGCGGGCCTGGGCCACCGCGCCCGTCACCGCGTCCCGCGCCTCCCGGGTGAAGCGTTCGAACATCACAGCCTCCCGTGCTTCTTGTGGACGGCCTGCCGGCTGACGCCCAGTTCGGACGCGATCTCCTGCCAGGACCAGCCCTGCGCGCGGGCGCTGCGCACCTGTACGGCCTCCAGCTGCTCCAGCAGCCTGCGGAGGGCGGCCACGGCGCGCAGGCCCACGCGCGGATCCTGGTCGCCGGCGCGTGCGGCGAGGTCGGTCGCTTCGCTCATGCCGTCAAGGTAGGTTGACGCGGGAGGGGTGTCAACCCCGGTTGACGGAGGGGAAGGGGGGGATCAGACGGTGAGGACGATCTTTCCGAAGAGGTCTCCCGCTTCGAGCTTCTCGAAGCCCTCGCGGGCCCGGTCCAGCGGGAGGACCTGGTCGATGACGGGCCGGATGCCGGTGGCCGCGCAGAAGGACAGCAGGTCCTCCAGCTCGTCCTTGGTCCCCATGGTCGAGCCGACCACCTTCAGCTCCAGGAAGAAGATCCGGTGCAGCTCGCCCGCCGGCGGGGTGCCGCCGCTGGTCGCGCCCGAGATCACCAGGGTGCCGCCGGGGCGCAGGCTCTTGACCGAGTGCGACCAGGTGGCGGCGCCCACCGTCTCGATGACCGCGTCCACCCGGTGCGGGAGCCGCGCGCCCGGCTCGTACGCCTCCACCGCGCCCAGCTCCACGGCCCGCTTGCGCTTGGCCCCGTCACGGCTGGTGGCGAAGACGCGCAGGCCGGCGGCCTTGCCCAGGACGATCGCGGCGGTCGCGACGCCGCCGCCCGCGCCCTGGACGAGCACGGAGTCCCCGGGGCGGACCCCGGCGTTGGTGAAGAGCATCCGGTACGCCGTCAGCCAGGCCGTCGGGAGGCAGGCGGCCTCCTCGAAGGACAGCTCGGCGGGCTTGCGCAGCACGTTCCAGGCGGGGACGGTCACCTGCTCGGCGAAGGTGCCCTGGTAGCGCTCGGTGAGGATCGAGCGGGGCTCGTCGGGGCCGACCCCGTGGCCGCTCTGGCCGATCACGGAGTGCAGGACGACCTCGTTGCCGTCCTGGTCGGTCCCGGCGGCGTCACAGCCGAGGATCATGGGCAGTTTGTCCTCGCCGAGGCCGACCCCGCGCAGCGACCACAGGTCGTGGTGGTTGAGGGAGGCGGCCTTGACGTTGACGGTCACCCAGCCGGGGCGGGCCCCCGGAGCCGGGCGCTCGCCCAGCTCAAGGCCGTTCAGCGGCTGGTCTCGGTCGATTCGGGCGGCATAGGCAGCGAACATGGCGCCAGACGCTACCGGTCGGTAGGCCGTTCTGACCAGGGGCGGGTGGGTGTGGGCCGGCTGGAGTGGAAGTACTGGTTCGGCGCTCAACTACCAGGCGTACCAGGCGGTTTGTGCCGTGCATAGGACTAACCGGAACGTCAAGAAGGCGCCTGGAGAGGGGTAGGATTCAAGCCATGCGGCGCGCTCGACATGAGCCTGTCATTCCCGTCGCGTTCTCGCTTTGCGTTCCCGCGTTCTTCCGCGCGCCCGGCAAGGAGGGCGGAACGACCCCTCCCGGTTCGGGGGCGGGGAGGGTGCGTTCCTGCGGGGGAACGACGCGCACGCGAAGGGGCCCGGCCGGATCGATCCGGCCGGGCCCCACCCGTCGCACTGTGACTCGGCGTGGCGCTCAGGCCAGGCGGGCCACCCCGTCGGCCTTCGCCGCGGCGGCGACCGCGGCCGTGACGGCCTCGGCGACGCGCTCGTCGAACGGCGAGGGGATCACGTAGTCGGCGGCGAGCTCGTCACCCACGACGCCGGCGATGGCGTCGGCGGCGGCGATCTTCATGCCCTCGGTGATCCGGGTCGCGCGGACCTTCAGGGCACCCGCGAAGATGCCCGGGAACGCCAGCACGTTGTTGATCTGGTTCGGGAAGTCCGAACGGCCGGTCGCCACGACGGCCGCGTACTTGTGCGCGACGTCGGGGTGGACCTCCGGGTTCGGGTTGGCCATGGCGAAGACGAAGGAGTTCCGCGCCATCGTGGCCACGGCCTCCTCGCCGACCGTGCCGCCGGAGACGCCGATGAAGACGTCCGCGCCCGCGAGGGCCTCCTCCAGCGTGCCGTTCAGACCGGTCTTGTTGGTCAGGCCCGCGATCTCCGCCTTGACGTCCGTCAGGTCGGAGCGCTCCGAGGAGACCACGCCCTTGCGGTCGGTGACGCAGACGTCGCCGATGCCCGCGTCGACCAGGATCTTGGCGATGGCGATGCCCGCCGCGCCGGCGCCCGCGATCACGGCGCGCAGGTCGCCGAGGGTGCGGCCGGTGAGCTTGGCCGCGTTGCGCAGGGCGGCCAGCGTCACGATGGCCGTGCCGTGCTGGTCGTCGTGGAAGATCGGGATGTCCAGCGCCTCCTGGAGGCGGCGCTCGATCTCGAAGCAGCGGGGGGCGGAGATGTCCTCCAGGTTGACCCCGCCGAAGGACGGCGCCAGACGGATGACCGTCTCGACGATCTCGTCCGTGTCCTTGGTCGCGAGCGCGATCGGAACCGCGTCCACGCCGCCGAACTGCTTGAAGAGAATGGCCTTGCCCTCCATCACGGGGAGGGAGGCCTCGGGGCCGATGTCACCGAGTCCGAGCACGGCCGTACCGTCGGTGACGACGGCGACCACGTTCGACTTCCAGGTGTACTCGTTCACCAGCTCCGGCTGCTCGGCGATGGCGGTGCACACTTTCGCCACGCCGGGGGTGTACGCCAGGGACAGGTCGTCCTTGTCGTTCACCGGCACCGTGGCCTGGATGGCCATCTTGCCGCCCCGGTGCAGCGCGAACACCGCATCGGGGTTGTTGTCCGTCGCACTGTCGCTGCGAGGGTTGACGATCTCCGCTGCCACTTCGTGTGACCCCTTAAGTCCTTTGAATCGTTGAGGGTGGCCACTCCTGGTTAAGGGGTGGGCGGGCACCGCGTTCGTACTCCGCATCGACGGTTGGACCGCCTCCGCGGAGGGGAGGTTCGTACGCGCGGGCGCGCCGCACGCGCGCCCTGAGCCCCGGATGAGGGGTGTAAGGATCTGTTCTACCCGAAGAACACTCGCCCAGACGAGTCGATTCCGGACTGATCGTAGGGTCCTTGCCCCGGTTTTGGCTAAAAGTCCAAATCTCTCTGTCCAGCAGGCGAGACGCACCGTAAATAGTGAGGTGAAAACGCCAGGTCACGGGGGTTTGTGCGGCTCCGATGGGCCTTGCCCGCAGTCCTGTTGGGTAGTCGGGGGCGCCCGTTATCTGATTTTGACCTCACGGGCACCCTGAATGCGTCAGTCCGAATGGCAAGATGCCGTAATCACACAAGGTCGCGGCACTCGATGGTGCGTGCCCGCCCTCTCTCGGATGCTTTTCCACCCCTGTCGGAGGAACCGCTCATGACCGCAAGCACCACCCGTCGTACGACCGCCGCCCGGTCCCGGATCGCCGCGGTCGGCGCGATCGCGGTCGCCGGCGCCCTGATCCTCACGGGATGTGGCGACCAGACCGAGGGCAACGGCTCCTCGGACTCGGGCAAGACCGACAACAGCGCCCCGCTGTTCTCGAAGCTCCCGAAGAAGATCCAGGACGCGGGTGTCGTCAAGGTCGGCTCCGACACGGCCTACGCGCCGATGGAGTTCGTCGACGGCGGCAAGATCGTCGGTGTGGACCCCGACATCGCCGAGGCCCTCGGCAAGCAGCTCGGCGTGAAGTTCCAGTTCACCTCCGGCACCTTCGACGGCCTGATCACCTCCCTGGAGACCGGGCGCCAGGACATCGCGATGTCCTCCATCACGGACAACAAGAAGCGCCAGGAAGGCCTCGACGACAAGGGCCAGAAGATCGGCAAGGGCGTCGACTTCGTCGACTACTTCTCCTCCGGCGTCTCGCTTTTGGTCAAGAAGGGCAACCCGCAGGGCATCAAGTCCCTCGACGACCTCTGCGGCAAGACCGTCGCCGTCCAGCGCGGCACCACGTACGAGGACACCTTCAAGGCCCAGGCCGAGAAGTGCGGCGACAAGAAGCTCACCATCGAGGCGTTCGACACCGACGCCGAGGCCCAGACCCGCGTCAAGGCCGGCGGCGCCGTCGCCGACCTGAACGACTTCCCGGTCACCGCCTACACGGCGAAGACCTCCGGCGGCGGCAACGACTTCGAGGTCGGCGGCGCGCAGGCCGACGTCGGCCTCTTCGGCATCGCGGTCTCCAAGGAGAACACCCAGCTGCGCGACGCGCTCAAGGAAGCCCTCGACGCCATCATCAAGGACGGCTCCTACGCCAAGGTCCTGGAGAAGTGGAACGTGAAGGACAGCGCCGTGCAGTCCGCCACGATCAACGCCGGCAAGTGATCCGAGAGCTCCACTGAAGGGCAGTCATTGTGACTGACAAGATCGACAAGGGTCCGGCCGCCACTCCGGCCGGACCCGGCGCCTCGGGCAACCCCTACGAGGCGATCAAGGCCATCCCCGTACGGCACTACGGCCGCTGGATCAGCGCCGTCGTGGTCGCCGTCATCCTGGCGTGGCTCGTCTACGCCTTCTCCCAGGGCAAGATCATCTGGGGCACGGTCGGCGACAAGCTGTTCGACCCCGCGGTCCTCAGCGGCCTCGGCAACACCATCATCATCAGCATCTCGGCCATGGCGCTCGGCCTGGCGCTCGGCATCCTCTTCGCCGTGATGCGGCTGTCGAAGAACCCGGTCACGAGCTTCGTCTCCTGGCTCTACATCTGGTTCTTCCGCGGCACCCCGGTCTACGTGCAGCTGCTGGTCTGGTTCAGCCTCCCGCTGATCTTCCAGTACATCAACCTGGGCCCGATCTACAAGAACGAGACCGTCGACGTCATGACGCCGTTCATGGTCGCCCTCCTGGGCCTCGGCCTGAACGAGGGCGCCTACATGGCGGAGATCGTCCGTGCGGGCATCCAGTCCGTCGACGAGGGCCAGACCGAGGCCTCGCACGCGCTCGGCATGACCCAGACGCAGACCATGCGCCGCGTCGTGCTGCCGCAGGCGATGCGCGTGATCATCCCGCCGACCGGCAACGAGTTCATCAACATGCTGAAGACCTCCTCCCTGGTCTCGGCGGTGCAGTACACCGAACTCCTGCGCGCCAGCTCCAACATCGGCAGCACCGCCGGCGCCGTCATCGAGATGTACTTCGTGGCCTCCATCTGGTACCTCGCGCTGACCAGCGTCTTCAGCGTCGGCCAGTACTACCTGGAGCGCCGCTACGCCCGCGGCTCGCTGCGCAGCCTCCCGCCCACCCCGTTCGAGCGGCTCAAGGCCAACCTGAACATGTTCCGCCGTACGGAGGTGGCGAAGTGACCGCCCAGCCGATGGTCAAGGCCGAAGGGGTTCACAAGTCCTACGGCGCCGCCCACATCCTGCGCGGCATCGACCTCGAGGTCGCCCCCCGCGAGGTCTTCTGCCTGGTCGGCCCGTCCGGCTCCGGCAAGTCCACCTTCCTGCGCTGCATCAACCACCTGGAGCGCATCAACGCCGGCCGGCTCTCGGTCGACGGCCAGCTGGTGGGCTACAAGCAGAAGGGCGACAAGCTCTACGAGCTGAAGGACAGCGAGGTCGCGGCCCAGCGCCGGGACATCGGCATGGTCTTCCAGCGCTTCAACCTCTTCCCGCACATGACGGCCATGGAGAACGTCATGGAAGCCCCGGTCATGGTCAAGGGCGAGAGCAGGGCCGTGGCGCGCGAGCGCGCCGCCAAGCTCCTGGACCGCGTCGGCCTCGGCACCAAGGGCGGGAACTACCCGTCCCAGCTCTCCGGCGGCCAGCAGCAGCGCGTGGCGATCGCCCGCGCGCTGGCCATGGAGCCGAAGCTGATGCTCTTCGACGAGCCCACCTCGGCCCTGGACCCGGAGCTCGTCGGCGACGTCCTCGACGTCATGCGGGACCTGGCCGAGTCGGGCATGACCATGATCGTGGTGACCCACGAGATGGGCTTCGCCCGCGAGGTCGGCGACAACCTCGTCTTCATGGACGGCGGCGTCGTGGTCGAGTCCGGCAACCCGCGCGACGTGCTGGGCAACCCGCAGCACGAGCGGACGAAGGCGTTCCTCTCCAAGGTGCTGTAGCGCTCCGCGGGAACGCGTGCGCGGTTCCCCGCCCCCCGGCGGGGTGCGGAAGGGGCGGTACGGACATCCGTACCGCCCCTTCGGGCTGCCGCCCGGAATTCCTACTTGAGACCTAGGACCAGCGCGTCCGAGGGGGAGCGCCAGACCGATCGGGCCTCGGCGAAGCCCGCCTCCCGCAGGGTGCGGGCGTGCCAGGCCTCGTCGGGGGTGTCGCCGTCGGCGTGCTCCCCGTAGATCTCGAACCTGGCCTTCACCGCCTCGGCCAGCACCGGGTCGGAGCCGGCCAGGGCCCACCACTCCCGCCAGTCCAGGACCCCCGCCGCCCGGGCCCGGTCCATCCCGGCGTGCCGGTGGGCGTGCTCGGCGGCGCCGATCCGCGGGGTGGCGGGGTCGGGCATGTGGTCGGCGTTCATGAAGACCCCGCCGGGGCGCACCAGCGGCGCGATCCGCCCGTACAGGACCGCCAGCTCCGCGCTGGGCAGCCAGTGCAGGGCGGTCGCCGTCAGCACGGCGTCGTACGACTCGTACGGGAGGGCCGCGCGCCAGTCGGGGTCCTTGAGGTCGGCGGTCACGAAGGTGACTCGGTCGTCGCCGGCGAAGTGGCCCCGGGCGATCGTCAGCAGCGCGGGGTCGAGATCCAGCCCGGTGCTCGTCGCCCCCGGGAACCGCCGCAGCAGCCGGTCCGTGATACTTCCCGTACCGCACGCGAGGTCCAGCACCCGGGGGGAGGGGCCGACGAAGGCCTCGACCATGTCGAGCATCACCCGGAACCGTTCCTCGCGGTCGGGCATGTACCACTCCTGCTGGCGGTCCCAGCTCTCCTGCCAGGCCCGCCAGTCCGTACCGAACGAGCCAGTCACAGCGTCCGCCATCCCGAACCCCTCCACACGTAATACCCTCGAAGCCTAAGCAGCCGTTACTCGGCTGATGCCGACACTAACCCGCAGCCGTAAGGACTACAAGTGGAACTGGCCCATTACTCGGACTTCGCCGTGCGCCTGGTCAACACCGAGGAGCCGGCCCGCGGCAAGGACGCCCTCACCTCCGTCGACGACGTCCGCGCCCTCTTCGGCGCCAGCGTCCAGATGGCCCGCCGGGTCACCGACACCGACGTCACCCGCTTCCGCAACGTCCGCGGCCGGCTCCGCGCCGTCTTCGAGGCCGCCGACGGCGGCGACCACGCCCTCGCCGTCGACCTCCTCAACTCCCTCCTCATGGAGTTCCCCGTCAGCCCCCAGGTCACCGGCCACGACACCCCCCGCGACGACGGCAGCCCCGACTGGCACCTCCACCTCGCCGAACACCCCTCCAACGCCTCCGCCGGCTACGCCGCCATGGCCGCCATGGGACTCGCCTTCGCCGTCACCGAACACGGCCCCGACCGGCTCGGCCTCTGCCAGGCGCCGCCCTGCCGCAACGCCTACCTCGACACCTCCACCAACCGCTCCCGCCGCTACTGCTCCGACCGCTGCGCCACCCGCGCCAACGTCGCGGCCTACCGCGCCCGCAAGCGGCTGGAGGCCGAGGCGTCCGCCCGCAGCGGCCGTACCGCCGACCACGCCCAGGACAGCCGCGCCCTCAGCGAACGCTGACCCGCCGGACGCGGCCGCAGCCGCAGGAACGCCACCGCCAGCACCAGTTCCTCGGGGACCGCGCCGTAGTCGGTGCTGTCCCCGGTCTCGTTGAACGGGTTGTCCCCGAGCATCCACCAGCCGCCCGGCCGGCGCTCCGCCGCCCGCTTCACCACCAGCAGGTCCTGCTGCAGCGGGTGCCGGAACACCACCACGTCACCCGGCCGGACCAACGCCCCGTACCGGACCGCCAGCCGGTCCCCGTGCACCAGCGTCGGCACCATCGACGGCCCCGTCACCTCCGTGATCCCCACGCGCGTCCGCGCCTGCCCGCTCCGCACCATCTCCGGCCTCCTCATCGCTCCCCGCATGCTGCCGCACGGCCCCGTACGTTCGCTCACCCCCGCTCGGCCGGGGCTGGACTTTTGTCCTAAGCCCATGGGGGCGCCCGCGATTTCCGGATTCTCAGCGAGTAATCTCCACCCTTGAGAAGACGATCACGAGGAGGACCCACTCCAATGCTTTCCCGCTTCTTCGCCCCCAAGGTGAAGGTCTCCGCCCACTGCGACCTGCCCTGCGGCGTGTACGACCCGGCCCAGGCCCGCATCGAGGCCGAGTCCGTCAAGGCCGTCCAGGAGAAGTACCAGGCCAACGAGGACGCGGACTTCCGCGCGCGCGCCATCACCATCAAGGAGCAGCGCGCCGAGCTCGCGAAGCACCACGTCTCGGTGCTGTGGAGCGACTACTTCAAGCCCCCGCACTTCGAGAAGTACCCCCAGCTCCACACCCTGGTCAACGACACCCTGAAGGCCCTCTCGGCCGCCAAGGCGTCGAACGACCCGGCGACCGGTGCCAAGGCCCTGGAGCTCATCGCCGAAATCGACCGCATCTTCTGGGAGACGAAGGCCGCCTGATCCGGCCCCGCCCCCGCGGCACACGACCGAGGGGCCCGACCGCACGCGGTCGGGCCCCTCAGTCGTGCGTACGGGCTGCTCGGACTACTCGTCGTCCTCGTCCTCGTCGTCCAGCCGGGCCAGCCAGGTCGCCAGGCGTTCCACCGGGACCTCGAAGTCCGGGTTGAGGTCGACGAACGTGCGGAGCTGCTCGGCGAGCCACTCGAAGGTGACCTCCTCCTCGCCGCGCCGCTTCTCCAGCTCCTCGATGCCGCGATCGGTGAAGTACAAGTCGGGCTCCGTGCCGTGTGGTGGTGATGGGGGCGTTTCCCGCCAGGATAATCCGCTTACCCCCGAGACCCTCCCGCCCGTCCGTCACCCGGCGCTACCTTGGACGCCCTTCACGGGGCGAGCGGGGAACGGGGGACCGGAGATGCCGGACGGGCGCACGGCAGGATCCGCGCGCGCCTTCGAGCTCCTCGAACCCCTCGTCCGGGCCGCCACCGTACGCGTCCACGCGCCCCCGGACGGGTATGAGACCCCCGGGACCGGGCCGACGTGGGGGAGCGGGTTCTTCATCGCCCCGGGCTGGGTCCTGACGTGCGCGCACGTGGTCGGCGAAGGGGGTGCTGCCGTGCGGCTGGCCGGGCGTGAGGTCGGCATCACCTTCTTCTCCGGCGGCACCGGCGGCACCGGCGGCACCGGAGGTTCCGCGGGCTTCGCCGGCTTCGGCGGCGACGGCGCCACCGGCACGGTCACGGGCCGGGTGGAATGCGTCCTGCCCGAACGGCTCGACGAGCGGCGGCCCGGCCGCCGCGCCCTGTGGGACCTGCCCGACCTGGCACTCGTCCGCGTCCTCGCCCCCGTCACCCACGCCTGCGTCTGGCTCACCGACCGGGCCAGACCCCGCCTCGACGACGCCGCCTACTTCGGCTGCACCGAGGAACTCGGCTTCCGCGAGATCACCGGCCGCACCACCCGGCTGCGCGGCATCGCCGCCGGCGGCGCCGCGATCCGCCTGGGCGACGACGACGAGATCGAAGCTGGCATGTCCGGCGGACCCGTCGTCGACCTCGCACGCGGAGAGGTCGTCGGCGTCGTCAAGGCCCGCCGCAGCGGCGCCGGCGGCGGCCTCGCCGTGTCCGTCGCCCAGCTGCGCACCCTGCCCATGGCCCCCACCGGCCAGACCGGCCTCTACCGCAGGGTCATGCAGGCCCACGACCTGTACCACTACGACCGGCACCTGAGCGACCTCGACAGCCGCAGGACCTGGACCGACGTCCACGACGAACTCCCCGACGGCGACGGCGGCCCCTACGGCGGCCGCGGCCGCCTCACCCCCGGCGAGCGCACCACCCTGTGCGGACTCCTCGCGGAACTGCCGCCACCCGGCTCGTCCGAGGCCGTACGGGAGCTCGCCGAGCAGGCCCGCGGCGAGGAGCCCGACACCACCCTGCCCGCCCCGCTCAGCTGGCGCGACGGCCTCGGCCTGCTCCACGACCCGCCCGGCGCCGGCGGCGAGGCCGCCGCCATGCTCCGCTACGCCACCGCCGTGAGCGTCGCCGACCACCGCGAGCCGCCCGCCCCCGGCGCCGACGAGGAACTGTGGGACTGGGTACGCGCCACCGCCGAGCGGCTGTGGCGCCCCCTGCGCCGGGAACTGGGCGAACGGCACGAACGCGGCCTCGCCGAGCGGGAACGCCGCCGCCGCGCCGCCGCCGGCCGGGAGGCGTACGGCCCCGCCCGGCACCGCGCCGGGCTGCCGCCGGGCCCCTCCGTGCTGCTGGAGGCCTGGGCGCACGGCTGGGAGGACGTCTACGACTGGCGGGTGTCCGTCCTGGCCGGCCCGGCCCGCCCCGACCGGGTCACCCCCGTCGCCGCCGGCGTACGCGCCACCCTGGCCGCCCTGCCCGACGCACTGCGCGCCCCGCTCGCCGAGGGGTTCCGCCGGTGCGACACCCACGAGGCGGCCGCGCTCCTCGAAGTCGCCGTCGCCCCCGAACTGTTCGGCCTCCGCGTCGACGAGTGGACCGTCTCGGGCGGGACGCCGGTCGGCGTGCAGCGGCCGGTGGTGTTCCGCTCCGGCGGCGGGGCCGTCCCCTCCGGCCGGTGGGCACGGGTACAGGCCGGCCCGCTCCTGGGCCAGCGGGCCGACTGCCTGCGCGGGCGGCCCCGCAGCCCCTCCCCGGGCTGGCTCGCCGGGCTGCTCGACAACACCGTCCCGGTGCTCTGCCGGGCGCCGGACACCGAACCGACCCTGGGCGCGCTGCACTCCGTACGCGAGGCCGGCTACGGGGTGGTGGTCTGCCGCAGGCCCCCCGCCGACCCGGGGGCCTCCTGCGCCCCCTTCCACCGGGGGCTGCGGGAGGAACTGGCCGAGGCGGGCCGGGGCGCGGTACTGCCGCAGCGCCTCCAGGCCCTGCGGCAACGGGCGTACGGGGCGGACCCCGACGCCTACTGGGCGGCCGGGCTGGCCCTCGTCTGGGACGACCCGGCCCGCGCGCTGCCCGAGGAAGAGCCGCTGCGGGGCGACCTGTGACGGCCCCCGCGCGGGCCGGCGGAGCGGCACGGGGAGGCAGAGCCGGCCCGGGGGACGGAGCGGCGTACGGGTGGTGCGGGACGTGTGGGAGGGAGCGGGCGTGAACGAGGAATGGCTCATCTACCGGGGCGTGGGCGAACCCCACGACGGGATCGAGGCCCTGCCCGAACCGCCGCCCTGGCGGGACTTCGACGGCGGACCCGCCGTCGAACCGGGCGGCCCCGCCGCCGCCCCCGACGGGAACGTCGCCCGCCGCCTCGGCGCCCACCGGCAGGCCGCCGAACTGCACCGGCCCGAACCGGAGGAACTGGAGGCCGTCAACGCCGCCCTCTACCTGCGCCGGCCCCTCCTCGTCACCGGCCACCCCGGCACCGGCAAGTCCACCCTCGCCCACGCCGTCGCCCACGAGCTGAAACTCGGCCGCGTGCTGCGCTGGCCCGTCGTGTCCCGCACCGTCCTCCAGGAGGGCCTCTACCGCTACGACGCCCTCGCCCGCCTCCAGGACGTCCAGATCGCCGCCGGAACCCGTTCCCCCGGCACCCCGCCCGGCATCGGCAGGTACATCCGGCTCGGCCCCCTCGGCACCGCCCTGCTGCCCACCGACCGCCCCCGCGTCCTGCTCGTCGACGAACTCGACAAGAGCGACATCGACCTGCCCAACGACCTGCTGAACGTCCTGGAGGAAGGCGAGTTCACCCTCCCCGAACTCGAACGCGTCGCCGACTCCGAACCCGAGGTGCAGGTCCTCACCGACGACGGCGCCAAGGTCACCGTCCGCGACGGCCGCGTCCGCTGCCGCGCCTTCCCCTTCATCATCCTCACCAGCAACGGCGAACGGGACTTCCCCGCCGCCCTGCTGCGCCGCTGCATCCAGCTCAAGCTCGGCCAGCCCGGCGAGAAACGCCTCGCCACCATGGTCCGCGCCCACCTCGGCGAGGAGGCCGCCCAGCTCGGCGCCGACCTGATCCGGGAGTTCCTCACCCGCTCCCGCACCGAACTCGTCGCCGCCGACCAGCTGCTCAACGCCATCTACCTCACCCACTACGCCGCCCCGCCCAGCCGGGACGACCTCGCCGACCTGCTCATCCAGCGCCTCGACCGCCCGAGGTGAGCCGCGGTGCCCCAGGAACCCGCCCGCCCCGACGGGGCCGCGGCCGCGGACATCCGCACCCTCGCCGCCCTGCTGCGCGCCGCCGGCCTCGACCCGTCCGCCGAGGAACTCGCCGACGCGCTCTGGCTCGCCGCCCGGGCCGGCAGCGCGGCCGCCCGGCCCGCCGGCACCGCCCCCGAACCCGGCTCCGCCCACCCCGGGGAACCGGCCCGCCCGCCCGGACCCGCCGACACCGCCGGACCCCCCGAGCCGCCACCGGAGGAACCGGAGCCCGAGGACCCGGTCAGCCTCTACCCCGCCGGGAACCCCCCCGCCCCCGACACCGGCGCCGCCGCCGAGATCCCCGTCGCCGCAGGGGTCCCCGTACGCGTGCCCGGGGCGGCCGCACTGCCCCGGATCCTGGAGATCCAGCGGGCCCTGCGCGCCCTCCAGCGGCACCGGCCCCCCGGCCGCCCCACCCGCACCGTCCTCGACGAAGCCGGCACCGCCGAGGCCAGCGCCCGCGCCCTCGGCCTGGTCATCCCCGTCTTCCGGCCGGAGACCCGCCGCGAGGCGACCGTACGGCTCGTCATGGACGCCTCGCCCTCCATGGCCGTCTGGCGGGAGATGTTCGAGGAACTCCGCTCCGTGTGCGAGCGCCTCGGCGCCTTCCGCGACGTCCAGGCCCACCACCTCCACCGGCTCCCCGACGGAACCGCCGCCGTCGGCCGCGGCCCCGCACCCGGCCCCGGCCTCCGCTCCGGCGACCAGCTCCGCGACCCCACCGGCCGGGCCCTGACCATCGTCGTCTCCGACTGCGCCGGCCCGCTGTGGCGCGAGGGCCGGGCGCAGCGGCTGCTGCACCGCTGGGCCGAATGCGCGCCCTGCGCCGTCGTGCAGCCCCTCCCGCAACGGCTGTGGGCCCGCAGCTGGCTGCCCACCGAGCGCGGACTGCTGGAACGGGCCGGCGGGAGCGGGGGCGCGGGCGGCGGACCCGCGCTGCGGTTCCGGCCCGACCGGCCGCCCCGGCCCGGCCGCCCCACCGGCGGCCTCACCGTGCCCGTGCTGCCGCCCAACGCCGGCGCCCTCGGCGCGTGGGCCCGGCTCGTCGCCGGACTCGGCACCGGCCCCGTCCCCGCCGAGGTCGGCCGCGTCCTCGCCCACCACCCCGCCGCCCCCGTGCCGCCGCCCCCCACCGCCCGGCCGCCCCGCGAACTCGTCCGCCGGTTCCGTTCCTCCGCCGCGCCCGGCGCCGTCCAGCTCGCCGTGTACCTCGCGGCGGCGCCGCTGACCCTGCCCGTCATGCGGCTCGTCCAGCGCACCATGCTGCCCGACTCGGAGCCCTCCGACCTGGCGGAGGTCCTGCTCGGCGGCCTGCTGCGGCGCAGCGGCGAACCGGCCGGGCAGTGGTACGAGTTCGTACCCGGCGTCCAGGAGGTGCTGCTCGGGCCGCTGGGCCGGGACGAGGCCGCACTGGTGCTCAAGCACTGCTCCGAGTACGTCCTCGCCCACTTCGGGCGCGGCGTGCGCAACTTCCCCGCGCTGGCCGTCGCCCAGCTCACCGGAGAGCCCGCGGCCGAACCGGACACCACGCCCGCCCCCGGACCGGACGCCGGGTGGGACGGCGGCCGGGTGCCGCCCGGGCAGCTCCCGCAGGCCTTCGCGCAGGTCTCCGCCAAGGTCGTACGCCGCTACCTGCCGGGCCCGCCCGAAGAGGCCCCGGAATCCCCCGCACCGCCCGCCCCGCCCCCCGTCGCCGACCCGCCGACGCCCGGCCGCGCCCGGGCCGTCCGCGCCGCCCGCGACCGCCTCGCGGCGGGCCCGCCCGACGCCGACGCGCGGCCCCTGTACGAGTCCGCCGCCCTGCTGCGCCGGGCCGTGGCCGTCCCGCCCGGCCCGGACGACCCCCCGGAGGAGGCCGAGACCGAACTCGCCGGGGTACTGCTGCGCCTGTGGGCCGTCCAGCACGACCCCGAGCACCTCGACGAGGCCGAACGGGCCGCCACGGGCCTGCGCACCCCCGCCGGCCGGGCGGCGCTGGGCCGGGTGCTGTACGAGCGGGCCGTCGCGGCGGGCGCGGCCCCCGACCTGCTGACCGCCGCCGACCGGGAGTTCGCCGCCGCCGCCGCCGACCCCGCCCTGCACCGGGACTGCGCCGTCCTGCGGGCCCGCACCCTGCTCCGGCTGGCCGCGCTGCGCGACGACGCCGGGCCGCTGCACGAGGCACGGGCCACCCTGGAGCCGGTCGCCGCCGCGGAGGGGCCCCCGGACCCCGAACTCCTCCTGACCCTGGGCCGCGTCCTGGTCGCCCTCCTCCCGCGCACCCCGGACCCGGCGCAGCGCACCGCCCTGGCCGAGCGGGCCGCCGACACCCTGACCACCGCCCTGACGACCCTCCTCACCCCCGCCCCCGCCCCGGCCCCCGGCCCGGGCCCCGCTCCGGCCCCCGCCGACGCCCCCGGGCTCGCCGCGCGGGTGCGCGTCGAGCTGGGCGCGGCCCTGCGGTACCTGCCCGCCCGGCTGGAGGAGGCCGCCGCCCGGCTGGCACCCGCCCTGGAGGACCCGGCCGCGGACTCCGCGCTGCGGCTCGCCGCCCTGCTGGGCCTGGCCCGCGTGCACCGGGCCCGGTACCGGCGCGACGCCGACCCGACGGCGCTGGAGGACGCCGCCGAGGCGTACGGCCGGGCCCGGCGGCTGATCCCCCGGGACGGCGAGGCCTTCGGGGAGCTGCTGCCCGAGTGGGGCGACGCACTCCTGGACCGGGCCCGCGCCGCCGACGGACGGCGCTTCGCCTCCACCGCCGTCCGCGTGCTGCGCGAGAGCCGCGCCGCCGTGCCCCAGTCCGACCCCGGGGCGGCGTACCGGCTGCGGCGGCTGGCCGCCGGGCTGAGGCTGAGGCACGCCTACGAAGGGGACCTGGTCGACCTGCGGGAGGCCGAGTACCTGCTGGAGCTGGCCGTCCGGCAGGGCCAAGGCCCCCTGGACCGGGCCCGCGCCTGGCGGGAACACGGCGACGTCCAGCAGGAGATCCACGCCCACACCCGCACCGCCGACCGCCTCGACCGCGCGGCCGACTCCTACCGGCGGGCCTGGCGCGCCGCGCTGGAAGCCGACCGCGACGGCGACGCCGCAGCGGCACTGCCGCTCGCCGCCCGGGTCCAGGAACTGCGCGGCGAGGTCCTGGAACGCCTCGCCCGCCCCCGCGCCGCCCTGGACGCCTACCGGGCCGCCCTGGACCTCCTCCAGCGCCTGGGCGAGGGAGACGGCGTCCCGGCCCGGGCCGTCCGGGCCCGCGTACGGGCCCTGGAGGCGGGCCCCTGAACCGTTTCCCCGCGCCGGGCGCAGGGAAAGGGCAGTGGACCACACACGACAAGGGGACGGGCAGCCCATGGGGACCGGACGTCAGGAAGCGGCAGCACCATCACCGGCCCGTCCGTGTCCCGGGCCGCGGCCCGGGCTCCCGGACCTCACCGGCATCGACCTGGCCGCACTGCGCGGGATCGACCACCCCGTGCTCGCCGAGATCATCGACGGCCTCGTCGACCGGGTCACGCACCCGGCCGAGATCCTCAACGCGTTCGACTCCGGCGTCGCCTGACGTCCCCCGACCCGCGCCGGAGTTGACCACTTTCCGCCGTTAGCCGGGCCCCCGCGGAGGGCAGGGATGGACCGTCCGCAGGGGAGAGGTACAGGCGATGAGCCAAGCGATCACGAGCGGTCCCGTGCCGCCCGTGCACCGGACCCTCGCAGGTCACGCCCGCCACGCCCGCTGGCCCTACGCCCGGCTCGACGTCCCGGGCCTGCGCGCCGCCGGCCACCGCCCGTACCCCGTCCGGCAGTTCGTCCTCAAGACCCACAGCCGCTGCAACCTCGCCTGCACCTACTGCTACGTCTACGAGATGGCCGACCACAGCTGGCGCACCCGACCCGCCACCATGGCCCCCGCCACCGCCCGGCGCGCCGCCGAACGGATCGCCGAGCACGCCGCCGCCCACCGACTGCCCCGCGTGGACCTCGTCCTGCACGGCGGCGAACCCCTCCTCGCCCCGCCCGCCGACCTCGCCGCCCCCGTGGAGGCCGTCCGCGCCGCCGTCGCCCGGCACGCGCCCCGCACCCGCGTCACCGCCGCCGTCCAGACCAACGGCACCCTGCTCACCGCCGGCCGGATCGCCGCCCTCGCCGCCGCCGGGATCCGGGTCGGCGTCAGCCTCGACGGCGGCCTGCCCGCCCACAACCGGCGCCGCCTCGACCACACCGGCCGGCCCGGCTTCCACGCCGCCGCGCGCGGCCTGCGCCTCCTCGCCCGCCACCCCGACAGCTACGCCGGGGTGCTCTGCGTGGTCGACATCGCCCAGGACCCGGTGGAGACGTACGAGTCCCTGCTCGCCTTCGCCCCGCCCAGCATCGGCCTGCTGCTGCCCCTGGCCAACTGGAGCACCCCGCCGCCCGGCCGGACCGGGCACGGGACCCCGTACGGCGACTGGCTCCTCGCCGTCTTCGAACGCTGGTGGCACGACGGGGCCCGGCGCACCAGGATCCGGATCTTCGAGGAGGTCATCGCCCTGCTCCTCGGCCTGCCCGCCGCCACCGAGACCCTGGGCCTGGCACCCGTCACCACCGCCGTCGTCGAGACCGACGGCAGCATCGAACAGGCCGATTCGCTGAAGTCCGCCTACGAAGGGGCCGCCGCGACCGGCATGACCCTGGACCACCACAGCTTCGACGACCTCCTCGACCACCCCGGCTTCGCCGCCCGCCAGCTCGGCCGGGACGCCCTCGCCGCCGGCTGCCGCGCCTGCGAACTCGTCGAAGTGTGCGGCGGCGGACACTACCCGCACCGCTACCGCGCCGGCGACGGCTTCCGCCAGCCGTCCGTGTACTGCGCCGACCTCCAGGCCGTCATCCGGCACGTCGCCCACGCCCTGCACCGGGCCGCCACCACCACCGGGCGGGCCGTCTCATGACCCACGGCACCGACACCGACGCCGGCACCGGCCTCCCCGGCCAGCGGACCGCCGCCGCACCCCCCGGAACGCCCCGGCCCGACCTCGCCCGGTTCGCCGTCAGCTCCCACACCCTGCGCGCCCTCGCCTCCACCGAACCCTCCGAAGAGGGCACCCGCCTCGTCCAGGACGTGCGCCGCTCCAAGCGGCTGCTCCTGCTGCGCGCCGTACTCGACGCCGCCCCCGGCCCGGAGACCGCCGAGCACTGGGCCCTGCTGGAGGAGGCCGAACGCCAGGACCCCGCGGCCGTGCACGACGTCCTGCACTACCCGGCCACCGGCGTCTGGGCCGAGGAGACCCTGCGCCGCCTGCACGCCCCCCAGGGACCCCCGCCCGACCTCGGCCACCTCGGGGCACTCGCCGCCGCCGCCGCGCTCCGCGCCGGAATCGGCTTCAAGACCACCCTGCGCCCCGTCAACGGCCGCCTCGTCCTGCCCACCCTCGGCCTGCTCCGCCCCCACGGCCCCGGCCGCCTCGCCCTCACCGAACGCTCCTGGGACACCGCCGACGCCCTCCCCCTGCACACCCTGCCCGGCGCTGCCACGACCTCCCTCGACGACCTCGACCCCTACCGGGTCCCGCCCTCCGGCACCGCCACCGGCCCGGCCGCCGTCCGCCCGGCCCGCCGGCTCACCCCCAAGGGCCACAAGCGCTGGGACATCCAGTGGTCCGGCGCGCACACCCTGCTGGGCCGCTACGACTGCGCCCGCGCCGAGGAGATCGGCCTGCTGCTGCGCTCCGTCGTCCCCCTCGCCGGCGGCTCCCGCTCCAGCGGCGCCACCCTCCCCGCCGCCGCCGGCTCCGTCCTGGCCCGCGCCCAGGCCCCGCCCGCCCTCGCCGCGACCCTGGTCCACGAGGTGCAGCACGGCAAACTCGCCGCCCTCGCCGACGTCCTCACCCTGCACACCGCCGACCGCACCCCCCGCCACTGGGCCCCCTGGCGCGCCGACCCGCGCCCCCTGGAAGGCCTCCTGCACGGCACGTACGCCCACCTCGCCCTCGCCGGGTACTGGCAGCACGCCGCCCTCTACGGAGCCCGCGGCGCCTGGGCCCAGCACGCCCGCATCCGCGCCCAGGTCGCCGCCGTCCTGCCCGCCCTGCGCGCCCACCCCGCGCTGACCGTCACCGGACGGGAGTTCGTCGACGGCATGGCCGCCGCCGAACGCGCCATGGACGCCACCCCGCCGCCCGGCGACCAGCACGCCGCGGCCCGCCGCACCCTGGAACGCGAACGCCGCGCCTGGTGCGCGGCACACCCCGAACTCGCCCCGTTCGTACGGGTATGACGCCCCGTCCCCTGCGGTACCTTTCAAGCCGCACCGCCCCGCACCCCGTCCAACGAACGGACCCCAGGGAGACGGCCGCATGACCGGTACCGCCATGCGTCAGGACCGCGACGGAGCCGCCCCCGCGCAGCGCTTCGTCATCAGCTTCGCGGGCTTCAACCGCCCCTGGGCGGTGTGGATCGCCCACCGTCTGGAGGAACACGGCCACCGCGTCGTCCTCCAGCGCTGGGACCCGCAGAGCAGTCCCGGCGGACTCACCGAGGCCCTCGACGACCTGGCCCGCGCCGGCGGCCGGATCCTCGTCGTCCTCAGCGAGCGCTACTTCTCCGCCGGCACCCACACCGACGAGGAGTGGAACACCGCCCTGCGCACCGTCACCGCCTCCCACCCCGACCGGTTCGCCGCCGTCTGCCTCACCGACGCCCCGCTGCCCAGCGCCGTCGCCGCCCTGGAGAAGACCGACCTGTGGGGCCTGGACGCCTACGAGGCCGAATACCGCGTACTGCGCCGCCTGGACCTCCCGACCGACCGCATCGGCACCGAGAGCGGCCGCCGCGGCCCCCGCTTCCCCAACGACCCGCCCGAGATCTGGGGCCGCGTCCCGCGCCGCAACCCCCGCTTCACCGGCCGCAACGACGTCATCGGCCGCCTGCGCGACGCCCTCACCGAGGCCCCGCCCGGCGCCTCCACCGTCACCCTGCTCGGCCTCTCCGGCGTCGGCAAGACCCAGGTCGCCACCGAGTACGCCTACCGCTTCGCCTCCGAGTACGACGTCGTCTGGTGGGTCCCCGCCGAGGACCGGCCCACCCTGCGCGAACGCCTCGCCGACCTCGCCCCCGCGCTCGGCCTGCCCCGCGGCGCCGGCAGCTACGGCGAGCAGATCCGGGCCGTACTGGAGGCCCTGCGGCGCGGAACCCCCTACCACCGCTGGCTCATGGTCTTCGACGGCTGCGACAACCCCGACGACCTCACCGACCTCCTGCCCTCCGGCGCCGGCGACGTCATCATCACCTCCCGCAACCGCGAATGGGCCGCCCGGCACACCAGCCTCGTCGAAGTCCCCCTCTACGCCCGCCCCGAGTCCGTCACCTTCATCCGCCGCCGCGCCCGCCGCCTCACCGGCGAGGAGGCCGACCAGCTCGCCGAAGCCCTGGAGGACTACCCCCTCGCCCTCGACCAGACCGCCGGCTGGCTCGCCGACTCCCCGCTCGGCGTCGGCGAGTACCTCACCCTCCTCCAGCACCGCCTCGACTCCCACGAGGCCGTCACCCTCTCCGACGACTACCCGCTGCCCTTCCCGACCGCCCTGGCCATACTCCTCAACAACGTCCGCGAGAACTTCCCCGACGCCCTCGCCCTGCTGCGGCTCTTCGTCTTCTTCGCCCCCGGCCGCGTCCCGCTGCGCCTGCTGCGCGAGTTCCCCGCCGACGGCGTCCCCGAACACCTCGCCGGCATCCTCAACGACCAGATCCGCTGGAACGCCGCCCTCAACAAACTCGTCCAGTTCTCCGTCGTCCGCCTGGAGTACTCCGACCTCTCCGTCGAGGAGGGCGGCGGTCTGGAAACCGTCCAGCTCCACCGCATGGTCCACAACATCGTCCGCGAGAACCTCGCCGAGGACGAGTCCGACCAGCTCTCCCGCGCCGTCCGCCAGGTCCTCGCCGCCGCCGACCCCGGCCGCCCCACCGACTCCCGGCTCTGGCCCCGCTACGCCGAACTCATCCCCCACCTCGACCACGCCGGCGTCCTCACCAGCAGCAACCCCCGCATCCAGAACTTCCTGCTGCACTGCCTGCGCTACCTGATGCTCGCCGGCGAGTACCGCACCTGCCTGCGCCTGTCCGAACAGACCGACGCCGTCTGGCGCGCCATGCTCGGCGACGACCACGACCAGGTCCGCGAGCTCAGCTACCACTACGGCGGCGCCCTGCGCATGCTCGGCCGCTTCCGGCAGGCCGAGACCCTCGCCCGCTCCGTCGCCGACCGGCTCCTCGCCGAACGCGGCGACCGCGACCTGGAAACCCTCCGCGCCACCAGCACCTACGCCGGAGTCCTCCTCAGCACCGCCAAGTTCGACGAAGCCCGCGAACTCCTGGAACACGCCTTCGCCACCTACCGCGAACTTCTCGGCGAGGACGACGCCACCACCCTGAACGCCCAGAACAACGTCGCCGTCGCCCTGCGCCTCCTCGGCCGCTACCAGGAGGCCTACGACACCGACCTCGACACCCTGCGCCGCCGCGAACGCGTCCTGCGCGTCCGGCACATCGCCACCCTCTCCTCCGGCATCGGCTGCGCCATGGGCCTGCGCCTCATGGGCCGCTACCGCGAAGCCCTCGCCCGCCAGGAACAGGGCCTCAAACTCCACGTCCAGGTCCTCGGCGCCAACCACCCCCAGACCCTGCGCGCCGAACACAACCTCGGCCAGTGCCTGCGCCGCACCGGCGACATCCCCGGCGCCGGCTCCCGGCTGCGCAGCGTCCTGGAACGCTCCACCCGGGTCTTCGGCGCCGAGTTCCCCTGGACCCTGATGGTCGCCTCCGACTACGCCACCTACCTGCGCGAGTACGGGGACATCGAGGAAGCCCGCCGGATCTCCGAGGAAGTCGTGCGCGGCTACCAGTCACAGCTCGGCCTCGCCCACCCCTACAGCATCGGCACCGTCGGCAACCTCGCCCTCGTGCTGCGCGCCCAGGGCGAGCGCAGCGCGGCCCTGAACCTCGCGGAACAGGCCCTGGTCGGCATGCGCGGCGCCCTCGGCGACCACCACCCCTGGACCCTGGGCTGCGCCCTCAACGCCACCGGCCACCGCAACATCACCGGCCGCCTGGACGCCGCCCTGGAACTCAGCCGGGAGACCCTGCGCGGAGCCGAACGGGTCCTGGGCCCCGACCATCCGATGGCCCTCAGCGCGCAGATCGCCCTCGCGGCGGACCTCCGCGCGGTCCGCGAGGACGCGGAGGCCTCGAAACACGAGGAAGCCGGCCTCAAGGCGCTCACCCGCACCCTGGGCCCCCAACACGTCCACACGGTCTCGGCCCGCCAGCAGACCCGCCCCTACTGGGACTTCGAGCCCCAGCCGTAGCCCCGGCCGGGTGGTTCAGCCCCGCGACGTTCCAGCCTCGCCGGCGTTTGAGGCGCGGGGTCAGGGGCGGAGCCCCGGCAGTGGCGGCAGAGCCGGAAGGCCCGGCCCCCAGGTGGGGGGCCGGGCCTTCCGTCATGTGCAGGTCGCGTCAGCGACTAGGCCTCGAAGACCTCGTTGATCAGCAGCTGCTGCTCCGCCTGGTGGCGCTTGGCGGAACCCACCGCCGGCGACGAGCCGTGCGGACGCGAGACGCGCCGCAGGCGCTCGCCCGCCGGGATGTCCGCGCCGACCGCCAGGTCGAGGTGGTCGATCAGGTTCAGCGCGATGAACGGCCACGCACCCTGGTTCGCCGGCTCCTCCTGCGCCCAGATGTACTTCGCCGCGTTCGGGAACTTGGCGATCTCCGCCTGGAGCTCCGCACCCGGCAGCGGGTACAGGCGCTCGATGCGGATGATCGCGGTGTCCGTGATGCCGCGCTTCTCCCGCTCGGCCTCCAGGTCGTAGTAGACCTTGCCCGCGCAGAAGACGACCTTGCGGACCGCGTTCGGGTCCACCGTCGAGTCGCCGATGACCGGACGGAAGGAACCGCTCGTGAACTCCTCCGCCTTCGACGCCGCCGCCTTCAGACGCAGCATCGACTTCGGGGTGAAGACGATCAGCGGCTTGTGGTGCGGGTTGTGGACCTGCCAGCGCAGCAGGTGGAAGTAGTTCGACGGCAGGGTCGGCATCGCGACCGTCATGTTGTCCTGCGCGCACATCTGGAGGAAGCGCTCCGGGCGGGCGGACGAGTGGTCCGGGCCCTGGCCCTCGTAGCCGTGCGGCAGCAGCAGCGTGACGCCGGAGGTCTGGCCCCACTTCTGCTCGGCCGAGGAGATGAACTCGTCGACGATGGTCTGCGCACCGTTGACGAAGTCACCGAACTGGGCCTCCCACAGGACCAGCGCGTCCGGACGGGCCAGCGAGTAGCCGTACTCGAAGCCCATGGCCGCGTACTCGGAGAGCAGCGAGTCGTAGACGTTGTAGCGGGCCTGGTCGTCCGACAGGTACAGCAGCGGCGTGTAGTCCTCGCCGGTCTCCCGGTCGATGAGGACCGCGTGGCGCTGGCCGAACGTGCCGCGGCGGGAGTCCTGGCCGGACAGCCGGACCGGGGTGCCCTCCATCAGCAGCGAACCGAAGGCCAGGGTCTCGCCCATGCCCCAGTCGATGGTGCCGTCGTCGATCATCGCCGCGCGGCGCTGCAGCTGCGGCAGCAGACGCGGGTGGACCGTGACGCCGTCGGGGATGTTGACCTGGGCCTCGGCGATCCGCTTGACGACGTCCTGCGAGATCGCCGTGTTCACGGCGACCGGGAAGTCGGGCTGCGGGGCCGGGACCGGAGCGGCGACCGCGGGCTGCGTGGCGGCCTCGCGGACCTCCGCGAAGACCTTCTCCAGCTGGCCCTGGAAGTCCTGGAGCGCCTGCTCGGCCTCTTCCAGCGTGATGTCGCCGCGACCGATGAGGGACTCGGTGTACAGCTTGCGCACCGAGCGCTTCTTGTCGATCAGGTCGTACATCAGCGGCTGCGTGAACGCCGGGTTGTCGGACTCGTTGTGGCCGCGGCGGCGGTAGCAGATGAGGTCGATGACCACGTCCTTGTTGAACGCCTGGCGGAACTCGAAGGCCAGACGGGCAACGCGCACGACCGCTTCCGGGTCGTCGCCGTTCACGTGGAAGATCGGCGCCTCGATCATGCGGGCCACGTCGGTCGCGTACATCGAGGAACGCGAGGACTCCGGGGCGGCGGTGAAGCCGACCTGGTTGTTGATCACGACGTGAACGGTGCCGCCGGTGCGGTAGCCGCGCAGCTGCGACATGTTCAGCGTCTCGGCGACCACGCCCTGGCCGGCGAACGCGGCGTCGCCGTGCAGCGCCAGCGGCAGGACGGTGAAGTCCGTGCCGCCCTTGTTGATGACGTCCTGCTTGGCGCGGGCGACACCCTCCAGGACCGGGTCCACCGCCTCCAGGTGGGAGGGGTTGGCGACGAGCGAGACCTTGATCTGCTCGCCGTCCAGGCCGGTGAAGGTGCCCTCGGCGCCCAGGTGGTACTTGACGTCGCCGGAGCCGTGCATGGACTTCGGGTCGAGGTTGCCCTCGAACTCGCGGAAGATCTGCGCGTACGACTTGCCGACGATGTTCGCCAGGACGTTCAGGCGGCCGCGGTGGGCCATGCCGATGACGACCTCTTCGAGGCGGGCCTCGGCGGCCGAGTCGATGACGGCGTCGAGCAGCGGGATGACGGACTCGCCGCCCTCCAGGGAGAAGCGCTTCTGGCCGACGTACTTCGTCTGCAGGAAGGTCTCGAAGGCCTCGGCCGCGTTCAGGCGGCGCAGGATGCGCAGCTGCTCCTCGCGCTCCGGCTTGGTGTGCGGGCGCTCGATGCGGTCCTGGATCCAGCGGCGCTGCTTCGGGTCCTGGATGTGCATGAACTCGACGCCGGTGGTGCGGCAGTACGAGTCGCGCAGCACGCCGAGGATGTCGCGGAGCTTCATCATCGACTTGCCGGAGAAGCCGCCGACCGCGAACTCGCGCTCCAGGTCCCACAGGGTGAGGCCGTGCTCGGTGATGTCCAGGTCGGGGTGCTTGCGCTGCTTGTACTCCAGCGGGTCGGTGTCGGCCATGACGTGGCCGCGGACCCGGTAGGAGTGGATCAGCTCGAAGACGCGGGCGGCCTTCGTGACGTCGTCGTCGTGCGAGGCGTCGATGTCGCGGTTCCAGCGGACCGGCTCGTACGGGATCCGCAGGGACTCGAAGACCTGGTCGTAGAAGCCGTCCTCGCCGAGGAGCAGGTTCGCGACGATGCGCAGGAACTCGCCGGAGGCCGCGCCCTGGATGACCCGGTGGTCGTAGGTCGAGGTCAGGGTCATGACCTTGGAGATGCCCAGCTTGTTCAGGGTGTCCTGCGAGGTGCCCTGGAACTCGGCGGGGTAGTCCATGGAGCCGACGCCCATGATGACCGACTGTCCGGGCATCAGGCGGGGCACCGAGTGGACGGTGCCCAGGCCGCCGGGGTTGGTCAGCGAGACGGTGACGCCGGTGAAGTCGTCCATCGTCAGCTTGCCGACGCGGGCGCGGCGCACGATGTCCTCGTAGGCCTGCCAGAACTCGAAGAAGTTGAGGGTCTCGGCCTTCTTGATGCCGGCGACGACGAGCTGACGGTCGCCGTTCGGCTTCACGAGGTCGATCGCGAGGCCGAAGTTCACGTGCTCCGGCTTGACCAGGGTCGGCTTGCCGTCCTTCTCCGCGAAGGAGTGGTTCATCGACGGCATGGCCTTGATGGCCTGCACCATCGCGTAGCCGATGAGGTGGGTGAAGGAGATCTTCCCACCGCGGGCGCGCTTGAGGTGGTTGTTGATGACGATGCGGTTGTCGAACAGCAGCTTCACCGGGACGGCGCGGACGGACGTGGCCGTCGGGACGTCGAGGGAGGCGTTCATGTTCTTGGCCACGGCGGCGGCCGGGCCGCGGAGCGTCACCAGTTCGGGGCCGGCGGGGGCCTCGGTGGCGGGCGCGGCCTTCTGAGCCGGAGTGGTGGCGGCGGCCGGAGCCTGGGCCTGAGGGGCGGGCGCGGCCGGTGCGGCGGCCGGGGCCTGGGAGGTGACAGTCACAGCAGGGGCACCAGAGGGGGTGGCAGGAGCAGGGGCAGGAGCTGACACAGGTGTGGGCGCGGCTGCGGGCGCGGCCGGCGCCGCCCCCGTGGCGGCGTCGACGGCCTGGGGAACCCCGGCGGTGGCGGTGGCGGCCTGTGCGGAGGCGCCGTCCGTCGTCGGGGTCTTGGTGGGTTCGGCCGCCTTCACCGGGGCGGCAGCGCCCCCCGGCTTGTAGTCGGCGAAGAAGTCCCACCAGGCCCGGTCGACCGAACTCGGGTCCTGGAGGTACTGCTGATAGATCTCGTCGACGAGCCACTCATTCGCGCCGAAGCCTGAGGCGGGGTTCTTCCCGCCCTCTGCTGCTTCGGTCGTGGTGCTCGGGTTACTGGGGGACTGTGGCGACACGGCGGCAACCGCCCTCTTCCGCTTCACAAGGTATGGACAGCGGGGATAAAGGCTACGCCTCCCAGGGCGTGTGATGCAGGCCGGGCGGGACTTCCGTCGTGCAGGTCACACCGAACGGCGGGTTTCACCCATCGGAATGGCGGGAAACAAGCGTGGTTCGGGTAGGGGACAGCCAGGTTGCGACCCCCTAGGCCTCGCACCCCTGACGACCCCGGGCACGTGTGGCCGAGATCATGTCCTTCCCACTCGAACCCTACGTCAAGAAGGGACCTGTGAGCTGCCCGGAAGGGTGACAAGGATCCGGCAACCCCGTGACGATTCGGCCACGCCGATGTGCCCGCCGTGCAGGCCCACCGCCCAGCGCGCGATGGCCAGCCCCAGACCGGTGCCCCCGTCGCCGCCCGCGTCCCCGCCCCCGCCGGAACCCCGGTTGAAGCGCTCGAAGACCCGGTGCCGTTCCGCCTCCGGAATCCCGGGACCCTCGTCCACGACCTCCAGCGCCAGGCTCCCCGGGGCCGCCCCGGCCCGCGCCCGGACCGTGACCCGGCCGTGCGCCGGACTGTGCTTCACCGCGTTGTCGATCAGGTTCGCCACCACCTGGTGCAGCCGTTCCGCGTCCGCGTACGCGGTCAGCTCCGGAGGGTGCACATCCAGATGAAGATGCACGTCATTACGGGTATGCCCACCCGAACCGGACGACAGCCCCGGCCGCCCCGCGGCCGCCAGCCCCGACTCCTTCAGCACCCCCGACAGGTACGGCCACACCTCGAACCGGCGCGCCTTCAACGGCACCACACCGTTGTCCACCCGCGACAGGTCCAGCAGCGTGTCCACCAGCCGGCCCAGCCGCTCCGCCTGCTTCAGCATCGTCCGCATGGTCTCCGGATCGGCCTCCGAGACCCCGTCCACCACGTTCTCCAGCACCGCCCGCAACGCGGCGATCGGAGTCCGCAGCTCGTGCGAGACGTTCGCCACCAGCTCTCGACGGTGCCTGTCCTCGGCCTCCAGGTCATCGGCCATCCGGTTGATCGTCGACGCCAGGTCACCCAGCTCGTCACGGCGCCCGGCACCCCGCACCCGGCGCGTGTAGTCCCCGTGCGAGATCGCCCGGGCCACCGTCGTCATCTCGTCCAGCGGCGCCGTCAGACCGTGCGCCACGAACTGGGTGATCAGCATCGACGCGATCACCGAGAAGACCGTGATGAACCGCAGCTCCGTGGCCGTGCGCAGGGCCACCATCAGCAGCCCCGTCGTGATGAACACCGACACCACGACGAGCACGCCCAGCTTCGTCTTGATCGAGAACGGCGAGTAGGGCCGCAGACCCGGCCCCCGCGGCGGGCCGCTCACGACTGCGCCGGGGTCTCCAGGGCGTACCCGACGCCGTGGACCGTACGGATCCGGTCCGCACCGATCTTCCGCCGCAGCGCCTTGATGTGGCTGTCGACCGTACGGGTCCCCGACGCGTCCGCCCAGTCCCACACCTCCGCCAGCAGCTGCTCCCGCGAGAGCACCGCACGCGGCGTCCCCGCCAGGCACACCAGCAGGTCGAACTCCGTCGGCGTCAGGTGCACGTCCTCCGCCTGCACCCGCACCCTGCGCTGCGCGTGGTCGATCTCCAGGTCGCCCAGCCGCAGCGTCGCCCCGCGCGGAGCCGTCGCGGCCAGCGTGGCCCGCTCCACCCGGCGCAGCAGCACGTGGACCCGCGCGGCCAGCTCGCGCATCGAGAACGGCTTCGTCATGTAGTCGTCCGCTCCGACCCCGAGCCCGACCAGCATGTCGGTCTCGTCGTCCCGGGCCGTGAGCATCAGCACCGGGACCGGCCGCTGCGCCTGGACCCGGCGGCAGACCTCCAGCCCGTCGAAGCCGGGCAGCATGACGTCCAGCACCAGCAGCTCGGGCTGCCAGCTCTCCGCGGCCGCGACGGCGGCCGGGCCGTCGTAGGCCGTCTGCACCTGGAAGCCCTCGGCCCGCAGCCGCGCCGCGATGGCGTCGGCGATGGTGCGGTCGTCCTCGACCACGAGCACGCGCCGCTGGGCACCTGGAGTGGCCGCGGCGACGCTGTGGGTGGTGTGTGTCTGTTCCATGTCCCGCCCCTGAAGATCCCGCGTGATGGGGTGCAGCGTAGAGGAGGCACCGGCCTGCGGCCATGCGGGGTTCGGACAGGAGCCGGGGTCATCCGGAATCAGAGATTCATCCCGTCGGGTCGAATCCGGGCAGCGCGTCCAGCACCTTCCGGAGGCCCGGAGCCAGCTCCGTCTGGTCCGCCGTGACCTCGGAACCGCCGTGCACGAAGGCGTACGTGAACCCGTCGTAGACCGGCGGATCGGCCGTCGCCACCCGGGGCAGGTGCGCGAGGTCCGCCTCCCGCAGCGCGGTGCGCAGCGCCTCCAGCCGGGCCGGCTCCAGCTTCCCGGAGCGCAGGTCACGGGCCTTGCCGTCGAGGAGGGTCCAGGAGCCGTCGCCCTTGACCAGGACGGTCCGCGTCTGGCCCGCGAAACCGCCGCTGCGGGTCACGCGCACGAGGGTCCCGGCGGTCGTCCCGGTCGCCGCGGGGGACGTGGGGGCGGGCGAGGGTGTCGCGGGCGCAGGCGTCGCGGGCGGTGACGTCGTGGGCGGGGGCGTCGCCGGCCCCGTCGCCGTCGGGGCCGCCGTCGCGTCCGGAGGCCCCCCGGACCCGCCGCCGCAGCCCGCCAGCACCAGCACCGCGCCCAGCAGCACCACCGTCGCGGCCCAGGCCGCCCGGATCGCTCGCACACCCACCTCCGCAGGTACTCCGACCGAACACCGAGTATGGAGCCCCCGCCCCCCGACCGAAAGCACCCGGAGGCCGCCATCCGCCGCATCACCCCCTGGCGCGCGCTGCCCCCGCTGACCGCCGTGCTCCTCGGGCTGTGGGGCCTGCCGCGCGGCCCCGGCGGCGGGAGCATGTGGCGCGACGAGTCCACCACCTGGCAGGTCGCCCACCGCCCCCTGCGCGGACTGTGGGAACTGCTCGGGCAGGTCGACGCGGTGCACGGCCTCTACTACCTGCTGATGCACGGAGTCTTCGCCCTCTGGGACGGCGGCCCCTGGGCCCTGCGGCTGCCGTCCGTGGCCGGCACGGCCCTCGCCGCCGCCGGAGTGGCCGCCGTGGCCCACCGGCTGGCGGGCGAGCGGGCCGCACTGCTCGCCGGCACCGCGTACGCCGTGCTGCCGCCGGTGCAGGCGTACGCGCAGGAGGGGCGCTCGTACGCCCTGGTCGCGGCGGCCGTGGCCTGGGCGACGTACCTGATGCTGCGCGAGCGGTGGGCGGCCTACGCGGTGGTGCTCCTGCTGGGCTGCTGGCTGCACGAGTTCGCCGTACTGGCCCTGCCGGCGCACGCCTTCGCCGCCGGGCGGGCGCCGGGCTGGCGCCGGGCGGCGGGGGCCGTCCTCGCCGGGCTGCTCCCGCTGGCCCTGGTGAGCGCGCGGCAGGCGCCGGCGCAGCTGGGCTGGCTGGGGCGGCCGTCGTGGCAGGACTGGACGGCGTACGCGGTCCTGGTGGCGGCTGTGGCCCTGCTGGCGCGGGGGGCCGGGGACCGGGACCTCGTACGGGTGGCCGTGCCGCTGGCGCTGCTGCCCCCCGGGCTGCTGATGGCGGTCTCGCTCGCGCACCCCTGGTACGTCGACCGGTACGTCCTGTACGCGCTGGCCGGCCTCGCCGTGCTGGCCGGGGCGCGGGGGAGCGGGACGCGGACGCGGTGGGTGCCGTGGCTGCTGGCCGGGGTGCTGCTGGTGCCCCTCGCGGGGTGGTCGGTGTGGCTGCGCACCCCCCAGGCGCGCAAGGACGACGCCCTCGCCGTCGCGGCGGCGGTGCGGGAGCGGGCCCGGCCGGGGGACGCGGTGCTGTTCATGCCGTCCCGGCGGCGGGAGTGGCTGCTGTCGTCACCCGGGGCGTACGGCTCCCTGCGGGACGTCGCCCTGTCCCGCACCCCGGCGCAGTCCCGCACCCTGCACGGCACGGAACTCCCGGCGGACGCCGTCCGGGCGGCGGTCCTGGCCTCCCCGAGGGTGATAGCCCTGCTGGACCCGCCGGACCAGCCGCTGGACCACGACCCCGCGGAGGCGGCGAAGCGCGAGGCCCTGGCGCGGTCGTTCGACCGCTGCTCGGTGACCCCGGTCCGCGGGGCCAGGGTGGCGGTGTACGCCTGGCGGGGGACGTGCGGGTGAGGGGGCGCGGCGCGGGGGCGCGGGGGCGCGGGGGCCGGCGTCTGAAGCCGGCCGGGGGGACACCGCCTTCCGCGGCCCCGGCCCCAACGCCGCCTCCCCGGGCCGGGGATGGCCCAGGATGGGTGCGGACCGTGTTCGACGCCGCGCCCGGAGGTTTCCGCATGCCCGTACCCGAGATGCCCGTACCCGAGATGCCCGTACCCGAGATGCCCGCACCCGGGTTGCCCGGCCCCCTCGTCGGCAGCGGCTGGCTCGCGGAGCGGCTCGGCCGGGTCGTGGTGTTCGACGCCTCCGTCGGGGCGCACCGGGGGGCTCCCGTGCGGATTCCCGGAGCGCGGCCCTTCGACCTCGACGGCGCCCTCAGCGACCACGCGGCCGCGGTCCCGCACACCATGCCCTCCCCGGCGGACTTCGCCGAGGCCCTCTGCGGGCTCGGGGTGCACGACACCGACACCGTGGTCGTGTACGACGGTGCCGGGATCTACTCCAGCGCCCGCGCCTGGTGGATGCTGCGCGCCATGGGCTTCGACCGGGTGGCCGTGCTGGACGGGGGCCTGCCCGCGTGGGTGGCCGCCGGGCTGGACGTCGAGGCCGGGGCGGCGGCGTACGAGGGGCCGCGCGGCTCCTTCACCGCCCGGCCCAGGTCCGGGCTGCTGGTGGACGCCGGCACCGTCGCCGACGCGCTCAGCGACCCCGCCGCAGCCGTGTTCGACGCCCGGAGCCGGGAGCGGTTCGCCGGGACCGCCCCCGAGCCGCGGCCGGGGTTGCGGGGCGGGCACATGCCGGGCGCGGTGAACCTGCCGTTCGGCGAACTCCAGGGGCCGGACGGCCTGATGCGGCCCGCCGGGGAACTGCGCGCGGCGTTCGGGGCGTTGGCCGGGGACAGGGAGCGGCTCCTCTTCAGCTGCGGTTCCGGCGTCACGGCCTGCGTGCTCGCGCTGGGGGCGACCCTGGCGGGGTACGGGCGGACCGCGGTGTACGACGGGTCGTGGAGCGAGTGGGGCCTGCCCTCGCAGCGGCGGCCGGTGGTGACGGGGCCCTGAGGGTGGGGCCAGCACCACCCCGGTCCGGGATGCCCGCACCAGCGCGGTTCCGCGTGCCGTTGGACAGACTCGCCCCATGGCACCTCACACCACCTCGCTCCGCCTCGCCGCCACCGCCGCCGGGGCCGCCCTCCTCCTCGGCGGCTGCGCGCTGACGGGCGCCGGCCCGGCCAGGACCCTCGATGCCGACGCCACCGTCCCCGAGGCGGTCACGGCGGTGGAGCTGACCGGCGTCCGCAGCGGCGACGTCGAGGTGGCCCCCGGCTCCGGCCCCGGGGTCACCGTCCGCCGGGTGGTCCACTACCGGGGGAGCGCGGAGCCCCGGCCCGGACAGCGGGTGTCGGGCGGGGTGCTGACCTTCAGCGACGGCTGCGGGGACGACTGCTGGATCGACTACCGCCTGGAGGTCCCGGCCGCGGTCCGGGTGAAGGTCGAGAGCAGCAGCGGGGACATCACGGTGCGGGGCGTCGCCCGGGCCGAGCTGACCGCGGCGTCCGGCGACGTCCGGGCCGAGGGGATCACCGGCCCGCTGAAGGTGCGTACCGCTTCGGGGCGGATCACGGCCACCGGTCTGGAGGGGGCCGACGCCGAGTTCCGGGCCGCCTCCGGGGACGTGGACGCCGGCTTCGCGAAGGCACCGGCCTCGGTCTCCGTCACCAGCAGCTCGGGCGACGTGACCCTGCGGGCGCCGCGGGCCCCGTACCGGGTGTCCGTGGACACCGCCTCGGGCGACCGGGAGAACGCCCTCGGCGACACCCCGGCAGCCCCGTCCCGGATCGCGGTGCGCACCACCTCGGGCGACGTCCGCCTCCGCGCCCTCTAGGCGACCACCACCGCGTCGACCTCCACCTCGACCAGCCAGGCCGGGTCGATGAAGCGGGCCACCTCGACGAACGTCGTCGCCGGGCGGACCGCGGCGAAGCGCTCGCCGTGGGCCCGCGCGGCCGCCTCCCAGGCGGTGATGTCGGTGAGCATGATCCGGGTCCGCACGACGTCGGCGAGCGAGGCGCCGGCCTCCTCCAGGGCGCGCTGCGCGATGTCGAGGCAGCGGACCGTCTGGGCGTGGACGTCGCCCGGGCCGACCGTGGAGCCGTCGTCCCCGATCGGGGCCGTGCCGGCGACGGCCACGTACGGCCCCGTGCGCACCGCGCGCGAGAAGCCGATCCGGGGTTCCAGCGGGGAGCCGGAGCTGACGGTCCGTCGTGTGTCTGCCATGCCGTCATGGTGCTACGACGGGCCCGCCGAATGTGTTCGCCCCGGGCGAACGGGTGTTGGGGAACATTGCCCGGCGCAGAAGCATTGAGTCGGCATAGCTCAACTTCACTGCCGGAGGGAAGATCATGGCTTCGACGTCCGTAACGCTCACCCTGCCCGTACTGCCGCTCGACGACGAGGTCGTGCTGCCCGGGATGGTCGTTCCCCTGGACCTGTCCGACGCCGAGGTGCGCGCAGCCGTGGAGGCCGCGCAGGCGGCGGCGGGCAGCGGGAAGCCCCGGGTGCTGCTCGTGCCGCGGGTCGACGGGAAGTACGCCGGCATCGGTGTGCTGGGGACCGTCGAACAGGTCGGCCGGCTCTCCGACGGGGATCCCGGGGCGCTGATCCGCGGGCGCGGCCGCGTCCGGATCGGCGCCGGGACCACCGGGCCCGGGGCGGCGCTCTGGGTCGAGGGGGAGACCGTCGACGAGAAGGTGCCCGACCCCCTGCCCGGGGCGGTCGCCGAGCTCGTCAAGGAGTACAAGGCCCTCGCCACCAGCTGGCTGAAGAAGCGCGGTGCCTGGCAGGTCGTGGACCGGGTGCAGCAGATCGAGGGGGTGTCGGCGCTCGCCGACAACTCCGGGTACTCGCCGTTCCTGAGCGTGGCCCAGAAGGTCGAGCTGCTGGAGACCATCGATCCGGTCGCCCGCCTGCGCCTCGCCGTCAAGGCGCTCTCCGACCACCTCGCCGAACAGGACGTGGCCGAGTCCATCGCCAAGGACGTCCAGGACGGCGTGGACAAGCAGCAGCGCGAGTTCCTGCTCCGCCGTCAGCTGGAGGCCGTCCGCAAGGAGCTGCGCGAGCTGGGCGGGGAGAAGGAGGGCGAGGAGTCCGACGACTACCGCGCCCGCGTCGAGGCCGCCGACCTGCCCGAGAAGGTGCGCGAGGCCGCCCTCAAGGAGGTCGACAAGCTGGAGCGGTCCAGCGACCAGAGCCCCGAGGGCTCCTGGATCCGCACCTGGCTGGACACCGTCCTGGAACTGCCCTGGAACGAGCGCACCGAGGACGCGTACGACATCCAGGGCGCCCGCGCCGTGCTCGACGCCGAGCACGCCGGGCTGAACGACGTGAAGGACCGCATCACCGAGTACCTCGCCGTGCGCAAGCGGCGCGGCGAACGCGGCATGGGCGTCGTCGGCGGACGGCGCGGCGGAGCGGTCCTCGCGCTCGTCGGGCCCCCCGGCGTCGGCAAGACCTCGCTGGGCGAGAGCGTCGCCCACGCCATGGGGCGCAAGTTCGTCCGCGTCGCCCTCGGCGGCGTACGGGACGAGGCCGAGGTCCGCGGCCACCGCCGCACCTACGTCGGCGCCCTGCCCGGCCGCATCGTGCGGGCGATCAAGGAGGCCGGGTCGATGAACCCGGTCGTGCTCCTCGACGAGATCGACAAGGTCGGATCGGACTTCCGCGGCGACCCGGCGGCCGCCCTCCTGGAGGTCCTGGACCCCGCACAGAACCACACCTTCCGGGACCACTACCTGGAGGTGGAGCTGGACCTCAGCGACGTCGTCTTCCTCGCGACGGCCAACGTCCTGGAGGCCATCCCCGAAGCCCTCGCCGACCGCATGGAGCTGGTGCGCCTCGACGGCTACACCGAGGACGAGAAGGTCGTCATCGCCCGCGACCACCTGCTGCCCCGCCAGCTGGAGCGCGCCGGACTCACCGCGGAGGAGGTGGCCCTCGGGGAGGACGCGCTGCGCAAGCTGGCCGGCGAGTACACCCGCGAGGCCGGCGTGCGCACCCTGGAGCGCTCCATCGCCCGGCTCCTGCGCAAGGTGGCCTCCCAGCACGAACTGGGCGAGCGGGAGTTCCCCTTCGCCATCGGCGCGGGCGAGCTGCGCGGCCTGATCGGCCGCCCGCACCACGTGCCCGAGTCCGCCCAGGACCCGGCGGAGCGGCGGACGGCCGTCCCGGGCGTGGCCACCGGCCTCGCCGTCACCGGCGCGGGCGGGGACGTCCTGTTCGTCGAGGCCTCCCTCGCCGACCCGGAGACCGGCGCCGCCGGGCTCACCCTCACGGGCCAGCTGGGCGACGTCATGAAGGAGTCGGCACAGATCGCCCTCAGCTTCCTGCGCTCGCACGGCGCGGAGCTGGAGCTGCCGGTCGCCGACCTGAAGGACCGGGGCGTGCACATCCACTTCCCGGCGGGCGCCGTCCCCAAGGACGGCCCGAGCGCGGGCATCACCATGACCACCGCGCTGGCGTCCCTGCTCTCCGGCCGCCAGGTCCGCACGGACGTGGCCATGACCGGCGAGGTCTCGCTGACCGGACGGGTGCTCCCGATCGGCGGGGTCAAGCAGAAGCTGCTGGCCGCGCACCGGGCCGGGCTCACCACCGTGATCATCCCCAAGCGGAACGAGGCCGACCTGGACGACGTCCCGAGCGAGGTGCTGGAGGGACTGGAGGTGCACCCCGTGACGGACGTGCGCCAGGTGCTGGAGCTGGCCCTCGCCCCGGCGGTGGTCTCCTTCACCAAGGCCGCCTGACCCCAAGGCCGCCTGACCGGAAGCCGCGCACGGCCCGCAGGGCCCGGGAACCCCCATCGGCGGGGCCCCGGGCCCCCGGCGCACCCGCTGCGAAATACTGGTGCCGAACAGGGGTGCCACGGCGCGCCCCGCCACCGAGGGGAGCGGCACGTGCACGGCAGCGAAGACCAGGAGTTCCTCGCCCTGGAGCGGGAGCTGTCCGTCTTCCTGCGGCGCGCCCGGGCCTCCTCCGGCGAGATGGCCCGCGCCCTGCACCCCGAGCTGGAACCGGCCGCGTACGGGCTGCTGGTCCGCCTGGAGGCCGCCGGCCGCCAGCGGGCCACCGAGCTGGCCGCCTACTTCGGCGTCGGCAAGGCCACCATGAGCCGGCAGCTGCGCGCCCTGGAGGTGCTCGGCCTCGTGGCCCGCGAGCCGGACCCCGCCGACGGCCGCGCCTTCCTCGTCGGCCTCACCGAAGAGGGCCGGGAACGCTTCCTGCGCGTCCGGGGGGCCCGGCGCGAGCAGTACATGCGCAAGCTGGCCGACTGGGACCGCGGCGAGGTCGCGGAGCTGGCCCGGCTGCTCAACCAGCTGAACTCCGGCGAGGAGTAGGGAACAGGGGAGCAGAGGACCGGCGAGCGGCCCGGCGGCCGCGGGGATCAGAGCTCCGCGTAGACCGCGGAGGCGTCGTCGTGCCGCTTGTGCCGGGCCGGCGGGCGCAGCGGGTCCGACTCCACGGTCCGGACCCGCCCGATCAGCCCCCGCGCCCCCTCCTTGCGCAGCACGTCCAGGCAGGCCGCCCAGTCGCCCTCCCCGAACGTGTCCGTCCAGCGGCTCGCCCCGTCCGTGAGCGCGGCCACCGCCAGCACCTCCGCGCGCGGGGTGCGCCCGGTGACGGCCCGGGCCGCCACCGCCGGGTCCGCGGCCGCCGTGAAGAAGCCCCCCTCGGCATTGCGCAGCGCGTCGGTCGCCGCCACCGAGCCGCGCACCCCGTCCGGCACCCGGTCCAGCCGGTCGTCCAGCACCGGCGTGACCGCACCGCCGGGTCCGCGGAGCAGGAGCACGGAATCGGAGAGCACGAGGTGCTCCACGTACGACTCGTCCCAGCGGACCAGGACCACCGTCGCCTGCGGGGTCCGGACGTGAGAAAGGTCACAGGTGTCCCGGTGGGCGTCGGCGGTGTCGGTGATCGCCCGGGCCAGGACCCCCTCCAGGGGCATGTCCCGCCGCGATCCGGACAGTTCGGTCAATCGGCCGCCGAGCCGGGTGGAGAACCAGGGCACTCCGTGCACGCACCCGTCGTCCCCGCGCGGCGGGGTCACCCCGTCCAGGACGACCACCACGCCGCCTCCCGACGCAGGTGCCGACGCCGACACCCAGTCCTGGTTGGGGTGTTCCGGGTTGCCGGGTTCGGAGGCCAGGTCGATGCGCATGCGGACATTCTGCCCGCAGGGGCCTCCGGAGGGCCGGAAGGTCCATACCAATGCCGGAAAGGGTCGGCCCGGCCGCCCGGAAGCCCCGCCCGCCCCCCACCGTGAAATGTGGGCGGGCATACTGCCAAAGCCCGCCGCGTTCTTTCAACCGCCCGTCCATGCCGGGCCACTGACACGCAGTGTCCGAGTTGGTCGGCCACTCCTCCGTGATGTTCACTCCTTCGAGTGGCCGGGTGGGCGATGTGCGGCTCTCCTCCCAACACACTGCGAAGGTCTGAGGCGGTACGAGGGGGCAGGGGGCGTTTACTTGTTGACCGGCCGTTACCTCGGCCACACGAGTAGACGAGCACGAGCACACGTACAGGATTGCGAGCACCGGTGTCTAAGAAGCGGTCTCGGAAGAACGGCACCGCCAGCGCCGACGGACCCGCCAACGCAGGACGGCGCGTACGCGTCCGCAGCAGGCTGGTGGTCGGAGTAGCAGTCGCCGGACTCACCGTCCTCGCGGCAGGCACCCCCGCCGTCGTTTCCGCCACGAGGGAACTGAACGACTCCCAGCGCCTGGTCACCCTCGCGGAACAGACGCAGCACGCCCTCACCCTCGCCCACCTCCTCGGCGACGAGCGCGACGCGGTCGTCGAGTACGCCGCCAAGGGCCGGCCCGGCAACGCCAAGGCACCCGTCGACGAGCGCACCGCGCGCACCGACCGGCAGATCGCCGAACTCCGCCCCGAGGCCGACGCGGAACTCGCCCGCGCCCTCGGCAAGGTCAAGGCCGTCCGCGCCGAAGCCGTCGACGGCAAGGGCACCGCCCTCGCCGCCCACCAGGCCTACGCCGGACTCCTCACCGAACTCCTCGCACCCGGCGACCGCCTCGCCGAACTCACCCCGCCGCGCGCCGAGGACGCCCTCGCCGTCACCCGGCCCATGGCCCCCCTGGGCCAGGCCGTGGACCAGGCGTCCGCCACCCGCGGCCTGCTGCTCGCCGCCCTGGCCGTCCCGCGCGCCGAGCAGACCCCGAACTCCGCCGTCGCCGACGAGCTCACCGGCGCCGCCCAGCGCTCCCGCGTCCGCGAACAGGCCGCCCTCGACGACTTCGCGCGCGCCGCCCGGCCCGCCGTACGCCAGACCCTCGCCGCCACCGTCACCGGCCCCGAGGTCAAGGCCGCCGACGACCAGCTCAAGCGCCTCACCGAGCGGTCCACCCTGACCCCGGCCGAACGCAAGGCCACCGACGCCGCCGCCCTCGCCACCACCCTCACCGCCCGCATCGACCGGATGCGCTCGGTGGAGTCCACCCTGGCCGGGGACCGCGCCACCGCCTTCACCAAGCTGCGCGACGACGACGTCACCCGGCTGGAGCTGATGGCCGCCGGACTCGGCGTCCTCTTCCTCTTCGTCATCGGCTTCTCCACTGCCGTCGCCCGCTCCCTCACCAGACCCCTGTCGGTGCTGCGGCGCGGCGCGGAACGGCTCGCGACCCCCGAAGGCTCCCAGGAGCCCGTCCGCTTCACCGGCCGCAACGACGAGTTCGCCGAGGTCGTACGCCACCTCAACGCGGTCCGCGACCAGACCGTCGCCCTGCACACCAAGGTCGCCGGGCTCGACGCGGACCGCCGCCGCCTCATCGGCCGCAACGAAGCCCTCACCGGCGGCCGCGAGGTCCTGGAGGAGGAGCTCGCCAAGCTGCGCGCGGGACTCGAAGAGCACCGCCGCATCATGTCGACGACCTCCGTCTCGCTCTCCCTGCGCACCCTCGGCCTCGTCGAGCGCCAGCTCGCCGTCATCGAGGAGCTGGAGTCCAAGGAGGGCGACCCGGACCGGCTCGCCACCCTCTTCAAGCTGGACCACCTGGCGACCGTCATGCGCCGCCACAACGAGAACCTCCTCGTCCTCGCCGGACAGGAGCACGGCCACGGCCAGAGCCTGCCCGTGCCCCTGGTCGACGTCATGCGGGCCGCCGTCAGCGAGATCGAGCGCTACGAGCGCGTCGAACTCGCGGCCATGCCCTCCTACACCCAGGTCGCCGGGCACGCCGCCGACGACATCTCCCACGTCCTCGCGGAACTCCTCGAGAACGCCACCACCTTCTCCCCGCCCGAAGCCAAGGTGAAGGTGTCCGGCTGGCTCAACGACGCCGGCGACGTGGTCCTGTCCGTCGTGGACGAGGGCATCGGCGTCACCGAGGACCGCCTGGCCTCCCTCAACACCCGCCTGGCCACCCCCGACGCCTACGACGAGGAACCCGAGGCCGAACACGGCCTGGGCCTCGGCCTGTACGTCGCCGGCCGCCTCGCCGCGCGCCACGGCGTCACCGCCGAGCTCCGCGCCGGCCGGCACGGCGGCCTGGAGGCCCTGGTCGTCGTCCCCGAGGCGCTCCTGCCGGACGCCCCGCCCAGCTCCCCGGTGCACACCCTGGCCACGCCCGGCGGCCCCGGGTTCCAGCTGCCCGGCGTGATCGCCGAGGCCAACGAGAACACCCTGCCGCCCCGGCTGCGCCCGCCCGCGGAGGAGCAGACCGCCACGTACGCGCAGCCGGCGGCCGCCGACGCGGAGCCCGCCAAGGTGGTCACGCTCGCCGAGGCCTTCGACGCGGACGCGGACGCGGACGCGGACGCGGGCGTGGATGCCGGCGAGGACGCGGGCGCGGGCGAGGCCGCCGCCGTGGACGCCCCCGCCGACGCCGATGCGGACGCCTCCGCCGACGCGGACGCCGTCGAGCAGGACGCCGACGCCGATGCCGAGGTCTACGAGTCCGACACCTTCGACGCCGGGTCCCTGGTCGCCGAGGCCTTCGGAGCCGGGGCCTTCGCCCGCGCCGACGACACCGCCGCCGCCCCCGAGGCCGCGCGGGACGAAGCCGGCCCGGTGACGCCCGAGGCGGAGCCCGCCAAGGTCGTCACCCTCGCCGAGGCCTTCGAGGACGCCCCGCCGCCCCCCGCCGACCAGGTCTTCACCGCCGCCCCCGAGACGGCCCCCGCCGCCGGAGCCCCGGGCGGGGCCGCTCCCGAGCAGGAGCTCCTCGCGCGGGTCGTGGCCGAAGCGGACGCGGACGCCTTCACGGTGGCCGACCCCGCCCCGGCGGACGCCGCCGAGGAAGCCGGCACCGCGCCCGGTGCACCCGTACAGGAAGAAGGACACCCCGGACCGGCGCACGACGCCGAACAGTCCAGCCACCGGCGGGCCGCCGACGCGGAGGACGGCTTCGTCCCCCGCCAGGGCAGCCACCCCGAGCCCATGGCCGAGCCCGCCCCCCAGCCCGTCACCGCCAAGGGCCTGCCCAAGCGGACCCCGCGCTCCGTGGCGGCCCCCGGCATCGGAAACCCCGCCGCGGCCCGCCCCGAGCCGCGCCGCGTCGACGCCGAGGAACTGCGCCGCCGGCTCGGCGGGTTCTACCAGGGCGCCCAGGACGGGCGCCGGGTCGCAGCGGAAGAACTCGCGCAGGACCGGGGGCAGGGGCACACCGACCAGGGGGACACCGCACAGGAGGCACGCACATGACCGCGCCCAGTACGTACGGACTGAGCACCCAGGCCCGCAACCTGCAGTGGCTGCTGACCGACCTGGTCGAGGAGGTGCCCGGGGTCAACTCCGTGGCCGTCGTGTCCTCGGACGGGCTGCTGCTGCTCTCCTCCGAGCCCGCCGCGGAATCCGCCCGGGGCGACCGCCCCAAGGGCCCCCGCGGCGCCTCGGCCGACCTCGCCACCATCGTGTCCGGACTCGGCAGCCTCACCACCGGTGCGGCCGCCCTCATGGAGTTCGGCACGGTCAAGCAGACGATGGTCGCCATGGAGAACGGCTCCGTCTTCGTCATGTCCATCAGCGACGGCTCCCTGCTCGGCGTGCACGCCACGCCCGACTGCGACATGAGCGTCGTCGCCTACCACATGGCCCTCTTCGTCGGCCGCGCCGGCCACGTCCTGACCCCCGAAGTCCGCAGCGAGCTGCGCCAGTCGATGGAGAAAAACCCGTGAGGAGTACGGCCTCCGACCGGCTGCCGATACGCGGCGCCGACCGCCGCCCCGCCCGCGTCCGCCCGTACTCCCTCACGGGCGGCCGCACCCGCTTCCCGCAGGTGCTGCTGGTGGAGACCTTCGTCGCCACGCTCGACGGCAGTCCGGCCAAGACGCCCGACCGCATGCCCGAGATGCGTGCCATCGTCGAGGTGTGCCGCCGGATGCGCACCATCGCCGAGATATCCGCACTGCTGAAGCTGCCGCTCGGCGTGGTCCGGGTCCTCGTCAGCGACCTCGCCGACCAGGGCCGGATACGCGTCTACGGCACGGGCCACGGCACCGGCCGGCCCGACCGCGCGCTGCTGGAAAGGGTGCTCAGTGGCCTCCGCCGTCTCTGAAACCGCCGCCGTCGCCCCCGCCGGCGTGACGGGCCTCGTCGACGACGAGCCCGTCCAGCCCTGGCAGTACGACCGCTCGCGCGCCCCCGTCGCCGTCAAGGTGCTCGTCGCCGGCGGCTTCGGCGTCGGCAAGACCACCTTCGTGTCCTCCGTCTCCGAGATCACCCCGCTGCGCACCGAAGCGGTGATGACCCAGGCCAGCGTCCCCACCGACGACCTGAGCGGGACCCCGGACAAGAGCACGACCACCGTCGCCATGGACTTCGGGCGCATCACCCTCGACGACGACCTCGTGCTCTACGTGTACGGGACCCCCGGCCAGGAGCGGTTCTGGTTCATGTGGGACGACCTCGTCCGCGGGGCCATCGGCGGCCTGGTGCTCGCCGACACGCGCCGGCTGCGCGACTGCTTCCCCGCCCTCGACTACTTCGAGACCTGCGGGCTGCCGTACGCGGTCGCCGTGAACCACTTCGAGGGCTCGCGCTCCTACGACGTGGAGGACGTGCGGGAGGCACTGACCATCCCGCCGAGCGTCCCCGTCGTGATCATGGACGCGCGGCGCCGGACCACGGTCGTGGAGTCCCTGCTCACCCTGGTGGGCCACGCACTGGACGCCACCCCCGAGTAGGTCCGTTCCCCCTCCCCCCGAATCGAGAACGTGATGCGCAAGATACTCGTCGTCGGGGCCGGCCAGTCCGGCCTCCAGCTCGCCCTCGGCCTCCAGGCCAAGGGCTACGAGATCACCCTCATGTCCAACCGGACCGCGGACGAGATCCGCACCGGACGGGTCATGTCCACCCAGTGCATGTTCGACACGGCGCTCCAGCACGAGCGGGACCTCCAGCTGAACTTCTGGGAGAAGCAGGCCCCGAAGATCCAGGGCCTGGGCGTCTCCGTCGCCGCCCCCGACGGCTCCCGCCCCATCGACTGGCTCGGCCGCCTCAAGGGCTACGCGCAGTCCGTGGACCAGCGCGTGAAGATGGCCGGCTGGCTCGACACCTTCACCCAGCGCGGCGGACAGCTCGTCGTGCACGGCGCGTCCGTCGCCGACCTGGACTTCTTCTCCCGCACGTACGACCTCGTGCTCGTCGCCGCCGGCAAGGGCGAGCTCGTGTCGATGTTCGGGCGGGACGCGGCACGCTCCCCGTACGACACCCCCCAGCGCGCGCTGGCCGTCTCCTACGTCCACGGCCTCGGGCCGCGCCGCGAGCACCCGGACACCGAGGCCGTGCGCTGCAACCTGGTCCCCGGCGTCGGCGAGCTGTTCGTCATGCCGACCCTGACCACCTCGGGGCGCGCCGACATCCTCTTCTGGGAGGGCCTGCCGGGCGGCCCGCTGGACGTCTTCACGGGCATCAACGACCCCTCCGAGCACCTGGCGCTGACGCTGGAGCTCATGGAGAAGTACACCCCGTGGGAGTACGCGCGGGCGACGAAGGTCGAACTGACGGACGCGGGCGGCACCCTCTCCGGCCGCTACGCGCCGGTCGTCCGCAACCCCGTCGGGCGCCTCCCCGGCGGCGGCCTCGTCCTGGGCGTCGCGGACGTGGTCGTGGCCAACGACCCCATCACGGGACAGGGCTCGAACTCGGCGGCCAAGTGCGCGGCCTCGTACCTGTCCTCGATCCTCATGCACGGCGACAAGCCGTTCGACGAGGCGTGGATGAAGGCCACCTTCGACAAGTACTGGTTCACCACCGGCAAGCCGGTGACCCAGTGGACCAACGCCATGCTGGGCGTCCCGCCGGAGCACGTGCTGAACCTGATCGGCGCGGCCGGGCAGCTCCAGCCGGTGGCGAATCGCTTCGCCAACGGCTTCGACAACCCGGCCGACTTCGACTCGTACTTCTACGACCCCGAGGACACGGCCGACTACCTGGCGGAGGCCGCGGCGTCGGTCGCCGCGTCGTCCGGCTCCTCGTCGGGCGCCTCCTCCGACGCGTAGCCCGCGTCGTCCCCCGCCGCCGCGGCCCCGGGCAGCGGCAGCGGGGTGAACTCCGCCAGCGGCGTCCCCTCCGGATCCGGCCGGACCGCCCCGAGCAGCGGGTTCGCCGCGATCGGCGACACCTTCACCGTCGCCCCCGGACGGGGAGCCTGGATCACCTTGCCGTCCCCGACGTACAGGGCCACGTGCGTAGCCTTCGGGAAGTAGACCACCAGGTCCCCCGGCCGCAGCCGGTCCAGCGGCACCCGGGTCAGCCGCTCCCACTGCTCCTGGCTGGTGCGGGGGATGGACCGCCCGGCGTGCTCCCAGGCCCGCGAGGTCAGCCCCGAGCAGTCGAACGAACCCGGCCCCTCGGCCCCCCACACGTACGGCTTGCCGATCTGCGCCGCCGCGTACCGCAGCGCGGCCCCGCCCGCCGCCGTCGGCGTGGTCG
Organism: Streptomyces sp. W1SF4; assembly: GCF_003950035.1. NCBI lineage: Bacteria > Bacillati > Actinomycetota > Actinomycetes > Kitasatosporales > Streptomycetaceae > Streptomyces > Streptomyces sp. W1SF4. The sequence goes on from NZ_CP034350.1 coordinate 5,119,138, forward strand.
TACGGGCGGGCAGCCGGCCCGAGTCCACCAGGCTCCGCTGCGCCCCGGCGGTCACGGCCGCCTCGTGCGCCCCGAGCCCGGCGAGCTCCTCGGGGGTGAGCGCCGCCAGCAGCCGCTCGACCTCCTTGAGCCGGCCCGTCACCTCCGTCTGGGCCTGCTTCTGCCGCGCGGCGAGGGCCTCCTGCTCGTCCCGCGCCTTGCGGGCCGCCCCCGCGAGCGCCCCCGCCTGCTTCCGGTCCCGCTCCAGCCGCGCCACGACCCCGGCCCGCCGGGCACCCTCACGGGCGGCGAGCCGACGCTGGTCGACGGCCTGCTGCGGGTCGCCGGAGAGCAGCAACCGCAGGTAGGGGGAGAGGCTGCCGCCGCGGGTCCCCTGGTACTGCTCCCGGGCGAGCCGCCCGGCGGTGGCCCGCTCGGAGTCGAGCGCTGAACGGGCCCGCCCGAGCTTGGTGGCCAGCCGCTCCTCCTCCGCCTGGCGGGCCTTGAGGGCGACTTCGGCGGCGTTGTAGGCCTCACTGGCCTCCTCGGCCTGCTGGTAGAGGCCTTGGAGGCGGGTGAGCAGCTCGCCGACACCGCGGGCGGGGGCTGGGGCGGGGGCGGCCCGGGCTTCGGGGAGGGGGCCTTCGGCGACGGCGGGCCCGGGGCTGTGGCCGGGGCCCGGCTCGGCGTGGACACCGGCCGGCGGGCCGGCGGCGACGAAGACGGCGGCGAGACAGGCGATCCGCAGCAGTCGTTTTGTCATGTAATCACCTCCGCCGCCCGATGCTGCCACGGGGAGGGGGGAGAGACGGCGTGGGCGGCTGGCGGGTCGGGGGGCGTCACCCGGTCGGGGGGGGGCTCCACGGCTCGGGCCCGCTATCTCCCCCTCGACCCCCTGGGGTGGGGCGGGGGTTGCCCACCCGCCCCCTTGTCTGCGGGCCGGGGGGGGGTGGGGAGCGGTATCCCCCTGGACCGGATCAGGGAGGGTTGGGGGCTTCCCGTCAGTCCCATCGTCCTTCCGGTTCGGGCCGGTCCCTCAAGGGCGCTCCTTCGTCGCGTCACTTCGTGATCGCCTTCGGCGACCCTTGACCGACCGACCCGCCCCGGAAAGCCGAAAGACTGCCGGGAAACCCCCAAAGAAACGGCACGGTCCATGGTGGAGGGACGGGTCCGTCAGCGATGAGGCGAGGGGTCGGGGGCCGGCACGCCGGGCATCCGGGCCCCCAAGAGCCGAGATCCGGAGCCGGTGCGCGACTACCCGCACGAGAGGGCGAACAGAGCAGCCCAGGAAGCCCCCAGACGCGACAGATCGCTACGCGCTCCTCATTTCTTGGCGTCCGGCGACCGCCTGGGGCTGCTACCCGCACCAGAGGGCGAACAGAGCAGCCGAGGAGGCGGACGGGCGCGTCGGATCGCTACGCGCTTCTCAGATCTTGGCGGCCGACGGCCGTCTGGGGCGATGCTTTCGGGCTTTCACAAATGGCCCTGAGCCATAGGCTGTTCGGTGTCGAGCTGCACAGAGAAGGGGCAAGGCCGTGTCATCCGATACACCCCCCGACCCGTACGACAACCCTGTCGCATTCGGGCAACGTGTTCAGATCTACCGCACCCGTCGAGGCATGACCCGTGAGCAGTTGGCCGGGCTGCTCGGCCATCATCCGTCGTGGGTCAAGAAGGTAGAGACCGGGGCCATGAGAATGCCGAGACTGCCGGAGATTCTCGGCATTGCCCAAGCCCTGCGTGTCCGTCGGCTGAACGACCTCGTGGGAGATCTCGGTACGGCGCAGAACACCGAGCTGTTCCTCGGCCCTGGCCACGACCAGTTGCCGGCAGTGCGTGCTGCACTCACCGCCTTTCCGGCCGGTGGAGACCGTCAGGCCCCCTCCCAGGCGTTCCTGCGGGCGGCTTTGGATGCCGCATGGGACGCGAGGCACAAGGCGCCGAACCACCGGGCGGTCATCGGCGCCTTGCTGCCAGGTCTGATCCGGGACACGCAGCTCGGGGTCAGGCAGGCCGAGACTGCCGCCGAGCGGCGGAACGCCCTGCGGCTCAAGGCGGAGACCTACTTCCTCGCCCAGTTCTTCGTCGCCTACCAGCCGGACCCCGCGCTGTTGTGGAGGGTCGCCGATCGCGGAATGAATGCCGCGCAGGAGTCCGAGGACCCGCACGCGGTGGGTGTCGCTGCTTGGCTGTCCGCTCAGGCGCACCGGGATTCCGGGCAGTACGACGAGGCGGACGACGTGGTCCAGCAGGCCCTGAGACTGCTGGAGCCCAGGTTGTCGGATGCTGAGGTGGAGGTGCGGGCGATTGTTGGCGCTTTGCGGGCGGAAGCTGCGCTGACTGCCGCGAAGCGCCGTGAGACGGGTGCTGCGTGGGGGTGGTGGGAGCGCGCGGAACGTGTGGCCGAGGAGCTTCCCGACGGCTATTTCCACCGGGTGACGAGCTTCGGGCGACCGGTGATGGGAGCGCACGGGGTCACCGTGGCGGTGGAGCTGAGGGCCGGCGGGGAGGCCGTTCGGCAGGCGGCCGGTTCGGAGACGGTGATCATCCCGTCACTGCCCCGCCGGGCCCGACACAGGATCGAGCAGGCTCGGGCATACCAGCTGGACGGGCAGCCGGACGTGGCGCTGGCGACGCTGGAACAGGCACATGCGGTGGCGCCGGAGACGACCCGCTACAACGGCTACGCACGGGCCATCGTGCTGGAGGAATCGGCATCACGGCTGCCCGAGCGGCGGCAGCGGGCCAGCCGACTGGCCGTGGACATCGGCCTGCTCGCCGCGTAGAAGAAAGGGGCCCGATTCGGGCCCCTTCCTGCCGGAATCCCTCTCTAACGTCGTACCTGATCGACCTGGCGACCTAGGGAGTGGCCTGTGTGCACGTGTACTTGCAGCGAGACAGCGGACAGCGGCGGCGAGCCCAGTACGGATCTGTTCGACCGGGCGCTGGCCGGGTGGGAGCGCTTCCTCGGCACGTTCGAGGAGGCGTCCGATGAGTGAGTGCTACGAGTACGTCCCGCACCGCCTCCTCCGCCGACGTGTCCGCGACATCGCTTCGGGTGTCGAGGGTGTGCTGATGGCGGTGATCAACGAGAACGTGTCCGATACGGGTATCGAACGCTGGATGGAGCTCGCCTACATCCGTGGTGCCTCCGGTCGCGAATTCACCACGGCCGTCACCAACGTGGAACCCGCCTGAGGGCGAAACTGCCCTGGGCGATGATGGGGAGATGGAGCACCTCCCGTCGGTGAACGTCCTCACCCTTCGCGCCGACCGTCCGCATCCCCAAGCAGTGTTCTACTCGGTGGGCATACGGCCCTTCATCGACGGGTGGGACGTTCTGGAAGAGATCCACCCCGGCGGCGATGCGAGCTGCCGCCAGGGGATGTGGTTCGGACCTCCTGAGACGTGGCCGTTGTGGGCGGCCGAGGAGCCGGCCCGGGTCGAGCTGTCGAACAACGACTGCGTGACCGACTGCTGCGGAGGGGTGTTCGTCACCATCCGGCGCCAGGGGGACCGGGTGGTGTGGAGTGGCTGGGAGAACACCGATGACATTCGGGTTCCCCTTCCAGCCGAGGCCGAGTTCGACGCTGTCCAGTACGACGCCGAGCTCGCCCGCGTCGTCGCGGACCACAGCTGGGAAGAACCCGTGGACGCGGCCGCCCGCCTGCTCGCCCAAGGGATCACGGACTCCGGCTGGTACGAGCGCTGGAACTGTCTGCCGCTGCGGCAGGGCATCAACGTCAGCGGCCGGGGGGAGTCCTCGTGCGTGTCGATGTACTTCCTGACGGGTCCCGACAGCGGTTCTCGCGGGTACACGATGCAGGTGTCCGCGCACGAGCCCGTCCAGGACCAGGTTCGACGGTTCGTCGAGGAGATCACGGCCACCGATCCCCGCAAGACCGCACAGGGCCACTGAAACGGCGGCGTAACGAGCCCCGCGTACCGTCGGCTGGATGACCATGGAAATCCGGCCCGGTGTCGAGGACGACCTCGACGAGCTGACCCGCATCTACAACCACTACGTCATCGAGACGCCGATCACCTTCGACGTCGAGCCCTTCACCCCCGATCAGCGGCGGCCGTGGCTGCTGGCCCACCCCACATCCGGCCCGCACCGCCTGCTCGTGGCCGAGGAGGGCGGAAAGCTCCTCGGCTACGCGACGAGCAGTGCCTTCCGCCCCAAGCCGGCCTACGCCACCTCCGTGGAGACCAGCGTCTACCTGGCACCCGAGCACGTCGGCCGTGGCATCGGCGGCCTGCTCTACACCTCGCTCTTCGAGGTCTTGGCGCAGGAGGACGTCCACACGGCGCTCGCGGGGATCGCCATGCCCAACCAGGCGTCCCAACGCCTCCACGAGCGCTTCGGCTTCCGGCAGGTCGGCCTCCTCGAACAGGTCGGCGGGAAGTTCGACCGCTTCTGGGACGTGGCCTGGTTCCAGAAGTCCCTGTGACCTCTCGCTGATCGGGCCATCAACCCCATACGGCCGTCAGCCGCCGAGACGGGAGAAGCGAGTAGCGATCTGTCGCGCCCATGCGCTTCCCGCCCGTCATGATCACCCTCTGGTGTAGGTATCAGCCCAAGACGGTCGCCGGACGCTGAGGAATGGGGAGCGCGTAGCGATCTGTCGCGTCTGGGTGCACGTCAGGGTGCTCTGATCAACCTCCCGTGCAGGTAGTCGAGCCCCTGGCGCGGAATGAGACTGCTGAGGGCCCGGATGCCTGGCGGGCCGCCCCCGGCACCGCGCCTGGTCCCTGAGATGCCCGTCCCTCCACCATGGACCGTGCCGTTTCTTTGGGGGTTTCCCGGCAGTCTTTCGGCTTTCCGGTTCGGGTCGGTCGGTCAAGGGTGGCCGAAGGCCATCGCGTAGCGACGCGACGAAGGAGCGCCCTTGAGGGACCGGCCCGAACCGGAAGGACGATGGGACTGACGGGAAGCCCCCAACCCTCCCTGAGGCCGCCCCGCTACGACGCCGCCCCCGTGACCCCGCCCCCCAGCAACCGCGCCTTGGCCCGCGTGAACTCCTCCGGGGTCAGCAGCCCCTCCCGGGTCAGGTCCGCCAGTTGGGTCAGCTCCGCCACCAGGCTGCCGGGCAGCGGTGGAGCCGCCGGGGCTCCCGGGCCGGGGGCGGAGGGGGCTTGGGCCGGGGCCGGCTGCGGTTCCTCCTCGGAGGTGGGGGCCGGACCGGGCGCCTCCGCCCAGGGTGCCCCCTCCAGGGACTCCGCGTCCCCCATCCGGTCCCCGTGCTCGTCCTCGTACTCCTCCCCGAACCCCTCCACCACCGCCTCCCCGGTGTCCTCCGCCTGCGCCCACTCCGCCGCGCCCGCCGCCCGGCGCAGCAGGCCGCGCAGGAGGGGCCGGCCCGCCGGGCGGTTCGCCGCCTTGACCGTCACGCCCACCGGCCGGATGAACATCACGCCACCCCCACCCGCTCCGCCGGGATCCTGACCGAGCCGACGATCCGGCCGCCCGCAGCCCGTACCGCTACGGCCGCGTCCTGGGCCCAGACGTGTTCGACCACCAGCAGCAGCGCGCAGCTGCCCCGGTCCAGGAGCTCCGCCGCCTCGCGGACGTCCTCGGGGCCGATCAGCCGGGCCACGTCCCGGCCGGCCAGGATGCCCTGTAGCTCCACGAACTCGTCGAACTCCGCCGCGAACACCTCCCCGGAGGCCGTCTTCGTCGCGACGAGGCCGTCGATGAGCCGGACCACCCCGGTCTTGCGCAGCCCCATCACGGCCTCGACCGCCGGGACCCGGAGCTGTTCCTCCGGGAAGGCGAGGACGATGAATTCCACAGGTCCCATGAGCCGGGCTCCTCACTCCTGACCGTTCCTGCTGGACCGTTCCTGCTGGACCGTTCCCGTCCGACCGTTTCTGACGACTCTTCGGCACCCTATGACATAAGCGGACATACCAGCCGCGACCTTGCTACGTTTCCCCGTATGACCGCTCTGACGGCGAAGGTGACGGAGCCCGCTCCGCCGCCGCCCCCCGACGCACGGGCCGCCAAGCGCCGCGGCATCGAGCTGACGCTCCTGGCGGGCGCGGTCCTGATCTCCGTGCTGGGTCACCTCTACGTGGGCCTCGCCGCGGACGGCAAGAGCACCCGGGCCCCCGCGGCCCCCTACGCCGCCGGGCTCGGCGGGGCCGCGCTGATCGCGCACCTGGCCGTGCGGCTCAGGGCCCCGTACGCCGATCCGCTCCTGCTGCCGATCGCCGTCCTGCTCAACGGGCTCGGGCTGGTGCTCATCCAGCGCCTCGACCTGGCCACCCCGGGGGCGCCCGGGGCGGGGGACCAGTTGCGGTGGTCGGCGCTCGGGGTGGTCCTCTTCGTGCTCGTCCTGGTCCTCCTGCGCGACCACCGGACACTCCAGCGGTACGCGTACCTGTCCGTCACCGCCGCCCTCACCCTCATGCTGCTGCCCGTCTTCTTCCCGGCCGTCAACGGCGCCCACATCTGGATCCGCTTCGCCGGGCTGTCCTTCCAGCCGGGGGAGTTCGCCAAGATCCTGCTCGCCCTGTTCTTCGCCGCCTACCTCGCCGCGAACCGCACCGCCCTCGCCCTCACCGGACGCCGGCTCTTCTGGAAGCTGCGCCTCCTGCCCGGCCGGGTGCTCGGGCCGATCCTCGCGATCTGGCTGCTCAGCGTCGGGGTGCTCGTGCTCGAACGGGACCTCGGCACCTCCCTCCTCTTCTTCGGCCTCTTCGTGATCATGCTGTTCACCGCGACGGGGCGGATCGGCTGGATCGCCATCGGGCTGCTGCTCGCCGCCCTCGGGGCCTACGCCGTCGGGACCCTCGAACCGCACGTCCACAGCCGCGTCCAGGACTGGATGAATCCTTTCGCCTCCATCGAGCGCGGCGACGGCCCCGGCCAGCTGGCCCAGTCCCTCTTCGCCTTCGCCGCCGGCGGCCTGCTCGGCGCCGGCCTCGGCCACGGCCAGTCCTTCCTCATCGGCTTCGCCGCCAAGTCGGACTTCGTCCTCGCCACCGCCGGAGAGGAGCTCGGCCTCGTCGGCCTCACCGCCATCCTGCTCCTCTACGGGCTCCTCGTGTCCCGGGGCTTCCGAGCCGGACTCGCGCTGCGCGACCCCTTCGGGCGGCTGCTGGCCACCGGGCTCGCCTCGATCGTCGCCCTCCAGGTGTTCGTCATCGCGGGCGGCGTCACCGGCCTGATCCCGCTCACGGGCATGGCCATGCCCTTCCTCGCGCAGGGCGGCTCCTCCGTGGTCACCAACTGGATCATCGTCGCCCTCCTCGTCCGGCTCAGCGACAGCGCCCGCAGGCCCAGACCGGGCCCCGGAGACGGCCCCGGCCCCGCCCCCGCCCCCGCCCCCGCGCGGGAGGGGTCCGCGTGATCCGCTACATCCGCTGGTGCGCGTACTTCTGCGCCCTGCTGCTCGCCGCCCTGCTGGCCAACGTCGCCCGGGTGCAGGTGTGGGAGTCCGCCGCCTACGGCGCGAACCCCGCCAACAAGCGCCCCGCCATCGACCGCTACGCCGAACCGCGCGGCGACATCCTGGTCGACGGCAGGCCCGTCACCGGCTCCCGCGACAGCCGCCAGCTGCTGCGCTACGAGCGGACCTACACCAACGGCCCGCTCTACGCGCCCGTCACCGGCTTCTCCTCCCAGACGTACGGGACCAGCTTCGTCGAGCGCGCCGAGGACGCCGTCCTCTCCGGCACCGATCCGGGACTGTCCGCCTTCCCGCTCTGGTACGACCTCTCGCGCGGCCGCCCCGGCGGCGGCAACGCCGTGACCACCCTGCGCGCCGCCGTGCAGCAGGCCGCGTACCGGGGGCTCGGCGGCAAGCGCGGCGCCGTCGCCGCCGTCGAGCCGGCCACGGGCAGGATCCTCGCCCTGGTCAGCAGCCCCTCGTACGACCCGGGGCTGCTCTCCGGCACCGGTACGCGGGTCAAGGCGGCCTGGGAGCGGCTGAACGCGGACCCCACCCGGCCGATGCTCAACCGGGCGCTGCGCGAGACCTATCCGCCGGGCTCCACCTTCAAGATCGTGACGGCGGCCGCAGCCCTCGACGCGGGCGTGGTCACCGACGTCGACGCCCCGACCCGGACCCCGGACCCGTACCGGCTGCCCGGCACCAGCACCCTGCTGCCCAACGCGGCCGAGGGCTGCGCGGAGGCCTCGATGGCGGAGGCGGTGCAGTGGTCCTGCAACACGGTGATGGCCGACATCGGGGTACGGGTCGGGCTGCGCGGGATGGTGGAGGCGGCGGAGCGCTTCGGGTTCAACGACGAGGGGCTGCGGATCCCGACGTGGGTGTCGCGGTCGGACTTCGACACCGACATGAGCCCCGACCAGCTGGCGCTGTCCTCGATCGGGCAGTTCAACACCAAGGCCACCCCGCTGCAGATGGCCATGGTCGCGGCGGCCGTGGCCAACGGGGGCGAGATCCGCACCCCCTACCTGGTGGACCGCACGACCCAGGACGACGGCTCCCTGGTGCGGCGTACCGGCCAGCGCACCCTCGGCCGGGCGATGAGCCCGGCCACGGCGCTGCGCGTGCAGGAGCTGATGGTGAAGGTGGTGGAGGACGGCACCGGGCGCAACGCGGCGATCCCGGGCGCGCTGGTCGGCGGCAAGACCGGCACGGCGCAGCACGGCGTCGGCAACGCGGGCACCCCGTACGCCTGGTTCATCGCCTGGGCCCGGGGGCAGGACGCGCCGCAGCCGGCGGTGGCGGTGGCGGTGGTGGTGGAGGACGCCTCGGCGGTGCGCGGGGACATCAGCGGCAACGGCGCGGCGGCCCCGATCGCACGGGCGGTGATGGAGGCGGCACTGCGGACGTACACCCCTTAGCGGGGTGCCCGCCCGCTGTCACCGTCAGGCCTGCGCGTCCCCGCCGTCAGGCCCGCCCGCCCCGCCGTCAGGCCTGCGCGCCCTCCTGGATGGCGGCCTGCACCTCCGCCACCCGTTCCCGCTCCTCGGTGGCGAAACGCTCCCGGTCCAGCGACTCGGCGATCTCCTCGTCCTGGGCCATCAGCAGGTCGAGGTTGGAGTCGCCCATCTCGAAGACGCCCATCTCCAGGTACGCCTTCTGCAGCCGGTCCCCCCACAGTCCGATGTCCTTGACGCACGGCACGATCCGGCTGAACAGCAGCTTGCGGAACAGGTGCAGGAACTCGGACTGCTCGGTGTACTCCACCGCCTCCCGCTTCGGGATGCCGAAGTTCTCCAGGACCTCCACCCCGCGCAGCCGGTCGCGCATCAGGTAGCAGCCCTCGATGACGAACTCCTCGCGCTCGCGCAGTTCGGCGTCCGTCAGCTGCTTGTAGTAGTCGCGCAGCGCCATCCGCCCGAAGGCCACGTGGCGGGCCTCGTCCTGCATCACGTACGCGAGGATCTGCTTGGGCAGCGGCTTGTCCGTCGTGTCGCGGATCATCCCGAAGGCGGCCAGCGCCAGCCCCTCGATGAGCACCTGCATGCCGAGGTAGGGCATGTCCCAGCGGGAGTCGCGCAGGGTGTCGCCGAGGAGCCCCTGGAGGCTGTCGTTGATCGGGTAGAGCATCCCGACCTTCTCGTGCAGGAAGCGCCCGAAGATCTCGGCGTGCCGGGCCTCGTCCATGGTCTGGGTGGCGGAGTAGAACTTCGCGTCCAGGTCGGGCACGGACTCCACGATGCGTGCCGCGCAGACCATCGCGCCCTGCTCGCCGTGCAGGAACTGGCTGAAGTTCCAGGCGCTGTAGTGGCGGCGCAGCTCACCCTTGTCCCGTTCGGTCATCTTCGCCCAGTGCCGGGTGCCGTGGAGGGTCAGCGTCTCGTCGGGGGTGCCGAGGGGGTCGTACGGGTCCACCTCGATGTCCCAGTCGATGCGCTTGGCGCCGTCCCACTGCTTGTCCTTGCCCTTCTGGTAGAGCGCGAGGAGGCGGTCGCGTCCCCCGTCGTACTCCCAGCTGAAGCGGGCCGCGCCGGAGGCGGGGACCGGCCACACGGTCTCGTCCGGGGCCTGGGTGTAGAGCTCGTGCGTCGACACTGACGCCTCCTCGTCTCGCGTACTGCGTCTCGCGTACTGCCGTGCGGGAGTGGACAGTTGGCAGCGTCACACGTTGGTAGACGTGGGGTCAACAAGTCGTGCGCGGGGGATTGACGGCCTTGCTGACAGGGAGTCTCATAAGAGGTGACCGCAGGTAACCCGACAGGTGACCCCCACAGGCAACCCGACCGCGAGGTGCCCGAAGCCATGACGACAGTGACGGAACGAGCCGCGCTGAGGGACGCCCTCGGCCTCCTCAAGGACCGCGAGCAGATCGCCGAACGACTCCTCGAATCCTCCGCCAAGCACTCCTTCGACCCCGACCGGGAACTCGACTGGGACGCCCCGCCGATCGACGGCAAGTACTACTGGCCGCCCGAGCTGCTCTCCCTCTACGACACCCCGATGTGGAAGAAGATGGGCGAGGAGCAGCGCATCGACCTCTCCCGCCACGAGGCCGCCTCCCTCGCCTCCCTCGGCATCTGGTTCGAGATCATCCTCATGCAGCTCCTGGTCCGGCACATCTACGACAAGTCGCTGACCAGCAACCACGTCCGCTACGCGCTCACCGAGATCGCCGACGAATGCCGGCACTCCATGATGTTCGCCCGCATGATCCAGAAGGGCGGCGCCCCCGAGTACCCGGTCACCCGCCTCAACCACAACCTCGCCCGCGTCCTCAAGACCGTCTCCACCACCCCCGGCTCCTTCGCCTGCACCCTCCTCGGCGAGGAGATCCTGGACTGGATGCAGCGCCTCACCTTCCCGGACGAGCGCATCCAGCCCCTCGTCCGCGGCGTCACCCGCATCCACGTCGTCGAAGAGGCACGGCACGTCCGCTACGCCCGCGAGGAACTGCGCCGCCAGATGCTGACCGCCCCGCGCTGGGAGCAGGAACTCACCCGCATCAGCTGCGGCGAGGCCGCCCGCGTCTTCTCCGTCGCCTTCGTCAACCCCGCCGTCTACGACAACGTCGGCCTCGACCGGCGCGAAGCCGTCGCCCAGGTCAAGGCCAGCGGCCACCGCCGCGAGGTCATGCAGAGCGGCGCCAAACGCCTCACCGACTTCCTCGACGACATCGGCGTCCTGCGCGGCGTCGGCCGCAGGCTCTGGCGCAGCTCCGGCCTCCTCGCGTAGAGGGGTCGTCTACGCTGCGGGCATGACCGTACGGGCGTACCGCAGACTGAGCGTCGAGGAGCGGCGCGCCCAGCTCCTCGACGCCGCACTGTCGTTGTTCGCGCACCGCGCCCCGGAGGAGATCTCCCTCGACGACGTCGCCGAGGCCGCCGGCGTCTCGCGCCCGCTGGTCTACCGCTACTTCCCGGGCGGCAAGCAGCAGTTGTACGAAGCCGCGCTGCGCTCGGCGGCGGACGTCCTCGAACTGTGTTTCGCCGAACCGCAGACCGGCCCGCTCACCCAGCGGCTCTCCCGTGCCCTGGACCGCTACCTGGCCTTCGTCGACGAACACGACGCCGGCTTCGCCGCGCTGCTCCAGGGCGGCAGCGTCGTGGAGACCTCCCGCACCACGGCCACGGTGGACGGCATCCGCCGCGCCGCCGCCGAACAGATCCTCCTCCACCTCGGCGTCTCCGCCCCCGGCGCGCGGCTGCGGATGATGGTCCGCACCTGGATCACGGCCGTGGAGGCCGCCTCGCTCATCTGGATCGACGAGGGCAAGCAGCCCGAGGCCGCCACGCTGCGCGACTGGCTGGTGGACCAGTTCATCGCCCTGCTCACCGCCACTGCCGCCACCGACCCCGAAACGGCCACGGCGGCCCGCGCGGCCCTCGCCCTGGAACGCCCGGACGGTCCGGCCGGGGTCCTGGCCCGCCGCGTCATCCCGGTGGTGTCCGAGGCCGCCCACCTGCTGTGACACTGGTGGGGTGAGAAGCGAACCGACCCCCTTCGAGGGCGGGCCGATGGACGGCCGCGTCCTCCCGATCCTCGTGGGCCCGACGGGCCACCCGCCGAAGTGGTACGAGATCCCGGTCCCGGCAGCGGACGGCGGCCCCCCGACGGTACTGCTGTACGAGCGCGTGCCGTCGGGGTACACGAAGCGGCTGGGGCTCCAGAAGGGGTGGAAGTACGCCTACTCCCCAACGGGCGAGAAGCCGAAGCTCCGCTGGCCCTGGACGAAGCCGCGCGGCGGCCGCTGAGCCGGGCCGGGGCGCGGGGGCACGGGGGCACGGGGCCCGGGGGACCGGGGCACGGGGCGCCGGCCGGGCCCCCGGAAGCCCGCTCGCGCGACGGAGCCGCGGCCTAAGGCGCCGGCAGGGTCAGTACCGCCTCCGCGCCGCCGCCCCGGGCCCGGCGGAACTCCAGGCGGGCGCCGATGGCCTCCGCCTGGCCCGCCGCGATCGTCAGGCCGAGGCCGTGTCCCTTGCCCCCGCTGCGGAAGCGCTGCGGTCCGTCCGTGAGGAGGTACTCGGGGTACCCGTCGCCGTGGTCCCGTACCGTCACCACCGGGCCGTCCACCGTGAGCACCACCGGGCCCCGCCCGTGCTTGTGGGCGTTGGCGAGGAGGTTCCCGAGCACCCGTTCGAGGCGCCGCCGGTCCGTCTCGACGTGGGCGTCCCGGACCACGACCACCTCGGTCTCCAGCCCCGACGCCCGCACCACCCGCCGGGCCAGCCGCTCCAGCTGGTGCAGGTCGGTGTCGACCCGCTCGCTCCCCGAGTCCAGCCGTGAGATCTCCAGCAGGTCCTCCGTCAGCTGCCGCATCGTGCGCACCCGCTCCCGGACCAGCTCCGTCGGCCGTCCCTCCGGCAGCAGTTCCGAAGCCGCCTGCAGACCCGTCAGGGGCGTGCGCAGCTCGTGCGCGACGTCCGCCGTGAAGCGCTGCTCGCTCTGCAGCTTCCGCTGGAGGGTCCCGGCCATGGTGTCCAGCGCGGCCGCCACCGTCGACACCTCGTCCTGGTGCCGAGAGGGGTCCTGCGTCCGGGGGTCGCCGACCCGCGCGTCCAGGTCGCCCTGGGTGATGCGGCGCGCGACCGTCGCCGTCTGGTGCAGCCGCCGCGTCACCCGGGTCACCGCGAAGGCGCCGATCAGCAGGGTGCCGCCGAGGGCCAGGACGGAGGAGCCGATGATCGCGTTGTCGAGGCCCCGGATGGTTCCCGCGCTCTGCCCGTAGTCGATGAGGGTGGCCAGCGCCTTCCCGTCGGCCGGGGCCGCCGCCCACATCACCGGCCGCCCGCCGGCGTCGCCGACGACCGTTCCGCGCCGGCCGCTCAGCGCGAGCTCCCGCAGCTCAGGGGGGAGCCCCGCCGGGTCGAGTCCGGACTGCGGCGGCAGGGTCTCGCCCGCCTCGTAGGCGTACGAGGCCTCGTCGAGCTTGTCCAGCGCCTTGTCCCGGGCCGCCGCCACCGTCTGCCGGGTCACCTCGACGTGCACCAGTACGCCCAGCACCGCCGCCAGCGCACAGCACATCACCACGATGAAGCAGGCGGACTTCCAGGTCAGCGTGGCCGTCCACGCCGGCAGCCACGCCCTCACCGCGTACCCGGAAGACTGCTCGAGGGCGACGGCGACGACCCCACGGAGGGCGACTGCGACGCCGCCGCCCCGGCCGGCACCCGTACGATCTGCTCGCGCTCCGGCAGCATCGTCCGCTGCTTCGCGTCCCAGGACCAGGCGGTGATCAGCTCGTAGCCGGGGTTGCCGCTCGGCACGCGCAGGATGACGTCCCGCCCCGCCAGCTCCACGCCGATCACGGTCTCGGTGGTGGCCATGATGCGGTTGAGCCGGCCGCCGGCGTCCACCGTGTACACCCGTACGGACATCATCCTGTCGGGGAGCTCGATGCCGATCACCAGCTCGTCCTTGCCGTTCCCGGTCAGGTCCCGGTAGTACGGCTGCCGCACCGGGCACGCGGCCGGGTCCTGTCCGATCTTCCCGCAGGCGCGGATCGCGGCGGCGGTCTCCCCGGGCATGCCGTCCGGGCCGACGCTGATGTCCGGATGGGCGCGCAGCTCCGCCTGCACCAGGGCGACCGGGTCGACCTCGTGGACGTTCTGGTCGGTGACCTTCGGCAGCCCCCGTACGTACTCCGGCGGCGCGCCCCCCGGATCGGCGGGCGGTACCTCGGCACCCCGGCGCTCGGGCCACAGGTGTACGGGGCCGCTGGCGGTCGGGGTCGGCCCCGCGGAGGCGAGCCCGCCGGTGTCCCCGCAGCCGGCGGCCAGCGGCAGCAGCAGGGCGGCCGCCAGCAGCGCCGCGGGGGAGGACGTGCGCACGTGCGGGCCCTCCTCTGAACGCGGCCGGTCGGCGATGGTCGATATCCAGCCAACCCTATGCGCAGCTCGACCGCATTTGTCGCCCGGAGGCGGCGGTCAGCCGTCCGTGCGCCCCCGCCGCAGCATCGCGAAGCCCAGCCCGGCGGCGCCGACGGCCGCGATGCCACCGCCCGCCGCGAGCAGCAGTACGCCGTCGCCGGGCCCGTCGGCCAGCGTGTTCAGCCGCAGCGCCTCGGCGGTGCCGGGGGCGCCGGTGCCGCCCTTGGCCGGGCTGCCGGCCGCCGGGCCGCCCGCCGGGATGTCCAGCGACGCGGGCACGACCTGGCCGGAGCCGCCCGCGCCGTGCCGGGTCCCCGTCTTGTGGCCGTCGCCGGCGACGGCGTGGGCGCCGCCCCCGGGCACGGTGTCGCCGACCCAGGAGGACAGCCGCCCGTCGGGCCGCAGTGCGGCGTGCAGTTCACCGGCGGCGCCGACCCCGGTGGACCCGTCGCGGCTGGTCAGGGTGGCGACCTTGGCGCCGGCACGCAGGATCTCGGCCTGGTACGCGTCCTTCGCGAGGCGGTACACCTTCGCGGTCGACCGGCCGTCGGCGAGGGAGATGCTGCTGACGAGGGTCCGCTGCGCGCCGGAGGCGGCCGGCGCCCCGTCGGCGAGCGCGGCGGCGGTCGGCAGTGCCAGGAGTGCGCCGGCGCATGCGGTCACGGCGGTGGCGCGAACGATGGTGCGGCGGCGGGCGGTTTCCACGGGATTCCCTCGGCAACGGTCAGGGCCTGGCGCTTCCAGACGCCACAAAACTAGGGCCCGGCCGTTGCGGTAGGGCGATGACCTTGTAACAGGAAGGCAGCAGGGAGCCGACGGAGCTGTTACACAACCGAGGGATTGCCCGGGGGAGCGGCGCCTGCTCCCATGGACGGCGGGGGTGAGGCCGATGCGCGGACTCAAGGTCCTTCCGAGCGGCCGGCCCGGCCGCGGCCGGCTCTACGTCAACCGGCCCGACGGCCAGGCCGTTGCCTGGTACGACCGGCAGGCCAACCGGATCAGCGTCCTGGCGGACGACCAGCGCGAGGCGGTACTGGCGGTCCTGCGCCCGTACCTGACCCGCGGCTGGAGCATCGGCCCGCCGCCGGTGCCCACCCCCGCCGAGCTGCGCGGCCTGAGCCTGCCGCCCGACGGGGACCTGGCCCCGAACCGGCCCGGCGAGACCCTGTTGGGGGAGCTCGCGTACGGGTCCCCGGGCAGCCGGGCCCGGCACCGGATGCGGCAGGAGCTCCAGGCGCGGCAGCGCACGGGTGCGGAGGTCGACCTGCTGGAGGCCTCGGACTGGCGGGCGCTGCACGACGTGCCGCTGCCCGGTCTGGGGCTGCTGGACCACCTGCTCATCGGCCCGCCGGGCGTCCTGGCCGTGCGTACGGTCCCGGGCCGCCGCCAGCGCGCCCAGGTCGGGGACCTGCTGCTGACGGTGGGCCGCGCCGAGCCCCGTCCGGACCCGCGCTGGATCCGGCGGGCGGCCGCCTGCGCCGCCCGCGTGCTGGCCGCGCCGGTCACCCCGGCCCTGGTCCTGGCCGACGCCGCCCGGGTGGAGGTGGCGCCGACGCAGCGCGACGTCCTGGTCCTCCAGCCCCCGACCCTGACGACCCTGCTGCGGGGCACGCCGGCGACCCTCAAACCCCCGGAGATCGAAGCCCTCTTCGCCGTGGCCCGCGCCCGCCCGGCGTGGACCTAGGGTCTGCCTTCCGGGTCAGGCCGAAGTCCGCTTGCGCGGCGCGGCCTTCTTCGCGGCGGCCGTCTTCTTCGCGGCGGCGGAGGCGGACTTGGCGGCGGTCGAGGTGGACTTCCGGGCCGTGGAGGCGGACTTCGTGGCCGTGGAGGTGCTCTTCCTGGCGGTGGCGGCGGACTTCGTGGCGGCCGAAGTCGACTTCTTGCCGCCCGACTTGGCGGACGAGGCCGTCGAGGCCGGCTTCGCCGTCGTCTTCGCCGTGGACTTCGCCGTGGTCTTCTTCGCCGCCGGGGCCGCCTTCCGTCCGGCGGCCCCGGCCGTCGACTTCTTCCCGCCCACCGCCTTCGGCGCGGCGGCCGCCGCGCCGCGCCGGATCGGGGTCACCTCCGCCTCCGTGCCGCCCTCCCCGCCCTCGTCCGTGCCCCGCGAGGCCCTGGCGGCCCGCACGCTGTTCTCCAGCGCCGCCATCAGGTCGATCACCTGCCCGCCGGCCGGCTCCACCACGGCCTCCGCGGGCTCGAACGCCCCGCCCGCCTTCGCCGCGATCATCGCCTCCACGGCCTCGCGGTAGTCGTCGTGCAGGGAGGTCATCTCCACCTCGCCCAGCGTCGCCATCAGCGCGTCGGCCAGGTCCAGTTCGGCTTCCCGCACGGACACCGAGGCCTCCGGGGCCACCCCCTCCGGCGCCCTGATCTCGTCCGGCCACAGCAGCCCGTGCATCGCGATCACGTCGTCGACGACCCGCAGCATGCCCAGCCGCTCCCGCCCCCGCAGCGCGTACTTGGCGATAGCCACCCGCCGGCTGCGCTTGAGCGCCTCCCGCAGCAGCGTGTACGGCTTGGCCGCCGTGGCCCCGTTCGCGGCGAGGTAGTACGCGGCGTCCAGCTGGAGCGGATCGATCTCGTCGGCCGGCACGAACGACACGATCTCGATCGTCTTCGCCGTGGCGATCGGCAGCCGGGCCAGGTCCTCCTCCGTGATCGGGATGATCGACCCGTCCGCCTCCTCGTACCCCTTGCCGATCTCGGCGGAGGGCACCTCCTCCCCGTCCAGTTCGCACACCTTGCGGTAGCGGACGCGGCCGCCGTCGGTCACGTGGATCTGACGGAAGGAGATCGAGTGGCTCTCGGTGGCGTTCACGAGCTTGATCGGGATGCTGACCAGGCCGAAGGAGATCGCCCCGTTCCAAATGGATCGCACGGTTCCTCCTGATTCATGGCAATCTCATCGTATGACGCCGATCACGATGGTGGAGGGGCGTCGCATCGCGCTCAGCAACCTGGAGAAGGTCCTCTACCCGGAGACCGGCTTCACCAAGGGCGAGGTGCTGCACTACTACGCCACCGTCGCGGACGCCCTCCTCGCGCACATCAAGGACCGCCCGCTGTCCTTCCTGCGCTACCCGGACGGCCCGGACGGCCAGCTCTTCTTCACCAAGAACCCGCCGCCCGGTACGCCCGCCTGGGTGAGGACCACCCCCGTGCCGCGCTCCGAGGACGAACGGGCCGAACAGGTGGTCGTGTCCGGCCTGGCGTCCCTGATGTGGGCGGCCAACCTCGTCGTCGAGTTCCACACCCCCCAGTGGCGGGCCGGCGCCCCCGCCGTCGCCGACCGGCTCGTGCTCGACCTCGACCCCGGCCCGCCCGCCACCGTCGTCGAATGCTGCGCCGCCGCCCTGTGGCTGCGCGAGCGCCTCGCCGCCGACGGCCTGACCGCGTACGCCAAGACCTCCGGCTCCAAGGGCCTCCACCTGGCCGTGGCGCTCGAACCGGTCCCCTCCGCGCGCGCCTCCGCGTACGCCAAGGCCCTCGCCCAGGAGGCCGAGGCCGAGTTCCCCGACCTGGTCGTGCACCGCATGGCCAAGGCGCTGCGCCCCGGCAAGGTCTTCGTCGACCACAGCCAGAACGCCGCCGCCAAGACCACCGCGGCTCCCTACACGCTGCGCGCGCGGCGCCTGCCGACCGTCTCCGCGCCCGTCTCCTGGGCGGAGGTCGAAGCCTGCCGCGACCCCCACGACCTGGTGTTCCTCGCCGACGACATCCCGCCCCGGCTGGCCCGCGACGGCGACCTCCTCGCCCCGCTCACCGACCCCGGACGGGCCGGGAGCCTGCCGTGACCCCGCAGGCCGTCAGGGTCGCGCTCGCCTCCGCCGTACGGACCCTGCCGCGGGGGGCGGGCCTGGCGTACGAGCCGAAGTTCGACGGCCACCGCATGGTCGTGCTGCGCACCGAGGAGGACGTGGTGCTCCAGGCCCGCTCCGGGCGGATCGTCACCGGCGCCTTCCCCGACCTGGCGGCGGCCGCCCGGCAGTTGCCCGCCGGGACCGTGCTGGACGGGGAGGTGGTCGTCTGGCACGCGGGCCGCACGGACTTCGCGCTGGTCCAGCGGCGCGCGGCGGCGGCCAACGCGGCCCGGGCCGCGGTGCTCGCGCAGAGCCTGCCGGCCTCGTACGCGGCGTTCGACGTGCTGGAGCTGGCCGGGGTGGACGTACGCGGCCGCCCCTACGAGCGGCGCCGGGCCCTGCTGGTCGACCTGCTGCTGCCGCTGGGCCCGCCGCTCCAGCCGGTGCCGATGACGACGGACCCCGAGCTGGCCGAGACCTGGTACGAGACCCTGCCCGCCAGCGGCATCGAGGGCCTGGTCGTCAAGCGGCTGGACCAGCCCTACCCGGCCGGGCGGCGCGCCTGGCGCAAGCTCCGGCACACCGACGTGCGGGACGCGGCGGTGATCGGCTACACCGGCACCCCGCGCCGCCCGCTGGCGCTCGTCCTGGTCCTGCCGGGGGAGGAGGACCAGGCGCCGCTGGTGTCGAGCCCGCTCTCGGCGGTGCTGCGCGCCGAGCTGGCGGCGGTCGTCGCGGAACGCGGGGGCGCGGGTACCGGCGGGGGCGTGGTCACGGCGATCGGGCTCGGCGAGGTGCCGTTCACCCTGCTGGACCCGCCGCTGGCGGCCGAGGTCCGGCACACCGCGCTGCGCCACCCCCCGCCGGAGGTGCTGCGGCTGCGGACGGACCTCTGAGCCGCGCGGCAGGCGCGGCCCAGAGGTCCGGGCGGGATGTTCAGGCGTGCGCGCCGCGTCCCGCGTCGGGCGGCGCCCCCGGCTGCGGGTGCGGTCCGGGGCCCTCGGGCTTCTCGTAGCCGGACTCGCGCTCGGCCCGTACCTGGTCGGCGTGGTCGGAGGTGGTGGAGCCGAAGTTCCCGTACCCCTGCATCTCGTGCGGCCGCAGGCCGCCCTCGGGGATCTCCACCGGGTCACGCTCCTCGCGGACCTCGTGGACCGGCCCGCCGTCGGGCAGGTGCGGCTGGCTCTCCGGGGTGGGCGGCGGCGGCTCCTTCTCCCGGACCCGCTGGCCCAGCTTGAACCCGGCGAGCAGGACGCCGGCGATGACGATGCCGACGACGAAGAACCACGCGATGTCGGTCAGGATCTCGTCCACGCTGAGGATCGTGTCCATAGGGCCCATTTTCCCGCTTTTGCTACTTTTGCACGTGGGGGCAGCGCAAAGAATGCCCCCGGAAACCCGCCCCGGCCCGACCCCCCACCGCCCCGGGCCGCGCCCGCCCCCTACTCCGAACGGATGACGGGGACGGACGGCGGGGCGGATGATGACGGGAGGGCCCCCGGCCCCTCAGCGCAGCGGCCCGTCCGAATCCCGCAGCCCCCGCGCGTCCCGCCCCCCGAGCACCCCGAGGATCTCGGCGCAGATGGCCAGCGCCGTCTCAGCCGGGGTCCTGGCCCCCAGGTCCAGCCCGATCGGCCCGTGCACCCGCGCCAGCCCGTCCTCGCCCACCCCGGCGGCCAGCAGGCCCTCCCGGCGCCGCGCGGTGGTCCGCCGCGACCCCAGCGCGCCGACGTACGGGACCCCCAGCGCGAGCGCGTTCCGCAGGACCGGCACGTCGAAGTCCGGATCGTGGCTGAGCAGCACCAGGCAGGCGGCGTCCCGGTGCGCGGTCAGCGCCTTCTGCGCGTCCGCCGCGTTCTCCACCACCACGGACTCCCAGCCCAGCAGCGCCGCCTGCGCCCCGATGACCTCGGCCAGCTCCCCGGTCCCGCCGACCACCACGTACGGGGCCGACGGGTACGCCTCCACCAGCACCAGCCCGGACCCCCCGTACAGGGCGTCCCGCCCGGGCCGCCGGGTCCCCAGCAGCTCCCCGGCCCGCCGCCCGGCGTCGTCGGCCGGCTCGTCGCCGGCCCGTACGACCTCGCTGACGGCGCCGTCCGCGCCCTCGCTGAGCCGGGTCACCAGCGCCACCCCGGCCCCGGTGCCCAGCAGTTCCCACCATTCGGCGGGGATCGCGGACAGCGGCTGCAGCAGCACCTCCGCCCGCCCGCCACAGGTCAGCTTCGCCTCCGCGGCCTCGTCGGCCCCCACCGACACCTCGCACACCCGCGCGGTCTCCCCGGCGCCGCCCAGGGCCCCGGCCTCCGCGACCAGCTCGGCGTCGAACACCCCGCGGTACAGGGCCCCGACGCACTCCCCGCGGGGGTCCACGAGCACGGCCCCGGCCGGGTCCCGGGGTCCGAACCCCTGCTCGGTCACCGGCCGGGCCAGGAACGCCACCCGCCCCTCCGCCGCCCACTGCCGCGCCGTCTCCGCAAGCCCACGCATCCTCGTCGCCCCATCCTCTGTGCGCTCCCTCGCCGCAAAGCGCCTGGTCAACGGGCACGAAGCGGCCTCGGGAACCACCCTACGCACGCCCCCGGCCGCCACCCATCCCCCGAACCCACCAACCCCGGCCCGTCGCCCTCGTACGGACCACCGGAACCGTCCACGAGTGGCCGCTCCGCCGCCACCACGGAGAATCGAGGGAGCGAAGGGACACTCAGCCCGTGCTCATCCTGAAACGCGCCTTCGGCTCCCTCTCCGTACGCAACTTCCGGCTCTTCTTCCTCGGCCAGCTCCTCTCGGTGACGTGCACCTGGATGATGGTGATCGCGCAGGACTGGCTGGTGCTGGAGCTGTCGGGCGACTCGGGCACGGCACTGGGCGTGGTCACCGCCCTCCAGTTCACGCCGGTCCTCCTCCTCACCCTCTACGGCGGCCGGCTCGCCGACCGCCACAGCAAACGCCGCATCCTGATCCTGGCGAACCTCACGTCCGGCACCCTCGCGCTCGCCCTGGGGCTGTGGGTGGTCCGGGGCGACGTCCGGCTGTGGCACATCTGGCTCTTCGCCCTCCTCCTCGGCGCGGTCAACTCGGTCGAGGCGCCCACCCGCATCGCCTTCGTCGGCGAGATGGTCGGCAACGAACTGCTCCCCAACGCGTCGGCGCTGAGCGGCGCGTACTTCAACGCCGCCCGGGTGGCCGGCCCCGCGGCAGCGGGCCTGCTCATCGCCCGCCTCGGCGTCGGCCCGGTCATCCTGCTCAACGCGTGCAGCTACCTGGCCGCCGTGGCGGGCCTCGCCCTGATGCGCCCCGCGGAACTCCACGGCCCGCCCTCCCGCCCCGCGGGCGCCAGCGTCGTGGACGGCCTCCGCTACGTCTCCCGGCGCGCCGACCTGATCCTGCCCCTCTCCCTGGTCGGCGTACTGGGCCTGGCCGGCTTCAACTTCCAGCTGACGCTCCCGCTGCTGGCCAAGACCGAGTTCCGCACCGGCTCGGCGGCCTTCGGACTGCTGAGCAGCTCCCTCGCGGCGGGCTCCCTCCTGGCCGCCTTCGCGACGACGGCCCGCCGCGAACGCCCCACGGCGGCCGTGGTCACCGGCTCGGCCCTGGCCTTCGGCGCCGCGGAAGCCCTCACGGGCCTGGCCCCCACCCTCCCGACGGCGGCCTTCTGCCTCGCCCTCACGGGCTTCGCGATGATGTACTTCGCCCAGGCGGCCAACCACCGCGTCCAACTCGGCTCGGACCCCGCCTACCGCGGCCGCGTGATGGCCCTCTTCACCCTGATCTTCATGGGCACCACCCCCCTGGGCGCCCTCCTGACGGGCTGGCTCTCCGACCACTGGGGCCCCCGCTGGTCCCTCTCGACGGGCGGCCTCATCTCCCTGACGGCCGCGGCCCTGGCCCTGACGCTGCCCCCGACCCGGGAACCCGCCCGCGAGCTGGACGACTCCCGCACCTGACCGACGCGCGCCGGGTTCCCCAGCCGGCCGGCGGCTCATGTGCCCATTCCGTGCACCGAGTTGGGGCCGGCAGCGGAACGGCCGACCGCACATACGCGAAGACCCCGTCTCAGCGTTACCGCTGATGGCGGGGTCTTTGGGCACTTCCTGCGAAGTGCCCCCGGCAGGATTCGAACCTGCGCACACGGCTCCGGAGGCCGTTGCTCTATCCCCTGAGCTACGGGGGCGTGTCGTTCGCTGTGCGGCGACGGGTTGAACACTACCAGCTTCCGCGGGGTGATCAGGAACCGATTTGGGCGGCCGGGGGAGGTCGGTCGCCCGGAGGGGGTGGAAGTGGCAAAAACCCGGACGCGGGGGCTTAGGGCGACCTACTCTCGAGTTGTGCCAGGCGCCTCGGGCCGGGTGCTTGTTGTCGACGACAACAAGGTCATCCGGCAGCTGATCAAGGTCAATCTCGAGCTGGAGGGCTTCGAGGTAGTGACCGCGAACGATGGTGCCGAGTGTCTGGACGTGGTGCACCGGGTGTGTCCCGACGCGATCACCCTTGATGTGGTCATGCCCCGGCTGGACGGGTTCGGGGCCGCCGCGCAGTTGCGGGCCGATCCGCGGACGAGGCATGTGCCCGTCGCCATCGTCAGCGCCTGTACCCAGCTCGAGGTCGAGGCCGGGATCGCCGCCGGCGTGGACGCGTTCGTCGCCAAGCCCTTCGAGCCCGCGGAGCTGGTGCGGGTCGTACGGCGGCTCGTCGAGCGGAAGGGTGCCCCTGCGGGGAGGGCCGGGAGGGCCGGTCGGGGGGCCTGAGGGCGGTCGCCTGTTCACATGGCGAAACCCGATGCGGGGCACAGGGGCTTCTCGCCTAGGCTGGGTTCCGTGATCCCCGCCGACCTCTCTCGTGCCGTCGTACAAGCCGTACGCCGTGCCGTCGAGGGCGGTGAGCTCGCCGCCGGCGTGCCCGGGCGGGTGGTCGTCGAGCGGACCCGGCCCGGGGGAGTGGGGGAGTACGCCTCCCCCGTCGCGCTCCAGGTGGCGAAGAGCGCCCGGCTGGAGCCCCGTGAGGTCGCCCGGGTGCTCGCGGGCCGGCTCCTCGCCGACGAGCCCGGGATCCTGGGCGTGGAGATCACCGGCCCCGGATTCCTGAACTTCAGCCTCGCGCCCCCGTCCGCCGCCGCGCTCGTGCGCGAGGTGAGGGCGCGGGGGGCCCGGTACGGGTACGTGCCCGGTGCGGAGCCTCGGGGGAGTGCGGTACGGGCCGCCGTGCGGCGGATCCAGGAGAGCCAGGGCGTCCCGGACGGGCCCGTGCCGCGCGTCGCGCCCGTCGCCCGGCGGGACGGGGACGTCGTCGCCGCGTACGGGGCGGACGCCGCCGCCTGGGCCATGCTCTGCGTACCGGCCCGCGAGACCCCCTCCTTCACCCCCGCCCTGCTCGTCCAGGACGAGTCCAGTGAGTTCTTCCGCGTGCGGTACGCCCATGCCCGGGTGCGGGCGCTGGGGATCAATGCCGGTGACCTGGGGTTCCGTGGCGAGCCCGGCGACGAGGCGGACGGCCGCGAGCTGCTGCGGTTGCTCGGCGAGTACCCGCTCGTGCTGGAGGCCGCAGCTCACCACCAGGCCCCCGAGCGGCTCACCCGGCACCTCGTGGCCGTCGCCGACGCGCTCCTCGACTTCCAGCACCAGGTCCTGCCCAAGGGCGACGAGAAACCCTCGGCCGCCCACCGCGCCCGGCTGGCACTCGCCGAAGCCGCCGGGACGGTGCTGGCCGGCGGCCTCGCCCTGCTCGGCATCGACGCCCCAGACTGCCTGTGACCCGCGAAGAGAGATTCCGATGAGCCGTTCCGCCCACCCCGCCGGGCCCCGCCACGCCGACGTCCTGCCCGAGGGCCACTACGCCCCGCCGCCGGCCGACCTGAACGCGCTCGACGAGAAGGTGTGGTCCCGTACCGTCACGCGCGACGACGACGGCGTCGTGACCGTCGGCGGGCTCGAAGTGACCCGGCTCGCCGAGGAGTTCGGCACCCCCGCCTACTTCCTCGACGAGGAGGACTTCCGGGCCCGCTGCCGCGCCTGGGCGCACGCCTTCGGCAAGGACGCCGACGTGTTCTACGCCGGAAAGGCGTTCCTGTCGAAGGCCGTCGTGAAGTGGCTCAAGGAGGAGGGGCTGAACCTCGACGTCTGCTCCGGCGGGGAGCTGGCCACCGCCCTCGCCGCCGGGATGCCCGCCGAGCGGATCGCCTTCCACGGCAACAACAAGTCCGAGAGCGAGATCCGGCGCGCGGTCACCGCCGGCGTCGGGCGGATCGTCCTCGACTCCTTCCAGGAGATCGCCCGCGTCGCGCACGTCGCCCGTGAGCTGGGGGTGCGCCAGCCCGTGCAGATCCGGGTGACCGTGGGCGTTGAAGCGCACACCCACGAGTTCATCGCGACCGCGCACGAGGACCAGAAGTTCGGGATCGCCGTCGCCGACGGCTCCGCCGCCGAGGCCGTACGGCGGGCGCTCGGGCACGACTCCCTGGAGCTGCTCGGCGTCCACTCCCACATCGGCTCGCAGATCTTCGATATGGCCGGCTTCGAGGTCTCCGCGAAGAGGGTCGTGCGGCTGCTGGCCGCCGTCCGCGACGAGCACGGCGTCGAGCTCCCCGAGATCGACCTCGGCGGCGGCCTCGGCATCGCCTACACCTCCGCCGACGACCCGCGCGAGCCGCACGAGATCGCCAAGGCCCTCACCGAGATCGTCGCGCGGGAGTGCGAGAGCGCCGGCCTCAAGGCCCCCCGCATCTCCGTCGAGCCCGGCCGCGCCATCGTCGGGCCCACCGCCTTCACCCTCTACGAGGTCGGCACCATCAAGCCGCTGGAGGGCCTGCGCACGTACGTCTCCGTCGACGGCGGCATGTCCGACAACATCCGCACGGCCCTGTACGACGCCGAATACGCGGTCACGCTGGTCTCCCGCGTCTCCGACGCCGAGCCGATGCTCGTCCGCGTCGTCGGCAAGCACTGCGAGAGCGGTGACATCGTCGTGAAGGACGCCTTCCTGCCGGCCGACCTGGCCCCCGGCGACCTGCTCGCCGTGCCCGCCACCGGGGCGTACTGCCGCTCCATGGCCAGCAACTACAACCACGCGCTGCGGCCGCCCGTCGTCGCCGTGCGCGACGGCGCGGCGCGGGTCATCGTCCGCCGCGAGACGGAAGAAGATCTCCTGTCCCTCGACCTCGGGTGACCCCCATATTTCGGGGGGAAGCATCCGGACCCCCAAAATAGACGTTCAGTACACGTCTCACTCAATGGACCGGAGATGGAAACTCCTGTCCATTGCGTGAGACTGGTTCATACCTGGCGCGCAAAACCGCCCGCCGGGAGCGATGGAAGATCGAAAGGCGTAGGTCAATGATGCGTACGCGTCCGCTGAAGGTGGCGCTGCTGGGCTGTGGAGTGGTCGGCTCAGAGGTGGCGCGCATCATGACGACGCACGCCGACGACCTGACAGCCAGGATCGGCGCGCCCGTCGAACTCGCCGGCGTGGCTGTGCGCCGTCCCTCCAAGGTGCGCGAGGGCATCGACCCCGCCCTCGTCACCACCGACGCCACCGCCCTCCTCAAACGCGGTGACATCGACGTGGCCATCGAGGTCATCGGCGGCATCGAGCCCGCCCGCACCCTGATCACCACCGCCTTCGAGCACGGCATCTCCGTCGTCTCCGCGAACAAGGCGCTGCTCGCCCAGGACGGCGCGTCCCTGCACGCCGCCGCCGAGCAGGCCGGGCTGGACCTCTACTACGAGGCCGCCGTCGCCGGCGCCATCCCGCTGGTCCGCCCCATGCGAGAGTCCCTCGCCGGCGACAAGATCAACCGGGTGATGGGCATCGTCAACGGCACGACGAACTTCATCCTCGACAAGATGGACTCGACGGGCGCCGGCTACCAGGAGGCGCTCGACGAGGCCACCGCCCTCGGCTACGCCGAGGCCGACCCCACCGCCGACGTCGAGGGCTACGACGCCGCCGCCAAGGCCGCGATCCTGGCCGGCATCGCCTTCCACACCCGCGTCCGCCTCGACGACGTGTACCGCGAGGGCATGACCGAGGTCAGCGCCGCGGACTTCGCCTCCGCCAAGCGCATGGGATGCACCATCAAGCTCCTCGCCATCCTGGAGCGCGCGGCCGACGGCGAGTCCGTCACCGCCCGCGTCCACCCGGCGATGATCCCGCTCAGCCACCCGCTGGCCTCCGTCCGCGAGGCGTACAACGCCGTCTTCGTCGAGGCCGAGGCCGCCGGACGGCTGATGTTCTACGGGCCCGGCGCGGGCGGCTCGCCGACCGCGTCCGCGGTCCTCGGCGACCTCGTCGCCGTCTGCCGCAACAAGCTCGCCGAGGCAACGGGGCCCGGCGAGTCGGCGTACACCCAGCTGCCGGTCAGCCCCATGGGGGACGTCGTCACCCGTTACCACATCAGCCTCGATGTGGCGGACAAGCCGGGCGTCCTCGCCCAGGTGGCGACCACCTTCGCGGAGCACGGCGTGTCGATCGACACGGTCCGGCAGCAGGGCAAGGACGGCGAGGCCTCCCTCGTCGTCGTCACCCACCGCGCACCCGACGCCGCCCTCTCCGGGACCGTCGAGGCGCTGCGGAAGCTGGACACCGTGCGCGGTGTCGCCAGCATCATGCGTGTTGAAGGGGAGTAAGGACCCATGAGCAGCAATCGCACCCACCAGTGGCGCGGCATCATCGAGGAGTACCGCGACCGGCTGCCGGTGACGGACACGACTCCCGTGGTCACGCTCCGCGAGGGCGGTACTCCCCTCGTCCCCGCCCAGGTGCTCTCCGAGCGCACGGGCTGTGAGGTGCACCTCAAGGTCGAGGGCGCGAACCCGACCGGGTCCTTCAAGGACCGCGGCATGACCATGGCCATCACCAAGGCCAAGGAGGACGGCGCCAAGGCCGTCATCTGCGCCTCCACGGGCAACACCTCGGCCTCCGCCGCCGCCTACGCGGTGCGCGCCGGCATGGTGTCCGCGGTCCTCGTGCCCCGCGGCAAGATCGCGCTCGGCAAGATGGGCCAGGCCCTGGTGCACGGCGCCAAGATCCTGCAGGTTGACGGCAACTTCGACGACTGCCTGGCCCTGGCCCGCGCGCTGTCCGACAACTACCCGGTGGCGCTGGTCAATTCCGTCAACCCGGTGCGCATCGAGGGCCAGAAGACGGCCGCGTTCGAGATCGTCGACGCGCTCGGCGACGCCCCCGACATCCACGTGCTGCCCGTCGGCAACGCGGGCAACATCACCGCGTACTGGAAGGGCTTCAAGGAGTACAAGGCCGACGGCCTGGCCTCCCGTACGCCCCGCGTCTGGGGTTTCCAGGCCTCGGGCTCCGCGCCGATCGTGCGCGGCGAGGTCGTCAAGGAGCCGCACACCATCGCCACCGCGATCCGCATCGGCAACCCGGCCTCCTGGGACTACGCGCTCGCCGCGCGCGAGGAGTCGGGCGGCTTCATCGACGAGGTGACGGACCGCCAGATCCTGGCGGCCTACCGTCTGTTGGCCGCGCAGGAGGGCGTCTTCGTCGAGCCCGCCTCGGCCGCGTCGGTCGCCGGCCTGCTGAAGGCCGCCGAGGCCGGCCTCGTCGACCCCGGCCAGAAGATCGTGTGCACCGTCACGGGCAACGGCCTCAAGGACCCCGACTGGGCGGTCGCCGGCGCTCCGCAGCCGGTCACCGTCCCGGTGGACGCCGAGGCCGCGGCCGTCCGCCTCGGCCTGGTCTGACCCCGCTCCCCGGCCCCTGAGGGGGCCCCGAGCCCCGTTGCCGGATCCCGGAAGTCTCCGGGATCCGGCAACCCGGGCGGTACGGCACCGAAGAGCCCACGGCGATCCCCCCGGATCCGGCGGAAGACCCCGACACGCATCGTGCGCCTCCTGTGCGCCCTATGTCGCGGGAGAACCTTCCTTCGATACGCTGTACTTACATCCGCCACCGCGCATATGACCGCGGTGCTGCCCCGAGGGCCTTCGGGTGTCGTACGTTCTCCAGTACATTCGCAGCGAAGATCCCGCGCAGCCGCCGGATCCCGCACAGTCACAAGGAGTGTCATCGACCGATGGCAGGTCCAGCGTTCCGCGCCGCCGCCGTACGGGTGCGCGTCCCCGCCAGCAGCGCCAACCTCGGCCCCGGCTTCGACGCCCTCGGCCTGGCCCTGGGGCTCTACGACGACGTCGTCGTCCGGGTAGCCGACTCCGGCCTGGACATCGACATCGCGGGTGAGGGCGCCGACACCCTCCCGAGGGACGAGAGCCACCTCCTCGTACGCTCCATGCGCACCGCCTTCGACCTGCTGGGCGGGCAGCCGCGCGGCCTGGAGGTCGTCTGCGCCAACCGCATCCCGCACGGCCGGGGCCTCGGCTCCTCCTCCGCCGCGATCTGCGCCGGCATCGTCGCCGCCCGCGCCGTGACCATAGGCGGGGAGGCCAAGCTCGACGACGCGGCGCTGCTGGAGCTCGCCACCGAGATCGAGGGCCACCCCGACAACGTCGCCGCCTGTCTGCTCGGCGGTTTCACCCTGGCGTGGATGGAAGGCGGCAGCGCCAAGGCGATCCGGATGGACCCTGCGGATTCCATCGTTCCGGTGGTCTTCGTCCCGTCGAAGCCGGTCCTGACCGAGACCGCCCGCGGCCTGCTGCCGCGCAGCGTCCCGCACGTGGACGCGGCCGTCAACGCGGGCCGCGCGGGCCTGCTCGTGGAGGCCATGACCAGGCGTCCCGAGTTCCTGCTGCCCGCCACCGAGGACCGGCTGCACCAGGAGTACCGGGCCCCGGCGATGCCGGAGAGCGTGGCACTCGTCAACCGGCTGCGGGCGGACGGCATCCCCGCGGTCATCTCCGGCGCGGGCCCCACGGTCCTCGCGCTGGTCGACAACGGCGCGGCCGACAAGGTCGCGCTGCTCGCGGGCGAGGGGTGGGCCGCCAACCGGCTCGCGCTCGACGCCGCGGGCGCGAGCGTCCTGCCGCTGGGCGCCCAGGGCGGTCAGCCCGTGTCGTGACGACACGGCCCGTCGGGGCGGACGGCCGGGCAGGCCGCCCGCCCGCGACGGGCGATTGCCGGTGATTGAGAGGGGGAATGTCTGTTGGATCCGGTAGTGTTAATCTCAAGTGCGCATCCGAAGCCGCCATGGCTCGGTGCTCAGTGTCCCCATCCGGGACCACATTTCTTCCGGGAGCCTCCCCGACTGCTTTGATCGCTGCCAGCAGTTTCGAGCACGCTCCGGAAATCGGCGTGACATTCCCACGCTTTCCAGCTCGGGGGCTTCTCGCCGGAACCACCATGCACGTTTCTCTCCGCCGTAACTCTTACCGGCGGACCACCGCCCCGGCACGGTCCACACACCCGGACCGTTGTCGGACAGCACAACCGGTCGCCGAGCCAGACAGGCCGACGTCCGCTCCAGGGAAGGACCCTTCGTGAGCGACACCACCGATCTGATGGGCGCTGCCGACACCAACGTCGACACCAGTGCCCCCGCCGCGGGCGCGGCCCCGAAGCGCCGCCGCTCCGGCACCGGCCTTGAGGGCATGGTCCTGGCCGAGCTGCAGCAGGTCGCGTCGGGCCTCGGTATCAGGGGCACCGCGCGGATGCGCAAGAGCCAGCTGATCGAGGTCATCAAGGAGGCGCAGGGCGGCAGCGCCCCCAAGGCCGCCGCCGCGGCCCCCGCCGCCGACGCCGCCGAGGCCAAGCCGAAGCGCCGCGCCACCAGCAAGGCCCGTACGGGCGAGGCCGCCGCCGCGGCCCCCGCCGAGAAGCCCGCCGCCCAGGCCCAGATCGAGATCCCGGGCCAGCCGGCCAGCGACGACGCCCCGATCGGCGAGCGCCGCCGCCGCCGGGCCACCGCACCCTCCGGCAGCCCCGAGTCCTCGGCCCCCGCGGCCGTGCAGGTCGAGCAGAAGACCGAGGCCGCCGCCCCGGCCGCGCAGCCCGAGGCCAAGGCCGAGGCCGCCGTCGCCGTCTCCGCGCAGGCCCAGGGCCAGGCGCAGGAGACCGCCGAGGGCCGCACCCGCCGCGACCGCCGTGACCGCGGCGACCGTGGTGAGCGCGGCGAGCGCGGCGAGCGTCAGCAGGGCCGCCGTGAGCGCGGTGCCAAGGCCGACGAGCAGGGCCAGCAGCAGGGCGGCCAGGGCCAGCAGCAGGGCGGCGGCCGCCAGGACCGCGCCGACCGCGCCGACCGTCAGCAGCAGGGCGGCCGCGGCCAGGGCCGGCAGGACCGTCAGGACAACGGCCCGCAGGACGACTTCGACGGCGAGGACGGCCGTCGCGGCCGTCGCGGCCGCTACCGCGACCGCCGTGGCCGTCGCGGCCGCGACGAGTTCGCGCCGAACGAGCCGCAGGTCGCCGACGACGACGTGCTGATCCCCGTCGCGGGCATCCTCGACATCCTCGACAACTACGCGTTCATCCGGACCTCGGGCTACCTGCCCGGCCCGAACGACGTGTACGTCTCCCTCGCCCAGGTCCGCAAGGCCGGCCTGCGCAAGGGCGACCACACCACCGGTGCGGTCCGCCAGCCCAAGGACGGCGAGCGCCGCGAGAAGTTCAACGCCCTCGTGCGCCTGGACTCCGTCAACGGCATGGCGCCCGAATCCGGCCGCGGCCGACCGGAGTTCCAGAAGCTGACCCCGCTCTACCCGCAGGACCGGCTCCGCCTGGAGACCGACCCGGGCGTGCTGACGACCCGCATCATCGACCTCGTGTCGCCGATCGGCAAGGGCCAGCGCGGTCTGATCGTGGCCCCGCCGAAGACCGGCAAGACCATGATCATGCAGGCGATCGCCAACGCGATCACCACCAACAACCCCGAGTGCCACCTGATGGTCGTCCTGGTCGACGAGCGTCCGGAAGAGGTCACCGACATGCAGCGGTCGGTCAAGGGCGAGGTCATCTCCTCGACCTTCGACCGCCCGGCCGAGGACCACACCACCGTCGCCGAGCTGGCCATCGAGCGCGCCAAGCGCCTCGTCGAGCTGGGTCACGACGTGGTGGTCCTGCTGGACTCCATCACCCGTCTGGGCCGCGCGTACAACCTCGCGGCGCCCGCCTCCGGCCGCATCCTGTCCGGTGGTGTCGACTCGACCGCGCTGTACCCGCCGAAGCGCTTCTTCGGTGCCGCGCGCAACATCGAGGACGGCGGCTCGCTGACCATCCTGGCCACCGCGCTCGTCGACACGGGCTCGCGCATGGACGAGGTGATCTTCGAGGAGTTCAAGGGCACCGGCAACATGGAGCTCAAGCTCGACCGCAAGCTCGCCGACAAGCGCATCTTCCCGGCCGTCGACGTCGACCCGTCGGGTACGCGCAAGGAGGAGATCCTCCTCAACAGCGAGGAGCTCGCCATCGTCTGGAAGCTGCGCCGGGTGCTGCACGCGCTCGACTCGCAGCAGGCGATCGAGCTGCTGCTCGACAAGATGAAGCAGACGAAGTCGAACGCCGAGTTCCTGATGCAGATCGCCAAGACGACCCCGGCCGGCAAGAACGACGACTGACCGGGTCGCCCGCAACACGGAACCGCCCCCGCCGCACCCGCGGCGGGGGCGGTTCCCTTTGTGCGAGCTTCGCCACACGCCTGCGCCCGCGGGGCCCCGTACGCAACCCTTGGTGTCCGGATCGGGCTCCTCGAGGGCATCCGGTGACGCTCCGTGTTCACGGGGGAGGGGGGTGCGGAGCGGTCCGCGCTCCGTGGAACCCTGGAATGCGCTAGTCCGTCTGTGTGAGAGAGCAGTCGGCAACGAAGCCAGGACCGAGGAGAGCATGAGCGAGGACAGCAGGGGCAGCGGTCGCAGAGCGGCACGCAGGCGCGGGCGCCGGGCGCAGCCGCGCCGCCGCAGGGGCCTCAGGGTCGCCGCCTGGACCGCCGCGGGGGTGGTCCTGCTGGGCGGGGGGAGCCTCGGCTGGTTCTACTTCAAGCTCAACGGCAACCTGCACAGCGTCGACATCGACCAGGCCCTCGGCAAGGACCGCCCGCCGAACGTCGACAACGGCTCGATGGACATCCTCGTCCTCGGATCCGACTCCCGCGACGGGGCGAACAGCGAGTACGGCGCGGACGACGGCGGCTCGGCCCGCTCCGACACCGCGATGATCATCCACCTCTACGAGGGCCACAAGCAGGCCAGCGTGGTGTCGATCCCGCGCGACACGATGCTCCCGCGGCCCGCCTGCCCCACCGGCAAGGGGAAGACCAGCGCCCCCAGGCAGCGCGCGCAGTTCAACGAGGCCTTCACCATCGGCGGGGCGGCCTGCGCGGTCAAGACCGTCGAGGCGATGTCGGGGATCCGCATGGACCACTACATCGAGGTCGACTTCACCGGCTTCAAGAAGATCATCGACAACCTCGGCGGGGTCGAGCTCACGACCACCAAGCCGATCAAGGACGACGGCAGCCACCTCGACCTGCCGGCCGGCTCCCACAAGCTCAACGGCGAGCAGTCCCTCGGCCTCGTCCGCACGCGCAAGAGCGTCGGCGACGGCGGCGACCTGGGCCGAATACAGCTCCAGCAGGCCTTCATCAAGGCGCTGATCAAGCAGGTCAAGGGCGTGGGGGTGTTCGACAGCCCGAAGAAGCTCTACGGCCTCGCGGACGCCTCCACCAAGGCGATCACCACCGACAAGGCGCTCGGCGACGTGAAGTCCCTCGCGAGCTTCGCCCAGGGGCTCCAGGGCATCAGCGCGGAGAACATGCACATGATCACCCTGCCGGTGGGTCCGGACCCGCTCGACAGGGACCGGGTGGCGATCCTGCCCAAGGACTCCAAGATGGTCTGGGACGCCCTGCTGGCCGACCAGCCCATCCCCGCCGCGGCCACCGAGCACTCCAACGGGGACAAGAGCACCGCGGGCTCGATCGTCCGGTAGCCCTCCCCGCCGGAAGGCGGCAGGAATAGAAGCCGGCCCCCTCCCGTTGAAGGCAGCGTTCCCGGAATTTTGACAGGCGGCCCGGTCCTGGCAGACTGGTCTGTCGGCCCCGGTTCACGCAGTGCGCAATTCGGCTCCTGCGACCCGGCGCCCTCCCGAATCTAGGAGACACCTTGAAGCGCGATGTTCACCCCGAGTACGTCGAGACCCAGGTCAGCTGCACCTGTGGCGCGTCGTTCACCACCCGCAGCACCCTGACCGAGGGCACCATCCGTGCCGAGGTCTGCTCCGAGTGCCACCCGTTCTACACGGGCAAGCAGAAGATCCTCGACACCGGTGGCCGCGTGGCCCGCTTCGAGGCCCGCTTCGGCAAGGGTGCGGCCAAGAAGTAGCGCGACCCAGGCGCCGGTCACCGGCCGCCCCCTGACCACACGGGGGTGGCCGGACCGGCGCCTTTGTCGTCGTATCGACAGCCCAGCCCCTTTTTGACTTTTTTCACCCCAGGAGCATCCGATGTTCGAAGCGGTCGAGGATCTGGTCGGCGAGCACGCCGACCTCGAGAAGAAGCTCGCCGACCCTTCGGTCCACTCCGATCAGGCGAACGCCCGCAAGCTCAACAAGCGCTACGCGGAGCTGACGCCGATCGTCGCGACCTTCCGCGCCTGGAAGCAGGCGGCCGAGGACATCGAGACGGCCAAGGAGCTGGCGGCCGACGACCCCGACTTCGCCGCCGAGGTCAAGGAACTGAGCGCCCAGCGCGAAGAGCTCACCGAGAAGCTCCGCCTGCTGCTCGTCCCGCGCGACCCCAGCGACGACAAGGACGTCCTCCTGGAGATCAAGGCGGGCGCCGGCGGCGACGAGTCCGCCCTGTTCGCCGGCGACCTGCTGCGCATGTACCTGCGCTACGCCGAGCGCGTCGGCTGGAAGACCGAGATCATCGACTCCACCGAGTCCGAGCTCGGCGGCTACAAGGACGTCCAGGTCTCCGTCCGCACCAAGGGCGGCAACGGGGCCACGGAGCCCGGCCAGGGCGTCTGGGCCCGGATGAAGTACGAGGGCGGCGTGCACCGCGTCCAGCGCGTGCCGGCCACCGAGTCCCAGGGCCGCATCCACACCTCCGCCGCCGGCGTGCTCGTCACCCCGGAGGCCGAGGAGGTCGAGGTCGAGATCAACATGAACGACCTCCGCATCGACGTGTACCGCTCCTCGGGCCCCGGCGGCCAGTCCGTCAACACCACCGACTCGGCCGTGCGCATCACGCACCTCCCGACCGGCGTGGTCGCCTCCTGCCAGAACGAGAAGAGCCAGCTCCAGAACAAGGAGCAGGCCATGCGCATCCTGCGCTCGCGCCTCCTGGCCGCCGCCCAGGAAGCCGCCGAGCAGGAGGCCTCCGACCAGCGCCGCAGCCAGGTGCGCAGCGTCGACCGCTCCGAGAAGATCCGTACGTACAACTTCCCGGAGAACCGGATCTCGGACCACCGGACCGGTTTCAAGGCGTACAACCTGGACCAGGTGCTCGACGGCGACCTCGACTCGGTCATCCAGGCCTGCGTCGACACCGACTCCGCGGCGAAGCTCGCGGCCGCGCACTGACCTTCGCCCCACCCCCCATGACAGCAGCCCGGAGGACCAGCGTGAACTTGCTGCTTGCCGAGGTGGCCCAGGCCACCCAGCGGCTGGCCGCCGCCGGCGTGCCCTCACCGCGTTTCGATGCGGAGGAGCTCGCGGCCTTCGTGCACGGCGTCAAGCGGGGGGAACTGCACCACGTCAAGGACGCGGACTTCGACGCCCGCTACTGGGAGGCCGTCGCCCGCCGCGAGGCGCGCGAGCCGCTCCAGCACATCACCGGCCGGGCCTTCTTCCGGTACCTGGAGCTCCAGGTCGGCCCCGGGGTGTTCGTGCCCCGGCCCGAGACCGAGTCGGTCGTGGACTGGGCCATACACGCCGTCCGCGCCATGGACGTGGTCGAGCCGCTGATCGTGGACCTGTGCACCGGGTCCGGCGCCATCGCGCTCGCCATGGCCCAGGAGGTGCCGCGCTCGCGCGTGCACGCCGTGGAGCTCTCCGAGGACGCGCTGCGCTGGACCCGCAAGAACGCCGAGGGCTCCCGGGTCACCGTCCACCAGGGCGACGCGCTCACCGCGCTGCCCGAGCTGGACGGACAGGTCGACCTCGTCATCTCCAACCCGCCGTACATCCCGCTCACCGAGTGGGAGTACGTCGCCCCGGAGGCCCGCGACCACGACCCCGAGATGGCGCTGTTCTCCGGCGAGGACGGCCTCGACACCATCCGCGGCATCGAGCGCACCGCCCACCGCCTGCTGCGGCCCGGCGGCATCGTCGTGATCGAGCACGCGGACACGCAGGGCGGCCAGGTGCCGTGGATCTTCGCCGACGAGCGGGGCTGGGCCGACGCCGCCGACCACCCCGACCTGAACAACCGTCCGCGCTTCGCGACCGCCCGCAAGGCCATGCCGTGACCCGCGCGCCCGCCGCCCCCGCCACCCCCACGCTGCACGAGGAGATCCGCTGATGGCCCGGCGATACGACTGCAACGACGCGACGGACCGCAAGACGGGTCTGCGCGAAGCGGCCTCCGCCGTCCGCCGCGGAGAGCTCGTCGTGCTGCCCACCGACACCCTGTACGGGATCGGCGCGGACGCCTTCAGCGCGGAGGCCGTCGGCGACCTCCTCGCCGCCAAGGGCCGCGGCCGCAACATGCCCACCCCCGTCCTCATCGGCTCCCCGAACACCCTCCACGGCCTGGTGACGGACTTCTCCGAGCAGGCGTGGGAGCTCGTCGACGCCTTCTGGCCGGGCGGGCTCACGCTGGTCGCCAAGCACCAGCCGTCGCTGGCCTGGGACCTGGGGGAGACCCGCGGCACCGTCGCCGTGCGCATGCCCCTGCACCCCGTCGCGATCGAGCTGCTGACCGAGGTCGGCCCGATGGCCGTCTCCTCGGCCAACCTGTCCGGGCACCCGGCGCCGGCCGACTGCGACGCGGCGCGCGAGATGCTGGGCGACTCCGTCTCCGTGTACCTGGACGGCGGCCCCACGCCGAGCACCGAGCCGTCGTCGATCGTCGACGTCACCGGGAAGGTTCCCGTCCTGCTGCGCGAGGGGGCGCTGAGCGCCGCACAGCTGCGGGAGGTCGTACCCGACCTCGAGGTGGCTCCGTGAGCCCTCAGGGGCGTGGCATAGCCAAGGAAGACTCCTTCCGCATACTCCACGTCAGCACCGGGAACGTGTGCCGCTCGCCCATCACCGAGCGGCTGACGCGGCACGCGCTCGCCGACCGCCTGGGCGTCCTCGGCCTGCCGGCCGGGGACCTCATCGTGGAGAGCGCCGGCACCTGGGGCCACGAGGGCGCCCCGATGGAGGCCAACGCGGCGGCCGTGCTGGCGGACTTCGGCGCGGACGCGACGGGGTTCACCGGGCGCGAGCTGCTCGACGAGCACGTCATACGCGCCGACCTGGTGCTCACCGCCACCCGGGACCACCGGGCGCAGGTCATCTCCATGGGCCACTCGGCGGGGCTGCGGACCTTCACGCTGAAGGAGTTCACCCGGCTCGTACGGGCGATAGACCCGGCCACGCTGCCGCCGCTGGACGACGGCATGGCGGAACGGGCGCGGGCCCTGGTACGGGCCGCCGCCGCGCTGCGCGGGTGGCTGCTGGCGCCGTCCGCCGACGCGGACGAGGTGTACGACCCGTACGGGGCGCCGATCACGTTCTTCCGGTCGATCGGCGACGAGATCAACCAGGCCCTGGACCCCGTGGTCACGGCCCTGACGGGCCTCGACGCCCACCGCTGAGGCCCGCCTCCACCACGTGCCGCCCGCGCGGGCGGGGCGGGCCGGGCGGGCCTACAGTGGCTGGTACCGGTTACCCCACTGTGCGGGAGTCGCGCCATGAGCGTCATGACCCAGCCCGCGGACGCCCTGCGCCAGCAGGACCCGCAGATGGCCGACGTCCTCGAAGGGGAGCGGCGCCGGCAGGAACAGACGCTGCAGATGAGCGCCGCCGAGAACTTCGCCTCGCCCGCCGTGCTCGCCGCGCTGGGGTCCGTGCTCTCCAACAAGTACGCCGAGGGGTACCCCGGCGCCCGCTACCACGGCGGCTGCGAGTACGTGGACCTCGCCGAGCGGACGGCGGTGGAGCGGGCCAGGGCGCTCTTCGGGGTCGAGCACGCCAACGTGCAGCCGCACTCCGGTTCCGCGGCCGTCCTGGCCGCCTACGCGGCGCTGCTGCGGCCCGGGGACACCGTCCTGGCCATGGGGCTGGCCCACGGCGGGCACCTCACGCACGGCTCGCCCGCCAACTTCTCCGGCCGCTGGTTCGACTTCGTCGGCTACGGCGTCGACGCCGAGAGCGGGCTCGTCGACTACGAGCAGGTGCAGCGGCTGGCGCGGGCGCACCGGCCCAAGGCCATCGTCTGCGGGTCCATCTCCTACCCCCGGCACCTGGAGTACTCGGCCTTCCGGGAGATCGCCGACGAGGTCGGGGCCTACCTGATCGCCGACGCCGCCCATCCGATCGGGCTCGTGGCCGGCGGGGCCGCGCCCAGTCCGGTCCCGTACGCGGACGTCGTCTGCGCGACCACCCACAAGGTGCTGCGCGGCCCCCGCGGCGGGATGCTGCTGTGCGGAGCCGAGTTCGCGGAGCGGGTGGACCGGGCGGTGTTCCCCTTCACCCAGGGCGGCGCCCAGATGCACTCCATCGCCGCGAAGGCGGTGGCCTTCGGAGAGGCGGCCGCACCGCCCTTCACCCGGTACGCGCACCGGGTCGTGGCCAACGCCCGCGCCCTGGCCGCCGCCCTGGAGCAGCGCGGGTTCGCCGTGACGACCGGCGGGACGGACACCCACCTCATCAGCGCCGACCCCGCGGCGCTCGGCGTGGACGGGCCGACGGCGCGCGGCCGGCTGGCCGCCGCCGGGATCGTCCTGGACACCTGCGCGCTGCCGTACGGGGACCAGCGCGGCATCCGCCTGGGCACCGCGGCGGTGACCACGCAGGGGATGGGGGAGCCGGAGATGGCCCGGATCGCGGAGCTGTTCGCCGCCGCCCTGGGCGGGGAAGCGGCCCGGACGCGGGCCGAAGCAGCCGCTCTGACGGGTGGTTTTCCCCCGTACGGGGCGTAACCGGTACGAGCATGGCGTAGTGGAACCGGAACGGGGCCTCCGTGCGTCCTCGTCCCTGGTGACATCGCGGCTAATGTGTGGGGCTGAGATGGCCGGCGATACATCTGGGGCAGCCAGTGCGTGAATATCTGCTGACGCTTTGCGTCACGGTCGCGGTGACCTACCTGCTGACCGGGCCCGTGCGGAAGTTCGCGATCGCGGCCGGCGCGATGCCGGAGATCCGCGCGCGCGACGTGCACCGCGAGCCCACCCCGCGGCTCGGCGGCATCGCCATGTTCGGCGGCATGTGCGCGGGGCTGCTGGTCGCCGACCACCTGCAGAGCCTCAACAAGGTCTTCGAACAGTCCAACGAGCCCAGAGCGCTGCTCTCGGGTGCCGCGCTGATCTGGCTGATCGGCGTCCTGGACGACAAGTTCGAACTCGACGCGCTGATCAAGCTGGGCGCCCAGATGATCGCCGCGGGTGTGATGGTCATGCAGGGCCTGACCATCCTGTGGATTCCGGTTCCGGGCATCGGGACGGTGGCGCTCACCCAGTGGCAGGGCACCCTGCTCACGGTGGCGCTGGTGGTGATCACCATCAACGCGGTGAACTTCGTCGACGGCCTCGACGGTCTGGCGGCGGGCATGGTCTGCATCGCCACGTGCGCGTTCTTCCTCTACGCCTACCGGATCTGGTTCGGCTACGGCATCGAGTCCGCCGCCCCGGCGACCCTCTTCGCGGCGATCCTGATGGGCATGTGCCTGGGCTTCCTGCCGCACAACATGCACCCCGCCCGGATCTTCATGGGGGATTCCGGGTCGATGCTGATCGGCCTGGTGCTGGCGGCCTCGGCCATCTCGATCACGGGGCAGGTGGACCCCGACACGATGGCCCTTTTCGTCGGTGGTGAGCGCAACGCCACCCACGCGATGCTCCCGGTCTTCATTCCGCTGCTGCTGCCCCTGACCATCATCGCCATTCCGATGGCGGACCTGGTCCTGGCGATCGTGCGGCGCACCTGGAACGGGCAGTCGCCCTTCGCCGCGGACCGCGGCCACCTGCACCACCGGCTCCTGGAACTCGGGCATTCCCACAGCCGGGCCGTACTCATCATGTATTTCTGGTCGGGCCTGATCGCATTCGGCACGGTGGCCTATTCCGTGCATTCGGCCTCGATGTGGATCGTGCTGTCGCTGGCCGCGCTGAGCGCGCTCGGACTCGTACTGCTCCTGATGCCGCGGTTCACCCCGCGGGCGCCGCGCTGGGCCGAGGGCCTGGTGCCGCCGCGCTACCGGCACGCGGACCGGGCGGCGGAGGCGGCGGTGCGCAACGACGAGGGGACGGAGCCGGCGCCGGCGCGGCCCGTCGTGGCAGGTGTGTCGGGCGTCAACGGAGCGACCGCCGTAGGCCCCCGTTCGCGCCTCCCCGACCGGCGTAAGGCCGGATCGGCACGCTGACGGGCTGGGCGCATTTCCGACATGGGCGCCCTTTACCAGACAATGAGGCGGCTTGTCTTGCACACACGGGCGCGTTAGCCCTCATGTGTGACAGTCAGCACACCTGACAGGTAAAGCTCTCATCAAATAGTTTGTGATACCGTTCACTAAACCCGGTGACAGAGCCGAAGGACCGTAGTGCGACGGTCCATTGGCCCGAGGCTCTCACTCGGACCGGGCTTACGCTCGTCCCCGTACGAGTTCCCGTACGAGTCCGTGCCCCCACCACCACGCGGAGCAAACCGCCATGCGGTCAGATGACGTCCGATCCCTCCTGCAAACCGCCGTACCCACCGCTGTCGCCGGCGCAGTCGCCGCCGTGATCAGCGGTCTGGTCGTCGG
Source organism: Streptomyces sp. W1SF4 (assembly GCF_003950035.1). Classification (NCBI taxonomy): domain Bacteria; kingdom Bacillati; phylum Actinomycetota; class Actinomycetes; order Kitasatosporales; family Streptomycetaceae; genus Streptomyces; species Streptomyces sp. W1SF4. Next base: position 5,158,973 of record NZ_CP034350.1, read on the forward strand.
AGGCAAGGGTGCCGTCGGAGCAGTCGTCGCGACCGTGGTCGTGATCCTGTTCATGGGCCTCGGATTCGTCGTCCTGCAGCGCACGGCGAAATCCCTGCCGCATCTGTTCCAGGCCATGGGCCTCATGCTCTACGCCGCGCAGATCCTGCTGCTCTTCGTCTTTCTCGCCGTGTTCAAGAACACGACACTGTTCCACCCCCGGGCGTTCGCCATCACGCTCGTCGCCACCACCCTCGTGTGGATCGGCGCACAGACGCGTGCCCACATGAAGGCGAAGATCCTTTACGTCGAGCCGGACTCGGCCAAGGGTGAAAAGCCCGAAAACCCGGGGTCGAAGTCGTGAGGGGTAGGGCCGGGATAAGTGTGCGTTCGAGATGCTGCTATCGTCCGGTTCCAACTGCGGCTCTGCGGGCGCGGGCATCTGAGCTGACGCCTGTTCCATCGCGAGGCTCGATGCCTGACTGCCGCCCCCACACCCGTTACACCAGTCCAGTGCCGAACCGCGGCCTCGCGCCGCGCCGACACAACGAGGTTGCCGTACCTATGCGCCACGCTGAAGGAGCCCGCGGTGAGTGCTGACCCGACGCAGGTCCTCGCCTTCGAGACCGACTGTCACATCTTCGACGGATGTGGCTTCCCCGGCCCGGGCCTGCACTCGTTCCTCTTCGAGCCGCTCTGGGGCGAAGCCGGCAGCAATGCCTACTTCAACAAGCCGATGCTGCTGGCCCTCCTGGGCTCGATCATCATCGTGGCCTTCTTCTGGGCCGCCTTCGGCAAGGCGAAGATCGTCCCCGGCAAGCTCCAGATGGTCGGCGAGGCCGGCTACGACTTCGTGCGCCGCGGCATCGTCTACGAGACCCTCGGCAAGAAGGAGGGCGAGAAGTACGTCCCCTTCATGGTCTCGCTGTTCTTCTTCGTCTGGATCCTGAACGTCTGGTCGATCGTCCCGGTGGCCCAGTTCCCGGTGACCTCGATCATCGCGTACCCGGCCGTGCTCGCCCTGATCGTCTACGTGATCTGGATGTCGGTCACCTTCAAGCGCCACGGCTTCGTCGGCGGCCTGAAGAACCTCACCGGCTACGACAAGAGCCTCGGCGGCGTCCTGCCGCTCATCATGGTCATCGAGTTCTTCTCGAACGTCCTGGTGCGCCCGTTCACGCACGCGGTCCGACTCTTCGCGAACATGTTCGCCGGTCACACCCTGCTGCTGCTCTTCACGATCGCCAGCTGGTACCTGCTGAACGGCATCGGCATCGCCTACGCCGGTGTGTCGTTCGTGATGGTGATCGTGATGACCGCCTTCGAGCTCTTCATCCAGGCCGTCCAGGCGTACGTCTTCGTCCTCCTGGCCTGCAGCTTCATCCAGGGCGCGCTCGCCGAGCACCACTGAGCCAGGCCCGCCCCGCTCAGCCCCCCGTATTCGTCCGGTGGCCAACCCCCACCGGATCCGTGAAAGAGAAGGAAGAACTGGCATGTCCCAGACCCTTGCCGCCGTCACCGGCTCCCTCAGCTCCGTTGGTTACGGTCTCGCGGCCATCGGCCCCGGCGTCGGCGTCGGCATCATCTTCGGTAACGGCACCCAGGCCCTCGCCCGCCAGCCCGAGGCTGCCGGCCTGATCCGCGCCAACCAGATCCTCGGCTTCGCCTTCTGTGAGGCGCTCGCCCTGATCGGTCTGGTCATGCCGTTCGTCTACCCGAGCTCCTGATCCTCGGTCTCGACGAACAGTCCACTAGACGAAAGGCACTGATGTGAACCTCATGGTTCTGGCGGCCGAGGAGATGGAAAACCCCCTCATCCCGCCGATCCCCGAGCTCGTCATCGGTCTGATCGCCTTCGTCATCGTCTTCGGCTTCCTCGCGAAGAAGCTCCTCCCGAACATCAACAAGGTTCTGGACGAGCGCCGCGAGCAGATCGAGGGCGGTATCGAGAAGGCCGAAGCCGCTCAGACCGAGGCTCAGAGCGTGCTGGAGCAGTACAAGGCCCAGCTCGCCGAGGCCCGGCACGAGGCCGCGCGCCTGCGCCAGGACGCGCTGGAGCAGGGCACTGCGCTGAAGGAAGAACTGCGCGCAGAGGGCCAGCGGCAGCGTGAGGAGATCATCGCTGCCGGTCACGCCCAGATCGCGGCAGACCGCAAGGCCGCCGCTCAGGCGCTGCGTCAGGACGTGGGCAAGCTCGCCACCGACCTGGCCGGCAAGCTCGTCGGCGAATCCCTCGAGGACGCCGCTCGTCAGAGCCGCACCATCGACCGCTTCCTCAGCGAGCTTGAGGAGAAGGCCGAGGCGGCCCGATGAACGGAGCGAGCCGCGAGGCGCTGGCCTCCGCGCGCGAGCGACTCGACGCGCTGACGGACAACACGTCCGTCGACGCGGCGAAGCTCGCCGGCGAGCTGGCAGCCGTCACCGCGCTGCTCGACCGTGAGGTCTCGCTGCGTCGGGTCATCACGGACCCGGCGCAGTCCGGCGAGGCCAAGGCCGAGCTGGTCGGCCGGCTGCTGTCCGGCCAGGTCTCCGGGGAGACCCTGGACCTGGTGTCCGGCATGGCGCGCTCCCGCTGGTCGCAGTCCCGCGACCTGGTGGACGCGCTGGAGGAGCTGGCGGCCACCGCCGACCTCACGGCGGCCCAGCAGGCAGGCGGCCTCGACAACGTCGAGGACGAGCTCTTCCGCTTCGGGCGGATCGTCGCCTCCAGCACCGAGCTGCGTTCCGCGCTGACCGACCGCGCCGCCACCGGCGCCGCCAAGAGCGAGCTGCTGCGCAGCCTGCTCGGCGGCAAGGTGAACGCCGTCACCGAGCGCCTGGTGATCCGTCTCGTCACGCACCCGCGTGGACGTAGCCTGGAAGCGGGACTCGAGTCCCTGTCCAAGCTCGCCGCCGAGCGACGGGGCCGCATGGTCGCCACCGTGACCAGCGCGATCCCGCTCAGCGACGTGCAGAAGCAGCGTCTCGGAGCGGTGCTGGCCAAGCTGTACGGCCGCCAGATGCACCTGAACCTCGACGTGGACCCCGCGGTCCTCGGCGGGATCTCGGTGCGAGTCGGCGACGAGGTCATCGACGGCACCATCGCGGACCGCCTCGCCGAGGCGTCGCGCCGCATGGCCGGCTGACCAGCCGCCACCACACAGATACAAAGCATTCCTAGCGGCCCGGTTGGGCCGTGCAGAACTTGCAGAAGATTCCTGGGGGTCACCCCCAGACCCCTAAGAAGCTTCAGGCCCAACAAGGAGAGCAGGGAACCCAGATGGCGGAGCTCACGATCCGGCCGGAGGAGATCCGGGACGCACTGGAGACCTTTGTCCAGTCGTACCAGCCGGACGCGGCCTCGCGCGAGGAGGTCGGAACGGTCAGCGTTGCCGGCGACGGCATCGCGAAGGTGGAGGGCCTGCCCTCCGCCATGGCGAACGAGCTGCTGAAGTTCGAGGACGGCACCCTCGGTCTCGCCCTCAACCTCGAGGAGCGCGAGATCGGTGCGATCGTCCTCGGCGAGTTCAGCGGTATCGAGGAGGGTCAGCCGGTGCAGCGCACCGGTGAGGTCCTCTCCGTAGGCGTCGGCGAGGGCTACCTCGGCCGCGTCGTCGACCCGCTCGGCAACCCGATCGACGGCCTCGGCGAGATCGCGACCGAGGGCCGCCGCGCCCTCGAGCTGCAGGCCCCGGGCGTCATGGTCCGCAAGTCGGTGCACGAGCCCATGCAGACCGGCTACAAGGCCGTCGACGCCATGGTGCCGATCGGCCGCGGCCAGCGTCAGCTGATCATCGGCGACCGTCAGACCGGCAAGACCGCTCTGGCCGTCGACACGATCATCAACCAGCGTGACAACTGGCGCTCCGGTGACGTGAACAAGCAGGTCCGCTGCATCTACGTCGCCATCGGCCAGAAGGGCTCGACCATCGCGTCCGTTCGCGGCGCCCTGGAAGAGGCCGGCGCGCTCGAGTACACGACGATCGTCGCCGCCCCGGCGTCCGACCCGGCCGGCTTCAAGTACCTGGCGCCGTACACCGGTTCCGCCATCGGTCAGCACTGGATGTACGCCGGCAAGCACGTCCTGATCATCTTCGACGACCTGTCGAAGCAGGCCGACGCCTACCGCGCCGTGTCGCTGCTGCTGCGCCGCCCGCCGGGCCGCGAGGCCTACCCGGGCGACGTCTTCTACCTGCACTCCCGTCTGCTGGAGCGCTGCGCGAAGCTCTCCGACGAGATGGGTGCCGGCTCGATGACCGGTCTTCCGATCGTCGAGACCAAGGCCAACGACGTGTCGGCGTTCATCCCGACCAACGTCATCTCCATCACCGACGGCCAGTGCTTCCTGGAGTCCGACCTGTTCAACGCGGGCCAGCGCCCGGCGCTGAACGTCGGTATCTCGGTCTCCCGCGTCGGTGGTTCCGCGCAGCACAAGGCCATGAAGCAGGTCTCCGGCCGTCTCCGCGTCGACCTGGCCCAGTACCGTGAGCTGGAGGCGTTCGCCGCCTTCGGTTCCGACCTGGACGCCGCGTCGAAGGCCTCGCTGGAGCGCGGCAAGCGCATGGTCGAGCTGCTGAAGCAGGGCCAGTACCAGCCGATGCCCGTCGAGGAGCAGGTCGTCTCCGTCTGGGCCGGCACCACCGGCAAGATGGACGACGTCCCGGTCGAGGACATCCGCCGCTTCGAGTCGGAGCTGCTGGAGCACCTGCGCCGCGAGCGCAAGGACCTCCTCACCTCCATCGCCGACGGCGGCAAGATGTCGGACGACACGCTGGGCTCGATCGCCGACGCGATCGCCGCCTTCAAGCGCCAGTTCGAGACCTCCGACGGAAAGCTCCTGGGCGAGGACGTCCCGGCCGTCAACGTCTCCAAGTGACGACGGAAGGGACCTGACTCATGGGAGCGCAGCTCCGGGTCTACAAGCGTCGCATCCGTGCCATCACGGCGACCAAGAAGATCACCAAGGCGATGGAGATGATCGCCGCCTCGCGCATCGTCAAGGCGCAGCGCAAGGTGGCGGCGTCGATGCCGTACGCGACCGAGCTCACCCGTGCGGTGACCGCGGTGGCGACCGGCTCGAACACCAAGCACGCCCTGACCACCGAGGTCGAGACGCCGACCCGGGCCGCGATCGTGCTCATCACGAGCGACCGCGGTCTGGCCGGCGGCTACTCCTCGAACGCCATCAAGCAGGCCGACCGGCTCACCGAGCGGCTCCGCGCGGAGGGCAAGGAGGTCGACAGCTACATCGTCGGCCGCAAGGGTGTCGCCTACTACGGCTTCCGTGAGCGCAAGGTCACGGAGTCGTGGACCGGCTTCACCGACAGCCCGGCCTACGCCGACGCCAAGCGCGTCGCGGCGCCGCTGATCGAGGCCATCCAGACGGAGACGGCCGAGGGCGGCGTCGACGAACTGCACATCGTCTACACGGAATTCGTGTCGATGATGACGCAGAACGCCGTGGACGGCCGGATGCTGCCGCTCAGCCTCGACCAGGCTCAGGAGGAGGACGGCGCGAAGGGCGAGATCCTTCCGCTGTTCGAGTTCGAGCCGTCGGCGGAGGACGTCCTCGACGCCCTGCTGCCGCGCTACGTCGAGAGCCGGATCTACAACGCACTGCTGCAGGCGGCCGCTTCCGAGCACGCTGCCCGCCGCCGCGCGATGAAGTCGGCGACCGACAACGCCGGAGACCTCATCAAGAGCCTCTCCCGGCTTGCCAACGCGGCCCGCCAGGCCGAAATCACCCAGGAAATCAGCGAGATCGTCGGTGGCGCGAGCGCCATGGCCGACGCGACCGCGGGGAGTGACAAGTAATGACGACCTCTGTTGAGACGGCCGCCGCCACGGGCCGCGTCGCCCGGGTCATCGGCCCGGTCGTCGACGTGGAGTTCCCCGTCGACGCGATGCCCGACATCTACAACGCGCTGAAGGTCCAGGTCGCCGACCCGGCCGAGGACGGCGCGCTCAAGACGCTGACCCTTGAGGTCGCCCAGCACCTGGGTGACGGCATGGTCCGCACGATCTCCATGCAGCCCACCGACGGTCTGGTCCGCCAGGCCCCGGTGACCGACACGGGCGAGGGCATCACCGTCCCCGTCGGTGACTTCACCAAGGGCAAGGTGTTCAACACCCTGGGTGAGGTGCTGAACTACCCGGAGGCGAACGCCGAGGTCACCGAGCGCTGGCCCATCCACCGCAAGGCGCCCTCCTTCGACGAGCTCGAGTCGAAGACCGAGATGTTCGAGACCGGCGTCAAGGTCATCGACCTTCTCACCCCGTACGTCAAGGGTGGAAAGATCGGTCTGTTCGGTGGTGCCGGTGTCGGCAAGACCGTTCTGATCCAGGAAATGATCTACCGCGTCGCCAACAACCACGACGGTGTGTCGGTCTTCGCGGGCGTCGGTGAGCGTACCCGTGAGGGCAACGACCTCATCGAGGAAATGGGCGACTCGGGCGTCATCGACAAGACGGCCCTCGTCTTCGGCCAGATGGACGAGCCCCCGGGCACCCGTCTGCGCGTCGCGCTCGCCGGTCTGACCATGGCGGAGTACTTCCGCGATGTTCAGAAGCAGGACGTGCTGTTCTTCATCGACAACATCTTCCGGTACACCCAGGCGGGTTCCGAGGTGTCGACCCTGCTCGGCCGCATGCCCTCCGCGGTGGGTTACCAGCCGAACCTGGCCGACGAGATGGGTCTCCTCCAGGAGCGCATCACCTCGACCCGTGGTCACTCGATCACCTCGATGCAGGCGATCTACGTCCCCGCGGACGACCTGACCGACCCGGCGCCGGCGACCACCTTCGCCCACCTCGACGCGACGACGGTTCTCTCCCGTCCGATCTCCGAGAAGGGCATCTACCCGGCCGTGGACCCGCTGGACTCGACGTCCCGCATCCTCGACCCGCGGTACATCGCGGCGGACCACTACGCGGCCGCCATGCGTGTCAAGGGGATCCTGCAGAAGTACAAGGACCTCCAGGACATCATCGCGATCCTCGGTATCGACGAGCTGGGCGAGGAGGACAAGCTCGTTGTCCACCGTGCCCGTCGCGTCGAGCGCTTCCTGTCGCAGAACACCCACGTCGCCAAGCAGTTCACCGGCGTGGACGGTTCGGACGTTCCGCTCGACGAGTCGATCACTGCGTTCAACGCGATCTGCGACGGTGAGTACGACCACTTCCCCGAGCAGGCGTTCTTCATGTGCGGTGGCATCGAGGACCTGAAGGCCAACGCCAAGGAGCTGGGCGTCTCCTGATCCGGCGCGCTCCGCGAGGAGCGCATCCGGCTCACAAGCTGCACCGGAGAGGGGCGGGTGTGTCCCGTCCCTCTCCACACGCCCATTAGAATTTGACCCAACACCCGGCTGACCCGCCGGGTGGTGACCCGAGGAGCCACCTTGGCTGCTGAGCTGCACGTCGAGCTGGTCGCGGCGGACCGCAATGTCTGGTCCGGCGAGGCCACCCTGGTCGTCGCCCGCACCACGTCCGGCGACATCGGCGTCATGCCCGGTCACCAGCCGCTTCTCGGTGTGCTGGAATCGGGCCCGGTGACCATCCGTACCAGCGAGGGCGGCACTGTCGTCGCCGCGGTGCACGGCGGATTCATCTCGTTCGCGGACAACAAGCTGTCCCTGCTGGCCGAGATCGCCGAGCTCGCGGACGAGATCGACGTCCAGCGGGCGGAGCGGGCACTGGAGCGCGCGAAGTCGGAGGCCGACGCGGCCGCCGAACGTCGCGCCGATGTCCGGCTGCGCGCGGTCGCGGGGCACTGAGCCCCGTACCGAACAGTTTGATACCTCAGCCGCGGTCAGGTCCGGAATTTTCCGGACCGGGTCGCGGCTGAGGCGATGTACGTACTTTTGTTTGTGCGGTTTTCGATGAGCGAGGAGGTCGGTGAAGATGCTCCTCGCTCTGCTTGTGAGCGGCCTGGTCGTAGCCCTGGTGGTGATCGGGCTGTTCGTGTTCGGGCTGCGCCGCAGACTCATCCAGCGGTCCGGCGGGACCTTCGACTGCAGCATGCGCTGGGGCGTGGCCGAGGAGCCCGACGCCTCCGGCAAGGGCTGGGTCTACGGGGTCGCCCGCTACAGCGGTGACCGGATCGAGTGGTTCCGCGTCTTCTCGTACTCGCCCCGCCCGCGCCGGCTGCTGGAGCGTTCCTCCATCGAGGTGCTCGCGCGGCGTGCGCCCGAGGGCGAGGAGGAGCTGGCCCTGCTGTCCGACGCCGTCGTGCTCGGCTGTTCCCACCAGGGGACGCGCCTGGAGCTGGCGATGAGCGAGGACGCGCTGACCGGCTTCCTGGCGTGGCTGGAGGCGGCGCCGCCCGGCCAGAGGGTGAACGTGGCCTGACGCGGGCGACCGGTACGTGAGGAAGCCGGGGAGGCGGGGGACGGTCCCGCCTCCCCGGCTTCGTCGTACACCGGGCCGTGCAGGGCGTGGGGGTCAGCTCAGCCCGGTGTGGATCGCGTTCGCCAGTTCGCCGTTGGCGGTGTCCCCGCTGAACTCCCAGAAGAAGGCGCCCTTGAGGCCCTGGTTCTTCAGCCAGGTCATCTTCGAGGCGATGGTGGCGGGGGTGTCGTAGCTCCACCAGTTGCTGCCGCACTTGGCGTAGGCGGTGCCGGCGACGGTTCCGGTGGTGGGGCAGCTGGTCTTGAGGATCTTGTAGTCCTCGATGCCCTGCTCGTAGGTGCCCGGGGCGGGACCGGTGGCGGTGCCGCCGGGGGCGTCCTGGGTGACTCCGGTCCAGCCGCGGCCGTAGAAGCCGATGCCGAGGTTGAGCTTGGAGCCGGGGATGCCCTTGCCCTTGAGCTTGGTGATGGCGGCCTCGGAGTTGAAGCCGGCGATCGGGATGCCGGCGTAGGAGGTCAGCGGGGAGTGCGGGGCGGTGGGGCCCTTGGCGTCCCAGGCGCCGAAGAAGTCGTACGTCATGACGTTGTAGAAGTCGACGTACTGGGCGGCGCCGCCGTAGTCGGCGAGGTCGAGCTTGCCGCCGTTGGAGCCGTCGGCGGAGATCGCGGCGGTGACCAGGCTGGAGCCGCCGAACTTGGCGCGCAGGGCCGACATCAGGTTCTTGAAGGAGGCCGCCCCGCTGGTGTCGCAGGACAGGCCGCAGGCGTTGGGGTACTCCCAGTCGATGTCGATGCCGTCGAAGACGTCCGCCCAGCGGGGGTCCTCGACCAGGGCGTGGCAGGAGTCGGCGAAGGCGGCCGGGTTCTGGGCGGCCTGGCCGAAGCCGCCGGACCAGGTCCAGCCGCCGAAGGAGTAGAGGACCTTGATGTTCGGGTACTTGGCCTTGAGCTTGCGCAGCTGGTTGAAGTTGCCGCGCAGGGGCTGGTCCCAGGTGTCGGCGACGCCGTCGACGCTCTGGTCGGCGGTGTAGGCCTTGTCGTAGTCGGCGTAGGCGTCGCCGATGGTGCACTTGCCGTTCTGGACGTTGCCGAAGGCGTAGTTGATGTGGGTGATCTTCGCGGCGCTGCCCGAGGTGACGAGGTTCTTCACGTGGTAGTTGCGCTGGTAGACGCCCCAGTCGGTGAAGTAGCCGAGCTTGACCTTGGCGCCGGGGTCCGGATCGGTGCCGCCGCCGCCCGGGGTGGTGACCGTGAGCTCGCCCGAGGAGGGGCCGGTCTGGTCGGCGGTGTCACGGGCGGTGACCGCGTAGGTGTACGTGGTGCCCTTGGTCAGGCCGCCGTCGTTGAAGGTGGTGCCGGTGACGGTGGTGAGCTTGCCGCCGTTGCGGTAGACGTCGTAGTTCTTGACGCCCTTGTCGTCGGTGGCCGCCGTCCAGGACAGGGTCAGCGCGTTCTCGGTGACGCCGGTCGCGGTGGGGGTGCCGGGGGCGGAGGGCGGGTTGTCGGTGGGGTTGGTGCCGCCGTCGCAGGAGCCGCCGTTGATCTTGCAGCCGGAGGGGGCGCCGGCGCCGGTGCCGTTGAAGCCGAAGCTGACGGTGGCGCCGGGGGCCAGGGTGCCGTTCCAGCCGACGTTCTTGGCGGTCCAGTGGTTGCCCGAGCTGGTGACGGTGGCGTCCCAGGCGGAGGTGACCCGGGTGCCGGCCGGGTAGTCCCACTCCACGGTCCAGCTGCTGAGGGTGGTGGTGCCGGTGTTCTTCACCGTCCACTTGCCCTCGAAGCCGGAGCCCCAGTCGGAGACCTTGGTGTAGGTCGCGGTCGCGGAGGGAGCCGCCTGCGCCGGGCCGGCCAGGCCGACGAGGCCGGCGACGGGCAGGGCGAGGGCGGCCACGGTCGCGGCCAGCCTCCTGAACAGACGGTTGCGTGGGGGTGCTGTGCTCAAGGGTGCTCCTCCGTAGGTCCGTACCGATCGTGGGGCCGACCGGTACATGGGGGTGGGACCTGCGCCGCCCGTGAGCACGCCTCGTGTCGCTCTTTGTCATGGCACGCTCACCACAGTGATGCGGTGAGACTAGAAAGGTCTGGACCAAGCGTCAAGAGGTCCAGACCTTAGCTCCAGAGGCCGTCTAGATCCCCAACTCCTGCGCCAGTACGGCCGCTTGGACCCGGCTGCGCAGCTCCAGCTTCCCCAGCAACCTGCTGACGTGGGTCTTCACCGTGGCCTCCGCCATGTCCAGCCGCACGGCGATCTCCGCGTTCGACAGCCCCTCGCCCAGCGCCCCGAGCACCTCCCGCTCGCGCCGCGTCAGCGACTCCACCGCCGCGGCCGCCGCCGGCCGCACGGGAGCGCGTACCGCCTTCGGCGCCGCGAACTCGGCGATCAGCCGCCGGGTCACCGCCGGGGCGATCAGCCCCTCCCCGCGCGCCACCGTCCGCACCGCCGCGATCAGCTCCGCCGCGTCCGCGTCCTTCAGCAGGAAACCCGCGGCTCCCGCCCGCAGCGCGCCGAAGACGTACTCGTCCAGGTCGAAGGTGGTCAGGACCAGCACGTCCGCCAGCCCCCGCTCCACCACCTGCCGGGTGGCCGACACCCCGTCGAGCCTCGGCATCTGCACGTCCATGAGGACCAGGTCCGGCCGCAGCTCGTCCGCCAGCCGCACCGCCTCCTCACCGTCGGCGGCCTCTCCCACCACCTCGACGTCGCCCGCACTGCGCAGGATCAGCACCAGACCGGCCCGTACGGCCCGCTGGTCCTCGGCCACGAGCACCCTGATGGTCATGACTGCACCGCCCTCTCCTCGGCGGGCAGCACGGCCCGCACCTGCCACACCCTGTCCGCCGCGCCCGCCGTGAACGTCCCGCCCAGCAGCTCCGTACGCTCCCGCATGCCGATCAGCCCGGCCCCGGAACCCGGGGCGCGCGGGTCCGGCCGGTCCCCGTACGGGGAGTCCACCGCCACCGTCAGCAGCCCCGCGCCGTGCGCCACGCGGACCCGGACGGTACCGGGGGCGGCGTGCTTGAGGGCGTTGGTCAGCGACTCCTGCACGATCCGGTACGCCGCCAGCTCCACCGGCGCCGGCAGCGCCGCCCCGGTGGGCCGCTCGTCCGCCAGGACGAAGTCCAGCCCGCTCGCGGACCCGTTCGTACGGGCCTGCCCCAGCAGCGCCTCCAAGCCGTCCAGGGAGGGCACGGCGACGGCTTCCTGCTCCGCCCCCGCGTCCCGCAGCAGCCCGATCAGCCGCCGCATCTCCGCCAGCCCCTGCACGCTGTTCTCCCGGATCACCCCGAGCGCTTCGCGGCTGGTGGCGGGGGAGTCGATGGAGAGGGCGGCGGTGGAGTGGATGGCGATCGCCGAGAGGTGGTTGGCCACCATGTCGTGCAGCTCCCGCGCCATCCGGGCGCGCTCGGCCACCACGGCCTGGCTGCGGTCCATCTCGGCCAGCAGCGCCGTCTGCTCCGCGCGCAGCCGGGCGGCCTCGGCGGCCTCGCGGTGGTTGCGCAGGGTCGCGCCGGTCAGGGCCGGGGCGAAGCTGACGATGCCGGTGATCACGCCGATGAGCAGGGCCTGGGGGGTGCGCAGCCAGACCAGGGAGCCGATGGTGACGGCCACGGTGATCAGGCCGGTGCTGACCGGGAGCCGGCGGGCCATGGACGGCTTGCCGTAGACCACCGCGGCGTACATCAGGTCGGTGAAGATGATGACGCTGGCGATGTTGCCGAGGGTGAACTGGTCCGCGACGACGGCGAGGGTGCCGACGGACAGGGTGACGCGGGGCATGGTGCGGCGCAGCAGCTCCAGGGCGCCGAGCACCAGCAGCGGGACCAGCACCGCCCAGTCGGGCAGGGAGTGCCGGCTGGGCGTACTGTGCACGCCCAGCACCCACAGCAGCAGGCCGGCGAGCACGCTGACGGCGGCGAGCAGTACGTCGTCGCGGTGCGGGCGGGGGATCTTCGGGGGCACGCCCCCATCCAACACGGTCCGCCGCGGCGGGGCCTCGGTACCCGGGCTGAGAAGGCGCTACATCGAAGGATGCAGTGGGCTTTCGTCACTGGCGACGACGCGGCGGGGCGCGGCGGCCGGAACCCTTGGAGGAGAAGCGGAGGAACCGGGGAACGAAAGGAGGGCCGTCATGCTCGTCGGGCTGATCATCGCCTGTGAGGTCGGCTTCTGGGTGCTGCTGGCGGGCGGCCTGGCGCTGCGCTACCTGGCCGGAATGCCGCGGCTCGGGGCCGCGCTGCTGCTGGTGGAGCCGCTGCTGGAGCTGGTGCTGCTGGTGGCGTCCTTCGTCGACCTGAAGAACGGCGGCGAACCGAGCTGGCGGCACGGCGTCGCGGCGCTCTACATCGGCTACACCGTCGGCTACGGGCACTACACCGTGAAGTGGCTCGACGGGCACGCCGCCCACCGCTTCGCCGGGGGCCCGAAGCCGCCCGGAAGCCCGTACGGCAAGGCCCGCGCGGTCCACGAGTGGAAGCTGTGGGTGCGGACCATGGCCGCGGCCGCGGTCGCGTACGGACTGCTCCAGGCCGGGATCTGGTACATCGGCGCCGGCGCCGACACCGCCCAGCTGGAGGCCTGTCAGGGCATCGCCCTGAAGGTCGTCGCCATCCAGGCCCTGATCGCCGCGACCTACACGATCTGGCCCCGCAAGGCCCCGGCGGGCACGGCGGACCAGGACGCCCCCCTGGCCGAAACCAAGCGCTAGCGCTCCCCGCCGGGGACCCAGAGCACGTCGCCGGCTTCCTTGTTGGCCGTCCGCGCCAGGATGCTGTGCCGGCCCGGGGGGCGACCCCCGGACCCCCGGTGGGGCCGGGGTGCGGTCAGCGTTCCCCGCCGGGGACCCAGAGCACGTCGCCGGCTTCCTTGTTGGCCGTCCGCGCCAGGATGAAGAGGAGGTCGGAGAGGCGGTTGAGGTAGGTGGCCGTCAGGGGGTTCATCACCTCGCCGTGCTCCTCCAGCGCCGCCCACGTGGAGCGCTCCGCCCGGCGGACCACCGTGCAGGCCTGGTGCAGCAGGGCCGCGCCCGGGGTGCCGCCGGGGAGGATGAAGCTGCGCAGCTTCTCCAGCCGCCCGTTGAAGACGTCGCAGTCGGCCTCCAGCCGGTCCACGTAGAACTGCTCCACCCGCAGCGGCGGGTACTCCGGGTCCTCCACGACCGGCGTGCACAGGTCGGCGCCGACGTCGAACAGGTCGTTCTGCACGCGGACCAGGACCTTCACCACCTCCTGCGGCAGCGCACCCAGCGCGATCGCCGTCCCGATGGCGGCGTTGGCCTCGTTGGCGTCGGCGTACGCGGAGATCCGCAGGTCCGTCTTCCGGGTCCGGCTCATGTCCCCCAGGGCGGTCGTGCCCTTGTCGCCGGTACGGGTGTAGATGCGCGTCAGGTTCACCATGGCGCCAGCGTAGACGCGCCCGCCGCGGGCGTACCGCCCGGCGGGAGCCGGCGGCCCGGCACGACGGTGGCGGGATCCGAACTGTGGGGCCCCGTACGCCTCCTGGCCCGTACCAGTGTGATGTCCGTCATCTGAGACGTGACGCGTGTTACTTCGCGGTCACTGCGCCCCTCACGGGCGCTAGTCTCCGCCGGAGAGGCTACGAGGCCGGGTCGTACTGAGAACAACGAGGGGTGTGCAGTGGCTGGGAAGCTCGCCGTCATCGGCGCGGGACTGATGGGTTCCGGGATCGCTCAGGTCTCCGCTCAGGCGGGTTGGGACGTCGTCCTGCGGGACGTCACCGATGCCGCTCTGACCCGGGGCACGGACGGCATCAAGGCCTCGTACGACAAGTTCGTCTCCAAGGGCAAGCTGACCGCCGAGGACGCCGAGGCGGCCCTCGCGCGGATCACCACGACCACCGACCTCGACGCGGTCGCCGACGTGGACATCGTCGTCGAGGCCGTCTTCGAGAAGCTCGAGGTCAAGCACGACATCTTCCGCACCCTCGACAAGATCGTGCGCGAGGACGCCGTCCTGGCCTCCAACACCTCCGCCATCCCGATCACCAAGATCGCGGCCGTGACGGAGCGCCCGGAGCGGGTCGTCGGCGCGCACTTCTTCTCGCCCGTCCCGATGATGCAGCTCTGCGAGCTGGTGCGCGGCTACAAGACCAGCGACGAGACCCTCGCCACGACCCGCGCGTTCGCCGAGTCGGTCGGCAAGACCTGCATCGTCGTCAACCGCGACGTCGCCGGCTTCGTGACCACCCGCCTGATCTCCGCGCTGGTCGTGGAGGCCGCCAAGCTCTACGAATCGGGCGTGGCCACCGCCGAGGACATCGACATCGCCTGCAAGCTGGGCTTCGGGCACGCCATGGGCCCGCTGGCCACCGCCGACCTCACGGGCGTCGACATCCTGCTGCACGCCACCAGCAACATCTACACCGAGTGCCAGGACGAGAAGTTCGCGCCGCCGGAGCTGATGCGCCGCATGGTCGACGCGGGCGACATCGGCCGCAAGAGCGGCCAGGGCTTCTACAAGCACTGAGCACGAGCGTTCGAATCCCGGCACCCCCCAGGGGGTGAATTAGGTATCGGTTCGCTCACGGTCGGCAACTTCACCGCCCGCACGGCAGTCAGTTGCAGTGAGAGTTGCCGACCACGGACCCGTCGGACCACACGTACGCAGTAAAGCCGGGGAGCACACATGCACATCAGGGGCGACCACGCCGAACTCGCTGTCGGGGGCCGCCTCGACGTGCGCAGCGCGGCTGACGCCCGTACGGTCCTCCACACCGCCCTCGACGACGGCCACGGCGACCTCGTGCTCGACCTCACCGGCCTGGACTCCTGGGACGCGACCGGACTCGGCGTGATCATGGGGGCGCACCGGCGGGCCGGCCGGACCGGGCGGCGCCTGGTCCTGCGCGGGGTGCCCGACCGGATGCAGCGGCTGCTCGTCGCGACCCGGCTGCACCGCATCCTCGCGATCGAGGGCGGGCTGGAAGCGGAGTCCCTGCCCCGGGTGTGACCCGGGGAAAAAGGGGCTGCGCCCCCGGGGCGGGCTCGGTTTACATGGGTCCATGGTGTCCACCGACAGACTGCTGGCCTTCGCGGCCATGTCCCTCGTGCTGATCGTGATCCCCGGCCCCAGCGTGCTCTTCGTCGTCGGACGGGCGCTCGCCCAGGGCCGGCGGGCCGCGCTGACCACGGTGGCCGGGAACACGCTCGGAGCGTACGTGCTCGTCGTGGCCGTGGCGCTCGGCGTCGGAGCCGTCGTCGAACGCTCCGTCCTCGTCTTCACCGTCCTGAAGCTGGCCGGCGCCGCCTACCTCGTCCACCTGGGCGTCAAGGCCTTCCGCGGCCGCGGATCGCTGCGGGCCGCGGTCGCCGAGGCGGCCCCCGAGGCCCGCGGCACCCTGCGCACCCTCGGCGAGGGCTTCGCGGTCGGCGTCGCCAACCCCAAGACCATCGTCTTCTTCGCCGCCGTGCTGCCCCAGTTCGTCGACCGCGAGCAGGGCCACGTGATGCTCCAGATGCTGCTGCTCGGCCTGGTCTTCAACCTGATCGCGATCGTCTTCGACAGCCTCTGGGGCCTGGCCGCCGCCACCACCCGCGACTGGTTCGCCGGATCCCCGCGCCGCCTCTCCCTGATCGGCGGCACCGGCGGGCTCGCCATGATCGGCCTCGGCGTCACCGTCGCCGTGACCGGCCGCAAGGACTGACCGCAAGGACTGACCGCGAGGACCGGCCGCGAGGACCGCAGGCGGGAAGCGTGGCGGTCCGGTGGTGAAGGCACCCCGGCGGTGACGGCGGCCCCGTCCACGGTCTAGGGTCGGGCGAAACCGGACCGGTGGCGACGACGACGTGAGCGGGCGCCGGGCACGACGAAGACGGCGGCGGGCGCGCGGCGCGATCGGGGGGACAGGGGCATGGAGCGTACTCAGGGGCAGCCGGGCCAGGACGAACGGGCCGCGGCGGGCCGCCCGGCCGGGACACCGGCGGCGGCTCCGGCGGCGGCTCCGGCGACCGCGCCGGCCAAGACCGCGCCGGCCAGGACCGCGCCGGCCAAGTCCGCGCCGGCCAGGACCCCGGCGTCGGGATCCGCCGCGCAGGCGCCGGCCCCCGCCCGCGTCGTGACCCTGACCAGCGGGGAGTTCACCCTCACCGTCAACCCCGTCGACGGCAGCGAGATCGAGCCCCTGCGGCCCGAGGCCCGCCCGGCGGCCGGCCGCCGCCCCGCCAAGCGCTCCGCCGCCTCCCGCGCCGACCGGGACGCCGCCGCGCGCCCGCCCGTACTGCCCGGACCGCCCGTGCCCGCCCTGCCGCTCCTGGCGCGCGCGGACGAGCGGGAGCGGCTCGTACGCCTCCTCGGGCGCGGCCGCTCCGTACGGCTGACCGGGCCCGCCGGATCCGGCCGCACCGTCCTCCTCGACGCGGTCGCCGCCGACTGCGCGGACCTCGCGCCCGACGGGGTCGTCCGCCTCAGCGGCCACGGCAGGCAGCAGCCCGCCGAACTGCTCCACACCCTGTACGCCACCGTGTACGACACCCGGGACGAGCGCCCCGACCGTACGCAACTCCTCGCGGGCGTCGCCGAGATCGGCGCGATCGTGCTCCTCGACGACCTCGAGCTCGGCGGCGCCGCCCTCGACGAGCTGCTGCGCGCCACACCCGAATGCGCCTACCTGCTCGCCGCCGCCCCCGACGCCAAGGCCCCCTCCGACGACGCGCACCTGGAGGAGGTCTTCCTCGGCGGGCTCGGCCGGGCCGACTGCGCACGGCTGCTGGAGGCCGCCACCGGCAGGCCGCTCACCGACGAGGAGACGGCCTGGGCGGAGGACCTGCGGTTCGCCTCCGAGGGGCTGCCGCTGCGCTTCGTGCAGGCCGCCGCACTGCTGCGGCAGCGCGACGAGCTCAACGGGGGCTCCGCCGACGACGAGGACGACGAGCCCGGGGTCTTCGAGGAACGCCCCCGCGACCCCTCCCACGTGCCGCTGCCCACCCTGGCCCAGGCCGCCGCGCCCGCCGAGCTGCTGGCGTCCCGGGTGAGCGAGTCGGCCCGGGCCGCCCTGCGGAGCGCCTGCGCCCTGGGCGGGGAACTCCCGCACCACGCCCACCTGCCCGCGCTGGTCGGCGACACGCACGCCGACGCCGCCGTCGCGGAACTCCTCGGCTGCGGCCTGATCACCCCCGTCGGGCCCCGCTACCGGCTCGCGGAGGGGGTCGCACGGCAGCTGGAGGAGGCCGGGTACGGGGAGAGCGCCACCGAGGAGGCGCGTACCGCCGCCCGGCACTACGCCTGGTGGACCGGGCACGCCTCGGTGACCCCGGAGCGGGTCGCGGCGGAGGCCGACGCGGTGCTCGCCGCGCTGGGCGGGGCCGATGTGGTGGCCGCCGTGCTGCTGGCCCGCACGGCCGCCCCTGCGCTGGCGGCGGCGCCGTCCTGGGAGGCCTGGGGGCGGGTGCTGCGCTCGGGCGCGGAGGCCGCGCGGAAGGCGGGGGAGGTCGCGGAGCAGGCGTACTTCCACCACGAGCTCGGCGTCCTCGCGCTGTGCGAGGGGCGTCTGGACCGGGCGCGGGCGGAGCTGGAGGCCTCGATCGGGCTGCGCGGGGCGCTGGCCGACAAGCGCGGCACGGTCGCCGGGCGGCGGGCGCTGGCGCTGGTCACCGACCGGGACCGGGAGGCGAGGGGGGCCCAGGCCTCGCCGCCGCTGCGGCTGGAGGCCCCGCCGGTCCTGGCCGCGCTGCCGCCGGGCACGGGCGCGGGTACGGGTACGGGCGCGGGCACGGGCGCGGGCGCCGTGGCGAAGCAGGCCGGCTCCGAGGCGGTCACCCAGGTGACCCCGGTGATCGGGAAGCCGGCCGGGTCGCCCGCGACCCTGTCCCAGGTCTACGCGGACGCGTTCACGGCGGCGCCGCAGCCGGGCCCGGCCCCGGCGCCGGCGCCGTTCGTGCGGCGCCCCGAGCCCGGACCCGGCCGGCCGCGCAAGACGGTGCTGCTGGCCGCCGCCGGGGCGCTGACGGTGGTGGCGCTCGGCACGGTCGTCGGCCTGTCGCTGACGGCGGGGGAGGACCCGGAGCAGCCGGTGGAGCCGACCGTGTCCTCGACCCCGGACGCGCCTGCGGTGACCCCGCCGCGGGTTCCGGGGAACAGCGGGAACGATTCGCCGGCGGAGCCGGTGGTTCCGCCGGGGGCGGGGAGCGACCCGACCCGGGGCGGGGGCTCCGCGCCCACGACCCCGCCGCCGGCCGGGACGCCGGGTCCGCAGCAGCCGGGACCGGACCCGACCCCGCCGGCCACGACGCCGCCGCCGGCGACGACGCCGCCCCCGGCGACCACTCCGCCGCCCACGACGCCCTCACCGACACCGCCGACGACGCCCCCGGTCACGCCGACGGGGCCGGCCACCCCGACGACGTCGACTAGCTCGACGGAGGCCCAGTCCCCGCCGGCGTCGGGGTCCCCGAAGACCATCTGACCGCCCGGGGGCCGATGCCGCTGCGCGGGGCCGTCCCCTACCCGCCCCTCCACCGTTCCCTGGGGCTCCGCCCCAGACCCCGTGCCTCAAACGCCGGCGGGGCTGAATTCTCCAGGCCGCCGGGCGGCCTGGAGCGCACGCGGCGCGCTTCCAGCCCCGCCGGCGTTTGAGGCGCGGGCGCGGTAGCGCCGTGCAGTGACCCGCACCGGCGCGCGCAGCGCCAGCCCCCCAGCCGCGCCGGCGCCTGAGGCGACAACGGCCCCCCGAGCCGCAGGGGCTCGGAGGGCCGAGGGGAACGACGGGCCGCAGACGGCGGCGAAGAGAGGCCGGACCCCGCCCGACGGCCGCCGAACGGAGTCTGGCGCAGCGGCGCGAAGCCGGTGAGGCGCCCAGGCGCCCAGCCGCGCGAGCGGCGCGTCAAAAGGATCAGAACAGGCGGAGCTTGTCGTCCTCGATGCCGCGGAGGGCGTTGTAGTCGAGCACCACGCAGTCCATCCCGCGGTCGTTGGCCAGGACCCGGGCCTGCGGCTTGATCTCCTGCGCCGCGAAGACGCCGCGCACCGGCGCGAGGTGCGGGTCGCGGTTCAGCAGCTCCAGGTAGCGGGTCAGCTGCTCGACGCCGTCGATCTCGCCGCGCCGCTTGATCTCCACCGCCACCGTCGCGCCGGCGGCGTCCCGGCACAGGATGTCGACCGGGCCGATCGCCGTCATGTACTCGCGCCGGATCAGGGTGTAGCCCTCACCCAGCGTGTCGATGCGGTCGGCCAGCAGCTCCTGGAGGTGCGCCTCGACGCCGTCCTTGATGAGGCCGGGGTCCGTGCCCAGCTCGTGGGAGGAGTCGTGGAGGACTTCCTCCATGGTGATGATGAGCTTCTCGCCCGCCTTGTTGACCACGGTCCAGACGCTCGCGTCGTCCCCGGTCCCCTCCTTGAGGGTGCACGGAGGCGACATCCAGTTGAGCGGTTTGTACGCCCGGTCGTCCGCGTGGATCGAGACACTGCCGTCGGCCTTCACGAGGATCAGACGGGGTGCCGAGGGCAGATGGGCGGTGAGCCGGCCCGCGTAGTCGACGGAGCAGCGGGCAATGACGAGACGCATGGTCGGCAACGCTACTCGACCGACGGGCCTCCACGCGATTCGCCCCTGAAAGCCCCGTTCGCCGATGGCGCGTTGTATGCGCATTCTCCTGGTGCGTCACCCTGTGGGCGCCTACCGTGGTGAGCGGGAGGTTGTCGAGCGTGCACACTGCGTCGCGGCCTCCCTCCCTGCCCGTAGGACCCAGGCAGCCCAAACTGCCTGGGTCACGAGAGGAGAACCCATGTCGCTCGACGTCTCACCGGCCCTACTCGAACAGGCCGAGCGAGGCGAGGTCGACGAAGCCGCCTTCGTCGACTGCGTCCGGACCTCCCTGCCTTACGCATGGGAGATGATCAGCTCGTTGGTGGCCCAGCTGGAGGTTGAGGGCGGAGAGTTCGCCGACAACCAGACGCCGCCGCCGGACGAGCAGGCGCGCGGGCAGCTGCTGCGCGCGCTCGCGAGTGACGCGATACGGGGTGCGCTGCAGCGGCACTTCGGGGTGCGCCTGGCGTTCCAGAACTGCCACCGTGTGGCCGTGTTCCCGCTGGATCCCTCGGTGGACGACCGGCTGGCCAAGTTCACCTCGATCCGCGGCCAGCTGCTCAACCAGTCCCCGGAACTTCGGGACTGCTAGCGGTACCGGTACTCCGCTGCCGCTCCGTGTCGCGGGAGGTGCGACTGGCACAGGAGCGGCAGCCCCAGGCCCCGTACGGGGTCACACCAGCAGGGGGAGGACCTCCGAGCCGAGGCGGCGGACGTTGTCCTCCGTGGCGGCGAGGTCACCCGACCCCTCCGTCAGCAGGGCGAAGCGGGTGATGCCCGTCCGTTCCGACGTCTGCGCCAGCCGGTCCGCCGCCAGGGCGGGGCTGCCGACGGGGTGCAGTGAGCACAGCAGTTCCGTGTACGCGTGCGGGTCCCGCATCGCGCGCTGCCGGCCGTCCACCGTCACGTGGGCGCCCAGGCCCTGGCGCAACCAGCCCGGCATCGACTTCAGCAGGGTCTCGCGCGCGTCGGCCGAGTGGTCCGCCAGCTGGCAGACCCCGGCCGACACGTGCCCGGCGGCCCGCACGGACTCCGGCGGGTGCCCGTGCGCCAGCGCGGTCCGTCGCCACAGCGCGACCTGCTCGGCCTTCTCCTCGTCCCCGCTGTGCATGCCCAGCAGCATCGGCAGCCCGCGCTCCGCGGCCAGCCGTACCGACGCCGGGGAGGTGCACGCGACGATCACTTCCGGCCCCGTCCCGTCACCGTCCAGCGCCTCGGACGGGCGCGGTACGACGGCCACCTCGCGGAAGGAGTGCCGCGGCCCGGCCGCCCCCACCCTGGGCTCCGCCAGCCAGCGCCGCAGCAGGTCGAGGTCCTCCGGGAAACCGCTCTCGTACGCCTCCAGGCCCGCTCCGAGCACCTCCAGGTCCACCCACGGCCCGCCGCGCCCCACCCCCAGGGTGAACCGGCCCCCCGAGGTGACGTGCAGCAGGGCCGCCTGCTCGCCCAGGGCCACCGGATGCGTGTTCGGCAACACGCTCACCGCCGTGCCCACCCGCAGCCGCCGGGTCCGGCCCAGCAGCAGGGCCGCCAGGGTCACCGCCGACGGGCAGACCCCGTACGGCACGAAGTGGTGCTCGGCGACCCAGACCGAGTCCAGCCCGGACTCCTCCGCCACCTCGGCGGTCCGCACCGCCCGGTGCAGTGCCTCGCCCTGTCCCTGACCAGGGAACTGGGCCGCCAGTACAAACGCTCCTACGCGCATCATCGCCCTTAGCCTCCTCGCGGCTGACGCGGCCTCCCCCAGGCGGACCGACTCGTCGACGGCATCGACGTCTGCTGGCAACAACGTCTGACACGTGCCAAAGGCACGGCCTGACAGGAAAGTTATTGAGATTGTCGGGCCAGCTCCCCGCGGAGGGCCTGCGTCCACCAGCCACCCTGCGGGTACCCCGGCTCGCTGCGCGTAGTCTGGGAGAAAGTCACTGTCGCCCGCCCCTTCGTGAGGTATACGTGTCACCGCGCCACAACCGCCCCAGGGGCGGCGAGACTCCGGACGAACGACCCGGCACCGGCCTCGACCGGTTCGGCCTGGAGCGCACCGAGGAGTACCTGGGCGAGGACTGGAAGGTCCGGCACGTGGCGGGGGCCGGTGCGGCGGGCAAGCGCTACCGCTGCCCCGGCTGCGACCAGGAGATCCCCGCGGGCACCCCGCACCTGGTGGCGTGGCCCGAGTACGGCGGCGTCGACGACCGCCGGCACTGGCACAAGGCCTGCTGGAACGCGAAGGACCGCCGCACCTCCAAGGTGCAGCGGTCCCGCAACGCTCCCCGGTACTAGAGGAAGCCCGTCACACGTCCCGGCGGCGCACCACCACGTAGGACGCGACGACCGCGCCGGCCGTCACCACCAGCAGCAGGACGAGCTGGACCACGTTGCTGGGGGCCGACCGGCCCTCCATGTCGACGCCCTGCAACCCGAAGAGCTGCACCAGTCCCACCGGGGCGTTGTAGCGGAGCACCAGCCCCCCGAGCGACGAGGTGACCGGCCAGGAGGTCAGTATCGCCCCGAGCACCGGCGGCATCGTGACCACGCCGAGCATGACCGCGATCCCGCCCGCGGAGTGCCGTACCAGCGCCCCGACCGCGAGCGCGAGGACGCCCAGCAGGGTCACGTAGAAGGAGCCGGCGACCGCGCCCGTCCAGTCGCTCAGGCCGTGCACCCCGGCGGCGGGTCCGTTGTGCAGGACCGCGGCCCACAGGCCGACGAACAGCACCGAGCCCAGGGTGACGAGGAACGCGCAGGTGCCGAAGACCAGGTACTTGGCGGTGAGCACCCGCAGCCGCTCGGGGGCGGCGGTGAAGGTGGTGCGGATGAGGCCGGTGCCGAACTCGGAGGAGATCGTCAGCACGCCCAGCACGATCACCGACACCTGGCCGGCCATCAGCCCGAACAGGGCGGGACCGGTGAAGGGGAGGTACTGGTAGTCGGCGGCCCCGGTCTGGAGCACGGCGATCATGCCGACGCCGACGACCAGCGCCACGAGGGAGCCGAGCGTCCACAGGGTGGAGCGCACGGAGGTCAGCTTCGTCCACTCCGAGGCGATGGCGTGCCCCAGGTGCGGCCGGGGCGTGGGCAGGGGCGAGCTGTACGCCCGCGGCTGCTCCGCGCTCGCCGCGGGCGGGCCGGCGGGGGTGGGGGTCATCGGTGTTCCTCGGGGGTGTTCTCGGAATCGCGGGCCAGATCGGCGGCGCTGCCCGGCATCAGGAAGGGGCGCCCGGATCCGGGGGGCGGGGGAGCGAAGAAGCTCGCCGCGGTCTCCACGGGGACGGCCGCCTCCTCCTCCCATTCCGGGACGGTCAGCGGCTCGGGCTCCCAGAGCTCGGCGCGGGGGTCCTCGGTGGAGGTGTACTCGACGGAGGACTGCGTCATCCGCATGTAGGCCTCCTCCAGCGAGGCCCGGTGCGGGGAGAGCTCCCACAGCCGTACGCCGGCCTCGTGCGCGAGGTCGCTGACGCGCGGCAGCTCCAGCCCGGTGACGCGCAGCGCCCCGTCGGGCTCCTGGAGGACCCGGCCGCCCGCCCGGGTCAGGGCGGAGGCGAGGGAGGTCCGGCCGTCGGAGCCGTCGGAGGCGGGGCCGGCGGCGGCACGCACCCGCGCGAATCCGGCCGAATTGTGCGTGATGAAGTCCTGGGTGCTCATGTCGGCCAGCAGCCGGCCCCGGCCGATCACGATCAGGTGGTCGGCGGTGAGGGCCATCTCGCTCATCAGGTGCGAGGAGACGAAGACGGTCCGGCCCTCGGAGGCCAGCTTACGCATGAGGTTGCGGACCCAGAGGATGCCCTCGGGGTCGAGGCCGTTGACCGGCTCGTCGAAGAGCAGCACCTGCGGGTCGCCGAGCAGGGCGGCCGCGATGCCCAGGCGCTGGCCCATGCCGAGGGAGAAGCCCTTGGTGCGTTGGCGGGCGGCGTCCTGGAGGCCGACCACGCCGAGGACCTCGTCCACGCGCTTCTCGGGGATCCCGGAGAGCTGGGCGATGGACAGCAGGTGCGTGCGGGCCCGGCGGCCGCCGTGCACGGCCTTGGCGTCGAGCAGGGCGCCGACGTGCCGCTGGGCGTTCGGCAGCTCCCGGAAGGGGAGGCCGTTGATCGTGACGCGGCCGGAGGTGGGCCGGTCCAGCCCGAGGACCATGCGCATGGTGGTGGACTTGCCGGAGCCGTTGGGTCCGAGGAAGCCCGTCACGTGGCCCGGCTTGACCTGGAAGGACAGCTGGTCGACGGCGGTCTTGGCGCCGAAGCGCTTGGTCAGGCCGACTGCCTCGATCATCCTCGTGCCCCTTGCCAGCCGGGACGGCTCTCGCCCGCGTACGCCTTAAGAGGATATCGGGGCCCGTGCGGTTCCCTTCCGGGCCGGATCCCTGAGGTGCCCCTGAGATCCGACCCGGGGATGTCCCGTAGTACTCGGGGTGTCCGTCGTGGGACGGACACCCCGTGTCACGGCGTGGCGGTCAGGCGTCCCGCTTCGCGAGGGTGAGGTAGCCGGCGGCGATGGCGGCGAGCGACCACAGCGCCATGATCCCGAGCCCGCCCCAGGGTCCGTAGGGCGCGTCGGAGTCCGGCGAGGCGACGGTCTGCATGATCGCGGAGCCCGCCATGTTGGGCAGGTACGCGGCGATCTTGCGGGTGGCGTCGACCAGGCTGAGCACGATCGGCAGGATCAGGACGAAGGTGATCAGGAGCGAGATCGCGGCGGCCGAGTTCCGCAGGACCATCGAGATCCCGATGGCGAACGCGGCGAGCAGGGCCAGGTACAGGCCGACGCCGATCACGGCGCGCAGGACGTTCTCCTCGCCGAGCGCGGTCTTGTGGTCGCCGAGGAGGGCCTGGCCCAGGAAGAAGGACAGGAAGCCGGTGGCCAGGCCCACGACCAGGGCGAGGCCGGTGGCCACGGTGACCTTGCCCAGCAGCAGGGTGCCGCGCCGGGGCACGGCCGCGAGCGAGGTGCGGACCATGCCCGTCCCGTACTCGCTGCCGACGACCATCGCACCGAAGACCAGCATGGCCAGCTGGCCCAGCATCATCCCGGAGAAGCTCATCTGCGTGGCGTCGAAGGTGATCTGCGAGGCCTTCGGCATGTCCTCGAAGGTCGCGTTGACCACGGCGCACAGCCCGGCGCCCATGGCGACGGTGACCAGCAGCGTGGTGGCCAGGGTCCAGCTGGTCGAGGCGACGGTGCGGATCTTGGTCCACTCGGACCGGAGGACGGCGGAGTAGGCCACCTCACTCACCGCCCTTGCGGGTCGCCTCGAAGCCGGCGCCCCACGCGGGGCCCGCGGGCGGGGGTACGGCCGCGCCGGGCGCGTGGGCGTGGTATTCGACGGAATCCGCCGTCATGCGCATGAACGCTTCCTCGAGTGAAGCCCGTTGCGGGCTGAGTTCGTGCAGCACGATCTGGTGCTGGGCCGCGAGTTCGCCGAGCCGCTCGGCTTCGACGCCGTCGATCTCCAGGGTGCCGGTGGCGGGCACGCTCACCGCGTTGATGCCGGCCTCGTGCAGCACGTCCTTGAGGCGTTCCTGCTGCGGCGAGCGCAACCGTACGTAACTGCGGGAGTTCTGGCGGATGAAATCAGACATGGACATGTCGGCAAGGAGCTTTCCCTGTCCGATGACGATCAAATGGTCTGCGGTCAACGCCATTTCGCTCATCAAGTGGGAGGAGACGAAGATCGTTCTCCCTTCCGAGGCCAGCCCCTTCATAAGATTGCGGATCCAGAGAATTCCCTCGGGGTCCAGACCATTGACCGGTTCGTCGAACATGAGGATCTCCGGATCTCCCAGCAGGGCAGCGGCGATTCCCAGCCGCTGGCCCATTCCGAGCGAAAATCCTTTCGACTTCTTCTTGGCCACGGCCGTCAGGCCGACCAGGTCCAGCACCTCGGCCACCCGTCGCTCCGGGATCCGGTTCGACTGGGCCAGGCAGAGCAGGTTGTTGTACGCGCTGCGACCGCCGTGCATGGCTTTCGCGTCCAGCAGCGCACCGATGTGCTTCAGCGGTTCCGGCAGGTCCCGGTAGTGCTTCCCGTCGATCCGGACCGTGCCGCTCGTCGGGCGGTCGAGGTCGAGCATCATGCGCATGGTCGTGGACTTCCCCGCCCCGTTGGGGCCGAGGAAGCCGGTCACCACCCCCGGTCTGACCTGGAAGCTGAGGTTGTCCACGGCGGTCTTCGCGCCGAATCGTTTCGTAAGGCCCTCGAGCTCGATCATGCGGCCACGCTAGAACGCCCAGGGGCCGTACGCCACCTCAAAAAGGTGACATACGGCCCCTGATGTGCCGATTTCGCTACCAGCGGGTAGACGGCGGCGTACGCACGGGCGTACTAACGGCTCTGCTGCGCCGGGACGCCCCGGGTGACCGGCTCGTCGTCGATCGGGGAGCCGGCGGCGGCCACGGCCGCGCCCGTCAGCGTCGCCAGCATCTCGCGGACGTTGGTCAGCTGGGCGTTGATGGAGTCGCGGCGGTTGGTCAGCGCCGCCAGCTCGCGCTCGGACTCGCTGCGGATGCGGTCGGCCTTGGCGTTGGCGTCGGCCACGATGTCCTCGGCCTGGCGCTGCGCGGTCTCCACCGTCTGGCGGGCCCGGCGCTCGGCGTCCGTACGCAGCTTCTCGGCCTCCAGCCGCAGCTGCTCGGCCCGGTGCTCGATCTCCGCCAGCCGCTTCTCGGCCTTCTGCTGACGCGAGGCCAGGTCGCGCTCCGACTGCTCGCGGCGCTTGGCCAGGTTGGTCTCGAAGTCCGCGGCGGCCTGGGCGGCCTTGGCGCGGGTCTCCTCGAACAGGGCGTCGGCCTCCTCGCGCTTGGAGGCCGCGTCCTTCTGGGCCTCGGCGCGCAGGGCGGCCGCGTCGCCCTTGGCCTTCTCGACGATGCGGACGCCCTCGTCCTCCGCGTTCGACTTCCGGTCCGCCGCGAACGACTCGGCGTCGTTGCGCACCTGCTGGGCCGCCGACTCGGCCAGCTCACGGTGCTGCTCGGCCGCACGACGGGCCTCCTCGCGCAGGTCCTTCGCCTCCTCCTCGGCCAGCCGCAGGATCTTCTCGACCCGGGCGCCGAGACCGGCGTACGACGGCTCGGCGTCGCTCACCTGGGCCTGGGCGTTCTGCGTTTCGAGGTGCAGCTCCTCGATCCGCTTTTCCAGAGAGTTGATACGTCCTAGGGCGCTGTCGCGGTCGGAGACCAGCTTGGTAATGCGGTCGTCCACCTGACCGCGGTCGTAACCACGCCGCACGAGCTCGAAGCCGAAGGGGGAGGAAGTGTCGCTCATGGGGTTCCTGTCGAATGAGACCGATGAGGTGCTACGTGAGGTGTTAAGGGGAATCCTAGGCGCCAGGGCGGCGTGTCATCGAGTCAATCCGGGTTTGCCCTGGACAATGACACCCCTTTTGAGTGGCAAGGCGACGGAATGATTGTCACTCCTTCGACTGAACCTCCCTCAGAAGCACACATCCTGTCTTCTGACTACCCCTCTGACACCTTGCCACCCGAACGAGTGGACCCCGCTGATGCGCCGGCCTTCACGCCCCCCGCGCCCTGGCCGCCCAATGCGGGCTTTCCGCCACCCGAAGGTGCCTCGAATGATTCCAACGCCTCAAGAACGTCCTGGACACGGGAGATCTCCGCCTGAATGTCCTCGCGCCTGCGCACCAGGACCTCCAGCTCGCGACGGCCCTCGTCGACCAGCCGCTCCGCCTCCGCCGTCGCCTCCGCGAGCACCTTCTCGGCCTGCCGCGACAGCTCCGCCTTCTTCGTCTCGGCCTCCTTCAGCAGCGCCTCGGCCTTGCGCACGGCCGCGATGCGGACCTTGCTCGCCTCGCTGCTCGCGTCCGACACCAGCTCCTTGGCCTTCGCCTCCGCCTCGGCACTCTGCTCCGTCGCCGCGCGGACCAGCTTGTCCACGCGCTCGCCGGCCGACTTCATCTGCTCCGCCGACTCCCGGCGGGCACGCTCGTGCAGCTCCTCCACCTCGGACTCGACGCGCGAACGCAGCTCCTCCGCCCGCTCCCTTATGGCGGCCGCGTCCGTACGCGCGCCGACCAGCAGCTCGTCCGCGTCCGTGCGGGCCTTCTCCACCGTGGAGTTGCCCTCCACGGTCGCCTCCGACGTGATGCGCGCGGCCTCCTTGCGGGCGGCGTCGACCATCGCGTCGGCCTGCTCCTCGGCCGCCGTCGTGGCGGCGAGGGCCTGCCGGGCCGCCTCCGAGGTCAGCTTGTCCGCCTCCGCGGCTGCCTCCGTGATGAGCCGGTCGACCTGCTCCGCGGCCTCCGTACGCCGCTTGTTGGCCTCCTCGCGGGCCTCGTCCAGCAGCCGCTCGGACTCCTCGCGCGTCGTGGTACGGGTGCGCTCAGCGTCGGCCGCCGCCTCCGCCTTCACCCGCTCCGCCTCGGACCGGGTACGGGTCGCGTGCTCCTGCGCCGAGGCCAGCGCCTCCGCCGCCTCCGCGCGCAGCCGCTCCGCCTCGGCGGCAGCCTCGCCGACCGTGCGCTCGTTGTCCTTGCGGGTCTGCTCGGTGAGCTTGTCCGCCTCGGACGCCGCCTCGGTGATGAGCCGGTCCGCCTGCTCCGCGGCCTCGGTACGCAGCCGGTTGCCCTCGGCACGCGCCTCGTCCAGGGTCTGCTCGGCGTCCCGCTCGGCGGCCTCCAGCGTCTCGTTGGCCGCGGCCGTGACCCGCTCCGCCTCCGCCGTGGCCTCGCCGATGATCCGGCCGCCCTCGGTACGGGCCTCCTCCAGCGTCCGCGCCGCCTCCGCGACGAGCCGCTCGGCCTCCGCGGCGGCCTCGGCGACCGTGCGCTCGTTGGCCGCGCGGGTCTCCTCGACGAGCCGGTCGCCCTCGGCGCGCGACTCCACCAGGATCCGCGCCGAATCGCGCTCGGCGGCGGCCAGGGTGTCGGCCGCCTGCGTCTTGAGGGCGGCGGCCCGCGCCTCGCCCTCCTCCAGGACGCGTGCCGCCTGCGCGCGCAGCCGCTCGGCCTCCGCGGCCGCCTCGGCGATCGTGCGCTCGCTGTCCTCGCGGGTCTGCTCGGTGAGCCTGTCCGCCTCGGACGCCGCCTCGGTGATGAGCCGGTCCGCCTGCTCGGCGGCCTCGGTCCGCAGCCGGTTCGCCTCGGCGCGGGCCTCGTCCAGGGTGCCCGCGGCCTCGGCGCGGGTGGCGTCCGCCGCCTCGACGGCCTCCGCGGTGAGCCGCTCGGCCTCCGCCCGGGCGTCGGCGACCGTGAGCTCGTTCGCCGCGAGGGTCTCCCCGGTGAGGCGCTCCGCCTCCGCCTCGGCCTCGGCCACGATCCGGGCGCCCTCGGCGCGCGAGGCCTCCAGGGACTCCGCAGCCTCGCCCCGGATCCGGTTCGCGTCGTCCCGGGCGTCCGCCCGGGTCCGCGCCGCGTCCCGCTCGGACGCCGCCAGGGCGTCCGTCGCCTCGGTGCGCACCCGCTGCGCGTACTCGGCCGTGTCGGCCCGCAGCTGCTCGGCCTCGGCGATCGCGTCGCCGACGGTCCGCGCCGCCAGCTCCTTCGCCGCGTCCGTCTCCACCCGGGCCTCGCTGCGCACCCGCGCGGCGTCCTCGGCCGCGCGCTCGCGCTCCGCGTGGGCGTCGGCGCGGACCCGGTCCGCCTCCTCCTCCGCCTCGGTGCGGGTACGGGCCGCCGCGTGCTCGGCCGCGCTGCGCAGCCCGCTGATCTCCTCCTCGGCCTGCTCGTGCAGCCCGGCCACGGAGTCGCGCACCTGCTGCGCGGTGGCCTCGGCCGCCGCGACCAGCTCCGCCGCGCGGCGCTCCGCCTCCTCGGTCAGGCGCGCCGCCTCGGCCTGCGCCTCCTCCGAGCGCTTGCGGGCCTGCGCCAGCAGCTCCTCGTTCTGCTCACGGGCCTGCGCCCGCTCGTTGCCCGCGTCCGTCCGGGCCGCCGACAGGGTCTCCTCGGCCTCCCGGCGGCGCCGCGCGGCCTCCTCCTGGGCGGCCGCGAGGGCCTCCGCGGCCTCCTCGGCGACCCGCTCGGCCGCCGCCTTCGCCTCGGCGCGCAGCCGGTCCGCGGTCTCCTGCGCCTCGGTGCGCACCCGCTCGGACTCGGCCTCCGCCTCGGCGCGCAGCCGTACGGAGACCAGCTCGGCCTCCGCGCGGACCCGGCCGGCGTCCTGCGCGGCCTCGGCGCGCAGCTGCTCGGACTCCGCCTCCGCCTGCGCCTGGAAGGTGCGGATCCGCTCTGCCGACTCGGCGCGCAGCCGGTCGTTCTCCTCCGTGGTCTCCTTGCGGATGTTCTCCGCCGCCAGGCGGGACTCGCGCAGCGTCTGCTCCGCCGACGCCAGCCGGGCCTCGGCGTCCGACTGCAGCCGGGCCAGCTCCGCGTCCGCCTCGGCGCGCTTGGCCGCCAGGGCCTGCTCGGTCTCCTCGCGGCGCGCCCGTACGGCGGCGTCCGTCTCGGCGGTCAGGGCCTCGGCCCGCTCCTCGGCCTCCGCGCGCAGCCGCTCGGCCTCCGCGCGGGTCCGCTCCAGGGTCTCCTCGGCCTGCCGGCGCAGGGTGGTGGCCCGCTCCACGGCCTCGGCACGGACCCGCTCGCTCTCGGCGGCCGCGCCGGAGCGCAGCTCGTCGGCGTCCGCCTTGGCCTTGCCCAGCAGCTCCTCGGCGGTCTTGGCCGCCTCCTCGATCTGCCCGACGGCCTCGCGGCGGGCCTCGCCCCGGATCCGCTCGCCCTCGGCGACGGCCTCGGCGCGCAGCTGCTCGGCCTCGCCGCGCAGCCGCCTCGCCTCCGCCTGGAGTTCGACCGTGCGGGCCCGGTACTCCTCCGTGTCGTCCTTCGCGGCGCCCTTGAGCTCGTCGGCCGTGGCCGCCGCCTGGGCGCGCAGCCGGTCCGCCTCGGCCTCCGCCTCGCGGCGGATCCGCTCGGCCTCCTCGGACGCGGCGCGGGTCGTCGCCCGGGCGTCCTCCGAGGCCTTGTTCAGTACGTCCTCGGCGGTGCGGGCCGCCTTCGCCAGCTGAGCCGCCGTGTCCTCGGCGGCGGCCGTACGGGCCTGCTCGCCGGCCTCGGTGCGCAGCCGCTCCGCCTCCGCGCGGGCGTCGGCCAGCGCGTGCTCGGCCTCGGCCTTGAGCGCCTCGGCCTCCTTCGTGGCCTCGCCGACCAGCCGGGCGACCTGCTCCTTGGCGGTGCGGGTGCGCTGGTCGTTGACGGACTCCGCCGAGGCGAGCTGCCGGGCGGCGCTCTCCTTGGCCTCCGCGAGGAGCTTCTCGGCCTCGGCCCGGGCGGCGCGCAGCGCCGTGTCGGCCTCCTGGACGCGGGCCTCGGCGACCCGGCCGAGGTCCATGGTCTGCTGCCGGGTCTGCTCGGCCTCGGCGGTGGTGGTGGAGCGCAGCCGCTCCGCGTGCTCGGTGGCCTCCTGGGCCTGCGCGGAGGCGGCGGCCAGCAGCCGCTCGGCCTCCTTGCGGGCGCGCAGCAGTGCCGACTCGGCCTCGGCGCGCGCGGCCTCGGCGTCGGCGGCGAGCCGGCGGCGGGCCTCCTCGGCGGTCCGGGCGGCCTCGGCGCGGGCGGCGTTCAGCGCCTGCTCGGCCTCGGCGCGGGACTCCTCCATGAGCCGGCGGGCCTGGGCCTCGGTCCGGGCGCGCAGCTGCTCGGCCCAGGCGACGTTCTCGTTGACGTGCGCCTCGACGGTCTGGCGGCGCTCGTTGAGCTCCTGGTCCAGACGCTGGCGCCGGTTGACGGCCTCGGCGTGCAGCTCGGCCTGCAGGCGCGCCTGGTGCTCGGCGTGCTCCTGGAGGATCCGCTGGGTCTGCGCCCGGGCGTCGCGCAGCTCGCGCTCGGCGTCGGAGCGCATCTGGTCGGCCTGAACCTGGGCGTTGCGCAGCAGCTGCTCCGCCTGGTAGCCCATGTCCGCGCCGTCGTAGGCAGGACGGGACGCGAGCGCGCGCCGCACCTCATGCAGCTTGGCGCGCAGCACCTCGACCTGGTACCCGAGGTCCTCGGCGTGCTGGACGGCCTTCCCGCGCTCCTTCTTCAGCCGCTCCATCTCGGCTTCGAAGCGCGTGAGATGGTCGGCTTCGGCCTGATGGCTCTCCTGGCTTTCGTAGCCCCGCACAGCGCGGTCCCATCCGTCCCCTGGTCGCAAGCTCACTCCCAAATGAGCATCGCTCGCCCGCTGAACGACGCCCCCGGGGGAATGGTGTCAGATGTCGGGGCAGGGCTCTCGGCCCCGACCCCGTTCCGCACCGAACCCCGGCCGAGCCATGGCCACTCTACCGGCCGGGGAATGGGGACATCAGTGCTCAGGGTTGGAGGTGACCAGTTCGGTGAGGACTCCGTGGCAGTCCTTGGGGTGGAGGAAGGTGATCCGGGAGCCCATGGAGCCGGTGCGGGGCTCGTCGTACAGGACGCGGACGCCCTTGCCGCGGATGGCCTGCGCCTCGCCGTCGACGTCGGCGGTGCCGAAGGCGATGTGGTGCACGCCCTCGCCGTTCTTGGCCAGCCACTTGGCCACCGTGGAGTCCTCGCGGGTGGGCTCCAGGAGCTGGAGGTAGGAGGCCCCGCCGTCGGAGGTCTCGTTGATCTTGAGCATGGCCTCGCGGACGCCCTGCTCCTCGTTGACCTCGGTGTGGAACACCTCGAACCCGTACGTGGCACGGTAGAACTCGACGGTCTTGTCCAGGTCGAAGCAGGCGATCCCGATGTGGTCGATTCTTGTCAGCATGGGACCAGTGCACCGCCGAAGAGGGGCGTCACGCAACGTGCCAGCGATCACACCGACTGCCCGGTGACTGCGCGGGTACCGCTCAGTACATTCGGGTAAACCCTCGTTCACTCCTCATCCTCAAGGGGCTGTGCCTCATGTCCGGAACGAACAACACCACCTCAGTGATCGTCGCCGGGGCCCGCACGCCCATGGGGCGGCTGCTCGGCTCGCTGAAGTCCTTCTCGGGCGCCGACCTCGGCGGCTTCGCCATCAAGTCCGCGGTGGAGCGGGCCGGGATCTCCGGCGACCAGGTCCAGTACGTGATCATGGGCCAGGTGCTCCAGGCCGGCGCGGGCCAGATCCCCGCCCGCCAGGCGGCCGTGAAGGCGGGCATCCCCATGAACGTGCCCGCGCTCACCGTCAACAAGGTGTGCCTGTCGGGTCTGGACGCCATCGCGCTGGCCGACCAGCTCATCCGCGCCGGGGAGTTCGACATCGTGGTCGCGGGCGGCCAGGAGTCGATGACCAATGCCCCGCACCTGCTGCCCAAGTCCCGCGAGGGCTACAAGTACGGCGCCATCGAGATGCTCGACGCGATGGCCTACGACGGCCTGACCGACGCCTTCGAGGGCATCGCGATGGGCGAGTCCACCGAGAAGCACAACACCCGCCTGGGCATCGAGCGCGCCCCGCAGGACGAGTTCGCCGCCGCCTCCCACCAGCGGGCCGCGGCCGCGCAGAAGAACGGGGTGTTCGAGGCCGAGATCACCCCGGTCGAGATCCCGCAGCGCAAGGGCGACCCGGTCATCTTCGCCGCCGACGAGGGCATCCGCCCCGAGACCACGGTGGAGTCGCTGGGCAAGCTGCGCCCGGCGTTCGCCAAGGACGGCACCATCACCGCCGGCACCTCCTCGCAGATCTCCGACGGCGCCGCCGCGGTGGTCGTGATGAGCAAGGCGAAGGCCGAGGAGCTGGGCCTGGAGTGGCTGGCCGAGATCGGTGCCCACGGGAACGTGGCCGGCCCCGACAACTCCCTCCAGTCGCAGCCGTCGAACGCGATCCTGCACGCCCTGAAGAAGCAGGGCAAGGAGGTCTCCGACCTGGACCTCATCGAGATCAACGAGGCCTTCGCGGCGGTGGCCGTGCAGTCAATGAAGGACCTCGGCGTGACCCCGGAAAAGGTGAACGTCAACGGCGGCGCCATTGCCCTGGGCCACCCGATCGGCATGTCCGGTGCCCGCGTGGTGCTGCACCTGGCGCTGGAGCTCAAGCGCCGCGGCGGCGGCCTGGGCGCGGCGGCCCTGTGCGGCGGCGGCGGCCAGGGCGACGCCCTCCTGCTCAGCGTCCCGAAGGCGTAGGGGCGAGCGCATGGCGACGGTGGACGTCCCCACGCTGGTGGCGCAGGCCCGGGAGGGCCGGCCGCGGGCCGTGGCCCGGCTGATCTCACTGGTCGAGGGGGCGTCCCCGCAACTGCGCGAGGTGATGGCCGCCCTGGCACCGCTGACGGGCGGCGCGTACGTGGTCGGGCTGACCGGCTCCCCGGGGGTCGGCAAGTCGACCTCTACGTCGGCGCTGGTCTCGGCGTACCGCGCGGCGGGCAAGCGGGTCGGCGTGCTCGCGGTCGACCCGTCCTCGCCCTTCTCGGGCGGGGCCCTGCTCGGCGACCGGGTCCGGATGTCGGACCACGCGTCCGACCCCGGGGTCTACATCCGCTCCATGGCCACCCGCGGGCACCTGGGCGGGCTCGCCTGGGCGGCTCCGCAGGCGATCCGGGTGCTGGACGCGGCCGGCTGCGACGTGATCCTCGTCGAGACGGTCGGCGTCGGGCAGTCCGAGGTGGAGATCGCCTCGCAGGCCGACACCTCGGTGGTGCTGCTCGCTCCGGGCATGGGCGACGGGATCCAGGCCGCGAAGGCGGGGATCCTGGAGATCGGCGACGTGTACGTGGTGAACAAGGCCGACCGGGACGGCGCGGACGCGACCGCCCGGGAGCTGAACCACATGCTGGGCCTGGGCGAGACCCGGGGGCCCGGCGACTGGCGGCCGCCGATCGTCAAGACGGTGGCGGCCAAGGGCCAGGGCATCGACGAGCTGGTCGAGGCGCTGGAGAAGCACCGGGCGTGGATGGACGAGCGCGGGGTGCTGGCCGAGCGCCGGGCCGCGCGGGCGGCCCGTGAGGTGGAGACCATCGCGATCACCGCGCTGCGGGGGCGCCTGGCCGACCTGCGCGGGGACGCGCACCTGGACGCGCTGGCGGCCCGGGTGGCGGCCGGCGAGCTGGACCCGTACGCGGCCGCGGACGCGCTGCTGGACAGCCTGACCGAGGCCTGAGGGGTGCGGAACGCGTGAGAGGGCGGGGAGCCTCGGCTCCCCGCCCTCTCACGCGCGTGCGGCGCGCGCTCAGATCTTGCCGCGGGTGCCGCGCAGGTGCTCCGCGACCGGGCGCAGCGACTCGCGCAGCGCCTGGAGGGCCTCCGGGGGCAGCAGGTCGATGAAGTGCTCGCGGACGGACGCCACGTGGTGCGGGGCGACCTTGCGCATGGTCTCCATGCCCTCGTCCGTGAGGACCGCGTACAGGCCGCGGCGGTCGGACTCGCAGTTCACCCGGCGGACCAGGCCCGCGGTCTCCATGCGGGTGATCTGGTGGGAGAGCCGGCTCTTGGACTGGAGCGTGGCGGTGGCCAGGTCGCTCATGCGCATCCGCAGGCCTTCCGACTCCGAGAGGTTCACCAGGATCTCGTAGTCGTTGTTGGTGAGTCCGAAGGGCTGGAGATCCTTTTCCAGCTGGTGCATCAGCAGTCTGCTGACGTCCAGGTGGGTGCGCCAGGCGCACTGTTCCGCATCGGTGAGCCAGCGGGTGGCCGTGTCGGTCTCCATCGTCTCCATGAAAGAACTCTACCTAAGAAGTTGAATTACGTACAAAAATAGGAAGATCGGATTCGGGCAGTGCGGCCCGCGGACCTCACAGCCCGAGACGCCGCTGGAGATCGCCCAGCTGCCCCGGCATCCGGGGCACGCCCAGCTGCCCCAGCGGCCCCTGGCCGGCCCCCGGAACGCCCTGGGTGTTGCCCGTGGCGGCCCCGGCACCCACCGCACCCACCGACTGCTCGGCCATCAGCAGCTCGGTCGACTGCAACAGGACCGTACCCGCGCCGACGAACTCGAACTGGTGCTCCTCGCCGGAGGTGCCGCCGATGCCGGTCAGCGAGCGCAGGCCGCCCATCACGCCCGACATGTATCCGTGGTCGTAGTGGTGGCAGGGGGAGGGGCAGTCCGCCCAGCCCACCAGCGCCTGCGGGTCGACACGCAGCGGCGGCTCCATGAAGACCACCGGTCCGTTGGACGCCGCGACGAACTTCCCGGTTCCGATCAGCGTCAGGAAACCCGGGACGATCGACTGCTTCAGCGCCAGCGAGGGCTGGTACGCCAGCAGGTTCCCCGACCGGATGGTCAGGTTGCCGTCGTCCAGGTCGTACGAGTTCACGTCGAAGGCCCGGTCGGCCAGCAGCATCTTGCCCTGCCCCTCGGCCACCACCCAGTCGCTCGCGTGCAGCGGAGAGTGGAAGCTGGTGCGCAGCAGCCGGTCGAAGCGGCCGTTGCCGATGCCGTTGAACTCGATCCGCCCGTAGTAGGCGATCATCTTGCCCTTCTGCAGGAACCACTGGCTCCCCTTGAGCTCCACGCAGAAGGTGTACGCGTTCACATTGTCGTCGGAGGGCAGGCTGTGCGGGTCGAACACGGTCGGACCGCCGGGTCCCGGGTTCACGGGGCCAAAGTTCACAGCTTCTCCTCCGAGGCCTGTACGTAGACCGCGCCCTGGCCGGACAGCTCCAGCTGGAACGCCTCTCCCGAGCCGCGCCCCACCATGTCCCGCCAGCCGAGCGCGGTGGAGAGCTTGTTGCGGACGTCCCCGTGGTGGGCCACGTACGCCTGCGGGTCGACGTGGACCGGCCGGTTCGGGGTGATGGGGAGCTCGATCACTCCGCCGTGGGCCATCACGGCGACCGCGCCGTGGCCCTTGAG
Source organism: Streptomyces sp. W1SF4 (assembly GCF_003950035.1). Lineage (NCBI taxonomy): Bacteria > Bacillati > Actinomycetota > Actinomycetes > Kitasatosporales > Streptomycetaceae > Streptomyces > Streptomyces sp. W1SF4. The sequence goes on from NZ_CP034350.1 coordinate 5,195,462, forward strand.
GGTGGTGGTGAACAGGCCCTGGCCGGTCACCTGGCCGCGCACCATGCCCATGACGCCGCCCTGCGAGCCCATGAACATCGTGCCCTGCTGGAGGGTGCCGTCGAAGGCGAGCAGCCGGTCGGCCTCGACGTACAGGGTCTCGCCCTGGAGGTTGACCACCTGGATGTGGTGGCCGCCGTGGCCGAACATCACCGTGCCGCTGCCCTCGACCGTCATCAGCGGGGTCTGCTCGTTCGCCACCCGGCGCCCGATCATGCCCATGACGCCGCCCTGGCCGCCGGTGACGCTCGGGGTGAAGGAGACCTCGCCCCGGTAGGCGAGCATCGCCCCGCGCTGGCTGTACATCCTCTGCCCGGGGATCACCTGGGCCTCGACCATCTTCGAGTTGACCTCGCGGAACGGCATCAGACGTCCCCCCCGATCGTGTTGCGCTCGCTCGGCTGGACGTACACCAGGCCCTCGCCCTCGAAGCGGATCTGGAACGCCTCGCCCGAGCCCTCGCCGATCAGGGTGCGGAAGGTGACCCCCGACTGGAAGGACTGCTGGAGGTTGCCGGTGTGCGCGATGTACGCGCCCGGGTCGACCGACAGCGGGTACTGGGCGCTGACGCGCAGCACCACCGCCGGCCCGTCGGACATGATCGCCGCCTGGCCGGAGCCCTCCACGGTCGTGGTGAAGAGCCCGTTGCCCGTGGTCGCGCCGCGCAGACCGGTGAAGGTCGTACCCGTACGCAGGCCCGCGTCGGTGCACAGCAGGTTGCTCGACTCGACGTAGAGCTTCTCGCCGCGCAGGTTCACGAGGTTGATCTCGCTCGCCCGGTCGGCGAAGTAGCAGGTGCCGTGCCCCTGGACCTCCATCACGGTCATCTGTTCGCCGGTCAGCCGGCGGGTCACCATTCCGCGGAGGCCTTCGCCGCCGCCGGTCATCTTCTTGAAGGCCATCTGGCCGTCGTACGCGACCATGGCGCCGTTCTTCGCTTTCACGGCGTCACCGGTCAGGTCGACGGCGAGCACCTTGCTGCCTTGGAGTCTGAACTGAGCCACGGGGACGAAGGTATCGGCAGGGAGGCGCACCGAACAGGGGCCGGTGGGCCGATATCCGCCACAATCGCCGGGCTTCGGGGCATCCGGGGCCCCGCGGGAAGATCGCGGAGGGCGGCTGAGACACTGGGACGGACCCCAGGTACCCGGCCCGAAGGCTCCACGTGGACATCAAGACCGCTTCCGCCCTGCACCGGCTGCGCCTCATCTCCGTTCCGGAGGCGCTGTCGTTCCCGGCCCTGCTGATCTTCGGCTCGGTGCTGAGCCGGGTATCGGACATCGACTACCTCATGATGCCGCTGGGGATCCTGCACGGGATCCTGTTCGTCATCTACGCGGTCTTCCTGCTGGACGTGTGGAACAAGGCGAAGTGGCCGGTCAAGAAGGTCGCCCTGTTCTTCGTCCTCGCGCTGCTGCCCTTCGGCGGCCTGTACGGCGACAAGCTGCTCAAGCGCGACGAGGCCGACAGCGTCATCGCCGCCCGCGCGCGCCAGGTGGCGGACGCGTGATCGTCGCGTTCTCGGTGACCCCGCTGGGGGTCGGCGAAGAGGTCGGCGAGTACGTGGCCGACGCGGTCCGCGTCGTGCGCGAGTCCGGGCTGCCGAACCGCACCGACGCCATGTTCACCACCGTCGAGGGCGAGTGGGACCAGGTCATGGACGTGGTGCGGCGCGCCGTGGCCGCCGTCGAGGAGCGGGCGCCCCGGGTCTCCTTCGTCCTCAAGGCCGACATCCGGCCCGGCGTCACCGACGGCATCACCTCGAAGGTCGAGACGGTGGAACGGCACCTCGCCGAAGGCTGAGCCGCGGGCCCGCCCGCACCGACCGTTTCCCCAAAGCGCCCCCCGCCCGCCCGGCGGGGGGCGCTTTCGCATGCCCGGACCCCTACCGGATGTGGCGGGCCTCACACTCGAGGGCTCGCCCAAGCAGTTGAGCGACCGCTCAAAACCCCCTACCTTCCCTTTTGAGCGACCGCTCAAACAGCAGGTTGGGGGAGACCGGCATGGCCCTGTACGTCGAGACGGTGATCCGCACCGGGATGGACGAGCTCTGGGAGCGCAGCCAGGACCCGGCGCAACACCAGCGGTGGGACCTCAGGTTCACCTCCATCGACTACCTCCCGCGCGCCGAGGGCGAGCCCCGGCGCTTCCGCTACGCGACCCGCGTCCTGCCCTGCCTCTCCGTCTCCGGCACCGGGATCTCCGCCGGCGAACGCCACCGCCCCGACGGCACCCGTGTCTCGGCCCTGCGCTTCGCCTCGGAGCATCCGCTCTCCCTGCTCGCCGTGGGCAGCGGCTACTGGCGCTACGTCCCCGGCCCCGACGGGATCCGCTTCCTCACCGGCTACGACTACCGGCCGCGCTGGGGCCGCTTCGGCGCCCTCGCCGACCGGCTGGTCTTCCGCCCCCTCATGGGCTGGGGCACCGCCTGGTCCTTCGACCGCCTGCGGCTGTGGTGCGAACGCGGCACCCCGCCCGGCCGCGCGCTCGCCCGGGCCCTCGCCGAGACCGCCCTGCGGGCCATGCTCTGCGCGGCCGTCCTCGCCTACGCCCCGCTCGCCGCCGCCCTGCCCGTCCTCGCCGCCGCACTGCTGCTGCCGCCGCTGCCCGGCACCCCGGCCGCCCGCCGCTGCCTGCGCACGCCGCCCGGCCGCACCACCGCAACCGCCCCCCGCCTGCTGACCACCCTGGAGCCGTCGTGACCTCCATCTTCCGGGCCCACATGGGTGCCGGCTTCGACCGTCTGCACCCGCAGATCCAACGCCGCTTCTCCGTCGGCCTGGACAGCGGCGAGGGCTGCGTCGGGCGGGGCACCATGGAGCGGATCTGGCACGGCCGCAGCTTCGTGAAGCCCTTCCTCCGGCTCGGCGGGACCCGCAACATCCTGGTCCCGCGCGAAGGACGCAACGTCCCCTTCGTCATCGAGAACCTCCCCTACACCGACTCCTTCGGACGGGAGACCGTCACCTTCGTCCGCACCTTCCACCTCCCGGACGGGCCGCGCCGCTTCGACGCCACGATGGTCCACAGCCCGGAACGCGACTGCGTCCTCGACTACCTGGGCACCCACCAGCACCTCGCCAGCGACCTCCACATGAGCGCCGAACCCGACGGCTCGCTGCTCATCCGCTCCGGCGAGCACCGCTTCCGCGAGGGCCCCGTCGACGTCCGCGTGCCCGAGCTGATCGGCGGCGACGCAGAGGTGCGCGAGTCCTTCGACGACGCCACCGGCCGGTTCCGGATCCGGGTACGGGTCGTCAACCGCCGCTTCGGCCCGCTCTTCGGGTACGAGGGCTCCTTCACCGCCGAGTACGTCGACGCCCGCGCGTACGGGGTCCGCGGCGACCTGCGGCCCGTCCGCGAGGAGGTCCGGGCGTGAGCGCGAGCAGTGCGGCCACCAAGGAGAAGCTCCTCGAAGGCGCCCTGCGCACCCTCGTCGAACAGGGCATCGCCAAGGCCTCGGCCCGGACCATCGCGGCCACCGCCGGCGTGGGACAGGGCCTGATCTTCTACCACTTCGGCTCCGTGGACGAGCTGCTCGCCGCCGCCTGCCGGTACGGGGCCGCACAGCGGGTCGACCGCCACCGCGACCGGCTCGCCGCACTGGGCAGCCTGCCCGAGCTGCTGGAGTTCGCCCGCGAGATGCACGCCGAGGAGCGGGCCGCCGGGTACGTCGCCATGCTCGGGCAGCTCCTCGCCGCCGGACAGAACTCGCCCTCCCTGGCGGCGGCGACCGCGGCCGGGCTGGGGCTGTGGATCGAGGAGCTCGAGGCGGTGCTGGGCCGCCTGCTGGCGGCGACCCCGCTGGCGGACTTCGCCGACCCGGCGGGGCTGGCCCGGGCCACGGCCGCGTCGTTCGTCGGCATCGAGCTGTACGAGGGGGTGGACCCGGAGGGCGCCGGCCGGGCGCTGGACGCCCTGGAGCAACTGGCTGCGCTGGCCGCCGTCCTGGAGGGCCTCGGCCCACTCACGCAGCGTGCCGTCCGCCACGGCCTCCGGCGGGGGACCCGGGGCTGACCGCCGGGCGGGGGCCGGGCGGGGTGCCAGGGGCGGGATCCCCTCGGGCGGTCTCAGAGAAGCGTGGGGGCTTCCCGTCAGTCCCATCGTCCTTCCGGCTCGTGCCGGCCTGTCAAGGGCGCTCCTTCGTCGCGTCGCTACGCGATGTCGCTTCGCTCCACCCTTGACAGACCGACCCGAACCGGAAAGCCGAAAGACTGCCGGGAAACCCCCAAAGAAACGGCACGGTCCAGAGGAGCAGGGACGGGTCCCCTCAGCGACGAGACGAGGGGCCTGGGGCCGGCCCTCCGAGCATCCGGGCCCCCAGATCCATGATTCCGGGCCAGGGGCGCGACTACCCGCACGGGAGCTTGATCAGAGCGACCTCCGGAGCCTCCAGGCGCGACAGATCGCTACGCGCTCCTCGAATCTCAGCGTCCGACGGCCGTCCTGGGCTGATACCCGCACGAGAAGACGATCAGAGCAGCCCAGGAGGCGCGCAGGCGCGGTAGATCGCCACGCGCTTCTCCCGGCTTGGCGTCGGACGGCCGTCTGGGGCCGGGATGGGGTCAAGAGAGGGGCGGATCAAGGCCTTCGAGGGGCGAATCGGCCCTCCCGCAGCGCCGTTGGCGGCTTGTCGGAGTCTGCGGGTGACTTCTTCACCCGCAGACTCCGACAGGCAACCATTCGATCCCACCCCAGCCCTCTATACAGGGGCAAAAGGGGCGCTTGAGTCTTCCGTGTGGCCTACGACCGGCCCAAGACGGCGGCTGGCCGCCGAGCCGGGAGAAGCGCGTAGCGATCTACCGCGCCTGGGGGCCTCCTGGGCCGCCCTGTTCGCCTTTGGGTGCGGGTATCAGCCCCGGACGACCGCCGGCCGCCAAGCCGGGGGGAGCGCGTAGCGATCTACCGCGCCTGGACACCTCCCGGGCCGCCCCATTCGCCTCTTTGGTGCGGGTATCAGCCACGGACGGCCGCCGGCCGCCAAGCCGGGAGGAGCGCGTAGCGATCTGACGCGCTTGTCGGCTTCCCCCGGGGGCTCTGATCAACCTCTCGTGCGGGTAGTCGCGCCCCTGGCCCGGAACCATGGATCTGGGGGCCCGGATGCCCGGCGGGCCGACGCCCGGCCCCTCGACTGATCCCTGAGGGACCCGTCCCTTGCCCTTGGACCGTGCCGTTTCTTTGGGGGTTTCCCGGCAGTCTTTCGGCTTTCCGGGGCGGGTCGGCCTGTCAAGGGTGGCCGAAGGCCATCGCGTAGCGACGCGACGAAGGAGCGCCCTTGACAGGCCGGCACGACACGGAAGGACGATGGGACTGACGGGAAGCCCCCAGACTTCTCTGAGACGGGGCGAGGGGATACCGCTCCCTGGCGCACCGCCCCGCAGACAGGGAGGCGGGTGGGCAACCACCGCCCGACCCCACGGGGTCGAGGGGGAGATAGAGGGCTCGGACCGCGAGGCAACGGAGGGCTCAGTCGGCGCCCCCCGAGGCCAGGGCGATGCCCAGCGGGGTGCGTTCGTAGAGGACCTGGTGGCCCTGGCGGAAGGGGAGGAGGAGTCCCGCCGCCCGCAGGGCCTTCAGGTGCGCCGACACCGTCGAGGGCGCCAGGCCCAGCCGGTGCGCGAGCGCCGTGGTCGAGGCGGGCTCGTGCAGTGCGCACAGCACCTCCGCCCGGCCCCGCCCCAGCAGCCCCGCCAGGGCACTCGGGGCCGGGCCGGCCGCGGCGGTCCACAGCGCGCCGATGCCCCGCGCCGGGTACACCAGCGTCGGCTGCCACGGCGGGTCGTAGCCGCCGACCACCTCCGGCCAGACGAACGCGCTCGGCATCAGGAGCAGCCCCTGCCCGCCGAGTTCGCGGTGGTGGTGCGCGGGGCGCTCGACGCTCAGGGTCTGGCCCGGCCCGTGCCACCGCAGGTCCGGGTGGAGCCCGTCGAACAGCGCCTCCAGCCCGCCCGCCGCCAGCCGGCGCGAGTGGAACAGCACATCGGCCTCCAGCAGGGCACGCAGCCGGGGCCAGTGCGGGGCGATCAGCGCCTCCCAGGCCCGCTCGTACAGATCGGCCAGCTCCTCGACCGCCCGCGCGGGATCCGCCAGCATCCGCCGCCCGATCTCGCTGTCCACCGCCCCCGGCGTGCACACCAGCGCCCGCCGCAGGTCCTCGCGCGCGGCCTCCGGATCACCGGCCGCCGCCCGCACCCGGGCCAGCTCCTCCGCGAAGGTGACGGACGGTCCGGCGGGCGGCGGGCTCAGCAGGTCCGGGTTGTGCCCCTTCCTCGGCATCAGCAGCCACAGCGGACGCAGGTCCAGGCCGGCCGCGGCGGAGCGGATCCGGCTCAGCCAGGGCAGGTGGTACGCCTGCCGGTACGGCCGCGCCAGGACCCGTACGGCCTCCTGCGTCTCCCAGCGGGGCGAGATCGCGAACCGGCACCGCAGCAGGTCGGCCGCCCCGAAGCGGAACTGGTACGCCATGCGCTGTCACCTCCCGGCGGACTACCGACCCGGCCGCGGCCCGGCCGCGCCCGGCCGCAGGCAGGCTGCGAGCCAGCCGCGGGCCGACTGCGGATCCGACTGCGGATCCGACCGCGGATCCCACCGCGGGGTCCAGCCGCGCCCGCCCGCGGATTCGTCCAGGGACGAATCCCTCGGCCCGTCAGGCTAGCCCCGGAAACCTACGCAGCATGCCAACCGACACCCCGCCCGACGCCCAGGCCGACACCCCACCCCCCACCCCCACCCCCACCCACGCCCCGCCCGACACCCCGCCCGACGCCCCACCTCCCACCCCCACCCACGACCCGACCGGCTACCGCCCCCTGTTCCGCGTCCGCGAGTTCCGCGCCGTCTTCGCCGCGCACCTGCTGTCCCTGCTCGGTGTCGTGGTCGCCGAGATCTCCCTCACCGTCCTCGTCTACCGCGCCACCGGCTCGCCCCTGATGAGCGCGCTCACCTTCGCCCTCGGCTTCCTGCCGTACGCCCTCGGCGGCATCCTGCTCGCCCCGCTCGCCGACCGGTACCCCGCCCGGCGGGTGCTCGTCGGGTGCGACCTGCTGTGCGCCACCTGCGCGGCCGGCATGGTCTGGCCGGGGACGCCGGTCGCGGGGATCCTCGTACTGCGCTGCGCCATGGCCTTCGTGGCCCCCCTCTTCCAGGGCGCCCGCAGCGCCTCCCTCGCCGACCTCCTCGGGACCGGGGAGGCCTTCGTGCTCGGCCGCTCGCTGCTGCGGATGGTCGCGCAGAGCGCCCAGCTCGCCGGGTTCGGCCTCGGCGGCCTGCTGCTGGCGGCCGTCTCCCCGCGCGCGGCCATCGGGCTGACCACCGCCGGGTTCCTGGCCTCCGCCCTGCTGCTGCGCCTGGGGACCCGGGCCCGCCCCGCCCGCGCCACCACCGGCCCCACCCCCACCACCGGCCCCACCCCCATCACCCCCATCACCCCCACCCCCGCGCCCGCGTCCCCGCTCGGCGGGCTGCGGGCCGTCCTCGGCGGGCGCCGGCTGCGGGCGCTCACCCTGCTGTGCTGGCTGCCGCCCGCCTTCGCCGTCGTGCCCGAGGCGCTGCTCGCCCCGTACACCGAGGACGTGGGCGCCGGGACCGTCACCCTGGGGGTGCTGATGTGCGCGCTGCCGGTCGGCACCGTCGCGGGTGAACTCTGGGCGGGGTCGGCGCTCACCGCCCGAACGCGTACGCGGATCACGGCGCCGCTGGCCGCCGCCTCCCCGCTCCCGCTCCTGCTGTTCGCCGCCCGCCCCGGCCCGGCCGTGGTCCTGGCGGCGCTGCTGCTCGCCGGGCTGGCGCACGCCTACACCCTCGGGCTGGACCGGATGTACGTGGACGCCGTCCCCGACGAGCTGCGCGGACGGGCGATGACCTTGCTGAGCACCGGCCTGATGACCCTCCAGGGCGTCGGGATGGCCCTCGCCGGTGCCGCCGCCGAGTTCCTCCCGGCACACGTCGTGGTCGCCGGTTCGGGTGCGCTCGGCAGCGGGGTGGTCGTACTGCTCCTGGCCGAGGTGCGGCGGTCGAGGAATGAGACGGGGCTCGCGGTGAAATGACCGCCCGGTAGGGTCTGGTGGATGCCCAAGCCGCTCAGCCTCCCCTTCGACCCCATCGCCCGAGCCGACGAGCTCTGGCGTCAGCGCTGGGGTCCCGTGCCGTCCATGGCGGCGATCACCTCCATCATGCGCGCGCACCAGATCCTGCTGGCCGAGGTCGACGCGGTGGTGAAGCCGTACGGGCTGACCTTCGCCCGGTACGAGGCGCTCGTGCTGCTCACCTTCTCCCAGGCGGGCGAGCTGCCGATGTCGAAGATCGGCGAGCGCCTGATGGTCCACCCGACCTCGGTGACGAACACCGTGGACCGGCTCGTGAGGTCCGGCCTGGTCGACAAGCGGCCCAACCCGCAGGACGGCCGCGGCACGCTCGCGTCGATCACGGCGAAGGGCCGCGAGGTGGTCGAGGCGGCGACGAAGGACCTGATGGCGATCGACTTCGGCCTCGGGGTGTACGACTCGGAGGAGTGCGCGGAGATCTTCGCGCTGCTGCGCCCGCTGCGGGTGGCCGCCGCGGACTTCGAGGAGAAGTAGCTCACACACCCGCCCCCACACCCGCCCCCACGGCCCCCCACCGCCGCCCCCGCGCCCGCCCCGACGCCCACCCCCCCACCCACAGGCGGGGCCGCGTCAAGATCCCGCAAAACGGACGGTTAGGCTCGACGGCATGAAACGAAGCGTGCTGACCCGCTACCGCGTCATGGCCTACGTGACCGCGGTCATGCTCCTGATCCTCTGCGCCTGCATGGTGGCGAAGTACGGCTTCGACACCGGCGCCGGCCTGACCCTCGCGGTCTCGCAGGTCCACGGCGTGCTCTTCATGATCTACCTGGTCTTCGCCTTCGACCTGGGCTCCAAGGCCAAGTGGCCGTTCGGCAAGCTGCTGTGGGTGCTGGTCTCGGGGACCATCCCGCTGGCCGCCTTCTTCGTCGAGCGCGGCATCCGTGCCGAGATCGAGCCGCTGGTCACCGACGGCATGGCGACCGCCGAGGCCTGAGCGGGCCTCGGGTCCGACCGGATCCGGACACCCCCGGGGAGACTCTCCGGGGGTTTGCCATCGACATTTACTAGGACGTCCTAGTAAATTCGTGGGTATGGACGCTGACGCCATCGAGGAGGGCCGCCGCCGCTGGCAGGCCCGTTACGACAAGGCCCGCAAGCGCGAGGCCGATTTCACGACGCTCTCCGGAGATGACGTCGACCCCGTCTACGGGCCCCGCCCCGGCGACTCCTACGAGGGGTTCGAGCGCATCGGCTGGCCGGGGGAGTACCCCTTCACCCGGGGTCTGCACGCCACCGGCTACCGCGGCCGGACCTGGACCATCCGGCAGTTCGCCGGCTTCGGCAACGCCGAGCAGACCAACGAGCGCTACAAGATGATCCTGGCCGCCGGCGGCGGCGGCCTCTCCGTCGCCTTCGACATGCCGACCCTGATGGGGCGCGACTCCGACGACCCGCGCTCGCTCGGGGAGGTCGGCCACTGCGGCGTCGCCATAGACTCCGCCGCCGACATGGAGGTCCTCTTCAAGGACATCCCGCTCGGCGACGTCACCACCTCCATGACCATCAGCGGCCCCGCCGTGCCCGCCTTCTGCATGTACCTGGTCGCCGCCGAGCGCCAGGGCGTCGACCCGGCCGTGCTCAACGGCACGCTCCAGACCGACATCTTCAAGGAGTACATCGCCCAGAAGGAGTGGCTCTTCGAACCCGAGCCGCACCTGCGCCTCATCGGCGACCTCATGGAGTACTGCGCGAACGGCATCCCCGCCTACAAGCCGCTCTCCGTCTCCGGCTACCACATCCGCGAGGCCGGGGCGACGGCCGCGCAGGAGCTCGCCTACACCCTGGCCGACGGCTTCGGCTACGTGGAACTCGGCCTCTCCCGCGGCCTGGACGTCGACCACTTCGCCTCCGGCCTCTCCTTCTTCTTCGACGCCCACCTCGACTTCTTCGAGGAGATCGCCAAGTTCCGCGCCGCCCGCCGCATCTGGGCCCGCTGGATGAAGGAGGTCTACGGGGCGAAGTCGGACAAGGCCATGTGGCTGCGCTTCCACACCCAGACCGCCGGCGTCTCCCTCACCGCGCAGCAGCCGTACAACAACGTCGTGCGCACCGCGGTCGAGGCCCTCGCGGCCGTCCTCGGCGGCACCAACTCCCTGCACACCAACGCCCTCGACGAGACCCTCGCCCTCCCCAGCGAGCAGGCGGCCGAGATCGCGCTGCGCACGCAGCAGGTGCTGATGGAGGAGACCGGCGTCGCCAACGTCGCCGACCCGCTGGGCGGTTCCTGGTACGTCGAGCAGCTCACCGACCGCATCGAGGCCGACGCCGAGAAGATCTTCGAGCAGATCAAGGAGCGCGGCCTGCGCGCCCACCCGGACGGCCGGCACCCGATCGGGCCGATCACCTCCGGCATCCTGCGCGGCATCGAGGACGGCTGGTTCACCGGCGAGATCGCCGAGTCGGCCTTCCAGTACCAGCGCTCCCTGGAGAAGGGCGACAAGCGGGTCGTCGGCGTCAACGTCCACCACGGCTCCGTCACCGGCGACCTGGAGATCCTGCGCGTCAGCCACGAGGTGGAGCGCGAGCAGGTCCGCGTCCTGGCCGCCCGCAAGGAGCGCCGCGACGACGCCAAGGTGACGGCCTCGCTGAAGGCGATGCTGGACGCCGCCCGGGACGGGTCGAACATGATCCCGGCCATGCTCGACGCGGTGCGCGCCGAGGCCACGCTCGGCGAGATCTGCAACGTCCTGCGCGACGAGTGGGGCGTCTACACCGAGCCGCCCGGCTTCTAGCCCCCGCTCCCGCGGTCCGGCGGAAGGCCGGTCGTGCCCGCCCCCGAGGCGGCGGGCACGACCGGCCTTCCCGTTTCCCGTCCGCCGCCTCCCGTTTCCCGCTCAGGTCCGGGCCGCGCCCTGGAGGCCGTGCATCAGGAGGGCGGTGAAGGCCCCCGCCCACATCTCGTCCACCGGCTCGCAGCTGACCAGGGCCCGGTGCACCACCGTGCCCGCGATCACGTCGAAGATCAGGTCCGTGGTGTGGCGGGCCAGCGCCTCGTCCTCCTCGGGCGGGAGTTCGCCCCGGGCCTGCGCCCGTTCGCGGCCCAGTACGACGAGACGTTTCTGCCGGTCCACGATCGCCGACCGGATCCGGTCCCGCAGCGCCTCGTCCCGGGTGGACTCCGCGACCACGGCCATCAGGGCCGTACGGGCCTCCGGGCGCCGCAGCAGCCGCGCGAACTGGAGCACCACGTCCTCGATGTCGGCTTCGAGCGAGCCCCGGTCCGGCAGCTCCAGCTCGTCGAACAGCTCCGCGACGGCGTCCACGACCAGCTCGTTCTTGCCCGACCAGCGCCGGTAGAGGGTGGTCTTGGCGACCCCGGCGCGGGCCGAGACGTCCCCCATCGTCAGCTTCGACCAGCCCAGCTCCACCAGCGCGTCCCGGGTCGCCGCGAGGATCGCGGTGTCGGCGGCCGCGCTGCGGGGGCGGCCGGTACGGCCGTGCGGGGAGCTGACGCCCGGGCTGGGGTTGCGCATGGCCGAGACCATACCCGCCGGTAGCGGAACCGGCGGGGGGCTGTTCGCTGTGGTTCAGATCACGGGGCGCGCGGGTCCCGGGGGAGTTACGCTACGGCTCGTAGCGTAAGAGCGACAACCACGCGAAGCTACTGGCGCCAGGTGGGGACCCGGCGCCGACCAACGGAATATCGCACAACGCAGGACGATCTTTCGGGATCCTTTTCGTCGGCGCGCGCACAAGGGGGAGGATGTACGCATGCAGCCCAGAAACATGTCCATGAGCGGCGTGGTCGACCTCGCCGCTGTGAAGGCGGCCGGCGAAGCCAAGGCCAAGGCCGAGCAGGCGCGCAACGAGGCGTCCCGGCATGGCGGTGGCGGCGCGGGCAGCGCGCCCGGCGGCGCCGTACCGCCGTCCGCCCTCGTCTTCGACGTATCCGAGGCGGGCTTCGAGCGCGACGTGCTCCAGCTCTCCAACGAGGTCCCGGTCGTCCTCGACTTCTGGGCCGAGTGGTGCGAGCCGTGCAAGCAGCTCGGCCCGCTGCTGGAGCGCCTCGCCGTCGAGGCCGGCGGCCGTTTCGTCCTGGCGAAGATCGACGTCGACGCCAACCAGATGCTGATGCAGCAGTTCGGCATCCAGGGCATCCCGGCCGTGTTCGCCGTGGTCGCCGGCCAGGTGCTGCCGCTGTTCCAGGGCGTGGCGCCCGAGCAGCAGATCCGCGAGACCCTGGCCCAGCTGGTGCAGGTCGCCGAGGAGCGCTTCGGGCTCGTCGGCCTCCAGGTCGACCCGGGTGCCGAGGGTGCCCCGGCGGCCCCTGCCGCGGTCCCGGCCGGCCCGTACGACGCGCTGCTGGAGGCGGCCGTCGTCGCGCTGGACGCCGGTGACCTGGCCGGTGCGGTGCAGGCGTACAAGAACGTCCTGTCCGACGACCCGGCGAACACCGAAGCGAAGCTGGGCCTGGCCCAGGCCGAGCTGCTGTCCCGGGTGCAGCACATGGACCCGCAGACGGTGCGCGCCGAGGCGGCCGCGAACCCGAAGGACCCGGCCGCGCAGATGGCCGCGGCCGACCTGGACCTGGCGGGCGGTCACGTGGCGGACGCCTTCGGGCGTCTGGTGGACACCGTCCGGGTCACGTTCGGTGACGACCGGGACGCGGTACGGGTCCGGCTGCTGGAGCTGTTCGAGGTGATCGGCGCGGACGACCCGCGGGTCACGCAGGCCCGTACGGCGCTGGCGCGGGTGCTGTTCTAGCCGTACTCCGGTGGCGTGTGCCGTCACCGGCGATTTGTTGACACGGAGATAAACAGCGGCCGCACTTTGCCAAAACTTGGTAATCGCGGCCGCTGTTACTCGCAGTAAATCGAACCCCGTGAACTGTCCGGTTGGTTCGTTCTTCACCCCTTCTGTCGTGGCCCAGGGTGACACCCTGTGTGGCCGTGCGACGCCACGGGGCAAGACTCCGGTTATCCAGCCGTTACCCGCCAGTAACGAACCCCCTTGTGCCCCGGCCTGGAATGGACCACGATCGGCGACGCTCGGTCCTTCCCGCAGAACCGCTCACCCGGAACCGCGGCGGAGGGTCCCCACCGGGCCGGCCGGTGACAGTGGCACCGGCCGTGGACAGGGGGGTCCCTGCCACACCGGCAGGGCCTGTCCTCCAGGTTGCGCGAACGCGTGGCCCAGTGGTTGTCGCTCGGGGGTGAACGCCGGTGTATCGGACGCGGCTGCGCCGCGGCTCGGCCGCCTGCGCTCCTTCCCGAGGACGTAGCACTTCTCCCATCCCAGGACGGGCCTCCCGGCCCGGACCGGAGATGTACGTCCGAGAAGGAGGAACAAGATGATTTCCCAGGTTCGTGGCGGGACCAGATGGAAGCGCTTCGCGCTCGTCATGGTGCCGAGCATCGCGGCCACCGCCGCGGTCGGTGTGGGTCTGGCGCAGGGTGCCCTCGCGGCGTCCTTCAGCGTGTCGGGCCAGGACTTCAAGGTGTCGGCCGACGAGCTCGTCGGTCAGGACCTGATCCAGTACGGCAGCGTCGCCGAGGGCAAGACGATCGGCAGTGACAAGACCACCAAGCACCCGGTCACGATCTCCGGCTTCAGCTCCGCCAAGATCACCAACATGTGCCAGTCGCTGGTCACCCCGGTGCCCGGCCTCGGCGCCATCACCCTGCAGCTGCGCACGGGCAACAAGGGCAGGCCGGCCGTCGCGGAGAACCTCTACCTCGACGTGGCCGAGCTGGACGCGGACGCCAAGTTCGAGAAGCTCGACATCGGTGTCGCGGTGGGCGACGAGAGCCACACCACCAAGCCCGTCCCCAACACGGTGGCGGACGGCGCGCTCTTCTCGCAGCGCGCCAAGACGGCGACGCTGACCAAGGTGCGCCAGAAGGCGTGGGCGACGACGGCGGGTACCTTCACCCTGCCCGACCTCAAGCTGCGCCTCATCAGCGGCAACGAGCCGTGCTACCAGGACGAGAAGTAAGCCGGTCCCGTCCTGTGAAGTGACCGGACGGGCGGGCGACGGCAGCCGTCGAAGCACGCCCGTCCGGGCTCCACAGAGTTCTCCGTACCACCGTTTCCAGGGAGCTGTTGTCCATGAACCCCGAGGCCCCGGTTCACGCCGCAGACGAACACTGGCTCACTGTCATGCGCCTCCGCTTCCGTGCCTGGCGTGGTAACCGTCCCTTCTGGGCGGGCCTGTTCACGCTCCTCGGCGGAGTACCGATCATCTACTTCCCGTTCGCGGACATCCGACTGGCCAACGTCTCCCTCGCGATGGCGACGACGTCCGGCTCCGTCTCGCTGATCCTCGGCGGCCTGCTGATCACGCTGGGCATAGGCCTCTGGTTCCAGCAGGGCATCCGGGTCTTCGCGGGCGTCGCGGCGATCCTCCTCGCCCTGGTGTCGATCCCGAAGTCCAACCTCGGCGGCTTCTTCATCGGCTTCCTCACCGCCATGATCGGCGGATGCCTCGCGCTGGCCTGGGCGCCGGGCGTGCCGGCGGAGGACGAGCCGGAGCCGGCCAAGGCGACCGAGGTGCCGCCCGCGGACCCGTTCTACGGCGTCCCCGGCCCCCGGGACACGGAAACGGCGTACGCGACCGAGACGACTGCCCACGCCGATGGCGGGAGGAACAGTGCGGGGTGACGAGACGCAGCGGGGGGTCACCCCCGGAGCGGAGTCCCGTGAGAGAAGGGGCCCGCGCCACGCGGCGCCCAGGAAGTCGCTGCTGAACAAGATCCAGATACCCGTCGGCAAGACGATGGCGCTCGCCGCGATGCCGACCGCCGTCCTCGTCGGGATGGGCCTCGCCCCGAAGCTGGCGCTGGCCGACGACAAGGACATCCCCTTCGCGCCCGGCCCGTGTGTGACCCGCTCCGACGAGCCCGCGAAGTCGCCCTCTCCGACACCGTCGACGTCCGCCTCCCCGTCGCCCTCGGCCTCCGCCTCACCCGGCGCGAGCCCGTCCCCGGGCGCGAGCAAGGCCCCGAAGCCGGCGGCGCCCCCGTCGGCCTCGGCCTCCACGTCCGCCAAGCCGCCCCAGACCCCGAAGACGGGCACCTCCCCGTCCCCGTCGGCGTCGGCCCCGTCCGCCAAGCCGGCGAACCCGCTGGACCCGCTGGGCGTCGGCGACGCCCTCAAGGACCTCGTGGACGGCCTCGGCAAGCCCCTCCAGGACGCGAAGAAGCCGGCCACCCCGGCACCCGCGCCCACCACGACCACCCCGACGAAGGACCCCTCCGCCGACGCGATCCGCGACGCCGCGAAGAAGGCCGGGGTCAAGGTCGAGGAGCTCCCGCAGAGCGTCAAGGACACGGCCACCAAGCCGAAGGACGAGACCGGCAAGACGGCCAAGGACGCGGAGAAGGACGCCGACGGGGCGTCCCCCAGCCCGTCCCCGTCCACGTCGGCGACGACGGGCCCGGACGGGAAGCAGCCCTTCCCCTGCCCGACCTTCGACGCCGAGGCCTTCGCCAACGCCAAGCTGGAGCCCGGCATCCCGCTCCTGCCGGACGAGCCCTGGTACCTGGACAGCTCGCTGCTGACCCTCTACGGCCTCGACTACGAGGGCATCGTGGAGGTGAAGACGGCGGGCGGCAAGGTCAAGAAGGTCCTGAAGTTCACGGCGGACTCGCTGGACATCAAGGACCTGTACCAGACGGTCGGAAAGGGCCCGAACATCGCCCACCTCAAGTCGCGCCCGGGCTCCACGTCCACGATCCGCGGCGGCAAGGTCACGATGTACACGGAGAGCCTCAAGGGCAACCTCTTCGGCCTCATCCCGATCGAGTTCACCCCGAACACCCCGCCGCCCCTGAACGTCCCCTTCGCGTTCTTCACGAAGGTCAAGGTCGTCCAGGCCGGCCAGTTCGGCGGCAACCTCACCGTCCCGGGCCTGAAGAACTACATCGGCCCGGCGGAGTAGTACTCCCGGCACGGGAAGCGGCCCGCACCCCTCTCGGGGTGCGGGCCGCTTCGCCGTGGTGGGACACCGGTTACGAGGACGCTCTTGGCGGGTCCAGGCGGTCGGCGCGGGCCACCAGCTCCTCCGCGATCTCGTCCCAGTCCGCGAAGGCGAACAGGTCCTCGGCCGCCTCACGCAACACGGCCGCGTCGTCCGGCCGCTGGAGGCAGACGATCCGGTAGGCCAGGTTGCGGGCCCAGGAGGGAAGGCCGATGAAGTTCTCGGCCTTCAGCGTACGGAGCATCGCGAGGATCTCGTCCGGGTCCGCGTAGATGATCGTCTCGACGTAGGCGAACTCGGCCTCCCCGAACCGTTCCGGGGGTGTGTCCACCCTGTTCTCGGGGACGACGGCACGCCCCAGCGTGATCAGATCCTTCATCGGGGTTCCTTGCTCGTTCCTGTGGGCTTGAGGGGGTGCTGTGCGCACGGGGCGCGGCAGCGCCCGGCCGGCTAGCCGACCCGGACGTACGTCGAGATCGAGATGAGGTTCTCACCCACCTTCATGATGTGGCCCTTGATCTTGATCCCGTCGATGGTGACGTACAGCTTCTGCAAGCCTTCCATGCTCCCGCCCGCGCCCATGTGCTCCAGCGTCTTGAGGATCAGGGCCTTCTCGATCTGGTCGGCCGTCAGGTGCGTGGTGCTCAGCGCCTCGAAGGCCTGCTCGCCCTTGCGGTAGGAGTGGGCCCGGTGGAAACCGTGACCGGTGTTGATCGTCCACTGCCAGCCGCCGGCCGACATCGCCCGCTTCATGTTGACGACGGCTTCGGTGGCCGCCGTGGTGGTGGTGTACGCGCCGAACTCCACGTGCGCGCTCACCTGGGCGATCGGCTTGAGCCGGGCCAGCGTCTGGACGGCAGCGGCCGTCGCGCGGAAGTAGCCGCCGAGGCCGATCGCCACCTTGGTCACTGCCACCGCGACCTGGGGGATCTTCAGTACGAGGGCGCCGACGAGGACCACGTTCAGCGCCGTCCACAGGCAGCTCTCCACGTCCCCGGAGGAGAAGCACTTCTTCGCGGCCGTGACTCCCAGGACGTCGAGGAGGATCTGGCCGCCGTTCTCGATCACCCAGTCGATGACGTCCTTGTTGGCCGCCTCCAGAGCGGCCTTGTACTCGTCCACGCAGGCCTGGCCACAGGCCTTGCGCAGCGCCTCCTCCTGGGTGAGGTTCAGGTCCGCACCGCCGTATCCCGGACCGCCGTTGGACTTTGCGGCGGCGAGCTGGGCCGCGCGCTGCTCCTCCTGCCACTTGCGGAGGGCCTCTTCGGCCCGGTCCGCCGACGCGTCCGCGTCCTTGGCGGACTGCTGGGCGTTAGCCGCGGCACCTTCCGCGGCCTTCGCGTCCGACTCGGCCTTGGTGGCCGCGCCGTTCGCGGCGTCGGAGTCCTTCTTGGCCGCGTTCGCGGCGGTACGCGCGTTGGCGGCGCTCTTCTCCGCCTCGGTGGCCTCGCTGTTGGCGGCGGCGGCCTCGCTCGCCGCGTCCCGCGAGGCGTTGCCGGCGAGGACGACCTCGGCACCGGCCTGGGAGTTGTACTCCGTGGCCTTGGTCTCCGCGGCCTTGGCGGCCGCCGCTGCCTTGGCCGCCGTGGCGGCGGAGGCACGGGCGGCGGCGACCGATTTCAGAGCCGCGGCGGTGTCGGCCGCCGCTGCGGCGGAAGCCTGGGCGGCGAGCTTGGCGTCACCGGTGGCCTTGTCGGCCAGCGCCTTGGCGGCGGCCGCTGCCTTGGTGGCCTCGTCGGACTTCGCGGTGGCCGCCGCCGCCTGCTGCTCGGCGAGCGACTTGGCGGACTGCCCCACCAGGACGGCGAAGGCGGCGGCGGAGTCGGACTCCCGGTACGGGGTGCCGGTCGCGATGGCGGTATTGGCCGGCTTCACGGCTTCCGCCGCCGAGTCGCGGGCGGCCGCGGCCGCCTGGGCGGTCGCGTAGGCGTGTCCGGCGGTGACGGCCGACCAGGCCGAGGTCTTCTCGGCCTCGTCCTGGGCCGCGGCCGCCTCCTTCTTGGCCTGGGCCGAGGCGGCCTGGGCCTTCTTGGCCTCCGCCTCCGCCTTCACGGCGTTCGCGGAGGCGGCGTCCGAGGCGTCGATCGCCTCGGCGGCCGCGGCGTGAGCCGTCTGGGCGGCGGCGTAGCTGGTCCACCACTGCGCGTTCGCGTTCTCGTACGCGGCCTGCGAGCGGGCGGCGGCGCCCTCCGCCCGGGTGGCGGCGGCACGGGCCTCGACGGCGGCGGATCCCGCCTCGTCGGCGGCCGTGCGGGCCCGGTCCGCCGCGCCCTTGGCGGTGTTGGCCGCGGTGCGGGCCTCCGTCGCGGCCTTGCGGCTGTCCCCGGCGGCGGCGGTGCCCTCGGCGGCGGCAGCCGCCGACTCCAGGGCCGCGGCGCGGGCGTCCTTGGCCCGCAGGTCGCGCTCCGCCTGCGCGGCCGCGTCACGGGCGAGGGCCGCCCGTTGCTCGGCGGCTTCGGCGGCGTCCAGCTTGTCCGCGGCGGTCGAGCCGGCGGTCTCCGCAGCGGTACGGGCCTTGGCCGCCGCCTCGCGCTCGGTGGTGGCGCGCTTCTCGGCCGCCAGCGCCTTGTTCCGCTCCGCCGTGGCCTTGGCGTGCTCGGCCTTGGCGACGTCACGTTCCTGCTCGGCCTTGATCCGCTGGGCCTTCGCGTTGTCCGCGGCCGTCTTCGCCGCGTCCCGGGCGGTTTCGGCCTTGGTCTGCGCCGCCTTCGCCTTGGTGGCGTTGTCCGCGGCTTCCTTGGCCTGGGCGGCGGCGGACTCGGCGGCGGCCTTCGCCTGGGCGGCGGCCTCCTGCGCCGCGACGCGGCGGAACTCGGTGTTCATGGCGTGCGACTGGGTCTGCGCCAGGGCGTAGAGGGTCTTGCTGTCCGCTACGGTCGCCTTGGCGGCGTTCGACGCGGTCTCGGCGGCCTTCGCGGCGGCTTCGGCAGCCGCGGCCGAGGCCTTGGTGACCTGGACGGACTGCTGCGCGAACAGCAGTCCGCGGCCCCGCGGAGCCTTTGCCGCGTCTGCGAGGGCCCACGCCGTGGTCTGTGCCGTGCCGGCCTTGGCCGACGCCGCCTTGGCGGCCGCCGAGGCGGTCGCGGCGACCTTCGCCTGGTCGGCTGCCCTGGTACGGGCAGCGGCCAGGTCCTTGTTCGCCTGGGTGAAGACGGACGCGGCGGGACGGCCGGAGGCGTTGGCCGGCTGGCCGGCCCAGTACTTCTGCCAGGTCAGGATCTGGTCGGCGAGCCATGCCTGCCCGAGCGACTCGATCATGGCCTCGGTGGCCTTGCGGGCTTCGCCGGCGGCGGTGACCTCGGCGTTGACGATCTCGTTTCGCGGAGCGGCCTGAGTGGCGTACTCCTGCTCCCACTCCATGTGCGCGGTGACGACGATCGGCGACATGACGCGATAGAAGTCCACCGGGTTGCGGCTGTCGCAGGCGCCCCATGAGGCCTTCAGCGCTTCGACCTCGAGGCGGAACTCGACGGAGCCCTCGGGGGGCGCCTGCTTCATGTAGCCGCCGAGCCGCAGGTAGCGGGCCACGTCGCTGCCCGTGGTGATGCCGAGCGTGTCACCGAGCAGGTCCTTGGTGACGAAGTCGTTGTTGAGGTCCTGGCCCTTCAGCTCTTCGGCGAGGGCCTTGGCCTTGTCGAGGGCGGCCTTGGAAGGCGTCGAGTGGCCGTCTCCGCCGAGCTGGTAGTACAGGGCGCGCTGGGGGCCCAGGGTGAAGGCGACGATGTCCTCGTCGAACTTCGGGGCGTACTGCGGGATCCCCGCCTTGGTGCCGGACTCCCAGTACGGGTAGTTCGCCTTCTCCCAGCGCTCCCGCCGTTCGGCGGACTCGACGGGTGAGCCCTCGCGGGAGTCCCGGTCCTTGAGCATCGCTTCGTACAGCGGGTACTGGCCCGTCTGCGGGTCCATGGCGGTGGCGGCGTTGAGTTCCGCCGTCGTACCCGCGAGGGCCTTGGAGGCGACCTTCTTCATTTCCGGGCCGCCGATGTGCAGGGCGAAGCCCGCCGCGCACCGGTCCCTGCGCGGGTCCGAGCCGAGACTGATGGGCCGGTACTGCGGTTCGTCGTCCGGCGGAATCTCAACGGCCGACGCGGGAGCGGCACTGATGAGGCCGGCCAGCAGGGCTGCGCTGGTGGCGAGAGCGGTACCGGCCAGCCCTCGCCGGACCGCTGCTCGGACGCCGGCACTCCTGCGCCGCAGGAGGGTGGTTCGTTGCACGTGCTTGTTGCCTGTCTTCAGGGGTTCTGGTCAGCCCGAAGGAAGGCGCGCGTACGTAAGGCCGTGCCGACGCGGCATGCGGCGGCGGCACGGTGGAGCAGAAATGGTCGATTCCCCCCTGTGCACGGGTCAGGTGCACAACCCCGTTCGCCTTCCCCCCAAGGCGGTTCGAGCGTTTCACGATCGGGTTACCGTCGGTAGTGCGTTTTAGGCCACACCCCCTGGGTTTCGGCCGAAACTACCGGCCGGTAGTCACGGGCGACGGAAAACACCGAGGGCGGCACCCCGCGTCTGCGGGGTGCCGCCCTCGGTCTCTGTGCGGCAGAGTCGGGCCGTCGGGCCGTCAGGCCGTCCGGGTTCAGGCGGGGGTGCCGCCCAGGTGGTGGACGCGGACCATGTTGGTCGTGCCCGGGACGCCGGGGGGCGAGCCGGCCGTGATGATCATGGTGTCGCCCGGGTTGAAGCGCTGGAGCTTCAGGACCTCGCCGTCCACCAGGTCGACCATCGCGTCGGTGCTGTCGGCGTGCGGGACGACGGCCGACTCCACGCCCCAGCTCAGGGTGAGCTGGTTGCGGGTGTTCACGTCCGTCGTGAACGCCAGGATCGGCTGCTGGGCGCGGTAGCGAGACAGGCGGCGGGCGGTGTCGCCGGACTGGGTGAAGGCGACCAGGGCCTTGCCGTCCAGGAAGTCCGCGATCTCGCAGGCCGCGCGGGCGACGGAGCCGCCCTGGGTGCGCGGCTTCTTGCCCGGGACCAGCGGCTGGAGGCCCTTGGCGAGGAGCTCCTCCTCGGCCGCCGTGACGATCTTCGACATCGTCTTGACGGTCTCGATCGGGTAGGCGCCCACCGAGGACTCGGCGGACAGCATGACCGCGTCGGCGCCGTCGAGGATGGCGTTGGCGACGTCGGACGCCTCCGCGCGGGTCGGGCGGGAGTTGGTGATCATCGACTCCATCATCTGGGTCGCGACGATCACCGGCTTGGCGTTGCGGCGGCACATCTCGATGAGCCGCTTCTGGACCATCGGGACCTTTTCGAGCGGGTACTCGACGGCCAGGTCGCCGCGGGCCACCATGACCGCGTCGAAGGCCGCGACGACGGCCTCCATGTTCTCGACGGCCTGGGGCTTCTCCACCTTGGCGATGACGGGGACCCGGCGGCCCTCCTCGTCCATGACGCGGTGGACGTCCTTGACGTCGTTGGCGTCGCGGACGAAGGACAGCGCGACCATGTCGCAGCCCATGCGGAGGGCGAAGCGCAGGTCGTCGATGTCCTTCTCCGACAGGGCGGGGACGTTCACGGCGGCACCCGGCAGGTTGATGCCCTTGTGGTCCGAGATGACACCGCCCTCGATGACGATGGTCCTGACCCGCGGGCCGTCGACCTCGGTCACCCGGAGCTCGACGTTGCCGTCGTTGATCAGGACCTGGTCACCCTTGGCGACGTCGCCCGGGAGGCCCTTGTAGGTGGTGCCGCAGATGGACTTGTCGCCCGGGACGTCCTCGGTGGTGATGGTGAACTCGTCACCGCGCACCAGCTCGACGGGACCCTCGGCGAAGGTCTCCAGACGGATCTTGGGGCCCTGGAGGTCGGCGAGGACGCCGACCGCGCGCCCGGTGTCCTCGGAGACCTTCCGGACGCGGTCGTACCGCTCCTGGTGTTCTGCCTGGGACCCGTGGCTGAAGTTGAATCGGGCCACGTTCATACCTGCCTCGATGAGTGCTTTCAGCTGCTCATACGAGTCGACGGCGGGGCCCAGCGTGCAGACGATTTTGGAACGGCGCATGAAGCGGATCCTATCCGTTTGTTTCGTAGCGGAATATTCCGTCTGGCGGAAAGTCCAAGTGACTACTGGGTAACCAGCGCGTACGCCTGGGAGGCGATCTCCAGCTCCTCATCGGTCGGGACCACCGCCACCGCCACCCGCGCGTAGTCCGGGGAGATCAGCCGGGGCTCCGGGGAGCGCGCGGCGTTCGCCTCCAGGTCCAGCGCGAGGCCCAGCTCCTCCAGGCCGGCGACCGCCGCCTCCCGCACGGCGGAGGCGTTCTCGCCGACGCCCGCCGTGAACACCACCGCGTCCACCCGGCCCAGGACCGCCGTGTACGCGCCGATGTACTTCTTCAGGCGGTGGACGTACGCCGCCAGCGCGAGCCGGGCCGACTCGTCGCCCTCGCCCGCTCGCCGCGTCACCTCGCGCATGTCGTTGTCGCCGCACAGACCCAGCAGACCGCTCTTCTTGTTGAGCAGCGAGTCGATCTCGTCGACGGAGAGACCGCCCACCCGCGCCAGGTGGAAGATCACCGCCGGGTCCAGGTCGCCGGAGCGGGTCCCCATGACCAGGCCCTCCAGCGGGGTCAGGCCCATGGAGGTCTCCACGCAGACCCCGCCCCGCACGGCCGAGGCGGAGGCGCCGTTGCCCAGGTGCAGGACGATGACGTTCACGTCCTCCACCGGCCTGCCGAGCAGCGCCGCCGCCGTCCGCGAGACGTAGGCGTGGGAGGTGCCGTGGAAGCCGTACCGCCGGATGGCGTACTTCTCGGCGGTCGCCGCGTCGATCGCGTACCGGGCCACGTGCTCCGGCATCGTCGAGTGGAAGGCGGTGTCGAAGACGGCCACCTGCGGCAGGTCCCCGCGCAGCTCGCGCGCCACCTCGATGCCGGTCACGTTCGCCGGGTTGTGCAGCGGGGCCAGCGGGATCAGGCTGCGGATCTCCGCGAGCACCTCGTCGTCGATGACCGTCGGCTGCGTGAAGCGGGTCCCGCCGTGCACCACCCGGTGGCCCACGGCCACGAGTTCGGGGGAGTCCAGGCCCAGCCCGTCGGCCGCCAGCTCCGCCGCGACCGCCCGCAGGGCCGCGCCGTGGTCGGCGATCGGGCCGAGCCGCTCGCGCTTGCCGCCCTCGGCGCCCGGCCCGGTGAGCGGCTCGTGCACGAGGCGGGAGGTCTCCTCGCCGATGCGCTCCACCAGGCCGGCGGCGAGGCGGGAGCGGTCGGCCATGTCGAGCAGCTGGTACTTCACGGACGAGGAACCGGAGTTGAGGACGAGTACGCGCGTTGCGGTCACGGTGGGGGGTCTTTCCTTCGGGTGTCGTGGGGGGATCACTGGGACTGTGACTGTGACTGTGACTGGGGCCGGGACTGCGACTGCGCCTGGATCGCGGTGATCGCCACCGTGGTGACGATGTCCTGGACCAGCGCGCCGCGCGAGAGGTCGTTGACCGGCTTGCGCAGGCCCTGGAGCACCGGGCCGACCGCGACGGCTCCGGCCGAACGCTGCACCGCCTTGTACGTGTTGTTGCCCGTGTTCAGGTCCGGGAAGATCAGCACGCTCGCGCGGCCGGCCACCTCGGAGCCGGGCAGCTTGGTCGCGGCGACCGAGGGCTCCACGGCGGCGTCGTACTGGATCGGGCCCTCGATGAGCAGGTCCGGGCGCTGCGCGCGGACGGCCTCGGTGGCCTTGCGGACCTTCTCCACGTCCGCGCCGGAGCCGGAGGTGCCGGTGGAGTACGAGAGCATCGCGATGCGGGGGTCGACGCCGAAGGCGGCGGCGGTGGCCGCCGACTGCACGGCGATGTCGGCCAGCTGGGCGGCGTCGGGGTCCGGGTTGACGGCGCAGTCGCCGTAGACGAGGACCTGGTCGGCCAGGCACATGAAGAAGACGGAGGAGACGATCGAGGCCTCGGGCTTGGTCTTGATGATCTCGAAGGCGGGTCGGATGGTGGCGGCGGTGGAGTGCACCGAGCCGGAGACCATGCCGTCGGCCAGGCCCTCCTGGACCATCAGGGTGCCGAAGTAGTTGACGTCGGTGACCACGTCGTGGGCCAGCTCGACGGTCATGCCCTTGTGCGCGCGGGCCTTGGCGTAGTACTCGGCGAACCGTTCCCGCAGGGGGGAGGTCGCCGGGTCGATCAGCTGCGCGGCCGAGATGTCGACGCCCAGGTCGCCGGCCTTCTTCAGGATGGCCTGCTCCTCGCCCAGCAGGGTCAGGTCGCACACCCCCCGGCGCAGCACCACGTCCGCGGCGCGCAGCACGCGCTCCTCGGTGCCCTCGGGGAGCACCACGCGGCGCCGCTCGGAGCGGGCCCGCTCCAGCAGCTCGTGCTCGAACATCATCGGGGTGACGCGCTCCGAGCGGGCCACCGAGAGCAGTCCGCGCAGTTCGGCGGTGTCCACGTGCCGCTCGAAGAGGCCGAGCGCGGTCTCCAGCTTGCGCGGGGTCGCGGAGTTCAACCGGCTCTGCAGCGAGAAGAGTTCGGCGGCGGTCGGGAAGCTGTTGCCGGCCACCGAGACCACCGGGGTGCCGGGGGCGAGCTTCGAGGCGAGGGTGAGGACCTCCTGGGACGGGCGCTCGTTCAGGGTCAGCAGCACGCCCGCGATCGGCGGGGTGCCCGAGGCGTGCGCGGCGAGCGCCCCCACCACGAGGTCGGCCCGGTCCCCGGGGGTGACGACGAGGCAGCCGGGGGTCAGGGCGTTCAGGAAGTTGGGCAGCATGGCGCCGCCGAAGACGAAGTCCACGGCGTCGCGGGCGAGCCCGGCGTCGTCGCCGAGGAGCACCTCGCCGCCGAGCGCCCGGGTGATCTGGGCGACGGTGGGGGCGGACAGGTTCTTGTCGTCGGGCAGGACGTAGCAGGGCACGGGGAGGCGGGCGGCCAGCCGCTCGGCTATCGCGTCGCGGTCCTCGGGGGCCACCCGGTTGACGACCATCGCCACGACGTGGCAGCCCAGGCTCGCGTAGGCCCGGTGGGCGTTGCGCGCCTCGGCGCGCACGGCATCGGCGGGCTGCTTGGTGCCGCCGACGACGGGGACGACGACCGCGCCCAGCTCGTTGGCGAGGCGGGCGTTCAGCGCGAGCTCGTCGGGCAGGTTGGTCTCGGCGTAGTCGGTGCCGAGCACCAGCATGACCTCGTAGTCCCGGGCCACCCGGTGGTAGCGGTCGACGAGCCGGGAGACCAGCTCGTCGGTGCCCTTCTCGGCGAGGATCGCGGAGGCCTCGTGGTACTCCATGCCGTATGCCGTCGCGGCGTCCTGGTCGAGGCGGTAGCGGGCCCTGAGCAGGTCGAAGAGCCGGTCCGGCGCGTCGTGCAGAAGGGGGCGGTACACGCCGACCCGGCCCGTCTGGCGGGTCAGGAGCTCCATGATGCCCAGCTCGACGACCTGCCGGCCGTCTCCCCGCTCGATACCGGTCACGTACACGCTGCGCGTCACGCGTGCTCTCCGTCCCATGCAGTGGATCTCTTATTGGTGTGCCTCGACCCCTTGACAATACCTCCGCCAGTGGATAGGGCGCCCCCGGGAAAAAGTCCAGGTCGGAGGGACGAAAGGCCTGGTGGGTGGAGCGGTGCCGAGCGCGCACGCCTCCCGGAACATGGAACAATCGGACAGGCGTCATCAAATACGCCCTTCATATGTACGGCAGGAGACACAGCACGATGCGTATCGGAGTTCTCACCGCAGGCGGCGACTGCCCGGGCCTGAACGCTGTCATCCGGTCGGTCGTACACCGTGCCCTGGTCGGACACGGGGACGAGGTCATCGGCTTCGAGGACGGCTTCAAGGGCCTCCTCGACGGCCACTACCGTCCCCTCGACATCAACGCCGTCAGCGGCATCCTGGCCCGCGGCGGCACCATCCTCGGCTCGGCGCGCATGGAGCGCGCGCGGCTGCACGAAGCCGCCGAGAACGCCCACGAGCTGGCCCGGCGTTACGGCGTCGACGCGCTGATCCCGATCGGCGGCGAGGGCACGCTGACGGCCGCCCGGATGCTCTCGGACGCGGGGATGCCGGTGGTCGGCGTACCGAAGACCATCGACAACGACATCTCCTGCACCGACCGGACCTTCGGCTTCGACACCGCCGTCACGGTCGCCACCGAGGCCATCGACCGCCTCAAGACCACCGCCGAGTCCCACCAGCGCGTGATGGTGGTCGAGGTCATGGGCCGTCACGCGGGCTGGATCGCCCTGGAGTCCGGCATGGCCGGCGGCGCCCACGGCATCTGCCTGCCCGAGCGCCCCTTCGAGGTGGACGCCCTGGTGAAGATGGTGGAGGAGCGGTTCGCCCGCGGGAAGAAGTTCGCCGTGGTCTGTGTCGCGGAGGGCGCGCACCCGGCCGCCGGCTCCATGCCCTACGAGAAGGGCGCCATCGACCAGTACGGCCACGAGCGCTTCGCCGGCATCGGCAACCGGCTGGCCATCGAGCTGGAGCACCGCCTCGGCAAGGAGGCCCGCCCGGTCATCCTGGGCCACGTCCAGCGCGGCGGCGTCCCCACCGCGTACGACCGCGTCCTCGCCACCCGCTTCGGCTGGCACGCCGTCGAGGCCGTGCACCGCGGGGAGTTCGGAAAGATGACCGCCCTGCGCGGCACCGACATCGTGATGGCCCCGCTGGCCGAGGCCGTCACCGAGCTCAAGACCGTCCCCGAGCACCGGATGTACGAGGCCGAGTCCGTCTTCTGACCGGCCGGACGGCCCGCCCGGGCGGGCCGGACGTCCCCGGTTTCCCGCCGAACGGCCCGGGGCGCGCATCCCCCGGGCGGCGCGCCCGGGGCCGTCGTGCGTCCGGCGCGGTGCGGTGCGGCGTTTCAGGCGCCGCCGGCCAGGGACCAGAACCGGTCCGTGATCTCCGCGAGGAACTCCCGCCCGGCGTCGCCGGTGCCGGCCGCGCCCTCGGCGCCGCCCCAGCCGAGGGTGGCCACCATCCGCGACTGGTAGTCGTTGTAGAGGTGCTCCAGGACCCGCTCCAGGTGGGCCTTGGGCACCGGCAGCAGCTTGCCCAGCGGTTTCACGTAGGCCTGCCAGCGGGTGGTCGCCGCGCTGCGCAGCAGGTCGGCGAGCTCCTCGTGCTTGCCGGTGGCCGTCACGAACTGCGCGAGGCTGAGGCCGAGCACGGAGGCGAGGGCGGCGGACTGGCGTTCGTTGCCCTTCCAGCGCCCGCTCTCCTCCATCTTCCGGTACGCGTTCCCCTCGACCCCGATCCGGCGGGCCAGGTCCTCGGGGTCCAGGCCCCGGGCGATGCGGTGCTCCCGCAGGGTGACGGGCTCGGCCAGCAGCTCCCCGGGGGAGCACCAGAGCACGCCGGCCAGGGCCGTGAGCTCGGCGGAGGTGGGCGACTGCTCGCCCCGCTCCCAGGCCATCACGGTCTCTGGTGCGACGAGCAGTCCGTACTGGGCCCGCAGGCCGTAGGCGACGTGACCGGGCGCCATGCCCAGGGCCGCGCGCAGGCGACGCGCGGCGGGGGCATTGAAAGGTGGGCTGGAGTGCACAGGGCACACCGTAGAAGTGGCCGACCTGCGACGACTACAGACTATTCAAACAAGCCCATAACTCGTAGGAAAGTCCTATGGAGTTCATGACTTTGGGCGGTTTTCCCGGCGACCGTCCGGTAATCGGGCCATAGGAAGATCCATTTATGGGCGTAGGGCCAGCGTACGGATCAGGCCACTCCATTTCAGGTGACCGGCGAAGCCCGGAGGGTGATCCCGGTCACATGACGTGAACCGGTCCGGCCCGCCGTCCGTGATCCATGTCGGGGGCCCTCGCATACGGGGGTGGCGAGGGCCCCGCCCTTCCCTTGACGTCGGCGTCAAGGAATACGGTCGGGCCATGCGCATCGGCGAACTGGCGAGGCGGGCCGGGACCAGCACCCGGACGCTCAGGTACTACGAGTCACGCGGCCTGCTCACGGCCCGGCGGACCGGCAACGGCTACCGCGACTACGACGAGGACGACCTGCGCCTGCTGCGCCAGATCCGGACCCTCCAGGACTTCGGCTTCGAACTGGAGGAGACCCGGCCGTTCGTCGAGTGCCTGCGCGCCGGCCACCCGGCCGGGGACGCCTGCCCGGCCTCGCTCGCGGTCTACCGCCGCAAGCTCGCCGAGCTGGACGGCCTGATCGGCCAGCTGGCCGACGTCCGCGACCAGGTGGCCCGCCAGCTCGCGGCGGCCGAGGAGGCCGCCGGGCAGGTCGCGCCGCGCTGCGAGATGACCGGCTGACGAGAACCGGCTGACGAGAACCGGCTGACGAGAGGGGAACGAGATGATCCACGCCAAGGGTGTGGCCGAAGTGACCGACGCCGACTTCGAGGCGCGGGTGCTGGCCGAACGGGGCCGGCCCGTCCTGGTGGAGTTCACCGCGGACTGGTGCGGCCCCTGCCGCCAGCTCGCCCCGGTGCTCTCCGCCGTGGCCGCCGAGCGGGCGGACCGCCTCACGGTGGTCCAGATCGACGCGGACAGCAACCCCGCGACCGTCACGCGCTACGGGGTGCTGTCCATGCCGACCATGCTCCTCTTCCGCGACGGGGAACCCGTACGGCAGATCACCGGCGCCCGGCCCAGGCGCCGGCTGCTTCAGGAGCTCGACGAGGCGCTCGCCCCCGTCACGGCCTGAGCCAGACCGTCGCCATCGGCGGGAGCGTCATCCGCAGGCTCGCCGCACGCCCCTGGGCCGGAACCGGCTCCGGGCGCAGCGGCCGGGCGTGGTGGACGCCGCTCCCGCCGTACTCCTCCAGGTCGGTGTTGAGGACCTCCCGCCACAGCGGCACCTCCTCCGGCACCCCGATCCTGTAGCCGTGCCGGACCACGGGGGAGAAGTTCGACACGCACAGCAGCTGCGATCCGTCCTGCGCGTACCGCAGGAACGCGAACACGTTGTCCTCGGCGGCGTCCGCCTCCACCCACGCGAACCCCTCCGGCACCGCGTCCCGCTCCCACAGCGCGGGAGCCGCCGTGTACGCGCGGTTCAGGTCGCGCACCAGGTTCCGCACCCCCCGGTGGTCGCCGGCCGCCGGATAGGAGGAGTCCAGCAGCCACCAGTCCGGCCCGTACGCCTCCGACCACTCCGAACCCTGCGCGAACTCCTGCCCCATGAACAGCAGCTGCTTGCCCGGGTGGGCCCACATGAAGCCCAGGTAGGCGCGGTGCGTGGCCCGCTGCTGCCACCAGTCGCCCGGCATCTTCGACACCAGCGAGCGCTTCCCGTGCACCACCTCGTCGTGCGAGATCGGCAGCACGTAGTTCTCGCTGAACGCGTACACCATCCCGAAGGTCATGTCGTGGTGGTGGTACTTGCGGTGCACCGGCTCCTTCGACACGTAGCGCAGCGTGTCGTGCATCCATCCCATGTTCCACTTCAGGCCGAAGCCCAGCCCGCCGGAGTCCGTCGGCCGCGTGACCCCGTCCCAGGCCGTCGACTCCTCCGCGATCGTCACCACCCCCGGGCAGCGCCGGTAGACCACCGCGTTCATCTCCTGGAGCAGCGCCACGGCGTCCAGGTCCTCGCGGCCGCCGTGCTCGTTCGGCGACCAGTCGCCCTCGTCGCGCGAGTAGTCCAGGTACAGCATCGAGGCCACCGCGTCCACGCGCAGCCCGTCGACGTGGAACTCCTGGCACCAGTAGACGGCGTTGGCCACCAGGAAGTTGCGGACCTCCTTGCGCCCGTAGTCGAACTCCAGCGTCCCCCAGTCCGGGTGCGCGGCCCGGCGCGGGTCCTGGTGCTCGTACAGCGGACGCCCGTCGAACTCGGCGAGCGCCCAGTCGTCGCGCGGGAAGTGCGCCGGCACCCAGTCGACGATCACCCCGATCCCGGCCCGGTGCAGCGAGTCCACCAGCAGCCGGAAGTCGTCCGGGGTGCCCATCCGCGAGGTGGGCGCGTAGAAGCCGGTGACCTGGTAGCCCCAGGAGCCGCCGAAGGGGTGCTCGGCGACCGGCATGAACTCCACGTGCGTGAAGCCGAGTTCCTTCACGTACGCCGGCAGCTGGTCGGCCAGCTGGCGGTACGTGAGCCCCGGCCGCCAGGACGCCAGGTGCAGCTCGTACACCGACAGCGGCGCCTGGTGCGGGGCGCGGGCGCCGCGCGTGGCCATCCACTCGGCGTCCTGCCACACGAACCGCGAGGCCGTGACCACCGAGGCGTTCGCCGGCGGGACCTCCGCGTACTGCGCCATCGGGTCGGCGCGCAGGGTGTGGCTGCCGTCCGGACGGGTGATGTCGTACTTGTACAGGGTGCCCTCGCCCACGCCGGGCAGGAACAGCTCCCACACCCCGCTCGCCCCGAGCGAGCGCATCGGGTAGGCCACCGAGTCCCAGTAGGAGAAGTCCCCGGTGACCCGCACCCCCCGGGCGTTCGGCGCCCACACCGTGAATCGGGTGCCGGCGACGCCCTGGTGCTCCATCGGCCGGGCGCCCAGCGCCGTCCACAGCTCCTCGTGCCGGCCCTCGCCGATCAGGTGCAGGTCCAGGTCCCCGAGGGCGGGCAGGAACCGGTACGGGTCGTGGACCTCGATCTCGTCGCTGTCGTACGTCACCAGCAGCCGGTAGTCCGGCACCCCGGTCAGCGGCAGCAGCCCGGAGAACAGCCCGTCCCCGTCGTCGAACAGCTCGGCCCGCAGCCCCTTCGCCACGATGGTGACGGCCTTCGCGTACGGGCGCAGCACCCGGAAGGCCACGCCGCCCCGCTGCGCGCGGGCGCCCAGCAGCGCGTGCGGGTCGTGGTGGCGGCCCTCCAGCAGCCGGGCCCGTTCCCCCGCGTCCAGCGCGGGCGCCGGCCGGACGCCGTGCGGCGGGGCGGCGCGGCGGGCGCGTGGCGCGCGGGTCCGCTTCGCGGGTTCGGGTACGGCTGCGGCTTCCTCGCGGACGGTCGGTGACGGCTGTCGTGCGGCGCTCACGCGAGCGGCCTCCTCGGGGGCTTCGGGTGGGGGGTCGGGGTGGTGCCGGGAGCCGGCGGGGGCATGCGGTGTGCCGGCCGCTGGGGTTCCGACAGCCGGCGGATCGCGGCCATCGGGACGTGCAGCCAGTCGGGGCGGTGCCGGGACTCGTACCGGGCCTCGTACACCGCCTTGTCGGTCTCGTACGCGCGCAGCAGCACCGGGTCCTCGCGCGGGTCACGGCCGGTGGTGCGGGCGTAGCCCTCGCAGAACGCGGCCCGGCAGGCGTCCGCCCAGGCGGGGGCGAAGGGCCGGTGCGAGCGGGCGGCGTAGTCGAAGGAGCGCAGTATCCCGGCGATGTCCCGGACCGCCGGCTCGGGGCGGCGGCGGTCGGCGAGCGGCCGGGCGGGCTCCCCCTCGAAGTCGATCAGCGCCCAGCTGCCGTCGGCGGTGCGCAGGGTCTGGCCCAGGTGCAGGTCCCCGTGGATGCGCTGGGCGGGGACCCCGGCGCCCCGGGAGGCGGCCAGCGCGTCGAAGGCGCCGCGCAGCCCGGCCTCGTACGGCTGGAGCGCGGGCACCTCGCGGCAGGTGGCGGCGAGCCGGGCGGTCATCCCGGCGGCGAGCCGGGCGGTCTGCTCGGGACCGAGGGCCAGGGTGGGCAGTGCGGTCGCGAGGGCGCTGTGCACCTCGGCGGTGGCCCGGCCCAGCGCGTGCGCCTCGGCGGTGAAGTCGGCCCCGGCACCGAGTCTGCGCAGGGCCAGCTGCCAGCCGTCGTCGGAGCCGCGCAGGTAGGGCTGGAGCACGCCCAGGGTCAACGGTTCTCCACCGGGCAGCTCGGCCTCGTACCAGGCGACCGGGGCGGGCACGCGGGCGCAGCCGGCGGCGGCCAGGGCCCTGGGCAGCTCCAGGTCCGGGTTGATCCCGGGGCCGACCCGGCGGAACACCTTGAGGATGTACGAATCCCCGTAGATCAGGGAGGAGTTGGTCTGCTCCCCGGACAGCGGCCGGGGCAGCAGCCCGGCCTGGACCGGGGTGTCCGGGTCCCGGTCAAAGTGGAGCGGGCCCAGCGTCCCGGGGGAGCGCAGCCGTTCCAGCAGCAGGGAGGCGAGCCGGGGGTCGCCCAGCGCCTCGTACACGGCCCGGCCCGCGTAGGGACCGTTCTCGGCGTGCCCGATCAGGGCGGGCGCGAGGGCGGGCGGGAGCGGGGAGGGGCGGATGCCCAGCAGGAGCTGGTAGCAGTCCCCGTCCACGTCGAGCAGCAGGTGCAGCAGGCCGGGGGCGGAGCCCGGCGGCAGCAGTTCGGCCGCCGAGACGGCCTCGATGCGGGCGATGCGGCGCCCCTTGCCGGCGAACCAGCGCTGGGCGGGCAGCCAGTCCCTCAGCATCGGTTCCAGCGCGGCGGTCCCGGCGGTCCCGGCGGGCCCCGGGGCTCCGGCGGTCCCGCCGGCCCGGGCGGGCGTCAGCCGCCTCCGGGCGGATGCAGCCTCCGACATGGCGTCGCGTCCTTTCCCCGGGCCGTCACAGAATGCGCAGAGTGTCCCGGATGCGCGGCAGTTGCTTCTCCGGTATGTGCGTGTGTCGGGTCAGGATGATCCGTACAGGGGCGGGCCGTTGACCCAAAGGAGTGCCCGCCCCGTAGCGGGTCCGTCAGTCGGCGCGCTGGTCGCTGCGGAGCCGGAACCAGTAGAAGCCGTGGCCCGCCAGGGTCAGCAGGTACGGCCACTCGCCGATCGGCGGGAAGCGCACGTCTCCCGTGAGCTCCACCGGGACCCGCCCGTTGAACGACCTCAGGTCCAGTTCGGTGGGCTGCGCGAAGCGGGAGAAGTTGTGCACGCACAGCACCAGGTCGTCCCCGAACTCGCGCAGGAACGCGAGCACCGCCGGGTTGGACGAGGGCAGTTCGGTGTACGAGCCGAGGCCGAAGGCCGGGTTGGCCTTGCGGATCTCGATCAGCCTGCGGGTCCAGTGCAGCAGTGACGAGGGCGACGCCATGGCCGCCTCGACATTGGTGACCTGGTACCCGTGGACCGGGTCCATGATGACCGGCAGGTTCAGCCTGCCCGGATCGCAGGAGGAGAAACCGGCGTTGCGGTCCGGGGTCCACTGCATGGGGGTGCGTACGCCGTCGCGGTCGCCGAGCCAGATGTTGTCGCCCATGCCGATCTCGTCGCCGTAATAGAGCACCGGCGAGCCGGGCAGCGACAGCAGCAGGGCGGTGAACAGCTCCATCTGGTTGCGGTCGTTGTCCAGGAGCGGGGCGAGCCGGCGCCGGATGCCGATGTTGGCCCGCATCCGCGGGTCCTTGGCGTACTCGGCGTACATGTAGTCGCGTTCTTCGTCCGTGACCATTTCGAGGGTGAGCTCGTCGTGGTTGCGCAGGAAGATGCCCCACTGGCAGCCGTCCGGGATCGCCGGGGTCTTGGCCAGGATCTCGGAGACGGGGTAGCGCGACTCTCTTCGCACGGCCATGAAGATGCGCGGCATGACGGGGAAGTGGAACGCCATGTGGCACTCGTCCCCGCCCTTGGCGAAGTCGCCGAAGTAGTCGACGACGTCCTCGGGCCACTGGTTGGCCTCGGCGAGCAGCACGGTGTCCGGGTAGTGCGCGTCGATCTCGGCGCGGACCCGCTTGAGGAGCTCGTGGGTGCGCGGCAGGTTCTCGCAGTTGGTGCCCTCCTCGGCGTAGAGGTAGGGCACGGCGTCGAGGCGGAACCCGTCGATGCCGAGGTCGAGCCAGAACCGCAGCGCCGAGATGATCTCCTCCTGCACGGCCGGGTTCTCGAAGTTGAGGTCCGGCTGGTGCGAGAAGAAGCGGTGCCAGTAGTACTGCTTGCGGACGGGGTCGTAGGTCCAGTTGGAGGTCTCGGTGTCGATGAAGATGATGCGGGCGTCCTGGTACTGCTTGTCGTTGTCGGCCCACATGTAGTAGTCGCCGTAGGGCCCGTCGGGGTCCTTGCGCGACTGCTGGAACCACTCGTGCTGGTCGCTGGTGTGGTTCATGACGAAGTCGATGATCACCCGCATGCCGCGGCTGTGCGCGGCGTCCACGAACTCCACGAAGTCGGCGAGGTCGCCGAACTCGGGCAGCACGGAGGTGTAGTCGGAGACGTCGTAGCCGCCGTCGCGCAGCGGTGAGGCGAAGAACGGCGGAAGCCACAGGCAGTCGACGCCGAGCCACTGGAGGTAGTCCAGCTTGGCGGTGAGCCCCTTGAGGTCACCGACGCCGTCGCCGTTGCTGTCGTGGAAGGAGCGGACCAGGACCTCGTAGAAGACCGCCCGCTTGAACCAGTCGGGGTCGCGGTCCTTGGCGGGGGTGTCCTCGAAGGTGTCGTGGACGGGATCGTTGATCAGCATGTGGTGGGTGACCCTCCGGTGGGCGGGGACGGTCGCAGGGCGGCCAGGACGTGCGCGGGAGTACGGCCCGGTTCCAGGCGCACGTAGTTCGCCCTGCCCCAGTGATAGGTATCGCCGGTGAGCTCGTCGCGCACCGCGAGGGACCCGTGCCAGTCGAGGCCGAGTACCGGCATGTCCAACGAGACCGTCGCCTCCTGGGTGTGGTGCGGATCGAGGTTGACGACCACCAGTACGCAATTGCCGCCGGAGTGCTTCGAATAGGCGATCACCTGTTCGTTGTCGGTCGGGTGGAAGTGGATGTCGCGCAGCTGCTGGAGGGCGGGGTTGCGCCGGCGCAGCCGGTTCAGGGCCGTGATCAGGGGGGCGATCGTACGGCCCTCGCGGTCGGCGGCGGCCCAGTCGCGCGGACGCAGCTCGTACTTCTCGGAGTTCAGGTACTCCTCGCTGCCCTCCCGGACCGGGGTGTTCTCGCAGAGCTCGTAGCCCGCGTAGACGCCCCAGGTGGGGGAGAGGGTGGCGGCGAGGACCGCCCGGACCTCGAAGGCGGGCCGGCCGCCCTTCTGGAGGTACTCGTGGAGGATGTCGGGCGTGTTCACGAAGAAGTTCGGCCGCATCACGGACGCCGAGCGGTCGCCGGACAGCTCGGTCAGGTACTCGGTCAGCTCCGCCTTGGTGTTGCGCCAGGTGAAGTACGTGTACGACTGCTGGAAGCCGACGGAGGCGAGCGCGCGCATCATCGCGGGCCGGGTGAAGGCTTCCGCCAGGAAGATCACGTCGGGGTCGGACTTGTTGATCTCCGCGATCACCTTCTGCCAGAACACGACCGGCTTGGTGTGCGGGTTGTCGACCCGGAAGATGCGGACCCCGTGCTCCATCCAGTGCCGCAGGATCCGGACCGTCTCCTCGACGATGCCGGCCATGTCCGCGTCGAAGTGGACCGGGTAGATGTCCTGGTACTTCTTCGGCGGGTTCTCGGCGTACGCGATCGTCCCGTCGGCGCGGTGGCGGAACCACTCCGGGTGCTTCTCCACCCACGGGTGGTCGGGGGAGCACTGGAGGGCGAAGTCGAGGGCGATCTCCATCCGGAGGTCGCGGGCGCGCGCCACGAAGGCGTCGAAGTCCTCCAGGGTGCCGAGCTCGGGGTGGACCGCGTCGTGCCCGCCCTCCGGGGAGCCGATGGCCCATGGCACACCCGGATCCCAACTCCCCGCGGAAAGCGTGTTGTTGGGGCCCTTGCGGTAGGTGGAGCCGATGGGGTGGATCGGCGGCAGGTAGACGACGTCGAAGCCCATCGCGGCAATGGCCGGCAGCCGTTCGGCGGCGGTGCGGAAGGTGCCGTGGACCGGGGCCCTGCCCGGCTCGACCACCGCTCCCTCCGAGCGGGGGAACATCTCGTACCAGGATCCGAAGAGGGCCCGCTTGCGTTCGACGAGCAGCGGCAGCGGCTTGGCGGCCGTGACCAGCTCCCGGTACGGGCGGCGGGCCAGCGCCGCGTCGACCGCGGGTGCGAGCGCCGCCTCGTACCGCAGCGCGGCCGGCCGGTCCTCGTCGCGCATCGCGTCCGCCGCGGCCAGTACGGCCTCGCGGCCGTCCCGCTTGGGGATCTTCGCCGCGGCCCGCTCGTAGAGCTCCGCTCCTTCGAGGAGCGTCAGCCCGGTGTCGAGGCCGGCCGGGATCTTGATGGCGGCGTGGGCCCGCCAGGTGGCGACCGGGTCGCTCCACGCCTCGACGGTGTACGTCCACCTCCCCTCGACCTCGGCGGAGACCCGCGCCCCCCACCGGTCGGTGCCGGGGGCCAGTTCCCGCAACGGCACCGGCGGGCGCAGCCGCCCGCTCGGGTCGCGCAGTACGACATGGGCGGCGACGGCGTCGTGGCCCTCTCGGAACACGGTGGCGGAGATCTCGAAGACCTCGTCCACGACCGCCTTGGCGGGTCTGGCGCCGCAGTCGACGGCGGGGCGGACGTCCAGCACGGGAATGCGACCGATCATGATGGGATCACCTGGGGGCAGTTCGCAGGGCTCGGTGACGGTCCAGCCGGAATCGCGGCTGGTAGTGCACGCTCTGTTCGCTCTGTTTCTAGCCGCTCGGAAGACGGCTGGGCTGCGGGCATGGCCGCTCCTGTCCGCGTTCACTCGGGTGGCGGGGAAAGGTTGTGGGCGGGTGCGCCGTGCGTGTACCGCGTGTACCCGCTCAGCCCTTCCCACTCTCACCCCGCCCAATCCGCACCGTCGGTTAACTACTCGTACGTAGTGGGACGCGGGCGGAGGGGGAACGGCTCGGCCCGGCCCCGCATCCGCCGAGGCTCCGTCAAGTCGGTGAGGATGGACCGATGGACAGCGAAAACACCCTCGTCACGCAGGCCCCCACAGCCCCTCCCGCCCCATGGGGCGGGGCCCCTCAGCCGGTGTTCGGCCTCCCCTGCGGGATGGTGCTGCGGCCCTGGCGCGAAGCCGACGCCCCCGTGCTCGTCACCGCGTACGAGGACCCCGACATCCGGCACTGGAACCGGCCCGCGCCCGAGACCCGGGAGTCGGCGGCGGCCCGCATAGCCCGCTGGAACCGGCGGTGGGAAGAGCGGGCGGCGGCGGTCTGGGCCGTGTCGGCGGAGCCGGCCGCCCCGGCCGTCGGCCTGATCGGGCTCGCCGACTTCGACCCGGAGGGCGCGGCCGCGGAGTTCCTGTACTGGCTGCTGCCGGCCGGGCGCGGGCGGGGCGTCATGCCGCAGGGGGTGGCCGCGGTGGCCGGCTGGGGCTTTCGCGAAGCGGGCCTGCACCGGCAGCGGATCTGCCACTCGGTGGCCAACCCGGCGTCCTGCGCCGTCGCGCTGAAGGCTGGCTTCCCGCTGGAGGGCACCATGCGCGGCGCCCTGCGGCACGCCGACGGCTGGCACGACGAGCACCTGCACGCCCGCCTCGCGACGGACGCCTGACGGACCGGGCGCGGCGGGACCGGGCGCGGCGCGGCGGGGCGGGACCGGGCGCGGCGGGACCGGGCGCCACGGTGCGGGACGGGACGCGACACGAAGGCGCGGGACGGCGCGGTGCGGGAGGCGCCATGGTCGCCGCGCGGTTCCGCGGCTAGCCTTCCGGGATGCGACGCGCGGGTGCACAGCGTGGTGCGGTCGCTCCGATCCGTCATCCCCTGCGAAGGTGGAACGTGTGAAGGCTATCCGTCGATTCACCGTGCGCCCCGTCCTCCCCGAACCCCTCATGCCGCTCGCCGACCTCGCGCGCAACCTGCGCTGGTCTTGGCATACGGAAACCCGCGAACTCTTCCAATCCGTCGACCCCGAGGGCTGGCAGGCCGCCGGCGGCGACCCCGTCCGGCTGCTCGGCGCCGTACCGGCCTCCCGGCTGGAGGAACTCGCCGCCGACCGGCGGTTCCTGCGCCGGCTGGCCGTGACCGCCGCCGACCTCGACGACTACCTCCACGGCGGCAGGTGGTACCAGACCACCGAGAACGCCGCCG
Source organism: Streptomyces sp. W1SF4 (assembly GCF_003950035.1). Taxonomy (NCBI): domain Bacteria; kingdom Bacillati; phylum Actinomycetota; class Actinomycetes; order Kitasatosporales; family Streptomycetaceae; genus Streptomyces; species Streptomyces sp. W1SF4. The sequence goes on from NZ_CP034350.1 coordinate 5,233,202, forward strand.
ATTTCCCCGCCGCCATCGCCTACTTCTCCCCCGAGTTCGGCATCACCGCCGCCCTGCCCCAGTACTCCGGCGGCCTCGGGATCCTCGCCGGGGACCACCTCAAGGCCGCCAGCGACCTCGGCGTCCCCGTCATCGGCGTCGGCCTGCTCTACCGGCACGGCTACTTCCGCCAGTCCCTCTCCCGCGACGGCTGGCAGCAGGAGCACTACCCGGTGCTCGACCCCCACGAGCTGCCCCTGTCCCTCCTGCGCCACGAGGACGGCGTCCCCGCCCGGGTGGCGCTCACCCTGCCCGGCGGGAGGTCGTTGCACGCGCACATCTGGCAGGCCCGCGTCGGCCGGGTGCCGCTGCTCCTGCTCGACTCCGACGTCGAGGACAACGACGCCGGCGCCCGCGAGGTGACCGACCGGCTCTACGGCGGCGGCAGCGACCACCGCCTCCTCCAGGAGATGCTGCTCGGCATCGGCGGCGTCCGCGCCGTGCGGACGTACTGCCGGATCACCGGCCACGCCGAACCCGAGGTGTTTCACACCAACGAGGGACACGCCGGCTTCCTCGGACTGGAACGCATAAGGGAACTGGACGTCGAGCAGGGCCTCGGCTTCGACGCCGCCGTCGAAGCCGTGCGCGCCGGGACCGTGTTCACCACCCACACCCCCGTGCCCGCCGGCATCGACCGCTTCGAGCGCTCGCTCGTCGCCCGCCACTTCGGCGACGGCGGCGAACTGCCCGGCGTACCCGTCGAACGGATCCTGGAACTGGGCGCCGAGTCCTACCCCGGCGGCGACCCCGGGGTCTTCAACATGGCCGTGATGGGCCTGCGGCTCGCCCAGCGCGCCAACGGGGTCTCCACCCTCCACGGCGCGGTCAGCCGGGGCATGTTCGCCGGGCTCTGGCCGGGCTTCGACCCCGCCGACGTGCCCATCACCTCCGTGACCAACGGCGTCCACGCCCCGACCTGGGTCGCCCCCGAGGTCATGCGGCTCGGCGCCCGCCAGATCGGGGCCGGACGCACCGAGGACGCCCTCGCCGTGGGCGCCTCCGCCCGCTGGGACGCCGTCGCGCAGATCGCCGACCAGGACGTGTGGGACGTACGCCGGACCCTGCGCGAGCAGCTCGTCCAGGAGGTCCGCGACCGGCTGCGCGCCTCCTGGAAGCAGCGCGGGGCCGCCGACGCCGAACTCGGCTGGGTCGACGGCGTCCTCGACCCGGACGTGCTGACCATCGGCTTCGCCCGCCGCGTGCCCTCGTACAAGCGGCTCACGCTGATGCTGCGCGACCCGGAGCGGCTGCGCCGGCTGCTGCTGCACCCGGACCGCCCGGTGCAGATCGTGGTCGCCGGCAAGGCGCACCCGGCCGACGACGGCGGCAAGCGGCTCGTGCAGGAACTGGTCCGCTTCTCCGACGACCCGCGGGTGCGCCACCGCATCGTGTTCCTGCCCGACTACGGCATGGCCATGGCACAGAAGCTCTACCCGGGCTGCGACGTCTGGCTGAACAACCCGCTGCGCCCGCTGGAGGCCTGCGGCACCAGCGGGATGAAGGCCGCCCTCAACGGCTGCCTCAACCTGTCGGTGCTGGACGGCTGGTGGGACGAGTGGTTCGAGCCCGACTTCGGCTGGGCCATCCCCACCGCCGACGGGCTCGGCACGGACGAGGAACGCCGCGACGACCTGGAGGCCGGAGCCCTCTACGAACTGATCGAGGAGCGGGTCGCTCCCCGCTTCTACGACCGGGACGGGCGGGCCGGGCTGCCGGTGCGGTGGATCGAGATGGTCCGGCGCACCCTGGTGTCCCTGGGCCCGAAGGTGCTCGCGGGGCGGATGGTGCGGGAATACGTGGAACGCCTCTACGCCCCGGCCACGCTCTCCCACCGGGCCCTGACCCCCGACGCCGCGCAGGAGCTGGCCTGGTGGAAGGGGAGGATCCGGGCCTCGTGGCCGCGGGTGGCCGTCGAGCACGTGGAGGCCGTCGCCGCCGCGCCCGTCGGGGGCACCGCCGAACTGGGCGCCACCCTCACGCTGCGGGTGCGGGTCGCGCTGGACGCCCTCGCGCCGGAGGACGTGGAGGTGCAGGCCGTCGCCGGGCGGGTCGACGCCCAGGACGTGATCCGGGACGGGCGGGCCTTCCCGCTCAAGCCCGCCGCCGGGCCCGACATGGAGGGGCGCTGGGTGTACGAGGGCCCGCTCGCGCTCGACCGGACCGGGCCCTTCGGCTACACCGTGCGGATCCTGCCGACGCATCCGCTGCTGGCGACCCCGGCCGAACTGGGTCTGGTCGCGGCCCCGGTGGACACCGACGCGCCGGGCGGCGTACTGCTGCGCTGACCGCGGCGGCGGGCGGGGCCGGGCGGCCTCAGGGGGCGGGCGGCGGATCCACCAGCCGCCCGTCCTCGACCAGCATCCCGGCCCGCTTCACGCTGCGCAGGGCCGGGATCACCTCCACCTGGCCCACCCCGTCCACCGCGCCGATCTTCTCGGTCAGGTAGGTGTAGAGGGCGTCGGTGTCCCGGCACACCACCACCGCCATCAGGGAGGCCGCCCCGGTCACGGCCGCCGCGAAGGGCACCTCGCGGTGGTCGGCCAGCGCGTTCCCCACCTCCGCCAGCCGGGCCGGCGGCACGGTCAGCACCAGCGTCGCCTCCGCCTCGTAGCCGAACAGTTCGGGCACGAACTCCACGTCGAAGAAGAGCGCCCCGAGGTCCCGCAGCCGCTCCAGCCGCCGCCGGGCGGTGGACTCCGACAGCCCGGTGGCCCGCGCCAGCTCCGGATACCCCGCGCGGCCGTCCCGGCCCAGGACCGCCAGCAGCGCCGACTCCGCCGCGTCGAGGACGTACCGCTGCGGGCCGGGCTCGGCCCGGGGGCGGTGGAGGGCCGCGATCTGGTCGGGGCGCAGCTCGTCGACGCCCGCCCACGCGTCGGGTCCGCCGAAGAACTTGCGCAGGATGGTGTGGGCGCTGATCCCGGTGACCCGGCGGGTGCGCGGCAGCTTGTCCAGCAGCAGGGCGTCGCGGTCCCTGCGGGTACGGGCCCGGGTCATGCAGTGGATCTCCGTGCCGCCGGAGTTCAGGGTCACCCAGGCGATGTCCGGGCGCCGGGCGAGCGCCTCGGCCACCGGCAGCGCCGCGTCGGGGGCGCACTGGATCCGCAGCCAGGACTCGAACAGCCCGACGCGGCTGCCCACCGGCAGCCCGACGACGCGGACCAGCCCGGCGCTCCGCAGCCGCCGGTAGCGGCGTACGACGGTCTGGTCGGAGACGTCCAGCACCTCGGCGATCCGGCTGAAGGGGGCCCGGCCGTCGATCACCAGGGCCTGGATCAGGGAACGGTCGATACCGTCCAGCTGCTCGTCATTCATGGTTTCCATCATGACGGCTCCGCCCATGAGGGAAATCCGGCACGAAGAGGTCTGTGGGTGGGGTTCCGGGGCGGCCGCTGCGAGCGTGATGTCAGGCGGGGGCGCTCCCCGCCCCACCCCCCCCGACACGAGGAGACCCCCCATGCGTAAGTGGCTGCCGCTGACGGCGGTGTGCCTCGGGGCCTTCATGCTCCTGGTCGACGTCACCATCGTGACCGTCGCCCTCCCGGACATGGCCGCCGACATGCGCACCGACTTCGCCGGCCTCCAGTGGGTGATGGACGTCTACGCCCTCGCCCTGGCCGCCCTGCTGCTCGGCGCGGGCTCGCTCGCCGACCGGATCGGCCGCCGCCGCGTCTACCTCGGCGGACTGGTGCTGTTCGCCGCCTCCTCCCTCGCCTGCGGGATCGCGGACGGTCCGGCCGCCCTGATCACCTTCCGCGCCGTGCAGGGCGTCGGCGGCGCGGCCATGTTCGCCACCACCATGGCCCTGCTCAGTGCCGCCTACCAGGGCCGCGACCGGGGCGTCGCCTTCGGAGTGTGGGGTGCGGTCAACGGTGCCGCGGCCGCCGCCGGCCCGGTCATCGGCGGGCTGCTGACCGAGCACTTCGGCTGGCGCTGGATCTTCTTCATCAACCTCCCCGTCTGCGCGCTGGCCGTCTGGGTGACCCTGAAGGCGGTGGCCGAGTCCCGCGACCCGCGTGCACGGGGGCTCGACCTGCCCGGCATGGCCACCTTCACCGTCGGGGCCGCGGCCCTGACGTACGCCCTGATCCGGGTCGGGGAGAACGGCTGGACCTCGGCCGCCACCCTCGGGCTGTTCGGCCTCGCGGCGGCCGCCTTCGCCGCCTTCGTCCTCGTCGAACTGCGCGGCGCGCGCCCGATGCTGGACCTGTCGCTCTTCCGCAGCCCGGTCTTCGTGGCGGTGATGGCCGCCGGACTGCTGCTGTCCGGCGCGGCGTTCTCGTACCTGATGTACGTCTCCCTCTGGCTGCAGTCCGCCGAGGGGATGAGCCCGGTGGGCGGCGGCCTGGTGCTGCTGCCGATGAGCCTCGCCGGCTTCGTCGTCGCGGCGCTGGCCGGGCGGCTGCTGCACGGGGCGTCGCCCCGGCTGACCATCGGCGGCGGGCTGCTGCTGATCGGGGCCGGCGCGCTGCTCCAGGCGTGGATGCTGGACGCGGGCGACGGCTGGACCGCGCTGGCTCCCGGGCTGCTGGTCAGCGGTGTCGGGGTGGGCATGGCGACCCCGGCGCTGGCGGCCACCGCGATGGGGGCGGTGGCCCCGGCCCGGGCGGGCATGGCCGGCGGCGTGCTGAACACCGCGCGGCAGCTGGGCACCGCGCTGGGGATCGCGGTGCTGGGCGCGGTGTTCCACGCCGGGCTGGCGGACGGGCTCGGCGGGCGGCCCCGGGAGCTCGCCGACGCCCTGGCCTCCGGCGGGGCGGGGCGGCTGCTGGCGGCGCCGGGGGCGCGGGAGTGGGTCGACGCGGCCTTCGCGAGCGGGCTGCGGGACACCTTCCTGGTCTCGGGGGCGATGGGCCTGGCGGGCGCGCTGGCGGTGGCGCTGCTGGTCCGGCGCCCGGCCGCGGCCGGGACCCCGGTCCCGGCGCAGGGTGGTGCTCCGGCGGGTGCTCCGGCCGCCGCTCCCGCGTCCGGGCGGACCTCCGCCTGAGCCGCCCCGGCGCCCGTACGGCCTTACCGCCGTACGGGCGCCGGGCTGTTCCGGGGGGCTCCCCGGGAGGGTGAACCTTCGAACGCACTGTGCATGGCGGGGCCGTCGGCGGGCGGTCCGCTCCTAGGCTGCCCGCGGACGTCCACCGGACCCGGTCCCCACGCCCCCCGAGCCCCCCATGCCCCCAGGAATGGACCCTCACATGCGTCTTCGCTCCACCGCCGCGGCCGCGCTCCTCGCCTCCTTCGCGCTGGTCCTCCCGGCCGCCGGCCAGTCCCTGGCCCATGACCGCCACGACCTCGGCGAGATCCACTACCGCTTCACGGACGACGACGGGGACGTGCGCCGCAGGACGATCGAGCCGGCCGACCTCGACACCTGCTACCGGCTGACGGGCACCAGCCGCAACCATCCCGCCTTCGCGGTGCAGAACGACACGGACGCGCTGGTCCTCGTCTTCCGGGGTGACAGCTGCGGCGGCGAGGCCCAGGAGGTGCTGCGCCCGGGCGAGCACGCGCGCGACCTGAACGCCCGCTCGGTCTTCCTCAAGCCGGACGAGCACCACCACGGCCGCCACGACGGCGACGACGACTGGGACGACGACGACCGCAGCATGGTCCGCCCCGGCCAGGGCCGCTCGATGACCCCCGGCGACTTCATGAACGACGTCTTCCGTTCGATCGGCTGACCAACCGTCCCGCCGCATGGGACAGGGCCGCCCGGGGAGGTTTCCTCCCGGGCGGCCCCGTGGTTTCAGCGCTTCAGCGGTGGTTCACTTCCTGCCCCGAGGGGGTCAGAAGGTGAGCTTCCAGCTGTCGATCTTGCCGGTGTCCAGGCTCGCGTTGTCGTTGACCCGGAGCTTCCAGACGCCCTGGGCGACCTCGGAGGAGGCGTTCACCGTGTAGCTCTTGACGATGTTGTCCGCACTGCCGCCGGAACGGTTGTGCAGGTTGTAGACGGAGCCGTCGGGCGCGACCAGGTCGACCTTCAGGTCACCGATGTAGGTGTGGACGATGTTGACGTCCACCTTGAGGGTGCTCGGCGCGTTGCCGGTGCGGGTCACCGTGATCGGGGACTCGACGGTCGCGTTGTCGGCGATCGCGTAGTCGTTCGTGTTCTCGAACACGTTCTGCTGCGCGGTGCCGACGGTCCAGGTGAAGGACGCCGTGCCCGTCTTGGACGCGGAGTCGGTCACCGTGACGGTCACGTTGGACGTGCCCGCGGTGGTCGCCGTACCGGAGATCAGACCGGTCGAGGAGTTGATCGACAGGCCGGCCGGCAGGCCGGTGGCCGAGTAGGTCAGGGCGCCCGGGTTGGTGCTGGTCGCCTGGACCTGGAGGCTCACCGCGGTGTTGATCTGGGTGGTCTGGTTGGCGATCGCGGTGACCGTCACGCCGTCGTTGATGCGCGGGCCGACGTTGATGGCGGCCCAGGCGTTGGCGACGTTGTTGTACGTGGCCGAACCCTGGCCGTACAGGTCGGCGGCGGCCTTCAGCGTCTGGACGCGGGCGTCGGCGTAGTTGGTGTTGGACTTGAAGTAGCCCACCGTCAGCGCGCGGAACCAGATCTTCGCGGCGGCGTCACGGCCGATCGCGGTGACGGGCAGGCCGTCGGAGGTCGGCGAGTCGTAGCTCACGCCGTTGATGACCTTCGCGCCGGAGCCCTCGGAGGCCAGGTAGAACCAGTGGTTCGCCGGACCCGAGGAGTAGTGGACGTCGATGCCGCCGATGCCCGAGTACCACGCGTCCTTGGAGCCGCCGTCCTTGCTCGGCTTGTCCATGTAGCGCAGCGGGGTGCCGTTGCCGTTGATGTCGATCTTCTCGCCGACCAGGTAGTCGCCGACGTCCTGGGGGTTGTTGGCGTAGAACTCGACCGCCGCCGCCATGATGTCGGAGGTGGCCTCGTTCAGACCGCCGGACTCACCGCTGTAGGTCATGTTGCCGGTGACCGAGGTGAGGCCGTGGGTCATCTCGTGCGCGGCCACGTCGGTCGAGGTGAGCGGCTTGTTGTTGCCCTCGCCGTCGCCGTAGGTCATGCAGAAGCAGGAGTCGTCCCAGAAGGCGTTGACGTACGCGTTGCCGTAGTGGACCCGGGTGTAGGGGGCCACGCCGTCGTTGCGCAGGCCGTTGCGGCCGTGGACGTTCTTGTAGTAGTCCCACGTGACCTGGGCGCCGTAGTGGGCGTCCGCGCCGGCGGTCTCCGCGTTGGAGGCGAGACCGTTGCCCCAGATGTCGTCCGGGCCGGAGAACAGGGTGCCGGTGCCGGAGGTGCCCCGGTTCAGGTTGTAGGTCTTGTGGCTGCCGCGGCCGGCGTCGGTGAGCGTCCAGTTGCTGCCCGACTGCGAGGTGCCGAGGGTGACCTGACCGCTGTACTGCGTGTTGCCGGTGCCGGTCTGGACGCCCTGCCACTGGGTGATCTTCGCGCCGGTCTTGGCGTTGGTGATCACGTGCAGCTGGCTCGGGGTGCCGTCGTCCTGGAGGCCGCCGACGACGGTCTCGAAGGCGAGGACCGGGACGCCTTCGGCCGCCCAGATCACCTTGCGGGCGCCCTTGTCGGCCTTGGTCTGCTTGGAGCCCTCGGCGTTCGCAGCCGAAACGGCCTGGCCCTCGGCGGCGGACGGGGTGACGGTGGCGTTCGTGTCCGAGACCTTGATCTCGTGCTGGGTCGCCTTGGTCACGCTCTTGGTGACGCCGTCCTTGGCGTGGACGGTGAGGTCACCGCCGAGCACGGGCAGACCGTCGTAGGTCCGCTCGTACGTGGTGTGCGTGGTGCCGTCCGCGTCCTTGACCACATCGCGGACGACCAGCTTCTCGCCGCCACCGAGGCCGAGCGCCTTGGCGGCCTGGGCGGTGGTCGAGTTGGCCTCGGCCAGGAGCGTCGCACGCTCCGAAGCGCTGAGTTTGGCGGCCGCCGCGCCCGGGTTGGGCTGGGCAGCGGTGCGGGCCTGCGACGCGTTGGCGTCGGCGGCGGCGGTGGCGGTACCGGCCTGCATGCCTACGGCGATCAGGGCGGCCGCGGCTATGAGGGCGCCGGCCGCAGTGGCACGCCGCTGGGGGGTGGGACTCAACGCAGACTCCTTCTGCAAGGGGGGTTCCGGATGGCTGGGTGGGCCTCCGGGCAGATCAGGGCTGGTGCGATGAACGGATCGAAGAGTGCCAGCTGTTTGCCCCGATGTCAGGGCCACATCAAAAGGTTGGCCGGAAACAGTTCGTTGTCCGAAGATACGTATCCGGTATCCGAACCATTCACCTTTGTGTGGGAGGGGAACCGCCGACGGCCGGAACGGTTGCTACCGGCTGTTAACACTTGGGCAACAAGGGGTCCCGTTAACCCGAACGGCATTTACCGTACGGGTGTTTGTCGTACTGTTTCCCGGTGCTCCACGTGTTCGCTGTCAGGGGAAGCAGTGGACAGGAGGCACCGAAACAGACCACGTGCCAGGGGGGACCATGAGGCATGTCCGTTTTCCTGAGCAAAGAGAGGCCTCCGGGGCGGCCGGGCCCCAGGGGCCGGCGGCGGCCCCGCCGCGGCGGCTCGGGGACAAGGCACGGTGGTACCTGCCCGTGGCCGTCACGGCCGACCTCGTCGGCGCCGCCGTGCCCGTCGGCCTGGTCTTCGACGCCGCCGGGCAGGCCAGACCCCTGCACTGCGCCCTCGGCGCGGCCCTCGCCTGGACCGGAGTGCAGGCGCTGCGCCGGCGGTACGCGGACCGGGTGCTCGGAGAGTCCCGCGGAGTGCTCCCCGTACTGCACGACTGGCTGATTCTGATCGGCGTCCTGGCCGTGGTCCGCGTGGTGACCGCGGAGGAGACCCCCCGCCTCGCAGCCCTCGGCGCCCTGCTGCCCGCACTCCTCGTCACCGTCGCCTGCCGCAAACTGACGTACCGCCACCTGTCCGCGGCCCGCCGTGAGGCGCAGGCCGTCAGCCGGGTGCTGGTGGTCGGCGAGCCCGCCGCCGCCGAGCACGTCATCGCGCACCTCGCCACGCGCACCGACCACCCGTACGTCGCCGTCGGCCTCGTCCCGGTCGGCGGGGGCCCCCTCTCCGGCGGCATCCCCGTCGCGGCCAGGCTGGACGCCTCGATGCCCAAGGCGCCGAACCGGGACGCGTCCGCCGTGCTGCGCGCCGTCCGGCGCCACCACGCCGAGCTGGTGCTGGTGGCGCCCGGGGCGCGGTTCGCGGGGGAGCGGCTGCGGCGGGTGGCCTGGGCCCTGCACGACGAGGGCCTCGAACTGGCCGTCTTCCCGGGCCTGGTGGAGGTGTCCGTCAAGCGGCTGGAGACCCTGTCGGCGGGCGGGCTCGCCGTCCTGCGGGTCGCGCCGCCCGTACGGCGGGGGGTGCAGCCCCTGCTCAAGGCCGTGCTCGACCGGGTGGGGGCGGCCGTCGGGCTGCTGCTGCTGTCGCCGCTGTTCCTCGCGCTCGTCCTGGCCATCCGCCTCGGCTCGAAGGGGCCCGCCTTCTACAGCCAGCGCCGCGTCGGCCGGGACGGGGTGCCCTTCGTCATGTGGAAGTTCCGCACGATGGTGACGGACGCCGACCGGCTCAAGGCCGGGCTGGCCGGGGCCAACGAGAACGACGGCCCGATGTTCAAGATGCGCCGCGACCCCCGGGTGACCCGGGTGGGCCGGCTGCTGCGCCGCACCTCCCTCGACGAACTGCCCCAGCTGGTCAACGTGCTGACGGGCAGCATGTCGCTGGTCGGCCCCCGCCCGCCGCTGCCCGAGGAGGTGGCGGAGTACGACGAGGTCGAGCTGCGCCGGCTCACCGTGCGGCCCGGGATGACCGGCCTGTGGCAGATCAGCGGGCGGTCGGACCTGTCCTGGGACGAAACGATTCAGCTCGACCTGCAGTACGTGGACAACTGGTCCTTCACCAGCGATGTCGACGTGATGGGCCGTACGCTCCGCGCCGTGGTCGACGGCCGCGGAGCGTACTGAGGGGACGTGCGGTGACGTCAGTCCTGGTCGAGCCACCAGCGGTAGGTGGCGTCGATCCCGTCCCGCAGCGCGATGCCCGGCTTCCAGCCCAGCGAGGCCAGACGGGACACGTCGAGCAGCTTGCGCGGGGTCCCGTCCGGCTTGGAGGTGTCCCAGGCCAGCCGGCCCCGGAAGCCGGTGACCTCGGCGACCGTCTCGGCCAGCTCCCTGATGGTGAGGTCCTCGCCGCAGCCGATGTTGACGGGCTCGTCGCCGTCGTAGCGTTCCAGCAGCACCGCGCAGGCGGCCGCCAGGTCGTCCACGTGCAGGAACTCCCGGCGCGGGGTGCCGCTGCCCCAGAGGACGACCTCCTCGCGCCCCTCAGCGGCCGCCTCGTGGAAGCGGCGGATCAGCGCCGGCAGCACGTGCGAGGACTGGAGGTCGAAGTTGTCGCCCGGGCCGTAGAGGTTCGTGGGCATGGCCGAGACGAACGAGGCCCCGTACTGCTTGCGGTACGACTGGACCTGCACGATCCCGGCGATCTTCGCGAGGGCGTAGGCCTCGTTGGTGGGCTCCAGGGGGCCCGTCAGCAGGGCGTCCTCGGTGATCGGCTGCGGGGCCAGCTTCGGGTAGATGCAGGAGGAGCCGAGGAACAGCAGGCGGCCCACGCCGGCCGCGTGCGCGCCCGCGATGACGCTGAGCTGGATCCTGAGGTTGTCCTCCAGGAACTGCACGGGGTACGTGCTGTTCGCCATGATCCCGCCGACCTTCGCGGCGGCCAGCACCACCGCGTCCGGGCGGACGTCGCGCAGGTACGCCTCCGTCGCCGCGGCGTCGCGCAGGTCGAGGTCGGCGCGGCCGCGCGTGAGCACCTCGTGGCCGTCGGCGGTGAGGCGGCGCGCGACCGCGGACCCCACGAGGCCGCGGTGTCCGGCGACGAAGACGCGGGCGTGCGGGGGGAGGAGGGGCGGGGTGCTTGTCATACCGCCGATGATGCCAGTCCGCTGGCCGCGGATTTCGTGGGGCCGGGCTGCGCGTCCGGGGCCTCGGGTTGCCGCCCTGGGGCCGTCGTTCGGCCGCCGCGCCGTTGCCGGGGGCTCCGCCCCCGGACCCCCGCGCCTCAAACGCCGGCGGGGCCGGGTTGGGCCTGCGGGAGGGGTTGGGCGGCGGTCCGGGTTGGGCCTGCGGGAGGGGTTGGGCGGCGGTCCGGGTTGGGCCGCGGGGCTGGTTCATGTGGAGTGGGCGTGTACGGTACGCATCCAGTCCCGGACCAGGGACGTGCGGGCTCGGCCCGCTGCCTGCCGGAATGCCGCAGGGCCGTCGGGGGGCCTTGCGGGCGGGGCCGGGGGCGCAAACGAAGAGGCCGGCCGGACCAGAGGCCGGAGCACCTCAGCACAGCAACGGACCCCAGGGGGACACCACATGGGAAAGACCGCACTGATCACCGGCGTCACCGGACAGGACGGCTCGTACCTCGCAGAGCTCCTGCTCTCCAAGGGCTACACGGTGCACGGCCTCGTGCGGCGGTCCTCCAGCTTCAACACGGAGCGGATCGACCACATTTACCAGGACCCGCAGACGGCGAATCGTTCCTTCGTCCTGCACCACGCCGACCTCTCCGACGGCGTCGCCCTGGTGAACCTGCTGCGCGACATACGTCCCGACGAGGTCTACAACCTCGGCGCCCAGTCCCACGTCCGCGTCTCCTTCGACGCCCCCCTCTACACGGGCGACGTGACCGGACTCGGCGCGCTGCGGCTGCTGGAGGCCATCCGGGCCAGTGGCGTCGACACCCGGATCTACCAGGCGTCGTCCTCCGAGATGTACGGCTCCACCCCGCCGCCGCAGAACGAGGACACCCCCTTCCACCCGCGCAGCCCGTACGGCGGGGCCAAGGTCTTCGCGTACTGGACAACGGTCAACTACCGCGAGGCGTACGGCATGTTCGCCGTCAACGGGATCCTCTTCAACCACGAGTCGCCCCGCCGCGGCGAGACCTTCGTGACCCGGAAGATCACCCGCGCCGTCGCCCGCATCAAGGCCGGCCTCCAGGACCACCTCTACCTCGGCAACCTCGACGCCGTCCGCGACTGGGGCTACGCCCCCGAGTACGTCGACGCGATGTGGCGCATGCTCCAGCAGGACGAGCCGTCGGACTACGTGGTCGCCACCGGAGTCGCCGCCACCGTAAGGGACTTCGTGGAGTCCTCCTTCACCCGCGCGGGCCTCGACTGGACCGACCACGTCCGCTACGACCCCAAGTACGAGCGTCCCAGCGAGGTCGACGCCCTCATCGGTGACGCCTCCAAGGCGCGGGAGATCCTTGGCTGGAAGCCGACGGTCCTGGCGCCGGAGCTGGCGCAGATCATGGTGGACGCCGATGTCCGCCAGGTCGAGGACCAACTGGCAGGAGCCACCGTCCGGATCGACCGCTAGGCCGTGTCTTGCGGATCTTGCTCCCCCAGCTACCGCTGGGAGGTACCCCCAGACCCGCGTCGTCCGGCACCTGGGGCCCCTCCCAGCGGTAGCTGGGGGAGACGCGGGCTTGACCGGCAAGATCAGAAAGACACGGCCCAGGCTCCGGCTTCGCCTACGATTTGCCGTGTCCCGGTCAACTTTGTGGCCGGGGTGCGCACCCGCCGCACGGGGTTCTGGTCTGCCCCAGTCCCTGCGGCTTTTCGGATACTTCCAGCCATCAAGCCGGGCCAACGGCCCTGGGGGGCTCATGCGTAGATCCAGAGGGCTCAGTGCTGCCCTCGCACTGTCACTGGCCGGTGCCGGCACGGGCCTCGCCCTGGTGCTGACGCCCGAGGCGGCCGCCATCACACCGCCGGTGGCGTTCACCGCCGACGAGCTGCCCACCTGGCAGCCGAACGGCGTCGTCTTCGCCATGGAACAGGCGAACGGCACCGTCTTCGCCGGCGGCACCTTCTCGGCGGTCCGCCCGCCCGACGCGGTCGGCGGCGCCGAGCAGGAAGCGGTCAACTTCGTGGCGCTGGACGCCTCGACGGGCAACCCCACCTCCTGCAAGCTGGCCTTCACCGTCGGCGACGGCACCGCGACCGTACGGGCGCTGGCCGTCTCCAAGGACAAGAAGACCCTGTACGCGGGCGGCTACTTCGGCGCCGTCAACGGAACCCCGGTCTCCAGCCTGGCCGCGATCGACATCGAGACCTGCGCCCCCAAGGCCGCCTTCCACCCCGGCGTGCCCGCCACCGTGCGCGCGCTCGACGTCAGCGACGACACCCTGTACGTCGCGGGCGACTTCGGCACCGTCGAGGGCCAGATCCGCGAGCGGTTCGCCGCGGTCGACGCCGCCTCCGGCGCCCTCAAGCCCTGGACCGCCAACGCGGACGAGCCCGGCCGGGCCGTCAAGGTCAGCAACGACGGCAAGAACGTCCTGCTCGGCGGGGACTTCTTCACCGTGAACGGCACCAACACGCACGCCCTCGCGGTCGTCAGCGCCACCACGGGCGCGGTCGCCAAGACGTACTCGACCATCCCCTCCAACTCGGTCGTCAAGCACATCTCGGCCGACGCCACGGGCTACTACACCGCCAACGAGGGGTCCGGCGGCGGCGTCTTCGACGGCCGCATGGGCCTGAGCACGGACTTCAGCGAGAAGTGGCGCGACCGCTGCCTCGGCGCGACCCAGTACGTGCTGCCTTACGACGGCGTGCTCTACAGCTCCTCGCACGCGCACGACTGCTCCACCGAGCTGGAGTTCCCCGACGGCAAGAGGAACTTCTTCCTCGCCCAGCCCACCGACCACACCGGCGCCGCCCCCGCGCCCGTGGACGGCTTCGTGCGCGGCCCGCGCAAGCTCGGCTGGCACCCCACCGCCAACGACGGCATCGGCGAGGGCATCGGCCCGCGCGTCATGTCCGTCGCCGAGAAGAACGGCGTCAAGTACCTGTGGGCGGGCGGCGAGTTCACCGTCATCAACGGCCAGCCCCAGCAGGGCCTGACCCGCTTCGCCAACACCGGTGACGTCGGCGCTCCGACCACCCCCCTCGCCAGCGCCGCCAGCGTCAGGCCGGGCGAGGCGCAGGTGCGCTGGCGCACCAGCTACGACCAGGACGACAGCAGGCTGACGTACCGGATCTACCGCAACGGCTCGGCGACCCCGATCGCCACCGTGACCGCGGACTCCCTGGAGTTCGAGCGGCCGCAGGCCTCGTGGAACGACACCACCGTCAAGGCCGGCCAGTCCTACTCCTACCGGGTGACCGCCACCGACGGGGCGGGCAACACCAGCGCCCTGTCGGCGAACGCCTCCGTCACCGTCCCGGCCACCACGGCGGCCTACCCGGACCGGGTCCGCGCCGACGGCGCCAACCTGTACTGGCGCTACGACGACACCGTCAGCCCGTACGTCGCGGACTCCTCCGACGGCGGCAACACCGGCGGCGTCCAGGTGGGCGCCCCGGCCCTGCGCCAGAGCCCCGGCGCCGTCACCGGCAGCAGCACGGCGATGGGCTTCAACGGCAGCAGCCAGCAGGTGTACAGCGACCACCGGCAGAGCGTCGGCGCCTCCTTCACCGTCGAGACGTGGTTCAAGACCAACACCACCCGCGGCGGCAAGCTCATCGGCTTCGGCAACAACACGGCCAACAGCAGCAGCACGTTCGACAAGCAGCTGTACATGACCAACACCGGCCGCCTCGCCTTCGGTGTCTACAACGGCACCGCCCGCACCATCACCACCGGCCTCTTCGAGACGTACAACGACAACAAGTGGCACCACGTCGTCGGCACGCAGGGCCCCGGCGGCATGACCCTGTACGTGGACGGCCAGAACAAGGGCACCAACAGCGCCACCAACTCCACCCCCTACGCCGGCTTCTGGCACGTCGGCGGCGACAGCCTCACCAGCTGGCCGAACCGTCCGACGAGCAACTTCTTCGCCGGGCAGATCGACGAGACCGCCGTCTACCCGACGGCGCTCACCCAGGCCCAGGTCAAGGCCCACTTCGACCTGGCCAAGGCGCCGGCCGACACGGTCTCCAAGGTCGTCGCGTCCGAGGACACCTACGTCAACCAGGGCGCCCCGGGCACCGTCTACGGCGCCTCGTCCTCGCTCGCGGTGCGCGGCACCTCGGCGTACGAGTCGTACCTGCGCTTCACCCTCCCGGCCGCCCCGGCCGGACAGGTCCTGAAGGCCGCCTCCCTCCAGTTCAAGACCTCCACGCAGACCGGCGCCGGCACCGCCGACACGGTCTCCGTGGTCCCGGTCACCGGCACCTGGAGCGGTGACGCCACGACGTACACCACCAAGCCCGCCCTCGGCACCACCCCGCTCGGCAGCATCGCGGGCGTGCCGGACGGCTCGGCCGTCCAGAACGTCGAACTGGACACGGCCGCGGTCTCCGCCCTGCTGGGCGGCAGCCACAGCCTCGGCCTGACCAGCGCGGGCACCGACCCGCTGTGGATCTGGTCCTCGGAGTCGACCGCCGCGGACGCCGCTCCGCAGCTGGTCCTCACCTTCGGCCAGAAGTAACCGCCCGACGGAATGCGGGGCCCGGCACGCCGAGTGCCGGGCCCCGCACTCCTCCCCACGTACGGGAGCCACCTGATGTACCGACGCCCCGCGGCGGCCGCCGTCCTGCTCGCCGCCGCCCTGACGCTGACCGGCTGCGGTTCCCCGGACGGCGCCGAGGCCGGCACCGCCCGGGCCGCCACCACGCCGAAGCCCCCGGCCGCGTCCCCGGCGCCCGACCCGGCGGACGCCGTGGCGGCGCCCACCCCCGCCGCGTCACCGGACGCGAAGCCGACGGGGCCGGTGCTGCCGGACGCGAGGCTCACCCCGAAGACGGGCAGCTTCAAGGAGAACGAGAAGAAGTACCTGAGCGGCCGCGTCCCCGAGAAGACGGACCCGGCCGCCGTCCTGCAGACCGGGCAGGAGACCTGCCAGCGGGTGGAGCGCACGGCCAAGCGGGACAAGGACGCGGCGGCCGCGTCCATCGTCGCCGGCGAGGTCACCGGCGCCGCGGACGCGATCACCTTCCTGTGCCCGGAGCAGAAGCCGGTCCTGGACGCGGCACGCAAGGGCTTCCCCGACGGCCCCCGCTCCACCCCGGCCCCGGGCACCTACCGGGCCGCCACCCAGAGCGGCGCGTGCACCTGGGAGGCCAGGTCCAAGGACGGCTCCGTCATCGCCTCCGGCCCCGAGACCCCGCCCAAGGCGGGCGACAGGATCACGGCCACCGTCCCCGACGGCACCGACCGGTTCACGTCGACGGGCTGCTACGCCTGGCTGCCGGCGTAGACCCGGCCGCGTTTGTGCCGCCCCCTTCCGGGTATCCGCGCGGTCACACGACACAGCGGAGGGGATTCCCGTGCGAGGCATCGGTGGTTGCATCACCCTGATCGTGGTGGGGGCCGTCCTCACCTTCGCGAGCGACTGGGAGATGGAGAGCGTTGACCTCGACCTCGTCGGTCTGATCATGATGGTGGCGGGTGGCATAGGCCTCGCCGTCTACGCGAGCGTCCTCAAGCGCCGCCGCATGGCCGCCCTCCCGGTGGTGGAGGAGCACCACCACCGGGACGGGATCTGAGGGCCTAGCAGGTTCCAGGTGCGGACGGGAGCATTCCGGTAAACGTTTGCCATTCTCTGGCAAAGCCTGTGCTGGGCCCTTGCCGTGCCGGGGGAGACCCGATGGGATGCGCGAGTCCCATTCCGGCGCACCGGGCGATCCGGTGCGCCGTCTTGCATGCGAAACATCGAGGTCGAGTCACACCGTGCGTCAGATATCCACCGCCGCGAGGCTGCTCACCGTCGCGGCACTCCCGCTGGCGCTGACCGCCTGTTCCTTCCCCGGCACGAAGGCCCCCGCGGCCGCGCCGAAGGCCGCGCCGGCCGCCGCCCCCAAGGCCGCGGCACCCTCCGCCGACCCCAACAAGGGCCTGCTGACCGGCACCCAGCTCAAGGCGGCGCTCGCACCCGCGTCCTTCTTCAGGAGCGGCTTCGCCGTCGACCCCGAACTCTCCCGCGACACCGGCAACACCTACCAGGAGCCGGCCACCGCCGACGTACCCACGCCCGACTGCACCAAGCTCGGCGCGACCTCCTGGACGGAGATCACGGGCATCACCGGGGTCTCCTTCGCGCAGAACGCGTACGTGGACAAGAACTCCTCCGAGGAGTTCGCCCAGGAGATCGACGTCTACCGCGGTACGACCGCCACGACCGTGCTCGACGCGCTGGGCAAGATCGCCATGGCCTGCCCCAGCTACACGGACGGCGACACCCACGCCAAGGTGACGGTCACCGAGAAGCCCCTGCCGGGGGTGGGCGACGGCGCCTGGGCCATCACCCAGACCAGCACCGCCTGGCAGGGCGGCACCACCCTGGTGGCCGCCCGCGTCGGCACCTCGGTGGTGACCGTCCTGGCCAGCAGCGCGAAGGACAGCGGCCTCGCGGGCGGCACGAAGCTGGCGAAGCAGCTGACGGCGTCCCTCCAGGGCAAGGCCTGACCTCAGCGCCGGACGGCCCCCTCGTACACGCCCAGCAGGGTGTCCAGTACGGAGTCCATCGCGAAGGAGCTCGCCGCCAGTTCGCGGGCTGCCGTGGAGGCGGCGGCGTTGGCGGCGGGGTCCAGGAGGTCCAGGACCGCCTCCGCCACGCCCTGCGGGCCCGGCTCCACCGCCCGGCCCGCGCCGGCCGCCGCAATGTCGCGGGCGAGGCCGTTGGAGTGGGTGACCACCGGTGGGACGCCCACCGCGAGGGCCTCCAGGACCGACATGGGGAACGGCTCGTCCACCGAGGGCAGTACGTAGACGTGCGCGCGGCGGAGCTCGGTGAGGACCTCGGCGGCGGACAGGGCGCCGGTGACCGTGAAGCGGCCGGTGAGGCCCAGCTCCGCGATCCGGGCCCGGACCGCCGCCAGCTCGCCCTCGTCCGGGCCGGCCACCACGAACTCCGTGTCCGGGTGAGCCGCCAGCACCGCCGGGGCGGCGTCCACGAAGTCCACCGGGCGCTTGCGGGCCTGGAGACGGGCCGAGTAGAGGATGCGGGGCGGGCCGGAAAGGGGCGGCCGCTCCTCCTGGGACGGGGTGCCGTTGACCAGGCGGACCGCCTGCGCGAGCGGCGGGGAGCCCACCACCGCGTCCAGGCCCGCCCGCTCGTGCGGGGTCAGGTACAGCACCGCGTCCGCGCCGCGCAGCAGCCGGCGTACGGCCACCGCGTCCAGGAGCTTCGCGAGGAGCCTCCCGCTCGGGTCGACCATGCCGTGGGTCTGGAGGACGAGCGGCTTGCCCGCCCGCAGGGCCGCCAGGGCGACGGGCAGGGTGACCAGGTCCCGGGCCAGGTGGACGTGGACCACGTCCGCCTCCCGCACCAGGCGGGACGCCGAGGCCAGCAGGGCCGGCGAGGTCATCCCGCTGAAGCCGAGCGGGAGCAGGCGCCGGGCCGGGAACAGCTTCGCCGGGACCCCCTCCACCGACGTCGGCCACGGGTCGAAGCCCTCGCCGAGGGCCAGGAGCCGCGCCTCGTGGCCGCGCGCCCGCAGGCCCTTCGCCAGGTTCAGCGCCACCCGCACCGGTCCGCCGAAGGCGTGCGAGGGGGAGTGCAGGGTGACGGCGTGCAGGACCTTCACTTCGGCTCCTCCACCGGGCGGCGGCGGCCGTCCTGGGTCTGCAGGGTCAGTTCGGGCAGGTCCCGGTGGACCACCGAGCCCGCGCCGGCCACCGCGCAGCGGCCCACGGTCACGCCCGCCAGCACGGTCGCCCGTACGGCCACCCACGCGCCGTCCTCGACGGTGATCGGGGCGTTGCGGTAGCGGAAGTCGGCGGCCCGGTGGTCGTGCGAGCCCGTGCACAGCATCGACTCCTGCGACAGGCAC
This sequence comes from Streptomyces sp. W1SF4, assembly GCF_003950035.1. Classification (NCBI taxonomy): domain Bacteria; kingdom Bacillati; phylum Actinomycetota; class Actinomycetes; order Kitasatosporales; family Streptomycetaceae; genus Streptomyces; species Streptomyces sp. W1SF4. Next base: position 5,251,990 of record NZ_CP034350.1, read on the forward strand.
ACGTGCGAACCGATCGTCACCGGCTCCAGGTTGAGCAGCCACGCGCCCTCGCCGATCCACGTGTGGTCGCCGACCTCCAGCTTCCACGGCCACAGCACGCGCACCCTGTGCCGGATCAGCACCCCCTCGCCGATCTTCGCGCCGAAGGCCCGCAGCAGTGCCACCCGCAACCGGGCCGGGCAGAACCACGCCCCGAACAGGGTGTTCATCACGGTGAACCACAGAGCCTGCGTCAGGAACCCGCGCCCCTTGTCGTATCCGGCCAGCGTGAAGGCAGGAAGATCGCGCAACAGAAGCCCCTCGTCGTCCGCCCCGGGCGCGCCTCCCCGCGCGCCGAACGCCCAGACTAGACTGCGCGCTGATCACGTACGGGGGTGGGGGCAACAGTGGCCACGGACATACGCGAGCCCGCCGTGGAGCCGGTGCCGAGACCCGTCGAGGACGAGTCCCAGTGGGGGAGGGTCACCACCCCCCGCACCCTCCTCTCGCGGGCCCTGTCCGTTCCGCTCGCCCTCGGCTTCACCGTCTTCTTCCCCCTCTTCGTCGCCGCCCAGCCCGGCGACGGCCAGCACGACGCCGCCTACTGGCTCCAGCTGCTGCTCACCATGTACGCGGGCGCCCGGCTCTCCGCGATGGTCCTGACGAGCCGCCGCAAACTGCTCCAGGGCTCCTTCTGGCTCTTCGTCTACATGGCGATGGGCGTGGCCCCGCTCGCCCAGGCCGTCCTCGGCCGGGTCCCCACCCCCGTCGTCGGCCCCCGCTCCGACCTCACCCTCGCCATCGGGCTGGTGCTGCTGGGCTGCACCGCCTTCGACGTCGGCGTGCTGCTCGCCCGCCACCGGCCCGCCGGCCGCGCGGGCGGCTCCCCGAAGGAACCCCGGCCGGTCATGGCCCACCGGCGCAGGCTCCAGCTGCTGGCCGCCCTCGCCTTCCTCGGCAGCGCGGCCTTCGTCGTCAAACTCGGCGGCCCGGCGGTCTTCTTCTCCAGCCGCCAGGAGATCATCGCCGGCATCCAGGAGGCCGGCGTCTCCAACGGCGACGGCCAGGCCGGGCAGGCCCTGCTGCGCGGCTTCGGCACGGTGCCCGCGCTGCTCGCGCTGCTCCTGTACACCCGGTGGCTGATCACTTCGAGGTTCGCCCGCCGCAAGGTGTCGGTCATCGCCACCTGGGCGGCGCTGGCGGTGCTGAACCTGATCGTCAACAACCCCGTCTCGAACCCGCGCTACTGGTTCCTGACCGTCCTGTTCGCGCTGCTGTTCACCGTCTTCCCGGTGAGCGCCGCCATGTACCGGGTGGCACTGTCGATGGCCGTCGTCGTCGCCCTCCTCGTCTTCCCCTTCGCGGACCGCTTCCGCTACGACGAGAAGAACTACAAGCCCGTCGAGACGACCTCGTTCCTGGAGCCGATGGCGCTCAAGGACTACGACCAGATCGGCATGTTCGCCAACACCATCACCTTCTCCGGCTCCGGCCCCGGCCACTTCTACGGACGCCAGCTCGCCGGCTCCGTCTTCTTCGCGGTGCCCCGCTCGGTGTGGCCGGGCAAGCCGCGCGACACGGGCGTGATGGTCGGCCAGTGGATGGGCACGGTCAACACCAACCTCTCCTCCCCGGTCTGGGCCGAACTCTGGCTGGACTTCGGCCCGCTGGGCATGGGCGCCGGAATGCTGGGCATCGGGTACGCGGCCGCGCGCGTCGACCGCCGCTACGCGCAGCGGGCCACGCGCCGCTCCGCCCCGGGCAGCCTGATCTCCGTGGTGGTCCCGCTGGTCGCCGGGTACTCCTTCATCCTGCTGCGCGGCCCGCTGCTCCAGGCCTCCGGCCGGGTCGCCATCGCCGGGCTGTGCCTCGCGCTCGTGGCCACGTACCGCCGGGACAAGGCCGCCACCCTGCGCTGACGCGCCGTACGTCCGCGGCCGGCCTGGCCGCATGGGGCCAGGCACCTCCGTGCCACCCCGAACCCCTGGAACACCCCCGGGCCCGGAAGACATGATCCTCTCAACGGCGCGGCAGTGAGGCGCCGGGGGGAAACCGGGCCGGCGCCGAGGGGCGCACACCTGGAACGCCACGTCACCACAGGTTCGCGCGATTGCGCACACCTGGCCCATCCGCGTCCGAAATATGGGGGATTGTCATGTCTGCTCGCCGTCGACTCGCCACGCTCGCTTCGGTCACCGCCACCGCTGCCGTCAGCTCGTCCCTCCTCCTGGCCCTGGGCGCGGTCCCGGCCTCGGCCGCCAGCGTGGCCACCTGGGACAAGGTCGCCGAGTGCGAGAGCTCCGGCAACTGGAGCATCAACACCGGCAACGGCTACTACGGCGGCCTGCAGTTCTCGGCGTCGACCTGGCGGGCCTACGGGGGCACGGCGTACGCGGCCTACGCCCACCAGGCCACCAAGAAGCAGCAGATCCTGATAGGCGAGAAGGTCCTCGCCGGCCAGGGCCCGGGCGCGTGGCCGACCTGCGGCCGCCTCGCCGGACTCGGCAGCGACCACGCCGACCCGTACCCGGACGCCCCGACCCCGCCGGCCCCCGCACAGTCCTGGAAGGCGCAGGTGCTGATCGGCTCCGGCAACGGGATCTACCACGCCACCCGCTTCGACAACGGCACATGGACCCGCTTCGGGAACGTCGACAGCCAGGCGACCGGCGTCCCGGGCGGGGTGCGCACCACGGCCGAGGCGGGCATCAACGGCGACACGCACGTCCTGGCCGTGAGCAACGAGGGCAGGCTCTACCACACCATCCGCAACGCCGACCGCACCTGGGGAACCTTCGGGGACGTCCACGCGGTCGCGGGCGCCCTGACCAACATCACGCAGGTGGCGGCGGTTTCCTCGGGGACCGAGGTGCAGGTCGTGGTGGTGGCGGACGGGAAGGTCTACCACACGGTCCGCCGGGCCAACGGGACGTGGGCGCCGTTTGGCGCGGTCGGCAACCCGGGCGGGGCGCCGGTGACGAAGGTGGCGCTGTCCCAGACCGGCACCGACACGCAGGTGGTGGCCGTTTCCGGCGGCAGCCTCTTCCACACGGTGCGGCACGCCGACGGCACGTGGACGAGCTGGGGCAACGCCTCCGCAGAGACCGGGGTGAGCGGCATCGACGAGGTGGCGGTGGCCGGTACGGGCGGCGACCTCCAGCTGGTGGTGACGACCGAGGGCGGCGCGAAGCGCTACCACGGCGCCCGCCTCGCGAGCGGCCAGTGGGTCCTGAACGACCTCTCCGCCGTCGTCCCGGCCGGCGTCACCGTCACGGACGTCGCGGCCGCCGCCGTCGACAACGAACTCCAGGCCGCCTTCGTCACCACCGACGGCCGCGTCCTGCACACGATCCGCCACACCACGGGGACCTGGACGGGCGTCGCACCCGTGGACCTGACCGGCGTCGGCGGCACCCACACCGGCGTGTCCATCACCGCCACCTTCAACTGACCGGCGCACGACACCCCCGACACCCCCCGACAGAACCCAGGAGCCCCGTCATGTCCACCTTCACCCGTCGTGCGCTGACCTCCGCCACCGGCATCGCCCTCGCCGCCTCCGGCCTGGTCGCCTTCGCCGCCTCCCCCTCGTACGCCGCGGGGCCCGACTACCAGATGCCCTTCAGCTGCAACCAGGCCTGGCTGGGCAAGACGTACAGCGGCCACAGCCCGTCGATGCAGTCCATCGACTGGACGCACGGCAGCACCACCGCCAACCAGCCCGTGCTCGCCAGCGCCGACGGCGTCGTCAGCACCGCCACCACCCTCACCAACCCCGACGGCTCGTACCGCAGTTACGGCAAGTACGTGGTCATCGACCACGGCAACGGCTCGACCACCCTGTACGCCCACCTCAACGGCTACGACGTCAGCGCGGGAACCCGCGTCGTACGCGGCCAGAAGATCGGCATCGTCGGCAACACCGGCAACTCCTCCGGCGCCCACCTGCACTACGAGCAGCGCTACAACGGCACCGTCAAGCAGTCCGTCTTCGACGGCGACCCCTTCCAGATGGGCTCGACGCTGACCAGCCGCAACTGCGCTGACACGACGACCCCGCCGGCCCCGACCGGCCAGTGGCGGGCGCAGGTCGCGGTCGAGTCCGGCGGCGGCATCTACCACGCCGTCCGCAACGCCGACCGGACCTGGACCGGCTTCGGCGACGTCCAGGGCGTCACGGGCGAGGTTCCCGGCGGGGTACGCACCACCGCCGAGGCGGGCATCAACGGCGACACGCACGTCCTCGCCGTGACCAACGAGGGCAAGCTCTACCACTCCATCCGCTTCGCCGACCGCTCCTGGTCCGACTTCGGCGACGTGGCCGGCCAGGCCGGCCAGCTGACCAACATCACGCACGTGGCGGCGGTCTCCTCGGGGACCGAGGTGCAGGTCGTGGTGGTGGCGGACGGGAAGGTCTACCACACGGTCCGCCGGGCCAACGGGACGTGGGCGCCGTTCGGCGCGGTCGGCAACCCGGGCGGGGCGCCGGTGACCAAGGTCGCCGTCTCCCAGACCGGCACCGACACCCAGGTGGTGGCCGTTTCCGGCGGCAGCCTCTTCCACACGGTCCGGCACGCCGACGGCACGTGGACGAACTGGGGCAACGCCTCCGCAGAGACCGGGGTGAGCGGCATCGACGAGGTGGCGGTGGCCGGTACCGGGGGTGACCTCCAGTTGGTGGTGACGACCGAGGGCGGCGCGAAGCGCTACCACGGGGCGCGCCTCGCGAGCGGCCAGTGGGTCCTGAACGACCTGTCGGCGGTGGTCCCTTCGGGCGTCACGGTCACGGACGTGGCGGCGGCGCAGGTGAACAACGAGCTCCAGGCGGCCTTCGTGACCACCGACGGGCGGGTCCTGCACACGATCCGCGCCGTCAACGGCACCTGGTCCCCGGCCGCCCCGGTCGACCTGACGGGCGTCCCCGGCACCCGCACCGGCGTCTCGATCACCGGCACCTACAACTGACGCACGGCACACCGCGGGCCCGGGACGACCACCGTCCCGGGCCCGCTCCCGTGCGGCTCAGGCGGCGGCCGCGACCTCCGCCGGAACCTCCAGCCGGGCCACCCGCAGCCACCCGGCGGCGGCCTTCGCGGCCGAACCGAGGGCCAGCCCCCAGGCGGCGCCCGCGACGCCCCACCCGGCGTACCCGCCCAGCAGCAGTGCCACCGACAGCAGCGAGAACACCACCTGGAGCGAGAGGGTGGCCTTCGGCGCGAGCACGCGCAGCGTGAGCAGGGCGCAGGTGCCCAGGCCCATGACCGCGTACTGCGCGCCCGTGGCGGGCAGCAGCGCGGCGGCCGCAGGCCAGGTGTCGCCGAGCAGCTCCCGCCCCAGCCGGTCCGGCAGCGTGTACAGCACCGCCGCCCAGCCCCCGCCCAGTACCGCGAGGACGGCTCCCATCAGCAGGGTCAGCCGGACCACGCCCCGCTTGCCGCGGGCCCGGCCGACCACCGGCGGCCCGAAGGCGTTCGCCGAGTTGAACAGCACGTTCAGCGGGCCGAAGAGGGTGGTGGCGCCGCGCAGCGCACCGACGGCGAGCGGGGTCGCGAACGCCCCGAGCCCGAGGACCGCGAGCTGGCTGGATCCGTTGCCCACGGCGAACTCGACCACGAAGCGCCGCCCCAGGTGCCCGCGCCGCAGATAGGGCCGCAGTTCGGCGCGCACCCCGCGGACGAACGGCCGCAGCAGCCACAGCCCCACCGCCAGCGCCGGCAGCGCGGACAGCCCCCACACCAGGACCAGCCGGCCCGCCGAGACCCCCCGCGGCTGTACGGCCAGCGCCGCGACCACGCACACCAGCCGCAGCGCGTCCGCGGCCAGCGCCCGCTCGGGCACCCGCAGGGCGGAGAAGCAGTAGCGCAGCCCGTCCTGTACGAGGACCGGCGGCAGTACGAGGCCCAGCGCGAGCAGCGCCCACCCCGTGTCCCCGGGCACCGCGAGGCCCGCCGCGGCCACGACGAGCCCGGCCGCGGCGGACCCGGCGGCCGTGAACAGCACGGAGGAGCGGCACACCCGCCCCAGCCCCTCGCCCTTCTCCAGCACCACGGTCTGGCCGACGTAGGCCATGTTGAGCCCGAGCAGCACGCTGAAGGCCACGTAGACCATCGAGAAGGCGGCGAACCCGGACGCCGACGACAGCCGGGCGGCCAGCACCAGCACCAGGATGTTCGTGGCACTGGAGGCGGCCTGGTCCAGGACCGAGGAGACCGCGGCGAGGCCCCGCCGGCTCACCTCTGGCCCGTGCGGACGGTGCGCAGCGCCACGGTGTCGCCGCCGTCGCCCGGGGCTGCCTCCCCGTCCCCGGAGGCGGCGCCCCCGGCCCCGCCCTCGGCCACGTCCTTGGCCCCCCGCTCGGCCCCGCGCTTCCCGGAGGGCAGGGGGGCGTGCAGCACCGCGCCCAGCACGGTCCCGCCGGCGCCGCTGATCAGCTCGCGGATCCGGGACAGGTCGCTGCGGTGCACGGCCCGCGGGTCGCAGACCACGAGGACGCCGTCGACGCGGTCGACCAGGGCGAGCGCGTCGGCGTACGAGAGCACGGGCGGCGCGAGCACCACGACGGTGGAGTTGGGGGTGTCGGCCTCGGCGATCAGCTGGCCGGTGCGCCGGGAGGTCAGGGCCCTCGCCACGTTGCGCACGCGGTCGCCGGGGATCAGGTCGAAGTCGCCGGACTCGGCGGCGTCCACGACGACCCGGCGCCCGTCGGGCCACTCGGTCTCGGCGCTCGCGGAGCCGCCCGCAAGGCTGCTCCAGCGCGGCCGGTCGCCGGTGTCGGTGGGCAGCTGGCTGGCCAGGACCGGGGTGCGCAGGTCGGCCTCGATGAGCAGGACGTCCTTGCCGGTCTCGGCGAAGGAGGCGGCCAGGTTCACGGCCACGGCGGCGGCCGTCTCGCTGCTGCCGCGCGGGGCGACCACCAGCAGCCGGCGCCGGTCGGCGAACCGGGCGTCGTAGGCGAGGCGGAACGCCACCGAGCGGTACTCCTCGGCGAGCCGCGGATCGGCCTCCCCGGCCGCGAGGAGCGGGCCGCCGCCGGTCCGGTCGCGGGGCAGGTAGCCGAGTACGGGTGCGCGCAGGGACCGGGCCACGTCGCCCTCGGAGCGCGGCGCCGGGTCGAAGACCAGCCGGACCCAGGCGGCGAGCAGGCCGAGCGCCAGGCCGACGGCCGCGCCGAGCGCGAGGGACATGGGCAGGCCGGGCCCGTCGGGGGCGGCGGGCGGGGCGGCGGCGGTGGTGACCCGGCCGGGGGTCATGTCCAGGGCCTGGAGCTTGGCGATGTTGCCGTTGAGGGTGTTGACCTTGTTCTGGAGGTCGGTCCGCGAGGAGAGGGAGGCGTCCCGGGCGGTGCCCGCCGGCATGCTGTTGATCTGCCGGGCCACCTCGTCGAGCTGCCTGGCGACCGGGTCGCGCTGGGCCTCGTACCCCTTGACCATCGTGTTGCGGGTGGCGTCGAGGGCCTCCTGCCGCTTGAGCAGGTAGGCGGCCGCCATGCCGTTGGCCCGCTTGGCGGCCTCCTTGGGGGAGGCGGCGGTGTAGGTGAAGCGCAGCACCATCGTCTGCGGCGGGTTGGTCACCTGGAGGCCGCCGCGGAACGCCGGGACGTCCTCGGCCGCCACACCGAGGGTCTTCGCGGCCTGCTCCGCTATGGAGCGGGAGAGCGCGACCTGCCGCTCCGAGCCGATGTTGATGGCCTTGTCGGGGGCCAGGCTCGGGTTGAACGGGTCGTCGGCGGGCGCGCGCAGCACCACGTCCGCGACGGACACGTAGGTGTCCGCCGTGGAGATTCCGAGGTAGACGCCGCCCAGCAGGCCGACGGCCAGGCCCGCGCCGAGGAGCCGGCGGTAGCGCAGGAGCTGCTTGAACTGGTCCCGTAGGAGATCGGGTTCGTCCTCGGCGGGGGTCGTCGCCGGGCGGTTCGTCTCGGTCACGGCCGCTTCCCCCCGAGTGCTTCGTCGATCAGTGCGTCGATGCGGGCCAGGCCCGCCTCACGGCTCAGGTGGGCCGCCACGTGGACGGGTCCGGCCGCCCCGAGGGCGTCCGCGCCCTCGGGGTCCTCGGCCAGGGAGCGGACGGCCTTCAGCAGCGCCTCGGGGTCCTCCGGGGGGACGAGCACCCCGGCGCCGGAACGGCGTACCTCCTGCGCGGTCCCGCCCTGCGCCGCGACGGAGGCGACGACGGGCCGGCCGGCCTGGAAGTAGGAGGTCAGCTTGGACGGCACGCTCATGTCCAGCACCGCGGCGTGCTGCGTGACCGCGAGGACGTCCGCCGCGGCGAGGACGTCCGGGAACCCGTTGTCGGCGGCGGGCGGGATGATGTCCAGGTTCGGGACGTCGGCGGCCATGCTCGCGAGGGCCGCGCGCTGGCTCCCGTCGCCCATGAGGACGAAGCGGACCTCCGGGTCCAGCCGGGCGGCGCCGACGAGGACTTCGAGGCCCTGCTTGAGGCCCATGTTCCCGGAGTGCAGGACGACGGTCTGGCCGGGCGCCCATCCCAGGTGGTGGCGGGTCTCCCCGCGCGGCTTGGTGGGCTTGGCCACGTGCGACCAGTTCGGGACGAGGCGGATCTTCCGGGGGTCCACGCCCATCGCCACGACCCGGTCCACGAAGGTCTCGTGGATGACGCCGACCAGCGTGGCCCGCTTGAGGGCGTACGCCTCCGCGCGCGCGGCGAACGCGGCCGCCCTGTCCCCGCCGCTGATGCCGCTCTGCGCGGCGGCGGCGCCCATCAGGTCCTGGACGACGGGTACGAACGGCACCTTCCAGCGGGCCGCCAGCCGTGCGGCCGTCACGCCGCCGGCGAGGCTCGGCATCTGCGCCATGACCAGGTCGGGCTTCGGCATCCGGGGCGGGGCCACGGCACCGTGCAGCAGAATCGATCCTTCGAACAGGGCGCGCCGAACGGCGGTCTGACGGGGCGGCACGGTGTGGGCGCGCCGGTGCACGGTGACCCCCGCGCGCTCCTCGGTGCGCCGCAGCACCCCCTTGTACTCCGGTTCGACCGACCAGGCCGGGTAGTGCGGCATGCCCGCCAGAACGTGCGCGTCGTGGCCGGTACTCGCCCAGTGCTCCGCGATCTGGGTGGCGTACGGGCCGATGCCCGCATGCTCCGGGGCGTAGTTGGTGGAAACCAGCAGCAGGCGCCGGTGACCGGATGTGGACACTGAACGTCCCCTTCTCCCCTGGATGATGCGGACGTCACCCTATTCGTTCACCCGACGGGGTGTGGAACGCGCGCGCTATTGTCGGCTGATCCGCCGCACCGGGGGGTGCGGCCGCTGGGGGGAACCGATCCGATGACGGAGCGCGACATGACCGACCCTGTGCCGTCCGAGCGCAGGCCGTACCGCGTGGGCTACGCGCCCGGTGCCTACGACCTGTTCCACATAGGCCACCTCAACATCCTGCGCCACGCCCGCAGCCGGTGCGACTACCTGGTGGCCGGCGTGGTCTCGGACGAGATGGCCGAACTGGCCAAGGGGCGGCGCCCGATGATCCCGCTCGTCGAGCGGCTGGAGATCGTCCGCAGCGTCAAGTACGTCGACGCCGCCTTCGTGGAGACGGTCCCGGACAAGGTGGAGACCTGGAAGCAGGTCCGCTTCGACGTCATCTTCAAGGGCGACGACTGGCGCGGCACCCCCAAGGGGGACAGGCTGGAACGGGACTTCGCCGCCCACGGGGTCGACGTCGTCTACTTCCCGTACACCGTCCACACCTCCAGCACCCAGCTGCGCCGCGCCCTGGACGCCCTGGCCGAGCCGGCGCACCCGCCGCTGCCGGAGCAGTTCACCGCCGAACGGCGCTGAGCTCGCGGTACCACTTCGCCAGGAAGGCCACCAGGAACAGGGCGGCGACCGCGCCCAGGCCCGCGTACGCCCAGCGGAACAACGTCCCGCCGCCCAGCAGCAGGAAGACGAGGCAGAACACCCCGTAGTCCACGGGGAGCAGGGCCACCGCGCGCAGCGTCGAGGGGGCCGCGGCCGGACTGCCCGGGGCGGCCTTCGGCTTGAGCTTCTCGGTCAGCAGGCCCCCGAAGAAGGTGACGACGGCGGCGAACTGGAAGCCCAGCGGCACCAGGAGCCACCCCTGCGAACCGGTCCCGAACGCCTCGGGGAAGCGGTGGAAGGCGATGAGCACGCAGGCGTGCAGCGCGGTGAGCTTCGCGGCGTCCACCACGTGGTCGAGCCACTCGCCCGCCGCGCTCCCGCCGCCGCGCAGCCGGGCCAGCTGGCCGTCGGCCGAGTCGAAGGCGAAGCCGACCGCGAGCGCCGCCCAGACGGCGATCCCCAGCCCCCACGAGGGCGCGGCCAGCGCCACCGCCGCCACCGCCGCGAAGCTGAACGCGGCACTGAGCAAGGTGACCTGGTTGGGCGTCAGGCCCAGCGCGTAGGACCCGGCGGCCAGGTACCGGCCGACCGGCCGGTTGACGAACCGGGAGTAGAGCGACACCCCCTTGGCCGACTTCTGCGCCCCCCGCAGTTCCCGGAGCGCGGTCCCGAATCTCGCCATGCCTGCCCCTGCCCTGTCCATGTGGTCATGTGATCGTGTGTTCACAGGAAGGGCACATCATCGCAGGGGGAACGAAAGGCTCCGCTCGGGATCGGTCAGCTCCCCCCGAGCAGCGAGCAGCGAGCACCCACCCCCGGCCGCCTCAGGACACCACCCGCAGCAGCAGCACCGACCGGGCGGGCACCGTCAGCGGCTCCCCGCCCCGGTGCCGCGTCCCCGGCGGAGCCTCCTGGGACTCCCGCGCCGTGTCCAGCACCAGCTCGTACTCCACCGCCCACGGCGCGCCCGGCAGCACCCACTCCACCGGCCGGTCCCCGGCGTGCAGCAGCGCGAGGAAGCTGTCGTCCGTCACCTGGCGGCCCCGCTCGTCCCGGCCCGGGATGTCCCGCCCCGACAGGTACAGGCCCACCGCGGCGGCCGGCGCGTACCAGTCCCGCTCCGTCATCTCCGCCCCCGCCGGGGTGAACCAGGCCAGGTCCCGCAGCCCGTCCGCGCCCTGCGCCCGGCCCGAGAAGAACGCCCGCCGGCGCAGCACCGGATGCGCCCGGCGCAGCGAGAGCAGCCGCCGGGTCAGCGCGAACAGGCCGCTCCACTGCGGGTCGGACAGCAGCGACCAGTCCACCCACCCCGTCTCGTTGTCCTGGCAGTACGCGTTGTTGTTGCCGCCCTGCGTGCGCCCGAACTCGTCGCCCGCCACCAGCATCGGCACGCCCGTCGACAGCAGCAGCGTCGTCAGCAGGTTGCGCAGCTGCCGCCGCCGCAGCGCCCCGATCCGCGGGTCCCCGCTCTCGCCCTCGGCCCCGCAGTTCCAGGACCGGTTGTCGTTGGTGCCGTCCCGGTTGGCCTCCCCGTTCGCCTCGTTGTGCTTGCGCTCGTACGACACCAGGTCGCGCAGGGTGAACCCGTCGTGCGCGGTCACGAAGTTCACCGAGGCGTACGGCCGCCGCCCGCCCCACGCGTACAGGTCGCTGGAGCCCGACAGCCGGTACCCCAGGTCCCGTACGTCGGGCAGCGCGCCCCGCCAGAAGTCCCGCACGGCGTCCCGGTATCGGTCGTTCCACTCCGTCCACAGCGGCGGGAACGCCCCCACCTGGTAGCCGCCCGAGCCCACGTCCCACGGCTCCGCGATCAGCTTGACCCGCCGCAGCACCGGGTCCTGGGCGATCACCGCGAGGAACGGCGACAGCATGTCCACGTCGTGCATGGAGCGGGCCAGCGCCGCGGCCAGGTCGAAGCGGAAGCCGTCCACCCCCATCTCGGTCACCCAGTACCGCAGCGAGTCCGTGATCAGCCGCAGCACGTGCGGGCGCCCGGCGTGCAGGGTGTTCCCGCAGCCCGTGTAGTCGGCGTAGCGACGCTGGTCGGACTGGAGCCGGTAGTAGCCCCGGTTGTCGATCCCGCGCAGCGACAGGGTCGGTCCCAGCTCCCCGGCCTCCGCCGTGTGGTTGTAGACCACGTCGAGGATGACCTCGATGCCCGCCGCGTGCAGGGCCTTCACCATCCGCTTGAACTCGCCGACCTGCTGCCCCGCCGTCCCGCTGGCGGAGTAGCCGGCGTGCGGGGCGAAGTACCCCACCGAGTTGTACCCCCAGTAGTTGCGCAGGCCCCGCCGCAGCAGGTGGTCCTCGTGCGCGAACTGGTGCACCGGCAGCAGCTCCACCGCCGTCACGCCCAGCGCCTTCAGGTGCTCCACCGCCGCCGGATGGGCCAGGCCCGCGTACGTGCCGCGCAGCTCCTCGGGAACACCCGGATGGCGCATCGTGAACCCGCGCACGTGCAGTTCGTAGATCACCGTGTCGGCCCAGGGGGTCTTCGGCCGGACGTCGTCCGACCAGTCGTCGTCGTCATGGACGACCACCCCCTTCGGGACGTACGGGGCCGAGTCCCGGTCGTCGCGCACCGTGTCGGCGATGTACTGCTGCGGCCAGTCCCGGACGTGCCCGTACACCTCCGGAGGCAGCGAGAAGTCCCCGTCCACCGCACGCGCGTACGGGTCCAGCAGCAGCTTCGCCGGGTTGTACCGGGCACCCGTCCAGGGGTCCCAGCGCCCGTGCACCCGGAAGCCGTACCGCTGCCCGGGCCGCACGCCCGGTACGAAGCCGTGCCAGATCCCGTGCGTCAGCTCGCTCAGGGTGCAGCGCGTCTCCGCCCCGAGGGCGTCGAACAGGCACAGCTCCACCGCCTCCGCGCCCTGCGCCCAGAGCGCGAAGTTGGTGCCCTCCACCCCGGCCGGCCCCGTGTGGTACCGGGCCCCCAGCGGGTGCGAGGAGCCCGGCCACACGGGTGGCGCCGGGTGCGCGGCGGCCCGTAACACCTTCGCCTGGACCCGTTCCCGTACGAAGTCCATCTCCTCGACGGTCCGGCCGGCATCACTGCCGGCGGCATCCACCGCCTCTTGCTCGGCTGCGCTCGACACTGCCCGCCTCCACGGCTCCTGGGTACCGGCGGGGGGAGTGCGCCCCGGCGTCCCGGCCAGGGCCCGCCCCGTCTGGTCCTTCCCACTGTTCTGCCCGGACTGTTCTGCCCGGAACGTGCCCGGCCCTCACGTTTCCCCCGGAGGGCCCCGGTCGTTGGACGGGACGTGACTCTTCTGACGAGGCGGGCAGGGGCGGGGTTGGCCGCCGTGGCGGCGTGGGCGGGCCTGCTGGGCGGTCTGGCCGGCTGCACCGAGGACGGCGGATCCCCCGTCGAGATCCAGCTGCCCGGAAAACCCCGCTCCCCGGACGAGGCCATCCGGGTCACCCCCGACGACAACGCCAAGGGCGTACCGGCCGAGGGCCCGCTGCGGGTGAACGTCCCCGAGGGCCGCCTCGAACGGGTCAGGGTCACCAAGGTCGAGGACGCCCAGGAGGAGGAGGTCCCGGGCGAGATCGCCGCCGACGGCCTCAGCTGGAGCCCGGACCCCGACGCCGGACGGCTCGCGCTCGCCGCCAAGTACACCGTCGACGCGGTCGCCCTCGACGGGCACAACCGCCGCCAGGCCCGGCACACCACCTTCACCACCTACGTCCCCGAGGAGCGGTTCATCGGCTACTTCAAGCCCGAGAACCGCTCCACCGTCGGCACCGGCATGATCGTCTCCTTCAACTTCAACCGGTCGATCAAGCAGCGCGCCGACGTGGAGCGGGCCATCACCGTCACCGCCGACCCGGCCGTGGAGGTCGTCGGCCACTGGTTCGGCTCCGACCGCCTCGACTTCCGGCCCAAGACCTACTGGAAGGCCGGCACCGAGGTCACCGTGAAGATGAAGCTCCGCGACATCGAGGGCGCACCCGGCTCGTACGGCATCCAGGACAAGACCATCCGCTTCACCGTCGGCCGCTCGCAGGTCTCCACCGTCGACGCGGAGGCGCACACCATGGAGGTCCGCCGGGACGGGCAGCTGCTGTCCACCATCCCCATCAGCGCCGGAGCGCCGAAGAACACCACCTACAACGGCAAGATGGTGGTGATGGAGATGTTCGACGTGACCCGGATGAACGGCGCCACCGTCGGCTTCACCAGCGACGACGGCAAGGGCGAGTACGACATCCCGGACGTCCCGCACGCCATGCGGCTCACCGCCTCCGGCACCTTCCTGCACGGAAACTACTGGGCCAGCCCCGACACCTTCGGCTCCACCAACACCAGCCACGGCTGCGTGGGCCTGCGCGACGACAAGGGCGGCGGCTCGGACACCCCGGCGGGCTGGTTCTTCGACCGGACGCTGGTCGGGGACGTGGTGGAGGTCGTGAACTCGCAGGACAAGACCGTCGCCCCCAACAACGGACTGGGCGGCTGGAACATGTCCTGGGCCGACTGGGTGGCGGGCTCCGCCATCGGCTGACACACCCGGGCCCTCCCCGCACCCCGGGGAAGCGGTGCAATCGAGTGATTGTCAGACCGGAATGCCGTACGCGCCGAGTGTCTTCCGTACGCCGCGCCGAAGCCCGCCCGCAGCCTGTCAGGGCCACCGGCGCGGGCAGGTGGCCGAGACAGCGGACGGAGTGTCATGTCAGCAAGGAACTGGACCCTCGGGCTGGCCGTGGGCGTCGTACTCGCCACCGGGACCCCCACGGCCCTCGCGGCGGGCCCCGGTGGCGAGCCGCCGGCCACGGCACGCACGCTGAGGGCCCCGCTGCCGGGCGGCCTGGGGCCGTGCATCCCGGGCAAGGAGCCGGGCGAGGCCTGTCCGTCCTCCTGGCCGGACCCCAACAACCGCGACTTCACCGGCCGGGACCAGAACATCAACGTGTTCGTCGGCGGGGACATGCTGGTGCGGCGGGGCGCGGCCGAGGCCGAGGGCAAGGTCGTCGTCCTCGGCGACTTCGACATGAACAAGACGGCCGGCGTCTACAACGTGGGCATCGCCGGCGTCGGCTCCCGCGTTCCCCCGCCGAACGGATCGGACTTCCTGACCACCGGCGGCGACGTCACCGTGGCCACCGGCCAGACCCTCCTCGCCGACGGCGGCGTCGTCCGCTACGCGGGCACCCTCACCGGCAACGTGACCGGCACCCGCACCCACGACGCCGACGCCGCCGACCCCTACACCCGCCTGCGCGGCGCCCTCACCACCGCCAGCACCTGCTACGCCTTCCCCGCCGGAGTCCCGCGCACGGCCACCGGCCGGGCCGTGTACAGCGACCAGGAAACCGTGTTCACCGGCGACGGCCGCTCACCCCTCCAGGTCTTCAACGTGGACTTCGACCTCTCCGGCCCCTCCGGCCGGCAGCAGACGCTGCGCTTCGCCGGGATCCCGGAGAACGCCACCGTCCTGGTCAACGTCACCGGGGAGAGCCCCGCACTGCGCGTCAACAACGCCCTGCTGCCCGCCGGGCTGCGCGAGCGGCTGCTGTGGAACTTCCCCAACGCGGAGACCGCCACCATCGCCGGCTCGGCGCAGCTCGGCGGCAGCGTCCTGATCGGCCCGCAGGCGTCGGTCACCGACGTCTCCGTGATCGGCATGAACGGCCGCTTCTTCACCGCCGGCAGCGTCACCCACACCAGCCCCACGGCGACCACCGGCCTGGGCGCGGAGTTCCACGCGTACCCCTTCAACGGCGACCTGCCCGACTGCGCGCCCGTACCGCCGGCCCGGGGGTCGGTGTCCGTCCTCAAGCACGACGAGAACGGCCGGGCCCTGTCCGGGGCGAAGTTCGAGCTGTGGAAGGAGACCAACGGCGTCGACGGACTCCAGGCCACCGGCTCGAACCCCGACACCAAGGTCGCCGACTGCACCACGGGCACGGACGGGATCTGCGCGCGCGAGGAGGAACTCGGCACCTACCACTGGCGCGAGACCACCCCGCCCACCGGCTACGACCTCCCCGCGCAGCCCGTCCACACGCTGGTCCTGACGGCCGAGAACGCCACCCAGGGGGTGCGCTGGACGGCCGTGAACACCAGGACCCCCGTGCCGCCGGACGAGAGCGCCCGGGTCGTGCTGCGCAAGATCGACAAGGACACCGGCGACCCGCTGCCGGGCGCCCGCTTCGAGCTGTGGCGCGAGAGCAACGGCACCGCCGGCCTCCAGACCGGGACGAACCCCGACACCCTCCTCGGCGACGGCGCCTGCGTGACCGACGAGCGGGGCACCTGCACGGTCGAGCTGCCGGTCGGCGAGCGCTACTACTGGCGGGAGGTCGGCCTGCCGACGGGCTACGAACGGCCCCGCGACCCCGTCACCGCCTTCGACCTGGACCCGGGCGAGACCGAGGAGTACGTCATCGTCACCGTCCCGAACAGGAAGGCGGACGAGGACCCGGGCGGCGTCATCAAGGTGCTGAAGAAGGACGCCAAGACGAAGCGGCCGCTGCGCGGCGCGGAGTTCGAGCTCTGGCGGGAGACCGGCAGGGCCGTGGGCCTTCAGCGCACCGGGGACGACGCGGACGAGCGGGTCGGGGACGAGTGCACCACCGGCCGGGACGGAGTCTGCGCCTTCGACGGGCTGCCGGACGGCTCGTACTACGTGGTCGAGGTGGACGTCCCCGACGGCTACGTGGTGCCGCGCGACCCGGTGACGGGCCCGCTGACCCTGGACGGGCGCACACCCGGCCACCGGATCGCCGTCACCCTCCTCAACAAGCGCGTGCACGACGGCCAGACCTGCCACTGCAAGGACGAGCCCGACCACGGCAAGCCGGACCACGGCAAGCCCGACCACGGCAAGCCCGAGCAGGGGAAGCCGGAGCACGGCCGTCCCGACCACGAGGGCCCCGGCCACGACGGACCCGGCCACGGGCGTCCCGACCACGAGGGCCCCGGCTGGAACCCGGGCCAGTGGCCGCTGGGCGGTGACCGCAAGGCCTGACACCCCGCCCGCCCCGGCACTTGGGACGGAACGGTGACACGACTGTGCCTATTCGTAATCTCCCCATGTGATTTCCTGTCGACAAGCGCGCGACTGTCCGTGCGCGGGGGACATGGGGAGAACACGAGTGAACCTGCAGCCGATACGCGGCCGCGTCCGCACCGGTCTGCCGGCCGTTCTGCTGGGGGCGGTCCTGCTGCTGACCAGCGCCTGTAGCGGCGGTGGCGACGGCGGGGGCAGCGGCGGGGACAACGGCAAGGCCGGTGGCGGTACGGCGAAGACCGGCACCGAGGCGTCCAAGGCCGTGGTCAACGTCAAGCCGGACGACGGGTCGAAGGAAGTCGCCACCAGCGGCGTCCTGAAGATCACCAGCAGCGGGGGCAAGCTGACCACCGTGACGGTGGCCGACACCAAGGGCAACGCGGTCGAGGGCAAGCTGGCCGCCGACGGCGCGACCTGGGAGCCCGCCCGCAACCTGGCCGCCGCCACCGAGTACAAGGTGCACGCGGTGGCCAAGGACGAGGCCGGCCGCGAGTCCGCCAAGGACACCACCTTCAGCACCCTGACCCCGCAGAACACCTTCGTGGGCCACTACACGCCCGAGGACGGCTCGACCGTCGGCGTGGGCATGCCCGTCTCCATCAACTTCACCCGCGGCATCACCAACACCGAGGCCGTCGAGAAGGCCATCACCGTCACGGCCGAGCCGTCCGTGCCGATCGAGGGCCACTGGTTCGGCAACGACCGGCTCGACTTCCGTCCCGAGAAGTACTGGGCGGCGGGCACCAAGGTCACCGTGAAGATGGCGCTCGACGGCGTCGAGGGCCGCCCCGGCGTCTACGGCAAGCAGACCCGCACGGTCACCTTCACCGTCGGCCGCTCCCAGGTCACCACCGTCGACGCCACCTCCAAGAAGATGGAGGTCGTCCGCGACGGCCAGGTCCTCAAGACCATCCCGATCACCGCGGGCGCCCCGTCGACGACCACCTACAACGGCCAGATGGTCATCAGCGAGAAGTACAAGGTCACCCGGATGAACGGCGCCACCGTCGGCTTCGGCGGCGAGTACGACATCTCGGACGTCCCGCACGCGATGCGCCTGTCGACCTCGGGCACCTTCGTCCACGGCAACTACTGGGCCCCCTCCAGCACGTTCGGCTCGGAGAACGTCAGCCACGGCTGCGTCGGCCTGGAGGACGAGCGCGGCGCCGGCGACCCCAACACCCCCGCGGCGTGGTTCTTCAACGAGTCGCTGATCGGCGACGTGGTCGTCGTGAAGAACTCCAAGGACAAGCAGATCGCCCCGGACAACGGCCTCAACGGCTGGAACATGGACTGGGCGGAGTGGATCAAGTAACCGATCCGCGTACGTGAGCCGGTGGCCCGGTGCTGTGACCCACAGCACCGGGCCACCGCGCGTTAACCGCGGCTAACCTTCCCCGTATGACCATCTCTCTCGAAGTCTCCGAAGGCGTCGGCACCATCCTGCTGGACCGCCCGCCCATGAACGCCCTGGACATCGCCACCCAGGACCGGCTGCGCGAGCTCGCCGTGGAGGCCACCGACCGCGCCGACGTGCGCACGGTCGTCCTCTACGGCGGGGAGAAGGTGTTCGCGGCCGGCGCGGACATCAAGGAGATGCAGAACATGGACCACGCGGCCATGATCGCCCGGTCCCGCGCACTCCAGGACGCCTTCACCGCCGTGGCCCGGATCCCCAAGCCCGTCGTCGCCGCCGTCACCGGCTACGCCCTCGGCGGCGGCTGTGAGCTCGCCCTGTGCGCCGACTACCGGATCGCCGCCGACAACGCCAAGCTCGGCCAGCCCGAGATCCTGCTCGGCCTGATCCCGGGCGCGGGCGGCACCCAGCGGCTCTCCCGGCTGATCGGCCCGTCCAAGGCCAAGGACCTGATCTTCACCGGCCGCATGGTCAGGGCCGAAGAGGCCCTCGCCCTCGGCCTGGTGGACCGTGTCGTGCCCGCCGCCGAGGTGTACGAGCAGGCTCACGCCTGGGCCGCCAAGCTGGCCCAGGGCCCGGCCATCGCGCTGCGCGCCGCGAAGGAGTGCGTGGACGCCGGCCTGGAGGCGGACATCGACACCGGCCTGACCATCGAACGCAACTGGTTCGCGGGCCTGTTCGCCACCGAGGACCGCGAGCGCGGCATGCGCAGCTTCGTCGAAGAGGGCCCGGGCAAGGCCAAGTTCGTCTGAGGGGCGCTCGAAGACGGCCGCACGGAACCCCTGCGGGTGGATTAGCCCAGCCTTAAAGCAGCCTTAAGGGGACCTGGTGATCCACTGACGGTGATCGCCGCGCAGCGGAACGTCACCCCAGGTCAGGGTGGTTCATGCAGCCTTCGGTTGCCTTTCGCATATGCCGGGAGACCCCCTCGGAATCCATGGTTCCGGGGGGTGTATTCCTGCGGAACGGCCCGGACGGGCGCGCGGGCCGTCCATGATGGGTGCATGGCGGGCCTGGAGGGTGTGGAACAGCCGCGGCAGCGCAGCAGCGCTTCGGCCGTACGGCTCACGGCGGCGGTCGAGGACGAACAGGGGCTCAAAGCGCTGGAGTTGTACGGCAACCCGGCAGAGGCGGAAGTGACCCTGCCGTCCATGCCGGAGTCCGCGAGCACGGCCCGCCGGCTCACCCAGAGCGTGGTCATCCGCTTCTGGGGGCTGTCGCCGCAGATCTCCGAGCACGCCGTGCTCCTGGTCTCGGAGCTCGTCGGCAACGCCGTGCGCCACACCGGCGCCCGCTCTTTCGGCTTACGGATGCTGCGGCGGCGCGGCTGGATCCGGGTGGAGGTGCGCGACCCCTCGCGTGGGCTGCCCTGTCTGATGCCGGTCCACGAGCTGGACACGACGGGCCGGGGGCTGTTCCTCGTCGACAAGCTCTCCGACCGCTGGGGCGCCGACCTGCTGCCGCGCGGCAAGATCACCTGGTTCGAGATGCGGGTCGCCGACCGCTGACCGGCCCCGGAAAGCCAGAAACCCCCTGTCGCCGAGGTGGGGCGCTACGGGGGTTTCATGGGTGCGCCGAGGACCGGTGGGGTGTGTGATCCTCGGCGGGTGACTTCGCTCGGGTCAAAGGGAAGCCGTGGTTCCGACTATGGCAGACGAGGGCCCAAATGCCAAAAGTCCCGACTCGGACATAAGTGTGCATATCCCAAGAGTTTCCACCTAAATCCTAGGTGAGATGGGCCACTCGCCTCACAATCAACGAATAAATATCGACCGCTCTGTGTAAATCGTTGATCACATAGCGGACACCCGGCTCTGGGCCCCCGTTCGACGGAAGTCCCAAATTGGGTCAATCATTACCTTGAGGATGATCCGGCTCTTAAATGGGCGGGTGCTCTGTTATCCAGACCGCCGTACCGCCCTGCGCGCCGCCGCGGCCGCCGCCGGCGCCCTCACCACGGCCTGCGGCGCGGGCGGCGGCCGGGCGGCGCCGGGACCCGTCCGGGCCACCGCGGCCCAGCCCGCCCGCCCGGCCGGGCGGGCGCCCGCGGCCCCGGCGCCCCGCCGCATCCCGGGACAGCCCGTGGAGATCGCGCACGGCCCCCGCGACCGGCCCCGGGTCGCCCTCACCTTCCACGGCAACGGCGACCCCGCCGCCGCCCGCGCCGTACTCGCCGCGGCGGAGGAGGCCCGCGCGCGGGTCACCGTACTGGCCATCGGCAGCTGGCTCGACGAACACCCCGACATGGCCCGGCGGATCCTGGACGGCGGCCACGAACTCGGCAACCACACCCAGCGCCACCTCGCCATCAACGGCATGTCCGAGGCCGAGGCCTACGCCGAGATCACCGGCTGCGCCCAGCGCCTCAAGCGGCTCACCGGCTCCATCGGCAGCTGGTTCCGCCCCTCGCAGACCCAGTACGCCACGCCCCTCGTCCGGACCCTCGCCCAGCGGGCGGGCTACCCGCACGTCCTCTCGTACGACGTGGACTCCCTCGACTTCACCTCGCCCGGCGCGGCGGCCGTCATCCGCAACGTCACCGGGACGATCCGGCCCGGATCGGTGGTGAGCCTGCACTTCGGCTACGCGGACACGGTCGACGCGATGCCGCCCCTCCTCGAAGAACTCGCGCGCCGCGAACTGCGCGCGGTGACCACCACGGAGCTGCTGACCTCATGAAGACCACCCGCCTTCCCCGGAAGGCCACCGTCCTGCTGGCCGGTCTGGTCCTCGCCGCCCTGGCCGGCTGCGGATCGGCAGACAAGGCCCCCGCCGAGGCGCTCGGCACCAAGGGCCCCGCCAGGCAGCCCGCCAAGGCCGTCCCGGCCGTGCCGCCGGGCCTGGCCGGGATGCCCCCGCTGCTCGACCCCCACGACGTGTACGCCGCCGACCGGCCGAACAGGCTCTCCCCGGCGGTCAAGGACTTCCCGTCCCGGGTCTACGTCCCGAACACCAACTCCAACACGGTGTCCGTCATCGACCCGGCCACGTACAAGGTCATCGACACCATCCCCGTCGGCGTGCAGCCGCAGCACGTGGTGCCCTCCTGGGACATGAAGACCCTCTGGGTCAACAACAACCGCGGCCACACCCTCACCCCGATCAACCCGGCCACCGGCGAGGCCGGCAAGCCCGTCGAGGTGCACGACCCGTACAACCTGTACTTCACGCCCAACGGCAAGTACGCCGTCGTGATGGCCTCCATGGACCGCGAGCTGGCCTTCCGCGATCCGCACACCATGGACCGGGTGAAGACCGTCCCCGTCACCTGCGCCGGCGTCAACCACGCCGACTTCTCCGCGGACGGCCGCTACTTCATCGTCAGCTGCGAGTTCTCCGGCGAACTGCTCAAGGTCGACACCGAGAAGATGGAGGTGATCGGCCAGCAGAAGCTTCCCTTCGAGGGCGCCATGCCGCAGGACGTCAAGATCTCCCCCGACGGGAAGACCTTCTACGTCGCGGACATGATGGCGCACGGCATGTGGGTGCTCAGCGGGGAGAAGTTCGACGTCCCCAAGCTGCTGCCCACCGGCAAGGGCTGCCACGGCCTCTACGTCAGCCGCGACTCCAGGGAGATGTACGTCTCCAACCGCGGCGAGGGCAGCGTCTCCGTCTTCGACTTCAAGGAGAACCGCCTCACCAAGAAGTGGCAGCTGCCCGACGGCGGCAGCCCCGACATGGGCGGGGTCTCGGCCGATGGCAAGGTGCTGTGGCTCTCAGGCCGCTACAACTCCGAGGTCTACGCGATCGACACCGTCACCGGCAAGCAGCTGGCCCGCATCCCGGTCGGCGGCGGCCCCCACGGCCTCGCCGTGTACCCGCAGCCCGGCCGCTACTCCCTCGGCCACACCGGCATCTTCCGGTAGCCGGCGCGACGGTGCCCCGGGGAACGGGACCCGCAGGAGCCCCCCGCGCCCCGGGCCGCTACCCTGAGCCGGTCAACAAGCACCAAGAAGGGGTGGACCCAGTGGCTGACATCGAGAGCGCACGGGCGACGTTCGACAAGTTCGACGTGAACGGTGACGGCTTCGTCACGGCCGACGAGTACAGCGCGGCCATGAAGGCGATGGGTGACCACTACGTCACCGCCGCGGTCGCGGACTCCGTGATCGCCGCCAAGGACACCGACGGCGACAAGCTGATGAGCTTCGACGAGTTCTGGGCGTCCCTGAACAAGTAGGCGCGGCGCGTCCGCCTCCGCCCCGCCCGCCGGGGCGGGGGCGCGTCAGGCACCGCCCGCCGGCGCCGCCGCCGGTCCCTCCGGCCCGGACAGGGCCTCCACCTCCGCCAGGGCCTCTTCCAGCCAGCTCAGCCAGAAACCCTCCAGGGCGATGCCCCCGCGCAGCACGAGCCGGCGCAGCCGGTCCGCGTCCGCGTCCCGCCCCGCCGGGAAGTCCTTCGCCTCGATGGCCTCGTACGTGGCCAACTGCGCCCGGTGCAGCTCCAGATGGCGCCGCAGCTCCGGCCCCAGCCCCTGCGGCCCGACCACCGCCGCCGCGCGGATCCGCAGCAGCAGCGCGTCCCTGACCGGCTTCGGGTCCTGGCTCTCGTCCACCCACCGCGTCAGCTCCGCGCGGCCGTCGGGCAGCACCTCGTACTCCTTCTTCTGCCCGCGCACGGGCACCTCGCTGGGCAGCGCCCGGATCAGCCCCGCCTCCTCCAGCCGCCCCAGCTCCCGGTAGATCTGCTGGTGCGTCGAGGACCAGAAGTAGCCGATCGACTTGTCGAACCGCCGGGTCAGCTCCAGCCCCGACGAGGGCTTCTCCATCAGCGCGGTGAGAATGGCATGCGGCAGCGACATGCGGCCATCCTAGGAGCCCAGCACCGCGAGCTCCTGCGGGGTCCGCGGCCCGGGCGCCCCGTCCGCCAGCATCCCCTTCGCCCGCAGGAACGCGGCGACCACCGGCGCCCAGGCCGACCGCAGCCCCGCCGACGCGAGCAGCTCCGGGTCCGAGAGCAGCTCGGCCGCCGGGCCCGTGCGGATCCCCGACGGGGTCAGCACGGCCGCGTCGTCCGCCCAGCGCACCGCGAGGTCCACGTCGTGGGTGGCCATGACCACCGTGGTGCCGGCCGCGCGCAGCCCCGCGAGGACGTCCAGGAGGCGCTCCTGCCCGTCCGGGTCGAGCCCGGCCGTGGGCTCGTCCAGGATCAGCACCCGCGGGGCCATGGCCACCGCGCCCGCGATGGCCGCGCGCTTGCGCTGCCCGTACGACAGCAGGTGCGTCGGGCGGTCCCGCAGCGCGGTGATGTCCAGCGCGGCCAGCGCGCCGTCCACCCGCTCGCGGACCTCCGCCGCCGGCAGCCCCAGGTTCATCGGGCCGAAGGACACGTCCTGCTCCACGGAGGCCGCGAAGAGCTGGTCGTCCGGGTCCTGCACCACCAGCTGCACCGAGGCGCGCAGCCGGACCAGGCCCTTGCGGTCGTACGCCACCTCGGCGCCGCCGAGCCGCAGCGTCCCCGAGCCGGGCCGCAGGCCTCCGCTCAGCAGCCGCATCAGCGTGGTCTTGCCGCTGCCGTTGCGGCCGAGCAGCACCAGCGCACGGCCCTCGGCGATGGCGAAGTCCACCCCCGACAGCACGGCCGGGCCGTCCTCGTACGCGTATCCCGCGCCGACCAGCTCCACCAACGGGGTCACAGCCACAGCTCCTTCAGTACGAGGGTCCCCGCGACCAGGGCGGTCAGCAGGGCGGCGGACCCCGTCAGGAACCGCCACGACAGCGCCGCTTCGGGCACCAGCACCCGCAGCGCGCCGTCGTAACCGCGTCCCGCCAGCCCCTCCTGGAGCCGGGCCGCGCGGTCGAAGGCCCGGACGAACGAGGTCGCCGCGAGCCCGGCCAGCGAGCGCCACACCGCCGCCCGGCCTGCCTGCCCCAGCCGGGCCGCCTGGGCGCGCCGGACCCGGGCCGTCGAGTCCAGCAGCAGGAAACCGATCCGGTACATCACCAGGGCCACGTCCACCACGGGCGCCGGCACCCCGGCCCGCACCAGCCGCGGCAGCACGTCCGAGACCGGCGTCGTGAAGGCGAACAGCAGCACCCCGAGGGAGGCCGCCGAGGTGCGCAGCAGCAGTTCCGCCGCGTGCCGGGGCCCGTCCGGGGCCGGGGCGAGGAACCCGTCCGGGCCGCCCACCGACACCAGCAGCGGCAGCGCCCCGGTCACGCAGAAGCCCAGCGGGACCCGGAAGGCCCGCCACAGCTGCCGCCCGGCCACGCCGGCCGGCCCGAGCAGCACGGCCAGGGTCGCGGCGGCCACCAGCGGGCCGCCCGGCCAGGGCGGCAGGCACACCGCGGTGACCGTGAGCCCGAGCCCCAGCAGGGCCTTCTCCAGGGGGTGGCGGCCCCGCCAGCGGCTGGAGTGCGCCGCCACGTCGATCGGCAGCACCGCCTACGACTCCCGGGCCGGGCCGGTCCGCCCGGCCTCCGGTGCCCCGGCGGCTTCCGGTGCCCCGGCCGCGGCCCGCGCGAGGGCCTGCGCCGCGCCCTGGCGGCGGCCCTTGCGTACGCCGAAGTAGTAGGCGAGCACGCCCGCCCCGAGCGCCGCCTGGAGGGCGAAGAGCGCCGACTCGACCTCGCCCGACGGGGGCTCGTACAGCGGGGCGAACCAGGGCTCGTAGTCCGGCTTCAGCTCGGTGATGGCCGCCTCCGCCTGTGCGTCGGCGCCGGTGAACGGCTCCTCCTTGCCGTCGCCGAGCCCCAGCGCGAGCGGGATCACGGCCAGCGCCGCGACCAGGAGCAGCAGCAGGGTGTTGATCTTCGCGTTCCTGCTCATCAGAGGGCCGCCTCCGGCTTCGCCTGCTTGCCGCCGGTCAGCTTCGCGACCCCGAGCCGGACCAGGTCCGACGTGCTGGACTGCATCAGCAGCCGCATCACGAGGACCGTCAGCAGTCCCTCGCTGACGGCGAGCGGGATCTGGGTGAGGGCGAAGATGCCCGCGAACTTCTCCAGTGAGCCCAGGAAGCCGCTCGCCGGGTCGGGGAAGGCCAGCGCCAGCTGGACGGAGGTGACGCAGTAGGTGACCAGGTCGGCGAAGAACGCGCCGAAGAAGACGGTCACCATCAGCGGCGCGCCGGCCTTCCGCAGCAGCCGGTAGACCCCGTAGCCGGCCCAGGGCCCGGCGATGGCCATCGAGAAGACGTTGGCGCCCAGCGTGGTGAGTCCGCCGTGGGCCAGCAGCAGCGCCTGGAAGAGCAGCGTGATGGTGCCGAGCACCGCCATGATCGGCGGCCGGAAGAGGATGGCCCCGAGCCCCGTCCCCGTCGGGTGCGAACAACTGCCCGTCACGGAGGGGATCTTCAGGGCGGACAGGACGAACGTGAACGCACCGGACGCCCCGAGCAGCAGCGTGCTCTCCGGGTTCGCCTTCACCTCGCGGGTCAGCGCGCGGACCCCGTGGACGACGAAGGGGGCGGACGCGGCGCCCCAGGCGGCCGCGTGCAAAGGGGGCAGGAACCCCTCGGCTATATGCATGGGTTGGGAGACCTCTCCAGCACCTCGTGGATGGACGACGCGCCCCGGCCGGTCTCCTGGCTCACGGGTACTGATGCCCTGGCTCCGCCTTCCCGGGGCCGTGCGGTGTCCCGCGCGGGCCCAGTGGCTTCCCGCAGGGGAGTGGAGCCGGACTTCCCGATCACAGTGGCGAGGGCCGCACCGGTCTTGCACCGGTTTCCCGAACACCAAGGCCAGATGACCCTAGTCGCCCGCACGGACCGTCACAACCCGGACCGATCCGGCGGCCGGCCGCCCGCTCCCGGCACACCCGTACGGGCCAGGCCCGCTGGCCGGCCCACCGGACGCCCGGCACGGTGGAGGGCATGGCCGCCGACGACAGCCCCCGGTACGAGGACCTCTCCGCCGTCTACGTCAACTGCACCCTCAAACGCTCTCCCGAGACCAGCAACACCGAGGGCCTGATCGCGCGGAGCCGGGCCGTCATGGAATCGGCGGGCGCCCGTACCTCGCTGATCCGCGCCGTCGACCACGACATCGCCACCGGCGTCTGGCCGGACATGACCGACCACGGCTGGGAGAGCGACCAGTGGCCGGTCCTGTACAGCCAGATCATGGACGCCGACATCCTGGTGCTGTGCGGCCCCATCTGGCTCGGCGACAACAGCTCCGTCATGAAGCAGGTCATCGAGCGTCTCTACGCCTGCTCCTCCCTGCTGAACGGGGCGGGGCAGTACGCCTACTACGGGCGGGTCGGCGGAGCGCTGATCACGGGGAACGAGGACGGCGTCAAGCACTGCGCCATGAACATCCTCTACAGCCTCCAGCACCTCGGCTACGCGATCCCGCCCCAGGCCGACGCGGGCTGGATCGGCGAGGCCGGCCCCGGCCCCTCCTACCTGGACCCGGGCTCGGGCGGCCCGGAGAACGACTTCACCAACCGGAACACCACGTTCATGTCGTGGAACCTGATGCACCTGGCGGCGCTCCTCAAGCGCGCCGGGGGCATGCCGGCCCACGGCAACCAGCGGTCCCTGTGGGACGCCGGCTGCCGTTTCGACTTCCCCAACCCCGAACACCGCTAGCCGGGCGGCTCCGGGGCCCCGAGCGGGTCAGCAGGTGTTGGGGTGCGGGAAGTCCAGCACGAGCCGCTCGGGCGAGTGCAGGACGGAGGTGTTCCAGGTCGGCTTGGTGTCGAAGGCGGCGCCGAAGGTCACGTACCCCTCGTAGTCGCCGGTCATGGCCATGCCCTTGAGCTTGCTGAGGTAGATCTTCTGGAGCCTGGGCCCCTGGTAGACGTTCTGCCCCGCGTCGTCGTGCCCGGCGGCCGGGTGCAGGCGGATCTCCAGGAAGTACTTCCCGGCCAGCGGGACGGGCTTGCCCGAGCCGTCGTAGACGAGCTCGGACACGGGAGTGACGGTGACCGGGGGCACGTAGCCCTGGAGGTCGATCACGAACCGGTCGTACGTGCAGTGCCCGCCCCAGCGGGCATTGACGACGAGCGGCGTCTGGGTGCGGGTGGTCGTGGTGGCTGCGGAGGCCGGCGACGCGGAGAGCGCGAGCCCGGCGGTGAGCAGGGCACCCGTGGCGAGGGCCACGATCCGGCGGCGGTGCGGGTGACGCATGATGTCTCCCCGGTTCCGTGAGACGGGGACTTGCCTGTCATCTCATAAGACAGCGCCGGGCCGCGACCGGTTCCCGCGGGCGTGCGCCCGCCGCGTCAGAACGTCAGCAGCGCGCTCAGCTGGGCGTCCAGGTCGTAGTGGCGCCGCTCCTGCCCGCGCGGCACCAGCTCCGTCATCCGCCGGCACAGCTCGCGCACGTCCTTGGCGCGGGCGGAGACCACGCAGCTCTGCTCGCCGTTGCTGAAGCCGAGCAGGACGCGCGGCTCCGAGCCGCTCCAGCGGGGCCACACCTGTATGTCGCCCTCGCCGGTGGCGGTGTTCTGCCCGTCGAGCAGCAGCTCCCGCGAGAACACCCAGCGGGCGAGGTGCGTCCCGGCGCCCCGGAAGTCCACGGCCACCTCGTACGGGCGGTCCGTGCGGTAGGTGAACCGGCCGGTCAGGGGCACGGACAGGGGGGCGGCTTCCAGCCGCAGCGGCAGGAGTCTGTGTTCGGTGGTGGTGGCCATCGGCGGCTGCCTCTCGTCGCGCGTGGGTCCTTCCCGCGCCCCTCCCGGCACGCTATCCCCGGCCCGGGGGAGCGGCGCGGGGCCGAAGGTCCCGAGCCACCGGGCCGCAGGGCCTCTTTTCGGCCACCGCGCCCGCGGAGCACGGGCGTGCGAAGGGCCCGCCCTCCCGGAGGGAGGACGGGCCCGGTGATCATGCGCGCACGTCGCTGATCAGCACTCGATGACGTTGACCGCGAGGCCGCCGCGCGCCGTCTCCTTGTACTTGATCTTCATGTCGGCGCCGGTCTCCTTCATGGTCTTGATGACCTTGTCGAGGGAGACCTTGTGGCTGCCGTCCCCGCGCATCGCCATCTTCGCGGCGGTGACGGCCTTGACGGCGGCCATGCCGTTGCGCTCGATGCAGGGGATCTGGACCAGGCCGCCCACCGGGTCGCAGGTCAGGCCGAGGTTGTGCTCCATGCCGATCTCGGCGGCGTTCTCGACCTGCTCGGGGGTGCCGCCCAGCACCTCGGCGAGGGCACCGGCCGCCATCGAGCAGGCCGAGCCGACCTCGCCCTGGCAGCCGACCTCGGCGCCGGAGATCGAGGCGTTCTCCTTGAAGAGCATGCCGATCGCCCCGGCGGCCAGCAGGAAGCGGACCACGCCGTCCTCGTCCGCGCCGGGCACGAAGTTCACGTAGTAGTGCAGGACGGCCGGCAGGACGCCCGCGGCGCCGTTCGTGGGCGCGGTGACGACGCGGCCGCCCGCGGCGTTCTCCTCGTTGACGGCCATCGCGTAGATCGTCGTCCACTCGCTGCGGTGCATCATCGGGTCGCCCTCGGTGCGCAGCTGGCGCGCCGTGGACGCGGCGCGGCGCTTGACGCGCAGGCCGCCCGGGAGGATGCCCTCGCGGGACATGCCGCGCGAGACGCAGGACTGCATGACGCGCCAGATCTCCAGCAGGCCCTCGCGGATCTCCTCCTCGGTGCGCCAGGCCTTCTCGTTCTCCAGCATCAGGGAGGAGATCGACAGGCCCGTCTCGTTCGCCAGGCGCAGCATCTCGTCACCGGAGCGGAAGGGGTACTTCAGCACGGTGTCGTCGAGCTTGATCCGGTCCTCGCCGACCGCGTCCTCGTCCACGACGAAGCCGCCGCCCACGGAGTAGTACGTCTTCTCCAGCAGCGGCGCGCCGGAGGCGTCGTACGCGAAGAGGGTCATGCCGTTCGCGTGGTAGGGCAGCGAGCGGCGGCGGTGCAGGATCAGCTGGCTCGGCTCGTCGAAGTCGATCTCGTGGGCACCGCCTATCTCCGCGCCCAGCAGCCGCAGCTTGCCGCTCTTGCGGATGCGCTCCACCTCGTCGTCGGCGGACTCGACGTCCACGGTGCGGGGGGAGTGGCCCTCCAGGCCCAGCAGGACCGCCTTGGGCGTGCCGTGGCCGTGGCCGGTCGCGCCGAGGGAGCCGAAGAGCTCCGCCCGCACGGCGGCGGTCTGGGCGAGGACGCCGTCCTTCTTCAGCCGCGTCACGAACATGCGCGCCGCGCGCATCGGGCCGACCGTGTGGGAGGAGGACGGGCCGATGCCGATGGAGAAGAGGTCGAAGACGGAGATGGCCACTGGCGGACTCCCTTGTCTGCTCGTGGGGTGGGGAGGGGGCAGGGGTGTGGTGATCAAGAAGGGGGATCTGCGGATTTTGTCCGGCAGACGAGCGTAACGCGTGGAGATGAACGGTTCGCCTCCCGGACGGGGCCGTCAGGCGTGAGCCGGATCGCGTTCCGGTGCCGGGTTGCGGTCATGGAAAGGGCCCGGCCTTGTGGAGAACAAGGCCGGGCCCCGGAAACCGCGCCTAGAGCGACGGGTACAGCGGGAACTTCGCGGCCAGGGCCGAGACGCGCGCCTTGAGGTCGGCGGCGTCGTACTCCGGCTTCAGCGCCTGCGCGATGATCTCGGCGACCTCGGTGAAGGCCTCGGCGTCGAAACCGCGGGTCGCGAGGGCCGGCGTACCGATCCGCAGGCCCGAGGTGACCATCGGCGGCCGCGGGTCGTTCGGGATGGCGTTCCGGTTGACCGTGATGCCGACCTCGTGGAGGCGGTCCTCGGCCTGCTGGCCGTCCAGCTCCGAGTCGCGCAGGTCGACCAGGACCAGGTGCACGTCGGTGCCGCCGGTGAGGACGTCCACGCCCACGGCCTTGACGTCGTCCTGGACCAGGCGGGCGGCGAGGATCTTCGCGCCCTCCAGGGTGCGCTCCTGGCGCTCCTTGAACTCCGGCGAGGCCGCGACCTTGAAGGAGACGGCCTTGGCCGCGATCACGTGCTCCAGCGGACCGCCCTGCTGGCCCGGGAAGACCGCGGAGTTGATCTTCTTGGCCAGCTCCTGCGTCGACAGGATGACACCGCCGCGCGGACCGCCGAGGGTCTTGTGCGTGGTGGTGGTGACGACGTGGGCGTGCGGCACCGGGTTCGGGTGCAGACCCGCGGCGACCAGGCCGGCGAAGTGCGCCATGTCGACCATCAGGTACGCGCCGACCTCGTCCGCGATCCGGCGGAACGCGGCGAAGTCCAGCTGGCGCGGGTACGCGGACCAGCCGGCGACGATCAGCTGCGGCTTGGACTCCTTGGCCAGGCGCTCGACCTCGGCCATGTCGACCTGGCCGTCCTCGCCGACGTGGTACGGGACCACGTTGTAGAGCTTGCCGGAGAAGTTGATCTTCATGCCGTGGGTCAGGTGACCGCCGTGGGCCAGGTTCAGGCCCATGATCGTGTCGCCCGGCTTCAGCAGCGCGAACATCGCGGCGGCGTTGGCCTGCGCACCCGAGTGCGGCTGGACGTTCGCGGCCTCGGCGCCGAACAGCGCCTTGATGCGGTCGATCGCGATCTGCTCGACCACGTCGACGTGCTCGCAGCCGCCGTAGTAGCGGCGGCCCGGGTAGCCCTCGGCGTACTTGTTGGTCAGGACCGAGCCCTGGGCCTCCATGACGGCGACCGGAGCGAAGTTCTCCGACGCGATCATTTCCAGGGTCGACTGCTGGCGCGCGAGCTCCGCGTCGACGGCGGCGGCGACGTCGGGGTCGAGCTCGTGGAGGGGGGTGTTCAGAACGGACATTCAGGGCCCCTGGGGTGTCAGTTGTCGGAGTGGGTGAGCGCGGCGTACTCGTCGGCGGAGAGCGCGTCCTTCGGCTCCTCCGACAGGCGCACCTTGAACAGCCAGCCACCCTCGAACGGGGCGGAGTTCACCAGCGACGGGTCGTCCACGACGTCCTGGTTGAATTCCGTGATCTCACCGGAGACGGGGGAGTACAGGTCGCTGACCGACTTGGTCGACTCCAGCTCGCCACAGGTCTCGCCCTCGGTGACGGTCTCGCCGACCTCGGGGAGCTGGGCGTAGACGACGTCACCGAGCGCGTTGGCCGCGAACTCCGTGATGCCGACCGTCGCGACGCCGTCCTCGACGGCCGACAGCCACTCGTGCTCCTTGGTGTAACGCAGCTGCTGGGGGTTGCTCATGACCTGATTCTCCTGGATGCGGGGAGGTGGATACGAACGGTGGTCTTGCGTGCTGAGACGGGGGGACCCGGTACGAGGGCTACTTCTGCCGCTTGTAGAAGGGCAGGGCCACGACCTCGTACGGCTCATGCGTACCGCGAATGTCGACGCCGACGCCGGAGGTGCCGGGCGCGGCGTGCTCCGCGTCGACGTACGCCATCGCGATCGGCTTGCCCAGGGTGGGGGAGGGGGCGCCCGAGGTCACCTCGCCGATGACCTCGCCGCCCGCGACCACGGGGAAGCCGGCGCGCGGGACGCGGCGGCCCTCGGCGACCAGGCCGACCAGCTTGCGCGGCGGCTTGGTGGCGGCGACCTCGGCGGCGGCCTCCAGGGCGGCGCGGCCGACGAAGTCGCCCTCCTTCTCGAACTTCACGACCCGGCCCAGCCCGGCGTCGAAGGGGGTCAGCGCGGTCGTCAGCTCGTGCCCGTACAGCGGCATGCCCGCCTCCAGGCGCAGCGTGTCGCGGCAGGACAGGCCGGCCGGCACCAGACCGGCGTCCTTGCCCGCCTCGGTCAGCGCCTGCCACAGCTCCACGGCGTGAGCGGGGGAGACGAACAGCTCGAAGCCGTCCTCGCCGGTGTAGCCGGTACGGGCGATCAGCGCGGGTACGCCCGCGACGGTGCCCGGCAGGCCGGCGTAGTACTTCAGGCCGTCCAGGTCGGCGTCCGTGAGGGACTTCAGGATGCCGGGGGACTCCGGGCCCTGGACGGCGATCAGCGCGTACGCGTCACGGTCGTCGCGGACCTCGGTGTCGAAGCCGGCCGCGCGCTCGGTGAGCGCGTCCAGCACGACCTGGGCGTTGGAGGCGTTGGCGACGACCATGTACTCGGTCTCGCCCAGGCGGTAGACGATCAGGTCGTCGAGGATCCCGCCGTCCTCCTGGCAGATGTGCGTGTAGCGGGCGCGGCCGACACCGACGGTGGAGATGTTCCCGACCAGCGCGTAGTCCAGCGCCTTCACGGCCTCCGGGCCGGTCAGGGTGATCTCGCCCATGTGCGACAGGTCGAAGAGGCCGGCCTTGGTGCGTACGGCGTTGTGCTCGTCGCGCTCACTGGCGTAGCGCAGCGGCATGTCCCAGCCCGCGAAGTCGGTCATGGTGGCACCGAGCGAGCGGTGCAGCGCGTCGAGCGCGGTCAGGCGGGGGGCAGTGCTCATGGGTGTGGCTCCCGGGTCCCAGGGCATGACATGACGAGGAGGTTCCTCCCCATCTGTCATCGGAACCTGAGAGGTTCGCCGAGAGTTCCCGCCAGGGGGAACGCCGACTTGCACCTTGGGTGGAGCACGCGCCGGGCGGCCGTCGGGGACGGACGCGGCGGGGCTCGCTTTTCAGATCTGCCTCATCCACGCGGTACGGGGCCTGAGAGATTCAAGGGAGGTACTTGCTCCTTCGGCGCCCGGGCACGGCCTCGCGGCCTGCCGGGACTCTCCCGCGCGGATTCAAGCGGCCGGTATGCAGTTTGGTGTCCAGATGGCGCACATCATTGCACGGGACGGCCCGGGGAGGGCAGTGGGGCCCGGAAGAACGTGCGGTCCGGACGGGGCCGGCCGTCCGCGCCGTGGAATGCCCGGCCGCAACCGTGGCCGTCGGATTACCGTCTCTTTACACGGGGCGGGCATGGGGCCCCCGCGGCCCGATTCGGGGGAGACGATCACTGTGCGGAGACTCGGAGTGGCGACGACTACAGGCGCGGTCGGGGCGGCCCCGCAGCGGCGGAGCACCGCCCGGTCCGCGCCGGCCGCCGGCGGCCCCGTCCGCGACCTGCGCGGACGGTCCGCGCGGCCGCACCGGCTGAGCTACGCCGCCGGGGACATCGTCGTGGTGTCCGGGCTGCCCGGCGGCGGCAAGAGCACCCTGATCAAGCGGGCCGCCGAAGCCGCCATCGACTCGCAGGACACCCGCGAGCGGTGGGAGCGCCGGATGCCGTCCCGCCTGCCGTACGCGGTGTACCGGCCGCTGGTCCGCGCCGCCCACTACGGGGGGCTGTGGCGCGAGCTGCGCTCCGGCGCCTCTGTGGTGGTCCACGACTGCGGCACCCAGCCGTGGGTGCGGGGCCTGCTGGCCGCCTTCGCCCGGCGGCGGGGGCGGGGGCTGCACCTGCTGCTGCTGGACACCACCGCCGAGGAGGCGCTGTCCGGGCAGGCGGTCCGGGGGCGGCGGGTGTCGGCGTACGCCTTCGCGCGGCACCGGGGGGCGGTCTCGCGCCTCCTGCGCTCCGCGGAAGCGGGCCGCACCCCGCGGGGCTGCGCCTCGGTCACCCTCCTGGACCGCCCCTCGGCCGCCGCCGTCACCCGGATCACCTTCGGCCCCTGACCCGGCCGGCGGGACTGACGGCCGCCCGCGCGGCGGGAGCCCGCACACCGGACCGGCGCTCCACCGCGCGCCCGGCCCCGATAGCCTCGGGGGCACACAGGGCGCGACCACACGGAGGCACAGGCAGATGCAGGCGCAAGGCAACGGCTGGCCGGCGAACGAGTTGGAGCAGGTGCTCGGGGCGGCGCTCGGCCAGGCGGACGCCGGCCCGCGGATCATCGACGCGCTCGGCCGCGGCCAGGTCTGGGTGCCGCTGCCGAACGGCGGCGGCCCCGACAGCGCCTCCCTCGACCTCCCCACGATGCTGATCGACGGCGCCGCGTACGTCCCCGTCTACAGCTCGGAGGCCCAGTTCCGCATCGCCGCCGGCCCCGCCATGGACTTCGCGGTCGCCCCCGCCGTCGAGTTCGCCCGCGGCCTGCCCCCGCAGCTCGGCATCGCCGTGAACCCCGAGGGCGCCGTCGGGGTCCCGCTCCCCCCGGCCGCCGTCGCGGAGCTCTGCCGCGCCGGCCGCACCGAGCTCGACGGTCCGGCGGGTGGCGCCCGCGTCCGGCTCTTCGAGCCCGACTGGCAGGACGACCCGGTCGACTTCCTCGCGGCCGCGGCCGAGGAGTTCCGGGCCACCGGCGCCGTGGCGTCCGCCCACCGCTGCCTTGCCAGCGTCGAGGGCGGCGAGCCCCAGCTCTACATCGGTGTCCGCCTGCTGGGATGGGATCCCGCACTGCGCGACGCCCCGCTGGAGGCGCTCGGCCGCGCCCTGGGCCGCGTACCGGCGCCCTGGCCCGTGCAGTTGATCCTGCTGGACGCCGCCGAGGACCCGGTCACGGAGTGGATTCGTGAGCGCGTACGCCCCTTCTACCTGCCGTAGCGCCGCTTAAGCTGGTCGGGACGTGTGGACGACGGGCGGACGAAGACGAAGAGGGGTACCGGGTGAGTGCGTCAGGCACGGCCGCGGCCGGGCAGGTCGAGCACATGCTGCGCCAGGTGACTCCCGGGCGCTATGAGAGCTATGAGTCATTCCTGCACGCCCTCGCCGAGGGCAGGCTGTGGATGCTCCTGTGGCAGGGGCAGCCGGGCTCACCGGACGCCCAGTACGGCGGCATGGAGGTCGAGGGGCTGGGCTACGCCCCCTGCGTGACCTCCCCGCAGGAGCTGGCCGCGAGCGGCTGGAACCGGGGCTACGAGGTGGTCACGGGCCGGGACATCGCCCGCGCCCTCTACCCGGACCGCTGGGGGCTGTGGGTCAACCCGCACGCCCAGGGCGGCGGCCTCGGCATCCCCTGGGCCGACCTGCGCCGGGTCGCCACCGGCCTGGACCGGATGCCGGCGGGGCCGCTGCGGCTGTCCGAGCCGTCCCTGGAGCTCCCGCAGTTCTACGGGCTGCTGACCCAGCACGCGCACCGCACGCCGGCCGTGAGGTCGCTGCGTCGCGCCTGGGTGCAGCCCTCGCTGGGGTCCGCGTACCTGGCGGTGGGGCTCGACCTGTACGACGCCTCGCCGCACGCGCTGGAATCCGTACGCGAGATGATGCGCCAGTCGGTCGGCGCCGTGCCCGAGGGGGTCCCGGTGTGCACGGTCGCGCTCGCGGACGAGCACGACCCGGTGGCGATGTGGCTGCGCGCGCAGACCCGGCCCTTCTACGACCGCGAGGGGCAGGCGGCCGCCTACTGAGCTCCCGCGGGCGCCCCGGGGACGCTTTCCCCGAGCTTCCTACAGGGATTTCCGGGGTGCGCCCGCAGTCTGGGACAGCCCCCTCCGACGGACCACGGGCCGCCGGGAACCACGGTTCCCGGCGGCCTTCGTCTTGTCCGGATATCGCCGCAAGTGGGCGCCCAATTGGCGTACTCGTCCCCAGAGTTGGCCGTGATGTCCGTTTGCGTACCGAACGGACGGTCTTGCTCCGCTGAGCCGTGAGCGGAGTCCGGATAACGGGAATCAGGGCGTCAGATCACGGTTGCGCATCCATTCATCTGCGGGTCTGGCGGCTGGTCGAGCGCCCGATGAAGACTCCCCACCCAAGAGCCGGTCAGTCCTCCAGGACGCGGTTCGGCACGTGGACCTCGCCGCTCGTCCCGACGCGGCGCTTCCGCACTTCCCGCACCTCAGCCGCACCGCACCGCACGCACCGCACCCTGCTCCACCCACAGCACGGCCGCACTGCCAGCACCTCGCACCTCGTACGCGTTCACGTGCCCCGAGCACTGGAGCGCCACTCCGCACCAACGCCGCCACAGCGGCGGGCATGGGCCGACCCACCCGTCGGCCGAGAGGGGTCCCCACCACGATGACGGCACCACTGCACGACACGAGCGCGGAAACACCCGCACCCGTGTCCGTAGCCGAAGTCCCTGCCAAGGCCATCGAAGGCCGCTCGCCCGGCCGCATCGCCTGGATGCGGCTCAAGCGCGACAAGGTCGCGCTCACCGGCGGCGTGATCGTGATCCTCCTGATCCTGGTGGCGGTCTTCGCGCCGCTGATCGTGAACCTGCTGGGCCACGACCCCAACGAGTTCCACGAGGACATGATCGACCCGGACCTGGGCACGCCGCTCGGCTCCTTCGGCGGCATCAGTTCCGACTTCCTGCTGGGCGTCGAACCGACCAACGGGCGCGACGTGTTCAGCCGGATCGTCTACGGCGCCCGCATCTCGCTGGTCGTCGCCTTCCTGGCGGCCTTCGTCTCGGTCGTCCTGGGAAGCCTCCTGGGCGCCCTCGCCGGCTTCCTCGGCGGCTGGGTGGACGGCATCATCAGCCGCCTGATGGACCTGCTGCTGGCCTTCCCCCAGCTGCTGTTCACCATCGCCCTGGTCTCCGTGGTCCCCAACTCCTTGTGGGGGTTCGAGGGTTCCGGCGTGCGGATGGGCGTGCTCATCCTCGTCATCGGCTTCTTCGGCTGGCCGTACATCGGCCGCATCGTCCGGGGCCAGACGATCTCCCTGCGGGAACGCGAGTACGTCGAGGCCGCACGCAGCCTCGGAGCCGGGCGCGGCTACATCCTCCTCAAGGAGCTGCTGCCCAACCTGGTCGCACCGATCCTCGTGTACGCCACGCTGATCATCCCGACCAACATCCTGACCGAAGCGGCCCTCAGCTTCCTCGGTGCCGGCGTCAAGCCGCCCACCGCTTCCTGGGGAAAGATGCTCTCCGACGCCGTCCCCATCTACCAGGACGACCCCATGTACATGGTGGTTCCCGGTATGACGATCTTCATCACCGTCCTGGCGTTCAACCTCTTCGGGGACGGGCTGCGTGACGCACTCGACCCCAAGGGCAGCTGAACCGCTTCTTCGATTCACCACCTATGGAGGTTGGACAACGTGACCCGCAGAAAGCAGGCCCTTGCGATCACCGCCGTGATCGCCGCGCTCTCGATGACCGCCGCGTGCGGTGACAACGGGGCGAAGAAGGACGACAAGGCCGACGGCGACAGCGGCAAGGGCTACAGCGGCGCCGCCACCGCCGTGATCAACCCCTCCGACGCCAAGGGCGGCGAGCTCAAGCTCTGGTCCCCGCAGGACGTCGACTACCTCGACCCGGCGCGCGCCTACTACGGCTTCGTCTGGAACATGCAGCGCCTCTACGTCCGCAGCCTGCTGGCCTACGACGCCAAGCCGGGCAAGGACGGCACGAAGGTCGTCCCCGACCTCGCCGAGGCCCTGCCGGTCATCAGCAACGACGGCAAGACCTACACCCTGAAGCTCAAGGACGGGGTGAAGTTCGAGGACGGCACGCCGATCACCTCGAAGGACATCAAGTACGGCGTCGAGCGCGTCTTCGCGCAGGACGTGCTGTCCGGCGGCCCGACCTACCTCATCGACCTCCTGGACCAGGGCCAGAAGTACCCCGGCCCCTACAAGGACACCGACCCGAACAAGATGGGTCTGAAGACGGTCGAGACGCCGGACGACAAGACGATCGTCTTCAACCTGGCGAGCGCCAACTCCGACTTCAGCTACCTGCTGGCCATGCCGTCCTCCTCGCCGGTCCCGGTGGGCAAGGACACGGGTGCCACGTACACCAACAAGCCGGTGTCCACGGGCCCCTACAAGGTCGAGAGCTTCACCGCCGGCAAGGGCGCGACCTTCGTCCGCAACGAGAACTGGGACCCGAAGACGGACCCGATCCGCAAGGGTCTGCCGGACAAGGTCTCCTTCACGGTCACCACCAACCCGGACGACATGGACCAGCGCCTGCTCTCGGGCGACATCGACATGGCCGTCGACGGCACCGGTGTCCAGCAGGCCGCGAAGAACAAGATCCTCAAGGACGCGAAGCTCAAGGCCAACTCGGACAACCCGTTCACGGGCTACATCCGCTACTTCGCCTTCCCGCAGACGGTCGCGCCGTTCGACAACATCGAGTGCCGCAAGGCCGTCATCTACGCGGCCGACCCGAAGTCCCTCCAGACCGCCCGCGGCGGCCCGACCAGCGGTGACCTCGGCGCGAACATGCTGCCGGCCGGCGTCCCCGGCTCGGACAAGAGCTACGACCCCTTCGGCCTGACCAAGGGCAAGCCGCAGGAGTCCAAGGCCAAGGAGGCCCTCAAGGCCTGTGGCAAGCCCGACGGCTTCGAGACCGTCATCGCCGTGCGCAACAACCGCGCCCCCGAGGTGAAGACGGCCGAGTCCCTCCAGGCCTCGCTCGCCAAGGTCGGCATCAAGGCGACGATCGACCAGTTCGACGGCAAGCTCTCCTCCTCCACGATCGGTTCGCCCGAGAACGTGAAGAAGAAGGGCTACGGCATCATCGTCATGGGCTGGGGCGCCGACTACAACTCCGGCGCGGGCTTCCTGCAGCCGCTGGTCGACGGATCGTTCATCCTGCCGAACGGCAACAACAACTACACCGAGGTCAACGACTCCGAGATCAACGGCCTGTTCGACAAGGCCGCTGCCGCCGCCACCCCGGAGGCCGCCGCTCCGATCTACACGGAGATCAACAAGAAGGTCATGGACAAGGCGCTCTACCTGCCGATCAACTTCGACAAGGCGCTCGTCTACCACAACCCGCGCCTGACGAACGTCTTCTTCAACGAGTCCTTCGGCAAGATCGACCTCGCCACCGTGGGCATCAAGCAGTAGCAGCAGGCGGCCCGGCCGACCGCCGGGCACGCAACCCGCAACTCAGCACGTAAGTAAGTGCCTTCACCGCACATGCGCTAGTCCGAAGGGCAGGTGAAGGCCGCAGGCGCTGGCCGCCGCCCCCACGAGGGGCGGCGGCCACCAGCCCCGGGCGGCCGACTGCAGTGCTCGTCTACCTCATACGGCGGCTGTTCAACGTCGCCGCCACGCTGCTGGTGGTCTCCGTGGTCACCTTCGGCATCTTCTTCGCGGTCCCGAAGCTGACCGGCAGCGATCCCGCGCTCATGTACGCAGGCCGGGAGACCAACGAGACCGCCCTGGCGGGCATCCGCGTGAAGATGGGCTTCGACAAGCCCATCTCCGAGCAGTACCTGCTCTTCGTCAAGGGCATCTTCGCCGGCCGTGACTACGACGGCGGCACCGAGATCACCCACTGTGCGGCACCCTGCTTCGGTTACTCCTTCAAGACCGAGGCGCCCGTCTGGGAAACCATGATGGACCGCATCCCCGTCACCCTCTCGCTCGCCCTCGGCGCGGCCGTGATCTGGGTGATCGCCGGTGTGGCCACGGGCGTGATCTCCGCACTCAAACGCCGCACCGCCATCGACCGCACCGTCATGGTCGGCGCGCTCGCCGGCGTCTCCCTGCCGATCTTCTTCACCGGCATGGTGGCCCCCGCGATCTTCGTCTACAGCCTCGGCTGGCTTGACGTCTCCAACTACCAGCCCCTGACCGAGGATCCGGTGGCCTGGCTCAACAGCATGATCCTGCCCTGGGTCACCCTGGCCTTCCTCTTCGCCGCCACCTACGCCCGCATCACCCGGGCGACCATGCTCGAGGTCCTCGGCGAGGACTACATCCGCACCGCCCGCGCCAAGGGCCTCAAGGAGGGCGTGGTCATCCGCAAGCACGCCCTGCGCTCCACGCTCACCCCGGTCGTCACCATGTTCGGCCTGGACCTCGGCGGCCTCCTCGGCGGCGCGGTGCTCACCGAGACCACCTTCAACTTCCAGGGCCTGGGCACGGCCGCGGTGGCCGCCATCAGCGCCGGCGACCTTCCCGTGATCATGGGCGTCACCCTGCTCGCCGCCCTGTTCGTGGTCCTCGCCAACCTGATCGTGGACCTGCTGTACGTCGTCATC
Source organism: Streptomyces sp. W1SF4 (assembly GCF_003950035.1). NCBI lineage: Bacteria > Bacillati > Actinomycetota > Actinomycetes > Kitasatosporales > Streptomycetaceae > Streptomyces > Streptomyces sp. W1SF4. Next base: position 5,291,851 of record NZ_CP034350.1, read on the forward strand.
GACCCGCGCGTGAGGCTGACGTGACCAAGAACGATTCCGACCAGCCGGCCTTCGTGCCCGAGCAGGGCGGCGCGCCCGACGCGGCCCCCTTCCTCTCCGTGCGCGACCTGAAGGTCCACTTCCCGACCGACGACGGCCTGGTCAAGTCCGTGGACGGCCTCAGCTTCGACCTGGAGCGCGGCAAGACCCTCGGCATCGTGGGCGAGTCCGGCTCCGGCAAGTCGGTGACCTCGCTGGCCATCATGGGCCTGCACCGCACCGGCAACGCCCGCAGCCGCCCGGACATCTCGGGCGAGGTCGTGCTCGACGGCGAGGACCTGGTCAGCGCCGACGCCGACCGCGTGCGCCGGCTCCGCGGCCGCAAGATGGCCATGGTCTTCCAGGACCCGCTGTCCGCGATGCACCCGTACTACTCCGTGGGCAAGCAGATCGTCGAGGCGTACCGGACCCACCACGACGTCGACAAGAAGAAGGCCCGCGCCCGCGCCGTCGAGATGCTCGACCGCGTCGGCATCCCGGAGCCCCACCGGCGCGTGGACGCGTACCCCCACGAGTTCTCCGGCGGCATGCGCCAGCGCGCGATGATCGCCATGGCGCTCGTCAACAACCCCGAACTGCTCATCGCGGACGAGCCGACCACCGCCCTCGACGTCACCGTCCAGGCGCAGATCCTCGACCTGATCCGCGACCTGCAGAAGGAGTTCGGCTCCGCGGTCATCATGATCACGCACGACCTCGGCGTGGTCGCCGAGATGGCCGACGAGATCCTCGTGATGTACGGCGGCCGGTGCGTCGAGCGCGGCACCGCCGAGAAGGTGTTCTACGAGCCCCGCCACCCCTACACCTGGGGACTGCTCGGCTCCATGCCGCGCATCGACCGCGACCAGACCGAGCGTCTGATCCCGGTCAAGGGCTCGCCGCCCAGCCTGATCAACATCCCGAGCGGCTGCGCGTTCAACCCCCGGTGCCCCTACGCCGACGTGCCCAAGGGGGGCATCACCCGCACCCAGCGGCCCGAGCTGACCCAGGACGACAGCCGGCACTGGTCCGCCTGCCACATGTCGCAGGAGGAGCGGACCCGGATCTGGACCGAAGAGATTGCGCCGAAGCTGTGACGGACATGAAGAAGGACACCGCCGCCCAGGACTCGGCGGCGGCGACGGCCGTCGCCGAGGCGGAGCCGCTGCTGAAGGTCACCGGCCTGGTCAAGCACTTCCCCATCAACAAGGGGCTGCTGCGCCGCCAGAGCGCCGCCGTCAAGGCCGTCGACGGGATCGACTTCGACGTCCGGCGGGGTGAGACCCTCGGCGTCGTCGGCGAGTCCGGCTGCGGCAAGTCGACGATGGGCCGCCTCATCACGCGTCTGCTGGAGCCGACGGGCGGCCGCATCGAGTTCGAGGGCAAGGACATCACCCACCTCGGCGTGGCCGGCATGCGCCCGCTGCGCCGCGACGTGCAGATGATCTTCCAGGACCCGTACGGCTCCCTGAACCCGCGCCACACGGTCGGTGCGATCGTCTCGGCCCCCTTCAAGCTCCAGGGCGTCACCCCCGAGGGCGGCGTCAAGAAGGAGGTCCAGCGCCTCCTCTCGCTCGTCGGCCTGAACCCGGAGCACTACAACCGCTACCCGCACGAGTTCTCCGGCGGCCAGCGCCAGCGCATCGGCATCGCCCGCGCCCTGGCGCTGAAGCCGAAGCTCGTCGTCGCGGACGAGCCGGTGTCGGCGCTGGACGTGTCGATCCAGGCGCAGGTGGTGAACCTGCTGGACGACCTCCAGCAGGAGCTCGGCCTGACGTACGTGATCATCGCGCACGACCTGTCGGTCATCCGGCACGTCTCGGACCGCATCGCGGTGATGTACCTCGGCAAGATCGTGGAGCTGGCGGACCGCAAGTCGCTGTACGAGTCCCCGATGCACCCCTACACGAACGCCCTGCTGTCCGCGGTCCCCGTCCCGGACCCGAGGCGGCGCGGGGCGAAGAGCGGCCGCATCCTGCTCAAGGGCGACGTCCCCTCGCCGATCTCCCCGCCGGCCGGCTGCCGCTTCCACACGCGGTGCTGGAAGGCGACGGAGGTCTGCGCGAAGCAGGACCCGCCGCTGCTGACGATCAAGCCGGGCCACCAGACGGCCTGCCACCACCCGGAGAACCAGCCTTCCTGACGCGCCGCCGCACGCCCGCCGCCTCACACGCCGGCGGGGCTACAGACAGCCCCGCCGGCGTGTGAGGCGCGGGGGTCCGGGGCGCGGCCCCGGGGAACGGGCGAAGGGTGGGGAGGGGGCTCTGCCCCGCGCAGCGGTCCGCCCGCGCCCGCACTCCTCGCGCGCCCGGCGCAGCGGGCACCCGGACCCCCGCGCGGCAGCGCAGCGGCGGGGGACGTCCCCGCCCCGCCGTCAGGCGACAATGGCGGGGTGCTCCACGATCTCTTCCCGCCCGGCATCCAGCACGCCCTGGACCTCGCGGGCATCTTCGTCTTCGCCACCGCCGGCGCCCTCCTCGCGGTCCGCAAGAACTTCGACGTCTTCGGCATCTGCGTCCTCGCCCTCGTCACCGCCCTCGGCGGCGGCCTCCTGCGGGACCTGTGCATCGGTGCCGTCCCGCCCGCGGCCTTCGGCGAACTCAGCTTCTTCGTGACCCCCCTGATCGCCGCCGCGCTCGTCTTCTTCCTCCACCCCGAGGTGCAGCGCATCAACCGCGCCATCAACGTCTTCGACGCGGCCGGCCTCGGGCTGTTCTGCGTCACCGGCACCACCAAGGCCTACGAGTACGGCCTCGGCCTGACCGCCTCCGCGGCGCTGGGCCTGGCCACCGCAGTCGGCGGCGGCGTGCTGCGCGACGTCCTCGCCAACGAGGTGCCCTCGCTGCTGCGCGACCGCGAGATGTACGCCGTGCCCGCCGTCGTCGGCGCCGCGATGGTGGCCGTGTTCATCGGCTTCGAGGTCCTCAACCCGGTGACCACCGGCATCGCCATCGTCACCACCTTCGTGCTGCGCCTGCTCGCGATGCGCTACCACTGGCGGGCCCCGCTGGCCTGGAACCGCCGTTCCTCGGTGGCCGAAGAGGTATAGGCAAGAGAAAGCTACCGCTTAGTAGCTTGCCGGTGTACCGTCGTCGGCATGTCTTACGCAGCGGCCCAGGCCTCCATCGGCGACAGCGAATTCGACCGCGACACCACCGTCACCGCCCGCGCGGGCGAGCCCGGGGTGTACGACGCGGAGCTGTCCGCAGGCTGGACGATCATCACCGCCGTCAACGGCGGCTATCTGCTGGCCCTGGTCGGCCGGGCCCTCGCGTCGGCCCTGCCGCACCCGGACCCCTTCACCGTCTCCGCCCATTACCTGACCTCCTCCGTGCCCGGCCCCGCCGTGATCCGCACCGAGGTGGTCCGCGTCGGGCGCACCCTCTCCACCGGCCAGGCCTCGCTGTTCCAGTACGACGAGAACGGCGCCGAGGTCGAGCGCATCCGCGTCCTCGCCTCGTACGGGGACCTCGCCGCGCTCCCCGACGCCGTGCACACGGTGGCGCGCCCGCCGCTCATCCCGGCGTACGAGGACTGCCTCGGCCCCGAGGCCGGCCCGGCCCCGATCCCCGGCAGCAACGCGATCGTCGACCGGCTCCGGCTCCGCCTGGACCCGGCGACCGCGGGCTGGGCGGTCGGCGCGCCCTCCGGCAAGGGAGAGATGCGGGCCTGGTTCGAGCTGGCCGACGGCCGCGACGCCGATCCGCTGTCGCTGCTGCTCGCGGTGGACGCGCTGCCGCCGACCGCCTTCGACCTCGGCCTGCTCGGCTGGGCCCCGACCGTCGAACTCACCACCCACATCCGCTGCCGCCCGGCCCCGGGCCCGCTGCGGGTGGGCATCGTCACCCGCAACCTGGCCGGGGGCTTCCTGGAGGAGGACGCCGAGGTCTGGGACTCCGCCGACCGCCTGGTCGCCCAGTCCCGCCAGCTGGCCCGCGCCCCGCGCTAGGCCGTGTCTTCCGGATCTTGCTCCCCCAGCTACCGCTGGGAGGTGCCCCCAGACCCGCGCCGCCCGGTGCCGCACCTCGCCGCGTTGGCGGAGCACCCGAGTACGTCCAGTACAAGGGCGCCCCTCCCAGCGGTAGCTGGGGGAGACGCGGGCTTAACCGGCAAGATCCGAAAGACACGGCCTAGGGGACGAGAGCCGCACCGGGCCGCGGAGGGGGCGGCCCGGTGGTCGGACCAAGGGCACCCGGGCGGGACCCGGCGGGGCGGGGGACTCGTAGAATCAAAAAATCATGGCCTACCTCGACCACGCCGCGACCACGCCGATGCTCCCGGAAGCCGCTGCGGCGATGACCGCGCAGTTCGCCGCCACCGGCAACGCGTCCTCCCTGCACGCCGCCGGCCGCCGGGCCCGCCGTACCGTCGAGGAGGCCCGCGAGTCCCTCGCCGAGGCGCTCGGCGCGCGCCCGAGCGAGGTGGTCTTCACCGCCGGCGGCACCGAGGCCGACAACCTCGCCGTCAAGGGCCTCTACTGGGCCCGGCGCGACGCCGACCCGGCCCGCAGGCGGGTCCTCGCCAGCCCCGTCGAGCACCACGCCGTCCTCGACGCCGTGCACTGGCTCGCCGAGCACGAGGGGGCCGAGGTCGAGTACCTGCCCGTCGACCGCTACGGCCGCGTGCACCCCGAGGACTTCCGGGCGGCCCTGGAGCGCAACCCCGGCGACGTCGCCCTCGCCACCGTGATGTGGGCCAACAACGAGATCGGCACCGTCATGCCGGTCGCGGAACTGGCCGCCGTAGCGCGGGAGTTCGCCGTACCCCTGCACTCCGACGCCGTCCAGGCCTTCGGCCAGCTCGACGTCCGCTTCGGCGACAGCGGCCTCGCCGCCATGACCGTCAGCGGCCACAAGGTCGGCGGCCCCTACGGCATCGGCGCGCTGCTGCTCGGCCGCGACCAGAGCCCCGTCCCGGTCCTGCACGGCGGCGGCCAGGAGCGGCACGTCCGCTCCGGCACCCTCGACGTGCCCGCCATCGCCGCCTTCGCGGTGGCGGCCGTACTCGCCGCCGAGCGGCGCGAGCGGTTCGCCGCCGAGGTCGGCGCCCTGCGCGACGAGCTGATCACGGCCGTGCTGGCCGCCGTCCCCGACGCCGTCCTCGGCGGCGACCCGGTGGACCGGCTGCCGGCCAACGCCCACTTCAGCTTCCCCGGCTGCGAGGGCGACTCGCTCCTGCTGCTGCTGGACGCGCAGGGCATCGAGTGCTCCACCGGCTCCGCCTGCACCGCGGGGGTGGCCCAGCCCAGCCACGTCCTGCTCGCGGCCGGGACGGACCCGCGGCTGGCCCGCGGCACCCTGCGGTTCTCACTGGGGCACACCTCCACCAAGGAGGACGTCGCCGCCGTCGCCGCCGCGATCGGCCCCGCCGTGGAGCGCGCCCGCAGCGCCGGCCTCAGCTAGCGGCCGCCGCCGCGAGCTCCTGGCGGACCAGGCGCAGGTAGCGGTCCCAGTCCCAGTGCGGGCCGGGATCCGTGTGGTCGGCGCCCGGCACCTCGTCGTGGCCCAGGACGTGCCTGCGGTCCGCCGGTATGCCGTACCTCCGGCAGACGTCGGCGGCCAGTCTCGCCGAGGCCGCGTACAGGGCGTCGGTGAAGTCCTGGGGCCGGTCGACGAAGCCCACGTGCTCGATGCCGATGCTGCGCTCGTTCATGTCCCGGTTCGCCGCGTGGAAGGCCACGTCGAGCTCGCGCACCATCTGCTCCACATGGCCGTCCTGGCGCACTATGTAGTGCGCCGACGCCCTGTGGAACGGGTTCTTGAAGGCGTCGACCGAGGACTCGAAGCCGCCCTGTGTGACATGGACGACGATCCGGTCCACCCGGTAGTCGTCGGGCCGGTCCGCGAGCCGCCAGTTCGCCGGCGAGGCCGCCGTCCAGCTCGCGGCCGCGTAGTCGAGCTCGCCCTCCTTGCGCGGCTTGGACACCCCGGGCAGCAGCCACCAGGCCCGCCCGATCTCGTCCCGGGCCGCGAACCCCGCCGCCGTGAGGACCCCCAGCCCGCCCAGCAGCACCGCCCGCCGGGTCCGGCGCGGTCCCCTCGGCCCCTTCTCCACCTGCTCGGTCATGTGATCCACCCCCCACAGCCGACAACGCGCCGTGACCCCGCCCGGTTCCCCGTACCCTGGACGGTGCTATGACTGAGAACCTGCCGCGCACCGCCCGCCCCCTCCGCGTCCTGGCCGCCATGTCCGGCGGTGTGGACTCCGCCGTCGCCGCCGCCCGCGCCGTCGAAGCCGGGCACGACGTCACCGGGGTCCACCTGGCGCTCTCCGCGAACCCCCAGTCCTTCCGGACCGGCGCCCGCGGCTGCTGCACCATCGAGGACTCCCGCGACGCCCGCCGCGCGGCCGACGTCATCGGCATCCCCTTCTACTGCTGGGACCTCGCCGAGCGCTTCCGCGAGGACGTCGTCGAGGACTTCGTCGCCGAGTACGAGGCCGGGCGCACCCCGAATCCCTGCCTCCGCTGCAACGAGAAGATCAAGTTCGCGGCGCTGCTCGACAAGGCCCTCGCCCTCGGCTTCGACGCCGTCTGCACCGGCCACTACGCCACCGTCGTCGAGAACGCCGACGGCTCCCGCGAGCTGCACCGCGCCTCCGACATGGCCAAGGACCAGTCCTACGTCCTCGGCGTCCTCGACGAGAAGCAGCTGGCCCACGCCCTCTTCCCGCTCGGCGACACGATCACCACCAAGGACGAGATCCGCGCCGAGGCCGAGCGCCGGGGGCTGGCCGTCGCGAAGAAGCCCGACAGCCACGACATCTGCTTCATCGCCGACGGCGACACCCAGGGCTTCCTCGCCAAGCGCCTGGGCAAGGCCGAGGGCGACATCGTCGACGGCGCCACCGGCGAGAAGGTCGGCACCCACGACGGCGCCTACGGCTTCACCATCGGCCAGCGCAAGGGCCTGCGCATCGGCCACCCGGCCCCCGACGGCAAGCCCCGCTACGTCCTCGACATCTCCCCGGTGAACAACACCGTCACCGTCGGCCCCGTCGAGGCCCTCGACGTCACCGCCCTCACCGCGATCCGCCCCCGCTGGTGCGGCTCCACCCCCGCCGCCCCGGGCACCTACACCGCGCAGCTGCGCGCCCACGGCGGCGAGACCGAGGTCTTCGCCGAGGTCGTGGACGGCGAGCTGCGCGTCACCTTCACCGAGCCGGTCCGCGGCGTGGCCCCCGGCCAGGCGATCGTCCTTTACGACGACACCCGCGTGGTCGGCTCCGCCACCATCGCGACCACGACCCGGGCCGCGGCCGCCGCCACCGCCTAGGCGACCGTCAGGACGATCTTGCCGGTGGTGCGGCCGAGCTCGCCGATCCCGTGGGCCTTCGCGGCCTGCTCCAGCGGCAGGACCGTGTCCACGAGGGGCTTCAGGGCGCCGCGGTCGGCCAGTGCGGCGATCTCGCGCAGCCCCAGCCGGTCCGGCTCGACCAGCACCCAGTCGGCGCGGAAGCCGCGGGTGTCGTCCGGGACGTCGTCCGGGCCCGGGAGGGTGACCAGCCGGCCGCCCTCGCGGAGCACCGAGAGGGAGCGTTCGGCGACCTCGCCGCCGAGGCCGTCCAGGACCACGTCCACGTCCGCCACCACGTCCTCGAACGACACGGCGCGGTAGTCGACGACCTCGTCCGCGCCCAGCGAGCGCAGCAGCTCGTGCTTGCCCGCGCTGGCCGTGCCGATCACGTACGCCCCGCGCGCCTTGGCGATCTGCACCGCCAGGTGCCCGACCCCGCCGGCGGCGGCGTGCACGAGGACCCGCTCGCCGGGACGCACGTCCGCGGTGTCCACCAGCGCCTGCCAGGCCGTCAGCGCGGCCAGCGGCAGCGCGGCGGCCTCCACGTGGCTCAGCGAGGCGGGCTTGGCCGCCAGCTGCCGGGCCGGGGCGACCACGTACTCGGCGTACCCGCCGGCCTGCCGCGGGAAGAGCGGCATGCCGTACACCTCGTCACCCGGCCGGAAGACGGTCGTGCCGGGGCCGACGGCTTCGACGGTGCCCGAGACGTCCCAGCCGACGACCGGGGTCTCGCCCCACTCGATCAGGTGGCCGGACGCCCGCGTCTTCCAGTCGACCGGGTTGACGCCCGCCGCGTGGACGCGGACGAGGACCTCGCCCAGCCCGGGCTCCGGCCGCTCGATCTCCCGCTCGACGAGGTTCTCGGGGCCGCCCCACTCGTTCACGACGATCGCACGCATTTCTACTGCCTCTTTCCGACTGATTCCGTATTTTTCCGGGCCCTGCCCGGCGACATCACCCAGATTCGGGCCTCGCGCACCCTCGTGGTATTGGCCGTCCGGCCACCATGTGACAGGATCTGGCCATGAGTACGTACCCGGACGGAAGCGGCCCCCACGGCAGGCACCTCATCGCCGTCCTCGCCCTGCCCGGCTTCCCGCCCTTCGAGCTGGGCATCCCCTCGCGCGTCTTCGGCCAGGCCGTGGACGAGGCAGGCGAACCCCTGTACGAGGTCGTCGTCTGCACCGTCGACGGCGAGCCCGTCCCCAGCGACTCCGGCTTCAGCCTCCAGCCCGCCGCCGGCCCCGAGGCCCTCGCCGCCGCCGACACGGTGATCGTCCCGCCCACCCACGCCATGCCCGAGCTGGCGCTCGGCGGCCCGCTGCCGCCCGCGGTGGCCGCCGCCATCGCCGGCATCCGGCCCGGCACCCGCCTGGTCTCCATCTGCTCCGGCTCGTACGTGCTCGCCGCCGCCGGACTCCTCGACGGCCGGCCCGCCACCACCCACTGGAACCTCGCCCCCGAGTTCCGCCGGGCCTACCCCCGGGTCCGGGTCGACGAGGAGGTCCTCTTCGTCGACGACGGCGACGTCCTGACCTCCGCCGGCGTCTCCGCCGGCGTCGACCTGTGCCTCCACCTGATCCGCCGCGACCACGGCGCCGCCGTCACCAACCGGGCCGCCCGCATGTGCGTCGTACCGCCCTGGCGCGACGGCGGGCAGGCACAGTTCATCGACCGGCCGGTGCCCGAGCCCACCGTCGCCACCACCACCGCCACCCGCGCCTGGGCCCTGGAACGGCTCGGCGAGCCGATCTCCCTCGCCGAACTCGCCGAGCACGCCCGGATGAGCCTGCGCACCTTCACCCGGCGCTTCCGCGACGAGGTCGGCATGACCCCCGTCCAGTGGCTCACCGCCCAGCGCCTGGAGATCGCCCGGCACCTGCTGGAGTCCAGCGACCTCCCCGTCGACCTGGTCGCGCACCGCTCCGGCTTCGGCACCGCCAACTCCCTGCGCCAGCACATGCGCGCCTCCATCGGCGTCTCCCCGATCGCCTACCGCCGCACCTTCCAGCCCGCCGCCCGGGCATGACCTCCGGGGTAATCGCCCCCGCGGACTCCCGCTGACAGCATCGGAGCAACGGCCGGGACCGCCCGGCGCACCGACAGGGGAGGCCCACATGACCGCGTACGCCATCGCGCACCTGCACCGGCCGACGCTCAACGAGGACGTCCTGCGCTACATCGAGGCGATCCAGGCGACCATGGACCCCTTCGGCGGCCGCTTCCTCGTCCACGGCAAGGAGGTCGAGGTCCTCGAAGGCCCCTTCCCCGGCACCGTCGTCGTCATCGGCTTCCCCGACATCGAGAGCGCCCGCGCCTGGTACGCCTCCGACGCCTACCAGGCCATCCTCCCGCTGCGCACCGACCACATCCCCGGCACGGCCTTCCTGGTCGAGGGCGTACCCGGCGACTACGACGCCACCGCGCGGGCGGGCGCCCTGCGCGAGGCCGCCGGATCCTGACCCCCGGCGCCTGGCCGCGGACCGAGGCGGCGGCGGGGCCCGGGCGGATGCGAGCATGGGCCGTATGGCTACTCACCTGATCACCGGTGCCGGCTCCGGCATCGGCGCCGCCGTCGCCGCCCGCCTGCACGCCCGCGGCGACGACCTCGTCCTGCTCGCCCGCGACGCCGCCCGCGCCCGGCAGCTCGTCGAGCGCTACCCCGGCGCGCGGACCCTCGTGGGCGACCTCGCGGATCCCGACCGGCTGTCATGGGCGTTCTCCAAGCAGCCGGTCCCCGAGCGCATCGACTCCCTCCTGCACATCGCCGGGATCGTCGACCTCGGACCGGTCGGGGAGCTCCGCCCCAAGACCTGGCACCAGCAGCTCAACGTCAACCTGATCGCCCCCGCCGAGGTCACCCGGCTGCTGCTGCCCACCCTGCGCGCCTCCAAGGCCACCGTCGTCTTCGTGAACTCCGGCGCCGGCCTCACCGCCCACGCCGACTGGAGCGCCTACGCCGCCTCCAAGCACGGCCTCAAGGCCCTCGCCGACTCCCTGCGCGCCGAGGAGAAGGCCAACGGCATCCGCGTCACCTCCGTCTACCCCGGCCGCACCGCCAGCCCCATGCAGGCCAAGGTGCACTCCCAGGAGGGCAAGGAGTACGACGCCGAGCGCTGGATCGACCCCGAGTCGGTGGCGACCACCATCGTCATGGCCGTCGACCTGCCGCGCGACGCCGAGGTCAACGACCTGTCCGTCAGGCCCGGCCGATGACCGCGAGCGCCACCGGCGTCGGCTCCCTGCCCGGCGGCGACGCCCGCGAGGCCGCCAAGACCGCGACGGGCTCCTTCGAGGAGTTCCCGTACCTGCCCGAGCTGCCCGCCCGCGGACCCGGCGCCGACATGATCGGCCGCTCCCTGGGACTGCTCGTCGACATGTACGCGCACGTGGAACCCAGCGGCTGGCGGATCAGCGACCGCCCCGGCCGCGACACCCGCCGCGCCCGCTCCTGGCTGGGCGAGGACCTCGACGCCCTGGAGGAGTTCACCCAGGGCTACATCGGCAAGCTCAAGGTCCAGGCCGTCGGCCCGTGGACCCTGGCCACCGCGCTCGAACTGCACGGCGGCGAGGCCGTCCTCCAGGACGCCGGAGCCTGCCGCGACCTGGCCGCGTCCCTCGCCGAGGGCCTGCGCGACCACCTCGCCGACGTGCGCAAGCGCGTCCCCGGCGCCGAGATCGTGCTCCAGTACGACGAGCCCTCGCTCACCGCCGTCCTGCGCGGCCGGGTGCGCTCCGCCAGCGGCTACCGCACCTACCGGGCCGTCGACCGCCAGGTGGTCGAGAGCACCCTGCGCGACCTCTTCGCCGTCCACGACGGGGAGGTCGTCGTGCACTCCTGCGCGCCCGAGGTCCCCTTCGCGCTGCTGCACAGGGCCGGCGCCACGGGCGTCTCGTTCGATTTCTCACTGCTCACCGAGCGCGAGGACGACGCCATCGGCGAGGCCGTCGAAGGCGGGCTGAAACTCTTCACCGGAGTGGTGCCGGGCACCGATGCCCCGTTGTCGGACCCGGGCGGTAGCGTCATGGGTGTCAGGAAGCTCTGGCGCAGGCTGGGACTGGCCCCGGGGACTCTCGCCGAGTCCGTCGTGGTCACCCCGTCGTGCGGTCTGGCGGGCGCCTCGCCCGCGTACGCCCGCGCGGCGCAGGCCCATTGCGTCAGGGCGGCGAGGTCGCTCGCCGACAACCCTGAGTGACGGTCGAGGACGGGCCACGGGAGGACACGGCATGGCAGCCGAACAGCAGGACACGGCAGTACCGACGGCGGTGCGCGAGCAGCACCAGCTGCTCGCCGAGCAGGTCGAGGAGCACCGCTTCCGGTACTACGTGAACGACCAGCCGGTCGTCAGCGACGCCGAGTTCGACCAGCTGCTGCGCTCCCTGGAGGCCCTGGAGGAGCAGTACCCCGAGCTGCGCACGCCCGACTCGCCCACCCAGAAGGTGGCCGGGGCGTACGAGACGGACTTCGCCTCCGTGGAGCACCGCGAGCGGATGCTCTCCCTCGACAACGCCTTCGACGACGAGGAGCTGTCCGCCTGGGCCGACCGGGTGGCCCGGGACGTGAACACCCCGGACTACCACTACCTGTGCGAGCTCAAGGTGGACGGCCTCGCCGTCAACCTCACCTACGAGAACGGCCGCCTCACCCGCGCCGCCACCCGCGGCGACGGCCGCACCGGCGAGGACATCACGCCCAACGTCCGCACCATCGCCGAGATCCCGGACCGCCTCAAGGGGGACCGGGTCCCGGCCCTCGTCGAGATCCGCGGCGAGGTGTACTTCCCGATGGAGAAGTTCGAGGAGCTCAACGCCCGGCTCGTCGAGGCCTCGGGCAAGCCCTTCGCCAACCCGCGCAACGCGGCGGCCGGTTCGCTGCGCCAGAAGGACCCCAAGGTCACCGCGTCCCGCCCGCTGCACATGGTGGTCCACGGCATCGGCGCCCGCGAGGGCTTCGAGATCGAGCGCCAGTCGCAGGCGTACGAGCTGCTGCGCGAGTGGGGCCTGCCCACCGCCCGGCACAACAAGGTCGTCTCCTCCCTGGCCGAGGTCCGCGAGTTCATCGCCCTCTTCGGGGAGAACCGGCACTCGGTGGAGCACGAGATCGACGGCGTCGTCGTCAAGCTCGACGAGATCGCCCTCCAGGGCCGCCTCGGCTCCACCGCCCGCGCCCCCCGCTGGGCCATCGCCTGGAAGTACGCCCCCGAAGAGGTCAACACCAAGCTCGTCGACATCAAGGTCGGCGTCGGGCGCACCGGGCGCGTCACCCCGTACGCCCAGGTGGAGCCGGTGACGGTGGCCGGCTCCGAGGTCGAGTTCGCGACCCTGCACAACCAGGAGGTCGTCAAGGCCAAGGGCGTCCTCATCGGGGACACCGTCGTCCTGCGCAAGGCCGGCGACGTCATCCCGGAGATCCTCGGCCCGGTCGTGGACCTGCGGGACGGCACCGAGCGCGAGTTCGTCATGCCGGCCCTGTGCCCCGAGTGCGGGACGGAGCTGCGCCCGATGAAGGAGGGCGACATCGACGTGCGGTGCCCCAACGGGCAGACCTGCCCCGCGCAGCTGCGGGAGCGGATCTACTACCTCGCCGGCCGGCAGAGCCTGGACATCGAGAACTTCGGCATCGTCGCGGCCGCCGCCCTGACCGGCCCGCTGGAGCCGGCGCGGCCGCCGCTGCTGGACGAGGGCGACCTCTTCGACCTCACGATCGAGCAGCTGCTGCCCATCAAGGCGTACGTCCGGGACCCGGACAGCGGACTGCCCAAGCGGGACCCGAAGACCGGCGAGGAGAAGATCGTCACGGTCTTCGCCAACCAGAAGGGCGAGCCGAAGAAGAACGCCCTGGCCATGCTGGAGAACATCGCGGCCGCCAAGCAGCGCCCGCTCGCCCGGATCATCAACGGCCTGTCGATCCGGCACGTCGGTCCGGTCGCAGCGGAGGCGCTCGCCCGCGAGTTCCGCTCGATCGAGCGCATCGAGCAGGCCACCGAGGAGGAGCTGACGGCCACCGAGGGCGTCGGGGCGATCATCGCCGCCTCCCTCAAGGAGTGGTTCGCCGTCGACTGGCACCAGGAGATCCTGCGCAAGTGGCGGGCGGCCGGCGTACGGATGGAGGAGGAAGGTTCCGCCGAGGAGGAGGGGCCGCGCCCGCTGGAGGGCCTGACCGTCGTCGTCACCGGCACCCTGCAGAACCACACCCGCGACGGGGCCAAGGAGGCCCTGCAGAGCCGCGGGGCCAAGGTCACCGGCTCGGTGTCGAAGAAGACCTCCTTCGTCGTCGTCGGCGACAACCCCGGCTCGAAGTACGACAAGGCCGTCCAGCTGGGCCTCGCGATCCTCGACGACGCCGGCTTCGAGGTGCTCCTCGAACAGGGTCCCGACGCCGCGCGCGAGGCCGCGCTCCCGCTGGAGGGCGCCGCCGGAGCCGAGGGCGGTCACTAACCGCGCGGGAGTCGTCCAGGGGCGGCGGAGGCGAACGGATGCATGGCGCCCGGCCGTACGGGCGGGCGCACGCCCGGCGCGGTTCCCGGTGGAAAACGGCCGGTGGACGGCTGGTCGAGGGGCCGCGAGCTGTCGGATCATCGGACGGGTGACAGGGGGGTCCTGGTCCAAACTCACCCGTTCGGCGGATACCGTACTGATGAGGATGGCTGGGCCGCATTCGGGCAACCACCGCCGACCGCTGCCCCTGGAAGCCTCTCGCGGCCTACTGTTGTGGGGTGCGCCTGTCGTGCGCGGCTGCCTGATGCGCTTTCAGCCGTGATGGCATGACATCGGGGCCATCGCGTGGCATCGGCATCGCCGGCTGTGAGAGGGACGGGCATGAAACCCACCGAAAGCGCCGACCCGTCACCTGAATCCGGCGGGGAGACACCGCCCGTGCGGGCGGGCCGGCTCGGTGTCCTGGGTGCCAGGACACCGGAGACCCGCGCCCTGGACACCACGGCGGGCACACCGGGACACGAGCGGCGGCGCACCGCGCTGCCCCTCGCCCTCGTCGGCCTCGCCGCCGTGGTGCTCGCCGCCGGCATCGCCTCCGCACTGACCAACCGTCAGGCGCTGTTCCCCGGCGGTTCCGTGGGGTGGGGACTCGCCCTGCTCACCGGCATCATCGTCGGCCACCTCGTCGCCCTGGGCCGCGACCGCTGGTGGGGAGGCACCGGATCCGGTGCGGCGCTCACCCTCGGCGTCCTGATCCTCTACGGCTGGATCCCCGCCGGACTCGTCTCCCTGGCCGTGGTCTCCCTCGTCGGGGCCGCCCGCCGGCAGCGCTGGCGCCAGGGCCTGCTGCACGGCTCCGTCGACATCCTCGGGATCGGCGCGGGGGCCCTCGTCCTCGCGGCCTTCGGCGACGCGCCGAGCGTCGAGGGGCCGTGGCTGCCCCTGGACTGGGACCTCGCCGCCGCCCCCGAGGTGGTCCTCGTCGCCCTCTCCTACCTGCTGGTCACCCGGATCCTGCTGTGGTTCGCGCTCACCCCGCGCGGCGGCGGGCTGCCCACCGTGGCCCGCGCGACCATCCTGCGCCAGGCCCTGGTCGCCGCGGCCCTGCTCGGCATCGCCCCGCTGATCTGCGTGGTCGCCAGCACCCAGCCGGTCCTGCTGCCGCTGTTCGCCGTACCCCTCATCGCCCTCGACTCCACCCTGTGGATCGCCCGGGCCCGCGCCGAGGAACAGCTGCGCGACCCGCTGACCGGGCTGCCGAACCGGCAGTGGCTGCTGGAGCGCGCCTGGTCCGCGCTGGACGACGCCGAACGCCAGGGCACCCGGTCGGCCCTCGTGCTGATCGACCTGGACCGCTTCCGCGCCGTCAACGACACCCTCGGCCACCTCGCGGGCGACCGGCTGCTGCTCCAGATCGCCGAGCGGCTGCGGCAGGCGCTGCCGGCCGACGCCGAGGCCGCCCGGCTCGGCGGCGACGAGTTCGCCGTCCTCCTGCCCACCACCGACTCCACCACCAGCGCCCAGCGCGTCGCCCGCAACCTGGTCGCCGAGCTCAGCTCCCCGCTGGACCTCGACGGCCTCACCCTGGTGCTGGAGGCCAGCGCCGGCCTCGCCGTCTTCCCCGACCACGCGCTGGACGCGGAAGGCCTGCTGCGCCGCGCGGACGTGGCCATGTACCAGGCCAAGCGGGACCGCACGGGCGTCGAGGTCTACGAGTCCAAGCGCGACAGCAACACGCCCGACCGGCTCGGCCTCCTCGGCGACCTGCGCCGGGCCCTCGACGCCGGCGAGGTGGAACTCCACTACCAGCCCAAGGTCCGCTTCGACGGCCAGGTGGCCGGCCTGGAGGCGCTGGTCCGCTGGGTGCACCCCGAACGCGGGCGGGTCCCGCCCGACGAGTTCATCGCCATCGCCGAGACCTCCGGGCTGATGCCGCACCTGACGGAGTACGTCCTGGAGACGGCCCTCGCCCAGGTCGCCCGCTGGCGGGCGCAGGGCCTGAAGGTCCCCGTCGCCGTCAACGTCTCGCCGCGCGACGTCCACACCCCCGGCTTCGCGGGAGCCGTCGCCGCCCGGCTGGCCCGGCACGGGGTCCCGGCCAGCGGCCTCCAGCTGGAGATAACGGAACACGTCCTGCTGGAGGACCCGCAGCGGGCCGCCGACACCATGGCGGGCCTCACGGGCCACGGGGTGAAGATGTCCCTGGACGACTTCGGCACGGGCTACTCCTCGCTGGTGCACCTGCGCCGGCTGCCGGTGAGCGAGCTGAAGATCGACCGCTCCTTCGTCGCCCGCCTCGCGGTGGACGCGCAGGACGCGGAGATCGTGCGCTGCACGGTCGACCTGGCCCACTCCCTGGGCCTGCTCGTGGTCGCCGAGGGCGTCGAGGACGACGAGACCTGGGAGCGGCTGCGCGACCTGGGCTGCGACGCCGTCCAGGGGTGGCTGGTCGCCGCCGCCATGCCGCCGCAGGAGGCCACCGCCTGGCTGCTGGCCCGGGGCGAGCGCGGCTGGCGCCGCCCGGCCGACATCACCGCCGAGCTCGCCGCCGCCGCGGAGACCCCGGCCCCGTAGCGGTCCCCGGCGGGGCCGCCGCCGCGCGGGGAGACGGCCCCGCGCGGCGGCGCGCCCGCACCGCGGCCGAAGGCCGGCCGCAAACCGTTTAGCAGGTCCAGGGGCGGGCCCCATAGGATTGGGGCCGAAACCTACACACTCACCCCCAGAGGATCGCTGCATGCCTGGCATCACGCGCGAGGAGGTCGCCCACCTCGCTCGGCTGGCACGTCTGGAACTGAAGAGCGAAGAGCTCGACCACTTCGCCGGACAGCTCGACGACATCATCGGCGCGGTCGCCCGCGTTTCCGAGGTCGCCGACCAAGACGTCCCGCCGACCTCCCACCCGCTGCCGCTGACGAACGTCATGCGCGCGGACGAGGTCCGTCCCTCGCTCACCCCCGAGCAGGCGCTTTCCGGCGCTCCCGCCCAGGAGCAGCAGCGTTTCAAGGTGCCGCAGATCCTGGGGGAGGACTAATCACCATGGCTGACACCCACATCATCAAGCTCACGGCCGCCCAGACCGCCGAGAAGATCGCCTCCGGCGAGCTCACGGCCGTCGAGGTCACCGAGGCCCACCTCGCCCGCATCGAGGCGACGGACGAGAAGGTCAACGCCTTCCTGCACGTCGACCGCGAGGGCGCGCTCGCCCAGGCGGCGGCCGTCGACGCCAAGCGCGCGGCCGGCGAGGAGCTGGGCCCGCTGGCCGGCGTCCCGCTCGCCCTCAAGGACATCTTCACCACCGTCGGGGTCCCGACCACCGTCGGTTCGAAGATCCTCGAAGGCTGGATCCCGCCGTACGACGCCACCCTGACGCGCAAGCTCAAGGAAGCCGGCGTCGTCATCCTCGGCAAGACCAACATGGACGAGTTCGCCATGGGGTCCTCCACCGAGAACAGCGCCTACGGCCCCACCGGCAACCCCTGGGACCTCACCCGGATCCCCGGCGGCTCCGGCGGCGGTTCCGCGGCCGCGCTCGCCGCCTTCCAGGCCCCGCTCGCCATCGGCACGGACACCGGCGGCTCCATCCGCCAGCCCGCCGCCGTCACCGGCACCGTCGGCGTGAAGCCCACCTACGGCGGCGTCTCCCGCTACGGCATGGTGGCCTTCTCCTCCTCCCTCGACCAGGGCGGCCCGTGCGCCCGTACGGTCCTGGACGCGGCCCTCCTGCACGAGGTCATCGCCGGCCACGACCCGCTGGACTCCACCTCCATCGACGCCCCGGTCCCGCCGGTCGTCGAGGCGGCCCGCAACGGCTCCGTCGCCGGCATGCGCGTCGGTGTGGTCAAGCAGTTCGCCGGCGAGGGCTACCAGGCCGGCGTCGTCCAGCGCTTCAACGAGTCGGTGGAGCTCCTCAAGGAGCTCGGCGCCGAGATCGTCGAGCTGGACTGCCCGTCCTTCGACCTCGCCATGGCCGCGTACTACCTGATCGCGCCGTCCGAGGCCTCCTCCAACCTGGCCCGCTTCGACGCCATGCGCTACGGCCTGCGCGTCGGCGACGACGGCACGAGGTCCGCCGAGGACGTCACCGCCCTGACCCGTGAGGCCGGCTTCGGCGACGAGGTCAAGCGCCGCATCATCCTCGGTACGTACGCGCTCAGCTCCGGCTACTACGACGCGTACTACGGCTCGGCCCAGAAGGTCCGCACGCTCATCACCAAGGACTTCGAGAAGTCCTTCGAGCAGGTCGACGTGATCGTCTCCCCGACGACCCCGACCACCGCCTTCGCGATCGGTGAGCGCACCGACGACCCGCTGGCGATGTACCTCGCCGACCTGTGCACCATCCCGACCAACCTGGCCGGCAACTCCGCCATGTCGCTGCCCTGCGGCCTGGCACCGGAGGACGGTCTCCCGGTCGGACTGCAGATCATCGCCCCGGCGATGAAGGACGACCGCCTGTACAAGGTCGGTGCCGCCGTCGAGGCCGCCTTCGTCGAACGCTGGGGCCACCCGCTGCTCGAGGAGGCTCCGTCGCTGTGAGTTCCAGTGCACTGTCCAAGGCCAAGGGCTTCAAGAAGTCCAAGTCCGGCACCTACCTGTCGATCGGCACCACCGCTTTCGGTGCCATCAGCGTGATCAAGCAGGCCCGCAAGGCCCGCACCGAGCACGACACGCTGAAGCTCATCGACGCCGTTGTGTCCGCCGCCGCCATCGCCACCGGCCTCGCGATCCTGTACCGCGAGCTGAAGCGCCTCGGCGACGACGACGTCCTGCTGGGCTGAGAGGGAAAGTTTCACCGTGACCACCTTCACCGAACTGCTGTCGTACGAGGACGCCCTCGCGTCGTACGACCCCGTCATGGGCCTCGAGGTCCATGTCGAGCTCGGCACCAAGACCAAGATGTTCTGCGGCTGTTCCACCGAGCTGGGCGCCGAGCCCAACTCGCAGACCTGCCCGACCTGCCTCGGTCTGCCCGGCTCGCTCCCGGTCGTCAACGCGATCGGCGTCGAGTCCGCCGTCAAGATCGGCCTCGCGCTGAACTGCGAGATCGCCGAATGGTGCCGCTTCGCCCGGAAGAACTACTTCTATCCGGACATGCCGAAGAACTTCCAGACCTCCCAGTACGACGAGCCGATCGCCTTCAACGGCTACCTGGACGTCCAGCTGGAGGACGGCGAGATCTTCCGCGTGGAGATCGAGCGCGCCCACATGGAGGAGGACACCGGCAAGTCGCTGCACGTCGGCGGCGCCACCGGCCGTATCCACGGCGCGTCCCACTCCCTGCTGGACTACAACCGCGCCGGCATCCCGCTCATCGAGATCGTCACCAAGCCCATCGAGGGCGCGGGCGAGCGGGCCCCCGAGGTCGCCAAGGCGTACGTGGCCGAGCTGCGCGAGGTCATCAAGGCCCTCGGCGTCTCCGAGGCCCGCATGGACAAGGGCCAGATGCGCTGCGACGTGAACCTGTCGCTGCGCCCGAACGGGACGAAGGAATTCGGCACCCGCTCGGAGACGAAGAACGTCAACTCGCTGCGCTCCGTCGAGCGCGCGGCCCGCTTCGAGATCCAGCGCCACGCGGCGGTGCTCTCGTCGGGCGGCTCGATCGTCCAGGAGACCCGGCACTTCCACGAGGAGGACGGCTCCACCACGGCCGGCCGCATCAAGGACAACGCCGAGGACTACCGCTACTTCCCCGAGCCGGACCTGGTCCCCGTCGCCCCGGCCCGCGCCTGGGTCGAGGAGCTGCGCGCCGGGCTGCCGGAGATGCCGCGCGTGCGCCGCAACCGCCTCCGTGAGGAGTGGGGCGTCAGCGAGCACGACATGCAGTCGATCCTCAACGCGGGTGCGGTGGACTCCATCGTCGCCACCATCGAGGAGGGCGCCGACTCCACCGCCGCCCGCAAGTGGTGGATGGGCGAGCTGGCGCGCAACGCCAACGAGCAGGGCGTCTCGGTCGACGAACTGCCGATCACCCCGGCCCAGGTGGCCCGGATCGCGGCCCTGGTCGCGGCCGGCGACCTGAACGACAAGCTGGCGCGCCAGGTCATCGAGGGCGTCCTCGGCGGCGAGGGCACCCCGGACGAGGTCGTCGACAAGCGCGGCCTGAAGGTCGTCTCGGACGAGGGCGCGCTCGGCGCGGCCGTGGACGAGGCCATCGCGGGCAACGCGGCCATCGCCGACAAGATCCGCGGCGGCAAGGTCGCCGCCGTCGGCGCGCTGGTCGGCGCGGTCATGAAGACCACCCGCGGCCAGGCCGACGCGGCCCGCGTCAAGGAGCTCATCCTGGAGCGCCTCGGCGTCGAGGGCTGACCCCGGGCAGTCGCTGACGAA
This sequence comes from Streptomyces sp. W1SF4, assembly GCF_003950035.1. NCBI lineage: Bacteria > Bacillati > Actinomycetota > Actinomycetes > Kitasatosporales > Streptomycetaceae > Streptomyces > Streptomyces sp. W1SF4. The sequence continues at coordinate 5,311,929 of NZ_CP034350.1, forward strand.
GGCCCCGCACCGGACCCCGGTGCGGGGCCTTCGCCGTGCCCGGGCGCGGCCCCCGCGCCGTGTCCGGATGTGACGGGGAATCGTCATTGCCGCCATGCCGGGGCCGCGTGAGGATGGGGTCATGCCCACTCCCCACCGGGTCGTCATCGCGGTCTTCCCCGACGTCGACCTCCTCGACGTCACCGGCCCGGCCGAGGTCTTCGCCCTGGCCAACCGGGAGACCGGCGGGCGGGCCGGTTACGAGGTCACCCTCGCGGGGCCCGCGGCCGGACCGGTGCGGACCTCGGCCGGGGTGCGGCTGCTCGCGGACACCGCCTTCGGCGAGGTCGGCGGACGGGTGGACACCCTGCTGGTGCCGGGCGCGGTCGACATGACCGAGGACGGTCCGGTCGCCCGGACCGACGACGCCGTCGTGGCCTGGGTGCGGGAGACCGCCCCGCACGCCCGGCGGGTGGCGTCGGTGTGCGTGGGGGCGCACCTGCTGGCGGCGGCCGGGCTGCTGGACGGGCGTACGGCGACCACCCACTGGTCGACCGCCGTCCAACTGGCGGCCGAGTACCCGCGGGTCACGGTCGACCCCGATCCGATCTTCGTCCGCGCCGACCGGGGCCGGCTGTGGACCGGGGCCGGGATCAGCGCCTGTCTGGACCTGGCGCTGGCCCTCGTCGCCGAGGACCTGGGCGAGCAGGCCGCGCTGGCGGTGGCCCGGCAGCTGGTGATGTACCTCAAGCGGCAGGGCGGCCAGAGCCAGTTCTCGGTGCCGCTCAGCCGGCCGGCCGCCGGCCGCCGGGACATCGACGACCTGCGGCTCTACATCGCCGACCACCTCGACGCGGACCTGTCCGCACCGGCCCTCGCGGCCCGGATGTGCCTGAGCGAGCGGCACTTCGCCCGCGTCTTCACCCAGGAGACCGGCACCAGTCCCGCCGCCTACGTCGAAGCGGCCCGCATCGAGGTGGCCCGGCGCGTGCTGGAGACCACCGACAGCCCGCTCGACCAGGTCGCGGCCGCGGCCGGTCTCGGCTCGGCGGAGACCCTGCACCGGGCCTTCCGCCGGCAGCTCGCCACGACCCCGGCGGCCTACCGCCGGCGGTTCCGTACGCAGGCCGGCTGAGGCCACCACCCGTGGGAGGAGCGGGGGCGGCTCCGCCATGCCTTCTTCCGTGTTATTCATCCCCTTTGGAGGGTTTTCCATGAGCGCGAACACGAACACGAACACGAACACGAACTCCGGCTCGAGCGCGGGCGCGGCCTCCGCGACCCTGCGCGAGGTGGTCGGGCTGGACGGGCGTCCGGCCCGGCTGGCGGACTCCGTCCTGGTGATGATCGACTTCCAGAACACCTACCGCACCGGCGTGATGGCCCTGGATGGCGCCGAGGAGGCGCTCGCGGCGGGCGCCCGGCTGCTGGAGCGCGCCCGCGCCGCCGGAGCGCCGGTGGTGCACGTCGTCAACGACGGCGGCGAGGGCGGCCCGTACGACGTCCGCGCCCGGATCGGCGCCATCAGCGACGAGGTCGCCCCGGCCGAGGGGGAGCCGGTGGTGGTCAAGCAGGCTCCGAACGCCTTCCACGCCACCGAGCTGGAGAAGGTCCTCACCGGCCTCGGCTTCGGCACGGGCAGCGGGAAGGATCTGGTGCTGGCCGGGTTTATGACGCACATGTGCGTCAGCTTCACCGCGGAGGGCGCCTTCTACCGCGGCTACCGGCCCACCGTGGTCGCCGAGGCCACCGCCACCCGCGCCCTGGCCGCCCCGGACGGTACGGTCCTGCCCGCCGCGGCCCTCCAGGCCGCCGCCCTCACCACCGTCGCCGACCTCTTCGGCGTGGTGGTCCCCGAGGTGGACGGGCTTCTGTAGTGATCGCTAGCCAAATGGGGTAGGTTTCTTTCTGTAGCGACCGCTACGGAAAGAACTGGGGGATCAGCATGTCCGCGACCACGTCCACGGCCCACCCGGCCCACTACGCCCGCACCGTCCGTACGGAGAGCGGCGGCCCCGGCCTGCTGCTGGCCCACGGGGCGGGCGGGTCGGTGGAGGCCAACTTCGGGCCGCTGCTGGACGCGCTCGCCGCCCGGCACAGCGTCGTCGGCGTCGACTACCCCGGCGCCGGGGGCACCCCGAAGTCCGGGGAGCCGCTGAGTCTCGACGAGCTGGCCGACCGGCTGGTGGACGCCGCGGACGCCGAGGGGCTGGAGCGGTTCGCGGTGCTCGGCTACTCGCTCGGCGGGAACGTGGCCGTCCGGGTCGCCACCCGGTACCCCGAGCGGGTCACCGCGCTCGTGCTCACCGCCAGCTTCGCGCGGGCCGGGCACGGCATCGGGCTGGTGGGGGAGCTGTGGTCCGAGCTGGCCAGGCGCGGGGAGAACGAGCTGCTCGCGCGGCTCCTCGTACCGCTCGTGCTCAGTGAGGAGCAGCTGGAGGTGCTGAGCCCCGGGCAGCTGGAGGACGCGGTGCGGGGGACCGCGTCCACGGTGCCGCCCGGGAGCGGGGACCACGCCGCCCTGATCAAGGGCACGGACCTGCGCGCGGAACTCGCGGGGATCGGCGTACCGGTCCTGGTCGTCGAGACGACCCGGGACCGGCTCGTGCCGCGGGCCGCCCAGCAGGAGCTGGCGCGGGCCCTGCCGGACGCCCGGCGCGCGGAACTGCCCACCGGGCACCTTCCGTTCGCCGAGCGCCCCGCGGAATGGGCCGCCCTGGTCACGGAGTTCCTCAGCGGGCGTCCGGCGCGCTGAGGAAGGCCAGGCGGGCCGGCTTCGCCGGGAGGTAGACCTCCGGCAGGTCGATCTCCGGCAGCTCGACCTCGGGGCCGAGCTCGAAGCCCGTCCGCTCCAGCAGGGCGATGGCCTTGGCGTTGCGGGCGTCCGGCTCGCCGACGACGCGGCGGGTGGCGGGGTCGGAGAACACGTACGTGATGAAGGCGCTCATCAGGGCCCCGGTGAAGCCGTGCTCGACGCCGCCCTTGCCAGGACCGATCAGCAGGTGCACGCCGACGTCCCCGGGCAGGACGTCGTAGCACTCGCTGACCCGGTCCTCGGCGCACTCGTACGTCTGGAAGAGCGCGACCGGCTCGCCGTCGCGGTGGACCATGAACGCGTGGTGGGTCGTGCGGCGGTCGACGTCCTCGTAGATCTCCTGGACCAGTTCGCGGCTGGCCCCGGCCATGCCCCAGAAGCGGGCCCGCTCCTCGGTGACCCAGGAGTGGATCAGCGCGGAGTCGGCGGCGGGGTCGACGGGGGTGATGGTGACCGTCCCGAAGCCCTCGACGTGCTGGGTGTGGACGGGCGTACGGGTGGACGCGGGGGCGGCAGCGGAGCCGGTGCTCATACGGATTCCTTGGTGAGGCGGGCCCAGTCGGTGACGACGGGGACGAGTTCGCAGCGTGCCCAGAGGGGGAGCTGGTCGCGGTGGTGGGGGGAGCCGCTGACGCCGTCCGCGCCCAGCGGGACCGCCCAGAGGCTGTCCTCGCGGCGGGCCAGGTCCCAGACGTAGCGGGCCGCGGAGGCGCGGGCGGCGCGGTCGGTGAACCCGGGGACGGAGGAGGTGGCGTTGACGCAGTCGTGGTCGCCGCCCAGGCCCGGCCACTCGGCGTCCGGGTCGGGCAGTGCCGACCAGGGGGCGAGGAGGTGGAGGCCGGACCAGGGGGTGTCGTGGGCGCCGGCCCCGGCCGTCTCCTCCAGGGCGGCGCGCACGTGCGCGGCGCGGTCGAGGCCGGGGAGGAGGCCGGTGGTGAGCAGGCCCTCCAGGGCGTAGCCGACGCGGGGCAGGAGGTACAGCCAGGGGTGGAAGACCTCCGGGCCGGCGGGGGCCGGGGCCAGGCCGGCGAAGACGGGGTCGGCGGCGAGGCGGCGTACGGTCGCGCTGCGGAAGGCGGCGAAGGCGGCGGCGTCGGTGCTGTCGGCCGCCATGTGCCGGTCCCAGGCGAGGAGCCGCTCGCGCAGCCGGGCGGCGGCGGGGGAGAGGCCGTCGGGGGCGGGCAGCAGGGCGAGCAGCGGCCCGGCGGAGGCCAGGTAGGTGTCGGCGTGCACGTCGGCCATGGCCTTCGGGGACCAGTCGGACGAGCCGCCGAGCAGCTCCCGGATCCGGTCGGCGCGGTGCGGGGGCGCGAACTCCACGCCGAGCGGGGACGCGATCCCGCGCGCGTTGGCCATGACGGCGAAGCCCTGGACCGGCTCGGCGGGGGTGGCCGCCCAGCCCCGCCAGGCGTGCCGGGCGTCCCAGGCGGGCACCGGCCGGAGCCGGTTCGCGCCGTCGCGCAGCGGGACGGCCCCGGCGACGCGGTGCAGCAGGCCGCCCTCGGAGTCGGCGGCGTGGACGACGTTGACCGGCTCGGCCCAGCCGTCGAGGGCGCGGTCGACGTCGGCGACGGTACGGGCGCGGAGCAGCGCGGGCAGGGCGGCGAAGCCCAGGTCGCGGCGGACGCGCGGCGGGTAGCGCAGGGCGAGGGCGTCGGCGCCGTCGGGGACGAGGCCGTCGGCGTCGCCCTGGACGACGAGCGGGCCGCGCGGGGTCTCCAGGACCTCCACCTCCACGTTGGCGGCGCCGGCCACGGCGATGGTCTCGGTGTGCCGGGTGACGGGCTCCCAGGCGCCGTCGGGCCCGAGCGCCTCCAGGCCGTCGCCCGCGGGGCGCAGCCGCTCGGCGTAGAGGTCCTGGTAGTCGGCCATGGCGTTGGTGATGGCCCAGGCGGTGCTGCCGGTGTGGCCGAAGTGGGCGAGGCCGGGGACGCCGGGGACGGCCAGGCCGAGGACGTCGTACTCGGGGCAGGAGAGGCGTATCTGCTGGTAGACGCCCGGGTCTTCGATGAACCGGTGCGGGTCGCCCGCGATGATCGCGGCGCCGGTGGCGGTCCGTTCGCCCGGGACCAGCCAGCCGTTGCTGCCGGCGGTGCCGGGGCCGTCGGTGGCGAAGAGGGTGGCGGCGCCGTCACCGAGGACGCGGGCGACACGCTCGCGCCAGAGCTTGGTGGCGAAGCCGGCGAAGAGGACGTGGGTGGCGATCCAGACCGACAGCGGGACCCAGGGCTCCCAGGGGGTGGGGGTGTGGCCGGTGCGGGCGAAGCGCTCGTCACGGGCGGCCCCCTCGGCGAGGCCGGAGTTGACGCCGTCGACGTAGGCGCGCAACCAGGCGGCGGTGTCCTGGTCGAGGGCCTCGTGGCAGCGGCGGGCGGTGTCGTCGAGGCGGGCCTGGCGGGCGAAGCGGTCCCAGGGGACGCAGTCGGCGCCGAGGAAGGCGGCGCTGGAGCCCTGGGCGCGGTGCCGTTCCACTTCGATCTGCCAGGCCCGGTCGAGGGCGGTGACCCGGCCCTGGGCGTAGGAGAGGTGGGCGGGGTCGGCTGCGCGCAGGTGCGGGATGCCCCAGCTGTCGCGGTAGACCTCGTAGGGCTCTGTAGTCACAACTGCTCACGTCTCCCCGGGCGTCTTAGGTTAGGCTCGCCTTACTATAAGGGTGTCAGGGGGAGGGGCGGACATGGCGGTCGGCAAGGGCTGGGAGGGCGTGGTCCTCAAGCTGCTGCGCGGCAAGGACTTCACGTTCACGGTCACCGCGGTGGAGGAGGTCACCGAGCACTTCCGCCGGGTCCGCTTCAGCGACGGCGGGCTGCTGGCCGCCGCCGGCGCCTCCCTGCATCCGACCATGTGGGTCCGGGTCTGGTTCCCGGGCGGCAGCCGTCCGCACCAGCGGGCCTACACCCTCGTCGACCCCGACCCGGCGGCCGGGACCTTCGCCTTCGAGTTCGCCCTGCACGACGGGCTCGCCAGCCGGTGGGCGCGCACGGCCGCGCCGGGGGACACCCTGGAAGCCACCGTCCAGGGCACCGGCTTCACGGCGCCGGACCCGGAGCCGGAGCGGCTGCTGGTGATCGGCGACCCGGCCTCCCTGCCGGCCGTCAACTCCCTGCTGGACGCCTATCCGCGCACCCCGGCCGTCATCTGGTTCGAGACCCAGCACGACTCCGACGCGGACCTGCCCGTACGCGCCGACCCGGACCGGCACGACGTCCGGCGGGTGGCGCGCGGCGGGTCGGCGCTGGCCCGGCGGGTGCGGGCCGAACTGCCGGAGCTGCTGGGCCCGGACCCGGCCGACGCGTACGTCTGGCTGGCCTGCGACACGGCGACCACCCGGGACCTGGCGGGATACCTCAGGAAGGAACTCGGCCTGCCGAAGCAGCGCGTGAACAGCCTGGGCTACTGGCGCGCCGCTTAGGGGGCACCCACGCCGCCCGGCTACGCACCGACCGTGCCGTCGACGGCCTCGCGGAGGAAGTCCGCGTGGCCGTTGTGGCGGGCGTACTCGTGGATCATGTGGAGCATCACCAGGCGCAGCGAGGCCTCCTGCTCCCACTTGGCGACGTACGCCGTCACCTCCAGGGACTCGGCGGCCGCCTCGACGGCGCGGGAGTGCTCCACCTCCGCCTCCCACGCGGCGAACGCCTCGGCGCGGGTCGCGGTCGTGGCGTCGTACGCGGCCTGGAAGTCGTGGTCGTCGGACCACAGGTGCGGTACGTCCGCGCCGCCGAGCGTGCGCCGGAACCAGTGCCGCTCCACCTCGGCCATGTGCCGCACCAGCCCCAGCAGGGACAGGGTCGAGGGCGACGACGCCTGCCGCCGCAGCTCCTCGTCGCCGAGCCCCTCGCACTTCCAGGCGAGGGTGGCCCGGTGGAAGTCGAGGTAGGCCCGGAGCGTCTCGCGTTCCCCGCCGGTCAGGGGCGGGCCGACGCGTTCCGTGTTCTGCATGCCGAGATCCTCCCGGGTCAGGGGCGGGTGCCCCGCCAGATGTAGGGGGTCGTCACCCCGAGCACGCCGAAGCCCAGGCGCTCGAGGATCGGGCGGCTGTCGGCCGAGGCGTCGACCTGGAGGTACGGGATGTTCCGGGCCGCCGCCACGCGGGCGCGGTGGGCCACCAGCAGGCGGTAGATGCCGCGGCCGCGCCACTGCGGGGCGGTGCCGCCGCCCCACAGGCCGGCGAAGGCGCTGCCCGGCCGCATCTCCATCCGGGCCGCGCTGACCGGGACGTCCCCGGCCATCGCCAGCACGGCCTCGATGGTGTCCGGCTCGTCCCGCAGCAGCGTGAGCATCTGCTCCCGGATGCGGGGGCGCTCGGTGCCGAAGGCGCGGTGGTGCACCTCCATCATCAGGTCCACCCCCGCCTCGTCCGTCACCACCCGCAGCGTGATCCCCTCCGGCGGCTCCACCGGCAGCGCGGCCAGGTCGGCCGTGCGCGCCACCACCAGGGTCTCCGGCGCCTCCGGCACGAACCCCGCCGCGCGCAGCCGGTCCCCGAGGTCCGCCGGGCGGTCGTGGGAGTACAGCTTCCACTCGAACTCCGGCCCGCCGTCCTCCTCTCCGCGCGCCCCGAAGTGCGCGACCTGCGCCGCGATCTCCGCGTCCGCGGTGTCCTCGTCGAGGTCCGACCAGAGCACGCCGTTCCAGCCGAGCCCCGGCACGGTCTGGCGCACGACCCGGCCCGTCCGCTCCACCCGCGCGTGCGCGCCGTCGGGCTGCGCGTCGCGTCTCATCTCGGCGTCGTAGCGGTCGCGCACCTTCAGCAGTTCATCTTGATCCATCGTCATGCCGGCCAGCTGACCAGGTGCGGGCCCGTACGGACAACTGCATTAGCCTCACACCGTGACTGACGACTCCGCCATCTACACGGGCAAGGCCACTCCCGACGCCGCCGCCGACCGGGGCTGGCTCCTCGGCCACTTCAAGAGCCCCGGCGATCCCCGCCACAGCGAGGACGTCGAGATCAAGTGGGGGGTCCACCCCAAGGGCGAGGAGCGCGACCGGTGGGTGACCGGCGAGCGCCGCACCGCCCTCCAGGTGCTCGTCAGCGGCCGGTTCCGGCTGGAATTCCCCGGCCGCACCGTGGTCCTCGCCGAGCAGGGGGACTACGTGGTCTGGGGACGCGGGGTCGACCACTCCTGGTACGCGGAGGAGGACTCGGTGGTCCTCACCGTGCGCTGGCCCTCGCTCCCCGGCTACCGGGCCGACGAGCCGTCCGCCCCCGAGCACCAGTGACCAAGGTCCCGCATCCCGCCACATGCCTGTGATGATGCACACGAATCCAGCCAACGATCACGAAAGGCTGGAATCGTGTCAATCGTTCATGAGTTCTTTGCGTCGGGCCACCTCTCGGTGAAGATCCGAACCACCAGGGAGCACGTCCGTTGGCAGCAATCGCACGGTGGTGCCTGCGGCACCGCCTGGTGACCGTCCTGATCTGGCTGCTGGCCCTCGGCGGGACCGCCGCGGCTGCCGGAGCGGCCGGCGACGCGTTCTCCAACGACTACGAGGTCCCCGGCACCGAGTCCGCCAAGGCCCACGCCCTGCTGCGCGAAGGCTTCCCGGGCCAGGGCGGCGACACCGACACCATCGTGTGGCGGGCCCCGGACCACCGGACGGTACGCACCCCCGAGATCCAACAGCGCATGACCCGCGCCCTGGACGCCGTCGCGGCCCTGCCCGGCGTGGCATCCGTCGCCGGTCCCTACGCACCCGGCCCCGCCGGCGCCGCGCAGATCAGCCCCGACGGCCGCACCGCCTACGCGGTGGTCACCTTCGGCCGGCCGGCCGACTCCGTCCCCAAGGCCCAGGCCAAGGCCGTCCTCGACACCGCGAAGAACCCCGCCACCCAGGCCGACGGCCTCCAGGTCGAACTCGGCGGCCGCGCCATCGGCCTGACCGAGGCGCCCAGCGCCCACCTCGCCGAGGTCATCGGCGTCGGCATCGCCGCCGTGGTCCTCTTCCTCGCCTTCGGCTCCCTCGCCGCGAGCCTGCTGCCCATCGCGACCGCCCTCGTCAGCGTCGGCAGCGCCTACTTCGGCATCACCCTCCTCGGCCACGCCATGCCCGTCGCCGACTTCGCCCCGATGCTCGGCACCCTCGTCGGCCTCGGCGTCGGCATCGACTACGCCCTGTTCATCGTCACCCGGCACCGCAAGGGCCTGGGCCGCGGCCTCACCGTCGAGGAAGCCGCCGCGAACGCCGTCGCCACCACCGGCCGGGCCGTCGTGTTCGCCGGGGCAACCGTCTGCATAGCCCTGCTCGGCATGCTGGTGCTCCGGCTGGACTTCCTCGACGGCGTCGCGATAGCCGCCTCCCTCACCGTGGTGCTCACCGTGGCGGCCTCCGTCACCCTGCTGCCCGCCCTCCTCTCGTACATCGGCATACGGGCCCTTACGCGCCGCGAACGGCGCAAGCTCGCCGCCGAGGGCCCCCGGCCCCAGCCGCCCACCGGATTCGCCGCCCGCTGGTCGGCCTTCGTCGAGCGCCACCCCAAGCCGCTCGGCCTGGTCGCGGCGCTGCTGATGGCCGTGCTCGCACTGCCGACCCTCTCGCTCCACCTCGGCACCTCCGACCAGGGCAACAACCCGGCCGCCTCCACCACCCGCAAGGCCTACGACCTGCTGGCCGACAGCTTCGGGCCCGGCACGAACGGCCCGCTCAGCGTCGTCGCCCGGCTCGACGGCGCGGGCGACCGCCTCGCCTTCGAGCGGCTGACGGACGCCCTGCGCACCACCGAGGGCGTCGCCTCCGCCGGCCCGGCCGTCTTCAACCGCAGCGGGGACACCGCCGTCCTCACCGTCGTCCCCGACTCCGCCCCCCAGTCCAGGGCCACCAGCGAACTGGTCGACACCCTGCGCCGGGACGTCATCCCCCGCGCCGCGCACGGCAGCACCGCGGACGTCCACGTCGGCGGGGTGACGGCCGGCTACGACGACTTCGCCGAGGTGATCGTCGGCAAGCTGCCGCTCTTCGTCGGGGTGGTCATCGCACTCGGCTGCGTCCTGCTGCTGCTCGCCTTCCGGTCCATCGGCATACCGCTCAAGGCCGCCGCCATGAACGTCGCCGCCGTCGCCTCCTCCTTCGGCGTCGTCGTCGCGATCTTCCAGTGGGGCTGGGGGAGCGAACCGCTGGGCCTGGGCAGCGCCGGACCGATCGAGCCCTTCCTGCCGGTGATCATGGTGTCGGTGCTCTTCGGGCTCTCCATGGACTACCAGGTCTTCCTGGTCAGCCGGATGTACGAGGAATGGCTGGAGACCGGCGACAACCGGCGGGCCGTCCGCGTCGGTCTCGCCGAGACCAGCCGGGTGATCAACTCGGCGGCCGTCATCATGATCTCCGTCTTCCTGGCCTTCGTCCTCAGCGGCGACCGGCTCATCGCGATGTTCGGCATCGCGCTCGCCGCCGCCGTCGCGCTCGACGCCTTCGTCCTGCGCACCCTGCTCGTCCCCGCCCTCATGCACCTGCTCGGCGGCGCCAACTGGTGGATCCCCGCCTGGCTCGACCGCCGGCTGCCCCGCATCAGCATCGAGCCGCCGGAACGGTCCGTTCCCCGTGCGACACTTCCGACGCAGCGGCCGGAGGCGGACCACGCCGAGCCGGCCCGCACGCCCCGCTGACCGGTCACGAGCCGTAAGGAAGCACAGATGTTCGCGATAGACCTGGCCGACGACGCCCAGCTGTTCCCGCTGGAGGTGTGGCACGCCGAGGAGTTCCTGGCGCACATGGACCGGGGCCGCGAGTTCATCGGCCGCTTCATCGGCCTGCCGGACCGCGTCACCGACCTCGCGTCGGCGCGGCACCTGCTCGGCTCCAAGGCGGAAGAGGCCGCCAGGGACGGCGCCCGGCTCTACGGCATCCGCGTCGAGGGCACCCTCGTCGGCGGGGTCCTCTTCCGGACCTTCGACGCCGCGGCGGGCAACTGCGAGGTCGGCTGCTGGCTGGAGCCCGCCGCGGCCGGCCGGGGCCTGGTCACCAAGGCCTGCCGGATCCTGATCGACTGGGCCTTCGACGTACGCGGCATGCACCGCGTGGAGTGGCACGTGGCCGCCGGCAACGAGAAGAGCATCGCCGCCGCCGAGCGCCTCGGACTGACCCGCGACGGCGTCATGCGGCAGAACCACCTCCACCGCGGCGTCCGCCAGGACACCGAGATCTGGGCCGTCCTCGCCCACGAACGGGCCGCCGCCCGCCAGGCGTAGCCACCACCGCGGGCCCCGCCGGGGGCCCGCGGCCCACCGGCGCGGGGGACCGCACACACCTCTCAGGAACCTCTCAGAAACGCCGCCTACGGTGCCCCGCATGGACACCACGAAGACCGCCGTCCCCACCGCCCCCGACACGGACGCGGACGCCCCCGAGGACAAGCCGGCCGCTCCCGGGACGGCAGCCGCCGACCCCGCCGCCCGCCTCGACGCCGAGCAGACCGGCACCACCGAGGACGCCGCCGAAGCGGCCGCCGACGCCGACGAGAGCGACGCGGACGCCCAGGACCTCCCCGAGCGGAGCACCGGCGTCGGAGCCGCCGCGTCCGCCGTCGTCGCCGCGGGCCTCGGCCTCGTCGCCCTCAGCGGAAGCTGGGTCTCGCGCGTCGCCGCCGAACGCCAGACGCTCATAGGCCAGATCGAATCGGTCAGCGCGACCACCGCCAAGGAGAAGATCGCCGCCCTGTACGGCGACGCCTGGCACATGACCGCCCTCGTCAACGGTGTCCTGTCCACCCTCGCCCTCCTCCTCGCCGTCCTCGTCCTCGCCGGCCCCGCCTTCGGCGCCCCCGGCCGGATCCACCCCGCCTGGGTCCGCTCCGTCTCCTGGGCCGCCGTGGCCCTCGGCCTCCTCGGCGTCCTGCTCTTCGGCCTCATGTACTTCGACCTGCTCTTCCCGCTCCCCACGGCCGCCCAGTAGGCACCGCCTTACGCGATCTCCCGCCCCGCCTTAGGCCGCCCCAGGCCGTCTCAGGCCCCCCGGACCCCGGCCTAAGGACCCCGGCACCGCGGAGATGCGGCATGAGCCCCATGTGCCGCACCCCTCTGGGACGCGAATCTTGGATCACACCGAACGAGGTGCCCGAGAGAGCAACCAGGGAGAACGAGATGTTCGAGTACGAGATCGCCACCGCCCGCCGCGCCGACCTCATCCGCGAGGCCGACCGGTACCGGGCCGTCCGGGAGGCCAAGAAGGCCGCCCGCACCTCTCGGAGCCAGGAATCCGAGAGGACGGTGAGTCGCCACCGCGGCCTCTTCACCCGCGCCGCGTAACCCGCGTCGCGGACCACGGGAGCCGAGGCGAGATGACGAGCGCAGCGATAACGACTGCCGCCGGACCGGACCTGTGTGCGATGCTCGGCGGCGTGGAGACCAGATCTGTCAGCCCGGTGTTCGTCGGCCGAGCCGACGAACTGGCCGCCCTCGTCGACGCCTTGGGGCGCGCCGCCGCCCAGGAGCCGCAGGCCCTGCTCATCGGCGGAGAAGCCGGAGTCGGCAAGACCCGCCTGACCGAGGAGTTCCTCACGGAGGCCGCCCGCCGCGGCGCCGTGGTGGCCGTCGGAGGCTGCGTGGAGATCGGGGCGGAGGGACTTCCCTTCGCCCCCTTCTCCACTGCCCTGCGCACCCTGCTGCGCCTGCTCCCCGGCGAACTGGCCGAAGCCGCCGCCGGCCAGGAGGACGAACTCGCCCGCATCCTCCCCGAACTCGGCGAGACCCCCCGCGGCCCCCACGACGAGGAGAGCACGGCCCGGCTCTTCGAACTGACCGCCAGGATGCTGGAACGCCTCGCCGCCGACCGCACCGTCGTGCTCGTGCTGGAGGACCTCCACTGGGCGGACACCTCCACCCGCCACCTGCTCGCCTACCTCTTCCGCACCCTCGCCCGCGGCCGGCTCGTCCTCGTCGCGACCTACCGCGCCGACGACATCCACCGCCGCCACCCGCTGCGCCCGCTGCTCGCCGAACTCGACCGGCTCCGCACCGTCCACCGCATCGAACTGTCCCGCTTCAACCGGGCCGAGGTGCGCCGCCAGCTCGCCGGGATCCTCGCCTCGCAGCCGGAGGAGAGCTTCGTCGACTCCGTCTTCGACCGCTCCGACGGCAACGCCTTCTTCGTCGAGGAACTCGTCGCCTGCCGGGAGAGCGGCTGCCGCACCGGCCTCACCGAATCCCTGCGCGACCTCCTGCTCGTCCGCGTCGAGGTACTGCCCGACGCCGCCCAGCGCGTGGTGCGCATCGTCGCCGAAGGCGGCTCCACCGTCGAGTACGGCCTGCTGCGCGCCGTCGTCAGGCTCGGCGAGGACGAACTCATCGAAGCCCTGCGTGCCGCGGTCGGCGCCAACATCCTCCTCGCCACCACCGACGGCGACGGCTACCGCTTCCGCCACTCGCTGGTCCGCGAGGCCGTCAGCGACGACCTGCTGCCCGGCGAGCGCGCCCGCGTCAACCGCCGCTACGCCGAGGCCGTGGAGGACGACGAATCCCTGGTCCGCGCCGAGGAACGGCTCATCCGGCTGGCCAACTACTGGTACGCGGCCAACGACCCCGCCAAGGCCCTGCCCGCCGTCCTCGCCGCCTCCGTCACCGCCCGCCGCCGGCACGCCTACTCCGAGCAGCTCAGCCTGCTGGAACGGGCCATGGACCTGTGGGACAGCACCCCCGACGAGGTCCGCTCCGCCCTGCGCCCCGCCGACTACACCGAGGTCTACCCGCCCTGCGGCTGCGACCCCGCCACCACCCCGCTCCAGCGCCTCGACCTGCTCGCCGAGGCCACCGTCGCCGCCCGCTTCGGCGGCGAACGCGAACGCGCCCTGAAACTCACCAAACTCGCCCTGCGCACCCTCGACGAAGACGGCGAAGACCCGCTGCGCGCCGCCTGGTTCTGGACCGAGCGCTCCCGGCTCGTCGCCAACCTCGGCCGGGGCGACGGCTGGCACGAGATAGCCACCGCCCAGGAACTGGTCAAGGGGCTGCCCCCGTCCCAGGTACACGCCGACGTCCTCGTCCGGGCCGCGGGCTGGGGCATGCTCCACAACCCCGGCCCCGGCAACCTCGCCGCCGCCGAACGGGCCGTGGAGTACGCCCGCATGATCGGAGCCGAGGAGACCGAGCTCAACGCCCGGATCACCTACGGCTGTCTGCTCACCGATGCCGGCGACGGCACCACCGGCCTCGCCGAACTGCACGCGGTCAAGGACCGCGCCACCGAACTCGGACTCACCGTGGTCGCGGGTCGCGCTCACGTCAACATCACCTCTCAACTCGAAGCCATGGGCCGGTCCCGCGAAGCCGTGGAACTGGCCGAACAAGGGGTCGAACTCGTCAGCAGGTCCCGGCTCCTGGACACCGAGGCCTGGGTCTGCGGGAACATGGCGGAGAGCCTGTACAGCCTCGGCCGCTGGGACGAGGCCGCCGAGGCCGCCCGCCGCACCCTGCGCGTCGGCCAGAGCGCGGCCCCGCGCGGCTCCGCCTCCGCCCGCCTGGCCTACCTCGCCCTGGCCCGCGGCGAACTCACCGAGGCCGCCCAGCAGCTTGCCGCCGCCCACGCCCACTTCGGCACCCACGACCGCCAGCCCCAGCACCGGCTCCCGCTCTACCGGCTGGCCATCGGCCTGGCCGACGGCGAGGGCCGCATCGCCGACGTCCGCGCCGAGACCGCCGACGCCGTGGCCCACGGCTTCCCGCTCGGCCAGCACCGCTACGCCTGGCCACTGCTGCTGGCCTCCGCCTCCGCCGAAGCGGACGCCCGGGGCCTGCCCGTGGCCGACGCCGGACGGGACGCCGCCCTGGAGGTGCTGCGCACCGCCGCCCGGACCCTGGCCACCCCGGTCCCCGTCTGGGTCGCGCACGCCGAGTACCTGCGGGCCGAACTGCTCCGCGCCGAGGCCCGGGACACCGTCGCCGACTGGACAGCGGTCGAGGCAGCCGTACGCCCCCTCCAGCGCCCGTACCTGCTCGCCCGCGCCCGCCACCGGCTCGCCGAGGCGCTGCTCGTCTCGGGAGGGGACCGCGAGACCGCCGCCGACCTGCTCCGCGACGCCCACGCCGCCGCCGACCGGCTCGGCTCCCGGCGGCTCCGGGAGGACCTGGCCCTGCTCGCCCAGCGCGCCCGGCTCCCGCTCACCGCCGAGGAGGCCCACCCGGCCGCGCCGGTCCCGGACACCGACCCCATCGAGGCCCTGGGCCTGACCAGCCGCGAACGGGACGTCCTGCGGCTCGTCGCGGCCGGCAGCACCAACCGCCGGATCGCGGAGGAGCTCTTCATCTCCCCGAAGACGGCCAGCGTGCACGTCTCCAACATCCTGGCCAAGCTGGGAGTCGCGAGCCGGGGCGAGGCCGCGGCCCTCGCCCACCGGCTGCACCTCTTCCGCGCGCCGCTCGCCCCGGCGGCGGCGTCCCCCGCGGCCCCGGGAGGCCGTTCCTAGGGTTCCTCGCCCCCGTCGGCTCCGCCCGGCTCAGACGCCCCGCCAAGCTCCGGGGCCCCGCCCGGCTCGGGGGTGTCGGCCGGGCGTATGAGCACCTTGCCGGAGTCCAGGTCTATGGGACCCCGTCCCGGGTCGGCGTCAGCGACGTCGGTCCGGGACAGCTCCAGCCGCTTCTTCTCGTCGTGCGCGTGCTTGCGTCCCGGGTTGAAGAGTTCTTCGATCATGTTGAACACCGCGCTCGCCCTGCCTTCCGCCCCCTCCGGAGCCGCTCAGGTCACCGCACCGTCAGTCTCAGGATCCTGTCGTCGCCGGGCTCCGGCGACCCGCGCCCGTCCGTCTCGCTCGTGACCAGCAGCAACTGGTCCCCGTCGAGGGGCACCACCGTGCGCAGCCGGCCGTACTTCCCCTGGAGGAACGCCTCCGGCTCCGCCGCGGCGGCGGCACCCTTCAGCGGGATCCGCCACAGCCGCTCGCCCTTCAGCCCGGCCATCCAGATCGAGCCCTCCGCCCAGGCGATCCCGCTCGGCGAGGCCTCGTCCGTCTTCCACACCGCCACCGGATCACGCAGTCCCGCCTTCCCGGCCTTCCCCTCCGCCTCCGGCCAGCCGTAGTTGCCCCCCGGCTCGACGAGGTTCAGCTCGTCCCAGGTGCGCTGGCCGAACTCGGAAGCCCAGAGCCGTTTGTCCTCGTCCCAGGCGAGCCCCTGCACATTGCGGTGCCCGAAGGAGTAGACGACCGAACCGGCCTCCGGATTGCCCGGTGCCGGCCGCCCGTCCGGCGTCATCCGCAGGATCTTCCCGCCCAGCGACTTCCTGTCCTGTGCCAGCCCCGTGTTCCCGGTCTCTCCCGTCCCGGCGTAGAGCATCCGGTCGGGGCCGAAGGCGATCCGGCCGCCGTTGTGGATGAGCCCCTTGGGGATCCCCCGCAACACCGTGTCGGGCGCGCCCAGTTGCTGACCCGCCGGTCTCTGCTCGTCGTACCGCATCCGGGCGATCCGGTTGTCGGACTCGGTCGTGAAGTACGCGTAGACCATCCGGTCCGAGGCGAAGTCCGGGGACAGCGCGAGCCCCAGCAGGCCGCCCTCCCCGCCCGGGGCCACCCCGGGCACCTTGCCGATCTCGGTCACCGCGCCCGTGTCCGTCCGCACCCGGCTGACCTTGCCCTGGTCGCGGGAGGCGACCAGCAGGTCCCCGCCGGGCAGCGGGGCCACACCCCAGGGAGACTCCAGGCCCTTGGCGACCTCGCCCGACACCGTCACCGACCCCTTCGCGGGCGGCCCCGACGCGTCCGCCGGCCCCGACGCCCCCGGGGACGCCGCTGTGGCCGGCGGCGAACCCGGTGGGGAACCGCCCGGCCCGGCCCGCTCACCCCCCGGCGCGGAACAGCCCGCCGCCAGCAGGGCTCCGCATCCGGCCAGCGCGAGCCAGGCCGGCACGCCCCGGCGCCGCGCGCGGCCTTCCCCGTACCCTGGCGCCCCGGCTCCCCGCAGCGCCCCGCCCCTGTGGAACTGCCCGTACCGCATCGTCCCGCTCCCCTCCGGTCGTCCGTCCCCTGCCCGGTGTCCTCCAGTCCTGCCCTTCACTCCACTCAACAGACCCGACCGGTCCCGAAGTTCCACCCCTCGTACACCCGATCGAGTGGACCTGGGAAACCGGAACGGAAGGGGAAAGGTCCATGGGGGGCAAGGGCAAGGGCAAGGGCAAGGGCAAGCCGGGACCTAGTCCCAGGCTCCCACCGCCGCCGGCAGCGCCGCTATCTCGGCCAGCTCCGCCCCCGTGAGCCGCACCTCCGCCGCCCCGGCGTTCTCCGCCGCCCACCGCGCCCGCTCCGCGCCCGGCACCGGCACCACGTGCGGCCCCTGCGCCAGCACCCAGGCCAGCGCCACCTGCGCCGCCGTGACCTCCGGCCCGTGCCGCCGGGCCACCCGCCGCAGCCCCGCCACCAGCACCTGGTTGGAAGCCATCGCGTGCGCCGTGAACCGGGGGTGCCGCGCCCGTACGTCCGCCTCCTCGAAACCCTGCCCCGGCGTCAGCGTCCCGGTCAGGAACCCGCTGCCCAGCGGCATCGCCGCCAGCATCCCCACCCCCCGCGCCGCACACCACGGCAGCAGCTGCCACGCCGCCTCCGGCGACCACACCGACAGCTCCGCCTGCACCGCCGTCACCGGGAACACCTGCTGGACGCGCTCCAGCTGCCGCAGCGTCGTCCGGTAGCCCCGGTCCCCGCGCCGCCCCGCCCCCGGCCCGGCGCCCGCGCCCAGCGCGCAGAACCCCAGCGCCCGCACCTTCCCCGCCTGCACCAGCTCCGCCATGGCGCCCCAGGTCTCCTCCACCGGCACCTCCGGATCCACCCGGTGCAGCTGGTACAGGTCTATGACGTCGGTCCGCAGCCGCCGCAGCGACGCGTCGCACGCCCGCCGCACGTACCCCGGCCGCCCGTCGGCCACCACGTGCCCCTCGCCCGCCCGCAGCCCCACCTTGGCGGAGACGAAGGCCTCGGCCCGCCGCTCCCGCAGCACCCGGCCCAGCACCAGCTCGTTGGTGTAGGGCCCGTACAGATCGGCCGTGTCCAGCAGGTTCGCCCCGCGGTCCAGCGCCGTGTGCAGGGTCCGCAGCGATTCCTCGCCCCGCCGCCGCGAAGGCGCGTAGGCCCAGCTCATCGGCATGCATCCGAGTCCTATGGCGCCCACCGTCAGCGGTCCCGACCCGATCGACCTGCGCTCCACCCCTGCGTCCCCCTTCCGGCCCGCTCCCGGTCCGGCCCTCAAACTAACGGCTTGATCCAATTCCCTTCGCATAGCCTCGGGATCATGACTGCGACGACCGGGGACGTCTGGCTCCCCTTCCCGCCCGGAGAGATCGACGGCCTCCCCGGCTCCTTCCGCTACCGCCAGTGGGACGGCGAGGACACCTTTCCCGCCGACCCGGCCGACTGCGTCTTCTACGTCACCCCCTACATGAAGTCCCAGGAGGTGACCCTGCGCCCGCTCGCCCGGATGCCCGCCCTGCGGGTGGTGCAGACCCTCACCGCCGGCATCGACCACGTCCTGCCCGGCCTCGGCGACCTCCGCCCGGGCGTACGGCTGTGCAACGCCCGCGGCGTCCACGAGGCCAGCACCGCCGAGCTCGCCCTCACCCTCGTCCTCGCCTCCCTGCGCGGCATCCCCGGCATGGTGCGCGGCCAGGACCGCGAGGAGTGGCGCGGCGGCTTCTACGACGCCCTCGCCGACCGGTCCGTCCTGATCGTCGGCTACGGGGCGATCGGCGCGGCCGTCGAGGACCGGCTCGTCCCCTTCGAGTGCGGGCCGGTCACCCGCGTCGCGCGCTCGGCCCGCACCGCCCCGCACGGGCCCGTCCACGCCCTCGCCGACCTCCCGGGCCTCCTCCCGGACGCGGACGTCGTCGTCCTCACCACCCCGCTGACCGAGGACACCCAAGGGCTCGTCGACGGGGCCTTCCTCGGGCGCATGAAGGACGGGGCCCTCCTCGTGAACGTCTCGCGCGGGCCCGTCGTGGACACCGAGGCCCTGCTGGCGGAACTGGAGTCCGGCCGGCTGCGCGCCGCCCTCGACGTCACCGACCCCGAGCCGCTGCCCGCCGGACACCCCCTCTGGCACGCCCCGAACCTCCTGATCACCCCTCACGTCGGCGGCAGCAGCTCGGCGTTCGAGCCCAGGGCGAAGCGGCTCCTGGCCCGCCAGCTCACCCGGTTCGCCGCGGGCGAGGAGGTCCGCAACACCGTCCTGATCAAGGACTGAGACCGGCGCGTCGCGGCACTTCCGGCCCAGGCGTCACTACGCTGGGCGACGAAGCGTGCGCGACCGGTGGCCAGGACCCCCCTCTTGGTGACGGAGCGTAGAGCAGCTATGTCGCTGAGTGACGAAAGTGGTGTATCGTCCGGAACAAGGGGCTGCGCCACGTACGTCTGGCGCTGGGGAGTGATCGGACACTTTGGGGGGCGACGGGCGATGCACGGCCAATGGACGAAGGATCCGCTGCGGCAGGGCCGCCGGAGGCGACGCAGCCGGGACTGGAGCGCGTCCGAACCGGCCGGCGAGGGGCACCGGTGAGCGCCCCGGGGGCGGCGCTGCTGACCCGGCCGCCGGTCACCGGCGGAGGCGGCCGGGGCCTCGCGGCGCAACTCCTCCTCGCACTGGTCAGCGGCGGCTACGCGGTCGGAGCCGCCCTCGGCTGGGGATCGGACGAACTCGCCAAGATCATGGGCGACTTCGGCCTCAGCGCCGCCGGATTACTGGCCGCCGTCTCCTGTTACCACTACGCCCGCGCGATCGACCGGCGCGAACGTCCCGCCTGGCTGATGTTCGCCTTCTCCTCGCTCATGGGCGGCCTGGGGAACGCGGTCTGGGGCTGGTACGAGGTGGTCCTCGGCCAGAACGTCCCCGAGCCCTCGCTCGCCGACTTCGCCTTCCTCTGCTTCGCGCCGCCCGCCATCGTGGGCCTGCTCGTCCTGGCCAAACGCCCGGTCACCCGGGCCGGCTGGGTCTGCCTCGGCCTCGACTCCTGGCTCATCGGCGGCTCGCTGCTGACCCTCTCCTGGAGCCTGGCCCTCGCCAACGCCGCCCGCACCGCCCAGTCGGGCGCCCCCGGCAGCGTGCCGCGCGCCGCGCTCTCGCTCGCGTACCCGCTCCTGGACATCGCGCTCGTCTCCATGGTCCTGGTGCTGCACTTCCGGCGCTCGGCCAACAACCGCTCGGCGGTGAACACGGCGATCGCCGCCCTCGCCCTGACCGTCCTGAGCGACGCCCTGTTCACCTCGCCGCTGCTCAACACCACCTACAGCTCCGGGGAGATCCTCGACGCCGGCTGGTTCGCGGGCTCGCTGCTGCTCGCCTACGCCCCCTGGGGCGCCCGCCGGCCCGAGCCCGCGCCCCGGCCGGCCCCGCCGGGCCCGGACCGCCCGCACAGCCGCCCCATCACCGGCTCGCTGCCCGCGCTCACCCCGTACCTCGCGGCCGCGGTGTGCACCCTCGGCATCCTCTACAACGTCGTGGACGGCCGGAAGGTGGACCGGATGGTGGTCTTCACCGGCTGCACCGTCGTCCTCGCCCTCGTCATCCGGCAGGGCATCATGCTCCTCGACAACATCGCGCTCACCCAGGAACTGGCCCAGAAGGAGAACCACTTCCGCTCCCTGGTCCAGGGCTCCAGCGACGTCATCATGATCGCCGCGCCCACCGGGACCCTGCGCTACGTCAGCCCCGCCGCCGCCGGGGTCTACGGCCGCGACGCGGAGGAACTGGTCGGCACCGAGCTCGCCGCCCTGATCCACCCCGACGACCTCGGCCGGGTGGTCCACGAGGTACGCCGCTTCCTGGCCGCACCGCCCGCCGAGGAGCCCACCACCCGCATCGAGTGCCGCTTCGAGTCGGGCGGCGGCGAGTGGCTCAACGTGGAGTCCACCGTCAACCGCCACCAGGGCGGGCTCATCCTCAACAGCCGCGACGTCACCGAGCGGGTCCGCCTCCAGGCGCAGCTCCAGCACAGTGCCGAACACGACCCGCTGACCGACCTGCCCAACCGGGCCCTGTTCACCCGCCGCGTCCGCCAGGCCCTCACCGGCCGCCGGGCCGGCGACCACAGCACCGCCGTCCTCTTCATCGACCTCGACGGCTTCAAGGCCGTCAACGACACCATCGGCCACCAGGCCGGCGACGAGCTCCTCGTCGAGGCCGCCCGCCGCCTCCAGGACGCCGTCCGGGCCGGGGACACCGCCGCCCGCCTCGGCGGCGACGAGTTCGCCGCGCTGATCCTCGGCGACGGCAGCCGCGACCGCAGCGCCCGCGAGTGCCAGGTCCACGACATCGCCGACCGGCTGCGCGCCACCCTCTCCCAGCCGTACCGCATCGCCGGGAGCGAGGTCCGGGTGGCCGCCAGCATCGGCGTCGCCTTCGCCGACCCCGGCCTCACCCCTTCGGACCTGATGCGCAACGCGGACCTCGCGATGTACCGCGCGAAGGCGGGCGGCAAGGACCGGGTCGAGCTGTACGCGCCCCAGATGCAGGCCGAGGTCGTCCGCAAGGCGGAGCTGGCCGGCCGGCTGCGCACCGCGCTGCACGAGGGCGAGTTCGCCCTGCTGCACCAGCCCGTGGTCTGCCTGGCCACCGGCGAGGTCACCGCCGTCGCCGCGCAGGCCCGCTGGCGCTCCGCCCAGGGGATCCTCTTCACGCCGTCCGAGTTCCTCCGGGTGGCCGAGCACAGCGAGGGCGGGCCGGCCGCCGGGCCGGACGGCTCACGCACCGCCGAACTGGGCCGTTGGCTGCTGGAGGAGGCCGTCGAGGAGGCCGCCGAGCGGCACCGGGCCGGGCACGACGTACCAGTGGCCGTCCGGATGACCGCCCAGCGGCTGCTGGACCGCTCCGCGCCCGGCAGCAGCGTCGAGGCCCTGCTGACCCGCCACGGGCTGCCCTCCGGGTCCCTCGTGCTCGAACTGGCCGCCTCCGACCCCAGGGTGCCCTTCGACGAGCTGGAGCGCCGTCTGACGGCCCTGCACCGGCTCGGGGTCCGGATCGCCCTGGACGGCTTCGGCAGCGGCTACGCGGCCATCAGCGCCCTGCGCAAGCTCCCGGTGGACCTGTTGAAGCTGGACCGGGGCCTGGTCGAAGGGGTGGTCGAATCGGCCAGACTGCACAAGATCACGGCCGGATTGTTGCGGATCGCAAACGACCTGGGCATGCAGTCCCTGGCCGACGGCGTGGACCTCCCCGAGCAGGTGCTGGCGCTGCGGGCGATGGGGTGCACCCACGGCCAGGGAGCGGCGTTCTCCGGACCGCTTGACGAATACAGGCTGCGGCGCGCGCTCGTGCGAGGTACGTTCCCAGTACCGGGCGGTACGGCCCAGCCGGCCTTGGCCGGCGGCTCGTCCGGTGGCTCGATGGTCATCCGTAGAGGCTCAAATAATGAGACGCCCGTCCCACCCGCTTGACATCGACCTCCCGCCGGAGGGAGGGTCAGTGCCATGCGCACCCGAATTCTCGTACTTGGAAAGCGCGTCGGCTGAAGCTGGGGCCTGCATGTCCCCGCTCGACACCACCGACGCGCTCCCCTCGCTTGCCACCCGGCACGAGGGGTTTTTTGTTGCACTGGCACACGCGTCCGGCCCAGGTCCGGACCACCCCCCGCTCCTCGTAAAACCCTCAGCTTCGAGAAGAGAATGCCGATGACCGAGCAGGCCTCCGGGGCCCACCATCCGCAGCCGCGGCCCCGTACGGGTGGGCACCACCAGCCCACCGCAGTTGAGCACGTCACGGGCGCGCAGTCCCTCATCCGCTCTCTCGAAGAGGTGGGGTGCGACACCGTCTTCGGTATCCCGGGCGGCTGCATCCTCCCGGCCTACGACCCGATGATGGACAGCAAGAAGGTCCGTCACATCCTGGTCCGCCACGAGCAGGGGGCCGGCCACGCCGCCACCGGCTACGCCCAGGCCACCGGCAAGGTCGGCGTGTGCATGGCCACTTCCGGCCCGGGCGCCACCAACCTGGTCACCCCGATCGCCGACGCGCACATGGACTCGGTCCCGCTCGTCGCGATCACCGGCCAGGTCTCCTCCAAGGCGATCGGCACCGACGCCTTCCAGGAGGCGGACATCGTCGGCATCACGATGCCGATCACCAAGCACAACTTCCTGGTCACCAGGGCCCAGGACATCGCGAAGACCATCGCCGAGGCCTTCCACATCGCCTCCACCGGCCGCCCCGGCCCGGTCCTCGTCGACATCGCCAAGGACGCCCTCCAGGCGAAGACCACCTTCTCGTGGCCGCCCAGCCAGGACCTGCCCGGTTACCGTCCGGTCACCAAGCCGCACGCCAAGCAGATCCGCGAGGCCGCCAAGATGATCGCCGCCGCCAAGCGGCCGGTCCTCTACGTCGGCGGCGGCGTCATGAAGGCCGGCGCCACCGCCGAGCTGAAGGTCCTCGCCGAGCTCACCGGCGTCCCGGTCGTCACCACCCTGATGGCCCTGGGCTCCATCCCGGACACCCACCCGCAGAACGTCGGCATGCCGGGCATGCACGGTGCCGTCACCGCCGTGACCGCGCTCCAGAAGTCGGACCTGCTGATCGCGCTCGGCACCCGCTTCGACGACCGCGTCACCGGGAAGCTGGACAGCTTCGCCCCCTTCGCCAAGGTCATCCACGCGGACATCGACCCCGCCGAGATCGGCAAGAACCGCGCCGTCGACGTCCCGATCGTCGGTGACGCCCGCGAGGTCATCGCCGACCTGATCCAGGCCGTCCAGGCGGAGAGCAACGAGGGCAACACCGGCGACTACACCGCCTGGTGGAAGGACCTCAACCGCTGGCGCGAGACCTACCCGCTGGGCTACGACCTGCCCGAGGACGGCAGCCTCTCGCCGCAGCAGGTCATCGAGCGGATCGGCCAGCTGGCACCCCAGGGCACCATCTACGCGGCCGGCGTCGGCCAGCACCAGATGTGGGCCTCGCACTTCGTCAACTACGAGGAGCCCCGCACCTGGCTGAACTCCGGCGGCGCCGGAACCATGGGCTACGCGGTCCCCGCCGCGATGGGCGCCAAGGTCGGCATGCCGGACCGCACCGTCTGGGCGATCGACGGCGACGGCTGTTTCCAGATGACCAACCAGGAACTGGCCACCTGCGCGCTGAACAACATCCCGATCAAGGTCGCGATCATCAACAACGGCGCGCTGGGCATGGTCCGCCAGTGGCAGACCCTGTTCTACAACCAGCGGTACTCGAACACGGTCCTGCACGCGGACGACACCGGCCACGACACCGTGGGCTCCCAGCTCGGCGAGTCCGCCTCCCCCCGCATGGGCACCCGCGTCCCGGACTTCGTCAAGCTGTCCGAGGCCATGGGCTGCGTCGCGCTGCGCTGCGAGGACCCGGCGGACCTGGACAAGGTCATCGCCGAGGCGAACGCGATCAACGACCGTCCGGTCGTGATCGACTTCATCGTCCACGAGGACGCCATGGTGTGGCCGATGGTCGCCGCGGGCACCTCCAACGACGAGGTCATGGCAGCCCGGGGCGTCCGCCCCGACTTCGGCGACAACGAAGACGACTGAGCCGAGAGAGCCTGAGAGAGAGAACGCCTCACATGTCCAAGCACACGCTCTCCGTCCTGGTCGAGAACACGCCCGGCATCCTCGCCCGGATCGCCGCCCTGTTCTCCCGCCGCGGGTTCAACATCGACTCCCTCGCGGTCGGCGTCACCGAGCACCCCGACATCTCCCGCATCACCATCGTCGTGAACGTCGAGGACCTCCCGCTGGAGCAGGTGACCAAGCAGCTCAACAAGCTGGTCAACGTGCTCAAGATCGTCGAGCTGGAGCCGTCCAACGCCATCGAGCGCGAACTCGTCCTGGTGAAGGTCCGCGCCGACAACGAGACCCGCTCGCAGATCGTCGAGATCGTCCAGCTGTTCCGCGCCAAGACCGTCGACGTCTCCCCGGAGGCCGTCACCATCGAGGCCACCGGCGGGGCCGACAAGCTCGGCGCCATGCTCAAGATGCTGGAGCCCTTCGGCATCAAGGAACTCGTGCAGTCCGGCACCATCGCCATAGGGCGTGGCGGCCGGTCCATCACGGACCGCAGCCTGCGCTCGCTCGAACGCAGCGCCTGAGCCCCACGGCGTCCGGGCCGGCCGCGCCGGTCCCGGACCCGGCGGCTGACACGCGGCCCGCATAGCGAGACCGAGAAACTCTTATTCCGTTCCCCGCCGTACGGTGGGAGCAACACCAGCGCACCAAGGAGATATCCCAGTGGCCGAGCTGTTCTACGAGAACGACGCCGACCTGTCCATCATCCAGGGCCGCAAGGTCGCGGTCATCGGTTACGGCAGCCAGGGCCACGCCCACGCGCTGTCGCTCCGTGACTCCGGCGTCGACGTCGTCGTCGGCCTCAAGGAGGGCTCCAGCTCCAAGGCCAAGGCCGAGGAGCAGGGCCTGAAGGTCCTCCCGGTCGCCGAGGCCGCCGAGTGGGCGAACGTCATCATGATCCTGACCCCGGACCCGCTCCAGGCCGAGATCTACGAGGCGTCCATCAAGGACCACCTGCAGGAGGGCGACGCGCTCTTCTTCGGCCACGGCTTCAACGTCCGCTACGGCTTCATCAAGCCCCCGGCCAACGTGGACGTCGCCCTGGTCGCCCCGAAGGGCCCGGGCCACCTGGTCCGCCGCCAGTACGAGGAGGGCCGCGGCGTTCCGTGCATCGCCGCCGTCGAGCAGGACTTCTCGGGCAGCGCCTTCGCCCTGGCCCTGTCGTACGCGGCCGGCATCGGCGGCACCCGCGCCGGCGTCATCAAGACCACCTTCACCGAGGAGACCGAGACCGACCTGTTCGGTGAGCAGGCCGTCCTCTGCGGTGGCGCCTCCGCCCTGGTCAAGGCCGGCTTCGAGACCCTGACCGAGGCCGGCTACCAGCCGGAGATCGCCTACTTCGAGTGCCTGCACGAGCTGAAGCTCATCGTCGACCTCATGTACGAGGGCGGCCTGGAGAAGATGCGCTGGTCGGTCTCCGAGACCGCCGAGTGGGGCGACTACATCACCGGCCCGCGCGTCATCACCGACGCCACCAAGGCCGAGATGAAGAAGGTCCTGGAGGAGATCCAGAGCGGCAAGTTCGCCGAGGAGTGGATGGCCGAGTACAAGGCCGGTCTGCCGAAGTACAACGAGTACAAGAAGGCCGACTCCGAGCACCTGCTGGAGACCACCGGCAAGAAGCTGCGCAAGCTGATGAGCTGGGTCGACAGCGACGAGAGCTGATCTCGTGAACGGCGGGGCCGGGACGGTGAGTCCCGGCCCCGCCGTTCACCCGCTCCCCTCCGGCGCCGGCCGGAGATCACCGGAATGTAGCCGCCTGATAGGACGGATTGTCCACCCCGGCCAATCCCGGACGGGTGATCCTTCCGTACAGGCGGAAACCCGCACCCGATCCGCCACTACACTGCTCAACACAACGCGTCAGGCCCACAGTGTCGTGCGTCTTCCACGCGGCTACCCCCTCCACCGCCTGCGGCCGTCGGGACGGCCGTCCGCACTGGACTTGTGAGGACCCACGTGAGCTCGAAACCTGTCGTACTCATCGCCGAAGAGCTGTCGCCCGCCACGGTGGACGCGCTCGGTCCGGACTTCGAGATCCGGCACGTCAACGGCGCCGACCGCGCCGAACTGCTCCCCGCGATCGTCGACGTGGACGCGATCCTCGTCCGCTCCGCCACCAAGGTGGACGCCGAGGCCATCGCCGCGGCCAAGAAGCTGAAGGTCGTCGCCCGCGCCGGTGTCGGCCTCGACAACGTCGACGTCTCCGCCGCCACCAAGGCCGGCGTGATGGTCGTGAACGCCCCGACCTCCAACATCGTCACCGCCGCCGAGCTCGCCTGCGGCCTGCTCGTCGCCACCGCGCGCAACATCCCGCAGGCCAACACCGCCCTGAAGAACGGCGAGTGGAAGCGGAACAAGTACACGGGCGTCGAGCTCAGCGAGAAGACCCTCGGCGTCGTCGGCCTCGGCCGCATCGGCGTCCTGGTCGCCCAGCGCATGTCGGCCTTCGGCATGAAGATCGTCGCGTACGACCCCTACGTGCAGCCGGCGCGCGCCGCCCAGATGGGCGTCAAGATGCTGACGCTGGACGAGCTGCTCGAGGTCGCCGACTTCATCACCGTGCACCTCCCCAAGACCCCCGAGACCCTCGGTCTCATCGGCGACGAGGCCCTGCGCAAGGTCAAGCCGTCCGTCCGCGTCGTCAACGCCGCGCGCGGCGGGATCGTGGACGAGGCCGCGCTGTACTCGGCCATCAAGGAGGGCCGCGTCGCCGGCGCCGGCCTCGACGTGTACGCGAAGGAGCCCTGCACGGACTCCCCGCTCTTCGAGCTCGACCAGGTCGTCTGCACCCCGCACCTCGGCGCGTCCACGGACGAGGCCCAGGAGAAGGCCGGCATCGCGGTCGCCAAGTCGGTGCGCCTCGCCCTCGCCGGCGAGCTCGTGCCGGACGCCGTCAACGTCCAGGGCGGCGTCATCGCCGAGGACGTGCGCCCCGGTCTGCCGCTCGCCGAGAAGCTCGGCCGCATCTTCACCGCCCTCGCGGGCGAGGTCGCGGTCCGCCTCGACGTCGAGGTCTGCGGCGAGATCACCCAGCACGACGTCAAGGTGCTGGAGCTCTCCGCCCTCAAGGGCGTCTTCGAGGACGTCGTCGACGAGACGGTCTCCTACGTCAACGCCCCGCTGTTCGCGCAGGAGCGCGGCGTCGAGGTCCGCCTGACCACCAGCTCGGAGTCCCCGGACCACCGCAACGTGGTGACCGTCCGCGGCACCCTGTCGGACGGTCAGGAGGTGTCGGTCTCCGGCACCCTGGCGGGTCCGAAGCACCTCCAGAAGATCGTGGGCGTGGGCGAGTACGACGTGGACCTGGCCCTGGCCGACCACATGATCGTGCTGCGCTACACCGACCGCCCGGGCGTGGTCGGCAAGGTCGGCCAGCTGCTCGGCGAAGCCGGCCTGAACATCGCGGGCATGCAGGTCGCCCGTGCCGAGGAGGGCGGCGAGGCGCTCGTCGTCCTCACGGTCGACGCGGAGGTCCCGGTGGACGTCCTGGCGGCCATCTCCGAGGAGATCGGCGCCGCCTCGGCCCGTACGGTCAACCTCGGCTGACCGGCGCGCACATGTGAAAGGGCCCGGGGTCGCCGACCCCGGGCCCTTTCACGTGAACCCGTCCCCATGCCGTACGCGGCTCAGCGCGCCGGTGCCGGTTCGGCCGGGGCCTGCTCCGCCCCGGCGGGAGCCGGGCTCGTCCCGCCCCGGGTCAGGGCGGTCGCGAGCCCCGCCGCCGCGAGGAGCAGCACCGCACCGCCCCAGGCGGCGTACTGCATCCCGTGTACGAAGGCCTCCCGGGCCAGGGCCAGCAGCTGCCCGCCGGCCTCGCCCCCGGCCTGCCCGGCGGCGGCGACGGCGCCGCCCAGGGTCTCCCGTACGGCGGAGGGCTCGCCCGCCAGGTCGGCGCGGTAGACGGCGGTGCCGAGGCTGCCCAGCAGCGCCATCCCGAGGGCCCCGCCGAACTCCTGGCCCGTCTCCAGCAACGAGGCGGCCGCACCGGCCTTCTCGGCCGGGGCCGTGGTGAGGGCCATGTCGGAGACCAGGGACATCACGCTGACGATGCCGGAGGCGAGCACCCCAGCGCCGGCCAGCAGCAGCCACAGCGAGTCGGTGCCCACGAGGGAGACCAGCCCGAACCCGGCGGCGGCGACGGCGAAGGAGCCGGCGATGACCTTGGAGCGGTCCGTCCGGGCGGCCAGGGCCGCGGAGACGGGGGCGGCGGCGCCGATGAGGAGCGAGGGCGCCAGGCTCCACAGGGCGGCCTCCAGGGTGCCCATGCCGAGCACGGACTGCAGGTACTGCGTGGTGAAGTAGGCGGAGCCCATCATCGCGAAGGCGGCGACGGAGTTGAGGCCGATGCCCGCCCCGAAGCGGCGGTCCCGGAAGAGCGCGCGGCCCACCATCGCGTCCTCGCGGCCGCGCTGGCGGCGGACGAAGGCGTACCCGAAGGCCAGGCCGACCAGCAGGCAGACGGCGTGGAGCGGTGCGAAGCCCTCGGCGGCGATCTCCTTCAGCCCGTAGACCACCGGCAGCACGGCGGCCATGGACAGCGGCACGCTCAGCAGGTCGAAGCGGCCGGGGGCCGGGTCCTTGAACTCCGGTACCAGGACCGGGACCAGGACCAGCAGGAGCAGCATCGCGGGCACGTTGACGAGGAAGACGGAGCCCCAGTGGAAGTGCTTCAGCATGACCCCGCTGAGCACGGACCCGAGGGCGATGCCGCCGGTCATGGCGCCGGACCAGATCCCGATGGCCTTGCCGCGCTGGCCGGCGTCCTGGAAGAGGTTGCGGACCAGGGCCAGCGTGGAGGGCATCAGGGTGGCGCCGCCGACGCCGAGCAGGGCCCGGGCGGCGATGAGCATCTCGGCGCTGGTGGCGAAGGCGGCGGCGACCGAGGCGAGGCCGAAGGCCGTGGCGCCGATCAGCAGCAGCCGGCGGCGGCCGATCCGGTCGCCGAGCGAGCCCATCGTGATCAGCAGGCCGGAGAGGGCGAAGGCGTAGCTGTCGAAGATCCACAGCTGCTGGGTGGCGCTCGGGTCGAGTTCCCGGGTGATGGCCGGGACGGCGAAGTAGAGGACGGAGACGTCCATCGAAACCAGGAGCAGGGGCAGCAGCAGGACCGTGAAGGCGGTCCATTCGCGGCGGCCGGCGAGGGGTGCCGAGGCGGTGGGGTTCGTCATGAGCAGGACTGTACAAGCGTATGGAACGCCTGTCTATGACGTCTGTATGGAAAGTTTGTGTGGGACCTTCGTCTAGGACGGTTGTCTTGGTACGGTGCGGTCATGGGACACAAAGAAGATCTGCTCGAAGGCGCCAAGAAGTGCCTGGTCGAGAAGGGGTTCGTGCGCACCACCGCGCGCGACATCGTCGGCGCCTCCGGCACGAACCTGGCGTCCATCGGCTACCACTACGGCTCCAAGGACGCCCTGCTCACCCAGGCGTTCATCGCCCTGACGCAGGAGTGGGGTGAGACGGCCTTCCCGGCCGGCCTGGAAGGTGAGGACGGCTCCCTGGGCCGCCTGCGCGCCATGTGGGACGGCGTCCTCGCGCAGCACGACGCCGCGGCCCCCGTCTGGGCGGCCAGCATGGAGGTCGCGCTGAGCGGCGAACGGCTGCCGCAGCTGCGCGGCATGCTCGCCGCCTCCCAGGCCGAGGGCCGCCGGGGCCTGATCTCGCTCCTCACCGGCACCCCGGAGGAGGAGCTCACCGAACGCGACGAGCGCACCCTCGGCTCCGTGGTCCAGGCGCTGCTCAACGGGCTGATGATCCAGTGGCTGCTCGACCCCGGTACCGCCTCCTCCGCCGAGGAGTTCACCGAGGGGCTGCGCCTCCTCGCGCAGGGCCTGACGGCGTCCCCGGAGGCCGGACCCGCCGGCCGGGCGACGCTCTAGTGACGCGGTGGTGGCCCGCACCCGGGTCCCGGCGCCCGGCCGGGTTCAGGTGCGCAGGCGGGCGGCCTTGAGGGCCATGTGCAGGAGCAGGCGGTCCTCGCCGAGGTCCAGGTCGAGCCCCGTCAGCTGCTCCACCCGGCCCAGCCGGTAGTACAGGGTCTGGCGGTGGATGCCCAGTTCCGCCGCCGCGCGCCCCGCCTGCCCCGCGCAGTCGAGGAACACCTCCGCCGTGCGGGCCAGTTCCCGGTGGGCCGGGCCCAGCAGGGCCCGCGTCGCCGGGTCGTCCGCCGGTCCGGCGCCCAGGGCGGCCAGCATCCGGTACGGGCCGATCCCCGACCACTGCGCCACCGGACCCAGCCCCGGCTGCCCGGCCGCCGCCCGGGCGGCGGCGGTGGCCTGAGCCCACGCGGCGGGCAGCTCCGCGAGCGCCCGCACCGGGTCGGACACCCCGGCGGTGACGGAGCCGCCCCCGGCGGGCGAGCCGGCCACCGCCGCGCGGGGCAGCAGCCGCCCGACCGCGGCCAGGGCCGGACCGAGCGCGTCCCCCGATCGCAGCCGCACCAGCACCGCCAGCACCCCCGTCCCCGGCCCGGGGCCGTCGCGGCCCTCGGAGCCCGCCGGGACCACGCACACCGCCGCCGCCCCCGGCACCGACCCCGGAGCCTCCCCGGACCACGGGGCCACGCACACGGCGGCGTGCGGCCCCTCGGCCCCGGGCCCCAGTGCCACCCGCAGCGCGGCCACCGCCATGTCCTGCTGCCAGCCCCGGCCGGCGGTGAGCACCGCCAGGAACTCCCGCGACAGGTCGGCGCCCGCCTTGGCCTCCTCGGCGAGCAGCACCCCGATCCGCTGGGCCACCTCCATGGCGGCCTCCAGGGCGGCCGGCTCCGGGCCGGGGTCCTGGTCCAGGAGCCACACGTAGCCCTGGACGATGCCCCGGTACCGCACCGGCAGGCAGATCCGCCCCCGGAAGACCCCCGCGTCCGGGGCCGCCGGGATCCGCACCGGGCCCGTGGCGCGGGCGATGCCGAAGCCCTCGAACCAGGAGCGGACGGCCGCCGTCGACTGCCGGGTCAGGATCGAGCGGGTGCGCACCGGGTCCATCACGAGGTCGTCCTCGCTGTCGTGCGCGCCGAAGGCGATGAGGCGGAAATCCCGGTTCTCCAGCGTCGCCGGGGCGCCGAGCAGCGCCGAGATCTCGTCCACCAGGTCCTGGTAATCGCCCTTCACGCGGACATTCTCCCACTCCGCGACGGGCCCTTCAGACAGATGTATGAGATCCGGGCCACGGATGCGTGACAGCTGTCGATGGCAGAGGATCGTGGAGATCCTTAGGTTTCACGGTGGTTTTACTTGCGTTTTCCTTACGGTCGCGGCCCCACCCCTGCGGCGTCCGTTCGTCCGCTTCTGCCACCCGTTGGAGGTGCCCCGTGCTGGGTCCCGCGATCCTCGCCGCTTCGCGCAGCGACAAGATGCGCCGAATCGTCTCTGCCGCCCCGGTGACCAAGCCGGTGGTCAACCGGTTCATCCCCGGTGAGACGGTCGGCCAGGTCATCCCGATCGTCGAGGAGCTCACCCGCAAGGGCCTGGAGGTCACCCTCGACGTCGTCGGCGAGGACATCACCGCGGTGGAGCAGTCCTACGCGGCCCGGGACGCCTACCTGGAGCTCATCGAGCGCCTCAAGGAGCTGGAGCTGGGCGAGACCGTGGAGATGTCGGTCAAGCTCTCCATGTTCGGCCAGGCCCTGGAGGGCGGCCACGAGCTGGCCCTCGCCAACGTCCGCCCGGTCGTCGAGGCGGCCGCCGCCATCGGCACCACCGTGACGCTGGACGCCGAGGACCACACCACCCTCGACTCGATGTTCGCCATCCACGAGGAGCTGCGCCGGGACTTCCCGCAGACGGGCTGCGTGATCCAGGCCTACCTCTTCCGCACCGAGGCCGACGCCCGCCGCCTGGCCGCCGCCGGCAGCCGCGTCCGGATCGTGAAGGGCGCCTACAAGGAGCCCGCGGAGGTCGCCTACCAGGACAAGGCGGAGATCGACAAGGCGTACGTCCGGATCATGAAGATCCTGATGGAGGGCGAGGGCTACCCGATGATCGGGTCCCACGACCCGCGCCTGATCGCCATCGCGCAGGAGCTCGGCCGCCAGGCCGGGCGCAAGCTGGACGAGTACGAGTTCCAGATGCTCTACGGCATCCGCAGCGAGGAGCACCTGCGGCTGGCCGCCGAGGGGCACCGCATGCGGGTCTACACGGCCTACGGCACCGACTGGTACGGCTACTTCATGCGCCGTCTCGCGGAGAAGCCGGCCAACCTGCTCTTCTTCCTCCGCTCGATGATCACCAAGAACTAGCCAAGAACCAGGTCAAGGAGTTATCGCCCCATGGATGCTGTGACCCAGGTCCCCGCGCCGGTCAACGAGCCGGTCCACTCGTACGCCCCCGGCAGTGCCGAGCGCGCGCGCCTCGAGATCCAGCTGAAGCAGCTGTCCGAGAACCCGATCGACCTCCCGATGACGATCAACGGCGTCAAGCGGATGGGTGGCGGCGAGCGCTTCGACGTCGTCCAGCCCCACGACCACAAGTCGGTCATCGGCACGTACGCCAACGCCACCCGGGACGACGCCCAGGAGGCCGTCGACGCCGCCCTGGCCGCCGCCCCGGCCTGGCGCGCGATGTCCTTCGACGACCGCGCCGCGATCATCCTGCGCGCCGCCGAGCTGCTGGCCGGCCCGTGGCGCGAGAAGCTGGCCGCCTCCACCATGCTGGGCCAGTCCAAGACCGTCCAGCAGGCCGAGATCGACACTCCCTGCGAGCTCGTCGACTTCTGGCGCTTCAACGTCCACTTCGCCCGCCAGATCCTGGCCGAGCAGCCCGCCGCGAACAGCGCCGGCGTGTGGAACCGCAGCGACCACCGCCCGCTGGAGGGCTTCGTCTACGCGATCACGCCGTTCAACTTCACGGCCATCGCCGGCAACCTGCCGACCGCCCCCGCGCTCATGGGCAACGTGGTCGTGTGGAAGCCGTCCCCGACGCAGACCCACTCCGCCGTCCTGCTGATGGAGCTCCTGGAGGCGGCCGGCCTGCCCAAGGGCGTCATCAACCTCGTCACCGGTGACGGCATCGCGGTCTCCGAGGTGGCCCTGAACCACCCCGAGCTGGCCGGCATCCACTTCACCGGCTCGACCAAGACCTTCCAGTACCTGTGGAAGACGGTCGGCAACAACATCGAGAACTACCGCTCGTACCCGCGCCTGGTCGGCGAGACGGGCGGCAAGGACTTCGTCGTCGCGCACCCGTCCGCGGACCGCGCGATCCTGAAGACCGCCCTGACCCGCGGCTCCTTCGAGTTCCAGGGCCAGAAGTGCTCGGCCTCCTCCCGCGCCTACGTCCCGGCCTCCATCTGGAACGACGGCTTCAAGGAGCAGTTCGCCGCCGAGGTCGACGGCATCACCATGGGTGACGTCCGCGACCTGTCGAACTTCATCGGCGCGGTCATCGACGAGCGCTCCTTCGCGAAGAACAAGGCCGCGATCGACCGTGCGAAGGCCGACCCGACCTGCACGATCGTCGCCGGCGGCACGTACGACGACTCGGAGGGCTACTTCGTCCGCCCGACCGTCATCGAGTGCACCGACCCGGAGAACGAGGTCTTCACGACCGAGTACTTCGGCCCGATCCTCGCGATCCACGTGTACGAGGACGACAAGTACGACGAGATGCTCGCGCAGATGGAGAACGTCTCGGCGTACGCCCTGACCGGCGCCGTCATCGCCCAGGACCGCTACGCGGCCGCGGACACGATGGAGAAGCTCCGCTTCGCCGCGGGCAACTTCTACATCAACGACAAGTCGACCGGCGCCGTCGTCGGCCAGCAGCCCTTCGGCGGCGGCCGCGCCTCGGGCACCAACGACAAGGCGGGCGCGGCGTCCAACCTGCTGCGCTGGACCTCGACCCGCTCCATCAAGGAGACCCTGGTCCCGCCGACCGAGTACGGCTACCCCCACATGGGCTGATCCGGCCCACGGCTGAACCCCGCCCCCGCTCCGGTACCCCCAAGTCCGGAGCGGGGGCGGTCCCCTTTCCGGGGCCGGAGGGCTCCGGGCGTTCAGACCTCCACGAGGACCTGGTCCAGGGACTTGCGGACCAGGTCCGGGACCTCGCAGTCGTCGGCGGGGTAGCCCACCGGGATGACCGCGAAGGCCTTTTCGTTCTCCGGGCGGTTCAGCACGTGCCCCAGGAAGCGCATCGGGCTCGGGGTGTGGATGAGCGCGGCCAGGCCGGACAGGTGGAGGGCCGACAGGAGCATGCCGACCGCTATGCCGACCGACTCGTCGACGTAGTAGTGCTTGCGCTTCGTGCCGTTCGGGCCGAGCCAGTAGCGCTGCTGGAAGACCACGATCAGCGCGGGCGCGTCGGTGAGGTGGGTCTTGACGGCGTCCGTGCCGATCGGGCGCAGCGCGGCGAGCCACTCGTCGCCGAGGCGGCCGTCGTAGGAGATCTGCTCCTCCTGCTCGGCGGCGGCGCGGATCTGCCGGCGGATGGCCGGGTCCTTGACCAGGACGAAGGTCCACGGCTGCTGGTGGGCGCCGGAGGGGGCGGTGGCGGCGCAGGCGATGGCGTCGCGGACGGCCTGCTCCGGGACGGGGTCGGGGGAGAAGTGGCGCACGGTCCGCCGTTCGTCCATGCGGGCCCGCAGCTCGGCCGCCCGCGCGAGGGACTCGGGGCCGGGCATGCGCGCGGGACGGTAGGCGACGGGCCGGTAGGGCTGGCCATGGGTGGGGGTCCACTGCTGGGTCTCAGGCGACATGCGCAGATCTTCCAGCGGGGGAACTCCCGGGGCCAGCGGTACGTCATGAACCAATGTCCGTTGTGTACTGACAGGGGGGCTATGGCCGTGTCGAACGTCGGTCGATTCGTGGACTGGGAGGGCTGCTTCAACGCCCGCGACCTCGGCGGTCTGGGAGCGCTGCGGCCCGGGGCGCTGATACGCGCGGACAGCCTCGACGGGCTCACCGCCCGGGGCTGGACCACTCTGTCCGGCCAGGGGGTGCGGACCGTCATCGACCTGCGCAACGACGGGGAGGCGGAGGTGGACCACTCCCCGCGGCCGGCCGGGCTGACCACCCTGTCGATCCCGCTCGACGGCATCGAGCACCGGGACTTCTGGGACGTGTGGTGGGGCACTCCCGGCTTCGGCACCCCCGCGTATTTCCGGCCTTTCCTGGAGCGTTTCCCCGACCGCGTGGCCGCCGTGGCCCGCGCCGTCGCCGCAGCCCCGCCGGGCGGCGTCGTCTTCCACTGCGGTCTGGGCCGCGACCGTACGGGGATCATCGCGCTCGTCCTGCTGCGGCTGGCCGGGGCGAGCCCGCAGGAGATCGCCGACGACCACGCGCTGAGCGAACCGCGGGTCCGGGCCCGGTACGCGGCCCGCGGAAGGTCCTATGACGACACCGAGATCGAGGAGTACACGGCCCGCCTCGGCACCACCGTGCACGCCCTCGCCCTGGAGACCGCGCGGTGGCTGGATGCGGGCGCCTACCTGCGCGGGGCCGGGCTGACGGCCGTCGAACTGGAGGGGCTGCGGGGCAGACTGGGGGCATGAGCGACGACACGCGGACCCGCCTCGCGCACACCTCCCAGCTCGACGCGGACACCCTCGCCGCCGTCCGGGACCTGCTCGACGCGGCCTTCGACGGCGACTTCGGCGACGAGGACTTCGAGCACGCCCTCGGCGGGATGCACGCCCTGGTGTACGAGGACGGCGCGCTCGTCGCGCACGGCAGCCTCGTCCAGCGGCGGGTGCTGCACCAGGGGCGGGCCCTGCGGACCGGGTACGTGGAGGCCGTCGCCGTCCGCGCCGACCGGCGCCGGCGCGGGCTCGGCGGGGTGGTGATGGCCGCGCTGGAGGGCGTGATCGCCGGGGCCTACGTACTGGGCGCCCTGTCCGCGTCCGAGGAGGGGGCGGCCCTGTACGAGGGCCGGGGGTGGAAGCCGTATCCCGGGCGGATCGGGGTGCTGGGCCCGGCCGGCCCCGAGCGGCTGCCCGAGGAGGAGGGCTCGACCTACGTGTGGACGCCGCCCGGAGGGGTCGTACCGGCCTCCGCCGGGCGGCTCGACTTCGACTGGCGGGACGGGGACGTGGTGTAGCTAGCCGGAGATGCTCGCGGTGCCCGTCTCGATGTGGCCGGTGTAGCGGCGCGACCAGGTGCCGTCGGCGTCGGCCAGGACCGTGAAGTCGTACCAGCCCTTGCTGT
Source organism: Streptomyces sp. W1SF4 (assembly GCF_003950035.1). Taxonomy (NCBI): domain Bacteria; kingdom Bacillati; phylum Actinomycetota; class Actinomycetes; order Kitasatosporales; family Streptomycetaceae; genus Streptomyces; species Streptomyces sp. W1SF4. The sequence continues at coordinate 5,348,355 of NZ_CP034350.1, forward strand.
ACGCCACCGCGTTGAAGAAGTCCTCGCGCGAGGAGCCCGCCGGCACGGTGTAGGTCCAGGGGCCGTCCGTGCGGTAGGCGTTGGAGCGGATGGTGAAGGTGACGGGGGAGCCGGAGGCGTTGGTCATCTTGAACCAGACGGCCGTCTTGCCGGTGCCGGACTCCACCGCGTAGCGGGCCGCGACCTCCAGGTCCTTGCCCGCTTTGGTCGCGTCGCCGATGAAGCGGCGCAGGAACCGGTTCGGGCCGTACATCGAGATGTCGTACTTGCCCGAGCCGGCGCCCAGGCCGATGGAGAACCAGTCCGTCGAGGTGCCGCCCGGGTCGACCGTGTACTGCCAGGCGGCCGTGTCCCGGTGCTGGTGCGGGTGGATCGAGAAGTGCGCGGCCCGCTTCGCCTGCGGGCCCTGGTTGGTCATCGAGAACCAGGCCAGGATCTTGCCCATCGGCCCGAACTCGAAGCGGTCCAGGTTGCCGTTCACCTGGTACGGGAGGGCCCGCGCCGGGCGCGTGCCGGGCTCCTGCGCCGGCTGGGCGTTGTTCTGGGGCACCGGGTTGGGCAGCGGGCCGCAGGTGGACTGGCCGATGACCTTCGCCGTCGACGGCAGGCCCGTCGGGACCCCGTACACCGGGTGCGTGAAGTCGAAGACGCCCGTCAGGTCGCCGGTCACCCTGCGGCGCCAGGCGCTGATGTTGGGGCAGAGGGCGGGGGTGCCGATCGCGGTCGTCCACGTCTCCATGAAGCGCAGCACCGAGGTGTGGTCGAAGACCTCGGAGCTGACCCAGCCGCCGCGCGTCCACGGGGACATCACCAGCATGGGGACGCGGAAGCCGAGTCCGATCGGGACGCCGTCGATGTACTCGTCCGGGGTGCCAGGAGGGGCGACCGGCGGCGGGACGTGGTCGAAGAAGCCGTCGTTCTCGTCGTAGTTGAGGAAGAGGACGGTGGAGTCGAAGACCTCCGGGTCCGCGGCGAGCGCGCGGTAGACCAGGTCGACGAAGTGCGCGCCGTCGCCGGGCGGGGCGTACGGGTGCTCGGAGAAGGCCTCGCTGGCCACCACCCAGGACACCTGGGGCAGGGTTCCGGCGACCACGTCCGCGCGGATCGCGGCCGCGATGTCGTCGGGGGTGGAGCCGGTGGTCTTGGGGACCGAGGCCATGCCCCGGTCCCACAGCGGGTCGCCGGGCCGCGCGTCGGTGAACTTCCTGAAGTAGGCCAGGCCGTTGTCCCCGTAGTTGTCCTGGGCGTTCTGGTAGACCTTCCAGGTCATCCCGGCCCGCTGGAGGGCCTCCGCGTACGACTCCCAGGTCAGCCCGGACTCCTCGCCGCCGTCCTTGCTGCTCGCGTCGACCTTGCCGCTCCACAGGAAGGTGCGGTTGGGGCCGGTGGCGCTGAGGGCGGAGCAGAAGTAGGCGTCGCAGACCGTGTAGTGGTCGGCGAGGCCGTAGTGGAAGGGGATGTCGCCCCGCTCCAGGTAGCCGAGGGTGTGGGTCTTGCCGACCCCGGCGACCCAGTTGTCCATCCGCCCGTTGTTCCAGGCCGCGTGCTGGGAGGTCCAGCTGTGCGGGAGGTCCCCGGTGCACTGGGCCAGGGTCTGGCCGTCGGCCCCGCCGGCCGACGGGGTGGCGGACAGCTTCCAGGGGTACTGGCGGCCGCCCCAGTTCGGCTGGTTGAAGGTGCCCCAGCCGCCGGGGATGTTGCCGGCGGCGCGGTCGCCGAAGCCGCGTACGCCCTTCAGCCGGCCGAAGTAGTGGTCGAAGCTGCGGTTCTCCTGCATCAGGACCACCACGTGCTTCACGTCGGTGATGGTGCCCGTCGCGGCGGCGGCCGCCGCCGTCCCCGGCAGGGCGGTGGGCAGGGCCGCCCCCGCCACGAGCCCGGCGCCGATCCCCACGAAACCCCTGCGGCTGATGGGTGTCACTGGCTGCTCGCCTCCAACTCAAGTGCCCCGGCGGCACATTGACGGCAAGGGTGGCGGCAGCCGCCGCAAAGGTCTACATCCGTGCGGTAAGAACTCGGTGAACATCCGGACGGCCTGAGTCAGCTCCCGGTCCGCACGAGCATCTTGCCCGTGTTCTCGCCGTGGAGCATGCCCAGGAAGGCCTCCACCGTGCGGTCGAATCCCTGGACAACGGTGGTGTCGGTGCCGATCCGGCCGCTGCGCAGGTGGGGGACCAGGAAGTCCTCCAGTTCGTCCTGGAGATTGGTGTGGTTCCGTACCAATACGCCTTCCAGGCGCAGCGACTTGTGGACCACCTCGAAGAGGTTGCGGGGCGCGGCGGGGGAGCGGTCCCCGTTGTACATCGAGATCGCGCCGACCCAGGCGATCCGGCCGTACTCGCGCAGGGACGCGATCGCGCCCTCCAGGTGGTCCCCGCCCACGTTGTCCACGTACACGTCGATGCCGTCCGGCGCGGCCTGCGCCAGCTGCTCGCCGACGGGCCCGTCGTGGTAGTCGAAGGCGGCGTCGAAGCCGAGGGTCCCGGTGAGGTGCGCGACCTTCGCCGCCGATCCGGCGCTGCCGATGATCCGGCGGGCGCCGAGCAGCCGGGCGATGTGCCCGGTGGCGGTGCCGACCCCGCCGGCGGCGGCGGAGACGAAGAGGTCCTCGCCCTCGCGCAGGGCCGCGGTCCGGGTGAGGGCGGCGTAGGCGGTGAGCCCGGTGCCGCCCAGGACGGACAGGTACGCCTCCAGCGGGACGCCCGCGTGCCCGCGCAGCGTGCGGGTGCCGTCCACGCCCAGGGTGACCAGGGAGTGGGTGCGCCAGCCGGCGCGGTGGAAGACCAGGTCGCCCTCCTTCAGGCCCGGGTCGCGGGATGCGGTCACCCGGCCGACCGTGCGCCCCTCCAGCGGGGCGTTCAGCTCGAAGCCGCCCTCGCCGCCGTCCATCAGCCCGCGGTGGTACGGGTCCACCGACAGCAGCAGGTTCTCCACCAGGGCGCTGCCGGGGGCGGGTTCGGGGACGGGGGAGGAGGTGTACGCGAAGTCGGAGGCGGCCGGGAAGCCGGTCGGGCGGGCGATCTGGTGGACGGCGTAGGCGGTGTCGGTGCTCATGGCCATGAACCTAGGAAGGAATCCCGCGGCCGGGCAGGGGGTTGCCCTCATGGAAGCCGCACATCCATGAACGCGGCTCATACACCGAGGTGGGAACCAGTGGCCGAGCTCGCCCCGCAGGAACTCCGGGTCCTGGTCGCCGTCGCCGACACGGGCGGTTTCTCCGCCGCGGCCGCCGTGCTGGGGGTGAGCCAGTCGGCCGTCTCGCACTCGGTGCGCGGCAGCGAGGGCAAGGTCGGCGCGGTGCTCTTCGAGCGCGGCCGCACCGGCGCCTCGCCCACCCCGGCCGGCGAGCGGGCCGTCGCGCTGGGCCGGCGCATCCTGCGGCTGTACGAGGTGCTGGGCGCGGAGGCGCGCGGCGCGTCCCGGGCCCCCGCCGGGCGGGAGGCGGTGGAGGGGGTGCTGCGCGTCGCGGCCTTCCGCAGCGCGGCCCTGCACCTGCTGCCGCCCGCGCTGGAGCGGCTCACCGCGCTGCACCCCGGCGTCCGCCCCGAGGTCCGGGTGGTGCGCGAGATCGGCGCCGGCGCGGCGGGGGAGGTGGCCGCGGGCCGGGCGGACCTGGGCATCGCGACGCTGGGCGCGCGGGGGGACGTGGCGCCGGGCCTGCTGACCGGGGTGCTCGCGCGGGAGGCGTACGCCCTGGTGCACCCGGCCGGGCACCCGGACCCCAAGGCGCTGCCGCTGCTGGACTGGGACGAGAACTGCGGCTCCTACACCCGGGCGTGGTGGCGGTCCCAGGACTGGATCCCCCGGGCCACCGTGAAGGCGGAGGACGACGCCATGGTGCTGACGATGGTCGGCCGGGGCCTGGGCATGGCGATCATGCCGGAGCTGTCGCTGCGGGAGGCCCCGGAGACCGTCGAGATCACCGCCCTGGGGCCCCGGAGGCCGGTGAGGCAGGTGGGATACGTCACCACGACGGAGTTGGCGTCCACCCTCGCCGTCAGGGCTCTGATCAGGGAACTCAGGGCTGAGACGGCCTGAATCGGAACCTGCGGAAGGCTCCCTCCGGGGGGTTTCCCATCTCAGATACTAGGAAGTCCGAGTAATTGCCGAGACATACAGCCGGACCTGCCCTAGCTTTGTAGGAGCCGAACGTCTCGCTGATCCTGCGAATGGCGGTCGAGGGCGCGCGCCCACTGGCAGGCAACCCCTGCGGCGCACGGCCCCCCGCCTCTTCCGGCGCCTTGAAGGAACACCCCTCATCCGTGGCCCCGCCACGCCGTGATCCCAAGGAGTCGATCACCATGACCCCCACCACCGCCGCATCCCGCCGCGTCCGCCACACCTCCCCGGCCGACGCCGACCGCAAGAACGCCGCCGCCGCCCTCCAGCGCGCCCTGGACCGCCGCGACAACGGCGGCTCGACCGGCCACTGAGATTGGTCCAAATGCTGGACGCCATATGTCTGAGGGCTGGGACACGGAGTACGGTTCCGACATGTCGACCAGCATCAATCTCGCAGTGATCCCCGGTGATGGCATCGGCCAGGAAGTCGTGGCTCAGGGCCTCAAGGTCCTTACCGCGGTCCTGCCCCAGGATGTGAAGCTGGAGACCAAGGAGTACGACCTCGGCGCCCAGCGCTGGCACCGCACCGGTGAGACCCTCCCGGACGCGGAGCTGGAGGCCCTCAAGCGCCACGACGCGATCCTGCTCGGCGCCATCGGCGACCCGTCGGTCCCGTCGGGCGTCCTGGAGCGCGGCCTGCTGCTGAAGCTCCGCTTCGCCTTCGACCACTTCATCAACCTGCGCCCCTCGAAGCTGTTCCCGAACACGGCCAGCCCGCTCGCCGGCCGTCCGGAGATCGACTTCGTCGTGGTCCGCGAGGGCACCGAGGGCCCGTACACCGGCAACGGTGGCAGCCTGCGCACCGGCACCCCCGCCGAGGTCGCCACCGAGGTCAGCGTCAACACGGCCTACGGTGTGGAGCGCGTCGTGCGCGACGCGTACGAGCGGGCCAACGCCCGCCCCCGCAAGAAGCTGACGCTCGTCCACAAGAACAACGTCCTCGTGTACGCGGGCCACATGTGGAAGAACATCTTCGACAAGGTCGGCCAGGAGTACCCCCAGGTCACCACCGACTACCTGCACGTCGACGCGGCGACGATCTTCTTCGTCACCCAGCCCGAGCGCTTCGACGTCATCGTCACGGACAACCTCTTCGGTGACATCCTCACCGACCTGGCCGCGGCCGTCACCGGCGGCATCGGCCTGGCCGCCTCCGGGAACATCAACCCGACCGGCGCCTTCCCGTCCATGTTCGAGCCCGTCCACGGCTCGGCCCCCGACATCGCGGGCACCGGCAAGGCCGACCCGACCGCGACGATCCTCTCGGTCGCCCTCCTCCTGCGCCACCTCGGCTACGAGGACCAGGCCGTCCGCATCGAGGACGCGGTCTCGGCCGACCTGGCCGAGCGCGACGGCACCTTCCGCTCCACCGACGCGATCGGCGACGCCCTCGCCGCGCGAGTAGCCGGCTGACCCGGCCGTTCCACCCAGGAAGCCGCCAGGTCACAAAGGGACCTGGCGGCTTCTCCTGCGCGGCCCCCGGTGCCACCATCTCCCTGGGCCGCTAAAGCCCCGTTTCTCCGAAGCCTGCCCGCGCGCGATAATCGAACGCGAGGCCGCGGAATACGGGGAAGCTCGGACGTCCTAGTACGCATGAGCGCGGTCCGCCATACCCAACCGGTGAAGGACAAGCACTCATGACGACGCCCACGATCGAGCTCAAGCCCTCCTCGAACCCGCTGTCCGACGCGGAGCGCGAGGCGATCCTGGCCAGCCCCGGCTTCGGCCGCCACTTCACCGATCACATGGTGACGATCAAGTGGACCGAGGGCCGCGGCTGGCACGACGCCGAGCTGGTCCCGTACGCCCCCCTGGCGATCGACCCCGCGAACATGACCCTGCACTACGCGCAGACGATCTTCGAGGGCCTCAAGGCCTACCGCCAGCCCGACGGCACCGTCGCCACCTTCCGCCCGCGCGCCAACGCCGAGCGCTTCCAGGCCTCCGCCCGCCGCATGGCGATGCCGGAGCTGCCGGCCGACCTCTTCATCGAGGCCTGCGACGCCCTGATCAAGCAGGACAGCGCCTGGGTGCCGGACTCCGGCGAGGCCTCCCTGTACCTGCGCCCGTTCATGTTCGCGTCCGAGGTCGGCCTGGGCGTCCGCCCGGCCAACGAGTTCCTCTTCATGGTCATCGCCTCGCCCGCCGGCGCCTACTTCCCCGGTGGCGTCAAGCCCGTCTCCGTCTGGCTCTCCGAGGAGTACGTCCGCGCCGTCAAGGGCGGCACCGGCGCCGCCAAGACCGGCGGCAACTACGCGGCCTCCCTCGTCGCCCAGGCCCAGGCCGCCTCGCACGGCTGCGACCAGGTCGTCTGGCTGGACGCCGTCGAGCACCGCTGGATCGAGGAGATGGGCGGCATGAACCTGTACTTCGTGTACGGCGACCGCATCGTCACCCCGGAGCTGACCGGCTCGCTCCTGCCCGGCATCACCCGCGACTCCCTCCTCACCATCGCCCGCGACCTCGGCTACACCGCCGAGGAGGGCCGCATCACCACCGAGGACTGGAAGCGCGACAACGAGAACGGCACCCTCACCGAGGTGTTCGCCTGCGGTACCGCCGCCGTCATCACCCCGGTCGGCTCGGTCAAGTCCGAGCGCGCGAACTGGACCCAGGGCGACGGGCAGCCCGGCGAGGTCACGATGAAGCTCCGCAAGGCGCTCCTGGACCTCCAGACCGGCCGCACCGCCGACACCCACGGCTGGATGCACCCGCTCGGCTGAGGCGCATCCCCCGAAACGCCCGAAGGCCCCCGCGCTGCTGCGCGGGGGCCTTCGGCCTTGCGGTGGGGGAGGAGCGGGGTCAGCGCTCCTCGTCCTTCCCGTCGTCCTTCTTCTCGCTGCGCTGGAACTGGCCCTCCGAGCCGGTGAGGGCCGAGAGGCCGTCCCCGATCAGGTAGGCCAGGCCGGCCATCCCCTTGACGATCTTCGTCGCCACGTACGCGAGCTCTTCCACGACGCCTCCCCGTGTCGTACGCGGCGGCCCCCGTCCTAGTCGGCCGCCGCCATCACTGCCTCCGCCGCCGGTGCGGCGGCCGGTGCCGCCTGCGGCCGGACGGTCAGCGCGGCGTACACCGCGCCTCCGACCAGCCCCGACAGGACGAAACTACAGTCCACCCCGCCGGTGAGCGCCAGCAGAGGGCCCTCGTACACCGGGGTCGACACGGCCGCCAGTCCCACGACCGCGCCCGCCGCCCACGAGGCGGTGGCGCGGAGGTTCCAGCCGCCGCTGTACCAGTAGACGCCGCCGCGGGCCCGACGGTTGAACACCTGGAGGGCGTCGGCGTCGTAGACCCCGCGGCAGCGCACGAAGCCGATCAGGGTGATCACGGCCCACGGGGTGCCGATCGCGGTGAGCAGCAGCACGAAGGAGGTCATCGCGGACTGCACGTCCCACTCGAAGGAGCCGAAGAAGACGAACGCGGTGGCCACGGCGGCGGCGATCACGGTGGCCTTGGTGCGGGTGGCCCTGGGGATGATGGCGTCCAGGTCCAGGCCCATGGAGTAGAGCATCAGCCCGGCGTTGCCCACCGAGCCGGCCGCCGCGGCCACCAGCAGCGGGACGAGGTACCAGAAGGGCGCGGCCGCCACGAGCGGCCCGGCGTAGTCGGCCCCGGCCCGGGCGGCGAGGGCGGTGTACGTGCCGAACAGCTGCGGCACCAGCAGGCCGAACAGCAGCCCGAGACAGGTGGCCCGGAACACCTTCCGGGAGCCGTGGCGGCGCGGGGAGACGTAGCGGGTGTAGTCGCCGAGCAGGGTGATGAACGCGACGGGCCCGCTGAGCCCGGCGGCGACGGCGGCCAGCAGCCAGGTCGGCCAGAAGGAGCCGAGCAGGTACTGCGTGTCCGGCGGGGCGGCGGCGGTGAAGTGGGGGGCGTAGGCGACGACGCCGACGGCCAGCAGGACCACCATGGCGATGGACAGCACCTTGCTCATGCGCAGCAGCAGCCGGTAGCCGAAGACGGCTCCGACGACGGTGCACGCGGCGAGCACGCCGTACATCAGGGCGCGGGTGAGGCCGGTGTCGGGCGACCCGGTGAGCCGGGAGAGGGTCCCCGCCATCACGTCGCCGCCGATCCACAGGGTGAGCGCGGTGTAGCCGAGGGAGAGCAGCAGGCCGACCACGGAGCCGACCAGCCGCCCCCGTACGCCGAACTGGGCGCCGCTGGAGGTGGACAGGTTCGTCGCGGTCCGCAGCGACACCAGGGCGAGCGGCGCGGTGAAGGCGATGCCGACCACGGTGCCGGTCACGATGGCGGTGACGGAGGGCACCAGCCCGAGCCCGAAGGACGGGGGCAGCCAGCCGAAGACGATCACGCCGAGGCAGAGGTTGGAGCCGAGGAGGATCGAGATCAGGTCACGGGGCCCGCTCGTCCGCTCCTCCTCCGGGATGGTGTCGACTCCGCGCTGTTCGATGGGCATGGGGGGACTCCCTTGGCAGGGCGGGGGGTGGTTGCGCATTCGTTTGAGCGTCATTCAATGTGACCTGAGCCCTGGTCCCCGGTCAATGCTTCATTGCGAGGAAATGAAGAGTTAGAGTGATGCTCTAACTCATCGAGTCAAAAGGTGGTGGATCGGCGTGCGGCTGACCCCTACGGAGCGCGACCGGCTGCTGCTGCGCAGCGCCGCGGAACTGGCCAGGGCCCGCCGGGCCCGGGGCCTCAGGCTCAACGTCCCCGAGGCCACCGCTCTGATCGCGGACACGGTCTGCGAGGCCGCGCGCGACGGCAAGCGGCTGGCCGAGGCCATCGAGGAGGCCCGAGGCGTCCTGGGCCCCGACGACGTCCTGCCCGGCGTCGCCGACGTGGTCACCGAGGTGCACGTGGAGGCCGTCTTCGACGACGGCTCCCGCCTGGCCGTGGTCTCCGCGCCCATCCAGGGCGCCGTCTCCCTCGGCGCCGACGCCCCGGGCGCGGTCGTCCCCGGCCCCGGCGCGCCGCAGCCCGAACCGCAGCTGCACCTGCGGGTGCGCAACACGGCGCCCGTCCCGGTCAGCGTCACCTCCCACTTCCACTTCTTCGAGGCGAACCCCCGGCTCGACTTCGACCGCGCCGCCGCCTACGGCATGCGGCTGTGCGTGCCGGCCGGCTCCTCAGTCCGCTTCGACCCGCACGGCGAGGGCGAGGTGGGGCTGGTCCCGATCGGCGGCGACCGGATCGCCATCGGCTTCGCCGGCCTCGTGGACGGGCCCCTGGACGCCCCCGGAGCCAAGAAGCAGGCCCTGGCCCGCGCCGCCGCCTGCGGCTACCTCGGCGCCGCCGCCACCGAAGACGACCCGACGGGAGACCAGGCGTGAGCCGTCAGACCCCCCACACCGACCACAGCGCGCACTGCGCCCCCGGCAGCCGCCACATCGACCCGCACGAGTACGCTTCCGTGTTCGGCCCCCGGGCCGGGGACCGGGTCCGGCTCGGCGACTCGGGCCTGACCGTCCGCGTCGAGTACGACGCCCAGAAGCCCGGCGACGAGTTCCTCGCCGGCTTCGGCAAGACCGCCCGCGACGGCCTGCACCTGAAGGGCGCCGCCGTCCGCGAGACCTGTGACGTGGTGATCAGCAACGTCCTCGTCATCGACGCCGTCCTCGGCATCCGGAAGGTGTCCATCGGCATCCGCGAGGGCCGCATCCACGCGATCGGCCGGGCCGGCAACCCGGACACCCTCGACGGCGTCGACGTGGTCGTCGGCACCGGCACGAGCATCGTCTCCGGCGAGGGCCTCATCGCCACCGCCGGGGCCGTGGACACCCACGTCCACCTGCTCTCCCCCCGCATCATGGAGGCCTCCCTCGCCGCCGGTGTCACCACCGTCATCGGCCAGGAGTTCGGCCCCGTCTGGGGCGTCGGGGTCAACTCCCCCTGGGCGCTGAAGCACGCCTTCAACGCGTTCGACGCCTGGCCGGTGAACATCGGCTTCCTGGCGCGCGGTTCCTCCTCGGACGCCGCTCCGCTGGTGGAGGCCCTGGCCGAGGGCGGTGCGTCGGGCTTCAAGGTGCACGAGGACATGGGCGCGCACACCCGGGCCCTGGACACGGCGCTGCGCGTGGCCGAGGAGCACGACGTGCAGGTCGCCCTGCACAGCGACGGCCTCAACGAGTGCCTGTCCGTCGAGGACACCCTGCGGGTGCTGGAAGGCCGCACCATCCACGCCTTCCACATCGAGGGCTGCGGCGGCGGGCACGTGCCCAACGTGCTGAAGATGGCGGGCGTGCCGAACGTGATCGGTTCCTCCACCAACCCGACGCTGCCCTTCGGCCGGGACGCGGTCGCCGAGCACTACGGCATGATCGTCTCCGTCCACGACCTGAAGCCGGACCTTCCCGGGGACGCGGCGATGGCCCGTGACCGGATCCGCGCGGGGACGATGGGGGCCGAGGACGTCCTGCACGACCTGGGCGCGATCGGCATCACCTCCTCCGACGCCCAGGGCATGGGCCGGGCCGGTGAGACGATCCGCCGCACCTTCGCCATGGCCGCCAAGATGAAGGGCGAGCTGGGCCCGCTGGACGGTGACGGCGAGGGCGACGACAACGCCCGTGTGCTGCGGTACATGGCGAAGCTGACGATCAACCCGGCCATCGCCCACGGCCTGGCGCACGAGATCGGCTCCATCGAGATCGGCAAGCTCGCCGACATCGTCCTGTGGCGTCCCCCCTTCTTCGGCGCCAAGCCGCAGCTGGTCCTCAAGTCCGGCTTCCCGGCCTACGGCGTCACCGGCGACCCCAACGCCGCCACCGACACCTGCGAACCCCTCGTCCTCGGCCCGCAGTTCGGCTCGTACGGCGCCACCGCCGCCGACATCTCCGTCGCCTTCGTCTCGGCGGCCGCCGCGGCCCTCGGCTCCGACGAGATGCCGACCCGCCGCCGCCGCGTCGCCGTGCGCGGCACCCGCGGCATCGGCCCCAAGGACATGCTCCTCAACTCCCGGGTGGGCGCGGTCGATGTGGACGCGCGCAGCGGACTGGTCTCCCTCGACGGAGAACCGCTGCACTCCGAAGCGGCCGACTCGGTCTCCCTCAACCGCCTCTACTTCCTTTAATCGGCACAGCCCGTAAGCCCGTTAGGACCCCGCCATGACTGCACAGCACGCCCAGCCCGTGAACGACGGCTTCCGGATGCCCGCCGAGTGGACCCCCCACGAGCGCACCTGGATGGCCTGGCCCAGCCCCAACCCCACCTTCACCAACGAGCAGGAGCTCGCCGAGGCCCGCCAGGCCTGGGGCGCCGTCGCCCGTGCCGTGCGCGCCTACGAGCCGGTGACCCTCGTCGTCTCCCCGGGCGACGCCGAGAGCGCCCGCGCGATCGTCGGCGACGACGTCCAGCTCGTGGAGCAGGAGCTGGACGACGCCTGGATGCGCGACATCGGCCCCACCTTCGTCACCAACGACGCCGGCGAGCTGGCCGCCGTCGACTGGACCTTCAACGGCTGGGGCGCCCAGGAGTGGGCCCGCTGGGACCACGACTCGAAGATCGCCCGGCACGTCTCCGACGTGGTCGGCACCCGCACCTACAGCACCCCGCTGGTGAACGAGGGCGGCGCCATCCACGTCGACGGCGAGGGCACCGTGCTCCTCACCGACACCGTGCAGCTCGGCGAGGGCCGCAACCCCGGCTGGACGCGCCAGCAGGTCGAGGAGGAGATCCACGCCCACCTCGGCACCACCAAGGCCATCTGGCTCCCCTACGGCCTGGCCGGCGACTACGGCACCTACGGAACCCAGGGCCACGTGGACATCGTCGCCGCCTTCGCCCGCCCCGGCGTGGTCATGGTCCACACCCAGCCCGACCCGGCCCACCCGGACCACGAGCGCTGCAAGACCATCGCCGCCATCCTGCGCGCCTCCACCGACGCCAAGGGCCGGCGGCTGGAGGTCGTCGAGGTCCCCGCGCCGACCGTGCTGGAGGAGGACGGCGAGTGGGTGGACTACTCGTACATCAACCACTACCTCTGCAACGGCGGCGTGGTGCTGTGCGCCTTCGACGACCCGCGCGACGAGGAGGCCGCCGAGATCTTCCGCGGACTGTTCCCCGAGCGGACGGTGACGCTCGTTGACGCACGTACGATTTTCGCCGGGGGTGGCGGTATCCACTGCATCACCCAGCAGCAGCCGAAGGTCTGACCCGAGGCGGACCTCGTGAAGGAGTGACCATGGTGGCGGGTGGAGCACCGGTACGGGCGGCGCGCAAGAACGCGCCCCCGCGCGAGGACGTACTCGCCGCGGCCATGGCCACGATCGCCGAGCGCGGCCTGGAGGGCCTGACCATGGCAGGCCTGGGCCGCCAGGTCGGCATGAGCAGCGGCCACCTCCTCTACTACTTCGGCAGCAAGGACGAGCTCCTGCTGCAGACCCTGGAGTGGAGCGAGGCGGCCCTGGGCAGTGAGCGGCGGGCCCTGCTGGCCCGCCGGGGCCCGGCGCGCGAGCGGGTACGGGCGTACGTGGACCTCTACGTGCCCGACGGCGCCCGGGACCCGCACTGGACCCTGTGGCTGGAGGTCTGGAACCGGTCCCAGAACGCGGGCCCCCAGGAACGCGAGCGGCAGGCCGCCATCGAGGGCGCCTGGCACCGCGACCTGGTCGCCCTGCTCGCCGAGGGCATCTCGCGCGGCGAGTTCCGCGCGGTGGACCCCGACCGCTTCGCGTCCAGGCTGCGGGCCCTGCTCGACGGGTTCAGCATCCAGGTCGCCGTGGGCCTGCCCGGCATAGGGCGCGAGGACATCCTGGAACACGTCGCGGAGTTCCTCGCCGAAACCCTCGCCCACTAGGCCGTGTCCTGGGGCTCCCGCCGGCGGCGGCCCGGCTGGCGGACGCCGGGTGCCCGCATGCTGAGACCGGCGTCCACCGGCGACGGGCCGTGTGACACACTGCGAGCGTGTCTGCTCAGCTCATGATTATGGACAGCAGCGCGCCGGTCCTCTGTGACCGCTGAAACCGTGGACGACCTCCGCGGCAGCGGCCACCGTGCCTCAGACCCGCGCGCAGACCTCTCGCACCCGCGAGGGGTCTTTTCGTTTCCAAGGGCAGAAACATGCCGGAAGCGGGCGGCGCGCGATGATGGGGGCAGTGGATCCCCGGTCTCCGGAACCACTCATCCGACAGGAGTCAGATCAGCATGACGACGACAGAGGCGACCCAGCCGACAGCGGCCCTCGACGACGCCTTCCACGTCTTCGACACCACCCTGCGCGACGGCGCCCAGCGTGAGGGCATCAACCTCACGGTCGCGGACAAGCTGACCATCGCGCGGCACCTGGACGAGTTCGGAGTCGGCTTCATCGAAGGCGGCTGGCCGGGGGCCAACCCCCGCGACACCGAGTTCTTCGCCCGCGCCCGGGCCGAGATCGACTTCAAGAACGCCCAGCTCGTCGCCTTCGGCGCCACCCGCCGGGCCGGCGGCCAAGCCGCCTCGGACCCGCAGGTGCGCGCCCTCCTGGAGTCCGGCGCGCCGGTCATCACCCTCGTCGCCAAGTCCCACGACCGGCACGTCGAACTCGCGCTGCGCACCACCTTGGACGAGAACCTGGAGATGGTCCGCGACACCGTCTCCCACCTCGTCGCCCAGGGCCGCCGCGTCTTCGTCGACTGCGAGCACTTCTTCGACGGCTACCGCGCCAACCCCGAGTACGCCAAGTCCGTCGTCCGCACCGCCCACGAGGCCGGCGCCGACGTCGTCATCCTCTGCGACACCAACGGCGGCATGCTCCCCGCCCAGATCACCGCCGTCGTCTCGACCGTGCTGGCCGACACCGGGGCCCGCCTCGGCATCCACGCCCAGGACGACACCGGCTGCGCCGTCGCCAACACCCTGGCCGCCGTCGACGCGGGTGCCACGCACGTCCAGTGCACCGCGAACGGCTACGGCGAGCGCGTCGGCAACGCCAACCTCTTCCCGGTCGTCGCCGCGCTGGAGATCAAGTACGGCCGCACGGTCCTCCCCGAGGGCGCGCTCGGCGAGATGACCCGCATCTCCCACGCCATCGCCGAGGTCGTCAACCTCACCCCCTCCACCCACCAGCCGTACGTCGGCGTCTCCGCCTTCGCGCACAAGGCGGGCCTGCACGCCTCGGCGATCAAGGTCGACCCGGACCTGTACCAGCACATCGACCCCGAGCGCGTCGGCAACACCATGCGCATGCTGGTCTCCGACATGGCCGGCCGGGCCTCCATCGAGCTCAAGGGCAAGGAACTCGGCGTCGACCTCGGCGGCGACCGCGCGCTGATCGCCCGCGTGGTCGAGCGGGTCAAGGAACGCGAGCTGGCGGGCTACACGTACGAGGCCGCCGACGCCTCCTTCGAGCTGCTGCTGCGCGCCGAGGCCGAGGGCCGGGCGCGCAAGTACTTCCGCGTGGAGTCCTGGCGGGCCATCGTCGAGGACCGCCCCGACGGCACCCACGCCAACGAGGCCACCGTCAAGCTGCGGGCCAAGGGCGAGCGGATCGTCGCCACGGCGGAGGGCAACGGCCCCGTCAACGCCCTCGACCGGGCCCTGCGGGTCGCGCTGGAACGCTTCTACCCCCAGCTGGCCAAGTTCGAGCTGGTGGACTACAAGGTCCGCATCCTGGAGGGCAAGCACGGCACGGAGTCCACGACCCGCGTCCTGATCGCCACGACGGACGGCACCCGCGAGTGGAACACGGTGGGCGTCGCCCCCAACGTCATCGCGGCCTCCTGGCAGGCCCTGGAGGACGCCTACACCTTCGGCCTCCTGCACGCGGGCGTGGAGCCGGCCGAGTAGTCCCGGCGGCGGTCAGCACGCGTCCGCGACGAGCTCGCGGAACTCCTTCGGCGACATGGCCCTGCCCCCTGCCCACACCTCGCCGGGCTCCAGCCCGGCGAGGTCGTCCGCGGTGAAGGAGACGCTTCCCGAGTAGTCGGCGGAGCCCGGCGGGTGGAAGCTCAGGCCGTACCTGCGGCCGGGCCTGAGGCTCCGCTCCGCGCCCCACTCGCGGACCGCCCAGGTGGCCGGCGGGGAGAAGAGGGGGAACGTGACCCGTCCCGCGGCCAGTGGGGAGCCGCCTGCCATCCAGCCGTCCTCGGAGGCCGCCGACGGAGCCGTCACGCCGGGCTGCGGCGTACCGGACGCCGGAGCGTCGTGGACAAAGAAGTCCGCGGCGGCGACGGCGTCGCCGCCGCACGGCACCATCGTCACCTGCGGCGTTCCGTCGGCACCGATGCCGACCGAGATCAGCGGCCGGTCGGCCGCCGAGCAGCCCGCCAGCAGCCCCGCTCCCGCAACCACCAGTGCCACCCCGCACCACACGCGCCGCATCGGCCCACCCCCTGGCGGCAGGCTACGCGGGCGGGCTCTGGCGGGAGCAGGGACGGTCTTATGTCCCGCTCACACGGGAAATGACCGGTTCGGGTAGCGTCGTCGGTATGAGGACCAGGCTGATATCCGTACGCATGGGATCGGCGCTGTCCGGTCTGCTGCTGGTGCTGGGCGTCGGAGCGCTCGGGGCCGCCCCGCAGGCGGCCGCCGCCGACGGGGGGACCGCCGCCGTGGCGGAGGCGCTCAAGAAGGGGCCCGTGTACGTGGACCCCGGGGCCGCGGCCCAGCTGTCGCCCGCCCAGGCCGACGCCCTCGCCGCCAAGATCAAGGCGGCCGGCAAGCCGCTGTTCGTCGCCGTGCTGCCCGCCACCCCCGCCTTCCCGGCCGACAGCGTGCTGCGCACGGTCCGCACCGGGACGGGGATCACCGGGGTCTACGCCATCCGGCTGGGCGACGGCTTCGACGCCGGGGCCGACCGGGTCGTCATGTCGAACAACGCCGTCCGCAACCTCACCGACGCGGTGAAGGCGGGCGGGGCGGTGGACGCCGCGACCCAGCTGAACAACTTCGTCGACCAGGCCCTCCCGCAGATGAAGGGCAAGGCCCCGGCCTCCTGGAGCGGGGCCTCCGAAGGCGGCGGCTCCTCGGCCGGGGCGATGATCGCGCTCGGCGCGGTGGCCCTGGCCGGCGGCGGCGGTGCGTACCTGCTGGTCAAGCGGAACCGGAAGAAGAAGGAAGAGGCCCGGCGGGAGGCCGTCGCCCGGCTGAGTGTGGTCGTGGACGAGGACATCACCGCCTTCGGCGAGGAACTCGAACGCCTCGACTTCCACCCCGGCGAGCCCGGCGCCGACGACGCCATGCGCGCGGACTACGAGAAGGGGCTGGACTCCTACGAGAAGGCCAAGCGGATCATGGCCTCGGTGCGGGAGCCGCACGAGGTGCAGGGGGTGACCCAGGCGCTGGAGGACGGCCGGTTCGCCCTGGCCAGTCTCGACGCCCGTCGTCAGGGCAGGCCGCTGCCCGAGCGCCGCGTGCCCTGCTTCTTCGACCCGCGCCACGGGCCGAGCACCGAGGACGCGGCCTGGGCCCCGCCCGCGGGGGCGGCCCGTACCGTGCCGGTCTGCGCGGCGGACGCCGTACGGCTGCGCGACGGGCTGGACCCGGCGGTGCGCACTGTGGACACGGAGCACGGCCGCCGGCCGTACTACGACGCCGGCCCGGCGTACGGCCCCTGGGCCGGCGGGTACTTCGGCGGCGGGATGCTGCCCGGCCTGCTGGTGGGCACGATGCTCGGTTCGATGATGGCCACCCCCGCGTACGCCTCGGACTTCGGCGGCGGGTACGGCGGCTACGACGGCGGCGGCTTCGAGGGCGGGGACGTCTCCGGCGCCGACTTCAACCCGTCCGACTTCGGGGGCGGGGACTTCGGCGGCGGTGGCGGCTTCGACGGGGGCGGCGGGTTCGACGGCGGGGGCGGCTGGTAGCCGCCCCCGGGGTTCCGCGCGGCCCGTGGTCGGTCCTGGTCAGGCCTGCTTGACCGCGGAGATGTCGAAGGTCAGCCTGACCTTGTCGCTGACCATCACGCCGCCGGCCTCCAGGGCCGCGTTCCAGGTCAGGCCCCAGTCGGAGCGCAGGATCTCGGCCGAGCCCTCGAAGCCCACGCGCTCGCTGCCGTAGACGTCCGTGGCGGTGCCGGCGAACTCCAGGTCGATGGCGAGCGGACGCGTCACGTCCTTGATCGTCAGGTCACCGGTGATGCGGTACTTGTCGCCGCCCAGCTGCTCCGCCGAGGTGGAGCGGAAGGTCATCAGGGGGTAGAGCTCGGCGTCGAAGAAGTCGCTGCCCAGCAGGTGGGCGTCGCGGTCGGCGATGCCGGTGCTGACCGAGGCGATCTGCACGTCGATGGAGGCGGTGGAGCGCGACGGGTCGCTGCCGTCCAGGTGGAGGGCGCCCTCGTGCTGCGCGAAGCTGCCGCGGACGTTGGTCACCATGGCGTGGCGGACGGTGAAGCCGATGCTGCTGTGCGCGGGGTCGATGGCGTAGTCGCCGGTGAGGGCGGCGAGGGCCGGGTCGACGGGGAGCGTGGCCACCGCGCCCTGCTGGGCGGGGGCGGCGGTCTGGCTGCGGCGGGAGAAGAGGCCCATGACTTCCTCCTGGGGAGTCCGTGGTTTGGTTCAACTTTCAACAAGAACGACGCTAGACCCATTCCGTTCAAATTTCAACTTCTTGGGTCGCGGTGACTCCGTTTTGTGGAACCCCCACAAAGGGGAGAGGGTCCTGCTGGGGGAGTCCATGCTTCCTTCGGAGGTTCTGTCCGGGCCGCACAGCGGACGGGGTCCGAGACTGTGTAGAACCAACGGAGGGTTTTGATGGCCACGCTCCGTAAGGTCGGTACATGACCGTTGTGGACCAGACCCCGAGCGAGCCGACGGACGCCCGCGGGCGCGTGGCCGAGCTGCACTCCCTCCGCGAGGAGGCCCGGCGCGGCCCCAGTGACCGCGCGACCGAGGCCCAGCACGCCAAGGGCAAGCTGACCGCGCGCGAGCGCATCGCGCTCCTGCTCGACGAAGGTTCCTTCAGGGAGGTCGAGCAGCTCCGCCGGCACCGGGCCACCGGCTTCGGCCTGGAGGCCAAGAAGCCCTACACCGACGGTGTCATCACCGGCTGGGGCACGGTCGAGGGCCGCACGGTCTTCGTCTACGCGCACGACTTCCGCATCTTCGGCGGCGCCCTGGGCGAGGCCCACGCCACGAAGATCCACAAGATCATGGACATGGCGATCGCCGCCGGTGCCCCGCTGGTCTCCCTCAACGACGGCGCCGGCGCCCGCATCCAGGAGGGCGTCTCCGCCCTCGCCGGCTACGGCGGCATCTTCCAGCGCAACACCAAGGCCTCGGGCGTCATCCCGCAGATCTCGGTGATGCTCGGCCCGTGCGCCGGCGGCGCCGCGTACTCCCCGGCCCTGACGGACTTCGTGTTCATGGTCCGGGACACCTCGCAGATGTTCATCACCGGCCCCGACGTCGTCCGCGCCGTCACCGGTGAGGAGATCACCCAGAACGGCCTCGGCGGCGCCGACGTGCACGCCGAGACCTCCGGCGTCGCGCACTTCGCGTACGACGACGAGGAGACCTGCATCGCCGAGGTCCGGTACCTCATCACGATGCTCCCCTCGAACAACCGCGAGAACCCGCCGGTCCACGAGAACACCGACCCCGCCGACCGGCGCTCGGACGTGCTCCTGGACCTGGTCCCCGCCGACGGCAACCGCCCGTACGACATGCTCAAGGTCATCGAGGAACTCGTCGACGACGGCGACGTCCTGGAAGTCCACGAGCGCTGGGCGCGCAACATCATCTGCGCCCTGGCCCGCCTGGACGGCCAGGTCGTCGGCATCGTCGCCAACCAGCCCGGCCACCTCGCCGGCGTCCTGGACATCCACGCGTCCGAGAAGGCCGCGCGCTTCGTCCAGATGTGCGACGCGTTCAACATCCCGATCGTCACCCTGCTGGACGTCCCGGGCTTCCTGCCCGGCGTCGACCAGGAGCACGGCGGCATCATCCGCCACGGCGCCAAGCTGCTGTACGCGTACTGCAACGCCACCGTGCCGCGGATCTCGCTGATCCTGCGCAAGGCCTACGGCGGCGCGTACATCGTCATGGACTCCCAGTCCATCGGCGCCGACCTCACCTACGCCTGGCCCACCAACGAGATCGCCGTCATGGGTGCCGAGGGCGCCGCCAACGTGATCTTCCGCAAGCAGATCGCGGACGCCGAGGACCCCGAGGCGATGCGCGCCCGGATGGTCAAGGAATACAAGGCCGAGCTGATGCACCCGTACTACGCGGCCGAGCGCGGCCTCGTGGACGACGTCATCGACCCCGCCGAGACCCGCGGGGTGCTCGTCAGCGCCCTCGCGATGCTCCGCACCAAGCACGCCGACCTGCCGTCTCGCAAGCACGGCAACCCGCCGCAGTAACGAGCGAAGGAGACCTGCCGACGATGAGCACCGCCACCGACACCCTGCTGAAGGTCGAGAAGGGCAACGCCGCCCCCGAGGAACTGGCCGCGATCACCGCGATCCTCCTCGCCCGCGCCGCCGCCACCCCGGAGGAGGCCGCCGCCACCCGCCGTTCCACGGCCGGCTGGCGCCGCCTGGAGCGCAGCCGGGGCTTCCAGGCCCCCCACAGCTGGCGCGGCTGAACAGCGCACGCACGAACGCCGGAAGGCCCCGCACCCCGAGGGTGCGGGGCCTTCCGCGTGCCCGTCCCCGGGGAGGCCGCGTCCCCGGGGACGGGCACGCGGAAGGCCCCCGTGTCCCGGACACGGGGGCCTTGCGCGGTGTTCCGCCCTGCTTACCGGAGCCGGGCCATGAGGGCGTGCTCGACGAGCGTGATGAGTGCGCTCTTGGCGTCCGCGCGGTGGCGGGCGTCGGTGGTGATGATGGGGGCGTCGGGGCCGATCTGGAGGGCCTCGCGCACTTCTTCGGGGGTGTAGGGCTGGTGTCCGTCGAAGCCGTTGAGGGCGATGACGAACGGCAGGCCGCTGTTCTCGAAGTAGTCGACGGCGGGGAAGCAGTCGGCGAGGCGGCGGGTGTCGACGAGGACGACGGCGCCGATGGCGCCGCGTACGAGGTCGTCCCACATGAACCAGAAGCGGTCCTGTCCGGGGGTACCGAAGAGGTACAGGATCAGGTCCTGGTCCAGGGTGATGCGGCCGAAGTCCATGGCGACCGTGGTGGTCGTCTTGTCACCGGTGTGGGTGAGGTCGTCGATACCCGCGGACGCGCTGGTCATGACGGCTTCGGTGCGCAGGGGGTTGATCTCGGAGACCGCGCCGACGAACGTGGTCTTGCCCACGCCGAAGCCGCCCGCCACCACGATCTTCGCGGAGGTGGTGGAGCGCGGAGCCGCTCCGCCGTTAGAGCTTGCGAAGTCCACTGAGCACCCTTTCGAGCAGTGTCACATCTGGCTGGCCGCCGGCAGACTCGTCGCCGCCGGGCTGGTGAATGGCGACAAGGCCCGCCTCCGCCAGGTCGGCGACGAGGATGCGGGCGACACCAAGAGGAATGGAGAGAAGTGCCGAGATCTCCGCGACGGATTTGATCTCCTGGCACAGGCGGCAGATGCGCTGGTGCTCGGGCAACTGCCCTTGCAGGCGCGCGGGGTCCGCCGTGGTACTGACCAGCGCCTCGATGGCGAGCTGGTAGCGCGGCCGGGTACGGCCGCCGGTCATCGCGTAGGGGCGCACCAGCGGGTTGTGCGCCTTCGGGGCCTGCGGCTGCGCGGCCCTGGGGGGCTGCTGCGGAAGCCGGTGGGGCGCCTGGGGCTGCTGGGGCTGGCCGTACGGCTGCTGGGCGTAGGGGTTGTGCTCCGGCACGGGCCGGCTGGGAGAGGAGGGGAAGTTGAAGCGGTTCTGGTCGTGCCCACCCTGCGGCTGCTGGCCGCCATAAGGATGTCCTCCGGGTGTTGTCACGTTTCCTCCTCCGACTCCAAGAACGCAGTACTCCCTGTGGAACCGCGCCACCGCACCCTACGGTGCGATGACGCGAAACGCACTGCCCGTTTGCTAGTTGAGAAGGCTTCCCTGCAGCTCCGCGCGGAGGTCCGGGGTGAGGACCGTGCCGGCGCGGTCGACGAGGAGGGCCATCTCGTAGCCCACGAGGCCGATGTCGCACTCGGGGTGCGCGAGCACCGCAAGCGAGGATCCGTCGGAGACGGACATCAGGAAGAGGAAACCGCGGTCCATCTCCACGACGGTCTGGTTGACGGCGCCGCCCTCGAAGATCCGGGAGGCACCGGCGGTCAGCGAGGTCAGGCCGGAGGCCACGGCCGCCAGCTGATCGGCGCGGTCGCGCGGGAATCCGTCGGACATCGCCAGCAGAAGGCCGTCGGCGGAGACCACCACCGTGTGGGACACCCCGGGGGTGTTGTCCACGAAGTTGGTGATCAACCAGTTCAGGTTCTGCGCCGCCTGGCTCATCGCGCTCACACTAACGCTCCTGGTCATAGCTGTTACTTGACTGCTCGGAACCCGCGCTGCGTCCCTGCTGGACACCGCGTCGCAGGTTGCTCAACCTGCCACGGACGTCCTCCGGGGCGCGGGAGACCTGGGGGCCTCCCTGCGGGGTCGTCTCCGCAGCGCCCTCGACCAGGTTGGCCTTGGGCACGCGCCGAGGGAGACCGGACGAGGTGACCCCGCCCGCCTTCGGCTCACGGAGCTTGCCGGCCTGCTGCCAGCGCTCGTCGTTCGTCGAGCGCCAGCCCGCGCCGGCTGCTGCCTCCTCCACATCCTGCTTCGGTTCGGCGGCCTGCTGCTGACGCTGCGGCCGCTGCTCGAAGAGGGATCCGGCGGACTCCGCTTCCTGCTGTGCCGGCTGCCACTGCTGCTGGCTGCCGCGTCGCGGCAGGCCCGCCCCGGTCAACTCGTGACCGGCGTCGGCAGCGGCGCCCGGACGGTCGAAGCCTACGCGGTCCAGGGCCGGTTCGGGAGCGGAGGGCGATTCCGAATCGGTCCCGTAATCCTGCTGGTAGGAGCCCGGGTAGGTGTTCTGCCCGGGCCACTCGGCCTGCTGGGACTGGTCCTCGTAGCCGCCGTCGTACGCCTGGGCGGGCTGCTGCCCGTCCTGGTAGCCGGCCTCCGGATACGAGTAGCCCTGCTCCGGGTACGCCTCGTAGGCACCCGGCTGCTGCTGGGCGTCGTACGGAGCCTCGTAGCCCTGCGCGGACTGCTGCTCGTAGCCCTGGTACTCCTGGTACCCGTGCTCCGGCTGCGGTTCCGGATAGTCCTGCGCCTCGGGACCGGGGTACTGCTCCTGGTCCTGAGCCTGCGGGAAGTTGAGCTGCGCCTCCAGCGCGGCCCGGCGCTCCTCGCGGCCCAGGGACCGCACGACCGGGTCCGCGGGCTTCGCGTCGCCGCCCTGGGCGCCCGGGGCGTCGTAGGCGGAGTCGTCGAAGCCGAGCTCGGCGGCCGTCCGCAGCGGGGCGGCCTGCTGGGCCTGCTGCTGCGGAATGATCGAGGAGACGGTGAAGTCGTCGTCCGGGATGCCCTCGCCACCGCCACCGTGGGTGATGGCGTCGGGGAGCATGACCAGCGAGGTCGTGCCGGCCGCCTCGCCCGAGGGGCGCAGCTGGACGCGGATGCTGTGGCGGTCCGCCAGCCGGCCGACCACGAACAGACCCATGCGCTGCGAGATCGCGGCGTCCACGGTCGGCGGGTTGGCCAGCTTGTGGTTGATGTCCGCGAAGTCCTCGGCGGTGAGGCCGATGCCCTTGTCGTGGATCTCGACCATCACGCGGCCGTCGGGCAGACGCGTGGCGGTGACGCGGACCTTGGTCTGCGGGGAGGAGAACGTGGTGGCGTTCTCCAGGAGCTCGGCGAGCAGGTGCACGAGGTCGGTCACGGCCTGGCCGTGGATCTCGGCCTCGGAGACGCCCGAGAGCTCGATGCGCTCGTACTGCTCCACCTCGGAGGAGGCGGCGCGCAGCACGTCGACGAGGGGCACCGGCTGGTCCCAGCGGCGGCCCGGGTTCTCACCCGCGAGGATGAGGAGGTTCTCGCCGTTGCGGCGCATACGGGTGGCCAGGTGGTCCAGGCGGAAGAGGTTCTCCAGCTGGTCCGGGTCGGCCTCGTTGTTCTCCAGGTCGGTGATGAGGGTCAGCTGGCCCTCGATCAGCGACTGGTTGCGCATGGAGAGGTTCGTGAAGATCGCGTTGACGTTGCCCCGCAGGAGCGCCTGCTCGGCGGCGAGCCGGACCGCTTCCCGGTGGACCTGGTCGAAGGCGCGGGCGACCTCGCCGATCTCGTCGCGGGAGGTGATCGGGATCGGCTCCACGCGGGTGTCGACCTTGCCCGGATCGGTCCGCGAGAGCTGGTCGACGAGCGCGGGCAGCCGCTGCTCGGCGATGTCGAAGGCGGAGCTGCGCAGACGGCGCATCGAGCGGCTCATCTGGCGGGCCATCATGGCGGCCAGGATGAAGGCGGCCAGCAGGGCCACGACCACGATGGCGCCGGTCAGGATGGCGTCGCCGCGCGACTCGTCGGAGACCGCGACGGCGTCCTTGACGGCCTTGTCGAGGAGTTCCTTCTCGATCTCGGCGTAGCCGTCGAACTTGGCGGTGGCGGCGGCCTGCCAGGCGGGGGCGGTGGTGCCGTTGAGGGCGAGCTTGGCGGGCTTCTCGCCGCCGGCTATCGCCTCGGTCATGCCGGTGAGGGCGGAGCCGTTCACCACGGGCGGAGCCTTGAAGACGGTGCCGGACTGCTCGGCGGCCTGCTTGGCCTGGGCGAGCTTGGCGGCACCCTCCTGGGACTTCTTGCCCATGACCTCCTTGAGCCGGTTGGTGTCCTCGTCGGTGCCGGCGGCGACGTACTCGCCGATGGCGATCTCTTCGAGGTAGGCGTAGGAGGAGAAGGCGACCAGCTGGGCCTTGCGGACTTCCTCGTTCTCGTTCGGGCGCACCAGCAGGTGCGTGCCGACGGAGCGCTGGAGCGAGTTCGCGGCCTTCGCCAGCTCGACCGCGTAGACCATGCGGCCGTAGCTGGTGACGTTTCCGGTGCCCAGGCCCAGTTCGTTGGAGAACTGCATGAGGTAGTGCTGGACCAGCACGTAGCCCTCTTCGGTCGGGATGGGGCCGGCCGAGGAGGGGAGGTTCTTCTTCTGGGTCTCCGGGACGGCGTAGGCCGTCTTGCGGACCTGCTCCAGCTTCGGCTCCTCCTGGCGGAAGAGTTCGAGGCGGCGCTCCAGGCCCTGCTTGGCCGGGAGGTCCTTCGCGGCCTGGGCGAACTTGGCCTTGGCCGCGTCCGTGGCCGCGTACGCCTTGGCCACCGCGGCGTTGTTGCGGTCGTTCTTGAGGAGGGGCTCGGCGGTGAGGTCGCGCTCGTTGAGGAGGGCCTGGCCGTATTCGGCCGCGGCCTGGACGATCCGCGCGGTCTTCTCGGCGTCCTTGGCCTCGTTCCAGCTGTCGACCGAGCCCTTCACCTGGAAGCCGCCCATGACCAGTCCGACGAGGACGGGAACCATGAGGATGGCGTTCAGCTTGGTGGCCACCCGCCAGTTGCGGGGGGCGAGCTTGCTGGTGCTTCCGCTGCTCGTGGATGGTTCCACGGGCACGTCGACGGGCGACATGGCCGCGCGCGGCGGCGGGGTGAAGTTGCCTCGCGCGGGTTCATCCGCGGGGCTCGACTTGCTTCGCCTCACTCGACCAACAACCTCTCGGCGGTGCTACTAGCTGGTTCGTTGAATTCCAGCACGGTTAAGCGCCGTGTTCCAAACAGTTGAATCCGGCCATTCCCAGAACCTTACGCCCCGCATAAAACGGATATAAAGAGCGAGCTGCGGCAAAAATGGGGCCCGTCGTGCGCGCAGCGGCACCGACCGAACGCACGCCGTGTCCGCCTGACGGCAATTCACTGTCGAAACGTTATGAACACGGGGGGCGGGCCGTGTTCGAGAACACAGCCCGCCCCCGGCGTATTGCCTTGTAATGCGTGCTACTTGAGCCGGGCCATGAGGGCGTGCTCGACGAGCGTGATGAGTGCGCTCTTGGCGTCCGCGCGGTGGCGGGCGTCGGTGGTGATGATGGGGGCGTCGGGGCCGATCTGGAGGGCCTCGCGCACTTCTTCGGGGGTGTAGGGCTGGTGTCCGTCGAAGCCGTTGAGGGCGATGACGAACGGGAGGCCCGAGTTCTCGAAGTAGTCGACGGCGGGGAAGCAGTCGGCGAGGCGGCGGGTGTCGACGAGGACGACGGCGCCGATGGCGCCGCGTACGAGGTCGTCCCACATGAACCAGAAGCGGTCCTGTCCGGGGGTACCGAAGAGGTACAGGATCAGGTCCTGGTCCAGGGTGATGCGGCCGAAGTCCATGGCGACCGTGGTGGTCTTCTTGTCGCCGGTGTGCGTGAGGTCGTCGATGCCCGCGCTCGCGGACGTCATCACGGCCTCGGTTCTCAGCGGGTTGATCTCGGAGACGGCGCCGACGAACGTGGTCTTGCCCACGCCGAAGCCGCCCGCCACCACGATCTTCGCGGAGGTGGTGGAGCGAGGAGCCGCCCCACCGTCAGAGCTTGCGAAGTCCACTGAGAACCCTCTCGAGCAGCGTTACATCCGGCGTTCCGCCGGCCTCTCCATTGCCCGGCTGGTGGATGGCCACCATGCCGGCTTCCGCCAGGTCGGCGACGAGGATGCGGGCGACGCCGAGAGGCATCGAAAGCAGTGCGGAGACCTCCGCGACCGACTTCACCTCGCGGCACAGGGTGCAGATGCGCTGGTGTTCCGGCAGCAGGCCGGACAGGTGCATCGGGTCGGCCGTCGTGCTGACCAGCGCCTCGATGGCGAGCTGGTAGCGCGGACGGGTCCGGCCGCCGGTCATCGCGTACGGGCGGACGAGCGGCTGATCGCCTTCCGAGTACGAATCTCCGTACGCGTCGGGGTAGGCGGGGGGCGGGGTCATTGATCCTCCGGGCTGGACAGCAGTGGTCAGCGTGCCGTCTGACAGGGCGGCCGGTGGGGGGACATGACGGCCTGTCGGGGGTACTGGATTCCGGGTGTGCGGACCCGGTTCCCCGGCCGGAAGTACCGTCCGGCCGGGGAGGGGGGTGTCAGATGAGCAGGCTTCCCTGGAGCTCCGCGCGCAGGTCCGGGGTGAGGACGTTGCCGGCGCGGTCAACGAGGAGGGCCATCTCGTAGCCGACGAGGCCGATGTCGCATTCGGGGTGCGCGAGCACGGCCAGCGAGGATCCGTCGGAGACGGACATCAGGAAGAGGAACCCACGGTCCATCTCCACGACGGTCTGGTTGACGGCGCCGCCCTCGAAGATCCGGGAAGCCCCGGCGGTCAGCGAGGTCAGGCCGGAGGCCACGGCCGCCAGCTGGTCGGCGCGGTCACGGGGGAATCCTTCGGACATCGCCAGAAGGAGTCCGTCGGCGGAGACCACCACGGTGTGGGACACCCCGGGGGTGTTGTCCACGAAGTTGGTGATCAACCAGTTCAGGTTCTGTGCCGCCTGGCTCATCGAACTCAACTATCGCTCCTGCTGGTAAGTGGGGTCGATGTGGTAACTGCCGGTCGCGGGGCCGGTGGTGCCGGCCTGGCGGCCCTGCTGGATACCGCGACGGAGGTTGGTGAGACGGCCGCGGACGTCGTCCGGGGCGCGCGAGACCTGCGGGCCGGCCTGGGTGTCCGACTGCTGCTGCGCGGTACCCGCCACGAGGTTCGCACGCGGCACCCGGCGCGGCAGACCCGAGGTGGTGATACCGCCGGCGGCGGGCTGGCGCACGCGCTCGGCCTGCCGCATCAGCTCGTCGTTCGGGGACGCCTTCCAGCTGACCGTCGGCGTGCTGCCGGTGACCGCCGGAGCGGGCTCGGCGGGGAGCTCCTGGCCGCGCTGCGGCAGCGGCTGGTGCGGAGCCGCGGCGACCGGGGCACCCTGCTGGGGCTGGTGCGGCTGCTGGGGGACGGCCAGTCCCTGCCCGGCGGACTGCTGCCCGCCCTGGTGGGACCAGTGCGAGTCCAGCGGCTGCGCCGGAGCCGGCGGCAGGGCCTCCGGCTGGTACGCCTGCGGGAGGCGCGGGGCCTCGGCGCGCGGGGCCGGAGCCGGAGCGTAACCACCGGGCTGCTGGGCCTGCTGCTGCTCCGCGTAGCCGCCGACACCGGGGCCGCCCGGGCGGGCGAACTGTCCGGTGGAGGACGGGTCCAGCGGGCCCGCCTGCTGCGGCCGCTCGAACTGGCCGGTGCTGCCGCCCTGCGGGTACGGGGCGTTGAAGTCGGGGCGGGCGAACTCGGCCGTGGAGCCGGGGCCCGACAGCTCGTCGTGGCCGCGCGGGACCTCGTGGCCGCCCTGGGCCGCGGCGCCCCAGCTGGTGCCCTGCGGGGCCGGGGCCGGAGTGGGAACCGGAGCCGCCGGACCGCCCGCGTGCGGGAGCTCCGGACGGGAGCCGCCGCCGTCGCGCGCCGGCAGCTGCGGCCGCCTGCGCTTGACCGGGGCACCCGGCTGCTGCTGGGGCCGGCCCTGCTGGGGCTGCTGCCCCTGGCCCGGGCCCTGCGGCGGCTGGGGACGCTCGAAGCCGTTGCCCTGCTGCGCGAACCCGCCCTGGGCACCGCCCTGCTGCGGGAAGCCGCCGGGACCGCCGGGACCGCCGGCCGGCCGCGCCTGCGGGCCGCCGGACTGACCGCGGGCCGGCAGCGGAGCACCGCCGCCGAAGGCACCCTGGCCCTGGGACTGGCCCGTCGGGGCGGAGGGACCGCCCTGCGGACGGGGACCCTGGCCCTGCGGGCGCTGCTGCTGGCCGGGGCCGCCGTCACGGCCCGGCAGGGCCGTGCGCTGGCCGCCGCCGGCGACCTGGCCGCGCTGCTGGCCGGCGCCCACGGGGGGACGCGCGCCCGCACCGGGCATGGAGGCCTGCTGGCCGCCGGGGGCACCCGGACCGCCGGGACCGCCGGGACCGCCGGGACCGCCCGGCGCGCCGCCGGGACCGCCCTGACCGCCCTGGCCCGGCATCGGACCCGGCTTCTTGCCGCCCTGGGCGACGTCCACCGGAAGCATGACGAGGGCCGTCGTACCGCCCGAGTCGGAGGGGCGCAGCTGGATGCGGATGCCGTGTCGCAGGGACAGGCGGCCGACCACGAACAGACCCATTCGACGGGACACCGAGACGTCCACGGTGGGCGGCGAGGCGAGCCGCTCGTTGATCGCGGCGAGGTCCTCGGGGGAGAGGCCGATGCCGGTGTCGTGGATCTCGACGAGCACGCGGCCGTCGGGCAGCGCGTGACCGGTGACCTTGACCTTGGTCTGCGGGGAGGAGAACGAGGTGGCGTTCTCCAGCAGCTCGGCGAGGAGGTGTACGAGGTCGTTGACGACGCGGCCGGCGACATCGGTGCCGGGCACCGCCGCCAGCTCGATGCGCTCGTACTGCTCCACCTCGGACGCGGCGGCACGGAGCACGTCGACGAGCGGGACGGGGCGGGTCCACCGGCGGCCCGGCTCCTCGCCCGCGAGGACGAGGAGGTTTTCGCCGTTACGGCGCATGCGGGTCGCGAGGTGGTCGAGCTTGAAGAGCGAGGAGAGCTGGTCCGGGTCGGCCTCGCGCGACTCCAGTTCGGAGATGAGCGACAGCTGGCGCTGGATGAGGCCCTGGGAGCGGCGCGAGAGGTTGGTGAACATCGCGTTGACGTTGCCCCGGAGGAGGGCCTGCTCGGCGGCGAGGCGGACGGCCTCGCGGTGCACGTCGTCGAAGGCCGCGGCCACCTGGC
This sequence comes from Streptomyces sp. W1SF4, assembly GCF_003950035.1. Taxonomy (NCBI): domain Bacteria; kingdom Bacillati; phylum Actinomycetota; class Actinomycetes; order Kitasatosporales; family Streptomycetaceae; genus Streptomyces; species Streptomyces sp. W1SF4. Next base: position 5,376,986 of record NZ_CP034350.1, read on the forward strand.
CGATCTCGTCGCGGGTGTGCAGGCCGACGGACTCCACGGAGGTGTCCACGTCCTGCGGGTCCGACTCGGAGAGCTGCTTGACGAGCTCGGGCAGGCGGTCCTGGGCGACGCGCGTCGCGGTGTCCTGCAGGCGGCGCAGCGAGCGGATCATGGACCGGGCCATGACGAAGGCGCCGATGAGCGAGACACCGAGGACGAGGAGGATCAGGGCACCGTTGATGATGGCGTCCTGCTGCGACTCGCTCTTGAGCTCGCGGGCCTTCTGCTCCATGTCCTCCAGCAGCGTGAGCTCGATCTGCTGCATCGCGCGGAGCTTGGTGTCGTCGGCGTCGTACCAGTCCATCCAGGAGCGGTTCTTCTCCTTGACGAACTGTCCCTGGGTGCTCAGCACGCGGCGGGCGTAGTGGTCGGCGGTGCCGATCTCGGAGTTGCCGTCGCCGAGGGAGCTGAGGAGCTCCTCGGGCTTGCCCTGGTAGACGAGCTCGAAGGTCTTCTTCGACTGGCTCTCGCCGCGGAGCGCGGAGAGGGCGTAGAGGCGGTCGTTCTCCTCCAGCTTGCCCTGCTTCTCGCTGCTCTCGGGGAGCGAGGCGGCGATGATCGCGCGCTGGATGGACGCGTACTCCTTGGCGGAGGAGAACGCCGCCAGGGCGCGGGTGCGCTTGATCATCTCGGGGTTCGAGGTGGCCTGGGCCATGTCCTGCGAGAGCGAGAGCAGCGAGACGATCAGCGCGTTGTACTCGGTGACGGTCTGCTGGGCGCCGTTCTGGTACGCCTTCTTGCGGATGTCCTCGATGCCGGTGAGCTGGCGGCCGATCTGGAGGATGTTGTTGCGGATCGACTTGAGGGTCTCGTCCTTGTCCTGCGCGTTGTCGACCTTGTCGGTCGCGGCGGCGAAGGCCTTGGCGGCGGCGTCGGTCTGGTCGCGGACACCCTCGACGAGGCTGTTGGCCTTGCCGTCCTTGGTGATCGACATCGGACCGGCCGACTTGTCCCGCTCCTCCTGGAGCATGGCGGCGAGGCTGGTCGCCTGGCGCGTCATCACCGTCAGCAGCTGCATGTGCTCCAGCTGCTGGATGTCCTCGAGCGAGTCGTTGATACGGAAGCCACCGAGGGAGGTGGCGGCGACGACGGGCAGGGTCAGCAGCGACACGAGTCGCGTGCTGATGCGCCAGTTCTGCATGGCGAGACGGGAGCCGGGCCCGGGCGGGGCCTTCGGTATCGCCTCGTCGGTCGCGGGTGACTCGGCCGTGCCCTTGGCCCTGCCCGGCTTGACGGCCTTGCCGGGCTTCCCGGCCTTGCCGGACCTGCCGCGGCCCTTCGCCTTCACCGAGGAGGTGTCGGGGCCGGCTCCTTCGGCAGCCGGCCCGCGGTTCTGGGCGTGCTGGGGTGAGGAGCCACGGTCGATCCCGCCGCGCGGCTCCTGCTCCGCCGCAGCGCTGCCATCCCTCTTGAATCGTCCCTGCACTAGCGTCGCAACCTCTGGACCAGGCGCCCCGCCGGGTGAACGGCGGAACGGTGTCGAGTCGTGGGGCACTGACGGCCCCATGGTGGTCGTCGGTGACCGGCGCGTCTCCCTCTCCATTGCCGCCGCGCGCGGCGCTCTCTTGCGCCACCTGCGCGCCGGCTGATACCCGCGGCGGTCCCGCGAATTCCAGCACAGTGGGGGATCTCCAACAAGGTGCGCGTGTCGCCCCGGCGGGGCGGTCACGGCTCGTGGCGGGAGGGCTACGCGCCGTGGAGGCACTATGGGGAGGAATCGGACTTACGTCAACCAAAGCTTCGGTTCGGCAAGGTGTCCCAGTCGAGATGATCAGGAGCGGAATGGCGCATTCAGTGGCGCAATGTCCGTTTCCGCAGGCCCAATTGACCGCCTGTTATGCCCGTATTGCCCGGTCGCTGGTGAGGAAACTCACACGACTGTGGCCATTACTTACCGGTTCAGACGGGGATTCGGATGTTTAGCCTTGCCTGTTAAAGGGTTGGCGCCACATCCGGCGCATCCGACAACCCTCATCCCACGAAGCGACCCGAGGGCCCGAAACTCCGATGAAGACGACGATGATGTTCCGCAACATAGCCAACCCCCGCCGCACCACCCTCGCGCACCTGAAGGACGCCGAGGAGCTGCAGGTGGCGCCGGCCACTCCGGAGCACTCCGTCGACCTGCCGGCGCAGACCGCGAACCCCCGCCGCACCGTCCTCATGAACGCCCCGGTCGCCGCGGCACAGTAGTCCCTCCGCAGTAGTGGCTCCGTAAAGGAGCGCGAGGCGCCGCCGCCCACCGCGTTAGCCTGGAGTACGCAGACTCCAGCCAGCGGAAATACAGAGGGGCAGACGCAACACGTGCGCATCGCCAGGTTCTCGATCGACGGCAATGTCGCGTTCGGCGCGGTCGAGGGCAGCACTGCCCCCGGCGCCGAAGGTGAGCTCGTCCTCGACATCATCAAGGGCATCCCGTTCGCGGACTTCGAGCTCTCCGGCACGAAGGTGCCGCTGAGCAAGGTCCGGCTGCTGCCGCCCGTGCTCCCGAACAAGGTCGTGGCCATCGGCCGCAACTACGCGGAGCACGCGGCGGAGCTCGGGAACCAGGTCCCGGACGCCCCGATCACCTTCTTCAAGCCCTCCACCTCCGTGGTCGGCCCGGGCGACCCGATCGTCTACCCCTCCTTCTCCCAGGAGGTGCACCACGAGGCGGAGCTCGCCGTGGTGATCGGACGCATGTGCCGCGAGGTCCCGAAGGAGCGCGTGAAGGACGTCATCCTCGGCTACACCTGCGCCAACGACGTCACCGCCCGTGACGTCCAGCAGCGCGAGAAGCAGTGGGCCCGGGCCAAGGGCTTCGACAGTTCCTGCCCGCTCGGCCCCTGGATCGAGACCGACCTGGACCCGGGCGACCTGACCGTCCAGTGCACCGTCAACGGCGAACAGCGCCAGCTCGGCCGCACCAGCGACATGGTCCGCTCCATCGAGGACCTGATCGTGCACATCAGCGAGGCCATGACACTGCTCCCGGGCGACGTCATCCTCACGGGGACCCCGGCCGGAGTCGGCCCCCTCAACGTCGGCGACGAGGTCGCCGTCACCATCGAAGGCATCGGCACTCTCACCAACAAGGTGATCAAGCGTGGCTAACGCGACCGTCCGCGTACGTTTCTGTCCCTCCCCGACCGGCAACCCCCACGTGGGCCTGGTCCGCACCGCCCTCTTCAACTGGGCGTTCGCCCGCCACCACGGCGGTACGTTCGTCTTCCGCATCGAGGACACCGACGCGGCGCGCGACTCCGAGGAGTCGTACGAGCAGCTCCTCGACTCGCTGAAGTGGCTCGGCTTCACATGGGACGAGGGCCCCGAGGTCGGCGGCCCGCACGCCCCGTACCGCCAGTCCCAGCGCATGGACATCTACAAGGACGTCGCGCAGAGGCTCCAGGACGGCGGCTACGCCTACCCCTGCTACTGCACCACCGAGGAGCTCGACGCCCGCCGCGACGCCGCCCGCGCGGCCGGCAAGCCCTCCGGCTACGACGGCCAGTGCCGCGACCTCACCGACGAGCAGAAGAGCGCGTACGAGGCCGAGGGCCGCACCTCGATCGTCCGCTTCCGGATGCCCGACGAGACCATCACCTTCACGGACCTGGTCCGCGGCGAGCTCTCCTTCACCCCGGAGAACGTGCCGGACTTCGGCATCGTCCGCGCGAACGGCGCCCCGCTGTACACGCTCGTCAATCCGGTCGACGACGCGCTGATGGAGATCACGCACGTCCTGCGCGGCGAGGACCTGCTGTCCTCCACCCCCCGCCAGATCGCCCTCTACAAGGCGCTGACCGACCTGGGCGTCGCGAAGGCCACCCCGCGGTTCGGCCACCTGCCGTACGTGATGGGCGAGGGCAACAAGAAGCTCTCCAAGCGCGACCCCGAGTCCTCGCTCAACCTCTACCGCGAGCGCGGCTTCCTGCCCGAGGGCCTGCTGAACTACCTCTCGCTCCTCGGCTGGTCCTTCTCCAAGGACCAGGACATCTTCTCGATCGAGGAGATGGTGGCGAAGTTCGACATCGACGGCGTCAACGCCAACCCGGCCCGCTTCGACCTCAAGAAGGCCGAGGCGATCAACGCCGACCACATCCGCCGGATGGACCCCAAGGCCTTCGCGGACGCCTGCGAGCCGTGGCTGCGCGCCCCGCACGCCAACTGGGCGCCCGAGGACTTCGACGCCGAGGCCTGGGCCCGGATCGCGCCGCACGCCCAGACCCGTGTGACCGTCCTCTCGGACATCACCGCGAACGTGGACTTCCTCTTCCTGAAGGAGCCCGTCGAGGACCAGGCGTCCTGGGACAAGGCCATGAAGGGCGAGCCCGCGGCCCTGCTGACCACGGCGCGGGAGAACCTCGCCGCCGCCGACTGGTCGGACCCGGAGTCCCTCAAGCAGGCCGTCCTGACGGCCGGCGAGGCCCACGGCCTCAAGCTCGGCAAGGCCCAGGCCCCGGTCCGCGTGGCCGTCACCGGCCGCACCGTCGGCCTGCCGCTCTTCGAGTCCCTGGAGATCCTGGGCAAGGAGCGCTCGCTGGCGCGCATCGACGCGGCCCTGGCGAAGCTCTCCGCCTGACCCGCACCACCCCGTGGGGGCGGCAGCCGACCCGGCTGCCGCCCCCACGGCGTTCCGGGCCCCCGGCCGTACCGTGAGCCGGCCCACGCGGACTTCGCCGAGGACCCCGCGCGGGACCCGCCGGCGGCGTAGGCTCGCCCGTATGCCGATCCGCGCAGTGCTGTGGGACATCGACGACACCCTGTTCGACTACACGGGGGCCGATGCGGCCGGCCTCGCCGCCCACCTGCGCGACGAGGGGCTCGGGGAGCGCTACGGATCCCCGCACGAGGCCCTGGCCCTCTGGCGCAGGATCACCGAGCTGAACTGGGCCCGCTTCGCCGCCGGCGAGGTCACCTTCCAGGGCCAGCGGCAGGACAGGGTGCGGGACTTCCTCGGCCGGCCGGCCATGGCGTCGTCCCAGGCCGACGCCTGGTTCGACCGCTACGTGGAGCACTACCAGGCCGCCTGGGCACTCTTCCCGGACGTCCTGCCCGCCCTGGACGCCCTCGCCGGCACCCACCGGCACGGGGTCCTCTCCAACTCCTCCGCCGCCAACCAGGACCCCAAGCTGCGCCACCTCGGCCTGCGCGACCGCTTCGAGGTGCTGGTCTGCGCCGCCGAGCTGGGGGTGAGCAAGCCCGACGCCGCCGCCTTCCTGGCCGCCTGCGAGGCGCTCGCGCTGCCACCGGCCCAGGTCGCGTACGTGGGGGACCAGCCGGAGATCGACGCGCGCGGCGCGCGGGACGCCGGGCTGACGGCCGTCTGGCTCGACCGGCAGGGCGGCAGGGGGCCCGGTCCCTCGGGCGTACACAGGATCGAGGGGCTCGAGCGGCTGCCCGAGGTGCTGGCCGTGGATACCCGTTTTGGAGCACGGTCAGGCATCCGGTAATGTTCTTTCTGCGCCGGGGAACGGGCCGAAAGGGCCGGAAACCACAGGCGCCAACCAAACGAAAGGCCCCCAGGGGCTTGAAGTTCGGTGGGCTATAGTGTAATTGGCAACACGAGGGTTTCTGGTTCCCTTATTCTAGGTTCGAGTCCTGGTAGCCCAGCGCAGTGCAGTAGTAACGCAGTGCTTTGCCCCCGTTGTGTAGCGGCCTAGCACGCCGCCCTCTCAAGGCGGTAGCGCCGGTTCGAATCCGGTCGGGGGTACAGATCCTTCCCGCGGGATCTCCAGGGTCGCTCCCGGAGATCTTGATGCAGGATCGCTAGGGCCCCCGTTGTGTAGCGGCCTAGCACGCCGCCCTCTCAAGGCGGTAGCGCCGGTTCGAATCCGGTCGGGGGTACCAAGGTCTGGCAGGTCTAGACCATTGGGCTATAGTGTAATTGGCAACACGAGGGTTTCTGGTTCCCTTATTCTAGGTTCGAGTCCTGGTAGCCCAGCGCAGTACCGCAGTAAAGCTAGCCCCCGTTGTGTAGCGGCCTAGCACGCCGCCCTCTCAAGGCGGTAGCGCCGGTTCGAATCCGGTCGGGGGTACGAGAGGAGAGGCCCTCCGCGATCATCGCGGAGGGCCTCTTCCGTATGTCCGGGGCCGGGTCCGGCCGGCTGGTGTCGGGGTGCAAGTGCGGGCCCGGAGGCGCGAGTTCGGACGTGTGCGGCGTCGTACGCGCCCCCGGGCCCGGGGGTGTGGTGGAGCAGGGCGGGATCAGCCGGAGCGGCGCAGGGCCTCCGTCAGACGGGCGGCCGCGTCTATGACGGCCTGGGCGTGCATGCGCCCCGGGTGGCGGGTCAGGCGCTCGATCGGCCCGGAGACCGACACGGAGGCCACCACGCGGTTCGAGGGGCCCCGTACGGGCGCCGAGACGGACGCCACGCCGGGCTCCCGCTCGCCGATCGACTGGGCCCAGCCGCGGCGGCGTACGCCGGACAGGGCCGTGGCCGTGAAGCGCGCGCCCTGCAGGCCGCGGTGGAGCCGCTCGGGCTCCTCCCAGGCCATCAGGATCTGCGCGGCCGAGCCCGCCTTCATCGGGAGCGTGGAGCCCACCGGGACGGTGTCCCGCAGGCCCGACAGCCGCTCGGCGGCCGCCACGCAGATGCGCATGTCTCCCTGACGGCGGTAGAGCTGCGCGCTCTCGCCCGTCACGTCACGGAGGTGCGTGAGCACCGGTCCGGCCGTCGCCAGCAGGCGGTCCTCGCCGGCCGCGGCGGCAAGCTCTGCCAGCCGCGGGCCGAGGATGAACCGGCCCTGCATGTCCCTGGCCACCATCCGGTGGTGTTCCAGTGCCACGGCCAGTCGGTGTGCCGTGGGTCGTGCGAGCCCTGTCGCCGCGACCAGCCCGGCGAGGGTGGCCGGACCGGACTCCAGTGCGCTCAATACCAGAGCTGCCTTGTCGAGAACGCCGACGCCGCTAGAGTTGTCCATGAAACGATATTCACGTCTCACACTGTGAAACGCAAGTTCAAATTTTCCAAGAACGAGCGAGTCTGTATGTGCGGGTCCACGAACCACTGGGTCCGAGCCGTCGTTCCGCGGGTGGGGTAGCGGGCGATCAGGCGCACCACATCTCTACATAAGCGCCGGCCCGACCGGCCGGCCGGAGGGAAAGCGATGGGTAGGACACTCGCGGAGAAGGTCTGGGACGACCACGTCGTCCGGCGCGCCGAGGGCGAGCCCGATCTCCTCTTCATTGATCTCCACCTGCTGCACGAGGTGACCAGCCCGCAGGCCTTCGAAGGTCTGCGTCAGGCCGGCCGCAAGGTCCGCCGCCTGGACCTCACCATCGCGACCGAGGACCACAACACCCCCACCCTCGACATCGACAAGCCGATCGCCGACCCCGTCTCCCGGGCCCAGCTGGAGACGCTGCGCAAGAACTGCGCCGAGTTCGGTGTCCGCCTGCACTCGCTGGGTGACGTCGAGCAGGGTGTCGTCCACGTCGTGGGTCCCCAGCTGGGCCTGACCCAGCCGGGCACCACCGTGGTCTGCGGCGACTCGCACACGTCCACGCACGGCGCCTTCGGCGCGCTGGCCTTCGGCATCGGCACCAGCCAGGTCGAGCACGTGCTGGCCACCCAGACGCTGCCGCTGGCCCGCCCGAAGACGATGGCCATCACCGTCACCGGCGAGCTGGCCGAGGGCGTCACCGCCAAGGACCTGATCCTGGCGATCATCGCCAGGATCGGCACCGGCGGCGGTCAGGGCTACGTCCTGGAGTACCGCGGCGAGGCCGTCGAGAAGCTCTCGATGGAAGCCCGCATGACCATCTGCAACATGTCGATCGAGGCCGGCGCCCGCGCGGGCATGATCGCCCCCGACCAGACCACCTTCGACTACCTGGAGGGCCGCGACCACGCCCCCAAGGGCGAGGACTGGGACGCGGCGGTCGCCTACTGGAAGACGCTGCGCACCGACGACGACGCCGTCTTCGACGCCGAGGTCGTCATCGACGGCGCCTCGCTGTCCCCGTTCGTCACCTGGGGCACCAACCCGGGCCAGGGCGCGCCGCTGTCGGCCAGCGTCCCCGACCCGGCTTCGTACGAGGACGCTTCGGAGCGCCTGGCCGCCGAAAAGGCCCTGGAGTACATGGGGTTGACGGCCGGACAGCCGCTGCGCGAGATCAAGGTCGACACCGTCTTCGTAGGTTCCTGCACCAACGGCCGCATCGAGGACCTGCGCGCCGTCGCCGGCATCATCGAGGGCCGCAAAGTCGCCGACGGCGTACGGATGCTGGTCGTTCCGGGCTCGGTCCGGGTCGCCCTGCAGGCCGTGGAGGAGGGTCTGGACAAGGTCTTCAAGGAGGCCGGCGCCGAATGGCGGCACGCGGGCTGCTCGATGTGCCTGGGCATGAACCCCGACCAACTGGCCCCCGGTGAGCGTTCCGCGTCCACCTCCAACCGCAACTTCGAGGGCCGGCAGGGCAAGGGCGGGCGCACCCACCTGGTCTCCCCGCAGGTGGCCGCCGCCACCGCGGTACTGGGCCATCTGGCCTCGCCCGCCGACCTGTCCGCCGCCGACGCGACCGCCGGAGTCTGAACCATGGAAGCCTTCACCACCCACACCGGCCGGGCCGTTCCGCTGCGCCGCAGCAACGTCGACACCGACCAGATCATCCCGGCCCACTGGCTGAAGAAGATCACCCGCGACGGGTTCGAGGACGGGCTCTTCGAGGCCTGGCGCAAGGACCCGCAGTTCGTCACCAACCGCCCCGAGCGGGCCGGCGCGACCGTCCTGGTCGCCGGTCCCGACTTCGGCACCGGCTCCTCGCGCGAACACGCCGTCTGGGCCCTGCAGAACTTCGGCTTCAAGACGGTCATCTCCTCCCGCTTCGCCGACATCTTCCGCGGCAACTCGCTGAAGAACGGTCTGCTGACCGTCGTCCTGCCGCAGGAGACCGTCGACCGGCTGTGGGAGCTGACCGAGGCCGACCCCACCGCCGAGGTCACCGTCGACCTGGTCGACCGCAAGGTCCGAGCCGAGGGGATCGAGGCGGAGTTCGAGCTCGACGACAACGCCCGCTGGCGTCTGCTGGAGGGCCTGGACGACATCTCCCTCACCCTTCAGAACGAAGCCGACATCGACGCGTACGAAAGCGGCCGCCCGGCCTTCAAGCCGAGCACCATTCAGCACTGATTCCTGCCTGATCAGCGCTTATTCACCCTCGGGTGATCACATCGACAACACCGTGCCCCCCGCCTTCCGGCGGGGGGCACAGCCGTATGTTGAGGCCCCGTGAGGCGACAACTCGCCCCAGATGGCACAATCTGTGCATGGAACGCGACAGTCAACTCGAGCTCTACGAGCTCGTCGCGGACCGGTTGAAAGAAGCACACGCAAGGGTGCGCGCACTGCAAGTCCCGGAGGGCGTAAGGATGACGCTGTCCCGGAAGCTGTTGGTCGTCACCGCCGCGGCGAAGCACGATCTCGCCGACGCGGCAAGGCGCCTGGACAGGTTGATGAAGGACCTCGACGAGGGTCGATTCCCTGAAGGCGACTGATGCGAAGGAACTCCGTAACGGCCTACATCGTTGCGGCACTAGGGTGATTAGCCCGTTTCGTGTTTGATTTGCGGTATATATCCGCCTAACGTGCGAAATAAGCTTGAACACATTCGTTCTGGCGATGTCTCCGAAGGGGAAGACGTGAACAAGGCGCAGCTCGTAGAAGCGATTGCCGACAAGCTGGGTGGCCGCCAGCAGGCCGCGGACGCCGTCGACGCGGTACTGGACGCCATGGTCCGCGCGGTCGTCGCGGGCGACCGGGTCTCGGTCACGGGCTTCGGCTCGTTCGAGAAGGTCGACCGTCCGGCCCGCTACGCCCGCAACCCGCAGACGGGTGAGCGCGTCCGGGTCAAGAAGACCTCCGTCCCCCGCTTCCGCGCGGGTCAGGGCTTCAAGGACCTGGTCAGCGGCACCAAGAAGCTCCCCAAGGGCGACGAGGTCGCCGTGAAGAAGGCCCCCAAGGGCAGCCTGACCGGCGGTGCGTCCGCCACGGTCAAGAAGGCCGCCGCGAAGAAGGCCACCACGGCGAAGAAGGCCGCCGCGAAGACCACGGCCGCCGCGAAGAAGGCCACCCCGGCGAAGAAGGCCGTCGCCAAGAAGACCGCGACGCCCGTCAAGAAGAGCGCGGCGAAGACCACGGTCGCCAAGAAGGCCGCGGCCACCGCCAAGAAGGCCACCCCGGCCAAGAAGACGGCGACGGCGGCCAAGAAGACCACCGCCACCGCGAAGAAGACCGCCCCGGCGGCCAAGAAGGCCACCGCGACGAAGGCGCCCGCCAAGAAGACGGCGACGCGCAAGGCCACCGCGAAGAAGACCACCGCCCGCAAGAAGTAGGGGCACGGGTTACACACGCCGGGCCGGCTTCCCCCTCGGGGAGGCCGGCCCGCGGTGCGTTCCCCGGCAGGTCACGGGCCCGTCGCCGGGCCCGGCGGCGGCGTCAGAAGGTCTGCAGGGTCACCAGCGTGATGCGCAGGGCAGGGCCCTCGCCGTCGGTCTCGATCCGGACCCGCTGCCCGGGCCGCAGCAGCCGCAGGCCGCCCGCGTCGAAGGCCGCGGCCTCGAAGGGCACCGGGGTGCCGTCGTCCAGCAGCACACTGCCGCTGCGGGTCTGGGAGTCGTACGTGTACGCGGTCGCCTGCATACGGGAACTGTATCGGGCGGTGTGCCGCCCCACCCCGAGGGCCAGGGCCGTGCGCAGGTCCGCCCCGGTGTCCACGTCGCGGCGCACGCTCTCCACGTCCGCGAGGGCTATTTCCACCGCGCCCGACGCCGAATGCCGGGACCGGGAGGGACCGCCGAACGAAGGTGCCAATTCCACGTCGGGTGCCGCGGAAAGCAAGGTGGTGCCGATTCCCGCCGCATCCGCCAGAAATGCCCGGGGAAAATTCCCCGCGATATCGAGCACACGTAGCAATTCCGCCGACCGCAGGGCCGGCAGGTCGGCGTTCATCGCGGCCACCGCCGTCCCGGGCCGCCCCGCCCGCACCACCCGCGCCCCGTGGTCCAGCGCGGCGTTGAGGCCCGCGCCCGGAGCGTCCGGCAGGATCCGCGCCCCCAGCCGCGCCAGCTCCGCACCCGCCACGGCGTCGTCCGTGACGACCACCACATCCGCGACGGACGCGCAGGCCAGAGCCCCCGCGACGGTGTCCTGGGCGAAGGCCAGCGCCAGCCCGGGCCTGGACCCCCCGACGGCCGCCGCGAGCCGGCTCTTGGCCAGCGCCAAGGGCTTCAGCGGGACCACCAGGCTCCATGCGGCGTTCGTGGCGGCCCCCTTCCCTCCGGTGCGCTGCGGCACCCGCCCGACCCATCGGCAGGTCATGGCCCGGTCATCACTCGGCCCATTGTCGCCCCCGAGCGACCGCAGGGGGGCCTCCCGGTGCGAGCGGGGCGTACGGTGTCCTCGACAGAGGCCGGACCCGCAGCGACACTTGTCCGGCCCACAAGGTGCCCACGCCACGCACCGGTCCTAGAGGAAGGTGTCCGAGTGTCCCGCCGCAGAATCGGCTTCTGGTACCGCCTGGCGGCGGTCATCGCAAAACCGCCGCTGGTGGTGCTCTTCAGGCGGGACTGGCGGGGAATGGACCACATTCCGGCCGACGGCGGGTTTATCACCGCTGTCAATCACAACTCGTATCTGGACCCGCTCTCCTACGCGCACTTCCAGTACAACACCGGCCGGGTGCCTCGTCTGCTCGCCAAGGCGGGCCTCTTCAAGGTGCCTTTCGTCGGCATGATCCTGCGCGGATCCGGACAGATCCCCGTCTACCGCGAGACCACCAACGCCCTGGACGCATTCCGGGCAGCCGTGGACGCGGTCGAGCGCGGTGAATGCGTCGCCTTTTACCCGGAGGGCACCCTCACCCGCGACCCGGAGATGTGGCCGATGGCCGGCAAGACCGGCGTCGCCCGCGTGGCGCTGATCACCAAGGCCCCCGTCATTCCCGTCGCCCAGTGGGGCGCCAATCTCGCGATGCCGCCGTACGCCAAGGAGAACAAGGTCCGGCTGTTCCCGCGCAAGACCCTCCAGGTCCTCGCCGGACCGCCCGTGGACCTCTCGGCCTTCTACGACCGCGAGCCCACGCCCGACGTCCTCAAGGGCGCCACCGAGGCCATCATGGCCGACATCACCAAGCTCCTGGAGGAGCTGCGGGGCCAGCAGGCGCCCGCCGAGCCGTACGACCACCGCAAGGCCAGGGCGGAGCAGCGGCGCAAGGCCGCGGGGGAGGGCAAGAAGTGACACGTCCCGTGAAGGCGGCCGTCTTCGGAACCGGCTCCTGGGGCACGGCCTTCGCCGTCGTCCTCGCCGACGCCGGCTGCGAGGTGACCCTGTGGGGCCGCCGCCAGGAGCTCGCCGACGCCATCAACACCGGCCGGACCAACCCGGACTACTTCCCGGGCGTCGAACTCCCCGCGAACATCCGCGCCACCACCGACGCGGCCGACGCGGCCCGGGACGCCGACTTCGCGGTCCTGGCCATCCCCTCCCAGACCCTGCGCGCCAACCTCGCCGAGTGGGCCCCGCTGCTGGCGCCCGACACCGTCCTCGTCTCCCTGATGAAGGGCATCGAACTCGGCACCGCCAAGCGGATGAGCGAGGTCATCGAGGAGGTGGCCAAGGTCCCCGCCGAGCGCGTCGCCGTCGTCACCGGCCCCAACCTGGCCCGCGAGATCGTCGCCCGGCAGCCCGCCGCCTCCGTCGTCGCCTGCGTGGACGAGGCCGTGGCCCAGCGCCTCCAGGCCGCCTGCCACACCCCCTACTTCCGGCCGTACACCAGCACCGACGTCATCGGCTGCGAACTCGGCGGCGCCGTCAAGAACGTCATCGGCCTGGCCGTCGGCATCGCGGACGGCATGGGCCTGGGCGACAACACCAAGGGCTCACTCATCACGCGCGGCCTCGCCGAAGCGACCCGCCTGGGCCTGGCGATGGGCGCCGACCCGCTCACCTTCTCCGGCCTCGCCGGCCTCGGCGACCTCGTCGCGACCTGCTCCTCGCCGCTCTCCCGCAACCACACCTTCGGCACCAACCTGGGCCGCGGGATGACCCTGGAGGAGACCATCGCGGTCACCCGCCAGACCGCGGAAGGGGTCAAGTCCTGCCAGTCCGTGGCGGATCTGGCACGCCGGTACGGAGTGGACATGCCGATCACCGACACGGTCGTCGAGATCGTGCACCACGGCAAGCCCCCGCTGGTCGCGCTGAAGGAACTGATGGGCCGCAGCGCCAAACCGGAACGTCACTGACACCTTTCCGGACGCTTGAGCGGGTACTCTCGTGGCGATATGAGCAGCGAGAACCTCCCCCAGACCCCTGAGCAGCAGGGCCGCAAGCCCCGCGTGGCCGTCGTCTTCGGCGGCCGCAGCTCGGAGCACGCCATCTCGGTCGTCACCGCGGGCGCCGTGCTGCGCTCCATCGACCGGTCCAAGTACGAGGTGCTGCCCATCGGCATCACCACGGACGGCCGATGGGCCCTCACGGCCGACGCCCCCGAGCGCATGGCCATCGCGGACCGGCAGCTCCCCAGCGTCGAGGCGCTGGCGGAGTCCCCGGACGGCACCGTCGTGCTCCCCGTCGACCCCGCCAGCCGCGAGGTCGTCTACACCGAGCCGGGCGCCGTCCCCAAGGCACTGGGCGAGGTCGACGTCGTCTTCCCCGTGCTGCACGGCCCCTACGGCGAGGACGGCACCCTCCAGGGCCTCCTGGAGCTCTCCGGCATCCCGTACGTCGGCTGCGGCGTCCTCTCCTCGGCCGTCGGCCAGGACAAGGACTACATGAAGCGGGTGTTCGCCTCCTACGGGCTGAACGTCGGCCCGTACGTGACCATCCGTCCCCGCGAGTGGGAGGCCGACCAGGCCGCCGCCACCGCCAAGGTCCTCGACTTCGCCGGCGAGCACGGCTGGCCGCTGTTCGTGAAGCCCGCCCGCGCCGGCTCCTCCATCGGCATCACCAAGGTCGACGACGCCTCCGGGCTCGACGAGGCCATCCGCGAGGCCCGCCGCCACGACCCGAAGGTCATCGTGGAGGCGCTGCTGCGCGGCCGCGAGATCGAGTGCGGCGTCCTGGAGTTCGAGGACGGGCCGCGCGCCAGCGCCCCCGCCGAGATCCCGCCGGTCTCCAGCCACGACTTCTACGACTTCGAGGCGAAGTACATCGACTCCGCCACCGGCCTCGTCCCCGCCCCGCTCACCCCGGAGCAGACCGCCGAGGTGCAGCGGCTCGCGATCGACGCCTTCGAGGCCGCGTCCTGCGAGGGCCTGGTGCGCGCCGACTTCTTCCTCACCGAAGACGGCACCTTCGTCATCAACGAGATCAACACCATGCCCGGTTTCACGCCGATCTCGATGTACCCGCGGATGTGGCAGGAGTCGGGCATCGAGTACCCGGAGCTCGTGGACCGGCTGATCCAGGCCGCCCTGCGCCGCTCCACCGGACTGCGCTAGCCGCACACCCGGCGCCCCGAACAGCCGACCGCCCGCTGGAACGATCCAGCGGGCGGCGGTGTGCGCGGGGCGGACGGAGGGCGGGCGGGCGGACGGATCAGTACGAGGAGATCCCGGCCGGGACCGACGCGGCCACGGCCGCGGACAGACCGACGAGCATGCTCGCGTCCGTGGCATGCTCCTTGTCGATCCACACCTCCGTGTAGGCCAGCCGGCCCGTGGTGGTGAACCGCAGACCGCCCTCCGGGGGCTGTTCCACCAGCCAGCCGACGCCGTTGACCTCGACGCCGTCCGCCTTGGGATCGGCCATCTTGGGGGGCTTGGGGATACCGCACCGCAGTACGATCGCCGAGCCGCCCCACGCGGCGGTCAGGTCCGTCTCCGGTGCGGTGACGGACCGGGCCAGCCCCGACACCGTCTCCGGGAGCTCCCTGTGCAGCGCCGCACAGAGCTGCGCGACACCGGCGGGCGGAGCCGGCGGGGGCGTCACCCGGGCCTCGGAGGCCCCGGGGGCGCAACCCGCCAGGGCCACGGCCGCCACCAGGGCGGGCAGGGCCAGTAGACGGAGGGGCCGGTGGTGCGAAGACATCACCGGCCAAGACTAGACGGGGGCTACAGATGGACCACCGGGCAGGTCAGGGTGCGGGTGATCCCCTCCACCTGCTGGACCTTGGCGACCACCATGCGGCCGAGATCGTCGACGGTGTCGGCCTGGGCGCGCACGATCACGTCGTACGGCCCCGTCACGTCCTCGGCCTGGATCACCCCCGCGATCTTGGAGATGGACTCGGCGACGACCGACGCCTTGCCCACCTCGGTCTGGATGAGGATGTACGCCTGTACCACGGAACCTCCAGGGCGGCCACGAGGATCATTTCCCCTAACCTTCGGATGGGCCCGGGGAGATCGGGCGGGCCCGGGGACGAAGGGACGCCACGGTACCGCGTCGCCGCGTGCCACGGGGAGACCCGGGGGCCCGGCGCCACGCACAGCGGGGCGTACGCAGAGCAGAAGTTGACGTATCTGTTGACGGTACCCAGAGCTGTGACGGCTCGCGACCGCAAGCGGACTTGCCAAGAAGGGGCACAGCGATGAAGGGCACTGTGGGCGAGCTGGGGGAGTTCGGGCTCATTCGGGAGCTCACCTCACGGCTCACCACCACCCCGGCGGTCCGGCTCGGACCCGGGGACGACGCCGCGGTGGTGTCGGCCCCCGACCGGCGGGTCGTGGCCAGTACGGACATCCTGCTCGAGGGCAGGCACTTCCGCCGCGACTGGTCCACCGCCTACGACGTCGGCCGCAAGGCCGCCGCACAGAACCTGGCCGACATCGCCGCCATGGGCGCCGTGCCCACCGCGCTGCTGCTCGGCCTCGTCGTCCCGGCCGAGCTGCCGGTCACCTGGCCCACCGAGCTGATGGACGGCATCCGCGACGAATGCCAGGTCGCGGGCGCCGCCGTGGTCGGCGGCGACGTCGTGCGCGGCGACACCATCACCGTCTCCATCACCGCCCTCGGCGACCTGCGCAACCACGAGCCCGTGCTGCGCTCCGGCGCCCAGCCCGGCGACGTCGTCGCCGTCACCGGCTGGCTCGGCTGGTCCGCGGCCGGTTTCGCGGTGCTCTCGCGCGGCTTCCGCTCCCCCCGGGCCTTCGTCGAGGCCCACCGGCGCCCCGAGCCGCCCTACCACGCGGGTCCCGCGGCCGCCGGGCTCGGCGCCACCGCCATGACCGACGTCAGCGACGGCCTGATCGCCGACCTCGGGCACATCGCCGAGGCCAGCAAGGTCCGCATCGACCTGCGCTCGGGCGCCGTGGACATCCCGACCCAGATGCACGACATCGGCCAGGCCGTCGGCGTCGACCCGCTCCAGTGGGTGCTCACCGGGGGAGAGGACCACGCCATCGTGGCCACCTTCCCGCCCGACGTGAAGCTCCCGGCCCGCTGGAAGGTCATCGGGTCGGTCCAGCACCGCTCCGCCCTGCCCCAGGTGACCGTGGACGGCGCCCCGTGGACCAGCACCGGCGGCTGGGACCACTTCGGCGCCGACCCGGCCGACGGGGAGACCGCGTGAGCCTCGCCGGGGCCGCCCCGCCGCTGTGCCTGACCGTCGCCGGATCCGACTCCGGCGGCGGCGCGGGCATCCAGGCCGACCTCAAGACCATGCTGGCCCTCGGCGTGCACGGCATGAGCGTGGTCACCGCCGTGACCGCCCAGAACTCCCTCGGCGTGAAGGGGGCCTGGGAACTGCCTGCCGAGGCCGTCACGGCCCAGTACCGGGCCGTGGCCGACGACATCGGCGTGCACGCCGTCAAGACCGGGATGCTGTCCTCGGCCGTCCTCGTGGAGACGGTGGCCGGACTGCTGGCCGGCACCCCCGCCCCGGCCGTCGTGGACCCCGTCGGCGTCTCCAAGCACGGGGACGCGCTACTCGCCGCCTCGGCGCTGGACGCCGTACGGCGGGAACTGCTGCCCAGGGCCACGGTCGCCACCCCGAACCTGGACGAGGTGGCCCAGCTCACGGGGCTGGCCGTGGAGACCGAGGACGACATGCGCCGGGCCGCCGACGCGGTCCTCGGCTACGGCCCCCGCTGGGCGCTGATCAAGGGCGGCCACCTCGCGGCCCACGGCGACGAGGCCGTGGACCTGCTCAGCGACGGCTCACGCGAGCTGTGGCTGCGGGCCCCCCGGCACGACAACCGGCACACCCACGGCACCGGCTGCACGCTCGCCAGCGCCATCGCCGCCGGCCTGGCCAAGGGCCTGGACGTGCCGGAGGCCGTCACGGCCGCCAAGGAGTACGTCACCGGCGCCATCGCGGCCGGCTTCGCCCTCGGCGGCGGCATCGGGCCGGTGGACCACGCCTGGCGGTGGCGCTGACCGGCACACCTCGACGCCGAGGCCGCTTCCCGCCCCGGACAAGGCAAAAGGCCGGTTCACCAGAGGTGAACCGGCCTTCTTGGCAACCGGAAAGGGCTGCGCTACGACGACGGGAGGCGTCAGCGCGAGACCTTGCCGGCCTTGATGCACGAGGTGCAGGCGTTGAGGCGCTTCGGCGTCCCATTGACCACGGCACGGACGCGCTGGATGTTCGGGTTCCAGCGACGCGAGGTGCGGCGGTGCGAGTGGGAGATGTTGTTGCCGAAGCTCGGCCCCTTGGCGCAAACGTCGCAGTTGGCAGCCACAGGTCACTCCAAGACTTCAGATGCAATTACGGTGGAATCCGGCGCACCGGAATCAGAGATCTGAAGTGGCTTGCCGGACGAATGACCCGACTCTCGACGGGCAACCTGAGCAGCATACAACGACTGCTTGGGTCCGAGAAAACTACCATGACGGGACCCCGCTCCGCCCCGGGGCCCCCGAGCGGAGGGCTCCCTTCGTTACCCTGCGGTGAACCCTGGCCCGCACAAGGAGGAACGCCCGGTGGCGCACGAGCCTGGCCCGCACACCCTCGACGCCGAAGCGGTGCGCACCTGGAGCTCGCTGGCCCTGGCCGCACTGGGCCGGGTCCGCGAGGACATCGACGCGATCAACGTCTACCCGGTCGCGGACGCCGACACCGGAACCAACCTCTACCTCACCGCCGAGGCCGCCGACCGCGCCCTCGACGAGTCCCTCGCGGGCGTGACGGACCCCACAGCCGCCCCCGCCTCCCTCGCCGACGCCGTACGGGCCTACGCGCACGGCGCGCTCATAGGCGCCCGGGGCAACTCCGGGACCATCCTCGCCCAGCTGCTGCGCGGGGTCGCCGACGTCCTCGGCGCCGAACAGGGCGACCCCTCGGACCCGGCCGCCCCCGCCGGCCGCGCCCCGGGCCCGCTGCTCGCACGGGCCCTGACCCGCGCCGCCGAGGAGGCCTACCAGGCCGTCGCGCACCCGGTCGAGGGCACCATGCTCACCGTCGCCGGAGCCGCGGCCCGGGCCGGTGCCGCCGCCGGGACCGCGGCCGCCACCGCCGCCGACGTCGCCCGCGCCGCCTACGACGGGGCCCGCGCCGCCCTCGCCGAGACCCCGGGCCAGCTGGCCGCCCTCGGGAAGGCCGGAGTGGTCGACGCCGGGGGCTGCGGCCTGGTCGCCGTACTCGGAGCCCTGTGGCAGGCGCTGTCCGGCCAGGAACCCGCCGCCGAACCGGTACGCGGCCCCGCCGTGCCCGTACCCGTGGCGCTCGACCCGGAGCCCTGCGGGCAGGAGCAGGGCGGCCCCGCGTACGAGGTGGTGTACCTGCTGGAGGCCTCCGACGAGGCCGTCGCGGGGCTCCGCGCCGGCCTCGACCTCCTCGGCGACTCCCTGGTCGTGGTCGGCGGCGACGGGCTGTGGAACGTCCACGTGCACGTCGACGACCCCGGCGCGGCCGTCGAAGCCGGCGTCGAAGCCGGCCGGCCGCACCGCATCCGCATCACCCACTTCGGCGACCAGCGCCGCCGCGCCGCCGCCCCCCGGGCCCAGCGCGCCGTCGTCGCCGTCGTCCAGGGCGAGGGCCTGGCCGCCCTGTGCGGGGAGGCCGGCGCCACCCCCGTCCTGGCCCGCCCCGGGGAACAGCCCGTCGCCGCCGAGCTGCTCGACGCCGTCCGCCGGGCCCACGCCCGCGAGGTCGTCCTGCTGCCCGGCGGCCCCGAGCTGCGCGCCGCCGCCGCGGCCGCCGCCGAACAGGCCCGCGCCGAAGGGGTACGGGTCGCCGTGATCCCCACCCGCTCCGCCGTCCAGAACCTGGCTGCCCTCGCCGTCCACGACCCGGACGCCAGCTTCGACGAGGACGTCGTCGCCATGACCGCCGCCGCCGGCACCACCCGCTACGGGGAACTGGCCGTCGCCGAACGGCAGTCCTTCACCTCCGCCGGGATCTGCCAGGCCGGCGACGTCCTCGGGCTCATCGACGGGGACGTCGCCGTCATCGGCGCGGGTCTGCCCGAGACCGCCGAGGCCGTCCTGAGGCGGATGCTCGGCTCCGGCGGCGAACTGGTCACCCTCGTCCTGGGCCCCGAGGTCCCGGACACCCTGGCCGCGCGCCTGGAGGCGTACGTCCAGCAGGCGCACCTGGCCGTCGACACCGTCACCTACCGCGGCGGCCGCTGGTCGGCGCCCCTGCTCATCGGAGTCGAATAGCCGCCTTGTCAGCGCGATGGTGTGCAATGGAACACGTGCCCGCGCTCGACGAAGACCTCAAGAAGACCCTCGGCCCCGCCACCGCCAAGGTGCTGGCCGAGCAGCTCGGCCTGCACACGGCCCTGGACCTGCTCCACCACTACCCCCGGCGGTACGCCGAGCGCGGCGAGCTGACCTCGCTGGCGGACCTCGCCGACCAGCTCGACGAACACGTCACCGTCGTCGCCCAGGTCGCCGACGCCCGCCTGCTCACCTACCACGGCGGCCGCGGCGGCGGGAAGCGCCTCGAAGTCACCATCACCGACGGCAGCGGCCGCCTCCAGCTGGTCTTCTTCGGCGCCGGCGTCCACAAGCCGCACAAGGAGCTGCTGCCCGGCAGCCGCGCCATGTTCGCCGGCAAGGTCTCCCGCTTCAACCACAAGCTCCAGCTCGCGCACCCCGCGTACGAACCCCTCGGCGCCGAGGCCTCCGACCGGGACGCGGCCACCGCCTTCGCCAACCAGCTGATCCCGATCTACCCGGCCTGCGCCAAGCTGGAGTCCTGGAAGATCGCCAAGTGCGTGGACGCGGTACTGCCCCGCGCCCAGGAGGCCGTGGACCCGCTCCCGCCCGCCCTGCGCGAGGGCCGCGGGCTCGTCCCGCTCCCCGAGGCGCTCCTCAAGATCCACCGCCCCGCCACCAAGGCCGACATCGAGGACGCCCGCCAGCGCCTGAAGTGGGACGAGGCCTTCGTCCTCCAGGTCGCCCTGGCCCGCCGCCGCCACGCGGACTCCCAGCTCCCCGCCGTCGCCCGCCGCGCCGCCCCCGGCGGCCTCCTCGACGCCTTCGACGCCAAACTGCCCTTCACCCTCACCGAGGGCCAGCAGAAGGTCTCCAAGGAGATCTTCGACGACCTCGCCACCAGCCACCCCATGCACCGCCTCCTCCAGGGCGAGGTCGGCTCCGGCAAGACGATGGTGGCCCTGCGCGCCATGCTCGCCGTCGTCGACTCCGGCGGGCAGGCCGCGATGCTCGCGCCCACCGAGGTGCTCGCCCAGCAGCACCACCGGTCGATCACCGAGATGATGGGCGAACTCGCCGAGGGCGGCATGCTCGGCGGCTCCGACCGGGGCACCAAGGTGGTCCTGCTCACCGGCTCCATGGGCACCGCCGCCCGCCGCCAGGCCCTGCTCGACCTGGTCACCGGAGAGGCCGGCCTCGTCATCGGCACGCACGCCCTGATCGAGGACAAGGTGCAGTTCCACGACCTCGGCCTGGTCGTCGTCGACGAACAGCACCGCTTCGGCGTCGAACAGCGCGACGCCCTGCGCTCCAAGGGCAAGCAGCCGCCGCACCTGCTCGTCATGACCGCCACCCCGATCCCGCGCACCGTCGCCATGACCGTCTTCGGCGACCTGGAGACCTCCGTCCTCGACCAGCTGCCCGCGGGGCGCTCCCCGATCGCCACCCACGTCGTGCCCGCCAAGGACAAGCCGCACTTCCTCGCCCGGGCCTGGGAGCGGGTCCGCGAGGAGGTGGAGAACGGCCACCAGGCGTACGTGGTCTGCCCGCGGATCGGCGACGGTGAGGACGACCCCGGGAACAAGAAGAAGGCCTCCGCCGAGGACGAGGCCGAGAAGCGGCCGCCGCTGGCCGTGCTGGACATCGCCGAACAGCTCACCCGGGGCCCCCTCGCCGGACTGTCCGTCGAGGTCCTGCACGGGCGGATGGACCCCGCCGACAAGGACGACGTGATGCGCCGCTTCGCCGCCGGCGAGGTCAAGGTGCTGGTCGCCACCACCGTCATCGAGGTCGGCGTGAACGTCCCCAACTCCACCGTCATGGTGATCATGGACGCGGACCGCTTCGGCGTCTCCCAGCTCCACCAGCTGCGCGGCCGCGTCGGCCGGGGCTCCGCCCCGGGCCTGTGCCTGCTGGTCAGCGAGATGCACGAGGCCAGCCCCGCCCGGGCCCGGCTCGCCGCCGTCGCCGCCACCCTCGACGGCTTCGAACTCTCCCGGATCGACCTGGAACAGCGCCGCGAGGGCGACGTCCTCGGCCAGGCCCAGTCCGGCGTCCGCTCCTCGCTGCGGATGCTCGCCGTCATCGACGACGAGGAGGTCATCGCCCAGGCCCGGGAGGAGGCCGCCCGCGTCGTCGCCGCCGACCCCGAGCTGGAGCACCTGCCCGGGCTGCGCACCGCGCTCGACGCCCTGCTGGACGCCGAGCGGGAGCAGTACCTGGAGAAGGGCTGAGGCGCACGACCTATCGTTGGAGGCCAGAACGGAGGCCAGGGCCTCCCCCCGACCGCCCCAGCGAAGGACCCCAGATGACCCGCGTGATCGCCGGCACCGCCGGCGGGCGGCGGCTGTCCGTGCCGCCCGGCACCGGCACCCGCCCGACCTCCGACCGGATGCGCGAAGGGCTCTTCTCCACCTGGGAGTCCCTGCACGGCGTCGACGGCTCCCGCGTCCTCGACCTCTACGGCGGCTCCGGCGCCGTCGGCCTGGAGGCCCTCTCCCGGGGCGCCGCCCACACCCTGCTGGTCGAGGCCGACGCCAAGGCCGCCAAGGCCATCCGGGACAACATCAGGACCCTGGGCCTGCCCGGCGCCGATTTCCGGGCCGGCAAGGCCGAGCAGGTCGTGGCCGCCGCCGCGCCCGGGGACCCGTACGACATCGTCTTCCTCGACCCGCCGTACGCCGTCGAGCACGCCGAGCTCGGCGAGATCCTCCTCACACTCCGCGCCAATGGCTGGCTCACGGACGACGCGCTCGTCACGGTGGAGCGCAGCACGAGGAGCGGTCCGTTCCCGTGGCCGGAGGGGTTCGAGCCGCTGCGTTCGCGCAAGTACGGCGAAGGCACCCTTTGGTACGGTCGCGCCGCCTTCACCAGCGAAGACTCATGAACGAGGGAGCTCAGTTGCGCCGCGCCGTCTGTCCGGGATCGTTCGACCCCATCCACAACGGGCACCTCGACGTCATCGGACGCGCCGCCCGGCTGTACGACGTCGTGCACGTCGCCGTGATGATCAACAAGTCCAAGCAGGGCCTGTTCACCATCGAGGAGCGGATCGACATGATCCGCGAGGCGACCGCCGACTACGGCAACGTCGAGGTCGAGTCCTTCCACGGGCTGCTGGTCGACTTCTGCAAGCAGCGCGACATCCCGGCCATCGTCAAGGGCCTGCGCGCCGTCAGCGACTTCGACTACGAGCTCCAGATGGCCCAGATGAACATGGGACTGTCGGGCGTCGAAACGCTGTTCGTCCCCACCATCCCGACCTACAGCTTCCTGTCGTCCTCCCTGGTCAAGGAGGTCGCCACCTGGGGCGGCGACGTGGCCCACCTGCTCCCCGCGCACGTCCACGCGGCACTGGTCGAACGGCTGCGCGCGAAGTGACCCGGCGCGGGACGGGCCGGTCTTCCCCGGCCCGTCCCGCGCGTCCGTCCGGGGGCCCTACAGTCGTCTCTCGTCAGTCCTAGGCCGAGAGAGCGCGAGCCCCCCATGGACGTACAGAAGAAGCTGGACGAGATCGTCGCGGCCGTGGGCGGAGCCCGCACCATGCCGATGTCCGCCTCCTGCGTGATCAACCGCGCGGAACTCCTCGCCCGGCTCGAAGAGCTGCGGGAGGCCCTGCCGGGCTCGCTCGCCCAGGCCCGGGAACTCATCGGCGGCCGGGAACAGATGGTCGAGGACGCCCGCCGGGAGGCCCGGCGCATCATCGAGTCCGCCCACGCCGAGCGGGGATCGCTGATCTCCGGCACCGAGATCGCCCGCCACGCGCAGGGCGAGGCGGACCGGATCCTGGCCGAGGCCCGCCGGGAGGCCGCCGAGATCCGGGCCGAGGCCGACGACTACGTCGACAGCAAGCTCGCCAACTTCGAGGTCGTGCTCAGCAAGACCATCGGCTCCGTGGACCGCGGCCGGGAGAAGCTGCTCGGCCGGGGCCCCGGCACGGACGAGCACGGCCGCGACGACAGCGGCGCCCCCGAGCCCAGCGCCGACCCGCAGACCCGGCGCGAGCAGGCGGACGCGTACGTGGACCAGAAGCTCGCCACCTTCGAGGCGGTGCTGTCCAAGACCCTGGAGGCCGTCGGCCGGGGACGCCAGAAGCTCCTGGGCCGGGCGCCCGCGGACGACCTCGGGGCCCACATGGCGGCCCAGGACGCCGCCGGGGCCCGGGGGGCCCGCCCGTCCAGCGACGCGGAGTTCCTGGCCGGCCTGGCGGACCCCGGCCCCGTGCCCGTGCCGCTGCCCGCCCAGCCGGAGCCGGTGTACGACGGCTACGCGGCGGCGTACCCGGCGCAGCCCGCCGCCCACCCCCAGCAGGACGGCTACGCGTACCAGGACCCGTACGCGGGCTACCCCCAGCAGCCGGACCCGTACGGCGGCTACCAGCAGCAGCCCGACCCGTACGCCTTCTACCAGCAGCAGCCCCAGCAGCAGCCCCAGCACCCCCAGCGGCCGGCGCTCGACGAGACCAGCTTCTTCGACACGAGCATGATCAACCTGGAACAGCTCCACCAGTACGGACAGGGGCGCTGAGCCCGGATTGGGCTCAGAGCGAAGCGCCGGGTATCCTGGCTCTTCGGTCGCGCGTATGCGTCGCGATCCATGCTGCCCGTGAGCGGCGGAATCTTTGATCTTCAGCGATCTGTGAAAGCAGGAACGGCCCTGAACACCCGCCTCGACCACCGCAACCCCCTCGTGTTCGACACGCACGAGCTGGGACGGCGTCCTGGTGCCATGCAGCGGCTGTCCCGCGAGATCCCGGCGCCGGCGGACCTCGGTCTCGTCGACGTCATCGGAGTGCCGGAAGGCGCGCCGCTGAAGCTCAACCTCCGCCTCGAGTCGGTCATGGAAGGGGTGCTTGTCACAGGCACCGTCCGTGCATCGGCGACGGGGGAGTGCGTAAGGTGTCTGGAGACCGTCGAGCGCGAGCTCAAGGCGGACTTCCAGGAGATGTTCTCGTACCCTGACGCCGACGACCGGGGCCGCCCCAAGGCGGAGCCGGCCGACGACGCCGAGGACGACGAGGACACGCTCCACCTCGAGGACGGCTTGTTCGACCTCGAACCCGTGCTGCGCGATGCGGTGGTGCTCGCACTGCCGATGCAGCCGGTGTGCCGGGAGGACTGTCTCGGACTGTGCCCCGACTGCGGGCTCAGCCTGAACGACGACCCGGAGCACCACCACGACGCCGTCGACATCCGTTGGGCGGCATTGCAGGAACTCGTCGTGACCGATCAGGACGACGAGAAGGACAACATGAGCGGCACTGCATCTGACGACGTTCAGAGCGCCGCCGAGAAGCAGGAGAAGTAGCCGTGGCTGTTCCGAAGCGGAAGATGTCGCGCAGCAACACGCGCCACCGCCGGTCGCAGTGGAAGGCTGCGGTCCCCACCCTGGTTTCGTGTGAGCGTTGCCAGGAGCCGAAGCTCCAGCACATCGCGTGCCCGAGCTGCGGCACCTACAACAAGCGCCAGGTCCTCGAGGTCTGAGCGGCTGGTGAGAGGCGCAATGTCTGAGCTGTCCAACGCTGAGAAGCAGGCAGACAGTAACAACGCGGCCTCGTCCCACACGCTTCTGGAAGGGCGGCTCGGGTACCAACTCGAGTCCGCCCTTCTGGTGCGTGCGCTGACCCACCGTTCGTACGCGTACGAGAACGGCGGCCTGCCCACCAACGAACGCCTGGAGTTCCTCGGGGACTCCGTGCTCGGCCTGGTGGTCACGGACACGCTGTACACGACCCACCCCGACCTGCCGGAAGGCCAGCTGGCCAAACTGCGGGCCGCGGTGGTCAACTCTCGTGCGCTGGCGGAGGTCGGGCGCGGCCTCGAACTCGGCTCCTTCATCCGGCTCGGCCGGGGCGAAGAGGGCACGGGTGGCCGGGACAAGGCCTCCATCCTCGCCGACACCCTTGAAGCGGTGATCGGCGCGGTCTATCTCGACAAGGGCCTCGACGCGGCCTCGGAGCTGGTCCACCGGCTCTTCGACCCGCTCATCGAGAAGTCCTCCAACCTCGGTGCCGGCCTGGACTGGAAGACCAGTCTCCAGGAGCTCACGGCGGCCGAGGGTCTCGGTGTACCGGAATACCTGGTCACCGAGACGGGACCGGACCACGAGAAGACCTTCACCGCTGCCGCCCGCGTCGGTGGTGTCTCGTACGGCACCGGTACCGGCCGCAGCAAGAAGGAGGCGGAGCAGCAGGCCGCGGAATCCGCCTGGCGCGGCATCCGCACCGCGGCGGACGAGCGCAAGGCGGCGGAAGCCGCTGCCGCCGCCGCTCCGGCACAGGGCGACGGGGCGCCGACGCCCGCCGACCCGGCGCCGGAGGCCTGACCGGCTTCTTCTACAGTGACCCCGTCGCACCCCGGTGCGGCGGGGTTTCCTGTTCGACGCCGCGCCCCCTCCAGGAGGAACACCATGCCCGAGCTGCCCGAGGTGGAAGTGGTACGGCGCGGCCTGGAGCGGTGGGTGGCCGGGCGGACCGTCGCGGCGGTGGAGGTGCTCCACCCCCGGGCCGTACGCCGGCACCTGGCCGGCGGCCCCGACTTCGCGGCGCGCCTGGCGGGCCAGACCATCGGGGTGCCGCGGCGGCGCGGGAAGTACCTGTGGCTGCCGCTGGAGGGCCGGGACCTGTCCGTCCTCGGCCACCTCGGGATGAGCGGGCAGCTGCTGGTGCAGCCGGCCGACGCCCCCGACGAGAAGCACCTGCGGATCCGGCTGCGCTTCGCCGACGACACGGGCACCGAACTGCGCTTCGTCGACCAGCGCACCTTCGGCGGGCTCTCGCTGCACGAGACCGTCCCCGGCAGCGCCGAGGGCCTGCCGGACGTGATCGCGCACATCGCCCGCGACCCGCTGGACCCCCTCTTCGACGAAGGGGCCTACCACCTGGCGCTGCGCGCCAAGCGCACCACCGTCAAGCGGGCCCTGCTGGACCAGTCGCTGATCAGCGGGGTCGGCAACATCTACGCCGACGAGGCGCTGTGGCGCGCCCGGCTGCACTACGAGCGCCCCACCGCGAGCCTGACCCGCCCCCGGAGCGCGGAACTCCTCACGCACGTGCGGGAGGTCATGAACGCCGCGCTCGACGTCGGCGGGACCAGCTTCGACAGTCTGTACGTCAACGTGAACGGCGAGTCCGGCTACTTCGACCGGTCGCTCGACGCCTACGGGCGCGAGGGCCGGCCCTGCCGCCGCTGCGGCACGCCGATGAGCCGCCGGGCCTGGATGAACCGGTCCAGCTACTTCTGCCCGCGCTGTCAGAGGCCGCCGCGCGCCGTGTCGTAGGCCTCCCGGGAGGCGAGCACCTCGTCCATGCTGGTCTCCAGCAGGTCGATCAGGGCGCGCAGGCGGTCGGCGACCTCGCGCCCCAGCGGGGTCAGCTCGTAGTCGACGCGGGGCGGGTTGGTCGGCTGCGCCTCGCGCAGCACGATCCCGTCGCGCTCCAGGGCGTGCAGCGTCTGGGAGAGCATCTTCTCGCTCACACCGTCGATCCGGCGGCGCAGCTCGTTGAACCGGCAGGGGCCCTCGCGCAGCGCGCCCACGGTGAGGCTGCCCCACCGGCCGGTGACGTGTTCCAGGGTTTCGCGCGAGGGGCAGGCGCGCGCGAAGACGTCGAACGGCAGGTCGGCCGTGACGGCTTCGGGACAGGCGGGGTTCTCCATGACACAAGCGTACTCCCGGGCAGCGCTAACTTTCTGCTTGCGCTTTCCAAAAGTTAGTGCTTCTCTTGCTCCAGCGCAGTCCTGCGCCCCGGTCGCACTGCGCCGCCCGACGTTTCGAGGAGAACAGTCATGTCCGCGAACACCCACACCCCCGTCGTCTCCGTCGCCTACCACTCCGGCTACGGGCACACCGCCGTGGTCGCCGAGGCCGTTCGGGCCGGCGCCGCCGACACGGGCGCCACGGTGCACCTGATCAAGGTCGACGAGATCACCGACGCCGAATGGGCGCTGCTGGACGAGTCGGACGCGATCATCTTCGGCTCCCCGACCTACATGGGCACCGCGTCGGGCGCCTTCCACGTCTTCGCCGAGGCCTCCTCGAAGCGCTGGTTCGGCGACGTGTGGCAGGACAAGGTCGCGGCGGGCTTCACCAACTCGGGCTCCAAGGCCGGCGACAAGCTGAACACCCTGCAGTTCTTCCAGATCCTGGCCGCCCAGCACGGCATGAGCTGGGTCAGCCTGGGCCTGAAGCCGGGCTGGAACCACAGCGGCGGTGCCGAGACCGACCTCAACCGCCTCGGCTTCTCCTCCGGCGCGGCCGCCCAGACCAACAACGACGAGGGCCCGGACGCCGTCCACAAGTCCGACATCGCCACCGCCGAGCACCTGGGCCGGCGCGTCGCCGAGCACGCCCGCGTGATCGTCGCGGGCCGTGCCGCCCTGGCGGCGGCCGGAGCCTGACGGCCGCGCCCCCGCGCCACCCGCGCCTACGCGGACGGGCGGACCACCCTCGGGTGGTCCGCCCGTCCGCGTACGCGCACCGGGTGCGGCCCCGTCAGAAGCCGAAGTCCTGGGTCCACCAGGGGCCGCCGGAGCCGAACCAGACGCCGACGCCCAGGGTGCGGAATTCGCAGTTGAGGATGTTCGCCTTGTGGCCGGGGCTGTTCATCCAGGCCTGCATCACGGACTTCGCGTCTCCCTGGCCGCGCGCGATGTTCTCGCCGCCCATGCCGGAGATGCCCGCGTTCTGGGCCCGCTGCCACGGCGAGTTCCCGTCCGGGTCGGTGTGGTCGAAGAAGCCCCGTACCGCCATGTCCTTGCTGAAGGCGCCGGCCAGCGCCGCGAGCGGCGGGTTCGCCCGGACCGGTACGCACCCGGCCTGGGCGCGCTCCTGGTTCACGAGCGCGAGGACCTCGGCCTCCTCGGCGGACTGCCCGCCGTCGGCCGTCGGAGCGGCGGGCTTGGGGGCCGTCGGCGGCTTGGGTGCGGCGGGCTTGGGTGCGGCGCTCGTCTGCGGGGCCTTGTCCGGGGCCTTCTCCGGCGCCTTGTCGGGGGCCTTCGTGGAGGCCGCGGGCGACGGGGACGCCGAGGGCGACCCTGAAGGGGAGGGCGACGCGAACGGGGAGGGCGACACGGACGGGGAGGGCGTGGCGGAGGAGGTGCCGGTCTGCGGGGCGGCGGCGGAGGCCCGGCCCGACAGGTTGGCCAGACCGTTCGGCTGCCCGGCCGGCTCGGGGGAGGCGGCGGCCGAGGGCTCGGCCCGGGCCTCCGTCCTCTCCCCGGCACCCGTGCCGACGTACGGGAAGGAGCCGCCGACCGGGACGAAACCGGTCGTCACGGCCGCCGTGCCGAGGGCCACGGCCACGGACGCGCCGAGCAGCCCGGTGCGCACGGCGGTGCGCTTGGCGCCGCGCCGGGGTGCGGCGTGGAGTCGGTGGCGTCCCATGGGTGCCGTGCCTTCCCTTTGCAAGATCAACGTTTGCTCACCCGAAAGGGTGAGTCATTGGTGGGGGACTGTAGCCCATGGGACAAGGGGGGCGATGGGTCCCGGAACCCTTTGCCCGGTTAGCGTTCTTGCATGGATGAAGACGTGCGCATGACCGCCTGGGTGCGCGGCCGTGTACAGGGAGTGGGCTTCCGCTGGTTCACCAGGGCCAATGCCCTGGAGATCGGAGGGATGGCCGGCTTCGCGCTCAACCTCGACGACGGGCGAGTGCAGGTCGTGGCGGAAGGTCAACGTGAGAATTGCCACCGGCTGCTGGACTGGCTCCGCTCCGCCGACACGCCCGGACGAGTGGACGGGGTGACAGAGATCTGGGGCACACCGCGCGGTGGCTACGACGGCTTCGAGATCCGGTGACCAATCGACTGATCATGGACTGATCAGACCCCCGGAACGTCCGCACCCGGTCGGATCTGCGCATTCGCCGCCGACGCGTTGCCGCGGCGGTGGATCCGTGGAAGGCTCGGAGGCGAGGATGATCCCTCCGCCCCCAGCGCGGACCGGGCCGCCCGCCGATACGGGGCGTGATCGTGTTGACCGTCAAACTTTTTGGTGAGACGCTGGAAGCCCCGCGCACCCGAGCTGTTTGGCAGTGGTGGTAGCAGTAAGCGCAGTGACTGACTGTCGTTGCCGGACATCCGCGGGTGCGATTCCCTCACGACCCACACCGCTTCGGTCGGTCACTCAGTGTGGAGGACCATCCATCATGGCAAAGGCGCTTCTCGGTTACGTCGGCGGTTCCGACCCGCGACTCCTCGCCGAGATGCGACGGCTTCAGCAGCGCGTCCAGGACCTCGAGTCCGAGCTCGGACGGATCCAGTCCGAGAACGACGCGCTGACCGCGGCCGCCGCTCAGCACGGAGAGTCGCTGCTGGACAGCATTGAGATCGACGTACCCCAGGCGGAGCCTGCGCTCACCTGATCCGCTCTCACCGTCGTTCGACTCCAGCCCCGAATGATCTGCAAGGGACGCCTCGGCGTCCCTTCTTTCTTTCCGCCGCACGCGACACGCGTTGGGCCAGGTGGGGGGCTGATTCCTTTAACGTCTGATGTGCCCTGCACCTTCATGGGTGAAACCGAACGTGAAAGGTAGAGTCCGGCGGCGTGCACCTCAAGTCCCTGACCCTGCGTGGCTTCAAATCCTTCGCCTCCGCCACCACCCTGCGCTTCGAACCGGGGATCACCTGCGTCGTCGGACCGAACGGATCCGGCAAGTCCAACGTGGTGGACGCGCTCTCCTGGGTCATGGGGGAACAGGGAGCCAAGTCCCTGCGCGGCGGGAAGATGGAAGACGTCATCTTCGCGGGCACCACGGGACGCCCGCCGCTGGGACGGGCCGAGGTCTCCCTCACCATCGACAACTCCGACGGCGCCCTGCCCATCGACTACGCCGAGGTCACCATCACGCGGATCATGTTCCGCGGCGGCAGCAGCGAGTACCAGATCAACGGTGACACCTGCCGGCTCCTCGACATCCAGGAGCTGCTCTCCGACTCCGGCATCGGCCGCGAGATGCACGTCATCGTCGGACAGGGACAGCTCGACTCCGTCCTGCACGCCGACCCCACGGGCCGCCGCGCCTTCATCGAGGAGGCCGCGGGCGTACTGAAGCACCGCAAGCGCAAGGAGAAGGCGCTGCGCAAGCTCGACGCGATGCAGGCCAACCTCGCGCGGGTGCAGGACCTGGCCGACGAACTCCGCCGCCAGCTCAAGCCCCTGGGCCGGCAGGCGGCGGTGGCCCGCCGGGCCGCCGTGATCCAGGCCGACCTGCGCGACGCGAAGCTGCGGCTGCTCGCCGACGACCTGGTGGCGCTGCGGGGCGCGCTGGAGGCGGAGATCGCGGACGAGGCCGCGCTCAAGGAGCGCAAGGAGGCCGCGGAACGGGACCTCGCCGGCGCGCTGCGCCGGGAGGCCGAGCTGGAGGAATCGGTACGCCGCCTCGCGCCGCGGCTCCAGCGGGCCCAGCAGACCTGGTACGAGCTGTCGCAGCTCGCCGAGCGGGTGCGCGGCACCGCCTCGCTGGCCGAGGCCCGGGTCAGGAGCGCGTCCGCGCCGGTGGAGGAGGAGCGGCGCGGCCGCGACCCCGAGGACCTGGAGCGGGAGGCCGCGCGGATCCGGGAGCAGGAGGCGGAGCTGACCGCGGCGCTGGAGGCGGCCGAGCGGGCCCTGGAGGACACCGCCGCGCACCGGGCCGAGCTGGAGCGGGCCCTCGCGCAGGAGGAGCGGCGGCTGCGGGAGGCCGCGCGGGCCATCGCCGACCGGCGCGAGGAGCTGGCCCGGCTGACCGGCCGGCTGGGGGCGGCCCGCTCGCGCGCGGGCGCCGCGCAGGCCGAGATCGAGCGGCTCGTGGCGGCCCGGGACGAGGCGCAGGCCCGGGCGGTGGCGGCCCGCGAGGAGTACGAGGAACTGGCCGCGGAGGTCGGCGGGCTCGAAGATCCCTCGGTGGAGGGGGAGTACGAGGCGGCGAAGGCCGAGCTGACCGGGGCGGAGGCCGCGCTCGGCGCCGCCCGGGAGGCGCTGGGCGCGGCGGAACGGTCCCGCGCGGCGGTGTCGGCGCGGCGGGAGGCGCTCGCGCTGGGGCTGCGGCGCAAGGACGGGACCGGGGCGCTGCTCGCGGTGCGGGAGCGGCTGGCGGGGGTGCTGGGGCCGGCGGCGGAGCGGGTGTCGGTGGTGCCGGGGTACGAGGTCGCCGTCGCCGCCGCGCTGGGGGCTGCCGCCGACGCGGTGGCGGTCGCCTCGGCGGGGGCGGCCGCCGGAGCCATCCGGCACCTGCGGGACGCCGACGCGGGGCGGGCCACGTTCCTGATCGCCGGTGCCGCCGGTGCTGCGATCCCCGAGCAGGGCCCCGTGGCCCCGGGCGGCGCCGCGCTGCCCGGCCAGGCCCAGGGGGCGGAAGCCCCCCACCCCGCCCCTTCCCCCCATGCTGATCAGCGGCTTCCCCGCGGGCGGGGGCCCGCCCCGGACCCCGCGCCTCAGGCGCCGGCGGGGCTGGAGGGGCTGGAGGGCGCGGCCGGCGGGGCGGGAGTGGCCGTCGGGGCCGCGTACCCGGAGGCCGCCTCGCTCGTGCGGGGGGCTGAGGAGGTGCGGCGGGCCGTGGCATGGGTGCTGCGGGACCACGTCGTGGTCGGGAGCCTGGAGGAGGCCGAGGCGGTCGTCGCCGCGCGGCCGGACCTGGTCGCGGTCACCGCCGACGGGGACGTGCTCGGCGCCCACCTCGCACACGGCGGCTCCGCGGGCGCGCCCAGCCTCATCGAGGTCCGGGCCGCCGTCGACGAGGCGGCGGCGGAACTGGAGCGGCTGGACGGCGAGTGCCGGGAGCTGGCCGGGGCCGAGGAGGCGGCCCGGCAGCGCCGCGACGGCGCGGCGGCCCGCGCCGAGGAGCTGGCGGAGCTGCGCCGGGCCGGGGAGAAGGCCCGCGCCGGGGCCGCCCAGCAGCTCGGCCGGCTCGCCGGGCAGGCGAAGGGCGCCCAGGGCGAGGCCGAGCGCAGTGCCCGGGCGGCGGCCACCGCCCAGGAGGCCCTCGAACGCGCGCGGCTCGACGTGGAGGAGTGCGCGGAGCGGCTCGCGGTCGCGGAGGAGACGCCGCTGGCGCAGGAGCCCGACACCTCGGCCCGGGACCGGCTCTCCGCCGACGGGGCGAACGCGCGGCAGACCGAGATGGAGGCCCGCCTCCAGCTGCGTACGCACGAGGAGCGGGTCAAGGGCCTGGCCGGCCGGGCCGACGCGCTCGACCGGGGCGCCCGCGCCGAGCGCGAGGCCCGGGCCCGCGCGGAGCGGCGCCGGCAGCGCCGGCGGTACGAGGCCGAGGTGGGCCGGGCCGTCGCCGACGGGGCCCGGCAGCTGCTGGCGCACCTGGAGGTGTCGATCGGCCGGGCGGAGCTGGAGCGTTCGGCCGCCGAGCACGCCAAGGGGTTGCTTGAGCAGGAGCTCGGCGAGGCCCGCGGCCGGGGCCGCGACCTCAAGGGCGAGCTCGACAAGCTGACCGACTCCGTGCACCGGGGCGAGGTGCTCGGCGCCGAGAAGCGGCTGCGGATCGAGCAGCTGGAGGCGCGGGCGCTGGAG
This sequence comes from Streptomyces sp. W1SF4, assembly GCF_003950035.1. Lineage (NCBI taxonomy): Bacteria > Bacillati > Actinomycetota > Actinomycetes > Kitasatosporales > Streptomycetaceae > Streptomyces > Streptomyces sp. W1SF4. The sequence continues at coordinate 5,410,049 of NZ_CP034350.1, forward strand.
GAGCTGGGCGTGGAGCCCGCCGCCCTGGTGGCGGAGTACGGGCCCGACCAGCCGGTGCCCCCGTCCCCGCCGGCCGAGGGCGAGGTGCTTCCGGAGGACCCGGAGCACCCCCGCAACCGGCCGGGCCCCTTCGACCGGGCCCGGCAGGAGAAGCGGCTCAAGGCGGCCGAGCGGGCCTACCAGCAGCTGGGCAAGGTCAACCCGCTGGCGCTGGAGGAGTTCGCGGCGCTGGAGGAGCGCCACCGGTTCCTCAGTGAGCAGCTGGGTGACCTGCGGAAGACCCGTGCCGACCTCCTTCAAGTGGTGAAGGAGGTCGACCAGCGGGTCGAGCAGGTCTTCACCGAGGCCTACCGGGACACGGCCCGGGAGTTCGAGGGGGTGTTCTCGCGGCTGTTCCCCGGCGGCGAAGGCCGTCTGGTGCTCACCGACCCGGACGACATGCTGGCCACCGGCGTGGACGTCGAGGCCCGGCCGCCGGGCAAGAAGGTCAAGCGGCTGTCGCTGCTGTCCGGCGGCGAGCGGTCGCTGACGGCCGTGGCGCTGCTGGTCTCCATCTTCAAGGCCCGGCCCAGCCCGTTCTACGTGATGGACGAGGTGGAGGCGGCGCTCGACGACACCAACCTCCAGCGGCTGATCCGCATCATGGAGGAGCTCCAGGAGAGCTCGCAGCTGATCGTGATCACGCACCAGAAGCGGACGATGGAGGTCGCGGACGCCCTCTACGGCGTCTCGATGCAGGGCGACGGGGTCTCGAAGGTCATCAGCCAGCGCCTCCGTTGAGCCCTACAGCTTCAAGAAGTGAAATCAAAGCCCGACCTGCGGAAGTTAATCCGACCTTCACACCAGCTATTGACTTCAGGAAATGAACACATAGGCTCTGTGCTGCCTCCCGCCTTCCGGTGGTGCCCGATCTTGACCTGTGCGCCACTAGGAGAACGGACAGAACCCCCCACGGAGCACACCTTGACCAGCAGCACTGCGCAGGAACCGGCGCCCGGCGGCGGACGAGCGTCCCAGCCCGACCACCTCGGGCACGTCATCTTCATCACCGCGGCCGCCGCCATGGGCGGATTCCTCTTCGGCTACGACAGCTCCGTCATCAACGGCGCGGTCGTCGCCATCCGCGACCGCTTCGACGTCGGTTCGGCCGCGCTCGCCCAGGTGATCGCCGCCGCGCTGATCGGCTGCGCGCTCGGCGCCGCCACCGCCGGCCGCATCGCCGACCGGATCGGCCGCATCCGCTGTATGCAGATCGCCGCCGTCCTCTTCACGGCGAGCGCCATCGGCTCGGCCCTTCCGTTCGCGCTCTGGGACCTCGCCGCGTGGCGCGTCGTCGGCGGCTTCGGCATCGGCATGGCCTCCGTCATCGGCCCCGCCTACATCGCCGAGGTCTCCCCGCCCGCCTACCGCGGCCGGCTGGCCTCCTTCCAGCAGGCCGCCATCGTCATCGGCATCGCCGTCTCGCAGCTGGTCAACTGGGGCATCCTCAACCTCGCCGACGGCGACCAGCGCGGGCAGATCGGCGGCCTCGAAGCCTGGCAGTGGATGCTCGGCGTGATGGTGGTCCCGGCCGTGCTCTACGGGCTGATGTCCTTCGTCATCCCCGAGTCGCCCCGCTTCCTGATCTCCGCGGGGCGCAACCAGGAGGCCCGCAAGGTGCTGGCCGAGGTCGAGGGGACCAAGGTCGACCTGGACGGCCGCGTCGCCGAGATCGAGGCGGCCATGCGTTCCGAGCACAAGTCCACCTTCAAGGACCTGCTCGGCGGCCGCTTCGGCCTGCTGCCCATCGTCTGGGTCGGCATCGGCCTCTCGGTCTTCCAGCAGCTCGTGGGCATCAACGTGATCTTCTACTACAGCTCCTCGCTGTGGCAGTCCGTCGGTATCGACCCCACCAGTTCGTTCCTGTACTCCTTCACCACGTCGATCATCAACATCATCGGCACGGTGATCGCGATGATCTTCGTGGACCGGATCGGCCGCAAGCCGCTCGCGCTGATCGGCTCGGCGGGCATGGCCGTCTCCCTCGGCCTCTGCGCCTGGGCGTTCTCGTACAAGACCGGCACCGGCGACGACATCTCCATGCCCGACACCCAGGGCACCGTCGCGCTGATCGCCGCGCACGCCTTCGTCCTCTTCTTCGCCCTCTCCTGGGGCGTGGTGGTGTGGGTGCTGCTCGGCGAGATGTTCCCCAACCGGATCCGCGCCGCCGCGCTCGGCGTGGCCGCCGCGGCCCAGTGGGTCGCCAACTGGGCCATCACCGTCACCTTCCCGACCCTGTCGGACTGGAACCTGTCCGGCGCGTACGTCATCTACACCGTCTTCGCCCTGCTCTCGATCCCGTTCATCCTCAAGTGGGTGCCGGAGACCAAGGGCAAGGCGTTGGAGGAGATGGGGTAACCAACCCCCGCCACCACCCCTTCTTCTCCGCGGCGCTGCCCCGGCTCAGTCCCTGAGCCGGGGCAGTACCCGTTCGCACAGCAGCCGCAGGCCGCGCCACCCCTCCTCCAGCGGCATCCCGCCGCACAGCGGGTGCAGGACGAGGTTGCCCGCCTCGCCCGCTCCGCGCGCGTACGCCACCGCCTCCTGCGGGTCGAGGATCCGGTAGACGCCCTCGGCGCGCAGCTCCTCGACCGTGCGGGCGCCGGACCGCACCGCCGAGCGGATGTCCTTGGACTGCCAGGAGGCGTACATGCCCGCCTCGTGCAGGAAGTGCTTTCCGTAGAGCGCCCACGCCCGCTCCGGGTCCTCCGAGACGTGCAGCAGCGGGGTCTGACGCGCCGGCATCATGCAGAAGCCCTCGGTGCCGTACTCCGCGAGCCGCTCCGCGTAGTACGCCTCCAGTTCCGGCAGGTGCGCGCTCGGGAAGAACGGCAGCCCCAGCCGGGCCGCCCGCCGCGCCGCCGCCTTCGAACTCCCGCCCACCAGCAGCATCGGGTGCGGCCGGGTGAAGGGCACCGGGGTCACCTTGACGGTGCGGCCGCGGAACTCGAAGGGCTCGCCGGTCCAGGCCTTCAGCAGGGTCTCCAGCAGCTCGTCCTGGAGCCGGCCGCGCCGTCCCCACTCCACCCCGTGCTGCTCGTACTCCTCGGGCCGGTAGCCGATGCCCGCGACGGTCACCAGCCGCCCGCCGCCGATCAGGTCCAGCACGGCGATGTCCTCGGCCACCTTCAGCGGGTCGTGCAGCGGGCCGATGATCGCCGACACGGTGACCGCGATCCGCCGGGTCGCGCCGAGGACGGCGCCGGCGAACGCGAAGGGGGAGGGCAGCCAGTTGTTGTCCGTCCCGTGGTGCTCCTCGGTCTGGATCGTGTCGATCCCGTGCTCGTCGGCGTACCGGGCCATCTCCACCGCGGCCTGGTAGCGGGCGGCCAGCGTCGCGGGGGTGCCGTCGGGGTCGATCAGGTTGAACCGGGCCACGGTGATGGGCATGGGAAGTCCCCCTTCGCCGGATGCGGACGGTCGGGCGAGGGGGGACGTTAGCTGACGCGGCGTCAGTTGGACAGGGTGCCGGCCGGGACGCGCTCCGCGCCCGGCTCCGGCGCCGCCGGGGCCGGAGTCCGCGGCAGTACGGCGTACAGCGCGGCGGAGACCAGGATGCCGGTCACCCAGCCGAGGCCGTTCTCGCCGATCCAGGTGGAGGCCAGCGGCCCGCTGAACCAGTCCACCTTGGTGAACAGCAGCCCCGCGACCAGCGCCGCGCCCCAGGCCGTCATCGCCTGCCAGGCGAAACCGCCCCGGTACCAGTAGGCGCTGCCCGGCGTCGTGTCCAGCAGCGCGGCACCGTCGTAGGAGGGCCGGCGCAGCATGTCGACGCCGAAGACGCCGATCCACGCGGAGAAGGCCACGGCCAGCAGCGTCAGGAAGGAGATGAACGAGCCGAAGAAGCTGGTCGCCACCACCATCAGCAGGAAGCCGAAGACCAGGCTGATGATGGCGTTGACGCTGACCGCCCAGGCGCGCGGCACCTTGATGCCCAGGGTCTGCGCGGTGAACCCGGCCGAGTACATCGACATCGAGTTGATCAGCAGCATCCCGATCAGGGCGATCAGCAGGTAGGGCACCGCGATCCAGGTCGGCAGCAGCTCGCCGATGAAGGAGACCGGGTCCTGCGCGCTCGCCAGGTCCGGCGTGCCGACGGCCATCACCGCACCCATCAGCACCATCGGCAGGACCACCACACCCGCGCCGCCGACCGTCGCGCCGACCATCCCCTTGGCCGAGGCGGTGCGCGGCAGGTAGCGGGTGAAGTCCGGGCCGGACGGCACCCAGCTGATGCCGCCCGCCGCGATGGTGCCGATGCCCGCGACCATCATCGCCGTGGAGCCGGCCGGCTTGCCGAAGACGGCCGACCAGTCGGTGGTGAAGAGCAGGTAGCCGAGGACGAGCACGCTGAAGCCGCCGAAGAGGTACGTCGACCACGTCGAGCAGACGCGCAGCGCGTTGATGCCCAGCCCCGAGACCACGAAGGTGCAGCCCACGAAGAACAGCAGGGTCACGACCACGAGGGCGGTGTTGCTCTTCACGCCGAAGAGCAGGTCCAGGACGGTCAGCACGGCGTAGGCGCCGCTGACCGCGTTGATGGTCTCCCAGCCCCAGCGCGCCACCCAGATCAGGGCGCCGGGGAAGAGGTTGCCGCGCTGGCCGAAGACGGCCCGCGACAGCGCCATGCCCGGCGCCCCGCCGCGCTTGCCGGCGATGGAGATCAGGCCGACGATCCCGTACGAGACGACGGGCGCGGCGAGCGCGACGACCAGCACCTGCCAGATGTTCAGCTTGTTGAAGATGACCAGGCCCGCACCCATGGTGAGGAGCAGCACGCTGATGTTCGCGGCGACCCAGGTGGGCACCAGCTCGCGGACCCGGCCGGTGCGCTCGGCGTCCGGCACGGGCTCCAGCCCGCGGGTCTCGGCGGCGTTCCTGCCGCTGGCCTGGGCGGCTGCGGCTGCGGCTGCGGCTCCGGTTGCGGCTTCGGCTGTGGTCTGGGCCGGTATGGCGCCGGTGGCGGGCTCGGCGGGCATGCGGTTGCTCCGTGGGGCGTGCGAGGACGGGAAGTCGTCCATCATCGTAGATTTGCGCCGAATCGCATAAATAGGGGCTTAGGGCCCGGTACGAGTGCCGAGGTCCGGGCTCCGGGGCCGCCGTGGCGGATACTGGACGGGTTATGGAAATCCTCATCCTTGCCGTAGTCATCGCCCTGGTCGCGGTCGGCGCGATCAGCGGGCTCGTGGTCAGCAGCCGCAAGAAGAAGCAGCTGCCCCCCACGGCGCCGCCGAGCACGCCGACCATCACTGCCCCGCCCGCCGAACCGCAGGTGGGGGAGGACTCCGCCCCGACGGTCGAAGAGCCGCGCCGGACCATCGAGGAGGTCGTGCTCCCCGAGGCGGAGACCGCGGCCCCCGAGGCCGTCGAAGCGCCCGTCGCCGAGCCGGAGGCTCCGGCCGCGCCCGAGATCGAGGTGCCCGAGCCCACCGCCGGCCGCCTGGTCCGGCTCCGCGCGCGGCTCGCCCGTTCGCAGAACTCGCTCGGCAAGGGGCTGCTCACGCTGCTCTCGCGCGAGCACCTCGACGAGGACACCTGGGAGGAGATCGAGGAGACCCTCCTCATCGCCGACGTCGGTGTCGCGCCGACGCAGGAACTGGTCGAGCGGCTCCGCGAGCGGGTCAAGGTGCTCGGCACCCGCACCCCCGCCGAGCTGCGCGCCCTGCTGAAGGAGGAGCTGCTGACCCTGGTCGGCACCGACTTCGACCGCGCCGTGAAGACCGAGAGCGGCACCGACACCCCGGGCGTCGTGATGGTCGTGGGCGTCAACGGCACCGGCAAGACCACCACCACCGGCAAGCTCGCCCGGGTCCTCGTCGCCGACGGCCGCAGCGTGGTGCTCGGCGCCGCCGACACCTTCCGCGCCGCCGCCGCCGACCAGCTCCAGACCTGGGGCGAGCGCGTGGGCGCCCGTACCGTCCGCGGCCCCGAGGGCGGCGACCCGGCCTCCATCGCCTACGACGCGGTCAAGGAGGGCATCGCCGAGGGTGCCGACGTGGTGCTCATCGACACCGCCGGCCGGCTGCACACCAAGACCGGCCTCATGGACGAGCTCGGCAAGGTCAAGCGCGTCGTGGAGAAGCACGGCCCGCTGGACGAGGTGCTGCTGGTCCTGGACGCCACCACCGGCCAGAACGGCCTGACCCAGGCGCGCGTCTTCGCCGAGGTCGTGGACATCACCGGCATCGTGCTCACCAAGCTCGACGGCACCGCCAAGGGCGGCATCGTCGTCGCCGTCCAGCGCGAGCTCGGCGTCCCGGTCAAGCTCGTCGGCCTCGGCGAGGGCCCGGACGATTTGGCCCCCTTCGAGCCCGAGGCGTTCGTGGACGCCCTCATCGGCGACTGAGGCACCGGGACCTCACCGGAGGACCTTACGCAGACCAGTGCCCCCGCGTCCGTCCAGGACCCGGGGGCACTGCCGTGGGCGGGGGCCGTCAGCGGCGGAAGCGGTGGCAGGTGTAGGCCAGGGTGCCGAGCAGCAGCCGGGCCTGCGGGGGGCCGCCCGCACTGTCCAGCGCGGGCCCGCGCAGCCAGGTGGCCGGGCCCAGGCCGGCGTGGTCGCAGGGCGGGGCGGTGAGGAAGGCGCCGCGGCCCAGGGCGCGCAGGTCCAGGTCCGCGTCGTCCCAGCCCATCCGGTACAGCAGCTCGGGCAGCTCGGCGGCCGCGCCCGGGGCGACGAAGAACTGCGCCCGCCCGTCCGGGGTCGCCGTCACGGGCCCCAGCGGCAGGCCCATCCGCTCCAGCCGGACCAGGGCGCGCCGCCCGGCCTCGGCGGAGACCTCGATGACGTCGAAGGAGCGGCCGACGGGGAGCAGCACCGCCGCGCCCGGATACTCGCCCCAGATCTCGGAGACCTCGTCCAGGGTGGCGCCCCCCGGGACGGTCGGAGCGAAGTCCAGGGGGTGCGCCCCCGGCGCGCCGCAGTTCGTATGACCGCAGGAGCAGTCGCGGCCCGGACCGGCGGCGCGGGCGCCGGGGACCGCGTCCCAGCCCCAGAGCCCGGTGTACTCCGCCACCGTCGTGCACTCCGAGGTCCGTCCGCGGCGCCGGACGCCGGAACGGAACTCCTTGGTGCCGCGGCTGCCGCCGATCGTGAAGCCCATGCCCATGCCCCCTCCAACGGGTCGGACGCGCCGGTGGTTACGACGTCGGCGAGACCTGTCGGAGGCCGGGTGGAGCGCGCCGTCCACCGGAGCCGCCCGGCGCACTCCTCGCCGCGCGCGCCCCGAGCGCACTCCCGTCCAACCACTGCCGTTTCGCCTTGGTGTCAAGTGAATCGCGCCTGGCCGGTGGTGAGTTCATACGAAGGGGTGGCGAATGGTGGCGTTTCTGGAATCGACCTCGCCGACGGGGTGATCGTAGGATTACTTTCGGTGCACGAACCTGTGCGGCGGACCCCAACCGTGGGTATGCCGGAGGCAATCGGTGGAGGACCTGTGAAGGTCCCTGGCGGAGTCGGCCGCCCCCGCCAGGGTTTCGTGTGAAGAGGCGATGCGGATGGGGGCGTTCCAGTGAGCGGCAACGGCGCAAGCGGAGCGAGCGGCGAATCCGCTGTCCGGAACGAACAGCTGACCTCGTGGTTCGTCCGCAGCGGCTGGTCCAAGGGCGAACTCGCCCGCCAGGTCAACCGCCGCGCGCGCCAGATGGGCGCCCACCACATCAGCACCGACACCTCCCGCGTGCGCCGCTGGCTCGACGGCGAACAGCCCCGCGAACCCGTCCCGCGGATCCTCTCGGAGCTCTTCTCCGAACGCTTCGGTTCCGTCGTCGCCATCGAACAGCTCGGCCTGCGCACCGCCCACCAGACCCCCTCCGTCTCCGGTGTCGACCTGCCCTGGGCCGGCCCGCAGACCGTGGAACTGCTCAGCGAGTTCTCCCGCAGCGACCTGATGCTCGCCCGCCGCGGCTTCCTCGGGACCTCCCTCGCCCTCTCCGCCGGCCCCGCCCTCATCGAGCCCATGCAGCGCTGGCTCGTCCCCTCCCCGGCCGCCGACCTCGGACCGCGCCCCGACGCCGGCCCGTCGGGCGCGCTCGGCGGGCACCGGCCGCCCCGGCTGTCCGAGCCGGAGCTCGACCTCCTCGAAGCCACCACCGTGATGTTCCGCCAGTGGGACGCCCAGTGCGGCGGCGGACTGCGCCGCAAGGCCGTCGTCGGCCAGCTCCACGAGGTCACCGACCTGCTCCAGGAGAGCCACCCCGCCCCGGTCATGAAGCGGCTGTTCAAGGTCGCCGCCGAACTCGCCGAACTCGCCGGATGGATGAGCTACGACATCGGCCTGCACCCCACCGCGCAGAAGTACTTCGTCCTCGCGCTGCACGCCGCCAAGGAGGCCGGGGACAAGCCCCTGGGCTCCTACATCCTGTCCGGCATGAGCCGCCAGATGATCCACCTGGGCCGCCCCGAGGACGCCCTGGAGCTCATCCACCTCGCCCAGTACGGCAGCCGCGACTGCGCCGGACCGCGCACCCAGGCCATGCTGTACGCGATGGAGGCCCGGGCCTTCGCCAACATGGGCCAGCCCAGCCGCTGCAAGCGGGCCGTGCGGATGGCCGAGGACACCTTCTCCGACGTCGGCTTCGACTCCGAGCCGGAACCCGACTGGATCCGCTTCTTCTCCGAGGCCGAGCTCAACGGCGAGAACTCGCACTCCTACCGCGACCTCGCCTACGTCGCGGGCCGCAGCCCCACCTACGCCTCCCTCGCCGAACCGGTCATGGAACGGGCCGTGGAGCTCTTCTCCAAGGACGGGGAGCACCAGCGCTCGTACGCCCTGAACCTCATCGGCATGGCCACCGTCCACCTGCTCCAGCGCGAGCCGGAACAGGCCACCGTCCTCGTGGACCAGGCGCTCGACGTGGCGAGAAAGGTACGGTCCGAACGGGTGAACACCCGGCTCCGCAAGACCGTCGACACCGCCGCGCGTGAATACGGGGACGTGGCCGAGGTGGTCCGGCTGACCGACCTCCTCGCCTCCCGGCTGCCCGAGGCCGCCGAGGCCGTCTGAGCCGCCCCACGGCCCGGGCGCCCGCCTGACGTGCGCCCGGCCCCCGCCTGACCCTCACCTGACCCGGACCGGACCCGTACCTCACCGGTTCATGGAGGCGTAACACGCCCGACCTCTTCGTCATCGGCGCGAAACACCCAGCGGCGCCGCCGGAAACCGTCCTGCGCGAATCTCAGGGCCAATAACCGGCCAGACCTTACGCCGCCGCTCAGGTTTCCCACGATCGCCCGCACGCGAACGTACCGACGACGAGGAGACGCCGATGGCATCAGCCATCACGACCCTCGCAGCAGACGCCCCGACCCTGTCTGCCGCGAACACCGGGTTCATGCTCATCTGCTCCGCCCTGGTCATGCTGATGACCCCGGGACTCGCCTTCTTCTACGGAGGCATGGTCCGCGTCAAGAGCAGCCTCAACATGCTGATGATGAGCTTCATCAGCCTCGGGATCGTCACGATCCTCTGGGTCCTCTACGGCTTCAGCCTCGCCTTCGGCACCGACACCGGCTCGCTGATCGGCTGGAACTCCGACTACGTCGGCCTCAGCGGCATCGGCCTCACCGAGCTGTGGGACGGCTACACCATCCCCGTCTACGTCTTCGCCGTCTTCCAGCTGATGTTCGCCGTCATCACCCCCGCCCTGATCAGCGGCGCCCTCGCCGACCGCGTCAAGTTCAGCGCCTGGGCGCTCTTCTCCGCCCTGTGGGTCACCGTCGTCTACTTCCCCGTCGCCCACTGGGTGTGGGGCGCCGGCGGCTGGCTCTTCGAGCTCGGCGTCATCGACTTCGCCGGCGGCACCGCCGTCCACATCAACGCGGGCGCCGCCGCCCTCGGCGTCATCCTGGTCATCGGCAAGCGCGTCGGCTTCAAGAAGGACCCGATGCGCCCGCACAGCCTCCCCCTGGTCATGCTCGGCGCCGGCCTGCTGTGGTTCGGCTGGTTCGGTTTCAACGCCGGCTCCTGGCTCGGCAACGACGACGGCGTCGGCGCCGTCATGTTCGTCAATACCCAGGTCGCCACCGCCGCCGCCATGCTCGCCTGGCTCGGATACGAAAAGCTGCGCCACGGCTCCTTCACCACCCTCGGCGCCGCCTCCGGCGCCGTCGCCGGCCTCGTCGCCATCACCCCCGCCGGCGGCTCCGTCAGCCCGCTCGGCGCGATCGCCGTCGGCGCCATCGCCGGTGTGCTGTGCGCCATGGCCGTCGGCCTGAAGTACAAGTTCGGCTACGACGACTCCCTCGACGTGGTCGGCGTCCACCTCGTCGGCGGCATCGCCGGCTCCCTGCTCGTCGGCTTCTTCGCCACCGGCGGCGTCCAGTCCGACGCCAAGGGCCTCTTCTACGGCGGCGGCCTCGAACAGCTCGGCAAGCAGGCGATCGGGGTCTTCTCCGTCCTCGCCTACTCCCTCGTCGTATCGGCGATCATGGCCTTCCTCCTCGACAAGACCATCGGGATGCGGGTCGCGGAGGACGTCGAGGTCTCCGGCATCGACCAGGTCGAGCACGCCGAGACCGCCTACGACTTCAGCGGCGCCGGCGGCGGGATCTCCGCACGCACCACCACCGCACCCGCCTCCGCCGCCGCGAGCAAGAAGGTCGACGCATGAAGCTGATCACCGCCATCGTCAAGCCCTACAAGCTGGACGAGATCAAGGAAGCCCTCCACTCCTTCGGGGTCCAGGGCCTCACCGTCTCGGAGGCCAGCGGGTACGGCCGCCAGCGCGGCCACACCGAGGTCTACCGCGGCGCCGAGTACACCGTGGACCTCGTACCGAAGATCCGCATCGAGGTGCTCGTCGAGGACGAGGAGGCCGAAGAGCTGATCTCCGTCATCGTCAGCGCCGCCCGGACCGAGAAGATCGGCGACGGCAAGGTGTGGAGCGTCCCCGTGGACTCGGTCGTCCGGGTCCGCACCGGCGAGCGCGGCGCCGACGCCCTCTAGACGACGGGAGCCGCAGGGTGACGAGCGCCGAAGAGACCACGCAGGACGACCCGGCCGGCTCCGGACCCGGCGGCTACGCCGAGGCCCGGCTGCGACTCCTCCAGGAGGAGTCGCGGTCCGGGCCCTCCCGGCGTTCCGCCCTGTCCGCACTGACCGACCAGTGGCTGAACGCACAGTTCGCGCGGGCGGCACGCGAGAGCGGCGTACGCGGCGCCGCCCTCGTCGCCGTCGGCGGCTACGGCCGCGCCGACCTCTCCCCGCGCAGCGACCTCGACCTGCTGCTCCTCCACGACGGCAAGGCCCGGCCCGCCGCGCTGAAGACCCTCGCCGACCGCCTCTGGTACCCCGTGTGGGACCTCGGCCTGGCCCTGGACCACTCCGTACGCACCCCCGCCGAGGCCCGCAAGACCGCCGCCGAGGACCTCAAGGCCCACCTCGGACTGCTGGACGCCCGGCTCGTCGCCGGCGACGCCGGACTCCTCGCCGGGCTGCGCACCTCGGTGCTCGCCGACTGGCGCAACCAGGCCACCCGACGCCTCCCGGAACTGCACGCCCTGTGCCGGGAGCGGGCCGAGCGGGCCGGGGAGCTGCGCTTCCTGCTGGAACCCGACCTCAAGGAAGCCCGCGGCGGCCTCCGCGACATCACCGTCCTGCGGGCCGTCGCCGCGTCCTGGCTCGCCGACGCCCCGCGCGAGGGGCTCGCCGACGCCCGGCGCCGGCTGCTGGACGCGCGCGACGCGCTGCACCTGGTCACCGGCCGGGCCACCGACCGGCTCTCGCTCCAGGAGCAGCCCCAGGTCGCCGCCCGGCTGGGGCTGCTCGACGCCGACGCGCTGCTGCGCGAGGTGTACGAGGCCGCGCGGGTCGTCGCCTACGCCGGCGACGTCACCTGGCGGGAGGTCGGGCGGGTGCTGCGCGCCCGCGCCGCCCGGCCGAGGCTGCGCGGCCTCCTCGGGACCCGGGGCGCGGCGGCCGCCGCCGAGCGGGCGCCGCTGGCCGAGGGGGTGGTGGAGTCCGACGGGGAGGCCGTCCTCGCCCTCGCCGCCCGGCCCGACCGGGACCCCGTACTGCCCCTGCGCTTCGGCGCCGCGGCCGCGCAGGCGGGCCTGCCCGTCTCGCTGCACGCCGTACGCCGCCTCGCCGCGCAGGCCCGGCCGCTGCCCGTGCCGTGGCCGGCGGAGGCCCGGGAGCAGCTGCTGACCCTGCTGGGCGCGGGGGAGCCGACGGTGGGGGTGTGGGAGGCGCTGGAGGCCGAGGGGCTGATCACCCGGCTGCTGCCCGACTGGGAGCGGGTGCGCTGCCGCCCCCAGCACAACCCCGTGCACACCTGGACGGTGGACCGGCACCTGATCGAGACGGCCGTACGGGCCTCGGCGCTGACCCGCCGGGTGGGCCGGCCGGACCTGCTGCTGATGGCGGCCCTGCTGCACGACATCGGCAAGGGCTGGCCCGGCGACCACTCCGTCGTCGGCGAGACCATCGCCCGGGACATGGCCGCGCGGGTGGGCTTCGACGCCGAGGACACCGCCGTACTGGGCACGCTCGTACGCCACCACCTGCTGCTCGTGGACACCGCGACCCGGCGGGACCTCGACGACCCGGCGACCGTCACCGCCGTGGCCCGGGCGGTGGGGTCGGCCGGCACCCTGGAGATCCTGCACGCCCTCACCGAGGCCGACGCCCTCGCGACCGGGCCCGCCGCCTGGAGCACCTGGCGGGGCTCCCTCGTCGCCGACCTGGTGCGGCGGGTCGCCGCCGTGCTGAGCGGAGCCCCGCCGGCCGGCCCCGAACCGGACCTTCCCACCGCCGAGCAGGAGCGGCTCGCGCTGGAGGCGCTGCGCACCGGGGAGCCGGTGCTCACGCTGCACGCGCGGGAGGAGGAGGACGAGGCCGTCGGCGTCGAGCTGGTCGTGGCCGTTCCCGACCAGCCCGGGGTCCTGCCGGCGGTGTCCGGGGTACTGGCCCTGCACCGGCTGACGGTGCGGGCGGCGGACCTGCGGTTCCTGGAGCTTCCGGACCACCTGGGCGAGGTGCTGGTGCTGCGCTGGCGGGTGGCCGCGGAGTTCGGGGCGCTGCCGCAGGCGGCCCGGCTGCGGACCGACCTGGTGCGGGCGCTGGACGGCACCCTGGACGTCCCGGCCAAGCTCGCCGCCCGCGAGGCGGCGTACCCGCGCAGGCGCGGGGTCGTCCCCCCGCCGCCGCGCGTCACCGTGGTCCCGGACGTCTCGCCCCTGGCCACGGTCCTGGAGGTGCGGGCCCCCGACGCGGTGGGGCTGCTGCACCGGATCGGGCGGGCGCTGGACTCGGCGGGGGTGCGGGTACGCAGCGCGCACGTGTCCACCCTGGGGGCGAACGCGGTGGACACGGTCTACGTCGTCGACCCCGACGGCAAACCCCTCCCGCCGCCGGCTGCCGCCGCGCTCGCATCCCAGGTCCAGGCCGCCCTGACGTGACCGCAGCCCCCTCCCGGGGGCGGGGCCGGCGACCCCGCCCCCGGGAGGGGGAACGGGCGGATACCCTGGGGGACGACCACCACGCCCCCGACCCGAGGAATCGCGACCACCGTGTTCGATACGCTTTCCGACCGCCTCAGCGCGACCTTCAAGTCCCTCCGGGGCAAAGGCCGCCTCTCCGAGCAGGACATCGACGCTGCGGCGCGGGAAATCCGTATCGCCCTCCTCGAGGCCGACGTCGCGCTCCCCGTGGTCCGCTCCTTCATCGCGAACGTCAAGGAGCGCGCCCGCGGCGAAGAGGTCTCCAAGGCCCTGAACCCGGGCCAGCAGGTCCTCAAGATCGTCAACGACGAGCTCGTCTCGATCCTCGGCGGCGAGACCCGGCGGCTGCGCTTCGCCAAGACCGCGCCCACCGTGATCATGCTGGCCGGTCTCCAGGGTGCCGGTAAGACCACCCTCGCCGGAAAGCTCGGCTTCTGGCTGAAGGGGCAGGGCCACACCCCGCTCCTGGTCGCCTGCGACCTCCAGCGCCCCAACGCCGTCAACCAGCTCAGCGTCGTCGCCGAGCGCGCCGGCGTCGCGGTCTACGCGCCCCAGCCCGGCAACGGCGTCGGCGACCCGGTCCAGGTGGCCAAGGACTCCGTCGAGTACGCCCGTGCCAAGCAGCACGACATCGTCATCGTCGACACCGCCGGCCGCCTCGGCATCGACCAGGAGCTGATGCAGCAGGCCGCGGACATCCGCGACGCCGTCAGCCCCGACGAGATCCTCTTCGTCGTCGACGCCATGATCGGCCAGGACGCGGTCAACACCGCCGAGGCCTTCCGCGACGGCGTCGGCTTCGACGGCGTGGTGCTGTCCAAGCTCGACGGTGACGCCCGCGGTGGTGCCGCGCTCTCCATCGCGCACGTCACCGGCAAGCAGATCATGTTCGCCTCGAACGGCGAGAAGCTCGACGACTTCGACGCCTTCCACCCCGACCGCATGGCGGGCCGGATCCTCGACATGGGTGACATGCTCACCCTCATCGAGCAGGCCGAGAAGACCTTCTCGCAGGCCGAGGCCGAGAAGATGGCGGCCAAGCTCGCCAAGGGCCCCAAGGAGTTCACGCTCGACGACTTCCTGGCCCAGATGGAGCAGGTCCGCAAGATGGGCTCCATCTCCAAGCTCCTCGGCATGCTGCCGGGCATGGGTCAGATCAAGGACCAGATCAACAACATCGACGAGCGCGACGTGGACCGCACCGCCGCGATCATCAAGTCGATGACCCCGGCCGAGCGCCAGGACCCGACGATCATCAACGGCTCGCGCCGCGCCCGTATCGCCAAGGGTTCCGGCACCGAGGTCAGCGCCGTCAAGTCGCTGGTCGAGCGCTTCTTCGAGGCCCGCAAGATGATGTCCCGCATGGCCCAGGGCGGCGGGATGCCCGGCATGCCCGGCATCCCGGGCATGGGCGGCGGCCCCGGCCGGCAGAAGAAGCAGGTCAAGCAGGCCAAGGGCAAGCGCAAGAGCGGCAACCCGATGAAGCGCAAGGAAGAGGAGGCCGCGGCAGCGGCCCGCCGCGAGCAGGGCGCGCAGCCGGGCGCTCCGGCCGCGGACGGCAACCCGTTCGGGCTCCCCGCCGGAGGCGGCCAGCCGGGTCAGGACTTCGACCTGCCGGACGAGTTCAAGAAGTTCATGAAGTAGCGGGGCGGCGAGCCCTCGCGACAGGGCCCCGGGCGCGTCACGCGTCCGGGGCCCTGTCGCGTCCGCGGGGCAGTGGGTCGATTTGTCGCTTATGGTCGGCCGGGAGGACGGCATGACGGCATAAGGAGGCGCCCACGTGCCCAGCCCCACCCCCGTACCGCCGCGCGACCGGGCCGACACCCCCTGGCGCTCCGAAGGCGCCCCGCCGTCCCCGCCCGCCAAGCGCAAGCTCCCCGGCGGGGGCTGGCGCGGACTGGTCCTCGCCGCCCTGATCGTCTTCCTGCTGACCAACCTCGTGCTGTCCTTCTTCAACGAGGGCGACGAGCCGACGATCTCCTACACGGAGTTCAGCAAGCAGGTCTCCGACGGGAACGTCTCCAAGATCTACTCCAAGGGCGACGCCATCCAGGGCCAGCTCAAGAGCAAGCGGCCCGTCCCCGGCGGCGAGGGCGACTACACCAAGTTCGTCACCCAGCGCCCCGCCTTCGCCGACGACCAGCTGTGGTCCAACCTCACCGCCAAGGGCGTCACCGTCACCGCCTCCCCGGTGGTCGAGCAGCGCAGCTTCCTGGCCAACCTGCTGATCTCCCTCGCCCCGATGCTGCTCCTCGTCGGCCTGTGGCTGCTCATCGCCCGCCGGATGGGCTCGGCCATGGGCGGGATGGGCGGGCTCGGCCGCAAGGGCCCGCCCAAGCCCGTGGAACTGGAGGCGGGCGCCCCGCGCACCACCTTCGACGACGTCGCCGGCATCGACGAGGTCGAGGGCGAGCTGAACGACGTCGTCGACTTCCTCAAGAACCCCCGGGAGTACCACGACATGGGCGCCCGGATGCCCGGTGGCGTCCTGCTGGCCGGTCCTCCCGGCACCGGCAAGACCCTGCTCGCGCGGGCCGTCGCGGGCGAGGCGGGGGTGCCGTTCTTCTCCGCGTCCGCCTCCGAGTTCATCGAGATGATCGTCGGCGTCGGCGCCTCCCGGGTCAGGGAACTCTTCACCGAGGCCCGCAAGGTGGCCCCCGCGATCGTGTTCATCGACGAGATCGACACCATCGGCCGGGTACGCGGCGGCGGCGCGGGCCTGGGCGGCCACGACGAGCGCGAGCAGACCCTCAACCAGATCCTCACCGAGATGGACGGCTTCTCCGGCTCCGAGGGCGTCGTCGTCCTCGCCGCCACCAACCGGGCCGACGTCCTCGACCCCGCCCTGACCCGCCCCGGCCGCTTCGACCGCACGGTCGTGGTCTCCCCGCCCGACCGGGACGGCCGCGAGGCCATCCTGCGCATCCACACCCGCGACATCCCGCTCGCCGCCGGCGTCGACCTCGCCCAGGTCGCCCGGACCACCCCCGGCATGACCGGGGCCGAACTCGCCAACCTGGCCAACGAGGCCGCCCTGCTCGCCGTCAAGCGAAAGCAGCGGCAGGTCACCCAGGCGGACCTCTCCGACGCCCTGGAGAAGGTCCAGCTCGGCGCGGAACGCCCCCTGGTGATGCCCCTGGAGGAGCGCCGCCGCACGGCCTACCACGAGAGCGGCCACGCCCTGCTGGGCATGCTCCAGCCGGGCGCCGACCCCGTACGCAAGATCACGATCGTGCCCCGCGGCCGGGCGCTCGGCGTCACCCTCTCCACGCCCGACGCGGACCGGTACGCGTACACGGAGGAGTACCTCCGGGGCCGCATCATCGGCGCGCTCGGCGGCATGGCGGCCGAGCAGACCGTCTACGACGTGATCACCACCGGCGCCGAGAACGACCTCGAACAGGTCACCAACATCGTCCGCGGCATGGTCGCCCGCTGGGGCATGAGCGAGCGCGTCGGCAAGCTCACCGCCGTCCCCTCCGACGGGCAGGGACCGTACGGGCTGGCCGCCGCCCCCACCACCCTCGACGTCGTCGACCACGAGATGCGCCGGATCGTCAACGAGTGCTACGAGGAGGCCTGCCGCCTGCTGCGCGAGCACCGGCCGAAGCTCGACGCCCTCGCCGAGGCCCTCCTGGAGGCCGAGACCCTGGACGAGCAGGCGGCCTACCAGGCGGCCGGCATCCCCCGGCTCGCGAAATAAGGCGCCCGGTTAGGCCACCCGGGCGACGACGTACCGGAAGATGTTCGGCAGCCAGACGGTGCCGTCGGTCCGCTCGTACGGGTGAAGCGCCTCCGACAGCTCCTTCTCCGCCTGGGCGGCATCGGCCGCGGCGGAGTACAGCCCCGTCGACAGCAGCCCCCGTACGGCGCTGTCCACGTCCGCGTACCCGAACGGGCAGAACACCCGCCCCGACCCGTCGGGCACCAGCCGCGCCCGCGCCGCCAGCGCGTCCAGGTCCAGCGCCGCCGGGCCCCCGCCCAGCACCGCCGGTACCGTGCAGCGCTCCGGCGGACCCCAGCCGGCCAGCACCACCGCCCCGCCCCGCCGGACCGCGGGCAGGGCCGCGGCCAGGGCGTCGGGGGAGGGCGCGAAGGCGAGCAGCACGTCGTAGGGGCGCGCGGCCGGGACCGGGGGAGCCGCCACCACCTCCAGCAGCCGTTCCCGGGCCAGCGCCCGGCGGGCTGGATCGGCCTCCACGCCGGTGGCGGCGGCACCCCGCCCGCCGGCCAGCAGCAGGGCCAGCCCGGCCCCGCAGTCGAGGCCCAGCAGCCGGTCACCCGGCCCGATCTCCAGCCGGTCGTAGACCGCTTCGTACAGCGGGACCAGCATCCGTTCCTGGATCTCCGCCCAGTCCCGGGCGACGAGCGTGGCCGTCGGCGTCGGTGTCATCGAAAGAGCGCTCCTGATTCCGTCTCGCCCCCTTGCCCCCGTTGCCAGGGAACTCCCCATTCGCCCCCGCGTCCAGAGGAGCGCGCCACCCGATTCACGCTCGACCCGCCCGGCGCCGTACCATTCGCGCCATGGCAAAGGCACCCGTTCTCACCCCGCAGGCGGAGGATTTCCCCCGCTGGTACCAGGATCTGATCAACAAGGCCGAGCTGGCCGACAACGGTCCGGTCCGCGGCACCATGGTCATCCGCCCGTACGGCTACGGCCTGTGGGAGCGGATGCAGCAGGAGATGGACGCCCGCATCAAGGAGGCCGGCGCCCAGAACGCGTACTTCCCGCTCTTCATCCCGCAGTCGTACCTGACGAAGGAAGCCGAGCACGTCGAGGGCTTCGCCCCCGAGCTCGCGGTCGTCACCCACGGCGGCGGCAAGGAGCTGGAGGAGCCGGTCGTCGTCCGGCCCACGTCCGAGACGATCATCAACGACTACTTCTCCAAGTGGGTCCAGAGCTACCGGGACCTGCCGCTGCTGATCAACCAGTGGGCCAACGTGGTCCGCTGGGAGATGCGCCCCCGCGTGTTCCTCCGTACGAGCGAGTTCCTCTGGCAGGAGGGCCACACCGCCCACGCCACGTACGAGGACGCCCGCGACTACGCGGCCCGCATCCACCGCGACGTCTACGGCGACTTCATGACGAACGTGCTCGGCATCGACGTCGTGCTCGGCCGCAAGACCGCCAAGGAGCGCTTCGCCGGCGCCATCAACACCCTCACCCTCGAGGGCATGATGGGCGACGGCAAGGCCCTGCAGATGGGCACGAGCCACGAGCTCGGCACCAACTTCGCCAAGGCCTTCAACACCCAGTACCTGTCGAAGGAGGGCCAGCAGGAGCTGGTCTGGCAGACCTCGTGGGGCGTCTCGACCCGCATGGTCGGCGGTCTGATCATGTCGCACGGCGACGACAACGGCCTGCGGGTGCCGCCGCGCCTGGCCAACGTCCAGGTCGTCGTCATGGCGATCAAGGGCGACGAGGCCGTGGCGAAGGTCCGCGAGCTGGGCGACCGGCTCAAGGCCGCGGGCATCCGCGTGCACGTCGACGACCGCGTCGACACCCCCTTCGGCCGCCGCGCCGTGGACTGGGAGCTCAAGGGCGTACCGGTGCGCATCGAGATCGGCCCCCGCGACCTGGAGGCCGGCACCGCGATGCTGGCCCGCCGGATCCCGGGCGGGAAGACCCCGGTCCAGATCGACGCCCTCGTCGACCTGCTGCCCAAGGTCCTCGACGAGGACCAGGCGCAGCTGCTGCGCGAGTCCCGCGAGCGCCGCGAGGCCCGTACCAGCGACGTCGCCACCATCGAGGAGGCCGCCGAGGCCGCCATCGCGGGCGGCTGGGCGCGCATCCCGTGGGCCGACCTCGGTCCCGAGGGCGAGGCCAAGCTGGGCGAGCAGGCCGTGTCGGTGCGCTGCCTGGTGGCCGAGGACGGGTCGGTCCCGGTGGCCGACGACGCCCCCGGTACGCTCGCGATCGTCGCGCGCTCGTACTGATCTCCCCCTGGCGCCCCTGGCGTGCGGCTCCGGCCGCGCACCGGGGGCGTCGGTGTCGATAGCCCTCCTTACGTACCGACTCCTCCTGGGATATGCGCACCCGTCCTCGTCAGGACGCATCAGAGTGAACTGACTGGTACGTGCAAAAAATTTGGAATGGCCCGGAATCGGAACACCGGGGCACCCCGGCTCGTTGTCACGACGTGAGCACGACACCACCTGTTCTCGCCGCAGAGCTGGCGCAGGCGTGGGCCGACATTCAGCGGTACCACCCCGAGCTGCCTGACCTTGCCGCGCCCGAGTCCCTGATCGGAGAGTCCTCGTCCGCCTGCGGCGCCGAACTCTCCTTCGAGCGACTGCTGCACGAGGCAGTCCACGGCATCGCCGCCGCCCGCGGAGTGCGTGACACCTCGCGCGCCGGCCGCTACCACAACCGCAGATTCCTCGCGATCGCCGAGGAGATGGGGCTGGACCACTCCGAGGAGCCGCACGCCAGCAGCGGGTTCTCCCTGGTCACCCTCAACCCCGAGGCCAAGAAGCGCTACCGCCCCACCATCGAGCGGCTCCAGCGCGCCCTCAAGGCGCATACGGCGGCCACCGCGGCCGACACCAAGCGCAGCTTCCGCGGCCCGGCGGCCCGGCACGGCTCCTCGGGCGGCGGCGTACGGGTCAAGGCGGTCTGCGACTGCGGGCGCAACGTGCGGGTGGTCCCCTCCGTGCTGGCGCAGGCGCCGATCGTCTGCGGCGGCTGCATGAAGCCCTTCCGGATCCCCGAGGTCGCCACCGCGGCCGCGTCCTGAGCGCGGCCGCCGGTGTGCGGCGCGGTCCGGTGGGGCCGGTCCGGGCTGACGGGGCGGGGCCGGTCCGGCCGGTGCTGCCGCCCGCGCCGCGGCCCGCGGTCCGGGGCGCCGGGGCGGTCCCTCCCGCTCGGAGGCATCGCGGGCGTGTGGCACAATGGGCAGCTGTACTCGACAGTCGCATAGGACCCCTCTCTCCTCCGGCTGACGCGTCCATCGGGCATCCGAGTACCGCAACCCCACGTGGCATCTCAAGTGCCCAACCACGTCAAGTTCAGGAGACACCACTCCAGTGGCAGTCAAGATCAAGCTCAAGCGCCTCGGTAAGATCCGCTCCCCGCACTACCGCATCGTCGTCGCCGACGCCCGCACCCGCCGGGACGGTCGCGCGATCGAGGAGATCGGCATCTACCAGCCGACCTACAACCCCTCGCGCATCGAGGTCAACGCCGAGCGCGCGCAGTACTGGCTGTCCGTGGGCGCCCAGCCCACCGAGGCCGTTCTCGCCATCCTGAAGCTCACCGGTGACTGGCAGGCGCACAAGGGCCTCCCGGCCCCGGCGCCGCTGCTGCAGCCGGCGACGAAGGAAGACAAGCGTCGTTCCTTCGACGAGTTCGCCAAGGCCCTCGAGGGCGTCGGCGAGGGCAAGGGCGAGGCCATCACGCAGAAGAAGAAGGCCGACAAGAAGGCGGACGAGGCTGAGGCCGCCGCCGAGTCGACCGAGGCCTGAGCATGCTCGAGGAGGCTCTTGAGCACCTCGTAAAGGGCATTGTGGACAACCCCGACGACGTGCAGGTCGCCTCGCGCAACCTGCGCCGCGGGCAGGTGCTGGAGGTCCGGGTCCACCCCGACGACCTCGGCAAGGTGATCGGCCGCAACGGCCGCACCGCTCGTGCCCTGCGCACCGTCGTGGGCGCCATCGGCGGCCGGGGGATCCGCGTCGACCTCGTCGACGTGGACCAGGTCCGCTGAGCAGTTGAACACCGGCACGGGCCGGGGAGGGCATGCAGCCCGCCCCGGCCCGTTGTCGTCCTGACAGGAGAATGTGGTGGAGCTGGTAGTAGCGCGGGTCGGCCGCGCCCACGGGATCAAGGGTGAGGTCACCGTCGAGGTGCGGACCGACGAGCCGGAGCTGCGTCTGTCGCCCGGCGCCGTCCTGCGGACCGACCCGGCGTCGGCGGGTCCGCTGACCATCGAGACGGGCCGGGTGCACAGCGGCCGCCTCCTGCTCCGCTTCGAGGGCGTCAAGGACCGGACCGCCGCCGAGGGGCTGCGCAACACCCTCCTGATCGCGGACGTCGACCCGGCGGAGCTGCCCGAGGAGGAGGACGAGTACTACGACCACCAGCTCATGGACCTGGACGTGGTGCTCGAGGACGGCACCGAGATCGGCCGGATCACCGAGATCTCGCACCTGCCCTCGCAGGACCTCTTCATCGTCGAGCGCCCGGACGGCACCGAGGTCATGATCCCCTTCGTCGAGGAGATCGTCGCCGAGATCGACCTGGAGGAGCAGCGCTGCGTCATCACCCCGCCGCCCGGGCTGATCGACGACCACGCCGTGATCGCCTCCGCGCGGGACGCCGAGGCCGACGGGGCCGCCGCTGACGCCGCGAAGGCCGGGGGCGAGAAGTCCGGGGACGACGCCTGATGCGGCTCGACGTCGTCACGATCTTCCCCGAGTACCTGGAACCGCTGAACGTCTCCCTGGTCGGCAAGGCGCGGGCCCGCGGCCAGCTCGACGTACACGTCCACGACCTGCGGAACTGGACGTACGACCGGCACAACACCGTCGACGACACCCCGTACGGCGGCGGCCCCGGCATGGTCATGAAGACCGAACCCTGGGGCGAGGCCCTGGACTCGGCGCTGGCCGACGGCTACGAGTCCGGCGCGCACGGCCCGGTCATGGTCGTGCCCACGCCCAGCGGCCGGCCCTTCACCCAGGAACTGGCCGTCGAGCTCTCCGAGCGCCCCTGGCTGATCTTCACCCCGGCCCGGTACGAGGGCATCGACCGCCGCGTCATGGACGAGTACGCGACGCGGATGCCGGTCTACGAGGTCTCCATCGGCGACTACGTCCTCGCGGGCGGGGAGGCGGCCGTGCTGGTCGTCACCGAAGCCGTGGCCCGGCTGCTGCCCGGCGTGCTCGGCAACGCCGAATCGCACCGCGACGACTCCTTCGCCCCCGGTGAGATGGCCAACCTGCTGGAGGGCCCCGTCTACACCAAGCCCCCGCAGTGGCGCGGCCGAGGCATCCCCGAGGTGCTGCTCAGCGGTCACCACGGGAAGATCGCCCGCTGGCGCCGGGACGAGGCCTTCCGCCGCACCGCCCGCAACCGCCCGGACCTGATCGAGCGCTGCGAGGCCTCCGCCTTCGACAAGAAGGACCGCGAGATCCTCAGCATCCTGGGCTGGAAGCCGTCCGGGGACGGACGATTTTGGCGCAGGCCGCCGGCCGTGGAAGAATAGGCGGCTGCTGTGTGCTTCCGTACGCTCCTGCCACAGGGGGATCGCCGTACGGGGTGTGGCACGGCTCCCGAATTCTCTCCGGAAACCCGCACCGGCGACCTGTGGCGTCGTGCGAAGAAAGCAGACGAACAACATGTCTCACCTGCTCGATGGCGTCAACGCCGCCTCCCTGCGCTCGGACGTCCCGGCCTTCCGCCCGGGTGACACGATCAACGTGCACGTCCGCGTGATCGAGGGCAACCGCTCCCGTATCCAGCAGTTCAAGGGCGTTGTCATCCGTCGCCAGGGCTCTGGCGTCTCCGAGACCTTCACCGTCCGCAAGGTCTCCTTCAGCGTCGGCGTGGAGCGCACCTTCCCGGTCCACTCCCCGATCTTCGAGAAGATCGAGCTCGTCACCCGCGGTGACGTGCGTCGCGCCAAGCTGTACTTCCTCCGTGAGCTCCGCGGCAAGGCCGCGAAGATCAAGGAGAAGCGCGACCGCTGATCTCCTCTCCGGGTCCCGGGGGCGGCCGGATAGGCTCCCACCCGATGGACACCGAAGCAGAGCTCACACAGCGCGGCCACTCCTCCCCCGAACAGGGGGAGGGGCGGCCGCGTTCTGCTTTCTCCGGGTCCTGGCGGCGGGCCGGGCTGATCGGGGTCTGCTGCGCCGTCTTCCTGCTCCTGCTGGCCAACTTCGTGGTCCAGCCCTTCCAGATCCCGAGCCGCTCCATGGAGCCGACCCTGCAGGTGGGGGACCGGGTCCTGGTCAACAAGCTGGCCTACCGTTTCGGCGCCGAGCCCCGGCGGGGGGACGTGGTGGTCTTCGACGGCGCCGGTTCCTTCGTACGGGAGCCCGCGGGCGGGAACCCGGTGGGCGACGCCGTGCACGGCGCGCTGTCGGCGCTCGGGCTCGCGGAGCCCTCCGACACCGACTTCGTGAAGCGGGTCGTGGGTGTCGGCGGGGACGACGTGGTGTGCTGCGACCAGGGCGGCCGGATCCAGGTCAACGGAGTCCCGGTGGAGGAGCCCTACCTGTACGCCGGAGACCCGGCCTCGAAGGTGCCCTTCCGGATCGCCGTTCCCCTGGGGACCCTGTGGGTCATGGGCGACCACCGCTCCCAGTCCCGGGACTCCCGGGACCACCTGGGGGAGCCGGGCGGGGGAATGGTGCCGGTGGAGAAGGTGATCGGGCGGGCCGACTGGATCGGCTGGCCGGTGACGCGCTGGGGTTCGGTGCCCGCGGCGCGGACCGGGGACGGCCCGCATGGGTAGCCGCGGGCGCCCGCGGGGTGCCGGCCGTCCGGAGCCCGGGCGGGGCGGCGAGCCGGAACGGCCCGAACGGTCCGAACGGACCCGGCGCGGCCCCGGACCCGCGCCCGCCCGGGAGCCCGCCGCGTCCCAGCGTCAGGCGCGGGACGCCGAGGACGCCGAGGGCGTGAAGCCCGTGGAGCCCGTGGAGCCCGTCGAGCCCGTCGAGCCCGGAGGGCGGGCCGAGCGGCGCCGGCTGGCGCGCAAGGTCCGCCGGCGCAGGCGCACCCGCCGCGTGGGCGAACTGCCGCTGCTGGTGGCGGTCGCGCTGTGCATAGCCCTGCTGCTCAAGACCTTCCTGGTGCAGGCCTTCTTCATCCCCTCCGGCTCCATGGAGCAGACGATCCGGATCGGGGACCGGGTGCTGGTGGACAAGCTGACCCCGTGGTTCGGCTCGAAGGTCCAGCGGGGCGAGGTCGTCGTGTTCAAGGACCCGGGCGGCTGGCTCAAGGGCGAGGCCGCGAGGCCCGAACCGGATCCGGCGGGCGTCAGGCAGATCAAGCAGGCCCTGACCTTCATCGGCCTGCTGCCCTCGGCGGACGAACAGGATCTGATCAAGCGGGTCATCGGCGTCGGCGGCGACACGGTCAAGTGCTGTGACGCCCGGGGACGGGTGACCGTCAACGGAACGCCGCTCGATGAGCCTTACGTGTCACCCGGCAACGCCCCCTCCGAAATCCGATTCGAGGTGCGCGTACCGGCCGGGCGGATCTTCGTCATGGGCGACCACCGCGCCAATTCGGCCGATTCCCGCTACCACCTGGACGAGGCCTTCGAGGGCACCGTCGACGAGAAGAACGTGGTCGGGCAGGCGGTGGTGATCGCCTGGCCCTTCGACCACTGGCGCGGACTCGACCAGCCGGCGACCTTCCTGCAGGTGCCCGATCCCGTACGGGGCGGACGGCGGCGCGGGCCCCGTCGGCGCCGTCGGAGCACGCCCTTCGCATAGTGTGGCCCTGGTCTCCCGCGCCTTAGGGAACTCCCGCTCGTTAGGGGAGGGGAGGGCCCGTTCCTGTTCCGGTGCGGGCAGCGGTTTCCGAGTGAGGAGTGGATGTGGGGGACGTGGCGGTAGGCGCACGATCCGGACGCGATGAGGGCGAGGAGCGGCCGGACGACGCCGTCGGGCACGAGACCGGGGAGGAGGGCGCCGAGGCGGAGAGGCCGCAGCGTTCCTTCTGGAAGGAGCTCCCGCTCCTCATCGGTATCGCCCTGCTGCTGGCCCTGCTGATCAAGACCTTCCTGGTGCAGGCGTTCTCGATCCCGTCCGACTCGATGCAGAACACCCTGCAGCGCGGCGACCGGGTGCTGGTGGACAAGCTCACCCCGTGGTTCGGTTCGGAGCCCGAGCGCGGCGAGGTCGTGGTCTTCCACGACCCAGCGAACTGGCTGGCCGGCGAACCCACCCCGGAGCCCAACATCGCGCAGACGATCCTGAGCAAGATCGGCCTGATGCCGTCCGCCGACGAGAAGGACCTGATCAAGCGGACCATCGCCATCGGCGGGGACACCGTGGAGTGCAAGAAGGGCGGCCCGGTCGTCGTCAACGGCAAGGCGCTCGACGAGCCGTACATCTTCCCCGGCAACAGCGCCTGCGACGACTTCCCCTTCGGCCCGATCACCGTGCCCAAGGGCAAGATCTGGGTGATGGGCGACCACCGGCAGAACTCCCAGGACTCCCGCTACCACCAGCAGGACTCCACCCAGGGCTTCGTCCCGGTCAAGGACGTCGTCGGCCGGGCCGTCGTGGTGGCGTGGCCCGTCACCCGCTGGGCCACGCTCCCCGTCCCGGACACCTTCGACCAGCCGGGCCTGGGCAACCAGCCCCCGGCGCCGCTGCACTCGCCGCAGGCGAGCGGCGCGGGCGCGGCGGGGGTCACCCCGGCCGCGCTGGGGCTCGTCGGGGCGGTTCCCCTGGTCATGTGGCGCAGGCGGAGGCTGACCAAGGGGCGTACCGCCCGGTAGGGTGCCGCCCAGGTCGACGATCTCCGAGTCATGGGGGCGCTGCAATGGGCGGAACGCAGGCAATACGCGCGCGCAAGGACGGCCGCGGCGGCCTCGGCAACACGTTGTCGGGGATCGCCGTGGCCGTCGGCTTCGTGCTGTTCCTCGGGGGCTTCGTCTGGGGCGCCGTGGTCTACCAGCCGTACACGGTGCCGACGGACTCGATGGTGCCGACGGTGCGGCCGGGCGACCGGGTGCTGGCCGAGCGCATCGACGGCGGCGAGGTGCGGCGCGGTGACGTGGTCGTCTTCACCGACACCGTGTGGAGCAACTCGCCCATGGTCAAGCGGGTCGTCGCCGTCGGCGGCGACACCGTCTCCTGCTGCGGGCAGGGCGGCCGGGTGACCGTCAACGGCCGGCCGCTGGACGAGCCGTACCTGGACCGGGAGGGCGACGGCGCTGCGGCCGCGGGCACGACGCCGTTCGAGGTGAAGGTGCCCGAGGGCAACCTCTTCCTGCTGGGCGACCGGCGCGGCGGCTCGCTGGACTCCCGCTCGCACCTCCAGGAAGCCGGCCAGGGAACGGTGCCCCGGTCCGCGGTCGCGGCCCGCGTGGACGCCCTCGCCTGGCCGGACGCGAAGATGCTGGAGCGGCCGCAGGTCTTCGCCGCCCTGCCCGGCGGGACCTCCGCACCCGGCCCGCTGCGGCTCCAGGTGACGGCGGTGCTGGTCGGCGGGGCCCTGGTGCTGCTCGGCGGGGCCTACGGGCCGCTCGCGCGGCTCCTGGGACGCGGGCGCGGCAGGGCGGGCTCCGATGGCCGCTGAGCCGTCCGGGACGCCGCGCAAGGTCTCGCGGGTGGTCCTGCTCGATCCCGAGGACCGGATCCTGCTGCTGCACGGCTTCGAGCCGGACGATCCCGCCGACGACTGGTGGTTCACCCCCGGCGGGGGCCTGGAGGGCACCGAGAGCCGGGAGCAGGCCGCGCTGCGGGAACTCGCCGAGGAGACCGGGATCACAGAGGTGGAACTGGGGCCGGTCCTGTGGCACCGGTACTGCTCCTTCCCCTTCGACGGTAGGCGCTGGGAGCAGGACGAGTGGTACTTCCTGGCCCGTACCGCCCAGACCGACACCGTGATGGGCGGCCTCACGGAGCTGGAGCGGCGCAGCGTCACGGGGGCCAGGTGGTGGACCTCCGAGGAACTCCTCGCGGCGCGTGAGACGGTGTACCCGACCAGACTGGCCGAGCTGCTCCGGACGCTGCTCGACGACGGTCCTCCGGGCGCTCCGGTGGTCCTCGCCCCGGAAATCGTTTAGGGGCGTACGGCGCTGGCGCACAATAGGGGGACGCACGGCTGAAGGGGAACATGCCATGAGCGCCGAGGACCTCGAGAAGTACGAGACCGAGATGGAGCTGAAGCTCTATCGGGAGTACCGCGACGTCGTCGGGCTGTTCAAGTACGTGATCGAGACCGAACGACGTTTCTACCTCACCAACGACTACGAGATGCAGGTGCACTCGGTCCAGGGCGAGGTCTTCTTCGAGGTCTCCATGGCCGACGCGTGGGTCTGGGACATGTACCGGCCGGCCCGCTTCGTCAAGCAGGTGCGCGTGCTGACCTTCAAGGACGTGAACATCGAGGAGCTCAACAAGAGCGACCTCGAACTGCCGGGGGCCGACCTGCCGGGCTGATCCCGCGGGCCGGTTCACCCCCAGGGGTGAGCCGGTCGTCCACAACGCGCCGGTTGTCCACCAAGATCCACTCGCTGCGTCCGGAACCGGGACCGTCAGCGGTGGAGGTGGTGCCGGATGGACGCGAAGGACGTGGCACGGCAGGCGTTGGGGCGGTACGGCGAGGAGCTCGCCGCGCGGAGGCTGACCGAATCCGGGATGACGGTGATCGCCAGGAACTGGCGGTGCCGGGCCGGGGAGATCGACATCGTCGCCCGCGACGGGGACGCCCTCGTCGTGTGCGAGGTCAAGACGCGCCGCGAGGGCGCGTTCGAACATCCCATGGCCGCCGTCCGGGCCGGCAAGGCCGACCGGCTGCGCGGGCTCGCCGGGCGGTGGCTCGCCGACCACGGGGGCCCGCCGCCGGGCGGGGTGCGGATCGACCTCGTCGGAGTCCTCCTGCCCCGGCGCGGCGCGCCCGTGGTGGAGCACGTCAGGGGGGTGGCCTGATGGGGTTCGCGCGGGCCTGCTCGGTGGCCCTGGTGGGCGTCGAGGGCGTACTGGTGGAGGTACAGGCCGACCTGGAGCCCGGGGTGGCGGCCTTCACGCTGGTGGGACTGCCGGACAAGACCCTGGTCGAGAGCCGCGACCGGGTACGGGCCGCCGTGGCGAACTCGGGCGCCCCCTGGCCGCAGAAGAAGCTCACGGTCGGACTCAGCCCGGCGTCCGTGCCGAAGTCCGGCGCCCATTTCGATTTGGCAAACGCCAGACAAAGGCACTACTAAAGTGCCAGCATAGAGCCATGACAGCTCTCACAACGCCCTCCGGGCGACGCGTGATCCGCTGCTACGCCTACGCCCGGATCAGCTCCGACCGCGAGGGCGCAGGGCTCGGCGTCACCCGCCAGTTCGAGGACATCGACGCCCTGGTGCACCAGCTGTCCACACCCCAGGCCGAGTACCGGATCGTCGACTACTTCGAGGACAACGACCTCAGCGCCTACTCCGGTAAGCCCCGCCCCGACTATCTCCGCATGCTCCAGGGCATGCGCGCAGGAGGAACTGACTGCATCCTCGCCTGGCACACGGACCGCCTGCACCGGCGCCCCCTGGAGCTTGAGGAGTACATCGACGTCTGCGAGCCACGCCAGATCGACACCCGCACGGTCAAGGCCGGCCACCTCGACCTGTCCACGGCCACGGGCCGGATGATCGCCCGCCAGCTCGGCGTGCAAGCCCGCTACGAGGTGGAGCGCATGATCGAGCGGCAGAAGCGGGCGCGCGAGCAGATGGCGCAGCACGGCAAGCACTTCGGGGGGCGTCGCCCGTTTGGGTGGGAGATCGACGGCCTCACCCCGATCGACGAAGAGGTCACCCATATCCAGTACGCCGCCCAGGCCATCCTGGCCGGGGCGTCGCTCCGCTCCGTTGCTGCGGAGTGGAACGAGCGGGGCGTGAAGACGTCCACCGGCGGGGAATGGGGGCCCAACGAGGTCAAGAAGATGCTCGCGCGCCCCCGCAATGCCGGTATCCGCGAGCACCGCGGGCAGGAGGTTGCCGCCGCCCAGTGGCCGGCGGCCCTCGACGAAGCCACGTGGCGCAGCGTCGTGAAGCTCCTCACGGACCCCGCCAGGCGAACAAACGTGGGCAGGACGGCGCGCGTATCGCTGGGCACCGGCATCTACACCTGCGGGGAATGCGGCAAACCCGTGATCTCGGGCACCTGCGGGTCCGGCCCAGTGAAGAACCAGATGCCGGCCTATCGCTGCCTGGGGCACGTCAGTCGGCGTCGGGACCTGGTGGACGACATGGTGCAGCTTGCCGTGCTGGAGCGTCTCTCCCGGCCGGACGCGTCCGATCTCCTGCTCGCGCGTGAAGAGCCTGTAGACGTCCAAGGGGCGCAGGAGGACATGAAAGAGGCTCGGGAGCTGCTCGACGAGCTGTCTGCGGCGCTGGGGCGCGGCGAGATGGACCTCCGGTCGTGGTCGGTGGCGTCCGCTGGGGCTAAGAAGCGCGTTGCGGACGCGGAGGCCCTTCTGTCTCGCGCGGTGTCCGTGAACCCGGTGGCGGGGCTCGTCCTTGCCGAGGATGTGGAGGCGGCCTGGAACGCCCTGGATCTCTCTCGGCGCCGCGCTGTGCTGTCGTACCTCGTGACGGTCACGATCTACCGTGCCCGTCGGGGCCGGCAGCCGGGCGGTGGGTACTGGGATTCCGATTCGGTGCGGATCGGCTGGAAGTAGAAGCGGGGCCCCGCGTCCGGGGCCCCGCGTCCGGGCCGCTCCCGCCGCCTGGGGGGCTGGACGGGGAGGGCCGTATGGGGTGCGGGGGTGATGCCCGCACGCATAGAAGATCACTCAATGTAGGGTGCACCCTACATACAAAATTCCATGATCCCGCCAGCGTGGGCAGGTGCCGCGCGCTACTCCAATCCCAGAGTCCGTCCTCGCGAGACGACGGCGTATCGGTGAACAGATTCGGGCGGCGCGGCTCGAACGGAACCTGACCCAAGAGCGGGTGGCTGAGCGGGCCAACGGCATGGATCGCGCGACGTACGTGAACATCGAGCGAGGGAAGTCGAGCCCGCTCCTGGATTCGCTGATCCTGATCGCGGACGCGATCGGGGTCCCGCTGTCGTACCTGGTGCGGGATTAGGTCACCCTAACCGGAGGGTGCGCCTCAACTTTGGCATGACCACACGGTACTGGCCGAAAAGCGTCTCCGCACTGGCCGGATCCCCATTGGAGCCCCAGGTCCAGCCCCGCTCTAGTCGCACTCCACCCACGGGCCACGACCAGGCCGTAGCCCCGGCCGACGGGGGAGCCGGCCGGGGCCGTCGGTCAAGCGCGCGGCGTGCGCAGCGCTTCCAGGCGCTCCTTGTACAGCGCCCCCGCGGCGTAGGTGCCGGCCTCGGCTGACGGGGCGTACGACTCGATCAGGTGGTGCGAGCGGGCCTTGAGTTCGGCCGCCCAGGCCAGCGCGTGCTGCTGCGCGGACCGGCCGCACTGCTGCGGCTCCCCGGGCATGCACAGCGGCAGCGGGTCGCCGAGCTTGTTCGCGGCGTGCCGGACCTGCCCGGCAATCGCCGTCCACTGGGCTTCGGTCCGCTCCTGGCCGGGCGGTGCGGGCCAGCCGAGGAAGCTCTCGCCGTGCGGGTCCATCATGTCCTCCAGGTGGGGTCAGGTGGTGGCGATCGTAGCGGCCTGAAGCGGGGCTTCCTGCGGGTCGCAGTGCTTGACCGACGGGACGCACGGGCCGCACGGCCCGCACATCGGCAGGAACTGCGGCGGCGTGCAGGCGGCGGCGCCGGCGCCGTGGACGGCGGCGATTTCAGCTCGCGCCTGGGTGATCCGGTCACCGCTCCAGATGTCGACGAGCGCCTCCTCCTTGACGTTGCCGACGTCGATGAAGCGGCCGAGGACGCACGGCCAGACGGCGCCGTCCGGACCGATGGCGCACTTCTCGTGCGCGCAGTGCCCGCACAGGTCCTTGATCTGCGGGCGGGCGCCCTGGCTGGCCCTGCCGAACGCACGCATCCGGTCCCCGCCGACCTGCTGCACGCCGATGGACTGGAGGTCCGTCACGGCGCCCTGGGCGCGCTGGCCCTCGCGGAGGGAGACCACGCCGCCGCGGATCGGGATCCCGAGCTCGACGGCCCGCTCGATGTTCGCGCGGGTCTTCCGGTGGGAGCCCCGGAGCTTGGTGATGGCGTCGTGCTCGGCCGCGTCGTCGGAGTAGTACGAGGTCGCGAGCTTCGCCCCGTGCTCGGTGATCGCCTCCCAGACCGCGGGCCGGACGTGGGTCATGTTCGAGAAGATCTCGATCCCGAGACCGCGGCCGGCCGCGTGGCCGATCAGCTCCGGCAGCTCCGGGTAGAGCATCGGCTCCCCGCCGATGAACTGGACGTCGAGGCCGCCCATGTCGGCGAGCTCGTCGATGACCCTGACCCAGTCCGCGACGGTCATCGTGCCGTGGCCGAGACCGGGGCCGGAGTCGGCGTAGCAGTGCGTGCAGATCTCGTTGCAGTTGCGGGTGAGCTCCAGCCACGCGAACTTCAGTGTCGTGGCGGGCGGGGTGGTGGTACTCATGTGGTGCCTCCTTGGTGAGTCGGGAGGTACAAGGGCCTCGTCCGGCCGCGGGTCCTGGCAGATGCGCGGCCGGGCGGGTGTCAGCGGTTCTGGCGCGGCTCGTCCGGCAGTCCGCCGCAGGCCGTGCAGGACGGGTCGGTGCCGCCGCAGCGCGGGCAGCTGGGTCCCATCTGGCAATCCGGATCCACGGGGATCCCTCCTCTCAAGTTCGTGAGCTGTGCGCGGGCGCGCAGGGGCCCGGCCGGCCGTGCGGCGCCGTTCCGCACGGACGGCCGGGGGTCTTAGGGGCTGGGCTCGCCCAGCGGGCAGGAGGGCGGCGGCTTCTCCCAGGGGTACCGCCGGACCGAGGGCTGCGGGCATGCGGCCAGCAGCCGCAGCACGTGGCGGTCATGCCGGTCCCTGTACGACGCCCAAGCCGTCGTGGACTGAGCGGCGTAGAGGTTCTCTCGGAGGTAGAGGGATGCCGACAGATATCCGGGCTCGCCCTCGGCTCCGGGGAGCGCGGCCAGCTGCTGCCGCATCCAGGCCTCGGCGTCCTCGGGCCCTGACAGCGTCGCCATGATCTCGGATGCCGGGCGTCCCAGCCAGGATGCCGGGTCGGTCGGGGCGTCCCGCTCGTGGTGCGGGAAGTAGCCCCGGGGGCCGGTGTAGCCGTAGGCGTGCCAGTGCGCGTCCACGGGCGTTCCGGTCACTGGCCCGCCGCCGGCTGGACGTTTCCGACGGCGGTGGTGAACTCCCGGCCGGACGCGCCCCGGATGTACGCGAGCTCCACCCAGCGCTCGATCCCGGTGGTGGAGACGTTCTCGTTGACCACGGCCATCAGCTCGCCCTCGACACCGGACGCGATGTCGCGGACGCGCTTCCGGAGCAGGCGGTGAGGGACGTACTCGTACTGCTCACTCATCGGCCACCGCCGAGGTGCTGCCGGTGAAGCGTTCCCAGCCAGCTCGCGCGCGGTCCAGCAGGTCGGCGCTGGGGAGGGGTAGCGCTGCCAGCCCCATCGTCGTGTCGTCCGGGGTGTCGAGGCTCAGGACGTCTCGGCTGGCGCGGTCGGTCGTTGGCCGGTAGTCGACGCTCTGGAGTCCGCTCACGAGGCGTCCTCCGCTGCGGTGGGGTTGGTGAGGTGCTCCAGCAGCATGCGGGCCTCGCGGCGGCTGAGGACGAGCTCACTGTCCCCCTGGTGGACGTCCACATCGAAGAGGGAGACCGGGATCCGGACTTCGCCGGTTTCGTGGTCCGTGCTCGGCTGCGCTCCGCGCGTCGGTGAGGCATGCCAGCCTCGGATCATCGTGCACCTCCAGGTGATGACGTGCAGTCACCGTATGGGCGCACAAAGCGAGGTAGGGGGACAGGTTGTCCCCCTACCCCAGGTTGTCCCCGTTCCCTAGGCGGCCATGACCCCCACGGCCTCGGCCAGGATGCTGGCCTCAGCCCGAAGCGCCCGCGGGGCTTCCCGCCAGAGATCGAGAACGGCCGTACGAGCGAGCGGCGTATAGGCCACGGTCTCCGGGTTGATCTCGTGGGCGATCTTCATGACGTGCAGCGCGGCCGTGCGGTCCCCCCGGTGCAGGTGCCCACGCGCCACATCAACCCAGAGGCGGGACCGACGCTCACGCGACGGCATCGCGTCCGGGTCCACCTCGTCCGCCAAGGTGAGCGCCTGGCTCGCGGCCGACAGGTCGGTCGCAACGCCGATCTGGTGGAAGTCGACGTTCGTGCGGCTGAACATCGTGGACGGGTGCATGTAAGCCGCCGGCAGCGACTTCGCGACCTGGTCGCCCGCGTCCCAGTAGCGCCACGCGTCACCGGCCCGGCCCGCGCGGGCTGCCGTGATCGCGGCCTGGAGCTGGAGCGCGCCGTACACGCCGCGCCAGTCGTCGGGCGCGCCGTCGAGGTGGGGACGGAGCAGCGCCGAGGCGTCCTGCACCAGCTGGAGCGCCTCGTCCGGGTGGGCCGTGCTGCGGAGGATATTGGCGAGGCTCCACGCCGCTGCGGCGATGGCCGCCGGGTCATCCGAGGCCTGCGCGGCGCCCATTGCGCGGTCCGTGACGACCCAGGCCATTTCGGCCGTCGCGATGTAGGCGGTGGCCTGCTGCGTCAGCCGGTACGTCTCAGACAGGGCCGCGTACGCCGACCGAAGCCGAGCCCCCTCCAGGGCCCGCACGGCGGTCTCAGCATCCCGGATCAGACCAGGCAGGACACCGCAGACCTGAGTCCGGTTGTGGTCGGAGTCGTGCCAGAGCTTCCACGCATCGGCCACACGCTGATGCAGCACGGCCGGGTCCGGCGGCGACGCGGGCAGATCCCAGATCAGCGGCCGGGTCATGACGGCGGACCAGATCGCCGGCATCCCCGGATGAGCGAGGCGGCCAGCGCCGACGACCGGCGCTGCTACCTCGGTCGTGGCGCCAGTCAGGAGCTGGAGGTCGCTCAGCTGAAGGGCGGCCGCGAGGCGCATCAGCAGGGAGTGCGACCGAAGTTCGCGCTCCCCGGATTCGATCTTCTTTAGCCAGTCCGGGCCGCGGCCACAGAGTCCGGCCAGCACGGGACGGGACATCCCGCGTGACTCTCTGAGCAGCCGAATGCGTTCGCCGGTGGTGAGGTTGCTGGGGATATCCACGTGGTGCCCCTTCTCGAATGCCGATGGCGTCAGCGTACGTCTGGCGGTCGGAGCGCGGGAATGCGGAAAGCGCCCCCTCCCGCCCGTAGGCGAGAGGGGGCACACGGTCACTTCGCGACGAGCTGGTACAGGGTGAGCCCGAGCCCGGCGAGGCCGGTCACAGCGGCGATGGAGGGGAGCGGCCAGCGGGCCCGCTCCAGGGCCTCGACCCGCTGCTCCAGGGCATCAATATCCGCCTCGGCCTGGCCGGTGCGCTGGAGCGCGAGGTCGAGCCGGCCGTTCAGCGCGGTGAATCCGGTTCGGATCTCGCCCCTCATCTCCGCCAGCTCGACCGCGACCCGGGTGGACTCCTCAGGGGTCACCCGCGGGTCCGGACGGTTTCGGTGATGCCCGGACCCTCCGCCCCGCCGGACGTGGCAATCGCGGTGAGGACCGCCAGGACGGATGCGAGGCCGCCGATCGATGCGGCCTGCCCCCAGTCGACGTCCAGGATCCCGAGCTGGTCGGCGCCGATGGCCCCGAGGACGCCCTGCGCGAAGGTGCGGACCGCGCGCTCCCCGGTGGACTTCCAGAACGCGTACGTGAACATGGGCTCTCCTTGATCAGTTGCTGATGGTGAAGCCGTGACGGGCGGCCAGGACGGCAAGGCTGGCGCGGCCGGGGATTCCGTCGGCGTCCTGCCCGCTGTAGCCCTGGCGCCGCTGCCACTTCGAGTACGCGCTGACGGTGGCGGTGCCAAAGTGCCCGTCCGCGAGTCGGCTGCTGAGGAGCCCTTCGGCGACGAGCGCGGCCTCCACCGTCTTGGTGCCGGAGTACGAGACCGGGGTGCCGACCGCCGGGGGGTCGGCTTTCGCCGCAGCGATGAGCCGGGACAGAGAGACGCTCGGGCGGTTCGGCGCTGGAGGCTGACTCCCCCCGCCCGCGCCGAGCAGGGCCGAGATGTCGATGCCGCCCGGGTCCCAGTGATCATTCCCCGGGATCTGGCAGTGCCCGTAGTGCCCGCCCTCGGTCGTCCAGGTCGCCGTGCTGCGAGAGACGTCGTCGCTGCCGGAGCGGGCGAGGCGGCCGGCGGGCCAGACGTCCGGGACGCCCCACGACCGGATTGCGCGGAGCAGGGCAGCGAAGTTCGGTCCGGGCTTCCAGTACCCGGTGAACGGGGTGGCAGCCTTGGCCATCACCTCGATCTGGATGCAGGCGGCGCCGGTCCGGTTCGTGCGGAGGCTTCCGGCGTTGCCGAGGGCCTTGGCGGACTCGTTGAGCGGCCCGAACTGGCCGAGCTGGTCCGTGCGGGGGTCGTACAGGATGTGGGGCTCGTAGCCCTTCTCGATCAGGTACTCGGCGGTGCTGGCGAACGCCGAGGCGCTGCCCGAGCTGCCCTCGGTGGTGTGCCAGACGACGCGCGCCGGGGCGCCGGGGCTGTCCATCGGGCCGCCGATGTTGCCGTCGCCGAGGCGCTCGGCCTCGGGAATCCAGATTTCACCCATCAGGGAGCCTCCAGGGCATGAGAAGAGCCCCGGCCAGCGGCGCGGGGCTGCGGAGTAGGGGAGGGTCAGGCAACGCGGGTGAGGAGGATCCAGGAGCCCGCGCGCATGATGCTGCTCGTCGCGTTCGTGACGCGCTGGGCCCAGTTGAGCTGGAGCGTGCCCGCGCTGGCCGAGGTGACGAGGCGGCCAAACAGGGGCGCCGTCATCACGGTGGTGTTCTCCGCCCCGTAGCCGCCAAGGGGGAACGCGGTGGCACCGATGCTCTGCTTGTCGACGACCATGCCGGTGGAGACGCCGCCGGTGCCGTCCTGCGGCTGGCCGTGAGCGATCCAGTCCAGGGTTGCGCCCGACGGCCCCGTGAAACCGATCTTGATGTCCGTGTCCGTGCGCGCCGAATACAGCAGCATCCCGGACATGAGGTAGGTGGCGTTCGCGGCCACCGGCACCAGGAGGTGACTGTCATTGGCGTTGGTCGTCGTCGAGGCCCGGGGCTCGTCAGCGGCCTTGACGACCGGCGAGGGGAGCATCGAGGTGAGCAGGCCGGCGGTGATGCGCTGGCCTGCCGAGATCACGGGGTACGGCACGGGGCCTCCTCCTCAGTAGCTGGTGATCGCGGGCTGAGCGAGCCGTACGTCGGTGCCTGCGGTCTGGGCCTTGGTGATCCCGTTCACGGACCGCGTTACGGTCATCCGCTGAGGCGACGCCACCACCCAGTTCGCGAACCGGTACTCGGTGGTCGCGTTGGTGTTGCCGGAGAACGCGCCGCCGCCGATCCCGACCTGTCCGGACGTGATGAGCCCGGTCGTCGCGGTGCGGTCGAGCTGCCAAATTCCGGTCGGCTCGATGGTTCCGGTGGGCCAGATCCGCATCAGGATGCGGTGTCCGATCAGCCGAACCCGCACCTCGTACTGCTGGCCGGCCGTGTAGGTGAGGCTGGTACTGACTGACGTGTCGATCAGTGTCGACCCGACCACCGCCGAGAGGCCGATGGCCCCGCCGACGCCCCACTCGACGCGGGCGCGGTAGCAGGAGCTGGCGCTCGACCAGCGCATCGCGAAGGACGTGACCATGCTCGCCCCGGTCGCGACCGCGTTCACCGAGACCGTGCACCGGATCTCCGCGTCCGCGCAGGTCTCTGCCACGGTCTGCATCCGCAGGGTGGTCTGGGCCGACGTTGCGGTGATCAGCCCGAGACCTCCGGACACCGACCGGTCAGCACCGGTGCCACCCGTGAGGGTGTAGGTGTGGCCGTCGGATGCCGTACCCCAGCCGCCCGCGGCGACGGTCCGGGCGAACGTGTCCTCGGCAAGGGAGGTGATCGCGGTCGCGGTGACCACCTCTCCGCCGAGCCGGACGTCGAACGGCATCTCGGCCGGGTCCTGTGTCCAGCGGGGACTGCTGCTGTCGGCGGTCTGCGTGGTGTGGACGAGCAGCGTCGTTGCTGACGAGGTGGCGTCAGCGCCGAGTACCGAGCTGTCCGTGTCTGCCCGTCCGTAGACGGAATCGTCGGCGAACGCGGCCGACCAGGGGCCGGCCGGGGTGCAGTTCAGGAAGATGTCCCAGCCGGTGGGGTGGCTGATGACCTCGGTGTACCCCTCGACGATCAAATCGATCGGGCCCGGCGGCAGCCAGACCGGCGGGTTGATGATCTGGATCCGGTCACCGATGTCCAGCTGCACGACAGCCGGGATGAGCGACGGGGCGGCGGCCAGGTTGATGTGGACGGTCGGATAGCGGGCCTCGTCCCAGGTGCCCATGTGCAGCAGCCAGCCCGCGATGTCCTCGGGCTGGCTGTCGTAGCGCAGGTTGAGGGTCCGCGCGTCGTCATACACGCCGACCCCGGCCGGCGGGGGCAGGATCGACAGGGGGCTCGTGGTGTCCACCGCGCGAGCGGAGGACCCGTTGGCCCGGGTGACGGTGCGGTCGTTGCGTACCCGCTGGTCGTCGTCGACCGGTTCCAGGGGCGGGGCCACGTGGCCGGCGACGGAGTAGTCCAGCGTCAGCGCCACCGGCTGGTTGTGGTACGTCGTGCGCCCCTTGTAGACCAAGCCGAGACGGTCCCTCGCCTCGTAGAGCACGCCGAGGTCCGCGTCGGCGCACTCGTTCAGGAGGGTAAGCAGGGTGTTCGGCCGCTGCGCGTCCACGGGTGTCGGCGCATAGTCGCTGACGATGGGGACGGACTCCTCGCCGCCGAGCCGGACGATGCGGCGGCTCGCTTCCTCGCCGCGCCATGCGTTGTCGCCAAACACGTAGGCGATGGTGGAAGAGGTGGGCAGCACGCCGAGGTGGCCGATCCGCATGTCTGCGGCGAGGGGGCCGAACGTGGTGGAGATGTCGGTGACGATCCCCGCGGTCCCGGCGATGGTGGTGCCGCCCCCGTACCCGGTCCCGTCAACTACGGTCCAGCCGAGTTCGTAGCGGACGTTGCCGCCGCCCTGGTCGGCGGCGGTGAGGTTGAGGTTGATCCAGTGGCCGTGGAAGTCGAGGAGGGAGAAGACGATCGAGACGACGGTGGAGCCGGCCGCGTCGTACCCGGTGAGGTCGACGCTGTCGGAGTCCATGGTGAGAACGAACCTGCGGGCGGTGCCGGTAGTGGTGAACTCCAGGATGGTCGTGGCCGACGCGGGGGCTCCGGGGCTGTGCATCATGTAGCTGACGAGCCACTGGCCGGTGGCCGGGTACGGCGGGACTGTCCCCCGCATTGAGGCCGTCGCGTCGATCTTCGGCAGGGCGGACGATCCGAACAGGGAGTCGTCCGCGCCGAACTCGAACCCGCTGACGACCAGCGGA
Source organism: Streptomyces sp. W1SF4 (assembly GCF_003950035.1). Taxonomy (NCBI): domain Bacteria; kingdom Bacillati; phylum Actinomycetota; class Actinomycetes; order Kitasatosporales; family Streptomycetaceae; genus Streptomyces; species Streptomyces sp. W1SF4. Next base: position 5,448,613 of record NZ_CP034350.1, read on the forward strand.
GTGACGCCGGGCAGGGGGGAGTACGCCTGGGTCGCGTCCTTCCCGTCCTCCATCGGCCAGTACGCCACGGGGGCGCCCACCGCAGGAATCCTCCGGCGCAGCGTGGACGCCAAGGCCTTCCTGCCCTGCCCCAGTCGGCGCAGAATCCCTGATGCCTCTACAGGGACGTAAATGTCTCGGCCGGACGGGTCCCAGCGGGGCGGCCAGGACGACACCTCGGCGTGCAGCCGGTACTCGCGGTTGGAGATGGCGGCGGCCCCGGCCAGCGTCCACGTTCGGCCGGCGGAATCGGCCCACGAGGTTGTGCCCGGGGCGAGGGCCCGCATGTCGGGCGCGGCCACGACGGACCCCCCGATACCGGACCGCAGTTCGGCCCGGTGTACCCGCCCGCGCAGCGGGTACCGGGTGGCGGTGGCGCTGCTCTGATCAGGGCTGATTTCCAGGGGGGCGGTGCTGTTGAAGATCGACGTGGTGCCTGTCACGGTGACGGTGCCGATGGTGGTCCAGGACCCGGAGAGGGACGTGGACCAGTACAGGGTGATCGTGCGGCCGCCCGCGCCGTTGTCGACGTCCATGGTCAGCCGCAGTGCTGCGCGGCGGGGCAAGGGAGGAAGGGTGAACTGGGCGGTCAGCGCGTCGGCGGAGAGGCCGGTAGGGGTCCAGACCCAGGTGCACGAGGCGGACTGGAGGCGCAGGTCCCAGGAGCGGTTGCCATCGGTGGGCTGCGACCACTTGCCGATCAGCGTCTGCTGCTCGGTGTCGTACCAGCGGGCGGTGACCTCGATGCGGACGTCGATGTCGCCCACGATGTCCAGGCTGGCGTGGTCCGGGGTGGACGCGATGTCCGTCGGGAGTCCGGTCATCGCGAGGTACGACTCGGTCCCGGGCACCGAGAAGCGAACCGGGGTGTTACGGCCGATGCGCCCGTAGTTCGCGCTGCGCGGGTTGCGCGGCGAGTACTTGTTCTGCCGGTTGTCGAGCTGGAACGAGGCGCGCGCCGGGTCGACGCGGGCGGCCTCGTCCTGCCGGCCCCGCTCGATGCTGAGTGGGGCCCGCGCGTACAGGTCGCCGGTGATGTCGGTCCACACCCCGCCGATCTGCATCTCGGCGAGGAGCTCGATCGGGGTCTGCGGGAACGCCACGGGCGTCTCCTCTCTTACGTCTGGCCGTACGCGGTCTGCACGGAGCCCTGCCCGACGAGGCGGACGCTCTTGCGGAGCGCGGTCGCGAACGCGGACTCGACGGCTGCGTCGATGACGAGCCGGACCTCAACGGGGACGGGCCCGTACCCGGGGCGGGTCAGGACTCCGCCGCCGGAGCCGCCGCCCATCTGCTGGCCTGCCGCGGACGCGAGCCCGGACGCGGGGGGTTGGACGAGGCCGGTCATCGCCGCGTCGACCTCGCCGGCGCGGGACTCGATGCCGACGACGACGCCGGCGGGGATCCACTGGCCGATCTGGTCGGCCATCAGCTTGGAGGGCGACGCGATCCCGAGGGCCTTGGCGATGGGCCCGGGGATCAGCTTGCGGGCCCAGCTGATGAGGGTGGAGCGCAGCCAGGCGCCCATGGACTGGATGCCGCGCCACAGGCCGGACACGACGTCGCGGCCCTTGTCCACGAGGAGGCTGCCGAGCCCGGAAAGCTTGGCGGAGATCATCCCGGGCAGGTCGCGCACCCAGAGGATCAGCTCGCCGCCCTTGCGCTTCGCGCCCTCCTTGATGGCCTCCCAGTGCTTGATCATCAAGCCGATGGGGGTGAAGTTGAGGAAGGCGTTGTAGATCATCCCGGGGATGCCCTTGATCCAGGCGATCAGGCCGTCCCAGGCGGCCACCGCGGTGGACTTGATGGACTCCCAGTGGGAGGCGATCAGCCCGACGAGCGTGAAGTTCATGAACAGCTGGATCACGAAGTTCACGAAGCCCTGGATTTTCTGCCATACCCAGTCCCAGGCTGCGCCCGTCCAGGCCTTGATCTGGTCCCAGTAGGCGACGATCAGCGCGACGAGCCCGGCCACGGCCATGATGATCCAGCCGATCGGGCCCATCGCGATCAGCCACTGCGCGGCCATCACCGCGGCCCAGGCGACCGCGCGGGCGGCCATCAGTAGGAACTGCATCGCGGCCGTCGCCCCGGCCCGGAGCACGGCCAGGACCCACGTGCCGATCGAGACGAGCGCCGACCCGGTCCACGCGGCCGCCGTCGACAGTGCGGACGCGACGGCCCCGGCGGCGATGCGGGCGTAGGCCATCAGGCCGATGCCCATCATCCGCATCCAGTTCCCGATCACGCCCCAGGCGGACGCGGAGATGATCGCGTTGGCGCCCGCCACGATCGCGGACACCGCGGAGTAGACCATCATCGCGCCGCGCACGACGAGGACCGTCGCGGCCAGCCCGAGCAGCGTGTACACCAGCGGCTGGAACACGCCCTGGTGCTGCATCGCGAACTGGACCATGACGCCGCCCACCTCGGTGAGCTTGCCCATGGCCTCGCGCTTGAACTTCTCCAGCGCGGCGGCTGGGCTGTTGCCGAGGGTGTCGGCCATCGTCTGCGCGGCTCCGCCGACTTGCCCCAGGGCCGACACGGCGGTGGTCGGGTCCAAGGCGTAGAGGGCGTCTCCGAGGTCCTCGGCCTGGGTGCCGAAGAGCATGACCGCGGTCTGCGCGCGTACAACGGGGTCTTCGATGCTGCGGAGCTTGTCGAGGGTGAGGTCCAGGCCGGCGGCCGCAGAGCTCCCGCCCTTGCCGATTTTCGCCGCCATGTCGTCGGCGGACAGCCCGATCGCCTTGAACCCGTCGATGGTGGTCTTGGAGCCGTCCACCGCGCGGATGCTGAACTCCTTGAACGCGTCAGCGACGATGTCCGCGTCCCGGGCGCCAGCGCTGAGACCCTGGCTGATCAGGCCCATCGCGGTCTGCCCATCGAGGCCCAACTTCCGGAACTGCGTGCCGTACTCCCCGAAGGTGTCGAGGAGGTCGCCGGCCTTGTCCGCACCGGTCTGGAACCCGCGCGTCAGGATGTCGAAGGCTTCCGTCGCCGATCCGGCGAGCCCGGTCTTGAGCATCTGGGCGACAGCAGCCGTGGCGCTGGACACGTCCTGGTCGAAAGTCTGGGCCAGGGCCATCGCCTTGATCGTGACGCCCTCCAGCCCTCCATCCGCCTCGTCGACCTCGCCGATCTGCTGGTAGACGCCCTTGATCGCCTCGTTCACCTCGGCGGTCGACTCGCCCCACGCCTGCGCGTAGATGCTGGCGGACACCTTCGACACCTCGGCGGCTTCGGCCGGGCCGAGCCCCAGCTGTGCAGTGAGCTTGGCGTTCGCGGCTGAGGCGTCCAGGTTGGCCACGATTCCCGCGCCGAGTGCTGCTCCGACGCCCGCGCCGATCGTGGCCGCCGAGGCAGTGAACCGGTCGGCAACCCGGTCCATGACGCCGGACGCCCGGTCGCGAGCGATCAGGTTGAAGACGAGGGAGGTGTCCGAGGCCACGACGAGATCACCTCCCCCTCTTCATCTGTTCGTTCGCCTCACGCTGCGCTGTTTCGTACCGGTCGAGCCAGTCGAGTGCCGCGTCCGCCTGCTCGACGGTCATCAGGTTCCACTCCCAGGGCCGGATCCCGAGGAGGTGAGCGGCGTCGCCGAGGCGCCTCAGGCGACGATCGGCGGAAGGACTTTTCCCTCATCTCCCGGGCCGTCGTCAGCCTCGGCGATGGCCTGGTCGAGGCCGGCGAGCATCGCCTCCCGCTGGTCGGGGGACGCGTGCTCGGCTGCCTGCTCGCGAATGAAAACCAGTTCGGCGCGGGTCTGGACGAGGGTCAGCTCGTCCCACGCGAAGTCCACGTCCTCGTACCGCAGGGTGGGGTGCTCCCGCTTGAGGTACATGTGCAGCAGCGCGCGCCGGCAGCCCGAGTTGCCGTTGGCCACCGCCTTGGTGAAGTCGCTGAAGTCCTTGCCGGTGCGCTTCTCCAGCGCCTCGCGCTCCGCAGACATGATGCGACGGGGGTTGTACTCCCAGCGCTGCTCTTCCTCGGACCCCTCGGGCTTGTAGACCAAGTACATCTCGTCCCCTATCCGGCCCGGTCGGCGAGGCGCCGGGCCATGTTCTCCATCGCTTCGTGCACGGCGGCTGTGTAGCGGTTCGTGTCGCCCTCCATGGCGTGGTCGAACCACTGCTCCTTGCCGTGCTGCTGCACCCACGGCTCCCGGCCGTAGGTGAGGTGCCGCCAACCGCGTGCGCGGTTGGTGCGCTTCGGGGCGTTGGCGAACCCGCGGATGTTGCGGGTCTTGAACGCCTTGATCCGGGCCCCGGACCAGTTCCCGCCCAACTTGACCTCGGGCCGGATCTTCTTGGCGATGGCGGAGCGCAGCGCGGGCGCGGTGCCCGGTCCGCTGCTGGCCATCGCCATGATTCCGGACTTGGCCTGAACGGCTGCGGGCTTGAGCGCCTCGCGCATGTTCTTTGCGAGTTCGCGGCGCAGCTCCTTGCCGTCGGACTCCGCACGGAGCGCCCGCGCGAGCGCGTCGAGCCCGTCGTGGGTGACGGTGACCTCGAAGGGGGGCCGGTCGGCCATCAGGCCGTGGCGCGGGTGACGGCGCCGCTCGTCGGGAAGCTCACGCCGACGGACGCTTCGTCGCCGACCGAGCCCTCGATGGGGTTCCAGCCCTTGATCAGGACGGACCCGGTGTACTTGGGGTTGGAGGTGCCGACGGCGGCCGAGTCGGCCCGGACCTCAAACGTCACGACGGTGCCGAGGAGCGGCCACATGATGCTGTCGATCTTCGTAGCGGCCACGTCCTGGAGGAACTCCACCGCGAGCTCACCGCTCTTGAGACCGCCGAGGACGGCCTTCCAGCCCAGGCTGCCGTATGTCGTGACTTCCTTGTCCTCGACCTCGACGGTCAGCTCGGCCTTGCGGGTGTAGTCGGAGAGGTCGACCCCGTTGATCGCGAGGTACTGGGACAGCAGGACCATCTTGGCCATGAGGGATCACCTGATTCCGAAGGAGGTGGCGAACATGAAGGAGGGGGTGGTGCCGCTGATGGTCCAGGCCACGCGGTACCAGGTGTCCGTGATGGCGCCGCCCGTCGTACGCAGCGCCTCCCCGCCGGCGGCCGTGGCCGCGGTGAACGTGAGCTGCGTCGTCGGCGACGCGAAGCTGTTGGAGTCGTCGGACTCGATCCGCGCAGTGATCGACGGAGTGGTGCCCGCAACGGACAGCACGTGCAGCGCCGCGTACAGCCGCTTGCCCGCCGTGACCGCGCCGAGCTGCACCCCGGTGCCCGTGCCGGTCGAGGTGCGGGCGGTGCCGGCCGGGTGGGCCATCTGCCCGCGTACCAGCGGCCACGCCGAGGCGCCCTTGCCGGTCCACGGGGCGACGTCGCCCACGGAGCCGCCGAGGGCGTAGCTGGCGGTCAGGCACTGCGTGACGTACGCCAGATCACCGACGGCCGCCCCGTCCGGGCAAGCGGTCCACGGGCCGACCCCGCCGAGCCGCGCCCACATCGCGTCATCGACCTTCGTGGAGTCCGCGGCTTCCCACTGCCCTTCGGCGCTGACCTCGGCCGACCCGAGGCCGCCGATGACCTCCTTATACCCGGCGCTGTAGTAGTTGGTGGTCTCCTTGTCTTCGACCTCGCTGGTGAGCTCGATCTTGTTGGAGGCCCCGGTCAGGTCCGCTCCCACGGCGAACAGTCGGGCGTTGAGCAGCACGAACTTGCCCATGGTCAGCTCCTTCCGTCGCCGATGATGCGGATGATCAGCTCGGCCCCGACGTACTGCGTGCCCTGGTGCTCGTACCAGCGGTAGCCCTGCACGCGGGTCACGTGGAAGTCGTCGCAGAGCCCGCCGAGCGCGGGCTGCCCGGGTTCCCCGCGGGCGGCTTCGATCGTGGTCTTCAGCGAGGCGGGCCCGGACCCGGCGAGCAGCGCGTCGAGGGTGCGCTGCGCGGAGACGTCGTCCGCGCGGCCAACGAGGACGCGGCACGTCAGCTCGGCCTCGTCGAGCGCGCGGCGCATCGCCTTGTCGAATTCGAGGGTGAACTCCCCGGCGAAGAAGCATGGGGCCGGAACCGAGTCGGGCGTGTACCCGTAGCAGGTCAGCTTCCCCGCCCCGGCCGGCAGGACGACCGTGCGCGCGGCGGCTGCGATGGCCTCACGGATCGCCGCCATCTGCACCGCCGCCCACCTCCTTTGTCCTTCGGCGTCGGGCCGGCTGGTCGGTGACGTCTTCAGCGACGCCCGCAGCGACGAGGTGCGCGCCGACGATGGTGGGCACGTCGGCCTCGTCGCCGAGCGCGGGCCACGGCTCGCCGTCCCGGGTTGCGCCCTCGGGCATGGCGACGGTCATGCGGATCCGCATAGCTCCTCCTCACCCGAACCCGGGCAGGACGTAGGGCTCGATCAGGTTCCAGACGTCCGGGTCCCGGCGGGAGAGCCGCACCACGCCCCACTCGGCGCTGCCGGTGATGCCCTCGGGGGAGTCCTTGCGCTTGAACAGGCGGCTCGCCTGGATGAGGGTGGCCTGCACGATCTCGTCCGGAATGGCTGGCCAGCCGAACCGCGCCGTGACCCGCACGCGGCCAAGGACGCTGCCCCAGCCACCCCGCCGCAGCAGCGCGGTGACGGGGCGGCCGTCGGCGAGCGCGTTCTCGGGGACGAACTCCCAGTCGGTGACATCCGTCCACGTAGCCCCTGAGCCCGAGGCGACCACGAACCCGGCTGCGCTGCCGATGTCGTCGACGAGGAACAGCTCCCCGTCCGGCTCGCAGACGGTTCGGCCGCGGGGCCGGTACACGCGCTGCACGGGTGTCCCGTCGAGCCAGAACCGGCGGCCGGTCGCCGCGTCGATGGACCGTGACGCAGCCGTCAGCGCCTGCTGGAGCAGGGCGTCGCGGGAGGTGTCGGTGTCGTCCAGGCCGAGCTGCCGTTTCAGGGTGGCGAGGTCGGCGTACTCGTGCGCCACAACGGCCCCTCCCCTACTCCCGGATGATGTTGCCTTCGGCGTCGCGGGGCAGCTTGGGGCGGCCGCGGCCGCGCGGCCTGTCTTCGGTGTCCGCGGTGTCCTGCGGGGGCGCCTGCCGCTCGGCGGGGACCTCGTACCCGTGGTGGGCGAGCTGCTCGTCGACCTGGGCCATCCGCTCGGCCCTGCCGGAGCGTTCGTAGCCGGCGCGCTCGGCGAGGAGCGCGGAGATCATGTTCTGGTCCATGGCCGAACCCCTCAGCCCTGGAGAAACGCGATGGTGGCGCTGAACGTGAAGCTCGGCGTGGTCCCGCCGATCGTCGCCGTGGCGCGGACGTAGTTCGCGGTGATGCCGGCGGTCGCGATCCGGTTGCCGGCCGCGGTGAGCTGGGTCGCGCCGCCGCCAGTCACGGCGGACCACGAGGTGCCGTCCGCGGACTGCTCCAGGGCGACGTCGAGCGTCGGCGTGGTGCCGGACGCGGCGGAGCAGTGCACGAGCAGCACGGCCACGGAGGCCTGCCCGGGTGCCGCGACGGGCCCGGAGCTGGCGGTGGCGGTGCGGGCGGCGGACGTGAGGACGACGTCGCCCATGAACGGCCTGATGGCCATGAGGTTCTCCTGTCTGGGGTGGGGCGCAGCCCGGCCCGGGGGACGGTCGGGCCGGGCTGCGGTCAGGGTCAGAAGACGGGGGTCACCAGGCCGGTGCCGCTGACCTTCTGCATGCCGTTCGCGTACCGGCCGAAGGTGTACGCGAAGTAGCTGTAGGCGACGAGGAGCACGCCGAGGTTCGCGGCCTTGGCCTGCTCGGCCCGGATGAACATCGGGGCGCCCGGGTCCTCCCAGAGGTGGCACTCGGAAGAGGGGACCACATAGATCTCGTCCTCGTTGGTGCCGGCGCCGAGGTTCGTCGCGATGTTGTTGTCGACGATGACCTCCAGGCCGCACGGCAGCACGCCGCGGGCCCCGGACCCGTACGAGCTGTTCGGGTTGGCCTGCCCGGCAGCCTGCACGGGGAGGTTGGTCCAGTTGACCATCGGCCACGTGGCGGACATCTGCGACGTCAGCCAGTACCAGCGCCGCGAGTGCATGACCGCCAGGTTGGGCTTCCCCATGGCCAGGAGCGCGGCCTCGCCGCCCGCGGCCGCCCCGAGGATCTTCGGGTACAGCTCGGCGCCGGTCGGGTTCGCGTCGGTGTACGACACGGCCGCGGCCACGTTGGTCATGCCGTTCGTGGCCTGGTTCAGCAGGGCCGAGTCCACCGTGGTCGCGACCCGGTTGAACAGATCCTGGAACACGACGTCCTCGATGCCGGTGCCGCGGTCGATGGCCTGCCGACTGATCGTCTGCTGGCCGGCCGCGGTCTGCACGTTGACCGTGAGGAGCGTGTCGTCCATGTCCGTCTCGGACACGGCCGCGTTCTCCGAGGCCTGGAGCGCGGCGCTCGACGAGGTCGTGATCCGGCTGATGTTGACCGACATGCCGGACTGCGGCAGGGGGTGGCGGTTGCAGGCATCCGCGAACGGGCGCAGGTTGGCGGTCGCCGGGGCGTACAGATCGGTCAGGTACTGGGGCACAGTCAGACCGGCGAACGCGCCGGTGCCCACGGACCGCTGGAAGTACTCGGCGCGCTCGACCCGCTCCTCCTGCATGTGCCGCGCGAGGCGGGACGCCGCCTCCACGTCCTGGTACAGGAACTGCCGGGACAGGTCCATTAGGAACCCCTTGCCGTGGGGGTCCTCGTCCTTGCGGTAGGTCCGCTCCTCGCGGCCCACGCGGGCGACCTGGTCGTAGGACGGACGCCGGACCTGGGTCGGGGCGCTGGTGCGCTGCTGCTCGGCGCGCTCCATCTCCTCGGCCTTGATCTTGTTGGCGTTGGCGAGCTTGTTCTCGATGCCGGTGACGTCGCTCTTGGCCTGGTCACGGGCGGCGAACAGCTCGGTGATCCGCTCGTCCTCCTCGACGGACAGTGCGGACCGGCCGTCCTGCTGGGCCTTGTCGAGGATGAGCTGAATCTCCGCGCCGCACTTCTTCGAGCGCTTGTGCGCCGCTTCGAGTTCGACCTCGATCGAGGCGATGAGGTCGTCGATGGTTCCGGGCATGTCGGTGCCTTCCGGTAGATCGGGATGGTGGTGGGTCAGCGCGACTGCGCGCGGCGGGCCCGGGGCGTCTGCCGGGCGTGGCGAGTCCCGCCTCCGGGCGATCTGCCGGATGGCGTGCTGGAGGGTAGAGCTGGGGTTGATCAGTCGTCGCCGAGCTGGGCGAGGAACCGGGCCCGGACCATGGCGATCGAACGGCCCTGGGCCGGGGCCGCAGCCGGCGTCGTCGGCGCGGCAGGCTGGGGGGCCCGCAGGTCGGCGCGCTCGGAGAGGCGCGCGAGCGCCTCACGGGCGACCAGCGGGGACAGGTGGTCGATGGAGGCGAGGAACTCGCCCGAGCGCGCCGACACCGAGGTGTGCGGGTTCGCGCCGTAGGTCACCGGGCCAACGTCCCCGCGCTCCAGGTCGAAGCTGTTGATCCGGTACTCGGTGTAGTCCGGGGACCACGTCCCCTCGGTGATGCGGAACATGAACGACTGCTCGCGCACGTCCGCGTCCTCGATGGCCTGGACGAGCAGCTGCACGTCCGCCCGCTTGGGGTTGAGCCAGGCGCGCTGACCGAGGCCGGCGTCGTCGGCCCACAGCTGGAGCCGGCCGTTCCTCGTCGACGCCATCGGGGTCCCGCCGTGGTTGAAACGGAACACCACCTCGGGGTCGGCTGCGAGGGTCTTGTCGGCGGCGCCCTTGGTGACGACCTCGGTGTAGGGGCCGAACGCGTCCCACATCTCGTAGCCGCGCTCGAACGAGGAGGCGTAGCCCTCGACCTCGTACCACTCCATCTCGTCGCGCAGCACCTTCTTGGCGCGCAGCTGGGAGGTGAAGCGGACGGGCTGTTCCGTGGGCCGGTCGCGCGGGAGGCGCATCTCGGCGGAGCCCGCAGCGGAACGGCGGGCGGCTGCGGCCTGCGCCCGCAGGCTGGCCAGGTCGGTCATGTCGATGCTCCTGTCGGTGCGGCCGCCGCAGTGGGGGCGGGGTTCTTCGTGCCGAACAGCCGGTCGAACTCGCCGAGCTGGGCGTCCGTGAACGGGGCCCGGTCCTCCAGCTCCCGTGCCTCGGACGGGGCGAGCTGCCGGGAGTTGATCTGCGTGGCGAACATCGCTGCGCGGGCAGCGGGGTCCATGCGGAGCAGCGCGTCGGTGTTGAGCTTCACGTACCGGGGCCGGGACGACAGGGACGACAGGGCGTCCTCGCGGCGGATCACGGTGGGGCCGAGGTTCATCACCAGGAACTGGAGGTTGCGCTGGCTGATGTTGGCGTAGGTCATCGACCCGTTCGCGCCGGCGTCGATCAGGTCCCCGGGCACGTCGAAGAACCGGGCGATGTCGCCGATGCCGAACCGCTTCGCCTCGATCCAGTCCGCGCCCGCAGCCTCGGCCTGGATCATCTTGTACTCCCAGTCCTGCCCGGTCACGAACAGGTCCCCGCTCGCGGTGGCCGCCTTGAAGCGCTGCTTCACCTCGGTCGCGGTCTTGGGGTCGATGGTCTTCGCGGTGTTCTTCAGGTGCGCGCTGGGCACCGCCCCGTTGCCGAACCAGTCCAGCGCGAACTGCTGCACCGACAGGTACTCACCGATGGACCACGCGGCGTACGCGATCGGGGAGAGGCCGACCGGGAGGCCGGCCATCGTGTACTGCCGCTCGTGCCACACCTCGGACGCGTCGTAGTCGTGGCCTCCGATCCGGTACGAGCGGACCCCGTCCTTCATCCGCACCGTGACGTCGGCGAGGGGGACCAGGTCGATCCTCGACGGAAGACCGAGCCCGTCGCGCGCGGTGACCAGGCCGAAGCAGTTGCCCGCCCGGTCGAGGTCGAACTGCGTGGAGTACAGCCACTCCTTGATGCCGACCTGCGTCCCGCCCGGGTTGACCAGCACGGGGGGCTTGGGCACCTCGACGGCCCGGCCCTCGACCGTTCGGTACAGATCCACCGGCATCGTGGACACCAGGTTCGCGCGCAGCCGCAGGCACGCCCACACCGCGCTGTGCCGTAGCGATGACTCGGAGGTGACCGACACCCCGCCCGCATGCTGCGGCAGTCGCGGCGGGATCAGCTCGGAGGCCGTCGGGCCCTGGATGGACCGGCGCTTGAACAGGCTCATCCGCTACCGCCCCCCGTCCTGCCGCGCCGCAAGCCACGAGCCGCCCAGGACCACCAGCCCGGCCACGCCGAGCGCGCCCCCGGCCGTCCACGGCCACAGCGCAGCCCCGGCCCCAGCGGCGATCAGCAGCAGGCCGGCCGCGTCGAGGAGCGTCGTCACCACAGTGCGCACGGCGTCTCCCTCAGTAGATCGAATCGAGAACCTCGTAGTCCTCGCGTACAAGCGGGCCGCGCGTGAGCAGCGCCCACCGGGCGAGCGTGACCGCGACGAGCGGCGACACGTCGGCAAGGGAGCGGCGCCGGTCGAGGACCCATGCGTCCCCGACGGGGCGGGTCATCGCCCCGTTCACCGCGGCCGTCAACGGGGCCTGGTCGATGTGCGCCACCGTGCCCTGGTTCAGCGCGTCGGCGAGCTGGCCGCAGGCCTCGACGATGTCATTCGTCCGGAGCACGACCAGGTGCCCGTACTCCGGGCGCTCCTTGTCGGCTGGCACGTCAACCCCCGCGGCGACGAGGTCGTCGACGAGTGACCCGGCCGGGGACCCGGCGGAGGCGATGGCCACGGCCACCGGGCGGTGGAGCTGCCGCAGCCGTACGACCGCGGGCACCACCCAATCCGTGCCGGCCCGGCGGTCCACGACCTCCAGGTGCAGGCGCCCGTCCGGCCGGAGGGAGGCCAGCCCGATCGTCGCCGTGCTCCGGTCCTGCGAAACGTCCACGGCCAGCGCCAGTTCGTCGCCGGGGCGGGACTGCTCGTCGGCCAGGTTCGGCCAGTGCTGCTTGGGCACGTTCGGGTCGGACGGCGGAGCGGCCTTGCGCGTGCGGTTCAGGTATGCGCGGTCGAACTCGCCGGGGTCGAGCTTCTCCAGCTCGGAGCGGATCACGGCCTCGGTGACGGTGTGGCCGAGCGCGGGCAGCGCGGCCGCCCACGTGGCCGGGTCGTCACGCGGCATCTCGTCCGGCGCGAACCACTCGAAGTAGGCGACGGACGGCCTGTGCCCGGTGGCCCACATCTCCTCGACGAGGGCGCGACCGGCGGCCCGCTTCTTATTCAGCCACGCGCTCTTTTCGGTGCCGCCCGCGGACGCCCACCACAGCTGGGCCATCGGCCGCGTCAGCATCGCGGGCGAGAACGCCTGCTCCAGCCGGTCATCCTCGTGCGCGAACGCCTCGTCGATGACGCCGAGGTCGAGCGCCGGGCCGTGGCCGGCCTTCTCCGTGTTCGCGGTGATGCCCAGCTTGCTGCGGGTCCGCGTCCACAGGATCGCCTCGTTGCCGTTGGACTTCCGTGCCCGGACCCGGGGCGCCAGCGATGACCCTTCCAGGGTGACGAGGAACTCGTCCTCCCAGCGCTGCCTCGCCATGCCGCGGGTCTGCGCCGCGTACACCACGTTCTGCCGCTGCCACGCCGCGATGCGGTGCGTCATCAGCGCGAGGATCTGCTGCGTCTTGCCCTGCTGGCGCGGCACGGACAGCCCGACCTCGCGGTGCGCGAACAGCCCGGTCGCCGGGTTGATCTCCAACCCCACGTCGAGGACGTACCGCTGCCACGGCATCGGGGTGAAGCCCAGGGCCTCCATCACCCGGCACGCCGCCGGCCCCAAGCTCGGCCACTCCGGGCGCCGCGGCGTCCCCCAGCGCGGCGGGCACGTCAGCCCGTACCGCTCCAGCAGCTGCTCGGCGAACTCACTCGGGGGCTGCCAGGTCTCCAAGGCCGTCGTCGTCGTCATCGGCGGCCCGTCCCTCCAGCAGCTGGGCGAGCGTCAGCCGCAGCTCGCGCGAGAGGTTGGGCAGCAGCTTGGTGTCCTCGCTGGGCAGGAGGTCGACCTCGGCGGCCAGCCGGTAGGCCAGCTCGGTCAGCGACGGCTCCACGCCAGCCAGGTCGCCGAGCGCCTCGACGTCGGCGCGGACGGCTTCTTCAACGGGGCCCATCGGTACCTCCGGTGCACGGCTCGCCGACGGTCAGACAGGCGGGGCACGGCGCCGCCGCCGTGGGGGCCGTGCGGGCGCGGAACGTGGCGGGTGCTGGGAGTGCGAGGAGCCGGTCGATGGCGGCCCCGAGGGCGGCCTTCTGCTCGGGCGTGAACACGGCACCTCCATGATCATCCCGGTGGGATCCGGCCCGGGGGGAGAAAAATAAAAGCTGGGCGCGGGGCTGGGAGAAGATCGTTTCCAAAAAATCCGGCGCGCTTCTGACCTGCGACTTTGCGATCAGCGCATACGTGCAGGTCAGAGGCTTGCGTGTGAACTATGAGTACCAGTCGCGTGATGTCTTCAGCCTCACGGCCTGGGCCTTGCTCCCCTTCTCGCCGTTGCAGTTCCGGCCGCAGGTCGGGCAGCGGCCCACCCCGTGGGCGGGAAGCCAGTTACTCGTGTCCTCGGGGTCGGCCCCCTGCGCGACCGGGATGACGTGGTCGACGACGTCGGCGCCGGCGTGGCCGCAGAGGTGGCAGACGTCGGACTCGGCGAGGAACCGGGCGCGCTGCTTGCGGTAGCTGTACGCGGTGAGGTCGCGGCGCTTGGCCACGGCGTCACCTCCTCGGCGGCTGGCGGGGGTTGCCGCCCGGGGCCCTCGTCCCGGGCGGCTGCACCCGCACCCACTCGCACCGGAGTGGTCTGTGGCCCCGTCAGTACGTGGGGCAGATGGTGGTGTGGACGACGGCGAGGATCTGCGCGGCCTTGGCTTCGCCGTGTCCTTCCGGATGGGTTGGGCTGGTCCACCGCTGGTTGGTCTGCTCGACCTGCTTGGGGATGTCCCCGGTGTGGGCCTTGATGGCCGCGCAGGTGTCGATGCCCCGGCTGATGGCCTTGTCGTCCTTGCCGTGGACGATGTCCTTGTCGATGGCGTTGAGGCCGTCGAGGAAGGCCTTTCGCTGGGGGCCCTTGGGCTCGGCGGGCAGGCCGGCGGCGGAGCGGGCCGCGTCAGGGTTAGCGCTGGCGCCGCTCGCGCCGGGTGCAGGCTGAGCGGTGCCGGTGTCGCGGACCCAGGACGCGGACGGGCCGGGGCTGGCCGTGGTGCTGCTGGAGCAGCCGGTGAGCGCGAGGAGCCCGGCGGTGGCCAGGATGGTGATGGCGTGGTGTGTGCGCATCGGATCATGTTCGCCGGGGTGGTGGTGCCGCGTGGTGGTCGTGATGGGTCTGTGACGCGCGAAGGCCCCGCGCGGTGGCGGGGCCTTCGGATGGTTTTTGGGCGCGCTGATGACGCGCAGGTTCAGGATGCGGCACGGCCGCCGGTTTTGCAACTAGGTGCAGAATCGGGCTTCAGTGGGTGCAGCCCTTGGTCCACCACCCGCACGTGGGGCAGTACTCCATGCCGCTCACCCCCTGCCCACGGTGTAGTGCCGGGTGCTGGAGGGCTCTCGGACAATCCGCAGCGCCCCCTCAACGTGTAGCTCGGGTCCCGTAGCTGTAGCCGTAGCTGCCTCTGTAGGCGCCGCCTGACCTGCGGCAACTACAGCTGCGGCCGTGGCAGGGGAGGGGGCTGGAGAGGGGGTAGGAAGGTCGGCAGCCCGGACGCCGGTGGACACCCCGCGGCCGCGCTGACGAACGCTGCCGCAGTGCGGGATCCCGGCGGCCCGGCAGGCGGCTCGGACGGCGGCCGCATCCCAAGGCCGACGGGTGGTCTTGGTGAGGTGCTCGGCGAGGGCCTCGTAGTGCGCGCCGTGCCCGCCGTCCGCAACCGTGCGAGCGGCGGCCGCGATGTCGACGGCGGGGAGGGGCTCTTCTGGGGGTCCCGCCTCGTCCTCGGCCGGCGCGTGCTGCACGGGGTGCTGCGCCCCCGCCCGCCACGCTCTGACGAGCCACCAGGCGGCGACGGTCCACATCGCCCACGGCGTGCCCGCGAAGGCCTGGAACGCGGCGTACCCCAGTCCGGCAAGGATGCCCATGCGGAGCCAGGAGCCGAGGGCGGCTTGCCAGCCGTCGAGGTCGGCCCGGCGTCCGGCCGCGATCCACGCGGCGAGCTTCTGCACGTAGGCCCGGTAGGCGAGGGCGGATCCTGCCCGGAGCCGGGCGGCGGCGGGGGCGGTCACAGGGAGCCCCCCTCAGCTACGCGCTTCCCGGCAGCGCCGATGTCGTTGACGAGGCCGGGGAGCCCGTCGAGGGCACCGGCGACACCGGCGGTGATCGTCATGCAGAGGCCGAAGACGAGGCCCCCGAGCAGGCGCCGCTTATCGTCCTTCGAGGCCGCCTTGTAGGCGGCGAAGGTGATCCCGGCCGTGACCGCGACGACGAGGGCGCCCATCGGGGTGAGCTGTCCGGCGAGGCTGCGGGCGGCGAGCGGCTCCCCCGCGCCGACGCCGGTGAGGCCGGTGACGGCCTTGTCGCTGGCGGCGCTGACGCCCTGCCGGGTGCAGCCGGCGAGCATGCCGAGGAGGCCGCCGGTGCAGAGGGAGGCGAGCGCGCCCATGAGGCTGCCCTGCCCGAAGTGCAGCAGGAGCTTGGGATCGCGACTCCCGTTCCACCAGGTGCGCAGGTTGAGGTACGCGACGAAGACGCAGAGGGCGAAGCCGGCGGCGGACAGGCCGATGGTCATCGGGTGACTCCGGTGATGATCGTTACGGCGTCGAACCAGTCGACGGCGCCGTAGACGCCGAAGCCGGTGACGACGAGGAGGAATAGCAGCCGGACGGTGGCGCCGCGGCGCAGGATGCGGGCGACGACGAGGGCGCAGGGGATGCAGCCGAGGGCGTAGGGCTGCCACGGGCCGATGGCGCGGCCCGAGTCGACGACGTACGCCCAGGTGGTTGCGGCGCTGTAGCCGACTCCGGGGATGGGGGTCACGGCGAGGGTGATCGCGGCTGCGGCCTGCCAGGGCTGGCCGAATCGGCGGAGCCAGGCGGCGAAGCGCTCCCAGCGGGACGGCTCCGGCTCGGGCTCGGGGTAGACGAGGTGGACCTGTACGCGGTGCACGATCTCGCCGGGCGGCGGCGCGGGCTCGGGCGCGGAGTACCAACGGGGCTCGGCTGGCGGAGGCGGCGGCGGGGTCGGGCGCCAGGGCGGGATCTCGCCAGGCTCCGGCGGCCGCGGAGGGAGCGGCGCGCCGGGCGGGATGATCTGGGTGATGCGGGCGTCGGCCATCAGTTGTAGGCCCCCTGTGCTTGGCTGCGGGCGCGACGAACGGCCGCTGCAACGGACTTGGGGTTTGCGCCCGGGAGCTTCGCGAGCGTGCTGCGAACGGCGTCGGCGTTCTCGGCGTGGATCGCGATCTGTTCGCGAACGACATCGGCAAGGCTCGGTTGCTCGCGATCGGTGTTCGCCCTGGTGGGGCCGGTGTTCGCCACTGGCGGAAGCGTGGGGATCGCGATCTGATCGCGGTGATGCTCGCTGTGTTCGCGATCCCTTCTGGTGCTGATCGCGAGCGGCGACCGGCGCTCGATCTCGCGGAGCTTCTCGATGCGTTCGAGGCGGATCTCGGCATCGGCGTCGTCGCGGGCGAGGGTGATGCGGGCCTCGGCGCGGATGCGGGCGATCTCGGCGTCGGCGGCTCGGTCGACGCCGGCGAGCTGCGCGGCGTGGAGGCGGGCCTCGTACTCGCTGTCCCGCATCACGGCCGCGATCTCGGCTTCCTGGTCGGCGGTGAGCGCGGCCGGGTCGCGAAGGGCGGCGAGAGCGAACGTCCAGACGATCTTGCCGACGAGGACGACGAACGGGCCGGCGTACATCTGGCCAGCGCCGCCGACGTCGTGGCCGTGGCGGGCGAGGAGGGCGGCGACGCCGAGGGCGATGGCCCAGCCGGCGGGGGCTGCGCTGTAGCTCTTGCTCTTGATCTGGATGGTGATGCCGCGGTACTCGGCCCAGAGGACGGTGATCCAGCCGATGTCACCGGCGAGGGCGACCGAGAGGCCGAAGCGACCGGACTGCATGAGATCGGTGATGGCGTAGCCGGACCAGAGGAGTGAGAGAACGGCGAGGGCGGCGGCGCCGTAGAGGATGGGTGGGGTGTGCGGCAGGGTGGGGCGCTTCACGGAGGGTGCTCCGGGGTGTGCGGGGCCGGGGCCGCGCGGGTGGTCAGCGCGGGCCCGGCCGGTCGGCGGCGGGTCAGGCGGTGCGGTGCGACTGGGCGTCGCGGGCGGCCTGCGCCCGGGCGTAGTCGTCGGCGGCGCGGGCGAGGAGTTCGGCGGCGGTGGCTTCGGCGTCCTCGGCCATCACGCGTTCCTCGCGGCGAGGCGGAGGCGGAGCGCGTACTCGCCGCCGGTGATCCCCTGGGTGATGACGTCCCCGTCGCCGAGGGCGACGAGGGCGGCGAGCGCCTTCAGCAGGGCGGCGTCTCGGACGGCGCCGGGGTACTGGGCGAGCACGTTGGCGCCGGCGGAGCTGAAGGCGAGGCCGAGGGCCGTGGTGGTGAGGGGCTGCTCGGGCTGGTGGTCGCTGATGAGGTCGGCGACGGCGTGGAGGAGCTGCGCGGCGACGGGGAGATCCTCGCGGGCGCGGCGGAGGGCTTCGTCCGGCTGGGCGAGGTCGGTACGGTGTGTCATGGCTGTCCCCTGTTCGTGCAGGTGGATGGCTGGCCCCGGCGGAGTTGCACCTCTGCCGGGGCCGTTGTGTATCAGCAGCGAGTGCCACTTCCATCACTGTAGGGGGACCCCCTACAGTTTGGGAAGTGGGCCCGCCCAAACGGAGGGACCGGATGTGAGCGAGGAGGTGCAGCGGGTGTTCGAAGCCATCGATGCGCTCGAAGGGATCGCGGATCCGACAGAGCGGGCGCGCGCGCTGGGCGAGGTGCTGAAGGGCCTGCCGGACCGGAACAAGAGGCTCAAGACGGCGCGTCAGGCTGCGGTCGCCGAGCTCCTCGCGCGGCCGGGCGCGTCCTTGCGGAGCGTGGGCGCCGAGCTGGGCATCTCCTTCAGCACCGTGCAGGACATCGTGAAGGGGTACTCCGGCTCGGGCTCAAAGCGCCCACGGGCGGCGGGCGCCGAGTAGCCGTGACGGCGGAGCCCCCGGTCCCCGATGGATCGGGGGCTCCGTGCTGTCCGGATGCGTCCGGAGCTGTCCGGACGCAGGCTGGTGGGGTGCCCGACCGCGCGAGGATCGTCGTCTACCCGCCCGCCCCGACCGGCGGCCGGCGGGTCGTCGCGCACGTCCACGGGGAGGACTCCATCCTCGGCACCGCGTACGGGCTGGCAGATGTCGCGGAGTTCCTCCGGAGGGTCGGCGTGGATGATCCGGATGCCGTCCTCTCGGCCGGGGACCCGCTGATGGAGTGGCGCGGCGGCGGGCCCGAGACGTGGACCGCGAGCCCTGACGACGGGCCGGAGCCCGGACCGTAGGATCGCGCGGTGGGAATCGAACTGACCGACGAACTGATCAAGCTGCGGCGCGCAGCCAACGAGGCGCGGGCTCGGGCCACCGCCGGCCCGTACAGCGCTGAGGCATGGCGCCCCTGGGCGGAGGCTGCGGCCGCCGTGCACGAGGCGATCACCAAGCACGCCGCGGACACCGGGCAGAACCGGTACGAGGTCGAGAAGGCCGTCGTCACTGCGGCCAAGGCCCCGGCTCCGCCCGAGGCCGGGGCCGAGTAGCTACGCGGCCGCGCAGTCCAGCGTGAGCGACCGGGCGCAGGCCCGGCACACCAAGCTCGGCGGCCGCCCGTCCCCGCCCTCGAGGAGTAGCTCGGCGCCGCAGCCGCACGCCCGGCCGGTGCCCACGCTGCGCCGGCGGATCCCGAGGGCGTGCTCGACCCGCTCGGCGGCCCCGGCAGCCGTCCGGGTGATCTCGTCCAGCTCGGCGCCGGTGAGCGGCCGGAAGGGCCCGACGTCGCCCCGGACGCGGGCAGCGAGCCAGACAGCAGCCTGCGGAGCGGTGCGGGTGCCGGTGTACGGCCAGCGCGCCAGGTCGGCCGAGTCGGCGGCGGCCAGGGCGTTCCGCCGGTCGCGGTCGGCGGGGCTCCAGCCGCGGGCGGCCCAGTCGGCCGGCGCCGGGCTGACGGGGGAGGACTGAACGCGGGCGGCGATCTGGTCCGCGAGGGCGACGAGGACGGCCTCGACGGTGCGGATCGTGTCGATCACGTGGAGCCGGACGGGGGCGCTGCGGTCGGCGGGGTCGTACTCGTCGACGGTCCGCAGGTAGGCCTGGAGGGACGCGGGGGGCCATGCGTCGTGGGGGCGGGCGGTGCGCAGCTGGTGGAGGTCGGCCCAGTGGCGGACGACGAGGTCGAGGTGGGCGCTGGCGATGGCGTGTGAAGCGCTCACGGGGATGTCTCCTGGGGGTCGTCGATGGCGCGGATCGTCGGACAGGGGTACGGGACGGCGGCGTTGTCGCAGCTGCCGTTCCCGTAGCCGGAGCAGTGGCCGCAGATGATGCGTCGGCCGTGCTGCACGGGGGCGTGGAGGGCGCGGATGCGGTCGAGGGCGCGTGCCTGCTGTGAGGCGCGGACGGCGGCAGGTCCCCAGCCGGGCCTGCGGGGCGGGGTGGGCATAGCTACTCCTGCGGGGTGGGGCAGTCGGAGGGGTAGTGGCCGGTGTCGCCGCACAGCTCCCAGCACGGGTTGCACCAGCCGCTGCTGCTGTGGTCCTGCTGGTCGTGGCCGCACTGGCAGGCGTGGTCACAGCGGGGGCAGGCGGCGCAGCGCTTGGCGAGGGCGGCCTCGGCCTGGTCGGCGCGTTCCTTCTGCTGCTCGGCTTTGCCTGCCCAGGCGTCTCGGGCGTCGAGTGCGTTCCACAGGCGGATGTACAGCTCGTCGAGGTCGTTGTCGGTGATCGTGTCGGCGGTGTGCCGGGAGGGCTGAGGTTCGGCCGGGAGCGGGGCCCCGCAGCCGGGGGCGCACGGTGCGACGCGGTGGCACCCTTGCTCGAACTTGCAGATGGGCTCGGGCTGGTCGGTCACAGGTAGCTCCCGGTGGGGACGTCGGTGACGGGCCGGCAGTCGGGCTCGTCCCAGATTTCGGGCGGGGCGGTGTAGTCGAGGCAGGGGCAGGTGCCGGGTTCGTCGTCGTAGCCGCAGGCGGCCGGGTCGTACGCGCACGGCGGCAGCTGGCCGGTCATCGGCTGCTTCCATCAGTGAGGAGCTGCCGGAGTGCGGCGAGAGCGTCGTCGGTGAGCCCGATGTCAACGGACCAGGCCTGCGTGTCGAGGTGGGTGAAGTCGGGGAGGTGGAGGATCACGCCGTCGCCGTCCGGGTTCGGTGTGATGCGGGGGCCGTCGGTCATCGGCTGCTCCTGGGGTGGCTGGTGAGGTGCCAGGCGAGGCAGTGCGGGCACGCGTACGGGGCGACCTCGCTCCGGCCGCGGGCGCGGAGGGTGCGGAGGTTCCGGCGGGCTGCGCCGCGGGTGCGGTAAGGGTGCTTGCCGGTGGGGCAGGTCACGGCCGGATCCCGCTGGGCTGGCCGAGGACCGCGCGGGCGACGTCGAGAGCGGCCGTCCAGGCCTTGGAGGTTCCGCCCTCGGGGTGGAGCGCGCCGCCAGTCCCTTCGGTGGCGGCCACGTCGACGGCGGTCTCGCTGAGCCAGTGGGCGAGGGCGAGTCCGGTGGCGGGGCCGAGGAGGACGAGGTACCGGTTCACGGCTTCGAGGCGGGCGGCGTAGGTCTCGATCAGCACGCTGGGCTGTTCCGGGTCGTCGACGACGACGGGGGACCGGCTGCCGAGGGTGTGGCCGGTGGCCCAGGTGAGGCGGTCGTTGTGGATGGCGTCGGCTGTGCGGTCGAGGAGGCGGTCGGCGGCGGCGCGGAGTTCTTCGGCGGGGGTCATCGGTGGCGGCGCTTGAGGTTGTGGGCGATGCGGGCGAGGGCGGTGGCGGTGATGCTGCCGAGGACGAGCCAGAGGGCGAGGCCGCCGAGGACGATGCGGATCACGGCTGCCCCTCGGCGAGCTGGCGCAGCCGGGCGAGCGCGGCGTCGTCCTCGTCGGTGAACTCGTCACCGCGGACGGCCATGTGGTCGGCGGCGAGGTCGAGGGCGAAGGCGAGGAACTGGCGCTCGGACGCGGTGATCACGGGCAGGACGTTCTTTCCGACCCAGACCGCGGTGTGCACGGTAAGGTCCGCGGCGAGCTGGTCAGCGGCGCCGATCGGGGTGGCGCGCACGATCTGTTGGATGAGCTGCTGGAGCGGCAGCAGGGCGGCGATGGCGTGGTCGGGCTGCTGGCTCATGCTCCGGCCTCCTCGGCGTTGTCGAGCCGGCGGCGGACGGCGTCGCCGAGGGCGTTCCACGCGCCCTGGACGGCGGCCTCCTCGGGGGTGACGGTCGGCTGCCCGCCAGCCTGCCGGGCGACCTCGCGCAGGCCCGCGATGACCTCCTCCAGGCGGTCCACGGGGATGAACACGGCGGCGTCGCGGCCGTCGTGGTCGACGAGGCTGAGATAGACGGCGGGCTGGCCGCCGAAGGTCGAGCGGTCGGCGCGGATCCGGTTGAGGGGCGAGGGCGTGAAGGTGAACGTCACGGTGCGGGTCCTTCCGGTGGATGCTGGTGGGGTCGGCCGCCCCGCACTGCCCGCGGGGCGGCCGGCGGGCGGGTCAGAGCCGGTCGGGCTGCGGCGCGCCACACCGGCACGTCGTCCGGCCCGGGTAGTTGTCCTCGCGGCAGCTGGCGCAGCGCCACAGGAAGCCGGCCCGGCGGGCGATCCGGCTGAGGGCGCTGTGGTCGCTGGACGTCTCGACGGCGGCGAGGAGCTGGGCGATGGCAGCGGCTCGCGCTTCGGGCGTCGTGTAGTCGATGGGCTGCTCGGTCATGAGGGCTTCTCCTGTGTGCGTGAGGGCGGGAACCGGCTCCGGTCGGCCGGTCAGTCCTGGTTGGCGATGAGGTGCCACTCCGGCATGGGGCCGGGCGGGAGGCCGAGGGCGCGGAGGGCCTCGTCGAGTTCGGCCTGCCACTGGGCGTACTGGGCGGGGCTGGCGTTGAGGTCGCAGGTGATGGGGGTGCCGAGGTCGGCGGCGTGGGAGGCGGTGGCGAGGTAGAGGCGGTCTCGGTCGTACGGGCCGGCGGTGAGGTATTTGACGTCGCTGGTGAGGGGGCGGAGGGCGTTCTCGACGTCGCTGGTGTCGCGGGCGGGGATCTCGAATCCGTAGATCAGGTAGGCGGTGGTCCAGACGGCCATGGCGGGTCTCCTGTGTGCGAGGGCGGACGAGGCGGGTGCGGTCGTCAGGCGGCGTCGGGGTGGCTTTCGGCTTCGGGCGCGGAGGAGGAGATGGCGCGGGCGGCGTCCGTGCGGGAGGGGTGCGGTGCGCGGGCGCCCTGGCGCTTGCTCTCGGGGTCGCGGCCGGGGGTGACCCGGCGGCCGCGGCAGGCCTGCTCTACGGCGGCGGCGCACCAGGGGCAGGGCACGGCAAGGGGGTCGGGCTGGCCGGTGCGGATGAGGCGCTCGCGGGCGGCTGCGACGGGCCGGTACGCGGCGAGTGCCTTCCGGGCCTCCTCCGGCATGTAGCGGCCGATCCGGTTGAGGCGTTCCTGCACCTCGTCGGGGACGGCGTCGGCGCCGGTGATGGCCTTGAGGGGGGTCGGCTGCTGTTCGCCCATGATTACGGCGCGGCGTTCGGTGCGGAGGGCACGGATGAAGCCCTCGGCGTCGTCCGGGTCGAGCTCGGGGTGGTGGCCGGGCTCCAGGGTTCCGGTGTGGCGGTTCATGCGGTCGCGGACGTGGGCTCGCCAGCGGCCGGCGATGTCGGACGGCTTGATGGGGAACGGGGACTCGGCGTAGTGCTGGCCGACGGCCCACATGGCGAACTCGGCGGGGACGTCGATGAGGACGCCAGCCCAGAGTGCGGCCAGGCCCTGAAGTTCCTTCCGGTCCTCGGGGAGGACGCGGGGGTCGGCGTAGGAGACCTGCTTGAGGAGCTGGGGAATCTGATCGGGGTTCACTGGGCGCCTCCTGCTCGGAGTTGGGCGGACAGTTCGTCGAGGTAGTCGCGGGACGCGTTGCGGCGGGCCGCGGCCGGGCTGGCTGCGGGCGCCGGTGCGGGGCGGAGCGCGGGGAGGCGGTGGACGCCTTCGGGGTCCGGCGCGGGCGCGGGGGCAAGGTCCTTCCACCCGGGGATGAAGTAGCGGCCGTAGGTGATCTGCCGCTGCTGGCACTGTTCGACGGCGAAGCGGGCGAGGCGCTCGATGCCGTGGCTCTTGATGAGGGCGTGGACGACGAGCCATTCGGGGCCGGTGACGTTGCCCCAGCGGAGGGTGTCGTAGCCGGCACGGCCGATGGTGTCGACGAGGTCGCGGGCGAAGCCGGGGATGGTGCTGCCGGGGGTGGTGGGGGCGGGCTGTTCAGGCAAGCCCTCACTCCTGGTAGGAGTGGTTTGGTGAAGGGGTCCTGATTCCGGACCCCTAGGGGTCTCGATTCCGGACCCCCCCGGTCCTGATTCCGGACCCCTAGCGTTTTCGCTACCGGTCTCGATTCCGGACCCCTGCTGTTCGCTAGGGGTCTCGATTCCGGACCGGTAGCTCTGACTTAGGGGTCCTGATTCCGGACCGGTAGAGCCAGGTGCGGGGCGCCGGTAGCCGACGGCGTGGAGCAGCTGGTAGGCGGCTGCGCGGCTTCCCTTGGCCTCCTGAACGATGACCAGCTCGCCAGAGTTGAGGGCCTTGTCGACGGCCTTGACGACGACGGACTTCGACGTGTTGAGCCGGGCCCGCAGCTCGGTGGTGCCCATGCGGGCGACGCACTCGGGCCCGGCCGCCTTGTCGGCGATGGCGAGCAGCACGAGCCGGGGATTCCCGGTCGTCGTGGACCGGTTCCACACCCAGTGCATCGCGTCGATCGTCACGTGCAGCCTTCTCTCGTTCGGTGGGGCGGCGGTTGGTGCCCGCCCAGGGCGTTGAACCCTGGGCGCCGGCCGGTCCGGGCGGGCTGTTGGTCAGGGCGTCCGGCGGGATTCCAGGACGGCCCGGCCGAGGCTGGCGACGACCAGGAGGAGCGCGGCGACGGATTCGCTGAACTGGTCTGGGCCCGCCTTGATGGCGGTGGCGTAGAGCGCGTTGGTCATCTCGGGGTCGCGGTTGGCATGGGCGACGAAGAACCGCTGCGCCCACGCGGTCTGGGGATTCGCGGCGGCCGCTCCCGGCGTGACCTCGCTGAGCGCGAGCATCTCGCCCTTGGCCGGGTCGAATCCGGTGGGGTCGAGGAGCTGCACGGCGCGGGTTCCGGCCTCGGCGAAGGCGCAGCACACGCCGTACATCTGGCGGGCGTCGACGCTGAATCCGATGGCGTCCAGGGCGTCGGCGGCTTGGACGACTTCGCCGTGCACGGCTGCGGTGTAGGCGGTGGTGATGAGCTGGGTGATGGCTTCCATCAGCGTGCTCCTACGGGGCGGGGGCGGGGCGCATGGGTGGTGCAGCGCCAGCCGCAGGGGTAGAGACGGGAAGGGCCGTTGTGGCCGCCGGTGGGGACGTCGCAAGGGCGGTCGGTCATCCGAATAGGCCGAGCTGCTGCGGCGGCGGGGGCGGGTAGCAGGACCGGCAGGTGCAGCGGGCGCGGCACTCCGGTCCGGCCGTCCGAACCCGGGCCCGGGGCGGCCACGCGAGCCCCGGCCCGTAGACGCCCTTCTCCCGGTCGACGAGGTGCCCCGTGCACGAGTCGTGGCTGCCGACCTGGCAGGACGCGCACGGCTGCCGGGCGTCGCACGGGCAGGGCCCGCCGGCGCGCGGGCCGTACGACGGCGCGGACTGCACGAGGACGGTCTCGCGGATCCAGGCCGCGGCTGCCGGGGTCATGCGGCCGCCTGGTTCCGGCTGCGGGTGTACCGGTCGGCGCGCTCGGCGGGGCTGAGCCCGGCGCGGATTCCGTAGCGGTACTTCTTGGTCGCGTTGCCCTCGTACGCCATGGCGTCGGCAAGGCATTCGGCCTGGACCGGGCAGTCCGCGCAGATGCGGCGGGCCTCCTTGTAGGCGGGCAGGTTGCCGGGGCCGGGGTACATCAGCTCGGGGTCGACCGTGGCGCAGGCGGCGGAGTCAGCCCAGCTCGGCTCGGGTTCGAGGGTCTCGGGGGCGCGGTGTGGCCCGTAGGACTTGCTGATCACAGGGCACCTCCGAACAGGGCCTTGAAGGCGGCGCGGTTGCGCTGCCGGGCGGCGGTGTCGTCCATGTGCGCCGGGGCGACGCACCACGGCACGCCACAACCGGGCTGGACGACCCCGACCGGGGCCCGACGGTTGTGCGCGACGAACCCGGCCCGGTAGGCGGTGGTGCGGCGGCCGTGCCAGCGGAGGACGGGCACCTTGCGAGACAGCTGGCCGGTCCACTTCCGGTGGCCGTCGCCGGCGTCTTCCGACCGGGCGAGGAGGGCTTCGGCGAGCGTGCACGTGGTGCGCCCGCCGCCGGGAAACTTTGGGATCCCCAGGGCGGCGCGCGTCTTGGCCACGGTGGTGTGATTGACGTGCAGCCGCTTCTCGATCTGCCGGTCGGTGAGGCCGTCGCGGAGCATCTCGGCGATGTCGGCGCGGATCTTCACAGGACGCCCCCGCTCAGGGAGTCCGGCCACTGGCAGCCGGCGAGCGCCCGCCGGTGGGACTCCGGCAGTACCTTCAAGGGCTTGCCGAGCCAGTCGTGGCCGGCGGCCATCGCGACGTAAGCGTCGGCCTCGTCGTACCGGGCGGGGCCCTCGGTCAGGTGGCCGTAGCGGTCGGCGACCGCCGACCGGACCTCGCCCTTCTCCGCCCGCCCGTTGCCGGTGGCGTACACCTTCAGCGACGACGGCGGGATGACGGCGTACGGAATGTGGTGCCGGTAGCAGTACTGGCGGACGATCACCCGCAGACCGGCGAGGTCTTCGGGGTTGCGGGGTCCGACGTGCCCGAAGCTGGGGCCCTCCATGACGACGAGGTCGGCGGCCTTGATGTAGTCGGCGATCTCGATGATCAGGATCCTGATCCGGGCGTCCCCGCGGGTCTTGGTGCGGATCTTGTCGGTCCAGCCGTCCCCGGCGACGCCGGTGGAGGTGAGGGAGAGGTCCAAGCCCACGACGAGGGGGGAACTGGTGCCCGCGGCCGGGAGGGTGAGCGGCATCCCGGTCGCGGGGGTCACGGTGAGGCTCACGCGGCCACCGCCGGGGAGGAGATCCCGTCGTTGGCGGCCTGGAGCATCGCGAGCCTGGACTCCAGCGCCCGCACGGCGGCCCGCTCCTGCTGGAGGGCGAAGCGGAGCGCGGCCGTTTGCGCGTCGTCCACGACCCCGGCGCGCAGCTGGTCGATTTGGCGGGCCCGCCGCTCCAGCTCCGTCGTGAGGAACCCGACGCGGTCGATGTCCGCGCCGCCGCCCCGCATGAGCTTCACGACGGCGGCCTCGGCGGTCTCCAGCCGGGCTTCGAGGTCGCGGATCTTCACGGCCTGGCCCGCGATCACGCCGGCCGCACGGGTCTGGTCGCCACGGAACCGGCGGATGAGGTCTCGTACACGCATCACAGCTCTCCGTCCTGCTGCTGGGGAAGGAGGGGCCACTCGCCCCGGATGACCTTGCTCGGGTCGCCGCCCTGCTCCGGCGTCGCCTTCGTGCGGAACCACTCCTGCAACCCGGCCTGCTGCTCGGCCCGCCAAGCCCGCTGCGCCGCGAAGAGCTGAGCCGGGCCCATGTCGTTCAGGTGCGGGTACCGCTCGAACTGGGCCTCGGCGATCAGCAGCGCGGCGAGCGCGTCGGCCTCGGCGGTGTGCCAGTCGGTCAGCTCGACGCCGTACCGCTCACAGGTGGGCTTGAGCTTCCGCATCCCGGAGCCCTGGACGTAGCGGTCGAGCTGCTTGTCGATCACGTGCGGGTCCACCAGCCCCGGCACGAAGCCTTCGGGGAGGCGCGCGCTCATCGGCGTCAGTCCGTGCCGCTCCAGGTCGCGGGCGAGGATCGTCCAGTCGAACGACAGGTTGAACGCGACGATGGGCATGCCGTAGGCCATGGCCCTAGCGAGGTGGTCGGCGATGTCGTCGAGGGCGTCGGCCGGCGCGGCGCCGGTGGCGGCCTGCGCGTCGTTGATGCCGTGGACCTCGGTGGCTTCGGCCGGGATCGGGATGCCGGGGTTGATGAGCCAGGCCATGGCCCGGTCGGGGAGGTTCCCACCGCGGGCGATGACGGCGGCGGTGACGATGCGGTCCTCGGTCGGGTTGGGGCCGGTGGTCTCGGTGTCGAAGGCCAGGCGGCGGACGTCGGCGAACTTCATGCGCGGGCCCCCGCCCCGGGCTGCGCGGTCGGCGGCCAGTCGGACGGTTCCTCGTCGACGAACTCGGCGTCGATCGGGGCGTCGTCGTCTGTCTCGGTGATCCCGGCCGGCTGCGGCAGAGGGGCGGTCGGGCTCGGCCGTTCGGCGGCGACCTCGGCCTGTGCGCGGAGCTGCTCGCGCATGTACTCGGCGCTGGTCGGCACCCACTTCGTCAGCCGATGGGCGGCCGTCTTCATCCACATGGCCTCCTCGTGCTTCTGCCACGGGGAGTAGGCACTGTCAGAGCCCTGCGACATGGCCTTGGCCTGCATGACCTGGGCCCGGTTGAGGACGACGACCTTGGAGGTGGCGCCGTCCTTCATCACCGCGTAGGCGTAGACGAGGCGCAGCGGGCCGCGGTCCGCGGCGTCCCAGTCGATCTCGTGGTGCGGGCGCTCGTCCCGGCCGGGGCTGTACCGGAAGGTGTCGTTCTTCCTGACGACCTCGACGATCACGGAGGACACGGCGCCGGCGCGGTAGATGAGTTCGATCTCGCCTTGGTAGCCGCGGATGCCCTGGATCTCGAGGCGGCCTTTCATCTTGCGGGGGGTCAGGTAGTACTGCTCGGTGCCGGGCTCCAGGCCGAGGCGGGCGGCCTCCAACAGGGCGCCCATGAGGGCGGCCGGGTTGTTGGAGGCGGCCTCGGCGAGCCTTGGGTCGCGGCGCAGGACGGATACGGCGAGCCGGACGAACGTGTCGGGCTTGACGTGGGACGGCATGACCATGGCGAGGTCGTCGCGGTAGCGCTCGACCATCGCGCCGGGGCCGGTGTCCCGGGTGGCGAGTGCGCTGGAGACGGTCTGATCGGTCATCGGGGCAGCTCTCCGAGGTAGGTGCGGGCGATGTCGTGGGCGTGCTCGACGAGCGCCGGGTTCCTCGTGCTGTTGATCGCCCCGGCCTGGGCCGTTGAGCGGCCGCAGGATTCGAGGAGGTAGGCGAGTTCGCTGACGGCGGCGGGCGGCACGGTGACGGCCTCTCCGCTGCGCTTGGCGCTGGCGACCTTGGCGTTCAGGTCGGCGGCAGCGATGAGCATCTGTTCGGCGGGAGTCATCGGGCGGTCCTTCGGGTGCGGGCGGGAAGGAGCTGGTAGGTGTGGCCATCGCGGACGGTGCGGGTGGCGATCCGCTCGCGCTCGCAGACGGCGCGCTGGCCGGTGCCGATGTGGTCGAGGAGTTCGCCCCGGCAGGCGTTCAGCTCGTCCTCGGCGGCCCAGCCGGCGTCCTGCGCGGCGTACCAGCGGTCGCGAAGCGCGGTGGGGATCTCGACGTCGACCAGGTCCAGGCCCTCGGGCAGGTCCCGGAGAACCTGGTAGGTGGCGCTGTGCCCGTCGATGTCCGGCCGCTCGCCGGCCCCGAGCGTCCGCATGAACTCGGCGCCGCCATCCCGCAGGAGGCGGGCCTCGGCCTCGTCGTACTCGACGACGTACTCCCGGTAGTCCGACAGGCCGATCAGCACCGCGACGTGGCAGCGGCGGGCGCCGAGGACGTCGAGGTACCACAGGCACTGGGCCCGGTAGTGCACCGGGATCTCGTCGGTGCCGGGCTCGCCCCAGTGCTCGTCGTCGCGGGAGGTCTTCGCCTCCAGCAGCTCCCCGAGCTCGCGGGGCCGGAGCAGCAGCCGGTCAGGGTTAGCGATCTGCACCCCGCGGCTGTACGTCGGCGCCTCCTCGACCCGCCACTCCGGATGCCGCTTGCCGAACTCGGCGCAGATCGCGGGCTCGTGGATCTTCCCCCAGTACATGACGTCGGTCTCCTCGACCGGCGCCACCAACCCCTTCTTCCGGTGCCACAGGGAGAACCGGGACTCGTACGGGGACAGGCCCATCACGGCGGCGATCTCCGAACCCCCAATCCCGGCCGCCCGCGCGGCGTGCCACTCCGGGGACCCGGCGGGGAACCAGCCGAGGACGCGGGCCCCGGAGGCCGGGGCCGAAGCCCCGGCCAACACGGACTCGGTCATTGGCCACCGCCCAGCCAGCCGTGCAGCTTGGCCCGCGTCTCGTCGTCGAGGAGCAGCGCCACCGGGCGCCCGTCCTCCGCGACGCAGCACACGAGCAGCTCGGGGTCCTCGTCCTCCAGCGCCGGTTCGACGGCGCAGTCGACACGGCGGACCACCAGCGGCTCCGAGGGGATCAGCGGGCTCGACAGCTCGGTCCAGCCGTCGACCTCGTCGCGGTAGTCCCCGTTCCACTTCGCTCCGGGCGCACCGGACTTGGACCAGCCGATCGCGCGGAGGTGCCCGCGCTCCGGGTGGGCGGTGATGTGCTCCACGTGGAAGTACGTGGTGATCTCGGGGGCCCGGTAGCCGTTGTTGTCGGTGTAGGTGCGGTCCACCTGGAAGTACGGTGCGGTCATGCGGCGGCGCTCCTCTTGGTCGGTTCGGGCAGGTAGGCGCGGCGGCCGTCGGCGGTGACGATGCGCAGGTCCCCACGGCCGGCGAGGTCCCTCAAGTCCTTCCGCGCGGTATTGCGCCCGGCCGTCGGCCACGGCGACCCGGCGAGGAGCGCTGCGGCATGCTGCGTCGTCACCGGCCCCGGCGCGGCCTGGAGCGCGGCCAGCAGCCACGCCCGGCGCGTCACCGGCCACCGCCCAAGTCGGCGTTGATGAGGGCGACGAGGTACGCGGCGAGGTCCACGTCTTCCGTGTCGATGGCCGGGTCGGGGCAGCAGTCGTAGACGCTGCCGTCGGCCTCCTCGTGCTCCTCGTCGGGGCACACGGGCGCGATGCCGGTCGGCTCCTCCGAGTTGTCCAGCCAGACCACCCGCCACCGGGCGGGGAGGCTGTCGGCGACGGCGGCACGGGCGCGGTCGAGGGCGTTCACGCCGCCTCCCCACGCTGCTGCGGCACCGACGGCGGGGCCACGGCCAGGAGCCGGCGGGCGAGCCGCGCGGCCGCCGGACCGTACAGCGGCACCTTCGACGAGGCGCGCTCGACGAGCAGCCGCTCCAGCTCCTCTCGGTCGAGGCGCTCGTCGTCGTCCTCGGCGCGCTTGGGCGGGTCGGCGACCTCGTGAAGGAGGTCCCACAGGGCGCCGTCCGGGTCAAGGAGTGCGTCGATGACGTCGCTGACGACGAGGGAGGTGAACGCGCCGAGGTCGAGGGTGGCACCGGCGGGGATGCGCTCGACGCCGATCAGGATGGGCCCGGTCACGGGCGGCTGGTTGGTCATCGGGTCCCCTTGATGGCGAGGCGGAGGGCGCGGCGGTGCTGCATGCGGGCGAGGATCTGGCGGTCGGTCGGCCTGTCCCAGGCGTGCATGCCGACCCCGGCGCGGTACCGGCGGCCGTGCTCGCCCCGGGGGGTGCCGCAGTGGCGGCAGCCGTACGGGGTGATCTCGCGGTCAGCCACGGGGCACCTCCGGCAGCTCACGGCCGATGCGGTACTCGTGGTGAAGCGGGGAGTCGTGCGGGTCCTCCAGCGGCTCCGGGTTCGGCTGGTACGACTCGTACGTTCGCCCGGCACCGTCCACGTCCGGCTCGGTGAGGTCGACGAGCGTTTCCTCCAGCTCGGCCACCCGGTCCCGCAGCCGGGTCAGTTCGGCAACGTGCGCATTCCGCTGCTCCAGCGTGTGCCGGTGGTTGGACTGCTCGCTGAAGTACAGGGCCCCCGCCAGCGAGGCGCGCTCTCGGGCTGAGCGCCACGCCGTCCGCAGCCGGGCCAGCTGGGCGGCGGACTCCGGCGACTGAAGCAGCTGCGCCGCCTCCAGGTCGTACGCCAGCTCCTCCGGCGTGGCCGCGCCGCGCTGCATCGCCATGCGCAGGGCGCCGGCCGCCGCGTTCATCCGGTGCGCGTTCACGCCGCACGCTCCGGGGCCGTCGCCACCCACTCCAGCAGCGCGACCGCGCCGACCTGGTCGACACCGTCGGACCAGTCCTCGACGTGCCGTTCCAGCGACAGCAGGTCGGGCCGCACCGGGCCGCCGTCGATCGACAAGGCCAGGAAGTTCACAGCCTGGTCGGCGAGCAGGCTGGAGCGCTGCGGGTTGCCGGTCGCCGCGTACCGGATGGCGCCGACCACCGACATCGGCCGCATGTACAGCGGCACGTCGAGTCCGTCGAGGCCGAGCGCGTCGAGGACGTAGTCGCCGTGGTGGATGCCGAGCCGGGCGATGACGCGGGCGGCGGCAAGGAGTACCTCCTCGACCGTGTCCGGGGCGGTGGGCCGGGGCGGGAGGGCGACCAGGACCGTACGGCGGCCGCCGGTCGGGAGGCTGGTCGGGCTAGGCTTGTGGTTCACGGTGTACCTCGATCTCTGGGTGTGAGGTGTGCCGAGGGGCTTGTCCGGATGGCCGTCCGGGCGGCCCCGCTTTTCGTTGGTCAGGCAGCGAGCTGCTCGCGCGGCACCGGCACCGGCTTCGGTGCCGAGGCGAAGACCGCCTGAAGCTGCATGCGGGTTTCGCCCCGCAGCGGGGGTGCCGCATCGACCAGGGCCCGGACCGCAGCCACTGCGGCCGGTCCGAGGCGCCGCTCTGCGTCGGCCCGGCTGAAGGGGGTGGCGGTCATGCCGCTGCCAGCCGACGCCGGCCGGTCTGCGGCGTGGTGGCGCGGCCCGAATGCCGCGTCGCGCGCCCCGTGGGGGTGAACAGAATCAGGACATCCACGCCGATCGCTGCTGCGATCTGACAGGCCGTCGGCGCGAAGACCGCCTCCTGGCTGCCGGACAGCAGGTTCCCGATCGTGCTGCGGGAGACGCCGGCCTGGGTGGCCAGCTCCCGGACACTCACGGAAGCGCCCGAACCGGTGCGCTTCATGAGGGTGGCCAGGAGGTCTCGGTTCACCAGCTGGAAGAGCGGAATCGTGTGCTCAGACATCAGCATCCGTCCATCTCGTGCAGTGAGTTGTTGCACTGCTTGGATGGGAGAAGCATTGCACAGCTTGGACGCTGCGTCCAGGCTCTTGGATGGATGGTGAGGATTTAGCCAAAGTCTCCAACGCGCCCTGGTGTGCGCCGTTGCATCGAGTGGACACTCTGTCCTAGGGCTGGGACGGCAGACCCGCGCCCATTAGGGGGTATAGGTGGACCGCCTCACTGGTCACTTGGACACCCGTCGACCCATGGCCAGAGCAGGAGTGGCAGGATGACCCTCATGGCTGCACAAGATCGATCCGCAACGGAGCGCTCGCAGCTCAGAGATCTCGTGCGCGACCGTAAGGACGTGCTAGGCCTGAGCTACGACCGTCTCGCGGCCCGCTGTGTTGATCCGGAGACCGGCGTCCAGACGGTCAAGTCCTCCTGGCTGCACCGGCTTGCTACTGGCATGGCGGTGCAGATTCCCGACTTCCCCATGCTGCGCGGCCTCGCCGCCGGCCTTGACGTCCCGCTGGGGCGTGTTCAGGACGCTGCGTCGGCCGAGTTCTTCGGCATGGACGTGGTCTGGGCAGCGTCTGGTGAGGCGCGGGCCTTGGTGAAGAGCGCCGAGACTCTGACGCCTACTCAGCGTGAGCAGCTCCAGAAGCTGTTGGAATCGTTCACCCGACAGGAATAAGGATTCGGGCATATGCCCTTGGGTAGAACGGCAACGCTGAGTAGTTCACGCGTGCATGGTGTAGTCACAGGTAGTCCAATACGGCACTATTGGCTCACCGCCTGGGGGCGAAGCTGTCCGATAGCCTGCATCACGCCTGCCTGTTCGAACTCACGGACGAATTGTGATGCAGGGCGCGCCAAGGGGGTCGCATGTCGCACGGAGTACGCACGGAGACCGAGGACGAGGCGAATCAGGCGCTCGCGGCCGTGCCCCAGGTAGTCATCTCAGATCTCGTTCCCGAGGGCCGCGCACTCGTACCCGTGCAGACCTCCGACCGCCTGTACATCGCAGTGCGGCCGGACGCCGAGGTCAAGCAGCTCGTCCAGGAGCTCAACGATCACATCCAGCACGCCTATGGCACGGGGCTCGTCGTCCCCTACAACGCCGATGGCGAGACGCGCCCGCGGCCTACGGTTTAGATGTGCCTCTGAGGTGATTTCGATTTGGCCGTCGCCGCGGCCGTGCTGGGGGCCGCCGAGGTCGTCGACCCCGGCAGGATCGCCGACCTCGTGCTCATCGGGGAGCTGGGCCTCGACGGCCGGGTGCGCCCGGTGCGGGGGATCCTGCCGGCCGTGCTCGCCGCCGCGGAGGCCGGCTACCGGCAGGTGGTGGTGCCGCAGCAGTGCGCCGCCGAGGCCACCCTGGTCCCGGACGTCTCGGTGCTGGGCGTGCGCAGCCTGCGGCAGCTGATCGCGGTGCTGACCGGCGGGGAGGTGCCCGAGGAGGACCCCCCGCCGCAGGCCGGGCGCCCCGATCCGATGCTCGCCGGGCTGGTCGTCCCCGGCGCCGGGCTCGGGACGGGCCTCGCGGGCCGGGGAGAGGCCGCGGACTCCCCCGACCTCGCCGACGTCGCCGGGCAGCAGGGCGCCCGCCGGGCACTGGAGGTGGCGGCCTCGGGGGGCCACCACCTCTTCCTCAGCGGGCCCCCGGGCGCGGGCAAGACGATGCTCGCCGAGCGGCTGCCCTGGCTGCTGCCGCCGCTCACCCGACAGGACTCCCTGGAGGTGACGGCCGTCCACTCGGTCGCGGGAATCCTGCCGCCCGGCGAACCGCTGGTCGGCCGGCCCCCGTACTGCGCCCCGCACCACTCCGCGACCATGCAGTCGCTGGTCGGCGGCGGGGCCGGGATCCCCAGGCCGGGGGCGGTCTCCCTGGCCCACAGGGGGGTGCTCTTCCTCGACGAGGCCGCCGAGTTCAGCGGGAAGGTGCTGGACGCTCTGCGGCAGCCCCTCGAAGCCGGGCACGTGGTCATCGCCAGGGCCGCCGGGGTGGTACGGCTGCCCGCCCGGTTCCTGATGGTCCTCGCGGCGAACCCCTGCCCGTGCGGCCGCCACACCCTGACCGGGGCCGGCTGCGAATGCCCCGCCTCGGTGATCCGGCGCTACCAGGCCCGGCTGTCCGGGCCGCTGCTCGACCGGGTCGACCTGCGGGTCGAGGTGGAGCCCGTCACCCGCTCCGACCTGCTCGGCCGCGGCGGCCGGGGAGAGCCCACCGCCGCCGTCGCCGACCGGGTCCGCGAGGCCCGCGACCGGGCCGCCGCCCGGCTCGCCGGCACCCCGTGGCGGCTCAACTCCGAGGTGCCGGGCCACGAGCTGCGCACCCGCTGGCCCGCCGGCCCTGGCGCCCTGGCCCTGGCCGAGCGGGACATGGAGCGCGGACTGCTCACCGCCCGGGGCCTGGACCGGGTGCTGCGGGTCGCCTGGACCGTCGCCGACCTGCGGGGCCGTGACCGCCCCGACGCGCTGGACGCGGCCGTCGCGCTGGAACTGCGCACCGGGATCGCCCGGGGCGCGGCCCAGGCCCTGGGGACGGGACCGTGAGCGCCGGGGAGCGGCCCGGCGCGGAGCTCGTGGCCCGGGCCGCGCTGACCCGGGTGCTGGAGCCCGGCGACGAGCACGGCGGACGCTGGATCCGCGAACTCGGGGCCGCCGCGGTGATGGGGCTGCTGACCGGCCCTGGCCGGGAGCCCGGCCCGCTGACCGGCGTGGGGCCCGAGCGGCTCGCGGGGTACCGCAGGCGGGCCGCCGTCGCGGAGCCCCTGCGGGACCTGGAGAGCGCCGCCGCAGCGGACGTCCGCTTCGTGTGCCCCGGCTCGGCGGAGTGGCCGACCCAGCTGGACGACCTCGGCGACGCCCGGCCCGTAGGCCTCTGGCTGCGGGGCCGCCCGCACCTGCGGACCTGGGCCCTGCGCTCGGTCGCCGTGGTCGGGGCCCGGGCCTGCACCCCGTACGGGGCCCACATGGCGCAGACCCTGGCCGCCGGGCTCGCCGAGCGCGGCTGGGTGGTCGTCTCCGGGGCGGCGTACGGGATCGACGGCGCCGCCCACCGCGGGGCCCTCGCCTCGGGCGGGGCCACCGCGGCCGTACTGGCCTGCGGGGTGGACACGGTCTACCCGCGCGGGCACGCCGGACTCCTGGGCCGGATCACCCGCCAGGGGCTGGTCCTGGGCGAACTGCCGCCCGGCACCCACCCCACCCCGAGCCGGTTCGTGCTGCGCAACCGGGTCATCGCCGCCCTCACCCGGGGGACCGTCGTCGTGGAGGCCGCCCTGCGCAGCGGCTCCCTCGTCACCGCCCGCAGGGCCCAGGAGCTGGGCCGCCTCACCATGGGCGTACCCGGCCCGGCCACCAGCGGCCTCTCGGCCGGGGTGCACGAACTGCTGCGCGGCGAGGCGGTGCTCGTCACCGACGCCGACGAGATCGTCGAACTCGTCGGCGACATGGGCGAACTGGCCCCCGCCCGGCGCGGCCCGGTGCACGCCCGTGACCTGCTGGCCCCCGGCGCCGCGCGGGTACTGGAAGCGCTCCCCGCGGGACGGGCCGCGGGGCTCGACGAGATCGCCCTCGCCGCGGCCTCCGGCACCGATGAAGTCATCGGCAGACTGTACGAACTTCACTCTCTGGGGTTCGTCGAACGGCAGGGCGACGGCTGGCGGTTGACCCCGCGGACGTCGCGAGAGGGGGTGCAATCCGGAGCCGACCGGCGAGGCGGTCGTTGACCTGGGGCGTTCCGGTGAAAGAGTGACGGCGATGACAGACGCGGTCCTCCCGGTGGCACTCGCCGGGACCGTGCGCGAGGCGCCGGTCCCGGGCCGCCCGCGCGAGGGCGGACGCCCCTGGGCCCCCGTGCCATCCCGTACTCTTCGCGCACCGCGACACTTCCGTCACGCTACGCTCCCAAGGAATCCGGCTCCGGCAAAGGCGAAGCATGCCCCAGCACACCTCAGGGTCCGACCGCGCTGCGGTGCCCCCCGCTGCCCGCGGCAGTGTGCGGTCCACCGCGCCCTCGTCCCTGGAGGTGCTCTGGCGCTCATACAAGGACTCGGGCGACGAGCGGCTGCGGGAGCAGCTGATCCTGCACTACTCGCCCCTGGTGAAGTACGTCGCCGGCCGCGTCAGCGTGGGCCTGCCGCCCAACGTGGAGCAGGCCGACTTCGTCTCCTCCGGAGTCTTCGGGCTGATCGACGCGATCGAGAAGTTCGACATCGAACGCTCCATCAAGTTCGAGACGTACGCCATCACCCGCATCCGCGGGGCGATGATCGACGAGCTGCGCGCGCTGGACTGGATCCCGCGCTCCGTGCGGCAGAAGGCGCGGGCCGTCGAGCGGGCCTACGCGACGCTGGAGGCCCAGCTGCGGCGCACCCCCACCGAGGGTGAGGTGGCCGGGGAGATGGGCATCGCGGTGGAGGAACTCCACACGGTGTTCAGCCAGTTGTCCCTCGCCAACGTGGTCGCCCTGGAAGAGCTGCTGCACGTGGGCGGGGAGGGCGGCGACCGCCTCTCCCTGATGGACACCCTGGAGGACACCGCCGCCGACAACCCGGTCGAGGTGGCCGAGGACCGGGAGCTGCGCCGGCTGCTCGCGCGGGCCATCAACACCCTCCCGGACCGGGAGAAGACCGTGGTGACCCTCTACTACTACGAGGGCCTGACCCTGGCCGAGATCGGCAACGTGCTGGGCGTCACCGAGAGCCGGGTCAGCCAGATCCACACCAAGTCCGTGCTCCAGCTGCGGGCCAAGCTCGCCGACGTCGGCCGCTGAGCCGCCGGCGGCCCGCCGACGGGGCGGACACCCCTTGCGGGACCTCCGTACAGTGGTGACGTGCCCAGGATTCGAGCGGCCTCCGTGGCCGAGCACCGGTCGATGCAGCGCGGCGCCCTGTTGGACGCCGCCCGTTCCCTGTTGTCCGAAGGCGGGACGGAAGCCCTGACCTTCCCCGCCCTCGCGGAGCGGACCGGGCTCGCCCGGTCGTCCGTGTACGAGTACTTCCGGTCCCGCGCGGCCGTCGTCGAAGAGCTGTGCGCGGTGGACTTCCCCGTCTGGGCCGCCGAGATCGAGGCGGCGATGGAGCGTGCGGCCACGCCGGAGACGAAGATCGAGGCCTACGTGCGCACCCAGCTGGGGCTGATCGGGGACCGGCGCCACCGCGCGGTGGTGGCGATCTCCGCCGGCGAGCTGGACGCCGGCGCGCGGGAGAAGATCCGCGCCGCCCACGGGGGCCTGGTGGCGATGATCGTCGAGGCCCTGGGCGCCCTCGGGCTGCCGGAGCCCAGGCTGTCCGCGATGCTGCTCCAGGGCGTGGTGGACGCCGCGGCCCGCCGGATCGAGCTCGGCGCCGCCGAGGACCCGGACGTGATCACCGAGACGGCCGTCGCCATGGCCCTGCGGGGCGTCACCGCCTGAGCAGCCCCCGGCCCGGGCGCGGGTGCTCCCCGGGGAGCTCCCGGCAGCAGCCGGGGCGTGGCCGCGGGGAGCAGGGACAGCGGGTTGAGATAGGCGTCCTCACCCGCCAGCAGGCCCCAGTGCAGGCAGGGGCCCGGGCAGTGGGAGCCCTCCGTGAGCACCGCCACCACCTGCCCCGCCTCGACCGTCTCCCCCTGCGCCACCAGCGGCCGCACCGGCTCGTACGTGGTGCGCAGGCCGCCCGGCAGGGTGAGCGAGAGCACCCCCCGCCCCGCCACCCGCCCGGCGAAGTGCACCCGCCCAGGCCCCACGGCCCTCACCTCGGCCCCGGCCGGCGCCGCCAGGTCCACACCGCGGTGGCCGGCCGCGTACGGGGTCGGCGGAGGGTCCCACCAGCGCACCACGGACAGCGGCGCGGGCAGCGGGCGCGCGCCCCGCACCCCGCCCGCCGCGCCCCCGCCGCGCACCGGTGCGACGGGTGCGGACGGGGCCGGATCGGGGGCCGCGGGCCCGGGTGCGGGAAGCGGCCCCGGCAGCGGACCGGGCAGGACCAGAAGCAGGATGAGCAGCAGTTTCGTCATGTCCGGCAGGATCGCGCGCGGGCGGGCCGCCCCGCCGGGGCCTGTGGACGGCCGACGGGGTGTGGACAACGGCGTCACCCGGCATACCGCCGGGTCCCGTACACTTCTTGTGGCGATCCGGGTCACCGGGTCGACTTCGCACGCCCCAGCGCCGACCGGTTCCGGTCAGGTGAAAGCGTCTCTCGGTCCCTCAAGGGGCAGGGCGCGGCGGGGCGTCAGGAACCAAAACCGAGAAACCAAGGAGATGGCCATGGCCGTCGTAACGATGCGGGAGCTGCTGGAGAGCGGCGTCCACTTCGGTCACCAGACCCGTCGCTGGAACCCGAAGATGAAGCGCTTCATCTTCACCGAGCGCAACGGCATCTACATCATCGACCTGCTCCAGTCGCTGTCGTACATCGACCGCGCCTACGAGTTCGTGAAGGAGACCGTCGCGCACGGCGGCTCCATCATGTTCGTCGGTACGAAGAAGCAGGCGCAGGAGGCCATCGCCGAGCAGGCGACCCGCGTCGGCATGCCGTACGTCAACCAGCGCTGGCTGGGTGGCATGCTCACCAACTTCTCCACCGTCTACAAGCGCCTCCAGCGTCTGAAGGAGCTTGAGGCGATCGACTTCGAGGACGTCGCCGCCTCGGGTCTCACCAAGAAGGAGCTCCTGGTCCTCTCCCGCGAGAAGGCCAAGCTGGAGAAGACCCTCGGTGGTATCCGCGAGATGTCGAAGGTTCCCAGCGCCGTCTGGATCGTCGACACCAAGAAGGAGCACATCGCCGTCGGTGAGGCGCGCAAGCTGCACATCCCGGTCGTCGCGATCCTCGACACCAACTGCGACCCCGACGAGGTCGACTACAAGATCCCGGGCAACGACGACGCGATCCGCTCCGTCACCCTGCTCACCCGCGTGATCGCCGACGCCGTCGCCGAGGGCCTCATCGCCCGCTCCGGCGCCGCGACCGGCGACTCGAAGCCGGGCGAGAAGGCCGCCGCCGAGCCGCTCGCCGAGTGGGAGCGCGACCTGCTCGAGGGTGAGAAGAAGGCTGACGCCGAGGCCCCCGCCGCCGAGGCCCCGGCTGCCGAGGCTCCGGCCGCCGAGGCCGAGGCCGAGGCCCCGGCCGCGGACGCCGAGCAGGCCTGACCCACTGAGAGCGCCCGGCGTTCACCCGCCGGGCACTCACAGCACGGACGATGACGGCGGGGGAGCCGCGCCACGAGCGCGCTCCTCCGCCGTTCACCCGTAGATCTACGACTTCGAGAGAGAATCACAGACTCATGGCGAACTACACCGCCGCTGACGTCAAGAAGCTCCGCGAGCTCACCGGCGCCGGCATGATGGACTGCAAGAAGGCCCTCGTCGAGTCCGACGGCGACGTCGACAAGGCCGTCGAGGCCCTGCGTATCAAGGGCCTGAAGGGTGTCGCCAAGCGCGAGGGCCGTTCCGCCGAGAACGGTGCCGTCACCTCCCTGATCTCCGAGGACGCCACCTCCGGCGTGCTCGTCGAGCTCAAGTGCGAGACGGACTTCGTCGCCAAGAGCCCGAAGTTCCTGGCCGTCGCCGACCAGCTCGCCGCCCACGTGGCCGCCACCAAGCCGGCGGACATCGAGGCGCTGCTGGCGTCCGAGATCGAGGCCGGCAAGACCGTCCAGGCGTTCGTGGACGAGGCCAACGCCAACCTCGGCGAGAAGATCGTCCTGGACCGCTTCGCCGCGTACCAGGGTGCCTTCGTGGCCTCCTACATGCACCGCACCATGCCCGACCTGCCCCCGCAGATCGGTGTCCTGGTCGAGCTGGACAAGGCCGACGCCGACCTGGCCAAGGGCATCGCCCAGCACATCGCCGCGTTCTCGCCGAAGTACCTGACCGCCGAGGACGTCCCGGCCGAGGTCGTCGAGTCCGAGCGCCGCGTCGCCGAGGAGACCACCCGCGCCGAGGGCAAGCCCGAGGCCGCGATCGCCAAGATCGTCGAGGGTCGCGTCAACGGCTTCTTCAAGGACGCCACGCTGCTCGGCCAGCCGTACGCGCTGGACAACAAGAAGTCCGTCCAGAAGGTTCTGGACGAGGCCGGTGTCACCCTGAAGCGCTTCGCCCGCATCAAGGTCGGCATCTGAGTCCGTCCGTACACGACGGACACCGGACCCCGATAGGGTCTGAAGCAGTCGTCCGCGCTCGCGCAGGACGACCGCAGATCTGACGAGGAGGCCATTGCCGCAGAGGGAACCGCGAGGACCCACCGGCAATGGCCTTCTTCGTATGTGCACGAGGAGATCTCCATGAATCAGGGCGTGGACCCCCACACCGCATCCGACGACAAGAGCGACCACGAGAAGAAGGGTCGCCGCTTCATGCTGAAGCTGTCCGGCGAAGCCTTCTCCGGCGGCGGCGGACTGGGTGTCGACCCCGACGTCGTGCACGCCATCGCCCGCGAGATCGCGGCCGTGGTCCGCGACGGGGCCGAGATCGCGGTCGTCATCGGCGGCGGCAACTTCTTCCGCGGCGCGGAGCTTCAGCAGCGCGGCATGGACCGGGCCCGGTCCGACTACATGGGCATGCTCGGAACCGTCATGAACTGCCTCGCCCTCCAGGACTTCCTGGAGAAGGAGGGCATCGACAGCCGGGTCCAGACCGCCATCACCATGGGGCAGGTCGCGGAGCCGTACATCCCGCTGCGCGCCGTGCGCCACCTGGAGAAGGGCCGCGTCGTCATCTTCGGCGCGGGCATGGGCATGCCCTACTTCTCCACCGACACCACGGCCGCCCAGCGTGCCCTGGAGATCGACGCCGAAGCCCTCCTCATGGGCAAGAACGGTGTCGACGGGGTCTACGACTCCGACCCGAAGACCAATCCGGACGCGGTGAAGTTCGACGCGCTGGAGTACAGCGAGGTGCTGTCCCGGGACCTCAAGGTCGCCGACGCCACGGCCATCACGCTGTGCCGCGACAACCAGCTGCCGATCCTGGTCTTCGAGCTGCTGGCCGAAGGCAATATCGCCCGCGCCGTCAAGGGTGAGAAGATCGGCACGCTCGTAAGCGACCAGGGCACCCGGGCCTGAGCCCACCGAGCCGGACCCGCAGGGGTCCGGTCCGGGCGGCCCGGACCGCCCGCGCCCGCCTGAACCATCCAAATCTGACATGCAGGAGCACGTGGTGATCGAAGAAATCCTCCTCGAGGCCGAGGAGAAGATGGAGAAGGCCGTCGTCGTCGCCAAGGAAGACTTCGCCGCGATCCGCACCGGCCGTGCGCACCCGGCGATGTTCAACAAGATCGTGGCGGACTACTACGGCGCCATCACGCCCATCAACCAGCTCGCCTCCTTCGCCGTGCCCGAGCCGCGCATGGCGATCGTGACGCCGTTCGACGCCTCCGCGCTGCGCAACATCGAGCAGGCGATCCGCGACTCCGACCTCGGTGTCAACCCGAGCAACGACGGCCGCATCATCCGGGTGACCTTCCCGGAGCTGACGCAGGACCGCCGCAAGGAGTTCATCAAGGTCGCCAAGACCAAGGCCGAGGACTCCCGGGTCTCCATCCGCTCCGTGCGCCGCAAGGCCAAGGACGCCCTCGACAAGCTGATCAAGGACAAGGAGGCCGGCGAGGACGAGGTGCGCCGCGCCGAGAAGGAGCTCGATGACACCACCGCGAAGTACGTCGCGCAGGTGGACGAGCTGCTCAAGCACAAGGAAGCCGAGCTCCTCGAGGTCTGATGAACGACTCTCCCTGGGCCGCTGAGCCGGTTCCGGCGGGTCCCGCATACGATGCGCTGGTGGGCCCGCAGACTGCGCCCATGCCCATCGTGCCCGATGCCGCCGGCCGTGCCTTCGACGACCGGGAAGCACGCGATCGGGGGGCCGCCTTCGTCGGCGGCCCCCCGTTCCGCGCCGAGACGCCGTTGCAGGAGCCCATGCCCAGCCCCCCGCCTCCGCCTCCGCAGGCCCCGCAGGACGCCTCGCCCCCGCCGCAGAAGAAGCGCGCGGGGCGGGATCTGCGTGCCGCCATAGGGGTCGGCGTCGGCCTCGGTGCGGTGATCTTCGCTTCGCTGTTCATCGTCAAGGCCGTCTTCGTCGGCGTCATCGTCGTCGCGGTCGTGGTCGGCCTGTGGGAGCTCACCTCCCGGCTCCAGGAGAAGAAGGGCATCAAGGCCCCGCTGGTCCCGCTCGCGGTCGGCGGCGCGGCGATGATCATCGCCGGGTACGTCCGCGGGGCCGAGGGCGCCTGGGTGGCGATGGCGCTCACCGCGCTGGCCGTCCTCGTGTGGCGGATGACCGAGCCCCCCGAGGACTACCTCAAGGACGTCACGGCCGGCGTCTTCGCGGCGTTCTACGTGCCCTTCCTGGCCACGTTCGTCGCGATGCTGCTGACCCCCGACGACGGCCCTCAGCGGGTGGTGACCTTCCTGCTGCTGACCGTGGTCAGCGACACCGGGGCGTACGCGGTCGGCTGGCGCTTCGGCAAGACCAAGCTGGCCCCGCGCATCAGCCCCGGCAAGACCCGCGAGGGGCTCTTCGGAGCGGTGGCCTTCGCGATGGGGGCCGGCGCGCTGTGCATGGAGTTCCTCATCGACGACGGCGCCTGGTGGCAGGGCCTGGTACTGGGCCTCG
Source organism: Streptomyces sp. W1SF4 (assembly GCF_003950035.1). Lineage (NCBI taxonomy): Bacteria > Bacillati > Actinomycetota > Actinomycetes > Kitasatosporales > Streptomycetaceae > Streptomyces > Streptomyces sp. W1SF4. The sequence continues at coordinate 5,491,245 of NZ_CP034350.1, forward strand.
CCGTGGCGGTCTCCGCCACCCTGGGCGACCTCGGCGAGTCGATGATCAAGCGTGACCTGGGCATCAAGGACATGGGCACGCTGCTCCCGGGCCACGGAGGCATCATGGACCGGCTGGACTCGCTGCTGCCGACCGCTCCGGTGGTCTGGCTGCTGCTGGCGGCGTTCGTCGGCACCGGCTGACCGGGCCGGGCCGGGTTATCCTGGAGGGCGCGCCACGTGCACGTGGCGCGCCTTTTCCGTCCGGCGGCCGAGTCGCCGCGGACCGGCCCTGCACGCGCGGGGTGACCCCCACCCCGTCGTACCGAGGAGTACAGCATGGCCCCCCGTCCCGTTCCGGGCGAGCTCACCTTCGTCGCGCCCCGCGGAGCGAAGAAGCCCCCGCGGCACCTCGCCGACCTCACGCCGGCCGAGCGCCGCGAGGCGGTGGCCGCGATCGGCGAGAAGCCCTTCCGGGCCAAGCAGCTCTCCCAGCACTACTTCGCCCGCTACGCGCACGACCCGGCCGAGTGGACCGACATCCCCGCCGCCTCGCGCGAGAAGCTCCAGCAGGAGCTGCTGCCGGAGCTCATGAACGTCGTGCGGCACATCAGCTGCGACAACGACACCACCCGCAAGACCCTGTGGAAGCTGCACGACGGCACGCTCGTCGAGTCCGTGCTGATGCGCTACCCGGACCGGGTCACGATGTGCATCTCCTCGCAGGCCGGCTGCGGCATGAACTGCCCGTTCTGCGCCACCGGCCAGGCGGGCCTGGACCGCAACCTCTCCACCGCCGAGATCGTGCACCAGATCGTCGACGGCATGCGCGCCCTGCGCGACGGCGAGGTCCCCGGCGGCCCGGCCCGGCTCTCCAACATCGTCTTCATGGGCATGGGTGAGCCGCTCGCCAACTACAAGCGCGTCGTCGGTGCCATCCGCCGCCTCACCGACCCGGAGCCCGACGGCCTGGGCCTGTCGCAGCGCGGCATCACCGTCTCCACCGTCGGCCTGGTCCCGGCGATGCTGCGGTTCGCCGACGAGGGCTTCAAGTGCCGCCTCGCGGTCTCCCTGCACGCCCCGGACGACGAGCTGCGCGACACCCTCGTCCCCGTGAACACCCGCTGGAAGGTCCGCGAGGTCCTCGACGCGGCCTGGGAGTACGCGGAGAAGTCCGGCCGCCGGATCTCCATCGAGTACGCCCTGATCCGCGACATCAACGACCAGGCCTGGCGCGGCGACCTGCTCGGCCGCCTGCTCAAGGGCAAGCGCGTGCACGTGAACCTGATCCCGCTGAACCCGACGCCGGGCTCCAAGTGGACGGCCTCGCGCCCCGAGGACGAGAAGGCCTTCGTCGAGGCCATCGCCCGCCACGGCGTGCCCGTGACCGTGCGGGACACCCGCGGCCAGGAGATCGACGGCGCGTGCGGCCAGCTCGCCGCCTCGGAACGCTAGATTCCGACCGCGTTCCGGACAGGGGTCGGCGTGAATCGGCCGCAGGGGTACCCTGTGGCCGAACCAATTGCATATTCCGACAGGGGAGCGCCACAGCGCTGAGAGTGCGGTATCCGTCATCCGCAGACCCTCTGAACCTCGCCCCGGTCATTCGGGGTAGGAAGTTCGGTCACCACTCAAGCTGTTGCGCCCTGCCCGGCGTCCGCTCCCGCAGAGCGCCGGGCGGGGCCGCGTCTTCTCCTGGTCATCCCAGGAGGAATCACCAGTGAGCACCACCAAGAAGATCGCGGGCGCGGCGCTCGCGGCCGCGCTCGGCGTGACCACGCTCAGCGCCTGCGGCGGCGGCGACGCCAAGGACACGTCCGCGGGCGCGAGCGACGCCCCGAAGTCCAAGACGGTCACGCTCGTCTCCCACGACTCCTTCAACGTGACCGATGCGGTCCTCAAGGAGTTCGAGCAGCAGAGCGGCTACACCGTCAAGGTGCTGAAGTCCGGCGACGCCGGCGCCGCCCTCAACCAGGAGATCCTCACCAAGGGCTCCCCGCGCGGCGACGTCTTCTTCGGCGTCGACAACACCCTGCTCTCGCGCGCCCTCGACAACGGCGTCTTCACCCCCTACCAGGCCAAGGGCCTGGACACGGTGAAGCCCGAGTTCGTGCTCGACAAGCAGCACCGCGTCACCCCCGTCGACTCCGGCGACATCTGCGTCAACTACGACAAGGCGTACTTCGCCGACAAGAAGACAGCCCCGCCGCAGACCCTGGACGACCTCGTCAAGCCGGAGTACAAGAACCTGCTGGTCACCGAGAACGCCGCGACCTCCTCGCCCGGACTCGGCTTCCTCCTCGCCTCCGTCGGCAAGTACGGCGAGGAGGGCTGGAAGGACTACTGGAGCAAGCTCAAGGCCAACGGCGTCGAGGTCGTCGACGGCTGGGAGCAGGCCTACAACGAGCGCTTCTCCGGCTCCGCCGGCGGCAAGAAGGCCAAGGGCGACCGCCCGCTGGTCGTCTCCTACGCCTCCAGCCCGCCGGTCGAGGTCCTCTACGGCGAGCCGCAGCCGGCCGAGGCGCCCACGGGCGTGGCCACCGGCACCTGCTTCCGCCAGGTGGAGTTCGCGGGCCTGCTCAAGGGCGCGAAGAACGAGGAGGGCGGCAAGGCCCTCATCGACTTCCTGGTCTCCAAGAAGTTCCAGGAGGACATGCCGCTCCAGATGTTCGTGAACCCGGTGGTCAAGGACGCGAAGCTGCCCGACCTGTTCACGAAGCACGGCGTCGTGGTCGACAAGCCGGAGAACGTCGCTCCGGAGGCCATCGCCAAGAACCGTGAGCAGTGGGTCAAGACGTGGTCCTCGCTCGTCGTGAAGTAGAGCGCCCTCCCGCGGAGGGCGGGCGCGCCACGGCCGTCAGGCTCGCTCTGATGGCCGTGCCGCTCGCCTTCTTCGGACTGTTCTTCGCCTACCCCGTCGCCGCGATCGTCGGCCGCGGGCTCAAGACGGACGAGGGCTGGCAGTTCGGCCGGATCGGCGAGGTCCTCGCCCGGCCCGACATCGGCGGCGTGCTGTGGTTCACCACCTGGCAGGCGCTCGCCTCCACCGCCCTCACCCTGCTCCTCGCACTGCCCGGCGCCTACGTCTTCGCGCGCCTGGAGTTCCCCGGCAAGCGGCTGCTGCGCGCGCTGGTCACCGTTCCCTTCGTGCTGCCGACCGTGGTCGTCGGCAGTGCCTTCCTGGCGCTGGTCGGGCGGGGCGGGCTGCTCGACGAGCTGGGGGGCGTCCGGCTGGACACCACCGTGTGGGCGATCCTGCTCGCCCACGTCTTCTTCAACTACGCCGTCGTGGTGCGGACCGTCGGCGGGCTCTGGGCGCAGCTGGACCCGCGCCAGGAGGAGGCCGCGCGGGTGCTGGGCGCCGGGCGGTTCGCGGCGTGGCGGCGGGTGGTGCTGCCCGCGCTGGGGCCGGCGGTGGCCGCGGCCTCGCTGATGGTGTTCCTGTTCACGTTCAGCTCCTTCGGCGTCGTGCAGATCCTGGGCGGGCCGGCGTACGCCACCCTGGAGGTGGAGGTCTACCGGCAGACGGCGCAGCTGCTGGACCTGCCGACCGCCGCCGTCCTGACGATGGTGCAGTTCGCGGCCATCGCCGCCGTCCTCGCGGTGCACGCGTGGACCGTGCGCCGGCGGGAGACCGCACTGCGGCTCGTCGACCCCGCGCGCACCGCGCGGCCGCCGCGCGGCTGGGCGCAGCGGGGGCTGCTGGGCGGGGTACTGGTGTCGGTGGCGCTGCTGGTGGTGGCGCCGCTGGCGGTGCTGGTGGAGCGGTCCTTCGATGCCCCGGGCGGGTACGGCCTCGGCTTCTACCGGGCGCTGCAGGACGCGGGCTCGGGCGGCGGAACGTTTCTGGTGCCGCCGCTGGAAGCCGTCTGGAACTCCCTCCAGTACGCCCTGGCCGCCACCGCCATCGCCGTGGCGGTCGGGGGGCTCGCCGCCGCGGCCCTGACGCGGCGCGGAGGCCGCTTCGTGCGCGGCTTCGACGCGCTGCTGATGCTGCCGCTCGGGGTGTCGGCCGTGACGGTGGGCTTCGGGTTCCTGATCACCCTGGACGAGCCGCCGCTGGACCTGCGGACCTCGTGGATCCTGGTGCCGCTCGCGCAGGCGCTGGTCGGGGTGCCGTTCGTCGTACGGACCATGCTGCCGGTCCTGCGGGCCGTCGACGCCCGGCTGCGGGAGGCGGCCGCCGTGCTCGGTGCCTCGCCGCTGCGGGCCTGGCGGGAGGTGGACCTGCCGCTGGTGCGGCGGGCCCTGCTGATCGCGGCCGGGTTCGCCTTCGCGGTCTCGCTGGGCGAGTTCGGCGCGACCGTCTTCATCGCCCGGCCCGACCACCCGACGCTGCCGGTGGCCGTAGCGCGGCTGCTGGGGCGGGCCGGGGAGATGAACTACGGGCAGGCGATGGCCCTGAGCACGATTCTGATGCTGGTGTGCGCGGTGTCCCTGCTGGTGCTGGAGCGACTGCGACCCGACAAGACCTCGGGAGAGTTCTGATGACCCTGCTCCGGCTCGAAGGGGTGACGGTCCGCTTCGGCGACCGGGTGGTCGTGGACGCGGTCGACCTGGAGGTGGCCGAACACGAGACCGTGTGCGTGCTGGGCCCCAGCGGCAGCGGCAAGTCCACCCTGCTGCGGGTGGTGGCCGGCCTCCAGCAGGTGTCCGCGGGGCGGGTGCTGCTCGGCGGGGCCGACCAGGCCGGCGTACCGGTGCACCGGCGCGGGGTGGGCCTGATGTTCCAGGACCACCAGCTGTTCCCGCACCGGGACGTCGGCGGGAACGTCTCCTTCGGCCTGCGCGTGCAGGGCGGCCCGAAGGGCTCGTCCGGGGCCCGGGTCGAGGAGCTGCTGGAGCTGGTCGGGCTCCCGGGGGCCCAGGGCCGCGCCGTCTCCTCGCTCTCCGGCGGGGAACAGCAGCGGGTGGCCCTCGCCCGGGCACTGGCCCCCTCGCCCCGGCTGCTGATGCTGGACGAGCCGCTCGGCCAGTTGGACCGGGGGCTGCGCGAGCGGCTGGTGGTCGAGCTCCAGGGGCTGTTCTCCCGGCTGGGCACCACCGTCCTGGCCGTCACCCACGACCAGGGCGAGGCCTTCGCGCTGGCCGACCGGGTGGTGGTGATGCGGGACGGGCGGATCGCGCAGGCCGGGACGCCGCTGGAGGTGTGGCAGCGGCCCGCGTCGGAGTTCGTGGCCCGCTTCCTCGGCTTCGAGAACGTGGTCCCGGGCACGGTGGCCGGTACCGCCGCCGCGACCGCGTGGGGCAGGGTGCCGGTCCCGGCCGGCACGCCCGAGGGGGAGCGGCGGCTGCTCGTCCGCCCCGCCGGGGTGGTGCTGTGCGAGGCGGGCCTGGGCTGCGTGGTGGAGTCCCGGACCTTCCGCGGCACGCACGTGGCCCTGCGGCTGAGGCCCGCGTCGGGGCCCGTACTGGAGGCCGAGTGCGAGCTGGCCACCGCGCCGGCCGTCGGGGACCGGGTCGCGGTGGCGTTCAGCCCGTCGCAGGTCGTCGTCCTCCCGGAGGCCTCCTGACCTGCCCAGTCCCCGGGGGTTCTAGTCCCGGATCCCGTCGACGGCGATCGGCAGGTGGCGGGGGCCGCGCAGGACCGCGTTCTGCCGGTAGGGCGGCGGGTCCTCCAGCAGCCGGGGGTTCTCCAGCCTGCGGGCCAGCTCGCTCAGCGCCAGTGCCGCCTCCAGCCGGGCCAGCGGCGCGCCGAAGCAGCTGTGGATGCCGCTGCCGAGGCCCAGGTGCTGGACGTCCTGGCGGTCCGGGTCGAACCGGTCCGGGTCCGGGAACCGCTTCGGGTCGCGGTTGCCGGAGGCCAGGATCAGCCAGAGCGAGGAGCCCTTGGGGATGGTCACCCCCGCCACCTCGATGTCGGAGAGGGTGCTGCGCTGCGGCAGCAGCTGCACGGGCGGCTCGTAGCGCAGCAGTTCCTCCACGATCGGCACGCCCAGGTCCGGCTCGGCGCGCAGCCGGGCCAGGTGCTCCGGATGCCGCAGCAGGGTGAGCATGCCGTTCGTGATCAGGTTGACGGTGGTCTCGTGCCCCGCGATCAGCAGCAGCGCCGCCGTGCTCAGCACCTCCATGGTGGTCATGGTGCCGTCCGGCCCCTGCGCGGTCGCCAGCTCCGACAGCATGTCCCCGGTGGGGTTCTTGCGCCGCTCCTCGATCAGCCCGGCCAGGTACATGCCGAGCTCCATCCGGGCGCCCTTCGTCTTGTCCGCGCGCTCGGCGGGGTCGGCGCCCGGATCGGGGTCCAGGCTCGCGGCGAGGGTGTCGGCCCAGACGTGGAAGCGCGCCTCGTCCTCGGGCGGGACGCCCAGCAGCCGGCAGATCACCGTGACCGGGAAGGGGTACGAGAACTCCTCGACCAGGTCGATCCGCGAGGGGTCGCCCTCCTTGGCGATCGCGTCGATCAGGCCCTTGACGATGCCGCCCAGCTCACCGCGCATCTGCTCGACGCGGCGCGGCGAGTGCGGCGGCCCGAACGGGCGGTTCGTCATCCGGCGCAGCCGGTCGTGGTCGGGCGGGTCCAGCTTCAGGAAGGAGGGCGGCAGGACGCCCTCCCCCTCGTCCTCGCCCGTCTCGCTCAGCGGGTCCCCGGCGACCGCCGTCAGGTTGCGGGAGTCGGAGCTGATCCGCGGATCGTGCAGCAGGCCCTTGATCTCGTGGTACGTGCTGAGGACGTACGGCCCGGTGCCGTCGTGGAACACCGGGGTCTTGCGGAGCTCCTCGTACAGGGGGTAGGGATCGGCCCGGCTGGAGTAGTCGAGGATCTGCCGCAGGATGCCTTCAGTCATGAGAGGTCCTCGTGCTCAGTTGTGCGCCGGCGTGAACTTCATCCGCCGGTCGGCCGGTGAGTAGCCGCTCAGGGTGATGGTCGGGCCGTGCGTCGGGATCGACGGGTCGGGGAAGTCCGCGTCCAGCGGCCGGTTCCCCTCGGGCCTGCGGTCCACCGTCGAGTAGGGCGGCGGGAACGGCGCCGTCTGCTCGATCTGCTGCTCGTAGAAGTCCAGCCAGCGGCACTGGTCGAAGGTGACGGCACCGATGACGCGGCCCTGGTAGCCGTAGACGCCGACGAAGCGGCGCTCGGCGCGCGAGCCCTGGGTGATGACGATCTCGGTGCCCATCGAGGGGACCCCGACCGACTTGATGTTCACCCCGAACTGGGACGACCAGAAGGCCGGTACCCATACGTGCGGGCGGCGCTCCGCGCTCTCGCTGAGCATGTTGTGCGCGGCCGTCTCGGCCTGGGCGACGGCGTTGCCCCAGTGCTCCAGGGACAGGAACTGGTAGCCGAAGAGGGCGTGCGGGGAGCGGGCGACGTCGCCGGCCACGTAGATGTCGTCGGTGACGATGCCCCAGATGTCGAAGGCCCGGCAGCCCGCGTCGCAGGCGATGCCGCGCGGACCGGCGCCGAGGCCGGACCCGGTCAGCCACTCGGTGTTGCGCTGGGCGCCGAGCGAGACGACCACCACCTCCGCCTCCAGCGTGGTGCCGTCGGAGAGGTGTGCGGCGCGGACCCTGCCGGAGGAGTCGCCCTCCAGGGCCGTCACCATGATGCCGGTGCGCAGGTCCACCCCGTTCTCGCGGTGCATCTCGGCCGCGACCGCGCCGACCACCCCGCCGAGCGCCCCGACCAGGGGCGCGTCGCCGCGTTCCGCGACGGTGACGGCCAGGCCGCGTTCCCGGCAGGCGGAGGCGATCTCGGAGCCGGTGAACCCGGCGCCGATGACGAGGACCCGGCCGGGTCCGGCCGCCAGCGCGCGTTCCAGGGCCGCACCGTCGTCCCGGGTGCGCAGGACGAAGACCCCGTCGAGGGAGCCCTCCTCCGGCTTGGGCCACGGCCGGGCGCGGACGCCGGTGGCGATCAGCAGCCGGTCGTACTCCACCTCGTCCCCGTCGGCGAGGCGGACCCGGCGGGCCTTCATGTCCAGGCCGGCGGCCGGTACGCCGAGCCGCCACTTGGCGTCGATGTCCAGGCGCCGGGGCAGGGCCGTGCGGTCCGCGGTCGCCTTGCCGAGCAGGACCTGCTTGGACAGCGGGGGCCGGTCGTACGGCTCGTGGGGTTCGTCGCCGATCATCGTCAGGGATCCGGAGAACCCCTTCTCGCGCAGGGTCTCGGCGGCCCGCAGGCCGGCCAGGGAGGCTCCCACGACGACGATGCGGCCTTCGCGCTTGAGCCGTTCCAGGGCTGCGTCACCGCTCACCACGCGCCTCCGCGGTCGACAGGGACCCGTTCATCGCATCCAGCAGGATGGCCCGGACGGGGCAGGCGTGGACGGCGCGGACGACGTTCTCGCGGTGCTCCTCGTCGGGCTGCGGGTCGTAGAGCAGGGACTCGTCGCCGTGCATGGCGAAGACGTCCGGCGCGAGGAACGCGCACTGCGCGTACCCCTGGCACCGGTTGAGGTCCACGACAAGCCTCATGGGGCATCAGCCTTTCCGTGACCTGTTGACCCCCACGGACCCCCGACACCCTCCCGTTCTCCAGCATGCGCGCGGGACCCGCGCGCCGCCTGCCGGGGGCCAGGCCTCAGGCGGTCCGGCGCAGGTTGGTGCGCAGGACGTGCAGGCTGACGACGAGCACCCAGAACGGGAAGACCATCTCGGACCAGGGGACCCCGGAGCCGAGGAGGAGCAGCACCAGCCCGGTGGCGTAGCCCAGCGCGACCAGCGGGCGCGGGAAGAAGCCCAGGCGGCGCCCCATGGTGGAGGTCACGAAGACGAAGACGGCCGCCATGCGCATCGCGTACGTGGTGAGCACGGCGTACGCGAAGGGGCGGCCGAATCCGGAGGGCGGGACGGTCTCCTGGAGGACGGTGCCCGCCGCGGCGGCGGCGACGAAGAGGGTCCCGACGAAGACGTAGCCGCTGCCGAGGAACACCGCCGCGACGAACCGGTCCTCGCCGCCGCCGGAGTGCGCGCGCAGGGCCCCCATGAACCAGAGGAAGAAGATCCCGGCGAAGGGGACGATCTCCAGGGCCAGCCGCACGGCCCAGCGGTCGGAGTCGGCGACGGGGGCGTCGGAGGGGCTGCCGGAGGGGATGGCGAGCCTCATCAGCACGATCGCCACCGCGAGCAGCACGGCGAAGACGAGCCCGGCCGTCCCGGCGGCCCGTGGCGTGCGCATCCGCGCGGTGGTGGACTCCATGCCTTCAGCAGGCGGCACCCGCCGGGCCCCCGCCACCGCAGGGGCCCCGGGGGAGTGAATCCCGGCCCGGCCGCGGGGGCCGGGCCGGGAGGGTCAGGACACCGGTGCCGGAACGGGTTCCCCGGCGGGGTCCTCGGCCCCGTCGTGGTTGCCGTACCAGGCCACCGCGACGGCGCCGGCGACGGCCAGCACGAAGCCGGTCACCGCGAGCCAGGCCAGACCCGGACGGGAGGCGTCGCCGAGCCACAGGACGCCGATCGCGCCCGGGAGGACCGTCTCGCCGACGACCAGGGCGGCGGTGGCGCCGTTGACCGAGCCGATCTGGAGGGCCACCGTGTGCAGGTACATGCCGCCGATGCCGGCGATCAGGATGGCGTACAGCGCCGGGTCGGTGGCGAGGGTGAACGGGTCGAAGGGGTCCACGCCGTCGAGGATGCGCACGCCGACGCCGAGGGCGCCGAAGGCCAGACCGGACAGCAGGCCCGCCAGGATCGCGGCCCGGGCGCCGAGGAAGCGTACGGCCACGGTGCCGCCGACGATGATCAGCAGGGTCACGGCCAGCAGCCACCAGTGCGTGGACATCGGGGCGTGGTGGTCGCCCTCGTGGCCGGCGGCGGTCGCCAGCAGCACCAGCGCCGCGCAGACGACACCGATCGAGGTCCATTCCTTGCGGGTCAGCCGGATGCCCAGCATCTTCACGCTGAGGACGGCGGTGATCACCAGGTTGGCGCTGATGACCGTCTGGGAGAGGAACAGGGGCAGCATGCGGGCCGCCAGCGCGCCCAGTGCGAAGCCCACGAAGTCCAGGATGGTGCCGACGATGAACTCCCAGGTCATCGCGGCCTTGGCGGTGGAGGTCAGGTTCGGTCCGCCGTGGGCGGTCACGCCGGCGGCGGCCGGCGACATCCGGGCGGCGCGGCGCGAGCCCACGGCTTGCAGGACAGAGCCCGTCCCGTAGCAGATGGACGCCGCGACAGCGGTCAGCAGGCCTATGAGCACAGGAGGCTCCGTTCAACGTCTGGCAGGTAGGGCGGTACCTCTGCCAGACGTCATAACGGGCCGCGAAGTTGCCTCCGCCTGGGATTTCTTTGACCGGCCCTTTGCCCTGGGTGGGGCTCAGGCCATGGCTGCGAGCGCGTCCGGGACCTCGTCCACCGAGTCCACCAGCGCGATCCGCGACTCCATGGGCCGGCCCGACGCCAGCGCCCGCAGCAGCGGCCAGACCGGCAGCCGCTCGGTCCAGTGGGCGCGGTCGACCAGCACCATCGGGGTCGGCTCGGACCGCGACTCGTAGTAGTTCGGGGTGGCGTTGTCGAAGACCTCCTGCACGGTGCCCGCGGCGCCCGGCAGGAACACCACGCCCGCGGTGGACCGGGCCAGCAGCCCGTCCTCGCGGGTGGCGTTGGCGAAGTACTTGGCGATCTGCCCCGCGAAGGCGTTCGGCGGCTCGTGGCCGTAGAACCAGGTGGGGATCCCGACCGAGTCCCCGCCCCGGGGCCAGCGCTCCCGTACGGCGAAGGCCGCGCGCGCCCAGTCGGAGACGGAGGGGCTGAAGGAGGGCACCTTCGCCAGCAGCTCCAGCGCTTCGGGCAGGGCCCCGTCCGGCGCGGGCGCCAGGTAGGCGCCCAGGTTGGCGGCTTCCATCGCGCCGGGGCCGCCGCCGGTGGCGACCGTCAGCCCGGACCGGGCCAGCGTCCGGCCCAGCTCCGCCGCGCCGCGGTAGTCCGTACCGCCGCGGGCCATGGCGTGGCCGCCCATGACGCCGATCACGCGGGCGCCCGCGAGGTGTTCGTCGAGCGCGTCGGAGATGGCGTCGTCGTGGAGGGAGCGGAGCATCGAGGAGAAGACGTCGCCGTCGGACCTGGTCTCCTGGAACCAGGCGTACGCCCGGGCGTCCGGGGTGGCTTCGTAGCCTTCGGCCAGACCGGTGAACAGCTCTTCGGCCGTGTACAGCAGACCCCGGTACGGGTCGAACGGCAGGTCCGGTATCGGCGGGAAGACGAGCGCCCCGTCCGCGCGGACCTTCGCCGAGGCGTCGGGCTCCATCGCGCAGCCCAGGAACACGGCCGCGGAGGTGTCCGCGGACAGCAGGGCGAAGGTCCGCTCCAGGAGGTTGACCGACTGGATCCGGTAGCCGCTCAGGGACCCGCGGGCGACGACCCGGTCGAACTCGGCGAGCGTTTCGATCTCGATGTCTGCGTTGACCATTCGGCCCACCCTAAGGGCCGGCCGGCTCAGCGGGTCAGGGCCAGCGACGTCAGCTGCGCCACACCCCAGCCGAGCCCCGCCGAGGCCGCGAGCAGCGCGGCCGCCCGCAGGGCCGCGGCCGTACGCAGCACCGTGCCCGGGGTGCCGAGACCGGCCAGCGCCTCCCGGGAGGCGGAGCGGGCCTGCCGGGACTCGACGGCCGAGGTGAGCAGGGTCCCGGCCGCGCACAGGGCGACGAGGGCCGCGGCGGGGCCGGTCAGCGGCCCGAGCGGGGTCAGGGGGCCGCCCGGGGCGTGCGGGGAGAAGGCGGTGAGGGCGGCCGCGCCGACGGCGGTGAGCACCCCGAGGGGCCGTCCCAGCCGGGGCGCCTCCTCCTGGAGGCCGCGCCCGGCCAGCAGCCGCAGCAGCCCCGGCCGGACGGCCTGCACCAGGGTCCCGCAGGCGTAGGCCAGTCCCGGACCGGCGAGGGCCAGCCCGACCGCGATCAGCGCGCAGCCGGCCGGTACGCCGGCTCCGCCGGGCCGCGCGTACGCCAGTGCGGCGAGCCCGCAGGCGGCCAGCGCCACCCCCCAGGGCACGCCGGTCTGCGGGGTCATCCCGGCGTGCGGCGGGCGGGGGCGCAGGGCGAGGGCGGTGGCCGCGGTGGCGGTCAGCGGGACCAGGGCCAGCAGGGTGAGAGCGGCGGCCACCGGCAGCGGCCGGTCGGCGTGCAGCTGCCGGGCGCCGGCTCCGTCGAAGGGCAGTCCCGCCAGATCGCCCCTCAGGTGGAGGAAGGCGGCCAGGGCGAGGGCGCTGCCGAGGGCGCACGCGACGGCGGTGGAGACGGCTGCGACCAGGGTGAGCCGTACGGGGCCCAGCCCGGCGGCGTCCAGTCCGTCGCGGGGCCGGGTCGCGGGGTCGGTGCGGGCGACGGCCACCGCGAACTGGGCGGTGGCGGCGAGCGGGACCAGCGCCCACAGCAGGCGGGGGAACGATCCGGCGGGCCGGACGGTCGCGTCCGCGAGGACGTACAGCAGGAGGAACCCGCTGCCTGCGGAGGCGGCCGCGACCAGCAGCCGGCGCAGCTGGACCAGGGGGCGGGAGCCGCGGACTAGGCGGAGAGCGAGCACGCGGACTGGTCCTCCGTGGTGAGGGCAGAGGCGGCGGCCGCGGCTCCGGCCGGCCGGCCGTCGAGCAGGGCCAGCGCGCGGTCGGCACAGGACGCGGCCTCCTCGTCGTGGGTGGCCAGCAGGACCGTGATGCCGTGGGAGCGGGCGGCCGTGGTCAGGGTGCGCAGCAGCAGTGCGCGTTCGGCGCGGTGCAGCGGCGCGGTCGGCTCGTCGGCGAAGAGCACCGCCGGCTCCGCGACCAGGGCGCGGACCAGGGCGACCCGCTGGGCCTCGGCACGGTTGAGGGCGCCGGGGCGCTTGCCGGCGAAGCGGTCGAGGTCGAGGCGCTCCAGCCATTCGAGGGCGGCCCGGCGTGCGGCGCGGTGCGGGGCGCCGCCGATCAGCAGGGGCAGGGCGGCGTTCTCCCAGACCTTGAGTTCGGGCAGCAGCTGCGGGTCGGGGCCGATCCACGCGAACCGGTCGCGGCGCAGGCGTTCGCGGGCGGCGGTGCCCAGGGTGTGGACGGGGACGCTGTTGAACCACACCTCGCCCTGCTCGGGCAGCAGCTGCCCGGCCAGACAGCGCAGCAGGGTGCTCTTCCCGCAGCCGCGCGGGCCGGTCACGGCGAGGATCTCGCCCTGGCGGACTCCGGCGCAGACCCCGATCAGGCCGGGGGTACCTCCGTGGGAGTAGTGCAGGGACCGGGCCCAGAGCAGGTCGTCCTGCGGTGGGGCCTGGTCGGGCCGGGCCGTGTCCGGGGGAGCCACCATGACGTACACCTCCGTCCGGGGGAACGAAGCGGAGCCCTTTCGGTCACTGGCACCGCAAGGAGATGTAAGGAGATGAACGTCGTGAAAGCGGACAGCACACGGCCCGGACCCCCGCGTTCTACTCGAACGGAGGATCCGGGCCGTGTGTTCGGGCTAGTGCGTCCCCGGGCCGGTTACAGCTTGGTCCACGCCTCGGTGAGCACCGAGCGCAGGATGCCTTCGATCTCGTCGAAGGTGCCCTGGTCGGCGATCAGCGGCGGGGCCAGCTGGATGACCGGGTCGCCACGGTCGTCGGCGCGGCAGTACAGGCCGTTGTCGAAGAGCGCCTTGGAGAGGAAGCCGTAGAGCACGCGCTCGGTCTCCTCGTCCGTGAAGGACTCCTTGGTGACCTTGTCCTTGACGAGCTCGATGCCGTAGAAGAAGCCGTTGCCGCGGACGTCGCCGACGATCGGGAGGTCGTGCAGCTTCTTCAGGGTGTTGAAGAAGTTGCCCTCCTGGTCCAGCACGTGCTGGTTCAGGCCTTCCTTGTCGAAGATGTCGAGGTTGGCGATGGCCACGGCGGAGGACACCGGGTGTCCGCCGAAGGTGTAGCCGTGCAGGAAGGTGTTGTCGCCCTTGTAGAAGGGCTCCGCGATGCGGTCCGAGACGATGCAGGCACCGATCGGGGAGTAGCCCGAGGTCATGCCCTTGGCGCAGGTGATCATGTCCGGCACGTAGCCGAACTTGTCACAGGCGAACATCGTGCCGAGGCGGCCGAACGCGCAGATGGTCTCGTCGGAGACGAGCAGCACGTCGTAGGTGTCGCAGATCTCGCGGACCCGCTGGAAGTACCCGGGCGGGGGCGGGAAGCAGCCGCCGGCGTTCTGCACGGGCTCCAGGAAGACGGCCGCGACGGTGTCGGGGCCCTCGAAGAGGATCTGCTGCTCGATCTGGTCGGCGGCCCAGCGGCCGAAGGCCTCGGGGTCGTCGCCGTGGATCGGGGCGCGGTAGATGTTGGTGTTGGGCACCTTGTGCGCGCCGGGGACCAGCGGCTCGAAGGGGGCCTTCAGGGCCGGCAGACCGGTGATGGACAGGGCGCCCTGCGGGGTGCCGTGGTAGGCGACCGCACGCGAGATGACCTTGTACTTGGTGTGCTTGCCCTGCAGCTTGAAGTACTGCTTGGCGAGCTTCCAGGCGGTCTCGACGGCCTCGCCGCCACCGGTGGTGAAGAAGACCTTGTTCAGGTCGCCCGGGGCGTAGTCGGCGAGGCGCTCGGCGAGCTCGACCGCCTTGGGGTGCGCGTACGACCACACGGGGAAGAACGCGAGCTCCTGGGCCTGCTTGTAGGCGACCTCGGCCAGCTCCTTGCGGCCGTGACCGGCGTTGACCACGAACAGTCCGGCGAGACCGTCCAGGTAGCGCTTGCCCTTGTCGTCGAAGATGTAGGTGCCCTCACCCCGCACGATGGTGGGGACGGGCGCGTTCTCGTACGACGACATGCGGGTGAAGTGCATCCACAGGTGGTCGTACGCGGTTTTGGAGAGGTCCTGGCTCACGGGCTATCGAGTTCCCCACATGTAGGTCTGCTTCTTCAGCTTCAGGTAAACGAAGCTTTCGGTTGATCGCACGCCGGGGAGCGTGCGGATCTTCTTGTTGATCGTTTCGAGCAGGTGGTCGTCGTCCTCGCAGACGATCTCCACCATCAGGTCGAACGACCCCGCGGTCATCACGACGTATTCGCACTCGGCCATGGCGGTCAGTGCGTCCGCCACCGGGTCGAGGTCTCCCTCGACGTTGATGCCGACCATCGCCTGGCGCCGCAGCCCCACGGTGAGCGGGTCGGTGACGGCGACGATCTGCATGACGCCCTGGTCGAGCAGCTTCTGCACGCGCTGGCGCACCGCCGCTTCGGACAGGCCCACGGCCTTGCCGATCGATGCATACGGACGGCGACCGTCCTCTTGCAGTTGCTCGATGATCGCCAGGGACACAGCATCGACCGAAGGGGACGGTTGTCTGTTCCTGGAATCTGCGCTTCGACTGACCACGACCTCACTGTGCACGAGGAGTCGTCCGTTCCGCAACCCGTAATCGATGAAATCCGTTGTGAGGGGTCTCTGATTTCACGGATTTCGTAGTTGGTCAGGTCCGGCTCTGTCGAAAGCGTCACCGGAGGAGCTAGGCTTGGCAGGTCGTCTCAATCATTGGACATGTGATCAGGAGAGTGGCTGTAGTGACCACCGAACTGCGTCGTCTGCGCAACTACATCGGCGGGGAGTTCAAGGACGCCGCCGACGGGCGGACCACCGACGTGGTCAACCCCGCGACCGGCGAGGTGTACGCCACCGCCCCGCTCTCGGGCCAGGCCGACGTCGACGCCGCCATGGCCGCCGCCGCGGCGGCCTTCCCGGGCTGGCGTGACACCACGCCCTCGGAGCGCCAGAAGGCCCTGCTGAAGATCGCGGACGCCTTCGAGGCGCGCGCCGACGAGCTCGTCGCCGCCGAGTCGGAGAACACCGGCAAGCCGCTGGGCCTGACGGCCAGCGAGGAGCTCCCGCCGATGGTGGACCAGATCCGCTTCTTCGCGGGCGCCGCGCGCCTGCTGGAGGGTCGCTCGGCCGGCGAGTACATGGACGGGATGACCTCGATCATCCGCCGCGAGCCGGTCGGCGTCTGCGCCCAGGTGGCGCCGTGGAACTACCCGATGATGATGGCCGTGTGGAAGTTCGCCCCGGCGATCGCCGCGGGCAACACCGTCGTCCTCAAGCCCTCGGACACCACCCCGGCCTCCACCGTCCTGATGGCGGAGATCATCGACTCGATCCTGCCCAAGGGCGTCTTCAACGTCGTCTGCGGCGACCGCGAGACCGGCAAGGCCATGGTCGAGCACTCCACCCCGGCGATGGCCTCCATCACCGGCTCGGTGCGCGCGGGCATGCAGGTCGCCGAGAGCGCCTCCAAGGACGTCAAGCGCGTCCACCTGGAGCTCGGCGGCAAGGCCCCCGTCGTGGTCTTCCAGGACGCCGACCTGGCCAAGGCCGTCGAGGACATCGCGGTCGCCGGCTACTTCAACGCCGGCCAGGACTGTACGGCCGCCACCCGGGTGCTCGTGCACGAGTCGATCCACGACGAGTTCGTGGCCGCGCTGGCCAAGGCCGCCGCGGACACCAAGACCGGTCAGCCGGACGACGAGGACGTGCTCTACGGCCCGCTGAACAACCCGAACCAGCTGGCGCAGGTCGCGGGCTTCGTCGACCGCCTCCCGGCCCACGCCAAGGTCGAGGCCGGCGGCCACCGGGTCGGCGAGAAGGGCTACTTCTACGCCCCGACCGTCGTCTCCGGCCTGAAGCAGGACGACGAGATCATCCAGAACGAGGTCTTCGGCCCCGTCATCACCGTCCAGTCCTTCACCGACGAGGCCCAGGCCCTGGAGTTCGCGAACGGCGTCGAGTTCGCCCTCGCGTCCTCCGTGTGGACCAAGGACCACGCCCGCGCGATGCGCATGTCCAAGAACCTCGACTTCGGCTGCGTGTGGATCAACACCCACATCCCGCTCGTCGCCGAGATGCCGCACGGCGGCTTCAAGAAGTCCGGCTACGGCAAGGACCTCTCCGCCTACGGCTTCGAGGACTACACCCGCATCAAGCACGTGATGACCTCGCTCGACGCCTGATCCGCGGCCGCCGCCCGGGCGGCGGCGCACTGATCACCGAAGAGCCCTGACGGGGCGGGCAGTAGACATCTTGTCTATTGCCCGCCCCTTCGCGTTGTCCGAGGCTTTGGCCATGCCTGAACTCCCCTCCCGTCGCGCGGCGCTGCGCGGCCTCGGTGCCGCGGGCCTGCTCGCCGCCCTCGCCGGCTGCGGCGTGCCCGCCGCGTACGTCCCGGAGGACCGGCGGCGGGCCCCGGACCTCTCGGACCGCGACCGTGCTCTCGCCTTCTCCAACTGGCCGCTCTACATCGACACCGACGACGAGGACGAGGAGAGCCGTCCGACCCTGGAGGCCTTCACCCGCAAGACCGGCATCCAGGTCCGCTACACCGAGGAGATCAACGACAACGACGAGTTCTTCGGCAAGGTCAGCCCGGCCCTGATGAACCACCAGGCGACCGGCCACGACCTCGTCGTGGTCAGCGACTGGATGGCCGCCCGCTTCGTCCACCTGGGATGGGCCCAGAAGATGGACCGCTCGGCGCAGTCCAACGTCGCCAGGCACCTCGACCCGCAGCTGCGCTCGCCCGCCTTCGACGAGGGCCGGCTGCACACCGTCCCCTGGCAGTCGGGGATCACCGGCATCGCCTACAACCGCAGGGCCCTGGGCCGGGAGATCAAGTCCGTCAAGGACCTCTGGCACCCCGACCTGGCGGGCAAGGTGACCCTCTTCTCGGGCCTGGACGAGTCCTTCTCCCTGCTGATGCAGGGCAACGGCACCGACGTCACCCGCTGGACCGCATCCGACTTCCACCGGATGTGCGACCAGGTCGAGGACATGGTCCGCAGGAAGCACATCCGCCGCTTCACCGGCAACGACTACACCTCCGACCTCGGCAAGGGCGACGTCCTCGCCTGCCAGGCCTACTCGGGTGACGCCATCCAGCTCCGGGCCGACAACCCCGACATCGAGTTCGTGGTCCCCGAGGAGGGCGGCGAACTGTGGGCCGAAAGCCTGCTCGTCCCCAACCTCGCCCGGCACAAGGCCAACGCGGAGGCCCTCGTCGACCACTACTACGACCCGGTGGTGGCAGCGGAGCTCGCGGCCGCGGTCAACTACGTCTGCCCGGTGCCCGCCGCCCGCGAGGTACTGGCCGCCTCGCCGGACCGGGAGACGGCCCGACTGGCGGAGAACCCGCTGATCTTCCCCGACGACGCCATGCGCCGCCGCCTCGCCGTGGCCCGGGACATCTCCTCCGCCGAACGCCCCGCCCTCGCCAAGCGCTGGAACGCCATCGTCGGACTGTGATCATGGCCTTCGGGGTCTTCGGCATCCTCCCGCTGATCGCGCTGCGCCGCCTGATCAAGCGGCTGGAGGCGCTCGAGGCGGCGGAGGGCGCCGGCTACCTGGCGAAGGCCGCGCCGATGATGCCGTAGGCCACCGGGTTCATGTCCCGCCCCTTGGCGTCGGTGGAGTTGACCGAGTAGACCAGGGTGCGGGACAGGTCGCGGGTGCCGCCGATGACCGTGCTGTAGCCGTGCCGCGAGCCCGTCTTGCCGTACAGCTTCGTGCCGTCCGGCAGCACGAACTCCTTCAGGCCCGCCGTCTGTACCGCGTGCGCGCCGGTCTCGCTCGCGGCGTCCGGGACGTCGGGCACCGTGAACATCTCCTCCAGCTGCGCCCTCGGGACGACCCTGCCGGCGAACAGCGCCACCGTGAAGCGCTCCAGGTCCGCCGTGGTCGACATCAAGTCCCCCGCGGCCCAGTTGGACGAGGAGTTCCACTCCGACACGTCCACCAGCGAGCGGCTCCCGTCGGCCGCCGCCACCGCCTGGTAGCCGTGGTTGTACGGGCCCGGTATGCGGTTCTGGGTGCGCGACGGGAACGAGGTGTGGCGCAGGCCGAGCGGCTTGAGGACCCGGTCCCCGACGGCCCTCTCGTACGCCGTCCCCGTCACCTTCTCGATCAGCACGCCCAGCACGGTGTAGTGGATGTTGCTGTAACGCTGCTTCTCGCCCGGCCTGAACTCCGGACCCTTCGCGACCGCGTCGGCGATCAGCGCGTGCGGATCGACCACGTCGAAGCGGTGGGCGTACTCGTCCGCGAAGGTGTCCCCCGGACCGTCGGCGGACCGCAGACCGCTCGTGTAGTTCAGCAGCTGCCGCACCTTCACCGGCTCGAAGCCCGGCAGCAGCCCCGGCAGGTAGTCCTGCACCGGCCGGTCCAGGTCCACCTTCCCCTCGGCCGCCAGCTGGAGCACCACCGCCGCGGTGAAGGCCTTCGTCACCGAACCGGCCCGGAAGCGGGCCTCCTCCAGCGCCGCGCGCCCGCTGCGGACGTCCGCGACACCCGCGCTGCCGCGCCAGGCGCCGCTCGTACCGCCCACCCGGACCAGCGCGGCGGTCGCGTCCTTGTTCCCCGCACCGACGCCCGCGATCGCCTTCGCCAGCGCCGCCGCGTTCGGCGGCGTGGAGAAGACGGGCGCGGAGACCCCCGCCGAGACGGGCGCCGGCACCGGAGCGGCCTCGGCGGCCGCCACCGGACCGGCGGCCACCCCCAGGACCAGGGCGGCGGCGATGAGCGTGCGCGTACGTGCCTTCATGACGGTTCCCCCGTGTGTGAGCCGGCGGGCCCGCTGCCCCCCGATGACCTCAATGCTCCAGGTCACAGGGGTGGTTGCGGATCACCAACAAGAGGGGTCTTCAGCGGTACGACAACTCACCGGCGCGGGGGAGCCGGCACGCCGCCCCTCACCCTCCAGAGGGAGAAACCCCAGATGGACCCGCCGAGCCCGTCACCGCCGAGCCCGCCGCGATCAGGCCCGTCTCGTACGCACAGATCACCGCCTGGATCCGGTCCCGCAGCCCCAGCTTCGACAGCACGTTCCCCACGTGCGACTTCACCGTGTGCTCGCTCACCACCAGCGCCGCCGCGATCTCCGCGTTCGACAACCCCCGCCCCAGGTGCAGCAGCGTCTCCCGCTCCCGGGCCGTCAGCACCCCCAGCCGCTGCGCCGCCGACGGGTCCGGCACGGCCGGCCGGGCCGCCGTCGCCGCCGTGTACTCCTCGATCAGCCGCCGCGCCACCGAGGGCGCCAGCAGCGACTCGCCCGCCGCCACCACCCGCACCGCGTGCACCAGGTCGTCCCGCCGCACGTCCTTCAGCAGGAACCCGCTCGCTCCCGCGTGCAGCGCCTCGTACACGTACTCGTCCGAGTCGAAGGTCGTCAGCATCACCGTCCGGCACGCGCTCCGCGCCGAGATCGCCCGACAGGCCTCGATCCCGTCCAGCACGGGCATCCGGATGTCCAGCAGCGCCACGTCCGGGGCCAGCCGCCCGACCGCCTCGACGGCCGCCGCCCCGTCCCCGACCTCCGCCACGACCTCGATGTCCTCCTGCGCGTCCAGGATCATCGCGAAGCCGCTGCGCACGAGCTCCTGGTCGTCGGCCACCACCACACGGATCGTCAATTCCCCACCTCCAGCGGCGAGGTTACAAGCACCGTGAACCCGCGGCCGTCCGCACCCGGCCCGGTCCACGCCGTCCCGCCGTGCGCCGCCGCCCGCTCCCGGATCCCGATCAGCCCGTGCCCGCCCGGAACGCGGCCGGCCGCTGCCCGCCCGGGTCCGCGCCCGTCGTCCGTGACCCGCACCGCGAGCTCCCGGGGCCCGTACTCCAGGCGCACGTCCACCGCCGAGGCCCCCGCGTGCTTCACCACGTTGGTCAGCGCCTCCTGCACCACCCGGTGCACCGTCGCCTCCAGCGCCGCCGGCAGCTCGCGCACCTCGCCCGTCCGCTCGTACGACACCGCGAGCCCGCTCGCCCGCACCCGCTCCACCAGCGCCGGCAGCGCCCCGATCCCCGGCTGCGGGGCACGCGGCGCCGCCGCCTCCTCCGCCCGCAGCACCCCCAGCATCGTCCGCAGCTGCGCCATCGCGTCGCGGCCCGTCTCGGCGATCGCCTCGAAGGCCGCCTCCGCACGCTCCGGAGCCCGGCGCACCGCCACCGGACCGGCCTCCGCCTGCACGATCATGATGCTGACGGCGTGCGAGAGGATGTCGTGCATCTCCCGCGCGATGCGGGCCCGTTCACGCGCCGCCGCCTGCTCCGCCTCGATCCGGTTCGCGCGCTCCAGCTGCTCCGCCCGGTCCTCCACGGCCGCCGTGTACGCCTGCCGCGTGGCCTGCAGCCGGCCGAGGGCGAACGCCGCCCCGAACACGAACAGCGCGAACAACAGCTCCCTGGCCGTGCCGCTGTTGAGCGCCACGGACACGGGGATCAACACGGCCAGGGCCGTTCCGACGGCCAGCCGCACCCGCGACGCCCCCAGGAGCGCGATCGAGTAGACGCAGATCAGCGCGGCGTACGGCAGCGGCTGCCCCGGCCCGTCCAGGGCCAGCTGGTAGGCCGAACCGGCCGCCACCACCCCGAGCAGCGCCGCCACCGGCGCCCGGCGCCGCCACACCAGCGGCGCGTTGCCCAGGGTCGTCACCAGGTACGCCGTCCAGGTGGCCGGCGGGTACGCCGGGTCGCGGGGCACCACGAAGGGGATGGTCGTCGCCACCTGCACCAGCAGCGTCAGCCCCACGTCCCGCCAGCGCGGATCGGCCCGCAGGACCAGCGCGCGCAGGCGTTCGGCCGGCCCCCGCGTCACCGCCCCAGCCCGGCCCGCACGGCGGCCAGCGCGTCCAGCCTGTTGGTGGTGACGGAGTCCACCCCGGCCCGGACGACGGCGCGCATCGACCGCCTGGTGTCCGGCGTCCAGGCCGACACCAGCAGCCCGTCCCGGTGCAGGGCGTCCGTCAGCTCCCGGCTGACCAGCCCGAAGCGGTAGTTGAGCCAGCGCGGCCTGACCGCGTCGATCAGCACCCGGCGCGGCGGCGAGAGGGTGGTCCAGGTCAGGGAGATCTCCGCGCCCGGGTCGGCGGCGCGGACCGCGAGCATGGTGTTCGGCCCGGCGCAGTAGTAGGCGCGGTCGCGCGCCCCGCACTCGCGCACCAGGTCGACGACGGTCTTCACGGCCTCGTAGGAGGCGCCGGGCAGGTCGATCATCAGCCGGCCGGCCCCGGCCTCCATCAGGGCTTCGCGCAGGCTCGGGACCCGGCCCTCGGTCAGCTCCTTCAACTGCGGGGCGGTGACGGCGTCGAGCCGTACGTCGTACCCCCACAGCCGCTCCAGCGTCTCGTCGTGGAGCAGGACCGGCACCCCGTCGCGGGTCAGCCGTACGTCGATCTCCACCGCGTCCGCTCCGCGCGCGAAGGCGGAGCGGACGGAGGCGAGGGTGTTCTCACGGAACCGGTAGGGATCGCCGCGGTGGCCGACGGCAGTCAGATCGCTCATGCACCCATTCTCGGGGGCGCCGGCGATCAAGGGGAGTCAGCGCGCGAGCCATTCGGCGGTGTACGCGTCGATCTCGGCCGTGAGCCGCGCCTTGCCGGCCTCGTCCAGGAAGGAGGCCTCGACGGCGTTCTTGGCGAGCTGGGCCAGGCCCCGCTCGTCGAGGTCGAGGAGCCGGGCGGCGACCGCGTATTCGTTGTTGAGGTCGGTGCCGAACATCGGCGGGTCGTCGCTGTTGATGGTGACGAGCACGCCCGCCGCGACCATCTCCTTGACGGGGTGCCGGTCGAGGTCGGTCACCGCGCGGGTGGCGATGTTGGAGGTCGGGCAGACCTCCAGCGCGATCCGGTGCTCCGCGAGGTACTTCAGCAGTTCCGGGTCCTGGGTGGAGCTGGTGCCGTGGCCGATGCGTTCGGCGCCCAGCTCGCGGACGGCGTCCCAGACGGTCTCCGGGCCGGTGGTCTCGCCGGCGTGCGGGACGCTGTGCAGGCCGGCGGCGCGGGCGGCGTCGAAGTACGGCTTGAACTGCGGGCGCGGCACGCCGATCTCGGGACCGCCGAGGCCGAAGGAGACCAGGCCCTCGGGGCGCAGGTCGACGGCGAGCCGCGCGGTCTCGGCGGCGGCCTCCAGGCCGGCCTCGCCGGGGATGTCGAAGCACCAGCGCAGGATGACGCCCAGCTCGGTCTCGGCGTCCTTGCGGGCGTCCTCGATGGCCTCCATGAAGGCGTTCTCGTCGATGCCGCGGCGGGTGGAGGAGTAGGGGGTGATGGTCAGTTCGGCGTAGCGGATGTTCTGCCGGGCCATGTCGCGGGCGACTTCGAAGGTGAGGGTGCGCACGTCGTCCGGGGTGCGCACCAGGTCGACGACCGACAGGTAGACCTCGATGAAGTGGGCGAAGTCGGTGAAGGTGAAGTAGTCGGCCAGCGCGTCGGGGTCGGTGGGGACCTTCGAGTCGGGGTGGCGGGAGGCCAGTTCGGCCACGATGCGGGGGGACGCCGAGCCGACGTGGTGGACGTGCAGTTCGGCCTTGGGCAGCCCCGCGATGAAGGGGTGCAGGTCGGGCATGGGGGCCTCCGGGAGGACACGGGTGCGGGCGGGTCGGCCTCATCGTAGGCAGGCCCCGGCCGTGTCGGTGGCAGCGCTTAGCATGGCCGTACGAGAGAAGGGGGGCGCCGCATGACCGACCACAGCCCTGAGCCGAGGGATCCGTGGGCGCCGCCCGAGCGGCAGGCGCCGGACCAGGCGAAGCCGCAGGGCGCCCAGCCGGCCCCGCCGGTGCACGAGCAGCCGACGATGGTGGGCCTGCCCGGCGTGCCCCCCGCGCCCGCGCCGTCCGGTTACCCGCCGCCGCAGCAGCCGGGCCCGCCGGCCGCCGCGCCGTACCCGCAGCCCCCGGCCCCCGGGTCCGCGTACGGGTACCCCGCGCAGCCCGCTCCCGGCGCGTACGCCTATCCCGGCCCGCCCGGAGCCCCGGGGCAGCCCGGGTACCCCGGCCAGCCCGGCCCTGCCGGTTACCCGGGCCAGGCCGGCTATCCCGGCTACCCCGGCTATCCCGGCTACCCCGGCCAGCCGGGGTACCCGTACCCGTACGCGACGCCGCCCGCGAGCAACGGCTTCGGGGTCACCGCCCTCGTGCTCGGCATCCTGTCGGTGTTGGCCTGCGCCACCCTGTTCGGGGCCATCGCCCTCGGCATCGCCGCCGTCGTCTTCGGGGCGCTGGGCCGGGGCAAGGCCGCCCGGGGCGAGGCCACCAACGGCGGGGTGGCCCTGGCCGGCATCATCCTCGGCGCGGTCGGCCTGGTGCTGGGCATAGGCATGACCCTGCTCATCTTCCTCGCCCCCGACTTCGCCGACCCGGACGGCGGCTCGGACTCCCCGTCCTCCGTGTCCCAGGTCGACGGCCCGCGCGAGCGGGCCTGAGCGACCCCCCGCCCCCGTCGGGGTGCTCAGAGCGGGGCGGCCGACAGGAGGGTGGGGACCATCCAGGGCCCGTCCGGTTCCGTGCGGGGGACCGGGACCCAGGTCAGCCCCACCCTCCGGGGGCACGCGCAGTCCAGGTCCCCGTCCACCCCCAGCACCGGCTCGCCGGGCGCGACCTCCACCCGGAAGCAGGTGGTCCACCCGGAGGGGTACGGCGCCTCGTACGCGTACCGCACCTCCAGGGGGGTCAGCCCCGTCTCCTCGGCCACCTCCCGACGGACCGCCGCCTCCAGGTCCTCCCCGGGCTCCACCCCGTCGCCCGGCAGCGTCCAGTACTCCGCCCCGTCGTGGCGGCCGGACGGCCCCCGGTGCCGCTCGCCCACCATCAGGACGCCGCCGCCGCGCACGATGACGGCCGCCACCCGGCGCCGCTCCGTCACTCGGCCTCCCCGCGCAGCCGCTCCCGGGCCTCCATCAGGGCGAAGCCCAGCAGGTTCAGGCCGCGCCACCGGTCCGGCCGCAGCGCGCGCTCGTCGTCCGCGGCCAGCCCGATGCCCCAGATCCGGTCCACGGGGCTCGCCTCGACCAGCACCCGCGACCCCGTGCCCAGCAGGTAGGAGCGCAGCGCCGGATCGGAGCCGAACTTGTGCACGCTGCCCTCGACGACCAGCGCGAACCGCTCCCGCCGCCAGACCTCCTCGTCGAACCGGCGCACCAGCCGCCCGGCCTTCTTGGCCGCCGCCGGACTCCCGGGCTCCAGGGCGGCGCGCTCGGCCTCGGCGTCCCCGAACAGGCGTGCTTTTCCGGCCATCATCCAGTGCTCCGCGGTGGCGTAGCGGACGTCACCCACAGTGAAGGGGGAGGGCCACCACTGGCTGAGGCAGCTCGGTCCGAGTCTTCCGTCGGGCAGCGGCCGGTGTCCCCAGAAGGGCAGGTACTTCACCCGCTCACCCCGGCTGACCTGCTCGATCAACGTGTCGATCATCTCCATGCACGCGAGTGTCGCAGTCACCACGGACACTTCGTACGGGATTTCGGGGTTGCCTCGACATATGGTCGACCGATTCCGTCGCGTAATCAAAAGGCAACAACGGAATCCCTTGGCGGGGGAGAACGCCTCTGCCAGGATCGGCACTCAATTCGAGCTGTAGCTACGGAGAGCGTGAGAGCGATGGGTAACCGCTTCCAGGTCAAGGACCGCTTCGCAGACGGCGCGCAGTACATCGACGGCCGGCTCCGGCCGGGCACCTCGGGCCGGTCGCACACCGTCGTCGACCCCGCCACCGGCGAGGAGGTGCTCACCTACGAGCTGGCCGGAACGGCGGACGTGGACGAGGCCGTGGCCGCCGCCAAGCGGGCCTTCCCCGGCTGGTCGGCCGCCACTCCGGGTGAGCGTTCGGACGCCCTGCACCGGCTGGCCGCCGTACTGGCCGAGCAGGCCGCGGACTTCGCGTACGCCGAGTCCCTCCAGTGCGGCAAGCCCCTCAAGCTGTCGACCGAGTTCGACGTGCCGGGGACCATCGACAACACCGCGTTCTTCGCCGGCGCGGCCCGCCACCTCCAGGGCCAGGCGGCCGGCGAGTACTCGGGGGACCACACCTCCTACGTGCGCCGCGAGGCGATCGGCGTCGTCGGCTCCATCGCACCCTGGAACTACCCCCTCCAGATGGCCGCCTGGAAGATCCTCCCGGCCATCGCCGCGGGCAACACGATCGTCCTCAAGCCCGCCGAGCTCACCCCGCTGACCTCCCTGATGTTCGCCCAGGCGGCCAAGGAGGCGGGCATCCCGGACGGCGTGGTCAACATCGTCACGGGCGCCGGACGGGACGCCGGGGAGCACCTCGTCGGTCACCCCGACGTGGTCATGACCTCCTTCACCGGCTCCACCGCCGTCGGCAAGCGGGTCGCCGAGATCGCGACCGCCACCGTCAAGCGGCTCCACCTGGAGCTCGGCGGCAAGGCGCCCTTCGTCGTCTTCGACGACGCCGACGTCGAGGCCGCCGCCCACGGCGCGGTCGCCGCCTCGCTCATCAACACCGGCCAGGACTGCACCGCCGCCACCCGCGCCTACGTGCAGCGCCCGCTGCACGACGCGTTCACCGCCCGGGTCGCGGAGCTGATGGAGACCGTCCGCCTGGGCGACCCCTTCGCGCCCGCCACCGACCTCGGCCCGCTCGTCTCGCACGCCCAGCGCGACCGGGTCGCCGCGTTCGTCGAGCGCGCCCGCTCGTACGCCACCGTCGTCACCGGCGGCGAGATCCCCGGCGCCCGGGAGGAGGAGAGCGGTCTCGCCGAGGGCGCCTACTACCGGCCCACCCTGATCTCCGGCGCCGCGCAGGACAGCGAGATCGTCCAGTCCGAGATCTTCGGCCCGGTCCTGGTCGTGCTGCCCTTCGACACCGACGACGAGGGCCTGGCCCTGGCCAACGACACCCCGTACGGGCTCGCGGCCTCCGCCTGGACCCGCGACCTCTACCGGGCGAACCGCGCCACCCGCGAACTCAAGGCGGGCTGCGTCTGGGTCAACGACCACATCCCGATCATCAGCGAGATGCCGCACGGCGGATACAAGGCGAGCGGCTTCGGCAAGGACATGAGCGCCTACTCGTTCGAGGAGTACACACAGGTCAAGCACGTGATGTTCGACAATACTGCGGTGGCCGCGAAGGACTGGCACCGCACGATCTTCGGGGACCGATAAGAACCGGCCGCCTGACCAGCGGCCATCCCTCCCGAAAGGGCAACGCGCATGGAGCAGTTCGAGCCCGACCGCCTCTCGGCGGCGCAGACCGCAGCGATGCGGCGCAGCCTCACCAGCGGGCGCGGCGCCCTCACCCGCCGCTCGCTGCTGCGCGCCTCCGGAGTCGGGGCGCTCACCCTGGGCGGTCTCTCCGCCCTCACCGCCTGCGGCATCCCGCCCGCCAAGCGCGAGGGCGGGGCCGTGGCCTCCGACGACCACTCGGACCAGGAGAAGGAGATCGACTTCTCCAACTGGACCGAGTACATGGACACCGGCGACGACGAGAAGAGCCGTCCCACGCTGGAGGAGTTCACCAAGCGGACCGGGATCCAGGTCAAGTACACCGAGGACATCAACGACAACGTCGAGTTCTTCGGCAAGATACGCCCGCAGCTCGCCGCCGGCCAGGAGACCGGCCGCGACCTGATCGTCGTCACCGACTGGCTCGCCGCCCGCATCATCCGCCTCGGGTGGGCGCAGAAGCTCGACCCCTCCCACCTCCCGCACGCCTACGCCAACCTGATCCCGCAGTTCCGCAACCCCGACTGGGACCCGGGCCGCGCCCACAGCTACCCGTGGACCGGCATCGACACCGTCATCGCCTACAACTCCAAGGCCACCGGCGGCAAGAAGGTCGACTCCGTCACGCAGCTCCTCGACGACCCCTCCCTCAAGGGCCGCGTCGGCTTCCTCACCGAGATGCGCGACTCCGTCGGCATGACCCTCCTCGACCAGGGCAAGAACCCGGCGGCCTTCACCACCGCGGACTACGACGCGGCGATCGGCCGGCTCCAGAAGGGCGTGGACACCAAGCAGATCCGCCGCTTCACCGGCAACGACTACACCGCCGACCTCGACAAGGGCGACCTGGCGGCCTGTCTCGCCTGGGCGGGCGACGTCATCCAGCTCCAGGCCGGCAACCCGGACATCAAGTACGCGATCCCGGCCGCCGGATACATCACCTCCAGCGACAACCTGCTCGTCCCCGCCAGGGCCCGGCACAAGGCCAACGCCGAGAAGCTCATCGACTACTACTACGAGCCCGAGGTCGCGGCCCGGCTCGCCGCGTTCATCAGCTACGTCTGCCCCGTCGACGGCGTGAAGGAAGAGCTCGCCAAGATCGACCCGGCCCTCGCGGACAACCCGCTGATCGTGCCGGACAAGGAGATGGCCGCCAAGGCCCACGCCTTCCGCTCCCTCACCAGCGAGGAAGAGACGGCGTACGAGGAGAAGTTCGCCAAGCTCATCGGCGCCTGACCGGACCGCACCCGCCGGCATCCCCCACCCGCGCCCCGTCCCCTTCCACGACACACCACCGAAGGCCCAGGCCCATGACCGACAAGACCGCGAGCGGCGACGTCCGCCTCGCCGGGATCAGCAAGCACTACGGCTCCTTCACCGCCGTGCAGCCGCTGGACCTCACCATCCCCCAGGGCTCCTTCTTCGCCCTGCTCGGCGCCTCGGGCTGCGGGAAGACCACCACCCTGCGCATGATCGCCGGCCTGGAGGAGCCCTCCACCGGCAGGGTCAGCCTCGGCGACCGCGAGGTCACCCACCTCCCGCCGTACAAGCGCCCGGTGAACACCGTCTTCCAGAGCTACGCGCTGTTCCCGCACATGGACATCTTCGAGAACATAGCCTTCGGCCTGCGCCGCCGCGGCATCAAGTCCGTCAAGAAGCAGGTCGACGAGATGATCGACCTGGTGCAGCTCGGCGAGCACGCCCGCAAGAAGCCCCACCAGCTCTCCGGCGGCCAGCAGCAGCGCGTGGCCGTCGCCCGCGCCCTCATCAACCACCCCCAGGTACTGCTGCTCGACGAGCCGCTCGGCGCCCTCGACCTCAAGCTGCGCCGCCAGATGCAGCTGGAGCTCAAGCGCATCCAGACCGAGGTGGGCATCACCTTCGTGCACGTCACGCACGACCAGGAGGAGGCCATGACCATGGCCGACACGGTCGCGGTGATGAACGGCGGCCGCGTCGAGCAGCTGGGTGCCCCCGCCGAGCTGTACGAGAACCCGCGCACCACCTTCGTCGCCAACTTCCTCGGCACCTCGAACCTCATCGAGGCCTCCGTCGAGTCCACCGGCTCCGACGTGATCGTCTCCGCCTCCGGCACCACCCTGCGGCTGCCCACCGCCCGATGTTCGACCACGCCCCGCGCGGGCGGAAAGCTCCTCGTCGGCGTGCGGCCGGAGAAGATCTCCCTGGTCCCGGCGGCCGACGAGGACACCGTCGCGGCCGGCCGCAACAAGATCACCGGGAAGATCGCCGACTCCTCCTTCATCGGCGTCTCCACGCAGTTCGTCATCGACAGCCCGGTCTGCCCTGAGCTGGAGGTGTACGTCCAGAACATCGAGCGCGACGCCCGCCTCGTCCCCGGCGCCGACGTGGTCCTGCACTGGAACCCGGAACACACCTTCGGCCTGGACGCCGCCCAGTCCGTGCTCGCGGGGACGACGGGCTCGGCCGGCGTCGAGACGGCCGAGGAGAGCGCGTGACCGCCACCGCCGCGCCCCCCGAGGCCACCGCCCCCGCCGAGCCCCCGGTGCACAAGGCGTCCCTGAAGAAGCGCCTGGTCCCGTACTGGCTGCTGCTCCCCGGGATCGTCTGGCTGCTCGTCTTCTTCGTGCTGCCGATGGTCTACCAGGCCTCCACCTCGGTGCAGACCGGATCGCTCGAAGAGGGCTTCGAGGTCACCTGGCACTTCCAGACCTACTGGGACGCCCTGACCGAGTACTTCCCGCAGTTCCTGCGCTCCCTGCTCTACGCGGGCACCGCGACCGCGCTGTGCCTGCTGCTCGGCTACCCGCTGGCCTACCTGATCGCCTTCAAGGCGGGCCGCTGGCGCAACCTGCTGCTGGTCCTCGTCATCGCCCCCTTCTTCACCAGCTTCCTCATCCGCACGCTGGCCTGGAAGACGATCCTGGCCGACGGCGGCCCGGTGGTCGGCGCCCTCGACGCCGTCGGCTTCCTCGACGTCACCAGCTGGCTCGGGATGACCGAGGGGGACCGCGTCCTGGCCACGCCGCTCGCCGTGGTCTGCGGCCTGACGTACAACTTCCTCCCCTTCATGATCCTGCCGCTCTACACCTCGCTGGAGCGCATCGACACCCGCCTCCACGAGGCCGCCGGCGACCTCTACGCCACCCCCGCCACCGTGTTCCGCAAGGTGACCTTCCCGCTCTCGATGCCGGGCGTGGTCTCCGGGACCCTGCTCACCTTCATCCCGGCGAGCGGCGACTACGTCAACGCCGAACTGCTCGGCTCCACGGACACCCGGATGATCGGCAACGTCATCCAGTCGCAGTACCTGCGGATCCTCGACTACCCGACAGCGGCCGCGCTGTCCTTCATCCTCATGGCCATCGTGCTGATCATGGTCACCATCTACATCCGCCGAGCGGGGACGGAGGACCTGGTCTGATGCGTTGGCTCCGCCGCAATCTCGTGGTCATCGCGGGCCTCACCACGCTCGCGTACCTGATGCTGCCGAACGTCGTCGTGACGGTGTTCTCGTTCAACAACCCCACCGGGCGGTTCAACTACGCCTGGCAGGAGTTCTCCCTCGACGCCTGGAAGGACCCCTGTGGGGTCGCCGACCTGTGCGGCTCCCTCGCCCTGTCCCTCCAGATCGCCCTGTGGGCCACCATCGGCGCCACGGTCCTCGGCACCGCCATCGCCTTCGCGCTGGTCCGGTACCGGTTCCGGGCGCGCGGCGCGGTGAACTCGCTGATCTTCCTGCCGATGGCCATGCCCGAGATCGTGATGGCGGCCTCGCTGCTCGCCCTCTTCCTCAACATGGGCATCCAGCTGGGCTTCTGGACGATCCTCATCGCCCACGTGATGTTCTGCCTCAGCTTCGTCGTCGCCGCCGTCAAGGCACGCGTCCTGTCCATGGACCCGCGCCTGGAGGAGGCCGCCCGCGACCTCTACGCCGGACCGGTGCAGACCTTCCTCAGGGTCACCCTGCCGATCGCGGCCCCCGGTATCGCGGCGGGCGCGCTGCTGTCCTTCGCGCTCTCCTTCGACGACTTCATCATCACCAACTTCAACTCGGGCAACACCGTCACCTTCCCCATGTTCGTGTGGGGATCGGCCCAGCGCGGTACGCCCGTCCAGATCAACGTCATCGGCACGGCGATGTTCGCCATCGCGGTGCTGGTGGTCCTCGCCGGCCAGTGGGCCGGCAACCGCCGCAAGAAGGCACAACCGCAGTAGAAACCCCGTAGGGAGTTGGAAGCCATGGCCCCAGTCGCCATGCGTAGTGTTGCGAAATCCCTTTCCGAGGCCAAGCCGGTCTCGTACTGGCTGGACGACCCCGGCCGCCCGGCGCCACAGCCGGCCCTCACCTCCGACGAGCGCTGCGACCTGCTGGTCGTGGGCGGCGGTTACAGCGGCCTGTGGACCGCGCTGATCGCCAAGGAGCGCGACCCCGGCCGGGACGTCGTACTGATCGAGAGCAAGGAGGCGGGCTGGGCCGCCTCCGGGCGCAACGGCGGGTTCTGCGCGGCCTCCCTCACCCACGGCCTGGCCAACGGCATGGCCCGCTGGCCGGGCGAGCTGGCCAAGCTGGAGGAGCTGGGCGCGCGCAACCTCGACGCCATCGAGGAGGCCGTCGCCCGCTACGGCATCGACTGCGACTTCGAGCGCACCGGCGAGATCGACGTGGCCACCGAGCCGCACCAGGTCGAGGAACTGCGGGAGCTGCACGAGGAGGCCGTCAAGCTCGGCCTCGGGGCGGGCTCCGAGTGGCTGGAGGGCGAGGCCCTGCGCGCGGAGGTCGACTCGCCGACCTTCCTCGCGGGCCTGTGGGACCGCGACGGCGTCGCCATGCTCAACCCCGCCAGGCTGGCCTGGGGGCTCAAGCGGGCCTGCCTGGAGCAGGGCGTGCGGATCTACGAGAACACCCGCGGCCTGAAGATGGCGCAGGCCGGCGCCGGGATGACCGTGGAGACCCCCTACGGGACGATCCTCGCCCGCCGGGTCGCCCTGGGCACCAACATCTTCCCCTCGCTGGTCCGCCGGATCCGGCCCTTCACCGTCCCCGTCTACGACTACGCCCTGATGACGGAGCCGCTGGACGAGGAGCAGCTCGCCTCGATCGGCTGGAAGAACCGCCAGGGGCTCGGCGACAGCGCCAACCAGTTCCACTACTTCCGGATCACCAGGGACAACCGGATCCTCTGGGGCGGCTACGACGCGATCTACCCCTACCGGGGGAAGCTCGACTCGGAGTACGACCACCGCCCCGAGACCTACCTCAAGCTCGCCGAGCACTTCTTCACCGCCTTCCCGCAGCTGGAGGGGGTGCGCTTCAGCCACGCCTGGGGCGGGGCCATCGACACCTGCTCCCGCTTCTCCGCCTTCTTCGGCACCGCGCACCGGGGCAGGGTGGCCTACGCCGCCGGGTACACCGGGCTCGGCGTGGGCGCCACCCGCTTCGGTGCCGAGGTGATGCTGGACCTGCTCGACGGCCTGTCCACCGAGCGCACCCGGCTGGAGATGGTGAAGTCCAAGCCCATGCCGTTCCCGCCCGAGCCGTTCGCCTGGACCGGGATCGCGCTGACCAAGTGGTCGCTGGCCCGCGCCGACGCCCGGGGCGGCCACCGCAACCTGTGGCTCAAGACGCTGGACCGCCTCGGACTCGGCTTCGACAGCTGAGGCCCGTACGCCCGTACGCCCGTACGCCCCGGCGCACGCCCGCGGTTCGCCCCGTGACCCGCTTCACCCCCACGGAGCAGCGCAACCCGCGTCATAGCCCGGCCCGGCCCCGCTCTCTCCCGGTGAGGACCCCTCACCGCGACGAGACGAACGGAGGCCGGGCGATGACGCTCCCGGGAGCGAGGACCGCAGTGGAATGGCTGGCGGCGGCGGCGCCGGATCCGGACGCCTGCCGGTGGGAGTGGGAGCGCAGCCCCCTCGGGGTGGCCCTGCTGCCCGCCGGCCGGCACTGGGACGTGCTGGTCGTGCCCGGGGAGCTGGGACGGGCCGCCCACGGCGTGCTGCGGCTGCTGCCCGCCCCGCCCGGCCCCGTGCTGGCGGACTCCGGCGGCGTACGGGTGGGCTTCTTCGTGCCCCCGGGCACGGCCTCCCGCTGGATCGGCACGGGCGTACGGGGAGCGGGGCGCGGGAGCTGGATCGCGGTCCCGTACCCCGGCCGGGCCGAGGGCGGCCCGCACTGGCTCGAACTCCCGGACGGCCGGGGCACCCTCACCGACCCGGCGCTGCTGGAGCTCGCACTGCACGAGGCCGCGGCGAGGGCCCTGACGGGAGAGGGGCGGGGGACCCGCGCGAAGCCTTGACCCGGGGACCGGTCTCCGGCTCCGGTTACGGCCGCCGACGACCGCCGGCCACCCGGCGCACCCCCAGCAGCAGCGGTACGCACAGCAGGACGCTGGCCAGCACGTCGAGCGGCCAGTGGAAGCCGCGCAGCACCAGGCCCGTGGCCGTCGCCGCCGACAGCACCAGGGCGGCGGCCATCGGCCAGCGGCGGCGGGTGTGCGGGGCGAGCAGCAGGGCCGCGCCCACGTACGCGGTCAGGGCCGTCGCCGTGTGGCCCGAGGGGAAGTAGCCGGCCGCCCAGGGCTCCAGCGGGCCGGGGCGGGCGGTCCACGCCTTCAGCGGCACGATCAGCGCCGGCACCAGGGCCATCGCCAGGCCGGCCGCGAGCGCCGCGAGGCGCCGCCCGCGCCAGGCGGCGTACGCCATGGCCAGCGCGAGGACGGGTACGGCGACCGGGATGTCGCCCAGGTCCGCCAGGCGCTCGGTGACGGCGTCGGGAACGGTGCGCACCGCGGCGCGGCTGAGGGCGTGGTCCGGGACCAGGAGCGGCCCCGACACCAGGACCTGCCAGGTGATCAGGGCGAAGAGGCCGAGGCACAGGGCCGTCGGGAGGATGGCCGGCCGTCCCGGAACAGGGGGGATGGTTCCGGGGCGGCCGCCCGGACCGGGTTGCCGTGCGCCCCGGGGGGTTTGGGGCGGACGGCCGTCCGATCTGAGAGGAGTGTGCGCGAACGCATGACCAGTACGGCGCTGGGGAAGCCCGGTACCGGTGTCGCCCCCGGTGGCCCGGGAGCGGTCTGTCTCACTCATCTGCAGAAACCGTACGCCAGCGAAAGGGGGACCGACAGCGGGAACGTGCTCCCGCCATCGGCCCCCCACAGCTTCTTCACAGCGCCCGACCGTTACCGGTGGTAGAGGGCGGCCGCCGCGAGCAAGCGTTCCAGTCCTTCGAACTGGACGTTCGGTCAGATGCCCGCGAACGCGGCCTCGATGACGTCCAGACCCTCGTTCAGCAGGTCCTCGCCGATGACGATCGGCGGGAGGAAACGGAGCACGTTGCCGTAGGTGCCACAGGTGAGGACGATGACGCCCTCGGCGTGGCAGGCCTTGGCCAGGGCGCCGGCCGCCTCCGGGTTCGGGGTCTTCGACTCCGGGTCCTTGACCAGCTCGATGGCGATCATGGCGCCGCGGCCGCGGATGTCGCCGATGATCTCGTACTTCTCCTGCATCGCGGACAGGCGCGACTTCATGAGGGACTCGATCTTCTTCGCCTTGGCGTTGAGGTCGAGCTCCTTCATCGTCTCGATGGAGCCCAGCGCACCGGCGCAGGCCACCGGGTTGCCGCCGTAGGTGCCGCCCAGGCCGCCCGCGTGCGGGGCGTCCATGATCTCGGCGCGGCCGGTCACGGCGGCCAGCGGCAGACCGCCGGCGATGCCCTTGGCGGTGGTGATCAGGTCCGGGACGATGCCCTCGTCCTCGCACGCGAACCACTGGCCGGTGCGGCAGAAGCCGGACTGGATCTCGTCCGCGACGAAGACGATGCCGTTGTCGTTGGCGAACTTCACGATCGCGGGCAGGAAGCCCTTGGCCGGCTCGATGAAGCCGCCCTCGCCGAGGACCGGCTCGATGATGATCGCGGCGACGTTCTCGGCGCCGATCTGCTTGGTGATCTGGTCGATCGCCTGGGCGGCGGCCTCGGGGCCGCAGTTCTCGGCACCGGTGGGCCAGCGGTAGCCGTAGGCGACCGGGACGCGGTAGACCTCGGGGGCGAACGGGCCGAAGCCGTGCTTGTACGGCATGTTCTTCGCCGTCAGCGCCATCGTGAGGTTGGTGCGGCCGTGGTAGCCGTGGTCGAAGACCACGACGGCCTGGCGCTTGGTGTACGCACGGGCGATCTTGACGGCGTTCTCGACGGCCTCGGCGCCCGAGTTGAACAGGGCCGACTTCTTGGCGTGGTCACCCGGGGTCAGCTCGGCCAGCGCCTCGCAGACCTCGACGTAGCCCTCGTACGGCGTGACCATGAAACAGGTGTGGGTGAAGTCGGCCAGCTGCGCGGTGGCGCGGCGCACGACCGCCTCGGCGGAACCGCCGACCGAGGTCACGGCGATGCCGGAACCGAAGTCGATCAGGCGGTTGCCGTCGACGTCCTCCAGGATGCCGCCGTCCAGACGCTTGGTGAAGACGGGCAGCACGGAGCCCACGCCGCCGGCCACCGTGCCGAGACGGCGGGCCTGCAGCTCCTGCGACTTGGGGCCGGGGATCGCGGTGACGAGCTTGCGCTCCTGCGGGACAGCGGTCATGGAGGGCTCCTGGGGGGTGTTTTCGGACGCACTTGTGTCTTTGTCCGCAGGCTAGGCCCGGGGGAGGGGGTAAGGCATGCTCCGTTCGGGAGTGGTGCCCGCGTGTCCTTGTCCGCGACGGCCATAGGAAGGAACCGGCGCGTGTCCCGCGGATCGCCAGGCCGGGCACTAGATTGAGCGCCGCGGCGCGTTGGAACGGGCAGGGGGCAGGGGTTTCATGAACACCGAGGGCACGCACGACGGACAGTCGACCCGCGAGGGCCACGTCCCCCGGCCGGCGGGCCCGCCGCCACCGCTGGGCACCCCGCCGAAGCCGCGGCACGCACCGGCGGTCGGAACCCCGTTCACGGACTGGCTCCGCACCCCGCGGCCGACGGCCGACCCGGGCATCTGGCGGTTCGGGCACGTGCCGCGTGCCGGGAGCGAGGAGGACGCCGCCACCGACCGGTCGCTGCTCAGCGGGGTGGCCATCTCCTTCCTCGCCTGCGTCCTGCTGTGGTCCCTGATCACCGACAACTACATCCCGTACACCGACCTGCCGGCCAGGCTGCTCACCCCGTCCGACTGGTGGGAGAAGTACGGCGGGCCGCCCAGGACCGGGGCGGGTGTCGCCGCCCTCCAGACGTACATGCTGCTCGTCACCGGCGTACTGGTGTGGTGGTTCAGCCGTCTCGGATCGTGGGGCCTCGCCTTCGAGCGGCTGGTGGCCGCCCGGGGGCCCCGCGCCCGGGCGGCCGGCGCGGCGGTGCTGGCGCTCCTCACCGTGGTGATCATCTGGACGGGGACCGTCCCGCTCCTCCCGCTGCTCGGCGGTCACCTGCCCCTCGCTGAGATGACCGAGGGGCAGCAGCGACTGGTCACCTATCTCGTGGCCGCGGTGGCCCTGGCACCGTTCCTCGTCTTCTTCACCCGGCTCGCCCTCAAGCCGGCCCCCGGCCGGCGCGCCCAGGCGGCCCCCGCGGCGGCTCCCGGCGCCGATCCCGCCGACTGGTCCGAGGTGCGTGCGGCGGGGCTGGTCGGGGCGGCTGAGCGGCTTGGGGGGGAGGCTGGGGGTGGGCGGATGAATGATGTGGACTTCGCCCGGATCCGGCGGGCGTGGGAGTCCGTGCGCGCCGACCCGACTCGGCTGCGGGCCTTCGACGACGCCGTGAGGGACAAGGGCGCGGGCGCCTGCGTGCACCCCTCCGGCGACCGCGACCTGCCGGTCCGCGCGGCCCGGCACGACCTCCTCACCCGCCAGGTGCTCCTCGGCACCGTCGAGGACGGCGAACGCAACCCCTACGCCCGCCGCGGCACCGGCCTCGCCCTCGACCCCGGCGTGCTCGGGACCTCCCTGCTCGCCGTCGGCCCCTCCGGCACCGGCAAGACCGCCCGCCTCGTGCGGCCCGTCGTCGAGTCGCTCGCGCTCCAGGCACTGGCCGGGCAGGCCGCCGTCGTCGCCGTCGGCGCGGCCGGCTCCCGGCTCGGCCCCGACGAGGCCTACGACATCATCGTGCGCGTCGGCGACCCCGCCTCCGTCCACGACCTCGACCTCTACGGCGGCACCGCCGACCCCGACGAGGCCGCCGGCCTCCTCGCCGAGGCCTTCGTCGGAGACGTCCCCGGCATCGACGTACGCCGCGCCGCGACCACCCTCGCCCAGCTGATCGGCCCCTTCCGCGAGGCCTACGGCCGCTTCCCCGCCGTACCCGAACTGCGCGAGCTCCTCGACGGCGTGCCCTCCGCCCTCACCGCGCTCCGCCAGGCACTGGAGGGCACCGGACGGCAGGCCATGCTCCGCGAGCTCGACGCGCGCCTGCGCCAGCAGGGGGCCCCCGGCGACCCCGGCCCGGCCCTCGCCGACCGCGCCGCCCTGCTCGACCGGCCGGCGTTCAGCGGCTTCTTCGACGTCGGGGCCGTCGTCGGCGGCTCCGAGCGGCGCGGGCGCCCCTTCTCCCTGCGCGCCCTCGAACACCCCGTCCGGGTCCGCGTCGATCTCCCCGAACGCGCGCACGCCGACGCCTCCCGGATGCTGGCCCGGCTCCTGCTCGCCCAGTTCAACGCCGCCGCCGCGGCCCGCGCCGACCGCTCGCTGTTCGCCTTCCTCGCCCTGGACGACGCCTCGCACACCCTGACCCCGGAGACCGTCCGCGGCGTACAGCGGCTGCGTTCGGCCAACGCCGGCGTGCTGCTGACCCTGCGCACCCTGGACGACGTACCGGAACCCCTGCGCACGCCGCTGCTGGGCGCGGTCGGCTGCCGGATGGCCTTCTCCGGCGTCACCACCTGGGACGGGCAGCGCTTCGCCGAGGCCTGGGGCACCGAGTGGGTCGAGACCCGCGACGTCACCCACCGGACGGTCTTCGCCGACCAGCCGCTCACCCGGGCCATCCACGCCTTCCGCAAGCTGGTCACCGGCAAGGCCGTGACCACCGACGCCGTCACCGTGCGCCAGGTCGAGCGCGAGCGCTGGTCCGCCTCCGAGCTGGCGCACGCCGTTCCGCCGGGCTGCGCGGTGCTGTCCCTGACCTCCGTCCGGGGGGAACGGGCCGCTCCGCTGCTGCTCCGGCTGTCGGGAACCGGCTGAGGACCGGCCGAGGACGGGCTGAGGGGACCCGTACGGGGTGGCAGAATCGAAGGGGGCCGTTCATACGGCATGGCGAAAACCCGCGCCGGTCCCCCTCTCCCTCCCTCCCCGTCTGGAAACCGATGCCGCTCACCCTCGCCTCGCTCGTCCAGCACTCGGCCCTGAAACTCACCGTCCGGGCCGGGGAGGACCGCCTGGACACCCCCGTGCGGTGGGCGCACGTCAGCGAGCTCGCCGACCCCGTCCCGTACATGGAGGGCGGCGAGCTGCTGCTCGTCACCGCGATGAAGCTGGACGCGGACGACCGCGAGGAGATGCGCCGCTACGTACGCCGGCTGGCCGCGGCCGGGGTCGTCGGCATCGGCTTCGCCGTCGGGGTCAACTACGAGGCCATCCCCGAAGCGCTGCTCGAGGCCGCCCGCGAGGAGGACCTGCCGCTGCTGGAGGTGCCCCGGCGGACCCCGTTCCTCGCCATCAGCAAGGCCGTGTCCGCCGCCCTGGCCGCCGACCAGTACCGGGCCGTCACCGCCGGTTTCGAGGCGCAGCGGGAGCTGACCCGGGCCGCGCTCTCCGCCGACGGTCCGGCGGACCTGCTGGCGAAGCTGGCGGCCCACGTGCACGGCTGGGCCGCGCTGTACGACACCTCCGGCGCCGTCGTCGCCGCCGCCCCCGACTGGGCGGCGCGCCGGGCGGCCCGGCTCACCCCCGACGTGGAGCGGCTGCGGGAGCGGCCCGCGCCGGCGAGCGCGGTGGTGGGCGGCGCGGAGGACCGGGTCGAGCTCCAGTCCCTCGGCACCGGCCGGCGGGCCCGGGGCGCCCTCGCGGTCGGCACGGCGGCCCCGCTGGGCACCGCCGAGCGGTACGCGGTGCACTCCGCCGTCGCCCTGCTGACCCTGACCACCGAGCGCTCCCGGTCGCTGCACGACGCGGAGTCCCGGCTGGGCGCGGCGGTGCTGCGGATGCTGCTGGAGGGGGAGCCCGAGCACGCCCGGGCCGTGGCCGGGGACCTGTACGGGGCGCTGCTGGAGTCGCCGTTCCGGATCGTCGTCGCCGAGCCGGCGCTGCCGGGGACGGCCCAGCCGGAGGGGCTGGCGCTGCTGGCCGACGCGGTGGAGTCGGCGGCGGCGCGGACCGGGGAGCCACTGCTGGTGGTCCCGGAGCCGGGCCGGCTGGTGGTGCTGGCCGCCGACGGGGGCTCGGCGGTGCAGGCGTGCGCGGACCACGCGGAGGCCCTGGAGTCCCGGCGCGGCCGGGAGGCGGCCGGGCCGGAGCCCGACGAACTGGTGGTCGGCCTGTCGGCGGCGGCCGGCCCGGCGGGGGTGGCGGCCGCCCTGAAGCAGGCCGACCAGGCCCTGGCCGTGGCCCGGCGGCGGGGGCGGCCCCTGGTCGAGCACGAGGACCTCGCGGCGGGGTCGGTCCTGCCGCTGCTCGCCGACGACGCCGTACGCGCCTTCGCGGACGGCACCCTGCGGGCCCTGCGGGAGCACGACGCGACCGGCCGGGGCGACCTGGTGGCCTCCCTCCAGGCGTGGCTCTCCCGCCACGGGCAGTGGGACGCCGCCGCCGCCGACCTCGGCGTGCACCGGCACACCCTCCGGTACCGGATGAAGCGCGTCGAGGAGATCCTCGGCCGCTCCCTGGACGACCCGGACGTCCGCATGGAGCTCTGGCTCGCCCTCAAGGCCAGCCCGGCCGTTTCCTGAGGCGCCGCACCGGACTCCGTCCGGCGGCTGCCGGGGCCGGGCCGGTCCCGGTGGGCCGGCTGCGGCTGGTGCGTGCCGCTGCGTGCCGCTGCGCGGAGCAGGGTCCCCTACCCTCCCCCAGACTCCGTCCGGCGGGACCCTCACTTCGCCCGTTCCCCGGGGCTTCGGCCCGGACCCCCTGGGGCTCCGCCCCCAGACCCCCCCCGGCGCGGACGCGCGAGTGCCGCGGCACGGGCGGGACAGTGACAAAGCGGCGCAGCCCCGGGCGGAGGTTCTCCAACGCGGCTAAACGACGACGGCCCGGCGGCCGCCTACCTTGGTGGAGACAAGGACCACCGCACACACCGAAGGGCCGGGATTCGCATGACTTCCACCCACGCCTTCTGGCTCGCCGGCCGCCAGGCCACCGGCGAGGACAGCTTCGACGTCCACAACCCGTGGGACGGCCGGCTGGTCGCCGCCGTCAGCGTGCCCACCGACGCCCAGGTCGAAGAGGCCGTGGCCGCGGCGTACGCCGTGACGGCGGAGTTCTCCGCGACCCCCGCCCACGTACGTGCCGCCGCCCTGGACCACGTGTCCAAGCGGCTCGTCGAGCGCACCGAGGAGATCGCCCAGCTGATCTCCGCCGAGAACGGCAAGCCCATCAAGTGGGCGCGCGGTGAGGTCGGCCGTGCGGTGTCCGTGTTCCGTTTCGCCGCCGAAGAGGCCCGCCGCTTCAACGGCGGAGAGGCCCAGCGCCTGGACACCGACGCCGGTGGCGTCGGCCGCCTGGCCCTGACCCGCCGCTTCGTCAAGGGCCCGGTCCTCGGCATCGCGCCGTTCAACTTCCCGCTGAACCTGTGCGCCCACAAGGTGGCCCCGGCCATCGCCGTCGGCGCGCCGATCATCCTGAAGCCGGCCCCGGCCACCCCGCTCTCCGGCCTGATCCTCGGCGAGCTGCTCGCCGAGACCGACCTGCCGGCCGGTTCCTGGTCCGTGCTGCCCGTCGCCAACGACAAGATGCCGGCCCTGGTCAAGGACGACCGCCTGCCGGTCATCTCCTTCACCGGCTCCGACACCGTCGGCTACGCCATCCAGCAGTCGGTGCCCCACAAGCACTGCACCCTGGAGCTCGGCGGCAACGCCGCGGCCGTGGTCCTCGCCGACTGGTCCTCCGACGCCGACCTCGACTGGGCCGCGACCCGTATCGCGACCTTCTCGAACTACCAGGCCGGCCAGTCCTGCATCTCCGTGCAGCGCGTCATCGCCGACGCCTCCGTCTACGACCGCCTCGTCGAGAAGGTCGTCGCCAAGGTCCAGGCCCAGGTCACCGGCGACCCCGGCGACGACGCCACCGACGTCGGCCCGCTGGTCTCCGAGGACGCCGCCAAGCGCGTCGAGTCCTGGGTGGACGAGGCCGTCTCCGCCGGTGCCAAGCTGCTCACGGGCGGCAAGCGCGACGGCGCCACCGTCGAGCCGACCGTCCTCGCCGAGGTCCCGGCCGGCGTGAAGCTGGCCACCGAGGAGGTCTTCGGCCCGGTCCTGACGATCACCAAGGTCGAGAACACCGACGAGGCCTTCGCCGCCGTCAACGACTCGAAGTTCGGCCTGCAGACCGGCGTCTTCACCCGCGACGTCCAGGTCGCCTTCCGCGCCCACCGCGAGCTCGAGGTCGGCGGTGTGATCATCGGCGACGCGCCGTCCTACCGCGCCGACCAGATGCCGTACGGCGGCGTCAAGCAGTCCGGCGTGGGCCGCGAGGGCGTCCGCTACGCGATGGACGACTACACGTACGAGCGCGTCCTGGTCCTCACGGGCCTCGACATCTGACCGACTCGTACGGTCACAGACCGACGGCCGGAGCCTACTGTGCGGGGGCTCCGGCCGTCCCCCTTTTTCCGGACGCCTCCGCGGGCGTCCCCCTTTTGCAGGCGCCCGTATTTTCCCGGGCGCCCGCAGCGGGTACGACTGACAGGTAGCACCGATCGGTAGGTCCCCCGATGCGGCGAGGTGAGTACCCGGATGTCGGCAACACGGCCCGTACAGCCCAAGGTGACCGAGCGCGAGGCGCGGCAGGTCGCGGAAGCGGCCCGCGAGCAGGACTGGCGCAAACCCAGTTTCGCCAAGGAGCTCTTCCTCGGCCGCTTCCGGCTCGACCTGATCCACCCCCACCCGTCCCCCGCCGACGAGGACGTCCGGCGCGGCGAGGCCTTCCTGGCCCGCCTGCGGGACTTCTGCGAGCGCGAGATCGACGGGCAGCGCATCGAGCGCGAGGCCAGGATCCCCGACGAGACCGTGCGCGGGCTCAAGAAACTCGGCGCCCTCGGCATGAAGATCGGCACCGAGTACGGGGGCCTCGGCCTCACCCAGGTCTACTACAACAAGGCGCTGGCCCTCGTCGGCTCCGTCAGCCCCGCCATCGGCGCCCTGCTCTCCGCCCACCAGTCGATCGGCGTGCCGCAGCCGCTGAAGATGTTCGGCACCAAGGAGCAGAAGGACGCCTACCTGCCGCGCTGCGCCACCACCGCGATCAGCGCCTTCCTGCTCACCGAGCCGGACGTGGGCTCCGACCCGGCGCGGCTGGCCACCACCGCCGTCCCCGACCCGGAGGACGACGGCACGTACGTCCTCGACGGGGTCAAGCTGTGGACCACCAACGGGGTCGTCGCCGACCTGCTCGTGGTCATGGCCCGGGTACCGAAGTCCGAGGGCCACCGCGGCGGGATCACCGCCTTCGTCGTCGAGGCGGACTCACCCGGCATCACCGTCGAGCACCGCAACGCCTTCATGGGCCTGCGCGGCCTGGAGAACGGGGTCACCCGCTTCCACCGGGTGCGGGTGCCCGCCGCGCAGCGGATCGGCGCCGAGGGAGCCGGCCTCAAGATCGCGCTGACCACCCTGAACACCGGCCGGCTGTCCCTGCCCGCCATGTGCGTCGGCGCCGGCAAGTGGTGCCTGAAGATCGCCCGCGAATGGTCCGGGGTGCGCGAGCAGTGGGGCCGCCCCGTCGCCCGGCACGAGGCCGTCGGCGCGAAGATCTCCTTCATCGCCGCCACCACGTTCGCCCTGGAGGCCGTGGTCGACCTCGCCTCCCAGATGGCCGACGAGGACCGCAACGACATCCGCATCGAAGCCGCGCTCGCCAAGCTCTACGGCTCCGAGATGGCCTGCCTGATGGCCGACGAACTCGTCCAGATCCGCGGCGGACGCGGCTTCGAGACCGCCGAGTCCCTCGCCGCCCGCGGCGAACGCGCCGTTCCCGCCGAGCAGCTCCTGCGCGACCTGCGCATCAACCGCATCTTCGAGGGCTCCACCGAGATCATGCACCTGCTGATCGCCCGCGAGGCCGTCGACGCCCACCTCTCCGTCGCCGGCGACCTCATCGACCCCGAGAAGGCCCTCGGCGACAAGGCGAAGGCCGGAGCCCGCGCCGCCGGCTTCTACGCCCGCTGGCTGCCCAAGCTCGCCACCGGACCCGGCCAGCTCCCCGGCACCTACCGCGAGTTCCACCCGGCCGGCCACCCCGACCTCGCCACCCACCTGCGCTACGTCGAGCGCGGCGCCCGCAAACTCGCCCGCTCGACCTTCTACGCCATGTCCCGCTGGCAGGGCCGCATGGAGACCAAGCAGGGCTTCCTCGGCCGGATCGTGGACATCGGCGCCGAGCTCTTCGCGATGAGCGCGGCCTGCGTGCGCGCCGAGCACCTGCGCGAGAGCGGCGACCACGGCCGCGAGGCCTACCAGCTCGCCGACGCCTTCTGCCGGCAGTCCCGGCTGCGCGTCGAGGAGCTCTTCGGCCGCCTCTGGGCCAACACCGACGACCTCGACCGCACGGTCGTCCAAGGGGTCCTCGGCGGCACCTACACCTGGCTGGAGGAAGGCGTCCTCGACCCCTCCGGGGACGGTCCCTGGATCGCGGACGCCGCCCCCGGCCCCTCCACCCGCAAAAACGTTCACCGTCCCCTGCGCTGACCTGCCATCATCGGCAGCAGATCGGACGGATGTACGAGGACGGACGTACGGGCACCAGCCCCGGCGGTACCGGCACGAGCGCGAGGCGGGCGAGGACGATGGCGACGGCCGAGGAGGACCGGGCCTGCCGGCGGCTGGCCTGGTGCGTGGCGCACCTGCTGCGCCACGCACCGCACCACGTGGTGGCCGACCTGATCGACCGCCTCGACGGGCCCACCCGCAGGTACCTGTGCCGCGACCAGTGGCTGCCCGCCGCCGCCGTCACCCTCCTGCTGCGCCACGGCACCGACGCCGACCGCCACTACATCGCCCGCAACCCGCACGTGGTCGGCCGCCCGCTGCCCGGTCTGCCCGGCCCCGCCCGTTACGCCGCCCGGCCCGGGCCCTCCCCCGAACTGCTCGCCGAGACCGGCCCCGGCCCCCTCACCACCGACGAGCTGATCCGCCTGCTGCGCCGGCACGGCCGCCGCCCCCGCATCCCGCTCACCCTGCTCCGCATGCCGCACCTCCTCGACCTCCACGACCCCGAACCGCTGCTGCGCGCCCACGCCCGCGCCCCGCTGCCGGCCGGCGCCGTCGAGGCACTGCTGCTGGCGGGGGGACTGCCCCGGCACGCGTGCCGCGCGCTGCTCGACGCGCGCACGGGGGACACGTACGGCCGCCACTGGTACCGGCCCGCCGTCCGAGCCGTCCGGATGGGCCTGCTGACCTGCGACGAACTCGTCGCGTACGTGGCCCCCGCGGCCCGCACCCTGCTCCTGGGCCACCTCCCCGCCACCCGCGGGCTGCGCTGGACCCTGCCCGAACAGGCCGAGATGCAGTCGGCCGTGCACCGCGCCCTGCGCCCCGCGCTCGGCGACGACCCCCGGCTGTGGGCCGAACTGGGCCGCCGCGCCCCCGCCTTCCGCGGCACCCTGCCCGAACTGGCGGCCGCGCTGGCCGCGGGCACCCCGGCCGCGCCCGGCGAGGTGCGCCACGACCCGGCGCTCGCCCGCGCCGTCCGCCACCTCGCCCCGGACCCGGCCCCCGCCGACCCGGCCGGTGCGTGGGAGCGCGAGCTGGCCCTGGTGAGCCTGGCCGTGCCGATGGACACGGCGGCCGAGGACGTCCGCTGGGTCCGCGACTGCCTGGACCGGGGCCTGCTGACCGGCGCCGACG
Source organism: Streptomyces sp. W1SF4 (assembly GCF_003950035.1). Classification (NCBI taxonomy): domain Bacteria; kingdom Bacillati; phylum Actinomycetota; class Actinomycetes; order Kitasatosporales; family Streptomycetaceae; genus Streptomyces; species Streptomyces sp. W1SF4. The sequence goes on from NZ_CP034350.1 coordinate 5,536,017, forward strand.
TCATCCGGCACAAGGTCCCCGCGTGCTGGGCGCTCGACGAGGACCAGTGGCTCGGCGACACCGGCCACCCCGACCGCCACGACCGCCCCGCCGCCGTGCTCGCCGCCCGCGCCGAGGCCGACCGGCTCTTCGACGAGGCCCTCGGCGACGACCCCCGGGCCTGGTGGCGCGCCGCCCGGGCGCTCCCCGACTTCGCCGGAACCCTGCCCGAACTCCTGGCCCGGGTCACGGACGGGGACTCCGTGTCCAAGCGCCCCTGAGTTGCGGCAACAATGGGGGGCATGAGCGACAGTCCAGCCCCCCTCGCCGACCCGCACCTCCTCTTCGACGCCGCGGCCGGCCGCCGGGACATCGTCATCCTCGGGTCGACCGGGTCCATCGGCACCCAGGCCATCGACCTCGCCCTGCGCAACCCGGACCGCTTCCGGGTCACCGCGCTGTCCGCGGCCGGCGGGCGCGTCGACCTGCTCGCCGAGCAGGCCCACAGGCTCCGGGTCCGGGCCGTGGCCGTCGCCCGCGAGGACGCCGTACCGGCCCTGAAGGAAGCGCTGGGCGAGCGGTACGGAGCCGGCGAGCCGCTGCCCGAGGTCCTGGCCGGGCCCGACGCGGCCGCCGAACTCGCCGCCTCCGACTGCCACACCGTCCTGAACGGCATCACCGGCTCCATCGGCCTCGCCCCCACCCTCGCGGCACTGCGTGCGGGCCGCACCCTGGCCCTGGCCAACAAGGAGTCGCTGATCGTCGGCGGCCCGCTGGTCAAGGCCCTCGCGCGGCCCGGCCAGATCATCCCGGTGGACTCCGAGCACGCGGCCCTGTTCCAGGCGCTCGCCGCCGGCACCCGCGCCGACGTCCGCAAGCTGGTGGTCACCGCGTCCGGCGGCCCCTTCCGCGGCCGCACCCGCGCCGAGCTGGCCTCCGTCACCGTCGAGGACGCCCTCGCGCACCCCACCTGGGCCATGGGCCCGGTCATCACCGTCAACTCGGCGACCCTGGTCAACAAGGGGCTGGAGGTCATCGAGGCGCACCTGCTCTACGACATCCCCTTCGACCGCATCGAGGTCGTCGTCCACCCGCAGTCCTACGTGCACTCCATGGTCGAGTTCACGGACGGCTCCACCCTCGCCCAGGCCACCCCTCCGGACATGCGCGGCCCCATCGCGATCGGCCTCGGCTGGCCCCAGCGGGTCCCGGACGCCTCCCGCTCCTTCGACTGGACCAAGGCCTCCACCTGGGAGTTCTTCCCGCTCGACACCGAGGCCTTCCCCTCGGTCGGCCTCGCCCGGCACGTCGGCACCCTGGGCGGCACCGCCCCCGCCGTCTTCAACGCGGCGAACGAGGAGTGCGTGGACGCCTTCCTGGCCGGCCGGATGCCGTTCACAGGAATCATGGATACGGTCTCCGCAGTGGTCGACGAGCACGGAACGCCCACGTCGGGAACCTCCCTGACGGTGGCGGACGTCCTCGAAGCGGAGACCTGGGCCAGGGCCCGGGCACGGGAGATGGCGGCGCGGGCCGCCGTGGAGGCGGGCGCATGACCTTGCTGCTGACCCTGACGGGCGTGCTCGTCTTCGTCGTCGGGCTGCTCTTCTCGATCGCCTGGCACGAGCTCGGCCACCTCTCCACGGCCAAGCTCTTCGGCATCCGCGTGCCCCAGTACATGGTCGGCTTCGGCAAGACCATCTGGTCCCGCAGGAAGGGCGAGACCGAGTACGGGATCAAGGCCATCCCGATGGGCGGCTACATCCGCATGATCGGGATGTTCCCGCCCGGCGAGGACGGCAAGGTCACCGCCCGCTCCACCTCGCCCTTCCGGTCGATGATCGAGGACGCCCGTTCGGCGGCCTACGAGGAGCTCCAGCCCGGCGACGAGACGCGGCTCTTCTACACGCGCAAGCCCTGGAAGCGCGTGATCGTGATGTTCGCGGGCCCCTTCATGAACCTGGTGCTCGCCCTCGCGATCTTCTTCGGCGTCTGGATGACCTTCGGCATCAACCGGACCACCACCCAGATCGCCAGCGTCTCGCCCTGCGTCATCCAGCAGAGCGAGAAGCGCGACGTCTGCAAGGACGGCGACCCGGTGGCCCCCGCGAAGAAGGCGGGCCTGCGGGCCGACGACCGGATCGTCGCCTTCAACGGCAAGAAGGTGGCCGACTGGTCCGCCCTCCAGAAGCGGATCCGCGACACCGTCGGCCCCGCCACCGTCACCGTCGTGCGCGACGGGCAGCAGCTCGCCGTCCCCGTCGACCTGATCGCGAACCAGGTCGCCAAGACCGACGGCCACGGCGGCTACGTCAAGGGCCAGTACGTCACCGCCGGCTGGCTCGGCTTCAGCCCCAAGAGCGAGATCGCCGCCCTGTCGTTCGGCGAGTCCGTCGACCACATGGCCGAGATCGTCGACAGCAGCGTCCAGGGCCTCCTCAAGCTCCCCGCCAAGATCCCCGCCCTGTGGAACGCGGCCTTCGGCGGCGCCGAGCGCGAGGCCGACTCCCCGATGGGCATCGTCGGAGCGGCCCGGATGAGCGGCGACATCGCCGCCCTGGACCTGCCCGGCGAGCAGAAGATGTCGATCCTGCTCAACGTGCTCGGCATGTTCAACCTGTCGCTGTTCCTGTTCAACATGCTGCCCCTGCTGCCCCTGGACGGCGGGCACATCGCCGGCGCCCTGTGGGAGTCCCTGCGCCGCACCGTGGCCAAGGTCTTCCGGCGCGCCGACCCCGGCCCCTTCGACGTGGCGAAGCTGATGCCCGCCGCGTACGTGGTCGCCGGCGTCTTCGTCTGCTTCACGCTGCTGGTGCTCGTCGCGGACGTGGTCAACCCGATCAAGATCACCTAGCCGTACGGGCAGCACCCCGACGGCGACCGGAGCCGGGCACGCACCGTGCCCGGCTCCCTACGTTCGGGTGGCGCGACCCCCTCGGATGCAAGGGGCGCGCGCTACTTGGCGTAACCTCGAAGGCTGGAGCCCGCCGATCTCGGGACCTCGATCCACACCTTGGGGTTGCACAGCAGATGACTGCCATCTCTCTCGGAATGCCGTCCGTGCCGACGAAGCTTGCCGACCGCCGGGTCAGCCGCAAGATCCAGGTCGGTTCCGTGGCCGTCGGCGGCGACGCGCCCGTCTCGGTGCAGTCGATGACCACGACCCGCACCTCCGACATCGGCGCCACCCTCCAGCAGATCGCCGAGCTGACGGCCTCCGGCTGCCAGATCGTCCGCGTCGCCTGCCCCACGCAGGACGACGCCGACGCGCTGGCCGTCATCGCGAAGAAGTCGCAGATCCCGGTCATCGCCGACATCCACTTCCAGCCCAAGTACGTGTTCGCCGCGATCGACGCCGGCTGCGCCGCCGTCCGCGTCAACCCGGGCAACATCAAGCAGTTCGACGACAAGGTCAAGGAGATCGCGCACGCCGCCAAGGACGCGGGCACGCCGATCCGCATCGGCGTCAACGCCGGCTCCCTCGACGCCCGCCTGCTGAAGAAGTACGGCAAGGCCACCCCCGAGGCGCTCGTCGAGTCCGCGCTGTGGGAGGCCTCCCTCTTCGAGGAGCACGGCTTCGGCGACATCAAGATCTCGGTCAAGCACAACGACCCGGTCGTCATGGTCAACGCCTACCGCCAGCTCGCCGCCCAGTGCGACTACCCGCTGCACCTCGGCGTCACCGAGGCCGGCCCCGCCTTCCAGGGCACCATCAAGTCCGCCGTCGCCTTCGGCGCGCTGCTCTCCGAGGGCATCGGCGACACCATCCGCGTGTCCCTCTCCGCCCCGCCGGTCGAGGAGGTCAAGGTCGGCAACCAGATCCTGGAGTCGCTGAACCTCAAGCCGCGCCGCCTGGAGATCGTCTCCTGCCCCTCCTGCGGCCGCGCCCAGGTCGACGTCTACAAGCTGGCCGAGGAGGTCACCGCCGGCCTCGACGGCATGACCGTCCCGCTGCGCGTCGCCGTCATGGGCTGCGTCGTCAACGGCCCGGGCGAGGCCCGCGAGGCCGACCTCGGCGTCGCCTCCGGCAACGGCAAGGGCCAGATCTTCGTCAAGGGCGAGGTCATCAAGACCGTCCCCGAGTCCAAGATCGTGGAGACCCTCATCGAAGAGGCGCTGAAGATCGCCGAGCAGATGGAGAAGGACGGCGTCGCCTCCGGCGAGCCCAGCGTCGCCATCGGGGTCTGAGTCCGGGGACCGGTCCCGGCCCGTCCCGCACGCAGAGCCCTCCAGGGGCTCCCCGAGGTGCCTCCCCGGCCCCGTCCGCGCAGCTCGCGGCCGGGGCCGGGCCCTTTTCGTGACCTGCGGGACCGGGCGTGCGCAGGTCGCGCCGGGTACAGTGCGGAGATCAGCAGACTTGCACGGTGAGGCCCCAGTGTTGACGCAGACCACGACCAGGGTCCTTGAACCCAGTGATCTCGACGCCGCGCTCGCCATCCTCGGACGCGAGCCCGTCGAGAACGCCTTCGTCACCTCCCGGGTCCAGGTCGCCGGACTCGATCCGTGGCGCCTGGGCGGAGAGATGTGGGGCTGGTACGCCGGCGGAGAGCTCCGCGCCCTCTGCTACGCCGGCGCCAACCTGGTCCCCGTCTGCGCCGGACCCGACGCCGTACGCGCCTTCGCCGACCGCGCCCGCCGCACCGGCCGCCGCTGCTCCTCCATCGTCGGCCCCGCCGAGGCCACCCGGCTGCTGTGGCAGCTCCTGGAGCCCAGCTGGGGCCCCGCCCGCGACGTCCGCGCCCACCAGCCGCTCATGGTCACCGAGCAGCCGTCCGCCGACATCGCCGCCGACCCCCTGGTCCGCCGGATCCGCAAGGACGAGATGGACCTGATCATGCCCGCCTGCGTGGCCATGTTCACCGAGGAGGTCGGCATCTCGCCGCTCGCCGGGGACGGCGGGCTGCTCTACCAGGCCCGCGTCGCCGAGCTCGTCGGCAGCGGCCGCTCCTTCGCCCGCGTCGAGAACGGCAAGGTCGTCTTCAAGGCCGAGATCGGCGCCGCCACCGCCGCCGCCTGCCAGATCCAGGGCGTCTGGGTGGCCCCCGAGTTCCGCGGCCGCGGGCACTCCGAGACCGGCATGGCCGCCGTCGTCGCGTACGCGCTGCGCGACGTGGCCCCCGTGGTCAGCCTCTACGTCAACGACTTCAACACCGCCGCCCGCGCCGCCTACACCCGGGTGGGCTTCCGCGAGGTGGGCGCGTTCATGAGCGTCCTGTTCTGACCCACGGAGAAGGGCGGCCGGTTTCGTGCGGGAAGCCGTACCGGAGCGGCCCTACCCCGAAGTAAGGTCGCCGCATGCTGCCTACCTCCCCGGGCGACGACGCCGTACGGCCCGCCGGACTCCGCATCGGGCGCCTCGACCTGGCCGGCCGGGTGGACGAAGCCCTGCGCGTCCAGGCCGTCGCCTTCGGGCTCAGCGAGGAGGAGGTCGGCATCCGGCGCTACATCGTCCAGCGCCACATGACGTGCCCCGGCGCCCGCGCGCTCGGCGCGTTCACCGACGACGGGGCGCTGGCCGGCTTCGTCTACGGCATGCCCAACGACCGCGGCCACTGGTGGTCCACCATCGTCGAGCCCTACCTGCGGGCCGGCGGCACCGAACACTGGCTCGACCACTCCTTCGTCATCACCGAGCTGCACGTCCACCCCGGCTTCCAGGGCCGCGGCGTCGGCCGCGCCCTCATCACCCGGATCACCGACGGCGCCGCCGAGCCCCGCTCGATCCTCTCCGCCATCGACACCGACAGCCCGGCCCGCGGGCTCTACGCCGCCCTCGGCTACCGGGACCTGGCCCGGAAGGTCCACTTCCCCAGCGCGAGCCTGCCGTACGCCGTCATGGGCGCCCCGCTTCCGCTGCTCAGGGCCCCGCGCGCCGACTGAAAACGGGTTTCCGGGGGCGGTGGGGTTGTCGGTAGCCTCCCGGCATGTCCACTCATCACGTGTCCGCTCCCCACGTACAGCGCATGTCCCGCCTGATGGCCAAGACCCTCCGTGAGGACCCCGCCGACGCCGAGACCCTCAGCCACCGCCTCCTGGTCCGGGCCGGCTACGTCCGGCGCAGCTCCGCGGGGGTGTGGACCTGGCTGCCGCTCGGCAAGAAGGTCCTGGACAACGTCTCGCGCATCGTCCGCGAGGAGATGGACGCCATCGGCGCGCAGGAGGTGCTGCTGCCGGCGCTGCTGCCCAAGGAGCCGTACGAGGTCAGCGGCCGCTGGTCGGAGTACGGGGACCTGCTGTTCCGGCTGAAGGACCGCAAGGGCGCCGACTACCTCCTCGGCCCCACCCACGAGGAGATCTTCACCCTCGTGGTGAAGGACCAGTGCACGTCCTACAAGGACCTGCCGGTCATGCTGTACCAGATCCAGACCAAGTACCGGGACGAGGCCCGGCCCCGGTCCGGGGTCCTGCGGGGGCGCGAGTTCCAGATGAAGGACTCGTACTCCTTCGACGTGTCGGACGAGGGGCTCGCCGAGTCCTACCGGCTGCACCGCGAGGCGTACGTGCGCATCTTCGAGCGCCTCGGCCTGGACCACCGCATCGTGTCGGCGGTGTCCGGCGCGATGGGCGGCTCGGCGTCGGAGGAGTTCCTCGCGCCGGCCGGCGCGGGCGAGGACACCTTCGCGGACTGCCCGAGCTGCGACTACGCGGCGAACACGGAGGCGGTCACGTTCGCGTTGGAGGCGGTGACCGGCGAGCACGGCCCGCTGGAGGAGATCCCCACCCCCGACACCCCGACCATCGAGACCCTGGCCGCGCACCTCGGCGTGCCGGCCTCCGCGACGCTGAAGAACCTGCTGGTCAAGGTGGACGGCGAGATCACGGCCGTCGGCGTGCCCGGAGACCGCGAGGTGGACCTCGGCAAGCTCGGGGAGCACCTGGCCCCGGCGGTGGTGGAGCTGGTCACGGCCGAGGACTTCGCGGACCGGCCCGACCTGGTACGCGGCTACGTGGGCCCGCAGGGGCTGGAGAAGGTCCGCTACCTCGCCGACCCGCGGGTCGCGCCGGGGACGGCGTGGGTGACCGGTGCCAACAAGGCCGACACGCACGCCCGGAACGTGGTCTGCGGCCGCGACTTCGAGGTGGACCGGTACCTGGACGTGGTCGTCGTCGAGCCGGGCGACCCCTGCCCGGCGTGTGGTGCGGGGCTGAGGCTGGACCGGGCCATCGAGATCGGGCACATCTTCCAGCTGGGCCGCAAGTACGCCGACGCCTTCGGGCTGGACGTCCTCGGCAAGGAGGGCAAGCCGGTCCGGGTCACCATGGGCTCCTACGGCATCGGCGTCTCCCGCGCGGTCGCCGCGCTGGCCGAGCAGACGGCCGACGAGCGGGGCCTGCGCTGGCCCGCGGCGGTGGCACCGGCCGACGTGCACGTGGTGGCGGCGGGCAAGGCGGTGCCGCTCGCGCTGGCGGAGGAAGCGGCGGCCGCCCTGGCCGCGGCGGGCCGGCGGGTCCTGCTGGACGACCGCCCGGGGCTGTCGCCGGGCGTCAAGCTGACGGACGCGGAGCTGATCGGCGTGCCGTGGATCCTGGTGGCGGGCCGCCGCTCCGCCGAGGGCGTCGTCGAACTCCAGGACCGCGCCGCGGGGACCCGCGAGGAACTCCCGCTGACGCAGGCGCTGGCCCGGCTGGGCTAAGGACCGTAGGGCTCAGCGGGCGGCGGCTCGGGCGCGGGTGTCGCGGGCGCGGGAGGGGCGGGCGCGGGAGGGGCGGGGGCGGCGCGTTCCAGGAAGCGGAGCAGCTCCACCGGGAAGGGGAGGACCAGGGTGGAGTTCTTCTCCGCCGCCACCGCGATCACCGTCTGGAGGAGGCGGAGCTGGAGGGCCGCCGGCTGGTCCGACATGACGGCGGCGGCCTCGGCCAGCTTGTGCGAGGCCTGGAGTTCGGCGTCCGCGTTGATGAGGCGGGCGCGGCGCTCGCGGTCGGCCTCCGCCTGGCGGGCCATCGAGCGCTTCATCGTCTCCGGGAGGGAGACGTCCTTGATCTCCACGCGGTCGATCTGGACGCCCCAGCCCATCGCCGGGCTGTCGATCATGAGCTCCAGGCCCTGGTTGAGCTTCTCCCGGTTGGAGAGCAGGTCGTCCAGGTCGCTCTTGCCGATGATCGAGCGCAGCGAGGTCTGCGCCATCTGGGAGACCGCGAAACGGTAGTCCTCCACCGCGATGATCGCGCTCGCAGGGTCGATCACCTTGAAGTAGACGACCGCGTCCACGCGGACCGTGACGTTGTCGCGGGTGATGCCCTCCTGCGCGGGGACGGGGAGGGTGACGATCTGGAGGTTGACCTTGCGGAGGCGGTCGGCCACCGGAAGGATCATCGTGAACCCGGGCGGGCGGACGCCCTGACGGAGGCGGCCGAAGCGGAAGACGATGCCCCGCTCGTACTGCTTCACCACCCGGGCGGCCGCACCCAGGTAGACCGCGACGCCCGTGGCGGCGGCGATTCCCGCTGTCAGCAGTTCCTCGACCATGACGGCCCCCTGCCGGACATGTGCCCTTTACAGGGTTATGCCCTTACAGCCAGGCCGCGAACTCCAGGAGCAGCTCCGCGTCGCGCCGCCGGCCGGCGGCCAGCGCGCGGACGCCGGACTCCACCGCCCGGAACACCGTCCAGGCCCGCAGCCGCTCCCGGTCCACCTCCAGCGAGTCGGCGAGCTTGTTCACCCGCCGCCGGGCCCCGGCCGCCCCCGCCGAGGCGGCCATCTGGTCCTCCAGCCGGTCCCGGACCAGCCGGGCCAGGTCGTAGGCCCGCTCACCGACCAGCGGGTCCGGGCCCACCGTCAGCCACGGGGCGCGTTCGGCCGCCAGCACCTTGCCCTGCCGGAAGTTCCCGTGCAGGAGGAGCGCTTCGGATGACGTGGAGGTCAGGTCGTCGCGGAGGGCGAGGGCCGTCTCCGCGAGGGAGCGCGCCTGCGGCGGGGCCGAGCGCAGGAGCTCGGACTGGGCCGCCGTGCGGGCGGCCACCGTCTCGAAGGGGTGGTCCAGCGGCGGGCCCACCCACAGCCGGCGCAGCGTGCCGCAGGCCTCCAGCAGGGCCTTGGCGTCCGGAAGCGAACGCAGCGACACGTCGGGGTGCAGCCGCTCCAGCAGCAGCGCCCCGTCCTCCTCGTGGTGCCGCGAGTCGAGGACCCGTACGGCACCGAAGCCGCCCCAGTGGGCGAGCGCGGCCAGCTCCAGGTCGGGAGCGGCCCCCGGCGGGGCCAGCTTCAGGGCGGCCGGGGTGCCGTCGGCGTAGCGGACCAGCAGCACCAGGCTGCTGCGGCCGCCCGGGGCCTGCGTCCGCTGGGCCGTGACGTCCCGTCGCTTCAGCGCCTCCTCGGCCAGCTCGGGCAGACGTCCCAGCCACTCCGTGTCCCGCTCGGTCGGCGGGAGCTCGCCGAGCGCCCGTACGAGCCGCTGCGGCGGTTCGAAAGCCATGCGTGCCTGGTCCCTTTCAGCTGGTACGGGCCGCCTGTGCGCGTTCCGTGAGCCCAGGGAAGGCTACGCCGACACCGCGCCAGCGCGCCGCCCGCACGGCCGCCGCGCTCAGCGCGTCAGCCGCCTCCCGGCGCAACTGGCCGTCCGCCGCCCGCACCAGGTCGGAGTACGCGCCCGCCACCCGGTCCTCGATCACCGCGGCCAGCCGCTCGGAGTCGGCCGGGGTGCGCACGTCGAAGGGCAGGGCGTACGCGGCCTCGGCGGGCTGCGGTGCGCCGCCCAGCTCCCGGACGGTCCGGGTCAGCCGGTCGCGGCGGGCCAGGTGGGCGCCGTACGCCTCCCGGGCCTCGTTCGCGCGGGCCTGCGCGACGCGCGCGCCGATCACCCCGTACGCGTACGTGGCGGCGTGCTCGGCGGCCAGCGCGGCCTGGGCGGCCGGGAGCGGACCGCGGGCGGGGGAGGGCGAGGGCTTCACGAGGCGGCTCCCGGGGTCGAGGTGAGCAGGAAGGCGTGGACGGCCCCGCAGGCCGCCACCGAGGCGAGCATCCGGGCCAGCTCGCCGGGGGCGCCCGCCAGGGTGATGGTCCGGGCCTCCGACAGGTCCCGCTCCGCGTCCGCGAGCGCGCTCAGGGCCTCGGCGGCCTGCGCCGGGACCGGCTCCCTGCGCGCCGCCGGAGCACCGGCGGCCGGCGCGGCGGCGCCGGACGCGGACGCGGAGGGCGCCCCCGGGCGGGGCGAGGGCCTGCCGTGCGCGGGCTCGGCGGGGGCCAGGGCCGTCGTGTGCGCCGCGACGGCCTCGCGCAGCGGGCCGAGGCGCTCGGCGAGCCCGGGATGCGCCTTCAGGGTGGCGTCGTAACGTTCCAGCAACTGCCGGCTGTCCCGGACGGCGCTCTCCCGCATCCGCCGGTCGAGCGCGGCCCCGCTGTCCGCACCCGGGGCGGCACCGCCGCCGGAGCAGCCGGTCAGCAGCACGGCACCGGTCGCGCCGGCGGCTCCGGCGAGCAGGCTCCTTCGGGAGGGCGAGCGCCTCGAAGGCGTGGTCAAGGGCACGGCGGCCTCCTCGGGGGTGGTTGCGGGACAGGGTGTGATCACGGTACCCGGGGGTCCCGTCCGCAGCGCGGACGGCAACACCCTCCGCGACCGGATACCCTTTGACCTGACACGACGGAAAACCACAACAGCACACGCGGCCGAGGAGTCACCCGGATGAGCACCACCCAGAGCGACAGGCTGCGCGGACTGCTGGAGCCGCTCGTCGCCGCCAAGGGCCTGGACCTCGAGGACATCGAGCTTTCCAAGGCGGGCAAGCGCCGGATGCTGCGCATCATCGTGGATTCCGATGAGGGTGTCGACCTGGACGAATGCGCCGAGCTGAGCCGTGAGATCTCCGACCGGCTCGACGAGTCCGACGTGATGGGCGAGGACGAGTACAACCTCGAAGTCAGCTCCCCGGGCGCGGACCGTCCGCTCAGCGAGCACCGTCACTACGTTCGGGCGACCGGCCGCCTCGTCAAGTTTCAGCTCTCCGCCGAAGGTGAAAAGGGTGCCGGTGAACTGATCGCCCGCATCCTCGGCGTCGACGACGAGGGCATGGACCTCGAAGTGCCGGGTGTGAAGGGCCGCAAGGCGACCACCCGTCGTATCGCATTCACGGACGTCGCCAAGGCGCGCGTCGAGATCGAGTTCAGCCGCAAGGACAAGAAGGAAGAGGAGGCGTAGCCGTGGACATCGACATGAGTGCCCTGCGGGGTCTGGTCCGGGAGAAGGAGATCTCCTTCGACCTGCTCGTCGAGGCGATCGAGTCGGCCCTCCTCATCGCGTACCACCGCACCGAGGGCAGCTTCCGGCGCGCCCGTGTCGTGCTCGACCGCACCAACGGTCACGTGGTCGTGTGGGCGACCGAGGACCCGAGGGACCTCGAAGAGGGACAGGAGCCCAAGGAGTTCGACGACACGCCGTCGGACTTCGGGCGCATCGCCGCGACGACCGCCAAGCAGGTGATCCTCCAGCGTCTGCGCGACGCCGAGGACGACCTGACCTTCGGTGAGTTCGCCGGCCGCGAGGGCGACGTCATCACCGGCGTCGTCCAGCAGGGCAAGGACCCCAAGAACGTCCTCGTCGACATCGGCAAGCTCGAGGCCATCCTGCCGGTGCAGGAGCAGGTCCCCGGCGAGGAGTACACGCACGGCCTCCGTCTGAAGACGTACGTCGTGCGGGTGGCGAAGGGTGTCCGCGGTCCGTCCGTGACCCTGTCGCGCACCCACCCCAACCTGGTGAAGAAGCTCTTCGCGCTGGAGGTCCCGGAGATCGCCGACGGCAGCGTCGAGATCTCCGCGATCGCCCGTGAGGCCGGTCACCGCACCAAGATCGCCGTCCGGTCCACCCGCTCGGGCCTCAACCCGAAGGGTGCCTGCATCGGCCCGATGGGCGCCCGCGTGCGCAACGTGATGGCGGAGTTGCACGGCGAGAAGATCGACATCGTCGACTGGTCGGACGACCCGGCGGAGATGGTGGCGAACGCGCTGTCCCCCGCCCGGGTGAGCAAGGTCGAGGTCGTGGACTGGGACACCCGCTCCGCACGGGTGACCGTGCCCGACTACCAGCTGTCGCTGGCCATCGGCAAGGAGGGGCAGAACGCCCGCCTCGCCGCCCGCCTCACCGGCTGGCGCATCGACATCCGGCCCGACACCGAGGTGCCCGCAGACGCGGACGCCGGTGCCTGACCGGGAATAAACCGCTACCGGACGGGGGTTCCCGGCCGGTAGACAGGTACTCCGGCACCGCCGGAGCACCGCGGAAGCAACGACGACATCCGTTCGATTTTTCACCTGAAGGGGTGAGGTCGGTACGGGGAGGTAGACTTAGGCGTGTCTGGCCGGACGCAAGCCCGCGCATGCCCCGAACGCACCTGTGTGGGGTGCCGGGAGCGAGCGGCCAAGAGCGATCTGTTGCGGATCGTGGCGATCGAGGACCAATGCGTCCCCGATCCTCGCGGTACGCTGCCCGGCCGGGGTGCCTACGTGCACCCCGCCGTGGTCTGCCTCGACCAGGCGGTCCGCCGCCGGGCGTTCCCCCGGGCCCTCAGGTCCGCCGGAGCGCTCGACACGGAGGGACTGCGCAAGACCCTGGCCGCACCGGCCGAGGCGACACCGTAAGAAGAAGTACGGCACGGACACCCCGTGCGGTCAGGTACCTCGCGAGTTGGAAGTAGGTCGAGATTGCGATGAGCACTCGATGAGTACGCGATGAGTACGCCCATGAAGTAGCGACGGTCCGGCGTAACCCGGACCTAAAAGGAGCGAAGTGGCTAAGGTCCGGGTATACGAACTCGCCAAGGAGTTCGGGGTTGAGAGCAAGGTCGTCATGGCCAAGCTCCAAGAACTCGGTGAATTCGTCCGTTCGGCGTCCTCGACGATCGAGGCGCCGGTTGTACGCAAGTTGACTGACGCACTGCAGGGGCCCGGCGGCAACGCCGGCAAGTCCGCTGCGAAGCCCGGCGCGCCCCGCAAGGCCGCGCCCGCCAAGCCCGCGGCGCCCTCCCCGGCGACCGCGGCACGTCCTGCCCCCAAGCCCGGCGCACCGGCCCCCAAGCCGGCCGCTGCCGAGGCTCCGGCGGCTCCCGCCCCGGTGACTCCGGCCGCTCCCGGCCCGCGTCCCGGCCCCAAGGCTCCGGCCGCCCCGAAGCCCGCTCCGGCGGCTCCCGTGGCGACCGAGTTCTCCGCGCCTCCGGCGGCCCCGGCCGCTCCGGCGCGTCCCGCCGCCTCCCCCGGCCCCCGTCCGGCGCAGCAGCGCCCGGCCGGCCCGGGTCAGGGTGCCCGTCCCGGCGCCCCGCGTCCGGCCGGCGCCACCCCCGGTGGCCAGGCCCCGCGTCCCGGTGGCCAGACCCCGCGTCCGCAGGGCGCCCGTCCGGCCGGTCCCCGTCCGGGCAACAACCCCTTCACGTCCGGCGGCTCGACCGGCATGGCGCGCCCGCAGGCGCCCCGTCCGGCCGGCGCCCCGCGTCCCGGTGCCCCCGGCGCCGGCGGCCAGGGTGCCCCGCGTCCGCAGGCCGGTCCCGGCGGCGCCCCGCGTCCGCAGGGTCCCGGCGGCGCCCGTCCCACCCCGGGCGGCATGCCCCGCCCGCAGGGCGGCGCTCCGCGTCCCGGCCCGGGCGGCAACCGTCCGAACCCGGGCATGATGCCGCAGCGTCCCGCTGCCGGCGGTCCCGGCCCGCGTCCCGGCGGCGGCCCCGGCCGTCCCGGTGCGGGTGGTCCGCGTCCCGGCGGCGGCGCCGGTCGTCCCGGCGGCGGCTTCGCCGGCCGTCCGGCCGGTCCGGGCTCCCGCCCGGCGGGCGGCGGCTTCGGCGGCCCGCGTCCGGGTGGCGGCGGCTTCGGCGGCGGCCCGGCCGGCGCCGGTGGCGGCGGTCGTCCCGGCTTCGGTGGCCGTCCCGGCGGTCCCGGTGCCCGTGGTGGCACGCAGGGTGCCTTCGGCCGTCCCGGCGGGCCCGCCCGTCGCGGTCGCAAGTCGAAGCGTCAGAGGCGCCAGGAGTACGAGGCCATGCAGGCCCCGTCCGTGGGCGGCGTGATGCTGCCCCGCGGCAACGGCGAGACCGTTCGCCTGTCGCGCGGTGCCTCCCTCACCGACTTCGCGGAGAAGATCAACGCCAACCCGGCGTCGCTGGTCGCGGTCATGATGAACCTCGGCGAGATGGTCACTGCCACGCAGTCCGTCTCCGACGAGACCCTCCAGCTCCTCGCGGGCGAGATGAACTACACCGTTCAGATCGTCAGCCCGGAGGAGGAGGACCGCGAGCTGCTCGAGGGCTTCGACATCGAGTTCGGCGAGGACGAGGGCGGCGAGGAGTTCCTGCTCCCGCGTCCGCCGGTCGTCACCGTCATGGGTCACGTCGACCACGGTAAGACCCGCCTGCTCGACGCGATCCGCAAGACGAACGTCGTCGCGGGCGAGGCCGGTGGCATCACCCAGGGCATCGGTGCCTACCAGGTGTCCACCGAGGTCAACGACGAGCAGCGTCGCATCACCTTCATCGACACCCCGGGTCACGAGGCGTTCACCGCCATGCGTGCCCGTGGTGCGAAGTCGACCGACATCGCGATCCTCGTGGTCGCGGCCAACGACGGCGTCATGCCGCAGACGATCGAGGCGCTCAACCACGCCAAGGCCGCCGGCGTCCCGATCGTCGTCGCGGTCAACAAGATCGACGTCGAGGGTGCCGACCCGGTCAAGGTGCGCGGTCAGCTCACCGAGTTCGGTCTGGTCGCCGAGGAGTACGGCGGCGACACGATGTTCGTCGACATCTCCGCCAAGCAGGGTCTGCACATCGACTCCCTGCTGGAGGCCGTCGTCCTCACCGCCGACGCCTCGCTCGACCTGCGTGCCAACCCCGAGCAGGACGCTCAGGGTATTGCGATCGAGTCCCACCTCGACCGCGGCCGCGGTGCCGTCGCCACCGTCCTCGTCCAGCGCGGTACCCTCCGCGTCGGCGACACGATGGTCGTGGGCGACGCCTACGGCCGCGTGCGCGCCATGCTCGACGACAAGGGCAACAACATCGAGGAAGCGGGTCCCGCGACCCCCGTCCTGGTCCTGGGTCTCACCAACGTCCCCGGCGCCGGCGACAACTTCCTCGTCGTCGACGAGGACCGCACCGCCCGTCAGATCGCCGAGAAGCGTGCTGCGCGCGAGCGCAACGCCAACTTCGCCAAGCGCGTCCGTCGCGTGTCCCTCGAGGACCTCGACTCCGTGCTCAAGGCCGGTCTGGTCCAGGAACTCAACCTCATCATCAAGGGCGACTCGTCCGGTGCGGTCGAGGCCCTGGAGTCCTCGCTGCTCCAGCTCGACGTCGGCGAAGAGGTCGACATCCGCGTCCTGCACCGCGGTGTGGGTGCGGTCACCGAGTCCGACATCTCGCTGGCGATGGGCTCCGACGCCATCGTCATCGGCTACAACGTCCGCGCTGTCGGCCGTGCCGCGCAGATGGCGGACCGCGAGGGCGTCGACGTCCGGTACTACTCGGTGATCTACCAGGCCATCGAGGAGATCGAGGCGGCCCTGAAGGGTCTGCTCAAGCCGGAGTACGAAGAGGTCGAGCTCGGCACGGCGGAGATCCGCGAGATCTTCCGCTCGTCCAAGCTGGGCAACATCGCCGGTGTCCTGGTCCGCTCGGGCGAGGTCAAGCGCAACACCAAGGCGCGGCTCCTGCGCGATGGCAAGGTCATCGCCGAGAACCTCACCATCTCCGGTCTGCGCCGCTTCAAGGACGACGTCACCGAGATCCGCGAGGGCTTCGAGGGTGGTATCAACCTCGGTTCCTTCAACGACATCAAGATCGACGACGTCATCGCGACGTACGAGATGCGCGAGAAGCCCCGCGCGTAAGCGCGAGGCGGTTCGCACCGTGTCGTAACCCCGGGGCCGGTCGGCGGAATATCCGTCGATCGGCCCCGGCCGTTGCGTGTACGGTTCTGGTGACCCTGCCGAGCGTCGGCCGGCAGGCCACCGAACCCGAACCGGCGGGACATCCGGAACTGCATGTACGTGGGGACTCTGTCCTTCGACCTGCTCCTCGGCGACGTCCACTCGCTGAAGGAGAAACGCTCCGTCGTCCGGCCCATCGTCGCCGAGCTCCAGCGCAAGTTCTCCGTGAGCGCGGCCGAGGTGGGAGACCAGGACCTGCACCGCAGGGCCCGCATAGGGGTCGCCCTGGTGAGCGGGGACGCGGGGTTCGTGTCGGACGTGCTCGACCGCTGTGAGCGGCTGGTCGCGGCGCGTCCGGAAGTGGAACTGCTGTCCGTGAGGCGGCGGTACCACGGTGATGAAGACTGATTGCTTGTCTGCAACAAAGAAGGAGACGGACCAGTGGCCGACAATGCGCGGGCGAAGAAGCTGGCGGACCTCATCCGGGAGGTGGTGGCCGAGAAGCTGCAGCGCGGAGTCAAGGACCCCCGCCTCGGTACGCACGTGACCATCACGGACACCCGGGTCACCGGCGACCTGCGGGAGGCCACGGTCTTCTACACGGTCTACGGCGACGACGAGGACCGGGCCAGCGCGGCAGCGGGTCTGGAGAGCGCCAAGGGCGTACTGCGCTCCGCGGTCGGCCGGGCGGCGGGAACCAAGTTCACGCCCACCCTGACCTTCGTCGCGGACGCCCTCCCGGAGAACGCCCGGACCATCGAGGACCTCCTCGACAAGGCGCGGGCCTCCGACGCCCACGTCCGCGAGGTGTCCTCCGGCGCCAAGTACGCCGGCGAGGCCGACCCGTACAAGAAGCCGGGCGACGAGGACGACGAGGACGCAGCCGCGGAATGAGCACCAACGCAGGGAAGACTCCGGACGGCTTGGTCATCGTCGACAAGCCGTCCGGCTTCACTTCGCACGACGTGGTCGCCAAGATGCGCGGGATCGCCAAGACCCGCCGCGTCGGCCACGCCGGCACCCTCGACCCGATGGCGACGGGCGTCCTCGTCCTCGGCGTGGAGAAGGCCACCAAGCTCCTCGGCCACCTCGCGCTGACCGAGAAGGAGTACCTCGGCACCATCCGGCTCGGGCAGAACACCCTCACGGACGACGCCGAGGGCGAGATCACCTCGTCCGCCGACGCCTCCGGGGTGACCCGCGAGGCCGTGGACGCGGGCATCGCCAAGCTGACCGGCGACATCATGCAGGTCCCGTCCAAGGTCAGCGCCATCAAGATCAAGGGCGTGCGCTCCTACAAGCGCGCCCGCGACGGCGAGGACTTCGAGATCCCGGCCCGCCCGGTCACCGTCTCGTCGTTCCAGGTGTACGACATGCGCGAGGCCGAGGCTGAGGACGGCACCAAGGTCGTCGACCTCGTCGTCTCCGTCGTCTGCTCCAGCGGTACGTACATCCGCGCCCTCGCCCGCGACCTGGGCGCCGGCCTGGGCGTCGGCGGCCACCTCACCGCGCTGCGGCGCACCCGGGTGGGCCCCTACAAGATCGACAAGGCGCGCACGCTCGACCAGCTCCAGGAGGAGCTGACCGTCATGCCGATCGGCGAGGCGGCCGCGGCCGCGTTCGCGCGCTGGGACCTGGACGCCCGCCGGGCCTCGCTGCTCGCCAACGGCGTGCGGATCGAGATGCCGGACGAGTACCGGGACGGCCGGACCGTCGCCGTCTACGGGCCCGAGGGCAGGCTGCTCGGCCTCGTGGAGAGCAAGGGCGGCAAGGCGAAGTCCCTCGCGGTCTTCGCCTGAGGACTCCCGCCGGGCGGCGCCGCCCGGTTGATGTGGAGCGGTGAGCGCACACGGACTGCTGCTCACCGCTCCACAACCCCCCTCGGGTAGGTCTCTATCCATCCGGAGCACCGTATTCACCCTTCCGAGCAGGCGCTCGGAGTGAATGCGGGGAGCGTAAGGGGGCGCTTTCGGGCCGCGTGCTTTTGCCGCTGATCTTCACTTGCCTACCGTCGTGAACACGGGTCCCGCGGCAGGGGAGTGGTGCGGCGATGACGGACGAGGTCACGGACGGTACGAGGGGCGCGGGCCGCGGCGCCTTCGCGGCTTCCGAGGAGCCGGCCGCGGGGCCGGTCGCGGGGTCTGCCGCGCGGCCGGTCGCCGGGGCTGCCACGGGGGCGGCCGCGGGACTGGTGGTGATCCGGGACCGGGACGGGATCCCGCGCGGGAGCGGCTTCGTCGCCGACGACCGCGGCACGGTGATCACCAGCCACGACGCCGTCGAGGGCCTGGCCGGAATGGTCCTGCTCGCGTCCGGCGACGGGGGCCCCGGCCGGCCGGTATCGGCCGATGACGTGACCGCGCTGCCGGAGCTCGGCCTGGCCCTCGTGCGCGGCGCCGGACTGGACGTGCCGCCGCTGCCCGTGGCGATGCGCGAGGTGATCCCTCCCGGGACGTACGTACGCCTGCCCGCGCGGGGCTGGCGCCAGGCGCGGGTCCTCGCGGCGGGAGCGGAGGTCACCCACACCGCGGCCGGCCGCCGCCACGTAATCCCCGCAGCCGTCGGGCTGGCCATCGGAACCGCCGGCCGGGACGCCCTGCGGCTCGGCGGCGAGGTCCGCGGGGGACCGGTCCTGGACGCGGCGACCGGAGCGGTGCTCGCGGTACTGGGCACCGCTCTCGAAGCGGAGCACCGGCCCGGGAGCTTCGCCGTACCCCTGCGCGCGGCGGCCGCCGCCGCACCGGGAAGCCCCCTGGCCGCGCTGCTGGAGCGGAACTCCGCCACCGTGCCGGCCTACGGCGCGGACCTCAACCTGGCCGGCGCCCTGGAGCTGACCGCCACCACCCTCGGCGCGGCCTTCCCCCCGGCCGGCGCCGCCGAGCCCGCCCCCGACCCCGTGCCACGGCCCGGGATCACCGCCGGGCTCACCGCCTTCACCGCCGGGCCGGACCTCGTGCTCGGCCTGGTCGGGGCCCCCGGCACCGGCCGCACCACCGCCCTGGCCGCCCTGGCCGCCGACCGGGCCCGCGGACCCCGGCCCGCACCGACGCTCTGGCTCCGCGGAGCCGACCTGCGCGGCCGGGACACCTCGCTCGCCGACGCCGTGGCCCGCGCCCTGACGGCGGCGGCCCGCATCCTCACCGCCGCCGCCCCCACCCCGCCCGCCCACACCGACCGGCCCGCCGCCGCCCCGGCGACGCCCACCGCCCCGGGCGGGCCCGGCCGCGCGGGGTCGGGCCCGGCGGGGTTCGGGTGGGGCGGGGCCGGGGGCGGGGTGGTCGCGGCGGGCGCGGGCTTCGCCGGAGAGGGCGTCGGGGAACGCGTGGCGCGGCTCGCGGCGGCCGCCGGGCGGCCGTTGCTGGTGGTGCTGGACGCCCCCGAGGAGATGCCGCCGCGGCTCGCGCACCACCTGGAGGCGTGGACCGGGGCCACCGCCGACTGGCTGCGCGGCACCGGGGCCCGGCTCGTGGTCGCGGCCCGGCCCGAGTACTGGGAGCGGGCCGGGGACCTCTACCCGCCGGAGCTGCTGCACACCCCGGCCCGCGCCGCCCGGCGGCTGCCGCCCGCGCTGCCCGTCGGCGACCTGACCCCGCAGGAGGCGCGCGAGGCCCGCGCCCGGCTGGGCATCCCGGACGACGCGGTGCGCGAGGCCGACGCCCGGCACCCGCTGACCCTGCGCCTGCTCTCCGGGATCCGCGCCGCCGGGGTCACCGCCGGCCGCCCGGGCCGTGACGAGGTCTTCGCCGCGCACCTGGACCTGCTGGCCCTGCGCGTCGCCGTCCGGATCGCGGCGGCGGCCGGCGCGGGGGCGGCCGGCCCGGGGGCGGGCCACGGGGCCGGGGTGCACGCTCCCGGGGTGCGGCGGCTGGCGGCCCGGGTGGCGGGGCGGGTGCACGAGGCCGCCCGGCGGTGCCTCGGACCCGGGCAGGGCCAGCTGGACCGGGCCGCCTTCGAGGAACTGTTCCCCTGGCGCACCGGCTGGGCCTCCGCCGTCCTCACCGAGGGCCTGCTGGTCCCCGCCGGACCCGGCTACCGCTTCGCCCACGAGGAACTGTCCGACTGGCTCCAGGCCGGGCACCTCGACGTCCCGGGCGCCCTGGACGGCCTCGTGCACCACGGCCCCGCCGACACAGGCCCGCCCGTACCCCGGCACCGCATCGGGCCCGTACTGGAGGCCCTGCGCAGGCTCCCGCCCGCCGAGGCGCGCCTGCGGCTCGACGCCCTGGTGGCCGCCCTGAACACCTTCGCCGAGCAGGCGACCGCCGCCGCATCCCCGGGACCCGTCCACCCCGACCGCGTCTGGTGGGCCTCCCGCCTGCTGCGCGGCACCCTGCTCGGCGCCGACGACGCCACCGGGCACCTGCCCGTCCTGCACGCCCTCGCCGAGCACGTGGCGCGGTCCGGCACCGGCGAGTTCGGCGGCTGGTTCTGGAACCGGCTCCGGCTGCCCGAATGCGACCGGATCGACCTGCTGCGCCGGCTGCTGCCCTGCGACCACCGCTACCTGGAGGCCGCAGCCCGCCGCCTGGCCCGCGCCCCGCACCTCGTCCTGCCCCTGGTCTGCGCCTGGTTCACGGACGAACGCCGGCTGCGCGGCCGCCCCGGAGCCACCGTCGCCACCGCGGCGCAGGCCCTGCTGCACACGCACCGCGGCCTCGCGGTGGACGACCTCACCGAAGCCCTGGTGCGCTCCGCGCACCCGCGCGCCGACGAACTCCTCGCCGTCCTCGCGGAGGACGAGCCGTCCGCCCTCTGCCGGGCCGTCGAGCGCTGGGCGCGCGACGAGCGGCCCGAACGCCGCGTGGCCGCCGCCGCGTACGGCCTCGCCACCGCCCCGCACGTCCGCACCCCCGCCGACCGGGAGCTGCTGCGCCACGCCGCCCGGGCGCTCCTGGACCGCCCCGGCGACACCGCCCTGCACGGCCCCGCCCTCGCCGTCCTGCTCCGCGACCCGCAGGCGCGGGCCCGCTACCTGCCCGACGCCCTCGACTGCTTCCGCGACCCCGCGGGCGGCTCCCGGCTCCCGGCCTCCGCGCTGGTCGCGGCGCTCCCCGTACTGCCCGACCCGGACGCGGTGTTCGCCGCGCTGCGGGCCCGGGCCGACGGGGAGGTGATCCGCGCCCTGGCCGCGCTCACCACGCCCGGCCTGGCCCGCCGCGCGGGCGACCTCGTACGCGACCACCTCGCCCGCCGCCCCGAGGACGCCCCGCACGCCGCCGCCTTCGTGGACCGGCGCCTGGACCAGGGGCCGGCGGCCGGGCCCGTACTGCGCCCGCTGGTCCTGGGCCTGCTGCGGGGCGCCCCGCGGCCGGTCCGGGCCGAGCTGGCCGGCGTACTGGCCGCGCCCGGGGCGGAGGCCTCGTACCCGCTGCGGGCCGAGCTGGCGGACGTACTGCTGCGCGAGGAGTCGGATCCGGCGGTGCTCGGCGCCTTCCTGGCGGGGCTCGCCGCGGGGAGCTGCCGGCGCCCCGAGGTCCGTACCCGCGAGCTGCTGCGGCGCACCGGACGGCAGCTGCTGAGGGTGCCCGGCGGGCCGGCGGTCTTCGAGCACCGCACGGTGGAGCTGGCCCGGGCCGATCCGGCGTTCGGGGCGCTGGTCTCCCGCTGGCTCACGGACGCCGCGACGGAGGCGGCGGCCCTGCTGGGGCCGGGCGCCCGGCGTACCGTGGAGACTCTTCGTAGGGCCGCCCCGGACATTACCTGAGGCGGGGAACGATTCCGGCCAGAGCCGATGCGGGGCCCCGGCCGAGGGCATGGCAGTCTTAGACCTGCAATCGGCAATCAGTACAGGGACTACACGGGTTCGGGCGAGGAGCGGTCACAGTGCAGCGCTGGCGTGGCTTGGAGGACATCCCCCAGGACTGGGGACGCAGCGTCGTCACCATCGGCTCCTACGACGGCGTGCACCGGGGACACCAGCTGATCATCGGACGGGCCGTGGCGAAGGCCCGCGAGCTGGGCGTCCCGGCGGTCGTCGTCACCTTCAGCCCGCACCCGAGCGAGGTCGTGCGGCCGGGCAGCCACCCGCCGATCCTGGCCCCGTACGACCGCCGTGCCGAGCTGATGGCCGGCCTCGGGGTGGACGCGCTGCTGATCCTGCCGTTCACGGCGGAGTTCTCGCAGCTGTCCCCGGCCGACTTCATCGTGAAGGTGCTGGTCGACAAGCTGCACGCGCGCGCCGTCATCGAGGGCCCGAACTTCCGTTTCGGCCACCGGGCCGCCGGGAACGTCGACTTCCTGCGCGAGCTGGGCTCCACCTACGACTACGAGGTCGACGTCGTGGACCTGGTCGAGCGCGGAGAGGCGGGCGGCGGCGTGCCGTTCTCCTCCACGCTGGCCCGCCGGCTGGTCGCCGAGGGGGACATGGACGGCGCCGCCGAGATCCTGGGCCGCCCGCACCGGGTCGAGGGCATCGTGGTGCGCGGTGCGCAGCGCGGGCGCGAGCTCGGCTACCCCACGGCCAACGTCGAGACGCAGCCGCACACCGCGATCCCGGCCGACGGGGTGTACGCGGGCTGGCTGACGGCCGACGGCGAGCGGATGCCGGCGGCGATCTCGGTGGGTACGAACGTGCAGTTCGACGCCACCGAACGGACCGTGGAGGCGTACGCGATCGACCGCGTCGGCCTGGACCTGTACGGCAAGCAGGTGTGCGTCGACTTCCTCGCGTACGTGCGGGGGATGGCGAGGTTCGAGTCGCTCGACGGGCTGCTGGAGGCCATCGCGGACGACGTGAAGCGGGCGCGGGTCCTGACGGACGCCTTCGACACCACGCGTCGCTGACCTGCGCGAAAGGGCCCGTACCGTCCCCGGGGACGGTACGGGCCCTTTCGCGTTCTCGCGGCCGGCCGGCCTGCCGTCAGCCGAGGCGCGGGTCGCGCGGCGGGGCCTGGTACGGGCCGGGCTGCTGCTGCGGCTGCCAGGGCTGTCCGGGCTGCGGGTACGGCTGCTGCCCGTACGGCGAGGGCCCCTGCGGGGTCTGAGCCGGCGGCTGCTGGTACGGGCCGGGCTGCTGCGGCTGTGCCTGCGGCGGCTGGTGGGCCTGGGGGGCGCCCCAGTGGGCCTGGGCGGCCTGCTGCTGGGCGCGCGTGAAGTCCTCGGCGACCAGGGCGGACAGGTTGAAGTACGCCTCGCGGGTCTTGGGCCGCATCAGGTCGAGGTCGACCTCCGCGCCGGCCGCGAGGTGCTCGTCGAACGGCACGACGACGACCCCGCGGCAGCGGGTCTCGAAGTGCTGCACGATGTCCTCGACCTTGATCATCTTGGCGGTCTCGCGGACCCCGGAGATGACGGTGATCGAGCGGGAGACGAGGTCGGCGTACCCGTGGGCGGAGAGCCAGTCGAGCGTGGTGCTCGCGCTGCTCGCGCCGTCCACGGACGGGGTGGAGATGATGATCAGCTGATCGGCCAGGTCCAGGACGCCGCGCATGGCGGAGTAGAGCAGTCCGGTGCCGGAGTCGGTCAGGATGATCGGGTACTGGCGGCCGAGCGTGTCTATGACGCGCCGGTAGTCCTCGTCGTTGAAGGTCGTCGAGACGGCCGGGTCCACGTCGTTGGCGATGATCTCCAGGCCGGAGGGGGCCTGGGAGGTGAACCGCCGGATGTCCATGTACGAGTTCAGGTACGGGATCGCCTGCACCAGGTCGCGGATCGTCGCACCGGTCTCGCGGCGGACGCGGCGGCCGAGGGTGCCGGCGTCGGGGTTGGCGTCGATGGCCAGGATCTTGTCCTGGCGCTCGGTGGCGAGGGTGGCGCCGAGGGCGGTGGTCGTCGTGGTCTTGCCGACGCCGCCCTTCAGGCTGATGACGGCGATGCGGTAGCAGGACATCACCGGCGTACGGATCAGCTCCAGCTTGCGCTGCCGGTCGGCCTCGGCGGCCTTGCCGCCGAAGCGGAAGCCGGAACGGGTGGGCTTGGGCTTCTGCTTGGCGCGGATCAGCCGCTCGGAGGACAGCTCCACGGCGGCGGTGTAGCCGAGCGGAGCGCCGGGGCCCTGGCCGGGCCCCGACTGCTGCCAGTGCGCCTGCGGCGGCTGGGGGGCCGGGTACCCCTGCTGCGCCGGCTGCTGCGGCTGGTGGGGCGGGAACCCGTACCCCTGCGGGTCCGGCTGCTGCGCCTGCTGGGGCGGCACGGGCGGGAACCCGTACCCGTGCGGCGGCTGCGGTTGTGCCCCGGGCGTCCCCTGGGGTGCCGGTGCCTCCGGCGTGCCGTAGCCCTGCGGGGGGCGCGGTGCCTCGGGTGCCGGTGCGTCCGGGGCGCCGGGCGGGAAGCCGTAGCCCTGCGGGGGCTGCGGGTGTGCCTCGGCGGTGCCGGGGGTGTGCTGGGGTGCCGGGGCTTCGGGGCCCTTGGGCGGGAACCCGTAGCCCTGCGGGGGCTGCGCCTGTGCCTCGGCGGTGCCGGGGGTGCCCTGGGGCGCCGGTGCGTCCGGGGCGCCGGGCGGGAACCCGTAGCCCTGCGGGGGCTGCGCCTGTGCCTCGGCGGTGCCGGGGGTGCCCTGGGGCGCCGGTGCCTCGGGGGTGCCGGGCGGGAAGCCGTAGCCGTGCGGGGGCTGCGGGTGTGCTTCGGGTGCGCCGGGGGTCTGCTGGGGTGCCGGTGCCTCGGGGGTGCTGGGCGGGAACCCGTACCCCTGCGGCTGGGCCTTGGCGGTGGCGGGCGTGTCCTGCGGTGCCGGTGCCTCGGGGCCCTGGGGCGGGGCGGGCGGGAAGCCGGGGCCCTGGGGTGCGCCCGTGGAGGCGAACGCGGGCGGGAGAGGCGGCAGTTCGGAGCCGGATCCCCCGAACGGAGTATCCGTGGGCCCCGCGACCGGAGTTCCCCCGGCCGGAGTGGGCGTCCGCCCGGGTGCGGCAGCCGCCGCCTCCTCGGGGGCCTGCGCGAACCCCGGAGGTACGGCGTCGGCGAAGGAGGGCACGGCGAGGGGCGCCACGGTGGGGACCGCGAACGGCGCCCCCGGCTCCGCCTGCGCGGACGCGGCGGCGAACCCCGCAGGGGTCCCGCTGGGCAGGGCCGGCAACGCCTCGGCCTCCCGGCCGGGTACGTCACCCCCCGCTGCGGAACCCTCAGTCCCGGGTGCCTCCGGGCCCGGGCTCCCGGCACTCGACGCCGTGGCCTCGAACCCCTGCGCGGCGGCGGGGCCTTCGCCCCGGGCCGCCGGGGCGCTGTCCTGCCCGCCCGGGCCCTCGGCCCCCGATACGGCGGCGCCGTCCCGGCCCTCGGCGCCCCCCACGGGCGCACCCGCGGCCGGCAGGGCCGGAGCGGAGGGGAACGAGGGCCCCTGGCCCGAGGCCTCGCCGTGAGCGGCGTGACCGCCCGGGCCGTCGGCCCCCGACGCGGAGAACGCGGCGGCGGCCGGAGCTTCGCCCTGGGCCGGGAGGGCCGGAGCGCCGGGGAACCCGGGCCCCTGGCCCGAAACTTCGTCCTGGGTGGGGAACGCGTGCCTCTGACCCGCGGCTTCGCCCTGGGCGGGGAACGCGTGCCCCTGACCCGGGGTCGCGGCCGGAGCCGGAGCGGGGACCGCGGCCGGGACCGCAGCCGGAGCCGGGACCGCTGCCGGCGGAGTGGCCGGAGCCGGGACCGCTGCCGGCGGAGTGGCAGGGGCTTCGGACGGGCGGGCCTGCGCCGGGGCGATCCGCATCGTCGGCGGCGAGACCACGTCCGCCGGGCGATGGGGCTCGAAACCGCTGCCCTCGGGCAGCCCGGGCAGCCCCGGTACCGGCGCGGCCTGCGCGGGCGCGCCCTGGGTGTACCAGGCCGGCGGGGTGTAGTCGATGGTGAACTCGCCCGTCACATCGGGCTCCGCGTCGGACTGATCGTCCGTCGGGACGTCCCACGTCCCGCCGCGCCTCTCGTTCCGATCGCCGCTCACTGGTCCTCCTGGTCTGTCGAACACCGGTCGGCGCCCACCTCGACGCCGCGCCCGCGCTCAGCCTAATCGCGCCCCGCGCCCGAAAGCCCCCGAGGTCGCGCCCCCGTACTCCTGCCTACAGGCCGCCCCGGCCCTGAGCAACCGTCATCCCGCACGTCCCGCGGACCGGCCGTCAGTCGATGCGCCGGGCCGCCCCCAGCAGCGCGGTCTCCGCTTCCGTCCCCTGCGTCATCACGAACTTCCGGTCCCGCGGCGTGCACCACAGCGTCACCCCGTCCCCCAGGGTCGGCAGCGACTCGACCGCCGCCCGCGGCAGCCGCATCAGCGCGCCCACCTGTTCCGCCTCGTCCGGGGACACCCGCTGCACCCCGGCCAGCGCCGAGTTCCGCAGCAGCCGGGGCGCGGACGGGCTCAGGTACGGCAGCAGGGTCAGCACCGACTGCCACGGCCCCGCCACCACCCGCCCGCGCGGCGGCCGCATCCCGCAGTCCCGGATCACCAGCACCGGGCTGCCGGCCGAGGCGCCCTGCGGCGGGACCCGGCCCACGTCGTGCAGGGTCACGCACTGCTGCCCGCCGCCGGCCGCCTGGGCCAGCCCGGACCACACCGGCGCGCGCCCGGTCTCCACCGCGACCCGGGCCCCGGTCGCGGCCGTGCGCAGGGCCAGTACCTGGGCCGTCCACAGGCCGCCGATCAGGGTGACCTCGTACGGCGTGGGACGGTTCACGCCGAGCACCGCCGGCCGCCCCTCGGCGTCCACGCCGATGACGACCCCGTCGTCCCCGACGGGCAGCGCCAGCGCGTCCAGGTCAGCCGCCTGCACCACGTGCCGCTCCCGGCGGGGCCCGATCAGCCCGAAACCGCCCCGGACCGGAGCCGGACCCCTCATCGCGCCCCTCCCAGCGGCAGCGAGGCCAGCAGCCCCGGCACCTGTTCCCGGTCGAGCCGTACCAGCCCGGCCCCTACGCCCCGCGCGGTCCGCTCCAGCTCCCGCCGGGCCGCCACGAGCTCCTCGTCGCTGCGCCCGGTGACCCGCACGTACCCGGTCAGGGTCACGCCCTGCCGCTCCGCAGGGGCCACCGTCAGGCTGAAGTTGGTCGCCAGGGCCGGCAACGACGTGAGCAGCGCCACGAACTGCGGCAGCCCGGCCCCCGCCCCGCCCAGCCGGGGCCAGCGGCCTATCCAGTAGGTGGTGTGGCGCCGGTCGTCGCAGCGCCAGGTGCGGGCGGTCTCCTCCGTGCGCCGGCCGGTGCTCGCCGACCGCCCGGCCTGGGTGATCGCCATCGGGTTGGCGCAGGAGGAGGTGGCCAGCGCGCCCGTCAGCTCCTGCTCGGTGAGCACGGTGGCCCGGAACCCGGCCCCGGTCAGCCGGCCGGCCAGCTGGTCCGCCACCCGCACCACGCAGCGCTGCGCCCCCACGAGGCCGCCGCCGCGCGCGGCGACCGCCTCCGGGCACAGCTCGGGGTCGAGCTTGAGCGCGATCCACGTCAGCCGCACCGCCGGGGTGCCCGTACGGGCTTGCAGGGGAGCGTAGTTGAGCGCGGCCGTCGATCGGGCGGGCAGGTGCGGGGCGGGCGCGGGCTGGGTGTGCTGCACCAGCTGCGCCGACTCCAGCCGGATGCCGTCCACTTCGAGGGCGTCCCGGATCAGGGACAGCGGCAGCGGCCGCTCCGCGCGGTCGGGGCGCAGCGCGGTGGCGCCCGCGTCCACCTGGACCACCGCCGTCAGGAACGTCCCGTCGCCGACCAGCCCGACGGGCCGCCGGTCGCGGTCGCCGAAGGCCGTGGTGCGCAGCGCCGGCTCGGCCTCGACCAGCGGCGCGAGCCCAGGCTCGGTGCCCGCCGGCACGGTGAAGGCGGCGGCCCTGCGCCGCCTGGAGCGCAGGGCGAGCACTCCGCCGATCCACTCGGGCAGGGAGCGCTGGTGGCGGCGGACGAGGGCCAGCAGGGCGAGCACCAGCGCCAGGACGCCCGCGGGCACCAGCAGCAGCGGTTCCACCACCCAGGCCACGAGCAGCGCGGCGGCCGCGAGCTGGAGGAGCACGAGCTGTTGCAGTCGGAACGGGCCGAACCGGCCCGGGCCCGACCTCGGATGCGGCGTGACCCCGCCGCGTGCGGGTGCGGCCGCGGCAGCCCGCGGCGCCGTCGCACTGGCACTCACTCGCGCACCTCCCCAACTCGCCTGCGGGGCGGGGGAGTCCCGATGCCGTCCGGCCGCGGCCGCACCACACCGGAATCTCCCCGTCCACCCCAGCAGCCTGAACACCCCGGTCCGCAGGGGCCCGGCGGGCGCGGGACCGCCGCCCCGGGCACCCGGCACCAGCCGACCCTCCGTCAAGAGGCATAGTAGGTCCCCGGTCCGACAACCAAGGCCCGGGGAGCGGCCCCACCGGCCGGGCCGTGCGGGGAGAAGCAGGCGGTATGGCGTCACGACGTGATGAGCTCAACGCGTACACCTTCGCGAAGCGGCGCACCGTGGCCGCGTTCCTCCAGCCCTCCGCCACCGGGACGGAGGAGGGCGCGCCCCGCCCGCTGCGCGCGGTCCTGCCCTCCGTGGTGGCCGGCGCGCTGATCGTCGTGGGCTTCGGCGCCTGGGGGATGTTCCGGCCGCAGGCCCCGAAGGGGTGGGACGAGCCCGGGGCCATGGTCGTCGTCGGCAAGCAGTCGACGACCCGGTACGTGGTCCTGACCACGAAGGTGAACGGCAAGGACCAGACCCGGCTGCACCCCGTGCTGAACCTGGCCTCGGCGCGGCTGCTGCTGGACCCGCGCAAGTCGAAGGTGGTCCAGGTCGAGGACAAGGTGCTTGACGCGGGCAAGCCCCCGCGCGGCCCCATCATCGGGATCCCCTACGCCCCCGACCGGCTCCCCGCCAAGGCCGACGCCGCCAAGGCCAAGCGCTGGGCCGTCTGCCAGCAGCCCGGCGGCAACAACCGGGGCGTGCAGACGGCGGCCTTCGTCCTCGCCGACCGGGAGGCGGGCCTGCTGGACGACGGGAACCGCACCACCGACACCCAGGTGCTGTACGTGCAGAGCACCGGCGGCGCCAAGGAGCGCTTCCTCGTCGACTCGGCCGGCACGAAGTACCGGTTCCCCGAGGGGCGCCCGGACTCCGGGACGCTGACGACGGCCCTGGTCGGCACTGGGGCCACCCCGCAGCCGGTGACCGAGGAGTGGCTGGCCACCCTCAACGCCGGCGACGACCTGGCCTTCCCGCAGCTGCCCGGCACCCCCGGGGCGAGCACCGCCGTCCCGGGCGGTGCCGACGGCAAGGTGGGCATGGTGCTGACCGCGCAGACCGGCTCCGGCACGCAGTACTACGTCGTACTGCCCGACCGGGTCGCCCCCGTCTCGGAGTTCACGGCCTGGCTGCTGATCCACTCGCCCGCCGCCGAGGGCCTCGGCATGCGCGGCAGGGCCCGCGAGACCGGCCTGAAGTCCCTGGACCCCAACGCCCCTCCCTTCAAGGAGGACGCCAAGTGGCCCCGCAAGCGCGGCATGCAGGTCAACCGGGTCGCGGACACCCCGGGCGCCGCGAACGGCGGTGAACGCCGCGACACCGTGTGCAGCGTCCTGCGCTCCGTCGACGGCCAGGGCGGGCAGACGCTGAGCACCTGGGCCGGCACCGGGTTCCCCGTCGACATCACCGCCAGCGGCACCAGCTCCTACGTCACCCCCGGCACGGGCCTGCTCTACACCCAGGTCCAGGGGCGCCAGACCGGCGGGGCCGGCGCCCTCTTCCTGGTGACCGACACCGGCCTGCGGTACGCGGTCCAGGCCAACGGCGACAGCGACGCCGAGCAGTCGGGGATCGGCGCCGCCGGGAAGCAGGCGCAGGACGCCGCCGCCGGCGACGGCCGGCCCGAGCCCAGCCAGGCGCAGGTGCGGCTCGGCTACGGCGGGATCGTCCCCGCCCCGGTGCCGATCGCGTGGTCGGAGTTCCTCTCCAAGGGGCCCCGCCTGGACACCAACTCGGCCCGTCAGCCGCAGGGCTCGTGAGGACGCCGGCCGTGTCCCGGCCCTTCCGCGCGGCCCTGGCGGCCGCCGCCCTCGCGCTGGCCGCGCCCGGCGGCGCGGCGCCCGCGCCGCAGTCCCCGTACGCCTTCGTCCTGGACGGGGCGGGGGAGTGCACCTTCCCCATGAAGAAGCAGATCGCCGACCGGCCCTGGGCCCTCCAGCGGGTCATGCTGGACGCGCTGTGGGCGCGCACGAAGGGCAAGGGGGTACGGGTCGCCGTCATCGACACCGGAGTGGACCGCGCCAACCCGCAGCTCGCCGGCGCCCTCGACACCGGCGCCGGACGCGACTTCATCGACCCCAAGGGCGGTGACGGCACCAACGACACCGTCGGGCACGGCACCAAGGTCGCCGGGCTGATCGCGGCCCGCCCCCAGCAGGGCACCGGCTTCGTCGGCCTCGCCCCCGAGGCCACGGTGATCCCCATCCGGCAGAACGACGGACAGGCCACCGGCAACGCGGTGGCCACCCTCGCCCAGGCCGTCGACCACGCCGTCGCCAAGGGCGCCCGCGTCATCAACATCTCCCAGGACACCGACGCACCGCTGACCCCGGACTCCGAACTGGGCAAGGCCGTCCAGCGGGCGCTGGCCGCCAAGGCCGTCGTCGTGGCCTCGGCCGGCAACGACGGACTGAGCGGGCACAAGCACCGCACCTACCCGGCGGCCTTCCCCGGGGTCCTCGCCGTGGCCTCCTCCGACCGCAACAACGAACGGGCCGCCTTCTCCCAGCCCGGGGACTTCATCGGGGTCGCCGCCCCCGGCGTCGACATGGTCTCCACCGTCCCCGGCTTCGGCCAGTGCATCGACAACGGCACCAGCTTCTCCGCGCCCTACATCGCCGGGGTCGCCGCCCTGCTGGTCGCCGAGCATCCGCAGTGGACCCCGCAGGAGGTGGTCTGGCAGATCCAGAACACCGCCGAGCGCTCCGTCAAGGGCCGTGACGACTATGTCGGATGGGGCGTGGTGGACCCGGTGCGGGCGGTCACCCAGGACGACGCGCCGCCCACGCCCCCCGTCCCGGACCCGGGCCCGCCCCCGGCGGCCGCGCCGCGGGCGGCGGCCGTCCCGATGTCGGAGACCGCGCAGGAGCGCGACCAGCGGATCGGCACGTACGCGCTCGGGATCGCGGGTGTGCTCATCGCCGTCGTCGCCGGGACCGCGACCGTCGTCCGCGACGCCCGCCGGGGCCGCCGGACCCGTTCGCAGTGAACGCCCACGGTACGTCCGCGGGACCCGACGACCGGTGTTGGGCGGGTCGACCGAACTGACTAGAGTGACGCCAGGCTTCACGACTGTGATCGGGGATCCGTGTGAAGCGGAGGGGGAAGTCCGGTGCGCGTGGCCTGAATTGCTGCGGCCGGGAGCCGCTCCGCCCTGCAATCCACCGGCCCTGCCGGGGAATTGAGAAGTGAGGAGCTTCGGATGACGAACAATTTCGGACTCGCGGACGATCCGGTCGTCAAGGCGGCCAACAAGATCTCCGAGACGGCCGGCGCCGTCAGCACCCAGGCCCGTGAGCTGGCCGACATCCTCGAGACCGTGCACGCGGGCTGGACCGGCGTCGGCGCCGACGGCTTCAAGAAGGCCCAGTCGGACCTCAACCTCGACCACGACGAGATCCGCCGCCTGCTCAAGGTCCTGCACAACGCCGTGGCGCAGACGAAGAACCTCACCAACGCCCAGGACGCGGACGTGCACGCGGCGTTCGGCGCGATCAACCGCGGCTCCGGCGCGGCCCCCGCCGCCGGTGCCCGCTCGGGCCTCGAATCCCTCTGACGTCCGCGTCCGCCCAGCACGCCCCAGCCCCGAAGGAGAAGGACATGGCAGACAACCAGGACGGCCACACCCGGGTACGGTACGAGAGCGTCCAGCAGATGGCGGACCGCATCCGCGTCGTCTCCCGG
Source organism: Streptomyces sp. W1SF4 (assembly GCF_003950035.1). Lineage (NCBI taxonomy): Bacteria > Bacillati > Actinomycetota > Actinomycetes > Kitasatosporales > Streptomycetaceae > Streptomyces > Streptomyces sp. W1SF4. The sequence goes on from NZ_CP034350.1 coordinate 5,567,610, forward strand.
AACATCCTCAAGGACCTGGAGGAGATGGAGGCGGCCGTGAAGGTCGTCACCGACACCTGGGACGGCGAGGCGCACCTCGCGTACGTCGACCTCCAGAAGAAGTACCACGGCCGCGCCGACCACATGCAGAAGCAGCTGGAGGGCGTCGCCCGGCTCATCGAGCGCGGCAAGGGCGACTACCGCGTCACCGACGTGAAGGCCTCGCGCCTGTTCACCGAGGCCTTCTGAGCCCGCCCGGCATGCCGAAGGGGGCGCGCCCGCACAGGGCGCGCCCCCTTCGCCGTACCCGGGCCCGCGGGCAGCCTCAGGTGAGGTCGAACTCCCCGTCCCGGGCCCCGAGCACGAACGCCTCCCACTCGGCCGCCGTGTAGCGCAGCACCGTGTCGCGGTCCAGGGAGGACCGCATCGCCACCGCGCCCTCGGGCAGCTTGGCGATCTCCACCCGCTCCTCGTCCGGGCTGGTCCCGGGCGGCCCCTGCCACTCGACGTCGCTGATGTCGAGCGCGTACAGCTCGTCCTTCTCCTGCTGGGTGCCCATGCGCGGCCCTTCCCGTCGGTCGTGCGGTGCTGCTCGGTCTTCGCTGCCGATTATCGGCGGAACGCGGCCACCGGGGGACCCGTTTCCCCCGATGGCCGCCGCGGCCGCCCCCGGACCCGGCTCGCGGACCCGGCCCCCTACAGGCCCGGCATCCGGCCCAGCTGGACCAGCGAGGTACCGCGCCGGCGCGACACGTAGTGCCCGCGGCCCGGGGGCATCGGCCGGGAGCGTACGGTGCCGAGCAGGTCGCCCTCGGAGGGGTCGCCCGACAGGACGACGCCCTGCGCGCCCAGCTCCTTGATCCGCTGCATGAACGGCTCGTACATCGCCCGCGAGGCGCCCGCCGAGCTCCGCGCGATGACGAAGCGGACCCCGGTGTCCCGGGCGAACGGCAGGAACTCCACCAGCTGCGCCAACGGGTTGCCCTGGCTCGTGGCGACCAGGTCGTAGTCGTCGATCACGATGAACACGTCCGGTCCCGTCCACCAGCTGCGGTCCCGCAGCTGCTGCGGGGTCACGTCCGTCGGCGGCTGCCTGCGCGAGAACACCCCGACCAGCGCCTCCATGTGCATCTGCAGGGAGCTCGCCATCGGCGCGTACTCCAGCAGGTGCTCCTCCGGCAGCGCCCCCAGCAGCCCGCGCCGGTAGTCGCCGACGACCAGCTTGGCCTGGTCCGGACGGTAGCGCTGGGCGATCTGCTGCGCGATCAGCCGCAGCAGGTTCGTCTTGCCCGACTCGCTCTCGCCGAACACCAGGAAGAAGGGGTCGCTCTCGAAGTCCACGAACACCGGCTCCAGGGCCGTCTCGTCGATGCCGATCGCGATCCCCCGCTCCGGGAACTCCCCGCCCTTGGGCAGCCGGTCCGCGTGCAGCAGCCGCGGCAGCAGCCGCACCCCGGGAGCGGACGGGCCCGACCAGCCCGAACGCGCCGCCGCCACGAACGCGCGGGTCCCCTCCGAGAGGCTCTCCGCGTCGTGCGACCCGTCGGTCCGCGGCAGCGCCCCCAGGAAGTGCAGCTTCTCCGGCACCTGGCCGCGCCCCGGCATCCCCGTCGGCACGTTCGCCGCCACCCGCCGGTCGAACTCGGAGTCCATCACGTCCCCGAGGCGCAGCTCCAGCCGGCTCAGCAGCTGGTCCTTCAGCGCCGACCGCACCTCCATGTAGCGGGCCGCCGTGACCACCACGTGGATGCCGTAGCCGAGCCCGCGGGCCGCGATGTCGGTCACCACCGGCTCCAGGCCCTCGTACTCGCCGCGGAACCCGCCCCAGCCGTCGACGACCAGGAACACGTCGCCCCACGCCTCGCCCGGCAGCTCGCCCGCCGCCCGCCTGCGCCGGTACGTGCCGATGGAGTCGATGCCGTTCGCCCGGAAGAACTCCTCGCGCCGGGCCAGGATCCCCGCCACCTCCGCGACCGTGCGCCGCACCCGCTCCGGATCCAGCCGGGAGGCGATCGAGCCCACGTGCGGCAGCTCCGCCACCGAGGACAGCGCCCCGCCGCCGAAGTCCAGCCCGTAGAACTGCACCTCGCGCGGGGTGTGCGTCAGCGCGAACGCGCAGATCAGCGTCCGCACCAGCGTGGACTTGCCCGACTGCGGACCGCCCACCACCATCATGTGCCCCGCCGCACCCGAGAAGTCCCGGTAGAGCACCTCGCGCCGCTGCTCGAAGGGCTTGTCGATCAGCCCGAGCGGCACCACCAGCCCGCCCGGCCGCGTGTACCCCTGCGCGTGCAGCCCGCGCTCCGCCGACGGCGCCAGGGCCGGCAGCAGCTGGTCCAGGGAAGGCGCCCGGTCCAGCGGCGGCAGCCACACCTGGTGCGCCGGAACGCCCTGCCCCTCCAGCCGCCCCACGATCACGTCGAGCACCGTGTCGGCGAACGCGTCGTCCTCCCGCTGCGCCCGCGCCGCCCGCTCCGCCCGCTCCGCCGCGAGCGCCGGGTCCGGCGCCGCGTACACCACCGGCACCGGGGCCGCCGTGAACAGCGCCGGGCGGCGCTCCACCGGGAACGGCCCCGCCGACGGGTCCGGCCCGCCCGAGCGGTAGACGCCCGACACGTACGCCGCCTTGAAGCGCACCATCTCGTCCGTACCGAACTTCAGGTAGCCCGAACCGGGCACCGACGGCAGGTGGTACGCGTCCGGCACGCCGAGCGCCGTCCGCGACTCCGACGCCGAGAAGGTGCGCAGACCGATCCGGTACGACAGGTACGTGTCCAGGCCGCGTAGCTTGCCCTCCTCCAGCCGCTGCGAGGCCAGCAGCAGGTGCACGCCCAGCGAGCGGCCGATCCGGCCGATCTGGATGAACATGTCGATGAAGTCGGGCTTGGCGGTCAGCAGCTCCGAGAACTCGTCGATGACCAGCACCAGCGAGGCCAGCGGCTCCAGCGGGGCGCCCGCCGCGCGCGCCTTCTCGTAGTCGTGGATGTTCGCGTAGTTGCCCGCGGAACGCAGCAGCTCCTGCCGGCGCTGGAGCTCGCCGCGGATCGAGTCGCCCATCCGGTCCACGAGCGTCAGGTCGTCCGCCAGGTTGGTGATCACCGCCGCGACGTGCGGCATCCGGCCCATGCCGGTGAAGGTGGCACCGCCCTTGAAGTCGGCGAGGACGAAGTTCAGCGTCTCCGAGGTGTGCGTCACCGCCAGCCCCAGCACCAGCGTGCGCAGCAGCTCCGACTTGCCCGAACCCGTCGCACCCACGCACAGCCCGTGCGGGCCCATGCCCTCGTGCGCGGCCTCCTTCAGGTCCAGCATCACCGGCGCGCCGTCCTCGCCCACCCCGATCGGCACCCGCAGCCGCTCGCCGGCCGACCGCGGCCGCCAGGTGCGGGACACGTCGACCGAAGCCGCGTCGCCCAGGTTCAGCAGGTCGGTGAAGTCCAGGTTCGCCAGCAGCGGCTCGTCGTCGTCCCCGCCCCCCGTGCGCAGCGGCGCCAGCTGCCGGGCCAGCGCCTCCGCCGCCGGCAGCGACAAGCCGTCCGGGACGCCCTCGTACGCGACCCCCGCGCCCGACTCCAGCCGCAGCCGGCCCGGCTCCACCACCACCGACAGCCCGCCGCGCCGCGGGCCCTCCCCGGCGAAGCGAGCGGACTCGTCCAGGCCGCCCGCGACCACCTCGACGACGGTGACGCCCTGCAGCCCCTCGGCCGCCGCGAACACCGAGTCCGGCGGCACCAGCCCGCCGTCCAGCACCACCACCAGGTGCGGCTGGTCCAGCACCGGCGACACCTCCCGGCTGAACCGCGGCCGCCCCTCCAGCCGGGACCCCAGCAGCCCCTCCAGCTCACCCAGGTCGTCGCCGAACAGCCGCTTCGTACCGGCCCCGTCGACCTGTCCCGGCACCTGCGTGTGCGGCAGCCACTTCACCCAGTCCCACGAAGGCACCGCCCCCGGCGCGGCCACCACCGCCACCACCAGGTCCTCGGGGGAGTGCAGCGTCACCAGCTGCGCCACCATCGCCCGCGCCGCACCCCGCGCCGACTCCGCCTCCCCGGACACCGTCACGTGGTAGAACGCCCGGATCGACACCGCCACCGGCAGCCCCTCCAGCGAGGAGTGCACCTTCAGGAACCGCTGCATCGCCCCCGCCGCCAGCGGCTCCAGCTCGTCCACCGGGGCCGTGTCCGGAGCCACCAGCGCCGTCGCGAGCCGCTGCGCGCCCAGCCCCAGCCGGGCCTGCCCGAAGTCCGCGTCGCCGACCCGCCGCTCCCACAGTCGCGAACCCTCCGCCACCACCGACCACAGCTGGTCGGGCGCCGGGTGCAGGTACAGCTGCGCGTCGCGCTGCGCCCGCGCGGTGCGCCGCACCTGGCGGCGCGTCTGCGCGAGGTACTTGAGGTAGTCCCGCCGCACGTCGGCCATCTGCCCCTGCGTACCGCGCCGGTGGCGCACCAGCTGGGCGATGACCATGCCCACCGTCGACGCCAGCATCAGCACGCCCATGATCCGCATGAACGGCGCCGAGCCCGGCATGAAGAAGAAGACCACCGAGGAGCCCATGCCCAGCATCGGCAGGAGCTGCATCAGCATGCCCTCCTGCTGCCCCCGCGGGAGTTCCGGCGGTGCCTCCAGCCTCAGCTCGTCCGAAGGGACCTCGGGCGGCAGGGACCGCGGCGGGCGTTTGACGACGATCTGGCTCACCGGAGCATCAATCCCTCGAAAACTGGCGGGACGTCGCGGCCGGCGCCCCCAAGTCCCGGGCACCGGGGGCCACTCCCGCCCCCGCGCCCGACGCGAACGGCGATCCTACTTGCCGGGGGCCGTCCCCCCTCCGGGTAGGGTGACGCCCGCGCCATGCGCGTCCGCGAACCGACCGCCGCCGCGGCGGTTCGGTGCCAACCAGGGGGTCACACAGGTGAGTACGGCCGAGGCGACCGGTTTCTGCAGGGTCACCGTCGTGGCGCCGGACAGCCGCATCGACGTAGCCCTCCCCGAGGACATCGCCGTCGCCGACGTCTACCCCGAACTGCTGCGCCTCACCGGCCAGACCCAGCCCGTCGGCGCCCCCACCGGCTTCCACCTGGTCCGCCGCTCCGGCACCGTCCTCGACGGAGCCCGCACCCTCGCCGCCCAGCAGGTCCTGGACGGTGAGGTGCTCAGCCTGCGGCCCTTCGCCGAGTCCCTGCCGCCGGCCGTCTTCGACGACGTCTCCGACGCCGTCGCCTCCGCCGTCGTCCGCGACCGGCACCGCTGGAGCGACGACATGCTGCGCGGGGCGGGCCTGTCCGGCGCGGCGGTGCTGCTCGTCCTGCTCGGCTTCCTCCTCTGGTTCGCGGACCCCGTCCGGCACGACATGCACGGCCTCCCCGGGATCATCGCCGGGGCCGTCGGCCTGCTGCTCACCGCCGCCGCCGGAGTGCGCGCCCGCGTCTACCGCGACCGCGGCTCCGCCGTCGCCCTCGGCCTCGCCGCCCTGCCGCACCTGCTGATCGCCGGCTCCGGGACCGTCGCCGCCGGCGCCGGCCAGGGACCCGGCCGCCTCCAGTTCCTGCTCGGCTGCGCCTGCGTCCTGGTCGCCTCCGTCGCGCTGGTCGCGCTCACCCCGGACGGGGACGCCCCCTTCGTCGCCGCCACCTTCCTGGCCGCCACCGGGACCCTGGCCGCCTTCGGCGCCATCGCCGCCGACGCCTCCGCCACGGCCGCCGCCGCCGTGTGCGCCCCCGTCGCCATCGGGCTCGTCGCCTTCCTCCCCGCCCTGTCCGCCCGCTTCGCCCGGCTGCCCATCGGGTACGCCGCCCCGCAGAGCGCGGCCCCCGGATACGAGGCCCCGGACCACTACGACGCCGACCCGTACGCCGACCAGGGCGGCGCCGGCCAGCAGGCCGCCCCGCTCGACGCCGAGGCCATCGCCGCCCAGGCCCGGCGGGGGCACGAGATGCTGCTCGGCCTCGTCGGGGGGTGCGCCGCGGTCGCCGTCGCGGCCGCCGCCGTCCTCGGCTTCTCCGACAGCACCTGGGGCCGCCTGCTGGCCCTGGCCACCGGCCTGGCGATGCTGCTGCGCGCCCGCCTCTTCCGCTACACCTCCCAGGTGGTCTGCGCCCTGGCCGCCGGGCTGGCCGCGGTCGGCCTGCTGGTCCTGGGGCTGGCCCTGCGCACGCCGGTCGACCAGGTGTTCGAACGTACGGTCTGGCTCTCGGCCGCCGTCGCCGCCGGAGCCGCCCTCCTCGCGGGAATCTCGCTTGTCATCCCCCGCAAGGGCCTGTCACCCTTCTGGGGAAGGCTGCTCGACCTCACCGAGGCCGCGGTCCTGCTCAGCCTGGTCCCGCTGGCCCTGGCAGTGCTCGACGTGTACGGCCGCGCCCGCTCTCTCACCAGCTGAGACGTCGCGACCCGGCAGCCTGGTACGCTGTGTGACGGCCGTTTGTGTACGCGTTCCCGGAGACCTCTGGGGACAGCGCCCAGCGGACCTCGCCTCCCGAGTTACGGAAGCTCCCCAGCGAATTCGACCTGGGGCACTCGGTGGCCACGAAGACCAAACGAGGAGTAAGCGTGCCGCTCGACGCCGCTACGAAGAAGCAGATCATCGCCGAATTCGGTGCCAAGGAGGGCGACACCGGCTCTCCCGAGGTCCAGGTCGCGATGCTGTCCCGCCGCATCTCGGACCTGACCGAGCACCTCAAGACCCACAAGCACGACCACCACTCCCGTCGTGGTCTGCTGATCCTGGTCGGCCAGCGCCGCCGCCTGCTGCAGTACCTGGCCAAGAAGGACATCCAGCGCTTCCGTACGCTGGTCGAGCGCCTCGGCATCCGCCGCGGTGCGGCCGGCGCCAAGTAAGCACGCTGTGAAGGGAGCGGTTCCCACACCGATGGGGCCGCTCCCTTTGCTGTACGTGCGCGACGTACCGGACGCTTTGTAGTCTGGGACACAGCGCACAACTGAAGAGGAGGAGCGCCCTCCCTACGCCGCCGGTCCTCGGTAGTGGCATCCGGAAGGCCCCGTCGGAGGGGCCGGGAACCGGGTGCTTCGATCGAAGACCGGCCCGCACGCCAGGAGCGCTTCTCCGCAACCGTCCACCACCACACGGGTGGCGGACGGAGACGACGAAAATGGAGAAAACGCTAGTGGAGAACGAGACCCACTACGCCGAGGCCGTCATCGACAACGGCTCCTTCGGCACCCGCACCATCCGCTTCGAGACGGGCCGCCTCGCCCGCCAGGCCGCCGGCTCCGCCGTTGCCTACCTGGACGACGACACGATGGTCCTCTCCGCGACCACCGCGTCGAAGAAGCCCAAGGACCAGCTCGACTTCTTCCCCCTGACGGTGGACGTCGAGGAGCGCCAGTACGCCGCCGGCAAGATCCCCGGCTCCTTCTTCCGCCGCGAGGGCCGCCCCTCCGAGGACGCGATCCTCACCTGCCGCCTGATCGACCGCCCGCTGCGCCCCTCCTTCAAGAAGGGCCTGCGCAACGAGATCCAGGTCGTCGCCACCGTCATGGCGCTCAACCCGGACCACCTGTACGACGTCATCGCGATCAACGCCGCGTCCGCGTCCACCCAGCTGGCCGGCCTGCCCTTCTCCGGCCCGATCGGCGGCGTCCGCGTCGCGCTGATCAAGGGCCAGTGGGTCGCCTTCCCGACGCACACCGAGCTCGAGGACGCCGTCTTCGACATGGTCGTCGCGGGCCGCGCCCTGGAGGACGGCGACGTCGCGATCATGATGGTCGAGGCCGAGGCCACCGAGCGGACCATCGCCCTGGTCAAGGGCGGCGCCGAGGCGCCGACCGAGGAGATCGTGGCCGCCGGCCTCGAGGCCGCGAAGCCCTTCATCAAGGTCCTGTGCAAGGCCCAGGCCGACCTGGCCGCCAAGGCCGCCAAGCCCGAGGGCGAGTTCCCGGTCTTCCTCGACTACGAGCAGGACGTCTACGCCGCCCTGGAGCAGGCCGTCCGCGGCGAGCTGGCCCAGGCGCTGACCATCGCGGGCAAGCAGGACCGCGAGGCCGAGCTGGACCGCGTCAAGGAGATCGCCGCCGAGAAGCTCCTCCCGGCCTTCGAGGGCCGCGAGAAGGAGATCTCCGCCGCCTACCGCAGCCTGACCAAGGCCCTGGTGCGCGAGCGCGTCATCAAGGACAAGGTCCGCATCGACGGCCGTGGCCTGACCGACATCCGCACCCTGGCCGCCGAGGTCGAGGCCATCCCGCGCGTGCACGGCTCGGCGCTGTTCGAGCGTGGCGAGACCCAGATCCTGGGCGTCACCACCCTCAACATGCTCCGCATGGAGCAGCAGCTGGACACCCTCTCCCCGGTGACCCGCAAGCGCTACATGCACAACTACAACTTCCCGCCGTACTCCGTCGGCGAGACCGGCCGCGTCGGCTCCCCGAAGCGCCGCGAGATCGGCCACGGCGCGCTCGCCGAGCGCGCGATCGTGCCGGTCCTGCCGACGCGCGAGGAGTTCCCCTACGCGATCCGCCAGGTGTCCGAGGCCCTCGGCTCCAACGGTTCGACGTCCATGGGCTCGGTCTGCGCCTCCACCATGTCGCTGCTGAACGCCGGTGTGCCCCTCAAGGCCCCCGTCGCCGGCATCGCCATGGGCCTGATCTCCCAGGAGATCGACGGCAAGACGCACTACGTCGCCCTCACCGACATCCTCGGTGCGGAGGACGCCTTCGGCGACATGGACTTCAAGGTCGCCGGCACCAAGGAGTTCGTCACCGCCCTCCAGCTCGACACCAAGCTGGACGGCATCCCGGCCTCCGTCCTGGCCGCGGCCCTGACCCAGGCCCGCGACGCCCGCCTCCACATCCTCGACGTGATGATGGAAGCGATCGACACGCCGGACGAGATGTCCCCCAACGCCCCGCGGATCATCACCGTCAAGATCCCCGTGGACAAGATCGGCGAGGTCATCGGCCCCAAGGGCAAGATGATCAACCAGATCCAGGAGGACACCGGCGCCGAGATCACGATCGAGGACGACGGCACCATCTACATCGGTGCCGCCGACGGCCCGGCCGCCGAGGCCGCCCGCTCCACGATCAACGCGATCGCCAACCCGACCATGCCGGAGGTCGGCGAGCGCTACCTGGGTACGGTCGTCAAGACCACCACCTTCGGTGCCTTCGTCTCCCTCATGCCCGGCAAGGACGGCCTGCTGCATATCTCGCAGATCCGCAAGCTCGCCGGCGGCAAGCGCGTGGAGAACGTCGAGGACGTGCTCGCGGTCGGCACCAAGGTGCAGGTCGAGATCGCCGAGATCGACCAGCGCGGCAAGCTCTCCCTCGTCCCCGTGGTCGAGGGCGAGACCGAGTCCGCCGGCGGCTCCGACGCTGACAAGGACGACTCCGACAAGTGACGTCGCGTAGTTCCCGTGTGACGGCCCGCCCCTCTTCGGAGGGGCGGGCCGTCGCCCGTACCCAAACCCTCCTCAAGGGCGAGAACGGCATCGGCACCGTCCGGCGCACCGTCCTCCCCGGCGGGCTGCGCGTCGTCACCGAGACGCTGCCGTCCGTGCGCTCCGCCACCTTCGGCATCTGGGCGGGCGTCGGCTCCCGCGACGAGACGCCCTCCCTGAACGGCGCCACCCACTACCTGGAGCACCTCCTCTTCAAGGGCACCGCCCAGCGCAGCGCCCTCGACATCTCCTCCGCGATCGACGCGGTCGGCGGCGAGATGAACGCCTTCACGGCGAAGGAGTACACCTGCTACTACGCCCGGGTGCTCGACACGGACCTGCCGCTGGCCATCGACGTGGTCTGCGACATGCTCACCGGCTCGCTGATCCGCGAGGAGGACGTCGACGCCGAGCGCGGTGTCATCCTCGAAGAGATCGCGATGACCGAGGACGACCCGGGCGACGTGGTCCACGACCTGTTCGCCCAGACCATGTACGGGGACTCGCCGCTCGGCCGCCCCGTCCTCGGCACCGTCGACACGATCAACGCCCTCGGCGCCGACCGGATCCGCCGCTTCTGGAAGAAGCACTACGACCCGACCCGCCTGGTCGTCGCCGCCGCCGGCAACGTCGACCACAACAAGGTCGTACGCCAGGTCCGCGCGGCCTTCGAGAAGGCCGGCGCCCTGAAGCACACCGACGCCGTGCCGGTCGGCCCGCGCACCGGCACCAAGCGCATCCGCACCGCCGGCCGCGTCGAGCTGGTGGGCCGCAAGACCGAGCAGGCCCACGTGGTCCTCGGCATGCCGGGCCTGGCCCGCACCGACGAGCGCCGCTGGGCCCTCGGCGTGCTGAACACCGCCCTCGGCGGCGGCATGTCCTCCCGGCTCTTCCAGGAGGTCCGCGAGAAGCGCGGCCTGGCCTACAGCGTGTACTCGTACACCTCCGGCTTCGCCGACACAGGCCTCTTCGGCGTCTACGCCGGCTGCCGGCCCAGCCAGGTCCACGACGTCCTGCGGATCTGCCGCCAGGAGCTCGACACCGTCGCCTCCGAGGGCCTCACCGACGAGGAGATCAGGCGCGCCATCGGCCAGCTCTCCGGCTCCACCGTCCTCGGCCTGGAGGACACCGGCGCGATCATGAACCGCATCGGCAAGAGCGAGCTGTGCTGGGGCGACCAGATGTCCGTCGACGACATGCTGGCCCGCATCGCCTCGGTGACCCCGGACGACGTCCGCGCGGTCGCCCAGGATGTACTGGCACAGCGGCCCTCGCTGGCGGTGATCGGCCCGCTCAAGGAGAAGCAGGCCGCCCGGCTCGACGAAGCGGTCGCCTAGACCCGTACGCACGCACCCTTAAGGAAGCAACAATGAGCAAGCTGCGCGTGGCAGTCCTCGGCGCCCGGGGCCGCATCGGCTCCGAGGCGGTCAAGGCGGTCGAGGCCGCCGAGGACATGGAGCTGGTGGCGGCCCTCGGACGGGGCGACAAGCTGGAGCAGGTGGCCGAGGCGGGAGCCCAGGTCGCCGTCGAGCTGACCACCCCCGACTCGGTCATGGGGAACCTGGACTTCCTCGTGGGCCACGGCATCCACGCCGTGGTCGGCACCACCGGCTGGAACGAGGGCCGCCTCGCCCAGCTCGGCACCTGGCTCGCCGCCTCCCCGGAGACCGGCGTGCTCATCGCCCCGAACTTCTCCATCGGCGCCGTCCTCACCATGAAGTTCGCGGCCCAGGCCGCCCGCTACTTCGAGTCCGTCGAGGTCGTGGAGCTGCACCACCCGTCGAAGGTCGACGCCCCCTCGGGCACCGCGACCCGCACGGCCCAGCTCATCGCGGCCGCCCGCGCCGAGGCCGGCCTCGGCGCCCAGCCCGACGCCACCGCCACGGCCCTCGACGGTGCCCGCGGCGCCGACGTCGACGGCGTCCCCGTGCACGCCATCCGCCTGCGCGGCCTGCTGGCCCACCAGGAGGTGCTGCTCGGCGGCGACGGCGAGACCCTGACCATCCGTCACGACTCCCTGCACCACAGCAGCTTCATGCCGGGCATCCTGCTCGGCGCCCGCCGCGTGACGCAGACCCCGGGCCTCACCTTCGGCCTGGAAAACTTCCTCGACCTCGGCTGATGAGGCAGTAACACCATGCGCGCGAAGATCACCTACCTCGTCACGGCCGCCGTCCTGGTCGTCTACTTCGTCCTGGTCGGCAGCCGGGGCCTGCTGTTGATCCGGCAGGGCACCTGGCTCACCGTCACCTTCGGTGCGGCGGTGCTCATCCTGCCCGCCATCGGCATCTGGTTCCTCTGGATGAACACCCGCTTCGTCACCCGGGCCAACCAGCTCGCGTCGGAGCTGGAGGCCGAGGGCGGCCTGCCCGTCGACGAGCTGGAACGGGACCAGTACGGCCGGATCCTGCGGGACTCCGCCGACGAGGTCTTCGCACGCCGCAAGGCGGAGACCGAGGACGCGCCGGGGGACTGGCGCACCTGGTTCCGCCTCGCCGTCGCCTACCACGACGCCCGCGACACCCCGCGGGCCCGCAAGGCCATGCAGCGGGCCATCGCCCTGCACCAGGCACGCGCCTGACGCACGGCAGGCAAACGGAAGGGCCCGTACAGGACGATCCCCGTACGGGCCCTCGTGTCGTCGCGCCGCCGTCAGGCGGGCACGCCCCGGTACTCCTCGGCCCACGCCTCCACCCGGCCGACGGCCCGGTCGAAGGCCTCGCCGCGCGCCAGGAAGTCGGCGCTGTGGTCGGTCAGCAGCACCTGCACCTCCTTGCCGCGGGCGGAAACCGTCAGCGCCTGCCCCTGCACGGTCCGGGGCAGTCCCAGCCAGCGCACCGGCTGCTGGACCGTGCGCACCTTCTCGACCTGGCTCCAGGAGACCGAGCGGGTCCCGAGGAAGCCGACCCGGCGCAGCCCTGAGGGGCTCACCCATACGCCCGAGCGCAGGATCCGCAGCGCGGAGCCGACGACGGCGAGCGAGGCGGCCAGGGCGACGCCCGCGCCCGTCCAGGTGCCCGCGAAGGCGATGATCACGGTGGCCAGCAGCATGAAGGCGGCGAGCAGCAGCAGCACCGACGCGCCGGCGACCCGCCAGGGGCCGGGCCGGTAGGGGCGCCGCCAGCGCTCGGGGTTCACATGGGGGAGGGCTTCGTCCTCGTGTGCGTCGAAGACGCCGTCGGCCGTCAGGAAGGGCAGGGGCACGGCAGGACCTCACTCACGTGCATGTTCGGTTGGGCTGTGCCCGAGAGGCTACCGCCCCCCGGACTCCCCCGATTGCTGCGCCGTCCCCGCGGGCCGGTCGGACGCCTGGTACGGCTGCAGTGCGGGTATGCCGAAGAGCAGCGAGCCCACGAGTCCCGCCACCACGGTCAGTCCGACCAGACTACGGGCGGTGATCTGGGCGACGCTCAGACTCTCGCGCGGCGGCGGAGTGACGTTGCTTCGGAAACGGTCGGCCTCGGCGACGAAGGCGAAGGGGACGGGTTCGCGCCGGCGAAACACGGTGGCGGCTCTCCTCACGGTCGGGGCCCTGGGCCCGGGTTCTGACGGATGGTGTGCTCTCTCCTGGAGAGACGAACGAACGGCGCCATCGGTGCCGGAATTCGGGACATTAAGCAAAATTCATGGCGCCCGCCCGCGCCGGGCCCGTCGGCACCCGGCTCAGGCCGGGAGGGCCGACGGGAGGATGGAGCAGCGACGGGCGGGGCCCGTGCCGCCGCCGCCCGCGTTGCCCCGTAAGGGCTGATGCACGCGTGGCGTACGCATGTACGGAGGTAAGTCCCAAGTGTCCGTATTGCGACGTTTCGTAAAGTTCATCTAGGCTGATCAAACGGACCCGGCACTGCTTGAACCCCCGAGCAGGCAGTGCCGGGATCCAACACCCCCGGCTCCCGCCGGGCGGCACCGCCTGTTGACGTCCCCCGAGGGGACACCGCGAGCATGGCAGCGAGTAGCGTGTTCCCCATGGCTCCGATCTCGACTCCGCAGACCCCCTTCGGGCGGGTCCTCACCGCCATGATCACGCCGTTCACGGCTGATGGCGCACTTGACCTCGACGGCGCGCAGCGTCTCGCCGTCCACCTGGTGGACGCAGGCAACGACGGCCTGATCATCAACGGCACCACCGGTGAGTCGCCCACCACCACCGACGCGGAGAAAAACGACCTCGTACGAGCCGTACTCGAAGCGGTCGGCGACCGCGCCCACGTCGTCGCCGGCATCGGGACCAACGACACCCGGCACACCCTGGAGCTGGCCCGCCAGGCCGAGCGCACCGGAGCCCACGGCCTCCTGGCGGTGACGCCGTACTACAGCAAGCCGCCGCAGGAAGGCCTCTTCCAGCACTTCACGGCCATCGCCGACGCCACCGAGCTGCCGGTCATGCTCTACGACATCCCCGGCCGCAGCGGCGTCCCGATCAACACGGAGACCCTGGTCAGGCTGGCGGAGCACCCCCGCATCGTGGCCAACAAGGACGCCAAGGGCGACCTCGGCCGCGCCAGCTGGGCCATCGCCCAGAGCGGCCTGGCCTGGTACTCCGGCGACGACATGCTGAACCTGCCGCTCCTGTCGGTCGGCGCCGTCGGCTTCGTCTCCGTCGTCAGCCACGTCGTCACCCCCGAGCTGCGGGCGATGCTGGAGGCCCACGTCGGCGGCGACGTCCAGAAGGCCACCGAGATCCACCAGAAGCTGCTCCCGGTCTTCACGGGCATGTTCCGCACCCAGGGCGTCATGACCACCAAGAAGGCCCTGTCCCTCCAGGGCCTGCCCGCCGGCCCGCTGCGCCTGCCCCTCGTCGGCCTGACCGACGAAGAGACGGCACAGCTCAAGATCGATCTTGCCGCGGGCGGGGTACAGCTCTGACAACGGACTTCACAACTGAATAAGCAAGAACGAAACAGACGAAAGCAAGTGCACGAATGACATGCGCGCCACGTGCCTGAGGGGCACGTGGCGCGCGTGGTGAAGGAGAACCTTTGAGCCATCCGCACCCTGAACTCGGCCCGCCGCCGAAGCTCCCCAAGGGCGGCCTCCGGGTCACCCCGCTGGGCGGCCTCGGCGAAATCGGCCGCAACATGACCGTCTTCGAGTTCGACGGCCGTCTTCTGATCGTCGACTGCGGCGTGCTCTTCCCCGAGGAGGAGCAGCCGGGCATCGACCTGATCCTGCCGGACTTCACGTCCATCCGGGACCGCCTCGACGACATCGAGGGCATCGTCCTGACGCACGGCCACGAGGACCACATCGGCGCCGTCCCGTACCTCCTCCGGGAGAAGCCGGACATCCCGCTGATCGGCTCCAAGCTGACCCTCGCCCTCATCGAGGCGAAGCTCCAGGAGCACCGCATCCGCCCCTACACCCTGGAGGTGAAGGAGGGCGAGCGCGAGAACCTGGGCCCCTTCGACTGCGAGTTCATCGCGGTCAACCACTCCATCCCGGACGCCCTGGCCGTCGCCATCCGCACGGACGCGGGTCTCGTCGTCGCCACCGGCGACTTCAAGATGGACCAGCTCCCGATGGACAACCGCCTCACGGACCTGCACGCCTTCGCGCGTCTGAGCGAGGAGGGCATCGACCTCCTCCTCTCGGACTCGACGAACGCCGAGGTCCCGGGCTTCGTCCCGCCGGAGCGCGACATCTCCAACGTGATCCGCGGCGTCTTCGCGGGCGCGCAGAAGCGGATCATCGTGGCCTCCTTCGCGAGCCACGTGCACCGCATCCAGCAGGTCCTGGACGCCGCGCACGAGTACGGCCGCCGCGTCGCCTTCGTGGGCCGCTCCATGGTCCGCAACATGGGCATCGCCCGTGACCTGGGCTACCTGCGGGTGCCGGCCGGCCTCGTCGTCGACGTCAAGACCCTCGACGACCTGCCGGACGACGAGGTCGTGCTCGTCTGCACGGGCTCCCAGGGCGAGCCGATGGCGGCGCTGTCCCGCATGGCGAACCGCGACCACCAGATCCGGATCGTCCCCGGCGACACCGTGATCCTGGCGTCGTCCCTGATCCCGGGCAACGAGAACGCGGTCTACCGCGTGATCAACGGCCTGACTCGCTGGGGCGCCAACGTCGTGCACAAGGGCAACGCCAAGGTGCACGTCTCGGGCCACGCGTCCGCCGGCGAGCTGCTGTACTTCTACAACATCTGCAAGCCGAAGAACCTGATGCCGGTCCACGGCGAATGGCGCCACCTGCGCGCCAACGCCGAGCTCGGCGCGATGACGGGCGTCCCGAAGGACCGCATCGTCATCGCCGAGGACGGCGTCGTCGTCGACCTGATCGACGGCAAGGCCCGGATCTCCGGCAAGGTCCAGGCCGGCTACGTGTACGTGGACGGCCTGTCGGTCGGCGACGTCACCGAGGCCTCCCTCAAGGACCGCCGCATCCTCGGAGACGAGGGCATCATCTCGGTCTACGTCGTGGTCGACAGCACCACGGGCAAGGTCGTCACGGGCCCGAACATCCAGGCCCGCGGCTCCGGCATCGAGGACTCGGCCTTCGGGCCGGTCACCGCGAAGATCGAGGAAGCCATCGCCCGCGCCGCCGCCGACGGCGTCGCGGAACCGCACCAGATCCAGCAGCTCATCCGCCGGACCATGGGCAAGTGGGTGTCGGACAGCTATCGCCGCCGCCCGATGATCCTCCCGGTCGTGGTCGAGGTCTGACCTCGGCGTACGCCCCGGCGTACGTAGCGACCTCACTGGAGCGGGGCAACCGGATTTGCGTCCGGGGGCCCCGCTCCAGTACGTTTGCGTCTCCACCTCGCAAGGAACCGGGCACACACGTGTGCCCGTTGCCGTGTGCGAGCGGGTGGCAATCAGCACTCAGGGAGACCTGATAAAGTCTGATCCACCCGAAAGGGAAAGGCCCCCCGAAGGCCATCGGAATTCAAAACCGAGTCGGAAACGACAAGGAAAAGAATCTGATAGAGTCGGAACCGCCGGAAAGGGAAAGCGCGAAAGCGCAGAACTTGGAAAGCGAGCGAGAAAGACTCTGATAGAGTCTGAATCGCAAGAACGAAAGCCCGGAGGAAAGCCCGAGAGGGTGAGTACAAAGGAAGCGTCCGTTCCTTGAGAACTCAACAGCGTGCCAAAAATCAACGCCAGAAGTTGATACCCCGTCCACTCCGGTGGATGAGGTTCCTTTGAAAAAGTCCTGTCGGGCCCTCGGGCACTGGCAGGCAACGAACACAGCGAGGACGTTGTGGTCAGTCGGTCTTATTCCGACCGTGACTGGCCCGCTCTTTCGTGGTGTGGACCGGATTACCGGTAAACATTCATGGAGAGTTTGATCCTGGCTCAGGACGAACGCTGGCGGCGTGCTTAACACATGCAAGTCGAACGATGAAGCCCTTCGGGGTGGATTAGTGGCGAACGGGTGAGTAACACGTGGGCAATCTGCCCTTCACTCTGGGACAAGCCCTGGAAACGGGGTCTAATACCGGATACGACTGCGGGAGGCATCTCCTGTGGTGGAAAGCTCCGGCGGTGAAGGATGAGCCCGCGGCCTATCAGCTTGTTGGTGGGGTAATGGCCCACCAAGGCGACGACGGGTAGCCGGCCTGAGAGGGCGACCGGCCACACTGGGACTGAGACACGGCCCAGACTCCTACGGGAGGCAGCAGTGGGGAATATTGCACAATGGGCGAAAGCCTGATGCAGCGACGCCGCGTGAGGGATGACGGCCTTCGGGTTGTAAACCTCTTTCAGCAGGGAAGAAGCGAAAGTGACGGTACCTGCAGAAGAAGCGCCGGCTAACTACGTGCCAGCAGCCGCGGTAATACGTAGGGCGCAAGCGTTGTCCGGAATTATTGGGCGTAAAGAGCTCGTAGGCGGCTTGTCACGTCGGATGTGAAAGCCCGAGGCTTAACCTCGGGTCTGCATTCGATACGGGCTAGCTAGAGTGTGGTAGGGGAGATCGGAATTCCTGGTGTAGCGGTGAAATGCGCAGATATCAGGAGGAACACCGGTGGCGAAGGCGGATCTCTGGGCCATTACTGACGCTGAGGAGCGAAAGCGTGGGGAGCGAACAGGATTAGATACCCTGGTAGTCCACGCCGTAAACGTTGGGAACTAGGTGTTGGCGACATTCCACGTCGTCGGTGCCGCAGCTAACGCATTAAGTTCCCCGCCTGGGGAGTACGGCCGCAAGGCTAAAACTCAAAGGAATTGACGGGGGCCCGCACAAGCGGCGGAGCATGTGGCTTAATTCGACGCAACGCGAAGAACCTTACCAAGGCTTGACATATACCGGAAAGCATTAGAGATAGTGCCCCCCTTGTGGTCGGTATACAGGTGGTGCATGGCTGTCGTCAGCTCGTGTCGTGAGATGTTGGGTTAAGTCCCGCAACGAGCGCAACCCTTGTCCTGTGTTGCCAGCATGCCCTTCGGGGTGATGGGGACTCACAGGAGACCGCCGGGGTCAACTCGGAGGAAGGTGGGGACGACGTCAAGTCATCATGCCCCTTATGTCTTGGGCTGCACACGTGCTACAATGGCCGGTACAATGAGCTGCGATACCGTGAGGTGGAGCGAATCTCAAAAAGCCGGTCTCAGTTCGGATTGGGGTCTGCAACTCGACCCCATGAAGTCGGAGTCGCTAGTAATCGCAGATCAGCATTGCTGCGGTGAATACGTTCCCGGGCCTTGTACACACCGCCCGTCACGTCACGAAAGTCGGTAACACCCGAAGCCGGTGGCCCAACCCTTGTGGAGGGAGCTGTCGAAGGTGGGACTGGCGATTGGGACGAAGTCGTAACAAGGTAGCCGTACCGGAAGGTGCGGCTGGATCACCTCCTTTCTAAGGAGCACAGTACCGATTGCAGACAAACGTTCTGCACGGTCAGCTCATGGGTGGAACGTTGATTATTTGGCACGGTCTTCTGGATGGATCACGAGTACTGCTTCGGCGTGGAAAGTGAGTCACTGAAAGAGATCGTGCCTGGCACGTTGTTGGGTCCTGAAGGCACGGCCGTCTGGTCAGTCTTCAGTGCCGGCCCCGGTAAAGCTCTGTTTCGGCAGGGTGTGACGGGTGGCTGGTCGTTATTTGAGAACTACACAGTGGACGCGAGCATCTGTGGCCAAGTTTTTAAGGGCGCACGGTGGATGCCTTGGCACCAGGAACCGATGAAGGACGTGAGAGGCCGCGATAGGCCCCGGGGAGCTGCCAACTGAGCTTTGATCCGGGGGTGTCCGAATGGGGAAACCCGGCAGTCGTCATGGGCTGTCACCCACTGCTGAACACATAGGCAGTGTGGAGGGAACGAGGGGAAGTGAAACATCTCAGTACCCTCAGGAAGAGAAAACAACCGTGATTCCGGGAGTAGTGGCGAGCGAAACCGGATGAGGCCAAACCGTATGCGTGTGAGACCCGGCAGGGGTTGCGCATGCGGGGTTGTGGGAATGAGCTTTCACAGTCTGCCGGCTGTGAGGCGAGTCAGAAACCGTATGGATAGGCGAAGGACATGCGAAAGGTCCGGCGTAGAGGGTAAGACCCCCGTAGCTGAAATCTGTACGGCTTGCTTGCTCATCTCCCAAGTAGCACGGGGCCCGAGAAATCCCGTGTGAATCTGGCGGGACCACCCGCTAAGCCTAAATATTCCCTGGTGACCGATAGCGGATAGTACCGTGAGGGAATGGTGAAAAGTACCGCGGGAGCGGAGTGAAATAGTACCTGAAACCGTGTGCCTACAAGCCGTGGGAGCGTCGGGATCTTCGGATCCTCGTGACTGCGTGCCTTTTGAAGAATGAGCCTGCGAGTTAGCGGTGTGTAGCGAGGTTAACCCGTGTGGGGAAGCCGTAGCGAAAGCGAGTCCGAATAGGGCGATTGAGTTGCACGCTCTAGACCCGAAGCGGAGTGATCTAGCCATGGGCAGGTTGAAGCGGAGGTAAGACTTCGTGGAGGACCGAACCCACCAGGGTTGAAAACCTGGGGGATGACCTGTGGTTAGGGGTGAAAGGCCAATCAAACTCCGTGATAGCTGGTTCTCCCCGAAATGCATTTAGGTGCAGCGTCGTGTGTTTCTTGCCGGAGGTAGAGCACTGGATAGGCGATGGGCCCTACCGGGTTACTGACCTTAGCCAAACTCCGAATGCCGGTAAGTGAGAGCACGGCAGTGAGACTGTGGGGGATAAGCTCCATGGTCGAGAGGGAAACAGCCCAGAGCATCGACTAAGGCCCCTAAGCGTACGCTAAGTGGGAAAGGATGTGGAGTCGCAGAGACAACCAGGAGGTTGGCTTAGAAGCAGCCACCCTTGAAAGAGTGCGTAATAGCTCACTGGTCAAGTGATTCCGCGCCGACAATGTAGCGGGGCTCAAGCGTACCGCCGAAGTCGTGTCATTGCAGCAATAGGGCCAACGCCCGCTGTGATGGGTAGGGGAGCGTCGTGTGCCGGGTGAAGCAGCAGCGGAAGCTAGTTGTGGACGGTTCACGAGTGAGAATGCAGGCATGAGTAGCGATACACACGTGAGAAACGTGTGCGCCGATTGACTAAGGGTTCCTGGGTCAAGCTGATCTGCCCAGGGTAAGTCGGGACCTAAGGCGAGGCCGACAGGCGTAGTCGATGGACAACCGGTTGATATTCCGGTACCCGCTTTGAAACGCCCAATATCGAATCCTCTGATGCTAAGCCCGTGAAGCCGTTCCGGACCCTTCGGGGAATGGAAAGTGGTGGAGCCGGCGATCCAAGGTGGTAGTAGGTAAGCGATGGGGTGACGCAGGAAGGTAGTCCAGCCCGGGCGGTGGTTGTCCCGGGGTAAGGGTGTAGGCCGTGTGGTAGGCAAATCCGTCACACGTTAAGGCTGAGACCTGATGCCGAGCCGATTGTGGTGAAGTGGATGATCCTATGCTGTCGAGAAAAGCCTCTAGCGAGTTTCATGGCGGCCCGTACCCTAAACCGACTCAGGTGGTCAGGTAGAGAATACCGAGGCGTTCGGGTGAACTATGGTTAAGGA
Source organism: Streptomyces sp. W1SF4 (assembly GCF_003950035.1). Classification (NCBI taxonomy): domain Bacteria; kingdom Bacillati; phylum Actinomycetota; class Actinomycetes; order Kitasatosporales; family Streptomycetaceae; genus Streptomyces; species Streptomyces sp. W1SF4. Next base: position 5,587,931 of record NZ_CP034350.1, read on the forward strand.
ACTCGGCAAAATGCCCCCGTAACTTCGGGAGAAGGGGGGCCATTCCTGGTGATGAGACTTGCTCTCTGAGCTGGGGGTGGCCGCAGAGACCAGCGAGAAGCGACTGTTTACTAAAAACACAGGTCCGTGCGAAGCCGTAAGGCGATGTATACGGACTGACGCCTGCCCGGTGCTGGAACGTTAAGGGGACCGGTTAGTGACCTTTCGGGGTTGCGAAGCTGAGAACTTAAGCGCCAGTAAACGGCGGTGGTAACTATAACCATCCTAAGGTAGCGAAATTCCTTGTCGGGTAAGTTCCGACCTGCACGAATGGCGTAACGACTTCTCGACTGTCTCAACCATAGGCCCGGTGAAATTGCACTACGAGTAAAGATGCTCGTTTCGCGCAGCAGGACGGAAAGACCCCGGGACCTTTACTACAGTTTGATATTGGTGTTCGGTTCGGCTTGTGTAGGATAGGTGGGAGACTTTGAAGCAGCCACGCCAGTGGTTGTGGAGTCGCCGTTGAAATACCACTCTGGTCGTGCTGGATGTCTAACCTCGGTCCGTGATCCGGATCAGGGACAGTGTCTGATGGGTAGTTTAACTGGGGCGGTTGCCTCCCAAAGGGTAACGGAGGCGCCCAAAGGTTCCCTCAGCCTGGTTGGCAATCAGGTGTTGAGTGTAAGTGCACAAGGGAGCTTGACTGTGAGACCGACGGGTCGAGCAGGGACGAAAGTCGGGACTAGTGATCCGGCGGTGGCTTGTGGAAGCGCCGTCGCTCAACGGATAAAAGGTACCCCGGGGATAACAGGCTGATCTTCCCCAAGAGTCCATATCGACGGGATGGTTTGGCACCTCGATGTCGGCTCGTCGCATCCTGGGGCTGGAGTCGGTCCCAAGGGTTGGGCTGTTCGCCCATTAAAGCGGTACGCGAGCTGGGTTTAGAACGTCGTGAGACAGTTCGGTCCCTATCCGCTGTGCGCGTAGGAATATTGAGAAGGGCTGTCCCTAGTACGAGAGGACCGGGACGGACGAACCTCTGGTGTGCCAGTTGTCCTGCCAAGGGCATGGCTGGTTGGCTACGTTCGGGAGGGATAACCGCTGAAAGCATCTAAGCGGGAAGCCTGCTTCAAGATGAGTATTCCCACCTCCTTGAGAGGGTAAGGCTCCCAGTAGACGACTGGGTTGATAGGCCAGATGTGGAAGCCCGGTAACGGGTGGAGCTGACTGGTACTAATAGGCCGAGGGCTTGTCCTCAGTTGCTCGCGTCCACTGTGTTAGTTCTGAAGTAACGAACTCGCCTTGCCGGCTGGAGTTCAAACTTCATAGTGTTTCGGTGGTCATAGCGTTAGGGAAACGCCCGGTTACATTCCGAACCCGGAAGCTAAGCCTTTCAGCGCCGATGGTACTGCAGGGGGGACCCTGTGGGAGAGTAGGACGCCGCCGAACAACCCGCCCTTTTAGCTCAGTCGGTAGAGCGTCTCCATGGTAAGGAGAAGGTCAACGGTTCGATTCCGTTAAAGGGCTCCAAAGAAAAGGCCCCCGCCATCTGGCGGGGGCCTTTTTGCGTTTCAGGCTCACGAGGCCCAGCTACCCCTTCTCCCCGCCTCCCCGGGCGCCTGGCCGGCGGCCCGGGGAGGAGAGAGCGGCGTGCGGGTCAGGAGGCTCCGCGCTGCTGGGGGACGCGGAAGGCCAGGATGGCCATGTCGTCCGAGGCCGGTTCCGCGGCGAAGCGTTCGACCGCGCGCAGGACGCGGGAGGCGACCGCGCCCGCCGTGAGGCCGGTGCAGGTGGTGAGGACCTCCGCGAGGCCGTCGTCGCCGAGCATCCTGGTGCCCTCGCGGCGCTCGGTGACGCCGTCTGTGACGCACAGCAGGACGTCGCCCGGGTCGAGGGTCATGGTCTGTTCGTAGAGGTCGAGGTCGTCGATCACACCGAGCAGCGGCTGCGGCTCCGCGGCCGGGGTGACCTCGCCGTCCGGCCGGAGCCGCAGCGGGAGGGGGTGGCCGGCGCAGACGACCTTCATCAGGGCGCCGCCGTCGGGCTGCGGGTGCAGTTCCCCGTACAGGAGGGTGAGGAAGCGGCTGCGGGCGCCCTCGTCGAGGATCGCCGCGTTGAGGCGTTCCAGGACCGCCGGGCCGCCGAGGCCCTCGCGGGCCAGGAGGCGCAGGGCGTGGCGGGCCAGGCCGGTGACGGCGGCCGCCTCGGGGCCCGTACCGCAGACGTCGCCGATGGCGAAGCCGTACGCGCCGTCGCGGATCGGGAAGACGTCGTAGAAGTCGCCGCCGACCTCGTTGCCCTCGCCGGCGGCGCGGTAGATGACCTCGACCTCCATGCCGGGGATGGCGGGAGAGCCGGGCGGCAGGAGGCTGCGCTGGAGGGAGCGGCTGATGGCGGTGCGCTCGGAGTAGAGGCGTGCGTTGTCCAGGGCCAGGGCCGCGCGGCGGGAGAGGTCCTCGGCGAGTTCGAGGATCTCCTGGCGGAAGTGCTCCTCGCTGGGCTTGCCGAGGGTCAGCAGGCCGATCACCCGGTTGCGGGCGAGCAGCGGCAGGACGACCGTCTCGCCGCCGACCGCGGCGGCCGTCGCCGGCCAGGGGCGGGCGCCGGCCTCACGGACCGGTTCGGGCGGGTCCACGCGGGACAGCAGGGCCTTCAGGCCGTCGATGCGCTCCTCGTCCTCGTGCAGGACGTAGGCGAGGTAGGGGTCCGAGGTCTGGTCGGCGATGGTGTAGACGGCGCACCAGGTGGCGAGCGTCGGGACGGTCATCTGGGCCATGAGGGCCAGGGTCTGGTCCCGGTCGAGGGTGCCGGCGAGCAGGTCGGAGGCCTCGACGAGGAAGGACAGGGAGCCGCGGCGCAGGCGTTCCAGCTCGCCGAGGCGGGCGGACTCGACGGCGAGGGCGATGCGGTCGGCGGCGAACTGGAGGCGCAGGGCGTCCTCGTTCGTATAGCGGCCGGGGCCCTCGGCGGCGACCCCGAGGGAGCCGGTGAGGCGGCCCTCGACCTTGAGGGGGACGGTGACGACGGAGCGCATGCCGGTGGACTCCAGGAGCGGTACGGCTCCGGGGACGACGGCGAGGTCGTCGTGCACGGCGGGGAGGCGGGCCGATCCGTAGCGGCTGGTGCCGGCCTCGACGGGGACGCGGGCGAAGCGCTGGCGGGTCGAGGGCAGGCCGGTGGTCGAGCGGACCTCCAGCTCGGTCTCGTCGTCGGTGGCCAGCAGCAGGAAGGCGGCGTCGGCGTCGAGCATGTCGCGGGCCCGTTCGACGGTGCGTTGCAGCAGTCCGTCGAGGTCGTCGGGGGCGGGCGAGCCGATGAAGACCTCGAAGGGGTCGGTGGGGCGGGGCTCGCTGTGCTGGCCGTCGGAGGAGGGGAGGCGTACGGGGGTCTGGAGCAGGGCCCGCTCGTCGTCGTGGACGAGGAGGCAGACGATGGAGGGCTCGCCGTGGGCGTCGCGGACCCGCAGGTGGGAGGCGTAGACGGGGATGACGCGGCCGTCGGCGCCGCGGATGCCGTAACTGCCCTCCCAGCGGGACAGGCGCAGGGCCTCGGCGACGCCGGTGCCGGTGCCCGGGGTCTGGGGCCAGGCGGCGATCTCGGCGAGGGGGCGGCCGACGGCCTTCTCGGCGGGGTGGCCGAAGATGTGCTCGGCGTCGTCGTTCCAGGCGGAGATGACGTCGTCGGCGTCGACCTGGAGGACGGCGACGCGGACCCGGCTCTCGGCCAGGGGAAGGAACTGGTCCGGTACGACGGGGCCCGCGGAGCGGGTACCGACCGGCCGGTCCGGGAGGTCGAGGCGGAACCACACGTGTTTGTGGGTGGCGGTGTACTCGACGCCCCAGCGGGTGGCGAGGGCGGCGCAGAGCATCAGCCCGCGGCCGCTCTCGCGGTCGGGGTCGGCGTACGGGCGCTCGCCGGGGTGCCGCAGGGGCAGCTCGCGCTCGGGGTACCGGTCGGCGACCTCGACGCGTACGCCGTCCTCGGCGCGCAGGCACAGGACCTCGGCCCTGGTTCCGGCGTGGACCACGGCGTTGGTGACGAGCTCACTGGTCAGTACGACCGCGTCGTCGACGATGTCCGCGAAGCCCCAGCCCTGCAGCGTGTCGCGGACGAACCCGCGGGCGGCGGCGACCGACCGCCCTTGAGGGTCGAAACTGGCAGCCGCCCGAGCCGTGATCACGAGTCTCCTTCGACGCGGTTGGACATCGGATGCCAGGTTACTTACCTTCGCGGTCGCCATGAGGCCGTCGTACCGGATTCCACCCGCGGGGTGCGGCCGGTGTGCGATGGTGCCGAAGTGTTATCGCCGGGTTCGGCCAGGGTGAAACACTGGGCAGGCTTGGAGAGCCGGCTCTTGGACAGCCGGTGTCCGGTGGAACAGAGGTCGACCCTTTCGGGAGGGACACGGTGGAGTCTGGCGCAGCGGTGCGGCGTACGGGAACGCGGCTCAAGGGCGGGCGGTCCCGGCGGAACGGGACGACGGAAGTCGACTCCGCCGCTCTGAACCGCCTGCTCACGGCCCTGGTGTCGATGCGGGACGGGAACTTCCGCAAGCGGCTGACGGTGTCCGGCGAAGGCGTGATGGCGGAGATCGCCGCCGTTTACAACGAGGTCGCCGACCGCAATCTGCACCTGACCGGTGAGTTGTCCCGGGTCCGGCGGATGGTGGGCCGTGAGGGCAAGCTGAGCGAGCGGCTGGAGACGGGGGCCTGCGAGGGTTCCTGGGCGGCCGCGATCGACGCCTCGAACCAGCTGGTGGACGATCTCGCGCGGCCGGTGTCCGAGGTGGGCCGGGTGCTGTCGGCGGTGGCCGAGGGTGATCTGGACCAGCGGATGGACCTGCGGACGCCGGCCCCGGACGGGGTGGGGCATCCGCTGCGCGGGGAGTTCCTGAAGGTCGGGCGCACGGTCAACAACCTGGTCGACCAGCTGTCGGCGTTCACCGACGAGGTGACGCGGGTGGCGCTGGAGGTCGGTACCGAGGGCAAGCTGGGCGGTCAGGCCCAGGTGCGCGGAATGTCCGGTTCTTGGAAGGACCTGACCGACTCCGTCAACACGATGGCGTACCGGCTCACCGCTCAGGTGCGTGACATCGCCCTCGTCACGACGGCGGTCGCCAAGGGCGATCTGTCGCGCAAGGTCACGGTGCACGTGGCCGGCGAGATGCTCCAGCTGAAGAACACCGTGAACACGATGGTGGACCAGCTGTCCTCGTTCTCCTCCGAGGTGACGCGCGTCGCCCGCGAGGTGGGTACGGAGGGCGAGCTGGGCGGCCAGGCGAAGGTGCCCGGCGTCGCCGGCGTGTGGAAGGACCTGACCGACTCCGTCAACACGATGGCGGGGAACCTGACGGCGCAGGTGCGCGGGATCGCGCAGGTCACGACGGCCGTCGCCAACGGTGACCTGTCGCAGAAGGTGCGGGTCAGCGCGCGGGGCGAGGTCGCCCAGCTGGCCGAAACGATCAACCAGATGACGGAGACGCTGCGGACCTTCGCTGACGAGGTCACGCGGGTGGCCAGCGAGGTGGGCGCCAAAGGCCTCCTCGGCGGCCAGGCGCAGGTGCCGGGGGCGGCGGGTACGTGGAAGGACCTCACCGACTCGGTGAACACGGTCTTCCGGAACCTGACCACGCAGGTGCGGGACATCGCGCAGGTGACGACCGCCGTGGCCAACGGTGATCTCTCGCAGAAGGTCACGGTCGACGTGGCCGGCGAGATGCTGGAGCTGAAGAACACCGTCAACACGATGGTGGACCAGCTCCAGTCCTTCGGTTCCGAGGTGACGCGGGTGGCCCGTGAGGTCGGCGTCGAGGGCGAGCTGGGCGGTCAGGCGCAGGTGCCGGGGGCGGCGGGTACGTGGAAGGACCTCACCGACTCGGTGAACACCGCCTTCCGGAACCTGACCGGGCAGGTCCGCAACATCGCCCAGGTGACCACGGCGGTGGCCAACGGCGACCTGTCGCAGAAGGTCACGGTGGACGTCTCCGGTGAGATGCTCCAGCTGAAGAACACCGTGAACACGATGGTGGACCAGCTGTCCTCGTTCGCCGACCAGGTCACGCGGATGGCGCGGGACGTGGGTACGGAGGGCCGGCTCGGCGGGCAGGCCCGGGTGGAGGGGGTTTCCGGCACCTGGAAGGAGCTCACCGACTCCGTCAACTTCATGGCGGGGAACCTGACTTCGCAGGTGCGCCAGATCGCCCAGGTGACGACGGCGGTGGCGCGGGGCGACCTGTCGCAGAAGATCGACGTGGACGCCCGGGGCGAGATCCTGGAGCTGAAGAACACCATCAACACGATGGTCGACCAGCTCTCCGCCTTCGCGGAGCAGGTCACCCGGGTGGCGCGGGACGTGGGTACCGAGGGCCGCCTCGGCGGTCAGGCGCAGGTGCCCGGTGTGGCCGGTGTGTGGCGGGACCTGACGGATTCGGTGAACGGCATGGCCGGGAACCTGACTTCGCAGGTGCGCAACATCGCGCAGGTCGCGACGGCGGTGGCGCGGGGCGACCTGTCGCAGAAGATCGACGTGGACGCCCGGGGCGAGATCCTGGAGCTGAAGAACACCCTCAACACGATGGTCGACCAGCTGTCGAACTTCGCGGAGCAGGTGACCCGGGTGGCCCGCGAGGTGGGCACCGAGGGCATCCTCGGCGGGCAGGCGGAGGTCAAGGGGGTCTCCGGGACCTGGAAGGACCTCACCCAGTCCGTCAACTTCATGGCGAACAACCTGACCTCGCAGGTCCGCAACATCGCCGAGGTGACCACGGCCGTGGCCATGGGCGACCTCTCGAAGAAGATCACGGTGGACGCCAAGGGCGAGATCCTCGAACTGGTCACCACCGTGAACACGATGGTCGACCAGCTGTCGTCCTTCGCGGAGCAGGTGACGCGGGTGGCGCGCGAGGTGGGCACCGAGGGCATCCTGGGGGGTCAGGCCCGGGTGCGCGGGGTCACCGGCATCTGGAAGGACCTCAGCGACAACGTCAACACGATGGCGGGGAACCTGACGGCGCAGGTGCGCGGGATCGCGCAGGTCTCGGCGGCCGTCGCCAACGGCGACCTGACGAAGAAGGTCACCGTCGAGGCGCGCGGCGAGGTCGCGCAGCTGGCCGACACGGTCAACACGATGGTCAAGACGCTGTCCTCGTTCGCGGACGAGGTCACGCGCGTGGCCCGCGAGGTGGGCACGGAGGGCCGCCTCGGCGGCCAGGCGCACGTGCCGGGCGTCTCGGGGACGTGGAAGGACCTCACCGACTCGGTGAACTTCATGGCGTCCAACCTGACCGGGCAGGTGCGGCAGATCGCCATGGTGACGACCGCCATCGCCAAGGGCGACATGACCAAGAAGATCGACATCGATGCCCGCGGGGAGATCCTGGAGCTGAAGACGACCATCAACACGATGGTCGACCAGCTGTCCTCCTTCGCCGACCAGGTGACGCGGGTGGCGCGTGAGGTGGGTACCGAGGGCATCCTGGGCGGTCAGGCCCGGGTGCGGGACGTGGACGGCACCTGGCGGGACCTGACCGAGTCCGTGAACGAGATGGCCGGCAACCTCACCCGGCAGGTCCGTGCCATCGCGGCCGTGGCCACGGCGGTGACCCGCGGCGACCTGAGCCTGAAGGTCGACGTGGACGCGGCGGGCGAGATCCAGGTGCTCCAGGACAACATCAACACGATGATCGTGAACCTGCGCGACACCACGTTGGCCAACAAGGAGCAGGACTGGCTCAAGGGCAACCTCGCCAGGATCTCGGCCCTGATGCAGGGCCGCCGGGACCTGGACGACGTGGCCTCGCTGATCATGAGCGAGCTGACCCCGGTGGTCTCCGCGCAGCACGGGGCCTTCTTCCTCGCCGTCCCGGCCGGGGGAACGCCCGAGATCGGGGCGGACGGCGGCGCGGAGGGTTCGTACGAGCTGCGGATGCGCGGGAGTTACGCGTACGCGGGCGGCCAGATGCCCATCTCCTTCCGGCCCGGTGAGGGGCTGATCGGCACGGTCGCCGAGGAGAAGCGGACGATCCTGGTGGAGAACACCCCGCCCGGCTACCTGAAGATCTCCTCGGGGCTGGGCGAGGCGCGGCCGGCGCACGTGATCGTGCTGCCGGTGCTGTTCGAGGGCAAGGTGCTCGGTGTCATCGAGCTGGCGTCGTTCACGCCGTTCACGCAGATCCAGAAGGACTTCCTGAGCCAGATCGCCGAGATGATCGGTACGAGCGTCAACACCATCTCCGTGAACTCCAAGACGGAGATGCTGCTCAAGCAGTCGCAGGAGATGACCGAGCAGCTGCGCGAGCGTTCCGACGAGCTGGAGAACCGGCAGAAGGCGCTCCAGGCGGCCAACGCCGAGCTGGAGGAGAAGGCCGAGCTGCTGGCCCGGCAGAACCGGGACATCGAGGTGAAGAACACCGAGATCGAGGAGGCCCGGCAGGTCCTGGAGGAGCGCGCCGAGCAGCTCGCGGTCTCGATGCGGTACAAGAGCGAGTTCCTGGCGAACATGTCGCACGAGCTGCGGACGCCGCTGAACTCGCTGCTGATCCTGGCGAAGCTGCTCGCCGACAACGCGGACGAGAACCTGTCGCCGAAGCAGGTGGAGTTCGCCGAGACCATCCACGGCGCGGGCTCGGACCTGCTCCAGCTGATCAACGACATCCTGGACCTGTCGAAGGTCGAGGCGGGCAAGATGGACGTCTCGCCGACGCGGATCGCGCTGGTGCAGTTGGTGGACTACGTGGAGGCGACCTTCCGGCCGCTGACGGCGGAGAAGGGCCTCGACTTCTCGGTGCGGGTCTCGCCGGAGCTTCCGGCGACCCTGCACACGGACGAGCAGCGGCTGCTGCAGGTGCTGCGGAACCTGCTGTCGAACGCGGTGAAGTTCACCGACAACGGGGCCGTGGAGCTGGTGATCCGGCCCGCCGGGGCGGACGTGCCGACGGCCATCCGGGAGCAGCTGCTGGAGGCGGGGTCGCTGCGGGACGCGGACGCCGACCTGATCGCCTTCTCCGTGACGGACACGGGGATCGGGATCGCGGCGAGCAAGATGCGGGTGATCTTCGAGGCGTTCAAGCAGGCCGACGGCACGACCAGCCGCAAGTACGGGGGCACGGGCCTCGGGCTGTCGATCAGCCGGGAGATCGCCCGGCTGCTGGGCGGTGAGATCCACGCGGCGAGCGAGCCCGGCCGGGGGTCGACGTTCACGCTGTACCTGCCGCTGCACCCGAGCGAGCTGCCGCCGCAGGGGTACGCGCCGCCGGCGCCCGGCGGGGCGCGCGGGGAGTACCGCAGGGCGGCCGAGGAGCCGGAGGCGATGGAGCCGCTCCCGGTGCCGCAGCCCGCGCCGCTGGGGGCGGCGCCGCCGCGGCAGGCGCTGCCGGCGGCCGAGGCGCCCGGGCAGGGCTCCTCGGCGCTGTTCCGGCGCCGGCGCAAGCAGCAGGCGGCCGGTCCGCTGCCGCGCACGGAGGTGCCGGGGCAGCCGGAGGGCGGCGACGCGTGGGGGGTGGAGGAGCCGCTTCCGGCGCCGCCGCGGACGTACGACTTCCACGGGGAGCGGGTGCTGATCGTGGACGACGACGTGCGGAACGTGTTCGCGCTGACGAGCGTGCTGGAGCAGCACGGGCTGGCGGTGCTGTACGCGGAGAACGGCCGGGAGGGCATCGAGGTCCTGGAGCAGAACGACGACGTGTCGGTCGTGCTGATGGACATCATGATGCCGGAGATGGACGGGTACGCGACGACCTCCGCGATCCGGCGGATGCCGCAGTTCGCGGGGCTGCCGATCATCGCGCTGACGGCGAAGGCGATGAAGGGCGACCGGGAGAAGGCCATCGACTCGGGTGCCTCGGACTACGTCACCAAGCCGGTCGAGCCCGACTACCTGCTGACGGTCATGGAACAGCACATGCGAGGAATCTGATCGGAGGGCGGGCCGCGGGCGCGGACCCGGAGGGGAACCTTCGGGCCTCCCCCCGCGTTTCCGCTTCGGGCACAGTGACATCTTGGTGACAGGGTGTGGCGATCTCGGGACTGGGGCTACGATGACCGGCACAAGGACGGACGGCTCAAGGATGCCGTCCTCTGGGGCGGGGCCCGGCGCGCATGCCGGAGCCAGGAGCCGGGGAGGCCCCATGCCGGGGCGAGGAGGACAGGGCATGGTGCAGAAGGCCAAGATCCTCCTGGTCGACGACCGGCCGGAGAATCTGCTGGCGCTGGAGGCCATCCTCTCCGCGCTCGATCAGACACTGGTCCGGGCGTCGTCGGGGGAGGAAGCGCTCAAAGCGCTGCTTACGGACGATTTCGCGGTCATCCTGCTGGATGTCCAGATGCCGGGCATGGACGGATTCGAAACGGCCGCGCACATCAAGCGGCGCGAACGGACCCGGGACATCCCGATCATCTTCCTGACCGCGATCAACCACGGTCCCCACCACACCTTCCGTGGTTACGCGGCGGGCGCGGTGGACTACATCTCGAAGCCGTTCGACCCGTGGGTGCTGCGCGCCAAGGTCTCGGTGTTCGTCGAGCTGTACACGAAGAACTGCCAGCTGCGGGAGCAGGCGTCCCTGCTGCGCCTCCAGCTGGAGGGCGGCGGTACCAACGGCGACGGCGGCCGGGAGACGGCCGGGCTGCTGGCCGAGCTGTCCGCGCGGCTGGCCGCGGTCGAGGAACAGGCCGAGGCGCTGACCAAGCAGCTCGGCGAGGACTCGGCGGACGCCGGGGTGGTCGCCACGGCCGCCCACCTGGAGCGGAAGCTGACCGGGCTGCGGCGGGCGCTCGACGCGCTGGAGCCGGGCGCCAGCGGGGGAGCCGCCGTCCTGCCCGCGCAGGGCTGAGACCGCCGGGCCGCCTCGCCGCGCGACGGCGGAGCGGCCCGCCCGGCAACCCGGCTGGGGACCCGTCAGTTCTGTCGCGGCGTCAAAGCGCTTGCGGGCGCGGCGACACGAACGGGTGAAGGGGTGGGCACGCGTGTCCACCGGCGTGCGCACAGGTAACCTCGGCCCCATGGCCTCAAGTACGTCCGGCAAGGGTTCCCAGAGCACGGCGGGCACCGCGAAGGGCCGCACCGGCCGTACGACGGCCCCGACGAAGAAGGCGGCCCCGCGCAAGCCCCCCGCGAAGAGGGCCGCCGCGGCGGCCAGGCGCCCCGCGGCGAAGAAGGCCGCCGCGAAGCCGGCGCCGTCGCCGAGCGGGGGAGTGGTGCGGCTGGTCCGCTGGTGCTGGCTCGGTCTCGCGCACGCCGTCGGCGGGCTGTTCCGCGGGATCGGCAGGGGCGCCAGGAACCTGGACCCGGCCCACCGCAAGGACGGCGTGGCGCTGCTGCTGCTCGCCCTCGCGCTGATCGTCGCGGCCGGAACCTGGTCGAACCTGAGCGGGCCCGTCGGCGACCTGGTCACGATGCTGGTCACGGGGGCCTTCGGGCGTCTGGACCTGCTCGTGCCGGTCCTGCTGGGGGTCATGGCGGCACGTTTCATCCGCCACCCCGAGCAGACCGACGCCAACGGGCGCATCGGCATCGGCCTGTCCGCCCTGGTCATCGGCGTCCTCGGGCTGGTGCACATCGCCTGCGGGGCACCCGGCCGGGACGAGGGCACCACCGCCATGCAGAACGCGGGCGGGCTGATCGGCTGGGCCGCCTCCAAGCCGCTGATCTTCACCATGGGGGCGCCGCTGGCCGTGCCCATGCTGGTGCTGCTGACGGTCTTCGGGCTGCTGGTGGTCACCGCCACCCCGGTCGCGGCGATCCCGCAGCGGCTGCGCAGCGCCGGGATCCGGCTCGGGGTGATCCAGCCCAACCCGTACGACGAGGAGTACGGGGACCGGCACGAGGGTTCCGAACGGCCCGGCCGTAACGACCGTCATGACGCCGAGCAGTGGCAGGCCCGCACCGGCGGGCCGGTGGACGAGGCCGAGGAAGCGGCCCTGGCCCGGCGGCGCCGGCCGCGGCGGAGCGCCGCGCGGCCCGGCGGGCGCGAGCCGGACGCCGTCGACGTCGCTGCGGCGGCAGCGGCCGCGCTGGACGGGGTGGTCTACGGGGGGCTGCCGCCGAACCCGCTGGTCGCCGATCTGACCCAGGGGATCTCCGGCCGGGAGGAGGGGGTGGAGATCACCGCTCCGGTGCCGCCCGCTCCGGTGCCGCCCGCTCCGGTGCCGCCCGCGCGGGAGGAGCGGCCCGTCGCCGCCGCCCCGGCTCCGGCCGACGGTCTCGGGGACGCCCCGCACGAGCGGACCGCCGCGGTCTCCGGGACGCTGTCGGTGCCGGACCTGACGAAGACCCCGGCGCCGGCCCAGCCGCTGCCGCCCCGGGCCGAGCAGCTCCAGCTGCGTGGGGACATCACGTACGCGCTGCCGTCGCTGGAGCTGCTGGAGAAGGGCGGGCCGGGCAAGACCCGCAGCGCCGCCAACGACACGGTGGTGGCGGCGCTGACGAACGTGTTCACCGAGTTCAAGGTGGACGCGCAGGTCACCGGCTTCACCCGGGGTCCGACGGTCACCCGGTACGAGGTCACGCTCGGCGCCGCGGTGAAGGTCGAGCGGATCACGGCGCTGGCGAAGAACATCGCGTACGCCGTCGCCTCGCCCGACGTGCGGATCATCAGCCCGATCCCGGGCAAGTCGGCCGTCGGCATCGAGATCCCGAACACCGACCGCGAGATGGTCAACCTGGGCGACGTGCTGCGCCTCGCGGACGCCGCCGAGGACGACCACCCGATGCTGGTCGCGCTGGGCAAGGACGTCGAGGGCGGCTACGTCATGGCCAACCTCGCCAAGATGCCGCACGTGCTGGTCGCCGGCGCCACCGGCTCCGGCAAGTCCTCGTGCATCAACTGCCTGATCACCTCGATCATGGTGCGGGCCACCCCGGAGGACGTCCGGATGGTGCTCGTCGACCCCAAGCGGGTCGAGCTGACCGCCTACGAGGGCATCCCGCACCTGATCACCCCGATCATCACCAACCCCAAGCGGGCGGCCGAGGCCCTCCAGTGGGTCGTGCGCGAGATGGACCTGCGCTACGACGACCTGGCGGCGTTCGGCTACCGGCACATCGACGACTTCAACCAGGCGATCCGGGACGGCAAGATCAAGCTGCCGCCGGGCAGCGAGCGCGAGCTCAGCCCGTACCCGTACCTGCTGGTGATCGTCGACGAGCTGGCGGACCTGATGATGGTGGCCCCGCGCGACGTGGAGGACTCGATCGTCCGCATCACCCAGCTGGCCCGGGCGGCCGGCATCCACCTGGTGCTCGCCACCCAGCGGCCCTCGGTGGACGTGGTGACCGGTCTGATCAAGGCGAACGTGCCCTCGCGGCTGGCGTTCGCGACCTCCTCCCTGGCCGACAGCCGGGTCATCCTGGACCAGCCGGGCGCGGAGAAGCTGATCGGCAAGGGTGACGGACTGTTCCTGCCGATGGGCGCGAACAAGCCGGTCCGCCTCCAGGGCGCCTTCGTCACGGAGGAGGAGATCGCCGGGATCGTCCAGCACTGCAAGGACCAGATGGCCCCGGTCTTCCGGGACGACGTCACGGTCGGGCAGAAGCAGAAGAAGGAGATCGACGAGGAGATCGGCGACGACCTGGACCTGCTGTGCCAGGCGGCGGAGCTGGTGGTCTCCACCCAGTTCGGCTCCACCTCGATGCTCCAGCGCAAGCTGCGGGTCGGCTTCGCCAAGGCGGGCCGGCTCATGGACCTGATGGAGTCCCGCGGGGTGGTCGGGCCGAGCGAGGGGTCCAAGGCGCGCGACGTGCTGGTCAAGCCCGACGAGCTCGACGGGGTGCTCGCAGTGATCCGCGGCGAGGAGGCCCCGTAGGGGGTGTCCGCGAGGGCTCCGGGAGCCCCGGCGAGCACCCGGGTCCCGGGCGAAGCGGAATCCCCGGGGGCCCCGGGCGGCCCGCTAGAACGGGGGTCCGGCCGCCTCACTCGACCGAATGGGATCGTGGCCGGATCGTCACCGGATCCGGCGGCAACCGTTTCCCCTGGGCGTGCGTCAAGTTGAGGGAGGCACCGGCGGCCGTTCCCCTCGCCATTCGTATGGCGTAGGAAGCGGACCCTCCGGTTGCCCCACCCTTTCGTCACCCCCCTAGACTGGACATCCAGCAGGTGGCTACACGCTCGAAAGGCGCCCTTGTGTCCATCGGCAACTCCAACTCCCCCGAAGAAGAGCGGCCTTCGACCGACGTCCGGTCCGAGGACCGGTCCGAGGACCGCATCGTCGAGCGCTCCGTCGAAGAGCCGTCCATCGGGACGACCCTGAAGAAGGCCCGGATCGCCGCCGGGCTCACCGTCGACGAGGTCAGTTCCACCACCCGGGTGCGCATCCCGATCGTGCACGGGATCGAAGAGGACGACTTCACGCGGTGCGGCGGCGACGTGTACGCCCGCGGCCACATCCGCACCCTCGCCCGCGCCGTCGACCTCGACCCGGTACCCCTGGTCGAGCGCTACGACGCGGCGCACGGCGGCCGGCCGGCGCCCACCCCCGCCGCGCCGATGTTCGAGGCCGAGCGGCTCCGCCCCGAGCGGCAGCGGCCCAACTGGACCGCCGCCATGGTCGCCGCCATCGTCGCGGTGATCGGCTTCGTCGGCTTCACCGCCTTCGGCGGCGGCGACGAGCAGTCCAAGCGGCCGGTGGCGGAAGGTTCCGTCTCGCCGAAGCCCGCGCCCAAGCAGACCGCGGGCAAGCAGCCCGCCGCCCCGACACCGCAGGCACCCAAGGCCCCCAAGCCCGAGCCCTCGGACAGCGCCATCGCCGCGGCCCCCAAGGACCTCGTCACCGTGGTCCTGACGGCCGACTCCGGCGAGAGCTGGATCTCCGCGAAGGACCACAGCGGCCGGCTCCTCTTCGACGGCACCCTCGAACAGGGCCAGTCGAAGACCTTCACGGACAAGGAGTCCGTGGACCTCGTCCTGGGCGACGCCGGAGCCGTCAAGCTGTTCGTGAACGGCAAGGAGATCAAGGAGCGGTTCGAGTCGGGACAGGTCGAACGTCTCACCTACACCAGGGACGACCCGGGCCAGGGCCAGGCCCAGGCGGGCTGACCAGCACGGAATAAGAAATTCCAGATCCCCGGGATCCCGCGCGGCGGCCGCCGCCGGCCCCGGGGATCTTGCCGTGGGGGGACTTGGGGCGGGGGCGGGCGCCGGGACGAAGTAGTCTTGAGTCCATGCCCGAACGCCGTACCGTCGCCCTTGTCACTCTTGGCTGCGCCCGTAACGAGGTGGACTCGGAGGAGCTCGCAGGCCGCTTGGCGGCGGATGGCTGGGAGCTCGTCGAGGACGCCGCCGACGCGGACGTAGCCGTCGTCAACACCTGTGGCTTCGTCGAAGCCGCCAAGAAGGACTCCGTAGACGCCCTGCTGGAAGCCAACGATCTCAAGGATCACGGCAAGACCCAGGCCGTCGTCGCCGTCGGCTGTATGGCCGAGCGCTACGGCAAGGAACTCGCCGAAGCGCTCCCCGAGGCCGACGGAGTCCTCGGTTTCGACGACTACGCCGACATCTCCAACCGCCTCCAGACCATCCTCAGCGGCGGCAGCGTCGAGGCGCACACCCCGCGCGACCGCCGCCAGCTGCTGCCGATCAGCCCGGCCGAGCGGCAGAGCGCCGACGTGGCGCTCCCCGGCCACGCCCAGGCCGCCGAGGAGCCCGCCCCGGCCCCCGCCGACCTGCCGGAGGGGCTCGCGCCCGCCTCCGGGCCGCGCGCGCCGCTGCGCCGCCGCCTGGACAAGAGCCCGGTCGCCTCGGTGAAGCTCGCCTCCGGCTGTGACCGCCGCTGCTCCTTCTGCGCCATCCCGTCCTTCCGCGGCTCCTTCATCTCCCGCCGCCCCAGCGACGTGCTGGGCGAGACGCGCTGGCTCGCCGAGCAGGGCGTCAAGGAGATCATGCTGGTCTCCGAGAACAACACCTCGTACGGCAAGGACCTGGGCGACATCCGCCTGCTGGAGACCCTGCTGCCCGAGCTGGCCGCCGTCGACGGCATCGAGCGCGTCCGCGTCAGCTACCTGCAGCCCGCCGAGATGCGGCCCGGGCTGATCGACGTGCTCACCTCGACCCCCAAGGTCGTGCCGTACTTCGACCTGTCCTTCCAGCACTCGGCCCCCGACGTGCTGCGCGCCATGCGCCGCTTCGGCGACACCGACCGCTTCCTGGAGCTGCTGGACACCATCCGCTCCAAGGCCCCGCAGGCCGGCGTCCGGTCCAACTTCATCGTCGGCTTCCCCGGCGAGAAGGAGTCGGACTTCGCCGAGCTGGAGCGTTTCCTCACGCACGCCCGCCTCGACGCCATCGGCGTCTTCGGCTACTCCGACGAGGACGGCACCGAGGCCGCCGGCTACGAGGGCAAGCTCGACGAGGACACCATCGCCGAGCGGCTCGCGCACATGCAGCGGCTCGCCGAGGAGCTGACCTCGCAGCGCGCGGAGGAGCGGATCGGCGAGACCCTGGAGGTGCTCGTCGAGACGGTCGTCCCGCTCGACGAGGCGGAGGAGGGCGAGGGCGCCTACGGGCGTGCCGCCCACCAGGCCCCCGAGACCGACGGCCAGGTCGTCTTCACCGACGGCGCGGGCCTGGTACCCGGGCGCATCGTCACCGCCAAGGTGGTCGGGACCCTGGGCGTCGACCTCGTCGCCGAGCCGCTGGGCGTGGAACTCGAGGAGGCGGCCGGATGACCGGAGTCCCGGCATCGGCGGCGGGCGGGACCGGCCGCCGGCCCACGCCCGGCGCGAAGCTCGGGACTGCGGCCGTCAACCAGGCCAGCCTCTGGAACATCGCCAACATCCTGACGATGATCCGGCTGGTCCTCGTGCCGGGATTCGTCCTGCTGCTGCTCGCCGACGGGGGCTACGACCCCGTCTGGCGGGCGCTGGCCTGGGCCGCCTTCGCCGTCGCCATGATCACGGACGTGTTCGACGGCCACCTGGCCAGGACGTACAACCTGGTCACCGACTTCGGGAAGATCGCCGACCCCATCGCCGACAAGGCGATCATGGGGTCGGCGCTCGTGTGTCTCTCCTGGCTCGGCGACCTGCCCTGGTGGGTGACCGGCGTGATCCTCGGGCGTGAGCTCGGCATCACGCTGATGCGGTTCTGGGTGATCCGGTACGGGGTGATCCCGGCCAGCCGGGGCGGCAAGCTGAAGACCCTGGCCCAGGGCACGGCGGTGGGCATGTACGTCCTCGCGCTGACCGGGCCACTGGCGACCCTGCGGTTCTGGGTGATGGCCGTCGCCGTCGTGCTGACCGTGGTCACCGGTTTGGATTACATCCGGCAGGCCGTGGTGCTGCGCCGGGCCGGTCTTGCGGGGGAGCGGGCCGCGAAGTGACACACGGGGCGGGGGATGCGCCGGAGGCCGCGGAAGCGGCGGAGGGTGCCGCGGGGGCGGCAAGGGCGGCCGAAGACGTACTGCGGATGCTTGCGGAGAGTGACCAGACGCTGGCGGTCGCGGAATCGCTGACCGGCGGGATGGTGGCCGCCGAGTTGACGGCCGTGCCGGGGGCCTCGCGGGCCTTCCGCGGCTCGGTCACCGCGTACGCCACCGAACTCAAGCACCGCGTCCTCGGGGTGGACGCGGAGCTGCTGGCGGCCGAGGGCGCGGTGAACGCGCAGGTCGCCGAGGAGATGGCCGCCGGTGTGCGGCGGGTGCTGGGCGCGTCGTGGGGGATCGCGACGACCGGGGTGGCCGGCCCGGACCCCCAGGACGGGCAGCCCGTGGGCACCGTTTTCGTCGCCGTGGCGGGCCCGGGGGCCAGGAAAACGGCCCGGCTGAGGTTGAACGGCTCCCGGGCGGAAATCCGTAGGGAGAGTGTACGGACAGTGCTCGAACTCCTCTCGAGCGAACTCCGCGAGAATCTGCGGGGGCAGGATACGGAACAGAACGGGGGGATTTGATGTTTGCAGCCCTGAGTGAACACGACATCGCTCCCCGCACGGCCGCGGCGCGAGGCGGTACGGTGGGGCGTGAAGGTTACGGCTACACGGTCAGAGGAGGGAGCCACCGATGATTCTGCTCCGTCGCCTGCTGGGTGACGTGCTGCGTCGGCAGCGCCAGCGCCAGGGCCGTACTCTGCGCGAAGTCTCCTCGTCCGCCCGAGTTTCGCTCGGCTATCTCTCCGAGGTGGAGCGGGGGCAGAAGGAGGCATCCTCCGAGCTGCTCTCCGCGATCTGCGACGCGCTGGACGTACGGATGTCCGAGCTGATGCGCGAAGTCAGTGACGAGCTGTCGCTGGCGGAGCTCGCGCAGTCGGCCGCCGCAAGCGAACCGGTGCCGGCACCGGTGCGCCCGATGCTCAATTCGGTCTCCGTGGCCTCGGTCACGGGCGGACCCGAGCGGGTGACCATCAAGGCGCCCGTGGAAGCGGTGAACGTCGTAGCCGCTTGAGCATCGCCGTTGGGCATGTGAGCGTGGCAGGAGCCCCGCCCGGTGTGTGAGCACCGGGCGGGGCTCCTCGCCGTTCCGGGGGCTCCACGGGGCCGCCGCCCGGCGTTCTGGGTGCGGCGGCGCGGAGGGTGCGGGAGGATGGGCCCGTCCGGGAACCGGCCCTCCGGAGGTCGCCGTGCGGCGGTTGCAGTGCATACCTGTGACGGTGCCCTTCGCCCTGGCCGTGGCGGCGCTGTGGTGGTGGGCCGTGCTGCGGCTGGCGCTGGCGCCGTCCGGAGCGGGCCCGGTGGAGGGCGCGCTCGCGCTCGGCGGCTGGGGCCTGGGGCTGCTGCCGGTGCACTGCGTGCCGGAGCCCGTGCGCGGGGCCGGCCGGGAGCGGTCCCGGGGCGGCGCTACCAGGGCATCGACACTCCGCCGTTCGGGCGCAGGATCTGGCCCGTCATGAAGGACGAGGCGTCCGAGGCCAGGTAGAGCACGGCCTCGGCGATGTCCTCCGGCTCGCCGACCCGGCCCAGCGGGGACATGCGGACCATGGCGGCCTCCGTCCGCTGCTGGACCTCGGGGCCGTGGCGGCCGGTCATGGGGGTGCGGATCCATCCGGGGGCGACGGCGTTGACGCGTATCCCGTGCGGGCCGCTCTCGGTGGCGAGGGTCTTGGTCAGCTGGACCACGGCGGCCTTGGAGGCGCTGTAGCAGAGCAGGCCTGGCTGGGCGGCGTCCACGGCGCCGGAGGCCATGGTGACGACCGAGCCGGGGCGGCCTGCGGAGATCATCGCGCGGACGGCTTCCTGGCAGGTGCGCAGCACGCCCTTGAAGTTGACGTCGAGGATCCGGTCGAGGTCCTCGTCGGTGGTGTCCAGGACGCTGCTGGTGTGCATGATCCCGGCGATGGCGGCCGCGATGTCGAGCGGTCCGGCGGCGGTGACGGCGGCCCGCAGGGCGGCCCGGTCGGTGACGTCGAGGGGGTGGGCGGTGGCGGAGCCGCCGTCCGCGGAGATCAGGGAGGCGGTCTCGGCGAGGCCCCGTTCGTCGCGGTCCGCGCAGTGGACGGCGGCTCCGGCCCGGGCGAGGAGGAGGGCGGTGGCGCGGCCTATGCCGCCGGCGGCTCCGGTGACGAGCGCGGTGCGGCCGGTGAGGTCGTACGAGGCGATCGGTGTGGGCATGCCAGGACCGTACGAGCGGATCTGACGGGGCGTCAACTGTCGGGGTGCTCCGGGACCGGGCCGGACTGGCAGCCAGGGCACCAGTACGTGGGCCGGCCGTCCTGCGGGGCCTCGCGGACGGGGGTGCCGCAGCGCAGGCAGGGGCGGTGGGCGCGGCCGTAGACGAAGAGCCCCCGGCCGGGGCGGTGGCTGCCGGTGGTGTTGCGGGCGCCGCCGTGGCCGGTGTTCGCCGCCAGCAGGCGCTGGGCGGCGGCCGCGATGCGGGGGAGGGTGGCGGCGGGGTCGGGGAGCGCGCCGACCGGCGTCCAGGGGGTGACCTGGGCGAGGAAGCAGAGCTCGCACTTGTAGATGTTGCCGATGCCCGCGAGGTTGCGCTGGTCGAGGAGGGCCTCGCCGAGGGGCCGGCCGGGGTCGGCCAGGAGGTTGGCGGCCGCCCGGGCCTCGTCCCAGTCGGGGCCCAGCAGGTCGGGGCCCAGGTGGCCCACGGCCCGGGCCTCGTCGGCGGTGCGCAGCAGTTCCAGCACGGGGAGCCGGTAGCCGACGGCGGTGGTGGCGGCGGTGGACAGGACGGCCCGGATCTCGTAGGAGGGTCCGCCGCGCCATTTCTCGCCGGGGGCGAAGAGCCTCCAGGTGCCGTCCATGCCGAGGTGGCTGTGGAGGGTGAGGCCGCCTTCGAGGCGGGTGAGGAGGTGCTTGCCGCGCGGGGTGACGTCGAGGACGGTGCGGCCGGTGAGGTCGGCGGTGGCGAAGCGGGGCACGCGCAGGTCGGCGTGGGTGAGCGGGCTGCCCGCGAGGGCGGCGTGCAGCCGGGCCGCCGCGCGGTGGACGCTGTCTCCTTCGGGCATGCTGCCATTGTCCGGCCCGGGGGGTGCCGGTCCCCGCGGACACCGCCCGGGGACGCGCGGAACCCCCCGGGCGGGGTGGCCGCCACAGGGGGTTCGCGGATCAGCGGGGGCGAGGGCCGGGTGGGCCGCCCGTCACTTCCAGGTGAGGCCCTTCTGCGGCGGGGAGGCCAGGTTGTTGTACGGGTCGCCCCAGTACAGGGCGCCGGAGACCTTGGTGCCGGTCGGGGCCAGGGCCACGGCGCAGGAGTTCTGCGACTGGCCGTTGGTGAAGCCCTTCGGCAGCGACTCGCTCGGGCACTTCTCGAACTTGCCCGCGATCAGCACGACGTCGGACTCGCTGCCGCCGTCGAGCAGGCCCTTCATGTGGCCGACGGAGGCGAAGGACAGGTCCGTGTTGCCGGTGTTCTTGACCGTGTAGCGGATGTAGAAGGGGGTCTTGCCCTTCACCTTGTCCGCGATGTTCAGCGAGGCCAGGTCGGACGGGTTGCCCGCGTCGATGCCGGTGACGGTGATGGCGAGCTGGCCGCCCTTGTTGCTGCCGTAGCTGAACGGGACGGTGGCCGCCTCGCCGATCTTGAAGGACTGGCCGGACTTGGCCACCGCGCCGCCGGCGGCGGCGCCGCCCGGGGCGGGGGAGGCGCTCGCCGAGCCGTCGTAGCCGCCCGCCGAGGAGCTGGGCGCGGCCGGGGAGACCGGCTGGGCGGAGGAGCCGGCGGACGCTGCGGCGGAGGGCGCGGCGGGAGCCGCCGGGGTCTCCTCGATGCCGTCCTTGCAGCCGGTCAGGACGAGGGTTCCGGCGACGGCCAGGCCGGCCGCGGCGAGGGTGGTCCTGCGCATGCTGTTGGTGCTCACTGTTCTTGTCCCCCATGACGGGGCACCGCCGAGCGCGGTGCCTGTGATCACCTTTGATAAGCCACGGATAAGCGTCCGGGCCAGCCCGGGAGCCCCTGTGGAGCGGCTGGCAGCAGTTTCGTGACATGCCCAAGACATACGTGTCCGGTCCGAGACCGGACCGGATCCCCGGTCCGGCACGTCAGCTGCGCAGCCGCAGTCCCCTCGGGGTGGCGTGGAAGCCCGCCGCCTCCAGGGCCGGACCCAGCGGGGAGGTCAGGGCCGCCGCCGCGTTGATCCGCTCCACCGTCAGCGCCGGCAGGGTGCCCGCGCGGGAGCCGGCGGCCAGCGCCGCCACGGCCGCCTCCAGCCGCGGATCACCCGGCTCCGGCCAGGCCAGCAGGGTCTTGCCGCCGCGCTCCACGTACAGGGTCAGCTCCCCGTCGACCAGCACCACCAGCGAGCCCGCCTTGCGGCCCGGCTTGTGCGAGGCACCCGCCGGGGGCTCCGGCCAGGGCAGGGCCGCCCCGTACGCGTTCGCCGGATCCGCCGCGGCCAGGACCACCGCGGCCAGCGGCGGCGGGTTCTTCTCGGCGGCCCGGAGCCGGTCCACGGCACCGTCCATCGCGAACTGGGCCGCGCCCAGGCCCTCCACCACGTACCCCCGGCGGGCCTGCCCGCTGTCCTCGAACGCCGACAGCACCCGGTAGACGGCACTGAACCCGCCCTCGACGCCCTCCGCCGCCACCGCCCCCCGGGTGACCACCCCGTGCCGGTCCAGCAGCGTCCGGGCCAGGGCGTGCGCCCGCTGGGTCGGATCGGGGGCCCGCTCGGGCAGCAGCGACCAGCGGCCCGAGACCGTCGGCGGCCCGTTGCGGGACGCCGTCGCGGCGAGGCCGCCGTACCGGCCGCGCGGCACCGTCCGCCGGGCGCGGTGCGCGGTGGCGCCCGCCGTACGGCCCGAACCCAGCAGGGAGCGCAGCGGGGCCAGGGTGTCGTTCGTCAGCCGGCCCGACCAGGCCAGGTCCCACAGCACCTCGGAGAGCTCCAGGTCGGAGGCCTCCGGGTGGCGGGCCCGGACGGACTGGGTGATCTGCCGGAAGAACAGGCCGTACCCGCCGGACAGGCTCTCCAGGACCGCCTGGTGCAGCGGGCCCGCCTCCAGCGGATGCGGCTCGGGCAGCAGCAGCGGAGCGGCGTCCGCCAGGTACAGGGAGATCCAGCCGTCCTTGCCCGGCAGGGCCCCCGCACCCGCCCACACCACCTCCCCGGTGCTGGTCAGCTCGTCCAGCAGCGTCGGCGCGTACCCCGCCACCCGCGACGGCAGGACCAGCCGCTCCAGCGCCGAGGCCGGCACCGGCGCCCCCTGCAACTGCTCCACGGCCCGGGCCAGGCCGTCGATCCCGCGCAGCGCCCCGCCCAGGTGCTGCCACTGGGGCAGGAAGGTGGCCAGCGAGGGCGGCGGGACCGGCTCCAGCTCCTGGCGCAGCGCCGCCAGCGAACGCCGCCGCAGCCTGCGCAGCACCGTCGCGTCGCACCACTCCTGGCCGATCCCCGCGGGATGGAACTCGCCCTGCACCACCCGGCCCGCCGCCGCGAGCCGGTGCAGCGCGCCCTCCGTCACCGCCGCGCCCAGACCCAGGCGGGCGGCCACCGCCGCCGTGGTGAACGGCCCGTGGGTGCGCGCGTACCGGGCCAGGAGATCACCCAGGGGGTCCTTGACCGGCTCGGTGAACGCCTCCGGCACCCCGACCGGCAGGGCCGTGCCCAGCGCGTCCCGCAGGCGGCCCGCGTCCTCGATCGCCGCCCAGTGGTCCGCGCCGCCGATCCGCACCCGGATCGCCCGCCGGGCCGCCTCCAGCTCCCGCGCCCAGGCCGGTTCGGCGCCACGCGCCACCAGCTCGGCGTCCGTCAGCGGGCCCAGCAGCCGCAGCAGGTCCGCCACCGACTCGGCGTCCTTGGCGCGCCGGTCCTCCGTCAGCCACTGGAGCTCCCGCTCCAGCTCCTCCAGCACCTCCGCGTCCAGCAGCTCCCGCAGCTCCGCCTGGCCCAGCAGCTCGGCCAGCAGCCGGGAGTCCAGCGACAGCGCCGCCGCCCGCCGCTCGGCCAGCGGCGAGTCCCCCTCGTACAGGAACTGCGCCACGTACCCGAAGAGGAGGGAACGGGCGAACGGCGAGGGCTCAGGGGTCGTGACCTCGACCAGCCGGACCCTGCGCGCCTCGATGTCCCCCATCAGCTCCGACAGGCCCGGCACGTCGAACACGTCCTGGAGGCACTCGCGTACGGCTTCCAGCACGATCGGGAAGGAGCCGAACTCGGAGGCCACCTGGAGCAGCTGCGAGGCCCGCTGGCGCTGCTGCCACAGCGGGGTGCGCTTGCCGGGACTGCGGCGGGGCAGCAGCAGGGCGCGCGCCGCGCACTCGCGGAACCGGGACGCGAACAGGGCGGATCCGCCGACCTGGTCGGTGACGAGCCCCGAGACCTCGCCCTGGTCGAAGGCAACGTCGGCCGCGCCCAGCGGAGCCTGTTCGTCGTCGAACTCGAACGGCGCGGGCCGCGCCGGGTCGTGGTCGAGGAGGTCCATGGAGAGCAGGTCGGCATCGGGCAGGCGCAGCACGATCCCGTCGTCGGCGTGCATCACCTGGGCGTCCATGCCGTACTTCTCGGCGAGGCGGGCGCCCAGCGCCAGCGCCCAGGGGGCGTGCACCTGGGCGCCGAAGGGGGAGTGGACGACGACGCGCCAGTCACCGAGCTCGTCCCGGAACCGCTCGACCAGGATGGTCCGGTCGTCCGGCACGTGCCCGCAGGCCTCCCGCTGCTCCGCCAGGTAGGCGAGGACGTTGTCGGCGGCCCAGCCGTCCAGGCCCGCCGCCAGCAGCCGCAGCCGGGCGTCCTCGTCGCTGAGCGCGCCCAGCTCCCGCAGGAACGCGCCGACCGCGCGGCCCAGTTCCAGCGGGCGGCCCAGCTGGTCGCCCTTCCAGAACGGCAGCCGGCCCGGCACCCCGGGGGCCGGGGTGACCAGGACCCGGTCACGGGTGATGTCCTCGATCCGCCAGGAGGTGGTGCCCAGGGTGAACACGTCGCCCACGCGGGACTCGTACACCATCTCCTCGTCCAGCTCGCCGACCCGGCCCCCGCCCTTCTTCGGGTCGGCGCCGGCCAGGAACACCCCGAACAGACCCCGGTCCGGGATGGTGCCGCCGGAGGTGACCGCCAGGCGCTGCGCACCGGGCCGCCCCGTGATCGTCCCGGCGACCCGGTCCCACACCACGCGCGGTCTGAGCTCCGCGAACGCGTCCGACGGATAGCGGCCCGCCAGCATGTCCAGCACCGAGGTGAACGCCGACTCGGGCAGCGCCGCGAAGGGCGCGGCCCGGCGCACCAGGGCCAGCAGCTCGTCCAGCTGCCAGGTGTCCATGGCGGTCATGGCCACCAGCTGCTGGGCGAGCACGTCCAGCGGGTTGGAGGGGATCCGCAGCGACTCGATCGCCCCGGTCCGCATCCGCTCGGTGACCACGGCCGCCTGCACCAGGTCCCCCCGGTACTTGGGGAAGACCACACCCGTGGAGACCGCGCCCACCTGGTGCCCGGCACGGCCCACCCGCTGGAGCCCCGACGCCACCGACGGCGGCGACTCCACCTGCACCACCAGGTCCACCGCGCCCATGTCGATGCCCAGCTCCAGGCTGGACGTGGCGACCACGGCGGGCAGCCGGCCCGCCTTCAGGTCCTCCTCGACCAGCGCCCGCTGCTCCTTGGACACCGAACCGTGGTGCGCGCGGGCCAGCAGCGGCGCGGCACCCAGGGCGGCACCCGACTGGGCCATGATCTCCGCCGGGGGCGGGGCGCCCTCGGCGAGGGCCTCGCCCGTGGCCCGCTCGTGGGCGATCTCGTTGAGCCGGTTGCACAGCCGCTCCGCGAGGCGGCGGGAGTTGGCGAACACGATCGTGGAGCGGTGGGCCTGGACCAGGTCCGCGATCCGCTCCTCCACATGGGGCCAGATCGACGGCTTGTCACCGCCCTCCCGGCCCTCGGTCGCAGGGGAGCCCCCCAACTCGCCCATGTCCTCGACCGGGACGACCACCGACAGGTCGAACTCCTTGTCCGAGGGCGGCTGCACGATCTCCACCCGGCCGCGCGGCGCCAGGAAGCGGGCGACCTCCTCCACCGGCCGGACCGTCGCCGACAGCCCGATCCGGCGGGCCGGCCGCGGCAGCAGCTCGTCCAGCCGTTCCAGGGACAGCGCCAGGTGGGCGCCGCGCTTGGTCCCGGCGACCGCGTGCACCTCGTCCAGGATCACCGTCTCCACCCCCGACAGCGCCTCCCGCGCGGCCGAGGTCAGCATCAGGAACAGCGACTCCGGCGTGGTGATCAGGATGTCCGGCGGGCGCGTCGCCAGCGCCCGGCGCTCGGCGGCCGGGGTGTCGCCCGAGCGGATCCCCACCCGGACGTCCGGCTCGGGCAGCCCCAGCCGGGCCGACTCCTGCCGGATCCCCGTCAGCGGACTGCGCAGGTTGCGCTCCACGTCCACCGCCAGGGCCTTCAGCGGCGACACGTACAGCACCCGGCACCGCTTGCGCGCCTCGGCCGGCGGCGGCTGGGAGGCGAGCCGGTCCAGGGCGGCGAGGAAGGCGGCCAGGGTCTTGCCGGAACCCGTCGGCGCCACCACCAGCACGTCCGAGCCCTCCCCGATGGCCCGCCAGGCGCCCTCCTGCGCGGGGGTGGGCGTACGGAAGGCCCCCGTGAACCACGAGCGGGTCGCGGGGGAGAACGAGTCGAGCGCAGCGCCTGCCATGCCCCCATCGTGCACCCCGCCTCTGACAACGGGGCCCGACCTGGGCAAACGCCCCGCCGGGCCGGGGCGCAGAATGAGGACATGGGGAAGGACGACGGGCGCGGGCGCGGCGAATGGGCACGGCACTGGCAGTACGAACAACTGCCCGGTCTGGACCTGCTGCGCGCCCACTACGTGCGCCACACCTTCCCGCGCCACGCCCACGACGGGTACGTCATCGCCGCCGTCACCGGCGGCATCGAGGAGATCGGCCTGCCCGGCGGCACCGTACGGGCCGGACCCGGCAGCGTGGTGCTGATCAACCCGGAGGTCGCGCACACCGCCCGAGCCGGGGTCCCCGAGGGCTGGGCGTACGCCACCCTCTACTCCCCGCGCGAGCTGATCGCCGAGGTCGCCGCCGAGATCGCCACCCCGCGCGGCACCCCCGGCTTCACCACCGACATGGTCGCCGACGCGCAGGGCGCACGGGCCATCACCGAGGTCCACCGGGCCGCCGAGGCCGGGAACGCGCTGGCCGCCGACACCCTGCTGCGGAGCGTGGTGGCCCGCATGCTCAGCCGGCACGCGGGCCCGCTGCCGGCCCGCCCCGTGCGCGGCGCGGGCGCCGCCGACGCCGAACGGGCCCGGGCCGTGCTGGAGGAGCGGATGGCCGCGCCGCCCTCGCTGGAGCAGCTCGCGGCCGAGCTCGGCGCCAGTCCGTTCGCGCTGCTGCGGGCCTTCCGGGAGCGGTACGGGATGCCCCCGCACACCTGGCTGACGGACGCCCGCGTGCGCAGGGCGCGCCGCCTGCTCGACGCGGGGACCCCGCCCGCCGAGGCAGCCGTCGCCGTCGGCTTCACCGACCAGCCGCACCTGAACCGGCACTTCACCCGCATCGTCGGAGTCCCGCCGGGCGCCTACCGCAGGGAGCGCGCCGGTTAGGCCCCGCCCCCCACCACGGCACCCACGGCACCCACGGAACCGTCGGCCACCCGCACCGCGCCGCCGGGAGGGCGCGCAAGAACGTACAAGACCCGGCCGGTCCTCCCCGCCTACGTTCGGGGCGTGGGAGAACATCAGATGGTGATACAAGAGGCCTCCGACGGGGCCCCCGGCAGGTCCCCCGGCGCGGTCGACGGCCGGCCGCGGGCCGCCGTCGTACGGGACTCGCTCGGGGTGGGCGTGGCCGTCGGACTGTCGGGGTTCGCGTTCGGGGTGACCGCCGCCGGGGCCGGGATCAGCGTGCTCCAGGCCTGCGTGCTGAGCCTGCTCGTCTTCACCGGCGCCTCGCAGTTCGCGCTGGTCGGAGCGCTCGCGGCGGGCGGCAACCCGTTCACCGCCGCCGCCGGGGCCTTCTTCCTCGGCACCCGCAACGCCTTCTACGGGCTGCGGCTGTCCCAGCTGCTGGCCCTCCCCAGGGCCGTCCGGCCCCTCGCCGCGCACTGGGTCATCGACGAGACCACCGCCGTGGCCCTGGCCCAGCCCGACCGCAGGTCGGCCCGGCTCGGCTTCACCGTGACCGGGCTCGCCCTCTACGTGCTGTGGAACCTCACCACCCTGCTGGGCGCCCTCGGCGCCGAGGCCATCGGCGACACCGCCGCCTGGGGGCTGGACGCCGCCGGACCGGCCGTGTTCCTCGCCCTGCTCGCGCCGATGCTGCGGAGCACCACCGAGCGGGCCGTCGCCGCGCTCGCCCTGGTGCTGGGGCTGGGCTTCCTGCCGGTACTGCCGGCCGGGGTGCCCGTACTGATCGCCGCGCTGGCCGCGCCCGCGGTGCTGTGGATGAAGGGCCGGCGGTCGCCGGAGGGAGAGCGCTCGTGAACGTCTGGATCGCCATCGGGCTCACCGTCGTCGGCTGCTACGCCGTCAAGCTCGCCGGACTGCTCGTGCCCGCCGGGGCCCTGGAACGCCCCGTCGTGCGCCGGCTCTCCGCCCTGCTGCCCGTCGCCCTGCTCGCCGCGCTCACCGCCCAGCAGACCTTCAGCACCGGCCACGAGCTGGTCCTCGACGCCCGCGCCGCGGGGCTGGCCGCCGCCGGGGTCGCGCTGCTGCTGCGCGCCCCGTTCCTGCTGGTCGTCGGCGCCGCCGTGGTCGTCACCGCGGCCGTCCGGGCCCTGGGAGGCTGACCCCGCCGGCCCCGGCCGGAGCCCCGATCGGGCGCCCGTACGCCCGCAGGGTCAGCAGGGCCTCCAGGGTGGCGATCGGCCGCCGCTCCAGCGAGCTGCCCGGCGCCCAGGCCCGGCGGTGCACCGGCCAGCCGCCGTCGGGCTGCTGCTCCGCCGCGAGGAAGTCCAGCGAGCGCCGCATCTCCTCGTCGGTGAACCAGCCGCGGGCCAGCGACTCCGGCCGCCGCGCGTAGTCGTACGGGAACAGCTGCTCGCCGGGGGCGTAGCCGGGGGCGGTCGGGTACTCCGCGCGCCGGTCCGGTTCGAGCACCGCCAGCCGCCGCTCGCGCACCAGCCGGCCCAGCCGGTCCGCGGCCGCCGCGGCGCGGGCCCGGTCGGGGGCGCCGTCGAGGAAGGCCACCGCGCTCTGGACCTCGTAGGGGTGGGTCTGGCGCAGCGTCTCGACCCGCTCCCAGCAGAAGTCCGTGGCCCGGAACAGCCAGGCGTGCCAGATCCGGTTGCGGTGCAGGATCCCGACGACGGGGCCCGTGGTCAGCAGCGTCCCCGGCGGGTCGTCGCACACCGGGTGGTACGGGGCGGCGGGATAGTCCCGGGGGCCGGCCAGGACCAGCGGGAGCGCGCCCTCCGGGGTGGAGACCCGGGTCAGGTGGCGGCAGAGCCGCTCGATGCGCTGCCCGGAGCACCGGCCGAGGGCGTCGAGGATCCGCAGGGCGTGCGCGGTGTGCAGGGGCTGGCTCAGCGGGCCGCGCAGGTCGGGATCGAGCGCGTGCCCGTAGCCCCCGTCGTCGCCGAGGTAGGAGCCGAGGGCGGCGTCGACCGGGTCGGGATCCCCGCCGAGGAAGTGGAACGCGAACCGCCGCTGCTCCAGCACCCGGGCCGTGAGCCAGGTGAACCGCTCGGCGCGGGCCAGCGGGCAGGCCGCGGGGGAGGAGGGGGCGGAGGTGGCCGTCGGGGCCGCCGGGCTCGGTGGGGCCGGGGCGGGAGCTTCGTCTCCAGGCATGCGTGACACCGTAGGGCGCGCGCACGGGGGCGCACGGGAGCAACGGGGCTGGTGCACTCTCCGGGGCGGGATACTGGAGGCATGCGGTTGACGATTTTCTGGGAGCGGATGGCCGAGCACTTCGGCGCGGGCTACGCGGACTCCTTCGCCCGGGACCACGTGATGGCCGAACTGGGCGGACGCACGGTCCACCAGGCGCTGGACGAGGGCTGGGAGACCAAGGACGTGTGGCGCGCGGTGTGTTCGGCGATGGACGTGCCGGCCTCGCTGCGCTGAGGCGGCTCCGCCGCGCGGGCGAGGTCCCGGACCGGCGCGCGGCGGCGGGACGCGGGCCGGCCGGGCGCTGTGCGGCTTCGTGGTCCGGGGCGCGGTTGGGACAGACTGGACGGCGTGGCAGCGACAGAAGAGACGAACGGCCGGACGACGGGCGCGACGGGTGAACGCGCGGCGGCCGGTGGACCCGCGGAGGCCGGTGGACCGACGGGCCACGCGAGCCCGGCGGACCCGGCAGACCCGGCGGACCCGGCAGACCCGGCGGACCCGGCGGACCCGGCGAATGGTCCGGCGGACGGCGCCCCCGCGGCGCCCGCGGGTGCGGGAGCCGTCCCGCCCGGGACCGCCCCGGCCGCGGGAGACGCGCGGATGCCCCGCTGGCTGCCGCGCGCGGTGGTCCTCGTACTGGCCCTGGTGGCCTGCTTCCAGCTCGGCAGCTGGGCCTTCCACCAGCTGATCGGGCTGCTGGTCAACATCCTGATCGCCTTCTTCCTCGCGCTCGCCATCGAACCGGCCGTGGCCAGGATGGCGGCCCGCGGCATGCGCCGCGGGCTCGCCGCCTTCCTGGTCTTCGTGGCCGTGTTCGTCGCGTGCGCGGGCTTCCTCGCGATGCTCGGCTCGATGCTCGCCGGCCAGATCATCGACATGGTCGAGGGCTTCCCGGGATACCTCGACTCGGTGATCGGCTCGATCAACCGGACCTTCCACACCGATTTCTCCCGGCTGGAGATCCAGGACAGCCTGCTGCACTCCCAGTGGCTCCAGAAGTACGTGCAGAACAGCGCCACCGGTGTGCTCGACGTGTCCACCACGGTGCTCGGCGGACTCTTCAAGCTCCTGACGATCTTCCTGTTCTCCTTCTACTTCGCCGCCGACGGGCCCAGGCTGCGGCGCGCGCTGTGCTCCGTGCTGCCGCCCGCCAAGCAGCGCGAGGTGCTCCGGGCCTGGGAGATCGCCGTGGCGAAGACCGGCGGCTACCTGTACTCGCGCGGACTGATGGCGCTGATCTCCGGCATCGCGCACTACGTCCTGTTCGTGGTGCTCGGCGTGCCGTACGCGCCCGCCCTCGCCGTGTGGGTGGGGCTGGTCTCCCAGTTCATCCCCACCATCGGCACCTACCTGGCGGGCGCGCTGCCGATGCTGATCGCCTTCGCCGCCGATCCCTGGGACGCGCTGTACGTCCTCGGATTCGTGGTGATCTACCAGCAGTTCGAGAACTACGTCCTGCAGCCGAAGCTGACCTCCAGGACCGTGGACATCCACCCCGCGGTGGCCTTCGGCTCGGTCATCGCGGGCACCGCCCTGCTGGGCGCGGTCGGGGCGCTCATCGCGATCCCGGCCGTCGCCACCCTGCAGGCCTTCCTCGGCGCGTACGTGAAGCGGTACGAGCTGACGGGCGCGGCGGCCGACGAGGCTACTGCGCCGCGTCCCCGCCGAGTACGCCTGCGAGGACTTCGGTGACGGTCGCCTCGGCGGCCGCCTTGTCGAGGCCGGCGGCGCTGAGCGGACCCTCGCCGTTCTCCTGCTCCAGGAGCGCGAGCAGGACGTGCTCGGTGCCGACGTAGCCGTGGCCCAGGCGCAGGGCCTCGCGGAAGGTGAGCTCCAGGACCTTCTTGGCGTTCGCGTCGAAGGGGACGAGCTCGGGGACCTCCGCCTGCGCCGGGGGCAGGGTGGCGGCCGCGGCGGTGCGCAGGTCGTGCGGGGCGACGCCCTGGGCGGTGAGGACGTGCGCGGCCAGGCCCTCGGTCTCGCCGAGCAGGCCGAGCAGCAGGTGCTCGGTGCGGATCTCGGCGTTCCCGGCGGCGCGGGCCTCGTTCTGCGCGGAGATGACGACGTTGCGGGCGCGGGGGGTGAAGCGGCCGAAGCCCGCGTTCGGGTCGAGGCCGGCGTCTCCGTCCTTGTCCGCCTTGGGGACGAAGCGCTTCTGGGCCGCCTGGCGGGTGACGCCCATGCTGCGGCCGATGTCGGTCCAGGAGGCGCCGGAGCGGCGGGCCTGGTCCACGAAGTGGCCGATGAGGTGGTCGGCCACGTCGCCGAGGTGCTCGGCGGCGACGACGGCGTCGCTGAGCTGGTCGAGGGTGTCGGAGTGGACCTTCTTGATGGCCTCGATCAGGTCGTCGAGGCGTACCGGATTGGTCATGCGAACGGGTTCCACCGAAGGGTTCGTCATGAGTGCAACCCTAGGTTGACAGCCGGAGGGGTGTCAACCGTTGGTTGTCACCTGGCGGTGCGTGGCTCGCGTATAGGGCCGTGATGCGGAGGGTGCGTAGACCTGGCCCTCATGAGTGTGGACACGAGTGACACGCGTACGGGCCGGGCCGCGAAGGCGGCCGGCCGCGCCCGCCCGGCCCTCCCGAACGCGCTGGCGGGACGCGCCCCGGCGCCCGCGTCGCCCGCCCGGGCCACCGCCCTGCACAGCGGCGGGGTCGCGGCGGCCGCGCTGCTCGCGCTCGTCGGCATCGGTGCGCTCCTGCACGAGCCGGTGCTGATCCCGCCGATCGCGGCGAGCGCGGCGATCGTCTACGGCGTGCCCGCGCTGCCGCTGGCCCAGCCGCGCAGCGTCGTCGCCGGGCACCTGCTGTGCGCGGCGGTGGGCTATCTCGGGCTGGCCCTGGCGGGGGACGCGCCGTGGGTGGCGGCGCTGGGGGCGGGGGTGGCGGTGGGGGTGATGACCCTGGCCCGGACCCCGCATTCGCCGGCGGCGGCGACCACCGTGGTGGTGGTGCTCCAGGCGCCGGATCCGGTGGTGTTCGTACCGCTGCTGGCGGGGGCGGCGCTGCTGCTGGTACTGGCCGGGATGGCCGCGTCGCGGGCCCGGCGGGGGGCGGTGCGCTACCCCGTGTACTGGTGGTGAGCCCGGTGGGCCGGGGCCCGGCGGGGAGGGAGCTGGGGACGGGTCCCCTCCGCCGCCGGGCCGTCAGGCGTCAGGCGGTGGGCTGGGTCTGATGCGTCAGCAGGCCGAGCAGCTGGTCCATCTCGCCGCGCCAGATGCGGTGCACGTTCATCCGGGTCGGTGCGGCCTGGCCGGGGAGCTGCATGCGGAAGGAGCTCCAGACGGCGTTGCGCTTGACCTCGGTGATGCTGCCGACGGCCTCGGCGGGCGATATCGCGAAGACGATCTCCTGGGGGCGGTTGCTCATCCGGCTCGCCTTGTGGAGCACCACGGCCTGCTCGGTGACGGTGACGAAGTAGTAGGAGAGGAACGCCTGGCCGATGAGGCCGAGCATGCTCATCAGCCACACGCTGGGGCCGGCGATGGCCTGGATCGTGACGATGGGCTTGTCGGTGGGGTTGGCCTGGGCGAGGGCTTCTGCCACCTGCTGCTGGATCGTGGCCTTCTTGATGGCCATGGGTCCTCCTGAGCGGAATTTTCACGGCCCCCGTCGTCGGGGGCACCGCAGGGTACCGGCCGTTCGGAGACCGCTCGACCCCAGCCCGGGGCGGCGGCCCATGCGCCCCGGTATGGGTTTCGGCGCCCGCCTCGTGGGGTGTTGGAATGGTTGATTCCTCTTCTGTGCCAAGCCGTGGGCGGGGCTGCCCGGTGCTGGGCGTCGACCAGGCCGCCGTCAGCGAGGCGGCGTGATGAGCCCCGTCTCGTAGGCGGTGATGACGAGCTGGACCCGGTCCCGGGCACCCAGCTTGGTGAGCAGCCGTGACACGTGCGACTTGGCGGTGGCCACGGTGATGAAGAGGTCCTCCGCGATCTCGGTGTTCGACCGGCCGTGTCCGACCAGGGCCAGCACTTCCCGTTCCCGTTCGGTGATGCCCTCGACCGGCCGTGCAGAGCGCTCCGGGACCGCTTCGGGGCGCCCGACGAAGTCGGCGATCAGACGGCGCGTCACGCCCGGCGCGATCAGTGCGTCACCGGCGGCGACCACACGGACCGCCGCGAGGATGTCGTCCAGAGCCATGTCCTTGACCATGAAGCCGCTCGCGCCGGCCCGGAGTGCGCCGTAGACGTTGTCGTCCTCGTCGAAGGTGGTCAGGACGAGCACCCGCGTCGTCGCCCGGTCGGCTGTGATCAGTCGGGTTGCCTCGATCCCGTCCATGCCGGGCATCCGGATGTCCATCACCACGACGTCCGGGTCGACGTCCTTGACCAGGCGGACCGCCTCGGCACCGGTAGCGGCTTCACCGACCACCTCCAAGTCGGGCTGGTCGGCCATGAGTACGCGCAGCCCGGACCGTACCAGCGGCTGGTCGTCGGCGAGCAGGATCCGGACGGTCACCGGGCCTCCACCGGGACTCCGACGGGTGCGGGCAGCGGCAGCCGGGCCGCCACCCGGAACCCACCCCCGGGGCGCGGGCCGGCGCTGAGGTGGCCGTGCAGCAGGCCGACCCGCTCCCGCATGCCGACGATGCCGAAGCCGTGGGTCGAGCCGTTCTCGGTGGCGCCGCGGCCGTCGTCGACGACCTCCACGGACAGCTCCTCGTCTCCGTAGCCGATGGCCACCCGGCAACGCCCGGTGCCCGCGTGGCGCACCACGTTGGTCAGCGCCTCCTGCACGATCCGGTAGGCGGACAGATCGATGTCGGCCGGCACGGGACGCTGCTCTCCGCTGCGGCGCACCTCGACGCACACCCCTGCATCCGCGGTCGCCGCCGCCAGCCGTTCGACGTCGGCCAGCCCCGGCGAGGGTGCGTGCGGTGACTGCTCCGAAGCGGTCGCGTCCCGGTCGGCCCGACGGAGCGAGACCAGCGTGCGCCGAAGGCCCGACAGGGTCTCCCTGCTGGTGGCCTCGATGGCGCGCAGGGCTTCGCGCGCCTGGGCCGGCTGGGTCTGGATGACCCGGCTGCCCACACCGGCCTGGATGGCGATGATGCCGATGCTGTGCGCGACCATGTCGTGCAGTTCCCGTGCGATCCGCAGCCGTTCGGCGGTCACCGCCTCGGCCACCTCCTGCGCACGCAGCGCCACCGCGTGCTCGCGTCGCTCGCGGCTCAGCAGACCGGCCATACAGCATGCGGCCATCGCCAGGACCGCGATCACCCCGTTGACGGTCAGGTTGTCCCCGTGCGCGAAGGCGCCGATCACCAGCAGTTGCACCGCGAAACACACGGCCACGGCGACGATCGAAGCCCGCCGTGCGCAGGTGGCGACGATGACGCCCAGCACGAGGTCCACCGCCACATACGACAGGAACTGGCCCTGGTACGACGGCGCGAGGCCCTCATGGACGGAGTCCGCAGTGCCCGCCACCACGGCCGTGGATCCGAAGAGTGCCATGGCCAGGGCCAGCTGAGGCATCCGCCGCACCACGCCGGCGAGCAGGCTCACGGCCAGGAGTGACCCGACAGCGTGGAGCGTGCCCGACGCCCGCGTCGCGCCCCCCACCAGCAGACCCACCATGAGGAGGTAGGAGGCACCCCCCGCCCAGGCCACGGCCTTCGTTCTCGTCATCGGCGGTGTGCCCTCTCGGGAACAAGGCCTCGGTGCGCGGCATGCGCGGGCAACGGAGTGATCGTTTCGGGGTTCACGCCGCGAGACTAACCGGCCGCCGCGGGCGCGGCATCGGCCTGGGGACTTACGCCCAGGGGCTAATCCGGACGCGCGATTGCCGCCCACGGCCCCATGCCCGGACGGGGGTCCTCTCGGCAGTGTGGGTGCCGTGATCGAAGTCAACGAACTCACCAAGCGCTACGGCAGCAAGACGGCCGTCGACCAGCTGTCCTTCACCGTGCGGCCCGGCCAGGTCACCGGGTTCCTCGGCCCCAACGGAGCCGGCAAGTCCACCACCCTGCGGATGATCCTCGGCCTGGACGCACCCACCACCGGCGCCGCAACCGTCAGCGGTGTCCCCTTCCACCACCACCCGCGCGGACTGCGGCACGTCGGCGCCCTCCTCGACGCCGGACAGGTCCACGGCGGACGCAGCGCCGCGGCCCACCTGTCCGCCCTGGCCCGCAGCAACGGCATCCCGCTGCGCCGCGTGGGCGAGGTGCTCCAGGAGGTGGGGCTGGCCGAGGTGGCCAAACGCCGCATCGGCGGTTTCTCCCTCGGCATGAAGCAGCGCCTCGGCATCGCCACCGCCCTGCTGGGCGACCCGCCCGTGCTCATGTTCGACGAGCCGATCAACGGCATGGACCCGGAGGGCGTGCTCTGGGTACGCCGGCTCTTCCGGCGCCTGGCCGGCGAGGGGCGCACGGTCTTCCTCTCCAGCCACCTGATGGCGGAGATGGAGAACACCGCCGACCATCTGGTCGTCATCGGCCGGGGCCGCCTCATCGCCGACGAGCCGCTACGGGACTTCGCGGCCCGCGGCACCCGCCGCAGCGTGGTGGTCGGGACACCGCAGGGCGCCGAGCTGGCAGCCGTGCTGACCGCGGCGGGCGCCTCGGTCGAGCCGGAGGGCTCGGCGGGCGCAGAGAAGCTCGCCGTGACCGGGCTGCCGGCGGACCGCATCGGAGCGCTCGCCTTCGAGAACCGCATCCGGGTGGACGAACTGACCACCCGTACCGCCTCGCTGGAGGCGGCCTTCATGGAACTCACCGCCGACAGCGTCGAATACCAGGCAGGACAGCCCTGATGACCACACTCGCCTCCGTCGCCCCGACCACCCCCGTCGTCGGCCCGCCCGTCCGCTTCCGGGACCTGATCGCCTCCGAGTGGATCAAGATGCGGTCCCTGCGCTCCACCCCGTGGACGATCGCGTTCACCGTCCTGTTCGTCATCGGGTCCGCCGCCGTGGCCACCCTTGCGGACAAGGCCGCGCGCTCCGGCCCCGCTGACTTCCTGCCCTTCGACGCCTACCCGGCGGCCGGCTACTGGACCCTGGTCCTCGTCGCCGGCAGCATGGGCGCCCTCACCATCGTCAGCGAGTACGGCAGCGGGCTGATCCGCACCACCACCGTGGCCGTCCCGGCCCGCGGCTCGGTGGTGCTGGCCAAGGCGGCCGTCACCGCCGCGTTGTGGACGGTGGTCGGCACGGCCGCCTCCACCGGTTCCCTCCTGGTCTCCCAAGCCATCCTGGACGGGCGCCATGCCGGTGTTCCGATCAACCACCCCGGGGTGTTCCGGGCGCTGGTGGCCTCCGCGTTGCTGGCTCCGGTCTGTGCCCTGGTCGGGCTGGGCCTCGGCGTTCTGCTCCGGCATGCCGCCGGGACCATGGTCGCCAGCGTCTTCACCCTGCTGATGCTGCCCACCATGTTCTCGGAGAGCAACCGCTGGTCGGCGGACGTCAAACACGCGCTGGTGTCGGCCGCCTGGCACCGCCTGGTCCAAACCTGGGAGCCGGATCCCGGCTCCCTGGGCTACTCCGCCACGATCCCCGGCTCCTGGATCGTGTACGCGCTCTGGCCCCTGATCACGGTCGCACTCGCCGTTCTCGTCGTGAGGCGCCGCGACGTGTGACCCTGCCCCCGGTGTGGCGGCCAACCGGGGAGGCCCTCTTGTGGGTTGGGGTCCAGGGTTTGAGAATGCGCATGACAATCGGAAGATCTTCGGTCGTCGCATCCTTCTCCAGAGGGGACCCCCCACATGAACAAGCCTCTCGCCGCCGTCGCGCTCTCCTTACTCCTGACCGGAGTGGCAGCGGCCCCGGCCATGGCCTCGGACGCCGCGCCCGCCGTCGCGGTCACGTACGCGGGCACGGTCGCGCTCAGCAACTGTTCCGGCTCCGTCGTGCGCACCCCGAACTCCCAGCCCGGCGACCCCGCACTCGTCCTGTCCAACGGCCACTGCCTGGAGACCGGCTTCCCGGCGGCCGGCGAAGTCCTCGTCAACCGGGCGTCCAGCCGTACGTTCTCCCTGCTCAACGCCTCCGGCTCGAAGGTCGCCACGCTGCGCGCCAGCAAGATCGCGTACGGGACGATGACGGACACGGACGTCTCGCTCTACCAGCTCACCAAGACCTACGCGCAGATCCAGAGCCAGTACGGGATAGCCGCCCTCACCCTCAACGACGCCCGTCCGACCCAGGGTTCGTCCATCAAGGTGGTGTCCGGGTACTGGAAGCGCACCTACAGCTGCAACGTCGACGGGTTCGCGTACCGCCTCAAGGAGGGCGCCTGGACCTGGAAGGACTCGGTCCGCTACACCTCGTCCTGCAACACCATCGGCGGCACCTCCGGCTCGCCGGTGATCGACACGACGACGGGCAAGGTCGTCGCCGTCAACAACACGGGCAACGAGGACGGCCAGCGCTGCACGGACAACAACCCGTGCGAGGTGGACGAGAGCGGCAACGTGACGGTCCGCCAGGGCATCAACTACGCCCAGCAGACCTACACCCTCGTCCCGTGCATCGGCCCCGGCAGCCAGATCGACCTGAACCGCCCCGGCTGCGCCGTCCCGAAGCCGTAACCCCTGCCCGTCGCCGGGGCCCGCGCGCGGGGCGGGCCCCGGTCGCGGTACCGCTACGGGCTCTCCAGCCAGGCCGTGTACCAGGAGCGGAAACCGGTGCTCACCGGGACGAAGCCGCCCCAGTCGGGGTCGATCTGCCAGACCTCGCCCCGGCGGGGGCCGTTCAGGACCAGCCTGAGGAACATGCCGCAGCCTTGTTCGGCGAGCGTGAGCGTGCCTGCCGTCAGCGCGCTCTGCGGGCCGCGGATGGGGCCGGGCAGGGGAGCGGTGAGGGGGAACGGCAGGGCGAGCCGGCCCGGCAGCCGGTCCTCCTGCCACTCGTCGTCCACGGCCCACTCCTCGCCGGCCTCCGGGCGGGGGGCGGTCAGCGGCAGCACCCCGTGACAGGGTCCTGCGGGGCCGTCGCCCACCTCCGCGACGAAGGACCGGTACTCCCCGGGCAGCCCGATGCCGTGGGACTCCTCGAACGCCCGGATCTCCGCCTCCGGCACCGGCGGCGCCAGCCCGTACCGGTGCGTGTCCGCCCCGAAACGCTCCCGCCCCGGGTCCCCCGCCGCCATCTCCCGTATCCGTGCGCGTACGCCGCGCGCGTCCCAGCCGCTCATCCCGGGACCGTAGCAGCGGGGCCGCGCCCGGCGCGGAACGGTGCCCGCCGGGCTGGGCGTGGCTCGCTTGACACGGAAATCGAACATCCATTCTGATGGGTTATCCACAGCCGATACGGGCGTGGGAGCGCATTGTCAGTGGCAGGCGTTAGCGTCAATGGCGTGAAGCGATCGACTCAAGCAAACCGGGTGGAACCCATGGCAGGCACCGACCGCGAGAAGGCTCTCGACGCCGCGCTCGCGCAGATTGAACGGCAATTCGGCAAGGGTGCGGTCATGCGCCTCGGCGACAAGCCGAACGACCCCATCGAGGTCATCCCCACCGGGTCGACCGCGCTGGACATCGCCCTCGGCGTCGGCGGTCTGCCGCGCGGCCGCGTGGTCGAGATCTACGGCCCGGAGTCCTCCGGTAAGACGACCCTGACCCTGCACGCCGTGGCCAACGCGCAGAAGGCCGGCGGCACCGTCGCCTTCGTGGACGCGGAGCACGCGCTCGACCCCGAGTACGCCAAGGCCCTCGGCGTCGACACCGACAACCTCATCCTGTCCCAGCCGGACACCGGTGAGCAGGCCCTCGAGATCGTCGACATGCTGGTCCGCTCCGGCGCGCTCGACCTGATCGTCATCGACTCCGTCGCGGCGCTCGTGCCCAAGGCGGAGATCGAGGGCGAGATGGGCGACTCCCACGTCGGTCTCCAGGCCCGTCTGATGAGCCAGGCCCTCCGCAAGATCACCGGTGCGCTGAACCAGTCCAAGACCACCGCGATCTTCATCAACCAGCTCCGCGAGAAGATCGGTGTGATGTTCGGCTCGCCCGAGACCACGACCGGTGGCCGCGCGCTGAAGTTCTACGCCTCCGTGCGCATCGACATCCGCCGCATCGAGACGCTCAAGGACGGCACCGAGGCGGTCGGCAACCGCACCCGTTGCAAGGTCGTCAAGAACAAGGTCGCGCCCCCCTTCAAGCAGGCCGAGTTCGACATCCTCTACGGCCAGGGCATCAGCCGCGAGGGCGGCCTGATCGACATGGGCGTGGAGCACGGCTTCATCCGCAAGGCCGGCGCCTGGTACACGTACGAGGGCGACCAGCTGGGCCAGGGCAAGGAGAACGCCCGCAACTTCCTCAAGGACAACCCCGACCTCGCCAACGAGATCGAGCGGAAGATCAAGGAGAAGCTCGGCGTGGGCGTCCGCAAGGACAGCGAGGGCACCGAGCCCGCCGCTGCCGCCGCACCGGCCGACGCCTCGGTGCCCGCCCCGGCGTCGAAGGCCAAGCCCGCGGCCAAGGCCGCCGTGGCCAAGAGCTGACCGTGCGGGAAGAGCAGGAGAGGGGCGGCAGAGCGAGGAGCGGCGGCCGTGAAGGCCGCCAGCAGCTGCCGCCCCAGAGTCCCGAGGAGCAGGCGCGGGCGATCTGCCTGCGCCTGCTCACCGGGATGCCGCGCACCCGGCGGCAGCTGGAGGATGCCCTGGCGAAACGGGGCATCCCCGAGGAGGTGTCGCAGGAGGTCCTCTCCCGGTACGAGGAAGTGGGCCTGATCGACGACGCCGCCTTCGCCGGGGCCTGGGTGGAGTCCCGGCACCGCGGCCGGGGCCTGGCCCGCCGGGCGCTCGCGCAGGAGCTCCGGACCAAGGGGGTGCACACCACCCTCGTCCAGGAGGCGCTGGAACAGCTGGACTCCGAGCAGGAGGAGCAGACCGCCCGGGAACTCGTGGAGCGCAAGCTCCGCAGCACCCGCGGCCTGGAGCGGGACAAGCGGATCCGGCGCCTCGCCGGCATGCTCGCCCGCAAGGGATACCCGGAGGGCATGGCCCTGCGGGTGGTCCGGCGCGCACTGGAGGCCGAGGGCGAGGACGCCGACGACCTGGGGTACCCCGGGGACTGAGCCGGGCCCCCGGGCGGGGGGCCTGAGCGGCGGGGCCGAGCGGGGGGCCTGAGCGGCGGGGCGAGCCGCGGGCCTGAGCCACGGCCCCGGGCGGCGGGGCCGAGCGGCCGCCCCGAGAGGCAGGGCCGGGCGGCGGGCCCGAGCGCGGGGACGGCCGGGCCCCGGGGGTGGGGGTAGCCCCCGCACGAGGACGCCGGAGCGCTCCAGTGCCCGAAAACCGGGGCGCGGCCAGAGTTGACCGCATGATGCTGCGCTACGCCCTTCAGACCGTCCGGGACCGCAAAGCCGGCTTCCTCGGCGCCTTCGTCGCGCTCCTGTGCGCGGCGGCCCTGATCACCGCCTGCGGCACCCTCCTGGAAACCGGACTCCGAGGCCGGATCGCCACCGAGCGCTACGCGGCTACCCCGGTGGTCGTCTCCGCCGACCAGAACGTCCACCAGACGACGGTCAAGGAGAAGAAGGGCAAGACCAAGACGAAGCACAAGGCCAAGCCCGTCGCCGAGCGGGCCTGGCTCCCGGCCTCCGCCCTGGAGACCGTACGTGCCGTCCCCGGCGTCGAGCGGGCCGTGCCCGAGCTGACCTTCCAGGCCGTCCCGGTGCTGGGGGCCCCGGCCGACCCGGCCAGGCCCTCGTACGGGCACGCCTGGACCTCCGCGGTCCTCACCCCCTTCACCCTCGCCGAGGGCCGCGCCCCCCAGGGCGGCGACGAGGTCGTCGTCGACCGCACCCTCGCCACCCGGGCGGGACTGGCCGCCGGAGCGCGGCTGACCGTACAGGCCACCGGCGAGCCGAAGACCTACACCGTCAGCGGCATCGCCCGGACCGCCCACGGCGACCTCCGCCGGCAGACCTCCCTGTTCTTCAGCGACACCGAGGCCGAGCGGCTCGCCGCCCGCACCGGCCAGGTCACCGCCATCGGCGTACTGCCCCGGCCCCGAACCGACGCCGGCCGGCTCGCCGGACAGGTCCGGGAGGCACTGGCCGCCACCCCGCAGGGCGCCACCGCACAGGTCGCCGCCGGGGACGACCGCGGCCCCGTCGAATTCCTCGACGCCGCAGGCGCACGCGTCAAGCTCGTCTCCATGGGCGGGGCCATGGGCGGCACCTCGCTGCTCGTCGCGGTCCTCGTGGTCGTCGGCACCTTCGCCCTCTCCGTCCAGCAGCGCCACCGCGAACTCGCCCTGCTGCGCGCCATCGCCGCCACCCCGAAGCAGCTGCGCCGCATGATCGGCCGCGAAGCCCTGCTCGTCGGGCTCGCCGCCGGCCTCGCCGGCTCCCTCGCCGGACTGCCCCTCGCCGCCTGGCTGCACGGACGCTTCGTCACCAGCGGAGTCGTCCCGGCCACCCTGGAGCGCACCGCCGGGATCTTCCCGATGTTCGCCGCCGTCGCCGCCAGCCTGCTCGGCGCCTGGGCCGCCGCCCGGATCACCGGCCGCCGCATCGCCCGCATCCGCCCCGCCGAAGCACTGGCCGAAGCCGCCGTCGAACGACCCCGCCCCTCCTGGATCCGGACCCTCGCGGGCCTGCTCCTGCTGGCGGGCGGAGCGGTGCTGGTCGTCGTCCTCGGCTCGCTGCGCACCGAACCCGCCGCCACCCCGGTGACCTTCCTGGCCGTCGTGGTACTCGCCGGCGCGGTGTCGTTGCTCGGCCCGCTCCTCGTCCGGCTCGCGACCGCGCTGCTCGCCGGCCCGCTGCGGCTGGCCGGCCCCGGCGGCCGACTGGCCACCGCGAACCTGCGCGGCAACGCCACCCGCATGGCCTCCGCCGTCACCCCGCTCACCCTCCTCATCGGCATGACCTGCACCGTGCTCTTCGTCACCCCGACCCTCGGCGACGCCGCCCGCGCCCAGGCCCGCGAAGGGGTCCGCGCCCAGTGGGTCGTCACCGCGCAGGGCCCCGGTGTGAGCCCCGCCACCGCCGAGCGGATCCGCCGCACCCCGGGCATCACCGCCGCCACTGAGATCGTGCACACCTCGGTACGGGTCGGCCTGACCAAGTACGCGGCCCAGGGCGTCACCCCGG
Organism: Streptomyces sp. W1SF4; assembly: GCF_003950035.1. NCBI lineage: Bacteria > Bacillati > Actinomycetota > Actinomycetes > Kitasatosporales > Streptomycetaceae > Streptomyces > Streptomyces sp. W1SF4. The sequence continues at coordinate 5,630,102 of NZ_CP034350.1, forward strand.
CCGGCCTGACCCGTACCTGGGACCCGCGAGTCACCCGCGGCAACCTGGACGGCTTCGGCGAGAACAGCGCCGCCGTCAGCGAACTCGCCGCCGACCAGCTGGGGCTGAAGCCCGGCAGCCCGCTGAAGCTGACGCTGGGCGACGGGACCCCGGTGACGCTGACGGTGTCCGCCGTGTACGGGCGGGGCCTGGGCTTCGGCGACCTGACGCTGCCGCACGCACTGGTGGCCGCGCACGTGGACAACCCCCTCGCCGGGAACGTGCTCGTCGCGGCGGAACCCTCCGTCGGCCGGGAGCGGCTGGCCGCGCCGGGCCTCGCGGTGCTGTCCGCGGCGCAGGCCGACGCGGCCCGGGCCGAACGGCAGGCCGCCGGAGCCGAGATCAACCTGCTGGCCATGGGCCTGGTGCTGGCCTTCACCGCCATCGCGGTCGTCAACACCCTGGCGATGTCCACCGCCGAGCGGTTCCGGGAGTTCGCGATGCTGCGGCTGGCCGGGGCGAAGCGGCGCCAGGTGCTGAGGATGCTGCGCACGGAGGCCCTGGCCGTGCTGCTGATCGGGGCGGTGCTCGGGTCGGGGATCTCGCTGGCCGTGCTGACCGCGTTCAGCGTGGGCATGACGGGGGCGGCCGCGCCGGCGGTGCTGCCGCTGGTGTACGGCGTGGTGGTCGGCGCGGCCGGGCTGCTGGCCCTGGCCGCCACCGCCCTGCCGGGCCGGGCCGCGCTGCGACTCCGCCCGGTGGACGTGGCCACGTCCAGGTCCTGACCGGGGCCGCGGGCGCCTCTCGGCCGGGGGCCGGCGCGGGTGCCGGGGCTGCGGGGCCGCTGCGCGGGGCTGGTCCCCTACCCGCCCTTCGCCCGTTCCCCGGGGCTGCGCCCCGGCCCCCTGGGGGCTCCGTCCCCAGACCCCCGCGCCTCAATCGCCGGCGGGGCTACAAGTAGCCCCGCCGGCGATTGAGGCGACGGGCGCGCAGCGCCCGTACGGGGTCAGGGGCAGCGCCCCTGGGAACGGTGGAAGGGCGGGCAGGGGACCCAGCCCCGCGCAGCGGTGCGAGGACCGCGTCAGGAAAGAACCGGCAGGCCCGCCGCGCGCCACGCCTGGAAGCCGCCCGTGAGGTCGGTCGCCCGCCGCAGCCCCAGCGCGTGCAACGACGCCGCGGCCAGCGAAGACGCGTAGCCCTCGTTGCAGATCACCACCACCCGCAGGTCGTGCGACACGGCTTCCGGGAGCCGGTGGGAGCCCTGGGGGTCCAGCCGCCACTCCAGTTCGTTGCGCTCCACGACCACCGCCCCCGGGATCAGCCCGTCCCGCTCGCGCAGCGCCTGGTAGCGGATGTCCACCAGCAGGGCCCCGTCCTGCGACGCCTCGTACGCCTCCTGCGGGCCGATGCGCTCGTACGTGGCGCGGACCCGCTCCAGCAGCTCGTCGATGCCCACGGCGCTCACTGCCAGTCCGCCGGACGCTCGACGTGCTCCAGCCGCAGCACCGGACCGCTGCGGCTGTACCTGCGGATCAGCGGGAGCGGCGGGTAGTACGCGTGGACGGACACCGCGTGCTCCGAGGCGGACTCGTTGAGCACCTCGTGGACGTGGTGCTCGCCGAAGGCCCGCCCGCTGCCCGCGCCGAGGCCGCGGGTGCGGTCCACTTCGGGGGCCAGCTCCAGGCTCTGCCAGCCCTCCGAGGGCAGCCGCACCGTCAGGGAGTGCTCCGTCAGCCGGCCCCGCGCCGTGGCGAAGGCGCCGCGGGACTCGGCGTGGTCGTGCCAGCCGGTGCCGGTGCCCGGCGGCCAGCCGATCAGCCAGGCCTCGCTGCCGCCCGGACCGTCGAGCCGGATCCAGGTCCGGCCCTCGGGGTCGAGGGGCAGCGAGTCGACGATCTCGGGGTCGGCGGCGGTGCGCAGGGCGAAGTCGAGGAGTTCCGCCGCCGTCGGGGCGGACGACGGGCGCGCGGGGGCGTGCGTGGGCAAGGGGGAAGGCATGGAGGTGACCGTCCTGGGTTCGCGAAGGTGCGCGCGCCGGCCGGCAGGGCTCAGGGGCGCGCGGAGGGAAGGCGAATCAGCAGGAGGGGCGACACACGCAGCCCGCGTAGCGGAGCAGGTCCATGTGAACCCTCCGCCACAGGCGTACGTCGTTGCCGGTCATGTCCGTGAGTGAACCACGTGCCCCCGAGAACGGTCAATCGATCACAGGAGCGGGTGTGGCGGGGGCGCCCGCCGGGGCGCCGGCCCGGACGGCGTCGGCCGCCGCGTAGAGCTCGGCCGGCCGGACGCCCGCGAAGGTGGCGGACAGGTGCCCGTCCGGGCGCACCAGCAGCACGGTGTGCGCGGGCGCCCCCGGGTAGGCGTCGGCCACCAGCAGGTCGGCCGGGACGGGCAGCGCGCTCACGGCCGCCGCGAGGCGGGGCATCACCCCGGCGCTCTGCCAGTGCCGCCGGTCCCAGACCCCGGTGCCCGGCGCGACCAGCAGCACCAGCAGCCGGCCGCGCCCCAGCAGGTCGCGCAGCGGGACGGTGGCTCCGTCGGGCGCGGTCACGGGCACGTTCGCCACCGGCCCACCCGGCTCGGTCGCCGTCGGGACCTCGCGTACGGCCACGGGCGGCGCGTACACGGGCTGCGCGCCCAGCGGGCCGCGCCCCAGGTGCCCGTCGGTCAGCAGGGTCTCGGCGGAACGGCCCGTCCCCGGCAGCAGGGTGCGCAGCCCGCCCCCGCCGCGCAGTACGGGCACGGCCTGGTCGGCGGCGCGGAGCCGGGCGGCGACGGCGGTGCGCCGTTCGCCCTCGTAGCTGTCGAGCAGGGCCGCGGAGGCGCCCTGGTGCCAGGCCAGGGCCAGCTTCCAGGCGAGGTTCTCCGCGTCGCGCAGCCCCTCCTCGACGCCCTGGGTGCCGACGGCGCCGAGCAGGTGCGCCGCGTCCCCGACGAGGAAGGCCCGGCCGTCGCGCCAGCGCAGGGCGAGCCGGTGGTGGAGGGTGTGCACGCCGGTGTCGATCAGGTCGTACGGGGGAGTCGTGCCGCCGCACCACAGGGCCAGGGTGTCCCGGATGAGGGTGACGAGCGCGTCGGGCGTGACGAGTTCCCCGCGCGCCGGCAGCAGCCAGTCGAGCCGCCACACCCCGTCGGGCAGCGGCCGGGCGGTGATCTCCTCGGGCCCGGACGGGGGGTTGCGGTGCAGCAACGCCTCGCCCGGCCAGGGCAGTTCGGCGCGCAGCGCGGCCACGGCGCGCCGCTCGACGGCGGTCCGGCCGGGGAAGCGGATGCCGAGCAGCTTGCGCACGGTGGAGCGGGCGCCGTCGCAGCCGGCCAGGTGGCTGCCGCGCCACCAGCTGCTCTCGGTGCCCCGGGTGCGGGCGGTGACCCCGTGGTCGTCCTGCTCGAAGGAGTCCAGCTTGGCACCGGTGACCAGCTGCACCAAGGGGTGCGCGGCGGCGGCGGCGCGCAGCCCGCGCACGAGGGCGTGCTGCGGCAGGTGCAGAGGGGGCTGCTGGTCCTCGAAGGTGATCCGCCGGGTCTCCTGGCGGCGCTTCATGGTGCGCCAGGCCGCGTACTGGGCGCCCTCGTCGCGCAGGGTCGTACAGCCCAGCCGGTGGACCATGGCGGCGGTGTCGGTGTGCAGCACGACACTGCGGGCGGGCCGTGGCTCGTCCTTGCCGGGCCCCTCGTCGAGCAGCACGCTGGGCACGCCGTGCCCGGCCAGGGCGAGGGACAGGGACAGCCCGACGGGCCCCGCGCCGACGACGATCACCGGGTCCATGATGCGGCTCCCGATGTCCGGTATGTGATCACAGAACGTATGCAACCCACTGGAGGTTCCGGCGTCAAGTGACACCCGGCCGGGACAGCACTGTGTGGTGCGGCGGAGGATTCCGCCGCACCACACGGGCTACGCACGATGACTGACCCTACGTCAGCCCTCCGGCGGCCTTCCGGCCGGGCCGGAGCGGGTTTCGACCGTCAGGCCCCGGCCGAGTTGTTCCCGGTGGCCATGTCGTTCACGTCGGCCACGCCGACCACCGCGCCGGTGCTCTTCTTCGACTTCCGCAGCCGTCCCTCCAGCCAGGAGGCGAAGGAGGTGAGGGCGAAGTTCACCGCGATGTAGATCAGGGCGATCACGACGAGCGTGGCGATGGTGTTGGCGTAGTTCGCCGAGATCTGCCGGTTCGTCGCCAGCAGCTCGGTGAGGCCGAGCAGTGAACCGCCGAGCGCGGTGTCCTTGAGGATCACCACGAGCTGGCTGACCAGGGCGGGCAGCATCGCGGTGACGGCCTGCGGGATGAGGACGTAGACCATGGTCTGGCCCTTGCGCATGCCGATCGCCTTCGCGGCGTCGGTCTGGCCGCGGGGGAGGGACTGCACGCCCGCGCGGACGATCTCCGCGATGACGGCCGCGTTGTACAGGACCAGCCCGGTGATCACGGCGTACAGCGGCCGGAGGTCCGAGGAGACGGCGGGGACGAACTTCACGAAGAAGGCCGAGCCGAAGACCATCAGCATCAGGACCGGGATGGCGCGGAAGAACTCGACGACCGCCCCGACCGGCACGCGCACCCAGGAGTGGTCGGAGAGCCGGCCCATACCCAGCAGGGCGCCGAGCGGCAGCGCGATCACCATGGCGATCGCCCCGGCCTTCAGGGTCTCCAGCAGACCCGGGATCAGGTACGTGGTCCAGATCCGGGCGTCAGTGACGAAGGGGGTCCACTTGTCGGCGTCGAGCTGGTTCTTCTCCGCCATGACGGAGAGGATCCACCACGCGGCGAGCGCGAACAGGGCCAGGAAACCGGCCGTGTAGATCCAGTTGCGGGCCTTGGCCTTGGGGCCGGGGACGTCGTACAGCACGGAGCTCATCGCTTCACCGCCACTCGCTTGGCCACCCAGCCCAGCAGCAGACCGGTCGGCAGGGTCAGCAGGCAGAAGCCGAGGGCGAAGATCCCGAACACGGCGAAGAGCGCGTCCGCCTCGTTCTCGATCATTTCCTTCATCAGCAGGGCCGCTTCGGCCACGCCGATGGCCGCGGCCACCGTGGTGTTCTTGGTGAGCGCGATCAGTACGTTGGCGAGCGGCGCGATGACCGCCCGGAAGGCCTGGGGGAGCACGATCAGGGTGAGCACCTGGAAGAAGCTCAGACCCAGCGCGCGGGCCGCCTCGGCCTGGCCGACGGGCACGGTGTTGATGCCCGAGCGCAGCGCCTCGCAGACGAAGGTGCCGGTGTACGCGGTCAGCGCGAGGACGGCGAGCCGGAAGCCGGTCTCCTTGAAGGTCTCGCCGCCGAGGTTGATGCCGAGGGTCTGGCTGAGGCCCAGCGAGCTTCCGATGATCAACAGGGTCAGCGGGGTGTTCCGGACCAGGTTGACGTACGCGGTGCCGAAGGCACGCATCAGCGGGACCGGGCTGACCCGCATCCCGGCCAGGACGGTGCCCCATATGAGGGAGCCAACCGCCGAGTAGAGGGTGAGCTGAACCGTCACCCAGAAGGCTCCGAGCAGGTCGTACTGCCCGGAATCAAGAAAGTCGAACACGTTGCCCTGCGCTCTCCCCAGGATGGCCGGTGGAGTACGCCGCCGCCCGCGGACGGGCGGGCGGCGACGCACCCCACCGGGAAATCAGCTGCCTTCGGTGATCTGCGGGGCAGGCTCGTTCTTGTAGCCGGCCGGGCCGAGGTTCTTCTTGATGGCCGCTTCCCAGGAACCGTCCGCGACCATCTTCTTGAGCGCGGCGTTGATCTTGGTCTGGAGCTCCTTGTCGCCCTTCTTCAGACCGATGCCGTAGTTCTCGTTGCTCATGCTCAGGCCGACGAGCTTGAACTTGCCCTTGTTCTTCTCCTGCGCGGCGTAGCCGGCGAGGATCGAGTTGTCCGTGGTCAGCGCGTCCACGGACTTGTTCTCCAGCGCGGTGAGGCACTCGGAGTAGCCGCCCTGCTCCAGCAGGTCGGCGTCCTTGGCCAGGTCCTTCTTGATGTTCTGCGCCGAGGTCGAGCCCGTGACGGAGCAGAGCTTCTTCTTGTTGAGGTCCTCGACCTTGGTGATCGAGGAGTCGTCGGCACGGACCAGCAGGTCCTGGTGGGCCAGGAAGTACGGGCCGGCGAAGTCGACCTTCGCCTTGCGCTTGTCGTTGATCGAGTAGGTGGCGGCGATGAACTTCACGTCGCCGTTGGAGATCAGGTTCTCGCGCTCGGCGCTGATGGCCTGCTTCCACTCGATCTGGTCCGGCTGGTAGCCGAGCTCCTTCGCCACGTAGGTGGCGACGTCGACGTCGAAGCCCTCGAACTTGCCGTCCGGGGTCTTGAGGCCCAGACCCGGCTGGTCGAACTTGATGCCGATGACGATCTTGTCCGACTTGGAGCCCCCGGAGGCACCGGCGTCGCTCGCCGTGTCCTTGCTGCCGCCGCCACAGGCGGTCGCCGTCAGGGCGAGAACGACGGCCGTGGCAACAGCAGCGCCGGTCTTGAGAACCTTCATGGTGAACTTCCCTCGGGTGAGACGTTGTTGAACGACGAGCAGGACACGTCGTGGGCGACGGCACGAGCCGTCGATCGGATCACTACCAGACGAGAGCGTCAGTGGTGCAGGATCTTCGAGAGGAAGTCCTTGGCGCGGTCGCTCTTCGGGGCGCTGAAGAACTGCTCCGGGGTGGCCTGTTCGACGATCTTGCCGTCCGCCATGAACACGACGCGGTCGGCCGCCGAGCGGGCGAAGCCCATCTCGTGCGTGACGACGACCATCGTCATGCCCTCGCGGGCGAGCTGCTGCATGACCTCCAGCACCTCGTTGATCATCTCCGGGTCCAGCGCCGAGGTGGGCTCGTCGAAGAGCATCACCTTCGGGTCCATCGCCAGCGCCCGGGCGATCGCCACGCGCTGCTGCTGGCCACCGGACAGCTGCGCCGGGTACTTGTCGGCCTGTGCGCCGACGCCCACCCGGTCCAGCAGGGCCTTCGCCTTCTCCAGGGCCGTCGCCTGGTCCGTCTTGCGGACCTTGAGCTGACCCAGCATCACGTTCTGCAGCACCGTCTTGTGTGCGAACAGGTTGAACGACTGGAAGACCATGCCCACGTCCGCGCGCAGCCGGGCCAGTTCCCTGCCCTCGGCCGGAAGGGGCTTCCCGTCCAGCGTGATGCTGCCCGAGTCGATGGTCTCCAGCCGGTTGATGGTCCGGCACAGCGTCGACTTGCCCGAGCCCGAGGGCCCGATCACCACGACGACCTCACCGCGGGCAATGCTCAGATCGATGTCCTGAAGCACGTGCAGCGCGCCGAAGTGCTTGTTGACGTTGCTCAGTACGACCAGGCCGTCCGCGGCACCGGCCGCATCCTCCACGTCCTTGGTCACTGATACTCCGCTCATCGGCTTCTTGCTCCGTCCTCCGTCGGTTGGGAGGAATGTAGTGACGAGATGAGCACACCGTCAGCACATCTGAGGGAGAATTGAGCATAACGAAACGGCCTCGCGCCGATACGCTCCGTACCCGCTACCCACGAAGGGTGCGATGTACTCGTACCGGGTGCATAACGGAAGACTCGCCAGGCCGGAACCCTCTTGACGTGGGACTCCGCCATGGGCGTGGATGCAAGGTGACCATGTGTACGGAAGCTGAAGCCGAAGAATCGGGAAGGGGGACGCCATGAGGCTGCTGCTCGTCGAGGACGACGACCACGTCGCCGCCGCCCTGGCGGCGATCCTCGCCCGGCACGGCTTCCAGGTGACCCATGCCCGCAACGGCGAGGAGGCCCTCCAGGCGCTGCTGCCGGCCGGCGCCAAGCCCTTCGGCGTGGTCCTCCTGGACCTGGGCCTGCCCGACCAGGACGGCTACGAGGTCTGCGGCAAGATCCGCAAGCGCACCTCGACGCCCGTCATCATGGTCACCGCCCGGGGCGACGTGCGCTCGCGCATCCACGGCCTGAACATGGGCGCCGACGACTACGTGGTCAAGCCGTACGACACCGGGGAACTCCTCGCCCGCATCCACGCCGTCGCCCGGCGCACCGGCGCCGCCGACGAGGCCGCCGCCACCCCCGAGACCGCCCCCGGCACGGTCCGGCTCGGCGCCGTCGCCGTGGAGCTGCCCACCCGCCGCGTCACCGTGAACGGCACCGACGTACCACTCACCCGCAAGGAGTTCGACCTGCTGGCCCTGCTCGCACAGCGTCCCGGCGTCGTCTTCCGCCGCGAGCAGATCATCAGCGAGGTGTGGCGCACCAGCTGGGAGGGCACCGGCCGCACCCTCGAGGTCCACGTCGCCTCGCTGCGCTCCAAGCTCGGCATGCCCGCGCTCATCGAGACCGTCCGCGGGGTGGGCTACCGGCTCGTCACCCCGGCCGTCCCCTAGCGGGGCCCCGCCGTGCGCACCCGGCTCCTCCCGCTCCTGGTCGTCCTCATGGCGGGCGTCCTGATCGCGCTCGGACTCCCGCTCGCCGTCAGCCTGGCCGCCGCCCAGCAGCAGCGGGTGGTGCTCGACCGCATCGACGACAGCGCCCGCTTCGCGGCCCTCGCGCAGTTCGTCATCGACGCCGAGGGCTCCGGAGCCACCGGCGCCGACGAACGCCGCAACACCCTCCAACTCGAACTCGCCCGCTACCAGGAGCTGTACGGCGTCCGCGTCGGCATCTTCTACCGCGACGACAACGCCATGGTCCGCGCCCCCGGCTGGTGGCAGCTGCCCGACTCCAAGGAAGGCAAGCGCGCCTTCGACGACGCCCTAGCCGGCCGGCGCAGCCACGACCCCGGCCAGGTCTGGCCCTGGCAGACCAACGGCAAACTCCTCGTCGTCTCCCCGGTCGTCCTCGACGGCGACGTCGTCGCCGTCGTCGCCACCGAATCACCCACCGACCAGATGCGCGCCCGGACCCTGCGCGGGTGGGCGGTCATCGCCGCCGGGCTCGCCGCCGCCATGCTGGTCGCCTTCGGCGCCGCCCTGCGCCTGACCAGCTGGGTGCTCAAGCCCGTGCGGACCCTGGACGCCGCCGCCCACGGCATCGCCACCGGACGGATGAACTCCCGCGTCGCCGCCGCGAGCGGCCCGCCGGAACTCAGACGCCTGGCCCGGTCGTTCAACGAGATGGCCGACAACGTCGAAGAGGTACTGGAGCAGCAGCGGGCGTTCGTGGCGGACGCCTCCCACCAGCTGCGCAACCCGCTCGCCGCACTGCTCCTGCGCATCGAGCTCCTCGCCCTCGAACTCCCCGAGGGCAACGAGGAGATCGCCTCCGTGCGCACCGAGGGCAAACGCCTCGCCCAGGTCCTGGACGACCTGCTGGACCTGGCGCTGGCCGAACACGCCTCCGCCGAGATCAGGCTCACCGACATCGGCGAGCTCGCCGCCGAACGGGTGGCCGCCTGGCGCCCCTACGCCGAGGAGAAGGGCGTACGGCTCACCGAGGCGGGCCGCAGCGCCGTCACCGGCTGGGCGGACCCCATCGCCCTGTCCAGCGCCCTCGACGCCGTCATCGACAACGCCCTGAAGTTCACCCCCGCCGGGGAGCAGGTCGAGGTGTCGGTCTCCGCCGAGGGGCGCAGCGCGCTCGTCGTCGTCGCCGACCGGGGGCCCGGCCTGACCGAGGAGGAGCTGCTGCGCGTCGGCGACCGCTTCTGGCGCAGCGGCCGCCACCAGAACGTGAAGGGCTCCGGTCTCGGCCTGTCGATCTCCCGCGCCCTGCTCGCCTCGGGCGGCGGATCCATCTCCTACGAGACGAACCCGCCGCACGGGCTGCGCGTGACGGTGGCCGTGCCCCGCACCGACCCCCAGGAGGGTTAGGGCCAGGGCAGTTCGGTACGGGCCGCCGGGGAGGCGGCGTACGTCTCGTCCACCGTCCGGAGTTCCAGGACGGCCGCCCGCTCCCCGTCCGCCCGGACGAGCAAGGGGACGTGGAGGGCGGCCGCGCAGGTGCCGGCCAGGTAGCGGCGGGTGCCGTCGGGGAGGAGGCGGTGGAGCTCGTAGTGCCGGACCGGCCCGGCCGCCCGGTCCCAGCGCAGGCGGAGCGCCGCACGGCCGGCGCCCTGCCCGCAGACGGCCTCCACCCTCAGGTGCGAGGGCGGGGCCGGGGGCCGCCGCGCGGTGGTGTCGCGTACCGTCAGGGCCCCCAGACGCCAGGACACCGCCGCCTTCCCGGGCGCGGTGATCCGTACGGCAAGGGCGTACGCGGTCCTCCCGGCCAGGCGCGCGAGGGGCACGCGGGAGGTCCGCCAGCCCTGGCCGGGGCCCGCCGTGCCGGCCGGCAGCCAGGTGTACGGCACCGGCGCGCCCGGGGCGGACGGCTCGCGGACGGCGACGCCGAGTTCCACGGACACCGGCCCGGCGCCGGCACCAGCGTGGACCAGCTCCGCGACCGCCGAGCCGGGCAGGGGCAGGCGCGTCGAGTGCAGGCCCACGGCCACCGGGGCGGTGAGCGCCCCCGCCACCAGCAGGCTGGAGCCACCGCGCCAGGCGTCCGCGAAGTCCAGGGTCACCGACGGGCGCGCCCCGGCGGTGTCCACCACCCAGCGCCGGCCCGGGAGCCGGTCCTGGAGCGCCAGGTGGTTCCACGGCTCCTCGGAGGTGACAGCGCCGCCCTCGTACCAGCGCAGCCCGTGCCCGGTGTTGAAGGAGCAGCCGAACGGCAGCCCGGCGACCGTGGAGCGGTCCGCGGTGAACGTCGCCGGCGCCCGCCAGGCGGCCTGCGGCGCCGGCCGGGACGGGTCCCCCGACTCGCCCGTCCAGAACCGGTCGTCGGCGCGGTGGAACGCGCCGGGGGAGCGGTCCGCGAGGTGGTCGCGGGTCCACTCCGGCCGGTAGAGGCCCAAGCTGACCACGTGGTCGCGGTCGCGCGGGACGACGGCGTCCCAGTCGACGGCGGAGTCCCAGCCCCTGGACTCCACGTCCACCGCCGCCCACAGCTCGTGGCGGCTGCGGCCGAGCCGGCCGGCGAGGGCGCCCGAGTCGGCGAGGGTGCGCGCCGTCCAGCGGAAGTCCACGAACACCGTGTCCGCGACGGGTCCCGAACGGTCCTGGAAGAACTCCTGGTTGAGCGCGTTGAGGGCGCCCTGCCAGCCCACCCGGCCGGTGACGTTCATCGCGTCGTACCAGGTGATGCGCAGCCCGTGCGGGGAGCCCGCCGCCCGCAGCGCCCGCAGGAACTCCCGCATGCGGGTGGCGAGGACGCTGTCCCCGCCGTCCGTCTCGGCGTTGACGAACCAGCCGTCGAAGCCGTACGCCACCGCCACCCGGACCAGCTGCTCCGCGACCGGGAACCGGCCGTCGGGCTCCCGGCGCACCAGGTCGCGCGTCCACTGGAGGTCGCCGCCGTAGGGGACGGGCGGCAGGAAGACGTTGCCCAGCACCCGGACCCCGTTGCGGTGGGCGGCGTCGACGACGGGCGCGTTCGGGGCCAGCACGAGGCCCTCGCCGGCGGAGCCGCCCCAGAAGACCAGCTCGTCGAGGTAGGCCCAGTGCGTCAGGGCGTAGTGGTCTGCGGTCGCCGAGCCCTGGGAGGGATTGCCGGAGGTCGGCCCGAACGAGACCAGCGCCGCTATCCGGGCCTGGCCGGCGCGGGCACCGCGGTGCGCGGGCACGGGGGTGAAGCGCGGGGCGAGCGGCACGGTCGCGGTGTTGTGGGCGAGGTCCGGGTCCGACTCCGGGCTCCAGTCGCCGAGCGAGCGCCAGACGACGCCGGGGGCGGGGGTGCCGTGGGGGAGGGAGCCGGGGAACCAGTAGGAGGCGTACGGGGTCAGGTCGCCGCCGGGCGGGGTGGCGGGGGCGGCGGCGGCCGCCGCCGGGGTGGGTGCGCCGAGGAGCGGGGCTCCGGAGGCGGTGGCGGCTGCGGCGGCCAGGAGGGTGCGTCTGGCCGGGCGTAAGGGGGCGTGGCCGGAGTCGGACATCGGGGGCTCCTCACGGTGCGGCTCGGGCGGGGGTGGGGCCGGGGGAGGGGCGGCCGGGGGCGGGCGAAGGCGGGGCGGGCTGGGCGGCCGGGGGCGGGCCGTCAGTCCACGTCCTCGACGCGGAGCACCCGGGCGATGCCCCGGCCCACAAGGTGGTCCGGCTCCTCGGCCCGGTCGGACAGGACCACCGCCGGGCGGGCGCCCCGCGCCGTCAGGGCGGCCCAGGCTTCGAAGAACGGGCCGCCCGGGGCGCAGGCCGAGCGGCCGCGGGACTCGTCCAGGACGAGCGCGGTGTCGCGTACGGGCGGGCGGTGTTCGCGGCCCCGCCAGGCCGCCGCGACGCGGGCCAGGACGGTCCCGGCGGGCTTGGGCCGGCGGTCGTTGGTCAGCAGGCCCAGGCCGTACTCCAGCTCCGGGAAGTCCGCGAGCTTCCGGGACACGTCGTGCGAGCACCACCAGGTCACCCCCCACAGCCCGGGGCAGTCCAGGGCGGCCTCCAGCGTGGCGGCCGTGAACCGCGCGGCGTGCTCCGGGGGGATCAGCGGCGCCGGCGCCCCGACCTCCTGGAGCCACACCGGGCGCGCCGGGTCCTCGGCCCAGGCCTTCGACAGCTCGACCAGGTACGCCGCGTGGTGCTCGGTGGCCGTCCCGGTCCGGCCGTGGCGCTGCGCGGTGCCGTTGAACACCCACGAGTGCACGGCGGTGGCCGCGCCCAGCCGGGCCGCCTGGGCCGGGGTGAAGGGGTGCCCGTCCTGGTACCAGGCGGCGTCGTACTCGGCGTGCACGTGCGGCCGTCCCGGGGCGCCCCGCTCGCAGGCGGCGAGCATCCGCTCCAGCCAGCGTCCGGCCTGCTCGGGGGTGACGGGGTCGGGGTCGGGGTGAGGGGGGCCCGAGAACTGGTTGATCTCGTTGCCCACCGTCATCCCGAGGAAGTTCGGCCGGCCGACCAGGGCGGCGGCGAGGGTGCGCAGGTACTCCTCCTGTGCCGCGACGGTCTCCGGGTCGGTGAAGAGGTTCCGCCGGTGCCAGGTCCGCATCCAGGAGGGCAGGAAGTCGAAGCTCGACAGGTGTCCCTGGAGGCCGTCCACGGCGACGTCGAGCCCGCGCGCGGCGGCCGCGTCGGCGAGGGCGACGAGCTGCTCGACGGCGCGCGGCCGGATCAGCGCGCGGTTGGGCTGGAAGAGCGGCCACAGCGGGAACACCCGTACGTGGTCCAGGCCCAGGGCGGCGATCGAGTCGAGGTCGGCCCCGACCTCGGCGAGGTCGAAGTCCAGCCAGTGGTGGAACCAGCCGCGTGCCGGGGTGTAGTTGACGCCGAAGCGCAGGGTGCGGTGCATGGCAGGGTCCCGGGTTCTCGGGGAATGCGCCGGACGCCCCCAAACTGCCCGGCCTCACGGGGCCCGGTCAACAGCGCCTTTGCCGCCGGGCGGCCGGAACCGCGTCCGTGACACCGCCGGGTTCGGGCGGCTCGCGGCCGAGGAGCTCCTAGCCGACGGCCCGCCCCGGGCCGGGGGAGCGAGCCGCGCCGGCGGGAACCCCGCGGGAGTACGGCCCCTCCGGCGGCGGCATACTGAAATCCGACCCCCTGGCAGGAGCGCCTCCGTGACCACCCCCACCTCAGCCTTGCCCGTGCCGCGCGGCGCCGCCGCGGCCGCCGTCGCCGGACCGACCGTGGCGATCGACATCGGCGGCACGAAGATCGCCGGGGCGCTGGTCCACCCCGACGGCGCGATGACCGCGGTCACCCGGCGTCCCACCCCGCGCGGGACGGACGCCGACGGGGTCATGGCGGCGGTCGCCGAGGTCGTCGCGGACCTGGCGCGGGACCCCCTGTGGGGGGAGGCCGTCCGCTGCGGCATCGGCAGCGCCGGCCCCGTGGACACCTCGCGAGGCACCGTGAGCCCGGTCAACATCGGGGCCTGGCGGGAGTTCCCCGTGCAGGAGCGGACCGCCGCCGAGCTGGCCGCGCACGGGGCCCGGATCCCGGTCGTCCTGGCCGGCGACGGCGTGGCCATGACGGCCGCCGAGCACTGGCTCGGTGCCGCCCGGGGGCACGCGAACGCCCTGTGCATGGTGGTCTCCACCGGGGTCGGGGGCGGGCTGATCCTGAACAACCAGCTCCACCCCGGTCCCACCGGCAACGCCGGTCACATCGGCCACATCAGCGTCGCGTTCGACGGCGAGCGGTGCGTCTGCGGCGGCCACGGCTGCGTCGAGTCCCTCGCCTCCGGGACCGCCATCGCCCGCTGGGCCCTCGCCCAGGGCTGGACCGGCCCCGACCCCACCGCGGCGGGCGTCGCCGCCTCCGCCGCGGCCGGCGACCCGGTGGCGCTGGCCGCCTTCGACCGGGCCGGGCGGGCCCTGGCCGCGGCCATCGCGGCCACCGCCACCCTGGTCGAGACCGACATCGCGGTGATCGGGGGCGGGGTCGCCGCCAGCGGGGACACCCTCTTCGAACCGATCCGGCGGCACCTGGCCTCGTACGCGACCCTGTCCTTCGTCAAGGGCCTCCGGGTCGTCCCGGCCACCCTCGGCACCCACGCCGGACTGATCGGCGCGGCCGCCGCCGCGATGATGCTGCTGCCTACGGCTTGACCGAGCGGTAGTACCGCCGGGCCCCCTCGTGCAGGTCCAGCGGGTCCGTGTAGATCGCCGTCCGCAGGTCCACCAGCTGCGCGGCGTGCACCTCGTGCCCGATCCGGTCCCGGCTGAGGATCACCGTCCGCGTGAACTGCTCGGTCAGCTCCGTGCCCGTGTCCTCCCGGGTCACCAGCAGGTTCGGCACCGCCAGCGTGGCCACCGCCGAGGTGTTGCGGGCCCGCGCGTACGCGTCCTGCGGCATCACCGCGGCGCGGTAGTACCGGGCCGGGCTGCCGCTGGCCTGGAGCTGCTCGACCAGGTCGCCCAGCTGCACGAGCCGGATGTCGAAGCGCTCCGACAGCTCGTGCACGGCGTTCGTCGGGAGCCCGCCCGACCAGAAGAAGGCGTCGATCCGCCCCGCCTCCAGCTCGGCGGGCATGGTGTCGATGCCGATCCCGACGGGGCTGATGTCCTTGCGCGGATCCAGCTTGGCCGCCTTCAGCAGCCGTTCCGAGACCAGCCTGACCCCGGAGCCGTCCTGCCCCACCGCGACCCGCTTGCCCCGCAGGTCGCGGACCGACTGCACGGGCGAGCCCGCCGGCACCACCAGCTGCACGTAGTCGTCGTAGAGCCGTGCGCAGCCGCGCAGCCGGTCGGCGCCCGGCTTCCCGTCGGCCCGGTACTTGGACACCGCGTCCGCCGTGGCGATCGTGAAGTCGGCCTGCCCGGCGGCGACCCGCTGGAGGTTCTGCTGCGAACCCTCGCTGGGCTCCAGACGCACCTTGACGCCCGGCATGTCCTGCGCGAGCGCCCCCTCCAGCAGCTGCCCGTAGCGGTGGTACACACCGGTACGCACCCCCGTGCTGAAGGTCAGCCCGCCCTTGAGCTCCGGCTCCCAGAAGGGCTTCGGCCACCACAGCAGCCCCCCGAGCACGGCCAGTACGGCGACCAGGCCCAGGAGGAGGCGGCGCCGGCTGATGCGGGGAGGTACGAGGGGCATGACGGGATCCTCCCACCCGCCCCGCCCGCCTGTCACGGCCGGTCCGGTCCGGGCGGGGACACCGGGCGACCGGAGGGCCCTCCGGCACCGCCTACCCTTGTTCCATGACCAGCAGCGGCGACCGGAGCACGGCAGTGGTGGACCCCAAGGGAACTTACGAGGTGCGCACCTACGGGTGCCAGATGAACGTGCACGACTCCGAGCGGCTCTCCGGTCTGCTGGAGGACGCCGGCTACGTCCGCGCGCCCGAGGGCTCCGACGGCGACGCGGACGTGGTCGTCTTCAACACCTGCGCCGTCCGCGAGAACGCCGACAACAAGCTGTACGGCAACCTCGGCCGGCTGGCCCCGATGAAGACGAAGCGCCCCGGCATGCAGATCGCCGTCGGCGGCTGCCTCGCCCAGAAGGACCGCGACACCATCGTCAAGAAGGCCCCCTGGGTCGACGTGGTCTTCGGCACGCACAACATCGGCAAGCTGCCGGTCCTCCTGGAGCGCGCCCGCGTCCAGGAAGAGGCCCAGATCGAGATCGCCGAGTCGCTGGAGGCCTTCCCCTCCACCCTCCCGACCCGCCGCGAGTCCGCGTACGCCGCCTGGGTCTCGATCTCCGTCGGCTGCAACAACACCTGCACCTTCTGCATCGTCCCGGCGCTGCGCGGCAAGGAGGAGGACCGCCGCCCCGGCGACATCCTCGCCGAGGTCGAGGCCCTGGTCGCCGAGGGCGTCTCGGAGATCACCCTGCTCGGCCAGAACGTCAACGCCTACGGCTCCGACCTCGGCGACCGCGAGGCGTTCAGCAAGCTCCTGCGCGCCTGCGGGCAGATCGAGGGCCTGGAGCGGGTCCGCTTCACCTCCCCGCACCCCAAGGACTTCACCGACGACGTCATCGCCGCCATGGCCGAGACCCCGAACGTGATGCCGCAGCTGCACATGCCGCTCCAGTCGGGTTCGGACCCGATCCTGCGGGCAATGCGCCGGTCGTACCGGCAGGAGCGTTTCCTCGGGATCATCGAGAAGGTCCGCGCCGCGATCCCGCACGCCGCGATCTCCACCGACATCATCGTGGGCTTCCCCGGCGAGACCGAGGAGGACTTCCAGCAGACGATGCACGTCGTGCGCGAGGCCCGCTTCGCCAGCGCCTTCACCTTCCAGTACTCCAAGCGCCCCGGCACCCCGGCCGCGGAGATGGAGGGGCAGATCCCCAAGGAGGTCGTCCAGGACCGCTACATGCGCCTGGTCGCCCTCCAGGAGGAGATCTCCTGGGAGGAGAACAAGAAGCAGGTCGGCCGCACCCTGGAGGTCATGGTCGCCGAGGGCGAGGGCCGCAAGGACGGCGCCACCGCCCGGCTGTCCGGCCGCGCGCCCGACAACCGCCTCGTCCACTTCACCAAGCCCGACGAGGACGTCCGCCCCGGCGACGTGGTCACCGTGGAGATCACCTACGCGGCCCCGCACCACCTCCTCGCCGAGGGCCCCACGCAGTCCGTGCGCCGCACCCGCGCCGGGGACGCCTGGGAGAAGCGCAACGCCGCCCCGGCGCAGCCGGCGGGCGTCCTGCTCGGCATCCCGTCCATCGGCGTCCCGGCCCCGCTGCCGCCGGCCGTCTCGGGCTGCGCGATCGACTGACCGGAGGAGGGCGGAGGCGGCTAGGCTGCGGATCATGCTCGTAGCCGCCGCCGTCTGCCCCGCCCCGCCGCTCCTCGTGCCGGAGGTCGCCGCGGGCGCCGCCGCCGAACTCGGCGACGCCCGTACCGCCTGCTCCGACGCCCTGGCCGTGCTCGCCGCGGCCCGGCCCGACCTGCTGGTCGTGGTCGGTGCGGCGGCCGAGGGCGGTGGCTACGACCAGGGCACCCCCGGCGGCTTCGCCGGCTTCGGCGTGGACCTGACCGTCACCCTGGGCCCGGACCCGGCCGGACCGCCGAGCGGCGAAGTCACCGGCGCCGTCCTCCCGCCCTCCCTCGCGGTGGCCGGCTGGCTGCTCGGGCAGGCCCGCTGGGCGGCGGCCCCGGTCGCCGGGGTGGCCGTCGCCGAGGACCTCCCGACGAGCGGCTGCGGCCTGCTGGGCGCGGACCTGGGCCGCTCCGCGGACCGGGTGGCCATGCTGGTCATGGGCGACGGGAGCGCCTGCCGGACCCTGAAGGCCCCCGGCTACCTGGACGAACGGGCCGCCGCCTTCGACGCCGCCGCCGGACGCGCCCTGGGCGCCGCCGACACCGGCGCGCTCGCCGCGCTGGACCCGGCTCTCGCCGCCGAGCTGCTGGCCGCGGGCCGGGCGCCGTGGCAGGTGCTGGCCGGGGCCGCGGAGGGCGCGGGCCTGGACGGCCGGCTGCTGTACGAGGACGCCCCGTACGGCGTCGGCTACTTCGTGGCCGCCTGGTCGTAGCCGGCGCGGGCGCGGGGCCCGCCCGCAGGCACGTACGCCGTACGACGGAGGGGCGCGGGACCGTCCGGTCCCGCGCCCCTCCGGTACCGCGTCAGGGAGCGGCCGGCGGCGTCGGCCCGCCGGGGGTGTCCTTGTGCGCGATCTTGCCCAGGGCGTCCTTGGCCTTGTCCGCGCCGGTCGTGATCCGGGCGCTGTACTTGCCATGGGTCTTGGAGTCCACGACCTTGGCGACCTTGTCCAGGCCCTCGCCGATCCTGCCCTCGTGCTGCTGCGCGAGGTCGCCGACCTTCTCCTTCGCCGGAGCGAGCTTGGCCTTCAGATTGTCCATGAACCCCATGGGTCACCTTCCAGTGGCGTGACTACGTGCGGGCGCCCTCGCCGGCCCCGCTGTCCGCGGCCGCCTCCACCGACTGCTGCTTCGGGATCTCCACGGCCTCCGCCGCGGCGGTCCCGGCCGCAGCAGATCCGGCTTCCCCGACCTCAGCGACCTCCTCGGCCCCCACGGCCGGCTCGGTCTTCGCGTCCAGCGCCTCCGCCGTCCCGGCCTCGGCGGCGGCCGGTTCGGCCACTACCTCTTCCTTGCGACGAAAAATCCGGTCAAAAACGCCCATGTCTGCTCCCATAACGTTACTCGTGCGGGTGAAGTTCCGCCCTAGCCGAACCGGTGTCCACCACAGGGGCGCCAGGCGCACGCCGGGCCGGAACCTCTTCAGGGCAACGACCCCGCCCGCACCCCGTCACCTCACCCGATCGGGTACATGACGGTGTCTTGACCGGGGGCTGCGAGACTGTGTCGGTGAGGAATGCAGCCCCCGCCCCGCGGGTCATCGCCGTCGTCGGTCCCACCGCGGCCGGAAAGTCCGACCTGGGCGTCGCCCTGGCCCGCCACTTCGACGGCGAGGTCGTCAACGCCGACTCCATGCAGCTCTACCGGGGGATGGACATCGGCACCGCCAAGCTGACGCTCGAGGAGCGCGGCGGGGTCCCGCACCACCTCCTCGACATCTGGGACGTCACCGAGACCGCCAGCGTCGCCGAGTACCAGCGCCTGGCCCGCGCCGAGATCGACAAGCTGCTCGCCCAGGGCCGCACGCCCGTCCTCGTCGGCGGATCCGGCCTCTACGTCCGCGGCGCCCTCGACGCCATGGAGTTCCCCGGCACCGACCCCGAGGTACGGGCCCGGCTGGAGGAGGAGGCGACCCTCCGCGGCCCCGGTGCCCTGCACGCCCGCCTCGCCGCCGCCGACCCGGCCGCCGCCGCCGCGATCCTGCCCAGCAACGCCCGCCGTATCGTCCGCGCCCTGGAAGTCATCGAGATCACCGGCAAGCCCTTCACCGCCAACCTGCCCGGCCACGAGTCCGTCTACGACACCGTCCAGATCGGCGTCGACGTGGCCCGCCCCGAACTCGACGAGCGCATCGCACTGCGCGTGGACCGCATGTGGGACGACGGCCTGGTCGACGAGGTCCGCGCCCTGGAGGCCCAGGGCCTGCGCGACGGCATCACCGCCTCCCGAGCCCTGGGCTACCAGCAGGTACTGGCGGCCCTCGCGGGCGAATGCACCGAGGACGAGGCCAAGGCCGAGACCGTGCGCGCCACCAAGCGCTTCGCCCGCCGCCAGGACTCCTGGTTCCGTCGCGACCCCCGCGTGCACTGGCTCAGCGGAGCCGCCGCCGACCGGGGGGAACTCCCCGGACTCGCGCAGTCGTTGGTCGAACGAGCGGTCACAGCCTGATCACGTGATTGCATCGGGAAGCCCCGTGTGCCCGTCGCGGGCCCGGGTCCGTGCCATCATCAAACTTCTGAACAGTGGCGTACGAAGTCCGAGTGGGGAGGGCGCGTGGCTATGGAGGCCGGCCCTCGTGACACGGGGCGGGACGACACCAGGCGGGGAGCGGACCCGATGCTCCGAAGCGGGCCAGGCGAGCCTGGCGTGCCCGCCGGTCCCGGCACGCCGGACGCCCCGGCGGGCCCCGGCGGCACCGGGAGCGCGGGGAGTGCCGGGAGTGCCGACACGGCCGCTGACGGTCTCGGCCTGCCCGCCGAACCGGCCCGGCTGAGCCCCGACGGCCCCGACGCCCCGGAGCCCGGCACGGAGGCGGCCGCCGGCCCCGAGTTCGAGGTCGAGCTGCGCCCGCAGCGCCGCCTGCGCATCTGGCAGATCGCCCCCATCGTGATGCTGGCGGCCGCCGGCTCCCTGATGTTCGCCTTCCCCCTCGCCTTCGAGTTCGGGGACGGGGGCGCCGTCGTCGCCATGCTCGGCTTCCTCATCAGCTCCTGCGCGGGCGGCTGGGGCATGATGGCCGCGCGCCGCGTCGGCTACACCTGGCCCGGGCTGCCGCCGCGCGGCAGCGGCCGCCGCCCCGACTGGCGGATGGCCGCGCTGTACGCGCTGGTCGCGCTGGCCGTCGTAGCACTCGCCGTGTACCGCGTGGCCCGGCTGCGCTGACCGCGCCGCCCGGCCGCCACCCCCCGGCGGACCCGGCCTGACCGCATGCTGATCCCGCAGGCCACGGCCGTGGACCGCTCGGTACCATGGGCGGGTGACGCACACCACCCTCTCCTTCCTCAAGGGTCACGGGACCGAGAACGACTTCGTGATCGTCCCCGACCCGGACAACGCCGTCGACCTGCCCCCGACCGCCGTCGCCGCCCTGTGCGACCGCCGGGCCGGCATCGGCGCCGACGGTGTGCTGCACGTGGTCCGCTCCGCCGCCCACCCCGAGGCCGCGCACATGGCCGACGAGGCCGAGTGGTTCATGGACTACCGCAACAGCGACGGCTCCGTCGCCGAGATGTGCGGCAACGGCGTCCGCGTCTTCGCCCGCTACCTCCAGCACGCCGGGCACGTCGAGCCCGGCGACCTCGCCGTCGCCACCCGCGGCGGCGTCAAGCAGGTCCACCTCGACAAGACCGGCGACGTCACCGTCTCCATGGGCCGCGCCCTGCTCCCCGAGGGCGACGTCACCGTCTCCGTCGGCGAGCGCACCTGGCCCGCGCGCAACGTGAACATGGGGAACCCGCACGCCGTCGCGTTCGTTGAAAGTCTCGACCACGCCGGCGACCTGTACAGCCCCCCGCCGTTCAGCCCCGCCTCCGCCTACCCCACGGGGGTCAACGTCGAGTTCGTCGTCGACCGCGGCCCGCGGCACGTCGCCATGCGCGTCCACGAGCGCGGCTCCGGCGAGACCCGTTCCTGCGGCACCGGCGCCTGCGCCGTCGCCGTCGCCGCCATCCGCCGGGACGGAGCCGACCCCGCCGAGACCGGTCAGCCCGTCTCGTACACCGTCGACCTGCCCGGCGGCACCCTCGTCATCACCGAACACCCCGACGGCCGCGTCGACATGACCGGACCCGCCGTCATCGTCGCCTCCGGCGAGTTCGAAGCCGCCTGGCTCACCGAAACGGCTTTCGCCTGAAGATTCCCTCTCATGGGTGATCCGTTTCACGCTGAGCGAGAGGTGGACTGCGCCACGTGGTGGGGTCGGTAACATCAGGCACCGGCCCTGAGGGCTCACCCCATGCCCACCACCGCCGGTCGAAGCCGCCGGAGGTGCCCATGAGTGCAGAGGCCACGAACCCCGAAGCACATGCCGAGATGCGCCCTGAGCTGCGCAGACGAGGCCGTAGCCGACTAGATCTGCGCCGCCTGGGACGTGCGGCCCTGCTCGGGCCCACATCCCGCGACCGCCTGCCCGACGCCATCGGGCACGTAGCAGAAGCCCACCGTGCCCACCATCCGGACGCCGACCTGTCCATCCTGCGGAAGGCCTACCTGCTCGCGGAGCACTCCCACCGCGGCCAGATGCGCAAGAGCGGTGAGCCGTACATCACACATCCGCTCGCCGTCACCCTCATCCTCGCCGAACTCGGCGCCGAGACCACCACCCTGACGGCCTCTCTGCTGCACGACACCGTCGAGGACACCGATGTGACCCTCGAGCAGGTCCGGGAGGAGTTCGGCGACGAGGTCTGCTTCATCGTCGACGGCGTCACCAAGGTCGAGAAGATCGACTACGGGGCCGCCGCCGAGCCCGAGACCTTCCGCAAGATGCTCGTCGCCACCGGCAACGACGTCCGCGTCATGTCCATCAAACTCGCCGACCGGCTGCACAACATGCGCACCCTCGGCGTGATGCGCCCCGAGAAACAGGCCCGCATCGCCAAGGTCACCCGCGACGTCCTGATCCCGCTCGCCGAACGCCTCGGCGTCCAGGCCCTCAAGACCGAGCTGGAAGACCTCGTCTTCGCGATCCTGCACCCCGAGGAGTACGAGCACACCCGCGCCCTCATCGCCGCCCGCGCCGGCCAGGACGACCCCCTCGCCGCCATCGCCGACTCCGTCCGCACCGTCCTGCGCGACGCCGGCATCGCCGCGGAGGTCCAGGTACGCCCCCGGCACTTCGTCTCCCTTCACCGCATCTCCCGCCAGCGCGGCGAACTGCGCGGCTCCGACTTCGGACGCATCCTCGTCCTCGTCGCCGAGAACGCCGACTGCTACGGGGTGCTCGGCGAACTCCACACCTGCTTCACCCCGGTCGTCTCCGAGTTCAAGGACTTCATCGCCGTACCGAAGTTCAACCTCTACCAGTCGCTGCACACCGCCGTCGCCGTCCCCGAGGGGTACGTCGCCGAGGTCATCGTCCGCACCCGCCAGATGCACCGCGTCGCCGAAGCCGGCGTCGTCGCCCTCGGCAACCCGTACGCCACCGCCGAGGCCGCCGCCGCCGACTGCGACGAGGAACGAGTCGACCCCACCCGCCCCGGCTGGCTCTCCCGCCTCCTCGACTGGCAGCAGTCCGCACCCGACCCCGACACCTTCTGGAGCGTGCTGCGCGCCGAACTCGCCCAGGACCGGGAGATCACCGTCTTCCGCGCCGACGGGGGCACCCTGGGCCTGCCGGCCGGCGCCAGCTGTATCGACGCCGCCTACGCGCAGCACGGCGAGGCGGCCCACGGCTGTATCGGCGCCCGCGTCAACGGGCGCCTCACCTCCCTCTCCTCGCCGCTCTCCGACGGCGACACCGTCCAGCTGCTCCTCGCGCAGGACGCCTCCTCCGGACCCGCCGCCGACTGGCTGGACCACGCCAGGACCCCGGCCGCCCGGATCGCCATCGGCAGCTGGCTCCAGACCCACCCCGACGGCCCCGGCCCCGCCACCGCCGCACCCCGGGCACCGCTGTCCGTGCCGGGGCTGCGCGGCGGCGGGGGCAACGCCGTCGCCGACCTCCCCGACGCGCACGTCCGCCTCGCCGGATGCTGCACCCCGGTACCGCCGGACGCGGTCGCGGGATTCCTCGTACGCGGCGGGGCCGTCACCGTCCACCGGGAGCACTGCCCGGCCGTGGCCCAGATGCGCTCCCTGGGCCGCACCTCGGTCGCCGTGCACTGGCGGGCCACCGCCGACTGCCGGGTCACCCTCACCGCCGAATCGTTCGGGCGCCCGCACCTGCTGGCCGACCTGACCGAGGCCATCGCCCGGCTGGGGGTCGAGGTCGTCTCCGCCACGGTCGAACCGCCCGTCGAACAGCGCGTCCACCACAGCTACACGCTCCAACTGCCCGACGCGGCCGTGCTGCCCGCCCTGATGCGGGCGATGCGCGACGTACCCGGCGTGTACGACGTCAGCCGGGTGTAGAGGGGGCCGGGGGCCGGGGGATCGGGGGCGGAGTCGGGGGAGCAGGGGGGACGGGGCGGCTTTCGGGGAACCCGGGGGATCGCGGGGGTCGGCAGGGGATCGCGGGGGCAGCGCGCGCCGGGGCGCGTACGCGGGGGCGTACGGAGTCCGCCGCCAGGCTCCTCCCGCCCCGTTCGGGTGGAGTCGTCGCGCGCCGCTCGCGGGCCCGGGACACGCGCTGGTAAGCGGTGGTGGATGCAGCTCACCTCCCCGCGCCTGCGCGCCTCCCTGCTCGCCGCGGCCTCCCTCACCCTCGTCGCCGCCGTGCTGCCCCCGCCGAAGCCGCTGGGCATCGGTGACCGGCTCTTCCCCGAGCTGGGCAACCCCGGCTACGACGTCCTCTCGTACGACCTCTCCCTCACGTACAAGGACAACCGCAGCCCCCTCGACGCCGTCACCGCCATCGAGGCACGCAGCCTGGAACCGCTGGAGCGGATCAACCTCGACTTCACGCACGGGACGGTCGCCTCCGCCGAGGTGAACGGGCAGCCCGCGCGGTTCGAGTCCGCCGGGGAGGACCTCGTACTGACCCCCGCGCACCCGGTCCCCGCGAGCGCGCCGCTGCACATCACCGTCCGGCACACCAGCGACCCGCGCGGCCGGGCCTCCGACGGCGGCTGGGTCGTCACCGAGGACGGCCTCGCCATGGCCAACCAGGCCGACGCCGCCCACCGGGTCTTCCCCTGCAACGACCACCCGGCCGACAAGGCCTACTTCACCTTCCGCGTCACCGCCCCCGACGGGTACCGGGCCGTGGCCAACGGCCTGCCCGGCGCGCTCCCGGCCGCACGGGCGGGCGGCACCACCGAGTGGACCTACCGGACCCTGCACCCGATGGCCACCGAGCTCGCCCAGGTCTCCATCGGCCGCTCCGCCGTCCTCCACCACACCGGACCGCACGGCCTGCCCCTGCGCGACGTCGTCCCCGCCGCCGACCGGGAACGGCTGGAGCCCTGGCTCGCGAAGACCGCCGGGCACGTCGCGTGGATGGAGGAGCGCGTCGGCCGGTACCCCTTCGAGAACTACGGGGTGCTGATCGCCCGCGCGAGGACCGGCTTCGAGCTGGAGACCCAGACCCTCTCGCTCTTCGAGCACGGCCTGTTCGCCGGGGAGACGGCCGGCTACCCCGACTGGTACGTGGAGTCCGTCATGGTCCACGAGCTCGCCCACCAGTGGTTCGGCGACAGCGTCACCCCGCGCACCTGGTCCGACCTGTGGCTCAACGAGGGACACGCCACCTGGTACGAGGCCCTGTACGCGGACGGGCTCGGCAAGTACCCCCTGGAGCGGCGGATGCGCGAGGCCTACCAGCGCTCCGACCAGTGGCGGGCCCAGGGCGGCCCCCCGGCCGCCCCCAAGGCCGCCGCCCCGGGACAGAAGATCGGCCTGTTCCGGCCCGTCGTCTACGACGGGGCCGCGCTGATCCTCTACGCCCTGCGCCAGGAGATCGGCGCGGCGGCCTTCGACCGCGTCGAGCGGCGCTGGGTGGCGGAGAACAAGGACGGCATCGCCGGCACGGACGACTTCGTACGCCTGGCCTCCCAGGAGGCCGGACGCGACCTCACGGCCTTCCTGCGACCCTGGCTGTACGGGGAGACCACCCCGGCGATGCCCGGGCACCCGGAGTGGGGCGGGCCGGCGGCCGCTGCGGCCCCGGCCCCGGGGAAGGCCGCGGCTCCGGCCGCGGCTCGGGCAGCGGGTAAGCCGTAGCGGCGGAAAACGGTATGACGGCCGGGGAACGGGCATGACACCATCGACGAGGCCGACGGGGGGAAGCCCCCGAAAGGCCCCGGCGGGGCGTCCTGCCCCGCGGAATCCGGCATCGGGGAATCCGGCTCCGGGAATCACCGGGCGGGACCACACGTTGGACGTGACAGCGCTGTGTCACGCACAGCGGTACCTTTGGCCCTGGCCGAGCCGGCCCGGCCGCCCTGACCGGCCGGTGCGACACCATCGAATCGACGTAAGGATCCAATGACCTCCTCTTCTTCCCCTTCCCAGGACCCGCGGGACGCGCAGGACGTGCGGGACCCGCAGCGCTTCACCGAGAGCCTTCGGGCCGATGCCCTGATGGAAGAGGACGTCGCCTGGAGCCACGAGATCGACGGAGAGCGGGACGGCGACCAGTTCGACCGCTCCGAGCGCGCGGCCCTGCGCCGCGTCGCCGGTCTCTCCACCGAACTCGAGGACGTCACCGAGGTCGAGTACCGCCAGCTCCGCCTGGAGCGCGTGGTCCTCGTCGGTGTCTGGACCTCCGGGACGGTGCAGGACGCCGAGAACTCCCTCGCGGAACTCGCCGCCCTCGCCGAGACGGCGGGCGCCCTCGTACTCGACGGCGTCATGCAGCGCCGCGACAAGCCCGACCCGGCCACCTTCATCGGCTCCGGCAAGGCGCGCGAGCTGCGCGACATCGTCCTCGAAAGCGGGGCCGACACGGTCGTCTGTGACGGCGAGCTCAGCCCCGGCCAGCTCATCGCGCTGGAGGACGTGGTCAAGGTCAAGGTCGTCGACCGGACCGCCCTCATCCTCGACATCTTCGCCCAGCACGCCAAGTCCCGAGAGGGCAAGGCACAGGTCGCGCTCGCGCAGATGCAGTACATGCTGCCGCGACTGCGCGGCTGGGGCCAGTCGCTCTCCCGGCAGATGGGTGGCGGCGGCGGTGGCGGCATGGCCACCCGAGGCCCCGGTGAGACCAAGATCGAGACCGACCGGCGCCGCATCCGCGAGAAGATGGCGAAGATGCGCCGGGAGATCGCCGAGATGAAGACCGGCCGGGACATCAAGCGGCAGGAACGCCGCCGCAACAAGGTCCCCTCGGTCGCCATCGCCGGCTACACCAACGCCGGCAAGTCCTCCCTGCTCAACCGCCTCACGGGCGCGGGCGTACTGGTGGAGAACGCCCTGTTCGCCACCCTCGACCCGACCGTGCGCCGGGCCGAAACCCCCTCCGGCCGCGTCTACACCCTGGCCGACACCGTGGGCTTCGTCCGGCACCTGCCCCACCACCTCGTCGAGGCGTTCCGCTCCACGATGGAGGAGGTCGGCGACTCCGACCTCATCCTGCACATCGTGGACGGCGCGCACCCGGCACCGGAGGAGCAGCTGGCGGCGGTGCGCGAGGTCATCCGCGAGGTCGGCGCGGTCAACGTGCCCGAGATCGTGGTGATCAACAAGGCGGACGCCGCCGACCCGCTCGTCCTCCAGCGGCTGCTGCGCATCGAGAAGCACTCCATCGCCGTCTCGGCCCGCACCGGCCAGGGCATCGAGGAACTCCTCGCCCTCATCGACGCCGAGCTGCCCAGGCCCGCCGTCGAGGTGGAGGCCCTCGTGCCGTACACCCGCGGCGCGCTGATCGCCCGGGCCCACGCCGACGGCGAGGTGATCTCCGAGGAGCACACCCCGGAGGGCACCCTGCTCAAGGCGCGGGTCCACGAGGAACTGGCGGCCGAACTGGCGCCGTACGTGCCCGCCAAGCACTGACGCCGCCGGCACACGCCGCACGGCCACCCATGACGGAGGGCCCCCGCAGCAGCGGGGGCCCTCCGTCACTTCCTCAGGCCATGCTCTCGGTCATGCCCTGGGTCATGCCCTGGGCCATGTCCTCACGTCCGGCCGGTCACTTGAACTTGGCGCTCACCGCGTTGTAGATGCCCTTGGCCTCGGGACCGAGCTTCGGCCCGGCCAGCCAGCCCGCCTTCGCCGGACCGATCGAGGTGTTCGACACCAGCGCCGGCTTGCCGTCGGCACCCGCCGCCACCCAGCCGCCACCGGACGAACCGCCCGTCATCGTGCAGCCGATCCGGTACATCACCGGGTCGGCCTGCTTCAGCGCCAGCCGGCCCGGCTTGTCCGCGCACTGGAACGCCTTCTGCCCGTCGAACGGAGCCGCGGCCGGGTAGCCCGTCGCCGTGATGCTCGCGACCTTGCCCACCGCCGGAGCGTTGAACTCCACCGGCAGCGCCGTACCGACCGTCTCCTCAAGCGACTTGCCGCCGCCCTTCTCCGGCGTCACGTGCAGCACCGCGAAGTCGTACGGGGCACCCGCGCCGCCCGTCGGACCGCCCGTCGCGATCCACTGGTCCGAGGTCTGCGCCCAGTCGCTCCACCACACGCCGTACGGGGCGACCTGCTCGCGCGGCGCGCCCTTGAGCGCCGCCGCCGGCTTGCCCGCGTTGTTGTAGGACGGGACGAAGGCGATGTTGCGGTACCAGCCGCCGGCCTTGCCCGCGTGCACGCAATGGCCCGCCGTCCAGACCATGTTGGACTTGCCCGGGTGGGCCGGGTCCTTCACCACGGTGGCCGAGCAGACCATCGAGCCCTCGGGACCGTCGAAGAAGACCTTCCCGGACGCGGGGACGCTCGAGTGGTACGGCGAAG
This sequence comes from Streptomyces sp. W1SF4, assembly GCF_003950035.1. Classification (NCBI taxonomy): domain Bacteria; kingdom Bacillati; phylum Actinomycetota; class Actinomycetes; order Kitasatosporales; family Streptomycetaceae; genus Streptomyces; species Streptomyces sp. W1SF4. Next base: position 5,657,954 of record NZ_CP034350.1, read on the forward strand.
CCGCCGGCTGCGCCGCCACCGGAGCCGGGGTCGGGTCGGTGACGCCCTGGTCCTTGCCGGCGTCCGGGTCGACGGCCGGGCGCTGCGGCTGCTCGGCGTCACGCATCCGGTCCGGGTCCCAGAGGCCGTCGATGATCGGGTTGACGTAGTCGCCCGCCTCGCGGAGCCAGTCCTCCTTCTTCCAGTTCTTCCACGCGCCCCCCTTCCACTTCTCCAGGTCGAAGCCGTGCTGCTTGAGCCTCTCCTTGAGCTCGTCGGGGATCTTTATGCCGTCCGCCGCGCCGGACGGCGGGGGCGCAGCCACGGTCGGCTTGGCGTCGGCGCCGGCCTCACCGTCGCCGGGTCCGCAGGCCGAGGCGGTCAGCGCGAGCGCGGCCGCGCAGAGGATCGCGGTGACCGGTCGGTTCGGTCGCATGTCGTAAGCCCCCAGGAGTTTCGAGGTGTTGGGACGGATTCGATCGGGGTGGATCGCAGCACCCCACTATGCCGCCGTGGCATAGGACGGCGGGCGCCGGGTCGATGGTTCCTGCCGGGCAGGCCCGGCCGAACCGCAAGGATCTTCGGTGCACCCGTGATCCGAAGCCGTCACCGTCGTTGGTACGTACGGGGGATGGTGCAGCAGCGTTCGTGTTCGAGGCGCAATCCGGAAGAGCAACCCGCGGGAGGACCGACAGTCGTGGCCGTGACCGAACCGACCGCAACCGTTACCGCTACGGCGACCGCAGCCGACGCCCCGGCCCTGATCGCAGCCGGGGGCGTGGCCGAGGCCGGGGGCGAGGCTGCATCGGCGGCTGAGGGTGTGGCCGGGGCCGGGGCCGGGGCCGGGGGTGTGGACGGGGCCGACGCGGCACCACGGACGCAGGCACCCGCGGCCGGGGCACACGTCCCGGCGCAGGGCGGACGCGGGCCCGCCTCCGCCGAGGGCATCCTGCGCAGGCAGGCACTGCGGGAGTCCGCCGCCCGGACCTACGCCCGCTCGCTGCCCATCGTCCCCGTACGCGCCCGGGGGCTGACGATCGAGGGCGCCGACGGGCGGCGCTACCTCGACTGCCTCTCCGGCGCGGGCACCCTCGCCCTCGGGCACAACCACCCCGTCGTCCTCGAAGCCATCCGCGGGGTCCTCGACTCGGGGGCGCCGCTGCACGTCCTCGACCTGGCCACCCCGGTCAAGGACGCCTTCACCACCGAGCTCTTCGAGAACCTGCCCCCGGAACTGGCCGCCGACGCCCGCGTGCAGTTCTGCGGGCCCGCCGGGACCGACGCCGTCGAAGCCGCCCTGAAACTGGTCCGGGCCGCCACCGGACGCACCGGGCTGCTCACCTTCACCGGCGCCTACCACGGGATGACCGCCGGAGCCCTGGAGGCCTCGGGCGGCGCCGGCGACGTACGGGTGACCCGGCTGCCCTACCCGCAGGACCACCGCTGCCCGTTCGGGGTCGGCGGCGCCGAGGGCGCGCGGCTCGGGGCCCGCTGGACCGAGACCCTGCTCGACGACCCCAAGGGCGGGGTACCGCTGCCCGCCGCCATGATCGTCGAGCCCGTGCAGGGAGAGGGCGGGGTCCACCCGGCTCCCGACGCGTGGCTCCGCCGGATGCGGGAGATCACCGCGGCCCGGGGCATCCCGCTGATCGCGGACGAGGTGCAGACCGGGGTGGGCCGCACCGGTGCCTTCTGGGGCGTCGACCACGCCGGGGTGGTTCCCGACGTGATGGTCCTGTCCAAGGCCATCGGCGGCAGCCTCCCGCTGGCCGTGATCGTCTACCGGGCCGAACTGGACGTCTGGGCCCCCGGCGCCCACGCCGGAACGTTCCGCGGGAACCAGCTCGCCATGGCCGCGGGCACCGCCACCCTCGCCTACGTCCGCCACAACGGCCTCGCCGAGCGCGCGGCCTGTCTGGGGGAGCGGATGCTGACCGCACTGCGCGGCCTGGCGACGGAACAGCCGTGCGTCGGCGACGTACGGGGCCGCGGACTGATGCTCGGCGTCGAACTCGTCGACCCCGACACCGGCGCCGCCGCACCCGCCCTCGCCTCCGCCGTGCGTCAGGAGTGCCTGGACCGCGGCCTGATCGTCGAGCTCGGAGGCCGCCACTCCAGCGTCGTCCGCCTGCTGCCCCCGCTGACCCTCACCGACGAACAGGCCGCAGCCGTCCTGGACCGGCTGGCCGACTCCGTCCCCGCCGCCGCCCGCCGGCCCCACTGACCGCACCCCGAAGGACCCCCCGATGCCCGACCCCTCCACCACCCCACCCCCGCCCCTCCCAGGCCCCCCACCCACCACCCCGCCCCCGGCCGCTGCGGCTCCAGCCGCCACCGCGCCCCCGTTCCCAGCCGCCACCCCGCCCTCGGGCCCCGCCGCTGGCCCGGCCCGCGTCGGCACCCCGGTCCCGACCCTGGGCCCGGCCGTCACCCCGGTCCGGAGCGCCGCTGCGGGCCCGGCCCGCGCCGACACCCCGGTCCCGGCCCCGGCCCCGGCCGTCACCCCGGTCCGAGGCGCCGCTGCGGGCGCGTTCCCGGCCGCCACCCCGGCTGCCGCCGCGGGCTCGGGCCAGGCCGCCACGACGCCCCCGTTCCCGGCCGCCGCCGTGGCCCCGGGCCCGGCCGTCCCCCCGCACCCGGCTACCGCCCCAGGCACCGCCGCGGCTACCGTTGCGGGCGCGGGCCCGGCTGCAACGGCACCTCCGTTCCCAGCCGTCGCCCCCGCGGCCGCGGGCGCCCCCGCGGCCCCGGTCCCGGCCGTCACCCCGGTCCCGGACGGCGCTGCGGCTGCGGTGTACCCGGGCCTGCCCGCCACCGCGGCCCCGGTCTCGGCTGCGACCTCGGGTTCGCCCGCCGCCCTCGACGGGCCCCCGGCCTCCCCGGCCCCGCCTCAGGCCGCCGCTCCCTCGGCACCGACCGCCCCGGCCCCGCCTCAGTCGGCCGTCGCGCCCCTGGCGCCCAACGGCCCAGCGGCTCCCCTCCCGCCGGCCCCGCCCGCTGCTGCGATCCCTCCGGCCCCCACCCCCCTCGCCCGGCTCACGCCCGCCACCCCTGCGGCCGCAGACGCGGCGGGCCCGGACCAGTCGGCGGCCGGGCTCGGCGACGCCCCGGCTCAGGGCGTCGCGGCCCCCGACCAGCAGCCGCTCCCGGTGCGGCCGGGCACGCCCGCCCCGGCGCGGCCGGACGGTCCCGGCAGGCCGTCCGCCCCCGGGCATCCCGAGGCGCCCGCCGTGCCCCAGCCGCCCGCGGCGTCACCGGCCGCGGACCGGGATCCGGCGGCCCCCGGGCGGCTCCGGGCCGGAGCGGAGGCCGGTGCTGTAGCCGGGGTCCCGGCGGCGCAGGCCACCTCGGCCCACGTCCCGGCGGGCACCGTGCCCCGGCAGAAGGACGGCACCCTCCGCCCGCGCGTGGGCGGCACTGGCCCCGCCGGCCCCGACCCGGCGGCGCTGCCCGACCTGCTGGACCACCCCGACCCGGCCACCGCGGCCGAGTCCGCGACGGTGGAGAACCTACTGCGGTGCTGGGTCCGCGAGAGCGGCATCGGCCGCCCCGACGGGCCCGTCGGAACCCTGCTCCGCGTCCCCCTCCCCGCGTCCGGGGCCGCGCTGCTCGTCCCCGTCCGGTACTGGTCCCCGGCAGGCTGGCACCGGTTCGGCGCCGCCCGCCTCGAAGGCGCCCCCGCCCACGCCCCCGCCGTGGACGCCGTCACCCTCGCCGGCCTGCTCGCCCGCGAGGGCGACGTCCGCAGCGGCACCGACCTCGTCGGCCGGGTCGCCGACTCGGTGCGCCGCACCACCGAGTTCATCGCCGACCGCCGTCAACGCCCCACCGGCCCGGCCCCCGTCGCAGGCGACCGCTTCCTCACCGCCGAACAGTCACTCCTCCTCGGTCACCCCCTCCAACCGGACCCCAAGAGCCGCGAAGGACTCTCGGAGGCCGAAGTACGCCACTACTCACCCGAACTCCACGGCTCCTTCCCCCTGCACTGGATCGCGGTCGCGCCCGACGCCCTGGCCACCGACTCCGCCTGGACCGAACGGGGCCGTCCGGTGTCCGCCGCACAGCTCCTCGCCCGCCTCGCCCCCGGCCTCCCCCTGCCCGCCGGCACCACCGCCCTTCCCCTGCACCCCTGGCAGGCCCGAGACCTCCTCCAGCGCCCCGCCGTCACCGCCCTGCGCGACGCGGGACTCATCACAGACCTGGGCCCCCACGGCACCCCCTGGTACCCCACCTCCTCCGTCCGCACCGTCCACCGCCCCGGCGCCCCCGCGATGCTCAAGCTTTCGCTCGGACTGCGCATCACCAACTCCCGCCGGGAGAACCTCCGCAAGGAACTCCACCGTGGCGTCGAGGTCCACCGGCTCCTGCGCACCGGTCTCGCCGAGCAGTGGCAGACCGCCCACCCCGGCTTCGACATCGTCCGCGACCCCGCCTGGATCGCCGTCGACGCCCTGGACGGCACCCCCGTCCGCGGATTCGACGCCGTACTGCGCCACAACCCCTTCCACTCCGACGACGACGCCGTGTGCGTCGCCGCACTGACCTCCCTCCGCCCGTGGCCCGGCCGGACCACGATGCGCTCCCGGCTGGCCGACACCCTCTCCCGGCTCGCGGTGACCACCGGCCGGCCCGTCGCCGCCGTCGCAGCCGAGTGGTTCCTGCGCTACCTCGACCACGTCGTCCTGCCGGTACTCGCCTTCGACGCCCTCGCCGGCATCGCCCTCGAAGCGCACCAGCAGAACACCCTCGTGCTCCTCGACCGGGCAGGCTGGCCCGTCGGCGGCCGCTTCCGCGACAACCAGGGCTACTACTTCCGCGACTCCCGGCGAGCCGAACTGGAACGCCGCCTCCCCGGCATCGGGGGCGACAGCGACACCTTCGTCCCGGACGCCGTCACCGACGAACGCTTCGCCTACTACCTGGGCATCAACAACGTGATCGGCCTCATCGGGGCCTTCGGATCGCAGCGGCTCGCCGACGAGCGCGTGCTCCTTGCCGCCTTCCGCCGCTTCCTCGGCAAGGCCTCGGGCCTCGGCCCGGTCCCGGCACGGCTCCTGGACTCGCCGACCCTGCGCTGCAAGGCCAACCTCCTCACCCGCCTGGGCGGGCTGGACGAGCTCGTGGGCCCCGTCGACACCCAGTCCGTCTACGTCACCATCACCAACCCCCTCCACGACTGACGCGCTCCCACCGACACCGAGAAGGGCCCCGATGCCTCCTACGGACACCACCACCAGCGCCGGCGGCCCCGCCTCCCGGGAGGCCACCGCGCACCGCTTCACCGTCGGGCTGCTGCCGCTGCTCGCCGAGGCGGACCTCCTCGACTCACCGGCGGGCTGGGGTGCGGTCCCGACACCGGCAGGACTCTTCCGCCTCGAACCCGTACGGCCGGGCCGGGACCTGAAACTGCTCACCGGCTGGATGAACGACCCCGGCGTGGCCGCCTACTGGGAACTGGGCGGATCGCCCGCCGTCACCGAAGCCCACCTGCGGGCCCAGCTCGACGGCGACGGCCACAGCATTCCCTGCCTCGGCGTCCTCGACGGGAGCCCCATGAGCTACTGGGAGATCTACCGGGCCGATCTCGACCCGGTCTCCCGCCACTACCCGGCGCGCTCCCACGACACGGGTATCCACCTGCTCATCGGAGACGGCACGAACCGGGGCCGGGGCCTGGGCACCACGCTGCTGCGAGCCGTCACCGAGCTCGTCTTCGACAACCGCCCCCGATGCACACGCGTCATCGCGGAACCGGACATTCGCAACACCCCCTCCGTATCAGCATTCATGAACGCCGGCTTCCGCTATTCCACGGAAATCGAACTCCCCGATAAACGAGCAGCCCTGATGGTCCGTGAGCGGGCCCTGCGCAATCTGCTCTGATCCCCGCGCCGTGCCCGGTCATCACAGCCGGTGATCACAACCGGTCATCCTGGCCAATTCGGCATTCGGCATTCGGTTTTCACAGCTCTCATCTTCAGAACTCCGCGTCGTTCAGCAAGGTTCCCGATATCCGAGGAGTCCCGTGCCGAATTTCCCCGCGGCCCCCGACCCGGCCGACCACGCCGTCCCCCCGTCGCCCCAGCACCCGTGCACGCCCCCCGAAATCAACCGGCCCACCTGGGACTTCGCCGCACGCCGGCTGCTGGCCAAGATGCTCGGCGAGTTCGCGTACGAGGAGATCGTCCTCCCCGTCCCCGTCCCCGCACCCTCCGCCGCCGGTGACGCCTGGACCCTGACCCTCGACGACGGCAGCAGCCTGGGCTTCCGCGCCCGTCGGCGCGCCTACGGCAGCTGGCAGGTCACCCCGGACACGATCACGCTGACCCCGGCGGCCCCCTCCGCGGAGCCGCCGACCGCGTTCGGGGACCCGTACGGCTTCCTCGTAAGGGCCCGCACCCTGCTGCGCCTCGACGGACCGACCCTCGGCCACCTGATCCACGAGCTCAGCTCCACCCTCGCCGCCGACGCACGCCTCGACCACCACGCACTCACCGCCGACGTCCTCGCCGAACTGGACTACGCGGCGCTCGAAGGACACCAGACCGGCCACCCCTGGCTCGTCGCCAACAAGGGCCGTGTCGGATGGTCCGCCGCGGACGCCGCCGCCTGGGCCCCCGAGGCACGCACCCGGCAGCGGCTGCCGTGGCTCGCCGCCCACAGCTCCCTGGCCGAGTACCGGGGCACCGCCGGCCTGGAGGACCCGGCACGCCTCTACGCGGCAGAACTCGACCCCGCCACCCGCGCGGCCTTCGACGGGATCCTCCGCGACCGGGGCCTCGACCCGCTCCGCTACCTGTACCTCCCCGTACACCCCTGGCAGTGGGACGAGATCGTCCTGCCCCTCTTCGCGCCCGCCCTCGCCTCCGGCACCCTCGTGCCGCTCCCCGCCGATCCCGACGACAGGATCCCGCAGCAGTCGATCCGTACCTTCCTCAACCTCACCCGTCCCGACCGGCACAGCGTCAAACTCCCGCTGTCCGTCTTCAACACCACCGTCTGGCGCGGCCTGCCCAGCGACCTCAGCGTGGCCGCGCCCGCCGTCACCGCCTGGATCCACTCGCTCCGCGACGCCGACCCCTTCCTGCGCGACGAATGCCGGGTCGTACTGCTCGGAGAGGTCGCCTCGGTCACCGTCCGCCACCCCGTGTACGACGGGCTGCCCGAGGTGCCCTACCAGTACAGGGAGCTCCTGGGAGCGATCTGGCGGGAGCCGCTGGCGGGCCGGCTCGACCCCGGAGAACGCGCCCGCACCCTCGCCTCCCTCCTGCACGTCGATCCGCGCGGCCGCTCCTTCACCGCCGAACTCGTCGCCCGCTCCGGCCTCACCCCCGAGGCCTGGCTGCGCCACCTCTTCGCGGCCCTGCTGCCCCCGCTGCTGCACTTCCTCTACCGCTACGGCACGGTGTTCTCCCCGCACGGCGAGAACACCGTGGTGATCTTCGACGAGCGGGACGTCCCCGTCCGCCTGGCCGTCAAGGACTTCGTGGACGACGTCAACATCAGCAGTACCCCCCTGCCCGAGCACGCGTCCATGCCCGACGCGGTGCGGGCCGCGCTGCTCGCGGAGCCACCCGGCTTCCTCACCCAGTTCATCCACTCGGGACTGTTCATCGGCGTCTTCCGCTACCTGTCCGCCCTGTGCGACGACCGGCTCGGCGTGCCCGAGGACGCGTTCTGGTCCCTCGTGCGGGCGGAGATCCTCCGCCACCAGGCCCGCTTCCCCGAGGACAAGGAGCGCCACCGCCTCTTCGACCTGCTGACGGAGCGGATCGACCGGCTCTGCCTCAACCGGAACCGGCTCCACGCGGACGGCTACCGTGACCGCCCGGACCGGCCGGCCGCCGTCGTCCACGGCACCGTGCCCAACCCCCTGCACGGCCCCTGAAGAGTGATCGATGCGGTCGCTGTCGGTGGCGCCCCGTAGGGTTGGCAGTGCTATGACGAAGCCCTCCCTCACCGACCTGCTGCACGCCGCCGTCTCCGCCGTCGGCGGCACGGAGCGGCCCGGCCAGGTGGCCATGGCCGAAGCCGTCGCCGAAGCGATCGACGACAACTCCCACCGGCTGATCCAGGCCGGCACCGGCACCGGCAAGTCCCTCGGCTACCTGGTGCCGGCCCTCGCGCACGGCGAGCGCGTCGTCGTCGCCACGGCGACGCTCGCGCTCCAGCGCCAGCTCGTCGAGCGCGACCTGCCGCGCACGGTCGAGGCACTGCACCCGCAGCTGCGCCGGCGACCGCAGTTCGCCATGCTCAAGGGCCGGTCCAACTACCTGTGCCTGCACCGCCTCCACGAGGGCGTCCCGCAGGACGAGGAGGAGGGCCTCTTCGACCAGTTCGAGGCGGCCACCCCGACCAGCAAGCTCGGCAAGGACCTGCTGCGCCTGCGCGACTGGGCGGACGAGACCGAGACGGGCGACCGCGACGACCTCACCCCCGGCGTGTCCGACAAGGCCTGGAGCCAGATCTCCGTCTCCTCCAGGGAGTGCCTGGGCGCGACGAAGTGCGCGTACGGGGCCGAGTGCTTCGCGGAGGCGGCCCGTGAGCGGGCCAAGCTCGCGGACGTGGTCGTCACCAACCACGCCCTGCTCGCCATCGACGCCATCGAGGGCGCCCCCGTGCTCCCGCAGCACGAGGTGCTGATCGTCGACGAGGCGCACGAGCTGGTCTCCCGCGTCACCGGTGTAGCCACCGGCGAGCTCACCCCGGGCCAGGTCAACCGGGCCGTGAAGCGTGCCGCCAAGCTGGTCGACGAGAAGACCGCGGATTCCCTGCAGACCGCCGCGGAGACCTTCGAGCGGGTGATGGAGCTGGCGCTCCCCGGCCGTCTGGAGGTGGTCCCGGAGGACCTCGGCTACGCGCTGATGTCGCTGCGCGACGCCGCGCGCAACGTGATCTCCGCGATCGGCGCGACGCGGGACAAGTCCGTGCACGACGAGGACGCCGTCCGCAAGCAGGCCCTCGCCGCCGTGGAGAACGTCCACGCGGTGGCGGAGCGGATCACGCTCGGTTCCGAGTACGACGTCGTCTGGTACGAGCGCCACGACCGGTTCGGCGCCACCCTGCGGGTCGCCCCGCTCTCGGTGTCGGGCCTGCTGCGCGAGAAGCTCTTCGAGGACCGCTCGGTGGTCCTCACCTCGGCCACCCTCAAGCTGGGCGGCGACTTCAACGGGGTCGCGGCCTCGCTGGGCCTCTCCCCGGAAGGGGTGGAGGGCGAGGACGTGCCGGTGTGGCGGGGCCTGGACGTCGGCTCCCCGTTCGACTACCCGAAGCAGGGCATCCTCTACGTCGCGAAGCACCTGGCGACACCGGGCCGGGAGGGCACCCGCGGCGACATGATGGACGAGCTGGCGGAGCTGATCGAAGCCTCCGGCGGCCGCACCCTGGGCCTGTTCTCCTCCATGCGCGGCGCCAAGGCCGCCGCCGAGGAGCTGCGCGGGCGGCTCGACAACCCGATCCTGCTCCAGGGCGAGGAGACGCTCGGCGAGCTGATCAAGACCTTCGCGGCGGACCCGAAGACCTGCCTGTTCGGGACGCTGTCCCTGTGGCAGGGCGTGGACGTGCCCGGGCCCAGCTGCCAGCTGGTGATCATGGACAGGATCCCGTTCCCGCGTCCGGACGACCCGCTGATGAGCGCGCGGCAGAAGTCGGTCGAGGAGCACGGCGGCAACGGCTTCATGGCGGTCGCGGCCACCCATGCCGCCCTGCTGATGGCCCAGGGCGCGGGCCGGCTCGTACGGGCCTCCGGTGACCGGGGGGTGGTTGCGGTCCTGGACCCCCGCCTGGCCACGGCCCGGTACGGAAGCTTCCTGCGGGCCTCGCTGCCCGATTTCTGGTACACCACGGACCGCAATCAGGTCCGCCGCTCGCTGGCCGCCATCGACGCGAGCGCGAAGGCCGACGGCAAGTAGCGACCCGGGGCCCAGGCCCACTCCCCACCCGCGGGGAGGTGAGGGGGCCCGCGGGCATGGAACAGCTCCGGGACCGGCGCAGTGGGTCCCGGAGCTGGCTGAGGGGCGGCGGGCCGGTCAGACCCGTCGCAGCACGGCGACGACCTTGCCGAGGATCGTCGCCTCGTCGCCGGGGATCGGCTGGTAGGCGGCGTTGTGCGGGAGCAGCCACACGTGGCCGTCCTCCCGCTTGAAGCGCTTGACGGTGGCCTCGCCGTCCAGCATGGCGGCGACGATGTCGCCGTTCTCCGCGACGGGCTGGCGGCGGACGGTGACCCAGTCGCCGTCGCAGATCGCGGCCTCGATCATCGAGTCGCCGACGACCTTGAGGACGAACAGTTCACCGTCGCCGACGAGCTGGCGGGGGAGGGGGAACACGTCCTCGACGGATTCCTCGGCCAGGATCGGGCCGCCGGCCGCGATGCGGCCGACCAGGGGGACGTAGGAGGCGGCGGGCTTGCCGGTGGTGTCCGTGGGCTGCGAGCTGGGCTGGTCCGAGCCGCGCACCTCGTAGGCGCGGGGCCGGTGCGGGTCGCGACGCAGGAAGCCCTTGCGCTCCAGGGCCATCAGCTGGTGGGCCACGGAGGAGGTGCTGGAGAGGCCGACCGCCTGGCCGATCTCGCGCATCGACGGCGGGTAGCCGCGGCGCTGCACGGAGTCCCGGATGACCTCGATCACCCTCCGCTGCCGGTCCGTGAGTCCGGAGCTGTCGGCGCGGATGCCTGGAGGTCGCCCTGGCAGGGAGCGCGCGGGGCGTACGGCCTCCGCCTCCTGGTTCTGACTTGCGTCATTCATGGCATGCACCGGCTCGAGTCGGCTCTGGGAGCGGTTCTGGGCAGTGATGGTGGCACTGTCTGCGGTGGTGGTCACGTCGGCCCCTCTCGAAATGTTCTCCCTAGCTGGACAACGGTAGTAGCTTTCGAAAGGTTGCGCCAAACACACGTTCGAGTGAAAAATCGCGGATCCCCCACCTGGGTTAGATCGACGGGTGTATGGCGGCCGATTCGGGACCGCTATGGGTGATGGCCGGACGTCCGCGGGGCCCGTCGCAGCGCTCAAACGGAATGCGTTGTGCGCCGCCCGGCCGAACGTGGGTTCGGCTCCGCGTCCGCTCCTTACGGTACCCTTCCCGGTTGGATCGGCCGCGCCCGGGCGGGGCCCGGCGCTGGGCCCAGTGTGGCACCGGGAACCCCCGTATCCGGCCATCGGGCACCGCGACACGCGGAGTGGTGTAAATCCGGCCCAACCCAAGATCTAGTGGTTGGATGGGCGCGGCCACCCAGAAGTTGTGGTCCTCGGTCCGCCGAGGTCCGCGGGATCGCATATGCTTGTGGCTGCTTCACGAGCCCCCGGCGAAGACTCGCTCTCCGTCGTTGAGGGGCTCCGTGGGGTGATTCAGTCGTGCCAAGAGGAGGGTGAGGGAACATGCACTGCCCCTTCTGCAGGCACCCCGACAGCCGCGTCGTCGACAGCCGTACGACCGACGACGGAACGTCGATCCGCCGGCGCCGTCAGTGCCCCGACTGCTCCCGTCGCTTCACGACGGTGGAGACGGCCTCGCTGATGGTGATCAAGCGAAGCGGGGTCACCGAACCCTTCAGCCGTACCAAGGTCATCTCCGGCGTGCGCAAGGCGTGCCAGGGGCGGCCGGTCACCGAGGACGCCCTCGCCAAGCTCGGCCAGCGGGTCGAGGAGGCGGTGCGCGCCACCGGGAGCGCCGAGCTGACCACCCACGACGTGGGTCTGGCCATACTCGGCCCGTTGCAGGAACTCGACCTCGTCGCCTACCTGCGGTTCGCATCCGTCTACAAAGCGTTCGACACCCTTGAAGACTTCGAGACCGCCATCGCGGAACTGCGCGAGCCGCGGCCTCACCCCCATGAGTGCGAGCCCGGAGGGACCCCCGCGGTCGTCCCCGTGCCCGCCTCCGCCGCCGGCTGACCGCTCGGGGCCGCAGTGCAGCGCGGCCCTGCCCGGTCGGTGAGGCGAGATTCGTAGATACAAGACACACAGCACTGTGCCGCGGAATAGCGCTGGCACTTTAGGGCGTTTTTGCCCGCATATGGGAGGCAGGCGGCATGACAGAGACGGCGAGCAGCTCGGCACGTGGTTCCCGCGCCAAGGGGACCAAGGCCGCCAAGGGCGGCCTGCGGATCGAGCGCATCCACACCACCCCCGGCGTGCACCCCTACGACGAGGTGAACTGGGAGCTCCGTGACGTCGTCATGACCAACTGGCGCGACGGCTCGGTCAACTTCGAGCAGCGCGGCGTCGAGTTCCCCGACTTCTGGTCGGTGAACGCGGTCAACATCGTCACCAGCAAGTACTTCCGCGGCGCGGTCGGCACCCCGCAGCGCGAGACCGGCCTGAAGCAGCTCATCGACCGCATCGTGAAGACCTACACGAAGGCCGGCGAGGACTACGACTACTTCGCGTCCCCCGCCGACGCGGAGATCTTCGAGCACGAGCTGACCTACGCCCTCCTGCACCAGATCTTCAGCTTCAACTCCCCGGTGTGGTTCAACGTCGGCACGCCCCAGCCGCAGCAGGTCTCCGCCTGCTTCATCCTGTCCGTCGACGACTCCATGGAGTCGATCCTCGACTGGTACAAGGAAGAGGGCATGATCTTCAAGGGCGGCTCCGGCGCCGGCCTGAACCTCTCCCGCATCCGCTCCTCCAAGGAGCTCCTCTCCTCCGGCGGCAACGCCTCCGGCCCGGTCTCCTTCATGCGCGGCGCCGACGCCTCCGCGGGAACGATCAAGTCGGGCGGCGCGACCCGCCGAGCGGCCAAGATGGTCGTCCTGGACGTGGACCACCCGGACATCGAGGACTTCATCGCCACCAAGGTGAAGGAAGAGGAGAAGATCCGCGCCCTGCGCGACGCGGGCTTCGACATGGACCTGGGCGGCGACGACATCACGTCCGTCCAGTACCAGAACGCCAACAACTCCGTCCGCGTGAACGACGAGTTCATGACGGCCGTCGAGAACGGCACCCAGTTCGGCCTGCGGGCCCGCATGACCGGCGAGGTCATCGAGAAGGTCGACGCCAAGGCGCTCTTCCGCAAGCTCGCCGAGGCCGCGTGGGCCTGTGCCGACCCGGGCATCCAGTACGACGGTGTGATCAACAACTGGCACACCTGCCCCGAGTCCGGCCGCATCACCGCGTCCAACCCCTGCAGCGAGTACATGCACCTGGACAACACGTCCTGCAACCTCGCCTCGCTGAACCTGATGAAGTTCCTCAACGACGACGGCAAGGGCAACCAGTCCTTCGACGCCGAGCGCTTCGCCAAGGTCGTCGAGCTGGTCATCACCGCGATGGACATCTCCATCTGCTTCGCGGACTTCCCGACCCAGAAGATCGGCGAGAACACCCGCGCCTTCCGCCAGCTGGGCATCGGCTACGCCAACCTGGGCGCCCTGCTGATGGCGACCGGCCACGCCTACGACTCGGACGGCGGCCGCACCCTCGCCGCGTCGATCACCTCGCTGATGACCGGCACCGCGTACAGGCGCTCCGCCGAGCTGGCCGCCATCGTCGGCCCGTACGACGGCTACGCCCGCAACGCCGACTCGCACAAGCGCGTCATGAAGCAGCACGCCGACGCCAACGCCGTCGCGCCGCGCACCGACGACCTGGACAGCGCGATCTGGGCCGCGGCCACCGAGGCCTGGCAGGACGTCCTGCGCCTCGGCGAGAAGAACGGCTTCCGCAACGCCCAGGCCTCCGTCCTCGCGCCGACCGGCACCATCGGTCTCGCGATGTCCTGCGACACCACCGGTGTCGAGCCGGACCTGGCCCTGGTCAAGTTCAAGAAGCTCGTCGGCGGCGGCTCGATGCAGATCGTCAACGGCACCGTCCCGCAGGCCCTGCGCCGCATGGGCTACCTGGAAGAGCAGATCGAGGCGATCGTCTCCCACATCGCCGAGCACGGGAACGTCGTCGACGCCCCGGGCCTGAAGACCGAGCACTACGAGGTCTTCGACTGCGCGATGGGCGAGCGCTCCATCTCCCCGATGGGCCACGTCCGCATGATGGCCGCGATCCAGCCGTGGATCTCCGGCGCGATCTCGAAGACGGTCAACATGCCGGAGTCGGCGACCGTCGAGGAGATCGAGGAGATCTACTTCGAGGCGTGGAAGCTGGGCGTCAAGGCGCTCGCGATCTACCGCGACAACTGCAAGGTCGGCCAGCCCCTCTCCGCCAAGAAGAAGGAGGAGGAGAAGGCCGAGATCACCGAGAAGGCCGAGGAGACCATCCGCACGGCGGTCGAGAAGGTCATCGAGTACCGCCCGGTGCGCAAGCGCCTCCCCAAGGGCCGCCCGGGGATCACCACCTCCTTCACGGTCGGTGGCGCCGAGGGCTACATGACCGCGAACTCCTACCCGGACGACGGCCTGGGCGAGGTCTTCCTGAAGATGTCCAAGCAGGGTTCGACCCTCGCGGGCATGATGGACGCCTTCTCGATCGCCGTCTCCGTCGGTCTGCAGTACGGCGTCCCGCTGGAGACGTACGTCGCGAAGTTCACCAACATGCGCTTCGAGCCGGCCGGTATGACCGACGACCCGGACGTCCGCATGGCGCAGTCGATCGTCGACTACATCTTCCGTCGCGTGGCGCTGGACTTCCTGCCCTTCGAGACCCGCTCGGCGCTCGGCATCCACTCCGCCGAAGAGCGTCAGCGCCACCTCGACACCGGCTCCTACGAGCCGCTCGACGAGGAGGAGCTCGACACCGAGTCCCTCGCCCAGTCGGCGCCCGTCGCCGTGGCCAAGCCGGTGGCCAAGCCGGTGGCGATCGTCCCGGTCCCGGCCCCCAAGACGGCGCACAGCAACGCCGAGCTGGTCGAGATGCAGATGGGCGTCTCCGCCGACGCACCGCTCTGCTTCTCCTGCGGTACGAAGATGCAGCGCGCCGGCTCCTGCTACATCTGCGAGGGCTGCGGCTCCACCAGCGGCTGCAGCTGAGCCCGCGCGGGTAGCCGACGGCTGACCCGCCGCGCACGAACGAAGGGGACCGGCCCACGGCCGGTCCCCTTCGCCGTACCCCGCGCCGGGCAGCCCGTCACGGGGGGATCGCGCGCAGGGCCGGTCACGGCGATCATGGTGCGGGGCCCGGCGACGCCCGGGCGCGCGGAATTCACGGCGGGGGAGCGGGGAGCCATGTGGAGCGGTGAGGAACTGGACCTGGACGCGTACCTGGAGCGGATCGGCCTCGGTCCCGGGACGGGAGGGGCCGTACGGGAACTCCGGGCCGACCTGGAGACGTTGTACGCGGTGCACCGGGCCCACACCGCCGCCATCCCCTTCGAGAGCCTGGACGTCCTGCTCGGCCGCCCCGTCGAGCTGGAGCTCAAGGCCCTGCAGGACAAGCTCGTGCGCGCCCGCAGGGGCGGCTACTGCTACGAGCAGAACTCGCTGCTGGCCGCCGCCCTGGAGCGGATCGGCTTCGAGGTCTCGGGGCGCGGCGCCCGCAACCGCACCCGGGGCGACGCGCTGCTCGCGGTGACGCACGCCGTGCTCGTCGTCACCGTCGACGGCGAACCGTGGCTCTGCGACGCCGGGTTCGGCTACATGGGCCCGCGCGAGCCCGTCCCGCTCGCGCGCCCCGGCACCGCGGTCCGCCAGGGGCCGTGGGCGTACGCGGTACACGAGGAGGAGGAAGGGGTCCTCGTGCTCCGGGCCCGCCGCGGGGAGGGCTGGTGGGACCTGTACGCCTTCTCCCCGCAGCGGTACCACCCCGTGGACTACGTCGTGCTGAACCACTACAGCTCCACGCACCCCCGGTCCTCCTTCGCCGGGCAGACCATCGTCCAGCTCCCCGGGGACGCCGTGCGCAAGACGCTCGTGGGGCGCGAGCTGACGCGCCTGTTCCCCGACGGGCGGACGGAGCGGGAGCCGGTGGACCCCGGCCGGTTGCCCGCCCTCCTCGACCGGGAGTTCGGGCTTCGGCTGCCCGAGCGGGACGCGGCGGAACTGGTGCGGATCAACCGCTCCGGGGACTGACCCGGACCGCGCCCGGCCCGTACGATGGCGCGGTGCTGGTCAAGTGGATTCGCTGCACGGTGACGGACCGACGCGGGTTCGAGCGCGGGCAGCGCAAGTGGGCGGGGCTGCCCGGCGAACCGGGATTCCGGGGACAGGGCGGCGGCTGGAGCAGAGGCCGGCAGGGGGTCGCGCATGTCTTCGCGTTCTGGGAGAGCCGCTCCTTCTACGACTCCTTCATGGCCCGCTCGCACGACAGACTGGCCGCCTCGCAGAACGGCACCTACACCGATGCCCGGGTCACGCTCTTCGACCACCGCTTCGACGTGAAGACGGGCTTCGAGCCGCGCTTCAGCGACGCCGACGTGGTGCGGGTCGCCCACACCCGGGTGCGGGAAGGGCGCGTGGACCATTTCGCGCTGATGCAGGAGAAGGTGTGGAACCCCGCCATGGCGGGGTCGCCCGGCATGATCCGGGGTCTGTTCGGGGAGGCGCCCGGGCGGGAGTTCCTGGTGCTGTCCATGTGGCGGGCGGCGGCGGAGCACGGCAAGTACCGGCAGGAGCGGGTCGAGCGGCTCTCGCTGCGCGCCCAGACCGAAGCCGATGTGGAGGCGCTCACCGGGGACGTCGTCGACCTCGAACCCACCTGGACGGTATGACCGTAGGACAAGCGCCGTCCCCGACCGGCGTGGCCGGGGTGTGGCCGCCCCGGCGGCCGAATAGGGTCGGGGGATGGTTCGACCACGGCGCATCGTCCTCGTCCGGCACGGGGAATCGGAGGGAAACGTCGATGACACGGTCTACGAGCGGGAGCCCGACCACGCCCTGCGGCTGACCCGCACCGGCCACGAGCAGGCCGCGGCCGCCGGGGAGCGGCTGCGGGAGCTCTTCGGCGAGGAGAGCATCAGCGCGTACGTCTCCCCCTACCGCAGGACCCTGCAGACCTTCCGCGAGCTGCGGCTGGACCCGTCGCGGGTCCGCATGCGCGAGGAGCCCCGGCTGCGCGAGCAGGACTGGGGGAACTGGCAGGACCGCGACGACGTGAAGCTCCAGAAGGCGTACCGGGACGCCTACGGGCACTTCTTCTACCGCTTCGCGCAGGGCGAGTCGGGCGCCGACGTCTACGACCGCGTCGGCTCCTTCCTGGAGAGCCTCTACCGCAGCTTCGAGGCCCCCGACCATCCCGAGAACGTCCTGCTGGTCACCCACGGGCTGACGATGCGGCTGTTCTGCATGCGCTGGTTCCACTGGTCGGTGGCCGAGTTCGAGGCCCTGTCCAACCCGGGCAACGGCGAATACCGTGTCCTGCTGCTCGGGCCCGACGGGCGCTACCGGATGGACCGCCCGTTTGAGCGGTGGACCACACCCGAGCCTTATGACCTGGACGGCTAAAGTGACGCGCGATGACCGCTGATTCCACTTCCGAAACGCGTTACGCACGCGCCCTGTCCAGCCTCCGCGGGCTGGCCCTGGGGGACGCCCTGGGCTCCCAGTACTTCGTTCCCGTCAACTACCCGCTGCTGAAGCGGCGCGAGCTGCCGTCCGGCAGCCGGCCGTGGCAGTGGACCGACGACACCGAGATGGCCTGCTCGGTGGTGGCCGTCCTCGCCACGCACGGCCGCGTCGACCAGGACGCGCTGGCGGCCTCCTTCGCCGACCACCACGACTTCGACCGCGGCTACGGGCCCGCCGTGAACCGGATGCTGCGCCTGGTCAGGGAGGGCGAGGACTGGCGGACGCTGGCCGCCGAGCTCTTCAACGGCCAGGGCTCCTGGGGCAACGGCGCCGCCATGCGGATCGCCCCGCTCGGTGCCTGGTACGCGGACGACCCCGAGCAGGCCACGCACCAGGCGGAGATCTCCGCCTACACCACCCACCAGCACCGCGAGGCGGTGTGCGGGGCGATGGCGGTCGCCGCCGCGGCCGCGCTGGCGGCGTCCCCGGCGGGGCCGCCGACCGCCGAGGCCCTGCTGGACGGGGTGATCGCGCTGGTGCCGCGCAGCGCCGTCGGGGCGGGCGTGCGCAGGGCGCGGGACATGCTGGACTACGACGACGCGACGACGGTCGCGGCGGTGCTGGGCTGCGGGCGGCGTACGAGCGCCCACGACACGGTGCCCTTCGCGCTGTGGTCGGCGGCCCGGGCGCTGGACGACTTCGAGCGGGCGTTCTGGACCACCGCCCAGGTGGGCGGTGACGTGGACACCACCTGTGCGATCGTCGGCGGGGTACTGGGCGGGCGCGGGGACGCGGCGCTGCCGCAGGCGTGGCTGGACCGGACCGAGGCGCTTCCGGCGTGGCTGCCCGGGCTGCCCGGCTGACGGGTACCGGCTGCTGAGGGGTCCCGGCCGGGTGGTGGCTGTGCCGGGTGGGCGGGTGCCGGGCGCGGGGGTGGTTCCGCGCCCGGGGCTCCTCGTACGTCTGTCTGTGCAGGGAGAGGGGCCCGACGGCGAGCTCAGGCCGCGGGGCCGGCTTCGGCGGCGGTTCCGCTGAGGGCTTCCAGGTCGCTCTTGCGCACCCGGATCACCAGCAGCGCGGTGACCAGTGCGAGCCCCGCCATGGCGACGGCGGCGATGAAGGCGGTGGAGATGCCCCGGGTGAGGACGAGGTCCCCCCAGGGGTCCGGCAGCTGCCCGGTCTGCTTGAAGGCGGCCAGCTGTGCCGGTTCGGCGCGGGCCATGAAGTCCGGGACCTGCTTGGCGGCCTCGTCGCGGCCTGCGGTGCCGAAGACGGTGACCAGGATCGACAGTCCGAGCGAACCGCCCACCTGCTGGCTGGCGTTCAGCAGGCCGGAGGCCGCTCCCGCCTCGCGCGGTGCCACGCCGGAGACGGCGGTGAGGGTGAGCGTGACGAAGTTGAGGCCCATGCCGAAGCCGAACAGCAGCATTGGGCCGAGCACGCCGGACAGGTAGGTGCTGTCGGTGCGGATGAAGGTCAGCCAGGCCAGGCCGATGCCGGTGAGCGCCGATCCGGTGACCATGAACGGCTTGGGGCCCAGGCGCGGCAGGAAGCGCTGCGACAGCCCGGCGCCGGCGATGATCGCCACCGTCACGGGCAGGAAGCCGACGCCGGACTGGATGGGCGAGAAGCCCAGCACGTTCTGGACGAACTGGACGATGAAGAAGAACATGCCGAACATGGCGGCGGCGAGACCGAGCATGATCAGGTAGGTGCCGGCGCGGTTGCGGTCGGCGAACATCCGCAGCGGGATGATCGGTTCGGCGGCGCGCGACTCGATGAGGACGAAGAGACCGAGCAGGACGACGGCGGTGGCGAAGGAGCCGATGGTCAGCGAGTCGCGCCAGCCGTCCTCGGACGCGCGGATGAACCCGTAGACGAGCGAGGTCATCCCGGCGGTGGAGGTGAGGGCGCCGGCGGCGTCGAAGCGGCCCGGGTGGCGTTCGGACTCGTTGATGTAGAGCGGGGCGAGGACGGCGATGAGCACGCCGATCGGCACGTTGACGAAGAGCACCCAGCGCCAGTCGAGCCACTCGGTGAGCATGCCGCCGGCCAGCAGGCCGACGGCGCCGCCGCCGGCGGACACGGCGGCGAAGACCCCGAAGGCGCGGTTGCGGTCGGGGCCTTCGGCGAAGGTCGTGGTGATCAGGGCGAGCGCGGTGGGCGAGGCGATGGCCCCGCCGACGCCCTGGAGGGCGCGGGCCGCCATCAGCTGCCAGGGCTCCTGGGCGAATCCGCCGAGCAGGGAGGCCAGGGTGAACAGCAGGATTCCGGCCATGAAGACGCGGCGTCGGCCCAGGATGTCGCCGGCCCGGCCGCCGAGCAGCAGCAGTCCGCCGAAGGCGAGGGTGTAGGCGCTGATCACCCAGGAGAGGTCGGTGGTGGAGAAGGAGAGCGCCGTCTGGATGTGCGGGAGCGCGATGTTCACGATGGTCGCGTCGAGGACGACCATGAGCTGGCAGGCGGCGATGACGGCGAGCGCCACCCCGGGACGTCCGGGCCGTCGGGCGGCCCCCGGTATCCGGGGCTTGTCGAGCTGAACGCTTGTCACTGTGGATCCCCCCGAAGTGAAATAGTGAACGCATTCGTTCACTGCGGGTCCACGGTAGGAGCCCGAATGTAGGGAACGCAAGCGTTCACTAAGGCGGAAAATGTGCGCGGGAATCGCGCGGGCCGGTCGGAGGTACGGGCATGGCGGGTTCGGGCTGGTCGGCGGGGGCGGCGCCGGTGCGCAGGCGGGGGCCGGCGCTCGAACGGGCGATCCTGGACTCCGCCCTGGAGCAGCTGAGCACCGTCGGCTGGAACGCCCTCACCATGGAGGCGGTGGCGGCCGGGGCGCGCACCGGCAAGGCGGCCGTCTACCGGCGCTGGCCCACCAAGACCGATCTGGTGGCGGAGGTGCTGCGCGCGGGGCTGCCCGCGCTGGGGGAGATCGCCGACCACGGGTCGGTGCGCGAGGACCTGTACGTGCTGTGCGTGCGGATGCGTGACGTCATGCGCTCCCAGGCCGGGGTGGCCCTGCGGGCGGTCCTTCACGAATGCGACCACGCTCATGCCGATCTGTTCCGCGAAGTGATCTGGAAGGGCCTGCACGAGCCGGCCCATGAGGTGATACGCGAGCTCCTCCAGCGCGGAATCGAGCGGCAGGACGTCCGGGCCGATGCCACGAGTCCCCTGCTCACCGATGTGATTCCGGCGATGCTCATGTACCGCGCGAAGGTATGCGGAAGCGAATGGCCGGACGTCGAGATCGCGGAGATGATCGACGGCGTGATGGTGCCGATGCTCCGGGCGTGAACCCCCGGGAAGCCCGGCCGGCGCCTCGCCGAGGCCCCCCGGCGGCGCTTGCCCCGGGCCGGGGTGTGCAGGCGGCCCGGGGCGGCGTAACCTTGCTGGCGCCATGCCGTACGAAGCACCCACCCACACCGTCGAGCGCTCCCTCCGTGCAACCACCGGCGCCAAGGTCATCGCCGGGGTCGACGAGGTCGGACGAGGGGCCTGGGCCGGTCCCGTCACCGTCTGCGCGGCGATCACCGGCCTGCGCCGGCCGCCCGAGGGGCTCACCGACTCCAAACTGCTCACCCCGAAGCGGCGCGACGCGCTGCTGGGGGTTCTGGAGGACTGGGTCACCGCGCACGCCCTGGGGCACGCCTCCCCGGAGGAGATCGACGAACTCGGGATGACGGCCGCCCTGCGGCTCGCGGCGGTGCGCGCGCTGGAGTCGCTCCCGGTGCGGCCCGACGCGGTGATACTCGACGGCAAGCACGACTACCTCGGCCCGGCCTGGCGGGTCCGCACCGTCATCAAGGGCGACCAGTCCTGCGTCGCCGTGGCCGCGGCCTCGGTGATCGCCAAGGTCCGGCGCGACCGGATGATGGCCGCACTCGGCGAACCGGGCGACGGCATCGAGGACTTCGCCTTCGCCGCGAACGCGGGCTACCCCTCGCCGGTCCACCGGGCCGCACTGGAAGTACGCGGGCCCACCGCGTACCACCGGCTCTCGTGGTCCTACCTCGACGCGCTGCCCCAGTGGCGGCACTTGAAGAAGGTGCGCCGCAGCGAGGAGGCCCAGGAGCTGGAAAACGGAGGCCAACTCGGCTTCGATTTCTGATCGCATCCACGTGCCACCGACCGGTACGTTTCGTACCGGTGTTTGATAGATATCAACTCATGCCTCTCACCCCCGCCATCGAGGAGCCTCAGATTCACGAGAGTGCCCAGGGTCCCCGCGTCACGCCGGCCGCGAGCCGCACCGCGCAGACCCCCCGCCCCGTACCTGGTCCGCGTCCCGTAGCCGTTCCGCGGCCCGGGCGCCCCGGTCCCACTCCCGCCGCGGCGAGCCCCGCGGGTGTAGCCCCCCGGCCCGCTCCGCCCGCGCCGCGCGCGGCCGAGTCCACTCCCGGACCCGTTCCCGTAGCCTCCGCCGCGCCGTCCGTCTCGGCGGCGGTCCCGCAGGTCCAGCTGATCCCGGCCTCTGCCGAGGGTGCGCTGGACGCGGCCGAGGAGGCCGTGGACCTGCTGCTCGACACCGGGCGCGCGCCCGGTGAGATCCTGGTGATCACCACCGGCGACCCGCACCCGTGGGCCGCTCACGAACTGTCCTTCGGCGAGGCCTCGTACTGGGCCCAGCACGACGCCGGGGACGACGTCTTCTACGCGGACGCGGCGCACGTGCAGCGCGCCTCCGGCCGCCCCGTCGTGGTCTTCGCCGCCAATGGCGGACCGGCCTCGGCGACCTCCACCGCCCTGCCGGTGGCGCTCACCCGCGCGGCTGCGCTGCTGATCGTGTGCGGCGACGTCAAGCAGATCAACTCCGTGCTGGGTGCGGGCGTCTGACGCCCCGTATCCCGCACGGGCGAGGGGCGGGGCGGCCCACGGGCCGGCCCCGCTGAAGTCCGGAGCCCGACCAGCCGTACCCCCTTCGCGGGAGTACGGCCGTGAGGGCTGCCCCCGCTCGTACGGCGCGGGGCCTCCGACGGCGTACCGGTGTCCTACGGGTTGCCGTCGGCGTCCGGCCCCCGGACCGGGCCCGTCCGGTCGTGGGTTCCTCAGCGCGCGGCGGTCCGGCGCAGGGGCTCCGACGCACCTCCCACGGTGCTCAGCGTCAACGGCGTGAGCTCGGGGGTCAGCGAACCGAGCGGCTCGGGCAGGGAGTCCGAACCGGGCCGACGCCCGCCCCGGCCCTCACCCACCACCTGCCAGCCGCCGCGGGTCAGCGTGATGTACGCGCCGCAGCGCAGCCCGTGCAGGGTGCAGGCGTCGCGCAGCCCCCACATCCAGGCGCCGTCCTCCTCGGTCCAGCGCTCGTCGCCGTCACGGCAGTACATCAGCACCGCCGTCCGCACCGGGGTCCTGCGCCGCAGGTCGTGCGGGATGACCCGGCGCAGCCGCGACAGCAGCGCGTTGCGGTACTCCCAGCCGTCCGCCGAAGCGGACTTCTGCACGAACGAGGCGCTCGCGACGAGCTGTTCCTCGGGGCCGAGCACGGCTATGACGGCGGTGGACGGCGTCGGGGCGTGCCGGGAGTGCAGCCCGCTGACCACCTCGCGCGGATTGCGGAGCAGGGGGACCCCCGCCGCCGTCCACTCGGAGGGTTCGAGCAGTCTGCCGTGCCGGCTGGCGCCACCGGCCGCCGCTGCCAGTGACGTGGTCGAGGACGGGGCGAATCCGAAGGTCACGGTCCTCCCTTCGGGTACACGCCCGCGTACGGGCACGGCTGAGGTGTGGGCGCGCCGCAGCGCGGCCCAGGAGGGTGCCGACGAGCCGAGCGGGAGCACTCCAATTCTCGCGTGGCCCGCGAGGATGGGGCAATGAGCATTTGCGGCCGCGGACCGGAATTCGCCGGTATGCCGCTCATATCCTTGCCCCCCACGCCGAAGATGACGCCTTCCGCTATGCCTGGAGCGCCAGCACCAGCGGAAACACCCCCTCGGCCCCCGCCCTGCGCAGCAGCCTGGAGGCCACCGCGAGGGTCCATCCGCTCTCCGCGCGATCATCGACGAGGAACACCGGACCCCGGACCTCGGAAAGGCTCGCCGCCAGGGCTGGCGGCACGGTCAACGCCTGGTGGAGCCCGCGGACCCGCTGGGCACTGTTCGAGGACGGCAGCCCGAACTGCGGCGCCTGATCCGTGTATTCCAGCGCCCCCAGCAGCGGGATCCGCCCCACCTCGGCGATGCGCGCCGCCAGGGAGCCGACCAGCTGCGGGCGGCTGCGCGAAGGCAGCGCGACCACGCCCACCGGCCGGGCCGGAGCATCAGCGGCCCCCGAGGCCCAACCGCCGGGACCCCGGGCCCAGTCGGCGAGCACGGCCACCACGGCCTGCGCGACATCGTCCGGAACGGGCTGGTCGGCCGCCTGCGGGGCCAGCATGGGGCGCAGCCGGTTGCCCCAGCCGATGTCGGACAGCCGGCCCAGGGCGCGCCCGGTCGACGACTGCTCCCCGGCCGGGATCCGCCCCTTGAGGTCCACGCCCACCGCCACGAGCCCGGTCGGCCACATCCGGCGCGGTTCCAGTTCCACTCCCGGGCGGCCCAGTTCGCCCCGCGCGGTGTCCAACGCCGCGCCCGATACGTCAGCCGTGAAGCGGGCCCCGGCGCAGTTGTCACAGCGGCCGCAGGGCGCGGCCTCCTCGTCGTCGAGCTGGCGGCGCAGGAACTCCATCCGGCAGGCGGTCGTGGCCGCGTAGTCCCGCATCGCCTGCTGCTCGGCGGCCCGCTGCCGGGCGACCCAGGCGTACCGCTCCGAGTCGTACACCCAGGGCTCGCCCGTGGACGTCCAGCCGCCCTTGACCCGGTGGACGGCCCCGTCCACGTCGAGCACCTTCAGCATGGTCTCCAGCCGGGTCCGGCGCAGGTCCACCAGCGGCTCCAGCGCGGGCAGCGAGAGCGGCCGCCCCGCCTGGGCCAGCGCGTCCAGGGTGCGCCGCACCTGCTCCTCCGGCGGGAACGCCACCGAGGCGAAGTACTGCCAGATCGCCTCGTCCTCACGGCCCGGCAGCAGCAGCACCTCGGCGTGCTCCACACCACGGCCGGCGCGCCCGACCTGCTGGTAGTAGGCGATGGGGGAGGACGGCGAACCCAGGTGCACCACGAAGCCCAGGTCGGGCTTGTCGAAGCCCATCCCCAGGGCGGAGGTCGCCACCAGGGCCTTGACCCGGTTCGCCTGGAGGTCGCTCTCCGCCTGCTCGCGGTCGGCGTTCTCCGTCCGGCCGGTGTACGAGGACACCGTGTGCCCGCGGTGGCGCAGGTACGCGGTGACCTCCTCGGCGGCGGCCACCGTCAGGGTGTAGATGATCCCGGAGCCGGGCAGCTCGGTGAGGTGATCGGCCAGCCAGGCCAGCCGGTGCGCGGCGTCGGGCAGGGCCAGCACCGCCAGGCTCAGGCTCTCGCGGTCCAGCGGGCCGCGCAGCACCAGCGCGTCCGTGCCGGCCCCCGTACCCAGCTGCTCCGCCACGTCGGCCGTCACCCGGGCGTTGGCGGTCGCCGTCGTCGCCAGCACGGGCACGCCCGGCGGCAGATCGGCGAGCATCGTGCGCAGCCGGCGGTAGTCGGGGCGGAAGTCGTGCCCCCAGTCGGAGATGCAGTGCGCCTCGTCGACCACGAGCAGCCCCGTCGCGGCCGCCAGCTTGGGCAGCACCTGGTCGCGGAAGTCCGGATTGTTGAGCCGCTCCGGGCTGACCAGCAGGACGTCGACCTCCCCCGCCGCCACCTCGGCCTGGATGCCCTCCCACTCCTCGGGGTTGGCGGAGTTGATCGTCCGCGCGTGGATGCCCGCCCGCGCGGCGGCCTCCACCTGATTGCGCATCAACGCCAGCAGCGGGGAGACGATCACGGTGGGGCCGGCGCCGCCCGCCCGCAGCAGCGACGTGGCCACGAAGTAGACCGCCGACTTGCCCCAGCCGGTGCGCTGGACGACGAGGGCCCGCCGCTTGTGCGCGACCAGGGCCTCGATCGCCCGCCACTGGTCCTCGCGCAGCCGCGCGGTGCCCGTGGGGTCGCCCACGAGACGGGCGAGTACGGAATCGGCCGAGGACCTCAGGTCTGCGTTCATGCCCCCATGCAACCCGATGGCTCTGACATCGCGCCAATGCGGCTCCGGACCTGTGGAAATTGAAGATCGAACGAGTTATCCACAGGGCTTTCCGGATCGGAGCGGGCGCGGGACCGTCGGACGCATGACGACGAACCACGAACCGACCAGCCCGTCCGGACGGCCCTCCATCAGCCCGTCCGGAGTCCCCACCGAACCCCAGATCACCCTGCGCAGCCCGGCGGAACTGGCCGACGCGCTGCCCTACATGCTCGGCTTCCATCCCACCGACTCCCTCGTCATGGTCGCCGTACACGGCGAGAACGGACGCTTCGGCGGCCGCCTGCGCGTGGGCATCCCGCTCGCCCCCGCCGAATGGGAGGACACGGCCCGGCAGGTCGCCGAATGCCTCATCCGCGGAAGCGAACGGCGCGCCGGCAAGCCCGACGGCATCGTGGTCTTCCTCTGCCAGGACCCCCGGCGCGGCGAGAGCGGGCAGCGGGTCATGACCCGGCTGCGGCCGCTCGCCCAGCGGATCCGGATCGCCTGCGGAGCCCTCGACGTGCCCGTCCTGGAGGCGCTGTGCCTCTCCGCGGGCCGCTACTGGTCCTACACCTGCGCCGACGACGGCTGCTGCCCGGCCGAGGGCAACCCGCTGGCACCGCCGGGCACCTCGGTGATGGCCGCCGCGGCCACCTTCGCGGGGCTCCAGGTGCGCGGCTCCCTCAAGGAGATCGAGGGCCGGCTGACCCCGCTCGGCGGGGCCTGGGCCACCGAGCAGGAAGAAGCCCTGGAACGGGCCGCCACGGCCCTGGTGCCGAAGATCCTCGACGGGGCGACCCGGGAGGAGATTGGCGCGCAGACCCTCGACCTGGCGCGGACCCTGATGAGGCGCCTGACCCTCGCGCCGCCCGCCGAGGGCGGGCCCGGCGCCGACGACTGGGACGACGCGCTGCTCGGCCACGACGAGGCCGCCGCCGTGATCCTCGGACTCCAGGACCGGGAGATCCGCGACATCGCCGCCGAATGGATGGAGGACGAGGAAGCCGCGCCCGCCCTGCGGCTGTGGCGGGCCCTGGCCAGGCGCTGCGTCGGCGCCTACGGGGAACACGCCGCGGCCCCGCTCACCCTGGCCGGCTGGGTCTCCTGGTCCACCGGGGACGAGCCGACCGCCCGGATCGCGTTCGGGCTGGCGCTGCGGGCCGACGCCGAGTACCGGTTCGCCCAGCTCCTCCACCACGCCTGCAACGAGGGCATCGACCCCGAAGGGCTGCGGGAGTGCCTGAGGGAGGAGCGCAGGCGCCGGGAACCGGGCCGCAAGCGGCCCGCCGGAGCCACCCGGCCGCCCGGCCGCCGCACCGCACAGCGCCGCCGCCCCTCCCGCCGCACCGAGGGGAGCGGTCAGTGAGCCCCCGACGAGGCCTCGCGGGGACCCGGTGGAGGCCGGGGGGCCGGGCTCCGCGGGGCTCTACGGGGGCCCCGTGCTGGCCGGGGGGCCGGGCTCCGTGGGGTGCGACAAAGGCCCTGTGCCGGCCGGGGGGTCGGGCCACACGCCGAAGCCGGGCCGCCCGGTGCGGGCAGCCGCCACCGGGGGCCGTGACCCGGGCGGGGGTGGGGGCGTTCAGCTGGGGGGTGGTGGGGGCCCGGCCGCGCCGCCGCCCCGCAGAACCGGCCGGAGCGCAGACAAGGCGGCACATGGCTCCCCCCGCACCCCGAAGCGGCCCCTCCGGGCCCCCTGCCACCCCGACGCCCCGCGGGGCGGAATCCCCACCCGGCGGTGGTCCGGCTGAGCTCCCGCCCGAGCGGCAGGCGGGGGCGGTCGGGCCGGGCAGGCCGGACCGACCGGGCGGCCCGCTGCCGGGGGCCGGCGGGCCGGCGGGGGCTGCCACGGCCTCGGGGGCTGCCGGGGGCCGGCGGGCCGGGGGGCCGTGGGGGCGGGAGGCCGCTGGTGGTGCTGGTGTGGATCCTGGCGGGGCGGGGTGGGGTGCCGTCGCGGGGCTGCCGCCTGGTGCTGGGCTGGCGCCTGGTGTCGGTGCCGCCGGTGGGGGTGCTGGGCTGCCGTCTGGTGCCGGGGCCGCTGGTGGTGGTGCCGGGCTGCCGCCCGGGGCCGGGGGCCGGGTGGGCGGTGGGGTGGCCGGGCAGACGGGTGCCGCGGGGCGGCGGGGCGAGTTGCCGCCGGTGCACGGGGCGCTCATCTGCGTCGCCGCGCCCTGCCTGGCCATCTCACCCGAGCACGGCCAGCTGACGGGGCGGGGCATCGACGGGATCTACCGCTCAGGGCGAAGGCTGCTCTCCCGCTGCGTGCTGCGCGTCGCCGGACGGGACCCCGTCGCCCTCCAGGGCCGCAGCATCGGAGCGGACCGCGCCGCCTTCACCGCCACCGTCCGCACCGGCGTCGAGCCCGGACCGGACCCCGACATCGGCGTCGAACGCATCCGCCACGCCGACGGCACCGAGCGCATCACCGTGCGCAGCTACGCCGCCCGCCCGCTGCGCCTGCCCGTGGAGGTCTCCCTCGGCACCGACCTGGCCGACCTGGCCGCCGTCGCCGCCGGCCGCGCCGGGCCGGAGCTCGCCGCCGGGGTGCACGCGGCGGGCCTGCGCTGGAGCACCGGGGACGCCCTGGCCGTCACCACCGCCGAACCGGCCCCCGACGACGCCCTCGCCTCGGCCGGGCTGCTGCGGTGGGAGCTCGAACTCGGCCCCGGGGAGTCCCGCACCATCGAGCTGCGCACCACCCGGGACCGCGCCGCGCGGGCCCCCGCCGGGCAGGTGGCGAACCCCCTGGCCGCAGCCCGCGCCGAGGGGGACGACCCGAGGGCCGACGCGTGGTTCCGCACCAGCGTCGAAGACCTCCGGGCCCTGCTCCTGCGGGACCCCGCCGAACCCGGCGACGCCTTCGCGGCGGCAGGAGTGCCGTGGCGGCTCGGGCCCGCCCCGGCGGAGTCGCTGTGGGCCGCGCGGATGGCACTGCCGCTCGGCACCGGGCTCGCCGCTGCCACGCTGCGGATCCTGGCCCGCGCGCAGACCGGGGGCCGGGGCCCGGACGCGGGGAAGATCCCGGGTCCGTTGCGGGCCGCCGGGCCGCAGCTGCCGCCCGGGTGCACCGGGACCGAAGCCACCCTCGGCTTCCCGGCAGTGCTCGCCGAGGCCCGGCGGTGGGGCCTGCCCGAGGAGGACGTGGCCCGGCTGCTGCCCGTCGCGGAGCGCTGCCTGGACTGGCTGCGCGGGGCGCTGGGGGAGGACGGCTTCCTGGCCGACCCGGATCCGGGGCCCCGGCGTTGCGAGACCCAGGCCCACGCCCACCGGGCCGCGCTGCTCGGCGCCGACCTGCTGGACGGGTGCGGGCGCGGCGGAGCGGGGGAGTGGCGGGAATGGGCGGCCGCCCTGCGGGAGAGGTTCCGGGCCCGGTTCTGGATCGACGGCCCGGACGGCGGCCGCCCGGCCGCCGCCCTGCACCCCGACGGCCGGCCGCTGCCGCGGCTCACCGGAGCGGCCGCGCACCTGCTGGACACCGGCCTGGTCGGCGGGGGCCGGATGGCGCCCGGGCTGCTCGACTCCGTCCGTACCGAACAGCTCGCCCGGCTGCTCGGAGCCCCCGCCATGGATTCGGGGTGGGGGCTGCGGAGCATGGCCGCCCGGGAGCCCGGGCACAACCCGTTCGGCCACCGGTCGGGAGCGGTCCGGGCCCACGAGAGCGCGGTCGCGGTGGCCGGGCTGGCCCAGGCGGGCTTCGAGAAGGAGGCTGCCGGTCTGCTGCGGGGCCTGCTCGACGCGGCGGAGGCCTTCGGGTACCGGCTGCCGGAGATGCACGCCTGCGAGCAGCGCACCGCGGGCAGCGCACCCCTGCCGCACCCGGCGGCCTGCCGGCCCGCCGCGGTGGCCGCGGCCGCCGGGATCCACGCGCTCACCGCCCTCGCCGGCATCCGCCCGGACGCCCCGGCCGGCACGGTCGCCGTGGCCCCCAGGGCGGGTGCCCCCCTCGGCGCCCTGCGCCTGTCCGGGCTGCGGGTGGCGGGGGAGCCCTTCACCGTCAGGATCAGCCGCCTCGGCGTCGGCATGGTGGAGGAGGCGGCCGATGGGCTCCAACTGGGAGGGTGAGGAGAGGCCCGCACGATGGCCCCTGGTACTCGCGAGGATCGTGACTGGGGTCCAGATCACCGTCCTCGGGATCACGAAACGACTGTTTATCGTCAGGCAGACGACTATGATCGCGGCATGTCGCCCTACGACCCGTCGGCCTTTCCGCCCTTCGCCGTCACCGTCGACCTGGTCGTGCTCACCGTGCGGCGCCACGCGCTCTGCGCGCTGGTCGTCCGACGGGGTGAGCAGCCGTTCCAGGGGCGCTGGGCGCTGCCCGGCGGTTTCGTGCGCGGGGACGAGGACCTGGCCGGGGCCGCCGCCAGGGAACTCGCCGAGGAGACCGGCCTGTGCGCGCACGACCCCGCCGCGCCGGGTGTGGACAACGGCGCGCACCTCGAACAGCTCGCCACCTACGGGGACCCGAAGCGCGATCCCCGGATGCGGGTGGTCAGCGTGGCGCACCTGGTCCTCGCCCCGGACCTGCCCGCGCCGCGGGCCGGAGGCGATGCCAACGGTGCCCGCTGGGCCCCCGTCGACGAACTCCTCGAAGGTCCCGACCAGGCCTCCGCCGGGCTCGCCTTCGACCATGCGACGATCCTCGCCGACGGTGTGGAGCGGGCCCGCTCGAAGATCGAGTACTCCTCGCTGGCCACCGCCTTCTGCCCGCCCGAGTTCACCGTCGGTGAGCTGCGCCGGGTGTACGAGGCCGTGTGGGGCGTGGCGCTCGATCCGCGCAACTTCCACCGCAAGGTCACCGGGACCCCCGGGTTCCTGGTGCCCGCCGGGGGGACGACGACCCGTCAGGGCGGACGGCCCGCACAGCTGTTCAGGGCCGGCGGGGCGACCCTGCTCAACCCGCCGATGCTGCGCCCGGAGGTCTGAGCCGCCGGTGCCGGGGCGGCGGCCTCCGCCGTCCGGGGGGTGGCCTGCGGCCATGTCGGTACGGACTCGGGCCGGTTGCGTACAAAATCGGACATATCGCGTTATCTTGCATGCGGTACTCACGCTGCCGCAAAGCGGTCTCACACCCCGCGAGAGAAGCGATGCTCCAGGCCATCGGACTCACCAGCACACCCCGTCGAAATCTCCCGCCCCTCGTGGACGACCTCACCTTCGAGGCCCGCCCCGGGTGCGTGACCGCCCTGCTCGGAGAGCCGGGTTCGGGCAAGACCACCGCACTGCGGCTCATGCTCGAACTCGAACCGGGCCGCGGCGTCACCTACTTCCGCGGCCGCCCGCTGCACCGCATCCCGCATCCCGGCCGCGAGGTCGGGGTCCTCCTCGGCGACGTCCCCGGGCACCCGTCGCGGACGGTCCGCAACCAGCTCCGGATGCTCTGCGCCGCCGTCGGCGTCCCCGCCTCCCGGGCCGACGCCGTGATGGAGGTCGTCGGCATCGGCGGCCTGCGCGACCAGCGGCTCGGCTCGCTCTCCGCCGGGATGGACCGCCGGGTCGGGCTCGCGGCGGCCATGCTCGCGGACCCCTGCACCCTGCTCCTCGACGAGCCCACGGCCGGCCTGGCCCCCCGGGAACGGGCCTGGCTGCACGGACTGCTGCGCGGCCACGCCTCCCTGGGCGGCGCCGTGCTCTTCACCACCGACGACGCGAAGGAAGCCGCCCGGAACGCCGACCGGGTCGTCTCCATCGCCGCGGGCCGGCTCGTCGCCGACCAGGACGCCGCCGACTTCGCGCGCACCCGGCTGCGGCCCAGGGTCGCCGTGCGCACCCCGCACGCCGCCCGGCTGGCCGACGTACTGGGCCGCGAGGCCCGGGCCGCCCACCGGGTGGTGGAGATCGTCGAGGAGAGCGGAAGCCGGCTCTCGGTGTACGGGAGCAACTGCGCGGAGGTCGGCGAGGCCGCGTTCCGCCACGGCGTACTGGTCCACCAGCTCGCGGACGAGACGGGTGACACCGGAGCCCCCGTCCCGCCCGTGCCGCAGGCCCGCACCAGGACCGGCTCGGGGGTCCGGGTGGAGGCCCGCGCCGAGGCCCGGGTGGAAGCCGCCGCGCAGGTCCGCACCGGCCCCGGCGCCATCATGGCCGGCGGTGACGGCGGCGTCCACGCGGAACCCCGGACCGGCACCGGTCCCGCCGACGGGGCCTTCCCCGGCCCCGCCACCACAGCCCCCGCCGCCGGGGGTCGCGGCGAGCCGGCCGGCGAGGCACCGGCCGCCCCGGCCCCGGCATCCGCGCCCGCCCCGTCCTCTCCCGTCCCAGCGCCCGCCGCCGAGGCCGCGGGGAGCACGCGGTCCCTCGCGCGGCGGGCCCGGCACGCCCGGCCCGGGCGCACCGCCCCGGCGGTGCGCCGCGTGGGCGGCCCGCTGCGGCCGCTGCGCTACGAGCTGCGCCGCGTCTTCGGCACGGCCACCCCCTTCCTCACCGCCGCCCTCGTCGTCGCCGTCTCCGCCGCCACCGCCCTGGTGCTCGCCCGGGCCGGCCACACCCCGCGGAACCGGATCCTCGCCGCGTGGCCCGAGCCGTTCCCGCTGCCCCCGGCCGCGCTCGGCGCCGGGCTGCTGGGGGCCCTGGCCTTCGGCGAGGAGTACCGCTACCCCGCCCTCGCCGCCGACCGGGGCACCGTGCCGCGCCGGCTGGGGCTGCTCACCGCCAAGCTCGGGGTGTGCGCGGCCCTCGCCCTCGTACTCGGGGCCCTCGCGGTCGCCGCCGACGCCGCCGCGCTGCGCCTCGTCTTCGGGACCGCCCCGCTGCGGGCCCCGGCCGAGTGGCTCGCCCCGGCCGCCAGTTGGGCCGGGCTGCTGGTCGGCTGCGCCTGGGCCGGGGTGCTCGCCTCCGGGGTGTTCCGGTCCTCCCTCGCCGGCCTGGGCGCCGTGCTCGCCGTACCGGTGGCGGTCGTACCCCTGGTGCGCAAGGCCCTGGAGGGGCAGTCCGCGTACCCCGCGAGCGGGGTGGCCTCCCGGCTGCGCGCCCTGGCCTCCGCCCCCTGGCCGCCGGAAGGCGACCGCTACGTGCTGGGGGCCCTTCGGGTGATGGCCCAACCCGTGGGCACCGCACTGGTGTTGTCGTTGATGGTCCTGTTGTGCGCCTATGGGTTCACAGGACTGCGTGCCAGAGTCCGTTGGTGATCGTTCCGTTGCGGGAGGCGACTGCGGGGAGACCGTAGAAGTCCGCTTCGCGCGGAATCAGGCGAAGCGGACCGCAACTTCCCGCAAAACGCCCGGTTCCTTACGATAAGGCGTCAATTGCGTAGGTGGCACCGATCACCCTTTCGTGTGCTTTTCACCAAAGACCTCAAGGGTCATGGAGGCACGGCCGACAAAGGATTCGTGAGTACCCTTGCGCACACCATGATGACCGCCGCCCGCCATGCCGACACCGGCCTCGCCGGCCCGGGCGAACTCGACCGCTACCCCTACGCGGAGGCCACCGGCTCCGACCGGGTCGGACCACCCCACTGGGACGGCGCCGACGTCGAGTTGAGCCGCGTCGGACGCCGGGCGGCCGGCAGCCGCGGCCGCGGACTGCACGGCCAACTCGTCCAGCAGCTCGGCCAGATGATCGTCTCCGGCGACCTCGGCGCGGACCGGCCGCTGGTCCCCGAGGAGATCGGCCAGCGCTTCGAGGTCTCCCGCACCGTCGTCCGCGAGTCGCTGCGGGTCCTGGAGGCCAAGGGCCTCGTCAGCGCCCGCCCCAACGTGGGCACCCGGGTCCGCCCGGTCGCCGACTGGAACCTCCTCGACCCCGACATCATCGAGTGGCGCGCCTTCGGCCCCCAGCGCGACGACCAGCGCCGCGAGCTCAACGAGCTCCGCTGGACCATCGAGCCGCTGGCCGCCCGCCTCGCCGCCGGACACGGCCGCCCGGACGTCCAGCAGCGCCTCTCCGACATGGTCGAGATCATGGGCCACGCCATCGGCCAGGGTGACGCGATCACCTTCGCCCGCGCCGACAACGAATTCCACGCGCTCCTGATCCAGGTCGCGGGAAACCGCATGCTGGAGCACCTCTCGGGCATCGTGTCCGCCGCCCTCCAGGTCTCGGGGAGCCCCATCACCTCCTGCGACCGCCCCAGCGAGACCTGCGTGGCACACCACGCGCGGATGGCGGAGGCCCTGGCCTCCGGCGACGGGGCGGGTGCCGAGAGCGCCATGCGCCAGCTCCTGACGGTGCATCCGGAGGTCGAGCGCGTGGTCCCCGCCCCGCGCGAGCACTGACGCTCCGACGCACGGGGGCGTGGGAGCGCACCACCGGTCGCCGGGCCCTTTTCGGGCCCGGCGACAGCGGCATGCGGGAGCCGTGTGCGGGGCTCGGCAGGAGCGGCCCCCAGCGAGCGCGGACGACCGCGCGACCGGCATGCCCGCGCACACGGTGTGACGGAGGCCACGAAGGGCCGTATCGGGGACACGAAGATTGGGCGTAACGCTCCGCGACGTCACGCGATGACGTAAGAGGTGATGGCCGACGGAGGGAAGACAGCAGCCCTTGGGGGTGCTGTGCAGCTCCCCGGCCCCTGCCCGCGCCCCCGGCCCATCCCCAGTCGGTGGTCGTCGGCTCCGGTCCAGCACCAGGCCGGGGTCGGAAGCCGTTCCCATCGTTCCGAGAGGTTGTTCGTGTCGGCCAGCACATCCCGTACGCTCCCGCCGGAGATCGCCGATTCCGAGTCTGTGATGGCGCTCATCGAGCGGGGCAAGGCCGAGGGGCAGATCGCCGGCGATGACGTGCGTCGGGCCTTCGAGGCTGACCAGATTCCTGCGACCCAGTGGAAGAATGTCCTGCGCAGCCTCAACCAGATCCTCGAGGAAGAGGGTGTGACGCTGATGGTCAGTGCCGCGGAGTCGCCCAAGCGCACCCCACGCAAGAGCGTCGCAGCGAAGACTCCCGCGAAGCGGACGGCGACGAAGACCGTCGCGGCCAAGACGGCGGCCGCCCCGGCAGTGGCCGACACCGTGGCGGAGGCGGAGGCGGGGGCCGCGGACCCCGACACCGCCGACGCGCTCGCCGGGGAGCCCGCAGCCGAGCCCGCCGCGAAGAAGACGGCGGCGAAGAAGACGGCGGCCAAGAAGGCCGCACCCGCCAAGAAGACCGCCGCGAAGAAGACGGCGGCGAAGAAGACCGCCGCCAAGAAGGACGCCGCCGAGGGCGACGAAGAGGCCCTCGACGAGGGCCCCGACGCCGTGAAGGCGGAAGCCGAGGAGGAGGACGAGGGCGGCGAGAACAAGGGCTTCGTCATCTCCGACGACGAGGACGACGCCCCCGCCCAGCAGGTCGTCGTGGCCGGCGCCACCGCCGACCCCGTCAAGGACTACCTCAAGCAGATCGGCAAGGTCCCCCTCCTCAACGCCGAGCAGGAGGTCGAGCTCGCCAAGCGCATCGAGGCGGGCCTGTTCGCCGAGGACAAGCTGGCGAACTCCGACAAGCTGGCCCCCAAGCTCAAGCGCGAGCTGGAGATCATCGCCGAGGACGGCCGACGCGCCAAGAATCACCTCCTGGAGGCCAACCTCCGCCTCGTGGTCTCGCTGGCCAAGCGCTACACCGGCCGCGGCATGCTCTTCCTGGACCTGATCCAGGAGGGGAACCTGGGCCTGATCCGTGCGGTCGAGAAGTTCGACTACACCAAGGGCTACAAGTTCTCCACCTACGCGACCTGGTGGATCCGCCAGGCGATCACCCGCGCCATGGCGGACCAGGCCCGCACCATCCGCATCCCGGTGCACATGGTCGAAGTGATCAACAAGCTCGCCCGGGTGCAGCGCCAGATGCTCCAGGACCTGGGCCGCGAGCCCACCCCGGAGGAGCTGGCCAAGGAACTCGACATGACCCCCGAGAAGGTCATCGAGGTCCAGAAGTACGGCCGCGAGCCGATCTCCCTGCACACCCCGCTCGGCGAGGACGGCGACAGCGAGTTCGGCGACCTCATCGAGGACTCCGAGGCGGTCGTCCCGGCCGACGCCGTGAGCTTCACGCTCCTGCAGGAGCAGCTCCACTCCGTCCTCGACACCCTGAGCGAGCGCGAGGCGGGCGTGGTCTCGATGCGCTTCGGACTCACCGACGGTCAGCCCAAGACCCTGGACGAGATCGGCAAGGTCTACGGGGTGACCCGTGAGCGCATCCGCCAGATCGAGTCCAAGACCATGTCGAAGCTGCGCCACCCGTCGCGCTCGCAGGTCCTGCGCGACTACCTGGACTGATCCGGTCCGCAGCGGCCCGGCCCGGCGGCGGGCCGCCTCCCGGCCGGGGCGGGCCCCGACCGGGCCTCGACCCCGCGCCGGGCGGTCCGCGACCTGCCTTCGACCGCCCCGGCCCGCTCCGGGGCCGGTCCCGGGGCAGCAGGTGCGCATATCCTCATGGCATCCCACTCTGGGTGTAGTCGAGCACACTCAGAGTCAGGAGGCCTCATGCGTCGTCCCTTCGCCCGTGCCCTGGCGGGCGCTCTGACCCTGGTGGCGGGAGCGGCGGCGGCGCCGCTGGCCCAGGCCCCCAGGGCGGCCGCGGACAGCGTGGTCATAGGCGGGAGCCCGGTACGGGTCGCCGACAGTCCCTGGGTGGTGGCCCTCGCCAGCCGTGACCGGTTCGGAGGTATCCGTGACGGGCAGTTCTGCGGCGGTGTGATCGTCGCGCCGACGACCGTGGTGACGGCCGCCCACTGCCTGGGCCGCCAGGTGCTCGGGGGGCCGGTCGAATCCGTCGCCGACTTCCGCGTGATCACCGGGCGTACGGAGCTCCGCGCGCCCGAGGGCCGCGAGATCGCGGTGGTCGGGGCCCGGGTCAACCCGGCCTACGACCCCGGGACGAACGCCGGGGACCTCGCCGTGCTGGAGCTGGCCGAAGCGGTGCCCGCGGACCACGTGCTCCCCTTGGCCGGGGCCGGCCACCCCGCCTACGGCGAGGGCACCGAGGCGGCCGTGTACGGGTGGGGCGACACCAGCGGCTTCGGCGACTACGCGTACGGGCTGCGGGCGGCGCGGGTCACCGTACTTGCCGACGAGGTCTGCCGGCGGGCGTACCCGGGGGACTCGGACGGGCAGTACCGGGAGGACTCCATGGTGTGCGCGGGAGACCGCGCCGGTGGCAAGGACGCCTGCCAGGGGGACAGCGGCGGCCCGCTGGTGGCCCAGGGGCGGCTCATCGGGCTGGTGTCCTGGGGGCGCGGCTGCGGGCGCGCCGACAGCCCGGGGGTGTACACCCGGATCGCACCGCTCGTCGGCTTCGTGAGCGGCCCGGAGAGGCACGCGCGGCCGAGCGGGGTCTAGGGCACCGCACGAGGTGCCCGGAGGGGCCCCAGGCGCCCCGCAAACCCCGGGAAGGGGCGCCGGGGCCGCCAGGGGCGGACTCGGCGGCAGGGCTCCGGCATCCCCGGGCGCCTGCGGACATGAGGACGGGCGGCGCCCTTGGGTCTCAGGGGTGCCGCCCGTCGACCGGCCTGGCCGGTCCTGGCTCGTCGGATGCGAGGTTCAGGCCTTGTGTCAGCGGTCCTCGTCGGCCGCAGCGGCGGCCGGAGCGGACGTAAGCCGCTCGGTCTCATCCTGTATTTCCGCGGCGATCTTCTTGAGTTCCGGCTCGAACTTACGCCCGTGGTGGGCGCAGAAGAGCAGTTCACCACCGCTCAGGAGGACGACGCGCAGATATGCCTGGGCGCCGCAACGGTCGCATCGGTCAGCGGCCGTCAGCGGGGTCGCGGGTGTCAGAACAGTAGTCACGTCGCCTCTTCTCTAGCTCGACGAGCTGTCGTACCAGGGTCAACATCCAACCAGGCCGAAAACGTTCCCGCTCGCGGCTTTTCCTCGAAACTTCCTTCCGAAGCTGGCCGGCTGCTGCCGGTTGGCGGCGAAGGAGCCGTATTGCGTTGCTTTACGGTTTCGCGTTGTCAGTCGTTCGCTGTAGCAGTTCTCGTCCTCCCGGCGTGAGTGCCGGTTGTTCATGAGGACGTGCCCGAACCCTAAATGGTTCATGCGTCGAAGGGAACGTGATGTTTGCTTCACCCCCACGGGGGATCGAACATCCGTGCGGATCTGCACTAGGCTGTGGAACCCACGAGGGTGGCGTTGCATCGGCTCTACCAGGCCTCGGTACCCTTCGACCGGCGACCCAGCCACCCCTGCGCCCGACCGGGCCAGAAAAGAAATTCAGCGAGGAGCGAACTGCGTGACCGCCGACACGTCCGTGCCTTCCAGCGCGCTGCTGTCCGGAGCAGACCGGGACGGTTCCAACTACACCGCGCGGCACCTGCTCGTCCTCGAAGGCCTCGAGGCCGTCCGCAAGCGCCCCGGCATGTATATCGGCTCCACCGACAGCCGAGGCCTGATGCACTGCCTCTGGGAGATCATCGACAATTCCGTCGACGAGGCCCTGGGCGGCTACTGCGACCACATCGAGGTGATCCTCCACGACGACGCCTCGGTCGAGGTCCGCGACAACGGCCGCGGCATCCCGGTCGACGTCGAGCCCAAGACCGGCCTGTCCGGCGTCGAGGTCGTCATGACCAAGCTGCACGCCGGCGGCAAGTTCGGCGGGGGCTCCTACGCGGCCTCCGGCGGCCTGCACGGCGTCGGCGCCTCCGTGGTCAACGCCCTCTCCGCCCGCCTGGACGTCGAGGTCGACCGGAACAGCTCCACCCACGCCATCAGCTTCCGCCGCGGCGTCCCGGGCGTCTTCACCGAGCAGGGCCCCGAGAGCCCCTTCGACCCGGCGAACGGCCTGCGCAAGGCCAAGCGGATCGCCAAGGGCAAGACGGGCACCCGGATCCGCTACTGGGCCGACCGCCAGATCTTCCTCAAGGACGCCCGGCTCTCCCTGGAGACCCTCTACCAGCGCGCCCGCCAGACCGCCTTCCTCGTCCCCGGCCTGACCATCGTCGTCCGCGACGAGCGCGGCATCGACGGCGCCGGCAAGACCGAGGAGACCTTCCGGTTCGACGGGGGCATCAGCGAGTTCTGCGAGTACCTGGCGCAGGACAAGGCCGTCTGCGACGTGCTGCGCCTGACCGGCACCGGCACCTTCAAGGAGACCGTCCCCGTCCTCGACGACCGCGGCCACATGACCCCCACCGAGGTCACCCGCGAGCTCGGCGTGGACATCGCCCTGCGCTGGGGCACGGGGTACGAGACCGGCGTCAAGTCCTTCGTGAACATCATCGCCACCCCCAAGGGCGGCACCCACGTCTCCGGATTCGAGCGCGCGGTCACCAAGACCGTGAACGAGGTGCTGCGCTCGGCGAAGCTGCTGCGCGTCGCCGAGGACGACGTGGTCAAGGACGACGCGATGGAGGGCATGACCGCGGTCGTGACCGTCCGCCTCGCCGAGCCGCAGTTCGAGGGCCAGACCAAGGAGGTGCTCGGCACCTCCGCGGCGACCAGGATCGTGGCCGCCGTCGTCGCCAAGGAGCTCAAGGCCTTCCTGACCTCCACCAAGCGCGACGACAAGCAGCAGGCCCGCGCCGTGATGGAGAAGATCGTCGCGGCCGCCCGGACCCGGATCGCGGCCCGCCAGCACAAGGAGGCGCAGCGCCGCAAGACCGCGCTGGAGTCCTCCTCGCTGCCGGCCAAGCTGGCCGACTGCCGCAGCGACGACGTGGACCGCAGCGAGCTCTTCATCGTCGAGGGCGACTCCGCCCTCGGTACGGCCAAGCTCGCGCGGAACTCCGAGTTCCAGGCGCTGCTGCCGATCCGGGGCAAGATCCTCAACGTCCAGAAGTCCTCGGTCTCGGACATGCTCAAGAACGCCGAGTGCGGCGCGATCATCCAGGTCATAGGAGCCGGCTCCGGCCGCACCTTCGACATCGACGCCGCCCGCTACGGGAAGATCGTGCTCCTCGTCGACGCCGACGTCGACGGCGCGCACATCCGCTGCCTGCTGCTCACGCTCTTCCAGCGGTACATGCGCCCGATGGTCGAGGCGGGCCGGGTCTTCGCGGCCGTGCCGCCGCTGCACCGGATCGAGCTGGTCCAGCCCAAGAAGGGCCAGGACAAGTACGTCTACACGTATTCGGACAACGAGCTGCGCCAGACCCTGCTGGAGTACCAGCGCAAGAACATCCGGTACAAGGACGCCATCCAGCGCTACAAGGGCCTCGGCGAGATGGACGCGGACCAGCTGGCGGAGACCACCATGGACCCCCGCCACCGCACCCTGCGGCGGATCAACATCGGCGACCTCGACTCCGCCGAGCAGGTCTTCGACCTGCTCATGGGCAACGAGGTGGCCCCGCGCAAGGAGTTCATCACCGGCTCCGCGGCGACCCTCGACCGCTCGCGCATCGACGCCTGACCCCTGCGCGGTACCGGCCGGCCACGGCCGGTACCGCGGATGCGGAAACGGCGTTCCGGCACACCGGTGCCGCTCCTTCCATCACCTGAAGGGGTGAAGAGCACCGGTACATCAGTCCGGAAACCGACCAACCGGCACATCCTTGTGGGCACGCGGCCAATGCGGCGGCGGACAAGGAGAGTTCGGTGGACAAGCACGAAGGTCGTGATGCCGGAACGATCCGGCTGGACGACCCCTGGTACGACGCACTGGCCGTCGGCTGGGGCGAGGGCGAGGACACGGTCCCGGCCCAGGCAGCCCTGGTCCCCGGAGGCCGGGCGGCGCCCGGCGCGTCCGAGATCTACCTCGAAGTGCAGCGCAGCGCCGCCTTCCAGGAGGTCCGCGGCCGCTACCGGGGGTTCGTCGTCCCCGCGACCGCCGGCTTCTTCCTCTGGTACGTCGCCTACGTGGTCGCCGCGACCGCGGCACCCGGGCTCATGGCCCGGCCCGTGGCCGGCGCGGTCAACGTGGCCCTGCTGGCCGGCCTCGGCCAGTTCCTCAGCACCTTCCTGCTGACCTGGGCGTACGCCAGGCACGCGCGGCTGCGCCGGGACCGGGCCGCGCTCGACCTGCGCTGGACGGTCTTCGAGCAGGAACGCGTGCAGGAGCGCGCACAGGACCGGGCGGCCGCGCGCGAGCAGGAGCGCGGCGGGCCGCGGACCAGGACGGTCCGGGGGGAGGGCGCGTGACCACCGAACACCAGACCCTCGCGCTGATCCTGTTCAGCGCCTTCATCGCGGTCACCCTCGGCATCACGACCTGGGTCAGCCGCAACCGGCACGGCTCGGCCGAGGAGTTCTACGCGGGCGGGCGGCTGTTCTCCCCGATGGAGAACGGTTTCGCCATCGCCGGCGACTACATGTCCGCCGCCTCCTTCCTGGGGATCTCCGGGCTGATCGCCCTCTTCGGCTACGACGGCCTGCTCTACTCCGTCGGCTTCCTCGTCGCCTGGCTGGTGGTGCTCTTCCTGGTCGCCGAACTGGTGCGCAACTGCGGCCGCTTCACCCTCGCCGACGTGGTGGCCGCCCGGATGAGCGAGCGGCCCGTCCGGATCGCCGCGGGAACCTCCT
Organism: Streptomyces sp. W1SF4; assembly: GCF_003950035.1. Taxonomy (NCBI): domain Bacteria; kingdom Bacillati; phylum Actinomycetota; class Actinomycetes; order Kitasatosporales; family Streptomycetaceae; genus Streptomyces; species Streptomyces sp. W1SF4. Next base: position 5,698,769 of record NZ_CP034350.1, read on the forward strand.
CGGTGGTCGTCTCCGTGCTCTACCTGGTGGCGCAGATGGTCGGGGCGGGCAGCCTGGTGGGCCTGCTGCTCTCGGACTCGGGCCCCGCCGCCCGGACCCTGACCGTGATCGGCGTCGGGGCACTGATGGTGGTCTACGTGACCTTCGGCGGGATGCGGGCCACCACCTGGATCCAGATCGTCAAGGCCGTGCTGCTGATGGGCGGGGCCGTCGCCCTGACCGTGCTCGTCCTGCTCCGCTTCCACGGGAACCTCGACCAGCTGCTCACCGGCGCCGCCGAACGCAGCGGGCACGGGGCCCGCTTCCTGAGCCCCGGCCTCAAGTACGGCGGCGGCTGGACCGCCCGGGTCGACTTCATGAGCCTCGGCCTCGCGCTGGTGCTGGGCACGGCGGGGCTGCCGCACATCCTGTCGCGCTTCTACACGGTGCCGACCGCGCGGGCCGCCCGCCGGTCGGTGGTGTGGGCGATCGCGCTGATCGGGGGCTTCTACCTGATGACCGTCGTCCTCGGCTTCGGGGCGGCCGCGCTGGTGGGCCCCGAGGAGGTGCGGGCCTCGAACGCCTCCGGGAACACGGCCGTACCGCTGCTGGCGGCGTTCCTGGGCGGGGGCGCCGAGTCGACCGGGGGCGCGGTGCTGTTCGCGGTCGTCGCCGCCATCGCCTTCGCGACCATCCTCGCGGTGGTCGCCGGGATCACCCTGGCCTCGTCGGCCTCCGTCGCGCACGATCTGTACGCCTCCCTCAAGCGCCGCCACGCCCGGCAGCGCAGCGAGGTGGCCGTGGCGCGGGTCGCCGCCGTCGGGATCGGGGCGGTGGCCATCGCCCTCGGACTGCTCGCGCAGGACCTGAACGTGGCCTTCCTGGTGGGGCTGGCCTTCGCCGTGGCCGCCTCGGCGAACCTGCCGGTGCTGCTGTACTCGCTGTTCTGGAGGGGCTTCACCACGCGGGGGGCGGTGTGGTCGGTGTACGGGGGGCTGGTCCCGGCGGTGCTGCTGGTGGTCCTCTCGCCCGTCGTCTCCGGGAGCCCGGAGTCCCTCTTCCCGGGCGTGGACTTCCAGTACTTCCCGCTCCAGAACCCGGGCATCGTCTCGATCCCGCTCGGCTTCCTCGCGGGCTGGCTGGGCACCATGACCTCCGCGGAGGAGGCGGACGAGCGCAAGTACGCCGAGACGGAGGTCCGGTCGCTGACCGGGGCCGGCGCGGTGTGAGGCGGTCCCCGGGCTCTACGGGGTGTCCGACGGGCGCCAGGTGTAGCGGTGTTCGGGGCGGCCGGTCTCGCCGTAGCGCAGGGCCAGGGTGACCCGGCCCGCCCGGTCCAGGAGCTTCAGGTAGCGCTGGGCGGTCTGCCGGCTGATGCCGGCGCGGTCGGCGATCTGCTGGGTGGACAGCGGGCCTTCGGCGGCGCGCAGGACCTGGCGGACCAGCTCCGCGGTGGTGGGGGAGTGCCCCTTGGGCAGCTCGTTCGGGGTGCCCGCCGCGGCGAGGGCGCCGAAGATCCGGTCGACCTCGGCCTGTTCGGCCTCGCCGCCGCCGGAGAGGGAGCGGCGCAGCGAGGCGTAGGCCTCCAGCTTGGCGCGCAGCCCGGCGAAGGTGAACGGCTTGACCAGGTACTGGAGGGCGCCGAGCCGCATGGCCGCCTGGACGGTGGCCAGGTCCCGGGCCGCCGTGACCATGATCACGTCGGTGTGGTGGCCGAGCTGGCGCAGGCGGCGCACCAGGGCGAGGCCGTTCTCGTCCGGGAGGTGGTGGTCGAGGAGGACCAGGTCCACCGGGCGGGCGGTGAGGAAGTCCAGGGCCTCGGCCGCCGAATGGACTTCGCCGCAGATCCGGAAACCGGGAACCTTCGCCACGTAGGCCGCGTTGATCCTGGCAACACGCATGTCGTCGTCGACGACCAATACGTGGATCGGGGTCTCGTTCACCGCAGGGCCTCCGGGAGCACGACGGAGAATTCCGCCCCTCCGTCCTCTGCCGACCCGGCCCGGGCGCTGCCGCCCTGCCGCTCCGCGAGGCGGCGTACGAGGGCCAGCCCCAGCCCGCGCTCGCGGTGGGCTTCGGGCTTCTTGGTCGACCAGCCCTCGGTGAAGATCTCCTCGTGCCGGCCGGCGGGGATCCCCGGGCCGCTGTCGCGCACCCGCAGCACGGCCGTGCGTCCCTGCGCGCGGATGTCGACCTCGACCAGGGGTGCGGCCGAGCCGGCCGCCGCGTCCAGGGCGTTGTCGACGAGGTTGCCGAGGATCGTGACGAGGCCACCCGGGTCCACCAGGCGGTCGGGGAGGAGGGCGTCCGGGGCGAGGCGCAGGGCGACGCCGCGCTCGGCGGCGACGGTCGCCTTGCCCACGAGGAGGGCCGCGAGCAGGGGATCGTGGACCTTTTCGGTGACCTGTTCGGCGGTGGTGCGGTGGACTCCGACGACCTCGTTGACGAAGTCGACGGCTTCCTCGTGCAGGCCCAGTTCGAGCAGGCCGAGGAGGGTGTGGAGGCGGTTGGCGTGTTCGTGGTCCTGGGCGCGCAGGGCGTCGATCAGGCCTTTGGTGGAGTCCAGTTCGCGGCCCAGGCGTTCCACCTCGGTGCGGTCGCGCAGGGTGGCGACGGCCCCGCCGTCGGCGGTCGGCATCCGGTTGGCGACCAGGACGCGGGGGCCCTGGACGGTGAGCAGGTCCCGGCCGGTGACCCGGCCGGTCAGGACGTCGCTGGTGCGGCCCGCGCCGAGGACCTCGTCCAGGGGCCGGCCGGCGAGGACGGCGGCGCTGTCCGGGGGCAGGCCCAGCAGCCGGGCGGCCTCGTCGTTGACGAGGCGCACCCGGTCGTCGGGGTCGAGGGCGATCACGCCCTCGCGGATGGAGTGGAGCATGGCCTCGCGCTCCGCGAGGAGCCCCGCGATGTCGGAGAAGGCCAGGTCGCGGGTCTGCCGCTGGATCCGGCGGGAGAGCAGGTAGGCGGCCAGCGCACCGGCCGCCAGGGCGCCGCCGGCGTAGGCGAGCAGTCCGGGGATGGCGCCGAGCAGCCGGTCGCGGACGCTGTCGTAGGCGATGCCGACCGAGACGGCGCCGACGACCTCCCCGTCGGCGGCGACCAGGGGGACCTTGCCGCGGGCGGAGCGGCCGAGGGTGCCCTCGTCGATCTCCATCACCTCGTGGCCGGCGAGGGCGTCACTGGGGTCGGTGGAGACGGGCCGTCCGATCCGGTCGGGGCTGGGGTGGGAGCGGCGGATGCCGTGGAGGTCGAGGACCACCACGTACTCGGCGCCCGTCGCCCTGCGGATCCGCTCGGCCGCGGACTGGACGGGGCTGTCGGCGGTCGGCTGCGACCGCAGGAGGTCGGCGGCCAGGGACGGGTCCGCGGCCGTGCTCTGCGCGATGGCCAGGGCCCGCCGCATCGCCTGGTCGTCCAGCTGGCCGCTGAGGGGGGCCAGGAAGAGCCCGGTCGCCAGCACGGCGACGCCGGCCGCGATGGCCAGCTGGGTCAGCAGGATCTGCGAGACGGCCCGTCGGGGCAGCCCGAGGCGCCGAGCGCCCGTGGGGAGGAACCGCATGACTAGCACCGTAGGTCGGCGGGGGCGTAAGCGGAATTTCCCCCGTCTATGAGAAGCCCCACCCGGAGGTCGCCGCCCGAGCCCGTGGCCGCCGGGGCCCGTGGCCGCCGGGGCCTGTGGCCGCCGGGGCCTGTGGCCGCCGGGGCTCATGGCTGCCGGGGCTCATGGCCGTCTGGGGCCAGGGCCGCCTGGGCTCATGCCGCCTGGGACCAGGGCCGCCTGGGCTCATGCCGCCTGGGACCAGGGCCGCCTGGGTCCAGGGCCGCCTGGGCTCACGGCCGCCCGGGCCTGTGGTGGCCTGGGCTCATGGCCGTCTGGGACAAGGGCCGCCTGGGCCGTGGCCCGGCGGGCTGTGCTGTCGGGGGTGGGGGCCGGTGGTCAGGGCAGGGGGCGGGGTGGGCGGGGGCCGGTGTAGTGGCCGCTGGGGCGCATGCGCAGGGGGCGCTCCTGGTACTCCTCCAGCGCGTGCGCGATCCAGCCCGCCGTCCGGGCGACGGCGAAGACCGTCTCGCCGGCCTCGGCGGTCATCCCGCAGGACACCGTCAGCACGGCCAGCGCCAGGTCGACGTTGGGGTGCAGGCCGTGCCGGGCCATCACCGCCGCGACGTCCCGTGCCGCGCCGAGCGCCGACGCGGCCGCCGGGAGCCCCTCCAGGTGGTCGAACAGGGCCCGCGCCCTCGGGTCCTCGCCCTGGTACAGGCGGTGGCCGAACCCGGGCACCCGGCGCCCCGCGCGCAGGTGCTCCGCCACCACGGGCGCGGCCCCGCCCCGCTCCAGCACCTCCGCCAGCATCCCGTGCGCGAGCCGCCCGGCCGCCCCGTGCAAGGGGCCCTCCAGGGCGCCGAGCCCGGCCGAGACGACCGCGTACGGGTGGGCCCGCGCCGAGGCGGCCACCCGCACCGCGAGGGTGGAGGCGGCCAGGTCGTGGTCGACCAGCAGGGCCAGCGCCAGGTCCAGGGCGTCGACGGCCACCGGGTCCGGCTCGTGTCCGGTCAGCCGGGGCCACAGCGCCCGGGCGAGCCGTTCACCGTCCTCGGGGGCCCGGGCCGCCTCCGCTCCCGGCAGGGCGCCGACCAGCGTCGGGATCAGGCAGCGCGCGGAGCCGAGTACCGCTTCCTCGGACAGGTCGAAGCGCAGCGGGTCCACCACCGCCGCGGCGGCGACCGCGACCCGGAGCCGGTCCAGGGGCCCGCTGTGCTCGGGCAGGGCGGCCACCGCCCGCCGGGCGGCGGCGAGCGCCTCCGGGGGAGCGGTGAACCGGGCCCCGTGCGGCAGGGCCCCGGTCCAGAGCCACTCGGCGACCTCCTCGTACGGGTACCGCGAGGCCAGCTCGACGGCGTCGACACCGCGGAAGAAGTACCGGTCGGCCTCGATGAGGGTGAGCGCGGTGCGTACGGAGAGCTCCCCGGCGGGCGCGGCGGCCTCCCGCCGGCTGCGCCTGGCCAGGGCCTCCACCTCCCGCGCGTCGAAGGTGCTGCCCCGGCCGACCGCGTCGCGGCGGCTGCCCAGCTGGCCCCGGCTGACGTACGCGTACACGGTCGCGGGCTTCACCCCGAGGACCTGCGCGGCCTCCCGGGTGGTGAGCCGCCTCTGGTCTTCGCTCATGATGCACACCCTACATATGTTGATCGGATCAATATTGACATCGATCAGATCAAGGATGGATGGTCAATCCATGAACACCACCGTCGAAGTACCCCGCGGTCTCGCGGGAGTCGTGGTCACCGAGACCCAGCTCGGTGACGTCCGGGGCCGCGAGGGCTTCTACCACTACCGCCAGTACTCGGCCGTCGAGCTCGCCGCCGGCCGCACCTTCGAGGACGTCTGGCACCTGATGTTCCGCGGCGCGCTCCCCGCGGACGCCGCGGAGCGTGCCGCCTTCGCCGCCGAGACCGCGCGGCTGCGGCACCTGCCCGACCAGGTCCGCGAGGCGCTCCCCGCCCTCGCCGCCGCCACCGCCCTCTCCGGCCCCCTCGCCGGACTGCGCACCGCGCTCTCGCTGCTCGGCGCCTGCTCCGGCTTCCGCCCGGTGTACGACCTCGACCCCGAGCGCCGGGCCGCCGACGCGCTCGCCGCCTGCGCCGCCGTACCCACCCTGCTCACCGCCCTGCACCGGCTCGGGCAGGGCCTGGAGCCGGTCGCGCCGCGCGACGACCTGCCGTACGCCGCCAACTACCTGTGGATGCTCACCGGTGAGGAGCGCGACCCGGTCAAGGCCCGCGCCGTCGAGCGGTACCTGATCTCCACCGTCGACCACGGTTTCAACGCCTCCACCTTCACCGCCCGCGTCATCGCCTCCACCGGCGCCGACGTCGCCGCCTGCCTCACCGGGGCGATCGGCGCGCTCTCCGGCCCGCTGCACGGCGGTGCGCCCAGCCGGGCCCTGGACACCCTGGACGCCATCGGCACGGTGGAGCGCATCGGGCCGTGGATCCGGGAGCGGGTCCTGGCCGGGGACCGGATCATGGGCTTCGGGCACCCCGTCTACCGCACCGAGGACCCGCGTTCGCGGATGCTGCGCGACATCGCCCGGCAGTTCGGCGGGCCGCTCGTGGACTTCGCCGTCGAGGTCGAACGGCAGGTGGAGGAGATCCTCGCCGAGCTGAAGCCGGGCCGGGAGCTGCACACCAACGTGGAGTTCTACGCGGGCGTGGTCATGGAGCTGTGCGGGCTGCCGCGCGAGATGTTCACCCCGACCTTCTGCGCGGCCCGGGTGGTGGGCTGGAGCGCGAACGTCCTGGAACAGGCCGCCGACTCGAAGATCATCCGCCCGGCCGCGCGCTACACCGGCCCCACCCCGCCGCAGCCGGTGCCCGCCGCGGGCTGACTACGATCGTCCGGGTGAACAGCGTCCAGCCCATTCCCGTCGTGGTCCTCGCCGGATTCCTCGGCTCCGGCAAGACCACGCTCCTCAACCACCTGCTCGGCAACCGGGGCGGCACCCGGATCGGGGTCGTCGTCAACGACTTCGGCTCGATCGAGATCGACGCGATGTCGGTGGCCGGACAGGTCGGCGACTCGATGGTCTCCCTCGGCGGGGGCTGCCTGTGCTGCGCCGTCGACGGCAGCGAGCTGGACGCGTACCTGGACAAGCTCGCCGCCCCCGTCCACCGGATCGACGTGATCGTCATCGAGGCCAGCGGGCTCGCCGAGCCCCAGGAGATGGTCAGGATGCTGATCGCCAACGAGAACCCGGCGATCCGCTACGGCGGCCTGGTGCAGGTCGTCGACGCGGCTGAGTTCGACCGGACGCGGGCAGCGCACCCGGAGACCGACCGCCACCTGTCCGTCGCCGACCTGGTGGTCCTCAACAAGACCGACCGGGTGGACCCCGCCGAACGCGCGCGCATCGAGGGGGAGATCGCCGCGCTCTGCGCCCCCGGGACGCCCCTGGTCGGCGCCGACCACGGGCGGATCGACCCGGAACTGCTCTTCGACCGCCGCCCCTGGACCGAGACGCGGGGGCAGCTGTCCTTCGAGGACCTGCTCGCGGAGGCCGCCGACGGCACCGGGCGCGACGGCCACGCGGACCACGCCCACGCCCGCTACGAGAGCGTCGAGTTCACCTCCGACCAGGCCCTGTCCCCGCGCCGCTTCATCGAGTTCCTCGACCGGCGCCCGGCCGGCCTCTACCGGATCAAGGGGTTCGTCTGGTTCGGCGTGCCCGGCCACCGGGAACGGTACGAGGTCCACGCGGTCGGCCGCTTCCTGCGCTTCGCCCCCGGCCCCTGGGGGCGGGGGGAGCGCCGCCGCACGCAGCTCGTCCTGATCGGCTCCGGCACCGACGGGCCGGCCCTGCTGCGCGAGCTGGACGCCTGCCGGGAGGAGTCCCCCGAACAGGCCCCGCCCGAGAGCATGTGGGGCGTCCTGCGCTACGTCGCGCCGGCCGACCGCGGGGACGACCCCGCGGCGCAGGACGACACCCCGCCGGAAGGCGACCCCGCGCCGGAGGGCGACACCCCGGCCTAGGCCACCTCGACGCCGAAGTCGCCCAGCAGGGCCTCCAGGCCGCCCCGGTAGCCCTTGCCGCCGAGGACGAACTTCCAGTCGCCGCCCGGGCGGCGGCGGAAGGAGCCCAGTACCAGGGCCGTCTCGCCCGCCCGGCCGTCGGAGACCTCCAGCTGGTCGATCTCCGCGCCCGACGCGTCCAGCAGGCGGATGCGGGCGTCGGTGAAGCCCGCCAGATCGGCGTCCGGGTTCACCTCCGGGTCCACCGCGGCGACCAGCACCAGACGGTCGGCGTGCTGCGGCAGGTCGTCGAAGCCGACCTCGACGGCCGCCTTGTCCGGGGCGGAGTACGGACGCGAGCGCACCGAACCGTCCGGGGTGCTCGGGTTGTTGAAGAAGACGAAGTGGTCCTCGCTCAGCACCCGGCCGCCCTCGCAGACCAGCGCGCACACGTCCAGCGCGACCCCGCCCGACCAGGTCATGCCCAGCACGTTGCGGTCGGCGGGCCCGGGAGCCACCTCGACCAGGGTCGGCGTCCCGGCCGGGCCGCCCGCCGGGACCGTGGCCGGGCCGCCGGCCGTGCCCGCCGCGGCCCCGGAAGTCCGCTGGGCCGGCACGGAGCCGCCGCCCAGACGCCCCCGCAGCCCGTACCGGTGCAGCAGCTCCACCAGCTCGGCCCCGGGAACCAACTCCAGCGGCTTGCCGTTGGCAAAGGTGTACGACCCGGGCCCGAAGGACGCGGTGGTGACCAGCACCCCCTTGTTCGCCCCCTTGTCCTGGACCGTGCCGTACAGGTCCCGGACGGCCGTCGGCGGCACGGTGTTGCGGTAGCGCTTGACCTGCACGACGATCCGCCCGCCCCGGATCGGCGCCGGGTCCACGGCCTCGACGTCCACGCCGCCGTCACCGGACCGCTGCGTGGTCACCGCCTCCATGCCCATCGCCCGGAAGAGCTCCGCGACCAGGTTCTCGAAGGCGATCGGGTCCATCTGGAAGAGGTCGGGCTCGTCCTCGCCGCCCGCGGCGTGCCCGCCGTGGCTGACGACGTCCCCGCCGACCTCGCCCGGCCGGCGGCCCGCCCGGACGGCCGTCAGCTGGTCCGGGCGCGCCGACAACTGCCCCCGCAGCCCCTCGACCAGGCAGTCCACCGCGCTCACCTGCTCCAGCCGCAGCCCGGAGAAGGCATCGCGCGCCGCCTGCACCGTCGCCAGCACGAGCTGCGCCTCGCGGCCCGTCACCGGATCGTGGTCGTCCACGAACCCGTTGACGACCACCGAGTCCAGGGCGCCGAACTCGTCCGCCGCGTACAGCTCGCGCAGCACCAGCAGCAGGCACTGGGCGAGCAGGTCCCGGTACAGCGCCCGGCGCTGCGTGGCCGGTCGCGCCGTCTCCCGGTCCTGGTCCGTGCTCGGCACGTACCGCACGGCCTTCACCTCCGGCACCACCTCGTACCGGGGCAGCTCCCAGTCCAGGACGAGCTGGCGCGCCGCCGGGTCGTACGCCGCCGACACCTGCCGGGGCAGCTCCCCGGGCCAGGCCGTGGAGGCGTACAGGGCTGCCGAGAAGTACTCCACCACCGCGTCGGGTTCTGCGGCGCGCAGGGAGGCGGCCAGATCGGTGAGGCCGCTGTTGTGCCGGCGGACACCGGCGAGCTGCTCCGCCGCCCACTGGTCGTACTGCTGCCGGTACGCCGCCAGCTGCCGCAGCCGCTCCTGCTCGGCGGCGTGCGCGGCCTGCCAGGCGCGGGTGTACCGGTCGTGGGCCTCCCGCTCCGCCCGGCCGCGCGAGCCCAGGGCCCAGCCGCCGCCGTGCTGGTGGAACTGGGCCAGCTGCGGCATGGGCACCGGATGCCCGAGGCCGCCGGGGTCGAAGGGCTGGACCTGCTCGGACCGCACCAGGGAGGCCATCCGGAAGGCGGGAGCCCGGCAGCCCGAGGCCAGCAGCCCCTGCAGGGCCGCCACCTGCGCCTCCAGCTGCTCGGTACGGCGCCGTGCCTCCGCCTCGCGGTGCTGCTTGTACGCGGCCTGCTGCTCGCGCCGGTCCCGGGCGGCCTCACGCTCGTACGCCCGCTGCCGGCGCTCCGCCTCGCGCGTCTGGATCAGCTGCGTCTGCTGCTGCTGTCGCTGGGCCTCGGCCCACACACCGATCATCCCGCTGGACCGACGGCTCATCAGCTCTGCTCTCCCCCCACCCGCGTGTACCGGGAAAACAGTAGTGGGCGGGCGGGGCCGGTGACCCGGGGAACGCCTCCGTCCACCCGGTCCACCCGCCCCGACCGCCCCTCACACGGCTACAGCGCGGCCCCCGCCAGCGACTCGACGTCGGCCGGCAGCGCGGCGCCCGAGCCGTCGCGGCGCGGGTCCGGGGCCGGCAGTTCGGCCGGGGAGCCGTTCTTCGCGGCCGCGCGGACCGGGGCGTTGCCCGTCCAGGCCAGCGTCAGCAGGTCCTCGCCCTTCAGGAACCGCTGGCAGCGCACGCCGCCGGTGGCCCGGCCCTTGCGCGGGTACTGGTCGAACGGGGTCAGCTTGCCGGAGCGCACCGAGTCGTCCAGCGTGCCGTGGGAGCCCGCCACCGTGAACACCAGGGCGTCCCGGGCCGGGTCCACCGCCGAGAAGTGGATCACCTTGGCGTTCTCGGAGAGCTTGATGCCCGCCATGCCACCCGCCGGGCGGCCCTGGGGGCGCACCTGGCCCGCCGGGTAGCGCAGCAGCTGGGCGTCGTCGGTGATGAAGACCAGGTCCTCCTCGCCCGTGCGCAGCTCGACCGCGCCGACGATCCGGTCGCCCTCCTTGAGGGTGATGACCTCCAGCTCTTCCTTGTTCGCCGGGTAGTCGGGCACGACCCGCTTGACCACGCCCTGCTCGGTGCCCAGGGCCAGGCCCTGCGAGGACTCGTCCAGGGAGAGCAGGCAGACCACCGTCTCGTCGGCCTCCAGCCCGGAGAGGAACTCCGAGACCGGGGCGCCGCCCGCCAGGTTCGGCGCCGCCGCCGTGTCCGGCAGCTGCGGCAGGTCGATCACCGCGAGCCGCAGCAGACGGCCGTACGAGGTGACGACGCCGATGTCGGCCCGGGCGGTCGCCGCGACCTGCGAGACGACCACGTCGTGCTTCGCGCGGGCGCCGCCCTCCTCGACGGGGAGCGGGCCGGCGTTCGCGGTACGGGCCAGCAGGCCCGTGGAGGACAGCAGCACCCGGCACGGGTCGTCGGCGACCTCCAGGGGGACGGCCGCCACCGAGGTGCCCGCCGACTCCAGCAGCACGGTGCGCCGCTCGGTGCCGAACTTCTTCGCCACCGAGGCCAGTTCCGCGGATACCAGCTTGCGCAGCGCCGAGTCCGACTCCAGGATCCCGGTCAGCTCGTCGATCTCGCCGGTCAGCCGGTCGCGCTCGGACTCCAGCTCGATCCGGTCGAAGCGGGTGAGGCGGCGCAGCGGGGTGTCCAGGATGTACTGCGTCTGGACGTCGCTCAGCGAGAAGCGCTCCATCAGGCGCTCCTTGGCCTGCGCGGAGTTGTCGCTGTCGCGGATGATCCGGATGACCTCGTCGATGTCGAGCAGGGCCACGAGCAGGCCCTCGACCAGGTGCAGCCGGTCGCGGCGCTTGCCCCGGCGGAACTCGCTGCGCCGGCGCACGACCTCGAAGCGGTGGTCGAGGTAGACCTCCAGCAGCTCCTTGAGGCCCATCGTCAGCGGCTGCCCGTCGACCAGCGCGACGTTGTTGATGCCGAAGGACTCCTCCATCGGCGTCAGCTTGTACAGCTGCTCCAGGACGGCCTCGGGGTGGAAGCCGTTCTTGATCTCGATGACCAGGCGCAGGCCGTGCGAGCGGTCCGTGAGGTCCTTGACGTCGGCGATGCCCTGGAGCTTCTTCGAGCCGACGAGGTCCTTGATCTTCGCGATGACCTTCTCGGGACCCACCGTGAAGGGCAGTTCGGTGACGACCAGGCCCTTGCGGCGCGGGGTCACGTCCTCCACGGCCACGGTCGCGCGGATCTTGAAGGTGCCCCGGCCGCTCTCGTAGGCGTCCTTGATCCCGGACAGGCCCACGATCCGGCCGCCGGTCGGCAGGTCCGGACCCGGCACGAAGCGCATCAGCGCCTCCAGGTCCGCCTCCGGGTACCGGATCAGGTGGCGGGCGGCCGCGATGACCTCGCCCAGGTTGTGCGGGGGCATGTTGGTGGCCATGCCGACCGCGATGCCGGAGGCGCCGTTGACGAGGAGGTTCGGGTAGGCCGCCGGCAGGGCGACGGGCTCGCGCTCCTGGCCGTCGTAGTTGGCGGCGAAGTCGACGGTGTCCTCGTCGATCGACTCCGTCATCAGCGACGTGGCGTCGGCCATCTTGCACTCGGTGTAGCGCATCGCGGCCGGCGGGTCGTCGTTGCCGAGCGAGCCGAAGTTGCCGTGGCCGTCGACCAGCGGGAGCCGCATCGAGAAGGGCTGGGCCATGCGCACGAGGGCGTCGTAGATCGACTGGTCGCCGTGCGGGTGGAGCTTGCCCATGACCTCGCCGACGACGCGGGCGCACTTGACGTAGCCCCGGTCGGGCCGCAGGCCCATCTCGTTCATCTGGTAGACGATGCGCCGGTGCACCGGCTTCAGGCCGTCGCGGGCGTCGGGCAGGGCGCGGGAGTAGATCACCGAGTACGCGTACTCGAGGAAGGAGCCCTGCATTTCGTCGACGACGTCGATGTCGAGGATCTTCTCCTCGAAATCCTCCGGCGGCGGGGTCTTCGTGCTGCGGCGGGCCATCGCTGCGCGGCTCCTTAACCAAGGTTCGGGGGGTACTGGGGGGATCTGGCGTGTTTGACGCGGACCATTGTGGCCCGAGGCACCGACAACGCGGACTCCGACCCCGGGGGTCCCCCGTACGGAGTCGGGGGGAGTGACCCGGGAACTTGTCCGGCCGTCGGTGCGCTTGCATACAGTGGCAGGTCTGACAGAAATCTCTGCATCGCGATCGAAGGGACCACATGCCCATGGGTCACACGGCCACAGCTCAGGCCGGCTCCGGCGGCCTGACAGCGACCGAGCACCGGCTGGCCAACGGCCTGCGCGTGGTGCTGTCCGAGGACCACCTCACTCCGGTCGCCGCCGTCTGCCTCTGGTACGACGTCGGCTCGCGCCACGAAGTCAAGGGGCGGACCGGTCTGGCTCACCTCTTCGAGCACCTGATGTTCCAGGGTTCGGCGAGCGTACCGGGCAACGGGCACTTCGAGCTCGTCCAGGGCGCCGGTGGCTCGCTGAACGGCACCACCAGCTTCGAGCGCACCAACTACTTCGAGACCATGCCGGCCCACCAGCTGGAGCTCGCCCTGTGGCTGGAGGCGGACCGCATGGGCTCGCTGCTGGCCGCCCTGGACGACGAGTCCATGGAGAACCAGCGCGACGTGGTCAAGAACGAGCGCCGCCAGCGGTACGACAACGTCCCCTACGGCACCGCGTTCGAGAAGCTGACCGCCCTCGCTTACCCGGAGGGCCACCCGTACCACCACACCCCGATCGGCTCGATGGCCGACCTGGACGCGGCGTCCCTGGAGGACGCGCGCGACTTCTTCCGTACGTACTACGCGCCCAACAACGCCGTGCTGTCGGTCGTCGGCGACATCGACCCGGAGCGGACCCTCGCCTGGATCGAGAAGTACTTCGGCACCATCCCGGCGCACGACGGCAAGCAGCCGCCGCGCGACGGCTCGCTCCCGGAGACCATGGGCGGGCAGCTGCGCGAGGAGATCGTCGAGGAGGTCCCGGCGCGTGCGCTGATGGCCGCCTACCGCCTGCCGCACGACGGCACCCGCGAGTGCGACGCCGCCGACGTGGCGCTGACCGTGCTGGGCGGCGGTGAGTCCTCGCGCCTGCACAACCGCCTGGTACGCCGTGACCAGACGGCCGTGGCGGCCGGGTTCGGCATGCTGCGCCTGGCCGGCGCGCCCTCGCTGGGCTGGCTGGACGTCAAGACCTCCAGCGGCGTCGAGGTGCCCGCCATCGAGGCGGCCGTCGACGAGGAGCTCGCGCGGTTCGCCGCCGAGGGCCCGACGGCCGAGGAGATGGAGCGCGCGCAGGCGCAGCTGGAGCGCGAGTGGCTGGACCGGCTCGGCACCGTGGCCGGCCGCGCCGACGAACTGTGCCGCTTCGCGGTGCTGTTCGGCGACCCCCAGCTCGCCCTGACCGCCGTCCAGCGGGTGCTGGACGTCACCGCCGAGGAGGTGCAGGCCGTGGCCGCGGCCAGGCTGCGCCCCGACAACCGCGCGGTGCTGGTCTACGAGCCGCTGGCCGGCGCCGAGGCCCACGAGACCGAGCAGCACGACGAGAACGAGGGGGCGGAGCAGTGAGCGACACCGCAGCCGTCACGATGACCTTCCACCCGCGGCCGCAGGCCGGCGAGGCGAAGCCGTGGGCCTTCCCGGCCCCGGAGCGCTCCACGCTGTCCAACGGCCTGACCCTGCTGCGCTGCCACCGCCCCGGCCAGCAGGTGGTGGCGGTCGAGGTCAACCTCGCGGCCCCGCTGGACGCCGAGCCCGAGGGCCTCGACGGGGTGGCCACCATCATGGCCCGTGCCCTGTCGGAGGGCACCGACAAGCACTCCGCCGAGGAGTTCGCCGCCGAGCTGGAGCGCTGCGGCGCCACCCTCGACGCCCACGCCGACCACCCCGGCCTGAGGGTCTCCCTGGAGGTCCCGGCCTCCCGGCTGCCCAAGGCGCTCGCCCTGCTCGCCGAGGCCCTGAGCGCGCCCGCCTTCGCCGACAGCGAGGTCGACCGCCTGGTGCGCAACCGGCTCGACGAGATCCCGCACGAGCTGGCCAACCCGCAGCGCCGCGCCGCCAAGGAGCTCTCCAAGGAGCTGTTCCCGGCCGCGCTGCGGATGTCCCGCCCGCGCCAGGGAACCGAGGACACGGTCGCGCGGATCGACTCCGGTGCCGTACGCGCCTTCTACGAGGCCCACGTACGCCCCTCCACCGCCACCGCGGTGGTCGTCGGCGACCTGACCGGCATCGACCTGGACGCCCTGCTGGCGGACACCCTGGGCGCCTGGACCGGCGACACCGCCCCGGCCCGCCCGGTGCAGCCGGTGACGGCCGACGACACGGGCCGCGTGGTCATCGTGGACCGGCCCGGCGCCGTCCAGACGCAGCTGCTGATCGGCCGGATCGGCCCGGACCGGCACGACATCGTCTGGGCCCCGCAGGTCCTCGGCACCTACTGCCTCGGCGGCACCCTCACCTCCCGCCTGGACAAGGTGCTGCGCGAGGAGAAGGGCTACACCTACGGCGTGCGCGCCTTCGGGCAGGTGCTGCGCTCGACCGCCGACGGCAAGGGCGCCTCGATGCTCGCCATCAGCGGTTCGGTGGACACCCCCAACACGGGTCCGGCGCTGGAGGACCTGTGGAAGGTGCTGCGGACCCTCGCGGAGGGCGGCCTGACCGACGCCGAGCGGGACGTGGCGGTGCAGAACCTGGTGGGCGTGGCCCCGCTGAAGTTCGAGACGGCCGCCTCCGTCGCCGGCACGCTCGCCGACCAGGTGGAGCAGGAGCTGCCGGACGACTACCAGGCGCGGCTGTACGCGCGGCTGGCCGAAACCGGTACGGCGGAGGCCACTTCGGCCGTGGTGAACGCCTTCCCGGTGGACCGTCTGGTCACCATCCTGGTGGGCGACGCCGCGCAGATCGAGGAGCCCGTCCTGGCCCTCGGGATCGGTGAGGTCACCGTCGTCTCCAACTGAGCGGCGGGGGGCCCGAGACGGGCCGGGCTCCGGCCCGTTTCCAGGGGGGCTCCGGCGGAACATCCGCCGGAGCCCCCTTTGTCCGTTTGGTGGCGTGGTTGCAGGTATGCGGTGTGGCGTACGCAACAAAACCGCTCGTCTGTTTGGCGATTGACTGATGATCCGCCTAGCGTCGGCCGTGCTGTTCGTCAGTTGTAACCGCCGCACCCGCGGCACCGGACAGCGATCGCCGAGTCCCCGTCAGGCGCGAGCCTGGGGAGCCGGGGACCCACATGTCCCTGGGGTGAATCGGACCCCCTCGCCAGAGGAGGCCCGTAGGAGACCTTCCTGCTCCGAACCCGTCAGCTAACCCGGTAGGCGAGAGGGAAGGAAAGGATCACCCCCTTCATGGCGTTTGGCAGTCGTGCCGCCGGTTCTGGTAAGCACCGTGGTTCCAGCCGTCTGAGCCGCAAGACCGCCGGCTTCGCCGGCGTCGCCGCCCTCGCCACCACGGGCGTGGTCGGCACCCTGGCCGCTCCGGCCTTCGCGGCGGACCACAGCAGCTCCCCGTCCATGGAGGACACCGGTCAGAACGCGATCGTCGTCGCCGACGGTCTGCAGGACGACATCGAGGTCCAGGCCGCCACCCAGCAGAGCGCCGCCGAGGCCGTCGCCGCGCAGGCGCAGGCCGAGGCCGAGGCGAAGACGCGGGCCTCCGAGGCCAAGCGCGCCGCCGAGGCCAAGGAGAAGGCCGAGCGCGAGGCCGCCGAGAAGGCCGCCCAGGAAGAGGCCCGCAAGCGCCTCAACACCTTCGTCGCCCCGGTGGACGGCTCCTACGTCAGCACCCAGTACGGCGCGGGCGGCGGCATGTGGTCCTCCGGCAGCCACACGGGCATCGACTTCCACGCCGACGAGGGCAGCATCGTCCACGCCGTGGGCGCGGGCACCGTCGTCGAGGCCGGCTGGGGCGGCGCGTACGGCAACAACGTCGTCATCCGCCACAACGACGGCACCTACACCCAGTACGGGCACCTGATGTCGCTGAGCGTCTCCGCCGGCCAGACGGTCACCCCGGGCCAGCAGATCGGCCTGTCGGGCTCCACGGGCAACTCCAGCGGCCCGCACCTGCACTTCGAGGCCCGCACCGGCGCCACGTACGGCACGGACATCAACCCGCTGACGTACCTGCGCAACCACGGCGTCGGCGTCTGACCCGCACGCACGCGGCACGCTTCACCGAGGAAGGCCCCGGCTCACCGAGCCGGGGCCTTCCTCGTATTTCCGGCCCTCTTTCCGCACCCGCTCGTAAACCCGCCGCGTATTGCAATAGAGTCGCGGCACGGCCACGATAAACCGAAACGAAACCAGCGGAGGTCCGGCCTTGCGTATTCCGGCGCACGCGGTGTGCACAGCGATTCGCGACGACATCGTCTCCGGTTTCTTCGGTCCGGGCGGCCGGCTGACCGAGGAGGTGCTCGCCCGCCGCTACGGGGTCTCGCGCGTTCCGGTCCGCGAGGCGCTGCGGACCCTGGAGTCCGAGGGCTTCGTCACCACGCGGCGGCACGCGGGCGCCTGTGTGGCCGAGCCGACCGCGCAGGAGGCCGCCGACCTCCTGGAGCTGCGGATGCTGCTGGAGCCGCTCGCGGCCTCCCGGGCCGCCCGGCGGCGCACCGACGGCCACCTCAAGGTGCTGCGGGGGCTGGTCAGGCTGGGCCGGGAGCGGGCCGGCCGGGGCCGGGGGGAGGACCTGCGCTCCCTGGGGAGCTGGTTCCACGAGACGCTGGCCCAGGCCTCCGCGAGCCCGGGTCTGATCGCCCTGCTGACCCAGACCCGGCACAAGATCGCCTGGATGTACGTGGTCGAGACCCCCGCGCAGCCCGTGGAGTGCTGGGCCGAGCACGCCGCGATCGTGGACGCCGTCGCGCGCGGTGACGCGGAGCGGGCCAGGGCCCTGACCGCGCTGCACGCGCAGAGGTCGGCCGGGGCGCACCGGCCGAGGGTGAGGAATCCGCAACCTGCCGTAAACACGGCGGGCTCTCCGCATTAACAATTCCCGTATACAACGGAGGGGTATTCCCGCCCGTCCGTTCTTTCCGCCCGCCGGGACTGCCGGGGAATTGCCGTCGATTTTTGCGCCGCCGCTGCCGCCGGGTCCCGTCGCGTCGAATTCGCGGATCACCCGAACGGGAAAGCACGGAAGCCGCGGTCCCCCGGGTGTGGGGAGCGCGGCTTCCGGTGTACCGGACCCGAAGGGGTCAGACGGTCTCGGGGAGCTCCTCGAGACCCTCGGCGACCAGCTTCGCGAGGCGGTCGAGCGCGGCGTCCGCGCCCTCGGCGTCGGAAGCCAGGACGATCTCCTCGCCGCCCTGGGCGCCCAGGCCCAGGACCGCCAGCATCGACGCGGCGTTGACGGGGTCGCCGCCGGCCTTCGCGATGGTCACCGGAACTCCGGAGGCGGTCGTCGCCCGGACGAAGATCGAGGCGGGACGAGCGTGCAGGCCCTCGGCCCAGCCGACGTTGACGCGGCGCTCTGCCATGGTGATGCCCTTCAGGTTCTACGGGTTGTCTAGACCAGTCTCTCACGCCGTCCGGAATGCTCGGACCGACCTTCGGCCCGCATCCACCGCCGTTCGACCCTCCCCAGCTTGCACTGGTTCGCCACGGTGTGCCGCATTCGCCGCGCGCTCGCCGGGCGGGCCGCCCACCGCACCCGCACACCCGGCCGGACCGCCCCTTAAGGTGGCCCCATGACCACCGCGTCGGACCCCTCCTACCCGGCCCACTGGGAAGCGGACGTCGTGCTGCGCGACGGCGGCACCGCCCGGATCCGCCCCATCACCACCGAGGACGCGGGCCGCCTGGTCAGCTTCTACGAACAGGTCTCGGACGAGTCGAAGTACTACCGCTTCTTCGCGCCCTACCCCCGCCTCTCGGACCGCGACGTCCGCCGCTTCACCCACCACGACTACGTCGACCGGGTCGGCCTCGCCGCGACCATCGGCGGCGAGTTCATCGGCACGGTCCGCTTCGACCGCATCGGCCCCGACGGCCGGCCCGCCTCCGCCCCCGCCGACGAGGCCGAGGTCGCCTTCCTCGTCCAGGACGCCCACCAGGGCCGCGGGGTCGCCTCCGCCCTCCTGGAGCACATCGGCGCGGTGGCCCGCGAACGGGGGATCCGCAGGTTCGCGGCCGAGGTGCTGCCCGCCAACACCAGGATGATCAAGGTGTTCACGGACGTCGGCTACCAGCAGAAGCGCAGCTTCGAGGACGGCTCCGTCCACCTCACCCTCGACCTCGAACCCACCGCCGAGTCCCTCGCCGTCCAGCGCGCCCGCGAACAGCGCGCCGAGGCCCGCTCCGTCCAGCGCCTCCTCGCCCCCGGCTCCGTCGCGGTGATCGGCGCCAGCCGCTCCGGTGCCGGCGTGGGCGCCACCGCCCTGCGCAACCTGCGCGACGGCGGTTTCCGCGGACACCTCTACGCCGTCAACGAGGCCCGCGCCCCCGGCATGGAGGGCGACCTCCTCGAAGGCGTACGGGCCTACCGCGCCCTCGCCGACGTCGGCGCCCCCGTCGACCTCGCCGTGATCGCCGTCCCCGCGGACCGGGTCCCCGACGCCGTGGCCGCCTGCGGCGAGCACGGAGTGCAGGGCCTGGTGGTGCTGTCCGCCGGATACGGCGAGAGCGGCCCGGCCGGACTCGCCCGCCAGCGCGAACTGGTGCGGCAGGTCCGCTCGTACGGGATGCGGCTCATCGGGCCCAACGCCTTCGGGGTGATCAACACCGCCCCGGAGGTGGAGCTGAACGCCTGCCTCGCCCCGGCCCCCGCCTCCGCGCGCGGCCCGATCGGCCTGTTCACCCAGTCCGGGGCCATCGGCATCGCCCTGCTGTCCGCCCTGCTGCGGCGCGGCGAGGGACTGTCGTCCTTCGTCTCCGCCGGGAACCGGGCCGACGTCTCGGGCAACGACATCCTCCAGTACTGGTACGAGGACGAGGCCACCGACGTCGCCCTCATGTACCTGGAAACCCTCGGCAACCCGCGCAAGTTCACCCGCCTCGCCCGCCGCACCGCCGCGGTCAAGCCCGTCGTCGTCGCCCTCGGCGGCCGCCACACCCCCGCCGGACACGTCGTCCCCGGCACCCGGCTCCCCGAGGCCACCGTCTCCGAGCTGCTCCGCCAGGCCGGCGTCATCCGCGTCGACACCGTCACCGAGCTGGTCGACGTCGGCCTGCTGCTGGCCGGGCAGCCGCTGCCGGCCGGCCCCAGGGTGGCCATCCTCGGCAACTCCGAGTCCCTCGGAGTCCTCACCTACGACGCCTGCCTGACCGAGGGACTGCGCCCGCTGCCCCCGCTGGACCTGACGACCGCCGCCGGCCCGGCCGACTTCCGCGCCGCCCTGCGCGCGGCGCTCGCCTCCGGGGACTGCGACGCCGTCGTCGTCACCGCCATCCCCTCCGTGAGCGACCGCCGGCTCGCCGACGACCTCGCGCAGGCGCTGCGGGAGGCCGTCGCCGAGGTCCCGGGCAAGCCCGTCGCCGTGGTCCACGTGGAACTCGGCGACCTCGTCGAAGCCCTGGCCGCCGCGGCCGGCGACACGCCCCCCGCCTCGCCCCCGCCGCCCGCCGAGGTGCCCGGCGGCGGCGCCCACGGTGGCACCCACGGCATCGAGGGCGCCGGCCGGATCCCCGCCTACCCCGCGGCCGAGCGCGCCGTGAAGGCCGTCGCCGAGGCCGTGCGGTACGCCCGGTGGCGCCGGGACAACGCCGAGACCGGCCAGGTCCCCGAGTACGAGGACATCGACGAGGCGGGCGCCGCCGCCCACCTCGCCACCCTGCTGACGGGCGTCGAGGAGGGCGCCGCGCCGACCCTGGACGAGGCCGACGCCCGCGGGCTGCTGGCCCGCTACGGGATCCGGGTGCTGCCCACCCTCCCCGCCCCCGGCCCGGACGCCGCCGTGCGCGCGGCCCGGGTCCTGGGCTACCCGGTCGCCCTCAAGACCACCGCCCCGCACCTGCGCCACCGCGCGGACCTGGGCGGCGTACGCCTCGACCTCACGAGCGAGGCCGAGCTCAGACGTTCGTACGAGGAGCTCACCGAGGCCCTCGGCAAGCCGGCCGAGCTGCAGCCCGTGGTGCAGTCGATGGCCCCGCGCGGAGTGGACACCGTCGTCCGCGCCACCGTCGACCCCGCCGCCGGAGCCGTCCTCTCCTTCGGCCTCGCCGGCGTCCCCTCCGAGCTGCTCGGCGACACCGCCCACGGCCTCGTCCCCGCCACCGACCGGGACACCGCCGCCCTGATCCGCTCCATCCGCGCCGCCCCCCTGCTCTTCGGCTGGCGCGGCAGCGACCCCGTCGACACCCCCGCCCTGGAGGAGCTGCTGCTGCGGCTGTCCCGGCTGCTGGACGACCACCCGGAAGTGACCGGGGTCTCGCTGGAGCCGGTCGTCGTCGCCACCGAGGGCCTCTCCGTGCTCAGCGCCACCGTCCGCGTGGCACACCCGCCCGCCCGGACCGACCTCGGCCCGCGCACGCTGCCGAGCTACTGAGCGCACGGCAGGCAGGGGGAGCCCGTACGGGCCTTAGGATGGACCTCATGGCGAAATCCGGTACGACGACCCAGGGGCTGCGCGCGGCCATCGAGCGCAGCGGCTACTACCCGGCCCTCGTGGCCGAGGCGGTGGAGGCCGCCGTGGGCGGCGAGCCGATCTCGTCGTACCTGGTCCACCAGGAGACCACCTTCGACTCCAACGAGGTACGCCGGCACGTCACCGTGCTGGTCCTGACCGGCAACCGGTTCATCGTCAGCCACACCGACGAGCAGGCCGCCGACGCGGGGTCGCCGTCCCCGTACGCGACCACCTCCACCGAGTCGGTCAAGCTCTCCAGCATCTCCTCCGTGGTGCTCAGCCGCGTCGTGGCCAACCCGGAGTCCTACACGCCCGGCCAGCTGCCCCGCGAGGTCGTCCTGACCATCGGCTGGGGCGCGGTCTCGCGCATCGACCTGGAGCCCGCCGCCTGCGGCGACCCCAACTGCGACTCCGACCACGGCTACACCGGCAACTCCACCGCCGACGACCTCAGCCTGCGCGTCAGCGAGGCCGGCGACGGCCCCGAGACGGTCCGCCAGGCGCTGCTCTTCGCGCAGGCACTCAGCGAGGCGACGGCGGCGACCTCCGGCCCCGCCCGCTGATGTCGTACTCCGTACCGTCGAACTGGCAGGACGAGCCGGAACCGCTCGACCTCGCGGGCGCCCCCGTTCCCCAGTACGGCTCCGGCTCCCTCGCCGACCTGCTGCCGACCCTCGCGGCCGGCCAGGGCGTACCCGGTCTCGCCGCGGGGATCGCCGAGCTGGCGCCGGCCGACCGGAACTGCGTGTTCCTGGTCGACGGCATGGGCTGGGAGCAGATCAAGGCCCACCCGGACGAGGCCCCGTTCCTCACCTCCCTCCTCGCGAGCTCGCGCGGCGGCACCGGCCGGCCGATCACCTCCGGCTTCCCCGCGACCACCGCCACCTCCCTGGCCTCCGTCGGCACCGGCCTGCCCCCCGCCCGGCACGGCCTGCCCGGCTACGCCGTGCGCAACCCGGCTTCCGGCGAGCTGATGAACCAGCTCCGCTGGCACCCGTGGACCCCGCCGAAGGCCTGGCAGCCGTACCCGACGGTGTTCCAGCTCGCCGACGCGGCCGGGGTGCACACCGCGCAGGTGTCCGCGCCGAACTTCCAGAGCACCCCGCTCACCAAGATCGCGCTCAGCGGCGGCACCTTCCACGGCCGGATGACCGGCGAGGAACGGATGGACCTCGCGGCGATCCAGCTCGCGGCCGGCGAGCGCTCGCTCGTGTACACGTACTTCAGCGAGCTCGACGGCGCCGGCCACCGGCACGGCGTGGACTCCGACGCCTGGCGCGGCCAGCTGATGTACGTCGACCGGCTCGTGCAGCGCCTCGCGGAGCAGCTGCCGCCGCGCGCCGCCCTGTACGTCACCTCCGACCACGGCATGGTGGACGTGCCCTTCGACGAGGACTCCCGGATCGACTTCGACGAGGACTGGGAGCTGGGCGCGGGCGTGGCCCTGCTGGGCGGTGAGGGACGGGCCCGGCACGTCTACGCGGTACCGGGCGCCGAGGCCGACGTACTGACCGTCTGGCGCGAGGTGCTCGGCGACCGCTTCTGGGTCGCGAGCCGCGAAGAGGCCCTGGCACTGGGCTGGTTCGGGACGCCGGGGGAGTGCGACGAGCGGGTCCTCGGGCGGATCGGCGACGTGATCGCCGCGGCCCAGGCCGACGTCGCGATCACCGCCTCCCGCAACGAGCCCAACGAGTCGGCGCTCACCGGGATGCACGGCTCCATGACCGCGGCCGAGCAGCTGGTCCCGCTGCTCGAAATCCGCACCTGACCGCCCCGCTCCTGCCCGCCACCCTCCACCCCGACCTGAAAGGTCCCGTACTTCCCATGCCCGAGCTGGTGTTCTTCTCCGGAACGATGGACTGCGGAAAGAGCACGCTGGCTCTGCAAATCACGCACAACCGCTCCGCGCGGGGGCTGGTGGGCGTGATCTTCACCCGCCAGGACCGGGCGGGCGAGGGCAAGCTCTCCTCGCGCCTGGGCCTGGTGACGGACGCCGTCGAGGTCACCGACGTCATGGACGTCTACGCGTACCTGGTGGGGGAGCTCTCGGCGGGCGGCAAGGCGGACTACGTGATCGTCGACGAGGCCCAGTTCCTCGCGCCCGAGCAGATCGACCAGCTGGCGCGCGTCGTGGACGACCTCCACATGGACGTCTTCGCCTTCGGCATCACCACCGACTTCCGCACCAAGCTCTTCCCCGGCTCGCAGCGCCTCATCGAGCTGGCCGACCGGATCGAGCAGCTCCAGGTCGAGGCCCTGTGCTGGTGCGGCGCCCGCGCCACGCACAACGCCCGTACGGTGGGCGGGCAGATGGTGGTCGAGGGCGCGCAGGTGGTGGTCGGCGATGTGAACCGCCCGGCGGAGGAGATCGGCTACGAGGTCCTCTGCCGCCGTCACCACCGCCGCCTGATGACCTCGGCGTCCGCCCACGCCGGCTCCCTCTCCCCGGACGTCCTCCCGGTCAACAACGTCTGAGCCGTTCAGAAGAGGCCCGGGGCGGTGGGGCCGACGATGCTGAACGTGGCGCCGTCGGGGTCGCGCAGGGTGCGTTCGTGGGGGAAGGCCGCGGAGTCCGCCGCGGGGACGGTGGTGCCGCCGAGGGCGGTGGCGGCCTCGATCGCGGCGTCGAGGTCGGGGACCCGGAAGTGGGCGCGCCAGCGGGGCCTCAGGTGCGGGTCGGGGGCCTCCGCGAGGGTTCCGCCGTGCAGGCGGGCCACCGTCCGGCCCGCGCGGCGGAGCAGGATGCGGTCGTCCTCCTCCACGTAGGCGACCTCGCAGCAGCCGGTGTGGTCGCAGGCCCACTCCAGGACCTCGCCGTAGAAGATGGCGGCGTCGAAGGCGTTGCGGGTGTGCAGCTCCAGCCAGGCCGGCGCCGCGTCGCCGCCCATGCCCCAGTCCGGGATGGCCTCGCCCTGCCAGATGCCGAAGACCGCCCCGTCCCGGTCGGCGGCGAGCGCGGCCCGGCCGGTGCCGAAGGACAGGGGGCCGACGGCGACGGTTCCGCTGCGCTCGCGGATGCGTGCCGCGGTGACGTCGGCGTCGTCCACCGCGAAGTACGGGGTCCAGGTGACGGGGATGCTGAGCGTCGGGGGCAGCGCGCCGATACCGGCCACGGGGACCCCCGAGGCGAAGCCGACGGCGAAGGCCTCGCCGAGGTGGGCGGGGCCGAATTCCCAGCCGAGGACCGCGCTGTAGAACTCCTTCGACGCGTCGAGGTCGCGGGCCATGAGGCTGACCCAGCAGGGCGCGCCGAACGTTTCGTGACTCGATGTCGACACGGTGTACCCCATCCGCCGGTGCGCCCCCGGAAGCCCTTCCACAGTACTCGTGGGCGTCCCCGGGGCGGTGCGTAGCCGCGTGGGCGCGGGCCGTCAGGTGCGGGAACGCCCCGCCCATCCTCGTACCGGCGCCGGGGCACCCGGCGGTGACACGCCGCGTTCGGTGCGGCGGGCCCGCGATGGCCGCGAGGGCGGCGACGCGCCGCCGGTGGCCGGCCAGGCCCTCCCCGGTCAGGAGCACGACCGACAGGCGCACGGCCGAGGAGAGCAGCGGGGCCGGCGAGGCCGCGGCGGCCGTGGCCCCCTGGCCGACGGCCGGGCGGCCCGCCTTGAGTGCCCGTCAGGCCTCCGGGGCGAGGCCGTCGGCGATCAGGCCGGTCAGGACCGCCTGGCCCAGGGCCTGGACGGCGGACTGGGGGCGGACCATCACCGTGAACTCCTTCACCCGGCCCTCTTCGTCGAACTGGAGCTGGTCGATGCCGTGGATCTGCTTGCCCGCCACCAGCGCGCGGAAGGGCAGGATCACCGTCGGGGCCTGCCCGTCGCCGGAGGTGGTCTCGGCGGCGCCGTCCAGCCGGCCGAGGTAGCGGAGGTCCTCGAAGGTGCGCACCAGCACGCCGAAGAGGCCGAGGACGGCGGCCTTGCCCTCGAAGGGCTTGAACTTCACCGGGCTGTAGAGCCGGATGTCGTCGGTGAACAGGTCGTCCAGCGCGGCGAGGTCCCCCTTCTCCACGGCGGTGCGGAAGCGTTCGGCGGTCCCCGCGGTGTCCACGGTCCCCATGTGAAGCCCTCCTCCTGCTCGGCAGTGCCGGGCGATGGCGGTGGCTACTCAAAAATGCGAGTAGTCATGTTTTTGAGTATGGTGCCGGTGCGGGCACGGAAAGGGAAGGGGGAGCGGCCATGGCTTTGCGGCACGCGGTGCTGGCGGCGCTGCTCGACGGCGAGTACAGCGGCTACCAGCTGGCGAAGGCCTTCGACATCAGCGTCGCGAACTTCTGGCACGCCTCGCCCCAGCAGCTCTACGCCGAACTGGCGCGGCTGGAGGCGGACGGGCTGGTCGCCGGCCGGGAGGTGGTGCAGGAGTCCCGGCCGAACAAGCGGCTGTTCCGGGTCACCGACACCGGCCGCGCCGAACTGGAGCGGTTCGCCGGAGCGGCGTCCAAGCCCTCCTCGATCCGCGACGACCTCCTCGTGAAGGTGCAGAGCGCCGACCGCATCGGCACCGCCCCGGTCATCGGGCAGCTCCTGGAACGGGCGGCCGCCGCCGAGGCCAAGATCGAGGTGCTCCGCGGGCTGCTGCGGGACATGCGCGGCGAGCTGGACGAGGAGGAGTTCCTGCTGCGCGGCGAGCGGATCGGCGGCTACCTGACCTGCCTGCGCGGGGTGGCCTTCGAGGAGGGCCACCGGGACTGGTGCCTGCGCGCCGCGGACGTGCTGGGCAAGAGGGAGGGGACCACCCGTGCGGAAGTCTGAGTACCTGCGCTACGTCGCCCTGGGCGACAGCCAGACCGAGGGGCTGGGGGACGGTGACGACACGGTGGGCCTGCGCGGCTTCGCCGACCGCCTCGCGGGACACCTCGCGGCCGCCGCCCCCGGGCTGCGGTACGCCAACCTCGCGGTGCGGGGCCGCCTCGCCGGACAGGTCCGGGCCGAGCAGCTCGGGCCCGCCCTGGAGCTGCGGCCGGACCTCGCGACCGTCGTCGCCGGGGTCAACGACCTGCTCCGGCCGCGCTTCGACGCCGCCCAGGTGGCCGGCGAGCTGGAGGAGGTGTTCGCCGCGCTCACCGCCGCCGGAGCCCGGGTGGCGACCGTGACCTTCCCCGACGTGGCGCGCATCGCCCCCCTGGCACGGCCGCTGAGCCCCCGCGTGAGCGAGCTCAACAGCCACATCCGGGCCGCGGCCGCCCGCCACGGGGTGGTGGTCGCCGAGACCGGCCGCGAGGCCGCGGCCGCCGACCCGCGGATGTGGGCGACCGACCGGCTGCACGCCAGCCCCCTCGGCCACGCCCGGATCGCCGCCGCACTGGCCGAGGCCCTGGAGCTGCCCGGCAGCGGCGGTGCCTGGAGGGAGCCGCTGCCGCCCCGGCCGCCCCGCGCGCTCGCCGGGGCCGTCGCCGCCGAGGCGGCCTGGGTGGCCGGGTTCCTCGGCCCCTGGCTCGGCCGCCGGCTGCGCGGCAGGTCCTCGGGCGACGGCCGCACCGCGAAGCGTCCGCAGCTGCTGCCGCTCTAGGCCGGCGTCCGGACGAGGGCGAAGACCGCCCCCTCCGGGTCCGCGACCACGGCCAGCCGGCCCGTGATCCGCTCCCGGGGCGGGGTGACGACCCGGCCGCCCAGCCCCGCCACCCGGGCGGCGGCCGCGTCGGGGTCCGCCACCTCGAAGTACGTCATCCAGTGCGGCCCCCGGTCGTGCGGCAGCGACCGTCCGACGCCGTGGACGGCGGCGACCGGACGGTCGCCCAGGCGCAGCGTCAGGTAGTCGAAGTCGGACGGCACGTCCGGGTGCGGCTCGGCCTCGTGGCCGAAGACGTGCTCGTAGAACTTGCCCACCGTCGAGGACTCCTGGGTGAGCAGCTCGTTCCACACCGGGGTGCCCGCCGCCCCCGCCCGGCGGGCCGCGGGGTGCCCGTCCGTCTGCCAGATCCCGAAGATCGCCCCCAGCGGGTCGGAGCAGATCGCCATCCGTCCCGCCGCCCCCGCGTCGAGCGGGCCCACCGCGACCGTGCCGCCGCAGGAGCGGATGGACTCGGCGGTGCAGTCGGCGTCGTCCGTGGCGAAGTACGGGGTCCACGCCACCGGAAGATGGCGGTCCGGCGGCATCTCGCCGATTCCGGCGACCTCCTGACCGTCGAGGAAGGCCCGCACGCTCGGCCCGAACTGGGTGGGGCCGGGCTCGTACTCCCAGCCGAACAGGTCGGCGTAGAAGTCCTCCGTGCTCCCGAGTCCGTGCACCATCAGGCTCACCCAGCAGGGTGTGCCGGGCGTGCGCCGCGAAGCCCCCGATGCCTGCGTCATGTCAGCCGTCTCCCGCCGTCGTGTCCCTGTTCCCCGCAGATGCTTGCACTCCGCGGCACCCCGTGCGCCCCGACCGGCCGCGTGACCGGGGTGCGGAACAGAGATGTCCGAATCACTGCGCCCCGTCGATGTCGGGCTTGTTACACGGGTTCGAGGGCGGGGAGGAAGATGGGCCCATGACTGCGATTCTCTCGGCCTCCGAACTGCGGGGCGAACTGGCCGGCTCCCGCCCGCCGGTACTCCTGGACGTCCGATGGCAGCTGGGCGGCCCCGACCAGCGCCCCGCCTACGAAGCCGGGCACCTGCCCGGTGCCGTGTACGTCGACCTGGACCGCGAACTGGCAGGTCCGCCGGGGACGGGCGGGCGCCACCCGCTCCCCGACCCGGAGGACTTCGGCGCCGCGATGCGCCGGGCCGGGGTGCGCGCGGACGGGCCGGTGGTCGTGTACGACGGCGGCCTCGGCTGGGCGGCCGCCCGCGCCTGGTGGCTGCTGCGCTGGACGGGGCACCGGAACGTGCGCGTGCTGGACGGCGGCCTGGCCGCGTGGACGGCGGTGGGCGGCGCGCTCAGCACCGACGCGCCGAGGCCCGTCGAGGGCGATTTCAAGCCAAACCCGGGGGAGTTCGGCCTGCTGGAGGCCGACGACGCGGCCACGCTGGCGCGTACGGGCCTGCTGCTGGACGCCCGCGCGGGCGAGCGGTACCGCGGCGAGGTCGAGCCGATCGACCGGGTCGGCGGCCACATCCCGGGCGCGGTGTCGGCCCCGACCACCGAGAACGTCGGTCCGGACGGGCGGTTCCTTTCGGCCGGGGAGCTGCGCGCCCGGTTCGCGGCGCTCGGCGCCGCGGGGGACACCGCGGTGGGCGTGTACTGCGGTTCCGGGGTCTCCGGGGCGCACGAGGTCCTCGCCCTGGAGGTGGCCGGTATTCCGGCCAGCCTGTACGCGGGCAGCTGGTCGCAGTGGTCCTCGGACCCGGAGCGGCCCGTGGCCACCGGTCCCAACCCCTGACGCGCACGCGGCCGGCGGCGCCCCCTCGGGGGCGCCGCCGCGCGCTACTCCTGCTTCTTGCGCCGGGTCCCGAAGACGATCTCGTCCCAGCTGGGCACGGCCGCCCGGCGCCCCGGCCGGACCCCGTCGGCCTCGGCCTGCCGGTCGGTGGTACCCGTCAGCCGCTCGCGGTGGCCCGCCACCGTACGCGGCATCAGCACGTCCGCGTACGCCGCGCCGGCACCCGCCGACGCCGCCGCGGCCGGGGGCTCCTCGGACTCCTGCTCCTCGGCGGGGGTCTCCGTACGGTCCGGCACCACCAGGTCGCCCCGGAAGCTCGGGACCGCCTCCAGCAGGCTGGTCAGCGTGTCCCGCTCCTCCTCCGGCTCCGGCGGGGGCGGCGGAGCGGGCCGGCTGTCGGGCCGTTCGATCTGCCGGTCCAGGGCGCGGTCCAGCGGCCGGTCCCGGGGCAGGCGGGCGATCCTCGGCACGAACGGGAAGCTCGGCTCCGGGGTGGAGGGCAGGTCGTCGGCCTCGCCGATCAGCGAGCGGGCCTCGTCGTCCACGGCGACGACCAGCCGGCGCGGCGGGTCGTACGACCAGCTCGCCGAGTGCGGTTCGCCCGCCACCCGGTAGACCAGCAGCACCTCCCAGGTGCCGTCGTCGCGGCGCCAGGAGTCCCACAGCACGGAGTCCTTGTCGGCCCCGCGCAGGGTGAGGCGCTCCTGCACGGCCTCGCCGAGCTGCGGTCCGGTGTTCTCGCCGGGGCGGCGCACGGGGGTCTTGCGGGCGCGCTCGGCCATGAAGGCGCGCTCGGCCAGCACCGGGCCCTCGAAGCGGCGTACCCGGTCGACCGGGATGCCGGCGAGCTGGGCGACCTCCTCCGCGGAGGCACCGGCCCGTATGCGGGCCTGGATGTCGCGGGGGCGGAGGTGGCTCTCCACCTCGATCTCGATCTGGTTCAGGCGCGCGCGGTCATTGCGCACGGCAGCCCGCAGCCGCTCGTCGATCGGAAGCGTGTACTCCGTGCTGTCCGCAGCCTTGAGCACCAGTCGTGTTCCGTCATTCGAGACGGCCACGACACGCAGTTCGGGCATGGGGACCTCCCGGGTGGTGCCTGCCGACGTCACGTGCGTCGCTGCTTCCGCTAGTCGAGTGTGGCCTGCCCGGGTGCAGCCTGCCACAACCTTGCCGAGTTAAACCGGCGTGTCGGGCATGCGCCCTTGATCGACGTTATGGCACGGTTACCTGTTGGGCACGCACAGTGACCAAGTGGTTACTGTGCGCAGCAGGAACCCGTGCGATACCGCGGCATCACCGGTCTTGAGCGCCGCTTCTCCATCAGCCGGCCCCCTCTCCCGGGTCCGGACATCCGGAAGGAAGGACGGTCCCAGGGCTCGCCACAGTACTCCATTCGGGCCACCCGGGTGGACCGCCGCGCCGTCGAACTTGTCCCCGGCGGCGGGAGTTGGCCTGCCCGGAATCGGACCGGCATCCGGGTCCACCTGCGGACGCGGCCGTATTCAGGTGTCCTGCTTCACAGAATCCGCAGAAACGGAACTTTTCATTTCGCTCAGCGGTCAGTAACTGCAGGAAGAGGAGAGGCGCGAGAGGCGGGACACACAGCGGATGGCGATGCGTCAGAAGGCGGCGGACACGGCGGACGCGGCGGATCCGGACGAACGGGGGCGCAGGAAGCTCGACCTGAGCGCGACCCAGGTCGCGGGCAGCTCCCTGGCCACCGTCGCGGCCGCCCTGCTCGCCTCGAAGATGGGCGTCTACGGGACCATCCTCGGCGCGGGGGTGGTCAGCGTGGTCGCCACCGCCGGCGGGCCCGTCATCCAGCACCTGTTCCGCCGCACCGGCGACCAGCTCCGCGAGAGCGCCCGCCCCAGGACCCGTCAGGTCCCGCCGCCCGAGGGGGAACGGGACCCCGGGGCCCCGCAGCCGGGGGAGTTCGGGGAGGCCACCGTGCACGGAACCCGCGTACGGGGCTGGAAGCGCACGGCAGTGGCGTCCGGGGCCGCCTTCGCCCTCGCCCTCGGCGGCCTCGGGACGTACGAGGCCTTCGCGGGCACCGCCGTCAGCAGCGACGGCCGCACCCTCCTGTCGGGCGGCTCCCGCACCGCCCCCGACCACGAGCCCGCACCGCCGAAGCGGCACCCGGACCGCGACGGCGACGGCGGGACGGGCCGCGAGGGGCGGACCGGCGGCGGGGAGGACCGGAGCGGCACGGCGGGGACGGACGGGAAGACCCCCGGATCCGGGACCTCCCCGAGCCCCTCCCGCTCGCACGGCGGCCGGACCCCGTCCCCCGGCCCCACCCCCTCCGGGTCCGGGACTCCGACGGAGCCGACGCCCGCCCCGACCCCGTCGAAGCAGACCCCCGGTCCCGGCCCGGCCCCGGGCTCCGGCGGCACCGGAGGCGGCCGTGAGCCGTCGCCCGGCGCCTCTTGAGCGGGGGTCAGTCCCCGAGGACCCGCCTCAGGTAGTCGTTGCCGAACAGCCGGTCCGGATCCAGCCGGTCCCGCACCGCCGTGAACTCGGCGAAGCGCGGGTAGACCTCGGCCAGCTGCTCCGCGTCGCGGGTGTGCACCTTGCCCCAGTGCGGCCGGCCCCCGTGGGCGGTGAAGATCCGCTCGGCCGCCGTGAAGTAGGCCTGGTACGGGGTGCCCCGGTACATGTGCACCGCGACGTACGCCGTCTCCCGCCCCGAGGCGGTGGACAGCGTGATGTCGTCCGCCGGAGCGGTGCGCACCTCCACCGGGAAGCTGATCCGCAGGCCGGAGCGTTCGACCATGGTCTTGAGCTCCCGCAGCGCCTCGACCGCCCGCTCGCGCGGAAGGGCGTACTCCATCTCCACGAACCGCACCCGGCGGGGACTGGTGAACACCTTGTAGGGGATGTCCGTGTAGGTGCGCGCCGACAGGGCGCGGCTGGCCACGCGGGCGATGGAGGGGATGGCCGCCGGGACGGCGCGGCCCAGGGAGTTGACGGCCTGGAAGAGGCCGTTGGAGAGCAGCTCGTCCTCGATCCAGGCGCTGACCGCGCCGGGCGGGGAGGCGGGGCCCTGGCTGCGGTTGTTGCGCTTGGTGTTGCAGTTGCCGGTGTGCGGGAACCAGTAGAACTCGAAGTGCTCGTTCTCCGCGACGTGCTGGTCGAACTCGGCGGTCACCCGGTCGAAGCGCATGGGCTCCTCGCGGGCGGTCAGGAGGAAGAGCGGCTCCACCGCGAAGGTGAGCGAGGTGACGACGCCCAGGGCGCCGATGCCGATCCGGGCCGCCGCGAAGACCTCGGGGTTCTCCTTCTCCGAGCAGGTCATCAGCCGGCCGTCCGCCGTGACCAGTTCCAGCGCGCGGATCTGGGCGGAGATGGAGGCCGAGTCGCGGCCGGTGCCGTGCGTGCCGGTGCCGGTGGCGCCGGAGACCGTCTGCTCCATGATGTCGCCCATGTTGGTGAGCGAGAGGCCCTGCCGGGCCAGGTCCCGGTTCAGGTCCTTGAGGGCGGTGCCCGCCGCCACGGTGACGGTGCCGGCCGTCCGGTCGACCGCGAGGATCCCGCTGAGCGCCTGCGGCCGTACGAGCACCCCGTCGGTCGCGGCCGCCGCGGTGAAGGAGTGGCCGGTGCCGACCGCCTTCACCCGCAGCCCTTCCTCGGCGGCCCGGCGGACCGCCTCCTGGAGCTCCCCGACCGAGGCCGGAGTCACCACGCGCGCGGGCGTGGCGCGGACGTTGCCCGCCCAGTTACGCCACGTGCCCGGTGCGTTCTTCGCTGCTGCTGTCCCCGACGTCGCCATCGCTGGCAGGCTCCTCCCCTTGCGCCGGCCTCGTCAGCCGGCGGTAACCCGCGAACGCCACCGCCGCCGCGGCCACTCCCGAGGAGATCGAGACCACGAACCCGCGCTGGGCCCCGGCCGCGTCGATGACCAGACCGGTCACCGAGGAGCCGACCGCGACCCCGACCGCCAGGCCGGTGCTGATCCAGGTCATGCCCTCGGTGAGCTTCGCGCGTGGTACGTGCGCTTCGATCAGGGCCATCGTGGTGATCATCGTGGGAGCGATGGCGAGGCCCGAGACGAAGAGCGCCACGGCCAGAAACGGAAGGTTCCCGGCCAGTAGGAGGGGGATCATACTCACGGCCATCGCACAGATGCCCAGTACCCAGCGGCGTTCGGCCTTGCCCTTGAGGTGCAGCAGGCCGAAGACGATTCCGGCGATACAGGACCCCGCCGCCCAGATCGCCAGGATGAAGCTGGCGGAGGACTTGCTGCCCTGCTCCTCGGCGAAGGCCAGCGTGGACACGTCGATGGAGCCGAAGATCGCGCCGGTCGCCATGAAGGTGGCCGTCAGCACCTGGAGGCCGGGGGAGCGCAGGGCCGAGGTGCGGTCCGCGTCGGGGCTGCGCGGGTGCGGGGCCGGCTCGGTGGAGCGCTGGGCGGTGAGCAGCCAGACCCCGACGAGCAGGCAGCCGGCCGCGATGACCGGCCCGGCCTCGGGGAACCAGGTGGTGGACAGGCCGATGGCGAGGATCGGGCCGAAGATGAAGCACACCTCGTCGATCACGGACTCGAAGGAGTACGCGGTGTGCAGCTCGCGCGGGGAGTCGCGGTAGAGCTCGGTCCAGCGGGCGCGGACCATGGAGCCGACGCTCGGCACGCAGCCGGCGACGGCGGCGAAGACGAAGAGGGTCCAGTCGGGCAGGCCGTTCGCGGCGGCCAGTACCAGGCCGGTGACGGCGGCCGTGGAGATCAGGGTCGCGGGGCGCAGGACCCGCCGCTGTCCGTACTGGTCCACCAGGCGGGAGACCAGGGGGCCGATGAACGCGGCGGCGAGGGCGAGGGTGCCGGTGAGGGCGCTCGCCATCGCGTAGCGGCCGGTCAGCTCCGAGATCATCGTGAGGATGCCGACGCCGACCATGGATATCGGCAGCCGGCCTATGAGGCCGGCGGCACTGAACCCCTTGGTGCCGGGGGCCGCGAAGATCGCGCGGTAGGGACTGGGCAAGGTCGCTCCGTAAGGGACGTCAGAGGCCCATACAGGTTACGACTGCCGGCACGGCGCCCGCATGGGGAAAAATCAACGATTCAACTTAGGGTCACCTTACCTACGCCGCGTCCGGGATGCGGACCGGCCGGTTCTCCCCGCCGGACCCCGAGTGGCAGGATTCGAGGCATGTCAGACCAGCTCCGTGCCCCCGACGCGCCCGCGGCCGACAGCCCCGCCGCCCCCTACGACGCCCTGCTGCTGCTGTCCTTCGGCGGCCCCGAGGGACCCGACGACGTCGTGCCGTTCCTGGAGAACGTCACGCGCGGCCGGGGCATCCCGAGAGAGCGGCTCAAGGAGGTCGGGCAGCACTACTTCGGCTTCGGCGGGGTCAGCCCGATCAACGCGCAGAACCGCGAGCTGCTGGACGCCCTGCGCAAGGACTTCGCCGAGCACGGGCTGGACCTGCCGGTCTACTGGGGCAACCGGAACTGGGCCCCGTACCTGACCGACGTGATGCGGGAGATGGTGCGCGACGGCCACCGCCGCATCGCGGTCCTCGCCACCAGCGCGTACGCCTCGTACTCGGGCTGCCGCCAGTACCGCGAGAACCTCGCCGACGCCCTCGCCACCCTGGAGCAGGAGGGCCTGGAACTGCCGCGCGTGGACAAGCTGCGGCACTACTTCAACCACCCCGGCTTCGTACAGCCCATGATCGACGGGGTGCTCGCCTCGCTCGCGGCACTGCCCGCCGAGGTCCGGGACGGGGCCCGGCTGGCCTTCACCACCCACTCCATCCCCGACTCCGCGGCCGACACCTCCGGCCCGGTCGAGGACCACACCGAGGGCGGCCGGGGCGGGGCCTACGTCAAGCAGCACCTCGACGTGGCCCGCGTGATCGCCGACGCCGTGACGGCGGAGACCGGCACCGCGCACCCGTGGCGGCTCGTCTACCAGTCCCGCAGCGGCGCCCCGCACATCCCGTGGCTGGAGCCGGACATCTGCGACCACCTGGAGGCCCTGCACGCCGACGGCGCGCCCGCCGTGGTCATGGTGCCGATCGGCTTCGTCTCCGACCACATGGAGGTCCTCTACGACCTCGACACCGAGGCCAGGGCCAAGGCCGCCGAACTGGGCCTGCCGGCCGAGCGCTCCGCGACCGTCGGCGCCGACCCCCGCTTCGCCGCCGCGGTACGCGAACTCGTGCTGGAGCGCGCCGCCCGCGAGCGCGGGGAGAGCCCGCGGGAGTGCTGGGTGGGCACGCTGGGACAGAGCCACGACCTGTGCGCGGTGGGCTGCTGCCCGGCCCGCGCGCCCCGGCCGGCCGCCGCCGGCACGGACAGCCCGTACGCGTAGGGGGAGAGCGTGATTCCGCAGGACCTGAAGGACGAGCTGCTGGACGTGGCCCTGGAGGCCGCCGGTCGCGCCGGGGCGCTGCTGCGCGACGGCCGGCCGGCCGACCTGACGGTGGCCGCGACCAAGAGCAGCCCGATCGACGTGGTGACCGAGATGGACATCGCCGCCGAGAAGCTGATCACCGGCATCCTCGCCGAGCGCCGGCCCGCGGACGGGCTGCTGGGCGAGGAGGGCGCGGACAGCCCCGGCACGAGCGGGGTGCGCTGGGTCGTCGACCCGCTGGACGGCACCGTGAACTACCTCTACGGGCTCCCGGGCTGGGGGGTGTCCATCGCGGCCGAGTACCGCGGCGAGACCGTGGTGGGCGTGGTGGCGGCGCCGATGCGCGGGGAGACGTACCACGCGGTGCTGGGCGGCGGGGCCTGGTCGGGCGCCGCCCGGCTGGCCTGCCGGGCGGACGCGCCGCTGGACCGGGCGCTGATCGCCACCGGATTCGGGTACGTCCAGACCAGGCGGGCCCACCAGGCCGAGGTCGCCGCCCGGATCATCCCGCTGGTACGGGACATCCGGCGCGGCGGTTCGGCGGCGCTCGACCTGTGCGACGTCGCCGCGGGCCGCCTCGACGGGTACTGGGAGCGCGGGCTGAACCCCTGGGACCTGGCGGCGGGCGAGCTGATCGCCCGCGAGGCGGGCGCCCTGACCGGAGGGCGGCCCTCGGAGCCGGCCTCGGGGGAGCTGGTGCTGGCGGCCACCCCGGCGGTCTTCGCCCCGCTCCAGCTGCTCCTGGAGGAAGCCGGGGCCTGGCACGACTGACCGGAGGCGATCGAGGGGCGGACGGCACCGGGCCCCGGCCGCCTCTCGGCGGCCGGGGCCCGGTGGGTGCGCTGTGAGCTCGGAGGTACTGCCGTCGGGTCAGGCGGCGGAAACCGGTACGCCGTGTTCTGCGGCGAGCCGCTGGAGGTCTTCCAGTTCGGCCTGTTCCACATCCGCGAGGTAGTCGTCGCCCGTCTCACGGGCCTTGCTGAGGTCCGACTGCGTGGCTTTGATGCGCTGCAGGAGACCCGCGGTGAATGCGTCCATGGTGGGTGCGCCCCCTCTGCGTGGGTCGACGGCGGAGAGCAGGGAGCAGTCCGCCGCTTCAGGGTGTGGATGGGGTGTGCTCCTCGTCCTCCCCGGCACCCTGGGCCCAGAAACCTCGTGAGGCGAGGGAATCCTCACTTCCACCGCGCCCACACCCCGCTTCCACGCCGTACGCACGCCCGAGGTGGGCCCCAGAGGGCGCCCAAGGGCGCCTTACAGCCGGTTTACGGCCGAAACCGGCAGGATGGAGGCGCAACACACGTGTGCCCTGAAGGGCTCGAAGGAAGGAAACGACGTGCGCGTACTCGTCGTCGAGGACGAGCAGCTGCTCGCCGATGCGGTGGCCACGGGCCTGCGCCGGGAGGCCATGGCCGTGGACGTCGTGTACGACGGCGCCGCGGCGCTGGAGCGCGTCGGGGTGAACGACTACGACGTGGTCGTGCTCGACCGGGACCTTCCGCTGGTGCACGGCGACGACGTCTGCCGGAAGATCATCGAGCTGGGCATGCCCACACGCGTGCTCATGCTCACCGCCTCCGGCGACGTCAGCGACCGCGTCGAGGGCCTGGAGCTCGGGGCCGACGACTACCTGCCCAAGCCCTTCGCCTTCACCGAGCTGACCGCCCGCGTGCGCGCCCTCGGCCGGCGTACCACCGTCGCGCTCCCGCCCGTGCTGGAGCGGGCCGGCATCAAGCTGGACCCGAACCGCCGCGAGGTGTTCCGGGAGGGCCGCGAGGTGCAGCTGGCGCCGAAGGAGTTCGCGGTGCTGGAGGTGCTCATGCGCAGCGAGGGGACCGTGGTGTCCGCCGAGCAGCTGCTGGAGAAGGCCTGGGACGAGAACACCGACCCGTTCACCAACGTGGTCCGGGTGACCGTCATGACCCTGCGCCGCAAGCTCGGGGAGCCGCCCGTCATCGTGACCGTGCCCGGCTCCGGCTACCGGATCTGATCCGGTGGCCCCGACCCCGGCGCCACCCGCGGCGCCACCGAAACCGACCTGGGACCCCGGCCAGCCCGAGGGTCCCTTCCCTTGGCTGCGGCCGACCATCCGGATAAGGCTCACGCTGCTGTACGGCGGCATGTTCCTGATCGCCGGGATCCTGCTGCTGTCGATCATCTACCTGCTGGCCGCCCAGGCCCTGAGGGAGGGCAACGCGCTCCCCTTCAAGATCGTCGGCGGCCAGAAGGTCGAGGTGTCCAGCACCACCTGCTCCGGCGTGGGCATCGACCAGTCGATCGACCAGTTCAACGCCGCGATCGCGCAGTGCATCCTCGACCAGCGCAAGCACGCCCTGGACGACCTGCTCAGCCGGTCGCTGATGGCCCTGCTGGGCCTCAGCGTCATCGCCTTCGCCTTCGGCTACGCGATGGCCGGCCGGGTGCTCTCGCCGCTGGGCAAGATCACCCGCACTGCCCGCCGGGTGGTGGGCTCCGACCTGACCAGGCGGATCGAGCTGGACGGGCCGGACGACGAGCTGAAGGAGCTCGCCGACACCTTCGACGAAATGCTCGACCGCCTGGAGCGGGCCTTCACCGCCCAGCAGCGCTTCGTGGCCAACGCCTCGCACGAGCTGCGGACCCCCCTGGCGATCAACCGGACGCTGCTGGAGGTCCACCTCTCGGACCCCGGAGCGCCGGTGGAGCTCCAGCAGCTGGGCAAGACGCTGCTGGCCACCAACGAGCGCAGCGAGCAGCTGGTCGAGGGCCTGCTGCTGCTGGCCCGCAGCGAGAACCAGATCGTCGAGCGCAAACCGGTCGACCTCGCCGAGGTCGCCTCGCGCGCCATCGACCAGGCCCGCGGCGAGGCCCTCGCCAAGGGCGTGGAGATCCGCGGCGAGCGCGCGCTGGTGGTGATCCAGGGCAACGGCGTCCTGCTGGAGCGGATCGCCCTCAACCTGGTGCAGAACGCCGTCCGGTACAACGTGCCGGAGGGCGGCTGGGTGGAGGTCACGACCGAGGCGCAGCACGGTCAGGCTGTGCTAGTCGTCTCGAACACGGGTCCCGTTGTTCCCGCGTACGAGGTGGACAGCCTCTTCGAGCCCTTCAGACGGCTGCGTACCGAGCGAACGGGCAGCGACAAGGGGGTGGGGCTCGGTCTGTCGATCGCGCGCTCCGTGGCGCGCGCACACGGCGGCCGCATCCTCGCGACGCCCCGGGAGGGCGGTGGCCTCGTGATGCGTGTCACGTTGCCCCTTTGATCCACCCGGGTCCTGTTCGCCGTCAGCGGAACGCGGCGGCGCCCGCGGAGGGCCCTTCCTGTGTGATCGATCACAGTGTCGAGTGTCGGGTCATGCGCGTTCTGTGACCCCAAGGTGGCCGGAAAGCCCGGGAAGTCCGGGTTTCCGGCCCCCCGGATGGCGGGAAATACACGGGGTGGCGTTCGTGCAAGACGACCCCCCGACCGTGTACGGTCCCGCTCGACATCCCGGCCACGGAGTCCTTCGGGTACGCGGTTGGGTGTCGATTGAGTAACAGACCTTGATGTGAGGCAAAATCTCCGCCTCAGGTCGGGCACAAGTCCGGCCTCTCGCGCGTTACGTGCGCTGAGACACCGCTAAATCCCAGAGGGGGAGAGCGACAAAAATGGCAACGGACTACGACACCCCACGCAAGACCGACGACGACGTCGACAACGACAGCATCGAAGAGCTCAAGGCTCGGCGCAGTGACAAGGTCACCTCCAGCGTCGACATCGAGGACTTCGACGGCGCCGAGAGCCTGGAGCTCCCGGGTGCCGACCTCTCCAACGAGGAGCTGGCCGTCCGGGTGCTGCCCAAGCAGGCCGACGAGTTCACCTGCATGAGCTGCTTCCTGGTGCACCACCGCAGCCAGCTGGCGCGCGAGAAGAACGGCCAGCCGATCTGCCGCGACTGCGACTGAGGACGGCCGTGACCGGCTCGACGCCCTTTCGGAAGCGACGCTTCCGGAAATCTGCCGATCCGGAGGCGCAGGTTCGCGCGGTGACCACGGGCCCGGAAACGGGCCCCGCGGACGCCGGCGGCCAGGCCTTCGGGACGACCGCGGTGCCGTCCGACACCGCCGCCGCGGTGCCGTCGGCCGCAACGGCGGACGAGGAGCCCCCGGGCGGGCCCGGGAAGCGCCGGATGCAAGCCGTCAGGAACGGTGTGCGCAAGGGCGGCGAGAGCGCCAAGGCCGCCGCCCTGTACACCGCCGACCTGATCATCGAGAACGCCCCGCGCGTTCCGGTACGGGACCTCGCGACCCTGCGCGCGCAGTTCCCGGGCCTCGGTCCCGACCAGCTGGCCGACAAGCTGATCGCCGGGGCCGCCAACAGCACCTCGACCGTGGGCGCCGGCATCGGCGCCGCGGCCATGCTGCCGGTCCCGCCCGCGATGCTGGCGGAGCTGGCCGCGGAGATCACCGCGGTCGCCGCGATCGAGCTGAAGCTCATCGCCGAGCTGCACGAGGTCTACGGGCAGCGCCCGCCGGGCACCCTGAAGGACCGCAGCTTCGCCTACCTGACCTCCTGGACGGAGGAGCGCGGTATCGACCTGACCAAGCCGACGACGCTGAACGCGGCGCTCGGCGGGCAGATGAAGCGCGAACTGCGCCAGCAGATCATGAAGCGGACGTTCCGCAACCTGCCGAACCTCATGCCGTTCATGATCGGCGCCGCCGTCGGCGCCGTGATGAACCGCCGGGACACCAGGAAAGTCGCCGAGAAGGTCCGTGGGGACCTGCGCCGCCACGCCGTGCCCTGGGACGCCCTCCCCGCCCTGCCGCCCCTGGAGCGCCCCTCAGGGCCCCTTCCCGAGGCCACCAGGGCCGCCCTCGAAGGGCGACGCCCGGACGGCCGCTGAGCACACCGCCGGATCAGGCCCCCGGCGCGGCGGCCTTCGCCGCGCGGACGGCCGCCGCGAGGGCCTGCGGCTCGCGCGTGGAGAGGTACACGTACGGGGTCGGGTCCGCCGGGTCGGTGACCTCGATCCGGACCGCCGTGGGGACGTAGCTGCGCATCAGCATGAAGGCCCGGGTGTCGGCCTTGTACGTGCGCCAGGCGCGCGCCTCCTCGGCGTCCAGCACCTCGGGCTCGCCCAGGGCCGTCACCGGGATGCGGGCGTCGCCGGCCGCGAGCGCGCCGTTCACCACGCGCACGCGCGCGGAGCCGTACGAACTGACCAGCATCCCCGTCAGCGCGGCGCCGCCGACCAGCCCCGCCAGCAGCGGCAGGGTGCCGAGCGGCAGCAGCATCAGGGCGCACGCCAGGCCGGTCAGGGCCGCTATGCCCCACCAGGAGCGGGGCGCGGAGAGTCGTTCGTCGTGGTGCGCGGGGGAGGACTGCATGGCACCTAGCCTCCCACGGGGCGACCGGCGGGTAGCCGCGCGGGTAAGGTCAGCGCCTGTGAGTGGACGAAACACGGCGTTGACGCCCCCGGCCGATGCCTCCGCACCGGTCCGGCACCCCGATGCCCCGGCGCCCGGGGAGCTCCTCGGCGCGCACTACGAACACTGTTTCGGCTGCGGCGGGGGCCAGCCGCACGGGCTCCACCTGGAGGCCCGGGCGGGCGAGGGCGTGCGCGTCACGGCGGAGTTCACCGTCAAGCCCGCCCACCAGGGAGCACCCGGTCTCGCGCACGGCGGCGTCCTGGCCACCGCGCTCGACGAGACGCTGGGCTCCCTGAACTGGCTGCTGCGCGTCATCGCGGTGACCGGCCGGCTGGAGACCGACTTCGTGCGGCCCGTGCCCGTGGGCACCGTGCTGTACCTGGAGGCCGAGGTCACCGCCGTCGCCGGCCGGAAGATCTACTCCACCGCCGTGGGCCGGATAGGCGGGCCGGACGGCCCCGTCGCCGTCCGCGCGGACGCGCTCTTCATCGAGGTGAAGGTCGACCACTTCATCGACAACGGCCGGCCCGAGGAGATCCGGGCGGCGATGTCCGACCCGGACCAGGTCAGGCGCGCACGCGCCTTCGAGGTGAACCCCTGATGTCCCAGAACACCCATGCGCCCGTCGACGTGCTGATCCGCCGCGTCGACCCCGAGGTGCCCATCCCCGCCTACGGCCACCCCGGCGACGCCGGCTGCGACCTGGTGACCACGGTGGCCGCCGAGCTGGAGCCCGGGGAGCGGGCCGTACTGCCCACCGGGGTGTCCATCGCCCTGCCCGACGGGTACGCGGCCTTCGTGCACCCGCGCTCGGGCCTGGCGGCCCGCTGCGGGCTCGCGCTCGTGAATGCCCCGGGGACGGTGGATGCCGGGTACCGTGGGGAGATCAAGGTGATCGTGGTCAATCTCGACCCGCGCGAGAGCGTCCGGTTCGAGCGATTCGACCGCATTGCCCAGCTGGTTGTCCAGCGGGTCGAGAAGGTGCGCTTCCACGAGGTGGCGGAGCTTCCCGGCTCGGCCCGGGCCGACGGGGGGTTCGGCTCCACCGGCGGCCATGCGGCCGTGACCGGATCCGGGGCTGGTCAGCAGCAGGGTGGGAATGGCTACGCTTCGGTCGTATCCGACCGGGAAGGACAGTGACGTGTTCGGACGTCGCAAGAAGAACGACTCCGCCCATGACGGCGGCGCGGCCGAGCAGGTCGTGAACGGCGTGGCTGCCGACGAGCAG
This sequence comes from Streptomyces sp. W1SF4, assembly GCF_003950035.1. Lineage (NCBI taxonomy): Bacteria > Bacillati > Actinomycetota > Actinomycetes > Kitasatosporales > Streptomycetaceae > Streptomyces > Streptomyces sp. W1SF4. Next base: position 5,739,842 of record NZ_CP034350.1, read on the forward strand.
GCCGGCGACGACTCCGCCGCGCCCCGCAGGCTCAACCTGCCCCCCGCCCCGCGGCCCGACGGCCCGTGGGACGTCTCCGAGGTGCTCGGCAACCCGGCCGACGGCCGGGTCGACCTGGGCGGCATCCTCGTGCCCGGCGTCGAGGGCATGGAGCTGCGCGTCGAGGTCGCGGGTGACGCGATCGTGGCCGCCACGGTCGTCCTGAACGACAGCGCCGTGCAGCTGCAGGCCTTCGCCGCCCCCAAGAAGGAGGGCATCTGGGGCGAGGTCCGCGACGAGATCGCCTCGGGCATCACCCAGCAGGGCGGCATCATCGACGAGGTCGACGGCCCGCTGGGCTGGGAGCTGCGCGCGCAGGTCCCCGTACCGCTGCCCGACGGCCAGACCGGTGCCCAGCTGGTGCGCTTCGTCGGCGTCGACGGCCCGCGCTGGTTCCTGCGCGGCGTCATCTCCGGCCAGGGCGCGGTGCGTCCCGAGTCGGCCGGCGTGCTGGAGCAGATCTTCCGGGAGACCGTCGTCGTCCGCGGCGACGGCCCGATGGCCCCGCGCGACCCGATCGTCCTGAAGCTGCCGAACGACGCCCAGATGGTGCCGGACGGCGTGCAGACGGCCGAGGAGCAGGAGGGCTCGCGCTTCTCCGGCGGCATGGGCCAGCTGGAGCGCGGCCCGGAGATCACCGAGGTCCGCTGACCCGGACCCCGCGGAGGTTTTCCGGCCCGCGGGTCCCGTTCCCCCTGGAGGGGGCGGGCCCGCGGGCCTTCGCGCGTCCGGGGCGCGGGCGCGCGCGTCAGGGATGCGTCAGGGATGTCCGCGGCACCCCCTTTCGGTGCGTGAACAGCGGGAACGTCCCCGAGAATGAGCGCATGGGACGCGGAAGGCTAAGGATCCATCTCGGCGCGGCACCCGGAGTGGGCAAGACGTACGCCATGCTCTCGGAGGGCCACCGCCGGGTGGAACGCGGCACCGACTGCGTCGTCGGCTTCGTCGAGCACCACGGGCGGCCGCGCACCGAGGTGATGCTGCACGGCCTCGAACAGCTGCCCAGGCGCGAGCTCTCGTACCGGGGGGCCGCCTTCACCGAGATGGACGTGGACGCGCTGCTCGCCCGGCGCCCCGCCGTGGCCCTGGTGGACGAGCTCGCGCACACCAACGTCCCCGGCTCGCGCAACGCGAAGCGCTGGCAGGACGTCGAGGAGCTGCTGCGCGCCGGGATCGACGTGGTGACCACCGTCAACATCCAGCACCTGGAGTCCCTCGGGGACGTGGTGGAGAAGATCACCGGCGTGCGCCAGCGCGAGACCGTGCCGGACGAGGTGGTGCGGCGGGCCGACCAGATAGAGCTGGTCGACATGTCCCCGCAGGCGCTGCGCCGGCGCATGGCGCACGGCAACATCTACCAGCCGGACAAGGTCGACGCGGCCCTGTCGAACTACTTCCGTCCGGGCAACCTGACCGCGCTGCGCGAGCTCGCGCTGCTGTGGGTCGCCGACCGGGCCGACGAGTACCTCCAGCAGTACCGGGGCGAGCACGGGATCCGCTCGGCCTGGCAGGCCCGTGAGCGGATCGTGGTGGGGCTCACCGGCGGCCCCGAGGGCCGCACCCTCATCCGCAGGGCCGCCCGGATGGCGGCCAAGGGCTCCGGCAGCGAGGTCCTCGCCGTCTACATCGCCCGCAGCGACGGGCTGACCTCGGCCTCGCCCAAGGAGCTCGCGGTGCAGCGGACCCTGGTCGAGGACCTTGGCGGAACGTTTCATCATGTGATCGGCGACAACGTCCCCGAGTCCCTCCTGGCCTTCGCCCGCGGCGTCGACGCCACCCAGGTCGTGCTGGGCTCCAGCCGCCGCAAGGCCTGGCAGTACGTCCTGGGGCCCGGGGTGGGCGCCACCGTCGCCCGTGACTCCGGGCCCGACCTCGACGTGCACATCGTCACCCACGAGGAGGTGGCCCGGGGGCGGGGGCTGCCCGTGGCCCGCTCCGCGGCCCGGCTCGGCCTGCCCCGGATCGCGGCCGGCTGGGTGGTCGGCGTGGTCTTCCCCGTGCTGCTGTGCGCGCTGCTGACCAACATCGACGCCGACCCCGGCCTCGCCAACGACATGCTGCTCTTCCTGGCGCTGACGGTCGCGGCCGCCCTGCTGGGCGGACTCTGGCCGGCGCTGGCCTCGGCGGCCTTCGGCTCGCTGCTGCTGAACTACTTCTTCGCGCCGCCGGTGCACCGGTTCACCGTCTCCGACCCCCGCAACATCATGGCCATCGCCGTGTTCTTCGGGGTGGCCGTCTCGGTCGCCTCGGTGGTCGACCTCGCCGCCCGCCGCACCCACCAGGCCGCCCGGCTGCGGGCCGAGTCCGAGATCCTGTCCACCCTGGCCGGGAGCGTGCTGCGCGGCGAGACCGCGCTGGACGCGCTGCTGGAGCGGGTGCGGGAGACCTTCGCGATGGAGTCGGTGGCCCTGCTGGAGCGGGCCGGCGAGGTGGAGCCCTGGACCCCGGCCGGCAGCGTCGGGCCCCGCCCCGCCGCCCGGCCCGAGGACGCCGACGTCGACATGCCGATCGGCGACCACATGGCCCTGGCCCTGTCCGGGCGGGTGCTGCCCGCCGAGGACCGCCGCGTCCTCGGCGCCTTCGCCGCCCAGGCCGCCGTGGTGCTGGACCGGCAGCGGCTCGTGGGGGAGGCCGAGGAGGCGCGCCGGCTGGCCGAGGGCAACCGGATCCGCACCGCCCTGCTGGCCGCCGTCAGCCATGACCTGCGTACGCCCCTGGCCTCCATCAAGGCCTCCGTCAGCTCCCTGCGCTCCGACGACGTGGAGTGGTCCGAGGAGGACCGGGCCGAGCTGCTGGCCGGGATCGAGGAGGGCGCCGACCGGCTCGACCACCTGGTCGGCAACCTGCTGGACATGTCCCGGCTCCAGACCGGCACCGTGACCCCGCTGATCCGGGAGATCGACCTCGACGAGGTGGTCCCGATGGCGCTGGGCGGCGTACCGGAGGACAGCGTGCTGCTCGACGTGCCGGAGACCCTGCCGATGGTGGCGGTGGACCCGGGGCTGCTGGAGCGGTCCGTGGCCAACGTGGTGGAGAACGCCGTCAAGTACAGCCCCGCCGGAGAACGGGTACTGGTCGCGGCCAGCTTCCTCGGGGACCGGGTCGAGGTGCGCGTCGTCGACCGCGGGCCCGGCGTGCCGGACGAGGCCAAGGACCGGATATTCGCCCCCTTCCAGCGGCACGGCGACGCCCCGCGCGGCGCGGGCGTGGGCCTGGGGCTCGCGGTGGCCAGGGGCTTCGCCGAGGCCATGGACGGCACGCTCGCCGCCGAGGACACTCCCGGGGGCGGACTGACCATGGTGCTCACCCTGCGGGCGGCCGCCCGCGGCGGCCCGCCGGACCCCGCCGGAAACGAACAGACCGAAGCCGGGGGCCTCCCCGCCGAACGACAGAAGGCAGGTCCCCGATGACCCGGGTGCTCGTGGTGGACGACGAGCCGCAGATCGTCCGAGCCCTCGTGATCAACCTCAAGGCGCGCAAGTACGAGGTCGACGCGGCCGCCGACGGGGCGGGCGCCCTGGAACTCGCGGCCGCCCGCCACCCCGACGTGGTCGTCCTCGACCTCGGCCTGCCCGACATGGACGGGGTCGAGGTCATCAGGGGCCTGCGCGGCTGGACGCGGGTGCCGATCCTGGTGCTCTCCGCCCGGCACAGCTCCGACGAGAAGGTCGAGGCCCTCGACGCGGGCGCCGACGACTACGTCACCAAGCCCTTCGGCATGGACGAGCTGCTGGCCCGGCTGCGCGCCGCCGTCCGCCGGGCCGAACCGGCCGCCGGGACCGGCGAGGACGAGGTGGTCGTCTCGACCGAGGGCTTCACGGTGGACCTCGCCGCCAAGAAGGCGGTGCGCGAGGGGCGCGACGTACGCCTCACCCCCACCGAGTGGCACCTGCTGGAGGTGCTCGTGCGCAACGGCGGGAAGCTGGTCAGCCAGAAGCAGCTGCTCCAGGAGGTCTGGGGGCCCTCCTACGGCACCGAGACGAACTACCTGAGGGTCTACATGGCCCAGCTGCGCCGCAAGCTGGAGGCGGACCCCTCGCACCCCCGGCACTTCATCACCGAACCGGGCATGGGGTACCGCTTCGAGAAGTAGCGGGGGCTTCGAGAGGCGGCGGGGGCGCCGGTACGCTTCCGGTATGAGTGCTGAACCGCGTCCCGAGAAGCCCGCGAAACCGGCCAGGCCGGCGGGCCGGTTCCGCCGGATGATAGAGCGGCTGTCCACCTCCCAGGAGGAGCTGCATTCGGCGGAGCTGCAGGAGGACGCAGAAGCCGCGGGGTGCACGCGGATCTGCGACTGCCACGACCGTCAGATAGTGAAGGTGACCGGTACGCTGCGCACCGTCACCCTCCGGCCCCGCGCGGGGGTGCCCGCCCTGGAGGCCGAGCTGTTCGACGGCTCCGCCGCGCTGGACGTCGTCTGGCTCGGGCGTCGCTCGATCGTGGGAATCGAACCCGGGCGGCGCATGATCGCCTCGGGCCGCGTCTCGATGAGCCACGGCCGCCGGGTGCTCTTCAACCCGAAGTACGAACTCCGCCCACTCGGACAGGAGCACTGACCGGTGACGCCACTCGACAAGCCGACCACGCCGGAACCGGGCGCCGCGCCCGCCGACGACCAGAGCGCGGTCACGCAGGCGGCGCTCTTCGACGCCTTCGGCGGCATCCGGGGCACCGTGGAGACGATGCTCCCGGGCCTGCTCTTCGTGATGATCTACACGATCAACAAGGACGTGAAGATGTCCGCCATCGCGGCGGGCGTCGTCGCGGTGCTGCTGGTGGTCGTCCGCCTGGCGCGCAAGGACACCGTGAAGCACGCCTTCAGCGGCGTCTTCGGCGTCGGCGTCGGCGTGGCCTTCGCCCTCTTCACGGGCAGCGCCAAGGGCTTCTACCTGCCGGGCATGATCTACGGGGTCTGCCTGGGCCTGGCGTTCACCCTGTCGGCGCTGGCCGGGTTCCCGCTGCTGGGAGTGATCCTGGGGCCGGTCTTCAAGGAGAACCTCTCCTGGCGCACCCGCAACCCCGGGCGCAAGAAGGCGTACGTCAAGGCCAGCCTGGCCTGGGGGCTCATCTTCCTGGCCAAGTACGCGATCCTCTTCCCGCTGTACTGGTGGGGCGACGAGACGCAGCTGGGCTGGGTGCTGATCGCGCTCAAGCTCCCGCCGATGGTCCTGGCCGTGTACTTCACCTGGGTCTTCCTGGCGAAGGCGCCGCCGCCGATCGACGTGATCGCCGAGTACGAGGCCGAGGAGGCCGCGCAGGAGGCCGCCAAGGCGGCGCAGGCCGGGCAGCCGGGGCAGCCGGCCCAGCCGACGCAGCCGGGGCAGTCCGGCCGGCACAAGCGGGTCTGAGACGCGGGAAGGGGGCGGGGCGGCCATCCGGTCGCCCCGCCCCCTTCCCGTGTGCGCCGCCGGCTAGTGACGGGCCTGGAGGAGGTCCTCCAGCTGCTCCTCGCGGGCCTGGGCGGCGACGAAGAGGAGCTCGTCGCCCGGCTCCAGGGTCTCCTCGCCGTGCGGGGTGAGCACCCGGTTGCCGCGGATGATCGTGACCAGGGAGGTGTCCTCCGGCCAGGAGATCTCGCTGATCTGGGTGCCCGCGACCGAGGAGTCGGCCGACAGGGTCAGCTCCACGAGGTTCGCGTCGCCGTGGCTGAAGCGCAGCAGCCGGACCAGGTCGCCGACGCTGACGGCCTCCTCGACCAGCGCCGACATCAGACGCGGCGTGGACACCGCGACGTCGACGCCCCAGGACTCGTTGAAGAGCCACTCGTTCTTCGGGTTGTTCACGCGGGCCACCACCCGCGGGACCCCGTACTCGGTCTTCGCCAGCAGCGAGACGACCAGGTTCACCTTGTCGTCGCCCGTCGCGGCGATGACCACGTTGCAGCGCTGCAGCGCCGCCTCGTCGAGCGAGGTGATCTCGCAGGCGTCGGCCAGCAGCCACTCCGCCTGCGGCACCCGCTCCACCGAGATGGCGGTCGGCGCCTTGTCCACGAGGAGCACCTCGTGGCCGTTCTCCAGCAGCTCGCCCGCGATGGAGCGGCCCACGGCCCCGGCTCCGGCGATCGCGACCCTCATGCGTGTGCCTCCTCGGGGCCCTCGGCGAAGACCGCCTCGACCTTGTCGATCTCGTCCGTGCGCATCATCACGTGGACGAGGTCGCCCTCCTGGAGGACGGTCTGCGAAGTCGGCAGCATCGCCTCGCCCAGGCGGGTGAGGAACGCGACACGGACGCCGGTCTCCTCCTGCAGTGTGCTGACCTTGTGGCCTATCCAGGCCGCGGAGGTGTGCACCTCCGCGAGCTGCACGCCGCCGCTCGGGTCACGCCACAGCGGCTCCGCGCCCGAGGGGAGCAGCCGGCGCAGCATCTGGTCGGCGGTCCACCGTACGGTCGCGACGGTGGGGATCCCCAGGCGCTGGTACACCTCGGCGCGCTTGGGGTCGTAGATGCGGGCGGCGACGTTCTCCACGCCGAACATCTCGCGGGCCACGCGGGCTGCGATGATGTTGGAATTGTCACCACTGCTGACGGCCGCGAAAGCGCCCGCCTCCTCGATCCCGGCCTCCCGCAGCGTGTCCTGGTCGAAGCCGACACCGGTGACGCGGCGGCCGCCGAACGAGGCCCCGAGCCGGCGGAATGCGGTGGGGTCCTGGTCGACCACGGCGACCGTATGCCCCTGCTGTTCCAAGGTCTGCGCGAGGGCGGAGCCCACCCTTCCGCAGCCCATAATGACGATGTGCACGGCCGTCCTTCCGGCTGACAGCTGCTCGCTGGTTTCCAGCCTCATTGCATGCTCTGGCTAATCAGGGTCTCAGACCATGGCCCAAGCTACACACGGGCGGTCACCAGTGTGGCCGTTTGGGGTCCGGCAGGTGCTTCATTGGAGGCGCATTGGTGCGGATTAGGGGTACGGGGTTCGTCAGCCACATTTCGAACGCTTACGATCCTCTGCGTGTCCAAACTGACCGACGTGCCCAAACGGATCCTGATCGGCCGGGCGCTGCGCAGCGACCGCCTCGGGGAAACGCTCCTCCCCAAGCGGATCGCCCTCCCTGTGTTCGCATCCGACCCGCTCTCCTCGGTGGCGTACGCCCCGGGTGAGGTACTGCTGGTCCTGTCCATCGCGGGCGTGTCGGCGTACCACTTCAGCCCCTGGATCGCGCTCGCGGTCGTCGTGCTGATGTTCACCGTGGTCGCCTCCTACCGGCAGAACGTCCACGCGTACCCCAGCGGCGGCGGCGACTACGAGGTGGCCAACACCAACCTCGGCCCCCAGGCCGGCCTCACCGTGGCCAGCGCCCTGCTCGTCGACTACGTCCTCACCGTCGCCGTCTCCATTTCCTCCGGCGTCGAGAATCTCGGCTCCGCCGTCGATTTCGTCATCGAGCACAAGGTGCTCTCGGCGATCGTCATGATTCTGCTGCTCACGCTGATGAATCTGCGCGGAGTGAAGGAATCCGGGAAGCTCTTCGCCATCCCGACGTACGTCTTCGTCGGCGCCGTGTTCGTGATGATCGCGTGGGGTGCCTGGCGCGGCCTCGTGATGGGCGACACGATGGAGGCCCCGACCGCCCACCTGGAGATCAAGGCCGAGCACCAGGGGCTGGCCGGCTTCGCGCTGGTCTTCCTGCTGCTGCGCGCCTTCTCCTCCGGCTGTGCCGCCCTGACCGGTGTCGAGGCGATCAGCAACGGCGTACCGGCCTTCCGCAAGCCCAAGAGCAAGAACGCCGCCACCACCCTCGCCCTCATGGGCGGCCTGGCCGTGACCATGTTCTGCGGCATCATCGGCCTGGCCATGGCCACCGACGTGAGGATGGCCGAGGCCCCCGCCACCAACCTGCTCGACAACGGCGTCCCGGTCGGCGAGGACTTCGTCCAGCACCCGGTGATCTCCCAGGTCGCCGAGGCCGTCTTCGGCAACGGCAGCTTCCTGTTCGTGCTGCTCGCCGCGGCCACCGCGCTCGTCCTGTTCCTGGCCGCGAACACCGCCTACAACGGCTTCCCGCTGCTCGGCTCGATCCTCGCCCAGGACCGCTACCTGCCGCGCCAGCTGCACACCCGCGGCGACCGCCTCGCCTTCTCCAACGGCATCGTGCTGCTCGCCGGCGCGGCCATACTGCTGGTGTGGATCTACGACGCCGACTCCACCAAGCTGATCCAGCTCTACATCGTCGGCGTGTTCGTCTCCTTCACGCTGAGCCAGATCGGCATGGTGCGGCACTGGAACCGCCACCTGAAGACCGAGCGCGACCAGGCCGCACGCCGCCGGATGATCCGCTCGCGGGCGATCAACACCTTCGGCGCCTTCTTCACCGGCATGGTGCTGGTCGTCGTCCTCGCCACCAAGTTCACCCACGGCGCCTGGGTCGCCCTGCTGGGCATGCTGATCTTCTACGGCACCATGACCGCGATCCGCAAGCACTACGACCGCGTCGCCGCCGAGATCGCCGCCGACGAGGGCCCCAGCGACGACAGCGTGCGCCCCTCCCGGGTCCACTCCATCGTCCTGGTCTCCAAGGTCCACAAGCCCACCCTGCGCGCCCTGGCCTTCGCCAAGCTGACCCGCTCGGACACCCTGGAGGCGCTCAGCATCAGCGTCGACCAGGCCGAGACCAAGGCCCTGCGGGCCGAGTGGGAGCGGCGCGGCATCAACGTCCCGCTGAAGATCCTCGACTCGCCCTACCGCGAGATCACCCGGCCCGTGGTCGAGTACGTGAAGGGCCTGCGCAGCGAGAACCCGCGCGACGCGGTCAGCGTCTACATCCCCGAGTACGTCGTCGGACGCTGGTACGAGCACCTCCTGCACAACCAGAGCGCGCTGCGCCTCAAGGGCCGGCTGCTGTTCACGCCCGGCGTGATGGTCACCTCGGTGCCCTACCAGCTGGAGTCCTCGGAGCTCGCCAAGCGGCGGGCGAAGAAGCGCCAGGAGTGGAACGCCCCGGGCGCGGTGCGCCGCGGCCCCGTCGACACGCCGAGGCCGCGCCAGAAGGACCCGGCGGGCAAGTAGTCCTGGTGGTGAACGGCCGGAGGAGACCCACGTAAACTGGTGGGTCGGTCCTCCGGCCGTTCTCTTTCCCTTTCTTTCCTTGGAGCCCCCTCACCATGACCGAGCAGAACGAGAAGCAGTCACTGGTCGGGGAGGAGTACGAGGTCGAGGTCGGCCCCGTCGCGCACGGCGGCCACTGCATCGCCCGCACCTCGGACGGCCGCGTCCTGTTCGTCCGCCACACGCTGCCGGGCGAGAAGGTCGTCGCACGCGTGACGGAGGGCGAGTCGGACTCCCGCTTCCTGCGGGCCGACGCCGTCACCGTCCTCACCGCCTCCAAGGACCGCGTCGAGGCCCCCTGCCCGTACGCCGGCCCCGGCAAGTGCGGCGGCTGCGACTGGCAGCACGCCAAGCCGGGCGCCCAGCGCCGGCTCAAGGGCGAGGTCGTCGCCGAGCAGCTGAAGCGGCTCGCCGGGCTCACCCCGGAGGAGGCCGGCTGGGACGGCACCGTCATGCCGGCCGAGGGCGACAAGCTCCCCGCCGGAGAGGTCCCGCAGTGGCGCACCCGCGTCCAGTACGCGATCGACGAGACGGGCCGGGCGGGCCTGCGCAAGCACCGCTCGCACGACATCGAGCCCGTCGACCACTGCATGATCGCGGCGCCCGGGGTCTCGGAGCTCGGGATCGAGAAGCAGGACTGGCCCCAGATGGCGACCGTCGAGGCCATCGCGGCGACGGGCTCGGGTGACCGCCAGGTCGTCCTCACCCCGCGCCCCGGCGGCCGCCTCCCGCTGGTGGAGCTCGACAAGCCGGTCTCGGTGCTCCGCGTCGAGGAGAAGGACGGAGGGGTGCACCGCGTCCACGGCCGCCCCTTCGTGCGCGAGCGCGCGGACGGCCGTACGTACCGCGTCGGCATGGGCGGCTTCTGGCAGGTCCACCCCCAGGCCGCCGACACCCTGATCAAGGCCGTCATGCAGGGCCTGATGCCGCGCAAGGGCGAGATGGCCCTCGACCTCTACTGCGGCGTCGGCATCTTCGCGGGCGCGCTCGCGGAGCGCCTCGGCGAGACGGGCGCGGTCCTCGGCATCGAGTCGGGCAAGCGCGCGGTGGAGGACGCCCGCCACAACCTGGCGGACTTCCCCCGGGTCCGCATCGAACAGGGCAAGGTCGACACCGCCCTCCCGCGCACCGGCATCACCGAGTGCGACCTGGTCGTCCTGGACCCGCCCCGCGCGGGCGCCGGCAAGCAGACGGTCCGCCACATCGCGAGCCTCTCGGCCCGCCGCATCGCGTACGTCGCCTGCGACCCGGCGGCCCTGGCCCGCGACCTGGGCTACTTCAAGGACGCGGGCTACCGCGTCCGCACCCTCCGCGTCTTCGACCTCTTCCCGATGACCCACCACGTGGAGTGCGTGGCCATCCTGGAGCCCGCCGAAAAGGGCCGCTGACCTGGCGTTTCTCTGAGTGTGCGTGATGGGCGTTACGTGCGTTAGGTGCGATATCTCGACGCATGTCTGACGCACGTGACGCACGTTTGACGCACGGACGGGGTGGTTTCTGATGGGTCGTCATGCGCGCTTGGCGACCGCCGGGTGGAGCCCTCGGCTGTGGGACGGTAGGCATCTTGAGGTGGCTGGGGCGCTGGTTGCGGAACTGTTGGCTGCCCCTGCCCCTGCCCCTGCCCCTGCCCCTTCCGCTTCTCGGTAGTGACGTTCTGTGACGCTCGGTGGAGTGTCCGGTCCGTGTTGTGTCAGGGGCCGTAGGGGCTCCAATGCCCGAGAAAAGGCCTGAGGTCGTCGGCTCGTGGTTCGGGGATGTCGGGCAGTCGGGGCGGTGTGCGCAGGGGGTCGAGGCGCTCCACGCGTGCTGCTGCCCAGTCGATCCGTGCTTCGGCTTCGGTTCTGGTAGCTGGTCTTCGAGGGGCGGCCGGGGGTGTCGGCCCATTCGCTCGCCCGGTGCGGCTGGCCGCCGCTGAGGGCGAAGCGGAGGCGTTCGGACGGGGTGTAGTCGAAGCGGGGGATCCTGATCCAAGAGTTCTTCTTGGCCTCGGCGAGCTCCGTCTCGGTGGCGACGTGCTCAGTCCGGTCCTGCTTCTGGAGGACGAGGAACTCCGCGGTCTGGCCCTGCGCGGTGATGGTGAAGTGGGGAGACGCCCTGCGGCGGCGATGGGACGGGGGCGCGAAGCCGGTCTGCCCTGCCGCACTGGAGTGTCCTGCGTTCTCGGTGGCGAGGACCAGCGCCTGGATAAGCCTGAGGGCGCGTCCTTGGTCAGGCCCAGTGGCTGGGGTTCGTTCTGCACGGCTCCGGATCGTTCCATCCCCCGCAGGGTTATCGGTACTTGACCGGTGAAGACCTCCGAAAGGTCGCACAGGTCGCACCGGCGACCGCGGCGGCCCTCCAGGGATCGTTGAACGACCTCACGTCTGCCTAGCTAGGGGGTGTCCGAACCGGGAAGCTGTGCATGGACGGCTCGTGCACCGTTTCAGCAGGTCGGAGCCCCGGGAGCCCGCGGAATTCTCCGACGCCCGCGGTGCACATCAGGCACGGTGATCAGGCGCATCGGCGTGCGTGCCGGTGGTGTTCGCTTTGACGCAAGGGGGCGAAGGCGCCTCATGTTTACCGATGCAGGTGATCTTCGTCGGTGGCGAGGGATGTCAAGCGTGCTGCCCAGGGCGGGTCGGCGCCGGGGACGGAGCAGGTGAGGGCAGCCACGTGTGCGGCGAAAGAGCAGGCGTTGGCGGTGTCATCGAGGGTCAGGGTCTCGAGTCGGCCGCCGAGGTGACCGAGTGTGGTGAGGCGGTGGAGCAGCCCGGCGGTGAAGGAGTCGCCGGCGCCGACGGTGTCGACGACTTCGACGGCCGGTGCGGGGACGGTGACGCGGTGGCCGTCGAGAGAGGCGAGGGCGCCGCGGCTGCCGAGGGTGATGACGACGAGACGGGCTCCGGCCTCGTGCCAGGTGTCGCAGGCCTGCTCGGGAGTGGCTCCGGGAAGAAGCAGGGCGAGGTCGTCTTCGCTGAGACGGAGGATGTCGGCGAGGGCGCACCAGCGGTGGAGTCGCCTGCGGTAGGCGGCGGGCGGCACGAGCAGGGGACGGACATTGGGGTCGATGGAAACGCTGGCGTGTTCGCGTGCGTCGGCGAGGTGGTCCTCGATGTGGCTTCCGCCGGGCCGGCGGATCAGTGCCAGGGATCCGGTGTGCAGGGCGGCGGTGTGCCCGTCCGGTGCGGTGGTCAGTTCCTCGGGCCTCCACTGCCAGTCGGCGGCACCGTCGGCGAAGAACGAGTAGGTGGCCTGGCCGGCCTCGTCGAGGTGGGCGATGGCGAGGGTGCTGGGCTCGGGGGCGTTCACGCTGTCGGTCAGGTCGACGCCGGAGGCGGTGAGGTGGTTGCGGAAGAGGGTGCCGAAGACGTCGTGGGAGATGCGGGCAAGGAAGCGGGTGGGAGTGCCGAGCCGCGCGAGGGCGACAGCCGTGTTGGCGGGGCCGCCGCCGGGGAGGACGTTCAAGGCGAGTTGGGCGCGGAAGGATTGGGAAGCGTCGGTGAAGGCGTCGGCGACGCATTCGCCGATGACGGTGATGCCGCAGGTGGCCGTGCTCATGAAGTGTCTCTCTGCGGGGATGGACATGGGGTGCGCACGCAGGTGCTGGTGCTCGGTCGGTGGGTCAGCCCTTGACGGCGGAGCTGGCGACGCTCTGGACGAACCACCGCTGGAAGAAGGCGAAGACGATCAGGACGGGCAGGACGAGCAGGACGCCGAAGGCGAGGACCTGGCCCCAGTCGACGGGCGTCTGTCCCTGGAAGACGCTCAGTTCCAGCGGCAGGGCGCGGACCGAGGGGTCGGAGACCATGAGGACGGGCCAGAGGAAGGAGCCCCACTGGGTGAGGAAGGTCAGGATGGCGACCGAGGCGAAGACCGGCTTCGACATCGGGACGATGATCGCGAAGAAGGTGCGCCAGGGGCCGGCGCCGTCGATGCGGGCTGCCTCTTCGATGCTGGGCGGGATGGCCCGGAAGAAGGTGGCGAACTGGTAGATGGAGAAGGCGTTGGCGATGAAGGGGATCGCCTGCATGTAGATGGTGTTGCGCTGGCTGTTGAACATGTAGAACAGCGGCACCGCCACCGCTTCGAACGGGACCAGCATCAGCAGCAGGACGAGGGCGAAGACGACGCCCTGACCTTTCCAGCGCAGGCGGGTCAGCCCATAGGCGGCCATGGAGTTGACAATCAGGCCGCCGAGGACGACGACGGTGGACAGGAGCAGGGAGATACCCATGAAGCGCCAGAAGTAGCCGGTGGCGTCCGAGTCGAAGCTGTCCACGACGGCGCTGTAGTTGTCGAAGGAGAGGTGGGTGGGCAGGAAGCCGGTGAGGCCGCTCAGGACTTCGTCGGAGGGCTTGAAGCTGCCGAGGATCAGGTAGAGGACGGGCAGGACGAAGATGAAGGACAGCACGCTCAGGACGGCGTAGTCGAGGAAGCGGCGCAGGGAGTTTCGGGTCCGGGCCATGGGGATCAGTCCTCGTTGCCGGTGCGGACGACGCGGCGCTGGATGAGGGTCAGGGCGACGACAATCAGGAAGAAGACGACGGTGATCGCGGATGCCTGGCCGATGTTGTTCTGGTCGAAGGCGGTGGTGACGGCCTGGTACATCACGGTCCGGGTGGCGTCCTCGTCGAGTCCGCCGCCCTTGACGAGGACGTAGACCTGGTCGAAGACCCGGAAGGACAGCACCGAGGTGAGCATGGCGACGAAGGCGAGGGTGCCGCGGATGCCGGGCAGGGTGACGTGGCGGAACTGCTGCCAGCGGGAGGCTCGGTCGAGTTCGGCGGCCTCGTAGAGCTCGCCGGGGATCTGCTGGAGTCCTGCGAGGAGGATGACCATCTGGAAGCCGACACCTTGCCAGATGGACAGCACGATGATCGAGGCCATGGCGGTCAGACCGTCGCCGAGCCAGTCGAAGGCCCCCCAGTTGCCGAAACTCACCGCGTCCAGGGCGGAGTTGAGCAGGCCGTCGCCGCTGCGGGCGAGGATGAGCCGCCAGATGACGGCGACCAGGGCCATGGGGAAGACGACCGGCAGGAAGAACAGCGACCGGAAGACGCCGATGGCCTTGAGTTTACGGTTGAGTAGGATCGCGAGTGCCAGCGCGAGGCCGGTCTGTACGGGGACCACGACCACGGTGAAGGTGAGGTTGTTCAGCAGGGCCCGCAGGAAGGGGCCGGACATGTCGGGGTCGGTGAACAGGCGCCGGTACTGCTCGATGCCGAAGAAGCGGGGCTGCAGCGGGGAGCCGAGGCGGACGTTGTAGAAGGAGAGCACGACCGCGTAGACGAAAGGTACGCCGACGAAGGCGATCAGTCCGCCGAGGGCGGGCGCGGACATGAGCAGTCCGCGCAGCCCGTCGCGGTTCCTGCGCCCGGGCCGTTCGTGCGTCCGGGAGGTCGATGGCGGGGGCGGTTTCCTGCCTGCGGGGGCGGCGGGTGCGGGGCTCAGGGTGGTCACGGTAGGGGTCCTCTCCCGGCTGCTGGATGCCGGCTATGGCGACTGACCGGCTACGGCAGCTTGTAGCCGTCGTTGTCCGAGAAGTCCTGGTCGATGGCGCGGGCGGCCTTCTCGAGGGCGGCCTTCGGATCGGCCCCGCCGTAGACGCCGGCCAGCGCCTGGCTGAACTTGGCGGTGACCGTGGGGTATCCGGCGGTGACCGGGCGGGTCACGGCGACGCAGGACTTGTCGCTGTGGGAGTCGCCACAGGGCGTGGCGAGTTGGTCGGCGAAGAGCTGGAGCGGGCCACCCTGCTTGTACAGGTCGCTCTTGGCGAGCACAGACGTGGTCCCGGGAGGGGCACCGTTGGCTGTGGTCATCGCGGTGACGTTGGTGTCGTTGAGGAGGGAGTCGAGGAAGGCGCCGGCGGCCTTGCCGTTCTTGGTGTTGGCGCCGATGCCCCACTGCCAGGAGCCCTGACCGGTCTTGGGGCCGTTGCCGAAGTCGGGCAGCGGCAGGACGACCAGGTCGTCGCCGAGGGCCTTGCTGTAGGTGGGGTACATCCAGTGGCCGACCCAGCTCAGGGCAACGCGGCCCTTGGCGAAGGCGTTGCCGTCGGTGTTGGGGTCGGTGTACTTCTTCCAGTCCTGGAACGTCTTCAGCGCCGACGCCACCGCCGGTGTGTCCAGGACGCCTTCCGCCTTGCCGTTCTCCAGCAGCGAGCCGCCGGCCGACCAGACGATCGGGGCGAAGCCGTAGGTGCCCCATTCGTTGGCGTAGCCGCCGCTCTCCTGGAGGTCCAGGCTCTTGCCGTCGGAGTCCTTGGCGGCGAGGTTCGTGACGGCGGCCGTGAACTCGGCCGCGGTCCAGTCGTCGGACAGCCCAGTGGGGTACTTGATCCCGGCCGCGTCCAGAAGCTTCTTGTTGCCGTAGATACCGAGCCCGGAGTCGTACATGCCCAGGCCGTAGTGCTTGCCGTTGATCTCGCCCTGGGCCTTGATGGCGTCCGTGGCATTGGCCATGGTCTTGACGGAAACGTGGTCGTCGATCGCGGCGAGCTTCTTGTTGTAGACGAAGTTCGCCATGGTCGGACCGTCGAACTCCATCACGTCCGGCAGCTTGGAGGCGTCGGTCGCGGTGAGGGTCTTGGTGTAGTCGGTGTCCGGAATCAGGGTCAGCTTGACCTTGACCTTGTTCTGGGAGGAGTTGAACGACTTCACCGTGTTCTGCAGGGCGGTCGACTCACCGGCCTGGCCCTGGTGGGCCCAGACGGTGATGGTGCCGGTGCCGCTTCCGGCCTCGGCGGAGGTGTCGGCAGGGCCGCCCGGCCCGCAGGCGGCCAGCGCCACCAGGGGGGCCAGGGCCAGGCCCGTACATGCGGTGCGGCGGTACTTTCTGCTGATTGAACTCATGGCTGTGCCTCCGTGCTGGGGGGAGTTCGAGGTGCTGTCGTGCTTTACGGGTGTGGGGTTGGGGAGCTATCGCGGGCCGCGCGGGCGCGGCGGGGCGGTGGTCTCGCGCAAGACGAGGCGGATGGGCATCTGCACCTGCGCGACGGGTGGTTCGGCGTCGGGTTCGTCCATCTGGCGCAGCAGCAGCCGGGCGGCCTCGGCGCCCTGCTCGGCGACCGGCTGGGCAACGGTGGTCAGGCCGACCACGTCGGCGAGTTCGTGGTCGTCGAAGCCGACGACCGACACGTCCTCCGGCACCTTCAGCCGGTGCCTGCGCAGGGCGCGCAGGGCGCCCATCGCCATCTCGTCGGACTGCGCGAACACGGCGGTCGGCGGCCGGGCAGTGGCCAGCAGTTCGGTCATCGCCCGCTCGCCGCCCTCGACGGTGTAGTCGCCGTCCGCCTCCAGGGCCGCATCGTGGTCGATCCCGGCGTCGGCCAGGACGTCGAGGTAGGCGTTGCGGCGCTCGATGGGCGTGGTCCAGTGCAGCGGTCCGCTGGACCCGCTGATCATGCCGATCCGGCGGTGGCCCAGGTTCACCAGATGCCGTACGGCGCTCTCGGTGCCGGCCCGGTCGTCGATGCCGACCACGGTGAAGCCGGGCCGGGTTCCGCCGACCGTGGTGGCCAGCGGCACCCCCAGTGAGCGCAGCGCCGCCGACTCCTCCTCATCAGGAATGAGGAGCGTCAGCACCGCGTCCACCCGCTTGCGGACCGGCAGCCTGGTGAAGAAGCGCTTGCGGGTCTCCGGCGAACCCAGGTTGTACAGCAGCACGTCGTATCCGGCGGCGCTGAACACCTTCTCGGCAGCGTCCAGTACGGTGCCGAAGAACCAGCGGCCCACGTACGGGACCAGCACACCAACGGTGTAGGTGCGGCCACTGGCCAGGCTGGAGGCCGAGCGGGACGCGGTGTAGCCGAGTTGCGCGGCGAGGGCCACGATCCGGTCCCGCGCCTCCGCCGACACCCCCGGCCGGCCGCGCAGCGCGCGGGACACGGTGGACGCCGAGACTCCGGCGGCGCGAGCGACATCGGTGATGCTGGCAGTCACGGCGGACTCCTCCCCTTGATTTTCACGTCGGTGTGATCTGTGGGTGACGTGACCGTAAACCCGCGCACCTTGTTGCGCAAGCGTTTGCGTTCATATCTACTTGGGCTCGTCCTTGGGGGACCTTCTTTTTGATCAACGTCAGCGCACGCGTTTGCGCGCTGCGGAGCGACAGGAACTGTGTATGCGATACGCCCCGCCCGGCCTCTGTGTGAACGACTTCGCCCTCCTGCGCGACGAGGACGGCACGTATGTGGTGCTGCACCTGCAGGGACCCTGGACACCAGAGTTCGACCATCTGCGGATGGAGACCTCCTATGGCCGGGCAACCTCCACCGACCTGGTCCACTGGCAGCCCCAGGGCACCGCCTTCGGCAACGGCCTGCCCGGCCGGTTCGACCAGCAGGCCGTGTGGACCATGCACCCCTTGCGGCACGCCGGCGCAATGGCGATGTTCTACACAGGCGTCTCCGGTCTCACCCCGGGTGGCTGGCCACTCCAGTCGGTCGGACTGGCGTACTCCGACCGCACCGACGGCACAGCCTGGCGCCGTCATGGCATCGGGCCGGTCGTCGAAGCGGACCCACGCTGGTACCGCACCGATGAACGCATGGGCTGGCGCGACCCATTCGTCGTACGTGACGACGAGTCGGACGGCTGGGTCATGGTCATCTGTGCCAGCGATGCCTCCCTCCCGGTGGAGGTCAGCGGCTGCGTCGCGCTGGCCACCTCCGACGACCTGGAGCACTGGACCGTCCACCCGCCGCTCATCTCACCCGGTGACGTCGACGAGCTGGAGTGCCCTGTCCTGGAACGCCTCGACGACGGCAGCTGGCTGCTGCTCGGCTCGATCGGCGCCACCCGGGGCTTCGACGCGTGGACCGCCCCCCGCCTCAGGGGCCCCTGGACCCGCCGTGGCCCGCTCGGCCCGACCGGCGCCTATGCTCCGCGCGTGATCGCCGCGCCCGACGGCTCCCGCGTCGTGCTGCACACCACGCCCCGCCGCGCCGGTCTCAGGGACACCGGTGCCAGCTGCCGCGGCATGCTCGCCCAGCCGAAGTCACTTGTGATGGGGGGCGATGCGGCTCCCCGCCTGGAATGGTGGCCCGGCCTGAACACCTGGCTCGGGGAGGAGACCGACCACCCCACCCTGCACGCGGTCGGCGACATCGGCATCACCGGGCCGGTTGAGATCACCCTGCGCACCGACACACCGGGCGGCGACCGTCCCGCCCTCGCCGTGGGCTGCGACGGCAAGAACCTCTGGGTCACCGGCCCCGAGGGGACCCGACTCGGCGAAACCGTCCTGACCAGCCCCGCCGCCACCCTGCGCATCCTCACCATCGGCGAATACGTCGAGGTCTACGCCGACGGCGTGTTCGCCCTGACCACCCTGTGCTACTCCGGGCACCCCGCCCCGTGGACGGCCGCCGCAGAAGGACGCCAACGCACGATGCCGGTCCGCCCGATCCGGCTGCCCGACCCGCACCGCGACGACGCCTCGGCCATCTGGCCCGGCCCCTCGACTCCCTGAGGGACGAGAGCCCGCGCCCAACGGTCAGTTCGGCCTGAACCCACTTCATCGTGATCGGGTCCATGGCACAGACGTCCAGGCGCGTGGTATCCATCAGCAGGTCTCCGCCCGGCCTTGCGGGCCGCAGTTTCCCGTACGCGCCCGGCGGCCTGGCGGCGATGCCCCGGTTGCGCTTCACACTCAGCCGGAAGGTCGGCAGCCACCGCTCCAGCTCCTGAAGCCGCCGGTATGCCGTCGCGCGACCGGGCAGCTCCACCTCCCCTTCGCCGTAGTGGGCCTCCAGGCGCGTGCCGACGGAACGGATTACCTTCCCACGGGTCGGCTTCGACTCTTTCCCGTGCTCCCCCAGGGCCATCTCAACCCACCGCACGGCGGCCCGGCCCAGCCCTGCCATGTCGCCGCTCCCACGGTCCGGGCCGTCACGCACGAGCCCGGCTTCCCGGTCGCTAGCGCGCGCCCACCGCTTGATGGCCCTCACACTCACGCCCAACTCGGTGGCCTTCGCCTCGTATCACTGCAGCTTGGGCACCGTGGTCGCGTACTGCGGCCGGCGCTCGCCAGGCTCTGCGAGTTCGTCGCTGCCCGACCGGAAGCCGGTCAGAACCTCGTTGCTATGAGCAGCCCGCTCCCGAACTGCGGCAAGTTCCTCATCGCTGAGCTGAGCGAGCAGCACCGAGGCCGTCTCGTGGTTCGTCGTCCGCCTGCGGCCCCTGCCCGGTCGCGATGACCTGGGCCACCGTACGGGACCGGCTGGCGAACTGGAGTGGTCCGCCGAGGCCGCCACCGCCTGGGACGACATCGAGCAGGCCGCCACCTACACCTTCGCTCCCTCCGGAGACATTCTCTGGCCCACGTTCCGGATGAGCCCGGTCCCCGCGTGGCGCGTCGAGGTCGGCGCGTTCCTCGCGAGAAACCCCGACGTGTGCAAGGGCGCGCGGGACGTCATCCTCATCCGCTCGGCCGAGGCACTGGAGACGGCGCACAAGCTCGACACCATCGTCCTGGACAAGACGGGCACCGTCACCGAGGGCGGGCCAGCCCTCGCCGATGCGGAGCCGGTCGGCGGCTTCAGCGAGGACGAGCTGCTCGCGCTCGCGGCCGGCGCCGAGGCCGACAGCGAGCACCCGGTCGCCCGCCCTCTGGCTTCGACTCTGTCACTGGGCATCGCCGACACCGTCAAGGACGACTCGGCCCGTGCCGTGGCCGCCTTGCAGCGACTCGGCACGGACATCGTGATGCTCACCGGCGACAACGCCGGGACCGCCGCTGCGATCGCCGGGCACGGCGACATCCCCAGGGTCCTGGCCGAAGTGTTGCCCGAGCACAAGGCGGACGAGATCCGTCGGCTCCAGGGCGAGGGCCGCACGGTCGGGATGGTCGGTGACGGCATCAGCGACGCCCCCGCCCTCGCCCAAGCCGACGTCGGCCTCGCGATCGGCACCGGCACCGACGTCGCCATCGAGGCCGCCGACATCATCCTCGTCTCCGGCTCCCTCGCCGGAGTCGTCACCGCCATCCGCCTCTCCCGCGCCACCATGCGCAACATCAAGCAGACCCTCTTCTTCGCCCTCGTTTACAACGCCGGCGGAATCCCGATCGCCGCCGGCGCCCTCTGTCGTCTGTGGGGCATACGCCTCAGCCCGATCATCGCCGCCGCGGCCATGGCCGTGTCGTCCCCTTCGGTGGTCACCAACGCCTAGCGACTTCGCCGTTGGCGCCCAACGCCACTCCCGGCGGAGGCGAGAGTCAGACCTTCTCGACGGTGATACGTGGGTGGTCGCTGGTGAGCAGGGTGATGTCCTCGACGTCGGACGTCAGGATCGTGACGCGGCCGGGCTGGGCGAAGGCGGTGGCGCACAGCATCGCGTCGATGGCGTACTTGTGTCCGTGCAGGCCGGCAGCGCGCAGCAGACCGGCGGCGGTCTGGGCGAGGGCCTGAGTGACTGGCTCGACCCGGAGCCGGGACAGCGTCCACTTCAGGGCGGCGTCGTTTATCCGGGGGTGGATCACCTCGACGAGGATCGGGGCGGAAGTGATCACAGGAAGGTCGGCGTCGCGTGCGGCGGTCAGCCACTCGTGGACCTCGCGGTCGCGTTGCACGGCTTTGGCCAGGCCCTCGCTGTCCAGGATGAGCGCGCCGCTCACGCGGCTGCCCCGGCGTCGGAGGAGGTGCCGCCGGTGAGCTTGGCTCGTTTGGCTGCGACGGCTTCGGGGTCGGCGGGTCCATGAGTCTTGTCGAAGTCGGCGATCAGCTCATCCAGGTTGTCCCGCTCGATCTGCCGTTGCGCGGCCTTCTCCAGATACGCGGACACGCCTCGCTTGCCTACTCGCTCACGGATCGCTTGCAGGGTGCCGGCGGTCAGGGAGACGGAGATGCCGCTAGTGGGGCCGTCACCGGGCGGGAAGTCGGTGTCGTCGTCAGCCATGCCGGAAGTATGGCATTGCAAATGCCATAAGGCGAGCTTCGCGATGGCGCGGAGTCCGGGGATGCCACCCTCCGTGCGTCAGGCATCGCGCGTAACGCCCATCGTGCACGTCATGCACATTGATCTTGCATCCGTTTTGCGTCGCGCACGCCTCTGACCTGCGGTTTTCTTTGAGCTGTTTTGGCTCTACATGTTTGCGATGACCCACCACGTGGAGTGCGTGGCGATCCTGGAGCCGGTGCGCGAGGACGTCTGACCCGGTCCACGGGGATTCACACGGCAGCAGGGCCCGGACCGCGACGTGCGGTCCGGGCCCTGCTCCGTGTGGTGCCGCCCTGCGGCGGCGGTGCGTCAGCTCTCTGCGGCGTCGTCGTCGGGCTGTCCGGCGTCCTCGGCCCCGAGTACCTTCTCGCGCATCTTGCGCACCAGCTCGGCCTTCTGGCCGGCGGCGCCCTGGCGGTCGAGGTTGCGGTGCGGGCCGTTGTTCTGCCGTTCGGCGCGGGACTGCCTCTTGCGCTGGCCGCCGCCCTGGCCCACGGGATTGTTGATGTTCTTGCTGTCGGTCACGGGCTCTCCCAGTGGTGCTGTGAAGTGGTCTGCGGATTCATCGGTGGGAACGGGCGGCGGGGTCGAGGGACGTCGTCGGGGGCCGTCACGCTCTCACGCGTACATCGGTCTGGAAGAACATGACAATCACGCTACCCGGTTCCGTCGGCCTGGCGTGCCGAGCTCCGCCCGGGGCCGGTCCGGGCGGCCGGATCGGGGTTGGCGGGGTGGGGGTGGGGGAGGGGGTGGCCGGTTGGGGGTGGGGGTGTGTGGCGGGGGTGTGAAATTTCGGGGGTGTGGGGGATGTCGGGGCGGGGGGTCGGTCGTTGGAGGGGTGCGAAGGGAGACAGGGGGAGGTTGACGGGATTCGGGGAGGTGGCCTCGGGGTGGTGGGGTCCGGGCTGCTGGGAGGTGGCGGGTGGGTGGCTTGGGGGCGGCGTGAAGGGGACCTTCCTGTTCCCTGGGTTTGGCCGGATGTAGACCTCGTGGGTGTTCGGCGGGTGCCGGTAGGGTGCCGATCGATTCCAGCCATTCACGAGATGATCGATCAGCTTTCGGTCATGGTGTCCCACCAGCCGCAAAGCTTGGGTCTCGGCCCTTTTCTGTCAGCGGCAGACAGGTAGGGTGATCGCGCTGCCGGGCCCGGTGGCGACGGGGGGAGACACAGTTGGGCGAGCCACTCAGATTCGGAATTCTCGGACCACTCATGGTGACCGTGGGGGAACGGTCCGTTCAGGTCGGCGGTGCCCGGCAACGTACGATTCTGGCCCTTCTGCTCCTGAGTCCGGGGCGGATCGTTCCGGTTGACACCCTCGTGGACGTGGTCTGGAACGGTCGTCCGCCAGCCACCGCGCGGACCCAGGTGGCCATCGTCATCGCGGCCCTGCGCAAGGCGATCAAGAGCGAGGGGGTCGCCGAGGAGGTCATCGCCACCGCGCACCCCGGGTACCTGCTGCGGCCCGACGGGCACGTGCTCGACACCGTCACCTTCAGCGGGCTCGTCGCCGAGGCCGAGGAGGCCGTGCGCACGCACCGGCCCGCGGACGCGGCGCGCTGCTACGCCGAGGCGCTCGCGCTCTGGCGGGGCCCCGCGCTCGCCGGGGTCACGGGGCAGCTCGTCGAGGACGAGGCGGCCCGGTGGGAAGAGGTCCGCATCAACGCCTACGAGGCGATGACGAGCGTGCAGCTGGAGCTGGGGCGGCACCAGCTGCTGCTGCCCGAACTGGCCGCCGCCGTACGGGAACACCCGCTGCGCGAGCGCACCCGGTACCACCTGATCATCGCCCAGTACCGCTCCGGACGGCGGGCCGAGGCGATGGAGAGCTTCCGGGAGGCGCGGCGCCAGTTCATCGACGAGCTCGGCATGGACCCGGGCCCCGAACTCCAGGAGCTGCACGACGCGATCCTGCGCGATGATCCGTCCCTGGCCTTCGAACCGCCGGCGGACGTGGTGGCGGGGGGAGAAGGTGCCGCCGACGCGTTAGCGGTACGCGGGCGCGTCGTGCCGTCCGAACTGCCGCCCGATGTACCGGGGTTCGCGGGCCGCGGGCTCGAACTCGCGGCGCTCGACACCCTGGTGGAGGGTCAGGGCGGGGACGGGCGGACGTCCACCGTCGGGCTGGTCACCGGTGTCGCGGGGGTGGGCAAGACCGGCCTCGCGGTGCGCTGGGCGCACCGTGTTACCGAACAGTACCCGGACGGGCGGCTGTTCGCGGACCTCCGCGGCTATGACGAGCACCACGCGCCGACCACCGCCGGGGACATACTCAGCCGCTTCCTGCGCTCGCTCGGCGTGGACAGCGAGGACGTGCCCATCGGCCTGGAGGACCGCATCGCGCTGTACCGCAGCGTGCTCGCGGAGCGCAGGGTGCTGATCGTGCTGGACAACGTACGCACCTTCGCGCAGATCCGCCCCCTGCTGCCGGGCAGCGGCGGCTCCACCGTGCTCGTCACCAGCCGGGAGCAGCTGGAGCAGCTGGTGACCTGGCCGCAGCGGGGACGGGTGCACCTGGGCGTGCTCTCCGAGGCGGACTCGGTCGAGCTGCTCGGCCGGATCGTCGGCGAGGTCCGGATCCAGGCCGCCCCCGGGGACTCGGCCCGCCTGGCCGAGCTGTGCGACCGGCTGCCGCTGGCGCTGCGCATCGCGGCGGCCCGGCTGGCGTCGAAGCCGCACTGGACGGTGCGCCACCTGGTGACCCGGCTGAGCGACGGGCGGCGCCGGCTGGACGAGCTCAGCCAGGGCGAGTCCCAGGTCCGGGCCAGCTTCGAGCTGAGCTACCGCTACCTGCACAAGGACGCGGCCCGGCTCTACCGGCTGCTCGGGCTGCTCGGCGTACCGGACTTCACCACGTGGGTGGGTGCCGCGCTGCTGGACGGGGACGTCATGGACGCGGAGCGGCTGATCGAGCACCTGGTGGACGCGCAGTTCCTGGAGGTCGTCGGCGTCGACGCCACCGGGCAGCTGCGCTACCGCTTCCAGAACCTGATGCGGCTGTACGCGGAGGAGCTGGCGCGGGAGGAGGAGAGCGAGGAGGACCGGCGGGAGGCCTGCGAACGGGTGTTCCGGACCTCCCTGACCATTGCCGAGCAGGCCTTCCGGCGTGAGAAGGGCGGCGACTACGGCACCGTGCGCGGCGACGAGCCGCGGCGTGACGTCGACTCCGTGCTGGTGGAGGAGCTGCTGGCGGCGCCGCTGGAGTGGTTCGAGGCGGAGCGCCTGTCGCTGGTGGCGGTCGTCGAGCAGGCGGCGGAACTGGGCATGGACGACCTGGCCTGGGACCTGGTCATGTCGATGGAAGTCCTGTTCGAGTCGCGGAACTACCTGGAGGACTGGCGCCGATGCAGCGAGTACGCCCTCGAAGTGGCCCGTGACGCCGGCAACCTGCGCGGCTGGGCGGCCATGGAGCAGCAGCTCGGCGTGATCGAGCTCCGGCACCGCCGGCTGGCCGCGTCCGCCGCGCGGCAGGAGAAGGCACTGGGCCTCTACACGCAAGCGGGTGATCCGCGGGGCCGGGCCCTGGTCCTCAACAATCTCGCCTTCATCGACCGGATCCGGGGCGACTACGACCTGGGGATGAGCCGGCTGCGCGAGGCACTCGAGGTCTTCCGTGCGCAGGACGACCGCACCACGCAGGCGTACGCACTCCAGTTCATGTCCCAGATCGCCCTCGAACAGGGGCGGCCGGAGATGGCGGTGGAGCTGAGCATGGACTCCCTGCGGGTGTGCGAGGGCATCAAGGGAGGCGGGCGCACGCTGGCCCTGGCCACGTACCGGCTGGCCAGCGCGTACCTGGCGCTGGGACGCCTCGGGGCGGCGGAGGAGAACTTCTCCCGGGTGGTGGACATCGTCAGGGAGAAGTCCGATCTGCTCGGTCTGGCCTACGCGCTGCTGGGGCTCGCCGAGGCGCGGCTCAAGGCCGGCGCGGCGGACGCCGCCGAACGGACCTTCGCGGAGGCCCTGGAGGTGGCCCGCCGCACCCGGAGCCCCATGGTCGAGGGGCAGATCCAGCTCGCGCTGGGGGAGGCCTGCCGGCAGTCGCGTCGCCTGGAGGAGGCGGCGGCGCACGCTGCCGCCGCACTCGCCATGTTCCAGGGCATCGGTTCTCCGCCCTGGGAGGCGAAGGCGGAGGCGGCGCTGCGCCGGGTGGCCGAAGCGGCAGGGGCGGCCGGAGGTGTCGCGGGAGCATCCGTAACCGGTCAATAACCCGGCGATAAAGCGGCTCCCTAGCGTCATCGCAGACGAGAAAACTGCCGAGCTGTGGAGTCTGCGATGTCACGTACGACCGGCGCGCCCTCTTTCGCCGTGATCCCCGGCGCCCAGGTGCACGAAGTCCTGGACGGCCGTGCGCCCGAAGTGGTCGGATTGATCGAATCCGCTTATCGGGTGCACGGCGAGGGCGGGACGGTCAATCCGCCGTCCTATTTCCTGCGATTTCCCGACCGGCCCACCTCGCGGATCATCGCGCTGCCGGCGTCGATCGGGGGAGCGGCCCCCGTCGACGGGGTGAAGTGGATTTCGAGCTTCCCCGAAAACGTGGCGGCCGGAATTCCGCGCGCCTCCGCCGTGCTGATACTCAACGACCCCGCGACCGGTTATCCGCTCGCCTGCCTGGAATCCTCGATCATCAGCGCGGCCCGCACCGCCGCCTCCGCCGCCCTGGCGGCCGACCGGCTCAGCCCGGCGGGCCGCCGGCCGCGCCGGATCGGGTTCTTCGGCGTCGGGCTGATCGCCCGCTTCATCCACCAGTACCTGGCGGGCACCGGCTGGGAGTTCGACGAGATCGGCGTGCACGACCTGTCCGCCGAGCACGCCGACGGCTTCGCCGACTACCTCACCCGCTCCGGCGAGCAGGGTCCGGTCACCGTCCACGACAGCGCCGAGAAGCTGATCCGCGGCAGCGACCTCGTCGTCTTCGCGACCGTCGCCGGCACCCCGCACGTCACCGAGCCCGACTGGTTCGGACACAACCCGCTCGTGCTGCACGTCTCGCTGCGCGACCTGTCGCCCGAGGTGATCCTCTCCGGCTTCAACGTCGTCGACGACGTCGAGCACTGCCTGAAGGCCGACACCTCCCCCCACCTGGCCGAACAGCTCACCGGCAGCCGGGACTTCGTCGACGGGACGTTGTACGACGTGCTGTCGGGGCAGCTGTCCGTGCCCGAGGACAGGCCCGTCTTCTTCTCGCCCTTCGGCCTGGGCGTCCTCGACCTCGCGGTCGGCCGGCACGTCTACGACACCCTGCACGAGCGCGGCGACCTCGCCGTCGTCGAGGACTTCTTCCACGAAATGCGCCGCTACGGCTGAGCCCCGCCGCGTACACCCGGCCGCCCCGAACGGCCCCGAGCCATCCGAGGAAAGTGATTCAGTGACCACACTGCTCGACACCGCCACTCGGGCGCCGGCCGCACACGGCCGGCGCCCCCTCCCCGTCCGGATCGAGGAGACCGCCCTCGACCCGCACCCCCCGATCGAGCTGTACGAGGCCCTGCGGGCGCGGTTCGGGGAGGACGTCTTCCTCCTGGAGTCCCTGGAGAGCCCCGAGTTCGACGGAAACTCCGCCGTCGTCGGCTTCGGCCGCCTCGCCGAGCTGCGCATCCGCGCCGGGCGGATCTCCGCCGTCGGCGCGGCGCCCGTACTGGCCGAGCTGTCCCGGGTCGCCGACGGGCTGGGGCTGGCCGCCGGCCCCGGGGGCGACCGGATCTTCGAACGTCCCGGGCAGGTCTGGGACGTGCTGCGCGCCGTCCAGTCCCGCTTCGACGTCGACAGCACCCGCCCCGACTACGCCTTCGGCTTCCTCGCCACCATCGGTTACGGCGCCGCCTGGTACATGGAGGACCTGCCCGTCCGGGAGCACACCGACGAGGGCGCCCCCGACCTGGTCCTGACCCTGTTCCAGGACACCGTCTGGTACGACCTGGACGCCGGCACGGCCGTCCGGCTGGCCGCCCGCAGCGAGGCCTTCGGCCCCGACGGGGGCCCCGCCGCCCGTACCGACCTGGCCGGCATCGTCGAGCGGCTGACCTCCGGGATGACCGAGCCCGCCGGCCGCGTCCCGGCCGCCCCCGCCCCGCGCGCCGTGCGCGACAGCACCGACGAGGAGGCGTTCCGCGCCCACGTGGAGCGCTGCCTGCGGCACATCGGCGTCGGCGACATCTACCAGATCCAGATCGGCCACCGCATCGAGGTCGACACCGACCTCACCCCGCTCGACGTCTACCGGCGGCTGCGCGGACGCAACCCGTCGCCGTACATGTACCTCGTCCCGCGCGACGGCTCCACGCTGATCGGCGCCAGCCCCGAGGTGCTCTTCCGCACCGAGGGCGACCGCATCGTCATGCGCCCCATCGCCGGCACCACCCCCCGCAGCGGCGACCCCGCCGTGGACGGGCCGCGCGTCGAGGCCCTGCTCGCCAGCGAGAAGGAGCGGGCCGAGCACGTGATGCTGGTCGACCTGTGCCGCAACGACATCGGCCGGGTCTGCCTGCCCACCACCCTCGACGCTCCCCAGCTGATGACGGTCGAGACCTTCAGCCACGTCTTCCACCTGGTCTCCACCGTCGAGGGCAGCCTCGCCCCCGGCGAGGACACCTGGTCCTCGCTGGCCGCGACCTTCCCCGCCGGGACGGTCACCGGCGCCCCCAAGATCCGCGCCATGGAGATCATCTCCGAACTGGAGTCCGAACCGCGCGACATGTACGCCGGCGCCGTCGGCCTCGTCGACGTGCGCGGCTGGTCCCGCCTGGCCCTGTGCATCCGCACGGTCACCCACGACGGAACGGCCTACTCCACCCAGAGCTGCGCCGGCATCGTCGCCGACTCCTCGCCCGCCGCCGAGTGGCACGAGACCCTGCACAAGATGGGAGCGGCCTACTGGGCGCTCACCGGTGAGGAGCTGCTCCCGTGAAGGTCCTGCTCGTCGACGCCTACGACAGCTTCACCCACATCATCGACCAGTACCTGCGCACCCTCGGCGCCGACACCGAGGTCGTCCGCTCCCGCACCGAGAGCCCCGACGAGCTCGCCGCGCGGCTGCCGGACGCCGTGGTCCTGGGCCCCGGCCCGGGCCACCCGGCCGAGTCCGGCCACGTCGAGCTGGTGCACCGGTTCGCCGGACGGGTCCCCCTGCTGGGCATCTGCCTGGGCCACCAGGCCATCGGCCTGGCCTACGGGGGCCGCGTCCAGGTCGCCGACCGGCTCAAGCACGGCAAGACCAGCGAGGTCGCCCACGACGGGGCCGGGGTCTTCGCCGGGCTCGGCGAGACGATGACGGCGACCCGCTACCACTCCCTCATCGTCGCCGAACCCCTGCCGCAGGAGCTGCTCGCCACCGCGCACGCCGTCGACGACGGCTACGTGATGGGCCTGCGCCACCGCACCCTCGCGGTCGAAGGGGTGCAGTTCCACCCCGAGTCCATCACCACCGTCGGCGGCATGCCGCTGCTGCGGAACTTCCTCACCGGAGCACGGACCCGCCCGGCCGGCACCCTCGCCGGATGACGCAGGAGCCTCGAAGGAGCGATCTCGTGGAGCACGTCGATTCCTGGCGGGCCCGGCCCGCCGCACAACAGCCCGAATGGCCCGACCCCGCCGCCCTGGCCGAGGTACGGGAACGACTGCGCGAGTCCGTCCCGCTCGTGGTCGCCGCCGAGTGCGAGCAGCTCAAGTACCGGCTCGGCGCCGTCGCCCGGGGCGAGGCCTTCCTGCTCCAGGGCGGGGACTGCGCCGAGACCTTCGCGGACGTCCGCGAGGACTCGGTACGGCGCAAGGTGCAGACCCTGCTGCAGATGGCGCTCGTCCTCCAGTACGCCGCCTCCGTGCCGGTCGTCAAGATCGGCCGGATGGCGGGCCAGTACGCCAAACCCCGGTCCAAGCCCACCGAGACCCGCGGCGGGCTGACCCTGCCGGCCTACCGGGGCGACGCCGTCAACGGCTTCCCCTTCGAGGCGGCCGAGCGCACCCCCGACCCCGACCGGCTGCTGCGGATGCACCGGGCCGCCTCCGGCACGATCAACCTCGTCCGCGCCTTCACCACCGGCGGCTACGCCGACCTGCGCCAGGCGCACGCCTGGAACCAGGACTTCGTGGCCCGCTCGCCCGTCGGCGAGCGCTACGCGGCGCTCGCCACCCAGATCGACCAGGCCCTCAACTTCATGCGGGCCTGCGGGGCCGACGAACGCATCCAGCACGCCGTGGAGTTCTACGTCAGCCACGAGGGCCTGCTCCTGGAGTACGAGGAACCGCTGGTCCGGGAGGACCCGGCGACCGGCCGGCGCTACGCGACCAGCGGGCACATGCTCTGGATCGGGGAGCGCACCCGGGACCTGGACGGCGCCCACGTGGAGTTCTTCTCGAAGATCGCCAACCCGGTCGCGGTCAAGCTCGGCCCGACGACGGACTCCGACACCGTCCTGCGGCTGATCGACCGACTGGACCCCGAGCGCGAGCCCGGCCGGCTTACCTTCGTCGTCCGGATGGGCGCCGGACAGGTGCGCGACCGGCTGCCCGAGCTGGTGGAGAAGACGGCCGCGGAGGGCGCGCCGGTGGCCTGGGTGAGCGATCCCATGCACGGCAACACCTTCGAGGCGCCGTCGGGCCTCAAGACCCGCCGCTTCGACGACATCGTCGACGAGGTGAAGGGCTTCTTCGAGGTCCACCGCGAGCTCGGGACGCATCCCGGGGGCGTGCACCTGGAATTCACCGGGGGCGACGTCACGGAATGCGTGGGAGGCGGTGAGGAGGTGAGCCTGGACGGGCTGAGCGAACGCTATGAGTCCACTTGTGACCCCCGGCTCAACCGCACCCAGTCGCTGGACCTCGCATTCCTGGTCGCCGAGATGTACCGGGAACGCTGAATTCCGGTTAAAGCCGTTATCGCGGGGTGCCCCGGAGGGTGTCCAGAGGGCCTCTCAAGCGGCCCGCAAGCAGTCGTCAAGAGGGGTTCGGGAGTACTTTATTGCCCCACGGACCCCTCTTGACCTGCAGGTATATCGTCCTTATCGAAATGGCGCAGCCTCGGAAGGCGCAGCGATATCAGCTCGAAGCCGCCCCTTCCTAGTGTTCTTCTCACCGGAACAAAGCGAAGCTCAAGCGGAACTCAACGGGGGAAGAACAGAGATGCAGAACACGTGGCGTACCCAGGTCAAGCGCATCACCGTCGCGATCATCGCCGCCATGGCGATCGCGGGTGGCGTACAGATCGCCGCCGAGGATGGTCCGGCCGGCAGCAGCGGCAGTGCCGGCACCGGCGTGACCGCAGACGCCACGACCCCGCAGGCTCCGCCCGCGGCCCCCACCCCGTCGCCGTCCGCCACCAAGGACAACGACGAGTGGAGCTGAGCGGCGGGGGCCACCCCACCACTCACCCGAGGGAGACCCAAGTGACCACCGCCAGACCAGAACCCGCCCGCGAAGCGCGCAGCTGGCCCGCCTTGCTGGACACCCTGCTCGCCGGCCGAGACCTGGCCCCCGCCGACACGGCCTGGGCCATGGACCGGGTGATGAGCGGCGAGGCCACCGACGCCCAGCTCGCCGGCTTCCTGGTCGCCCTGCGGGGCAAGGGGGAGACGGTCGGTGAACTGGAGGGCCTGGTACGGGCCATGCTCCACCACGCGGTACCCCTCGACGTCCCCGGCGCCACGGTCGACGTGGTCGGCACGGGCGGTGACGGGGCCCGGACCGTCAACATCTCGACCATGTCGGCGATCGTCGCGGCCGGCGCCGGCGCCCGGGTCGTCAAGCACGGCAACCGGGCGTCGAGTTCGGCCTCGGGCTCGGCGGACGTGCTGGAGGCCCTGGGCGTGCGGCTGCGCCTGGAGCCGGCGCGGGTGGCCGCCCTCGTGGAGGAGGCCGGGATCACCTTCTGCTTCGCCCCCGACTTCCACCCGTCCATGAGGCACGCCGCCGCGGTCCGCAAGCAGCTGGGGATCCCGACCGTCTTCAACGCGCTCGGGCCGCTGACCAACCCGGCCCGGCCGACCGCCCAGGCGGTCGGCGTGGCGGACGCGCGGCTGCTCCCGCTGATCGCCGGGGTGCTGGCCCGCCGGGGCGGCAGCGCCCTGGTGTTCCGCGGGGACGACGGCCTCGACGAGCTCAGCGTCACCACCACCTCGACCGTGCTCAGCGTCGAGGGGGGAAGGGTCCGGGAGGAGTCCTTCGACCCCCGCGACGCGGGCATCGCGCCCGCCCCGGTGGACGCCCTGCGCGGCGGGGACGCCGCGCACAACGCGGAGGTGGCCCGGCGGCTGTTCGCCGGCGGGGAGCGGGGTCCGGTGCGCGACGCGGTGCTGCTCTCGGCCGCGGCCGCGCTGGCCGCGGCCGAGCCGTCCCGGGGCCGCACGGTCACCGAGCGGCTGCGCGAGGGGATCGCCGCCGCTGCGGCCGCCCTGGACTCGGGGGCCGCGGAGGCGGTCCTGGAGCGCTGGGCGCGGGCGGCCGCCGGACACGCCGGAGCGCCGCTCGCCGCCGCCGGGCGGTGAGCGGCAGGCGCCGCACGGAACGCCGACGCGCCGCGGTGCGGCCGGGCCGGTCCCTGGGAGGGGGACGGCGCGGCCGCACCGGCGGCGGTCGGCGGTCGGGGGTGGGGCGTCGCGGGGTCAGGGCGAGAGGGCGGCCGCCTTCGCCGGCAGCCGTACCGGCTCGTGGACCAGCGGCCCCTCGGCCGTGTCGGCGGCCTCCTTGCCCGGGGACACGCCCCGGCGGATCCAGGACAGGGCGGGCGAGGTGATCGCGGTGGTGAGCAGGGCCATCAGGACGAGCATCGTGAACAGCTCGGGCCCGATCACCCCCAGCTCCAGCCCCAGGTTCAGCACCACCAGCTCGGTCAGGCCGCGGCAGTTCATCAGCGCCCCGATCGACATGGCGTCCCGCCAGGACTGGCCGGTGGCCCGGGCTGCCGCCGTGCTGCCGCCCCACTTGCCGAGGAAGGCCACGACCATGACGGCGCCGGCCCACAGCAGCATCATCGGGTCGGCGGCCACCAGCCCCACATCGGTCTTCAGGCCGGTGTTGACGAAGAACAGCGGCAGCAGGATGGGGATGGTGAAGGCCCGCAGCCGGGCCGCGCACAGCTCGATCACCCGCGAGCCGCGCGGGGTGATCACCCCGAAGACGAAGGCGCCGAACAGGGCGTGCACGCCGATCTTGTCGGTGGTGAAGGCCGACAGGCACAGACCGCTGAACAGCACCACCAGGACGACGGAGTCCACCGTGCGGGCGGCCCGTACGGCCCACTTGGCGAGCAGCGGCCGGACCGCGTAGATCATGAAGGCCAGGAACAGGGCCGCGAGGGCCGCCGTCGTCGCCGCCTCGACGGGGGAGCTGCTGGTGCTGACGGCGACGACCGCGGCCAGCAGGCACCACGCGGTCACGTCGTCCACCGCCGCGCAGGCCATGGCCAGCGCGCCGATCCGGGTGTGGTAGAGCCCCCGGTCGGTGAGGATCCGGGCGAGCACGGGGAAGGCCGTGATGCTCATGGACACGGCGATGAACAGCACGAACGCGAGCTTGGTGACCCCCTTCGGGGCCATCGTGTCGTACATCAGCAGTGCCAGGCCCGAGCCGAGGACCAGCGGGAGCGCGATGCTCGCCTGGCTGACGCCGATGGCGGTACGGCTGTGCCCGCGCAGGGCCGAGAGGTTGAGTTCCAGGCCCACCAGGAACATGAACGCCAGCAGACCGATGTTTCCGAACGCCCCGGTGAACGGCAGGACCGTCCCGGGGAACAGCCATGCCTGGGCTCCGGGCCACAGCCAGCCGAGCAGCGAGGGGCCCAGCAGGATGCCGACGGCGATCTCGCCGACCACCGGCGGCTGACCGATCCGGCGGAAGAGCATCGCGCCGGCCTTGCACGCGATGATGACGGCGGGGATCGCGATCAGCAGATCGGGCAGCGGGTCACGGGCGGACACCGGCGGCTCCTTCCCGGTCCGACGGGGCGGCGAGCGGGGCGGGTATCGCCGGCAGGGGAGGGGCCGCCGCGGGCGGGCCGGGGACGGCCGTGGCGTCGGTCCAGCGGGCGTAGCGGCGCTTGCCGTACAGCAGGGGCTCCTCGCCGTCGTGCAGCGAGACCCGGCTGATCCGGACGAACACGGCGGTGTGGTCGCCGAACTCGACGGCCTGGGTGACCTCGCCGTCGGCGATGGCGTGCGAGGACCCGGCCAGGTGCGGGCCGCCGGCGCCCAGCGGCAGCCGCCACTCGACGCGCTCGAAGCGGTCGGGGGCGCCCGAGGCGAACAGGTCGGAGACGGGGCGGGCGTTCTCGTGGAGCAGGTTGACGGCCACGTGCCCGGTCTCCAGGACGGCCTGGACGGTCGGGCTCGCGGTGCGCAGGCACAGCACCACGGTGGGCGGGGAGAGGGCGACGCTGGCGAGCGAGCTGCACGTCATGCCGCGCGGCTCGGAGTCCGCGCCGATCGTGGTGATCACCGAGACGCCGGAGGGGAAGGCCGACATCAGGGGCCTGATGTCGGCTTCGGCCGCGTCGGACAGACCGGCGCGGACGGTGGTGGCGCTCGGGGCGATCGGGGCGGTGCGGGCGGACGGGGACGGCTGCGAGGTGGCTGTCATGAGCGGGACTCTCCTGGTCTGGGGTGCGGCGCGGGGCCCGGAAGCCGGAGGGAGGGGCCGGCTCCGGGCCTGCGCACCGGAAGGAAGCGACTGCGTACTAGCCGTGCAGCTTGCGGAGGTAGTCGTACGTGCTGGGGAGGGTGTCGAGGAGGTGGTTCTGCTCCTGCTTGACCTTGCCGAACAGGGCCTCGGCGCCGGCCACCGAATCGGGCTTGTGGGCGAGGATCGGCAGCGGGGCGTCCGGCTCCAGGCCGAGGCCGGCGAAGACGCAGTAGTAGCTGCCGTTGGTCCAGAAGTTGCGGAATTCCGCCTCGAAGTTGCCGTAGTACGTGGACTCGTCCGCGATCGGCGAATTGATGGCCAGGCCGGCCTTGTAGGCGGAGATCTTCTCCTGGATGTTCTTCGGGAGGGTCAGCTCCTTGTTGGCCCGCCAGAACGGCGTGTCGTTGCGCGGCGCGTAGTAGAAGTGCGCCTGGATGAAGTCGCGGGTGTCGTCGAACATCACCTCGATCTCGTGGTTGAAGCTGTTCGCCAGCTCCGGGTTGAAGGTGCGGTCCGGGAAGTGCTTGGCGAGCTGGTAGATGGCCGCGGTGATGAAGTAGATGCCCGTCGATTCCAGCGGCTCCAGGAAAGCGGAGGAGAGGCCGATGCTGACGACGTTGTTCACCCAGGCGCGGCGGTTGCGGCCGACCCGGAACTTCACGTGGTTGAACTTCGTCGTCTCCGGGTCCAGGCCCCACAGGGCGCTGAATTCCCTGGTCGCCTCCTCCTTCGTCGTGAACTTGCTGGAGTAGACGTAACCGGAGCCGAAACGGCCCAGCATCGGGATCTTCCAGGTCCAGCCGGAGGACATCGCGATGGCGGAGGTGTACGGCTCGATGCCGTTCGCCTCGTCGTCGTGCGGGACGGCGGTGGCGACGGCGCTGTCGCACAGCAGGTGGTCGCTCATGTCGATGAACGGCTCTTCCAGCGCCTGGTTGATGAGCAGGCCGCGGAAGCCGGAGCAGTCCACGAACAGGTCGGCGTCCAGCACCCGGCCGGCCTTGGTGTGCAGGGCTTTGACGAAGCCGCGCTCGTCCTTCTCGGCGTGCGTCATCTCGTCCTGGACGTGGTGGACGCCCTGCTTCTCGGTGGCGAAGCGGCGCAGGAAGTCGGCGACCAGCGCGGCGTCGAAGTGCCAGGCGTAGCGGGTGGACGGGGTGCCGTCGAGCCACTTCGGGGACTTCTTCGCGTCCATCACCGGGGGCTCGCGGAAGCACGCGTAGTCGAACGGCTCCTCGGTCAGGCCCTCCAGCTTCCGCTTGGCCCAGTAGTGCGACATCGGGACGTTGTCGCTGTCGGGCAGGATGCCGAACGGGTGGTAGAAGTGGTCCGGGCCGCCGTTCTCCAGCTCACGCGCGTCGGGCTGGCCCTGGCCGCCGGTTCTCCAGTTCACGAACCGCACCGCCATCTTGAAGCTGGCGTTGCACTCCCGCATCCACTCCTCCTCGGCGATGCCGAGGTAGTCGAAGAGGACCTTGTGGAGGTTCGGGACGGTGGCCTCGCCGACACCGATCCGCGGAATCGCCGGCGCCTCCAGGACCGTGATGTCCACGGTGCCCTGCAGGGCCTTCCCGAGATAAGCGGCGGTCATCCAGCCGGCGGTGCCGCCGCCCAGGATGACGACTTTCTGAATGCGCGAGTCGGTGCCGGTCATGTGGGGACTCTCTCTTCCGTCTGCTGGGGAGTTCCGTTGTGCGATGGGAAGAGATTCGGACCGTCGACTATGCGCCACCTATAACCGGCCGTATGGCGTCGATATAGCGGATTGGCCGAATCTCGGTCCCGTTGTATCCGCACCCCGCAACTCCCAGCAGAGGATGGCTGCATCAGATGCCGTACGACGAAGGGACGAAGGGAATCCTCTCGACAGTGGGAGGAACACCGCTCATCGAACTGGAGCGTTTGCTGCCGGGCCTCGGCTCGCGGGTGTTCGCGAAGGTGGAGCGGTTCAATCCCGGAGGAAGTATCAAAGACCGCTCGGCACTCTCCATGGTGCTGGCGCGCATCAGGTCCGGGGAACTCGTCCCGGGCACATCCACGGTGATCGAGTCGAGTTCGGGCAATCTCGCGATCGGGCTCGCCCAGATCTGCGGCTATTTCGGCCTGCGCTTCATCTGCGTCGTCGACGCCCGCACGACCCGGCAGAACGTGGCGATCCTGCGGGCCTACGGGGCCGAGGTCGAGGTCGTCGTCGACCCCGACCCGGTCACCGGCGAGCTGCTGCCCGCCCGGCTGCGGCGGGTCGCCGACCTCGTCGCCGAGACCCCCGACGCCTACTGGCCCGACCAGTACTCCAACCCGCTCAACCCGGTCGCCCACCAGAACACGATGCGCGAGATCGCCGAGGCCCTCGACGGCCGCGTCGACCAGCTCGTCGTGGCCGCGGGCACCAGCGGAACCCTGGGCGGCTGCGCCGAGTACATCCGCCGGCACGGGATGAACACCACCGTCAACGCGGTCGACGCCATCGGCAGCGTGCTGTTCGCCCCGCCCGAGCGCGTCACCCGGCTGATCCCGGGACACGGCGCCTCGGTCGTGCCCCGGCTGCTGCGCCCCTCGGACGCGGACCGGGTCATCCACGTCGGCGACCTCGACTGCGTCGTGGGCTGCCGCCGCCTGGTGCGCCAGGAAGCGGTGCTGGCCGGCGGCTCCTCGGGGGCCGTGGTCGCCGCCCTGGAGCGGATCGCCCCGGACATCATCCCGGGCTCCAACGTGGTCCTCGTCCTGCCCGACGGCGGCGACCGCTACCTGGAGACGATCTACGACGACGACTGGGTGCGCCGCCAGTTCGGCGAGGTCTCCCACCTGTGGAAGGACCCGCAGCCGGCCGTCACGCCCCACCTCGTGGATATAGGCCACGGATAGCGGCCGCTCCCACCATCGAACCATCGCCCCCGCACGATCCCCACCCAACGGAGGAATTCGGATGACCACCCAGATCGCCACCCTCGACGCCGAGCGCAAGGAGCAGATCAAGGAGATCGTCTGCGACATCCTGGAACTCGACCTCGACGAGGTGACCGAGACCAGCCTCTTCAAGGAGGAGCACGACGCCGACTCCCTGCGCACCATCGAGATCCTCGCCTCGCTGGAGCGCGTCTTCGGCATCACGCTGGAGCAGGCCGAGCTCAGCCGCATGGTCAACCTGGTCGGCGTGTACGCCGTGATCGCGGAGGCCGAGGGCAAGTGAGCGACCGGACGGCCGCGACGGGGCGGCGACCCGCCGCCCGGCACCGGGTGGTGATCACGGGTCTCGGTGTCGTGACGAGCATCGGCACGGGCGTCGACGCCTTCGCCGAGGGCCTGCGGGGCGGACGCAGCGGGGCCAAGCCCATCAGCGCGTTCGACACCACAGGCTTCGCCCATTCCAACGCCTGCGAGATCACCGACTTCGAGCCGGAGGCCTGGCTGCGCGAGCTGCCGGCCGACGAGCTCGGCCGGGCCGCCCAGTTCGCGGTCGCCGGGGCCCGCATGGCGGTGGCCGACGGCGGACTCACCGAGGCGGACGTCCGGGCCAGGCGCTCCCTGGTCTCGGTCGGCACCACCGACGGCGAGTCCCGCGACCTCGACCACCTCACCGGGCTCCAGGTCGCCCAGGGCGAGGACACCCTCGACCCGGTGGTCGCCCGGCGCGTCTGGCCGGGCCGGCTCTCCGCCGGGATCGTCCGCGAACTGGGCCTGGAGGACGTCGAGACGGTCACCGTCCCGACCGCCTGCGCCGCCGGCAACTACGCCGTCGGCTACGGCTACGACGCCATCAGCTCCGGCGACGTGGAGATGGCCCTGTGCGGCGGCGCCGACGCCCTGTGCCGCAAGACGTTCACCGGCTTCTACCGGCTCGGCACCATCGCCCCCGACGTGTGCCGGCCCTTCGACGCCGACCGGCAGGGCATCCTCACCGGCGAGGGCGCCGGCATCCTGCTGATGGAGTCCCTGGAATCCGCCCTGGCCCGCGGCGCCCGGATCTACGCCGAGGTCCTCGGGTACGGGCTGTCCTGCGACGCCAGCCACCCGGTCGCCCCCGACCGGGACTCGATCGCCCGCTGCATCACCGCCGCGCACGCCAACGCCGGCATCACCCCCGCCGACGTGGACTTCATCTCCGCGCACGGTACGGGCACCAGGGCCAACGACGTCACCGAGGTCGGCGCGATCCGCCAGGTGTTCGGCGAGGACCTGCCCCGCACCGTCTCCATCAAGTCGATGATCGGCCACACCATGGGCGCCGCCAGCGCCCTGGCCTCAGCGGCCTGCGCCCTCGCCCTGCGCGAGGGGTTCATCCCGCCGACGATCAACCACCGCACCACCGACCCCGAGTGCGGCGTGGACTGCGTACCGAACGAGGCCGTCGAAGCCGACCTCAAGGTCGTGCAGAACAACGGACTCGCCTTCGGCGGCAACAACGCCGTGCTGGTCCTCGGCCACTGGGAAGACGAGAGGAGCGCCGTCGCATGAGCACGGCAGCGGAACCCCGCGAGCGCCAGCTCGTCATCTCGGGCTGGGCGGTCAGCTCCCCGTACGGGCTGGGCCGCCGGGCCTTCGCCGAGGGACTCCTCGCGCGGACGGCGGCCACCGCCCCCGTCGACACCGTCAAGTGGCCCGTCCCGTACGAGGACGCGGGCCTGATCCCCGGCTTCGACATCAAGGAGGTGCTCGGCCGCAAGGGCACCCGCTCCATGGACCGGGCCACGGGCATCGCCGTCGTCACCGTCGGCGAGCTCCTGGAGGACTTCGGCCGGGGCCTGGCCGCCGACCCGGAGAAGACCGGGCTGGTGCTCGGCACCTCCGGCAGCGTCCAGTCCATCATGGACTTCACCAAGGACGCCCTGACGGGGGAGAAGCCCTACCTCGTCGACCCGGCCCGGTTCCCGAACACCGTGATGAACTGCCCGACCGGCCAGAGCGCCATCCGGCACACCCTCAAGGGCCCCAACGTCACCGTCTCCGGCGGTTCCGCCACCGGCCTGCTCGCCCTGAACTACGCCTCCCGCCTGCTGCGCGGCGGCCACGCCAACGCCCTGCTGGCCGGCGCCGCCGAGGAGTACTCCGTCCAGCGGGCCCGTCTGGAGCGGGTCGCCGACCACGGCGGGGCCGAGGCCGACCCGCTCGGCGAGGGCGCCGCGCTGTTCCTGCTGGAGAGCGGGGACGCCGCCCGCGACGGGGGCCGCCAGGTCCTCGCCACCGTACTCGGATCCCGTTTCCGGGCCTTCCCCGAGAGCGGCCGGGCCGGCGCCGCGCTGGCCCGCTGCGTCGAGGAGGTCCTCGCCGACGCGGGCGCCGCCCCCGAGGACATCGCACTGGTCGCCCCGGGCACCCCGGCCGGGCTGCTCGGCAAGCAGGAGGAGTCCGCGCTGGACGGTGTCGCGGGCGAGCGGATCGCCGTACGCCCCCTCGTCGGCGACGCCACCGCCGCCTCGGCCGCCTTCCAGCTGGCCGCCGTCCTCGCCCACGCGGGCGCCCGGCCGGCCCTGGTCGACCGGCTCGCCCTGGTCACAGCCCTCGACCGGGACGGCACCGTCGGGGCCACCCTGCTCCGGCTCGGCTGAACCGGCGGTCCGGAACGGGGGCGCCCGCCGACGCGCCCCCGCCCGCAGTCCCGTATCCCGCCCGCAGCCCCGTACCCCCGCCCGTCCCACCCGTCCCACCCGTCCCGCGCACCCGCGCACGCCCCGCACGCACACCCGCGTTCCGAGAGAGAGGCACCTATCCATGTCCGAGACACCGAGGCCGGTAGCCCTCGTCACCGGCGGCTCGCGCGGCATCGGCCGGGCCGTGGTGGAGATCCTGGCGCGGGACGGCCACGACGTGGCCTTCTGCTACCAGTCCAACGAGGAGGCAGCCCGGCTCGCCGCGAAGTCCGCCGAGGCGCTGGGGGCGCGGGTGCTGGCCCGCCGGGTGGACGTCACGGACCGCGGACAGGTCCGGGCCTTCACCGCGGAGGCCGAGGCGGAGCTGGGCCCGGTGGAGGTGCTGGTCACCGCCGCCGGCATCGTCCGCGACGGCCACCTCGCCATGATGAAGGACGAGGACTGGGACGCGGTCGTCCGCACCAACCTCGACGGCACCTTCAACTTCGCCAAGGCGGTGGCCTTCCCGATGATGAAGCGCCGCCGCGGCACCATCATCACCCTTTCCTCCGTCGCCGCCGCCGGCAACGCCACCCAGAGCAACTACTCCGCCACCAAGGCCGGGATCATCGGCTTCACCAAGGCCCTCGCCAAGGAGTCCGGCCGCAGCGGCCTGCGCGCCAACGCCGTGGCCCCCGGCTTCATCGCCACCGACATGGTCGGCGGCCTGTCCGAGAAGCACGCCAAGGAGATGACGGACCGCATCCCGCTGCGCCGCTTCGGAGAGGCGCACGAGGTCGCCGAACTGGTGTCCTTCCTCGCCTCCGACCGCGCCTCCTACATCACCGGACAGGTCTTCCACATCGACGGCGGTCTGGTCGTCTGACCCGCCCGACCACCGGGACCAGCCTGATTCACAGAGGAGTTTCGACATGGCCGGCCGTGCCGCCAAACCGCCCCGGTTCTACTTCAACCTGCGCAGCCCCTACAACTTCTTCGCCCTGCACGACATCGAGCGCCGCCACCCCGGACTGCTCGACCGCCTCGAATGGCGCCCCTTCTGGGAGCCCGACGAGAGAACCGGACGCCTCCTCGACGAGGCCGGCGGGCAGTTCCCGTACACGCCGATGAGCCGCGCCAAGCAGTTCTACATCCTGCGCGACGTACGCCGCCTCGCCGCCGACCGGGACCTGCCGCTGACCTGGCCGGCCGACCGCACCCCATGGTGGGAGCCGGCCCACCTGACCTGGTTCCTCGCCGCCGACGCGGGCCTCGGCCGCGAGTGGGTGGCACGCGCCGGGCGGGCCCGCTGGCTGGAGGGCCGCGACATCTGCGACCCGGACACCGTCGTCGAACTGGCCGCCGGGATCGGCCTGGACCCCGCCGCCGTGGCCGCCGCCCCCGACGACGCCGGCCTGCGCGCCCGCGGGGCCGCCGCGCTGAAGGACGTGCACCGCGACGGGGTCTTCGGAGTCCCGTACTTCATCAGCGGCAGCGAGCCCTACTGGGGCCTGGACCGGGTCGAGGAGTTCGCCGCCTCCTTCGCGGACGGGGCCCCCGCCCCGGCCGCACGCCCCGAGGAGAGGGAACTCGCCGTCGTCGGAGCCGGCCGCACCACCGACATGAGCCACGCCGGAGGCTGCGGATGAGCACCACCACCGTGGAGGCGCTGCCGCTCACCGCGATCCAGCAGTCCATGTGGACGGCCTACCGGGTCTCGCCCGAGGCCTCCGCCTACAACATCGTCATGCCGCTGCGGCTGCGCGGCCGCGTCGACCCCCTCGCCATGGACGCCGCCGTCACCGCCGTCGGCGCCCGCCAGGACCTGCTGCGCTCGGTCTTCACCGAGAGCGCCGCCGGAGTGCGCCGCACCGTCAGCGAACGGCCCCTGGTCCGCCTCGAGTTCCACGACCTCGACGGCGCCTCCGAGGAGGAGCTGCACCGGGCCGCCGAGGAGGCCGGGGCCCGCCCCTTCCGCCTGGAGTCCGGAGCCTTCCGGGTGGTGCTGCTGCGCCGCTCCGACACGGACTGGGCCCTCGTCACCTCCGCCCACCACATCGTCAGCGACTTCACCTCCCGCTGGCTCCTGGTCCGCGACGTCCTCGACGCCTACGCGGGCATCGCCGCCGCCGCCGAACCCGCCTGGCGCCCCATCCCCGGCTCGTACGCCGACCACGCGGCCGAGGAGCTGCGCTACACCGCCTCCGAGGCGGGGCAGCGGGCCGCCGCCCTGTGGCACGAGTCGGTGGCCGGCGCCGCCGCCGCCGAACTGCCCCTGGACCGGCCCCGGCCCGCCCTGCGCTCCTACCGGGGCGGAACCGTCGTACGGCAGCTCGCCGAGGACACCGCCGACGGGCTGCCCGCGGCGGCCTCCGCCGCCGGGGTGACGCCCTTCGCGTACCTGCTCTCCGTCTTCCAGGCCCTCACCCACCGCTGGACCGGCCAGGACGCCTTCGTCCTCGGCGTTCCCGCCACCAGCCGGATGGGCCGCGCCCAGCGCGACGTGATCGGCTGCTTCCTCAACACCATGCCGGTCCGCGCCGACTTCGACGCCCGCTCCACCTTCCGCAGCGCGGCCGCCCAGGCCGGCGAACGCGTCATGCGCGGCATGGTCAACGTCCGCTACCCCTGCGCACTGGCCTTCCCCCGCGCCACCGTCTTCCGCACCGCGCTGTTCCTCGTCCAGATGGACCGCATGGAGCCGCCGGTGCCCAACGTCCCGCCGGGCGCGAGCGAGGGGCCCTCCGTCCCGTACGCGGGGCTCGACATCGCCCTGATCGACGTCCCCCAGCAGGAGGGCCAGCTGGACCTGCTGCTGCGCATCGAGCAGACCCCGCAGGGGGTCACGGCCGTCTTCTCCTACGACACCGACGTACTGGACCGCGAGACCGTCGCGCGGTTCGCCGACGGCTACGAGCGGATGCTCGCGGCCGCCGTCCAGGACCCGGACACCCCGGTCGCCGACGTGGAACTCGCCGGCGCGAACGAACTGGAGGCCCTGCTGGCCCTGGGCACCGGCGCGGACACCGGACTCGACGGCTTCGACGGCTTCGACGAGTTCGACGAGTTCGAGTCCTTCGAGAACGCCCGGGAGCAGCGGTGAGCCCCCGCGTCGCCGTCATCGGCGCGGGACTCGGCGGCCTGACCGCCGCCGCGGCCCTGTACGCCCGCGGCCTGGACGTCACCGTGTACGAGCGCGGCGAGGCCCTGCGCGAGCAGGGCGTCGGCATGCACCTGGGCCCCAACGGCACCAGACTGCTGGAACGCCTGGGCCTCGCCCCGCGCCTCGCCGAAATGGCCGTCCGCCCCGAGGCCCTGGAGGTCCGCGCCTTCCACGACGGGGCCCCGGTGGCCGTGCAGGAGATGGGCGAGGCCTGGGAGCGGCGGTTCCGCGCCCCCTACCTCACCGTCCACCGCGGTGACCTGCACCGCATGCTGGCCGGCCTGGTCCCGGCGGAGCGGGTGCGCACCGGCAAGGAGCTGGTGCGGTACGAGGAGCGCCCCGACGGGGTACTGCTGGAGTTCGCCGACGGCACCACCGACCGGGCCGACGTCCTCGTCGGCGCCGACGGGGTGCACTCGGCGGTGCGCCGCGCCCTCGCCGGCGACGACGCCTCCGTGTACTCCGGGAACAGCGCCCTGCGCGGCCTGGTCGCCGCGGCGGACGTACCCGGCCTCGACCCGGCCCGCATGTACATGTTCGCGGGCCCCGGCGCACGCGTGCTGTGCTACCCGGTCTCCGGCGGGCGGGAGTTCACCTACGTGGTGGTGGCCCCGGCCCCCGAGGGCGACGCCGAGTCCTGGACCAGCGCCGGCGACCGGGCCGACCTGGACTCCGTCCTCGCCGGCTGGGCGCCGCAGGTCCGCGAACTGGCCGGCGCGGCGGGCGAGGTGCGCCGCTGGGCCCTGTACGACCGGGCCCCCCTGGAACGCTGGAGCACCGCCCGCACCACCCTGCTCGGCGACGCCGCCCACCCGATGCTCCCGCACCACGGACAGGGTGCCAACCAGGCCCTCGAGGACGCCGTCGCCCTCGCCGTCTGCCTCGCCGAAGCAGCCCCGGACGCCCCCGGCACCGCCGCCGCCCTCGAACGCTACGAGGCGCTCCGCCGCCCCCACACCACCCGGGTGCAGCTCGGCTCCCGCGAGGGCGGCAAGCCCCCCGGCGGCCCCGGCGGTGACGTCAGGGGCGCGGCCGCCGACGTGAGCTGGATCCTCGACCACGACGTGGAAGCGGCCCTGCGCACCCCGGTGACCAGCGCCGCCGCCTGAACCGCACCTCCCCCTCCCACGGGCCCCCGACGCCATCCGGCGCCGGGGGCCCGTCCCGCGTTCCGGCCCGTATATCCGCTCGATAGGGCATCGATAGCGCCCTCTTCAAGGATGGCCACACCTGATCACGCGAAGGGAACAGCGATGAGCGAACAGCAGAACGGCAACCGGTCCGGCGACGCGGAGGCACAGACCCGCTACCGCGTCGTCCTCAACGACGAGGAGCAGTACTCGATCTGGTGGTCCGGGCGCGAACTCCCCGCCGGCTGGACCGCCGAGGGCACCGAGGGCACCCGCGAGGAATGCCTCGCCCGGATCACCGAGGTGTGGACCGACCTGCGCCCCGCCAGCCTGCGCCGGCGCATGTCCGCCGCCTCCGCGGCCTGACCCACCCGCACCGCCGGGCCCGTCCCGGACCGCCAAGGCCTCGGGCACGGCCGACGCCACCCGATCCCGATGAAGGAGAGAACGTGAACGACCGTACGCAGTCGGGATCCGCCCCCGGCCGTCTGCTGCTGCCCGCCCTGTTCAGGGCCCAGGCCGCCCGCACCCCCGAGGCCCCCGCCGTCCTCGGCGCCGACGGAGCCGTCCTTGACTACGCCGCCCTGGACGGGCTCGCCGCCCGCTACGCCGCGGCCCTGCGCGCCCGGGGCGTGGCCCCCGGCGACTTCGTCGGCGTCTGCCTGCCCCGCGGCCCGGAACTGGTCGCCGCGCTGCTCGGCGTCTGGTTCGCCGGCGCCGCCTACGTCCCCCTCGACCCCCACTACCCCGAGGCCCGCCTCGCCCTCGTGCTGGAGGACGCCGGCGCGGCCGTCGTCCTCGCCGCGCAGGGCACCGCCGCCCGGCTGCCCGCCGGCACCACCGTCCTCGACGTCACCGACGCGCCGCGGACCGTACCGGACGAGGAGGCCGCCGCCTTCCCGCTGGCCCCCGACGCCG
Organism: Streptomyces sp. W1SF4; assembly: GCF_003950035.1. Classification (NCBI taxonomy): domain Bacteria; kingdom Bacillati; phylum Actinomycetota; class Actinomycetes; order Kitasatosporales; family Streptomycetaceae; genus Streptomyces; species Streptomyces sp. W1SF4. The sequence goes on from NZ_CP034350.1 coordinate 5,784,230, forward strand.
CCCGGCCCGCGTACGTCCTGCACACCTCCGGCTCCACCGGCCGCCCCAAGGGCGTCCTGGTCCCGCACAGCGGCATCGCCAACCGGGTCCGCTGGCTGGCCCACCGCCACAAGCTGGGCGCCGCCGACCGCTTCCTGCTGAAGACCACCATCGGCTTCGACGCCGCCGGCCTGGAGGTCTTCTCCCCGCTGATCAGCGGCGGCGCGGTCGCCGTCGCCCCCGAGGACGCCGAACGCGACCCGGCCGCCCTGCTGCGCGCCGTCGCCGCGCACGGGGTCACCGTCCTGCAGGGCGTGCCCTCCGTCTACCGGCGCCTGGTCGAACAGGCCGGCTGGGAGGACGCCGGCGCCCTGCGGCTGATCTTCAGCGCGGGCGAGCCGCTGCACGCCGAACTCTGCCGGACGCTCGCCGAGCTGGCCCCGCGCGCCGAGATCTGGAACACCTACGGCCCCACCGAAGCCTCCGTCGACGTCACCGAGCACCGCTGGGACCCGGCCCAGCAGACCGGCGCCGTCCCCATCGGCCGCCCCATCGCCCACATGCGGGCCCTCGTCCTCGACCCGGCCGGCCGGCCCGTGCCCGTCGGCGTCCCCGGCGAACTGCACGCCGGCGGCGTCGGCCTCGCCCTCGGCTACCAGGGCCGCCCCGACCAGACCGCCGAACGCTTCGTGCCCGACCCGTACGGCGCCCCCGGCGAGCGGCTCTACCGCACCGGCGACCGCGTCCGCTGGCTCGCCGACGGCACCCTGGAGTACCTCGGCCGCCTCGACCACCAGGTCAAGGTCAACGGCGTCCGCATAGAGACCGGCGAGGTCGAGGCCGCCCTCGCCGCCCACCCCTGGGTCCGCGCCGCCGTCGCCGCCGCCGTCCCCGACGGCTCCGGCGGACACCGCCTCGTCGCCTGGGTCCAGTCCCGCGGCGAGCTGCTGCGCCCCGAGGAACTGCGCACCTTCCTGCGCCGCGCCCTGCCCGACCCGCTGATCCCGTCCCTCTACGTGCCCGTCGCCGAGTTCCCGCTCACCGCCAACGGCAAGATCGACCGCTCCGCCCTGCCCGAGCCGGCCGCCGCGGCCGCCTCCGCCGCCGAGGGCGCCCACGTCCCCGTGCGCACCCCCGCCGAACGGGTCGTCGCCGAGCAGTGGTCCGCCCTCCTCGGCATCCCCGCCGACCGGATCGGCGCCACCAACGACTTCTTCCAGCTCGGCGGCGCCTCCCTGCTCCTCAGCCGGCTCGCCGAGGCCCTGACGGCCGCCGCCGGCACCAGGGTCCCGCTGCGCGCCCTGTTCACCGCCACCACCGTGGAGGCCCAGGCCGCCCTGCTCGCCGACGCCCCCGCCCTCGCCGCCACCGCCGCCGGAGCCGACGCCGACGCCGACGAGACCGTCCGGCCCGTGGAACGCCCCGCGCAGGGCCTGCCCCTGTCGCCCGGCCAGCAGGGCCTGTGGCTGATGGACCGGATGCGCCCCGGCAGCGCCGAGTGGAACGCGCCCGTCTTCATCACCCTGCCGCACGAGTACGCCGACACCACCGTCGCCGCCGCCCTGACCGGCCTCGCCGAACGCCACGAGATCCTGCGCACCCGCTACGTCCTGCGCGCTGCCGAGCCCGTCCAGATCGCCGACGCCGACGCCCGCGTCGAGCTGCGCACCACCCGCGCGGACACGGCGGCCGCCCGGGGCGCCCTGATCGAGGACGAGTTCAGCCGGCCCTTCGACCTGGAGGACGGCCCCGTCTGGCGCGCCCTGACCGTACGCGGCACGGACTCCCTGCACCTCGTGCTGTCCGTCCACCACATCGCCTGCGACGGCTGGTCCTCCGTCGTCCTCGAACGCGACCTGCTGGCCCTCGCCGCCGCCCACCACCACGGCACCACCGCCGAACTGCCCGCCCTGCCCGTGCAGTACGCCGACCACGCCGCCCACCAGCGGCGGCGGCTGGCCGGATCCGCCGCCGGCGCGGAGCTCTCGTACTGGAAGCAGGCCCTGGAGGGCATCCTCCCCGTCGACCTGCCCGCCGACCGGCCCCGGCCCGCCGTCCGCGACGGACTCGGCGCCGCCCACGTGTTCACCGTCCCCGCCGAGCTGGCCGAACGGGCCGCCGCCCTCGGACGCGGCCACGGCGCCACCCTCCAGCAGACCCTGCTGACCGTGTTCGGGACCCTCGTGGCCCGGCTCACCGGCCAGTGGGACGTCCCCGTCGGCGTGCCCGTCGCCGGGCGCGAGCGGCCCGAGGTCGCCGACGTCGTCGGCTTCTTCCTCAACACCCTGGTGATGCGCTGCGACGCCCCCGCCGACGCCACCTTCGCCGAGGCACTGGTCCGGGTCCGCGACACCGCCCGGGCCGCCTTCGCCCACCAGGACCTGCCCTTCGACCGGCTCGTCGCCGAGCTGGACGAGTCCCGGGACCCCGCCCGCACCCCCCTCTACCAGGTCATGTTCGACCTGCACGAGGAGGGCCGCACCGGTACCGCCACGGCCGCCGACGACGTCGACGCCTTCCGCGGAGCCTGGCGCTCCGCCCGCACCGACCTCACCTTCGTCGTGCAGCGGCAGGCCGACGGCTCCCTGCTCGGCATGGTCGAGTACGCCACCTCCCTCTTCGACGCGGCCACCGTCGAACGGTTCGCCGCCGGCTGGGTCCGGCTGCTGGAGTCCGTCACCGCCGACCCCGGGGTCCGCCTCGGCCGCGCCGACCTGCTCCCGCCCGCCCTGCGCGCGGAGCTCCTGGCCCTGGGCCCGGGCGCCCCCGAACCCGGCGCCGGCCGGGCCGCCGAGGACACCGTGCACACCGCCGTCGCGGCCGTCGCCCGCCGCACCCCGCAGGAGACCGCCGTCGTCTGCGGCGGCGAGAGCTGGAGCTACGCCCGGCTGGAACGCCGCGCCGAGGCCTTCGGGCAGCGGCTGCGGGAACTGGGCGCGGGCCCCGAGACCACCGTCGCCGTCATGCTGGGCCGCACCCCCGACCTGATCGCCGCCTACCTCGGCACCTGGAAGGCCGGCGCCGCCTACGTACCGCTCGACCCGGCGGCCCCCGACGACCGCCTCGGCTACGTCCTGCGGGACGCCGGCGCCACCCTGCTGGTCTCCGACCTGGCCGGCGCCACCCGGCTGCGCGGCCACCACGAGGGCCCCTGGCTGGCGGTGGACACCGACACCCGCCTCGCCGCCGCCTCCGGCGCTCCGCAGGGTTCCGGGCTCGCCGCCCGGGCGCCCGGCGCCGGGGTCGCCGCCGCCGCGGGCGCCGCCGCCCTGGCCTCGGCCAGCGACCCGGCGCTCGCCGCCGACGGGCTCGACGCGTGGGCCCGTACCGCCCGGCCGCACAGCGAGGGGCCGCCGTCCTGGTCCACCACACCGCCGGAGGCACCGGCCGACCCGGCGCGGCTCGCGTACATCATGTACACCTCCGGCTCCACCGGCCGCCCCAAGGGCGTCGCCGTCGAGCACCGGACCCTGCTGGCCATGCTCCGCGCATCGCAGGCCCACCTGGACTTCGGGCAGGGCCCCGACGACGCCTGGCTCGCCCTGGCCCAGCCCACCTTCGACATCTCCTGCACCGAGCTGCTGATGCCGCTCGTCGCCGGCGGCCGCGTGGTCCTGGCACAGGAGCGGGACCTCGGCGACCACGCCGCACAGCTGCGGCTCATCGAGGAGCACGGCGTCAGCCACCTCCAGGTCGCCCCGCCGCACTGGCAGATGCTCATCGACGCGGGACTCGGCCGGCGCCCGCTCGTCGGCCAGACCGGCGGCGAGCCCTGCCCGCCCGCCCTGGCCCGGGACCTGTCCCGCCGCCTGCTGCGGTTCGTCAACGAGTACGGGCTCACCGAGACCACCATCGCCGCCACCCGCTGGGACGCCCACGACACCGCAACGGCCGTACCCGTCGGCCGCGCCTACCCGCACGTCACCGCCCGCGTCCTGGACGAGTACCTGGAGCCCGTCCCGTACGGGACCACCGGCGAACTCTGCGTCGGCGGCGCCGGCCTGGCCCGCGGCTACCACGGCCGCCCCGGCCTGACCGCGGCCTCCTTCGTCCCCGATCCGTACGGAAACCCCGGCGCCCGCCTCTACCGCACCGGCGACCGGGCCCGGATGTCCGCCGACGGCACCATCGAGTTCGCCGGCCGCGCCGACGGCCAGGCCAAGATCCGCGGCCGCCGCGTGGAGACCGGCGAGGTGCAGGGCGTCCTCGCCGAGCACCCCGGCGTCTCGCAGTGCGCGGTCGTCGTGCACGGCACGGGCTCCACCGCCGCGCTCGTCGCCTACTGGGTCCCCAGCGGCTCCAACCCGCCCGGGGACTCCGAACTCCTCGACCACTGCGCCCGCAGCCTGCCGGACTACATGGTCCCCGCGCTGCTGGTACCCGTACCGGAGATCCCGCTCACCCGGCACAACAAGGTCGACACGGCGGCCCTGCCCGCCCCCGACCTCGCCGCGGCCCTCTCCGACGAGCCGTACACCGCGCCGGAGGGCCCGGTCGAGGAGATCGTCGCCGAGATCTGGGCCGAGGTCCTCGCCGGGGAGGACGGCACCACCCGCCGGATCGGCGCCCGCCAGGGCTTCTTCCGGATCGGCGGGAACTCCGTCCTCGCCGCCCGCGTCATCGCCCGACTCCACGAGGAGTTCGACGTCGAGATGCCGCTGCGCGCCGTCTTCGAGCACCCCACCGTCGCCGGTCTCGCCGCAGCCGTCGAAGAGGCCGTCCGCCTCGAGATCGAGACCCTCGACCACGCCGAACTCGCCATCGCCCACAGGGAGTACCAGCCGTGACCGCACCCACCGCACCCACGCAGGACGAGCTGCGCGCGGAGCTGCTGCGCAGACGGCTCGCCGGCCGCGCGGGCCGCGCCGCGGGCGGCCCGGCCCGTACCGGGATCCCGCGCGCCGACCGGGGGGCGCCGCTGGCGCTCTCCGCGGGCCAGCGCCAGCTGTGGTTCCTGCACCAGCTCGACCCGGACAGCCCCGAGTACCTCCTGCCGCTCGCCCACCGGCTGCGCGGCCCCCTCGACGAGAACGCCCTGCGCCGCTCCTTCGACGCGCTGGCCGCCCGCCACGAGATCCTGCGCACCCGCTACCTCCTCGACGGCGCCGAGCCCCGCCAGTGCGTCGACGCGGCCGGCCCCGTCGACTACGCCGTCACCGAGGTCAGCGGCGTCGCCGACGCCGACCGGGACGCCGCCGCGGCCGCCTTCGCCCGGGCCCGCGCCACCGAGGTGTTCGACCTGGCCACCCAGGCCCCGCTGCGGGTGCGGCTGCTGCGCCTGGCCGCCGACGACCACGTCCTGGTCGTGGTCATGCACCACATCGCCTGCGACGCGCTGACCCGGCCGCTGCTCCTCGCCGACCTGGCCGCCTGCTACCGGGCCGCCGTGACCACCACCGGCCCGCTGGACGGCGTACTGCCCGAACCGCCCGTCCAGTACGCCGACTACGCGGCCTGGATGAACGCCCGCCAGAGCGGCCCCGCCGCCGAGGCCGCCCTCGACTGGTGGCGCGGACAGCTCGCCGGCACCGAACCGCTCGGACTGCCCACCGACCGGCCCCGGCCCTCCGTGCGCGGCTGGGCCGGCGCCGTCACCGAGTTCGACGTGCCGGCCGCCACCGCCGCCCGGCTGCGCACCCTCGCCGAACAGGAGGGCGCCACCCTCTTCATGGTCCTGCTCAGCGCCTACCAGGCACTGCTGGGCCGCTACACCGGCAAGCGGGACGTCAGCGTCGGCACGGCCGTCTCCGGCCGCACCCGCCCCGAACTCCAGCAGATGGCCGGCTACGCCTACAACAGCCTGGTGCTGCGCGGCCGCTGGCAGGGCGACCCCGCCTTCCGCGAGCTGCTCGCCGGCAACCGCACCGCCGTCCTGGACGCCTTCGACCACCAGGACACCCCCTTCGACAGGATCGCCGACGAGCTGGAGCCCGAACGCGACCTGTCCACCACCCCCCTCTTCCAGGTGATGTTCGACCTGGCCTCCGGGCAGGGCTCCGACAGCCCCGACCTGCCCGGCCTCACGGCCGGCCCGGTCGCCGCCAGCGGCAAGATCGCCCGCTTCGACCTCACCATGCACCTCGCCGAACGCCCCGACGGCTCCCTGCACGGCGCCCTGGAGTACGCCACCGACCTGTTCGAGGCCGCCACCGCCGAGCGGATCACCGGCCACTACGCCGCCCTGCTCGCCGCCGTCGCCGAAAACCCCGGCGCGCCCCTGTCCACCCTGGAGTTCATCGGCGGCGCCGAGCGCGCCCTGCTCCTCGACGGCCCCGCCGAGCCCGTCGGCGCCCCCGTGGACGCCGCCGCCCTGCGGCCCGTCTTCGAGACCATCGCCGAGCGGATGGCCGCCACCCCCGGCGCGGTCGCCGTCCGGCACGCCGGCGGCGAGCTCACGTACGCCGAACTCGACGCCAGCGCCGACTCCTTCGCCCGCCGCCTGGTCGGGCTCGGCGTACGCCCCGACGACACCGTGGGCGTGCTCCTGGACCGGGGCCCCGACCTGGTCGCCGCCCTGCTGGGCATCTGGCGGGCCGCCGCCGCGTACGTGCCGATCGACCCGGGCTACCCGGACGAGCGGATCGCCTACATGCTCGGCGACACCGGCACCCGCCTCGTCGTCACCCAGTCCCGGCACGCCGGCCGCTTCGAGAACGGGGCCGTGTCCCTCGTCGTCGTCGACGACCCGGCCGAGCGCACCGCCCTCGCCACCGCCGAGGCCGAACTGCCCGCCGCCCACGACCTCGACCAGCTCGCCTACGTCATCTACACCTCCGGCTCCACCGGCAAGCCCAAGGGCGTCCTCATAGGCCACCGGGGCCTGGCCAACTACCTCACCTGGACCGCCGGCGCCTACGCCTCGGCCGGCACCGGCGGCGCCCCCCTGTTCTCCTCCGTCGCCTTCGACCTGGGCGTCCCCGACCTGTACGCCCCGCTGATGACCGGGCAGAGCGTCCACCTGCTGCCCCAGGACTTCGACACCGCCGACCTGGGCGCGCTGCTCGCGGACGGGGGACCGTACGCCTTCATCAAGCTCACCCCCGGCCACCTCGACCTGCTCTCCCAGCAGCTGGAGCCCGCGCAGGTCCGCGACCTGGCCGGACTGGTCATCGCCGCCGGCGACTCCTTCACCCACCGCCTCGCCGAACGCTGGGCGGCCGCCGCGGGCCCCGACGGCACCTGCCTCGCCGCCGAGTACGGCCCCACCGAGATCACCGTCGGCAACTCGGCGCACTTCCTCGCCGCCGACGGCGCCCCCCGCGGCCCCGTCACCACCGAGCTCGTCTCCATCGGCCGGGCCATCCCCCACACCACCATGTACGTCCTCGACGAGCGGCTGCGGCCACTGCCGCTGGGCGTCCCCGGCGAGGTGTGGATCGGCGGCACCGGCCTGGCCCGCGGCTACGCCGGCCGCCCCGACCTCACCGCGGAACGTTTCCTGCCCGACCCGTACGGCGCACCCGGCGCCCGCATCTACCGCACCGGCGACCTCGCCCGGGTCCTGCCCGACGGCAGCCTCGACTTCGTCGCCCGCATCGACCACCAGGTCAAACTCCGCGGCTACCGCATCGAACTCGGCGAGATCGAGACCGCCCTCACCGCGCTGCCCGCCGTCGGGGAGGCCGTCGCCCTCGTCCGCGAGGACACCCCCGGCGACAAGCAGCTGGTCGCCTACCTCGTCCCCGCCCCCGGCGCCGACGAGGGCGCACTGGCCCCCGCCGCCCTCAAGGACGCGCTGGCCGAGGCCCTGCCCGCCTACATGATCCCCTCCGCCTACCTGCGCCTGGACGCCCTCCCGCTCACCGCCAACGGCAAGCTCGACCGGCGCGCCCTGCCCGCCCCCGGCCGCGAGGCCACCGCCGTCGGCGAGCACGTCGAGGCCCGCGACGCCGCCGAGGCCTCCATCGCCGCCGTCTGGGCCCAGGTCCTCGGCCTGGAGAAGGTCGGCGTCCACGACAACTACTTCGACCTCGGCGGCGACTCCATCCGCGCCGTCTCCCTCGTCGGCGCCCTGCGCGAGGCCGGCTGGGAGACCAGCGTCCGCGACGTCTTCGAACACCGCACCGTCGCCAGGCTCCGCGCCGCCCTCGGCGACCAGACCGGCGACGGCTCCGCCGAACGCGCCGACGGCCCCGTCGCCCCCTTCGCCCTGATCTCCGAGGAGGACCGGCTCACCCTGCCCGCCGACGTCACCGACGCCTACCCGGTCTCCCGGATCCAGGCCGGAATGCTCGTCGAGATGCACGGCCGCAGCGGCGAGAACCGCTACCACAACATCACCTCCTTCCGGATCCGCGACGCCCTCCCCTTCGACCCCGAGGTCTTCCGGCGCGCCGCCGACCTGATCGTCGAACGCCACGAGGTGATGCGGACCTCCTTCGCCATGGCCGGCTACAGCGAGCCCCTCCAGCTCGTCCACGCCGTCGGCACCGTCTCCATGCCGTGCGTCTTCGAGGACCTGCGCCACCTGCCCCGCGAGGAACGCGAGTCCACCCTGTGGTCCTTCGCCGACCGCGACCGCGAGGAGCTGTTCGACCTCACCGCCGCCCCCCTCATGCGGATGGCCGTCCACCTCGTCGACGACGAGAGCTGGTGGCTGTCCATCACCGAGTGCCACCCCGTCATCGAGGGCTGGAGCTACCACTCCCAGCTGATGGAGCTGCTCCGCGCCTACAACGCCATCCGCACCGGCGGCGAGCCCGAACCGGCCCCGCCCGTCCCGGCCGTGCGCTACGCCGACTTCATCGCCGGCGAGCTGCGCTCCCTGGCCGACGCCGGGGACCGCGACTACTGGCGCGAACTCGTCGACTCCCACGAGAAGTTCACCATCCCCACCGGCTGGGGCGGCGACCCGCACGGCATCGACGAGCGCTACCGCATCGACATCGACCTCGCCGAGGTCGAGCCGGGCCTGCGCGCGCTCGCCTCCGCCGCGCAGGTCCCGTACAAGAGCGTCCTGCACGCCGCGCACGGCAAGGTCCTGTCGATGCTGACCCGGGCCGGGGCCTTCCGCGGCGGCATGGTCGCCGACGCCCGCCCCGAGGAGGCCGGCGCCGAGCGGGTCTCCGGCATGTACCTCAACTCCGTGCCCTTCCCCTACCGCACGGGCGCCGCTACCTGGGGCGAGCTGGCCCAGGAGGTGTTCGCCCGCGAGGTCTCGCTGTGGCCGCACCGCCGCTACCCGATGCCCGCCATGCGCGTGCCCGGCGGCGAGAGCCACCTGATCGACGTGCTCTTCCACTACCTGGACTTCCACCAGGTCGACGTCGAACTCATCGACATCATGGCCAGCCGCGACGACAGCCCCAACGAGTTCCCGCTCGTCGTCGGCACCCCGGTGCGCGGCCACATGTCGATCGCCTCCCGTACGAGGACCCTCGCCAAGGCCAACGCCGAACGCCTCGCCGGGCTCTACCGGGCCGTGCTCGCCGAGATGGCCCGCACCGGGGCCGACGGGGACGCCACCGGCGCCTTCCCCACCCCGTACGAGAGGGCCCGCCTGGCCGCGCCGCCGCTGCCGCACCCCGAGACCCCGGTGGACGTCCTCACCGGCTTCGAGGCACGGGCCGCCCGCACCCCGTGGGCCACCGCCCTCACCGGCGCCGGCACCCCCGGCACCTCCTACGCCGAGCTCGACGAGCGGGCCAACCGCATCGCCCGCCGGCTGCGCGCCCTCGGCGCCGGCCCCGAGACCCGGGTCGCCGTCCTGCTGGACCGCGGGCCCGAGCTGGTGGCCGCCCTGCTCGGCGTGTGGAAGGCCGGCGCGGCGCAGCTCCCGGTCGACCCCTGCACCCCGGACGCCCGGATCGCCGGGCTCGGCTTCGAACTGGCCCTCACGCAGGCCTCGTACGCCCCGCGCTTCGCCGGGATCCTGCCCGAGGGGCGGGTGCTCGCCACCGAGGACGTCTCCCACGAGGGCGACGGCGGCCCGCTCGGCCTGGCCCTCGACCCGGACCGGCTGGCGTACGTCCTGCACACCTCCGGCTCCACCGGCACCCCCAAGGGCGTCGAGGTCACCCACCGGGCCCTCGCCCACTACCTCGACTGGGCCGTACGGGCCTACGCGGAGGCCGGCACCGGCGGCGCCCCCTGGTTCACCTCCGTCGGCTTCGACCTGGGCCTGCCCGCCCTGTACGCGCCGCTGCTCACCGGGCAGCGGGTGCACCTGCTGCCGCAGGACTGGCAGCCGGGCGAGTTCGGCCCGCTGCTGCTGGCCGGCGCCCCGTACTCCTTCGCCGGCCTGACCCCCGGCCACCTCCAGCTGCTGGAGGCGCAGCTCACCGACAGCGAGCTCGGCGGCCTCGCCGGGATCACCGTCTGCGCCGGCGACGCCTACCCGACCGCGCAGGCCGAGCGGGTCTCCGCCCGGATCGCCGCGGCCGGCGGGCGGATGCTGCTCGGCTCCGAGTACGGGCCCACCGAGGCCACCGTCGCCGCCACCTTCGGGTACGTCCGCCCCAACACGGGCCGCACCCTCGTCCCGCTCGGCTCCAGCCTGCCCGGCGTGCTGCTGAGGATCCTCGACGAGCGGCTGCGGCCGGTGCCCGACGGCATCGCCGGCGAGGTCTGGCTCGGCGGCGAGGGACTGGCCCGGGGGTACGCGGGACAGCCCGCACTCACCGCCGAATCGTTCCTCCCGGACCCGTACGGACTCCCCGGCACCCGCATCTACCGCACCGGCGACCTCGCCCGCCTCCTGCCCGGCGGCATCCTGGAGTTCACCGGCCGCGCCGACGAGCAGGTCAAGATCCGCGGCCACCGCGTCGAACCCGGCGAGGCCGAGGCCGCCCTGACCGCCGACCCGGCCGTCCGTGAGGCGCTCGTCACCCCCGTGGACGCCGCCGACGGCGGCAAGCGGCTCGCCGCCTGGGTGGTCCCCGCCGACGGGGCGCCCGTCGAGGTGGCCGCCCTGCGCGACCGGCTGCGCACCGTCCTGCCCGCCGCCGTCATCCCGGCCACCGTCACCGTCGTCGCCCGGCTCCCGCTGACCGCGAACGGCAAGCGCGACAAGGCCGCCCTGGCCTCCCGCCAGGCCACCGCGACCCCCCTGCCGTACACCGCCCCCCGCACCGACCTGGAGAAGGTGCTCGCCGAGGTCTGGCGCGAGGTACTCGGCCTCGAACAGGTCGGCGTCCACGACGACTTCCGCGACCTCGGCGGGGACTCCCTGCTGGTCGCACCCCTGCTCGTCACCGCCCGCAGGCACGGACTGGCCCTCGACCTGGCCACCGCGCTCCGCAACCACACGGTCGCCCAGACGGCCACCGCGCTCGAAGCCGCCGCCCGCGAGGACGGCGCAGACCACCCCCGGAAGGGCTGATCCGATGGACCGCCACACCACCGACCGGCGGGGCCGCCGCCCCGCCCGCCACCTGATCTCCATCGACGACCTCACCGACCTGGACCTGCGCCGCATCGTCGCCCGCGGAGCCCAGTTCTCGGCCGGCACCGCCACCGGCTCCGACGCCCTCGACGGCCTCGTCGCCGGCATCTACTTCGCCAAGACCTCCACCCGCACCCGCACCGCCTTCTCCTCCGGCGCCCTGCGCGTCGGCGCGAAGACCGTCGCCTACGGCCCCGGCGACCTCCAGCTCAACACCGGCGAGTCCGTCGAGGACACCGGCCGCGTCCTGTCCGGCATGCTCGACGTCCTCGTCGCCCGCACCGCCGGACCCGAGGCCGAACTGCGCGGCTGGGCCGCCCAGGACCGGATGGCCGTCGTCAACGCCATGAGCGCCGAGGAGCACCCCACCCAGGCCCTCACCGACCTCACCACCCTGCTGCGCCACTTCGGCCGGATCGAGGGGCTGCGCATCCTGTACGTCGGCGAGGGCAACAACACCGCCGCCGCCCTCGCCCTGGCCCTCACCCGCTTCCCGGGCGTCCACTTCGAACTGCGCACCCCGCCCGGCTACGGGCTGCTGCCGTCCCTCGCGCGCAGGGCGCTGGCCCAGGCCGAGCGGACGGGCGCGGTGCTCGTGGAGCGGCACGACATGGACCTGCTGCCCGAGGGCTTCGACGTCGTCTACACGACGCGCTGGCAGACCACGGGCACCGAGAAGCCGGACGCGAACTGGCGGGAGATCTTCGCCCCGTTCCAGGTCACCGCCGGACTGTGGGAGGGCAGCCCGCGCGCCGCCTTCATGCACGACCTGCCCGCCCACCGGGGCGAGGAGGTCACCGCGGAGGTGCTGGACGGGCCGATGAGCATCGCCTTCGCCCAGGCCACCAACAAGATGCACAGCGCGATGGCGGTACTGGAGTACACCCACTCCGGCCCGGACGCCGCCGCGGACGACCTGGCCGGGCTCCGCCCCGCCCTGGCCGTACGGTGACCCCGCCGCCGAAGACGGCGACCGACCCGGCGGTCCTCCAGTGGCACCTGAACGAGGCCGCCGACGCCGACGCCGTCTCCGACGCCGGGAACCCGGGTCCGGCCGCCCCCGCCGGGGCCGTCACGCGAGCCCCCGCCGCGGCTGCGGCCGAGCCCACCCGGGCCGGGGACGTGACCGAAGCGGAGGCCGGGGACCCCGCCGGGGGCGAGGTGGTGCCGCTGCGGCGGAACCGGGACTTCTCGCTGCTCTGGGGCGGCGCCGGGCTGTCGCTCCTCGCCGGGCGGGCCACCGCCGTGGCCTACCCGCTCACCGTGCTGTGGCTGACCGGCTCGCCCGGCGACGCCGGCCTGGTCGGCACCGCCCTGCTCCTCCCGCAGCTCCTCGTCCAGCTCCCCGGCGGCGCCCTCGTCGACCGCTGGGACCGGCGCCGGATCATGCTCGGTGCCGGCCTCGGACAGGCGCTGGTCGCCGGGGCGGTCGCGGCGCTGCTGCTCAGCGGCCACGTCTGGCTGTGGGCCCTGCTCGCCGCCGCCTTCGTGGAGGGAACCCTCGGCGTCCTGCACCAGCTCGCCGAGCGGGCCGCCGTCCCCGCCGTCGTCCCGGCCGGACAGCTCCCCGCCGCCCTCACCGGCAACGAGGCCCGCACCCGCGGCGCGGCCATCGCCGGCCAGCCCCTGGGCAGCGGCCTGGTCGCCCTCGGGGCCTCCTTCCCCTACGTGGCGGCTCTCGTCGGCCAACTGGCGTCCGTGGCTCTGCTGTTCGGGGTCCGCGGCAAGCTCCAGGCCGAGCGGACCGGCCCGCGCCCCGACCTCCTCGCGGACGTCAGGGAGGGGCTCGTCTGGATGTGGCGCCAGCACTTCCTGCGCGCCGTCATGGCCGCCGTGGCCGTCTCCAACCTGCTCTTCCAGGGCCTCAACCTCGCGGTGATGACCGGGATCCAGGAGAAGGGCGGCTCGCAGTTCGAGATCGGCCTCGTCCTCTCGCTGAGCGGGGCCGGCGGGCTCGTCGGCGCCATCAGCGGCGGCTGGTGGGCCACCCGGTTCTCCCTGCGCACCCTCGTCCTCGGCGGGCTGGCCGTCTGGACGGCGCTCATGGTGCCCGTCGCCGTCCTGCGGGACCCCTTCGCCCTCGGCGCCCTCTTCGCGGCCAGCGGCTACGTCGGCGGCGTCTTCAACGTCGCCGGCGGGGTCTTCATGGTCCGCGTCGCCCCCGACCGGATGCGGGGGAGGGCCAACTCCCTCGCCATGCTGGTCGGCGGCGGGGCCATGGCCGCCGGACCCGTCGCCGCGGGCTTCGCCCTGGAGGCGTACGGGCCCACCCGTACCGTCCTCGGCCTCAGCGCCGCCATGGGCCTCACCGCGCTCGCCGCGCTGCTCTCGCCCGCCCTGCGCCGCAACCCCCTGGAGGCGTAGCCCTTCACGCCCCGCCCCGCCCCCGCCCCGAACCCGCGCAGGCCCCCGCCCAGGGGGCCTGCGCGGCCGCGTTCCCCGGGCCCGGACACACGTACGGAACGTATAGAGCGGCCATAGCGGGCCACGGAAAAGTACAGGTCATCGCAGTACCCCGAATGCCCGTCCGCATCCGCGCCAGACCCCGAAGGAGCACGACCATGCCGCTCAACTCCATGGACCGGAGGAGCGTCCTGCGGACCGCCCTCGGCGTCGCCGGAGCCGCTGCCACCGTCGGCCTCGCCGGTGCGACGCCGGCCGCCGCCCACGGCCGCCACCGCCCGGAGCTGCCCAAGGTCGAGGGCCTGGTGGGCGACCGCTGGGCGAGCGAGTTCTGGTACGACTACGACGAGATGTCGTACTACAACCCCAGCGCGGAGATGAAGGCCGCGGTCGGGGCGATCACCGCCCCCTTCGGCGGGTTCACCAAGTCGTACGACGCCTGGGCCGCCACCCGCAAGGGCGGCCGCTACCCGCGCAGCTGGATCGAGATCATCCAGCCGAACCGCGCTCACTTCGAACTGCTCTCCCGAGAGCAGAAGAAGGTCTACGACAAGTGGTACGGCCGCGACCCGAAGGGCCTCGTCTTCGCCTTCCAGGAGTTCGGCCAGGGCACCCTCTTCGACCCGCGCCGCCCCGCCGGCAACAAGGTCCACATGATGAACTACACGCCGCCCACCCCCACCCAGGCCTACCACCGCTGGCACGCCTACCTGCAGTCCTTCCAGCTGCTGGACATCGACCGCCGCTTCTGGGCGCACATCAACCGCCTCGCCGGCACGGCCTGGGAGCTCCAGTCGATCGGCAAGCCGGTCAACGACGCCAACGACAACAAGCACCTGCCCAGGCACGTGGTCAACAAGGTCACCGCCAAGTGGCTGTGCCGCTCCGACGCCAAGGTCACCGCGGCGTTCGACGTCTGGCCCTACCCGGCCGACCTGGGCAAGTAGCCCCCGCCCCGGGCCCGTCCGCCGTACCGGACGGGCCCCGGACCCCACACCCCGGCACCAGATTCCTTACGGCTCAGGAGGATTGGCACACCATGCGAGACACGACCGGATCAGCACCCCGAATCGGCGTCTGGATGGTCGGCGCGCGCGGCTCGGTCGCCACGGCCGCCGTCGCCGGCGCCGCCGCCGTCGTCGCGGGCGCCGCCTCCCCCGTCGGGTGCGTCACCGAAACCCCCCCTTTCGCGGACGCGCCCCTCCCGGCCCTCGCCGACCTGGTGTTCGGCGGCCACGACGTCGTCGGCACACCGCTGTCGGCGAGGGCCCGGCAGCTCGTGGACGCGGGAGTGCTGCCCGCGTCCGTCCTGGGGGCGCTGGACGCCCCGCTGGCCGCCGCCGAGCTGGAGATCCGCGACGGATCCGCCCGCCCGGGCGAGTCCCAGTCGGACACCGCCGCCCGCCTCGCCGAGGACATGGCCGCCTTCCGCGACCGGCACGCCCTGGAACAGGTCGTCGTCGTCAACGTCTCCTCCACGGAGCCGCTGCCCGACCCCGACCCGGCCTTCCTGGACCTCGCCGCCCTCGAGGCGGGCCTCGCCGCCGGCTCGGTGACCCTGCCCCCCAGCTCCCTCTACGCCTACGCCGCCTTCACCGCGGGCTGCTCCTACGTCAACTTCACCCCCTCGGCGGGCGCCGGCCTGCCCGCACTGGAGGAACTGTCCCGGCTGCGCCGCGTCCCGCACGCCGGCCGCGACGGCAAGACCGGCGAGACCCTCGTCAAGAGCGCCCTCGCGCCCATGTTCACCCAGCGCGCGCTGCGCCTGCGCTCCTGGTCCGGCACCAACCTGCTCGGCGGCGGCGACGGCGCCACCCTCGCCGACCCGGCCGCCGCCCGCTCCAAGACCGAGTCCAAGCAGCGCGCCCTGGAGGACACCGTCGGGCACCCCGTCCAGGGGCAGACCCACATCGACAACGTCCCCGAGATGGGGGAGTGGAAGACCGCCTGGGACCACATCTCCTTCGAGGGCTTCCTCGGCGTCCGCATGACCATGCAGTTCACCTGGCAGGGCTGCGACTCCGCGCTCGCCGCCCCGCTGGTCCTGGACCTCGTACGGCTCACCGCGCTGGCCGGCCGGCGCGGCGAGGCCGGGGCGCTGACCGCCCTCGGCTTCTTCTTCAAGGACCCGGCCGGCTCCGCCGAGCACAACCTCACCCTCCAGTACGAGACCCTGCGCGCCTGGGCCACCGCCCCCGCGCCGGTACGCCCGGACCCGCTGAGCGGAGCCCGGCCGTGACCCCCGCGGCCGCCCCCGCCGCGAACGCCGCCCCCGCCGCCACGGCCGGGCCGGCGGCCCGCCCCCGCACCACCGCCACCGAGACGCCGGCGCACCTGCCGCCCTTCCCCGGCCGTGCCTTCCGGGCCCGCCGCACCCTGCGCGCCTACGCCGAGCTGCTCCGGGCGCCCGCCGCGATCACCGTCCCCGGCGACGTCCTCGCCGGGGCGCTGGCCGCGGGCCGCGGCGCCGGCCCCCGCACCCTGGGCCTGGCCGGCTCCTCCGTCTGCCTCTACTGGGCGGGCATGGCCCTCAACGACTGGGCCGACCGGCAACAGGACGCCGCCGAGCGGCCCGAACGGCCCCTGCCGTCCGGCCGGATCAGCCCCCGCGCCGCCCTCACCACGGCCGCCGCGCTCACCGCCGCCGGACTGGGCGCCGCCGCCCTCGCCGGCGGGACCCGTACCGTCCTCACCCGGACCCTGCCCCTGGCCGCCGCCGTGTGGGCCTACGACCTCGGGGCCAAGAACACCCCCCTCGGGCCCGCCGTGATGGCCGCCGCCCGCGGCCTCGACGTCCTGCACGGCACCGGCCCCGGCCCCCTGCGCCCGGCCCTCGCACCGGCCGCCGCCGTCGCCGGCCACACCCTGGCCCTGACCCGGCTCAGCCGCCACGAGGTCGCGGGCGCCCCGCCGTACGAGGCCGCCCTGACCGCCCTGGCCTGTGCCGCCGCGGCCGCGGGCACCCTCCGCCGCGGCACCGGACCCGTACAGGGCGCCGCCCTCGCCCTCTACGGCGCCGGCTACGGACCCGCCCTCGCCCGAGCCGTCCGCCACCCCGCCGCCCCCGAGGTACGGCGGGCCGTCGGCGCCGGCATCCACGCCCTCCTGCCCCTCCAGGCCGCCCTGGCCGCCCGGGCCGGAGCCCCCCGGCCCGCCGCCGCGCTCGCCGCCGCCCTGCCGGTGGCGCGCCGGCTCGCCCGGAAGGTCTCCCCGACATGAGCGCACCCGCCCCGCTCCGCTTCGCGTACGGCACCAACGGCCTCGCCGACCACCGCCTCGACGACGCCCTGCGCCTCCTCGCCGACCTCGGCTACGAGGGCGTCGCGCTCACCCTGGACCACCAGCACCTGGACCCGTACGCCCCCGGACTCGCCGCCCGCCTGAACGGGATCCGGCGCGCCCTGGACGACACCGGCCTGGACGTCGTAATCGAGACCGGCGCCCGCTACCTCCTCGACCCGCGCCACAAGCACCGGCCCACCCTGCTGACCACCGATCCGGCGGGCCGCGCGCTCCGCCTCGACCTGCTGCGCCGGGCCGTCGGCATCGCCGCCGTCCTGGGCGCCCGAGCCGTGCACTTCTGGAGCGGCACCCCCGACCCCGACACCACCCGCGAAGAGGCCTGGCGACGGCTGGTCGACGGCTGCGCCGAAACCCTCGCGCACGCCGAGGCCGCCGGGATCGACCTGGCCTTCGAACCCGAGCCGGGCATGCTCGTCGCCGACCTCGCCGGCTACCGCCGGCTGCTGGCCGACCTCGGCCGGCCGGACCGCTTCCGCCTCACCCTGGACCTCGGCCACTGCCGCTGCCTGGAGCCCTGGCCCGTCGCCGACTGCGTGGCCCTGGCCGCCGACCGCCTCGCCCACGTCCAGATCGAGGACATGCGCCGGGGCACCCACGAGCACCTCCCCTTCGGCGAGGGGGAGATCGACTTCCCGCCCGTCCTGCGCGCCCTCGCCGACGCCGGCTACCAGGGCCTCGTCTCCGTCGAACTCCCGCGCCACAGCCACGCCGGAGCGGAGTCGGCCCGCCACAGCATCGCCTTCCTGCACGCCGCCGCCGGCCGGCGGCCGCAGCGGCGGACCCCACAGAAGGAGGCCGTACCGGTATGACCGCCCCCACCCTCGCCCCGCCCGCCGCCACCCTCGCGGACAGCGCCGTACACGACGCGCTGACCCTGCGCACCCTCCGCGAGTCCCTGCGCTCCGTCCTCGACCAGGAACACCGCACCCGGCTCACCGCCGCCGAGGACGCCGTCGCGGCCGTCGGCCCCGCCGCCCTGGACCGGCGCTTCCCCGCCGCCGGACGCGAATACGGCCGCGGCCCCCTGCCGGGCTGGGCCGACTGGGCCGTCGAGGACGCCGTACGCACCGTCCTGCTGCTCGCCCTGACCCGGTACGGCACCTCCGGCGCCGCCCTGACCGCCGAAGCCGCCGAACGCTACGCACACGGCGACGCCGCCGAACGCCGCGGCGTCCTGCGCGCCCTGCCGTTCCTGCCGGTCGGCGCCCGCGCCGCACACCTCACCGACGACGCCCTGCGCACCAACGACAACCGCCTCATCGCCGCCGCCCTCGGCCCCTACGCCCGCGCCCACCTCGACCAGTACCGCTGGCGCCAGGCCGTCCTCAAATGCCTGTTCACCGGCATCCCCCTCGCCAAGGTGGCCGGCCTGCACGAACGCCGCGACGCCGAACTCGCCCGCATGGCCCACGGCTTCGCCGCCGAACGGCGCGCCGCCGACCGCACCGTGCCGGCCGACCTGTGGCTCGTGGCCACCCTCGACAACTGACGTCCCACCAACCCCGACCGGAGCCCGACCATGCGCATCTTCGACCCGCACATCCACATGACGTCCCGCACCACGGACGACTACCGGGCCATGCACGCCGCCGGCGTGCGCGCGCTGGTCGAGCCCGCGTTCTGGCTGGGCCAGCCCCGCACCTCACCCGCCAGCTTCACCGACTACTTCGACGCCCTCCTCGGCTGGGAGCCCTACCGGGCCGCCCAGTTCGGCATCAGCCACCACTGCACCATCGGCCTCAACCCCAAGGAGGCGAACGACCCGCGCTGCACTCCCGTACTGGACCTGCTGCCCCGCTACCTCGCCAAGGACGGGGTCGTCGCCGTCGGCGAGATCGGCTACGACACCGTCACCGAGGCCGAGGACCACGCCTTCGCCGTCCAGCTCGCCCTCGCCGTCGAGTTCGCCCTCCCCGCCCTCGTCCACACCCCGCACCGCGACAAGGCCGGCGGCACCGGACGCTCCCTCGCCGTGATCCGCGAGTCCGGCATCGACCCCGGCTTCGTCGTCCTCGACCACCTCAACGAGGTCACCGTCCGCGAGGTCCGCGACTCCGGCTGCTGGATGGGCTTCTCCATCTACCCTGACACCAAGATGACCCCGGACCGCATGGTCGCCATCCTCAAGGAGCACGGCACCGAGCGGATCCTCGTCAACTCCGCCGCCGACTGGGGCCACAGCGACCCGCTGCTCACCCGCGCCACCGCCGAGGCCATGCTCGCCGCCGGCTTCGACGAGGACGACGTGGACCGCGTGCTGTGGCGCAACCCGGTCGCCTTCTACGCCCAGTCCGGCCGCCTCGGCCTCGACGGCTACACGGACGTCCAGGCCGCCGGCCTCTTCGCGGGCAACTCCATCGCCCGCGGCGGAAACTGATCAGGAGGAAGGAACGCCTGATGCGCTTCCGCCACCCGGACGGCACCGCCGTCCACCTCGCCTACTGCACCAACGTGCACCCCGCGGAAACCCTGGAGGGGATCACCGCCCAGCTCGACACGTACGCCGAACCGGTCCGCCGGGCCACCGGCGAACCCCTCGTCGGCCTCGGCCTGTGGCTGCCCGTCGGCGCGGCCGCCGCCCTCGCCGCCGACCCGGCCGCCGTCACCCGGCTGCGCCGCGAGCTCACCGCCCGCGGCCTGGAGACGGTGACCCTCAACGGCTTCCCCTACCGGGGCTTCCACGCGTCCGTGGTCAAACGGGCCGTGTACTACCCCGACTGGTCCGAGCCCGCACGCCTCGACTACACCCTGAACCTGGCCCGGATCCTCGCCGGACTGCTGCCCGACGACGCCGAGCGCGGCTCGATCTCCACCCTGCCGCTGGCCTGGCGCACCGCCTGGTCGCGCACCCGCACGGCCGCCGCCTCCCGCAACCTCGACGCGCTGGCCGCCGGCCTCGCCCGGATCGAGGCGGAGACCGGCCGCACCGTGCGCGTCGCCGTCGAGCCCGAGCCGGGCTGCGTCGCCGAGACCACCGAGCAGGCCGTCGCGGTCCTCTCCGGCGCCGACCACGACCGGATCGGGCTCTGCCTGGACGCCTGCCACCTCGCCGTCGCGCACGAGGACCCCGCCACCGCCGTCGGCCGGCTGCTCTCCGCCGGACTCCAGGTCGTCAAGCTCCAGGCCTCCAGCGCCCTGGAGGCCACCGACCCGCAGGACCCCCGGGTCCGGGAGGCGCTGGCGGCCTTCGCCGAGCCGCGCTTCCTGCACCAGACCCGCGAGGCCGGCCCCGACGGCACCGGCCTCCACGGCTCCGACGACCTCGGGCCCGCCCTGGCCGGAGCCCTGCCCGGCAAGGCACCCTGGCGCATCCACTACCACGTGCCGCTGCACGAGGAGCCCGCCCCGCCGCTGGCCTCCACCCGGCCGGTGCTGCGCGACACCCTGCGGACCCTGTTCGGCGGGGACCACGCCGTCACCGACCACGTCGAGGTGGAGACGTACACCTGGTCCGTGCTGCCCGAGGCGGCCCGGCCCGTCGGCGACGCCGGCCTCGCCCGGGGCATCGCCGCCGAACTCGCCTGGACGGCGCGGGAGCTGACCGCACTCGGCCTCACCGCGCCCGCCCCGGTCCCGACCGCCCCCGCCGCGCAGAAGGAGCCCGGCTCATGACCGCCCCCACCCCCTCCGGCCGGCGGCGCAAGACCGCCGTCCTGTGCACCGTCGGCCTCACCCCCCGGCTGCTGCCGCACATGCCGAACGTCCGGGCCATCGGGGAGCAGGGCTTCGCCGCCGCGCTCGACACGGTGTTCCCCGCGGTCACCGCCACCGTCCAGGCCACCCTCACCACCGGCACCCTGCCCCGCGAACACGGCGCCGTCGGCAACGGCTGGTACTTCCGCGACCACGGCGAAGTGATGATGTGGCGCCAGCACAACGCCCTCGTCCGCGGCGAGAAGGTCTGGCAGACCGCCCGCCGACGCGACCCGGACCACACCACCGCGTACCTGTGCTGGTGGTGGGCCATGGGAGCGGACGTCGACACCGTCCTCACCCCGCGCCCCGTCTACCACTACGACGGCCGCAAGGCCCCCGACTGCTACACCGTCCCCGCCGCCCTGCGCGACGAACTGACCGCCGCCCAGGGCGAGTTCCCGCTCTTCAACTACTGGGGGCCGACCGCCTCGCTCACCTCCACCCGCTGGATCGCCGGCGCCGCCCGGCACGTCGCCGACACCCGCGACCCCGACCTGTCCTTCATCTACGTCCCGCACCTCGACTACGACCTCCAGCGCTTCGGCCCCGACAGCCCCGAGGCCGTCCGCGCCGCCCGCGAGGCCGACGCCGCCCTCGGGCCGCTCCTCGCCGACCTGCGCGACCGCGGCACCACCGTCGTCGCCCTCAGCGAATACGGCATCTCGCCCGTCAGCCGGCCCGTCGACATCAACCGCGCGCTGCGCCGCGAGGGCCTGCTGTCCGTCTACGCCCAGCGCGGGATGGAGTACCTCGACCCGTACACCTCCCGGGCCTTCGCCGTCGCCGACCACCAGGCCGCCCACGTCTACGTCGCCGACCCGGGCGACATCCCGCGCGTGCGCGACGTACTGAAGTCCCTGGACGGCGTCGACGAGCTCTGGGACCGCACCCAGCAGGCCGACTACGGCATCGACCACCCGAACGCCGGCGAGCTCGTCGCCGTCTCGGAGCCCGACGCCTGGTTCACGTACTACTACTGGCTCGACGACGCCCGCGCCCCGGACTTCGCGCGCGGCGTCGAGATCCACCGCAAGCCGGGCTACGACCCGGCCGAGCTGTTCTTCGACCCCGCCGATCCGGCGGCCAAGGCGAAGGCGGCCCTCGCGGTGCTGAAGAAGAAGGCGGGGATGCGCGCACCGCTCCAGGTGGTGCCGCTCGACCCCGGCTGCGTCCGCGGCAGCCACGGACGGCTGCCCGGCGACGACCGGGACGGGCCCGTGCTGCTCTGCTCGGACCCGTCCCGGGAACGGCCCCGCTACCACGCCACCGAGGTGAAGGACCTGCTCCTGAGCCTGGGCGGACTCACCTGACAACGCCCTCAAGGGGGGAGAGGAGGACCCGATGACGAGCCAGACCCTGACCGCCGTGCGCGGCCGCATCGACCACACCGCCACGACCGGTGTACTGCCCGTGCCCGTGACGGCCGCACGGCAGGCCGCGAGACTGCGCGCCACGGGCGAGGCACACGTGTGGTGGTGGCCGCTCGAGGACCGGGTGGACCAGGCCGACTTCGACCTGCTGGACGAGGTCGAGCAGGTACGCGCCCGCCGCTACCGGGCCGAGAAGGACGCCGCCGCGTTCATCCGGACCCGGGCCGCCGCCCGGCGCGCGATCGGCGAGCTGCTGGGGGTGGAGGCCCGTACGGTGGCCCTCGGCCGCCGCGTCTGCCCCGGCTGCGGGGACCTGGAGCACGGCCCGCCGGCCGTGGCGAGCCCCGCCGTCGGGCTCGCCGTGAGCCTGACCCGCACCAGCGGCTGCGGGGTGCTCGCCCTGCACGCGGGGGACTGGATCGGCGTGGACGTCGAGGCGCTGCGGCCCGTGGAGTCTGGCTCCCTCGCCAATGTCGTCCTCGCCCCCGCCGAGCACGCCTACATCCTGTCGCTGCCGGCCGGACCGGAGCGGACCGCGGCCTTCCACCGGGTGTGGACCCGCAAGGAGGCCGTGCTCAAGGGGGTGGGGCTGGGGCTGCTCGGCATCGACCTCAACGCCCTGGACGTCACCCCGGGCACGGCCGGCCCGGTCGAGGTGGAACACGGCTACCAGGGCGAGGTCAGCCGCTGGCAGATCGACGACCTCGACCTGGACGGCAACTGGTCGGCCTCCCTGGCCCGCCCGGTGGACGGCTCCCCCCTGGGCCCGGTCCACCGCCACCGCCCGGCGTAGGCCCCCGCCATCACCTCCCGGGGGCCCCGGCCGGGGCCCCCGGGAGCGGGCCCCGGCCCCGGGCCCCGCTTTCCGGCCCGAACCGACCGGCCGCCGGGCCCGGCCGGCAGACCCCGCCTCCCCGCACGGAGGACCGACTCTTCCCGGAGCTCCCATGGCTCAGCCCACCGCCACCCGCACCGCCGACCCGGCCCCCGCCGCCGCGCCCGCCCCGGCCCGGCCGGGGCCCCCGCACACCCCCGCCCCCGGGGCCGCGGCCGTCACCGGCGGGCTGCTCGTCGTCGCCCTGCTGCTGTGCGCGGGCCCCCTCGCCGGCGGCGCCGTCCAGGAGTTCCTGGACCGGATGGCCGGCGTGTTCGCGCTCGTCGCGCTCTCCGGCTCCGTGATGCTCGGCCTCACCACCGTCTTCCGCGACGTACTCACCCCCGCCCAGCGGCAGTTCGCCCAGCTCCTGCACCGCGCGGCCGGCCTGGCCGGCGTCGGCTTCCTCCTCGTCCACATCGGCGTCAAGGTCGCCGGCCGGAAGATCGGCGCGGCCGACGCCGTACTCGGCTGGGGGAGCGGGGACCTCCTGGTCGACCTCGGCACCCTGGCCGCCCAGCTCTTCGTCCTCGCCCTGCTCACCGGCCTGTGGCGGGGCGTCTTCGCCACCCGCCGCTGGATCCGCCCCTTCCGCCTCCTGCACGGCGCCGCCTACGCCGGCTGGGCCGCCGGCCTCGTCCACGGACTCGGCGCCGGCCGCACCCCCGCGGGCTGGGTCGTCGCCTGCTACGTCCTGTGCGCCGCCGCCACCCTCGCCGCCCTCGCGTACCGCCTCACCCGAGGCCGGGGCCGGGGCCCCCGCCCCCGCTGACCGCTCTCCCCGCTCACCGAACGGCCCCGGACCGCACGGCTTTGGCCGGAGGGCACCGCCCCCGGCCGGAAACCGGCGCCCGGGGCCTCCTCGCGTAGAGGGAATATAGACCCGCCCCCAAGGATCGGCGTGTTGCATCCGCCGACTTGGGCGGATGGGGCTGCTGACAAACCCCCCTCAAACGCATGGGAAGGACTGGTCGCGCATGCGGACCCAGACGAACAGCCTCCGTGGGCAGAGCAGCACCGGATCCCCCGGGTTCGCGCTGCGCCTGGACGGGGTCGTGAAGGAGTACGGAAAGAGCGGGCGCGGCGTACGCGCCCTTGACGGGGTCTCGGTGGGCATCGAGCGCGGCTCGTTCACGGCCGTCATGGGACCCTCCGGTTCCGGAAAGTCGACCTTCCTGCACTGCGCGGCCGGCCTCGACAAGCCGTCCAGCGGCAAGGCCTACATCGGCGACACCGAACTCGGCGGGATGAACGAGACCCAGCTGACGAAGCTGCGCCGACAGCGCATCGGCTTCGTCTTCCAGGCCTTCAACCTCATCCCGGCCCTGTCGGTGCGCCAGAACGTGGAGCTCCCGCTGCGCCTGGCCGGCGAGCGCCTCGACCCGGCCTGGCTGGAGGAGATCCTCACCCGCGTGGGCCTGGGCGGCCGCGCCACCCACCGGCCCGCCGAACTCTCCGGCGGCCAGCAGCAGCGCGTCGCCATCGCCCGCGCTCTGATCACCCGCCCCGACGTCATCTTCGGCGACGAGCCCACCGGCGCCCTCGACACCGTTACCGCCAAGGAGATCCTCTCCTTGCTGCGGTCCTGCGTCGACGAGACCGGCCAGACCGTGGTCATGGTCACCCACGACCCGGTCGCCGCCTCCTACGCCGACACCGTCCTCTTCCTCGCCGACGGCCGCATCGCCGACCGGATGAACGCCCCCACCGCCGACCGCGTCGCCGACCGCATGACCCACCTGGGAGCGTGGGCCTGATGCTGCGCTATGCCCTGCAGACCCTGCGCGCCCGCAAGGGCGGCTTCATCGGGGCCTTCCTCGCCCTCTTCTGCGCCGCCGCGCTCGTCACGGCCTGCGGCATCCTCCTGGAGACGGGTTTAAGAGGAGAGATCGGCACCGAGCGCTACGCCGGTGCCCCGGTGATCGTCGGCGGTGACCAGAACGTCCACCAGGTCACCGTCAAGAACAAGGGTGACAAGACCAAGACCAAGGAGAAGGAGAAGCCGCTCGGCGAGCGGGTCTGGCTCCCCGCCGACACCGCCGCCACCCTCGGCTCGCTGCCCGGCGTCAAGGCCGCCCTGCCCGAGGTCACCTTCCCGGCCTACGCGGTGAGCCCCAAGGGGCAGGTCGTGCCGGGCGTCGACGGAAAGCCCTCCTACGGCCACTCCTGGACCTCCGCGGCCCTGACCCCCTTCGCCCTGTCCGAGGGCGCCGCCCCGGCCGGCGCCGACGAGGTCGTCGTCGACCGCGAACTCGCCCGCCGGGCCGGCATCAAGCCCGGCACCGAACTGACCGTCCAGGCCACCGGCTCACCGCGCAAGTACCGCGTCAGCGGCATCGCCGCGCCCGCCGGCGGCGACCTGGAACAGCAGACCTCGCTGTTCTTCTCGGACTCCGAGGCCGAGCGGCTCTCCGGCCGCGCCGGCCAGGTCGCCGTGGTCGGCGTCCTGGCCAAGCCCGGCGTGTCCACCGCGGACCTCGCCCAGCAGGTGAGGAAGGCCCTCGACGGCACCACCGCCCAGGTGGTCACCGGCGGCGAACGCGGCCCGGTCGAGTTCCTCGACGCCGCCAAGGCCCGCATCAAGCTGGTCTCCATGGGCGGCGCCATCGGCGGCACCTCGCTGCTCGTCGCGATCCTCGTGGTCGTCGGCACCTTCGCCCTGTCCATCCAGCAGCGCTACCGCGAACTGGCCCTGCTGCGCGCCATCGCGGCGACGCCCAAGCAGGTCCGCCAGCTCATCGGCCGCGAGGCACTGATCGTCGGCGCCCTCGCCGGTGTACTCGGCTCGGTCACCGGCCTGCCCATCGCCTACTGGCTGCACGGCAAGTTCGTCGGCTTCAAGGCCATCCCCGACACCCTCGAAGTCACCTTCAGCGTCTTCCCGTTCTTCGCGGCGATCGGCGCGGCCCTGCTGGGAGCCTGGGCGGCCGCACGCATCTCCGCCCGCCGCACCGCCCGCATCCGCCCCGCCGAGGCCCTGTCCGAAGCGGCCATGGAACAGCGGAACTTCGCCTGGGGCCGGCTCGGCGCCGGCGCCGCGTTCCTGGCGGGCGGCATCGTCCTGCTCGCGGTCCTCTCGGTGCTGCGCAGCGAACCGGCCTCCACCCCGGTGACCTTCCTGTCGGTCGTGGTCCTCGCGGTGGCGGTGTCGCTGCTCGGGCCGCTGATCGCCCGGATCGCCGTCGCCGTCCTCGGGGTCCCCCTCAGGGCCTCCCGGGTCGGCGGCTACCTGGCCACCGCCAACGCCCGCGCCAACACCAAGCGGCTGTCCGCCGCGGTCACCCCGCTGGCCCTGCTGATCGGCATGGCCTGCACGGTGTTCTTCGTCCAGACCACCATGGGCGCGGCGGCCACCGCCCAGGCCAAGGCCGGCAACAAGGCCGACTGGGTCGTCGGCTCGGCCGGCCCCGGGGTGCCCGCCCAGGCCGCGGACAGCCTCCGCCGGGTCCCCGGCGTGTCCGCGGTGACCGAGGTCGTACGCACCTCCGTGCGCGTCGGCCTGGAGAAGTACCCGGCCCAGGGCGTGTCCACGCAGGGCCTGACCCACACCTGGGACCCGGGCGTCAGCGTCGGCACGCTGGACGGCTTCGGACCGCAGTCCGTCGCCCTCAGCGACGTCGCCGCCGACAACCTCGGCAAGAAGCCGGGGGACACGCTGAAACTGACCCTCGGCGACGGCACCGAGACCGAGCTGACCGTCGCGGCCGTCTACGACCGCGGGCTCGGCTTCGGCGACCTGACGATGTCCCACGAACTGGTCGTCAAGCACGTCGACAACCCGCTCGCCTCCTCGCTGCTGGTCAAGACCGCCGGCGAGGGCAAGCCCGGCCGCGCCGAGCTGCAGAAGGCCGTCGGCGCCCTGCCCGGTGTCGGTGTCCTCGACCGCGACCAGGTCGAGGACCTGCAGGCCGAGGTCCAGCAGTCCAACGCCGAGGTCAACTACGTGGCGATGGGCCTGATCATCGCCTTCACCGCGATCGCCGTGGTCAACACCCTGGCCATGTCGGTCTCCGACCGCATCCGCGAGTTCGCCCTGCTCCAGCTCGTCGGCACCACCCGCCGGCAGGTGATGGGCATGCTCCGCATCGAGTCCGCCCTGGTGGTCCTCATCTCCGCCGTGCTCGGCACCGGCATCGCCTTCGCGGTGCTCACCGCCTTCAGCGTCGGGATGACCGGCTCCGCGTCCCCGTCGATCGACCCCTGGATGTACCTCGGGGTGCTGGGCTTCGCGGCGGTGCTCACCGCCCTGGCCACCCTGGTCCCGGGCCGGCTCGCCCTGGCGGGCCGCCCCGCGGACGTCATCGGCTCGCGCCAGTAGCGGCCACCACGGCCGGAGGGCCGGCCCCCTCACGGGGGCCGGCCCTCCGGCCTTCGGTGCGTGCGGTCCGGTCCTCAGTCGAGCACCGCCCCGCCGCCCTTGCGGTCCACCCGGCTGCGCCGGTGGTCCAGGTGCGCGTACACCCGGTGCAGCCAGCGGTCCTGGCCGTCGTAACGAGGGGTGAAGGAGGTCCTGCCGTGCACGGCGAGCCGGTTGTCCACCACGGCGAGGTCGCCGACCCGCAGCGCCAGCGCCGACATCGTCCGCATGAGCGCCTCGCGCAGCTCGGACATGGCGGCCGCGGCCTCGTCGTCCAGCGGGTGCGTCGCGGCGAAGTCCACCAGGATGTTCGGGTCCTCGCGGTCCCCGACCAGGATGGGGTGCGCCGGCGTGACGGAATTCAGGTCGCCGAAGGACGGCGGCGGCTCGGTGAGGAACCGCGGCGCGGCCAGTACCGCGACCGTGCGCTCGGAAAGCAGCGGGAGCGCCCGCCGTATCGAGGAGGTGCACAGCTTGGCGTCGCCCGTCGCGTCCTCGCGCACGCACAGCAGCCCCACGTAGTCGGGCTTGTTGTCATGGAAGGCGTTCTCGACGTGGAGTTCCAGCAGAACCGATCCCGCGTTGCTCTGGGAATTCTCGCTCCCCGGCACCGGCACGACGTTCTGCACCAGGGCGCCGGTCTTCTCGCTGCGATAGGCGATGACCTCGCCGAGCTGCATCATCGCGGCCGTGACCAGGGCCGACGCCACGGCCGGCACCCGCTCCACCGAACCGGGCACGCTCGGCGTCTCCGGCAGCGGTTCGCTCGCCACCACCGGCACGTTGCGCAGCAGCAGCACCGCGTCCGGTCCGGCGTCGTGCCGGAAGCGGCGCAGCTCGGCGAGGATCCGGCGGGGCAGCATCGCCGAGGCGTCCCGGACGGTGTCCAGCCAGGCCGGCTCGTCGATCCGTGCCGGCCCGGCGGCGAGCACCCCGGAGGCGAGGGCGACCAGTTCGTCGCGCTCGGCGTCGGTGAGGGTGACGGCGTCCGGCGTCGTACCGGTCTCGGGAAGGGTAAGGGTGTGCTCTCGCGTCCTTGGCATGAAGAATTCCTCGGGGTAGATGAGCCTTGACCCGAGTCAGTTTCCGGACGTGCCCTATCACATTCCTATGGAAAACACTCCCGAACGTGCAGCGGAAAGAGGTATAGGCGGCACATAGTTGTCCGCCGAATGCTTATGGGGCGGCTTTGTCCCCGGTGGAATACGCCGGCCGGCCGCAGTTCCCGCACCGTTCGACGGGGGAGAAGAAGGGAGGATTTCATGGCATTGAGGGAAGAGGACCCCGCCCACGGCGCGGCGGTCGCCGCGGCCGGCGCCCTGGGCGCCCAGGGGGAGGCCCACGTCTGGTGGTGGCGTCCGCCCGAGAACACCGATCCGGCCGACCTGCCGCTGCTGGACACCGAGGAGTTCCGGCGGGCGCTGTCCCTGCCCGCGGAACGCGACGCCGCGGCCTTCGTCCGCTCCCGCGCCGCCGCCCGCCGGGCACTCGGGGAGCTGTTCCGCCTCGAACCCCGGGACATCGCCCTGGGCCGGGACGCCTGTCCCGGCTGCGGCGACGGCAGCCACGGTCCGCCCCGGCTGGTCGTCCCGCCGGTGCCGCTCGCGCTCAGCACGAGCCGTACGAACGGCTGCGGTGTCTTCGCGCTCGGCGCCGGCCCCGCGATCGGCATCGACGCAGAGGCCCTGCGGCCCGTGCGCCGCTCGGCGACCACCGACCCGGACCTGACCCCCGCCGAGCGCGCCCACCTGGCCGCCCTGCCCCAGGGGCCCGAACGGGACGCGGCCTTCCACCGGATCTGGACCCGGAAGGAGGCCGTGGTCAAGGCCACCGGCCTCGGCCTGTCCGGGGTCGAACTCGGCCTGCTGGAAACCCATCCCGCCCGCACGGGCCCCGTCCGGGTCACCCACACCCACCGCGGCCGGACCACCGCCTGGACCGTGGAGGACCTCCGGGTGTTCGACGGGGTCGCCGTGGCACTGGCCCGGCCGGCGGGACCCGCCGCGCACGGCCCCGTCCACCACCACACGGACCGGCCGGCCACCCCCTGAAACCCGCGCACCGCCCCAGCACCAGCACCAGCCCCAGCCCCTGCACCAGCACCGCGCCCGCCGCGCACCCGTCCCCGCCGGACCGCCCCGGTACCGCCTCAGCGAAAGGCCCGCAGAGCCATGACCATCGAGTCCTTCCTCCCTGTGGAAGAGCTGATCACCGCCCACTCCGGCCCCGGCCGGCCCGCGTCCCAGACCCCGGCCGGCACCACCCTGCTGGGCCTGACCACCGAGGACCTGGAGGCCTACTTCACCCGGATCGCGGAGGCCGTCGAGCAGGACGACCCGGGCCCGGCCGCACGCGGCGGCTGGGAGGAGCGGGAGCGGCTGCGCTTCTCCACCTGGGTCCGCCGGGTGTACGAACACCCGCTCTCGCCCGCCGTCTTCGCGCTGCCCGTCACCCGGCTCATCCGCGAGGTCCAGCTGGCCCAGGCCGCCGAACTCGCGTTCCGCATCGACGTGGGACGGGCCCGGGCGAAGGCCGCGAAGCCCTCCGCCGAGGTCCGGGCCACCGCCGCGGTCGCCTCCGCGTGGGCCATCGCCGCCGACGCCCTCTCCCGGTCGCCGCGCCCGCCGCGCGAGCGGGTCGTCGGCGACGTGTGGACCATCGTCCGGGAGACCATCGAGCCCGCCCTGCGGCCGGCCGGCACCTTCCAGCCGCGCTCCCACAGCTCCTGGTGAGCGCCGCCCCGTAGGTGCCCGGCCGGCCACGGGTTCACCGCACCGCGGAGGGGAAGGCGTCCCGCGTGGTCAGCGAGGCCGCCAGCAGCCGTACCAGGTCGTTGCACCGGTACAGCGGCCTGCCCTGGGCGTCCAGCCCGGACAGCTCCATCAGGGCGCCGTCCACCAGGGCGTCCAGGGCCGACTCCGCCTCCTCCTCCGCGGTGCCCAGCACCAGCGCCGCGTACTGGGCGGAGAACGGCTCCCCGTCCCAGTCGGCGAGCCCGGTCAGCGTGGCCAGCTCCGGGCCGCCGACCCGGCGCACGCAGTGCACCAGCGCCTCGCGCACGCTCACGTCCCCGTACGCCAGCTCGGCCAGCCGGCCCTCCGGATCGGCCAGCCGGGCCGCCAGCCGGGCCACCGGCCAGTGCGGCCGCGCCGCGAGCCGGGCCCCCGTCACCGCGAGGGCCAGCGGCAGCCCGGCGCAGTACGCCACCAGGTCGTCGGCCGCGTCCGGGTCCGCCTCCAGCCGGTCCCGGCCCACCAGCGAGGCCAGCAGCTCCATCGCCTCGTCGTCGTCGACCGGGGTCAGCGCGGTGGTGTCCGCGCCCGCCACCCGGGCCAGCCGGGCCTGACCGGTGATCAGCACCGCCGCCTCCGGGCCGCCCGGCAGCAGCGGCGCCACCTGCCGGTCGCCCACCGCCCCGTCCAGCACCAGCAGCAGCCGGGCGCCCGAGGTGCGGGTCCGGTACAGCCGCACCAGCTCCTCCAGATCCTGCGCGGCGGCCGCCGCCGGGGGTTCCCCGAGGGCGCGCAGCAGCCGCACCAGCACCTCGGCGGGCTCCTTCGGGGCGCCGTCCGGGTGGCACAGCTCCACGTACAGCTGCCCGTCGGGGAAGCGCGCGGCGCAGTCCTGGGCCGCCCGCACCGCGAGCGCCGTCTTGCCCACCCCGGCCATGCCGGTGATCAGCAGCCGGCGCGGGCGGCCGTCCTCGCGGGTCAACCGCTCGCACAGCGAGGCCAGTTCGGCCCCGCGTCCGGTGAACTCCCCGTAGGGCGCGGGCAGCGTCGAGGGCGCGGCCCGTCCCGCGGGCACCGCCGCGGCCGCCGCGGCCTCCGCGGCGGACGCCGGGGGCGCGGCCGAGGCCAGGCCCAGTCCGCCGCCGAGCACCGCCTGGTAGGTGGAGCCCAGCGCCTCGCCCGGGTCCACGCCCAGCTGGTCGGCGAGGACCGCGCGCCCCTCGTAGTAGGTGTGCAGCGCGTCGGCCTGCCGACCGCAGCGGTACAGGGCCGTCATCAGCTGGGCGCGCAGCCGCTCCCGCACGGGGTGCTCGGCGACCAGTCCGGTCAGCTCGGCGGTCACCTGCTCGTGCCGCCCGACGGCCAGGTCGGCCTCGATCCGGCTCTCCAGCGCGATCATCCGCGCCTCTTCCAGCGGGGGCAGCTCCGCCTCGATCATCTGCTCGGTCGCGTTGGCCAGCGCGGTGCCCCGCCACAGGTCCAGCGCGTCGCGCAGCAGCGTCCCGGCCTCCTCGAAGCGCCGGTCGGCGAGGGCCTCGCGGCCCAGCCGGTCGAGCCGGGTGAACTCGGTCAGGTCGATCCACGCCCCGGGCGCCCGCAGCACGTAGCCGGGCTGGCGCCGGACGATCTCGATCTCCTCGCCGAGGTGCTTGCGCAGCCTCGACATGTACGTGTAGATCTGCGCGCTCGCCGTGGCCGGCGGGTCCCACCCCCACAGGAGCGCGCTGAGCCGTGCGTCGGAGACCACGCGTCCCTCGGACAGCAGCAGCGCGGCGAGCACCGTGTGCACCTTCGAACCGGAGAGCGGGATCGTAGCGCCGCCTCCCCGTTTGGCCTCGATCGGCCCGAGCAGCCGGAAGTCCATGCGGCACCCCCTTCTGGTGTGAGCGTCCGTTCTGGATTCCAGAAGCTATGCGGGGGCCTTATTGGAGGGTTATCGCTCGCCGTGCGCCTCCCGGACCGCGGTGATATCCGCAGGCCACGGGGGTGGCGCCGACTCACACGGGCAGGCCGGTGGGGTCCTTGACGCGCTTCATGATGATCTGGGAGTTGACCTCGGTGACCCCCTCGAGCGCCGTCAGCCTCTCGATCCACAGCCGCTCGTACGCGCGCAGGTCCGCGACCGCGATGCGCAGCAGGCAGCCGGGGCTGCCGAACAGCCGGTAGGCCTCCACCACGTCGGGGATGTCCTGGAGGGCGGCCTCGAAGGCCTCGACGGCGTCCCGGTCCCGGCGGACCTCCACCGACACCAGCACCTCGAAGCCCCGGCCCACCGCCTCGGGGTCGATGACCGCGCGGTAGCCCTGGATCACCCCGTCCTGCTCCAGCTGGCGCACCCGGCGCATGCAGGGGGAGGGGGTCAGGCCCACGCGCTGGGCCAGCTCCTGGTTGCTGAGCCGGCCGTCGCGCTGGAGCTCGCGCAAGATTTCACGGTCAATCGCGTCCATCGCGCAATTATCACTCAGCTTTTATTGCAGCTCGGCCCAAACGCGCAATCGCATTGCGCGTAGATGTCACTATCATTGCCCCCTCCAGAAAATCTGTACGAAGCATACGAAGGAAGGGTGGCCATGGGGCGCATCGTCGTCATCAGCACCGGCGGGACGATAGCCAGCCGGTGGATGGGCTCGGGCTTCGCCGCCGAGGCGGACGGCCGCGAGGTCATGGCCACCGCACCGCTGCCCGAGGGCGTCAGCGTCGAGGTCGTCGACCTGTTCAGCGTGAACAGCCCCCGCCTCACCACCGCCCACCAGCTGACCCTGCTGCGCACCGTCCACGAGGTCCTCGCCGACCCCGGCGTCGACGGCATCGTCGTCACCCACGGCACCGACACCCTGGAGGAGTCGGCCTTCCTGGTCGACCTGCACCACCACGACGCGCGCAGCGTCGTCTTCACCGGCTCGCAGCTCCCCATGGGCTCCGCCGACGGCGACGGCCCGGGCAACCTCTACGACGCCCTCCTCACCGCCGCGACCACGCGCGGGCTGGGCGTCCTGATCACCTTCGCCGGCCGGGTCCACGCCGCCCGCGGCACCGTGAAGACCCAGGCCGTGGCCCTGGACGCCTTCGCGGACCCCTCGAAGGAACTCCTCGGCAAGATCGGCTTCGGCAAGGTCGCCGTGCTCCGCACCCCCGAGCGCCCGGCCCCCCTCGCCCTGCCCGCCATGCCCGAGCTGCCGCCGCGCGTCGACATGGTCATGCACCACGCCGACGCCGACCCGCTGCTGCTGAACGCCGCCGTCGAGGCAGGCGCCCAGGGCGTCGTCCTCATCGGCACCGGCGCGGGCAACGCCACCCCGGAGATCGTCGAAGCCGTACGGGCCGCCGTCGCCCGCGGCGTCCTCGTCGCCCTGACCACGCGGGTCGCCGCCGGCCCGGTCACCGAGATCTACACGCACGGCGGCGCGGTCGACCTCGTCGCGGCCGGAGCCGTCCCCACCGGCACCCTGCGCGCCGGCCAGGCCCGCATCGCCGTCCTCGCGGCCCTCCTGTCCGCCCCCGACCCCGCCACCCGCACCCAGACCCTGCGCGCGGCCCTGGGCACCCCGGACCCGGTCCTGGTCGACGCGTAGGGAACGCGCGCGGGCCCGCCCCCGTACGACGGTGACGGGCCCGCCGGGAGACCGGATCAGCCTCCGAACGCGTCCAGGATCCGGTCCGCCGCCGATGTCGGCGTGACGGTGCCCGCCCGGACGGAGGCTTCCAGACCGGGGGCCAGTTCGCGCACCGCCGGGTTCGAGCGGAGGCGGTCCAGGAGCTCGTCGCGGACCATCGACCACGTCCACTCCACCTGCTGCGCCGCCCGCTTGGCCGCCAGCCTGCCGCCCGTCTCCAGGACCGTCCGGTGCTGCTCCAGGCGGTTCCAGACCTCGTCCAGGCCCGAGGACTCCCGCGCGCTGCACGTCAGCACCGGCGGGGTCCACGCCGCGTCCGCCGGGTGCATCAGGCGCAGCGCGCCCGACAGTTCCCGGGCCGCGGCCTTCGCGTCGCGCTCGTGCGGGCCGTCCGCCTTGTTCACCGCGAGGACGTCCGCCAGTTCCAGGACGCCCTTCTTGATGCCCTGGAGCTGGTCGCCCGTACGGGCCAGCGACAGGAGCAGGAAGGAGTCGACCATCCCGGCGACCGTGGTCTCCGACTGGCCGACGCCGACCGTCTCCACCAGGACCACGTCGTAGCCCGCCGCCTCCATCACGATCATCGACTCGCGCGTGGCCTTCGCGACCCCGCCCAGCGTCCCCGCCGAGGGCGAGGGCCGCACGAAGGCCGCCGGGTCGACCGCGAGGCGCTCCATCCGGGTCTTGTCACCCAGGATGGAGCCGCCCGTGCGCGTGGACGAGGGGTCCACCGCCAGGACCGCGACCCGGTGCCCCAGGCCCGTCAGCATCGAGCCGAACGCGTCGATGAAGGTGGACTTGCCCACCCCCGGCACCCCGCTGATGCCGATCCGGCGCGCCTTTCCCGCATGGGGCAGGAGCTCCGTCAGCAGCCGCTGGGCCAGGGCCCGGTGGTCCGCCCGGGTGGACTCGACCAGGGTGATGGCGCGCGCGACGTGCGCGCGCTTCCCGTCGAGCACGCCCTTCACGTACACGTCGATGTCGATCCTCGGGGGCATCCGCTCGGCCGCCTACAGCTCGTGGCCCAGGTCCGCGGCCAGCCGCGTCACCAGGTCGTGGGCGGCGTCCGGGATGACCGTGCCCGGCGGGAAGACCGCCGTCGCACCCATCTCCAGCAGCCTCGGGACGTCCGCCGGCGGGATCACACCGCCCACCACGATCATGATGTCCTCGCGCCCCTCCTCCGCCAGCTGCTCGCGCAGCGCCGGTACGAGGGTCAGGTGGCCGGCCGCCAGCGACGAGACGCCCACCACGTGGACGTCCGCCTCGACGGCCTGGCGGGCCACCTCCGCGGGGGTCTGGAACAGCGGGCCGACGTCCACGTCGAAGCCCAGGTCGGCGAAGGCCGTCGCGATGACCTTCTGGCCGCGGTCGTGGCCGTCCTGGCCCATCTTCGCGACCAGGATGCGCGGACGGCGGCCCTCCGCCTCCTCGAACCGGTCGACGAGCGCACGGGTGCGCTCCACGGACGGGGACTCGCCTGCTTCGGTGCGGTACACACCCGAGATCGTACGGATCTGGCTCGCGTGGCGCCCGTACACCTTCTCGAGTGCGTCCGAGATCTCACCGACCGTGGCCTTGGCCCGCGCCGCGTCCACCGCCAGCGCCAGCAGGTTGCCCTCCAGGCCCTGGCCCGCGCCGCGCTCCGCCGCGTTCGTCAGAGCCCGCAGCGCGTCCTGCGTGCGCGCCTCGTCGCGCTCCTCGCGCAGCCGCCGCAGCTTGGCGATCTGCTGCGCGCGCACCGAGGAGTTGTCGACCACGAGGACGTCGATCTGCTCGTCGTTCTCCACCCGGTACTTGTTGACGCCGATCACCGGCTGCCGGCCCGAGTCGATCCGCGCCTGCGTACGGGCCGCGGCCTCCTCCACGCGCAGCTTCGGGATGCCCGCGTCGATGGCCTGCGCCATGCCGCCGGCCGCCTCGACCTCCTGGATGTGCTGCCACGCCCGGCGCGCCAGGTCGTACGTCAGCTTCTCCACGTACGCGCTGCCGCCCCACGGGTCGATCGACCGGCAGGTCCCCGACTCCTGCTGGAGCAGCAGCTGGGTGTTGCGGGCGATGCGCGCCGAGAAGTCCGTCGGCAGGGCCAGCGCCTCGTCGAGGGCGTTCGTGTGCAGCGACTGGGTGTGGCCCTGGGTCGCGGCCATCGCCTCGATGCAGGTGCGCGTGACGTTGTTGAAGACGTCCTGCGCCGTCAGCGACCAGCCCGACGTCTGCGAATGGGTGCGCAGGGAGAGGGACTTGGCGTTCTTCGGGTCGAACTGCCTGACCAGCTTCGCCCACAGCAGGCGCGCCGCGCGCAGCTTCGCGACCTCCATGAAGAAGTTCATGCCGATCGCCCAGAAGAACGACAGCCGCGGCGCGAACGCGTCCACGTCCAGCCCGGCGCCCTGCCCGGCCCGCAGGTACTCCACGCCGTCGGCCAGGGTGTAGGCCAGCTCCAGGTCGGCCGTGGCCCCCGCCTCCTGGATGTGGTACCCGGAGATCGAGATGGAGTTGTAGCGCGGCATCTTCTGCGAGGTGAAGGAGAAGATGTCCGAGATGATCCGCATCGAGGGCTTCGGCGGATAGATGTAGGTGTTGCGGACCATGAACTCCTTGAGGATGTCGTTCTGGATGGTCCCGGCGAGCTTGTCGGGCGAGACGCCCTGCTCCTCCGCCGCCACGATGTACAGGGCGAGGACCGGCAGCACCGCGCCGTTCATCGTCATGGACACCGACATCCTGTCCAGCGGGATGCCGTCGAACAGCTGGCGCATGTCGTAGATCGAGTCGATCGCCACGCCGGCCATGCCGACGTCGCCCGTCACGCGCGGGTGGTCGCTGTCGTAGCCGCGGTGCGTCGGCAGGTCGAACGCCACCGACAGGCCCTTCTGCCCGGACGCCAGGTTGCGCCGGTAGAAGGCGTTGGACTCCTCGGCCGTGGAGAAACCGGCGTACTGCCGGATCGTCCAGGGCTGGTTCACGTACATCGTCGGGTACGGGCCGCGCAGGTACGGCGCCGCACCCGGGTAGGTCCGCAGGAAGTCCAGGCCCTCCAGGTCACGTCCCGTGTACAGCGGCTGTACGCCGATGCCCTCGGGCGTCTCCCACAGCAGGTCGGCAGGGGTGGTGCCGGTGGACTCCTTCACCGCGGCGCGCCACTGGTCCTCGGTGGCGCCGCGCGGGGCCGCACCGAGGGCGAGCTCGGAGAAATCGGGGATGCTGCTCACACGGCGCTCACTGGTCACGGGGCACTCCCATCCGGTCGAGTACGGAGGACAGCACGGCGACCGCGTCGCAGCCGGCGAACACGTACTCGTCCACCGCGTCGGCGCAGGTGCCGGGCTTGCCCGCGAGGAACACCGTCGTCGCGCCGGCACCGCGCAGGGCGGCGGCCACCGCCGCGGCCCGCTCCTCGTACAGCGCGTCCGAGGAGCACAGCACCGCCACACCGTCCGCGCCGCTCGCCGCGTACGCCTCGGCGGCGTTCGCCGCGTCCACCGACACCGGGTCGTGCACGGGCTCGATGCCGCCCGCCTGGAACAGGTTCGACGCGAAGGTCGCCCGCCCGGTGTGCGCGGAGGCCGGGCCCAGGGCCGCGAGGAAGATCCGCGGCCGGCTGCCGGTGGCCTCCAGGTGCGCGTCACTGCGGGCGCGCAGCGCCTCGTACGCCTCGTCGCGCCGCACCCGCGGCAGACCGCCCGAGGGCGCGGCCGGAGCCGCCTCGCGGACCAGGGGCTTCTCCGACAGCAGCGGGAACTCGCTGACCCCGGTGACCGGTTCGCGGCGGGTGGCCAGCTTCTTGGAGCGCGCCGCCCACGTGGCCGCGAGCCGCTCCGCGACCAGCCCGGATCGCAGCGCGGCGGCCAGGCCGCCGGCTCGCTCGACGGTCTGGAAGAACTCCCAGGCCGCGTGCGCCAGTTCGTCGGTGAGCTGCTCCACGTAGTACGAGCCGCCCGCCGGGTCGATCACCCGGGCCAGGTGCGACTCCTCCAGGAGGACGGTCGAGGTGTTGCGTGCGATGCGGCGCGCGAAGGCGTCCGGCAGACCCAGCTCGCTGTCGAACGGGAGCACGGTGACGGAGTCCGCGCCGCCCACACCGGCCGCCATGCAGGCCACGGTGGTCCGCAGCATGTTCACCCACGGGTCGCGGCGGGTCATCATCACCGGCGAGGTCACGGCGTGCTGCCGCTGCGCACCCGCCTCGGGGGTGCCGCAGGCCTCGGCGATCCGGGCCCACAGGCGGCGCGCGGCACGCAGCTTGGCGATGGTCAGGAACTGGTCGGCGGTCGCCGAGTAGCGGAACTCCAGCTGCCCGAAGGCGGCTTCGGTGCCGAGGCCGGCCCCGGTGAGGGCGCGCAGGTACGCGACGCCGGTGGCCAGGGACAGGCCGAGCTCCTCGGCCGCCGAGCCGCCGGCCTCGTGGTACGGCAGGGCGTCGACGGTCAGCGCGCGCACGCCCGGCCAGGACGCGGCCGCCTCGCGGGCGATCTCCACGGCGGGGGCGGTGTCCACGGCCTCGCCGGTGCGGGCCTCGTGGCCCAGCGGGTCGATGCCGAGCGCGGCGCGGGCGGCCTCGGGGGCCACCTCGCGCTCCGCGTACAGGGCGAGCAACGCGCGCGCGGCGTCGGCGTATTCGGCTCCGGCGTCCAGGGTGACCGGGGCGAGGTCGAGGTAGACGTCCTGCAGGGCGCGGCCCAGGGCCTCGGCGGGTACGCCCTGCCGGCCGACGGTCAGCCAGAGGGAGGTGGTGCCGTTCTCCAGGTCGGCGAGGGCCGCCTCGTTGACCCGTACCGGATCACTGCCCGCGATGCGCTGGCGCACGTCCCAGCCCGAGGCGCTGC
Organism: Streptomyces sp. W1SF4; assembly: GCF_003950035.1. Taxonomy (NCBI): domain Bacteria; kingdom Bacillati; phylum Actinomycetota; class Actinomycetes; order Kitasatosporales; family Streptomycetaceae; genus Streptomyces; species Streptomyces sp. W1SF4. The sequence goes on from NZ_CP034350.1 coordinate 5,822,767, forward strand.
CGCCTTCGGGGGTGCCGCCCCGTACGAAGGGCGCGAACCCGGGGAAGCCGGTGTCGGGGCCGTCCGCGTCGGGGCCGTCCGCTTCGGGGCGCGCCGTGTACAGCGGGCGGGTGATGAGCCCGTCCTCTAGCTTGGTGGACAGTGCTGCTTCCGCTGCCTCGCCGGTGACTTCCTTGCCCGACTTGCGCAGTACGCCCTCGACGAGGCGTTGCCACTGCTCATGTGTCGTGTCAGGAAATTCGGCGGCCAGGGAGAGCCCGTCGTCAGGCAGGACCGTCATGGCTCGAATGCTAGGGGTGGCTACTCGGCGGTTACCAGAACCACCGGATGTGATCTCCCCCTCTCAGATGAGCTGTGGGGTCGGGGGCGGGGTGGGAGTGGGGTCGGGGTGGGGTGGAGGTGGGGTGGGAGCCGGGACGGGGTCCGTGCTGGGGGCCGGGGAGCCGCCCGCCGGGTCCCGGAACAGCGGGGCCAGGAGGACGGTCGCGGCGGCCTGGGGGAGTACGGCCGGGCCGGCGTGCGGGGCCACGATCCGGGCGGGGTCGTCGCAGACGCGGGAGCGCTCCAGGGCGGCGGTGCGGATCTCGTCGAGGTAGGCGTCGTTCAGGACGCTGGAGAGCTCCGTGACGACCATGACCGCCGGGTTGAACACGTCGAGGAGCAGGGCCGCGGCCCGCCCCACGTCCCGGGCGCGCTCGCGCAGCAGCCGGTCGGCGCGCGGGTCGCCCGCGGCCGCGGCGTCGGCCAGGAGGGGGACCGACGGATCGGGGACGATGCCCCGCCGCACGGCCTCGGCGCCGAGCGCGGTGTCGGAGGCGGCCGCCTGGAGGCACCCCGTACGGCCGCACGCGCAGGCGGCGCCGGACCCGGGCACGGGGAGGTGGGCGACGTCGCCGGCGGCGGAGCCCGGGCCCTGGTGGACGGTGCCCTCGATGCCGAACGCGGCGTCGACGACGTTGCCGATGAACAGGTGGACGAGGCTGCGGCGGGCCGCCGGGTGCCCGAACAGGACCTCGGCGGCCGCGACGGCCCGGGCGTGGTTGTCGACCCGGACGGGGAGCCGGAGGGCGGCGCCGAGTTCGTCCGCGAGGGGGCGGTCGTGCCAGTCGAGCGCGGGGTGGCGCACGACGGTCCCGGTGTCGGGGCGGACCCAGCCGCCGAGGGCCGCGCCGAGGCCGAGCAGGGGGCGGCCGGTGTCGGAGTCGCGGAGGAAGTCGCGGAGCGCGCAGGCGATGAGGGCGGGGTCGTTCCGCCCGGCGTGGTGGGGGAGGGAGCGGCGGGCCAGGGTCCGGCCGCGCAGGTCGACGAGGCTGAAGGTGGAGGAGGGCACCCCGATGTGCAGCCCGGCGGCGACGGGCCCGCCGACGGCCCCGGTGTGCAGGTCGAGCGGCACCCGCGGCCGACCGGACCCGGCGTGCGCCGGGGGCCCGGGCAGCTCGCGCAGCAGCCCGGCCCGCAGCAGCCCGGTCGCCTGCCGCGACACCGCGGCGGGACTCAGCCCGCACAGGGCGGAGATCCCGCTCCGCGCGACGGGTCCGTGGTCCAGCACGGTCCGCAGCACGGCGGCGGCATTGGCGGCCCCCCGGCCGTCGCCCGGCATTCTCGTCATGCGTCGATGATGCCGGGCGGGGCGGGAGGTTCGTGGCGCGGGGCAGGTGCGGCGCGCGAGCCTCCTCCCCCTCGCCCCGGGGGGTACGAGGCACCCTGCCGCGGCGAGGTGACCTCCGGGGGACGACCCCGGGACGGCGTCCGCCCCCGCGGGCGCGGGGTGCGGACCTCGCCCGGCACCGCGGCGGGGGCGCGCCCCACGGCCCGGAGCGCGGGCGCGCGTCGGTTGCGGGGCGGGCTCCGGGTCGACGGCAGCCCCTGACCGCCCCGGCGGGCTACCGCCTCCCCCCCCGCCCCCTGCGGAGCGACATGGCGGGGGCGTTGCGGCCCCGTGAAATCCGGCCACGGCTTTTCGGCCGTTGCGGGTTGCGAAGGTGCAGGTCAGGGGCCTGGGGCGGGGCCGCGGAGGGGGAGTGGGCGGGGGTTGACCCCGGGCGGGGGCGCTGACAGGCTCCGAGTCATGACCGCGAACGCGTACCCCGCCCCGCGGCTCCACACCTCCGGACCCTGTAGCGCGCCCGGCCGGTGTCCGGGCCGCTGTCCGGCCCTTCTCGGGGCCTGAGCCCCCGACCCGCCGGCCCCCGGCCGCCCCGCACCCCCGCCGCGTGATCGCCGCGGGGTCCGGGGCGCAGCCCCCGGCCGCTCCCGCACCACCGCTCCGCCGTGCCCCGGCGTACCGCCGGGTGCCGGGTTACTGCTGCGTCCATTTCTTCCGCTGCGGAAATAAACACCGAGGAGTCCTCATGGCCACCGCCACCGCCACCACCGTCACGAAGATCGGCGGCCGCATCGGCGCCGAGATCGGCGGCGTCCGCCTGGGCGGCGAGCTCGCCGCCGAGACCGTCGCCGAGGTCCGGGCCGCCCTGCTCGCCCACAAGGTCGTCTTCTTCCGCGACCAGGACCACCTGGACGAGGCCTCCCACGAGGCCTTCGCCCGGCTGCTCGGGACGCCCGTCGCGCACCCCACCGTGCCCTCCGCGGACGGGCGTTACGCCCTCGGCATCGACTCCCACCACGGCGCCCGCGCCAATCAGTGGCACACCGACGTGACCTTCGTCCCCGCCTACCCCGCCTTCTCGATCCTGCGGGCCGTCACCATCCCCCCGTACGGCGGCGACACGCTCTGGGCCAACACCGCCACCGCCTACTCCCACCTGCCCGAGCCGCTGCGGGCGCTCGCCGACGGGCTGCGGGCCGTGCACTCCAACGAGTACGACTACGCCGCCCTGAAGCCGGACGCCCTCCCCGAGGCCCTCGCCCAGTACCGGGAGGTGTTCACCTCCACCTCCTTCCTCACCGAGCACCCGCTGGTCCGCGTCCACCCCGAGACCGGTGAGCGGACCCTGCTCCTCGGCAACTTCGTGCAGCGGATCCAGGGCCTGACCGGCCGGGACTCGCGGGCCCTGGTGGACCTCTTCCAGGCGCACGTCGAGAGCCCCGAGAACACCGTGCGGTGGCAGTGGCGCACCGGTGACGTCGCGATCTGGGACAACCGCGCCACCCAGCACTACGGCGTCGACGACTCCGACGACCACGAGCGCACCCTGCGCCGGGTCACCGTCGACGGCGACGTCCCGGTCGGGCCCGACGGGGTGCCCTCCCGCCTGATCAGCCCCGAGGCCGTACCCGAGCCGTCCTTCGGCATCGCGTCCGGAGCCTCGACCTCCGCCTGACCCCCCCCCGCGCCCGAGAACGGAGCACGCCGTGCCGTCCAAGTTGCTCGCCCTCACCGGCAGCCCCTCCGCCCACTCCCGCACCGAGGTCGTCGCCGACCACGTGCTGCGGCGCCTGGCCCACGCCGGGTTCGAGACCGCGCACCTGTCCGTACGCACCCTCCCCGCCGCCGACCTGCTGGCCGCCCGGCGCGGTGAGCCGGAGATCCGCAGCGCCCTGGAGGCCGTCGCCGCAGCCGACGGCCTGGTCATCGCGACCCCGGTCTACAAGGCCTCGTACACCGGCCTCCTCAAGGCCTTCCTCGACCTGCTCCCGCAGGACGGCCTGGCCGGGAAGACCGTCCTGCCGCTGGCCACCGGCGGCAGCCTCGCCCACGTCCTGACGATCGACTACGCCCTGCGCCCGGTGCTCGCCGCCCTCGGCGCCCGGCACGTCACCGCCGGCCGGTTCGTCCTGGACTCCTCGGTCGAGCGCGGGGCCGGCCCCGACCGGCTGCGCCCCGAGGCCGAGCTGGACCTCTTCCAGGCCGTCGACGAGTTCGCCGACGCCTTCCCCGCCCTGACCACCGTCCCGTAACGTCCCGCACCCCAAGGAACCGTCATGTCCGCAGCATCCACCACCGCCACCCGTTCCCGGCGCCAGTTCCTGACCCTGCTCGGCATCTCGGCGGCCGCGGTGAGCTGCGGCACGGCCACCGCCACCGGAGGCGGCTCCGGCCGCCCCGGCGGCCAGGTCACCACGCTGAAGTACCAGGGCAGCGTGGGCGCCGTCACCCTTCCCGAGCTGGCCGCCGACCTCGGCTACCTCGGGAACCTCAAGCTGGAGTGGGTCGGCAACACCATCAGCGGCCCGCAGGACATCCAGTCCGCCGCCACCGGCCAGATCCACTTCGGCGGCGCCTTCAACGGCGCCATCGTCAAACTCGCCTCCAGCAAGGCCCCGATCACCTCCGTCATCTCCTACTACGGCGTCGACCAGGACGCGTACAGCGGCTACTACGTCCTGGAGGACAGCCCGATCCGCTCGGCCCGCGACCTGCTCGGCAAGAAGGTCGGCATGAACACCCTGGGCGCGCACTCCCAGGCCCTCCTGGACATCTACCTGAGCCGCAACGGGATATCGAAGGCGGAATCGGCCAAGGTCGAGGCGCTCGTCGTGCCGCCCGTCAACACCGAGCAGGTGCTGCGGCAGAAGCAGATCGAGGTCGGCGTGCTGGGCGGCGTCCTGCGCGACAAGGCCCTCGCGGCCGGCGGCATCAGGCCGCTGTTCAGCGACTACGACCTGCTCGGCAAGTTCAGCGCCGGCTCCTACGTGATGACGAAGCAGTTCGTGAAGCAGAACCCGGACACCGTCCGCACCTTCGTCACCGGGATCGGCAAGGCCATCGAATGGTCGCGCACCACCCCGCGCCAGGAGGTCATCGCCCGCCAGACCGAGATCGTCAAGAAGCGCGGCCGCAACGAGGACACGGCCACCCTCCAGTACTGGCGCTCCTACGGGGTCGCCGGGCAGTACGGGCGGATCGAGGACAAGGAGTTCCAGCTCTGGCTGGACTGGCTCGGCGAGCGGGGCGAGATCAAGCCCGGCCAGCTCAAGGCCGCCGACCTGTACACCAACGAGTTCAACGGCCAGGGGAAGGGCTGAACCGCCATGGCCAAGATCGTGTTCGAGTCCGTGACCAAGACCTTCCCGGTCAAGGGGGGCGGAAAGGGCGCCGAGTTCACCGCGCTCGACGGGATCGACCTGGAGATCGCGGCGGGGGAGTTCCTGGTCGTCGTCGGCCCCAGCGGCTGCGGGAAGTCCACCCTCCTGGACCTCCTCGGCGGCCTCACCCGGCCCACCTCCGGCCGCATCCTGCTCGACGGCGAGCCCGTCACCGGGCCGGGGCTGGACCGGGGCATCGTCTTCCAGCAGTACGCGCTCCTGCCCTGGCGCACCGCGCTCGGCAACGTCGAGTTCGGCCTGGAGGCCACCGGCGTCCCGCGCAGACAACGGGCGGCGAAGGCCCGGGAGTTCCTCGACCTGGTGGGACTGCGCGGATTCGAGGACCGGCATCCGCACGAGCTGTCCGGCGGGATGCGCCAGCGGGTCGCCATCGCCCGCTCGCTGGCGTACGACCCGGACGTGCTGCTGATGGACGAGCCCTTCGCAGCGCTGGACGCGCAGACCCGCGAGTCCCTCCAGGACGAACTGCGGCGCATCTGGCAGCGGACCGGCAAGACCGTCGTCTTCATCACGCACGGCATCGAGGAGGCCGTGTACCTCGGGCAGCGGGTGGCCGTCATCACCTCCCGGCCCGGCCGGGTCAAGGAGGTCGTCCCGGTCTCGCTCGGCGACCGGCTCACCGGGTCCACCGGCGAGGACCTGCGCTCCAGCCCGGAGTTCGCCCGCTACCGCCACGAGATCTGGAGCCTGCTCCACGACGAGGTGGCCCGCGCCCAGCAACTGGAGAAGGAAGAGGCCGCCGCATGAGCACCGACACACCCGTCACCGCCACCGCCACCGCCAGCGCCACCCGCGCCGGGACCGGCACGCTCGTCCCCGCCGCCCCGGCCCCCGCCGCCCCGGACGCCCTACGGGACGGGGCGCGGCCGGCGGCCCCCGCCGCCCCCGCCCCCGCCGCGCCCGCCGCTCCCCGGCCGGCCCGGTCGGTGCCCGTACTGCGCTGGCTGCGGGCCTCGCTGCTGCGGTCGGCGGCGATCCTCGCCCTGCTCGCGCTGTGGGAGGCCGCACCCCGGCTCGGCCTGGTCGACGCCACCTTCCTGCCCCCGGTCAGCGAGGTGGCCCGGGCCTGGTGGGAGCTGCTCGGCGACGGCCAGCTCGGCGAGCACACGTGGGCCAGTCTCACCCGGTCCTTCGGCGGCTTCGCCATCGCCGTCGCGGTGGCGGTCCCGCTCGGTCTCCTGATCGGGTGGTACCGGCCCGTCGCGGCCTTCCTCGGCCCGCTGCTGGAGCTGTTCCGCAACACGGCGGCCCTCGCGCTGCTCCCCGTCTTCGTCCTGCTCCTCGGCATCGGGGAGACCTCGAAGGTGTCGATCGTCGTCTACGCCTGCGTCTGGCCGATCCTCCTGAACACCATCAGTGCCGTCGGCAACGCGGACCCCACCCTGGTCCGGCTGGCCCGGTCGATGAACCTGTCGACGCCCAGGCTCTTCCAGAAGGTGATCCTCCCGGCCTCCGTCCCGGCCGTCTTCACCGGCATCCGGCTGGCCGGAGCGGTGTCGATCCTGGTGCTGGTGGCCGCCGAGATGATCGGCGCCAAGGCGGGGCTCGGCTACCTGATCAACGCCTCGCAGTTCAACTTCGCCATCCCGCAGATGTACGCGGGGATCGTCACGATCTCGGCCATCGGCGTGGCCTTCAACCAGGTCCTGGTGGCGGTCGAACGCCGCCTCAGCCTCTGGCGCGTCCCCGCCTGACCACCGGGCCCGCGCCCGCCCTCCCGCCCGCCCGACCCAGGGAACAGACATGCCCGCACCCCGCACCCTCCACCTCAACGCCTTCCTGATGAACGCAGGCCACCACGACGCCGCCTGGCGGCACCCGGCCAGCACCCCCGAGCGCATCACCGACGTGCGCTACTTCCAGGAGCTGGCCGGCACCGCCGAACGCGGACGACTGGACTCGATCTTCTTCGCGGACGGCGTGGCCCTGTGGGGCAAGGCCCGCTACAACGCCCTCGGCGGCTTCGAGCCGATCACCCTGCTCTCCGCCATCGCCGCCGTCACCGAGCACATCGGCCTGATCGCCACCGTCTCCACCACCTTCAACGAGCCCTACAACCTCGCCCGCAAGTTCGCCTCCCTCGACCACATCAGCGGCGGCCGGGCCGGCTGGAACATCGTCACCTCCGGCACCCTCGACGAGGCCCGCAACTTCAACCGGGAGGAGCACCTGGAGCACGGGCTGCGCTACGACCGGGCCCGCGAGTTCCTCGACGTCGCCACCAAGCTCTGGGACAGCTGGGAGGACGACGCGATCGTCCTCGACAAGGAGCGCGGCATCTACGCCGACACCGACAAGCTCCACCCGGCCGCGCACAAGGGCGAGTACTTCGGCGTCGCGGGCCCGCTCAACGTGCCGCGCTCCCCGCAGGGCCACCCGCTGCTCGTGCAGGCCGGCTCGTCCGAGTCCGGCAAGGAGTTCGCGGCCCAGTACGCGGAGGCCGTCTTCACCGCGCAGCAGACCCTCGCCGACGGCCAGACCTTCTACAAGGACCTCAAGTCCCGCCTCGCCCGCTACGGCCGCACCGAGGACGAGCTGCTCGTCCTGCCCGGCATCGCCCCCGTCATCGGCGCCACCGAGGCCGAGGCGAAGGCACTGGAACGGGAGCTCACCGAGCTCCAGGTCCCCGAGTACGGGCTCGCCCAGCTGTCGGGGATGCTGGGCACCGACCTCACCGGCGCCGACCTCGACGGCCCGCTGCCCGAGCTCCCCGAGGAGCGGGAGATCAACGGCAACAAGAGCCGCTTCACGCTCGTCGCCGAGATCGCCCGCCGCGACGGGCTCACCCTGCGCCAGCTGATCGCGCGCCTCGGCGCCGGGCGCGGCCACCGGGTCTTCGCGGGCACCGCCGAGCAGATCGCCGACCAGCTGGAGGAGTGGTTCACCCAGGGCGCGGCCGACGGCTTCAACATCATGGCGCCCGTGCTGCCCACCGGCCTCACCGACTTCGTCGACCAGGTCGTGCCGGTCCTCCAGGAGCGGGGGCTGTTCCGCACCGAGTACGAGGGGCGCACCCTGCGCGAGAACTACGGCCTGGCGCGCCCCGCCAACCGCCACACCCGGTAGGGGGGCGAGGGGGGAGGGGAACGGTACGGGCCCCCGGAGCGCGTGCTCCGGGGGCCCGTTCGCGTTCCGGGTCCGGACGGCTCCCGGGGCCGACCGCACGCGGCCCCCGGCTGCGCCCGGCCGGCGCTCAGACCGTCAGGACGATCTTGCCCCGGGTGCGGCCCGCGGCGCTGAGCTCCCAGGCCTTCGCGGCCTCGGCGAGCGGCAGCGCGTGTTCGACGTTGACCGTGAGGCGGCCCGAGTCGGCGAGTTCCGCCAGGAACGTCAGGTCGGCGGTGTCCGGGCGCACCCACGGCTGGTGCGCGCCCTTGGCGGCGGCTTCGTAGTCGGCGATGGAGACCACCCGGCCGCGCTCCTTGACGAGCGACTGGAGGACCTCCACGGCTCCTGCGCCGAAGAAGTCCAGCCCGGCGTCGATGCCTTCGGGGGCGAGCTCGCGGATCCGGTCCGCGAGGCCGTCCCCGTACAGGACGGGCTCGGCGCCGAGGGAGCGCAGGTAGTCGTGGTTGTGCGCGCCGGCCGTGCCGATGACGCGCAGACCGAGCGCGACGGCGATCTGCACGCCGAGGGAGCCGGTGCCGCCCGCGGCGGAGTGGATGACGACGGTCTCGCCGGCCTTGACGTCCACGCGGGTGAGGGACTGGTACGCGGTGAGGCCGGCCAGCGGGACGCCCGCGGCCTGCTCGAAGGTCAGGGCGCGCGGCTTGCGGGCCAGCGTCCGCACGGGGGCCGCGACGAGCTCGGCGTAGGTGCCGAGTTCGACCCACTCCTTGCGGACGTACCCGTAGACCTCGTCGCCGACGGCGAAGTCGAAGGTGTCGGGGCCGACGGCTTCGACGACTCCGGCCACGTCCCAGCCGGGTATGACGGGGTAGCGCACTTCGAGGATCGCATCGAGGTATCCGGCGGCGAGCTTCCAGTCCACCGGGTTGACCCCGGCGGCCTTGACCCGGATCAGGACCTCCCCGGGGCCGACCTTGGGCTCGGGTGCCTCAACGAGCTCCAGCCGGGCGGGAGTTCCGTAACTGCTGTAGGTGATTGCCTTCATGTACGCCACAACGGAGCAGGTCAAGGCGGGAATTCCGGGTCGACACCCCGGTTCGAGCGATCCTCAAGCGGGGAGGGAGTTGCGGTGCGAGCGCCGCCGGGCCGCGCTGAGCAGGGCCTGGATCTGGGTGCCCGCCTGGTCGACGTCGTCGAGGACGGAGGGGAAGGGCAGGCGCACGTCGCGGTGGCCGGCGCGCTCCTCCAGGCGCAGGGTGATCCCGTACCGGTCCAGGGCGAGCGGCAGCGCGCGCAGGACGGCGGCCGAGGGCAGCGGCCGGACCAGCCGCAGGAGCAGGGTCACCAGTTCGGGGTGCTCGTCGAGGAGGTGGGTGAGCATGCCGGCCTCGTAGGTGGCCAGCGGGTCGGGCCAGGCCCCGTCCAGCTCCTCCAGCCCGATGTACGAGGTTCCCCGCGCGGTCTCCAGGACCGCCCGGCCGTACTCCACGCAGGTGGTGGTCCCGGGGGCGGAGGACCCGTCGGCCCAGGGGGTCAGCAGGTGGCCCAGGACGGTGACGCGGGCGCGCACCCGGTCGCGTACGGGTGTCGGGGCGATGTCGGTGAACTCCAGCCGGATGGCGGGCGGTCCGTCGTGCGGGAGCGGGAGCGGGGCCGGCTGCCCGGCCCGGGGCGCGGCGGGGTGCAGGTGCAGCCGGCCGAGCACGTCCCCGCCGTCCAGGTCGCGGACCTCGTGGCGCACGCCGTCGATGACGACGGTCATCGAGTGGGCGGCGGCCAGGACGGAGCGGACCCGTTCGGCCTCGGTGGGCCGGGCGGGGGGCGTGGCGGCGGGGGCACCGGGCAGGCGCATGCGGATCTCTCCCTCGTTCGAGGTTGACTTAGGTATGCCTAACCTAACCCATCTGTGGGTCGGGGAGTACCCCGCGCGCCAGCCGCCCGAGCGTCTCGGCGATCCGCGCGGGCGCGAAGCCCAGGGTGTGCCGCTGGAACTGGTAGACCTCCGGGGAGAGCGGGCTGAGCAGGGCGTCCACACTGACGTCGGGGTCGTCGGCGTCCGCCTCCACGAGCAGGGCCCGGACGTGCGCCCGCCACTGCCGGTACGTGCCGCCCGCGAACCGGGCCGGGCCCGGGCCGATGCCCAGCGCCAGCGGCAGGTGCCGCTCCAGGTGCTCCAGGGCCGCCGCGTAGAAGGCGGCCAGCCGCTGCGCCGGCGGGGCGCCCGGCCCCAGCGGCGGCGGCCCGAACGCGAGGCGCCCGTGCAGGGTCCGCTCGTGCTCGTCCAGCAGTGCCGCGGCCACGGAGGCCGGATCGGGGAACCGGCGGTAGAGCGTCGCCCGCCCGACGCCGGCCGCCTTGGCTATGTGGTCCATCGTCACGCCGCGCGGATCCCGCTCGGTGAACAACTGCTCCGCGGCGGCCAGGATCTGCGCGCGGTTGCGGATCGCGTCCTCGCGGCGCGGTGGCCGCACGGCCGGCCCGGCCCTCCCCGTGGCACCCGACCGGGCGGGGCCGGAGCCCGCGGTGTCGCTCAACGTGCGGACCTCGTCGCCATTGGTCATGGCGGCGACCCTACGTCCTTCGTGTCGGTGTTGGGCTGAACGGGTGAAACGCGAGAGGATGGGTGGATGCACATGAAGCGCACGGCCGAGGCGGCCCGGTGAGCAGGTACGACGTCACCGACGAGCAGTGGGAGGGACTCGCGCAGGTGGTACCCCTGCGCAGTCGCAACGAATGGCCCTCCCGGGTGGACCACCGCACCATCCCCAAGGCCCCCGGGGCGGCCGCGGCGGAACAGCGGCGCTTCGTGGTGATCCGGGTTCAGATCTTCGCCGACGCGCGGGAGGTGGCCGAGTACCTGATCGCACAGATCCCCGTACTGCTGGACCTCACCGGCGCCGACAGCGAAGTGGCCAAGCGGATCCTCGACTTCAGCAGTGGTGTGGTCTTCGGCCTGGGCAGCGGCATGCACCGGGTCGACCGCAACGTCTTCCTGCTGGCCCCGGTCGGGACCGAGGTGGAGGGGATCGCGGCCGCGGCCGTCCCCCGATCGTAGGAAGGTCGCGGCGGCTAAACGGTTCGGCGGGCACCCCGGCACCCGCGCGGACCGTACCGTCCGGCCATGGACGCCACCCTGGACGCGGCGGGACCCGGCCGCCCCGCCGCCACCCCGACCGTCACACCCCCGCACACGGCACCCCCGGCTGACAGCCCGTCACCCGCCCACCCCCGCCACGGCCCCGGCCCCGCCGAGTCCGGCTGCGCCGAGTCGGGCCGCGCTGAAGTCGGCCTCGCCGAACCGTGCCCCGCCGAGTCCGGCTGCGCCGAGCCGGGCCGCGCTGAAGTCGGCCGCGCCGAGTCCGGCCGCGCTGAGGTCGGCCGCGTCGAGCCGGGCTGCGCCGAGTCCGGTCGTGCCGAGTCCGGCTGCGCCGAGCCGGGCCGCGCAGAAGTCGGCCGCGCCGACGCCGGCCCCGCCGAACCCTGCCCCGCCGAGGACGGCCGCGCCGAGTCGGGCCGCGCTGAGGTCGGCCTCGCCGAACCGTGCCCCGCAGAAGCCGGCCGCGCCTCCGGTGCGCCGCCGCGGGTCGGTGGAGTCGCGCCCTCCGGCGGTGTGTCCGCCGATACCGGACCGGCCCGGCCCGCCGTCACCGAGCTGCGGCTCTCCGCCTTCGGCCCGCACCGGGCGGCCGCCTTCCCGCTGGGCCCGGTGACCCTGTTCACCGGCCCCAGCGGCAGCGGCAAGACCCAGGCCCTGGACGCCTACCGGGCGCTGGCCGCCCTCGCCTCCGGGGCCACCCTGCGCGAGGCCTTCCCCGACCCCGCGTCCCGGGTGCCCGACCGGGCCGTCCCCGACGGCGGCGGCCGGCGCGGCTTCCGCCTCGGCTGCACGGTCGACGGCCCCTGCGGCCCCGTCCGGCTCGACCTCGCGGTCCAGGCCGAGCCGGTGCTGCGCATCGCCGGCGAACGGCTCTCCCAGGACGGCCGGATCCTGCTCACCACCGCCCTGCGCGACCCGCGCCGACGCACCCTGGAGGCCGCCTGGTTCACCGGGGGCACCGTGGGCGTGACCCGCGCGCCGATGCCCGACGACCGCCTCGGCACCGTACTGCTGCCGCTGCGCGTCGCCGGGTCCACGGCGGGCCAGCGCCGGGTGCTGGCCGCCGCCGAGCAGGCGGTGGTGGCCCTGCGCGCGGTGTTCGCCTGCGACCCGGACCCCGGCCGGATGCGGGCGCCCGTCCCGGCCGGCGAGGGCCGGCTGCGCACCGACTGCGGGAACCTGGCCGACGTGCTGCGCCGGACCCGCCACGAATGCGGCACCCGCCACGCCCTGCTGGCCGGAGCGGCGCGGACCGGCTGCGCCGGGCCGGTGGCGGGGCTGGACGTACGGGCCGCCACCGGAGGGGCCGGGCTGGTGGCGGCCGTGCTCGACCGCGGCCCCGGCCGCCCCGCCACCGGCCTGGACCGGCTTGGCGCGGGCGAACTGCGCTTCCTGGCTCTGGCCCTGGTCCTGCTCACCGGGCCCGGCGTGCTGGAGGTGGACCCGGCCGCCGAACTGCTCTCCGCCCGCCAGGCACTCACCGTCCTCGCCGACGGCCTGGACCGGGGGCTGGACCGCCGGCAGGCCGCCGAACTGCTGCGGCTGGCCGTCCTGTCCGGCGGACGCGGGCACATCAGGCTGGTGGCGGCGGTCGGCGAGGACACGGCGGGAACCGGACGCGGGGTCCCCGGCGTCTCAGTGGTAGACCTGTCCCCATGAACGACGTCCCCACGAACGGCGCGGCACCCACAGGTGACGGGCCCCCGCCCCGGCGGGACGAACGGCTGTACCAACTCCAGCGACGGCTGGCCGCCTTCGCGGCCGCCCGGGACTGGGCCCCGTACCACACGCCCAAGAACCTGGCCGTGGCCCTGAGCGTCGAGGCCGCCGAACTGGTCGAGATCTTCCAATGGCTGACCCCCGAACAGTCGGCGGCGGTCATGGAAAAGCCCGAAAGCGCACACAGAGTGGCCGACGAGGTCGCCGACGTGATGGCGTACCTGCTGCAGTTCTGTGAGGTTGTCGGGGTTGATGTGCTGGATGCGCTGGCCGCGAAGATCGAGAGAAACGAGCACCGCTTCCCGGTAACCGGTACTTCGACACCAGATCGTCACTCTTCGGAGTGATGGCGTCGTCCACAACCATGTTTGTGTCCACAGATTTCCGAATACCCCTGGCTTTACTGGCTCGTTGCCTTCACTCTGGGTAGTGGAGAACGGCGGGATGTCGTGCGGACGGGGGACGGCATATGGATGCGGTACGGCTCATCGCGGCCGGCCGGCACGCGCTGGCACGGAGCGGGGAGGCATGGGGCATCGTGGGCGAGGCCTGGCAGGCCCAGGCGCTCGCCCAGGGCGTGGGGAGCTGGCTGGCGGTCACCGGGCCGCCCGAGCTCAGAGCGGAGGCGCGGGGACTGGGGGAAGCCGGCGGCAGAGGGTGCGGGGTCATCGACCGGGCGGCCCTGAGGGGCGAGGGAAGACCGCCCGAACAGCCGCCGAGGGCGGCGCAGCTCACGGGGACGGCCGACATACGGCAGGCGCTGCTCGGGCTCCAGGAGCTGCTCGGCGAGGTCGGCATAGCCCTCGTCGGGGTGGCCTGCGCGACGGACGACGAAGGCCTGTACTGGCAGTGCATAGAGTCGATCGACGCGGCGGACGAGTCGAGCGACCGGGTGCGGACACTGCTGCGCCGGATGGCGGCCGTGCCCCAGCGGGGCTCGGCGTCGGGCGTGAGCTGAGCCGAGGCGGGCCCGGGCGGGCGGGTGCGCTGCCGAGGGTCCCGCCGTGCGTGACGGGACCCCCGCGCGGTCAGAAGGACCGGTCGGAGTGGCGGTCGGAGCGGAGCTCGCCCTCGTACGTCCGGCCCCCGGGGGCCGCCGGCGCGGCCGGCAGGGTGCGGTCCGCGGAGTGCTGGAGGTCGGCGTCGAGCTGGGAGAGGTCGGCGTTCAGCGCCGCCATCAGCTCCTCCATCTGCTGGAGCAGGCCTTTCGGCGCGCCGCCCTGGGCGGGTGCCGGGGACTCCTGGCGTGCGTGGTCGTGTGCAGCCTGTCCGGTCTGTCCGGGATGCTCTGGCGCGGACTCGTGGGACATGGCGGCCTCCTCGGCCCTGGCCCTTCCGGTACGGAAGGGGGCGGTGGACGCATCGACGGGAGGCCGCCGGCGCGCGGGCCGGGCGGTCCGGCTCCGTCCGAGCCAACGATCCCCATCCGCGCTGGTCACTGGCGGGGCGGGGGGCGGCCCTTCCGGTTGACGAAGATTCACCATTCCTAGCGATGTTGGCCGCTGTTGGCCGGATCGCCGTAAACCGGGCTGGCCGGTTGTCCCCCCGAACGGTCTTGGGAGACGGGGAGCAGCGCGAGCGGGTCGCTTCGGTCCCTGCAGGTCTTGGTGCCTTGGTGGGGCGTGCCTGTGGTCCTTGGCGGGCTCGTGGTCCCGCGTGCCCTCGGGTGGGGGACGGTCTGGCCGGTAGCTCTCCGCACCACGATCCTCTGGTCGTGTGCGGTCACACCGGGCCGACGCCGTAGCCCGTGTCCGAGGGCGCGCCTGCCGATCGCCACTGCGGCCGCGTGGTGGCCGGTGACGACGGTCGTCTTCGACTGCTGCTGGAGAGGCTGCCTCCAGTGCTGTGCTCCCCAACGGGAGGTGTAGGCGGGGTCGACCGCGACGACGACGAGCCCGGCATGGTGGGCCATGCCTCGCACTCGTTCCCGGAAGCGGGCGGTGGGGAGGCCGGCGACCGTGCGGCGGAAGGCCTTGCCGCGTTTGCCGCGGCCCATGGTTTCGCGGCCGGTGGCGCGGGCGTCGTCGAAGCCGAGGTTTTCGATCGCCAGACCGGCGCAGTCGTTCGTCTTGGCGAGGTGGATGAGTTCGCTGATCGCCTGCCGCAGTCGTCCGTCGCGCTGCGATGCGGGTCCGGTCAGGTTGGTGGGGACGGTAACGGGCTGGTCCACTGGATTGCCGTGCGCGTCGATGACGCATGCGGCGAGGTGGCCAGCGTTGAGGTCCACGGCCAGCAGCCGCACACCGGTGGCAGCCAGCTCGACCGGGCTGGGCAGGACCGTATTCGGCGTGGACCAGGACGCGTCGAGGTACCAGCGGCCACGGTCGGGGTCGTGGGTGATGTCGTAACGCACGGCGCGGTGGGCGGTGACCCGGTCCAGCCACTCGCCCCGGCGGTGGTGGAAGGTGACGGTGCAGGTGAGGCGGTAGCGGCCGCGTGGCGCGTTCGCCAGGTGCCGCAAGGGTTCGGGAAGAACGATCGTGACCGTGCCGTCGACCGGGTCCACGCTGATCGTGTAGTTCCCGTACGGGGCCCCGGACTCCCCGTCGGCAGTCAGGAAGAGACGGGCCGCCTCCCACCGCTCCCGCCACCCGGATTCGCTGAGACCGGCGTCCGTCAGGTGGTGCCGCACCTTCGCCAGACGGCGGCCACCCACAACGACTGCTGGATGCCCAGCGTCGATACGAGCCTCCACATCGGCCAGACGCGCGGTGAGGACCTGCAACCGGCGCTGCTTCTGTGCCCGTTCGGCCCGGCTTGGGTAGCCCCGGACACCGCCCGCACGCTGCCCGCACGGCACCGCCAGACGCTGACGAATCTTGCTAGTGGCCCGGCGCAGGGAGGCCCGCTCATGGAACAGGCACTGCAGGGAGAGCTGGTACTGGTCCTCACTGGTGCGGGTGATCGCCCCCGCCCAGCGCGAAGACGACACCCTCGTCAGCACCCGCTTACGCTCGGCCCGCCGATTCTCCCTCACCGCCACCTTGCCGATCCGCACCCGCTCGGCAAGATCGGCACGGGCGCACCCGCCGAGATGTTCGCCGACGACCCGCAAGACGCGGGCCTCCTCGGCGGACACGCGCAGACGATCCCTGATCCGCGCACCTGCGGGAGCAGACACGGTGAACGGCGCGACCAGCTCGCGCAGCGCACGCTTCCGCTTTCCCCGACCGCGCGCCATCGGCCCCCTCCTCATCCTCTACGGCAGCACGGACGTTCCCTGCTCAGACTGACGTCTCAACAAGCCATCGGTCCCTGCAACGCCTCCCGTTCACCCGTACGAGGCAGTCGACGGCCAGCCACGGCCAACAGCCAAATGAACTGCCGACCACCCGGCAGGGGTGGGGAGGGCAGGATGGAGGGCATGGATCTCCGCGTTTTCACCGAACCGCAGCAGGGTGCGAGTTACGACACCCTCCTGACCGTCGCCAAGGCAACCGAGGACCTGGGCTTCGACGCGTTCTTCCGATCGGACCACTACCTGCGGATGGGCTCCGTCGACGGCCTGCCGGGGCCCACGGACGCCTGGATCACCCTCGCCGGCCTGGCCCGGGAGACGAAGCGGATCCGGCTGGGCACGCTGATGACGGCCGGGACCTTCCGGCTGCCCGGCGTCCTCGCGATCCAGGTGGCACAGGTCGACCAGATGTCCGGCGGCCGGGTGGAACTGGGCCTGGGCGCGGGCTGGTTCGAGGAGGAGCACAAGGCGTACGGGATCCCCTTCCCCGCGGAGCGCATGGCCCGGCTGGAGGAACAGCTGGCCATCGTCACCGGGATGTGGGCCACCGAGCCCGGCGCCGCCTTCGACCACCGGGGGGTCCACTACCGGGTGGAGAACTCCCCGGCGCTCCCCAAGCCCGCCCAGGCCAAGGTGCCCATCCTCGTCGGCGGCCACGGCGCACGGCGCACCCCCCGCCTCGCCGCCCGCTACGCGGACGAGTTCAACATGCCGTTCGCCTCGGTGGAGGACAGCCGCCGGCAGTTCGCCCGGGTCCGGGAGGCCGCCGCCGCGGCCGGCCGCAAGGCGGACGAACTCGTCTACTCCAACGCCCTGGTGGTGTGCGTCGGCAAGGACGACGCCGAGGTCGCCCGCCGGGCCGCCGCCATCGGCCGCGAGGTCGACGAGCTGAAGGCCAACGGCCTGGCCGGCTCCCCGGACGAGGTCGTCGAGAAGCTCGGGACCTACTCGGCCATCGGCTCCTCGCGCGTCTACCTCCAGCTCCTCGACCTCGCCGACCTGGACCACCTGGAGCTGGTCTCCGCCCGCGTCCTGCCCCAGCTCGGCCGGTAGGGCCGCCGCCGTGCCGCGTGCGACCGGCCCGCTCGCCGAAGCCCTGGCCCGCAGGGCCGTGCTCCTGGACGGCGGGCTCAGCAACCAGCTCGCCGACCAGGGCTGCGACCTGTCCGGGGGGATGTGGACGGGCCGGGTGCTCGCCGAGCGCCCGGGCCAGGTGCTCGCCGCCCACACGGCGTACGTCCGGGCCGGCGCCGAGGTGCTGATCACCGCGAGCTACCAGGTCGGCCACGAGCCGGACCTGCTGGAGCGGAGCGTGCGGGTGGCCGGCGCGGCCGCCCGGGCCGCCGACCGGGAGGTCTGGGTGGCCGCCTCGGCGGGCCCGTACGGGGCGCTCCTGGCGGACGGCTCCGAGTACCGCGGCCGGTACGGGCTCACGGAGGCGGAGCTGGCCGACTTCCACCGGCCCCGGATCGGGGCGCTGCTGGCGGCCGGCCCCGACGTCCTGGCGCTGGAGACCGTCCCCGACGTCCTGGAGGCGCGGGCCCTGCTGCGGGTGCTCGCCGGTACGGGCGCCCGCGCCTGG
Source organism: Streptomyces sp. W1SF4 (assembly GCF_003950035.1). Taxonomy (NCBI): domain Bacteria; kingdom Bacillati; phylum Actinomycetota; class Actinomycetes; order Kitasatosporales; family Streptomycetaceae; genus Streptomyces; species Streptomyces sp. W1SF4. The sequence goes on from NZ_CP034350.1 coordinate 5,840,479, forward strand.
CTCACGTACACGGTCGCGGGCGGCCGCACCCGGGCCGGCCAGCCGCTCGCCGAGGCGTTCGCCCTGGCGGCGGCCGCCCCCGAGGTGATCGCGGTCGGCGTCAACTGCTGTGATCCCGAGGACGTCCTGCCCGCTCTGGAAGCCGCCGCCTCCGTCACCGCCAAGCCGCTGGTGGCCTATCCGAACGACGGCTCCGTCTGGGACGCCGCCAGCCGCAGCTGGAACGCCCCCGCCCCCGCCGCCACCGCCCCCTGGCCCGTGGAGGCGTGGCGCGCGGCCGGCGCCCGGCTCGTCGGGGGATGCTGCCGCATCGGCCCGGACCGCATCGCCGCACTGGGGCCGCTCCTGGCGTGATCCGGGGCGACGGCAAGGGGGCGCGGCCGACTATCACTCGATCGGGTGAAGGCCCTTTATGGTCGGCTCCTGCTGGGATAGGCAGGACAGATGAAGCGCACCAGCAGGACGGGCGCCGCCGCCAGGCGCCGCATCACCCGCTCCAGGGCGTGCGGGGAGAAGAAGCAGTTCGCGAACGAGGCCGCGGCGGAACACGCCGCGAGCGAGATGCACCGGATCCAGCCGTGGCAGCACGAGCGGATCGCCTATCTGTGCCCCTACAGCGGCACCGAGCCGCACTGGCACATCGGCCGCCCGCTGAACATCCCCAAGCAGCGCTGACCCGACCCCAGGGGAGGACCTCGCGGAACGGCGGCCGGACCACCCGCAGGGCGGGCCGGCCGCCACCCGGAAATACGTTCGCACCGACGGTGGTGCGCGGGACATGCTGGAGCGCATGTTCCTGACGATCAGCACCACCGGCACGACGGAGAATCCGGCCACTGACCTGGGATTCCTGCTGCACAAGCATCCCGGCAGGGCACAGGCCTTCTCCACCTCGCACGGCACCGCCCACGTGTTCTACCCCGAGGCCACGGCCGAACGGTGCACGGCGGCGCTGTTGCTGGAGGTGGACCCCGTCGCGCTCGTCCGGCGCGGCCAGGGCAAGGGACGGGGCGGAGCGCCGGACGCCGCCCTCGCCCAGTACGTCAACGACCGCCCGTACGCGGCCTCCTCGCTGCTCGCCGTCGCGCTCAGCGGGGTCTTCCGCACCGCCCTCAAGGGCCAGTGCTCCCTGCGCCCCGAACTGCCGGGCCGCACGCTCCCGCTGCGGATCGAGATCCCGGTGCTGCCCGCCCGGGGCGGCCCGGAGATGGTGGGCCGCCTGTTCGGCCCGCTGGGCTGGGACCGGGTGGAGAGCACGCCGGTCGCGCTGGACGAGCGGTTCCCGGAATGGGGCGACAGCCGTTACGTGCGGCTCGTGCTGGAGGGCGGGGCCAGGCTGGAGGACGCCCTGCGCCAGCTGTACGTGCTGCTGCCGGTGCTCGACGACGCCAAGCACTACTGGGTCGCCCCCGACGAGGTCGACAAGCTGCTGCGCGCGGGCGACGGCTGGCTGGCCGGGCACCCCGAGCACGCGCTGATCACCGCCCGCTACCTGGCCCGCCGCAAGGAGCTCACCCGCGACGCCATGGAGCGCCTGGAACTGGCCCGGCTGGCCGAGGCCGACGGGAGCGAGGCCGAGGAACTCGACAACGCCGTGGCCGCGGCCCCGGACGGCGCCGACGCGGCCCCCGAGGTCCCGGGCACCCCGGAGCGGGCCGTCCCGCTCGCCGTGCGCCGGCGGGACGCGATCCTCGGCGCACTGCGCGAGGCCGGCGCCCAGCGGGTGCTCGACCTCGGCTGCGGCGAGGGACACCTCGTGCGGGCCCTGCTCAAGGACCCGGCGTACACCGAGGTCCTCGGCGTCGACGTGTCCGTGCGGGCCCTGACCATCGCCGCCCGCCGGCTGCGGCTGGAGCGGATGGGGGAGCGCCAGAGTTCCCGCGTCCGGCTCCTGCAGGGCTCGCTCGCCTACACCGACAAGCGGCTGGCGGGCTACGACGCGGCCGTGCTCAGCGAGGTCATCGAGCACCTCGACCTGCCCCGGCTGCCCGCGCTGGAGTACGCCGTCTTCGCCGCGGCGCGCCCCCGCACCGTCCTCGTGACCACCCCGAACGTCGAGTACAACGTCCGCTGGGAGTCCCTGCCCGCCGGACACGTACGCCACCGCGACCACCGCTTCGAGTGGACCCGCGAGGAGTTCCGCGCCTGGGCTGCCCGCGTCGCCGGCCGGTACGGCTACACCGTCGCCCACGTACCCGTCGGCGACGAGGACCCCGAGGTCGGAGCCCCGACCCAGATGGCCGTCTTCACCGCCGCGGAGACGGCCGCCACCCGGACGGCCGCCACCGAGACCGCCGCCACCGAGACCCTGAAGGAGGGTGAGGCAGCATGACCACCCCCACCACCGACCGCCCGGCCGCCCGGCCGGCACACCGCGTGCTCCCCGTCACCGACCTGTCCCTCGTCGTCCTCGTCGGCGCCACCGGATCGGGCAAGTCCACCTTCGCCCGCAAGCACTTCAAGCCCACCGAGATCCTCTCCTCCGACTACTGCCGGGGCCTGGTCGCCGACGACGAGAACGACCAGGGCGCCAGCAAGGACGCCTTCGAGGTGCTCCACTACATCGCCGGCAAGCGGCTCGCCGCCGGACGACTGACCGTCGTGGACGCCACCAGCGTCCAGAAGGAGTCCCGCCGCGAGCTCGTCCGCCTGGCCCGCGAGCACGACGTCCTGCCCATCGCGATCGTCCTCGACATGCCCGAGTCGGTCTGCGCCGAGCGCAACGCCGCCCGCCCCGACCGGGCCGGCCTGCCCCGCCGCGTCATCCAGCGGCACCGCTCCGAGCTGCGCCGCTCCCTGCGCGGCCTGGAACGCGAGGGCTTCCGCAAGGTGCACGTCCTGCGCACGGTGGAGGAGGCCGAGTCCGCCGAAGTGGTGCTGGAGAAGCGCTTCAACGACCTCACCCACCTCACCGGCCCCTTCGACATCGTCGGCGACATCCACGGCTGCTCCTCCGAGCTGGAGACCCTGCTCGCCAAGCTCGGCTACGAGGACGGCGTCCACCCCGCCGGCCGCACCGCCGTCTTCGTCGGCGACCTCGTCGACCGCGGCCCCGACAGCCCCGGCGTGCTCCGCCGGGTGATGGGCATGGTCAAGTCCGGCAACGCCCTGTGCGTGCCCGGGAACCACGAGAACAAGCTCGGCCGTTACCTCAAGGGGTCCAAGGTCCAGCAGACGCACGGCCTCGCCGAGACCGTCGAGCAGCTCTCCCGCGAGAGCGACGAGTTCGTCAAGGAGGTCAGGGAGTTCATCGCCGGCCTGGTCAGCCACTACGTCCTCGACGGCGGCAAGCTGGTCGTCTGCCACGCCGGGCTGCCCGAGAAGTACCACGGCCGCACCTCCGGCCGGGTCCGCTCGCACGCCCTGTACGGCGAGACCACCGGCGAGACCGACGAGTTCGGCCTGCCCGTGCGCTACCCGTGGGCCGAGGACTACCGCGGCAAGGCCGTCGTGGTCTACGGCCACACCCCGGTCCCGGACACCACCTGGATCAACAACACCATCTGCCTCGACACCGGCGCCGTCTTCGGCGGCCGGATGACCGCCCTGCGCTGGCCCGAGCGCGAACTGGTCGACGTACCGGCCGAGAAGGTCTGGTACGAGCCGGTCAAGCCGCTCGCCGCCGAGGTGCCCGGCGGCCACGACGGGCGCCCCCTCGACCTGGCCGACGTCCACGGCCGGCGGGTGGTGGAGACCCGCCACCTGGGCAACGTCGGCGTCCGCGAGGAGAACGCGGCCGCCGCCCTGGAGGTCATGAGCCGCTTCGCGGTGGACCCCCGGCTGGTGCCCTACCTGCCGCCGACCATGGCGCCGACGGCCGCCTCCCAGGAGGAGGCCCGCGGCGGAGCCGCTGACGGGGGCTTCCTGGAGCACCCCGCCGAGGCCTTCGCCCAGTACCGGGCCGACGGCATCGGCCGGGTGGTGTGCGAGGAGAAGCACATGGGCTCCCGCGCCACCGTCCTGCTGTGCCGGGACGCGGAGACGGCCCGCGCGCGGTTCGGCGTGGAGGACGGCCCCACCGGCTCCCTCTACACCCGCACCGGCCGCCCGTTCTTCCCGGACCCGGAGCTCACCGAGGAGTTCCTCGCCCGGCTGCGCACGGCGGTCGACCGCGCGGGCCTGTGGGAGGAACTCGGCACTGACTGGCTGCTGTTCGACGGGGAACTGCTGCCCTGGTCCCTGAAGTCCACGGGCCTGCTCCGCAACCAGTACGCGGCCGTGGGCGCCGCCTCCCGCGCCGTCCTGCCGGACGCGGTCGCCGCCCTGGAGGCGGCCGCGGCCCGGGGCGTGGACACCGGCGCGCTGCTGGAGCGCCAGCGCGGGCGGGCCGCCGACGCCGCCGCGTTCACCGAGGCGTACCGGCGCTACTGCTGGAGCACCGACCGGCTGGACGGCGTACGTTTCGCGCCGTTCCAGCTGCTCGCCGCGGCCGGCCGGTCGCTGGCGGCCGTCCCGCACGACGAGCAGCTCGCCTGGCTGGACCGCCTCGCGGACGCCGACGGGGGCACGGACGCGCCGCTGCTGCGCCGCACCCGCCGGGTGTACGTGGACACCGGCGACGAGGAGTCCGTCCGCGCGGGCACCGAGTGGTGGCTGGAGCTGACCGCAGCCGGCGGCGAGGGCATGGTCGTCAAGCCGCTCCAGGCGTACGCCCGGGACGGGAAGGGCCGGCTGGTCCAGCCCGGGGTGAAGGTCCGCGGGCGCGAGTACCTGCGGATCGTCTACGGGCCGGAGTACGCGCGCCCGGAGCAGCTGGAGCGGCTGCGCCACCGGTTCCTGGGCCACAAGCGCTCGCTCGCGCTGCGCGAGTACGCGCTCGGCCTGGAGGCGCTGGACCGGCTGGCGGCGGGGGAGCCGCTGTGGCGGGTCCACGAGCCGGTGTTCGCCGTGCTGGCCCTGGAGTCGGAGCCGGTCGACCCGCGCCTGTGACCCGGCGCTCGGTTCGGGGCGGGCGTAAAGCGGGAGCCCCCGTACGGCCTCGAATTAGGTCGTATGGGGGAACTTTCCCGCGGAAGTCCGGGGAAAGCGGCGGCGGGATCGTTCATCCAGGGCAGCGGAGTGTCCGCGACCCAGGAAGGACGGAACGTCACCTATGAAGATGACCGCGCGCGGAAGCATTGCGGCGCTCATGACCTGTATGGCCGCGGCCGGCGCGGCCTCCCCGGCCGTGGCCGACTCGGTCCCGGTGGGTGTCCCGCTGGAGGCGGTGGAGACCACGCTGGGCCTGCCGGCCCCGCACCTGGCCACGGGTGTCCCGGTGCCGATGGTCGGCGCCCCGGAGTCGCCCCGGTTCCACCAGGGCGACCTGCTGCCCACCCCACTGCTCCCGGTGGTGCCGATCGCCGCCGACCTCGGAGCCACCCGGGTCGCCTCGGTGGTGCCCAACCTGATGGGCGAGCCCGAGACGGACGGCGAGGGCTCCCTGGAGTCCCCGGCCACCACCCTCCTCACCCGCACCCCCGGTGCGGTCGTCGGCGCCCCGCTGACGATGCCGGACGCGAGCAACAACGGCGTCCCCAACCTGGCCGTCCCGAAGCTGGGCCTGACCGCCCCGGACGTCATCGGCACCCCGACGGCACTTCTCGGCCTGCGCTGAGCGGGTACTGCCGAGGCGGGGTCGCAAAGCCGCCCGGTCTGGGAATGTGTACGCCATGGGATTCCATGTCGACTCCGAGACCGGGCGGCTGCGCCGCGTCATCCTCCACCGGCCCGACCTGGAGCTGAAGCGGCTCACACCAAGCAACAAGGACGCCCTGCTCTTCGACGACGTGCTGTGGGTGCGCCGGGCCCGCCAGGAGCACGACGGGTTCGCGGACGTCCTGCGCGACCGCGGCGTCGCCGTCCACCTCTTCGGCGACCTGCTCCGCGAGGCGCTCGACGTCCCCGAGGCGCGGCACCTCGTACTGGACCGGGTCTTCGACGAGAAGGAGTACGGTCCGCTCGCCACCGACCACCTGCGCGCGGTCTTCGACGGGCTGCCCTCCGCCGCCCTCGCGGAGGCCCTGGTCGGGGGGATGACCAAGAGGGAGTACCTGGAGCGGCACGCCGAGCCGTTGTCGGTGCGCTTCCACGCCCTCGACATGGACGGCTTCCTGCTGGGGCCGCTGCCCAACCACCTCTTCACCCGCGACACCTCCGCCTGGATCTACGACGGGGTGTCCATCAACGCCATGCGCTGGCCCGCCCGCCAGCGCGAGACCGTGCACTTCGAGGCGATCTACCGGCACCACCCGCTGTTCACCGGTTCCGGCGCCTTCCACTACTGGTCGCAGGGGCAGGCCGACTACCCCTCGACCATCGAGGGAGGGGACGTCCTGGTCATCGGCAACGGCGCCGTGCTGATCGGGATGAGCGAGCGGACCACCCCGCAGGCGGTGGAGATGCTCGCCCGGGGCCTGTTCGCGGCCGGGTCGGCCTCCGTCATCGTGGCCCTGGACATGCCCAAGCGGCGGGCGTTCATGCACCTGGACACGGTGATGACGATGGTCGACGCAGATACGTTCACTCAGTACGCGGGGCTCGGCATGCTGCGCTCCTACACGATCCGGCCGGGCGAGGGGCCGGGCGAGCTGAGGGTCAGCGACCACCCGCCGGAGCACATGCACCGGGCCATCGCGGCCGCGCTCGGCCTGGACAAGGTGCGGGTGCTCACCGCCACGCAGGACGTGCACTCGGCGGAGCGCGAGCAGTGGGACGACGGGTGCAACGTGCTGGCCGTGGAGCCGGGGGTGGTCGTCGCCTACGAGCGGAACGTCACCACCAACACCCACCTGCGCAAGGAGGGCATCGAGGTGATCGAGATCCCCGGCAGCGAGCTGGGGCGCGGCCGGGGCGGCCCGCGCTGCATGAGCTGCCCGGTGGAGCGGGACGCGGCGTGACGGCCGGGGCGTGACGGAGGGCGCGTGACGGCCGTCGTGTGACGTGATCCACTGTCCCGTATATGAATGCAGAGGATCGTATAGACTTCCAGCATCCCCTGTCAGCGCACTCTGGAGCGTCCCCATGGCCACCGACCTCTTCGGCCGCAGTTTCCTCAAGGAGCTCGACTTCACCGCCGCCGAGTTCCGCGGCCTCGTCGAGCTCGCGGCCGAACTCAAGGCGGCCAAGAAGGCCGGGACCGAGCAGCGCCGGCTCCAGGGGAAGAACCTCGCGCTGATCTTCGAGAAGACCTCCACGCGCACCCGCTGCGCCTTCGAGGTCGCCGCTGCCGACCAGGGCGCCCACACCGTCTACCTCGACCCCTCCGGTTCCCAGATGGGCCACAAGGAGTCCGTCCGGGACACGGCGCGGGTGCTCGGCCGGATGTTCGACGGCATCGAGTACCGGGGCGACAGCCAGCAGGCCGTGGAGGAGCTGGCCGCCCACTCCGGCGTGCCCGTCTTCAACGGCCTCACCGACGACTGGCACCCCACCCAGATGCTCGCCGACGTGCTCACCATGACCGAGCACAGCACCAAGCCGCTGGACCGGATCTCCTTCGCCTACCTGGGCGACGCCCGCTTCAACATGGGCAACTCGTACCTGGTGACCGGCGCCCTGCTGGGCATGGACGTGCGCATCGTCGCGCCGAAGGCCTACTGGCCGGCCGACGCCGTCGTGGCCCGGGCCCGCGAGCTCGCCGCCGTCAGCGGGGCCCGGATCACCCTGACCGAGGAGGTCGCGCAGGGCGTCGCGCAGGCCGACTTCGTGGCCACGGACGTCTGGGTCTCGATGGGCGAGCCCAAGGAGGTCTGGGACGAGCGGATCGCGGCCCTGGTGCCGTACGCCGTCACCATGGACGTGCTGCGCGCCACCGGGAACCCGGACGTGAAGTTCCTGCACTGCCTGCCCGCCTACCACGACCTGGGCACCAAGGTGGCCCGGGAGGTCCACGAGCGGCACGGCCTGGACTCGCTGGAGGTCACGGACGAGGTGTTCGAGTCCGCGCACTCCGTCGTCTTCGACGAGGCCGAGAACCGGCTGCACACCATCAAGGCCGTCCTCGTCGCGACGCTCGCCCACCCCGCCGCGTAGCCGGCCGGGCACGCAGCCGCATACTCATGCGGGCTGCGGGCTGCGGGCTGCGGGCTGCGGGCTGCGGGCTGCGGGCGACAGCCGTGGGGTGGCGCGGACTCAGGCGGTCGCCGTCGCCCGGCTCGGCAGGGTGAACCAGACGGCCTTGCCGCGCGCGGTGGGCCGGTGGCCGCAGGCCGAGCTGAGGGCCCGGATCAGCAGCAGTCCGCGGCCGCCCTCCTGCCACGGGTCGGGCGGCGGCCCGGGACGGCCGGCCGTGAGGTCGCCCGGCGGCCCGGGATCGCCGTCGTGCACCTCCACCTGGCAGCCGCCCGGCCGCAGTTCCACGACCAGCTCGATCGGGGCGGCCCCGGCGGTGTGCTCGATGGCGTTGGCCACCAGCTCGGCGGTCAGCAGCTCCGCCGTGTCGCTGTCGGGGCACCGGTCGAGGTCGGTGAGCGCGGTGCGGATCAGGGCGCGGGCCATCGGTACGGCGGCGGTCGTGTGGGGGAGGGCGATCCGCCAGGCGGAGCTGTCGTGCACGGCGGGTCCGTCCTTCCGTGAGGGTGGGGGGCGGGGGCAGTCCTGGATTCAACAATACGGACCGGGCCGGAGCCCCCGTAGGGCACCCCGGCGCAACGCCGGGGGACCAGGGGCGGGGGCGGGCCGGACCTTCGGCCCGTGTGCCGTGCCGCGCCGCCCCGTCCCGCGCCGTACCGCCGCCGGGGTGACCACTTGTCGCGTTTCTCTGACGACGGTCACGATTCGGTGATAGCTTCGATGGCGTGAGTCCCTTCACCGGTTCCACACCAGAGACCGAACGGTGGCGCCACCTGCGGGTGACCCGGCAGGACGGCGTCGCCACCGTCACCCTCGACCGCCCCGAGAAGCTGAACGCGCTCACCTTCGGCGCCTACGCCGACCTGCGCGATCTGCTCGCCGAACTGTCCCGCACCCGCTCCGTGCGCGCCCTCGTCCTCGCCGGCGAGGGCTGCGGCTTCTGCTCCGGCGGGGACGTGGACGAGATCATCGGCGCCACCCTCGCCATGGACACCGCCCAGCTCCTCGACTTCAACCGGATGACCGGCCAGGTCGTCCGCGCGATCCGCGAATGCCCCTTCCCGGTGATCGCCGCCGTGCACGGGGTGGCCGCCGGCGCCGGGGCCGTCCTCGCCCTCGCCGCCGACTTCCGGATCGCCGACCCCTCCGCCCGCTTCGCCTTCCTCTTCACCCGCGTAGGCCTCTCCGGCGGCGACATGGGCGCCGCCTACCTGCTGCCCCGCGTCGTCGGCCTCGGCCACGCCACCCGGCTGCTGATGCTCGGAGAGCCCGTACGCGCCGCCGAGGCCGAACGGATCGGCCTGCTCAGCGAACTCGTCGACGAGGGCAAGGCCGACGCCCGCGCCGCCGAACTCGCCGCCCGCCTCGCCGCCGGCCCCGCCCTCGCCCACGCCCAGACCAAGGCCCTGCTCACCGCCGAGCTGGACATGCCCCTGGCCGCCTCGGTGGAACTCGACGCCAACACCCAGGCCCTGCTGATGAACGGCCGGGACTACGCCGAGTTCCACGCCGCCTTCACCGCGAAACGGCCCCCGGAGTGGAAGGGCAGGTAGCCGCATGTCCGCGAGCGCCATGAGGGTCGCCGTCGTCGGCGGCGGACCCGGCGGGCTCTACGCCGCCGCACTGCTGGCCCGCCGGGGGCACGCGGTGGAGCTCTGGGAACGGGGCGCCCCCGACGACACCTTCGGCTTCGGCGTGGTGCTCTCCGACGAGACCCTCGGCGGCATCGAACGCGCCGACACCGTCGTCCACGCCGCCCTCGCCGCCGAGTTCGTCCGCTGGGACGACGTGGACGTCGTCCACCGCGGCCGGCTGCTGACCTCCGGCGGCCACGGCTTCGCCGCCCTCGGCCGCCGACGGCTCCTGGAGATCCTCCACGAACGCTGCGCCGGCCTCGGCGTACGCCTGCGCTTCCGTGCCGAGGCACCCGACGCGTTCGCGCTGGCCGGCGCGTACGACCTGGTGGTCGCCGCCGACGGGGTGCACAGCGCCACCCGCGCGCGCGGCGCCGCGCACTTCCGGCCCACCGAGACCCCCGGACGCTGCCGGTACGTCTGGCTCGCCGCCGACTTCGCCTTCGACTCCTTCCGCTTCGAGATCGCCGAAACCGAACACGGGGTCATGCAGCTGCACGGCTACCCGTACGCACCCGACGCCTCCACCGTCATCGTCGAGATGCGGGAAGAGGTGTGGCGGGCGGCCGGCCTCGACCTGTGCGACGAGGCCGAATCGGCCTCCCGCTGCGCCAAGACCTTCGCCGAGGCCCTGCACGGCCGGCCGCTGCGCGGCAACCGCTCCGCCTGGACCCGCTTCCGCACCGTCGTCAGCGCACACTGGTCGCACGGCAACGTGGTGCTCCTCGGCGACGCCGCGCACACCGCCCACTTCTCCATCGGCTCCGGCACCAAACTCGCCGTCGAGGACGCCCTCGCCCTCGCCGAGGCCCTCGACCGGCTGCCCGACGTCCCCTCCGCCCTCGCCGCCTACGAGGAGGAGCGGCGCCCGGCCGTGGCCAGCACCCAGCGCGCCGCCGCCGCCAGCATGCGCTGGTTCGAGGACCTCGCCGGATACGTGGACCAGCCCGCCCGGCAGTTCGCCTTCAACCTGCTCACCCGCAGCCGCCGCGTCACCCACGACAACCTGCGGCTGCGCGACGAACGGTTCACCCGGGCGGTGGAACGCGACTTCGGCTGCCCCGAGGACGCCGACGGCACGGGAACCCCGCCCATGTTCACCCCGTTCACCCTGCGGGGCCTCACCCTGCGCAACCGCGTCGTGGTCTCGCCGATGGACATGTACTCGGCCGAGGAGGGCGTCCCCGGCGACTTCCACCTCGTCCACCTCGGCGGGAGGGCCCTGGGCGGAGCCGGGCTCGTCATGACGGAGATGGTGTGCGTCAGCGCCGAAGGCCGCATCACCCCCGGCTGCGCCGGGCTGTGGACCGCGGAGCAGGCGGCCGCCTGGAAGCGGATCGCCGACTTCGTCCACACCTCCGCGCCCGGTACGGCCCTCGGCGTCCAGCTCGGCCACTCCGGCCGCAAGGGCTCCACCCGGCTGATGTGGGAGGGCATGGACGAACCGCTCCCGGACGGCAACTGGCCCCTGGTCGCCGCCTCCGCACTGCCCTACAAGGCCGGGGTCTCCGCCGTCCCGCGCGCCCTGGAGGCGGCCGACCTCGCCGCGATCCGCTCCGACTTCGCGGCCGCCGCGGTCCGCGCCGCCGACTGCGGCTTCGACCTGCTGGAACTGCACTGCGCGCACGGCTACCTGCTGTCCGGGTTCCTCTCCCCGCTCACCAACCACCGCGACGACGCCTACGGCGGCCCCCTGGAGAACCGGCTCCGCTTCCCCCTGGAGGTCTTCGACGCCGTCCGCGAGGTGTGGCCCGAGGAGCGGCCGATGACGGTCCGCCTCTCCGCCACCGACTGGGCCCCCGGCGGCACCACGCCCGAGGAGGCCGAACGGATCGCGGCCGCCTTCGCCGCCCACGGCGCGGACGCCGTCGACGTCTCCACCGGACAGGTCGTCGCCGAGGAGGCCCCGGAGTACGGCCGCTCCTACCAGACCCCCTACGCCGACCGGATCCGCAACGCCCTCGGCGTCCCCGTCATCGCCGTCGGCGCGATCTCGTCCTGGGACGACGTCAACTCCCTGCTGCTGGCCGGCCGCGCCGACCTCTGCGCGCTCGGCCGCCCCCACCTGTACGACCCGCACTGGACGCTGCACGCCGCCGCCGAACAGGGCTACGCCGGCCCCGGAGCCCCCTGGCCCGCCCCCTACCGCGCCGGCAGCCGCAGGCCCCCGACCGGCAAGGGATAGCTCAGACCGCCTCCAGGACGACGCGTTCCTCCACCGGGGTGTAGCCCAGGCGGCGGTAGACGCCGTTGCTGGTGGGGTTGGCCAGGTCGGTGAAGAGCAGTACCTCGGCCGCCCCGGCGGCGTACGCGGCCCGGCTCGTCGCGTGCGTCACCCCGGCGGCGTAGCCGCGGCCCCGGCCGGCGGGCGGGGTGTAGACGGGGCCGATGCGGCAGGCGCCGCCGATCGGGCGGGAGAAGCCGGCCAGCGACACCGGCCGGCCGTCGAGCTCCCACAGCAGCAGCCCGCCGTACGAGAGCCGGTCGCGCAGCCGGCCCTCGGCGGGGCTCGCGGGAATGCCGCACTCCCGGTCGAAGGCCTCGGTCCACTCCAGCAGCAGGGGCAGGTCCGGCTCGGCGGCGGCCCGGGCCCGGCCCGCGGGGGCGGGGTCCGGTGCGGCCAGGGTGCCCAGCCGGTACAGGCGCAGCTCCTCGACGACCCGGGCCGGCGGCCCCCACGCCGCCGCCAGCGTCCGCGCGTCGGCGCGGCGGGCGTTGAAGGCGCCGACGCGGCCGCGCAGCGGGTCGGAGCCGAGTTCCCCGGCCAGGGCCCGGACGGCCTCGGGGGGCACGGCGCCGAGCAGCAGCGGGAACGGCGGGGTGTGCAGCAGGGCCCCCTCGACGGCCCCGTCCGCGCCGGTCCACCAGCCGAACAGGGGACCGGTGCCGCCGAAGGCCCGCGGGCCCCGCCGCTCCAGGGCGTCGGTGACGGTCAGCAGGGTGGTGTTGACGACGGGCTGCGCGGCCACGGCCGGGCGCGCGGCGGCCAGATAGGCCGCCAGATCAGTGCTGAAGGTCCATGTCATGCCCCATGCTGGCGTCCCCGGTCGCCCGCCCGCACCGCAATTTCCGCCCGCGGGGGACGGCCTACGGCCGCTGCCGCACGAAGCGGGCGCCGAGGTCGCGCAGCCGGGTGTGGAGCTCGGCGAAGACGGCCGCGGAGCGGTCGCCCGGCCAGTTGTCCGGGAGCAGTTCGCGGGGCAGGCCCGGGTCGGCGTAGGGGAGCCGCCGCCAGGTGTCCAGGGCGGCCAGGTAGTCCCGGTAGGCGGCCTCGGGGGTGGGGCCGGGGCCCGACTGGAGGGCGCGCAGGACCGGTTCGTGCCGGTCGAGGAACTCCTCGTGCTGCTTGGCCAGGGCGGCCAGGTCCCACCAGCGGGCCACCGCCTCGGCGGTGGGGGCGAAACCGGCGTGGGCGCCGCGGAAGAGCTCCACGTACCCGGTCAGGTGCAGCCGCTCCAGGGTGTGTCCGGTCTCCTCGGCCAGCTGGGCGGGGGCGATCCACACGCCCGGCGCCACCGCCCCGAAGCCCAGTCGGGCCAGGCGCGAGCGCAGCAGGTGCCGCTTGTGCCGCTCCTGCTCCGGGACGGAGAACACCGCGACCAGCCACTCCGGGGACACCGGTACGGTCCCGTAGATCCGCCGGTCCCCGTCCTCCAGCAGCAGCCGGGCCTCCTCGGACGGCTCGTACCCGGCCGAACCGTCGGCGGCCCGCGCGGGCACCAGGAACCCGCGCCGCTTCAGCCGGGACACCGAGGAGCGGACGGAGGGCGCGTCGACGCCGGCCGCGCCCAGCAGGCGGACCAGCGCGGACACCGGGACGGCGCCCTCGAAGGACCGCCCGTAGGCGCCGTAGAAGGTGACGATCAGGGATCGCGGAGTGTGCTGCTCGACCACGGGTTCACTCTAGATCGCGGAGCCGGAAGCGTTGCAGTTTGCCGGTGGGGGTGCGCGGCAGCGCGGGCAGGAAGACGAAGGAGCGCGGGCACTTGTGCGGGGCCAGCTCGCCCTTCATGAACGTCCGCAGGGCCTCCTCCGTCAGCACCGCCCCGTCGCGGGGCACGGTGTACGCCACCACGATCTGCCCGCGCCGCTCGTCCGGGCGGCCGACGACGGCGGCCTCCGCCACGTCCGGATGGCGCAGCAGGGCCTCCTCGACCTCGGGGCCGGCGATGTTGTAGCCCGAGGAGATGATCATGTCGTCGGCGCGGGCGACGTAGCGGAAGTAGCCGTCGGGGTCGCGGACGTAGGTGTCGCCGGTCAGGTTCCAGCCGTCCCGGACGTACTCGCCCTGCCGGGGGTCGGCGAGGTAGCGGCAGCCGACCGGCCCGCGCACCGCCAGCAGCCCCGGCTCGTCGTCGGCGACGGGCCGCCCGCAGGGGTCCACCACCCGGGCCTCCCAGCCGGGCACCACCCGGCCGGTGGTGCCGGGGCGGATGTCCCCGTCGGCGGCGGAGATGAAGATATGCAGCAGCTCGGTGGCCCCGATGCCGTTGATGATCCGCAGGCCGGTGCGCTCGTGCCAGGCCCGCCAGGTCGCGGCGGGCAGGTTCTCGCCGGCCGACACGCAGCGGCGCAGCGCCGACAGGTCGTAGGCGCCCGTGTCGTACGGGCCCAGGGTGTCCAGCATCGACCGGTAGGCGGTGGGCGCCGTGAACAGGACGGTCACCCGGTGTTCGGCGAGGGCCGGCAGCAGCACCCTGGGCGTGGCCTGCTCCAGCAGCAGCGCGCTGGCGCCGGCGCGCAGCGGGAAGACGACCAGTCCGCCGAGGCCGAAGGTGAACCCGAGCGGGGGACTGCCCGCGAACACGTCGTCGGGGCGCGGGCGCAGGACGTGGCGGGAGAAGGTGTCGGCGACGGCGAGGAGGTCGCGGTGGAAGTGCATGCAGCCCTTGGGCCGGCCGGTGGTCCCGGAGGTGAAGGCGATCAGCGCGACGTCGTCGGCGGAGGTCTCGACGGCCCGGTAGGGCCCGGTGCGGGCCTGGGCGAGGCGCAGCAGGTCGTCCTCGGCCGTGCCGCCGTAGGGGGTGATCCGCAGGCCGGGCACCTCGGCCTTGGCCAGGTCGTCCAGGACGTCGACGTGGCACAGGGCGTGCCGTACCTCGGCCATGGCGCAGACGGTGGCCAGTTCCTGGGCGCGCTGCTGGGCCAGTACGGTGACGGCCACCGCGCCCGCCTTCATCACCGCCAGCCAGCAGGCCGCGAGCCAGGGGCCGGTGGGTCCGCGCAGCAGCACCCGGTTGCCGGGGACGACGCCGAGGTCGATGGTGAGGACGTGGGCCAGGGCGTCGACGCGCTCGCGGAGCTCTGCGTACGACCACACGCCGCCGGCGCCGTCGCGGAAGGCGGGCCGGTCCGGTCCGAACCGTTCGATGGTGGCGTCGAGCAGTTCGGTGCCGCAGTTCAGCCGGTCCGGGTAGGCCAGTTCGGGCAGCTCGAACAGGAGCTGCGGCCAGGCGTGGGCGGGCGGCAGGTGGTCACGGGCAAAGGTGTCGGCATGGGCGGATGGCTTGAGCTCCAAGGCGGGTTCGCCCCCTTGCAACGTCCGGATTTTGTGGTGGAGCCGGCCGTGCGAATACGTTCCGAGCGTATCGTGATGGTGACGGCAGTCAACAGGACGCGATAAGAGTGTCGACAGGACGTGGGGGCATTCGGATGGCCGCATTCGCGCTCGGGGCGGAACAAGAGGAATGGTGCGCCCGGTTGCGCGCCCTCGCGCGGGAGCGGCTGCGGCCGCTCGCCGAGAAGGGCGAGCCCGGACGGGTGAACCGGCCGCTCCTCGCCGAGCTGGGGGAACTGGGTCTGCTGGAACGGGTCTTCGGGTCGGGGGCGCTGGAGCTGTGCCTGCTGCGGGAGTCCCTCGCCTACGGCTGCACGGAGGCGGAGACCGCCCTCGCCCTCCAGGGGCTCGGCGCGCACCCGGTGCTCCGGTCGGGCAGCGCCGCCCAGCGGGAGCGGTGGCTCCCGGGGGTCCGGGCCGGCCGGCAGGTGGCGGCGTTCGCACTGAGCGAGCCGGGTGCCGGCTCCGACGCCGCGGCCCTCGCCCTGACGGCGCGGGCGGACGGGCCGGGCTGGCGCCTGACGGGCACCAAGTGCTGGATCTCCAACGCCCCCGAGGCCGACTTCTACACCGTCTTCGCCCGTACGGGTGAGGCGCCGGGAGCGAAGGGCATCACGGCCTTCCTGGTCCCCGCGGACCGCCCGGGACTGACCGGCGAGGCCCTGGAGATGCTCTCCCCGCACCCGATCGGCTCGCTCGCCTTCGACGGCGTGCCCGTCGGCCGCGAGGACGTGCTGGGCGGGCCCGGGCAGGGGTTCCGCGTCGCGATGGAGACCCTGAACCTCTTCCGGCCCAGCGTGGGCGCCTTCGCGGTCGGCATGGCGCGCGCCGCGCTCGACGCGACCGTGGCCCACACGGCCGGCCGGACCGCCTTCGGCGGAGTGCTCGCCGACCTCCAGGCGGTCGCGCACCGCGTGGCGGAGATGGCCACCCGCACCGAGGCCGCCCGGCTGCTGGTGTACGCGGCGGCCGGCGCGTACGACAGCGGCGCCCCCGGCGTGCCGGGCCGGGCCGCCATGGCCAAGCTCCTCGCCACGGAGACGGCCCAGTACGTGGTGGACCACGCCGTCCAGCTGCACGGCGCGGCCGCCCTGCGCCGGGGCCACCTGCTGGAGCACCTCTACCGCGAGGTGCGGGCGCCCAGGATCTACGAGGGGGCGAGCGAGGTGCAGCGCACCATCATCGCCAAGGAGCTCTACCGGGGGGTGGCGGCGCGATGAGTCCCGAACGCCTCAACCCCCCGGAGCTGTCCCCGGCCACCGGCTTCTCCCACGCGGTGTCGGCCACCGGCTCGCGCATCGTCTTCCTGGCCGGCCAGACCGCGCTGGACGGCTCCGGGAAGGTGGTCGGCGACAGCCTGCCCGAGCAGTTCGAGCGGGCCCTCGCCAACCTGCTGACCGCCCTCGCGGCGGCCGGCGGCCACCCCGGCGACCTGGCCCGGGTGACGGTGTACGCGGTGGACGTGGAGGAGTACCGCGCGCACGCCGCCGAACTGGGCCGCGTCTGGCGCCGCCTCGCGGGCCGCGACTACCCGGCGATGGCGGTCGTCGGGGTGGTCCGCCTGTGGGACACCGAGGCCCGGCTGGAACTGGACGGCATCGCGGTGCTCCCGTAGGCGGTGCTCCCGCGGGCGCCCGGCCCGGCCGGATCACCACCGTGCCCGTCCGGATCGGCGAACAGCCGCTGAGCGGGACCTCCGGCCCCACCTGACGGCCTGACAGCCGGCCCTGCGGCCGGAGGCCGCCTCGAGAAGTACTGAACTGGTGTGCGCACAGGTCTTGCCAGTGCAATTTCACATTACTATGTTACAGCTCACACCGCGGCACGTTAATCCCCGTCAAACGCCGCGTGACGCAGGGCAGTTCGCACCTTTCCCCCACCTCCCTCCCAACAGGAGTCCTCGGTGTTCCAGCACAGAGCTGTGCGTACGTCTCTCCTCGCCACCGCCGTCACGGTCACCCTCCTCGCCACCGCCGGCCAGGCCTCGACGCAGGCGGCGGAACGGGTCACCCCCACGGCCGCCCCCGCGGCCACCTTCGCCGCCGGAGCCCAGGGCGCCGCCGCGGCGCCCAACCCCTTCGACGAGGTCGACCGCCGGGCCGACGCCGAGCCGCTCGTCCCGGCGCCCGCACCGGCCCCCGGCGGCAGGGCCGTCACCGACGGCCGGGTGCCCGGCGCCGCCCCCGCCGTGGAGGCCCCGGGCTCCACCGCGGCCGCCGAACGCACCGAGAAGAGCCGCACGTCCGCCCAGGCCGCCCCCACCGCCAAGAGCGTCGCCGCCGGCGTCCCCTGCACCCTCGACGGGATCAAGAACCTCACCCCGGAGCAGTTCGCCGACTTCCTCGGCGACCAGGCCGTCACCGCCGACGGCTGCCTGCGCGGCCTGATCTGGACCTGGGACGCCCGCCTGGCGCCCGTCATGTCCGACGCCCACGTCCAGGCCGTCTCCCGCCGGATATCCAGCCTGGCCGCCGCCCACGACGGCCGTAACTCCTCCCATCTGGAGGAGATGTTCACCTACCTGCACGCCGTCGCCTACCACGACTTCTCCCGCGACGAGATCGACGTCACCGACGCCCCCACCACCGCTGCGATACGCCAGGCCATCGCCGACTTCGGCAACGCCGCACGGACCTTCGACGTCACCCCGTCCAACGCCCGCACCCTGCGCGAGGCCCTCTACGCCGCCGGCCCCGGCCTGCGCCACCACCAGATCGGCCTGATCAAGAAGGTCCTGGCCACCATGGACCCGGCCCACCCGGCCACCAACCTCGACGCCGGCTGGGCCGGCGCCGTCCTCGCCGCCCTCTCCACGAACTACCTGGGCGTCTACCCCGGCAACCAGGACGCGGCCTTCCACGCGGCGGTCGCGGGGGACGCCTCGTACCGCGCCGCCTTCAAGGCCTTCGCCGACTACACGTACCTCAAGGGCACCGGCAACGCCTGGGTGGCGCGCGACGCCCTCAGCGAGTACGCCCGCTTCGGCCAGGTGGAGGGCCTCAAGGACCAGGTCGTCGCCGACCTCGGCGGCATGCTGGACCGCGTCAGGTCCGGCCACGGCACCGACGCCTGGGCGAAGATCGTCTCCTGGCTCAACTTCTACGGCGCCTGCAAGCAGTACGGGGTCTGCAAGGAGGACATCGAGAAGCAGCTCTTCCCGTACACCTACAGCTACGACAACGGCGCCATCAAGGTCCGCACCGCCCTCGACAAGGCCACCGTCGACCAGCTCTACTACGCCAGCAAGCAGGTCAAGACGCAGTTCCACCGCGTCATAGGCACCGACCAGCCGCTCGCCGGGGACCCCAACAGCACCCTCAACATCGTGCTGTACGCCTCCCGCGCCGACTACGAGAACTACCACCCGATCCTGACCGGCTACGGCACCAACAACGGCGGCATCTACATCGAGAACGGCGCCACCTTCTACACCTACCAGCGCCGCGTCCCGCAGGACTCCTCCCTCACCCTGGAAGAGCTCTTCCGTCACGAGTACACCCACTACCTCAACGGCCGCTTCGCCGTGCCCGGCTCCTTCGGCCAGGGCCCCTGGTACGAGGGCGACCGCACGACCGCCATGGACGAGGGCACCGCCGAGTTCTTCGACGGCGCCACCCGCGACAACGGCATCGCCGTCCGCAAGTCCCTGGTCAAGAGCGTCATCAACGACACCGCCGGCGGCGGGCCGCGCATGACCGTCGAGCAGCTGCTCAACGCGACCTACGACGGTGACGGCTTCCGCTTCTACAGCTACGCGGGCACCTTCTTCGAGTTCCTGTGGACCGAGAAGCCCTCGCTGCTGCGCGAGATGTACGGGTACCTGCGCGCCAACGACGTCGCCGGGTACGACGCGTGGCGCCACCGCACGGGCGCGGACACCTACCTCCAGCGCGACTACAACCGCTTCCTGGACGCCCAGATCGCCAAGGTGGACCAGCTCTACGTCCCGAACACCGCCTTCACCCCCAACGAGCGGCTGCGCGACGCCGCGCTCGCCTCGGTGAAGTCCTCCTTCGCGGCGGCCACGTACAACACGCCCGACTGCGTGGAGAACGGCGACCCCGGCAAGCGCCGCTTCACCTGTACCGGCCGGATCACCGCCAACCTGAAGAACTGGCGCAGTGACGACCAGAACTTCAAGGACATGTCGGAGACGGTGGACTACTTCATCCTCGACCGGGCGGGGGCCGCCTCCAACAACCTCGCCGACATGAACTGCTCCTTCGGCCCGGTGGAGATCTGGGACAACAAGGCGGCGGGCACCTCCTCCTACAGCTGCGAAGGCCCGCTCCGCAGCTGACCGCGCGCCCGGCCGGCCCCGGATCCGTACGGGGGGCGGGGCCGGCCGGGCCACCCTAGGCACTCTCAAAAGAATGTGACATATTACTGACCATGGACGTCGTGATCATTGGCGCCGGCGTCGTCGGAGCCGCGTGCGCGTACTACGCGAGCCGCTCCGGCCTCTCCGTGGCGGTGGTGGACCGCGGCCCCGTCGCGGGCGGCACCACCGGCGCGGGCGAGGGCAACCTGCTCGTCTCCGACAAGGGGGCCGGCCCCGAACTCGGCCTGGCCCTCCTGTCGGCGCAACTCTGGCGGGACCTCGCCGCCGAACTCCCGCACGCCGTCGAGTACGAGACCAAGGGCGGCCTGGTCGTCGCCCCGGACGACACCACCCTCAAGGCCCTGCGCGACTTCGCCGAGGGCCAGCGCGCCGCCGGGGTCGTCTCCGCCGAGGTGGGCCCGGACGCCCTGTACGACCTGGAGCCCCACCTGGCCCGGGGCCTGGCGGGCGGCTTCCACTACCCCCAGGACGCCCAGGTCCAGCCCGCCCAGGCGGCGGCCCAGCTCCTCAAGGCGTCAGGCGCCGAACTCCACTTGGGGGAGGAGGTCACGGGCCTCCTCACCCACAACGGAAACATCACGGGCGTCCGCACGGCCCACCGCACCCTCCACGCACCCCACGTCGTGAACGCGGCGGGCACATGGGCCGGCGCCATCGCGGCTCTCGCGGGAACGGACCTGCCCGTCCTCCCCCGCAGGGGCTTCGTCCTGGTCACGGAACCCCTGCCCCCCGTCATCCGCCACAAGGTCTACGCGGCGGACTACGTCGCCGACGTGGCCAGCGACTCGGCGGCGCTCCAGTCCTCCGGAGTGGTGGAGGGCACCCCTTCCGGCCCGGTCCTCATCGGCGCCACCCGCGAACGCGTCGGCTTCGACCGCACCCTCTCCACCGAGGCCCTCCGCCGCCTGGCCGCCCAGGCCGCGGCGCTCTTCCCCTTCCTGGCGGACGTCCGCGTCATGCGCACTTACCACGGCTTCCGCCCCTACCTCCCGGACCACCTCCCGGCGATCGGCGCCGACCCCCGGGTGCCCGGTCTCTTCCACGCCTGCGGCCACGAGGGCGCCGGCATCGGCCTGGCCCCCGCGACGGGAGCTCTCATCGCCGCCGCCCTGACCGGAGCCGAACCCCCGGCGCCCCCGCACCCGTTCCGCCCGGACCGGTTCCCGGAGGGGACGGGGACGGGGCGGGGTGTCGTCCGGGACTAAAACGAGATGATTTCGGCGCGCGGTACCTCGTACAGCCGGACCCGGATCAGGCGCCGAACATCGAAGCCCGTCCCGGACGACACCCCGCCCCGTCCCCGTCCCCGGCCCCGCAGCCACCCCACCCGCACCCCACCCCCGCCCCACCCGCACCCCGCCCGGCCAGGGCAACGGCACACCGACCAACCCCGAGGAGACCCCTGATGCGCAGCCCGCGCGAGCTGGTGGGCGGCAGCCCGGAGGCTACGTTCCCCGTGACCTTCGACGGCCGCGAACTCCCGGCCCAGCAGGGCCAGTCCCTCGCGGCCGTCCTCTGGGCCGCCGGAATCCTCGCCTGGCGCACCACCCGCGAGGGCGGCACCCCCCGCGGGGCCTTCTGCGGCATCGGCGCCTGCTACGACTGCCTCGCCACCGTCAACGGCCGCCCCAACCAGCGGGCCTGCCTCGTCCCGGCCCGCCCCGGAGACTCCGTCACCACCCAGGAGGGCACCGGCCATGCCGACCTCGCCGTCTGAGCACACCACCCCGGACCGGACCGCCGACCTGGCGGTGATCGGCGCCGGCCCCGCCGGCCTGGCCGCGGCCGTCACCGCCGCCCGCCTCGGTCTGCGCGTCACCCTCCTGGACGCCGCCGACCGCCCCGGCGGCCAGTACTACCGCCACCCCGCCCCCGCCCTCGGCGCCACCCGCCCCCAGGCCCTGCACCACGGCTGGCGCGCCTTCGCCACCCGTGAGGCCGCCCTCCGCGCCCACCGCGAGGCGGGCCGCGTCACGTACCTCCCGGCCCACCACGTCTGGACGGTGGTCCCGGCCGGGGAAGACGGCTGGATCCTGCACGCCGTGGCGGGCCACGCCCCCGACGAGACCCCGGCGGCCCTCCGCGCCCGCCACGTCCTCCTGGCCACCGGCGCCTACGAGCGCCAGCTGCCGTTCCCCGGCTGGACCCTCCCCGGGGTGGTCGGCGCCGGCGGCGCCCAGGCCATGCTGAAGAACAACCTCGTCCTGCCCGGCCGCCGCGTCGTCGTCGCCGGCTCCGGCCCCCTCCTGCTCGCCGTGGCCGGTTCCCTCGCCGCCGCGGGGGCCACCGTCCCCGCCGTGGTCGAGGCCGCCGCGTACACCGCGTACGCCCCCCAGGCCCCCGCCCTCCTGCGCAACCCCGCCAAGCTCGTCGAAGGCGCCGCGTACGGCGGCGCCCTGCTGCGCCACGGCGTCCGGCTGCTGACCCGGCACGCCGTCACCGAGGCGCACGGCACCACCCGCGTGGAGGCCGTCACCGTCACCCGCCTCGACGGCGACTGGCGGCCCCTGCCCGGCACCGCCCGCCGGATCCCCTGCGACGCCCTCGCCGTGGGCCACGGCCTGGTGCCGCAGCTGGAACTGGCCACCGCCCTCGGCTGCGCCACCCGCGAGACGGCCGACGGCACGGCCGCCCTGGACGTGGACGCGGAGCAGCGCACCTCGGTGCCCGGCATCTGGTCCGCCGGGGAGACGGGCGGCATCGGCGGAGCCGAACTCGCCCTCACCGAGGGGGAGATCGCCGCGCACGCGGCAGCGGGCCGCCCGGCCCCCGCCGCCCTGGTCCGCCGCCGCGCCCGGCTGCGCGCCTTCGCCGACGCGATGGCCGCCGCCCACCGCCCGGGTACCGGCTGGACGGGCTGGCTGCGGGAGGAGACGGACGTCTGCCGCTGCGAGGAGGTCCCGGCCGGCCGGATCCGCGAGGCGGTGCGGGACCTGGGGGCGCGGGACGCCCGTACGGTCAAGCTCCTCACCCGGGCCGGAATGGGCTGGTGCCAGGGCCGGATGTGCGGTCCGGCCGTGGCGGCCCTGACGGGCGGGGCCCCGGCACCCGACCGGCGCCCCCTGTCCTGCCCGGTCCCGCTGCGCCACCTCGCGGCCCTGGAGCCGCAGGCTCCGCCGCCGGCGTCACCGGACGCCGAACTTCCCGCCCCGGGCCACTGATCGGGTCCGCCCGGACCCTTGTGGCCGACTCACGCCCACTAGTAAAATGTCACACACCACACTAGGGAGTCCTTCATGACCCACGCGCCCACCCCCGCGCCCAGCGCCGACACCCGCACCCGCCCCTGGCACGGCATCATGGTCGCCACCGCCCTGCCCCTGCGCGCGGACCTCTCCGTCGACCACGACGCCTACGCCGAACACGTCGCCTGGCTCATCGCCAACGGCTGCGACGGCGTCGTCCCCAACGGCTCCCTCGGCGAGTACCAGACCCTCACCGACGAGGAGCGGGCCCGTGTCGTCCGCACCGCCGTCGAGGCCGCCGGCGACGGCGCCCGCGTGATGCCCGGCGTGGCCGCGTACGGCAGCGCCGAGGCCCGCCGCTGGGCCGACCAGGCCGCCGAGGCCGGCGCGGGCTCGGTCCTGCTCCTGCCCCCCAACGCCTTCCGCGCCGACGACGAGACCGTGCGCGCCCACTACGCCGAGGTCGCCCGGTCGGGCCTGCCGGTGGTCGCGTACAACAACCCGTACGACACCAAGGTCGACCTGACCCCCGCGCTCCTCGCCCGCCTGCACGCCGACGGCAGCATCGTCGCCGTCAAGGAGTTCAGCGGAGACGTCCGCCGCGCCTACGAGATCGCCGAGCTCGCCCCGGGCCTCGACCTGCTCATCGGCGCCGACGACGTCCTGCTCGAACTCGCCCTCGCCGGCGCCGTCGGCTGGATCGCCGGCTACCCCAACGCCCTGCCGCGGTCCTGCGCGACCCTGTACCGGGCCGCCGTCGCCGGCGACCTCGCCACCGCCCTGCCGCTCTACAAGTCCCTGCACTCCCTGCTGCGCTGGGACTCCAAGACCGAGTTCGTCCAGGCCATCAAGCTCTCCATGGACCTCGCCGGACGCCCCGGCGGCGCCACCCGCCCCCCGCGCTTCCCCCTCACCGGGGAGACCGAGGCCGCCGTGCGCGCCGCCACCGAGAAGGCCCTGGCCGAAGGCCTCAACTGATCCCCGGGGGGACTGGAATGCGCACGCGCCACATCTACCACGCCGTGGACTCCCACACCGAGGGCATGCCCACGCGGGTGATCACCGGCGGCGTCGGGGTGATCCCCGGTGCCACCATGGCCGACAAGCGGCTCCACTTCATGGAGCACATGGACCACGTCCGCACCCTGCTCATGTACGAACCGCGCGGCCACGCGGCGATGAGCGGTGCCATCCTGCAGCCCCCCACCCGGCCCGACGCCGACTTCGGCGTGCTCTACATCGAGGTGTCGGGCCTGCTGCCCATGTGCGGGCACGGGACGATCGGGGTGGCCACCGTCCTGGTCGAGACCGGCATGGTCCCGGCCGTCGAGCCGGTCACCACGGTCCGGCTCGACACCCCGGCCGGACTGGTGAGCGTCGACGTACGCGTCGAGGACGGCGCGGCCACCGCCGTCACCCTCACCAACGTCCCGGCCTTCTGCGTGGGCCTCGGCCTGAAGGCCGAGGTGCCCGGATTCGGCACGGTCGGCTACGACCTCGCCTACGGCGGCAACTTCTACGCCTTCGTCGAACTCGACGCCCTCGGACTGCCCTTCGACCGGGCCCGCAAGGACGACCTGATCGCCGCCGGCCTCGCGGTCATGGACGCGGTCAACGCCGGACCCGACCGCCCCGTCCACCCCGAGAACCCCTCCATCGCCGGGGTCAAGCACGTCTATCTCGCCGCCCCCGGCTCCGACGCCCGCCGCTCCCGGCACGCCATGGCCATCCACCCCGGCTGGTTCGACCGCTCGCCCTGCGGTACGGGGACCAGCGCGCGCATGGCCCAGCTGCACGCCCGGGGGCTGCTGCCGCTCGGCACGGACTTCGTCAACGAGTCCTTCATCGGCACCGAGTTCACCGGCCGCCTCGTCGGGGAGACCACGGTCGGCGGCCGGCCGGCGGTGGTCCCCACCGTCACCGGGCGGGCCTGGATCACCGGCACCGCCCAGTACTTCCTCGACCCGACCGACCCCTTCCCCGGAGGGTTCCTGCTGTGACCACCGTCCGCACCACCGACTACCACACGGCGGGCGAGCCCTTCCGGATCGTCGACTTCACCGCCGGCGGGCTGCCCCCCGTCCCCGGTGACACCGTCGCCGAGCGCTGCGCCACGGCCATCGGCCCCGGGGGCTCCGGCACCATGCCGCGCCGCAGCCCGCTGGACGAGGTGCGGCGCCTGCTGGTGCAGGAGCCGCGCGGGCACGCCGGCATGTACGGGGGGTTCGTGGTGCCCCCGGACGACGACGGCGCCCACCTGGGGGTGCTGTTCTGGCACAAGGACGGCTACTCCACCGCCTGTGGCCACGGCACCATGGCGCTCGGCGCCTGGGCCGTGGACACCGGCCGCGTCCCGGCGCCCGACGACGGGGACGCCCAGGTCCGCATCGACGTGCCGTCGGGCCGGGTCACCGCCACCGTCCACCGGTCCCAGGGCCGCACCAGCGGGGTCACCTTCCGCAACGTCCCGGCCCGGGTGGCCGCCCGCAAGGTCCCGGTCGCCACCACCCTCGGCCTCGCGGAGGTGGACATCGCCCACGCCGGGGCCTGCTACGCCTCGGTCGCCGCGCGGGACCTCGGCCTGGAGGTCACCCGCGCCGCCCTGCCCGAGCTCGTGCGCGCCGGACGGGAGGTCCGGGCCGCCCTGGCCACCCACCCGGCGACCTGGCACCCCGGCGGCCCGCTGCTGTCCGGGGTCTACGGGGTGGTGCTGTACGAGGAGCTCCCCGACACCCCCTTCGGGCCGCACCAGCGCAACGTCACCGTCTTCGCCGACGGGCAGGTCGACCGCTCGCCCTGCGGTTCGGGCACCTCCGCCCGGCTCGCGCTGCTGGCGGAGGACGGCCGGCTGGGGGCGGGGGAGGACCTGCTGCACGAGTCGGTGACCGGCACCGTCTTCACCGGGCGGTTCCTCGCGGGCGGGGTCACCGAGGTCACCGGGGCCGCCTACCGCACCGGCGAGCACGCCTTCACCGCCGACCCGTACGACGCCCTCGGCGCGGGCTTCCTGCTGTGACGGGCCTCCCCGCCGCGGGCCTCCTCCAGCTGGACGCCCGCGAGACGGCCGGCCTGCTCACCGCGGGGCGGGCCGCCGACGCCCTGGAGGCCGCCCTGCGCGCCGGCCTGGACCCGGAGGCCTGCCCGCAGCGCACCAGCGTGCCGGCGCCCGGCGGCGAACTGCTGCTGATGCCGGCCGCGTCGGGCGCGTACGCGGGGGTGAAGATCGCCGGGGTGGCCCCCGGCAACCCGGCGCGGGGACTGCCCCGGATCACCGGCAGCTACCTCCTGCTGGACGGCCCCACCCTGCGCCCGCTGGCCCTCCTGGACGGCGCCGCCCTGACGGCCCTGCGCACCCCGGCGGTCTCCGCGCTCGCCCTGCGGTACCTGACCGCTCCCGGGCGCCCGCTGCGGCTGGTGCTGTTCGGCTCGGGACCGCAGGCGTACGGGCACCTCGAAGCGGTGCTGGAACTGCGGGACCTGGCCGGGGCGGTGGTGGTGGCCCGCGACCCGGGCCGCGCGGAACGGCTCGCGGCGCACGCGCGGGGCCTGGGCGTCCCGGCCCGCACGGGCACGCCCGCCGACGTGGCCGGAGCCGACCTGGTCCTGTGCTGCACCACCGCCCGCGAGCCGCTCTTCGACGGGCGCCTGGTGGCCCCGGGGGCGGTGGTCGTCGCCGTCGGCTCGCACGAGCCGGACGCCCGGGAGACCGACACCGCCCTCGTGCGACGCGCGGCGGTGTACGTGGAGTCGCGGGCGGCCGCGCTGCGCGAGGCCGGGGACCTGCTGGTGCCGGAGGCCGAGGGGGCGATCGGGCCCGGTCACATCGCCGGCACCCTCGCCGACCTGGTCTCGGGGCGCAATGGCCCGGGCGGGAGGCCGAGTTGTCCACAGCTCTTCAAGAGCGTGGGCATGGCCTGGGAAGATCTTGCCGTCGCGGTGGCGATGTACCACGCGACCGGAGCGAACAGCGAAACGTGACATTGTACGCTGTTCCTCCGCACGTCGGTGGTGTGCGGGGTCTCGGAGGAAGAGCAATGGGTGACCTGAAGCAGCACAGTCTCATCAAGGCCCAGGAGCGGCTGCGCGACCAGGTCGGCCACGCCCTGCGCGCCGCGCTGATAGCGGGTGAGCTGCGCCCCGGCAGCGTCTACTCGGCCCCGGGCCTCGCCGCCGAGCTCGGGGTCTCGGCCACCCCGGTCCGCGAGGCCATGCTGGACCTCGCCCGCGAGGGCCTGGTGGAGCCGGTCCGCAACAAGGGCTTCCGGATCACCGAGGTCAGCGAGCGCGACCTCGACCAGTACACCGAACTCCGCACGATGATCGAGGTCCCGACCGTCGGCCGGGTCACCCGGATGGCCACGGCGGAGCAGCTGGAGCAGCTGCGCCCGGTCGCCGAGGAGATCGTCAGCAGCGCCCGCGAGCACAACCTCATCGGCTACCTGGAGGCCGACCGCCGCTTCCACCTCGGGCTGCTCGCCCTCGCCGGCAACGAGCGCCTGGTCGAGACCGTCGGCGACCTGCGCAAGCGCTCCCGGCTGTACGGCCTCACGGGCCTGGACGAGGCCGGCAAGCTGGTCTCCTCCGCCGAGGAGCACATCGAGCTGCTCGACCTGATGATCGCCGGTGACGCGGAGGCGGCCGAGGCCTGCATGCAGCGCCACCTGGGCCACGTCCGCTCGCTCTGGGCGCAGGGCCGCGACGAGCCCGTGGGCCGCCCCCAGGGCGGTCTCGGCTCGGGCGTCTGACCCCGCAGGGCCCGGACCTATCGGTCCGGGCCCAACTCGCGTTTCCGGCAACGGATTTGGACACGGCTGGATAACGGCGGCGGCAACCTCTTGTCAGTACAATTTCACATTACTATGTTACCGGTCACATCCTAAAGCGCGTGCTCAAGCGTGCTGAAGCGCGGCCCTTCCCTGGAGTGACCCATGACCAAGCGCACCCAGCTCACCCTCGCCACCGCCCTGGTGGCGGCGCTCGTACTCGGCGCCTCGGGATGCTCCGACCCCAAGAAGGGCCCCGCGGCCGGCGGCGCGTCCAACCCCGCCGCCGGCAACGACGGGAAGGTCCTGGGCGGTACCCCGGTCAAGGGCGGCACCCTCACCGTCCTGTCCAACCAGGACTTCTCCCACCTGGACCCGGCCCGCAACTGGACGATGCCGACGATGGACTTCGGCACCCGGCTGCTCTACCGCACGCTCGTCACCTTCAAGGCGGAGCCCGGCAAGGCCGGCAGTGAGCTCGTCCCCGACCTCGCCACCGACCTCGGCACCCCCTCCAACGGCGGCCGCACCTGGACCTTCACCCTCAAGGAAGGCCTCAAGTACGAGGACGGCAGCCCCATCAAGGCCCAGGACGTCAAGTACAACGTCGAGCGCTCCTTCGCCCCCGACCTGACCGGCGGCCCCGACTACGCCGCCCAGTACCTGGCCGGCGCCGAAGGCTACAAGGGCCCGCTCCAGGGACAGCACCTCGACTCCGTCAAGACCCCCGACGACCGCACGATCGTCTTCGAACTCAAGCGCCCCGTCGCCGAGTTCTCGCAGACCGCCACCCTCCCCACCTTCGCGCCCGTCCCGCAGTCCCAGGAGAAGGGCACCCAGTACGACGCCCGCCCGTTCTCCTCCGGCCCGTACAAGATCGAGACGTACGACCGCGACAAGAAGCTCGTGCTCGTCCGCAACGAGCACTGGGACCCCAGGACCGACACCGTCCGCAAGGCCTACCCGGACAAGTTCGTGGTCGTCATGGGCCTCAAGGGCGGCCAGATCGACGACCGCATCATCGCCGGCGAGGGCGCCGACGCCTCCGCCGTCGAGTACGCCAACATGCGTCCCGAGAGCGCCCCCAAGGTGCTGCCCAAGCCCGAGGTCAAGGCCCGCATGCTCGCCGAGTCCCAGGGCTGTACGGTCATGCTCCACCTGAACAACTCCCGCGCCCCCTTCAACGACCCCAAGGTCCGCGAGGCCATGCAGTACGCGGTCGACAAGGAGGCCGTCATCACCGCGGGCGGCGGCCCCGCCCTCAACGAGGTCGCCACCGCCTACCTGCCCCCGGCCCTCTCCGGCGGCAAGCAGGCCGACACCCTGAAGATCCCCCCGGCCGGCGACCCGGCCAAGGCGAAGGAACTCCTCAAGGCCGCCGGCAAGGAGAACCTCAAGGTCACCCTCTCCGTCTCCACCGGCGACAAGGGCAAGGCCGAGGCCATCCAGCAGGGCCTGTCCCGGGCCGGCATCCAGGTCGTCATCGACACCGTCGACCCCGGCGCGTACTACGACGTCATCGGCGACCTCTCCACCACCCCCGACATGACCTACACCGGCTGGTGCCCCGACTACCCCTCCGGCTCCACCTGGATGCCCTTCGTCTTCGACGGACGCACCATCAAGGACAAGGGCAACCAGGGCAACTACTCCCAGTTCCGCGACGAGGCCACCATGAAGCGGATCGACGAGATCAACGCGATGGCCGACGCGAAGCAGGCCAACCAGGCCTGGATCGACCTCGACGCCGAGATCATGAAGAAGTCCCCCTCCATCCCGGTCCTCATGGAGCGCAAGCCGCTGCTCGTCGGCCCCAACATCGCCGGCGCCTACGGCCACCCCTCCTGGACCGGCACCATCGACTACGGGACCGTCGGCCTCAAGGACCCGTCCAAGAGCCAGGGCTGAGGAACCCCGAGGCCACCGACACCATGACCACCACCACACCCGGCGCCGCCCCCGCGCCCGACACCCCGGCCGGACGGCCCGCGGCGGCGCCGGGCAGCAGCCCCTGGCAGCTCGCCCGGCGGGAACTGCGCCGTCGCCCCGCCGTCCGCGTCAGCGCCGCCGTCGTCCTCCTCTTCGTCCTCATGGCCCTCACCGCACCCTGGCTCGGGGCGCTCGGCGGCTGGTCCCCGGAGGAGTTCGACAAGAGCGCCGTCGACCCCTACCTCGGCGGCCTCCCGCTCGGCGACCTCGGCGGGATCAGCCCCGAGCACTGGCTCGGCGTCGAACCCGTCACCGGCCGCGACCTGTTCGCCCGCGTCGTCCACGGCGCCCAGGTCTCCCTGCTCATCGCCTTCGCCGCCACCGCCATCGTCGTCCTCGCCGGGACCGCCGCCGGCATCGCGGCCGGCTACTTCGGCGGCCGCACCGACGCCGTCCTGTCCCGGCTGATGGACCTCACCATGTCCTTCCCCTCGCTGATCTTCATGATCGCGATGCTGTCGGTGGCCAAGGACGTCAACCGCATCGCCCTCATGACCGCCGTCATCGGCCTCTTCGGCTGGCCCGGCGTCGCCCGAGTCGTCCGCGGCCAGACCCTCTCCCTCAAACACCGCGAGTACGTCGACGCCGCCCGCGTCGGCGGCGCGAGCGCCTGGCGCATCCTGACCCGCGACATCCTCCCGGGCGTCTCGGGCCCCGTCATCGCCTACACCACCCTGCTCATCCCCGGCATGATCAGCACCGAGGCCGCCCTCAGCTACCTCGGCGTCGGGGTCCGCCCGCCCACCCCGTCCTGGGGCCAGATGATCGCCGAGTCCGTGGCCTTCTACGAGACCGACCCCATGTACTTCGTCATCCCGAGCGTCTTCCTCTTCCTCGCCGTCCTCGCCTTCACCCTCCTCGGCGACGCCCTGCGCGACATCCTCGACCCGAGGGGAGGCCGCAGTTGATCCTCTACCTGCTCCGCCGCCTGCTCGCCCTGGCCGGCGTGCTCCTCGCCATCGCGGCCGTCACCTTCGTCATCTTCTACGTCCTGCCCACCGACCCGGCCGCCGCCGCCTGCGGCAAGACCTGCAGCGCCGAACGGCTGGCCGACGTACGCCAGTACCTCGGCCTCGACCAGCCCCTGTGGCGGCAGTTCGCCGACTTCCTCACCGGCATCTTCACCGGCCGCACCCTCGGCTCCGGCCAGTACGCCGTCCAGTGCGACTTCCCCTGCCTGGGCTACTCCTACGAGAACTCCCTGCCCGTCTGGGACCTGCTGATGGACCGGCTCCCCGTCTCCGCCTCCCTCGCCGTCGGCGCCGCCGCCCTCTGGCTGCTGCTGGGCCTCGGCGCCGGCGTCACCGCCGCCCTGCGCAAGGACACCGCCACCGACAAGGCCCTCATGGTCGGCGCCGTCGCCGCCGCCTCCCTGCCGGTCTACTTCACCTCCGTCGTGCTCATCTACGGAGTCATCCGCGTCGCCGGACTGCTGCCCTACCCCAGCTACCAGGCCTTCACCGACGACCCCCTCGCCTGGGCCTCCAACCTGCTGCTGCCCTGGACCGCGCTCGCCCTGCTCTACGCCGCCATGTACGCCCGCCAGAGCCGCGGCTCGATGATCGAGGCGATGGCCGAGCCCTACATCCGCACCGCCCGCGCCAAGGGCATGCCCGAACGGACCGTCGTCGTCAAACACGGCCTCCGCTCCGGTGTGACCCCCATCCTCACCATCTTCGGCATGGACCTCGGAGGCCTCCTCGCCGGAGCCGTCATCACCGAGTCCATCTTCGGACTCCCCGGCATCGGCAGGCTCTTCTACGGCGCCCTCGTCAGCTCCGACCAGCCCGTCGTCCTCGGCGTCACCCTGCTCGCCGCCTTCTTCATCGTCGTCGCGAACCTCGCCGTCGACCTCCTCTACGCCGTGGTCGACCCGAGGGTGAGGTACTGATGACCACCCCCCTGCTCGAAGTGCGCGACCTGCACGTCACCTTCAGCACCCCGCGCGGGACCGTACGCGCCGTCGACGCGCTCGGCTTCACCGTCGAAGCCGGCCGCACCCTCGGCATCGTCGGCGAATCCGGCTCCGGGAAGTCCGTCACCTCCCTCGCCGTCATGGGCCTGCACCGCACCGGCGCCGAGGTCACCGGCTCCGTCCGGCTCGCCGGACAGGAGCTGAACGGCCTGCCCGAGAAGGAACTGGCCAAGGTCCGCGGCCGCAGGATGGCCATGATCTTCCAGGACCCGCTGTCCAGCCTGCACCCCTACTACACCGTCGGCGAACAGATCGCCGAACACTTCCGCGTGCACTTCCGGGCCGGCCGCGCCGCCGCCCGCAAACGCGCCGTCGACATGCTCGGCGAGGTCGGCATCCCCGAACCCGCCCGCCGGGCCGGGGAGTACCCCCACCAGTTCTCCGGTGGCATGCGCCAGCGCGCCATGATCGCCATGGCCCTGGCCTGCGAACCCGACCTGCTCATCGCCGACGAACCCACCACCGCCCTCGACGTCACCGTCCAGGCCCAGATCCTCGAACTGATCGCCCGCCTCCAGGAGGAACGCGGCCTCGGCGTCGTCATGATCACCCACGACCTGGGGGTGGTGGCCCGCGTCGCCCACGAGGTCCTCGTCATGTACGGCGGCCGGGCCGCCGAACGGGCCCCGGCCGACGAGCTGTTCGCCGGCCCCGCCCACCCCTACACCCGGGGGCTGCTCGACTCCCTGCCCCGCCTCGACAGCCCGGACGACGTCCCGCTGCCCTCCATCCCCGGCTCCCCGCCCTCCCTCCTCCACCGCGACCCCGGCTGCGCCTTCGCCCCCCGCTGCCCGCGCGCCGCCGCCGGCACCCGCGAGGAGCGGGAGCGCTGCACGGGCGAGGTGCCCGAGCCGCGCCCGTACGGGACCCCCGCCCGGACCGCCGCCTGCCACTTCGCCGGCTCCGCCCCCGCCCCCGTCGCCACCCCGGAGGTGTCCCGATGACCGCCCCGGCCACCGGCCAGGACCGGGCCGTACGGCAGGACGCCCCGGCCGGGCCCCTGCTCTCCGTACGGGACCTGACCATGACCTTCCCCGGCAAGCGGTCGCTGACCGGCCGCCGGGCGGCGCCCGTCCGGGCCGTCGACGGCGTCTCCTTCGACCTGGAGCCCGGCCGCACCCTCGGCCTCGTCGGCGAGTCGGGCTGCGGAAAGTCCACCACCGGCCGGATGCTGGTCCGGCTGCTGGAACCCACCTCCGGCAGCGTCACCTTCGACGGCCGCGACATCAGCCGGCTCTCCCAGTCCGCGCTGCGCCCCCTGCGCCGCGACATCCAGATGGTCTTCCAGGACCCCCACTCCTCCCTCAACCCCCGCCAGACGGTCGCCCGGATCATCTCCGACCCGCTGCTGGTGCAGGGCTGGAGCGCGGCGGACGCCCGCCGCCGGGCCGGCGAGCTGATGGAACTGACCGGGCTGATCCCCGAGCACATCGACCGCTACCCGCACGAGTTCTCCGGCGGCCAGGCCCAGCGCATCGGCATCGCCCGCTCGCTGGCCACCAGCCCCCGGCTGGTGATCGCCGACGAACCGGTCTCCGCCCTCGACGTCTCCGTCCAGGCGCAGATCGTCAACCTGATGGAGCGGCTGCGCGCCGAACTGGGCCTGGCCTACGTGTTCATCGCCCACGACCTCTCGGTGGTCAAGCGGGTCAGCGACCGCGTGGCGGTCATGTACCTCGGCCGGATCGTCGAGATCGGGGACAAGAAGTCCCTCTACGAGAACCCGCAGCACCCCTACACCCGGGCGCTGTTGTCCGCCGTACCGCTGCCGGACCCGGCGGCGGAGCGGCGGCGGGAGCGGATCGTGCTCCTCGGCGACCCGCCGAGCCCGGCCGCCCCGCCCCCGGGCTGCACGTTCCACCCGCGCTGCCCCAAGGCGCAGGAGGTCTGCCGCACCGAGCGGCCGTTGCTGCGGCCCGCCGCCTCGCGGGAGGTGGCCTGTCACTTCCCGGGTGACTGACGGGGATCACGGGAAGAAGGGGAGGGCCCCGCGGACGACGACGTCCGCGGGGCCCTTTCCGGTGTGCGGCCCCTTCCGGTGCTCGGGGCTCAGAGGGACAGTTCGCGGCGGAAGAACTCCAGCTCCAGCGCCATGATCTTCTCCCGTGTCCCGCCCGGGGTCATGTGCGTGACGCCGGGCAGCGCGAGCAGCTGGTGCGGGCGGCCCGCGTCGGTGAGGGCCTGCGACAGGCGCAGGGTGTGGGAGGGGTGGACGTTGTCGTCGGCCAGGCCCGTGACAAGCAGCAGGGGCCGGGACAGCCGCGGCGCGTCGGGGATCAGCGAGTCCCGCTCGTAGACCTCGGGGTGTTCCTGCGGAAGGCCGAGGTAGCGCTCGGTGTAGGCGGTGTCGTAGTGCCGGAAGTCGGTCGGTGCGGCCCCGGCGGCCGCCGCGTGGAAGACGTCGGGCCGGCGCAGCACCGCCATCGCCGCCAGGTAGCCGCCGTAGGACCAGCCGCGGACGCCGACCCGGCCGAGGTCGAGGTCGCGGTGGCGTTCGCCGAGCGCTCGCAGCGCGGCGACCTGGTCCTCCAGGGTGACGTCCGAGAAGCCCCGGTACACGGCGTGGGTGTGGGCGGGGGAGACGTACGGGGTGCCCCGGTTGTCGACGGTGACCACGGCGAAGCCCTGGTCGGCCCACCACTGCCGGGCCTGCCAGCGGCGCGGTTCGGCGGAGACGTCCTGGAAGCCGGGGCCGCCGTAGGAGTCCATCAGCACGGGCAGCCTCCGGCCCGGGACGTGGCCGCGCGGCAGCACGAGGGCGGTCGGGAGCCCGAGTTCGGTGACCCGTTCCAGGACCGGCCGCACCCGGTACGGCAGCGGGGCGGACAGGTCGGCGGGCGTGAACTCGCGCCCGTCGGGGGTGCGTACGGTACGCCGGATGCCGTCGGTGTCGGCGCTGGTCAGCAGCAGGGTCCCGGCGTAGGCGGAGACGCCGTGCACGCCGGGCCCGTCGGCGAGCGGGGTCAGCTCGCCGGTGTCGGGGTCCAGCAGCAGCACCTGCTGTTCGGCGGGGTCGCGCAGTCCGGCCTCGATCAGCAGCCGGCCCTCGTGGAGGCCGGCGACCGCGCGGACCTGGATCCCCTCGCCGGTGAGGGGCTTCCCGTCGAGGGCGAGGCCGCGTGCGGTGCCCGCGGGAGTGTCGGCGGCGGTGAGCGTCCGCCCGTCGGGCAGCCGCGCCGGGGTGCCGGGCAGGAGGGGGTCGACCCACTGCGGGTGGGTGGTGCGGGACAGCTCGGTGGTGCGGCCGGTGGCCGGGTCGGCGGCGAGCAGGAGCACGTTGCGCTGGAGCCGGTCCTGCACGGTCAGCAGGATCTCGGTCGCGGACTCCCAGCCCGCGTCGCAGACGTAGGGGAAGGCCCCGGCGTCCCAGTCGAGCCGGACCCGGCCGCCGTCGGGGCCGAGCACCCACAGCTGCACGTCGGCGTTGGGGCCGCCCGCCTCGGGGTACGCGAAGTCCTCGGCCGGCAGCTCCGGGTGCGCCGGGTCGGCGAAGTGGCGGCGCTGGAGGGCGCTCTCGTCGACGCGGGCGGCGAGCAGGGTGACCCCGTCGGGGGACCACCAGTGGCCACGGGTGCGGCCCAGTTCCTCGGCGGCGGCGAACTCGGCCAGGCCCCAGCGGGCCCCGTCGGCGGGGCTGATCCGGCCGCCGGGGTGGACGTGGAGGGCGTCGTCTGCGACGTACGCGGTGCGCGAGCCGTCGGCGTTGGGGCGCGGGTCCAGGGCGGGGCCGGCAGCCGGGAGCGGCTCCGGCGCGGCGGTGCCGTCGCAGGTGACCGCGTACAGCCTGCCGTGGAGGGGGAAGACGGCGCGGCGGCCGTCGCCGGAGAGGGCGTAGGAGCCGATGCCGGCGGCGACGAGGCGGGTGCGTTCGCGCAGGCGGCGCTCGGCGAGGGGGAGTTCACCGGGCGCGGGGGAGAGTTCGCGCGGGTCGGCGAGCCGGGTTTCGGTGCCGGTGGCGGTGTCGAGGACCCAGAGGCCGTCGAGGGCGTCGGTGGGGCCCGTGGAGCGCAGGAACCAGAGGAGGCGGCCGTCGTCGCCGAACGAGAAGGCCCTGGGCGAGCCGTGGGTGAACCGGGCCGTGTCGGCGGAGAGCCTGAGGAATGCATCCATGATCGCATTGTGGCATGTGCAATATCACATAGCATAGACCATTCGAGTGGTGGCCCCTGGTCCACGGGCTTAGCGTCGACTAGTGGACCCGAACGCACTGCCGAACGACAACGGGACCGACGGCAAGGTCCGCGGGAGCGGAAACGGGCTGGCCCTGTTCGTGATTGCCTCCTGCCAGCTCATGGTCGTGCTCGACATCACCATCGTGAACATCGCGCTACCACACATCCAGACCGCGCTCGACTTCTCCACCGAGAGTCTGTCCTGGGTCGTCAACGCCTACACGCTGACCTTCGGCGGACTGCTCCTGCTGGGCGGCCGCACCGGCGACATCCTCGGCCGCAAACGCGTCTTCATCTTCGGCGTCCTGCTCTTCGGCCTGGCCTCCCTGCTCGGCGGACTCGCCCAGAACGAGGGCCAGCTGATGGCCGCCCGGGCCCTCCAGGGCGTCGGCGGAGCCATCGCCTCCCCGACCGCGCTCGCACTGATCACCACCACCTTCCGTGAAGGCCCGGCCCGCAACCGGGCCTTCGGCGTGTTCGCCGGCGTCTCCGCCGGCGGCGGTGCGATCGGGCTCATCGCGGGCGGGGTGCTGGTCGAATGGCTCAACTGGCGCTGGGTGTTCTTCGTCAACGTCCCGATCGCCCTGCTGATCGCCGTACTGGCCTCCCGCGTCCTGCGCGAGTCCGAACGCCACCCCGGACACTTCGACCTGATCGGCGCGCTGCTGGGCACCTGCGGCATGGTCTCCCTGGTGTACGGCTTCATCCGCGCCTCCCAGGAGGGCTGGCGCGACGGGATCACCCTCGCCTCCTTCGGCGCCGCCCTGGTCCTGCTGGTCCTGTTCGTCCTCAACGAGAGGCGCTCGCCGCAGCCGATCACACCGCTGTACATGTTCGCCGACCGCAACCGCGCCGGCACCTACGGGATCATGCTCTTCCTCGCCTGCGCGATCTTCGGCATGTTCTTCTTCCTGACCCTGTTCGTGCAGAACGTCCTCGGCTTCAGCCCGCTGCGCGCCGGACTCGCCTTCCTGCCGGTCAGCGTGATGGTCGCGCTCGCCGCCGGGACCGCCTCCCAACTGCTGCCGAAGTACGGGCCCAAGCCCTTCATGGTCGTCGGCGCGCTGTGCTGCGCCGTCGGACTGGGCTGGATGACCCGCACCGACGTCCACTCCACCTACGCGGGCAGCATCCTCGGCCCGCTCCTGGTCTTCGCCACCGGCATGGGACTCCAGTTCGTCTCGCTGACCCTGATGGCCCTGTCCAACGTCCCCGACCGGGAGTCCGGCGCCGCCTCCGGACTGCTCAACACCATGCAGCAGATCGGCGGATCGCTCGGACTGTCCATCCTGGTCACCGTCTTCGGCACGGCCAGCCGCAACGAGGCCAAGGAACAGGTGCCGGCCTTCCTCGGCTCGGCGAGCCCCGAACAGAAGGCCCTCTTCGCCCGCACCGGACAGCTC
Source organism: Streptomyces sp. W1SF4 (assembly GCF_003950035.1). Lineage (NCBI taxonomy): Bacteria > Bacillati > Actinomycetota > Actinomycetes > Kitasatosporales > Streptomycetaceae > Streptomyces > Streptomyces sp. W1SF4. The sequence goes on from NZ_CP034350.1 coordinate 5,877,551, forward strand.
CCCAAGCCCTGGGCCGACCAGGTCCTGACCTCCGGAGTCAGCGCGGCCTTCGTGGCGGCCTCGCTCTTCACCCTCGTCGGCGCGGCCATCGCGGTCTTCGCGATCCAGGTCCGGCCCTCCGACCTGGAACGGCTCCAGGGCAACCACGCCCCGGCGGCCGTTCCGGGCGAGCGGGGCGGGTAGGCTCTGTCGATCATCGAAAACCGGGGGGAAAATCCGATGTTCCGATCCACCCTGCGCGGCGCCGCCGCGGCAGCCCTGACCGTCACCCTGGCGGCGCTCACCGTCTCCTGCGGGAACGGCGCCGAGCCGAAGGCCAAGGCCCCGTCGGCCTCGTCACCTGCCGCGGCCTCCTCGCCCGGCTCCTCCCCGCAGGCCCCCGCCGCCTCCCCGGCCGGCACGGGAACCCCCGCACCGGCCGCGACACCGACCGCGCGGCCCACGGCGAGCTCCCTGTCGTCCACCCCGCCCGAGCTCGTCCGGGACGCCTTCGCCGGACTCCAGGCGACCCTGAACGACTCCTGCACCCCGGGCAACTGCGCCTACTTCCTCGGCCGGGTGTACGACGAACTCCACCGCCTGGACCGTGCGATGAAGGCCGACCCGAAGGGCCCCGGCCACTTCCCCGAGCCCATCGCCCTCATCGTCAAGCTCGACAAGGAACTCGGCGGCGACCGCACCTTCGAGAACCTGAAGAAGCACCAGAACACGCTCACCGGCACCCGGGACGAGATCAACACCTGGATGCAGGACCACCCCGACGACTACCGCTGACGCGGGACCGGCCTAGCTCTGCGGGCGGCGGATCCGGCAGCGCGCCGGCCCCTCCGCCCGCAGGGTGATCCCGGCGCTCACCGGCACCTCGCTGTCCAGGGCCTCGAACTCGTACGCCCGCAGCAGCATCGCCAGCGCGATCACGGACTCCAGCATCGAGAAGTGCTGCCCGATGCAGGCGCGCGGGCCGCCGCCGAACGGGAACCACGCGTACCGGTGCCGGCCGGCCTCGGCCTCCGGCGCGAAGCGGTCGGGGTCGAAGCGCTCCGGGTCCTGCCAGTACCGGGGGTGGCGGTGCGTGACCCAGGGGGCCACGATCACGTCGGCCCCCGCCGGGACGGTGTGGCCCTCGATCTCGGTGGCGGCGACCGCCTTGCGACCGATGACCGGAGCCGCGGGGTAGAGCCGCATGGCCTCCTTGAGCACCTGCGTGAGGTACGGGAGGCGCTCCAGGTCACCGGCCTCGGGCACCCGTTCACCCAGCACGCTCCGCACCTCCGCGCGGGCCCGGGCCTGCGCCTCGGGGTGGCGGCCGAGCAGGTGCAGGGCGAAGGCCAGCGAGGTGGCGGTCGTCTCGTGTCCGGCGAGCAGGAAGACGAGCACCTGGTCGCGGAGTTCGGCGGGGTCGAAGGTGGCGTCGTCCTCGCCCCGCGCCCCGGCCAGCAGCGAGAGCAGGTCCTCGCCCCCCTCGCCCTCCTCGCCCTCCTCGCCCTGCGGCCGCCCGGACGGGGCCGCCCCGAGCCGCTGGTCGATGATCTTGTCGCAGACGGCGTACAGCTCCTCCAGCGCGGCGGCCGCCCGCCGGTTGCCGGGGGTCGGCCAGCCGCGCGGCAGGTTGGCGGGGGAGTAGCCCCGGCGCAGCACGTACTCCGTGATGACCGGAAAACACCGGTCCACGACGTCCACGGTGGCGTCGACATCGGCACCGAAGAGGATCCGGGAGACGGCGCGCAGGGCCAGGTGCATCATCTCGGCGCAGACGTCGACGATCCCGTCCTGTGCCTCGGCCCACGCGGCGAGGGTGCTGCGCGTCTCGGCGGCGACGGCCCCGGCGTAGCCGTCCACCCGCTTGCGGGTGAACAGCGGCTGGACCAGCCGGCGCTGACGCATGTAGTCGGCGTCCTGGCTGGTGAGCAGGCCGTTGCCGAAGGAGTCGCGGACCTCCTGGTAGAAGGCGTTGTCCTTGCGGAAGTTCGCGGCCTCGGAGGCCAGCACCCGCTGGGCGCCCTCCGCGGAGAACACGCAGTACAGCTCGGCGCGCAGCCCGGGCGGGCCGGCACTGATCCGCACGACGTCCCCGTGCCGCTGCCTGGCCCGCTCGTAGGTCCCGAGGGAGTCCGCCTTGAGGTCGAGGAGCGACCCGAGCAGCGGAACCCCTTCCAGGTCCGGAACCCGCACACCGTCAGCCATTGCCGCCCCCACCTCTGAACACCGTCCGACGAGGCCGATTCTGCCCGCCCGCCCCGCCCGGGATCGACCCCTGACAAGCCATCCGGCCGAATACCGCCGTCGGCGCCTGGAATCCGCTATGCGACGTGATGAGCCACCCTGGCACGCATTGCCATCCACATTCCGCTGACTGTTCGTCAGTTGATCACCGTGACGACATCTTCAGATCTCAGGATCCACGCGCTACCGTCCCCGCCTCTCCCAAGGAAGGACCACTCGCGTGAGATCCGTCTACCGTGCCGTCAGCGCGTCCGCCGTCGCCCTGGCCCTCGCCGCCACGCTGTCCCCCGTGGCCGCCCACGCCGCGCCCGCCGCCCCCGCGTCCGTCACCACCGCACCCGGCCGCGTCCTGTCCGTCCCCGGGCTGGTCAACGCCCGCGACCTCGGCGGCTACACCACCTACGACGGCAAGACCACCAAGTGGGCCACCGTCTACCGCACCGAGACCCTCTCCAAGCTCACCCCCGAAGGCGTCAACGCCGTCGGCGCGCTCGGCCTCGGCAAGGTCGTCGACCTCCGCACCACCCCGGAGATCTCCGCCGACGGCACCGACAAGCTCCCGGCCGGCGTGACCGCGGTGGCCCACCCGGTCGACGACACCAGCCTCTTCGCGTTCATCGGCGGTGTGGTCCGCTCCAAGGACCCGGTCTACCAGCAGGCGCAGCTCGGCAACGGCGCGGCGGAAGTGCGCATGACCGCCCTCTACAGGCGCTTCGTCACCAACCCGGCCAACCGGGCCCAGCTCGGTGCCGCGATCAAGGACGTCGCCGGCTCCACCAGGCCGATCGCGTTCCACTGCTCGGCGGGCAAGGACCGCACCGGCGTCCTCGCGGACACGATTCTGCGCGCCGTCGGCGTCCCGGCCTCCACCTCGGAGCAGGACTACCTCCTCTCCAACAGCCTGCGCGCCGCGTCGGACAAGGCCCTGCGCGACCAGGTCAAGGCGGCCGGGTACATGCAGAACCCGGACCTGCTGATCCCGCTCCAGGAAGTCCGCGGCGACTACCTCGCCGCCTTCCGCAACCAGGCCGTGGCCGACTACGGCAGCTTCGGCGCCTTCCTCACCGACGGCCTCGGCCTGACCCCGTCGGACCTCCTCAAACTCCGCACACGCACCGTCGCCTGACCCGGAAATCGACGAAGGCCCCCGCCTGGCCCGGCTCGTGCCGGGGGCGGGGCGGGGGCGGGTCAGGGCCCTCGGTGACGGCTCGGAGCCTTCTTCGGCATGGGCTACGGAGGGAAACGCGTTGGTCAGGCTGCCCGTGCGGTGACCAGTAGGGTCCCGAGCGCGCCTCTGTCCGGATTCGGGACGACATCGGCCTGGACGTCCGCGAAGCCGTGGCGCTTGATGAGGTCGCCCCACTGCGCGGGAGTGTGCTGCCAGCGCAGCACGGTCAGTTCGGTCCGGCGGCCCTCCAGCCACTTCCCGCCCATCTCCTGGGCGCCGTACTGGCCGGCGACGGGTTCGCGGTGGGAAAAGGCGAAGATGCCCCCGGGGGAGAGGCGGCGGGCGACGCGGGGGAACAGCTCGTCGGGGTCGGTGAACCAGACAGCGCCCCAGGTCGAGTAGATGGCGTCCCACAGCCGCACGTCCTGGTCGAGGAAGGCACAGGCTTCGGCCTGGACGAACTCCAGGTTCGCCTCGTCGTGCCAGAACCTGCGGGCGCGGTCGACCTGGACGGGGGAGAAGTCCACGGCAGTGACCTCCACGCCGGAACGGGCGAGGAAGGCGGCGTTCTCGCCCTCGGCCGGCCCCAGGTCGAGCGCGGTCTTCGGGGTGCCGAGGATCTCGGCACCGGGGCCGGTGCCGGGCAGGCCGGTCCAGTCGAAGCGGTCCGCGGCCGGGCGGGGCTGCGGTTCCTCGCCACGGTGGGGGCGGTACTTGTCCCAGTACTCGGCTGCGGTGCTGGGGGCGGCGCTGGTCATTGAGGCGACCTCCGGGAAGGGTGCCGTGTCGAGGGGCGCCACGCTATCGACGCTGTCCTCGGGGCAGTGCGAAAGACGGGAACTCGCATGTATACGAACAAGGGGATCCCGGAGGTGCGCGGGGCACCTCCGGGTTCGAGTGGGCCTACGGCCCTACGGGCTCAGTGGCACTTGGAGCCGGGGTGGCACGGGCCGCACTTGGCGTAGTCGGCTTCCCACAGCTTCCAGTCCACCTCGAACCCGTTGTCGTGGATGATCTGTGCGGTCCGCTCCACGGAGCCGTCGTATTTGAACGCGATCTCGGGGATGTGCTCCAGGAACCGGCCGCGGAAGTGCTCGGCGCAGAACTCGCGGTAGTTCTTGGTGTCGAGGATGAACACGTGCACGGCGATGTCCACGATCCGGCCGCAGCACATCTCCAGCGGGACCGGCTCGTCCCACTTCTCCATCGCGGTGATGAGGTAGGTGACCGCCGCGTGGAACAGCCGGGTCGCCATCACCTCGTCGAAGGGGTAGTCGCGCATCAGCAGCGTGATCTCGCGGTCCCAGACCTCAGGCTTCACGAAGTCGCGCGGGTTGCGGTACCGGCCGGCTCCTGTGGTGTCGACGGGCCTGGTCAGCATCTCGGCCATGTCGTGCTCCTCTCGACCATCTTCGAGTGGTGCATGGGTCCGGAGCCGGTGGGACTACTCCGGGGCGCGTCCACCAACGTAGGGAGGGGCCCGAGAGGGCGCCAATGCAGTTGCGGCTAATTGCGGAATCTCAACCGAGGGAGTCGAGCGCGGCGGCGATCAGCGCGCGCGCGTTGTCGCCGTAGACCGCCATCTTCGCCAGGTCCTCGAACGCCTTGGCATAGTCGGCGAGTTCGCGGGGCTGGGTGATGCCGATCCTGGCCGTGAGGGTTTCCACGGCCACCTGGCGGTCGTCGTACAGGTAGAACGCTTCCAGGGGCCACACCGTGCGCTCGGCGGCGAAGGGGATGATCCCGAGCGAGACGGATGCGAGCGGCATCACGGTGAGCAGGTGACGGAGTTGCCCCGCCATCGCGTCCGCGTCGCCGATCCGGGAACGCAGCACCCACTCCTCCATCAGGACGGCGTACCGGTGGTTGCCCTCGTAGAGGAAGCGTGAGCGGGCAACGCGGGCGGCCACGGCTTCCGTCACGTCGTCGGGGGTGCCCTGGAAGCGCGTGATGCTCCTCAGTAGCGCGGCGGCGTAGGCGGGGGTCTGGAGGAACCCGGGCACGACGTTGGAGACGTAGACGCGCTGGAGCGACGCCTTGGCGTTGGAGGCGTAGGCGTTCCCCTGGGACCGGCGCAGCCCGGTGCGGTGGAGGCGCCGCCACTCTTGATACATGGAGTCGACAGCGCGAGAGATGGCGATCAGATCGTCCACCTGGTCCGCGGCACCGCAGGCAGCGCACCAGGCCCGGATGTCGGAGTCGGACGGGGCGACCTCGCCCTTCTGGATGCGGGTGGTCTTCGCGGGGTGCCAGTCGCACAGGGCGGACAGCTTCCGTCCGGTGAGACCGGCGTCCCTGCGCAGGTGCGCGAGGCGCACGGCGAGGGCTTCACGGGCCGCCTGTGCGCTGGAGGAGGGGGACGCGGGCACGGGCGTGGTGGTCAGACGGTGTACCGGTCGTGCGGGATCCCGCGCTCCCACACCGTCTCGAAGGCCGACGCGCACAGCTTCACCACGGCGGGGTCCTCGGTCCGTACCTTCGGCTCATCAGGGTGCCAGTCACCGGTCCCCGTCCAGTTGTGCAGCTGGACAAGGCGGCCGTCGAACAGCCAGAAGTCGGTGCCCGGCAACGCGATGTCGAAGGCGCGGCGGCGGGGGAGCCAGCGGACCTGTTCCCCCGCGTCGATGTTCATCTGAGTGCCGGCGTGCTCGTAGCGGATGTAGTCGCTCACCGGCTCGGAGACGATGCGGGCGCGGCGCATGACGACGCCCCGGGCGGTGGCGGCCGAGACATTGTTCAGCCAGCTGGAGCGCTCCGCCCGCTGGGCTTCCTCGCTCCACTCGCCGCGCAGGAATGCCGCGAAGGTGTCGGCCTCGCCGGCCACCCCGTAGCTGTCACGCATCTCCAGGTGGACTGCTGACGTCTGCGTCTGCTCCAGCAGCTCCGCGAAGCTGGGCGCGTTCTGCGGCATTGCACGCCTCCCTCAAGATCGGCACCATGCGGGCCGGGATACGGATCACTGTCTCGTGGGCGGGGATGCCCGGAGCGTGGCCGGGGACCCACTGGATCTCGTGGATGTGTGTCCGTAGGACTTCCTCGGCGGTCACCCCCTGGAGGACCAGGTCGGCGGTCTCCTCCTCCACCCATACCGTGGGAGAGCCCTCCTCGCCGGTGTTGGGATCCATCCCGACGAACTGTAGATCCATGGTGATCTCCCCTGTCCGACCGGTTGCGGGTGCTTGCGCATGAGACTTCTCTCCGAGTCCAGGTGCGTCAAGGGGCCCCTTCAGCCAAGACGAGCGGCCGTCCCGTCACCGTGTCCGGCACCTCGGCCCGTGGTGTCGGGTCGCCATCCGTGCCCTGCGGTACTCCGCCGACCCTTCGGCACCTGACGGTACTGCTGCGCCTTCACCGGATCCCTGTCCGAGGCTGCCGACATGGAGGAGGCCTGGCACGAGGAAGGCCCCGCCTTGTCCGGAGGGTTCCGGGGGCGGGGCCTTCGTGCTGCGCCGGGGCGGCTCAGATGTCGCGGAAGATCTCGATCTGCGCGCCCACCGAGTTGAGGCGTTCGGCGAGTTCCTCGTAGCCGCGGTTGATGACGTAGACGTTGCGCAGGACCGAGGTGCCCTCGGCCGCCATCATGGCCAGGAGGACGACCACCGCCGGGCGGAGGGCCGGGGGGCACATCATCTCGGCCGCGCGCCAGCGGGTGGGGCCCTCGACCAGGACGCGGTGGGGGTCCAGGAGCTGGAGGCGGCCGCCGAGGCGGTTGAGGTCGGTCAGGTAGATGGCCCGGTTGTCGTACACCCAGTCGTGGATCAGGGTCTTGCCCTGCGCGGACGCGGCGATGGCGGCGAAGAACGGGACGTTGTCGATGTTCAGCCCGGGGAACGGCATCGGGTGGATCTTGTCGATCGGGGCTTCGAGCTTGGAGGGGCGGACCGTGAGGTCGACCAGGCGGGTGCGGCCGTTGTCGGCGACGTACTCCGCGGAGCGGTCGTGGTCGAGGCCCATCTCCTCCAGGACCGCGAGCTCGATCTCCATGAACTCGATCGGGACGCGGCGGATGGTGAGCTCGGACTCGGTCACCACGGCGGCGGCCAGGAGGCTCATCGCCTCGACCGGGTCCTCGGAGGGGGAGTAGTCCACGTCGGCGTCGATGACGGGGACGCCGTGCACGGTCAGGGTGGTCGTGCCGATGCCCTCGACCTTGACGCCCAGCGCCTCCAGGAAGAAGCAGAGGTCCTGGACCATGTAGTTGGAGGAGGCGTTGCGGATGACGGTGACGCCGTCGTGGCGGGCCGCGGCCAGCAGGGCGTTCTCGGTGACCGTGTCCCCGCGCTCGGTCAGGACGATGGGGCGGTCGGGGGCGACCCCCGCCTCGACCTTCGCGTGGTAGATGCCCTCGGTCGCGGTGATGTCCAGGCCGAAGCGGCGCAGGGCGATCATGTGGGGCTCGATGGTGCGGGTGCCGAGGTCGCAGCCGCCGGCGTACGGCAGGCGGAACTGGTCCAGGCGGTGCAGCAGCGGGCCCAGGAACATGATGATGCTGCGGGTGCGGACGGCCGCGTCCGCGTCGATGGCGTCCATGTCGAGGCGGGCCGGCGGGACGATCTCCAGGTCCACGCCGTCGTTGATCCAGCGGGTGCGGACGCCGATGGAGTTCAGGACCTCCAGGAGGCGGTAGACCTCCTCGATGCGGGCGACCCGGCGCAGGACCGTGCGGCCCTTGTTGAGCAGGGACGCGCACAGCAGCGCCACGCACGCGTTCTTGCTCGTCTTGACGTCGATGGAACCGGACAGCCGGCGGCCGCCGACGACGCGCAGGTGCATCGGGCCGGCGTAGCCCAGGGAGACGATCTCGCTGTCGAGCGCTTCACCGATTCGGGCGATCATCTCAAGGCTGATGTTCTGATTGCCGCGCTCGATGCGGTTCACGGCGCTCTGGCTCGTGCCGAGGGCGTCCGCGAGCTGACTCTGCGTCCAGCCCCGGTGCTGCCGGGCGTCACGGATGAGCTTGCCGATGCGTACGAGGTAGTCGTCTGCCATGGGTGCACCGTATCTCAGATATGAGATGTGGATCGCCCGGGGCGTGGCGGACGGGTGTTATCGACCCGTCAGATTGCCCGTACGGCCCAACAGGGCTTGCGCCGCGCCGACTCCGCCAACTCCTCTGTGTGACTCCCCTTTGTGCGGATGTATCGGGCATATGCGGATGGGTCGCCTGTTGTCCTGCTCGCGCCGATCGTGCTTTTCGGTCGGGTGGCGGAGCCGGGCGTGGCGGCGCCGGCGGCGCGCGGCGGCGCCCGCCCGGGCGGTGTCCGGGCGTGCCGGAGCGGCCGCCCGGTGGACGGCTCCGGCGGGGCGCGAGGTGTGCACCTCGTGCCCGCCCCTCGACATGTACTAGAGTTATCTCGACATCGAGATATCTGCCGAAGGCGTACCGCAGCCGCCCCCGCTGGTAAGGGTTACCTAACTTAGCCTTACCTTAGCGGATTGGCCACAGGGCGTGGCGGCAGGATTGCGGTTATACGCGCGAGATCATGCATGAAGGAGACTGTCGTGTCGGCGAACAGCTTCGACGCCCGCAGCACGCTGCAGGTGGGCGACGAGTCGTACGAGATCTTCCGGCTGGACAAGGTTGAGGGCGCCGCCCGCCTTCCCTACAGCCTGAAGGTCCTGCTGGAGAACCTGCTCCGCACCGAGGACGGCGCGAACATCACCGCCGACCACATCCGGGCCCTCGGCGGCTGGGACTCCCAGGCGCAGCCCAGCCAGGAGATCCAGTTCACGCCGGCGCGCGTGATCATGCAGGACTTCACCGGCGTCCCCTGCGTCGTGGACCTCGCCACCATGCGTGAGGCCGTGAAGGAGCTCGGCGGCGACCCGTCCAAGGTCAACCCGCTCTCCCCGGCCGAGCTGGTCATCGACCACTCGGTCATCGCCGACAAGTTCGGCACCAAGGACGCGTTCGCCCAGAACGTGGAGCTGGAGTACGGCCGCAACAAGGAGCGCTACCAGTTCCTGCGCTGGGGCCAGACCGCCTTCGACGACTTCAAGGTCGTCCCCCCGGGCACCGGCATCGTCCACCAGGTCAACATCGAGCACCTGGCCCGCACGGTCATGGTCCGTAACGGTCAGGCGTACCCCGACACCCTCGTCGGCACCGACTCGCACACCACCATGGTCAACGGCCTCGGCGTCCTCGGCTGGGGCGTCGGCGGCATCGAGGCCGAGGCCGCGATGCTCGGCCAGCCGGTCTCCATGCTGATCCCCCGCGTCGTCGGCTTCAAGCTGACCGGCGAGCTGCCGACCGGCACCACCGCCACCGACCTGGTCCTCACGATCACCGAGATGCTGCGCAAGCACGGCGTCGTCGGCAAGTTCGTCGAGTTCTACGGTGAGGGCGTCGCCGCCACCTCCCTCGCGAACCGCGCCACCATCGGCAACATGTCGCCGGAGTTCGGCTCCACCGCCGCGATCTTCCCGATCGACGGCGAGACCCTGAAGTACCTCAAGCTCACCGGCCGCTCCGAGCAGCAGGTCGCGCTCGTCGAGGCGTACGCCAAGGAGCAGGGCCTGTGGCTGGACCCGGCCGCCGAGCCGGACTTCTCCGAGAAGCTGGAGCTCGACCTCTCCACGGTCGTCCCCTCCATCGCCGGCCCGAAGCGCCCGCAGGACCGCATCGTCCTGGCCAACGCCGCCCAGCAGTTCGCGGTGGACGTCCTGAACTACGTGGACGACGCCGACGAGGCGGGCAAGGAGTCCTTCCCGGCCTCCGACGCCCCGGCCGCCACCAACGGCGTCCCGAGCCGCCCGACCCAGGTCACCCTGGCCGACGGCACCTCCTTCGAGATCGACCACGGCGCCGTCACCGTCGCCGCGATCACCTCCTGCACCAACACCTCGAACCCCTACGTCATGGTCGCCGCGGCGCTCGTGGCCAAGAAGGCGGTCGAGAAGGGCCTGACCCGCAAGCCGTGGGTCAAGACCACCCTGGCCCCGGGCTCGAAGGTCGTCACCGACTACTTCGACAAGGCCGGCCTGACCCCGTACCTCGACAAGATGGGCTTCAACCTCGTCGGGTACGGCTGCACCACCTGCATCGGCAACTCCGGTCCGCTGGACGAGGAGATCTCGCAGGCGATCAACGAGCACGACCTCGCGGTCACCTCGGTCCTCTCGGGCAACCGCAACTTCGAGGGCCGCATCAACCCCGACGTCAAGATGAACTACCTGGCCTCCCCGCCGCTGGTCGTCGCGTACGCCATCGCGGGCTCCATGAAGGTGGACATCACGACGGAGGCCATCGGCACCGACGCCGAGGGCAACCCGGTCTTCCTCAAGGACATCTGGCCCTCCGAGGCCGAGGTCAACGACGTCGTCGCCAACGCCATCGGCGAGGACATGTTCTCGAAGTCCTACGAGGACGTCTTCGCGGGTGACGCCCAGTGGCAGGCGCTGCCGATCCCGACCGGCAACACCTTCGAGTGGGACACCGAGTCCACCTACGTCCGCAAGCCCCCCTACTTCGAGGGCATGACGATGGAGACCACCCCGGTCTCCGACATCGCCGGCGCCCGCGTGCTGGCGAAGCTGGGCGACTCGGTCACCACCGACCACATCTCCCCGGCCGGTGCGATCAAGGCCGACACCCCGGCCGGCAAGTACCTCACGGAGCACGGCGTCGAGCGCCGCGACTTCAACTCGTACGGTTCCCGCCGCGGCAACCACGAGGTCATGATCCGCGGTACCTTCGCCAACATCCGCCTGCGCAACCAGATCGCGCCGGGCACCGAGGGCGGCTTCACCCGCGACTTCACCGTCGAGGGCGCGCCGGTCTCCTTCATCTACGACGCCTCCCAGAACTACCAGGCCGCCGGCATCCCGCTGGTCATCCTGGCGGGCAAGGAGTACGGCTCCGGCTCGTCCCGCGACTGGGCGGCCAAGGGCACCGCGCTGCTCGGCGTCAAGGCCGTCATCGCCGAGTCCTACGAGCGCATCCACCGCTCGAACCTGATCGGCATGGGCGTCCTGCCGCTCCAGTTCCCCGAGGGCGCCACCGCGGCCTCCCTGGGCCTCACCGGCGAGGAGACCTTCTCCTTCACCGGTGTGGAGGAGCTGAACAACGGCACCACCCCGCGCACGGTCAAGGTCACCACCGACACCGGTGTCTCCTTCGACGCGGTCGTCCGCATCGACACGCCGGGTGAGGCGGACTACTACCGCAACGGCGGCATCATGCAGTACGTCCTGCGGAACCTCATCCGCGGCTAAGGGCGCGCCAGGCGGAGCGATCCGCCGTCAGTCGGCACCATAGGGCCGTACCCCCGTTAAGGGGGTGCGGCCCTTCCGCTTTTCGCGGCGGCGGTCCCAGGCAACGGACAGGTCTCAACTCGGAAAAGCCGGGAACGATCCTTGTGCACGATCTTGCTCAGTCGAGCGGAAGTGGACTATACCTGTGCGCGTCCGGGCCACCGCGCGACGAGCGGCCCCGGACCGGGGGAAGCCGGGGGACCTGCGGCGATGCCCGCCTGCACGGTAACTGCCGCTGTTTCCGGCCTCCTTCACACATCTGACGAAGGCGAGGACATGAGCATGGGATCCACTGGTGAGGGCCTCGGCCGCCGTGATCTGATCAAGCGTTCCGCAGCGCTCGGACTGATCAGCGTGCCGACGATGAGCTTCTTGTCCGCCTGCGCCTCCGGCGGTGAGGGCACCACGAAGGGCCCCGACAAGGGGGTCGTGTCCAAGGAGAACCCCTTCGGTCTCGCCAAGGGCGGGAAGCTCGACGTGGTCATCTTCAAGGGCGGTTTCGGTGACGACTACGCGAAGGCCTGGGAGGCCGCGTTCGACAAGAAGTGGGGCACCACCAGCTCCCACCTGGCCACCCAGGAGATCGCGGCCAAGCTCCAGCCCCGCTTCAACGCGGGCAACCCGCCGGACGTCCTCAACGACTCCGGCGCCCAGATGATCAAGATCGACGTCCTGGCCAAGGGCGGCCAGCTCGCCGACCTGACCGCGCTCCTGGACTCCCCCTCGCTCGACGACCCGACCAGGAAGGTCCGCGACACCCTGATCCCCGGCACGGTCGAACAGGGCTCCCAGGGCGGCAAGTTCGTCGCCCTCAACTACGTGTACACCGTTTTCGGCCTCTGGTACTCCGGCAAGCTCTTCAAGGAGAAGGGCTGGACCGAGCCGAAGACCTGGGACGAGTTCCTGGCCGTCTGCGCCAAGGCCAAGGAGGCCGGCATCGGCGGCCTGGCCCACCAGGGGAAGTACCCCTACTACATCAACGTCGTCATCATGGACCTGATCGCCAAGAAGGGCGGTCTGGAGGCCATGAAGGCCATCGACAACCTCGCCCCGAACGCCTTCGAGGGCAACCCCGCGGCCCTGGCCGCCGTGGAGGCGGTCTACGAGGTGGTCGAGAAGGGCTACCTCATGCCCGGCACGAACGGCCTGACCCACACCGAGTCCCAGACCGCCTGGAACCAGTACAAGGCCGCCTTCATCCCATCCGGCTCCTGGCTCGAGAACGAGCAGCTCAAGCAGACCCCGGAGGACTTCGACATGAAGTTCCTGCCGGTCCCCGTGCTCGCCGACAGCAAGCTGCCCCTCACCGCCATCCGGGCCGGCGCCAACGAGGCCTTCGTCGTCCCCGAGAAGGCCGCCAACAAGGCCGGCGGCCTGGAGTTCCTGCGCTCCATGCTCTCCCGCGAGTGGTCCACCCTCTTCGCCCAGCAGGCCAACTCCCTGACCGTCGTCAAGGACGGCGTCGACCCGGGCGTCAAGCTCCGGCCGGGCACGCAGTCCGCCGTCGCCGCGGTCAAGGCCGCCGGGGCCGACACCTTCAACTACCTCTACCCCGACTGGTACAGCGAGATGGACTCCGACATCCAGAACGCGTCCAATGAGCTGATGGCCCAGCGGATCCAGCCAAAGGAGTGGATCAAGCGGGCCCAGGCTGCGGTAGACAAGGCTGCCAAGGACCCCAACGCCAAGAACAACCACCGCAGCTGACCCCACGTCGACCGGCAGCGTCACAGGGACGGACACCATGAGCCAAGTAGCCCGGCGCAGGGGAAGGACCACCGGCTTCATCGCCGGCTTCCTCGTCCTGCCGCTCGCGCTGTACCTGACCTTCGTCATCTGGCCCTACGTTCAGACGTTCGGCTACTCCTTCACCAACTGGTCGGGCCAGTCGCCGACGTTCGACTTCGTCGGCCTGGAGAACTACTCCGCCCTGATGGACGACGAGGTCTTCCGCGGCGCCCTCTGGCACAACCTGCTGCTCCTGGTGTTCGTCCCCGTGATCACCATCCTGCTCGCCCTCTTCTTCGCCTTCATGGTGAACGCGGGAGGGCGCAGCGGGGCCGGCGGGGTGCGGGGCGTACGCGGATCGGCCTTCTACAAGATCGTCTACTTCTTCCCGCAGGTCCTCTCCCTCGCGATCCTCGCGGTGCTCTTCGGAGCGGTGTACCGCAGCGACGAGGGCGGCCTGCTCAACGGCCTGCTCTCCTGGGCGGGCCTGGTCGACCCGGCCCGCCCGGTCGAATGGCTCAACGACCCCGACCTCGTCCTGTGGTGCCTGCTCCTCGTGGTGGTCTGGCACGGCGTCGGCTTCTACCTCGTCCTCTTCTCGGCCGCCATGCAGTCCTTGCCCAGGGACATCTACGAGGCCGCCCTGCTCGACGGCGCCGGGCGCGCCCAGACCTTCCTGCGGGTGACGCTGCCCCTGCTGTGGGACTCTGTGCAGACCTCCGCGGTCTACCTGGGCATCGCCGCGATGGACATGTTCGTCCTGGTGTCGACCATGACCTCGGGCCAGTTCGGCGGCGGACCCGACCACCACAGCGAGGTCATGGCCACGGTGCTGATGCGCAACTTCCTCTACTTCGGCAAGAGCGGCTACGCCTGCGCCATGGGCGTGGTCATGCTCGTCCTGACCATGATCCTCTCCATCGTCACGCTGCGCGCCACCCGCCGCGAGCGCATCGAGTTCTGAGCGGGAGTCCACGATGACCACAGTGATCAAGGCGCCGGGCGAGTCCTCCGCCGAGCGTTCCGGCGGCTCCGGGGGCCCCGGCCAGGGCGGCGGGGGCCGCCGCTCCGACGGCATGGTGCTCAACGTCTTCTCGCACGGTTTCCTCGCCGTCTGGGCGGTGCTGATCGTCCTGCCGCTCGTCTGGCTGGCGCTCGGCTCCTTCAAGACCGACACCCAGATCGGCGCCTCGGCCCTCAGCTGGCCCTCCAACTGGCACTTCGACGCCTTCGCCCGCGCCTGGGACAAGGGAATCGGCGGCTACTTCGGCCACACCCTGATCGTGATGGCCTTCTCGGTCCCACTGACGATGCTGCTGGGCTCGATGGCCGCGTACGTCCTGGCCCGCTACCCCTTCCGGGGGAACCGGATCATCTACTACTTCTTCGTCAGTGGGGCCATGTTCCCCGTCTTCCTGGCGCTCGTACCGCTGTTCTTCATGGTCCGGCGCCTGGACATGCTCAACACCTACCAGGGGCTGATCCTGGTCTACGTCGCCTACTCGCTGCCCTTCACGGTCTTCTTCATGCACTCCTTCTTCCGCACCCTGCCGACGGCGGTGCACGAGGCGGCGGTGATCGACGGGGCCTCCGACACCCGGATCTTCTTCCAGGTGATGCTGCCGATGGCCAAGCCCGGCCTGATCAGCGTGGGGATATTCAACGTCCTGGGCCAGTGGAACCAGTACATCCTGCCCTCGGTGCTGATGCAGCCGCAGAGCGGGTCCGACCCCGAGCGGTACATGCTCACCCAGGGCCTGATCCAGCTCCAGTACCAGATGGGCTACGAGACGGACCTGCCGGTGCTGTTCGCCGGCGTGACCATCGCGATGATCCCGATGCTGGTGGTCTACCTGTCCTTCCAGCGCCAGATCCAGGCGGGCCTCACCTCGGCGACGCTGAAGTAGCCTTCCGCAGCTGGTACCGCTTCCCGGAACCGGGCCCCCCGACGCTCTGGTGGATCCTCGGCTCCCGTCCGGTGCCGCCGACGCCCCACGCCGGCCAGCCGCACCCCGGTACGTCCACGCGGACCCGCTGGGACCACGGGTCCCGGCCGGGCTCGTATGACCAGGTGCCCGTGCCCGAGCAGCCCGGCGGGACGCCGCCCCAGGTGTCGCCGGGGGAGTGCTCGGCGACACCGGAGGCGGTGACCCGGCCGTCCGCCGTGAAGGTCAGGGTGTTGCCCGTGTGGTCGGACCAGGTACCGGCCAGGGCCGCCGGTCCGATCACGGGGGGCTCGTACGGGGGCAGCGCTCCGGTGACGAGCCCCAGGGTGCCGAACAGGCCCGTCCCCGCCACCAGGGCTCCGCCCCACAGCGCCACCCGGCGCGCGAGGCCCTCACCCCGGGGCCGGGCGGCCAGGGCCCCCGCCGACAGCGAGGCCGTGGCCGAGGCCCAGAAGAGCAGCACGGGCCGGGTCTGCGCGTCGTTGTACGAGGCGAAGACCCAGACGGGCGGCGCCAGCAGGGCGGCCACCAGCAGCGGTACGCAGCACCACGCGGCACGCTCGCCGAGCCGGCGGCCGAGCAGGTCGGACAGCGCGACCGCCGGGAGCACGAAGAGCAGCGACAGCAGGAACCCGATGACGCCGGTGAGTCCGGCGACGGAGAAGAGGGCCGCTGCGATCCGGTCCCGGTCGGGCGGGGTGTCCGGGGGCGGCTGCGTCCGGACGTACAGCAGTGCGACCACGACGGTGAGCGCGACCTCCAGGTATCCCACCAGGACCGAGACCGCCAACACCCGCCCGTACGAACGTTTCTGACGCATGCCCGCCCCCTGGTGACCGCCCTGGACCCATACTGCCAGCCGGCCTGAACGCGTTCAATTCATTGGGGGTGACCGGCCGTCTCCCGGCCTAGAGCCAGGTGCCGAAGCGGCGGATGTAGAAGGTCTTCACGAGCTGGGTGAGCGTGCAGTACGCGAGCAGTACGCCGATCAGCCACGGGAAGTACGCCGCCGGCAGGGCGGTGAACCCCAGTGCGGGGGCCAGCGGGGAGAAGGGGAGCCAGAGCCCGGTCAGTACCGCGAGGACGGTCATCGCCATCACCGGCCAGGAGGCGCGGGACTGGACGAACGGGATCTTGCGGGTGCGGATCATGTGGACGACCAGGGTCTGCGAGAGCAGTCCCTCGACGAACCAGCCGGACTGGAAGAGCGACTGCTCGGCCGCGGTGTTCGCCGCGAAGACGTGCCACATGATCAGGAACATGGCGATGTCGAAGACGGAGCTGATGGGGCCGATCCCGACCATGAAGCGGAGGATGCCCTTGGCGTCCCAGTCGCGCGGCTTGCGCAGGTACTCCTCGTCCATCCGGTCCCAGGGCGTGGCCAGCTGGGAGATGTCGTAGACCAGGTTCTGCACCAGCAGCATGATCGCGAGCATCGGCTGGAAGGGGATGAACGCGCTCGCCACCAGCACCGAGAAGACGTTGCCGAAGTTCGACGAGGCCGTCATCTTGATGTACTTGATCGTGTTACCGAAGGTGGTCCGGCCCTGGAACACGCCCTGTTCCAGGACGGTCAGGTCCTTCTCCAGCAGGATGATGTCCGCCGACTCCTTGGCGATGTCCACGGCGGTGTCGACCGAGATGCCGACGTCGGCCTCGCGCAGGGCGGCCGCGTCGTTGATCCCGTCGCCGAGGAAGCCGACGGTGTGCCCCTCGGCCCGCAGGGCCCGGACGATCCGCGCCTTCTGGACCGGGTTGGCCTTGGCGAAGACCGTAGTACGGGCGGCCAGCGCGCGCAGCGCCGTGTCGTCGAGGGCGTCCACCTCGGAGCCCGGGACCACGTGGCCCACCTCGATGCCGACGTCGGCGCAGACCCGGGCGGCGACGAGCTCGTTGTCCCCGGTGACCACCTTCACCGCGATGCCCTTGTCCGCGAGACCCCGCAGGGCGGCGGCCGCGGAGGCCTTCGGCGGGTCGAGGAAGGCGAGGAAGCCGACCAGGGTCAGCCCTTCCTCGTCCGCGACGGTGTAGGTGTCGCGGGGCTCGGCGACGGTGCGGGTGGCCACCGCCAGGACGCGCAGGCCCTGCCGGTTGTTCTCCTCGGCGATCCGGGTGGCGCGCCGGCGCAGTTCGCCGGTCAGCCCGACCTCCACGCCGCGGTCGGTCATGTGGGTGCACAGGGCCAGGACCTCCTCGACCGCACCCTTGGTGATCAGGACGTGCTCGGGCCGGCCGGCCTTCCCGGCCACGCCGTTGCGGTTGAGGACCACGGACATCCGGCGCCGGGCGAAGTCGAAGGGGATCTCGTCGACCATCGAGAACCGTGCGTCGACGACAACCTCCTCGGCCTCGTTGACGCGGTCGATGACCGCCTGGTCCATCAGGTTCTTCAGGCCGGTCTGGAAGTGGGCGTTGAGGTAGCCGTACTCCAGGACCTCGCCGTCGTCGGCGCCGTGCACGTCCAGGTAGCGGTCCAGGACGATCCGGTCCTCGGTGAGGGTGCCGGTCTTGTCCGTGCAGAGCACGTCCATCGCGCCCAGGTTCTGGATCGCGTTCAGCCGCTTGACGACCACCTTGCGCCGGGACATGGCGACCGCGCCGCGCGCCAGGTTGGCGGAGACGACCATCGGCAGCATCTCGGGGGTCAGGCCGACCGCGACGGCGACACCGAACAGGAAGGCTTCGTTCCAGTCGCCCTTGGTGAGGCCGTTGACCACGAAGACGACGGGGACCATCACCAGCATGAAGCGGATCAGCAGGAAGCTGACCTTGCGCACGCCGGTGTCGAAGCTGGTCTGCGGACGCTCGCCCACCAGGCTGCCGGCCATGGAGCCGAAGTAGGTGTCGGCGCCGGTGGCGACGACCACGCCGGTGGCGGTGCCGGAGGTCACCGAAGTGCCCATCAGGCAGAGGTTGTCGGCCTCCACCGGGTCGGTGGTCGCGTCCTGGCCGAGGTCCTCGCGACGGGTGTCGGCCTTGGGGACGGGCAAGGACTCGCCGGACAGCGCCGCCTGGCCGACCATCAGGTCCTTGGAGGTGATCAGCCGCAGGTCGGCGGGGATCAGGTCGCCGGCGGCCAGCTTGACCAGGTCGCCCGGGACCACCCGGTCCATCGGCACCTCGACGGTGGTGGGCACCGATCCGCCGCCGGCCCGGCGCTGCACCGCGCAGGTGGTGGTGACGAGCTCCTTCAGGGCGTCGGCGGCCCGGCCCGAGCGGTACTCCTGCCAGAACCGCAGCAGCCCGCTGACCGCCACCATCACCGAGAGGATGACGACCCCGGGATCCGCCGGGTCCTGCCAGAACATGACGGCGGCGAGGAAGGCCAGGACGCCGATGAAGGGGTTGCAGAAGGCCTTCGCGAGCTGCGTGGTCCACAGCGGGGCGCGTTCCCGGGCGACGACGTTGGGGCCGTGGCGCTCCAGCCGCCGTGCCGCCTCGGCGTGGGTGAGGCCCGACCGGCAGGCGTCGGCGTCCTGGAGGACCCGTACGGCCGGACGGGCGCTGATCGCGGCCAGACGTTCGCCGGCGAGGCGGGTGGCGGCCTCCAGCTCGGCGGCCTTGCGCTCGCGGCGGCCGCGGCCCGGCGGCGCGAGCTTCTGAGGGGTGCGCGGGGTGAGCATGGTCATGACGAATACCTCCCTCCACGGCGTCCGGGCAGCGCGGAGCCGCGCGGTGACGTGGAGTGATCGATGTGCGGCGCGGGGTGGCGCGGGACGCCACGGGGTGCGCCGCGGACATGGATGACGTATGCCTGACAGGAGAGTCAGGGCATGCGGACGGAGAGGAGAGGGGAAACGGTCCCGCGGGAGGACCCGGCGCGGGCGCGGCACGGGAACGGCACGGGGTCGTGGCCGTGGGCGTGCGCGGAGGGTCAGCCGGTCAGCGGGGCCAGGGCCCGGACGGCCGTCGGATCAGCCTGCGCAGGCGCGGCGAGGACTTCGATCGGGACTCATCCCGAACACCTCCTCGCGTAGCGCTGTCACGGCACGGCGCGCGGTCCGGCCGGAAAGGCCGCAGAGGACCGGCGCCTCAGCGACCGTAGCACGATCCAGGTGGCCCTTGTTCATACTTTCGGGCTATGTGTCCGGTTCGCTCTGTCTCAGCCTCTTGACGGCGGAGAGGGCAAAGGCTCGACTTAAGGTTCACAAGTTGGAGAGACGCCGGGGTCTCGGAGCACGCAGCCGCGATGACCGGCCGGGGGGCGACGGATGGCCGTCGCTTATGGGCAGGAGTGGATGAGTCGTGCAGACTCCCGGATCGCAGTCCTCGCTGCATCGCGCGAACCTGGAGAGAGTCGTGCGGGCCGTGCGCCTCGCCGGTTCGCTGACCCAGGCGGAGATCGCCCGCACCACCGGACTGTCGGCGGCCACGGTCTCCAACATCGTCCGTGAACTGAAGGAGAGCGGCACCGTCGAGGTCACCGACACCTCGGCCGGCGGCCGCCGGGCCCGCAGCGTCTCGCTCAGCGGGGACGCGGGCATCGTCATCGGAGTGGACTTCGGCCACACCCACCTGCGGGTGGCCGTGGGCAACCTGGCGCACCAGGTGCTCGCCGAGGAGGCCGAGCCGCTGGACGTGGACGCGTCCTGGGTGGACGGCTTCGACCGGGCGGAGTCCCTGGTCGGACGGTTGGTCCAGGGCATCGGGGTGGCCCGCGACAAGGTCATCGGCGTCGGGCTCGGCGTCCCGGGCCCGATCGACGTGGAGTCCGGCACGCTGGGCTCGACGGCGATCCTGCCGGGCTGGGCCGGGATCAACCCGCGCCAGGAGCTCTCGCAGCGCCTGGGCGTGCCCGTCTACGTGGACAACGACGCGAACCTCGGCGCGCTGGGGGAACTCGTCTGGGGCAGCGGCCGGGGGGTCCGCGACCTGGCGTACATCAAGGTCGCGAGCGGTGTGGGCGCGGGCCTGGTGATCAACGGTCAGATCTACCGGGGGCCCGGCGGCACGGCCGGGGAGATCGGGCACATCACCCTCGACGAGTCGGGTCCCGTCTGCCGCTGCGGCAACCGCGGCTGCCTGGAGACCTTCGCCGCGGCCCGGTACGTGCTGCCGCTGCTCCAGGGCACGCACGGGCCGGAACTGACGATGGAGAAGGTGGTCGAGCTGGCCCGCGGCGGCGACCCGGGGTGCCGCCGGGTCATCACCGACGTGGGCCGGCACATCGGCAGCGGCGTGGCCAGCCTGTGCAACCTCCTGAACCCGAACCGGATCGTGCTCGGCGGCTCGCTGGCGGAGGCCGGGGAGCTGGTGCTGGCACCGATCCGCGAGTCCGTGGGGCGGTACGCGATCCCCAGCGCGGCCCGGCAGCTGTCGGTCCTCACGGGGTCGCTGGGCGGCCGCGCGGAAGTACTCGGCGCACTGGCCCTCGTACTCAGCGAGATGGGCGATTCGACGCTTTTGGCGGAAAATGGCATTGGGGTGCGAGTCCCTGCCGCCATGTCTTCAGGTAGATAACGGATGGCACCGTTGTCATCTCGTTAAGTATTCACTCCTTGACGGCAAACGACGGCCGGGGTTGACTCACGTCCACCTCGGCCGCAGCGTTGCGGCCTCGTCAGGGAGGTTCAACGAATGAACACGCGTATGCGTAGAGCCGCCGTTGCCGTCGCCGCCGGCGCCATGGCCGTTTCGCTGGCCGCATGTGGCAGCGCCAAGGAAGCGGGCGGCGAGAAGAAGCCCTCCGGTTCCGCCGCCGCAGGTGACGCGATCAAGGTCGGTCTGCTCCTGCCCGAGAACCAGACCGCGCGCTACGAGAAGTTCGACAAGCCGCTGATCGAGAAGAAGATCGCCGATCTCACCGGCGGCAAGGCCCAGGTGGTCTACGCCAACGCCAAGCAGGACGCGACCACGCAGAACTCGCAGGTCGACACGATGATCACCAACAAGGTGAACGTCCTGATCGTCGACGCGGTCGACGCCAAGGCCATCGCCGGCTCGGTCAAGAAGGCCAAGGACGCCGGCATCCCGGTCGTCGCCTACGACCGCCTGGCGGAGGGCCCGATCGACGCCTACACCTCCTTCGACAACGAAGAGGTCGGCAAGGTCCAGGGCAAGGCGCTGCTGGAGGCCCTGGGCGACAAGGCCAAGGACGGCCAGATCGTCATGATGAACGGCTCCGTGACGGACCCGAACGCCGCGCTGTTCAAGAAGGGCGCCCACTCCGTCCTCGACGGCAAGGTGACCATCGGCAAGGAGTACGACACCAAGGAGTGGAAGCCGGAGAACGCCAACACCAACATGGCGGGCGCGCTGACCGCGCTCGGCAAGGACAAGGTGATCGGCGTCTACTCGGCCAACGACGGCATGGCCGGCGGCATCATCACCGCCCTCAAGGCCGCCGGTCTGTCCCCCCTGCCCCCGGTCACCGGCCAGGACGCCGAACTCGCCGGTGTGCAGCGGATCGTGGCGGGCGAGCAGTTCATGAGCGTCTACAAGCCGTACGCTCCCGAGGCCGCGGCCGCCGCCGAGATGGCCGTCGCCCTCGCCAAGGGCGAGAAGATCGACGGGATCATCAACAACAAGGTCGACAGCCCGACCAGCAAGGGCGTCCCGTCCGTGCTGATCCCGGTCGTCTCGCTCACCAAGAGCAACATCAAGGACACCGTCGTCAAGGACGGCGTCTACACGGTCGACGAGATCTGCACCGACAAGTTCGCGGCCGCCTGCGCCACCATCGGCCTCAAGTAAGGCCCCCCGCCGCCGCCCCTCCGTGGCCCGGCGGCCCCCCCTGCCCTGCCCGGCGCCCCGCCCCTCATACCCCGCCAACCGCGGGGCGCCGGGCAGAAACGCCGCATTGCGAAGCCGCTGCATTACAAGAACGCCGCATTGCAAGAACGCTTTACCGCAAAAACGATTCGCCTTTCGCTTGTCGTATCCCATCCGCCCCGCTCCTGCTCTTTTGCACGACATCCCCGCCGGTCAGGCGGCGAAGGAGATGGTTCATGTGTCCGCTGCGCCCGTGCTGGCGTTGCGAGGGGTCTCGAAGCGGTTCGGCGCCGTCCAGGCCCTGACCGACGTAGAACTCGAGATCCACTCCGGTGAGGTGGTCGCCCTGGTCGGCGACAACGGCGCCGGCAAGTCCACGCTGGTCAAGACGATCGCCGGCGTGCACCCCATCGATGACGGAGTCATCGAGTGGGAGGGCCGCCCGGTCTCCATCGGCAAGCCCCACGACGCCCAGAACCTCGGCATCGCGACCGTCTACCAGGACCTCGCGCTGTGCGACAACATCGACGTCGTCGGCAACCTCTTCCTCGGGCGCGAGCTCAAGCGCTTCGGCGTCCTGGACGAGGTGGAGATGGAGCGCCGCGCCCGCGAGCTCCTCACCACCCTGTCCATCCGGATCCCCAGTGTCCGGATCCCCATCGCCTCGCTCTCCGGCGGCCAGCGCCAGACCGTCGCGATCGCCCGCTCGATGCTGGGCGAGCCCAAGCTCGTCATCCTCGACGAGCCCACCGCCGCCCTCGGCGTCGAGCAGACCGCACAGGTGCTCGACCTCGTCGAGCGGCTGCGCGAGCGCGGCCACGCCGTCATCCTCATCAGCCACAACATGGCCGACGTCAAGGCCGTCGCCGACAAGGTGGCGGTGCTGCGGCTGGGCCGCAACAACGGCGTCTTCAACGTCGCCGACACCTCGCAGGAAGAGATCATCTCCGCCATCACCGGGGCCACGGACAACGCCGTGACCCGCCGGGCGGCCCGCACGGGGGAGGCCCGCAAGTGAGCACCGAACACCACACCGCGGCGGAAGAGGTGGCCAAGCTGGCCAACCCCGCCGCCCCGGCGGACGCCATTCCGGTGGTCGACCCCCGCCTGCTCGTGCGCGAGCAGGGGCTGTCCGGCTACCTGAGCGAGTTCGGCCGCAAGATGAAGGCCGGCGACCTGGGCTCGATCCCGGTCGTCCTCGGCCTGATCATCATCTGGAGCATCTTCCAGGGGCTGAACTCCAACTTCCTCTCCCCGGAGAACCTCTCCAACATCGCGATCACCATGGTCGCCACCGGCATGATGGCCGTCGGTA
The DNA here is from genome assembly GCF_003950035.1 of Streptomyces sp. W1SF4. Classification (NCBI taxonomy): domain Bacteria; kingdom Bacillati; phylum Actinomycetota; class Actinomycetes; order Kitasatosporales; family Streptomycetaceae; genus Streptomyces; species Streptomyces sp. W1SF4. The sequence goes on from NZ_CP034350.1 coordinate 5,900,898, forward strand.
TCATCTTCGTGCTGCTGCTCGGCGAGATCGACCTCTCGGTCGGCTCGGTCAGCGGCGTCTCGGGCGCCATCGTCGCCGTCCTCGCCGTCACCCACGGCGTCAACGAGTGGGTCGCGATCCTCGCCGCCGTCGGCGGCGGCGCCCTGATCGGCGCGATCCACGGCTTCTTCTTCGCCAAGATCGGCGCCCCGGCCTTCGCCGTCACCCTGTCCGGCCTGCTGTTCTGGTCCGGCGCCATGCTCCAGATCCTCGGCAGCAACGGCACCATCAACCTCGACTCCGAGGGCGTCGTCGGACAGCTCACCACGTACTATTTCTCGGACGTGGCCGCCGGCTACGGCCTCGCGGCCGTCGCCACGGTGGCGTACTTCCTCGCCACCTACTTCGACAACCGCCGCCGGGAGGCCGCCGGCGTCCCCTCGCGGCCGCTCAGCGAGATCCTGCTGCGCACCGGTCTGCTCGCGGTCTTCACCTTCGGCCCCGCCGTCGTGTTCAACCAGTACAAGGGCCTGCCCCTGGCCCTGGTCATCTTCGTGGTGGCCCTGGTCGGCACGGACTTCGTCCTGCGCCGCACCACCTTCGGCCGCAACGTCTTCGCCCTCGGCGGCAGCGTCGAGGCCTCCCGCCGCGCGGGCATCAACGTCAACGGCATCCGCATCGCCGTCTTCTCCATCGCCGGCACCTTCGCGGCCATCGGCGGCCTCTTCTGGGCCTCCAAGATCGCGGCGGCCAACCAGAGCGCCGGCGCCGGCGACCTGCTGATGAACGTGATCGCGGCGGCCGTCATCGGCGGCACCAGCCTCTTCGGCGGCCGCGGCCGCACCTGGAACGCCCTCCTCGGTGTGATGGTCATCACCAGCATCCAGTACGGTCTGGCCCTGGAGGGGATCGCGACTCCGATCCAGTACATGATCACCGGCGCCGTCCTGCTGGCGACGGTGGTCATCGACTCGGTGACCCGCAAGACCCAGAAGTCGGCCGGCCGCGCCTAGCCGCGTGGCCTGGGCCGATCCCAGGCGGTAAGACCCGTCACAGTGCCCGGTGCCACTTCGTGTGGTGCCGGGCACCCGTGCGTACGCGCGTACGTACGAGTGTGCTGGTATACGCCCGTTTGGGATGTGTGACGTCGCGACGAGGTGTACAGGTATGACAAAGGCGTGCCCCGCCAGGTACCGCCCGATGACCGCCCTCGCGAGCGGAACATTAGACTCGACAGACCAGCAAGCAACTGCAAGGAGGCACGGGTGCTGCTGCCCCGCATCAAGGGACCGCGCGATCTGGACCGGCTCAGCCAGGAGGAGCTCAACCAGCTCGCGGCCGAGATCAGGTCCTTCCTCGTCGACGCCGTCTCCAAGACCGGCGGGCACCTCGGCCCCAACCTCGGCGTGGTCGAACTGACGATCGCCCTGCACCGGGTCTTCGAATCGCCCAAGGACAAGGTCCTCTTCGACACCGGCCACCAGGCCTACGTCCACAAGCTGCTCACCGGCCGCCAGGACTTCACGGACCTGCGCGCCAAGGGCGGCCTGTCCGGCTACCCCTCGCGCGCAGAGTCCGACCACGACGTGATCGAGAACTCGCACGCCTCCACGGTGCTGGGCTGGGCCGACGGCCTCGCCAAGGCCAACGAGGTGCTCGGCCGCGAGGACCACCACGTCGCCGCCGTCATCGGCGACGGCGCCCTCACCGGCGGCATGGCCTGGGAGGCGCTGAACAACATCGCGGCCGCCAAGGACCGCCCGCTCGTCATCGTCGTCAACGACAACGAGCGCTCGTACGGCCCCACCATCGGCGGCCTCGCGAACCACCTGGCCACCCTGCGCACCACGGACGGCTACGAGCGCTTCCTGGCCCGCGGCAAGGAGATCCTGGAGCGCACCCCCGTCGTCGGGAAGCCGCTCTTCGAGACCCTGCACGGCGCCAAGAAGGGCCTCAAGGACTTCATCGCCCCCCAGGGCATGTTCGAGGACCTGGGCCTGAAGTACATCGGCCCCATCGACGGCCACGACATCGAGGCCCTGGAGTCCGCGCTCCAGCGCGCCAAGCGCTTCAGCGGTCCGGTCATCGTGCACTGCCTCACCCAGAAGGGCCGCGGCTACACGCACGCCGAGCAGGACGAGGCCGACCGCTTCCACGGCATCGGCCCGATCCACCCCGACACCGGGCTCCCGGTCAAGACCGCCGCCGCCAGCTGGACCTCCGTCTTCGCCGACGAGATGGTCAAGCTCGGCCACGAGCGCGAGGACATCGTCGGCATCACCGCGGCCATGCTCCACCCGGTCGGCCTCAAGAAGTTCGCGGACACCTTCCCGGACCGCATCTACGACGTCGGCATCGCCGAGCAGCACGCGGCCACCTCGGCCGCCGGCCTCGCCACCGGCGGCGTCCACCCCGTCTTCGCGGTCTACGCCACCTTCCTCAACCGCGCCTTCGACCAGGTCCTGATGGACGTGGCCCTGCACAAGTGCGGGGTCACCTTCGTCCTGGACCGCGCCGGCGTCACCGGCGACGACGGCGCCTCCCACAACGGCATGTGGGACATGTCCATCCTCCAGGTCGTCCCCGGCCTGCGCCTGGCCGCCCCGCGCGACGCGGAGCAGCTGCGCGCCCAGCTGCGCGAGGCCGTCGAGGTCAAGGACGCCCCGACCGTCGTGCGCTACTCCAAGGGCGTCGTCGGCCCGGCCGTCCCGGCCGTCGGCCGGATCGGCGGCATGGACGTCCTGCGCACCCCGGCCCCCGAGGTCACCCGACCGGACGTACTCCTCGTCTCCGTCGGCGCGCTCGCCCCGATGTGCCTGGAGATCGCCGGCCTCCTCGACAAGCAGGGCATCTCCACCACCGTCGTCGACCCCCGCTGGGTCAAGCCGGTGGACGAGGCGCTCGCCCCGCTCGCCGAGCGCCACCGGGTGGTCGTCACCGTCGAGGACAACGGCCGCACCGGCGGTGTGGGCGCCGCGGTCTCCCAGGCCCTGCGCGACGCCGGCGTCGACGTACCGCTGCGTGACTTCGGCATCCCGCAGCGCTTCCTCGACCACGCGCAGCGCAAGGAGATCATGGCCGAGATCGGGCTGACCGCCCCGGACATCGCCCGCCAGGTCACCGGTCTCGTCGCCAAGCTTGACGGGCGCTTCGAGAGCGAGCCTGCCGCCGCCGTCGACTAGCCGCAACGGGCCGGATCGCGCGGTTGCACGTCACGGGCCGGGAGATCACCCTTGAAGGGTGGGCCTCCCGGCCCGTTCGCGTACTTCTTGGGAGGTGCGTCGGTGAGCACGGATCAGAACAGCCCGTTCCGTACCAAGACGGTGGAACAGTCCATCCGTGACACGGAGGAGCCGGAGCACGCGCTCCGCAAATCGCTCTCCGCCTGGGACCTGACGGTCTTCGGTGTCGGCGTCATCATCGGCACCGGCATCTTCGTCCTCACGGGCATCGCGGCCCGCAACAACGCCGGCCCCGCCACCGCGCTCTCCTTCGTGGTGTCGGGCGTCGTCTGCGCCCTCGCGGCCCTCTGCTACGCCGAGTTCGCGTCCACCGTCCCGGTGGCCGGATCGGCGTACACGTTCGCGTACGCCTCGATCGGCGAGCTGCCGGCCTGGATCATCGGCTGGGACCTGGTCCTCGAATTCGCGCTCGGCACGGCCGTCGTGGCCGTCGGGTGGTCCGGGTACGTACGCCACCTCATGCACACGAACCTCGGCTGGGACATGCCCGTGGCGCTGTCCGGACCCGATGCGGGCGGCACCTTCGACCTGATGGCCTTCCTGCTGGTCATCGTCCTGACCGCGATCCTCGTCGTCGGCACGAAGCTGTCGGCCCGGATCACCGCGGTCGTCGTCGCCATCAAGGTCTTCGTGGTCCTGCTGGTCATCGTCGCGGGCCTGTTCTTCATCAAGGCCGACAACTACTCGCCGTTCATCCCCCCGGCGAAGCCGCAGGAGGGAGGCAGCGGCTGGACGGCACCACTGGTCCAGCTGCTGTTCGGGTACGAGCCCACCAACTTCGGCGTCATGGGCATCTTCACCGCTGCATCCCTGGTCTTCTTCGCCTTCATCGGCTTCGACGTCGTGGCCACCGCGGCGGAGGAGACCAAGAACCCGCAACGGGACATGCCGCGCGGCATCCTCGGCTCGCTGCTGATCTGCACGCTGTTGTACGTCGCCGTGACCATCGTCGTCACCGGCATGCAGTACTACGCGGAGATGTCGCCGACCGCGCCGCTCGCCGAGGCCTTCAAGTCCGTGAACCAGCCGTTCTTCTCCGGCGCCATCAGCCTCGGGGCGGCCGTCGGCCTGATCACGGTCAGCATGATCCTGCTGCTGGGCCAGACGCGCGTGTTCTTCGCGATGAGCCGTGACGGACTGCTGCCGCGCGTCTTCTCCGTCACCCACCCCAAGTACCGCACCCCCTACCGGGCCACGCTGCTCCTCGGCGGGATCATCGCGGTCATCGCGGGGTTCACCAGCCTGGCGAAGCTCGCCGAACTGGTCAACATCGGCACCCTGTTCGCCTTCGTCATCGTGGCGCTCGGCGTGATCATCCTCCGCAGGACCCGCCCCGACCTGCACCGGTCCTTCCGCACCCCGTGGGTGCCGGTGATCCCGATCCTGTCGATGGCGGCCTCGCTCTGGCTGATGCTCAACCTGCCGGCCGAGACCTGGCTGCGCTTCGGGATCTGGATGCTGATCGGCCTCGTCGTCTACTTCGCCTACGGCAGGCGCAAGAGCCGCCTCGCGCAGGTCGGCCAGGACGCCAAGTACTAGGACGAGGACGGGGACGGCCCGGGCGTGCGGGACTTGGCGCCCGGGCCGCCGCCCTTGGCGGGGGAGTCCTTCGCCGAGGCGGGCACCTTCCGGTCGTTGCGCAGGGCCTCCCACAGCTGGGAGGCCTGCTCCTGTGCGACCACGACCCGGTTCGGGTCCACCTTGTCGTAGGCCACCGGCAGCATGATGGTCTCCATCGTGGACGGGTCCACGCCCTGCAGGCTCCGCGCGAAGTCGGACAGCGCGGTGAGCGAGGCCAGGTCGGAGTCGGTGGTCAGCGACTTGGTTCCGGCGTCGGCGAGCTTGTAGAGCCGGGCCGGATTGCCGAGGGCGTCCTGCTTCTTGATCTCGGACAGCATCGCCAGCATGAACTGCTGCTGAAGGCCTATGCGTCCGAGGTCGCTGCCGTCCCCGTAGCCGTAGCGGGTCCGTACGAACTTCAGCGAGTCGGTGCCGTTCAGGCGGTGCGTCCCCGCGTCCAGCTTGAGGCCGCCCTTCGCGCCGGTCATCGGCTGGTCGAGGGTGACGGTGACCCCGCCCAGGGCGTCGACGAGGTCCTTGAAGCCGGCGAAGTCCACCTCGACGAAGTGGTCCACGCGGATCCCGGACAGCTGCTCCACCGTCTTGACCACGCAGGCCGGACCGGCCAGCGAGTAGACGGAGTTGAACATGACCCGGCGGGCCTCGGGGACCGTGGCGCCGTCCCCGTCCTTGCACTCGGGCCGGGTGACCAGGGTGTCGCGCGGGATGCTCACCGCGGTGGCCCTGGACCGGCCCTCGGGTATGTGCACCAGCATCGCGGTGTCGGAGCGGGCGCCGCTGACGTCGCCGTGGTCGAGCTCGCCGTTGGCCCCGGCCCGCGAGTCGGAGCCGAGGACCAGGACGTTCTGCGCGTTCTGGACGACCTTCGGCGGCCGGTTGTCGGTGCCGATGGCCTCGTCCAGGTCCACGCTGTCGATGTTCCCGCTGAGGTGGCCGTAGACCCACCAGCCGGACCCCGCCGCGCCGAGGACCACCACGGCCGCCGTCCAGGCGAGGCCCCGCCGGATCCGGGAGGCGCGGGAACGGGGCGGCTTCGTGGTGGCGGTGGAGTCTGAAGTCACGGGCTACAACATAGACGCAGGGGGCCGCCCGGGAGCCCCGGGGTATCCTGAATCTGTTCGAACGACGAAGCGGAAGGGTTGCTGCGGTTCCATGGCGACGCGATCCCGGCGCGGTTCGGACAGGTCCCCCGGGCAGACCTCCGCAGCCACCCGCACCCCCGGGCCCGGCCGGAACGCCGCCGCGCTGGGCCCCCTGACCGGCCGTTGGCTCCTCATCGGCAAGGACGGCCGGCTCACCGCCTATGCCCGTGCCGGGGACGGCGTGCTCCGCTGGACCGAGACCGCCCCCGGCGGCCCCGGCTGGACGGGCCCCGACCTGCTGCCCGCGGACGGCCTGACCGACCTCGCGGTGGGCCAGGGGCCGGACGGGTACGCCCACTTCGCGGGCCGGCGCCGCACCGGGAGCGGGGACGCCGCGACGGTCACCTACCACCACGCGGTGCAGTACCAGAGCGGCCGCCCGATGGGCCCCTGGCAATCCCTCGGCACCCTCTACCAGCGGGCCGGGATGTCGCACCGAGGCGGTCCGCCCGCCGTGGCGGTCGACGCCCGGGGCACGCCCCACCTCTTCGTCCGCAACGCGGGCCGCGGAGTCCACGTCAGGCGCCAGGACGGCAGGGGCGACTGGCAGCCCTGGGAGGACCTGCGGGGCAGCAAGGCCTTCGAGGGCATCACCGCCGACTCCACCGCCGACGGCCGCATCTGGCTCACGGCGCCCGGCGAGAAGGGCCTCTCCCGCTGGACCCAGAACACGCCCGGCGGCCCCGTGGAGCGGGCCGAGGACGTCCCGTACGCCGCCCAGGACGGCTCGGCGCGCACCCTGGAGACGTCCCCGGGCCGGGTCACCCACTTCTGGCACGCGGCCGACGGGAGCGGGGTGTTCGCCTGCCGGGAGGGCGCCGGGGTCCTCGCGCTCGGCGGCGGGCCGGGCACCGGCGCGGTCGCGGCCGTCCGCGCGCTGGTCGACGGCTACGACTGCACGGTGCTGGCCCACCGGGGCGTCAACGGGCGTACCGCCCTCGCCGCGTACCCCACGGAACACGAGGCGGCGGGGCTGTGGTGGACCGAGATCGGCGAGGAGGGGCCGGGCTCCCCGGCGCTCGCCCTCGACGCCCGCGGGCTGCTCGTCATCGCCTGCGTCAGCGCCCGGGGGGAGCTGCTGGTCAGCCGGCAGAAGGACAACTCCGGGCTGTCACTGGGCCGCTGGCAGCGCCTGTGACGGCTCGGGCCGCCGCTGGCCCTGCGGCGGGATCCTCGTCAGGTTGTGCCGGTCCACCGCCAGCGCCGATATCCGCCGCAGGAAGTCCACCGACCGCTCCGCGGTGTCCGGGGTGATCCAGGCGTCGTCGATGTCGCACAGCTCCACCCGCACGGGCGAGCCGCCCAGCACGATGGGCAGGGTGTAGGCGATGGTGGACGCGAAGGTCAGCAGGGACCGGCCGATGGGCTCGGTGAGCGCGGTCAGTTCGAGCGGCAGCTCGGGGTGCACGATCTCCATGCCGGTGAGTGCGGCGATCCGCTCCAGCTTGGGACCGCTCTCCCTGCGGTGCGCGAAGTAGCGGCCGGCCGCCCGGTGGCGGGCGATCCAGCCGACCGCGTCGACGTACCGGTCCTCGTCGACGACCCCGGTCTCCACCAGGGAGCTGCCCGCCAGGTCGGCCCCGGAGCGTACCCGCACCGGACCGAACGTGGCGCGGCTCCAGGCGTAGTCGTTGGGCCGGACCTCGGTGCCGGGCGGCGCGGTGACCGGCATGCAGGTGAAGAAGACGGCGCGCTCCAGCTCCTCCCGGGCCAGCCAGCGGTTGACCGGGCCGCCCTTGGCGGAGGGCTTGAGCTCGCCCTGGTGCCAGCGGGTCAGCTGCCCGCCGTTGGTCAGCAGGCTGACCAGCTCGGTGGTGGCGGTGCCGTCGTCCACGACGACCACCTCGCGGGCCTTGGAGCGGGGCAGCAGCAGCTGGATCGTCCGGGAGAACAGGTCGCCGATCACCAGCCGCCGGGCGGCCGCGACCGCGCGGCCGAGGCGGACGAGTTCCCCGGCCCGCCCCAGATAGCCGGCGCGGACCTCGTAGCGCCGCCAGACCACCTTGGACTGGGAGGCGAACCGGCACAGCCGGCGGACCTGCGCGCGCGAACGCGGGTCCACCGGCTGGAGGACGGCGATGGTGAGGGACGCTGCCTCGCCCGGGTGGACGTACGCCCACTCCAGGACGTTCAGTAGTTGAGCCGGGCTCTCCACCAGGGCGAGGGTTTCGCTCATGCCGAGGCCGTCACGCCCTCGGCGGGGAGGGTGCCCTGGATGCGGCGGAGCTTCTTCATCGGCCCGAGCTCGGAGGCGTAGACGCGCTTGACGCCGTCGCCGAGGGCGGTCTCGATGGTGCGGATGTCGCGGACCAGGCGGGCCAGGCCCCCCGGCTCGACGGAGGCGGCCTGGTCGGAGCCCCACATGGCGCGGTCCAGGGTGATGTGCCGTTCCACGGCGCAGGCGCCGAGGGCGACGGCGGCGACGGTGGTCTGCAGGCCCGTCTCGTGGCCGGAGTAGCCGATGGGGACGTTGGGGTACTCCTCCTGGAGCGTGTTGATGACGCGCAGGTTGAGCTCCTCGGCCTTGGCCGGGTACGTCGAGGTGGCGTGCAGCAGGACGACGTTCGCGCTGCCCAGCACCTCCACGGCGTGCCGGATCTGCTGCGGGGTGGACATGCCGGTGGACAGGATGACCGTCTTGCCGGTGGCGCGCAGGGCGAGCAGCAGCTCGTCGTCGGTCAGCGAGGCGGAGGCCACCTTGTGGGCCGGGACGTCGAACTTCTCCAGGAAGGTCACGGCCTCGGTGTCCCACGGGGAGGCGAACCAGGCGATGCCGCGCTCGGCGCAGTGCTCGCCGATGGCCCGGTACTCGTCCTCGCCGAACTCGACGCGGTGGCGGTAGTCGATGTACGTCATCCGGCCCCAGGGGGTGTCCCGCTCGATGCCCCACTGGTCGCGCGGCGTGCATATCTCGGGGGTGCGCTTTTGGAACTTGACGGCGTCGCAGCCCGCGTCGGCGGCCGCGTCGATCAGCGCGAGGGCGTTGGCGAGCTCACCGTTGTGGTTGATCCCGATCTCGCCGATCACGTAGGTGGGCCGGCCGGGGCCGACCTCCTTGTTCCCGATCCGGCGGATTCGGCTGCTGTGCACCACTGTTCAGAGTTCCTTTCCGGGGTACTGCGAGGGGTTTCGCGAGGGGACCGGCGACGGCGTGGCCGCCGGGGTCCGCGGGGCGTCGAGGAGGGGGGCCAGGGCCCGGGCCCGGGCGAGGTCGCCGGGCTCGTCGATCTCGACGGCCCGCTCGGGGGCGGTGGGGACGAGCTGGGTCCGGCCGAAGAAGCGGTGGCCGTGCCGGCGGAAGCCTTCGGCGCGCATGGCGTAGACGGCGCCCGACTCCAGGTACTCGGGGGTGCGGTCCTGGCGGCGCAGGCGTACGGAGCTGTCGTGGTTGATCCCGTGCGCGTGGTGGCCGGGCTGTGCCCCGGCGGGCCCGGTGCCCCAGAGGAAGCCGTGGAAGGGCACGGCGGTGAAGGCCGAGTCGGCGCCGTCGCGCAGCACGGCCAGGACGGTCTCCTCGACCTCCTCCGGGGTGGTGAAGGGGCTCGTGCACTGCACGAAGACGAGGACGTCCACCGGCTCGCAGTGACGTTCCTCCAGCACGTCCAGGGCGTGCAGCAGAGCGGACTCGCTGGACGCCCGGTCCGAGCCCAGCTCCGCCGGCCGGTCGACGACCTCCGCGCCCGCCGCGACGGCGGCGCGGGCGATCGACGCGTCGTCAGTGGAGACCACCACCCGGCCGACGTGGGCGGCGCCCCGGCAGGCGAGCACGGCCCGGGCGACGAGGGGTACCCCGCCGACCTCGGCGGTGTTCTTGCCGGGGATGCCCTTGGAGCCGCCCCGGGCGGGTATGACGGCGGTGACGTTCACGAGGCTTCCCCCTGGGGTGCCGGTACGACGGGGGCGGTCACACGCCGCCCCACTGCTGGATCTTCGGGGCCACGCGCTGGACCCCGAACTGGTAGGCGACCTTGAGCACGCGGCGGGAGGTGCGCCGCATGGGGCCGCTCGGGCGTCGGGCGGCGGCCGCCGCGCCGGGGGAGCCGTCCGGGTTCAGCCCCCGGCGGCGCAGCAGCGCCCCCACGTATTCGGGTGCGCTGTCGGCCGTGTAGTACGGGGATATCGGCGGCAGCGCGGTGCCGCGCAACTGCTCGATGCGGCGGCGCAGTTCCCCGTACGGATTCACCGCGCGGATTCCCTGGTCGGCCGTCCAGGATTCGTCCGCGAGCGGGGCGGCGCCCTCGTCTATCGCGGTCCAGTCGGTGACGCATCCGGAACCGGTGAAATAGTGGTTTCCGTGGACTTCCCGGACTCCGAGGTCGCTGAGGATCGCGGTCGGCATTCCCCGGTGCATCGATTCCAGGGCGGCCGTGGAACTGACCGTCACGAGCAGGTCCGTGCGGTCGAGAGTGTCCGACATGTTCCCGTAGACGAAATGCAGATTCGGCGGCAGCGGCTCTTCCAGCTGTTCCGCGAGCACCTGGTAGTGGAAGGCCTCCACATGGGTGGTCGCCTCACCGGGCCTGCTGCGGAGTTTGACCAGTACGTCGCGTCCCGGGCGCAGCCGCGCATGGGATATCGCGCGGCGCAGCAGGTAAAGGCGGCCGCCGCGGTCGGCGGGCACCGACGGCTGGACGGCGAAGCACACCGTATAGGGGTGGGCCGCGTGCGTGCGGTTCGCGTCGTAAGGCCTCTGGTCGAGGAAGGGGAGCGCCGTCTGGACGATGCAGGAAACGGGAATTCCGAGCGGCTCGTACACCTCGGTGAATCGGCGCCGGTCGAACGGACTGTTGGCGAGGACGATGTCGGCGCCGGCCCGCAGCAGGAGGCCGTCGGCCATCTTCTCGTAGACGACGCCCACGTAACCCGTCATCAGTACCGGCCGCCGCGGCGCCCCGGCGAACCGGCGGGCGAGCGCGTGCAGGGCGGCGTGGGTGGCGCCGCCGACCGTGCCCAGGATGATCAGATCCGCTCCGTCGAGTTCCGGTGCCGCCGCGAAACCGGCGAGCGTGGCCTCGGTGATCGAGGCGGGGGTGATGCCGACCTCCGCCAGCTGGCGCGCCGTCGGCGTGCTGCGGCCGCGCAGCATGTGGGCGTGCACCTCGCTGCCCGGTGCCAGGCCCACGGCCAGCCCCGCGCCCCATTTCCAGCGGGTGTCGGAGTCTGCGAGCACGTGGATGCGCACTTGGTGATTCCCGGTCGGTCGGCGGAGCCCAACTGCCGTCGGCGTGCCCGCGGCCGGCGCGGGCCAGGGGCGGGACTGCCGCCGGGCCCCATAGACCCTACATGCTCACCTGAGCCTTATGTGTCACGGAAAGGCTTCGACGGCCGGGGGAGTTGTACGTCACACCCGGAGGATCCGGGTGCCTCTCCGGGCGCTCCTATCATGATGTCCGGTCCGTCCGTGCGGCTCCGGCGGACGTGTGTGGGCAAGGGGGAGAAGGTGAGTGCTCCGGTGGTGACCCTTTCGGTAATCGTCGCGATGTGTGACGTCCGGGAGTTCTGCCGGACGGCGCTCAAGTCCTTGGCGCTCAATGCCCGGGAGGACTTCGAGTTCATCGTCGTGGACGACTGCTCCGTCGACGGCACGTCGGAGATACTGCGGGAGATGGTCCCCGGGATTCCCGGCGCCGTACTGATCCGCAACGAGCGGAACCTCGGCATTTCGGCCACCCGCAACATCGGCCTGGCCGCCGCCCGCGGCCGTTTCTTCACCTTCCTCGACGGCGACGACTGGTACGCCCCCGGATATCTCGCGCAACTGGTCGGCTGGATGAGCGAGTCCGGTGTGGATTTCCTGCGCACCGGCCACGTCCGCGTGTACGGAAGAAAGCGGAAGATCGTCATGGCGCCGCTCGCGCCGAGGGCCCTCCCGCTCGATCCCGCCGACTACATAGGCCCCGTCGACGCCTCCACCTTCATGGACTACCCGCAGTCCTGGGCCGGCATCTACGACCGTGAACGGCTGCGGCAGGCCGACGCCCTCTTCTTCGACGAGAGCCTGCGCACCGCCGAGGACCGCCCCTGGTTCTACAAGCTGCACCTGCGGATGCGGTCCTTCGGAGTGGTCGACCTCCACGGCGTCTTCTACCGCCGCGACGTGTCCACTTCCCTCACCAAGGTCCCCGACGAACGGCAGCTGGACTTCCTCCCCGCCTTCCGGATGATTTTCGACGAGCTCTCCCACCACCCGCGCGGATACGAACTGTCCTTCAAGGCCATGCGGACCCTGTGCGCGCTCATCGTCATCCACCTGGGCCGCGAGGAGCAGTACGAGGAACTCACCCGGGACCTGCTGCGCGCACGCGGCGCGCAGATCCTCTTCGACCTCCCCCAGGACATCCTGGAAGGAACCCTGGCGGGAATGGACTCCGCACGCGTGACCAAGCTCAGGGAACTCATGTCGCAGCACCAGGGCGCCGCCGCCCGATGACCCGGATATTCGCCGCCTCCACCCTCTACGGCGCCATGACGGTGGCCGCCGCCATCGACGCCGGGCAGTTCGGCCGGGACGACCGCGAGCGGGTCCTGCTCGTCTGCAACAACGTCGACATCCCCGAAGTCGCCACCCCGCTGCACCACATGCCCGGCGCCGCCGCCGTCCTCAGGCGCTTCCACCGGGTCGTCTACTGGAACGACCTCATCTACCCCTTCCACCCCGCGGTGTGGGCCCCCCGCGACGAGGACGCCCCCCTGTGGCGCACCGTCATGGCGGAGAAGATGGCCATCCGGCCCGGGCCCCTGGAACTCGTCGTCGAGTCGATCCAGGTCAAGCCCGCCCAGACGCTCTGCAAGATCTTCTCCGACGCCACCCTCGCCGTGTACGCCGACGGCGTCATGAGCTACGGCCCCACCCGCGACGACCTGCCCCGTCCCCTGCACGGGCGGATCGCCCAGGTCCTCTACCTCGACCTCGTCCCGGCCCTGCTGCCCATGCTCCTCACCGAGTACGGGATCCCCTCGCGGCCCGTGCACACCGGCGCCGTGCTCGAACTGCTGGCGGAGCTCACCGAGGAGTGCCGTCCGATCCTCGACCGGGCGATCCCACGGCAGCTCGCCCGGGGAGGCCCGGGGACCGCGCTCCTCCTCGGCCAGTACCTCTCCCCGCTCGGCATCCTCACCGAGGAGGAGGAAGAGGACCTGCACCGGCGCATGTTCGAGCACGCCGTACGGCTCGGCCACACCGCCGTCGTCTTCAAACCCCACCCCTCCGCCCCCTCCGCCCTCTCCGACGCCCTCGCCGGCGCGGCCCGCGAGGCAGGCGTCCCCTTCCTCGTGCTGGACGTCCCGGTCCTCGCCGAGACCGTCTTCGCGTACCTGCGCCCCGGCCGGGTGATCGGCTGCTTCTCCACCGGCCTGTTCACCGCCCGCGCCCTGTACGGGATCCCCGTCGCCCAGACCGGCGCCCTGGAGGTCGTCCGGCGCATGCGGCCCTACGCCAACAGCAACCGGATCCCCGCCACCCTCACCCACGCCCTGGTCCCCGACCTGGAGGACCCGGCGGCCGCCCCGGTGGACCGGATCCTCGACGCCGAACACGTCCGGACCGAGGTCACCCCGTACGTCCAGGCCGTGGGCTACTGCATGCAGCCCAAGCGGTTCGGCTTCCTGCGCCCGGTGGCCGAGGCGTACATCGCCGCGGCCGTCGACCGGTGGGAGGAGCGCCCCGAGCTGGCCATGCACTTCAACGAACGCACCCGCACCCGCCTGGAACTGCCCGGCCCGCGCACCTGGAAGTGGCGGCGCGGCCTGGGCTGGACCCTGCGCAGCACCGGGGAGCGTCGCGAGCCGGAGGAGGCGCCCGTCACCGACGTCTCGATGAGCGGCTTCGCCTCGCTCGTCGAGGCCAAGGACGACCAGGGCGTCCTGGAGGTCGGCGCGCGCCTGCTCGCCGAGCAGGAGAACCTGGAACTGCTCCTCGGCATGGCCCAGGCCCACATCCGCCGCAAGGAGACCGACCGGGCCAGGCAGCTGATCGAGCGGGCCGCCGAGGTCTGCGCCGACAGCGGGCGCGCCATGGTGTGGCTGCGGATCGCGGAGACCGCCGCCAAGCTGGGCAAGCGCGGCGACGACCTGCGCCTGACGGCGGGGCGGCGGGCGCTCGGCATCAACCCGGACTCGCCGGCGGCCCAGCGCCTGGTCAAGACCGGCCGGCTCGGCCGCCGGTAGCTGGGAGCCGTAGCCGCCACGCGGCGGGCATACGGGGAAGGCATACGGGAAAGGGCCCGTCCGCACCAGGTGCGGACGGGCCCTTCGCGTTGCTGCCCGCGGTGTTACGCCGGGACGCTGGCGACGCCCGGGGCGAGGAACTTCTTGCCGTTCACCCGCTCCGAGACGCCCTCACGGTCCAGGTACGGGGTGATGCCGCCCAGGTGGAAGGGCCAGCCCGCACCGGTGATGAGGCAGAGGTCGATGTCCTGGGCCTCGGCCACGACACCCTCCTCCAGCATCAGGCCGATCTCCTGCGCCACCGCGTCCAGGACGCGGTCGCGGACCTGCTCCTCGGTGAGGACGGAGTCGCCCTGCACCAGGAGGGCGGCGACCTCGGGGTCCAGCTCCGGCTTGAACCCGTTCTCGGCGGAGTAGACGTAGAAGCCGCGCTTGCCGGCCTCGACCACGCGCTTGAGGTTCGGGGAGACGGTGAAGCGCTCCGGGAAGGAACGGTTCAGCGTCTCGGAGACGTGCAGGCCGATCGCCGGGCCGACGAGCTCCAGCAGCACCAGCGGGGACATCGGCAGGCCGAGCGGCTCGATGGCCTTCTCCGCCGTGGCGACCGGGGTGCCCTCGTCGATGACGTTCTGGATCTCGCCCATGAAGCGGGTCAGGATGCGGTTCACGACGAACGCCGGGGCGTCCTTCGTCAGGACCGCGGTCTTCTTCAGCTTCTTGGCGACGCCGAAGGCCGTGGCCAGGGAGGCGTCGTCCGTCTGCTCACCGCGGACGATCTCCAGCAGCGGGAGGATCGCGACCGGGTTGAAGAAGTGGAAGCCGACCACGCGCTCCGGGTGCCGGAGCTTGGAGGCCATCTCCGACACCGACAGCGAGGAGGTGTTGGTGGCGAGGATCGCGTGCGCCGGGGCGACCGCCTCGACCTCCGCGAACACCTTCTGCTTGACGGACATCTCCTCGAACACGGCCTCGATGATGAAGTCCGCGTCCGCGAAGCCCTCGGCCTTGTCCAGGACACCGGTCACCAGGGCGGTCAGGCGGTTGGCCTTGTCCTGGTTGATGCGGCCCTTGCCGAGCAGCTTCTGGATCTCGGCGTGGACGTAGCCCACGCCCTTGTCCACGCGCTCCTGGTCGATGTCGGTGAGGACCACCGGCACCTCCAGGCGGCGCAGGAACAGCAGCGCCAGCTGCGAGGCCATCAGGCCCGCGCCGACGACGCCGACCTTGGTGACCGGACGCGCCAGGGACTTGTCCGGGGCACCGGCCGGGCGCTTGCCGCGCTTCTGGACCAGGTTGAAGGCGTAGATGCCCGAGCGCAGCTCGCCGCCCATGATGAGGTCGGCCAGAGCCTTGTCCTCGGCGTCGAAGCCGGCCTGGAGGTCGCCGTCCTTGGCCGCGGCGATGATCTCCAGCGCGCGGTAGGCGGCCGGAGCGGCGCCGTGCACCTTGGAGTCCGCGATGGAGCGGCCCTTGGCGACGGCCGCGTCCCAGGCCTCGCCGCGGTCGACCTCGGCGCGTACGACCTCGGTCTCGCCCTTGAGGACCTTCGCGGTCCAGATGAGGGACTGCTCCAGGAAGTCGGCGCCCTCGAAGATCGCGTCGGCGATGCCGAGCTCGAAGACCTGCTTGCCCTTCAGCTGTCGGTTCTGGTTGAGCGAGTTCTCGATGATGACCGAGACCGCGCGCTCCGCGCCGATCAGGTTCGGGAGGATGGCGCAGCCGCCCCAGCCCGGAACCAGGCCGAGGAAGACCTCGGGCAGCGAGAAGGCCGGGATGGCCTTCGAGACGGTGCGGTACGAGCAGTGCAGGCCGACCTCGACACCGCCGCCCATCGCCGCGCCGTTGTAGTACGCGAAGGTGGGGACGGCCAGCGCGGAGAGGCGCTTGAAGACGTCGTGGCCGCCCTTGCCGATGGCGAGCGCCTCGTCGTGCTTCTTCAGCAGCTCGACGCCCTTGAGGTCGGCGCCGACCGCGAAGATGAACGGCTTGCCGGTGATGCCCGCGCCGACGATGGAGCCGGCCGCGGCCTCCTGCTCGACCTGGTCGATCGCCGCGTTCAGGTTGGCGAGGGACTGGGGGCCGAAGGTGGTCGGCTTGGTGTGGTCGAAGCCGTTGTCCAGCGTGATGAGGGCGAAGCGCCCGGCGCCGAACGGCAGGTCCAGGTGGCGGACGTGCGCGGACGTGACGACCTCGTCCGGGAACAGCTCGGCCGCACCCTTCAGGAGCTCAGCGGTGGTGCTCACTTGGAGTCTCCCTCGGCGTTGAAGTTCGGGTTCTCCCAGATGACCGTGGCGCCCATGCCGAAGCCGACGCACATGGTGGTCAGGCCGTAGCGGACGTGCGGCTGCTCCTCGAACTGGCGGGCCAGCTGCGTCATCAGGCGGACGCCGGAGGAGGCCAGCGGGTGACCGAAGGCGATGGCGCCGCCGTACTGGTTCACACGGGCGTCGTCGTCGGCGATGCCGTAGTGCTCCAGGAAGGCCAGCACCTGCACGGCGAAGGCCTCGTTGACCTCGAACAGACCGATGTCGTCGATCGTCAGGCCGGCCTGGGCCAGGGCCTTCTCGGTCGCCGGGATCGGGCCGTAACCCATGACCTCCGGCTCCACGCCCGCGAAGGAGTAGGAGACGAGGCGCATCTTGACCGGGAGGTTGTTCTCGCGGGCGAAGTCCTCGGACGCGATGATCGCGGCGGTGGCACCGTCGTTGAGACCGGCGGCGTTGCCCGCGGTGACCCGGCCGTGCGTACGGAAGGGGGTCTTCAGGTTCGCCAGGTTCTCCAGCGTGGTGCCCGGGCGCATCGGCTCGTCGGAGGTGACCAGGCCCCAGCCCGTCTCACCGACCTCCGCGTTGGTGTTGCGCACCGAGATCGGGACCAGGTCCTGCTGGATCTTGCCGTCGGCGTACGCCTTGGCGGCCTTCTCCTGCGAGCGCACGGCGTACTCGTCGGCGCGGAGCTTGGTGATCGTCGGGTACCGGTCGTGCAGGTTCTCGGCGGTCATGCCCATGAACAGGGCGGACTCGTCGACCAGCTTCTCGGAGACGAAGCGCGGGTTCGGGTCGACGCCCTCGCCCATGGGGTGGCGGCCCATGTGCTCGACACCGCCGGCGAGGGCGACGTCGTACGCACCGAAGGCCACACCGCCCGCGACGGCGGTCACGGCGGTCAGCGCGCCGGCGCACATGCGGTCGATGGAGTAGCCCGGGACGGACTGGGGGAGGCCCGCGAGGATGCCGGCCGTGCGGCCCAGCGTCAGGCCCTGGTCGCCGATCTGCGTGGTCGCGGCGATGGCGACCTCGTCGATCTTCTTGGGGTCCAGGTCCGGGTTGCGGCGCAGCAGCTCCCGGATCGCCTTCACGACGAGGTCGTCGGCGCGGGTCTCGTGGTAGATGCCCTTCGGGCCCGCCTTGCCGAACGGGGTGCGGACGCCGTCGACGAAGACGACGTCCCTGACGGTACGAGGCACGTTGGCTCTCCTCCAGGTACGGGATGGCGCTGCTGCGCGGGGGCGACCCGGCCGGTATGGCTGAGCGCCCGCTCACCCGGCCCATGCTACTTGCGGGTAACCAATGTGCACACCCCCTCCCCGAGGAGCGGCGAAGGTCACACTCCCGCGGGGCGCGCGGGGACAGCGCGAAAGCCCCCGGCCGGGGGCCGGGGGCTTTCGGGGGTGCCGGGGTTTTCGTGGTGCCGGGGTCAGGCGGTCGCGGCCAGGGCCGTGACCAGCACCGGGGTCACCTGCTCGATCTGCCAGGGGCGGGCGCCGTGGCCGGCCAGGGCCTGCGCCACCGTGTCCGCGTCGAGCCGCTTGGGGGGCTCCCAGCACAGCCGGCGCACGGTGTCCGGAGTGATCAGGTTCTCCTGCGGCAGGTTCAGCCGCTCGGCCAGCGTCGAGACGGCGGTGCGGGCCGCCGCGAGCCGGGCCGCGGCGGCCGGGTCCTTGTCCGCCCAGGAACGCGGCGGGGGCGGGCCGGAGGGGGAGGCCCCGGGCTGCGGCAGCTCGCTCTCGGGCAGGGCCTTCGCCCGGTCCACGGCCGCCATCCACTGGTCCAGCTGGCGCCGGCCCATCCGCTGCCCGTACCCGGGCAGGGAGGACAGGGCGTGCACGTTCGCGGGGAGGGCCAGGGCCGCCTCCACGATCGCGGCGTCGCCCAGCACCTTGCCGGGGGAGACGTCCCGGCGCTGCGCGATGCGGTCGCGGGACTCCCACAGCTCCCGGACGACCGCCATCTGCCGGCGGCGGCGCACCTTGTGCATGCCGGACGTGCGGCGCCAGGGGTCCTTGCGGGGAGGGGCGGGCGGGGCCGAGGCGATGGCGTCGAACTCCTGGCGGGCCCACTCCAGCTTGCCCTGCCGCTCCAGTTCCTTCTCCAGCGCGTCCCGCAGGTCCACCAGCAGCTCCACGTCGAGCGCCGCGTAGCGCAGCCAGGGCTCGGGGAGCGGCCGGGTGGACCAGTCGACGGCGGAGTGCCCCTTCTCCAGGGCGTAGCCGAGCACGCTCTCCACCATCGCGCCGAGTCCGACCCGGGGGAAGCCCGCCAGGCGGCCGGCCAGCTCGGTGTCGAAGAGCGAGGTGGGCACCATGCCTATTTCCCGCAGGCACGGCAGGTCCTGGGTGGCGGCGTGCAGGATCCATTCGGTACCGGACAGCGCCTCGCCCAGCGCGGACAGGTCCGGACAGCCCACCGGGTCCACGAGCGCGGAGCCCGCGCCCTCGCGGCGCAGCTGTACGAGGTAGGCGCGCTGGCCGTACCGGTAGCCGGAGGCGCGCTCGGCGTCGACGGCCACGGGCCCGGTGCCGGCGGCGAAGGCCGCGACGACCCGGGCGAGGGCGTCGGCGTCGGCGACGACCGGCGGAATGCCCTCACGGGGCTCCAGCAAGGGGATCGGCGTCGGCTGCCCATCGGACGGAACCTCGGCGTCCGGGGGGCCGCCCCCGGTGGTGGTGCGCAGGTGTGCTGCGGTCTCTTGGGCGTCGGTCACCGGTCAAGGGTATCCGTGTATGTGACGCGCCCGTCGCCGGAACGTTCCGTCGACGGGCGCGAGGGGGAGAACGGCGGCCGGTTCCCGGGGCCTCCCGGCGGTTCGCCCGGGAGCCTCGGGGCGGATCAGTGGATGATCCCCGTCCGCAGTGCGACGGCGACCATCCCGGCCCGGTCGCCGGTGCCCAGCTTGCGGGCGATCCGGGCGAGGTGGGACTTGACGGTCAGGGCGGACAGACCCATCGAGACGCCGATGGCCTTGTTGGACTGGCCCTCCGCGACGAGGCGCAGGACCTCGACCTCGCGGCCGGAGAGCTCTCGGTAGCCGCCCGGGTGGCTCGGGGCACCCGGGGGGCGGCGGTGCATGCGTGCGGCGGCGGCACCGATGGGGGCGGCGCCGGGCCGGGTGGGGAGCCCGATGTTGGTCCGCGTACCGGTGACGACGTAGCCCTTCACTCCGCCCGCGAGGGCGTTGCGCACGGCACCGATGTCATCGGCGGCGGACAGGGCCAGGCCGTTCGGCCAGCCCGCGGCGCGGGTCTCGGAGAGCAGGGTGAGACCGGAACCGTCGGGCAGGTGTACGTCGGCCACGCAGATGTCGCGCGGGCTGCCGACGCGGGGGCGGGCCTCCGCGATGGACGACGCCTCGATCACGTCACGGACTCCGAGGGCCCACAGATGGCGGGTCACGGTGGAACGGACGCGCGGGTCGGCCACGACGACCATGGCCGTCGGCTTGTTCGGGCGGTAGGCGACCAGGCTTGCGGGCTGCTCGAGAAGAACGGACACCTAGGCCTCCTGGGGGAGTGGCGGGACGGCCGGCTCGGGGAAGGAAGCCGGTTCGCACCGTGCGGATGGTCACTGACTCCTTCGGCACGTCACCCACCCGGCTTTAGGGAATGATCACGATTTGGTGAGTAACAATTCGGGCAATTCGGACGCACGATCGATCAAGGGATGATCAGAAGGCCGCCCGGCCCGCGTCGTTCTGACGCGCCGTTATGACAACGAGCGGTCGTCACGGGTACGCACGCGGGCAGCGGAACGCGCCCGTACGGCCCCCTCGGAACGCCCGGCTACGGGTGGTGCGGACCGCGCCGCTGTGGCAGGGACACCACGCCCGTGACGTTGTCCGTCGGCCCCACCGGCGGCAGCCCCGCGATCTGGCACAGCAGCTCGCACCAGGCCGCCAGGTGCGCGGTCGTGTCCGGCACCCCGCCCGCCCCCTCGCGCGGCGTCCACGAGGCCCGGATCTCGATCTGCGTCGCCGGACGCCGCTCCGAAAGCCCGCCGAAGTAGTGCGAGGCCGCCATCGTGACGGTGCCGCTCGCCTCCCCGTACCCCAGCCCGCGCGCCTCCAGCGCACCCGTCAGCCAGGACCAGCACACCTCGGCCAGCAGCGGGTCCGCCGCCATCTCCGGCTCCAGCTCCGCCCGCACCAGCGTCACCAGCCGGAACGCTCCCTGCCAGGCGTCGTGCCCGGCCGGATCGTGGAGCAGGATCAGCCGGCCGTCGGCCAGGTCGTCCTCCCCGTCCACGATCGCGGCCTCCAGCGCGTACGCGTACGGCGCCAGCCGCTGGGGCGGCTTCACCGGCTCGATCTCGATCCCGGGCCGCAGCCGCGCCTTGCGCAAGCCGTCGACCGCCCGCCGGAACGGGAGCGGGACCGAACTCTCCTTCGCGCTGTCCGTACCCTCGGCGCCATCTGAAAATCGTCCCTGAGCCGCAGCCATGCCGGGAAGACTAGGCGGAACGAGCGTCCGTACGGCGCAGGGACACCCGCGCCGGGCCGGGCACTTCTTCATACGTGCGAAGATTTGGGTCGTGAGCGCCAACGACCGCCCCCAGGGCCCGCCGAGCCAGACGTACGATTCCGCCTTCCTGAAGGCGTGCCGGCGGGAGCCGGTGCCCCACACGCCGGTGTGGTTCATGAGGCAGGCCGGCCGCTCACTCCCCGAGTACCGCAAGGTGCGCGAGGGCACGGCCATGCTGGAGTCCTGCATGCGCCCCGACCTGGTCACCGAGATCACCATGCAGCCCGTGCGGCGGCACGACGTGGACGCGGCGATCTTCTTCTCCGACATCGTGGTCCCGCTGAAGGCCATCGGCGTCGACCTGGACATCAAGCCGGGCATCGGCCCCGTCGTCGCCCAGCCGATCCGCCGCCGCGAGGACCTCGCACAGCTGCGCGACCTCACCCCGGAGGACGTCGCGTACGTCACCGAGGCCATCGGCATGCTCACGGGTGAACTCGGCGGCACGCCGTTGATCGGCTTCGCCGGCGCGCCCTTCACCCTCGCGAGCTACCTCGTCGAGGGCGGCCCGTCCAAGAACCACGAGCACACCAAGGCCCTGATGTACGGGGACCCCGGGCTGTGGGCGGACCTGCTGGACCGCCTCGCCGAGATCACCTCGTCCTTCCTCAAGGTCCAGATCGAGGCCGGCGCCTCCGCGGTCCAGCTCTTCGACTCCTGGGTCGGCGCCCTGGCCCCGGCGGACTACCGCCGCTCGGTCATGCCGGCCTCCGCGAAGGTCCTGGAGTCCGTCGCCTCGTACGGCGTCCCGCGGATCCACTTCGGCGTGGGCACGGGCGAGCTGCTCGGCCTGATGGGCGAGGCCGGCGCGGACGTCGTGGGCGTCGACTACCGCGTCTCGCTGGACGAGGCCGCGCGCCGCGTCGGCCCCGGCAAGGCGCTCCAGGGCAACCTGGACCCCGCCGTCCTCTTCTCCACCCCGGAGGCCGTCCAGGCCAAGACGGACGAGGTCCTGGCGGCCGCCGCCGGCCTGGAGGGCCACGTCTTCAACCTCGGCCACGGTGTCCTGCCGACGACCGACCCGGACGCGCTGACCCGCCTGGTGGACTACGTCCACACCCGCACGCAGCGCTAGCCGTACGCGGCGGGCCGGGGGCGGTGCCTGCGGCGCCACTCCCCGCCCCGCCCTTCCTCCGTTCCTTGGGGCTCCGCCCCAAACCCCGCGCCTCAAACGCCGGCGGGGCTGGATCCTCCAGCCCCGCCGGCGTTTGAGGCGCGGGCGCGCAGCGCCCGTACGGGGTCCGGGGCAGAGCCCCGGGGAACGGTGGAAGGGCGGGTAGGGGACCGGCCCCGCAGGGCTACACCCCCGCGGAGCGGACGGCGGAGACGGCCTTGCGGGCCGCCACCAGCACCGGGTCCCACACGGGAGAGAACGGCGGGGCGTAGCCCAGGTCCAGCGCGACCACCTGCTCCACCGTCATCCCCGCCGTCAGCGCGACCGCCGCCACGTCCACCCGCTTCGCGGCCCCGGCACCGCCGACGATCTGCACGCCGAGCAGCCGGCCCGTGCGCCGCTCCGCCAGCATCTTGACCGTCATCTCCCGGGCCCCCGGGTAGTAGCCCGCCGTGTTCGTCGAGCGGATGGCGGCCGTCACGTACCGCAGGCCCGCCTCCCGCGCGTCCTTCTCGCGCAGCCCCGTACGGGCGATCTCCAGGTCGCAGACCTTGCTGACCGCCGTCCCGACGACACCCGGGAAGGTGGCGTAGCCGCCGCCCGCGTTCGAACCGATCACCTGGCCGTGCTTGTTGGCGTGCGTGCCCAGCGGGATGTGCCGCGTCCGGCCCGCCACCAGGTCCAGGACCTCCACGCAGTCGCCGCCGGCCCAGATGTCCTCGTGGCCCCGGACCCGCATCGACAGGTCCGTCAGCAGGCCCCCCGACTCGCCGAGCGGCAGCCCGGCGGCCCGGGCCAGCGCCGTGCGCGGCTCCACGCCGATGCCGAGCACGACCACGTCCGCCGGGTACTCGCGCCCGTCCGCGGTGGCCACCGCGCGGGCCCGGCCCTCCTCGTCCGTGAGGATCTTCGCCACGTCCGCGCCGGCGACCGTCACGATGCCCATGGCGTTCATCGCGGAGTGCACCAGACCGCCCATGTCCGGGTCCAGGGTGGACATCGGCTGCGGCCCCCGGTGCAGCACCGTGACCTCGAAGCCCCGGTTCACCAGGGCCTCGGCCATCTCCACGCCGATGTAGCCCGCGCCGGCCACCACCGCCCGGCGGCCCGGCGTCCGCTCCAGGTCGTCCATCAGGCGCTGGCCGTCGTCCAGCGACTGGACCCCGTGCACCCCGTGCGCGCCGATCCCCGGCAGCTTCGGCCGGACCGGGCGGGCACCGGTCGCCAGGACCAGCTTGTCGTAGCCCGTCCAGGACTCGGCGCCGCTCTCCAGGTCCCGGGAACGCACCCGGCGGCCCGCCACGTCGAGCTCCACCACCTCCGTGCGCGTGCGCAGGTCGATGCCCCGGGCGCGGTGCTCCTCGGGGGTGCGGGCGATCAGCTCGTCCCGGCCGCCGACCTGCCCGCCGACCCAGTACGGGATCCCGCACGCGGAGTACGAGGTGAAGTGCCCGCGCTCGAACGCGACGATCTCCAGCTCCGCCGGGCCCTTCAGCCGCCGCGCCTGTGACGCGGCGGACATCCCCGCCGCGTCACCGCCGACCACCACCAGTCGTTCCACCGCCATCGTCCGCCCCGCCTCCTGCCGCATCCTGCGCCTACGGGGACACGCTACGGGCGGACCCGCCGTCAGTCCTGGAGATCCGCTCCAGGGGCGTCGGACCGCCCGGGCGCCGCGGCGGGGGCCGCGGCCTGCGCGGGCGCCTGCCGGGGCACCAGGGTGCGGGCCGGGCCCGTCTTCGGCTTCGCCGGGCGGAGCCTGCGGTACGCCTTGAACCCGAGGACCAGCAGGGCCGCGGCGATCCCGAACGGCAGCACCGCCGCGAGCGCCAGCGCGAGGTAGCGCACCAGCGTCACGAACACGCCCCAGCCGCCGCCCAGCGCGTCACCGAGGCCCGGCTCCTCGTCCTCGCGCTCCACGGCGGCGGGCGCCGGCTCCGAGACGGACACCGTGACCGTGCCCATCGCCGTCTGGTCCTTCAGCGCGTTCTGCTGGGCCAGCAGCGACTCCAGGTCGGACTGACGCCGGCTCAGCTCGCCCTCCAGCATCACCACGTCGCTCAGCGCCGAGGCCTTCTCCATCATCTCCCGCACCCGGGCCACGCTGGCCTGCTGCGACTTCACCCGGCTGTCGACGTCGGCGACCTTCTCGGTCACGTCCTGCGCCTCGACCTTCCGGTGCAGCAGCTTCCCGCTGCCCTCCAGCGAGCCGATCACCGAGTCGAACTTGTCGCCCGGCACCCGCAGCGTCAGCGTCGAGGTCATCCGGCCGTCCCCGCCGCGCTCGGTGGACTCGTTGCCGACGTAGCCGCCCGCGCCCTCCGCCGCCGTACGGGCCGCCGCCAGGGCCTTCTGCGGCTCGGACGTCTCGATGCCCAGCTTCCCCGTACGGATGACGTGCGGCCGCACCGGCGCCTGCGTCCCGGCCTTGGCGTCCTGCGCCGCCGACGGGGGCGCGGCCGCCCCGGCCCCCGGCTTGCCCTGCGCGGCCCCGCCCTCCCGGGGCCCGGCGACCGCCGCCCGGTCCGAGGAGGGCTTCGCGCCGCCGTCGGCCCCGCAGCCCGTGAGCGCGAGGGCCCCCGCGAGCGAGAGGCCGGCCAGCGCCACGGCGCCGCGGTGTCTGTGGAGCGTGTACATCGTCAGTACCCCCGGAGGATCGGCTGATGTCCCCGTTTCGACGCCCGCGGACCCCCCGCGGGTTTCGCCCGCCAGGTCCCGAGCCGGTCCCGATGCGGTCACGTTCAGGCCTCACCACCCGGTCTGAGACGATGTGTTCATGCACGAAGCGGACACACGTACGGACCGGCCGGGCTCCCCGCGGCACGTCGTCGTCATCGGCGGCGGCATCTCCGGCCTCGCGGCCGCCCACCGGCTCCTCGGCGACGGGCTCCGCGTCACCCTCCTGGAGGCCGGCCCGCGCCTCGGCGGCAAGCTGCACGCCGGAGAGCTCGCGGGACTCCCCGTCGACCTCGGCGCCGAATCCGTGCTCGCCCGCCGCCCCGAGGCCCTGGAGCTGGCCCGGGCCGTCGGCCTCGGCGACGCCCTCCAGCCCCCGGCCACCGCCACCGCCCGGCTGTGGACCCGCGGCGCCCTGCGCGACATGCCCAAGGGGCACGTCATGGGCGTCCCCGGCGACACCGCCCCGCTCGCCGCCTCCGGCGTCCTGTCCGCCGAGGGCCTCGCCCGCATCGCCGCCGACACCGCGCTGCCGCCCACCGAGGTCGGCGAGGACGTCGCCGTCGGCGAGTACGTCGCCGCCCGCATGGGGCGCGAGGTCGTCGACCGGCTCGTCGAACCGCTGCTCGGAGGGGTCTACGCGGGCGACGCCTACCGCATCTCGATGCGCGCCGCCGTCCCCGCCCTCTACCAGGCCGTACGCACCCACCCCACGCTCACCGACAGCGTCCGCTCCCTCCAGAGCGGCGCCGCGGCCCGCGCGGCCGCCGAGCGGACCACCGTCACCGGCGCGGCCGCCACCGGCGCCTTCTTCGCCGGGATCGCCGGCGGCATCGGCCGGCTCCCGCTTGCCGTCGCCGACGCCTGCCGGGCGGCCGGGGCGCGGATCCTCACCGGCACCCCCGTGCGCGGGATCGCCCGTACGCCGGGCGGCTGGCGGATCACCGCCGACGGCGAGGTACTCGACGCCGACGCCGTCGTCCTCGCCACCCCCGCCGGACCCGCCGCCCGCCTGCTCGCCGGCCCCGCACCGGCGGCCGCGGCCGCGCTGCGCGAGGCCGAGTACGCCTCCATGGCCCTGGTCACCATGGCCTTCCGGCGCTCCGACCTGCCCGCCGCCGTCGCCGACGGCGGCGCCAGCGGGTTCCTCGTACCGCCCGTCGACGGCCGCACGATCAAGGCGTCCACCTTCTCCAGCAACAAGTGGGCCTGGGCCGGCGCCGACCCGGAACTCTTCCTGCTGCGCACCTCCATCGGCCGGCACGGCGACGAGGGCGACCTGGAACGGGAGGACTCCGAGCTGGTCGACGCCTCCCTCGGGGACCTCGGCGAGGCCGTCGGGCTGGCCGCCCGCCCGGTGGCCGCCACCGTCACCCGCTGGGAGGGCGGACTGCCCCAGTACCCCGTCGGCCACCTCGCCCGCGTCGAGCGGATCCGTACCGCCGTGGCCGCCCTCCCGGGCCTCGCGGTCTGCGGAGCCCTCTACGACGGGGTCGGCATCCCCGCCTGCGTCGCGAGCGCCGGGAAGGCGGCCGACGCGGTGCTCGCCGCTTCGGCCACCCCTGGGACAGACCACTGATCAGCACACGGGACAATGGACACATGACTGCACCAGAGAAGATTCCCAACGCGGGGAAGAAGGCGAAGGACCTCAACGAGGTCATCCGCTACACCCTGTGGTCCGTCTTCAAGCTGAAGGACGTCCTGCCCGAGGACCGCACCGGCTACGCCGACGAGGTCCAGGAGCTGTTCGACCAGCTGGCCGCCAAGGACATCACGGTCCGCGGCACCTACGACGTCTCCGGCCTGCGCGCCGACGCGGACATCATGATCTGGTGGCACGCCGAGACCGCCGACGAGCTGCAGACCGCCTACAACCTGTTCCGCCGCACCAAGCTGGGCCGCGCCCTGGAGCCGGTGTGGTCGAACATGGCCCTGCACCGCCCGGCCGAGTTCAACAAGTCGCACATCCCGGCCTTCCTGGCCGACGAGGTCGCCCGCGACTACGTCAGCGTCTACCCCTTCGTGCGCAGCTACGACTGGTACCTGCTGCCCGACGAGGACCGCCGCCGCATGCTCGCCGACCACGGCAAGATGGCCCGCGGCTACCCCGACGTGCGCGCCAACACCGTCGCCTCCTTCTCGCTGGGCGACTACGAGTGGCTGCTGGCCTTCGAGGCCGACGAGCTCTACCGCATCGTCGACCTCATGCGCCACCTGCGCGCCTCCGAGGCCCGCATGCACGTCCGCGAGGAGGTGCCCTTCTACACCGGGCGCCGCAAGTCCGTCGCCGATCTGGTCGCCGGGCTCGCCTGATACCTCCCCTGGGGGGAAGGACCGGAGGAACACCCGTGACACAAGGGTGGCCTCCGGGGATCGGGAGGCCCTGCCCCCGAAACGACGCAGCCGGAGATCCCGCCCGGAAGTTCAGACGGCCGGAGGCAGCAGCGCCCTGGAGGCGCCGGCTGCCCGGTCGTCCAGCGACACCGGTGCGGGCTCCGGATGCGGCGCACACGTGACGCGCCACCCCGGGGTGGCGCCCGTCAGCAGGTACCGCTCCACATGCCGGTCCACGCACGCGTTGCGTCCGCCGGCCACCCCGTGGGTGCCCGCCCGCCGCTCCGTGACCAGCGCGGCCCGGGCGCCGAGCCGCCCCTGCAGTTCCAGCGCGCCCGCTTGGGGCGTCGCCCCGTCCCGCTCCGCCGCGACGATCAGCGTCCCCGGCAGCCGGCCCGGCGCCGCCCCGACGGCCCCGACGTTGACGGGGTGCTGCCGCTCGGACACCGGCCAGGAGGCGCAGGGCAGGTTCAGGAAGGCGTTGGCCCAGGTCTCGAAGGGGGCCCGGCGGGCCAGCGCGGTGTTGTCGCGGTCCCAGGTCTCCCAGTCGCCGGGCCAGGGGGCGTCGTTGCACAGCACCGCCGTGTAGACGGCGGTCGCGTTGGCCGCCCGCCGCGCCGTGCCCGGGTCGCGGGCCGCCTGCCGGACGAGCGGGGCCTCGTCCCCGCGCAGGTACGCGGCGAGGGCCGCGGCCCGCTCGGGCCAGACGTCGTCGTAGTACGCGGTCTGCAGGTACGCCGCGTGCAGCTCGCCCGTCCCGACGAGCCCGCCCGCCGGGGTACGGGCCACGGCCGCGCGGACCTTCTCGTAGCTCTCCCGCACGGCCCCCGCCGTGGTGCCGAGCCCGTACACGGAGTGGTGGCGGGCCGCCCAGGCGCGGAAGTCGGCCCAGCGGCGCTCGAAGGCCGGGGCCTGGGCGAGGTTGTTCGCGTACCAGACGCGGCGCGGGTCCGGGTCGACCGCCGAGTCGAAGACCATGCGGCGCACCCGCTCGGGGTGGCGGGTGGCGTACACGGCCCCGAGGTAGGTGCCGTACGAGGCCCCCATGAAGGTCAGCCGCGGCTCGCCGAGGGCGGCCCGCAGCACGTCCAGGTCGCGGGCGTTGTTCAGGGTCGTGTAGTACCCGAGCGCGGGGCCGGCGTGCCGTGCGCACCCCCGGGCGTAGGCCCGGGCGGCGTCCAGCCGCTCCCGCTTGTACGCGGCGGAGGGCTCGGCCGGGACCTGCGTCGGCCCCTTCGGCCACTCGGCGGGGTCCTGGCAGGTCAGCGGGGCGGAACGGCCGACCCCGCGCGGGGCGTAGCCGACCAGGTCGTAGGCGGCCGCGACGCGGGCCCAGGCGGGCCGGCCGGCCAGCAGCGGGAAGGTCATCCCGGAGGCGCCCGGCCCGCCGGGGTTGAACACGAGCGCGCCCTGCCGGACGGCGCCGCCGCGGCCGGTGGCGGGGACCCGGCTGACGGTGAGGGAGATCTGCGGGCCGTCGGGGCGGGCGTAGTCGAGCGGGACCCGCAGGGTGGCGCACCGCACGGGGTCGGGCAGTTCCTCGACGGCGGGACACGGCCGGAACTCCAGCCCGGCGGCGGTGGGCCGGACCACGGGCCGGGTCCCCGCCGCCGGAGCCCCGCCCGCCGGCCGCGGCCCGGCGGCGGCAGCGGCGGCCCGTCGCACGACCAGCTCGGCCCCGGCATCCTCGGCGTCGACCCGCCCGCCCCCGCCCCCCGGCCCGGGCCCGCTCGCCCGGGCCGGCGCGGGGGCGCACAGGGCGAGGCAGAGCGCCGCCACGGCGACCCCCTGCCGCGTGAGCGTCGTCGTCCGGCTGGTCCGCATGGCGACCCCTTCATCTCATCGTCCCGTCCGATGAAATGCCAGCTCCGTGTGCGGCCCCGGGCGAACCGCCGGAACACCGGCCCCGGTACGCCCGCTTGACGGAGCGCCGGCCCTCAGGAGCGCCCCAGGGCCGCGCGCAGGTCCGGGTCGGGGAGGGCGCTCAGGCCGCGGACGGCCACGGCCGCCAGGGGGTCGCCGGGGGTGCGGTCGTGGTCCAGGGCGGCCAGGAGGCGTTGGCCCGCCGGGGAGGCCCAGGGGCCGCCCGGGCGGGCGATGGCCAGGCAGCACACCGCGAGCAGCATCGGCAGGGCGAACCAGTACAGCACCTTCGACACGTCCGCCCCGTCCGCCGGTACCGCCAGCGCGGCCCCCGCCATGGCCGCCACCAGCACGGCGGCCCACCGCACCGACCGGACCCCGTCCGCCACCGCGTCCCGCACCCCGCGCGGCACCGCCAGGCCCGCCTCGTCCAGCCGGTCCGCGAGGGCCCGTACGGCCGGGTGCGCGGCGGCGGCCTCCCGCAGGGCCGGCACCGGGCACTGGCCGTCGGGGCCGAACGCGGCCAGCACGGCCCGCTCGTGGGCGTCACGGGCGACCGGGTCGAGCACGGTGGCCCAGCCCGTGCGGGCCAGCAGCAGCCGCTGCCGGCGTTCCATCGACAGCAGGGTCAGCACGGCGACCCGCTCCGGGCCGCCGGCCAGGTACGCGGCCTCGTACAGGTTCAGCGCCCCCGGCCGCCGGGCCGAGGCGGGGCGCGGCGCCGGGTCGGCGGCCTCGGTGGCGGCCCGCAGCAGGCGGGCGGCCGAGGTCAGCACCCCGGCCCAGGCCAGCAGCAGGAACAAGATCCAGAACATGGCCGATTTCTACAGCCGCCGGAGCCCCTTTCAGGCGGCCGGTGCCCAAGCGTGAGCAGCTCGTGATGCGGTGGTGATGGTCGGTCAGGAACTGCTGGAGCAACTGGAACCGGAGGAACTGCTGCAACTCGAACCACTGGAGCAGCTCGAACCGGAGGAACCACCGCAGCTCGAACCGGAACCGCCCGAGCAGCCCGGACCGGAGCCGCCGGAACAGCTGCTTCCAGAGGATCCGCAGCCCCCGGACCCGGACGATCCGCCGCCGTCGCCGCCCGCGCACCACAGCACCGGGAGCAGCTCCTGCGACGCCGCCCCGAACACGTCCGACGACCCGCGCCCGTGCCCCCGCGACTGGGCCGCCGCCAGCCGGGTGCCGCGGGCCGCCGGCACCAGCTGCTCGCGCAGGTACGGGTCCCGCAGGCCCCGCAGCCCGAACAGCGCGGTCTGCACCCGCGGCGCCGGATCGGCCGCGTACCGCTGCCGGAAGCGGGCCAGCGCCCGCCGCCCCGCAGGGGTGATCCGCAGCCTCGCCCGCCGCGCGCACACCACGCCCGCGACCAGGCCGCCCACCAGCGCCGGGAGCACCGCCAGGACGAACGGCACCCCGGGATCCGCGTCCAGCGACCAGAACACGAAGGTGAGCGGCAGCGACACCGGCATCAGCGCCACGCACACCACCGCCTGCACCAGCCCCCAGCGCCGCGCCCCGCGCCCCGCCCCCGGCGCCGCGAGCAGCCCGCGGGCCGCCAGCGCGTCCCCGGTCTCCTGCACGGCCGGCTCGCGCATGGCGGCGTACCGCACCTGGTAGAGCCACCCGGACGGCGCCTGCGCGAGCGCCCGCAGCACGGCCCGCTCGGCGGGGTCCGCGCCCCGCGCCCCGGGCCGGGCCTGCACGATGCCCGGGCCGCCGACGGCCAGCCGGCCGTCCCCGAGCAGCGAGACCAGCGCGCTGTCGACCACGGTGCCGGGGCCGCCCGCGAGGAACGCGGCCTCCGCCAGGTCGTGCAGCTCCGGGGCGGGCCGGGTCACCGGCGGCCGGGCGCGGCGCACGGCCAGCAGCAGCAGGACGGTGGAGAGGGCGACGGCCGCCCAGACGGCGACGGCGAGCCCGTTCACCGCGTCCGCCCGACCAGGGCGCGGGCCCAGCGCGCGACACGGCCCCGCGGCCGCGCCCCGGCCCGCTCCCGCCACCAGGCGGTCAGCCGGCGCCGCGCGGCCGGGTCGGCCGGCAGGTCCCGTACGAGGAGGTGCTCGGCGAAGTCCAGCGCGTCGCGGCGGTACCCGGCCGTCATCGGGCGGCCGCGGGCGTACCCGAGGAACGCGGTGCGGTAGGCGGCCGGACCGCCCAGGATCCCGGGCAGTTCCGGCGCGACCTTCGCGACGACCGAGGCCCGCTTGGCGGCCAGCGCCCGCGCCTGCACCCCGACGCGCCGCCGGTCGAAACCCTCCGGCACGGGCGTACCGGCGACCAGCGCCGACAGCAGGGCCGCCTGCCCCAGCGCCAGCCGGGTCCGCGCGGCCTCACCGGCCGGCGCCAGGGGCTCCTCGCGCAGGACCACCCGCTGCCGCACGGTCCCCGGCGGCCCGCCCGCGTCCACCACCGCCCGGATCCGCGCCACTTCGGCGGCCAGCTCCGCCTCGGGCGGGAAGTCGTCGTCCCGCTCCAGCAGGACCCCGGGCGGGTCCACCCGCTCGCGCAGCCGGGCCAGCACGTCGAGCACCACCGGCGGCACGGGGTGCGCGTGGGTGTCGTGCCAGACGCCGTCGCGCTCCACGCCCCCGGCCACGTGCACGTACGCCAGCGCCTCCAGCGGGACCGCGTCCAGCACGGCGGCCGGGTCCTCGCCGCGGTTGACGCGGTTGGTGTGCAGGTTCGCCACGTCGATGAGCAGCCGCACCCCGGTCCGCTCGACCAGCTCCGTCAGGAACTGCCCCTCCGTCAGCTCCTCCCCGGGCCACGACACCAGGGCGGCGATGTTCTCCAGCGCCAGCGGCACGGGCAGCGCGTCCTGCGCGATCCGCACGTTCTCGCACAGCACGGCGAGCGCGTCCCGGGTCCGGGGCACCGGCAGCAGGTGCCCGGCCTCCAGCAGCGGCGAGGACGTGCGCACGAAGGCGATGTGCTCCGTGACCAGCGGCGCCCCCAGCTCCACCGCCCGCTCCCCGAGCGCCGCCAGCTTCGCCGGGTCGGGGCGGTCGGCCCCGCCCAGGCCCAGCGAGACCCCGTGCGGCACGACGCGGACCCCCCGCTCGCGCAACCGCACCAGGGACTCGGGCAGGTGGCCCGGGCAGACGTTCTCCGCCACCACCTCGACCCAGTCCAGGCCGTCCAGCCGCTCGACCGCGTCCGCGATCTCCGGCCGCCAGCCGATGCCCACCCCCAGGCGTTCCATGGGCTTCATGTCCCCCTCGCCCCCTTTACGCGGACCGTATGCCGAAGTGATGGCCCCGGCGCGGGCCGGCCAACCACCAGGGGGGGACGTTCAGAGCAACATTTGAGGTTCCCCGGCCGGGCACCGGCGTCTCACGCCCCACCAGGGCGGATCCGCCCCGCCGGTTCAGAGCCGCGCGCGCAGGGCAGGGTGGTCCGCGACCACCGTGCAGGAGCCCGGGGCGATCTCCGTGAAGCCGGCGTCGCGGACCACCGGCAGCCCGCCGCCGGCGAGCTCCGCCCACCGCTCGCGCGGGGCGGTGCGCGCCGCCAGCCGGAAGCCGGACGCCCGCCACAGGGCGCGCTCGGCCGCCGTCAGCTCCCACCAGGCCAGCTGCGCCGCGTGCCCCGCCTGGGCCATCGCCTTGCCCGCCGACATGTCGAGTTCCGGGTTGAGCCACAGCACCGGGATCCCCGGCTCAACCGGACCGGCCGGCTCCGGGTCGTCGAGGTCGGTGCCCGACACCTGGAGCTTGGCCAGCTCCTTGGGCCAGCCGTCCAGGGGGACCGGCGGGAAGACCCGGACCTCGCAGGCGCTCCCCTCCACCGTGACGCCGGGCAGGGTCCCGGCCTTGCGCCACTCCGCCCCCCGCGCCCGCCGGACCACCTTGCGGATCCGCGCGTCCTGCCAGTCGCGCACGGCCTCGGCCCACTCGCCCTCGCCGTGGGAACGCTCGTCCGTCAGCAGCACCAGCACCGCGCGGGCCGCCGTCTCCAGCGCGTCGGTCCGCGCCGGCGGCTCGGCCTTCTCGATCCGCACCACCAGCGGCAGGACGAACTGCGGGGCCTCGTCGCGCAGGGCGTGCTCGCGCCGGAAGGCGCTGTCCGCGCCGACCGCGGGTACGTCTGTGGTCTCGTTCACGTGCTGGCTGCTCATCCTCCCAAGGATGCCAGCCTCCGCCTTCAGGATGATGTCCCGGGTGGGCGGCGCGGGTGAGGATCGGCTCCATGAAGAGCGACCTTTTCGCGAGTGAGAACCTCGTCCAGCCCGCCACCGCACCGGGTATGACCCTGCAGAACGCCAAGTCCGTGAAGTACGCCGTGAACGGGGAGATGTTCGCCCGTCAGGGGTCGATGGTCGCCTTCCGCGGGAACCTCCAGTTCGAGCGCAAGGGCCAGGGCATAGGCGGCATGCTCAAGCGGGCCGTCACCGGCGAGGGGCTCGCGCTGATGTCCGTACGGGGCCAGGGCGAGGCCTGGTTCGCGCACCAGGCCGGCAACTGCTTCGTCATCGACTTCGAGCCCGGCGACGCCCTGACGATCAACGGGCGCAACGTGCTCTGCTTCGACCCGACGCTGTCCTACGAGATCAGGATGGTGAAGGGCGCCGGCATGACCGGCGGCGGCCTCTTCAACAGCCTCTTCACCGGCACCGGCAAGCTCGCCGTGGTCTGCGACGGCAACCCGATCATCATCCCCGTCACCGCCCAGGCGCCGGTGTACGTGGACACGGACGCGGTCGTCGGCTGGAGCGCGGCGCTGGAGACCGGGCTGCACCGCTCCCAGTCCGTCGGCTCCATGATCCGCGGCGGCTCAGGCGAGGCCGTCCAGCTGAAGCTGAGCGGCGAGGGCTTCGTCATCGTCCGGCCCAGCGAGCTCACCGAGACGGCGGCCGCGCACTGAACCTCACCGGCGTGGGCCGCCGCTACGGACGGCGCCGGCCCTGGATCCTGCGCGGGGTCACGGCCGAGCTGCCGGCCGGCGCCCTGGTCCGCGTCGAGGGCGGCAACGGCGGCGGCAAGTCCACCCTGCTGCGGATCGTCGCGGGCATCGACACGCCGACCGAGGGCCGGATCGAGGGCCGCCCGCCCCGCACCGCCTACGTCCCCGAACGCTTCCCGGCGGCCCTGCCGCTCACGGCCGGCGCCTACCTGACCCACCTGGGCCGCGTGCACGGCCTGACGGGCGCGCGGGCGGCCCGGCGCGCGGCCGAGGCCCTGGAACGGTTCGGTGCCGCCGCCTACGCCCGCACCCCGATGGCCGAACTGTCCAAGGGCACCAGCCAGAAGGTGGCCGTCGCCCAGGCCCTGCTCGCCGGGCCCGGCCTGCTCGTCCTCGACGAGGCCTGGACCGGGCTGGACGCGCCCGCCCGGGCGGAACTGGACCGGGCCGTCGCCGAACGCACCGCCGCCGGCGGCACCGTCGTCTTCGTCGACCACGATCCCGCCCGGCTGGCCGGCCTGCCCGACGTCCACTACCGGGTCCGCGGCGGCACCCTGGAGACCGCGGCCGCGGCGGCGCGCCCCGGCCCGCGCGCACCCGCCGTACGGATCCACGCGGCCGGCCCGCCCGGCGCCGCACCGCCCCCGGGCCTGGCAGCGGCGGCCGAACCCGCCCCCGACGGCGGGGTGCTGCTGACCGTGGACGCCGCCCGCTCCGACGCCGTGCTGCGCGAGCTGCTCACCGCCGGCCCGCCCTGGCACATCCGCTCCGTGGAGGAACTGCCGTGACCGTCCCCGCCCTGCTGCGCTACCAGGGCGCCCTGCTGCTGCGTTCCCAGCACTGGATCGGCCCGCTCGTCGTGTACGCGGCGTTCGTCGCGGTCGGCGTCCGCTCCGGCGACCCAGCGCTCGACGCCCTCGGCTACACGGCGGCCGGCCTGGTACCGCTGAGCGTCTGGCTGGTCCGGATCTGCGTCACCGCCGAACCCCCGGCGGCCCGTGCCGTCTCCGCCGCCGCGGCCGGTCCGGTACGCGTACACGCCGCGGCCCTGCTGACCGCGCTGGCCGGGACGCTGCTCGCCGGGGCCGCGGGAGCGGCCTACGCCCTGTCGGCCGGCGACCTCACGTACCAGCCCCCGGCCGGTACGGCCCTCGCCGGGGCGGTGGCGTGGGCGGTGTGCGCCCTGACGGGGACGGCCGTGGGCGCGGTGTGCAGCCGGCCGCTGCTCCGCGGCCGCGGCCACGCCGTCCTGGCCGGAGGCGTGGGCTCGCTGCTGGCCTGGGTGCTGCCCTTCTCCCCGGCCCGCAGCGCGGTGTCCGCCCTGGTCGGGGCGGCCCGCGCGGGCACCGCCCCGTTCCCGCTCGGGGCGCTGGCGGGGTCGGCGCTGCTGGCCGGGGCGGCGGGTGCGGTGGCCTGCCTGGTCAGCACGCGGCGCGCCTGACCCCGGGGTCGATGGGGAAGGAACGTTACTTCCCCATCAGCTCCGACACCTTGACGAAGCGGAATCCCCGCTTTCGCAGTTCGGGGACGATCTTCTGGATCGCCTGTTCGGTCACCGGGGCCGCGCTGCGCGTGCAGTGCATGACCACCACCGACCCGGGCTTGACCCCGGCCAGCACCTGCTCCGCCACCGCGTCGGGGTCCTTGGCGAAGGCGTCCCCGCTGACCACGTCCCACTGCACGGCCGTGACCTTCGCCGGGGCCAGGGCCTTCAGCGCCTGGTCGTCGTAGCAGCCGCCGGGGAAGCGGAAGTACGGGACGGTGTTGACCGCGCCCGCCTTCCCGAACGCCGCGAAGGCCCGCTCCACGTCGGCCCGCGCGGCCTCGTAGTCCAGTGCGGGGAGCCCGTAGCAGGGGGACTTGAAGGCGTGGTGGCTGTACGAGTGGTTGGCGATCTCGAAGTTCGGGTCCGTGCCGATGGACTTGGCCTGGTCGGGGTACTCCTCGGCCCAGCGGCCGGTCATGAAGACGGTCGAGGGCACCTTCAGCCGGCGCAGGGTGTCGATCAGGCCGGGGTTGTCGAAGCGCTCGCCCGAGGCGGCGCGCGGTCCCTGATCGGAGGTCATGTCGGCGTCGAAGGTGAGCGCCACCGTCTTCTCGGAGCGCTGCCGGGTCCGCTCGAAGACGGGGGTCAGGCCGTTCGCGCCGGGGGTCAGGACCGGCACCTTGGCGGGCGCGCCGGGCAGCGGGGAGGGGGATGCGGAGGGGGAGGGGGAGGCCTGGGTGGACGCGGTGGCCGGGCCGGAGGCCGCGGGGCCGGCCAGTCGGGCCTGCCCGGCACCCTGCCGGGGGCCCGAGGGGCCACCCCCGCATCCCGTGAGGGCGGCGCCGAGCACGGCCACGGCCGCAACTTTGCGTACAGAAAGGGTCACGTACGCAAAATATATGACTATGTGGCAAGCAGACGTTTACGGCACTCCCGGGCGTCGAAGTCGGCCGGCGGGTCACCGCCAGGGGCCGGTGACCGCGAAGGTGGTGCCCGGCGCGTAGGCGTTGACGTACATCGTCCGCGCGTCGGGGGAGAAGGTCACCCCCGCGAACTCCCCCCACTCGGGCGCCCCGGGCGTGCCGATGCCGTCCGCGTTGCGGGCCACCGGGTAGACCTCCCCGCCCGGGGTGACCCCGAAGACGTACTGCTCGCCGCCGCCGTCCTCGCACACCATCAGCCCCCCGTCGGGCGCCAGGCAGATGTTGTCGGGGGAGTCCCCGGGCAGGGCGGTGTCCGCCGCCGGGCCGAAGAGCACCTCCAGCCGGACCCGGCCGCTCACCGGGTCGTGGAACCACACCTGCCCGTGGTGGTCGGCGGCGGCCCCCTCGCGGCCGCGGGCGTAGCTGGAGACGAAGTACACCCCGGTGCCTCCCCAGTAGCAGCCCTCCAGCTTCTGCGCGTGGGTGATCCCGCGCGGCCCGAAGTCCTGGAAGCGGACCGGCGTCACGGCCGCGGCGGGATCCGGTACGGGGACCCACTCCACCGGGAACTCCGCCCCCGGCTCGTCCACCGCCGACAGGTCCGCCACCCCGGGCACCCGCATCGCCTCCAGCAGGCCGCCCGCCCGCAGGGAGCCGGGCCCGCCGAGCGGCCGCGCGGGCAGGAACCGGCAGAACAGCCCGAAGGGCTTCACGAACGCGTCCTCGGTCTCGTAGACCACCCCCCGGTACGGGTCCACGGCGACGGCCTCGTGCGCGAAGCGGCCCAGCGCGGTCAGCGGGACGGCGCCGAGCCGGTGCGGGTCGGCGGGGTCCACCTCGAAGACGTACCCGTGGTCCCGGGAGTACCCCGAGTCGCCGGCCCGGTCCTCGGTCTCCTCGCAGCTCAGCCAGGTGTTCCAGGGGGTGCGCCCGCCCACGCAGTTGACGGCGGTCCCGGCGAGGCCGACCCGCTCGGAGCGCACCGCGCCGGCCGGGTCCAGCTCCAGCACCGTGCAGCCGCCCAGCGCCCCGGGGTCGTACGTGAGCCCGTCCACGGCGGGGACCCGCAGTGCGGCGGTGGCGCGGTTCTCGTGGTTGCGGACCAGCCGGAGCCGGCCGCCGCCCGCGCCGAAGGCGGCCATGCCGTCGCAGTTGGCCGGCACCGTGCCCTCGCCCGAGCGCAGCGGGTCCCCGGCGCGCGAGAGGACCCGGTACGAGAACCCCGCGGGCAGGTCCAGCAGTCCGGCCGGGTCGGGCAGCAGGGGCCCGTACCCCCGGGCGGAGGCGCGGGCCCGGCCGGGGGCCCAGAGCGCTCCGAGGGCTCCGCTGAAGGCGACCGCGCCGGCCGCGAGCAGGCTGCGTCGGGTGACGGACATCGGCAACTCCCCGCTGGACCACTGGAGATGTGACCGGCCCGTGGTACCACGCCGGGCGGGCGCCCCCCGCGCGACGCGTGCGGGCACCCGCCCCCGTCACCCCACCGGGCCCCGGCGCGGCGTGCGCGCGGGGCCCGGCGGTGACGAGGGGGAGGGGATCAGACGAGCTCGGCGCTCAGGGTGATCGTCGTACCCGTCAGGGCCTGGCTGACCGGGCAGTTCTTCTTCGCGTCCTCGGCGGCGGCGGCGAAGCCCTGCGCGTCGAGGCCCGGGACCTCACCGCGCACCGTCAGGTGGATGCCGGTGATGCCCTCACCCGGCTGGAAGGTGACGTCGGCCTTGGTCTCCAGGCGGGTGGGAGGGTTGCCGGCGCCGGCGAGGCCGTGGGAGAGGGCCATCGAGAAGCAGCTGGAGTGGGCGGCCGCGATCAGCTCCTCGGGGCTGGTCTTGCCGTTGGCGGCCTCGGCGCGGGAGGGCCAGGAGACGTCGTACGAGCCGATGCCCGAGGAGTCGAGGGAGACGACGCCCTTGCCCTCCAGCAGGTTGCCTTCCCAGACGGTGTGCGCGTGACGCGTGGTGGCCATGGTGATCCCTTCGCGGAAGTGGAAACGGCCGGGCCGCGAGGAGCGACCCGGCCGTGCCAAACCTACTGGGAGACCAGGGGTTTCGCGTCGCGGGCGAGCGCGGTGAGCCGCGATATGGCTCGGAAGTACTTCTTCCGGTAACCGCCGTTGAGCATGTCGTCGCTGAACAGCCGGTCGAAGGGCACGCCGGAGGCCAGGACCGGGACCTCGCGGTCGTAGAGCCGGTCGGCCAGCACCACCAGGCGCAGCGCCGTCGACTGGTCCGGCACCGGGACGACGTCGGTCAGGCAGACCGCCGCTATCCCGTCCGTCAGCGCCCCGTAGCGGCTCGGGTGGACCTTCGCCAGGTGGTCCAGCAGGCCCGGGAAGTCGTCGAGGCTCGCGCCCGGGGTGGCGTACGCGGCCTTGGCGACCTGCTCGTCGGAGAAGGGCGCGGGGGCCTCGGGCAGGCCGCGGTGGCGGTAGTCCTGGCCGTCGATGCGCAGCGGCCGGAAGTGGGCGGAGAGGCCCTGGA
This sequence comes from Streptomyces sp. W1SF4, assembly GCF_003950035.1. Taxonomy (NCBI): domain Bacteria; kingdom Bacillati; phylum Actinomycetota; class Actinomycetes; order Kitasatosporales; family Streptomycetaceae; genus Streptomyces; species Streptomyces sp. W1SF4. The sequence goes on from NZ_CP034350.1 coordinate 5,939,585, forward strand.
TCTCGCGCAGGAAGTCGGCGGCGGCGAAGCGGCCCTCGCCGAGCTTGCCGGGCAGCGTGTTGGAAGTGGCGGCCAGTGCCACGCCCTGCTCGACGAGGCGGCTGAGCAGGGAGGAGACCAGAACGGTGTCGCCCGGGTCGTCGAGCTCGAACTCGTCGATGCACAGCAGCCGGTGCCCGCCCAGGGTCTGGACGGTCTGCTGGAAGCCGAGCGCGCCCACCAGGTTCGTGAGCTCAACGAAGGTGCCGAAGGCCTTGAGCGCGGGCTCGGCGGGGGTGGCGTGCCAGAGGGAGGCGAGGAGGTGGGTCTTGCCGACGCCGTAGCCGCCGTCGAGGTAGACCCCGCGCGGGCCGGCGGCCGGGGCGGGTGCCTTCTTCTGGAACCACCTGCGCTTGCCGGCGCCGCTGGCGTGGGCGCCGCCCAGCCCGGCGGCGAAGCCGCTCAGCACCGTGACGGCCTCGGCCTGGCTCGGCTGGGCCGGGTCGGGGTTGTAGGTGTCGAAGCGCACCGAGTCGAAGCGGGGCGGCGGGACCATCTCGGCCACCAGCCGTTCGGCCGGCACGCGCGGCTCGCGGGCGCACAGGGCGAGGGGGCCCGCGTCGGCTATGGGGGGCTGCCCGGAGGCAGGGCCGGAGGTGGAGAGAGATGTCGACACAGCTCTCAACTCTACGGGGCGTGTCACACTGCACCGATGCGACGCCTGTTCCCTGTGACCGATCAGACATCCGCCGCTCCCGGGGGCCCTGCCGACGGTGCGTGGCCGTCCGCCGACCGGGAGTGGTCGCTGGACGAGCTCGCCGACGCCTACGCGTACCCGGAGCTGGCCCCCGACGCCCACTGGCTGCGCGCCAACATGGTGTCCACGCTGGACGGCGCGGCCCAGCACGACGGGCGCTCCCAGCCCATCTCGGGCGAGACCGACATGCGGATCTTCGGGACTCTGCGGGCACTGGCCGACGTGGTGGTCGTGGGGGCGGAAACGGTTCGCCAGGAGGGCTACCGCCCGGCGCGGGCCCGGGAGGCCTTCGCGGCCCGGCGTGCGGCCGCGGGGCAGGGTCCCGCCCCCGCCATCGCGGTGGTGACCGCGAGCCTGGACCTGGACTTCACCCTGCCCCTGTTCACCTCGCCGCTGGTCCCCACCCTGGTGGTCACCGGGGCCGGGGCCCCCTCCGACCGGGTGGCCGCGGCCGCCGCGGCCGGGGCCGAGGTCGTGGTGGCGGGCGAGGGGGCCGGGGCGGACCCGGAGCGGGCGGTGCGCGAGCTGGCCGCCCGGGGGCTGCGGCGGCAGCTGACCGAGGGCGGGCCCCGGCTGCTGGGGCAGTTCGTGGCGGCCGACGTCCTGGACGAGCTGTGCCTGACGATCTCGCCGACGCTCACGGCGGGCGGCGCCCAGCGGATCTCCGGCGGGCCCTCCGTGACGGTTCCGCACCGGCTGGCGCCCGCCTGCGTACTGGAGGAGGCCGGGTTCCTGTTCACCAGCTACCGTCGGATCTGACAAGGAGCGGAATTTCTCGTTCCGCTTAGCTTCCGACGGGCACATACCTGGGCACACATACTCGCGAGGCCCCGCGCGCAGGCGGGGCAGGATGGTTTCCGCAGGGGCCGGCCGACGGCCTCGGCCCATGAAGGAGAGGCGTCCGTGTTCACGAGCGTATTGATGATCGAGCAGCCGCTTACCACGGTGGACGTGGACTTCGTCACCACTCTGCACGGAGACGACCCGGTCTCCTTCTTCGTCCTCATGCAACCCAGGGGTGACCAGGACCGGCTGCTGCGCGCCATCGACGACGTGGCGCTCGGCGAACTGCCCGAGGCCCTCCACGAGGCCGACGTGCCCGAGGGCGAGGCCGCCCGGGGGCCCGCAGCACAGGCGCTCGCACACTCGCTCGCCGCCCTGCGCGCCAAGGGCGCAAAGGCCGTCGGCCAGATCGTCGAGGACCACCCGCTCGACAAACTGAAGGCCGTCGTCGACGAGACCGCGGCCGACGAGGTGATCGTCCTGACCGCCCCCCACCTGGTCGAGGAGTTCTTCCACCGGGACTGGGCCTCCCGCGCCCGGCACAAAGTGGAGGTTCCGGTGCTCAAGCTCTTCGCCCACAACGAATAGGCTGGGGCGGACACACCCCCGGGCCCACCCCCGGACACGTCCCCGGCCCCACCCCGGCGGGCCCCCGCACTCGATCCTGGAGCGACCTGAATGAAGCCCGGCCTGCCGACCGCGATGGAACGGCCCCACTTCATCGGCATCGGCGGCGCCGGCATGTCCGGCATCGCGAAGATCCTCGCCCAGCGCGGCGCGCAGGTGGCCGGCAGCGACTCCCGTGACTCCGAGACCGCCCAGGCGCTGCGCGCCCACGGGGCCACGGTCCACATCGGGCACGCCGCCGGCCACCTCGCCACCGACGCCACCTGCGTCGTCGTCTCCAGCGCCATCCGCGCCGACAACCCCGAGCTGGCCCGCGCCGCCGAGCTCGGCATCCCCGTCGTGCACCGCTCGGACGCCCTCGCCTCCGTCATGGACGGCCTGCGCCCGATCGCCGTCGCCGGCACCCACGGCAAGACCACCACCACCTCGATGCTGGCCGTCGCGCTCAGCGCCCTGGGCCTCGACCCCTCGTACGCCATCGGCGGCGACCTGGACGCCCCCGGCTCCAACGCCCACCACGGCGAGGGCGACGTCTTCGTCGCCGAGGCGGACGAGAGCGACCGCAGCTTCCACAAGTACACCCCGCAGGTCGCGATCATCCTCAACGCCGAGCTCGACCACCACGCGAACTACGCGTCGATGGACGAGATCTACGAGTCCTTCGAGACCTTCGTCGGCAAGATCGTCCCCGGTGGCACCCTCGTCGTCGCCCACGGCCAGGAAGGCGCCGCCGAGATCGCCCGCCGCGTCAGCGGCAACCCCGGCCTGACCGTCAAGACCTACGGCGAGGACGAGAACGCCGACGTCCGGATCCGCGAGATCACCCCCCGCGGCCTGACCAGCGAGGTCGCCGTCGTGATGGACGGCCGTGAGATCGTCTTCACCGTCTCCGTCCCCGGCCGCCACTACGCCCACAACGCCGTCGCCGCCCTCACCGCCGGCGTCGCCCTCGGCATCCCGGCCGACGACCTCGCCGCCGCCCTCGGCAAGTACACCGGCGTCAAGCGCCGCCTCCAGCTCAAGGGCGAAGCAGCCGGCGTCCAGGTCATCGACTCCTACGCGCACCACCCCACCGAGATGACCGCCGACCTGGAAGCCATCCGCGGCGCCGCCGGCGACTCCCGCATCCTGGTCGTCTTCCAGCCCCACCTCTTCTCCCGCACCCAGGAACTGGGCAAGGAGATGGGCCAGGCCCTCGCCCTGGCCGACGCCTCCGTGGTCCTCGACATCTACCCGGCCCGCGAGGACCCGATCCCCGGCGTCACCAGCGAGCTGATCATCTCCGCCGCCCGCACCGCCGGCGCCGACGTCGCCGCCGAGCACGACAAGGGCGCCGTCGCCGACGTGATCGCGGGAATGGCCAAGCCCGGCGATCTCGTTCTGACGATGGGCGCCGGCGACGTCACGGATCTGGGACCCCGGATCCTCGCCCGCCTGTCGAACTGAGGGAGCGGGAGCGTCATGGCGTACGAGGTCCAGAAGACGGACGAGCAGTGGCAGGCGGAGCTGACCCCGTCCGAGTACCAGGTGCTGCGCCTCGCCGGCACCGAGCCCGCCTTCCGCGGCGAGTACACCGACACCAAGACGGAGGGCGTCTACTCCTGCCGCGGCTGCGGCGCCGAGCTCTTCCGCTCCTCGGAGAAGTTCGAGTCGCACTGCGGCTGGCCGTCCTTCTACGACCCGAAGGACACCGACGCCGTCGAACTGCGCGCCGACACCTCGCACGGCATGGTCCGCACCGAGGTCCTCTGCGCGACGTGCGGCTCCCACCTCGGACACGTCTTCGAGGGCGAGGGCTACCCGACGCCCACCGACCAGCGGTACTGCATCAACAGCATCTCCCTGCGGCTCACGCCGGCCGGGAGCTGAGGTAGTCCTCCAGGGTCCGCCGCGGGATCCAGCCCCGCGCGCGGGCCCTGGCCAGGTCCAGCACCACCGGGTGCGCCAGCTGGTCCACCGCGTACCGGCTCAGCGCCGGCTCGGCGCCGGTCAGCCGGGACAGCGCCTGCGCCGCACGGGCCGCCGCCCCCGCCAGCGGGAGGGGCAGGTGCCTGATCCGCGCCCGGACCCCGTGGGCGCGCAGCACCGCCGTGACCGCCGCGTCCCGGGAGTACGGGGCCGCGTCCGCCACGTTGTACGCGCCCGGCGCCCAGCCCGGCGCCGCCAGGCAGGCGTCCGCCAGGTTCTCCACCGCCGTCAGGCTCAGCCGCACGTCCGGACCCGGCAGCAGCAGGGTGCCCGCCCGCACCCGCGACAGCAGGCGCGGCAGGAGCTGGGTGTCGCCCGGCCCGTAGACGGCCCTCGGACGCAGCACCACCGCCCCCGCCGCCAGGGCCAGGGCCTCGCCCTCCGCCTTCGTACGGCCGTAGGCGTTCAGCTGGTTCCCGCGCGGATGCTCCTCCGTGACCCGGGCCCGGTCCGGGCGCGGGTCGTAGACGCTCGCGCTGCTCACCCACACCACCGGCCGGCCGGCCGCCGCGTCCAGCAGCCGGGCCGTCCCGTCCACGTTGACGGCCCGCATCGCCGCCTCCGCCCGCGAGCCCGGCGCGGGATCGCCCACCGCCGCCGCGCAGTGGACGACCAGGTCCACCCCCGACAGGTCCGGCCCGGCCGCCGCCGCGTCCCAGAACCGGTTCCCGCCCACCGGCCCCCGCCGCCGCCCCAGACAGACGACCCGGTGCCCGGCCGCGGCCGCCGCACGGGCCACGTGCCCGCCGCAGAAGCCGCTCGCCCCCGTGACCGCGACCGTCGTCACGAGGCCGCCCTCACCGTCAGCACCCGCCAGCCCGGCAGGGCCGCGCGACGGTCCACCCGGCAACGCGCCACCACCGGCCGGTACCCGGCCAGCGCCTCCAGCACGTCCTCCAGCAGCACGGTCGCCAGCCGGGCCCCCGGGCACACGTGCGGCCCCGCCCCGAACACCAGCCGCGCCACCCCCGCCCCCGCCGGATCCCGCCCGTCCGGGTCGCGCCGGTGCGCCCCCGCCGCGTGCCGGGCCACCAGCAGCAGCCGGTCCCCGCCCCGCACCGGGCAGCCCCCCACCGTCCCCGCCCCCGCCGCGACCCGGGGCAGCACCGGCGAGGCCGCCGTGACCCGCAGCAGCTCACGCGCCAGCCGGGGCCGCAGCCCCGCGTCCGCGGCCTGCCCCCACAGCCCGGCGTCCGCGCACCAGGCGACCGCCCGGGGCACCGCCGCCACGGTGGTGTTCACCGCGGCCACCGCCACCATCGCGTCCAGGGCGTCCCCGCCGCCCAGCACCCCCCGCAGCCGCTCCGCCGCCCGGGCCGCCGCTGCCGCCGCCCCGGGCCGCGGCGGGCCCGGCAGGTGGCCGCGCACCGAGGCCGCCGCGGCCGCCGAAGCCGCCTGAGCCAGCACCAGCGGCCCGGCCGCACAGCCCAGCAGCGCCCGCCACCGACCCGGCCAGCTCCCGCGCCAGCGCCACCACGTCCACCTCCGCACCCCGGCCCAGCGGCGCCACCCCCCGCACCAGCAGCGGCCGCCACACCGCCCGCAGCTCCGCCACCCCGGCAGCGCCGAGCCCCTCCGCCAGCGAACGCCGGCCCGCCCGGTGCCCGCCGCCCTCCTGGTCGAACAGCACCCCGCCGGCCCCGCGCAGCGCCTCCCGCGCGGCCCCGCCCGTGGTCCCGGCCGCCGTCCGGTCCAGCGGGATCCCGGTCAGCGCCTCCCGGTAGGCGGCGGCGTCGTGCACCAGCACCGTGCCCCCGATCCGGCGCGCGGCCCGCCCCCGCGTGGCGGCGAGCAGCCCGAACAGCAGCGGGTGGCTGCGCAGGTAGACCCGGCGGTCGCGCCGGCGGGCCCGGGCCTGGGCGGAGCTGGTCATCGGACGTGAACCTCTTTCGTGTCGGCCGGCCGGTAACGCCGGTCCCCGTACCAGAGCGGGGTGCGCCGCGCACCCCGGGAACGCAGCCGCCGCAGGCTGCTCTGCACCACCAGGTGCTCGGGGGCCCGGTCGAGCGGGGTGACGTCCTCCGAGCCCCCTTCCAGCCGCTCCCGCGGCGCCCCTCCGCAGGTGTCCTCCCGCGCGGCCGGCGTCCCCCCGATGGAGGCCTCCTCGTCGTACGCGGGGACCACCACCCACAGGCTCACCGCACCCCCCTGCCCAGCCGGGCCGCCGCCAGCGCCGACACCGCCGCCCGGTCCGGTTTGCGCGAGCGCCCCGACAGCGGGATGTCCGCGAACAGCAGCGCGTCCGGCCGGGCCGTGCCCATCCGCCGCAGCGGCTCCGACAGCGCGGCCCGCAGGGCCGGTTCGGGGACACCGGGCTGCGGCTGGACCACCGCCACCAGCCGCTCGTCCCCGTCGCCCGCCGGGATCCCGACGAGCACGCCCAGCTCCACCCCCGGCACGTGCAGGGCCGACTCGTACAGGCCCGGGTAGATGTTCTCCGCCCGGCGCAGCACCATGTCCTTGCAGCGGCCCTCCAGCACGATCCGGCCGGACCCGTCCAGACGCGCCCGGTCCCCCGTCGCCACCCACGGATCCGGCTCCTCGCCCAGGTAGCGGTCCCGGGCCGCGGGCCCGGTCAGCAGCAGCTGGCCGTCCGCGTCCACCGCGGCCCGCACCCCGGGCAGCGGGGCGCCCACCAGGTCCCCCGCCCCCTCGAAGGCGGCCTTCTCCCGGGACTCCACCGCAGCCGCCGGGAACAGCTCGGTCAGCGCGTACACCCCCCACGCCTGGTCCGCGCCCGCCTCCCGGACCCGCCCCAGCAGGCCGGCGCCCGCCGGAGCCGACCCCGTCCAGACCCGGCCGCCGAACCTGGCCCCCGCGCCGAGCGCGTCCCGCAGCTGCGGCGGCGTCAGATAGGTGTCCCGCGGCGCCAGCCGCGCCAGCTGCCGGGCCAGCGTCGCGGGGGAGCGGGCCGGCAGCGCCACCGGCGCCCCGTGTGCCAGCGAGGGCACCAGGACGAAGAAGGTCCCGCCCAGCACGGGCCCCTCGCCGCCGCCGGCGAACAGCCGCGACACCGTCTCCATCCCGGCGGCCAGCCCCGCCCGGGTGTGCACCACGGCCCGGGGCCGCGAGGTGGTCCCGGAGGTGAACACGATCACCGCGTCTCCGTCCGCGTCGTACCCCGCCGGCACCCCCGCCCGGGACACCCCCCGCTCCAGCGCCGGCGCGCACCCCGGCAGCCGGGGCCCCACCGTGGCCACCGGCCCCAGCGAAGCCAGCTCCGGCAGCTCCAGCGCCGCCCGCCGGGCCAGCGGCCGGGCCCATCCCGCCACCGCCTGCGCGGCGCCGTCCGCCAGCACCAGCGCCGGCCGCGCCAGCGCCAGCCGGGCCCGCAGCACCTCCGCCCCCGCGCCCGGGTCCAGCACCGCACCGCGCAGCCCCAGCCGCCACAGCGCCAGCAGCACCGCCAGGGCGCGCGGCCCGGGCCGTACGGCCACTCCCACGGTGTCCCCGGCGCGCAGCCCCCGCGCGTGCAGCGCGGCGGCGAAGTCGTCGGCCAGTGCGGCGAGTTCACCCCGGGTGGCACGCACCCGGGTGCCGCCCGAACGGGTCGCGCAGAGCACGGCGGGCCGCTCGGGCCGGGCCCGCAGCGCCTTGTCGAGTCGGTCCAGCATCAGCGGGGGTCGTCCGTTCCGTGCGTGCCGCTGCCCTGGTCGAGGTACCAGCGGGCGGTCCCGGCGAGGCCGTACGCGCGCAGCCGGCGCGTGGAGTTCTCCACGACCATGCCCCGGCAGCGGGAGATCCGGTCGGTGTGGCGGCGGACCGCGTTCAGGAACAGCCGGTCCGTCGGCGAGGGCCGCCGCGGCATCCCGCCCACGGCCAGGTACAGCTCGGCGGTGATCGCCATGTTGTTCCCCGCGTGCATCCGGTACGGCGCCCGGAAGCCGTGCCGCCGGGCGTGCTCCGGCCGCAGCCGCCCGAACAGCGCGGCCACCCCCACCAGCCCGGCGAATCCGGCCCGCCCCAGCGGCCCGTGCTCGTCGCGCCGGGCCGTGACCCGCCCGCACACCAGCCCCGGCCGCACCCGCAGCGCGGCCCGCGCCGCACCCGTCCAGCCGGGCCGCGGCAGGCAGTCCGCGTCCGTCCGCGCCAGCAGCACCGCACCCCGCGCGATGGCGTACCGGAAGCCGGTGTCCACCGCCGAGCCGACCCCCTTCTCCGGTTCCTCGATCACCTCCACCGGGAACGGCGCCCGCGCCGCGAACTCCCGCGCGACGGCGCCCGTACCGTCCGCCGAGGCGTTGTCCACCACCAGCAGCGTGAAGTCCCGGTCCCGCTGCGCGGCCAGCGCCCGCAGGGTCCCGGCGAGCCGCGCCTCCTCCTCGTGCGCCGGCACCACCACCCACATCGGCGTGCTCACGACTTCTCCCAGACCATCGTCATGATGCTGATCCCGCCGCCCAGCCCCACGAACAGCACCCGCTCCCCGGCCGCCAGCCCCGGGAAGACCCGCTCCAGCTGCACCCCGATGCTCGCGCTCGCCACGTTCCCCAGCTCCGGCACCGTCACCACCAGCTTCCGCGCCGGCACCCCGGTCAGCTCCGCGAACCGCTCCAGGTACGGCACCGTCACCTGGTGCACCAGCACCTTCGCGAAACCGTCCCAGTCCATGCCCGTCCGGTGCAGCGTCCGGTCGATGACCGCCGTCCCCACCTTCTCGAACACGCCGCGCAGCTCGTGCCCGTCCCCCTGGAAATACGTGTACGCGTCCCCGCGCGGGTGCCGCGAGCCGCCGCCCGGGATGCCCCCGACCTCCCAGTGCTCGGAATGCGTCTCACTGTCCACGTCCAGGATCCCGCCGCGCCCCACCTCCTCCAGCAGGACGGCCGCGCCCGCGTCGCCGAACGTGTAGCCGGCGAAACCGCCGCGGAACTCCGCGTAGTCCGCCGGGTCCATGCGCACCGCCCGGCTCGGCGTCTCCCCGGTGACCACCAGCGCCCGCCGGGCCCGCCCGGCCAGGACCGCGCTGCGGGCCAGGTCGATCCCGTTGACGAAGCTGTTGCAGGCGTTGGTCACGTCCACCGCGTGCGCCCTGGAACCCAGTTCGGCCTGCACGATGTGCGCGGTCGCCGGCTCCACCAGGTCCCGCGAGGCCGAGGCGAAGACCAGCAGGTCCACGTCCAGCGGGCCGAGCCCGGCCGACTCCAGCGCCCGGCGCGCCGCACCCACCGCGAGCGTCGACGCGTACACCCCGGGGGCGGCGACCCTGCGCGAGACGATCCCGGTGGCCTGCGTCAGGAGCCGTGCGGGCAGCGCCAGGCCGCTGCGCCGGGCCACCTCCCGCTGGAGCTCGTCGGAGGACAGCACGCCCTCGGGCAGCAGGCTGCCGACGGCGGTTATGCCGACGCGCGGCTTCGGATCACCAGACTGTATGAGCATGCCCCCACGATCGCGCCCCGCCCGCGCCCCGGCCTGAGTACGGATGCTCAGTTCCCTTGCGGGGACGCTGAGTAGCACCCCCGTCCGGCTACCCGGGACAACGCGCCGTCCGAACCGGGGACACCGGGCACGGCTCCCCGTATCGTGGTCCGACCGGCCACACCCACGGGGGAGGGAACATGGCGGACGGCAGAGCCTTACCCGGACTCGTCACCTACGGGGACGACGCCACCAACCGGCTGCTGAGCGCGGCCGCGCACCTGGACGAGGCGTTCGCGCACGAGACGGCGGTGGAACTGACCGGGGACCGGCTGGTGGCCCTCGGCCCGGCCCTGGGCCTCGACCTGGTCGCCGTCGCCCGCCACGCCCGCGCCGCGACGCGCCGCGCCCTCCTGCGCGACGTCCTGCTGACGGGCCTCCTCGCCACGGTGGCGGGCGGCGTCGCACTGCGCGTCTGGGCGCGCTTCGTCGACCGGCCCGACCTGCTGCTGGGCCTCTCCCGCTTCGCGCTCGTGGGCGGGGTCCTCGGCGCCTGGCTGCTGGTGCTGGCCGCCGAGCACCGGGCGCGGACCATGGCCCTGCGGGTGATCGGCACCAAGGGCTACCCCGGCGGGCTGGTCCCGCCGCTCGACCCGGCGGTCGAGGACGCGCTGCGCGAACAGGAGCGGGCCAACGCCGTGCCGTACCACGAGGCCGCGGGGCACGACACCCCGTTCGTCGGCAGCGGCAAGGCCGTCGTGGAGCGGGTCTGGCAGCCCATCGACGTCGGCACGCCCGCGGCCGGCCCCGAGGGCGGGCCGCCGCCGGAGATCGTCCCCTTCGACGTGGTCGAGCTGCACGAGTTCGTCGCCGGGCAGATGGGCACCATCGCCGGCCTGGAGGGGCTGCGCACGCAGGACCGGTTGTACGTGCTCGGCACCCGGGTCGGCTACGCGGGCCCCGAACTGCTGCCCGACCGGCTGCGGGCGCCGCGGCCGGTCGTCCCGCAGGAGCTGGTGCGGGCGGCCCTGGCCCGGCCCGGCGCGGGCATGCGCACGTACCTCTGCATGGAACGCGCCGGCGAGGGCGGCCGGGTCATCGTCTCCATGCACCTGCGGGCCCGGCTCCAGCACCCGAGCCTCACCTGGGAGCTGGCCGCCTACGTCGTCCCGCCGCTGCGGGAGGAGTTCGAGGCCGTGCGCACGCTCCGGCTGGACCCCGTCGGCCGCTGGTCCACCCTCCTCGCCGCCGGCACCCGCCGCTTGCCGCCCCTGCTGTTCAAGGCCCCGGTCCGGCTGCTGCGCGGGGGCCGGCAGCGGGTCCTGCGCCGGGGCCGGCTGCGCTACTGGCGCTGGGTCATCGGCCGGAGACACACCGAGTTCGACTACGGGGCCACCGGCGGGATCCGCGAACGGGCCGGCGACTGGGAGCGGATGGGGTTCACCGAGCAGACCGACGCGGTGGACTTCTTCCAACGCCTCCAGCAGGGCGTGCTCATCGCGACCGAGCGGTTCCTGAAGGCCCACAACGTCGACACCAGCTCCTTCGAGGAAGCCCGGCAGGTCATCAACCACCACAACTACACCTTCCAGGGTCCCGTCAACGGGGCCGGCAACTTCGGGGCGGGCGGCACGGTGAACATCTCCGCCCCCGGCCCGCTGACGGGCCCGGCCAGGCCCGGCCCGTCCCCGGCCCCCGGCGGCGGCCCCGCCCCGGCGCCCGCCAAGCCCTGAACCCCTGCTTCCGACACTGGACGAGGAGCCCCGCATGGGCACGTACCACTTCCACGGGAACGTCAACGGCCCCGGGAACTACGGCGACCACGGCGTGATCAACATCGGGCCCGAGGACGACGCCGCCCGGGTCCTGCGGCTGGCCGCCGAACTCGCCCGGTGGCTCACCGACCGGGACGCCGGCCCCGAACGCCTCGACGCAGCGCACACCCTGCGCGGCGAACTGGAGGAGGCCGGCCGGGAGCGGCGCGCCCCCGAACCGGGACTGGTCCGGCGCAGCCTGGAGACCATCACCCTCGGCCTGGGCGCCGGCAGCGTCGGCCTGGCCCTCGCCCAGCAGATCAGCGCCCTGCTCGGGGGATGAGCCCCCGCAGGGCGCCGCGCAGCCGGCCGGCGGCGGACGGGCCCCGCCAGGCGTGGAACTCCCGGGCCCGGTGGGCGTCGTGGCGGGCCAGCTCCCGGCCGGCCGCCGCCAGGTGCGCCGCCGGCAGCTCCCGTACGAGCGGCCGCAGCACCCCTTCGAGCAGCTCCGTACGCGTTTCCCGCCACAGCGGCCCGGCCTGCGGCTGCGCCGACCAGGCGGCGTAGCAGGACGCGAGGTAGCCCGGGTCGCCCCGTAGCAGCTCGGCGACCGGGGCGGAGCGGGCGGCCTGCCGGTACGCGGCCAGCAGCGCGGGGTCCTCGCTGCCCGCCAGGGCCCTCAGGGCCGGCTCATCGGGCCCGTCCTGCGCGAGCAGCCGCCCTGCCACCGCCGCGTACGCGGCCTCCCGGGCGGCTTCCCCGGCGGCCAGGGCCCCCAGGTCCAGGGCGCGGCGCAGCCCCTCCCCGGCGGGGCCGCCCGCGCGCAGGTCCCGGACCAGTTCCCACAGCAGCAGCGCGGGCCGCTGCCCGTCCGGCAGCTCCGCCCCGAAGTGCCGCAGCAGCTCCGCCGCCAGGTCCGCCGCCGCCCCGTCCCCGGCGGGCGCCGCCGCCGCGGCGCGGGCGAGCAGCTCCCAGGTCCCGGCGTCCCGGTGCACGGCGGCACCCGTCGTCGCCAGCAGCAGCCCGGCCTCGGCCGCCTCGGGCGGCTGCCCGGCCCAGACCAGCCGCATCCCGGTGCGCAGCACGAGCGGCTCGGCGTACAGGGAGACCCCGGACTCCCGCAGCAGGGCCTCCAGTACGCGGACCCGGTCCGCGCCGGCGTCCGGACCCGCCTGCGCCGCCCGGGCGCACATCCGCAGGTGCGGCAGCGCCTCCGCCGCGCCCAGCCGCAGCCCGGTCCGCTCGAACAACCGGGCCCCAGCGGCGGGATCGCCCGCGGCGAGCGCGTCCAGCCGGTCGAGCACGAGCGCCCGCAGCGCGGGCACCTGCGCCAGCGACTCCCGCTCCCGCGGCCCGTACGCCCGCTCCGGATCGCTGACCAGCGCATGCGCCAGCCGCCGCGCCACCTCGGGCAGCCCCTCCCCACCGCCCGGGGTCGGCGCCCCCGCCCCGGGTGCCGGCCCGACTCGGGGCCCGGCGGCCTCCGCCGCGCAGGCCCCGGCATCGCCGGACGCCGGGGCGCACCCCGGCCCGGGCTCCGGCGCTACTGCCGTCCCGGCTCCGGTGGCCCCGGTACCCGTGGTGTCGCCGCGCCCCGCCGTGGGCCCCGCCGCGACTGCCGTCCCGGCTCCGGTGGCCCCGGTGCCGCCGGTACCCGTGGAGTCGGCGGGCTCCGCCGTGGGCCCCGCCGTGGGCTCCGGCGTGGGCCCCGCCGTGGGCTCCGGCGTGGGCTCCGGCGCGACTGCCGTCCCGGTGTGCTCCGGCGCGGCCCCGGCGCCGGGTCTGGGTGCCGGGGAGGTTGCCGCCGACTCGGGGGGCTGTGCCGCGGGGACCCCGGCGCCGGGTATCGGCACCGTCCTCGAGCCCGCGGGCCCGGCGTGCGTGCCGTCCCAGCCGGCGGCCGCCTCGCGGGCCGCGGGCTCCAGGGGGATTCCGGCGGCCAGGGCCAGCGCGGCCAGCGGGCCCGCCGCGTACGGCTCCGCCGGCAGCCGCCTGACCCGCGCGAACAGTTCGGGCCGCGCGGCCAGCCACACCGCCGCGGCGGTCCGCGCCCACAGGTCCCCGCACTCCCCGGGCGTGCCCGCCCCCGCACCCCCGTACACGCGCCACGGCCCCGGCTCCGCCGGCTCGTCGCCGGGCAGGACCCCGACCAGCCGCTGCGGGGCGAGCAGCGGCCGCCGGGCGTACGTGGTGAAGGTCAGCCACTGTCCCCGCTCGTGCGGCAGCACCCCGCAGGCCAGCATCACCCAGCGGGCCACGGCCGCGCTGTCCTCCTCCACCAGCAGCAGGCGCGGGGCGTCCGGCTCCTCCACGGCCCGCCGCACGTCGGCGAAGAACCCCGCCAGCCAAGGCCCCCGGGCGGCGACGAAGGCGGCCAGCGCCGCCCGGTCGTGCCGCCCCGGCGCGGGTATCCGCTCCAGCGGCGGGGGCGGCCCGCCCGCCGGGGTCCGCTCCTCCCACTGCGCGGAGCCCCAGGCGGTGACCGGCAGCGGCCGCGCCGGCCCCGCCCCGGCGGGCTCGGGCAGGTGCACGGCGTGCGCGTGGAAGCCGTCCCCGTCCCCGGCACCGGCCGCGGAGCCGCCCCCGTACCCGGAGTCGAAGTCGAAGCCCGCACCGGTGTGCACCGCGCGCGACAGCAGCCGGCTCCCGTCGGACAGCACGCTCAGCGACAGCGCCTCGGGGAACCCGGCGGACGGCGCCCGCAGCGGCGGCTCGTACCGCAGGAGCGGCTCCGCCTCGCGCAGCAGCTCCCCGCCCACCCCCGGGGTGACGGAGGTGAAGCCGGAGCCCTCGGGGCCGCCCGCGTAGTGCAGCTGGGGGAGGTTCACGCCCGGCCCCCCGCCCGGCCGGATCCCGCCCCGACCCGAACTGACGTGACGTCAGGGTCTGTTGTGCGGGCCGTGGTTGCCCGTACCGTACCGGCAGCGGAGCGCACGGCACGCCCCCTCACGTTCCCCGCCATCCCGCCGCGTCCCCCCGTCGCACTGTGTGGAGGCCATTCCAGCAGACAACGGGGCCGTCCGGGAGTTCCGTCCGCGGGGGCTTCCGTTCGCCCGCTGTACGGCCCGACGTCAGACGGGGATCTCCGGCCGGTACCCCGGGACCGCTGTCCTTGGGGCGCCCCTCGATCCCCCCTCACCCCCCTAGAGGTCGTCACCCATGGCTGAGCTCAACCGACGCAGGTTCCTCCAGATAGCCGGCGGCACGGCGGCCGCCGCGATGCTCAACGAGAGCATCGCCCGCGCCGCCGCCATCCCGGCGCAGGGCAGCACCGGAACCATCCAGGACATCGAGCACATCGTCGTCCTCATGCAGGAGAACCGGTCCTTCGACCAGTACTTCGGCACGATGAAGGGCGTCCGCGGCTTCGGAGACCCGCGGCCGGTGCTCCAGGACAACGGAAAGTCGGTCTTCCACCAGTCCAACGGGACGAAGGACATCCTCCCCTTCCACCCGCAGGTCAACGACCTGGGCATGCAGTTCGTCGAGGGCCTGAACCACGACTGGGCCGGCGGCCACCAGGCCTACAACAACGGCAAGTACGACAAGTGGGTCCCGGCGAAGACCGCCACCACCATGTCGTACATGACCCGGGACGACATCCCGTTCCACTACGCCCTCGCCGACGCCTTCACCGTCTGCGACGCCTACCACTGCTCGTTCATCGGGGCCACCGACCCCAACCGCTACTACATGTGGACGGGCCACACGGGCAACGACGGCACCGGCGGCGGCCCGGTCCTCGGCAACCAGGAGGCCGGCTACGGCTGGAAGACCTACCCGGAGCGGCTGGAGGCCGCCGGCGTCTCCTGGAAGATCTACCAGGACATAGGCGACGGCCTGAACGCGGCCGGCTCCTGGGGCTGGATCGGCGACGCCTTCCGCGGCAACTACGGCGACAACTCGCTGCTGTACTTCAACACCTACCGCAACGCCCAGCCGGGCAGCGCCCTCTACGAGAAGGCCCGTACGGGCACGAACGCGAAGGCCGGCGACGGCTACTTCGACCGGCTGCGCGCGGACGTGCTGAACGGCACCCTGCCCCAGGTCTCCTGGATCGCGGCGCCCGAGGCCTTCAGCGAGCACCCGAACTGGCCGGTGAACTTCGGCGCCTGGTACATCTCCCAGGTGCTGGACGCGCTGACCGCGAACCCGGCGGTGTGGGCGAAGACGGCCTTCTTCATCACCTACGACGAGAACGACGGCTTCTTCGACCACGTCGTGCCGCCGTACCCGCCGGCGTCCTCGGCCTGGGGCCTGTCCACGGCCGACGTCACCCGCGACCTGTACGCCGGGGGCGGCGGCTACGCGGCGGGCCCGTACGGCCTCGGGCCGCGCGTCCCGATGATCGTGGTCTCGCCGTGGAGCAAGGGCGGCTACGTCTGCTCCGAGACCTTCGACCACACCTCGGTGATCCGCTTCATGGAGAAGCGCTTCGGGGTGCAGGAGCCGAACATCTCGCCGTGGCGCCGCGCCGTCTGCGGTGACCTGACCTCCGCCTTCGACTTCACCCAGGCCGACGCCAGCCCGGCCGCGCTGCCGTCCACGGCCGGCTACCTCCCGCCCGACCACAACGCGCACCCCTCCTACCACCCGGTGCCGCCGGCGACCGGCACCCTGCCCAAGCAGGAGGCGGGCTCCAAGCCGGCCCGCGCGCTGGGCTACAGCCCGTACGTGGACGGCTCCCGCACCGTCTCCACCGGCAAGTTCACGCTGACCTTCGCCTCCGGCCCGAAGCTCGGCGCGCACTTCCACAGCACCTCGGGCAACCGGACGGACGGCCCCTGGCCCTACACGGTCGAGGCGGGCAAGACCCTCTCGGACACCTGGAGCACCAGCAGCTCCACCGGCAACAAGATCGACCTCACGGTCTGGGGCCCCAACGGCTTCCTGCGCACCTGGAAGGGCCCGGCGAAGAAGGCCGGCCCCGAGGTCACGGCCCGCCACGTGGACGCCACCGGCAACCTGGCCCTGACCCTGGTCAACGGGGGCGCCGCCGCGGTGAACCTCACGGTGACCAACTCCTACGGCGGCGCCGCCCAGACCTTCAAGGTCAACCCGGGCGCCACCGTCTCCCACACCGTCGACCTGCGCGCCTCGGGCCGCTGGTACGACGTCTCCGTGGTCTCGGACGCCGACGCGACCTTCCTGCGCCGCTTCGCGGGACACGTGGAGACGGGCGCACCGAGCGTCTCGGACCCGGCGCTCAAGACCGTCTGACTCCTGACCCCGTACGGGTGAACCCCCCTCGGTTCGACGCCCACGAAGTTAACGCTTGCGTTGACTTCGTGGGCGTGGCTGTCCGGCGACAAGACCGGAAACTGGCAGCGGTGGTACGAGGTCAACATCCCGCTCGCGGAGAAGCGCTACCAGGACCACATCGGGGAGCTGGACACGAGGGAGTACGAATGAGCGGTGTCGGTTGGGAGGAGGCCAAGCGCCAGGTGCGCGAGCGCCGGGCGGCGGCGGGCCTGCCGGTGCGGTCCCCGGCGGAGAAGCAGGCCGCCATGGACCGGCTCATGGCGGAGGTGCGGGCCTACCGGCTGGCCGAGATCCGCCAGGAGCAGGCCCTGACCCAGAAGGACGTCGCCGAGACGATGGGCGTTTCCGCCCCCAGGGTGTCGGCCATCGAGAACGGCGAGACCGACCGGACGGAGGTTGCCACCCTGCGCTCCTACGTGGAGGCGCTCGGAGGCGGTCTGAGGGTGGTGGCCGACTTCGGGGACACGGAGTACACCGTGGCCTGACACGGCGGCGGATGGCGGTGTGATCGTAGGCCGGATGGGCAGTACCTACGGCGTCGGTTTCCATCACCCCCGCCAGAGGGAGAACGCATGGCCATCGCCCACCGCCGGATCGGCACCGGACCCGTCCGCGTCATCGTGCTGCACGACTGGTTCGGGACCTCCGCCAACTGGGGCTCCGTGCTCGACCACCTCGACCCGCAGGGGTTCTCGTACGCCTTCCCCGACTACCGGGGCTACGGTGAGCGCCGGGACGTCCCCGGCCGCCACACCCTCCCCGAGATCGCCGACGACGTCCTCGCCCTCGCCGACGAGCTGGGCTGGGACACGTTCTCCCTGATCGGCCACTCCATGGGCGGCAAGGCCGCCCAGCAGGTCCTGGCCCGCGCCCCCGAGCGCGTCGAGAAGCTGATCGGGCTCGCCCCCGTCCCCGCCGGGCCGTACCCGATGGACGACGCCACCCACGCCCTCTTCTACGGCGCCGCCGAGGACCCGGACAAGCGGCGGACCATCCTCGACCTGGTCACCGGCAACCGCGTCAGCCGCCACTGGCTGGAGCGGATGGTCGCCCACTCCCTCGACGTCTCCAGCCCCGACGCCTTCGCCGCCTACCTCGCCGACTGGCAGACCCGCGACCTGTCCTCCGCGATCAAGGGCAGCACCGTGCCGGTGCTCGTCCTGGTCGGCGAGTACGACCTGGCCCTGACGGCCGAAGTGATGCGCGCCACCTGGCAGGCCTCGTACCCGAACTGCAGGATCGTCACGATCCCCGGCGCCGGCCACTACCCGCCCCACGAGACCCCGGTGGCCTTCGCCACGGCGGTGGAGGCCTTCCTGCGCGGCTGACCGGACCCCGGAAAGCCCGTAGGGGGTACGAGGCGAACCTCGTACCCCCTACGGGACCGAAAGGGTGAGTGACGGGACTTGAACCCGCGGCCACCTGGACCACAACCAGGTGCTCTACCAGCTGAGCTACACCCACCGCGAAGGGCGGCGGACCACCCGTTCGTTGTGCATGCACAGCATAGCCGATCCCCGGGGCGCTCCCGCGACGGGTCATCCGGCGGCCCGGGCACCGGCCGGACGCGCCGCGGCCCGCGCCACCGCCGCGACGGCCAGCGCCCGGATCACCGGATGCGGACGCGAGCCGTCCCCCGACAGCTCCGGCTGGAAGAGCGTGGCCAGGAAGAACGGGTGCCCCGGCAGCTCCGCCATCCGCACCGCGCCGTCCTCGTCGTGGCCCGACAGCCGCAGCCCGTGCGCGGCCAGCACCGGCAGGTGGCGGGCGACCGGGCCGTAGTGGCAGTGGTAGCGCTCCGTCGACCGGTCCGCCCCGAGCGCCGACTCCGCCAGCGAACCCGGCTCCGCCCGGACGAGCGCCTCGTGCCCCGCCAGCGAACAGGCCAGCGGCGCGATCAGCGGGTCGTCCGCCCCGGGGTCGTTCTCGGCGTGCGCCGCCCCCGCCAGCCCGCACACGTGGCGGGCGTACTCCAGCAGCGCGTGCTGGAAGCCGCCGCACGTCCCGAGGAAGGGGACGCCCTCCTCCCGGGCCACCCGGACCGCCGCCAGGGCCCCCGCCTCGCTCGCGTACGGGCTGCCCGGCAGCACCCACACGGCGTCGAACCCGGCCAGGGTCCCCGCGGCGGCCGCCGCCTCCGCCTCCGCGGTCGGGATCCAGCAGGCGTCCAGCACCAGACCCTCGCGCGAGGCCAGCGCGTCGAGGAGGAGCGGGATGCGGGAGTGCGACTCCACGTGCGGGGAGCGGTCGCCGACGAGGGCGATCCGGGCGACGGTCATCGGGGCTGCGGACGCGGTGTGGGGCGCCGGTGCGGTGGTCATGCCGATCATCCTGAGACCCCGTCCCGCTTCAGCGCCAACGATTGTTCCCGCACGCCCGATAAGCAGCGCTGATGGGCGGCGCTGCTTGGCGGCGCGGGGCCGGCGCCGCCGGGCGGCGCTGGCATCCTGCGGGGCATGGACCCGCACCTCCTGCGCACCTTCACCGCCGTCGCCCGCCTCGCCTCCTTCTCCGCCGCCGCACGCGAACTCGGCTACACCCAGTCCGCCGTCTCCCAGCACATCGCCGCCCTCGAAGCCGACCTGCGCACCGAACTGCTCACCCGGCGGCCCGTCGCCCCCACCCCGGCCGGCGCCCGCCTCCTGGAACACGCCCGGCCGCTGCTGCTGCGCCTCGACGCCGCCCGCGCCGACGTACTGCGCCTCGCCGCCGCCCCGCCCGGCCGGCTCACCCTCGCCGCCTCCCCGCTCGCCGCCGCCGGCCCCCGGCTGCTCGCCGCCCTGCCCGCCACCGGCGTCACCCTGCGCGTCCTGCCCCCGTCCCGGGTGCCCGCCGCCGTCGCCGCCGGCGACTGCGACCTCGGGCTCGTCGACGGGCTCGCCGCCCCGAGCGACCCGCTGCGGCTTCCCGACGTGGCCCCGCTGCGGGTCACCGGCGTCGCCGAGGAGGAGCTCGCCGTCCTCTTCCCGGCCGGGCACCCCTTCGCCGCACGGGACTCCGTCCGGCTCGACGACCTCGCCGACGCGCGCTGGCTCGACGCCCCGGACGTGGGGCTGCCGCTCACCACCGGACGCCGCGCCCTGCGCTACGACGGCACCGACCTGCACGCCCTGTGCGCCCTCGCCGCCGCCGGGCACGGCCTCGTCCTGCTGCCCCGCGCCGTCGCCGGGGCCGCCCGCGCCGGGACCGCCGTACCGCTCGCGGCACCCCGCCTCGTACACCGTACGGAGCTGGTCGCGCCCGCCGGACCGTCCGGCGCGGCCGCTGCCCTCGCCGCACGGCTCACGGCAGGATCCCCCTCATGACCACACCGACACCCGACCCGGCCGCCCACGCCGAGCCCGAGGCCTTCACCACCGCCGACTACGCCGCCCGGATGGCCGCCGCCGCACGCAGCGCCGCCGACGCCGGACTCGCCGGACTGCTCATCGCCCCCGGCCCCGACCTCACCCACCTCACCGGCTACCGCCCGACCGCCGAGACCGAGCGGCTCACCCTGCTCGTCCTCGCCGCCGGCCAGGACCCCGTCCTGGTCGTGCCCGCCCTGGAAGCCCCCGACGCCGCGGAGGCACCCGGCGCGGACGCCCTGACCCTGCGCGAGTGGACCGACGGCAAGGACCCCTACCGGGTGGCCGCCCCGCTCCTCGACGTCAGCGGCCGCTTCGGCGTCAGCGACAACACCTGGGCGCTGCACCTCCTCGGCCTGCAAAGGGAGTTGCCCGCCACCGCCTACAGCCCGCTCACCGACGCCCTGCCCATGCTCCGTGCCGTCAAGGACGAACGGGAACTGGCCCGCCTCGCGGCCGCCGCGGCCGCCGCCGACGCCGCCTACGCGCAGGTCCTCCACGTCCCCTTCGCCGGCCGCCGCGAGAGCGAGGTCGCCGCCGACCTGGCCGGGCTGCTGCGCGTCCACGGCCACTCCCAGGTCGACTTCACCGTCGTCGGCTCCGGCCCCAACGGCGCCAACCCGCACCACGAGGCCGGCGAACGCGTCATCCGGGACGGCGACATGGTCGTCCTCGACTTCGGCGGCCTCAAGCACGGCTACGGCTCCGACATCTCCCGCACCGTCCACGTCGGCGAGCCCACCCCCGAGGAACAGCGCGTCCACGACATCGTCCGCGAGGCCCAGCAGGCCGGCTTCGCGGCCGTCCGGCCCGGCGCGGCCTGCCAGGACGTCGACCGGGCGGCCCGCGCCGTGATCACCGAGTTCGGCTACGGCGAACGCTTCGTCCACCGCACCGGCCACGGCATCGGCGTCACCACCCACGAGCCGCCGTACATGGTCGAGGGCGAGGAGCAGCCCCTCGTCCCCGGCATGTGCTTCTCCGTGGAACCGGGCGTCTACCTGCCCGGCCGGTTCGGCGTCCGGATCGAGGACATCGTCACCGTCACCGGGGACGGGGGCCGCCGCCTGAACAACGCCCCGCGCGAGATGGCGATCGTCGGGTAGGCGGTGGTCCGGCAGGCACCGGCTACGGGCCGAGCACCACCGCCGACTCGCCCGGAACGTGGATCCGCCCGTCCGGACCCGGATGCTCCACCGGCTCCCAGGCCGCCAGCACCCGCACCCCGTTGCGGCCCAGCGCCACCGTCACCGACTCCGTCGACAGGTTCACCACCACCCGCACCTCCCCCCGGCGGAACGTCAGCCAGCGGCGCTCCTCGTCGTACGCCACCCGGACCGCGGCCAGGTCCGGGTCACGCAGGTCCGGGTGGGTGCGGCGCAGCCGGATCAGGGTCCGGTACCACTCCAGCAGCCAGGCGTGCGACTCCCGTTCCGGTTCCGCCCAGTCCAGGCAGGACCGGTCGCGGGTCGCCGGGTCCTGCGGGTCGGGGACCTCCTCCGCCTTCCAGCCGTGCGCCGCGAACTCCCGGCGCCGGCCGCTGCGCACCGCTTCGGCCAGCTCCGGGTCGGGGTGGTCGGTGAAGTACTGCCAGGGCGTGCCGGCCCCCCACTCCTCGCCCATGAACAGCATCGGCACGAACGGCCCCGTCAACGCCAGCGCCGCCGCGCACGCCAGCAGCCCGGGGGAGCAGGAGGCCGCCAGCCGGTCGCCCAGCGCCCGGTTGCCGACCTGGTCGTGGGTCTGGGTGTAGCCGAGGAAGCGGTGCGCGGGGGTGCGGCGGCGGTCCACCGGCCGGCCGTGGGTGCGGCCCCGGAAGGACGACCAGGTGCCGTCGTGGAAGAACGCCCGCGTCAGGGTCTTGGCGAGGGCGCCGAGCGGCGCCTCGGCGAAGTCGGCGTAGTAGCCCTGTGATTCACCGGTCAGCGCACAGTGCAGGGCGTGGTGGAAGTCGTCGTTCCACTGGGCGTGCATCCCCAGCCCGCCGGCCGCGCGCGGGGTCGTCAGCCGGGGGTCGCACTGGTCCGACTCGGCGATCAGGAACAGCGGCCGCGTCGTCTCCGCCGCCAGCCCGTCCACGGCGGCCGCCAGCTCCTCCAGGAATGACAGCGCCCGCCCGTCGGCCAGCGCGTGCACCGCGTCCAGCCGCAGCCCGTCGATCCGGTAGTCCCGCAGCCAGGCCAGCGCGCTCCCGATCAGGTACGCGCGGACCTCGTCGGAGCCGGGCGCGTCCAGGTTCACCGCCGCACCCCAGGGCGTGCGGTGCGTGTCGGTGAAGTACGGGCCGAAGGCCGGGAGGTGGTTGCCGGAGGGGCCGAGGTGGTTGAGGACCACGTCCAGCACCACCCCGAGCCCGGCCGCGTGCGCGGCCTCCACGAAGGCCGACAGACCCGCCGGGCCCCCGTACGGCTCGTGCACCGCCCACGGGGCCACCCCGTCGTACCCCCAGCCGTGCCGGCCCGGGAAGGGGCACACCGGCATCAGCTCCACGTGCGTCACGCCCAGCCCGGCCAGGTACCCCAGGCGGGCCGCCGCGGCCTCGAAGGTGCCCTCGGGGGTGAAGGTGCCGACGTGCAGCTCGTACAGGACCGCGTCCTGCAGCGGCACGTGCGGCGGGGGCACGCGGGGGGCGAGGGCCGCGAGGTCGACCACCGCCGACAGGCCCTCCGTACCGTCCGGCAGCCGCCGCCCGCGGGGATCGGGCCGCACGACCGGATCGTCGCCGAGCCGGAACCCGTACCGGTCGCCGTCGGCCGCCGGGGCCTCGACGACCCACCAGCCGCGGCGGCCGGGGTCCGGGTCCGGGGCCATGTCGTAGGTGGTGTCGTTCAGTCGCATGGCGACCCGGCCTGTCAGCGGTGCCCACACCTCGAACTGCACGGACGGTCCCCTCGTCTCCGGCGGTGGCCGGCATGCGTAGTCGTGCCGCGTAAGCGTGCCCGTATCGTGCCCATCATTCCGGGCCGGGCGGGGGAGTTCTGGACACTCCGCACCCGACGGGCCGACAATCACCCTGT
Source organism: Streptomyces sp. W1SF4 (assembly GCF_003950035.1). Classification (NCBI taxonomy): domain Bacteria; kingdom Bacillati; phylum Actinomycetota; class Actinomycetes; order Kitasatosporales; family Streptomycetaceae; genus Streptomyces; species Streptomyces sp. W1SF4. Next base: position 5,962,437 of record NZ_CP034350.1, read on the forward strand.
GACGTCCAGTTTCGAGTTCCCCGCCTACCCCGCCCCGCGGCTCTCCGACGCGGAGCGGGACCGGGCGCTGGGCCAGCTCAGGGAGGGCGCGGCCCTCGGGAAGCTGTCGCACGACACCTTCCTGCGGCGCATGGAGCTCGCGCTGGTCGCCCGCCGCTCCGAGGACCTGGCCCCCCTCCTCGCTGACCTCCAGACGCGTCCGGGCCCGCTCGGCCCCGAAGCCCCCTGGACCAACCGGCTCTTCGGCTGGGTCGGCCGCGCGTCGGCCGTCTCCGCCGGAGTGCGCAGGGCCTGGCAGGTGGAACGCCTGCCCAGACTGCTCTTCCCGCACCCGGCCGCCGGCCCCCTGCGGATCGGCCGCGACCCGGGCAACGGGCTGCGCCTGAGCCACGAGACCGTTTCGCGGGCGCACGCCGAGCTGAGCATGCGGGACGGGATCTGGCTGCTGCGGGACCTCGGCTCGACCAACGGCACCACCGTCAACGGCCGCCGGGTGACGGGGGCGGCCGTCGTACGGCCGGGCGACCAGGTGGGGTTCGGCCGGATGAGCTTCCGGCTCTCGCAGGACTGACCGGCCCGGCGGGGCGGGGAGGCGCAATCGGGGCCGGGGCCGGTGCCGGGCGGGGGCCCCTGTGAGCCCGGCCAGGGGCCCGGCAGGATGCTCCTCATGGATCACACCGGCATCGTTCGCCCCGCCCGACCCGAAGACCTCCCGCGCCTCACCGAGCTCATCCACGAGCACGTCGCGTACGAGAAGTCCGCCGCCCGGCCGGCCGGCCTGGCGGACCGCCTCGGCCCCCGGCTGTTCGCCGAGGGCGCCCGGCTGTGGGTGCTGCTCGCCGAGACGCCCGACGGCACGGTGGCCGGATACGCCGCCTGCTCCGAGGAGTTCGCGTTCTGGGACGCCCGCCACCACCTCCACATGGACTGCCTCTACCTCGCCGAGGACGCCAGGGGCCACGGTCTCGGGGCCGCCCTGATGGACGCCGTGGCCGCCCTCGCCCGCGAGCTCGGCCTCGAACACGTCGAGTGGCAGACCCCCGACTGGAACGAGGGCGCGATCCGCTTCTACGACCGCCTCGGCGCCACCGGCCGCCCCAAGCGCCGCTACGCCTGGCCGGTCTGAAGAGCGTGGTACGCGGCCAGGACCGTCCGGGACTGGTGCTCCACCTGCGTGGCCACCGGCACCCAGCGCGCCCGGAAGCGGGCCGAGAACTCCTCGCACCACCCCGTCACCAGACGGTCCAGGCCGGGCGCCGCCGGATGGGCCTGGCACCGCAGTACGCGCAGCAGCATCGCCGCCGCGCGCAGCGTCAGGCGCCGCCCGAAGGCGTCGAGGCTGCCGAGGGAGGCGGTGGTGGCCCCGGTCGGCACCCCGGGTGCCGTCCACGCGGCGGCGACGTCGGGGATGAGCCCGAGCGTCCAGTCCACCGCCCGCAGCAGCGCGGCCGCGCCGGGCCCGTCGCCCGGGATCCCCTCCCGCAGCCCCGCCACCCGCGCCGCCTCACCGGTCAGCCGCTGCGCCAGCACCCGCAGGGTGCCCCGCGGGTCGGGGTGCGGGGCCGGGTCGTCCACCAGGTCGGAGGCCCACATGGGCACCTCCACGATCGCGGTGGTCCCGCGGGGGCGGTGGCACCAGGTGCTGCGCCGGGTGTCCTCGCTCCCGTCCCGCGGCATCACGAAGATCCCGGGCCCGGGGGAGCCCCAGCCCCCGGCGTCGGAGGCCCCGGTCTCCACCGGGATCCGCAGCTCGGCGGCCGACTTCCCGAAGGGCTCGGCGAGCCCGGGCACGTCACGCGTCAGCTGCACCCAGGACCCGCCGAGGTCCGTACCGTGCAGGGAGACCTGCAGGGCGGGCCGGAGTTCGTCCAGGAGCCCGGTCAGGGTGCGCGTCTCGGGCGGGAGTCGGTCCGGGGGGAGCAGGGCGGGCGCCCACTCGGGCTGCTCCGGCCCGGGCGGGCGGTAGAAGCCGCGGTGGTAGTCCAGCAGCGAGTGCGGGCGCGGCGTGCGGTGCAGGGCGGCGCCGTCGGGGTCGGCGCAGAGCAGGAAGTGCCAGCCCGCCCCGCCGCCCCCGGCCCCGACCACCCGCCGGGCGAGGTCCAGCGCGGTCGCCCCGCCGACGGGCTCGTTGGCATGGGCCCCGGCGACGACGAGCACCTCCCCGGGCCCGCCGCGCTGACCGTCGACGGAGAGCAGCCAGAGCGGCCTCCCGCCCCGGGAGACACCGGCCTGCCGCATCCGCACCCGCCCGGGGTGCTCGTCCGCGAGCGCCCGGCCGGCCAGGGCGAGTTCGTGCGGGGTGGGGTAGCGCATGTCAGGGAGGAGGGTCACATGGTGCCCATGCCCGCCACACCGGGCCGCTACTGCTCCACGGGGGTCGAATGTGTGTGCCGCCGGTGGGCGGGCCGGTGGTGTGGGCTGCCGGTGTTCCGGCCGGGCGGTTTCACAGCCGGTTCGGGGGTTTCCCGTCAGTCCCATCGTCCTTCCGGGTCGGGCCGGTCCCTCAAGGGCGCTCCCTTCGGTCGCGTCACTTCGTGATCGCCTTCGGCGACCCTTGACCGACCGGCCCGCCCCGGAACGCCGAAAGACTGCCGGGAAGCCCCCGAAGGAACGGTCACCGGGGGAGGAAGGGGGAGGGCGGGTCCGTCAGGGAGCGCGGGCGGGGCCTGGCGCCGGCCCGCCGGGCATCCGGGGGACCGGGGCGTGCGGATCCGGGCCAGAGGCGCGGCAACCCGCACGAGAGGTTGAACAGAGCCACCCGCGGAGCGCCCGGGCGCATCAGATCGCTCCGCGCTCCCGCCGGCTCGGCGGCCGGCCGCCGTCCGGGGCTGACATCCGCACGGGGACGTCGGCGGTGGGATTACAGGCGTCGCTGGGCCGCTTCCAGGAGTTCCCCCACCGTCGAGTTGAACGCGATGGCGGCCTGCGGGGCGTGGCGGGGGATCAGGTTCACGATGAGCTCGAACAGCGGCAGCAGGTGCTCGGACTTGCGGATGCCGCCGCCGACGATCACCACGTCCCACGGCTTCCTCGTGAGTGCGGCGACGAGGGTGGATTCGACCTGCTCGTCGTGGACGACCAGCTCCATGGCGGCGTCGATGCCGTGCTCCCCGAACCGGACCATCTCCGCGTCGAGGGCTGCCTGGAGGGCCGATCCGTCGATGCCGGGGATCGCCTGGGGTTCATAACCGATCAGAAGTGTAGAAGGCATGCAACGAACCTAACGAAGTCCGCTGAGGCGCGATCGGTTTCCGGACACCCTCAGCCGTCGGCCCCCGCCAAGGCGGACCGCAGCAGTTGCATGGAGTCCGGAGAGCAGCCGATCAGGACGGTCCTGTCCCCGTCACGGCACTCGGCCACTCCCCAGGTGAACTGCACGAGCCGGGAGTCGGTGTGCCGGTCCCTGTGCCGGACCCTGACGAGGCGCAGGGCCGGGATCCGGCTGGGGTGGAGTTCCGGGAACTCCGTGGGCGTCACGTGCAGCGTCGGGCCGGTGACCCAGAGGTGGACCAGGGACTGGTTGCGGCAGTACGAGCGGTCGCCCAGGACGCAGGCGGGGAAGCCGACCCGCTCCCCCCGGGCGGCCGAGCTCTCCCGTTCCCGGGCCCTGCGGCGTTCGTCGGCCCACGACAGCACTGCCCCACCGACGAGTTCGAGCAGTAGTCCCAGCACCCGTCCACCCTTGGTGAGCGGACGGGATCGGACAAGGCTGAAGTCAGCCCCACTTCTGGCGGTCCGAGCGGTCGCAGGGGCGTGCGCGCAGGCCGCCGGGGCCGTCGTCCAGACACTGGCCGGTGCCGGCGCTCCTGACCTCCACCGACGCGTCGGCCCACGCGGTGACCTTCCACTTCTGGGACGTGGACTTGCCGCACGCGCGGGCGGTGAGGCCCGTGTCGTCGCCCTGCAGGCAGGCGCCCGTGGCGTGGTTCCTGAGCGTGCCGGTGCCGTCCGGGAGGGGGTGGAAGGTCCAGCGCTGGTAGCTCATGCCGTTGGGCGGGAAGGAGCGCAGGCCCTGGTCGAGGCTGTGGTCCAGGCAACTGCCCGTGGAGCGGTTGACGAAGTTGCGGATCATGTCGTTCGATGCGGCCGCGGCCCCCGCACGGGGCTCCGCCGGAGTTGGTTCCGGCGGAGCCAGGAACATTCGGCACAGTCCGGCGCCCAGGAGGAGGCCGGCCAGGGCTGCTCCGGCTGGCCACGTCCAGCGGGCCCGCCACCACGGGGCGGCCGGAGCCGGCGGTGGGGGCGGCGGGGCGGGCTGGCTGCGGTCGGCCGCCTCCCACAGGGCGCGGTACTCCGCCGGATCGGCACCCAGCGCCCGGCACAGGTCCCGGACGGTGTTCCACGGAGGGACGGTGCTGCCGCGCAGGTAGCGCGAGAGCGAGGAGTCGCTGATCATCACCTCGGACTCCAGGGAGCGCAGCGTACGGCCGGACCGCTGCTGCAGAGCCCTCAGCGCACCACCCAGTTGCTGCCCCGGGCTGCGCCCGTCGACGTCCGCCATGTTCGCCCCTGTCCCGGGATGGTCATGTCCCAGCAGGTCAGAAGGTTAGGGATCCCGACTCGGGCGAAGCAAACGGGACACCGTTGCCAGGCCCCGCCGGACCCCCGCAGACTCGGCACCAGCCGGCTCCCAGTCGAGTGAGCGGCGAACCCTCATCAGCGCCCGACCGGCGCATTTCCCCTGCCAGAAAACGGAGAACGGGCATGTCCGTGAACCTCACCCGCCGCGTGGCCACGGCCGCGTTGACCACCATCCTCTCCCTGGGCTCCCTCGCCCTGACCGCGCCCACCGCCCCGGCGGCCACCACCGTCCAGGCCCCCGCCGAGGCCGCGCCGCGCGTCAGCCGGGCGGAGGTCATCGCCCGGGCCAAGACCTGGCTGACCGCCAACAACGGCCGCCCGGTGCCCTACAGCCAGAAGAAGCACTGGAAGGACGGCTACCGGCAGGACTGCTCGGGCTACGTCTCCATGACCCTCGGTCTGCGCAAGCCCGGCCCCAACACCGTCTCCCTCAAGAAGGACGGCTTCACCCGCCGCATCGCGATGAAGGACCTCGCCCCCGGCGACCTGGTCATCAAGGCCGACAGCGACAGCGCCGACTTCCGCCACGTCGTCATCTTCGACGGCTGGGCCAACGGCGCGCACACCGCCTACAAGTCCTACGAGCAGGCGGGCGGCGTCGGCACGCGGTGGAAGCAGCACTCCTACGGCGTGAACGGCCGCGACGGCTACCACGCCTACCGCCCCGTCAACATCACCAACTGACCGAGGAGCACAAGCATGAGCACCATCCTGCCCACCGTCCTGCTCGCCACCACGCTGCTCACGGCCACCGCCACGGAGGCCGGCTCCCTCGACAGCGTCCAGACCTTCCGCAACGCCGCCACCTCCGCCTGCCTCGACGACAGCGACGCCGGTGTCCGCACGTACACCTGCCTGGGCAACGACCACCAGAAGTGGAACGTCCACCAGTGGGCCGACGGCACCCGCGAGCTGAGGAACCGCAAGACCGGCCTCTGCCTCACCGACCACCCGCGCGGCACCGCCTCGGCACAGCCGTGTGACAAGGCCAAGGACGAGAGCTGGATCGTCCACCGCTACCCGGACGGAGCCGTCGAGTTCAGGAACCAGGCGACCGGCCTGTGCCTGGACGACAGCCCCCAGCACCACCTGCGCACCTTCCCGTGCGGCACCCACGCCCAGAAGAGCCCCTACCAGACCTGGCACTGACCACCCCCGGGCCTGCCCTCCCGAGGGAGGTCAGGCCCTCCACCGTCGGGGGATACCCCCACCCCCGCCATGCGGACAGCCGGATCGCCCGGGAGGGCCGACCCCGGAAATGCTGGGCACATCACCGATCTCCCCACCATTGCCCAGGAGTTGCCCCATGCCCCGACGAAGGACCTTCCTGCGGGTGACGGCCGCGGCCGCCGCGGTCACCGCCCTGCTGGCCCCGTCCGCGACGGCCGCCCCCCGCCCCGACACGGTCCGGCAAGGCCTCAGCGCCCTCGTCCGGACCGACCACCTCCCGGGCGCGCTCGCCACCGTGACGGACCGCGACGGCCGCACCCGCACCTACACCGCGGGCGCCGAGGACGGACAGGTGCGCATCGGAAGCAACACCAAGACCTTCACCGCCGTGGTCGTGCTCCAGCTGGTCGGCGAGGGAAGGATCGGCCTCGACACCACGGTCGACACCTACCTCCCGGGACTCGTACCGGGCGAAGGGATCACGGTCCGCCAACTCCTCCAGCACACCAGCGGACTGCCCGACTACGAGGAGGACGTCAGCGACGCCATCCTCCGGCGCCGCTACTTCGAACCCCGCGACGTCCTCGACATCGCCCTCCGGCACAAGGCCGCCTTCCCCCCGGGCACCAGCTGGGCCTACAGCAACACGAACTACGTCGTGGCCGGCCTGATCGTGCAGAAGGTCACCGGACGCCCCCTCGCCGAGGAGATCGACAGGCGTGTCATCCGGCCCCTCGGACTGCGCCACACCTACTTCCCGGCCGCCGGCGACACGACCATCCGGGAGCCCCACCCCAGGGGCCACCACCAGGACTCGCCGGGCGCCCCGCTGCGCGACGTCACGGACATCGACCCCTCCGCGGCCTGGGCCGCGGGCCAGATGATCTCCACGAACTCCGACCTGAACCGGTTCTTCACCGCGCTCCTGGCCGGCGACCTCCTCCGGCCCGCCCAGCTCGCCCAGATGCGCACCACCATCCCCCTCGGCGACTCCGGCGCCGGCTACGGCCTGGGCCTGATGAGCCGGCCCCTGTCGTGCGGTGGTCTCTACTGGGGCCACGGCGGTGACATCACGGGCTACGAGACCCGCGGAGGAGTCACCGAGGACGGCCGCGCCGCCAACGTCACGGTGACCGTCGACCCCACCGACGGCGCGACCACGAAACACGTCGAAGCCCTCGTGGACACCGCCCTCTGCCGAAGCGCCTGACCACCGTCCCCGTGCGGATGTCAGCCCCGGACGGCGGCCGGCCGCCGAGCCGGCGGGAGCGCGTAGCGATCTGATGTCCGGCCGGAACACCGGCAGCCCACACCACCGGCCCGCGGACAGGGCGGCGGGTGGGCAGCTGCCGACCCGCCCCCACCCCTCGAGGGGGAGACAGCGGGCCCGCGCCGCGAGCCCCTACCCCCGCACCAGCACCGCCACCGGCTGCGCCGCCAGCAGCTGCGCCAGGGCCACCCGCCCCTCGTGGACCGTGCCCCCCGCCGCCGCCCACCGCCCCGCGGGCAGGTCCAGGGCGGTGTCGCGCCAGCCGCCCGCCGCCGCCAGGCGGTGGGAGAGGCGGGTGGCCACCGCGATGAGGCCGGGCGGGCGGGCGAAGGCCAGGCAGTGGCCGGCCGCCGGGCCCCGGGCCGCCAGGGGGGCGTAACCGGTGAACAGCCCGGGCCGGTCGCGGCGCAGCCGCAGCAGGGCGGCCGTCAGCGCGAGCTTCTCCCGCGCGAGGTCCGCCGGGACGGCGCCCGCGTCCAGGGCGGCCAGCGCCTCCCGGGGGAACTCGACGGGGCGGCGGTTGTCGGGGTCGACCAGCGCCCTGTACTCGTACTCGGCGCCCTGGTACACCTCCGGCACCCCCGGCATCGCCAGGTGCAGCAGGGTCATCCCCAGCACGTTGGCGCGGGCCGCCCGCGCCAGTTCCGGCGGGAGCTCCACCGCGTCCCGGGGCACCAGGTCCGCGATCCGCGCCTCGTACTCCTCGTCGGGGTCGGTCCAGGAGGTGTGCACCCCCGCCTCCCGCGCGGCCTTCAGCAGGGCGGCCGCCAGCCGGGACTCCCGCTCGGGCGCCGCGCCCAGCCCCAGCGCGCTCTGCCGGGCCGTCCACGCCATCCGGGGATCCGCCCCCGGCGGCACGACCGGCGCCCCCATCGCCTCCGGGGCCTGGGAGAGCACCGCGATCCGGGCCCGTACGTCCGCGCTGCGCTTCGTGTCGTGCGTGGACAGCACCGTCCCCGAGGCGGGCCAGTCCCGCTCCAGCTCCGCGCAGTACGCGTGGAACCCGGCGGCCGACACCGCCGGGTCCCCGGGCTCCCCGCCCACCTCGGTGGCCGACAGGAGGGGCGCCCACCGGTAGAAGGCCCGGTCCTCCAGGGACTTGGCGCGCAGGGCCGCCGAGGTCTGGGCGAACCGCGCCGCGAAGGCGGGGTCCCGCAGCAGCAGCGCCCGTACGCCGTCCACCGCCCGCGCCCCCGCCCGCCCGGCGGCCCGCTCCAGGGTCTCGGCCGACGGCCCCGGCCCGCCCGGGTACGTCCGGTACACCGGGAAGGCGATCAGCAACTCGCGCACGCCGTCGGCCAGTTCCGGCCCGGCCCAGCGTTCCAGCAGGGCCAGCTCGGCGGCGAGGTCGACGGTCAGCACCTCCCGCGCCGCGGCCGCGGCGGTCTCCTCCCACGAGGCGGGGCCGCCGCCGGACTCCCCGTACGCGCGGGCCAGCCGGGCCGCCCCCGCCGGGTCGGTGAACACCCCGTCGATCCGGTGCAGCGCGTCGTACCCGGTGGTGCCGGCCACCGGCCAGGACGACGGCAGCCGCTCCGGACGGGCCAGGATCTTCTCCACGACCACCCAGCAGGCGTCCCCGGTCGCGGCGCGCAGCCGGCGCAGGTACTGCTCCGGATCCGCCAGCCCGTCGACGTGGTCGATCCGCAGGCCGGACACCACCCCGTCCCGCACCAGCTGCAGCACCTTGGCGTGGGTCGCGGCGAACACGGAGGGGTCCTCCACCCGCACCCCGATCAGGTCGGAGATGGTGAAGAAGCGGCGGTAGTTGAGCCCGGTCCGGGCCTCGCGCCACCACGCGGCCCGGTACCACTGCGCGGCCAGCAGCTCCGGCATCGGCAGCGAGGCGGTGCCCGCGCGCAGCGGGAACTCGTGGGACCCGTACCGGAGCACCCCCGCCCCGTGGTCCACCTCGCCCTCCCGCGCCTCGTCCTCCCCGCCCAGCACCGGCAGCAGGACCTGCCCCCCGCCGCCCTCCCAGTCGATGTCGAACCACCGCGCGTACGGCGAGTGCGGCCCCTCCCGCAGCACCTCCCACAGGGGCCGGTTGAGCCGCAGCGGCGCCGGTACCGCCATGTGGTTCGGGACGATGTCCAGGACCAGCCCGAGCCCGTGGGCCCGGGCGGCCGCCGCGAGCGCGCGCAGCCCCCGCTCGCCGCCCAGCTCGGCCCGCACCCTCGTGTGGTCGGTGACGTCGTACCCGTGCTCCGAGCCCGGCACCGCCTCCAGCACGGGCGACAGGTGCAGGTGTGACACGCCGAGCGAGGAGAGGTACGGTACGGCTGCCTCGGCCGCCGCGAAGGTGAAGCGCGGGCCCAGCTGGAGACGGTAAGTGGACGACGGAGTGTCCGGCGTCCGAACACCGGATTCCGATCGGCTGATTGAATACTCCAGGCTCATGAGAACGTACGTACCCAGCCCGCGCGATTCCGTGCCATTACCCAATGCATCCGGGTGACTGCGCCGCGTTAGTGTCGATCAGGTGGTTGGAACCGTCAGTACCTATCGTCACGTCATCGCCCTGACCGGGCCCCTACTCCCGCTCGTCTCCTTCTTCGCCCGACTGCCCGTCGCGATGTCCCAGTTCGGGAGCGTCCTGCTGGTCGCCGAGACCAGCGGTTCGCTCGCCACCGCCGGAATCGTGGGAGGCACCCTCTCCGCCGGCCAGGTGGTCTTCGGGCCCCTCCTCGGCCGGCTCGCCGACCGCCACGGGCAGCGGCCCGTCGTCCTCACCGCGGCGGCCGTCAACGCCCTCGCCACCGGCGCCCTCGTCGCCGGCGCCCTCGGCGGCCTCGCGACCGCCCCGCTCGCCGCGATCGGCGCCGTCACGGGGGCCTCCGTACCGCTGATCGGGCCGCTCGCCCGCACCCGCTCCGTCGCGCTCGCGCACCGTGCGAAGGCCGACGAGAGGACCGTCGGCGCCGTGCACTCGCTCGAAGGCACCCTCGACGAGGTCTCGTTCGTCTTCGGCCCGGCCCTCGTCGGCCTCGCCGCGCTCCTCGCGCACCCGGCCGTCGCCCTCGGCGGCGCCGCCGCCCTGGTGGCCGTCTTCGGCACCGCGTACGCCCTGCACCCGACCGCCGCCGTCACCGCCGGGACCCCCGCACCGCGGCGCGCCCCCGGAGCCCGGCGTGCCCGGCAGCCCCGCGTGGTGCACGCCGTACGCGGCTCCCTCGCCCTCCAGGGCGCCATGTTCGGCGCCTGTCAGGCGGGAATCGCCTCGCTCACCGCGCAGTTGGGCGTCCCGGGCCAGGCCGGCGTCGTGTACGCCGCCATGGGGGTCGTCAGCGCCGCCGTCGGCCTCGCGCTCGGCGCGCTGCCCGCCCGCTTCGGACTGCGGCTGCGCTGGCGGGTGGCCACCGGCGCCGCGCTGGTCCTCTCGGTGCCGCTGCTGTTCACGCAGACCCTGTGGCCGCTGTACCTGGTCGTCACCGTCCTCGGCGCCGCGTACGCCCCTCACCTGATCACCGCGTTCGCGCTCACGGAGCGGGTGGTGGAGCCCGCCCGGCTCGCCGAGGCCATGGCCTTCGCCGCCAGCTCCCTGGTGGCCGGGCAGGCCGCCGCCCTGGCCGTCTCCGGCCGCCTCGCAGAGTCGTACGGGCCCGCCGGGGCCTTCGCCGTCGCGGTGGGCGCGGCCGCGCTGTGTCTGGCCATCGCCCTCGTCACCCGGGTGCCGTCCGCCCGGACCCGGTCCCAGGACCCGGACCAGGCCCAGGACCAGGCCCCCGACCGGGACCCGGCCCGGGACGCTCCCAAGCTGTTCATCCCGGCCCAGCGCACGGCCTCCCCCGAGGACTCGGCGGCCGGCTCCGGGACCGGCTACGCCGGCCGCTGAAGCACCACCAGGCACCGTCCCGTCAGCGCCACCCGGTCCCCGGCCGCGTACTGCGGCCCGGTGCCGGGTGGCAGTACCTCCGCCCGCGCCGTGTCCACGACCATCCGCCAGTGCGCCCCGTGGCCGGCCGGGACGGTGAAGTCCTGCGGTTCGGCGCCCGCGTTGAACATCAGCAGGAACGAGTCGTCGGTGATCCGCTCCCCGCGCGTGCCCGGCTCGGAGATCGCCTCCCCGTTGAGGAACACGGTCAGTGCCCGCGCGTGCTGCGCCTGCCAGTCCCGCGCCCGCATCTCCTCGCCGTGCGGGGTGAACCAGGCGATGTCGGAGAGTTCGTCGTGCGTGCCCTCCACCGGCCGGCCGTGGAAGAACCGGCGCCGCCGGAACACCGGGTGGTCGCGGCGCAGCCACACCATCCGCCGGGTGAACTCCAGCAGCGAGGGCGGGGGCTTGCCGGGCTCCGGCCAGGCCACCCAGGACAGTTCGTTGTCCTGGCAGTAGGCGTTGTTGTTGCCCTCCTGGGTGCGGCCGAACTCGTCGCCGTGGCTGAGCATCGGCACGCCCTGCGACAGCATCAGGGTCGCGGTGAAGTTCCGCATCTGCCGCGCGCGCAGCTCCCGGACCTCCGGGTCCTCGGTGGGGCCCTCGACCCCGCAGTTCCAGGACCGGTTGTGGGTCTCGCCGTCCCGGTTGCCCTCCCGGTTGGCCTCGTTGTGCTTCTCGTTGTACGAGACCAGGTCGTTCAGGGTGAAGCCGTCGTGGCAGGTGGTGAAGTTGATCGAGGCCAGGGGCCGTCGCCCGTCGTCCTGGTAGAGGTCGGAGGAGCCCGTCAGCCGTCCCGCGAACTCCGCGAGGGTGCGCGGCTGGCCGCGCCACAAGTCCCGTACGGTGTCCCGGTACTTGCCGTTCCACTCGGTCCACAGCGGCGGGAAGTTCCCCACCTGGTAGCCGCCCTCGCCCAGGTCCCAGGGCTCCGCGATCAGCTTCACCTGGCTGACCACCGGGTCCTGCTGCACCAGGTCGAAGAACGAGGACAGCCGGTCCACCTCGTGGAACTGCCGGGCCAGGGTGGCCGCGAGGTCGAAGCGGAAGCCGTCCACGTGCATCTCGGTCACCCAGTACCGCAGCGAGTCCATGATCAGCTGGAGGACGTGCGGGGAGCGCATCAGCAGCGAGTTCCCGGTACCCGTGGTGTCCATGTAGTGCCGGGGGTCGTCCGCGAGCCGGTAGTAGGAGGCGTTGTCGAGGCCCCGGAAGGACAGTGTCGGGCCCAGGTGGTTGCCCTCGGCGGTGTGGTTGTAGACCACGTCCAGGATCACCTCGATCCCGGCCTCGTGCAGCGCCCGCACCGCCGACTTGAACTCCAGCACCTGCTGGCCCCGGTCCCCGGAGGCGTAGCCGTTGTGCGGGGCGAAGAAGCCGATGGTGTTGTAGCCCCAGTAGTTGCTGAGACCGTCGTTCACGAGGCGGTGGTCGTTGACGTACTGGTGCACCGGCATCAGCTCCAGCGCCGTCACCCCGAGCTTCGCCAGGTGCCCGATCACCGCCGGGTGCGCGAGCGCCCCGTAGGTGCCCCGCAGCTCCTCCGGGAGGTCGGGGTGGCGCATGGTCAGGCCCTTCACGTGCGCCTCGTACAGCACCGTGTGGTGGTACTCGTGGCGCGGCGGCCGGTCGTTGGCCCAGTCGAAGTAGGGGTTCACCACGACCGAACTCATCGTGTGCGGGGCCGAGTCCAGGTCGTTGCGGGAGTCCGGCCGGCCGAAGTGGTAGCCGTACACCTCCTCGCCCCAGGACACCTTCCCGCTGATGGCCCGCGCGTACGGGTCCAGCAGCATCTTCGCCGCGTTGCAGCGCTGCCCGCGCTCGGGCTCGTACGGGCCGTGCACGCGGAACCCGTACCGCTGGCCGGGCATGATCCCCGGCAGGTAGGCGTGGCGCACGAAGGCGTCCGTCTCGCGCAGCTCGACGGCCGTCTCCGAGCCGTCGTCGTGCAGCAGACACAGCTCGATGCGCCGGGCCACCTCGGAGTAGACGGCGAAGTTGGTGCCCGCGCCGTCGTACGTGGCGCCCAGCGGATACGCCTGCCCCGGCCAGACTTGCATGGCTAACGACTCTTCCCATCCTGGTCCGGCTCGGTCCGGTCCGCGATCCGGCTGGACCGGGCACGGATGACGTCTCTGCCAGATCTTCCCCGAAAGAGGGTCCCCACGCGTGGACTTGGAATGCTGCCGATGGGTGAACCGGAGAGCTGATATGAGGGTCAACGGACTGTCCGGGCATCACATAATGGGTCAACGGACAGCCGGACCAGGGGACCTGAGGTCACTGGGGACGGCTTCGGGCTGCGTCGGGCCGCGTGCGCGGAGTACCCTTCCGTGATCACTGGAGACGGGCGTCCAGACGCAGAAGGCGGTGCACGGGTGAGCTCGGGAGGTCTGGAGCTGCCCCCTGGTGACAGCGGTCACGAGGGTGGCCCGGTGGACGCCGCGGGCGGTCCGGCGGGTACGGCCGGCGGCGTGCCGGGCGCGGCGGCGGCCGGGGCGGCGGTGTCACTGGCCCCGCAGGCGACCGGGGACGCGCGGGCCGGGGCCGAGCTGGACTGGGGCGCGGACGCGTGGAGCGAGGTCCGTACCCGGGCCCAGCGCGCGGGCCGTGCGTACATCTGGCTGAATCTCATCGAGCAGCGGCTGCGGTCGGTGGTCGGCGCCGTCCTGCGGCCGGTCTACGAGCCGGTGCACGGCGGTGACGACTGGGTCGTCGCCGCGGCGGGCCCCGCCGGGCAGGAGTGGGTGCAGCGGGCCGTGGCCGTGCGCGAGGTCAGCCGGCGCAAGGGCTACCTCCTCGACCCGGCCGACGACAACGTGCTGAGCTTCCTGACGCTGCCGCAGCTGCGGGAGCTGATGGTCCAGCACTGGCCGTGCTTCGAGCCGTACTTCGACGACCGGCGCGAGATCGAGCTGGCGCTCGACGAGCTGGAGGTCACCCGGAACGTGGTCTCCCGCAACCGGGCGCTGTCACGGGCGGTGCTGGAGCAGGCGGAGCGCGCCTCGGCGCGGCTGCTGGAGGTGCTGGGCGCCGGCTCGGGCAGCCCCTCGGCGGACCGGCTGCCGATCGACGCCGTCGAGGACCTGGTGGGGGACCGGTACGCGGACGTCATCTCGGTCCACCCGGACCGGGTGCGGCTGCAGCGGCAGCTGCCGGCGGAGGACCTGTTCGGGGGCGCGCGGCGGCTCGACGCCATCGGCATAGGCCTCAACCTGCTGGTGCAGAACTTCTCGGGGCGCAGGCTCGTCCGGCTGACGGAGGCGGGCTGCCGGGTGCGGCTGCTGTTCCTGAACCCGGCGAGCAGCGCGGTCAAGCGGCGCGAGCGGGAGCTGGGGCTGCGCAAGGGCGAGCTGAGCCGGTCGGTGGAGATGAACATCCTGCACGTGCGCCGGGTGCGGGCGGGCCTGAAGGACCCGTCGCGCTTCGACATCCACGTCTTCGACGAGACCCCGCGCTTCACCGCCTACCTGGTGGAGGGGCAGTCCTCGGGCATCGCGGTGGTCCAGTCGTACCTGAGGCGGGCCCGGGGGATGGAGGCGCCCGTGCTGGTGCTGCGCGGGGGCGGCCGGGGCGTCCCGAAGGACGCCGACCACGGGCTGTTCCAGACGTACCGGGAGGAGTTCGAGTCGGTCTGGGAGGACTCGCGGCCGGTGTCGTGAGGGTGGGCCCGTGACCCCGGGCTTACCAGGTGGGGTCCGGGCCGGCGCCCGGGGGGTGCCCCGGCCGGGTGTCAGTGGCGCGTGGCAGGCTGAAACGCGTTGACCGGAAACACGGGGGAGGGGCGCGTCATGGAGGCGTGGCACGGGGGAGCGCTGGTCGGGTTCGACCTGGAGACGACCGGTACGGAGCCGGGGGAGTCCCGGATCGTGACGGCCGCGGTGGTCGAGGTGCGGGGCGGCGAGGTACGGGCGAGGCGCGGCTGGCTCGCGGATCCGGGGACACCGATCCCGCAGGAGGCCGCGGCGATCCACGGGATCAGCACGGAGCGGGCCGTCGCCGAGGGCCGTCCGGCGGCGGAGGTCGCCGAGGAGGTCGCGGCGGCACTGGTGGAGCACTGGCGCGGCGGCGCGGTGGTCGTCGCCTACAACGCGGCCTTCGACCTGACGCTGCTCTCGGCCGAGCTGGCCCGGTACGGGCTGCCCTCGTTCGCCGACCGGCTGGGCGGGCCCGAGACCGGGCCGGTCGTGGACCCGCTGACGATAGACCGGGCCGTGGACCGCTTCCGGCGCGGCAAGCGGACGCTGGAGGCGGTGTGCGGGGTGTACGGGGTCACCCTCGACGCGGCGCACGACGCGGGGGCCGATGCGCTGGCGGCGGTTCAGGTGGCCCGGGCCATAGCCGCCCGGCACCCCGAGGTGGCGGCACTCAGCCCGGCGGAGCTGCATGACCGTCAGGGCGGCTGGCACGCCCGCTGGGCCCGTGACTTCCAGTCCTACCTGCGCCGCCAGGGCAGCCCGGACGCGGTGATCGACACGGCCTGGCCCCTGCGCGGCCTCCTCCCGGCCCCGGCCTGACGCGGCCCCCGGGGGTGTCCGCGACGTGGCGCCCGCCGCCCGGCGGGTGGGCCGCCGGCCGCGCCGGGAGTGCGCGCCGCGCACCGCGAGATCCGCCCGACCCGGCCACCCGGCAGCCCGTGCCCCGGCCTGATCCGAAGACCCTAGAAGGGGTGCCAGCGGGTTTCCGTGTCGCCTTCGCGGAGGGAGGCCACGCGGCGGCGGAACTCGGCGAGGGCCTGCGGGTTGGCGGGGGCGTGCTGGGCGACCCAGGCGCAGCTCGCCGTCTCGCGGGCGCCGCGCAGGACCGCGCAGCCCTCCCACTCCCGGACGTCCCAGCCGTACGCCGCCGTGAAGGCCCCGTACGCGGCGGCGGGCATCCCGTACCGGTCGCGGGACAGGGCCATGACCACCAGGTCGTGTTCGCGCAGGTCCGAGGAGACGGTCTCCAGGTCCACCAGCACCGGTCCGTCCGGGCCCACGTGCACGTTGCGCGGCAGGGCGTCGCCGTGGACGGGGCCGGGGGTCAGGTGCGGGGTGAGCGCGGCGACCTCGCCCGCGTAGGCGTCGCGCCGGGCGCGCAGGTACGCCGCGTCCTCGGGGTCGACGGCGTCGCCGGCCAGCCGGAGCCATCGCTCGACCCCGCCCAGCAGGTCCCGCGCGGGCAGTGCGAAGGGGGGCGCGGGCAGCGCGTGCAGCGGCCGCAGCAGCGCCGCGAGGTCCTCGGGGCCGGCCGGGCGCAGGGGGGCCGGGAGCCGGTGCCAGACCGTCAGCGGGTGCCCGCCGACCAGCCGGGGCGCCGGTTCGGCGGCCCGGACCGCCGGGATCCCGGCCTCCGCGAGCCAGCCCGCCACCGCGAGTTCCCGTTCGGCCCGTTCCAGCAGGGCCGCCTCGCGGCCCACCTTGACCACCAGGCCGCCGGCCGCGAAGACGGCGTTCTCGCCGAAGGCGAGCAGCTCGGGGCGGTCCGCCCCGGTGCCCGCGAATCCCGCCTCCGCCAGTACGTCCCTGGCCCGCGCCTCGTCCATGCGTTCGTCTCGTCCTTCGCCGGATCGTCGTGATCACCGTGAGTCCGCCCAGTCTCGCATTGCGGGCCCGGGAGGGCCGGGTGGGGCGGGAATCGGCCAGTGCGTCGGTTTTCGGGCGGGACGGCCCGGGCGGCGCCTTTTCCGTTGCACGAGACGTCTCGTCTCGTTATGGTCGGGTCATGATTCCAGCAGCCACGGCCAAACCCGCACACATCGCCATGTTCTCCATCGCCGCCCCCGGGCACGTCAACCCGAGCATCGAGGTCATCCGGGAGCTCGTCGCCAGGGGACACCGCGTCAGCTACGCCATCCCCGCCTCCTTCGCCGAGAGGGTCGCCGAAACCGGTGCCACCCCGGTGGTCTGGACGTCCGTCCTGCCCACCGAGGACGAGCCCGAGGGATGGGGCACCGAACTCGTCGACAACCTCGAACCCTTCCTGAACGACGCGGTCCAGGCGCTCCCGCAGCTCGCCGACGCCTTCGAGGGCGACGAACCCGACCTCGTCATCCACGACATCACCGCCTACCCGGCACGCGTCCTCGCCCGCCGCTGGGGCGTCCCCCAGATCTCCCTCTCCCCGAACCTGGTCGCCTGGACCGGCTACGAGGAGGAGGTCGGCGCCCCGATGACCGCGCAACTGCGCGCCTCCGAGCGCGGGCGGGCCTACTACGCGCGCTTCCGCGCCTGGCTCGACGAGAACGGCATCGACGAGGACCCCGACCACTTCGTCGGCCGGCCGACGCGCAGCATCGTCCTGATCCCGCGCGCCCTCCAGCCGCACGCCGACCGGGTCGACGAGTCCGTCCACACCTTCGTCGGCGCCTGCCAGGGCGACCGCAGCGCCACCCAGGGCACCTGGGAGCGGCCCGCCTCCGCCGAGGGGAAGAAGGTCCTCCTCGTCTCCCTCGGCTCCGCCTTCACCCACCAGCCCGCCTTCTACCGCGCCTGCGTCGAGGCCTTCGGCGGCCTCCCCGACTGGCACGTGGTCCTGCAGATCGGCAGGTTCACCGACGAGGCCGAACTGGGCGAGGTCCCCGCCAACATCGAGGTCCACCGCTGGGTCCCCCAGCTGGACATCCTGCGCCAGGCCGACGCCTTCATCACCCACGCCGGCGCCGGCGGCAGCCAGGAGGGCCTGGCCACCGCCACCCCGATGGTCGCCGTACCGCAGGCCGTCGACCAGTTCGGCAACGCCGACATGCTCACCGCCCTCGGCGTCGCCCGCCGCGTCGACACCGAGGACGCCGACGCCGCCACCCTGCGCGAGGCCGTCCTCGGCCTGCTCGCCGACCCCGAGGTCGCCGCCCGCGCGGAAGCCGTCCGCGCCGGCATGGCCGCCGAAGGCGGAACGCGGCAGGCCGCCGACCTCATCGAGGCCGCACTGTCATAGCCACCGCCTAGGGTGCGGCCATGACGAAGACGACGGGCACGAAGAAGTACGCCGCCCTCCTGCGCGGCATCAACGTCGGCGGGAACAAGAAGGTCCCGATGGCCGAGCTGCGCTCCGTCCTGGAGGGCCTCGGCCACCGCGACGCGCAGACGTACCTGCAGAGCGGCAACGCCGTCTTCAGCAGCGCGGAGACCGACACCACCGCCCTCGCCCGGGGCCTGGAGGCGGCCATCGAGGCCCGCTTCGGCTTCCGCGTGCCCTGCCTCGTCGTCGACGGGGACCACCTCGCGGCCGTCGTCGCGGCCTGCCCCTTCCCGGCGGACGAACTGGAGGGCAGGCAGCTCCACGCCACCTTCTTCTCCGAGCAGCCCGGCCCCGAGCGCTTCGCCGCGCTCGACGGCGCCGCGTACCTCCCGGAGGAGTACCGGCTGGGGGACCGCGTCCTCTACCTCTACGCCCCGGACGGCCTCGGCCGCTCCAGACTGGGCGAGGCCCTCGCCCGGCCCGCCGTCGTCAAGGGCCTGGACGTCACCACCCGCAACTGGAACACCGTCGTCAAGCTCGTGGAGCTGACCCGCCCCTGAGCACGGGACGCCCTACCCGGCCCCCACCCCGTCGAGCAGCGCCAGGTCGCCGTCGGACAGGGACAGCGCCGCCGCGTCCAGGTTCTCCGCCAGGTGCACCGGGGAGCCGGTGCCCGGCGTCGGGCACAGCACCGGCGAGCGGTGCAGCAGCCACGCCAGCGCCACCTGCCCCCGGGTCGCCCCGTGCGCCCCGGCCACCTCCGCTACGGCGGTCGCACCCGCACGCGTCAGGGCCCCGCTGCCGAGCGGGTAGTACGGCAGGAAGGCGATCCCGCGCGCCTCGCACAGCGCCAGCACGTCGGCGGAGGACCGGTCCCGCAGGTTGAACGGGTTCTGCACCGCGGCGACCGGCACCGACTCCACCGCCAGGAGCAGCTGCTCCACCGTCACGGTGTCCAGACCGATGTGCCGGATCTTCCCCTCCGCCCGCAACTCCGCCAGCGCGCCCAGCTGTTCGGCCACCGGCACCGCCGGGTCGAAGCGGTGCAGCTGGTACAGGTCGATCCGCTCCAGCCGCAGCCGCCGCAGGCTCGCCTCGCACATCCGCCGCAACTCCTGCGGCCGGCCCGCCACGTGCCACTCGTCCGGGCCGGTGCGCACCACCCCGCCCTTGGTTGCGACCACCAGCCGCTCCCCGTACGGGTGCAGGGCTTCGGCGACCAACTCCTCGGCCAGCCCGGGCCCGTAGTTGTCGGCGGTGTCGATCAGGGTCACGCCCCGCTCCACCGCGGCCCGCAGCAGCGCCCGGGCCTCGGCGCGGCTGCCGCGCGGCCCCCAGTAGCCGGCGCCGACCAGTCCGCCCGTGCCGAGACCGATACGGCGGACGGGCAGGTCCCCGCCGAGAAGGAACGTCGGATTCGTCATGGCCCGAACGTAGCCGGGCGCTGCGGGTGTGTCAGGCTCGGGGCATGCGGTACATCATCATCGGCGCCGGAGCGATCGGCGCGACCATCGGCGGACGCCTCGCCGAGACGGGCCGGGAGGTCGTCCTCGTCGCGCGCGGCGCGCACGCCGAGGCGCTCAAGGCCGACGGGCTGCGGCTCACCACCGCCGACGGCACCCGCGTGCACCGGCTCCCCGTGGTCACCGGCCCGCCGGAACTGGGCGAGCTACGGCCGGACGACGTCCTGCTGCTCACGGTGAAGACGCAGGACGCCATCGCGGCCCTGGACGCGTGGGGCGACGCGGAGGTCGCCGGCGGCGGCACGGCCGCGCAGCGGCTGCCGCTGCTGTGCGCGCAGAACGGCGTGGAGAGCGAACGGCTCGCGCTCCGCCGCTTCTCCCGGGTGTACGGGGTCTGCGTCTGGCTCCCCGCCACCTTCCTGGAGCCGGGAGTGGTCTCGGCCCTGTGCTCCCCGCTCACCGGGATCCTGCACCTCGGGCGGGCCGCCGGCGGGTCGGACGCGCGGATCCGGGCGATCGCCGCCGACCTCGGCGGGGCGGGCTTCGAGGCGCCCGTCGTCGAGGACGTGATGCGGTGGAAGTACGCGAAGCTGCTCGGGAACCTGGGCAACGCCGTCCAGGCGACCACCGGCCCCGAGCCGGACCCGGCCAAGGCCGCCCTGCTGCTGCGCGCCGTCCGGGAGGGCAGAGCCGCCTTCGACGCGGCGGGCATCGGCTACGTCACCGAGGCCGAGCAGGCGGCGGCCCGCGACGGCAAGGTCGACCAGCCCGCGGGCGTCCGCGGCGGCTCCTCCTGGCAGAGCCTGGCCCGCGGCACGGGCTCGGTGGAGGCCGACTACCTCAACGGTGAGATCTCCCTGCTGGGGCGCCTGACCGGCGTGCCCACCCCGGTCAACGACGTCCTGCGCCACGCGGCGAACATCTTCGCCCGGGAAGGCCTCCCGCCGGGGGCGATGTCCATCGCCGACCTGACCTCCCTGGCCGACGAGGCCGCGGCCCGCGGCTGACGGGGCCCGCCGCCCCCGGCGACGGGGGCGGCACCTCGGGCCCTCAGGCCGTCAGGGCCCGGTGCGGGGCGCCGGCCGGGGCCGCGGTGTCGTAGCGGTGCAGCAGGAGGCGGGCCAGCTCGACGGTGGCGCCCAGGACGGGCGCGATCACGTCCGCGCCCGCGGCCTCGGCGCCCGCCGAGATGCGGTCGGGCAGGAAGCCCGGGGCGATGACGTACGGGGCGACCGCCACGCGGCGGACGCCCTCCGCGCGCAGGGCGCGTACGGCGTCCTCCGTGCGGGGAAGGGCGGCGGAGGCGAACGCGGGCCGCACGGCGCACCAACCGGTGTGCCGCCACTCCCGCGCGATTTCAGCGATCACCGCGATCGCCTCCGGGTCGGTGGAACCGGCGGACGCGAGGACGACACCGGTCGTCGCGCGGTCCGCCGGGGTGAGGCCGAGGCCGGCCTCGGCGAGGCGGCGCTCCAGGGAGGCCACCAGCAGGGGGTGCGGGCCCAGGACGTCCGCGACCCGGACCGAGAGGTCGGGGAGCCGGACGGCCGACTCCGCCAGGACGGCCGGGACGTCGGCCTTCGCGTGGAAGGCCCGGGTCAGGAGCAGGGGCAGGGCCACGACCTCGCGGACGCCCGACAGGTAGAGGGAGGCCAGGGACTGGGAGACGGTCGGGCCGTTGAAGTCCAGGAAGGCCGTCTCCACCCGGAGCCCCGGCCGCAGCGACCGGGCCCGCCCGACGAGGGCGTGCACGGTCGCCGCGTGCCGCGGATCGCGGCTGCCGTGGGCGATGACCAGAAGTGCGCGGGACATCGGGTGCTCAGTTCTTGACCAGGAGGCCGCGGCTGCGCAGGACCCACCGCTCGACGGGGCTGAAGATCAGCAGGTCGATGGCGATGCCCACGACCAGGATCAGGATGATCGCGAGGAACACGCCCGGCAGGTCGATGTTGTTGCGGCCGTTCTCCAGGAGCTGGCCCAGGCCGAGGCCCAGGTCGGGGGAGCTGGCGATGATCTCGGCGGCCATCAGGGAGCGCCAGGAGAAGGCCCAGCCCTGCTTGAGGCCGGCGACGTAGCCGGGCAGGGCCGCGGGCAGGACCACGTGCCAGGCACCGCGCAGGCCCGTGGCCCCCAGGGTGCGGCCGGCCCGCAGGAACAGCGGCGGGATCTGGTCGATGCCGGAGACGAGGCCGTTGGCGATCGACGGCACCGCGCCGAGCAGGATCACCGTGTACATCATGGCGTCGTTGAGGCCGAACCAGAGCACGGCCGGCGGCACCCAGGCGACCGACGGCAGCGACTGGAGGCCCTGGAGGATCGGGCCGATCGCGGCGCGGACGAACCTCACCCGGGCGACGAGCAGGCCGAGCGGGGTGCCGATGGCGAGGGCGAGGAGGAAGCCGAGGAGGCCCCGGGAGACCGAGGTCCAGACGACCTCGACGAGCGTCCCCTTGAGCCACATGTCGGACAGGCTGTGCCAGACGGCGGACAGGGCGGGGAGCTTGGTCTCCTCGGTGACCTTCGCCGAGACCAGGACCTGCCAGACCACCAGCACCAGGGTGACGGCGAGCGCCGGGGGCAGGACCTTCTTGGTGAGGACCTCGCGCACCGGCGTGCGGTGGGTCTGGACCGCGTCGAGGGCGTCCAGGCCGGCCTCCAGGCCGGCCAGGTCGTCGGTCTTCGCCGGGGCCTTCGAAGTGGTGTCAGTGCTGGCCATGGCGGCGGATCTCCCCACGCAGGTGTTCAGTGATCTCGAGGGACAGTTCCGCGACGTCCGCGTCCTCGATGCGGCGCGGCTGCGGGATGTCCACGGTCCATTCCTTCGCGACCCGCCCCGGGCGGGAGGAGAGGAGGACCACGCGCTGGGCGAGGCGGACGGCCTCGCGCACGTTGTGGGTGACGAACAGGACCGACACGCCGGTCTCTTCCCAGATGCGGGTGAGCTCGCCGTGCAGGACGTCGCGGGTGATGGCGTCGAGGGCCGCGAACGGCTCGTCCATCAGCAGGAGGCGGCTGTCCTGGGCGAGGGCCCGGGCGAGGGCGACGCGCTGGCGCATGCCGCCGGAGAGTTCGTGGACCCGCTTGCCGTACGCGCCGCCGAGCCGGACCAGCTCCAGCAGCCGGTCGGCCTCGGGCTTGCGGTCGGCCTTGGCGACGCCGCGCAGGCGCAGCGCCAGCTCGATGTTCTTGCCCGCGGTGAGCCACGGGAACAGGGCGTGCTCCTGGAACATCAGGGCCGGACGGCCGAGGGTCTCGATGGACCCCGCCGACGGCTTGTCCAGACCCGCGACCAGGTTCAGCAGGGTGGACTTGCCACACCCCGATGCCCCCAGGAGCGTGACGAACTCTCCGGGAGCGACATCGAGGCTGATGTCGTCCAGGACGAGCTGCGATCCGGCCGGGCCGGAGAAGGACTTCGAGACGTGCTCGATGCGGGCGGCGTGCGTCTGCTCCGCTACCGAGCCCTCGGCAGCCTTGGCGAGAGTGGTGGCCATGGTCGTCACCTCCTGGGATTGCTGGACTACGGGTTACTTGGCGCCGAGGCCGGCGTCGGACACCGGGGGCTTGCCGGCGGCCTTGAGGACCTTGTTCAGGAGCGTCAGGTCGTAGATGCCGGCCAGGTCGGGGTTCTCCAGGAGCTTGGCCTTGACCGCCCACTCCGACTGCTTCTTCAGCGTCGCCGCCAGCGGGTCGTCGGTGACCGAGATGCTCGGCCACGCCGGGTCGATGACCTTCGGGTCCAGCCCCTTGCCGGTCTCGGCGAGGAGCCGGGCGTTCGCGGAGGCCTTCGCCTTGTCCTGGTTGGAGTGGATCCACTCGTTGGTCTTCACCGTGCCGCGCAGTACGGCCTCGACGACGTCCGGGTGCTCCTTGAGGAACTTCTGCGACACGATGACGTTCGTGATCACGAACTTGTTCCCCGGCCACAGGCTGCCCTCGTCGAGGAGGACGGAGCCGCCGTCGGAGACGAGCTTGGATGCGGTGGGCTCGGGCACCCAGGCGCCGTCGATCGAACCCTGCTTGAAGGCGTCGGGGGTGACCTTGTTGTCCGTACGGACCACCGACACGTCGCCCTTGCCGGACTCGGGGTCGACCGACCAGCCCTTCTCGGAGATCCAGTTGAGGAACGCGACGTCCTGCGTGTTCCCCTTCTGCGGGGTGGCGATCTTCTTGCCCTTGAGGTCGTCCAGGGTCTTGATCTTGTCCGGGTTCACGACCAGCTTGACGCCGCCGGAGGCGGAGCCGGAGATGATCCGCAGGTTGGAGCCCTTGGACTTGACGTAGCCGTTGATGGACGGCGAGGGCCCGATGAAGCCGATGTCGAGGGAGCCGCCGTTGAGGGCCTCGATCTCGGAGGGGCCGGCGTTGAAGGACTGCGGCTTGACCTTGGTGCCGTTCAGCTCCTTCTCGATCAGGCCCTCCTGGAGGCCGACCAGGGCGGTGGCGTGGGTCAGGTTCGGGAAGTACCCGATGCGGACCTCGGACGCGGAGAGCTTCTGGCCGCCGCCGTCGGCGGCGGCCGGCCGGGCGTCCGCGTCGGCGGTCTTCTCGGCCTGGGACCCGTAGCCGCAGGAGGCGAGGGCGCCGATCAGCAGCGGCAGGGCGGCGACGGCGGCGAGGCCGCGGCGCGGGGTCTTGCGGGTGTCACGGGGGGCAGGCACGGGAGGGCTTCCTCTCGACGCGCCGTCAGGGGACTACGGCGCGGGTCTTCGTCTGTGGTGCGTGGGCGGGTACGGCTCGCGGGGGGTGCGCATGAGGTGCGCGTACGTCATCGCGCACATCGCGCCACCCCTCCCTGGCCGCTGCCGAGGGCGCCGCTGCCCACGCGGCCGCCCTCCTTCGCGAAAGTGGAGTACATGTCGGCGGGCATCACTAGAAGTCCCACCCGTCCTCGTCCGCAGCCACGACCTCGGCCCTGGAGGCGAAGGACTCGCCGGCCATGCCGGCCGCCAGGGTGGTGCCGTCGGCCGGGTCGATCAGCAGGAAGGAGCCGGTGCGGCGGGAGTCGGCGTACGCGTCGAGCGCGAGGGGCTCGGCGGTGCGGACGACGACGCGGCCGATGTCGTTGGCCACCAGCTGCCCGGGGTCCGGGTGCTGGGACAGGTCGTCCAGCGTGAGCCGGGAGGGGATCTCCTTGACGATCGCCTTGACCGTGCGCGTCGTGTGCTTGATCAGCACCCGTGCGCCGACGGCCAGCGGCTGGTCCGCGACGTGGCAGACGGTGGCGACGACGTCCTGCGTGGTCGCCGGGGCGGTCGCGGACGGCGCGATCAGGTCGCCGCGCGAGATGTCGATGTCGTCCTTGAGGCGCAGGGTCACCGACTGCGGGGACCAGGCGATGTCCACGGACTCGCCGAGGGCGTCGATGCCCTCGATGACCGAGGTGCGGCCCGACGGCAGGACGGTGACGGCCTCGCCGACGCGCAGGACGCCGGAGGCGATCTGGCCCGCGTAGCCGCGGTAGTCGGGGTGCTCGGCGGTCTGCGGGCGGATCACGTACTGCACCGGGAAACGCGCCGGGCAGGCGGTGAGGTCGTGGCTGACCGGGACGGTCTCCAGGTGCTCCAGGACGGTCGGGCCGCCGTACCAGTCCATGTTCGCGGAGGGCTCGACCACGTTGTCGCCGGCGAGGGCCGAGATCGGGATCGCGGTGATCTCCGGGACGCCCAGCTCCGAGGCGTACGCGTTGAACTCCTCGGCGATCTTCGCGAAGACCGGCTCCTGGTAGCCCACGAGGTCCATCTTGTTGACGGCGAGGACGACGTGGGGGACGCGCAGCAGGGCGGCGACGGCGGCGTGCCGGCGGGTCTGCTCGATGACGCCGTTGCGGGCGTCGACGAGGACCACGGCGAGGTCGGCGGTGGAGGCGCCGGTGACCATGTTCCGGGTGTACTGCACGTGCCCGGGGGTGTCGGCCAGGATGAACCGGCGGCGGGCGGTGGCGAAGTAGCGGTAGGCCACGTCGATGGTGATGCCCTGCTCGCGTTCGGCGCGCAGGCCGTCGGTGAGCAGCGCCAGGTCCGGGGCGTCCTGGCCGCGGTCGGCGGAGACCCGCTCCACGGCCTCCAGCTGGTCCTCCAGGACCGACTTCGAGTCGTGCAGCAGGCGGCCCACGAGGGTGGACTTGCCGTCGTCGACGGAACCCGCGGTGGCGAAGCGCAGCAGCGTGGTGGCGCTGAGCTGCTCGGTGGTGGTCGTCATGGTTAGAAGTACCCTTCGCGCTTGCGGTCTTCCATCGCGGCCTCGGACAGCTTGTCGTCGGCGCGGGTCGCGCCCCGCTCGGTGAGCCGGGACACGGCGATCTCGGCGATCACGGCGTCGAGGTCGGCGGCGTCGGAGTCGACGGCGCCGGTGCAGGACATGTCACCGACGGTGCGGTAGCGCACGAGGCGCTTCTGCACGGGCTCGGACTCCTTGGGGCCGCCCCATTCGCCGGCGGTCAGCCACATGCCGTTGCGCTGGAAGACGTCACGCTCGTGCGCGAAGTAGATCTCGGGGAGTTCGATGTCCTCGCGGGCGATGTACTGCCAGACGTCGAGCTCGGTCCAGTTGGAGAGGGGGAAGACGCGGACGTGCTCGCCGGGGGCGTGGCGGCCGTTGTAGAGCTGCCACAGTTCGGGGCGCTGGCGGCGGGGGTCCCACTGGGAGAACTCGTCGCGCAGGGAGAACACGCGCTCCTTGGCGCGGGCCTTCTCCTCGTCGCGGCGGCCGCCGCCGAAGACGGCGTCGAACCTGAGCTGCTGGATGGCCTCGGTGAGCGGGACGGTCTGCAGCGGGTTGCGGACGCCGTCGGGGCGCTCGCGGAGCTTGCCGGCGTCGATGTACTCCTGGACGGAGGCCACGTGCAGGCGCAGGCCGTGCTTCTCGACGGCGCGGTCGCGGTAGGCGAGGACCTCGGGGAAGTTGTGCCCGGTGTCCACGTGCAGCAGCGCGAACGGCACCGGCGCGGGCGCGAAGGCCTTCAGCGCCAGGTGCAGCATGACGATGGAGTCCTTGCCGCCGGAGAACAGGATCACCGGCTTCTCGAACTCGCCCGCCACCTCGCGGAAGATGTGCACCGCCTCGGACTCGAGGGCGTCGAGGTGCGACAGCGCGTAGGGCGCGTCGGAGCCGGACTCGGTGTGCGGGTGCGCGGCGGTGGTCATGCCAGACCCCTCTCGGTGAGCAGTGCGTGCAGGGCGGAGGCCGACTCCTGCACGGTCTGCGTGTGCGACTCGATGCGGAGGTCCGGGTTCTGCGGTGCCTCGTAGGGGTCGTCGACGCCGGTCAGACCGGAGATCTCGCCCGCCGCCTGCTTGGCGTACAGGCCCTTCACGTCGCGCTCGGAGCACACCTCGACGGGGGTGGCCACGTGCACTTCGAGGTAGTTCGTCGAAGCGGCGGCGTGCCGCTTCGCGACGGCCTCGCGGCTGTCGGCGAACGGCGCGATCACGGGGACGAGGGCCTTCACGCCGTTGCTGGCGAGGAGTTCGGCGACGAAGCCGATCCGCTGCACGTTGGTGTGCCGGTCCTCGCGGCTGAAGCCCAGGCCCGCGGAGAGGAACTCGCGGATCTCGTCCCCGTCGAGCACCTCCACCCGGTGGCCCTCGGCGCGCAGCCGCTCGGCCAGCGCGTACGCGATGGTGGTCTTGCCCGCGCTGGGCAGACCGGTCAGCCACACCGTGGCTCCCTGGCCGGTCACGCTCATCCGCTTCTCCGTAAGTTCCGTGGTTTCCGTAGGTGTCGTGGTCATCAGCCGTGCAGTCCGCACTCGGTCTTGCCGCGTCCGGCCCAGCGTCCGGCCCGCGCGTCCTCGCCCTCCGCGACCCGGCGGGTGCAGGGGGCGCAGCCGACGGAGGCGTAGCCGTCCGTCAGCAGCGGGTTGGTGAGGACCCCGTGCTCGGCGACGTACGCGTCCACGTCGTCCTGCGTCCAGCGGGCGATGGGGGAGACCTTGACCTTGCCCCGCTTCTCGTCCCAGCCGACGACCGGGGTGCCCGCCCGGGTGGGGGACTCGTCGCGGCGCAGGCCCGTCGCCCACGCGTCGTACGCGGTCAGGCCCTCTTCGAGGGGCTTGACCTTGCGCAGCGCGCAGCACAGGTCCGGGTCGCGGTCGTGGAGCCTCGGCCCGTACCGGGCGTCCTGCTCGGCGACCGACTGGCGCGGGGTCAGCGTGATGACGTTGACGTCCATCACCGCCTCCACCGCGTCCCGGGTGCCGATCGTCTCCTCGAAGTGGTACCCGGTGTCGAGGAAGACCACGTCCACACCCGGAGCGACCCGCGAAGCCAGGTGGGCGACGACGGCGTCCTCCATGGAGGAGGTCACGCAGAACTTCTTCCCGAAGGTGTCGACCGCCCAGCGCAGGATGTCCAGCGCGGAGGCGTCCTCGAGGTCGCGGCCCGCCTGCTCGGCCAGTTCTCTGGGACTCGCGTCTTGAGTGGTGGTCATATCTCGTCCCCTCCAGCGGCGTTGGACTGGACACCCCGGGACAGCAGGCCGAGGTACTTGAGCTGGAAGGCCCGGTTGCAGGCCCTGCATTCCCAGGCGCCGTGACCCGTTTCGTGGGGAAACAGGTCCTCGTCGCCGCAGTACGGGCAGTAGAACGGTGCGGCGCGCTCGCTCATGAGAGGCTCGCGTCGCTGGCGCGGCCGACCCAGGCGGCGAAGCGCTCGCCGTCCTCGCGCTCCTCTTCGAAGCGCTTGACGACCCGCTCGACGTAGTCGGGCAGACCGGCCGAGGTGACCTTGAGGCCGCGGACCTTGCGGCCGAAGCCGGCCTCCAGGCCGAGGGCGCCGCCGAGGTGGACCTGGTAGCCCTCCACCTGGTTGCCGTCGTCGTCCAGGACCAGCTGCCCCTTGAGACCGATGTCCGCCACCTGGATACGGGCGCAGGCGTTCGGGCAGCCGTTGATGTTGATGGTGAGCGGCTCGGCGAAGTCCGGCAGGCGGCGCTCCAGCTCGTCGATCAGCGAGGCGCCGCGCGCCTTGGTCTCGACGATGGCCAGCTTGCAGAACTCGATGCCGGTGCAGGCCATCGTGCCGCGGCGGAACGGGGACGGCTTGACCCGCAGGTCCAGCGCCTCCAGGGCGGCGACGACGGAGTCGACCCGGTCGGCCTCGATGTCGAGGACGATCATCTTCTGCTCGGCGGTGGTCCGCAGGCGGCCGGAGCCGTGCTGCTCGGCGACGTCCGCGATCTTGGTGAGGGTGGCGCCGTCCACCCGGCCGACGCGGGGCGCGAAGCCGACGTAGAACCTGCCGTCCTGCTGCTGGTGCACGCCGACGTGGTCGCGCCACTGGCCGCTGGGCTGCTCGGGCGCGGGGCCGTCGGTCAGCTTGCGCTTGAGGTACTCGTCCTCCAGGACCTGGCGGAACTTGGCCGCGCCCCAGTCGGCGACCAGGAACTTCAGGCGGGCGCGGGTGCGCAGGCGCCGGTAGCCGTAGTCGCGGAAGATCGAGATGACGCCCTCGTAGACGTCGGGGACCTCGTCCAGGGAGACCCAGGTGCCCAGGCGCACGCCCAGCTTGGGGTTGGTGGACAGGCCGCCGCCGACCCACACGTCGAAGCCGGGACCGTGCTCGGGGTGGTTCACGCCGACGAAGGCGATGTCGTTGATCTCGTGCGCCACGTCGAGCAGCGGCGAGCCGGAGACCGCCGACTTGAACTTGCGCGGCAGGTTGGAGAAGTCCGGGTTGCCGACGATGCGGCGGTAGATCTCCTCGATGGCGGGCGTGCCGTCGATGATCTCGTCCTGGGCGATGCCGGCGACGGGCGAACCGAGGATGACGCGGGGCGTGTCACCGCAGGCCTCGGTGGTCGACAGGCCGACGGCCTCCAGACGGCGCCAGATCTCGGGAACGTCCTCGATCCGGATCCAGTGGTACTGCACGTTCTGGCGGTCGGTGAGGTCGGCGGTGCCCCGCGCGAACTCCTCGGAGATCTCGCCGATGACGCGGAGCTGCTCGGTGGTCAGCCGGCCGCCGTCGATGCGGACGCGCAGCATGAAGTACTTGTCGTCCAGCTCCTCCGGCTCCAGGATCGCGGTCTTGCCGCCGTCGATCCCGGGCTTGCGCTGGGTGTAGAGGCCCCACCAGCGCATGCGGCCGCGCAGGTCGTTGGGGTCGATCGAGTCGAAGCCCGTCTTGGAGTAGATCGTCTCAATGCGCGTCCGCACGTTGAGACCGTCGTCGTCCTTCTTGAACTGCTCGTTGCCGTTGAGGGGCGTGTGGTGCCCGACGGCCCACTGGCCCTCGCCGCGGTGACGGCCGGTCTTGCGGCGCGCTGCGGCTGCGGGGGCGGCTGCGGGCGTTTGAGGGGTGGCGGCCATGGCGGGTACGTCCTTCTTCAACGGCTCGACGTGGAGGCAGGGGGGAGCGGCGGCGCGCCCCTGTCACGCTGGAGTCTCCGAGCAGGTGTGGCCGGTTTCCGCCCGCGTGTCGGGGTTGCCGACAGGCAGGGGGCGGCGTTCGGCCTCAGGGGGCTTGCGGGTGATCGACGCGTCCGCGGCGGCGGGGACTGCGGCGATGTGCGGCGGGTGCTGGTTCCGTCAGCGCGCCGGACAGATGGCGCTGGACATGCGGCCGAGGTCGACGTGCCGCCGACTCACCAAGGCAATTCCAGCTCCATTCATGGCCGAAGC
This sequence comes from Streptomyces sp. W1SF4, assembly GCF_003950035.1. NCBI lineage: Bacteria > Bacillati > Actinomycetota > Actinomycetes > Kitasatosporales > Streptomycetaceae > Streptomyces > Streptomyces sp. W1SF4. The sequence goes on from NZ_CP034350.1 coordinate 5,992,355, forward strand.
GTGTCATGTGCCGATTGGAGGAGTCCACTACTGTCCACGATGCGGACGAACTCGTCCCGGATCATGAGACCACGTGACCGGGGTCACCTTTTTTGACACGCCGCTCGCACGGCTCGGCGCCGGGGCGCCTCCCCGGCTTCGCGCCGCTGCGCCGGCCTCCGGCCGTCGGGTGCGGGGCGGGGGTCCCCTACCCGCCCTTCGCCCGTTCCCTGGGGGCTCCGCCCCCAGACCCCCGCGCCTCAAACTCCCCAAGCTACCGCTGGGAGGTGCCCCCAGGCGGGGCTGGACACATCCAGCCCGCGCGGCGTTTGAGCGCACCGGGCGCGCAGCGCCCGGCTCTTTCAGCCTCGCCGGCGTTTGAGGCGCGGGTCCGGGCAGCGCCCGGGGAACGGTGGAAGGGCGGGTCGGGGGCAGCTCCGCGCAGCGGCACCCGGTCCCCGCCCGGCCGGGGCAGGGGCTACGCGCCCGGCCAGGGGCCCGGGGTCGGGGTTTCTTCCGTGGGTTCCGTTTCCGTCTTGAAGACCTTGAAGCCGCGGCGCCGGTAGTTGTCCATCGCCGTCGGGCCGTCCTGGCTGCACGTGTGGACCCACACCCGGCGGGTCGGCTCGCGGTCCGGCCAGCGGGACGCGAGGTCCCAGGCGCGGGCCGTGCCGAACGTCAGCAGGTGGCCCCCGATGCGGCGGCCCCGGAAGTCCGGCAGGAGGCCGAAGTACATGATCTCCACCACGCCGTCGGGCTGCGGGTCCAGCTCGACGTAGCCCGCCGGGGTGCCGCGGTCGTACGCGACCCACGTCTCCACCCCCGGCCGCTCCAGCAGCTCCACCCACTGCGCGCGGGTCAGCGACAGCCGGTCCGTCCAGTGGATGTCCTGGCCCACCGAGGCGTACAGGAAGCGGCTCAGCTCCGGGGACGGGACTTCCGCGCGGGTGATGGTGATCTCCGGGCCCGGTATCGCCGCCGGGACGAGGTCCTCGGGGGAGGTCATCTCCAGGGACCAGGTGGTGAGGGTGATGGTGCTCATGCCGTTCAGGGAACCACGGGCGCCCCGCCGCGGCCCAGGCGGGCCCTGATCACGGCCGGGGCGGTGGAGTGGGGCAGCAGCCGGCCCGGGTCCGCCGGGCGGATCAGCTCCACCTCCACGTCCTCCGCGAACCGGTACGGCCGGTGCGTCAGCACCCCCGCCAGGTGCCTGCGCACCCGGGACAGCTCGGCGCGCACCGTCACCGTCCGCGTCGGGTCCCCGAACAGCTCGGCGGCCAGCTCCGCCGCCGAACGCCCCCGCGGGGTCTCCGCCAGCAGGAACAGCAGCTCCGCGTGGCGCGGGCTCAGCTCCTGGGACCAGCTGCCGGCTGCCCCGTACACGGTCGCCGACCAGGACCGGGGCCCGCTCAGGTCCAGCACCACCCGGCTCACCGCCGGCGCGGCGCCGCGCGCCTCGGCCAGCCGCAGCAGCCAGCCGCCGGGCAGCGGCTCCGCCACGCAGTCGCCCAGCTGCCCGACCCACGCCGGGCCGGGGCCCAGCCCCTTCGGCAGGGCGACCCGGTCGGCGGGGGCCAGCCCCGTCACCGCCGCCGTCCAGCCGTGCGGGTCCACGACCGCGGCCCGCCCGGGCAGCCGGGCCAGCAGCGGCGCCGCCACGGCCCGCAGCCGCTCCAGGGACTCCAGGTGCCGCACCCGCAGCTCACGCTCGGCGAGCCGGGCCACGGAGCTCACCCAGGCCAGGGTGGCCGGGTGCATGGTGGCCAGCGGGCCGCTGACGTCGACCACGCCCAGCAGCCGGCCGTCCCTCGGGTCGTGCACGGGCGCCCCCGCGCAGGTCCAGTCGTGGTGGCTGGAGACGAAGTGCTCCGCCGAGAACACCTGGACCGGCCGCCGCGTCACCAGCGCGGTGCCCACCCCGTTCGTGCCGACCACGGCCTCGTCCCAGTCGGCCCCCACCGCGAAGCCCAGCCGGTCCGCCTTGCGCAGGATCGACCGGTGCCCCTCCCGCCACAGCAGCCGCCCGTCCGCGTCGGCGACGACCATGATGTGCAGGGCCTCGTCCAGCGCGGGCAGCAGCCCCTCGCGCAGCACCGGCAGGACCTCCCGCAGCGGCGAGACCTGCCGGCGCTCCTCGGTCTCGGCGGCCGACAGCAACCGCGAGCGGGCGTCCCGGTCGGGGTGCACCCCGCCGGCGAGCATCCGCCGCCAGGACTCGGCGATCTCGGGGCGGGGGGCGGCCGGCGGACGGTCCCCGGCCAGCGCCGCTGCCCGGACCCCCTTCAGCAGGCGCGTCGCCTCCCGCGTGTCCATGGCCGAGATGCGCGCCACGTCGACCGTGCTGCCTGCGGTGTTGGCCACCGGAACCTCCCCGTGCTGAACAGGACGTACTGCGCAAGCCGCCCCCCGTGCCGCACGCGCGTACTTCCCGGGCACATGCGGCGGGCGAATTCCGAGCCGTAAGGAATGCAGGGTTGCAACGGTATGCAACCCTCGCCAACCCCCGGTCACCCGACCGAAACTATGGGCACGCCGCCGAGCGGCGTGACAGCTCCTTCCTCGGGGCTCTTGGACCAGGGGTGGTGCCGAGTCGGCGCGGCGCCACTCCTGATCCCACCTCCACGGGCTCGGATCCGGCGCTGACCGCTCCGCCGGCCGCGCAATGGTTTGGGGACCACCGCGGCCGGGGAGCAGGGTGGTCTGGGGACCGCCGTCAGCCCGTGATCCGCGCCCGTGCCACCACTTCGGCCAGGTCGAGGCCGTGCGGCAGAGTGCCGAAGGCAGCCCCCCAGTCACCGCCGAGCCGGGACGCGCAGAACGCGTCCGCCACCTCCGAAGGGGCCCAGCGGACCAGCAGCGAGCCCTGGAGCACCAGGGCCATCCGCTCCACCACCCTGCGGGCCCGGGCCTCGATCCCGTCGAGGTCGGCCAGCTCCGTCAGCAGGTTCTTGATCGCCGCGTCCAGCCGGTGGTCCGCGCCCCTGGCCAGGCCGACCTCCTGGAGGAACGCGTTCAGGGCCCGGGGTTCGCGCTGGAGCGCGCGCAGCACGTCCAGGGACTGGACGTTGCCCGAGCCCTCCCAGATGGAGTTCACCGGGGATTCGCGCAGCAGTCTCGGCAGGCCGGACTCCTCGACGTAGCCGTTGCCGCCCAGACACTCCAGGGCCTCCGCCACCATCGGCGTACACCGCTTGGTCACCCAGTACTTCGCGGCGGGCACCGCGAGGCGCAGGAAGGCCCGCTCCTGGTCGGTGCCGGCGTCGTACGCGGCCGCGAGACGCAGCGTGAGGACGGTGGCGGCCTCCGACTCCACGGCGAGGTCGGCGAGGACGTTGCGCATCAGCGGCTGGTCGATGAGCGGCGCTCCGAAAGCAGAGCGGTGCTCCGCGTGGTGGACGGCCTGCGTCAGCGCCTGCCGCATCAGCGAGGCCGAACCGATCACGCAGTCCAGTCGGGTCGCCGCGACCATCTCGATGATGGTCCGCACCCCCCGGCCCTCCTCGCCCACCCGCCGCGCCCACGTCCCGGAGAACTCGATCTCCCCCGAGGCGTTCGACTTGTTGCCCAGCTTGTCCTTCAGCCGCTGGATCGCGAACGCGTTGCGCGTCCCGTCCGGCAGCACCCGCGGCACCAGGAAGCAGGTCAGCCCGCCCGGCGCCTGCGCCAGCACCAGGAACCCGTCCGACATCGGCGCCGAGCAGAACCACTTGTGCCCGGTCAGCACGTACTCCCCGGCCGCGTCCAGCGGAGCCGCCGACGTCGTGTTCGCCCGTACGTCGCTGCCCCCCTGCTTCTCCGTCATGCCCATCCCGAAGAGCACCCCGGCCTTCTGCCCGGCCGGCCGCAGCCCCTCCTCGTACACGTGCGAGGTCAGCCTCGGCTCCCACTGCGCCGCCAGCTCCGGATCGGCCCGCAGCGCCGGCACCGCCGCGTGCGTCATCGACACCGGACAGCCGTGCCCCGCCTCCGCCTGCGACCACAGGAAGAAGCCCGCCGCCCGCCGCAGGTGGCCGGCCGGACGCCCCCAGGCGTCCGTCAGCCCGGCGCCGACCGCGTGCCCGAGCAGCCGGTGCCACGACGGGTGGAACTCCACCTCGTCGATCCGGTTCCCGTAGCGGTCGTGCGTCCGCAGCACCGGCGGGTTCTCGTTCGCCTCCCGGCCCCACCGCTGGGCCTGCGCCGAACCCGCGGCGCGGCCGAGCGCGGTGAGCTCCTCCCGTACCTCGTCGCGGAGTTCGGGGGCCGCGTCGGCGAGGTGCCGCTCCACGCCCTCGGTGAGGGCGCGGTCGCCGAGGTAGACCTCGTACCCGACGAGCGGCGGGGCCTGGTTGCTGACTGTGTGGGTGGTGGCTGCCATGCGGATACCGTAAGGACGTGCAGCCAGCAAAAGAAACACCCGAGGGGACCCCGGTACGCCCGGGCAGGCTCCACCGGGCCCGCGTCCTCTACCGCAACGTCTCCAAGCGCAAGATGGGCTGGCTGCTCCTCAAAGACACCGTCAACTCGTGCATCGAGTACCGGATCCTCGGTCTCGCCGCCGAAGCCGCCTTCTTCACCCTGCTCTCCCTGCCGCCGCTCTTCCTCGGCCTGCTGGGTCTGCTCGGCTACGTGGACGGCTGGACCAACACCCAGTCCGTGGCCAGCATCGAGGAGAACATCCTGCGCGCGGTCGGCACCGTCCTGTCCGACCGCGGCGTCAACGACATCGCCAGACCCATGCTCGACGACGTCACCAGCCGCGGCCGGCCCGACCTGATCTCCCTCGGCTTCGCCTTCGCCCTGTGGTCGGGCTCCCGCGCCGTCAACGTCTTCATCGACACCATCACCGTCATGTACGGGCTCGACGGGCAGCGGGGCATCGTCAAGACGCGGCTGCTGGCCTTCCTCCTCTACGTGATCGCCCTGCTGATCGGCGCGATCGTGCTGCCGCTGATGGTCGTCGGACCCGACGCCGTCGTCCGCCTGGTGCCCTGGAGCACCGAGGTGATCGCCGTCCTGTACTGGCCGGTGGTCACCCTGCTCTCCATCGCCTTCCTGACGACCCTCTACCACGTGTCCGTCCCCGTCCGGTCGCCGTGGATCGAGGACGTGCCCGGCGCGCTCGTCGCGCTCGCGATGTGGGTGCTCGGATCGTTCCTGCTGCGGATCTACCTGACCAACACGGTGGAGGGCCCGACCATCTACGGGTCGCTGGCCGCGCCCGTCGCGATCCTGCTGTGGATCGGCATCTCGGCCTTCGCGGTGCTCGTCGGCGCCGCCGTCAACGCCGCCATCGACCGGGTCTGGCCCTCCGTGGCCACCGCCGCCGCCCGCGAGGCCAACGAGCGGGTCCGCGAGGCCGAGGCCGCCCAGCTCGTCGCCCGCGCCGCCGCCTGGCGGGCCCTCGCCGAGGGGGAGTCGGAGGACGACGAGGACGCCGGGATGCCCTCGGAGTTCCCCGAACGCTGGTCGAACTTCCTCCCGCCCGACGACTACACCTCCCGCCTGCGCAAGCACTGACCGGCGACCACGGCCTACGGTGGCGGTGTGTACGAGGAAGCGCCGTCCCGGGCCGTGGCCGGAGCCGTGCTCTGGCGGGCCGAGGGGCCCGGCGGGGTCGTGCTGCCCGACGGGTGCATGGACCTGCTCTGGACCGGCGGCCGGCTGCTGGTCGCCGGCCCCGACACCGGCCCGCACCCCGCCGGGGAGGTCCCCGGCCGCGCCTTCGCCGGAATCCGCCTCGCCCCCGGCACCGCGCCCGCGCTGCTCGGCGTACCGGCCCATGAGCTCCTCGACCGGCGCGTCGAGCTGGCCGACCTGTGGCCCGGCCCCGAGGTACGCCGCCTCACCGCGCGCACGGCCGCGTACGGGGACCCGTGCGCGGCCCTCGAAGCGCTGGCCCGGACCCGCCTCGCCGCCGCGGGCCCGCCCGACCCGCTCCCCGCCGAGGTCACGGCCCGGCTCCGCGCGGGCCAGCCCGTCGCCGCCATCGCCCGGGCCGTCGGCCTCGGCGAACGCCGGCTGCGCCGGCGCTGCCTCGACGCCTTCGGGTACGGCCCCCGGACCCTGGGCCGGGTGCTGCGCCTCCAGCGGGCGCTGGCCCTGGCCCGGCGCGGGCTGCCGCAGGCCGAGGTGGCCTGTGCCGCCGGGTACGCCGACCAGGCGCACCTGGCCCGCGAGGTGCGCGCGCTGGCCGGGACCACCCTCGGGGCCTACACGGCGTCCGCCGGCGCGAACAGCGACACCCCGCAGCCGTCGGGGTCGAGCACCACCGCGTAGCGCTGGCCCCAGAAGGCGTCCCAGGGCTTCAGGTGCCCCTCGTACCCGGCGCCCGTCAGCTCCGCGTACAGCGCGTCCACCTCCGCGGGGGACTCGCACAGAAAAGCGAGCTCCCGGCGCTGCCCGCCGCGGGGCGGGGTCCAGGAGGGGTCGAAGGAGCGGACGGTCTCCTCGGTGTCCCAGCCGATCCGCAGCCCGCCGGGCAGCACGGCCTCGACGTGCGGCAGGTCGTCGGCGCCGGCGGGGACGTCCAGGCCGAGCCGGCGGTAGAAGGCGAGCGAGGCGGCCATGTCGGAGACGACCAGGCCGATCATGTCGAGTCGTGGAGTCATGCCCGCAGGCTAGGCACGCGGCCGCCCGACGGTCTTGAACGAAACGGACACGCCCGCCGGCCCGGCACCCGCTCCAGCCCCACCGGCGTCTGAGGCGCGGGGTTCGGGACGGAGCCCCGAGGAACGGTGAAGCGGGGGTCCCCCCGGACGGAGCCTGGGGGAGGGCAGGTGACCTCGCCCCGCGCACCGGCGCACTCCGCGCACCGGCCCGTCCCGCGCACTGGCCCGTCCCGCGCACTGGCCCGTCCCGCGCACTGGCCCGTCCCGCGCACTGGCCCGTCCCGCGCACTGGCCCGTCCCGCGCACTGGCCCGCCCCGCGCGGCGCCCGCCCCGCGCGGCGCCCACCCCGGCGCGGACGCCCGACCCCCGACCTCCCGGAACGGCCCGGGCTCGGGAGGCCGGTGGGCTCCACCCCCGGGTGGAGAGCGGACCTCCACCCGGGATCCACCCCGGCGCCGATCACAGCCGCCCCGGCCGCTCCTAGCGTGGAACCCATGGATGCCGCACGCCTTCTCGTCACCGCCCTCGTCATCGTCCTCGTCGTGGTCCGCCGGTTCACCGGGCGGCCCGTCAAGGAGCAGGAGCGCCTCTGGGTCCTGCCCGCCGTGCTGGCCTTCTTCGCCGTGGCCGGCGGCGGGCTGGTCGAGCCCCGGCACCCCGTGGCGGCCGTCCTGCTGCTCGCCGCCGAGACCGGGGTGGCGTTCGGGCTGGGCCTCCTCATGGGCCGCGCCATGACCGTGTGGCGGGAGCCCGACGGAACCCCGTGGGCCAAGGGCAACAAGGCCGTCCTCGCGCTGTTCGGGCTCTCCCTCGCCACCCGCGCCGGCCTGGCCCTGCTCGGCTACGCCGACGGCATACCCCCGCACACCGGGGCACTGCTGCTCACCCTCGCCGCCTGGATCCTCGCCCAGGGCCTGGTCCTGGCCGCCCGCGTCCGCCGCGTCCCGCTCCCGGCATGACCCGCACGCCGCCCCCGGGACACGGCCTAGCATGGGCGAGATGCCGCCGCCACGACCGTTGCCCCAGGTCACGACCACCCACATCCGGGTCGCCGTGCAGGTAGCGCTCCTCGGCTGGTTCCTGCACGGGCTGCTCGTCCCGCCCACCGGCGCCGCCGCCCTCGCCTGCGGGATCGCCGGGCTGGGCCTGATCGTCCTCGGGCTGACCGCCCTCGACCGCACCCCGGCCGGCGCCGGCGCCCTCGGGGCCGCGCTCGCCGCCGCCTGCGCCACCGGGCTGCTGGCCCCCGGCACGCCGTGGGTGGCCCTCGTCTTCGCCGCCTGCGGCTTCGCCGCCGCCCGCCACGGCACCGCCGCCGGCGCGGCCCTCCTCGGCTGCGGCGCGGCCGCCGTCGCCGCCGTCACCCTGCTGCGCGACCGCGACCCCGTCGAACTGTGGAACGTCGTCGGCCTCTGCGGCATGTACGCGTACGTCCGTGCCGGCCGGGCCCGCCGCGCCGCGCAGGAGTCCGAGCGCGAACGCGCCGTCCTGGCCGAGCGGGCCCACGTGGCCCGCGAGGTCCACGACATCCTCGCGCACTCCCTCTCCGCCCAGCTCATCCACCTGGAGAGCGCCCGCCTGACCCTGGCCGCCGGCCATTACGAGGAAGCCGGTGCCCTCGTCGAGCGGGCCCGCTCCCTCGCCAAGGGCGGCCTGGAGGAGACCCGCCGGGCCGTCGCGGTGCTCCGCGGAGACGTCCCCGCCCCCCAGGAGGCCCTCGCCGGCCTGGCCGAGGAGTACCGCCGCACGACCGGCTCCGCGTGCGACCTCACCGTCACCCCCGGCCCGCGCCCGCTGCCGCCCGAGGCCGCCCTCGCCGTCGTCCGCACCGCCCAGGAGGCCTTGACCAACGCCCGCCGGCACGCCGCAGGGGCCGACGTGGTGGTCACCCTGTCCTACCCGGCGGACCGCTGGGAGCTGTGCGTCACCGACACCGGGGGCACCGGCCCGGGCCCCCACGCCGCCTCCGGGGGCGGGTACGGGCTCGTCGGGATGACCGAACGGGCCGAACTCATCGGGGCCGCCCTCGACGCCGGACCGTACGGCACCGGCTTCCGCGTCCGGCTGGAAGGACCCCTGTCACCGTGACCGACCCCAACGCCCCGGCCGGAGCCCCGATCCGCGTCGTCGTCGCCGACGACCAGACCGTCGTGCGCGAGGGGCTCGTGCTCCTCCTCGGCCTGCTCCCCGGCACCGAGGTGGTAGCCGCCGCCGCGGACGGCGCCGAAGCGGTCCGGCTCGTCGCCGAGCACGCCCCCGACGTGGTGCTGATGGACCTGCGCATGCCCCGCATGGACGGGGTGGAGGCCACCCGGCGGATCACCGGCGCCCACCCCGGCACCGGCGTCGTCGTCCTCACCACCTACAGCGACGACGCGTCCGTGCTGGCCGCCCTCAGGGCCGGGGCCCGCGGCTACCTCACCAAGGACGCCGACGCGCAGGAGATCGCCCGCGCCCTCGCCGCCGTACGGGACGGCGCGACCAGCCTGGGCCCGGCCGCCCAGGAACGCCTGGTGGCCGCCGCCGTCTGCGCGGAACCGCCGCGGAGCCACCGCACCGGCCTGCCCGACGGCCTGACGGCACGTGAGGGCGAGGTGCTCACCCTGATCGCCGCGGGGCACTCCAACTCCGAGATCGCCCGGCGGCTCGTCATCGGCGAGTCCACGGTCAAGACGCACATCAACAACCTCTTCGCCAAGACCGGCGTCCGCGACCGCGCCCAGGCCGTCCGCTACGCCTTCCGCAACGGCCTGGCGGCCGCGGATTAATCCAGTGGTGCGGCCGGCCGGGGCGGGCTAGGGTTCCGCAGGAACGGACCAGCAGGAAGCAGGAGGTGAGGACATTGATGACTGTCACGGAGACGGGCACTGCCCGCATTCAGGAGTTCGTCATCGTTTCCACCCCTGTGGCCTCCGGCTGACCTCACACCCATCGCACCGCCGCCGGGCGGGCGCTGCCGGGGCCACCCTTCGAAGGGTCCCCCTTGACTTCCTCTTCTTCCCCCTCTTCTCCGTCGCGCTCCCTCACCTCCCTCGCCGCCTTCGGCTGGGACGAGGCGTGGGCCGCCGAGTTCGCCCCGTACGCCGCGCAGGGACTCGCCCCGGGCCGCGTCGTCCGGGTCGACCGTGGCCAGTGCGACGTGATGACCGAGGACGGCGTGATCCGCGCCGACACCGCTTTCGTCACCCCGCACGACCCGCTCCGGGTCATCTGCACCGGCGACTGGGCCGCCGTCGAGACGGCCGGCAGCCCGCGCTACGTGAAGGCGTACCTGCCGCGCCGGACCGCCTTCGTACGGTCCACCTCCTCGCAGCGTTCCGAGGGGCAGATCCTCGCCGCCAACGTCGACCACGCCGTCATCGCGGTCTCGCTCGCCGGCGAGCTCGACCTCGGCCGCATCGAGCGGTTCCTCGCGCTGGCCTGGGAGTCGGGGGCGCAGCCGCTGGTCGTGCTGACCAAGGCGGACCTCGTCCCGGACCCGGCCGCCCTGGCCTACCTGGTCCAGGACGTGGAGACCACCGCCCCCGGCGTGCAGGTGCTCACCGTCTCCTCCCACACGGGGGAGGGCACCGACGTGCTCGCCGCGGTCGTCGCCGGCGGCACGAGCGTGCTGCTCGGCGTCTCCGGCGCGGGCAAGTCCACGCTGGCGAACGCGCTGCTCGGCGCGGACCTCATGGACGTCCAGGAGACCCGCGAGGTCGACGGCAAGGGCCGCCACACCACCACCACCCGCAACCTCCTCGCCCTGCCGGGCGGGGGCGTCCTCATCGACACCCCGGGACTGCGCGGCGTCGGCCTCTTCGACGCGGAGGCGGGGGTCGGGCAGGTCTTCTCGGAGATCGAGGAGTACGCCGGACAGTGCCGCTTCCACGACTGCGCGCACGAGCGGGAGCCGGGGTGCGCGGTGCTGGCGGCGGTGGCCGAAGGGGCGCTCCCGGAGCGCCGCCTGGACAGCTACCGCAAGCTGCTGCGCGAGAACCAGCGGATCGTCGCGAAGACGGACGCCCGGCTGCGGGCGGAGCTCGCACGGGACTGGCGCATGAAGTCCGCGGAGGGGCGCGCGAACTACGCGGCGAAGCGGGGGCGCTAGCCGCTGCCGGACCAGTGCGGGGTGGGGGCCGCTGCGCGGAGCGGCCCCCACCTGGGGGCTCCGCCCCCGGCCCCACCTGGGGGCTCCGCCCCCCGGGCCCCGCGCGGGGGCTCCGCCCCCGGGCCCCGGCGCCTCAAACGCCGGCGGGGCTGGTTCGTGCCGCCCATCGGCGGGCTACCGGGCCACCCAGCCCCGTTCGTACGCGTGCCAGCCCAGCTGGAGCCGGGTCGTCACGCCCGTGAGCTCCATCAGCCCCTTCACGCGCCGCTGCACCGTCCGCAGGCCCAGTTCCAGGTGCTTGGCCACGCTCGCGTCCGTCATCCCCGCCAGCAGCAGGGAGAGGATCTCCAGGTCGGTGGTGTCGGGGCCGCCGTCGCCCTCCTCGGGGTGGCCGGTGGCGCCGAGCCGCAGCGGGAGGGACTCCCGCCACACCGCCTCGAAGAGGCCCCGCAGCGATTCGAGCAGGCCCGACGCGTGCACGACGAGGGCCGCCGGCTCGGCCCCGGGGGGCGTCAGCGGGACCATGGCGAGGCTGCCGTCCGTGATCAGCAGTTTGGTGGGGACCGCCGGCGACACCCGGATCCGTGCGCCGCGGGCCAGCGCGCTGGAGGCGGCCCGCACACCGGTGGGCAGGGTGAGGACCTCGCGCTCGACGACCACCCGGTGTTCGACGCCGCGTGCGGGCGTCCGGTCGCCGTCCCCCTCCTCCGGGCCCGACAGCAGCGCGCAGACCTCCTTCCGGGCGCCCAGCCGGAGCTGCTGGAAGCGGCGGGCCACGGCGCTCGCGCCCGTCACCACCTCCACCAGGTCGTGCGCCGCCGGTTCGGCGGCCTCCGCCCGGTACTCCAGGGCCAGCAGCGTCGCGGCCCGTTCCGCCCGCTCCAGTTCGTCCCGCTGGCGGGTCAGCAGGGCCTCGAGGGCGGTGTGCGGAGGGGCCGCCACCCAGCGGCCCGGACGGGCCGGGGAGCGGGCGGCCAGTCCGTGGCGCTCCAGGTGCCGCAGCGCCCGCTCGGTCTGCGGTACGGACAGCGCCAGCCGGTGTGCGAGGTCGGGGACCTCCGCCGCCCCCAGTGCCACCAGCGCCCGGTACGCCGATTCCTGGCCCTCGTCCAGGCCTATCGCTCCCAGCAACCCGTCCACCCCCACGCCCCAGGGCCGTTCCCCGTTCCCGCCGACATCTTCGCCGCACGCCCCACCCGTTCGGCAAGGAGGTGCCGCCCCGGCCGGAAGGGGATTCGATCGGATGTGTCAATTGCGCCCGTATGTGCGGGTCGTGCGGGGTGGGCGCGCGGGGTGGCGGCCCGGTGGGGCCTTTTCCCGGATTCGGGGTTTTCCACCGCCCGGTCGCGCCCAGAATGGGGGCATGAGTCAGCAGGGCGCGCAGGACTGGTGGCAGAAGCTGTACGAGGACCCCGACGCGGGCCCCGAGGCGGGCCCCGCCCCCGACCCGGGGGACACCCTGGACCAGCGCTTCCGCTCGGCGTCGGTCCTGGTGACGGAACCCGGCCCGGCCGGCCACGGTCCCCCCGGCCCGGCCCCCGCCGAGCAGCCGTCGCTGCCCGGCCCGCGCCGGGAGGCCCACGCCGGGGCGGCCGTACCGCCGCCCCCGCCGGGATACCGGACCGCGGCCCCGCCGGAACCGCCGGTGCCGCCCGTACCCCCCGCCGCGCCGGAACCGCCGGCGCCGCCCTCGCCGGGGTACCGGCCCGCGGCGCCGCTGGAACCGCCGGCGCCGCCCGTACCCGCCGCCGCGCCGGAACCGCCCGTGCCGCCCCCGCCGGGGTACCGCATCGCCGCGCCGCCGGAACCGCCCGTACCCCCCGCCCCGCCCGTACCCCCCGCACCGCCGGACCCGCGGGTGGCGGGGGAGACCGGGTACGCGCAGGGGGACCTGGCCGTGCCCCCGGCTCCGGTTCCGGCTCCCGGGGAGGCGGCCGGCCCGCCGCCGCCCGGGCGGCCCGCGGTGCGGTACCTCGGCGACCGCGCCCCCACCTACGCCGCCGAGCCGGGGGCGCTGCCCGCCGCCGACCCGGCCGCGCTGGACTTCCTGACCCCGGACACCGTCCTGGAGGGCGCCCGCTACGGGACGTACACCCTGCGGGCCGCCTCGCTGCGCGGGGACTCCGCCCGGTACCGGGGCGAGGCCCGGCGGGACTTCCTGCTCACCGCCCGCTTCGGCAGCGGCGACGAGGCCCTGGTGCTGGTGGTGCTGGCCGGCGGGGACCGGGCCGCCCCCGGTGCCCGGGAGGCCGCCGCCGAGCTGGGCCACCTCGTCGCGGCGGCCGTCGGGCGCAGCCGGGAGCGGCTCGCCGACGACATCCGGGCGGGCCGGCGCGAGGCCCTGCTGTCGGGGCTCCAGCGCCTCACCGACCGGGGCTACGGGCGGCTGCGGGCCCGCGCCGCCGAGCTCGGGCTCGCCGAGGAGGCGTACACCGCCGGGCTGCGCGGGCTCCTGCTGCCGCTGGATCCGGACTGCCCCCACCGGATCTGCTTCGGCGCCGGCGCCGGCGGGGTGTTCCGGCTGCGCGGGGGCCGCTGGCAGGACCTGGAGGAGGACGGCGCCACGCCCGGCGTCACCGGCTTCCGGTTCCGCGCCTCGGTGGCCCGCCCGGGTGACACCCTGCTGCTCTGCTCCGGCGGTCTCGCGGAGCCCATGCGGGAGGAGGGCCTGCTCCCGGCCGAGCTCGCCGCCCGCTGGTCGCACGGGGAGCCGCCCGGCCTGGCGGCCTTCCTCGCCGACACCCAGCTCCGCCTCAAGGGCTACGCCGACGACCGGACGGCCGCCGCGCTCTGGGAGGCGTAACCGCGCGGGACGTGCGTGGATGGAAGACGCACACGGCTCGCGGGGAACCGGAGAGGGCGTCCAACCATGGCCAGGCAGAACGTGGCGGAGCAGTTCGTCGACATCCTCGTGCGCGCGGGCGTGCGCCGGATGTACGGGGTCGTCGGCGACAGCCTGAACCCGGTCGTCGACGCGATCCGCCGCACCGGCGGCATCGAGTGGATCCAGGTCCGCCACGAGGAGACGGCCGCGTTCGCGGCGGGTGCCGAGGCCCAGATCACCGGGCGGCTCGCCGCCTGCGCGGGCTCCTGCGGTCCCGGCAACCTCCACCTGATCAACGGCCTGTACGACGCGCACCGTTCCATGGCCCCCGTCCTGGCCCTCGCCTCGCACATCCCCTCCGGCGAGATCGGGCTCGGCTACTTCCAGGAGACCCACCCCGACCAGCTGTTCCGCGAATGCAGCCACTACAGCGAGCTGATCTCCAACCCGGCGCAGATGCCCCGGCTGCTGCAGAGCGCCGTCCAGCACGCCGTCGGCCGCGGCGGCGTCAGCGTCGTGGCACTGCCCGGCGACATCGCCGCCCAGCCGGCCCCGGAGAAGGCCGTCCAGCACGCCCTGGTGACGGCCCGGCCGTCCGTACGGCCCGGCGACGGGGAGATCGAGAAGCTGGTCCGGCTGATCGACGAGGCCGACCGGGTCACGCTCTTCTGCGGCAGCGGCACCGCGGGCGCGCACGCCGAGGTGATGGAGTTCGCCGACCGGGTCAAGGCCCCGGTCGGGCACGCCCTGCGCGGCAAGGAGTGGATCCAGTACGACAACCCGTACGACGTCGGCATGAGCGGCCTGCTGGGGTACGGCGCCGCCTACGAGGCCACGCACGAGTGCGACCTGCTGGTGCTGCTCGGCACGGACTTCCCGTACAACGCCTTCCTGCCGGACGACGTGAAGATCGTCCAGGTGGACATCCGCCCCGAACACCTGGGCCGCCGCTCGCAGTTGGACCTCGCCGTGTGGGGTGACGTACGGGAGACCCTGCGCGCGCTGAACACGCGGGTGCGGCCGAAGCAGGACCGCCGCTTCCTGGACCGGATGCTGAAGAAGCACGCGGACGCGCTGGAGGGGGTGGTGAGGGCGTACACGCGCAAGGTGGAGAAGCACACGCCGATCCACCCCGAGTACGTGGCGTCCGTTCTCGACGAACTCGCCGACGAGGACGCGGTGTTCACCGTCGACACGGGCATGTGCAACGTGTGGGCCGCGCGCTATCTTTCCCCGAACGGCAAGCGGCGCATCATCGGCTCCTTCAGCCACGGCTCCATGGCCAACGCCCTCCCGCAGGCCATCGGCGCACAGTTCACGGACCGGAGCCGTCAAGTGGTGTCGATGTCGGGTGACGGCGGTTTCTCGATGCTGATGGGAGATTTCCTCACCCTCGTGCAGTACGACCTGCCCGTCAAAGTGATTGTCTTCAACAACTCCTCCCTGGGGATGGTGGAGTTGGAAATGCTGGTTTCCGGCCTTCCGTCGTACGGAACGACGAACCGGAACCCGGACTTCGCCGCCATCGCCCGCGCGGCGGGCGCCTACGGGGTCCGGGTCGAGAAGCCCAAGCAGCTCACGGCCGCTTTGCGGGACGCTTTCCGGCACAAGGGCCCGGCTCTGGTGGACGTGGTGACGGACCCCAACGCCCTGTCGATTCCTCCGAAGATCAGCGCCGACATGGTGACCGGATTCGCACTGTCCGCCAGCAAGATCGTGCTGGACGGCGGGGTTGGCCGGATGATCCAGATGGCTCGATCCAACCTGCGCAACATGCCCAGGCCTTGAGCACGAAGGAGTGCGGACCGTCGCCGGGGGCATGCATTCCGTAGACCTGTTCGAGACCACGGGCAGCGCGATACGGGGAGGTATGTCGCCGTGCGGGTGGGGGCGAGGACCGGGAAGACGTGGCGGACCGAGCGGCCGCCGGCGCGCGAGCCGTCGGCGGACGCCGAGCAGGACCGCGCCGAGATGGCGCGGAGCGTGCGCCGGGCCGACCTGAAGGCGGTGGGGGAGGTCCGCCGGGCCCTGCGGGAGCTGGTGCGGCACCGCTGCCGGGGCGAGACGGCCGACGTGGCGGAGCTGCTGATCACCGAGGTGGTCACCAACGCCCTCGTCCACACCGACGAGGGCGCCGAGGTGTCCGCGACCGTCCGGGCCGGCCGGCTCAGGGTCGAGGTCCGCGACCACGCCGGCCGCCTGCCCCGGCCGCACGTACCGTCCGCCGACGACGGTACGCACGGCCGCGGGCTGGTGCTGGTGCAGGCGCTGGCCGACGCCTGGGGCGTGGACCCCCTCACGAGGGGGCGCGGCAAGGTCGTCTGGTTCGAGCTCGGGGCCGCGGGCGCGGCGGTGGCCTGAGCGTGCGGAGGCGGGGCGCCCAGGGGGTGCCCCGCCTCCGTGCCATCGCGGTCCGGTCAGCCGAACTGCTGCTCCAGGTCCTTCAGTTTGCGCTCCAGGGAGTCGAGCCGGGGGATCGTCTGGGTGTCGTCCTCGGCGGTGAGGTCCACCGTCCGGGGCCCGGACGGATCAGGGGATTCGGTTCCGTTCACGGCCTGCAGGGAGGGCCTTTTTCGCAGGGGCAGCTGTCCCGCTTCCGATATGGCCGGCTCCGCGCCGACCGGCGCGGAGCCCGTCCCGGGGGTCAGCCCCGGCAGGTCGACCTGACGCGCCCGGGCCCGCCCGAACGCCCTGTGCTGCCGGCCCAGCGCCTTGATGCGGGCGCGGTCGAGGCGGTGCTGTTCCCGCCTGCGGTGCCGGTCCTGTTCGCGCTCCTTCTTGTCCTCGCGCACCTCGTCCACGGCCTCGTCGAGGGTGCGCACCCCCTCCAGGAGCATCAGCGACCAGGCGCCGAAGGTCTCCCGGGGGGCCCGCAGCCAGCGGACCATGCGGATCTGCGGCAGCGGGCGCGGGATCAGGCCCTGTTCGCGCAGGGCCGCGCGGCGGGTCTGCTTGAGGGCCCGGTCGAAGAGCACCGCGGCCGAGAGCGACATCCCGGCGAAGAACTGCGGGGCGCCGTCGTGGCCCGTGCCCCGGGGGGCGTGGACCCAGTTGAACCAGGCGGCCGCCCCGGCGAAGAGCCAGACCAGCATCCGGGAGCCGAGGGCCGCGTCGCCGTGGCTGGCCTCGCGGACGGCGAGCACCGAGCAGAACATGGCGGCGCCGTCGAGGCCGAACGGGACCAGGTACTCCCAGCCACCGGAGAGGTTGAGGTTCTGCCGGCCGAAGCCGACGAGCCCGTGGAAGGAGAGCGCGGCGGCCACCGCAGCGCAGCAGAAGAGCAGGACGTACGAGGCGGTCCCGTAGACGGCCTCCTTGCGGCGGCGGCGCTCCTCGCTGCGTTCCCAGCTGTCGTCGGCCGTCGCCTTGTCGCCCTCACGCTTGCCCCGGGCCACCACCGCCACTGCCGCAAGCACGCCCAGGATCAACAGGCCGCCGGGCAGCAGCCAGTCCAGCGATATGTCGGTCAGTCTCATGCGGATGTCCCTTGCCTCGCGTATGCGGCTTTCCGGGCGCCATAGTGGCGCAGCCGGTCAGTGGTGCACGTGGGTTTCGGGGCAAGTGGACGCCATCGGGGGGCGGGTCCCGTCGGATAGGGTGTTGTGGGTCGAACTGGCGCTCGTACGAGTCGAGTTGAGTTCGAATTCACTTCATCCGCACGGGTGGGTTCAGCCGTCGGCCCCCGTGAGCCGGGTGACGCGGTCCGCGTCGCAGGTGCGCGGGCAGGTCGTACAGGTGTCCTCCGGCCGGATGGTGTAGAAGAAGCAGCAGCTCGCCCGGTCCCGGGTGGTCAGCTCCGCCCCGCCGGGGCCGGGCAGGGTGCGGAAGCCCGCGGCGCCGGTGTACGGGGCGAGGGCGCCCGGCAGCAGCAGCTCCAGCTCGCGCACGGCCCGCCGCTCCTCGCCGAGCAGGCTCCCCAGGTACCAGAGCCCCTCGACGACCTCGTCGGCGGCCATCGCCCACAGGGCGCGGCGGCCGCGCCGCATCCGCGGGCCGAAACCTTCCAGCAGCGGTCCGAGGTGCTGGGCCACCGCCGCCCGCACCTCCTCGCGCAGGGCCTCCTCGTCGGCGACGACCCGCGCCCCGGGGAGGAGGGCCGCCGGGTCGCCCGGCAGGCAGGCGAACTCCTCGACGCGTACGGACATCAGCCCGCGTGTCCGGTGGAAGGCCACCCGGTCCACGGGCAGCCGGGGCACCCGGCGCTCCAGGAACCACGGGACGGTGATCAGCAGGCTGGCCGGCCAGGCGTACCGGTGCAGGCCGAAGCCGGCCACCACGTCGGGCCGCGCCCGGCGCCCGTAGTCCCGCAGTACCTGGGCCTCGTCCCAGGCGAGGTGGGCGTCCAGGGCCGCCCCGCCCGCCGCGAGCTCGTGCGCGCCGACCCAGCCCACACCGCGAGGGAGGGGTTCGTGCGCGCCGCGCTCCTCGGCCCGCAGGCCGGGGTAGGCGTCCGCCAGGCGCTCGTACGCACGGGCCACCGGAGAGCCGGCCGGGGCGGGCGCGGACAGGAGCATGCGGACCACCGAATCACGCGTCGGGAAGAAAGGTAAGGCTTACCTTAGCTGATCTCGGGGGGTGTGGGGAGCCCGGGGAGGCTCGAGTTCCGCCTATCCTCGGAACCGGTCGAGACCCGGAGGAGGACCGAGTGCACGGAGCGGCCCACGCCCTGGTGTCCGAGGCGGAGTCGGAGTACGAGGCGGCGGACAAGGCCGGGGAGCCCCTGATCCCGCCGCAGAAGGTGCTGCGCCACTCCGTGCGCGGGCAGGTCCTCGAGGCCCTGCGCGCCGCCCTCGTGGACGGGGAGCTGGTGCCGGGGGAGATCTACTCGGGCCCCGCGCTCGGCGAGCGGTTCGGGGTCTCCGCGACCCCCGTCCGCGAGGCGATGCAGCAGCTCGCGCTGGAGGGGGCGGTGGAGTGCCTGCCGAACCGGGGCTTCCGGGTGCTCACCCGCACGTCGCGCAGCCAGGCGGAGCTGTCCGAGGTCCGGGCGCTGATCGAGGTGCCGGTGATGCTCCGGCTGGCCCGGTCGGTGCCCGCCGCGACCTGGGAGTCCCTGCGGCCGGCCGCCGAAGCCGCCGCGGAGGCGGCGCAGGAGGGCGACCTGCCGCGCTACGCGGAGGCCGACCGGGCCTTCCACCGGGCGGTGCTCGGCCTGTCGGGCAACGGCCAGCTGGTACGGACCGCCGAGGAACTGCACCGGCGCGCCCAGTGGCCCCTGCCGGGTGCCCCGCGGGTGCGGCGCGACGACCTGGTGGCCGACGCTGCGGAGCACGGGGCCCTGCTGGACGCCCTTGTCGCGCGCGACCTCCCGGCGGTGGAGGCCCTGGTACGGGCCCACTTCGCCGGCGCCTGACCGCTCCCGCTGGGGCGCCCCGGTTTCCGCTGCGCGGGGCCGTCCCCTACCCGCCCTTCCACCGTTCCCAGGGGCTCCGCCCCTGACCCCGATACCGGGCGCTCCGCGCCCGGTGCGCTCAAACGCCGCGCGGGCTGGAGAATCCGGCCCCGCCGGCGTTTGAGGCGCGGGGTCTGGGGCGGAGCCCCAGGGGGCCGCCCCGCAGGGGCCCCGGACCGGCCCCGCAGGGTTACGCGGCCGGGGCCAGTTGGTCCGCCAGCCAGGTGGGGATGCCGCCCAGCAGGTGGAACAGGCGGCGGGCCTCCGCGCGGAGCCGGGCGGCTTCCGGTTCCGGTTCGACCTCCGCCAGCGCCGCCAGCGCCGGCGCGGTACCGACCAGGAAGCCCAGGTCCTCCCGGATCCGCAGGGACTCCGCGAAGCCCTTGCGGGCCTCGGCGACCTCCCCGTCCCGCAGCGCCAGCGCGGCCAGGTGCCGCCAGGTGAACGACAGCAGCAGGGTGTCCCCGTGCGTGACCGCCCCCGCGTGCGCGCGGTGGTACGCCGGCCGGGCCGCCTGCGGGGCGTCCGCCAGGTGCTCGGCGACCAGGCCGCGCCGGAAGTCCAGCAGCGGGCGCGTCCGCGACCCCGGGGACAGCAGCGCGGCCGCGCGCCCCAGCGCCGAGCGGGCCTCGTCGGCCCGGTCCCGCACGCCGAGCACGGTCGCCGCGTACGCCAGCTGGCCCCGCTCGCAGGCCGCCGCGCCCCG
Source organism: Streptomyces sp. W1SF4 (assembly GCF_003950035.1). Taxonomy (NCBI): domain Bacteria; kingdom Bacillati; phylum Actinomycetota; class Actinomycetes; order Kitasatosporales; family Streptomycetaceae; genus Streptomyces; species Streptomyces sp. W1SF4. The sequence continues at coordinate 6,011,937 of NZ_CP034350.1, forward strand.
TTCGTCGTCGTCCCGGGCCACGGCCTCGGCCGCCCGCAGCGCGTCCTCCGCGTCCGACCAGCCCTGGCCGGTGAACAGGCACCGCTCCACCAGGAGCGCGGTGCGCTGCACCGCCGCGCCCGCGTCGTGCGCGTGCGGCGTCAGCAGGGCCGCCGCGTCCGTCCAACAGCCGCGCGAGCGCAGCCGCCATATCGCCCGCTGGAGGGGGTCGTCGCCCCCCGTCGATCCCGCACCGGACATGGCGGTATCCGCCACATTGCCCTCCCCGAAGCAGCCAAGCAGCACGTCGTTGAGCCCTGGGGCGAAATGAGAGCACGGATCGGCTGCCTCGGCCAAGGGGTCGGGTGAACTCTTTCACAAAGTCCGGACGGCTCGTCAGCCGCCTCTGCCCGGCCCCTCCGGGGGGAGTGCGCAGATGGGAGGCCCGGGGGTCAGCTCATGCGCAGTGCCAGGAAGAAGTCCAGCTTGTCCTCCAGGCGCGAAAGGTCGCGCGCCGTCAGCTGCTCGATTCGCCCGACCCGGTAGCGCAGCGTGTTGACGTGCAGGTGCAGCCGGGTCGCGCAGCGGGTCCAGGAGCCGTCGCAGTCCAGGAACGCCTCCAGGGTCGGGATGAGCTCCGCCCGGTGCCGGCGGTCGTAGTCCCGCAGCGGGTCCAGCAGGCGGGCCGTGAAGGCGCGGCGGACGTCGTCCGGCACGAACGGCAGCAGCAGCACGTGCGAGGCCAGCTCGTGGTGGCCGGCCGCGCAGACCCGGCCGGGGCGGGCGGCGGCGACCCGGCGGGCGTGCCGGGCCTCCTCCAGCGCCCCGCGCAGCCCTTCGGCGGAGTGCACGGCCGCGCTGACGCCGAGGGTGAGCCGGCCGTCGTCGGCCAGGCCGGCCGCCAGCGGCTCCCGTACGGTCGCCAGGAGCACGTCGGCGTGCAGGGCCGAGTCCGGGCCCTTGTCCTCCCCGGCGTCGCCGGAGAGCGCGGGCAGCGGCACCAGCGCGATGGCCTCGTCGCCGGCGTGGGCCACCGCGATCCGGTCGGACGGCTCCGGTCCGGACATCGACGGGTCGACCAGGATCTCCTCCAGCAGCGACTGGGCCACCGGGCCGCCGGGGATGTCCCCGCTGTCCCAGTCCACCCGCGCCACCACGACCTGCCAGTGCGGGGCCGCGCCCAGTCCGGGCAGCAGCACCGGGGCCGCCACCCGCAGGCGGGCGGCGATCTCGGCGGGCGGGGCGCCCGTCTGGACCAGCTCCAGCACCTCCTGCGCCAGCCGGCGGCGCACCGTGCGGGCCGCGTCGCGGCGGTCCCGCTCGACCGCGATCAGCTGGGTGACGCCCTGGAGCAGGTCCAGTCGTTCGGCGGGCCAGTCGCCCGCGTCCGCCTCGACGGCCAGCAGCCAGTCCGACAGCACGCTCTCGCGTACGTCGCGCACGGCCTGACCAGGGCCGCGACCGTGTCCCCTGATCGGGAAGAGGGAGTAGGTAATACCCTGGATGGACAGCCGGTGCGGGCCCCTGCGGCCCGTCCGGACCGCCGCGAGGTGTTCGCTCGCCAGCGTCGCGCAGATCCCCGGCGCCAGCGGCTCGCCCGCTCCGGCGATCTGCCGGCCGGTGGGGGAGAGCACCCAGGCCCGCAGATCGAGGTCCGTGGTGAGCAGATCCAGCACCACATCGGGTCCGCCGCCCGCGGGGCCCGAGGTCATCAGACGCCGGTGTCGGTCCACGACCGCCGCGAGGTCGCCCGCACGCTCCCCGGAGACCTGCCGCACCACGTATTCCGTGATGGTGGCGAATGCAACGTCCTCGTTCACCGCGAAGAGCGGCAGCCGGTTGCGCACGCAGGCCGAAACCAGATCATCCGGGATGTCGCCCAGTTCCGCTTCGCCGGCCGCGAGGCCCGCCACTCCCGCGCTCGCGAGGATTCGTACGAATGGCTCGGAGTCGGCTGAATTTCTTCGCCATGCCAGGCCGGTGAGAACAAGTTCTCCCCCGGTCAGGTATCGGCTGGGATCCCTCAGGTCGGTCGTCATGACCCCGCGGACCGTCCGGTCGAGTTCTTCCTCGCCGCCCAGCAGCCGCAGCCCCAGCGCCTCGGTTTCCAGCAGTGCGCGCAGCCGCATGATGTCGCCGCCGATCTGTCTCGAATGTTGCCGTTGGAAATCGGGCAGGTCGTCGCATCCTGCCTTTCATACGAATCTACAAGACGAAGGAGGCCGCCAGCCAACTCCTTCATGGTTTCGGTGACTGCACCCGAGGGACACCGGGCTTGTGTACTGACTCCACACCGCGTTAACAGCACGTGAACGACCAGTCGAGGGCCTTCGGCCTCCTGGCTTGAAGTGAACGACCCGATTAAGAAGAAGAGAGCCGCACATGGACTTCCTTCGCCCCGCCAGCTGGGAGGAGGCACTCGCCGCGAAGGCCGAGTACCCCACAGCTGTGCCGATTGCGGGTGGCACCGACATCATGGTCGAGATCAACTTCGATCACCGCCGTCCGGAATACCTCCTGGACCTCAACCGCATCGAACTGCTGCGGGAGTGGGAGGTCGGCGAGGAGGTCACCAAGCTCGGCGCCTCCGTCCCGTACACCCAGATCATGGAGAACCTGCGCGCGACGCTGCCGGGTCTCGCGCTCGCCTCGCACACGGTCGCGTCCCCGCAGATCCGCAACCGCGGCGGTGTCGGCGGCAACCTCGGTTGCGCCTCGCCCGCCGGTGACTCCCACCCCGCGCTGCTCGCCGCCGACTGCCACGTCGAGGTCGAGTCGGTGCGCGGCTCCCGCCTGATCCCGATCGACGAGTTCTACACCGGCGTGAAGCGCAACGCGCTCGCCGCCGACGAGCTCATCAAGACGGTCCACATCAAGAACGCCACGGGCCCGCAGCAGTACTCCAAGGTCGGCACCCGCAACGCGATGGTCATCGCCGTCTGCGGCTTCGGCATCGCGCTGCACCCCGACACCCGCACCGTGCGTACGGGTATCGCCTCGGCCGCCCCGACCCCGATCCGGGCGAAGGCCGCCGAGGAGTTCCTGAACGCCGCACTCGAAGAAGGCGGCTTCTGGGACAACGGCAAGGTCATCACCCCGTCGATCGCCAAGCAGTTCGGGGAGCTCGCCTCCGCCTCGTGCAACCCGATCGACGACGTCCGCGGCACGGCGAAGTACCGCCGTCACGCGGTCGGCATCCTTGCTCGCCGCCAGCTCGTCTGGACCTGGGAGCAGTACCGCGGCACCAACGGCCGCTCGCTTGAAGGGGCTGCGTAACCATGCGCGTCAATTTCACTGTCAACGGCCGTCCGCAGGAAGCCGACGACGTCTGGGAGGGCGAGTCCCTCCTCTACGTCCTGCGTGAGCGCCTGGGCCTGCCCGGTTCCAAGAACGCGTGCGAGCAGGGCGAGTGCGGCTCCTGCACCGTCCGCCTCGACGGCGTGCCGGTCTGTTCCTGCCTGGTCGCGGCCGGTCAGGTCGAGGGCCGCGACGTCGTGACCGTCGAGGGCCTGGCGGACTTCGCCAAGCAGCGCGACCAGCACGGCCACGCCTGCGGCACCGGCGCGTGCGGCGGCGGCAAGGGCGTCTCCACGGACGAGGCCAAGCAGTGGTCCGCCAAGGGCACCGACTCCCAGACCGGTGAGGGCGGCGAGCTCTCCAACATCCAGCAGGCGTTCATCGACGCCGGCGCGGTCCAGTGCGGTTTCTGCACCCCGGGTCTGCTGGTCCAGGCCGACGCTCTCCTGGAGCAGAACGCCGACCCGTCCGACCAGGACATCCGTGAGGCCCTGTCCGGCAACCTCTGCCGCTGCACGGGCTACGAGAAGATCCTCGACGCGGTCCGCCTCGCGGCCGCCCGTCAGGGAGAGGCGGTCTGATCATGGCTCAGGACACCCGCACCGTCGGCACGCCGAAGAACGTCACCCAGACCCACACCAAGGGCGGCATCGGCGAGTCCACGCTCCGCCCGGACGGCACCCTCAAGGTCACCGGTGAGTTCGCGTACTCCTCGGACATGTGGCACGAGGACATGCTGTGGGGCCAGACCCTGCGCAGCACCGTCGCCCACGCCGAGATCGTCTCCATCGACATCTCCGAGGCCCTGGCCATGCCGGGCGTCTACTCGGTCCTGACGTACGACGACCTGCCGGCCGAGATGAAGAACTACGGCCTGGAGATCCAGGACACCCCGGTCCTGGCCAACGGCCGGGTACGCCACCACGGCGAGCCGGTGGCCCTCGTGGCCGCCGACCACCCGGAGACCGCCCGCCGCGCGGCCGCCAAGATCAAGATCGACTACCGGGAGCTGCCGCTCGTCACGGACGAGGCCTCCGCCCTCGCCGCCGACGCGCCGCTGATCCACGAGGGCCGCGACGACCACCACGCCGGCCACGTCCCGCACCCGAACATCGTGCACCGCCAGCCGATCATCCGCGGCAACGTGGAGGAGGCCCGCAAGCGGGCCGACGTGATCGTCGAGGGCGAGTACACCTTCGGCATGCAGGACCAGGCCTTCCTCGGCCCCGAGTCCGGCCTCGCCGTGCCCTCCGAGGACGGCGGTGTCGACCTGTACGTCGCCACCCAGTGGCTGCACTCGGACCTCCAGCAGATCGCCCCGGTCCTCGGCCTCCCGCCGGAGAAGGTCCGCATGACGCTCTCGGGCGTCGGCGGTGCCTTCGGCGGCCGCGAGGACATCTCGATGCAGATCCACGCCTGCCTCCTGGCCCTGGCCACGAACAAGCCGGTCAAGATCGTCTACAACCGCTTCGAGTCCTTCTTCGGCCACGTGCACCGCCACCCGGCGAAGCTGTACTACGAGCACGGCGCCACCAAGGACGGCAAGATCACGCACATGAAGTGCAAGATCGTGCTCGACGGCGGTGCCTACGCGTCCGCCTCCCCGGCCGTCGTCGGCAACGCGTCCTCCCTCTCGGTGGGCCCGTACGTCATCGACGACGTGGACATCGAGGCGATCGCGCTCTACACGAACAACCCGCCCTGCGGCGCGATGCGCGGCTTCGGCGCCGTCCAGGCCTGCTTCGCGTACGAGGCCCAGATGGACAAGCTCGCGGCGAAGCTGGGCATGGACCCGGTCGAGTTCCGCCAGCTGAACGCCATGGAGATGGGCACGATCATGCCCACCGGCCAGGTCGTGGACTCCCCGGCCCCGGTCGCCGAGCTGCTGCGCCGGGTCAAGGCCCGCCCGCTGCCGCCGGAGCGCCAGTGGGAGACCGCCGGCGAGCACGCGGACGTCCGCGCGCTGCCCGGCGGCCTGTCCAACACCACCCACGGCGAGGGCGTCGTCCGCGGCGTCGGCTACGCGGTCGGCATCAAGAACGTCGGCTTCTCCGAGGGCTTCGACGACTACTCCACCGCCCGCGTGCGCCTGGAGGTCATCAACGGCGAGCCCGTCGCGATGGTCCACACGGCCATGGCGGAGGTCGGCCAGGGCGGTGTCACCGTCCACGCGCAGATCGCCCGTACCGAGCTCGGTGTCACGCAGGTGACCATCCACCCGGCCGACACGCAGGTCGGCTCCGCCGGTTCCACGTCCGCCTCCCGGCAGACGTACATGACCGGTGGCGCCGTGAAGAACACCTGCGAGGCCGTCCGCGAGAAGGTCCTGGAGATCGGCCGCCGCAAGAACGGCTCCTACCACCCGGCGTGGGCGACCGCCGAGCTGCTCCTGGAGGGCGGCAAGGTCGTCACCGACGGCGGCGAGGTGCTCGCCGACTTGGCGGACATCCTGGAGGGCGAGGACGCGATCGACCTCGAGCTCGAGTTCCGCCACCGTCCGACGGTCGCCTTCGACCTGAAGACCGGCCAGGGCGACGGCCACGTCCAGTACACCTTCGCCGCGCACCGCGCGGTCGTCGAGGTGGACACCGAGCTCGGCCTCGTCAAGGTCGTCGAGCTGGCGACCGCCCAGGACGTCGGCAAGGCGCTGAACATGCTCTCCGTGGTGGGCCAGATCCAGGGTGGTACCACCCAGGGTCTCGGCGTGGCCGTCATGGAGGAGATCATCGTGGACCCGAAGACCGCGAAGGTGCGCAACCCCTCCTTCACGGACTACCTGATCCCGACCATCCTGGACACCCCGACCATCCCGGTCGACGTCCTGGAGCTGGCCGACCCGAACGCGCCGTACGGCCTTCGCGGTCTCGGCGAGGCCCCGACCCTCTCGTCCACCCCGGCCGTCCTCGCGGCGATCCGGCAGGCGACCGGTCTGGAGCTCAACAAGACGCCGATCCGTCCGGAAGCCCTTACCGGGACCCTCTAGGACGGCGTGGTCCGGGGGCCGCCAGGCCCCCGGACCCCACCCCTCGGATTTCCGGGCGGTGTGACTCGGGAACGTCACACTTCACGCCACACCGCCCGGAGCAAGAAGTACGCGGTACCGCACCGCTCGCGGTCCCCCGTCACTCGGCAGAGCAGAACCCCTGCACAAACCCCCACGTAGTACCAGCGGTCACCCCCGCACTACCCGCAGTACACGCAGTGCACCTTTCGCGTCGCCTCGGGCCGTCACCCCGGGTCGTGCAGCCAACGCAGTTTCCCAAATCCCGCGTCTCCAATCTTTATGCGGGTGCCCCTTTGAACCTTGGGAGTTAGGCACCATGACCCAGTCGTCTGTGGAGCCCAAGACCACCGCGGAAGAGGCCGGCGACGGCACTCTGAACCCCGCTGGGCGTTCTTGGCTCGACCGTTACTTTCACATCACCCACAGAGGGTCGAACGTCGGCAATGAGATTCGTGGCGGCGTCACGACCTTCATGGCCATGGCGTACATCCTCCTGCTCAACCCGCTGATCCTCTCCGGCAAGGACGTCGCCGGGGACACGATGAGCCAGAAGGCCCTGATCACGGCCACCGCCTTCGCCGCGGCCCTGACCACCCTCCTGATGGGCTTCATCGGCAAGGTCCCGCTGGTCCTCGCCGCCGGCCTGTCCGTCTCCGGCGTCCTGGCCTCGCAGGTCGCCCCGCAGATGACCTGGCCGCAGGCCATGGGCATGTGCGTCATGTACGGCGTCGTGATCTGTCTCCTGGTCGTCACCGGCCTCCGCGAGATGATCATGAACGCGATCCCCCTGGCGCTCAAGCACGCGATCACCATGGGCATCGGCATGTTCGTCGCCCTGATCGGACTCGTGAAGGCCGGCTTCGTCGGCAAGGGTCCCGAGTTCGGTCCTCCGGTCCAGCTCGGTTCGGTCGGCGAGCTCGCCGGCTGGCCCGTCCTGCTCTTCTGCGTCACCCTGCTGGGCATCTTCATGCTCCAGGCCCGCAAGATCCCCGGCGCCATCCTGATCGGCATCGTCGGCGGCACCGTCCTCGCGGCCATCCTGAACGCCGTCCTGGACATCGACCCGAAGGCCTGGAAGAACGGTCCGCCGACCCTCGAGGGCTCCGCGATCTCGATGCCGGACTTCTCGCTCTTCGGCAAGGTCGAGTTCGGCGGCTGGGGCGACGTCGGCGTCATGACCGTCGGCATGATCGTCTTCACCCTGGTGCTCGCCGGCTTCTTCGACGCGATGGCCACCATCATCGGCGTCGGCACCGAGGCCAAGCTGGCCGACGACAAGGGCCGCATGCCGGGCCTGTCCAAGGCGCTGTTCATCGACGGTGCCGGTGGCGCCATCGGCGGCATCGCCGGCGGCTCCGGCCAGACGGTCTTCGTCGAGTCCGCCACCGGTGTCGGCGAGGGTGCCCGCACGGGTCTCGCCTCCGTCGTCAGCGGTCTGCTCTTCGCCGCCTGCCTCTTCTTCACCCCGATCACCCAGATCGTCCCGGGTGAGGTCGCCTCCGCGGCCCTGGTGATCATCGGCGCGATGATGATGCAGAACGCCCGCCACGTGGACTGGGCCGACGCCGCCACCGCCATCCCGGTCTTCCTGACCGTGGTGATCATGCCCTTCACCTACTCGATCACCCCCGGTGTCGCCGCCGGTGTGATCTCCTACGTGGCCATCAAGGTCGCGCAGGGCAAGGCCCGCGAGATCGGCGCCTTCATGTGGGTCCTGACCGGTGTCTTCCTGGTCTTCTTCGCCCTCCACCCCATCGAGGCGTGGCTCGGCGTCAAGTAGGGCGAGGCCCGTGGGCACCACCTGACCCTCCACGCATCCGATACTGGAACCCGAAACCTCTCCGAGGAGGCCGCACATGCTGGACATCGCCGAAGAACTGAACCGGTGGGTCGAGCAGGGACGTGACTTCGCCGTCGCCACCGTGGTGGCGGTCGGCGGGAGCGCTCCCCGGCAGCCCGGAGCCGCGCTCGCCGTCGACGGCGAGGGCACGGCCATCGGTTCGGTCTCCGGCGGATGCGTGGAGGGCGCGGTCTACGAGCTGTGCCGGCAGGCGATCGAGGACGGCGAGACCGTGCGCGAACGCTTCGGCTACAGCGACGACGATGCCTTCGCCGTGGGTCTGACCTGCGGCGGGATCATCGACATCCTGGTCACCCCGGTCCCCGTGGGCTCCCCCCTGCGGGAGGTGCTCGCCACTGCGCTGCGTGCCGCCGCGCAGGGCGAGGCCGCCGCGCTGGCCCGGATCGCCGAAGGTCCGGCCGAGCTGACCGGCCGCGCCCTCGTGGTCCGCCCCGACGGCACCTTCGAGGGCGGCTTCGGCGGCCACCCCGAGCTGGACCGCACCCTGGCCGAAGAGGCCCGCGCCATGCTCGACGCCGGGAAGACCGGCGTGCTGGAGATCGGCGCCGACGGCCGGCTCTGCGGAGAGCCGCTCAAGGTCCTGGTCGAGTCCAGCGTCCCGCCCCCGCGGATGATCGTCTTCGGTGCCATCGACTTCGCCTCCGCCTTGGTGCGCATCGGCAAGTTCCTCGGCTACCACGTCACGCTGTGTGACGCCCGGCCCGTCTTCGCGACGAAGAAGCGTTTCCCCGAGGCGGACGAGATCGTGGTCGACTGGCCGCACCGCTACCTGGAGACCGCCCGGGTCGACGGCCGGACCGTGCTCTGCGTCCTCACCCACGACGCCAAGTTCGACGTACCGCTGCTCGAACTGGCCCTCAGGCTTCCCGTCGCCTACGTCGGCGCCATGGGCTCCCGCCGCACCCACGAGGACCGCAACAAGCGGCTCCGCGAGGTCGGCGTGAGCGAACTCGAACTGGCCCGGCTGCGCTCCCCGATCGGCCTGGACCTCGGCGCCCGCTCCCCGGAGGAGACCGCGCTGTCCATCGCCGCCGAGATCGTGGCGAACCGCCGCGGCGGCAGCGGAGCCGCCCTCACCGGCGCGCACATCCCGATCCACCACGACACCTCGAACACGGTGATCGGCAGGATCGGCTCGGTCGCCTGAAGGGGCGACCCCCTGACATGAGCGAAGGCGCGACCCTCCCGGGGGTTGCGCCTTCCGCATGTCCCGCCTATTTTACCGGCCGGTAACAGCGCTTTCCCGTATCGGAGTTGAGCGGATGTCCCGGACCCGTCACACCCCCGCACGCGCCCTCCGCCTCACCTGCGCCCTGGCGCTGGCCGGCCTCGCCGCCACCCTCGGCCCCGCCTCGCGGGCGGCGACCCCGCCGGACGGCGGCCTGCGCGAAGTGCTCTTCGTCGGCAACAACTGGGAGGGCACCGCCGACGTCCTCGCCTCCACCGGCGACCTCGCCCGCGTCGGCCGGATCAACGTCGTCCCCGACAAGGAGGAACGCCTGCGCGAGATCTACCTCAACCCCGTCAGGCTCGGCTTCTTCCTCGGCATCCGCGCCACGGCCGGCGAGGGCCACGACCAGTTCGTCGACGACATGTACACCACCCCCGACGGCTCCGCCGTCGTGGTCTCCCGCCCCAGCTTCGCCGACGTGGTCTCCATTGACCTCCGCACCGGCCGGATCAACTGGCGCTTCCCCGTCGCCGGTCACCGCTCCGACCACATGGCCGTCTCGCCCGACGGCACCCGCGTCGCCGTCTCCGCCTCCACCGCCAACACCGTCCACGTCCTCGACATCGCCACCGGCCGGCAGACCGGATCCTTCACCACCGGCGACAAACCCCACGAGAACACCTTCACCCAGGGCGGCCGGTACCTCTGGAACAGCGCCATCGGCGACGTCACCTCCGCCCTCGACGCACCCTGGCTCGACTGGACCAAGGGCGACCGGAAGATCACCGTCGTCGACACCGAGACCTTCCGCACCGTCCGCGTCATCGACATGCGCGAACGCCTCGACGCCTTCGGCCGCGGGGACCTCTCCGACGCCGTACGGCCGGTCTCCTTCAGCCCCGACGAGACCAAGCTCTACTTCCAGGTCTCCTTCTTCAACGGCTTCGTCGAGTACGACGTCCCCTCCGACCGCATCACCCGCGTCAAGACCCTCCCCGAGAACCCCGCCACCCCCGCCGACCGCACCAAGTGGGTCAACGACTCCCGCCACCACGGCATGTCCATGAGCCCCGACGGCCGCAAGCTCTGCGTCGCGGGCACCATGGACGACTACGCCACCGTCGTCGACCGCGCCACCCTCGCCGAGGGACCGCTCGTCCCCGCCGCGAAGCCCTACTGGGCCACCGTCAACGGCGACGGCACCGCCTGCGTCATCTCCGAGAGCGGCGCCGACCGCGTCACCGCCATCGACTTCGCCACCGGGATGCCCCGCGTCTCCGTCCCCGTAGGCGACCACCCCCAACGGGTACGAATCGGTCACGTCCCGGCAGGCTGGAACGGCCCCGTCACCCGCTGAGAGCCCCTGCCGACAAGCCCGGACACCGGCCGGACCCGGCATCGGGACCGGCCGGACGGGCAGATCCGGCCAATATGGTGCGAGCGGTCCGCGATGACCGATTAGTCTCCGGATCATGGTGGACATCCGCGAGGTACCCGAAGCCGACATCGACCGCGCTCAGGAGCTCGCCTACCTGGTCTTCCACGACCGCCCGGAACCGGAGACACGCGAACGGCACCACCGCCTGCTCGCACGCTGCGCCCGCCTCGGCGCCTACGACGGCGACGCACTGGTCGGCTTCATGGCCGCCCACCCCTTCCGCCTGTCCGTGCCCGGCGGCACCGACCTCGCCGGCCCCGGCCTCACCTTCGTCTCCGTCGCCCCCACCCACCGCCGCCGGGGCGTCCTGACCGCCCTCATGGACGAACAGCTGCGCCGCGCCGGCGCCGACGGCAGCCCCCTCCTCGTCCTGTGGGCCTCCGAAGCCGCCATCTACGGCCGCTTCGGCTACGGTGCCGCCACCCAGGGCGCCACCATCGAGATCGACTCCACCCGGCCCCTCGCCCTGCGCATCGACCCCGACCCGCGCCCGCTGCGGCTGGTCGACCCCGACGAGGTCCCCACCGTCATCGCCCCCTTCCACGAAGCCGCCCGCCGGACCCGGGCCGGCCGGCCCAGCCGGAGCGCGGAGCGCTGGGCCCAGGAGTGGCTCTGCGAACAGGACGAGGAGGACGAGGAGCTGGGCCCGCCCCGGATCATCGCCCTCGGGGAACCGGGGGAACCCGTGGCGGGCTACGTCCTCTACCGCACGAAGCACGAGGACGACGGGGCGCCGCCCGCCCGCGGCGGCCCGGGCCTCGTCCGCGTCGAGGAACTGGAGGCCGAGACCCCCGCCGTCGCCGCCGCGCTGTGGCAGTGCCTGGCCTCCCTCGACCTGACCGGCAAGGTCTCCGCGTGGGGCCGCCCCCCGGACGACCCGCTGCTGCACTTCGCCGCCGACCGGGACCAGGTCAGGGTCACCGCCCAGTACCCGGCCCTGTGGCTGCGGCTCGTCGACGTACGGGCCGCGCTCACCGGGCGGTCGTGGGCCGCCCCCGTGGAACTCGTCCTGGACCTCGCCGACGCCCGGCTGCCCGCCAACGCGGGCCGGTTCCGGCTCAAGGCCGGGCCCGGCGGGGCCACGTACGAGACCGCCCGCGCGGAGCCCGACCTGTCCCTGGACGTACGGGAGCTGGCCGCCTGCTACCTGGGCGGGACCCGGGTCGCGGAACTCGTCGCCGCAGGGCTCGTCGCCGAGCACCGCCCCGGCGCGGCCGCCGCCCTCGACGCGGCGCTGCGCACCGGGCCGCTGCCGCACACCTCCGACGAGTTCTAGCGTCCTCCAGCGGGTTTCAGCGTCCCGGGATCCGGGCCGCCGCCATGCCGAAGCCGCCGCCCAGGACCAGCGTGGACAGGGCGTCGACCGGCGGCCGCAGGTCCTCGTCCCGGTAGCGGCGGGTCGTCCGGTGCCAGTGCAGGACCCCCGCGAGCCAGTCCCGGAGCCCGCCGACGTACGCGTCGAGCCCGGCCCGCGCCCCGGCGTCGAGCCGCTGGTCGTCGCAGAGGACGGGCAGCCGGTCGGCGGCGATGTGCTGGAACTCCTCGACGCGCTGAGCCAGCAGGGAGTGGCAGATGTGCAGCGCCTCGGGGTAGCCGATGTCGAAGAAGTTCCGCGTGACGAGGACGTGGTTGTGCACCTCGCCCTCGAACTCGACCTCCTTGCGGTAGGAGAAGATGTCGTTCACGAGACACCCGGCGTCGGCCGCCGCGTTCTCCAGCGACCGGATGGTGCCCGACCGGTACACCTCGTCGGGGATGCCCCGGCCCTCCTGCCCCAGCCGGCACATGTACATGGTCATCCGGGAGCCGAACGTCAGACGGCGCATCTCCGCGTAGTCCACCGGGTCCGGGACCCGGCGGTGGAACTGGTTCTCCACCTCCCACACCCAGCTCTCCAGCATCTCCACCATCGTCGCCCGGAACTCGGCGCGGGCGGCCGCGGCCATGCCGCGGACGGTGCGCGCCCACAGGTCGGCGAGGCCCCGCTCCAGCACGGTCACCGGCGCGGGCCCCGCACCGCCGTCCTGCGGCGGCATCATCGCGACCAGCCGCGCGGTGGCCGCCCTGGCGCCCGCGATGTCGCCGGTCCGCCCGAACACCACGGGGTAGTAGTCGTCCGCGTACGTTCCCCAGGTCAGCCAGCACGCGTTGAGCAGCAGCGCCGCGGCGGTCGCGGCGGGGGCGATGGCGGCCGAGCAGAGCGCGAAGTCGTAGCCGCGCAGCTTCTGTTCGTCCCAGATCGCCGACCCCGGGTCCCCGGGCTGCGCGTCCAGCAGCCCCGTCCGCCGCGCCCACGCCACCGAGCCCTCGCGGGCGTGTCCCAGGTGCGGGCTCAGGCGCAGCTCGTAGGGCATCCGGATGTCGGGGAGGAGCAGCGGGCCGGTCTTCTGGTACGGGACGTGGGTGAAGGAGCGGCGGCGCAGCTCCATCGAGCGGCGGGTGAAGGCGGAACGCAGGTCGAAGGCGCTGGTGCCGAGCCCGGAGGGGAGGAAGGGCAGCGTCGTCCGGCCGGTGGCCCGGGCGCCCTCGTTCATGTAGCGGCTGGAGGCCATGTGCCATTCGTGGCCGCCGGACTGCCAGTCCTGAAGGCCCTTGGTGTAGGCGAGTACGGCCGCGGTCTCGGCGGGCGTCAGGGCGTGTTCGGCGAAGAGGCGGGGGAGTTCGGTCAGCGCGGTCTGCTCGAACTGCTGGAGCCGGGAGGTGATCAGGTCGTTGGAGACCTCGGCGGCCTGCTGGGTGGTGCAGCCGAGGAAGGTCTCCAGCACCAGGACGGCGTTGGAGAGTTCGCCCTCGTCCTCCACCTCGCGCTGGTAGGAGAAGAGGTCGTTCCTGAGGTGCACGGCGTCGGAGAAGGCGTCGCGCAGGACGCCCAGCGGCCGTGAGTGCGCCACCCGCGCCGGCACCTCGGCGGCCACGTACTCGACCAGGCCGGCCGACCAGGGCGCCCCGCCGACCTTGCGGCGCATCTCGATGTACTCCAGGGGGTTCGCCACCCGGCCGATGCCGATGTTGGCGAGCTCCCACATGGACTCGTCGAGCAGGTTCCTCGTGGAGAGCGAGAACCGCTCCCGCCAGTCCGCCGACATGGCCGGGACCGTACGCGCCCACAGGTCGGCGAGCCCGGCCTCGACGGGGTTGGAGGCCTCGGGGAAACCTTCCGCCAGGTCCATCGGCATGAAGGCGGGCAGCCGGTCCAGGTAGGCCTTCGCGCCGGCCCGGTCCTGGGAGCGCTTGAACATCTCCAGGAAGTGGTCGTCGAAGAAGAACACCCACACGTACCAGTCGGTGACCAGGGACAGCGCCTCGGCGTCGCAGTCGGGGTGCGTGTACGAGCACAGCAGCGCGTAGTCGTGCGAGTCGAGGTCCGACTCCTCCCACACCCCGGACCCCTCCAGCATCCCGAACGCCCGCGCCCACCGCCTGCTGTGGGCCCTGGCCTCCTCCAGGTGGGGGTTGAGGCGCGCCGGGTACGGCACGTAGAACTCCGGCAGGCGGAACGGCTGCGTCACTGCGGGGCCGGCCTTTCGTCAAGGTGCGGGGGCCGGCGTTCCGGCCCCCGCACGAGATCAGCACTGCCCTACCCGCGGCGCCTCCCGGACGAGGGGGAGTTCACCGCTTCAGGTGACGTTCGCACGGGCGTCCGCCTACTCGGCTTCGCCCTCCAGGTTGCCCTCCGTGTCCAGGTAGACCTGGCGCAGCGCCTCCAGGACCTGCGGGTCCGGCTTCTCCCACATGCCGCGGGACTCGGCCTCCAGGAGGCGTTCCGCGATCCCGTGGAGGGCCCACGGGTTGGCCTCCTCCAGGAAGGCGCGGTTGGCCGGGTCGAGGACGTACGTCTGCGTCAGCTTGTCGTACATCCAGTCCGCGACCACGCCCGTCGTGGCGTCGTAGCCGAAGAGGTAGTCGACCGTCGCCGCCAGCTCGAAGGCGCCCTTGTAGCCGTGGCGGCGCATCGCCTCGATCCACTTGGGGTTGACCACGCGGGCGCGGAAGACGCGGGAGGTCTCCTCGACCAGGGTGCGGGTCTTGACCGTCTCCGGGCGGGTGGAGTCGCCGATGTACGCCTCGGGGGCCGTGCCGCGCAGGGCGCGCACGGTGGCCACCATGCCGCCGTGGTACTGGAAGTAGTCGTCGGAGTCGGCGATGTCGTGCTCGCGGGTGTCCGTGTTCTTCGCGGCGACGGTGATGCGCTTGTACGCCGTCTCCATCTCGGCTCGCGCCGGACGGCCCTCCAGGCCGCGGCCGTACGCGTAGCCGCCCCAGACGGTGTAGACCTCCGCCAGGTCGGCGTCCGTACGCCAGTCACGGGAGTCGATCAGCTGGAGGATGCCCGCGCCGTAGGTGCCGGGGCGGGAGCCGAAGATGCGGGTGGTGGCCCTGCGCTCGTCGCCGTGGGCGGCCAGGTCGGCCTGGGCGTGGGCCCGGACGAAGTTCGCCTCCGCGGGCTCCTCCAGCGAGGCCGCCAGCCGGACCGCGTCGTCCAGGAGACCGATGACGTGCGGGAACGCGTCACGGAAGAAGCCCGAGATGCGCAGCGTCACGTCGATGCGGGGACGGCCGAGTTCGTCCGCCGGGACCGCCTCGATGCCGGTGACGCGGCGCGAGGCCTCGTCCCAGACCGGGCGGACGCCGAGCAGCGCCAGGGCCTCGGCGACGTCGTCGCCGGCCGTGCGCATCGCGCTCGTGCCCCACAGGGAGAGCCCGACGGAGGCCGGCCACTCGCCGTCGTGGTCGGCGCGGTAGCGGGTCAGGAGCGAGTCCGCCAGGGCCTGGCCCGTCTCCCACGCCAGCCGCGAGGGCACGGCCTTCGGGTCGACCGAGTAGAAGTTGCGGCCCGTCGGCAGGACGTTGACCAGGCCGCGCAGCGGGGAGCCCGACGGGCCGGCCGGGACGAAGCCGCCGTCCAGGGCCCGCACGACGTGGGCGATCTCGTCCGTCGTGCCCGCCAGGCGCGGGACGACCTCGTTCGCCGCGAAGCTGAGGATGTCCGCGACGGCCCGCGGGTGGTCCGCGGCGACCGAGGGCACCGCCTCCGGGTCCCAGCCCGCGTCCTCCATCGCCTGCACCAGCGCGCGCGCCGTCTCCTCGACGGTGTCCGCCGCGGTGCGCGTCGCCGCCGACTCGTCGAGGCCGAGGGCCTCGCGCAGGCCGGGCAGGG
The DNA here is from genome assembly GCF_003950035.1 of Streptomyces sp. W1SF4. Classification (NCBI taxonomy): domain Bacteria; kingdom Bacillati; phylum Actinomycetota; class Actinomycetes; order Kitasatosporales; family Streptomycetaceae; genus Streptomyces; species Streptomyces sp. W1SF4. The sequence goes on from NZ_CP034350.1 coordinate 6,027,845, forward strand.
CGGAGGTGCCGCCCCAGATCTGACGGGCCCGCAGGATGGAGAGGACCAGGTTGACCCGCGCCTCACCGGTCGGGGCGCCGCCCAGGACGTGCAGGCCGTCACGGATCTGGGCGTCCTTGACCTCGCACAGCCAGCCGTCGACGTGCAGCAGGAAGTCGTCGAAGCCGTCGTCGTCCGGGCGCTCCTCCAGACCCAGGTCGTGGTCCAGCTTCGCCGCCTGGATCAGCGTCCAGATCTGCGCGCGGATCGCCGGGAGCTTCGACGGGTCCATGGAGCTGATCTGGGCGTACTCGTCCAGGTGCTGCTCCAGGCGCGCGATGTCGCCGTACGACTCCGCGCGGGCCATCGGCGGCACCAGGTGGTCGACGAGGGTGGCGTGCACGCGGCGCTTGGCCTGCGTGCCCTCGCCCGGGTCGTTGACCAGGAAGGGGTACACCAGGGGCAGGTCGCCGAGTGCGGCGTCGGGCGCGCAGGAGGCGGACAGGCCCGCGTTCTTGCCGGGGAGCCATTCGAGGTTGCCGTGCTTGCCCAGGTGGATCATCGCGTCGGCGCCGAAGCCGCCGTCCTCGGACGCCGCCTGGATCCAGCGGTACGCGGCCAGGTAGTGGTGCGAGGGCGGCAGGTCCGGGTCGTGGTAGATCGCGATCGGGTTCTCGCCGAAGCCGCGCGGCGGCTGGATCAGGATCAGCAGGTTCCCGCGGCGCAGGGCCGCGAGGACGATGTCGCCGTCCGGGTTCGAGGAGCGGTCCACGAACATGTTGCCGGGCGCCTCGCCCCAGTGCTCCTCGACGCTCTCGCGCAGGTCCGAGGGGAGTTCGGCGAACCAGCGCCGGTAGTCCGCGGCGGGGATGCGGACCGGGTTGCGGGCCAGCTGCTCCTCGGTCAGCCAGTCCTGGTCGTGGCCGCCGGCCTCGATCAGCGCGCGGATCAGCTCGTCGCCGTCGCCGGAGACCAGACCGGGGATCTCGGCCGCGGGGCCGAAGTCGTAGCCGTGCGAGATGAGGGTGCGCAGCAGCTCCACGGCGCTGGCCGGGGTGTCCAGGCCGACGGCGTTGCCGATGCGGGAGTGCTTCGTCGGATACGCGGACAGGACCAGGGCGATCTTCTTGTCGCGGCGGTCGACGTGCCGCAGGCGGGCGTGGCGCACCGCGATGCCGGCCACGCGCGCGGCCCGCTCGGCGTCGGCCACGTACGCGGGCAGGCCGTCCTCGTCGATCTCCTTGAAGGAGAACGGGACGGTGATCAGACGGCCGTCGAACTCGGGGACCGCGACCTGGGTGGCGGCGTCGAGCGGCGACAGGCCCTCGTCGCTCTCCTCCCAGTCGCCGCGCGAACCCGTCAGGCACAGGGCCTGCAGGATCGGCACGTTCAGGGAGGCGAGCGCGCCCGCGTCCCAGGACTCGTCGTCCCCGCCGGCGGAGGCCGTCGCGGGGCGGGTGCCGCCGGCCGCGAGGACCGTGGTAACGATCGCGTCGGCACCGGACAGGGCCTGGAGGAGCTCCGGCTCGGGGGTGCGCAGCGAGGAGACGTACAGGGGGAGCGGCCGCCCGCCCTTGGCCTCGACGGCGTCGCAGAGGGCGTGCACGAAGGCGGTGTTGCCGCTCATCTGGTGCGCGCGGTAGTACAGCACCGCGACCTGCGGGCCGGTCGCCTCCGTGGCCGGGCGCTCCAGGGCGCCCCAGGTGGGGGAGGCGGCGGCGGGCTCGAAGCCGTGGCCGGTGAGCAGCACGGTGTCGGAGAGGAAACGCGCCAGCTGTTCGAGGTTGGCCGGGCCGCCGTGCGCGAGGTAGCGGTGCGCCTCGGCGGCGATGCCGATCGGAACCGTGGAGGCCTCCATCAGCTGCGCGTCGGGGGCCTGTTCGCCGGTCAGCACGACCACCGGGCGGGTCTGGCCGGCGGCGAGGAGCACGTCCAGGCCCTCCTGCCAGGCGCGCAGGCCGCCGAGGAGGCGTACGACGACCAGCCCGACCCCGTCGAGCAGACCGGGCAGGTCGTCCAGGGGGAGGCGGGAGGGGTTCGCGAACCGGTACGGCACGGGGCCGCCGGCGACGTTCGCGGCGCGGGCGCTGAGCAGATCGGTGTCGGACGTCGACAGCAGCAGGATCATGCGGCGGCAGGCCTTCCTCGGGGTTTCCGCGCCCCGGGCAGTGAGGACGGCGGGAGTTCCTGACTCACCCGGCCGATCGCTCCGCGGGGTTCACAGTGGCGGGACCGCGCCGGAATCGCACCGGGCTTCCTCCCATGTCGCCGTCCTCGGCGGTGACGGGCCGAACGGCCCGTCGGAAGGTCATCTTAGGCGGCCTTTCCCCTGGCCGGGAGTGGGGGTGGGCGGGGCGGTGCCGCACGGCCCGCGTGGGGCGGGTGCGCCGGGAGCCGAGGGCGGGCCCCGCCGCGCGGGCTCCTCCCCGCCCGGCCCTTCGCCCGTTCCCCGGGGCCGCGCCCCGGGGGCCCTTCGGGGCTGGGGCCCGGGCTCGCCTCGGGGCTGGGGCCCGCGCGGGTGCGCCGCGGGCTCGCCTCGGGGCTGTGCCGGGGGTCGGGGGCGGGGGGCTCGGGGCCGTGGTCCGGTGGTCCGGGGGTGGTGGGGCGGAGGTGCTGGTCGGGGTGGCGACGGCCACAGGTCGGGGGTGGGGAATCGTGGGTATGCTCGCGGCCATGCCCCAGCCCCCCTCCGCCGCGTCGCGGGACAAACCCGCCATACGCGAGCGCGGCGACGCCTGTCCCGGCGCGCTGCGGCTGCACGCCGCCGACGACGGGTACCTGGCGCGCGTCCGGATCCCCGGCGGGCTGCTCACCACCGCGCAGGCGTCCGTGCTCGGGCTCGCCGCCGACCGGTTCGGGGACGGGCACCTGGAACTCACCTCGCGCGGCAACGTCCAGCTGCGCGGCCTCGCCGACGGCTGCGGCGCCGGCCTCGCGGAGCTCCTCGACGGCGCCGGGCTGCTGCCCGCGCCCGCCCACGAGCGGGTGCGCAACGTCGTCGCCTCCCCGCTGGGCGGGCCCCGCGTCGTGCGGGGGGTCCGGGAGCTGGACCGCCTGCTGTGCGCCGGCGCCCGGGCGACGGGCCTGTCCGGGCGGTTCCTGTTCGCCCTTGACGACGGGCGCGGGGACGTCGCCGCCCTCGACCCCGACGTGACCGTGCTCGGCGACGGCGACGGCGACGGCGACGGCCGCGGCCGCGGCGGCGACCGGGTGCTGGTGCGGCTCGGAGCCGCGGCCGGGGCCGTCGAGGTGGCCGCGGTCGACGCGCCCAGGGCGGCGCTGCTGGCCGCCGAGTACTTCCTCGACGCCGCCGACGCGGCCGGGACCCGGCCCTGGCGGGTCGCCGAGCTGCCCGACGGACACGCCCTGGATGACGGGGAGTTCGCCCTGCGGCTGGCCGCCGCGGGGATCGCCGCCGACCGGCTGCCCGAGGTGGCCTGGCCGCACGCGGAACCGCCCCGGCCCGGCGTGCACGGCGACGCGCTGTGCGTGCTGCCCCCGCTCGGCCGGCTCGGCTCCGCCCAGTGGCGGGTGCTGGCCGAGGTCGCCGACGCCGCCGGCGACGGGCTGCGCGTCACCCCGTGGCGCAGTGTCGTCCTGCCCGGCGCGGGCGCCCGCGGCCCCGCCGGCGGCCGCGCCGCGCTGGAGGCGGCCGGCCTGGTGACCGGGCCCGGCGGGCCCTGGCAGTCCGTCACCGCCTGTACGGGCAGGCCCGGGTGCGCCAAGTCCCTCGCGGACGTGCGCGCCGACGCGCGTGCCGTCGTAGGACAAGACCACTCCGCGGCCGCGCTGCCCGTGCACTGGTCCGGGTGCGCCCGCCGGTGCGGGCACCCGCGCGGCACCGCCTGGGTGGACCTGGTCGCCACCCCCGACGGGTACGAACTCGACGGCCGGCCCACCCCGTTCGCAGACCTCGCGGCCGCCCTCACGGCCGCACGCACCACCACCACACCACCCGCACCGCAGTGAAGAAATGAGCGAGTACACCGTGTTCGAGTACGAGAAGGACGGCGCCGCGATCTACCGCCAGTCCTTTGCCACGATCCGCGCCGAGGCGGACCTCTCCGGGCTGCCCGCATCGGTCGCCCAGGTCGCGGTGCGCATGATTCACGCCTGTGGCATGACCGACCTCCCCCAGGACCTCGGCTACACCCCCGACGTCGTCCTGCGGGCCCGCGCGGCCCTGCACGCCGGCGCGCCGGTCCTGTGCGACGTGCAGATGGTCGCCAGCGGCGTCACCCGCAAGCGGCTGCCCGCCGGCAACGAGGTGATCTGCACCCTCTCCGACCCGGCCGTGCCCGCCCTCGCCGCGAAGACGGGCACCACGCGCAGCGCCGCCGCCCTCGAGATCTGGCGCGACCGGGGCCTGCTGGAGAACTCCGTGATCGCCGTCGGCAACGCGCCCACCGCCCTGTTCCGGCTGCTGGAGATGATCGAGGAGGGCGCCCCGCGCCCCGCCGCCGTCATCGGCGTGCCCGTCGGCTTCATCGGCGCCGCCGAGTCCAAGGACGCCCTCGCCGCCCACCCCTCGGGCCTCGACCACCTCATCGTGCGGGGCCGGCGCGGCGGCAGCGCCATCGCGGCCGCTGCCGTCAACGCCATCGCGAGCGAGGAAGAATGAGCGACCGTCAGGACACCAAGGGCAAGCTGTACGGCGTCGGGCTCGGCCCCGGCGACCCCTCCCTGATGACCCTGCGGGCCGTCGAGGTGATCGCCGAGGCGGACGTCGTCGCCTACCACAGTGCCCGCCACGGCCGCTCCATCGCCCGCTCGATCGCCGCGAAGCACCTGCGCTCCGACCACGTCGAGGAACCGCTGGTCTACCCGGTCACCACCGAGACCACCGACCACCCCGGCGGCTACCAGGGCGCGATGGAGGAGTTCTACGAGGCCTCCGCCGCCCGCCTGGCCGCGCACCTCGACGCCGGCCGCACCGTCGCCGTGCTCGCGGAGGGCGACCCGCTCTTCTACGGCTCGTACATGCACATGCACAAGCGGCTCGCGGACCGGTACGAGGCCGAGGTCATCCCCGGCGTCACCTCCGTCAGCGCCGCCGCCGCCCGCCTGGGCACCCCGCTCGTGGAGGGCGAGGAGGTGCTGACGATCCTGCCCGGCACCCTGCCCGAGGAGGAGCTCACCGCGCGCCTCGCCGCCACCGACTCGGCGGTCGTGATGAAGCTCGGCCGTACCTTCCCCGCCGTCCGGCGCGCCATGGAGGGCAGCGGCCGCCTCGCCGAGGCCCGCTACGTCGAGCGCGCCACGATGGAGGGCGAGCGGACCGGGGTCCTCGCGGACACCGACCCGGACAGCGTCCCCTACTTCGCCGTCGCCGTCGTGCCCAGCCGCATCGGCAACCCGGGCAGCGTCCCCTCCGGACCCGGCGAGGTCGCGGTCGTCGGCACCGGCCCCGCCGGGCCGCTGTGGCTGACCCCCGAGACCAGGCGGGCGCTGGCCGACGCGGAGGTCCTCGTCGGCTACACCACCTACCTGGACCGGGTGCCGGTCAAGCCGGGCCAGGTGCGGCACGGCTCCGACAACAAGGTGGAGTCCGAGCGGGCCGAGTTCGCCCTCGACCTCGCCCGGCGCGGCAAGCGGGTGGCCGTCGTCTCCGGCGGCGACCCCGGGGTGTTCGCCATGGCCACCGCCGTCCTGGAGGTCGCCGGGCAGGCCCCGTACGAGGACGTCCCCGTACGGGTGCTGCCGGGCGTCACCGCCGCCAACGCGGCGGCCGCCGCGGCCGGGGCCCCGCTGGGCCACGACTACGCCACCCTCTCGCTCTCCGACCGGCTCAAGCCGTGGGAGGTCATCGCGGAGCGGCTGCGCGCGGCCGCCGCCGCCGACCTGGTGCTCGCCCTGTACAACCCGGGCTCGCGCAGCCGGACCTGGCAGGTCGCCAAGGCGCGGGAGCTGCTGCTGGAGCTGCGCGCGCCGCAGACCCCGGTGGTCGTGGCACGGGACGTGGGCGGCCCGGAGCAGTCGGTGCGCGTGCTGACGCTGGCCGAACTGGAGCCGTCCGAGGTGGACATGCGGACGATCCTGCTGATCGGTTCCTCGCAGACCCAGGTCACGCGGCGGCCCGACGGCTCGCACGTGACGTGGACGCCGCGCCGCTACCCGTGAGCCGGGGGCTGGGGCTGGGACCGGCGTTGGGGCTGGGGCTGGGGCTGGGGCTGGGCTGACGGGGCGCCGGCCGTCGCCCGGGCGGGCGGACCGTCCGGGCCGCGGCCGGCGTCAGTTCCGGCGGAGCCAGTCCAGGGCCGCCTCCACCGAGGCGGCCCGTGGCACGTGCTCCGGGACCGGGGGCCGGCGTACGACCAGGACCGGGATCCCGGCCTCGCGGGCGGCGGTGAGCTTGGGGGAGGTGGCGTCGCCGCCGCTGTCCTTGGTGACCAGCACGTCGATCCGGTGCCGGGCCAGCAGCTCCCGCTCCTCCTCCAGCCCGAACGGGCCCCGCGCCAGCAGCACTTCCAGCCGCGGCGGCATCGGCGCGGCGGGAGGGTCCACCGAACGCACCAGGAACCAGGTGCCGGTGAGGTGCGCGAAGGCGTGCAGGCCCATCCGGCCGGTGGTCAGGAACACCCGCCCGCCGAGCGAGGGCAGTACGGCGGCCGCGTCGGCGAGGGAGTCCGCGAACGTCCAGTCGTCGCCCGCCCCCGGGGTCCAGCCGGGGCGGCGCAGCGCCAGCAGCGGCACGCCCGTGAGCGCCTGCGCCTGCGACGCGTGGAAACTCATCCGCTCCGCGAAGGGGTGGGTGGCGTCGACCACGTGCGTGACGCCGTGGCCGGTGATCCAGCCGGCGAGTCCCTCGACGCCGCCGAAGCCCCCGATCCGGGTCTCGCCCGGCGGGAGCACGGGCGCGGAGACGCGGCCCGCGAGCGAGCTCGTCACCCGGTACGGGGTCTCGCGCGCCAGCGCCTCCGCCAGCCGGCGGGCCTCCGTCGTACCGCCCAGGATCAGGACGTGCCGGCCGGCCGGCGCTGCGCCGGCCTCAGCAGACATGCCGGTCGCGTTCGGGCGAGTACAGGTGGCTGTCGCGGAACTGCTCGGCGCCCAGCGTCCGGCCCACCACGATGACGGCGGTCCGCACCAGTCCGGCCGCCTTCACCTGCGCCGCGATGTCGGACAGGGTCCCGCGCAGGATCAGCTCGTCGGGGCGGCTGGCCATCGCCACCACCGCCACCGGGCACTCGGCGCCGTAGTGCGGCAGCAGTTCGTCCACGACCCGGTCGACGTACCGGGTGGCCAGGTGCAGCACCAGCAGCGCACCGCTGCGGCCGAGCGTGGCCAGGTCCTCGCCGGGCGGCATCGGCGTGGCCTGCTGGGCGATCCGGGTCAGGATCACGGTCTGGCCGACGGTGGGGACCGTCAGCTCCCGCTTCAGGGCGGCCGCGGCGGCGGCGAACGCCGGTACGCCCGGGACCACTTCGTAGGGGATGCCGGCCGCGTCGAGGCGCCGCATCTGCTCGGCGACCGCGCTGAAGATGGACGGGTCGCCCGAGTGCAGCCGCGCCACGTCCAGGCCCGCCCCGTGGGCCCGTACGCACTCCGCGATGATCTCGTCCAGGTTCAGCTGCGAGGTGTCCACCAGCCGGGCGCCGTCCGGGCATTCGGCGAGCAGCTCGCGCGGGACCAGGCTGCCCGCGTAGAGGCAGACGGGGGCGGCGGCCAGGGTCCGGGCGCCGCGCACCGTGATCAGGTCGGCGGCGCCGGGGCCCGCGCCGATGAAGTACACGGTCATGCTGCTTCTCCTTGTGTCTTCGTGACCGACCACTGGGTGACCGGCATGGCCTGACGCCAGCCCGTGAAACCGCCGACCGGCACGGCGTGCGCGACGGCCAGCTTCACCAGCTCGCCGCCGTGGCGCCGGTAGCGCTCGGCGAGGACCGCCTCCGACTCCAGGGTGACCGTGTTGACCACCAGCCGGCCGCCGGGTGCCAGCGCCGCCCAGGCCGCGTCCAGCAGCCCCGGCGCGGTCAGGCCGCCGCCGATGAACACCGCGTCGGGGGCCGGGAGCCCGTCCAGGGCGGCCGGGGCGGCGCCGACGACCACGCGCAGCGCGGGAACGCCGAGCGCGGCCGCGTTGCGGCTGATCCGCCCGGCCCGCTCCGGGACCCGCTCGATCGCCACCGCCCGGCAGGACGGGTGCGTACGCATCCACTCGATGCCGATCGACCCGGAGCCGCCGCCGATGTCCCAGAGCAGCTCGCCGGGGGCCGGGGCGAGCGCGCACAGGGTCGCGGCCCGCACGTGGCGCTTGGTGAGCTGGCCGTCGTGCTCGTACGCGGCGTCGGGCAGGCCGGGGGTGGCGCCGAGCCGGGGCACGTCGGCGGCCGGGTCCCGGCGGCACTCCACGGCGACCACGTTGAGCGGGTCGCCGGGTGCGCGGTGCCAGTCCGCCGCGGTGCCCTCGTACGCGTCCTCGCGCTCGGAGCCGAGCTGTTCGAGCACCCGCATCCGGCTCGGGCCGAAGCCCCGCTCTCGGAGCAGAGCGGCGATCTCGTCGGGGGTCGCCGCTCCGGCGCTGAGCACCAGCACCCGCCGGCCCTCGTGCAGCGCCGCCGCCAGCCGGGCCACCGGCCGGCCGACCACCGTCACCACTTCGGTGTCCTCCACGGGCCAGCCCAGGCGGGCGCACGCGTACGACACCGACGAGGGGTGCGGGTGGATCCGCAGCGCGTCCGGGCCCAGCTCCTCGGAGAGCGCCCGGCCGATCCCGTAGAACATCGGGTCCCCGCTGGCCAGTACGGCGACGCGGCGCCCCGCGTGCTCGGCCATCAGCTTCGGCACGGCCGGGCGTAGCGGGCTCGGCCAGGCCACCCGCAGCCCGGCGCAGTCCGCGGCCGGGAGCAGGTCCAGCTGCCGGGGGCCGCCGATCAGCACCTCGGCCGATGCCAGCGCGGACCGCGCGCCGGCGGTGAGCCCGGCCCAGCCGTCGGCGCCGAGGCCGACGACCGTCACCGGTGCGGGGGGTGCTGCGGAGCTCACTGCGCGGTACCTCGGGGAAGGGGAGAAGGGGAATGCGGCGGACGGATCCGCAGCCTATCGGGGCGCAGACCCGGCTCCAGTGCCAGGGTGACCACGACGGACAGCGCCGCCAGCGCGGTGATCGCGGCCGCCGGCGAGGTGTACTGCGCCACCGCCCCGGCGAGGGCCGCGCACACCCCCTGCATCGTGAGCATCCCGGCCGAGTGCAGCCCGAGAGCCTGCCCCTGCGTCCCCTCGGGCAGCAGCGGTACGAGCCGCTCCTGCATCAGCAGCCCGGCCGCGTAGCCGGTCGACGCCACGGCGACGGCGGCCGTCGCGAGGACCGGCCCCGGCTGGAGGGCGAACACCAGGTAGGGCAGCGCGAGCAGCAGCCGCAGCGGGGCCGCCAGACGGGTGCGCCACCGCTCGGGCAGCCAGCGGCCCGCGACGGTGTCCCCGGCCAGCATCCCGGCGGCGGCACAGCCGAAGAGCAGCCCGGCGTGCGCGGGGTCGTACGGGACGAACAGGGACTCGCAGCCGACGATCAGGCCGTTCGGCACCCAGAGGGCGAGGTACAGGGTCCGGCGGGCCGGGTCGGACAGCAACAGGCGGTTGACGCGCCGGGTCTCGGCGGGCGACGGCCTGCCCCCGGCCCGGGGCGCCCGGCGGCGCAGCCCGAAGCGGACCGTGAGCGCGGCGGCCGCCCCGAGCCCGGCCGACACCAGCAGCACCCCGCGCGGGGACAGCGCGGCGAGCAGCAGCCCGCCGGCGGCGAAGCCGGCGACCTGCGTCACACCGGCGGCGACGGCGAGGAGGGAGCGGCCGAGGAGATAGTCCCCGGGCGGCAGGATCTCGGTGAGCAGCCCGTAACGGACCCCGCCGGCCAGGGAGTCGGCCAGCCCCTGCCCCAGCAGCACCGCGAACACCGCCCACAGCGGCAGCCCGGGGGCGGCGAGCAGCCCGGTCCCGGCGGCGGCGAGAGCGGCGAGGGCGGCGAGCGCGGCCCGCGGGGGCAGCCGGTCGGCGGCGGCCATCAGCAGGGTCGCGCCGAGCACCTGGGCGAGGGACGGCCCGAACATGGCGAGGGCCGACAGCAGCGGGGAGCGGGTCCGGTCGTAGACCAGTACCCCGAGGGCGAGGCCGCCGGTGGTGGACGCGGCGACGCGGAGGGAGGCGGCGAGGAAGAAGGGGGCGAACTCGGGGGTGCGGAGGAGGAGGGAGCGGTAGCTGCGCGACATGCCGGGAGTCTGCGACGGGTGGCGTGCGGGTCCCAGAGTTTCGCCCGGACGCGAAACCCCGGCGGTCCGCACGCCCCTCCCGCGGGCTTGTCGCGGCATCCACGGACGATCGTGTTCCCCTAAAGGCCGCTTGACCGTGGAACGGGACCCCCTTTCATACTTATCCGCATGGACACGACGAAGCCGGTTGACGAGCAGAAGAAGCAGGACATCGAGGCGATCAGGGAAGTGGTCGCCCGGGTGCAGCATTCTCAGCAATATGAACTCGTCGACGAATTCCTGGCCCTTTTCCGTGAGGACGCGATCTACACCGCACCGCACGGGCGGATCCTGACCGGGCTGGCGGAGATCGCGGAGTTCACCCGTCGAGTCCTGCCCGGGGCCATGGAGAACGCCACGGTCACCTACGAACTGATCGACGTGCTGTTCATCCGTCCCGATGTGGCGGCGGTGAAGCTCAAGGGGCAGCATTACACCCTGGACGGGAAGCCCGACGGACACCCCAACTCCCCGCTCTACGTGATGTCCAAGGAAAACGGGAAGTGGCTGCTGACCGCATGCCAGGGCACTTTCCAGCTGTACCCGGAGTTCGACATCCCGAGCCGTATTCCCCCGGCGCCGGAAACCGTCGAAGCCGGCTGAACCGGTCCGGGGCGGGCCGGGGGCCGCACCCCCCGGCCCTCGGGTCGTACAGCCCCCGGCCCCGGGCCGCACCACCCGGCGGTGCCCCCGGCCCCGGGGCCGCGCGTACACCCCGGCCGGGGGCGCGGCATGATCGGGGCAGCCCCCGGAGGGACCGGCGGCCCGGACACCGACTGGCGGCGGTACCCATGGGATGGTGGCGCATCGACACCGACGCGCTCGCGCGCAGCCGCTTCGTGGTGTCCCCCCTCGCCGAGACCACCGCCGCTCTCATGGCCCTGGAGCGCCGCGCCCCCGCCCACCCCGCCGAGCGGGCCTGGCTCGCGGACCGGCTCCCGCACTACCGGGCCCACCTGGCCGCCGAGCCCCTCACCGCCGCCCTCGTCCGGGCCGCCCTCGGCCGCCTGTGGATCGCCGGGTACCTGACCCCGCCCGCCCACCGGGACGGCCGCGCCTTCGCCGAGGAGCTCGCCACCGTCCGCGCCGCCCCGGACGCGGTGGTCCGCACCGACCTGCGCGCCGCCACCGGCCGGCTCCCCGAGGGCCTCGACCGGGCCCGCGGCCTCGGCCCGAGGACGGCCGAACTGCTGGAGTGGGTCTGGGAGGAGGCCGTACGCCCCGACTGGGAGCGGCGCCGCCGGACCGCGGAGGCCGACGTCCTGGTGCGCACCAGCCAGCTCGGCCGGGAGGGCTGGGCGGCGGCCCTTTCCGGAATGCGGCCGGGGATGGCATGGCTGGGCGGCGGGCGGCTGCGGGTCAACCTCCAGCAGCGGCGGCCGCGCGAGCTGTCGGGGGACGCCGGGCTGGTCTTCGTACCGGTGACGCACGCCCACGGCTGGGTCGCCTGGACCGGTACGCACCGGCACGCGCTGGTGTACCCGTGCGCGGGCCAGCTCGCCCAGCCGGGTCCCGGGCCGGCCGCGCCGCAGGCGCTCGTACGGCTGCTGGGGCCGGTGAGGGCGCGGGTGCTGGTGCTGCTGGAGAGCCCCAAGTCCACGACGCAGCTGGTGGCGCTGACCGGGTACAGCCTGGGCGCGGTGGCCGGGCAGCTGAAGGTGCTGCTCGCGGCGGGGCTGATCCTGCGCCGACGGGCGGGCCGCAGCGTGCTCTACAGCCGGGTCGCGGCCGGGGACGTACTGGTGTCGGCGGCGGGCGCCGCCGAGTAGGGTGGCCGCGGCGGGCCCGAGGAGGCGCCGGCGACGCGGCCGGCGAGCGCCCGTGGGCCGCGTCCAAAGAAGCTCACGGGGCCTCAGGTACCGCCTCTGTGGCCGACCGGCCGGCCCGCACCTGTCGGCCGACCCCGGTCGCCGATGAGGCCGGCGCCCCGCCGATCCCCTGGGCGATCCCCCCCGCCACGCCCCCTCCACCTGCCCCCCGCACGCGCCCCCGGCCGCCCCCTCCGCCCCGTCCGCGCCCCCGCCACGCCCCGGCACGCAACCGTCCGCCCCGGCCGGGGCCTGACCCGGGCCGCCCCGACGGCCGGACACTCGTCCCATGGACGACACTCCGGACAACCACACAGAATCCCCCGGGGACCACGCCGTGGTCCTCGGGGCCGGCCTGGCCGGTCTGCTGACGGCACGGGTCCTGGCGGGGCGGTTCGCCCGCGTCACCGTCGTCGAACGGGACGAACTGTCCCTGCACGGGCCGGAGTTCCGCCCCGGCCTGCCGCAGTCCCGGCACGCGCACGTGCTGTGGGCGCGCGGTGTCGAGCTGATGGAGCAGCTGCTGCCCGGCACCACCGCCGAGCTGCTGGAAGCCGGCGCGGCCCTGCTGGAGTCGCCGCGCGACTTCCTGTGGCTGAGCCCTTCCGACTGGTTCCGGCACGTACCGGGCGCCGGGATGCTGATCGGCAGCCGGGAGCTCCTCGACTGGACGCTGCGCCGTGCCGTACTGCGCGACGGCCGGATCCGGATGCTCGGCGGCCGGCTCGCGACGGGCCTCGTCGGCGGCCCGGGCAACCGCTCGGTGACCGGCGTGTCCTTCCGCGACGGCGGCCGCCTCGCCGCCGCGCTCGTGGTCGACGCCACCGGCCGCACCTCCAAGGCCCCCGCCTGGCTGGCCGCCCTCGGCTACCCCGCCCCGGCGGTCACCCGCTACGACTCCCACCTCGGCTACTCCAGCCGCCCGTACGCCATCCCCAAGGCCGCCCTGGACGACCCGCGGCGCCGCTGGCACGGCATGTACGTACAGGGCCGGCCCGACAGCCCGCGCGGGGGAGTGCTGGTGCCGCTGGAGGGGGACCGCTGGCTGGTCACCCTGATCGGCAACGGCGAACACGCCCCGCCCACCAAGGACCCCGAGTTCCTCGGCTTCGCCCGCACCCTGCGCAGCCCCGCCCTCTACGACGCCATCCGCGACGCGGAACCGCTGGCCCCGCCCGCCGGCTTCCGGGCCACCGCCAACGAGTGGCGCCACTACGAGCGCATGGACCGCTGGCCGGAGGGCTTCCTCGTCGTCGGCGACGCGGCCTGCCGCTTCAACCCGGTCTACGGGCACGGCATGACCGTCGCCGCCATCACCGCCCAGGCCCTGGGTGACGCCGTCAGGGCCCTGCCCACCGCGCAGATCCCGGCCGGGACCCGGCGCGTCCAGCGGCACACCGTCACCGCGGCCAACGTCGCCTGGCAGATCGCCACCAGCGAGGACCTGCGCTACCCGGGCACCGAGGGCCCGCCGGCGGACCGGGCGACCCGCGTCCTCCAGGCGTACATGTCCCGCGTCATGGCGGGCGCGAACACGGACCCCGCCCTCTCGGCCCCGTTCTTCGGCGTCCTGTCCCTCTCCACCCCGCCGAACACCCTGCTCGCCCCGGCCACGGTCCTGCGCGTCCTGTCGAAGTGGCGCCTGCCCACCTCACCCCGCACGACGACGGCCTACCCGCCGCACCACGGCCCCGCCTGACTACCCCCGCACGGCCCGCTCGTACAGTTCACGCACCCCGTCCCCGAAGTAACTGCTGTACGACGTCACCTCGTCCCCGCCTCCATCGCGGCCGCCGATCACCCCGATCAGGGTTCCGGCCGCGGTCAGGACGGGGCCGCCGCTGGTCCCGTTGGGCACGTCCGCGCAGTCCAGCCGCAGCTGCGTGGACCCGGCGGCGACGGCCGTGTTGGCGCACCCCAACGGCTGCTCGGCGTCGTTGGGGTAGCCCACCAGCCGGGCGGGGGCGGGCAGCTGCTGCCCGAACCGCACGGGGTGCGCCCCGGTGACGTCCTCCAGCCGCTGCCCGGCATGCCCGGGCCGGCGCACCCGGATGAACGCCACGTCGTAATCCGGATCCGCCTCCTCCACCCACCGCGGATCCACGTCGATCCGCGTCGGCACCCACACCCCGAACGGCGCCTTCCCCTCGGCGTACCCGGGCACGAACGCCAGATTGGTCCGGAACCCCCGCGCGTACACGCAGTGCGCGGCGGTCACGACGAGGTCCCCGCCGGCGGAATGCACCACGCTCCCGGAACAGTGGTGCTCGTCGTCCCAGTCCATCCCGGGCGAGAACAACGCCCCGATGGCCGGCTCGGCCTCGACGACCCCCGCCTCGAGCGGCTCGGACACCTTCCACCCGGCCCCGTCGGGCGCCGCCCGCCGCTCCCCACCCCCCTCGACGAGCCCCTCCAGCGCCTCGGCAGCGGTCTCGTCCCCCACCCGCTCACCCTGCACATAACTCCCGCGCCCGGCATCCCCGACGGCCACGGTCCCGAACCGCCCCACGGCAAAGGCCACCCCGGCCACCACAACCGCACAACAGACCCCCGCCAGCACACACACCCGCACGGCCCTGCCGGTCATACCCCACTCCCAAAGATCGCCACCACCCCCCAACGGCTCCCGCCGCCCGCGGGTTCCCTACCAGGGCGTGTCCGTCCTCACAGCTCCCCGGCCCCGTACGCGCGAGCGCCCCGCCGGGAGGGCCGGCGGGGCGGGCGTGTGGGGGGTGGGGTCAGGGGGAGGGGGTGAGTTGGAGGGTGGTGCGGGTGGTCGTTTCCTTGGTGAGCTCGATGCGGGTGCCGGTGTCCGGGACCTTGACGCCGAGCTGGGGGAGGTCCGGGTTCCAGTACGTGTCGCGGTGGTCGTCGAAGACGCGGATGCCCGGGCGGGAGGGGACGGTCAGGGAGGTGCCCGGTTTGTGGAGGGTGATGCGGTCCGTGGGGCGGGTCGAGAAGGGGGCGTCGAAGGTCTGGGCGCGGGCGTTCAGGAGGCTGCCGTCCGGGTAGCGCAGGGGGGCCGGGCGGGCGTCGACCGGGAGGATGAGGCCGTTGCCCGGGTGGGCCTTGGTGGTGTTGTCGCTGTACGCGGTGTCCCAGAGCCAGAGCAGGACGCCCTGCTGGTAGGGGTAGAACTCCACCCGCTGGTCGGTGGAGGTGAAGTTGTAGGGGCCCGTCCTGAGGAAGGAGCCGTAGCCGGTGTGGCGGCGGTACTCGGCGAAGTAGGCGCGGGGGTGTTCGGTGGTGCCGGTGCGGCCCTCCGCGCGCGACCACTTGAGCGGGGTCCAGCCGTTGTCGCCCTGTTCGGCGCCGTCCTGGAGGAGGGTGCGGCCGTCGGCCGCCGTGACGCGGATGTCGTCGAGGGTGACGCCGCGGCCGTGGGTGTTGCTGTCCGAGGTGGTGCGCAGGCGCAGGTGGGTGGTGGACGCGGGGAGGGGGGCGGTGAGGGTGGTCCAGGACGGTGAGGTGCCCGAGATGCCCTTCGGGGGGATCGGGGTGCCGCCCACCGTGCCGGGGAGGATGGTCCAGGTCTTGCCGCCGTCCGCGGAGGCTTCCGCCGTGAGGAAGTCGAAGTCCTGTTCCAGGTCGTACCAGACGCGGGCCGTGAGGGTGGCCGGGCCGGCGGCGGGGTCCAGCGGGCGGGTCAGGGTGTTGTCCATGAAGTCACCGGTGCCGCTCCACCACTGGCGGGCGCCCTCGTAGGGGTCGGTGAGCTCGGTGCGGGTGGTGGAGGGCGGGAGGTGGACCAGGAGGGCCTGGGGGTCGTCGGTGTGGTAGCCCGAGACGCCGAGGGTGGCGCGGGTCCTGCGGCCCGCGTCGGCCTCCGTGTAGTCCAGCCAGCCCAGTTGGAGCTTGCTCCACGGGTCCAGGTCGCCGGGGAACTGCCCCGTGGTGTTGGGGCCCTTGCCCAGGTAGGAGGCCGAGGACATCAGGGACCAGAAGTTGACGCCGTTGTCCCCGTCCGAGCTGTAGAGGTCGGGCAGCCCGAGGTCGTGGCCGAACTCGTGGGAGAAGAGGCCCGCTCCGCTGTTCTCGCCGCCGGTGAGGTAGTCGCCGGCCCAGATCCCGGTGTCGCCGACCGGGGTGCCGCCGGCCTTGTTGCCCTCGGGGCCCGCGCTGCCGGCCTGGTTCCAGTACGCGAACCAGCGGTGCGCCCAGATCGCGTCCTTGCCCTGGGCGCCGCCGCCCCAGGTCTGGTCCTTGCCCGCGTGGACGACGACCAGGTGGTCGAGGTAGCCGTCGGGCTCGTCGAAGTTCCCGTCGTGGTCGGCGTCGTAGCGGTCCCACACGTCGTACTGGGCCAGTTCGGCCTTGATCTCTTCGGGGGTGCGGCCCTTCGCGCGCTCGGACTCGTACCAGGCGGTGGTGGAGTCGCGGACCAGGTCCCAGTTGGTGCGGCACTGGCCGGCCTCGGTGCACGTGTCGGTGCCGTAACGGGCCTCGTTGTAGGGGAGCTTGACCCAGTCGGTGACCTTGCCGTCGATGTCGTAGCGGCCGGAGGACTGGAGGTTGTAGTAGGCGCGCAGGGACGCCGAGCCGGGCGTGGGCGAGAAGAACTGCTGCTGGTAGTAACCCCTGTCGAAGTCCTTGCGCCAGAGGGTGTGGTTGTCGTCCGGGGCGGGCTTGCCGATGGTGTTGTGCAGGGGGCCGGGGGTGCCGCCGAAGCGGGGGTCGGTCTGGTCGCCGAACTCCGCGAGGATGACGAACACCTTGTCCTTGCGCCGCTGGGCGAGTTCGACGTACTGGTCGCCGATCTTCGCGGTGCGGGGGAGCGGGCCCGCCGCCCGGGCGGCGGCCCGGTCGCCGGAACCTCCCGCCGCGATGCCCTCCAGCGCCTGGCGGCGCAGGGCCTGGCGCTGGAGCTCCAGCGGGGCGAGGGGCGGGGCGGCGGCCTGTTCGGCCCCGCCCGTCGGCGGGGTGGGCGGAGGAGCGGTGGCCGCCAGGGCGGCGGGGGCGGGCAGGAGGGCGAGTACGGCGAGGGATATCGCCGCACCCGCCGAGGCGAGTCTGCGCAACGGAGTTGCCCTTTCGGGGAGTTCGGGGCCGGGGCGCAGGTAATATTTCACATGTCACAGGTGATGGATAGGGGGTGCGTGTAGGGCCCGCCGTGTCCCCGGAGGGGCCCGCGTCGTTGTGCCCCTGAGGGCTCCCGGGGTGCCGGTCCGCCCCCGCCCCGGAACCCGAACGCACAGGGGGAGACGCGCACATGTCCCTCGAACCGCCGTACCCCGCACTGCCCCTCGACGCCCTCTGGGAGGGCCCCGGCATCGGCACCGCCGCCCCCGACGGGCCGCCGGGCCCCTGGCACCTGCCGTGGGACCGGCTCACGCCCGCCGAAGCCGCCGAGGCCCGGGAGGGGCTCGCCGGCCGGGCGTACGAGTTCCAGGCCTCCGACGCCGCCACCGGCGACCCCGTCCGGCGGATCTTCACCGGCGACCTGCTGCGCGCCGACGCCGAACGGACCGCCCGCCTGCTCACCCCGTACGCGCCCGAGGCGATCGTCGCCTTCGCCCCGCCCCGGCACGTCTACGGGGCCGCCGCCGGCGTGTTCCTCCCCGCCGTGACCGGGCTGCCCGTGTGGTTCTGGCCCGCCGGCGACTGCCCGCCTCCGGCCGTGCCCGCCCGGCGGATCGCCGTCGTCGCCATCCCCGCCGCCTTCCGCGCCCTCGCCCGCCACCCCCGCTGGACCGCCTCCTTCGAACAGCTCACGTTCCTGCACGGCGGCGCCGAACTCCCGCCGGAGGCACGCCGGTTCGCGACCGACCCGCGCGCCGCGCTGATCGAGCTGCTCGGCTCCACCGAGACCGGATCCGTCGCCCACCGCACCGGCTGGGACCCCGCCGGACCCTGGACGCTGCTCGACGACGTCGCCTTCGCCGCCCCCCGCACCGGCGCCGAGGGCCCCCTCATCGTCACCGGGCCCCGGCTGTCCGCGCTGCCCGACGGCAGCCGGCCCGACCGGCACGAGATGGACGACGTGGTCCGCCGCCTCGGCGACCGGCTGTTCCTGCGCCTCGGCCGCCGTGCCCAGCTGGTACGCGTCAACGGCGTCCGGTACGACCTGGGCGCCATCGCCGCCCGGCTGCGCGCCGCGCTCCCCGGCGCCGACGTGGCCTGCGTACGGGTCCCCGGCCCGGCCGGCCCGCCGCACGAGGAGGCGTACGACGTGCTCGTCGCCGGAGGCGGACCCCTGACGGCGGACGGCGTACGGGCCGCCGCGCGCGGCCTCGGCGCCGAACCCCGCCTGGTGCGCCTCGTGGACCGGATCCCGCGCGGTCCCCTCGGCAAGCCCCTGCCCGCGCAGCTCAACCCGCCCGACTGACCCCGAGAGGACGTACGCCGTGAACCCGCAGCCCGAAGACGTGAAGACGGTCCCCCTCACCCCCGAGGTGTACGCGTACCTGCTCGCCCAGGCCGAGCCGCAGACCGGGGTGCAGCGACGGCTCGTCGAGCGCACCCGCGCCCTCGGCGACCGGGCCGTGATGCAGATCCCGCACGAGCAGGGCGTCCTCCTCACCCTCCTCGCGAAGCTGACCGGAGCCCGCCGCGTCGTGGAGGTCGGCACCTTCACCGGCTACTCCACCCTCGCCCTCGCCGCCGGACTGCTCCCCGGCGGACGGGTCCTCACCTGCGACGTCTCGCAGGAGTGGACCGCGATCGCGCAAGAGGCCTGGAAGGAGGCCGGGGTCGCCGACCGGATCGAGCTGAGGCTCGCGCCCGCCCTGGACACCCTGCGCGCCCTGCCCGCCGAACCCGTCCTCGACCTCGTCTTCCTGGACGCCGACAAGGGCGGCTACCGGGACTACTGGGAGGAACTGGTGCCCCGCGTACGCCCCGGCGGCCTGCTCCTCGCCGACAACGCGCTCTTCGGCGGCGCCGCCGCGGACCCCGCCGCGCGGGGCAACGGGCTGGCCGTGCGCGAGTTCAACGCCCACGTCCGCGCCGACGACCGGGTGGAGTCCGTGCTCCTCCCGATCGCGGACGGGCTGCTGTTCGCGCGCAAGCTCTGAGCACCGGCCGGGCCGGCGGGGGTCACGCGTCAGTCGTCGTCCGCGACGCCCAGGTCATGGCGCATGGCGGTGCGCATCGTCCGCAGCAACTCCCAGAGCGCGTACTGCTCGCGGGCCGCCGTGTTCATCGTCTCGCCCGGCGCGGGCTCGTCCCGTTCCAGCCGCTTGACCTGGCCGTACACCGTGTTGAGGCCGTGGTTGACGGCGCTCGCCGTCACGAGCACCGCGTCCGGGGCGACCATCTGCGCCTCCGAGTAGCGGTCGCGGTGCGCACCCTTCGCCGCGTCGAGCGCGACCCGGTCGGCGTCCTCCACGGTCCGCTCCCGCATGACGTGCAGGTGGTGGCTGAGCGCGGTGGCGAACTGCCGCGACTCCCTGTTGAGTTCGGCGTAACAGGTGCGCCGGAGCGCCCGGCTCTCGCGGATCTCCTCCTGGGCGCGCACGAGTTCTATCTCCCGGCGCTTGGCCCGTTCCGCACCCCGCTGCGTCAGCAGGGACCCGCCCAGGGTTCCGGCGACACCCGCCACCGCGATGACCACCGAACTCAGATCCACCCACATGCTCCTTCACGGTCGAGGGCGCCCGAACCGGCCATTCGGTACGCCGCCTCGCGGACTCGGCGCTATCGTGCCGGGCGGGGGAGAGCGACGAGGGGGCGGGGCGGCCATGCGGTTTCTGTTCGTTCACGGTACGGGGGTGCGGCGGGAGCGGCACGACGCGCTGTTCGCGCTGGTGCGGGAGCGGCTCGGGGAGCGGTTCCCCGGGGCCGAGATCGACTCGTGCTTCTGGGGCGAGCGGTTCGGCGCGCGGTCGGGCGCCGGCGCACGCTCCGTACCCGGGACGCCGGAGGGCGCTGACGGGGGCGCGGAGGCCGCCGAGTGGGGGCTGCTGCTCGCCGACCCGCTGTGCGAGCTGCGGGTCCTGGCCGAGACCGGCTGGGCCGACGCGGGCCCGGAGGACGACCCCTTCGCCATGCCCGGCTTACGCCCCGCCGGGGAAGCGGTGCTGGAGCTGCTGCGCCGGCTCGCCGGGGCCCCCGACGCGGACGGCCCCGGCGAGCTGCGCGCCCTGCTCGACGGCACCGGCCTCGCCGCCGGGTTCCGGCCCGCGCTGGAGGGCGCCGCCGGCTCCGCCGAAGCGGCCCGCGCCGCCGCCCGCGCCACCGCCGAACCGCAGGCCCGCGAGCTGGCCGCCTCCCTCGCCCGGGCCGTCACCGCCGGGGCCCTCGCCGAGGCCGGGACCGACGCCGACTGCACCGCCGCCGAACGGGACCGGCTCGTCGAGCTCCTCACCACCCGCCTCGGCGGCGGCGCCCGCGTCCCCGGGGCCCGGGCCGCCGCCGTCCTCGGCCGGCTCGCGCAGCGGGTCACCACGCAGCCCCTGCTCAACGCCTGGCGCGGCCCCCTCACCGCCGGTGCCGCCCCCGCGCTCGGCGACATCCTGCGCTACCAGGCCAGAGGCGCCGGCCTGCGCGCGTACCTGCGCGAACGGATCACCGCCCGGCCCGGCCCGACCGTACTGATCGGCCACAGCCTCGGCGGGATCGCCCTGGTGGACCTGCTCGCCCTGGCCGCCGCCGACGGCGTACCCGTACCCGGCGCCGAACTGCTCGTCACCGTCGGCTCGCAGGCCCCGTACCTCTACGAACTCGGCGCCCTCACCGCCCTCGCCCCCGGCAGCCGGCTCCCGTACGGCTTCCCGCGCTGGCTCAACGTGTACGACCGCCAGGACGTGCTGTCCTACCTCGCCGCGCCCGTCTTCCCCGGCGACCCCCGCGTCAGCGACCACGAGATCCGCAGCCGCCAGCCCTTCCCCGCCAGCCACAGCGCCTACTGGAAACAGCAGTCCCTCTACGAGCGCGTCGAACGGGCGGTGACCGAAGCGGGGATGGCGTGACGGCCCCCGGCGGACCGCACACCGACGTGGACCCCCGGCGCGCCTTCGCGCTCGTCGCCGGGGTCGAGCGGTACGAGGTCAGCCACCACTGGAACCTGCGCGGACCCGCCCGGGACGCCCTGCGCTTCGCCCGGTGGCTGACCGGTCCCGGACAGGTGCCCGCCGCGAACGTACGGCTGCTGCTGTCACCGCTCGACGACCCCGACACCCTCGACTGGTCCGCGTCCGAGGGCCTGGCCGCGCTGCGGGCCTCGTACCGGCCCGCGACCGAGACCAACGCCCGCACCGCGCTGCTCGACGAACTCCCCGCATGCGACGGCGACCTCCTGTGGATCTTCTGGGCCGGGCACGGCTACCTCGGGCGCGACCACGAGCTGATGCTGCCCTGCGCCGACGCCCGCCCCGGCCAGATCCGCCACCTCAACCTGGACTCGGCCCTGCGGTGGTGGCGCACCGACCTGGTCAAGCACCGGCGGTTCCCGCTCCAGGCCGCACTGGTGGACGCCTGCCGCGTCGACGCGCCCCGCGACAGCCGCTGGAACTTCGGCAGCGCCGACTACGGCGGCGGCCACACCGTCCCCGGGCGGCGCCAGTTCCGCCTGTACGCCTCCCGCGTGGGGGAGGCCGCGCAGAACGACGCCGAACGGGGCGCGGGCCGCTTCACCGAGGCCCTGCTCGGCGAACTCGGGGACCGGTCCGTGGGGGAGGGCGCGGCCCTCCTGCCCGAGGCCGCCCGCAGCATCCACCTCGCCTTCCGGGGACTGCGCGAACGCGGCGAGAGCTGGCAGCTGCCGCAGTTCCTCGTCGACAGGGACTGGGACGCCAACTCCTTCCTCGACTTCCCCTCCTTCCCGGCCCTCCCCGCCCCGGCCCTCCCCGCCCCGGCCGACGACGGCCCCGCCGTCCCCGCCGGCCCCGGCGGCGGCCCGCCCGGACCGTCCCTGCCCAGCGCCCCCCGCCTCGACCAGACCGGCTGGGACGGGCTCGGCGACCTGTTCGAGGGCCGTGACCTGCCGCGCTGTGCCTACGAGGCCTACGCCTGGGCCTTCAAGGCGGCCGGCTGCACCACCCCCGTCGACGGCGGACTGCCCGCCGACACCCTCCTCGAGGTGGTCGCCGACCTCGACGAACGGCAGGGCGGCCGGACCGGGATGCCGCTCGCGGTGCCCTTCGTGCACTTCCTCGCCGACCGGACCGCCCGCCCCGGCGGCGGACCCGGCGGCGGCCCCGAGGACCCCGAGTGGGCCGCCGCCCTCGCACGCTGGGTACGGGACACCCGCGAGCGGCTCGGCCTGCCCGCCCTGCGCCCGCCGCCCGCCCCCGCCCGCAAGGCCACCCTGCACGTGCGCCTGGAGTCCCCGCCCGGCGGCGAGGACGGCCTGCTGGCCCGGATGTGGCTGCGCGGCGAACGGACCCGCCACGTCTGGGAGTCGGAGGGCAGCCCGGTCCAACTGGCCGCCGTACGCGCCGAACTCGTACGCCGCCTCGCCGAGGCCGCCGCGGGCGGGCAGCCGCACGGCGGCATCGGGCGGATCGAGTTCCACGTCCCCTACGAACTGCTGGAGACGGACTTCGACCAGTGGCCCGTACCCCGCCGCGGACCGGGCGGCCGGACCCGCCCGCTCGGCGCCGTCCACGAGGTGGTGGTGCGCTGCCCGCAGGAACGCGAGGACACCCGCACCGAATGGCTCGACAAATGGCGCTGGCTCCACGTCCACGACGGCCGGCACCCCGACGCCGTACGGACCGTCGAGGACCCCGACGTCACCGACGCCCTCGGACTGCGGCTGGGGGCGGCGCCCGCGCCCGCCTGCGTCCTCGGGCACGTCGGCGGCCCCCGTACGGCCGCCCTGCTGGACGCCCTCCTCGAAGGCGGGGTGCCCGTCGCGGTGTGGCGGCGCGGCGGCGGAACACCCCCCGGGGGACTGCCCGCGCTGCTCGCCCCCGACGCCGGGCCGGGGGCGCCCTCGGTGTTCGCCCTGCCCGCCCGCGTGCGCGAGGTGCGCCGGGCGGCCGCCGGCCAAGGACCGGAAGGGGGAGACCCGTTGGTGCTCCTGTGGGACGATCCCGACGACACGGTCCACCTCCGTTCCCTGGCCACCTGACCCCACCGCCCACGACAGCCCGAGAACCGGCCCGCCACGGGCCCGACCCGAACGCACCACCCGCGAACAGACGATGGAGGCACAGGCAGTGGCGAAGGACTGGTGGCTGTACCGGGGCGCGGGCCCCGGCGAGGAGCGCCGCACCCGGCTGGAAGCCGGACCACCGCCGCCCTGGCGGGACTTCACCGGCGAACCAGACCCCGCCTACGCGCCGCCCGGCTGCTCCGGCGAGGCCTGGGAACGCACCCGCAGGCGCGGCGAGGGCTACGTCCCCGACGAGGCGGAGAAGGACGTGGTCAACACCGCCCTGCACCTGCGCCGGCCGCTGCTGATCACCGGGAAGCCCGGCGTCGGCAAGTCCACCCTCGCCTACAGCATCGCCACCGACCTGGCCCTGGGCCCCGTACTGCACTGGCCGATCACCAGCCGCACCGTGCTGCGCGACGGCCTCTACCTCTACGACGCCATCGGCCGGCTCCAGGAGGCCGGCCTGGAACAGGTCCGCGTCCCCGGCGCCCGGCTCCCGGACCCGGCGGAGCAGCCGGCCGCCGTGCCCTCCATCGCCCGCTACCTGCGCCTCGGCCCGCTCGGCACCGCCCTCCTCCCGCAGCACGGCCCCCGCGTCCTGCTCATCGACGAGATCGACAAGAGCGACATCGACCTGCCCGGCGACCTCCTCACCGTCTTCGAGGACGGCGGCTTCGTCATCCCCGAACTGGCCCGCCTCGCCAAGGAGGAACCCACCGTCGCCATCGGCACCGACGACGACCCCGACGCCGGCGTGGCCGTCACCCAGGGCCGCGTGCAGTGCCGCCACTTCCCCGTCGTCATCCTCACCAGCAACGGCGAACGCGACTTCCCGCCCGCCTTCCTGCGCCGCTGCGTCCGCCTCCACCTGGACGCGCCCGGACCCGAGAAACTCGCCCGCATCGTGCGCGGCCGGCTCGGCGTCGACATCACCGGCGAGGACGCCGCCGAGTACCAGGACCTCGTACGCAGCTTCCTCGAACGCGCCGAGGACGGCGACCTGGCCACCGACCAGCTCCTGAACGCCATCCAGCTGCGCCTGGCCGGAGCCTGGTCGGCGCCCGCCGACCGGGACCGTTTCCTCGCCACCGTCATGCAGCACCTCACCGGGCCCACCGCGTGATCGAGAGGCTGCTCGCCGCCTTCGCCGAAGGCGCCGAGGACGGTGCCGCGCCCCGCACCGCCGTCGGCCCCGAGGAGATCGCCGACATCCTCTGGCTGGCCGCCCGCGTGGACCCGGCCGCCGCCGCGTCCCCGGACGGCGGGGTGCGTCCGCCCGGCCCCGAGGGACCCGACGGGACCGCGGAGCCGCCCCCACACCCCGACGGGCCCGCATCCGGTGCCGGGCGGGCCGGCCCGGACGCGGCCGGGGCCGTCCAGCTGTTCCCCGCCGTCCGCGCCCGGCCGGAGCGGCCCGCCGAGCCGGCGGCCGACGCGCCCGCGCGGCGCGGCGTACCGCTGCGGCTGCCCCGCACCGCCTCCCTCGACGACCCGCTCGCCCTGATGCGGTCGCTACGGCCCGTCGGACGCCGCGCCATCGGCGGCCCGGGGGAGGAGCTGGACGAGCAGCTCACCGTGGAACGCAGCATCGAGGCGATGGTCCCCACCCCGGTCCTGCGCCCCGCCGAGAGCCGCTGGCTCGACCTGGCCCTCGTCGTCGACGCCCACCCCTCGATGCTCCTGTGGAGCGACCTGGTGGACGAACTGCGCGGGGTGTTCACCCGCAGCGGGGTCTTCCGCGACGTCCGAACCTGGCAGCTCACCGGCACCGCCCCCGGCGGCACCCCGATGCTCGCCCGGGGCCGCGGCGGCCCGCCCCGCAACCCGCTGGAACTCGCCGACCCCGCCGGGCGGCGGCTGATCCTGCTCGTCTCCGACACCGTCGCCGGGGGCTGGCAGGAGACCCCGCTGCTGCGCGTCCTGCGGCACTGGAGCGCCCACAACGCCGTGGCCGTGCTGAACGTACTGCCCGAACGGCTGTGGACCCGGGGCGCCGTGCGGCCCGTGCCCTTCGCCGTCCGCTCCGACCGGCCCGCCGCCGCCACCCGCTCCTGGCAGCGGGTGCCCGCCGCCCGGCGGGCGCGGGGCGGCGGGCCCGTCGTCCCCGTGGTGGGGCTCGCCTCCGGCAGCCTGGCCCGGCTCGTGCGGACGGTGTCCGGGGACGGGCGCTGGCGCCGCCTCGCCTGCCTGCGCCTGGACGCCGCCCCCGCCCCCGGCACGGCACCGCCGCGCCGGGCCGCCACCGCGCTGGAGGCGGTCGAACGGTTCCGGGCGAGCGCCTCCCCGACCGCCCAGCAGCTGGCCGCCCACCTGGCCGCCGTACCGCTGACGCTGCCCGTGATGACCCTCGTACGGCGCTCCCTGCTGCGCGACTCCGAGCACGGGCACCTGGCGGAGGTGGCCCTCGGGGGGCTCTTCGCCCCGTGGGAGGGGCAGCAGCGGCCGGAGGACGCGGAGTTCGACTTCCTGCCGGGGGTACGGGACGTGCTGCTCGGCTCCCAGCTGCGCGGGGACGTCGCCGCCGTACGGGAACTGGTGCGCCGCCGCGTCTGGGAGTTCATGTACCGCCACCGGGGCACGGGCCCCGACTTCTCCGCGACCCGGGTCACGACGGGGGCGGAGGGCCGCCGCCGGGTCCCGGCGGAATCCCTGCCGTTCGCCGAGCGGCCGGGCCCCGGTCCGGGGGTGGGCGAGGGAGTCGTACGGGTCCGCTTCGAACCCCTCGCCGAGCCGCGCGAGGTCGGCACCTTGCTGACCCCCCGCCTGGTGCTCACCGCCGCGGACGCGGCCAGCCCCCGGGACACCGTCGCCTGGGCCGGCACCCCCGACGGCAGGGAGGCCGCCTGCCGGCCCGTCTGGTGGGACGACGCGAGCCCGCGGGTGCTGCTGCTGGAGAGCGAGGAGGACCTGGCGGACCCCGGGTTCTTCACGCCGCCGGCCTGGGAGGCGTCGCCCGCGCCGGACGAACCGTTCGTCTTCGTGCCCGGATTCGCGGACGGTCACGACTGGCTCACGACCGCGGGCGAGACACGGCTGCAGGGCCGGTCCCGCAACGGCGAGATCGTCGGGCTCTCACCGGAGGCGGAGGACTGGACCCGCTTCCGAGGTGCCCCCGTGCTCTCGGTGCCGGGCGGTCTGCGCGGCGTCGTGCACACGGTCGGGCCCGACCGGATGGTCTTCCTCACGGCCGAGGCCCTGCTCGCCCAGGACGGCTTCCGCGCCGCGCTGGGCGACCAGGCACCCGGGAAGGCGGTGACCCTGGCCGTGCGGGCGGACGAGAGCGTGCACGGGCCCGGCCGCTCCGCCCGCCGGGAGCTGACCAGCCTCCTGGCGGAGGCGATGGACGACGCCGAAGTGGCCGAGCGGGTGGAAAGCGCGTCGATGGGCGTACGCGTGACCCTGGCCGGGCCGGATGCCTTCGCCCGGACGGGAGCGCTGCTGCTCGCGCTGTACCGGGTGGCGCTGAGGGTCCGCTTCCAGGGCCCACCGCTCGCCGTGGCCCTGGCCGGACGCGGTCCGGGGGAGGACGCCGACACCATGGACCGGCTCCTCGACAACGACGTGGTCAACGGGTGGCTGCGTGACGGCGGCCCGGACGACACGCCCAGTCTCGTGCTCACCCTCTCCCGGTCGCTGTACGAGGAGCTCCACGAGCTCCTCGGCCCGCTGGCCCTGCGCCCCCTCAAGCCGTTGGGGGAGGAGCCGGGCGGATGGTTCGTCCTCGGGGACCCCAGCCGGGTGGCGGAGCTGCTGACCGACGCGGAGACGTACCCGGTGGAGGAGTCCGTCTGGCCCCGCTGCGGCTTCGGCGCGTCGGAGGAGAACCCCTCGGGGTGCATGGGAGTGAAGGTGACGGGCCGCCACAACTGCCTGGCCCATCTGCCGAGCACCGAGCGGGAGGCCTACCTGAGCAGCTTGGGGCCCGGATCCTCCGTCGACTTCCGGGGGACCACTTTCGAGGGGGGCCTGCTGGGGCGTGTGCTCGACGCGGTGCGCGAACCGGCGACGGGACGGGTCAGGCTGGGCTCGGCGGCCTTCACACGAGCGTGCTTCAAGGACGACTGGCTGGTGGTGGCGGGCACCTTCACCGGCGAAGCCGACTTCACCCGCGCCGTGTTCGAGGGCGCCTCGGGCTTCACCACCAGCACCTTCGCTTCGGATGCGAACTTCGACCGTGCGGTCTTCAACAAGGGGGCGGCCTTCCAGCGGGCCAGGTTCATGGGCGCGGCCGCCTTCGGCCGGACCGTCTTCGAGCAGGAGGCGCTCTTCGAAGGATCCGCCTTCGAGGGGGCGGCAGCCTTCGACCGTGCCGTTTTCGTCGCAGCGGCGCAGTTCGCGGAGGTCACCTGGTTCGAGGACATGTCCTTCGGGCGCGCCGTCATGGAGGGGGAGGCGGTGCTGGACGGGATGACGGTGCGCAAGCGGGCGGACTTCGACCGGGTCGTCTTCAAGGGGCGTGCATCGCTGGGTGACTCCGTCTTCTGGGGACCGCTCTCCTTCGCACGCGTCGTGTGCGAAGGGCCGTTCTCGGCGACGGGAACACGCTTCGCGCACGCGTCGGATTTCGAGTCCATGGTCTGTGAGGGGGAGGCTGTCTTCCGCGACGCCCGTTTCGACGGCCCGGCCGCCTTCGCCGGTGCTCTCTTCCACGGTCTGGCGGCATTCGACGCGGCCAGGTTCGGGGAGCGGGCGGGCTTCGACGGTGCCGTCTTCCGGGGCCCGGTCCTGATCAAGAACAGTGTGTACACGGAACCGGTCAGCTTCGACGGCGCTGTGTTCGAGGGCCTGCTCCGGTGGGTCGACACGAAGACGGAGACGGAGGCGGCACACAGCAGTTTCGCGGGAGCCGTCTTCCAGGGCGCGTCCCGCTTCCTGCGCGGCGAGTTCACTGGCGACGCCGTCTTCGACGGGGCCGTCTTCGACTGGTCCGTCACCTTCGAGGGCTGCGACTTCCGGGCCGCCCTCTCCCTGGCCGGCGCCGTCTTCCACGGGCAGGCCACCTTCACCGAGGTCACCCTCGCCCAACCGCTCCGACTGCAGGCGGGCTGGAGCGCGACCGAGTCGGACGGGGTGTGGGAGATCACGTCCCCCCAGCGTCCGGAATCCGGTGACGCCTGAGGCATTCTGGCCAGGTCGCAGCCAGCGCCAACCCTTGCCCCAGGAGCCACAGTTGACCCAGGCCACCGCCGCCGAAGGCACCCGGCACATCCCCTTCGACCGCCTCCACAACTTCCGCGACCTGGGCGGCTACCGCTCCGCCGACGGCCGGGCCGTCCGGTGGGGGTGCCTCTACCGGGCCGACTCCCTCGGGAAGCTGGGGGGCGCCGACTGGGAGCGGTTCCTCCGGCTCGGGGTCCGGAC
This sequence comes from Streptomyces sp. W1SF4, assembly GCF_003950035.1. Lineage (NCBI taxonomy): Bacteria > Bacillati > Actinomycetota > Actinomycetes > Kitasatosporales > Streptomycetaceae > Streptomyces > Streptomyces sp. W1SF4. The sequence continues at coordinate 6,056,275 of NZ_CP034350.1, forward strand.
CGTGATCGACCTGCGCTACCCCTGGGAGATCGAGGCCAAGGGCCGGATACCGGAGCCGGAGCGGTTCACGTACGCCAACCTCAGCATCGAGCACCGCCCCTACGACCAGGCCGAGATCGACCCCGCGCTCGACCCCTGGCGCTACCTCGCCGACCGCTTCGCGGAGGTCGCCGAGGACGGCGTGGACGAGATCCGGCGGGCCGTCGAGCTGATCGCCGACGGCCCCGGCCCCGCCGTGTTCCACTGCACCTCCGGCAAGGACCGCACCGGCCTGATCGCCGCCCTGGTGCTGACCCTGCTCGACGTGTCCGAGGAGCAGATCCTGGCCGACTTCGCCCTCACCGAGCTGGCCACCGAGCGCCTCACCGCCGACTGGCACGCCGCCAACCCGGGCCGCACCATGCGCTGGCCCTCGTACGGCCGCGCCCCGGCCACCGTCATGGAGCTGGTCCTGGCCGACCTGACCGGCCGTTACGGGTCCCCGTCCGCCTATCTCACCGAGGCCGTCGGCATCACCCCGCAGACCACGGCCCGGCTGCGGGAGCGGCTGCTCGCCTGAAAGGCCGCGCCTGAAAAACCAGGTGCCCCGGCCGGCGCGCGCCGCCTACAGTCGCGGTGCGCGCCGCCGCCAGGGCGGTGCCCGCCGATGCCGAGCGAAGAGAAGGGGAACCGGGCCATGCGTACGAACCGCACCGCCGCCGTCGTTCCCCCCTGCCGGTACGACGTGATCCCGGTGTCCCGAAGCGCGCGGTAACAGCCGCGCGGCTGTCACCGTACGCCCGTGACGCACCCCTTTTTGAACGCTGCACCCCGCCACGGGGTGGAGCGGCGTCCCGGGAATCGCGCTGCCCTCTTCCCACCCAGGCACCGAAAGGCCCGGGCCATGCGCACCGATCACCGTCACACCAACGTCACCACCGCCGCCGTGCGGAACCTCGGCATCCTCGCCCACGTCGACGCCGGCAAGACCACCGTCACCGAGCGGATCCTCTTCGCCACCGGCGCCATCCACAAGCGGGGCGAGGTCCACGACGGCACCACCGTCACCGACTACGACCCCCAGGAACGCGACCGCGGCATCACCATCTTCGCGGCGGCCGTCAGCTGCGCCTGGGACGGCCACCGGGTCAACCTGATCGACACGCCGGGCCACGTGGACTTCGCCGACGAGGTCGAGCGCTCCCTGCGGGTGCTCGACGGCGCGGTCGCGGTCTTCGACGCCGTCGCCGGCGTGGAGCCGCAGAGCGAGTCGGTGTGGCGCCAGGCCGACCGGCACGGCGTGCCGAGGATCGCGTTCGTCAACAAGCTGGACCGGGCGGGCGCCGACCTCGACGCCGCCGTCGGCTCCATCAGGGAGCGGCTCGGCGCGGTCCCCCTGGCCGTGCAGCTGCCCGTCGGCCGGGAGGACGGTTTCACCGGCGTCGTCGACCTGCTGCGGATGCGCGCGCTGCTCTGGGGCGCGGGCGACGGCTCGTACGAGGAACTGCCGGTGCCCGGGCCGCTGCTGGAGGAGGCCCGGCGCAGGCGCCGGCTGCTGGAGGAGACGGTGGCCGGACTTCACGCGGAGGCCCTGGAGGAGTTCTGCGCCGGCGACGGACTGGGCGAGGCGACCCTGGCCCGTGCCCTGCGCGAGCTGACCCTCGCCGGGGACGCGGTGGTCGTGCTGTGCGGTTCGGCGTACCGCAACCGGGGCATCGAGCCGCTGCTCGACGCCGTGGTGGCGTACCTGCCCGCACCGGGGGACATGCCGCCGGTGCGGGAGCGGGCCGCCGACCCGGCGGAGCCGCTGGCCGCGCTCGCCTTCAAGGTGACGGCGACGGCGACCGGCCGGCTCACCTATCTGCGGGTCTACGCGGGAACCCTGCGCAAGGGGGACTCCGTACTGGATCCGGCGACGGGCCGGACGGAACGCGTCGGGCGGATCCTGCGGGTGCAGGCCGACCGGCACGAGGAGCGGGAGGAGGCGGTGGCCGGTGACATCGTCGCCGTCGTCGGGCTGAAGTCGGCGCGGGCGGGGACGAGCCTGTGCGCGCCGGAGGCGCCCCTGCTGCTCGAACCGCCCGTGGTGGCGGACCCGGTGGTGTCGGTCGCGGTCGAGGCGGGCCGGGGTACGGACACCGGGCGGCTGGCCTCCGCGCTGGCCCGGCTCGCCGAGGAGGACCCCTCCCTGGTGGTGCGGACCGACGCGGAGACCGGGCAGACCGTGCTGTCCGGGCTGGGCGAGCTGCACCTGGAGGTGGCGGTGGAGAAGGTGCGCCGTCTGCACGGGGTGGAGGTCGTGGTGGGCCGGCCGCGGGTCTCCTACCGGGAGACCGTGGTGCGCGGGGTGACCGGATTCGTGTACCGGCACGTCAAACAGGACGGCGGCGCGGGCCAGTTCGCGCACGTCGTGCTCGACGTGGAGCCGTTGGAGGAGCCCGGTTTCGAGTTCCGTTCGGCGGTGACGGGCGGGCGGGTTCCGCAGGAGTTCGCGCGGGCCGTGGAGGCCGGCTGCCGTGACGCCCTCGCCGAGGGTCCGCTCGGCGGGCATCCGGTGACGGGCGTGCGGGTGGTCCTGACCGACGGGGCGACGCACTCCAAGGACTCCTCGGAGATGGCGTTCCGCGCGGCGGGCCGGTTCGCGCTGCGCGACGCCCTGCGCGCCTCGGGGCTGGAGCTGCTGGAGCCGGTCGCGGAGGTCACGGTGACGGTTCCGGACGACGGTGTCGGCGCGGTCCTCGGGGACCTGGCCGCCCGCCGCGGCCGGGTCACGGGCTCGGCCGGGCAGGCCGGGACCACCGTGGTCACGGCGACGGTGCCGCTGGCCGAGCTGTTCGGGTACGCGTCCCGGCTGCGCGGCCGTACGCAGGGCCGGGGGTCCTTCACCAGCCGCCCGGCGGGTCTGGCGCCCGTTCCGGCGGGGGTGGCGGCGACCCTGACGGCCCGCTAGCACGGCGGGGCCGACCCGCTGTGGGGCCCCGTCCCGGCTTCGGCCGGGGCGGGGTCCCTTCGCGTTCCCACACCGCTCTTACATACCCCCCATGGGTATGCTACGTTGCTGCGCGTAGGTACCCCCCAGGGGTATACCTCAGAGGAGGGTCAGGGCAATGTCAACCGTCAATCCCCGGCGCTGGTGGGCACTTGGCGTGCTTGCCGCCGCTCAGTTCATGGTCATCATGGACACCTCGATCATCGGGGTCGCGCTCCCCGAGATGCAGAAGGACCTGGGCTTCTCCCAGGGCGAGCTCCAGTGGGTCTTCAACGCCTACGTCATCGTCTTCGGCGGGTTACTGCTGCTCGGCGGGCGGCTCTCCGACCTGTTCGGCGCCCGCAGGATCTTCGCCACCGGCTGGGTGGTCATGATCGCGGGCTCGGTGCTCGCCGCCGCCGCGCAGAGCGCCTCGGTGGAGATCGCCGGCCGGGCCGTCCAGGGAGTCGGCGGCGCGCTGATCGCGCCCTCGGCGATGACGCTGCTCATGATGCTCTTCGGGCACGACCCCAGGGAGCTGGGCAAGGCGATGGCCCTCTACGGCGCCGCCGCCCCCGCCGGCGGTACGGCCGGCGTGTTCCTCGGCGGCGTGTTCACCGAATGGGTCAGCTGGCCGTGGGTCTTCATCATCTACGTCCCGATCGGCGTCGCCACCCTCGCCGCGACCGGGCTGCTGCCCGCCGTCCAGGCCCGCCGCGGCTCCGTCGACGTCCTGGGCGCCGCCGCCGTCACCGCCGGGCTCGCGCTCGCCGTGTTCGCCGTCGTCCGGGCCCCCGAAACCGGCTGGGGCGCCACCGCCACCGTACTGGAGCTCGTCGGCGCGGCCGTCCTGCTCGCCCTCTTCTTCGTGATCCAGCGGACCGTCCGCGAGCCGCTCATGCCGCTCAGCGTGTGGCGGATCCCGCGCCTGGGCTCGGCCAACCTCGCGATGACGCTGCTCGGCGCCGCCTGGATCCCGATGTGGTACTTCCTCAACCTGTACCTCCAGCAGGTGCTGGACTACGGCGCCTTCGCCTCCGGCGCGGCGCTGCTCCCCATGACGGTGCTGCTGATGATCTTCATGACGGCCATCACCGCCCGCCTCATGGGCCGCTTCGGGGCCAAGCCGCTGATCGTCGCCGGTCTGTTCGCCCTCGCCGCCGGGCTGGTCTGGCTGTCGGCCGTCGAGCCGACCGGCACCTTCCTCGTCGACGTCCTGCCCGCCTCGCTCGTCGCCGCGCTCGGCATGGCGCTCGCGTACATCCCGGCGATGATGGCCGCCATGTCCGGTGCCCCGCAGGAGCAGGCCGGCCTCGCCTCCGGCATCGTCAACACCACCTACAACGTGGGCTCCGCCCTCGGCCTGGCCGCGCTGACCGCGCTCGCCACCACCCAGGGCGCCGGAGAGCTGGGCAACCTGCCCGCCCTCACCGACGGGTTCAGCGCCGCCTTCATCGGCGCCGCGGTCATCGCCGCCGCCGGCGCGGTGATCACCCTGTTCGCGATGAAGGGCGACGGGCCCGCCGCCGCGGCCGCCGCTCCCGCCGCCGACGCCCCGGCGTCGCGCAGCGAGACGGCGGGGGTGTGACGTACGGGACCGCCCGCACGCACCCGAGGGGTCGCCCGACGTCCGTCCCGGACGTCGGGCGACCCCTTTCCCGTACCCCGGCCCCGTACCCCCGTCCCGTGCGCCGCCCCCCATACCCCCGCCCCGTATCCCGGGGCCCGCTCCCGGACCCGCTCCCGAACGAAAGGCCCCCCGATGAAGGACATCCGCACCCGCGCGGTGCACGTGGCCCACGAGCTCGAAGTCCCCGCCAGCCGCCCGCTGTCCGTACCGCTCGTCCAGTCCTCCGCCTTCGCCTTCGACTCCGCCGACGAACTGGCCCGGGCCATGGCCGGCCCCGACGGCGACTACGTCTACAGCCGCCGTGGCAACCCCACCGTCCGCGCCCTGGAACGGACCCTCGCCGGACTGGAGGGCGGCGCCTCGGCCATCGCCTTCGCCTCCGGGATGGGCGCCATCAGCGGGGTGCTCCTCGCCCTGCTCCGCCCCGGCGACCAGGTGATCGCGCAGCGCTGCCTGTACGGGGGGACGTACGCGGCGCTGAGCGACCTGAAGGAGCGCTACGGGGTACGGGTCGACCACATCGGCGGTGACGACGCGCGGGAGTTCGAGGCGCTCGCCGGGCCCCGCACCCGGCTGCTGGTCCTGGAGACCATCGCCAACCCCACCGGCCAGGTCCCCGACCTGCCCGGCCTGCTGGCGGCGGCCCGGCGCCTCGGGGTGACCAGCGCCGTGGACAACTCCCTGGCCTCGCCCGTCCTGTGCCGGCCGATCGAGCACGGCGCCGACATCGTGCTCCACTCCACCACCAAGTACCTCGCGGGGCACTCCGACGTCCTGGGCGGCGCGGCCGTCTTCGCGGACGACGCCCTGCGCCGGGAGGTGTGGCCGCGCACCGTCGAACTCGGCGCCAGCGCCGACCCGTTCGCCGTCTGGCTGACACTGCGCGGGATCGCCACGCTGCCGCTGCGGATGCGCGAGCACTGCGCCAACGCCGGCGTGCTCGCGCAGCGGCTGGCGGCCCACCCGGCGGTGGCGGCCGTCCACTGGCCGTGGCTGGGAACGCACCCCTCGTACGCGATGGCCCGCAAGGTGCTCTCCGGGGGCGGGGGGGCTGCTCTCCTTCGACCTGCGCGGCGGCCGGGAGGCGGGCCGCGCCTTCGTCGAGGGGGTGCGCCTGGCGCGGCTCGCGCTCTCGCTGGGCGGGGTGGAGACGCTGGTCACGCACCCCGCCAGCACCTCCCACCGGGAGCTGGACGAGGGGGCGCTGGCGCGCGCCGGCATCGGTCCGGGCCTGGTCCGGATGTCGGTGGGGATCGAGGACCCGGAGGACCTCTGGCAGGACGTGGAACAGGCACTGCGATAGAACAGACGATGCGGTCTTCTTTTGGGTTGACAAAATAATCGGCTGATTCGTAGATTGGTTCACGCCAGAGGAACTGTTTCTCTCCGTCAAGGGGGTTGCGTGATGCGCTACTTCGAGGACTTCCGGACCGGTGACGTCCACGAACTGGGCTCCGTCACCGTCACGGCGGAGGAGGTGCTGGAGTTCGGCAGGCGCTTCGACCCGCAGCCCTTCCACACCGACCCGGAGCTCGCCGCCCGGACCCCGTTCGGCGGCCTGATCGCCAGCGGCTGGCACAGCGCCTCGATGTTCATGCGCCGCTACGTCGACGGGCTCCTCGCCTACAGCGCCTGTACCGGCTCCCCCGGCGTGGACGAGATCCGCTACCTGCGGCCCGTCCGCCCCGGGGACGTGCTCACGGCGCGCGTAGAGATCCTGGGCTCGCGCCCCTCGCCGTTCAACCCGCGCACCGGCGTCGTCCAGCCCAGGTGCACGCTGGCCGACGCCGACGGGAACGTCGTGTTCAGCATGATCCTGCACAGCATCTTCGAGCGGCGGCCCGCCGAGTGCGACGCGCCGCACCCCGCCGCGGCGGAGGACCCGGTCGTCCGCGCCGGCTCCCCGGCCTGACCATCCCCCCACCCCACGAGTGAAGGGAGCCTCCCGTGGAGGCCGTATCCCGCACCGCCCAGTGGACCGCCGCCGCGCGGGCCCTGGAAACCGAGCGCGAGGACCGGCTGTTCGCCGACCCGTACGCGCGCACCGTCGCCGACACCATCGGCTTCGACCTGCTGGAGCGCTACGCCGGCGCCGGCACCGTGCCGTTCCTCGCCATCCGCACCACCTACCTGGACAGGGCCATCGTCCGTGCCGTCCAGGACCACGGCATCCGCCAGGTGGTGTTCCTCGCCGCCGGCATGGACACCCGCTTCTACCGGCTCCCGTGGCCCGAAGGCGTCACCGTCTACGAACTCGACCGGCCCGCGCTCCTGGAGGCCAAGGCCGAGATGCTGGCCGGGGAACCCGACCCGGCCGGGCGTACCCGCGTCACCGTCCCCGTCGACCTGACCCAGGACTGGACGGGGCCCTTGGAAGAGGCCGGCTGGCGCGCCGACCAGCCCGTGCTGTGGGTCGTCGAGGGTCTGCTCTTCTTCCTCCCCGAGGACGCCGTACGCGGCCTCATCTCCACCCTCGCCGGCCACTCCGCGCCCGGATCCGTCCTGCTCGGCGACGTCATCAGCAAGGCCGCCCTGCAGAACCCGCTCTCCCGGCCCTTCCTCAACTGCCTCGAGGAGGACGGCAACCCGTGGCTCTTCGGCACGGAGACCCCCGAGGCCCTCCTCACCGAATGCGGCTGGGACGTGCGCGAGGTCCGCCAGCCCGGCGAGGACGGCGCCGACTTCGGCCGCTGGCCCTACCCGGTGCCCGCCCGCGAGGTCCCCCGCGTCCCGCGCTCCTTCCTGTTCACCTGTGACCTCCCGACCGCCGAGGTGAAGGCAGCATGACCGCCGTCCACGACTTCCACCAGCGCGTCATCAGCGACGCCGGCGCCGCCGTCCGCGGCCTGACCGTCGCCCTCGGGGAGCGGCTCGGCCTCTACCGGGCGCTGGCCGGGGCCGGCCCGCTGACACCCGCCCAGCTCGCCGAGCGCACCGGGATCAGCACCCGCTACGCCGAGGAGTGGCTGCACGCCCAGCTGAGCGCCGGATACGTCGAGCGCCACCCGGGCGCCGGGGCGTACACGCTGCCCGCCGACCACGTCCCCGTGCTGGCCGACCCCACCGCCGTCACCTTCGCCGCCGGGTTCTTCACCGCCCTCAAGGCCCTCTACGGCACCGAGGACCTCCTCGTCGACGCGTACCGCACCGGCGACGGCGTCGGCTGGGCGGAGCACGACCCGGCCCTCGACACCGGCATGGGCAGCTTCTTCCAGCCCACCTACGAGCACCGCCTCGTCCCCGAATGGCTGCCCGCCCTCACCGGGGTCACCGCCAAGCTCGCCGCCGGCGGCACCGTCGCCGACGTCGGCTGCGGCGTCGGCCACACCACCCTGCTGATCGCGAAGGCCTTCCCGCAGGCGACCGTCCACGGCTTCGACTACTCCGAGGAGGCCGTCTCGATCGCCCGCCGCCTCGCCGACGAGGCCGGGCTCGGCGACCGCGTCGTCTTCGAGGTCGCCTCCGCGGACGACTACCCCGGCACCGGCTACGACCTGGTCACCTTCTTCAACGCCCTGCACGACATGGGCGACCCGGTCTCCGCCGCCCGGCACGTGCACAAGTCCCTGGACGCGGACGGCACCTGGATGCTCGTCGAGTCCAACGTCTCGCCCGACGACATCGGCACCCAGACCCCGGCCGCCCGCATGTTCATGGCCCTCTCCGCCGTCATGTGCCTGCCCGTGGCCGTCGCCCAGCACGGCCCCCACGCGCTCGGCAACCACTCGGGCGAGACGGCCTTCCGCGGCATCGCCGAAGAGGCCGGCTTCACCCGCTGGCGCCGCGCCACCGAGACCCCGGTCAACGCCGTCTACGAAGTCCGGCCGTAGCCGCCGCACCCGGCCCGCGCCACCCCACACCCCGAGGAGTCACCATGGGCGTCAGCGCCCCCCTGCCGGTCACCGACCGGTTCCTTGAAGTCCTGGAACGGCTCAGCCACCGCTCCATCGAGGAGTACTACAACCCCTACCAGCAGTTCGACTGGCCCGAGCAGCTCGACGAGGGCCGCATGTGGATGACCCCCGAACTGCTCACCGTCTACGGCACCCCCTTCCACGAGGAGCTCGGCGAGGAGACCCTCCGGCGCCTCTCCAAGTGGGAGAGCATCAACTTCTACAGCCTCAACGTGCACGGCATCCGCGAACTGCTCATCGAGGTCGTCGGACGCATCCACATGCCCGGCTTCGAGGTGCCCTCGGACTTCTTCCACCACTTCATCGGTGAGGAGAACGAGCACATGTGGTTCTTCGCCGAGTTCTGCCGCCGCTACGGCGACAAGATCTACGGCTCCACCGCCCTGCGCGCCGACTCCGCCTGGGAGCCGGAGGTGGAGAACTTCCTGGTCTTCGCCCGCATCCTGTTCTTCGAGGAGCTCGTCGACCACTACAACACGCGGATGGCGCGCGACGAGGACCTCTGCCACACCATCCGCGAGGTCAACCGCATCCACCACCAGGACGAGTCCCGGCACATCGCCTTCGGCCGGGAACTGGTCTCCCTGCTCTTCGACCGGATGCGCCAGGCCGTCCCCGCCGCCCGCGTCGCCGAGGTCGAGGCCTACCTCAAGCGGTACGTCGTCTACAGCCTCAACTCCCTCTACAACCCGCACGTCTACCGCGACGCCGGCATCGCCGACCCGGTGGGCCTGCGCAACGCCCTGGTCGCCGACGAGCGCCGCCGGCCCTTCGAGCGCAAGACCATCCGCAAGCCGCTCGGATTCTTCCTGAAGACCGGGATCTTCACGGACGACGTCCTGCCCGTCGTCTGAGCGGCCCACCGCCGTCCGAGAGGTGACTCCCCCATGACCGCCATGACCGCCATGACCACCGCCACCACCACCGCTCCGGCCACCACGGGCCTTCCGTCGCTCGGCCCCGAGGGCACCGCCCTGCTGCGGCTGCTCGACGACACCTTCGAGAACTGGGGCGTCCAGGCGGGCGCCCGCTCGATGACCATGCCCCCGCTGCTGCCCGCCGCCGACCTGGCCCGGCTCGACTACTACGACAACTTCCCCCACCAGGCCGTCGTGGCGGCCCCGCTGAACCTGGACGTCCGGGAGACCAGCGAGTTCTGCGCCGACACCGGCTGCTTCCCCTGTGACGCGCTGGAACCGGCCGCCCTCGGCCTGCCGTCCGCGTCCTGTTACGCCGTCTACATCGACCACCAGGGCCGCCCGGCCGCCGACGACGAGCTCGTCACCGTCGTCGGCTGGTGCTTCCGCAAGGAGGCGCACTACGAGGGACTGCGCCGCCAGCTCGGCTTCCGCATGCGGGAGATCGTCGCCATCGGCACCCGCGAGCACGCCGAACGGCACCTCGCGACCTTCACCCGGCGGATCCACGCCTTCGCCGAGGCCCTCGACCTGCCGCTGAGCCGCGAGGCCGCCTGCGACCCCTTCTTCGACAAGGGCAGCTCCAAGGCCGTCCTCCAGCGCCTGACCCCGGTCAAGCACGAGTTCCTGTACGAGGACCTCGCGATCGCCTCGGTCAACACCCACCGCAACTTCTTCGGCGACCGGTGCGAGATCCCCCTCGCCTCCGGCGGCGGCCCCGCCTTCACCAGCTGCGTCGCCTTCGGACTGGAGCGCTGGCTGTCCGCGCTCACCCGCCGCCACGGCAGCTGGGGCGCCGCGACCGCCGCGGTCCTGCGCGCGAACGCCGCCGGGCCGGCGATCTGAGATGCCGACCCGACCCGTCGTCGCCCCGCCGGCGGGCGGCCTGGGCTGGGCGAACCTCGGCATGGACATCGTGTCCGTCACCCGTGTCCGCCGGCTCCTGCGCCTCTACGGCGAGGACTTCTTCCAGCGCATGCTCGCCCCCGGCGAACTCGCCGACTGCCGCACCGCCGCCAAGCTCGACGTACTGAGCCTGTGCGGGCGGATCGCCGCCAAGGAGGCGGCGTTCAAGACCCTCCGCGTCCGCGCCGTGTTCCTGCCCTGGCGGGACATCATCGTGCGGCGCTCCGAGGGCGGCTGGCCGCTCGTGGAACTCCACCGGTCCGCCGCCGAGATGGCCGAGCGCTCCGGCATCGCCGGGATCACCGTGACCATCAGCCACGACGTGGACTACGCGGTGGCGGTCGCCGCCCCCGTACTGGACCCGAACGCCGTCCCGGAGCCCCTCCCCGCCCCGGGCCCCGCCCCGGAGCCCGCCCCGGCCCCCGCGCCCCCCACCCCACCCGTACACAGCACTTCAAGGAGAGACACCATGTCCGACGGTCTGCAGCTCGTGAAGAACTGGCTCCTCGCCCGCCACGAGGAGCTCGACGACATCGCCGGCGACCTCGACCTCATCGAGACCCGGCTGATCGACTCCCTGTCCTTCGTCGAGTTCGTCTTCCTGCTGGAGCAGCACAGCGGCCGCGCCATCCAGCTGGAGACCCTGGAGGTCGACGAGATCCGCACCCTCGACGCGATCCGCACCCACTTCTTCACCGCCCAGGCGGTCCAGGCATGAGCAGGCGCCTGTTCACCTCCGAATCCGTCACGGAAGGCCATCCCGACAAGATCGCCGACCGGATCAGCGACACGATCCTCGACGCCCTCCTGCGCGAGGACCCGGCGTCCCGCGTCGCGGTCGAGACCCTCATCACCACCGGCCAGGTCCACATCGCCGGAGAGGTCACCACGACGGCGTACGTGCCGATCGCCGAACTCGTCCGCGGCGCCATCCTCGACATCGGCTACGACTCGTCCAAGAAGGGCTTCGACGGTGCCTCCTGCGGCGTGTCGGTGTCCATCGGCGCCCAGTCCCCGGACATCGCCCAGGGCGTCGACACCGCCTACGAGCAGCGCGTCGAGGGCGAGGGCGACGAACTCGACCGGCAGGGTGCCGGCGACCAGGGCCTGATGTTCGGCTACGCCACGGACGAGACGCCCGAGCTGATGCCGCTGCCGATCCACCTCGCGCACCGCCTCTCGCGCCGTCTGACCGAGGTCCGCAAGAACGGGAAGATCCCCTACCTGCGCCCCGACGGCAAGACCCAGGTCACCATCGAGTACGACGGTGACAGGGCCGTCCGCCTGGACACGGTGGTGGTCTCCACCCAGCACGCCGCCGACATCGACCTCGACTCCCTCCTCACCCCGGACATCCGGGAGTTCGTCGTCGAGCACGTCCTCGCCCGGCTCCTCGAGGACGGCATCAAGCTGGACACCGAGGGCTACCGGCTGCTGGTCAACCCGACCGGCCGCTTCGAGATCGGCGGCCCGATGGGCGACGCCGGCCTGACCGGCCGCAAGATCATCATCGACACGTACGGCGGCATGGCCCGCCACGGCGGCGGCGCCTTCGCCGGCAAGGACCCCTCGAAGGTGGACCGCTCGGCCGCCTACGCCATGCGCTGGGTCGCCAAGAACGTGGTCGCCGCCGGCCTGGCCGCGCGCTGCGAGGTCCAGGTCGCCTACGCCATCGGCAAGGCCGAACCCGTCGGCCTCTTCGTCGAGACCTTCGGTACCGGCACCCTGCCCGACGAGCGGATCCAGGAAGCCGTGACCGAGGTCTTCGACCTCCGCCCCGCCGCGATCGTCCGTGACCTCGACCTGCTGCGCCCGATCTACGCCCAGACCGCCGCCTACGGCCACTTCGGCCGCGAACTGCCGGACTTCACCTGGGAACGCACCGACCGAGTGCACGCGCTGCGCAAGGCCGCCGGGATCTGACATGCGCATCGCTGTCACCGGGTCCATCGCGACCGATCACCTGATGACCTTCCCCGGCCGGTTCGCGGACCAGCTGCTCGCGGACCGGCTGGACCGGGTCTCCCTGTCGTTCCTCGCCGACAACCTGGAAGTGCGACGGGGCGGGGTGGCGGCGAACATCGCCTTCGGGCTGGGCGTGCTGGGACTGCGCCCGTCCCTGGTGGGCGCGGTGGGCGGGGACTTCGAGCCCTACCGGGTGTGGCTCAAGGACCACGGGGTGGACACCGACTCCGTCCGCGTCAGCGACACCCGCCACACCGCCCGCTTCGTCTGCACCACCGACCGGGAGCAGAACCAGATCGCGACCTTCTACGCCGGCGCGATGGCCGAAGCCCGCGAGATCGACCTGCGGGAGGTCGTCACCCGCCACGGCCGGCCGGACCTGGTCCTGGTCTCCCCGGACGACCCCGAGGCCATGCTCCGGCACACCCGGGGCTGCCGCGAACTCGGCATCCCCTTCGCCTCCGACCCCTCCCAGCAGCTGGCCCGGCTCGACCGCGACGAGGTGCGCGAACTGGTCGACGGCGCGCAGCGGCTGTTCACCAACGAGTACGAGTCCGCCCTGCTGTGCGAGCGGTCCGGACTCACCGAGGAGCAGGTCCTGCGGCGCGTCGGCTCCTGGGTCACCACGCGCGGCGAGGACGGCGTACGGATCCGCGCGGAAGGCCGCGAGACCCTCACCGTCCCCGCCGTGCCGGTCGCCGAGGTCGTCGACCCGACGGGCGTCGGCGACGCCTTCCGGGCCGGCTTCCTCGCCGGGACGGCCTGGGGCGTCGCCGAGCGGTACGCGGCCCGGCTGGGCTGCGCGGTCGCCGCGACCGTCCTCGACCACACCGGCACGCAGGAGTACCGCCTGGAACGCGAACCGCTGCTGGCCCGGCTCCGCACCGCCTACGGCCCGGCCACCGCGACGGAACTGTCCACACACCTGGGGGCTCTGGAATGAGACGGTCACTGCGGGAGGAACTCGCCAGACGCGTCGTCGTCGCGGACGGCGCCATGGGCACGATGCTCCAGGAGGCCGACCCCGCCCTGGACGACTTCCTCGGACTGGAGGGCTGCAACGAGGTCCTCAACCTGACCCGCCCCGACATCGTCCGCTCGGTCCACGACGCCTACTTCGCCGTCGGCGTGGACTGCGTCGAGACCAACACCTTCGGCAGCAACCTGTCCGCGCTCGCCGAGTACGGCATCGAGGACAAGGTCTACGAACTCTCCGAGGCCGGAGCCCGCATCGCCCGCGAGTCGGCGGACGCGCACACCGCCCGGGACGGCCGGCCCCGCTGGGTGCTGGGGTCCCTGGGCCCCGGCACCAAGCTGCCCACCCTCGGGCACGTGGGGTACGAGCCCCTGCGCGACGCCTACCAGCAGAGCGCCGAGGGCCTGGTCCGCGGCGGCGCGGACGCGCTGCTCGTGGAGACCACCCAGGACCTCCTCCAGACCAAGGCCGCCGTCATCGGCGCGCGACGGGCACTGGACTGGTGCGGCATGGGAGACCTCCCGCTGATCGTCCAGGTCACGGTCGAGACCACCGGCACGATGCTGCTGGGGTCGGAGATCGGTGCGGCGCTGACGGCGTTGGAGCCGCTGGGGATCGACATGATCGGTCTGAACTGTGCGACGGGTCCGGCGGAGATGAGCGAGCACCTGCGCTACCTCGCCCGCAACGCGCGGATCCCGCTGTCGTGCATGCCGAACGCGGGCCTGCCGGTGCTGACGAAGCAGGGCGCGCACTATCCGCTGTCGGCCTCCGAGCTGGCGGACGCGCAGGAGACCTTCGTCCGTGAGTACGGGCTGTCGCTGGTGGGCGGCTGCTGTGGTACGACGCCGGAGCATCTGCGGCAGGTGGTGGAGCGGGTGCGGGGCACGGCGGTGACCGAGCGCAGTCCGCAGCCGGAGGCGGGTGCGGCGTCGCTCTATCAGACGGTGCCGTTCCGGCAGGACACCTCGTACATGGCGATCGGTGAGCGGACGAACGCGAACGGGTCGAAGAAGTTCCGTGAGGCGATGCTGGAGGGCCGCTGGGACGACTGTGTGGAGATGGCGCGGGACCAGATCCGTGAGGGCGCGCACATGCTGGATTTGTGCGTGGACTACGTGGGCCGTGACGGTGTCGCGGACATGCGGGAGCTGGCGGGGCGTTTCGCCACCGCCTCCACCCTGCCCATCGTCCTGGACTCGACCGAGGTCCCCGTCATCCAGGCGGGGCTGGAGAAGCTGGGCGGGCGTGCGGTCATCAACTCGGTCAACTACGAGGACGGTGACGGGCCGGACTCGCGGTTCGCGAAGGTGACCCGTCTGGCGCGGGAGCACGGTGCTGCGCTGATCGCGCTGACCATCGACGAGGAGGGCCAGGCCCGTACGGTCGAGCACAAGGTCGCCATCGCCGAACGCCTCATCGAGGACCTGACGTCGAACTGGGGGATCCGGGAGTCGGACATCCTCATCGACACGCTGACGTTCACGATCTGCACGGGGCAGGAGGAGTCCCGTAAGGACGGGATCGCGACGATCGAGTCGATCCGTGAGCTCAAGCGCCGTCATCCGGACGTGCAGACGACGCTGGGTCTGTCGAACATCTCCTTCGGTCTGAATCCGGCGGCCCGGGTGCTGCTGAACTCGGTGTTCCTGGACGAGTGCGTCAAGGCGGGTCTGGACTCGGCGATCGTGCACGCGTCGAAGATCCTGCCGATCGCCCGGTTCGACGAGGAGCAGGTCAGCACCGCCCTCGACCTGATCTACGACCGGCGTGAGGGTGACTACGACCCGCTGCAGAAGCTGATGGCCCTCTTCGAGGGGGTGAACACCAAGTCGCTGAAGGCCGGCCGTGCGGAGGAGCTCCTGGCGCTGCCGCTGGAGGAGCGGCTCCAGCGGCGGATCATCGACGGCGAGAAGAACGGCCTGGAGGCGGACCTGGACGAGGCCCTGCAGTCCCGGCCGGCGCTGGACATCGTCAACGACACCCTGCTGGAGGGCATGAAGGTCGTCGGTGAGCTGTTCGGTTCCGGGCAGATGCAGCTGCCGTTCGTCCTGCAGTCGGCGGAGGTGATGAAGACGGCGGTCGCCTACCTCGAGCCGCACATGGAGAAGACGGACGACGAGGGCAAGGGCACGATCGTGCTGGCCACGGTCCGCGGGGACGTCCACGACATCGGCAAGAACCTGGTCGACATCATTTTGACCAACAACGGCTACAACGTGGTGAACATCGGCATCAAGCAGCCGGTCTCGGCGATCCTGGAGGCCGCGCAGGAGCACAAGGCCGACGTGATCGGCATGTCCGGGCTGCTGGTCAAGTCCACGGTGATCATGAAGGAGAACCTGGAGGAGCTCAACCAGCGCAAGCTGGCGGCCGACTACCCGGTGATCCTCGGCGGCGCCGCCCTCACCCGCGCCTACGTCGAACAGGACCTCCACGAGATCTACGAGGGCGAGGTCCGCTACGCCCGGGACGCGTTCGAAGGCCTGCGGCTGATGGACGCGCTGATCGCCGTCAAGCGCGGCGTCCCCGGCGCCCAACTCCCGCCCCTCAAGCAGCGCCGCGTACCGCAGCGGGCGGCCGTACTCGACGTGCACGAGCCGGAGGAGTCCGGCGCCCGCTCCGACGTCGCCGTCGACAACCGGGTGCCCACCCCGCCGTTCCTCGGCACCCGGGTCGTCAAGGGCGTCCCGCTCAAGGAGTACGCGGGCTGGCTCGACGAGCAGGCGCTCTTCAAGGGCCAGTGGGGCCTCAAGGACGCGGAGTCCGTCGAGACGGAGGGCCGGCCCCGGTTGCGCGGCTGGCTGGACCGGCTGCACACCGAGCGGCTCCTGGAGGCCGCCGTGGTCTATGGCTACTTCCCCTGCGTCTCCAAGGGCGACGACCTGATCGTCCTGGACGAGGACGGGGGAGAGCGCACCCGGTTCACCTTTCCCCGCCAGCGCCGCGGGCGTCGGCTCTGCCTCGCCGACTTCTTCCGCCCGGAGGACTCGGGCGAGACCGACGTCGTCGGCCTCCAGGTGGTCACCGTCGGCTCCAGGATCGGCGAGGCCACGGCCAAGCTGTTCGAGTCGGACTCCTACCGCGAGTACCTGGAGCTGCACGGCCTCTCCGTCCAGCTCGCCGAGGCCCTCGCCGAGTACTGGCACGCCCGCGTCCGCGCCGAGCTCGGCATCGCCGGGTCGGATCCGGCGGCCATGGACGGCATGTTCCGCACCGAGTACCAGGGCTGCCGCTACTCCCTCGGCTACCCGGCCTGCCCCGACCTGGAGGACCGCGCCAAGATCGCCGACCTGCTCCGGCCGGAGCGGATCGGCGTCCACCTCTCGGAGGAGTTCCAGCTCCACCCCGAGCAGTCCACCGACGCCATCGTCATCCACCACCCCGAGGCCGGCTACTTCAATGCCGGAGGCCGCCGATGACCTCCGGCGCCGGACGAGTTCAAGGAGCACTTCCCATGTCTGACGGGTTCACGGACTTCAAGGTCGCGGACCTTTCCCTTGCCGCCTTCGGCCGCAAGGAGATCACCCTGGCCGAGCACGAGATGCCGGGTCTGATGTCGATCCGCGAGGAGTACGCCGAGGCGCAGCCGCTGGCCGGCGCCCGCATCACCGGCTCCCTGCACATGACCGTGCAGACCGCCGTGCTGATCGAGACCCTCGTCGCCCTCGGCGCGGAGGTCCGCTGGGTGTCCTGCAACATCTACTCGACGCAGGACCACGCGGCCGCGGCCATCGCGGCCGCGGGGATCCCCGTCTTCGCCTGGAAGGGCGAGACGCTGGAGGAGTACTGGTGGTGCACGGAGCAGGCGCTGACCTGGCCCGGGCACGCGGGCCCGAACATGATCCTGGACGACGGCGGGGACGCCACCCTCCTGGTCCACAAGGGCGTCGAGTTCGAGAAGGCCGGGGCCGTTCCCGACCCGTCGACGGCCGACAACGAGGAGATGGCCCTCGTCCTCGAACTCCTGGGCCGCTCCGCCCTGAACTGGACCGAGCTCGCCTCCGGGATCCGGGGGGTGACGGAGGAGACCACGACCGGTGTCCACCGCCTCTACGAGATGCACCAGGCCGGCGCCCTCCTCTTCCCGGCGATCAACGTGAACGACGCCGTCACCAAGTCGAAGTTCGACAACAAGTACGGCTGCCGGCACTCGCTGATCGACGGCATCAACCGTGCCACCGACGTCCTGATCGGCGGCAAGGTCGCGGTCGTCTGCGGCTACGGCGACGTGGGCAAGGGCTGTGCGGAGTCGCTGCGCGGCCAGGGCGCGCGCGTCATCGTCACCGAGATCGACCCGATCTGCGCGCTGCAGGCGGCGATGGACGGCTACCAGGTCGCCACCCTCGAGGACGTGGTGGAGACCGCGGACATCTTCATCACCACGACCGGCAACAAGGACATCATCATGGCCTCGGACATGGCCAAGATGAAGCACCAGGCCATCGTGGGCAACATCGGCCACTTCGACAACGAGATCGACATGGCCGGCCTCGCGAAGATCGAGGGCATCGTCAAGGACGAGGTCAAGCCGCAGGTCCACACCTGGAAGTTCCCCGACGGCAAGGTCCTGATCGTGCTGTCCGAGGGCCGCCTGCTGAACCTGGGCAACGCCACCGGCCACCCCTCGTTCGTGATGTCGAACTCCTTCGCGGACCAGACCCTGGCCCAGATCGAGCTCTTCACCAAGCCGTCCGAGTACCCGACCGACGTCTACGTGCTCCCCAAGCACCTCGACGAGAAGGTCGCCCGCCTCCACCTCGACGCCCTCGGCGTCAAGCTCACCACCCTGCGCCCCGAGCAGGCCGCGTACATCGGCGTCAAGGTCGAGGGCCCGTACAAGCCCGACCACTACCGCTACTGACGGCCGTGGCCATCATGGAAGCGGCCGTGGAAGCCGACGCCGAGGTGCGCGACCCGTGGCTGCCCGACCGGCTGCTGCGCACCGAACGGGACGCGCTGCTCCCGCTGTTGCGGCGTACGCCGGAGTCGGCGTTCGGGCTGCGCACCGCCTGCCCGGGGTGGACCGTACGGGACGTGCTCGCGCACTGCGGGGCCGCCCTGGTTCGCATCGTGGAGGGCCGGCTGGAGGAAGGCGTGTTCCTGCCCGCCGCCAACGCCGCCGACGTGGCCGAACGCGCGGAGTGGCCGCTGGCGCGGATCGTGGACGAGCTGGAGCGCGGGCTCGGCGAGGCCGGCCCGGTCATCGCCGGGGGCGACGGCACGCTCGACGCCGTGGCCCTGGGGGAGTGGATCCACGCGGGCGACGTCCGCGCGGCCTTCGGGGAGCCCGGGGCGTACGCCGGGGACAGCCTGCCGCTGGCCCTGCCCCTGCTGCGGATGGTCAGCCGCAAACGGGACACGCCCCGGCTGGTCGCGGACACCGGCGGCCCCGGGGGCCCGCTGGTCCTGGGCAACGAGGTGCCGGGCCGGCCCCCGGCCCGCTTCCGGGGCGACGCGGCGACGCTGATCCGCCTCTACTCCGGCCGCCCCCTGGTCGCGACCCGCTACGAACTGGCGGGCGCGGCCGAGGCGGAACTGCTCGTCTACCGGTGACCCCGGACAGCACGACGGCCAGGTCCCGTACGCCCCACAGGGCGCACGCGGCCCGGCCCCGGGAAGGCCCCCGGCCGGTCAGTCGGTCCTGACGACCTGGAAGGCCTCCGCCATCCGGCCCGGGGGCAGCCCCGCCGCCCGGGCGTGCTCGCCCAGCCACTCCCGCAGCAGCCCCGCCAGGTCGTCGAAGTGCGCGGTCTGCGAGGTGTGGATGCGCAGGGCCTCGACCTTGCGGTCGAAGACGGGGGTGACGTCGATGTACTGGTTGGGCGTCGGCCCCGTCATCAGCCACAGCTCCGGCACGATCCACGGCTCCAGGCCCTCCTCCTTGAGGAGTTCGGGGTGCGCGAACGGGTTGCGCGCCTCGGGGTAGACGGCCCGCAGGGCGGCGTCGCCCACCGCCCGGTGGTCCGGGTGCAGGTCCGCGATCCGGCCCCAGTTGATCTCCGGGCTCGGGATGACGGCACGCTGCGGCCGGACCTGCCGGATCACCCGGCACAGGTCCCGGCGCAGCTCCACGCTCGCCTCGACGTAACCGTCCGGGTAGCCGAGGAAGCGGACGTCGTCGACGCCGCTGCGCTTGGCCGAGTGGACCTGCTCGGCCCGGCGCAGGTCCCCCATGGCCTGGCGCGGGAGCTGCTCGTCGTAGCCGCCCGCACCGCCGTCGGTGACGATGCAGTACGTCACCCGGGTGGTGCCCTGCGCGATCCACCGCATGACCGTCCCGCTGACGCAGAACTCGATGTCGTCCGGGTGCGCGGCCACGACCAGCAGGGATTCGGGGGCGCTGCGGTCTGTGTGATCGGTCGCGAAGTGTTCCATGTGATCAGCGTGTTGGGCTCGGGCACCCGCCGCAAGGCGGCCCCTTTGGCGTACTCGCGACATGTCGCCTGTACGCCACGCGCAGGTCTGACTGCTCCACATCGTCGAGGGAACCACGCACGCGTGGGAAGCGGAGGCGTCCGGCATGGGCAGGATCTTCGGCTCGCTCGCGGCCGGCGCGGCCGCACCCGACCCGGCCGAGCTGGCGGCCGTCTCGGCCCGGCAGCGGCACGGCGGCCCCGACGGGCACCAGGTGCTGCGCGGGCCGGGGTGGGCGCTGGGCTGCGACCGGCTCGCGGTGACCGACCCGCGCGGCGGGCGGCAGCCGTACCGGCTGGCCCACCTGCCGGGGGTGGTCGCCGTCCTGGGCGGGGAGATCTACAACCACGCCGAGCTGCGGCGCGAACTCGCCGCCCGCGGCCACCGCTTCCCCGACCTGTGCGACGGCACGCTGCTGCCCGCGCTGTACGCCGAGTACGGGACGGGATTCGCGCAGCGCCTCGACGGGATGTTCGCCGTCGCCGTCGTCGACGTCCGCGCGGCCCCCCGCCTGGTCCTGGCCGTGGACCCCATGGGCGGCAGGTTCCTGCACTACCACCAGGGCGCGGACGGGGCGTTCCGGTTCGCCTCCGAGATCCCGGCGCTGCTGGCGTTCGACGGGGTGCGGGCGGCGCCGCGTGCGGACAGCCTCGACACCGTCCTCGCCCTGCGCACCCCGATCACCGCCCGGACCGCCCTGGAGGGCATCAGTACCCTGCCGCCCGGCGTGACCGCCGTCGTGCACCCGGGCAGACCGGCGGCGCTGCGGCGGCTCCCGGCACCGCCGGCCCCCGAGCGGGGACGCCGGTCCACCGCGGACGTGCTCCGCCGGGAGGTGCGCCGCCTCGCGCGGGCCGATGTGCCGGTGTGCGTCCTCACCAGCGGCGGGCTCGCGTCGGGCCTGGTCACCGCGCTGACGGCCGAGTACGCCCGGGAGGCGGGGGCGCCCGCCCCGCACGGCTTCCACCTCCGCTACCGGGGGCGGTGGCCCGACGGGGAGGCCGCGTACGCCCGCGCTGTGGCCCGGCACACCCGTACCGTCCACCACGAAGTCGCCCTGGACCCGGCCGAGCTGGGGTCGCTGCTGACCCTCACCACCCGCCACCTGGGGCAGCCTGACGCCGATCCGGCCGCGCTGAGCACGTACGCCCTCTTCCGGGCCGTGCGGCGGGCCGGGTACAGCGTGGCCCTGACCGGGGACGGCGCCGACGAGCTGTTCGGTGCCGACGCGCGTACGCGGGTGGCGGGCACGGGCCCGTTCGTCGCCGACTGGGCCGCCGCCTACACGGACGGGCTGTCCGCCGCGCCGCGGCTGCTGCGCGAGTACCTGTACACGCCCGACTACCGGGCCTTCATCGAGGAGGAGGGCTCGGCCGCCGACCGCGTCGAACGGGAACTGCGCTCGGCGGGCGGAGACCGGCTGGCGGCGGTCACCACGTTCGAGGGCCGCTGGCGGCTGCCGTCCCGGCACCTGCGCCGGCTCGACCACCTGGGCATGGCCTCGGCCGTCGAAGCGCGGACGCCGCTTTGCCGGCCGCAGGTGGCCGCGCACGCCCGGGCCCTGCCGCCGCGCCTGCTCCAGGACCGGCGGGCACTGGCCGAGGCGGGCCGGGAGCTGCTGCCCCGGGCCGTACGGCGGCGGCCCCGGCAGCCGTTCGCGCTGCCGGTCACCGCGATGCTCGCCCCCGGCGGGCCGCTGCTGGAACCCGTACGCGACCTGCTGTCGGCGGAGCGGCTGGCGCGGGCCGGGCAGGTCCGGCCGGACCGGGTGCGGACCCTGCTGGCCCGCCAGCTGGAGCGGCCCTCGGACGGCGACGCGCTCGCGCTGTGGGCGCTGGCCACGTACGAGCTGTGGACCGAGGTGGTGCGGGGGCTGCGGGTGCCGGCGGACTGCGCCGCCTGAGGGCCGCGCACCGGCCGCGCACCGGCCGTGGGGAGGTCCGCTGGCGTGTCCACGCAACGGCGCGAACGCGCAAGCCGATACCAGACCGGGCGGTCCGTTTCTCTGTCAGTCTTGGCTGGGCACCCGCTGTCCCTTCCGTTCCGAGCCTCGCTGCGTCCTTCGCACCACAGCGTCAAGGAGGTCCCATGAGCACCCCCGTCTGGATCACCGCGACCCCGCCGGCCACCCACGGCGAACTGCACGTCGGCCATCTCGCAGGACCGTACGTCGCCGCCGACGTACTCGCCCGGTTCCTGCGGGCCGAGGGCGAACCCGTCCGGTTCACCACCGGCACCGCCGACCACGACAGCTCCGTCCACGTCCGCGCGCTCCGCGCCGGCCGCAAACCGGAGGAGGTCGCCGAGGGGTACCGCGCCGCGATCACGTCGGACTGGCTGCGCTCGGGAGTCGAGTTCGACCACGTCGTGCGACCCCGCCAGGACAAGGGCTACCGGGGCCGGCTGACGGAGCTCTTCCGGCAGCTCCACGCGGACGGCGTCATCGCCGCCCGCACCCGCCTGACCCCGTACTGCGAGCCCTGCGGGCGCTGGCTCCACGGAGCACACGTCACCGGCACCTGCCCGCACTGCGCGGCGGCCTGCGAGGGCGGGATGTGCCACGAGTGCGCCCGCCCCAACGACGGGGGCGACCTGCTGGAGCCGCGCTGCGCCCTGTGCGACTCCCCGGCCTCGCTCCGGCGCTGCCGGCGGCTGTACGTCCCGCTGGAGCCGTACCGCGAGGCCCTCGCCGAGTACTGGGCCGGCACCGGGCTGCCGCCGAGGCTGGCCGCGCTGTGCGAGTCGCTCGTGGAGGACGGGCTGCCGGACATCGCGGTGTCCCACCCCGCCGAGTGGGGGCTGCCCGTCCCCGTCGACGGGTTCCCCGAGCACCGGATCGACGGCTGTTTCGAGGCGGCCGCCATGCACCTCTTCGGCCACGGTGACCGGCCGTTGCCCGAACGGGCCGTCCACTTCTGCGGGTTCGGCCACGCCTTCTGCCACGCGGTGCTGCTGCCGGTGCTGCTGTTCGCCCAGGGGCTCAAGCTGCCCCAGCACTTCTGCGTCAACGAGGCGTACCTCATCGAGGACGAGGCGCTCGTCCGGGGCTCCGGCCCGAAGGCCTGGGCGCTGGACCTGATCACCGAGTACGGTTCGGACACCCTGCGCCGGCACGTCCTGCAGGCCCGCCCGCTCGGCCGCCGCACGGCCTTCCGCGCCGACCGGCTCGCCGCCGCCCGCCGGGAGCTGGACGAGAGCTGGAACAGCTGGCTCGCCCGGCTTTTCGCCGCCGTCCGCGAGGAGTGCGCGGGACGGGCCCCGGAAGCCCTTCCCGCAGGCTCCGGCTGGGAGCTGCTGGAGCGCCGGCTGCTGCGCGGGCTGGAGGACCTGCGCGAGGCCTACTCCCCGGAGGGCTTCGACCCGCGCAGGGCGGTCGCGCTGCTCGACGAGATGGTGCGTTCCGCGGCGGACTTCGGGCACGTCAACGCGCACGAGGCCCACCGCCCCACCGGCGCCGGCCGCCACCTGCCGGTGCTGGCCGCGCAGTTGGCGGTGGCCCGGGCGCTGGGCGCGTGGGCGCGCCCGGTGATGCCGGAGGGCGCGGACCGGCTGGCCGCCGCCCTCAGGACGCGACCGGGCGGCCCGGTCTCGGCCGCCGCCCTCGTCCCGCCGGCCCCGGGCACGCGCCTGGCCCCGCCATCGGGACCGGTGTTCGGCTTCTAGCGCCGGGCCGCGGCGCGCCTCCCGCACCGACGGCACGCGCACGCCGCGCACGACGCACACCACGGGCCCGGCGCGCACGACGCCGACACCGGGGCCGACGCGCACCCCGCGCCCGACGCGCACCCCGCGCCCGACGCCCACACCCCGCCCGACGCCGCACGCCCCCCGCGCGAGCGCACCACCGCACCACCGCACCACGACAGAAACCCTTCCTCGCCGCGTGACCGCGCGCCGGTCGCCCGGCGGTGCGGGGCGGGCGCGGCCCCTGCCCGTAGGAGCTCCACGTGTCCCTGCGCGTCGCCATGCTCAGCGTCCACACCTCGCCGCTGCACCAGCCCGGCACCGGGGACGCGGGCGGCATGAACGTCTACATGGTCCAGCTGTCCCGCGCGCTCGCCGAACACGGCGTCGAAGTGGACCTGTTCACCCGCTGCCGGGGCGAGGCCCGCCCCTCCCCGGACGCCCTCGGCCCCGGCGTACGCGTGCACCACCTGGAGGCCGGCCCGCGCGCCGCCCTCGCCAAGGAGGACATGCCCGCCCTGGTCGTTCCGTTCTCGCTGGCGCTGCTCAAGCGGGAGCGCCGCTACGACCTGGTCCACTCGCACTACTGGCTCTCCGGCCAGGCGGGCCGGATCGCCGCGGCCGGCTGGCGGATCCCGCTGGTGCACACCGCGCACACCCTGGTCCGGGTGAAGAACGGGGCCCTCGCCGACGGCGACGCCCCCGAGCCGGAGCTGCGGATCCGCGGCGAGCACCAGGTCGTCGGTTCCGCGGACCGCCTTATCGCCAACACCGCCGACGAGGCACGGGCATTGCGCGAGCTGTACGCGGCCGAGGAGCGGCGCACGGAGGTCGTCCGGCCGGGGGTCGACCTGCGCACCTTCGGGCCCGGCCGGGGGCGGGCGGCGGCGCGGGCCCGGCTGGGACTGCCGGCCGGCGCGTTCGTCCCCCTGTACGCGGGCCGCGTCCAGCCCCTGAAGGGCCCGGACGTGATGGTCCGGGCCGTCGCCGAACTGCTGCGCCGGGAACCGGGGCTGCGCCGGCGGACCATCGTCCCGGTGGTGGGCGGCGACTCGGGGGCCGGGCCGCGCGGCGGGGCCTGGGAGCTGGCGCGCGAGCTGGGGGTGTCGGACGTACTGCGGCACTGCCCGCCGGTGCCGCAGGCGGAGCTCGCGCAGTGGTACCGGGCGGCGGACGTGCTGCTGGTGCCCTCGCGCAGCGAGTCCTTCGGGCTGGTCGCTCTGGAGGCGCAGGCCTGCGGGACCCCGGTGCTGGCGTCGGCGGTCGGCGGGCTGCCGACCGCCGTGCGCGACGGGGTGACGGGACGGCTCGTACGCGGCAACGACCCGCTGGAGTACGCCCGTTGGCTGCACTGGTTCGCCGGGCGGCCGGAGGAGGCCGCGCGGATGGGGCGGGCGGCGGTGCGCCACGCGCGGAGTATGAGCTGGCGGGCCGCGGCCGCGCGCACCCTGGAGGTCTACCGGGACGTGCTGCGCGAGGAGCGGTGGGGGCCGGAGGTGAGTGAGGCAGGAGCGGCGGCACGCTCCTGCCTCGCCGACGCCTCTCCCCTGGAGGGCCGAGAAGGCCGGAGGGCCACCCTAACAGCTCTTTTGAGCTGACCAAAGGTGTGCAGGTGTAACGTCTGTATGAACTCCAGATCCGCCCTAAAGGCGCTACAGGAAAGTGGTCCGGGCGCGGAATCCATATGAGAATGGAGATGTCTTCGACGGAATACCGGCGGCACGGATCCGCGGAGACGGAATCGATATTCAGACTTCCTGGAGGAATCATGTCCGTCGTGCGCACCACCCGAATCCGCGCGAACTCCCGTCACGCCGCTCTCGTCCGCCCGTCCTGTACCGGGGCCGTCGCCGTCGGCGCGGTGTCCCGCGCGGACGGCAACGGCTGGGACTGAAGGCCCTGACCCGCCCGGCCTGCCCCGCTCGGGCGGGCGGGCCGAAGCCCCGTGACCGCCTCCCGCGGACGCGGGGCTTTTCGTTTTCCCGGTGCGTGTCCTGTGAAATCAGTCCAGCCAGCCGAGCCGCTGGGCGCGTACGCCGGCCTCGAAACGGCTCGAGGCGCCCATTTCCTGCATCAGCTCGGACAGCATGCGGCTCACCGTCCGCAGGGACACCCCGAGATTTCGTGCGACCTTCTCGTCCTTCATTCCCGAGGCGAGCATTTTCAGGGCGGCCCGCTGCTGTTCCGAAAGGCCGTCGCCGCCGAGTTCCGGCGCGACGTCGTCGCCGTAGGGGGTGGCCGCGTGCCAGCAGTGCTCGTACAGCGCGAGGTAGGAGCGGACCAGGGCGGGGCCGCGGGCGAGGATCGCGCCGGCCGCGCGGTCCTCGGGGTGTACGGGCAGCACGGCGAACTGCTGGTCCGCGATGATCATGTTCATCGGGACGGCGGGGGAGAGCCGGATCTCCACCCCCGCCTCGACCCGGCGGCGGAGCATCTCCACCGCCTCCGGCGAGGTGGTGATGCGCTGGTGGTAGATGGCCCGGATGCGCACCCCGTTGTCGATCTGCCGGCGGTCGCGGCTGAGCACCCGGTCGGCGACCTCCCGGACCAGCGCAGTGACGTGCATGGACGTCAGGTCGTGCCGGATGACGTCGGTGATGTCCTCCAGCACCTGCTGGATCCGGCCGTAGTCGTCGAGGATCTCGACCTCGACGTCGGACGCGTTCAGCGAGCCGGGCCGCAGGAACCGTCCGACCAGGTTCTCCAGCGCGCTGTACGCCCGGTCGGACTCGTCGAGGTGCTCGCGCAGCCGCTCGCGTTCGCGCTGGAGCATCCGCAGCAGGGCGATCTCGGGGTCGATCACGGTGACCGCGTCGGGCCCCGGCTCCCAGGCGCCGGACTGGAGGTCGGCGCGGGTGGCGTGGGTGGTGCCGGTCGGTACGATCAGGCCGAGGGAGGTCAGCTCGGCGCGCCACTTCTCGTACTCCTCGGGCGCGATGCCGAGCTCCCGGAAGACCTCGTTCAGGTCGGACACCCCGCGCAGGCGCAGCTCCTGATAGAAGGCCAGCACCCTGTCGGCGGACTGGATGCCGTCCCTGCCGTCGCCCGTTGCCATCGCGAAGCGACCCCCTCATCTTACGAATCGACAGTCACACTTTGGCACATACCTATGGGAGGGCTCCCGTCCCCGCGAACGGGATGTGACGGGCGTCACAGGGTGCCTCTGAGGTGCGCGACTGCGCTTCCGGCCGGCCCGGACGGGGCTCCGGCGGGGGTGGTACGGGACCTTCCGCGCGCCAACTCCCTTGCGGCCGACGGGAGACGGCCGGGGGTGGGCCGTCAGTCGCGCGGCGTGGCCTGACAGTCGGGGCACAGCCCCTTGAAGGTGATCTCGGCGCCTTCGCCCATGCGCCACGCGCGGATCGTGTCGCCGACCGGCTCGGGCACCTCCGCCCGCACGTTCTCCACCCGGCCGCAGCGCACGCACAGCGCGTGCTGGTGGGGCGGGCCGGCGATCTCGAAGACGGCCGGCAGGCCGGGGCGGTCGAACTTCTGCGCCAGCCCGGTCTCCAGGAAGTGCCGCAGCATCTCGTAGACCGCCTGGCTGGTGAGGGTCCCGAGCCGCTCGCGGGCGGCGGCGGTGAGGGACTCGACGTCCATGTGGCCGCCCGCCGACAGCACTTGCAGCACTTCGAGGCGCGGCCCGGTGACCCGCAGCCCGACGTCGCGGAGGCGCTGGATCACCGCCTCGCGGCCGGTCGACTCCTCCACGACAGCCATCTCCCCGCCACCATCCGCGATCTGGTCCGCTCAAACTTTTGTGGGCATCGTACCTCTTGCCCGACCTCGCGGAACGGCGGCCGAGGGGTCAGTCCCGGGCCCGGCAGACGAGCAGGACGCTCTGGGTCCGCTCGTCCACGCGGTGACCGCGGCGGCGCTCCACGCGCAGGCCCGCCCCGTGCAGTTCGGCGGTCAGTCGCTCCGGGTCGACGATCCACTTCCGGGTGGCCGTGACCACCCGTTCGCTGCCCGGCTTGCCCGTCCGGACGGAGTGGTAGGTGATGTGCTCCCGCATGCCGTCCAGGTCGAACTCCTGGCGGGCCACCGTCCACTCCTCCACCCCGTCGAACCGCGGCACCTGGAACGCCCAGGTGCGCGAGGGGTCCTGCGCCAGGCCGCGCAGCTGGTGCGCCGTGAAGTCCAGGGCGAGCGCGCCGCCCGGCTCCAGGTGCGCGGCGATCTCGCGCAGCAGCCCGGGACGGGCCCCGGGCGGCACGGCGGAGATCATCGCCCCGGCCAGCAGGACCAGCCGGTACCCGCCCCGCAGCCGCAGCCCCGCGAGGTCGGCGCGGGTGGTGACCAGGCGCTCCGAGACGTGCGGCCCGATCCGCCTGCCCCAGGCCCGCAGCCGCTCCAGGCTGTCGGCGTCCCGGTCCACGGCCTCGACCCGGAAGCCCTGCCGGGCGAACGGCACCGCGAGCCGCCCCGCGCCGCAGCCCAGGTCCAGCACCGGGCCGCCGCCGCAGTCCCGCGCGAGGCCCAGGTAGCGGACGATGTCCGCGCTGTGCGGGCCCAGCAGGGCGTCCTGGAGCCAGAGCGAGTCCTCGTCGGCGGGCGCGGCCGACTCCAGGCCGGGCAGGAAGCCCGCGTACGACGGGACGGCGGCCGTGCGCGCGGCCGGCGCGAGGGGCGCGGCCGGCGCGAGGGGCAGGGACGGGGCGGGCACGACCGGAGGTCGGGGCGGGGAAAAGACGCCGCTCGGTGTGTTCATCGCTCCTCCAGGGGGTCGCTCGGTCCAGCCGTCCGGGGCGGGCGGAGCTCCCGTGCCGCCGGGACCGCACCGCTGGGGAAATCCTGTCCTGGGCGGGAGGTCCGGGGCCAGAGCGGCGGGCTGCGTGAACACGCGATGGCGTGGATCTGCCACGCCCCGGCGCGGGACGGGCGGCGGCCGTCAGAGGCTGCGGCCGAGCCTGACCGGCGTGAGCGTGCCGAAGCCGTGGTGGGTGAAGAAGGGGAGTGCGGGGGCCTGTTCGCCGGGCAGGGTGATCCGCTGGTACGCGGCCCCGTGCGCCCGCATCCGGTCGGTGGCCGCCTCCAGCAGCGCCGTGCCCACGCCCTCCCGCTGCCGGGCCGGGGTCACGCACAGGGCGTAGATCTCGCCCTCGGCGTCGACCGGCACGCCGCCCGAGACGGCGCCCACCACGGTGCCGTCGGTGTCGGCCGCGACCAGCCAGCCCAGCCAGGCGGGAGCTCCGCCGGGAATTCCAATTTCCGCTCGAATGCGGGGCAGGGCGCAATGGTCCGACACCAGCCGGCCGACCCGGATTTCCCCGAGGGTCTCGCCGTAGCCGTCGCGAATCGCTTCGGCGAGGAGCCGGGAAATCGCCGTCGCGTCACCGGGCGCTGCCGTCCGCACGTCAGCCAGCAGCATTCTTTCCGCACCTCTCGCCGTACCGGTCCTGAGCCCGCACGCGCTCAGAATAGCGGGCAATTCGAGTGGCCGGGGGCGGCGGGAAATCTACGAATTGGCTTAGTAATTAACCGGGTTGGGGCTAACCGGGTTGGGGCCGGAGAGAGGACGAGCGCAATCCGCTGTCAGGACGTCCAACAACACGCGACCACCAGCGGAACGACCGCCGACACGGCCGCGCCCACCGCCAGCACCCCGCGCAGCACGGGACGTCCCGCCCGGCGCGGCCCCAGGATGCGCCGCATCCGCAGCGCCGCCGACGGCCCGCCCGCCGCGAACGCCCTGCGCGGCGCCCGCCCCGAGGCCAGCGCGTACAGCGCCGTGGCCAGCGCGTCGCTCGAACAGCCGCGCAGCGCCCGGTCGTCGGCCGCCATCTCCAGCAGCAGCGGCACCGTCCGCCCGCCGATCCGGGCCAGCGGCAGCCGGCGGAACACCGCCGAGTACGCGCCCGCCGCCGCGACCAGCAGGTGGTGCCGGCCGCCGATGTGCGCCCGCTCGTGGGCGAGCGCCGCGGCCAGCTCCTGTTCCGTCAGCACCTCAAGCGCCCCCGAGGACACCACCACCCGCCGCGACCGCCCCGGCAGGCAGTACACCGCCGGGCGCGCGTCCTGCAGGACCGTCGCCCCGAGCCGGGAGTCGTACCGGCCGACGAGGCGCAGCAGTTCGGCGTGCCGGGTGCGGGCCCGGCGCGCCCGCACGAGTTCGCGTACGAAACCGGTGGCCGGTACCGCCAGCACCGCCAGGGCCGCCAGCGCGGCGAGGGCCTCGCGCGCCGTGGCCGCGGCCAGCCGCCCGCGGGAGGGCGGGGTCAGGGTCAGCACGGCGTCGACGAGCCGGTGGCTGGTCTCCGCGGGGAGCAGCAGCTGCGCCGGCAGCAGGGCCGTGGACAGCGCGAAGGCGGCGCCGCAGGCGATCCAGGCGGCCAGCCCCAGCCGGGGCACCTGCTGGGCCCAGCGGGCGCGCACCAGCAGTAACGGCAGCACCAGACCGGTGACCAGGGCGAGTCCGAGGGGCGGCAGGACGTGGTGGTTCACCGGCCGCGCCCCTCGGCCGGCCGGTCGGTGCGGGCGGCGCGCAGCGCCTCGTCCAGGGCTTCCACGTCCTCGTGGGACATCCGCTCCACGAACCGCAGCAGCGTCGCCCTGCGGTCCTGGCTGTCGCCGAGCGCGTCCTGCATCAGCGCCGCGGTGTACTCCTCGCGGCTGCGTACCGCCTCGTACATCCAGGCCCGGCCGGATTTCTCGCGGCTGAGCCAGCCCTTGCGGTACAGGATGTCCGCCACGGTCATGACGGTGGTGTAGGCGACCTTGCGGACCCGGTTTATGTCGTCCACGATCTCGCGGACCGAGGCGGGGCGTTCCCACTGCCACACCCGGTCCATGATCTCGGCCTCCAGCTCTCCCAGCCGGCGTACGCGCATCCCTCTCGGACCTCCCCCTCGCGAGCGGCTCATCGTACGGCCCGCCCCGGCGCCGGGGGCATACCCGGGCCAGGTACGCGGGCCCCGGACGGCCGCCGCCCCTCCACCGGGGGTTCCGGTGGAGGGGCGGCGGCCGAGGGGCCGGGGGAGGGGCCCGTCAGGTGCGGATCAGGCGGGCGATGGCCCGGGTCGCCTCGACGACCTTGGTGTCCGCCTCGTCCCCGCCCCTGGCGACGGCCTCGGTGACGCAGCAGGCGAGGTGTTCGTCGAGGAGGGTCACGGCGCAGGACCGGAGTGCGGCGTTGATCGCGGAGACCTGGGTGAGCACGTCGACGCAGTAGACGTCCTCGGCGACCATCCGCTGCACGCCGCGGACCTGGCCCTCGATCCGCCGCAGCCGTCTGATGACGTCGTCCTTGTGTTCTGAGTAACCGGCCACGGGGACTCCTCAGTCGGTGGCGGCCCGGAAGCCGCGCAGCCGCAGGCTGTTGCCGACGACGAAGACCGAGGAGAAGGCCATGGCCGCACCGGCGATCATCGGGTTGAGCAGTCCCGCCGCGGCGAGCGGCAGGGCGGCCACGTTGTAGGCGAAGGCCCAGAACAGGTTCGAGCGGATGGTGCCGAGGGTCTTGCGGGCGAGCCGGATGGCGTCGGCCGCGGCCCGCAGGTCACCGCGTACGAGGGTCAGGTCGCCGGCCTCGATGGCCGCGTCGGTGCCGGTGCCCATCGCCAGGCCCAGGTCGGCCTGGGCGAGCGCGGCCGCGTCGTTGACGCCGTCGCCGACCATCGCGACGCTGCGGCCCTCGGCCTGGAGCCGCTTGACGACGTCCACCTTGTCCTGCGGCATGACCTCGGCGATGACCTCGTCGATGCCCACCTCGCGGGCCACCGTCTCGGCGACGGCCTTGTTGTCGCCGGTCAGCAGGATCGGGGTGAGGCCGAGGGCGCGCAGCCTGCGGATCGCCTCGGCGCTGGTGTCCTTGACGGCGTCCGCGACCTCCAGGACCGCGCGGGCCTCGCCGTCCCAGGCCACCGCGATGGCGGTGCGGCCGGCGGCCTCCGCCTCGGACTTGGCGCGCTCCAGGTGCACGGGCAGTTCCATCGCCCATTCGGCCAGGAGCCTGCCGCGGCCGACGAGGACCGCGTGGCCCTCGACGACGCCCTGGACGCCGAGGCCGGGGATGTTCGCGAAGTCCTCGGGGGTGGGCAGGGTGCCGACCCGGGCGGCGGCGCCGGCGGCGACGGCCTGCGCGATGGGGTGTTCGGAGGAGTGCTCCAGCGCTCCGGCGAGGCGCAGCACCTCGGCCTCGTCGGTGCCCTCGGCGGTGTGCACGCGCAGCAGGGTCATCTGGCCGGTGGTGACGGTGCCGGTCTTGTCCAGGACGATGGTGTCGACCTTGCGGGTGCTCTCCAGGACCTCGGGACCCTTGATCAGGATGCCGAGCTGCGCGCCGCGGCCGGTGCCGACCATGAGGGCGGTCGGGGTGGCCAGGCCCAGGGCGCAGGGGCAGGCGATGATCAGTACGGCGACGGCGGCGGTGAAGGCGGCCGCCAGGCCCGAGCCGGTGCCGAGCCAGAACCCGAGGGTGGCCAGGGCCAGTCCGATGACGACGGGGACGAACACCGCGGAGATCTTGTCGGCGAGCCGCTGGGCGGCGGCCTTGCCGTTCTGGGCGTCCTCGACCAGCCGGGCCATCCGGGCGAGCTGGGTGTCGGATCCGACCCGGGTGGCCTCGACGACCAGGCGGCCGCCGGCGTTGAGCGTGGCGCCGGTGACGGAGTCGCCGGCGGAGACCTCCACGGGCACGGACTCGCCGGTGAGCATGGAGGCGTCGACGGCCGAGGAGCCCTCGACGACGGTGCCGTCGGTGGCGATCTTCTCGCCGGGGCGGACCAGGAAGCGGTCCCCGACCTGGAGGTCGGCGGTCGGCACGGTCACCTCGCGGCCGCCGCGCAGCACGGTGACCTCCTTGGCGCCCAGTTCCAGCAGGGCTTTGAGGGCCGCGCCGGCCTTGCGCTTGGACTTGGCCTCGAAGTACCGGCCCGCCAGGATGAAGGCGACGACGCCGGCCGCGGCCTCCAGGTAGATGTTCCCCGCGCCGTCGGTGCGGGCGATGCTGAACTCGAAGGCGTGCGTCATGCCGGGGGTGCCGGCGGTGCCGAAGAACAGCGCCCACAGCGACCACAGGAACGCGGCGATGGTGCCCACCGAGATCAGGGTGTCCATGGTGGCCGCGCCGTGCCTGGCGTTGGTCCAGGCGGCGCGGTGGAAGGGCCAGGCCGCGTACGTGACGACGGGCGCGGTCAGGGTCAGCGAGAGCCACTGCCAGTAGTCGATCTGGAGGGCCGGGGCCATCGCCATCGCGATGACGGGCACCGCGAGCGAGACGGCGGTGACGAGCCGCTGGCGCAGCGGCGCGAGTTCGTCGTGCTCGGGCTGTTCCCCCTCGGGGCCGGCGGCGCCGTCGGTGCGCGGCGCCCTGGGCTCCTGCGCGGTGTAGCCGGTGGCCTCGACGGTGGCGATCAGGTCCGCGACGGAGATGTCGGCGTCGAAGGTGACCTTGGCCTTCTCGGTGGCGTAGTTGACGGTGGCCTCGACGCCGTCCATGCGGTTGAGCTTCTTCTCGATGCGTGCCGCGCACGAGGCGCAGGTCATGCCGCCGATGGCGAGCTCGACCTGGGCGGCGCCGGGAGTGATGGTGGTCATGAGTGCTGCTCCTCGTTCGAGCGCGGGGTGGGGGCCGGGGCCCGGTGGGACGGACGGGGCCCCGGCGGCCGGGTGGGTCGGGGGACTGACCGGGTGTCAGGCCCGGCCGGTCAGCTCGTAGCCGGCGTCGTCGACCGCCGCGGTGACCGCGGCGTCGTCGGGCTCGCCTGCGGTGGTCACCGTGACCAGGCCCGCGTCGACGTCCACGTCGACGGAGACGACCCCGTCGAGCGCGCCGACCGAGGCGGTGATGGCGGTCCGGCAGTGCCCGCAGGACATGCCGGTCACGCGGTAGACGGTGGCGGTCGTGTCGACCACGGCCACGGTGGTGGTCGTCTCGCCGGCGTTCGTACCGCAGGTGCCTTCGGGGGTGCAGCAGGAAGACATGTGTTTCTCCTAGATCGGACCTCAGTCGCCGATGCATACCCGCTGGGGGTATCCGGTCTGACTCCAGGTATACCCCCCAGAGGTATGCGCCGCAAGTGTCCCTCCCGCTTGACTTGATACCCCTGGGGGGTATCTTGAAGTGCAGGGAACCGCTGGATGCGGCCCTGGTACGTACGTCGTAGGGGAGATCAGCCATGAACACCGGAGTGAAGATCACCGTTTTCGCCGCAGCCCTGGCGGCGACCTTCGGCACCGCCTACGGGGTGGGTGCGGGCGTGGGCCCCGTGGGCGGACCAGCCGAGCCGGCCCACGGCGCCCACGCGGCGCAGGCCTCCACCGGACCCGGGGGGCCCGGAGGATCCGCGGCGGCGCCCGCGGGCCACGGTGGCCATGACGCCGCCCCGGGGACGGCGGCCCAGGGGCCGGCGGCCGGCGGACTCCAGGTCTCGGAAGGCGGGTACACGCTGAGCCTGGACACCCCGAACATCGCGGCCGGCCAGGGTGAACTGCGGTTCTCGGTCAAGGACGCGCAGGGCCGCAAGGTCACCGGGTACAAGACCGAGCACGGCAAGGAGCTGCACTTCATCGTGGCCTCGCGCGACCTGACGGTCTACCGCCACCTGCACCCGGTGCGGGCGCAGGACGGCACCTGGTCGGCGCCCGTGGACCTGCCCGCGGCAGGCGCCTACAAGGCGTTCGCCGACTTCGCCCCGGACGTGCCCGGCGCGAAGAACGTCACCCTGGGCGCGGACCTCTCGGTCCCCGGGGCGTACGCGCCGGCCCCGATGCCGCCGGCCCTGAACACGACCGAGGTGGACGGCTACCGGGTGGCCCTGGGCGGGACCCTCGACCCCGGCAAGGCCGGCGAGCTCAAGCTCACGGTCAGCAAGGACGGCAAGCCCGTCACCGACCTGGAGCCCTACCTGGGCGCCTACGGGCACCTCGTCGCCCTGCGCGACGGAGACCTCGCCTACCTGCACGTCCACCCCAACGAGGGCGGCCCCGGCCCGGACGTCTCCTTCACCGCCACCGCGCCGAGCGCCGGCACGTACCGCCTCTTCCTGGACTTCCAGCACGAGGGCAAGGTGCGCACGGCGGCCTTCACGGTCAACGCGGGCGGCGCCGCCGCCGGGCCCGCGGCGGCCCCCGCGGCGCCGGAGGAGCCGGGCGCCCACTCCCACTGAGCGGGCGCGCCCGGATACCCCCCGGGGGGTTGCGCACCAGACGTACGAGACGCAGGAGACGCACGAGACGCAAACGGGAAGGATCCGACCGCCGTGACCGCTTACACCGCACTCTCCGCACGCCCCGCAGACCCCGCCCGCCGTACGGACAAGGACGACGTCCTCAAGCGGCTGCGCCGCATCGAGGGCCAGGTGCGCGGCCTCCAGCGCATGGTGGAGGGGGACACGTACTGCATCGACGTGCTCACCCAGGTCAGCGCCGCCACCAAGGCCCTGCAGTCCTTCGCGCTGACCCTGCTGGAGGACCACCTGCGCTCCTGCGTCGCCGACGCCGCGGCCGAGGGCGGCGACGGGGCGCGCGAGAAGGCCGAGGAGGCCTCCCGGGCCATCGCCCGCATGCTCCGCTCCTGACGCCGGGGAGGCGCGGCCCGGCCGGAAATATCTTGACGTCGAGATGAATGGCGGGCAGGCTGCCGTGAGGTATCTCGACATCGAGATACTTTCCACGGGGGAGACGGAGGCCAGCCATGCGGCGGCTCGGCACGGAACGGCGACGCGACACGGACCACCACCCGGCCGGAGACGCCGACGGCGGCGGCGGACTGATCGCACAGCTCAGACGGCCGCCCGGCGGCCGCGACGCCCGGATCATGCTGCTCGGCCAGCTCGTCGACCGCACCGGCAGCGGCATCTGGGCCGCCGCCTCGGTGCTCTTCTTCACCTTCGTCGTCGGCCTCGACGCCGGCCGGCTCGGCCTGCTGCTCGGCGCCGGCGCGGTCGCCGGCATCGCCGGCTCACCCCTCGCGGGTCACCTCGCCGACCGGTGCCCCGTACGCCCCCTCCTGATCGCCTGTCACCTGCTGCGCCTGGCGACCCTCGGTGCGATGCTCGTCGTCACCCGCTTCGAAGCGCTCCTGGTGATCGTCGCCCTCACCTGCCTCGGCGACCGCGCCGCCAAGACTCTCGAAATGCTCTTCGCGACCCGGGTGGCGGGCGAACGCCGCACCACCTACCAGGCCCTGTCGCGCAGCGCCGCCAACGCCGGGTGCGCCGTCGGCGCGGGCCTCGCCGCCATCGGCCTCGCCGTGGGCACCCGGGGCGCGTACGAGGTCCTGATCCTCGGGAACGCGCTGTCCTTCCTGGCGGCCGCCGCCCTGGTGTGGCGCACGCGCGAACCCCGCGGCCACGGCCGCGTCGTCGCCCCCGTACCCGGCGACGGCCCGCCCGGGCCGAAGGCCCCGGCCCCCGGACCCTGGCGGGACCGCGGCTACCTCCGCTTCGTCCTCCTCGACACCGCGATGAACCTCGACGCCTCGCTCCTCGACGTCGGGCTCCCGCTGTGGCTGGTCCACCACACCGACGCACCGCACGCCGTCGTCCCCGCCTTCCTCGTGCTCAACACCGTGCTGGTCGTCGCCCTCCAGCTCCCCGTGTCGGCGAAGGTCCGCGCACCCCGCCAGGCGGCGGCCGCCGTCGCCTGGTACGGGCTCTTCCTGCTCGGCGCCTGCGCCCTCCTCGCCCTCACCCCCGAGCACGGACCCTGGACCGCCTCCGCGACGCTGCTGGCCGCGGCCGCCCTGGTCACCGCCGCCGAGCTGGTCCGCTCGGTGTCCTCCTGGGAGCTCGCCGTCTCCCTCGCCCCCCGCCAGGCGCGCGCCTCCTACCTCGGCGTGGCCGGCATCTCCTCCTCCGCGCAGAAGGCCGTCGGCCCGCCACTGCTCACCGGCGCCGTCATGGCCGCGGGCCCGCCCGGCTGGCTCGCACTCGGCGCGGGCGTGACGGCCCTGGCCCTCCTCCAACGCCGCACCGGCCTGCGCCGACTGGAGGCGGTGAGCCGGGCCGTGTCCAGCGGCTGAGCCGTACCACACCGGACAACCGGACGATCATGCTCCAAAGGGCACATTGACAACAGGGCTGCTCCCGACTGCAGTTGAGGCGGCACCACACAGCTCCACACTGCGCCACTCCCACGACCGCACCACACCCCGAAGGGGGCGATCAGCGCATGACCGAGCCCGAGAGCGCGGCAGACGGCCACGACGTCGTCATCAGCGGAGCCAGCCTCGCCGGATGCACCGCCGCGATCCTGCTCGCGCGGCGCGGTGTCCGCGTCGCACTGCTGGAACGACGCTCGGACCCCGAGGCGTACAAGGTGCTGTGCACCCACTCCATGACCGCCAACGCCGCCCCGGTACTGGACGAACTCGGGCTCCTCCCCGCTCTCGAGAAGGCCGGGGCCGTCCGCAACGAGGCCCGCTGGTACACCCGTTGGGGATGGATCCATCCGCGCTCCGCCCCCGCCGGGCCCGCGCTGCCGTACGGGTACAACGTCCGGCGCAGCACCCTCGACCCGCTGATCAGGGCCCGGGCGGGGGAGACCCCCGGCGTCGACCTGCTCCTGGGCCACCAGGTGACCGGGCTGGTCACCGAAGCCGGGCGGACCGTGGGCGTGCGGGCGAGGACGCCGCGGGGCGAGCGGGAGATCCGGGCCCGGCTCGTGGTCGGCGCCGACGGCAAGGACTCGGCCGTGGCCAAGCTCGCCGGGGTGCCCACCCGGAGCCACGAGAACGCGCGGTTCGGGTACATCGCGTACTTCCGCGGCCTGACGCTGGAAGGGGGGCTGGGCCGCGCCTGGTTCCTGGAGCCCGACATGGCGTACGCGTTCCCCAACGACGACGGGGTGACGGTCGTCGCGGTGCTCCCGGACAAGAAGCGGCTGCCGGCCTTCCGCGACGACCTGGAGGGCAGCTTCCGCTCCTTCGTCCGGGGCCTGCCCGAGGCGCCGGACCTCGACTCCGCCGAGCGGATCGGCAAGATCATCGGGACCGTCGACTACCCGCTCCTCACCCGCGAGCCGACCGCGCCGGGCCTCGCGCTGATCGGCGACGCCGCCCTGACCGGCGACCCCCTGTGGGGCGTGGGGTGCGGCTGGGCGCTGGAGTCCGGGAGCTGGCTGGCCGGGGCGGTCGCCGCGGCCGCCGCGGGCCGGGGCGACCTCGACCGCTCGCTCGCGGCGTACGCCCGTACGCACCGGCGCCGGCTGCGCGGCCACCAGGCGCTGGCCGTCGACTACGCCAAGGCCCGCCCGTTCAACCCCCTGGAGCGGCTGATGTTCGCGGCGGCGGCCCGCGACGAGGCCATGGCGCGCCACATGCACCACTTCGGGTCCCGCCTGATGGGTCCGGCGCGCTTCATGAACCCCGCGGCGCTGGCCAGGGCCGCGGTCATCAACGCCCGCTACCGCGGGACGCCCGCCCCGGGCGCCGCGGTCCCCGGCGCCGCCGCCCCGGGCGGCGGGCGCCGCTGAGGCACTCCCGGCGCCGCCCGCCGCTCCGCGGGACCCGGGGGTCAGACGATGCCCTCCGCGATGTCCGCCTGCTCGCGGGCGGTGCCGTAGGCGGCCGGGGTCCCGTACGAGCGCCGGGCGGCGTACCACCACACGCTGGCGAGGACCAGGACGACCGCCAGGGCGATCACGGCGTAGTTCATCGAGTCGATCGTCACCGGGGACTTCTGCGGCAGGCAGAACAGGACGGTGACCAGGGCCACCCACCCGACGGCGACCCAGCCGACCGGCTTGCCCCAGCGGCCGAGGCTCCACGGCCCGGGCTGGAACCGGTCCCCGGCTCGCAGCCGCAGGTAGATCGGGATGGCGTAGGCCGGGGTGATGCCGATGACGTTGATGGCGGTCACGGCCCCGTAGGCGGTGGCGGACCACAGCGAGGGCAGCGCGAGCACGCCGGCGGCCGCGACCGAGAGCCAGACGGCCGGGACGGGGGTCTGGGTGCGGCCGCTCACCTTGCGCCACAGGGCGGAGCCGGGCAGGGCGTTGTCCCGGCTGAAGGCGAAGACCATCCGGCTCGCCGCGGCGACCTCGGCGTTGCCGCAGAAGATCTGCGCGACGATCACGACGAGCAGCAGGGCGGTGGCGCCGCCGGAGCCGAGGGCGTCGAGGAAGATCTGCGCGGGCGGCACTCCGGTGGCGCTGTCCTGGACGGCCGCGTAGTCCTGGATGGCGAAGGTGAGCCCGGCGAGCAGCGCGAACCCGGCGATCCAGGAAGCCCAGATGGCCCGGACGATCCCCTTGGCCGCGGAGACGGAGGCGTTGGAGGTCTCCTCCGACAGGTGCGCCGAGGCGTCGTAGCCGGAGAAGGTGTACTGCGCGAGCAGCAGGCCGATCGCCGCGACGTAGAGCGGGTTGGCCCAGCCGGTGTCGTTGACGAACTCGGTGAAGACGAAGGAGACCGACTGGTGGCGGTCGGGTACGAAGGCCAGAGCGCCGACGATCACGGCTACGCCGGCCAGGTGCCACCAGACGCTGATGGAGTTGAGCACGCTGACGAGCCGGACGCCGAACAGGTTGAGCACGGCGTGCAGCAGCAGGATGGCCAGGAAGATCAGGAACGTCGAGCCGGGGGTGGGCACGAAGCCGAACTGGAGGTTCAGGAAGGCGCCGGTGAACAGGGCGGCGCCGTAGTCGATTCCGGCGATGGCGCCGAGCAGGCCGAGCAGGTTGAGCCAGCCCGTGTACCAGCCCCAGCGGCGTCCGCCGAGCCGGTCGGCCATGTAGTAGAGCGCGCCGGAGGTCGGGTAGGCGCTGGTCACCTCGGCCAGGGCCAGGCCCACGCACAGGACGAAGAGGCCGACGCCGGCCCAGCCCCACAGCATCACGGACGGGCCGCCGGTACCGAGGCCGAAGCCGTACAGGGTCATGCAGCCGGACAGCACGGATATGACCGAGAAGCTGATGGCAAAGTTGCCGAAGCCGCCCATCCGGCGGGCGAGTACGGGCTGGTAGCCCAGTTCTCTGAGCCGCTCCTCCTCGTCCTGGTGGGGCGGGGCCTTGTGGTCCGGGCGGGCTGCCGGCGTGGTGCGCGACACGGGGATACCTCCGAGGGGGGTTGGAGCGGGGGACGGGGGGAGACGGAGCGGGGGTGGGGGGTGCCTGGGGCGAGGGGCGTCAGTTCCCGCCGGCCAGGCTGCGGGACCTGGCACGCAGGAACACCTCCTCCGCGAGCGCCGCGTCGGCGGGGTCGCGGGTCCGAAGGGCCCAGGGCAGGGTGGTCCAGTACCCGCCCATCGCGTCGAAGACCCGGACCGCCGACTCGAACCGGTGCGCTCCCCACAGGGCGTGCGCGAGGTGGTTCAGGTCGAGCGGGGAGGCGAGCGCCGGGTCGGCGTAGGGGAACCAGGCGTCCAGGGCGTGGACGGCGTCGCGGATGGCGTCCTCCGCGACCCAGTGCAGGTCGAGGGCGCGTTCCTGTCCGCCTTCGCGGCGGTAGCGCTCGACGTGCACGTAGAGCGGCAGGAGGTGCACCGCCGACCCGGGCGGGGCCGTGGCGACCGCCCAGCGGGCGAAGTTGGCGGCCTCGGTACGCGGACGCGGCCCGGGCGCGCCCGCGTACACGAACTGGAGCATCCGGTGGTAGGCCTCACGGTTGTGCGGGTCCCGCTCGTCGGCCTGCGCCAGGATGCCCCACGGCCCGGGGGGCAGCATCGGGCCGGGCGGCGGCAGCCGGTGCTCGTCCATCCGGCGGTCCTCGTCGAGGAGGGCCAGGGCGAGCAGGCAGACCCACGGCACGGGATCGGCGGGGCTCAGGCCTGCGGTGGTCCGGCAGGACTGCCAGGCCTCCTGCCACAGCTCGTGCGTACGGGGATGTCCCGCGCGGTGGGCGCGGACGGCGCGTTCCACCGCGACCCGGGTGTGCATGACGGTCGCCGCCATGCTGGTGGGCTGCTCGCTCCGCCAGGCCTGGACCACGTCGGAGCCGGCCGCGACGGCGGCGAGCACCTGGGTGCGCTGGGTCCACAGGCCCCAGCCGTCCGTGCGCTCCAGCAGCCGCGCCATCGACAGCCAGCGGCCGGTGCGCAGGTCCTGTACGGCGGCGCGCAGGTCGTTGTCGAGGCCGGCGGGGTGGTAGACGGGCCGGAAATCGCCGCCCGCCATCACCCGGTCCCGGGCGAGGTGCGGCCGGAGCCGGCGCGTACTGCGGTCATCGTGGTCATCGGTCCTCGGATCGCATGGAGGGACGGGTCGGTCCGTCTGGCGTCCGATCGCCGCACCGGCGGAGTCGGGCCAGCCCCAGGGATGCGTGAACCATGAGCTGACTGTTCGGCGGACCCCCGCAGTTGAGCCACGGGCGGCCCCGTTACCGCCCGTTGATCGGCGATCACTATAGAGCGGGTGCGGCGGATCTCACCCGGAAACTTTTTCGATGGCAAGTTTCAAGCCACTCCGCAGAGGTGATTGTCCGTCAGCCGGGACGGGGGAGGAGCGGAAGGATCTTGACGGGCGTCCTGCGCTGGTGGAGGCTTCCGACCGGCGGACCTGCCGGCATGCGGACGGAGCGGAGTGGTGATGACGGGCCCGGTGCTCGCAGTGGACCAAGGCACCTCGGGGACCAAGGCCCTCGTCCTGTGCCCCGACCGCGGGATCATCGGCTCGGCCTCCGCCCCCGTACGCCC
Organism: Streptomyces sp. W1SF4; assembly: GCF_003950035.1. Lineage (NCBI taxonomy): Bacteria > Bacillati > Actinomycetota > Actinomycetes > Kitasatosporales > Streptomycetaceae > Streptomyces > Streptomyces sp. W1SF4. Next base: position 6,097,204 of record NZ_CP034350.1, read on the forward strand.
CCGCCACCTGCCGGACGGCCGCGTGGAGGTGGACCCGGCCGAACTGCTGGACTCCGTCGTCGACGCCGGACGGGCCGCGCTGGCCGCCGCCGGCGAGCCCGTGGCGGCCGTGGGCCTGGCCAACCAGGGCGAGACCGTACTCGCCTGGGACCCCGCCGACGGCGAGCCGCTGACCGACGCGATCGTCTGGCAGGACCGGCGCGCCGCCGGCCTGTGCACCGAACTGGCCCCGCACGCCGAGATGCTGCGCGAGCGCACCGGACTGCCGCTCGACCCCTACTTCGCCGCGCCCAAGATGGCCTGGATACGCCGCCACCTGACGCGGCGCGGCGTGGTCACCACCAGCGACGCCTGGCTGGTGCACCGCCTCACCGGCGCGTTCGTCACCGACGCCGCGACCGCCGGCCGCACCCAGCTGCTCGACCTCGACACCCTCGGCTGGTCGCCGGAAGCCCTCGGAGCCTTCGGCCTCGACGGCGAGGCGCTGCCCGAGGTCGTCGACGCGGACACCCGCGTCGGCACCACCACCGCCTTCGGCCCCGAACTGCCGCTGACCGGGCTGCTCGTCGACCAGCAGGCCGCCCTCCTCGCCCAGAGCGTCACCGCCCCCGGCACCGCCAAGTGCACCTACGGCACAGGGGCGTTCCTCCTCGCCCAGACCGGGTCCCGGCCGCGCCGCAGCACCACCGGACTCGTCGGCTGCGTGGCCTGGCGGATCGGCGGCCGCACCAGCTACTGCCTCGACGGCCAGGTGTACACGGCCGCCTCCGCCGTGCGCTGGCTCACCGACCTCGGCGTGATCTCCGGCGCCGGGGACCTCGACACCGTCGGCGCCGGCGTCCCGGACTCCGGCGGCGTCACCTTCGTCCCCGCCCTCGCCGGACTCGCCGCCCCCTGGTGGCGGGGCGACCTGCGCGGCTCCGTCACCGGCCTCGGCCTCGGCACCACCGCCGGACACCTGGTGCACGCCCTGTGCGACGGCATCGCCGCCCAGGTCGCCGAACTCGCCGACGCGGCGGCCGCCGACCTCGGCACCCCGCTCACCACCCTGCGCGTCGACGGCGGCCTCACCCGCTCCGCCCTGCTCATGCAGGCCCAGGCCGACCTGCTCCGGATACCGGTGGAGGTGTCGGCCCTGCCCGACGCCACCGCCCTCGGCGTCGGCGCGGTCGCCCGCCTCGGCCTCGACCCCGCCCTCACCGTCCGCGACGCCGTCCCGCAGTGGAAGCCGGCCGCCGTCTACGAACCCAGGGCCGGCGCCGACGAAGCCGCCGAACGCCGGGCCCGCTTCCGCACGGCGGTCGCCGCCCTGCTCGACGGCCCCGCGTGAGCGTCACCACCCGCGGCGCCCTGCCCGGCGGCGCGTACGACGTCACCGTCATCGGCGCCGGCGTCGTCGGCTCGGCCATCGCCCGCGAACTGGCCCGGCTCCCGCTGCGGATCGCCCTGCTCGACGCCTCCGACGACGTCGGCGACGGCACCTCCAAAGCCAACACCGCCATCCTGCACACCGGCTTCGACGCCGTCCCCGGCTCCCTGGAGTCCCGGCTCGTCCGCGACGGCAGCCGGCGCCTGGCCGCGTACGCCGCCGAGAACGGCATCCCCGTCGAGCCGCTCGGGGCGCTCCTCGTCGCCTGGGACGGCGAACAGCACGCCGCGCTCCCCTCGCTCGCCGCCAAGGCCGGGCGCAACGGCTACCACGACGCCCGCATCGTCACCGCCGAGGAGGTCCGGTCCCGCGAGCCGCACCTCGGCCCCGGAGTCCTGGGCGCCCTCGACGTACCCGGCGAGTCCGTCATCTGCCCCTGGACGACCACCCTCGCGTACGCCACCCAGGCCGTCCGCGCGGGCGTCGACCTCCACCTCAACTGCCGCGTCGACGCCGTCACTTCCGGCGACCCGCACCTGCTGGCCACCGGCCGCGGGCCACTGCGCACCCGGCACCTGGTCAACGCGGCCGGCCTGTACGCCGACGAGATCGACCGGCTGCTCGGCCACGACGACTTCACCGTGACGCCCCGGCGCGGCCAGCTCGTCGTCTTCGACGCGCTCGCACGGGACCTCGTACGCCACATCCTGCTGCCGGTGCCGGGCGCACTCGGCAAGGGGGTCCTGGTGACGCCGACCGTGCACGGCAAGGTCATGCTGGGCCCCACCGCCGAGGACCTCGACGACAAGACGGCCACCGGATCGACCGCCGAAGGCCTCGCCCTGCTGCGGGAGAAGGGCCGGCGGGTCCTGCCCGCCCTCCTCGACGAGGAGGTCACCGCCGTGTACGCGGGACTGCGGGCCGCCACCGGCTCCGAGGACTACGCGATCCGCGCCCACCCCGCCCAGCGGTACGTCACCGTGGGCGGCATCCGCTCGACCGGCCTGACGGCCTCGATGGCCATCGCCGCCCACGTCGTGGACCTCCTCGCGGAGGGCGGCCTGCCGACCTCCGGTGCCGAGGACCTCGAACCGCTCCGCATGCCGAACCTGGGCGAGGCGTTCCCCCGCCCCTACCGCGACGCCGAACTGATCGCCTCGGACCCCGAGTACGGCCGGATCGTCTGCCACTGCGAGCGCGTGACCCGCGGGGAGATCCGCGACGCGCTCGCCTCCACCGTCCCGCCCGGCTCGCTCGACGGCCTGCGCCGCCGCACCCGCGCCCGGGCCGGCCGCTGCCAGGGCTTCCACTGCGGGGCCGAGGTCCGCGCCCTGCTCGAGTCGAAGGCCCGCCCGTGAACACCACCGACCGACGGGTGGACGTACTCGTCATCGGGGCGGGCCCGGCCGGGCTGGCCCTCGCCGCCCGGGCCGCCCGCGCGGGCGCCGGCCGGGTCGAGGTCCTGGAACGCGACCAGCAGCCCGGCGGCGTACCCCGCCACTGTCACCACGGCGGCTTCGGCAGCCCCCCGCGGCCCTGGCTGCACGGCCCGGAGTACGCACGCCGCGCGGTCACGGCCGCCCTGGACGCCGGAGCGGCCCTGCGCACCGGCGTCACCGCCACCGGCTGGGCGGGACCGCTGACCCTGGAGACCACGAGCCCCGCCGGGCTGGAACGGATCACCGCCCGGGCCGTCGTCCTCGCCACCGGCGCCCGGGAACGCCCCCGCAGCGCCCGCCTCGTCCCGGGAACCCGCCCGGCGGGCGTCCTCACCACCGGCGAACTCCAGCGGTCGCTCCACGCGTACGCCCAACCGGTGGGCCGCCGGGCCGTACTGGTGGGAGCCGAACCGGTGTCCCGCCACGCGGCACGCGCCCTCCGCCGCGCGGGAACGCAGGCCGTGGCGATGCTCACGGAACACCCGCGCGGCACCGCCCTCCCCGGAGTCCCCCTCCTCACCCGCACCACCGTGACCGCCCTCCACGGCCGGGGCCGCCTCACGGGCGTCGCCGTACGCCACCAGGACGGCCGGGCGGGGGTCATCGCCTGCGACACGGTGGTCTTCACCGGCGACTGGATCCCCGACCACGAACTGGCCCGCCGCGGCGGCATCACCCTGGACCCGGGCACCCGGGGCCCGTGCGTGGACCCCGCCTTCCGCACCACCACCCCGGGCGTCTTCGCCATCGGCAACGCCCTCCACGGCGCCGAACCCGCCGCCACCGCGGCGGCCGAGGGCACCGCCGCGGCCCCGGCCGTCCTCGCCCACCTCACCGGCACCCCCTGGCCCACCCCCGGCCCCCGCCTGCTCCCCGAGTCCCCCCTCACCTGGATCACCCCGAACCACCTCCCCACCCCGGCCACCCGCCCCCTCCTCCTCCGCGCCACGACCCCCCTCACGACCCCCCTCCTCCAGGCCCACCAGGACGGCCGCCCCCTCTGGCACCACCGCTTCCCCACCCACGTCCCCCCGTCCCGCTCCCTCCACCTCCCGCCGGGCTGGACACGACGGATCGACGGGGAGGGCGGCCCGGTGATCCTGTCGGTCTCGTGAACGGGGCTTCGAAGCCCATGCCGTAGCGGTGCCGTCCAAGCCGGGGGTGCAGAGGACCGCGGTCACCGCTCGCACGGTCCGCCCGCCCGTTACCTTCGTCCGCCGGGGTCCGTCAGTGAGGTGACACAGACCGCGGACGGAAGGACCCCACGATGCTCACCGACATCATGTACGTGACGCTCTACGTCACCGACCAGGACCGCGCCCTGCGGTTCTACACCGAGCAACTCGGCCTGGAGAAGCGCATCGACTACCCCAACCCCGGTGGGCGCTTTCTCACCGTCGGCCTTCCCGGCACCCCCGTCGAGCTCCTCCTGTGGGAGGACCCCGCCGCCGCGGGCCGGCCGACGGCGCCGGGCGCCGCGCCCGGACCCGTCATCCTGGAGTCGGACGACCTGCGCGCGGACTTCAGGGTGTTCCGGGACCGCGGGGTGATCTTCGACGAGCCGGAGCCGGAGGACTACGGCTTCGGCGTCCGCATCGAGACGGCGGACCCGGACGGCAACCGCATCTCCCTCCGTGAGCGCGCCCGCGCACCCCGCGGCAACGGCTGACGCCCCTGACCACCGGCGCGGTCCGGCGCGGCGCTGCGCCGCCGGACCGCGCCTCGCCCCGCTCACAGCGGGTCCGGCAGGTCCGTCAGAGCGAGCTTGGCCGGGTCGGTCACAGCCGTGATGTCCGTGATCCGCCCGTCGACGACGGTGAAGGCGAGGACCGAGAGCGGGGAGCCGTCCTCCCGCCAGGAAACGACCCCGGGCAGACCGTTGACGAGCGCAGCCCGCCCCAACGCGGCCGCACCGGCGGCCAGCCGCGCGCCGGCGGCGACCTTGGTGGCGCCGAGGACGACGACCACGCCGTCGGGGGTGTCGACGGTCAGCCTCACCTCGGGGTCGAGCAGCCGCAGCAGCGCCTCGAACTCGCCGCCGCGGGCCGCCGCCAAGAAGGCCTGGACCACCTCTCTCTGCCCCCGCCCGCCGCCGGCCGGACGCTCGGTCGCCCGCACCTTCCTGCGGGCGCGGCTGGCCAGCATCTTGGCGGCGGCGGTGGACTTGCCGAGGATCTGGCCGATCTCGTCGAACGGCACGGCGAAGAGGTCGTGCAGCACGAACGCCAGCCGCTCGTCGGGCCGGAGTGATTCGAGGACGACGAGGAGCGCGAGCCCGACCGAGTCGGCGAGCACCGCGTCCTCCTCCGGCGCGGCGGCATCGTCGAGCGTCACCACGAGCTCGGGCAGCCGGTCGTCGTAGGACGCCTCGGGACGGGCCTGCCGCGATCGCAGGACATCAAGGCTGATCCGTCCCACCACGGTGGTCAGCCAGCCGCCGAGGTTGTAGATGCTCGCCGTGTCCTGGCGGGAGAGGCGCAGCCACGCCTCCTGGACCACGTCCTCGGCGTCGGCCTGTGACCCGAGCATGCGGTGGGCGACCGCGCGCAGCCGGTCACGCTGAGACTCGAACGCCTCGACCATCGAGGCCGTGGGGCCGGTGTCGGACATGGTGCCACCTTCCTCGGATCCGCTCCGTCATGGGTGATGACGGACCCGGACGGGCGCAGGTAACCGATGACGGGCTCTCAGGAGACGACGCGTTCGCCAGACGGCTCGGCGACCACGATCTGGATGTGCGGCGGGCCGTACTTGCGTGCCTTGTCGACCATCTTGGCCACATCGACCTTGTGCCGTTGCGCGGATACGTACAGCGGTGCCGGCATGGCCGGGTTCGGCGGCGGTACGGTCGCTCCGGCGGGCAGCGTCATGCCCGGCCGCAACCGGACCCCGATCAGGGCGCGTTCACCGTCCGGGGGGATCACCACGACGAACTGAGTGACATCGCTCCACGGCAGTATCACATTGCCGATCCGCACCAGGGCGGTGTTGAAGTAGAACAGGAGCCGCCGGGAGTCGAACCAGGACGAGATGAGTGGGATCGCGAAGACGATCACCGCTCCGCCCTTCATGTCGAGCGCCCAGCCAAGGAACAGAGCGAGCGCCACCACGGCGACGATCGCCCCCCACAGTCCCGCCAGGTCCTGCGAGGAGGCCGGGCGCGTCACCTTGTAGCGCTGCCACCGCATACCACGCTTCGGCCTCCATTCCGCGCCCGCTGAGGAGTTCGGATAAGACGAATTCGGATTCGACACGGAAAGAACCTCTGAATCTCACTGGGATGGATATCGAGTTGCGACAAGGGGCGGCTCGGCCGCCGGTCGCGGACGACGCGGGCAGGTACGGCGACTGTGAAGTACCGCACAGGTTCGATCGGCTCGAAACCGGATCCGGATCGAACACGCGCCGGTTGGATGTGCTCATGCATGTCGCAACCGAGGTCTTCCTTCACGTCAGGGCTCCGCCCCGTACCGGTGGTGGCCGGGGTCGGTTTTTGCGCTCCCGGGGCGCAAGGCCTCGCGGCGTACGGACGCCCGGGCCCCTCACCGTCGCCAGCCGTGCGCCGCGCACATTCAAACCGGCATCGCGCCGCGTGTCCCGGCCCGCCGGCCTCGTCGGACAGACACCGGACAATCGCCGGACAACGGCTTTCCGGACGCTCCAAGGAGAGAAAGGAACGAGAGGTGGGACGCCAAGAGCAGCCGCTGGACCCCGAGCAGGGGCCTGTGGTCCGATTCGCCCACGACTTGCGCGACCTCAGGCGGCGGGCGGGTAGCCCGTCCTACCGCCAACTCGCCGCCCGGACCCACTTCTCGGCCTCCACGCTGGCGTCCGCGGCTGCCGGTCAACGCCTGCCCAGCGCCGCCGTGCTGGCGGCCTTCGTCAACGCCTGCGGCGGCGACCCGGAAGAATGGGAACAGCGCCGCATCCACACGCACGTCCTCTCCACCAGCCCACCTTCGGTCTCCTCGCCGTCGACGCCCAACGCCCAGGTCGAGACACGCGATTCTCCGCAGCAGTCGAAGTCGCGGTGGCGGGTGTTGCGCAAGCTCGCCGGCCCTGCCGCGGCCTTGGCGACGGCTGTCGTGATGCTCGGCGTGTTCGCCTCCGGCGACTCCGTGCCATCGAAGGGCGCCCAGGCAGCGGACCGGCTGCCCGACATGCCTGCCGCCATGGTGGAGGTCCGACTGCGTGATGACGGACGGTGGTTGCGAACCGACGCGGGCATTCCCCGGCAGTATCGGCACCTGATCGTCGAGGCCGGGACCATGTGCGACGTCCCGCAGGTCACGCCCGCCCTGGTGGCCGCCATACTCGAGGCGGAGAGCGAATTCGACCCCCTGCTGAGCGACCCGGCCAAGGACGAGTACGGCATCGCCCGCTGGACACCCCGAGTCCTCCGCTACTACCTGCCGCCCGCCAAGCAGAAAGCCATCCCCAAGCCGCCCTTCAGCCCCGAGGACTCCATCCCCGCCGTGGGCAGGATGCTGTGTGCGATAGCCCCCGAACTCGAAAGCATCCCAGGTGACCGGGCCCTCAACCTCGCCGCCGGCTACCGAATCTCGACCTGGCGAGTACAACTTCAGGGCGCCGAACTCCGAAGCATTCAGCCCTACCTCAACCGAGTCCGCGCCAACCTCGACCGATACCAGCCGGCGTCGGACTCTTCCCATGGCCTTGCCGGGCGGTAGCGCGCTCAGCACAAACGCCATGCCCTGCTCGTGAACGCGCAGCCGGATCACCTGCCACGATCGGCCTGCGTGAGGTGATCATTGCCCATAAGGAACGCATGCCCGCTCAGCTCCCGCCAGGAGGCAATCAGTGACGACCTTGACCCTCCTGAATCCGGGCGCCATGGGTGCGGCCGTCGCCGCCCAGGCGGTCAAGGCAGGCCACGAGGTGCTGTGGGTGCCGGAAGGCCGGAGCGACGCCACCCACCGACGCGCGAACGAAGTCGGCGCCACCGCGTGCGACTCGCTCGACGAGGCGCTGGAGAGGAGTGAGATCGTCCTGTCGATCTGTCCTCCGCAGGCCGCCGAAGACGTGGCGACCAAGGTCGCCGGCCACGCCTTCGCCGGGGTGTACGTCGACGCCAACGCGATCAACCCCCAGCGAATGCAGCGCATCGCGGAGGAGATCAGGCCGGGCGCCATGGTCCTCGACGGTGCGATCTTCGGCCCGCCGCCCGGTGGCCGGCGGGCTGCTCGTTTCTACCTCGCGGGCGAAGCCCAGGCCGTGGACACGGTGCAGCCCGTGTTCAAGGACACCGCATTGCTCGTCCGCCGCGCGAGCGGCGGCATCGGCTCAGCCTCCGCGCTGAAGATGGCGTTCGCCAGTTACCAGAAGGCCGCCCGAACCCTCGCCGGCGTGGCCCACGCGCTGGCCCATGCTCATGGCGTCGGGGACGAGCTCACGGCCGAGGCACAGGTGATGGCGTCCAACATCCTCTCGGCCCCTGGATACCTGCCCAGCGTGGCCGCACGCGCCTGGCGCTGGGCTCCGGAGATGGAGGACATCGCCGAAACGCTCCGCGCCGCCGGGTTGCCTGCGGATATGGCCGATGCGGCGGTCGCGGTCATGGCCCGCTGGGAAGGAGACAAGGACCACTACGACCTGTCGGTCGCGGAGGTCTTGTCCCATTTGCGGGAACAGCCTGCTCGCTGAGTGGCGGCCCCTTCAAGACAGTGGCGTGGTCGCGGCTCATCTGCTGCCCAGAGGGCAAAGAGGAAGCGGAAGATGTGGTTGAACGGGGTGGTCCTGTGAGGTTCCGGTCACCCGGTCGCGCTGCGCCACAACCCGGTACCCGACAGCCGAACCGCACTGTGGGTGTAACCCGCCCGCCCCTACGCACAGCAGGGGCCACCTCGTCGACGTCTACCGGGCCCGGCGGATCGCCGAGACCTGCGCCGCCCAGGACGTACGCCGCCCCGCCGACCACAGGGTCTCGAGTTCCTCGACGCTTGGGCGATCGAGGGGCGGACCGGGTACCCGGTCCGGTCCGCCTGGCGCTCGCCCGGCGAGGCGCGGACCTACCCGCGGGCCGATGCCATCGCGGTCGCGCCGGCCACGTTCAACACGGTCAACAAGTGGGCCGCCGGCTTCGCCGACAACCTCGCGCTCGGCATCCTCTGCGAAGCCCCCGGCATGGGCATCCCCACGGTCCTGCTGCCCTATGTGAACACCGCGCTCGCCGCCCACCGGGCCTACCGGCGCAGTATCGACGAGCTCCGCGAGATGGGCGTGCTGATCGGCAGCTACGAGCCCCACCGCCCGAAGTCCGGCGGCGGGGCCGACCGCTTCCCGTGGGAGGAAGCGGTCGATCTGCTCACCCCGCTCCTCCGGACCGGGGCCGAGCCGCAGTGAACGCGCTTGGGCGGCCCTCGCCGAGATCTCCGGATACATCCCGTACCGCCTGTTCGAGCGGGTGCAAGAGCACCTCGACGTCGTCCTGGAGCGTTGACGCGGACCGACCGCGGGAGGGGCGGCGGTTGGGTGGTTCGGCAGAATTGCCGGTCGGGTCGTTGCGGACAGGGGGTGTCCGCTATCGGGGATAGGTTGCCGGTATGGCTTCCAGGACGAATCCCGTGCTCGACACCCGCGCGCTGAACCGTGCCACGCTCGCCCGCCAGCTGCTGCTGAGCCGCGCCGAGATGTCCCCCGAGGACGCCGTCGCGCACCTGCTCGGACTCCAGGCGCAGAACGTGAAACCCCCGTACTTCCAGCTCCACGCCCGGCTCGCCGGGTTCCGGCCGGAGGCGTTGGCCCGGCTGATGGAGGAGCGGAAGGTCGTCCGGATGGTGACCATGCGGTCCACCATCCACACCCACACCGTCCGGGACGCGCTGGGACTGCGGCCGCTCGTGCAGGGGGCCCGCGACCGGGAGGTCGGCTACTTCCGCAAGGGGCTCGTCGGCGTGGACCTGGAACGGCTCGCCCGGCGCGCCCGGGCCTTCGTCGAGGCCGAGCCGCGCACCATGGGGGAGATCCGCGAGGAGCTGCTGCTGGAGTGGCCCTCCGCCGACCCGCAGGCGCTGGCCGTCGCCGCCCGCTGCCTGCTCCCGCTCGTGCAGGTCACCCCGCGCGGGGTGTGGGGCCGCAGCGGGCAGGTGCGGCTGACGACGGTGGAGGCCTGGGTGGGGGAGACCCCGCAGGAGCGCGCGTCGGACGGCGTCGACGACGTCGTGCTGCGCTACCTGGGTGCCTTCGGGCCCGCCTCCGTCAAGGACATGCAGACCTGGGCCGGGCTCACCCGGCTGCGCGAGGCCTTCGAGCGGCTGCGCCCGCGGCTGGCCGCCTTCCGCGACGAGAACGGCATCGAGCTCTTCGACCTGCCCGACGCGCCCCGCCCCGACGCCGGCACCCCGGCGCCGCCCCGCTTCCTCCCCGAGTTCGACAACCTGCTGCTCTCCCACGCCGACCGCTCCCGCGTGATCCCCCCGCAGGCCAAGGGCCGCAGCTGGACCGGGAACCAGGCCCACTGCACCCTCCTCGTCGACGGGTTCCTCGCCGGCCTCTGGCGCATCGACGACGCCGGCGGACGGCCGCGCCTGACCGTCGAGCTCTTCGGTACGCGGACACGGCCGGGGAAGGAGGAGAAGCAGGAGAAGGAAGAGATCGTCGCCGAGGGCGAAGCCCTGCTCGCCGCGATGGGCGGCGCGCCCGGGCCCGTCCGCTTCGGGTCAATCCACGGCTGACGCCGCCCTGGTGGAGGTCCCTCCCGGCGCGGCACGATGCCTCTCATGACGGAGAACAGCGCCACCGAAAGCTTCCAGGCCGCGCGGGACTTCCTGCTCGAACACCGCGGGAAGTACGACGCCGCCCACGCCGGCTTCACCTGGCCCCGCCCCGAGCGCTTCAACTGGGCCCTCGACTGGTTCGACCACATCGCGACGGGCAACGGCGCCGACGCCCTGCGCATCGTCGAGGAGGACGGCACCAGTCGGTCCGTCTCCTTCGGGGAGATGGCGAACCGGTCGGACTCCGCCGCCAACTGGCTCCGCGCCCAGGGCGTCGCCGCCGGCGACCGGATCCTCGTCATGCTCGGCAACCAGAGAGAGCTGTGGGAGGTGATGCTCGGCGCGATGAAGCTGCGCGCCGTCGTCATCCCCGCCACCCCGCTGCTCGGCCCCGCCGACCTGCGCGACCGGGTCGACCGCGGCCGGGTACGCCACGTCATCGCCCGCGCCGAGGACACCCACAAGTTCGACGAGGTTCCCGGCACCTACACCCGCGTCGCCGCCGGGACCGAGGTCCCCACCGGGTGGCGGCGGCTGGAGGACATGTACGCCACCGACTGCGACTTCACCCCGGACGGCGTCACCCTCGCCACCGACCCCCTGATGCTCTACTTCACCTCGGGCACCACCGCCAGCCCCAAGCTGGTCGAGCACACGCACGCCTCGTACCCGATCGGACACCTGTCCACCATGTACTGGCTCGGGCTGCGCCCCGGCGACGTCCACCTCAACATCGCCTCGCCCGGCTGGGCCAAGCACGCCTGGTCCAACATCTTCGCCCCCTGGAACGCGGGCGCGACCGTCTTCGTCCACAACTACACCCGCTTCGACGCCGAGCGCCTCATGGCCGAGATGGACCGCGGCGGCGTCACCACCTTCTGCGCCCCGCCCACCGTCTGGCGGATGCTGATCCAGTCCGACCTCACCAAGCTGCACAAGCCCCCGCGCGAGGCCGTCGCCGCCGGCGAGCCGCTGAACCCCGAGGTGATCGAACGGGTCCGGGACGCCTGGGGCATCACCATCCGCGACGGCTTCGGCCAGACCGAGACCACCCTCCAGGTCGGGAACTTCCCCGGCGCCGAGGTGAAGCCCGGGTCCATGGGCCGCCCCGCGCCCGGGTACGAGATCGTCCTGCTGGACGCCGTCACCGGCAAGGAGTCCCCCGTCGAGGGAGAGCTGTGCGTGGACCTGCGCCATGCCCCCGCCGGGGTGATGACCGGCTACCGCGACGATCCCGAGCGCACCGCCGAGGCCATGGCCGACGGCCTCTACCGGACCGGCGACATCGCCTCCCGCGACGCCGACGGCTACCTCACCTACGTGGGCCGCGCCGACGACGTCTTCAAGGCCTCCGACTACAAGATCAGCCCGTTCGAGCTGGAGAGCGCCCTCCTGGAGCACGAGGCCGTGGCCGAGGCGGCCGTCGTCCCCGCCCCCGACGAGCTCCGCCTGGCGGTGCCGAAGGCGTACGTCACCCTCGCCGCCGGCTGGGAGCCCGGCGAGGAGACCGCCCGGGCGCTCTTCGAGCACTCCCGGGCGGTCCTCTCCCCCTACAAGCGGATCCGGCGCATCGAGTTCGCCGAGCTTCCCAAGACCGTCTCCGGCAAGATCCGCCGGGTCGAGCTGCGGGAGCTCACCGCGGCCGGCTCGACGCGCGAGTACGACGAGGCCGACCTGGGCTAGGTACGGCGTACGGGCCTACGGGCGTACCGGCCCGAGGCGTACCGGCCCGAGGCCCACGCGCCCGAGGCCCACGCGCCCGAGGCCCACGCGCCCGAGGCCCACGGGCCTGCGGCCTGCGCGGCCCAGGGGCCTCAGCCCGGCAGCTGCGCCTCGATCGCGGCGATGACCTCGGGGGCCTCGGGCTCGGTGCGCGGGCGGAAGCGCGCGACGACCTCGCCGGCGGGGGAGATCAGGAACTTCTCGAAGTTCCACTGGATGTCCCCCGCCTCACCCTCGGCGTCCGGGGTCTTCACCAGCTCCTGGTAGAGGGGGTGCCGGTTCTCGCCGTTCACCTCGGACTTCTCCAGCATCGGGAAGGTCACGCCGAAGCCGGCCGCGCAGAAGGTCTGGATGTCCTCCGCGGTGCCCGGCTCCTGCCCGCCGAACTGGTTGCAGGGCACACCGATGACGGTGAAGCCCTTCTCCTCGTACTTGAACTGCAGCCGGGCCAGTCCCGAGTACTGGGGGGTGAGCCCGCACTGGGAGGCGGTGTTCACCAGGAGGATGGCCTTGCCCCGGTGGGCCGCCAGGCTGGTGGGCTCGTCGTCCAGGGTCGTCAGCGGGATGTCGTACAGGCTCATCGGGCTCTCCTCGGCGGGGGAAGGGGCGTCGGGACGGTGTTCACGATGGCGTCCGAGACGTCGAACGTCGATACGGACATCAACAGCCCCAGAGCCTAGGCCCCCATTCCCACCAGCCGGTCCGCCGGGTCGTTGACCGGCTGCGGCATGCCCGTCAGGTCCATCACGAACAGCGGTATCCCCAGGTCGTCCGCCCGGCTCCGAGCCTCCTCGGTGTACCCGGCCAGGGAGAAGTAGACGCTGGTCGCGGAGGCCGTCAGGCCGTTCAGCCACACGCATTCCACCGCCCGCAGCCCGGCCGGCGCCGTGGTCGGGTCCACCTGCGCCACCACCCCGGGCGCCCGCAGGTCCACCACCGCCGACGGGATCGGGACCTGGTCGGGCTGGCGCACGTCCTGGAAGCCGAGCCAGCGCAGGTACAGCGCGGCGGTGACCACCGCGTCCCGCGCGGTACGGATGGTCACGGGCCGGAACGCCGGCCGCGACACCGCGGGCTGCCCGGTGGCGGGGGCGCCCGTCCGGGGCCCGGCGCCGCCCGCACCCTCCGGGTCGCCCGGGCCACCCGCACCGTCGCCGGGCTCCGCCCGCCCCGCGTCCCGCCGTACGCCGTCCCGCGCGCCCGCTGCCGCGCCCCCGCCCGACGCGCCGGTGTCCCCGGCAGACGCCCCGGCCTCCCCGGCCTCCCCGGCCGGCCGGTCCGCCGGCGGCCGCTCCACCGGATGCACGGGCACCCGTACTACCGTCCCGCAGGAGCCGCAGCCGACCTCCGGGTGCGGCCACTCGCTCTCCCGCCCGCAGGCCGCGCAGCGCACGGTCACCCAGGCCTCCGACCAGTTGCGGTGCGTGAGGGGGACGGCCGGGGCGGCCAGGTCCAGGGGCGGTGCGACCGGGCTCCCGCAGGCGCAGGGATAGACCGGGACGCTGTAACCGTTCTCGCGCCGGCACGAAGGACAGCGCACCGGTACCGCTTCCGCCATGAGACCTGGACCCCCTCCGTCGCTGTGCGTGGCTCCATGCTCCACCACCGGCGACCCCGGCGGGACGAGGACCGGCCGATTCACGCCGATCCGGCTCCGGGCCCGGTCATTTGTACAACTCACCGAACGCAATGCGGCTTTTGGTGGGTTCGGGGGTGCCTCGGCGCCTTGACGTGCGCGAAGTCGCGCCTTAGCTTGTTCCGTATAGCAGAACAAAAATTCCGGATGACGGAAAAAGTCTGACCGCCAGACCCGCAGGAGAACCTGATGCCTCGTATGACAGCCGCCGCTGCCGCAGTTGAGATCCTCAAGCTCGAGGGTGTCGAACAAGCGTTCGGCGTGCCCGGTGCTGCGATCAACCCGTTCTACCGCGAGCTCAAGAACGTGGGCGGCATCGCGCACACGCTGGCCCGCCACGTCGAGGGCGCCTCGCACATGGCCGAGGGCTACACCCGTGCCCAGGCGGGCAACATCGGCGTCTGCATCGGTACCTCGGGCCCGGCCGGCACCGACATGATCACCGGCCTGTACTCCGCCATCGCGGACTCGATCCCGATCCTCTGCATCACCGGTCAGGCTCCGGTCTCGAAGCTCCACAAGGAGGACTTCCAGGCCGTCGACATCGCCACCATCGCCAAGCCCGTCACCAAGGCCGCCACCACGGTCCTGGAGGCCGCGCAGGTCCCCGGCGTCTTCCAGCAGGCCTTCCACCTGATGCGCTCCGGCCGTCCGGGTCCGGTCCTGATCGACCTGCCGATCGACGTCCAGCTGACCGAGATCGAGTTCGACCCCGAGACCTACACCCCGCTGCCGGTCTACAAGCCGCAGGCCAGCCGCGCCCAGGCCGAGAAGGCCCTGGGCTTCCTGCTGGAGGCCGAGCGCCCGCTGATCGTCGCCGGCGGCGGCATCATCAACGCCGACGCCTCCGACCTGCTGGTCGAGTTCGCCGAGCTGACGGGCATCCCGGTCATCTCCACCCTCATGGGCTGGGGCACCATCCCGGACGACCACGAGCTGGCCGCCGGCATGGTCGGCGTCCAGACCGCGCACCGCTACGGCAACGCCACGTTCCTGGAGTCGGACACGGTCATCGGCATCGGCAACCGCTGGGCCAACCGTCACACCGGTTACAACCTGGACGCCTACACCAAGGGCCGCAAGTTCGTCCACGTCGACATCGAGCCCACCCAGCTGGGCAAGATCTTCGCCCCCGACTTCGGCATCGCCTCCGACGCCAAGGTCGCCCTGGAGCTCTTCATCGAGGTCGCCAAGGAGTGGAAGGCCGAGGGCAAGCTCCCCGACTTCTCCGCCTGGGCCGCCTCCGCGCAGGAGCGCAAGGCCACCCTGCAGCGCCGTACGCACTTCGAGAACATCCCCATGAAGCCGCAGCGCGTCTACGAGGAGATGAACAAGGCGTTCGGCCCGGAGACCCGCTACGTCACCACCATCGGCCTCTCCCAGATCGCGGCCGCGCAGTTCCTGCACGTCTACAAGCCGCGCCACTGGGTCAACTGCGGCCAGGCCGGCCCCCTCGGCTGGACCATCCCGGCCGCCATCGGCGCCGCCACCGCGCAGCCGGACGTCCCGGTCGTCGCCCTCTCCGGCGACTACGACTTCCAGTTCATGATCGAGGAGCTGGCGGTCGCCGCCCAGCACAAGGTCCCCTACGTCCACGTCCTCGTGAACAACGCCTACCTGGGCCTGATCCGCCAGGCGCAGGGCGGCCTCGGCATCAACTTCGAGGTCAACCTCGAGTTCGAGAACATCAACACCCCGGAGATCGGCGTCTACGGCGTCGACCACGTCAAGGTCGCCGAGGGCCTGGGCGTCAAGGCCATCCGCGTCACCGACCCGGACAAGCTGGGCGAGGCCTTCGAGGAGGCCAAGAAGCTGGCGCAGGAGTTCCAGGTCCCGGTCGTCGTCGAGGCCATCCTGGAGCGCGTCACCAACATCGCGATGAGCAAGACGGTCGACATGAGCGACGTCACCGAGTTCGAAGAGCTCGCGACCGAGCCGGGCCACGCCCCGACCGCGATCAAGGCCCTCCAGGTCTGATCACACCCCGTACGCACCCCGCGGCCCCCGTTCCTCCACCCGGAGGGGCGGGGGCCGCGGGGCGTTGGGGGGTACGGGGCCCGTGGGCGTGAGTGAGGGGGCCGTCGGGATGCGGGGCGGCGGGGACTGGTGTGGACTGCTGGGGGTGGCCGGCGGGCTGTGGAGTCCGTGCGGGGCGCGGTCGTCCTACCGGAGGAGCACGTACATGTCGCCGAGCAAGCCGAGCATCGTCTTCGCCCACGGGCTGTGGGCCGACGGGTCCTGTTACAGCAAGCTGATCCCGGTCCTCCAGAGCGAGGGCCACGAGGTCGTCTCCGCGCAGAACACCCTGGACTCCCTGGAAGGGGACGTGGACGCCGTCCACCGTGCCCTGGGGCGCGTCAGCGCGCCGGCCGTCCTCGTGGGGCACTCCTGGGGCGGGTACGTCATCACCGCCGCCGGTACGGACGAGCGGGTGAAGGGGCTCGTCTACGTCGCCGCCCTGGGTCCGGACGCCGGCGAGTCCCCCGAGGAGCTGATCGGGAAGTTCGACCCGCCGCCGCTCTTCTCCCACCTGGACAACGAGGACGGGCGCATCTGGATCGCCCGTGACGGCATCTCCCACTTCTGCGGGGACCTGCCCCAGGCGGAGCAGCAGCTGGTGTGGGCGACGCAGGGCGCCCCGCGCGCGGAGGTCCTGGGCTCCAGGCTCGACGAGCCGGCCTGGCGGACCCGGCCCAGCTGGTTCCTCGTCGCCACGCGGGACCACGCGGTCAACCCGGAGCTCCAGCGGTTCTGCGCTCAGCGGATGGGGGCCACCGTCGCCGAGGTCGAGTCCTCGCACACCCCCATGCTGTCCCGGCCCGAGGCGGTCCTGGACCTGATCCGGACGGCGGCCCGCTCGGTGGGGTGAACGGCAAAGAGCCGAGTCACGGGACCGTCCGTGACTCGGCTCTCTGGTTGTTACCGCCCGACGGAGCGAGGCTGGCGCGACAGGACGTTCGCACCGCCGGGCGGAGTCGGAAGGTTCTCCTCCATACGGAGGGGGCCCTGTGCGTGGCCCCTCTGTACAGAGGAGTGGCTGGGACCGTGGCGGTCGGGCGACGAGAACTCCGGCGTCGTCTCCCTCAGGTCAAGAGACGGGCCTCGGAACCCATTACCACCGCACTGGCTCGCTCGCCCGCCACGGTCCTCGTCCTGCCCCCACCGCGTACCACCCCTCATCCGGGTCCGCGGTGCGGGCTCGGCACCCGGGACCTGACCTCCCGTCAGGCCCCCGGTGCAGCTTGTCGGCTCAGGCGTCGCGCAGGGCGCGGACGGCCTCCTCGACGCGGCGGCCGTAGTCGGCGTCCGCGGCGTGGAAGTGAGCCAGGTTCTTCTCGATGACGTCCTCGAGGGTGACCTGAGACAGGCCGCCGGCGATGTTCGCCACCAGGCGCTGCTTCTCGGCCTCCGACATCAGGCGGTAGAGCTCACCGGCCTGGAAGAAGTCGTCGTCCTTGGTGTGGGCCGGGGCCTCGTGGGTGCCCGTGTAGCCGGAGACGGCCTTCGGGGCACCGAGGGCTATGCCGGTCTCGGCGGGGCCCTGGTACGAGTTGGGCTCGTAGTTCTTGTCGTGGCGCGAGCCGTTGCGCAGCGCCATGACGCCGTCGCGGCCGTAGTTGTCGGCCTTCGTCGCCTTCGGGGCGTTGACCGGCAGCTGGGTGTGGTTCACGCCGAGGCGGTAGCGCTGGGCGTCGGCGTACGCGAACAGGCGGCCCTGGAGCATCTTGTCCGGCGAGGCGGTGATGCCCGGGACGAAGTTGTTCGGGGAGAAGGCGGACTGCTCGACCTCGGCGAAGACGTTGTCCGGGTTGCGGTCGAGGACCAGGCGGCCCACGCGCTGCAGCGGGTAGTCGGCGTGCGGCCACACCTTGGTGAGGTCGAACGGGTTGAAGCGGTAGTCCGCGGCCTCGGCGGCGGGCATGATCTGGACGTAGAGGGTCCAGCTCGGGTTCACGCCGCGCTCGATCGCCTGGAGCAGGTCGGTCTGGTGCGAGTTGGCGTCCTGGCCGACGAGCTCGGCGGCCTGCTCGCCCGAGAGGCAGCGGATGCCCTGGTTCGTCTTGAAGTGGTACTTGACGAAGAAGGCCTCGCCCTGGGCGTTGGTCCACTGGTAGGTGTGGGAGCCGTAGCCGTTCATGTGGCGGTAGGAGGCCGGGATGCCGCGGTCACCCATCAGCCAGGTGATCTGGTGCGTGGCCTCGGGGGCGTGCGCCCAGAAGTCCCAGACGTTGTCCGGCTCCTGCTTGCCCGTGAAGGGGTCGCGCTTCTGGGAGTGGATGAAGTCGGGGAACTTGATCGGGTCCTTGATGAAGAACACCGGGGTGTTGTTGCCGACGAGGTCGTAGTTGCCCTCTTCGGTGTAGAACTTGAGCGCGAAGCCGCGCGGGTCGCGGACGGCGTCCGCGCCACCGAGGGAGTCGGCCACGGTGGAGAAGCGCAGGAAGGTCTCGGTCTTCTTGCCGACGGTGTTCAGGAACGCCGCGCTGGTGTACGCGGTGACGTCGTCGGTCACCTCGAAGTAGCCGTACGCGCCCGAGCCGCGGGCGTGCACGACGCGCTCCGGGATGCGCTCGCGGTTGAAGCGGGCGAGCTTCTCCAGGAGCTGCTGGTCCTGGATCAGGAGCGGGCCACCGACGCCGGCGGTGGCGGAGTTCTGGTTGTCGGCGACCGGGGCGCCGGACTCGGTCGTCAGCGTGCGCTTCGACATGGTGACCTTCCGTACGGGTAACTGCTGACGGAAAGCGTCTTCCGTCATGCGGAACAGCCTAATTTCGGCGTGAACTCGACGTCAACAGTTTGTTTAAAAGAAAGAGAGAGGAGAGGTGATCCGGACGGTGCCGGCACTTGGGCGCGACAGGACAGGTGTCAGCACCGGCACCATCCGGAAACTCAGGCCCCCGTCAGGGCGGGGGGAGGGCGGCCGGCCCGGGGGAGCTGGCCGCCGCGGGGATCAGACCTGGGCGCCGGAGAGGCGCTCGACCGCGCGCAGCAGCGCGGAGTGGTCCAGGCCGCCGTCACCCTGGGCGCGCAGCGAGGCGACCAGCTGGGCGACGACCGCGCCGACCGGCAGGGCCGCACCGACGTTGCGGGCGGCGTCGGTGACGATGCCCATGTCCTTGTGGTGCAGGTCGATCCGGAAGCCGGGCTTGAAGTCGCGGTTCAGGAAGTTGTCCTTCTTGCGGGTCAGGACCGTGGAGCCGGCCAGACCGCCGTTGAGGACGTCGAGGGCGGCCTCGAGGTTCACGCCGGACTTCTCGAGGAAGACGACGGCCTCGGCGCACGCCTGGATGTTCACCGCGACGATGAGCTGGTTGGCGGCCTTCACCGTCTGGCCCGAGCCGTGCGGACCGCACAGCACGATGACCTTGCCGAGGGTCTCCAGGATCGGGAGCGCGGCGTCGAAGTCGGCCTGCTCGCCACCCACCATGATCGACAGCACGGCCTCGATGGCGCCGGCCTCGCCGCCGGACACCGGGGCGTCGATGACGCGGATGCCCTTCTCGGCGGCGTTCTTCGCCAGGTCGACGGAGGTCTGCGGGGTGATCGACGACATGTCGATGATCAGCGCACCGGACTTGGCGTTCTCGAGGATGCCGTTCGGGCCGTAGTTGATGGCCTCGACCTGCGGGGAGGCGGGCACCATCGTGATGATGACGTCGGCGTCGGCGACGGCCTCGGCGATCGAGCCGGCCGCGGTGCCGCCGGCGGCGGCCAGGCGGTCCAGCTTGTCCTGCTCCAGGGTGAAGCCGGTGACCGAGTAGCCGGCCTTGAGGAGGTTCTCGGACATGGGGGAGCCCATGATTCCGAGGCCGATCCAGGCGATCTTCGGGAGCGCAGCGGAGTTGCTCATGATGAGGGTCCTTCTCTTAATGCTTCGTACGAAAAGTGCGTGAGGTGCCTGGCCGATCGCCCGGACTTCGTCCTCTTACTTGGCGGCCCGGGCCTCGGCCGGGAGCCAGTCGAAGGACGCGGCGGCGTCGGCGGCCTTGTACTCCAGGCCGACAAAGCCCTGGTAGCCGGCCTTCTTCAGCTGGTCGAGGAGGTCCTCGAGGGGCAGCTCGCCGGTGCCGGGGGCACCGCGTCCCGGCTTGTCCGCGATCTGGACGTGCCCGGTCTTGGCGGCGTACTTTTCGATGACCTCGGAGAGGTCCTCATCGTTCATCGCCAGGTGGTACAGGTCGAGGAGGAACTTGGCGTTCCCGAGGCCGGTGGCCTCGTTCACCTTGTCCACCACCTCGATGCCGGCCGGGGCGCTCACCAGGGGGTAGAGCGGCGACTCGGGCTTGTTGAGGGTCTCGATCAGGAGGATCGCGCCCACCCGGTCCGCGGCCTGGGCCGCGACGACCAGGTTCTTCAGGGCCAGCTCGTCCTGGACCGCCGGGTCCACGCCCTCGACGCGGTTGCCGTACAGGGCGTTGAGCGCCTTGCAGCCGACCGAGGCGGCGAAGTCCGCCGCCACGTTGATGTTGGCGTTGAAGCGGTCCGACTCCTCGCCGGGGACCGATACCGCGCCGCGGTCCGGGCCCGGCAGCCGGCCGGCGTAGAAGTTCAGTCCCACCAGCTGGGTGCCGGCGTCCTCAAGAGCCTTCTTGAGGGCGTCCAGCTCCTCCTGAGCGGGGGTGGGGGTCTCGATCCAGGGCCACCACAGCTCGACCGCGGTGAAGCCCGCCGCGGCGGCGGCCGCGGGGCGCTCCAGGAGCGGGAGTTCCGTGAAGAGGATCGACAGGTTCACATCGAAGCGCTGGTCCGTGTATCCCATGAGGGGTGTGCGCTCCTTCCGTATTGCGGAAGTTATTTTCTGCTTGATGGAAGACTGCAAGCCGACCGTCGTACTTGTCAAGTGCGGGCTCCCGGAATCTCAGGACTGCCGGGTAGCTTGGCGGCGTGCGATTGAGAGTTGAGTTCACGACCGAGCCCTTCGACCTCGAAGAGGCTCCCGCCCACGCCGTGGCCGCCCGCGAGGTCATCCAGAAGGCCGAGCTGGACGCGGTCGACGTCGGCCCGTTCGGAAACACCGCCGAGGGCGACTCCGACCGGGTGCTGACCGCCGTCGCCGCGCTGCTGCGCGACTCCCTGGACGCCGGCGCGACCCGCGTCTCGCTCCAGGTCAACGTGATCGGGGAGGACGGCGCATGACCGAGCCCCGCGACCACCCCTTCGTCGCCGCGGTCAAGCCGCTGGTGGACGCGATGGGCGGCGAGATGATGGACCCCGCCCTGGCCGAGCCCGACGACGTCGTGCTCGCGTGGGAGGGCCAGGAGCTGCTGGCCGTGCGCCTGCCCCAGCTCTCCGACTCGCTGGACCGCATCCTTGCCGTGCTGGAGCGCCGCCACGGCGTACCGTTGGCGCAGCTCGACCGCAAGGCCAAGCAGGACGTGGTGCGGATACTGGAGGCGCGGGGCGCCTTCTCGGTGCGGCACGGTGTGGAAACGGTCGCGAGCGCCCTGGGCGTCAGCCGTTTCACGGTCTACAACTACTTGAACCGGGACGCCGCAGCTCAAACGAAGCCCGAAAAGACAGCCAAGGGTGAGGATTGAATAACCCGTGGTGACGAGCCGCCGCCCAATTCACCCGGGCGGCGGCTTTTGTGTACGGGAAGTTTCAACAAAGTGTTGACGCGGTGTTGTGGAGGGCGTTAGCTATGCGCAGCCCGTCAAGCAACAACAGGCCACGGAGGCCTACCGTGACTTCGAGTCCGACCCCGGGTCTCACCCGGTTCAACGCCTTGGACGACAGCGCGGCCACGGCCGAGCTCCACGAGGTGTGCGCCAGTTCGGCGTGGGGGAGCAAGATGCTCGCCCAGCGCCCCTTCGCCACCGCCGACGCCCTGTTCGCCGCCAACGAGTCCGCCATGGCGGAACTCACGGCGCAGGACCTGGGCGAGGCGATGGGAGGCCACGCGCCGATCGGCCGGCCGAAGCCGGGAGACCCGACCTCCGCCCGCGAGCAGCGTGGCATGGCCGGTGCCTCGGAGGAGCTCAAGACCGAGCTCCTGGAGCTGAACCTGGCCTACCAGGAGAAGTTCGGCCACGTCTTCCTCATCTGCGCCACCGGTGCGACCGGTGAGTTCATGCGGGACGCGGTCAAGGTCCGGATCGAGAACAGCGCCGAGCAGGAGCGAGAGATCGCCCGCGGCGAGCTCGTGAAGATCAACCGGATCCGCCTGACCCGCCTCGCCGAACTCGCAGAAGGAGAGTGACCATGAGCACCGAGACCACCGCGTCGGTGTCCACCCACATCCTGGACACCAGCATCGGCCGCCCCGCCGAGGGCGTCGCCATCTCCCTGTCGGCCCGCGCGGGCCTCGACGGCGAGTGGGCGGCCCTGGGCGGCAGCGCCACCGACGCCGACGGACGCTGCAAGGACCTGCCGGCCCTGCCGGAGGGCACCACACACGTACGTCTCGACTTCGAGACCGAGACGTACTTTTCGAAGAAGCAAGCCGAGGCGCAGCAGGACGCCCCCCGCGTAAGGGACAGCGGTGCGTTCTTCCCCGAGGTAACCATCACCTTCGCGGTGAACCCGGGCGAGCACTACCACGTACCGCTGCTGCTCAACCCGTTCGGCTACTCCGTTTACCGAGGGAGCTAGCATGGCCACGATTCTGGGCCAGAACCAGTACGGCAAGGCAGAGAACCGCGTCGTCAAGATCACGCGGGACGGCGACACCCACCACATCAAGGACCTGAACGTCTCGGTCGCCCTCTCCGGCGACATGGACGACGTCCACTACTCCGGCTCGAACGCCAACGTCCTCCCGACGGACACCACCAAGAACACGGTGTACGCGTTCGCCAAGGAGTACGGCATCGAGTCCGCCGAGCAGTTCGGCATCCACCTGGCGCGTTGGTTCGTGAACAGCCAGGAGCCGATCCAGCGCGCGCGCATCCGGATCGAAGAGTACGCCTGGGACCGCATCGCGACCTCGGACGCCAACTCCAAGTTCATCGGCGCCGACGAGGTCAACCACTCCTTCGTCCGCAAGGGCATGGAGACCCGCGTCACCCAGATCACGTACGACGGCCAGAACTGGGAGGTCATCTCCGGCCTCAAGGACCTGATCGTCATGAACTCCACGAACTCCGAGTTCTGGGGTTACGTGAAGGACAAGTACACGACCCTGCAGGAGGCGTACGACCGCATCCTGGCCACCCAGGTGTCGGGCCGCTGGCGCTTCAACTGGACCGACGACGAGCAGCGGATGCCCAACTGGGAGAAGTCCTACGCCGAGACCAGGAAGCACATGCTCCAGGCCTTCGCGGAGACCTACTCCCTGTCGCTCCAGCAGACCCTGTACCAGATGGGTTCGCGCATCATCAACCACCGTTCGGAGATCGACGAGGTCCGCTTCTCGCTCCCGAACAAGCACCACTTCCTCGTCGACCTGGAGCCCTTCGGCCTCAAGAACGACAACGAGGTCTACTTCGCCGCGGACCGCCCGTACGGTCTGATCGAGGCGACGGTCCTCCGCGACGGCGCTGACGCCCGTATCCCCGTGGACATGACCAACCTCTGAGCAGTGCACGCGCGCCCCGGGGCTCCGCAGTGGCCCCGGGGCGCGACACCCCCACAACTTCCTGAATCGGCACCCGGACCAGCACACGGGGCGGCAGTACTGTCAGCTGTCAGGCCCCCGGCTCCGGCACTCAAATCCCCTGGGTTTTGCCGTGCCCGCACCGCCACTGAAAGCACGAGGAAGTCCCATGGCACCGGCAGCCCATGACAGCGCCGTAGAGCGCATCGTCATCGAGAACTGTGCGATCGCTACCGTCGACGCGAACGACACCGAGTACGCCTCGGGTCACATCGTCATCGCCGGCAACAAGATCGAGTCCATCGGCGCGGGCAAAGCCCCCGAGAACCTCGACAACGTCGTCCGCCGGATCGACGGCACCGGGCACCTCGTGACCCCCGGTCTGGTCAACACGCACCACCACTTCTACCAGTGGATCACGCGTGGCCTGGCCACCGACCACAACCTCTTCAACTGGCTCGTCGCGCTGTACCCGACCTGGGCGCGCATCGACGAGCAGATGGCGTACGTGGCCGCGCAGGGCTCCCTGGCCGCGATGGCCCGCGGTGGTGTCACCACCGCGATGGACCACCACTACGTCTACCCCAAGAACTCCGGCGACCTCTCCGGCGCGATCATCCGCGCCGCGTCCGAGATGGGCGTCCGCTTCACCCTCGCCCGCGGCTCCATGGACCGCAGCGAGAAGGACGGCGGCCTGCCGCCGGACCACGCCGTCGAGACCCTTGAGGGCGCCCTGGCCGACACCGAGGCGACCATCAAGAAGTTCCACGACGCCTCCGCCGACTCGATGACGCAGGTCGCGGTCGCCCCGTGCTCCCCCTTCTCGGTCTCCACCGAACTGCTGAAGCAGGGCGCCGAGCTGGCCCGCCGCCTGGGCGTGCGCATGCACACGCACGGCTCGGAGACGGTCGAGGAGGAGAAGTTCTGCCACGAGCTCTTCGGCATGGGCCCGACCGACTACTTCGAGTCGACCGGCTGGCTCGGCGAGGACGTGTGGATGGCGCACAGCGTCCACATGAACGACTCCGACATCGCCGCGTTCGCCCGCACCAAGACCGGTGTCGCGCACTGCCCGTCCTCCAACGCCCGTCTGGCCGCCGGCATCGCCCGCGTCCCCGACATGCTGGCCGCCGGCGTACCGGTCGGCCTCGGCGTGGACGGCACCGCCTCCAACGAGTCCGGTGAGCTGCACACCGAGCTGCGCAACGCGCTGCTGATCAACCGCCTGAACCCGGTGCACCGCGAGGCCGCGCTCAACGCGCGCCAGTCGCTGCGCCTGGGCACCTACGGCGGCGCCCAGGTCCTCGGCCGCGCCGACAACATCGGTTCGCTGGAGGCCGGCAAGAACGCCGACCTGGTGCTGTGGAACCTCAACACCTTCCTGCACTCCTCGATCGCCGACCCGGTCACCGCGCTCGTCTTCGGCGCGGCCGCCCCGGTCACCGCCTCGTTCGTCAACGGCAAGCAGATCGTCGAGAACAACCGGCTGCTCTTCGCGGACGAGGAGGCCATCGCGGTCTCCACCCGCGAGGAGGCCCAGCGCCTGGCGCGGATCTCCGCCCAGGGCTGATCTCCCCAGCGACCGCTGGGGGGAACCCCAGGAGTCCGGCCGGGGGGGACGGCCCCCGGCCGGCGGCCGCGGACCCGAGCGGGGTCCGCGGCAGCCGTTCCCGGGAAGCGCCCGAGGAGAGATCCGACGGCGCTCCCGGGAGCGGTCACCGCGCCACCGGAGCGGTGATCCGCGCGACGACCGCCCGGCGGCGATGACTCGTCGCACCCGCACACCCGCACACTCACACCGCAGGCGACACGTACACCGCGTGCTTGCCACGGCACCGCCGGCCCCTGACCGGGGCGGGGCCACCGCGTGGAGCCGATTTTGGGCGAATCGATTCCGCACCCCTTGGGACGAGAAGTAGCAGCACCCACAACTCCATACAGGCTGGACCAGCACGCTTTCGCACCACCTCCATGACACCCACGTCCCTGCCGACGTGTTTAACCGACCGGAGGAAGCCGTGGCCGCAACGCCCAGGTTTCGCAAAGATGCAGTCGCAGTACCGGAGGAGAAGCACCCGGTCGACGAGACCCTGCCTCCGCTGAAGATGTTCACGAGCGGTCTCCAGCACGTGGCGGCCATGTACGCGGGTGTCGTAGCCCCGCCCATGATCGTCGGACCGGCGGTCGGCCTCTCCGCCGCCGAGACCGCCTTCCTGATGGGCGCCTCGCTCTTCACCGCAGGGCTCGCCACCCTGCTCCAGACCCTCGGGTTCTGGAAGATCGGCGCCAAGCTGCCCTTCGTCAACGGCGTCTCCTTCGCCGGTGTGACCCCGATGATCGCCATCGGCAAGGGCCAGGGGAGCGACGCCATCCCCATCATCTTCGGCGCGATCATCGTCGCCGGAGTGGTCGGGTTCATAGCCGCCCCCTACTTCGGCAAGCTCGTACGCTTCTTCCCGCCCGTCGTCACCGGCACCGTCATCACCCTGATCGGCGTGTCCCTGCTGCCGGTGGCCTTCAACTGGTCGCAGGGCGGCAACCGCGCCGCCGCCGACTACGGCTCCATGAAGAACATCGGCATGGCGGCCCTCACCCTGGCGATCGTCCTGGTGATGCGGAAGTTCCTGCGCGGTTTCCTCCAGCAGATCTCCATCCTGCTGGGCCTGGTCGCCGGCACGCTGATCGCCCTCCCGCTGGGCATGACCAGCTTCGACGCCGTCAAGAACGCCTCCGTCGTCGGCTTCCCGACCCCCTTCCACTTCGGCGCCCCGCAGTTCCAGGTCGCCGCCATCGTCTCGATGTGCATCGTGATGCTGGTCTGCATGACCGAGTCGACCGCCGACATCCTGGCCCTCGGCAAGATCGTCGGCCGGCCCGCGGACGCGAGGACCATCGAGGGCGGCCTGCGCGCCGACACCCTCGGCAGCGCGCTCAGCCCGCTGTTCAACGGCTTCATGTGCAGCGCCTTCGCCCAGAACATCGGACTCGTGGCGATGACCAAGGTGCGCAGCCGCTTCGTCGTCGCCGCCGGCGGCGGCATCCTGATCCTGCTCGGCCTGTGTCCCATGGCCGCCTCCGTGATCGGGGTCGTCCCGCTGCCCGTCCTCGGCGGCGCCGGCGTGGTCCTCTTCGGTTCGGTCGCGGCCAGCGGCATCCAGACCCTGGCGGGCGCGGCCATGGAGAAGGGCGAGAACGCCCTGATCGTCGCCGCCTCCGTCGGCATCGGCCTGATCCCCATCGCCGCGCCCGGCTTCTACCACGCCTTCCCGAAGGACCTGCTCGTCGTCCTCGACTCCGGCATCAGCACCGGCTGCGTGGTGGCGATCCTGCTCAATCTGGCCTTCAACCACCTCGGTGCGAAGCGCGACGCGGCCGCGGAGGACGCGGAGGCCGCGGCGGAGCCGGCCTTCGTCCACTGAGCCCGCCGCCCCGGCCCGCCGGGCCGGACCCGGGCGCCGCGCGCGGCGGCGCGTACGTCACCCACTGCGGGTGTGGCGTGCGCGCCGCCGCGCGTCGGCGAGGCCCCGCACCCGCCGTCACCGCGGGGGCCCGGCACCGCGGACCGGGCGCCGCGGACCCGACGCCCGTGAAGGCGCCCGCGGCCGCCCCCGCGACCACCCTCCTACGCCGTCCCGTGCGGGCGGCCGGTCCCGTAGGGCAGGGCCTCGTCCCAGGCCACCGGCGTCGTGTCCGCCCAGATGTCCGGCCGGACCGTCCGCACCCGCCGGCCCGTCCGGTCCAGCTCCTGCGCCTGCGACTTGCGTACGTGCAGGGCCACCGCCGTGTCGGTCACGCGCAGCCCCGGCATCCTCCGCGTCAGGTCGGCGGTGTACCGCGACAGTTCCTCCATGGTGCGCAGCCGGGCGCCGATCATGAAGTTCCAGCGGCCGCTGACGGACATGCAGGTCCGGGTCTCGCGCAGACCCGAGGCCACCGCCGCGCAGTCGGCCACCTCGTGCTCGGGCACCTCCGCCCACACGGTCGCGGACACCGGCCAGCCCGTCAGCCCCGCGGCCATCGCACAGCTGTAGCGCAGGCTCTGCCCCGCCTCAAGGCGGCCCAGGCGGCGCCGTACGGTCGACTCGCTCATGCCCGACTCCCGGGCCAGCGAGGCCACGCTGCGCCGCGCGTCCGCGGCCAGTGCCAGCACCAGCGGCCGGTCCTCCTGCGGCATCGGGGCGACGGGCGCCGGGGAGGCGGTGGCTCCCTTGCGGCGGCCGCGCCCGGTCAGCAGGTCGGCCTGGGCGGGCGTCAGCTGGTCCAGGCGCCAGCGGTCGGGGGAGGCGTGCACGGCCGTGACCATCGAGGAGCGGGTGCCGACCACGCCCGGTATCCGCTGCACCCGGAAGGAGAGGTACTGGTACAGCATGTGCAGGTCCGGCACGGCGACGAAGGCCAGCAGGTCGCGGTCGCCCGTGGTGTGCTCCACGCCCATGGTGTGGGCGTCGCCGGTCAGGGCCGCGCCCACCGCCGGAGCGGCGCCCGCCGCGCACGTCACCTCGACCCACGCCATGCAGGGGGCCTGGTTGCCCGTGCGCAGCCCGAGGCCGCAGACCCAGGCGTCGCCGGCGGCGGTCATCCGCTCCCAGCGGCGGGCGAGGGTCTCGGGACGCACGCCGAGGACCTGGGCCAGGCGCTCCCAGCTCGCGCGCGGGGCGAGTTGGAGTGCGTGGACGAGCGCCCGGTCGGTGTCGTCGATGGCGGAAATGGCCGAGTTCATACCTTCCCCTGGTGGTTCTCCCGGCCATGGGCCGGTCAACCCTGCTTTCGGCTGATCATCTCTCCTCGTGGGCCCGGCCGTGCCACCAGGCGGTTGAGTGGGCCTTGAGGAGATCGGGAGGAGGACGTGTGGGGAACCCCGGCTCGAACCTGCGCCACGCGGTGCCGGCCGAACCGTCGAGCTTCGTGGGGCGGGAGCGCGAGCTCGCGCGCACCGCTGCCCTGCTCCGTACGGAACGCCTGGTCAGCCTGGTCGGACCAGCGGGAATAGGCAAGTCCCGGCTGGCCGCGCGGACCGCTCGCGCCCTGGTCCGCGAGGAGGGCGCGGAGGTGGTGTGGGCCGCTCTCGCGAGCCTGTCCGCGCCGCGGGGAACCCTGGCGCGGGAGTTGGAGGGGCGGCTCGAAGGCCGCCGGGCGCTGCTGGTGCTCGACGGCTGCGAGCGGCTCGGGGAGCGGGCAGGGGTGCTGGCGGGCCGGCTGCTGGCTCGATTGCCGCAGGTGCGAATTCTGGCCACCTCGCAGCGGACTCTCGGGTTCCATGACGGGGCGGAGGTCTTCGTGGGCCCGCTTCCCCTGCCGCCGGAGCCACACGATCCGGCCAGTCGGCGGCCCTCCCGCGACCTCCCCGACCGGGCCGGAGCCGACGCGTTCCGTACGGCCGGGGCCGACGGGTGCGCCGGCGCCGCCGAGGTCTCCGGCTACGCCTCCGTACGCCTCTACGCGCAGCGGGCGCGCGCCGCGGACCCCTCCTTCGAGCTCACCGACCACAACGCCGCCGCCGTCGCCGCCCTGTGCCGCGCCCTCGACGGGATCCCCGCCGCGCTGGAGCTGGCCGCCGGGCGCGCCGGCCGCTACAGCCCGGCCGAGGCGCTGCACCGGCTGACCGCCGACCCGCTCGGGTTCCTCGCCGAGGGAGCGGACCGCCCCGGCGGCACCGACCTCCTGCGCGCGCACCGGCTGTCCTCGCCCGGGGAGCGGCTGCTGTGGACCCGGCTGTCCGTCTTCGCGGGCTCCTTCGACGAGGCCGCCGTCGCGCAGGTCTGCGGCTTCGGCGAGCTCGGCCCCGAGGACGCCGCCGAGACCCTGCGCCGGCTCGCCCCCGCCCTGCTCGCGGAGCCCGGGGAGCCGGGCCGCTACCGGCTGCCCCTGTCCGTACGGGCCTACGAGGCCCGGCGGCTCGCGCACGCCCCGGGCACCGAGGCGGCGCTGGCCGAGCGCCGCCACCACGAGCGATGTCGGGTCATCGCCGAACGGGCCGCCTGGCTGTGGCGGTCGGGGGCGCAGCCCCAGGCACGCGCCCTGGCGCTGCGGGAACTGCCCGAGCTGCGCCGGGCGATGGACCCGCTGTCGGAGGCCGGACCGGCGGGGGCGCTGGAGGTGGCCGTGTCCCTGTGGTTCCTCTGGTCGGCCTGCGGGCTGGAGGCGGAGGGGCGCCGGCACCTGGAGCGGGCCCTGGCCCTGCACCCGGAGCCCCGGCCGGCCCGCGCGCTGTGCCTGGCGGCCTGGCTGGCCGCCGCCTTCGGCCCGGCGGGGGCGGCCGATCCGCTGCTGGTGGAGGCCTGGACCGCGGCCGTACTGGAGGGGGAGGACACCGCTCTGGCCTACCTCGCACATGCCCGGGGCACCGCGGCCCTGTGGCAGGACCGGCCCGGCGAGGCCGGCGACGAGTTCCGTGACGCCCTCGGCCAGCTGCCGCCGGAGCCGGAGTTCGGGCCGGGCCGGGAGGTGCTGCGGGCCGCCCTCGCGATGGCGCTCGCCCACACCGGCCCGGGGCCCGCACCCGTCGGGGACGGCGCGGGGGACGACGTCCCCGCCGACCTGTGGGCCCGGTCCTGGTCCGACTACGCCCACGCGCTCGTGCAGCGGCGCGAGGACCGCCCCGCGCTGGCCCGGACCCGGCTGGTGGCCGCCCTGGAGATCCAGCTGGCCCTCGGGGACCGGCTGGGGCAGGCCCTCTCGGCGGAGCTGCTGGCCGAACTGGAGGCCGGCCTCGGCCGCTACGAGGAGTCCGCCAAGCTGCTCGGCGCGGTCGCGGGCCACCGCCCGGCCGCCGCCTGCACCCCGCGCGCCGAGCGGACGCTGCGGGCCCGCATGACCCCGGAGGCCTTCCGGGCGGCGCACGCGGAGGGCTCACGGAGCACCCTGAGGGACCTGCTGCCGGAACTGTGAGCCGCAGGTCACCGGGTGGGGCGGGAGGTGCCCGCGGGCCCGGAGTTCCTGCGCCCGCCCGGCGTACCGCGTCAAGGACGCGGAAAGACATCGCATGAGCCCACCCCTTCCGACCGGACAGGTGGTAAAGCGATGCCCGAAACACCGCAGCTCTGGATGCGCGCCGAGACCCGGCCCACCGAACGCCGCGCCCCCCTGACCCCCGAGGACGCCTTACGGCTCGTCCGGCAGGGCGTACGGATCACCGTGGAGGAGTCCGGCCACCGGGTCTTCCCGCTCGAGGACTACGAGGCCGCCGGCTGCCGCACCGCGCTGGCCGGCTCCTGGTCGCGGGCCGCGCCCGGGTCCGCGTACGTCCTCGGCCTCAAGGAGCTCCCGCCGACGCCCGAGCTCCTGCACCACCGGCACGTCTACTTCGGGCACGCCTACAAGGGCCAGGCGCAGGCCCCCGCGCTGCTGCGCCGCTTCGCGGCGGGCGGCGGGACCCTGCTCGACCTGGAGTACCTCGCCGACGCGCAGGGCCGTCGGCTGGCCGCCTTCGGCTACTGGGCCGGGTACGCGGGAGCCGCGCTGGCCGCCCTGCACGCCCGCGGTGCCCTCAGCACCCCGCTGGTCCCGCTGCCCCGGCCCGAGCTGGACGCCCGGCTGCGCGCGGCGGCCCCCGACGGGCTGCGGGCACTGGTCATCGGCGCGGGCGGCCGCAGCGGGCGCGGCGCCTGCGACGCCCTCGCCACCGCCGGGATACCGGTCACCCGCTGGGGCCGCACCGCGACCCGCAGCCTGGACCGGGCCGCGCTGCTCGGCCACGACATCCTGGTCAACGCGGTGCTGACCACCCGTCCGGTGCCGCCCTTCCTCACCCCGGCGGACCTGGAGGCCGGGGGCCCCCGGCGGCTGTCGGTGATCGCCGACATCACCTGTGACACCGGATCGGAGCTGCACCTGCTCCCCGTCTACGACCGCCTCACGGACTGGACGGCCCCGGCGCGGAGGCTGCCGGGCGGCGGGCCGCCGGTGGACGTGATCGCCATCGACAACCTCCCGTCGCTGCTCCCGGCGGAGGCGGCCCGGGCCTTCTCGGCGGACCTCCTGCCCAAGCTCGCCGCCCTGCACGCGCCGTCCCCGGACCCGGACTGGCTCCGCTGCCGCGCTGCCTTCGCCACGGCCCTGGCGGCCCTGACGGGTCCGGACCGCGCGGCCTAGGACGGCTTCGGGGCAGCTACGGGAGGTCCGTGTCCGGCTGCCAGAGCATCAGGTTGCTCATCAGCTCCGCCTGCTCGACCGCGTCGTCCAGCGCGTGGTGGGTGTGGCGGCGCTGCGAGCGCAGTTCGCGGGGCATCCGGCCCTTCACGGCCGCCCGCAGGGGGACCCGGGCCTTGGCCGCGTACAGGGTCTTCATGTCCAGGCAGCCAGAGTGGCCGAAGGGGCTGTCGTCCCCGAACTCGATCAGGTACCAGTAGAGGAAGGTCCAGTCGAAGGAGGCCGGGTAGCCGCACATCACCGGCTGCGCCCCGGCCGAGACCTCCCGCACCCACGCTCGGAACTCCGCCATCGCCGCGGCCGGGTCGGCGCCCTCGCGGAGCAGTCGTTCGCGGTCCAGGCCGCTGACGGCGAGGGCGGCGTCCACGTACCGGTCGCTGATGGGGCGCAGCTCCCGGTAGAAGGTGTGCCGTTCCGGGTCGGCGGCCGTGTACACGGCCCCGTCCTGGCGGCCGGCGACGGCCGCGCCGAAGCTGATCATCGAATAGGGGCCGGGGATCGGGCCGTCGGCCTCGATGTCGACGGAGATGTAGAGACTGGGACGCGCGGGACGGACTGCCATGGCCTGATCATGACAGCCCGCCCCGCGCGTCCACCTCCGATTTACGGAGCAGCCGTCAGGAACATGCCGGTGTGGTCGCCCCCGGCGGTGTTCTTGCAGCTGGAGGCCGAGTTGGCGGGCTGGGCCACGGCCAGGGCCAGGCAGCGGCCGACGGCCAGCTGGCCGTAGTAGTTGGGGTGCATGGACTCCTGGACCAGGCCCTGCGATTCGTTGTTGTCGATCCAGCGCGCCCATTCGCCCGTCTTCGCCGAGGCCGGGACGGTGGAGCTGACCTGCTTGCTGGCCTTCGCGCAGACCTCACGGCCCTGGAGCATGTCCCGCAGGTCCAGGAACTGCACGCCCTTGGCGGCCGCGACGCCCTTGAGGCGGTTCGCGATCTGCGGCACGAGGGAGTCGCGGGCCCAGTCGGAGTCGCGGTTCCAGAACGGACAGCCGCCGGTGTTGAGCCGGCTCCAGTCGCTCTGGGTGTACCGGTTCTCCGCGCCCCGCGGGATCGGGGACGGGTAGGACTGGAGCACGATCCGGTACGAGGCGTCCGCGTACCCGGCCTGGCGCATCACGGCGCGGATCTCGTCGACCGACTTGCCGACGTTCGCCATGACGCCGTCGATCTTCTGGTCGACCCCGGCCTGCTGGTCGTCGTAGCAGTACGAGCCCCACAGGACGAAGTCGTACGCGCAGTCCTTGATGATGTCGGCGAAGCCCAGGTCGTTGCCGCCGACGGACAGCGCGATGACCTTCACGTCGCGGCTCGCGGCGACCGCGGCGAGCTGGTCGGCCTGCGGCGCCTCGCCCTTGTAGGCCACGCCCCCGTTGGAGGCGCGGAAGACGTTCTGCGAGACCGCCCCGGAACAGGCCAGGTTCACCGCCGTCTCGGCGACGGCTCCGGCGCTCAGCACCTCGGCCGAGTCGGAGCGGTGGCACCCGCCCGCGGTGGTGCCGTATACCTTCGCGGGATCGTAGGAGCTGCCACTGACCCACGCCCGGTCGGTGCCGTTCCTGCTCCCGCTGTTGGTCAGGCTGTTGCCCTTCCAGCGTCCGGCCTCGCCGGAGATGTAGCTGTCGCCCATGGACACCACGGCGGTGGGCCCCGTCCCGGGTCCGGCCACGGCCGTCCCGGCTCCGCCGGCGAGCAGCGCGGCCGCGAGCGGCAGTACCATCCCGGCGCCGGCCAGTCGTCGCACACGACGAGGGGCCGCACGGCCCTCGCCGGCCTTTCGGAATCCGATCACTGCGGAACTCCTGCGGTCGGCCACGCCGAAGTCGCCAACAACTTCGGTGCGTGGCTTGGAAAGTGGGGGTACCTCCGGCGCCGGTGGCATCGGAAAGGTGGCACGCGCCCGCTTGTTACCGCTAGGTACAGTCAGGTTACGATGCAGTAACGTCCGACCGGTCGGTCGGGCGCCGGGGCCGCGTCAGGGCGCGGCCGTGCGTGAACGCGCCGGAGCCGGGCCCGTTGGCACGGGCCCGGCTCCGGTGTGCTTCGAGTCAGACGCCGGAGGGCGTCCGCTGCCGCTCCTGCGTACGGCCGGGAGCGGCGCCGGCCGGGGCGGCTCCGGCGGGCCGTCGGCCCACGGCCCGGGAGGCGAGCGTGGCGGCCGAGACCAGGTTGGTGCCCAGGACGCGGTAGTTGTACGTGTTCCAGGCGGAGACGAACGGCAGCGTCAGACCGTTGACCATCGGGACGTAGCCGATCCAGAACCACGGGGAGCGCGAGGCCGCGCCGGGGACCACCACGGCCGCGGCCATCGGGACCAGGACGATCAGGGTGTAGTGGTCGAAGGACGGCTTGGTGCCCAGGAAGGCCGCCAGCATCAGCATGGCGCTGGTCTCCACCAGGCGCAGGCCCTCGTGGCCGCCCCGGCGCCAGCGGAGCCAGGCCAGCACGATCATGAGGGCCGCCGCGGCCAGGCCGGCGGCCCCGGCCACGCCCTCGGGCAGGCCCAGCCGGGTCAGGACGTTGGAGACCGAGGCGTCGAACGGCGCGGCGAAACCGCCCTGTCCGCCGAGCAGGTAGGGCAGCGTCTTGGTGAGGAACAGCGTGGGCTGGGGCATCATCGCGCCGGCCGCCACCGCGATCACCGCCGGCACCACTATCGCGACGGCGAAGGCCTTGAACTGGCGGGCCATCAGGAAGACCAGCACCACGGGGGCGAGGATCGGCTTGATGCTGATGGCCACGCCGAACACCACCGCGGCCGCCGTCCAGCGGCGGTTGGCGGCCAGCAGCAGCACCGCCGGGAGGGCCATCACGTAACCGGAGGTCCAGTTGCCGATCTGCACGACGTTGGTGAACGGCTCCAGGAAGCAGAGCGCGATCGCACCGAGCACGGCCAGGCGGCTCCGCGCCGAGACCCCGAATATTCGCAGCGAGAGGATCCAGCCCGTGAGGACGAAGGCGATGCCGACGAAGGGCAGCAGGTCCAGCCGGGTCTTCAGGGAGAACCAGAGCCAGGGCACGCCGGCGAGGACGCCCGGCGGCAGGTAGAGGAAACGTTCCTCCTCATACGGGGGCCTGCCGTGGTTGAAGACGTCCGCGGCCTTGATGACCCACTCGTTGTCGAGGCCGACGTTCCCCGAGTGACGGGCCTGGTAGTAGACGTTGGCGAGCAGCGCGACCGCCGCCGCCACCAGGGCCAGCGGCGCCCGTCCCCGGAGCCAGTCGAAGAGCCGGGGGTCGCCGTCGCCGGCTCCCGCCGAACGCCGTGTTCCGGGCGCGCTACGCATGGGACGAGTCCATTCGGTGTCGATGTCGGCGGGTGCTGCCACTCGGCTGCCACCGGCGCCGTGACCGGTCGGCCGGGCCAGGTCGCAAGGCCCGCGGCGGGCAACCTTACCCGTTGCCCCCGGTGCCCCGGTGAACTGAGGTGCCGTCAGCGCCCCTGACCGGGACCCCCTCTCGGGTGGGGGAGGCGGGCGGCCGGGCCGGGATCGGCCCATGATATGGTGACCGGGTTTGCATCTGAAATTGTACTGATAAGTACCTCCGCACCGGCCCCCGAAAGCGTTGTCGATGGTCTCCGACGTCAGTTCCCCGCCGGTATCCATGTCGCCGCCCCCGGCGGCCCAGCCGGAGGAGGTGCGAGGCGGCGCGCCGGCCGCCGGCAAACGGCCCCGGCTCTACGTCCTGGACGGCCTCCGCCTGATCGCCGCGATGGGCGTCGTCCTGTGGCACTGGCTCGGAGTCGAGCGCTTCCCGCAGATCTGGCACGGCAAGCCCAGCGAACTGATGCCGGCCGGCCACCTGGTCGGCGCGTACAGCTGGACCGGCGTCGAGCTGTTCTTCCTGATCAGCGGCTTCGTCATCTGCATGTCCTGCTGGGGCCGTTCGGTCGGCGACTTCGTCACCTCGCGCGTGGTCCGGCTCTTCCCCGCCTACTGGGTCGCGGTCCTGCTCACCTCCGTCTGCCTGCTGATCGTGCCGACCATCTGGGGCGACAACACCAAGCGGCCGACCCTCTCGCGCATCCTCACGAACCTGAGCATGGCCAACATGCCGGTCGGGGTCGACAACCTGGACCCGGTCTACTGGACCCTCTGGGCCGAGCTCCGCTTCTACCTGCTGTTCGGCGTACTCGTCGCGATCGGCCTTACCTACCGCCGGGTGCTGGCGTTCTGCGGGATCTGGGGCGTCGCGGCGCTGATGGCGAGCGCGTCGAACTTCCCGCTGCTCACCGTGATCGTCCAGCCCACCTACGCCTGGTACTTCATCGCGGGCATCGCGATCTTCCTGATGTACCGCTTCGGCCCCAACCTGCTGCTCTGGGGCATCGTCGGATTCTGCTGGCTGATGGCCCAGGACTCGCTGCGCGGCGTGGCCGGCGGATACGAGTACGGCACCCAGCACCGGCTCTCCTGGACCCTCACGCTGTTCTGCACCACGGTCGCCTTCGGCGTCGTGATCGCCGCTGCGCTGGGTGCGTTCAACTGGATCCGGTGGAAGTGGCTGACCGTCGCGGGGGCGCTCACCTACCCGCTCTACCTGCTGCACCAGATGATCGGCTGGCAGCTGATCACCCGCCTGCGCCGGTACCTGGAGCCGTATCCGACGCTGATCGCGGTGACCGTGATCATGATGGTCGCGGCCTACCTGGTGCACCGGCTGGTGGAGCGCCCGCTGGCCCCCTGGATGAAGCGGAAGCTGGACGCCTCCTTCGCCCAGGTCCGCAAGGACGTGCTCACCGGCGGCGGCAGGGCCGCGAAGGGCTGACCGCCCGTCCCGCCCGTCCCGCCCGTCCCGCCCGCGCGAACGCGGCTCCCCGGACACGGCTCCGCCCCCGGCACCATCTCGGTGCCGGGGGCGGAGCCGTACTCGACTGCTGTGCGATTCAGCCGAAGAGGGTGGTGCGGGCCGTGCCCGGGGTCAGCCGACCAGCTGGTCGTACGCGGGGAGCGTCAGGAAGTCCGCGTAGTCGGCGTCCAGGGAGACCTGGAGCAGGAGGTCGTGGGCCTGCTGCCACTTCCCGGCCGCGAAGGCCTCCTCGCCGACCTCGGCGCGGATCGCGTCGAGCTCCTCGGCGGCGATCTTGCGGGTCAGCTCGGCGGTGGCGCGCTCGCCGTTCTCGAAGACGACGCCCGCGTTGATCCACTGCCAGATCTGGGAGCGCGAGATCTCGGCGGTGGCGGCGTCCTCCATGAGGCCGAAGATGCCGACGGCGCCGAGGCCGCGCAGCCAGGCCTCGATGTAGCGGGTGCCGACCTGGACCGCGTTGCGCAGGCCCTCGTAGGTGGGCTTGGCGTCCAGCGAGTCGATCGCGATCAGGTCGCCGGGGGCCACCGAGACGTCCTCGCGGAGGCGGTCCTTCTGGTTGGGCTTGTCGCCCAGGACGGCGTCGAAGGAGGCCATGGCGATCGGGACCAGGTCGGGGTGGGCGACCCAGGAGCCGTCGAAGCCGTCGCCGGCCTCGCGGTCCTTGTCGGCCTTGACCTTCGCGAAGGCGACCGCGTTGGCCTCGGCGTCCTTGCGGGACGGGATGAAGGCCGCCATGCCGCCGATCGCGTGCGCGCCGCGCTTGTGGCAGGTGCGGACGAGCAGCTCGGTGTAGGCGCGCATGAAGGGGGCGGTCATCGTCACCGCGTTGCGGTCCGGCAGGACGAACTTGGCGCCGCCGTCCCGGAAGTTCTTGACGATGGAGAACAGGTAGTCCCAGCGGCCCGCGTTCAGGCCCGCCGCGTGGTCCTTGAGTTCGAAGAGGATCTCTTCCATCTCGTAGGCCGCGGTGATGGTCTCGATGAGGACGGTCGCGCGGACGGTGCCCTGCGGGATGCCCACGTAGTCCTGCGCGAAGACGAAGATGTCGTTCCAGAGGCGGGCCTCCAGGTGCGACTCCGTCTTCGGGAGGTAGAAGTACGGGCCCTTGCCGAGGTCGATCAGGCGCTGGGCGTTGTGGAAGAAGTAGAGGCCGAAGTCCACGAGGGAGCCGGAGGCCGGACCGCCCTCGAAGCTGAGGTGGCGCTCCTCCAGGTGCCAGCCGCGCGGGCGCATGACCACGGTCGCGAGCTGGTCGGCGGGCTTCAGGGCGTAGGCCTTGCCGGTGCGCGCGTCGGTGAAGTCGATGCGGCGCTCGTAGGCGTCGATGAGGTTGAGCTGGCCGAGGACGACGTTCTCCCAGGTGGGAGCGGAGGCGTCCTCGAAGTCGGCGAGCCAGACCTTGGCGCCCGAGTTCAGGGCGTTGATGGTCATCTTGCGGTCGGTCGGACCGGTGATCTCCACGCGGCGGTCGTTCAGGGCGGCCGGGGCCGGCGCGACCTTCCAGTCGCCCTCGCGGACCTGTGCGGTGTCCGGGAGGAAGTCGAGCGTGGAGGTGCGGGCGATCTCGGCGCGCCGCTCGCCGCGTCGGGCGAGGAGCTCGGCGCGGCGGGGGGCGAACCGCCGGTGGAGCTCGGCCACGAAGGCGAGGGCCGCTTCGGTGAGGACTTCGTCCTGCCGGGGCAGGGGCTCGGCGTCGACGATGGCCAGCGGGGACGGCGCTGGTGCGGACATATCTGTCACTCCTTCAGCGGCGGTGCCTGGCGGCCGCGGGGGAATGCTCGCGCGAGACGGCACGCAGTGCCGTCGGGTGTGGAGAGTTCCGGGTAACGGTCGCGGGCGCCGTCTGGGGGTTCAGGGCGCTTCTGACCAGTGGATAGTAATTTCCTCATGGTGGAAGTTCAATGGTTTGTTGATGTCGAGATTCTCTGAGTCGACAGATTCCACTTGCCGGTGGCCCTCAGTGCCATCGCGGTCACGCCCCGCTCAGTCCAGACGCGCCAGGTCGGGCGGGGTGTCGATGTCGAAGGCGGCCGCGACGTCCCCGCACTCCACCAGCATGACCTCGGCGGCGTGGTTCCTCAGGTGGACGCGCGCACCCTGGTCCCCGGTCGCGGTCGCCGCGATGTCCGCCCAGCGGTCCGCCCCGAACAGCACGGGATGCCCGCGCTCCCCGTCGTACGCCGCCGCCACCAGGCTCGACGGCGACCGGTACGCCTCCCGCACCCGGGCCACCGCGGCCGCCCCGATGCCCGGCTGGTCCACCAGCGACACCAGCGCCGCGCTCGCCCCCGTGCCGGCCAGGGAGGTGAGGCCGACCCGCAGCGAGG
Organism: Streptomyces sp. W1SF4; assembly: GCF_003950035.1. Lineage (NCBI taxonomy): Bacteria > Bacillati > Actinomycetota > Actinomycetes > Kitasatosporales > Streptomycetaceae > Streptomyces > Streptomyces sp. W1SF4. Next base: position 6,135,930 of record NZ_CP034350.1, read on the forward strand.
AGCCCATCCCCTCGGCCCAGTCCGGGTTGTCCACGACCACGCACCCCGCCAGGTCGGCGCGCTCGCGGACCTCCGCGGCCGAGGCCCCGAGCACCACGTGCACCGGGCCGCAGCCGGCCTCGCGCAGCACGCGCACGGCGTTCTCGACGAGCGGCCGCCCGCGGTACGGGAGCAGCGCCTTGGGGCGCCCGCCCAGCCGGCGCCCGCCGCCCGCGGCCAGGAGCAGGCCGGCGATCAGGGGAGGGGGCGGGGGGAGGGCCTCCCCGGACGCGGAGGTCACTGGGGCAGCGGACCGGCCGGGGAGGGCTTCGCGGGAACGTTCGACTGCTGACATGTCAGCGATTCTCGCCGCCCCTTCCCCCGAAAGGGTGGCAGCCCCGCCAGCAGCCGCCGTACGGAGGCCAGGGCGACCCCGATCCGCAGCGGCTCGCAGACCCGGTTCTCCGCGGCGGCCACCAGGGCCCGTTCGTCACGATCGGTGAACACGTCATACGGCATCGCGGAGCACTCCTTGCCAATCGGGGGCCAATACCGCGAGTCTGGACCCGGATTGGCCTGGCGGGCAGAGCCAATCAGGGGAGGTTGGCATGGCGAACGGGCGAGTGGTCCATACGGCGGACAGGACGATCGGGAGCCGCCAGCTCGCGGCACTGCTCCCGCCCGAGGTACTGGCCCGACCCGGATACCGGGCCCTCGCCGACTCCGTCCGCACCCTGATCCTCGACGGCCGGATCGCCCTGCACGTCCGCCTGCCCGCCGAACGCGAACTGGCCGAGGCGGTCGGCGCCAGCCGCGCCACCGTCACCGGCGCCTACGACCTCCTCCGCGGCAGCGGCTACGTACGCAGCCGGCGCGGCTCCGGCACCTGGACCGAGCTGCCCGACGGACACGGACCCGTCGGCGCCCACGCCCTCGTCGGGGCCGGCGGCTACAGCGCCGACGGCGACCCCGGCATCGACCTCGCCATCGCCGCGATGGGCGCCCCCGAGGGCAGCCTTGCCGACGCCCTCGCCCGGGCCGCCCCGAAGCTGCCCGCCCTCACCCGCACCCCCGGCTACCACCCCTTCGGACTGCCCGACCTGCGCGCGGCCGTCGCGGACCGCTTCACCCGCCGCGGCCTGCCCACCCGCCCCGAGCAGATCCTGGTCACCGCCGGGGCCCAGCAGGCCTTCGCCCTCGTGGTCAGCCTGCTCTGCCGGCCCGGGGACCGGGTGGTCACCGAGAACCCCACCTACGCCAACGCCCTCGACGCCCTGCGCCACGCGAGACTGCGCACCGGGTCCATCGCCGTCTCCGACACCGGCTGGGACATGGAGATCGCCGAGTCCACGCTGCGCCAGACCGTGCCCCGCCTGGCGTACGCGGTCCCGGACTTCCACAACCCGACGGGCTCCCTGATGCCGCAGGAGCAGCGGCTGCGGCTGCTCGCGGCGACCCGGGCCACCGGCACCTGGCTGGTGGTCGACGAGACCATCGCCGACATCGCCCTGGACGTGCCCGCCCCCACACCACTGGCCTCGCTCGCCCCCCGGTCCGGCGCCGACCACGTGATCACCATCGGCTCGCTGAGCAAGACCCACTGGGGCGGCCTGCGGGTGGGCTGGGTCCGGGCCACCGCGAAGCTGATCGCCGAGCTGACCGCCGTACGGGTCTCCGCGGACATGACCGGCTCCGTACTCGACCAGGCGGTGGCGCTCGTGCTGCTGGAAGACCTGGACCGGACCCTGCCCGGCCGGCTCGCGCAGCTGCGCGCCCAGCGGGCCGCCCTGGTGTCCGCGCTCCAGCGGCACACCCCCGAATGGTCCTGGCGGCTGCCGCCGGGCGGCCTCTCCCTCTGGGTGGACCTCGGCGAACCGGTCAGCTCCGCCCTCGCGGAACGCGCCGCGGCCGCCGGGGTGCACATCGGGCGCGGGGCCCGCTTCGGCGTCGACCCGGGCACCTTCGAGCACCGCCTGCGCATCCCGTACACCCTGCCGGCCGACCGCCTGGAGGAGGGCGTGCGCCGCCTCGCGGCCGCCTTCCACGACGGCGTCCCGCTGGCCCCGGGGGTCGAGCGGCCGTACTGGGTGGCCTGAGCGGCGGCCCTACCGGGCGGTCCGCCGGAAGTACGCGTTGGCCGCCGGCCGGAACATCAGGGCCACGGCCACCAGCACGGCCGCCACGTGCACGCCCCGGCTGGCCCCGAAGACCAGGTCGAGGGCGCCCGCCCGGGCCAGGGCGTCCGCGACCGAGCCGCCGTCGGCGAGGTAGCCGAGCGGCTGCACGACCATCGAGGCGGTGCCCAGCACGCCCAGGCCCAGCGCCAGGGTGACCCGTGCCCACCGGGCGCCGCCCCGCATCCGCCGGGCGCACAGTACGGCGAGGGTGAAGACCGTGAGCCGGACGGCGAGACCCGTTCCGATCTCCCCGGCGGAGCCGGTGCCGCCGGCGGCCATCCGGCCGACCGCGAGCACGGTTTCGAAGGCTCCGGCGGCGACGGCCGCCAGCCACAGCCCGTAGGCGGTGCGGCCGGGGGAGCGGTGGGGGCGGGGAGGTCGTGCCGTTCGGTCGTGCCGGGGATCGCGGACATCGGGGGCTCGCTTTCGCGTACGGGGATCGACCCCCCGAATGCTTCCGGCCGGGCGGCCCCGCCACCCGCCTGCCTCCCGGTGTCCGAGCGGGGGGACAACCCCCGTGAGGACGGCTCCTACGGCGTGCGGATCAGCCGGCGGGTGGCGGCCGCGGCGACCGCGGAGGTGCGCGAGTCGACGCCGAGCTTGGCGTATACGTGCACCAGGTGGGACTTGACCGTGGCCTGGCTCAGGAACAGCCGCTTGGAGATCTGCTGGTTCGACAGCCCGTCCGCGACCAGCTGGAGCACCTCCAGCTCGCGCTTCGTCAGCGCCTCCGCCGGGGTGCGCATCCGGTCCATCAGCCGCAGCGCCACCGCCGGGGCCAGCGCCGACTGGCCGGCCGCCGCAGTGCGCACCGCCGCCGCCAGCTCCTCCGGCGGGGCGTCCTTGAGCAGGTAACCCGAGGCGCCGGCCTCCACCGCCGCCAGGATGTCGGCGTCGGTGTCGTAGGTGGTCAGGACGAGGACCCGGGGCGCGCCCGGCCGGGCGGTGATCGCCGCCGTGGCGGCCGAGCCGTGCATCCCGGCCCCGAACTGGAGGTCCATCAGCACGACGTCCACCGGCTCGGACGCGGCCAGCTCCACCGCCCGCTCCGCCGTCGCCGCCTCCGCGACCACCGCGAAGTCCGGCTCGGTGTCCAGCACCGCGCGCAGCCCGGCGCGCACCACGGGGTGGTCGTCGGCGAGCAGCAGCCGGATGGTCATGGTCAGGCCTCCACGGGCAGCGGCAGGGTGACGGCCACGGCGGTGCCCTGGCCCGGGTCGGACTCCACGGTGAACAGCCCGCCCAGCGACTGGGCCCGCGCCCGCATCGCGGGCAGGCCGAAGCCGCCGTCACCGCCGGCGGCGACGCCGGCGGGGTCGAAGCCCCGGCCGTCGTCGACCACGTCCAGGGTGACCGAGCTGTCCATGAAGGTCAGGGTGATCTCCGCCCGCCCGGCCCCCGCGTGCCGCACCACGTTGGCCAGCGCCGACTGGGCGATCCGCAGCAGGGCCACCTCGTACGGGGTGGGCAGCGCCCGGGGTGCGCCGCTGACGGAGAAGCGCACGCGCGGGCCCGGGGCCCCCGAGCACAGCCGCTCCAGCGCCGCCGCCAGCGAGCCGTGCTCCAGGTCCGGGGGAGTCAGGGCCCGTACGAAGCGGCGTGCCTCGGCCAGGTTGTCCTGCGCGGCCTGCCGGGCCCGGGCGATGTGGTCGGCGGCCGGCGCGTCCTGGGGCAGCGCCCGCTCGGCCGCCCGCAGCAGCAGCTGGATGGAGGACAGGCCCTGGGCCAGGGTGTCGTGGATCTCCCGCGCGAGCCGCTCCCGCTCCGCGAGGATCCCCGCGCCCCGCTCGGCCGCCGCCAGCTCGGCCCGGGTGGCGATGAGCTCCTCGATCAGCTCGCGGCGGCGCTCGCTCTCGCGGTACAGCGCCTGGTAGCCGAGCACCGTGGCGACGGCCACCGCCCCGCCCAGCAGCGGCCCGAGGAAGGCCCCCGGGGTGAGGGCGCCGCCGTGCGCGAGGAAGCCCCCTATGGCGGCGCAGGCGGTGACCCCGACGGCCGCGAGGGCCCAGCGCAGCCGCAGCAGGTGCAGCTCCAGGAAGTACAGCGGGAAGGCCACCCACAGCCCGTCGGGGGAGAGGACCAGCAGGGCGGCCCACACGGCCCCCACCCCGGCCAGCCACAGCCCGGCGGCCCGCGCCGAGCGGTGCACGGCGGGGGCGCGCACGCCCGCCGCGTAGACGGCGGCCAGCAGCACGCACAGGCCGGTCACCCAGCCGGCCCGCGGCGCGGAACCGGCGACGGCGCGGGCGGAGGCCAGCGCGAGCAGCCCGAGCAGCAGCGCGTGCAGGCACAGCCGCAGTACGCGGGTGACGGGTGTCAGGGGGCGGGAGGGCGGTGCGGCAGACATCGTCCGACCAGCGTAAGCGGGCGGCCGGGGACCCCGGTCAACCGAAAGTTCGATGTCCGGATGCCACCTTCGATACCAGGATGCCTCCCGTGGCGCGATGCCCGGGGCCCGCGTGCGACACCAAGGTGGGGGACATGTTCGTCGCATGGAGAGATCTACGGTTCGCCAAGGGCCGCTTCGCCCTCATGGGCTCGGTCGTACTGCTGATCACGCTGCTGGTCGGCCTGCTGTCGGGACTCACCTCCGGACTCGCCCGGGAGAACGTCTCGGCCGTCACCGGCCTGCCCGCCTCGCACCTGGCCTTCGCCGCGCCCGCCGGGGACCAGAAGGTCTCCTTCACCCAGTCCCAGCTGCCCGAGGCAGCCTGGAAGACCTGGCGGGCGCGGCCGGGCGTCGGGGCCGCCCAGCCGCTCGGCATCCGCACCGTCAACGCCGTCGCGGGCGGGCGCACCGCCGCCGTCTCCGCCTTCGGCGTCGAGCCGGACGGCCGGCTCGCTCCGGCCGGGACGGGGCTCGGTCCGGGCCGGGCGGTCCTCACCGAGAAGGCGGCCAAGGAGCTCGGCGGGCTCACCGCCGGGGCCCGGGTCCGGATCGGGACGCAGGAGCTGACCGTCGCCGCCGTCTCGGGCACGGCCGCCTACAGCCACACCCCGGTCGTCTGGACGGACCTGGCCGACTGGCAGCGCGTCGGCGGTCCCGCCGCCTCCCCGGACACCACCGCCACGGTCGTCGCCCTCGAAGGCTCCGGGGGCACGGACTGGGCGGCCGGCGACGCGGCGGCCGGCACGAAGACCCTGACCGTCGACGAGGCCCTGGGCGCCATAGGGTCCTACCAGGCCGAGAACGGCTCGCTCCAGCTGATGCGCGGCTTCCTGTTCGCCATCTCCGCCCTGGTCATAGGGGCCTTCTTCACCGTCTGGACCATCCAGCGCAGCGGTGACGTCGCGGTCCTGAAGGCACTGGGCGCCTCCACCCCGTACCTGCTCAAGGACGCCCTCGGCCAGGCCGTGGTGATGCTGGCGATCGGCACCGGGGCCGGTACCGCGCTCGCGGCCGCCATCGGCGCCCTGATCAGCGGCGGTGACGTGCCCTTCGTCCTGGACGCCGCCACCGTGCTGGCCCCCGCCGCGATCATGATCGTGCTCGGCGTGCTGGGCGCGGCCCTGTCCATCCGGCGGATCACCGCCGTCGACCCGCTGACCGCCCTGGGGAGCGCCCGATGACCCTGCTCGTTGACGACGTGACGCTGACCTACCCCGACGGGGACGGCCGTCTCACCGCGCTCGACGCGGTGTCCCTGGAGGTGCCGGCGGGCTCCCTGACCGCGATTGTGGGGCCCTCCGGCTCCGGGAAGTCCAGCCTCCTGGCGGTGGCGGCCACCCTGGTCACCCCGGACTCCGGCCGGGTCGTGGTGGCCGGCCGGGACACCAGCCGGCTCGGGCCCGCCGGGAAGTCGGCGCTGCGCCGGGAGCGGATCGGCATCGTCTTCCAGCAGCCGAACCTGCTGGCCTCGCTGACGGCCGCCGAGCAGCTCCAGGTGATGGCCCACGTGTCGGGCCGCCCCTCCCGGCAGCTTCGCCGCCGCGCCCTGGAGCTGCTGGACGCGGTGGGCCTGGCCGACAAGGCCGGCAAGCGCCCGCACGAGCTGTCCGGCGGCCAGCGCCAGCGCGTGAACATCGCCCGGGCCCTGATGAACGAGCCGGCCGTGCTGCTGGTGGACGAGCCGACCAGTGCCCTGGACCACGAGCGGGGCGCGGCGGTCCTGGACCTGCTGGTCACCCTCACCCGGGAGCGGGGCACCGCCACGGTGCTGGTCACCCACGACCACGCCCACCTGGAGCGCATGGACCGTACGGCGACCATGGCCGACGGCCGCCTCACCCCCGGCGCCCCGGCCGCCGCCGAGCCGCCGTCCGCCTCGCTCCCGGCGGCTTGAGCCCACCCGCGGCCCGCACGCGCGGGAGCCCCGGCACCCCCACAGGGGGAGGGTGCCGGGGCTCCCGTCACACGGCTTAGGCGGGGGTCTGGCTCTGCAGGGCCACCGACAGTTCGGCGGCGACGCCCTGGAGGATCGGTACGAAGGACTCGGCCACGGCCTGCGTCACCCGGCCGGCCGGGCCGGAGATGGAGATCGCGGCGGCGGTCGGCGAGTCGGGCACCGAAACGGCCAGGCAGCGGACTCCTATTTCCTGCTCGTTGTCGTCGACGGCGTAGCCCACGCGGCGGACCTGTTCCAGGGCCTCCAGGAAGCCCTCGGGGGTGGTGATGGTCTTCTCGGTCGCGGCGGGCATCCCCGTGCGGGCCAGCAGGGCGCGGACCTCGTCGGCCGGGGTGTGCGCCAGCAGGGCCTTGCCCACGCCGGTGGAGTGGGGCAGGACGCGGCGGCCGACCTCGGTGAACATGCGCATGGAGTGCTTGGACGGCACCTGGGCGACGTAGACGATCTCGTCGCCGTCGAGCAGGGCCATGTTCGCGGTCTCCCCGGTCTCCTCGACCAGGCGGGCGAGGTAGGGGCGGGCCCAGGTGCCCAGCAGCCGCGACGCGGACTCCCCGAGGCGGATGAGGCGCGGTCCGAGGGAGTACCGTCGGTTGGGCTGCTGCCGGACGTACCCGCAGGCGACGAGGGTGCGCATCAGGCGGTGGATGGTCGGCAGCGGCAGGCCGCTGGCGGCCGAGAGTTCACTGAGGCCGACCTCGCCACCCGCATCGGCCATGCGTTCGAGCAGATCGAAGGCGCGCTCGAGGGACTGGACGCCACCGCCGCCGGCGGTGGGCTTGGCGGAAGCGTCGGTGGTGCTGGCGCTGGACGTCGGCACGGCGCGGTCCTTTCGGTGCTGGCAGGCAAGGAAGCAGCCTACCGGTCGGTCGACGTCGGCCCTAGAGCCGGGCCCTCGCCGTCCTCGCCGGTCAGAGGTGGTTTGTCCTGGTGGTGGACGTCCTCGGGAAGTTACCCGCCCGCTCCCAGGTGGCGGTAGCTACATTCTGGATAGTGAAATCCTAATTCCATCCTGTGGAAACATCCAATCGCGGTGAGAACGTGTCAGCAGTCCCTCCGGGCGCTCTTGACTGGCCCCGCATCGGGGTGAAGACTCCGTCAACAGAACGTTGAATTTCGCTCTGTGGAAGTAGATGGGGAGGTTCCGGTGGCCGACGTGGCAGTGGAACTGGTACTGCGCTCGACGCGCGTCATCACCCCCGAGGGGACGCGCGCCGCCTCGGTGGCCGTCGCCGGCGGGAAGATCACGGCCGTGCTGGCGCACGACGCCGGGGTACCGGTCGGAGCCCGGCTGGAGGACTTCGGTGACGACGTCCTGCTCCCCGGCCTGGTGGACACCCACGTCCACGTGAACGACCCGGGCCGCACCGAGTGGGAGGGCTTCTGGACGGCCACCCGCGCTGCCGCGGCCGGCGGTATCACCACCATCGTCGACATGCCCCTGAACTCCCTGCCGCCGACCACCACGGTCGACAACCTCCGCGTCAAGCAGGAGGTCGCCCGCTCCAAGGCGCACGTGGACGTCGGCTTCTGGGGCGGCGCCCTGCCGGACAACGTCAAGGACCTGAAGCCGCTGCACGACGCCGGCGTCTACGGCTTCAAGTGCTTCCTGTCGCCCTCCGGCGTGGACGAGTTCCCCCTGCTGGACCAGGAGCAGCTGGCCACCTCGCTCGCCGAGATCACCGGTTTCGGCGGCCTGCTGATCGTGCACGCCGAGGACCCGCACCACCTGGAGTCCGCCCCGCAGAAGCCGGGCCCCAAGTACGCCGACTTCCTGGCCTCCCGCCCGCAGGACGCCGAGAACACCGCGATCCAGAACCTGATCGACCAGGCGAGGCGGCTGAACGCCCGCGTGCACGTCCTGCACCTGTCCTCCGCCTCCGCGCTGCCGCTGATCGCCGCGGCCAAGGCCGAGGGCGTGCAGATCACCGTCGAGTCCTGCCCGCACTTCCTCACCCTCACCGCCGAGGAAGTCCCGGACGGCGCGACCGAGTTCAAGTGCTGCCCGCCCATCCGCGAGGCCGCGAACCAGGACGTCCTGTGGGACGCGCTCGCCGACGGCACCATCGACTGCATCGTCTCCGACCACTCGCCCTCCACCGCGGACCTGAAGACCGGCGACTTCGCCACCGCGTGGGGCGGCATCTCCTCCCTCCAGCTGGGCCTTCCCGCCATCTGGACCGAGGCGCGCAAGCGCGGCCGCACTCTCGAAGAGGTCGTGCGCTGGATGTCCACCGCCCCCGCCGCGCTGGCGGGCCTGGCGCAGAAGGGGGCCATCGAGGCCGGCCGTGACGCCGACTTCGCCGTCCTGGCCCCCGAAGAGACCTTCACCGTGGACCCGGCCGAGCTGCACCACCGCAACCAGGTCACGGCGTACGCGGGCAGGACCCTGCACGGCGTCGTGAAGTCCACCTGGCTGCGCGGCACGCAGATCGCCGACCACGGTACCCCGACCGAGCCCACGGGCCTCCTCCTCGAAAGGCAGAACTGACAGTGGCGATTCCCTCCTTCACCGGTAACGCGAACCCGTACGGGGGCGGCGACCCGTACGCGGACTACCGCACCGCGGAGTTCCCCTTCACCCAGTACGCGAACCTCGCCGCCCGAGAGCTGGGCGCCGGTGTCATCGCCGCCAACGACGAGTTCTTCGCCGAGCGCGAGAACCTGCTGATCGCCGAGGCCGGCCACTTCGACCCCGAGCACTTCGGGCACAAGGGCAAGGTCATGGACGGCTGGGAGACCCGCCGCCGCCGCGGCGTGTCCGCCGAGCAGCCCTGGCCGACCGCCGCGGACCACGACTACGCCCTGATCCGCCTCGGCGCCCCCGGCGTCATCCGCGGCATCGTCGTCGACACCGCCCACTTCCGCGGCAACATGCCGCAGGCCGTGTCCATCCAGGGCGCGTCCGTCGAGGGCTCCCCGACCGAGGCGGAGCTGCTCTCCGACGACGTCAAGTGGACGACCCTCGTCGAGCGCACCCCCGTCGGCGGCCACGCGGCCAACGGCTTCGAGGTCGACGTCGAGCAGCGCTTCACGCACCTGCGCCTGAACCAGCACCCGGACGGCGGCATCGCCCGTCTGCGCGTCTACGGCGAGGTACGCCCCGACCCGAAGTGGCTCGCCGTGCTGGGCACCTTCGACGTCGTCGCCCTGGAGAACGGCGGCTCGGTGGAGGACGCGTCCAACCGCTTCTACTCCCCGCCGACCAACACCATCAACCCGGGCCGCTCCCGCAAGATGGACGACGGCTGGGAGACCGCCCGCCGCCGCGACAACGGCAACGACTGGATCCGCTACCAGCTCGTCGCCGAGTCCGAGATCCGCGCCGTGGAGATCGACACCGCCTACCTCAAGGGCAACTCGGCCGGCTGGGCCTCGCTGTCGATCAAGACGGGCGAGGAGGGCGAGTGGACGGAGTTCCTGCCGCGCACCCGCCTGCAGCCCGACACCAACCACCGCTTCGTGCTGGACGCCCCGGCGGTCGGCACCCACGTACGGATCGACATCTTCCCGGACGGCGGCTTCTCCCGCCTGCGCCTGTTCGGTTCCCTGACGGAGGCCGGCGCGGCCGCGCACGCCGCCCGCCACCAGGAGCTGGGCGGCTGACCCGCCCCGCCCCGTGACCCGCCCCGGGGGCCGACACCCCCGGGGCCCGGGCACAGCCCTGTGGGGGCGCACCGCGTACGCGGTGCGCCCCCACAGGCGTTCCCTCAGGCGGCGTGGCCGCCGTCCACCGAGAACTCCGCCCCCGTGACGTACGCGGAGTCCGGCCCGGCGAGGAAGGACACCATGGCGGCCACCTCCTCGGGGGTGCCGTAGCGTCCGAGCGCCGTCAGTGAGCGCTGCGCGTCCGCGTAGGGGCCGTCGGCCGGGTTCATGTCCGTGTCCGTCGGGCCCGGGTGGACCAGGTTGGCGGTGATGCCGCGCCCGCCCAGCTCCCGGGCGAGCGCCTTCGTCAGGCCCGTCATGGCCGCCTTGCTCATCGCGTACAGCGTGCCGCCCGGGCCGGGGACCCGGCCCGTCATGCAGCTGCCGATGGTGACGATCCGTCCGCCGGAGCCCAGGTGCGCCGCCGCGGCCTGTGCGGCCAGGAAGGCGCCCCGGACGTTGACGCCGAGGACCAGGTCCACCTCGGCGGGGCCGAGCGTGTCGAGCGGGCCGACCACCCCGACGCCGGCGTTGTTGACGAGGACGTCGAGCCGCCCCAGCGCCCGTACGGTCTCCTCCACCGCCGTCCGCGGGCCGTCGGCGGCGCCCGCGTCGGCCCGTACCGCCAGGCCCCTGCGGCCCAGCGCCTCGATCTTCCCGACGACCTCGGCGGCCGCCCCGGCGCCGTTGACGTAGGTGAGCGCGACGTCGAAGCCGTCCTCGGCCAGCCGCAGCGCGGTGGCCGCTCCGATGCCCCGGCTGCCGCCCGTCACCAGGGCCACCGTGTTGCCGTTCATGTCGTTCCTCCCCGATCCGTTCCCTGCATTTGGTTGCGGGTTCAATGAAATACGGGGGAGGCCGACGGCGCTGGCGGGAATCCGACCCGGCGTTCACGCGCGCCGCACCGATGAGTGCGGGCACCGGCGGGAGTCTGAGGAGGAGAAGCAGACGACACAAGGAGCGCCGCGCCATGGGCAAGCTGACCCTGACCACCTTCCTGACCCTCGACGGAGTGATGCAGGCCCCCGGCGGCCCCGACGAGGACCGCAGCGGCGGGTTCGCGTACGGCGGGTGGCTCGTGCCCTTCGCCGACGAGGGCATGGGGGAGTTCGTGAACGAGCTCTTCGGCCGGGCCGAGGCCTTCCTCCTCGGCCGCCGGACGTACGAGATCTTCGCCTCGTACTGGCCGCTCCACGACGACCCGGCCGACCCCGTCCCGAACAAGCTCAACCGACTGCCGAAGTACGTCGCCTCCACCACCCTCAAGGACCCCGAGTGGGGACCGGCCGCCGTGGTGGACGGGGAGCACCTCCAGTCGGAGATCGTCCGGATCAAGGACGGCATGGACGGGGAGCTCCAGGTGCACGGCAGCGGACAGCTCGCCCAGTGGCTGCTCGCGCGCGACCTCGTCGAGGAGCTCAACCTGCTGGTCTTCCCCGTCTTCCTCGGCGCGGGACGCCGGCTCTTCCCCACCGGCGGCCTGCCCACGGCCTTCGAGCTGACCGCCTCCCGCACCACCGGCAGCGGAACCGCCATCCACACCTACCGCCCCACCGGCCGCGCCTCCTTCGGCACCTTCGCGGACTGAGCGGGGGAGGGGGCTCCGCGGGTGCCCCGGTTAACCGGTCGACCGGGAAGATCCACTCGGTTACCGTGGGCCCGCACCCGTGCGAGCCGCCGACGTCTCCACGCCCTCCACCCGTCGGAGCCGCCCGGTGACCACCCTCACCGCCCCCGCCCCCGCCCTCGCCCCCCGCCGGGCCTGGCTCGCGGACCTGCCCGTCCTGCTGGTCGCCGTCGTCTGGGGCGGCAGCTACCTCGCCGCCAAGGGGATCACCACCGCGCACACCGTGATCGCGGTCCTCGTGCTGCGCTTCGCGCTCGTGCTCCCGGTGCTGGTCCTCGCCGGACGCCGGCGGCTGCGCGCGCTGGGCCCCGCCCAGCTGCGCGGCGCGGCGGTGCTGGGCCTCGTACTCGGCGGGATCTTCCTGCTGGAGACCTACGGGGTGGTGCACACCTCCGCCACCAACGCCGGTCTGATCATCAGCCTCACCATGATCTTCACGCCGCTCGCCGAGTCCGCCGTGCGCCGCAGGAAGCCCTCGGCCGCCTTCCTCGGGGCCGCGGCCGTCTCGGTGGCCGGTGTCGTGCTGCTCACCCAGGGCGCCGGCTTCACCGCACCCGGCCCCGGCGACCTGCTGATCCTCGGCGCGGCCCTGGCCCGCACCCTGCACGTCCTGCTGATGGCGCGGATCAAGGCCGTCCAGGACGCCGACCCGCTCTCCCTCACCACCGTCCAGCTGGGCGCGGCCGTACTGGTCTTCGCCCTGCTCGCGGCCGTGCCCGGGACCGGGGACCGGCCCTGGACGGCCGCCGCGGACTTCGGCCCCGCCCAATGGGCCGGACTCGCCTTCCTCTCCGTCTTCTGCACGCTGTTCGCCTTCTTCGTGCAGATGTGGGCCGTACGCCGCACCTCCCCGTCCCGCGTCAGCCTGCTGCTGGGCACCGAACCGCTGTGGGCGGCCGCCGCCGGCATCGCCATCGGCGGCGAGCACCTCGGCCCGGCCGGACTCGCCGGAGCCGCGCTCGTCCTGGCCGGCACCGCCTGGGGACGCCGCGCGGCGCGCTGACCGCCCCGCCCCCGCCGGCCGCGATTGGCCGGTAAATGGCTCCTGCGGGCTTGATCAGCCCGCCTACTGTGGCCCGCATGTCCGCCGGCGCCCGCACCCTACAGGTCCGGGAGCTCCTCCAGCCGTACGGGCCGGCGCTCCCGCCGGGAGCGTTCGCAGGCCTCGGCCACCCGGAACGCGGCGAGCGCCTGGAACCCGTCGCACGGGTTGTCCCCCTCGCCGCGCACCAGCCGTACGAACGCCGCCAGCTCGGCCTCGTAGGCGGGGGCGAACCGCTCCAGGAACCCGGACCACGGATTGCCGGCCGGGGGCGGGCCGTGCGGCTCCGTCGAGGCGATCGGGGTCCGGTCGTCGAGCCCGCAGGAGACCTGGTCCAGCTCCCCGGCCAGCTCCATCCGCACGTCGTACCCGGCGCCGTTGCAGCGGGTCCCGGTGCTGGTGACCAGCGTCCCGTCGTCCAGTGTGAGCACGGCGGCGGCCGTGTCGACGTCCCCCGCCTCCCGGAACCGGGCCGGCCCCCTGTCGGAACCGGTCGCGTACACGTCGGCGACCTCGCGCCCGGTCACCCAGCGGACCATGTCGAAGTCGTGCACCAGGCAGTCCCGGTACAGGCCCCCGGAGGCCGCCAGGTACTCGGCCGGCGGCGGCGCCGGGTCGGCCGTCATCGTGCGCACCGTGTGCAGCCGTCCCAGGGCACCCGAACGGACCAGTTCGCGGGCGGTCCGGCAGCCCGCGTCGAAGCGCCGCATGAAACCGACCTGGAGCAGCCCCCGGGCCGCCCCCACCTCGCGCAGCACGGCCAGGGTCCGGGCCAGGTCGGGGGCCACCGGCTTCTCGCAGAACACCGGCAGCCCGCCGCGCACCGCCCGGACCACCAGGTCGGCGTGGCCCTCCGTCGCGCAGGCCACCACCACGGCGTCCACGCCCCAGGTGAAGACCTGGTCGACCGTCGGGGCGGCGGTCGCCCCCAGCCGGTCCGCGAGCCGCGCGGCCCGCCCGGGATCGGCGTCGGCCAGCAGCAGCGAGCCGGCGTCCGGGTGGCGGGCCAGTGCGGCCGCGTGGAAGGAGCCGATCCGGCCCGTTCCGATCAGCCCGATGCGCATGCACTCAACGTGGCCCCGTACGGGGGACCTGTCAATCTGCCCGCGCATGCCCCGATGACCCTTCATGGTCCACTGTGGCGGATACTGGGCGGCTGAAACCGTAATGACCGATTGATGACGGACGAGGGAAGGGCACGGGGACGTGGCTAGGGTTCGGACAGGGGTACGCGTCGTCGGCGCCGTGCTCGCGGCGGTACTGGGGGCCTCCCTCACGGGCTGCAGCAGCACGGGCGGCAAGCGCGCCGAGGAACGGGCGAAGGCCGCGGAGGCGGGCCGGCCCGCCGTGTCCACGCCGCGCTGGACCTTCGCGATGATCACCCACGCGGGCGACGGCGACACCTTCTGGGACATCGTGCAGAAGGGCGCCAAGGAGGCCTCCGCGAAGGACAACATCAACTTCGTCTACTCCCACGACGACCAGGCGCAGCAGCAGGCCCAGTTCGTGCAGAACGCCATCGACCAGAAGGTCGACGGGATCATCGTCAGCCTCGCGAAGCCCGAGGCCCTCAAGGACGTCATCGCCAAGGCCGTCAAGGCCGGCATCCCGGTGGTCACGGTCAACTCCGGCTCCGCCCAGTCCGCCGCGTACGGGGCGCTCACCCACATCGGGCAGGACGAGGAGATCGCCGGCGAGGCCGTCGGCACCGAGCTGACCAGGCGCGGGAAGAAGAAGGCCGTCTGCGTCCTGCACGAGCAGGGCAACGTGGGCCACGAGCAGCGCTGCGCCGGGGCGAAGAAGACCTTCGGCGGCAGCATGGAGAACCTGTACGTCGAGGGCACCAACATGCCCTCCGTGCAGGCCGCCGTCCAGGCCAAGCTCCAGGCGGACCCCTCCGTCGACTCCATCGTGACCCTCGGCGCGCCCTTCGCCCCCACGGCCGTCAAGGCCAAGGACGCGGCGGGCAGCAAGGCCGAGGTGGACACCTTCGACCTGAACGAGTCCGTCGCCCGGGACCTGAAGTCCGGGGCGCTGGGCTTCGCCGTGGACCAGCAGCCCTACCTGCAGGGCTACCAGGCCGTGGACCTGCTGTGGCTCTACCGCTACAACGCGGACGTGCTCGGCGGCGGCCGCCCGGTGCTGACCGGCCCGCAGATCGTCACCGCGGCCGAGGCGGCCAAGCTGGAGGAGTACATCAAGCGGGGCAGCCGATGAGCGCCGCCGCCCCCGCGGCCGACGAACGGCTCGCGCCCACCTCGTACGTCCGGCGGCTGCTGGGCCGGCCCGAGCTGGGCGCGGTCGTCGGCGCCGCCGCCGTCTTCGTCTTCTTCTGCTTCGCCGCCGACAGCTTCCTGAAGCCCTCCAGCCTGAGCACGGTCCTGTACTCGGCCTCCACCATCGGCATCATGGCGGTTCCGGTCGCCCTGCTGATGATCGGCGGCGAGTTCGACCTCTCCGCCGGCGTCATGGTGACCACGTCGGCGCTGTTCAGCTCGATGTTCAGCTACCAGATGACCGCCAACGTCTGGGTCGGCGTCCTCGTCTCCCTGCTGGTCACGCTGGCCATCGGCTTCTTCAACGGGTTCATGCTGACCCGCACGAAACTGCCGAGCTTCATCATCACGCTCGGCACCTTCCTGATGCTGACCGGCCTGAACCTCGGCTTCACCAAGCTGATCAGCGGCTCGGTGTCCACCAAGACGATCGCCGACATGGAGGGCTTCTCCTCGGCGCGGGCCCTGTTCGCCTCGCAGTGGAACGTCGGCTCGGTCACCCTCAAGGTCACCATCCTGTGGTGGCTGGTGCTGGTAGCCGTCGCCACCTGGATCCTGCTGCGCACCCGCGCCGGGAACTGGATCTTCGCCGTCGGCGGCGGTGCCGACGCGGCCCGCGCCACCGGCGTCCCGGTGGTCAAGACCCGGATCGGCCTCTACATGGGGGTCGCGCTGTGCGCCTGGATCTCCGGGCAGCACATCCTCTTCTCGTTCGACGTGGTCCAGTCCGGCGAGGGCGTCGGCAACGAGTTCCTCTACATCATCGCGGCCGTCATCGGCGGCTGTCTGATGACCGGCGGCTACGGCTCCGCGATCGGCTCGGCCGTCGGCGCCTTCATCTTCGGCATGACCAGCAACGGCATCGTCTACGCGCAGTGGAACCCCGACTGGTTCAAGTTCTTCCTGGGCGCCATGCTGCTGCTCGCCACGCTGCTGAACGCATGGGTCCGCAAGCGGGCGGAGGCGCGGGCATGAGCACGCCACTGGTGAAGCTGACGGACGTCAGCAAGTACTACGGGAACATCCGCGCCCTGCACGGCGTGTCCCTGGAGGTCTCGGCGGGCGAGATCACCTGCGTGCTCGGCGACAACGGCGCCGGCAAGTCCACCCTCATCAAGATCATCGCGGGGCTGCACCGGCACGACGCCGGCAGTTTCGAGATCGAGGGGGCCGAGACCGAGCTCGCCAACCCGCGCGCCGCCCTCGACCACGGCATCGCCACCGTCTACCAGGACCTGGCCGTCGTCCCCCTCATGCCGGTGTGGCGCAACTTCTTCCTCGGCTCGGAACCGACGAAGGGCCGCGGCCCCTTCCGCCGCCTCGACGTCGACCTCATGCGCGAGACCACCCGCACCGAGCTGCTGCGCATGGGCATCGACCTGCGCGACGTCGACCAGCCCATCGGCACCCTCTCCGGCGGCGAGCGGCAGTGCGTGGCCATCGCCCGCGCCGTCCACTTCGGCGCGAAGGTCCTCGTCCTGGACGAGCCCACCGCCGCCCTCGGCGTCAAGCAGTCCGGCGTGGTCCTCAAGTACGTCGCCGCCGCCCGCGACGCGGGCCTCGGCGTGGTCCTCATCACCCACAACCCGCACCACGCGTACCTGGTCGGGGACCGCTTCGTGCTCCTCAAGCGGGGTGCCATGGCGGGCGGTCACACCCGCGACTCGATCACCCTGGACGAGCTCACCCGGCAGATGGCGGGCGGCTCGGAGCTGGAGGAGCTGAGCCACGAGCTGGAGCGGGTGGCAGAATCAGGGGCGACCACCCCATCCGATCCGGCCACCGACAGGGACGAAACGACTCGATGAGCACGTACCGGGACTTCACGCTCGCCCACCGGGGGGCGGCGCGGGGCACCGTCCTGCGGACCGTCGGGACCCGTGAGCGCCGCTCCCTGCGCACCGCCCCGCGCGTCCCGACCGTGGGCATCGACATCGGCGGCACCAAGGTCATGGCGGGCGTGGTCGACGCCGACGGGGTCATCCTGGAGAAGATCCGCACCGAGACCCCGGACAAGTCCAAGAGCCCCAAGGTCGTCGAGGACACCATCGTCGAGCTGGTGCTCGACCTGTCCGACCGGCACGACGTGCACGCCGTGGGCATCGGCGCCGCCGGGTGGGTCGACGCGGACCGCTCCCGCGTCCTGTTCGCCCCGCACCTGGCGTGGCGCGACGAGCCGCTGCGCGACGCCCTCCAGTCCCGGCTCGCGGTCCCGGTCATGGTCGACAACGACGCCAACACCGCCGCCTGGGCCGAATGGCGCTTCGGAGCCGGCCGCGGCGAGGACCACCTCGTCATGATCACCCTGGGCACCGGCATCGGCGGGGCCATCCTGGAGGACGGCCAGGTCAAGCGCGGCCGCTTCGGGGTGGCCGGCGAGTTCGGCCACATGCAGGTCGTCCCCGGCGGACACCGCTGCCCCTGCGGCAACCGCGGCTGCTGGGAGCAGTACAGCTCCGGCAACGCCCTGGTCCGCGAGGCCCGCGAGCTGGCCGCCGCCGACTCCCCGGTGGCGTACAACATCATCGCCAGGGTCGGCGGCAACGTCCAGGAGATCACCGGCCCCCTCATCACCGAGCTGGCCCGCGAGGGCGACGCCATGTGCGTCGAGCTCCTCCAGGACATCGGCCAGTGGCTCGGCGTCGGCATCGCCAACCTCGCCGCAGCCCTCGACCCGTCCTGCTTCGTCATCGGCGGCGGCGTCAGCGCCGCCGACGACCTGCTGATCGGCCCCGCCCGGGACGCCTTCCGCCGCCACCTCACCGGCCGCGGCTACCGCCCCGAGGCCCGCATCGCCAAGGCCCAGCTGGGCCCCGAGGCCGGCATGGTCGGCGCCGCCGACCTCGCCCGCCTCGTCGCCCGCCGCTTCCGCCGCGCCACCCGTCGGCGCGTCGAGCGGCACGAGCGCTACGCGCAGCTGGGCCGGCGCGGCGCTACGGCCCCCACGGACCCCAAGGATCAGGAACAGCAGTGACCCCGCCCTCCCTGCCCCGCCAGGCCTCCTCGCCCGAAGCGGGCGGTACGCAGCCGCCCACCGCCGAGGAGCGCGAGGACCGCCGGCACACCGTACGGCGCCGCTGGGTCACCGCGATCATCATCGTCCTGCTCATCGGGGTCCCGGCGGGGTACCTGTTCGTCTCGGCGCAGCAGAGCCGCCAGAGCGGCCGGGACAAGGCCGCCCGGGTGGGCGCGGTCAAGGTGCGCACCGACTGGCCCTCCAAGGTGCAGCGCAGCATCTACGAGGTGCCGATCCCGCTGATGGCCTCCCACGTCGGCTACCTGGAGACCAACAACTGGCACACCAGCCGGCTGTACGTGCAGTTCCAGGTGACCCCCGCGGAGCTGGACACCTTCCTGGCCGGAGTGGGCACCAGCAGGGACGCCCTGACCGCCGGGGTGTCGGTCTCCGAGCGCGACGCCAAGGTGGCCGGCTGGAGCTGGAGCCCGAAGCACCAGTGGTCCGGGGTCACCGTGGAGGCCGGGGACCCGCGTCCCACGCGCGACGTCACCGTCGACTTCACCAACCCGTCGGCCCCCCGCGTCTACGTGGTCTCCACCACCGTGCCGTAGGCCCGCCACGGCCTATGGTGGGATCATGAAGCTCACCAAACGGCTGCACTCCTGCGTCCAGTTGGAGAAGGACGGGCGCGTGCTCGTCATCGACCCGGGCGCCTTCAGCGAACCGGACGCGGGCCTCGGGGCGGACGTCCTGCTGGTCACCCACGAGCACCCCGACCACTTCGACGAGGGCCGGCTGCGCGCGGCGCTCGACGCCAACCCGGCCGCCGCCCTGTGGACCCTGAGCAGCGTGGCGGACCGGATGGCCGCCGCCTACCCGGGCCGGGTGCACACGGTGGGCCACGGCGACGCCTTCACCGCCGCCGGCTTCGAGGTCCAGGTCCACGGCGAGCTGCACGCCGTGATCCACCCGGACATCCCGCGGGTCACGAACGTCGGCTACCTCGTGGAGGGCTCCCTCTTCCACCCCGGGGACGCGCTGACCGTGCCCGGCGTCCCGGTCCAGACGCTGATGCTGCCGGTCCACGCGCCGTGGAACAAGGTCGCCGAGGTGATCGACTACGTCCGCGAGGTCAAGCCGGCCCGGGCCATCGACATCCACGACGCCTACCTCGCCGACATCGCCCGGCCGATCTACGACATGGCCCTGGACACCTTCGGCGGCGCCCCGCACAGCCGCCTCGGCGCAGGTGAGAGCGCCGCGCTCTGACTGTCGGTGCCGAGCGGTAGGTTGGTGTACATGCGTATCGCCACGTACAACGTCAACTCGATCACCGCCCGGCTGCCGCGCCTGCTGGCCTGGCTGGAGAGCTCCGGCACGGATGTGCTGTGCGTCCAGGAGACCAAGTGCTCCGCGGAGCAGTTCCCCGCCGCCGAGCTGCGCGAGCTGGGCTACGAGTCGGTCGTCAACGCCACCGGCCGGTGGAACGGCGTGGCCCTGCTCTCCCGCGTCGGGCTGGAGGACGTCGTCGTGGGGCTGCCCGGCGGCCCCGACTACGAGGGCGTCCAGGAGCCCCGCGCCATCTCCGCCACCTGCGGCGGGGTGCGCGTCTGGTCCGTGTACGTGCCCAACGGCCGCGAGGTCGAGCACGACCACTACGGCTACAAGCTGAACTGGTTCGGCGCCCTGGCCACCGCCATCGCCGAGGACGCGGCCGGCAGCCGCCCCTTCGCGGTCCTCGGCGACTTCAACGTGGCGCCGACCGACGAGGACGTGTACGACCCGGCCGTCTTCGAGGGCCTCACGCACGTCACCCCCGCCGAACGGGCCGCCCTGGAGGCCCTGCGCGCCGCCGGCCTGGCCGACGTCATGCCGCGCGCGCTCAAGTACGACCGCCCGTACACCTTCTGGGACTACCGCCAGCTCGCCTTCCCCAAGAACCGGGGCATGCGCATCGACCTGGTGTACGGGAACGAGCCCTTCGCCAAGGCCGTCAAGGACGCCTACGTGGACCGCGAGGAGCGCAAGGGGAAGGGCGCCTCCGACCACGCCCCGGTCGTCGTCGACCTGGACGTCTAGAAGACGGACGGATCGGGGCGCGCCCTGTGGCCAGCCGGGGATCCTGCTGCCACGCTGGTCGGTATGGACATCCCTTTCCTGGCGAACTGGCTGAACCGGAACGAAACGGAACAGGGTGCGGGGCTCGCCGCCACCCTCGGGGATGATCACGAGGACGTCGCCGAGCTGTTCTCGGAGTGCGAGATGCTGCGGTCGCAGGCGAGGGCGGCCGGACTGGAACTCGACGAGACCCCGGCCTCGTTGGAGGCCCTGGACCAGCTGATGCCGCGCTGGCGCCGGGACCCCGAGGCGGTGCCCTGGCTGGGCAACGACGCGGGCTTCTACCTCGGGACCGTGATCGTGCGCAGCCTCCCGGGGGCCGGCTGGCGGGTCTGGCCCAACGGCCGGCCGGTGATCCGGCTCGCGTCCGGGCGGGAGCTCAACGTGATCGAGTCGGGCCTGTCCTGGGCGATGACCGGCTCCCCCGAGCTGAGCCAGGCCTACGCCGAGGCCTCCGAGGGCTGAGCGGGGGGCCGGCGCGGGCCACTATAGGTCAATGTACTTTATGTACCTTTTTGGCGTGTCGGAGCGAAGTACCCCCGACGGCTGGATAGTTTGCGCTGACCTCGACACCGACAAGTGGGCAGGGCAGCGCATGGCCGTCGATCCGTTGATCGAGCTGCGGAACGTCAACAAGCACTACGGGAATCTGCACGTCCTCCAGGACATCAACCTCACCGTCGGCCGCGGGGAGGTGGTGGTGATCATCGGACCGTCCGGGTCCGGGAAGTCCACCCTCTGCCGGACGATCAACCGGCTGGAGACCATCGAGTCCGGCACGATCACCCTCGACGGCCACCCCCTGCCCGCCGAGGGCAGGGAGCTGGCGGGCCTGCGCGCCGAAGTCGGCATGGTCTTCCAGTCCTTCAACCTCTTCGCGCACAAGACCGTCCTGGCCAACGTCTCGCTCGCCCAGATCAAGGTGCGGGGACGCAGGAGGGAGGAGGCCGACAAGCGCTCCCGGGAGCTCCTGGACCGCGTCGGCCTCGCCAGTCAGGCGGACAAGTTCCCCGCCCAGCTCTCCGGCGGCCAGCAGCAGCGCGTGGCCATCGCCCGCGCCCTCGCCATGAACCCCAAGGCACTCCTCTTCGACGAGCCCACCTCCGCCCTCGACCCCGAGATGATCAACGAGGTGCTGGAGGTCATGCAGCAGCTCGCCCGCGACGGGATGACCATGGTCGTGGTCACCCACGAGATGGGCTTCGCCCGCTCCGCCGCGAACCGCGTCGTCTTCATGGCCGACGGCCGCGTCATCGAGGACCGCACCCCGGAGGCCTTCTTCACCGCCCCCGAGAGCGACCGGGCCCGGGACTTCCTCTCCAAGATCCTCAAGCACTGAGGGGCGGCCCGATGAAGCACACCCTGCGCGCACTCGCCCTGGCCGCGCTGATCCTCGCGGCCGCCGCCTGCGGCAAGTCGGGCAGCCCCCCGGTCAAGGGCCCCCAGCCCGAGGACCTGCCCGTCTACAAGGTCGACACCGGCTTCTCGCTGCCCGCCTCGCGCACCTGGGAGAAGGCGAGGAAGCGCGGCCGCCTCGTGGTCGGCGTCAAGGAGGACCAGCCGTACATGGGGGAGAAGGACCCCGCCAGCGGCCGCTACTCCGGCTTCGACATCGAGATCGCCAAGATGACGGCGGCCTCGCTCGGCTTCGACCCCAAGACCATCGAGTTCAAGACGATCGCCTCCGCCAACCGCGAGACCGCCCTGCAGAACGGCCAGATCGACTACTACGTGGGCACCTACACGATCAACGACAACCGCAAGAAGCAGGTCGGCTTCGCGGGCCCCTACTTCATGGCCGGCCAGTCCCTCCTCGTCCGCGGGAACGAGAAGGACATCAAGGGCCCCGAGGACCTCGCCGGGAAGAAGGTCTGCTCCGCCGCCGGCTCCACCCCCTACCAGCGGCTCCAGAAGGAGTACCCCAAGGCCGTGCTCGTCGCCTACGACACCTACTCGGCCTGCGTGGACAACCTGCTCTCCTACCAGGTCGACGCCGTCTCCACCGACGACTCCATCCTCCTCGGCTACGCCGCCAAGGCCCCCGAGGAGCTCAAGGTCGTCGGCGAGCCCTTCTCGAAGGAGCCCTACGGCATCGGCGTCCCCCGTGGCGACAACGCCCTGCGGCTCGCCCTCGACGACGCGCTGGAGGCCGACGAGAAGAACGGCGACTGGAAGAAGGCCTACGAGGCCACCCTCGGCCTCTCCGGCCGGCCCGCCCCCCAGCCGCCCGCCATCGACCGCTACCCGGCGGGCTGAAGGGAGAGCGCACCCCCGTGAACGTACTCACCGAGAACTTCGCGCTCTACGGCGAGGGCTTCCTCGGCACCGTGGAGCTGACCGTCTACGCCTCGCTCGTCGCCCTGGTCCTCGGCTTCCTCATGGCCTCCTTCCGCGTCGCGCCCGTCGGCTCCTTCCGCGTCTTCGGCACGGTCTGGGTGACCGTGCTGCGCAACACCCCCCTCACCCTGCTCTTCTTCGCCGTCATGCTCGGCCTGCCGCGCTTCGGACTGGTCCTGCCCTTCGAGCTCTTCGCCGTCCTCACCCTCGGCTGCTACACCTCGGCCTTCATCTGCGAGGCGCTGCGCTCCGGCATCAACACCGTGCCCAAGGGCCAGGGCGAGGCCGCGCGCAGCCTGGGCATGTCCTTCGGGCAGACCCTGGGGACGGTGGTGCTGCCGCAGGCCTTCCGCTCCGTCATCCCGCCCATCGGCTCGACCCTGATCGCGCTCGCGAAGAACTCCGCCATCGCCGGCGCCTTCAGCGTCACCGAGCTGCTGGGCACGTACAAGACCCTCAACGAGCTGGGCTACAGCATCATCTGGACCTTCGTCTGGATCGCCGTCGGCTACCTGATCATCACCCTGTCCATCAGCGCGGTCTTCAACGTGCTGGAGAAGCGCTACGGAGTCGCCCGATGACCGCGCACGCGCTGCACGGGGACCTGGAGTCCACGGCCCTCTACGACCTGCCCGGGCCCAGGGCCCAGCGCCGCCACCTCCTCTACGGGATCCTCTCGACCGCGGTGATCCTCGGCCTGCTGGCGTGGATCCTCTACCTCCTCTTCGACACCGACCAGTTCACCGCCGCCAAGTGGAGCCCCTTCGCGTACGAGGGCATCCAGGAGCTGCTGCTCAGAGGGCTCGGCAACACCCTGAAGGCCTTCGCGTACGCCTCCGTGCTGTCGCTGGTGCTCGGTGCGGTGCTCGCGACCGGCAGGCTCTCGGTGCACCGTCCGGTGCGCTGGGCCGCCACCCTGTGCGTGGAGTTCTTCCGGGCCATGCCGGTCCTGGTGATGATCTTCTTCATCTTCGTGGCGCTGAAGGTCCAGCCCCTGCCGGCCCTGGTGGCGGGGCTGACGCTGTACAACGGCTCGGTGCTCGCCGAGGTGTTCCGCACGGGCGTCAACGCCGTGGAGAAGGGCCAGCGCGAGGCGGCGTACGCCCTGGGCATGCGCAAGACGCAGGTGATGACCTTCGTCCTGGCACCGCAGGCGGTCCGGGCGATGCTGCCCGCGATCATCAGCCAGCTGGTGGTGGCCCTCAAGGACACCTCGCTGGGCTTCCTGATCACCTACGAGGAGTTCCTGCACGCGGGCAAGCTGATCGCCTCCAACCTGGACTACGACCTGCCCTTCATCCCCGTCGTGATGATCGTCTCGCCGGTCTACATCGGCATGTGCATGCTGCTGTCCTGGTTCGCCACCTGGGTCGCGCGGCGCGAGCGGCGCAGCCTGAAGACCAGGGCGGTCGAGGTCGCGCCCGCCGAACCGGGCACGGTGCTGCCGGGGAGATAGACGGCCCCCCGGCAGCGGCCGCGGATCACTGCTCGCGCAGCGGCACCGAGACGTACGAGGGATCGGTGCGCGGCGAGGAGAAGGTCAGCTGCGCGCCGGCGGGGTTGTGCTCGATGTAGAGCGGGTCGACCGTGTCGACGACGAGGGCCAGGCGGTGGCCCTCGGGGACGTCGTAGGCGGTGGAGAAGAGGTCCAGGTCGACCCCGAAGGACTGGCCGGGCGTCTTCCCGTGGAAGGTGTACGGGGCGTTGCTGACGAGCTTGCCGATGCCGAGCGGGCCGACGTCGTAGAGGTAGGCGACGAAGGTGCCGTCGCCCTTGGTGGGCGTGACGGTGGTGTGCAGGCGCACGGTGCCGCGGATCCGGCGCTCGTCCTCGTAGCGCGGGGACTGCCAGACGGCGGCGAAGGCGCGGGGGAGCAGCGGGATCGAGGCGGCCGGCGGGGCCTTGGCGAACTGGTCGAGGATGCTGGAGAGGAAGAGGATCCCGCCGTTGGCGCCGGAGTCGACGTTGGCCCAGACGTGCTCGCTGCCGGTGAGCGGGAGCTTCTCGGTGCCGCCGGAGCCGACCGACTTCCAGTCCGCGTAGCCCTCGTACCCGTCGGTGCTGCGGGACTTGATCTGCACGGGGGCTTCGGTGTCGACCCCGTTGCGTTCGCCCTTGAGGTAGCGGTCGAACCAGCGGTGGGCGTTGGTCCAGGTGTCGTTGGGCAGGCCCAGCAGTCCGGTGGCCTCGGCGGTGGCGTGGTCGCCGGGGCGGAACTCCAGGCGCTTGGGGCCGGTCAGCTTCTCGAAGAACTCGGCGTACTGGTTGGGCGGGAAGATCGTGTCGCCCCAGGCGTTGCCGAGCATGATCGCGGCGCCGTTGGCGTTGATCCGGCCGACCTGCTCGGAGGCGGAGCGCTTCTTCCCCCACTCGATCATCGCCTGCTCGTTCTCCAGCTTCGAGCCGAGGAAGTCGCCGAGGATCTGCTGGAGTTCGGGTCCGGGGCGGCCGGTGAGGTGGCCGGCGGCGCCCAGCATGCCGGCGGCCTGGAGGTGCTGGGTGCGGCCGGAGTAGATGGACTCGATGAGGTCGGCCCAGCCGCTGAGGGCCACCACGGCCTTGACGCGCGGGTCGTGCGCGGAGGCCAGCAGGCTGATGCCCGCCCCGTAGGAGACCCCGCCGAGGCCGATGCGGCCGGGGTCGGCGGGGGCGTTGGCCAGGGCCCAGTCGATGACGGCGGAGACGTCGGCGATGTCCGCCGGCCCCGCGGTCTCGATCTGCCCGCCGGAGAGCCAGAAGCCGCGGGAGGTGTAACTCACCACGACGTAGCCGGAGTCGGCGAGCTGCTTGGCCTGGGCGATGTATTCGATCTGCGGCATGCCCCAGCTGGTGGGGAGCACGATCAGCGGGTACTTCCGGCCGGGCTCGGCGCCGGCCGGGGTGAAGACGTTGCCCTTGAGGGTGATGCCGCCCGAGCCGGGGATGTCGTGGAAGCGCACCTGCGAGGAGGTGCCGGTCTGCGAGGTGGCGGCGGTCGGCGCCGCCTGGGCCTGATGGGGGGACAGGCCCAGCGCGGTCGCCGCGAGCAGGGCGGCCGCGGCCGCTGCGGTGGTGGGGCGGGTTCTCATCGATCGCTCCTCGCGTGCGCCGGTGTCCAAAAGTGACCCGACGGTAACGGGAGGGGCTTACCCGAGGTAACCCGTGAGTAAGTTACGTAGCGGTAACAATTGGGGAGGGGCCGGTCGGCCGCCCGTACGGTCAGCCCTGCGGGGAGCCGCCGCCGGCCAGGGCGCTCTTCGCCTTCCACTGGTCCCACGACAGGTTCCACTCGCCGTACCCGTTGCCGAGCTCGGCGTTGCCCTTCGAACCGCTGCCGACCACCTCGAAGGGATCGCCGACCTGCACCCGCTCGTAGAAGGACTTGGCCTCGGCGTCGCTCATGCCCACGCAGCCCGAGCTGGAGTTCACGCGGCCGAAGTTGGCGGAGTTCCAGGGCGCGGCGTGCGCGTACATGCCCGACCAGGTCAGCCGCATCGAGTAGTCGACCATCTTGTCGTAGGAGTCGCCCAGGCCCACCGTCTGGGAGTCCATCCGGATGGTGCCCTCCTTCGCCATCAGCACCATCTTCCCGGACCAGGAGGCCTTCTGGCCGCCGGGCGTGCCCGCCGAGACCGGGATCGTCTTCACCGTCTGGCCGTCCTCGGTCACCGTCATCTTCTTGGTGTCGAGGCTGACCTCCATCCGGCGGTCCTTGCCTATCTTGAACTCGGTGTTGTAATCGCGCGCGAAGAGCCCGCCGCCGGAACCGGAGTCCACTCCGTTCAGGTGCATGTCGACCTTCACGTCGGTGCCGGACTTCCAGTACTCCTTCGGCCGCCAGTCCACCCGGTCCTTCCCGGAATAGTCCTTGAACCAGCCCCAGGCGCCCTCGGTGTTGTTCGAGGTGGTCACCTTCAGTTGCTTCTCGACCTCGGCCTTGTTCTTCACCGGATTGTCGAAGACCAGTGAGACGGGCATCGCGACGCCCACCGTGCTGCCCTTCGGGATGTTGATGGAGACCTTGTTCACCTTGTCCGCGGGCGAGGTCTTGAACTGGGTGGTCGCGCTCTGGCTGGCGGTGTTCTGCGCCTCGACCTTGTAGTCGGTGCCGGGGGAGGCGTTGCGCTCCGAGGTCCAGGTCCGGCCGTCGGCGGATATCTGCCCCGCCAGCTCCCCGCCCTTGCCGTCGACCACCTTGACCAGGGAGAACTTGCCGTCGGCGAGGGTCACCTTCACCGGCTCGCCGGCCTTGACCTGGTCGCCCGTGAGGTTCACCGAGATCGCCATGTCCGGGCCCTTCTCCGTCCCGCCCCCCTTGCCGTCGCCGCCCGCCTTCCCGTCCGTACCGCCGCTCCCGCAGGCACTGAGGGCGAGGGTCAGCAGCGCGGTGCCCGCCAGCACGGTGTGACGGGTGCGGCGGCGCGGAAGTGCGGTGCGGCGTGTACGGCTCAACGAAAACCCCTCCGAAGAAATAACGGTCGTCCTCAGGTAAGGAGCGAACGCGGCCACATTAGGTTGCGCATTCCGCACAAAAACTCCCCGGGGCCGTTGTGACATGGGCCGCAGCGGAACTGTTGCCGTCCGGTCACATTCGGGGACTTGTGGAATCCGGCCGTCCGGAATTGGCCAACGGGCTCGTCCGGGGCGGAAAAAGGGCCCTTCCGCGCCGTGGCGGGGGCCAAAGGACCCTACCGGGAGGTGAATTCGCCCCGACCCGGCCACCGGGTTACCCTCCGTCTTCGGCTCGGCGAAGGGAAAGACCGATGTACGGATCCACCAGCAGCGCGGCGCCGGGCGCGGCACCCGCGGCCCCGGCACCCGCGACTGCGGCGGCCGGGGCCCCGGCGAAGGCCTCGGTGCTGCGCAGCGGTGCGCTGATGGCCGCCGGCTCCGTCGTCTCCCGCGCCACCGGCTTCGTCCGCTCCGCCGTGGTCCTCGCCGCACTGGGCGCCGGATTCCTCGGAGACGGCTACACCGTCGCCAACACCGTCCCGAACATCCTCTACATGCTGCTCATCGGAGGCGCCCTCAACGCCGTCTTCGTCCCCGAGCTGGTCCGGGCAGCCAAGGAACACCGCGACGGCGGAGCCGCGTACACCGACCGGCTGCTGACCGCCTGCACCGCGGCGCTCCTCGCGCTCACCGCCGCCGCCGTCCTCGCCGCACCGCTGATCGTGGACGCGTACACCCCCGCCTCCTACACGGACGCCCAGCGCGCCACGGTCGTCGCCCTGGCCCGTTTCTGCCTCCCGCAGATCCTCTTCTACGGGCTCTTCACCCTGCTCGGCCAAGTACTCAACGCGCGCGGCCGGTTCGGCGCCATGATGTGGACCCCGGTCCTCAACAACATCGTCATCATCGGCGTCTTCGGCTTCTTCCTGTACGCCTCCGGCGGCGGCCGCGACGCCCTCGACGCCGCCGACACCCGGCTGCTGGGCATCGGCACCACCGCCGGGATCGCCCTCCAGGCCCTCGCCCTCGTCCCCTCGCTGCGCGCCGCCCGCTTCCGCTGGCGCCCCCGCTTCGACTGGCGCGGCAGCGGCCTCACCCGCCCCCTGCGCAACGCGGGATGGCTGGTCGTGCTCGTCCTCAGCAACCAGTTCGCCTACTGGGTGGTGACCAAGCTCTCCACCACCGTCGGCGACCGGGCCCCCGGCTACGGCTACGCCGCCTACACCAGCGCCTACCAGCTGTGGATCGTCCCCCAGGGCATCATCACCGTCTCCCTGGTCACCGCCCTCATGCCCCGGATGAGCTCGGCCGCCGCCGACGGCGACCTCACCGCCGTCCGCGAGGACGTCTCGTACGCCCTGCGCTCCAGCGCCGCCCTCGTGGTCCCCGCCGCCGCGCTCTTCGCCGCACTCGCCCCCTGGGTGATGGACTGCGTCTCCGGATACGGCAAGGTCACCCCCGCCGAGGTCGCGGCCATGGCCGGCATGCTCGCCGCCTTCGCGCCCGGCCTGATCGCCTACTCCGCCCAGTACGCGCTCGCCCGCGGCTTCTACGCCCTCTCCGACACCCGCACCCCCTTCTTCCTGAACCTGGTCATCGTCGCCCTCAACGCCGGCCTGTCCTACGCCGCCTACCTGCTGCTGCCCGTGCGCTGGGCCGTCACCGGCATGGCCGCGGCCACCTCCCTCGCCTTCATCGGCGGCGCCGCCGTCACCGCCTGCGCCCTCTCCCGGCGGCTCGGCCCGCGCCCGAAGGGCCGCACCACCGCCCTCGCCACCCACCTGCGGCTGCTCGCCGCCTGCCTGCCCGCCGCCGGCGCCGCGTACGCGGCCGCCCGCGCCGCCGACGGCCTCGGTTCCTTCGCCGCCGCCGGAGCGGGAACCGCCGCGCTCGCCCTGGTCGTCGTACTCCTCGCCCGGCCGCTGCGCCTGGCCGAGATCACCGACCTGCTGGACTCCCTGCGCCGGAAGGCCGGCCGATAGCGGGAGGAAACCCCATGAACCACCCTGGAATACTGACCGGATGCCACGCGTACTACTGATCGAGGACGACCCTTCCATCCGGGAAGGGGTCGGCCTCGGCCTGCGCCGCCGCGGCCACGAGGTGAGCGCCGCCGCCACCGGCGAGGAAGGACTGGCCCTCATCGGGGGCTTCCGCCCCGAGCTGGTCCTCCTGGACCTGATGCTGCCCGGCATCAACGGCGTACAGGTCTGCCGCCGGATCCGCGAGACCAGCCAGGTCCCCATCATCATGCTCACCGCACGCGGCGACGACTTCGACATCGTCGTCGGCCTGGAGGCCGGGGCCGACGACTACATCGTCAAACCAGCCCGCACCGAGATCATCGAAGCCCGGATCAAGGCCGTCCTGCGCCGCCTCAAGGGCCCCGGCGGCCCGCCCGGCGTGGAACACCACGGCGAACTCGCCATCGACCGCGCCGGACTGACCGTCGCCAAGAACGGCGAACGCGTCGCCCTCGCACCCAGCGAGATCAAGCTCCTGCTCCACCTGTCGGCCTCACCCGAACAGGTCTTCTCCCGGCAGCAGCTGCTGGAATACGTGTGGGAGCACAGCTACCACGCCGACGCCCGGCTCGTGGACGCCTGCGTACGCCGGCTGCGCAACAAGGTCGAGGACCCCGACCGCCACCCCCGCTACATACAGACCGTGCGGGGCTTCGGCTACCGCTTCGGCCCCCTCTAGGCCGTGCGCCGTCTCCCGCCGCTCGGCCTGCGCACCCGGCTGATCGCCGCGTTCCTGCTCGTCGCCGCCATCTGCGCCGTCAGCACCGCCGCCCTCACCTACCGGCAGGCCCGCAGGGCCGTACTGACCCAGAGCCAGGACACCGCGGTCAGCACCCTGCGCGACCAGCTGGAGGGCCAGGGCATGAGCCTGCCCATGGACCGCCAGCAGCTCCAGCGCCTCGTCAACGACCTGGGCAAACGCGGCAAACCCCACTCCTGGGTGGTCTACGGCGAGTACGGCACCCTGCGCGCCTCCTCCAACGGCACCCCCACCACCTCAGCCGTCCTCACCGAGAAGCTGCGCGAGCAGGTCGCGGCCAACCCGCACGGCGCCTTCCAGCGGGTGCAGGACGGCCGCGGCGAGCCCTACCTGACCATCGGCATGCCCGCCGTCTTCACCCGCGACGGCAGCCGCGAGCCCACCGGCGTCACCGTCTACGCCGTCATGCCGCTCACCAGCGAACGGCAGACCGTCGACGCCATGGTCGAAGCCGCCAAACAGGGCGCCGTACCGGGCCTGGCCATCTCCCTCGTACCCGCCCTGCTCGCCGCGCGCAGCGTCCTGCGCCCCGTACGCGACATGCGCCGCGCCGCCCAGAACCTGGGCCGGGGCCGTCTCGACACCCGCATCGCCGTCAAGGGCGCCGACGAACTCGCCGGCCTCGCCCGCACCTTCAACGAGACCGCCGGCGCCCTGGAGGAATCCGTCACCGAACTGCGGGAGGCGGAGGCCCGGGCCCGCCGCTTCGCCGCCGACGTCTCCCACGAACTGCGCACCCCGCTCGCCGGGATGCTCGCGGTCACCGAGGTCCTCGACGAGGACGCCGCCGGCCTCGACCCCGACACCGCCAAGGCCCTGCGGCTGATCAGCGCCGAGACCGGCAAGCTCGCCGTCCTCGTCGAGGACCTGATGGAGATCTCCCGCTTCGACGCCCGCGCCGCCGAACTCAACCTCGACGACGTGGACGTCGCCGAGGCCGTCGGCAAGACCCTGGAACGCCGCCGCTGGGACGACGACCGGGTCACCACCGACCTCCCCGGAGGGATCCGCGCCCGGCTCGACCCGCGCCGCTTCGACGTGGTCCTCGCCAACCTCGTCGGCAACGCCCTGAGGCACGGCGAGGCCCCCGTACGGGTCGCCGTACGCACACAGGAGCACCCCGGCGGGCCACGCCTGCTGCTGGAGGTCGCCGACAGCGGCCCGGGCATCGCCGAGGAGGTCCTCCCGCACATCTTCGACCGGTTCTTCAAGGCCGACGCCGCCCGCGCCCGCTCCGCCGGCAGCGGCCTCGGACTCGCCATCACCCTGGAGAACGTCCGCCTCCACGGCGGCACCCTGACCGCCGCCAACGGAGCCGACGGGGGAGCCGTGTTCACCCTCGACATGCCGCTGGAGGCAACCGCATGAGCCGTACGCGGTCCCTCGCCGCCCGCGCCGCCGCCCTGCTCGGCCCGGCGCTGCTGCTCACCGGCTGCGGGATCAAGCCGACCGGGGTCGTCGAGAGCGGCGCGGCCGCCAAGGTGGCCGTCGCCGCGCCCGCCCGCACCTCCATGGCCTACTTCGTCACCCCCGAGGGACGGCTCGTGCCCGCACCGCAGCCCGAGCACACCCGCGACGGCCCCCGCGGCAGCCTGACCGGACTCCTCACCGGTCCCGGAGCCCCGGAACTGGAAGCCGGGCTCGGCACCCGGCTGCCCGCGGTCGACGAAGCGGGGCTGGAACAGATCGGCGTCGGCTTCACGGCCCGCGACCGGGTGGAGGCACGGCTCCCCTTCTCCGTCGCCGGCCTGGACCCGACCGCCCGCCGCCAGCTCGTGTGCAGCGCCCTGTCGACCCTCGCCCCGGCCTTCGACGTGGTGCTGCGCGGCACCGACACCGCGCTGGAGGCGGCCCGCTGCGAGTTCGGGGGCCGGACGGGCTGACGGCCCCTCGCGGTGGCCCCCGGCGCCCTTGCGCGGGTCCCCGTTGCCGGTGCCCTTCGCGGTGATCCCCGTACCCTTGCGCGGGTCCCCGGCAGCCCGCCACCGTGTGGGCCATGGAACGCGCCGCCCGGCCCACCGGCATCCCCGACGTCTTCGACCCCCGCCTCTACGCCGAGGGCGTCCCGCACGAGCGCTACCGGCTGCTGCGCGAGCGGCACCCGGTCGCCTGGCAGGAGGAGCCCGAAGTCCAGGGCTGGCCCGCCGGGCCCGGCTTCTGGGCCGTCACCCGGCACGCCGACGTCGTCCGCGTCCTGCGCGACCACACCGCGTACTCCTCCTGGCTCGGGGCCACCCAGATCCGCGACCCCGACCCCGCCGACCTGCCGTTCCTGCGCAGCACCATGCTCAACCAGGACCCTCCCGACCACGGCCGGCTGCGCCGCCTGGTCTCCCGCGCCTTCACCCCCGCCCGCGTCGACGCCTTCGCGGACCGGGCCCGCCGGCGCGCCCGTACCCTCCTCGCCGCCGCCCGCGACGGCGCCGAGGACGGCACCGCCGACGTGGTGCGCGCCGTCACCGACGAGTACGCCCTGCTCAACCTCACCGACCTGCTCGGCGTGCCGCCCGCCGACCGGGGCCTGCTGCTGGAGTGGACCGTACGCGTCATCGGCTACCAGGACCCCGACGACGCCCCCGCACCCCTCCTCGGCCCCGACGGCAAGCCGCTGAACCCGCGCTCCCCGGCCCTGCTCGGCGAGATGTTCGGCTACGCCCGCGAACTCGCCGCGTACAAGCGCGCCCACCCCGGGGACGACGTGATGACCGCCCTCGCCCAGGCCGGACTGGAGCCCGCCGAGCTGGAGATGTTCTTCTTCCTGCTCACCGTCGCCGGCAACGACACCGTACGCGGCGCGGCACCCGGAGGCCTCCTCGCCCTCGCCCGGAACCCGGGCGCCTACCGCCGGCTCGCCGCCGGCGCCACCGGCACGGACCGGGCCGTCGAGGAACTCCTGCGCGTCCACCCGCCGGTACTCAGCTTCCGCCGCACCGCCGCCCGCGACACCGAACTCGCCGGGACACCGATCCGCGCCGGCGACAAGGTGGTCGTCTTCCACGCCTCCGCCAACCACGACGAACGCGTCTTCACCGACCCCGGCCGGCTCGACCTCGGCCGCTCCCCGAACCCGCACGTCTCCTTCGGCGACGGCCCGCACGTCTGCCTCGGCGCCCACTTCGCCCGGCTCCAGCTGCGCACCCTCTACGAGGAGTGGCGTACGGCGATGCCCGCGCCCGAACTCGCGGGGGAGCCGCGCCGGCTGGTCTCCAACTTCATCAACGGCATCACCCGGCTGCCGCTGCGGGTGTCCGCGCCGCGTCGGTGACGTCCGCCACCAGCTCCGTCACGTCCGGCCCGTAGGCGTCGGAGTTGACCACCTTCAGCATCAGACAGAAGGCCTTCCCGTGGTGCTTGCGCGCCAGCTCCTGGTGGTTGCGGGCCAGGTATCGGGCCGCCGCCTGATTGCTGTTGGCGGTCTGCCCCGACAGCAGGAAGACCGGCCGCGTACCCGGCCCCGTGGTCAGCCGGGCCAGCAGCACGTACTCGGCCAGGCCCGGCTCCCAGCGGTACGTGTCCCCGCCGACGGCTATCGCCCCCCGGTCCGGACCGGATTCGGTGGACACGTCGACCCGCACACCGGGAAGCAGCGAGTGCAGGTGCGCCACCGTACGGGAGTTGGAGGCGGGCCCGCCGACGCAGAACTCGGCGCGCTCGCCGAAACCCTGCCGCGCCTGGTGGGTGACGACCTGCACCGTCGCCCCGCAGTCCTTTATCAGGGCGGATATCTCCAGCAGCGCGAAGGCGTCGTTGCGGTGCAGCGAGTTCTCCGTGCCGCCCATCTGGCGGTTGACCACGAACAGGCAGTCCGAGCCGGCCGGCAGCCCGAAGAACGCCTGCTTGCGGCGGAGCGCCCGGCGCCAGAGGTAGGTCCGTGCGAACCAGCCGAAACCACCACTGATGGCCGTGGCCACCACCCCGAGCACGATGTTGCGGACGTCATCGTTCATGCGGCGGATGGTAGCCGTCACACCACCGTCATGACGCGGGGGCCGGGGCGGAGCTAGGCTGCCGCTCCTAGGTCTGACAGGCAGTCGACTGGAGGAACCGGATGCGTGCTTCCGCCGCACGTCAGTTAGCGTTCGCCGCCCTCGCCGGGGCGCTCGTCTCCACCGGGGCCGCCGCCCCGCCCTCGCAGACGGCGACCCCGCCGAAGGTGCCGGTCGCCGCCGGCTACGGCGGAGCCGTCGCCAGCGTCGACGCGGACGCCTCCGCCGCCGGCGTCGCCGTACTGCGGGCCGGCGGCAACGCGGTGGACGCCGCCGTCGCCGTCGCCGCCGCGCTCGGGGTCACCGAGCCGTACTCCGCCGGGATCGGCGGGGGCGGCTACTTCGTCTACTACGACGCCTCCTCCCGCCGGGTGCACACCATCGACGGCCGCGAGACCGCGCCCGCCACGGCCACCGCCACCCTCTTCCAGGAGAACGGCGTCCCCATCCCCTTCGCCGAGGGCCAGACCAGCGGACGCTCGGTCGGCGTCCCCGGCACCCCCGCCACCTGGAAGAGCGCCCTCGACGCCTGGGGCAGCCGCCCGCTCGCCCAGCTCCTGCGCCCCGCCGAGAAGCTGGCCCGCGACGGCTTCACGGTCGACAGCACCTTCCGCGCCCAGACCGAGGCCAACCAGGACCGCTTCAAGGACTTCCCCGCCACCCGCGAGCTGTTCCTGCCCGGCGGCCAACTGCCCGTGGTCGGCTCCACCTTCAAGAACCCCGACCTCGCCGCGACCTACGCCGAACTCGCCCGCAAGGGCACCGGCGCGCTCTACCGGGGCCCGATCGCCGAGGACATCGTCAACACCGTCCGCAAACCCCCCGTCGACCCGGCCGCCACCCGCAACGTCCGCCCCGGCGACCTCACCACCGCCGACCTGCGCGCCTACGCGACCAAGCGGCAGGCCCCGACGCAGATCGCGTACCGCGGCCTGGACGTCTACAGCATGGCGCCGTCCTCCTCCGGCGGCACCACCGTCGGCGAGGCGCTGAACATCCTGGAGCGCACCGACCTGTCGGGGCTGTCCCAGGCGCAGTACCTGCACCGCTACATCGAGGCCTCCCGGATCGCCTTCGCCGACCGGGGCCGCTGGGTCGGCGACCCGGCCGCCGAGTCCGTACCGACGCGGGAGCTGCTCTCGCAGCGGTTCGCCGACAGCCGCGCCTGCCTGATCAAGCCCGACCGGACGCTGACCAGCCCGCTGGCCCCCGGCGACCCCCGCAACCCGGTCCCGTGCGCCACCACGGGGGAGACCGCACCCACCACCTACGAGGGGGAGAACACCACGCACCTGACGATCGCCGACCGCTGGGGCAACGTGGTCTCCTACACCCTGACCATCGAGTCCACCGGCGGCAGCGCCATCACCGTCCCCGGGCGGGGCTTCCTGCTCAACAACGAGCTGACCGACTTCTCCTTCGCCCCGGCGGCCCCCGGCGTACCCGACCCGAACCTGCCCGGCCCCGGCAAGCGCCCGCGCTCGTCCATGTCCCCGACCATCGTCCTGGACCACGGCCGTCCGGTCCTCGCGGTCGGCTCCCCGGGCGGCGCCACCATCATCACCACCGTCCTGCAGACCCTGACCGGCCACCTGGACCGGGGCCTGCCGCTGGTGGACGCCATCGCGGCCCCGCGCGCCAGCCAGCGCAACCAGACCACCACCGAGCTGGAGCCGGGCCTGTGGAACAGCCCGCTGCGCGCCGAACTGGAGGGCCTGGGCCAGGCCTTCCGGCAGAACCCGGAGATCGGCGCCGCGACCGGCGTCCAGCGGCTGCCCGACGGCCGCTGGCTGGCGGCGGCCGAGACCACCCGCAGGGGCGGCGGCTCGGCGATGGTCGTACGGCCGCACGGCAAGCCGTAGCCGCCGCCCCCGCGGTGCGGTGAGTACCCTCGGGCCGCCCGCGGTGACGGCGACCGCGTGCTCGGCGCGGGCGGCGCGGGGGCCGTCGGTGGTGCTGCGCGGCCGGGTCCCCGACCCGGCCGCGCGGGCCGGCAGCCGCCCCTGCGCGGGCGTGTCCGGCGGCCGGACGGACCAATGGGCGTGGCAGGTTCCCCGATCCGGGAACGGTGAAGGCGTGTCAGTGATGAACGCAGCCACACGCCTCGGCCTCGCACTCCTCGGCGCCCTCCTCGCGGCCGCCCTGCTGGCCGCCGCCTGCTCGACCCGCGGAGGGCGGGCCGACGCCCGGAGTGCCGTGGACGCGGGTTCGCCGTCAAGGTTTGAGATGTCCGTAGCCCGCCCG
Source organism: Streptomyces sp. W1SF4 (assembly GCF_003950035.1). Classification (NCBI taxonomy): domain Bacteria; kingdom Bacillati; phylum Actinomycetota; class Actinomycetes; order Kitasatosporales; family Streptomycetaceae; genus Streptomyces; species Streptomyces sp. W1SF4. The sequence goes on from NZ_CP034350.1 coordinate 6,171,881, forward strand.
TAACACGGATGGGATGCAATGCGTGCATGGAGACGCCGACTGCGCTGGTGATCGGGCAACTCACGGACTACCTGCGGGGGTTGACGCAGCGACTGGATCCCGGCACCGGCTGGTACGGGGAGTTCCTGCGGCGCGATCCGGAGGAGATGCGCGCGTGCCTCGAGGGGGTCGCGGTGCCGCCGTGGGACGTACTGGAATCGCTGCTCGGCGACCTGCCGGGTGAGCCGGGCGGCGCGGCCGGCGAGGCGGCGTACGCGGCCTCACTGCGGGCGGCCGCGGTCGCCGCGTGGGACGCCCTGCCCGGCGGCGCGGGGGAGCTGCGGATCCTGCTCGACACCGCCGCCGGCCAGCGGGCCGCCCTGGACCGGGCCCTGCGTACCCTGAGCGCCCGCCTCGCCGGCGCGACGGACCCGGGGGAGGCGGCCGCCCTGAACCGGGAGCTGGCCTGGACCCGCGACGACGCGGCCCGCGCCGCGGCCCGGCACGCGGACCTGCACGCCCGCCTGACCGCCCTCGGCCCGGCCGCCCCGAACCCGACCCCGACCCCGGGGCCGGACCCGCGGCTCCTGCCGCCGGAGCCGGAGGCCGAGGTGCTGCCCGGGGTGCCGGCGCAGCGGGAGGGCGGGCGGTGGCTGCGGGGCGGCGGCCGGCGGGGCGGGGGAGCCCGGTACGCGGGGGCGCCGCACGCCGCCGCGGTACCCGCGCCGCCCGGGGAGGCCGTCCGGCCCGCCGGCGCCGTGCCGGACCTGCCCGCTCCGCTGCCGCGCGGCGCACGCTACCTCCGCCCGGCCCCCGGCCCGGCGGCACCGGAGGCCACCCCCGACGAGCCCTCCCTCTGGGACGCCCCCGCCCCGGCCCCCGCCCCGGCCCCGGCGGCCGGTCCGCGCGGCGGGTTCACCGCCGAGCTGCTCGCGCTGCGCGCCCAGGGCCGGAGCGGCGAGGCGCACGCCATGCTCTGCGAGGCCGCCGCCTGGCCCGCCCCCGCACTGCCCGCCCTCGCCGCCGAGCTCGGCCGCGCCGGACTCGCCGCCGACTGGGCCACCCTGCTCTGGGAGGCGGCCTCCCTCCCGCCCGACCGGCTCGCCGCGGCCGCCGCCGCCCTCGGCGCGGCGGGTCGGGAGGCCGACTGCGACGGGCTGCTGCGCCAGGGCGTGGCCCGCCCCGCCGCCGAGGTCGCCGAGGCCGCCGTCGCCCTCGGTGCGGCCGGCCGGGACCGCGAGGCCCAGGCCCTGCTCGGCGCCTTCGTCCGGCTGCGCACCGCCGAGGAGGCGGCCGGCCTGGCCCGCCGGGACCCGCACTGGTTCGCCCCCCGGCTGCTGCGCGCCGCCGGGGCCCTGTCCGCAGCCCGGCACCGGGACCTGGCGCACGCCCTGCGGGTGGCGGGAATCCCGGTGGCCTGAACCGCCCGTCTGCTGACCGCAAACGCCCACGTATCGACGTAACGTGATCGACTACTCCAATCGCGCAAGGCGGTCTTGCCCCACGCTGTGACGAGGCCTACCTTCGACTCCCTACGCACACCGTCTACGTGCGTAGAAGCCGGCGTTCCCGTCGCGAGGAGCAGCTCATGGCCCAAGTCGTCCGCGCCGCACTCGTCCAGGCCACCTGGACCGGAGACACCGAGTCGATGATCGCCAAGCACGAGGCGCACGCCCGCCGGGCGGCCGCCCAGGGCGCGCGGATCATCGGCTTCCAGGAGGTGTTCAACGCCCCCTACTTCTGCCAGGTCCAGGAACCCGAGCACTACCGCTGGGCCGAGCCCGTCCCCGACGGCCCCACCGTGCGCCGGATGCAGGAGCTGGCCCGCGAGACCGGCATGGTGATCGTCGTACCGGTCTTCGAGCTGGAGAGCGAGGGCTTCTACTACAACACGGCCGCCGTCATCGACGCCGACGGCAGCTACCTCGGCAAGTACCGCAAGCACCACATCCCGCAGGTCAAGGGATTCTGGGAGAAGTACTACTTCCGCCCGGGCAACCTCGGCTGGCCGGTCTTCGACACCGCCGTCGGCAAGGTCGGCGTCTACATCTGCTACGACCGCCACTTCCCCGAGGGCTGGCGCCAACTCGGCCTCGGCGGCGCCCAGCTGGTCTACAACCCCTCCGCCACCTCCCGGGGCCTCTCGGCGTACCTGTGGCAGCTGGAACAGCCCGCCTCCGCCGTCGCCAACGAGTACTTCATCGCCGCCATCAACCGCGTCGGCCAGGAGGAGTACGGGGACAACGACTTCTACGGGACCAGCTACTTCGTCGACCCCCGCGGCCAGTTCGTCGGCGAGGTCGCCAGCGACAAGGAGGAGGAACTCCTCGTCCGCGACCTGGACTTCGACCTGATCAAGGAGGTCCGCGACCAGTGGGCCTTCTACCGCGACCGCCGCCCCGACGCCTACGGAGGACTCGTACAGCCGTGACCAACCCCATCCCGCTGCACAGCCGCCACCGCACCGTCCTGCCCGACTGGCTCGCGCTCTACTACGACCGCCCCATCGAACTCACCCACGGCGAGGGCCGCCACGTCTGGGACGCCGACGGCAACCGCTACCTCGACTTCTTCGGCGGCATCCTCACCACGATGACCGCCCACGCGCTCCCCGAGGTCACCAAGGCCGTCGCCGAACAGGCCGGGCGGATCATCCACTCCTCCACCCTGTACCTCAACCGGCCCATGATCGAGCTGGCCGAGCGGGTCGCCGCCCTGTCCGGCATCCCCGACGCCCGGGTCTTCTTCACCACCTCCGGCACCGAGGCCAACGACACCGCCCTGCTGCTCGCCACCACGTACCGCCGCTCCAACCAGATCCTGGCGATGCGCAACAGCTACCACGGCCGGTCCTTCTCCACCGTCTCGGTCACCGGCAACCGGGGCTGGTCCCCGACCAGCCTCTCCCCGCTCCAGACGTACTACGTCCACGGCGCGGTCCGCACCCGCGGCCCCTTCGCCGGCCTCGACGACGCCGGCTTCACCGCCGCGGCGGTCGCCGACCTGGAAGACGTACTGGGCCAGGCGCGCGGCGGAGTGGCCGCGCTCATCGCCGAACCGGTCCAGGGAGTCGGCGGGTTCACCTCACCGCCCGACGGCCTGTACGGGGCCTTCCGCGAGGTCCTCGACCGGCACGGCATCCTGTGGATCAGCGACGAGGTGCAGACCGGCTGGGGCCGCACCGGCGACAACTTCTGGGGCTGGCAGGCCCACGCCCAGAACGGCCCGCCGGACATCCTCACCTTCGCCAAGGGCATCGGCAACGGCATGTCCATCGGCGGTGTCGTGGCCCGCGCCGAGGTGATGAACTGCCTCGACGCCAACTCCATCTCCACCTTCGGCGGCTCCCCGGTCACCATGGCGGCCGGCCTGGCCAACCTGGCCTACCTGCTGGACCACGACCTCCAGGGCAACGCCCGCCGCGTCGGAGGCCTCCTCCTGGAGCGGCTGCGCGCCGTCACCGCCTCCGTGCCGGCCGTACGGGAGGTCCGCGGCCGGGGCCTGATGGCCGGCATCGAGCTGACGGAGCCGGGCACCGACCGGGCCGACCCCCAGGCGGCCGCCGCCGTCCTCGAGGCCGCCCGGGAGCGCGGGCTGCTCCTCGGCAAGGGCGGCGGGCACGACACCAGCGTGCTGCGCATCGCGCCGCCGCTCTCCCTCACCGTCGCCGAGGCGGAAGAGGGCGCCGGGATCCTCGAACAGGCTCTGAGCACCATCCAGTAGGGGGACGCACATGAGCATCCGTACGCTGATCAGCGGCGGCCTCGTCATCACGGCTTCCGACGAGCTCCACGCGGACGTCCTGATCGAGGACGGCCGGGTCGTGGCGATGGCGACGGCGGGCAGCCAGCAGTGGACCGCCGACCGCGTGATCGACGCCTCGCGGAAATACGTGATCCCGGGCGGGGTCGATGCGCACACGCACATGGAGTTGCCGTTCGGCGGCACCTTCGCGTCGGACACGTTCGAGACCGGGACCAGAGCCGCGGCCTGGGGCGGGACGACCACGATCGTCGACTTCGCGGTGCAGACGCCCGGGCACTCCCTCCGAGAGGGCTTGGACACGTGGTACGCGAAGGCCGACGGCACATGCGCGATCGACTACGCCTTCCACATGATCGTTTCCGACGTCAACGAGCGCTCCCTCAAGGAAATGGACGGACTCGTCGAGGAAGGCGTGAGTTCGTTCAAACTGTTCATGGCATATCCGGGCGTCTTCTATTCCGATGACGGTCAGATCCTGCGGGCGATGCAGCGGGCCTCGGGCAACGGCGGGCTGATCATGATGCACGCCGAGAACGGCATCGCGATCGACGTCCTCGTCGAACAGGCCCTGGCCCGTGGAGAGACGGACCCGCGCCACCACGGCGAGGTCCGCAAGGTCCTCCTGGAGGCGGAGGCCACGCACCGCGCCATCCAGCTCGCGCGGGTCGCCGGCGCCCCCCTCTACGTGGTCCACGTCTCGGCGGAGGAGGCCGTCGCGGAGCTGGCCGCCGCCCGGGACAAGGGCCTGCCGGTCTTCGGCGAGACCTGCCCCCAGTACCTCTTCCTGTCCACCGACAACCTGGCGGAGCCGGACTTCCAGGGCGCCAAGTACGTCTGCTCCACCCCGCTGCGCCCCCGCGAGCACCAGGCCGCCCTCTGGCGCGGCCTGCGCACCAACGACCTCCAGGTGGTCTCCACCGACCACTGCCCCTTCTGCTTCCGCGGCCAGAAGGAGCTGGGCCGGGGTGACTTCTCCAAGATCCCGAACGGGCTGCCGGGGGTGGAGAACCGCATGGACCTCCTGCACCAGGCCGTCCTGGACGGGCACATCAGCCGCCGCCGCTGGATCGAGATCGCCTGCGCGACCCCGGCCCGGATGTTCGGCCTCTACCCGCAGAAGGGCACCATCGCCCCCGGCTCCGACGCCGACATCGTCCTCTACGATCCGCACGCCGAGCAGGTCATCTCCGCCGAGACGCACCACATGAACGTGGACTACTCGGCGTACGAGGGCAGGCGGATCACCGGACGCGTCGACACGGTCCTCTCCCGGGGCGAGATCGTCATCGACCGGCGCGAGTACACCGGCCGGGCCGGCCACGGAGCCTTCGTCCACCGCTCCACCTGCCAGTACCTGTAAGCCGCAAGCCCGCAAGCCCGCACGCAGCAGCAAGGAGCCATGCATGGACTTCGGCCTCGTCCTGCAGACCGATCCGCCGGCCTCCCAGGTCGTCAGCCTCATGAAGCGTGCCGAGCGCAACGGCTTCCGCTACGGCTGGACCTTCGACTCGGCGGTCCTCTGGCAGGAACCGTTCGTCATCTACAGCCAGATCCTCGCCAACACGCAGAAGCTCCACGTCGGCCCGATGGTCACCAACCCGGGCACCCGCACCTGGGAGGTCACCGCCTCCACCTTCGCCACCCTCAACGACATGTACGGCAACCGCACCGTCTGCGGCATCGGCCGCGGCGACTCGGCGATGCGCGTCGCCGGCCGCGCCCCCAACACCCTGGCCCGCCTCGGCGAGGCGATCGAGGTCATCCGCGACCTCGCGGAGGGCCGCGAGGCGGTCGTGGACGGCAACCCGATCCGCATCCCCTGGATCAAGGACGGGAAGCTCCCCGTCTGGATGGCCGCGTACGGCCCGAAGGCCCTGGCCCTGACGGGCCAGAAGGCCGACGGCTTCATCCTCCAGCTCGCCGACCCGTTCCTCACGGAGTGGATGGTCAAGGCGGTCCGCGACGCCGCCACCGAGGCGGGCCGCGACCCGGCGTCGGTCACCATCTGCGTCGCCGCCCCGGCGTACGTCACGGCCGACGACTCGCCGGCCGCCCTGGCCCACGCCCGCGACCAGTGCCGCTGGTTCGGCGGCATGGTCGGCAACCACGTCGCCGACCTGGTCTCCCGCTACGGGGAGCACTCGGGCATGGTCCCGGACGAACTCACCGAGTACATCAAGGCCCGCCAGGGCTACGACTACAGCCACCACGGCCGCGCCGGAAACCCCTCCACCGACTTCGTCCCGGACGAGATCGTCGACCGCTTCTGCCTCCTGGGCCCGGCGGAGGCCCACATCGAGAAGCTCCGCGCCCTGCGCGACCTGGGCGTGGACCAGTTCGCCGTCTACGACATGCACGACGCCCGGGAAGCAACCATCGACACGTACGGCTCCGACATCATCCCGCTGTTCCGCTGACGCCCGCAGAGCGGGGCCGATCCTGGAGTCGGCCCTCTCAGCTCCCACGGCGGACGAGGCTCTCGCGCATACCGGCAACGGATACGAGGACCAGGTGGCCCACGGGCGCGGGCCCACTTCAGATTCTTGACTTGGCGTGCATTTCCTCGATCCACGCGCCCAGATTCTCGGTGTCCCACTGTTCGGGCCAAAGCCCACGGATCAGGTATCCCCCCGCAGGCTTCGCGCGATGTCGATGTCGTCCCCCAGCGCGCTGAAGCGGGGATAGGGTTCGCGGCCGGCGTCCAGGACACAGACATGGAGCCTGTCGCCCGCCCGCGGTGGTGCCACGCTCGCGTCCCACCACGACGGGTGTTTGACCTGGTCGACGAAGCCAAAGACGCCGTCTTCGCCGTCCACTTCGACCTTCACGCCTACGGGCGCGACCCCGACGACGGTCACGTCGAGCTCCTGGTGGTCACGGAATCTCAATTCGGCCCTCCAAAGATGTTGATCCAGCTGCGCCGCTGCGTCAGTTCGTTGAACCGGTCGAGCATTTCGACGGGTATCTCGAACTCCAGTCGTACGGCGCCGCCCGGCCCGTTCCTGTCGTGGATCTTCACGCGGTCGGCGAACTCCTCAAGGAACTTCGGATGCATTTTGCCCGGCCGATACGCGGCAATCTCTGCCGTCAGTTCCATGCTCTGAGTCCCCCATCAGGCGGTGTTCAGCGGAACGGAGCACAGTACCTTGATCGCTGACTCGGGCGTTGGCCAGAAGGCGGTAACCGGACTCGGACAGCTGTGACTGGTGGGGGTCGCCACCTCGTTCGGGACGGGGCGAGGAGGTCGTGGAGCCCGGCGTGTGCTTGTGGGATGCCGGAGGCGGGTGCGGTCAGGCGTTTTGTGGGTGGAGGGCCAGCGTGATGTGCGGGGCGAGCGTGCGGAGGAAGTCCTGGGCGTCGAAGATCTCGCCGGCCGAGGCGACCCCGGTGGTCTTGGTGCGGCCGGTCAGCACGCGGTCGAGGGCCTCGACGACCAGGGGCGCGGTAACGGCGTAGATGTCCTGCCCGCCGGCCGTGGCCCGGCGTTCGACTCCGCCCGAACGTACGACGGCGTCGACGAGGAAGGTCTGGTCCGAGCGCCCGCTGCGGTCGGCGGCGGTCGGGGCCGGTGTATGGGGTGCGGCGATGTCACGGACCGCCTCGACGGTCATGTAGGTGGTCACGTCGGGGATGGACAGGTGCTGGGGAACGGTGACGACGTCCGCCATCGTGAACTCCCCGATCACCTCCCGGGCCCCCATCGGTTCCGGGAAGGTCCACCGAAGCGTGGGCGCGGCGTCGGTGCGCCGCTCCCACTGTCCGCCGCTGTAGCGCAGGCGGACGTCGCCGCGGCGCTCGCGGGAGACGGCACCGGACAGGCGGGTGCCGGCGGTGGGGTGCCAGCTGCTGAGCGCGTAGGCGATGTGGGCCTCGTCGGCCTCCGTCCAGTCGCCCATGGCCGCGGTGGCCAGCAGGTCGCCCAGACCGCCGAAGAAGGCCATGGCCGGGACGATCACCGCTCCCGCTTCCCGGGCCCGGTCCCGGTAGTGGGCGAAGGTGTCGAGGTTGGCCTCGAGCTCGGCGGCCACGTCCAGATACGGGATCTCCGCACGGAGCGCGGCCTCGATCACGGGGCCGGTGGTCGTCGCGAAGGGCCCGGCGCAGTTGATGACCGCCACCGTTCCCGCGAGGGCCCGCTCCAGCGAAGCGGCATCTTCCGCGGAGGCCACCCGGGCCTCAAGGCCGAACTCGTCTGCCAGCTCCCCCAGGGCCCGCATGCTGCGCCCGGAGGGCACCGGAACGAACCCGCGCGCTGCCAGCTCCGCGACCACGAACCGCCCGGTGTGTCCGTACGCGCCGAACACCGCCACCAGCTGACCTGACCCCATGAGGCTGCTCCCCGTGCACTCGAACATCCGCTGCGCCGGCCATCCGGCGCGGTCTGACACCCCCATCCTGTCCCCGCGGCAGCACCCGCACGAGCGTCGGAAACGACATGACGCGTACAGTTTCGGACATGCCCACCGTTGCGCTGGCCGTCACCGACGGCATGCTCCACTACGAACTGTCCGTAGCCCTTGAAGTCTTCGGTGCCGACCTGACCCACATCGTGAGTCCCTGGTACGACTTCCTCCTCTGCGGGAACGGCGCGGCGCACGTCGACCGCTTCCGCCTCGAACCCGACCACGGCCTCGACCACCTCGCGCACGCGGACACGGTGATCGTCCCCGGTTGGGCCGACACGGATCGCGAGCCGCCCGCCGAGCTGGTCGAGGCGGTGCGCGCCGCCCACGCGGCCGGCGCCCGCGTCGCCTCCCTGTGCACGGGCGCCTTCATCCTGGGCGCGGCCGGACTGCTCGACGGAAGACGCGCCACCACACACTGGGCTCACACACGCGAACTGGCCCGGCGCCACCCGAAGGCCACCGTCGATCCGGACGTCCTCTACGTCGACAACGGCGACGTCCTCACCTCCGCGGGCAAGGCCGCCGCCATGGACCTGTGCCTGCACCTGGTCCGCCTCGACCACGGCTCGGCCAACGCCAACAAGATCGCCCGGCGGCTGGTCGTCCCGCCCCACCGTGACGGCGGCCAGGCACAGTTCATCTCCACCCCCCTCCCCGCCCCGGGCAACCACCCTCTGGGAGAACTCTTCCCCTGGGCACTGGAGCGCCTGGACCAACCGCTCACCGTGGAGGACCTGGCCCGCCAGGCCCGCATGAGCTCACGCCACCTCGCCCGTCACTTCAGACACCTCACCGGCACCACGCCCCTGCAGTGGCTCCACGCCCAGCGCATCCGCCACGCCCAGGAGCTCCTGGAAACCACCACCGCCACCGTGGACAGCATCGCCACGGCCACCGGCATGGGCACCGCCACCACCCTGCGCCGCCACTTCCACCGCAGCGTCGGCGTCCCGCCCGACACCTATCGCCGCACCTTCCGGCCCTGAACACCGCTCACGGGCCGATCCGGCGACACGTGGACACGGGTGCCAGGTAAAGGTGGATTAAAATGCGCCGGTGAGTGAGCAGAGAGCGCATGTACGAATAGCGGGCCTCCTCGGCCGGGGGTGGGTCCTCGGGCCGCTGGTCGGGCTGGCCGCGGCCGTGGCGATGGCCGTGCGGATCTTCCACGGAGGTCCGATCGGGATGGCGGACAACGGCGACGGTCCCTCCCGCATGTGCGCCCTCGACACCTCCGTCCACGTCGACAAGGGCTCCTCGTGGTGGTTCGACTTCGCCAATTTCCGGTACGACCGGGCCGAGCCGCAGGCCTGCACCTCCCAGAACACCTATCCCGGCAGCGGCAAGTGGATGCCCGTGCTGGCCCGGCCGCTGAGCCGGCTGCTGGGCTACGAGGGGGCGATCGACCTCCGGGCCCAGGCGCTGCTCTGGTGCGTCCTGGTGGGAGTGGCCTTCGCGGTGTTCGCCGTGGCGCTGCGCGGGCGGCTCCTGGTGCGCCTGCTGGTCTGTGCCGCGCTGTTCCTGGTGGTGGGGGACTCGGTGGTGGCGGGGTACGCCGCCTCGCCGTTCAGTGAGCTGGCCGGGCTGACCGGGCTGCTGTTCGCCGCCGTCGGAGCCCTCCATCTCGGCGGTACGCCCCGGGCGAGGCTCGGCGGGCTGCTGCTCTTCACCGTCGGGGCGGTCACCCTGGTGGGCTCGAAGATGCAGGCGCTCACCATGGCCGTCCCCCTCCTGGCTCTCCTGCTCTGGTCGAGGGTGCCGGTCGGCCGGCTCACCGGCCGGTTCTCCGCCCGGGTGCTGCCCCTCGCGGCCGCGCTGGTCATCGGCGCGGCGGGCACGCACACGCTGCTGTTCCAGATGGAGGCGTTCAAGGAGATCAACCGGACCGAGATGATCTTCGTCGGGATCATGGGCAAGAGCCCGGACCCGGCCAAGGACGCCGTAGAGCTCGGGCTCCCCGCCGACTTCGGGCAGTACGCCGGGCTGAACTGGTGGGGCGAGAAGGCGCCCCAGAAGGACCCCCGCTGGCCCGAGGTCAAGGACCGCATCACCTACGCCAACATCGGCACCTACCTCGCCAAGCACCCGGGCGTCGCGCTCCGGATCGCGGACGGCGGCCTGGACGACTTCGCCGCCTCCCGGCCCGACAACCTCGGCTCGTACCCCGTCGCCGCCGGCGAGCCGGCCGGTACCCAGGAGCACCGGCTGGCCCTCTACACCGGATTCCTGCGGACCCTCGGCGGCGGCTGGGTGCTCGGCCTCCAGTTCGCGTTCCTGGTGGCCGGTGCCTGGTGGCTGCGCCGCAGCGCGGACAATCCGCGCCGCCGCGCGTTCCTGGCGATGATGATCTGCCTCGGCGGGGCGACGCTGACCCAGTTCGTCACCGCCATGTACGGCGAGGCGATCGAGAACACCAAGCACCTGATCTACGGCATCTTCGCGACCGGCCTGGCCTTCGTGCTGACGGCCGCCGCCGCGCTGTGCACCCCCGCCTCCGTGTCGTCCGGCCGGGGGCCGCTCGGGTCGTCGTCCGGCACCCGCCGGACGACGACCCACCGGGCCGGACCGGCTCCTCGGGTGCCCGCCTCCTGACATACGATCAGGAGCGCGGGTCGTCGCCGTGAACGGGGGGCAGATGTTCAGGTTGCTGGTGTCGCAAACGGACCCGAGGGGCCTGCGGACGATCCTTGACGCGCTGGAGGTCCCCAGGCCTGCCGGACCCGTCCTGATCGACGTAGCGCCGGGCCACTACCGGATCGACGCGCTCCGCTGTTGGGGCACGGTCGTCATCGCCGCGCTCGGCGGGCCCGGGTCCGTCGTCATCGACGGGGCCGCCTCGTACAACTTCCAGGTCGAAGGCCATATGACGCTGCGGGGCCTGGTCCTGCGGAACTGGAACGAGACCGGCCGGGCGCTCGCCGTGGTGGGCGGTACGGCCGTAGTGGAAGACTGCGAGTTCCTCGCCAAGTCGGGCAACGCCGTCAGCGCCTGGGGCGGATCCGAACTCTTCCTGCAGCGCAGCACCGTGAGGGAGGGGGCCGTCGTCTACTCCGACGCCGCCGGCCTGATCGAGGGCAGCGAGGTCGTCGGCTCCTCCCGCTGTGGGATCGCGCTGCGCGACGGCAGTCGGGTCAGCGTCCGCAACACCCTGGTACGTGGGGCCGCGGAGCACGGCATCCTCGTGGCCTCGGGAGTGAACGCGCTGATCGAACAGTGCCGGGTCGAGGACGCCGGACAGGCGGGGATCCTGGTCCGGGAGCACGCGCAGACGGCCATCCGGGCCAGCGAGATCCACCGTTCCACCCAATGCGGCCTGGTGGTCCGTGACAGCGGGCAGGCCGATGTCCACGGCCTCCTGGTCGCGGAGCCGGCGATCGACGGCGTGTGGTGCACGAGCTCCGGCACACTGACCGCCGCCCGGATGACCGTCCGGGCCCCGCAGCGCCACGGGGTCTCGGTGGACGAGCAGTCGACCGCCACCCTCACCGACTGGCAGGTAGCGGGGGCCGGCGCGCACGGGATCCTGTCCGGCGACGGGGGCAAGCTGGCCCTGATCAGGGGAATGGTCTCGGAGTCCGACGTCGGGGTGGGCGTCACGGCCGACGGATCCCTGATCATGGACGGAACCCTGGTGGCGCGCAGCGGCCGGGTCGGCCTCGCGGTCGACGCCGGGGCGCGGGTCGTGCTGCAGGGCTGTCGGGTCACCGACACCGACGGCCCGGGCATCATCACCACACGGGGCTCCCACGTCGAGATCCGGAACCTGGTGGCGGAGGGCAACAAAGCCGAAGACCGCCTGGACGTCCCGCCCGTGGAGACGGCCGCGGCGTCGGCACAGGCCCCGCCTCCGGCGGCCGCGGAGCCCGTACGGACCGAGCCCGTACGTACCGAGTCCGTGCATAACGAGCCCGGACGTAACGAGCCCGGACGTGACGAGCCCGTGCCCGCCGAGTCCGTGCGTACCGAGCCCGGCCGGTCGGTGGCGCCCGTGACGGCCGAGGCGGTGGACGGCCTCCTCGCCGAGCTGGACGCCATGGTCGGGCTGCGGGAGGTCAAGGACGAGATCCGCAAGGTGGTCAAGTTCCTGCGGGTCGCCGAACAGCGCCGGGCGGCGGGGCTGCCCGAAGGGCCGGCGATCGGCCGGCACATGGTGTTCTCCGGCTCCCCGGGGACCGGCAAGACCACCGTCGCCCGCGTCTACGGCCGGCTGCTGGCCGCGCTCGGCGTGGTAGCCGGCGGCCATTTCACCGAGGTCTCCCGCGCCGATCTGGTCGGGTCACACCTCGGCGAGACGACCGCCATGACCACCGCGGTCTTCAACAGGGCCCGCGGCGGCGTGCTGTTCATCGACGAGGCCTACAGCCTGTCCCGTCGGTTCGGCTCCGGAACCGACTTCGGGCAGGAGGCGATCGACACCCTCGTCAAGCTGATGGAGGACCACCGGGACGAGGTCGTCGTCGTCTTCGCCGGCTATTCGGCCGAGATGCGTGAGTTCCTGTCCGCCAACCCGGGCCTGCAGTCGCGGATCTCCCGGACCATCGAGTTCGAGGACTACAGCCCGGACGAGCTGGTCGGCATCTTCGAGCGACTGACCGGGCAGTACGGCTTCCTCCTCGCCGAACCCACGCGCGCCGAGCTGGCGGCGCACTTCCGGCGGGCCCGGCGGACCGAGACCTTCGGAAACGGGCGGGAGGCCCGGCGGATCTTCGAGGCCGCCCTCGAACAGCAGGCGCTCAGGCTGGCGGACCTGGAGGACACCCCGGCCCCGGACGAACTGATCCTGCTCCTGCCCGAAGACCTGGACGGAGTCGTCGACCGCGGACTCGGCGCACGGTTCGCGGAGGCCAGGGATGCCGGACAGCTGGACACGATCCTCGGCGAGCTGTCGGCCATGGTCGGGCTGGAGGGCATCAAGGCGGAGATCCGCGACCTGATCGACCTGATCCTCACCACACGGCGACGCCGCGAGGCCGGCCTTCCCGCCGACCCGATGCCGAGCCACCTGATCTTCTCGGGCCCTCCGGGTACGGGCAAGACCACGGTCGCCCGCCTGTACGGTTCCCTGCTCGCCGCCCTCGGCGTCCTGGCACGTGGCCAGGTGGTCGAGGTGTCCCGCAGCGATCTGGTCGGCCAGTTCGTCGGGAGCACCGCCCTCCGGACGGCCGAGCAGTTCGAACGCGCCCGTGGCGGCGTCCTGTTCATCGACGAGGCGTACACCCTGGCCCGCCCGGGCGGAACGGGACACGACTTCGGGCAGGAGGCGATCGACACCCTGGTGAAGCTGATGGAGGACCACCGGGACGAGGTCGTCGTGATCGCCGCCGGCTACACCGACGAGATGAGGGCCTTCCTCGACGTCAACCCCGGCCTCGCCTCGCGGTTCTCGGCCACCATCGCCTTCCCCTCCTACAGTCCGGAGGAGCTGCTCACCATCCTGGCCCACCAGGCGGAGCGCTCCGGCTTCGAGACTCCGGACGCCACGCTACAGGCGGTCCGCGCCCGGATCGCCGCCGACCCCGAGCGGTTCACCCGAGGCAACGCGCGCGAGATCAGGAAGCTCTTCGACGAGGTCAAGAGCGCCCATGCGCGCCGCGTCGCCGCCTTGGAACGCACCGGTCGCGAAGCGACCCTGGACGACCTCCGCGTCCTGCTCCCGGAAGATGCCGCCCGGTAGGGGAGGGCGCGCGGCAGGGGTCATCCGATCATTCGAACAGATCAGGCTAAGATGCCACGGCAGACGCTAGCTGCCCACCGCGGCCCGTGCACGAGGCCGCCGTAGGCGCGGTTCCGTACGGGGCCACCGCCCCTGGTCGGACGGACCGGGCGCGTCATTGCTTGGAGAGTTCCCGCCGTGTTCGGACAGCCTTCCCGTTCCCGTGCCGTCGTGACCGGCGCCGCCGTCGTGGCCCTCGCCGTCGCGCTCGCGGGCTGCGGGACCACCAAGGGTGAGAAGGGTGAGAAGGGGAAGAAGGCCCCGGCGGCCGCGAGCGGTCCCGCCGCCCCGGCCGCCTCGCCCTCGGCCGAGGGCAGGGTGCGGATGCCGGCCGGTCCGCCTCCCGCCATGACCAAGGCCCGCGACACCTCCGCCGGCCCGGTCATGGTGACCAGGCTGGCCGGCCCGAAGTCCGGGGTGACCGGCCAGGTGTGGGTCTGGCTGCCTCCCGAGTACCACGACCCCGCGTACGCCAAGACCGGCTTCCCGGTGCTGACCCTGTTCGCGGGCGGCCAGAGCAACGGCTACAACACCTGGGCCGGCAGCGAGCTGCCGATCCAGGAGGAGGACGTCCGGCTGGCCAAGGCCGGCAAGGCCCATCCGTTCATCATGGTCATGCCGGTGCAGAACTTCAGCGGCGACGAGAAGAAGGCGCTGGACTGCTCGGACATCCCCGGCCAGCCCAAGATGGCGACCTGGATGGCCCAGGACATCCCGGACTGGGTCCGTGCCAACTTCCGCACCCTCAAGGGCCGCGACAGCTGGGGCGTCATGGGTGCCTCCACGGGCGGGTTCTGCAGCGCCAAACTCGCGCTCCAGTACCCGGACGTCTACCGGGCCGCGGTGCCGATCGACGGCTACTTCGCCCCCGACTCCCGCCTGTGGCAGGGCCACGAAGCGGAGAAGGCGGCCAACAGCCCCGACCAGCTGGTCGCGCAGGGCAAGGCCGACGTGAAGATGCTGGTCACGGCCGGCGGCGCCGACGGGTACGAGAAGGGCGTGGTCAGGAGCTGGATGGCCAAGGCGGTTCCGCCGGTCGCCATCGAGTACTACGAGCAGCCCGGCGGCAAGCACCTGACCTCGGACTTCAAGAAGATGATCCCGGACGCCCTGCAGTGGTTCACCAAGAACCTGGAGGGCCCCGCCCACGACTGACCCGGCACCCGGGTCATCGGTGCGCGGCCGCCCTGAGCGCGGTGTTGAGCTCCAGGACGTTGACGCGGGGCTCGCCCAGGAAGCCGAGCTGCCGCCCCTCGGTGTGGTCCTCGACCAGCTTCTCGACCCGCTCGACGGGCAGTCCGTTCCTCTCGGCCACCCGGTGGACCTGGATGCGCGCGTACTGCGGGGAGATGTGCGGGTCCAGGCCGGAGCCGGAGGAGGTGACCGCGTCGGCCGGCACGTCCCCGGGCCTGACCTCGTACGTGGCCGTGGAGTTGTCGGCGACGACGGCGGCCTTGACGACGTCACGTCCGGGACGAGACCGGCCAGCGCCCGCACATCTGCTTCGAGTGGACCGAGGGCAACCCCCTGGCCAACTTCCTGCGGTTCTTCCTCTTCGGGCAGGGCGAGGTCGCCCCCGTCACCCGCGAGGTCATCCGTGAGGCCGAACCGGACCGGGCCCGCCGCCCGCACGTGCACGCCGGCTGACGACGGACCCTAGTCGCCGACGTCCCGCCGGCGCAGGTCCTCGGAGGTCTCCCGGCGGACCAGGAGCCGGGCGGTGCCCCCGTGCACGGCGACCACCGGCGGCCGGCCCACCATGTTGTAGCCGGACGCCATGGAGAGGTGGTACGCCCCCGCCACCGGCACGGCGATCAGGTCCCCGGGCCGGACGTCCCCGGGCAGCTCCACCCCGGCGGCGAGCACGTCACCGGCCTCGCAGTGCCGGCCGACGACCGTCGCCGCGCGGGGAGCGGCCGCCGTGGCCCGGCCGATCAGCCGGGGCGCGTACCGGACCCCGTACAGGGCGGGCCGGGGGTTGTCGCTCATGCCCCCGTCGACGGCGACGAACAGCGTGTCCCCGGTGCGCTTGACGGCCAGCACCCGGTACACGGCCACCCCGGCCGGCCCCACGACCGCCCGGCCCGGCTCGACCGCCAGCCGCGGCACCGGCAACCCCGCGGCGGCGCAGCCCTCGGCCAGCCCGTCCCGCAGCGCCCGGGCGAGCGCGGCCACGTCCAGGACCGGCTCGCCCGGCCGGTAGGCGATGCCGTGGCCACCGCCCAGGTCGAGCTCGGGCAGGACCGTCCCGTGCGCGTCGCGGACGCCGGCCATCAGGGCGATCATCCGGCGCAGCGCCGTGAGGTAGGGCTCCGTCTCGGTGATCTGGGAGCCGATGTGGCAGTGCAGCCCGGTGAGTTCCAGCCGCGGCTGGTCCAGGACGCGGGCCACGGCGCGCGCCGCGGACCCGTCCGTGGCGGACAGCCCGAACTTCTGCCCGTCCGTGCCCGTCCGGATCTTCTCGTGGCCGCCGGCCGAGACGCCCGGGACCACCCGCACCATCACCTTCTGGCGGCCGCCCGGCCCGACGGCGGCGGCGATGCGGGCGATCTCCGACGGGCCGTCGATCACGATCCGCCCGACCCCCAGGCGCAGCGCCGTGCCCAGGTCGCGCGGCGACTTCGCGTTGCCGTGCAGCACGATCCGCTCGGGCGGGAACCCCGCCGTGATGGCCAGCTCCAGCTCTCCCGCCGAGCAGACGTCCAGGCCCAGCCCCTCCTCGTGGACCCAGCGCACCATCGCGCGGGAGAGGAACGCCTTGGCCGCGTAGAAGACCTCGGCCTCGGGGAACGCCTCCCGGTACGCCCGGCAGCGCCCGCGCACCTCCCCCTCGTCCAGGACGTACACCGGGGTCCCGAACCGCTCCGCCACCTCGGCGAGCTCCACCCCGGCGACCGTCAGAGCGCCGTGCGCCGGCCGGTCGGTGGACGCCGGCCAGACGCCGAGGTCGTCCGTCCCGGACGCCGGCGCCACCACCTGTGTGGTCATCGTCCCGCCCCCGCTCAGGCGGCCGGGGCCGAGGAGGCGCGCGGCGCGGCCGGCGCGGTCCGGGCACCGCAGGAGGCGTCCGTCGCCGCGCCGGACACCGCCGGAGCGGTCAGCGTCGGGTCGACGGTCAGCAGCCCCACCCCCAGCGGCTCGGCCAGCGCCCTCAGCGCGGGCCCGGAGAGCCGGATCCACGGCTGCTCCGCACCCAGCGTGGCGGCCAGCAGCTCAGGGCCGGTGAACCCGACCGCGGTGCGCGCACCCAGCGGGGTCCGGAACATGCGCACCACCACCCGCGCCGTTCCCGGCCGGACGGGGACGTAGAGGAGTCCGGCCGGGACGCGTTCCTCGGGCTCGGGGTCGTCGTCGTACTGGAACAGGCACATGGGGCTCTCCTCAGGAACCGTGGACGGAGTCCGGGCCCCGGGCGCGGGGAGGCGTCCGGGGCGCCACCCGAGAACCATCCCCGTACCGGCGCCCGCGCGACCCGCCCCTGACGGGACCCTGACGGCGACCGGCCCGGTCCATACGCGGCGCTGACGCCCGCCGCCGGGACCCCGGCCCCCCGCCCCCGGCCGGTACGGACGATCATCGAAGCGGCACGCGGAGGCGGACGAGGGGAGGGGCGGCATGGCGGAGACCGTCGGCACGGACGTGGCCGGGGAACTGGCACGGGCCGGAGCCGAGGAACGGGACCGGATCCTGGAGCGACGCGCGGCGGCGGTGGCCGACCTCATGGCCGACGGGTTCGGCCGCACGCACCCGGAGTTCGCGGCGAAGTCCGGCTTCGCCCGCTGGCAGCTCGCGGCCCTGGCCGTCGTCGCCACCGCCGCCACGGCCGGGCTGGCGGCCGCCCCCATGGCCGTACTCGCTCTGCTCAGCGCGGTGGTGACGGCCTACAGCCTGCTGCACGCGGTGGTCATGCGGGCCGGCCTGGGGCGCGGCCGCACCCGCGCGGTGGCGGACGACGCGCCGCTGCCGGACGCGGAACTGCCGTTCTACACGGTGCTGGTGCCCGCCTACCGGGAGGCCGGGGTGATCGGCGGCCTAGTCCGGCACCTGGCCGCCCTGGACTACCCGCCGGACCGGCTGGAGGTGCTGGTCCTGGTGGAACGCCACGACCCCGCGACCGCCCGGGCCGTGCTGGCCGCCGGTCCGCCGCCGTTCGTCCGCCTCGTCCGCCTTCCGCCGGGCCCGCCGCAGACCAAGCCGCGCTCGGTGAACCTGGGCCTGCTGCTGGCCCGCGGTGAACTCCTGGTGGTCTTCGACGCCGAGGACCGGCCCGACCCCGGCCAACTGCGCCGCGTCGCGGCCCGGTTCGCCGCCCGCGGCGCGGAACTGGCCTGCGTGCAGGCGCAGCTGCTCTTCCACAACGCCGCGGACAACTGGCTGACCCGGCAGTTCGCCATGGAGTACGCCCTGCGCTTCACCCTGGCACTGCCCGGCCTGGTACGGCTGGGGATGCCGGTCCCGCTCGGCGGGACCAGCAACCACTTCCGCACCGCCACCCTGCGCGCCGTCGGCGGCTGGGACGCCTGGAACGTCACCGAGGACGCCGACCTCGGCATGCGCTGCGCCGCCCTGGGCCACCGCACCGAGACCATCGGTTCGGTCACCTGGGAGGAGGCCCTCGGCGCCGTCCGCCCCTACGTCCGCCAGCGCACCCGCTGGTTCAAGGGGTTCCTGCTGACGGCGGTGGTGCACACCCGCCGCCCCCGCCGGACCGTGCGCCGGTTCGGCGCCCGGGGGCTGCTCACCCTGCTCGGCGTCGTCGCGGGCGCCGCGGTGACCTCGTTCGTCCAGCCGCTGCTGGCCGCCCTGACCCTGATCGGCCTCTGCGGCCTGTCCTGGTCGCCCGTCGGAGCGGGCCTGCTGCTGCCGTCCGTGGCCGCGCAGGCCGTGGCGGTCCTGGCCTGGACCGCCATCACCTTCACCGCGGCGAGGCGCGCGGGCCTCGGTGCTCCGTGGCACGCGCTCCTCGCCCCGCTCTGCTCGGTGTTGTGGTGGTTCGCGGCCTGGCGGGCGGTGCACCAGCTGGTCTTCTCCCGGTTCAGCTGGGAGAAGACACCGCACGGGACCGGGATCAGTTGACGTTGACGGCCTTCCAGGCGGCCGCCACCTGCTGGTACTCGGTGCCGGAGGCCCCGTACAGGTCGGCCGTCGCCTTCAGGGTCGCGGTGCGCGCCCCCGCGTAGTCGGTCGTGGAGGTCATGTAGGTGGAGAGCGCCTTGTACCAGATCTTGTACGCCTTGGTGCGGCCGATCCCGGTGACGGTGGAGCCGTCGTAGGTCGGGGAGTCGTAGGACACCCCGTTGACCGTCTTGGCGCCGCTGCCCTCGGAGAGCAGGTAGAAGAAGTGGTTGGCGACGCCGGAGGAGTTGTGGACGTCGAGCCGGCCCACGGTCTTCGACCAGTAGTCGGCGGAGGCGCCGTCCTTGCTCGGCTTGTCCATGTAGCGCAGCGGGGTGCCGTTGCCGCGGATGTCGATCTTCTCGCCGATGAGGTAGTCGCCGGGGTCGGCGGCGTTGTTGGCGAAGAACTCCACCGAGGTGCCGAGGATGTCGCTGGTGGCCTCGTTGAGGCCGCCCGACTCGCGGCTGTAGTTCAGCTTGGCGGTGGCGGCGGTCAGGCCGTGGCTCATCTCGTGTCCGGCGACGTCCAGGGAGGTGAGCGGCTTCTTGTTGTTCGCGCCGTCCCCGTAGGTCATGCAGAAGCAGCTGTCGGACCAGAACGCGTTGACGTAGGCGTTGCCGTAGTGGACGCGGGAGTACGCGGCCTTGCCGTCGCCGGCGATGCCGTTGCGGCCGAGCTCGCTCTTGTAGAAGTCCCAGGTGACGGCCGCGCCGTAGTGGGCGTCGACGGCGGCGGTCTGGCGGTTGGCCGGGGTGCCGTCGCCCCACGCGTCGTCGGCGTCGGTGAAGAGGGTGCCGGTCGCGGTGGAGGTGGCGCCGCCCAGGTCGTAGGTCTTGTGGCCGCCGCGCCCGCCGTCGGTCAGGCTGTACGCCGACCCGCTCTGCGTGGTGGCGAGGGGCACGGTGCCGGAGTAGCCGCTGGTGCCGGTCCCGGTGTCGATGGCCTCGTACGCGTACAGCTCGGCGCCCGTCGCGGCGTCGGTGATGACGTGGCGCTCGCTGGGGGTGCCGTCGGGCTGGGTGCCGGTGACGACGGCCTCGTAGGCGAAGACCGGGTTGCCGGTGGCGGCCCACACCACCTGCCGGGCGCCGGCCGGGGCGGGCTTCAGGCCGCGGGCGGCGGCCGGGGCGATCCGGGCCTCGGTGCCCTTGGTGGTCTTGCGGCTGCCGTCCTTCTTCTGGTGGACGATCAGATCGCCGCCGAGGACGGGGACTCCGGCGTAGGTGCGCTCGTAGCGGGTGTGCACGGTGCCGTCGGCGTCCTTGACCACGTCCCGTGCGACGAGGCGCTCCTCGTCGGACAGGCCGATGGCGCGGGCGGTGCCGGCGGCCTCGCCCTGGGCGGCGGATATCGCCTGCGTGCGGGCGGCGGAGGACAGCGTCAGGGCGGTGGCGCCGGCCTCGCGTTCGGCCGCCGCGCTGGCGGCGCCGCTCTGGGCGGCGACGGCGACCATGGCCGCGGAGGCGACCACGGCGGCGGTGCGCAGCATCCGGGTGCGGTTGCGGGAGGTGGGGGTGGAGGACATGGGGTGGGTCACTCGCTCTCCTGGTGTCGTGGGGGACGCCGGGGAGATTGCCAGAGAGCAGACCCTCAATGACAGGTACGCAACAATTATTTGACCTGCTGTTATCCGAAGAGCGGAGATCGTTGTCCGCTGACCGGACGAAACCGGTGCATTCCGGCGCCCGCCCGGGAACGGGCGGGCGCCGGTGGCCTGATCGGGTCCGGGACTACTGGATGCCGGGAATCCGGCGGGACTTGAACGCCGCCGTGACGGCGTCCGCCGCGCTCTGGCCGTACATGCTCCGCGCGGTGTCGACCGTGGCCAGCGCCGCCTCCCGGAAGCCGGTGTCCGGGGCGAAGCGGAACTGGGCGTTCACGATGATGCGGTCGGCGGTCCTGGCGCCGAGGGCGCCGCGGATGTCGAAGAGGGCGCGCGACCAGATCTCGCCGTCGGCGTGGACCTCGCCGACCCTGTCCTCGTAGACCTTGGTCCCGTCGATGCGGCGCAGGCAGTGCGGGGCGGGGCTGTACGGGGTCGAGTCCCAGTCGGCGACGCACGCCCGGTCCGCCGCGCGGGGCCAGCCGTACGCGGCGGCGGCGTGGTCGCCGACCTCCACCGCCAGGTAGTCGCCGAAGGCCTCGCCGATCGCCCCGGCCTCGGGGGAGCTGCCGAAGCCGGGCACCTGCGCGTTGTGCACGGCGTGCCCGTACTCGTGGACGATGACCTCGGCGTCCTCGGCGTCGTCGACACCGCCCTTGCCGAAGCGGATCTCGGCCTTCTTGTCGGTGAAGAAGGAGTTGTCGGCACCCCACTGGTTGATGCGGACCGGCTGGACGCGGTCGTTGGCGCCGGGCAGCTCGCCGCCGAAGCCGAGCCCCTGGAGGTACTCCTGCGCCTCGTTGACCCAGAAGTACGCCATGACCTGCTCGAACTGCTCGTCGGAGCGGTCGTAGCGTGCGGCGCCCGCGACCGACGCCGGCGCCCCGGTCTCCGAGCGCACGGAGGCCCATCTGCCCGAAAGGCCCCCACTGGAGTCGAGGTTGCGCAGCGCCGCGGTGGCGTAGGCCGAGGCGGGTACCGCCGTGGCGGAGTCCTTGGCGTCGGTCAGCGTCTGGTCGCCGGAGGACTGCACGGGGTTGACCATGAAGACGCGGCCCTGGGGGAGGGCGGCTCCCGCGCCGGCGGCCGGCCGGGGAGCGGTGGCCGAAGCGGGGACGGCGAGGCCGAAGAGGGCCACGGCGGCGGTGGCCGTCGCGAGCAGTCCGCGGGGTGTGCGGGGCATGGACATCCTCCTGTGGGGGACGCGGAGTACGCAAGGAAGTGCGGTCGCGTGGTGCGGACGCGATCATTGCCCACCCGCGGTGCCCTTGACCAGGCCCCGGAAGCACCTGCCGTCCCCGCTCCCGCATCCCCGCTCCCGCATCCCCGCTCCCGCACCCCACCGCTCCCGCACCCCACCGCTCCCGCGCCCCCGCAGCAGCGAGGGACCCGGCCGTGCCGGGTCCCTCGGGATCTGCTCGGACGGACGGACGGGCCGCCCGCGGAGCCCTACTGCTTGTCCTTGCCGATGACGAGGTCGGTGCTCCAGCCCTCGCCGGACTTCATCTCCTTGCCGTCGGCGTTGACGGGGGAGTAGACCCCGTCCACGGGTACCGTCTCGCCGGGGGCGGCCGACTGCAGGACGTCGCAGACCTCCGCGAGCGAGGCGACGGAAGTGTCCTTCATCGCGGTGATCACGTCACCGCTGCCCAGCTTGGCCTTGTAGGCGGGGGAGTTGGTCATGGTGTACACGACCATCATGCCGTCGACGTCCTTCAGCGCCTTCTGCGTCTGCGCCACCTTGGCGGCGTCCTCCTCGGCGAAGTAGTCGGCCAGGTTCGGGTTCTTCAGGTCCACCAGCTGCCAGCCGGGGTCGTTCTTCCTGTCGCCGGCGGCCAGCTGGTCGAGCAGCGGCCGGACGTGGTCGCTGCTGATGGCGTAGAACTGCCCCTGCGTCCCTCCCCCTTGGAGGGACAGCGTGTTGATCCCGACCACCTCGGCCTTGCCGTTGAGCAGCGGCCCGCCGGAGTTGCCCGGGTTGATGGTCGCCGAATGCTGGATGGTCGAGGGATAGCGCGGCAGGGTGGCGTCCGGGGCGGAGTCCTTGACGTCCGGGTTCTGCACGGCGCCGGTGGTGAACACCGGCTTCTGCGCGCCCTGCGCCTCGATCGATTCGGGATAGCCGAGGGCGGTGACGTTGTCGGCGAACGCCACGTCCTTGCTGTCGCCGAACTTGGCTTCCTTGAGGTCCGGTTGGGCATGCGAGAAGGTCAGCACGGCGAGGTCCTCGCACGGGTCGATGCCCAGCAGGCGGGCGGGCACGGGCGCCCGGTCCTCGACGGCGACCCGCAGGGAGGGCTCGCCCTGCACCACGTGCGCGTTGGTGACGATGAGCCCCTTGTCCGCGTCGTAGACGACCCCGGTGCCGGCACCGTAGGTCCCGATCACGTGCACCGTGGACGGCGCGGCCCGTTCGTAGATGTCCTTGGGTGACAGGTCGTCGGCGAACGCCACCCCACCGCCGCTGACCGTGAGCACCACCATCGTGGCCACCGCCACGGCACCCCTGGTCCGTCCTCTCATGAGTTCGCCGCCTTTCTCCCGCACGGACGGCCCCTTTCCAGGCTAGACCCGCACCCGGGCGGTGTCCTGCCGGCCGCGGGCCCGCCCGGGCGGTGGGGATCGGCGGGCCGCCGTGATGTGATGGGGGCATGATCGATGAGTTCCTGGCCCAAGGCCTGCCCGAGGTGGAAGAAGCCGTCCGCAAGGCCGCGGCGGTCGAGATCATGCCGCGGTTCCGGCAGCTCGCCGAGCACGAGGTGGACCAGAAGAGCGGCCCGCACGACCTCGTGACCGTCGCCGACCGGAAGGCCGAGGAACACCTCACCGCCTCCCTGACCCGGCTGCTGCCCGGCTCCGTCGTCGTCGGCGAGGAAGCCGTGCACGCCGACCCCAACGTCTACGCGGCACTGCGCGGCGACGCCCCCGTGTGGATCGTCGACCCGGTCGACGGCACCCGGCAGTTCGTCAACGGCGAATCCGGCTTCTGCACCCTGGTGGCGCTCGCCCTGCGCGGCGAGCTCCTCGCCTCCTGGACCTTCGCCCCGGCCCTGGAGGAGATGTCCACCGCCGTGCGCGGGCAGGGCGCGTACGTCAACGGCGTCCGCATCCACAGCGGTTCGCCCGAGCCGGGGGCAAAGCTGCGCGTGGCGACCGCCCACCCCCTGTACACCTCCGAGGAGGACCGGCGCGGCCTCGCCCGGCTCGACGTGCCCGGCATCGCCGCCCGGCCGTGCGGCTCGGCGGGTCTGGAGTACCTGAAGGTGGCGCGCGGCGAGATGGACGCGCTGGCCTTCACCTGGCCCTCTGCCTGGGACCACGCGGCCGGGCTGCTGCTGGTCGCCGAGGCGGGCGGCGCGCAGAGCACCGTCGAGGGCGTCCCCTTCCGCGTGGACCGGGACAACGCCCTCCCGTTCGCCGTCGGCCGCGACGAGGCCACCGCGATCCGCGTCCGCGACCTGCTCCGGGGCGCGTGACCGCGGCAGAGGGCGGGTGTGGACGGGCGGACTAGGCTGGGGCCAGTGGCCGTCGCCGGACGAAGGAGCTGTTGTCAGTGCCGTCGATTCTCGACGCAGTCGTGGTGGGGGCGGGGCCCAACGGTCTGACGGCCGCGGTCGAACTGGCCCGCCGGGGGCACTCGGTGGCCGTCTTCGAGGCCGCCGACGTGATCGGCGGCGGCGCCCGCACCGAGGAGCTGACCCTCCCCGGCTTCCGCCACGATCCCTGCTCCGCGGTGCACCCGCTCGGCGCCGGCTCGCCGGTGTTCAAGACGATGCCGCTGAAGCGGTACGGGCTGGAGTGGCTGCACGCCCCGCTGCCCATGGCGCACCCCTTCGACGACGGCACGGCCGCCGTGCTCTCCCGTTCCGTGGCGGAGACGGCGGCCTCCCTCGGCCCCCGCGACGCGGGCGCGTACCGGCGGCTGGTGGAGCCGTTCCTCGGCCGGTGGGACACCCTCGCCCGGGACTTCATGTCCCTGCCCGGCACCGCCCTGCCCCGCGACCCCGTCACCCTGGCCCGCTTCGGCCTCGCCGGACTCCCGCCCTCCAGCTGGCTGATGCGCCGCTTCCGCGACGACCGCGCCCGCGCCCTGTTCGCCGGGCTCGTCGCGCACGTCATCGCCCCGCTGAACGGGATCGCCACCGGCGCCGTCGGACTGGTCTTCGCGCTCGCCGCGCACGCCGGCGGCTGGCCGATGCCGCGCGGCGGCTCGCAGTCCGTCTCCGACGCCCTCGCCGGCTACCTGACCGACCTCGGCGGGACCGTCCACACCGGCTTCGAGGTCAAGCGGCTCGACGATCTGCCGCCGGCCCGCGCGTACGTCTTCGACACCTCGCCGACCGCGCTGGCCCGGATCGCCCGCCTCGGCCGCGCCTACGACGGCTACCGCTACGGGGCCGCCGCGTTCAAGCTGGACTACGCCCTGGACGGGCCCGTCCCCTGGACCGCCGAGGCCCCCCGTCGGGCCGGCACCGTCCAGATCGGCCCCGGCAGCCGGGACATCGACGCCGCCCTCCAGCTGGCGACGGGCGGCCGCGCCCCCCGCAACCCGTTCCTGATCACCGCCCAGCCCAGCCTGGTCGACCCCGGCCGGGCACCCGAGGGCAAGCACGTCTTCTGGGCGTACGGGCACGTCCCCGCCGGCTGGGACGGCGACCTCACCGACGCCGTCGAACGGCAGCTGGAGCGCTTCGCCCCCGGCTTCCGGGACCTCGTCCTGGCCCGCGCCACGGCCGGCCCGCCGCAGCTCGCCGCCCGCAACCCGAACTACGTCGGCGGGGACATCGCCTGTGGCGCCGCCGCCGGCCTCCAGCTCCTGCTCCGGCCCAAGATCACCCTGTCCCCGTACACCACCGCCCACCCCGCGGTGTTCCTGTGCTCCTCGGCGACCCCGCCGGGCCCGGGCGTCCACGGCATGTCCGGCCACAACGCGGCCAAGGCCGTCTGGCGCCACCTGCGAAAGGCCCACTGATGGTCCGCATCACCCTCGTCCAGGGCGACATCACGGCCGAGAAGGCCGACGCCATCGTCAACGCCGCCAACTCCTCCCTGCTCGGCGGCGGAGGAGTGGACGGCGCCATCCACCGCCGCGGCGGCCCCGAGATCCTCGCCGCCTGCCAGGACCTGCGCCGCTCCCACTACGGCAAGGGCCTCGCGACCGGCCAGGCGGTCGCCACCACGGCCGGCCGGCTGGCCGCCGGGCACGTCATCCACACCGTCGGCCCGGTCTGGTCGCGCGAGGAGGACCGCTCGCACCTGCTCGCGTCCTGCTACCGCGAGTCCCTGCGCGTGGCCGACGAGCTGGGCGCGCGCACGGTCGCCTTCCCGGCGATCTCCACCGGCATCTACGGCTGGCCCATGGACGACGGCGCCCGCATCGCGATCCAGACCGTCCGGTCCGCC
Organism: Streptomyces sp. W1SF4; assembly: GCF_003950035.1. Lineage (NCBI taxonomy): Bacteria > Bacillati > Actinomycetota > Actinomycetes > Kitasatosporales > Streptomycetaceae > Streptomyces > Streptomyces sp. W1SF4. The sequence continues at coordinate 6,197,868 of NZ_CP034350.1, forward strand.
CCCACCTCGGTGGAGGAGGTCCGCTTCGTCCTCTTCGACGCCGCCGCCCATACCGCATTCGAGACCGCCCTGGGCGCGGCCTAGGCCGTGTCTTCCGGATCTGGCTCCCCCAGCTACCGCTGGGAGGTGCCCCCAGACCCGCGCCGCCCGGTGCCGCACCTCGCCGCGTTCGCGGTGCACCCGAGTACGTCCAGTACAAGGGCGCCCCGCCAACGCGCCGATGCACGGCACCTGGGGGCCCCTCCCAGCGGTAGCTGGGGGAGACGCGGGCTTGACCGGCAAGATCCGGAAGACACGGCCTAGGGCGTGTCCGCAATGTCAGGTGGGGAGCCATAGTCGCAGGCAGGCGAGGGTGACCAGGGCTTGGTAGTGGCGGGCTCGTTTGTCGTAGCGGGTGGCGAGGGCCTTGTTCTGCTTGAGCCGGTTGAAGCAGCGTTCGACGACGTTGCGGCGCCGGTAGACCTCACGGTCGAGACGGCACAGGCTCTCGCCTCGTCGCAGGCGTCCGCTGATCTGGTCGACGCGTTCGGGGATGGTGCAGGCGATGCCGCGTTTACGCAGGTAGGAGCGGATCTTGCGGGACGAGTAGCCCTTGTCACCGACCACCCGCAGCGGCCGGGTGCGGGGCCGGCCCGGCCCGCACCGTGTGATGCGGATGCGGGCCATGACAGGCTCGAACTGCGTGCAGTCGTTCACGTTCCCGCCGGTGAGCGTGAACGCGAGCGGCCGGCCCTGTCCGTCGCAGGCGAGGTGGATCTTCGTGCTCAGTCCGCCGCGGGACCGGCCGAGTGCCTCACCCGTCCAGGGCCCCCTTTTCGCGCTCCGGCTGCGTGCTGGTGGGCCCGCACGATCGTCGAGTCGACGCAGACGACCGACCAGTCGACCTCGCCGATCGCGTCCGAGTGCTGCTGGACGTGGGCCAGGAGGCGGTCCCAGGTTCCGTCGGCCGACCAGCGGCGGAATCGTTCGTAGACGGTCTTCCACGGCCCGTACCGCTCGGGCAGGTCCCGCCAGGCCGCACCCGTGGACAGCTTCCACAGGATCCCGTTGAGGACCTGCCGCCGGTCCCGCACCGGACGGCCCATCCGGGGCGGAGCCAGCAACGGTCCAATGACATCCCAGGCCTGATCAGTCAGTTCATGACGTCGCACCACGAACGGAGTAACGACTGAACGACATTGCGGACACGGCCTAGGCGCCGGCCGCCAGCTCGGCGCTGCGGCGGCGGGTCCGGCGCGCGGCGCGGGAGTCCGGGCCCTGGGCCTCGGTGAGGGCGGCCAGCAGGGCCGGGGCGGCGTCCTGGGCCCCGGCGGGCGGCAGCGTGCGCCAGAGGCTGTAGGCGCGGCGGGCGGCGGCCTCGGTGTCGGGGGAGTCGGGGCCGTGGAGCCGGGCGCGCAGGCGGAGGGCGTGGAGGTACCACTCCAGCGCTTCGGGCGCGCGGCCGGCCAGATCGGTGAGGTAGCCCCGGACCTCGCGCACCTGGATGGTGTCGAGGCTGACCTCGCCGTGCGCGGCCGTCAGCTGCGCGTCGAGCTCCTCGGCGAGGAGCAGCGCGTCCTCGTGCCGGCCGGCCGCGGAGGCCGCGTGGATCGCGGCGAGGCCGCAGGGGACGGCGGGCGGCGCCTCCGGAGCGGTCTCGGCGCCGGCCCAGAAGGAGGGGCTGACGATGCCCCAGGGGTGGTGGAGTTCGGGCTGGTCCATCGGCGCGTCCCCCGCGGTCGTGAGGTTTCGGGTCACCAGTTCACGACCCTGCGGACGCCGGAGACCTTGGTCATGTAGTTGGTGGAGTGACGCCAGCTGTTGTAGGTGACGATGCGGGTGCGGACCCCGGTGCGCGGCGCCTCCAGGACGAAGCCCTGGTCGGGGTCGGCCCCGCCGATGTACATGCCGACGTGTCCGGGGGAGGCCTCGCTCCCGTCGCTGCCGGGGTTGAACACCAGGTCGCCGGCCTTGGGGTGGTTGAGGTCGACCCGGATCGGCAGGTTGATCTGGTCGAAGGTGACCCGCGGGATGTCGATGCCGGCGGCCTTGTACGCCTGCTGCATGAGGGAGGAGCAGTCGCACCAGTGGTCGGGGTCCTGGCCGTGGGCGTTCGTGCAGTCCCCGCCGAGGTGGTACCAGCCGTCCTTCTGCTTCAGGGCCCAGGACACGGCGGTGCGGACCTGGGGAGGGGTGTCGGAGGGCAGGGAGTACTCGGGGGGTATGTCCACCGGCCCGCCGGGGCTCGCCTCCGTGAACTGGACGGTCTTCTCCATGATCGCCTTCACGTAGTCGTACGTCTGCCCGCCCGCGAAGGACCGGGGCGGTACGCCCCTGAACTCGTCGACCCTGCCCCAGCCCGCGTTGTAGCCGGCGAGGGCCAGCTCGACGGGCGATCCGTTGTAGCCGGGGTGGGCTTTGGCGGTCCGCAGGAGTTTGCACATCATCGAGCCCTGCGAGGGGATCGCGTCCTTGGGGTCCATGACGTCCTTGTCGCCGTCGCCGTCCCCGTCGATCCCTTCGACGGCCCAGGTGTCGGGGATGAACTGGCTGATGCCGTAGGCGATCGGCGCGCCGGTCCGCGGATCCCGGGATATGGCGTCCGGCTTGAAGGTGGACTCGGCCCAGATCTGGGCGGCGAGGACGGCCGGCGGCAGCCCCTGGTCGCAGCGGGCGGCCGCGTCGAGGATGAGCTGGGCGTACTGCGGCGGCACGCCGTCCTTCCCGCCGATCTTGAGGCTGCTCGCCGTGGGCCAGGTGCCCCCGCCGCCGCCGTCGTCCTGGGCGATGACCGCCACGAGCAGCACCATGGCGACGCCCATGGCCACCGGTGTGGCGACGATTCCCCCTGCGGCAGCAAAGATCCACTTCTTCGACGTCACGTGTTTCCCCCCGGTCCCCCGGTCCGCCCGCGCCCCCGGCGGCCAAGCCAGCTATTTGCTCCACCAAAGATGGTTTCGGCCAAGCCTCGAACAGGCGGGTGGGCGGGCCGGGTTCCCTGATGATGCGTGACACTATGCCACTTCGGACAACTGCTCAGGTCCGTGGTGTCTTCTGCTGTTCCGTCAGATCGGGCATGTAGTGTGCGTCCTGGCTTGATCCAGCCATGTTCGAATCATGTTGTTTGCGCAGGCAACTATTTGCTGCGTTTTTCTGGGGGGATTGATGCGGAAACGTCCAGATTTCCTGGGCGTGCTGCCGACCGATGCCCGGCTGACGGTGCCGGTACTGGCACCGACGGGCGGGGCCGGGAGGTCCACGCTCGCGTTCCTGATCGCGTCCGAACTCGCCGCCACGGGCGACACGGTGGTGCTGGACACCGCCCCGCGCCTCGCCTCCCCCTGGCCCGCCTGGAGCAACGCCCCCGGCCGCGGCCTGTCCGCGCTCCCGCCCGGCGAACCCGCCTCGCGGGAGACCGCCCGGGCCGCCTGCGCCGCCATGAGCGGCCCCGCCGGCCCCTGGGACCTCCTGACCGACGGCCGGGACTGGAGCGCCCCGCCCCTCGACCTCCCCCAGGAGCCCGCCGCCTGGTACCAACTGGCCGCACTCGGCGGCTGGCGGGCGGTCGTGGCCGACACGGCGCACCCGGTGACGCACGACCTGCTCACCGCCCGCTGCGCCGGCCTCCCCGGACTGACCCGGGCCTGGCTGGCGCTCCCGTACGCGGTGCCCGTCCTGTGCGCGGCGGCCTCCGCCGAGGGCGTGCAGGCCCTCCAGCAGGCCGTGATGGCCATGGCGGCGGAGAACCTGCCGCTGCACCGGACGGTCGCGGTGCTCGTGGCCACGGGCGACGGGCGGCCGCCGCCCGTCGCGCGGGCCGCCGCCACGATGCTCTCCGGCCGGACGGCCGACGTCGTCCACCTCCCGCACGACGCGAACCTGCGTTCCAGCGGCCTGCGTTCGGGGCGCGTCCATCCCCGCACCCGGCAGGCGGCGGCCCGCGTCGCGGCCGCCGTCCTGGGCGCGGCCCACGAGTCCTGGGGCGCTCCGCTCCCGCCGGCCCCGCAGCCGGCGGTCCTGCGCCCCGTATCCCCTGAAGTTCCTGCCTAAGAGGTATCTCCCCATGAGCATGACCACGCACGTCCTCGCCGACGCCGTCCCGAAGTTCACCCCCACCGTCCCCAACGAACTGAACAACGCCGTGACGACGGTCCTGGGCTGGGCGGCGGGCATCGGCCTGGCGGTCGCCGTCCTCGGCGGTCTCCTGTCCTGGGCGGCCATCGCCGTCGGGCACAACTCCTCCAACGCGCAGCTCGCCGCGCGCGGCAAGACGGGCGTCCTGGCGTCGCTGATCGGCGCGGGCGGGATCGGAGCCACTTCGGCGCTCGTGCTCATGGCGTACAACCTGATAGGCAACAAGTGAGCGCGGACGGCGACCGCAAGGCCCGCAGGGCCAAGCTGACCCTGGCCGGGCTCGCGGTGGCCGCGGCGGTCCTCCTGGCCGGCGGCGGCTACGGCGCCGCCGTACTGCTGGACGACGACGGCGGCCCCGGCGCCCCGAAGGCGGGTGCCCCGGCCCCGGGGGCGCCCGCGAAGGGCCCCTCGGCCGGGCCGTCGGCGTCCGGAGCGGAACTGTCGAAGACACCCGAGACGGGCCCGAAGCTGAAGCTCTTCAAGCCGACCGGGCACGCCAACGGCGTGGCCACGGGCTTCAGGCACTCAGGGGTCGACGCGGTGAGCGCGGCGGTGTACTGGTGGGAGGAGTACGCCTGGCTGGACGACCAGAAGGCCCGGCAGCAGCTGGAGGCCGTTGTCTCGCCGGACGCGCCCGGCTACGTCGACCAGCAGGTGTCCGAGGTGCGCAAGCTGCGTGAGCAGGCCGGCCTGCCGCCCTCCGGCGGCACCCCGTCCGCCATCTCCTTCACCACGTCGGTACAGGCGGTGCGTTACTACGCGCTGCCGGTGGAGGGCGAGAAGGACGGCGACGTGATCGAGGTCTGGATGACCTACGACCGCTACGCGACCGGACCTGACGGAAAACCGGACACCAACCCTCTGAAGGGCGAGCTCACCAGCGTGGTCCTGCGCTGGCAGAACGGGATGTGGCGCATCACCAACCAGCCCGGCTACGTGAAGAACTCGAGCCACCCGGTCTCGTACTTCCCCGAATCCCCGTACGCCTGGCGCGACGGGTGGCGGCAGGTGCAGCGTGCGGGTTAGGACTTCGTCGCACCCGCTGGTCCGGGCCCTCGTGGTCCTGGTGGCCACGCTGCTCTGCATGCTGGGTACCGCGTCGGCGCCCGCCATGGCCGAGGACAAGCAGGAGTACCACGCCAAGGTCGGGCCGCCCGAGCCGGTTCCGAAGGACTTCGAGGCGAACGCCTCGGGGGCGATCGGCATCGACAAGCAGGGCCACTACTGCTACGAGAGCGTGATCCGCGACCAGGAGCTCTGCCGGACCGCGAAGAAGGGGGAGATCCCCGGGCGCGACATAGGCATCTGCGAGGGCGCGGACGGAACAGCCGCCCGCAACTGTGACGACGAGGGCAAGAAGGAGTACGAGCTCAAGCGGCTCAAGGAGTGGCAGGAGGCCACCAAGGACAAGCACAAGCTGGAGAACTACCCCAAGCTGAACGAAGCCCTCACGAAATGCGTGAACGAGGGCGGCATCTTCAAGGTCTGCCTGAACAAGTGGGAGCCGGAGTATCCGCTCACGCCGACCCTCGGGGAGTGGGCCGCGGGGAAGATCTCCAAGCTCGCCAGTGACGCCCTGAAGGAGGCCGCCGGCTACATCGGCGAAGGCGTGGTGTGGCTCCTGGGGGAGTTCGCGAACCTCTTCAACAAGTCGTCCACCATCGACCTCGCCCAGGCGGGAATCGGCAAACCGCTCGGCATCACCATGGCGGTCAGCGCGATGCTCGCCGCCTTTCTGGTGCTGATCCAGTTCGGGAAGACGGCCGTTTCCCAACGCGGGGAGCTGGCCGGCACCGCCCTGGGCGGCCTGCTCAAGTGGGGCGTCGTCAGCAGCGTCTACATGCTCTTCACGCAGCAGGGCCTGATGGTCGCGGACGAACTCTCCGAGTGGATGGTCGAGTTCTCCTTCGGCAAGGAGGGCGGCGCCGCCGAGGCGATGAAGCAGCAGCTCGGAACCATGTTCGCCTCCCTCACCACCAGTGGCGGGGTCGCGGGGGTGACCGGGACCATGGCGGTCACGGGCCAGGCCGTGGCGCCCGCCGCCGTCGGCGTCGTGATCGTCATCGGCGTCGTCACCATCGTGGCGATCGGCGCGCTGTGGATCGAGATCCTGATGCGGCAGGCCGGGATCATGATCCTGGTCGTCGCCATGCCGATCGTGCTGACCGGTGAGATCACGGACTCCACCAAGAACTGGTGGCCTTCGGCGCGCAACGCGATGATCAGCCTGATCCTCATGAAGCCGGTCATCGTCCTCCTCTTCACCATCGGCTTCTTCGCGATGGGAGAGAGCACCGGCGTCCAGAACGTGATCGTCGGGCTCGTGATCTTCCTCGGCGCCTGCTTCTGCTGGCCGGTGCTGGCGAAGTTCCTGACCTTCACCACCAACGGCGAAGGCGCCTCGATGATGTCCGGGCTGATGAGCTCGATCGGCTCGTCATCCGTCTCGGGCTCCGGCGGGCAGTCCGGCGGCGCCGGATCGGTCGGTGGCGGAAGCGGCTACACCAAGGCCCTGGAGCGGGAAGCCCCCCTGATGGACGCCGGTGCCCCCCAAGGCGGCGGTGCCGCCGCGGGCGGGGCGGTCAAGGGCGCCTTCGCCGGGGGGATCTCGGCCGCCACCGTCGGGCTCCAGTTCGCGGCCGCCGGAAAGGACGCGCTGGAGTCGGGCATGGCCAACACCGCGGCCAACGCCGGGCTCGGCCACGGCGCCGCCGGTGGCCGGCACGGCGTGGTCGCCCAGCGCCGGTCCCGCGAGGACCGCGAGGACCGGGCGGACCCGGCGGAGGCCGAGGCACCCGAAGCCCCGCCCGTGGGCTCGTTCGTGGAGGTGCCCCCTCCACCGCCCCGGCAGGGCATCGGCATCAGCCCCGCCGAGCCCACGCAGATGTACGACGGCACGGAGCCCATGGCCCCGCCGCCGCCCGGTAAGGAGAACTGATGGCGCAGAGTCACCCCACCTACGGGGGCTGGCAGTCGGAGCGTTCCGGCTGGTTCGGGCACATGTCCGGGCCCGGGTTCGCGCTCGTCGCCACCGCGGCCCTGCTGCTGCTCCTGCCCCTCAACCTCGGGAGCTGGACGGCGGCCCTGGTCTGCGTCCCGGTCAGTCTCCTCCTCGTCGGCCTCGCCTTCGGCCGGGTCATGGGCCTGTCCGCCGACGAATGGATCCTCCTCGCAGTAAGGCACCAGATCGCTGTGGCAACCCGACGGAACATCTTCCACAGCGGGGCACTGGCCCCGCGCAGCAAGGAAACGGGCGAGCAGCCCATGGACCTGCCGGGCACCCTGGCCCGGCTGCGGATCCTGGAGGCCCCGGACGGCCTCGGCGGCCGGCTCGGCATCAGCCACGACCCGGTCGCCGCGACGTACACGGCCGTCGCCCGGGTGACCTATCCGGGCCTGGCACTCATCGACACCGACCGGCAGGCCACCCGCGTCGCCGGATGGGCGGCGCTCCTGCGGACGTACTGCACGGAGGACTCGCCCGTCACCCGCCTGAGCGTGCACCAGCGCGTCCTGCCCGACGACGGCGCCGCGCTGGCGTCCTGGACGGCCCGGCACATCAGCGCGGACGCCCCGGAAGCCGCCGTGACCGCGCTCACCGAGGTGATGGAGGGCGCGGGCCCGTCGGCGTCCGCCCGTGAGACGTACCTGTCGGTGACCCTGTCCGCCTCCCGCGCGCGCCTCGCCATCAAGGGGGCCGGCGGCGGCCAGGTGGGCGCGGCCGCCGTCCTCGTACGCGAACTGCACGCGATGGGACAGGCCCTCTCCAGCGCGAGCCTCCAGGTCGAGGAGTGGCTGGACCCCCGCGGGGTCGCCCAGACGATACGCACCGCCTACGACCCCGAGGCCCAGGTGATGCTCGCGACCCGCAAGGCCGCCGCGGCCAATCCGGGATGGGAGGGCGCGGCGCCCGGCGTCGACGTCGAGCTCGCCGGGCCGGCGTACGCCGAGACCGGCATGGGCGTCTACCGGCACGACGGCGCCTGGACGGTTTCCTACCAGGTGCGCGGCTGGCCCCAGTCGCAGGTCTACGCGACCTTCCTCCAGCCGCTGCTGCGCCCCCGGGCCAACGCCCGCCGCAGCCTGTCCCTCGTGTACGAACCGCTGGGCCCCCGCCGGGCGCGCAGCGAACTCGCCCGCGAGACCACCAAGCGCAACGCGGCCCGCAAGCTCCGCGCCAAGACCGGCCGGGACGAGAGCGAGGACGAGCGCCGCGCCGAGATGATCGCGCGCCGCCAGGACGCGGAGCGCGCGGCCGGCGAGGGCGTGGTCCGGATGACGGCGATCCTGTCGGTCACCGTCACCGACGCCGACGAGCTGGAGACCGCGTGCGCGGAGCTCCAGGCCGACGCGGGCGCCGCCAACCTGGAGCTGCGCCGGATGTGGGGCACCCAGGACGTCGGCTTCGCGGCCGGGGCCCTGCCCCTGGGCCAGGGCCTGCCGGACCGGCGGGGGGCGTTCTGATGGCGCTGCTCCGCCGCAAGGCAGACGACGGCACCCTGCTGGCCGAGACCGGGCTGCGGGAGGCCGCCGGGATCGGAGCCGTACCCGCGGCCCGGCGCCCCGAGGGGCCCAGCGCCCGCGAGCTGCGCGAGGCCCGGTTCCTGGAGGACCCGGCCTCCGTCATGCGGGTCGCTCCGAAGAAGGGCTGGAAGGGGCCGTTCGCGGGCCGTTCGGCCTCGCTCCCGCGCGCCGAGGTCGTACGGGCCACCACGGTCAACGCGGCCGGGGCCTTCCCGTTCCTGCACGCCGCGAGCCTGCCCGCGGTGGGCGCGTACATCGGGCACAACGTGCTGACCACGGCGGCGTTCTCGGCACACCCCACCGTCTGGGTGCAGCGGGGCCTGGTCACCAACCCGAACGTGATGATCACGGGCATCCCGGGTTCCGGGAAGAGCGCCCACGTCAAGGCGCTCGCCTTCCGCCTGATGGCCTTCGGGCACAAGGCGCTGATCGCGGGGGACGTGAAGGGCGAGTACGCGGCGATGTGCCGGCACCTCGGCGTCGAGCCGGTCCGGCTCGGCCCCGGCCTGCCCGGCCGCCTCAACCCCCTCGACGCGGGCCCGCTCGGCGCCGACCTCGACCGGATCAAGGACCCCGCCGTCCTCAAGGGCCGGCTGACGGAGATCCACCGCCGCCGCCTCACCCTCCTCAAGGCCCTCCTGGAACTCCAGCTGCGCCGCACCCTCGAACCGCAGGAGGAGGAAGCACTCGACGTCGCCGTGCGTGACCTGACGGGGGAGCTGTCCGGAACCACGTCGCTGCGTACGCCCACCCTTCCCCTCGTCTACGACAAACTGCGCGACCCCACCGACCTGATGGCCCGTGAACTGCGCATCCGGGACGGGGACGTCCAGCGCGCCCGGGAGTCCATGGCCTCCATCCGCTCGGCGCTCGGCATCATGGTGACGGGCCACCTGGGCGGCCTCTTCGACCAGGAGACCTCCCTCGGCCTGGACTGGGCCGCCCCCATCCAGAGCGTCGACATCAGCGCGCTGACCCCCTACGGCGACGAGACCGTCGCCATGGTCCTGTCCTGCGTCTCCTCCTGGGCCCAGTCGGCGATCGACCGGCCCGGCCAGGCCCCCCGGATCGTCATCCGTGACGAGCTGTGGCGGCAGATGCGCTCGGGAGGCGCCGCCATGGTCAAGAAGATCGACGCCGACCTGCGCCTGTCGCGCGCGACCGGCACGATCCAGGTCCTCGCCACCCACCGCCTGTCCGACTTCGAGTCGGTCGGCGCCGCCGGCTCCGAGGCCGTCGCCATCGCCCGCGACCTGATCTCCAGCTGCGAGACCCGCATCCAGCTCGCCCAGGACACCCGCCCCCTCGCCTTCACGCGCGAGGCGATCGGGCTGACCTCGGCCGAGTGCGACCTGATCGGCTCCTGGGGCGCGGCGCAGCGCGGCCGGGCCCTGTGGAAGGTCGGCCGGGGCGGCGGCTCCCATGCCGTGCAGCTCATCCTCTCCCGCACCGAGCAGCACCTGTTCGAGACCGATGAACGGATGGTGATCTGACGTGGCCGACCGCGGCACCCGGTCCTCGGCGACCGCGACGGTGGACGACAACACCCTGCTGGCCGCGTACGGGGCCGGCCTCGTCGTCACGGTGGGCGGGGCCGTCCTGCTGGCCGGACCGCTCGCCGCCCTGCTGTCGGGGCGCGGCTGGGCCCGCAGCGGGGAAACCGTTCCCGAGACGGTGATCCACGCCCTGGCCAAGGGCCCCGGCTCCGTCTTCCACCCGGCCCCGCCCTCCTGGCTCTTCTACACCCTGACCGCCCTCCTCGTCCTGGCCGTGGGCGTCGCCGCCGTCAAGGCCGCCGCCCTGCTGTCCTCCCGAGGGCGCACGGGCGGCGCCCAGTGGGGCGGAGCGAAGACGGAGCGGAAGATGGCCGCCCCCGACGCCCCCGCCCGGCGCGTCAACCGCATCACCGCCGGACGGGGCCTGCGCACCGGCAAGATCGTCGCCGCGCAGCCCAACATCTCCGCGACGGTGTTCGGCGTACCGGGCTCCTCGAAGACCACCGGCCTGGTCCTGCCGAACGCGGCCGAATGGGCCGGTCCCCTGGTGGTGACCACCACCAAGGCGGCCGACCTGGACGTGATCCACGCGCGCCGCCGCGCCGTCGGGCCGGTCTGGGTCATCGCCCCGGCCGGCATCCCCGGCCGGGCCGGCGACCACTGGTCTCCGGTCGAGTACTGCACCGACGCCAAGGCCGCCGACCGCATGGCCTCCTGGCTCGCCGAGGCCTCCTCCTCGGGCGACGACAAACGGGCGGCCCCCTGGGTCGACCAGGCCAAGAGCGTCCTGAAGGGCATCCTGCTCGCCGCCCGCCTCTCCGGCGGCGGCCTCGCCGACATGCGCCGCTGGATCTCCCTCGGCAAGGACGCGGTCGACCACGTCCGCGCCGTGCTCCTCGCGCACGGCCACACCGACGTCGCCGACGACTACGCCTCCCCCTGGCTGCGCCTGCACGAGGACGGCATCGGCTCCATCCAGTTCAGCCTCAACGTCCTGGCCAGGGTCTTCGCCGACGAGGAGGTCCGGGAGACCTGCGCCCGCTCCGACTTCACCTTCGAGCGGTGGCTCGACGAGCGGGGCACCATCTGCGTCATCGCCTCCGAGGCCGACGCCGACCGCTTCGCCCCGCTCATCAGCTCCCTGATCGCCGGAGCGATCCACGCCGCGGAAGCCCTGTACAACTCCACGGGCACGCCCATCGACCCGGGCGTCGGCATCCTCGTCGACGAGGCCGGCAACATGCTCCGCTACCCCCGCCTGCCCAACATCCTCACCACCGGACGGGGCATGGGCATCACCCTGCTGACCGTCTGGCACGACCTGTCCCAGCTCCGCGAATCCCTAGGAACGCAGAAGGCCAACACCGTCCTGTCCGCCAGCGGCCTGCGCATGCTCCTGCCCGGCTGCGGCGACCTGGAGACCCTGCGCTACTTCTCCGGCCTGTACGGGCGCACCGAGGTCGTGAAGACCAGCCACGGCCGTTCCCGGGGCGAGCACTCCACCACGACCCAGACCACCGAGACCGACCTCGCGCCGGTCCACTCGCTCCAGCAGCTCCCCGACTTCACGGCGATCGCGCAGTACACCAACCTGCCGCCGGTCAAAGTGCGGATGCGGCTGACGTTCCGCGACAAGGACCTCAGGAGGCTCCTGTCCGGACCGAAGCCCGGGCCCGAGAAGAAGGCGGCCGGCCTTGACCGACCCTGACCTGTCCGACCCGGCCGCCCTGTGGCCGGCCGTCCCCTCCTGCGCCCCGGCGCAAGAGCCGCAGCGCTGGGTGTGGGCGGCCATGGACCCCGCCGGCCGGCGGGCCCGGCTGAGGGAACTTGGCGTGTGGGCCGACTGGCTGCGCACCACGTACGAGCTCCACAACACCCTCACGCACTGCTGGTACCGCCACCCGGCGGTCGTCGAGCACCTCACCGCCCTCTACACGGGCTGGACGCGCACCTACGCGGGGGAGGACCCGCCCGGGCGCGAGCTCGCCGAGGCCGACTGGATCAACACCCTGCACGCCTTCGTCCCGCACCTGAAACTCCCGGCCTGCGCGACCGGCACCCACCAGGACCCGCCCCCGCTCGTCCCGGCGCCCCCCGGCGCCGCGGAGGCCTTCGAGCAGTACCTGACCCACTCCGCCGCGGCCACGGCCCCGGCGGCCCACCCGGCGGCCGCCGAACTCACCCGCCGCCGGGCGGAGCCGGACCCGCCGCTGTGACCGGGGGAGGGACCGCTCAGCCCAGGGGAGGGCTGACGCGGTCGATGCCGGCGAGGATCTTCCGGTCCCGCTCCAGCGTGGAGACGAGAAAGGCGCGCTTGAACCGCGACGGGTCCTGCGCGTACATCTCCCGGCCCAGCTCGGATGTGAACCGTTCCTCGGGGATCCGGTCGGCTTCCTCGGGAAGGAACTTGACGACCTCTTCGAGGGCGGCGGCCGCGTATGCGACGGTCGGCCGGATCTCGCGGTGCTCGGCGTTCGGGGTGTTCAGCAGCTGCTGCCCGGATGCGAGTGACAACCGCCTGGCCACCCAGAGGAACTCGCCCGGGTCGATGATCTGCGAGGGCTCGGGACCACCGAAGGCCGGAGGAGCGACAGGACGGTCGTCGGCGAAGACGAACTCGAACACGCGGGTACGGCCGCACTCGGAGCAGGCGCCTTCGTAGACGCTGACCAGCACGCCGTCGCGGTCCTCGACATGGTGCTCGCGGTCGAACCGATTCGCACCGCACACGCAGGCATGGAGATCCATGTAGAGGTGCGATTCCTGCGCCGAACGAGTGATCAACATGACATGATCCTACTGGAATGGGCAGGTCAAGTGGGGGGACGTCAGTGGACCTGAGCACGGGCGAAGGGCGGCTGCTCGCCGCGGCCGAAGCGGCATTGCCCGAGGTGCTGAGGGACCTCTATTCCGCGCGGTTGCGGGGCGGCACCCTCACCGAGCGGGACGGCCGGCGGTTCTTCCTGCTCGGTGATCCGGCCGGAAATCCCGTCGAGCTGCGCTTGGACACGGCGGAACTGCCTCGGCAGACGGCGGCCCGCACCTTCACCAACACCACGGCCGACCGGTACGTCGTCCAGTTCGCCGATACGCTCCGTCCCGATCAGGCCGGACAGGTCCTGGCCCGCGAGCTGGGGGAGCTCCTCGCCGTACGGGAGCGCGCTGCCGTCGGCGGACCGGCGCCCATGGCCGACTTGCTGGCCCCGGGTGCGACCCTGCCCGCGGAGCTTGAGCTGTCCGACGCCGACCGGGGCCGTGTCGGCGAGTTCGCGTACCTCACCCGCAGGATGAACGACGCGGACATCACGGTCGCGGAGCGCAGGGAGGCGCGAGACCGCTTCTCCGCACTGGTCGACGAGTCCGGGCTGCGCACGTGGACCCCTCAGGACGACCCGAACCACGCTGACGACGCGTATGCGGTGGAAGTACGCCTGAACGTCGTCCACTGGCACCTGCCCGAGGAATCACGCACCGCCCTGGACGCGCTCGCCCTCCCCCTGGAGCAGCTCGACCCCGCCGATGCCCAGGCCCTGACGGCCGCCCGCGCCGCCCGCGCCCGGGCCCCGCAGCCGGTGGCCCTGTCAGACGCGTACCCCATGCCCGGCCTGCGCCCCGACGGGACGCCCGTGCCGCGAGAGGAGCTGGGCCGGGCCGCCGCGGAGGCCGCGAGCCGGCGGACCGAGCTCAGCGCCCGGACCCTCGCCGAACTGCGCGCCCGGCAGGCGGACCTCCCCGAGGGCCGGTACCCGGAGTTCGAGATCATGATCGGCGGTGGTGCCGCCCTCGCCGGACGCGACCCCGGCGCCCTGCTCGTGGACGCCCGCGGACGCTGGCACGTGGACCCCATCACGGCGATCGTCCAGTCCGCCGACCAGGTCCGCCACCTGCGCCAGAGCGGCATGGGCGACCCGTACCAGTTCGCCGGCCCGCAGGAACGGGTGCCGCTGCCGGCCCTCCAGCTCTGGGAGGACACCGCCGCCGCGCGCGGCCCGCTCGTCGACGGCCGGGCGGAGCTGGGCGTCAGCGCCGAAGGCCGCCTGATCGCCGAGATCGTCCCGGCCGACGGTTCCGACCCCGTGAAGGTGGAGGTCAAGGGCGCCCCCCTGATCGCCACCGGCATCCCGCCCGAGATCATCCCCGGCGCCGACCGCCGGATACCGACCGAACGGGAGGCGACGGCGGTCCTCGCCGAGGCCCTCACCGCGGCGGGCACCCCCGAAGCCGAGGCGGCCCGCGCCAGGCTCCTCGCCCTCCCGGACGGCGAGGGCCGCGCGGCGGCCGCTCTGGAGGTGCTGGCCGATCCGCCGGTATCGGCCGTCCTGAGTGCCTCGGCGGACGCGAAGGTCCCGGGCGCGACCGAGACGCTCCGGGCCACCGCCGCATGGGAACGGGCCGCCGAGCTCGCCCCCGGCCGCGTCCTCATGGGCGACGAGGTCGGCGACGGCGAGTACGACCCCGCCGTCGCCAAGGACTGGGTGATCGCCGGCGTCGGCGGCGCCGCCATCGCCAACGCGGAGATCATCCTCCAGGCCGACCCCGAGGCCCGGGTGTTCATGGTCGGCAAGGACGCGCCCTTCGTCCTCCACAACGACGCCCAGTACACGGCTCTGCGCCGCGCACACGACGCCGAGTACGGCGGTGACGGCCGCCTCGTGACGTACGGGGGCCGCTACCTCGGCTCGGTCGGTACGGTGACCGCCCCCGACGGCCGCGTCCGCCTGGAGGCCCTCGACAGCGACGGCAACTCCCTCGGCATCGAGGGCGACGCGTACGTGGCCTGCCTCGGCCGCGTCTCCCGCCTCCCGCAGGCCCTCGACCCCGTGGAGTCCGCCGTCCGCTCGGCCGGCGGGGAGGTACGGGGGGAGCTGGTCTTCGACGACGACCGCCAGTACCTCGGCTACCGGCTGGAGTTCGAGGCGCGGGGCAGGCGGCACACGGTCGACGTGACGGGGGCCGCGTCCCGCATGCTCCCCGGCAACGTCTTCGACAGCCGGGGCGACGACGCGAAGCGCCTGGCCGCGTTCGACGCCAAGGTCGCCCCGCCGGAGAGCGGGAACGTCTCCGCCGGCTTCATGGCCACGGCCCTCCAGGGCTCCCAGCTCGCCCGGCACCGGGCGGCGCGGCGTCCCCCGGGCGACGGCGGCCAGGGGCTGCCGGGCCGTACCCCGCCGCAGCCCGGCCCGCAGGGCCCGTCCCAGCGGTACGACGGCCCGGCGGCGCCCGCCCCGTACGCCACCGCGCAGGACGCCCGGCAGGCGGGGGAGGGCGTCAGCCGCGCCTTCCAGACCTGGATCCGCAGCGACATGGGCCGGGAGCTGGCCGGTTCGGACCACCCCCGGATCCGCGGCCTGCGCGAGGCGTGGCAGCAGCTCCCCCCGCACGACCTGCCCGAGGGCCCCGGCCGGGCGGCGGCTCCCTACGGGGCCGTGGCCGAGCGCGCCGGTGCGGCGGTCACGGCAGCCGTCGCCGCGGGCCGCTTCGCCCCCGAGGACGTGAAGGCGCTGACCGTCATGGCCCGGGCGGCCCGCACCCACGCGGTGCGCCTGTCGGCCACCCAGCCGGACGCCGCACCGCCCGCGCGGGCCGCGGCCCCGGCACCCCGTGTGGCGGCCCCCGCCCCCGCCGCGGCCCGCTCGCCCCGGCTGGCCACCTGACGGGCGGGCGGCGACCCGCCCGCGTCCTGCGGTCCCGCCGCGGCGGTCAGGGGTTCCGCGCCCCGCGCCCCGGGGTGGGGCGCGGGTAGGTGCGGGACTGTTTGACGCTGCCGTACGCGAAGCTCGACTCGATCGACGCGATGCCGGGGATGGCGTGGATGCGGTGGCGCACGAGGGACTCGTACGCCTCCAGGTCCTCGATGACCACCCGGAGCAGGTAGTCGCTGCTGCCCGCCATCAGGTAGCAGTCCTGGATGTGCTCGATCACCGCGACGTGCTCCTCGAAGAGGGCGACCGCCTCCGCCGTGTGCCGTTCCAGGCGGATGCGTACGAAGACGGTGATCGGGAGCCCGAAGGACACCTGGTCCACGACGGCCGTGTAGCCGCGGATCAGCCCCGCCTCCTCCAGCCGGCGGACCCGCCGCAGGCACGGGGAGGGCGAGAGGCGGACCCGGTCCGCCAGGTCCTGGTTGGAGAGCCGGCCGTCGGCCTGCAACTCCCGGATGATCTGCAGGTCGACCGCGTCCAAGACTGCTCCCAAGGGCTTTCCCGGGCGTTCCGGGGGGCTTCTCCGCCGTTTCTTGGCAGATCCTGCCCCAAACGTATGTCCGAGCAGCAGAACTGGCAATCGGCTGCCCCGGCCAAAGCCCTAACGTTGCCCGCGAACGGGCCGGACCGGCCCGCTCTCACAGGCTGGAGCAGATCCCTTGGTCGCGACCAACACCACCGGCGCGGCCGCGCCTCACGACACGGCGGTCCCGCCGGCCGGCAACCCCGCCCGGCGCGGACCGTCACCGCAGGCGCGCGGCATGGCCGCGCTGCTGGTGACCGTGGCGATCTGGGCGGCCTTCGCCCTGAGCGCCCGGGGCCTGAGCGCCTCCAGCCTCCTGCCCGCCGACGCGGCCCTGCTGCGTTTCGGCGTCCCGCTGCTCGTCCTGGCGCCGGCCCTGTGGCGGCGCAGGCGCCGCATCGCCGCCGTGAAGCCGGGCGCCGCACTCAAGATCGTCTGTGGGGCGGGGGTGCCGTTCTTCCTCGCCGCCATGCACGGCGGATCCCTGACCTCGGCCGCTTTCGTCGGCTCGATCGTCCCCGGCATGGTCCCGCTGTTCGTCGCCGCGCTGATGGCGGCCCGCGGCCACGGACTGCCGAAGGGCACGCAGGTCGCCGGGCTCGCGCTGATCGCGGCCGGGGTGGCCGCCCTCGTCTGGCGCTACGTCGTCCCCGTCGACACCGACGTCCTGGAGGGCGCCGGCACCCTCCTGGTCGCCAGCGGGCTGTGGGCCCTCTACACGGTCGGGCTGCGGGACGTCGACCTCGACCCCGCCGGGTCGATCGGCCTGCTGTGCCTGCCCTCCTTCGCCGTGATCGGGCTGCTGGTCCTGACCGGGGCGCTCCCGACGGGCCTCGCGCACGCCACGGGCGGCGACATCGCCACGTTCCTCGTGGTGCAGGGCCTGGGGGTCGGGCTGTGCGCCGGCCTGCTCTACGCCTACGCCATCCGCAGCCTCGGCGCCGAGCGCAGCTCCGTCGTCGGCAGCCTCAGCCCCGTCGCCGTCGTCCTCCTCGCCGTCCCCGTCCTCGGCGAGTCCCCGACCCCGGCGGTGCTGATCGGCGTACCGCTGATCACCGCCGGCGTCGTGCTCGCCAACCGCCGCCGCACCCCCGCCGGTTCCGCGCCCGCCGCTTCCGCCCCCGCCCGTCCCGCCCCCCGCCCCGAGGTCCCCGCAGATGCTTGAGCTCCTCCCCCCGCCGCCCACCGACCCGCTGTGGGACCTGACGTACGAGTTCGGCTCCGACGAGCGGGCCGAGCGGCTCAACCTGGTCCTCGGCGTCTACCGCGACCACACCGGCCGCACCCCGGTGATGGCCGCCGTCCGCGAGGCCGAGATACGCCTCGCCGAGCGCTCCGAGTCCAAGGAGTACCGCGGGCTCTCCGGCAACGCCGCCTTCAACCGGGCCCTGCTGGACCTGGTGCTCGGCCCGCAGGGGCCCTCCGACCGGGCCGCGGCCGTCCAGACCGTCGCCGGCTCCGGGGCGCTGCGCCTGCTCGCCGACCTGATCTGCCGGACGCGCCCCGGCACCACGGTGTGGATCAGCGACCCCGCCTACGTCAACCACCGCCCCATCCTGGAGGCCGCCGGCCTGGAGGTCCGCACCTTCGGCTGGTGCGACGCCGAGGGCGGGTTCGACGCCGCCGGAGTCCTGCGCGACCTGGCCGGGGCGCGCCGCGACGACGTCGTCCTGCTCCAGGGCTGCTGCCACAACCCGACCGGCGCGGACCCGGCGCCCGAGGACTGGGCGGCGCTCGCGGAGCTGGCGGCCCGGGACGGCTGGGTCCCGTTCGTCGACCTCGCCTACCACGGGCTCGGCGACGGGCTGGAGGCCGACCTGGCGGCGACGCGCCTGCTGGCCGAACGGGTCCCGGAGATGCTCGTCGCGGTCAGCTGCTCCAAGAACTTCGGCCTCTACAGCGACCGCACCGGCTGCGCCATCGTCCTCGGCGCGTCGGCGCGGGCGGTGCGGCACGCCGAGACGGCCCTGCAGAACGCCGCCCGGACCCTGTACTCCATGCCGCCCGAGCACGGGGCCGCCGTCGTCACCACCGTCCTGGAGGACGCGGGGCTACGGGACCTGTGGCGCGCGGAGCTGGACGCGATGCGGGCCCGCATCGAAGCCAACCGGACGGACCTGGCCGCTCGCCTGACCGCGATGGGGTGGCAGGCGCAGGCCCGCTCGCTCGCACGGCAGCGCGGCATGTTCTCGATGCTGCCGCTGACGGCGCAGGAGATGCTCCGGCTGCGCCGGGAGTACGCCATCTACGGGACCACCGCCGGGCGCGTCAACATCGCGGGCATCCCCGCCGACCGGGTCCCCTGCCTCGCGCGGGGCATCGCCGGAGTGCTCGCGGGCCGCTGACGGGAGGGGCGCCTCTTTCCGGTAATTCCGGTGTATTGCCGATTTCCTCCCCGTCATCCCTGGTCAAGGGAAATCGGCAGCCGGAATCCGGAAGTGAATGGCCGGATAGAACTGGCCTTGAGCAGGGCCGAGTTGGGGTGTGGCATCATGGCCGCATTGTCCGACCGCTGGGTTCCCCGGAGGACTGAGGGATGAAGTTACCTGGCTCCGGGTTACCGGCGTCGGAGGACAGACGGCTCAGGCGCCGTCTCAAGAAGGTCCGCCACACCTGCGAGGCCCTGCTCTCCGAGTGGGGCATGGAGCACGGCTGCGGCATCGACGAACTCCACGCATATCTCAGCGAGCAGCGCGGGCGGCCCATCCATTTGATTCCGACGGCCTTCCCCGAGCGGCATCTCTTCGGCATATGGCTGAAAACCGATGACTTCGACATCATCGCCTTCGAGAAGGCCGCTTCGGCGTCGCACAAGGAACACATCATCGCCCACGAGCTCGCCCACATAGCCTTCGACCACGACGGCTCCGTACAGCTGGACCAGCCCGGTGCCGGACCCTCCCCGGCGGCCGGTCAGGGCGATCCCGGCGAGCTGTTCTCGGACGTCGACCCCGAGGCGGTGCGCGGCGTCCTCATGCGCTCCCGCTACAGCGACGACGAGGAGCAGGAGGCCGAGACCATGGCCTCGCTGATCCTGGCCCGCGCCACCAAGCGCTGGACCGAGCGCGCCTGGGGCGTGCCCGACGAGGCCGCCGAGATCGTGGCCCGCATCGAGAGCGGGCTCGGCCGCCCCGACCAGGGGCCCGCGTGATCTACACCGTCCTCGCGTGGGTCTGCGCCTTCGTGGGCCTCGCGGCCTTCGCGTACCGCCTTCCCGACCTGCTGCGCCGCAGGAACGACATCGCCCTGTGGGCGCTGTGCACCTACTTCCTCTGCTCCGGGATCAGCTTCCTGGTCGACCTGGACCAGCTCCGGCTGCACATCTCCGCCTTCTTCGGCCTGCCGAACATCACCTCGCTGATCACCCAGGCCGCCGTGGTCGTGCTGACCGCCGCCCAGCAGGTCGTCCTCGTCTGCTGGTCCTCGCCGCCCGCCGAGGCCCGGCGCACGGCGCGCCGCCGCGTCCTGTTCTTCGCCGCGGCCCTCGCCGTCCTGGTCGTCGCGTCCTTCGCCGTCGGCCCCGTGGCGCACTCGGAGACGGCCACCTCCACGATCCTGCTCAGCATCAAGCACGGCAGCTACGCCCTCTACATGTCCTTCTACCTGCTGATCTGCGCCGTCGGCCAGTTCGAGACGGTCCGCCTGTCGCTGCGCTTCACCACGATGGCCAACCGGCAGTGGCTCAAGGTCGGCATGCGCACCGTCACCGTCGGCGCCGGCATGATCCTCGTCTACTGCGTCACCCGGGGCATCCAGATCGCCGGGACGCGCCTGGACTACGACGCGGCCGCGCTCGACCCGATCCAGTGGACCTGCGGCAGCGTCGGCGCCCTCCTCCAGATCGCCGGCTGGACCATCCCCTCCTGGGGGATCCGCATCACCCGGGCCCGCGGCTGGGCCCGCAGCTACCGCTCCTACCGCCGCCTGCGGCCCCTGTGGTGGGCCCTGTACGAGGCCTCCCCGGACATCGCCCTGGACCCGCCCCGCTCCTGGCTGCGCGACCTGGTGCCGCCCCGGGACCCGCACTACCGCCTCTACCGGCGCGTCATCGAGATACGCGACGGCCAGCTGATCCTGCGCACCTCCCTCTCCCTGGAGGACTTCGTCCGGGTCGCCCGCTCCCTGGAGCTCCCGGAGGACCCCACCTCGCCGCTGGGCGAGGCGCTCCAGGTGCGCGCCGTGCTCAGCCGCCCGCCCCACGAGCGGGCCGAACGGGCCGAGGCCTGCGACATCCCCGCGCGACCCCCCTACGAGGACTTCCGCGACGAGGTGGACTGGCTGAGCAAGGTGGCCTCCTCCTTCGACGACCTCGGCCGGCGCCGCGCCCGCGCCCTCGACGCCGGCCTGCTGTCATGACGGCGGCCGCCCCGCCCGGCGGAGCCGAGGAGCACGAGGCGGCGCTCCGGCTCGCCGTGCGCACCACCGGCCGCCTGCTGGCCCTGGACGCCCGGCAGGGTGCGACGGCCGCCGTGCCCGCCGTACGCGAGGCCGTGCGCCGGATCCCGGAGCTGTCGGCCGACCCCCGGGCCCTCGGCGGGTACGGCCCGGACCGGCTCGCGGCCCTCGCCGAGCTGACCGAGGTCATCGGCTGGATCCTCTTCGACGCCGGCCGCTACCGGGCCGCCGGCCGGATGAACGCGAGGGCGCTGGCCCTGGCGGACCTCTGCGGAGACCGCTGGACGGCCCGGCTGGTCCTGCTGAACCACAGCATGCTCACCACCCACACCGGGCGGCCCCGCGCCGCCCTGGCGGCCGCCGCCCGGGCGGACGGGCCCCGGCCGCTGCCGGCCCGCGTCGCCGGCCTCGTCCTGATCCGGCGGGCCCACGCGACGGCCCTGCTCGGAGCCCGTACGGAGCCCCTGGAGCTGATCTCCCGGGCCCGCGGCCGCTTCCTCGACGGGGTCTCCCGCCGGGACCCGCACTGGGCCTGGTGGCTCGACGAGGCCGAACTGCTGGGCCACGAGGGCTGGGTCCAGGCCCGGCTGCGCCGCTGGGACCGGGCCATCCCGCTGCTGCACCGGGCGGCCACCGCCCCGGGCCCCTCCTACCGGCACCTGTTCACCGCGGAGCTGCTCTCGGCCCTGGCCGGGGCCGGGGCCTGGCGCGAGGCGGAGGAGCTGATCGCGCGGGTCGCCCCGGGAGCCGCCGCGATCGGCTCGGTGCGCACCACCGAGACCCTCCGCCGGACGGCGGCGGCCCTGCACCGGGCCCCGGCGGCCCCGGCAGCGCTGCGGGACGCGGCGGCCTTCCTGCGGGAATCGCTGCCCGCCTGACCCACGAGCCCCGCCGGGACGTCACGAGACGCCCCCGCGGTACACCCCCAGACCTCCCGGACCGCACCGGGGCCGCCCCGGCGCGTCCCGCGCACCCGCCGGTCCGCGGACCGCGCACGACACACGGACTGATTGGACGACTGCATGCGCAGCATAAGGATCTCCGCACCCGCCGCCGGCCTGCTGGCGGCGGCGGCGCTCCTCCTCACCTTCGGCGGGCCGGCCCCGCAGTCCTCCCTGGGGGCCGGCACCGTCTCGGCGGCGTCGGCCGAGGCGGACACCGCCCAGACGGGCAGCCCGTACATCTCGACCCACCTCTACTTCGGCACCGGCCGGCACGACGGGCACCCGCCGATCACGGACGAGGAGTTCGACAAGTTCATCGCCGACGTGGTCACCCCGCGCTTCCCCTCCGGGCTGACCCTCCAGGAGGGCCGCGGCCAGTGGCGCGACAAGGACGGCGACATCAACCGCGAGAGATCGTACGAGCTGACCGTCATGTACCCGGTGCGCGAGGCCCGCGCCCGGAACGCGGACATCGAGTACATCCGCCGCCTCTACTGCACGATGTGGGAACTCGAATCGGTCGGCCGGGAGGACGTCCGCTCCCAGGTCGACTTCTGACCGGCGGGCCCCGGTCCGGCGAGCCCGGACCGGGGCCCCTCCGTCGGCGCCGGGCCCGTGCGGAGCGCCCCGCGCCGGGGGCTCGGATAGGGTGAATCGGTACGAATTGGGCCCCCTCGGGGTGAGGTCGGTGCATTGGACACGTACCAGTCGACGAGCAAGGTGCCCGACCCGCCGGCGGCGGCGGTCGGGTACGCGGGCGTACTGCGCGAACTGCTCCCGATCGCCCTGTGGCGGGAGGACGCGGACGGCCGCGTCGTGGAGTGGTCCCTGGCCGCCCAGGACCTGCTGGGCCACCGCCCCGAGGACGTCCTCGGCCGCCCCGGCACCGCCGTGCTCGTCCCCGAGGCCAACCGCGAGCTCGCCGACGACCTGACCCGCCGGGTCCAGGCCGGCGAGACCGTCGTCGGCACCCTGCCCGTGCGCCACCGCGACGGACACCGGGTGGCCATGGAGATGTGGATCGTCCCCGCCGCCGACCCCCAGGGCCGCACCGGCGCCATGCTCATCGCCGTCGAGACCTCCGAGGTCCTGCGCATGCGGGACTCCCTCGCCGCCCTCCAGAGCCTCTTCACCCAGTCCCCGATCGGCCTGGCCACCCTCGGCCCCGACCTGCGCTTCCTGCGCGTCAACGACGCCCTCGCCCGGATGAACGGCGTCCCCGCCGCCCAGCACCTCGGCCGGCGCCTCAGCGAGGTCGTCCCCGGCGTCAACGCCACCGCCCTGGAGGACACGATGCGCCAGGTGCTCGAACGGGGCACCGCCGTCGTCGACGTCCGCCGCACCGGCCGCACCCCCGCCGACCCCGGCCACGACCGCACCTGGTCCTGCTCCTACGCCCCCCTGCTCGACGGCAGCGGCCGTCCCCTCGGCCTGATCGCCTCCCTCATCGACATCACCGAGGGCCAGCGGGCCCTCCTGGAGGCCGAACGGGCCCGGTCCCGCTTCGCCCTGCTCGCCGAGGCCGGCACCCGCATCGGGACCACCCTCGACCTGGGCCGCACCGCCCAGGAGATCGCCGACCTCCTCGTCCCGCAGCTCGCGGACTCCGCCGACGTACAGCTCCTCGAAACCGTCCTGGACCCCGACGAGAGCGCCGTCGCCGCCGCCTCCGCCCACGGGGTGCTGCGCAGGCTCGCCGCCACCTTCCCCGACCCCGCCGCCCCCACCTCCCGCCTCGCACCCGGCCAGACCTTCCAGATCCCCGCCGGGACCGTCTACGAGCGCGTCATCGCCGAGGGCGTGCCCATGAACCTGTACGCCTCCGACATCCCCGCACTGATCACCGACCCCCGCGCGGACGCCCTGCGCGACTACCTCGCCACCCTCGGATCGGCCCGCATGGTGCCCCTGGTCGCCCGCGGCAAGGTCCTCGGAGCCGTCGCCGTGACCCGGCTGAGCTCCCGCGAGCCCTTCGACGCGCAGGACTGCGTCCTCATCGACGAACTGGTCGCCCGGGCCGCCCTGAACATCGACAACGCCCGCATGTACACCAGCCAGCGCCAGGCCGCCCTCACCCTCCAGCGCAGCCTCACCAACAGCGCCCTGCCCGAGGTGCCCGGCCTGGAACTCACCGGCCGCTACCTGCCCGCCAGCGAGCACGACGTCGGCGGCGACTGGTTCGACGTCATCCAGTTGCCCCGCGGCCGCACCGGCCTCGTCATCGGCGACGTCATGGGCCACGGCATCCACGCGGCCGCCGTCATGGGCCAGCTCCGCACGGCCGTGCGCACCCTCGCCCGCCACGACGTACCGCCCGCGCGGATGCTCCGCTCCCTGGACGCGGTCGTGGCCGACCTCGGCGAGGACGAGATGGCGACCTGCGTCTACGCCGTCCACGACCCGGTGACGGGCGGCTGCGTCGTCGCCCGCGCCGGGCACCCGCCGCCCGCCGTGGCCACCCCCGGCGGACGGGTCGCCTTCCTCCAGGGGCCGCCCGGCCCCCCGCTGGGCACCGGCGGGCGGGATTTCCGCACCGAGGAGGTCCCGCTGCCGCCCGGGACCCTGCTCGCCCTGTACACCGACGGGCTGATCGAGTGCCGCCACCGGGACCTCGACGAGGGCATGGACCGCCTCGCCCGGACCCTGCGCCGGGCGGACCGGCCGCTGGAGGAGCTGTGCGACGACGTCCTGGCCCGGCTGCTGCCCGAGGCTCCGCAGGACGACGTGGCCGTCCTGCTGGCCCGCACCTCCCGCACCCCGTGACGAGTCGGGCGGTCCTCACCAGCCCAGGTCCTCCAGGGCGTCCAGGTCCATCTCCAGCGGCACCAGGGCCTCACCGCCCGACGACGACAGCTCCGCCCAGATGACCTTGCCGCGCTCCGTGTAACGGGTGCCCCACCGCTCGGCGTACTGGGCCACCAGGAACAGGCCCCGGCCCCCTTCGTCCGTCGTCGCCGCGTACCGCAGGTGCGGGGAGGTGCTGCTGCCGTCGGCGACCTCGCAGATCAGCGACCGGTCGCGGAGCAGCCGGACCCGGATCGGCTCGTTCCCGTACCGGATGGCGTTGGTGATCAGCTCGCTGAGGATCAGCTCCGCCGTGAACGAAGCCTCCTCCAGCCCCCAGTCCCGCAGCTGCGCGGCGGCCTCCCGCCGCACCCGGGAGACGGCCGCCGGATCGTCGGGCACCTCCCACTCCGCGATCCGGTCCGGCTCCAGCCGCCGGGTGTCCGCCACCAGCAGCGCGATGTCGTCGCTCGGCACCGGGACCAGCATCGCCGACAGCACGTCCGCGCAGGCCTGCTCGGGGCTGCGGCCCGGCCGCGACAGCGTCTCGCTCAGCAGCGCTAGCCCGCTGTCGAAGTCCCGGTGGCGGTCCTCCAGCAGCCCGTCAGTGAACAGCACCAGCCGGCTCCCCTCGGGCAGCTCCAGCCGTGCCGTCTCGAAGGGCATGCCGCCGACCCCGAGCGGCAGCCCGGTGGGCAGCTCGGGGAACTCCACCCGCCCGTCCGGGTGCACCAGGGCGGGCCCGGGGTGCCCGGCGCTGGCCATCGTGCAGTGCCCGGACACCGGGTCGTAGACGGCGTACAGGCAGGTGGCGCCGGTGATCCCGGCCGGCGGCTCCTCCGCGTCCCCGGCCAGGCCCGGGCCCTCGGCGCCCGCGCCGGACTCCCCGTCCTCCAGCTGGTCGATCCGGTCGGTCAGCTCGTCCAGGTGGCCCAGCAGCTCGTCCGGCGGCATGTCCAGGGTGGAGAAGTTGTGCACCGCCGTCCGCAGCCGGCCCATCGTCGCCGCCGCGTGCACCCCGTGCCCGACCACGTCGCCCACCACCAGCGCCACCCGGGTCCCCGGCAGCGGGATCACGTCGAACCAGTCCCCGCCCACCCCCGCCGTCGCCGGCAGGTAGCGGAACGCCGCGTCCACCGCGCTCAGCCGGGGCAGCACCCGGGGCAGCAGGCTCCGCTGAAGGGCCACGGCGGTCGCGTGCTCGCGGGTGAACCGGCGGGCGTTGTCGATGGACACCGCCGCCCGCGTTCCCAGCTCCTCCGCGAAGGACAGGTCCTCCTCGTCGAAGGCCTCCGGGGTGTCGGCCGCCCGCCAGAAGTTGGCCATGCCCAGCACCACGCCCCGGGCCTGGAGCGGTACGGAGATCAGCGAGTGGAAGCCGTAGTCCAGGGCCTGCTTCGTCCCCGCCTCGTCCTGCGCCCGCCAGCCCATCGCCGCGTGCAGGTCGGCGGCCAGCACCGCGTGCCCGGCGGCCAGGGCCGTGGCCATCGGAGCCGTCGGCACGTCGAAGCGGATCACGTCCCCGACCGGCTGGAGCGGCTGGTCGGAGCGGGTCCCGCTCATCGCCGCCCGGCGCATCCGGGTGTGCGCCCCCGCCGCCGACGAGGGCTCGTCCCCGCGCAGCACCGGCTCCAGCAGCTCGACCGTGACGAAGTCCGCGAAGCGCGGCACCGCCACCTCCGACAGCTCCTCCGCCGTCCGCACCACGTCCAGGGTGGTGCCGATCCGCACGCCCGCCTCGTAGAGCATCTGGAGCCGCTCCCGGGCCACCTCGGCGCGCCCGGACAGCGCCGCCAGCTCGGTCGTGTCGCGCAGGGTGGTGACACTGCCCGAGGGCCGCCCGGCGAACGGCTCCGTGGGCCGTACGTTGACGGCGAGGAGCCGGTCGCCCGCCAGGTGGACCTCGTCCGTCGCCACCCGCCCCGACAGCAGCAGTTCGGTGGTGCGCGGGTCCAGGCCGAGGTCGCCGACGTACCGCTGTTCGGCGTCGGCGGGCAGGTCGAGCAGCCGCCGGGCCTCGTCGTTGGCGAGCAGCAGCCGGTGGTCGGCCCCGACGATCAGCACGCCCTCGCGCACGGCGTGCAGCACCGCCTCGTGGTGCTCGTTCATCCGGGCCATCTCCACGGCGCCCAGGCCCCGGGTCTGGCGCCGCAGCCTGCGGCTGACCAGGGCGGCGCCGCCGGTGCCCAGCAGCAGGGCGCCGGCCGCCGCGCCGAGCAGCAGCGGCAGCTGGCCCTCCACGGCGTCGCCCACGTTCTCCACCTCGATGCCGGTGGCGACCAGCCCCACGACGTCGCCCCGCCCGTTCCGTACGGGGACCACGGCGCGGACGGCGTCACTGGGATCCCCCCGGAACACCTCGGTGAAGGACGCGCCCGCCACCGCCCGGGAGAGATCCCCGGTGGCGCGCCGGCCGATCAGCTCGGGTCTGGAGTCGGTGAAGCGGACCCCGTCGGTGGTCATGACGGCGACGAAGTCCACCCCCGCGCCGCGGCGGGCGCCCTCGGCCAGCGGCTGGAGCGCGGCCGTCGGGTCGGCCGACGCCAGGGCCGCGGGCAGGCCGGGGGCGTGCGCGAAGGCCTCGGCGGCGGCCAGCGAGCGGTCCCGGGCGCCGCGCTCGCTGTCGTAACGGGCCTGGAACACCAGGGCCAGCGCGGCCGCGGCGATCAGCACCAGCACGATGACGGCGGTGACGGAGAAGACCTGTCCGGCGATGCTGTGCCGGGCCGCCCACAGGCGTGCGGGCAGGCTCGCGGGCCGCGTCTCCCTGTGCCGACCCGAACGTCCGGTCATGAGCCATTTCTAACACTGTCGCCGCCCGCGGGAGCGGTGGCCGCGGCCGCCCGGTACGCGCGCGGGCTCAGCCCGAAGGAGGCACCGAACTGCTGGCGGAAGGTGACCTCGCTGGCGAACCCCGCGCGCCGGGCCACCTCGGGCACCGGATGGTCGGTCCGCTCCAGGAGCTTGCGGGCCTCGTCCAGACGGCGGCTCAGCAGCCATCTGTGCGGCGTGGTGCCGGTGGCCGCCGTGAAGTGCCGGGCGAAGGACCGCGGGGACATGCCCGCCCAGCGGGCCAGGGTCGCCACGTCCAGCGGCTCGTGCAGCCTGCGCAGCGCCTGCTGCCGTACGGCGGCCAGCGCCTCGGCCGTGCGGTCCGCCGCCGGGGTGGGCCGGTCCAGGTACTGGGCGTGGTCCCCGGTGCGGAAGGGGCCGGTGACCATTGAGCGGGCGATGGCGGCGGCGGCCTCCGCGCCGTGGGCCTCACGGACCAGGTGCAGGCACAGGTCGATCCCGGAGGCCACCCCGGCCGAGGTCCACAGCCCGTCGTCCTCCACGAAGAGCGGGGCCTCCTCGACCAGCACCGCCGGGTAGCGGGCCGCCAGCTGCGGGGCCAGCCACCAGTGCGTCACCGCCCGGCGGCCGTCCAGCAGCCCCGCCTCGGCGAGGACGAACGCCCCGGCGCAGAGCGCGGCCACCGGCACCCCGCGGGCGTGCGCCGCGCGCAGGGCGGCGAGGACGGGCTCGGGCGTCGGGTCGGCGGGTTCGGCCAGTGCCGGTACGACGATCAGGTCGGCCTGCCCCAGCCAGTCCAGGCCCCGGTCGGGCATCAGGGTCAGCCCGCCCGGCAGGGAGATCGGCCCGTCGTCCAGGGCGCAGCGGCGCAGCTCGAAGACGGGGACTCCGGTGCGGCTGCGGTCGGGGCCCCAGACCTCGGTGATGACGGCGAGGTCGAAGCCGCGGATCCCGGGCTGGGCGACGATGGCGACGCGCTGCATGGGGCCACTGTGCCAGAGCCCGGGCGGGCGGTACTGCCAGACTGGCAGGATCTCATCGGTTCGCAGACCCGGGACCCCTGGGGCGGCTGCGGCCGGCGGGACACGATGGAGCCATGACAGAGAACGCGATCGAGATCGCCGCCGACAGCGCCCTGCTCGTGATCGACGTCCAGAAGGGCTTCGACGACGCCTCCTTCTGGGGGAAGCGCGACAACCCGGACGCCGAGGCGAACATCGCCGCCCTCATGGACGCCTGGCAGGAGACCGGCCGCCCGGTGGTCCTGGTGCGGCACGCCTCGCTGCGGCCCGGCTCGGTACTGGCCCCGGACCACCCCGGACACGCCTTCAAGGACCTCGTCGAGGACCGCCGGGGCCAGGAGGCGCTGCTGGTCACCAAGACCGTCAACTCGTCCTTCTACGGCACCCCGGACCTGGAGGCCTGGCTCAGGGCGAGCGGCATCGGCCAGCTGGTCGTGACCGGGATCCAGACCAACATGTGCGTCGAGACCACCGCCCGGATGGCGGGCAACCTCGGCTACGAGGTACTGGTCCCGCTGGACGCCACCCACACCTTCGACCTCGCCGGCCCGGACGGCCTGTCCCTGACCGCCGCCGAACTGGCCGCGGCCACCGCGGTCAACCTCCACGGCGGCGGCTTCGCCCGCGTGCTGACCACGGCCGAGGTGCTCGACGCCGCCGGGGCGGCGCACGCCGCGTAGCCGGTGCGGGTGCGTGCGGGAGCGGGGCGACCACCGCTGCGCGGAGCGGTCCCCTACCCGCCCTTCGCCCGTTCCCCGGGGGGCTCTGCCCCCAGACCCCCGCGCCTCAGACGTCGGCGGGGCTGTTCATAGCCCGCCGGCCCCGCCGGCCCCGCCGCGGCTCCGCCCCGGGGACGGGCGAGGCCCGTCACCCCGCAGGGGGTGACGGGCCTCGGGGCCACGGCCGGCCCGGGTCAGAGGACCTCGGCGGCGATGTTCTCCGCTACGCGCTCCAGCAGGGGACCGGCGTTCGGGATGGACTTCGCCGGGTCCGGCTCCAGGTCCGTCAGCGGGTACGCCTTGCGGATGCCCGCCGCCTCCAGGGCCTCCTGCCCCAGCAGCAGCCGCCCGCACACCGCCACCACCGGCTTGCCCGCCGCCCGCGCCGCGGCCGCGACACCGGCCGGGGCCTTGCCGTGCAGGGTCTGCTCGTCCAGGGAGCCCTCACCCGTGATGACCAGCGTGGCCCGCTCCAGCGCCGGGGCGAAGCCCAGGACGTCGAGCATCAGCTCGATGCCGGGGCGGAAGCTGGCGCCCAGCAGCAGCGCGCCGTAGCCGATGCCGCCCGCACCGCCCGCGCCCGGGGAGGCGGCGAGCTCGGCCGCCTTCGCGCCGATCGACTTCTCCAGCACCACCGCGAAGTGCGCCAGCGCCGCGTCGAGCGCCGCCACGTCCTGCGGCGAGGCGCCCTTCTGCGGGCCGTACACCGCCGCGCAGCCCTTCGGGCCGGTCAGCGGGTTGTCCACGTCGCTGGCGAGGACGAACTCCACCTCCGCGAAGCGGGGGTCGACCCCGGACAGGTCCGCCGACGCCAGCTGCGCCAGCGCGCCGCCGCCCGGACCGACCGGTTCGCCGTTCGCGTCCAGGAAC
This sequence comes from Streptomyces sp. W1SF4, assembly GCF_003950035.1. Lineage (NCBI taxonomy): Bacteria > Bacillati > Actinomycetota > Actinomycetes > Kitasatosporales > Streptomycetaceae > Streptomyces > Streptomyces sp. W1SF4. The sequence continues at coordinate 6,227,753 of NZ_CP034350.1, forward strand.
ACCGCGCCCAGCGCGGCCAGCATGCCCGCGCCGCCGTCGGTGGTCGCGCTGCCGCCCACACCGAAGACGATCGAGCGCGCGCCCGCGTCCAGCGCGGCCTTCAGCACCTCGCCGGAGCCGTACGTGGTCGCCGTCAGCGGGGCGAAGGTGCCCGCCGGCAGCAGCTGGAGCCCGGAGGCCTCCGCCATCTCGACCACGGCGGTCCCGTCGCGCAGGGCGAAAGCGGCCGTGACCTGGTCGCCGAGGGGGCCGGTGACCCGTACCTCCCGGCGTTCGAAACCGGCCGCCACGGCGGCCGCGACCGTGCCGTCGCCGCCGTCCGCGACGGGGAGGGTCTCGACCTCCACGTCCGGTACGGCCCTGCGAAGGCCGGCCGTCACCCGCTCGGCGACCTGAACGGCCGTGAGCGAACCCTTGAATTTGTCCGCGGCGATGAGCACGCGCGCGGCCTCAGTTACTGCTCCGTCCGTCACCTTGCTATCCCTTGCTATCGAACAGTGCAGTCGCGCCACCATGAGCTTATCCGGAGGATCCTCCTATGCCCACGAGTGGCCTGGGCCACATGCGGCGCGCCATGCGCGTAAATAGGGATATATCCCCGCATAGTGTGGCCCCATGAGCGCGGAATCACTGGAACAAGCACGTCCGGACGCCCCCGGAACGGGGTCCGGGGGTCCGGCGGACGACTCACCCGACCTCGGGGTCGTCACCGTCGGGGTGCTCGCCGTGCTCGCCGTCGTCGGCTGGGCCGCCCTCGGCAAGGACTCCTTCGACACCGCCTCCTCCACCGCCCTGGCCTGGGTGCTGGCCAACTTCGCCTGGCTCTTCGTGATCGCCGCCGACGTCTTCCTCGTCCTGTGCGTCGTCCTCGCGATCAGCCGCTTCGGCCGGATCCGGCTCGGCGCCGACGACTCCGAGCCCGAGTTCGGCAACCTCGCGTGGATCGCGATGATGTTCAGCGCCGGCATGGGCATCGGCCTGATGTTCTACGGGGTCGGCGAGCCGCTCACCCACTACCTGAACCCGCCCCCCGCCAGCGGCGCCGCCCCCGGCACCGGGGCCGCCGCCCGCGCCGCCCTGGACTACTCGTTCTTCCACTGGACCCTCACCCCCTGGGCCATCTACGGCATCGCCGGCCTCGCCCTGGCCTACGCGACCTTCCGCAAGGGCCGCGGCAACCGCCTCAGCTCCGCCTTCGTCCCGCTCATGGGCGAGGCGCGGGCGGCCGGCCGGCCCGGCAAGGCCATCGACCTGCTCGCCGTCTTCGCCACCGTCTTCGGCACCGCCACCAGCCTCGGCCTCGGCGCCCTCCAGGTCGCCAAGGGCCTGAACATCACCACCGGCATCGAGGACTCCACCGGCGTCGAGCTGGTCATCATCGCCTCGCTCTCCGCCGCCTTCGTACTGTCCGCCTTCTCCGGACTGCACAAGGGCGTCAAATGGCTCAGCACCGTCAACATCGTGCTCGCCGCCGCCCTGATGCTCTTCGTCTTCGTCCTCGGCCCGACCGTCTACATCCTCGACGTCATCCCGGCCGGCGTCGGCAGCTACCTGCACGAACTGCTGCCCATGGCCTCCCGCACCGGCGCCTTCACCGACAGCGCCTGGCTCGGCGCGTGGACCATCTTCTACTGGGCCTGGTGGCTGTCCTGGGCCCCCTTCGTCGGCACCTTCATCGCCCGCATCTCCCGCGGCCGCACCATCCGCGAGTTCCTCATCGGCGTCCTGCTCGTCCCCAGCGGGGCCACCGTCGTCTGGTTCTGCGTCATGGGCGGCACCGCCATCCGCCTCGACTCCACCGGCGCCGCCGACCTCGCCTCCAAGGTCAAGGAGGGTGCGGAGGCCTCCCTCTTCGCCATGCTCGACGCGCTCCCGCTCGGCACCCTCACCTCCTGGGTCGCCATGGCCCTGGTCATGACGTACTTCGTCACCAGCGCCGACTCCGCGTCCCTGGTCATGGGCTCCCTCACCAGCCGCGGCTCCCTGCACCCGCCCACCTGGCTCGTCGTCACCTGGGGCGTCCTGATGGCCGCCGTGGCCGCCGTCCTGCTCGTCGCGGGCGGCCTGAAGTCCCTGCAGACCGCGACCATCCTGGTCGCCCTGCCCTTCGTGATCGTCATGCTGCTGCTGTGCTGGGCGCTCCTGAAGGAACTCCGCGAGGACCCCGGCGCGGGACCCGCCCGCCACCCCGCCCTCCACGGGCTGCGGGACGCCGTCAAGGCCATGGTCGGTGACGCCATCACCGAGCAGGGCCAGACCCGCCACCCCCGGCTGCGCCGCGTCGCCGAATCCCGGGGACGCGACCGCGAGGACGGCGACGGCACCTGAACGGGTTCCGCGCGGGCCCGCCCTGCCCGGCGGCCCGTACCGCCGGTTAGGGTGGCCGCGTGACCACCACGGATGACTTCGCCACCTACATCGCGAGCCTGCCCCGGGTGCTGGCCGGAGCCGCCGCCCTCTTCCGCGACGAACGGGGCCGGGTCCTGCTCGTCGAGCCCAACTACCGCGAGGGCTGGGCCCTGCCGGGCGGAACGGTCGAATCGGACAGCGGCGAGTCACCCCGTACGGCCGCCCGGCGCGAGAGCGCCGAGGAGATCGGCATCGACGTCCCCCTCGGCCGGCTCCTCGCCGTCGACTGGAGCGTCGGCGCCGGCCGCCCGCCGCTCGTCGCCTACCTCTACGACGGCGGCGTCCTCGACGCCGTACAGCTCGACTCCATCAGACTCCAGGAGGAGGAACTGCTCTCCTGGAAGCTCGTCGAACCCGACGAACTCACCGGCCACCTCCTCGGATCGCTCGGCCTGCGCACCCGGGAGGCGTACCGCGCCCTGGAGACGGGCGAGGGCACCGTGGAACTGGAGAACGGCCGCCGGCCGGTCAACCCCTGAACCACCCCGCGAACTTGGACTCCTCCGACCAGGGCAGAATCAACAGATGATCACGATGTACGCCTGGCCGAGCACGGCCGACGGGCCCGACGCCCTCCCCATGGTCCACTTCACCACCGACGAGCAGTCGGGCGGCGAGGTCTCCGAAGAGGGCATGCCGATCTGGCTGTTCGACACCGCGATACGCGAGGGCGGCTGGTCCGCCTTCGAGGACTTCGAGGGCTGGTCCGCGCCCGCCGAGGGCTGGCAGGCCTTCTACCGCCGCGAGGACGACGTCCTCGCCGTCACCGGCCCCGGCGCCTGCGAGGGCTGGTACCAGGGCCGGCTCGGCGCCGACGACGACTGGATCAAGGCGGCCGCCACCCAGAACAGCGTGGTCCTGCTCGCCGCCCCCGTCCAGCACCCGTCCCTCTACGCCTACGCCGTCGAAGCCGGCGCCGGCTTCGCCCTGCTCGCCCCGCTCGTGGTGATCTGACCTAGGCCCCGACGCCGCTCTCGAACTCCAGCAGCCGCACCTTGCGCTCGATGCCGCCGCCGTACCCGGTCATCGAGCCCGAGGCGCCGATCACCCGGTGGCAGGGCACGATGATGCCGACCGGGTTCCTCCCGTTCGCCAGACCGACCGCGCGCGAGGCGTTCGGCTTGCCGAGCTCCGCCGCGAGCCGCCCGTACGACCACGTCTGCCCGTAGGGGATCCGGACGAGCTGCTCCCACACGCTGCGCTGGAACGCCGTCCCCTCCAGCCGCACCGGCACGGTGAACTCGGTCAGCTCCCCGGCGAAGTACGCGGCCAGCTGCCGCCGCACCTCGGGGAACGGCTCCTCGGAGTCCGCCACCCGCTCGCCGAAGGACTCCTCGGCCGGCCGGTGCCGCTGGCCCGTCATGTACAGCCCGCTGAGGACCCCGTCGGAGGCGACCAGGGTGAGCGGCCCGTACGGGCTGCCGACGACGGTGTGGACCTTGTTGCTGACGCTGCTGACGGTGCTGCTCACGACGGTGCTCCTTGTGCTACGGGCAGATGGTTGATCGGGTGGTCGTCGGTGGCCCACAGGTACTGGACGGCGTACGCGCGCCAGGGCCGCCAGCCGCCCGCCCGGGCGGTCAGGGCGGCGGGCGTGGACGGCAGCCCCAGCGCCCGCGCGGCCTTGCGGACCCCCAGGTCGGACGGGAGGAAGGCGTCGGGGTCGCCCAGCGCCCGCATCGCGATGACCTCGGTGGTCCACGGCCCGAACCCGGGCAGCGCGGACAGACGGGCGCGGGCCGCCTCCCAGTCGCTGTCGATGCCGAGCGGCAGCGAACCGTCGGCCAGGGCCGCGACCAGGGTGGTCAGCGTCGTGCGGCGACTGCGCGGCATCGACAGCGACTCCGGGTCGATGCCGGCCAGCGCGGCGGGGGAGGGGAACAGGTGGGTCAGCCCGCCCTGCGGGTCCTGCACGGGCTCCCCGTACGCGGCCACCAGCCGGGCCGCGTGCGTACGGGCGGCCGCGGTGGACACCTGCTGCCCGAGGACCGCCCGTACGGCGAACTCCGCCGCGTCGACGGTACGCGGCACCCGGCGCCCGGGCGCCTTGTCCACGAGCGGGGCCAGCAGCGGATCGGTGCGCAGCTGCCCGTCGACCGCCTCCGGGTCGGCGTCCAGGTCGAGCAGCCAGCGGCAGCGGCTGATGGCGATGGTCAGGTCCCGCAGGTCGGTCAGCGCGAGCCGGCAGCCGATGTGGTCGGGGCCGGGCGTCAGCGCGACCACCCCGGAGCCGTACGGGAGCCGCAGCGTCCGCCGGTAGGCCCCGTCACGCCACTCCTCCACCCCGGGAACGGCGGTCGCGGCCAGGTGCCCGAAGAGGTTGTCGGGGTTGAGCGGCGCCCGGTAGGGCAGCCGCAGGCCGATCGTCCCCGGGATCCGCGGCTCGCCCCGCCCGCCCGCCCGGCGGCCCGCCCGCAGGCGCAGCTCGCCGGGGGTGAGGGCGAAGACCTCCCGGACGGTCTCGTTGAAGTTCCGGATCGAGGAGAACCCGGCGGCGAAGGCCACGTCCCCCATCGGCAGCTCGGAGGTCTCGATCAGCAGCCGGGCGGTCTGGGCGCGCTGCGCCCGGGCCAGGGCCAGCGGCCCGGCACCGAGCTCGGCGTTGAGCTGCCGCTCGACCTGCCGGGTCGAGTACCCGAGCCGCAGCGCCAGCCCCGGCACGCCCTCGCGGTCCACGACCCCGTCCTGGATCAGCCGCATCGCGCGTGCGACGGCGTCGGCGCGGGCGTTCCACTCGGGCGAGCCGGGACTGGTGTCGGGGCGGCACCGCTTGCAGGCCCGGTAACCGGCCTGCTGGCAGGCGGCGGCACTGGGCAGGAAGCTCATGTTCTCGACCTTGGGCGGCACGGCCGGGCAACTGGGCCGGCAGTAGATGCCGGTCGTCCGGACCGCGGTGAAGAACCACCCGTCGAACCGGGCATCCTTCGACCGCACGGCCCGCACGCAGCGGTCGGTGTCGGTGTACATGGCTCCAGCATCCCGGTCGCACCCTGGGCAGGGCTGGCAGTTTTCCGACATCAAGCCTACGTCGGGACGGGGCTACCGGACTTCACCACTGCTCGATCCCGGCCACGACATCGGAGATCACTTGGGCCACCCGGCTCACGCCCGACACGTCCATGGTCACCTCCTCCACCGTGAGGTAGACCTGGTAGGCCCCCTTGTTGCCGGCGCTGCGCTTCACACCCGGGAATCGACCCACGATGCGGTCCAGGCGTGCGTTTATGGACTGACGGGCCGCCTTGCCGGAAGTCAGCGACGGAACGGGGATGTTTGCGGTCACGGAGAGTTCGATCTCCAGCACCGCACGGCCAGACGTGATGATGCTCTTCAGGCGGGTGACGATTTCGACCTGGCCGGACCGGCTGTTCATCCGGCACTCGCCCTCGCTGGCCGAGTACCCGTTCATTCCCGCGTACAGGTGTCCGATCCTGCGGCACAGGTCTTCCTCCGGAACGGCGTCCGTACCACTCGCCGTCTGGATGATCGACTCCGCGTATCGAAGTGCGGAAACGAAGCCCCCCACGTTCTCGGGCCGCTTGCCGGGGTCCTTGGCGGTCGCCTCCCGGTACAGGCTGATCAGGGCGTCCGCTGCGCGATCGTCGATCCAGCTGCCCACTTCGCGGGTGAGGGTCTCTACGTTTTTCGTGAAGTTCTCTCCGCTGGGGTCCCGACCCGTGATCACGAAGAACATCAGCTGAGCCAGGCTGAAGACGTCGACCGTCTCGCTGCGGGCCGTCTTCGCGTTGGGTTCGAAGAGCTGCTCGGGGGCGGCGTAGTTGATGACACCGCCGACACCGATGTTGGTGGTCACCGTGCGGTTGGTCTCGTGGTAGGCGAGGTCGAAGTCGGTGAGGTACGGCTGGAGCCGGCCGGTCTGGGCGTCGTAGGTGGCGATGATGTTCTCGGGTTTGATGTCGCGATGCCGCACGTGGAGTGAGTGGGCGTGACGCACGGTCTCACAGATGTCGATCATCAGCTGGATGACGGCCTCGGGATCGGACCGGTCGATGTACGCCTTGCGAAGGTTGTCGCCGGGGATGGCGTCCATGAGGAACCCGAAGGGCGCGGAGATCATCTCGTGTACTCGGACGATGTAGGGGTGCTTCAGCTTGCGCATGTTGTGGTAGCCGTTGGCGAAGCGTCGAACCTTCACCTCATCGTCCAGCTCGTTGCCGTGGAACACCTTCATGGCGTAGGCCTTGCCATCGGGACCTTCGAGCTGCCACACGTGTCCGTAGCCGCCGTGGCCGAGGTGCCGTACCACCCGGCCGAAGGCCGTCTCCTCGCCTTCGCTGAGATCGGCGAGGTTCTTGCGGAATTCCCGCACTCGGCCGACAAGGGCCTGCCAGTCGGAGTTCCGCTTGACGTCGGGCAGGGCCTTTTCGGTGTCGTCGAACCATCTGACCAGATCGACCAGAGCGTCCGAGCACCGCTTGGCGCCGTACTTGAGGCGGACGTTGCGTTCACTGAGTTCGGTGAGCTGGAGGTAGTGGTACTGATCGACGAGCGTATGGGCTTTGGCCAGGTTGCGGGAAAGCTCGTTCTTGTCGATCGGGCGGCCCTCCCGGGGCGGGAAGCCGCTGCCGAGAACGACCGTGCCGGCGATGTCGCCCTTGAAGACGGGTGTCTGAATCTCGGCCGAGACGGCGCCCGCCACGTATTCGTAGACCCCGAGCAGGCTGACCTCGCCGTCCCAGTTCACGGCCGAGCCCATGAGGGCTTCGGTCAGGGCCGTGGTGAAGACCCCGTGGGCCTGTTCCTCCTGGGCCTCCTCCTCCGGGCGGCAGGCTGCCAGGATGCAGCGGCTCTCGTTGACCGTGGGGACCTCGCGCTCGATGTCACCCGCCTGCAGGGGCCTGCTGGCAGTCCAGGAGAAGGCGGCGCCGGAGTGGCAGCAGTCGAGAATGGTGACCACGTGCCTGAACTTCAGACTGGCAGACTCCATGAGCTGTGCAAGGTGGCTGAGGGAGATGCCCAGGTCGAATTCCTGCCCGTCGCGGGTGACGAGGTAGCCTGCCTGCCCCAGAACGGCGCCGTGGCCGGCGAAGTAGAAGACGAGGGTGTCTCCCTCTTCCTGTCCGTACGCGAGCTCGGACAGCGCACGGACAATGTTGCCGCGGGTGGCCTTCGAGTTGAGCAGAAGCAGGCAGTCGAAGTCGAACTCCGGAAACGACAGGCACGTCGCCACGTCGTTGGCGTCATTAACGCAGCCATAGAGCGGAGCATCAGGGTAGTTGTCGATTCCTACGATGATTGCCTTGTTCACGTGACTCTCCCCACCCGAAGCACTTCACCGTTGATCGGCGACATCGTAGACGGGCGCGGATCATGTGGGGGTGGTATCCGGCCTAGCGCATCCGGTCAGCCGCCGAACGCAAGAACCCCCGATGTCGTCCGACGACATCGGGGGCCCTTGTACGACGTGGAAGCTACGGCTGGGAGGCCGCCCGCGCCTCCCGCCGGTTGTGGCGGAACGTGTTCGCGCGACGGGTCGTCGCGAACAGCGGGATGGTCGCCGCCAGGGCGATCTGGAGCGCGCAGCCGGTCTGGAGGAGCAGCTGGCCGCCCGGGGCGTCGAACGCCCAGGCCGCCAGGAGGCCCATCGCCCCGACGATCCAGCTCAGCATCGCCGCCGCGAGGACACCCCGCGGCTTCGGGTACTCGACCCGGCTCACCATCAGCCAGGCGACCCCGATGATCGCCAGCAGCGTCGGGACGAACGGCAGCTCCAGCAGCACGATCGAGACGACCGTCAGCGCGCCGAAGGGGCTCGGCATGCCCTGGAACATGCCGTCCTTCATCGTCACGCAGCTGAATCTGGCGAGCCGCAGCACGACCGCCAGCAGCACCACGATCGCCGCGAGCGCCGACATCTTCTGGTGCGCGTCGTCGGCGACCATGCCGTAGACCAGCACGAAGTACGCCGGCGCCAGCCCGAAGCTGATCAGGTCGGACAGGTTGTCCAGCTCGGCGCCCATCGGCGAGCTGCGCAGCTTGCGGGCCACGATGCCGTCGAAGAGGTCGAAGACCGCCGCGAGGAGCATCAGTATCACCGCGGTCGCCGCGCTGTGCCGGGCCATGCCCGACTCGCCGCTGCCGGTGAGGTGCGGGATGAGGATCCCGGTGGTGGTGAAGTACACCGCCATGAATCCGCACGTGGCGTTACCGAGGGTGAGCGTGTCCGCTATCGACAGCCGCAGCGAGAGCGGCATGTCGTCCTCGGCGGACTCCTCCTCGGCGGACTCGGGCACCCAGCCGGTGGCAGGAGTCTCGGGGTCAGTCACGGTCAATTCGGGTCACCCCCGCGGTGGTGGCCTGACCGACCTCGACCGCGACCTCGACGCCCTCCGGGAGGTAGATGTCGACGCGGGAGCCGAAGCGGATCAGACCGATGCGTTCGCCCTGCTCCACCTTGGTTCCGGCCGGCAGGTACGGGACGATGCGACGCGCGACGGCGCCGGCGATCTGCACCATCTCGATGTCGCCGAGCTCGGTGTCGAAGTGCCAGACGACGCGCTCGTTGTTCTCGCTCTCCTTGTTGAACGCCGGGACGAACCCGCCGGGGATGTGCTCCACGGACGTCACCGTGCCCGCCAGGGGCGCGCGGTTGACGTGGACGTTCAGCGGGCTCATGAAGATCGCGACGCGGGTGCGCCCGTCCTTCCACGGCATGATGCTCTGCACCACGCCGTCGGCGGGCGAGATGACGCGGCCCTGGGCGATCTCGCGCTCGGGGTCGCGGAAGAACCACAGCATGCCCGCCGCGAGAGCGGTGGCGGGCACGGCCGCCGCGGCCCAGCGTCCGGACTTGCGGGCCCGGGTGAGGCTGAGCGCCGCGGTGGCGACGGTCGGCAGAAGCCACGGCGATGCTCCGCGCGCGAGGCGTACGCCCGTGAGGCTGTCGCGGTGTGCAGAGGTTTGGCTGTGGGGCATGGATGACCTTCGTAGCGGGTGATTGCCGCGCCGCAAACGGGGGGACGGGACGGCGGCTTTACTGGAATGCTATCGGTTGCGCGCAACAACTGGGCAAGCCAGAAGCCGAGTCGATGGCCGTCGGCCAGTGACTGCTGGTGACTCTCCTGCGGTGGATCATCGGATGATCCACCGCAAAAGGGACATTCAGCCCTGGAGTCGGTACTCCTCGAGCAGGCGTCGCCCGATGATCATTTTCTGGATCTCGGCGGTTCCCTCACCGATCAGAAGCATCGGCGCTTCACGGTAAAGGCGCTCGATCTCGTACTCCTTCGAGAACCCGTAGCCGCCGTGGATACGGAAGGCATCCTCGACGACCTCCTTGCAGTATTCGGAGGCGAGGTACTTCGCCATCCCGGCTTCGAGGTCGTTTCGTTCCCCGGAGTCCTTTTTGCGTGCCGCGTTCACCATCATGGCATGGGCGGCCTCGACCTTGGTAGCCATCTCGGCCAGCTTGAACTGGATGGCCTGGTGCTCGGCGATCGCCTTACCGAAAGTGTGACGTTGCTGGGCATAGGAGACACCCAGTTCGAAAGCACGCTGCGCGACGCCGCAGCCACGCGCCGCCACGTTGACGCGGCCGACCTCGACGCCGTCCATCATTTGGTAAAACCCTCGGCCCGTCTGGCCTCCGAGGACCCGATTGGCCGGAATGCGCAGTCCGTCCATGATGAGCTCGGTCGTGTCGACGCCCTTGTAGCCCATCTTGTCGATCTTGCCCGGGATCGTCAGGCCCGGACGGACCTCCCCGAAGCCGGGCTCCTTCTCCACCAGGAAGGTGGTCATCGACTTGTGCGGCGCGGTGCCCTCGGGGTGTCCTTCGTCACTTCGGACCAGAACGGCCACCAGCGTCGAGGAGCCGCCGTTCGTCAGCCACATCTTCTGGCCGTTCAGGACGTACTCGTCGCCGTCCTTCACCGCCTTGGACGTGATGGCCGACACGTCCGAGCCGAGACCCGGCTCCGACATCGAGAACGCGCCGCGCACCTCGCCCAGCGCCATGCGCGGGAGGAAGTACTCCTTCTGCTCCTGCGTGCCGTGCTGCTTGAGCATGTACGCCACGATGAAGTGCGTGTTGATGATGCCCGAGACGGACATCCAGCCGCGGGCTATCTCCTCGACGCACAGCGCGTAGGTGAGCAGCGACTCACCCAGGCCGCCGTACTCCTCCGGGATCATCAGGCCGAAGAGGCCCAGCTCCTTGAGGCCGTCGACGATCTGCTGCGGGTACTCGTCGCGGTGCTCCAGCTCGGTCGCGACCGGGATGATCTCCTTGTCGACGAACTCCCGGACGGTCTTGAGGATCTCCTGCTGGACGTCCGTGAGCCCGGCGGTCTGGGCGAGTCGTGCCATGGCTACTTCCCCTGTTCCTTCAGCTGAGGCCGGCCGGGCTGCTCGCCGCCGCGCGCCTTGATGTACGTCTCGGTCGGGACCATCACCTTGCGCCGGAAGACGCAGACGAGGGTGCCGTCCTGCTTGTAGCCCTTGGTCTCCACGTAGACGATGCCGCGGTCGTCCTTGGACTTGGACGGGGTCTTGTCCAGGACCGTGGTCTCGCCGTAGATCGTGTCGCCGTGGAAGGTCGGCGCCACGTGCCGCAGGGACTCGATCTCCAGGTTGGCGATGGCCTTCCCGGAGACGTCCGGCACGGACATGCCGAGCAGCAGCGAGTAGACGTAGTTGCCCACCACGACGTTCTTGCCGAAGTCGGTCGTGTTCTCCGCGTAATTGCTGTCCATGTGGAGCGGGTGGTGGTTCATGGTCAGCAGACAGAAGAGGTGGTCGTCGTACTCGGTGACCGTCTTCCCGGGCCAGTGCCGGTAGACGTCGCCTACGGTGAACTCTTCGTAGGTGCGGCCAAACTGCATGGTGCCCCCTCCGGGGTGCTCGCCCGGGCCGTGCGGGGCCCGGGACTGGGGATGGGTGCGCCCGACGCTGCGGGAGCGCCTCAGGCGGTGGGGACCTCGAACTTCGACGTCCTCTGCATGCCGGCGGCCCGGCCCTTGCCGGCGATGACCAGGGCCATCTTGCGGCTGGCCTCGTCGATCATCTCGTCGCCGAGCATCGCGGAGCCCTTCTTGCCGCCCGCCTCGGAGGTGCACCAGTCGTAGGCGTCGAGGATCAGCTCGGCGTGGTCGTAGTCCTCCTGGGAGGGCGAGAAGACCTCGTTGGCGGCGTCCACCTGGCCGGGGTGCAGCACCCACTTGCCGTCGAAGCCCAGGGCGGCGGCGCGGCCGGCGACCTCGCGGTAGGCGTCCACGTCGCGGATCTGGAGGAAGGGGCCGTCGATCGCCTGGAGGTTGTGCGTACGGGCCGCCATCAGGATCCGCATCAGGATGTAGTGGTAGGCGTCCGCCGGGTAGCCGGGCGGCTGCATGCCCACGACCAGGGACTTCATGTTGATCGAGGCCATGAAGTCGGCCGGGCCGAAGATGATGGTCTCCAGGCGGGGCGAGGCGGCGGCGATCTCGTCGACGTTGACCAGGCCCTTGGCGTTCTCGATCTGCGCCTCGATGCCGATCTTGCCGACCTCGAAGCCCATGGTCTTCTCGATCTGGGTCAGCAGCAGGTCCAGCGCGACGACCTGCTGGGCGTCCTGGACCTTGGGCAGCATGATGCAGTCGAGGTTCTGGCCCGCGCCCTCGACGACGGTGATGACGTCGCGGTACGTCCAGTGGGTGGTCCAGTCGTTGACGCGCACCACGCGGGTCTTGCCGGTCCAGTCGCCGTTGTTCAGCGCGTCCACGATGGTGTGGCGGGCGCCTTCCTTGGCGAGCGGGGCGCAGGCGTCCTCCAGGTCCAGGAAGACCTGGTCGGCCGGCAGGCCCTGGGCCTTCTCCAGGAACCGCGGGTTCGAGCCCGGGACCGCGAGGCAGGAGCGGCGCGGACGCAGCCGGTTCACGGGGGAGAGGGGCGTGGTCATGCGGGGACCTCCGTGCTTTCAGCGATGTTGAGAGGGTGGAGCTTGTTGGCCTTGCGGATCTCGTCGACGATACGTCCGATGATCTCCGTGATGCCGAAGTCCTTCGGGGTGAACACGGCGGCCACCCCGGCGGCCTTCAGCGTGACGGCGTCGGCGTTCGGAATGATGCCCCCGACGATGACGGGGATGTCGCCCGCCCCCGCCGTGCGCAGTCGTTCCAGGACGTCCGGGACCAGTGCGCTGTGCGAACCGGACAGGATGGACAGTCCCACGCAGTGCACGTCCTCGGCCAGGGCCGCCGAGGAGATCTCCTCGGGAGTCAGCCGGATGCCCTGGTAGACCACCTCGAACCCGGCGTCGCGGGCCCGCACGGCGATCTGTTCGGCACCGTTGGAGTGGCCGTCCAGGCCGGGCTTGCCGACCAGCAGGCGCAGCCGGCCGGAGCCCAGCTCGTCCGCCGTCCGGGAGACCTTCTCGCGGACCAGGGCCAGCGGGGTGCCCTCCTCCGCGGTGACGGCGACCGGCGCCGAGGAGACACCGGTGGGGGCGCGGAACTCGCCGAAGACCTCGCGCAGGGCGTTCGCCCACTCGCCGGTGGTGACACCGGCGCGGGCGCACTCCAGGGTGGCCTCCATCAGGTTCTCGGTCCCGGCGGCGGCCTCCTTCAGCCGGTCCAGGGCCTGACCGGCGGTCGGGAAGACGAACGGGTCGCCGTTCCCCTGCCGGTCCGAGGACTCCTGCCGCTCGGCCCGCCAGCGGGTGATCCGCTCGACGGTGAAGGCCTCCACCGCCGGGTCGACGGTCATGATGGCCCCGTCGAGGTCGGCGGTGAGCGGGTTCTCCTCGGTCTGCTGGAAGCAGTTCACCCCGACGATCTTGTCCTCGCCGGCCTCGATCCGGGCGCGCCGCTCGGCGTGCGAGGAGACCAGCTGGGACTTCAGGTACCCGGACTCGACGGCCGCCATGGCGCCGCCCATCTCCTGGATCCGGTCGATCTCGGCCAGGCAGTCGGCGACCAGGGAGTCGACCTTGGCCTCGATGACGTGGGAGCCGGCGAAGATGTCCTCGTACTCCAGCAGGTCGCTCTCGTGGGCCAGGACCTGCTGGATGCGCAGCGACCACTGCTGGTCCCAGGGCCGGGGCAGGCCCAGCGCCTCGTTCCAGGCGGGCAGCTGCACCGCGCGGGCGCGGGCGTCCTTGGAGAGGGTGACCGCGAGCATCTCCAGCACGATGCGCTGGACGTTGTTCTCGGGCTGCGCCTCGGTCAGGCCGAGCGAGTTCACCTGGACGCCGTAGCGGAACCGGCGCTGCTTGGCGTTCTCGATGCCGTAGCGCTCCTTGGTGACCTTGTCCCAGATCCGGCCGAAGGCGCGCATCTTGCACATCTCCTCGATGAAGCGGACGCCCGCGTTCACGAAGAAGGAGATACGGGCGACCACCTCGCCGAAGCGCTCCTCGGGCACCTGGCCCGAGTCGCGCACCGAGTCCAGGACGGCGATGGCGGTGGACATCGCGTACGAGATCTCCTGGACCGGCGTGGCCCCGGCCTCCTGCAGGTGGTAGCTGCAGATGTTGATCGGGTTCCACTTCGGGATGTGGTTGACCGTGTACGCGATCATGTCCGTCGTCAGGCGGAGCGAGGGCCCGGGCGGGAAGACGTGCGTCCCGCGCGAGAGGTACTCCTTGACGATGTCGTTCTGGGTGGTGCCCTGGAGCTGGGAGATGTCGGCGCCCTGCTCCTCGGCGGCCACCTGGTAGAGCGCCAGCAGCCACATGGCGGTGGCGTTGATCGTCATCGAGGTGTTCATCTGCTCCAGGGGTATGTCCTGGAACAGCCGGCGCATGTCGCCGAGGTGCGAGACCGGGACCCCGACCCGGCCGACCTCGCCGCGGGCGAGGACGTGGTCGGGGTCGTAGCCGGTCTGCGTCGGGAGGTCGAACGCGACCGACAGGCCGGTCTGGCCCTTGGCGAGGTTGCGGCGGTACAGCTCGTTGGACGCCTCGGCCGTGGAGTGGCCGGCGTACGTCCGCATGAGCCACGGACGGTCCTTCTGGCGCTCTGTCATCTCAGGCGATCCTTATGGCCTTTGAGCGGACTCAGACGTTGCGGAAGCGGTTGATCGCGTCGAGGTGCCGGGCGCGCATCTCGTGGTCGCGGACGCCCAGGCCCTCCTCGGGTGCGAGCGCGAGGACGCCGACCTTGCCCTGGTGGAGGTTGCGGTGGACGTCGTACGCCGCCTGGCCGGTCTCCTCCAGGGAGTAGACCTTGGAGAGGGTGGGGTGGATCTTGCCCTTGGCGATGAGGCGGTTGGCCTCCCACGCCTCGCGGTAGTTCGCGAAGTGCGAGCCGATGATCTTCTTGAGGGACATCCACAGGTAGCGGTTGTCGTACTCGTGCATGTAGCCCGACGTCGAGGCGCAGGTGGTGATCGTGCCGCCCTTGCGGGTGACGTAGACGGAGGCGCCGAAGGTCTCGCGGCCCGGGTGCTCGAAGACGATGTCGATGTCCTCGCCGCCGGTCAGCTCGCGGATCTTCGAACCGAAGCGCTTCCACTCGCGCGGGTCCTGGGTGCGCTCGTCCTTCCAGAACTTGTAGCCCTCGGCGTTGCGGTCGATGACCGCCTCGGCGCCCATCTTCCGGCAGATCTCGGCCTTCTCCGGGGAGGAGACGACGCAGATCGGGTTGGCGCCGCCGGCCAGGGCGAACTGGGTGGCGTAGGAGCCGAGGCCGCCGCTGGCGCCCCAGATCAGGACGTTGTCGCCCTGCTTCATGCCGGCGCCGTTGCGGGAGACCAGCTGGCGGTAGGCGGTGGAGTTGACCAGGCCGGGGGAGGCGGCCTCCTCCCAGCTGAGGTGGTCGGGCTTGGGCATCAGCTGGTTGGACTTGACGAGGGCGATCTCCGCCAGGCCGCCGAAGTTGGTCTCGAAGCCCCAGATCCGCTGCTCGGGGTCGAGCATCGTGTCGTTGTGGCCGTCCGAGGACTCCAGCTCGACCGAGAGGCAGTGCGCGACGACCTCGTCGCCCGGCTTCCAGGAGTTGACGCCGGGGCCGGTGCGCAGCACGACGCCCGCGAGGTCGGAGCCGATGACGTGGTACGGGAGGTCGTGGCGCTTGGTGAGCTCCGACAGGCGCCCGTAGCGCTCCAGGAAGCTGAAGGTGGAAACCGGCTCGAAGATCGAGGTCCACACCGAGTTGTAGTTGACCGAGGAGGCCATGACGGCCACCAGGGCCTCGCCCGGGCCGAGTTCCGGAACCGGGACCTGGTCCAGGTGCAGGGACTTGCGCGGGTCCTTCTCGCGGGTGGTGAGCCCCGCGAACATCTCCGCCTCGTCCTTGTGCACGGTGATCGCGCGGTACGAGTCGGGGAGCGGCAGTGCGGCGAAGTCTGCGGCGGTGGCGGACTGCGACTGAATCGCGTCCAGGATGTCCTTCACGGTATAGCCTCCGGCAAGCGCTGATGAGGGTGCGCTGAGGGATGCGCGGGTGCGCGGTTACGTGTGGTGTGGTGCTGCGAGGGTGCCGTCGGTCCGGCGGTGCTGTGGTGCTGTCGCGCCTGTGGTGAGGGCGGAGCGGGGCCTGGTGACGCAGGCATCCGGGGCGCGTTCCGTACCGAGTGGGCGTGGGCCGCGGGGACATCCGGACGGGATTCAACGTATGGCACCCCGTGTCACTCGGCAAGGCACTGGGTGCCAAAAATTTCTCTCACTTGCCGATTGACCTGCGCAGATGAGCGATGATCGATCAGAGTTACCCGCGAGTAGGGGCAACTCGGACAAAGGAAAACGGCCGCCCCCGGAACGGGAGCGGCCGCTGTGACGAGCGTGACTACTTGTTCTTGAGGGCTTCCTCGATGGTCCGCATGACCTCGTCGAGCGGAGCGTCCGTACGCGCCACCGCGACCAGGACCTCGCCCTCCGTGCGCACCGCCGCCTGCGGGGCCCCCGCCGGCACGCCCTGCGTCCGTCCGGCGCCGATACCCGACCCGAAGGTCTTGCGGACGATCGCGAAGGCGTGGTCCAGCTGCGCCTCCACGTCCCCCTGGCCCCCCGCCCGCAGCCATCGCCGCAGCACGTGGTTGTGCGCGGTCACCACCGCGGAGGCGGCCACCTCGGCCAGCAGCGGGTCGTCGTTGCCGTCGTGGTGGTCGGTCTCGTCGAAGTGGGCGAGCAGGTAGCGGGTGAAGAGCCGCTCGTAGCGGGCCACGGAGGCGATCTCCCGCTCCCGCAGCGCCGGCACCTCGCGGGTCAGCCGGTAGCGCTCCACCGACACCGCCGGCGAGGCGGCGTACATCTTCATGACTTCCTTGATCCCCCGGCACACCGTGTCGAGCGGGTGCTCGTGCGCCGGGGCCACGTCCAGGACCGCCTCGGCGCGGATCAGGGTGTCGTCGTGGTCCGGGAAGATCGCCTCTTCCTTGGAGCGGAAGTGCCGGAAGAAGGTCCGGCGCGCCACCCCGGCGGTCGCGGCGATCTCGTCGACCGTCGTGGCCTCGTACCCCTTGGTCGCGAAGAGCTCCATCGCCGCGGTGGCGAGCTCGCGGCGCATCTTGAGCCGCTGGGCGGCCGCCCGGGTGCCGGCCGCGCTCTCCTGGGAGTCGGCGGCCGACGTGGCGCGGGGTGAGGTCTTGGCGGGCTGGGACATAGAGCGAAAGTACTTCATTCGCGCAGGCGCGCGCGCCGGAGGGGGGTACGAGGGGGGCGGATGCGGGGGAGGGCCCGCACTGGGCTCGGGAGGGTGTGCCCGCCGTGAGGGTCCGGCGGACCCGAGCAGCCCTCCCCACGCATCCTGATCGGGGCCCGGCCCGGGATCGGGGGGTGTCCCCCTACCGGCGGGCGTACTCACGGAATCCGCGGCCGGTCTTCCGGCCCAGGCAGCCCGCCGCCACCAGGTGCTCCAGCAGCGGGGACGGCGCCAGGGCGGGGTCGCGGAACTCCTGGTACAGGACCTTCTCGATGGCGAGCGACACGTCCAGGCCGACCACGTCGAGGAGCTCGAAGGGCCCCATCGGGTAGCCGCCGCCCAGCTTCATCGCGGCGTCGATGTCGTCGATGCCCGCGTAGTGCTGCTCGACCATCTTGACGGCGTTGTTCAAGTACGGGAACAGCAGCGCGTTCACGATGAAGCCGGCCCGGTCCCCGCAGTCCACCGGGTGCTTGCGCACCTTGGCGCAGACCTCGCGGACCGTGGCGTGCACGTCGTCGGCCGTCAGGACCGTGCGGACCACCTCGACCAGCTTCATGGCCGGCGCCGGGTTGAAGAAGTGCATGCCGATCACGTCCTGCGGACGCGAGGTGGCCCGCGCGACCGCGATCACCGGCAGGGAGGAGGTGGTGGTGGCCAGCACCGCGCCCGGCTTGCAGACCTTGTCCAGGCCCGCGAAGAGCTGCTGCTTGACCTCCAGGTCCTCGGCGACCGCCTCGACCGCCAGGTCCACGTCCGCGAAGGCGTCCAGGGACCCGGCCGGGGTGATCCGGTCCAGGGTCCGCGCGGCGGCCTCCTCGGTCAGTCGGCCCTTGGACACCGCACGGCCCAGGGACTTCCCGATCGCGGCCTTCGCGGCCTCGGCCTTCTCCTCGCCGCGGGCGGCCAGCACCACGTCGTAGCCGGCCTGCGCGAAGACCTGCGCGATGCCGCTCGCCATGGTTCCCGAGCCGGCCACGCCGACCGAGGAGACCGGACGGCCCGTGCCCAGCAGCGACCCGTCCAGCGGGGTCTGCAGGTCGCGGACGACCACCGGGCTGCCCGGGGCCTCGTACGTGTAGAAGCCGCGCCCGGCCTTCTGCCCGGTCAGGCCCGCCTCGACGAGCTGGCCCAGGATCGGCGCCGGAGCGTGCAGCCGGTCGCCCGAGGAGGCGTACATGGCCTCCAGCACGGTGCGCGCGGTGTCCACGCCGACCAGGTCGAGCAGGGCGAGGGGGCCCATCGGCAGGCCGCAGCCCAGCTTCATCGCCGCGTCGATGTCCTCGCGGGAGGCGTACTTGGCCTCGTACATCGCGGCGGCCTGGTTGAGGTAGCCGAAGAGGAGGCCGTCGGCGACGAAGCCCGGCCGGTCGCCGACCGCGACGGGCTGCTTGCCCAGCTCCACCGCCAGCTCGGTGACCGCCTCGACGGCCGACGGGGCGGTCAGCACGCTGGAGACGATCTCCACGAGCTTCATGGCCGGCGCCGGGTGGAAGAAGTGCATGCCCAGGACCCGCTCCGGGTGGCGGGACTCGGCGGCGAGCCGGGTCACGGACAGCGCGTTGGTACCGGTCGCCAGCACCGTGTCGGGCCGGACGACCGCGTCGAGCTCGCCGATGATCCGGTGCTTGAGATCGTAGTCCTCCGGGACCACCTCGATGACGAGGTCGGCCTCGGCGGCGGCCCCGAGGTCCGTGAAGGTGCGGAAGCGGGCCAGGACCGCCTCGCGCTCCTGCTCGGTGAGCCGGGACTTGGCCACCGAGCGGGCCGTGGCGGCCGCGAGGGCCCCGGCGGCGCGGCGGGTGGCGGCCTCGCTGACGTCGATGCCGATGACCTCGCGGCCGGCCCGGGCGAGCACCTCGGCGATGCCGGTGCCCATCGTGCCAAGACCGACGACGGCGACGGTGCGGAGGGAGGACTGACTGGACGTGGACGGAAGGTCCATCGCGGGACTCCAGTGGAAGAGGGTGACGACTGAGGGAGCGCGCGGCGCACGACGCGCGCGGATGCCGTACGGGAGAGCCGTGCGGAGCGGACCCGGCGGTGCGCCCGGAGAGGTATGGGGCGCGGCGGGGGCGCGGCGGGTGGAGACGGCGGAACCCTGTCCCGGGGTCCAGCCGTACGGGTGAAACGGTCGAGCGAACGGACCGACTGGTACGGGGCGGCTGCGTCACCAGGCCGCGTCCGTACGTGTTGGGAGGAGACTAACCGGCCGGTAACTGGTCCGCCAGGGCGCGGAGATGTGACCTGTACCGCCCAAATGTACCGATCATCGATCATCGATCAGCCGGGTCCCCGGAACCCCGCCCACCGGGGGCGGCGGGGCCCTAGGGTGGCCGCGTGAACGACGTGCTGGAACGCCTGAGGGCGGAGGCCGGCGACTCGGCCGCGTACGCGGAACTGCTCGCGGCGGCGCCGGACGCCCTGGCCGCCTCCCTGACCTCCGCCGGGCTGCCCCTGTGGGCCCGCGAACTCGCCGCGTACCGGCTCGGAATGGCCGGGGACCGGCGGGCCTTCGAACCGCTGGTCCTGCTGCTCAACCACCGGGACCCGGCCCGCTGCGCCGCCGCCGCGCAGGCGCTCGGCGTCCTCGGGGACCCCCGCACCGCCCGCGCGGCGGCGGCCCTGGCGACCAACTCCCTGCGCACCGCGTACGCCCTGCACCCGGTCCGGCTGCTGACCGCGCTGCGGGCGCCCGAGTCGGCCCCCGCCCTGATCGAGACCCTGTCGCGGCTGCTGACCCCGCACGACCCGTACTGGCGGGTGGCTCTGGCCTGCGTCGAGGGCCTGGGCGCCCTCGGCGACGCCCGGGCCCGCGACGTCCTGGTCCGTGCCCAGGCCCACCCCCGGCTGGCGCAGGCCGCCACCGAAGCCCTGGCCGGGCTGATGGCGGGGCACCCCGACGCCTGAGCCCTGGCCGGGCGGGGTGCGGTGCCGCTGCGCGGGCTGCTCCCCGCCCCGCCCTTCGCCCGTTCCCCGGGGCTGCGCCCCGGACCCCGTTCTGGGGGCTCCGCCCCCAGACCCCCGCGCCTCAATCGCCGGCAGGGCTGGATCTCGCGCAGCGGTCCAGTCCTCAGCTGCCGGCGACGACGGCGAAGGCCTCCACCTCCAGCAGCAGCTCCGGGCGGAACAGGGCCGCGACCTGGACCGCCGAGGAGGCCGGCTGCCGGTCCGGGGCGATCACCTCGTCCCGGGCCGCCCGGACCGCCGGCAGGTGGGCCACGTCCGTGACGAAGTACGTCAG
Organism: Streptomyces sp. W1SF4; assembly: GCF_003950035.1. Classification (NCBI taxonomy): domain Bacteria; kingdom Bacillati; phylum Actinomycetota; class Actinomycetes; order Kitasatosporales; family Streptomycetaceae; genus Streptomyces; species Streptomyces sp. W1SF4. Next base: position 6,247,985 of record NZ_CP034350.1, read on the forward strand.
CTTCACCACGTCCTCGAAGCCCGCCCCGGCCGCCGCCAGGCACCGCCGCAGGTTCTCGAACACCTGCCGCGCCTGCGCGGCCGCGTCGCCCTCGCCGACCACCTCCCCCTTCTCGTCGAAGGCGCACTGCCCCGACACGGCCACGAACCGCCCGGTGCCCCAGACGACGTGGCTGTACCCGGTGCCGGGACTGACGCCCTCGGGCGCGGAGATGCGGGTGAGGTGGTCGTCAGCGGACGGAGAAGGAGAAGTCATGCGGACGATCTTGCCTGGTCGGCCTCAGCCGCGGAAGCCCAGCAGCCCGTGCAGGGCCGCACCGCCCGCCGAGGGCGGCACCGCCCGGGTCGCCGTCGCCGGCTTCGGCGCGGGCTGCGCCCGGCAGGTCGCGTCCGCCGCCTGACCCGTCCTCAGGTACGCGGACAGCTTCTCGTCCAGGCACTTGTTGCCGCTCAGGGCGATGCCGTGGTTGCCGCCGCCCTCCTCCACCACCAGCGCCGAGCCCGCCAGCTTGTCCCGCATGCTCACCGCACCCTCGTACGGCGTGGCCGCGTCCTCCGTCGCCTGGAACAGCAGCGCCTTCGGCAGCGCCGTGTTCGTCACGTCCGGGGCCTCGAGCGGCTGCGTCGGCCAGAACGCGCACGGCGCGTTGTACCAGGCGTTGTTCCAGGTCATGAAGGGCGCCTTGGCGTGCGTCCGCCACATGTCCGCCCGCCACCGGTTCCAGTCCCGCGGCCACGCCGAGTCCCGGCACTGCACCGCCGTGTACACGCTGTAGCTGTTGTTCGCCGACGGCTCCACCGCGCCCAGCCGCTCGTACGCCGCCACCAGCGGCTTCGGGTCCTGCTTGACCGCGTACGCCGCGAAGGCCTCGGCCAGCGACGGCCAGTAGCCGTTGTAGTAGCCGCCCGGCATGTACGTGTCCTCCAGCTCGGCCGGGCCCACCTTCCCGCCCGCCGGCGTCCCGCGCAGCGCCTCGCGCATCGCGTACCAGCGCTCCTCGACCCGGGCCGGGTCGGTGCCCAGGTGGTACGTGGAGTCGTACTGGGCCACCCAGGCCAGGAACGCCTTGTGGCGGGCGTCGAAGGCCAGGTCCTGCGAGAGGTTGTCCTCGTACCAGACGCCGCCCGGGTCGACCACGGAGTCCAGCACCAGCCGGTGGACCCGGTCCGGGTGGAGCTTGGCGTACACGGCGCCCAGATAGGTGCCGTAGGAGTAGCCGAAGTAGCTGAGCTTCGGCGCGCCCAGCGCCGTGCGCAGCACCTCCAGGTCCCGGGCCGCCGAGACGGTGCCGACGTACGGGAGCACGTCCGCGTGCTTCTCCTGGCAGGACACCGCGAAGGACCGCACCCGCTCCAGGTTGGCCCGCTCGGTCGCCCCGTCCCGCGGCACGGAGTCGGGCCGTACCGGGTTGAAGTGGCCGGTCCCGCAGTCGAGGGCGGGCTCGCTCTTGCCCACGCCCCGGGGGTCGAAGCCGATCACGTCGTACTGGGCGGCCACGTCCTTGGGCAGGGCCGAGGCGATGAACCCGGCCAGCGCGCGGCCGCTGCCGCCCGGGCCGCCGGGGTTGACCAGCAGCGGCCCCTGGGAGGCGGCGGCGGTGTGCGGGACGCGGGTCAGGGCCAGGGAGATCTGCCGCCCGGCGGGCTGCTCGTGGTCGAGCGGGACCTTGAGGGAGGCGCACTGCAGCGTCGGGTAGCGGGGGGTCGCGCAGCCGGTCCAGCGCAGGCCCGCGGCGGCGGGCGCCTCGGCGGGCGCGGCCGGCGCGGCGGTGAGGGGGGTCGCGAGTGCGGCGGCGACGGTGGAGATCGCCAGCAGGACGGCGGCCCGCTTCTTCGCGGGGCGCAGCTTCGAGGGGTGGAGCATGGGGCCTCCCAGCCGAGGGTTCTGGGCGGAATCGTCCCGGAAACCGTGGCGGGAAGACGGGATTGGGCCGCGCATTGGCCCGATGTGATGACCCGTCGGGAGGCGTCCGGGTCACGGGCGGTGCGCGCGGCGGGGTCACATCAGCGTCAGCTGCGTCGGTCCGGCAGGGGCGGGGGCGGCGGGCCGCTCCGGCTCGGGCAGGGCCCGAGGCTGCCCGCGCCGGGCCGGTCCGATGCCGAATTCGGCCGCGAGCTCGTGGACTTGGCGGGTGATCCGGCGCTGGTACCAGGTGGGCGCGTACGAACCGCCCGCGTACATGCGTTCGTATCGTTCGACCAGGTGTGGGTGATGGCGGCCGAGCCAGGCCGTGAACCACTCGCGCGCCCCCGGCCGCAGATGGAGTACCAGGGGTGTCACGGAGACCGCCCCGGACGCGGCGATCGCCCCGACGGTCGCCCGCAGCTGCTCGGGGGAGTCGCCGAGGAAGGGGATCACCGGCGCCATCAGCACCCCGCATTCGAGGCCCGCGTCGGTCAGGGCCCGTACGGCGGCCAGCCGGGCGGCGGGGGAGGGGGTGCCCGGCTCCACGGTCCGCCACAGGCCCGCGTCGGTGAACCCGACCGAGACGCAGACGCCGACCTCGGTGACCTGGGCGGCCTGCCGCAGCAGGGGCAGGTCGCGCAGGATCAGCGTGCCCTTGGTGAGGATCGAGAAGGGGTTCGCGCGCTCCCGGAGCGCCTCGATGATCCCCGGCATCAGCCGGTAGCGGCCCTCGGCGCGCTGGTAGCAGTCGACGTTGGTGCCCATCGCGATGTGCGCCCCGCCCCAGCGCGGCGCGGCCAGCTCGCGGCGCAGCAGCTCCGGGGCGTTGACCTTGACGACGATCTGGGAGTCGAAGCCGATCCCGGTGTCCAGGTCGAGGTAGCCGTGGGTCTTGCGGGCGAAGCAGTAGACGCAGGCGTGGCTGCAGCCCCGGTAGGGGTTGACGGTCCATTCGAACGGCATCCGCGAGGCCCCGGGCACGCGGTTGACGATCGAGCGGGCCCGCACCTCGTGGAAGGTGATCCCGCGGAACTCGGGGGTGTCGAAGGTGCGGGTGACGACGGAGCCGGCCCCGAACAGGGCGGCCGGACCGCTGCCCGGCGTCCCGGTCAGATTCTCCCAGCGCATGGATGCCTCCTCGGTGACGGGGACCCGAGAATAGAACAAACGTTCCCATGATCGTGCGGACGGTCCCGGGCGGGCGCGCTCCGTGGCGGCGGTGCGACGGGCCGTAGCCGCCGCGCGCCGAAGGGGATGCCTCCCGTGGAGGGGGCGTCCCGCCCGGCCCGCCGGGATGGCCACCGGCATCCCGTCCCCCGGCAGGAGGCACCACCCGCCGGCTGCCGGGGCCGCCCGGCGGCGGAGGGCGGATTTGGGCGCCCGCCCCGGAGGTGATTGGCTTGCCGCCGCAACGTTCACGACTGCTGGAGGAACAGGTATGGCGCAGGTCGAAGCCACCACGGAGCGCATCATCGAGGCCGACGCGGACACCGTGTTCGACGCGCTGGCGGACTACACCGGCACCCGGAGCAAGCTGCTCCCCGAGCACTTCAGCGAGTACGAGGTGCGCGAGGGCGGGGACGGCGAAGGCACCCTGGTCCACTGGAAGCTCCAGGCCACCAGCAAGCGCGTGCGCGACTGCCTGCTCGAGGTCACCGAGCCCACCGACGGCCAGCTCGTGGAGAAGGACCGCAACTCCTCCATGGTCACCACCTGGACCGTGACCCCCGCGGGCGAGGGCCGCTCCCGGGCCGTGGTCAGCACCGTCTGGAACGGCGCCGGCGGCATCGGCGGCTTCTTCGAGCGCACCTTCGCCCCCAAGGGCCTCGGCCGCATCTACGACACCGTCCTCGAGAACCTGGCCAAGGAAGTCGGCGCCTGACGGACGGCCCTCGGGCCGCCGACGGGACGCCGCCGCCGGCCGGACGGCGCCCGGGGACGGGACAACTCCCGGGGACGGCTCACCGGTTCGGGTGGAATTCCCGTCTGCCGTGAGCCGCCCCGGGACCCGCCCCGCGACCCGCCGCGCACCCCGGCCCGGCCCCGGGCGTGGCCCGGGGCCGGCGGCGTGCCGGGCGGCTAGGGTGGGGCTCCGCGACCCGACCCACCGGGGGGCCCGATGAAGATCCTCGTCTCCGCCGACATGGAAGGCGCCACGGGCGTCACCTGGCCCGCCGACGTGCTGCCCGGCACCCCGCAATGGGAGCGCTGCCGGGGCATGTTCACCTCCGACGTCAACGCCGCCGTGCTCGGCTTCTACGACGGCGGCGCCGACCGGGTCCTCATCAACGAGGCCCACTGGACCATGCGCAACCTCCTCCTGGAGAAGCTCGACGCCCGCGCCGAGATGATCACCGGCCGCCACAAGTCCCTCTCCATGGTCGAAGGCGTCCAGCATGGCGACGTCGACGGCATCGCCTTCGTCGGCTACCACACCGGCGCCGGCAGCGAAGGCGTCCTCGCCCACACCTACCTCGCCAACTCCATCACCGGCGTCTGGCTGGACGGCCTGCGCGCCGGCGAGGGCGTCCTGAACGCCCACGTGGCCGCCGAGTACGGGGTCCCCGTCATCCTCGTCACCGGCGACGACCTGACCTGCGCCGACGCCGCCGGATACGCGCCCGACGCCCGCACCGTCGCCGTCAAGGACCACGTCTCGCGCTACGCGGCCGTCTGCCGCACGCCCGCCCGCACCGCCGCCGACATCCGCGCCGCCGCCACCGAGGCGGTCAAGCTCGCGGTCCGGCACGAGCCGGTGCGCGGCGGCCCCCACACGGTGGAGGTCGAGTTCGACGCCGAGCACCTGTCGATGGCCGCGACCGTCGTCCCCGGCGTCGAGCGCTCCGGCGAACGCAGGGTCGCGTACACCAGCGAGACGATGTACGAGGGGATCCGGACCTTCAAAGCGGTCACGACGGTCGTCTCGGCGGCCGTGGAGGAGCAGTATGGCTGACATGCACCGGGTGGAAGGCGCCCCCCGAGGGAGCGCCCACGAAGAAGCCGCGGCCCCCGCGGGGGCCGCGGGGGCCTGCGTCGACGAGACGGCCCTCGCCGAGGTGGTCGAGTTCACCTCCGGCCTGATCCGGATCGACACCACCAACCGCGGCGGCGGCGACTGCCGCGAGCGCCCCGCCGCCGAGTACGCCGCCGAGCGCCTCGCCGGAGCCGGCCTGGAGCCCGTGCTGCTGGAGCGCACCCCCGGCCGCACCAACGTGGTCGCCCGGATCCAGGGCACCGACCCCTGTGCCCCCGCCCTCCTCGTCCACGGCCACCTCGACGTGGTCCCCGCCGAGGCCGCCGACTGGAGCGTCGACCCCTTCTCCGGCGAGGTCCGCGACGGCGTGGTCTGGGGCCGCGGCGCCGTCGACATGAAGAACATGGACGCCATGGTGCTGGCCGTCGTACGCGCCTGGGCCCGCCACGGCGTTCGGCCCCGCCGGGACGTCGTCATCGCCTACACCGCCGACGAGGAGGACAGCGCCGTCGACGGGTCCGGCTTCCTCGCCGACGAGCACCCTCACCTCTTCGAAGGCTGTACGGAGGGCCTGAGCGAGTCCGGGGCCTTCACCGTCCACCCCCGGCCGGGCCAGGCCCTCTACCCCATCGCCGCCGGCGAACGCGGCACCGCCTGGATCAAGCTGACCGCCCACGGCACCACCGGGCACGGCTCCAAACCCAACCGGGCCAACGCCGTCAGCCGGCTCGCCGCCGCCGTCGCCCGCATCGGCGAGTACGACTGGCCGGTCCGCCTCACCGACACCGTCACCGCCTGCATCACCGAACTCGCCGCCCTCCAGGGCCTCACCGTCGACCCCCGCGCCCCCGGCACCGACCTCGACGGCCTCCTCGGCAAGCTCGGCCCGGCCGCCGCCCTCGTCGACGCGACCGTGCGCAACAGCTCCAACCCCACCATGCTGAGCGCCGGTTACAAGCTCAACGTCATCCCCGGTCACGCCACCGCCCACGTCGACGGACGCACCGTCCCCGGCGGCGAGGCCGAGTTCACCGACACCCTCGACCGGCTCACCGGCCCCGACGTGCACTGGGAGTTCCAGCACCGGGAGGTGGCCCTCCAGGCCCCCGTCGACGGACGCACCTACGGCATCCTGCGCGAGGCCGTCGAACACTTCGACCCCGACGGGCACGTCGTCCCCTTCTGCATGGCCGGCGGCACCGACGCCAAACAGTTCTCCCGGCTCGGCATCACCGGCTACGGCTACTCCCCGCTCAGACTTCCGCCGGGCTTCGACTACTGGTCCCTCTTCCACGGCGTGGACGAACGGGTGCCCGTCGACGCCCTCCACTTCGGCGTCCGCGTCCTCGACCGCGCACTGCGGGCCCTGTGATGGGAGCCCGGTGATGGCGGCCGCCGCCGTCGGAGGCCCCTACGGCAGCTGGCCCTCCCCGCTCACCGCCGCGCACGCCGCCGCGCACGACGGCCGGCCCGAGTACCTGGGCACGATCGGCGCCGAGGTGTGGTGGACCGAACCCCGCCCCGAGGAAGGCGGCCGCCGCACCCTGGTGCGCCGGCCCGCCGACGGCGGCCCCGCCCGGTCGGTACTGCCCGCCCCCTGGAACGTGCGCAGCCGCCTCACCGAGTACGGGGGCCTGCCCTGGGCGGGCGCCGAGCAACCCGGCCGGGGGCCCCTGGTGGTCTTCGTCCACCACGCCGACCAGCGGCTGTACGCGTACGAGCCGGACGCCCAGGGCGCCGCCGCGCGGCCCCGCCCGCTCACCCCCGTCTCCGCCGTCGGCGGCGGCCTGCGCTGGGCCGACCCCGTGCTGCGTGGCGGCGAGGTCTGGTGCGTGCTCGAGGAGTTCACCGGCCCCGGCCCGGGAGACCTGCGCCGGGTCGCGGCCGCCGTACCGCTGGACGGGTCGGCCGCGCAAGACCGGTCCGCCGTACGGGAGCTGACCGACGACCGGCACCGCTTCCGCACCGGGCCGAAGCTCTCCCCCGACGGGCACCGCGCCGCCTGGCTGGTGTGGGACCACCCCCGGATGCCCTGGGACGGCACGGAACTGGAGCTGGCCGACGTACACCCCGACGGGACGCTCGGCCCGCCCCGCACCGTGCTCGGCGGGCCGGACGAGGCCGTCGCCCAGGCGGCGTGGGCGGCCGACGGGACCCTGCTCGCGGTGAGCGACCGCACGGGCTGGTGGAACCCGTACCGGGTCGACCCGGACGGCGGCGAACCGGTCAACCTCTGCCCCCGCGAGGAGGAGTTCGGCGGCGCCCTGTGGAAGCCGGGCCTGACCTGGCTGGCCCCGCTGCCCGAGGGGACGGTGGCCGTACTGCACGGACAGGGCTCCGCGGTCCTCGGCGTCCTCGACCTCGACACCGGCGACCTCGTCGACGCGGCCGGACCCTGGACCGCCTGGCAGCCGGCCCTGGCCGTCAGCGGAACCCGCGTCTACGGGGTCGCCGCCAGCCCGCGCAGCGCCTACGAGGTCGTCGAGCTGGACGTCGGCACCGGGCACGCGCGGCCCGTCGGAGCCCGGGCCGCCGACCCCGTGGACCCCGCCTACTACCCGGAGCCGCAGAGCCGCACCTTCGCCGGGCCCGGCGGCCGGGACATCCACGCCCACGTCTACCCGCCGCACCACCCCGTCCTGCGGCCGCCCGACGACGAACTGCCCCCGTACGTGGTGTGGGCGCACGGCGGCCCCACCGAGCACGTCCCGCCCGTACTGGACCTGCACATCGCCTACTTCACCTCGCGCGGCATCGGCGTCGTCGAGGTCAACTACGGCGGCTCCACCGGCTACGGCCGCGCCTACCGCGAGCGGCTGCGCGAACAGTGGGGCGTCGTCGACGTCGAGGACTGCGCCGCCGTCGCCCGGGCCCTGGCCGCCGAGGGCACCGCCGACCCCGCCCGGCTCGCGATCCGCGGCGGCAGCGCCGGCGGCTGGACGGCCGCCGCCTCCCTGGCCGCCACCGACCTGTACGCCTGCGCCGCGGTCATCTACCCGGTGCTCGACCTGCTGGGCTTCGCCGCGGAGACCCACGACCTGGAGTCGCACTACACGGACGGCCTGGCCGGCCCCCCGGCCACCCTGCCCCTGCGCTGCCGAGAACGCTCCCCGGTGGCCCGCGCCGACCGGATCGAAGCCCCCTTCGTCCTGCTCCAGGGCCTCGACGACCCCGTATGCCCGCCCGCGCAGGCCGAACGCCTGCTGGCCGCCCTCCGCGGCCGCGAGCCGGCGGTCCCGCACGCCTACCTCACCTTCGAGGGCGAGGGCCACGGCTTCCGGCGCGCGGACACGATGGTGCGGGCGCTGGAGGCCGAACTGTCCCTGTACGTACAGGTGTTCGGCGTCGAGCGGGGGGACGTGCCGCGGCTGGAGCTGGGTACGGAGTGAAGCCGGCGGCCGCTAGGCGGTGTGCAGCCAGATCCGGAGCGGGCCGAGGGGCGTGAAGCCGGCGCGCACGGCAGTGTCCAGGTCCTGGCCGTGCTCGTAGCCCACCACCGGCAGCTCCGGCCAGTGGCGGGCGGCCGCGTCGAGGGCCGCCGCCCAGGCTGCGTCGGCGTCCGCGTCGTCGTGGGCGAACACGTTGGAGACGCCGACGACCCCGCCGCCGGTGCTGAGGACGGCCCCGGCGGTGATCCGGGACCCGTCGCGGCCCGCGAGGAAGACGACCCCCTCCCGCAGCAGGCCCTCGTGGAACAGGCCGGTGGATTCCTCGCCCTCCCAGGCGGCCTCCCAGGCGGCCAGCTCCCCGGGCGCCTCCAGCTCGTCCCACTCCAGCCGCCCGCCCGCCGGGGCGGCGGCCGTCCCCGCCGGGCGGTGCATCCACTGCGCCTCGAACAGCACCTCGAAGCCGGCCAGGGCCAGGTCGAGCGCGACGAAACTGTCCTTCACCGAGCAGCCGGGCGCGGCCGTGTCGACCCCGGCGAGCACTTCGGCGGCCGTGGCATCCGGGGTGAGGGTGACGGCGTCGGGGTACAGGGGAGGGGTGCGGTGGGGGCTGCACCAGAGCGCGTCGCGGAAGTGGCCGCTGCGGGAGACCGCCGCGCACCACTCGGCGTTGTTGCGGGCGGCGGCGGAAATGATCACACCGGGATGCTGCCACAGTGCCTAGCCTGGGGCGATGTCTTATTCCGCTGAGTACGTCAGTACGGGCGCCCGGGTCGGTCTGCGCCCCTTCCGGCACGCCGACGGCCCCGAGTTCACCGCGCGGGTCCGCGAGAGCCGCGAACTGCACCGGCCCTGGCTGTTCCCGCCCGCGACCCTGGAGGAGTACGAGCCGTACGCGGCCCAGCGGGCGGGGAGCGGGTTCCTGGTCTGTGAGCTGGCCAGCGGGGACATCGCCGGGTTCGCCAACGTCAACAACATCGTCCGCGGCGCCTTCCAGTGCGGGGCGCTCGGTTACGGGGCCTTCGCGCACGCCGCCGGGCGCGGGCTGTTCGGCGAGGGCTTCGGCCTGCTGCTGGCACACGCCTTCGCCGCTGACGGCCTGGGGCTGCACCGCCTGGAGGCCAACATCCAACCGGGCAACACCGCGTCGATCGCTCTGGTGCGGGGGCGGGGCTTCCGGCTGGAGGGGCTCTCGCCGGAGTTCCTGTACGTGGACGGGGCATGGCGGGACCACGAGCGGTGGGCGCTGACCGCCCCCTCGTGATGCCGGGCGGGACCGCACGGCGGAAAACCCGGGACGGACGGGGGCGCATGGAACAGGATGGGTCGTATGCGAAGCCTCGTACTTCTCGACGCCCCGTCCAACCTCGGCCTGCGGCCGCCCGCCCCCGGGACCGTGCCCGGGGTCTACAAGCTCGCCGGCGCGCTGCGCGAGCAAGGGCTGCTCCAGCGGCTCGGAGCCCGGGAGGGCGGGGTGGTCGTTCCGCCGCGCTACGACCGGGGTGAGTGGAAGGAGGGCGACGGCGTCTTCCACGCCGAGGCCATCGCCGCGTACACCGTGACCCTCGCCGACCGGATCGAAGCGCACCTGCGGGCCGGCGAGTTCCCCGTCGTCCTCGGCGGGGACTGCTCCATCCAGCTCGGCGCCGCCCTCGCGATGCGCCGGCTCGGGCGGTACGGGCTCGCCGCCATCGACGGCTCCGCCGACTTCCGGCACCCCGGCAACGAGGCCGCCAACGGGCCCGTCGGGGCGGCCGGGGGCGAGGAGCTCGCGCTGTCGACGGGGAGGGGGCACAGGGGCCTGAGCGACTTGGAGGGGCTCGGGCCCTATCTGCGGGAGGAGGACGTGCGGCTCTTCGGGCTGCGGGACGCAGATGAGGACCTGCCGGAGCTGCGCGCCGTCGGCATCGCCGCCCACACCGTCGGGGAGATCCGCGAGCGCGGTGCCGGTGCGGTGGCGCGGGCGGCGCTGGACGGGCTGCACCCGCCGGAGACGGCGGGGTTCTGGATCCACCTCGATGCCGACGTGCTCGATCCCTCCGTCATGCCGGCCGTGGACAGCCCGGACCCGGGCGGGCTGCTGCCGCAGGAACTGGGTCAGCTGTTGGGTGAGTTGGCGCGTTCACCGCGGTGCGTCGGGCTCAACGTGACGATCTACGACCCGGATCTGGATCCGGACGCGCGTGCGGGGGCCCTCCTCGCCGACCTCGTCGTGGGGGCCTTTGCGTAATCCTGACCGGTGGTGATGTGCGGAACCACTGTGCACGCGGCCCACCCGCGTGTTCCATTCCCCCATGGCCACCACCGTGCGACGTGCCCAGCTGATCCTTCCCGCCGCCCCCTTGGGCCCCGACAACCCGCTGCCCGCGCTGCGCGCCCCCGACGGCGTGCACGAGCTGGACGAGCGCTCGCGGCGGGGACTGCCGCGCGACATGGCGCGGCAGATCGGTTACGAGCCGCTGCGCTCCCTGCTGCCCGTCCGGATCCGCGACGGGTACGGACGGCGGCGCACGGAGCGGGAGTTCGAAGCGGTCGTCATCGAGAACGGGCGGCTGCGCGTCACCGTGCTGCCCGGGCTCGGCGGCCGGATCCACTCGCTCGTCCACCTGGAGAGCGGCCGCGAACTCCTCTACCGCAACCCGGTGTTCCAGCCCGCCCACTTCGCTCTCAACGGGGCCTGGTTCTCCGGCGGCGTCGAGTGGAACATCGGGGCCACCGGGCACACCGCCCTGTCCTGCTCCCCGTTGCACGCCGCGCTGGTCGCGGCGCCCGACGGGGGCGTGATGGTGCGGCTGTGGGAGTGGGAGCGGCTGCGGGACCTGCCGTTCCAGGTGGACCTGTGGCTGCCCGCGGAATCCGAGTACCTGTACGTGGGCGTGCGGGTGCGCAATCCGCACGAGCGGCCCGTCCCCGTGTACTGGTGGTCCAACATCGCCGTTCCCGAGGGCTCCGGGACGAGGGTGCTGGCGCCCGCCGAGGAGGCCTGGCACTTCGGGTACGAGCGGGCGCTGCGGCGGATCCCCGTGCCGGAGTGGGAGGGCGCCGACCGGACGTACCCGCTGGGGAGTACGTATCCCGCCGACTTCTTCTACGAGGTCGAGGGCGGGGCCGCCGACCGGCCCTGGATCGCGGCCCTGGACGGGCAGGGGTACGGGCTGGTGCAGGCCTCCACCGGGCTGCTGCGGGGGCGGAAGCTGTTCACCTGGGGTGCGGGGCCGGGCGGCCGGCGGTGGCAGGAGTGGCTGACGGAGCCCGGTACGGGTGGCTACGCCGAGATCCAGGCCGGGCTGGCCCGGACCCAGCTGGAGCACGTACGGCTGGACGCCGGGGCGGAGTTCAGCTGGCTGGAGGCGTACGGGCCGCTGTCGGCGGATCCCTCGGCGGTGCACGGGGCCGACTGGGCGGCGGCGCGCGGGGCCGCCTCGGCGGCGCTCGACGCGGTACTGCCGGCCGGGGCCCTGGACGCGGCGTACAAGGCCTGGCGCGGGCACGCCGACACCGAACCGGGGGAGCGGCTGGCGGACGGCTCGGGCTGGGGCGCGCTGGAAGTGCTGTGCGGGGGCTACGAGCTGCCCGGCACGCCCTTCCCGGAGTCCACCCTGGGGGAGGAGCAGGAGCCCTGGCTGGAGCTGTGGCGCACCGGGGTGCTGCCGGCCCCGGAAGCGGACGCGCCGCCCGGCCCGGGCCTGGTCGCCCCGCACTGGCGGGACATGCTCGAGACCGCCCCGGCGGACCCGATGACCGAGTACCACCTCGGGGTGGCCCAGTGGCACGCCGGCGACGTCGCCCAGGCGGTGCGCAGCTGGGAGCGGGGGCTCGCCCAGGCGCCGTCGCGCTGGCCGCTGCTGCGCTGCCTGGCGGCCGCCGACGCCCTGGCCGGGAACACGGAGCGGGCCGCCGACCGCTACGAGGCGGCCTTCGCGGCCCTGGCGGAGCAGGGCCGCGGCGGTGCGTCGTGGGCGGCGGCCGAGGCGGCCCTGGGGCGGGAGGCGATGACCGTCCTGCTCGCGGCCCGGCGGCCGGCGGCGGCGCGGGCCGTCTGGGACCGGCTGCGGCCGTCGCTGCGCGAGCAGGGCCGGTTCCGGCTGCTGGCCGCCCGGCTGCTGGCGGCCGAGGGGCACGTGGGCGCGGCCCGGCGGGTCTTCGAGGACGGCTTCGAGATCGCCGACCTGCGGGAGGGCGAGGAGACCCTGTCCGAGGTCTGGGCGGCCCTCACGGACCGCCCGCTGCCCCCGGAGTACGACTTCCGGATGCGCCCGCCGCAGTAGTCCCTCAGGCGCGGCACAGCAGTTCGCCGTTCAGGACGGAGAACCAGGCGTCGGGGGCCTTCCCCCAGGCGTGCCAGGCCTCGGCGACGGCGGTCAGCTCCCGCGGGGTGGCGTGGCCGCCCTCCGTCGCGACGGAGGCGTAGGAGGAGGCGGTGGTGCGGTCCGCCCACAGCGAGGACCACCAGGACACCTCCTGCGGCGTGGCGTAGCACCAGGCCGTCGCGGAGGCCGTCACGTCGGTGAAGCCGGCCGCCCGCGCCCACGACAGCAGCCTGCGCCCGGCGTCGGGCTCGCCGCCGTTGGCGCGGGCGACCCGCCGGTACAGGCTCTGCCACTCCTCCAGGCCCGGCGTCGCCGGGTACCAGGTCATCGCCGCGTAGTCGGCGTCCCGTACCGCCACGATCCCGCCGGGCCGGCACACCCGGCGCATCTCGCGCAGCGCCCGCACGGGGTCGCCGACGTGCTGCAGCACCTGGTGCGCGTGGACCACGTCGAAGGAGTCGTCGGGGAACCGCAGCGCGTGGACGTCGGCCGTGGCGAAGTCGACCGCCCCGGACAGTCCGCGCCCGGCGGCGTGCGCGGCCGCCTGCTCCAGTACGTCGGCCGCGGCGTCGACGGCGGTGACGTGGCCGCCGGGGGAGACCAGTTCCGCCAGGTCCGCGGTGATGGTGCCCGGGCCGCAGCCCACGTCCAGCACGCGCATGCCGGGGCGCAGTTCGCCGATCAGGTACGCGGCCGAGTTGGCGGCGGTGCGCCAGCGGTGCGAGCGCAGCACGGACTCGTGGTGGCCGTGGGTGTAGAGCGCGCTCTCGTGGGCGTCGCGGGCGTCGGTCATGGCGTACTCCTCGTCGTCGAAGGCCGTCGAAGGCGTGGTGATCACCGTAGGCGATCCGCTCGCGATATGAGATACGCGTTTCGTCATGTGGACAACCCTCTTGTGGGGGACGGGCCTTGGCCGGGTCGGTGGCAGGGAGGGGCGGGGGCGAGGATCGTGGGGCCCAGGGGGCGGCCGACCTCGGGGCGAAGGACGGTGGGACCCATGCCCCAGACGCTGCTGGAATGGCACGCCGCCGCGCTGCGGCTCTTCGGGGAGCGCGTGCGCGCCGTCGGGGCCTCCCAGTGGGACGCGGCCACCCCGTGCACCGAGTGGAACGTGCGCGACCTGGTCAACCACGTCACCGGCGAACAGCTGTGGATCCCGCCGCTGGTCACCGAGGGGCGCACGGTCGCGGACGTGGGCGACGAACTCTCCGGCGACCTGCTGGGCGACGACCCGCCGGCCGCCTGGGAGCGGGCCGCGGCCGCCGGGCACGCGGCCTTCGCCGCGCCCGGCGCGCTGGACCGGACGATCACCCTCTCGTACGGGCCCACGCGCGGATCGGCGTACTGCTCGGAGCTGACGGCGGACTGCGTCGTGCACACCTGGGACCTCTCGCGGGCCATCGGCGCGGACGACCGGCTGCCGGCCGACCTCGTCGAGTTCTCCATCAAGGAGGTCATGCCGTACGCCGACGGGCTCGCCGCGAGCGGGATGTACGCGGAGCCGCTGGAGGTTCCGGCCGGCGCGGACGCCCAGACCCGGTTGCTGGCCCTCCTGGGGAGGAAGGGGTGAGGGGGAAAAGCCCGACGGGGCCGTCACGGTTAACGGGCGTATCGGTGTAAATAATCGTATAAAGAGCGGGTCGATCGGTGGTGGCGGCGGAAGGCGGGCACGTGTCGGGGATGGCCGAGCGCATGACGGAAGGGCTCGCCGGGCTCTGGCACCGCCCGGCACCGGAAGGGCGCGGACCCGTCAGGTACGGACCCCCCGCCCCCGAGCCGGGTCTGCCGGTCCTGCCCGAGCTGACCTCCGTGCTCGCCGCCGCCGCGGACCGCCCCGCCCCCGAACCCCCCGGCGGCGGGCAGGACCTGCGCGAGGCCGCCTGCCGCCACTGGGCCCGGCGCGGACTCGCCACCGCCCCCGAGAACGTGGCGGCCGGGCCCGGCGCGCCCGCCCTGCTGCTGGCCCTGCTCGGCGCGTACGGCGGCGACGTCATGCTGCCCCGGCCCTGTCCCGCCTGGTGGACCCCGCAGGTCCGGCTGCTGGGACGCCGGGCCTACCACGTGCCGACCCCGGCGGAGTGCGGGGGCGTACCCGACCCGTACGCCCTTCTCGAGACCGTGCGGCGGGTCCGGGCCGAGGGCGGCGACCCGCGCGTCCTGCTGCTGTCGGTGGCCGACGACCCGACCGCGACCGTGCCGCCGCCCGAGCTGGTGCGCGAGGCCTGCGAGGCGGCCGAGGCCGCCGGGCTGTTCGTGGTCAGCGACGAGAGCTGGCGCGACACCGTGCACCGGCCGCACGACACGCTGGTGCTGAGTCCCGCCGAGATGCTCCCCGACCGGGCCGCCGTCCTCGTCGACCTCGCCGGAGCACTGCTCCCGGGCGGCTGGCCCGCCGCCGTGGTCCGCTTCCCCGGCACCCCGGGCGGCACCTGGCTGCGCGCCCGCACCCTCGACGTCCTCACCGCCACCGGCGCCCTGGTCGCCGGCCCCGTCGCCGTCGCCGCCGCGCACGCCCTCGACGAGACCGACGCCGTCGCCGGACGCGCCTACGCGGCCGCCGCCCTGCACGGCACGGTGGCCGCCGCCGCGCACCGGGTGCTGCTGGCCGCGGGCGCCCTCGCCCGGCCCCCGCAGGCGGGCCGGCACCTGTACGCCGACCTCACCCCGCTGCGCGCCGGCCTCGCCCGGCAGGGGGTCGGGGACGCCATGGAACTGGAGGACTGGCTCGGAGCCCGGCTGGGCACGGCCACACCCGGCGGACAGCGCTTCGCCGACGAACTGGGCGCCCCGCGCGTACGGCTGTCGACCGGACCGCTGCTGGGAGCCACCCCGCGGGAACGGCTCGCCGCGCTGGGCGCCCGCGACCCGCTGACGCTGCCGCAGGTACGGGGCGCGCTCGACCGGCTCGGGTCGGTGCTCGCCGGACTGGCCGACTGAAGTGCGGCCCGCGCCGACGGGCCGCCGCCGAACGGAGACTTCGCGATGAGGGACCAGCCGGACGCCCCCGTCACCACCGCCCCGCCGGGAGCCGCCCCGGCCGCACCGCCCGGCCACCCGGCCCGCCGCCCCCCGACGCCCGCCGGCCCCCCGCGCCCCCCCGCCCCCGACCCGGCCCTCCCCGGGCCCCCCGCGGCCGGGACGGCGCCCGGGCCTGCCGCGGCTGGGATGGCCCCCGGGCCTGCTGCGGCCGGGACGGCGTCCGGGCCTGCCGTGGCCGGAGTGGCGCCCGGGCCTGCCGCGGTCGGGGTGGCAGCCGGGTCCCCCGCGGCCGGGGCGGCGTACGGTTCTGCCGGGCGCGAGCCGGCCCCCGGGCTCTCGGCGCCCGGGGCGGTGACGGTGCCCGGCGCGCTCCGCCCGCTCGGCGAGCACCGCCTCTGGCCGCGGTCGTTCGCGGACCGGCTGACCACACCGCTGCCCGGGCTGCGCGCCTTCGCCCGGCTGGCCCGCGAGGGCGCCTTCCGGCCCGGGGCCGAGGGGCTGAGCGGAATCCCCGACCTGCCGTACGAGCCCGCCCCGCTGCCCGAGGTGACCCCGGGCACGGTGTCCGCCACTTGGGCCGGGCACGCCAGCTGGGTGCTGCGGACCGGCGGCCTGACGGTGCTGACCGACCCGGTGTGGTCCCGGCGGATCCTCGGGACCCCCGCGCGGGTGACGCCCGTCGGGGTGCCGTGGGAGCAACTGCCGCCCGTGGACGCGGTGGTGATCAGCCACAACCACTACGACCACCTCGACGCCCCCACCCTGCGGCGGCTGCCCCGCGACACCGCGCTCTTCGTCCCCGCCGGACTCGCCCGCTGGTGCCGCCGCCGGGGCTTCACCCGGGTGACGGAGCTCGACTGGTGGGAGTCGGCCGAACTGGGCGGCGTACGCTTCGAGTTCGTCCCCGCGCACCACTGGTCCAAGCGCTCCCTGCTCGACACCTGCCGCACCCTGTGGGGCGGCTGGATGCTGACCGACGCGGCCGCGGGCCGCAAGGTGTACTTCGCGGGCGACACCGGCTACGGCCACTGGTTCGCGGAGATCGGCCGCCGGCACCCCGGCATCGACCTCGCCCTCCTGCCGATCGGCGCCTACGCCCCGCGCTGGTGGCTGCGCGACGTGCACGCCGACCCGGAGGAGGCCGTACGGGCCTGCCTGGACCTCGGCGCCCGCAGGATGGCCCCGATGCACTGGGCCACCTTCGTGCTGTCGGCGGAGCCCGTCATGGAACCCCTGCACCGCGCCCGCGCCGCCTGGGCCCGCGCCGGGCTGCCCCGCGAGGACCTCTGGGACCTGCCGATCGGCGCCTCCCGCAGCCTCTAGTCCTGCGCCTCGGCTTCACCCTGCGCCTCCGCCTGCGCCTGCGCCTTCGACTTGGGCTTCGCGACCACGTGCATCCGCTCGCCCTGCTTCCCGAAGAGGCTGAGGATCTCCACCGGCCGCCCGTCGGCGCTGCCGAACCAGTGCGGGGTCCGGGTGTCCCACTCGGCGGCCTCGCCGGGACCGAGGACCAGATCGTGCCCCGCCAGCACCAGCCGCAGCCGGCCGGACAGTACGTACAGCCACTCGTAGCCCTCGTGCGTGCGCAGGTCCGGCTCGGCGCCGCGGTCCGGGATGACCATCTTGTACGCCTGGAGCGGCCCCAGGCCCTGGGTCAGCGCCACGGACGTCCCGCCGTGCCGCATCGCGCGGGGCGTCATCCGCACCCGGGGATCGCCCACCGCGGGCGCCCCGACCAGCTCGTCCAGGGCCACCCGGTAGGTACGCGCCAGCGGCAGCAGCAGCTCCAGGCTCGGCCGGCGCTGCCCGGACTCCAGCCGGGACAGGGTGCTCTTGGAGATCCCGGTCTCCTCGGACAGCACCGCCAGGGTGAGCCCCCGCCGCTCCCGCAGCCGCCTGAGCCGGGGGCCGACCTCGTCGAGCACGGCACGGTGGGAGGCGGCCCCGTCCGGCGGCCCGCCGCCGGGGCCACGGTCGTGGGCGTGCGCGTGCGCGTGGTCATGGGCAGGAGCGTCCATGCGGGCATTCCACCCCACCACCCCCCGAACGGCAACAAGGCCGAAGCCGGCGGACGCGCCCTAGGGCGACCCCTCCGGAAGGAAGCGGGCCGACTTCAGGGCCAGTTGCTCCGCGAAGTAGGCCGGCGCGTCGGGACGCATCCGGGCCAGCGCGACCATGCCGGTGATGATGACGTCGCACACCTCCTCGTGCACGTCGGCCCAGCTGTGCGAATCCCCCTTGCGCGGGTTGCTCCCCGTCGCGCCGATCACCGCCTGCGCGGCCTCGCCGAACTCCTCGCCGATCTTCAGCACTTGCAGGACGTGGCTCTGCGGAGGGTGCACCCCGCGTGCGGCGGCGGCCGCGTCGAAGCGGGCGGCGAGGGCGCGGACGGTTTCCCAGGAGGCGGAGTTCACTGCCGGACCCTGCCCGGCCGCAGCCGCCGCCACACCCCCGGGGCCGCGCTGATCAGCAGCGTCAGGCCCACCGCCAGCACCACGCCCTTCCACGGCTCCGAGAACAGCGAGCCGCCCAGGATCCCGATCAGCCCGTACGTCGCCGCCCACGCCACGCAGGCCGGCGCGTCCCCCCGGGCGAACCGGCGCAGCGGCAGCCCGCCCAGCAGGCAGGCCAGCATCACCGGGATCCGGCCCGCCGGGACCAGCCGCGACAGCACCAGCACCAGCACCCCGTGCTCGTCCAGCTTGCGCCGCGCCCGCTCCAGCCGCTCCGGCTCGGCCCGCCCCCGCAGGGACTCCAGCCACCGCGAGCCGCCCCGCGAACGCACCCCGCGCGACCCCAGCCAGTACAGCGCGACGTCCCCGCAGAAGGCCGCCAGCGCGGCCACCGCGATCACCAGCAGCACCCCGAGGGGCAGCGACCGCTGGTGGAACGCCACCACCGCCGCCGAACTCACCAGCGCCCCCGTCGGGATCACCGGCACCAGCGCCCCCAACGCCACCAGCACGAACAGCGCCGGATAGCCCACCGCCTGCTGCGTGGTCTCCGGCGGCACCCGGCCCACCACCTCCGCCGCGACCCGCCACCGCGTCACGGCAGCAGCACCCGCTCCCCGTGCCCGGGGACCCGCACCGCCACCTTCGGCGCGAGCCGCCCCGCCAGCCGGGCGAACTCACCGCCCGGCGCGTGGAACTCGTGCGGCCGCACCGCGTCCATCCCGATCGGCCAGTACGTCCCGTAGTGCACCGGCACCGCCGCCGCCGGAGCCAGCTCCGCCACGGCCCGCGCCGCTCGCTCCGCGTCCAGGTGACCCGGCCCCAGGTACGGCCCCCAGCCCCCGACCGGCAGCAGCGCCACGTCCACCGGCCCGACCTCCTCGGCCATGGTGTCGAACAGCCCGGTGTCCCCGGCGAAGTACGTGCGCGCCGCCCCCTCCACCACGTACCCCAGCGCCGGCGCCCGCTGCGGCCCGAACGGCACCCGCCGCCCGTCGTGCCGCGCGCTCACCGCCCGGACGCGTACGCCGTCCCGTACGCCGACCTCCTCGCCCGGCAGCACCTCCCTCACCACCAGCCCCCGCGCCCCCGCCAGCCGCGCCAGCCCCGGCACCGCCCGGCGCGCCCCGCGCGGCACCACCAGCCGGGTGCCGGGCGCCAGCGCCGCCAGCGACGGCAGGTGCAGATGGTCGGCGTGCAGGTGCGACACCAGCACCACGTCGGCCTCCGCGGCCTCCGCGGGCGGCACCGCCCCGCGCCGCCGCCGCAGGTGCGCGAGCCGCCGCGCGAACAGCGGGTCGGTCAGCACCCGCACCCCCGAGTCCCGTACCGCACAGGTGGCATGACCCCACCAGGTGATCTCCACCGCCACCGGCACCACCCCCTTCCCTCGACAGACCGAGCCTAAAGGGGTCCCTGCCCGCCCGCGCGGAAGCAGAACCCGGCGCACCCCTCCTCCCCGGGCCCGGATCGGAGTAGGGTCGGGCGCCATGGATGCGCTGCGCGTGGCCGCGATCGCCAGCCTGGCCCCGCTTGAGGAACTCGACGCCGACCCCTTCGCCGTGGACACCCGCGGCCAGCACGCCGTGTGCGCGCGCTGGGCCGCCGAGCAGGGGTACGTGGTCACCCGGCACCTGCTCTTCTACGGGCTGCGGGCCGACCACTGCGGGCTCTGGCGCGACGTGGAGGCCGGACAGGTCGACCTGTTCGTCGCCCCCAACCGCCGGGTCCTGGCCCGGGCGCTGCGCTCGGTCGAGGAGTTCACCGCCGAGTGCGAGCGGCGCGGCGTACGGCTGGAGACCGCGGGGGCCGAGGAGCCGGCCTACACCTCCGCCATGAAGGCCGAGGTGCACCGCCGGCTGTCCATGCCGACCGCGGGCTACGACGGCACCTGACCCGCCCCCCCGCGCGACCGGCCCCGTACGACGGCACCTGACCCGCCCGCCCGGCGCGGCCGGCCGCTACGAGGGCACCCGCCCGCCGCGTCCCGTACTCCCGTGCGCCACCCGTGTCGACCGGCCGCCCCCGCGGCCCTGTGCGACGCTGGCAGGGGGGACCGCGGGCCGGGCGCGGCCCGGGAGCGAGGCGGGTGCGGCGTGTGGCGGGAGCGGTTGCGCTGGCGGGCCGCGGGCGGGGCACTGGTGCGCGTGGTGCTCGTCTGGGCGGCGTCCACCCTCACCATGCTCGTGCTCGCCGGGATCCTGCCCGACTTCCGCCTGCAGTCCGCCGACGGTGACAGCGTCACCCGGATCGGGCTGACGGCCGCCTGGGGCGCCGGGGTCTTCGGCCTGCTGAGCGCGCTCGTGTGGCCGGTCCTGGTACGGGCCCTGCTGCTCGTGCCCGCCCTGGTGCTCGGGCTGCTCGTGTTCTTCCTCAACGGCTCGCTGCTGCTGATGGCCCTCAGCCTGATCCCCGCCGGACGGGGCGCGGCCGTCGCGCCGGAGACCGCGGTGGTCGTGGCCGCCGCGATGTCCGCCGTCGCCTCGGCCACCTCCACCGCACTCGCGGTCCGCGACGACGAGGCGTACCGGCGCCGGTTGTACCGGCTCGCCGACCGGCGCCGCCGCCGCTTCGGGGCACCTCCCGGCGGCAGCCCCGGCCTGGTCTTCCTCCAGCTCGACGGGGTCGGCTACGAGGCGCTGCGCCGGGCGGCGGCCGAGGGGCTGATGCCCACCGTGGCCGGCTGGCTGGAGCGCAGCCACCGCGTCATGCCCTGGCACACGGACTGGTCCAGCCAGACCGGCGCCAGCCAGCTCGGCATCCTGCACGGCTCCAACTTCGACGTCCCGGCCTTCCGCTGGTACGAGAAGGACACCGGCGAGGTGATGGTCTGCAACCGGCCCACCAGCGCCGCCGAACTCCAGCGCCGGGCCGTCGAGCGGACCCGGGACGGCGGGCTGCTCACCCTGGACGGCGCCAGTCGGGGCAACCTGTTCAGCGGGGGCGCCGACCAGCTGGCGCTGGTGCTGTCCGTCGCCGCCCGGCGCGGCCGCGCCAACCGCTCCCGCGCGGGCTACTTCGCGTACTTCAGCGACCCGGCCAACGCCGTGCGCACCGCGCTGTCCTTCGTCGCCGAAGTGGCCCGGGAGATCGGCCAGTCGCTGCGCTCCCGGCTGCGCGGGGACCGGCCCCGGGTGGCGCGCGGCGGGCTCTACCCGCTGATCCGGGCCTTCGCGACGGTGGTCGAGCGCGACGTGGTGGTCGCCGCGGTCATCGGGGACGTACTCGCCGGCCGCGCCGCCGTCTACGCCGACCTGGTCGCCTACGACGAGGTCGCGCACCACTCGGGCCCGCGGGGCCGGGACACCGACCGGGTACTGGCCCGGCTCGACCGGAGCCTCGCGCTGATCGCCCGGGTCGCCGAGCACGCCCCCCGGGAGTACCGGGTGGTGCTGCTGTCGGACCACGGCCAGAGCCCCGGGGAGACCTTCCTCGGCCGGTACGGGCTCAGCCTGAAGGACCTGGTCCGGGCGGGCTGCGGGCTGCCCGTCTCCCGCCGGGCCGGCCGCACCCGCAGCGGGGCCGAGGCGCGTGCGGCGGTGCTCGCGGCCCTGCACCGGCCGGTGGAGGAAGCGGCGGAGGAGGCCCGTCCGGGGCCGGGGCCCGACCCGGTGGTGCTGGCGTCGGGCAACCTCGGCCTGATCTCCTTCCCGGCGCTGCCGGGGCGGGCGTCGCGGGCGCTGATCGAGCGGGCCCACCCCGCCCTGCTGCCCACCCTGGCCAACCACCCGGGCGTCGGCTTCCTGCTGGTCGACGGGGAGGTGCTGGGCCCGGGCGGGGCGGTGGCGCGGCTGGACGTACCGGGGGAGGCGGAGGCGCTGCTGGCGCCGTTCGGGCCGGGGGCGGCGCGGGCCGTGCGCCGGACGGACTCCTTCCCGCACGTCGCCGACATCATGGTCAACTCGGCGTACGACCCGGAGACCGGTGCCGTGCACGCCTTCGAGGAGCAGATCGGCTCGCACGGCGGGCTGGGAGGGGAGCAGGCCCACCCCTTCCTGATGTGGCCGACCGTGCTCTCGCAGCCGGACCCGGAGCCGGTCGGCGCCGAGGCCGTGCACGCGGTGCTGCGCCGCTGGCTGCGCGAGGCGGACGGCCCCCAGGTGCCGTTGACGCCGCGGCCCTCACGGGCTTCGCGGGAGGATTACCGGCAGGGAGGCCCTTCAGGCGGAATCCTTCCTTCCGGGGAGGTCCCGGAGCCGGACGAAACCCGGTGATTTGGCGCCCAGTTCGCGGTGGTCAACCATGTGTTGACCTGCCCAGCATGTGAGACACCCAGAGGCGCGCCACCGATGACCAGCACCGCAGCCCCGCCCGCAGAGGACCGCACCACCCCCGGGGCCGTCGCCGAAACGCCTCTGGCCGCCGGATCCCCGGCACCCCGGGGGGACCGGCACGCCCGCCGCTTCGGCCTCCCGGTCGCCGTCTGCCTGGTCATGGGCAACGTCATCGGCGGCGGCATCTTCCTGCTCCCCGCCTCGGTCGCCCCCTTCGGCACCATCAGCCTCCTCTCCTTCGCCGTCCTGACCCTCGGCGCGATCGCCCTCGCCCTCGTCTTCGGCCGCCTCGCCCAGCGCCACCCGCGGACCGGCGGCCCGTACGTGTACGTGCGCGCCGCCTTCGGCGACTTCGCCGGCTTCCTCGCCGCGTACAGCTACTGGATGACCGCCTGGGTCTCGAACGCCGCGCTCGCCGTCGCCTCCGTCGGCTACCTCGCCGTCCTGTTCCCGGCCGTGGGCGAGCACCGGTGGACCATGTGCCTGGCCGCCCTGGCGGTCCAGTGGCTGCCCGCCCTCTCCAACCTGGCCGGCACCCGGTACGTGGGCGCCGTCCAGGTCGTCGCGACGGTCCTCAAGCTCGTCCCGCTGCTGCTCGTGGCCGTGGGCGGACTGTTCTTCTTCGACCCGGCGAACCTCGGCCCCTTCCAGGCCACCGACCAGAGCCCCGTGGGGGCGGTCTCCGCCTCCGCCGCGATCCTGCTCTTCAGCTACATCGGCGTCGAGTCCGCCGCCGTCAGCGCGGGCGAGGTCCGCGACCCGGCGCGCAACGTCGGCCGGGCCACCGTCCTCGGCACCATCGGCGCCGCCACCGTGTACCTGCTCGGCACCCTGTCCGTCTTCGGCCTGGTCGCCCACGAGAAGCTGGTCTCCTCCCAGGCCCCGTTCACGGACGCCGTGAACGCCATGTTCGGCGGCAGCTGGGGCGGCACCCTCGTCGCCGGCGCGGCCGTGGTCTCGATGCTCGGCGCCCTCAACGGATGGACCCTGCTCAGCGCGCAGACCCCGTACGCGGCGGCCAAGGACGGGCTCTTCCCGCGGGTCTTCGAGAAGAAGCAGCGCGGTGTCCCGGTCGTCGGCGTCGTGGTCACCGTCGTCCTGGCCTCCGCCCTGACCGTCTACAACTACACGGCGGGCTCGGCGGCCGTCTTCGAGTCGCTCGTCCTGATCACGACCTTCACCGCGACCGTCCCCTACCTGCTCTCCACCGCCGCCCAGCTCTACTTCCTGGCCTCCGGCCAGGGCGAGCGGGTCCGGCGCGGGCGCCTGGTCCGCGACGCCGTCCTCGCCGGGGTCGCCTTCGCCTTCTCGATGTGGCTGGTCGCCGGCTCCGGCTACGCGGCCGTCTACCAGGGCGTGCTCTTCCTCTTCGCGGGCGTCCTCGCCTACGCGCTGATGGCCGCCCGCAAGCACCGCGCGGCCGGTACGGCCGCGGAGTAATTTGGAAGAGAAGACCGGCCAGGGGGGCTCCGAGGGGTCGCCATGTCCGCGATCAGCAAAACCATCGACATCGACCGCAGGCCCGAGGACGTCTTCGCCTACGTGACGGACCCCACGCACCTGCCCGAGTGGCAGGACAGCGCCGTGGCCGCCGTCCCCGTGGGAGACCTGCCCGTGCACGTCGGTTCCAGGGTCGCCATCACGCGGCGGTTCGGCAAGCGGAGGATCCCCACCACCGTGGAGTTCACCGAGCTCGACCCGCCGCGGAGCTGGCACATCCACGGCGTCTCCGGCCCGGTCCGGCCCGAGGTGCACGGCAGGATCGAGCCCCTCGACGACGGGACGCGCTCCCGCGTCACCCTGTCGGTGGACTTCGAGGGCCGCGGCCTGGGCCGGGGACTGGTCCCCCTGGTGGTGAAGCCCAGGCTCCGCAAGGAGATGCCGCGCAGCGAGGAGAAGCTCAAGCACCTCCTGGAGCACTGACCCCCGCACCGGCGGGGAGAAACGGCCCCCGCACCGGGGGAGAGAACTGACCCCCGCACGGCCGGGGCAAACGCGGAGGCCCGCGCCGTGACGGCGCGGGCCCCTCGTGTGTCCGGAACCGGGACCGGATCAGTCCAGGTAGTCGCGCAGGACCTGCGAGCGCGACGGGTGGCGCAGCTTCGACATGGTCTTGGACTCGATCTGGCGGATGCGCTCACGGGTGACCCCGTAGACGCGGCCGATCTCGTCCAGCGTCTTCGGCTGGCCGTCGTTGAGGCCGTAGCGCATGGAGACCACGCCCGCCTCGCGCTCGCTCAGGGTGCCCAGGATGGACTGGAGCTGCTCCTGGAGGAAGGTGAAGGACACGGCGTCGGCCGGCACGACCGCCTCGGAGTCCTCGATGAGGTCACCGAACTCGCTGTCGCCCTCCTCACCCAGCGGGGTGTGCAGGGAGATCGGCTCGCGGCCGTACTTCTGGACCTCGATGACCTTCTCGGGGGTCATGTCGAGTTCCTTGCCCAGCTCCTCCGGGGTGGGCTCGCGGCCCAGGTCCTGGAGCATCTGGCGCTGCACACGGGCGAGCTTGTTGATGATCTCGACCATGTGGACGGGGATGCGGATGGTGCGCGACTGGTCGGCCATGGCACGCGTGATCGCCTGCCGGATCCACCAGGTCGCGTACGTGGAGAACTTGAAGCCCTTGGTGTAGTCGAACTTCTCCACCGCGCGGATCAGACCGACGTTGCCCTCCTGGATCAGGTCCAGGAAGAGCATGCCGCGGCCCGTGTAGCGCTTGGCCAGCGAGACCACGAGACGGAGGTTGGCCTCCAGCAGGTGGTTCTTGGCCCGGCGGCCGTCCTCGACGAGGATCTCCAGCTCGCGCTTGAACGCGGGCTTGTGGTCCTCCTCCTCTTCGAGCTTGTACTCGGAGAACAGGCCCGCCTCGATGCGCTTGGCGAGCTCGACCTCCTGCTCGGCGTTGAGGAGCGGCACCTTGCCGATCAGCTTCAGGTAGTCCTTGACCGGGTCGGCGGTGGCACCGGCCACCATGACCGTCTGCGCCGGGGCGTCGTCCTCGTCGTCGTCGGACAGCACGAAGCCCTGGGCGCCGGCCTTGGGCGCCTCCTCCTCGGTCTCGTCGGCGAGGTCCTCGACGGCCCAGTCCTCACCCTCGACGGCCGGGTTCTCGGCGTCGTCGGCGTCCTTGGCGCCGGCCTTCTTCGAGGCGGCCGTCTTCTTGGTGGCCGTGGCCTTCTTGGCGGCGGCCTTCTTGACCACGCGCTTCTTCGGCTCGGCGGCGGCCTCGGCCGACACCTCCTCCGACGCGGCGGCCGACGGAGCGGATATCGCCGCGGCCGCGGCGGGAGCGGTGGCGGAGGCCTTGCGCGCGCCGATCGGGCGCGGCGGGGCGACCGCCTTCTTCGTCACGGTGCGGGCCGGAGCGGCAGCTGCCTTGCGGGGCTTCTTGGCAGCAGCCTTCGTGGCGGGGGCGGCGCTGACGTGGAGGGCGACGCCCTCCTCGTCCAGGACCTGGTTCAGGCTGCGCAGGACCCGCTTCCACTGGTCCACCGGGATGCGGCCGGCCTCGAAGGCCTGCCGGACATCGTCACCGTTGATGTGACCCTGCTCGCGGCCGCGCTCGACGAGCGCGACCAGGGCCTCGGATTCGGCGATCTCCGGAGGGAACGTACGGGACGGGCTGAGCGACACAAGGAGCCTCTCGTTGCGAACAGATAAGGAGTGGGCGGGACATCATCGCGCGGACTCGGGAAACAGACCCGGGCGGGTCTGTATTCCGGGGCCGCGCGAGGACACCTGTCGGTTCATCGCCTGCCCGAGTCGATTCGTTACGCGCTGAATTGAGTGACCTGCGCCACGCTGTGGCCGCGCAACCGATCCGGCGTGGATCCGTCCGCCCTCCCGGGTCACTCCTTCTTGCGTGCCTCGATCAGGAAACGGGCGGTGTGCGCGACGAACGGACCCTCGCGCCCGATCCGTTCGTGGAGCTCGCGCAGCCGGTCACGGTACTGGCCGACCGTGAAGCCGGGAACCATCCAGATCACCTTCCTCAGGAAGTAGATCACGGCACCGATGTCGTGGAACTCCGTACGCAGCCGCTCGGAGCGCAGATCGGTGATCTCCAGCCCCGCCCGGGCGGCGTCGGCGACCGCGTCGTCGGGGTGGCGGGCCCGCCGGACCTCCTCCGGCTGCGGGCCGAGGAAGTACTCGACGAGCTCGAAGACGCTCGCCGGACCCACCTGCTGCGACAGGTAGGTGCCACCGGGCGCCAGCACGCGCGCGATCTCGTCCCACCAGATCGTCACCGGGTGCCGGCTGGCGACCAGCTCGAAGGCCCCGTCCCCGAAGGGCAGCGGCGGCTCGTCGGCGTCGGCCACCACCACCGCGCCCAGCGGGTGCAGCAGCCGGGTGGCCCGCTCGACGTTCGGCGGCCAGGACTCGGTGGCGGCCATCAGGGGCGGCAGCGGGCCCGCTCCGGCGAGCACCTCGCCCCCGCCGGTCTGGATGTCCAGCGCCGAGCGGACGGTCGCCAGGCGCTCGCCCAGCAGCCGCTGGTAGCCCCAGGAGGGCCGCTGCTCGGTGGCCCGGCCGTCGAGCCAGGAGAAGTCCCAGCCGTCGACGGAGACGGACTCCGCCTCGGCGACGAGATGGTCGAAAGTGCGCGTCATGTCTCGATCGTCCCAGCTCGGGCCCCGGTCATCCACTGGATAAGTCGACTACAGTGGGACCCGGGCCGTGACTGGCGTTCGGGTGGATCACCACCGGGGAGCGGCCCGGCGTACGCCACGACGGTCCGTACGCCGTCTGCCGCGCGCCTGGGCGAACCGCGATCAGCGAACCGCGATCCGCAGCGACGTTCAGGAGACCCCGTGACGACCGCCCCCACCGCCACCGCCCAGCTCATGGACGGCACCGCCCTCGCCCGCCGCGTGTCCGAGCGGACCGCCGCCCTCGCGGCGAAGATCACCGAGCGCACCGGCACCGCCCCCTGCCTCGCCACCGTCCTCGTCGGCGAGGACCCCGCTTCCGTGACCTATGTCAAGATGAAGCAGAACCGCTGCGCCAAGGCCGGGATCACCTCCCGCCACGTGGAGCTGCCCGCCGGGACCACCACGGAGGAGCTCGTCGCTGCGATCACCGCCCTCTCCGAGGACCCGGAGATCAGCGGCATCCTGCTCCAGCACCCCGTCCCGCACCACATCGACGAGCGCGCCGCCTTCGAGGCCATCGCCCCCGGCAAGGACGTCGACGGCGTGACCATGCACTCCTTCGCCGCCATGGGCTTCGGCCTGCCCGGCTTCGTCTCCTGCACCCCCGGCGGCATCATGCGCCTGCTGGAGGAGTACGACGTGGACCTCACCGGCAAGCACGCCGTCGTCGTCGGCCGCAGCGCGATCCTGGGCAAGCCCGCCGGGATGCTGCTGCTCGAGAAGAACGCCACCGTCACCTACTGCCACTCCCGCACCCAGGACCTGCCCTCGATCGTGCGCCAGGCGGACGTCCTGGTCGCCGCCGTCGGCAAGGCCGAGTTCATCCGGGGCGAGGACATCAAGCCCGGCGCGGTCGTCCTGGACGCCGGCTACAACGAGGGCAACGTCGGCGACGTCCACTTCGAGTCGGCCGCCGCCCGCGCCTCCCTCATCACCCCGGTGCCCGGCGGCGTCGGCCCGATGACCATCGCGGTCCTGCTGGAGCAGACCGTGCAGGCCGCAGCGGCCCAGGCCGGGCTGGACCTCGCGGAGCTCTGAGGCGATCATCTTGTGGCGCGGCCCCGCGTGACGGCCGCGCCACAAGCTGGGGGGACTCGGATGGACCTGTTCACACCGCTCGACCTGCCGGGAGGCACCACCCTTCCCAACCGTCTCGCCAAGGCCGCCATGGAGGAGAGCTTCGCCGCCCAGCCCGGCCAGCTCCCCGACGAGCGCATGGAGCGGCTGTACGCCCGCTGGGCGCGCGGCGGCGCGGGACTGGTCATCACCGGCAACGTGATGGTCGACCGGCGCGCCCTGACCTCCCCGGGCACCGTCGTCCTCGACGAGCACTCCCCGCTGGAGCCCTTCCGCCGCTGGGCGGCCGCCGCGGCCTCCGGCGACGCCCGGGTCTGGATGCAGATCAACCACCCCGGCCGCCAGGTCGGCTCCGACATGCCCGGCACCGCCTGGGCCCCCTCCGCCGTCCCCATCAGCCTCGGCAGGCACACCAAGCGCTTCGCCCACCCCACCGCCATGACCGAGGCCGACATCGAGGCGACGATCGCCCGCTTCGCGCTCACCGCGGGCCGCGCCGAGGAAGCGGGCTTCCACGGCGTGCAGGTCCACGCCGCGCACGGCTACCTGCTCAGCCAGTTCCTCTCCCCGCTCGTCAACCGGCGCACCGACCGCTGGGGCGGCAGCCTCGACAACCGCGTACGGATGCTCACCGACACCGTCGCCGCCGTCCGGGCCCGGGTCTCGCCCGGCTTCGCCCTCGGCGTGAAGCTGAACGCCGCCGACTTCCAGCGCGGGGGCTTCGACAGCGAGGAGGCCGCCGAGGTCATCACGGCCCTCGACGGCCTCGGCGTGGACCTGGTCGAACTGTCCGGCGGCACCGTCGAGAGCCCCGCCAGCATGGGCCACACCACCGACCAGCGGACCCTGGAGCGGGAGGCCTACTTCCTGTCCCTCGCGGAGCGCCTGCTGGAGACCGCGACCGTGCCCCTGATGCTGACCGGCGGCATCACCCGCCGGGCCACCGCCGAGAAGGCCCTGGCCCGCGGCGTCGCCGTGGTCGGCATGGCCTCCGCCCTGGCCCTGCGCCCCGACCTGCCCGAGCGCTGGCGCGCCGGCGAGGACGTACGGGTGGACGTGCCCCGGCTCGGCTGGCGGGACCGGAGTCTGGCGGCCGCGGGCACGCTGGCCCTCGTACGCTTCCAGCTGGACCGGCTCGCCCAGGGCCGGGAACCCCGCAGCCGCGTCTCACCGCGCTGGATCTTCACCGCCGACAGCCTCCGGCACCGCCGCAGGGTCCGCGCGTACGGCGCCTGGCTCGCCCGCGAACCGTCCGCAGGCTCCCCCGGGACGGCCTAAGCCCCCCGGCCGACGGGGAGGCCGCGCCGGGCCGCGTCCACGATCGGCGAGCCGCGGAACTCCCGGGCGAGCGCGGTCAGCGGCTGCCCGTCGAGGCGGTACGGGGCGGGTTCCGCGGAGCCCGGGTCCGGGGCGCCCGGGCGTTCGGCGGCGGCCCGCGCCCGGCAGGCGGCGGCGAGCATGGCCGCGTCCGCCACCACGGCCGCGCCCGCCTCGGTCAGGCCCTGGCGGCGGGCGGCCCCGTACGCGGCCGTCCGCACGGCCGGGTCGAACCAGCTCGCCAGGGCCAGCAGCCCGTCGTCGATCACCGACTCGCGGTGGATCAGCCGGATCCCGACCGGCGACCACCACGTCAGCGGCACCGTCGCCACGCCGGCGCGGGCGAACCCGCGCAGGGCCTTCCACAGCGGGCGCAGCCGCCGGTACTGGCTGAAGTCCCGCCAGGCCGCCGAACCGCCGACCATCGGGACGATGAACCCGGCGCCCACCAGCAGGGCCGCCGCCGAGGCGAGCGGCGGGGCCACGTACGTGGACAGGCCGTCCCAGTCGCGGCCCGCCCAGCGGGCTCCCACCGCCGCCCACTTCGCGACCAGGTACCCCAGGTCCAGCAGCCCGCCCAGGGTCAGCAGCGCCAGCCCGGTCCGCAGCGGCCGCAGCGCGGGATCGACGCGCAGCATCCACTTCAGCGAGAGCAGGCTCAGCGCGGCGCTGCCGACCGTGTGCGCCAGCAGGTAGGAGACGATCATCTCGCGCAGCCACGGCGTGTTCGCGTAGTACGTGTCCAGGTCCCGCAGCCGCTCCACGCGCGCGTCCCCGAGCACGAAGAAGGCCACGATCAGCACGGTGACCGCGCCGAACACCGCCACCGTCACCCAGGTCGCCCGCCGCAGCGCCGCCGCCGGACCGCCCGCCCAGTGCAGGATCAGCACGATGGAGGCCCCCGAGAAGGCCGTCAGCACGCCGTACACCAGCGGGGCGGCGAAGTTGGCGACCCCGGTGAGCCGGTTGACCGCCGCCAGGGACGGCGGGGGCGCCAGGAAGGTGAGCAGGCAGCCGACCACCAGCAGCGCGCACACGGCCCGCATCAGCGGCTGGTCCCAGCCCCGCCGCAGGGCCGGCGCCTTGATCAGCAGGGCCAGCACCAGCACCGAACCCGCCACGTAGAGCGGCAGTCCGTCCTTCACCGCGCACGGCCGGGGGTCGGGGGAGGCAGGAGCGGGGCGCAGGTGGGGTGCATCGTGCGGTGCTTTCTGTCGGGGTGGTCAGCGGTTCCAGCCGAGGGAGGACTTGATGCGCTCGGTCCCGTCGGGGGCGGGCTCCTGCCGGGGCGGCGGCAGGAACGCCTTCAGGACCTTGCCGAGGTGCAGGCCGAAGGTCTCGGCCCGGATCTCGGCCGGATCCTCCCGGTCGGCACGGGCGGCCGCCTGACGGACCACCGAATCCAGCGCGGAGTCCCGCCGCAGCAGGTCTGCGAGGCTGCCGTGCGGGCCCGTCAGGCGGGCGGCCACCGCCATGCCGGGACCGTGGCCGTCGCAGGCGCCCTCCTCGATGTGCCACAGCTCGTGGCAGGCGATCACCAGCTGGTGCTCGGGCCGGGTGCGGGCCTCCACCACGACCAGGTCGCGCTCCTCCAGCTCCAGCCACAGCCCGCTGGCGGTCTCCGGCGGGAACGGGGCGAAGCGGAACTCCACCGGCCGCCCGCCGCGCCGGCGCCCGAACGCCGCGCACAGCCCCCCGATGATCGCCTCCGCCCCGGCCGGTGCCGTCAGCCGCGCCTCCGCCACCAGCTCGGCGCCGAGCTTCCGCATGGTCCGTGTGGTCCTCATGGCGCTTCCCCCTCGGCGGTAAGGTCCGGGCGCGCGGCCCGCGACTCGGGCCCGGCCCCGCCGGCACCACGGCGCGGCGGCCCCGGCCCCGCCGGGACCGGCTCGGGCGGCGGCCCGCACCGGAGGTTTCTCCGCGTCTCGACGGGGTGTTCGGGTCGGTGGCTCGGTGCGGTGAAGCCTAGCCGCCGGCCCCCGCCCCCGCCCACCGCATCCCCACACCGCCCGCCGCCCCCACCCCCCGGCACCGGCCATGACCCCGGAGGTAATCGACCCCGTGCGGGGGCGGCGGCAGAGTGGGGGCATCGGGTTCCGGGGCCGCGCACTCGGCTCCGGGACCCGGTCCCACCAGCACGAACGACCCCCGATGGAGGCTGAACCGTCATGTCCGCGACCCTGCTCGCCAGCATCGCCCGCACCACCGCCCCGCAGACCGTGCTGCGCCGCTTCCTCGCCCTCGACGCGGTGGTCACCGCCGGCAACGGCCTCGCCTACGCGGCCTTCTCCGCACCGCTCGGCCGGCTCCTCGGCGTCGGGCAGGCCGCCCTCTTCGAACTCGGCCTCTTCCTCACCGCCTTCGGCGCCGGAGTCGGCTGGCTGGCCTCGCGCCGGCGGCCGCCGGTCCTCCCGGTGAAGTTCGTCATCGAGGCCAACTACGCGTGGGCCGCCCTCAGCCTGGTCTCCCTCGCCGTCTGGTTCGAGCCGACCACGGCCGGCGCCGTGTGGATCCCGGCGCAGGCCCTCACCGTGGCCGGCTTCGCGCTCCTCCAGCAGCTGGCGCTGCGCACCGGCGGGGGATCAGGGGCCCAGTGAGCGCAGGTACTTCACCGTCGCCGGGTCGGCCGGGAGGAACGTCTCGATGGCCAGCTCGGCGACGGTCACGTCCATCGGCGTGTTGAAGGTCGCGATCGACGACACGAAGGACAGCAAGTGCCCGTCGTGCTCGATCACCAGCGGCAGCGCGATGTACGGGACCGGCTCGTCCGGTCCGGCGTCGCCGGGGCGCTCCGGCACCGGGTAGGCCGACACCTCCTCGTACAGCGCGCGCAGCGGCGCGGAGCGGGCCAGGGCGATCTGACGCTCCATCTGCGCCAGCAGGTGCCCGCGCCACTCCCTGAGGTTGCGGATCCGCGGGGCGAGGCCCTGCGGGTGCAGGGTGATCCGCATCGCGTTCAGCGGCGGCGTCAGCAGGTGCTCGGGCAGCCCGTCCAGCAGCATCCCGATGCCCGCGTTGGCGGCCACCACGTCGTACACCGCGTCCACGACCAGCGCCGGGTAGGGCTCGTAGCCGGTCAGCAGCCGCCGCATACCCTCGCGCAGCGTCTCCATGGCCGGGTCGTCCAGCGCGGTGTGCGCGTAGTGCGGGGCGTAACCCGCCGCGAGGAGCAGCGCGTTGCGCTCCCGCACCGGTACGTCGAGCCGGTCGGCGAGCCGCAGCACCATCTCCTCGCTCGGCCGGGACCGGCCCGTCTCGATGAAGCTGATGTGGCGGGACGAGGAGTCGGCGCGGCCCGCCAGTTCCAGCTGGCTGATCCCGC
Organism: Streptomyces sp. W1SF4; assembly: GCF_003950035.1. Taxonomy (NCBI): domain Bacteria; kingdom Bacillati; phylum Actinomycetota; class Actinomycetes; order Kitasatosporales; family Streptomycetaceae; genus Streptomyces; species Streptomyces sp. W1SF4. Next base: position 6,280,634 of record NZ_CP034350.1, read on the forward strand.
GCCGCTCCCGCCAGGTCCGGAGCAGGGCGCCGACCGTGGGCGCCGAGGGGGTCGAAGGGGTCATGGCCACGACGGTAGTCGAGCCGATCGTCCCCGATCAGCCCAGGTCGAAGACGTTCCGCAGGCCGAGACGGTAGCGCCACAGGTCGTGCCGCTTCGCCGCCTCCAGCTCCGCGGGCCGGTGGCGCGGGATGACGGCGCACCGCGCCGCCCCCGAACCGTCACGGTCCAGCAGGGCGTTGACGGCCGCGCGGGCCGAGGCGTTCGCGCCCTCCATCGTCGCGAGGTCGATGTCGACGGCCACGTAGTCCCCGCTGAGGAAGAAGTTGGGGACGCGGGTGCCCGCGCTCGGCCGGTCGTGGAAGGTCCCGGTCGGGTGGATCAGCAACTCGTCCTGGTTGGTGGGCTGCGGGGTGCCCAGGCCGTCCACGCCCGGGTCCAGGAACCAGGAGTGCAGGGTGCGGTCGGCCAGCAGGGTCCGGCCGGTGTCGTTGAGCGAGGCCTTCAGCTGCGCCCACACCTCGCGCGCCACCTCCTCCCGGGTGCACTGCTTGGCCGTCTTCCCGTACAGGATCCCGGGCCTGTCCCACTCGGAGACGTCCACCGACAGGCAGTCCACGACCGTGCCGTCGCCGTAGTCGGCCGGGAAGTCCCGGGCCGGCCAGTGCTCGGCCTGCTGGATCGCCGTCAACGACCACGGCGAGTCGACGCAGTTGAGGTGCCCGTGCACGAGCGGGGCGCGCTCGGTCAGATAGAACTGGATGCCGGTCATCCAGTCGGTCCGCAGCCGGTCGCAGCGCCCCAGCATGGGGTCCGCGGCCCGCAGAGCCGGGCTCCAGGTGCGCCGGGCGTGCTCCACGGGCAGCGCGCTGACGTAGTGGGTGGCGGTGACGGTCCGCCGCGCCCCGTCCGGGTCCAGGACCGAGACCCCGCTCACCCGGCCGTCCCCGTACCGCACCTCCTGGACGGTCCAGCCGATCCTGAACTCCACGCCGAGGGACCGCAGGTGGCGTTCCCACGGGTCGATCCACGCCTCGTTGGTCGGCAGGTTCAGGATCCGGTCCGGCGGGCCGTCCGCCCCCTGGCCGAGCGCGTTGCAGACGAAGGCCTCCCCGAGGGTGCCGACCGTACGGGTCGAGGCCTCCTCGGCCTTGGTGGCCACGATGTTGCGGGTGATGCCCACGGCCAGGATGCGCTGGTACTCGGTGGACATCCGCGCGGCCCGGGTGAACTCCCACCAGGGGGTGCGCTCCCACACCTCGTCGCGGCGCTCGTCGCAGCTGGTGAGGAAGACCAGCACCCGGTTGACGAAGTACGCGGTCTCGTGCGCGGGCAGCCGGACCAGGGACTCCAGCATCCCGGTCAGGGCCCGCCGCAGCTCCTCCGGGGTCAGCCCGCCGGCGGAGTGGCCGGGCCAGGGGATGGGGGCGCGCAGGTCCTCGCGGCCGCCGGCCCGGGCGAACATCATCTCGGGCGGGGCCACCAGGTTGTCCCACACGCCGTTCGCGTTGCCGGGGAAGGGGATGCGGCGCATCGTGTCCGGGAGATTGTGGTAGATCCCGGGGATGAAGCGGAAGCCGTGCTCGGCCGGCAGCGGTCTGCGGCCGCCCCGGGCGCTGCCGGGTACGTCCATGCTGCGGGCCTTGCCGCCCAGCGCGCGGCGTTCGTACACGGTGACGGCGTAGCCGCGTTCCGCGAGCTCGTGCGCGGCCGTCAGCCCGGCGACCCCGCCGCCCAGGACGGCGACGGAGCGTCCCGCCGCGGCCGCCGCGGGGCCCGCGGCGGCGGCGGGCGCCGCGAGGGCGCCCAGGGCCGGGAAGGTGCCCGCGGCGGCCGCCGCGCCCGCGATGAACGCGCGCCTGGAGCTTCCCGGGGTCTCCGTGCCCGCCGTGCCGTCCGTGCCGCCGCTCCCGCCCGCCGTGCCGTCCGTGCCGTTGCCGTCGCCCGTAGCGGCCATGCCCCGCCTCCTTGTTACCGGTGGTAATGCTCGGTCCGGCGCTGGAGCATAGGGCGGGCGGCCAAGGCCCGGAAGCGCCGCGAAGCACCCGGGCGCACTATGGCGGGAAAGGTTCACCACGGCGCGCGCCGTGGAAAACTGACAGCACATCACGGGACCACGGGCACGACCACGGGGAAGGAGACAGCGGATGCCGAGCGACCCGCTTTCGCAGAAGGAGATCGAGGACCGGCTCCGGGAACTCCCCGGCTGGGCCTTCGAGGACGACCGCATCGAGCGCACGTACCGCGTGGACACCCACCGGGCCGCCAGCGCCCTCGTCTCCCACATCTGCGTGGTCCAGGACGAGCTGAACCACCACTCCGAGCTCACCCTCGGCTACAACACCGTCCGCCTCTCGGTGAACAGCCACGACGCGGGCGGCGTCGTCACCGAGAAGGACTTCGCACTCGCCGAACGCGTCGAGACCCTGGCCCCCGCCCACGGCGCGGCCTGACCCGCCCGCGCCGGCGGGCGCCTCAGACGGGCTCCAGCCGCCACCACTGGGAGGGCGAGTCGGTGTCCTCGCCCTGCCGGACCCGGCCCTCGCCGTCGGCCTCCAGCGGCAGCCCGCTGATGCACGCCACCAGCGACACCACCCCCGGATCGTCCAGGTGCCGCTCCACCAGCCACTCCTGGGCGCCGAAGGCGTTGGCCCGCCACACCTGCACCCGGGCCCCGCTCTCGGTCGAGGCGTTCGCCACGTCCAGGCGCCGCCCGTTGTCCTCGCTCACCACGTGGAAGACCCCGCCCCCGCTGTGCACGGCGGAAACCCGCCACCGCCGGGCCGCCGCCGGAGCGGGCGGCCCGTCGGGGCCGACCCGCACCCGGGAAGCGCCCTCCAGCTGGAGCACGAGCCCGCTGTCCACGTTCCGGATCCGGTACGTACCGTCCTCGAAGCCCATTCGCGGCTCAGATGTCGAAGACGGCCGGATCCGGCCCGATCCGGTGCCCGCCCGCGCCCAGCGCGTCCAGCGCCGCCAGGTCCTCGGCGTCCAGCTCGAAGCCGAACACGTCCAGGTTCTCGCGGATCCGGGACGGGGTCACCGACTTCGGGATCACCACGTTGCCCAGCTGGAGGTGCCAGCGCAGCACCACCTGCGCGGCGCTGCGGCCGTGCTTGGCGGCGACCGACACCACCGCCGGCAGCCCGAGCAGCTCCTTGCCCTGGCCCAGCGGCGACCACGCCTCGGTGACGATGCCCAGCGAGGAGTGCAGGGCGCGCATCCCGGCCTGCGGGAACAGCGGGTGCAGCTCGATCTGGTTCACCGCCGGCACCAGCGGGCTCACCTCGCGCAGCCGCTCCAGGTCCTCCGGACGGAAGTTCGACACCCCCACCGCCCGCGCCCGGCCGCTCGCCGCGATCTCCTCGAACGTCTTCCAGATGGTCAGGAAGTCGTCGCGCATCGGACGCGGCCAGTGGATCAGGTACAGGTCCACATGGTCCAGGCGCAGCTTGCCGAGCGACTCGTCGAAGGCGCGCAGCGTCTCCTCGCGCCCCCACCGCTGCTTGGAGCCGTTCCACAGCTTGGTGGTGACGAACAGCTCCTCGCGCGGGATCCCGGAGGCGGCGAGCGCCTTGCCGGTACCGCGCTCGTTGCCGTAGACCGCGGCCGTGTCGACACTGCGGTAGCCGGCCTCCAGCGCCGTCGAGACGGCCTTCTCCGCCTCGGAGTCCGGTACTTGCCAGACGCCGTAGCCGAGCTGGGGCATGGACGTGCCGTTGTTGAGCGGGACGGCGGGCACCTGGTTCACGTCTGGTCGTTCCCTCGGGTTCGGTGGAGCGGTACGGCCGCGCCGCGGAGTGCGGCGCACGGGGGCGGCAACCGGCCTCCCGCCCACCCTATTCCCGCCACCCGTCCGCTCCGCTCAGGGCGCGGGACCGACGGGGAGGACCGGGCCGGTGGACGGTGTACGCGGCCGGCGCCCACCCGCCCCTACGCCGGCCCCAGGTACGCCTCCCGCACGCGCCGGTCCGCGCGGACCTCGGCGGGGGTGCCCTCGGCGAGGACGGAGCCCAGGTCCAGGACGACGACCCGGGTGCAGAGGTCCATCACGAAGGCCACGTCGTGCTCCACCAGCAGCACCGCGCAGCCCTCCGCCGCCAGCCGCCGCACCACCCCCGCGAGCTGCGCCCGCTCCGGCGCCGACATCCCCGACGCGGGCTCGTCGAGCAGCAGCACCCCCGGCGGGTCCGCCACCGCGCGGGCCAGTTCCACCATCCGGGCCTGCCCGACCGGCAGCCCGCCCGCGTACGAGGACCCGAGCGAGCCGATCCCGCAGTCCGCCAGCACCCGCCCGCCCCGCCCCCGCCGCGCCCGCTCCCGGGCCCGGCGGGCGGGCAGGGCCAGCAGGTCGGCGGCCGGCCCGCCCCCGCCGCCCCGCCACTCCTGCGCCACCAGCACGTTGTCGGCCACGCTCAACTGCCCGAACAGCTGCTGCCGCTGGAAGGTGCGGCGCATCCCGTGCCGGGCCCGCCACACGGGGGAGCGGCGGGTGATGTCCGCCCCGTCGAGCAGGATCCGCCCCCGGTCGGGGCGCCGGATCCCCGACAGCACGTCGAACAGGGTGGTCTTCCCGGCCCCGTTCGGCCCGATCAGCCCGCACACCTCCCCGGCCCGGATCCCGATGTCCACCCCGGCGAGGGCCCGGACCCCGCCGAAGCTCACGCCGATCCCGCTCGCGCGGAGCACGTCGCTCATGGCGCCATCCCCAGGTAGGCATCGGTCAGCCGGTCCTGTTCCACCTCGGCCCGCGGGCCGCACCACGCGACCCGGCCCCGTGCGAGGTAGGCCACCGTGTCGGCGATCCCGAGGACCTCGGCGGCCTTCTCCTCCACCAGCAGCAGGGCGGTGCCGGCGTCGCGGAGCTCGGTCAGCAGCGCGAACACCTCCTCCACGACGCGCGGCGCGAGGCCGAGCGAGGGCTCGTCCGCGATCAGCACCGCCGGCGGGCGCTGGAGCAGCGGGGCGAGCGCGAGCATCTGCTGCTCCCCGCCCGAAAGGGCCCCGGCGGCGACGGCGCGCCGCTCGCGCAGCCGGGGGAACCGGCCGTACACGGCGTCCCGTTCGGCGGGGTCCTCCAGGTACAGGGCCAGGTTCTCCTCGATGGTGAGCGCGGGGAAGATCCCACGGCCCTCGGGGACGAGCAGCACCCCGGCGCGCGAGCGCCGTACGGGCCCCTCGCGGGTGGTGTCCCGCCCGGCCAGGGCGACCGTCCCGCCCGTGGCCGGCAGCAGCCCGGCCGCGACCCGGCAGGCGGTGCTCTTCCCGGCGCCGTTGGGCCCGAGCAGGGCCAGGATCTCCCCGCGCCGGACGGTGAGGTCCACCCCGTGCAGCACGCTCCCGCCGTCGTACCCGGCGGTGACCCCGCGCAGCTCCAGGGCAACGGGCACGCCACCCCCGCCCACCGCCGAAGCCCCCACCGCCGAAGCCCCCGCCCCCGGACCCCCGCTGCCGGTCCCGGCGGCGTCCGGCCGGCTGCCGGGCGCCGGGGAAGGGAACGGACCGGGGGCACCCCCGGCTGCGGCCCGCGCGGCCGCGACCGGCCCCCCGGCTCCGCCGTCCGCGGCCGGGGGCGCCTCCGGGGCCGCCGCGGCCCCGGAGGCGCCGGCCCGGGTGTGCCCGGCCCCGTCGCTGCCCTCGCCGGCGGGGCCGGCCGGCCTGGCTCCCTCGTGCCCGGCCGGGGCGGCCTCGGCGGCCGCGGCGCCGGCCAGGGCCGGGGCGGCCGCCGGCCGGGTTCCCTTCCGCCCGGCCAGGGCACGGGCTCGGCGGGCCGGGATCGATGCGCAGTAGCCGTCCGGGTCGTTGGCCAGGGCCAGGCCGGCCAGGCCGAACAGGATCACCGGCAGGTGGGCCGACTCCGTCACGTAGTCCGACAGCAGCCGCGGGGCCACCGCGAACACCAGCCCCGCCACCACCGCGTACGGCGCCCGCCGCACCCCCGCCGCGACCACCACCGCCAGCCACACCAGCCCCGTCATGGCGGTGAAGTCCGTGGCCGTGATCCGGGTGTTGTACGAGGCGTACAGCACGCCCCCGAAGCCGGCCAGCCCCGCCGACAGGGTGAACAGCAGCAGCTTCGTCCGCAGCACGGACACCCCGCAGGCCATCGCCGCCGCCGGCGCCGAGCGCACCGCCAGCATCGCCCGCCCCGACGGGGAGTTCCGCAGCGCGCCCAGGGCGGCCGCCACCAGCGAGACCAGCACCACCAGGGCCACCCCGAACGCCCGGTCGTCGGTCAGGTCCACCGGCCCGAACACCGGGCGCGGCACCGCCCAGCCCGCGTCCCCGCCGCGCAGCCACCGCATCTGGAACAGCACCTGGTCGGCGAGGAACGCCAGCGCCAGGGTGGCCAGCGCCAGCGAGCGCCCGCCCAGGCGCAGCGCGGGCAGCGCCACCAGCGCCCCCAGCGCGGCCGCCACGCAGGTACCCACCGCCAGTGCCGCCGCGAAGGGCCAGCCCCGGCTCATCAGCAGCCCCGCCACCAGTGCGGCCCCGGTGACGAAGGTGGCCTGTGCGAGCGAGACCATCGCGCCGAGCCCGGTCACCACCGTGAAGGACATGAACACCAGCCCGATGGCCAGCCCCTGCGCCAGCAGCCCGCTCCAGAACGGGGTGGTGACGGTGTAGAACGCCGTACCCAGCAGGACGGCGCCCGCCGCCCACACCCCCCACCGGCGGCCCCAGGGGGCCCCGGCCAGGTGGTCGGGCGGCGGCGTTTCCACGGCCGTCACCCCGGCGGTGCGGGCCCGCCGGGTCAGCACCAGCAGTCCGCCGAACAGGATCAGGAACGGCACCGCCGTGCGGAACCCGGTGATGCCCTCGGCGAAGGAGGCGTACCCGGCGACGAGGTTCTGCACCACCCCGAGCCCCAGCCCGCCCGCGAAGGCCAGCGGCACGGAGGCGAACCGGCCGATCACGGCGGCCGTCGCCGACACGAACAGGAACAGGGTGAAGTCGTGCGCGGACAGCCCCAGCAGCGGGGTGGCCAGCACGCCGGCGAGCCCGGCCAGCGCGGAGGCGATCATCCACGCGACCGACGACAGCCGGTCGGCGCTGATCCCCCGCAGCTCGGTCAGCGGGCGGTTGTCGACGGCGGCCCGCAGCCGCAGCCCCAGCCGGGTGTGCCGCAGCAGTACCCACAGGGCGGCGGCCACCACCGCCGTCACCACCCAGGTGATCAGCTGGTCGGAGTCCACGCCGACGCCGTCCGCGAGCCGCCAGGACCGGGCGGGGCTCGGCCCGACGCCGGGCAGCCCGAACTGGTTCTCGGCGGGCTTCAGCGGCAGGCCCGCCTCCCTCAGGACGTCCACGGCCCAGAGTCCCGCCGCCGGCAGCGCCACCAGCAGGCCGATGGTCGCCACGATCTGGGCGGTCTCCCCGGTCCGCGCGAGCCGGCGGAACATCAGCCGGTCCAGCCCCCACCCGAGACCGGGCGCGAGGAGGCACACCACCAGCAGGGCGGCCGGGACGGCCGGCCAGCCCAGGCCGGAGTGCAGCTCGTAGAAGGTGAGCGCGCACAGGTAGGCGGTGGCCCCGTGCGCGAAGTTGAACAGCCCGGACGCCGAGTACGACAGCACCAGCCCGGTGGCGAGCAGTGCGTACAGGGCGCCGGAGACCAGGCCGCTCAGTACGAAGACCAGCAGGTCGCCCATGCCGCCGCCCTACGTGAAGGGGATCGGCTCGTGGCACTCGAACGGCACGGAGACCTCGTACCGGCCGCCCTTGAGCTGGACGAGCGCCCCGCAGCCGAAGCTGTCCTTCTGGCCCTTGGGCTCGGCGCGGTCGCCGACGAGGGTGCCGGTGTCGGAGAAGCTCTGGGCGGCGTTCTGGAAGTGGGTGGTGGTGAGGTCCTTCCCGGCCTTCTGGGCGATGGCGAGGAAGAGGTCGGCCGACATGTACCCGGTGAGCATGTGCATGTTCAGCGGTACTTCCTGTCCGCCCGAGGCGGCCTTGATGTCGGCCTTGAACTGCCTCATCTTCGGGCTGTCCGACTCGAAGGGCTCGAACTGGAGCAGGACGTGCACCCCTTCGAGGGCCTGCCGGGTGGCGTCCTTGGCGAGCAGCCCCGGGTCGTAGTCGGTGGGGTCGGAGATCACGCCCTTGTAGCCGGCGCGCTTGAGGGCGGTGAAGAGGCCGATGTTGTTCGGGGTCTGCATGACCGAGACGACGGCGTCCGGCGCCTTGCCGCCGGCGCTCTCCATGATCTCCTTGACGTACGCGCTCCAGTCGCTGGGCACGGCCGTCGCGGGCACCAAGGCCTTGGCGTAGGGGACGGTGAAGCCGGCCGCGGCGAAGCCCTGCTGGAAGGTGCGGATGCCGAACTTGCCGGCGTCGCTGTCGTTGGCGATGACCGCCACCGACCTGCCCTCGGCCCCGCCGAGGACCTTGGCGATGCCCTCGGGCCAGGTCTGGTTGAGGGTGCCGCCGGGGGAGGGGACCAGGCAGCCGTTGAAGCCGTAGATGTACTTGGGGCCGCAGAAGGAGGGCAGGGTGCCCCAGCCGAAGGTGGGGACCTTCTCCTGCTCCAGGAAGTCGGCGCCGGAGAAGGTCACCGAGCTCATCGGGGCGACGGCGAAGACCTTGTCCTGCTGTACGAGTTTGCGGGCCGCGGCCAGGTTCTTCCCGGGGTCCTGCCCGTCGTCCTCCGCGCCGACGTAGTCGATGGTGCGGCCGTGGACGCCGCCCTCCGCGTTGGCCCTGAGGTAGCGGGCCTTCGCCCCGAGGTCGGTGTCCTTCTTGCTGTAGCCGCTGGCGCTGGTCATCGACACGATCCCGCCGACCTTGATGCTCTTGTCGGTGACCCCGCGCTGGATCCCGGGCGCGCCCCCGGAGCTCCCCGGCGTCGTCCGGTCGGAAGGGGCGGCTGAATTGCAGGCGGAGACGAGTGCGAGTACGGCCGCCGAGGCGGCCAGGGCCCGGATGGGTCGCGACATGGGTGGGATCCCCTCCGTAGGAATCCCCGCATTCTGTGCGTGACCTGACGCACCGTCAATATTTTTGGCGGGCACGAATGACGGTCCGTCAGGTCACGTAGGCCTACACGGGACCGACACCCCTACGACGGATACAGGCCCGCGACCTCCCGCTCGTACGCCTTCTCGATCGCCCGCCGCTTCAGCTTCAGCGACGGCGTCAACAGCCCCCGCTCCTCGGTGAACTGCTCCGCCAGCACCCGGAAGGCGCGGATCCCCTCGGCCTGCGACACCAGCGTGTTCGCCGCCACCACCGCCCGCCGCACCTCCGCCGTCAGGTCGGGGTCCCCCGCCACCTGCTCGGCCGTCCGCTGCGGCAGCTTCCGCATGGACAGCCAGTGCGCCACCCCCTCCATGTCCAAGGTCACCAACGCCGCGACGAACGGCCGGTCATTGCCCACCAGCACGCACTGCGACACCAGCGGATGCGACCGCACCCGCTCCTCCAGCGCCGCCGGGGCCACGCTCTTGCCGTTGGAGGTCACCAGGATCTCCTTCTTGCGCCCCGTGATGACCAGGTAGCCGTCCTCGTCCAGCCGGCCCAGGTCCCCCGTCGCCAGCCAGCCGCCGCGCAGCACCTCCTGCGTGGACCGCGGATCCCCCAGATAGCCCGAGAAGACGTGGCCGCCGTGCAGCCACACCTCCCCGTCGTCGGCGATGTGCACCGTCGTGCCCGGGATCGGCGGGCCCACCGTCCCGTACTTGACCGCCCCCGGCGGATTCGCCGTCGCCGCCGCACAGGACTCCGTCAGCCCGTACCCCTCGAACACCGTGATCCCGGCACCGTCGAAGAACAGCCCCAGCCGCCGCGACATCGCCGACCCGCCCGACATCGCGTACCGCAGCCGGCCGCCCAGCGCCTCGCGGACCTTGCCGTACACCAGCTTCTCGAAGAGCTGGTGCTCCACCCGCAGCGCAGCCGTTGGCCCCGGACCGCTCCCGAACGCCTTCTGCTCACGCGCCTCCGCGTACCGCACCGCCGCCTCCACCGCCCGGTCGAACGGCCCCCGGCGGCCGTCCGCCTCCGCGGCACGCCGCGCCGCCGCGAAGATCTTCTCGAAGACGTACGGCACCCCCAGCACGAACGTCGGCCTGAACGCCGCCATGTCGGGCAGGAGTTCGGCGGCGGCCACCGCCGGCTGGTGTCCCAGCTTCACCCCCGCCCGCACCGCCGCCACCTCCACCATCCGCCCGAACACGTGCGCCAGCGGCAGGAACAGCAGCGTCGACGGCTGCTCCCCGCCCGGCCCCGCCCGGAAGACCGCCTCCCAGCGCGCCACCAGCGTGTCGGCCTCGTACATGAAGTTGGCGTGGGTGAGCACGCACCCCTTGGGCCGGCCCGTGGTCCCCGAGGTGTAGATGACGGTCGCCACGGCGTCCGGGGTCACCGCCCCGCGGTGCCGGTGCACCACGTCCTCGGCCACCCCCCGCCCCGCCGCCACCAGCTCCTCCACCGCCCCCGCGTCGAGCTGCCACAGCAGGCGCAGCCCCGGCAGCCGCTCGATCACGGAGCCGACCGTCATCGCCTGGTCCTCGTTCTCCACCAGACAGCCCGTGCAGGCCGAGTCGTACAGGATCCAGTGCACCTGATCCGCCGACGACGTCGGGTACACCGGGACGGGCTGCGCGCCGATCGCCCACAGCGCGAAGTCGAACAGCGTCCACTCGTAGCGCGTACGGGACATCACGGCGACCCGGTCCCCGAACCGCACCCCCTGCGCCAGCAGCCCCTTGGCGAGCGCGAGCACCTCCCCGGCCAGCTGACGGGCGGTCACGTCCCGCCAGACCCCGTCCGCCTTCCGCCCGAGCACCACGTGCTCCGGATCCTGCCCGGCGCGCAGGAACACGGTGTCGGCCAGGCCTCCGACCGGCGCGCCGGTGACCAGGGGTGGGACGGTGAACTCGCGCACGTTCCGCTCCTCTGCGTGCAGGGCGCCGCGACGCTACCTCACCCGCACCCGTGCCCGGCACCCCCAAGGAAACCTCCACAAGATCCCCCCGCCCCCACACCCCCCACGACCTGCGACGCAGCCCCCGCACGGCGTGCCCACGGGGGTGCGAACCCCAGGGCGGGGAGGGTGACGCGGCGCTGCCGGGAACGGGATCCCCCCAACCCCGCCCCCTACGCCGGCCGGCTCAGGCGGTCGCCGCCCGCCAGGACGGCGGCTGCCAGGGCCTCCGACGCCGGGGTGGGGCGGCGGCCCTGGAGCAGGGCGAACTCCACCGGCCCCAGCTCCGGAAGGCCGCCCACCCGTACCAGCCCCGGCGGGATCAGCCCCCGGGTGTGGGCCATCACCCCGAGCCCCGCGCGGGCCGCCGCGACCAGGCCGCTCAGGCTGCCGCTCGTACAGGCGATCCGCCACGCCCTGCCGTTCCGCTCCAGCACCTCCAGGGCCCGCGCCCGGGTGATCCCCGGCGGCGGGAACACGATCAGCGGCACCGGACGCTCCGGGTCCACCCGAAGCCCCTCCGCGCCGATCCACACCATCCGGTCCCGCCACACCAGCCGGCCCCGCTCGTCGCCCGGCCCGCGCCGCTTGGCCAGCACCAGGTCCAGGCGCCCCGCGTCCAGCCGCTCGTGCAGCGTGCCCGACAGCTCCACCGACAGCTCCAGGTCCACCTCGGGGTGCTCGTGCCGGAACCCCTCCAGGATCTCCGGCAGCCGCGTCAGCACGAAGTCCTCCGACGCCCCGAACCGCAGCCGCCCCCGCAGCCGGGTCCCCGTGAAGAAGGCCGCCGCCCGCTCGTGCGCCTCCAGGATGGTCCGCGCGAAGCCCAGCAGCGCCTCGCCGTCCTCCGTCAGCCCGACGCTGTGCGTGTCCCGCACGAACAGCGGACGTCCCGTGGCCTCCTCCAGCCGCCGTACGTGCTGGCTGACGGTGGACTGCCGCACCCCGAGCCGGGCCGCCGCCTGCGTGAAGCTCAGCGTCTGGGCCACCGTGAGGAAGGTGCGCAGCTGGACCGGGTCGTACATGCCCCCAGCCTAAGCCCGGGTCATCGCGTTCCGTGATGGCAGTCAGTGCGGTGTGCGTGTTTCCCGATGACCGCCGACCCGCGACGATGGTCCTACCCCCTCGCACCCCTCCCCCCCCGTACGACAGCAAGCGAGCCCCCATGCGACGCCCCCGCCTTCCCGCCCGGCTGCCCCTGGACCCGTACGTACTGGCCCTGCTCGCCACCGTGGGACTCGCCGGGCTGCTCCCCGCCACGGGTGCCGGCGCCACCGTCGCCGAGGGGGCCGCCGGCGCCGCCGTGGCCCTGCTGTTCTTCCTCTACGGGGCCCGGCTGTCCACCCGGGAGGCCCTCGACGGGCTGCGCCACTGGCGGCTCCACCTCACCGTCCTGGCCTGCACCTTCGTCCTCTTCCCGGTGCTGGGCCTGGCGGCCCGCCTCCTGGTGCCCGGACTGCTCACCCAGCCCCTCTACAGCGGCCTGCTCTTCCTCTGCCTGGTCCCCTCGACGATCCAGTCCTCGATCGCCTTCACCTCCATCGCCCGGGGCAACGTCCCCGCCGCGATCTGCGCCGGCTCCTTCTCCTCCCTCGCCGGCATCCTCCTCACCCCGCTGCTCGCCGCCGCCCTCCTCGGCAACGACGCCGGCGGCTTCTCCCTCGACTCCCTGCTCAAGATCGTCCTCCAGCTGCTGCTGCCCTTCCTCCTCGGCCAGGGGCTGCGCCGCTGGGTCGGCGGGTTCCTGACCCGCAACAGGAAGGTGCTCGGCTACGTCGACCGGGGCTCGATCCTGCTCGTCGTCTACGCGGCCTTCAGCGCGGGCGTGGCCGCCGGGGTCTGGCACCAGGTCAGCCTCCCGCGCCTGGGCGCCCTGATGGCGGTGGAGGCCGTACTCCTCGCCGTCATGCTCCTCGCCACCTGGTACGGGTCCGCGCGCCTCGGCTTCGGCCGTGCGGACCGCGTCGCCATCCAGTTCGCGGGGTCGAAGAAGAGCCTGGCCGCCGGACTCCCGATGGCCAGCGTCCTGTTCGGGGCCCAGGCCTCCCTGGCGGTGCTGCCGTTGATGCTGTTCCACCAGATGCAGCTGATGGTCTGCGCGGTCCTGGCCCGCCGCCGCGCGCGGGACCCCGAGGCGGTGCTCCAGGACCAACTCGACGCCCGCCGTGTGGTGGAGGTCTCGCCCGCGGTCCAACCCCCCGCCGCGCAGGGCCGGTAACGTGCGGCGGTGACCTGGATACGCCCGCTCGCCGCCAGCGCCCCGCGCCCCTGCACCCTCGTCGTCTGCCGGGGCTGCTGCTGCGGGGACCCCCGCAAGAACCCCGGCTCCGACCACGCCGGCCAGCTCGCCCGGCTGCGGGAGGCCGCCGCCGCCTCCGGGGGGCGCCTCGCGGTCCGTACGAGCGACTGCCTCGGGCCCTGCGCGCAGGCCAACGTGATCGTGGTCCAGCCCACCACCGAGGCCCGCCGGCGCGGAGCCAGGGCGGTCTGGTTCGGCTGGGCCCTGGACGACACCGCGACGGACGAGATCATCGCCTGGGCCGAATCCGGCGGCCCCGGCACCACCCCGCTGCCCGCCACCCTCGACCTGCACCGCATCGACCCCCCGGAGCCGAAGCAGCCCACGGCCTCCCGGCGCGGCGGCCGCCGCCGCCAGGGTCCCTAAGCCGTCGGGGACCCGTCACCCGGCAGGATGATCCGCTGCTCGCCCGCGTACACGTTCATGTTCGCGCCGCGCAGGAAGCCGACCAGGGTCAGGCCCGACTCCAGGGCCAGGTCCACCGCCAGGGAGGACGGTGCCGAGACCGCCGCCAGCACCGGGATGCCGGCCATGACCGCCTTCTGCGCCAGCTCGAAGGAGGCCCGTCCCGACACCAGCAGCACCGAGCCGGCCAGCGGCAGCCGGCCCGCCTGGAGGGCCCGTCCGACGATCTTGTCCACGGCGTTGTGCCGGCCCACGTCCTCCCGTACGTCGAGCAGCTCGCCCTCCGCCGAGAACAGCGCGGCCGCGTGCAGCCCGCCCGTGCGGTCGAAGACCTTCTGCGCCGCGCGCAGCCGGTCCGGCAGCTCGGTGAGGAGCTCCGCGCGGACCCGTACCGGGTCGGCGGCGAGGCCGGGGAAACGGGTCGCCGTACGGACCGCGTCCAGGCTGGCCTTCCCGCACAGCCCGCAGGAGGAGGTGGTGTAGACGTTCCGCTCCAGCGTGATGTCCGGGACGGGAACCGAGGGGGCCAGCTGGACGTTGACCACGTTGTAGGTGTTGGAACCGTCCTCGGTGGCGCCCTCGCAGTACGTCACGGCCTGGACGTCCGAGGTGCGCGCCAGGACGCCCTCGCTGACCAGGAAGCCCGCCGCCAGCGCGAAGTCGTCCCCCGGGGTGCGCATCGTGATGGCCAGCGGCTTGCCGTTCAGCCGTATCTCCAGCGGCTCCTCCGTGACCAGGGTGTCGGGCCGGACTCCGGCCGCTCCGCCCCGGATGCGTACGACGCGGCGCCGTTCGGTGACCCGTCCCATCGTGATCAGCCCACCTGTTCCGTCCTCGCGTACACCTGACGGGGACATTCTCCCGGATCCGCCGCCGCGACCGGTTCCGGCAGGAAGTTGCTCGGAATGCTCCAAATTCCGGTGGCGGAATCCTGTTGGGTCACGCGCACCCGTACCCACCGGTAGCAGGCAAAGCTGGTCAACCTGACTGCCTGCCGTACAGAGGGGGACCCCGCCCATGACCGGTTCACGCGTGGTGGCGCTAGGGCACTACCAGCCCGCGAAAGTGCTCACCAACGAGGACCTCGCGGCCATGGTCGAGACGAACGACGAGTGGATCCGCTCCCGGGTGGGCATCCGCACCCGCCACGTGGCGGGTGCCGACGAGCCGGTCGACGAGCTCGCCTACCAGGCCGCCGGCAAGGCCCTCGCGCACGCCGGCCTGAGCCCCGACGACATCGACCTCGTCCTCGTCGCCACCTCCACCGCCATCGACCGTTCCCCCAACATGGCCGCGCGCGTCGCCGCCAAGCTGGGGATGCGCGGCGCGCCCGCCGTGATGGACATCAACGTCGTCTGCTCGGGCTTCACCCACGCCCTGGCCACCGCCGACCACGCGATCCGGGCCGGCTCCGCCACCCGCGCGCTGGTCATCGGCGCCGACAAGATGACCGAGATCACCGACTGGACCGACCGCACCACCTGCGTGCTGACCGGCGACGGTGCGGGCGCGGCCGTCGTCGAGGCCAGCGAGGAGCCGGGCATCGGCCCGGTGCTGTGGGGCTCGGTCCCGGAGATGGGCCACGCCGTGCGGATCGAGGGCACGCCGCCCGTCTTCGCCCAGGAGGGCCAGTCCGTCTACCGCTGGACCACCAGCCAGCTGCCGCCGCTGGCCCGGAAGGTCTGCGAGAAGGCCGGGGTGACCCCCGAGGAGCTCGCCGGGGTCGTGCTGCACCAGGCCAATCTGCGGATCATCGAGCCGCTCGCCGCGAGGATCGGCGCCGTCAACGCCGTCGTGGCCCGCGACGTCGTCGACTCCGGGAACACCTCCGCCGCGAGCATCCCCATGGCCCTGTCGAAGCTGGTCGAACGGGGCGAGATCCCCTCCGGCGCCCCGGTCCTCCTGTTCGGCTTCGGCGGCAACCTCTCCTACGCCGGCCAGGTCATCAGCTGCCCCTAGGCCAGCCCCCCGGCCGGGGCCCGGAGCCGGGTCCCGGCCGCCGGGGGTGCGGCCCCGCGCCGCCCGGCTCCCGGCATGCCCGCAGGTCAGCGCGGCGTGGCGGACCGGCGGCCGCCCGCAAAACGTGGTCGGAAGCCCGGCGATCCCCTGCTATGGTTGTCCATGTCGCCGCGGGAAACCGGGGCCGACCACCGGTCCGGGTGGCGGAATGGCAGACGCGCTAGCTTGAGGTGCTAGTGCCCTTTATCGGGCGTGGGGGTTCAAGTCCCCCCTCGGACACACAGAGAAAGAACCCCACTCCGGTGGGGTTCTTTCGCGTTTCCGGGCGGAGCCGGTCCCTTCGGCGGCGAAGCCCGGGTGACCTCGGCGGAGAACGGGGTGGCCGGATCCACCCGTGCGGCATCATGGGGCCTGACCGGGTCGAGGGGGGAACGTGTCGCAGGACGAACCGCGCAGTGACGTCGTGATCGCCGGGCGGTACCGCCTGGGGAAGAGGCTGGGACGCGGCGGTATGGGGACCGTGTGGCAGGCGTCGGACGAGCTCCTGGGCCGTGCGGTCGCCGTGAAGGAACTCCACGTCGGCGAGGGCAAGGAAGCCGCCGGAGCCCTGCGCGAGGCCCGCACCGTCGCACAGATCAAGCACCCGCACGTGGTCGTCGTGCACGACGTCGTCGAGGACGACGGCCGCCCGTACATCGTGATGGAACTCGTCGAGGGCGGCTCGCTCGCCGACCGCCTCGGCGCCACCGGTCCGCTGGACGCCGGTGAGACCGCCCGCATCGGGCTCGCCCTGCTCGGCGCCCTCGGCGCGGCGCACGACCGCGGGGTGCTCCACCGGGACGTCAAGCCCGCCAACGTCCTCATGGAGGCGGGCACCGGCCGGGTCGTGCTCACCGACTTCGGCATCGCCCGCCTCGCGGGCTCCACCACCATCAGCGAGACCGGCGCCTTCGTCGGCTCGCCCGAGTACACCTCCCCGGAGCGGATGCGGGGCGCAGCCGCCGGACCCGAGTCCGACCTGTGGTCCCTCGGCGCGCTGCTGTGCGCCGCGCTGACCGGCGAGTCCCCCTTCCACCGGGACTCGCTGGGCGGGGTGCTGCACGCCGTCGTCTACGACGAGATCCGCCCGCCGGTGCAGGCCGGGCCCCTGACCCCGCTCGTCCGGGGCCTGCTGGAACGCGACGCCGAACGCCGGCTGGGCGTGGCGGACGCCCAGCGGATGCTGTCCGCGTACGTCACCACCGGCAGCCTGCCCCTCCTCGACCGCACCCCCGGCCCGGCCCGCCCCGCGGGCCCGGCCACCCCGCCCGGCCCCGCCGGCCCTCCCGGGTACTCGCCGACCGAACGCGTCACCGCCCGGACCGGCCCCGCGGCCGAGCCGGGGACTCGCCGGGCCGGCCTGCGCGTCGGGCTGGTCGCCGCGCTCGTCGTGGTGGCCGTCATCGGCGCCGTCGTCGTGACCTCGCTGCTCTCCGACCGGGCCGCGGACAAGGGCACCCGGGCGGCCGGACCGGGCAACCCCGCCTCTCCTTCCCCCGGCGTGACCGCGTCAGCCCCGCAGTCCCCGGCGGCCGCCCCCACCCCGCCCGCCGCCGCCGCGGGGGCCACGGCCACCGCCACGACCACGGTGACCGCGCCGGCCCCGGCCCCGCCCGCACAGCAGGCCCCCGGCAAGCCGGCGCCCGCCGGATACCGCTTCGTCTCCGACCCGGACGGCTTCGGCCTCGCCGTGCCGCAGGGCTTCCAGCGCACCACCGACGACCAGCGGGTCTTCTACGTCTCCCCGGACGGCGCGATCCGGATCGGCATCAAGGTGAAGCCGGCCGCGGGCGGCCCGCTCGCCGCGATGCGGCAGTCCGACGCCAACGGCCCGTCCAACAACCCGGGCTACCGCGACAACACGATCGTCCCCACCACGCACAACGGACTGCCCGCGGCGCTCTGGGAGTTCACCTGGAACGGCTTCACCACCTCCGAGGGCCCCCGGCACACCTTCGACCTGTGCTGGGACGAGAACGGACGCATGTACGACGTCTGGGTCTCGGCCCCCCTCGGCCGCCTCACCCAGGCCAGGGGGAACTTCGACGCGGCCCTGGACTCCTTCGTCCCCGTCGGATAGAGGAGGGGCGACGGGGCGACAGGCGACGCGCGCGGTTACGCGTCCCCCCGCCCCGGCTGGGTGCCCAGGACCACCAGGCCCTCCGGTGCGGGCAGGCTGCCCGGGGCGAGCGGGCCCAGGGTCTGCGGCAGCGCGAGGCGCGGCCCCCCGCCCTCCGGGGGCGCGTCGAAGAGGTACGCCGCCCCCGACGAGGAGTCGCTGACCAGGTGTGGGCCCCCGGCCGACGCGGTGAAACGGGTCAGCGGGGTCCGGAAGAGCCTCCCCAGCTGGCGCAACGTCTCCGGGGTGGCGGCGGCGGGCGGTGCGGCGGGCGCCGCGCCGGCCGGGCCGGCGTCCGGGGGGATGGCCCCGGACAGCAGCAGCGCCAGCAGCACCGGGACCGCCTTGCGGCGCAGGGCCTCGGTCGCGGGGCCCAGCCGGTGCGCCGCGGCGGCCGGCAGGGACAGGGCCAGGCTCCCGGCGGCCTCGCCCGTCGCGATCGGCACCGCCGAGCAGACGACCCCGGGGGAGTACTCGCGCAGGTCGAACACCGGGGCGCCCGGAGCCACCGCGTCCAGGGCGCTGAACAGGACCCGGCTGTCGGTGATGGTCCGCGCGGTGAGCCGGGTGGGGCGGTGGCGGGCCACGTGGTCGGCCCGGCCGTCGTGGTCGAGCTGCGTCAGCAGGCACTTCCC
This sequence comes from Streptomyces sp. W1SF4, assembly GCF_003950035.1. Classification (NCBI taxonomy): domain Bacteria; kingdom Bacillati; phylum Actinomycetota; class Actinomycetes; order Kitasatosporales; family Streptomycetaceae; genus Streptomyces; species Streptomyces sp. W1SF4. The sequence goes on from NZ_CP034350.1 coordinate 6,299,011, forward strand.
GACCGCGCTGGCGTGCGCGGCCGCCCGGAAGTCCACCCACTCCCGTACCGGCGGAGCCCCGGGGCCGTCCGCCATCTGCGTGATCCGGACCTCGCCCTCCGCGTACCGGCTCAGGTACACGGCGGCGCCCGCGCTGTCGCGGGCCAGCGCCAGGGTGCGCTGAAGCTGCCCCGCCAGGCCGGTGCCGCCGGGGGCCGCGAGCCGGTCCAGGGCCGGGCCGGGCGCGTACACCCCGGGGCCGGGGCAGTACGCGTACTCCTCCTCGCGCAGCATCACCAGCAGCGGGCGCAGCTCCGCCCCGCCCAGCCCCGACTCCCGTGCGAGCTGGGCTGCCCGCACGCCGAGCGGGTGCCGCTCCAGGACCCGTACGGCGGCCAGCGCGCGCCGCGCCTGCGCCAGGGCCTCGCCGGTGTCGGACTGGACCACCGTCCCCCGCGCGGCCGACGTCAGCGCGGGGTGCCGCAGCGGGCCCGGCCCGGGGCGCGGCCGGGGCGCCGGGGGCGGGGCCGGCGGCAGGAACGCGGCCAGCACCGCGGCCAGCCCCGGCCTGGGCAGCGGTACCGGGCCCAGGTCGGGGTCGTCGCACTGGTCGACGTACCGCAGGACGGCCGCCTGGGCGCACAGCCGCACCTCGCGCAGCTCGCGGCGGCCGCTCGGACGGAACCCGCGGCGGCCCAGCTCCCGCGCCCAGAGGCGGGCGTCGTGGTGCTCGCCGCGCCGGGAGTGGTCCAGGAAGAGGCAGTAGGCGGCCGGAGCGGTGCGCGGGCTGCCGGAGCCGGCGGCGAACTGCCACCAGAAACGGGATCCCTCGCGCAGCCCCGACAGGTACAGCAGGCAGCCGAAGACGACCGCGCCCGGCAGGTCGCTGTGCCGACTGTCCAGGAAGGCTTCGAGGTCGGCCCCGGCGCGCGGGTCCCCCACCACGGCCAGGCAGGCGGCCTTGAGGTCCCGCCGGGCCCGCTCCGACTCCAGCGGGCGGTCCCGTGCGGGATCGCTCCAGCCGAAGGGCCGGCGCCGGCTCCGGGCCGGGGCGGCGGCGGGGGCGCCGGGGCCGCGGGGCGCGCGCAGCAGCCGGGCCTCGGCCGCGCCGAGGTCGTAGTGCGGGTACCGGTCGCGCACGCTCGCGCGGGCCAGGAACTCCGCCAGGCTGCGCGGGGCCGCCGCACGGTCGCCGTCGGGGTCGCCGCCGCGACCGCCGCCGGGGTCCTCGCCGGGCCTCATGATCCGGCGGACGTGTCGAGCAGCCGGGCGAGGCGCCGGTGGGCCTGGCCGAGCTGCGAGCGGACGGTGGCCTCGTCGACGCCCATCACGGCGGCGGCCTCGCCGGGGGTGCACTGGAGCCCGTAGCGCAGCAGCACGGTGTCCCGCTGCCGCTCGGCGAGGCGGGAGACCGCCGAGTAGAAGCGGATGGTGTCGGTCAGCACCTCGTACTGGTCGGCGTGGGCCTCCTTGAGGGCCGCCTCGAAGGCGCTGATGTCCATCGGCTCGGGCCGGCGCAGGCGCGGGTCGCGGCGCTGCTGCCAGTCGACGATCCGCTGCTTGAGCACGGTCCAGGCGTAGGCGTCGAGGCGGTCCATGTGGAGCATGCGCAGCCACTCGTTCATGATCGAGTCGAAGGTGGCGTCCACCGCGTCCTCGGCGGCCGCGTCGGAGCCGAGCTGGAGGTACGCGAAGCGCATGTACGCCGGCCGCCGATTCGCGTGGAAGGCCCAGTACGACAGGCGCGCGGTCGGATCCCACTGACTCATGGGCGTCGGCTGCCGCCGTCGGCTGGGCAGTCCCACGGTCCCGCCGGACTCCTCCGGTCCGCCATCGTTCACCGTTCCCCACCTCATCCCCTGTGCGGGGTCCATGAGAGCAGCGCCTACGCCTTCCGAGGGGGCGGAGGAGCAACATGAGGGGATTAGGTGCGGGGATGATCAGATGGTGACCGATGCCGATCACGCGAGGTGCCGCGGAGCCCGAACGCATATGCCGGGGCCGCGCGGAGCCGAACGGGATCCGACGGTCCGTCCGGCGCCCGGTCCGACGGCCCGTCCGGCGCCCGGTCCCGCGCCCGGCCCGGCGTCCGGCCCGGTGCCCGGTCCGGTGCCCCGGTCCGGCGGGCGGACACCGGTCGGGGCCCCGGCGGTGCGGCTGTAGCATGGGCCCATCGCGAGGGCCGTGACGCAGAGGTCACAGTCCTCGCTTTTGCGTTGCGTCCCCGCGCACCGCCGCCGGACCCCCGGACCCCCGGGAAAAGCCGACGCGTGGCGTTTCGCCGGTTCGATACGATGAACCGCGCGTTGTCACGCGTAGATCCGTACAAATGAAACGAATGGAGCATCCGAGGATGGCTCGACACCTGATCACCAGCGCGCTTCCCTACATCAACGGGATCAAGCACCTGGGCAACATGGTCGGGTCGATGCTTCCGGCGGATGTGTACTCCCGGTACCTCCGCCAGCGCGGCCACGACGTCCTGTACATCTGCGCCACCGACGAGCACGGCACCCCCGCCGAACTCGCCGCGAAGGAGAACGGCCTGCCGGTCTCCCAGTTCTGCGCGCAGGCCCACGACGCCCAGAAGGCGGTCTACGACGGCTTCGAGCTGTCCTTCGACTACTTCGGCCGCAGCTCCTCCGCGCAGAACGTGGAGATCACCCAGCACTTCGCACGGCAGCTCCAGGCCAACGGCTTCATCGAGGAGCGCGCGATCCGGCAGGTGTACTCGCCCGCCGACGGCCGCTTCCTGCCGGACCGCTACGTCGAGGGCACCTGCCCGCACTGCGGCTACGACAAGGCGCGCGGCGACCAGTGCGAGAACTGCACCCGCGTCCTGGACCCCACGGACCTGATCGAGCCCCGCTCGGCCATCTCCGGCTCCACCGAGCTGGAGGTCCGCGAGACCAAGCACCTCTTCCTGCTCCAGTCCAAGCTGCAGCACGAGGTCGAGGCCTGGGTCGCGCGCCACGAGGACGAGTGGCCCCAGCTGGCCTCCTCCATCGCCCGCAAGTGGCTGACCGAGGGCCTGCACGACCGCGCCATCACCCGCGACCTCGACTGGGGCGTCCCGGTCCCGGCCGACACCTGGCCCGAGCTCGCCGCCGAGGGCAAGGTCTTCTACGTCTGGTTCGACGCGCCGATCGAGTACATCGCCTCCACCAAGGAGTGGGCCGACGCCGACCCGGCGAACCGCGACTACAAGTCCTGGTGGTACGAGGCCGAGGACGTCCGCTACACCCAGTTCATGGCCAAGGACAACGTCCCGTTCCACACGGTGATGTTCCCGGCCACCGAGCTCGGCACCCGCGAGCCGTGGAAGATGGTCGACTACGTCAAGGCCTTCAACTGGCTGACGTACTACGGCGGCAAGTTCTCCACCTCGCAGAAGCGCGGCGTCTTCACCGACCAGGCGCTGGAGATCCTGCCCGCCGACTTCTGGCGCTACTTCCTCATCGCCAACGCCCCCGAGTCCGACGACTCGTCCTTCACCTGGGAGCACTTCGCGGCCACGGTCAACAAGGACCTCGGCGGCACCCTCGGCAACTTCGTCAACCGCGTACTGACCTTCTCCCGGAAGAAGTTCGGCGACGAGGTCCCCGCCGGCCACGCCGCCGGCGAGGCGGAGGCCAGGCTCGGCCGCCAGATCGCCGAGCTGCTCGCCGAGTACGAGGGCCACATGGAGACCCTCCAGTACCGCAAGGCCGCCGCCGCCCTGCGCGCCCTGTGGTCGGCCGGCAACGCCTACCTCGACGAGAAGGCCCCGTGGCTGGAGGTCAAGACCGACCTCGACGCCGCGGCCCTCACCCTGCGCACCGCGATGAACCTCATCCACCTCTACTCGGTGGTCTCCGAGCCCTTCATCCCGGCCTCGGCGCGCGCCATGCGCTCCTCCTTCGAGCTGCCCGGCGACACCGCCGCCTGGGTCACCCCGGAGCAGGCCGAGGCGCTGGACACCGTCCCGGCCGGGACGCCGTTCACCGTGCCGCCGGTGCTCTTCGCCCGGATCACCGAGGAGGACCTGGAGTCCTACCGCGAGCGCTTCGGCGGCGACCCGGAGGCCTGAGCGCTCCGATGACCGCCCTGGAGGGGCGCGGCCCGCGCGGCCGCGCCCCTTCGGCGCGCCAGGGGGTAGGCCGGGCCCGGGGGCGGGCCGGGCCCGGGGGTTGGCCGGTCCCCGAGGGTAGGCAAAACCCCACCATGAGGACTCCGCCTGGGCGTGCAGACCTGGCCGGGGGTGCGCGGCTGGAATGGGTCCATGACCCCTTCCCGTACCGTCCGGTGGACCGCCGGCTGGCTGCTCGCGGCCGCCTGGGCGCTGTCGTTCCCGCTGTTCTCCGCCCTCGCCCCGCACCGCCTGTGGGGCTGGTGCGCGGCCGCCGGATACCTCGCCGCCGCGGCCGCCACCGCCCTGGGCCGGCGCCGGGAGGCGCTCGCCGCGGCGCTGCTGGGCGCGGTGGCCGTACCGCTGCTGTACCTGGTGCTCACCGGACAGGGGCAGTCCGAGGTCGGCGTCATCGAGCGGTCCGGGCGGCTCCTGCTGGAGACCGGAAGGCTTTACGTGGACCAGCCGGCCGGGGTCGAGGAGTACACCCCCTACCTCCCCGGCATGGCCCTCCTGGGCATCCCGCGCGCCCTGCTCGGCGACGGCTCCGGCGACGGGCACCAGTGGGCGGTGCGCCTGCTGGGCGACGCCCGGCTGTGGTGCGCGACCGTGCTGTTCGGCGGGATGCGGGCGGGCCGCCGCCTCCTGGGCGCCGCCCCCTCCCCGCTGCTCCCGGCCCTGGTGGCCTCGCCGGTCGTGGCGCTCCCGCTCGCGGTGAGCGGGGTGGACCTGCCGCTGGCGGGGCTGTGCTGCCTGGCCCTCGCGGCGGCCGCCTCCGGCCGCCCGGCGGCCTCCGGGGCGGCCCTGGCCGCGGCGTGCGCCCTGAAGTGGACGGCGCTGCCCGCGGTGGCGGTGGTACTGGCCCTCCTCGCGGCGTGCCGGGGCCGGCGGGCGGCGCTGCGGTGCGTTCTGGTGACGCTGCTGGGTACGGCGGCCCTGGTGGTGCCGGGCCTGCTGCTCCAGCCGGGGGAGCTGTGGCGGCAGGTGTTCGCCTTCCCGACCGGCCGGGCCGAGGTGGCGACCCCGGCGAGCAGCCCGCTGCCGGGACACCTGCTGGCGGAACTCGCGCCGTGGGGCTGGTACCTGACGGTGAGTCTGCTGGCACTCGGCGGGCTGGGGGTGGCGGTGTCGCTGCTGGTGCGCCCGCCGCGCACGGTGGTGGCCGCGGCCGACCGGCTCGCGCTCGGCCTGACCCTGGCCTTCCTGCTGGCCCCGGCGGGCCGCTTCGGCTACCTGGCGCTGCCGCTCCTGCTGGCCGCCTGGGCCCGCTCGGCGAGCCCGGCCGGCCCGGCCGTCTCCCGCGTGGTGACGGTCTCCGGCCCGGCCCGGCCCGCACCCCCGGCGGCCGCCGGGAGCGCGGCGGGACCGGACCGGGCGGTGTCCGCGCCCGCCGCGGGCGCCCGGTAGCGGTCCCCGGTTCAGGCCGGTTCCGCTCCGCGCAGGTGGGCCAGGACCGCCAGGACGCGCCGGTTGCCCTCCGTCGGGTCCAGGTCCAGCTTCGTGAAGATGCTGCTCGCGTGCTTGACGACGGAGGCCTCGGTGATGAACAGGCGGGCAGCCAGGGCCTGGTTGTTGAGGCCCTGCGCCATCAGCGCGAGCACCTCCCGCTCGCGCGGGGTCAGGCGGGCCAGCGGCTCGTTCGCCGGCCGCGGCGCGAGCAGGACGCGGACCACCTCCGGGTCGATGACCGTCTGCCCCTCGTGCACCCGGCGCAGCGCGTCGAGGAACTCCTCCACCTCCCCGACCCGGTCCTTGAGCAGGTAGCCCAGCCCGGCCGCCGAACCGCCGGTGAAGAGCTGGGTCGCGTACGCGGTGGCCACGTACTGCGAGAGCACCAGGACCGGCAGGGACGGGTCCGCGGAGCGCAGTTCGAGGGCCGCGCGCAGCCCCTCGTCGCGCAGCCCGGGCGGCATCCGCACGTCCGTGACGACCACGTCGGGACGCTCGGCGGCCACGGCCCGCAGCAGCGCGGGGGCGTCGCCGACGGAGGCGAGGACGCGGTGGCCGCCCAGGGTCAGCAGCTCCGTCAGCCCGGCCCGCAGCAGGACGGAGTCCTCGGCCAGGATCACCCGGAGCACGGGACCTCCACCCTCAGTTCGGTCGGACCGCCCACCGGACTGGACACCGTCAGCCTGCCCCGCAACATCGCCACCCTGTCCGCGAGTCCCGCCAGGCCCGCCCCCGCGCCGGGATCGGCCCCGCCGCGGCCGTCGTCGGTGATGGTGAGAGTGAGCCGGTCACCCTCGACCCTACCGGCGACGCCGACCCGGGAGGCGCCGCTGTGCTTGGCCGCGTTGGCCAGGGCCTCGGCGACGGTGAAGTAGGCGGTGACCTCGACCGGTTCGGGCAGCCGGGGCAGCTCCAGGTCCACCGTCACCGGCACGGGATGGCGCAGCGCGACCTCGGACACCGCCGCCGCGAGCCCGTGGTCGGTGAGCACCTGCGGGTGGATCCCCCGTACGAGGTCGCGCAGTTGGGCGAGGGCCAGCTTGGCCTCCTCGCGGCCCCGGCTCACCAGCGCGGCCGCGTCCGCCGCCTCCGGGTGCGCGCGGAGCCGCAGTTCGGCGAGGCCCAGGGTCATGCTGAGGGCCACCAGCTGCTGCTGGGCCCCGTCGTGCAGGTCCCGCTCGATGCGCCGCCGTTCGGCTTCGAACGCCTCCACCAGCCGCACGCGCGAGCGGGTCAGCTCCAGCACCCGGTCGTCCTCCGTGCGCGGCCCGAGCAGCAGCCGGGCGCACTTGACCTGGGCCCCGGCGATCAGCGCACCCGCGTACGCGGTCAGCACCAGCCCGGCCAGCCCCACGGCCGTACCGCCCAGCGCCTCCAGCGGTCCGGCCACCACCTCGCCGGGCACCAGCATCACCGGCTCCGGCGCGAGCGCCCACACGATGACGGGGGAGGCCACCAGCATCAGCGAGAACGCCAGCAGCGACACCACCCCGAGGCCGGCCGCCCCGAAGACCGGCCCGAGCAGGGCGGCGTACCCGAACTCCCGCCAGGTGGCGCGCTCGCGCAGCCGGGTCCGCAGCCAGGCGGCGGGGCCGGCCCCGGCGAGCGAGGTGTGCGGGTCGGCCACCGGCCGCGGCTCCACCCACCGCAGCCGGCGCCGCTCCAGCTCCCCCAGCGGCACCGCCCCCGCCAGGGCGGCGGTCAGCAGCAACAGCCCGACCCCGGCCACCGCGAGCAGCACCCCGAGCCCGAGGAGCACCGCCAGCGCGAGCAGCACCCCGTACCCGAGGGGGAACCCGCTCCCGAGGTACGCCCAGCACCGCCAGGGCCACCAGGACCCCAGGAACCGCAGCGGCCGCCGCGCGGCCCGCCAGACGGCGACGGGCGGGGCGGGCGGGGCCGGGGGGACGGGTACGGAGGGTATGGACGCGGACATACCGACAGCCTAGGTGAGCCGTGCCGGACGCTAAGTGAGCCGTCGCACAAGGATCTTGACCTGTCCGGCGCGTGTCCGAATGCGGGCCTTGATCGTTTCTTCAGCCGTAACCCTCATATCGGCTGCCGGATCGGGAGGACCGCGGTGACGGCTTGGCAGTACTTCGCCGGGGCGGGGCTGGTGGCCGCGCTCTGCCCGCTGCACGGCCATGTGGCGGTCGCGGGCGACGGCCACGGCCGCGGGGCCCGGGTCGACGTGTGCGTGCCCGGAGGGCCGCCGAAGCCGCCCGCGGGGCGGCCGCCCGTCATGCCGCCCCCGCCCGTGGCGCGGCCGGGGACCCCGTCGGCGCAGCCGCCCGTGCGGGTGACGGTGCCCGGCGCCGTCCGGCCCACGGTGCGCCACCCCGGCGCCGCGCCGGGGCTCGCGGAGCGGCCCGCGCCCGGGGCGGCGGTGCCCGGCGGGCCGGCGCAGCCGCCGCAGGCCCCGCCGGCGGCGGACCCGCGGCCGGAGCCGGCCCCGGCCGATGCCCCCGCCCCGCCCGGGGCCGCAGCCGCCGCCGAACGGGTGAGCCGGTTCCACGTACGCCCGTACCACTCGGCGGCCCTGGCACGGCGCGGCCCGGACGGACTGAGCACCATGATGCTGATGGTGGTCATGACCACCCCGGCCGTGCTGGCCGCCGCCGCGCTGCGCCCCCGCTCCAAGAGCCGGAGCTGACGCCCCCGGGCGCCCCTCACGCATCCACGCACCCACGCACCCACGAACGGGAGATCCCTCGTGTCCGAATGGCTGGTCCTGGCCATCGCCATGGCGCTCGTCTGCGCCCTCGTCCTCGCCATGACCGTGGTCCGGCACCGCCGGGTCGCGGACGACGAGGACACCAGCGAAACCCCCGACGTCATCGAGTACATGACGATGATGGTCGGTGTGGTCTACGCGATCGTCCTGGGCCTGGCCATCGCGGGCGTCTGGGAGGCGCGCGGCGCGGCCGAGGACAGCGTGCGCCGTGAGGCCCAGTCGCTGTACGAGGTCACGCAGCGGGCCGACGTCTACCCCGGCCCCGTCCGCGACCGGATCCGCGGCGAGGTGGACGCCTACGTCGCCCACACCGTCAGCGTGGACTGGCCGCGGCTGGTCTCCGGCCAGGACGCCTCCGCCGAGGGCGCCCAGCTCCTCGGAAAGCTGCGCACCGACGTCACCCACCAGAGCCCCGCCAACGAGCTCCAGGCACAGGCCTACCAGCCGCTGCTCGACCACATCGCGGCCGCCGACGACGCCCGGCACTCGCGCACGCAGAGCGACGAGTCCACCCTGCCGAGCGTGGTCTGGTTCGGGCTGGTGGTCGGCGGCCTCGTCACCATCGGGCTGATCTTCACCCTGCAGATCCGGCGCTCGGGGCGCGAGCTGCTGCTGGCAGGGCTGTTCAGCGCGCTGATCGTGTTCCTGCTGTTCATGGTGTGGAGCTTCGACGCCCCGTACGGGCGGGACGGGACCGACTCCGCCGGCCCCTTCCAGGACCTGTTCCCGGCCCTGTCGGTGACGGCCTCCCGCTGAGCGCCGCCCGCCGGTTTCCGCTGAGCCCCCGCGGGCCCTGGCAGGGGGCGCGCGCCAGGCCCCGTACGGCGGCGCTCAGCCTCCGGCCGGGGCCTCCTGCCGCCGTACGGCGGCCACGAGCGGCGAGTGCCGCAGGGCGTGCGAGATCCGGACGAGGTCGCGCGGCCCGTCGGCCAGCAGCGGCACCCGCTCCTCGTCGCCGCTCCCGGCCGCCTCCGGGGCGGCGGTGGCGGCCCGTACGGCGGCGACCACCATCGCCGCGTCCGCGACGGCGCGGGCCGTCTCCTCGTCCGCCCCGGCCGCCCGGGCCCGTTCGTAGGCGGTGTCGCGGTGGTGCCGGTCGAAGGCCGGGCCCAGGCGCAGGAAGCCGTCGTGGATGTCGGACTCCCGCTGGATCACCCGGATCGCGGCCGGGGACCACCAGGACATCCGTACGCAGGGCGTGCCGCGGGGTACGGTGCTCTGCACCTCGTGCCACAGCGCGCCGAGGTGGCGGTAGGTGCTCCAGGTGCGCCAGCTGTCGGACACGCGCTGGCACGCGAGCGGCAGTACGAAGCCCACGGAGCTGACGAGGGCGGCGAAGGCGGCCAGCGGCGGGGCGAGGTAGGTGCTGAGGTAGTCCAGGTCGTGGCCCAGCCAGCGGGCGGCGACGGCGGACATCTTGGACGCGTCGTAGGCGAGGCTGATGGTGTAACCGGCGACGATGATCACCAGTCCGGCCCGGAGCCAGCCGCCGACCCGCAGGGACCAGCGCCAGCACATCGACACCATCATCAGCACGGCGGCGTTGTGGGCCAGCAGGTAGGCCGTGATCATCAGGCGGATGTACGGCGTGTTGGCGTAGTAGGTGTCGAAGTCCCGCAGCCGCTCGACGGGGGCGTCACCGAGGGCGAAGAGGACGACGATGGCCACGATGACCACGGAGTAGCCCGCGATCCAGCGCTGGGAGGTGCGCCGGATCTCCTGCGCCGGGCCGCCGCGCCAGTTGAACATCAGGACGAGGCAGGAGGCGCTGAAGGCGGTCATCAGGCAGTAGACGAGCGGGGCGGAGACGTTGGGGACGCCGGTCCAGCGGTTGACGGCGGCGATGGTGGGCGGGGCGGCGAAGGTGAACACCGAGCCGCCGAGGAGGAGCAGGACGAAGACGGACCGCAGGAGCGGATCGCGCCCGTTGGCGCGCAGCGCCGGCAGCTTGCACACGAGGGCCACTGCCATCGCGGCAGCCGGGATGTAGTAGTCCGGTCCGCTCAACGGTCGTTCCTGCGCCCCCGGTAGCCGAGCGAGGTCTCGATGCGGCCGGCCAGCTCGTCCCGCTGGGCCGGTGGCCGGTGGCCCGCCGATCCGGCCAGCCAGGTGCGACAGCGGCTGCCCAGCAGGAGGCCGAAGCTCTCGGCCTCCGTCTCCTCCTGGACGTCGGCCCGGGTGCGGGCGGCGACGCTGCGGACCGTCTCGCCGAGGTCGGCGGCGTCGGTCAGCAGGCGGGCGGCGACGGCGGCCCCGTCGACGTGGTGGCTGCAGTGGCCGGCCTTCATGTGCCACAGCTCGTGGCCGAGGATGACGAGCTGGTGGTCGGGCGCGGTGCGCTCCTCGATGACCACCAGGTCCCGGTCCGCCATGTCGAGCCAGAGGCCGCTCGCGGTCCCCTGCGGGAACGCGGCCATCCGGAACTCCACCGGGCGGCCGCGGTGCCTGCTCATGCCCTCGCAGAGGGCGGCGTAGAGGTCCAGTGGTTGCACGGGGGCGGCCAGCTTGATGCCGGACACCAGCTCCGCGCACAACCGCCGCTGCGCTCTGCCTATGCTCACCGTTCTCCCCGTCGGCGCGGATCCGGATCAGGACTCAAGGATCAGATCCAGACTTTCGACTGGGTCATGATTCGTTCGGTTTGACGCTTTCGAGAAGCATGTCCAGCCATTCGGTCACCTTGTCCCGGTGCTTGTCGCTGGGCAGTTGGGCGGCGCGCCAGGCGATGCCCCGTACGCCGTGGTTCTGCAGGAGTCTTGCCAGCGGATCGCCCGCCGAAGCCGCCTCCGCCGGTACGGTCTGCCGCTCGCGCCCGGCGAAGTCCTGGAGCAGCTGCTGCTCGGTGCGCTGGAGCGCGTCCGTGAGGGCGTCGGCGTCGTGGGCGGTGAGGAAGCCCGCGTGCACGCCGAAGAACCGCTGGATGGCGTCGCAGTGCTCCATCGTGGGCCGCCGGTCGCCGTTGATCAGGGCACCCGCCTGCTGCCGGGACATGCCGGCGCCGTCGGCGATCTCCTGCTGCGTGTAGCGGCGCCCGTTGGGTTTGACCCGGGTCCGTCGCAGCAGGTCCAGGCGCTGGAGGAAGCGCGCCTGGAGATCGGGCTCACCCGCCCGCCGGCCGTCGAGCAGGCTCCTGATCACATCGGTGGGAACCCCGGAGGCCTCGGAGAGCCGGCGGAGGTCGAAGACCTGGTTCGGGTCGCGGCCCATTTTGTTCGCCAGTTCGGCGACCCGCGTGACGGTCGCTGCCAGGGGCGCGTTGGCCACCGCGACGGGAGCCGGGAAGCCGTCTGTCACCAGTGGTTCTCCTAGATCGCGCGAGGTCAGTGGGCACGTGGTCGGCCTTGAGGAATCTATCCGGTTTGTTTTGGGAGAGCCAGAACTTGCCACAGCTGTGGCGGGAATGAGCTGTCGCTCGGCTGGAATTGCCACAATAGTTGACACTCGAATGAAGTCGGTAGCAGGATCGCCACACGGAAATGAAGATCCAGACCGTTGAGGAGGGGGAGCTCTCGGTGCCACATCTCGCAGCGGTGGGCCCGTCTGATGGCCTCGTCCGAGCCGGTGAGGAGCGCCTGACGGGCGAAGAGCCCCGCGGCGCAGTGCGAACGGAGCGGCGCAAGGAGATTTTGCGCCAGCGCCGCGAAGAACTGGGCCTGAGCCAGGACGACGTCGCGTCGCGGTTGCGCATCAGCGTGCGCGCGTACGGAAACTGGGAACGCGGGCTCGTCAAGGAGTGGACGGACCGCAAACTGCTCGCCCTGGCCGAGGCCTTGGAGATGAGCGAGCGGCAGTGCTTCTGGCTGTTCCGGGTCATGGTCGACCGGGACCCGCCGCCCACCTGGCGCGCGGCCGAGGAGAACCGGCTGCCCCAGGACCCGGCCCAGCGCGACTACCTCGTCGACTACGCGGCCCTCATGGAGGCCGTGCCCTACCCGAGCTTCCTGGTGGACCACCGCTGGGACGTGGCCCTCACCAACTCGGCCTTCGACCGGCTGTTCCAGTCGGTCCGCCCCCACCCGACGGCCCTGCCGGACGACAACTTCCTGCGCTTCGTGCTGTTCCACCCGGACGCCGCGGCCGTGCTGGAGGACCACGAGCCGGCCTGGTGCGTGCCGCTGCTGGCCCGGTTCGCGACCGCCCTGGGCGAGGCCCCGGAGGACGAGGGACTGCGGAGCATCCGTCAGGAGGTGGCCCGGGACCCGTTCATGGAGGCCGCCTACCGCTACGGGGTCCCGCACTGGCTGACCACCCACGGGGAGGCCGCCGCCGAACTGGACGGCGCCGTGCGGACGGTGCGCCACCCCGACCCCGGCTGGGGGCTGGTTCGGTGCCGGATGGTGGCGGAATCCAGCCGAATGCTGGAGGGCATGGGCCTGACCCGGATCACCCTCGTGCTCTCGGCCCCGCAGGGCCTGCCGGCCGGTCCGGTGCGCGGCGGCGGGGGCTTCCCGCAGCAGCAGGGCGCCCGTCTGCGGGCCGTGCCGCCGCTGGGGGAGTGACGCCGCGGGGGAGACTGGTCCCCTGAAGGGGAGACTGGTCCCCTGAAGCACGCGCCACGGCCCGTGCCGGGGCGGGGTCGGTGGCACGGTGCCAAACCGACTGCCTGGTTCGGTGCTGCGGATGCCACGATCCGCGACACCGCGCGGATGCCACGGATCGTGGCACCGCCGCGGTGCCGCCGGAGCCGTGGCTTCGCCCGTGCCCGGGGCAGCCCCGGGCCGTGGCCGCGGCCACGACGGTGGAAGGGCGGACATGGGCATGCGGTTGACCATCCTCGGCGGGGGCGGATTCCGCGTCCCGCTCGTCTACGGGGCCCTGCTGGCGGACCGGGCCGAGGGCCGGGTGTCCCACGTGACGCTCTACGACGAGGATCCCGCCCGGCTCACCGCCATGGCCCGGGTCCTCACCGACCAGGCCGCGGCCTCCGGCGCGGCGGACGCCCCGGCCGTCACCGCCACCGCAGACCTGGACGAGGCCCTGCGCGGGGCCGACTTCGTCTTCTCCGCCATCCGCGTCGGCGGCCTGGAGGGCCGCGCCGCGGACGAGCGGATCGCACTGGCCGAGGGAGTGCTGGGCCAGGAGACGGTGGGCGCCGGCGGGATCGCGTACGGCCTGCGGACGGTGCCCGTCGCCCGGGAGATCGCACGCAGGATCGCCCGTACCGCCCCGCAGGCGTGGGTCATCAACTTCACCAACCCGGCCGGCGTGGTCACCGAGGCCATGGCCGAGGAACTGGGCGACCGGGTCATCGGCATCTGCGACTCGCCCGTCGGGCTCGGCCGCCGGATCGCCCGGCTGCTCGGCGCCCGGCCCGGCGAGGCCTGGATCGACTACGTCGGCCTCAACCACCTCGGCTGGGTGCGCGGCCTGCGGGTCGGCGGGCGCGACGAACTGCCCCGGCTGCTGGCCGACCCCGAGGCCCTGGAGTCCTTCGAGGAGGGGCGCCTCTTCGGGGCCGACTGGCTGCGCTCGCTCGGCGCGATCCCCAACGAGTACCTGCACTACTACTACTTCAACCGTGACACGGTACGCGCCTACCAGGAGGCGAAGCAGACCCGCGGCGCCTTCCTGCGCGACCAGCAGCGCGGCTTCTACGCCGAGGCCGGCCGGCCGGGCCGGCCCGCCGGGGCGGCGCTCGCCGCCTGGGAACGCACCCGGGCCGAGCGCGAGGCCACGTACATGTCGGAGAACCGCGAGGTGGCCGGCGTCGGGGAGCGCGAGGAGAGCGACCTGGAGTCCGGCGGCTACGAGAAGGTCGCGCTCGCCCTGATGCGGGCCATCGCCCGCGACGAGCGGGCCACGCTGATCCTCAACGTCCGCAACGGCACCACCCTGTCCGTGCTGGATTCCGAGGCGGTCGTCGAGGTGCCCTGCCTGGTCGACGCGAACGGCGCCCACCCGGTGTCGGCGGCACCCCTGCCGCTGCACGCGGTGGGTCTGGTCACCTCCGTGAAGGCGGCCGAGCGGGCGGTGCTGGCCGCCGCCGCGAGCGGCTCCCGCGCCGACGCGGTGAAGGCCTTCGCGCTGCACCCGCTGGTGGACTCGGTGGCGGTGGCCCGGCGGCTGCTGGACGGGTACGCGGCGGAGCACCCGGGCCTGGCCTACCTGCGCTGACGCCCTCGGCCGCGGCCGGGGCGGCGGTTTCACCCGTACGGCGGCTTGCGGCATGCGCCGCGGTGGGGGCGCTGTGAGAGTGCGAGATGTGACCACTGCCCGCGCCGTCGCCGCGGCGCCCCCCGTGCTGGACCGGCGGCGGCGCAACGTCGTCTTCGGCACGATCATGCTGGGCGTGCTGCTGGCCGCGCTCGACCAGACGATCGTGGGCACCGCCCTGCCCACCATCGTCGCGGACCTCGGCGGCGCGGCCCACATGGCCTGGGTGGTGACCGCGTACCTGCTCGCCGAAACCGTCGCGACCGTGCTGGTCGGCAAGTTCGGCGACCTCTTCGGCCGCAAGATCGTCTTTCAGATCTCCGCCGTCGTCTTCATCGCCGGATCGTTCCTGTGCGGCCTCGCCGGCAACATGACCCTGCTCATCCTGTGGCGGGGCCTGCAGGGCATCGGCGCCGGCGGCCTGATGGTCACCTCCATGGCGCTGATCGCCGACGTCGTCCCGCTGCGCGAACGCGGCAAGTACCAGGGCGCGATCGGCGCCGTCTTCGGCGTCGCCACCGTCATCGGACCCCTGCTGGGCGGCCTGTTCACCGACCACCTCAGCTGGCGCTGGGCCTTCTACGTCAACGTGCCCGTCGCCGTCCTCGTCGTCGTGGCCGCCGCCCGCACCATCCCCTCGGTACGCGCCGTCGGCCGGCCCGTCATCGACTACCCGGGCATCGCCCTCGTCACCGTCGGAGCCAGCGCCCTCATCCTGGCCACCAGCTGGGGCGGCAACGAGTACGCCTGGGACTCGCCGGTGATCATCGGCCTGTTCGCGGGCGGCGCGCTGGCCCTCGCCCTGTTCTGCCTGGCCGAGACCCGGGCGGCCGAACCGATGCTGCCCATGCGGCTCTTCCGCAACCCGGTCTTCACGGTCTGCTCCGTCCTCAGCTTCGTCGTCGGCTTCGCCATGCTCGGCGCGATGACCTTCCTGCCGACCTACCTCCAGTACGTGGACGCGGACTCCGCCACCCTGTCCGGCGTACGGACCCTGCCGCTGGTCGTCGGCCTGCTCATCGCGTCCGTCTTCAGCGGCAACGCCACCTCCAGGACGGGCCGGTACCGGATCTACCCCATCGTCGGCTGCGCGGTGATGGGCGCCGGCCTGTACCTGCTGTCGCTGATGGGGCCCGGCACCGGCGCCTGGCTGGAGTCCGTGTACATGTTCGTGCTCGGCGCCGGCATCGGCCTGTGCATGCAGGTGCTCACGATCGCCGTGCAGAACACCGTCGACTACGCCGACCTCGGCACGGCGACCTCCGGAGTCACCTTCTTCCGTACGCTCGGCAGCTCCTTCGGGACCGCCGTCTTCGGCACGATCTACGCCGGCAGCCTGGAGCCCGAACTGAACGCCGCCATCGCCGAGGCGGCCCGCGCCACCGGCGCCGACCCGGCCCGCATCGGGGCCGCCGCGCAGAGCCCGCAGGGGGTGCACGGGCTCGACCCGGCCGCGGCGGGCCCGGTCGTCGACGCGTACGCCGACGCCCTGCACACCGTGTTCCTGTGGACGGTGCCGGTGGCCGCCGTGGGCTTCGTCGTCGCGCTGTTCCTCAAGCAGGTCCGGCTGCGCGACAGTGCCCGGGCGGGCTCGACCGACATGGGCGACGGCTTCGCCTCCCCGGCCACGGCCTCGGGGGACTCGGCCAAGCTGCTGGAGCTGGCGGTCGGCAAGCTCGTGCGGAACATGGGGCCCGACACGGCGCGGGCCATCGTCAACGCCTCCGACACGCGCCTGGACATGGCCGGCGCGTGGGCGGTGATGCAGGTGGACCTGATGACCCGGACCGTGGGGCACGCCGGCCTGGGGCTGATCGCCTCACGGCTGTCGCTGCCGCCGGAGGTGCTGCTGCCGGTCTTCGACCGGATGGTGGAGGAGGGCTTCCTGACGCGGCAGAACGGCTTCTTCGCCCACACCCGGGCGGGCGAGCGGGAAGCCGCCGTGATCTCCCGGGCCTGGGCGGACTGGCTGGGGGACCGGCTGGAGCGGGACCGCGGCCGCCCGGGCAGCGGAGAGCTGCGGGCGGCGGCGGACGCGATCGCGAAGCGGCTGCTGGCCGAGGACCTGGGGGAGGGCAACTTCGCGCCCCGGCGCACGGCTTAGGCCGTTGCCGCTTCTAGGAGGGGCTGCTTCCGGTGCCGGTGGGATAGTCGTGCGAGGGGACGGGCGGCAGGGCCGTGAGGTCCGGGCGCCAGACGCGCAGGACGGCCGCCGACGGAGGGTAGAGGGCGCCGGGGATCTCCTCCGGGGCGAACCACTGCCAGCGGGCGATCTTGTGCGGCTCGGTGACGGCCGGGGTGCCCTCGGCCGAACGGGTGAGGGCGGCCACCGTCAGACGGGTCGGCGGCTCGGGGTCCGCGTACAGCTGGACGGCGAGCAGCTCGACGTCCCCGGGGTCGGCCCGCAGGGAGGTCTCCTCCTCCAGCTCGCGGGCGGCGGTCTCCTCGAAGCGCTCCCCGGGGTCCACCTTGCCGCCGGGCAGCTCCCAGTTCCCGTCGTGGGCCCGGCCGAGCAGGACCCGGCCGTCGGGGCCGACGACGATCAGCCCGACGCCGACGGTCGCGTGGATCCCGGCGAGGGCGCGGGCGGGCGGGGAGCCTTCGGGGCGGGATCCGGTGTCGCGGGCGCTCTCGTGTTCGCTGGCCATGAGGTCATCTTCGCCGGTGGGGCGGCGCGCCCACCCTAGGACGGATGTGCGAGTTTCGGCCGGGCTCCGGACGTGCAGGCTCTGGGCGGTCAGATCGTCGTACGGGACGCCGGGTCGGGGGTTGCCATGGCACATCTGCTGGTCATCGGCGGAGGTGTCGCCGGGCTCGCGACCGCCCTCCTCGCGGCCCGCCGGGGGCACACCGCCGAGGTCTTCGAACGCGACACCCGCGCCCCGGGCACCGCCCTCGACCGGGACTTCTTCGGCTGGCGCCGCCCGGGCGTACCGCAGGCGGCGCAGCCGCACGTCCTGCTCGGCGCCGCCCGCCGGCTGCTGCGCGCCGAACTGCCCGACGTGCACGCCGAGATGCTGCGGCTCGGCGCCCGCGAACGGCACGAGCTCGACTGGTTCGAGGTGCGGCCGCCCGCGCGCCCGGGGGACGAGGACCTGGTCATGATCCAGGCCCGGCGGATCGTGCTGGAGAGCGCGCTGGCCGGTGCCGTGCGGGCGGAGCCGGGCGTGGTGGTGCGGTACGGGGAGCCCGTCGTCGGCCTGACGCGGGGCGAGGGGGGTGAGGGGGGTGAGGGGGGCGAGGAGGCCGGGAGGGCGGCGGGGGTTGACGGGCCCGGGGTGGCCGGGCCGGCCGGCGCGGTGCCGTGGGTCCGGGTCACCGGGGTGACCACCCCGGGCGGCGCGTACCGGGGCGACCTCGTGGTGGACGCGGCCGGCCGGCGGAGCGGCTCCGCCGGCCTGGCGGCCGCCGCCGGCTGCCGTCCGGCCCCCGTCGAGCGGCACCGCACCGGGCTGGCGTACTTCTGCCGCTGGTACCGGCTCCCCGACGGGACGGACGAGGGGCCGCGCCGGCCGTGGACCGTGACCGGCGGCGCCTTCGCGGGCTGCGCGGTCTTCCCGTCCGACAACCGGGTCTTCGCCGTCACGGTGTTCGCGCACACCGGGGACCCCACCCGCGCCGCCCTGCGGGACCCGGCCGTGTTCGAGGCCGCCGCGCGGGCCTTCCCGCCCGGCGCGGCCTGGCTCGGGCTGGGCGCCGAGCCGCTGTCGGGGGTGCTGGCGGCCGCGGGCCTGGACAACCGGTGGAGCCCGCTCGCCGACGGGCGGGGCCCGGTGGCCGGCGGGATGGTGCCGGTCGGCGACGCGCTCACCCACACCAACCCGACCCTGGGGCAGGGGACTTCGCTGGCGCTGTGGGCCGCCGACCGGGTGGCGCGCACGGCCCACCAGGACCCGGGCTCCTTCGGCTTCGCCGCCGCCTACCACGGCTGGGCGCTTCGCACCCTGAAGCCGTGGTTCGACCTCCAGGTCGGGGCCGACGCGGCGGTCGGGGAGCGGCTCGCGGCGGGGGCCGGCGGCGTGGCCGGCGGTGCCGGGGCGGGCCGGGCCCGGGAGGCGGCCGCGCTGTTCGAGTGCGCGCTGGAGGACCCGGAGGTGATGCGGGCCCGGGCCCGGGTCCGCCACCTGGCCGAGCCCCCCGAGCGCGCCTACGCGGCCCCCGAGGTCCGGGCGCGGGTGGCCCGCTGGCTCGCGGCCCGGCCGGACTGGACGCCGAACGCGGTGGGCCCGGCCCGCGCGGAATGGGAGGAACTCACCGGCACCCGCAGCGGCGCGCACACCGGGGCCGACGCTGACACGAACCCCGGCACCGGGAGCGGCCCCGGGAGCGGCCCAGGCACGGGCCTCAGCACCAGCCCCGGCCTCAACACCGGATGCGGCCCCGGCCTCAACACCGGCCCCGGCCCCGACACCAGGTGCGGCACCGGCCCCGGCACCAGCATCGGGAGCGGTCCCGGCACCAGCACCGGCACGGGCCTCGGCACCAGCACCGGGTGCGGCCCCGGCACCGGGACGGGCCTCAGCCCCGGCCCCGGCCCCAGCACCGGCACGGGCCTCGGCACCAGCACCGGGTGCGGCCCCGGCACGGGGACGGGCCTCAGCACCGGCCCCGGCACGGCCATCGGCTCCGGCCCCGCTCCCGGCCCCGGCCAGGCCCAGGCAGCGGTGCCCGGGCCGGCCCGGGGCGCGGCCGGGTGAGGGGGCGGGGGCCGGTCCCGTGCCGACCGCAGCCGGGCCGTTGCCCGCGGGCCGGGGCGGCGGCTCAGCCCGTGCCGCCCAGCACCTCGGCCAGGTCGTAGCCGACGACCTCCTCCAGCTGGGCGTACGTACAGCTCTCCGGCGTCCGGTCGGGGCGCCAGCGCGCGAACTGCGCGGTGTGCCGGAAGCGGTCGCCCTCCATGTGGTCGTACCGCACCTCGCAGACCCGCTCCGGGCGCAGCGGTACCCAGGACAGGTCCTTCTTCCCCGTCCAGCGGCTCTGCGCGCCCGGCAGCCGGGCGGTCTCGTGGGCCGCCTCCTCGGCCCAGGCGGCCCAGGGATGGCCGGCCGGGTCCGGCATGCGCAGGGGTTCGAGCTCCTCGACGAGCTCGGCCCGGCGCTTCATCGGGAAGGCGGCGCAGACGCCCACGTGCTGGAGGGCGCCGTGGTCGTCGTACAGGCCGAGCAGCAGCGATCCGATGATCGGACCGCTCTTGTGGAAACGGAAACCCGCGACGACGACATCGGCCGTACGCTCGTGCTTGATCTTGAACATGAGGCGGGCGTCGGGCCGGTAGGGAAGATCGAGGGGTTTCGCGACGACCCCGTCGAGCCCGGCGCCCTCGAACCGCTCGAACCACTCCCGCGCGAGCCCGGGATCGGTGGTGGCGGGCGCGAGGTGGACGGGGGGCCGGGCGGTGGAGAGCGAATGGACGAGGGCGCTGCGGCGCTCGCCGAGCGGGGTGTCGAGGAGGGACTCGTCGCCGAGCGCGAGCAGGTCGAAGGCGACGAAGCTGGCCGGCGTCGTCCCGGCGAGCAGCTTCACCCGGGAGGCGGCGGGGTGGATCCGCTCGCTGAGACGGTCGAAGTCGAGGCGTCCGCCGTGCACGACGACGATCTCCCCGTCGACCACGCAGCGGGCCGGCAGGTTCTCCTTCAGCGCGGCCACCAGCTCGGGGAAGTACCTGGTCAGGCTCTTGCCGGTACGGCTGCCGACCTCCACCTCGGCCCCGTCACGGTGCACGATCGCCCGGAAGCCGTCCCACTTGGCCTCGTACTGCATGCCCGGCGGGATCCTGCTCACCGACTTGGCGAGCATCGGCTTCACGGGCGGCATCACCGGCAGGTCCATGCCCTCGATTCTGCGGTGGTACGTCCGGGCCCGCTCGGTGTGCGCGTCCGCCCGCACCCGCCTACCGTGGCGCCCATGGGCGGTAGCGCGGGTGGTGCGATCGAGCTCGAAGCGGGCGGACGGGCGGTACGCCTGTCCAGCCCGGACAAGGTGTACTTCCCGGAGCGCGGCCTCACCAAGCGGGACGTCGCCGAGTACTACCTGGCCGTCGCCGACGGGATCACCCGCGCGCTGCGCGACCGCCCCACCACCCTGGAGCGGTACCCGGAGGGAGTGGAGGGGGAGTCCTTCTTCCAGAAGCGCGCCCCGAAGAACCTGCCCGACTGGATCCCCACCGCGCACATCGCCTTCCCCAGCGGCCGCACGGCCGACGAGATCTGCCCGACCGAGCCGGCCGCCGTCCTGTGGGCCGCCAACCTGGGCTGCCTGACCTTCCACCCGTGGCCGGTGCGCCGCGAGGACACCGACCGGCCGGACGAACTGCGCATCGACCTCGACCCGCAGCCCGGCACCGACTACCACCACGCGGTGGCGGCGGCGCACGAACTGCGGGCGCTGCTCGACGAGCTGGGGCTGCGCGGCTGGCCCAAGACCTCGGGCGGCCGCGGCCTGCACGTCTTCGTCCCGATCGCGCCGCGCTGGACCTTCACCGAGGTCCGCCGCTGCGCCATCGCCCTGGGCCGGGAGCTGGAGCGCCGCATGCCGGGCAAGGTCACCACGGCCTGGTGGAAGGAGGAACGCGGCGAGCGGATCTTCGTCGACTACAACCAGACGGCCCGCGACCGGACCATCGCCTCGGCCTACTCCGTCCGCCCCCGCCCGCACGCCCCGGTCTCGGCGCCGCTGCGCTGGGACGAGGTGGACGACGCGGAACCGCGCGACTTCGACATCGTGACGATGCCGGCACGCTTCGCCGAACTGGGTGACCTGCACGCCGACATGGACGACCACGCCTTCGGCCTGGAATCCGTCCTGGAACTCGCGGCCCGCGACGAACACGACCACGGCCTGGGCGACATGCCGTACCCGCCGGACTACCCGAAGATGCCGGGCGAACCGAAACGCGTCCAGCCGAGCCGCGCGAAGCCCGCCGACTGACACCCAGCCCGGCTTCCGGGGCCCGGGGCGCGGGCGACTCCCTTGCTCCCGCCCGGGGCGCCAGGGCCTAGCCTGGCGGCATGGACGCCGCTCCCGCCCCGCTCCCGCTGCTCTTCCTCGACGTGGACGGCCCGCTGATCCCCTTCGGCGGAACCGGCTACCCCCCGGCCGCCGGGCCCGGCAATCCGCTGCTCGCCAGGCTCGACCCCGGTCTCGGGCCCCGGCTGCTGGCCCTGCCGTGCGAGCTGGTGTGGGCGACGACCTGGGCGGACGAGGCCAACGAGACGCTCTCCCCGCGCCTGGGTCTGCCGTGCCTGCCGGTGGTGGAGTGGCCGGAGCCCTCCGACGCCGAGGGCCGGGACGGCCTGCACTGGAAGACCCGCACCCTCCTGGAACGGGCCGGCGAGCGGCCGTTCGTCTGGGCCGACGACGAGATCACCCCCGCCGACCGGGCCTGGGCTGCCGCCCACCACCCCGCCCCCGCGCTCCTGCACCGCGTCGACCCCCGGACGGGACTGACGGACGCGGACTTCGCCGTACTGGCCCGCTGGCTGGGCAGGCCCGGAGCGGACACCCCCTAGTCGGTGTCCGTCGCCGCGAGGAGGGCCAGGCGGCGGCGGTCGGGGGAGAGGGCCGCGATGGCGAAGTCGGTGCCTGTCTCGTTGTGGAACCAGCCGGAGTCGGCCTCGAAGCGGAACCAGGTGGTCTCGCGGGCCCAACGCTCCACTTCCTCGGCGTCGGCCAGGGCCGGGGCCCCGCTGAGGGCGGACATCGAGCGCCATGCCCACATCCGACCCCACGCTCCGCCCACGCCCTGGTCGTACACCCCGCCCATCGAGGCGGAGGCGAAGAGCAGCTGCCAGACGTCGTCCAACGGTGTGAGCGCGACCTCGAAGCGGGCCGTGGCGCCGACGTCGGCGTGCGCCAGCTGCTCCTGGTACGTCCGCGCCCGCCGGGCGGCGTCCTCGTACCCGTCGGCGAGCCGCGCCCCCAGTTCCCGGAGGTACGCGACGTCGCCCTCGGCGGCACGCCGCTCCGGCTCGCCCCGGACGAACTGAACGTCTTCCATGATCTTCACCCTCATCGGACACGAGCACCGCTGTTGATCAGGTGTTGATCGGACGTCCATCCCGCCCGTCCACGATCGGCGCATGTCGATGAACTCCATTGCCGCCCCCGCCTGGTACGACCAGGCCCTGTGCGCCCAGACCGGTCCGAGCTTCTTCTTCCCGGAGCCGGGGTCCTCGCTCCAGGACGCGAAGCGGCTCTGCGGGGCGTGCGAGGGCAGGGCGGCGTGCCTGGAGTACGCGCTCGCGAACGACGAGCGCTTCGGGGTGTGGGGCGGCCTGTCGGAGGCGGAGCGCTCCGCCCTGCGTCCGCGCGGCGGAACGGCGTAGCGGGAGGGCGGGCCGACGCGGCCGGACACGGCGGAACCCCCGGCGGGGCCGGGGGTTCCGGGTGGCGGTTCAGCCCTTGCGGGCGGCCATGCGCGCGGCGCGCGCGGCGAGGCGCTCGTCGAACTTGCGGGCCTCGCTGTCCAGGCCGTTCATGAAGAGCCCCAGCTCCTCCTGGGCCTTCTGGCCCTCCGGACCCAGGTCCTCGATGTCCATGATCTTGAGGAAGCGGATCACGGGGCTCAGTACGTCGTCGTGGTGAATCCGCAGGTTGTAGACCCCGCCGATCGCCATCTGCGCGGCCATCCGCTCGAAGCCGGGCATGCCGTGTCCGGGCATCCGGAAGTTGACGACGACGTCCCGCACGGCCTGCATCGTCAGGTCGGGGGCGATCTCGAAGGCCGCCGCAAGCAGGTTGCGGTAGAAGATCATGTGCAGGTTCTCGTCCTGCGCGATGCGGGCGAGCATCCGGTCGCAGACCGGGTCACCGGACTGGTGTCCGGTGTTGCGGTGCGAGATGCGGGTCGCCAGCTCCTGGAAGGCGACGTAGGCGACCGAGTGCAGCATCGAGTGGCTGTTGTCCGACTCGAAGCCCTCCGACATGTGCTGCATGCGGAACGCTTCCAGCTTGTCCGGGTCCACGGCGCGCGAGGCGAGCAGGTAGTCGCGCATCACGATGCCGTGGCGGCCCTCCTCGGCGGTCCAGCGGTGCACCCAGGTGCCCCACGCGCCGTTGCGGCCGAAAAGGGTCGCGATCTCGTGGTGGTAGCTGGGCAGGTTGTCCTCGGTCAGCAGGTTCACGACCAGGGCGATCTTGCCGATGTCGGTGACCTTGGACTGCTGGGGGTCCCAGGCCTCGCCGTCCTCGAAGAAGCCCGGGAAGTTGCGGCCGTCGCTCCACGGCACGTACTCGTGGGGCATCCAGTCCTTGGTGACCTTCAGATGGCGGTTGAGCTCCTGTTCGACCACCTCTTCCAGCGCGTACAGCAGCTTGGCGTCGGTCCACGCCTCCGAGCTGCCGAGGTGGGGAGAGGTGATCGTCACGGGTACTCCTGGGGACAAAGCGAATTACCTACGGTTCCGTAGCCTACGGAATCGTAGGTTAAGCGCGACATCAAGGAGCGCCAAGCCCCACCCGTCGGTCTGTCCGGCTACATCCGGTTATCCATGCAGTTCGAGACGGCGCCGGACTGCTCCGCGGACGTGAGAATCACGCCGGAAGGTGGTCCGCGACGCCGCCTTGACGGCGCGGACCGCCTTCTCCGGGGCCGGCCCGTCCCGGGCGCTACCGCCCCGTCGCCCCCCGGACCTCCTCGGCGGAGGCGGCCCGCAGCACGCCGCCGTCGAGCAGCAGCCAGCGCGTGATGCCGATCGACTCCAGGAACGGCACGTCGTGGCTGGCCACCAGGAGCGCGCCCTCGTAGGACTCCAGGGCCGCGCCGAGCTGCCGCACGCTCGCCAGGTCCAGGTTGTTCGTCGGCTCGTCCAGCATCAGCAACTGCGGAGCCGGCTCCGCGAGCAGCAGCGCCGCCAGCGTCGCCCGGAAGCGTTCGCCGCCCGACAGGGTGCCGGCCGGCCGGTCCGCCCGGGCGCCCCGGAACAGGAAGTGCGCGAGCCGCGCCCGGATCACGTTGTTCGTGGCCTGCGGGGCGAACCGTGCCACGTTCTCCACCACCGACCGCTCGTCGTCCAGCACGTCCAGCCGCTGCGGCAGGAAACGGGCGGGGACGTGGGTCACCGCCTCCCCGGACGCGGGCGGCAGCAGGCCGGCGACGGTCCGCAGCAGGGTCGTCTTGCCCGAGCCGTTCGCGCCGACCAGCGCGATCCGCTCCGGGCCGCGCACCTCCCACTCGCCCGCGACCCGCGCGCCGCCGTGGGCGAGGCGCAGGTCACTCAGGGTGAGCACCCGGCGCCCCGGCGGGACCTGGGTGGCGGGCAGCCGGACGCGGATCTCCGCGTCGTCGCGCACCGCCTCGACGGCCTGGTCCAGCCGCTCCCTGGCGTCCGCCAGCTTCTCGGCGTGCATGATGCGGTGCTTGCCCGCCGACTCCTGGGCGGCGCGCTTGCGGGCCCCCATCACGATCTTCGGCTCGCGCTTGTTGTCGTTCATCTTCTGGCCGTACCGCTTGCGGCGGGCCAGTTTGACCTGGGCGTCGGCCAGTTCGCGCTTCTGGCGCTGTACGTCGGCCTCGGCGACCCGGACCATCCGCTCGGCCGACTCCTGCTCGGCCGCCAGCAGCCGCTCGTATGCGCTGAAGTTGCCGCCGTACCAGCGGACTTCGCCCTCGCGCAGGTCGGCGATCTGGTCGACCCGCTCCAGCAGCTCCCGGTCGTGGCTGACCAGCACCATCACCCCGGACCAGGACTCGACGGCCGCGTACAGGCGGCGCCGGGCCCGCAGGTCCAGGTTGTTGGTGGGTTCGTCGAGGAGCAGTACGTCCGGTCCGGCGAGCAGCAGCGCCGCCAGCCGCAGCAGGACGCACTGGCCGCCCGACAGCTCGGCGACGGTCCGGTCCAGGCCGATACCGGCGAGGCCGAGCTGGTCGAGGACGGCGAGTGCCCGCTCCTCCACGTCCCAGTCGTCGCCGACGGCGGTGAAGTTGGACTCGGTGGCCTCACCCGCCTCGATGGCGTGCAGGGCCTCTCGGGCGGTGCGGATGCCGAGCGCCTCGTCCACCCGCAGGGCGGTGTCGAGCGTGGCGTCCTGCGGGAGGTAGCCGACGGTCCCGGCGACCGACACCTGCCCCGAGGACGGGGTCAGGGCGCCGGCGAGGAGCTTCAACAGGGTGGACTTCCCACACCCGTTGAGGCCGACCAGGCCGGTCCGTCCGGGCCCGACGGTCAGGTCGAACCCGTCGAAGACCGGACTGCCGTCGGGCCAGTCGAAGGAGAGGGCGGTGCAGGTGGCGAAAACAGGGGCATGGCTCATGGAGGCCTCCAGGTTGCGTGGATGGTGCGTGCAACGTGGTGAGACGGCCGACTGCCACGGGGTCCGCGAGGATGCGGCGGGTGGTCGAAGGTGTCGGTGTCTCGGTCCTCAGAAGAGCAATGTCCTACTCCGTTTCGGCGACTGCAGGGCCTTCACGAAGCTACGGGCGGCCGGGGCCGCCCGCAAACGAATTAGTCAGCAGGAGCCGCGCATCAGCTCGTCGAGACTGTGGTCCATGTCGAGATAG
The DNA here is from genome assembly GCF_003950035.1 of Streptomyces sp. W1SF4. NCBI lineage: Bacteria > Bacillati > Actinomycetota > Actinomycetes > Kitasatosporales > Streptomycetaceae > Streptomyces > Streptomyces sp. W1SF4. Next base: position 6,324,931 of record NZ_CP034350.1, read on the forward strand.
CGGTGTTCCAGGCCCGGGGGCACGAGCGCGGAGGTGCGTTCGAGGAACCGCTGGAGCTCGGCCGTGGTCATCAGCACGATCGCCACGCCCTCCGGCGCGTGGAACTCGACCGTGGTCCGGTCCCCGTCGTACGGCCGCACCCGCACGTCGCCGCACCCCGACGGATGGCGCAGCCCGGACATCAGCAGCTCGCGGGCGAAGGTCCAGGACACCTCCACGCCTTCGAGCGTGGCCAGGGCGGGGAAGGCCATGCGGACGGCGAAGGGGTCCGAGCGGTCGTAGCAGAGGGTGACGGGGACGGTCTCGACCTTCGGTGCGGTGGCGATCAGTCGGGCCTGCACGGCCTGCTCGATGACAGTGATCAAGGCTCGCTCCCTTGCGGCGGATCTGCTGTCGGGCTGTGGGGTGGAGCCCGGCAACCGGATAGACGCCGGAATCGGCAAATCCGTGCATGGCGGATGACGTGAGCTGTGTCACCGATTGGCGCGATCTCATCTGTGCGATCGCACAGAGTGAGCGGTGGTGACATGCGGTCAAAGGGCGCGGAGACGGCGACGGCCCCGCGCGGCGATCTCAATACGTCCGGTATTCGATCGCTCCGCAGGCCTAAGCGGATGCGGGAGGGGCCCGAGGGGCTGGTGGAGGCACCCTGGACGGAGTCCGTGGGGTGCGTTAGCTTCCCGCGCCATGAGACTTCTGGGAGTTGGCATGTGCGCGGCAGCTCTGCTGGTCGCCACCGCTGTGGCGCCGGCGAGCGCGGACGGCGGCGCTGGCGGCGGCGCGGACCTGGCGCCGGGCTCACGCGGAGTCGGCTGGGCGGTCAAGGACACCGGGCAGGTGGGCGCCGAAGCCGTCCGCTTCCGCGGCCTGGCCGCCGTCAGCCGAGGCACGGCCTGGCTCGCGGGCTCCAAGGGGCGGGTGCTGCGCACCGGGGACGGCGGCCGCAGCTGGCGGGACGTCTCGCCGCCCGCCGCGGTGGCCGAGGGGCTGGAACTGCGCGACATCGAGGCCTTCGACGGGCGGCGCGCGGTCGCCCTGTCCATCGGCGAGGGCGAGGCCTCCCGGGTCCTGCGCACCGAGGACGGCGGCGCGACCTGGACCGAGGCCTTCCGAAACACCGATCCGCGTGCCTTCTACGACTGCCTGACCTTCTTCGACTCCCGTCACGGTCTGGCGGTGAGCGACCCCGTCGACGGGAAGTTCCGTCTCCTGGCCACCGATGACGGCGGGCGCAGCTGGCGGGTGCTCCCGGACGCGGGGATGCCGCCGGCGCTGACGGGCGAGGCCGCCTTCGCGGCGAGCGGGCAGTGCCTGACGGCCTCCGGGCCGCGGGACGTGTGGCTGGCCACCGGCGGGGGGCCGACGGCACGGGTGCTGCACTCCGCCGACCGGGGCCTGACCTGGCGGGTCGCCGACTCCACCGTCCCGGGCGGGGACCCGGCGCGCGGGGTGTTCGCCCTGGCCTTCCGCGACCGCACGACGGGCCTCGCGGTCGGCGGCGACTACCGGACCGGCCAGCCGTCGCCGCGGTCGGCGGCCCGCTCCGCCGACGGGGGCCGCGGCTGGACCCAGGCGGCTGTTCCGCCGCCGGCCTACCGTTCGGGCGCGGCCTGGTACCCGTACGGGCACGCCACCGCCCTCGCGGTCGGCCCGACGGGCACGGACGTCACCACCGACGCGGGGCGGACCTGGCGGGCGCTGGAGGCGGGGTCGTTCGACACCGTCGACTGCGCGGCGGACGGGGGCTGCTGGGCGGCAGGCGAAAAGGGCCGCGTGGCCCGCCTGGAGCGCCACTAGCCGGCCCCGCTGCGCGGGCTGCTCCCCGCCCCGCCCTTCGCCCGTTCCCCGGGGCTGCGCCCCGGCCCCCCTGGGGGCTCCGCCCCCAGACCCCCGCGCCTCAAACGCCGGCGAGGCTGGAATTCGCTGCGCGAATCCAGCCCGCGCGGCGTTCGAGCGCAACTGGGTCCGGGGCGGAGCCCCGGTTCTTCCAGCCTCGCCGGCGTTTGAGGCGCGGGGGCAGGGGCAGCGCCCCTGGGAACGGTGGAAGGGCGGGTAGGGGACGGCCCCGCGCAGCGGCCGACACACCGGCAGAGGGCAGCCCCCGCGCGGCGGTCCAGCCCGGCGGGCGCGGGACGGCCCCGCGCGGCGGGGCCCCGGACCGCCCGGCCAGGGCTACGGCAGGGTCTCGCGGGCCTCGGCCAGCGCCGCGGAGGTCTTCGTGGCGATGAACTCCGTGATCCGGTACGCGCAGACGCCCGCCACCACGAAGGGGTCCCCGGCCGCTATCTCCTCGATCTCGCCCCGCGAGACCCCGCGGGCCAGGATCACCCCGCCGTCCCGTGGGACCTTGCGCCCGGAGGCGAGGAAGACGCCGGACGCGTAGTACCCGTCCAGCCACGCGAGGTGGGCGTCCATCCGCTCTTCGACGGCTTCGATGGGCGCGGTGTAGCTGAGCTCCATGACGAACATGATCGTCAGGCTACCCTCGCACCCCATGACGACTGTGAAGACCCCCGCCGACGAGGCCGAGGCCCGGGCGATACAGGACGAACTGCGTGGCCGCGTCGTGCTCGACGAGGTAGGCCCCCCGCCCGGCCAGGGGCTGATCGCCGGGGTGGACGTGGCCTACGACGACGAACGGGACCTGGTCGCGGCCGCCGCCGTGGTCCTCGACGCCGCCACCCTGGAGGTGGTGGCCGAGTCCACCGCCGCCGGGAACGTCAGCTTCCCCTACGTGCCCGGACTGCTCGCCTTCCGCGAGCTGCCGACCGTGCTCGCCGCCCTGGAGGCCCTCCCCGTCACCCCCGACCTCGTCGTCTGTGACGGCTACGGCCTCGCCCACCCGCGCGGCTTCGGCCTGGCCTGCCACCTCGGGGTGGTCACGAGCCTGCCCAGCATGGGCGTCGCGAAGAACCCCTTCACCTTCACCTGCGAGGAGCCCGGCGCCCCGCGCGGCGAGTCCTCCCCGCTGCTCGCGCCCGACGGCGGCGTCGTCGGCCGGGCGCTGCGCACCCAGCACGGGATCAAACCGGTGTACGTCTCCGTCGGCCACCGCGTCTCCCTGGACAACGCCTGCGCCCACGCCCTCGCGCTGAGCCCCCGCTTCCGCATCCCCGAGACCACCCGGCACGCCGACTCCCTGTGCCGTCGCGCCCTCCGGGAGGCCGTCGACGGCCTCCAGTGACCGGAGCTCGCCCGTGTGTTCGCGCCCCTGGTGCATTTGAGCGAACTCGGCCGGTGAAGCCCGAGCCTCCGTGTACGGCCCAATGCCCTTTGTGCTCGTCTTTGTCCGGTACGCGCGGTACCAACGGTGCGCAGCCCGGCTGCGCTTGGCGGCGGAAGGGGCAGATTCGTGAGCAGAGGTACGAACGGAGCGGGCCAGAGGAAGCGGCAGCGGCGGGCGGTGGCCGCGCTGAGCGCGCTCGGCGTCGTCGCGGGGCTCGCGGCCGGCGCGCTGGCGGCTCCGGCCGGCGCCGCCGCGGCACCAGCGGGCCCCAAGGGCTCCGCGGCGGTCTCCGATCCGAAGCACCCGGACGGGAGCCCCGTCGCGTGCGACGGGAAGGTCTACCTCTCCAAGGGCGATCCGGACCAGCTCTACACCGTCGAACGGGGGCCCGGGAAGGTCCGGTTCAAGGAGCTGGGCGAGCCGACGCCCTTCCTCTACAACGCCATCGGCGTGAACCCGGACGACCGCTTCCTGTACGGGACCACGTTCGGCGACGGGGCCAACAAGCTGGTCCGCTTCGACGGCGAGGGCGAGTACGTCCTGAACGAGGACGGGGTCGAGGGCCTTCCGGCCGCCCTCTACATCTCGGGCACGTTCGACGACGAGGGCAACTACTTCGTCCTGGCCGACAACACGGGTCTGATCCAGCAGATCGACGTGAAGAACAACAGGGTGGTCCGGACGATCGACATCCCGGCCCTGGCTCCCGACGCCCTCGACATCTTCGACATCGCCTTCCACGACGGGTACCTCTGGGGCGCGACCGAGGCGGGCGCCATCGTACGGATCGACGTCGAGAACGCGAGCGCGGACTTCTTCCCCGGCGTCCTGCCGGGCGGTTCCGACTTCGGCGGCGTCTTCGTCTACGGAAACGGCGACCTCGGGTTCTTCCGCAACGCCGGAGAGCTCATCCGCGTCCACGTGAAGAACGCGGCCGGATCCAACCCGAAGTTCACCGTGCTGTCGCGGCAGGCGACGCCGGAGCAGTCGCTGACGAACGTCGACGCCACCTCCTGCTTCTTCGACTCCTCCGCCGACCTGTCGGTCCACAAGCGCGGCCCCAAGGTCGTCAGGGCGGGCGACGAGATCACCTACGACATCACGGTGAAGAACGACCACAAGGGCGCCTCCTCCGGCTGGTCCCTGGTCGACGACCTCCCCGCGAGGGTCCTGGACCCCGCCACCGACACCGAGGGCTGCGAGATCAGCAACGGCCTCCTCTCCTGCACGGGCGGCCCGCTGCGCGAGGGCGGCCGCGTGAAGATCACGGTGTCCGGCACCGCCGCGGACGTCACCAAGCCGACCGCCGTGCCGAACACCGCCACGGTCTTCGGTGACGACCAGGACCCGCGCAAGAAGAACAACACGGGCTTCGCGTCCACGAAGATCAAGCCGGCCGCCGGCGACGGGGAGGAAGAGCAGAAGGAGCGCGAGGAGCACAAGGAGCACGGGGACGGGCACGGCGGGCGTTAGCCGGCCGGGGGAGGCGGCGGGGACCGGGCCGGGACGAGCGCCCGGGGCCCCGCCGCCGAACCCCTACCGCTGCGCCGCCACCCGGAAGCGGATGCCGGCCTTCTGGAGGCGGGCCGACAGGGCGTCACCCATGGCCACCGCCGTCGTCAGCTGGCCGGAGCGGTCCGGGAGGGCGTCGTGGGCCAGGCACAGCGCGGACTCCGCCAGCATCTTCGCGGTCTCCCCGTAGCCCGGGTCACCGCCCGACACCTCGGTGAACACGCGGCGGCCACCGCCCTCGCCGACGAAGCGGACCGTGAACCAGCTGCGGGCGCGCCGCTCCGCGTCCGGGCCGTTGCCCGGCTCCCACAGGCCCATCAGCCACCGCCGGGCCGGCGGGACCTGCACCAGCGCCGCGGTCGCGCCCACCGCCGCCGTCAGGCCCACCGCGACCGGCAGGTGCCGCACCGAGGCGTAGTGGCGGTAGCGGAAGTCCGGCCCGTACCGCTCCAGCACGGCCGCCGACCGGGTCACGATCCGCGGGTCCAGTACGGGCAGCGGCAGCGCCCAGGTCCCGGTCTCCCGGCTGAAGCGCGGAACGCCCACGGGCCCGCGTACGCGGCGCCCCGGCAGCCGGGGCTCGTGCAGCCGGCGGGCGCGCGCGGCCGCCAGGGTCTGCGGCCCCCGGCCCAGCGCGGTCAGGGCGGAGGCGACGGTACCGCCGGAGGCGAGCGCCCCGGCCCGCAGGAACCCGTCCACCCGCAGCGGCACCCCCGAGGGCAGCAGGCCCACCGTGAAGTACGCCCCGAGGTCGGCCGGGATCGAGTCGAACCCGCACGCGTGCACGAGCCGCGCCCCCGTCTCGCGGGCCCGCGCGTCGTGCTCGACGTACATCCGGTCCACGAACTCCGGCTCCCCGGTGAGGTCCGCGTAGTCGGTGCCCTCCGCGGCGCAGGCCGCGACCAGCTCCGCACCGTGATGGACGTACGGCCCGACCGTGGTGGCCACCACCCGGGTACGGGCGGCCAGTTCGCGCAGCGCCCGCCGGTCGCCCGCGTCGGCCCGCAGCAGCGGCAGCCGCGCGCAGTCCGGGTTCAGGGCGGCCAGCCGCTCGCGCAGCCGCTCCAGCTTGCCGAGGTCGCGCCCGGCCAGCGCCCACCGGGTGCCGACGGGGGCGTGCCCGGCGAGGTACTCGGCGGTGAGTGCCCCGACGAAGCCGGTGGCGCCGTAGAGCACGAGGTCGAGCTCCCGCCCCGGACGGCCGCCGCGGACGGGCTCGTTGTGTACCTGCTCGGTCATGGAACGTTCCTCCCAGCTGGTGTGGGTGGCTGAGGTTAGCGTTGACACCGACGGTCCGGGCGAGCAGGAGCCACAGCGGAAACCTGCTAAGCGCTTGCTCTTGTGCTGAGTGGGGAGCATTCCTAGCATCACTGGTGTTACATCGGTTGTGTCACACACCTGCACACCCACCCACCCGTACACCAGGATGCCGGGGGCACGATGGCAGTGACAGCAGGCCCGCTCGCGGGAGTACGCGTCGTCGAACTGGCGGGCATCGGCCCCGGCCCGTTCGCCGCCATGGTCCTCGCCGACCTCGGCGCGGACGTCGTACGCGTGGACCGGCCGGGCGGCGGAGGGCTCGCGATCGACCCGGCCCACGACGTCACCAACCGCAACAAGCGTTCCGTCCTGGTCGACCTGAAGTCCCCCGAGGGCCCCGCCCTCGTACTGGACCTGGTCGAGCGCGCCGACGTGCTGATCGAGGGCTTCCGCCCCGGGGTCGCCGAGCGGCTCGGCGTCGGCCCGGACGACTGCCTCGCCCGCAACCCCGGGCTGGTCTACGGCCGGATGACCGGCTGGGGCCAGCAGGGCCCGCTCGCCCACACCGCCGGCCACGACATCGCGTACATCGCCGTCACCGGCGCACTCGGCATGATCGGCAACCCCGGCGAGCCCCCGGCGGTCCCCGCCAACCTCGTCGGCGACTACGCGGGCGGCTCGCTCTACCTCGTCATCGGCATCCTCGCCGCCCTCCACCACGCCCGCGGCCCCGAGGGCGCCGGCCAGGTCGTGGACGCCGCGATCGTCGACGGCACCGCCCACCTCACCGCCATGATCCACGGCATGGTCGCGGCCGGCGGCTGGCAGGACCGGCGCGGAGCCAACCTCCTGGACGGCGGCTGCCCCTTCTACGGCACCTACGAGACCTCCGACGGCCAGTACATGGCCGTCGGCGCTCTGGAGCAGCAGTTCTACGACACCTTCACCGAGCTCCTCGGCATCGCCGACCGGGCCCCCGCCCGCAAGGACCTCGCCCGCTGGGGCGAGCTGCGCGAGGCCGTCGCCGCGCGCTTCAAGTCCCGTACGCGCGCGGAGTGGACGGCCGTCTTCGAGGGCACCGACGCCTGCGTGGCACCCGTCCTCTCGCTCCGCGAGGCCCCGCACCACCCCCACCTCACCGCCCGCGGCACCTTCACCGACTTCGGCGGCACCCTCCAGCCCGCCCCCGCCCCGCGCTTCTCCGCCACCCCGACCCGCGTCGCCTCCGGCCCTGCCCTGCCCGGCGCGGACACCGGCTCCGTGGCCGCCGACTGGGGCGTACCGGCACTGCTCCCGAAAGAGGCCTGATGGAACTGTCCAGCCGTACGACGAGCGCGGCCCCGATGCGACGCCGCATCTACGACGCCGACCACGAGGCGTTCCGCGAGACCGTACGCACCTTCCTGAACAAGGAGGTGCTGCCGCACTACGAGCAGTGGGAGAAGGACGGCATCGTCAGCCGGGACGCCTGGCGTGCCGCAGGCCGGCAGGGCCTGCTGGGCCTGGCCGTCCCCGAGGAGTACGGCGGCGGAGGCAACCCGGACTTCCGCTACGCGGCGGTGCTCGCCGAGGAGTTCACCCGCGCCGGAGCCCCGGGACTCGCGATCGGCCTGCACAACGACATCATCGGCCCCTACCTGACCTCGCTGGGCACCGAGGAGCAGAAGCGCCGCTGGCTGCCCGGCTTCTGCTCCGGCGAGACCATCACCGCGATCGCGATGACCGAGCCCGGCGCCGGCTCCGACCTCCAGGGGATCCGCACCACCGCCGAGGACCGGGGCGACCACTGGCTGCTCAACGGCTCCAAGACCTTCATCTCCAACGGCATCCTCGCCGACCTGGTCATCGTCGTCGCCAAGACCACCCCCGAGGGCGGGGCGCACGGACTGTCCCTGCTGGTCGTCGAGCGCGGCGCCGAGGGATTCGAACGCGGCCGCAACCTCGACAAGATCGGCCAGAAGTCCCAGGACACCGCCGAGCTGTTCTTCAACGACGTACGCGTCCCCAAGGAGAACCTCCTCGGCGAGCTGAACGGGGCCTTCGTCCACCTGATGACCAACCTCGCGCAGGAGCGCATGGGCATCGCGATGGCCGCCATCACCGCCGCCGAACACCTGCTGGAGATCACCACCACGTACGTCAAGGAACGCGAGGCCTTCGGGCGGCCGCTCTCCAAGCTCCAGCACATCCGGTTCGAGATCGCCGAGATGGCCACCGAGTGCGCCGTCACCCGCACCTTCCTCGACCGCTGCATCACCGACCACGCCAACGGGGAACTGGACCACGTCCACGCCTCGATGGCCAAGTGGTGGGCCACCGAACTCCAGAAGCGGGTGGCCGACCGCTGCCTCCAGCTGCACGGCGGATACGGCTACATGACCGAATACCGGGTGGCGCGCGCCTTCACCGACGGCCGCATCCAGACCATCTACGGCGGCACGACCGAGATCATGAAAGAGATCATCGGCCGCTCCCTCCTCGGCTGACTCCGCCCCCGACCTCCCCCTCGGACACCTTCGAAAGGCCTGACCAGTGAGCACCGAAGCGTACGTGTACGACGCGATCCGCACCCCGCGCGGCCGGGGCAAGGCCAACGGCGCCCTGCACGGCACCAAGCCGATCGACCTGGTCGTCGGCCTCATCGACGCCCTGCGCGAGCGCAACCCCGGCCTGGACCCCGCCGCCATCGACGACATCGTCCTCGGCGTCGTCGGTCCCGTCGGCGACCAGGGCTCCGACATCGCCCGCATCGCCGCCATCGCCGCGGGCCTGCCGGACACCGTCGCCGGCGTACAGGAGAACCGCTTCTGTGCCTCGGGCCTGGAAGCCGTCAACCTGGCCGCCGCCAAGATCCGCTCCGGCTGGGAGGACCTCGTCCTCGCCGGCGGCGTCGAGTCCATGTCCCGCGTCCCCATGGCCTCCGACGGCGGCGCCTGGTTCGCCGACCCCATGACCAACTGGGACACCGGCTTCGTCCCGCAGGGCATCGGCGCCGACCTGATCGCCACCATCGAGGGATTCTCCCGGCGCGACGTGGACGAGTACGCCGCCCTGTCCCAGGAGCGCGCCGCCACCGCCATCAAGGAGGGCCGCTTCGCGAAGTCCGTGGTCCCCGTCACCGACCGCAACGGCCTGGTCGTCCTGGACCACGAGGAGTTCGTCCGCCCCGGCACCACCGCCGACACCCTCGCCAAGCTGAAGCCCTCCTTCGCCGACATCGGCGACCTCGGCGGCTTCGACGCCGTCGCCCTGCAGAAGTACCACTGGATCGAGAAGATCGACCACGTCCACCACGCCGGCAACTCCTCCGGCATCGTCGACGGCGCCTCGCTCGTCGCCATCGGCACCCGCGAGGCCGGCGAGCGGGGCGGCCTGCGCCCGCGCGCCCGGATCGTGTCCGCCGCCGTCTCCGGCTCCGAGCCCACCATCATGCTCACCGGCCCCGCCCCGGCCACCCGCAAGGCCCTCGCCAAGGCCGGACTGACCATCGACGACATCGACCTGATCGAGATGAACGAGGCCTTCGCCGGCGTCGTGCTGCGCTTCGTCAAGGACATGGGCGTCTCCCTGGACAAGGTCAACGTCAACGGCGGCGCCATCGCCCTCGGCCACCCCCTCGGCGCCACCGGAGCCATGCTCCTGGGCACCGTCGTCGACGAACTGGAGCGCCAGGACAAGCGCTACGGCCTCGTCACCCTCTGCGTCGGCGGCGGCATGGGCGTCGCCACCATCGTCGAACGCGTCTGACCCGTCCTGATCCCCGATCCCTGATCCCACCTCTGACACGGAAGTAGCGAACATGAGCGAGTCCACCACGATCCGCTGGGAACAGGACGAGACCGGCGTCGTCACCCTGGTCCTCGACGACCCGGGCCAGTCCGCCAACACCATGAACCAGGCCTTCAAGGACTCCATCGCGGCCGTCGCCGACCGCGCCGAGGCCGAGAAGGACTCCATCCGAGGCATCATCTACACCTCCGCCAAGAAGACCTTCTTCGCCGGCGGCGACCTCAAGGACATGATCCGCCTCCGCCCCGAGGACGCACGGCTCGCCTTCGACACCGGCACCGAGATCAAGCGGTCCCTGCGCCGCATCGAGACCCTCGGCAAGCCCGTCGTCGCCGCCATCAACGGCGCCGCCCTCGGCGGCGGTTACGAGATCTGCCTCGCCTCCCACCACCGCGTCGCCCTCGACGCCCCCGGCTCCAAGATCGGCCTGCCCGAGGTCACCCTCGGCCTGCTCCCCGCGGGCGGCGGCGTCACCCGCACCGTCCGCCTCATGGGCATCGCCGACGCGCTGCTCAAGGTCCTGCTCCAGGGCACCCAGTACGACCCCCGGCGCGCCCTGGCCAACGGCCTGGTCCACGAACTCGCCGCCACCCCCGAGGAGATGCTGGCCAAGGCCCGCGCCTTCATCGACGCCAACCCCGAGTCGAAGCAGCCCTGGGACGTCCCCGGCTACAAGATCCCCGGCGGTACGCCCTCCAGCCCGCGCTTCGCCGCCAACCTGCCGGCCTTCCCCGCCAACCTCAAGAAGCAGCTGAACGGCGCCCCCTACCCGGCCCCGCGCAACATCCTGGCCTGCGCCGTCGAGGGCTCCCAGGTCGACTTCGAGACCGCCCTGACCATCGAGGCCCGTTACTTCACCGAGCTGGTCACCGGCCAGACCGCGAAGAACATGATCCAGGCGTTCTTCTTCGACCTCCAGGCCGTCAACGCCGGCCGCAGCCGCCCCCGGGGGACCGAGCCCCGCAAGGTCCGCAAGGTCGCCGTCCTCGGCGCCGGCATGATGGGCGCCGGCATCGCCTACTCCTGCGCCCGCGCGGGCATCGAGGTCGTCCTCAAGGACGTCACCGCCGAGGCCGCCGCCAAGGGCAAGGCGTACTCCGAGAAGCTGCTCGACAAGGCGCTCGCCAAGGGCCGCACCACCGAGGCCAAGCGCACCGAGCTGCTCGCCCGGATCACCCCGACCGCCGACGCCGCCGACCTGACCGGCTGCGACGCCGTCATCGAGGCCGTCTTCGAGGACACCGCCCTCAAGCACAAGGTGTTCCAGGAGATCCAGGACGTCGTCGCCCCCGACGCGCTGCTCTGCTCCAACACCTCCACCCTCCCCATCACCGGGCTCGCCGAAGGCGTCTCGCGCCCCGCCGACTTCATCGGCCTGCACTTCTTCTCGCCCGTCGACAAGATGCCGCTCGTGGAGATCATCAAGGGCGACCGCACCGGCGACGAGGCCGTCGCCCGCGCCTTCGACCTGGTCCGCCAGATCAACAAGACCCCGATCGTCGTCAACGACTCGCGCGGCTTCTTCACCTCGCGCGTCATCGGCCAGTTCATCAACGAGGGCGTGGCCATGGTCGGCGAGGGCATCGAGCCCGCCTCCGTCGAGCAGGCCGCCGCCCAGGCCGGCTACCCCGCCAAGGTGCTCTCGCTGATGGACGAGCTGACCCTCACCCTCCCGCGCAAGATCCGCAACGAGACCCGCAGGGCCTTCGAGGCCGAGGGCCGCGAGTGGACCGAACACCCGGCCGACCGGGTCATCGACCGGATGGTCGACGAGTTCGGCCGCCCCGGCCGCAGCGGGGGCGCAGGCTTCTACGAGTACGACGAGAACGGCAAGCGCAGCCGCATCTGGCCCGGCCTGCGCGAACACTTCGCCAAGCCGGACGCGCAGATCCCGTTCGAGGACATGAAGGAGCGGATGCTCTTCTCCGAGGCCCTGGACACCGTCCGCTGCCTCGACGAGGGCGTCCTCACCTCCATCGCCGACGCCAACATCGGCTCCATCATGGGCATCGGCTTCCCCGCCTGGACCGGCGGCGTGATCCAGTACATCAACGGCTACGAGGGCGGCCTGCCCGGCTTCGTAGCCCGCGCCCGCGAGCTGGCCGCCACCTACGGCGAACGCTTCACCCCGCCGGCCTCGCTGGTGGCGAAGGCCGAGCGCGGCGAGACGTACGCCGACTAGGACGGCCAGAGGTCCCGGGCCCGCGAAGGCGGGCCCGGGGCCGGCGGGACGGGCCGGACCGGCGGGAGCCGCCGGGGCCTCAGGCCCGCAGGTGCGCGAACGCCCCGCGGTGCGCGGCGCCGTCCGGGGCGGACCAGCCGGCCAGCACCTGCCCGAGCAGCCCCTCCCCGGAGGCGGGCCCGGGACGCAGCACCCGGCTCAGGGTCAGCGTCAGCACCGGGGCGTCCTGACCCACCGGCCCCGCCGTGACCTCCGTACCGGCGGCGGTGTCCGACACCCTCCCCGGGCCGGTCAGGCCCGCCGGCACGCCGCGCCCCTCGGAGCGGACCTCGACCGTCGGATCGGGGGTGGCGGTCTCGCCCTGGGCCTGGGCCACCGCCCCGCCCGCCAGCAGCGCCAGCAACTGCTCCACCAGGACGGGGTCGTGGGCGCCGTCGTAGACCCAGCGCTTCCCCAGCACCCCGTGCTCCAGCGTCCCGACCAGGCCCGCCTCCGCGCCCTCCAGCGGCGCGCCCCGGTAGGTCAGCGGCGCCAGGTAGGAGACCGGCTCCGGCCCGGACCCGTCGGTGACCACCATGAACTCGACCCCCACCTCGCCCTCGGGGTCGTCGAGCCGGAAACCCCCCGCCTTCGCGAGCCGCGCGGACGTCCCCACGCCCTGGTACCAGGGCCTCAAGGGCAGCCACTCCGCGAGGAGTTCGAGTTTGGTCGGGGACAGCGTGGTGTGATGGATGATCGCCATGCGGCCGAACCTACCCTCACTCCGAGGCGAACGCCGCCCGCAACTCCTCCTTCAGGGACCGCTGGAAGGCCGTCACCAGTGCCTGCACCACCATCGGCTGCATGTGCGCCGACAGAGCCTTCATCGACTCCACCCGCTCCGGGTCGTCCTCGTCCTCGGTGAACGGCCCCCACACCTCGTCCCGGAACAGCGCCGTCAACTGGTGCGCCGCCGTCCGCGCGTGCTCCAGCAGGATCCCCCGCGCCACCAGCAGCGTCTCGTGGGCGATCGGTACGTCCAGCAGCGCCACCCCCAGCCGCAGCAGGCCCACGTCCACCCGGAAGCCCTCCCCGGACCCCGCCACCACGTTCATCGCCGCCAGCCGGCGCAGGTCCCCGTCCGACAGGATCCGCCCCGCCCGCCTCTCCAACTCCGCCCGCGACACCTCCTGCGCCGCGTCCGGAGCCCACGTCGCCACCAGCGCCCGGTGGATCGCCAGGTCGTGCGCGCTCAGGTCGTCCGGCAGGGCGTCCAGATAGCGCTGGATCGCCGACAGGGTCATGCCCTGGTGCTGGAGCTCCTCGATCAGCGCCAGCCGCGACAGGTGCTCGGGCCCGTAGTGCCCCACGCGACGAGGTCCGATCACGGGAGGGGGCAAAAGCCCGCGCGTGCTGTAGAACCGTACGGTGCGGACGGTGACACCGGCCTTGGACGCCAGTTCGTCCACGGTGAGCATCGGCTCGGTCGCCTGGTCGGCCATCGCCCGCTCCTCGCTCTCTGAGCTCTCTGATCCACGGCTTGGGTTCAACAGTATTGCTGTCGCACCAACGATGTGAAACGGCCAGGAGCTGCCCATGACCACGAACCTGCGACTGCCCGGACGACCCGAGGACATCACCCTCCCCGCCCTGCTGGCCCGCAACGCGGCCGAACACCCGGACCTGCCCGCCCTCTCCTGGCGCGAGGCCGACGGCTGGAAGACCCTGAACTGGGGCCAGGTCCGCCACGAGGTCGCCGTCCTCGCCGCCGGCTACGCCGCCCTCGGCGTCGAACGCGGCGAACACGTCCTGCTGATGATGGCCAACCGCCCCGAGCACTGGCTCAGCGACCTCGCCCTCGTCCACCTCGGCGCCGTCCCCGTCACCGTCTACGGGACCTCCGCGCCCGAGCAGATCGCCCACATCGCCCGCCACAGCCGGGCCCGGCTGGCCGTCGTCGAAGGCGCCGGCGAACGCGACCGGTGGGCGCCCCTGCTGGACGACCCCGGGACCCCGCTGGAACGCCTCGTCATAGCGGAGGCCGCCGAAGCCGGCCCGCACACCGCCTACGGCTCCGTCTACGCCGACGGCGCCCGGCTGCACCGCGCCGACGGCTTCGAGAAGGCCTGGCGCGAGACCCGCCCCGAGGACCCCCTCACCGTCGTCTACACCTCCGGCACCACCGGCGACCCCAAGGGCGTCCGGCTGACCCACCGCAACATCCTGCTCCAGTCCGTCCGCCTCGACCGAGGCGTCCAGCTCCCCGAACACGCCGAGCACGTCTGCTACCTGCCGTTCGCGCACATCGCCGAACGGATCCTCGGCATCTACCTGCCCCTGCTGCGCGCCGCCCACGTCCGCCTCGTCGCCGACCCCACCGCGGTGGCCGCCGCCGTCCGCGAGCTGCGCCCCGTGCAGTTCTTCGGGGTGCCCCGGGTCTGGGAGAAGCTCGCCGCGGGCGTACGCGCGGTCCTGGCGGGCCTGCCGGAGGAGCAGCGGCGCGCCATCGACGCCGCCGGGGACCTGGCCCGGGCCCGGGCCGCCCACCAGGAACGCGGCGAAGACGTGCCGGCCGCGCTCGAAGCCGCGTACGCCGGGGCGAAGGAACGGGTCCTGGACCCGCTGCTGCGGCTGGCGGGGCTGGACCGGCTCGTCTGGACGGCCAGCGCCACCGCGCCGATGCCGATCGACGTGGTCCGCTTCTGGGCCGGCTGGGGGATCACCATCATGGACGCCTGGGGGCTGACCGAGACCTCCGGCGTGTGCACCCTCAACAGCAACACCCCCGACGGGTTCCGGCTCGGCTCGGTCGGCCGGCCCATCGAGGGGCTGGAGCTGAAGGTCGCCGCGGACGGGGAGGTCCTCACCCGCGGGGCGACCGTCTTCGGCGGCTACCTGCGGCCCGACGGGACGGTGGAGAGCGCGGCCGACGCCGAGGGCTGGTTCCCGACCGGGGACATCGGACGGCTCGACGAGGACGGCTTCCTGTGGCTGACGGACCGCAAGAAGGAGCTGATCATCACCTCGAACGGGAAGAACGTCTCCCCGGCGCTGGTGGAGAACACCGTCAAGGAACACCCGCTCATCGGCCAGGCCCTGGTCCACGGCGACGGCCGCTCCTACCTCGTCGCCCTGCTCGTCCTGGACCCCGAACTGGCCCCGGCCTGGGCGGCCGCCCGGGGCATCGAGACCACCTCCCTGGCCGGCCTGGCCGAACACCCGGCCGTCCTGGAGGAGACGTCCCGCGCGGTCGCCGCCGCGAACGCCCGCCTCAACCGCACGGAGCAGATCAAACGCTACCGGCTGCTCGCGGAGGAATGGGGCCCGGCCACGGGAGAACTCACCCCGTCCCTGAAACTCCGCCGCAGGGTGGTCAGGGAGAAGTACGGGGCACTGATCGAGGGGCTGTACGGGGAGGGGTGACGGGGCGCGACCGCCTGGGGGAGTCGCGGCACGGGCCCGCTATCTCCCCCTCGACCCCCCGGGGGTCGGGCGGCGGTTGCCCACCCGCCTCCCTGTCTGCGGGCCGGGGGTGCGGGGGGCGGTAGCCCCTCGCCCCGTCTCAGAGCTGGTTGGGGGTTTCCCGTCAGTCCCATCGTCCTTCCGGTTCGTGCCGGCCTGTCAAGGGCGCTCCTTCGTCGCGTCGCTTCGTGATCGCCTTCGGCGACCCTTGACAGGCCGACCCGCCCCGGACTGCCGAAAGACTGCCGGGAAACCCCCAGAGAAACGGCACGGTCCATCGTTGGAGGAGCGGGCGCCTCAGCGATGAGGCGAGGGGCCGGGCGCGGCCCGCCGGGAATCCGGGCCCTCAAGAGTCGAGATTCCGGGCCAGGGGCGCGACTACCCGCGCGAGAGGCCGATCAGAGCCCCCTGCGGAGTGCCCCGGCGCGACAGATCGCTACGCGCTTCTCTGATCTCGGCGGCCGGCTGCCGTCTTGGGCTGGTCATGGGTCGCACAGAAGGCTCATGTAGCCCTTTTGTGCCAGTTGGGGGGTGTGGGGTTGGACGGTGCTCTGTCGGAGTCTGCGGGTGAAAGAGTCACCCGCAGACTCCGACAAGTGGTCAAAGGCCCTGGGAGAGGGCTGATTCGCCCCTCGCAGGCGTTCGTCCGCCCCTGTTCCTCGCCGTCCCCCGCCGTCTTTCGCCTACACCGGCCCCAGGCACGGGTCGTCAGCGGCCGATGACGGGGTAGTGGTCCGAGAGGTTGGAGTACGTGTATGACTTGCCCCAGCTGGAGACCGTCCAGGGGGTCGACTGCTCCTTGACCACGTTGTTCTCCCAGCCCGCCGGGCGGGCGTTGCCCTTGCGGTACAGGACGTAGTCGAGGTCCTCGCGGGGGTCCGTGGGGTAGCGGTAGTTGGCGATCGAGTTCTGCGCCGTGTCGAAGGAGTACGGGTGTCCCGTGCGGGTGTCGGCGCCGGCGAGGTCGGCGTCCGCGAGCATCGAGGCGTACTCCGGGGTGCGGGAGTCGACGTTCATGTCGCCCGCGACGATGACCTGCTCGTTCGCCGGGATGTTCTTGGCGTCGAGGAACGCGTCTATGTTCTTGAACTGGCGGCTGCGCATCTGCGCCGCCTCGCCCGCGCCGCAGCCCGGGTCGGTGGACTGGGCGTGGGTGCCGACGACGTGGACCCTGGTGCCGTTGACGTTCAGGACGACGTAGGCGAAGCCCTTGTTCGACCACCAGTCCGCGCCGCAGGCGTCCTTGTAGACCACCTGCTCCTTGCGCAGGATCGGCCACTTGCTGAGGATCGTGACGCCGCCGTCCTCCGGGGTCGTGGTGGAGTACGAGCCGCCCGTGGCGTCCCAGCCGCTCTTGCTGCGGCCCACCACCGGGGTCTGGTACGGGTACTGCGCCGAGGCGTTGGCCTGGAGGGCGTCGGAGGCGCCGTTGTCGAAGGCCTCCTGGAGCACCACCACGTCGTGGCCCTGGAAGAAGGAGGCCCGGGGGATCTCGGCGGCGCGGTGGTCCTGGCCCCAGTTCGGGTACAGGCTCTTGCTCATCAGGAACACGTTGTAGGTCAGGACGCTCAGCCGCGGGGCGGCGGAGTCCTCGGCGGCCGTGGCGGCGGGCGCGGCGGTGAGGGCGAGGGCTGCGGCGGCGGTCGCGGCCACGGCCGTGGCGGCGGCGCGGGCGCGGCGGTGCGTGATCTGCGGCATGGGGGTCTCCGTCAGTCCGGTGGTTCCTGCGGGGAAGATCGACGCCGCAATCCAAGCAGCCGCGGTTACCTCTGGGTAACACCCGTGACAAGACTTTCTGTCCGGGGCGAAGACTTCTCGCGCTCGCATAATTGGTCCCATGGACGACATGGATCACATAGCACCCGTCAGAGCCGGCAGGGGGCTCGATCCCGAGCCGCCGCCGCCCGGTGGGGTGCTGTGGTCGACCGCCGGGGACGTGCGGTCCCTGCTGACCCTGCCCGCCGCCTTCACCATGCAGGTGGCCCACCCGGCCGTCGGTGCCGGCGTCGACCAGTACTCCGTCTTCCGCACCGACCCCTGGGGCCGGGGCGAGCGCTCGCTGCGCTCCGTGATGCTGTGGGTGTACGGCGGGGCGGAGGCCGTCGCGGAAGGGCGCCGGGTGCGCCGGCTGCACAAGGAGATCCGGGGTACGGACACCCGGGGCCGGCGCTACCACTCCCTGGACCCGGCCTGCTACGCCTGGGTGCACGCCACCGGATTCCCCGTCGCGCTGTACGCGGGGCGCTACCTGTTCCGGCCCATCACCCCCGCCCACGAGCGGCAGCTGTACGCGGAGTGGCTGCGGGTGGGGCGGATCCTGGGGCTGCGCGACCGGGACATGCCACAGACCGTCGAGGAGTTCTGGCCCTACTACCGGCGGATGCTGGCCGAGGAGATCGAGCCCACGAAGGTGGCCCGCGAACTGGTCGCCACCGACGCGGACCTGCCCCGCCCCGAGGTGGGCTCCCCGGTGCTGCGGCTGCTGCTGCGGCTCACCTGGCCGGCCCTGCGCGCCGGCTACCTGCGCTTCCGGGCCTTCGTCACCGTCGGGTACATGCCGCCCGACGCCCGGGCCGCCATCGGTCTGGAGTGGACCCCCGCGCAGGAGCGCCGGCTCCGGCGGTTCAGTACGGCCGTACGGCTCCTCGTACCGGTGCTGCCGGAGCGGCTGCGCTACCTGCCGCGGGCCCGGGCGGCGCGGGCGCGGTGGCGCGCCGGCACCCGCTGACGGGTGCCGGCGCGCGGATCGGCGTGGGCGCGTCCGTGCGCGTGGATCAGTGCTCGTGGACGGTGTTCGTCGCGGCGATCTTCTTCCAGGACTTGGGCTCCGCGGCCGGCTTGGCCGGGGACTGGAGGGTGCGGGCGCCGGACTTGGCGGCCGGCGGGGCGAAGGCCGGCTTGCCCGGGGTGTACAGCCAGGTCTCGAAGAGCTGGGCGAGGGGCTTGTTCGAGATCTTCTCCGCGTACCGGACGAAGTCCCCGACCTTGGCGTTGCCGTAGGCCCGCTCGGTCGGCCAGCCCTTGAGGATCTGGAAGAACTTCTCGTCGCCGACCTCGTTGCGCAGCGCCTGGATCGCGATCGCACCGCGGTCGTACACGGCGCCGTGGAACTGGTTGTCCGGGCCCGGGTCGCCGGGCTTGACCTGCCAGAACGGGTCCTCGGCCGGGCGGGAGGCGTACGCCCAGTCGGCGAGCTCCTGCGCGGTGCCCTCGCCCTCCTTCTCCGACCAGAGCCACTGGCTGTAGCGGGCGAAGCCCTCGTTGACCCAGATGTCCTTCCAGTTGTCGACGGACACGCTGTCCCCGTACCACTGGTGGGCCAGCTCGTGGACGACGACGGAGACGTTGGCGCCGTTCGCGAACTGGCGCGGGCTGTAGAAGGGCCGGGTCTGGGTCTCCAGGGCGAAGCCGCTGGGGACGTTCGGGACGTAGCCGCCGAGCGCGTTGAAGGGGTACGGGCCGAAGACGCCCTCCAGCCACTCCGCGACCTCGCCGGTCCGCTCGACGCTCGCGCGCGCCGAGCCCGCGTTGTCGCCGAGGTCCTTGCTGTACGCGTTCAGGATCGGCAGGCCGTTCGCCGTCTTGTCGGTGGTGATGTCGAACTTGCCGATCGCGAGGGTCGCCAGGTAGGTGGCCTGCGGCTTGTTGGACCGCCAGTTGTAACGGGTCCAGCCGAGCTTCGAACTCTGCGACTGCAGCACGCCGTTGCTGATGGCCTGGGTGCCGTCCGGGACGTTGACGGACACGTCGAAGGTGGCCTTGTCGAGGGGGTGGTCGTTGCTCGGGAACCACCAGGCCGCCGCGTCCGGCTCCTGCGCCGCCACGCCGCCGTCCGGGGTGCGCTGCCAGGCCGACCAGCCGTCGACCTTGAACTCGGAGGGCTTGCCCGCGTACTTGACGACGACCGTGGCCTGACGGTCCTTCTGGAGCGGCTGCGCCGGGGTCACTTCGAGCTCGTGCGCGCCCGAGGTCGCGAACTTCGCCTTGGCACCGTTGACCCGGACCTCGCTGACCTTGAGGCCGAAGTCGAGGTTGAAGCGGGACAGGTCCTGCTTGGCGGTCGCCAGGAGGGTGGCCGTGCCCTCCAGCAGGTCGGTCTTCGGCTGGTACTGGAGCCGCAGGTCGTAGTGGGAGACGTCATAGCCGCCGTTCCCGCTGGCCGGGTAGTAGGTGTCGCCGATACCCGGGGCGCCGGGACCCGCGCTGGCCGCCGATGCCGGGATCACCAGCAGGAGTGAGGCGGCCAGGACGCTCGGGGCGATGACTTTGCGGTGCACGAAGAGCTCCAAGGGGTAGGGGAGACAGATCGGTCAAGGTCTCGTCGTTCGACCGTATTCACCCGTGGCGCCTCAGGTCATGTCCATGGCTCCTGCTGTCACACGATCGCCATTCGGCCGTCATGATCCGGGGCCGTGGCGACGGCCGGGAGGGGCGTCTGACGTGCGCTTTCGTGCCCGTACGGGGCGCGCGGCGGGCCGGATTCCGGGTGCGGCCGGGCGGGTGCGCGTGGTGACCGCGCGTCAGATGAGGGGCGATATTCGGACACGCGTACGCCGCCCACCCCCTGGGTGTGGCGGCTCGCACGCCGCGTCAGGGCGATTTCCGGCCGCCCCGGCGGCGGCGGACCACCGCCGGCCGCGCAGGACGCAGAGTGGCCCGATCGGCGCTCTTGCATCGAGCCGCTAGGGCGCGACCTCGGGGGACAGGGCCGAGGGGCTCCCGCGGTCCACCGGCGGCACCTGCCACAATTGACAGCCTTCCACGCAAACGCACGAAGGCAGGCGGGACCGCACAGTGACCATGTCCATCGAAGGCAGGATCGCCGAGGAGCTCGGCGTACGGGAACGGCAGGTCAAGGCCGCCGTCGAGCTGCTCGACGGCGGCTCCACCGTGCCGTTCATCGCGCGCTACCGCAAGGAAGCGACCGAGATGCTCGACGACGCCCAGCTGCGCACCCTGGAGGAGCGGCTGCGGTACCTGCGCGAGCTGGAGGACCGCCGCTCCGCGATCCTCGACTCCGTGCGCGAGCAGGGCAAGCTCGACGCGGAGCTGGAGGCCCGGATCGCCGCGGCCGACACCAAGGCCCGGCTGGAGGACATCTACCTCCCCTTCAAGCCCAAGCGCCGCACCAAGGCCCAGATCGCCCGCGAGGCCGGCCTGGAGCCCCTCGCCGAGGGCCTGCTCGCCGACCCCTCCGCCGAACCCGCCACGGCCGCGGCCGCGTACGTCGACGCCGGCAAGGGCGTCGCCGACCCGGCCGCCGCGCTGGAGGGCGCCCGCGCCATCCTCACCGAGAAGTTCGCCGAGGACGCCGACCTGATCGGCGACCTCCGCGAGCGCATGTGGGGCCGCGGCCGGCTCGCCGCGAAGGTCCGCGAGGGCAAGGAGGAGGCGGGCGCCAAGTTCTCCGACTACTTCGACTTCGCCGAGCCCTTCACCGCCCTCCCCTCGCACCGCGTCCTGGCCATGCTGCGCGGCGAGAAGGAGGACGTCCTCTCCCTGGACCTGGAGCCCGAGGAGCCTTCCGACACCCCCGGCCCCTCCACGTACGAGGGCGTCATCGCCCGCCGCTTCGGCATCGCCGACCGCGGCCGCCCCGGCGACAAGTGGCTCGCCGACACCGTCCGCTGGGCCTGGCGCACCAAGATCCAGGTGCACCTCGGCATCGACCTGCGGACCCGGCTGCGCGCCGCCGCCGAGGACGAGGCCGTCCGGGTCTTCGCCGCCAACCTGCGCGACCTGCTGCTCGCCGCCCCCGCCGGCACCCGTGCCACGCTCGGCCTGGACCCGGGCTTCCGCACCGGCGTCAAGGTGGCCGTCGTCGACGCGACCGGCAAGGTCGTCGCCACCGACGTGATCCACCCGCACGTCCCG
Organism: Streptomyces sp. W1SF4; assembly: GCF_003950035.1. Taxonomy (NCBI): domain Bacteria; kingdom Bacillati; phylum Actinomycetota; class Actinomycetes; order Kitasatosporales; family Streptomycetaceae; genus Streptomyces; species Streptomyces sp. W1SF4. The sequence continues at coordinate 6,346,215 of NZ_CP034350.1, forward strand.
GCCAACAAGTGGGACGAGTCCATCGCCAAGCTGGCCCGCCTCGCCGCGCAGCACTCCGTCGAGCTGGTCGCCATCGGCAACGGCACCGCCTCCCGCGAGACGGACAAGCTCGCCGGGGACCTCATCACCCGCCACCCCGAGCTGAAGCTCACCAAGGTGATGGTCTCGGAGGCCGGCGCCTCCGTGTACTCCGCCTCGGCCTTCGCCTCGCAGGAACTCCCGGACATGGACGTGTCCCTGCGCGGCGCGGTCTCGATCGCCCGCCGCCTCCAGGACCCCCTCGCCGAACTGGTCAAGATCGACCCGAAGTCCATCGGCGTCGGCCAGTACCAGCACGACCTGTCCGAGCTGAAGCTGTCCCGCTCGCTCGACGCGGTCGTCGAGGACTGCGTGAACGGCGTCGGCGTGGACGTCAACACCGCCTCCGCCCCGCTGCTCTCCCGGGTGTCGGGCATCAGCGGCACCCTCGCCGAGAACATCGTCGCCCACCGCGACGCCAACGGCCCCTTCCGCAGCCGCAAGGGCCTCAAGGACGTGGCCCGCCTGGGCCCGAAGGCGTACGAGCAGTGCGCCGGCTTCCTGCGGATCCGCGGCGGGGACGACCCGCTGGACTTCTCCAGCGTGCACCCCGAGGCCTACCCCGTGGTCCGGGCCATGGGCAAGCAGGCGGGCACCGAGGTGGCGGCGCTGATCGGCAACACCTCCGTGCTCTCCTCCCTGCGGCCCGAGCAGTTCGTCACCGAGGCCTTCGGCCTGCCCACGGTCACCGACATCCTGCGCGAGCTGGAGAAGCCCGGCCGCGACCCGCGCCCCGCGTTCAGGACGGCCACCTTCAAGGAGGGCGTCGAGAAGATCGGCGACCTGGCGCCCGGCATGATCCTGGAGGGCGTGGTCACCAACGTCGCCGCCTTCGGCGCCTTCATCGACATCGGCGTCCACCAGGACGGACTCGCACACGTGTCGGCCCTGTCGAAGACCTTCGTCAAGGACCCGCGCGACGTGGTGAAGCCGGGCGACATCGTCCGGGTCAAGGTCATGGACGTGGACATCCCGCGCAAGCGGATCTCCCTCACCCTGCGCCTGGAGGACGAGGCGGGCGCCGAGCGCGGTGCCGGCGCCCCCCGCCAGCGGGACGAGAGGCAGGGCGACCGCCGCGGTGGCGGCCGGCCCCCGCAGCAGCGCGGCGGTGGCCAGGGCCAGGGCCAGGGCCGGCGCGGCGGCGACGGCCGGCGCCAGGGCGCGGGCGGACAGGGCGGCCAGGGCGGGGCAGGGCAGCGCTCCGGCCCCGCCCCGGCCAACAGCGCCATGGCCGACGCACTCCGCCGGGCCGGTCTCAGCAGCCCCGAGGAGGGCCGCGGCCGCCGCTAGCGGCACCCGGGTCCACGGCCCGGAGGAGCCTTCGGCAGGGGTGGCCGAATAGCCACCCCCGCCAGGGGAACTTCCTTGCCAACTCCCCGGGAAGATCGGTAGGGATGGCGGAACGCCCGTTCGCGCGCGCGGACGGGCGTTCCCCCTTTCCCCTCGGGGGGCGCACCTCCGAGGCCGCCCCAAGGCACAGGACGCCATGCCGATGCCCACCCCCCACGCCTACCGCCGCTGCCCGAGAAAGGGTCCGAAGAGGGAAAACATGCCCTACCGGGACCTCAGCCTGCGCAAACGCTGCGAGACCATTCTCGGTCGCCTGGACCTGACGACCCCGTTCTCCCTGGCGGGCCTCTGCGCGCACATGGCCGACCGGCGCGGCCGCCCCATCCGGCTCCACCCGCTGCCCAGGGAGGCCGCCGAATCCGGCGTCTGCGGGCTGTGGGTCGGCACCGACACCGTCGACTACGTCTTCTACGAGGCCCACACCACCCCCCTGCACCGGGAGCACATCGTGCTCCACGAACTCGGGCACATCCTCTTCGGCCACCACTCCCTGGAGGGCGAGGAGAACGACGGCCGGGCCCCCGTCGTCCGCGGCCGCACCAACTACACCACCCGCCAGGAGAAGGAGGCGGAGATGCTCGCGAGCATGATCCGCATCCGCACCTCCACCGCCGGCCACCCCCGCCGCGGCGCGGCCCCCCGGGGAGCCCTGGCCCGGCTGGAGTCAGCCATGGGCTGCGCACGGGGCCACCGCGATGGCAGCTGAGCTCGCCGCCGCCGGGGACTGGCTCGCCGTCCCCGGTGTGGTCTGCCTGTGGATAGCCGTGCTGATCCGCGCCCCCGGCGCGCTGCGCTCCCCGGAGCAGCGCGGACTGTGGCTGGCCGTCGCCACCGCGGCCGCCGCGATGACCCTCAACCTGCCCGCCGTCGTCACGTACGCCATGAGCCGCGAGCCCTCGTACGCCCACACCGTCGGTCTCGTCCGCAACCTCATCGGCGTCCTGTCGGCCGGTGCCGTGCTCTACTTCGTCGCCGCCGCCACCCGCGGACGCAGGCTCCAACTCGCCTCCTGGGCGGGCACGGTGCTCTGGTTCGCCGTCCTCATCACCCTGGACGCGGGCGCCCCCGAGCACGGCACGCACACCATCCCGACCGCCGGGACGCCCGTGCCCTCCCTCGCGTACTGGCTCGTCCTCATCTCCGCCCACCTGATCGCCAACACCATCTGCGTCTTCGTCTGCTGGCGCTACGGCCGCCGCTCGGAAAGCCGCGCGCTCGCCCTGGGACTGCGGCTGTTCGGCCTGGGCACCGCGTTTGCCTGGGCGTTCTGGTTCGCCTACCTGCTCAAGGCCCTCTTCGGCAGCACCTGGGCACTGCCCGCCCTGCCGCTGATGATGAGCCTGCACGGCCTGCTGCGGGCCGCCGCGATCCTCGTGCCCACCGTGTTCGCGCTGCGCCGCACCCTCGCCGACACCGCCACCGCCTGGCGGCTGTGGCCGCTGTGGCGGGACCTGGTCCACGCGGTCCCTTACGTGGTCCTCACCGAACCCCGCACCGGGCGGCTGCTGGAACTGCTCTGGCCGCCCGTGCCGCGCAACCTGCTCGTCTACCGCAAGGTCATCGAGACCCGCGACGCGATCCTGATCCTGGGGGAGTACGTCACCCCGGGCGTCCCCGAACTCGCCCGCGGCCATGTCGCCGGTACGGGCGTCCCCGAGCAGCGGCGCACCGCCGCCGCGCTGGCCTGCGTACTGAAGGAGGCCCGGCGGGCGAAGCTCGCCGGACTGCCCGGATCGCCCGGACAGCCGCCACGGGCCCCCGCGCTGGACCTCCCGGCCGTGATGCGGGCCTCCGCCGAGGACGGGGACCTGGAGGACGAGGCCAGGTTCCTGGTGGACGTCGCCCAGGCCTGGGCCTCGCCCACGGCCGCCGCCTTCACCCCCGCCACCCGAACCGCCTGAACACCCGAGAGCGAGCCCACGTGCCCACCACCGTACTGATCACCGGGGCCAGCGCCGGCCTCGGCGCCGCCTTCGCGCGGGCCTTCGCCGCCAAGGGCTGCGACCTGGTCCTCGTGGCCCGGGACAAGGACCGCCTGGAGGCCCTGGCCGCCGAGCTGGCCCGGACCGACGGCAGCACCTGCGAGGTGCTGCCCGCCGACCTGCTCGACCCCGCGGCCCTCGCCGCCGTCGCCGACCGGCTCGCCGACACCGCCCGGCCCGTCGACGTCCTCGTCAACAACGCCGGGTTCGGCCTGCCCGCGCCCTACCCGTACAACCCCGTGGAGGACGAGGAGCGGATGCTCGACCTCCTCGTGAAGGTCCCGCTCCGGCTCACCCACGCCCTCCTGCCGGGCCTGCGCGAACGCCGCCGGGGCGCCGTCCTCAACGTCTCCTCCGTCGCCGGCCTCCTCCCGACCGGCACCTACGGGGCGGCGAAGGCCTGGATCACCGCCTTCAGCGAATCCCTCCGGATCGACATGGAGCCCTACGGGGTCCGCGTGCTCGCGGTCGTCCCCGGCTTCACCCGTACCGAGTTCCAGGAACGCGCCGGAATGGACGTCAGCGCCCTGCGCGACGCGGTGTGGCTGGAGCCGGAGGCCGTGGTGGCCAAGGCCCTGCGCGACCTCGCCCGCCGCCGCCCGATCAGCGTCACGGGCCGCCACTACCAGGCGTACGCCTTCGCGGTCCGGCACCTGCCGCGCGCCTTCGTGGCCCGCAGGATGGCCCGCGACCGGCGACCCCCGGCCGGCCGCCCCGCCTGAGCGGGCCGGTTTGCGGGAAGGCGCTCCGGGCAGCAGCCTGGCGAGGGGGACAGCGACCCGGGGGCGAGGAGGATCCGTCATGGACGAGCAAGGCGGCGCCGGAGGCGTCCCGCTCCACCACGATGACGCAGGACGGCAGCAGCACCGCAAGCCGCGCGCCGAGCGCCAGCGCTCCGCCCCGGAATCCAGGCCGGAGCCGGAGCCCGCGCCCGTCCGGCGCGAGGACACCGACGAGGCGAGCCGCCTCGACCGCCCCGGGGCCCCCGAGCAGGACCCGGCCGAGCCCCGTAAACACCGCACCCACGGCAAGGGCCCGGACGAGTTCTAGACCCCCGGCCCGGGCTCCGGCCGCGCGCAACGCGCGGGCCGGGGCCCCGGGGCGCCCGGTTGCGCCCGTGCCGGGTGACGTCCGAGCCCGGTGACGTCAGAGTTCGGTGACCTTGCCGGCGACGACCTCGAGGCGCCGCGTCACGTGCACCGCGTCCAGCATCCGACGGTCGTGCGTGACCAGCAGCAGCGTGCCCTCGTAGGACTCCAGGGCCGACTCCAGCTGCTCGATCGCCGGCAGGTCCAGGTGGTTCGTCGGCTCGTCCAGCACCAGCAGGTTCACCCCGCGCCCCTGGAGCAGCGCCAGGGCGGCCCGGGTGCGCTCGCCGGGGGACAGGCTCGCCGCCGGGCGCAGCACGTGCGCCGCCTTCAGGCCGAACTTGGCCAGCAGCGTGCGCACCTCGGCCGGCTCGGTGTCCGGAACGGCCGCGCAGAACGCCTCCAGCAGCGACTCCTCGCCGAGGAACAGGCCGCGCGCCTGGTCGACCTCGCCGACCAGGACGCCCGAGCCGAGGACGGCCGAGCCGGAGTCGGGGGCCAGCCGGCCCAGCAGGACCGCGAGCAGGGTGGACTTGCCGGCGCCGTTGGCCCCGGTGATCGCCACCCGGTCCGCCCAGTCGATCTGCAGGCTCGCCGGGCCGAAGGAGAAGCCGCCGCGCTTGACCGCCGCCTCGCGCAGGGTGGCGACCACCGAGCCGGAGCGCGGGGCCGCCGCGATCTCCATGCGCAGCTCCCACTCCTTGCGGGGCTCCTCCACGACCTCCAGGCGCTCGATCGCCCGCTGCGTCTGGCGGGCCTTGGCGGCCTGCTTCTCGCTGGACTCGCCGCGCAGCGCCTTGCCGATCTTGTCGTTGTCGGTGGACTTGCGGCGGGCGTTGCGCACGCCCTTGTCCATCCAGTTGCGCTGCATCTGCGCCCGGCCTTCGAGCGCGGCCTTCTTGTCCGCGTACTCCTCGAAGTCCTCGCGGGCGTGGCTGCGGGCCCGCGCGCGCTCCTCCAGGTACGACTCGTAGCCGCCGCCGTAGAGGTTGATCTGCTGCTGCGCCAGGTCCAGTTCGAGGACCTTGGTGACCGTCCGCGTCAGGAACTCGCGGTCGTGGCTGATGACCACCGTACCGGCGCGGAGTCCCGTCACGAACCGCTCCAGGCGCTCCAGGCCCGCCAGATCGAGGTCGTTGGTGGGCTCGTCGAGGAGGAACACGTCGTAGCGGGACAGGAGGAGGGAGGCCAGGCCCGCCCGGGCGGCCTGGCCGCCGGACAGGGCCGACATCGGCAGGTCCAGGCTCACGGCCAGACCCAGCTCGTCGGCGACCTCCTGGGCGCGTTCGTCGAGGTCGGCGCCGCCGAGGTTCAGCCAGCGGTCGAGGGTGTCGGCGTACGCGTCGTCGGCGCCCGGGGTGCCGTCCACCAGCCCCTGCGTGGCCTCGTCCAGCGCCGCCTGCGCGGCGGCCACGCCGGTCCGGCGGGCCAGGAACTCGCGCACCGACTCGCCCTCGCGGCGCTCGGGCTCCTGCGGGAGGTGGCCGATGGCCGCCCCGGGCGGGGAGAGCCGAAGCTCCCCGGTCTCGGGGGTGTCCAGCCCGGCGAGCAGGCGCAGCAGGGTCGACTTCCCGGCGCCGTTGACGCCGACGAGGCCGATGACGTCGCCGGGCGCGACGACGAGGTCGAGACCGGCGAAGAGCGTGCGCTCACCGTGCGCGGCGGTGAGGTTCTTGGCGACGAGGGTTGCAGTCATGATGCCCCGATCCTATCGGCGCGCCGCCGCCCTACCCGCCGATCAGCCGCAGGCCCGCCCACAGGGCCGTCACCGCCGCCGCGACGGTCACCGGCGTGGTCAGCAGCCCGAGCCGGGTGAAGTCGCCCAGCCGGACGTCCTCGCCGTGCGCGTGCAGCAGCCGCCGCCACAGCAGGGTGGCCAGGGAGCCGACGTACGTGAGGTTCGGGCCGATGTTCACGCCGATCAGCACGGCCAGCACCACCCCCGGCCCGCCGGGGGCGGCCAGCGGCAGCAGCGCGAGCACCGCGGGCAGGTTGTTGATCAGGTTGGCGAGGACGGCGGCCACCCCGGCCACCGCCAGGAGCGCGGGCAGCGAGTCCCCGTCGGGCAGCAGCCACTCCAGCCCGTCGCCGAGCCCGTGGCCCACCACGGCCCGTACCACCACCCCCAGCGCCAGCACGAACAGGCAGAACGCCGGCGCGGTGGAGGCCGCCAGCCGCCGCGGGGTGGTCTCGCGGCGCCGCAGGGCCCGTACGCCCAGCACCACCGCACCGGCCAGCGCGGCCCAGGCGGGACTGGCCTCCGCGAAGGAGGCCACCGCGAAGCCCGCCAGGGTCAGCAGCAGCACGACGAGGGCGAACCGCGGCACGGGCGCCGGCTCGGCCGCCTCGGGCACGTGCTCGGGCGGGGCGGCGAGGTCCGCCCGGAAGAAGCGGCGGAACACCGCGTACTCCACGGCGATGGCGACCGCCCAGGGCGCCGCCATCAGCGCCGCGAACCGGGTGAAGGTGAGCCCGCTCGCGGCGAAGGCCAGCAGGTTCGTCAGGTTCGACACCGGCAGCAGCAGCGAGGCCGAGTTGGCCAGGTGCGCGGTGGCGTACACGTGCGGGCGGGGCCGGGCGCCCAGCCGGGCCGACGTCGCCAGTACCACCGGTGTCAGCAGCACCACCGTGGCGTCCAGGCTCAGCGAGGCGGTGACCGCCGAGGCCACCAGGAACACCCCGCCCAGCAGCCCCGCCGCCCCCCGCCCGGCCGCGCGCCGGGCCACGGCCGCCCCGGCGGCCCGGAACAGCCCCTCGTCCGCGCACAGCTGGGCGAGGGCCAGGATCACGGCCAGGAACCCCACCACCGGCAGCAGCTCGCGCGTCTGCTCCCAGGCGTCGGCCGGCGACACCACCCCCAGGGCGACGAGCAGCCCGGCGGCCGGCACGGCGGCCGCCGCCTCGGGGAGACCGCGCGGGCGCAGCACGGCGAAGGCCAGCACGGCGAGCAGCAGGGCGACGGACAGGGACTCGGCGAGGACGGTGTTCAGGACGGTACTCCGGACGGCGCGGTGGGGACCGCCCCAGGATCGCACCCTCCGCCGCTTTCCCCGCCCGTGTCCGGATAGGTGGGGTACCCGTCATTGCGGCCATCCCGTCCGCGGTCACAGGATGGAGCCATGTCACCGCGAAACGTGCTCGTCGTCCTCTACGACGGGGTGCAGAGCCTGGACGTCACCGGCCCCGTCGAGGTCTTCGACGGAGCAGGCCGTCTCCCGGGGGAGGAGGGGTACGCCATCCGCACCGTCTCCCTCGGCGGCGCCGCGGTGCGCACCAGCAGCGGGCTGACCCTGCTGCCGGACGGCGCTCTGGAGGATGCCCGCCCCGGTCCGCGGACCACCCTCCTGGTGCCGGGCGGGCGCTACACGGCCGACTTCGAACCGAGGCTCACCCGCTGGCTGCGCGCGTACGGGGGTCGCGCGGGCCGGCTGGTGTCGGTCTGCACCGGGGGACTGCTGCTGGCCGAGGCCGGGCTGCTGGACGGGCGGCGGGCCACGTCGCACTGGTCGGTGTGCGAGCGGATGGCCCGGGACTACCCGCTGGTGTCGGTGGAGCCGGACCCCATCTACGTCCGGGACGGGCCCGTCGCCACCTCGGCCGGGGTCACCGCCGGGATCGACCTCGCGCTGGCCCTGGTGGAGGAGGACCTGGGGCGGGACGCGGCGCTGGTGATCGCCCGGCACCTGGTGGTGTTCCTGCGCCGCCCCGGGAACCAGGCGCAGTTCAGCGCGCAGCTGGCGGCGCAGACGGCCCGGCGGGAGCCGCTGCGGGACGTCCAGCAGTGGATCGCCGAGCACCCGGACGGCGACCTGGGCGTGGAGGCCCTGGCGGCCCGGGCGGCGCTGTCGCCCAGGCACTTCGCGCGGGCCTTCCAGGCGGAGACGGGGGTCACCCCGGGGCGGTACGTGGAGCGGGTGCGGGTGGAACACGCGCGGCGGCTGCTGGAGGAGGGCGGGGAGGGCATCGCGCAGATCGCCCGCTCGTGCGGCTACGGCACCCCGGAGGCCCTGCGCCGGGCCTTCGTCAAAACCCTGGGCCAGCCCCCGGCCGAATACCGCCGCCGCTTCGGCCGCAAGCCCCTTCCCTGACGCGGTCCCCGCACCGCCCGTGCGGCGGGCCGGGGAGGAGGGCGTGCCGCCGGGCGCGTCGCGGGCGTTGAACCGGCGCCCGGTACACACACATGTTTCCGCCCCGCGAACGGGGCGGCCTACCGCTCCGGAGGAGCCATGCAGATCGCCGTACTGCTCTACGACCGTTTCACCGCGCTCGACGCCGTCGGGCCCTACGAGACCCTCAGCCGGATCCCCGACGCCGAGACCGTGTTCGTCGCGGAGCGCCCCGGTCCCGTGCGGACGGACAACGGGGTGCTGGGGCTCGTCGCCGACAAGGCGCTCGACGAGGTGACCCGGCCGGACATCGTCATCGTGCCCGGCGGCCCGCACCCCGAGGCGGAGATGAAGAACCCGGCCGTGCTCGACTGGCTGAGGGCCGTGGACGCCACGACCACCTGGACCACCTCCGTCTGCACGGGTTCGCTGCTCCTCGCGGCCGCCGGCCTGCTCGAGGGGCGGCGGGCCACCAGCCACTGGCTCTACCTCGACAGGCTGGTCCCCTTCGGCGCCGAGCCGACGGGCGAGCGGGTGGTCTTCGACGGCAAGTACGTCACCGCCGCCGGGGTGTCCTCCGGCATCGACATGGGCCTCGGGCTGCTCGGCCGGATCTCCGGGGACGAGTACGCGCAGGCCGTGCAGCTGCTGTGCGAGTACGACCCGCAGCCGCCGTACGACGCGGGTTCCCCGCAGAAGGCGCCGGCCGAGCTCGTCGCCCGGATGCGCGCCGCCAACCCGCTCAGCTAGAAGGCCAGCCGAAGGCGGGGGGCCGCCGTTCCAGGAACGCGGCGACACCCTCCGCGGTGTCGCCGCTCGCGGCGGCCTGGGCCGCCCAGTACGCGTCCCGGTCGGTGCGGCCGTCCGCGAACTCCTTGGCGGCGGCCTGCGTCAGCCGCGAGCGGGTGGTCAGGGTCCGGGCGAAGGCGGCCACCCGCTCCTCCAGGCCGCCCGCCGGCAGCAGCTCGTTCAGGAACCCGGCCCGCAGGGCCGTCTCCGCCCCGATCAACTCGGCGGAGAACAGCAGGTACTTGGCCCACGCGGGGCCGACCACCGAGGCCAGCCGGCGGGTGGAGGAGGCCGGGTAGACGATGCCCAGCTTCGCCGGGGTCACCCCGAAGGACGCGCCCTCCTCCGCGAAGCGCAGGTCGCACGCCGCCGCCAGCTGGCTGCCGCCGCCGACGCAGAACCCGCGGATCGCGGCCAGCGTCGGCTTCGGGAAGGCCGCGAGGGCCTCCTCGGCGGCCACGGCCACGGCCTGCGGGTCTTCCTTGCCGGTGAGCGAGGAGATGTCGGCCCCGGCGCAGAAGGTCGTACCGGCCCCGGTCAGCACGAGCACCCGTACGGCGTCGTCCTCGGCGAGCAGTTCCAGCAGCTCCGGAAGCTCCCGCCACATGGAGGCGGTCATGGCGTTCCGCTTGGCCGGGTGCGAGATGACGACGGTGGCGACCCCGTCGCCGACCGTGTGGTGGAGGGCTGCGTCCATGCGCGGGATGCTATCCCGGGCAGCCGATCCTATGATCAAGGGAGTCCGACTCCGGGGGGTGCCGAGGAGGTGGCACGCCCATGGGCGCCGACCGCAGTGACCCGGACTCGCGGCAGCGGGAGAAGAAGAAGCTGAAGCGCGGCTTCGGGCTGATGACCCTGCTCGGGGTGATCCTCGTCCTGGCCGGGCTGGTGGGCCTGGTCTACACGAACGTGGCCGCCCTGACCTCGATGTTCCTCTTCGGCTGGCTGCTGCTCATCGGCGGCGTCGTCGGTCTCGTGCACGCCGTGCAGTCGCGGGGGACCAGCTACTTCTGGCTCGCCGTCATCGTCGCGGCCGTCAACCTGGCCGCTGGCGTCGTGATCCTGCGCCGCCCGGAGGCGAGCGCCGAGGCCCTGACCATGTTCGCGGCCCTGCTCTTCCTCACCGCCGGGGTGTTCCGCCTCGTCGGCGCCCTGGTGGTGCGCGGCACGAACTTCGGGATCGCCCTGGTCCAGGGCGCCTTCGGGCTGCTGCTGGGCATCCTGATCCTGTCCAACTGGCCCGGCAACAGCCTGTACGTGATCGGAACGTTCTTCTCGCTCGCCCTGCTGTTCGACGGATTGAGCCTGATGGCGCTGGGCCTTGGCGGCCGCCGGATCCTCGGTCTGGTCAGGGACGATGACGCGGGGGCCGCGCCGGGCGCGATGGGCGGGACGGGGGAGGCGGCCGGGAACCGGCTTGCACCGGATCAGGAACAGCGCAACAACTGACTCTGTCATAAACCAGTGGTCAGAAAGCGTCCGATTGACGCTGACTTCTGGTCAGCGGCGCGGTCCGGACCAGTGTTTTCCCCACTCTTGACACGTGGAGACGATCGAGCGCGAAGACGGGGGCCGGAAGATGGACGACAGCGGGAGCATCCCGCCGGCCCGGGGAGGTGAGGTGTCGGCCCCGGCCGACCCCCTCGCTTACGAGGGAGTGTGGCGCTTCACCGCGCCCGCGGTTGAAGAATCCGTTCCGCAGGCCCGCCGCGCGGTTCGCGACCTGCTCGGCCGCCAGGGGGTGCCGGCCCAGCAGGACCTCGTGTACTCCCTGCTGCTGATCGTCTCCGAACTGGTGACGAACTCGGTCCGGCACGCGGCCCTGCTCTCCCCGGAAGTCGCCGTCGAGGTGGCGGTGGGCCGGGAGTGGGTACGGGTGGCCGTCGAGGACAACCACCCGTACCGGCCCAAGGCGCTGGAGGCCGACTTCGGCCAGACCGGCGGCCGGGGCCTGCTGCTGGTCCGGGAGGTCACCCGGGAGGCCGGCGGGGTGTGCGACGTCGAGCACACCGCGTCGGGCGGCAAGGTGATCTGGGCGGCACTGCCGCTCACCGCCCCGGCCCCCGGGATCTGACGTCCGGGGCGGCCGTCCCGGACGTCCGCCCCGGACGGCGCAGCGGCTACCAGCCGGCCGCGTCGCCGGTCAGCTCGCGGATCGCGGGGCGCGCCGCGTCGAGCACCGTCATGAACCAGGCGGAGAACGGCTGCTCCGCGTGCCGCTTCGCCAGCTCCTCGGCCGTGACGAAGGCGGTGTCGCCGACCTCCTCCGGATCCGGGTCCAGCACCGGCCGGGCCAGTCCCACGAACAGGTGGTTGTACTCCTGCTCGACCAGGCCCGAATCCGGGTCCGGGTGGTTGTAGCGGACCGTACCCGCCTCCGCGAGCAGGGAGGGCGAGAGCCCGAGCTCCTCGTGGGTGCGCCGGGCAGCGGCCGCGAACGGCGACTCCCCGGGGTAGGGGTGGCCGCAGCAGGTGTTCGACCAGACGCCGGGGGAGTGGTACTTCCCGAGGGCGCGCTGCTGGAGCAGCAGCCGGCCCTGCTGGTCGAAGAGGAACACGGAGAACGCCCGGTGCAGCAGGCCCGGTGCCCGGTGCGCGGAGAGCTTCTCCGCCGTGCCGATGGTGTTGCCGGACTCGTCGACCAGTTCGAGCATGATCGGTTCTTGAGCTCCGGTGCCGGTGGACGCGCTGCTGGTGGCGTCGGTGGCTGGTGTGGTCGGCATACCCATCCTTCGCTTCGGACTTCGGCCTTCAGTCTGCCGTACAAAAGAGGCTTGTCCCCACTTCGGCAATCCGCGCACGTCCGCCCCCCGCCGCGTGGTAAGCGGCGGGGGGCGGAGGTCCGGCAGGGGATCAGACGCCGAAGGCGGCCGGGTAGGAGATCGTGCCCGCCGGCACCGGAACGGAATCGTCCAGCACCAGGGCCATCATCGCCCCGTCGGGCACCTCGAAGGGCGCACCGATCCCGAACCGCGACGCCGGCGCGAAACCGAACCGCGGATAGTACGAGGGGTGCCCGAGGACCAGCACCAGCGCCTCCCCGGCCTCCCGCGCGGCCGCGAGCAGCGCCCGTACGACGGCGCTCCCGGCGCCCGAGCGCTGGACGGCGGGATCGGCGGCCACCGGCGCGAGGGCCAGCGCGGGCACCCCGCCCACCCGGCAGCGGGTCAGCAGCGCGTGCGCGGCCACCTCACCGTCCGGGCCCTCGGCCACGTACGAGAGCCCAGGCAGCCAGGCCTCGGCGTCGGCGCGCAGCGCGTCCACGAGATCGGCCTCGAGCGGAGTACCGAAGGCCGCCAGGTTGACGGCCCGTACGGCCGCCGCGTCGGCCGGAGCCTCCGGGCGGGTCCGCCAGCGGCCCCCGTCCCCGGCGGTCACCGGTGCCAGCACGTAGCCCGTGTACCCGTACTCGTGCCCGTGCCGTTCCCGTACGGCGAGCTCCTCGCGTACGTATCCCAGCGCGGCCTCCTGCGCGGCGGAGGCGGGCACGGCCGCCCGGACCCGCTCGCCGAGCGGGCCGTAGTACTCGGCCCAGTCGGAGTCGGGCTGCAGCAGGGTGCCGAGCACCCGGTACCCGGCGGCCTGGACGGCCGCGGTGTTGCGGGCGGCGGAGCGCAGCGGGTACTGCGGGTCCCAGAAGGCCCGGGCCCCGGCCGAGGGTTCCTCGGCGGTCCACTCGCACTCGCTCAGCACGAGCCGCCCGCCCGGTGCCAGCAGGCGCTTCCACTCGGCGAGCGCCCGGTCGAAGCCGAGGATGTAGGCGGAACCCTCCGCCCAGACGAGGTCGAAGGAGCCGTCCTCGAACCCCTCGGAGGGCAGCGCGCCCATGTCGGCGCGCACCGTGCGCACGCGCCCCTCCAGGCCCCGCGCGCGGGCGGCGGCGCGCAGCTCGTCGAGGAAGGGCTCGTGGAGGTCGAGGGCCGTCACCTCGGCGAGGCCCGCCCCGCCCGCCTCGGCGGCGAGCAGCAGGGCGCTGCGGCCCGGACCGCAGCCCAGGTCGAGGACGCGGGGCCGCTCGGGCAGCGGTCCGCACAGGGAGAGCAGGTGCCGCGTGGAGTCGTCGGAACCGGGGGACTGCCGGGGCAGCCCGCGGTGCAGCTCCATGAAGGCGGCGAAGACGCCGTCGTCGGAGCCGGAAGCGGAGGAAGAAGCGGTGTTGTCGGTCAACGTGAACCCTTGAACGGGGGCTCCGGCCGACGAGGTCTTACCGGTGTGGGATCAGACCCGGCCGGACGCCCGGAAGGAAACGGGGATGTACCGGAGTTCGCCGCGCACGGCAGCGACCACTGCGACGGTCATCAACCCACCTCGTTTCCCGTTCGATCCGCCGGCGGTGCCCCTTCGGCCCGCCTTCGCGCACCCCGTGACCCGGGTGCGCCGCCGTCCACCCTAACATCCGGGCCCGAACGGCCCCGTTTCGGGCCGAACAGCTGATGAATGGGGCCTTCCATTCATCCGATAGCCTCTGCCGACAGCCCTGCCGACGCGCTGCCACCGCCCCCACCCGGGCAAGCGGCCGTCGGGAATGTCCGTCGCAAGGAGTGAGTTCGTCTGCCGACCGTCATCCTCACCGGCCCGCCGGTACCCGGATCACCGCTCCAGGACGAGCTCCGGTCGCTCGGGTTCGACGTCCGCCCGGCCGCCGGTCCCGAAGACACCGCCGGCGTCCTGGCCGGGATCCCGGCCCAGGAGCGGGTGGCCGTCGTCGACAGCGCCTTCGTCGGGCACCCGCACGCGCTGCGCCTCGCCCTGACCGACCCGCGCTTCGACGCCTGTGCCGTGACCGGCGCCCTCGCCGTCCAGGCGGGGGCCCGCGCGGCCCTCGACAAGGCCGCCGCGCTGGCCCCGGCGGGCACCGGACCGTACGCGGACCGGCTCGCCGCCGCCGTGGAGGCCGCCGGGACCACCGTCCAGCGGCCCGAGCTGGGCAGCCTGGTCGCGGCCGTGCCGGAGGGCGAGGCCGAGCGTTCCGAGGCCCTCGCGGCCGTGGCCGCCGTGGACGACGAGGCCGTACGCCTGCGCACCGCGGTGAAGTCCCGCGACGGCTTCTTCACCACCTTCTTCATCAGCCCGTACTCGCGCTACATCGCCCGCTGGTGCGCGCGCCGCGGCCTGACCCCGAACCAGGTCACCACCGCCTCGCTGATCACCGCGCTGGTCGCGGCCGGCTGCGCGGCCACGGGGGAGCGCTGGGGCTACGTCACCGCCGGCGTGCTGCTGCTCGTCTCCTTCGTACTGGACTGCACCGACGGGCAGCTCGCCCGCTACTCGCTGCAGTACTCGACGATGGGCGCCTGGCTCGACGCGACCTTCGACCGTGCGAAGGAGTACTCCTTCTACGCGGGCCTCGCGCTCGGCGCGGCCCGCAACGGCGACGACGTCTGGGCCCTCGCCCTGGGCTCGATGATCCTCATGACCTGCCGGCACGTGGTGGACTTCTCGTTCAACGAGGCCAACCACGACGCCACCGCCAACACGAGTCCCACGGCGGCCCTCTCCGGCAGGCTCGACAGCGTCGGCTGGACCGTCTGGGTCCGGCGGATGATCATCCTGCCGATCGGCGAGCGCTGGGCGATGATCGCCGTGCTGACCGCCTTCACCAGCCCCCGCGTCGTCTTCTACGCCCTGCTCGTCGGCTGCGCCTTCGGCGCGCTGTACACCACCGCCGGACGCGTCCTGCGCTCGGTGACCCGCAAGGCGAAGCGGACGGACCGGGCCGCCCGGGCCCTCGCGGACCTCGCCGACTCGGGCGTCCTGGCCTGGACCGGCTACCCCCGGCCCACGAAGCGACCGGACCGCGCCGCACCCTGGCTGGCCCTGGGCGTCTCGGTGCTGATGACCGGCGCCGCGCTCACCCGGGACTTCGGGGACCCCTGGCTGATCGGGACCGCCGCCGCGTACGCGCTCTTCGCCGGCGCCGCGGTCTCCGCGCCCCTCAAGGGCCCCCTCGACTGGCTGATCCCGCCGCTCTTCCGGTTCGGGGAGTACGTGACGGTCCTCGCGCTCGCCGCCAAGGCCGACGTCCCCGGGGCCCTTCCGGCCGCTTTCGGACTGGTCGCGGCGGTCGCCTACCATCACTACGACACGGTCTACCGCATCCGTGGCGGCTCGGGCGCTCCCCCGCACTGGCTGGTGCGGACGACCGGCGGTCACGAGGGCAGGGTCCTGCTGACCGTGGTCCTCGCCACCGTCCTCGCCCGCGACGCGTTCCCCGTCGCGCTCACGGCCATGGCCGTGTTCGTGGCACTCGTGGTGCTCGTGGAGAGCATCCGCTTCTGGGTCTCCTCCGGGGCACCCGCCGTACATGACGAAGGAGAACCAGCATGATCGGCCTTGTCCTCGCTGCCGGTGCCGGACGCCGCCTGCGTCCCTACACCGACACCCTGCCCAAGGCCCTCGTGCCCGTCGGCCCGGAGGGCCGGGAGGACAGCCTCACCGTCCTCGACCTGACCCTCGGCAACTTCGCCGAGGTCGGCCTGACCGAGGTCGCGATCGTCGTCGGCTACCGCAAGGAGGCCGTCTACGAGCGCCGGGAGGCCCTGGAGGCCAAGTACGGCGTCAAGATCACGCTGATCGACAACGACAAGGCCGAGGAGTGGAACAACGCCTACTCCCTGTGGTGCGCGCGTGACGTCCTCAAGCGGGGCGTGATCCTCGCCAACGGCGACACCGTCCACCCCGTCTCCGTCGAGAAGACCCTGCTCGCCGCCCGCGGCAACGGCCAGAAGATCATCCTCGCCCTCGACACGGTCAAGAACCTGGCCGACGAGGAGATGAAGGTCGTCGTGGACGGCGACAAGGGTGTGCGGAAGATCACCAAGCTGATGGAGCCCGCCGACGCGACCGGCGAGTACATCGGCGTCACCCTCATCGAGCCCGAGGCCGCCCAGCAGCTCGCCGAGGCGCTGAAGACCACCTTCGAGCGCGACCCCGACCTCTACTACGAGGACGGCTACCAGCAGCTCGTCAACGACGGCTTCACCATCGACGTCGCCCCCATCGGTGACGTCAGGTGGGTCGAGATCGACAACCACGACGACCTCGCCAAGGGCCGGACGATCGCATGCCAGTACTGACGCGGCTGATCCCCTCGCCGGTCGTCGTCGACATCAGCCGCGGGGCGATGGACCAGCTGGACGGCATCCTCGCCGACCAGCGGATCTCCGCGTCCGGCCGGCTGGCGATCGCGATCAGCGGGGGCTCCGGACAGGCGCTGCGCGCCCGTCTGGAGCCGGCCCTGCCGCTCGCCGACTGGTACCCGGTCGTCGACGGCACCATCGACTCGGCGGTCAAGCTCGCCGACGACATAAAGGGCCGCCGCTACGACGCCGTCGTGGGGCTGGGCGGGGGGAAGATCATCGACGTGGCGAAGTACGCCGCGGCGCGGGTCGGCCTGCCCATGGTGGCCGTCGCCACCAACCTCTCCCACGACGGCATCTGCTCGCCGGTGTCCATCCTGGACAACGACAACGGCCGGGGCTCCTACGGCGTCCCCACCCCGATCGCGATGGTGATCGACCTCGACGTGATCCGCGAGGCCCCCACCCGCTTCATCCGCGCCGGGGTCGGCGACGCCATCTCCAACATCTCGGCCATCGCCGACTGGGAGCTCTCGCACAAGATCACCGGCGAGTCCGTGGACGGCCTGGCCGCCGCCATGGCCCGTACCGCCGGCGAGTCGGTGCTGCGCCACCCCGGCGGATGCGGCGACGACGAGTTCCTCACCGTGCTCTCCGAGGCCCTCGTCCTCTCCGGCATCGCCATGTCGATCAGCGGGGACAGCCGCCCCTCCTCCGGGGCCTGCCACGAGATCAGCCACGCCTTCGACCTGCTCTACCCGGGGCGCTCCGCGCTCCACGGCGAGCAGGTCGGCATCGGCGCCGCCTTCGCCATGCACCTGCGCGGGGCCGCCGACCAGGCCGGGCTGTTCACGGAGGTGCTGCGCCGCCACGGCCTGCCGGTACTGCCCGAGGAGATCGGGTTCAGCGTGGACGAGTTCGTCGCCGCCGTCGAGTACGCCCCCCAGACCCGCCCGGGACGCTTCACGGTCCTGGAGCACCTCAACCTGTCCGCAGCCGAGATCAGGGACGCTTACGCCGACTATGCCCAGACCATCCGTAGCTGAACTCCGGCCCGTCGTTCACCCGCCGGGCGTCAAGGACCGGCGCAGTGGCGAGCACTGGGGCGGCCGCCTGTACATGCGCGAGGTCTCCCTGCGCATCACCCGGCTGCTGGTCACCACCAAGGTCACGCCGAACCAGCTGACCTACGTGATGACCCTCGCCGGCGTCCTCGCCGCCCCGGCCCTGCTGGTGCCGGGCGTGCTCGGAGCCGTCCTCGGCGTGGTCGCGGTCCAGCTGTACCTGCTGCTCGACTGCGTCGACGGCGAGGTCGCCCGCTGGAAGAAGCAGTACTCGCTCTCCGGGGTCTACCTGGACCGGGTCGGCGCCTACCTGTGCGACGCGGCCGTCCTCGTCGGCTTCGGCCTGCGCGCCGCCGACCCGTGGGGCGGCGGGCGCATCGACTGGCTGTGGGCCTTCCTGGGCACCCTCGCCGCCCTCGGCGCCATCCTGATCAAGGCCGAGACGGACCTGGTCGGCGTGGCCCGGCACCAGGCGGGCAAGCCCGTGGTGCAGGAGTCCGCCGCCGAGCCCCGCTCCTCCGGCATGGCGCTCGCCCGCCGGGCGGCCGCCGCGCTCAAGTTCCACCGGCTGATCCTCGGCATCGAGGCGTCCCTGCTGATCCTGGTCCTGGCCGTCGCCGACCAGATCCGGGGAGACCTGTTCTTCACCCGCCTCGGAGTCGCCGTGCTCGCCGGCATCGCGCTGCTCCAGACCGTGCTGCACCTGGTGTCGGTCCTGGCCTCCAGCAGGCTCAAGTGACGGCCCCGATGCGGCTGGGCGCCGTGATCATCACCATGGGCAACCGACCCGACGAGCTGAAGGCGCTCCTCGACTCGGTCGCGCGCCAGGAGGGCGACCCCGTCGAGGTGGTCGTCGTCGGCCAGGGCGTCGAGGTCACCGGGCTCCCCGAGGGCGTGCGCACCGTCTCCCTCCCGGAGAACCTGGGCATCCCCGGCGGCCGCAACGTCGGCATCGAGGCCTTCGGGCCCGGCGGCTCCGACGTCGACGCCCTGCTCTTCCTCGACGACGACGGGCTGCTGGAGCGCACCGACACCGCCGAGCTGTGCCGGCAGGCGTTCGCCGAGGACCCGAAGCTCGGGATCGTCAGCTTCCGCATCGCCGACCCCGAGACCGGCACCACCCAGCGCCGCCACGTGCCCCGGCTGCGCGCCTCGGACCCGATGCGCTCCTCCCGCGTCACCACGTTCCTGGGCGGCGCCAACGCCGTCCGCACGAAGGTGTTCGAGCAGGTCGGCACGCTCCCCGGCGAGTTCTTCTACGCCCACGAGGAGACCGACCTGGCCTGGCGGGCGCTCGACGCGGGGTGGCTGATCGACTACCGGGCGGACATGGTGCTGCTGCACCCGGCCACCGCCCCCTCCCGGCACGCGGTGTACCACCGTATGGTGGCCCGTAACCGGGTGTGGCTCGCCCGCCGCAACCTGCCCGCCCCGCTGGTCCCGGTCTACCTGGGCGTCTGGCTGGCGCTGACGCTCGTACGCAGGCCCTCCGCGCCGGCGCTCAAGGCCTGGTTCGGCGGGTTCAAGGAGGGCTGGACCACCCCCTGTGGTCCCCGGCGTCCCATGAGGTGGCGCACGGTCTGGCGGCTGACGCGGCTGGGCCGCCCGCCGGTCATCTGACAAGCTCGGGTCTGGGACCATGGGCCCATCAAGGGTCCGGCGTCCCAGCCCCCGATGCCCCTCCTGCCGCATCCAGAAGACGGAAAGTTCCAACTTGTGAGTGACACAACCCACGACGGTGCCCTCGCCACGAGCAAGCCGCCGTCCGACGACGCCGGGCTCAGCCCCGCGGAGCTCGCCCGGAAGTACGGCCTGTCCGTCAGCGGCGCGCGGCCCAGCCTGGGCGGATACGTGCGGCAGCTGTGGGGCAGGCGCCACTTCATCATGGCCTTCTCGCGGGCCAAGCTGGTGGCGCAGTACAGCCAGGCCAAGCTCGGCCAGGTGTGGCAGGTGGCGACCCCCCTGCTGAACGCGCTGGTGTACTACCTGATCTTCGGCCTCATCCTGAACGCGGGCCGGGGCATGGAGAAGGGGGTCTACATCCCCTTCCTGGTGATGGGCATCTTCGTCTTCACCTTCACCCAGAGCTCGCTGATGGCGGGCGTCCGGGCGATCCCGGGCAACCTCGGCCTGGTGCGCGCGCTGCACTTCCCGCGCGCCTCCCTGCCGATCTCGTTCTCGATGCAGCAGCTCCAGCAGCTCCTGTACTCGATGATCGTCGTGGTCGTCGTCGCCGTGGCCTTCGGGAACTACCCGCGGCTGTCGTGGCTGCTGGTGATCCCGACGCTGGCGCTGCAGTTCGTCTTCAACACCGGGCTCGCGCTGGTCTTCGCGCGCATGGGGTCCAAGACCCCCGACCTGGCGCAGCTGATGCCCTTCCTCACCCGTACCTGGATGTACGCCTCGGGCGTCATGTTCTCCATCAACGAGATGCTGAAGGACCGGCCGGCGTGGATCGCGGACGTGCTCCAGTGGAACCCCGCCGCGATCTACATGGACCTGGTCCGCTTCGCGATGATCGACGGCTACGGCGCGGAGAACCTCCCGCCGCACGTCTGGGGCTTCGCGGTCGGCTGGGCCGTGGTGATCGGCGCCGGCGGCTTCGTGTACTTCTGGAAGGCTGAGGAGCGTTACGGCCGTGGCTGACAACACCCAGGGGCGCGTCCCCACCGTCATCGCGGACGAGGTGCACATCGTGTACCGCGTCAACACGGGCAGCTCCGGCAAGGGCAGCGCCACCGCCGCGCTGAGCAAGATCCTCCGCCGGGGCAAGGGCGACGCCCCGGGCGTCCGCCGGGTCCACGCCGTGCGGGGCGTCTCCTTCACCGCGTACCGCGGCGAGGCCATCGGCCTCATCGGCTCCAACGGCTCCGGCAAGTCGACCCTGCTGCGCGCCATCGCGGGCCTGCTGCCCTGCGAGTCCGGCAAGGTCTACACGGACGGCCAGCCCTCGCTGCTCGGCGTCAACGCCGCCCTGATGAACGACCTCACCGGTGAGCGCAACGTCGTCCTCGGCGGTCTCGCGATGGGCATGAGCCGCGAGCAGATCAAGGAGCGCTACCAGGACATCGTCGACTTCTCGGGGATCAACGAGAAGGGCGACTTCATCTCCCTGCCGATGCGCACCTACTCCTCCGGCATGGCCGCGCGCCTGCGCTTCTCGATCGCCGCCGCCAAGGACCACGACGTCCTGATGATCGACGAGGCGCTCGCCACCGGCGACCGCAGCTTCCAGGTGCGCTCCGAGAACCGCATCCGCGAGCTGCGGGAGAAGGCCGGCACGGTCTTCCTGGTGAGCCACAACAACAAGTCCATCCGCGACACCTGCGACCGGGTGCTCTGGCTGGAGAAGGGCGAGCTCCTGATGGACGGCCCCACCGAGGAAGTGGTCTCGGCGTACGAGAAGGCCAGCGGCCACTGACCCGAGGGTCCGCCGCCGCCCCCGGCCCCGAGGCCCCCACCGCTCCCCGCGGTGGGGGCCTCGCCGTGGGGGAGGCGCCGACGGACCGGCGGGCGGAGCGGGAGATCCGGGGCGGCGGCCGACATTCCGGGGCGCGGGGAGACCCGATAGGCCCCCGCGGCGTTGTACAGCGTAAGCTGGACCAGTTCTCAATCGCGCCAAGAGTGGACGATTCCCCGCAGCCGGCTCCGTGGGGATACCCCCGGGTAAGGTCCGGCGGCGTGTCCGAAATAGGATGACTTGGGTCGGCAGTGTAGAACGGGAGACGTGACGGCAATGGCTACGGGAATTCTCCGGCCCCCAGGCACAGCGGCCGTCCCGGGCGGCGGGCGGTGACCCCCGGGCACGGCATCCGTCCCGCGCCGCCGGCCGGCGAAGACGCCCCCGGCCGGCACCACACCCGGGCCACCCTCGGCAAGGCCGCGGCGGAGAACTTCCCCGTCGCCCCCGTCTTCCTCCCGCGCGCCTGGCGCGACGGCCTCATGGCGGTGTACGGGTACGCCCGCCTGGTCGACGACATCGGCGACGGCGACCTCGCCCCCGGCGGCCGCGACGCCGTCCTCCTCGGCCTGGACGCCGCCGCGGCCGACGACCGGCCGGCGATGCTCGACGCCCTCGAAGCCGACCTGCTGCGCGTCTACGGCGGCACCGACGGCCCCCCGCGCCACCCCCTGCTGCTCGCGCTCCAGCCGGTCGTACGCGACCACGGCCTGAGCGCCGAGCACTTCCTCGGGCTCATCGAGGCCAACCGCCAGGACCAGCGCGTGGCCCGCTACGAGACGTACGGGGAGCTCCTCGGCTACTGCGAGCTCTCCGCCAACACCGTCGGCCGCCTCGTGCTGGAGCTCACCGGCACCAGCACCCCCGAGCGGATCCGCCGCTCCGACGCCGTATGCACCGCCCTGCAGCTCGTCGAGCACCTCCAGGACGTCGCCGAGGACCTCGGCCGCGACCGGCTCTACCTCCCGGCCGAGGACATGCGCCGCTTCCACGTCGCCGAGGCCGACCTCCGCGCCCCGTCCGCCGGGGCCGCCGTGCGGTCCCTGATCGCCTTCGAGGCCGAACGCGCGCGCGACCTGCTGAACGAGGGCACCCCGCTCGTGGGCAGCGTGCACGGCAGGCTGCGGCTGTTGCTCGCGGGATTCACGGGAGGGGGGCGGGCGGCCCTGCGAGCGGTCGCCGCCGCCGGCTTCGACGTGCTGCCCGGCCCGCCCAAGCCCACCCGGAGCCTCCTGCTCCGCGAGGTGGCCGCAGTTCTGCGCACAGCGCCGAGAAAGAGGTGAGCCCGAACGTGGAGGGCACCGCACACGCGTCAGCACCGTCCGCCCAGGTCCTCGCGGCCTACAGCTACTGCGAGGCCGTCACCGGCACCCAGGCGCGCAACTTCGCGTACGGCATCCGGCTGCTGCCCAACGACAAGCGGCAGGCGATGTCCGCGCTGTACGCCTTCTCCCGGCGCGTCGACGACATCGGCGACGGCACCCTCGCGCCCGAGGTCAAGCTGGCCCGGCTGGAGGACACCCGTGCCCTGCTCGGCCGGATCCGCGCCGCGGAGGTCGACGAGGACGACACCGACCCGGTCGCCGTCGCCCTCGCGCACGCCGCGCGCCGCTTCCCGATCCCCCTCGGCGGCCTCGACGAACTCATCGACGGCGTCCTGATGGACGTCCGCGGCGAGGAGTACGAGACCTGGGACGACCTCAAGGCCTACTGCCGCTGCGTCGCCGGGGCCATCGGACGGCTCTCCCTCGGCGTGTTCGGCACCGTCGGCCCGGCCGGCCGCGCCGACGAGTACGCCGACACCCTGGGCCTGGCCCTCCAGCTCACCAACATCCTGCGCGACGTCCGCGAGGACGCGGGCAACGGACGCACTTACCTGCCGGCCGAGGACCTCGCCAAGTTCGGCTGCTCCGAGGGCTTCCAGGGCGGCCGGGCCCCCGCCGGCTCCGACTTCGCCGGGCTCGTGCACCACGAGGTCCGGCGCGCGCGGGCCCTGTTCACCGAGGGCTACCGGCTGCTGCCGATGCTCGACCGGCGCAGCGGCGCCTGCGTGGCCGCCATGGCCGGCATCTACCGCCGCCTCCTGGACCGCATCGAGCGCGAACCCGAGGCGGTGCTGCGCGGCCGCGTCTCGCTGCCGACGCACGAGAAGGCGTACGTGGCCGTACGCGGCCTGTCCGGCCTCGACGCCCGCACCGTCTCCCGCCAGTCCACCCGGCGGCGGCCCTGATGCGGCCTGCGGGCACCCGCCCGTCCCGCCCCACCCGCCCAACGCCCCCCGCGGGCACCCGCCCGGCCCCGGCCTCCGTCACCCGTGCGACGGCCCCGTCGGCCGCGGGTGCGGGCCCGGCACGGGCCCGTGCCACCCGTCCGTCCGCCTCGGCCGCCGTCGGCCCGGGCCACCCGGGTCAGCGATCCGGCGGCGGCGCCGGCGGGACCCGCCCGCAGGGCCGTACCGGCCTGGGACCGGCCGTGCCGGGGCGGGCCACCGCCGGCCGGCGGGCAACCCCGTGGAGCGTGCGCGCGTCCGTACGTGCGGGCTCCGCCCGCAGCGCAGTACACCCCGGCCCGCAGGGCCACCGCACCACATGGGAGGCCTCATGAGCGCCAGCGACCACCGCGCCGTCGTCATCGGCGGCGGCCTCGCCGGCGTCACGGCCGCGCTGGAACTCGCCGACGCCGGACTGCGGGTCACCCTCCTCGAAGGGCGGCCCCGGCTCGGCGGCCTCGCCTTCTCCTTCAAGCGCGGCGACCTGACCGTCGACAACGGCCAGCACGTCTACCTGCGCTGCTGCACCGCCTACCGGTGGTTCCTGGACCGCGTCGACGGCGCGGCCCTCGCCCCCCTCCAGGACCGGCTCGACGTGCCCGTCCTCGACGTGGCCCACCCCCGCGGGCCCCGCCTCGGACGGCTGCGCCGCAGCGCGCTGCCCGTACCCCTGCACCTGGCCGCCTCGCTGGCCACGTACCCGCACCTCTCGCTCGCCGAGCGCGCGAGCGTCGGCCGCGCCGCCCTGGCGCTGCGCCGCCTCGACCCCGCCGACCCGGCCCTCGACGGCCTCGACTTCGGCACCTGGCTCGCCCGCTACGGCCAGTCCCCGCGCACCGTCGCAGCCCTGTGGGACCTCGTCGGCATCGCCACCCTCAACGCCACCGCCGCGGACTCCTCGCTGGGCCTGGCCGCCATGGTCTTCAAGACCGGCCTGCTCTCCGAGAACGGCGCCGCCGACATCGGCTGGGCCCGGGTCCCGCTCGGCGACCTCCACGACACCCTCGCCCGCAAGGCCCTCGACGCCGCCGGCGTGCGCACCGAACTGCGCACCCGGGTCACCGCCGTCACCCGCACCGAGGACGGCGGCTGGCGGGTCGACACCGAGGGCGAGTCCCTCGACGCGGGCACCGTCGTCCTCGCCGTCCCCCAGCGCGAGGCGCACGCCCTGCTGCCCGCCGGGGCACTGGCCGACCCGGACAAGCTCCTCGACATCGGCACCGCCCCCATCCTCAACGTCCACGTCGTCTACGACCGCAAGGTGCTCAAGCAGCCCTTCTTCGCCGCGCTGGGCACCCCCGTCCAGTGGGTCTTCGACCGCACCGACGCCTCCGGACTCACCGACGGCGGCCAGTACCTGGCGCTGTCCCAGTCCGTCGCCCAGGACGACATCGACGAGCCCGTCTCCGTCCTGCGCGCCAAGTACCTGCCCGAGCTGGAACGGCTGCTGCCGGCCGCCCGCGGCGCGAAGGTACGGGACTTCTTCGTCACCCGCGAGCGGACCGCCACCTTCGCCCCCAGCCCCGGCGTCGGCCGGCTGCGCCCGGGCCCCCGGACCGACACGCCGGGGCTCTACCTCGCGGGTGCGTGGACCGCCACCGGCTGGCCCGCGACCATGGAGAGCGCCGTCCGCAGCGGCCTCGGCGCGGCGCACGCCGCGCTGGCCGCTCTCGGCCGCCCCCGCGAACACCCCCTGCAGGAGGCGGTATGAGCATCACCACCAGCACCACCGGCACAGCACGCACAGGAACCAGAGGAGAGCCAGTGAACCCGGGGAACCCGGCTGTCGAGAACACGGATGCCGGCACGGGCGCGGCCGGAGGGGGAGCGGGGAACGCCGACACCCTCGCCCTCCTCGAACGCGGCCGCGACCTGTCGACGCCCGTGCTCCGCGCGGCGGTGAGCCGGCTCGCGGCGCCCATGGACACCGTCGCCGCCTACCACTTCGGCTGGATCGACGCCCAGGGCAACCCGGCGGACGGCGACGGCGGCAAGGCCGTGCGCCCCGCCCTCGCGCTGCTCTCCGCCGAGGCGGCGGGCGCCGCCGCCGAGGTCGGCATCCCCGGCGCCGTCGCCGTCGAGCTGGTCCACAACTTCTCGCTGCTGCACGACGACCTGATGGACGGCGACGAGCAGCGCCGCCACCGCGACACGGTGTGGAAGGTGCACGGCCCCGCCCTCGCGATCCTCGTCGGCGACGCCCTGTTCGCCCTCGCCAACGAGGTGCTGCTGGAACTCGGCACCGTCGAGGCCGGGCGGGCGACCCGCCGCCTGACCACCGCAAGCCGCAAGCTCATCGACGGCCAGGCCCAGGACATCTCGTACGAGCACCGCGAGCGCGTCAGCGTCCAGGAGTGCCTGGAGATGGAGGGGAACAAGACCGGAGCCCTGCTCGCGTGCTCGGTGTCGATCGGCGCCGTGCTCGGCGGCGCCGACGACCGCACCGCCGACAAGCTGGAGGAGTACGGCTACCACCTCGGCCTCGCCTTCCAGGCCGTCGACGACCTCCTCGGCATCTGGGGCGACCCGGAGTCCACGGGCAAGCAGACCTGGAGCGACCTGCGCCAGCGCAAGAAGTCCCTGCCCGTCGTCGCGGCCCTCGCCGCGGGCGGACCCGCGTGTGAGGAGCTCGCACGGCTGCTCGCGGCCGACGCCAAGAGCAACGACTTCGAGAACTTCTCCGAGGAGGAGTTCGCCCACCGCGCCGCCCTCATCGAGGCCGCGGGCGGCCGCCAGTGGACCGCGGACGAGGCGCGCCGCCAGCACGCCATCGCCGTCCGGGCGCTGGACGACGTGGACATGCCGCAGCGCGTGCGGGAGCAGCTCGTGGCCCTCGCCGACTTCGTCGTCGTGCGCAAGAGGTGAGCTCCGCCGGAAAGTGGATATGAATCGCGAGTCGCCGGCCGGGGATCCCCCCTAGGGACCCCGGCCGACGGCAGACCCGGGCACAGCCGAAGCTCTGTTCGAAGGGGAAGCCATGACAGCGACGACCGACGGCGGCGGTGCGATCACCGACGGCGCGGATCCGCGACACGAAACCACGACGGCCCCGGCCGCCACGGCCGTCGGCCCGTCCGGCGACGGCACCGGCCTGCCGACGGGCGTACGGGAGGCCGTCGACCGGGCGGTCGGCGAGCTGCTGGCCCGCCAGGACCCGGCGGGCTGGTGGAAGGGCGACCTCCAGACCAACGTCACCATGGACGCGGAGGACCTGCTGCTGCGGCAGTTCCTCGGCATCCGGGACGAGGCCGTCACCCGCGCCGCGGCCCTCTTCATCCGGGGCGAGCAGCGCGACGACGGCACCTGGGCCACCTTCCACGGCGGACCGCCCGAACTCTCCGCCACCATCGAGGCGTACGTCGCCCTGCGCCTGGCCGGGGACCCGCCCGACGCCCCGCACATGACCCGCGCCTCGGCCTGGATCCGCGCCCACGGCGGGATCGCCGCCGCCCGGGTGTTCACCCGGATCTGGCTGGCCCTGTTCGGCTGGTGGAGCTGGGACCAGCTGCCGGAGCTGCCGCCCGAGCTGGTGTTCCTGCCGCCGTGGGTGCCGCTGAACATCTACGACTTCGGCTGCTGGGCCCGCCAGACCATCGTCCCGCTCACCGTGGTCTCCGCGCTGCGGCCGGTCCGCCGGGCCCCCTTCGCGCTGGACGAGCTGCACGCCGACGCCCGCGACCCCAGCCCCGCCAAACCCCTCGCACCGCTGGCCAGTTGGGACGGGGCCTTCCAGCGCATGGACAGGGCCCTGCACCTCTACCGGCGGGTCGCCCCGCGCCGGCTGAGGAAGGCGGCCATGGCGGCCGCCGGCCGCTGGATCGTCGAACGCCAGGAGAACGACGGCTGCTGGGGCGGGATCCAGCCCCCCGCCGTCTACTCCGTGATCGCCCTGCACCTGCTCGGCTACGACCTGGGGCACCCGGTGATGCGGGCCGGGCTGGAGTCCCTCGACCGCTTCACCGTGTGGCGCGAGGACGGCGCCCGGATGGTCGAGGCCTGTCAGTCCCCGGTCTGGGACACCTGCCTCGCCGCCATCGCCCTGGCCGACGCGGGTCTGCCGCCCGACCACCCCGCCCTGGTCAAGGCCGCCGACTGGATGCTCGGCGAGGAGGTCCGCCGTCCGGGGGACTGGGCCGTGCGCCGTCCCGGACTCGCCCCCGGCGGCTGGGCCTTCGAGTTCCACAACGACAACTACCCCGACATCGACGACACCGCCGAGGTGGTCCTGGCGCTCCGCCGGATCCGCCACCCCGAACCGGGCAGGGTCGAGGCGGCCATCGCGCGGGGGGTGTCCTGGAACCTCGGGATGCAGTCGAAGAACGGCGCCTGGGGCGCCTTCGACGCCGACAACACCAGCCCCTTGCCCAACCGGCTCCCCTTCTGTGACTTCGGGGAGGTCATCGACCCGCCCTCGGCGGACGTCACCGCCCACGTGGTGGAGATGCTCGCCGCCGAGGGCAGGGCCGCCGACCCGCGCACCCGGCGCGGCATCGCCTGGCTGCTCGCCGAACAGGAGCCGGAGGGGCCCTGGTTCGGCCGCTGGGGCACCAACTACGTGTACGGGACCGGGTCGGTGGTCCCGGCCCTCACCGCCGCCGGGATCGCGCCCTCGCACCCCGCCGTCCGCCGGGCCGTCCGCTGGCTGGAGTCCGTACAGAACGAGGACGGCGGCTGGGGCGAGGACCAGCGTTCCTACCGGGACCGCTCCTGGGCCGGGAGGGGTGCCTCGACCGCCTCGCAGACCGCGTGGGCCCTGATGGCCCTGCTGTCGGCGGGGGAGCGGGACGGCGACGCCGTCGCCCGGGGACTCGCGTACCTGGTGGAGACCCAGCGCCCCGACGGGACCTGGGACGAGCCGTACTTCACCGGCACCGGTTTCCCCTGGGACTTCTCCATCAACTACCACCTCTACCGGCAGGTGTTCCCGCTCACCGCCCTCGGCCGGTACCTCCACGGAGAACCGTTCGGCCCGCAGCGCCGGAGCATCCCGGCCGCGGGGGAGTCCTGATGCCCGCCGGGGCCGCCGGGGCCGGCCCCCGACCCCCGCTGCTGGTCGCCTGCGCCCTGCGCATCGAGGAGGCGGCCCTGCGCAGCGCGGGCCGCGCTGCCGCGGGCGCCGGCACGGTCCTGCGTACCGGCATGGGACCGCGCGCAGCCGACCGGTCCGTCGCCCGGGCCCTGGCGCGGCCGGGCATGGACCGGGCGGCCGTCCTCGCGACCGGGTTCTGCGCCGGCCTGGTGCCCGGCATGCACCCCGGCGACCTGGTCGTCGCCGAGGAGACCCGCGACCCCCGCGGGGCCGTCGGCTGCACCGGCACCGCCCTGCTCGCCGAGGCACTGGCCCGCGCCGCACCCGGCCGGACCGTGCACACCGGCGCACTGACCGGATCCGACCACGTCGTCCGGGGCCAGGAGCGCGCGCAGCTGCGCGCCACCGGCGCCGTCGCGGTCGACATGGAGTCCGCGGCCACCCTGTGGACCGCCGCGTCACCGGGACGCCCGGTTGCGGCCGTCCGGGTGATCGTGGACGCTCCGGAGCACGAGCTCGTCCGTATCGGCACGGTTCGCGGTGGAATATCTGCCTTCCGTGTACTACGTGCAGTAATGCCCGCGTTTTACGAATGGCACCGTTCGTTGCTGCTTCCCAGGAGGTGAATCCAGATGGCCATGCCCCTGCGACAGTCCATCAGGGTCGGGACCTATCTTCTCGAACAGAAGCTCCGCAAGCGCGAGAAGTTCCCGCTGATCGTCGAGCTGGAGCCGCTCTACGCCTGCAACCTCGCCTGCGAGGGCTGCGGGAAGATCCAGCACCCGGCCGGAGTGCTCAAGCAGCGCATGCCCGTCGCCCAGGCGGTCGGCGCGGTCCTGGAGTCCGGCGCGCCCATGGTCTCCATCGCGGGCGGCGAACCCCTGATGCACCCGCAGATCCACGAGATCGTGCGCCAGCTGGTGGCCCGCCGGAAATACGTGTTCCTCTGCACCAACGCACTGCTGCTCCGGAAGAAGATCGAGAAGTTCACCCCGTCCCCCTACTTCGCCTTCGCCGTCCACATCGACGGACTGCGCGAACGCCACGACGAATCCGTCGCCAAGGAAGGCGTCTTCGACGAGGCCGTAGCCGCCATCAAGGAGGCGAAGCGCCGCGGATTCCGGGTCACCACCAACTCCACCTTCTTCAACACCGACACCCCGCAGACGATCATCGAGGTACTGAACTTCCTCAATGACGACCTCCAGGTCGACGAAATGATGATCTCGCCCGCCTACGCCTACGAAAAGGCGCCCGACCAGGAACACTTCCTCGGCGTCGAACAGACCCGGGAACTCTTCAAGAAGGCCTTCGCGGGCGGCAACCGCCGCCGCTGGCGGCTCAACCACTCCCCGCTCTTCCTCGACTTCCTCGAAGGAAAGGCCGATTTCCCCTGCACGGCCTGGGCCATTCCCAATTACTCGCTCTTCGGCTGGCAGCGCCCCTGCTACCTGATGAGCGACGGCTACGTGCCCACGTACCGGGAGCTCATCGAGGAGACCGACTGGAGCAAGTACGGCCGCGGCAAGGACCCGCGCTGCGCCAACTGCATGGCGCACTGCGGCTACGAGCCCACCGCCGTCCTCGCCACCATGGGCTCCCTCAAGGAGTCCCTGCGCGCCGCCCGGGAGACCGTGGCGGCCAACCGGGACGCGTCGGCGTGAGCGGCGGACAGGGAGCGCGGCGGGGCTTCGACCTCGCCGCGCTGCTCGCCGAGCGCGGCGGGGAGCGCTACGAGCTGCACTCCCGCCACCTCAACCACCAGTTGCCCCGCATGCTGCACACCATCGGCTTCGACAAGGTCTACGAACGGGCCGAGGGCGCCCACTTCTGGGACGCCGAGGGCAACGACTACCTCGACATGCTGGCCGGCTTCGGGGTGATGGGCCTTGGCCGGCACCACCCGGTCGTCCGCCAGGCCCTGCACGACGTCCTGGACGCCCAGCTCGCCGACCTCACCCGCTTCGACTGCCAGCCGCTGCCCGGTCTGCTGGCCGAGAAGCTGCTGTCCTACAGCCCGCACCTCGACCGCGTCTTCTTCGGCAACAGCGGCACCGAGGCGGTGGAGACCGCCCTGAAGTTCGCCCGCTACGCCACCGGGCGGCCCAGGATCCTCTACTGCGACCACGCCTTCCACGGGCTGACCACCGGCTCGCTGTCGGTCAACGGCGAAGGCGGCTTCCGCGACGGGTTCGCCCCGCTGCTCCCCGACACGAAGATCGCCCTCGGGGACCTGGCGGCGCTGGAACGCGAACTCGCCCGCGGGGACGTCGCCGCCTTCGTGGTCGAGCCGGTCCAGGGCAAGGGCGTGCACGCAGCACCGCCCGGATTCCTGCGCGCCGCGCAGGAGCTGCTGCACCGGCACAAGGCCCTGCTCATCGCCGACGAGGTGCAGACCGGCCTCGGACGGACCGGCGATTTCTACGCGTACCAGCACGAAGTGGGCGTGGAGCCGGACCTGGTGTGCGTGGCCAAGGCCCTCTCCGGCGGGTACGTGCCCGTCGGCGCGACCCTGGGCAGGGACTGGATCTTCCAGAAGGTCTACTCGTCCATGGACCGGGTGCTGGTGCACTCCGCCAGCTTCGGTTCCAACGCCCAGGCGATGGCGGCGGGCCTCGCGGTCCTGTCCGTCATGGAGGACGAGCAGGTGGTGGCCAACGCCCGGGCCATGGGCGACCTGCTGCGCGGGCGCCTGGCGGCGCTCGTGGAGCGGTACGAGCTGCTGCACGAGGTGCGCGGGCGCGGACTGATGATCGGCATCGAGTTCGGCAAGCCCTCCTCCCTGGGGCTGCGCAGCCGGTGGGCGATGCTCCAGGCGGCCCGCAAGGGCCTGTTCGCGCAGATGGTCGTGGTGCCGCTGCTGCGCAGGCACCGGATCCTCACCCAGGTCTCCGGGGACCACCTGGAGGTCATCAAGCTGATCCCGCCGCTGATCGTGGACGAGGCGGACGTGGAGCGCTTCGTCGGGGCCTTCCAGGAGGTCATGGACGAGGCGCACGGCGGGGGCGCCCTGATGTGGGACTTCGGCCGGACCCTGGTGAAGCAGGCGGTCGGCAACCGCTGAGGCGCGGCGGCGGAGGGGTCCCCGACGGGCCCCTCCGGCCGTCCCGCCTCAGCCCTCCAGGAGCCGGTCCCGCAGCCGCTCCAGGGCCTCGGGCGCGAGCGAGAGCCCCTCGGTGAGGTAGCGCCCCACCCCGCCCCACTGCTCGTCGATGACGGCGAAGGCCGCGAGCAGGTACTCCGCGCGCGCGTCGAACAGCGGCGCCAGCAGCTCCATCACCTCGGGGGAGCGGGCCTCGGGGGCGTCGCTGCCCCGGCGCACCCGGTAGCGGTTGTGCGGGACGTTGGACTCCAGGTAGTCCGCCACGATCGCCTCGCGTTCCACGCCCAGCGCGAGCAGCGTCACCGCGACCGACAGCCCGGCCCGGTCCTTGCCGGCGGCGCAGTGCATCAGAGCCGGCACGCTGTCCAGCGCGAGGGCGTGCACGACGCGGCTGTGTTCGGCGGTGCGGGTGCGGATGATCGTGCGGTACGAGTCCGTCATGCGGGCGGCGGCCCGGCCCTCGCCCAGGAGGCCGCGGAGCTGGTCGAGCTCGCCGTCGCGGACCATCTTCCAGAACTCCCGGCCGTCGGCCGGATCCGTCAGCGGGATGTTCACGTTGCGCACGCCCGGCAGTTCGACGTCCGGGCCCTCCAGCGCGTGGTCGGCCGCGTTGCGGAAGTCGAAGACGGTGTGCAGCCCCAGCGAGGCGAGGAACTCTGTATCGGTTTCGGTGGCATGCGCCAGATGTCCGCTTCGAAACAGTCGTCCCGGCCTGACCCTCCGTCCGTCCGTGGTCGGCAACCCGCCCACGTCACGGAAGTTGCGCACTCCCGTCATCTCCGTGCCGCGTTCGGGTCCGGCCGGAAGGGGCTGGGGTATCTGCTGGGTCACGTGTACTCCTCCGCGTGGGTCGTGGTGTCCGAATTGGTCCGGTTGGGACCAACTTGCCATATGTGGAGGCGAGATCGGGCCCGGCCCCGTGAGCCAGATCATACGGTGACCGTGCGTGCCTGATCGCGGGAACCGAATTGCCTTGTGAGAGCGGTTGTTGATGGTGCGGAATGGACGCAGGGTGACCGGAATTCCATTGATCCCCCCAATCTGCGAATCCGTCAGGGAATTCGCGGCTTGTTGCCCGCCACCCCGCTCGATTACCTTCGCGATCGATCCGGGTGGACCGCCTAATCCTGCCGCCGCCCGGGAACCGCACCCGACCATCGCGCGCGGCAGGAGCGGGGGAACCAGGTAGGCCGCTGTTCCGGATCATTTCCGGCGCAGCTAGGGGTGAAGCCGAACCCGTGCACCGCACGTACGGCCGGACATCTCCAGTCCGAACCCGACAGCTCACCTCGCAGGCGCCGGAGAGGAATTCGCCATGCCCGGAAAGGGTAAGCACCGCCGTCCGAAGTCCCGTTCGATATCCCGTGGCTTCGCCGTCGCCGGAACCGGCGGAGCGGCCCTCGCGCTCCCGCTGATGGGTGCCGCCGGCGCCAACGCCGCCCCGGCCGCGTCCGTCCCCGCCCAGAGCGCGCAGGCCCCGCAGGCCCTCCGCTCCGCCGCCCCCGCGGCCGCCCCCACGGCGGCGGCACCCACCGTCTACACGGTCGTGCCGGGCGACTACCTCTCCAAGATCGCCGCCGAGCGCCACATCGAGGGCGGCTGGGAGCAGCTGTACGCCGACAACCGCGAGGCCGTCGGCGCCGACCCCTCCCTCATCCACCCGGGCCTGAAGCTGAACCTCGTCGGCGGCCAGGACGCGGCCCCCGCCCCCAAGGCCCCTGCGGCCCCGGTCGAGGAATCCTCCAGCGAGGCTCCGGCCGCGCCCGAGGGCCTGAACGGCAAGGCCCCGAAGGCCGCGGGCAAGACTACCGCCGGCAAGCCCAGCCGTACGTCCGGCGGCGCGGCCGCCCAGGGCTCCGGCGCCGCCGCCAAGAGCGAGAAGGCCGCAGCGCCCGCCGCGCCGGCCGCCGCGTCCGGCTTCACCGCCCCCGTCGGCGGCGGCGTCTCCACCCAGTACCGCACGAGCGGCGCCATGTGGTCCTCCGGCTACCACACCGGCGTCGACTTCATCGCGAGCACCGGCACCACCGTCCGGGCCGTCGGCGCGGGCACCGTGGTTTCCGCAGGCTGGGGCGGTGCGTACGGCAACGAGGTCGTCATCAGGCACGCCGACGGCAAGTACTCCCAGTACGGCCACCTCTCCTCGCTCTCCGTCTCCGTCGGCCAGAGCGTCACCGGCGGCCAGGCCATCGGCCTCTCCGGCGCGACCGGCAACGTGACCGGCCCGCACCTCCACTTCGAGATCCGCACGGGGCCGTCCTACGGCTCGGACATCGACCCGCTCGCCTACCTCCGCTCCAAGGGCGTGAGCATCTGACGGCACCCGCCGTCGGCACGAGGACGCGCGCGGAGCCGGGGCCCGAGGGGGGTCCCGGCCCCGCGTGTACTTATTCCTTATCCCCCGCGTGGTATAGATCACGGCCCGTCAACCCCTCATTACGTTGGCGTAGGTTGGTTGCCAAGGTGAAGGATGCTGTCCTGTGGCAGCGACGAAGACGACACTGAAGACCATCGGCTCGTACGCGGCGATCGGGGACAGCTTCACCGAAGGCGTGGGAGACCCGGGACCCGGGGATTCTTACCTCGGCTGGGCGGACCGCCTCGCCGTACTCCTGGCCGATCAGCGCGACGAGCACGACTTCCGGTACGCGAATCTGGCCGTGCGGGGCAAAGTACTCGACCAGATCGTGGCCGACCAGGTCCCGAGAGCCAAGGAACTCGCCCCCGACCTCGTGACCTTCTGCGCGGGCGGCAACGACATCATCCGCCCCGGCAGCGACCCGGACGACGTCGCGGAACGGTTCGAGGCGGCCCTCGCCGACCTCAAGGCCTCCGTGGGCCTCGTGATGATCACCACCGGCTTCGACACGCGGGGCGTGCCGGTCCTCAAGCACCTGCGCGGCAAGATCGCGACGTACAACGTCCACGTCCGCGCCATCGCCGACCGCTACGACTGCCCCGTGCTCGACCTGTGGTCCCTCAAGACCGTCCAGGACCGCCGGGCCTGGGACCACGACCGGCTCCACCTCTCGCCCGAGGGCCACACCCGCGTCGCGCTGCGCGCCGCACAGGTCCTCGGCTACGAGGTGCCGGCCGACCCGGACCAGCCCTGGCCGCCCGTCCCGCCGCGCGGCTCGGTCGACGTCACCCGCGACAACATCCAGTGGGCGCGCGAGCACCTCGTCCCGTGGATCGGCCGCCGGCTGCGCGGCGAGTCCTCCGGCGACCACGTCGAGGCCAAGCGCCCGGACCTGCTGCCGCTGTAACGGACGCGCGGGGGAGGGGGAGCGGGGGAGGGGCGGCGGGGGACGGGCAGCGGGGTGACGGCCGCCACGGCTGTCCGGACACCGCGCGGCGGAATCCTCGGGGGCCGGTGTGCGTTGGGATGGTCGTAGCACTCGACCGTCCTGTCCCGCACCCTCCCAGGAGGCGCCTTGACCGGCTCCCTTCCCCCGCGTCCCCGGCTGCGCGCCCTGCGGCCCGAAGCCTTCGGCGCGGACCCGTCCGGCGCACGGCTGGAGCGGATCCTGCGCTCGCCGAACTTCGCCGACGGCGTCTTCCAGAACCCGGTGGGGGCCCGGACCAGGCCTTCCGGATCGATGGCGGAGTTCGCCAAGCTCTACTTCCACAAGGAGCAGCGGGCCCGCCGCAGCCCCGAAGCGCCGATCCCCGTCCACCCGACCACCCTCGCCGACCTGGCCAAGCCGCCGGCCAGCGGGCTCCGGCTGACCTGGATGGGCCACTCCAGCATCCTCGCGGAGATCGACGGGCGCCGCGTCCTCTTCGACCCCGTGTGGGGCGACCGCTGCTCCCCCTTCCCCTTCGCCGGGCCCAAGCGGCTCCACCCCGTCCCGGTGCCGCTGGCCTCGCTGGGCTCCGTCGACGTCGTCGTGATCTCTCACGACCACTACGACCACCTCGACCTCCCCACCATCAAGGCCCTGGCCCGCACGGACACGGTCTTCGCCGTCCCGCTGGGCGTCGGCGCGCACCTGGAGCGCTGGGGCGTCTCGCCGGACCGGCTGCGCGAACTCGACTGGAACGAGTCGACCGAGGTCGCGGGCCTCACCCTCACCGCCACTCCCGCCCGT
This sequence comes from Streptomyces sp. W1SF4, assembly GCF_003950035.1. Classification (NCBI taxonomy): domain Bacteria; kingdom Bacillati; phylum Actinomycetota; class Actinomycetes; order Kitasatosporales; family Streptomycetaceae; genus Streptomyces; species Streptomyces sp. W1SF4. The sequence goes on from NZ_CP034350.1 coordinate 6,381,703, forward strand.
CACTTCTGCGGGCGCGGCCTGCGCAACCAGCAGTTCACCCTGTGGGCCTCCTGGGTCGTCAGCAGCGCGGAGCACCGGATCTTCCACAGCGGGGACACCGGCTACTTCCCGGGCTTCAAGGAGATCGGCGCCGAGCACGGCCCGTTCGACGCCACGATGATCCAGATCGGCGCCTACTCGGAGTACTGGCCCGACATCCACATGACCCCCGAGGAGGGCCTGCGGGCCCACCTCGACCTCCAGGGCGGCACCCCGGCCGGCACGCTGCTGCCGATCCACTGGGGCACCTTCAACCTGGCCTTCCACGCCTGGGCCGAGCCCGCCGAGTGGACGCTCGACGCCGCCGAGGGCGCGGGCCAGCGCGTCGCCGCCCCGCGCCCCGGCGAGCCCTTCGAGCCCGCCGGGACGCTGCCCGTCGAGCCCTGGTGGCGCCCGGTCTCCACGCCCATCGCCCACCCGTGGCGCACCCCGGCTCCGCAGGACCTGCCGCGCGGCGGTACCCGGACCCCAGACCTGGACCTGGCCGGGGAGCGGTGACACGCGAAACGGCCGTCGGCCGTGGTGCGCACGGGAACGTGCGCACCACGGCCGACGGCCGTTTCCTAGGGCTGGAGGCGGGCGGTGAGACCGGCCGGCGGCCGGTGTGAGAGCCGGCCGCGCCAGTACGGGGCGTACGCGTCGACGCCCCGGGAGGCCGCGCACAGCACCGCCCCCACCATGACGAACCCGAAGGACACGATCCCGATCTGAAGGACGATCAGGACGTGCAGGGCCGCGCTGATCGCCGCGGCCACGGCCTGCCGGGACTCCCGGCGCAGCAGGAACAGGGCGATCAGGCCTTCCGCGAGGATGGTCCCCCAGGTGGTCAGGAGGGCGATCAGGGTGATCCCCGTCGCCCACCGGAACAGGTCGGCGAACAGGCCGGCCGCCCCGAAGTTCTCCATGCGCGCGACGTAGTACGTCGCACTGCCCTCCGACCACGGGCCGACGGGCAGCTTCGCGAGGGCGCTGTCGAGGTAGATGTACGCGACCTGGAGCCGCACCCCCCACCAGCCCGCCCAGGCGATCCCCGTCCAGACCGATCCCGCCCGGTCCCCGCCGCGGGGCCGCTGCCAGTGCCAGGTCCTCCTGTCACCGGCGCAGGCCAGGACGAGGAAGAAGGTGACGACCTGGGCGACGGCGTCGCCCCCGTCCGGCAGCGAGACCGACTGGCCCAGGGAGAGGGACGCCCAGAAGTGCAGGACGGTCGTGAAGCGGGGCAGGATCCCGCTCGCGACGACGAGGAGCAGGGCCAGCACCACCAGGCTGACCACCTGCCGGTCCGCCGTGTCCGCCAGGCAGTACAGCGACACGGCCTGCACCGGGGCCGAGCAGCCGGTCTCGGTGCCGCCCACCGGCACGAAGAGGTGCGACGCCGGGGTGAACGCCAGGACGGACGCCTGGGCCAGGGCGATCACCGACCTGCCCGCCCCGAGGGCCCGGGACTCGGCCGGGAAGCGGCGGACGGACCGCTCCAGCACCGCCGTCAGTCGTTCCCCGAACACGTCGCCTCCACCACGGCGGCCCTCTTGTCGAGGCGCCACCCCTCGTACCGGTCACGGAACTTCCACGGGACCGGCCTCGTCTCGACGAGGACCACCCGCCCGCACAGGGTCGGGACCGGGGATGTGTTCTTGACGGAGACGGCTCCCGGGGACCCGGCGACCACGGCCGGGCAGTCCCCCTCGATCCCCTCGCAGTCCCGCCACCTCCGCACCTGGTTCGCCATCGCCGCGACCTCGGGGCCCTGCGCGCGCTGGCGGCGGGTGAGCCCGTAGAGGTTCTCCGCGCGCGAGTTCGGCAGCAGCGCGGCGTGCGCGACGCCACCGTCGGAGACCAGGTAGGGGACGAACTCGGGGTCGCTCGGGGGCTTGGTGAAGAAGGCCCAGCTCTGCGGCAGGAGCCTCGCGGACAGCGCCCTCAGGTCACCCCCGTCGCGCGTGGAGAGCACGTTGCTCGGAAGCGAGAAGAAGACCGATCCGGCCAGCAGGGCCCCGACCAGCAGGACGCCTCCCGCGGCGGAGACCAGGACCCGGACCGGGACACCGGGGTGATCGGCGGCGTGCTGCTCCGTGGCCGCCGGGCCGTGCCTCACGTGAGGGCGGACGTCAGGGCGTCGACGAACGCGTCCCGCTCGATGTCCGAGCCGTTCGGGCTGCCGTCCTCCAGGTACCAGGTGACGACCACGAGGGTGGCGAGGGCGTTGGTGGCGACCCCCGCGTTCGTGTAGGCGACGGCGTTGGCGGCGCCCACGGCGTTCACGTAGACGGCCACGTAGGCGCCCATCCAGAACCAGCCGCGCGCCTGGGCCACCCCGGCCGGGCCCGCGCCGTCGCCGGCCGGCCGGGAGGTCTGCCCGAGCCACTTGTTGAAGGAGACCGAGAAGTCGCGGAGCGCGGCGTCGACGCGCACCGGATCGCCACTGTGGAACCCGGCCGCCGTGTCCTCGTGGAACCCGGGGTGGGCGGCCAGGTATCCCGCGATGACCCGGTCGAGCGCCTCGTCGTCGGTCCGTGGCTTGGCGGGATCGAAGCCGAGCATCCGCTTCAGCTCGGGGTGCGCGTCGGCGATCGGCCCCTGTGCGGCGAGCAGCAGCCGCAGCAGATCCGTATCGCTGTATTCCGCGGTGTTCTTCGCCGCGTCCTTGAGCCGTGCCCTGCCCGGCGCGGAAGTGCCGTGGCCCGCGTCCGCGAATGCGGTCTGGGCGGTGATGCCGCCCCCGACGATGACCGAGACGAGTGCCGCCGCGGCAACGGTCTTTCTGGAAAGGGAGTTCATGCCGTCCTCCTTGGACGTGTGGTGTTTCTTCGATGCCGTTCAGTGCGGGCCGGACGGGCGGTCCGGGTCGTCGGCCGCGCGTGCGGCCGCATTCGCCTTGACCGCCGCCGTCACGAGGAGCGCGAGGAACGCCACGGTCCCGGCCGCCGGGACCACGAGGGCCGCCGGGCTTCCCGAGCCGGTCGACGCCGCCGCCACGGCCAGGGCGAGGGAGACCGCGGCCGCGGCGTAGGCGGTCAGGAACGCGACGGTCAGCATCGGAGCGGCCGCCGCGTGCCCCGCACGCCACGCGCCGTCCGAGGCCATGGTCGCCCTGGTGCGGATTCCCAGCGCCGAGTTGCGCCCTGTCGCGCCGCTCGCGACCTGGTTCCTCGTGTAGTGGACCACCGCGCCCATCGCGACGAGTCCTGCGGCGAAACCGAAGCCCGCGGTCGGATCCACTTTTCGTCCTCCAAGAACGCAGACGTCAACGGCATGCGGCCGGAGCGTGGCCCGCGCCGCAAACGATCATGAACATCCTGGCTGCCTGAGGACCGCATTTCACTGCCCGATTCCGGCAGATTCGCCGCCCCCGCCTTGCCGGAGTCCGTCACCCGCACCGCAGCCGGGGCCCGCCGTCGGCGAATTGGCGTATTTCGCGGTCTTTTACGTACTCTTGACGCCGCATTGACCATGGAAAACAAAGGAGAACGGGGTGGCGGAGCACCGGATATCCCCCGAATACCTGGCCGGGTACGAACGGATCCTCGCCGACGTGGCCGAGACCGGACGGCCCCTGAGCCGGGCCGAGTTGCGGACCCGCAGGGAGTTCGGGGAGCGGGCCGCCGAGGCCGGCCACGGCCTGCGGACCCTCGTCGGCGGCCACCTGCTCGCCACCCGTGCCGCCTGGCCCGGCCCGGACGCACCCGCCCACCGCCTCCTCGCCGCCGTCGAGCAGGCGATCGACGCCTTCGTCGAGGGCTTCGAGCACGCCCAGAACGCCGCCGTCCGCCAAGAGGAGGCCGCCCGCCGCGAGTTCGTCGACGACCTGCTCTACGCAGGAAGCGACCTCGGCCGGCTGGCCGAGCGCGCCGAACGCTTCGGACTGCGCTTCTCCCACACCCACGCCGTCGCCGTCGCCGGCCACCGCGCGTCCGACGACGACTCCGGCTCCCTCCTGCGCCGCGTGGAACAGGCGCTGTTCGCCCGCTTCGGCGCCCGCCGCATCCTGCTCACGACCAAGGACGGCCGGCTCGTCTGCATCGCCCCCGGCGACCAGGACGAGGTCCTCACCCACTTCGCCCGGCAGACCCGCGCCGCCGCCGACGGCACCCCCGTCGCCATCGGACGCCCCCACAGCGGCGCCGGCGGCGTCGTCCACTCCTACGAGGAGGCCCTGGGCGTCCTCGACCTCGCCGAACGCATGGACCTCGCCGGGCCCGTACTGCGCGCCGCCGAACTCCTCGTCTACCCCGTCCTCACCCGCGACCGGGACGCCATGGCCGACCTCGTACGCCACACCCTCGGCCCGCTCCGCGACGCCCGCGGCGGAGCCGTCCCCCTGCTCGACACCCTCACCGCGTACTTCGACACGGGCTGCAACGCCGCCGCCGCGGCCCGGCGCCTCAGGCTGGGCGTGCGCACCCTCACCTACCGCCTCGAACGCGTCCACCAGCTCACCGGCGCCGACCCCGCCGACCCCGAACACCGCTACATGCTGCAGACCGCCGTCATCGGCGCCCGGCTCCTGGACTGGCCGCGCCAGGAGCTGTGAGCCCCGCACCGCCCCGGCGGCGCACGCCCCCGCCCGTGCGGGAGCAAGCGCTCCCGGCGCATTCGGGCTGTCGTACGAGCGCTCCATCGGGAGCGGGAAGCACCCCGGTGAAGTTCCCCAACTGGGCAACAGCTGCGGGATCGTGCGGTCTAGCGTGGGTATCCGGTGATCAACACCGGGCCCCGCGACTCGCTGGGGGCCGGGCCCCACGTACCGAGGACGCCGATGTCCGGACTCCGCGCCGCCCGCCACTCCCCGTCGAGACACGCCGTCAAGGGACCGGGCCGGCAGATACGCCCCCAGCTGATCCGCGCCGCCGTACTGCCCACGCTCGCCGCCGGGCTCAGCGGCGCCGCCGCGGTCATGTTCACCCTCCACCTCGGCGGGGGATCCGGAGCGCGCGACGACCGGCTCTGGCCCGTACTCGCGGGCTGCGCCCTGCTCGCCGTCGGAGCGCTCGCGGCCGCCCTGCTCGGGGCCCAGCGCGCCGCCAAGGCCGTCCGGGACCGCTGCGAGGCGCTGCGCCGCTCCAGCGTGCGCGGGCGCGAGGAACTGCGCACCGCCGCCGAGCGGCTCGCCCGCGGGGAGGGTCCCGTCCGCCCCGTCCGCGGGGACCGGGCCGGGGCCCCGCCGGAGGGCGAGCAGGCCGGGGTGGACGAGTTCTGGCTGCTCGCGCAGGAGCTGCGCGGCGCCCGGGAGCAGGCGCAGACGACCCTCGTACGGCTGGCCCTGCCGGCCGCGCCGACCGACAGCGACCGCAAGGTGGAGGTCTTCGTCAACCTCGCGCGCCGGCTCCAGTCGCTCGTGCACCGCGAGATCTCCCTGCTCGACGGGCTGGAGGACACCGTCGAGGACCCCGACCTGCTCAAGGAGCTCTTCCACGTCGACCACCTCGCCACCCGGATCCGCCGGCACGCCGAGAACCTCGCGGTGCTGGGCGGGGCCGCCTCCCGGCGCCAGTGGACCCGGCCCATCGACCTGAGCGAGGTGCTGCGGTCCTCGGTGGCCGAGGTCGAGCAGTACACCCGGGTCAAGGTGGTGCCACCGGCGGGCGGCACCGTCCGGGGCCACGCCGTCGCCGACGTGGTCCACCTGCTGGCCGAACTCGTCGAGAACGCCACGGTGTTCTCCGCCCCCGACACCGACGTGGTGGTGCGGGCCGAGCGGGTCACCGCCGGGATCGCCGTCGAGGTCGAGGACCGCGGGCTGGGCATGCCGGCGGAGGAGCAGCACCGGATGAACACCCTGCTGGCCGACCCCGACCAGGTGAGCGTCCGGCACCTGCTGGCCGACGGGCGGATCGGCCTGTTCGTGGTCTCGGCGCTGGCCCGGCGGCACGGCATCGCCGTCGAGCTGAAGTCCAACATCTACGGCGGGGTGCTGGCGGTCCTCGTACTGCCCCAGGGCCTGCTGGGCGCGGAGGCCCCCGGCGCGGCCGACGCGGCGGGCGGCTCCCGGGCCACCTCGTGGGGCACCGTCTCCTGGCCGGACACCCTGCGCCCCGTGCCCCGCGACCCCCTGCCCCCGACGGCCCGGCCCACCCGCCCGGCCCCGCCCCCCGCCGCCGAACCGGGCCCGGCCCGGACCCCGTTGCCGTACGCGGCCGAGGGCCGGCGCCCGGGTGGCCCCGACGGCCTGGCCCCGGCGCCCGCGGCCGACCCGGACCCGGCCGCGTTGCCGTACGCCGCCGAGGGCCGGCGCGCGGGCGACGCCGACGGCCCGACCCCGGCGCCCGCGGCTCACCCGGACCCGGAGCCGGCCCAGGTGCCGGTGCCGTACGCGGCCGAGGGCCGGCGCGCGGGCGGCGACGTCCCGGACGCGGCGTACGTCGTCGACCCGGCCGGCGGGGCGGCCCGGGGCTTCTGGCAGGCGCCGGAGAGGGGCCCGGTAGCCACCCCGGCCCGGGAAGCGGCTCCGGCCGTGGAGGCGGCTCCGGCCGGGGGTGCGGTGCCGGAGCCGGCCGGGGGGCTGGACGGTGTCCTGGCGCCGGCCCTGCCGCCGGCCCCGGCCCCGGGTTCCGAGCCGACGGCGTGGGGCGCGGAGCCCGGCCCCGGCGCGGGCGGCGCCGGACTCGGGCCGGTCGTCGCCGCGCCGGGACCCGGCGGATCCGTCTGGGCCTGGGGCCCCGCAGCCGAGGAGGCCCCGGACCCGGACCCCGCCTGGCCCCTGGACCCCGGCACCGGCGCGGCAGCCGGCCTGGAGCCGGCCTGGCCCCGGCACCCGGGCCCCGGGACCCCGGAACCGGGCGCGCGGCCCGGCCCCGCCCGGGCCTGGGCGGCGCAGCCCCCGCCGCACCGCGTCCCCCCGCAGAGCCCCGCCCCCGAAGCGGCGCGACCGCCCCTTCCCCGGCGCCGTGCCCAGCAGCACCTCGTGCCCCAGCTGCGCGAGGCCCCCGCCCCCCGGCGGACCGACGAAACCGAACAACCCCTGCACGACCCCGGCCTGATGGCGGCCTTCCAGCGGGGCTTCGGCCTCGCCCAGACCGACGAACAGGCATGAACCCCAGCAAGGAGCACACCCCCATGGCCGGCGAACTCGCGACGAAGACAGGCAGTAAGACAGGCAGCCTCTCCGATCTCGACTGGCTGCTCAGCGGTCTGGTCCAACGGGTCCCGTACACCCGCAGCGCGGTCCTGCTCACCGCCGACGGACTCGTCACCTGCGTCCACGGCCTGGACTCCGACAGCGCCGACCACATGGCCGCCCTCGCCTCCGGCCTCTACTCCCTCGGCCGCAGCGCCGGCGCCCGCTTCGGGGACGGGGCAGAGGTCCGGCAGGTCGTCGTGGAACTCGACACCGCACTCGTCTTCGTCTCCGCCGCCGGCTCCGGCACCTGCCTGGCGGTGCTCGCGGACCGGGAAGCCGACGCCGGCGTGCTCGGCTACGAGATGGCGATGCTGGTCAAGAGCGTACGGCCGTACCTGGCGGCCCCGCCGCGCCGGCCCGTCGCCGACGCGGAGCGATGAGGGCCTGGGCGAGGGGGGTCCACGGTTTCCCGCCGGCCGGCTTCGGCACGGCCAGGGACACGCCCTGGCTGGACGACTCCGCCGGCCGGGTCATGCGCCCGTACACCGCCTGCGGCGGCCGGACCCGTCCCGCCGTCGCGCTCGACCTGCTGTCCCGGATGACCGCCACCGGCGTCCGCCCGGGCATCCCGCTCGGAGCCGAGCACACCCTCGCCCTGCGCGCGTGCGCCGGCGCGGCGGCGGTGACGGTCGCCGAGGTGGCCGGGCAGCTGCGGCTCCCGGCCGTGGTGGTGAAGGTGCTGCTGTCCGACCTGATGGAGTACGGGGCCGTCATGGCACAGGCGCCCCGCTTCCCGAGCGGCGGCGGCTCCTTCGCCGCCGACGACCTGTGCCTGCTGCGGGCGGTGCTCGATGGCCTTCGCCGACGGCTCTGAGACGGCCGCCCCGGCCCTGCCCGCGACCTTGAAGATCCTGGTCGCGGGCGGCTTCGGGGCGGGGAAGACCACCTTCGTGGGCGCGGTCAGCGAGATCGAGCCGCTGTGCACGGAGGAACTCCTGAGCGGGCTCGGCGAGAGTTCCGACCGGCTCGACGGGGTCACGTCCAAGACGGCCACGACCGTCGCCCTGGACTTTGGCCGCCTCACCCTGGACGACCGGCACGTCCTGTACCTCTTCGGCACGCCCGGGCAGGAGCGCTTCTGGTTCCTGTGGGAGGAACTGTGCGCGGGAGCGCTCGGGGCCGTCGTCCTCGCCGACACCCGCCGGCTCGCCGACTGCTTCCCCGCCGTGGACTTCTTCGAGCGGCGCGGGATCGGCTTCGTCGTCGCCGTCAACGAGTTCGACGGGAGCCACCGCTACACCTCCCAGGAGGTCCGCGACGCCGTCGGCCTCGACCCGGACGTACCCGTCGTGCGGTGCGACGCGCGCCTCACCCGCTCCGGTACGGGGACCCTGGCCGCCCTCGTCCACCACCTGCTGTCCACGGCCCGCCAGGGCCGCCCACCACACCCGGATCCGGGGGAACCGCCATGACCCAGTACGAATCGACCGGCCACCTGCTGCTCACCCCCGTGGACCGGGAGGCACCCGCGCGGGCCCTGCGGCTGCGCGAGATGGGCCTCGGCGAACGCGAGGACGCGGAACTCGACGACTTCGCCCGCAGGGTGGCCCGGACGCTGCAGGCCCCCTACGCGGGCGTCAACTTCGTCGGCGAGGAACGGCAGTTCTTCGCCGGCCTGCACCACGGCCCGGACGCCGCCGCCAGCGGCTACCCGGCCCGCGTACTGCCCCGGGACCACGGCTACTGCCCCCACGTCGTGGTGCGGCGGCGGGCCCTGGTCCTGGAGGACGTACGCGACTTCGCGCGCTTCGCGGGCAACGCGGTCGTCGACGAGAGCGGGGTGCGCTCCTACCTCGGAGCGCCCCTGACCGACCGGCGCGGCTTCGTCCTCGGCACCGTCTGCGCGGTGGACGTGGTGCCGAGGCGGTGGGGGACCCAGGGACTGGCGACCGTCAAGGACCTCGCGTCCGAGCTGGCGGAGCTGCTGCACGCCCGGCCCGGCCGCCGGGGGTGATCAGCGCAGGAAGCCGGTGATCCGTCCCCGCAGGGAGCCCGCGTCCAGGCCGTGGGCGGCGGTGTGTTCGTCGATCGTGCCGTAGCGGCGCAGCTCGGCGCGCCCCACGCCCAGCGGCAGCACCCGGTGCGGGAGGTCCACGAGGGCCTGTCCGGCGGCCGCCGCCGAGGTGCCCGCGAGGTACGGCTCCACCAGCACCACGTCCGCCGAGGCCCGTCCGGCGGCGGCGCGCAGGGCCGCGTCGTCGAAGGGGCGCACGGTGGCCGCGTACAGGACGGTGACGTCGAGCCCCTCGGTCGCCGCGAGGACGTTGTCCAGTAGCGGCCCGACGGCCAGCACCACGCCCGCGCGTCCCTCCCGCACGGTCTGGAAGCGCAGGTCGCCCAGGGGGCGCGGCGCGGCGTTCGACTGCTGGGAGAGCCGGACGTACACCCGGTCGTCCCCGGCGGCGTAGGCGTGCCGCAGCAGCGCCTCCGCCTCGTCGGGGTGGCCGGGGACGTGGACGGTCCAGCCGTCGAGGGTGTCGAGCAGGGCGACGTCCCCGGGTGCCATGTGGGTGAAACCGCCGGCGGGCCAGTCGTAGCTGGCGCTGGCACTGACCAGCACCCCGCCCGTGCCCTGGTGTCCGAAGTCCAGCTTGACCTGCTCGAACGGCCGCTCGACGAGGAAGCTGGCGAAGGTGTGCAGCACGGGCCGCAGCCCGGTGAGGGCCAGCCCGCCGCCCACCCCGACGAGCAGCTGCTCCCGGATCCCGACGTTGATCACCCGGTCCGGGTGCCGCTCCTGGGCGGGCCGGAAGCCGTCCATGGAGATCTCGGCGAGCACGACTGCCAGCCGCCGGTCCTCGTCGAGCAGCCGCGACGTGACCGAGATGAACCTCTCCCGCATGGTGTCCATGACGTCCATGCCCCTTCCCCTCAGAACTTCTTCTCGACGCGGGCGACGACGGCGTGCGGCCGGCCCGGATGCGGTGCGGTGAAGGCGGCGTGCAGCGCCGCGTGGTCGCGCCCGTCCACGGTGACGGCGCTCCAGCCGGCCGCCTCGAAGCGGGAGGCGATCCCGCCGGGCCAGCCGTGGGTGGCGGAGTCGTTGTCGATCACCACGGTGTGCAGGGCCTCCAGCCCGGCCGAGCCGGCGTGGGCGATGGCCTCGTGGTTGCTGCCCTCGTCGAGCTCCGCGTCCCCGATCAGCACCCACACGGCGGCCCCGTCCAGCCCCTGGGCCCGCAGCCCGAGCGCGCTGCCGACGCCGAGCGGCAGCCCGTGCCCGAGGGAGCCGCTGGAGATCTCCACGCCGGGGATCAGGGTGCGGTCGGGATGGTGGCCGAGCGGGGAGTCGTACGCCCCGAAGCCGGGCAGCCAGTCGACCGGGAAGAACCCCTTGGCGGCGAGCACGGCGTAGTAGGCCATCGGCCCGTGCCCCTTGGAGAGCAGGAACCGGTCCCGCCCGGCGTCCCGCGCGTTCCCGGGCCCTACGCGCAGCACCCGGTCGTAGAGCACCCACAGCACGTCGAGGGTGGAGGTGGCGGCGGGCCCGTGCTTCTCGGCCCCTGTCATGAGCGCGATCAGCCGGTCCAGATCCTCGTAGCGGAGCCCGGTGTCCGCGGATACCTGTGTCATGCACCAACCGTGCAACCTCAAGCAGGCTCGAGGTCAACCCCCGCCCCCCGCGCCGCCCCGGAAAAGGTGCGCGCGACCACCCCCCGAAGTGCGGTATTGTTCTCGTGCCGGTCAGGCCAGGGGGAAACCCCAGGTCAGCAGGCATCGGGACGTGGCGCAGCTTGGTAGCGCACTTGACTGGGGGTCAAGGGGTCGCAGGTTCAAATCCTGTCGTCCCGACCACGCGGAAACGCAGGTCGGAGGCCGTTCTCTCATCCATGGGAGGACGGCCTTTCGTGCGTCCCGGGCCAGGGCGCTCGCCATGTGGTCGCACGTCCGGTCCGCGGCCGGGCGGGCAGGTGCGGGTCCCCGGAGGGCGATCTTGTCCGGGTGAGCAGACAATGAGCGGCAAGGGCCCTCTCGTGGTGATGGCGAGAGGGGCGGTTCTGCGGTCTGGAGGTCGTGGAACATGGGATCGGTACCGCCATGACGATCGAGGAGCAGACCCGTCAGGCCGACGTGCACCCTCCCGCCGAGGGCTCGATCGGCCTTCCCCGGCCGACTGAGCGGGCCGGCCCCGCGACGCCGCCCAGCGGCTCCCCGCCCGGCCCGTACGAGGAATCGGCGACGATCCGGGACATGGTGACGCGGCTGCGCGCCGCCTTCCCGTCCGTGGACGGGGCGACCGTCGAGGCGACGGTCAGGGCCGAGTACGACTCGTTCCGCGAGGCCAGGATCAGGGCCTTCATCCCGATCCTGGTCGAGCGGCGTTCCCGCAGGGCGCTCGGCGCCGCCTCGGAGCAGACAAGGAACGATCGCTGATGTCCGATGAGAGAGCCGAGCGCATCGCGGACTTCATCCGGCCGCTCCGGGTGGAACCCGGGTCGGACGTGCTCCTTTCCCGGGACTTCGATCCGCGCTACAAGGCCGGACTGAAGAAGCGTGAAGGGATCGAACTGCTGCGCAACGGGGTGTCGTTGCTGGCGGAGTACCAGGAGCGGCTGGCCGCCCAGGACACGTACGGGGTGGTCCTCTGCCTCCAGTCGCTCGACGCCGGCGGCAAGGACGGGACGATCCGCCACGTGATGAGCGGCGTGAACCCCCAGGGAGTACGGGTCAGCAGCTTCAAGGTGCCCTCCGCGGAGGAACTCGACCACGACTACCTGTGGCGTTACGGACAGCGGCTGCCCTCGCGGGGCGAGATCGCCATCTTCAACCGCTCGCACTACGAGGAAGTCCTGGTCGTGCGGGTCCACCCCGAGGTCCTCGCCCGCCAGAACCTGCCCGAGGACTCGTGCGGGCCGGGCCTGTGGGACCGGCGGTTCCGGGAGATCAACCGCTGGGAGCGCTACCTCACGGACAACGGCTTCAAGGTGGTGAAGATCTTCCTGAACCTGTCCAAGGAGGAGCAGCGCATCCGCTTCCTGAAGCGGATCGACCTGCCGGAGAAGAACTGGAAGTTCTCCGCGGCCGACGTCCGCGAGCGGCGCCACTGGGACGACTACCAGCACGCGTTCTCCGAGATGCTCTCGGCCACCAGTACGAAGTGGGCGCCCTGGTACGTCGTGCCGGCGGACCGGAAGTGGTTCGCGCGGATCTGCGCGGCGGCGGTCCTCGCGCACACCATGATGGACATCGATCCCCAGTTCCCCGACGTGGGCGAAGAGGCGCGCAAGGAGCTGCTGGTGACCCGGCGGGCGCTGGAGGAGGAGGCACCCGACGGGGCCGAGGCCGACCGGTACGCCGCCGTACACCCCGGGAAGAGCAAGAAGAAGAGCAAGAAGAAGAGCAAGAAGGGGAAGGCCTAGCAGCCAGGACCGTCGTACCGGCCCGGACCCGTCCGCGGCCACGGATCGGAGGCAGCACGATGACCGTGCGGTCGGTTTCCCCGGGTGAGCAGCCGCAGGCTGCGGAGGACGCCTGGTACACGCGTGATCCCGATGAGGTCGCAGCGGCCTTCGGCGTCGATCCGGCGGTCGGCCTGTCCGCGGCCCGGGCCGCGGAGCTCCTGGCCGCGCACGGCCCGAACGCGCTGCCGGCGGAGACGCGGACGCCGACCTGGCAGCGGTTCCTGCGTCAGTACCGCAGCTACATGCAGCTGGTCCTGCTGGCCGCGGCTGTCGTCTCGCTGGTGATCCAGGAGTGGACCACGGCGATCCTGCTGATCGTCCTGACCCTGCTGAACGCGGTGATCGGCCTGCGCCAGGAGGGCAAGGCGGAGAGCGCGATGAACGCGCTCCAGTCGATGATGAAGGCCTCGGCGCGGGTGCGCAGGGACGGGAGGGAGGCGGAGATCCCCGCCGAACAGCTCGTCGTCGGCGACATCGTGCTCATCACGGCCGGGGACCAGGTGGCGGCCGACGGGCGCGTCATCGAGGCCAGCGCCCTGCAGATCGACGAGTCGGCCCTCACCGGCGAGAGCGTCCCGGCCGCGAAGGACACCGGTACGCTGCCGGCCCCCCTGCCCGCGCCCGGCGACCGGACCTGCATGGCGTTCATGAACACCCCGGTCACCCACGGCAGCGGCGTCCTGGTCGTCACCGCGACCGGCGCCGGCACCGAGGTCGGCAAGATCTCCGGGATGCTGTCGGCCACGGAGAAGGAGGTGCCGCCGCTCACCAAGGAGCTCGACACCCTGACGCTGTGGATCACGGGCGCGGCCGGCCTGACCATGATCGTGATGTTCGCCCTGGGGCGTCAGCGGGACCAGGCCTGGGACGTCCTGTTCGTCAGCGCGGTCTCCCTGGCCATCGCCGCCATCCCCGAGGCCCTGCCGACCGTGACCCAGGCGATCCTGTCCGTCGGCAGCCTCAACCTGGCCGAACGGAACGCGATCGTCAAGGAGCTGCCCTCGGTCGAGACCCTCGCCTTCACGTCGGCGATCAACTCGGACAAGACCGGCACGCTGACGATGAACGAGGTGACCGTCGTCGAAGTGCTCACTCCCGCCGACCGGTACACCGTCTCGGGCACCGGCTACGGGCTCGAGGGGAAGGTCCACCACGCCGCGGGGACCTCCGCGGCCATCGAGGACGCGATCCTGCCCTACGTGGTGGCCAGCGACGCGAAGCTGGTCGACGGCAAGGTGGTGGGCGATCCCACCGAGGGCGCACTGCTGGTGCTCGCGCACAAGACCGGTCTGGACGTCGACGGCACGAGGGCGGCCTTCCCGCGGCTCGCCACGCTGCCGTTCGACCCGACGTACAAGCTGATGGCCACCTTCCATTCGGCGGTCGACTCCTCCGGCCGCCAGGTCGTGCGCTGCTTCGTCAAGGGCGCGGCCCCGGCGGTCACCTCGCGGGCGGCCACCGCGCTCGCGGCGGGCGAGAGCGTCCCCTGGGACGCGGAACTGGCCGGGCGCGCCGAGGCCCAGACCCTGCGGATGGGCGGGGAGGGACTGCGGGTGATGGCGGCGGCCACCCGTGAGCTGGACCCGGACGGGTTCGACCCGGACGGCGACCTGCTGGGGTACGTCACGGGGCTGTGCATGACCAGCCTCGTCGGCATGGTCGACCCGCCCCGCGAGGAGGCCAAGGCCGCGGTGGCCGGCGCCCAGGAGGGGCACATCCGGGTCCGCATGGTGACCGGCGACGACGTCGTGACCGGTGCGGCCATCGCCCGGCAGCTCGGCATCCCCGGCGAGGCGGTCCTCGGTGCCGACTTCGCCGCCATGAGCGAGGAGGAGCAGCTCGCCCGGATCGACGGCATCGGCGTGGTGGGGCGCGTCGCGCCGGAGCACAAGGTGCTGCTCGCCAACACGCTGAAGAAGAAGGGCGACGTGGTGGCGATGACCGGGGACGGCGTCAACGACGCGCCCGCCATCAAGGCCGCCGACATCGGGATCGCCATGGGCAGCGGCACGGACGTGGCGAAGAACGCCGGTCGCATGATCCTCTCCGACGACAACTTCGCCACCATCGTCTACGCCGTGGAGCAGGGCCGGCGGATCTACGACAACCTCACCAAGTACATCCGGTTCGTCCTGCTCCTGCTGGTCACCTTCGTGGTGACCTTCCTCGGCGCCACCGTCTTCAACATCGCCGCCGGTGAGCCCTTCACCCCGCCGCAGGTGCTGTGGATCCACTTCGTGGTCAACGCCTCCTTCGGCTTCGCGCTCGGCTTCGACCGGGAGAGCCCCGGGCTCATGCGCCGCAGGCCCCGTCCGCGCGGGGAGTCGGTGCTCACCCGGCCCGTGCTGATCACGGTCGGGCTGGCCGGACTGGCGATCACGGTCGTCCTGCTGGGCCTGATCAAGCTCGGCGAGGCCCACTACGACAGCACGGCGACCGGCCAGTCGATCGCGTTCACCGCGTTCGCCCTCTGTCTGATCGTGGCCGCGTTCGAGTGCCGGAGCGAGACCGACTCGGTGTTGACGACGACCACCTTCGACAGCAAGCAGATGAACTGGGTGGCACTGGCCCAGTTCGTCCTCGCGGTGATGGTGACCCAGATGGACGGCTTCCGCCGCCTCCTCGGGACGACCGAGATCGACGCACGGCAGTTCGGCTGGGCGCTGCTCGCCGCCGTCGCGCTCCTCCTCCTGTGGGAGCTGGGCAAACTCGTGGCACGCCGGTCACGACGCACCTGATGGGCGGAGGAGGGCCGGTGACCACCCGGCAGGAGGACCGCGGGCTCCGCCGCCGGCTGCGGGCCGTTCCCGGGGTCCGCGCGGTGTCGTCCTACCGGCGCGAGTGGCTGGTCAAGGACCTGGTGGCGGGTGTCGTCCTGACCACACTGCTGGTGCCGCAGGGCATGGCGTACGCCGAACTGGCGGGCCTGCCGGCCATCACCGGCCTGTACACGACGATCCTCTGCCTGCTCGCCTACGCGGTGTTCGGGCCCTCCCGGATCCTGGTGCTGGGCCCAGACTCCTCACTGGGGCCGATGATCGCGGCCACCGTGGTGCCGCTGGTGGCGGCCGGCGGGGACCCCGGACGGGCCGTCGCGCTGGGGTCGATGCTCGCGGTCATGGTGGCGGCCATCATGATCCTGGCCTCGGTCGCGAAGCTCGGCTTCATCGCCGACCTGATCTCCAAACCGACGATGATCGGTTACATGAACGGCCTGGCGCTGACCATCCTCATCGGTCAACTGCCCAAGCTGCTCGGCTTCAAGGTCGAGGCGGACAGCCTGATCGGCGAAGCCACCGGATTCGTGGAGGGGCTCGCCGCCGGTGAGGCGGTACCGGCCGCCGCGGCGGTCGGCTGCGGCGGCATCGCCCTGATCCTGCTCCTGCAGCGCTTCCTGCCGAAGGTCCCCGCGGTGCTCGTGATGGTGGTCCTGGCCATCGCCGCGACCACGGTCCTCGACCTGGGCGCGCACGGCGTCGGCCTGGTCGGGAAACTGCCGGAGGGCTTCCCGCCGTTCACCGTCCCCCACATCCGGCTCTCCGACCTGGGGCCGCTGCTCGTCGGCGCCGTTGGCATCGCCCTGGTGTCCCTCGCCGACACGATCTCCAACGCGTCGGCCTTCGCGGCCCGCACGGGGCAGGAGGTCCGCGGCAACCAGGAGATGGCGGGGGTCGGTGCGGCCAACCTGGCCGCCGGGCTCTTCCAGGGCTTCCCGGTCAGCACCAGCGGATCGCGTACGGCGGTGGCCGAGCGCGCGGGAGCCAAGAGCCAGCTCACCGGCGTCGTCGGAGCCCTGCTCATCGTCCTCATGCTGGTACTGGCGCCGGGGCTGTTCCGCAACCTGCCGCAGCCGGCCCTCGCCGCGGTGGTCATCACCGCTTCGCTGTCGCTGGCCGACATCCCGGGGACGGTGCGGCTGTGGCGGCAGCGCCGGGCGGACTTCCTGCTGTGCGTAGCGGCCTTCCTCGGCGTGGCGCTGCTGGGTGTGCTGCCCGGGATCGCGGTCGCCGTGGCGCTGTCCGTCCTCGACGTCTTCCGGCGCGTCTGGTGGCCGTACGACACCGTGCTGGGGCGGGTGCGGGGCCTGGAGGGCTACCACGACATCCGCTCCTACCCGCAGGCCGCACAGCTGCCCGGGCTGGTGATCTACCGGTTCGACGCCCCGCTCGTCTTCGCCAACGCCAAGACCTTCCGGGACGAGGTCAGGAGGCTCGCCGCCGCGGACCCGAAGCCGAGCTGGATCGTGGTCGCGGCGGAGCCCATGACCGATGTGGACACCACCGCCGCCGACGTGCTGGAGGACCTCGACGAAGCGCTCAACGCGGACGACGTGCACCTCGTGTTCGCCGAGCTGAAGGACCCGGTGCGGCGCAAGATCGAACGGTACGGTCTCACCCGCACCATCGACCCCGCCCACTTCTTCCCCACGGTGGAGGCCGCCGTCGCCGCCTTCCGCCGGCGCACCGGAGCGCAGTGGACGCCGCACGGGCCGGCCGAGCCGCCCGAGCCGTCCACCGGGGAGGAGGGGGCCTGATCCCGTAGGTCAGGCGGCCGCCCCGTGCCCGGTCGCGGCGCGCCCCATCGTCAGCGCCAGACGGCGCACCCGGCGCCAGTTCATCGGCGGTGCGACGCGCGGCACGCCGGGCCTGTGCCGCGGCACCCACACGCGCAGGGCGCGGGGCACGAGACTGCAGCGCACCGGGGTGGGCAGCGACAGGGCCTCGCCGTCGACGCCGACCGGGATGACGGCGGCGTCGGCGTCCACGACGACCTCCCGGGCCGTGGCCTCGGTCAGCCCGCGCCCCTGCCCGTTCTGCAGCAGGAGTTCCGTCGCCTCGGCCGCGTTGCCGACGTGGACGCACAGCACCCCGAGCCTGCCCGAGTCCAGCCGTTCCCGGCGTCCCAGGCCCGCCGAGTCGCCCCGCTGGTAGGGGTTGTTGCTCACGAGGACGGCCTGGGGGCCCTCCATGGACAGCGAACCGGCACGGACGGCGAGCCGGGCGCCGGTGTTGTGCGCCAGCAGGTCCGGCAGCATCTCCAGCATGGTGCGGGCCTTGTCGTCGCGGTAGGCGGGGCTCTGGACGACTTCCGCGTACACGCCGAACGAGGCGTTGTTGATGAAGACGCGGCCCGGTCGCCGTTCCCCCTCCTCCCCGGTGTGGAGGTAGCCGATGTCGATGCGCTGCTCGACGCCGTCGGTCAGCGCCTCCAGACAGGTGGACGGGTCCTGCCGGTCCAGGCCCAGGTCCATGGCGAAGTGGTTGCGGGTGCCGGCGCTGATCACCATGAACGGGAGGTCGTGTTCCGCCGCCACCCCGGCGACCAGGGCCTGCGTACCGTCACCGCCCGCGACGCCGAGCAGGTCGGCCCCGCGCCGGACTGCCTGCCGCGCGAGCTCCTCCACGTCCTCGTGGGTCTCCGGGTCCAGGACGTGGACCTCGGCGCCCAGGGCCCTGGCCCGCTCGGCCAGCCGGAACTTCTCGACCTTTCCGCCGCCCGAGCGCGGGTTCATGATCAGGAACGGGTGCCGGGCCCGGCCGGCGGGGTGCTCGGGCATGCCCGGCGGGCGGTCCTCCCGCAGCGCGGACCTGCCCGCGTACACGGCCAGCATCCACAGGGCGACGGAGACCAGTACGACCCACAGCAGCCCGGCCGCCGCGTACAGGACCAGGACGGTGACCGGCGCGGCGACCATCAGCAGCACCGCCCCGGCCCTGATCAGACCGGTGTGGGTCAGCATCCACCAGGCACCCGCCACCGTGAGGACCAGCCCGGCCCACCCCACGCCCATGAGCAGCAGGCTCCGCAGCCCGCCGAAGAGCACCAGGACCACGACCGCCGCCGCGCCCGCCGCCAGGGCCAGACGCGCGGCCCACCGCGTACTCATGGGGTGACCTCCCACCGCTTCGGCGTCAGCGTTCACCTCAGGGTACGAGCGGCCACCCGGCGCGGCACGTCCGTCGTCCCGCGCGCCGCCGCGGGCCGGATGGCAGAACGGGCCGGGCGGGGGGACCATTTTCCTGGATTCCCTGGAGGTCAGCCATGGCCCATGACACGTCGGTCCCTCCGCCGTCCCCACCGAACGGGCCGCCGTCGCACGACGGCGGCGGCGGCCGTGAGGAGGCCGGGCACGTCGGGCCGTCACCCGGATCCCGGTGGCGGCGTCTGCTCCCCCGGCTCACGCTGCCCGGCTGCTGGACCGCGCTCGTGCTGGCGTGCCTCTCCTTCACCCCGTCGCTGCTGCCGCGCGGGGGCGTGCTCCAGGGGCTGATCTGCGGGATCAGCGCGGCCATCGGGTACGGGATCGGCGTGGTCGGGGCCTACGTGTGGCGCGCCTTCGCCGACCGGGACGCGCGGCCCCCCTCGCGCGGGTCGTGGCGCCTGCTGCTGATCGGCGCGGTCATCCTGTTCGGGCTCGCGTTCGGGTTCGGCCAGTACTGGCAGCACCAGATCCGCGGGCTGATGGGGGTCACCGACTACAACGTCCTCACCGCCGTCGCCTGCCCGTTCGTCGCCGCCCTCGTCTTCTGGCTCCTGCTCCTGACCGGGCGGGGGCTGCGGCGGCTCTACCACTGGGCGGCCCGGCTGCTCGGGCGCTGGATCGGCCCGCGGGCGGCGCGGGTGGTCGGCTGGATCGTCGTCGTGGGTCTGGCCTGGGCGGTGTTCAGCGGGGTGCTGCTGGGCGGCTTCGTGAACGCGGCCAACGAGGCGTTCTCCGTGCGCGACACGCAGACCCCCGAGGGCGTCCACCAGCCCACGACCGCCCTGCGCTCGGGCGGGCCCGGCTCGCTGGTGCCGTGGGACACGCTGGGCAGGCAGGGCCGGGCCTTCGCCGCCGGCGGACCGACGGCCGCGCAGATCGGCGCGTTCACGCACCGCCCGGCGCAGGAGCCCGTCCGGGCCTACGCCGGGCTGGAGACCGCCGACAGCACCGAGGCCCGGGCGGAGCGGGCCGTCGCGGACCTCGAACGGGCGGGCGGCTTCACGCGCAAGAACCTGCTCGTGATGACGACCACGGGCAGCGGCTGGGTCGATCCGGCCGCCGTGGACTCGTTCGAGTACCTCGGCGACGGCGACTCGGCCACGGTGGCGATGCAGTACTCGTACCTGCCCTCGTGGATGTCGTACCTCGTCGACCAGTCCAAGGCGCGCGCGGCCGGCCGGGACCTCTTCGACGCGGTCTACGACGTCTGGTCCAAGCTGCCCCAGGACCGGCGGCCGCGGCTGTTCGTGGCCGGGGAGAGCCTGGGGTCGTTCGGCGGCGAGACGGCCTTCAGCGGGGCGCACGACCTGAGCAACCGCACCGCGGGGACCCTCTTCGCCGGTCCGCCCAACTTCAACACCCTGTTCCGCGAGTTCAGCGACCACCGCGAGCCGGGCAGCCCCGAGATCGAGCCCGTCTACAAGGACGGGCGGACCGTACGGTTCACCGACGACCCCACGGCGGGCATCCCGCCGACGGGCCGCCCGTGGGACGGTACGCGCGTGCTGTACCTGATGCACCCGTCCGACCCGATCGTCTGGTGGAGCCCCGGCCTCGCCCTCTCCGAACCGGCCTGGATCCGCGAGAAGCCCGGCACGGACGTGCTCGGCTCGATGGTCTGGATGCCCTTCGTGACCTTCTGGCAGGTCACCGCCGACCTGCCGTTCTCCACCGGCGTGCCGGACGGCCACGGCCACACCTACAAGGCCGCGTACGTCGACGGCTGGAACGCGGTCATGCGGCCCACCGGGTTCACGGCGCAGGACCTGGACCGGCTCAGGGAGATCATCCACCCGCAGGGCTGACCCGGACCTGACCCCTACCCGGCCCGGACGGCCACCGGCTCCCCGCCGCCGCGCTCGTCAGCGCAGCAGGAACCCGGCGACGTAGCCGAAGGCGTTGACCGCCCAGTGCAGCCCCATGGGGGCCAGCAGGCTGCCGCTGCGACGGCGCAGTTCGCAGAACAGGACGCCGGCCGCGGCCGTGAACAGCACGGCCGCCGCGACCGCCGCGCCGGCGCCGGCCGCGGAGTCGCCGAAGACCGGGTTCAGGCCGGGTTTCACCGCCGCCAGGTGCAGGGACGGCAGGACGTGCCACAGACCGAAGAGCAGGCTCGACACGGCCGTCGCCCGGACGGCCCCGCGGGCCCGGTCCACCAGGCCGTAGAGCACGCCGCGGAAGGCCACCTCCTCCACCAGGACCGTGCCGACGGGAACCGTCACGAACACGCGCAGCATCAGCTCGCCCCCGCTCATCCCCTCGTACCGCCGGTCCTCGAACAGCCCCCTGGTGACGGGCAGCAGGGCCCCCACCAGGTAGACGAGGGCGACGAGCCCGGCCAGGGCCAGCGCCCAGCGGGCGCCGCGGGCCAGGGTGCCGGGGGCCAGGCCCGCGTCCGCGCGGGTGCCGCCGGCCCAGCGGAGCACGCCGAGCAGCAGGGCGCTGACCACGACGGCGGTCACCAGGCCGGTCAGGCCGCTCCAGCGGTGCAGGACGACGTTGGCGGCGACGAGCACGGCCACCGTGAGGCCCACGGCCGGCCAGGTGCCGATCCGTCTCGGGTACCGGCTCTGCGGCATCCGGTCTGCTCCTCCGGTCGACGGCGGGCGCCCTGTCGGCGGTGTCCGTCAGTGGCGTCGTGCGCAGGTCCAGGCCCCCATGCCCTGGATCTCGGCGAGTCTTCTCGCGGTCGCGATCTGCTGCGCCTTCGTGGCGAGGTCGGCGCGCGGTGCGTACCTGCGGCCTCCTGCCGCGTTCCAGCTCGACTGGGTGAACTGCAGGCCGCCGTAATGGCCGTTGCCGGTGTTCGCCCGCCAGTTGCCGCTCGATTCACAGCGGGCGATGGCGTCCCAGTCGGTGCCGGGTCTGGAGTGGACGGCGGCGGCGTGGGCACCGGAGACGTCCAGCAGGGACACGGTCAAAAAGACGGCGGAGGCCAGCAGTTGGCTGATCACGCTCCGACTTCTCCAGTCCTTCCCGTTGCGCGACATCAGTCCTCCTTCGCTGTTGGGGCGAGCCTGCCGCGACAGCGGGCGGGCCCGCGCTCGGCCCCGTTCGGGCCGAGGGCACAGCACAGCACGGACCTGTCTGCTTGCGGCGGCACTTGCCGTCGGCGAACGGATGACGCCACCCGAACGGACGCCCGCCCCCGGCAGCACGGGACCCCGTCGGCGAGCGGCATGTGGTCCTCAAGAGGACCGTGAACGACACCTGCTCAGGTCAGTTCCGACGATGCGCCTGCACAAAGGGGCGGAGAGTGTGCCGTAGGGTCGGAACAGCCCAGGCCGCAGCAGGGTCTGCGGTCCGGACGACTTTCCTGTGAGGCGTTTTCCATGAGCCTGAGCATCCGCAACCAGATCCCCGGCACGGTCACGGCCGTCACCACCGGCGAAGCGATGGCCACGGTGCGGGTGCGGCTGGCGGGCGGTCAGGGCATCACCGCGGCGATCACCGCCGACGCCGTCAAGGACCTCGGCCTTGCCGAGGGCTCCGCGGTGAAGGCGCTGGTGAAGTCCACCGAAGTGGCCCTCGCCACCGCCCCGGTGGAGAACATCTCGATCCGCAACCAGATCGCGGGCACCGTCACCGAGGTCGCCATCGGCGGTGCCATGGGTTCCGTCAGGGTCACCGTCGAGGGCGGTGAACTGACCGCCGCCATCACGAAGGACGCCGTGGACGCGCTCGGCCTGGCCGCCGGGACCTCCGTCGTCGCGCTGATCAAGTCCACCGAGATCTCGCTCGCCGGCGCCTGATCACACGGCGCTGCCGCGGTCGAGGGCGAGCCACATGCGGTCGCGGGTCACCGGCAGCTCCGTGAAGCGGATCCCGGTGGCATCGCGCAGGGCGTTGGCGAAGGCCGGCGCGACCGGGTTGAAGGGGCTCTCGCTCATCGACTTGGCGCCCAGCGGTCCGATGGCGTCGGAGGTCTCCATGAAGTGGACCTCCGTACGCGGGACGTCGGCGTACTGCGGGAGCCGGTAACGGCGGAAGGCGGTGGTGGTGACCTCGCCGCGCCCGTCGATCCGTACGTTCTCGAAGAGCGTGGCGCCGAGCGCCTGGGCGACGCCGCCCTCGACCTGGCCACGGCACTGCATCGGGTTCATGACCTTGCCGGCGTCGGCGGCGTGCACGCTGCGCAGGATGCGGATCTCGCCCGTGCCGGGGTCGACGGCGACGCGGAACCACTGGGCGTTGAAGGCGACGGAGCGCGGGGAGCCGCCCCAGTGGCCGTCGGCGGCCAGCTCCTCCTCGGCGCCCCTGGCGTGCGCCGACCCGTACAGCTCCTTGAGGGTCACCACCCGGCCCGCGCAGTCGAAGGCTTC
The DNA here is from genome assembly GCF_003950035.1 of Streptomyces sp. W1SF4. Taxonomy (NCBI): domain Bacteria; kingdom Bacillati; phylum Actinomycetota; class Actinomycetes; order Kitasatosporales; family Streptomycetaceae; genus Streptomyces; species Streptomyces sp. W1SF4. Next base: position 6,404,566 of record NZ_CP034350.1, read on the forward strand.
GGCGCCGAGCGTGCACAGATGGCGGGCCACTCCGGTGTGGCGGGCGGCGAGGGTCTTGAGCCGCTCGGCGAGCGACGTGGCCGCCAACAGCACCGCCTTGCCCGCGACGACGGTGCCGGCCGAGCCGAAGGCGCCGGTGTCGTGGCGGACGACGTCCGTGTCGGACTGCCGGATGCGGATCCGGTCCTCCGTCGTGTTCAGGGCGCCGGAGGTGATCTGCTGGTGGACGGTGGTGGTGCCGTTGCCGAACTCGGCGGTCCCCACCGCGACGTCGTACGTGCCGTCCTCCAGCAGCGAGATTCGCGCGTCGGCGTAGTGTCCGCCGGGCGGACCGGTCGCGATCATCGCCATGGCGGCGCCCTGGCCGGTGAGCCAGCCCTCCGGGACCTCCTCCGTGCTGGTGTCCTCGGCGAGGGCCCGGCGGACCACGCCGAGGCACTGGTCGAGCCCGTAGGAGGCGATGTGCAGGTCCTCCTCCTCGCCGATCGGGCTGACCATGTGCTCGCCCGCGCCGATGACGTTCCTCTCGCGCAGGACCAGGGGGTCCATCCCCAGGCGGCGGGCCAGCTCGTCCATGGCCGACTCCACGGCGAACGTGACCTGGCCCAGTCCGTAGCCGCGGAACGCCCCGGCCGGCACGCAGTTGGTGTAGACGGAGTACGCGTCGACCTTCTTGTGCGGAGCCCGGTAGACGGCGAAGGACTCGCCGACGCTGTGGAACATCACGGCGGGGCCGTGGTTGCCGTACGCCCCGGTGTTGGCGACCACACGCATCTGGACGGCCGTCAGGGTGCCGTCCGCGCGGGCGCCGAGCTTGATGCCGATGGTGAACGGGTGGCGGGTGGTGGCGCCGTGGAACTGCTCGGCCCGGGTGTACTCCAGCTTGACCGGGCGACGCAGCTTCAGCGCGGCGAGGACGACGACGTCCTCGGTCAGCATCTCCTGCTTGCCGCCGAAACCGCCGCCGACCCGGCCCGCCACCACGCGTACCTCGTCCTCCGGCAGCCCGTACAGCGCGCACAGGGCACGGCGGGTGAGGAAGGGGGCCTGGGTGGAGGAGCGTACGGTGAGCCGCTCGCCGGTGCCGTCCTCCTTCGGCTCGAAGTACGCCACGCTGCCATGGGTCTCCAGGCTCGCGTGCTGTACCCGCTGGGTCCGGAACGTCTCCTCGTAGACCACGGCCGCCTCGGCGAAGCCGTCCGCCACGCAGCCGATCTCGCCGTGCACCTCGCCGGCGACGTTGTCGGCGGCCCGGGCGATCCGCGACTCGGGTCCCTTCTCGCCGTGCAGGGCGGGCGCGCCCGGCCGCATCGCCTCCTCCGGGTCGGTGACATACGGGAGTTCCTCGTAGACGATCCGGACGCGGCGGCAGCCCTCCTCGGCGGCCTGTTCGCTGTCGGCCACGACCGCGGCCACGCGCTGGCCGACGTAGCGGACGACGTCGTCCAGGACCCGGGTGTCGTCCGGGTCTTCCGTGGGGTGCTCGTGGCGGGCGGTGGAGTAGAGGGTGGTCGGTGCGTCCTCGTGGGTGAGGACGGCGTGGACGCCGGGCACCCGCAGGGCGTCGGCCGTGTCGATCGACACGATCCGGGCGTGTGGGTGCGGGGAGCGCAGCAGCTTCATGTGGAGGAGGCCGGGGACGTCGATGTCGAAGGTGTAGCGGGCGGTGCCCGTGACGACCTGCGGGCCGGCCGGTGCTCCGAGGCTGCGCCCCACCGCTCCGCCCGCGCAGGGCCGTTCGGTGTGCCGGACGCCGCGGACGGCGTCCTCGATGGCGCGGTAGCCGGTGCAGCGGCAGATGTTGCCCTTGAAGGCGCGGGGCAGGTCGTCGAGCTTGCCGTCGTCGTGCTCGGTGCCGCGCTCCGCTTCCAGGGCGGCGGTGGTCATCAGGAACCCGGCGGTGCAGAAGCCGCACTGGAAGCCCTGGGCGTCGAGGAACCTCTGCTGGACGGGGTGGAGTTCCCCGCCGGGGCGGGTCAGGCCCTCGACGGTGGTGACGCTGCGGCCGTCGGCGCGGAAGGCGGGGTAGAGGCAGCTGTGCACGGGCTCGCCGTCCACGTGCACGGTACAGGCGCCGCAGTCCCCGGCGTCGCAGCCCTTCTTCACACCGAACCAGCCCTGCTCGCGCACGTAGGTGCGCAGGCACTGGCCCGCACGGGGTGCGGTGTCGGCGGGCTGCCGGTTGATGTGCGTGCGGAAGCTCATCGGGCACCGTCCCGGGTCAGTTCGCGGCGGATCTCCTCGGCGAAGCGCAGCGTCATGTGCCGCCGCCACTCGGGAAGCCCGTGGATGTCTTCGAACCACTCGTCGTCGGCGACGGCGGAGCGGATGGCGCGGCTCAGGCCGTCCGCGTCCGGCGGCAGGGGGAACCAGAGGCGGAACGGGCGGGTCGTGGCCGCGGTGACGGTGATGGCCAGGGAGCCGTCCCGCGGGCCGAGCGTGCCGATGACCAGCGCGCCGGAGCGCCCCAGGCCGTAGAGGGACGCCTGGCGGAAGGCCGTACGGCAGGCGAGGGCCGACGCGGGCAGGGTCACCGAACGCAGCAGCTCCCCGGCGGCCAGGTCCTTGCGGCCCGCGCCGAGGACGAAATCGGCCGCTTTCACGCGACGCGTGGCGCCGTCCTGCGACCGGAGCAGGCACGTCCCGTCCAGCGCCGCCGTCAACGAGATCATCGGCCCGGCCGGCAGTGCGTTGCAGAGGTTCCCGCCGACGGTCGCCGTGTTCCAGATCTTGAAGGAGGCGAGGAAGGCGCGGCAGCACTGCTCGAACAGCGGCCCCGCCGGCTCCTCGAGCCGCCGTCCGTACCGGGAGAGCTGGGTGATCGTGCAGGTGGCGGCGATCTCCAGCGAGCCGTCGGGCAGGCGGGTCAGCGGCTCCCAGCCCATCCGGCTCAGGTCCACCAGCCGCCGGACGTGCGGCTGCGGCTCGGAGAACAGGTACGTGCCGCCCCCGAGCCACGCGTCACCCGGCCGCCAGGGCTCGTGTCGACGCGCGTCCCGCACGTCCAGGACTGTGTTGAGATCCATGACCTACCACCCGTTCGCGACCTTCTCGTCCTGTTCAGTGAAGTCGCTGGGGTGGCCGGAATCGACTGGAGCCGCACACGGAAATCCCCGGGGCCGTCAGCGTCCTCCTGGTGGATCGACCAGGTCGCTCATGTGCGGGTTCCCTTGAACTGCGGGGTGGTTGGTGCGTCGCCTGACTCGGCGGGGAGCGGCAGGGCGCCGATCCGGAGGCAGGTGAGGGCGCTGACGTAGCGGGCTTCGCAGCGGTCCGTCGGGACCACGAGCTGGCTGCCCTCGGCGTCGAGGTCCCGCCCGTCCATCCGGGTGGCCAGCAGCACGGGTGCGTCGCCGAAGTCCTCGTCGACCTCCGCCCAGGCGAGCACGCTGCGATGGCCGCTACGGCGGAACATCCGACCGTCCCACCCTCGCTCATGGAGCATCGCCCAAGAGGTATTTCAGGCCATCGGCCTGGCATTTACGATGTGAAAAGCCGCATCGCCCTGGTGAATGCGGATCGGCGGACACTCCTGTCCGCTGCAATGCAAGGGGGCCGGAACATGCACGTCGAACAACTGCTCCAGGACGAGGATCTCGGGCTGCGGCTGCTGTGGGCCGAGGACCCGCTGCTGCGCAGGGAGATCAGTGGTCTTACCGCCACGGACCTCGAAGACCCGACGCGATTCCTGCAGCCGGGCGAGATCGTCCTCAGCGGGCTCGTGTGGTGGTCGGCCGACGGCGGGCGCCAGAAGGCGGAGCAGTTCGTCTCCTCGCTCAGCGGGGCCGGAACGGCCGCCCTCCTGGCTGGGGAGGAGACGCACGGGGCGGTGCCCGACGACATCGTCGTCGCCTGCATGAACCACGAGATCCCGCTCATCGCAGTCCCGGCGGAGGTCAGCTTCCGCACCATCACGGACGCCTTCTACCTCAGAGAGTGGGGCCGGCTCAGCCGGCGTCCCGCCCCCCATCACGCCCTCCCCACCGCCGTGCGCACCCAGTTGCAACGGCTGCTCACGGCCGGGGCCGGACCGGAGGAGCTCCTGAACGCGGCCTCCACGCGGCTCGGGCCCGCGGCGTGCAGCGTCCTCACCGCCACCGGCCGCATCGTCGCCCGCACACCGGGGACGCCGGTCCTGGAGCCCCGTCAAGCGGCCGAGCACATCAGGGGCGGGGTCGGCGTGACCCTGCCGATCGAAGGAGAGGCGTCCCCCTACGACCGCTGGTACCTCAACGTGATGGACGCGACCGACGTGCCCCCGCGCGTCCTGCACGAACTCGCGGGCGTGCTGGCCGAGTGCCGAGAGCGGGCGCACGAGAACCCGGCGGACGAGCGGTCCGCCGAGCTGGGGCAGCTGCTCGGCGCCTCTGCGGCCGATCCGGTGGCCGTCGCGGAGCTGCTGCGCTCCTGCGGTCTCCCGGACGAGGGCCCGTTCCACGTGGTCGCCGCCGGCACGAGTACGGGCGATGCGGGACGAGCCGTCGCCGTGCTCGTCGAGGCCCTCGCCCACCAGGGGGCCGCGCACGTCGTCACGGAACTGAACGACGGCGCCGCAGCCCTCGTATCCGGGCCTTCTCCGCGCAGCACACTGGAGTCGGTCTGGCCGCTCCTGCACGCCTGCGACCCGACCACGCTCCTGCACGCGGGCGTCAGTTCCCAGGTCGCCGCGCCCGACGGCCTCGAGGGGGCCGTGCGCGAAGCCCGCTACGGTCTGGACTCGGCCCGCGGCGCCGCCCCCGACCGCTCGGAGGTGAGCGACACCGGCAGCTTCACCACGCTCGCCAGACTCCTCACCGGTCTTCCGCGCGAAGTGCGCAGGGCCTTCAGCGCGCGGGTACTGGGGCCCCTCGCCACAGAGGACGGCACCTCGGCCGCCATGCTGCGGGAAACGCTGGAGACGTTCCTCGCCCACAACGGTTCCTGGGCGCGTACGGGCGAATCCCTCCACCTGCACGTCAACACGGTGCACTACCGCGTCCAGCGCATCGAGGTCCTCACGGGCCTGGACCTCTCCCGGCTCGACCACCGCCTCGACCTCCGTGCGGCGCTGCTGTGCCGTTGAGGGGCAGGACGTGGGCACGGTCGCGCGATACGCGGGGAACCCGCGCCGGCCTCCGCAGCGACGGCGCGGGTGACGCCGTAAGGATTTCGTCATCGGGGCGGGGCTGTCCGGCGCCGGCCCCCTCACGTTGGATGGGGGTGAAGGTGAAGAGACGGGTCGGGAGGAGGGGCGTCGTGGGGCGCTTCGCGAGGAAGCAGTGGTGGGCCGCGGGGGCCGTGGCGGGTGCGGTGGTGCTGTCGGCCGTGCTGGTGTGGTTCAAGCCGTGGGCGCTGTGGGTGGACGAGACGGTGCACGAGGCGCTGCCCTCCGCGTCGAACGCCGCCCCGCAGGCGGCGGCCTCCCCCGCGGGGCCGGTCACGCTCGCGCAGGGCACCTTCATCAGCCACGAGCACGCCACCACCGGCACGGTGAAGATCATCCGCCTCGCGGACGGCACCCACACGCTCCGCCTCGAAGGCCTGGACACGAGCAGCGGGCCCGACGTGCGCGTCTGGCTCAGCGACGCGCCCGTCAAGGAGGGCACGGAGGGCTGGCGGCTCTTCGACGACGGGCAGTACGTCAACCTCGCCAAGCTGAAGGCCAACAAGGGGGACCAGAACTACCCGCTGCCCGCGGACCTCGACTGGGCGAAGTACTCCAGCGTCAGCATCTGGTGCGACCGGTTCGACGTCTCCTTCGGCGCCGCGGCGCTCGCCCGCACCTGAGTCCCCGGACGGCCCCGCCCGGTCGAGGAGTTGGCGAAGACCCGGGCGGCGAGCCGGGGGCGGCCGCGAGGTTCTCGTACCCGGTCGGCCCGCACCGGCCGCCGCCGCCCCCGCCGCCCCCGCCGCCCGCCCGCGCGTCACTTGCGGGTGGTGGCCGCCGGGTCCGCTCTGGTGAGGGTGCACGTGCCGTCCGTGCACGCGCGCTGGAGGCGGCCGCGGGAGATGGTCTGGGCGAGGCCGACCATCCAGCAGGTCGGGCAGCCGCGGAAGGCGATCAGGGACAGCGGGGCCGCCAGCAGGGCGGCCGGGCCGACCGTGGGGACCAGGGCGATCGAGCCGATGATCAGGCCGAAGCCGAGGACACCCCGCGCCAGGTGGCGCGGGACGGAGCTGCTGGCGAAGTCCGGCGGGGCGGTGGCCGGCGGGGCGGTAGCGGGCCGTGGGGGCTTCGTGGTCGTCATGGTCGTGGGTCTCCTGCCGCTGGGTGGGTGGGCTGTGCCAGGGAGAGCCGCAGCGTCGCGCGAGCCCTGTGCAGCCGGGACTTCATCGCGGCGGTGCTCAGGCCCAGCGCGTCCGCCACGGCCCTGCCGGGCAGGCCCTGGACGTCCCGCATGATCAGGACCTGCCGCTGGTCCCGGGGGAGGGCGCTCACCGCCGCCGCGATCCGCTCCGCCTCCAGCCCGCGCAGCACCGCCTCCTCGGCGGACATCTCCGCCGGGCCGTCCGGGCCGTCCGGGGCATCCGGGCCGGCGTCGTTCCGGGAGACGAGCAGCCGTACCTGGCGCAGGCACTCGTTGCGCACGATGCGGAACATCCACGAGGCGAGCGCGCCCGTGGCCCGCAGGGTGCCGATCTTCCGGTAGAGGATGATCAGCGCCTCCTGCGCGGCGTCCTCCGCGTCCTGCGGCGAGGAGCACAGCGAGAGGGCGAACCTGCGTACGTGGGGCTGCGATTCCATGACGACGGTGGTGAGGGACGTGACGTCGCCGTCCTGCGCGGCCTTGATCAGCCGGTCGTCCGGCCAGGCGAAGCGTTGTTTCATGTGCTGCTCGTCTCCGACGGGTGCCTCGGGGTGCGTTCGGTGCTCAGCCGCGGCTCTTGAAGCGCCGCAGCAGGTGCCAGGAGCAGGCGCCGACGAGCAGGGCTCCGACGACTGCGAGGGCGGTGATCAGCATGGGGTGCCTCCGTGGTGCGGTGGTGTGCGGGGTGTGCCCGGTGGGTTCTTACGCGGACAAGAGGCGGGGAGGCGCCCTGAGGATTCGCCCCCGGCCGGAATTTCTTCCGTGGGTCCCCTGGTTCGGCCGCCCGGCCCGGTTCGACCGTTTCGGCCGTTTCGGCCGTGTGGCGGGAAGGCGCGCTGTAGCGTGAAAGGGCACCCCACGGCGACTCCCTCCCGGGATCCGTGCGCGCTGCCGTGCCCCGATCCTCCCCCCACCCGGTCCACCGTTCCGTGTCCGACCGAAGGGAAGACCATGAGCACCCAGACCCCGTCCGTGCCGTACCCGAACCTGCTGCGCTGGCTGGCCGGCGAGGCACCCGACACCCCGAAGATCGCCGCCGAGCTCAGGACCATGGCCGGCCTGCCGCACTACGAGCGGTTCCTGCTGGACCTGGAGGACGAGCGGGGGGCCTTCCAGGCCGCCCTGCTCGCGGCCTTCCCCCAACCCGCCCTGGACAAGAGCGACTTCTCCCAGGCCCAGGGCAGCCTGACGGCGGTGACCTCCCCGACGCTGAAGACGGCCGGCCCCGTCTGCCTGACCTCCCTCGGCGAGCCGCGCGACGCCTTCAGGCCCGCGTACCTGTGGACCGCCCCCGACGGGGTGCTCCGGTACAAGGGCGGCACGGTGTACGTGACGACCCTGAACACGCGGATGAAGCTCTCCGCCGACAACACCGGGCGGCTGTACGTCGCTTCGGCGAAGCACCCGCTCAAGCTCTGGATCCGCAAGGGCAACCAGGACGCCACCGTCCAGCAGGTGTTCACGGTCGTGGCCGGCGCGGGTGCGGGCGGGTACGACGCCCTCGGCGCGCAGGGCGTCGTCGTGTGGGACAGCTCGCCCGGCGGGCCGCTGGACACCCCGAAGGGGCTGGTGACCGTGATCACGAAGAGCGGCGCCTTCCGCTCGATCACCTGGACCACCCCCTACTGCACGGCAGGCTGGGTCGACTCCCTGCTGCCGACGCTGATCACCCGCGGCACCATCCCCGGCCCCGGCGGGGAGAAGAAGATCGCGCAGAACGTCCACTCGGCACAGATCGTCGGCAGCGCGTGGCTGCCGGACGTCGACAACCTCGACTGCAAGCCGGCCGAGATGCCCCCGCAGTGGCAGGCCGACGTGGCGGCCACCCTGTGCCCGCTCGCGGCCAACCACGTCCAGCTCGGCCACATCACGGAGTTCTGCGGCATCCTGAAGAAGGCGGGCTTCGCCGCGGGAGGCACGGACCTGGCGGCCCGCATCACCTACCTCCTCGTCAACCACCCGCAGCGCCGCGCGGACCTGGAGTCGCTCCCCCACATCAAGGCCTACTACAAGCAGTGCTTCTGAGCGGTACGGCAGGTACGGCCTGGTAGGGCGGGTACGGGCCGGTAGAGCCGGTACGGTCCGTGCGAGGACGGTGCAGACACCATCCGATCGGCGGAAAGAAGGAGAAAACGCTTGGACGGGGCGAGCGGCCCTGCGGAACACTGCGAACCCTGTCCTGCCACCGCTCACACCGCACAGGGTTGGTATGGGATCTCCCGAAGCACACCGAAGTCCGCCGGGCAGGGGCCCGGTACTCCTCGCACTCCGCCACTACGGGCGGGAGCTGTACCGGCTCCGCCGCCTGGCCGCACCCGCCATGCTGTTCCCGGCGCTGGGCAACATCGGCATCAACTACGTCGCACCGCTCGTCGTCGCCAAGCTCGTCGGCCGGATCGCCGACGACCGCGGCGCCGTCGCGTCGGGCATCGGCCCGGTCCTGCCCTACGTCCTCGGGTTCGCCGGCGCCCTGCTGCTGTCCGAGGCGCTGTGGCGCCTCGGACTGCACTGCCTCAACCGGCTCGACGCACTCGGCGTCGAGCGGCTCTACGTCCTCGGGATGGACGAACTGTTCGCCCAGGACGCCGCGTTCTTCCACGACAACTTCGCCGGCTCGCTCACCAAGCGGGTCCTCAGCTTCGCCTCCCGGTTCGAGGAGTTCGTCGACACGCTGACCTTCCAGATCTTCGGCAAGTTCGTGCCCCTCGCCTTCGGCTCGGTGGTGCTGTGGCAGTACGAACCACTGCTCGTCGTCGGCCTCCTGACGATGATCGCGGTCACCGGGTTCCTCGTGACACCGCTGATCCGCCGCCGGCAGCGGCTCGTCGACCAACGCGAGGCGGCCATCGCCCGGGTCTCCGGCCATGTCGCCGACAGCCTGATGAACATGGACACGGTCCGCGCCTTCGCCGCCGAGGAACGCGAGGCCGCCGAACACCGCTCGCGGGTCGCCGAGTCCCGGCGGCTCATGCTCCGTTCGTGGGACTACGGCAACCTGCGCATCGACACGATCGTCGCCCCCATGTCCGTCCTGACCAACGCCCTCGGCCTGCTGGTCGCCGTCGGGCTCGCCGCGCGCGGGCACGGCGTGGAGACGGTCGTCGTCGCCTTCACCTACTACGGCAACGCGACCCGGATCATGTTCGAGTTCAACCAGATCTACCGCCGTCTGGAAAGCTCGATGACGGAGGCCGCGCAGTTCACCGCACTGCTGCTGACCCCGCCGACCGTCCTCGACCCGAAGACCCCGGAGCCGCTGCTGTCCCGGGGCGCCGAAGTGCGCTTCGAGAAGGTGGACTTCGCCCACGCGGGCGGGGAACCCCTCTTCACCGGGCTCGACCTGGCCGTGCCCAGCGGGACGAAGATCGGCCTCGTCGGCCGGTCCGGCGGTGGCAAGACCACCCTCACCCGGCTGCTGCTGCGGATGACCGACATCGACGGAGGGCGGATCACGGTCGGCGGCCAGGACATCAGCCGGCTGGCCCAGTCCGACCTGCGCGGCCTGATGGCGTACGTACCGCAGGAGCCGGCCATGTTCCACCGCACCCTGCGCGAGAACATCGCCTTCGCCCGCCCCGGCGCGACCGACGCCGAGATCCGCCGGGCCGCCGAGGCGGCGCACGTTACGGAGTTCGCCGACGCCCTGCCGGACGGCTTCGACACGATGGTGGGGGAGCGCGGGGTGAAACTCTCCGGCGGACAGCGCCAGCGGGTCGCGCTGGCGCGTGCGATCCTGCGGGACGCCCCGATCCTGCTGCTCGACGAGGCCACCAGCGCCCTCGACTCCGAGAGCGAGATCCTCGTCCAGGACGCCCTCTGGCGGCTCATGGAAGGGCGGACGGCGCTCGTCGTCGCGCACCGGCTGAGCACCGTCGCCACCATGGACCGGCTCGTCGTCCTCGACCGCGGCCGGATCGTGGAGCAGGGCACGCACCAGGAACTGCTCGACGCGGACGGTACCTACGCGAAGCTGTGGCAGCACCAGTCGGGCGGCTTCCTCGACGACACCCCGACGGCCGGAGCCGACCTGCGCCCGTGACCCCGCCCCGCCCTCCCGCCGGGCACGGCGCGGGGGCGGTACGGGGGCGAGGGTGCGGGGGCACGGCGGGCCGGGGAGGGGCGGGGCGCAGACCGTGCCGCCCCGGCGTCGTGGACCCCCTGCGGCCCCGCCTCGGGCGCACCCGCGCCGACCTGCACGGATCCGGCCCGCCGGCCGCCGGCGCCGCCCGGACCGGTCCCGGAGCCCACCGCCGTACGGGTCACCGAGCGGGGCGCCGGCCTCACCCGCGACACGGGGCGGCCGGGCCCGGCCGGCGGCGGGCGGGGGGCCCCGGGAGGCGGCGGCACCCGGACCGGCAGACGATGGAGGCGTGCAGGAGCCACACGACCCGGCCGCCGCCGGCGGACCCCGATGAGCGAGGTTCCGTGAACGAACAGGTCCCGGTCGACGAGCTGATCAGCAGCGCCGCGCAGGCCGCCGGCGGCTGGCTGGGCGCGCTGCCCGTCGCACTCGTCGCCACCGGCGCCGACGGGACCGTCGTCCGCTGGAACCAGACCGCGCAGGAGCTGCTGGGCTACACCCCGCCCCAGATGCTCGGACGCAACATCGCCGACCTCCTGCACCCGGGAGCCGACCGCAGCCTCGGCCGCTCCCTGTGGGAGGCCGCCGCCTCCGGACGCGGGGTGATGGGCACCGTCACCGCCTGGCACCGCGACGGGCACCCCCTGGAGGTCGAGATCTGGGCCTCCCCGGTCTCCGACCGGCAGCACGGCTCGACGGTGCTCGTCTTCGCCGCCGACGCCCACGTCGCCCGCCGCATCCGCGGCTCCTCGGCGGTCTGGGACGGCCTCTTCGCCCGCTCGCCCGTCGGCATCGCCATCCTCGACACCCAGCTGCGCTTCCTCCAGGTCAACGCCGCCCTCGAAGCCATGAACGGCCTGCCCGAATCGGCGCACGTCGGACGCCGCCTCGCCGAGATCCTCCCCGAGGTCAACGCCCTGGAGATGGAGGAGGCCATGCGGCAGGTCCTGGAGACCGGGAAACCGGTCCTGGACCGCCGCCGCGTCGGCCGGACCCCCTCCGAACCGGACCACGACCGCGTCTGGTCCTGCTCCTACGTCCGGGTGGAGGACCCCGCCCGCATGCCGATCGGCGTGATCGCCTCCCTCGTCGACATCACCGAGCAGCAGCGCGACCACGTCGAAGCCGAAGCCGGCCGGCGCCGCCTCGCCCTGCTCAGCGAGGCCAGCATGCGCGTCGGCTCCAGCCTCGACCTGGAACGCACCGCACAGGAGCTCGCCGACCTCGCCGTACCGCGCCTCGCCGACGCCGTCACCGTCGACGTCCTCGACGCCCTCGCCCGCGGGGATGAACCCGGCATGGGGCTGACCGGCGGCGCGGCCCTGCGCCGGCTCGGCCGGGCCCCCCTGTCCGGATCCCGGGTCACCGACATCCTCGCCCCCCTCGGCCGGACCCTCACCTTCCCCGTGACCGCCCCGTACACCCAGGCCCTCGCCGCACGCCAGCCCTTCCTCGTCGCCCGCCTCGACGACAAGGCCGTGGCCCCCGCCGCGCGCCACACGTCGAAACCCGCCCAGCTGCTCGTCGCGGGGGTGCACTCCTTCGTCATGGCGCCCCTCGTCGCCCGGGAATCCGTGCTCGGCGTCGCCACCTTCTACCGCACCCGCCCCATCGGGCCGTTCACCGCCGAGGACGTCACCCTCGCCGGGGAACTCGCCGCCCGCGCCGCGCTCAGCATCGACAACGCCCGGCTCTACCACCGCGAACACGAGACCGCCGTCATCCTCCAGCGCAGCATGCTCCCGCAGCACATCACCCCGCCGCCCGGCATCGAGGTCAGCCACCGCTACCTGCCCGCGAGCGACGTCAACGAGGTCGGCGGTGACTGGTACGACGTCCTCGCTCTGTCCGGGGGCAAGGCCGCCCTCCTCATCGGCGACGTGATGGGCCACGGCATCGCCGCCGCCGCGGTCATGGGCCGGCTCTCCGCCTCCGTACGCTCCCTCTCGCGTCTGGACCTCTCACCCGTACAGCTGCTGCACCAGCTCGAGGCCGCGCTGGCGGACCTCGCCGAACCGATGCTGGCCACCTTCCTCTACGTCGTCTGCGACCCGGCCACCGGTCGCTGTACGGTCACACGCGCCGGACACCCCCCGCCGGCCCTCGCCCTCCCGGACGGAACCGTCCGCCTCCTCGACACCCCGCCCGGGGTCCCGCTGGGCGTCGGGGGCATCGCGTTCACCCCCACCGAGGTCGAAGTGCCTCCGGGCAGCCTCCTCGTCCTCTACACCGACGGCCTCATCGAGGCGCGCGGCAGCGACCTCGACGAGCGGCTCGGCGAACTGACCCAGCTGCTCGCCGACCCCCAGCGCCAGCTGGACCACCTCTGCGACTCGCTGATCACCCACCTCGTCCCGGCGGCGGCCGACGACGACATCGCCCTGATGGTCGCCCGCGTCGGCGGCTGAACCACCCCTTCCGCCGGGGCCGGACGCATGACATGGGGGGGCGGGCACGGCCGGCGGTGACTCGTTCGGGTGAAGTCAGGCCTCAGGGCGGGAGGGGTGGGTAAGCCTGCCGCCGAGGTTCCGTGCACCATGCACCGGAGCCGATCGTCCCGGCCGCCCCTGGAGGGCCCATGTCCATCGCACGCCGTATTCCCCAGCTGCTGACCGCCGCCTCCGTCGCCGTGCTCCTCTCCGTCGCCGGAGCGGGCCTCGCCGCCCCGGCGACCGGCGCCACGGCCGCCGTGGCGGCGGAGCGTTCGGCCCGGGTGCCCGGGTTCAACGCGGGCGGGGTGTACGACATCTACCAGAGCAACGCCACCGTCCACGTGGACTTCTCGCAGAACGCCGAGGGACGCCTGTTCGGGTCGGTGCGCTCCGGCAACACCGTCGGCAACGTCCGGGAAGGCTCGGTCGACGGCCAGGAGATCTACTTCGTCATCGCCTGGTCGCACGGCCCGGTGGGCCGCTACACCGGCAAGCGGGGCCCGGACGGCCGGCTCTCCGGTACGACGTACGACCTGACCAACCCGTCCAGCCAGGCGACCTGGCGCACCGAGCGCCGGTTCTGAACGGGCCGGGGAGCCCCGTAGGTTCGTGCGGGGCTCCCCGGGCGTCGGGGTCAGCCCTTGCCGAGGAGCTTGTTCATCCGGGTGATCTCGGCGCTCTGCGAGCTGACGATGGCCGCGGCCATGTCCTTGGCGGGCTGGTACCTGCCGTCGGCCTGCTCCGTCTTGGCCATGGCGACGGCACCCTCGTGGTGCTTGACCATCAGGTCGAGGAACGCGGTGTCGAAGGCCTTGCCGGAGGCCCCGGTGAGCTGGTCCATCTCCTCGCCGGTCATCATGCCGGCCATGGAGTGCCCGGCGTGCCCGCCCTGCGCGGCGTCGGCCGCCGGGACCTGCTCGCCCCAGGCCGTCAGCCAGCCGGACAGCGTCTTGATCTCCGGGTCCTGGGCCTTCTTGATCTCGGCGGCGAGCTCCTTGACCTCGGCCGACTCGGCACGGGTCGCGGCGAGGTCCGCCATCTCCACCGCCTGGCGGTGGTGCGGGATCATCCCCTTGGCGAAGGCGGTGTCGGCGGCGTTGTTGGCGGCCTGCGGCGCTCCGGCGGAAGGCTTGGCGGAGGTGGACGCGGAGGCGGACGCCGTGGCCTCGTGGCCGCCGTGAGCCGAGGAGCCGGAGCCGGCCTTCCCTCCGCAGGCGGCGAGGACGAGGGCGGCGGTGGCGGCCGCGGTCAGCGCGGCGGTGCGGCGGATCAGGGAACGCTTGACGGTCATGGCGGTGCTTCTCCTGTAGGGGTGCGTACGGGCGTGCGTGCTCGGCCGGCGGGGACGCCGGCGGGCCGCGCCTATACGCGCAGGAGTTGCAGTTCGCTCAGGGACGGCGGCGCGCGCCCGCATGCCCTGGCCCCGAGCACGACCCCGTGCGGGGCCTCGGCGCCGGCGGGCGCCCCGCCGGACGCTGCCGCCGGGGCGTACAGCACCGGGGCGCCACTGGTGCCGGACGCGGCGCAGGTCGGGTCGGCGTGCTGGGCGTGGCCGCCGGAGGGTCCCTCGTGGTCGGGGCCGTCGGCGTGGACGCAGTCGCAGGGGCCGGCCGACGGGTGCCCGGTGGTCGCCGAGTGGGCGGCGGCGTGCGCCGCGGCCGGCGGGAGGGCTCCCGGGCCGAGGCCGTGCATGCCGACGATCCCGATGAGCACGGCCAGGACGAGGAGCAGCCGTGCGCGCGGCCGCCAGGAGGGCCTCCTCGCGCGTCCGGCCTGCGTACTCGTCCTCATGGCGGCATCGTAGAGGACCCGCTGGAGATACTCCAAAGGGGTAGGGGGTATGTCGCGGAACCCGCGGCTCCGCACCCGCCCGCTCACGGGGTGGCGGTCCCGGCACGATGACGGCCATCACGGCTCCGTGCGGCGCCAGGGGCCGCGCTCCTACGGACGTCCAGGGCCGTCGGGGTGGTGGTCGAGGTGCCCCGCCGCCGGGACCGGGTACAGCCCGGCGAAGAACGGGCGCGCGGGGTCGTCGCTGAGCAGCCGGGTGAGCAGCGAGCGGAAGGTCTCGGCGGTCGTCGTGCGCAGCACCAGCTCGCTCTGGTACATGCTCGCCGGACCGAGCCCGATCTCCAGGACCGCGCCCGCGCGGTGCGTCTCCACCGTCACCGGCGCCTCCTGGATGCCCGTGAGCCCGCAGTGGAGTGTGCCCTCCAGGCGGCCCGCCAGTTCTTCGAGCCGCTGCGCCGTGCAGCCCTCGGAGGAGGAGAGGGTGGTCAGCAGCCGCAGCCGCTCGAAGAGCATCCGGGGGCCGGTGACGGCGATCCGCAGCTCGGTCGTGTCGGCCAGCAGGTCGACGAGGCCGGGCCCGCCCTCGGACAGCACCACCGAGGCGGTGCTGGGTGGCGCCGGGGGCATGGGCCGCCCCTTCCGGTGGTGGGAGCAGGTCGGGCCGGGCGCGTACGGGCCCCCCGGCCGTCCCCGTCGAGTCTCCCGCCGCCCGGCCGCCCCGGCGATCCCGCGAAGGCCGAACGGGTCTCAGCGCGGGCCCGCCCGGCGCCCCGAGTGGAGTTCCAGCGGGCCGGAGCCCTCGGCCAGGGCCGTCAGGCAGGCCTCGATCTGCCGGCGCAGCTTGGGCTTGACCAGACCGCGCAGCTCCTCGCGGCGCGCCGTGCGCCACTCCAGCAGCTCGGCGGGCGGGAGCCGGATCGCGGCGAACTCGGCCGGGCCCAGGACCCCGCCGTCGTAGAGGAAGCGGATCCGGGCCGGGTAGCCGGGCCGGTGGGTCCAGTTGACGGCGAGGAGGCGACCGGGCTCCCGCTCCAGCCCGGTCTCCTCGCGGACCTCGCGCGCCGCCGCGTCCCGCGGGGTCTCGCCGAGGTCGCTGTCGACGCCGCCGCCGGGCAGCAGCCAGCGGCCCGGCTCGCCGTAGCCGGGCCGGACCAGCAGGACCCCGCCGGCCCCGTCGGTGAACAGCACGTTCGCGGCGGTGAGGGCCTTGGGCCGGGCCGCGCGGTGGCCGGCCGGGTCGTAGCGGCCGGAGTGCTCCAGGGCGGCGCGGTCGGCCGGGTCCAAACCGGCGGGGGATCCGGGCTGCGGGACGCCGTCGACCAGGTGCGCGACGGATCCGGAGTACAGGGCGGCCAGCCCGGCGCGCAGCCGGGGCGCCAGCCGTCCGGGCAGCTGTTCCGCGGCCGCCTCCGGGGTGAGCCAGTGGGCCTCGGCGACCTCGCCGTCCGCGTGGGCGATCCCCTCGGTCTCGGCGTCGGTCAGCGGCCCCACGAGGTACGCGTGGACCACGAGGGAGCGGCCGAGCGCGCCCGGCGGGCAGGAGTCCACGGCCAGCAGCCGGCCGACCGGGACGGACAGGTCCAGCTCCTCCGCCAGCTCCCGGGCCAGGCCCTGTTCCGGGGTCTCGGTGTCCTCCACCGTGCCGCCGGGCAGTTCGAGTCCGTCCTTGTACGAGGGGGTCAGTACGAGGACCCGGCCCCGCCGGTCCAGGACGATGCCGGTCGCGGCGACGAGGGGGGACGGCTGGGCCGCGTAGTAGGCGCGCACGGCCTCGGGAGACGGGCGGTCGGGCACGGCGGCGGCTCCGGGGTCGGGGAGAGGGGGAGGGGGGAGAACGAGGCGGGAGGGGGACGGCGTACCGGGAGCGGTAGCGGTCCCCGGAACCATAACCACCTCCCGTCCCGTCCCGGCCCTTCCTCAGGCGCGGGCGAGGAGCATTCCGCCCATCGTGACCATCGTGGCGGCCACCAGCCCGTCCAGCACCCGCCAGGCACCCGGCCGTGACAGCGGGCCGCTGAGCAGCCGGGCGCCGTAGCCCAGGGTGGCGAACCAGATCAGGCTGGCCAGCCCGGCCCCGATCCCGAAGGCCCAGCGCAGGTCGCCCCGGTCGGCCGCCAGCGAACCCACCAGCAGGACGGTGTCCAGGTAGACGTGCGGGTTGAGCCAGGTCATGGCCAGGCAGGTCAGCACGGCGGCGCGGACGGAACCGGCCGTGGCGCCCTCCGCGGTGAGGGCCGCGCCGGGGGCGGGACGCAGCACCCGGCGGGCCGCGATGATCCCGTAGCAGATCAGGAAGCCGCCCCCGGCGATGCCCACCGCGGTCAGGGCTGCGGGCCACGCGGTGACGAAGGCGCCGACCCCGGCCACGCCGAGGAAGATGAGCACCGCGTCGGAGACGGCGCAGATCGCGACCACCGTCAGGACGGCGTGCCGCCGCGCGCCCTGGCGCAGCACGAAGGCGTTCTGCGCGCCGATCGCGACGATGAGGGACAGACCGGTACCGAAACCGGCCAGTAGTGCTGTGATGATGCCGTTCGTCATGCTCCGACCGTAAGGACCGCGCGCCACCGCGTACAGCTAAAGATTTTTACGTATCATTAGCTCTCGTGATGGACGAGCTTCCCCTGGAACAGGTCCGGACCCTCCTCGCGGTCGTCGACGAGGGCACCTTCGACGCGGCCGCCGCGGCCCTGCACGTGACGCCCTCCGCCGTCAGCCAGCGGGTCAAGGCCCTGGAACAGCGCACCGGACGGGTGCTGCTGATGCGGACCAAGCCTGTCCGGGCGACGGAGTCCGGAGAGGTGGTCATCCGCTTCGCCCGGCAGCTGGCCCGGCTGGAACGGGACGCGCGCGCCGAGCTGGGCATGGGCATGGCCGACGGCCTGGGCCCGGTCCGGATGCCGATCGCCGTCAACGCGGACTCGCTGGCCACCTGGTTCCTGCCCGCCCTCACCCGGGTCCCGCAGCAGCCGCCCATCTGCTTCGAACTGCACCGCGAGGACGAGTCCCACACGACGGCCCTGCTGCGGGAGGGCCAGGTCATGGCGGCCGTCACCTCCTCACCCGACCCGGTGGCCGGCTGCACGGTCCGGGCGCTGGGACTGGCCCGCTACCTGCCGGTGGCGAGCCCCGACTTCGCCGACCGGCACCTGACCGGGGCCCCGGCCCGGGACCTGCGGGAGGCCCCGCTGATCGTCTTCGACCGGCGCGACGTCCTCCAGGACGACTTCGTCCGCGCGCTCACCGGCGGCGCCTCGCCCGCCTCGGCCGCACGGCACCTCGTCCCCACCTCGGAGGGCTACCGGGACGCGGTGGCGGCGGGCCTCGGCTGGGGGCTCGTACCCGAACCGCAGGCGGAACCGCTGCTGGAGAGCGGCGCACTGGTGCCGCTGGCGCCGGGCCGGTGGCTGGACGTACCGCTGTACTGGCAGCAGTGGAAGCTGGACTCTCCCGCGCTCGCCCTGGTCGCCCGGGTGGTCGCCGAGACGGCCATGGAGGAACTCCGGCCGGTCTGACCCCCTGGAGGGCAGGGGGTGTCCGCCCGGAGCGCCCGCCGATCGTGCATCTACGCTTGTGCCCCGTCAGATCGTCGAGACGGACGACCGGTCGTGGAACGGAGCATGCGGTGCCAGCGGGCCAAGCGGGGGAAGCGAACGACGGGGACCTCGTCGGCAAGGTGCTCGGAGGGCGCTACCGGGTGACCTCGGTGATCGGCCGGGGCGGCATGGGCGTGGTCGCCCGTGCCGTCGACGAACTGCTCGCCCGCGAGGTCGCCGTCAAGGTCCTGCGGGCCTACACCGACGCCGACGACGAGGAACTGGCCGACCTGCGCACCCGGATGGAGCGCGAGGCACAGGCCGCCGCCCGCGTCCGGCACCCCGGCGTGGTCACCGTCCACGACGTCACGCACGAGCGGGGCCTGCCCGTCATCGTCATGGAACTCGTCGACGGGCCCTCGCTCGACGACTCCGTGACCCGGTACGGCGCGCTCGACCCGCAGGAGGCCGCCGAGATCGGCGCCAAACTGATGGACGCGCTGGACGCCGCGCACCGGGCGGGCGTCCTGCACCGCGACGTGAAGCCGGGCAACGTGCTGCTGGAGCGGGGCGGCCGCGTCGTGCTCACCGACTTCGGCATCGCCACCATGGAGTCCTCCGACGACGAGGCCCTCGCCAAGCTGACCCGCAGCGGCCAGCTGGTCGGCTCCCTCGACTACCTGCCGCCGGAGCGCGCGCAGGGCCGGGAGCCCGGCCCCGCCTCGGACATCTGGTCGCTCGGGATGACCCTGTACGCGGCGGTGGAGGGGGTGTCGCCGTTCCGCCGCACCTCGGTGTGGTCCACGCTCGCCGCGATCGTCGGGGACCCGCTGCCCGAACCGCGGCGTGCGGGGCCCCTCGCGCCGGTGCTGCGGGCGCTGATGGCGAAGGAGCCGGAGCACCGGCCCACCGCCGAGCAGGCCCGCGCGATGCTGGAGCAGGTCGCGGCGGGCGGCGCGGCCCCGGCGGTACCGGCCGCGCCGTCGCCGTACGCGCCCGGGCCCGCGGCGGTGGCGGCGCCGGCTCCCGGATTCGGACCCGCGCCGGCGGCGGGCCCCGGGCCCGGAGGCGGCCCCGGCCCCGGCCCCGGCGGCGGCGTAACGTTTCCGCAGCCCTACGCCCCCGCCGCCCCGCAACCCGGCTTCCCGCCGCAGGGACCCCCGCCCGGCCCGGCGCCCACCCTCGCCCGGTCCGGTTCGGCGGACGTCGACCGCGCGCGCCGCCGCAGCCGCGCCGCGATAGCCGTCGCGGTGGTCGCCGTGCTCGCCGCGGGCGGGGTCACCTACGCCGTGACCTCGGGCGGCGGCGGCAAGGGCGTCGCGGCGCCCACCCCGGCGCCCGGCGGCTCCCCGACCGGGGGCGCACAGTCCGCCACGGCCGCCCCGGCCCCCTCGCCCTCCGTCTCCGGGCCCACGGCCAAGCCCTCCGCGAGCACCTCGAAGAAGCCGGGTACGCCGTCGCCCTCCGGGAAGCCGTCCTCGCCCGCGCCGGGCGGGCCCAGCCCCGTACCGACGGGCTGCGCCGGCTGGACCCACCACGACCCGAAGCCGGGGACGTACGGCTACATATCCGGCGACCACCACCTGCTGGCCGCGCCGTACCAGCAGTGCGCCAAGGGCACCCTGGTCAAGGACGGCACGAAGCTCTGGTACCACTGCTACATCGTCAACTCCTACGGCAACCAGTGGACGTTCGTGCGCGTGGAGGGCACCAACGCCACCGGGTGGCTCTACAACCGCGACCTCAAGGGCCAGAAGGGCTCCTCCCCGGCCTGCTAGGCACGGGGCGGTGGGCGCGGGTGCGTGGCCGGGCCGCCGGCCGGGCGGTGGCAGACTGGCCGCTGATCCGCCGAAGGGGAGTACGCCCGTGTCCATGTTCAGCAACCTGCGCCGTGCCGTGCGCCGCGGCTACCGGCGGGCCGTCGACCTCAGCCACCCCGCCCGCTCCCCGCTCGGCAGCGCCGTCGTCAACTGCGTGGTCTACCAGGACGGCATCCGCCAGGACGGCTGCGCGGAGGCGGAGGAGGCCCTGCGCCGGGTCCGCAAGACGGGCGCCGGGTTCGTCTGGATCGGCCTGCACGAACCCTCGGAGCAGGAGCTGGCCGGCCTCGCGGAGCTGTTCGGCCTGCACCCGCTCGCCGTCGAGGACGCCGTCCACGCCCATCAGCGGCCGAAGGTGGAGCGCTACGACGAGACGCTCTTCGCCGTCTTCAAGACCGTGCGCTACGTCGAGCACGAGGAGCTGACCGCGACGAGCGAGGTGGTGGAGACCGGCGAGCTGATGGCCTTCATCGGCGAGGACTTCGTCATCACCATCCGGCACGGCGGACGCGGCACCCTCGGTCCGGTCCGCGAGGCCCTGGAGGCGGCGCCGGACCAGCTCGCCAAGGGGCCGGCGGCCGTCCTGCACGCCATGGCGGACCACGTGGTGGACGACTACGTGGCCGTCACGGACGCGGTGCAGAGCGATATGGACGCCGTGGAGACGGCGGTGTTCAGCGAACACGGGGGCCGGGGCGACGCGGGCCGGATCTACCAGCTCAAGCGGGAGCTCCTCGAACTGCGCCGGGCGGTGGCCCCGCTCGGCCGGCCCCTCCAGCACCTGGCGACGCAGCCGATACCGGTGATCCCGCCGGATGTCCGCGCGTACTTCCGCGACGTCGCCGACCACCTGGCGCGGGCCACCGAGCAGATCGGCGCGTACGACGGCCTGCTCGACTCCATCCTCCAGGCGCACCTGGCGCAGGTGACGGTCGCGCAGAACGAGGACATGCGCAAGATCACGGCGTGGGCGGCGATAGTGGCCGTGCCGACGATGGTCTGCGGGGTGTACGGGATGAACTTCGACCACATGCCCGAGCTGCACTGGACGTACGGATACCCGCTGGTCCTGGCGGTGATGGCGGTCGCCTGCCTCGTGATCCACCGGGGGTTCAGGCGCAACGGCTGGATCTGAGCCCTGCCGGGGCCTTGGCCGGGCGGGGCGGGCGGCGCGCCGGACTCCGGGCGCCGCGGGGGGTGTTCGCCGTGTCCGATGTCTGGTAGGAAAGTTTCCTAACGGATCAGGGAAGACTCAATCCCCCCACGGAGGCCCTGTGTTCACCCGCTTCACTCCCCGTCGCACGACGATGGCCGTCGGCGCCCTGCTCGGCACCGCCCTCCTCACCGCCCCGGTCGCGGCCCACGCCACCGCCGCGCCCCCCGCCGCGGCCGCGCCAGCACCCGGCGCCACCGCGGCGGCCGCCGCCGCCACCGGGCTCGACGACCCGGCGAAGAAGGACATCGCCATGCGGATCGTCTCCAGCGCCGAGAACTCCTCCCTCGACTGGAAGGCCCAGTACAAGTACATCGAGGACATAGGCGACGGCCGCGGCTACACCGCCGGCATCATCGGCTTCTGCTCCGGCACCGGCGACATGCTCGACCTCGTCGAGTACTACACCAAGACCAAGCCCGGGAACGTGCTCGCCAAGTACCTCCCCGCCCTCCGCAAGGTCAACGGCGGAGACTCGCACGCCGGGCTCGACCCGAACTTCACCAGGGACTGGGCCAAGGCCGCCCAGGACGCGGCGTTCAGGAAGGCCCAGGACCACGAGCGCGACCGCGTCTACTTCAACCCCGCCGTCGGGCAGGGCAAGGCCGACGGGGTCGGCACCCTCGGACAGTTCGTCTACTACGACGCCATCGTCATGCACGGCGACGGCGGCGACCCCACCAGCTTCCGCAACATCCGCAAGCGGGCCCTCGCCAAGGCCAGGCCGCCGGCCCAGGGCGGCAACGAGACCGCCTGGCTGAACGCCTTCCTCGACGCCCGCGTCTGGGCGATGAAGCAGGAGGAGGCCCACAGCGACACCAGCCGCGTCGACACCGCCCAGCGCGTCTTCCTGAAGAAGGGCAACCTGGGCCTCGACACCCCGCTCGAATGGAAGGTCTACGGGGACTCCTACCGCATCGGCTGAGACGCCCGGGACGCCAGTGACAGCTGTCGCCAACTCCCCCTGAAACCAAGCCCGATGGCCTAAATCAGGCACCCTGGGATGGCTTGGGCACGACGGCCCCAGGGCATAACCCGGGCCCGGCCCCTTTCAGGCCGAGGGGCCGTCGATGCCGTCCTTAGGGGGGACTCGTGCACTACTACGTCGACGTCATCAAGCGCTACGCGGACTTCGCCGGCCGCGCGCGCCGCCGGGAGTACTGGATGTTCGTCCTGTGCAGCATCCCGATCATGGTCGTGGCGATCGTGCTGGACTTCGCGCTGGGCAGCTACCCGGTCATCTTCTACATCTACAACCTCGCCGTCTTCCTCCCCACCCTGGGCCTGAGCGTCCGCCGGCTCCACGACACCGGCCGGTCCGGGTGGTGGTACCTGATCAGCTTCATCCCCTTCGTCGGCTGGATCGCGATCATCGTCCTGATGGCCCTGGAGGGCCACGCCGGGCCGAACGAGTACGGCGCGAACCCCAAGCAGGTCACCGCCTGACACGCACGGCGCAGCGGCGCCGCCGCCGGCCCCGGAGGCCGGCGGCGGCGCCTTTCGCGTTGCCGTGACGCGCGTCTCCCCGGTCTTGCGGCAGGGGGCTGTCCAGACATGCCCGATCACGAGATATCTTGATGTCGAGCAATGTTGCAGACGAGAGACGCAGACTGTGGAGCGGAGCATCCGGTGACTGACTCGACCATCATCTACACGCACACTGACGAGGCCCCGGCCCTCGCGACGTATTCCTTCCTGCCTGTGATCCAGGCCTACGCGTCGACGGCCGGTGTGAATGTCGAGACCCGTGACATCTCCCTGGCCGGTCGGATCATCGCCGTCTTCCCCGAGTACCTCGAGGAGGGGCAGCGGATCGCCGACGCCCTCGCCGAGCTCGGCGAGCTGGCGAAGACCCCCGAGGCCAACATCATCAAGCTGCCCAACATCTCGGCCTCGATCCCGCAGCTGAAGGCCGCGATCGCCGAGCTCCAGGGCCAGGGCTACGCCCTCCCGGACTACCCGGACGACCCGAAGTCGGACGAGGAGCGCGAGATCCGCGCCCGTTACGACAAGATCAAGGGCAGCGCCGTCAACCCGGTCCTGCGCGAGGGCAACTCCGACCGCCGCGCGCCCGGCTCGGTGAAGAACTACGCCAAGACCCACCCGCACCGCATGGGCGCCTGGACCCCCGAGTCGAAGACGAACGTCGCCACCATGGGCGAGAACGACTTCCGCTCCACCGAGAAGTCCGCCGTGATCGCCGAGGCCGGCACGCTGCGCATCGAGCACGTCGCCGCCGACGGTGCCACCACGGTGCTGCGCGAGTCCGTACCGGTCCTCGCCGGCGAGGTCGTGGACGCGTCCGTCATGCACGTCGACGCCCTGCGCACCTTCCTGAACGACCAGATCGAGCGTGCCAAGGCCGAGGGCGTCCTGTTCTCCGTGCACCTCAAGGCCACCATGATGAAGGTCTCCGACCCGATCATCTTCGGCCACGTGGTCCGCGCCTTCTTCCCGAAGACCTTCGCCCGCCACGGCGAGGCCCTCGCGGCCGCCGGCCTGTCCCCGAACGACGGCCTCGGCACCATCCTGAACGGCCTCGGCGGCCTCGCCGACGGCGACGCGATCAAGGCATCCTTCGACGCCGAGCTCGCCGAGGGCCCCGCCCTCGCGATGGTCGACTCCGACAAGGGCATCACCAACCTGCACGTGCCGTCGGACGTCATCGTCGACGCCTCCATGCCGGCCATGATCCGCACCTCCGGCCACATGTGGGGTCCGGACGGCGCCGAGGCCGACACCCTCGCCGTCCTCCCGGACAGCAGCTACGCGGGCGTCTACCAGGCCGTCGTCGAGGACTGCCGCGCCCACGGCGCGTTCGACCCGGCCACCATGGGCTCGGTGCCGAACGTCGGCCTCATGGCCCAGAAGGCCGAGGAGTACGGCAGCCACGACAAGACCTTCGAGATCGCCGCCGCGGGCACCGTCCGCGTCGTCGACGCCGCGGGCAACGCGCTCATCGAGCAGGAGGTCGCCGCCGGCGACATCTTCCGCGCCTGCCAGACCAAGGACCTGCCGATCCAGGACTGGGTCAAGCTCGCCGTCACCCGCGCCCGCGCCACCGGCGCCCCGGCCGTCTTCTGGCTCGACGAGACCCGCGCCCACGACGCGCAGCTCATCGCCAAGGTCAAGACGTACCTCGCGGACCACGACACCGAGGGCCTGACCATCGAGATCCTCTCCCCGGTCGAGGCCACGAAGTACTCCCTGGAGCGCATCCGCCGCGGCGAGGACACCATCTCGGTGACCGGCAACGTGCTGCGCGACTACCTGACCGACCTCTTCCCGATCCTGGAGCTGGGCACCAGCGCCAAGATGCTGTCGGTCGTCCCGCTGATGGCGGGCGGCGGCCTCTTCGAGACGGGCGCCGGCGGCTCCGCCCCGAAGCACGTCCAGCAGCTGGTCAAGGAGAACTACCTGCGCTGGGACTCGCTGGGCGAGTTCTTCGCGCTGGCCGCCTCCTTCGAGCACCTCGCCGCCACCACGGGCAACGCCCGCGCCCAGGTCCTGGCCGACACCCTGGACCGCGCGACCGGCACCTTCCTCAACGAGGACAAGTCGCCGACCCGTCGCCTCGGCGGCATCGACAACCGCGGCAGCCACTTCTACCTGGCCATGTACTGGGCCCAGGAGCTGTCCCGCCAGATCGACGACCCGAAGCTCGCCGCGGCCTTCGAGCCGCTCGCCAAGACGCTGGCCGAGTCCGAGCAGAAGATCGTCGCCGAGCTGAACGCCGTCCAGGGCTCCCCGGCCGACATCGGCGGCTACTTCCAGCCCGACCCGGCCAAGGCCGCCGAGGTCATGCGCCCCTCCGCGACGCTGAACCAGGCGCTCGCCCTGCTGGGCTGACCCCCGGCAGCGGGCAGCAGCAGTAGGCGTTCCGCCCCGGCAGGGCCCCGTGCCCGGCCGGGGCGGACGTGCGTCCGGAGGCGGCGGGCGTGGGTCCGGGGGCGGGCGGACGTGCGTCCGGAGGCGGGCGGCTCAGAGCCGGTGCACCCGGCCCTGGCCCACGGCGAGCGGACGCCGGCCGGCCGCCAGGATGCGCAGCCCGGGCGCGGCGGCGAGCAGCTCCCGCACCCAGGCCAGCGCCTCGGGGCCGAGCCGGTCGGTGCCGTCCAGGACCAGCAGCATGTCCCGCTCCGCCAGCCAGGAGGCCGCGTTGGCCGTGCCGCAGGGCAGGAAGGGCATGCCCGGTACGCAGCCCAGCGCGGCCACGAGGCCGCGTACGCCGCCGTCCGGGCTGACGGTGACCACCGCCGCCCCGTCGCAGAAGTTGGACGCCAGCCGCCGGGCGACGTCCCGCACCAGCAGGCTCCGGGCCTCGTGGAACCGGCCCGTGACCGTCAGCACCCGGCCCCGCCGGACGGCGGTGAGCAGGCGGGACAGTTCGGTGGACGTGGTCGGCAGTGTTCCGGTCGCTCCGCCCGATGGTGTCGGCCGGGAGTCCCCCATCATCACGATGCCCCCCGTCGCATACGTGACCCCGTGCGGCACGAGGGTTGTTTCGCGCCGCGTGACGATGATTATGCGTCAATTCGGCAGCATGGCCAGGGGAATGCCGTATTCCGGCGCATGGTCCGGGAACGCCCTGCTCAGCCGCTGCCTTCGCGGGCCGGTGAGTCCGGTACCTATGACCCGTACGGCCCGTACGGCCCCGGCCGCGGGGCCGGCCCGGGCGGCGTGCGCGCCGCGCCCCGGCCGCCGGCGAGCGGTCGTCGGCAGGGCGCCGATCGGCTCTACTGCCGGACCGCCCCTCGCAACAGGGGCGGTTCCCCCGGGAGGGGACCGGGCGCACCGGCGGCGCTCCCGCTCGTCGGGACGCCGGCTCGCGTGCTCGTCACCGCCCCCTCCTCGCCCGCGCCCGCGCCGCGGCCGGCGTCGCCGGGGACCCCTCGGCCAGGCAGGCCAATCCGGCCCAAGCGGCCCTTCCCTCCCGGGGCGACGAGACCCCATGCTCCGGATGCGGCCCACGAGGCCCGCACCCGACACGTCCCGCACCGGAGGTACCCGTGCCCGCGCCGTCCGCCCCCTCAGCCCCGCCCGCCTACCCCGGCGGCCCCGGCCTCTTCCGGCTGGACCCCGCCGTCGCCCACCTCAACCACGGCTCCTACGGCGCCGTCCCGCTGCCCGTCCAGGAGGCCCAGGAAGCCCTGCGGGCCGAGTTCCACGCCGACCCCGACGCCTTCTTCTTCTCCCTCCCCGACCGGCTGGCCGCCACCCGGGCCCGCATCGCGGCCCGGATCGGCACCGACCCGGACGGCCTCGCGTTCGTCTCCAACGCCACCGAGGGCGCCAACCTCGCCTTCGGGGCCATCCCGCTCGCCGGGGACGACGAGGTCCTCGTCACCGACCACGGCTACGGAACCGTCACCGCGGCCGCCGCCCGCCGCGCCCGCGTCACCACCGTGGCCCTGGACCCGCACCTGCCCGACGAGGACGCCGTGCGCGAGACCGTGCTCGCCGCCCTCACCCCCCGCACCAAGGCGGTCCTGCTCGACCACGTCAGCTCGCCCACCGCCCGGCTCATCGCCTCGCCCCGGCTGCTCGCCGAGCTCTCGGAACGCGGCGTCACCACCGTCGTCGACGGCGCCCACACCCCCGGCATGCTGGCCGAGCCGGTCGCCGGCGCCGACTTCTGGTTCGGCAACCTCCACAAGTGGGGCTACGCGCCCTCCGGCACCGCCCTCCTCGCCGTCGCCCCCGCCCACCGCGCCCGGGTCCGCTCCCTCTCCCCGTCCTGGCAGGACCACCTCGGCTACCCGCGCTCCGTCGAGTTCCGCGCCACCGCCGACTACACCGGCTGGCTGGCCGCCCCCGAGGGCCTCGACCTCATCGAACGGCTCGGCGCCGACGGGGTCCGGGCCCACAACAGCGCCCTCGCCGCCTACGGGGCCGCACTGCTCGCCCGGATCCCCGGCATCACCGAGCTCCCGCACACCCCGGGCCTGGCCATGCGCTCCCTGCTGCTGCCGCCCGGCACCGCCGAGACCCAGGACGCCGCCGCGGCCCTGCGCGAGGAGATCGCGGCCAAGGCCCGCATCCGCACCCTGGTCTGGGCCCGGCCGGGCGGCGGCGGCATCCGGGTCTGCGGGCAGCTCTACAACCGCGCCGAGGAGTACGAACGCCTCGCCGAGGTCCTGCCCGCCTTCCTCAGGGGCGCCTGAGCAGGTAGGTGTCCATGATCCAGCCCTTGCGGGCGCGGGCCTCGCTGCGCAGCTCCTCGATGCGGCCGGACACCTCCGCCAGCTTCCCCTGGACCAGGATCTCGTCCGCGGTGCCCACGTAGGCGCCCCAGTAGATGTAGAGGTCCTGGTCCAGATGGGCGGTGAAGGCGTGCCGGGCGTCCAGCATCACCACCACGTCGTCCACGTCCTGCGGCCAGCCCTCCGCGAGCCGCCGGCCGGTGGTGATCTGGACCGGCCGCCCGACCCGGTTCAGGTTGGTCCGGTGCCGGGCCAGCAGCGCCGACACGCTGCTGATGCCCGGCACCACCTCGTGCTCGAACGCCACCCGGCCGTGCTCCAGCACCTCTTCGAGGATGGCGAGCGTAGAGTCGTACAGCGAAGGGTCGCCCCACACCAGGAACGCACCCGTCTCGCCCTCCGCCAGGTCCTCGGCGATGAACCGCTCGAAGATCTCGGCCCGCGCGCTGCGCCAGCCGTCCACCGTCGGGGTGTAGTCGGCCGGGGTGCGGTCCCGGTCCGGGTCACGGCCCTCCACCAGCCGGTGGCCGGGACGGGCGTGCGCGTCGAGCATCGCCCGGCGCAGACCGGTCAGGTCCGACTTGTCCTCCCCCTTCTCCAGGATGAGGAATGCGTCCGCCGCGCCGATCGCCCTGACCGCCTGGAGGGTCAGGTGGTCAGGGTCGCCCGCGCCTATGCCGATGACTGAGAACTTCTTCACCGGGCTATTGTGCCCATCATGCGCGCCGCCCTGTTCGTCACCTGCGTCAACGACGCGCTGTACCCCCGCACCGGCATCGCCGTCGTACGCCTGCTGGAGCGCCTCGGCGTCCAGGTGGACTTCCCCGCCGCCCAGAGCTGCTGCGGCCAGCCCCAGTACAACACCGGCTACCGCCACGAGGCCGAGCCGCTGCTGCGCCGCACCGCCGCCGCCTTCGCCGGGTACGACCACGTCGTCACCCCCTCCGGCTCCTGCGCCGCGATGATCCGCGAGCACTACCCGCGCATGGGCCGCCGGGCCGCCGAGGAGGGGCGGGGCGGCGGGCTGGCGGAACTCGCGCAGGACCTCGTACCGCGCGTCCACGAGCTCACCGAGTTCCTCGTCGACGTCCTCGGCGTCACCGACGTCGGCGCGTACTTCCCGCACACCGTCACCTACCACCCCTCCTGCCACGGCCTGCGCTCCCTCGGCCTGGGCGAGCGCCCCCGCCGGCTGCTGGCCGCCGTCAAGGGCCTGGAACTGGTCGAGCTGCCCGGCGCCGACGAGTGCTGCGGCTTCGGCGGCACCTTCTCCGTCAAGAACCCCGACGTCTCCGCCGCCATGGGCACCGACAAGACCGCCGCCGCCCGCGCCACCGGCGCCGAAGTGCTCTGCGGCGCCGACAACTCCTGCCTCGCCCACCTCGGAGGCATCCTGCACCGCGCCGGGGACCCGATGCGCACCCTGCACCTCGCCGAGATCCTGGCCGCCACGGAGGAGGACCCCCTGGAGGAGGACCTCTTGGAGGAGGACCCCCTGCCATGACCGGTACGCACCTCGGCATGCCCGCCTTCCCGCCGTTCCCCGAGGCCGCCCGCGAGGCCGTACGGGACGGCGTCCTGCGCGCCAACCTCCGCCACGCCACCCACACCATCCGCGGCAAACGCGCCCGCGCCGTCGCCGAACTCGCCGACTGGGAGCGGCTGCGCGCCGCGGGCAAGGCCGTCAAGGACCACACCCTGCGCCACCTCGACCGCTACCTGCTCCAGCTGGAGGCCTCCGTCACCGCCGCCGGCGGTACCGTCCACTGGGCCGCCGACGCCGACGAGGCCAACCGCATCGTCACGGACCTGGTGCTCGCCACCGGCGAGAGCGAGGTCGTCAAGGTCAAGTCCATGGCCACCCAGGAGACCGGCCTCAACGAGGCCCTGGAAGCCGCCGGGATCGCCGCCTACGAGACCGACCTCGCCGAACTCATCGTCCAGCTCGGCCACGACCGGCCCTCGCACATCCTCGTCCCCGCCATCCACCGCAACCGGCGCGAGATCCGCGACATCTTCCGCTCCGAGATGGGCGGATGGGGCCGCCCCGCCCCCGAGGACCTCGGCGACGACCCCCGCGAACTCGCCGAAGCCGCCCGCCTCCACCTGCGCGAGAAGTTCCTGCGCGCCAAGGTGGCCGTCTCCGGCGCCAACTTCGTGGTCGCCGAGACCGGCACCATGGTCGTCCTCGAATCCGAGGGCAACGGACGCATGTGCCTGACCCTGCCCGACACCCTCATCTCCGTCGTCGGCATCGAGAAGGTCGTCCCCACCTTCCGCGACCTCGAAGTCTTCCTCCAGACCCTGCCGCGCTCCTCCACCGCCGAGCGGATGAACCCGTACACCACCATGTGGACCGGCACCCACGAGGGGGACGGCCCCTCCGCGTTCCACCTCGTCCTCCTCGACAACGGCCGCACCGACACCCTCGCCGACGCCACCGGCCGCCAGGCCCTGCGCTGCATCCGCTGCTCGGCCTGCCTCAACGTCTGCCCCGTCTACGAACGCGCCGGCGGCCACGCCTACGGCTCCGTCTACCCGGGCCCCATCGGCGCCGTCCTCAGCCCCCAACTGCGCGGCACCGCCGGCGCCGTCGACGCCAGCCTGCCCTACGCCTCCACCCTCTGCGGTGCCTGCTACGAGGTCTGCCCCGTCGCCATCGACATCCCCGAGATCCTCCTCCACCTCCGCGAACGCGTGGTCCAGGGCGGCCCCGTGACCCGCGAGGGCGTCCGCGTACGCCTGCGCCCCGCACACGGCCACACCGCCGAACGGGCCGCCATGCGCGCCGCCCGGCTGCTCCTCGACCACCCCGGTGCGCTGCGCGCGGGGGAGCGGCTGCTGGCCCGCGCCCGCCGGCTGCGCCCCCGGCGCCTGCCCGGCCCCGGCCGGGCCTGGACCGACACCCGCGAACTGCCCGACATCCCGGCGGAACCCTTCCGCGACTGGTGGCTCCGAGAACGGGGGAACCGACCTTGAGCACCAGGGACCGCATCCTGTCCCGCATCCGGCGGGCCACCGCCGGGGCCCCGGACGCCCCGCCCGTCCCGCGGGACTACCTCCGCGTCCACGGCAGCCGCACCCCGGCCGAGACCGCGGACCTCCTCGCCGCCAACCTCACGGAGTACCGGGCGACAGTCCACCGCACCGACGAGGACGGCATCGCGCGGCTGCTGGCCCGGCTGCTCGCGGCCTCCCGCACGGTCCTCGTTCCGCCGGCCCTGCCGGGGCACTGGCTGGCGTCCACCGCCGCGACCCGCGTCCACGACGACCCGGCCTCCACCCCGTACGACCTGGACCGCGTCGACAGCGTGGTCACCGGCTGCGCCCTGGCCATCGCCGAGACCGGCACCCTCGTCCTCGACGGCGGCCCCGACCAGGGCCGGCGCCGCATCACCCTGGTCCCGGACCACCACGTGTGCGTGGTCCGGGTCCCCGACCAGGTCGTGGACTCCGTCCCGCAGGCCCTCGAACGCCTCGACCCGACCCGCCCGCTGACCTGGATCTCCGGCCCCTCCGCCACAAGCGACATCGAACTCGACCGGGTGGAGGGCGTGCACGGCCCCCGCACCCTCGACGTCGTCCTCCTCGGCGCACAATAGCCGCATGCCATCCCACATCGCCCTGACCGCCCTCGTGGTCCACGACTACGACGAGGCCATCGACTTCTACACGCGAGCGCTCGGCTTCGAACTCGCCGAGGACACCCCCCGGCCGGACGGTTCCCGCTGGGTCGTGGTCCGCCCGCCCGGCGCCAAGGAGTCCGCCCTCCTCCTGGCCCGCGCCAAGGACGACGCCCAGCGCTCCCGGATCGGCGACCAGACCGGCGGCCGCGTCGGCTTCTTCCTCTACACCGCCGACTTCGCCGCCGACCACGCCCGGATGACCGCCGAGGGCGTCCGCTTCCTGGAGGAGCCGCGCCACGAACCGTACGGCTCCGTGGCGGTCTTCGAGGACCTCTACGGCAACCGCTGGGACCTCCTCCAGCCGGCCTAGGCCCCCGGGTTCCCCGTCAGCCGGGGAGCCTCGGCCGCCGCGTCGACCCGCTCCCCGGCCTCCACCCGCCCGGCCAGCTCCCGGGCCCACCCGACGAGCCCGGCCACGTCCAACCCGTACGCCTCCCCGAGCCCCAGCCCGGCCAGCGCCCCGGCCCCGCGCCGCAGCAGCCGCGCCCCGCCGACGGAGTTCCCCCGCGCGGCGTGCGTCAGCCCCACCGCCAGCTGCGCCAGCGCCTTCCACAGGCCGGCGTCCTCGGCCCGCCCGGACTTCCACGCGTCCTCGAACACCTCGTGCGCGTGGAAGGGCATCCCGGCGTCCAGCAGCCGCTGCGCCTCCGCCACCGTCAGCCCCGGCGCCCGCACCACCCCCTCGGGCTGCCGCGCCACGCCCTCGGCCCCGTACGGCAGCGGCCGCCCCAGCCCGTCCCGCGGCCGCGCACTGCGCGCCCGCCCCTCACCGTCCCGATCGCGTTCCCGTTCCGTCACCCGGCCATCCTCCCCGCCACCGATTACCCGTGCACACGCACCCCTCGCCGTGGGGTAATGTTCTGCATGTGCCCGGCACGAGGGGGAAACCCCAGGTGAGGGGCACGAAGCAGTAACGGGACGTGGCGCAGCTTGGTAGCGCACTTGACTGGGGGTCAAGGGGTCGCAGGTTCAAATCCTGTCGTCCCGACCATGCTTTATGCAGGTCGGAGGCCGTTCTCTCATCCACGAGAGGACGGCCTTTCGTGTGTCCGGGGCCATGGTGGTCGCAATGTGGTCGCACGTCCAGCCTGTGGCTGGTCCGTTGCCGCGCAGAAGGCCGGCGGCGCGGGGGAGTGGACCCGGCCGAGGGCTTCGCGCAGCTGCTGCAGGTGGTCGCGTGGTGGTCGCAGCCATGCCGGGCGGCGTGTTTCGCGGCCGGTGTTCTGGGCTCCGGTGAGGGTGCGGTCGATGGTGTCGACGGCTTCGCGGGCTGCCTGCCGGGTGAGGTGGCTGTAGATGTTCGCGGTGGTCGACAGGGTGGAGTGCCGCAGCGTCTTGGACACCACAGTGCGCGGAACGCCGGCGGAGATCGTGATCGTGGCAGCCAGGTGACGCAGGTCGTGGACGGTGATCCGCGGGACGCCAGCCTCTTCGGACAGCTCGTGTAGCCGGTCGAGGACCTGGTGCGGTCCGAGCGGTCGCCCGTCGGGTCGGCAGAAAACCAGACCGGTGAACGGGTCGTCAGGATCAACCCTCGTACGGGTCGTTGTGAGCGCCCGGTGCCTGAGTGCGGTAGCGACGCGAGGTGAGATGGCGACCCAGGCGCGGCTGGAGCGGGTCTTCGGGGCGGTGATGACGAGGTGGTTGTTGTCGATCGCGGAGAGCGTGCAGCGCACGTAGAGGAGGCCCTCGCCGAGGTGGACGTCGTCCCAGTGGAGTCCGAGGGCTTCGCCTTTGCGCATGCCGGTGCCGATGAGGAACTCGAATAGGTCGGCGATCTCGGGGTCGGCCTGGTGGCAGTAGGTGAGGAAGCGTGCGGCCTCCTGCGCGGTCCAGATGCGTCGTTCCGGTGCCGGCGGGCGGCGTAGGACCGGGGGAGAAGCGGGGTTGTCGGACGGCGTCGCCGAGGGCGCTGGAGAGGGTGGCCAGGCAGCTGTAGAGGGTGGTGCGGCCGCGGCCGGCGGCGAGCTGGCAGGTGACGAAGGCGGAGATGTGGCGGTGGGCGAGCTGGTCGAGCTTGAGTGTGCCGAAGGCGGGGATGAGGTCGTTGCGGACGTAGTCGCGGTAGCGGGCCATCGTGGTCGGCTTCAGCACCAGGGCCTTCGCCTGCAGCCAGGCGTCGAGGTAGGCGGCGACGGTCTGGCTCGGGTCGGCGTTGTACCCGCCGGCCTCGCCCTCGAGGAACCGGCCCAGCGCCTGCTCGGCCGCGTCCTGGGTGGAGAATCCGCCCCGTCGCACCGTGGTGCGGTGACGGTCCGGGGTGGGGACGTCGACGGCGAAGTTCCAGGTGCCGTGCTGGCTGTCCGTGGTCAGGTGGGGGCAGCGGGTGCCGAGCTGGTGGTGCTGGGGGTCTCTGCAGCCGCAGCGGCGGTAGATCCGGCCGCGGCCGACGCTGGTATGCATGGGGATCGCCTCCAGGAGGCGAGAGCTGGAGTGGATTCTTCCAGCGTGCGACCACAGGCGACCACCACGCCTTCCAGAGCCTCTTGACCAGCACGTTTCCCTTGGCAGTGCGCCAAGGGCAGCGCGGTTACCCAGCTCTGCGGGAGCGGCGTACGATCCCCTCTCTCTTCGACGGCACGGGGCATCACCAACCCGCTCGGAGGGCTACCCAAGCTGTAGCCGCCGGTGAGCCCCAGGTTGGGGTTCGTACAGGTCGCGGCCGGCGCCGTTCGGCACCGGCCACGTCTGTCGGCGGACATGGCCCCGGTGGAGCAGGGCGCTGTCACCCCGCTCCGGCCTGCGGATATCTAGGGGGTGGGGAACTTGCTCAGAGGGTTGACGATCTCAGCGTGCCCTTCGAAGGTGAAGAGCGCGGTACCGGCTGCTGCGGGACTCGTACCGAAGGTGTCGGTGAAGGCCGCCGCGGCCGGGGTCGTGATGTACAGGGTGTTGGGTGAGGCGTCGAAGGTGGTGGGGGTGACCTTGGCCAGGCTCGGCGAGGATTTGTAGTGCAGGAAGTCGGTGGGGGTGGCCGGTGAGCCGTCCGGGGCGAAGTCTGCGCTGGTGTCGCCTTCGGTGAGGCGGACGTGGATGTGGAGGTTGGTCACGTCCAGACGGTGTCCGTTGCGCGAGAAGCGCATGCCGCCTTGGAGGGGGGCGTCCCCGCCGGAAAGGTTGGCCTTGGCGGTGCCGGTGCCCGGCAGGGTCACGCAGGTGCCCGTGGCCGTCGCGGGTGCGATGGCTTCCATGGTGACGCCCTGGGCTTCCGCGGCGCGAGCTGCCTCGGGGGTGAGGCAGTACGTTCCGGTGCCGCGCAGAGACAGGTCGGGGCCGATGGCGGCGACGGTGGCGACGGCTGCCACAGCCACGAGTGACAGGGTGGCCAGGCGCTTCGGGGTGGGAGAGATATTCATGCCCCGGTAACGAATCGCCTCCGGATACGACGCGAACAGCGGATCATGATCACCCGAATGCCACGTACCAGCCTCTCGCGGCGACTCACGAAGCTCTTCTGCCGGGAAGCCGGCGCCAGGCCAGGTCAGATCGCCCACGGTGCGCAGCGCCGGACATCGTGCGCGAGGGCCTTCATCGCTTCCGCCCGGGTCAGTTGGCGCGGCAGTAGCCGAGGCAGGTCGCAGGGCAGGGCGGACTGGGTGGGCGGCTG
Source organism: Streptomyces sp. W1SF4 (assembly GCF_003950035.1). Classification (NCBI taxonomy): domain Bacteria; kingdom Bacillati; phylum Actinomycetota; class Actinomycetes; order Kitasatosporales; family Streptomycetaceae; genus Streptomyces; species Streptomyces sp. W1SF4. The sequence goes on from NZ_CP034350.1 coordinate 6,439,222, forward strand.
GAATCCGAGTTGGGCCAGGCGCGCCATGCCGTGGGTGCGGGAGTGCGCCGTGGCGGGTTCGGCCAGCAGTGGGCCCCGGGCGGGTCGGCCGGCTTCCTCCAACCAGTCGAGGCAGGCTTCCTCGATGTCGGCCGCGGTCAGCCGCGCCGGCCCGGCGGTGGCCCAGTGAACGCCGCCCACGGTGGGGTCCCCGGCGAGCAGGGCTTCGGTCAGCGCGATGATGTAGTCGACGAGCAGTTCCATGGGCAGGATGTCGCACCAGTGGTCGGGGTTGACGGGCACGCCGCCGGCCCTGCCGCGCAGCAGTACGTCGTACAGGACGTGGGGGAACTGGTGCCGGGGTGGCGTGGAGGCGCTGCGCGAGGCGAACAGCAGAGCGGGCCGCACGATGGCGACGGGCTGCTCACTGTGGGCTGCCCACTCCTCGGCCCGGCGCTTGGAGCTGCTGTAGGCACGCATCGAGCGGGCGGTGAGGTCGTCGCCGGTGACCTCGAAGGCGGCCGCGGCCGAGGAGAGCAGGACCACGGGTGCCTGTGCCTCTGCGGCGAGTCGGAGGATCCGGCGGGTGCCGTCGGCGTTGACGTCGTCGAAGGCGGTGAGATCGGGCGGGGCGAAGGCGGTCAGGGCGCCGCAGTGGACGATGACGTCGGTACGAGCCGCCAGATCGCGGCGCCGGCGGGTGTCCAGTCCGAGGCCCTCGGCGGTGAGGTCGGCCTGTACGCAGGTGGGGGCGCCCGGGGGGCGGCTGCGGTGGACGAGTGCGGTGACTTGGTAGCGGGCGGCGAGCGCCGGGAGCAAAGCGGAGCCGATCACTCCCGTCGCGCCGGTGAGCAGGACGGTCGGGCGAGGCGAAGTCATGGTGTGCCTCCATCGGGCTTGTGGGCGGGACGGCGGATGCGGTGCCCGGTTCGAGACTGGTTGCCGCAAGAGTTCAATGGCGGGTGGCGGCGGCCAGTGTCGCCAGTTCTTGCTCCCACAGGCGGGGCAGGTCTCGGACGTGCTGGTGCTCGCCGCGGGCGGTGAAGGAGACGGTGGCCCGGGTGCCGCAGAGGAGGAGCGCGCTGGAGAAGAGATGGCCGGCGGCGAGCGGTGGCATGGCGGTGCTGCCGATGACGGGGGCTCCATCGAAGGCCAACGGGGTCGGGATCCCCAGCAGGGTGGCGCTGGCCAGCGCGTCCCCCGGGCTGAGTGAGGGCGCGATGTGCTGCCACAACATGTGGTGGGGCGCCCGGTCCAGGATGCGGCGGATCTGGTCTCGGGGCCAGAAGCGGGTCTGCTCGACCATGCGCTCGAGGCGCTGGCCCGCACTCGGCTCGTCCACCGGAAGGAGCAGGCGCGCATGCCCCATCCGGTTGCCTCGGTCCTGGCGCTCGGTGCGGAGTCGTACGTTGAACGGGACCCGCACGGGGACGGGCTGCTGGCATGCGCCCGGTGACAGCCAGGTCCGTACGGCACCAGCCAGGGCGGCGAGGTAGATGTCGTTGAGGGAGGCGCCCGAGGCGCGGACCACGGCACGCATGGTGTCCACGGGAACGTCCACGCAGGTCAGGAGCCGATCATCGGTGCATGGTGGGCAGCTTGCCGACCGGCGGCCTTCAAGCGGCTGCTCGGTCAGGGGAATTGCGGGGACGCGGTCGGTGAACAGGCGCCGGATCGTGTGCGCGACGGCTGCGCCGTCCTGGGCGGCGTGGTGGACGCGGTAGGCGAGCAAATATTCGTCCTCGCGTTCAGCGTCCAGCAGCCACACACCCCAGCGCGGCCGGTCGTCCGGAACCGGCTGGTTGGCCATCCTCTCCGTACCTGTGCGTGGATCGCCGCCGCCACCGAGAACGTGAACGTGATCGCCCACATGGAAGGAGTCGAACGGGTTCCAGCGCTCCTCGCGGGGCGGACCGTCCAAATACTCCTGGAGTACGGGTACTTCAGCCAGGCGGGCAGCGATCAGGGAGGCAAGCCGCTCCGGGCCGGGTCTGGGGCCGCGCAGCCGTAGGGCGACACCGACGACGAATCCGTCGTCGGGACGCTGACGCGCCCACTCCAGCATGCCGCGGTCCTGCGCGGGGCTGAACTCCCCCTCGGCCGAGAGCGCGGCAGGCCCCCCATTGCCCTTGGCCGCCACCGGTTCCTCCACTTCTCGGTCTTTATATGAAGGGGAACGGCCCTGGACGGGTTTGGTTACTACCGGTGCTGGTGGGGGCGTCACCTCAGCCCTTCCCCAGTCACCTGAACGGCGGCATGAATGACCCGAATGGCTCAGGTGGCTTCTGCTCGATTGCGATGGGGAGTGCAACGTACGGTCAGCTGCTGGTCATGGACGGCCGCGCTCCGTGCTTCGGCCTACCCAGCCGGCCCGCCCGGCCCGGGACAGCAGACCTCCCCGTCGGAACGTCCGTTCCACATGCCCACAGTTCGCCCGACGCTCGGTGAAAGGAACCTCCGGTCATGCCCGGCCACTGCGACTCCGGTTCTGCCTCCTCGCTCGCTGCTGCTGCCCCGGGTGCCTTATCGGCGAAGCCGGAGTGGGCCCCGCTTCCGGTTGTCGTCAGCGGCCATGCCGCCGATTGCGGCGACCGTCCCGCGCTCAGCTTCGTCAGCTACAGCCACGTCCCGGAAGGGGCCTGGCACACGCTGACCTTCGCGGAGGTGGACCTGCGGGCACGGGCGCTCGCCGCCGCTCTCGAAGCCCGCTTCCCCCGGGGCGAGCGCGTGGCAGTGCTGTGCCCGCAAGGCAGCGGGTACGGTCTGGCGTTCCTGGCCTGCCTGTACGCCGGCATGATCGCGGTACCGCTGTTCCCGCCGGAGGATCCCCGCCGTACCGGCCGGCTGAAGGCAGTGCTGGCGGACGCGGATCCGGTGTGCCTGCTCACCGTGGAGCAGGAGTCGGCACCCTGCCGGAACCTGGCCGACGGGCGCCTGCCGGTATGGGCGGTGGACGACATCGATCTCAGCCTCGCAGCCCACTGGTCAGGACACGCTGCCGCCCCGGGGGACCCCGCCTACCTGCAGTACACCTCCGGCTCCACCGGAAACCCCCGGGGTGCCGTCATCACCCACGGAAACCTCGTGGCCAGCACGCGCCAGGTCATCGAGGGTTGCGGCCTGTCCGACAGCACCCCCCTTGCAAGCTGGCTGCCGCTCTACCACGACATGGGGCTCTGCAACGGCGTGCTCCTCCCGATGCTGGCCGGCGCGCACCTGGCGCTCATGTCCCCGCTGGCATTCATCCAGCGCCCCGTGCGCTGGCTGCGGCTGCTCGACGCGCACCGGGCCCACCTCAGCGCCGGCCCGAACTTCGCCTACGACCTCTGCGTCCGCAGGATCCCCGAACCCGCTGACCTGAACCTGGATTTGAGCTGCGTGCGCGTGCTGACCAACGGGGCGGAGCCGGTTCGCCCGGGCACCCTGCGCCGCTTCACCGAGGCCTTCGCGGGCTCGGGGCTCGCCCCTGATGTGGTCAAGCCCAGCTACGGGCTGGCCGAGGCCACCGTGCTGGTGTCCTGCAACCGCGTCGGACAGCGCTGGACCGAACTCGTTCTGGACAGCGCAGCGCTCGCCTCCGGCCGGGTCCGCGTCCTGAACGGCACCGCAACCGCCGCCGGTGCAGGGGCGACCACGGTCGTGGGCTGCGGTCGGCCCGTCGGCCAGGACGTACGGATCGCCGACCCGGAGACCGGCGTCGAGCGGGAGCCCGGCCTCACCGGTGAGATCTGGGTACGCGGCCCCAATATCGCCGCTGGCTACTGGAACCAGTCGGAGTCCTCCGCCGAGCTCTTCGACCGGACCCTGAAGAACCTTGACGGCGCCGAGCATGGCTGGATGCGTACGGGGGACTTGGGCTTCGTACACGAGGGGGAGGTGTTCGTCCTCGGCAGGATGAAGGACGTCATCATCATCCACGGCGCCAACCACGCGGCCACTGACATCGAGGACACCGTCCACCAGGCGATCGGCGAAGCCGTCCCCGGCGGGGTCGCCGCCTTCGCCGTACCGGGCGACGACCACGAGGGCGACCGGCTCGTCATCGTCGTGGAACTCACCGCCGGGCCCCTGCAAGCCGAGTCCATCGGCCTGCGCCACCGCGTCCAGACCGCCGTCGCCACCCGCCACGGCGTGCGGCCCTACGACGTCCTCGCCGCCAAGCGCGGCAGCCTGCCACGTACCACCAGCGGCAAGCTCCGGCGCGGCGACTGCCGTGACCGCTACCTCGTGGAGCGGGACGCGACCTGCCTGACCACGAAGATCAGGGACGCCCAGTGAAAGACCACACCGAGATCTCGGACATCACCGACTGGCTGGCCGGCCACCTCGCCGCCCTGCTGGACGTCCCCGCCGCGGACATCGACACCACCGTGCCTCTGGATGCCCTCGGTGTCACCTCGATGGAAGAGGTCGCCCTCACGGGCGCCCTGGAAGAGCAGTACGGGCTGACCATCCCCCTCACCGACGTGAGGCGCCACCCCAGCGTCGAGTCCCTCTGCGCCCACCTCAACGGCCTCGTCGCCCAACACCCCAACGAAGCCCTTTCCTCGACCGGGGAAGGCGCGGCATGAGCGGTCCGGCCGGCCGATCGCCGCGTGTCGCTGTCATCGGGGCAGGCGTATCGGGCCTCTGCATGGGGCACCGGCTCAAGAGCGCGGGCATCGACGACTTCGTCATCTACGAGAGGGCGCCCGAGGTCGGCGGGGTGTGGCGGGACAACACCTACCCGGGCCTCAACTGCGACCTGCCCTCGCGCAACTACGCGTACTCCTTCGCCCCGAACGCGGAGTGGACGCAGTTCTACTCCGACGGCCAGGAGATCCGCCGCTACCTCAACCACGTAGCGGACACCTGCGGCCTGCGCGAGCACATCCGGCTCGGCGAGGAAGTCACCACCGCGACCTTCGCCGACGGGCAGTGGACTCTCGAGACGGCCCTGGGAGCGACGGAATCGTTCGACTTCCTCCTGTGCGCCACCGGACTGCTCGTCCATCCGAAGGTTCCGCAGATCCCCGGCCTGGACGAGTTCGCGGGCGCCGCATTCCACTCCTCGCGCTGGGACCACACCGTCCCACTGGCAGGGCGGCGGATCGCCGTCATCGGAACGGGATCAACCGGCGTCCAGCTCACCTGCGCACTCGCCGAAACGGCCGGCCGCTTCATGCTCTTCCAGAGAACCCCGCAGTGGGTCTTCCCGAAGGTGAACAAGCGCTACAGCGCCTGGGCCAAGGCGGCCCACCGACGCATCCCGGGCTTCTCCCGCCTCGCCGACCACGCATGGCGTCTCGCCTATGAACACACCATCGGCGCGGCGCTGGTCAAGCCGGGGTTGCGGCGCGCCCTGTTCGGCCTCGGATGCCGCCTCGCGCTGAGGAGCGTCCGGTCGGCTCCGCTACGGCGCAAACTCACCCCCGACTACCAGCCGATGTGCAAGCGGATCGTCACCGCCTCCGGGTTCTACCGGGCCGTCCAGCTACCCCACGTCGACGTGGTGACCGAGTCGCTCGAGAAGATCACGCCCACCTCGATCCTCACCGCCGACGGCCAGGAACACCCGGTGGACGTCATCATCCTCGCCACCGGATACCACGCGGACGCCTACACCCGGCCCATGAAGGTGACCGGACAGGACGGGATCACCCTGGACGCGGCATGGGCGGACGGTCCACGCGCCTACCGGACCGTCGCCGTCTCGCGCTTTCCGAACATGTTCCTCCTGTGCGGGCCCAACAGCCCCTATGCCAACGAGCCGGTCCTGCGAACGGCGGAAACCCAGGCCGACTACATCATGCAGTGGATCTCCCTCTTTCAAGAAGGGAAGATCTCGCAGGCCGCCCCCACCCGTGAGGCGACCGACTCCTACAACGCCGCCATCAACCGGGCGCTCCCACGCACCGTCTTCGCCGCCGGCTGCGCCAGCTGGTACCAGGACGTGCACGGCGTGCCGGTGATCTGGCCGTGGACCGCGAGCCGGCACCGAAAGATGCTCGCCGCGATCCGGCCCGACGACTTCGATACCCGACCCGGTCATGCACATCCCGAGGCGGACCGGCCCCTACAGATGGAGAACCCCTGATGTACGAGAAGCTGCTCGCTCTGCTGGACGAGATGGGCATCGACATCGCGCAGGCGACACCGCAGACCACCTTCCGCGACCTCGAGATGGACTCCCTGTCGCTGACCGAGCTGGCTGTCAACATCTCGGACGATACGGGCGTCTTCGCCGACGGCGAGGTCAGGGACATGACCCTCGCCCAGGCCGCACAGCGCCTGATGCAGGCAGCCGAGCCGCAACAGGCGTGACGCGGCGGGTCGCCCCCACCTCCCCGCCACACCAGCGGAACCTGCAGCGATCAGCGCCGCCCTCTGACCTCACGGATGAAAGTAAAATCCATGACCGGCACCCGCCAACAACCCGCGACGGCAACCGCACGTCTCGGCCCAGTCCCGGGCCAGGAATTGACGAAGCGACCCGAGATCGCCGTCACCGGCCTCGGCATGCTCACCCCCGCCGGAACCGATGTGGAAACCACCTGGCACGGCGTCTGCGACGGCACGCCCACCGCTGCCACCTTCGACCGGCTCGCCGGACTTCCCGTCGATTTCTGCTGCTCCATCCCGTCGTTCGACGCCGACGCCGCGATCGGGCGCCGCACCGCCCGTCGCCTGGACCGCTCCACGCAGCTCGTCATCGCGGCCGCCAAACAGGCGCTGAACGATGCCGGTCTCGACCCGAACACCTGGGACAGCGCCCGAGTCGCGGTCATCACCGGCATCGCCCTCGGCGCCTCCCACACCTGGGAGAACCAGCACGACATCCTGCGCGACCGCGGACCCAAGCAAGTGTCGCCCCTAATGATCACCATGATCGGGCCGAGTGCCGTGGCAGGGGAAGTCGCGCTCGCCTGTCGCGCCCACGGTCCCAGCCTCATGACTGCAACCGCCTGCGCTTCCGGCGCCACGGCCATTTCGCTCGGGCGCGACCTCCTCGCTACCGGACAGTGCGACATCGTCATCGCCGGCGGCACCGAATCCTGCGCCACCCCTCTGATCGTGACCGGCCTCGCCCAACTCGGCGCCCTCTCCAGGCGATGCGACGACCCCGCCGCCGCTTCCCGGCCCTTCGACCAGGCGCGTGACGGATTCGTCCTGGGCGAAGCAGCCGCCGTCCTCATCCTCGAACGGGCGAAGGACGCGAGGGCACGCGGCCACCGGCCCCGCGCCCTACTCGCCGGCTGTGGCTCCACCACCGATGCCCATCACCCCACGGCACCCCACCCTGAAGGCCGCGGGGCCAAGGAGGCCATGCGCCTGACCCTGGCCGACGCCGATCTCAGCCACCACGACGTCGCGTACGTCAACGCGCACGGCACCTCGACCCTCCTCAACGACGCCGTCGAAGCCGACGTGATCCGCACCCTGCTGCCCCGCGGACCCCTGGTCACCTCCACCAAGGGGGTGCTGGGCCATTCATTGGGGGCAACAGGCGCGGTCGAAGCGGCTCTGACCGTCCTGAGCGTGCAGCACTCCCTGGTCCCCCCGACTGCCAACCTGGAGAGCCCGGACTTCGGCTGCGACCTGAACTTCGTCACCAAGGCCGCCGAGAGCCGGCGCATCGAGGCGGCACTCAGCAACTCGTTCGGCTTCGGCGGCCACAACGTGGTCCTTGCCTTCCGGGCCCCGTGAATCCATGCACATCAGGAGCGAGCGATGACGCCTTCCCACGCAGGTCGCACAGAGCGCCGACCTGCCTCGCCGCCCGAGTTCGGATCCGGAATCCCGGAGGGTTTCACCCGGATCCACCCGGCCGTGCCCGTCATCCTCTACGGCCCGGCCGTCATCCTGCTCACGGCTCTGGCGCTTCCGTACGTCGACTGGCCCGCACTGGTCGGATACGGCGTGCTCGGCTACCTGGCATGGACACTGACGGAGTACTGGGTCCACCGGGCAGCCTTCCACTTCACCCCGAGAGGACCACGAACGCAAAGGCTGCACTGGATGGTGCACGGTCTTCACCATGACCACCCCAGCGATTCGCGGCGCCTGGTCCTGCATCCTCTGGCCACCCTCCTCGGCAACAGCACCACCTACGGCCTCAGCCACACCCTCTTCGACGCAGGCGCCGCGGACGCCTTCACTGCCGGATTCATCGCCGGCTACCTCCTCTACGAGGCACTGCACTACCACCTGCACCACAACTCGCCGTCATCCGTACTCGGGCGTCGCTTGCGCGCACACCACCTGCGCCACCACTTCCAGGACGACGGCCGCGGGTTCGGCATCAGCTGCCCCTACTGGGACACCGTCTTCGGTACGGCGCCCGCACCCGCAGGGACGCACTGACTCTGGCCTGCCCCACGGGAGAGCTACGAACTCCTACTCGAAGCGGCGTGCAGCAGTGGGTGACCCGGTCGCCATAACAGCGCAGCCGAACCCACTTGTCACCTGGACCGGCACCTGCCACCGACCGACAGGCCACCTCATGGCAGCCCTGCGACAGATCTGACGAAGCACTCCAGCACGTGTCCGGCCGGTCGCTGCGCGGCTGCGGACCCTCCCTCCGGGGGAAGGGCCGGGAAAAGCAGTTGGCCGACAGGTGTTGCAGGTGACGCTTTGTCGGCGGCCCGCTGAGGGGGCCTGCCGTGCCCACCGGTTTGGCGCGGGAGGTCAGCCCCTGCCGAAGCTCCTGGAGGCATGCGGCGGGGAGGGTCATGTGGTGCCCCTTGGGGGCCAGTTGGGGCCCAGTGCCCACGTCGATGGGCGCACAGCATGTATGGATGTGCATGCTGTGCGCCCTCGGATTGCCGTATGTCTGGACTTTTTTCACCGACCCCCTGGGGGTCAAGGGGTCGCAGGTTCAAATCCCGGTCGTCCCGACCAGCGTTTATGCAGGTCGGAGGCCGTTCTCTCACACGTGAGAGGGCGGCCTTTTCCGTGCCCGGAATGCTGGTGGTCGCAGCCATGCCGGGCGGTCTGTACGCGTGCTGGTCTTCTCGGCTCTGGTCAGCGTGTGGTCGACGGCTTCGCAGGCTGCCTGCTGGGTGAGGCAGCGTCTTGGAGACCACGGTCAGCGGCACGCGGGGTGAGATGGCGACCCGGCCGCGGCTGGAGGGGGTCTTCGGCGTGGTGATGACGAGGTGGTTGTTGTCGATGGCTGAGAGGGTGCAGCGGACGTAGAGGACGTGTTCCACGTAGGCCGAGATGTGGCGGTGGGCGAGCTGGTCGAGCTTGAGGGTGCCGACGTGGGGACGAGGTCGTTGCGAACGTAGTCGCGGTACCGGGCCATCGTCGTCGGCTTCAGCACGAGCGCTTTCGCAGTGAGCCACGCGTTCAGATAGGGGCGGCGATAGTGGTTCGGGTCGGCGTCGAACCCGCCGGCCTCGCCCTCGAGGAACCGCCGCAATGCATCGGCTGAGTCTTGGCTGACGAACCACCTCGACGGACCGTCGCCCGACGACGTTCCGGTGCAGGGACATCGACGGCGAAGGCCCAGGTCCCGTGGGTGCTGTCGGTGGCCAGGTGAGGACAGCGAGCACCGATCTGGTGGCGGTGGGTGTCCCGGCAGCCGCAGCGGCGGTGGGCATACCCTCGGGGACCGGAAATCGTCTGCTCATGGTCGGGATGGCAGCGGGTGGTCCGCAACTGGTCCGGATCTCGGTCCGCCCAGGGGCAGCGTCGTCTTGGGTCGTAGCGGGCGCTGAGCGTCAGGCTGGGGAGTCGCCGGCCTGGGTCTTGAATTCGCGATCACGAGGAGAGATCAGTGTGCCGTGGTGGAAGCCGAGCCGAGGGTCGTGCCGCCAGGAGAGGCCGTCGACGTACTGCCGCAGTTCCGGCATGTGCACGCGCTGGCGGACCGTGTTGGCGGGGTAGTCGTAGATGGTGATGGTGTTGAGTCCGCGGTTGGCGGTGAACAGCAGGGTCTGGTCGGCGGAGAGCTGGCAGGCGTACACGGAATCGAGCAGGGTTCCGCGCGAGACCCGCAGGGCGGCGAGGAAGTGCCTGCTGCTCGCGGTCGGTGAGCCGCGGGTGAAGGCGTCGGTCACCTGGTGCAGTGCCTGTCGGCCGGCGAGGAGCTGCTCGGGCAGGCCGGGGCGCTCGTCGATGATCCGGTGGGTGGCGAAGTCGTCCAGGTCGATCATGACGATGGTGCCGCTGCCGCCGTTGCAGTAGATCAGTTCGCGGTCGGAGACGCAGACGTCCGAGTTGATGTGCGCCGGGGTCTCCCGCGGGGCCGTCCAATGGCGCAGGACCTGTCCGTGTGCGGCGTCGATCTCGAAGACGTATTCCTTGAGGTAGGCCATGGCCCATTCGTGCCAGTCGTGTCCTTCCTGGGGCAGGACGCGGAAGGACAGGGCGTAGAACCGGTCTTCGCGGGGGTGGGCGGCCACGTGCCAGCAGGTGGCGGGTAGGCCGACGTGGCGGGCCGTGCCGGTGTGCAGGTCGAAGATGCCGACCTCGCGGGCCTCGCCGCGGCCGGGGTGGTCCATGCCGCCGTAGACGAGGTAACGGCCGGAAGCCGTGGTCTTCATGGCGTGGGGCAGCTTCAGGCCGTGCGGGCCCAGGCGCTCGGGAGCGTCGAGTTTGTCGAGGTCGAACCGCCACAGGTGCTCCCCGATCGCGCCGACGAACTCCCGGTCACCCAGCCAGGTGACGTGCGTGGTGCCTTTGATGGACGAGTCGGTAGGTTCGATCCTCAGGGTGGACAGGCGGGCGGTCTCGTCGAGGGTGGCGGTGTCGTAGAAGAGCAGGTGCTGGCCGGTGTTGCCGAGGAATCCGACGGCGTGGTCCGGGCTGACGCTGACGGCGTGGCCGCCGGCGATGCCGTCGTAGTAGTCGATCTTATAGGCGTACCGGCCGGTGGCGGGGTCGTAGTGGAAGACGCAGACGCCTGCCCGGCCTTCGAGTCCGTTGAGGCCGTTGCCGTCGAGGGCGATGTGGAAAGCGTACGGGTACTCGTGCGGCTCGGTGGCCAACGGGATCAACGGGGCTGCCTTTCGGGCCTGAAGTGACGGAAGCCAGAACTGTCGGTGTAGCCGGGCCGCATCGGCCTCCACGGGGCCCACCCGGCCGGCGGGCTCAACGGCTCGGCCGCGCGGGCGACGGTGTCCCAGAGGGAGGAGGCGGCACCGGCCGCCTCCCCGACCGGCTCGGCGCTGCCCTGCCCGTGTGCCGCGATAGTGCTCAGGGTGATACGGAAGGACGTGCGGTAGGCGTCCTCCACCAGAGCGCGCCTGACTGCGGGCCACAGCACGGGGGTGATCGCCCGCCACAACGGAGGAAGGGCGAACTGCTGATAGGCGCAGACGGTCACTCCAGTGCCGCCCGGGGTCCGGGCGAAGGACACCGAGCCGTCGTCCTGGACGGCGGAGCCGTTCGCACTGTGCACCTGCCGCCAGCGCAGCAGTTGCTTGTCCAGGCCGTAGTCAATGGTTTCCAGCTTGCAGACGTCGAGCACATCCGCGCCGGAGAGTGCGAGGTAGGCGGGCTGGGCCCGGCTGATGCTGCGCTCGAGCTGCCGGATCGGCCTGCCGGCCTCATCCCGCGCCCGGACATCCGTACTGCCGCCAAGGTAGCCGCTGGTCAGACCGATCACCCGGCTGATGTCGAGGGATGCGGTGAAGTCGTCGAACGGAGTGGGCACTTCCGCCTCGCAACGGAACAACACGGCTTCGTCCAGGTAGCGCCACCGCATCCCGTCGGCATCGGGCGGGACGGCCGCGATCAGCTGGTCCAGTGGTTCCAGATGGCCAGTCACCGCCTCGAACTCCGAAGGCCCGAAGGCCAGTACGTCGACGCCGAGCGGTGTCTCCGCCGTACGAGGCGCGGCGTCATTCGGGCTGATCCGGAGGGCGGACGCCAACCCTGTCGCCAACTCGGCCGTTTGGTCGACGACCGTCAGTAACCTTCGCAGCGCCACTTCGGCCAGGGGGATGTTGGGCATGGTTCCGCCCTACCCGGCGCCACCACCTCCCATACCAGCCGTGCTCGCCGAGTCCGGCCCATGCGCCGATCGGCGAACTGTCGAGGTGGACGGTGTACCCGTCGGCTCTCGGGGCCGGCGGTAGCGGCGCATGGATAGCGGTAACGCCGTCAAGAAGAACTCGGCACGCGCGTCGGTGCCGACGGGATCCGGCCACTTCCCGGATCCCGGGCGCTACCTGCCGCCTCACCTGTGAACATTCATCACGGACACGTCAAGTGCACTGCCATCCACGGCGATTCATGACCCGTACGGCGCTGTCACCCCCGGCCCTCCCCGCACCCAGGGACCTCTGCCCCGCAGTGGGGCTTCGGAGGGCGGCTGTGCGGTGACCGGCCTCCGCGTGCTCCAGATACCCGAGACCTGCGGCTGGAACGACTACGTCGCACTCCAGGAGAGCCACCTCGCAGCACGAGGGGCTGTGGTGTTGCGCCCGGGGCTGTGTCGCGACGAACCAGGCTTCGCCCCCGGAGACCTCTTCCAGCTGGTCGGGGCTGTGCCGGACATCGTGCACCTGCACTGGCCCGAAATGCTCGCCCGGTTGCTCGCCGACACCGAGGCGGTCGCCCTTCTGCGGGAGCTTGCCGCCAGGGGGACGCGTCTGGTGCAGACGGTGCACGAACTTGCCCCGCACGAAGAAGGGATGCACGGCAATGTGGCGTTCATCGACGAGGTCGACTCGCTCACACACGGCGCCCACTTCTCCACCAAAGAGCACGAGTTGGCCGCCCGCCGGATCCGCAGCCGACTGCCCGGTCCGGCGCTGCACCTGCCCCACCCCCTCTACCTTCACCTCGTCCCCGGTCGAGGGGGATCTCCGTACGGCGCGACGATCGGCTGCTTCGGCCGGTTGCGCCCCTACAAGCGGACCGCGGCCTTCGCTCAGGCGTTCGTCCGGCACGTCACCGGGGAGCAGCGGCTGCTGATCGCGGGATACCCGGAAGATCCGGCCACCCACCACACCCTGAGCGAGCTCGCGGCCGCCCACGATCGGGTCCGCTACCTTCCGGGCTTCCACCCCGGTTCTGAGTTCGTGCGGCTGCTGGAGCAGGTGGACTGGGTTGCGCTGCCTTACCAGCGGGTGTGGTCCAGCGGCGTGCTGGTGGCCGCGGCGCAGCAAGGCCGCCGAATCCTGGCACCGCCGCCGGTGGGAGCGGACGCCTACGGGCCGGTGATCGAGGACTGGCAGATCGTGGAGCCGTGGGACATCGACAACCTCGGCCGACGGGGCACACCTCGACGACCTCGTCCTGGACGTTCCGCTCCAGCGCTACGCGACCCTTGCCGAGGTGGTCCACGCCGTCGCGGCGCTGGCGACACCGGTCTTCGACTTCGCCAACGGCGCGACCTACCTCTTCGACGAGGGTCTCGCCCAGCAACTGCGCTCCCAGGCCATCGAACGACCCCCTGAGGACTAGGGAGTCGGCTGACATACAGGGGCCGGTCAGCGGGCGAGTACGTGGCCGTCGTGGGGGCGGTGGTCGCGGGAGCGGCGCAGGTCGGTGGTGACGTACGTGCGTTGCAGCCAGCGGTCCGCTCCGTCGTATCGAGGGCGGAAGGCGGTGCGGCCGTGGACGGTGACGCGGTTGTCGATGACGACCAGGTCGCCGGGTGTCAGGAGCAGGGTGCGGGCGGTCGCCTCGCAGGCGCGGCCGAATTCGGCCAGCGCCGCTGTAGCCCGAGGGGTGAGCGGGGTGGTGACGAGTTGGGCCATGCGTATGTCGGGATCCTCGACCGCTCCCGACAGCACCGGTCGGGGCTCGGTGTCGGGCTTGCTCGCGGCGGCGTCGGGGCCGAAGGAGGGTGGTGGTGTGGTGATGAACTCCGGTGCGAACAGGATCTGGCGACTGGCTGGGGTGAGGAGCGGCAGTGCTTGGCGGATGCCGGCGACGCGCATGCCGGCGCGTCGGTCGTGGTCGGCGCGCAGGCACAGGAAGATCACATAGTCGGGTGGGTGGGGGTGGAAGCCGTTCTCGGTGTGGAAGGACAGCGGCACCGATCCGGCGTTGCCGTGGAAGGTCTCCTGCCCGGGGACGGGCACGACGTCCTGCACGAGGGCGCCGGATTTCTCGGCCCGGTAGGCGAGGGGCTCGCCGAGCCCGCATGCCACCATGGTGAGCACCGCCGCCGCAATGGTGGCCTGGCGCTGGACCGAGCCCGGTACGGAGGGTGTCGCGGGCAAGGCCGCCTGATCGACGGGCAGGCCACCGATCACCAAGGTGCCGTGTGGGCCGGAGTGCCTTCGGAACCGGCGCACTTCGCGGCGCAGCTGTAGCGGAAGGTCTTCCCAGGCGTCCCGGGCCCTTGTCACCCACTCGGGGCTGTCGACCTGGTGGTCCCCGCGAGTGCACAGGGTGCGGGCCAGACGTTCGCATGCGCCGGCATCGGCCGGATCCAGTTCCCAGTCCGCGGCTTGGACGGTAGTTCGGGTGGTGTCGGGCGTCGTCTCGGGCATGGGGGTCTCCTGCCGGGGTGTGGGCGGCGGACGCGCGGACTCACGAGTGGCGCAGGCCGGCCACGGCGTCGGCGATGTAGTGGTCCCCGAATCGGATCAGCGAGGCGTACTGGGCCGCGCGGCGATGCCGCATGAGCCGTAGTTCGGCCACGGCATTGTCGGGGCCTTCGGGTTTCTGAGCGATGGAACGGCGCAGGTGCACCATCGAGTACGCGAGGGTGACGTGCCGTTCACCGTCCACGATGTCGGCTTCCAGGAGCGCGCCACGTGCCTCCGCCAGCTCCGGGGCGCGGGCCGCCAACCGCGCGTAGGAGTCGGGAAGCACGGACAGCAGGTCCTTCATCGCCGCCCGGAACAGCTTGTATCCGCGATGCTGGCGCCCGCTCAACGGGACGTCCACCGACGGCGGCGCCATGGTGTGGCGTATCGCCGCCATGTAGTAATCGGCCGGGACCGTACTGGCGTGGGTCATAGCCGCCGAGAAGCCCCGCACGTACACCGTCGCGTCTGCCAGTCTCAGCAGCGCGGCGTCGCCGTCGCCGTGCCGCAGATGGCGGGTGGCGTCGGCCACGGCGACCGCGGCGTAGATATTGAACAGGACATGGACCTGGTGACCGATGAGCCACCGAGCACTCCACACACTCTCCAACGACGACCCCGCACCGGCCTCGGGGACGGTCACCGGCGGGACGGAGTCATGGTCCGCGCCCGGCGCTGCGCCGGTGAGATCGAGCACCGACTGCCGCATCCCGGCCACCTCCAGCGCCAGGTCGGAACCCGACAGCGGAGCATCACACAGATCATCCAGACCGCGGTGGATGACCAGGACACCATGCAGGGCAGCCTGTTGATCCGACAGCTCCCCCTCGCGGACCCGGAAGTAGGACTGACTGATCGATTCCGCCGACAGCCCCTCACCGACCACGGCCGGAGCCAGATCCGACAGCGCGGCCACCAACTCACCCGCAGCCGCGGCGGCCTCCCGCAGCGCGAGGGTCCGCTCGACAGGTCCGGCATGCGTCGACAGCCCGGCCAGCACGTGCGCGGTCCGCTTCGCCTCCGCATCGACCCGTGGACCCAGCACCGGTACGGGCCGACCGCCTCGGGGCTCACGGAAGACAGCGACAGCAGGATGACCGGTAACCGGCGATAAGCCCATGGTGGAAGTACTTCGCCAAGAACACTCCATACGAAACCTGATCAGCAAGACATTCCTGTGCGGTGCAACGGAGTTGGTCGGGCGGCCACCCGCTCGCTGGGCCGCCGGTAGCCCGCCCGCAACCCGCTTGGTGACAGCCCTCGTCCCGGACCGACGGGGGAGCTCAGAGGTACCTCTAGCTGACGGCGATCTGCTCGGCAACGATCAGCCCACCGAGGGCACAAGGGGCTCCGTAGAGCCGAGGCGACGTCACCGCGGCGGACGCCGGCGGGGTTCGACGTCGTGGAGTTTGCCGCCGTGGCTTTCCAGTGTCAGAGGGGAGCCGCCCCTGAGCCCGGGCACATCCGTGACCCCGTCCCGGCTCAATCGCGGGTTTGCCGGCGCCGGAAGGCCCCGAGGCTGTCATCCTGCGGTGCTCGCGGGATGGGTAGGGAGAGGGGTGGGGAGGGGGTGTGCCAGATGTAGGAGGAGGGGTCGAAGTGGCGAAGCCGGCGTGTGAGGCGTGCGGTGGACCAGGGCCAGGCGAAGGTGTTGCGGCCGCTGGAGGTCAGGTAGTAGCTGGTGCAGCCGCCGGTGTTGTAGACGGTGGTCGCCAGCGCCTTCTGTACGGCGCTGTTGTGGGTGTCCTGGACGGCAGGCCGGACCTCCAGCGCCTGGTTGCCGCTCTGGTCAAGGTGGGTCAGGGCGGTGGTGAGGTAGGTGAGCTGGGCTTCCAAGACGCTGATGGCGGAGGTGGATCCGCCGAGCAGGTTGGGGCCCAGGAGCAGGAAGAGGTTGGGGAAGCCGGTGACGGTGGTGCCGAGGTAGGCCTGCGGGTCGCCGCCCCAGACGTCGTGCAGGGTCCGGCCGTCCGCGCCGTACAGGTCCCGGGCCAGTGGTAGTTCGCCGACGCGAAAGCCGGTGGCGGTGATGAGGACGTCCGTTTCGGCGGTGGTGCCGTCGGCGCCGACGATCTTGTTGCCGCGCACGGCGCTCACCGCGGTGGGGTGCAGGCGCACGTGCGGCCGGTTCAGGGCCGGGTAGTAGGTGCTGGAGGTGAGCAGGCGCTTGCAGCCCAGCCGGTAGTCGGGGGTGAGGGCCCGGCGCAGCTGCGGGTCCGGAACGGCGAGTCGCAGGTGCGCCCGGGCGCCGGCTTCGAGGAGGCGGGCGAGCTCGGGGTGGCGGAAGGCGTAGCCGAAGCTTTCCTGCAGTGCGTACTGGGAGGCGCGCAGACCGCGTCGGGCGCCGGGCAGTCGGTTGACGACACGGTTGAAAGCGGGGGACAGGGCCAGGTCGGGTTTGGGCAGGACCCACTGGGCGGTGCGTTGGAAGAGGTGCACGGCTGCCGCCCGGCCGATGATGGCCGGGACGACCTGCACGGCGGAGGCGCCGCTGCCGACCACGCTCACACGCTTTCCGGACAGGTCGACGCTGTCGTCCCAGCGGGCGGTGTGGAGCACGGGCCCGGCGAATTCGTCGAGCCCCGGCACGTCCAACGGGCGCGGGACGTGCCACGGACCGGTGGCCATGACCAGGGCCGCGGCACTGTAGGGCCCGTCGCTGGTCTGAAGCAGCCAGCGCCCGGCGGCCGGATCCCAGCGGGCTCCGTGCACCTGCACGCCGCAGCGCAGCACGTCGCCGAGTCCGTACCGCTCGGCGGTGGCGGCGAGGTAGGTGCGGATCTCCTCCTGTCCGGCGAACATGCGGCTCCAGGCCGTGTGCGGGGTGAAGGAGTAGCTGTAGAGCGTCGAGGGCACATCGCAGGCACAACCCGGGTAGGTGTTCTCCCGCCACGTACCGCCCAGCTGCGGCGCCTTCTCCAGCACCAGCACATCGCGAAACCCCGCTTCGCGCAGCCGGATGGCGGCGCCGAGCCCCGAGAACCCCGCTCCGACCACCATCACCCGCACATCCCGTCCGTGCCGACCGCCCTGCACGGGAATCACCGCGTCCCTCCGGCCGGGCCGACCGCACCCTGCCGCGGATCACCGCTCGCATGCGCGAACCACGGACACCTGAAACTCTTCAGAAACGCCATGCGACGCATGATCCCCAAGCCGCTCTCCCCGGCATGGCTGCGGGCTGGCGGCCAAATGCGGTGAAGAAACGTCCCACCCTGGCCTGTCGTCGTGGTGATGCGACGTTGAGATCCCTCGAACGAAGCATGGCTCCGAGCCTCGGCTTGCGCCGCCCTCGCGGGTCGGCCAGCCGCCGAAGGCCGGACCCTCTCGCCGAGCTGCGGCCGATGAACGGTGCCTGCCTGCGCGAGTCGCAGCAGGATGCGATTTTCCTGCACAGCTCATGGGTGTCGAAGCCACACAAGGACGCGTTCACCCCCTTCAGCGCCGGCCACCGCCGCTGCGTCGGCGACGGCTAGGCCTGGCCACACTGACCCTCACGCTCACCGACTTCCTGGCCCAATGGCCGAGGCGGGGACCGGCCGGGTTCGACTTCGCCGTTTCACGCTCGACGCACGGGCGGACGACAGATGACCGTACGTCCGAACCGCACCCCGTTCCTCCAGGAGAGGGAGATCCGGGCCCTGCGCATCGGGGACCCGACGGCCGGGACAGAGCCGTTCGATTGACAGACCCGGGGCGCTCGCCCCAGAAGCCGGACGAGCGCCACTTGAAGTGAGTCGGCTACCAAGTGAAGTTTCCCCATGATCTTGAACACGTTGTTGTTACGCCGCGAGGGCTTGCTCTCGTCGGTAGCGCAGGCGGGTTTCGTGGGGTGTGAGGTAGCCCAGTGGAGTAGGGTTGACCTGCTCCGCAAGGCGTTCGAGCTGCTGCGGCGGCCTCAGCCCGATGCGCTGCTCACCGGGCTGGCGCTGCGAGGGACCAGCTGGCCGCCAGCCCTGTGCGGAGGGGCCGGTGCTGCGGGGAAGCGGGGGCTACGCGCCTCGTTGCCGCGGTGGGGCGGGAGGATCGTCACCGAGCGTGTGGGCCGGGAAGTCTGCGGTCATGGCGCGCATCAGGTGGTCGACGACACCGGTGAGGTCATCGTGGTTCCGGTGTGCGGCCCGTTGGCGGTCGGCGCCGCTGCCTGCCGCGCGGAGCGCCGCCCAGCCCGCCGTGACGGTGTCCAGGTCTCCGTGCCGTCGCAGTGACGGGCTGACGTCTGCCAGCAGTTCGTCCATGACGGCGGTCGCGGGGACGAGACGGTGACTGCGCAGGTCCACGGCTTCGCCTGTCAGGCCGTCGCGGGAGGCCCGCCAGCACGCGGCGCGGAGGATCTCGGGGGACGGGCGGAAGGCGGGCCGTCCGGCTTCGATGTCGGCCAGGGCGGTGTCGACCAGGGCCCTGACGACCGCGGCGAGCAGCACGGTGTCCTGCGCGGTGGCGGTGGCGTCGGCGACCCGGACCTCCAGGGTGGGTGCGTGGTGCGAGGGCCGGACGTCCCAGTACAGTCCGCCGCGGTCCAGGATGCCGCCGGTCGCGGTGAGAGCGGCGACGAGACTCTCGAAGTGGGCTCGCGACTCGACGTACGGGGGCGGACCCGCGGCCGGCCAGCGGGCCCAGGCCATGGTGCGCCAGCTCGCGTAGCCGGTGTCCCGGCCCTGCCAGAACGGGGAGTTGGCCGCCAGCGCGATCAGGGCCGGCAGGCGGGGCCGCAGATGGTTGCCGGCCTGGAGGGCGGTTTCCAGGTCGGGGATGCCGATGTGGATGTGGCAGGCGCAGATGCTCTGCTCGTCGTCCAGGGCGCCGAACGCGGCGACGCTCCTGGCGTAGCGGAGGCCTTCGGTCATCGGGGGCGGGAGCGGATGCGGCAGGACCGGTGTGCCGCTGGAGATCACGCCCAGGCCGTGGCGCGCGGCGGCGCGTACCACGGCCGCGCGCATGGAACGTACCTGCTCGGCGAACAGGTCGAGACGCGAGTGGGGGTCGGTGCGTACCTCGACCTGGTAGGCCGTGATCTCGGTGGTCACCCGGTCGCCGAGTTCGCCGGCGGCCTCCGCCACCACTTTCGGTGCCTCGGGACGCGGCTCCCGTGTGACCGGGTCGACCAGGAGGTACTCCTCCTCGGCGCCGACCGTCAGCGGTCTCCTCTCCCACCCCGCCGGGGCGGTACCGGGGACCTCGGGGATCGCCTGCGGCGACACGTCACGGGTCACGGCCCCATCGTGACACGGACGGCGCCGGCGGGGGAGATGGCGTTCGGCCGGTTCAGACGTGGCCGAGGACCCTGTTACCGGGGGCCTTGGGGCCGGTGGAGCGTCGGCGAGGGCGGTGAAGTCCCGTTCGCCGACGTAGTCGTCCCCGTCGGTGCCGAGCAGGTCGAAGCGGTGCCGGAACTCATGGCACAAGCAGGTCTGCGGGCCGGGCTGCTGACGTTGCGTCAGGGGGCAGGCCTATGCGCCGGTTCGGCGCCTTCCGCGATGTGGCCACCTGGGGGTACTGCGGGGCGCCCGGCCCGCGCCGGGGGTCACCGGGCTCCGTGAGGAGCGACCACTCGTACGTGGCCGACCGGTTCCGCGGACCGGGCTGGTACGCGGCCCGCTTCCTCGACGGAGGACATGGCGCGGGCACCATGACCCCATGGCCCACCGGCACCGACCAGGCGGTCGCCGGCCTCAGGCTGACGCCGGAACTCCGCCTGGTCCTGCGCCGGGTCGAAGCCTGACCTTGTTGCCCGCGTAATCGCCGGCCAGCCGACCGCCTGGGCCACCGGTCAGGGGCTGGGGAGGGTTCGGTAGGCGGCGGCCATGGGGGAGGCGCCGGTGGTGACGTAGTCGTGGATGCCGGCGAGGTAGTCGTCGCGGTCGACGAGGCCGTCGCCGTCGGTGTCGAGGTCGTCGAAGGCCTGGCCGGCGTCCGCTTCGGCGTTGCTGGACGCCATGCGCAGCCGGGTGAACTCCTCGCGGGTGAGCCGGCCGTCACCGTCGTGGTCGGCGACGTCGAAGAGCGAGCCGAGAGCCGGTCGGCAGGACCGCTCGAATGCGTCGTGCCCGGCCCAGGTGCGGTACTCCTCGAACGTGACCCGCCCGTCGTGGTCGGCGTCCATGTCCGTGAACACGGCCTCGTGCGCGGTGCGTGCCGCGTCCACGACCGGGTCGTCGGCGGGCCGGCCCATGGCCGCTGCCGCGCGGTCGACCCGCGCGAGGTACTCCGTGCGGGAGATGGCGCCGTCGCCGTCCCTGTCGAGCATGGCGAAGATGCGCCGCTTGGCGGTGTCGGTCATGGTGGCGGTGGCGGTGGTGGTGGCTCGTTCGGGCATTTTCCTGTTCCTGTCTGCCGTCCAAAGGGCCCGCTCGGCATGCACGACCGGCATGCGGTTCACGTCGTGCACGGATGCCTGCGGGATGACACCGCCAAGATCACCACGTTCGTCCGCCGGCCGCCTCCGGCCCGCCCGAGGTACACCCGAAATGCTTGCACGGCGCCGAAGTCCGCCCTGCGGTTCCGCAGGGCCGTCGGGCCGGCCGCGGGGGTCCACGGCGGACGGAGGCCGCGTTCGTCACGGGCCAGACCCTCACCGTCGACGGTGGCCAGACCGCCCCCGAATCGCTTGACGCACTCGCCCCCACCCCCGGCTGGCGGCGCCTGTCCGTCCCCGGGTCGGGGTCCGCGCGCGCGGGCGCCCCCGGCATGTCGTGTGCCGCGGGCTGCCGCCGGTGTGGTTGTGTCAGCCCGGCGGCAGGGTGAACCGGGTATGCGGGGGGCTGGTGTGGCAGGCGACCGGATCGGGCTGGCGCAGGTGCTGGCGGCCGCGGAGGCAGCCGCTCCGGTGGATTCCCTGGATGTGGTGGCGCGTAACCTGCGGGACCGGTTCGCTGCCCGGTACGTGTCGTTCCTGTTCGTCGACGTCGTGGGCCGCCGTCTGCTGCGGGTCCACGACACGGCCACCCGGCAGCGGGAGGACCGGGCCGAGCGGATCCCCCTGGCCGGCAGCGGCGTCTACGACGACGTCCTGCGCTACCAGCGCCTGGTCCTGGCGCCGGACGGCGGGCAGGGGCAGCGGGTGCTGGCGCCGGTCACCAACCGCGGCGACACCATCGGCGTCCTGGAGCTCTTCCTCGCCGACGTCACCGAGGAGGTGCTGGCCCAGGTGCAGGAGGCCGCGCATGCGCTGGCGTACGTCATCGTCGCCGACCGGCGCTTCACCGACCTCTATCACTGGGGCAACCGCACCACCACGGTGAGCCTGTCCGCGGAGATCCAGCGCCAGCTCCTGCCCGCCGCCTCCTCCTGCGAGGCCCCCCAGTTCACGCTCGCCGGCGCTCTGGTGCCGGCCTCCGACATCGCCGGCGACACCTACGACTACAGCCTCGACCAGAACACCCTGCACCTTTCGATCACCGACGCCATGGGCCACGACGTCAACGCCTCCCTCATGGCCACCCTCCTGGTCAACGCCTCCCGCGGCGCCCGCCGCGCGGGCGAAACCCTCGCCGAACAGGCCCGCCAGCTCCACCGGGCCCTCCTCGACCACGGCCACCACAGCATCGCCACCGGCCAGCTCCTGCGGATCGCCCTCGACGGCACCAGCGCCCAGCTCGTCAACGCCGGCCACCCCTGGCCGCTGCGGCTGCGCGACGGCACGGTCACCGAACCGGCCCTGGCCGTGGACCTGCCCTTCGGCCTCACCATCCAGGGCGCCTACCGCGTCCAGGACCTCGACCTGCGCCCCGGCGACCGCCTCCTGCTCTACACCGACGGCATGCAGGAACGCGACGCCGCGACGGTCGACCTGCCCGGCCTGCTGCGCGAGACCGCGGCCGAGCACCCCCGGGAGGTGGTCCGTGCCCTGGTCGGGGCGGTCTCCGACGCCTACGACGGCCGGCCGCCCAGGGACGACGCCACCGTCCTGTGCCTGGACTGGCACGGCCCCCACACCGCCACCCCCACCTGAGGCGGGCCGAGACCGGGGCGAGGGGCTTGTGTACCTTGTTGCACATCACTTGCAAGAGCAGTTGATGTGCGAAAGAGGCTGGTGTGGGCGCTCCCGTGGTGCTGGGTATCGAGTCGTCGTGTGACGAGACCGGGGCCGGGATCGTGTCCGGCGGGCGGCTGCTCGCGCACGTCGTGGCGTCGAGCATGGACGAGCACGCCCGCTTCGGCGGGGTCGTCCCGGAGATCGCCGCCCGTGCGCACCTCCAGGCGTTCAACCCGGTCGTCCGGGAAGCCCTCGACCGGGCCGGGCTGCGCCTGAGCGACCTCGACGCCGTCGCCGTGACCACCGGCCCGGGGCTCTCCGGAGCCCTGCAGGTCGGCCTCGCCGGTGCGAAGACGCTGGCGTACGCGGCCGGAGTGCCGCTGTACGGCGTGCACCACCTGGCCGGGCACGTGGCCGCGGACACCCTCGCGCACGGACCGCTGCCCGACCCCTGCGTGGTCCTGATCGTCTCCGGCGGCCACACCTCCCTGCTCCTGGTACGGGACCTCGTGCGCGACCCGATCCTGCACCTCGGCGATACCGTCGACGACGCCGCGGGGGAGTGCTTCGACAAGGTGGCCCGCGTCTTCGGCCTGCCGTACCCCGGCGGACCCGCGGTCGACCGTGCGGCCCGCGGCGGCGACCCGTGCGCGGTGGCCTTCCCGCGCCCGCTGACCGGCCCGCGCGACGCCCCGTACGCCTTCTCCTTCTCCGGACTGAAGACCGCCGCCGCACGATGGGCCGAACGGCACCGGCAGACCGGCGAAGAGCTCCCGCTGGCCGACGGCGCCGCCTCCCTGCAGGAGGCCGTCGCGGACGTGCTGACCCGCAAGGCCCTCGCCGCGTGCCGCGAGTACGACGTGCGGACGCTGGTCGTGGTGGGCGGCGTCGCGGCGAACTCCCGGGTCAGGGCCCTCGCGGAGGAGCGCTGCGCGGCCGCCGGCGTCGCGCTCCGGGTGCCGCCGCTGACGCTGTGCACCGACAACGGGGCGATGATCGCGGCCGTCGGCGACCTCCTGGTGCGGGCCGGCTCCCGGCCGGCACGGCTGGACGTGTCCATCGACCCCTCCGCCCCTCTCGAACGTGCCGCCCTGCACCCGATCGCGCGGACGGCCGTGACGCCGTGCGGTCGCGGAGGGTAGCCGCATACGGCGCGGCAGGCGGGGAAGGGGCCCTGCGGGGGACGCGGCGTCATACGGGCTGAGGAGGTCGAGCATGTCGGAGTCCGCTCTGTCCCGCCCGGTGCGCCGGCGGCACTGCCAGTGCCAGGGAGACGGTGCGCCGGCCCGGGCCCGGGAGGAGGTCCACCGGCTGGTGGACGAAGCCGGGGCGGGCGGGCGGCCGGTACCGGCGGAGGTACGGGACGCGGCCCTGCTCGTCGCCAGTGAGCTGGTGACCAACGCCGTGAAGTACGCCTCCGGGCCCTGCGGGTTCGACGTCGGCTGGTCGACCGACGGCCTGGACATCGACGTCACCGACTCCAGCCCCACCCCGCCCCGAGGGCGCCCCGCCGACCCGAGCGGAGCGGCCGGCGGGTACGGGTGGCCGCTCGTGCGGCGGCTCAGCTCGCAGGTGGACGTCCGGCCGACGCCGGAGGGCGGCAAGACCGTCCACGCCCGCATCCCGGGCCGGCCCGGCATGCCCGGCCCGGGCTGACGCCCAGGCGGGCCGACGTGGCGTCTGCCCCGTCCCGGCGGCCCTACGCCTGCGCGCGCCCGGCCGTTCCCCGCCCGGCGAGCCGCTGTACGGCCCGCCGTTCGGCCGCCTCGACGTCGAGGCGGCCCGAGGGGTTGCCGCCGCGTGCCACCACGGCCTCGCGCACCAGGGCCATGTAGAAGAGCGCCGGCGCGCACGGGGTCCACTCCCGGCCCTCCTCCAGGAGGAAGTCGAGGACGCTGTCCGGATCGGCGGGCACGAACCCGAACCGGTCGTGCTCCCACTTGTCCTCCACGCCCCTGCTGCGGCGCCGGACGAGGTCCTCGGCCGTCAGACCGGGGAGCACGGCCCGGTAGAAGGCCGCCCACTGGTGGCCCCGCAGGTCCAGGGCGAAGGCGAGCAGCTCCAACTCCACCTCGTCACCGTCCTGGACGGCCAGCTCCTCCCGCAGCGCCCGGCGGGCCACGGCGTGGAGGCTGATCGGGGAACCGTCCGCGGGCACGTCGTGGACGGCGGCGAGGCCCTCGTTCGCCGAGGAGTTCCAGCGCTCGGTGTTGTGGCCCGCCACGCGGGCGCTGCGGCGGGCGAAGACCATCTTCCGGTCGGGCCCGGTCCGCACCGCCACGTTGACGCCGAAACTGCAGGAGAGGAAGGCGGGCGCCGTCACCGGATCGGTGTCCTCCAGGTACTGCGTGCGCAGCGTGGCCGGTTCGCCCTCGCGCAGGGGCCGGTCGAGGTTGACCGACGTGGCCAGGAAGTCGAAGTAGTCGGCGTCGCACAGGCTCAGCTGTACGACCGGCAGCTCGTCCTCGTCGGTGCGGGAGAGCACGATGCTCTCCACCGCGAAACGGGGGTTGTTCCACCGGTGGGGCTCGCCCGCGGCCTGCTTGCGTTCCTCCTCCGCCTGGATCGCCCGCCGCCACTGCTGCACCTCCAGGGGCAGTGACACCCGGCGGAGCCCGGGCTCGTGGATGACCCTCACGTTCTCCTCGAGGATCGGACGGGTGCCGTCGCCCTCGAAGACGTAGCAGTCCGTCACGAGATGCCCGACGACGAATCCCTCGCGCTGCGTCACCGAAACCCCTTGGTCTGATGTCGAGTTGAGTGAAAATCGTGCCATGCGCCGGACGGCGGCGGGCCTGGTTTCCCAAGGGAGGGCGGTTGCGGATGGTCGACGTCCCACACGACGGCGTCGTGGCCACGGTGGTGGTGGACGCCTACCAGGGCGACGCGCTCCGCCGGCGCGACCGCTCCTACCTGCGGCGCAGCGCCGAACGGTTCACCGAGCAGGCCAGGCGGCTCGGCTTCGACGCCCCGCCCCTGGGGGCGGCCAGTACGCGGGACACCGGCACCCCGGACCCGCCCCTGGAGCGCGGGCGCGTCCGGGAACTGGTGGCGAGGCTCCGCGCGCAGCCGGCGGGCCGCAAGATCCTCTACTGGACCGGCCACGGTGAACGCGTCGGCGACACCTTCTACCTCGCCTGCCAAGACTCCTACGCCGACGGCCGCTTCGACCCCGCCCGGGCCGTCTCCGCCGCCGAACTCGTCTCCTGGCTGGCCGAGGACACCACCGACACCCTCCTCGTCCTCGACGCCTGCTTCTCCGGGACGGCACTGGACGACGTCAACCAGCAGGTGAAGGCGGCCAGGGCGGCGCGGGCCGGGAACGGGCGGCACGGCGACGCCGGATTCGCCGTGATCGCCACCGCCGAAGCCGGCGAGGAGGCGGTCGAGGGCCGCTGGACCGCCCGGCTCAAGGAGGTCCTGGACACGGCCGACGCCCAGACCCGCGCGGTCCCGCTCTTCCACCGGGAGAACCCCGTCGTCCCGTTCACCCACCTCATGCTCGCCGTCCGGGCCCTGACCGCCGGCCAGGTGCCCGAGTGGGCCGAAGTACGGACCCTGCGACCCGACTTCCTGCTCAACCCCTACTGCTCCGAGCGCGTCCGGCCCGCCCTGCGACCCGCCGACGACGAGTCGTGGATCGGCGAGGAACTCAGCGCCGACGTCATGCCGCTCTTCTCCGGCGCCGGGGAGGGCCGCAGCCTGCGCGAGTTCTCCTCCCGCGACCGGATCCTCGGGGAACTGGTCACCTGGATGGCGACCAGGAGCACGGGCCTGTTCGCCCTCTCCGGCGCTTCCGGCGCCGGCAAGTCCACGCTGCTGACCTACCTCGCCCACCTGACGACACGCGGCTTCGCGGCCTCGCTGCCCGCCGGCCGGCGGCCCCGGATCCAGCCCGAGCTGTACTCCGTGCACGCGGCCCTGCACTGCCGGGGCAAGACCCTCGCGGCCCTCTGCGAGGAACTCGCCCGCAGGCTGGGCCCACTCGGCCTCGGCCGGCCCGACGGCCCCGACCGCGGGGCCCCGCACCTCCTCGTCGAACGGATCGCCGCCCTCGCGCGGCGCAAGGGCAGCCTGACCCTGCTGTTCGACGGGCTCGACGAGGCGGCCGCCGGGCACGCGTTCGACATGGCGCGTGGCCTGATCAACCCGCTCGCCGGGACACCCCTGGTGAAGGCGGTGGTCACCACCCGCCCCAACGCGCGCCGGAACCTGCCCGGCGAACTCCCCGCCGAGACCCTGCTGGAAGCCCTCCACTGCGAGGACCCGGTCGAACTGGACCGGCTCCCCGAGACCGAGGGCGACATCGCACGGCACGTCGAACGCCTGCTCGCCCGGGACGGGTCCCCCTACCGGCCCGCCGGGGCCGAGGAGGCCCGGCGCGCCGCCGCCCGCCACATCGCCTCCCGCAGCAACGGCCTCTTCCTGGTCGCCACCCTCTGGGCCCGCCGCCTGGCCGCCCTGGGCGAGCTGCCGGAACCCGACCGGCTGGACGGCGAGCTGCGGCACGGAACCGCCGTCCTGGACTCGCTGCTCGGCGACGAACTCGACCGGCTGGACCCGGCCGAACCGGCCCGCATCCGCGACCTGCTGCGGCCCCTGGCGCTGGCCCAGGGCAACGGCCTGCCCCAGCCGCGCGTCTGGCTGGCCATGGCGGACGCCGTGCGCCCGCCCGGCAGCAGGAAGTACACCGAGGACGACCTCAGGCACGTCATCGGCGCGGCCACCGGAGTGGTCCTCGCCCGGGACGGCGAGTTCGGCACGGAGGTCCACCGGCTGCACCACCCCAGCTTCGGCGCCCACCTGCTCGGCGACGAGGCCCGGCAGCGACGGCTCCACCGGCGCGTCGCCCTGGCCCTGCGGCCGCCCCGCAGCGAGGACTGGGCGAGCGTCGAACCCTACGTCGCCCACTACGCCGCCGCACACGCCGCCCTCGCCGGCGACGCCACCCTGGACGAGCTGACCGGCGACTACCACTTCGCCGTCCACGCCTCACCGGACGTCCTCGAACCCCTGGTGGCCACCCGCCTGGCGGTGGCGCCCCGGCCGGCGCTCTACGCACAGGTCGCCGACCACTTCCGCACCCATCCGGCCCCCGCCGCACGCTGGGCCGTGCTGCGCGCGACCGCCCTCGCCGTGTTCCCCGCCGAGGTCCTCCAGGGCATCCCGCGGCCCCCCGAGGTCTTCTGGGACGACGTGTGGAGCAGCGCGGACCGGCTCCCGCTGCAACGGAGCTGGCCTGCGCCGATGGGCGGCGCGCTTGCGGTCCACTGGGAAGGCCGTCCGGGCCGGGAGGGACACGGCGAGGGCCTCATCCACGCCGCCGGCGCCGGAGTGATCAGATCGTGGACCGCCGGCGGCCGGGAGGTCCGGGGCCGCGACACCGGACCGGCGGGCTGGACCACCGCCGGCCGCCAGCGCGGCCTCGCGGTGGCCGAAGGCGGCACCGGCCGGCGGGTGATCGCGACGCACGACGGACGGGCGCTGCGGCTGTGGCGCGGCGAGGAGAGGCACCCCTTCGAAGAGCTGTACTGGGGCGGGGCACCCGAGGCCGTGGCCGCCGCCTGGTGGAACGGGCTGGTGCACCTGGCGGCCGTGGAGGCCGGGCGGCTGTGGTTGTGGACGTGGGACGGGACCGGGACGTACGCCCGCGACCTGCTGCGATTACGCCTGCTGTCCGCCGCCGTGTCGTCCGCGGCGCTGCTCCCGCTGGAGGGCGCCGTCACCGCCGTCGCGGGCGGACCGCGCGGACTGACCCTGTGGGCCGTGCCCCGCCGCGGCCCCGGACCCACCGGGCCCCTGCACGGCGCGGCACCGCTGCTGGACACCGGCCACCCGGTGCGGGCGCTGTCCGCGTTCGCGCTGCCGGACGGCCGGGGCGCCGTCCTCGCGGCCCTGGACGGCCGGGAGCTCTCCGTCTGGCAGATGCCCGACCCGCTGTACGACGACCACCGCGAACTCCTCCTCCACACCCGCAGCGCCGGGCAGGCGGTGAGCGTCGGAGAAGGGCCCGCGGGCCTGCTCGTCGCGGTGCGCGAGGGCTCCGAGGCGCGGGTCTGGTCCGGATCGGGCACCGAGCACGTGCCCCTGCCGTGCACCAGCCACCACAGGTCGCTGGCCTTCGACCCCTCGGGATCGGGGCGGCTGGCCGTGGCCGACGAGACCCGCGTCCGCGTCTGGGAGCCGCACGCTCCCGCCGGCCCGGCCGCGCCCGCGGCCCCGCGGCGGCCCCGCGGCGGCGACCCCCGCGCCCACCCGCGGGCCGCGGCCGCCACCGGAACGGCGGGGGAGTTCCTGCTGTGCAGGTCCGAGGACGGCGAGGTCCTCGTGAGCCTGCACACCCCGGCCGGCCCCCGGCTCGTCGGCCCGCCGCTGACCCACGGCGACCCGGTCACCGCCCTCGCCGCCGCCCCGGACGGGGCACGGTGGACGGTGGCGGCCGTCGGCCGCAGGACCGCCCGCGTGTGGACCCTCGGCCCCGGCCTGGACCCCGAGACCACCGACGAACTCCCCCTCGCGGGCGCACGGGACGTACCCGTACCGTCCGTCGCCCTGCGCGCGGCCCCCGGACGGCGCCTCCAGCTGTTCTGGCCCTCCGGCCAGGGCGTGGCCTGCTGGGAACGCGCCCCCGCGCCCGGCACGGGCTGGACCCGCGGGACCATCCGGCCGATGGGCGCCTCCGGCGCGGTGCAACGCCTCGCCGTGGCCGGGACGCCGCAGGGGCGGTCCTGGCTCTCGGCGTGGGGCGGCGACGCCGTGCGCGTCTGGGACCTCGACGCCGCAGGGGCCGCGCCCTTCCCCGTGGACTCCGTCCTGATCCACGCGGTCGCCACCGGGGTCCTGCGCAAGGGGCGCCGTACGGTCCCGCTGGTGGCCATCGCGTCCGGCAACGAGGTGGAGATCGCCGAGTGCGAGGGCTGGCTCTTCGGCACCGGCACCACCCTGCCGCCGCCGCCCGGTGACGCCCCCCTCGACGGCCTCGCGCTGGCCGGCCCGGACCACCGGCCGCTGCTGGTCGGCTGGCGGAACACCTCCGGCCGCCTCCACCTGTGGGACGTCGCCGCCGAGCGGGCCCTCCCCGACGTCGAACCCCGCGGCTACGACGTCTCCCAGGTGGTCTCCGCCTTCGGCGACGCCGGCATCAGCCTCCTGGTACGGGGCGGCCCGCAGGCCGCCCTGCGTTGCGACCAGCTGCTGCTGACCCCCGGGAACCTGGCCCGGCTCGGCGTTCCGCTCACCCCGCCCACCCCACCCACCGAGGAGCAGCTGCCGTGAAGG
This sequence comes from Streptomyces sp. W1SF4, assembly GCF_003950035.1. NCBI lineage: Bacteria > Bacillati > Actinomycetota > Actinomycetes > Kitasatosporales > Streptomycetaceae > Streptomyces > Streptomyces sp. W1SF4. The sequence continues at coordinate 6,468,928 of NZ_CP034350.1, forward strand.
ACGACCTCGTCGTTGTCGTGCCGGGCATCATGGGCACCGCGTTGACCTGGGAAGGCGTGGACGTGTGGAACCTCGGCCCGCGCGCCGCCGCCGGGCTCCTGCGGCCCGGAAGGACGCTGGAACGGCTGCGGTTGCAGCAGGGGATCGGGGACGAGGACCCGGAGCCGCCGCACGCCCTGTCCCTGGGCGGCCCCATCCGGACCCAGCGCGTCCTGCCCGGCCTCGTGGCGCACCTCGGCTACGGCGGACTGGCCGGGCGGCTCGGCATCGCGCCCGAGCGGCTGGCCGTGTTCCCGTACGACTGGCGGCTCAGCAACGTCAACTCCGCCATGAAGCTCGAACGGTTCGTCGGCGAGCGCCTCGAACGCTGGCGGACCACCGCGGACCCGGAGCGGTTCCCCGGCGCGCGGGACGCCAAGGTGGTCTTCGTCTGCCGCTCCATGGGCGGTCTGGTCGTACGGCACTTCGTGGAGGTGCTCGGCGGCCACCGGGTGACGCGCGCGGTCGCGTCCCTCGGCACGCCCTACATGGGCAGCGTGAAGGCGCTCCGGTTCCTGCTGGGCGAGGGGCTCGGACCCCTGCCGGCGGCGTGGCGGGAGGCCATCGCCGAGGCCTGCTCGACGTACCCGTCCCTGCACCAGCTGCTCCCGGTCTACCGGGCGGTCGTGACCGAGGACGGCTACCCGGCCCGGCTCGGCGAGGTCCCGCCGGTCCCCGGGCTCCCCACCGCGATGATCGTGGACGCCTTCAGGTTCCACCGCCGGATGCAGAAGGCCGCCAGGGCGAACAGGGCGAACGAGGCGGGCGGGACCGCCGGCTACGACCTCGTCCCGCTGGGAGGCGCCACCCACCGCACCGCGCACGGCGTCTCCTTCGATCCCGCGGGCCGCCCCCGGTTCCACGACGGCCTGCCCGGCGACGGCGGCCCGTGGCTGGGGGACGGCACCGTCCCGCAGCTCTCCGCCACCCCTCCGGAGCACCGCACCACGGCGACGACCATGTGGTTCCCGCACCGGCACGCCTCGCTCCTGGACGCCGCACCCGTGCAGTACCAGCTGCGCCACATCTGCAACGGCGTCGAACGCCCCCGGTTCCTGGCCTCGGACCACGACATCGGCATCGAACTCCCGGACGTGGCCCTGGCGGGAGCGCCGATCGAGGTGTGGGCCACGCGCGTTGACCGGGCCATGGACCTCCGCGTCCGCCGCCTCGCGCAGGACGGCCGGTGCCTCGCCGCCGAGCCGATGCGGCCCGCCGGCGACGGCCGCTTCCGCGCGGAGCTGCGGGCCGAACCGGGGACGTGGACGCTGGAGGTGTCCTCCCCGACGACCGGCTACGCGTGCCGGGACGCCGTCCTGGTGATGGAGGCATAGCCGGCCCCCGCGCGTCAGTCGGGCGGTTCCGGCACCGGCTCCTCGGGGTTGCCGTCCGGGGGCCCGTCCGGGGGCCCGGGCGGGCGGGCCGGGGGGTCCTGCGGCCGCGGGTCGCGGGGGACCGGCTCGGGGCCGGACGGCACCGGCTCGGGGCCCTCGGGCGGCGGCGGGGTCGGTTGCGTCACGGTACTCACCTCTCCTGCGGCGGAGGTGACGAGCGGCCCGGTCTCAGGCCCGGGCCGCCGCCGCCCGGTCGAACTCGCGCAGCACGGCGGCGCAGAAGACGTCCAGGTCGTCCGGCTTGCGGCTGGTGACCAGCGTCGACGGCCCCGCCCGGCAGACCCGTACCGGCTCGTCCACCCAGGTGCCGCCGGCGTTGCGGATGTCGGTGGCCAGGCTCGGCCACGAGGTCAGGGTCCGGCCGCGTACGACGTCCGCCTCGACCAGGGTCCACGGGGCGTGGCAGATCGCGGCGACCGGCTTGCCCTGGGTGAAGAAGCTCCTGGTGAAGCCGACGGCCCGGTCGTCTGTCCGCAGGGCGTCGGGATTGGCGACCCCGCCGGGCAGGACCAGCGCGTCGAACGCGTCGGCGGTGTCCCCGGCCAGGACGTGGTCGACGGTGAAACGGCCGGCCCGGTCGAGGTGGTTGAACGCCTGGACCTGTCCGGCCTGCGTCGAGACCAGCTGCGGGTTCCAGCCGGCCCCCTCGACGGCCTTCCACGGCGCGGTCAGTTCCACTTCCTCGACGCCTTCGGGTGCGGTCAGAAAGGCGATGCGCACCGAATCCACCTCCTCGTACTCCGTCCGGTTCGCGCGTACCACCCCCGCCTGCCCGGACACGCGCCGCCCAAGCACCCGCTTCCCCGGTGCGGTGGCCGACCATGGGGAGGGTGTCCGCGGCGCCCGGCCGCGGCCCGCCAGCCAAGGAGTCCCCGTGCCGGAACCGGACCAGCAGCCCGGCCATGACCTCGGCGGCCTCGCCGAGGCCATGGACGGCGCGATGTACGTCGTCACGGCCGCGGCGGGCGGGCGGCGGGCCGGCTGCCTGGTCGGCTTCGCCTCGCAGTGCTCGATCGACCCGCCGCGCTTCGTGGTGTGGCTGTCCACCGAGAACCGCACCTACGACGTCGCCCGGGCGGCCCGCCACCTCACCGTGCACGTACTGGGCCGGGACCAGCGGGCCCTGGCGGAACTCTTCGGCGGGCGGACGGGCGACGACGTGGACAAGTTCGCGCGTACCGCCTGGGAGCCGGGGCTGGACGGCAGCCCCGTGCTGTCGGACGTACGCGTCTGGTTCACCGGCCGCGTCGAGCGGGTCCTCGAGGCGGGCGGCGACCACGTCGGCTTCGTGCTCGCCCCGGCCGGGCCCGGCGCCGGCCCCGCCGAGCCGCCCGGGCCGCTGCGGTTCAGCGCCGTCAGTGACGTGGAGGCCGGCCACCCGGCCTGACCGGCGGACGGGCGGCGATCAGGCCGTAGGGACACGTTTCAACCGGCCGCGAGCGAGCACCCGCCAGACGACCGACGGAGATCCGACCGAGGAGGAAGAGCCATGTCCGAGTCCGCGGACCGCAGGGAACAGGACGTCGTCGCGGTGATCCTGGAGGACCACCGGACCATGGAGGAGCTGTTCCGCAGGATGCGCAGCGTCGAGGACGACCGCGCGGGAGCGCTGCGGGAGTTCGCCGCGCTGCTCATCGCCCACGGCGAGGCGGAGGAGTCGGAGGTCTACGGCGCGCTCAAGCGCTACCGGAACGTCGACGACGAGGAGGTCGAGCACGGCGTGGAGGAGCACGAGGAGGGCAACAAGGCGCTGCTCGACCTGCTGGAGGTGGAGGAGGTCGGCTCCGAGGAGTGGGACTCCAGGCTGGAGGACCTGGTCGAGGCCGTCTCGCACCACGTGGACGAGGAGGAGCGCACCATCCTCAACGGCGCCCGCGAGAACGTCCCGGACGAGCGCAGGACCGAGCTGGCCGCCGCGTTCCTGAAGGAGCGCCAGAGGCAGCTGGAGTCGGACTGCGGCAGCATCGAGAACGTCCGGGCCGTCGTGAACGGGTGACCGCGGGCCGTTGACGGGTGACCGCGGGCCGGTGGGCCACGGCCCCCTGCGCCGGGCCCGCGCCTACGCCGGGCCCGCGCCCGGGAGGGGGTTGTGGCCCGCCGGCACCCGTTCCTCGCGGGGCGGTGGCCCCGGCGGGGTGCCGGCGCCGAAGGGCCGGCCGCCGAGGCCGGCCCGGTCGTGCGGGGCGAGCCAGGCCCGCGGTTCGGGCCCCGCCGGGACGATGCCCGTGGGATTGATGTCGGTGTGCACCAGGTGGTAGTGCCGTTTGATGTGGTCGAAGTCCACGGTGTCGCCGAAGCCGGGCGTCTGGAACAGGTCCCGCGCGTACCCCCACAGCACCGGCATCTCCGCGAGCTTGTTCCGGTTGCACTTGAAGTGGCCGTGGTACACGGCGTCGAAGCGGACGAGCGTGGTGAACAGCCGTACGTCGGCCTCGGTGAGGGTGTCGCCGACCAGGTAGCGCGAGCGCGCGAGCCGGTCGGAGAGCCAGTCGAGCCGGGCGAACAGCCGCTCGTACGCCTCCTCGTAGGTTTCCTGGGAGCCGGCGAACCCGGCCCGGTAGACGCCGTTGTTCACGTCCCGGTAGACCACCTCGTTCACCGCGTCGATGTCCGGCCGCAGCGCGGCCGGGTACAGCTCGGGCGCGCCCGGGCGGTGGTGGGGCGTCCACTCCAGCGACATGTCGATCGTGATCTGAGGGAAGTCGTTCGTGACCACCGCGCCGGTCGGGACGTCGACGATCGCGGGGACCGTGACGCCGCGGTCGTAACCGGGGTCCCGCGCCAGGTAGGCCTCCTTGAGGCGCTCGATGCCGAGCACCGGGTCCCGGCCGCCCGGATCGAGGTCGAAGGTCCAGCTGTCGTCGTCGTGGACCGGGCCGGCGACGGCCATCGGCAGGGCCCGCTCCAGGCCCAGCAGCCGCCGGACGACCACCGCACGGCTCGCCCACGGACAGGCCCGGCTGACGGCGAGGCGGTAGTGCCCCGGCAGCACGGGGAAGCCGTCGCGGCCGTCGGCGGTGATCCGCGTCGCGATGTAGCGGCTGTCGCGCTCGTACCCCTTGCCGGGGCTCACGTAGGTCACGCCGTGCGCCTGCCCGCGTGGTGCGCCGGCGAACGCGCGGTGTCGCGGCGGCGGGCTGCCGTGGTCCCCGCCACGTCGGGGGCGAACACCTGCGCGGAGCGTTCCCCGCGCAGGGTCTCCAGGATCCGGATCTGCCGCTCGGCCCGCCGCAGCAGCTCGTGCAGGCGGTCCCCGTCGACCCGGGCGCCGTGGTCCGCGAGCGCCAGCAGCGCCCGCCACATGCAGGCCTTGCCCTCCGCCCCCAGACGCATCGCCTCCAGCTCCAGGACGTCGCTGAGCGGCGAGCGCGTGAACAGGTGCCCGTTGAGCTTGAGCCGGCCGGCCTTCTCGGCGAGCCCGCCCAGCGCCGCGCGGACCCGTGACTCGGGGACGCCGAGGCCGGCCATGACGGCGCGCAGGCTCTCCCGGTCCTCGGCGACCTCCCGGGCCAGCGCCGCCAGCGGCGGCCCGAGGGCGGTGCCGCGGTGGGCCCGGGCGGCGCGGCGCAGCAGTTCGGTGCCGGCGCTCGCCCCGGCGAGGTGGTCGTTGAGGTAGATGCCCAGCAGCTCGGGCGCCGGACGGCCGGCGGTGGGGCGGCTGTTCATGACGGTTCCTCTCGGTCGGGCGGACCCGTGCACGGCGCCCCGCCTCCGTCCCCGGGCGCCGCCTCGCGGCGGCGGGGCCGGTGGCTGGTGTCGCACCACGGGTAGGTGCGGCTGCGGCGGCAGGTGCACACGGCGACGGTGAACCGGTCGGAGCGGACGACGGTGCCGTCGTCGAGGACGACCTCCACGGGGCCCTCGACGAGCACCGGCCCGGCCGGGTCCACCGCCACCCGGCGGGCGGCGGGGTCGGGAGCGTTCATGTGCGCGCCTCCTGGGGAGTGGCGGTAGACCGGTGCGCGGCGGCACCGTCGGGGGAGAGGTGGTACACCGAGAACGCCTGTCCGATGACGGGCATGGCCACGTTGCGGACCTGGACCCCGCCCGCCGTCATGCCGTGTTCGGTGCCGAGGTGGGCGTGGCCGTGGACGGCGAGGTCGGCGCCCTCCTCGTCCATCGCCTCCGCGAGGAGGTAGCTGCCGAGGAAGGGGTAGATCTCGCGGGGCTCGCCCGCCAGGGTGTCCGGCACGGGGGAGTAGTGGGTGAGTGCGATGCGCAGCGCGCTGCCGGCCTCGCGCAGCTCGCGCAGGGCGCGCCCGAGGGCCTTCGCGCTGGCGCGGGTGCAGCGGATGAAGGACTTCATCTCCGGTTCGCCGAACTCGCTGCCGGCGCGGCCGGCGAACCCGCCGCAGAAGCCCTTGGTCCCGGCGATCCCCACGGGGGTGCCGTCGAGGTCGAGGAGGACGCCGTCGCCCTCCAGCACGTACAGGCCCGCCGCGCGGAGCTCGTCCGCGACGGCCTCCTGCCGGTCGCTCTGATAGTCGTGGTTGCCGAGCACCGCGACCACGGGCACCGGCAGCCCGGCGGCCTCGGCGGCCACCACCCGCGCCTCCTCCGGGGTGCCGTGCCGGGTCAGGTCGCCGGCGAGGAGCAGCAGGTCGGCGCAGCCGCCCAGGGTGTCGAAGGCGGGCCGCAGCAGCCCGGCGCTGTCCGGGCCGAGGTGGATGTCCCCGACGGCGGCGACGCGGATCACGACAGCTCCTCGGCGTGGTCGGGGGGCCGGGCCCGGCTCAGGGTGATGTCCTCGTACCAGTCGTGGCCCGCCAGCTCCTCGTCGGCGATCCGCAGGACGGCCGCCTTGCGCTCCTCGTCGCCCACGCAGCCGCGGAGCACGGCGCGGGCGCCGTGCAGCTCGACCCGGACGCCCAGCTCGGCCAGTTCCTCGCGGGCCAGGCGCTCGCGCAGGTGCTCGATGCGGTACTCGATGATGCCGCTGGAGGTCATGTCCGTTCTCCCGTCGCTCCTTCTCCGGTCACTCCTTCTCCGGTCACGCCCGCTCCCGCCACGTCCGTGCGTTCGATGACGCGGAGCCGTTCGAGCAGGTGGAAGAACGCGTCGGGCAGCGGTTGCGCCCGGTGGTCGCGCTCCAGCCGGGCCCAGTCGATCTGCTCGCGGAGCATGCGGGCCATGGGCAGCAGGTCGCCGAAGTCGCAGTAGTGCTCGCACAGCGCGGCGAGCCGGCTGTCCATCAGGTCGGTGGGCGAGAGGACCGGCATCCACACCGAGTCCACCGCCTTGACGCTCGCCCGTTCCAGCAGCTCCGTGCCGACCGGACGCCGGGCCAGCTCGAAGATCAGGTCGATCTCCTCCCCGCCCGAGCGGCCCTTGACCAGCCAGTCCTCCGGGGCCCGGCGCATGGCGATGCCACCGTCCTCCAGGGCCTTGACCGCCTGGTCGGCGTCCTCGGGGCGCACGCAGAAGTCCGTGTCGTGCTGGAAGCGGGCCGGCAGGCCGTGGGCGAAGGCGGCCACGCTGCCGGCGAGGGCGAAGGGCGGCCCCGAACGTTTCAGGAGGGCGGCCACCCGCTTGGTCGTCTCCAGGATCGCCTGGGTGTGGTCCTTGGGCAGCGCTCCCTCGGCCGGCGCGGGAGCCGTCAGGCCCTCCGGCGGGGCGACGCCCTCGAGGGCGGAGGAGGTACGTGCGGCCACGGGGCGCCTCCCTGGTTCCACCCGCACGGTTTCACGGTCGGGCATGGCCCCCGCCTAACCCGTCCGGCCGTGTCGAAACCCCCGGGGCGCGAGGAGTGCCGCGGGACGCGCCGGGTAGGCGGGCGGCATGTCCCCACTGATCGACAGCACGGTCCCCCTGCTGACCCAGGGCTACGCCTGGGCCCCCGACCTGCGGCGCCGCCACGGCGACCCGCCCGCCGTCCGGACCCGGCTGATGGGCCGGCCCGCGCTCCTGCTGCACGGCCCGGCCGCCGTGGACTTCTTCTACGACGAGCGGCACGTGCTCCGGGACGGCGCGCTCCCCGGGCCCGTGCTCGACACCCTCTTCGGACGGGGCGCCGTCCACACCCTGGACGGCGAGCGGCACCGGGTCCGCAAGGCCCTGTTCGTGTCCCTGCTGATGCGGGACGGCTCCGTGGACCGGCTCACCACACTCGTACGCCGGCACTGGGCGGCCGCCGTCGACGGATGGGAGGGCCGGGGCGCCGTCCTGTTCGACGAGGCGGCGACGGTGCTCGCCCGGGCCGTCTGCGACTGGACCGGCCTCGCGGTACCCGAGGACGCCGCCCGCGAGATCGCCGAGGACTGCGTGGCCATGGTCGACGGCTTCGCGACCCCCGGACCGCGCCACTGGCGGGCCCGCCGGGCCCGGGCCCGCCAGGAGGAATCCCTCGCCCGCACCGTCGAGGAGCTCCGCGGCGGAGTGACCCGCCTCCACCAGGCCCTCCCCCCCGGGCGGCGGGAACACCGCGCTGGAGGCGGTCGCCCGGCACCGCGACGCCGACGGCCGGCTCCTCGACCCGCGCACGGCGGCCGTGGAACTGCTCAACGTCATCCGCCCCTGCGTCGCCGTCGCCTGGTTCGTGGCCTTCGCCGCGCACGCCCTGCACCGCAGGCCCCGGCTCGCCGACGCGCTGCGCGCGGACGACGGGGCGTACGCCAGGGCCTTCGCCCACGAGGTGCGGCGCTTCTACCCCTTCGTGCCCTTCGTCGGCGGTCTCGCCGCCCGCGACCTGCGCTTCGGCGGGCAGGCCGTCCCCGAGGGCACCCTGGTCCTCCTCGACGTGTACGGCCACCACCACGACCCCGCCCTGTGGCCCGACCCCTACCGTTTCGACCCGCTGCGCTTCCTCGGCCGCGAGCCCGGCCCCGGCGCACTCATCCCCCAGGGCGGCGGCGACGCCCGCACCGGCCACCGCTGCCCCGGCGAGGACATCACCGTCGGCCTGCTCGCGGAGTTCGCCTCCGCCCTGGCCGGCCTGGACACCGAGGTCCCCGAGCAGGACCTGCGGATCCCGCTCCACCGCATCCCGACACGGCCGCGCAGCGGGTTCACCGTGTCGGTCCCGTCCCGGCAGAGGAGTCACCATGCCCCGAGGTTCCAGTCCCAAGCGTGAGAGGCAGTACGAGCACATCAAGGAGAGCGCCGAGGAACGCGGCGAGAGCCCCGAGCGGGCCGAGGAGATCGCGGCGCGCACCGTCAACAAGGAACGCGCCCGCGCGGGCGAGTCCAAGACCGCCAGCAAGAGCTCCCTCGACGACATCTCCTCCTCCCGGCGCGGCGGGCTGCACTCCCACAGCGGGTCGCGGGGCCCCACGTACGACCAGCTCTACGCGGAGGCCAAACGCCGCAACCTGCACGGCCGTTCCTCCATGGACAAGGCCGAACTCGAACGCGAACTGGGCTACTGAACCCCGCCCCAGGGAGGCACGCATGAACCGGGCCGCGCTGTTCGACGTCGACGGCACCCTCGTCGACACCAACCACCTGCACGTCACGTGCTGGTGGGAGGCACTGCGGCAGGCGGGCCACGAGGTGGCGATGCACGACGTCCACCGCGCGGTCGGCCTCCCCGGCGAGGACCTGCTCGCGCACCTCCTCGGCGAGGACCGCGACACCGCCGAGGACGAGCGGCTGTCCGCCGCGCACGAGACCCTCTACGCCACCTGGTTCGACCGGCTGCCCCCGTTCGGCTCGGCCTCCCGGCTGCTGCGCGAACTGGACCGGCGGGGCTGGCGGGTGGTGCTCGTGACCTCCGCCAAGGAGGCCGAGCTGGACGCCCTGCGGCGGGCCGTCGACGCCGACGACGCCATCACCGCCACGGCCAGTTCCGACGACGTCGACGAGGGCAAACCCGCACCCGACCCGGTACACCACGCCCTCGGCCTCGCGGGCGCGCGGGCGCGCGGCTCCGTCCTCGTCGGCGACACCGTGTGGGACATGCGGGCCGGCACCCGGGCCGGCGTCTCCTGCGTCGGCCTGCTGTGCGGCGGCATCCCGCGCGCCGACCTGGAGGAGGCCGGCGCCCGCGCGGTGTACCGGGACCCGGCCGACCTGCTCGCCCACCTCGACCGGAGTCCCTTCGCGGCGGCGGAGCGGGCGGGGTGAGCGCCGTGCCGGAGACCGCGCTGATCGTCATCGACATGATCAACACCTACGAGCACGAGGACGCCGAACTGCTGCTGCCCTCGGTGAGCGAGGTCCTGACCGGGATCGGGACCCTGCTCGGCGCCGCCCGCGAGCGGAAGGTCCCGGTCGTCTACGTCAACGACAACTTCGGATTGTGGCGCTCCCACCACGGCGAGATCCTGGAAGCGGCCCTCGCCGGCCCGCACGCCGACCTCGTCGAGCCCGTCCGGCCCGACGAGGAGTCCCTCTTCGTCGTCAAGGCGCGCCACTCCGTCTTCTACGAGACCCCGCTGGCCTACCTCCTGGGCCGGCTCGGCGTCGGCCGGCTGGTGCTGTGCGGCCAGGTGACCGAGCAGTGCGTCCTCTACTCCGCCCTCGACGCGCACGTCCGCCACCTGGACGTGACCGTCGCCCGCGACGCCGTGGCCCACATCCACCGGGACCTGGCGGACGCGGCCCTGCGCATGATGGAGGTGAACATGGCCGCGGAGGTCCGCGACGCCGCGGACGTCCGCCTGTGACCGCGACTCGCGGCGGAGCCGGGGCGGGCACGCCGAAAGGGGCGCACCGGCCGGGGGAGGGGCCGGCACGCCCCCTTCGGGGGAGTGCGGTCAGCGGTCAGGACCGGGCCGCGGGCTCCAGCGCCTCGTCGGCGTCGCCCGCCGCACGCGCCGCGACCTGCGGGTTGCGCGACTTCAGCACGGCCCAGCCGATGGCCAGGCAGACGGCCCAGCCGGCGCCCACGTACAGGGAGACGCGGCTGTCCGGGTCGATGGCGATCATCACGGTCACCAGCAGCAGGAAGGCCACGGCGATCCAGCTGCAGATGGTGCCGCCCGGCGCCGGGAAGGAGGAGGCGGGCAGCTTGCCCGCGTCCACCGCGCGGCGGTAGCGGATGTGGCTGACCAGGATCATCAGCCAGGTCCAGATGCCGGCCGCCGTCGCCACCGAGGTGACGTAGCCGAAGGCCTTCTCCGGGACGACGTAGTTCAGGACCACGCCGATGCCCATGAGGGCGGTGGAGAGGGTGATGGCCACGGCCGGGGTCTTGGTGGAGCTGAGCTTGCCCAGCAGCTTGGGCGCCTCGGAGTTCGCGGCCAGGTCGCGCAGCATGCGGCCGGTGGAGTACATGCCGGAGTTGCAGGACGACAGGGCCGCGGTGAGCACCACGAAGTTGACGATCGCCGCGCCGGCCGGGATGCCGATCTTCGCGAAGGCCGCCACGAACGGGCTGACGCCGGGCTGGAACTCGGTCCACTTGACGACCATCAGGATCACGCTGAGCGCACCGACGTAGAAGACGATGATGCGCCAGGGCAGGGTGTTGATGGCCTTGGGGAGGGTCTTCTCCGGGTTCTCGGACTCGCCGGCGGTGACGCCGACGAGCTCGACGGCCAGGTAGGCGAACATGACGCCCTGCAGGGTCATCAGGCTGGAGCCGACGCCCTTGGGGAAGATGCCGTCGAAGGCCCAGAGGTTGGACACGGCGGCGGTGTCACCGGCCTGGCTGAAGCCGAAGGTGACCACGCCGATGCCGATCACGATCATGCCGATCAGGGCCGTGACCTTGACCATCGAGAACCAGAACTCGATCTCGCCGAAGATCTTCACCGAGATGAGGTTGGCGACGTACAGGACCACCAGGAAGACCAGGGCGGTCACCCACTGGGGGACGTCCGGGAACCAGAAGTGCACGTAGATGGCCGCGGCGGTCAGCTCGGCCATGCCGGTGACGACCCACATGAGCCAGTACGTCCAGCCCGTCACGAACCCGAAGAACGGGCTCAGGAACTCGCGGGCGTACTCCGCGAAGGAACCCGAGACGGGGCGGTACAGGAGCAGCTCGCCGAGCGCTCGCATGATGAAGAAGACGATGACGCCGGCGAGGGCGTACATGAGGATGAGGCTGGGCCCGGCCTTGGCGATGTTCGCCCCGGCTCCCAGGAAGAGGCCGACGCCGATGGCGCCGCCGATGGCGATCATCTGGACCTGGCGGCTGCCGAGGCCGCGCTCGTAGCCCTCCTCGGGCGTGGTGCCCGTGGTGGCGTTGTCGTCGCCGTGGTGCTGTTCGACCTGCGTCGAGGTCATGCTCTGGTGCGCCTTTCCGCTCCATGCCGATCCGCCGCCGTGCTCGGCCGCGGATCGGGTTCCGATCCCCCGGATGCTGATGGAGTTGCATGCCGGCGGTCGGCCGACTTCAGCGCCCCTGTCCGGACGTGGGTGGTCCGGCAGGCGGTCGAGAAGATGTACCACGGTGTCCGGCGCGGGGCCGTGGCGAACATCACCGGCAAATCGGCCATTCGCCCGTGACCAGGCCCAAAGACCCTTGCGCAGTGATGTCATCGTTATCCGGATCTGAGCCTCCGCTGAGCGAACGCACAATGACATCGAGGCAACGCGTGCCACCGCCGTCCCGCACGGGCGCCGCGACGGTCACGCAGCGTGAACGCCGAACGGTGGCGCCACCCGATGCCCGTCGGTCGATGCCCTTCGGTGCCACCGCCGGGGCCTTCGTCCATGGGACCGGGCCGCCCGGGGGAAAACCCGCCGGGTTCCCCGGGAGTCCCGAGGAGTGCGGCGGCGCCGCATATAGCGTCGGGCTGGGGGAAGGCGTAGGGGGCAGCTGACGGAAGGTGATGCCGGATGGTCTCCGGAGCGGACGACAAGCGGTTCACCGTCGCGGTGCGGACGGTGGACGGGGTTGTACTGCTCACCCTCGGCGGTGAGCTGGACCATGACACGGCGGGACCCCTCAAAGAGGCCCTGGACGCGGCCGCCCGGCGGGGCGGCCGGCTGCTGGTCGACATGGCGGGACTGCGCTTCTGCGACTCGACGGGTCTCAACGCCCTGCTCCACGGCCGCCTGGCCGTCCAGGAGGCCGGCGGCAGCCTGGAGCTGGCCGGGCTGGCGGGGCCGGTCGCCAGGATGTTCCGCATCACCGGCGCTGACGGGGTCTTCCCGGTCCACGCCGACGTCGCTCAGGCGCTGGGTGCCAACCAGGGGCGATGAGAGGGGGCGAGAGCTGTGGAGCAGCGTGGCCCGGCCGAGCGCAACTGGCTCCTGGTTCTCGAGGGGATGGCCGACCCCGTCCTGCGCAGCCGTGACTTCACCCGGCGGGCGCTGACCGCCTGGCATTGGCTGCCGGTGCGGACTCCGGCGGCGCGGGAGGCGGTGGAGGACGTCCTGCTGCTGGTTTCCGAGGTGGTGGCCAACGCCTGCCTGCACGGCGGCGGGCCCGGGGTCCTGGTCCTGGACTGTGCGGACGACCGGCTGCGGATCGAGGTCACCGACTCCAACCCGGCGCCGCCCGTGCCGTCGGGGGACGGGAGGGACCCCAGCCGGCCGGGTGGGCACGGGCTGATGATCGTGGACCGGCTGGCCCGGGCCTGGGGCACGCGGCCCGGGGCCGCCGGCAAGTGCGTCTGGGTGGAAGTGGCGTGCCCGGGCACCCTCAGTGGAGCGTGTCCAGAACCGCGATGATCTCGCGGGTGGTGCTGACCCGGCCGATCCGGGGGAAGATCTTGCCGAAGGTGTGGGCGTGCGAGTCGGCGTCCACGTCGGCGGTCGCGTCCTCGGCGAAGACCAGGCCGTAGCTGTGCTCCCAGGCGGCCCGGGCGGTGGACTCCACGCCGATGCTCGTCGAGATGCCCGCAAGGACGATCCGGTGGATCCCGCGCCGGCGCAGCTGGAGGTCCAGCTCGGTGCCGGTGAAGGCGCCCCAGTGGCGTTTGGTGACGGTCACGTCCCCCAGCGCGGCCAGTTCGGCCGGGATCTCGGAGAAGGCGGCCGGCGGGGCGGTGGCGGGGCCGGGGCGGTCGACGTCGGTGGTCGGCAGGTCGCCGCCGTCGGGCGACCAGGCGACGTTCACCAGGACGACCGGCAGTCCGTGCGCCCGGAAGGCCTCGGCGAGCGCGATGCCGTTGCGCAGGATCTCCTCGCCGGGGCGGGCGGTGGGCAGGGCGAGGATGCCCCGCTGGAGGTCGACGAGCACGAGCGCGGTGCCGGTGTCGAGGACCGGAGCGGAGGCGGGGGAGGGGGAGGTCATGGGGACGACCGTAGGAAAGGGCGGGCGCGGTTGCACGCGTGTCCTGCGGCGGGGCGGCCGTGTCGCCGTCGTCGCCCCCCTAGGATGGGAACATGAGTGCGAATCACGTGGGGGAGAGCCGGCCCGAGCCCACCCCGGAGCTGTCCGGGGCCGAGCTGCTGCGCTGGTACTGGACGCTGGAGGAGCTGACCGGGCTCGCCCGGCGGACGGGCGTCTCCACGGGCGGCGGCAAGGCCGCGCTCACGGAACGGCTCGCCGCCGCGCTGGACGGCCGCGCCCTCCCGGCCCCCGCCCCGGCCGCCCGGCGGGGCGGGCGCCAGCTGAAGGCGCCCGTCGGCCCGGCCAGCGTGATCCCCGAAGGCCAGCGGTGCAGCCAGGTGCTCCGGGAGTTCTTCCTCCGCGAGATCGGACCGGGTTTCCACTTCGACGCCTTCATGCGGGAGTACGTATCCCAGGGCGCGGGCCGCACCCTCGCCGAGGCCGTCGCCCACTGGCACGCCACGCGGCAGCGCGCGGCCGAACCCCAGGAGGTCGGCGCCCAGTTCGAGTTCAACCGGTTCCTGCGCGACTGGCACGCCCGCCACCCGGACGGCGCCCGTGACCAGGCGCTCGCCGCCTGGCGCGAACACCGGGCCCGCCCCCGCGACTGAGCCGCGGCCGGGTGCTGTGCCCCCTCGTTCCCCAAACCTCTGGTACAGACCTGGTTCACCCCGAATCCGGTCAGACTTGACAAGTCCACCAGAAACGATCTTCATGGGGCGGGGGAGGAGACATACTGACGGACGTGACCGACGACACCGTTCTGATCGAGACCGACGGCTGTACGGGGCTGATCACCCTCAATCGCCCCCACGCCCTCAACGCCCTCACCCACACCATGGTGCTGCGGATCGGGGAAGCCCTTGCGGCCTGGGAGGGTGATCCCGCCGTGAGCCAGGTACTCCTGCGCGGCGCCGGGGAGCGCGGCCTGTGCGCGGGCGGGGACATCCGGGCCATCCACGCCGACGCGAAGGCGGGCACCACCGGCTCCCTCGATTTCTGGCGGGACGAGTACCGGCTCAACGCCCGCATCGCCCGCTACCCCAAGCCGTACGTGGCCCTCATGGACGGGATCGTGATGGGCGGCGGCGTCGGGCTCTCGGCCCACGGCGGCGTCCGCGTCGTCACCGAGCGGTCCCGGGTGGCCATGCCCGAGACCGGGATCGGCTTCGTCCCCGACGTCGGCGGCACCTACCTGCTCTCCCGCGCCCCGGGCGAGCTCGGCACCCACCTGGCCCTCACCGGCACGGCCGTCGGCGCGGGCGACGCCCTGCTGTGCGGACTCGCCGACCACTACCTGCCCTCCGGCTGGCTGGAGGAGTTCACCTGGGAGCTCACCAGGGCACCCGTGGCCGAGGTGCTGCCCAAGTTCGGCGACGCCACCACCCCCGAGGCCCCGCTCGCCGCCGACCGGGAGTGGATCGATCACTGCTACGCCGCCGACACCGTGGAGGAGATCCACCAGCGGCTGCTGGAGTCGGGCCTGGCGGCCGCGCGGGAGGCCTCCCGGCTCCTGCACGCCAAGTCGCCGACCTCCCTCAAGGTCACCCTCGCCGCGCTGCGCCGCGCCCGCGAACTGGACTCGCTGGAGCGGGTGCTGGAGCAGGAGTACCGGGTCTCCGCCGCCGCGCTGTCGACGCCCGACCTGGTCGAGGGCATCCGGGCCCAGGTGATCGACAAGGACCGCCGTCCGCGCTGGTCCCCGGCCGCCCTCTTCCAGGTCCGCCAGGCCTCGGTGGACCGGCACTTCGCCCCGCTCGGCGAGGACCGCGAGCTGACCTTCCCGCAGCCCGGGGCCGGCCGCGGCTGACCCGGGTCGCCGGGCGTCCCGGACCGGACCGCTCCCCGCGTCCCGGACCGGCCGGCCTCCCGCGTCAGTCCCGGGCGAGCCGGACCGCGAGGCCGTCGAGGACCCGCTGGAGCCCGTAGTCGAAGTTCTCGTCCCGCAGTCGCGCCGGGTCCTGGTTGTGCCGGGAGTACGCGTGGTCCTTCACCACGGGGTGGTCCTCCAGGGCGGCCTCGGCGGCGGGCAGCAGCGACTCCAGCCACTCCGTCTCGGTCTTCCCGCTGCGGGCGAGGAGCGAGAGGTAGGAGGCCTCGCTGGTGGTGGCGCCGATGACGTAGGAGATGACGGCCTTCACCGCGAGGTCCGCCTCGCCCGCCGGGAAGCCCGCCGACACGGACAGGCCCAGCAGCCGTTCCGACATCCGGATCAGGTTCGGCCCCAGGTGCGCCAGCCCGACCTGCCCGAGGACCGAGGCCACCCAGGGGTGGCGCAGCACCATCGCCCGCAGGCTGTGGCCGCACTGCGCGAGGGCCTCGCGCCACTTCTCCCCCGCGCCGTCGGCCGCGGGCAGCTCCAGCTCGCCGTAGACCTCGTCCACCACCAGCTCGATCAGCTCGTCCTTGTTGGCCACGTGCCGGTAGAGCGAGGTCGCGGCGGTGCCCATCTCCGCGCCGAGCTTGCGCATGCTGAGCGCCTCGATGCCCTCGGCGTCCAGGAGTCGCACCGCGGCCGCGACGATCTGCTCCTGGCTGAGCGCGGGCTGTTCCTTCCGTCGCCGCGGCCTGGTCCACACGGAGGGCACCGGCGCGAGGGTCTGCTGCTCTGAAGAGGACATGTTCTCAGCCTAACCCGATGCGAACAGTGTACGCATCATGCGTACACCCCGGCGCGTCTCCCCCGGAATCCGTTCACAAAGCAGCCCCGGCCCCCGCCGCAGAGGCCCCTGGGCGGCCCTCGGAGGGCCCCGTGGCGGCCGCGCGCCCCGGTCGGGACGGGCGGGGAGGCTCCGCCCGCCGCAGACCGCCACGCACCCGCCCGCACCCCTCCCGCACCGCTTCCGACCTGGGATGACGTACCCCTGCCGGGCTATGATCTCCCCCTGACCGAAAGGGAGTTGATGGACCGCGCCATACGCTCGACGGAAGACGTACTGGACCTCCTCGACGGGCTGTTCACCCGGGACGCCGACCGCTGGACCGACGACGGCGCCTCCTGGTGGGACGGCTTCTACGCCGACCGCTCCAAGCCCGTGCCCTTCTTCGTGGCGAAGCCCGACGAGAACCTCGTCTCGTACGCGGAAAGGGGCCTGATCCGCCCCGGCCGCGCCCTCGACCTCGGCTGCGGACCCGGACGCAACGCCCTCCACCTCGCCTCCCTCGGCTTCGAGGTCGACGCCGTCGACCTGTCGCCGACGGCCGTCGCCTGGGCCGAGGAGCGCGCCCGCGCCACCGGCGCCACCGGCGTCCGCTTCCACCGCGGCGACGCCTTCCGGCTGACCACCGCCGAACTGGGCGGCCCCTACGACCTGGTGTACGACTCCGGTTGCTTCCACCACCTGCCGCCCCACCGGCGCGTCAGCTACCTGGCCCTGCTGGACCGCGTCCTCGCCCCGGGCGGCCACTTCGCCCTCACCTGCTTCGCCTCCGGCGCCATGGGCAGCGAACTCCCCGACGCCGAGCTCTACCGGCAGGGCAGCCTCGGCGGCGGCCTCGCCTACACCCCCGAGTCGCTGCGCCTGATCTTCTCGGGCCTGGAGGAGGCCGAACTGCGCCGGATGCGCGACGAGGACGCCGCGTCACCGCTCTTCGGCGAACCCTTCCTCTGGACGGCCCTGTTCCGGCGTCCGCAGCCGACCCGGCGCTAGCGCCCCCGGCGGGGTCCGGGGACCGGGAAACGAGGCGGGCGGGCTTGTCGAACACGCCCTTCAGGCCGCACTGTTGGCCGGGATCCGCCCATCCGGCCAGCCTCAGGAGAGCCCGCTTGACACCCGACCGCGCCCCCGCGCACCCCCAGGCCCACGTCATCGACCCCGCCGGCGGCTGCCCCCACGCCCTCAACGCCCGGCTGCGCGCCCGCGGCCCGGTGGCCGAGGTGGTCCTCCCGGGAGGCATACCCGGCGCGGTCGTCCTCGGGCACGAGGAGCTGAAGGAGTTCCTGTCCCACCCCGATGTGGCCAAGGACGCCCGCCACTTCCCCGGCCTGCACGACGGCACCGTGCCCGCCGACTGGCCGCTGCGGGTCTTCGCCAACGCCCAGGGCATGCACACCGCCGACGACGCCGACCACCGCCGCCTGCGCTCCCTCGTCGGCAACGCCTTCACCGCCCGCCAGGTGGAACGGCTGCGCCCGCGCGTGCGGGACCTGGCCGACGAACTCCTCGACGGCCTCGCCCGCGCCGCCGGGGACTCCGCCGACGGGACCGCCGACCTGCGCACGCACTTCGCGCTGCCGCTGCCGATGAGCGTCATCTGCGAACTGCTCGGCGTGGACCCCGAGCACCGCGGCAGGCTGCACCACCTCTCCAACACCGTCATCATCTCCACCGACGTCCCGCCCGCCGAGGTCATGGCCGCCGTACGGGAACTCGTCGAGCTGATCGCCACCATCGCCGCCGCCCGCCGCGCCGCCCCCGGCGAGGACCTCACCAGCGCCCTGATCGCCGCCCGCGACGACGACGGCGACCGGCTCAGCGAGGCCGAACTCATCGGCACCATGAGGCTGATGCTCGTCGCCGGCCACGAGACCACCCTCAACCTGATCAGCAACGCCGTCCGCGCCCTGTGCACCCACCGCGACCAGCTCGCCCTGGTCCTCGAGGGCAAGGCGAGCTGGTCGGACGTGGTCGACGAGACCCTGCGCTGGGACGGGCCCGTCAGCTGGTTCCCCTTCCGCTACCCCACCCGCGACCTGCCCCTCGGCGGCACCGTCATCCCGAAGGGCACCCCCGTGCTGGCCGGCTACACGGCGGCCGGCCGCGACGGCGCCGTCCACGGGCCCGACGCGGACCGGTTCGACGTCACCAGGCCCGGCGCCGGCCGCAACCTCTCCTTCGGGCACGGCGCGCACTACTGCGTCGGAGCCCCGCTCGCCCGGCTGGAGGCCACCATCGCACTGGAACGGCTCTTCACCCGTTTCCCCGGCCTCGACCTCGCCGTCCCCGAGGCGGAACTCCCCCACCAGCGCAGCTTCATCGGCAACAGCGTCGAGACCCTCCCGGTCCGCCTGGCCTGATCCCAAGGACACGGCCCAGGCCCAGGAGACGGCCTAACGGGCGGCCGGCGCGGACAGCTCCGTGCTCAGCCGGCCCAGCGCGTCCCCCCACCCCGCCCGGTCCCGCCGCGCTACGCGCGCACGTCCACCGTGACGGAGTGCCAACCGGTCGCCCCGTCGGGCAGGGTCCCGGTACGCCGCTCCGGCTGGACCCCGCCCCGGCCGTCGGTGGCCCGGACCTCCAGGGTGTGGCGCCCGGGCGGCGCCTCCCACCGCCACACCCACTGCCGCCAGGTGTCCACCCCGTCGGCCGCCCCGAGCCGGGCGTCCCGCCAGGGCCCGCCGTCGGCCCGCACCTCGACCCGGGAGATCCCCCGGTGCTGCGCCCACGCCACCCCCGCCACCGCGACCGGGCCGGCCGGGTGCCGCGAGAGGGGGCGCGGGGTGTCGATCCGCGACTGGGTCTTGACCGGCGCCTCCCGCGCCCACGAGCGGCGCACCCAGTACGCGTCGTACGCGTCGAACCTGGTCAGCCGCAGCTCGCGCAGCCACTTGCACGCGGAGACGTACCCGTAGAGGCCCGGGACGACCATCCGGACGGGGAATCCGTGCGCGAACGGCAGCGGCGCCCCGTTCATCCCGACGGCCAGCAGCGCCTCCCGGCCGTCCATCACCGCCTCGACGGGGGTGCCGGTCGTCATCCCGTCCACCGACCGGGCCACCAGCTGGTCGGCCGGCCCGCCCCGCGACGGCGGCCGCACCCCGGCCTCGCGCAGCAGGTCGGCGAGGCGTACGCCGAGCCAGCGGGCGTTGCCGACGTAGGGGCCGCCGACCTCGTTGGAGACGCAGCACAGGGTGATGTCGTGCTCGACGAGCGGCCGGGCGAGCAGCTCCGGCAGGGACAGCGTCAGGGGTCTGGCGACGCCCTCCCCGCGGATGTCCAGCCGCCACGCGTCCGCATCGACCCGGGGCACCACCAGGGCGGTGTCCACGCGGTAGAAGTCCCCGGCGGGGGTGAGGAACGGCCCCAGGCCCGGCAGGCGCAGGTCCGCCCCGGCGGGTACCGGCGGCGCGGGGACGGCGGGCGGCGGCAGGACCAGGCCGGCCCGGGAGGCGGTGGCCCCGGCCGCGCCGTGGGCGCCGAGGCGCCGGCCGGCGTACCCGGCCGCGGCGGAGGCGGCCACGGTGGCCGCCAGCAGCCGGCCGAAGGCCCGCCGGTCCAGCGGCCAGGTGCCGCCGGAACGGCCGGCCGCGGTACGGGGCCGGCGCAGGGCCGCGGCCAGCACGTACAGCACCCCGGCGGCCACCGCGCCGCCCGCGAGCGACGGCAGCGCGTCCCGCCAGCCCGCCCCCGGCCGGCCCAGGGCCGCCACCGCCCCGAGGAGCCCCACCGAGGCGGCGAGCGCGCAGCCCGCGCGGGGACGGTGCGGTGCGAGGATCCCGGCCAGGGCGGCGAGCACCGCCAGCAGCAGTACCGTCCCCAGCGTCAGGACGGGCTTGTCGGCGGTGCCGAAGGCCCGGACGGCCCACTCCTTGACGGCCGCCGGAGTACGGTCCACCACGGCCCCGCCGACCGCCGTGAGCGGGGCCGCCTCGGGGCGTACGAACGCCGCCGCGAGCTCCGCGACGGCCAGGCCGGCGAACGCCGCGGCCAGGCCGGCGGCGGCGCCCGCCAGGCGCGTTCCTCGGTCCCCCCGTACTCGGGTCATCCGGAGCCACCTCCGCCCTGTCACGGTAGCCCCGCGGCCCTCACGGGCGCGCCGCTCCCGGCGGCTGCGCCCGCGCCGCCTCGCAGCCGCAGCCCCCGCCGCCGGCACGCCCCTCGGGGCCGGGACCGGCCGGGCGCCGTTTGCGCAGCTCCACGACGCCGTCGGTGATGCCGGCGGGGGGCGCGGGGGGCTGGGTGCGCTCGTGCGCGGTCTCGGACATGTGGGTGCACTCCTGTCGCCTCGTGGCCCGCGTCGGGAAGGGGCGGCCGCCGAATCGTTCCGGCTCCGCCCCGGGCCAGTGAACCCGCCACCCCCGCCGGGCGGGGGCCCGCCCGGCGCCGGTTCCCCCGGAAGTGTGAGGGCGCCGGGCCGCCGTCGGCCGGAGGCGGCCTAGACCGGGAGGGACCAGGCCTGGTCCACCTGGTGGTCGCCGCAGGCCGTCAGCCGCAGCCGCTCGGCCGGGGCGTCGGGGGTCGCGGGTGCCGCCGGGGCGGTGAGGCACTGCCCGCCGGTCTCCTCGACCAGGGTCCCGTCGCGCCGGTGGCTCCAGCTCTGGCCCGCCTGCCGGCCCGGGGCGCAGTCCGCCAGCTCCACCAGGCCGCCCGCACGGGCCGTCAGGCACGCGCCGGCCAGCTTCAGCCGGCCGCCGCCGCCCAGGGTCCACCGCTGGTCGGCCCCGGCGGTGCAGGTGCCGAGGACCACCGAGCCGACCCCGCTGGTGCTGGCCCCGTCGGCGCACTTGGCCCCGAGCCCGTTGATCTGCCCGGTGGGCACGGCCTCGGCGCAGCCGCGCGGGGTGAGCCGCCACACGGCCGTGTCGTGGGCGGCGAGCCGCCCCGTCAGCGCGTCCACCACCTCGGTGCGGCGCCCGGTCCACAGGTCCTCGGCGTCCGCCACGCACGCGGCCGGCAGCCCGATGTCGGCCAGCGGTACGGAGACGTCCCGGGCGCTGCCGGAGCGGTTGAGCACGGCCACCGCGCGGTCGCCGTTGGCGAGCGGCCGGGCCAGTACCTCGAAGGTGGCGTTGGAGGAGACCACGGCGCCCTGCCGGCCCAGCGGGTCCTGGTCGAGCCCGATCAGGCGGGTGTTGCCCAGCGCGGCGAGCCCGCCCGGGGTGAGGGCCGACACGTCGGAGGACAGGATGAAGGGGGCCGCCATCATCGCCCACAGCCCGACCTGGCTGCGGCTCTCCGCGTCCGTGAGGCCCGGGGCGCCCGCGATCAGGAAGTCGGGGTCGTTCCAGTTGCCGGGGCCCGCGTACCGGCCGAGCCAGCGGTTGTAGCCGTAGTTGCCGAGCACCGAGCTCCAGCGGGAGGTGGCGGGGGCGTTCGGGGCGTACACCTTGATGTCCCGGCCCTCGCGCCACAACTGGCCCGTCTCGCCGACCCAGTCGAGGACCCTGTGCCAGTCGGAGCCGCCCCATTCGCCCTGCTGGAAGTAGGCGGGCGCGGAGGCGGACAGGACCATCGGGCGGCCGCTGTCGCGCAGCCCCCGGGCGACGGAGTTGTAGGCGTCCCGGTAGGCCTGCTCCTTCGTCTTCCCGGGCGGCACCCACAGGTTGCAGCCGTCCATCTTGACGTAGTCCACCTTCCAGGACGCGAACAGCCGCGCGTCGCGGGCGTAGTGGTCCGGGCCGCCGCCGTCGGGGGAGCCGCTGCCCGGGTACCGCTCGCAGGTGAGGGAGCCGGCGTCCTCGTAGATGCCGAACTTCAGCCCCTTGGCGTGCAGGTACTCGCCGAGCCAGGCCATGCCGTGCGGGAACTTGACGGGGTCGGTGACCAGGTTCCCCTGCGCGTCGCGCTCCTTGAGCATCCAGCAGTCGTCCACGGTCACCGTGTCGTAGCCCTTGGCGGCGAGACCGCTGGAGACCAGGGCGTCGGCGTTGGCGACCACCTTGGCCTCGTCGATGTCGCACATGTAGTGCGCCCAGTTGTTCCACCCCATGGGCGGGGTGAGGGCCAGCGGGGTGTCCCAGGTCGCGGTCGGCTCGGCCGCCGCGGGGGCGGGGACGAGCGCGAGGGCGAGCAGGGCGGCCGCGGTGAGACAGGGGAGCGCGGCGCGCGGGCGAGGCGGCACGGGGCCTCCTTGGCGTGGGGGAGTACCGGTGGATGTTCGTGCCTCAGTGCAGCGGTGCGGTCACGCGCTGTCAACGGGAGTCGGTGGTTATGGCTCAATGACCAGCAATTTGGCCGCGGTCGATGTCACACGTCCGTGGCGGGCGGGATGGGGGGCGCGGAATGCCCACGCCGTATGTTACGGCGGCTGATACGCTGTATCTCATGCCGAGGAGATCACCCGCCCTGGACCGCGCGACCCCGCCGGCCATCGCCGTCACCGCCCTGCGCATCCTCGACGAGGAAGGGCCCGGGGCGCTCAGTTTCCGGGCCCTGGCCGAACGGCTCGGCGTCTCCCACGCCACCGTCCAGCGCCGCTGCACCGACCTCGCCGGCCTGCTGGACCTGTGCACCGACCACCTCGCCGGACAGCTCCCCGAAGTCCCCGCCGGCACCGGCTGGGCCGAAGCCTGCGAGATGCGCTTCGGCGCCCTCTACCGGCTGCTCACCGCCCACCCCGGACTGCTCGTCCTGCGCGGCGGGCGCCCCTGGCTCGGCCGACAGCTGCTGGCCCGCCTCGTCGAGCCCGCGCTCGCCGACGGCGTCGCCGCCGGGATGACCCCGGCCGAGGCCATGACCGCCTACCGGCGGATGTACCTGCTCACCCTGGGCAGCGCCGCCTTCGTCGACCACCGCGACCCGGCCGGGGCCACCGCCGCCTCCCGGGCCGCCATCGCCGCGCTCGACCCGGACGGGTTCCCGGTCCTCACCGGCGCGCTGGCCGAGGTACTGCCCCCGCTGACCGACCACGAGGTCTACCACGGCGCCCTGCGCCAGCTCATCGAGGCGGCCCGGCCCACGGGCCCGCGGGCCGCGTCCTGACCCCGCACGTGTCCTGACGGCACGTGTCCTGACGGCACGTGTCCTGACGGCACGTGTCCTGACGGCACGTGTCCTGACCCCGCACGTGTCCTGACCCCGCGAAAGGCAGACCCACCATGGAACAGCAGCTCGACTACGCCGCCGTCCGCGCCGCCGCCGCCCGTACCGCGGGCGCGGTCCGCCCCGCCGCGGTCGTGCCCGCCTCTGAGGGCGTCTGGTATGCCCTGGAGTACCTCCAGCACACCGGCTCCTTCAAGGCGCGCGGCGCGCACAACTTCCTCGCCGCGCACCGCGAGGCGGGCCGCCTCCCGGCCGCCGGCGTCACCATCGCCTCCGGCGGCAACGCCGGCCTGGCCTGCGCCTGGGCGGCCCGCGCCCACGGCATCCCCGCCACCGTGTTCCTCCCCGCCAACGCCCCGCGCGTCAAGGTCGACCGGCTGCGCGGCTACGGGGCCGACGTACGGCTCGTCGGCGACCGGTATGCCCAAGCCCTCGCCGCCTGCCGGGAGTTCGCCGTCGCCAGCGGCGCCCTGAGCAGCCACGCCTACGACCACCCGCTCGTCGCGGCCGGCGCCGGGACCCTGCTCGACGAGGTGCGGGCCGCCCTGCCCGGCCTGGACACCGTCGTCGTCGCGGTCGGCGGCGGCGGGCTGTTCGCCGGCGTCGCCACCGCCGCCCGCGAGCACGGCGTCCGCGTGGTCGCCGCCGAGCCCGAGCACTGCCGGGCCCTGAACGCCGCCCTGGAGGCGGGCGAGCCCGTCGACGTCCCGGTGGCCTCCGTAGCCGCCGACTCCCTCGGCGCCTCCCGCGTCTCGGCGGACGCCCTGGCCGCCGCCCGGCACGCGAACGCCGTGTCGGTGCTCGTCCCCGACGGGGCGATCACGGCCGCCCGCAGGGCGCTCTGGGACGAGCACCGGATCGTCGTCGAGGCCGGCGCCGCCACCGCCCTGGCGGCCCTGCGCACCGCCCCGGAGCCGCTGGGCGAGCGGGTCGCGGTCGTCCTGTGCGGGGCCAACACCGACCCCCGCGACCTCTGAACGACGATCGTCGCCCCGGCCCGAGACTTTCGAGTACGGCACCGGCCCCCGCGCCCCTGCGAGGCTCCGGCTGCAAGGTGCGGACCGCACCGCGACGTCGAGGGCACGGAGGAACGGGGCCATGGCTCAGCGCAAGGGTTGTCTCATCGGGTGCGGTATCGCGCTGGTGCTGGGGGCAGGGCTCCTCGTGGCGCTGTTCTTCGGGGCGGCCAAGGTCCTGGACATAGCCGACAAGACCCTGCTCGACCCGAAGGTCTACGAGGCGGTCAAGGTCGGCGACGCCGAGAGCGAGGTCCGCGCGAAGCTCCCCTCGGGCGACACCTTCGTCAAGGACGCCCTCAAGGAAGGCGGCCCCGCCGAGCCCGCCGGCAGCGTCTGCGCCTGGTACCTCTCCGCCGCCGACGGTCAGACCGAGGACGTGTTCCGCCTCTGCTTCAAGGACGGCAAGCTCGCGGAGAAGGCCCAGTACCGCATGAAGTAGCACCGGGACCGGGCCCCACCCCGCCCCGGGCTACCCCCGGCCGTCCAGCCGGGCCGCCGAGCGCGACAGCCCGTCCGCGGCCGTGGCGCACCGCTGGGCCAGCTCCTCGACCCGCGCCCGGAAGGCGTCGGCCTGCGGGCCCCGCCAGTCCAGGCCGGCACAGGCGCCGCGCAGCCGGTCCGCCCGCTCGCGCAGGGCCGCGGCGTGGCTGCGCAGTCCGTCGGCGGGGTGTCCGCTCACGACCGCTCCTTCCAGGGGGCGAAGGCGTTGGTCACTCCGGCCAGCGCCGGGGCCAGCTCGGGGTGGTGCCGCAGGAGGACCGTGACCATCGAGTTCCGGTCGATCCAGCGCAGCCCCTCGGGGGTGTACACCTCCGGCCGGTAGTCCGTGGTGAAGAACCGGTCGCTCTTGATGCGGCGGGTGGCCATCAGGGCGAACACCCGGAACAGGGTGTCGCTGAACCCGAAGCCGGCCGGCCGGGGCTCGGCCAGGTTCCCGACCAGGGTGTCGACCCGGTCGAGCCGGCCGTCGTACAGCTCCCGCAGCAGCGGGGTGTCCCCCGGGTGCCCGCCGGTGAGCTCCTCGAAGGAGGTGACGGGCCGCTTGCGCAGCATCCGCCGCTGGGCGTTGTAGCGGGGGATGCCCCGCTCCCGGTCGCGCAGGACGTCGACCGTGCCGAGGTCGATGTGCTCGCCGGACAGCCGCTTCAGGTTGCGCAGCGCGTCCGGGTGGTTGTGCAGGACCAGCGCCCCCGGGTTCGAGACGCCGAAGGTGTAGAACAGGTCGCTCATCCCGTACGCGTCGACCGCGGTGCGCGTGGTCGCCCCCTGCATGTCGTCGAAGCCGACGGTCTCGCGCGGCGTACCGCGCCGGTGGTCCCGGACGGTGATCTCGTCGGGGATCAGCGGGTGCAGCCGGTACGCCGAGACGAACTCCTCCGTCATGGAGAACGGCGCGGCGTGGTGGTCGGTGCCCGAACCCCGGGAGCCGCTGAGGACCTCGCCGCCGATCCGCCCGAAGGTCCTGGTGACCCAGCGCGGCAGCAGCCCGTCCCAGTTGGCGCGCATCGCCCGGTGCACCACGGGGTGGTCGAGGATGCCCGGGGTCCACTCCACCGTGTGGATCTTCGCCATGAGCGCGGTGTTCACCAGCCGCGCCGTGTGGAAGATCCGCTCGTCGTCCCAGGTGGGGTGGTGCGAACGGATCAGGTCGCAGACGGAGTTGTGCTCCTTGGCGAAGAGGGTGTGCAGCAGCGACAGGCCGGTCCAGTAGTCGCTGTTCATGCCCGTGGCGTCCAGGCAGTCCATTCCGGGCCGCGGATCGGCGGGCAGCCGGCCGCCGTCGACGATCAGCCGGCCGTGCTCCCCGGTCCGCAGCGAGCGGCAGCGGGCCTCGTCCGACCCGTAGATCTGCGAGCCGTCCCACCAGTGGCTGACGGTGTTCTCGTACGTCGGCGGGACGTCCGGGGTGGTGTGCGCGACCGGGTCGGGGCGGGTGCGGTTCACCCGCATCGGGCAGCCGCCGCCCTGCTCGGCCCAGTCGTCGTCGGCGGCGAGCGGGACGGTGAACGGCTCGGCCTCCTCGTTGTCCCCGTGGTTGGCCCAGCCGTGGTTCTGGAACTGGATCCAGGCGGCGGCCAGCAGGTTCAGGGAGGGCGCGGGGACGAAGCCGCGCCGGGCCAGCAGCTGCCGGCTCACCTCGCGGGGACTGGGCGTCATCAGCGCCTCGTCCTCGTCCGGATACGCCATGTGCAGCGGGGTGTTGCGGTCCAGACGGGTGCCCACCCGGCCCATGTCCTCGTCGTACGGGTCGTAGCCGGAGCCGTCGTACGAGCGGTACGGCGCGAGGTGCCCGGTGGGCCGCCGGTCGCGTTCGCCGCCCGCGCCGAAGGTGTCGTGCAGGTTGTGGCGGCGCAGGTCCTCCCGGATCACGGCCAGGTTCAGCAGGCCGAGCGGGGCGGGCAGTTCGTACCACTCGCGGGTCCGGTTGACGCGGGCGAAGGCCGCCGACTCCAGCCGCTCCAGCAGTCCGGGCGGGCCGTACGGCCGCTGCGGCGCGGGCGGCGGCTGGTGCCGGTGGGAGGCCTGGGCCGGCAGCTCCGGCGCGGCCGGCGCCGCGTCCGTCGGGGGAGTGTGCGCGTCGGTGTCGGTCATGCGGGGTCCTCAGCGGTCGTGGAGGGTGAAGAGGTGCGTGCCGGTGACCCGGCCGCGGAAGGCGGCGAGTTCGGAGTCGACGTGCGTGCGCGCGTGCGGGACGTCGTGCTCCAGGTTGTGCGCGTACCGCTCCGCGGCATGGCACAGCGGGAAGGCCTGCGTGTCGTCGGTCCAGGTGAACTCCGTGAACTCCTTGGGGAGTTCGATGGGCGAGACCGTCGAGCGGCCCTCCAGGCTCGGTACGATGTCGTGCTCGTTGACGAGGGAGACCACCCGGGTGCGCGGATCGGCGGCCCGCTTGTGGTCGATGGGCGAACCGATCGCGACCACGTGCGTCACGGTGTACAGCGCGTTGAAGTCCCGGCTCGCCGCCAGGTTCATCGCGGTGATCCCGCCCTGGCTGTGCCCGACCAGCGCCACCTGCGCACCGGAGGGCACGAGCCGGCGCAGGGCCCGGACCACCGCACGGGTGTAGGTGGTGTCGATGGCGCCCACCGCGTTGAGGCTGCCCAGCAGGTCCTGCGGACTCTCCTGGTTGAAGCACGGCCCCATCCCGGCCAGTTGGACGACGTAACGGTGTTCCCCGTCCGGCCCGGCGACCTGCTGGACGAGCAGCAGCCCGCGCGTGCCGATCCGGTCGATGTTGCGGACGTAGCCGACGATCGTTCCGGAGTCGTCGATGCTGCCCAGCAGTGCGGCCGAGGGCGTGTGCGGCTCCGCCCGGCCGGGGCCCCGGTTGAGGAGCGCCCACACCGAGTTGCCGATGCCGGCGAGGTACTCGGAGGTCAACGGCCGGCCGGTGGCGATCTGCCAGCCGGCGGTGTCGTTGAAGGGGTTCTCGTCGGTCAGCGCGTTCCAGGCCATGATGTCCGTGAAGGACGGCGCCAGCAGGGCGAGGGCGTACTCGGCGCCCTTCTCCGTCAGCAGGCCCCGGAACAGCCGTACCGCCTCGGTCTGGCGGTCCTCGTCGATGGCGCGCAGCACCCGCGAGGTGGTCGGGTTGTCGAGCAGCTCCGGGTGGCGGACGGCCGCCGCCCGGATCCTGGCCTTGAGGCCGGTGACGGCGAGGCTGACCGCGAGGCTCTCCCGGCTGGTCAGCACCCCGGCCAGCCAGAGCGCCCCGGCGAGCGGGGAACTGCCCTGCGGGGCCCAGCCCAGGCCCTTCGGGTCCATCAGGGTCCGCAGCAGCGCGCGCTGCGCGGCGCGGGCCCGGCGCCGCCCGGCCGCCGCCAGCGGCAGCCGGGCGCCGAGGGCGACGCGGGAGGCGTACCGGGCGGCGTCGCGGACCGCGTCGGCCGCTTCGGCCAGCTCGCGGCAGACGTGGTGCAGGGAGGCGATGTCGGGCTGGGTCACGGACGCCCGGGCACCGTTGGCTTCGGTCATGGCGGCCTCCCTCCTACACCCGGCCGAGGCGCAGCCGGATGCCGGCCGTGTCGAGGATCCCCGGCAGCGGGCGCCCCGGGTCGAGCACCGGACGGGCCCCGGTGAGGCGGTGGCCGCGCAGCACCTCGGCGCAGACCAGGGAGGTCAGCAGCAGGGCGACGTACTCGCCCGGGCAGCGGGCGCCGCCGTGGCTGAACGGGGCCACCCGGGTGTCCCGGTGCGCGTCCGGGGCCAGCCAGCGGCCCGGCGCGAACAGGTTCCCGCCGTCGACCCGCTCGGGGTCGCGCTGGTGGAAGCCCATCGGCACCAGCACGTTGGTGCCGGCCGGGTAGCGCACCCCGCCCCACTCGGTCTCGCGGCGGGTGACCCGTACGAGGTCGGGCACGATCGGGTACAGCCGCACCGACTCCTCCAGGCAGGCCCGCAGCCTCGGCAGCCCGGGGACGCGGCCGGCCGCCTCGGCGTGGGCGGCGTCCTGTTCGGCCGGGTGGTGGGCGAGCAGCAGCAGGGTGCGGGCGACGACGGGCGCGGCGAGGTCGATGCCGAGCAGCCAGTGGTGGGTCTGGCCGAGCGGGTCGGTGCCCTCCGGGCAGGGCTCGGCCAGGGCGCGGGCGGCCAGGGTGTGGGCGGGCGCGTCGGCCGCGTACCGGGCGATGCGGGCCTCGATCCTGGAGTAGAGGGCCTTCGCGGCCTCCGGCTTGCTGCGGCCCATCCAGTTGGCCTGGCCGCGCAGGGTGGCGAGCCAGTCGGACAGCTCCTGGTCGTCGGAGGCCTGGTCGCCGAGGACCACCCGCCGGGAGATGCGGGTCAGCGTCTTCCACAGCAGCGGGAAGTCGACGACGGAGCGGGAGGTGAGCCGCCGGCACTCCTCCTCGACCACGGCCCCGAACTCCGTACAGGAGGGGTGCACCGGCCGGTCGGCGGCGAGGGCGTGGTCGTTGACCCGGCGCCGGTCCTCGCGGACCGGGCCGTGCGAGCAGATCACCCCCGTCGGTTCGAAGACGGACAGGCTGGCGTACTTGTCGTCGGCGTCCATCGCGAGGACCGACACCGGCTCCTCGAAGAACCGCCGGACGTCGCCCTGGTCGAACAGGACGAGCATCTCTCCGGAGAGCGCGCGCACCATCACCGGCGCGCCCCGGTGCCGGGCCCGCATCGCGCGCAGCGTGGCGTTGGACCAGGCGGGCTGGTTGACGCGGGAGTACAGCGCCATGACCGGGAAGCGCGGGTTGGCGACGCCGCGTACGAAGACGGGCAGGGTGTGCGTGGCGACGAAGCGGACGGTCTCCGCCAGGCCGGCCCGGACGGGCGGCAGCCCGGACGCGCCGCCCCGGGTGGTGTCCGGGGCCTCGGTGGACTGGGTCATGCCGCGACCACCTTGCCGGGGTTGAGGAGGTTCTTGGGGTCGAAGAGCCGCTTGAGGCCGCGCTGGAGCTCCAGCGAGACCGGTCCCAGCTCGCGCTCCAGCCACTCCCGCTTCAGGGTGCCGATGCCGTGCTCCCCGGTGGTGGTGCCGCCCAGTTCGAGGCCGGCCGCCATGATGGCGTCGTACGCCTCGCGGGCGCGGCGGACCTCGTCCGGGTCGGACTCGTCGAAGACGACCGTGGGGTGCAGGTTGCCGTCGCCGGCGTGGCCGAGGGTGAAGACCCGCAGGCCGTACCGCCCGGCGATCTCCTCGATCCGCCCGACCAGCACGGGCAGCGCGCTCCTCGGCACGGCGACGTCCTCGATGAACGCGGTGAGCCGCCCGCCCCGGGAGGCCATGTACGCGGCGAGGGCGGGGCTGACCAGCCGACGCGCCTCGATGATCTCGTACGCCTCCTCCGCGGTGGCGGACGTGGCGATGTGCTCGGCGCCGGCCTCCTTGCAGAGGATCTCCATCGCGGACAGCTCCGAGGAGGGGTCGGCGCCGTCGCTCTCGACGATCAGGGTGGCGGCGCTGCCGGGGCGCAGCAGCGGGTGGGTGCCGAGGTCCACGACGGCCCGCGTCGTGGCCCGGTCGAGGAGTTCGAGCGCGGACGGGGTGTGCCCGGCCGCGGTGATGGCGGCGACGGCGTCCCCGGCGGCGGTCAGGGTCGGGAACTGGGCCAGCAGCGACAGCGCCGGCGGCCGGGCGGGCCGCAGCGCGAGGGTGGCGCCGACCACCACCGCCAGGGTCCCCTCGGAGCCGACGATCAGGCGCGTCAGGTCGTACCCGGCGACGCCCTTGGCGGTGTCCCGGCCGGTGCGCATCCGCCGCCCGTCCGGCAGGACGAGGTCCAGTCCGAGGACGTAGTCGGCGGTCACCCCGTACTTCACGCAGCAGATGCCGCCCGCGCCGGTGGCGATGTTCCCGCCGATGGTGCAGCGGTCCCAGGAGGCCGGGTCCGGCGGGTACGTCAGCCCGTGCTCGGCCACCGCTTCCGCGAGGCGCCGGGTGGTGACCCCGGGCTCGCAGCGCACCAGCCGGTTGGCGGGGTCGACGGACAGGATCCGGTCCATCCCGGCGGTGGACAGCACCACGCAGCCGTCGACGGCGTTGGCGGCGCCGGCCAGGCCGGTGCGGGCGCCCTGCGGGACGACGGGGACGTCCAGTGCGTACGCGGTGCGCATGACGTGCTCGACCTGCTCGGCCGTGCGGGGGACGGCGACCACGGCCGGGGTGCCGCACTCGGAGAAGGGGGCGGAGTCCCGGGCGTGGGCGGCGCGTTGCGCCGGGTCGGTGAGCAGGGCCTGCGCGGGGAGCGCGGAGCGGAGCCGTTCGAGGAGCAGGGAGGTGGTGTCGCTGGTGAGGGGCATGCCGGCCTTCCGGGGCGGTGCGGTGGGGCGACGGGGGTGGAGCGACGGCGGTGGGGCTGGGGCCTACAGGGTGGGCAGTTCGGTGGTGACCGGTACGTCGATCAGCACCGGGCCGTCCTGCTGGAGGGCCGACTCCCGGACGAGCTTGGTCAGTTCGCCGAAGCCGGTCGCGCGGTGGGCGCGGACCCCGTAGCCGGTGGCGACGGCCGCGATGTCCAGGCCTGGGATGTCGAGGCCGGGGGCGCCCTGGGCGCGTTCCACCTCGGCGAACCACTGGAGGATCGCGTAGCGCTGGTTGCTCAGGACGACGAAGGTGACCGGGACCTTGTACGCGGCCGCGGTCCACAGCGCCTGCACGGCGTAGTGGGTGGAGCCGTCGCCGATGACGCAGACCACGGGCCGGCCGGGTGCGCCGAGCTGGGCGCCCACGGCCGCGGCCAGGCCGAAGCCGAGCCCGCCGCCCGCCGTGAAGAGGAACGAGCCGGGGGTGTCGATCCGGGTGGCGTCGTGGAACTGCCCCAGGTTGGACGGGGACTCGTTGACCCAGAGGGTGTTCGCCGGGGCCCCCTGGGCGATGGCCGTCATCGCGGCGAGCGGGGTGAGCACCCCGTCCACCTCGGCGGCGGACTCGGCCCGCGCGATCCGCGCGGCCGGGGCGGCGGCCTCCCGCGCGGGCAGCTCCGCCAGCAGGGCCCGCACCGTCAGGGCGAGGTCGGCGACGACCGCGTCCCCGACGGGCGCGCGGGCCGCTTCCTCCGCGTCCCGGGTCAGGTGCACCAGCTCGGTGCCCTCGGGCAGATGGGCGCCGGGGACGTAGGGGTAGTAGCAGAACACGGGGGCGCCGATCACCAGGACCAGGTCGTGCCCCTCCAGGCAGCGGGAGAGCGGCGCGATGGCCGGGGGCAGCGTGCCCCGGTACTGGGGGTGGGACTTGGGGAAGGAGACCCGGCCCTCGGTGGGCGCCGACCAGACGGGCAGGCCGGTGCGTTCGGCCAGTTCCACGACGGCGTCCCAGGCCCCCGAGGCGTCCACGTCGTTGCCGGCGACGAGGACGGCGCTGCGGGCGCCGGCCAGGCGGGCGGCGAGCCGCCGGACCACCGCGGGGTCCGGCGCGGCGGCGTGCGTCACGGTGCGGGACGCGGTCCGCAGGGCGGCCCGGTCCTCGTCCTCGCCGAGGACGACGTCGAAGTCGTCCATCGGCAGGGAGACGAACACCGGCCCCTGCGGCGGGGTTTCGGCGATCTGCACGGCCCGGGCCAGGGCGGGGGCGACGTCCGCCGCGCGCGGGGGCTCGTAGGCCCACTTGACGGCGGGCTGCGGCAGCAGGGTGGACTGCGGGTTGGTGAGCAGGGCCTCCATGGTGAGCATGGCGCGGACCTGCTGGCCGGCGGTGACCACCATGGGGGTGCGGTTGGCGCGCGCGTTGAGGATGGCGCCCATCGCGTTGCCCGTGCCCGGGCCGGTGTGCAGGTTGACCAGGCCGGTGGTGCCGGAGGCGAGGGCGAAGCCGTCGGCCATCCCGACGACCACGGCCTCCTGGAGCCCCAGTACGTAGCGGAAGTCGTCGGGGAACTGCTTGAGCATGGGCAGTTCGGTGGAGCCGGGATTGCCGAAGACCGTGGTCATCCCGCGGGCTCGCAGGACGTCGAGGGCCGACTCGCGGACCGTGCGCATGGAGGTTCCTTCACGGAGCGGATGAATGCGGTGGGTGATCAATGCATCACATTGCGTTGATCAAGGCAAAATCCATGATCCGTTCGGGTCGGACGCCGAAGAACCCCTGGTGTCCGCCCGTCCCGCGTGTTATCGACCCCGCGCGTGAGCACGCCGAACGTCCCCTGCCCGTACGGGCGGGGGGCCATCGCCAGAGGGGGCGCCCCCCTACGGAGCGCCGCGTCGGCCGGGGCCGGGGCCGCCCGGCCGGGCCCGCTCCCGCCGGGCCCTGCACCCCGGCCGGGACCGCCCGTTTCCGCCCGGCTAGGGCATCCGCATCCAGTGGCCGTCCGTGCTCCAGCCCAGCAGTCGGCGCGCCCGGCCGCCCTCGCCCGTGCCGTCCGCGCCGAAGGAGCCGCCCCGGGCCACCAGGCGCAGCCCCGCCAGCGCGGGGGCCAGCCGGGCCCGCACGTGCGCCGGGCGCAGCGCCGACTCCGCCTCGATCCAGGCCAGTACCGAAGCCCGCTCGCGCGGACCGCACAGCGACAGGTGGAACAGCATCTGCCGCCACGCGTACGCCGCGTCCTTGATCGCGGGCAGCGGCCGCGGGTTCCCCTCCACCCGGGCCACCAGCCGGCACACGGTCTCGAAGCACTCCCGGGCGGGCCGGCCCCAGCCGCCCGGCACGGTGACCCCGGCCCGCCCGACCAGGGTGGCGAGGTTGTGCGTGGTCAGGACCTGGGCCTGCTCGATCACCTTGCCGTTCGCCGCGACCGACCAGGCCCGGCCCCCGCCCGCCCGCTCCGCGCACAGCGCCGCGAACTCCGGTGCGGTGCGCGCCGGACGGCCGCTGCGCGCCGACTCGGCGGCCTGGGACACCGCCATCCGGCGCACCGCCGCGTAGTCGATGCCGTAGTAGCGCGCGTACAGGCTCTCCTCCAGCAGCTCTCCGGCGACGCGGGCCGCGACGAGGAACTTCGGACCGAAGGTGCCCATGAAGATGTCGGCGGCCAGCTCCTCCGTGAACGGCGCGCCCAGTTCCGCCTGCCGGGCCAGCTGGCCCAGCTCGCGCACCAGCGGGTTGGGCAGCACCGTGCCGGGGAAGGCGTGCACCGCCAGCCCGCCGAGCCGGCGCAGCGCCTCCGCGGCCGGCCCGGTGTCGGCCCCGTCGGCGCGCAGGTGGCCGGAGACCGCCCGCAGCCAGGGGAGTTCCTCGATCCGCACCTGGGACTCCAGGTTCAGCAGGAGCAGCGAGCGGCGGCCCCGGAAGGCGCGGTACGTCGCCGCCATCAGGTTCCGCAGCGGCCCGTCCGCGTACCGCTCGGCGGTGACGGCCGCGACGAGCTGCGGCACCAGCTCGGCCAGCACCTCCGCCGACGGCACCACCCCGCGCTCCACCAGCACCTCCAGCGGGGCGCTCAGCGCCGCCCGGACGGTGCCCGCCACGGCCGCCGGCACCCGCGCACCGGCGGGCAGGCCGCTCTCGCGGGCCTCCTCGGCGCTCACCGGAGCCACCGGGGTGTCCGTGTCCGGGGTCCCGGCGCGCTGGTCGAGCCCGGCGATCCGGCGCAGCACCAGGTTGGCCAGCGCGTGGTGCGAGGGCAGCGCCGCCTGGCGGGCCTGGACGGCCCGGAGCCGGGCGTGCCCGGGGGAGCCGGGCGCGCCGCGCTTGGCCAGCATCGACTCGACGGCGACCCGCAGCAGCCCGGCGAGCCGGGGCGCGGGCGCGCGGCCGGCGACCTCCTCCTCCAGGGCCCGGCGCAGGATCGCGGCGTTCGACTTCGGGTCCAGGTGCTTGGTGCACAGGGTGTGCGCGGCGGCCAGCGTGCGGTAGCGCGCCAGCAGTGCGGCGCCCCGGGCGTGCCAGTCCGGGCCGGGCGCGCGGCCGTGGGCCAGGAGCCGGTGCGCGAGCAGCTCGTCCTCGAAGGGGCGCCACACGGCCAGCGCCTCCCGCTGGGTCTCCACGGCCGTGTTGGGTCCGCGCCGGGCCAGCGCCGCCGAGGCCTCGCCGACGGTGCGGCGGTGCACGCAGTCCACGCCGGGGGCGGGGCGGTCGGCGGGGCGCGGGGAGAAGCGCAGTCGGCCGGCGAAGGGCCGCAGCACCGTGACGAGTTCGGCGGCGGCGTCGAAGTCCCCGGCGCGCACCAGCCACGCCACGGTCGCGAGCGCCGCCTCCTCGGGCACGCGCACCTCGTAGCGGCCGCTGTCGAGCAGCGACCACAGGTACGCCAGCCCGTCCTCGGTGAGGAAGTGCGCGAACAGCTCCGCACGGTCCGCCGGTACGCCGGCCAGCCGGGCGGCCTCCTCCTCGTACGGCAGCAGCGGCCCGCCGGCCGAGGCGGCGCCGGTGGCGAAGCCGCCGGTGACCACCTCGGGGGTGGCCCAGGCGGGGAGCGCGGCGACGGGGGTGCGGGAGCCGATGGCCAGGGAGCCGTCCGCGATGCCCGCCAGGACGCTCTGCCACTTGCGGGCGCGGGACTCGGCGCGTTCGCGGGTGGCGGTGTCGCCGTGGGTCCGCGAGGTCCGCAGGGCGCGGGCCAGCCGCTCCGCCGCGTACGACGGGGACACGGATACGGCCACCGGCGCGGGGCCGGCGGTGGTCGTCGCGGTGGGTCCGGGGACGGGCGCGGGGCCGGTCCGGGACGGGATGGGAGGCTGCTTGTCAGCGTGTGCGTCCATGGCCGACGTGGCAGGTTCCGCCCCTGCGCCCTCCGGGTAGGAAGCCCGGCGCTCTGCTGCTGAGCTACACGTCGTGGTAGGCCGTCAACCTAGGCGCCCGCCCGCCCGCCGCGCAAAGGTTTTTGCGGCGGGCGGGCACGCCGGCCGGGACCCGGGCCGGGCGCCCGCCCGTACGCCGCGGGGGACGCACCGCTTCAGGCCACCGGGGCGGGGGCCTCGTTGACGGCCCTCCGCCCCGGGGTCAGCGTGGGCACCGCCCTCCGGCAGTGAAGCCGGAAACTCCCCCGAAGGCGGCGACGATGACTCGTTCCCCCCTGACCCGCACGGCCCTCGCCACGCTGGTGGCCGCGGGCCTCCTGGCCGCGTCCGGATGCGGCCTGAGCGGAGGCGGCGCCGGTGCCGAGGAGGCCCGCAGAACCGGCGAGGTGTCCGGCGCCATCACCTTCCGCACCCTCCAGCTCAAACCGAAGTTCACCGCCTACGTCCAGGGCGTCATCGACGCCTTCGAGGCCGAGCACCCCGCGGTGAAGGTGAAGTGGGAGGACGTGCCCGGCGACGGCTACAACGAGAAGCTCGTCGCCGACGCCCAGGCCGGGGCCCTGCCGGACGTGGTCAACCTCTCCACCGACTCCTTCCAGCTCCTCGGGGACCGCGGCATGCTCGCCGACGTGGCGCGGCTCGACGGCGCGGTCGCCGCGGAGTACGTCCCGGGAGCCTGGGAGCAGTTCAAGCTGCCGGGGAAGGGCGACGGCGTGTACGCCTACCCCTGGTACGTCACCCCCGAGATCCTCACCTACAACAAGGACCTCCTCGCCAAGGCCGGCCTGGACCCGGACCGGCCGCCCACCACCGTCGAGCAGTTCTTCGACTACGCGGAGCGGATCGCCGCCCGCTCCGGCGGACAGTACGCCGCGTTCATGGCCGACCCCAAGGGCCGGCTGCCGGGCGACTGGCAGAAGATGGGCGTCCCCCTGCTGAACGCCGGGCGGGACCGCTTCACCTTCGACACGGACCGGGCCGTCGCCTGGGTCGAACGGATGAAGGACCTCTACGCCAAGGGCGCCATGCCCAGGGAGTCCCTCCTGAAGGCCGACGACATCAACCAGCTCTACGGCGCCGGCAAACTCGTCTTCGGCCCCGGCTCCCCGGGCTTCGTCCGCGACATCAGGCAGAACGCCCCGCAGGTCTACGCACGCACCGGCGTCGCGGGCGCCGTCACCGGCACGCTCGGCCACATCGGGATCTACGCCCAGTCCCTCGGCATCCGCAAGGACACCAGGCATCCGGACGCCGCGGCCGAGTTCGCCAAATGGGTCACCAACGGCCCCAACCAGGTGGAGTTCTCCAGGAACGCCACCATCTACCCCTCCAACGCCAAGGGCCTGGCCGACCCCCGCTTCGCCGACCGGGGCGACGGCCAGGACGCCGAGACCCTGGCCCGGGCCATCGGCGCGGAGCAGCTGAAGACGGCGGACCTCGACGCCAACACCCCCGTCCAGTGGACCAACCAGGTCGGCGACGCGGTGGTGCGGGAGGTGCAGCGGGCCATCCAGGGCGAGCAGGATGCCCGGACGGCCGTGCGCAGGGCCCAGGAAGAGGCCAACCGGCTGCTCGCCGCCGGGACGCGCAGGTGACCGCTCCCGCCCCGGCGGCCCCCGCACCGCTGCGGGACCACCGCGCCGGGCGGCCCCGGCGCCGGGCGGAACGCGCCCTGGGGGCCGACCCGGGACTGGTCCACCGCAGGTGGTGGACCCCGTACCTGTTCCTCGCCCCGGGCCTGCTGATGGTGGCCCTGTTCAGCCTCTGGCCGTTCCTCAACACCGTCGTGCTGTCCTTCACCGACGCCCGCGTCCTGAGCGGCGGCCACTTCGTCGGCCTCGACAACTACGGCCGGGCCCTGGCCGATCCCGACTTCTGGACCGCCGCCCGCAACAGCGTGCTGTACCTGCTGGTCGTCGTCCCCTGCCTGGTCCTGCTGCCGCTGGCACTCGCGGTCCTCGTCCAGGCGAAGGTCCCCGGCATCGGCCTCTTCCGCTCCGCCTTCTACACTCCGGTGATCGCCTCGGCCGTCGTCGTCGGCCTGATCTGGCAGTGGGTGCTGCGCAGCGACGGACTGGTCAACACCGTCTTCCAGGCGCTCGGCGTGGTCTCCGAGCCGGTCCCCTTCCTCACCGACAGCACCCTGCTGCTGTTCTCCGCCATGCTCGTGACCGTGTGGAAGGGCCTCGGCTACTACATGGTCTTCTACCTGGCCGCCCTCGGGAACGTCCCCGCCTCCCTCCACGAGGCGGCCGCCCTCGACGGCGCCGGCCCCCTGCGCCGCTTCTTCAGCATCACCATCCCCCAGGTGAAGCCGATGATGCTGCTCGTCGGCACCCTCTCCGCGGTCTCCGCGCTGCGCGTCTTCACCGAGATCTACATCCTCGGCGGCGAGAGCGGCGGCCCCGGCGGCGGCGCCCGCACCCTGCCGTTCCTCATCCGGCAGGCCGGCCTCGGCTTCGCCGGGGAGACCGGCTACGCCTGCGCCATCTCCCTGCTGCTGTTCCTGCTGACCCTGGCCTTCAGCCTGCTGGGCCACCGCCTGTCGAGGGGGGACGAGGAGTGAGCGCCAGCACCCGCCGCCGGCGCCGCCGTGCCGGCCGGGCCGCCCGCTACGCCGTGCTCGCGCTCGTGCTCGTACTGATGCTCGGGCCGATCGTCTGGCAGTTCCTGACCTCGGTCCGCGGCCGCACCGAGAACGTGTACGACGGGCTGCTGCCCTCACACCCCACCTTCGACAACTACCTGCGCGTCGCCGAGTCCTTCCCGCTCCTCCAGTACGTGGGCAACACCCTGGTGGTGGCGGTCCTCGCGGTCGCCTCCAACGCGCTGTTCGCGGCGATGGGAGGCTACGCCCTGTCCCGGGCCGGCTGGAAGGGCCGGCGGGCCGTCTTCACCGTCCTCGTGGCGACCCTGATGTTCCCCTTCGAATCCGTGATGATCTCGATGTTCCTCACGGTCCGGGGGATGGGCCTGGTCGACACCCTCGTCGGGGTGTGGCTGCCCGGTGCCGTGTCCGTCCTCAACGTCATGATCATGCGGGCGGCGTTCCTCGCCGTCCCCCGGGAGATCGAGGAGGCCGCGGTCCTGGACGGCGCGGGGGAGTGGACCCGGTTCACCCGGGTCTTCCTCCCCGGTGCCCGGGGCGCCCTGGCCGTCGTCTGCGTCACCAGCTTCATGGGCGCCTGGGACGACTTCCTGTGGCCCCTGCTGGTCCTCACCGACAGCGACCACTACACCCTCCAGCTCGGCCTGAAGACCCTGGCCGGGGCCACCACGACCAGCGACCAGCGGATCGTCGCGGCGGGCGCGATGACCGCGCTCGTCCCGATGGTGCTGCTGTTCCTCCTCCTCCAGCGTTTCTTCTTCAAAGGCGTGGGCGAGGGGGCCGTCAAGACCTGACCGCACGCCCGTTCCCCGCCACGCCACGTCCGCGAACGACCTCCTGGAGCCGCCTCGTGCACGACGACCGCGCCATCACCGAACACCGCCTCCGCCGGGTCCTGGCCGAGCGCGTCCGTCCCGCCGTCCACTCCCGCCCGGTCCCCCTCACCGTCGAGCGCTGGGAGGCCCCCGGCGAGCCGGTCCCGGTCGCCGAGGCGCTGGCCGCCCCGTACGGGCCCTGCGCGGCCGGCGACGCCTGGGGGCCTGCCTGGGGCACCACCTGGTTCAAGGTCACCGGCGAAGTCCCCGCCGACTGGGCGGGCCGTACCGTCGAGGCCGTCCTCGACCTGGGCTTCGACCGGATGATGCCCGGCTTCCAGTGCGAGGGACTGGTCCACCGGGCCGACGGCAGCGAGGTCAAGGCCCTCAACCCGTACAACGACTGGGTGCGGGTCGCCGACGCCGCGACGGGCGGCGAGCGGGTCGAGTGGTACGTGGAGGCCGCCTCCAACCCCGTCCTGGTCGAGCACGCCCCCACCTTCGAGGGCGACCGGCTGACCAGCGGGGACCGGCCGCTCTACCGGCTGGCCCGGATGGACCTCACCGTCTTCGAGCCCGAGGTCTGGGAACTCGTACAGGACCTCGACGTCCTCGCCGAACTGATGCCCCAGCTCGGCGAGGACGACGCACGGCGCTACGCGATCCTGCGCGCCGTCGACTGCGCCCTCGACGAGATCGACCTCGACGACGTCGCCGGCACGGCCGCCGCCGCCCGCGCACGCCTCGCCGGGGTGCTGGCCGCCCCGGCGAACGCCTCCGCGCACCGGATCAGCGCGGTCGGGCACTCCCACATCGACTCGGCCTGGCTCTGGCCGCTGCGCGAGACCGTGCGCAAGGTGTCGCGCACCACCTCCAACATGGTCGCCCTGATGGACGAGCACCCCGAGTTCGTCTTCGCCATGTCGCAGGCCCAGCAGTTCGACTGGCTCAAGACCCACCGGCCCGCACTCTTCGAACGGGTCAAGAAGAAGATCGCCGACGGGCAGTTCGTGCCCGTCGGCGGCATGTGGGTGGAGTCCGACACCAACATGGTCGGCGGCGAGGCCATGGCCCGCCAGTTCCTCTACGGCAAGAAGTTCTTCCTGGACGAGTTCGGCGTCGAGACCCGGGGCGTCTGGCTGCCCGACTCCTTCGGCTACACCGCGGCGATGCCGCAGCTGGTCGGGCTCTCGGGAGCACAGTGGTTCCTGACCCAGAAGATCTGCTGGTCCCAGATGAACACCTTCCCGCACCACACCTTCTGGTGGGAGGGCATCGACGGGTCCCGCGTGTTCACGCACTTCCCGCCCGTCGACACCTACAACAGCGACCTCGGCGGCGCCCAGCTGGCCCACGCCGCCCGCAACTACCGCGAGAAGGGCCGGGGTTCGCGCTCCCTGGTGCCCTTCGGCTGGGGCGACGGCGGGGGCGGCCCCACCCGCGAGATGCTGGCCCGGGCCAGGCGCCGGCGCGACCTCGAAGGCTCCCCGCGCGTGGAGATCGAGCGGCCCGACGCCTTCTTCGAGAAGGCCCGCGCCGAGTACGAGGACGCCCCCGTCTGGGCCGGCGAGCTCTACCTGGAGCTCCACCGCGGCACCTACACCTCGCAGGCCCGGACCAAGCAGGGCAACCGGCGCAGCGAGTCCCTGCTGCGCGAGGCCGAGCTGTGGGCGGCGACGGCCGCCGTGCGCGTACCGGGCCACGGCTACCCGTACGAGGACCTGGAGCGCCTCTGGAAGACCGTCCTGCTGCACCAGTTCCACGACATCCTGCCCGGATCCTCCATCGCCTGGGTGCACCGTGAGGCCCGCGCCACCTACGAGCGGGTGCGCGAGGAGCTGACCGCGATCACCCTCGCGGCGCAGACCGCCCTCGCGGGCGCGGGCGAGGAGGAGCTGGTCTTCAACTGCGCCCCGCACGAGCGGCGCGGCGTCCCGGCCGGCGGCGCGGGCCGTCCGCAACCGGCCGAGCAGCCGGTCACGGTGGAGGAGCGGCACGGCGGCGGACACGTCCTGGCCAACGGGCGGCTGCTGGTCGAGATCGACGGGCGGGGCCTGATCGTCTCCGCGTACGACCTGGAGGAGGGCCGCGAGGCGCTCGCCCCCGGCGGTGCCGCGAACCTGCTCCAGATCCACCCCGACTTCCCGAACATGTGGGACGCCTGGGACGTCGACGCCTTCTACCGCAACAGGGTCACCGACCTCACCGCCGTCGACTCCCTGGAGGTCACCGGGCCGGGCCCGGACTCCTGCACGGTCACGGTCACCCGCTCCTTCGGCTCCTCCGCCGTCACCCAGGCGCTCACCCTGCGGGCCGGGGCCAAGACCGTGGACATCACCACCGACGTGGACTGGCACGAGACGGAGAAGTTCCTCAAGGCGGCCTTCCCCCTCGACGTCAAGGCCGAACGGACCGCCTCCGAGACCCAGTTCGGCCACGTGTACCGGGC
Source organism: Streptomyces sp. W1SF4 (assembly GCF_003950035.1). Classification (NCBI taxonomy): domain Bacteria; kingdom Bacillati; phylum Actinomycetota; class Actinomycetes; order Kitasatosporales; family Streptomycetaceae; genus Streptomyces; species Streptomyces sp. W1SF4. The sequence continues at coordinate 6,510,243 of NZ_CP034350.1, forward strand.
CACCCACACCAACACCTCGTGGGAGGCGGCCAAGTTCGAGATCTGCGCCCACCGCTGGATCCACGCGGAGGAGCCCGGCTGGGGCGTGGCGCTGCTCAACGACTCCACGTACGGGCACGACGTCACCCGCCGGATCCGGGAGGACGGCGGCCAGACCACCACCGTCCGGCTCTCGCTGCTGCGGGCCCCCCGCTACCCGGACCCGGAGACCGACCAGGGGCGGCACACCCTGCGCTTCTCCCTCGCGCCCGGCGCCGGCATCGGCGACGCGGTGCGCGAGGGGCACGCGTTCAACCTGCCCGAGCGGACCCTGCGGGGCGCCGGGCCGGTGGCCCCGCTGCTGGCCGTCGACCACGACGCGGTGGTGGTGGAGGCGGTCAAGCTCGCGGAGGACCGCTCGGGGGACGTGGTCGTCCGGCTGTACGAGTCCCGCGGCGGCCGCGCGAAGGCCGTCCTCAGGCCCGGGTTCGCGGTCGCGGAGGCGGTCGGGAGCGACCTGCTGGAGCGGCCCCTGCCGGGCTCGGCGGTCGGGGCCCCGGCCCCGGACGGCGGGGTCCCCCTCACCCTGCGCCCGTTCCAGATCCTCACGGTCCGCCTGCGGCGCGGCTGACCCCGGAGCCGGCCCGGACGAGGGCCGGCCGCGCCGCGTTCATCCGGTCGGCCGAGCAGCGCAGGCCGCCGGGGCTCCGCCGGGCAAGGCTGTGGGGAGGACCACCACCGCACAGACGAGGACCGTGCCATGTCCCACAGCCGACGGATCAGCACCATCGTGGGGGTCGCGGCACTGCTGCTGACGGCCTCCGCCTGCTCCGACCTGGGCCGGAGCACGGTGGGCATGCTCACGTTCCGGGGCCACGACTCACCGGTCGAGGTGAGCTACTCCAACACCCCGGTCGAGGGCTGCCACAAGATCCTGATTCCGAAGGGGGCCACCCACGTCGAGAACAACACCCTCGTGGACATCGTCCTGTACCGGACGGAGAACTGCGCCAAGGCCGAGGCCGAAGGGCCCGAGGGTGCCGAGGGCATCTACGTGGCCACGACGCTCTCGAACGTGACCGCCCCGCACAGCCTGCCCTGGCGCAGCTTCCGGGTCATCCACTGACGGCTCCCGCCCGGGGTGCGGCGTGAACTCCGCCACACCCCCGGCGCCGCGCGCCCCCGGGCCGGGGATTCCCGGCCCCGGGGGCGCGCAGCCGGTTATGCACTTAGTTGCAAAACCCGGCCCTCCTCGCTAGAACAGGTTCATCACCCCCGCGCGAGGAGGCGCCCCCTCATGAGTTCCCAGAGCCGGTACCCGCACCTGCTGAGCCCCCTGGACCTCGGCTTCACCACGTTGCCGAACCGCGTGATCATGGGCTCGATGCACACCGGCCTCGAAGAGCACGCGCACGGCTTCGAGCGCCTGGCCGCCTTCTACGCCGAGCGCGCCCGCGGCGGCGCCGGCCTCATCGTCACCGGCGGCATATCGCCCAACGACGCCGGACGCCCCTTCGAGGGCGGCTCCCGCCTCACCACCGAGGAGGAGGCCGCCGAGCACCGGGTGATCACCGAGGCGGTGCACGCCGAAGGCGGGAAGATCGCCATGCAGATCCTCCACTTCGGCCGCTACGCGTACCACAAGGACCTCGTCGCCCCCAGTGCGATCCAGGCCCCCATCAGCCCCTTCGTCCCCAACGAGCTCACCGGCGACGAGGTCGAGGCCACCATCGAGGACTTCGTCCGCGCCGCCCGCCTCGCCCGGCTCGCCGGCTACGACGGCGTCGAGATCATGGGCTCCGAGGGCTACCTGGTCAACGAGTTCATCGCCGCCGCCACCAACCGGCGCACCGACGACTGGGGCGGCGCGTACGAGAACCGCGTGCGCTTCCCGCTGGAGATCGTCCGGCGCACCCGCGCCGCCGTGGGCGACGACTTCATCCTGATCTACCGGCTCTCCATGCTGGACCTGGTCCCCGGCGGCTCCACCCTCGACGAGGTCGTCCACCTCGCCAAGGAGATCGAGGCGGCCGGCGCCACCATCATCAACACCGGCATCGGCTGGCACGAGGCCCGCATCCCCACCATCGCCACCTCCGTCCCGCGCGGCGCCTACACCTGGGTCACCAAGCGGCTGATGGGCGCGGTGAGCGTGCCGCTGGTCACCAGCAACCGCATCAACACCCCCGAGAAGGCCGAGGAGATCCTCGCCGACGGCCGCGCCGACCTGGTGTCGCTCGCCCGCCCCTTCCTCGCCGACGCCGACTTCGTGGCCAAGGCCGCCGCCGGGCGCTCCGAGACCATCAACACCTGCATCGGCTGCAACCAGGCCTGCCTCGACCACACCTTCAGCGGCAAGATCACCAGCTGCCTGGTCAACCCGCGCGCCTGCCACGAGACCGAGCTGGTGCTCTCGCCCACCCGCACGAAGAAGCGCGTCGCCGTCGTCGGCGCCGGCCCGGCCGGCCTCGCCTGCGCGGTCACCGCCGCCGAACGCGGCCACGCCGTCACCCTCTTCGAGGCCTCCGGGCACATCGGCGGCCAGCTCGACGTGGCCCGCCGCATCCCGGGCAAGGAGGAGTTCGAGGAGACCATCCGCTACTTCGGCACCCAGCTCGCCGCACACGACATCGACGTCCGCCTGGACACCCGCGCCGACGTGGACACCCTGCGCGGCTACGACGAGGTCGTCGTCGCCACCGGCGTCACCCCCCGCACCCCCGCCATCGAGGGCGTGGACCGGGAGAACGTCGTCGGCTACCTCGACGTACTGCGCGACGGCGCCCCCGTCGGGCGGCGCGTGGCCGTCGTCGGCGCCGGCGGCATCGGCTTCGACGTCGCCGAGTACCTCACCGACAGCGGCGAGGGCGCCTCCCAGGACCCCGAGGTCTACTTCCGGCACTGGGGCGTCGACACCGCGTACGCCGGCCCGGGCGGCCTCACCGCCCCCGAGCGGCCCGCGGCCCCCCGCCAGGTCACCCTGCTCCAGCGCAAGGCCACCAAGGTCGGCGCCGGCCTCGGCACCACCACCGGCTGGATCCACCGCGCCGAACTCAAGCACCGCGGGGTCGTCTCCGTCGCCGGGGCCACGTACGAGCGGATCGACGACGAGGGCCTGCACATCACCGTCGGCGGCGAACCGCACCTCGTGCCCGCCGACACGGTCGTCCTGTGCACCGGCCAGGAACCGCGCCGCGACCTGTACGAGGCGCTGCGCGCCGAGGGCATCGAGGCGCACCTGATCGGCGGCGCCGACGTCGCCGCCGAACTCGACGCCAAGCGCGCCATCCGCCAGGGCACCGAAGTGGCGGCCTCCCTCTAGGGATCCGCGGCTTGTGGCGGCCCGCTCCGGGCCGCCACAATCACCGGGTGACGTTGACACCGGCAGACGCGGACAAGATTCTGGGCGACAACTTCGCCCCCTGGGTGCTGGCCCTCGGCCTCACCGTCGAGGAGACCGGCGAGCGGCACGCCGTCCTGCGGCTGCCCTGGTCGGACTCCCTGGCCCGCGACGGCGGCGGCCTGTCCGGCCAGGCCCTGATGGCCGCCGCCGACACCGCCACCGTCATCGCGATCTCCGCCGCGCGCGGGGCGTACGGCCCGATGACCACCGTCCAGCAGTCGACGAGCTTCCAGCGTCCGGTCGTCGCCGCCGACGTACTGATCGACGTACGCGTCAGCAAGCTGGGCAAGCGCATGGCCTTCGCCGACGTCACCATGACCCCCGAGGGGGCTGTGGAACCGGCGGCGAAGGCCTCCACGGTCTACGCCCTGCTCGGCTGAACCCGCGGCGTCAGAACCGCCGCGGACCGGACGGCAGCGGCAGCGGCTTCGGCGCCGGGAGCACGTCCTGCCGCTGGGCCGGGGCCGGAGCCGTCCGGCAGGTCACGTCCCGGTCGGGCAGCCGGCCCGTGGCCAGGTAGGAGTTGACCGGCGCGTTGGCGCAGGAGGCGGGGTCGGCCAGGTACACGCCGTGGCCCTCCCCGCCCATCGCGAGGACCATCCGCGAGCCCTTCAGGGCCCGGTGCAGGCCCTGCCCGCTCACCAGCGGGGTCTGCGAGTCCCACTCGTTCTGCACGGTCAGCACGTTCGCCCGGGTCTTCATCGGGGTGGCCGCCTCGGCGGGCCGCTGCCAGAAGGCGCAGGGCTTGATGTTGGAGGCGATGTCCCCGTACAGCGGGTAGCGGGCCTTGTCCCGCGCCGCGTCCCGCGCGTACTGGCCGGGATCGCGCGGCCAGGCGCCGGTGTCCCCGCACAGCACGGACCAGAACACGGCCGTGCCGTTGTCGGAGGCCGGCGCCGGGGCGCCCAGCAGCTCCCGCAGGTCCGGCACGGCCGCGCCGGCGGGCTGCGGAGCGCCCTCGGCGGCCGCCTTCAGCGCGGCGACGAGCGGCCCGGCCTGCTGCGGGTAGAAGAACAGGCCGCGCGCGGAACGGATGTCATCGCCCGTCAGCTTCATCCCCTGGAACTCGATCGGCTCGCGGTCGGCGCGGGCCACCAGGCCCCAGAACGTCGCCGACACCGCCTGCGGCGTCGCACCGAGCCGGTACTCGCCGTCGCGCTCCGCCGTCCACCGCGTCCACCGGGCGAACGCCGGCTCGGCCTCCGTGGCCCACACCTGGATCATCCCGCGCCAGAGCAGCTGCGGGTCGACCCCGCTGTCGAGGACGAAGCGGTCGGTACGGGACGGGAACATCTGGGTGTAGACCGCGCCGAGGTAGGTCCCGTACGAGTAGCCCACGTAGGAGATCTTCCGCTCGCCCAGGGCCGCGCGGATCGAGTCCATGTCGCGGGCCGTGTTGCGGGTGGTGATGTACGGCAGGACCGAACCGGCCTTCTCCCGGCACTTGTCCGCGACGGTGCGCGCCCAGGCGACGTCGGCGGGGAAGGTCTCGGGGCGGTACGCGCGGTCGAAGTTCTGCTCCGCCTCGTTCAGTCCGCAGCTGATCGGGCTGCTGGCCCCGACGCCGCGCGGGTCGAAGCCGATCAGGTCGTAGCGCTCCCTGACCTCCTTCGGCATGGACTCCTCCATCATCAGCGGCAGGTCGAGCCCCGAGCCGCCGGGTCCGCCGGGGTTGAGCAGCATGACCCCGTGCCGCTTGGCCGGGTCCGGGCTCTTGATCCGGGATATCGCGAGGTCGATGGTCCTGCCGCGGGGGCGCTGGTAGTCGAGCGGCACCTTGAGCGTCGCGCATTCGTACGCGGCAGGCCGGTCCGTGGCGCAGCGGTGCCAGGAGGGCTGCCGCGGCTGGTAGTCGGAGGGGGCCGGGGCGGCCGCCGCCTGGGTGGCGGCGAGCAGGGGGAGGGAGGTCGCGAGGAGTCCGGCGGTGGCGAGCAGGGGCGCGAGGCGTTTCATGCGCACGGAGAGCCGTTCCTTTCGGAGAGGGGCGGTCCGTGCCACCTTGGAACACGCGGAGGGTGGGGCGAATCATCCCTCAGGGCGGCTCCCGTACTTCTCCGTGCACCTCGGGAATGAGGTAAATTCCGGACAACTGGCCGACGCGCCGCACATGTTGGCGGATCCCGCGAGCCGCCGCGGAGTCAGTGCCCGCCGTGCTCCTCGCCCGTCTCCAGCGTGCCGCCGAGGCGTTCGCGGAGTGCGGTCAGGGCCTCGGGTGACGGGGCGGTGACCACCCAGCGGTTCCCCACGAGGTAGACGCCGCCGTACACCCGGGTCTCCGCCAGCCAGGAGTGCAGGCCCTCCTGGGCGGCGAAGGTGGTCAGGCGGTAGGCGCCCTGTGCGGTCGCGCACGCCCCCTGGCGCAGTTCGTCGGCCTCGGTGAGCGACTCGGCGGTGCAGCCCAGGGCGGAGGCGAGCTCCTCCACCGTGGCGGTCCTCCCGGCCGGGCTCGCGTCCGCGTGGGTCGCGTGGGCCGCCGCCCCGGGGTGCGCGGCCCGTTCCGTGGCGCAGCCGCCGGCCAGCAGCGCGGCGCACAGCGCGGCGCGGGCCGCGAGGAGGCGGCGGGTCGGGCGGTCTGACGGGGGCATGGCGACCTCGCTGGAGGGGATCGGCGGGAGAAGGGGGTGTGGTGCCCGGCGGGGAGGGGAGGGGGACCGGGCACCACGGATCATGGGTGTCCCGGCCGGCTCAGCCGGCCGCCTTCTTCCCCTTGTCGGTGACGGCCCACCAGAGGTTCTGCTTGCCCTGCCCGTTGACGTCGCCGGGCGCCTTGTCACCGGTGAACGTGTAGACCGGCCAGCAGTCGATGGTCAGCTGTTCCGTGCCGTCCGGCCTTTTCACCGAGCCGATCAGTTTCGGGTCGATTCCCGACACCTGCGTCTTGTCGACGAGCGGGGCGGGCTTCCAGGTGTCCGTGCAGGAATCCACGCAGCCGATTTTCATCGGCCAGGCACTGTCCTTGTCGAAGCGGTAGAGGGTCCAGCCCTCCGCGTTCTGGACGATGTTCCCGAGCCTGGCGTCCTTCCGTACCGAAAGCGCGACCTTGGCCGCTTCCTGCGACCCCTCTTTCGCCCCTCCTCCCGATTCCATTCCGTGTCCCTGCATTTCCGTTCCCGTTCCCGTTCCCGTTCCCGGCGCCGCTCCCTTTCCGGCGCCGGCCGGTTTCCCGTCGGGTCCCAGGACGTGCCAGGTGCCGCCGACGCCCTCGCCGAGGGCGTCGCCCGCCTTGGTGTCCTTGGCGTAGCGGTACACCGGCCAGCCCCCGACCGTCAGCTGCTTGCTGCCGTCGGCCCGGGTGACCGAACCGAGCAGGGCGGCGTCGACGCCCGCCCCCGCCGAGGCGTCGTCCGCCGGGACCACCGGCCAGGCCTTGGCGCAGTCCCCCTCGCAGTTGGACTTGGGCGGCTTCGCGGTGTCCTTGTCGAAGCGGTAGAGCGTGAACCCGTCGCCGTCGGCGACCCCGGAGCCCACGTTCGCCATCTCCCGCACCTGGAGCTTCCCGGCCGTCCCGCCCTGCCCGCCCCCGCCGGCCGGGCCGGCGCCGGAGCCCTCGCCGTAACCCGATCCGGATCCCGCCCCGTATCCCGAACCCCCGTCGGAGCCGTATGCGCCGAGCTGCTTCCCGGAACCCGCCGGCTGGACCGCGTCCGCTTTCGAGGAGGGTTTGTCGGCGGCACCGCATCCGGCCGTCAGCAGCAATACCGCGACCGCCGACCCGGCGATTATCTCCCGGCGCATTGTCTTCACGATCTCTCCTTGGGACTCGGTGCCGTCGTGCTCTTTGCCTGCGGTCATTGATACGGGGCGAACGGCGGCCGGAGCGGATATCCACGGGAATTTGTCAGATCGCGCCAACAATGAACTCGCAGGCGTCCCGCACTCGTGCGCCCGCTCATTCCTGGATGCGCAGCGCGAGGGCGGGGCAGCGGCGCACCGCCCGCAGCGCCTTGGGCCGCAGGTGGCCCGGCACCGGCATGGACGCCTCCGCCGGGAAGCCGTCCGCGTCGAGCCGCACCACGTCGGGCAGGACGTCCACGCACAGCCCGTGCCCCTTGCACAGGGTCCAGTCCACCACCAGCCGCTCCGGCGGACTCTCGTCCTGCGGCAGCGGCAGGGCTCCCGTGATCCGCCGCCCGCAGCCGCTGCCGAGGGCGTGGTCGCGGAACTCCTCGGGGAACGCGGCGAGCGCGGAGGCCACGAAGTGCGAGGTGCCGTCGGGATGGCTGCACGCACCCCGCCCCCGGACGGCCCTCAGCCGCGTCTCCACCGCGTCGAGGGCGCCGCGTCCCCCGCCCCGCACGGCGTCCTCCAGTACGTCGGCCAGCCCGGGCAGGCCCCGTACGCAGGGCCCGCACTGCCCGGCCGACTCCTTCGCCATCCAGCGCGTCACCCGCGCGACCTCGCCGGCCGGACAGGTGTCCTCGGGCAGCGGCAGCACCGCCCCCGCCCCCAGCACCGCCCCGAAGGCGGACAGCGACCCCCGGGACACGTCCGCCGAGCGCGCCGCCCCCGGGTCCAGCCAGCGGCCGTGGTACCCGCCGACCAGTACGCCCTGCCCGGTACGGGTGCCGCACAGGTCGAGGACGTACGCCAGCGAGGTCCCCGTCGGGGTCTCGACCACCGTCTGCCCGGCGACGGTCAACAGCACGGTGCCCGGCTCGGAGGGCAGGCCGGCCGCCCGGTAGTCGGGGGCGCCCATCCGGGCGGCCACGGCGAGCTGTGCGTAGGTCTCGGTGTTCGACAGCAGCGTCGGCACCCCGCCCAGCCCCCGCTCGCTGGTCCGCACCCGCCGGCCGGACGGCAGCGCCGCGCCGCCGTTCAGCCCGCCGACCATGGCGGTCCCCTCGCCGGTCACGAAGCGCTCGGGCAGCAGGGCCACGCGCACCCTGCGGCCGCCCGGCCCCCGTTCCGCGACCGCGTCCCGTACCGAGCGCTCCACGTCCGCCCGGGTGACGGCCACCACCACCTCCTCCGCGCCGACCGCGGCGGCGGCCAGCAGCGCGCCGTCGAGCACCAGGTGCGGGGCGTGCAGCAGCAGCGCCTTGTCCTTGAGGCAACTCGGCTCCCCCTCACTGCCGTTGACCACCACGGCCGTCGGCCCCTCGCGCTCCCGGGCGGAGCCGATGACGGCACGCAGCTTCCGGGCGAAGGGGAAACCGGCTCCGCCGCGGCCCCGCAGGTCGATGTTGGCGGCCAGGTCCACGAGTTCGTCGGAGGCGTACCGCGGCAGCGGGCCGTGCGCCGCCAGATGGGCCTCGCGGTCCAGCCGCGGGTCCCGGTCGAGCCCGGCGAGCAGCCGGGGGGTGCCCACGCAGCCGAGGCCGGGGCGTGCGGCTCCGCTCACGACCACCGCTCCCCGTCGCCGAGGGGCCCGGGCCGCCGGTCGGCGCCGGGGCCCGCGGCGGCGGCCGCGTAGGGCGCGCGGCCGGGCCGCGACGACGCCGCGGCGGGCCCGGGGGGCGCGCTCCTGCGGGGCCGTACCAGCAGGTCCGCCAGCGGCACGTCCTGGATGAAGAACGGTCGTACGCGCGGGGGTTGGACGGGCGCGCTCCCGGCGCCGGTGTTCTGCGGGGCGGGCGGCTGCCAGGCGGCGCCCAGCCCGCGGGCCCTGAGCCGGAAGGCGAGCAGGGCGATGACCCCGGCCAGGCACAGCCCGTAGGCCGCCGTCACCCAGGTGTCGGCGGCGCGGCCGGCCTTGAGCCCGTGCAGCAGCGACGCGCCCCACGCCGGGTACGCGCCGATGTGCAGGGCCCGCCACCACAGGGAGCGGCTCTTGGTGGCGAACACACTACGCAGGGCTCCGGAGACCGCGACGGCCACGAAGAGATATCCGGCCAGGGTGCCCAGGCCGATGACGACGGGCCGGCCGCTGTCCGCGAACGGCACGGCGGCGGCAGCGGCGTCGGCCTGCTTCCCGGCCACCTTGACCCAGATGTGCAGGCCGAGGAAGCCCAGCCCCGCCACGGCGAGGCCCCGGTGCACGCCTTGGGCCAGCAGCCGGTGGCCCGACCCGAGCAGCACCCGGTCGGTGGCCACCAGCCCCCACAGGACGGTGGAGGTCAGGCAGACGAGCGACAGCACGCCCGCGCCGAAGTCGAGGAACTCCCACAGGCGGGTCAGGGCGCCCGCGCGGGCCGCCACGAGGAGCGAGACGAGCGCCGCGCCGGCGGCGCACAGCGCACTGGGTCGCAGTCTTCCCGCCGAGGGCAGCAGCGAGGGCCGCCGGACGGCCCGCCGCCCGGCGGCCGGAGCCGCGGCGGCCTCGGCCGCGTGGCGACTCCTGCGTCGTGCCCTGTGGGAGCGGGGTATGTGCGGCTGGGGCAGGGGCATGCGGTTCTCCTGAGCACCCGGGCTCCGAGCGGTCCACCTCGCGCTCGGCTCCCGGGGGTTGGGGGACGGTGACGGCCGGCAGCGCTGCGAATTCCCGCGCCGGCCGAGGGGCTCGGGGGCCGGAGTGCAGCAGCATCGTGGAGCTACGCAGCATCTCCACAGGATTTATCGAAACGTGATAATTTCTCGCACCGCGTCTACAGCGCATCGAACAACCCCGGAAGATTCCCCTCCAGTGGAGGTTGCGACAGGCCACCGCCTCGTCGGCCATCCATGCGTCCCCGGCCGCAAAAACAAGGCAAACCCGTGGGACCGAAAGTGGCCGGAACCCTCCAGAAGGGGATGCGGTGGCTGCAACTCTCTTGACAGACAGGGTTGTTGGCGAGTCCGGCACCCTGGCGGGCCTGTCACCCCTGCACCGGACAGGCCTCACCCCGGCAAGAACGAGGAAACGATGTGCGAACTTCTGAACCGCATCTGGTCCCGCCCCCGCGGAGAGTGGACCCGCGTCCTGCGCAGGGAACTCCCCGCGCTCGCCGCGGAGATAGTGGAGGAGCTTCTGCATGGAATTCCGGAATTTTCCGCCCTTGTCGATGACAACGATGCCATCGATGACGATCTGCTCCGGCTGAGGGTGGAAGAGGCCCTCCTCTCCGCCCTCGGATACCACGACGAACGCGACGAAGACCGCGACGAACACCGCGACGGAGACCGCGGCGACGGCCGCCGCGACCCGCAGTGCGCGGACCCCGGCCCGGACCCCGCCCCGGACCCCGCCCCGGATCCCGACGACCGCCACGACGGCCGGGTGGAGGAGCCGCGCGGAGTCGTACGGGAACACGTCCGCGAACCCGCGCGCGAGCACGGGCACGAGCGCCCCGACGCCGGCCACGCCCCGGGCCACCCGCTCCGGCAGCTGCCCGCCGCCCCGCCGGACCGGGCCAGGCAGGAGCTCTTCAGGGCCCTCACCGACGACCGGACCGCGTGCGAGAACTCCCTCGCCGAACTCGCCGAGGCCGCCCACTGGCCCCTCCCGCCCGCCGTGCGGGCCGTCGCCCTCGCCACCCCCGGCGAGACGCAGCAGCTGGCGGCCGTCCTCGACGACGCCCTCGCCGGCATGTTCGCCGGCCGGCCCTGCCTGCTGCTCCCCGACCCCGACCCCGACGCCCGCGCCGCCCTCGAAGCCCCCCTCCGCGGCCGGCTGGCCGCCGTCGGCCACGCCGTCGCCCCCCGGGACACGGCCTCCTCGCTGCGCTGGGCGCTGCGCCTGCTGACCCTGACCCCCCACCGAGGCGGCCTGGACACCCGGGCCGTCTTCGTCGACGACCACCTCTCGACCCTCCTGCTGCTCCAGGACGAACCCCTCGCCCACGCCCTGGCGGCCCGCTGGCTCAAGCCCCTCGCCGACCTCACGCCCCGCCAGAGCGAACGGCTGGAGGTCACCCTGCTCGCCTGGCTGGAGGGCGGCGGCGCCCCGGAGGCGGCCAAAGCCCTGAGCGTGCACCCGCAGACCGTGCGCTACCGGATGCGCCAGCTGGAGAAGCTCTTCGGGCCCGGTCTGCGCGACCCCCGGACCCGCTTCGAACTGGAGATGGCCCTGCGCAGCCGCCGGCTGATGGCCCAGGTCCGGCGCCAGAACTCGCGTACCGGCCGGAGGAACGGACGGGTGGTCACCGCCGACTTCACCCCCCTGGTCGTCGGACGGATGGCCCGCGTCAACGGCCTGTGAGCCGCACGCCCGCCGTCCCGGCGGGCACACGAAGGCGGTGGCCCGGAGCCCTCAGGCTCCGGGCCACCGCCCCGTCCGTCCCGTCAGCGGCAGGTGCGCCCGCCGTTGATGCAGCCCACGGCCCTGGCCATCAGCCCGTCCGACATGACGTTGATGAAGTCGCCGTGGTCGGTCACCGGCTTGTGCAGCTGCTCGGGGAAGCTGTCCACCGCGATCCGCGACCCCGGCGCGACCCCGTACGTGATCCGCTGCACCAGTTGCGGAACGGCCGTGAAGCCCTTCTTGCAGCGGCCGTTCTTGTCCGCGAAGTCCACGTGGGTGCGGTGGTTGGCGCTGTCGGTGTTGCGGCCGTCCCAGCAGCTCTGGAAGGTGAAGGTGCGCACCACGTCACTGCCCTTCGGGCACACCGGGTACTTGTCCTTCAGCTGGCGGTCCTCGAAGCCGGTGCAGCTCCAGGAGGCGTTGGCGTTGGCCGTGCCGTTGCTGAAGGCCTTGGCGTCACCCGTGATGATGCGCAGGAACCGGGGCATCGCCTTGACCTGACTCACGGGACTGCCCTTGAAGCTGATCGTCACCTGCTTGGGCTTCAGGATCGTGCCCACGTTGGCGTCCTGGCCGCCGCCCGGCGCCTTGGCGTCCTTCTCCGCCCGGCCGTCGCGCAGCCGCAGCACCGGCCAGTAGTACGTGGACTGGTCGCCGTTGCCGCAGGTGGTACCGGAGTTGGCGAGGCTGTTGTTGGTGGAGAAGGCGTCGGTGGTCTTGTTGCCCACGTAGTCGTGCATGTGGTGCGCGCCGTTGGAGACGCCCGGCGCGACGATGACGTTGTCGGGGTTGAAGTGGCCGTTCTCGTTGCGGCCGCACTCGGAGCTGAAGGACCCCTTGGACGCGCCCCCCGAGGGCGCGGGGGTGCGTACGTTCGGCTTGACCTTGGTGATGTCGACGAAGTCGCTCCTGGCCGGCCCGCTCTTCTGCCCGATGCTCCGGGCGGCGGCGTCCGGACCCGAGGCCGCGGCCGCCGCGGCGTCGGGCGCCGCCTCGTCCTGCGCCGCCGGGGCCTCCTTCATCTCGCAGCCGCTGAGCTTGTCCAGACCCTCCGGGCGCCCGGAGGAGCGGCCTATCGCGTCGGACACCTTGCTGATCGTCGTCGCGCGCTGGTCCCGCAGCCGGCCGAGGAGGGCGTCCTTCTGCGACGTGCCCCGCACCTGCCCGGAGGCGAGCTGCCGGTAGGCGTCGGCCACCTGGACGTCCAGCTGGGCGAGGTTCTCGTCGACCTCGCCCCTGGCCTGGTCGGGGACCGAGGTCAGCCGGTCGCCCACGTCCGGGCAGTCGATGGTGGCCGTCACCTGTCCCGTACGGCCGTCCTGCCCGGCACTCGCGTTGCCGGCGACGACGGCGACCCCGCCGCCGCCCAGCACCAGGGCGGAGACCACCGCGAGGAGCTTGAACCGGGGGCGCCTGTGGCCCTTGTGACTCATGCGATCACTTCACTTCGTATCGTCGGTCGGACATCTGAGGGGGCGCGGCCCCCTGGTGGTGGACCGGGGTGGGGGAGGCGGGCGCCGGGCCCGTGTCGGAGACGGAGTCGAAGTCGACCAGCCCGCTCTCCTCCAGGACCGTGATGTGGTCCAGCACGGTGGCGTTGGCCGAGGTCGCCAGGGACCGCACCATCGAGTTGCGGGTCTGCGCACGGATCTGCGCCAGCAGCGCGAACACCTTGCCGTGCGCGCGCCGCAGCAGCTGGATGAACAGCCGCTCGTACTCGGCGTTGGAGGCGTTCGTCAGCTGGTTCAGCCAGTCCTGCTGCTGGGCGCTCGGCTTGTCGGGCAGGTCCATGCCGAGGGCCTGGCCGACCTGGAGCACCTGCCGGTCCAGCTCGGTGTGCCCCTCCACCAGGTGCATCCCGGCGGTGCGCACCGAGGGACGGGTCCCGCGCTGCTGCGCCTGCCGTCCCGCCGGCAGCTCCCAGAGCCCGGCCAGCCGTACCTTGCGGACGAAGTCCCGGTCGGCGGCGGACAGCGGCCCGTACGCCGTGCTCATGGTCCCGGCGCCGTCGTCCTCGATCCCCGGCTTGGCGGCCGTTCCCGACGCGGCGGCGGCCGACGCCCGGTCGCCGAACTTCGACACGGGGATCAGCAGCGCGATGAGCGTGACGGCCAGGGCGGTGATGACCAGACCGCTCCCGATCGTGTATCTCGTGGCCACCGACAAGCCGCTGACGGATCGCCGTCGCAATGACAGCACAGTGCCTCCTCGCTCCGTGGGCCGTCAGGAGGAGCGGGGCGGCAGCGACGGCAGGCGCCCTGCGGTGCGCACCCGCACTCCTGGGGTGCCACGGGACGCTAGTGCCCCGTCCGGGGCCGTCGCGGAAGGACCATCACCATCGGACAAACATCCGGGGCAGGGCTCGGAGGGCTGCTATCTTGCCGCGGTCCGCCGGTCGGCGTGGTGTACGCGCGGTCCGGCGTGGTCCGGCGTGACCCGCCGCGGGCAAGAGTCGACCGGACGGCCCGCGAGGGCCGTCCGGTCGGCGGCATCGGTCAACCGTTGCGGCCTTCGCGGCCGGGGCACAGGTCGAGCGGGTCGCACAGCATGACGACCTGGTAGGGGCCCTGCGCGCCGGCCGTGCCGTGGGGCGCAAACCGCCACTGGGAGGGCTTGACGTGCCGGGTCCGGTCCGTCTTCTCCACATGGGCGTGCAGGGTGCGCGCCGCGGAGTCGTTCGTTTCCACGATGATCTCGTCCGCGGCGAGCGGGAAGTGGTCGTGCAGCAGGCACAGGCCGAAGCGGTCCAGGTTGCCGTGCTTCTCGAGCACGTCGACGAGGTCCTGTACGAAAGCCGCGTCGGAGGGCCCCAGCCCTTCGGCTTCCTCGAAGCGGGGGAGCGGCTTCCGGGCGATGGTGGATTCCTTGGAATGGGTCATGACATGTCCCGTGGGGTGTCGGCGGTCCCCGTTGCCATCATCGAACGCCGGCCGGTCCCGTGCAATCCCGTTGGCGGCGGCCGACGGGGTGAGTGCCGGGACCTGCGGCCGCGCGTCCCGTGCGGGCGGTCGTGCCCGCGTGTTAAGGCTCCGAGGACGGGGTGCTGGACGAGGCGGTGCGGACGGGGCGCGATCGTGAAAACCCGGTGGTGGTTGCTTCTTCTATTGTTGACGGCTGTGCTAATGGGCGGGGGAGGAGCGGCGCGGGCGCACGGTGCGGTCGCCGACCCCTGCGACAGGGAGCGGCTGAAGGCCCGCAACGTCTCCGCCAGTATCGACTTCGACTACCACGACCGCATCTACGCCCAGGTGACCTCGAACCTGACCGTCAGTGTCTCGGCGGACCAATGGCCCCCCGCGCTGTTCCTGGCGAGCAGTGAGAGATCGGACGAATACCAGACGGTCATGCGCTGCCTGCTGCGTGACGACCACGACCAAGCGCGCAACCGCGAGTGGCGCTACCGGGAGCCGCGGGTGACGGTGCGGGGCGACGTGGTCACCGTGGACTACGAAGCGACCGCCTGGATCGAACAGAATCGAGGATTCCACCTCGGCCCCTGGATCATCGGCGTCGATGCGGCCGGTACGGAATGGACCGTTCGCCTCGTGCCGCCCAGGGCACTGGACCACAGCAAGTGGGGTCAGGTCGAGGTGAAGTTGAACGGTCTCGACGCCCACGACATCGCTCCCAAGGTGGCCTCCGCCGATTCGGACCGGCTGGTCTGGATCGATCCCCCCAAACCCATCAGGGTGCAGGTCTTCCTGGATCCGCCCTGGCAGCGCTCCTTCAACGTGGGGGAGAGGTGGGGGTCGCTGGGATGGGCGGGCGTCGCCTCCTGGTGGGTGTTCACCTGGGCGCTGATCGTGCTGGCCGTCCACCACGCCGCGCGGGAGGAACCCTCCCCCTTGTCCGGACCGCGGGGACGGAGCGTCCTCGCGCGGGTGGTCGTGCTCTGGGTCGCGCTGAGCGCCGCGGTGGCCGTGGCGCTGCACCTGGCGATGACGTACCCGGCCATGCTCCGTACGTCCTGGTCCTCCGTCGTCACCATCGCACTGGGCCTGGTCCTGGTGCTCGTGGCCCAGCCGTGGTGTCACATCGGGCCGTTCCCCGCGGCGCGGCAGCCCGGAGCCGACCGGAGCCCCGGGGGCGAGGGCGGCGAACGCCGTCAGGTCTGTGTCGTGACCGTCACCGCGTCGATCACGGCGCTGTTCTGCCTGCTGCTGGTCGTGGGCCTGCGATCGTCCAGGGCCGGCACTCCCCAGCTCGTCGGGTACGCGCTGCTGTCGCTGGCGACGCTGTGGCTGTGGCTGGCCGCGATGGCGGCGTGGGCGTGGCGTTTCGCGCGGGAGGGGGAGTTGGTCCCGCGGTCCTGGAACGCCGCCTGGGGCAGGGCTCCGGCTCGCTGCACGGCCGTGGCGGGGAGCCTGCTGGCGGTGGCCGTGGTGGCCCTCTTCGCCTCCAACTGGTGGACTCGCGAGCGCCAGTGGCGGCGGGCCTACTGGCTCGTCGATCCGTCCGGGACCGAACGCGCCCAAGCGCGGCTCCGGTTCATGCGGGAGTTCGCCTACATCGGGCTCGCCTGGGTCTACGCCTACGCCTGGCTGCTGGCGGGCATCGCGCTCGTCGCGCTGCTGCACCTGCGC
Organism: Streptomyces sp. W1SF4; assembly: GCF_003950035.1. Lineage (NCBI taxonomy): Bacteria > Bacillati > Actinomycetota > Actinomycetes > Kitasatosporales > Streptomycetaceae > Streptomyces > Streptomyces sp. W1SF4. The sequence continues at coordinate 6,526,306 of NZ_CP034350.1, forward strand.
GTCAAGGCAAGGCGGGCCCGGTCCGATGACGTGCAGCGGGGGATCTCGCTCGGACCGGCCGGTGTCGACCTCTTCCTGACGGTCGTGATCTTCGCCCTGACGGTGGGGCTGCGCCAGGTCGAGTTCGCCGGCTCCAACGCGCTGTTCGGCCTCTGGATCCTGATGATGATCGCCTCCCTGCACGCCCTGGTGGCGGTGGGCCGGCGGGCTTCCGTGCTGGGACGGACGGGAGAACAGTTCTGCACGCGCAGACTGGGTTCGAGGCGGCGCCGGAACCAGTTGCTCGCGAAGGCCCACGAATTCCGCAACCTGCACCACCAGATCTACTCCCTGGACCGTGGCCGGGGGGAAGGTGGGATGAAACGCGAGGAGTTGGAGGCGAAACTGGACGGTCTGCACCAATGGCTGTTCGACGGCTGGGGCAAGGGCCATCCGCCGGCCCAGATCTCGGTACTGGACGCCGCCCTCAGCTGGGGGCCCGGCCAGGACTGGTGGGACAACGCCCGGCACGCCGCGCGGCTGGCCTTCTGCTTCGGACTCCCCGCCAGTGCCGCCCTGGTCTGGATGGCCTATCTGAGGGACGCCCACATCCGGATGTCCACGTTCCAGAGTCCCAACGGGCTGATGGAGATCGCGGCGAAGTTCGGCGCGTGGCAGGTCGCATGGGCCGGCGCGGGCCTCGTCCTGGGGGCCCTGTGGCGTCTGCTGCCGGGGCGCCGGAGTCCGGTGCGCGCCCTGAGCCTGACCGCCGCGTACGCCATCCCCATCTGCGTCGGAGCGCTGATCGCCCAGATCACCGACACCGAACTCGGGTACGTCTTCCTGCACGTCGCGCTCATGCTCCTGGTCCTGACGCTCACCAGCATCTGGATGGACATGGCGACGTTCAGCGAGGAGAGGAAGTTCTGGCCCAGCAGCGTCGGGCTGCTCCTGTCGGTCTACCAGATGCGCGGACTGTCCACCCAGATCGCCTACCTCGCCGCCCAGCTGGCCGTCGTCGTCGGCGTGTGGCGCAGCCTGGCCGGCGGCGACTCCCGGCCGAAGTAGGCCCGGCCGCTCAGTCCACCAGCCCCCGCAGCCGCTCCTCCACCGTCTCCACCAGCCCCGCGATCACCCCGTTCGGCGACGGGCTGTAGTGCGGCACCGCCCACCGGGTGATCCGGGCGTCGATCAGCGCGGGCCGGCCCGAGGCCAGGGCCGAGCGGAAGGCCTCCTCGAACTCGGACAGGGTCTCCACCCGGTGACCCTCCGCCCCGCAGGCGCGCGCGTACGCCGCGAAGTCCGGGTTGCGGAACTCGACCAGGGCCGACTCCCCGTAGGTGGCCAGCTGGAAGAGCTTGATCAGCTTGAACTGCGAGTCGTTGAAGACGACCCAGATGACCGGGATCTCGTTCTCCACGGCCGTCATCAGCTCGAAGCCGGACAGCGAGTAGCAGCCGTCGCCGCAGCCCACCACCACCGTCCGGTCCGGGTGGGCGACCTTCAGCCCGATGGCCCCGTTGACGTGCCCGGCCATCGGCCCGAAGGAGCCGGCCTTGCGGAAGTTCTGTCCCTCCTCCAGCTCCACGTAGTACCCCAGCCACGCCAGATGGGCCCCCGCGTCGGCGAGCAGCACCCCGCGCGGCGGCAGCATCCGGCCGATCGACTGCGCGAGCTGCCCCGGGTGGATCCCGCCCGTCAGGTGCGTGATGTGCCGGGCCTCGTAGTCCCGGCCCTCGACCTCCACCGGCGGAACCTCGCCCACCCGCCGCTCCAGTGCCTCGGTCAGCGCGGCGACCGCCGGGCGCGCGTCGGACAGCAGCGCGTGGTCGGGCGGGTAGGCCTTGTGGAACTCTCCCTCGGAGATGTTCACGTGGATGAGCACCTTGCCCTCGAAGAGGTCCGGGCGGTAGTTGAACGTCGCGTGCTGGTTGAGGGAGTTCCCGACGCACAGCACCACGTCCGCCTCCCGGAAGGCCTTCCACGCGCTGGAGTGGCCGCTGTCCGCGAAGACGCCGACCGACAGCGGGTGCCCCTCGGAGACGATGCCCTTGCCGTCCAGGGTGGTGAGCAGCGGGATCCGGAAGCGCTCGATCAGCCGCTTGACCTCGGGCCCCGCCCCGCTGCGCACCGCGCCGAAGCCGACGAGCGCGACGACCCGCCGGCCCCGCGCGAGGGCGTCCGCCAGTACGTCCGCGATCTCCTCGACCCGCGCCGGATCGGGCAGCACCGGCGCCACGTCCAGCCGGACCGGCCGGAAGCCTCGTACCTCGACGCCCCGGTGGGTGAGGTTCTCGGGCACGTGGATGTGCACCGGCCCGGGCCTGCCCTCGAAGGCCGTGTTCACCGCCTCCTCCAGCACGTCGCAGGTGTCGGCGGCGTCGGTGAGCAGGAAGGACTTCTTGGTCGTCGCGGCGAACATGGCCTGCGAGTCGGGTGTGCGGTTCAGGCCCGAGGTCTCGTTGAGCGAGCCCCATCCGCGCCACTCCATCGACGCGTACCCCGAGACGGCGAGCACGGGATAGGAGTCCGACATGGCCACGGCCAGCCCCGAGAACAGGTTGAACGCGCCGGGGCCGGCCGTCGCGAAGCAGAAGCCGAGCCGGTTCGTGTACATGGCGTAGCCGCAGGCCATGAACGACGCGGCCTGCTCGTGGCGCGTGATGACGGGCCGGATCAGCTTCGAGTGCTTCAGCGCCAGCATCAGGCCGGCCGCGTTCTCCCCGGCACCGCCGAACGCCGCCCGCACCCCGATGCCCTCCAGCCCTCTGACGATGGCCTCGTAGACCCTCATCGCCTCGCCCCGCTCTCTGCGTTTCCTACGCGTCCCAGTGCGCGGCGTGCCGGCGGTGCGCGTCGGTCAGGCCGCTGCGGAAGAACCGGTCGTAGTACTCGGACTCCACGTGGTGCGCCTGGAGCCAGACGCCGGGCACGTGGATGGCGTCGGTGTGCGCGGGGAACCGGCCGTGGGTCTCGTGGATGTAGACGCAGATGTCCCGGGCGCAGTCGATGACCTGCCGGTCGTACTCGCTCGCCTCGGCGAGGTAGCGCCGCGCGTAGTCGTCCTTGTAGACGCGGTCGAAGAGTTCCTTGTCCGCGTAGACGCCCTTCTCGCCGAACTTGGACCGCACGACGGAGTCGACGGCCTCGCGCATCGACGGGTAGTGGGGCGGGCAGGCGGCCTTGATGAGGTGTTCGCCGCCGGACCGCAGCCCCACCGGGTGGGCGCGCAGCGCCGCGTACTTCGGCAGCGGCACCTGCCAGCGCACCACGTCGAGGGGACGGAACCTCGGGGTGACGAAGTCGAAGCCCAGCATCCGTCCGTAGGCGCGGGAGAACTTCGGGTCGCCGAGCATGATCTGCGGGCTGATCGAGGCGTGGATCCAGGCGCCCAGCCCCATCGCGTCCGCGACCAGCATCATGTTCTGCAGCAGCAGGTCGGCCTCGATCTGGGTGCGCATCGGCCCCAGGGCGCCGAGGGGCATCTTGATCTCGGGGTTGAGGAAGCCGTTGTCGATCCACTTGCGGACCCCGGCCGGACGGTAGAAGTTGCGGTCGTCGACGAGGGTGGGCCGGGCCCCGTCGGGCTGGGTGAGCAGGTACATCAGGGCGTTGACGTACTGGTGGGACAGGTCGACCACCGGCAGGAACAGGGTGGTGCCCGGCAGGTTGGACAGGAACCGGTTGGAGTCGAGGTAGGCGGGGAAGTCGCGCATCCCCTCCACGACGTCCAGCCGGTGGTCGAGCACCCGTACCTTGGCCGTGCGGGCCCGCTCGACCAGGGTGTCCGGGTCGAAGGCGGCCCCCGGGGCGGGCGGCAGCTTGCGCAGGTAGTAGGTCCCGCTGTCGTTGATCATGAAGAAGTGGGTGGCCTGCGCGTTGTCCGGGCTGCCGGCGGTGCGCCCCGTCATGTTCAGGTTCGGCTTCGCCATGATCGGCTTGTGGTCGCGCGGGTCCTCGAAGGGGCGGTCGGGCATGGTGAGCCCCGAGGAGCCGGTGAGGGCGATCAGCACCGCCTCCTCCAGCTCGTCCAGCGGCCGCGGCCGGTGCGGGGAGCTGTAGCTCATCGACCCGGCCGGCACGCACGCGCCCCGGCTGACCCGGTGGGTGCGCCGGCCGAACACGGTCTGCAGCAGCGGCCGGGTGAGCAGCTCCTCCAGGCCCGGGTGGCGGCGGCCGGTGGCTTCAGGTGCGGACACGTCCCCTCCCCGGTCAGCCGCGGCCGTCGTGGTTGCGGACCGGCTGGACCGGCCGCCAGGGCGCGAACGCGCTCGCCCCGCGCGGCAGTACCCCCGCCAGCTCGGGGCAGTGCCGCAGGATGACGCTCGTCATGCCGTTGCGGGCGATCCAGTCCATGCCGAGCGGGGTGTAGATCTCGGGCCGGAAGTCGACGGTGAGGAAGCGGTCGCTCTGCAGCCGCCTGCTCGCCATCAGGATGAAGACGCGGAAGGCGGTGTCGCTGAAGCCGAACCCCGCGGGCGGGTTCTCGGCGAACAGCCCCACCACCGTGTCGACGTCGTCCACCGACCGGTAGACGTCCCGCAGCCGCGCGACCGTCCCCGGGTCCTGGGAGAGGTCCTCGAACCGGCGGATCCGCGGCTTGTGCAGCCCGGCCCGGAAGTCGTTGTAGCGGGGGACGCCCCGGCGCCGGGTGCGCACCAGGTCGACCACGGACAGGTCGATCACCTCCCCGTCGCGCTGGAACGCCATGAGCGAGCGCGGGAAGTTGTGCAGGGTGATGGCTCCCGGGTTGGCGATGCCCAGTGAGTAGAGGGAGTCCACCAGCCCGGTCTTGCGGATGAGCGGCTCCGCCGCGGCGCCCTGCAGGTCGGCGAAGCCGAGGGTGTCGAGCCGGCGGCCGAAGCGGTGGTCGACGAACTCGTAGTCGTCCGGGATCAGCGGGTGCATCCGGTAGACCGTGACGAACTCCTCCGTCAGGGCGTACGGGATCCCGTGGTGCTCGGGCAGGGTCCTGGGGATGCCGTCCCCGGCGTTCGCCTCCAGCAGCCAGACGCCCAGCTGGTCGAGCCAGTTCTTCGGCGGCCCCTCCCAGTTCGTCCGCATCCCGATGTCGAGCGTCCTGGTGGCCAGGATCGCGGGCGTCCACTCCACCGTGTGGATCTTGGCGATGAGGGCGGAGACGACCAGCCGCGCCGTGTGGTAGATCCGCTCCTCGTCCAGGTGCGGGTACTCGCCGCGCAGGGCCGCGCACACCGCGTTGTGCTCGCGGGCGAAGAGGGTATGCACGGCGCTCAGGCCGAGCCACCAGTTGTCACTGAACCCCGTCACCGGCAGGCCGTCCGCACCCGTCGGCAGGTGCCCCTGCTCCAGCCGCAGCCCGGCGCCGCCGTCCGGCTCCCGCAGGGACGTGGCGACGGCCTGGTCGCCGCCGTACACCTCCGAGCCGTCCCACCAGTGCGACACCCCGCCGGCGAACCGGATCGGGGGCCGCCCGCTGCCGGCCGCGTCCAGCGGATCGTCGTCGCCGAAGCGCATCACCTTCTCGCGCGGCCCGCCCGGGGTGTTCCGCCAGTCCGTGCCGGGCGGCATCGGCACCTCGACGCTCCGGGTGCCCACCGGGAACCGCTTGTGGTTGACCCAGTCGTGCACCTGGAACTGGATCCACGCCGCCGCGATCACGTTCAGCGACGTCGCCGGGATGAAGGCCTCGCGCCGCAGCAGCTCCCGGCTGACGACCACCGGGTTCGGGGTGTCGAACCGCTCCGGCCGGTAGTCCGGCGGCATGGAACGCCCGAAGGCCGCGCCGACGGCGCCCATCCGCGGCTCGGACAGGTCGTTGTGGCTGCCGTCGTAGCTGCGCCTGACCAGCAGCTCCTCGTCCACGGGCGGCTCCACCGGACCCGCCTGGGGCGGCGCCTCGTGCAGCTCGGTGTCGATCAGGTTGTGCCGGCGCAGCGTCTGCCGGAACGCCATCAGGTTCAGCAGCGCGACCGGCGTGGGCAGCCGGTGCCACGGGACGACCCGGTTCACGGAGCGGAACGCGGCCCGCAGCGGGGTGCCGAGCAGGGCGTTGCGGCGCGGCTCCACGGTCACGAAACGGCGGCCCAGGCGGTGCGCGCTGCTCGCCTCGTACGCGAGTTTGCGGGCCCGGTTGAGGTTGCCCAGCGGACGGAAGCCCTCCGAGGTGTGCCAGGGGTTGAAGGCCAGCAGCTCGACCCGCGCCGCGGCGGCCCGCGCACCGGCCGTGTGCAGGTCCTGGCGCGGGATCGTCAGCGTGGCCACGGGCACCACCGGCGCGTCCCGCTCGCTCCACTCGGCCGCGCCGTCCTCGATCGGGGTGCGCCCGGGGTCCGCGTAACGCTGCACGCACAGCTCGAAGACGACGTCCCCCGCCCCCAGCCGCCGCGCCAGTTCGTCCCGCAGGCCGTCGGGACCGGCCGGCGGCCCCGCCGGGGCCGGGGCGGTGCCCGGAGCGGGCCGCAGCTGGTAGCGCACCGGCCCCGCGCCGCCCCACAGGATCGCGCCCCGGCTCCAGTACGTCTCCAGCGCCAGGCTGGACACGGTCCGCCTGGTCCCCGCCATCACGTTGCGCCGCATCCGGGCCGCCGTGGACCAGCCGACCGCCAGGGGCAGCCTGACGAACAGGGCGAACCCCTGGGCGGGCCGCGACCGGGCGCCCGCCATCGCCTTGGCGAAGGCGACGAACTCGCGCGCGTCCCGGGCGTGGGAGACCGGGAAGCTGGTCATCAGCAGGTCGTGGGTCTCCTCCGGCCCCACCTCGACGCGCAGCGCCGCCCCGCGCAGGTCGGGCGCGGAGTCGGGCCGCCGGACCCCGCTGGCGTTGGACAGCCGGACCGTCACCGGGTACTCGGCGCCGGGCCGGGCGAACCCGCTCCGCAGCGGCTCGGGCAGGTCGTCGCGGAACCGCAGGCGCCCGTTCTCCACGCCGAGCACCGCCTTGGCGTGGAAGGTCCGCTCCGGGGCGGCCGCTCCGCTGCTCCGCTGCGCCTTGAGCTGTACGCGCAGCAGCTCCTTCGCCAGCCGCTCGAAGACCAGCCGCTCGGCCTCCGGGCTGCCGCCGGCGTATCGCTCGTACCGCTCGGCCTCGTCCATGCGTGCCTCTTCACGAAGGGGGTGGGGGCTTTGGGGGCTTTCGGGGGCTTCCCCGCACTCCCCCGACGTTTCCCCACGCACGCGGCCGTGTCGTGCCGAGCGGGGCAGACGGGTTCCCGGCGTGGCCCCTTCGGGTGGCCGCGCCCGCGCCGGCCGGCCTCGGGGCACGGTGCAGGGGCGCGCGCATGGAGTGGCGTCCGTGCATGCGGCAGGGGCAGGCTGTACTCATGAGAGCGCCCTCGCGCTCGTCCCCGGGACCGGGAGCCGGCGGTCACCACCAGGTCCTCTTCCTCCTCGCGGAGTGCGTGCCCTTCCTGATCGCCCTGCTGGTCCTCCTGGTCGAGCTCACGCCCGCGCACGTCGTCTACACCGGGCCGCTGCTGGTCGCCACGCCCGCCCTGGCGGCGGTGACCACCGGCCCCAGGGGCACGCTCGCGGCGGCGGGAGTGGCCGTTGTGGTCAGCGTTGTCACGGCCACCCACAACCACGCCTGGGGCGGCCAACAGGTCTACACCAACCTCCTCGCCCTGTCCCTGGTCACGGCGGCGAGCTTCACGACGAGCCGCGCCGCCCGCACGCGCCGGGAGGGCCAGCTCAACCAGGTCCGGCGGATCGCCGCGGCCGCCCAGGAGGTGCTGCTGCGGCCGGTGCCCGACCGGCTGGGCCCCGTCCGCGCGGCCAGCATGTACCTGGCCGCCGAGGCGGGCGCCCAGATCGGCGGCGACCTGTACGACGCCGTCCAGACCCGGTACGGGGTCCGGATGATCGTCGGGGACGTCCGGGGCAAGGGGCTGCCCGCCGTACGGGCCGCGGCGGTGGTCCTGGGCGCCTTCCGGGAGTCCGTGCACTACGAGGCCGACCTGGTCGAGGTCGTCAACCACTGCGCGGCGGCCCTCCGCAGGGACGCCGCCCTCGCGAGCACCAGCGTCCACGCCGAGACGGACCCGGCCGACGGCACCGACCCCCTCCTGGAGGGGTTCGTCACCGCCCTCGTCGCCCAGGTCCCGGACGGCCCGCACGTCGAGGTGGTCAACCGCGGCCACCCCGCGCCGCTGCTCCTCCACGCGGGCGAGGTCCGGCCCCTGACGCCCGGCACGCCCCAGCCGCCGCTGGGCCTGGAGGAGTTCATCACCGGTCCCCCGCCGGGCACGGAGACCTACCCGTTCACCCCGGGCGACCGCCTCCTGCTGCACACCGACGGCGTCATCGAGGCCCGCGACCGCGACAGGGCCTTCTTCGACCTGGCCGGGGCCGTGTCCACCCTGCGCGACCACTCCCGTCAGGGCTTCCTGGAGGGCCTGCGCCGAGCCCTCCTGCGGCACACGCACGGCAGCCTGGGCGACGACGTGGCCCTCCTCGTCGTGGACCGGCAGGACGCCGCGGGGCGGTGAGCGCCGTCATCGGCCGATCAGCTTGTGCAGGCCCACAGTGGCCGCCCCGAAGCCGGACAGGGCGGCGATCAGGCCCCCGGCGGCATTGCCCGTCGACAGGACGGTGAGGGCGCCGAGGACCGTACCGATGAAGGCCGCCGTCAGCAGCACCAGCGCGGTCCGCGCGCTCACCAGGGGCTCCGCGTCGGGGGGTGGCGGGGGTGCCGGGGCCGGTGCCGGCACCGCTGCGGGTGCGGGGACGGGGACGGGCTGCGCTGCCGGCTCCGGGCGGGGAGGCGAGGGCGGGGGCGGGGTGGTCATGCGGACTCCTTGTCGCGGCCGCTGCGGACGGTGTAGGCGAATCTGGGCATGGCGAACAACTGTTTGAGGATCCATCTCCACTGCTCGCGGCGCCCCGGAAGGCAGTAGAGGATGGCCCTCTGCTCCTCCAGCCACCCGCTGCGCTCCTCCGTGGGCAGCAGCAGCGCTCCGAAGTGGAGCACCCGCCCGCCGGGCTCCTTCGCGCGGCTCCCCGGCCCCCGTGCCCCCGCCGGGGCACGGTTCTCCCGGGGCGCGTCGCCGTCTGGCGGTTCGCCGGTGTCACCCTCGTCCGCGTGGGGTTCGGAGGGCGCGAATCCGGGCGCGGGCGGCGGGAGATCCGGATCGGCAGGCCGGCCGATCCGGGCCGGGAGCCGGACGCGGGGGGTGACGTCCCGGCTGTTGAAGATCAGTCCGCCCTGGTAGCGGCTGATGGTCGATTCCACGTCGAGCCAGCTGCCGTCGCCGGTCCGGAAACGGCACTCCAGGCGCGTGGTGGGCTCCTCCAGGGCGTCGGCGCCGAGGAACCGGCGGATCTCGTGGACCAGGAGCCCGACGTCCTCCGGGTGGACCAGCGCCACCAGTTCCTGCCCCACGAGCTCCTCGGCTGCCCGGCCGTAGACCCCGCTGGAGGCGGGGCTGACGTACTGGAGCACGCCGTTCGGTGTGGCGATCATGATGACGTCGCTGGAGGACTGGATCAGGGCGCGGAAGTGGTTCTCCTTCTGGGCCAGCTCCTGGACGAGGTTCATGTTGTCCAGGAGCACGATCCCCAGCCGGAACACGACGCCGATGACGGTGCTGCCGCAGGCGATGAGGGTCGCCCTGTCGACACGGCCGTCGTCGAGGGCGTCGTGGAGGATCCCGAGGATGCCGACGGCCGTGGCGAGGTACGGCGCGAGCGTGAGCAGTGCGGCACCGGTCGAGCGGCTGCCGATCCGGATTCCGGGCCGCGGGGGAGGGGCCGCGGCCGTGTCCGTCCGCCGGGAGCGCCTGAGCGCGTAGGCGACGAGGAGCGGGCCGCCGAACCAGGCGGTGTCGTGGAAGGGCGTCGCGACGAGCAGGTCACCCACCCCGATCGACACCAGGGCGGCAGCGGCCGTGCCGACGGCCGGGCGGCCGGGACCGGAACGGTGGAAGTGCAGGACGAGCGCGAACGCCACGAGGGCGATGTCCAGCAGCGCACGCGCGGAGGCGGACGGGGCGTGCTGAACGGCGCCGGCCGTCGCCAGGCTCCGGTACAGGACGAACAGGGAGCCGGCGACCAGCCACACGTCGATTCCCATACAGACCCGGCCGGCCCAGCTCGCGGGCCGTCTGGCCAGGAGCGCGAGCCCCACGACGGCGGGCGGTACGAAGCCCGGCAGGAGCGGGGCGGCCAGGTGCCCGAGGGCCGCCATCGTGAAGGCCGGCCCGAACAGCAGCCAGGCCGGCCGGTTTCGGCCGTCGGAGGCCAGTCCCTGGCGGAAGCAGGCCGCGGCGGCGAGCACGGCGGTGGCGGTCAGCGTGAAATCGCCCATGACGAGGGCGAGTTGGCGGGAGCCGCACCAGCCCAGGGCGGATCCCGCGGCGTAGCCGGCGCAGACGGCCGCGAGAAGGACCGCCGTCACCCGCGAGCCGGGCCGCGCGGCGCGCGTGGCGCTACCGCGGTCACTCACCGGTACCCCCGGCCAGTCCGGGGCGTCCGATGCCCGGCCGTGCCACCGCCGGTGCCGCGGCGCTCGCCTCGGCGAGGGCCTGCGGGGCGAGGACGGCACCCTTGGGGCTGATGCGGTAGAAGCGGCGGCGGGGGCGGCCTTGGGCCTCGGCTATGGCGTCCTGCTCCCAGTACCGCTCCACCCAGCCCGCCTGGCGCAGCCGTTCGAGGATGGGGAACAGCGTGCCGTTGGGCAGCCCGGTCCGCCGGACCAGGTCCAGCCCGTACAGCCCCTCGGTGAGCACCACCGAGCGCTGCCCGGTGTCGACGCCCTGGCCGAGGAGGGCGCGCAGCAGCGTCTGGGTGTGCGGCGTCAGGTTCACGTCCGGCATGGCGGCAATCTACTTAGGTAGAAGACGGGCCGTCTACCTAAGTAGAAGCATCCGGACACCTGAACTTGCGTACGCCGAACGGGAGTTCGCCACTCCTGGTCTCGGCCTGTGGTACCGCCCGGCTCCGGTCAGCCGAGCCCCCGCCGCCCCGCCGCCGCCGCGCCCGGGTCCCAGCCGCGGCGGGGGACGGAGTCGAGCAGGAGCCGGGTGTACGGGTGCTGCGGGGCGTCCAGGACCTGGTCGGTCGGGCCCGATTCCACGACCCTCCCCGACTTGAGCACCAGTACCTCGTCCGCGATGTGCCGGACCACCGCCAGGTCGTGGGTGACGAAGAGGTAGCCGACGCCGGCCTCGCGGCGGATCGCCGCGAGCAGTTCGAGGATCTGCGCCTGGACGGAGACGTCGAGCGCCGCGACGGCCTCGTCCAGCACGAGGACCCCGGGCTCCACCGCGAGGGCGCGTGCGATGGCCACGCGCTGGCGCTGCCCGCCGGAGAGGCGGCGCGGGAGCGCCGAGGCCTCGCGTGGGCCGAGGCCGACCTGCTCCAGGAGCTCGGCGGCCCGGGCCCGGCGGGCGGCCGCGTCCAGCCGGGTGTGGAGCCGCAGGACCTCGTCCACGCATCCGGCCGCCGTCACCCGGGGGTCCAGCGACAGGTAGGGGTCCTGGAAGACCATCTGGATCTCCCGCGCCCGGGCGAGCCGTTCGGCCCGGCCGCGGACCCGTGCCGTACGGTCCCGGCCGCCCAGGCGTACGGTGCCGGCGTCCGGGCGTTCCAGGCCGACGAGCATGCGCGCCGTGGTGGTCTTGCCGCTGCCGGACTCCCCGACGACGGCGAGCGAGGCTCCCGGTGCCAGGGTGAACGACACGTCGTCGACGGCGGCGTGGTCGCCGTACCGCTTGCACAGCCCCTGGACGACGAGTTCGCGGGTCGGGGTGGTCGTCACAGCGTGATCCCTTCGTCGGCGCGGTGGCACGCGGCGAGGCCGTCGCCGTACCGCGCGAGTGCGGGTGTCTCCTCGGTGCAGCGCGGCAGGGCGTGGACGCAGCGCGCGGCGAAGGCACAGCCCGGCGGCGCCTCGGCGAGCGAGACGGGGCGGCCGGGGACGGGCCGGGGGGCCGGGGAGCCCCGTTCGATGCGCGGGGTGCAGGCGAGCAGCCCCGCCGTGTAGGGGTGGCGCGGCCGCTCGAACAGCTCGTCCGTGCCCCGGGTCTCGACGATCCGGCCCGCGTACATGACGTACACGCGGTCGCAGACGGCGGAGGCGAGTTCGAGGTCGTGGGTGACGAAGAGCAGGCCCGTGCCGCGCTCGGCGCGCAGCCGGGTGAGGATCGCGATGACCTCCGCCTGGGTCGTGACGTCCAGGGCGGTGGTCGGCTCGTCGGCCACGAGCAGGGCGGGTTCGGCCGCGAGCGCCGCGGCGATGACCACCCGCTGGAGCATGCCGCCGGAGAACTCGTGCGGACGGCGGCGCAGGGCGCCCCGCGGATCGCGGATGCCGACGGCGTGGAGGAGCTCCTCGGCCCGGGCGGTGGCCGTGGCGGCGGGGGTTCCGGCCGCGCGCAGGCCCTCGGTGAGGAAGTCGCCGATCCGGCGCAGCGGGTTGACGGAGGACCGCGGGTCCTGGAAGACCATCGCGACCTGCCGGGCCCGCAGCGCGGTCCGTTCGGCGCGGTTCATGGTGAGCACGTCCCGGCCGGCGACCCGGACGTGCCCGCTGGTGCGGGCGCCCGCGGGCAGCAGCCCGAGGACGCTGCGGCAGGCCACCGACTTGCCGGAGCCGGATTCGCCGACGAGGCCGACCGTCTCGCCGGGCAGCACCCGCAGGCTGACGCCGTCCAGGATGGGCCGGGCCGCCCGGTCGGCCGCCAGGCGGACGCCGAGCCCGTCGATCTCCAGGACGGGCGGCCCGTCGGGCGGGGGGTTCTCCTCGGTCATGGCGTTCACCGTTCCCGCCTCGCGATCCGGTCGGCGAGCCCCTCGCCGACGATGCCGAACGCCACCACCGCGAGCACGATGCACGCCGAGGGGGCCAGGGCGGGCAGCATCGCCCCTTGCTGGACGGCCGACTGGCCCTCGTTGATCATGGCTCCCCAGTCGGCGGCGGGCGGTTGCACGCCGAAGCCGAGGAAGGAGAGCGCCGCCAGGTCCATCAGCGCGTACCCGAAGTTCATCGCGGACTGGGCGAAGACGGTCGGGGCGATGTTCGGCAGCAGGTGCCGCAGGCATACGTTCCACCCGGACCAGCCCTGCACCCGGTAGGCCTCGATGTACGGGCGGGCCTTCTCCTGGCGCGCGATCCCGCGCACCAGCCGTCCCACGTACGGGGTGTAGGCCACCGCCATGGCGATCACGGGCGCGGTCATGCCGGAGCCGACGACGGACACGAGCAGGATCGCGAGCAGCAGGCCGGGGACCGCGAAGACCATGTCCATCGAGCGGGACAGGACCGAGTCCGCCCAGCCGCCGCGCCAGGCCGCCACGACGCCGAGCAGGGTGCCGAGGAGGGTGGAGACCCCGACGACGAGCAGGGGGCCGAGCAGGCCGGTGCGGGCGCCGTGGAGCAGCCGGGACAGGACGTCCCGCCCGGACTGGTCGGTGCCGAGGAGGTGGTCGCCGGTGGTGCCGACGAGCGGCGAGGAGAGGTCGAGCACCTCGGGGTCGTACGGGGCGAGGACGGGTGCGAGGAGCGCGACCAGCACGAGGGCGGCGAGCACCGCCACCGAGGCCGTGAACAGCGGGCCCTGGCCGAGTCCGCGCAGGAGGCGCAGACCGGGCCGGCGGCGCAGCGGCGCGGGAGCCGCGCCGGGCGGGGAGGCCGCGGAGGGCGTGGTGAGGGTCATGAGGAGCCTTCCCCGTGGAGGGACAGCCGGGGGTCGATGAGGGGGACGAGCAGGTCCACGGCGAGGTTCACCAGGACGAAGGCCGCCACGCTGAGCAGGGTGACCGCCTGTACGACGGCGAAGTCCTTGGCGGTCACGGACTGCACGAGCAGGGAGCCGAGCCCCGGTACGTCGAAGGCGGTCTCGACGATCGAGGTGCTGATGAGCAGTCCGGCGAGCATCGTGCCGCCGACGGTGACGACCGGGCCCAGGGCGCCCCGCAGCACGTGCTTGCGCACCACGGTCCACGGTGCGACGCCGCGGGCGTGCGCCACCTCGACGTGCTCGCGGCCGAGCTCGTCCAGCATCGCCGAACGCGTCACCCGGGCGAGCATGCCCGCGAAGGTCAGCGCCAGGGCGAAGGCCGGCAGCGTCAGGTGGTACAGCCGGTCCGAGAAGCCCGCGGGGGTGCCTCCCGGGCCCGGGAACCAGCCCAGCCGGACGGAGAAGAGCGACACGAGCGCGATGGCGGTGACGAACGAGGGGGTCGCCGTGGCGACGCCGGTGCCGATGAGCACCGCGCGGTCCGGCAGGCCCGGCCGCAGCGCCGCGAGGACGCCGCCCGCCACCCCGAGGACGGCGACCAGCAGGGCCGCGTACCCGACGAGCAGGGCGGTGCCGGGCAGCCGCGAGCCGATGAGCGCCGTCACGTCCTGGTGGAACTGCGCGGAGCGGCCGAAGTCGCCGCCCAGGACACCGCCGAGCCACTTCGCGTACTGCACGGGCAGCGGGTCGTCCAGGTGGTACTGGGAGCGCAGGGCCGACACGGCCTCGGGGGTGGCGGGGCGGCCGTGGAGCAGGAAGGACACCGGGTCGCCGGGGGCGAGGTGGAGGGAGCCGAAGACCACGAGGGAGGTCACGAACAGCACCGTCACCAGGCCGAGGAGCCGTCCGACGAGGTAGCGGGTCATCGCTTCGCGGCCCCGATCGTCGCGGCCCACGGGTAGTACAGCTGCGCGATCCCGGTCGGCGCGCCGGTCACCCGGTCGCCGAGGAAGACCGAGTAGGGCGCCTCGTAGACGGGGATGACCGGCAGCTCGCGCAGCGCGATCCGCTGGAGCGCGGCGGTCAGCTCGGCCCGTTCGGCGGGGTCGGGCTGCGCGTTGGCCTGGTCGAAGGCGGCGTCGTACTCGGCGTTCGACCAGCTGCCGTAGTTCCCGAAGTCCCCGGTGCGCAGGTACTGGTAGAACTCCAGCGGGTCGGGGGTGTTGTCGTACCCGTTGGTGATGACCAGGTCGAGGCCGGCGCGTGCGCCCGGGTCGGTGAAGATGCTGCTGTACGCCTCCGGGGCGACGGACTTGAGCCGGACGTCGAGGCCGATCCGGCGGCCGGCGGCCTGGACGGCGTTGGCGACGACGCTGATCTCGGGTGCGAGCGTGCTCGTGGCCAGGGTGACCGTGCGGCCGGTCGCCCCCGCCTCCCGTACGAGCTCCTGCGCGGCCTTGACGTCGAACGACGGCTCGGGCACGGCGTCGAAGAGCGAGGCGGTCTTCTCCGGGGCCAGCGACCAGGCGCCGCGCGCGGCCGGAGCCTTGGCCGGGTAGCCGACGCCGCCGGCCGCCGCCTTGACGATGTTCTTCCGGTCGAGCGCGAGCGACAGGGCCTTGCGGACCTTGAGGTCGCCGAGCGTGCCGTGGAAGTCGAGGACGGCCAGGTTCGCCGCGGCGGTGTTGGGGCCGAAGAGGACCGATCCCTTGCCGCTGCCCCGCAGCTGCGCCAGCGAGGAGGAGGGCACCATGTACCCGCCGTCGGCGGTCCCCGAGAGGAAGGCGTTGGCCCGGGCGGCGGCGTCCTCGATGAACGTGAACTTCACGGCGGCGGACTTGGGGGTCAGCGACCGGTCCCAGTAGTCGGCGCTCTTCTTGAGGGTGATGCTCTCGCCCTGCGCCCACTGGTCGAGGGCGAACGGGCCGGTGCAGTTGACCGTGCCCTTCGGGGTGCCGTAGTCCTTGCCGGCCTTGGCCAGGGTGGCCGCGCTCTCTACGGTGCCGGGGGAGGCCGCCATGAGTTCGTTCAGGAGGACGTCCGGCCGGGAGAGCCGGAGCGTGACCTCCAGGGGGCCGGTCTTCTCGACGGCGGTGACGTTCTTGAACGCCGAGGCCCAGGGGGATCCGGTCTCCGGGTTCCGGTGGCGGTCCAGGGAGGCGACCACGTCGTCGGCGGTCATCGTCGTCCCGTCGTGGAACTTCACTCCGGGCCGCAGGGTGTAGACCAGCGTGCGGGGGTCGGGCTGCGCGTACTTGACGGCGAGACCGGGCTCGATCTTCAGGTCGGGCGTGACCCGCAGGAGCTGCTCGCAGACGTTGGCGAGCACGGTGTTCGGCGGGTAGTCGTACGCGAGGGCGTAGTCGAGCGTGTAGGGCTCGGCGTACAGGGACCAGGTGAACGAGTCCAGGGCGCCCTGCGCGGGCGGTGAGGTCGCGGTGACCTGGTAGCCGCCGACGCCGTCGGCGGACCGGGGAGCGGAGGCGCCCGAGCAGGCGCTGGTGGTGGCCGCGAGGGCGGCGGTACAGGCGAGGAGCGTGGCGATCCTGGGCGTGCGCATGCAGACCCACCCCTTTACGGGTGTAGTGACGGGCGCTGGGGGATGGAGCGAGTATTGATGCGGGAACGTTCCCGCACAAGGCTTTGCGGGAACGGTTTTGCAGAGGTCACGGGGGTGGCAGCATCGTCCCCATGACCGATGTTCCAAGGCATGGCGAAGCCGCCCCGCAGCCCGCCCCGCGCGTCCGGCTCGTCGACGTGGCCCGCGAGGCGGGGCTGTCCAAGACGACCGTCTCGGCGGCCCTCAACGGCACCGGACGCCTCTCCGCCGAGGTGCGGGAGAAGGCGCGCGAGACCGCGCGCGTCATGGGCTATCGGCCCAACGCGACGGCCCGCCAGCTGCGCACGGGACGGGCCCGGCTGATCGGGTACATGGTCGGAGAGTTCGCCGACACCCCCTGGTCCTTCCTGGAATCGCCGTACTTCGCCAGGCTCACCGGCGCCACCGCCGCGACCGCGCTGCAACGCGGCTACGCCGTGGTGCTGCTGCCCGCCGGCTCCCTTCAGGGCGAGTGGGCCGGCCTGCCGCTCGACGCGGTGGTCGTCGCCGACCCCGTCCCCGACGACCGGGTCGTCGGCGACCTGCTCGCCGCCCGCATCCCGGTGTTCAGCGACCGCTCCGTCGAGGGGCGGCCGGGGGCCTACTGGGTGGACGTCGAAGCCGGACCGGCCGTGTGCGGCACCCTGGACCACCTCCGGGAACAGGGGGCCCGGCGGCCCGCGATGGTGCTGCCCGACAGCACCACCCGGTTCCACCGGGAGGTGCTCGCCGCCTACCGGGGCTGGTGCGCCGCCCACGGCGTGGCGGAGCGGATCGGGTACGCCGAGGCCCCCGGCAACGGACCGGTCGTACGGGCGGTCGAGACCGCCCTGGCGGGTGACGGGGAGGGGCCGGACGGGCTGCGCCCCGACGCCCTCTTCCTGGTGGCCGAGGCGAGCCCGCCCCTCGTCCTGGAGGCGGCGCGCCGCCAGGGCTACGAGGTGCCCGGGGACCTGCTCCTCGCCTGTGTGAGCGAGGACGTCACGGCCGCGCACACCGAGCCGCCGGTGACGACGCTGAGCCTGCGGCCCGAGGAGATCGCGCAGGCCGGTGTCGAACTGCTCGTGGCGGTCCTGGAGGAGGGCCGGCGGGAGTCGGCCGGGGTGCTCGTGCCGACCCGGCTCGACGTACGGGCGTCCTCCCTACGGCGCCCCGGAGCGGCGTCGGCCCCTCAGGCGCAGTGGACGAGCCTGCCCCCGACGTAGGTCCGCTCCACCCTCGCCTCGGCGATCTCCTGCGGGGGCGCGGCGAAGACGTCCCGGTCCAGGACGACCAGGTCGGCGAGGTGGCCGGGGCGCAGGCTGCCCGCGTCGTCGAGGCCGTTCACATGGGCGGAGCCGGCCGTGTAGGCGGCCAGCGCGGTCGCGAGGTCGAGGCGCTGTTCGGGCAGGAAGACCCGGTCGTCGGCGGGATCGGCCTCGGGGTCCCTGCGGTTGACGGCCACGTGGATGCCCGCGAGCGGGTCGGGGCTGCTGACGGGCCAGTCGCTGCCGGCGGCCAGGGTGGCGCCGGCCCGCAGCAGATCACCGAAGGGGTACTGCCAGGCCGCGCGCTCGGGCCCGAGGAAGGGGATGGTCAGCGCGTCCATCTGCGGTTCGTGCGCGGCCCACAGCGGCTGGATGTTGGCGATGGCGCCGAGCCGGGCGAAGCGGGCCAGGTCGTCGGGGTGGACGACCTGGAGGTGGGCGAGGTGGTGGCGGTTGCCGCGCCGGCCGTTGGCGGCCACGGCGGCTTCCAGGGCGTCGAGGGCCTCGCGGACGGCCCGGTCGCCGAGGGCGTGGAAGTGGATCTGGAACCCGAGGGCGTCGAGCTCGGCCACGTACCCGCGCAGCGCCACGGGGTCGACGAAGCTCAGGCCGGTGTTGGCCGTCGCGCAGCCGCAGCCGTCGAGGTACGGGGCGGTCATCGCGGCCGTGAAGTTCTCGGCGATCCCGTCCTGCATGATCTTCACCGAGCCGGCCCGGAAGCGTCCGTGGCTCAGCTTCTCCCGCAGCGCGACCAGTTCCCCGATCTGCTCGGCGCCGCGGTCCCGGTCCCACCAGAGCGCGCCGGTCACCCGGGCGGTGAGCGAGCCGTCCCGGGCGGCGGTGACGTAGGCGTCCGAGGGATCGGGCTTGCCGCCGAACACGCCGAGCAGCGCGTCCTGCCAGCCGGTGATGCCGAGCGAGTGCAGCAGTTCCTGGGCCCGCAGCAGGCCGGCCAGCCGGTCGGCGGGGGTGCCGGCGGGCACGAGACGGGAGACCAGCGCGGTGGCTCCCTCCTGGAGCACCCCGCTGGGACCGCCGTCCGGCTCCCGTTCGATGCGGCCGTCGGCGGGGTCCGGGGTGGCGGCGGTGATCCCGGCGAGTTCGAGGGCCCGCGTGTTGGCCCAGGCGCCGTGGTGGTCGCGGTTGACGAGGAACGCCGGCCGGTCCGGGACCACGGAGTCCAGCAGCTGCCGGGTGGGCAGCCCGCCGTCGAAGCTCTCCATCGACCAGCCGCCGCCGGTGATCCACGCGTGGTCCGGGTGGGCGTCCGCGTACGCCCGGATGCGGGTCAGGTACTCCGGGACGCCGACCGTACCGGTCAGATCGCACTCGGCCAGCTCCGTACCGCCGTAGACGGCGTGGACGTGGGCGTCCTGGAACCCGGGGACCAGCAGCTTCCCGGTCAGGTCGACGACCTCGGTGCGGGGGCCGATCAGCTCCCGTACCTCGTCGTGGCCGACGGCCGCGATCCGGTCGCCGACGACGGCGAGCGAGGTCGCCCGCGTGCGGGCCGGGTCGACGGTGAAGACGGGACCGCGGGTGAAGACCAGATCTGCCTTGGTCATACGGAGCTCCAGTACGAGGGGCGACAGTGGGGGGACGGGGACATGGAAGCCGGGCGGCCGTTTACACGTCAATGGTGTTGTCGTAAGGTCCGTGCATGTCAGAACGCGTGGTTCCCGAAGCCGGCCGCCGGCGTCGCCGGCCGACCAAGCAGGGCGCCGTGCTCTCCGAACGGCTGATCGTCGACACCGCCCTGCGCCTGATCGCGCAGCACGGCGCCGCGGCCCTCTCGGCGCGCAGGCTCGGGGCGGCGCTCGGCGCCGACCCCAGCGCCCTCTACCGTTACTTCCGCAACACCGACGCCCTGCTCCTCGCCCTCTCCGACGAGCTGATCGGCCGCGCGCAGGAGGGCTGGACGGCCACCGGGGACTGGCGGACGGACCTGCGCGCGATCGGGCTGCGCATCCACGCCTGCTACCAGTCCAACCCCCAGGCCGCGCTCCTCACGGCGCACCGCACGACGGGGCGGCGCCACGAGACACGGGCCGTCGAGAGGATCCTCGCCACCCTGCGCTCGGCGGGATTCCCCGACGCCCTCGCCGTACGGATCTACCACGCCTTCGTGGACCAGGCGCTGGCCTTCGCCGCGCAGGACGCCGCCGCGCGCGCCCTGCCGGAGGCGGCCCGGGTGGCGGACGAGGAGGTCTGGCACGAGGTGTACGGCAGGCTGCCGCCCGAGACCCACCCGAACATCGCGGCGACGTTCCCGCTGCTCGCCGCCGACATGAGGGACAGCGGCTACCCCTTCGCCCTGGAGCTGATGCTCGCCGCGGTGGCGGCGCTGCACCCGGCGGCGGACGGCGGCTGACACGCGCCCGGCACGCGCAAGAGGGACGGCCGCCGTGTGCGGCCGCCCCCGGGTGGTTGCGTACGTCAGGCGTAGAAGCGGTACACGGCCTGGGCGACGCACGCCGGCTTGTCACTGCCGTCGATCTCCACGGTCAGGTCCGCGACGACCTCGACGCCGCCCTTGACGTCCTCGACGGACACCACCCGGCCGTGCGTCCGGATCCTGGACCCGACGCGCACCGGCGCGGGGAAACGGACCTTGTTCAGGCCGTAGTTGACCTTCATCGACACGCCCTCGACGTCGAGCAGCTCGCTCCACATCGGGATGAGCAGGGAGAGCGTCAGATAGCCGTGGGCGATGGTGGCGCCGAACGGACCCGCGGCCGCCCGCTCCGGGTCGACGTGGATCCACTGGTGGTCGCCGGTGGCGTCGGCGAAGGTGTCGACCCGCGGCTGGGCGATCTCGACCCAGGCGCTGTGCCCGAGGTCGGCGCCGGACCGGTTGCGGATCTCGTCGATCCCGTGGACGGTGACGGACATGGCGGTGCTCCTTGACTGGTGGGGGTGGTGGGGGCGGTGGGGGCGGACCGGTCTCAGTTGCCGGTGCCGTAGCGCGCCCGGATCGGGTCCTTGAGCAGCTTGCCGGTGGCGTTGCGGGGGAGTTCGGGAGCCAGGACGATGCTCCGCGGGATCTTGTAGCGGGCGAGCCGGTCCTCCAGATGGGCGATCAGCCGCGCGGGCGTGGGTGCGGCACCCGCGCGCAGGACGACGACGGCCCGCCCGACCTCGCCCCATCTGGGGTCGGGTACGCCGATGACGGCCGCCTCGGCCACGTCGGGGTGTTCGAGCAGGGCGTCCTCCACCTCGGCCGGGTAGACGTTCTCCCCGCCCGAGATGAACATGTCCTTGAGGCGGCCCACGAGTCGTACGTAGCCGTCCGCGTCGACCGTGGCCACGTCGCCCGAGCGGAACCGCCGCCCGTCGAGGAAGGCCGCCTCCGTCGCCGCCGGGCGGTTCCAGTAGCCGGGCGAGACGTTCGGGCCGGCGACCACCACCTCGCCCTCCTCACCGGGCACGGTCTCCTCGCCCGAGGGCCGCAGGACCCGTACGTCGGTGAAGAAGTGCGGCACGCCCGCCGAACCGGCGTGCGTCAGCGAGTCGGACCGGTCCAGGACCAGGGCCCCCGGCGCGGTCTCCGTCATCCCGTACCCCTGGACGAAGGCCAGGCCCCGGTCCAGATAGGCGCGCGCCGTACGGCCCGGCACCGGGGCGCCGCCGCACAGCAGGGTGCGCAGGCTCGACAGGTCCGCCTCGGCCCAGCCGCTCGCGGCGGCCATCGCGTCGTACATCGTCGGTACCCCGAACATGCGGGTCACCCGGTGCTCCTCGATGAGCCCCAGGCTGCGCTCCGCGTCGAAGGAGGACTCCAGGACGACGGTGCCGCCCTTCAGCAGGGTGGGCAGGCAGCTCATGTTCAGTGCGGCGGTGTGGAACAGCGGCGCGCAGACCAGGGCCACCTCGTCGCCGGCGAGGTCGGTGTCGACCAGCACGTTGAGGCTGTTCCAGACGAGGTTGCCGTGGGTGAGGACGGCGCCCTTGGACCGGCCGGTGGTGCCCGAGGTGTACATGATGAGGCACGCGTCCTCGTGCCCCACCTCCTCGTCGACCGGCTCGGTGGCGGCGGCCGCGAGCAGTTCCTCGTAGGGCAGCCCCGGTCCCGGACCGACGGCGAGGAGCGTGGGAATCCGTGCGCCCGCCGCGAGTTCGGCGACCCGTTCCTCCGGGGTCCTGGCGTGGACCAGGACCCCGCTGCCCGAGTCGGTCAGCTGGTGCAGCAGCTCGGGCACGGCGAGCCGGGTGTTGAGCGGGACGAAGACGGCGCCGAGCAGTCCGGTGGCGAACAGCGTCTCCAGGTAGGCGGGATGGTTGGGGCCGAGGTAGGCGACCCGGTCCCCGCGTCCGACGCCGGCGCCGCGCAGGGCGTGGGCGAGACGGTTGGAGCGTTCGTGGAGTTCGGCGTAGCCGACCGCGCGGCCCTCGTACAGGAGGGCGGTGCGCCGGGGGGTCTTCCGGCCGCGGCGGGCGGGCCAGGAGCCGATGCCCTGATTGCGCACGGTCAGCCCTCGCTCCGGGTCAGGCCCAGCAGCGCGGCCGCGTTCTCCTTGAGGATCTTCGGACGCACCTCGTCCTTGATCGGCAGTTCGGCGAAGTCGGCCAGCCAGCGGTCGGGGGACAGGAGCGGATAGTCGGAGCCGAACATCACCTTGTCCTTGAGCAGGGTGTTGGCGTACTGGACCAGGCGCGGCGGGAAGTACTTCGGGGACCACCCCGAGAGGTCGATGTACACCTGCGGCTTGTGCGTGGCCACCGCGAGCGCCTCGTCCTGCCAGGGGAAGGACGGGTGGGCGAGGATGATCCGCATGCCGGGGAAGTCCGCGGCGACGTCGTCCACGTCCATGGGGTTGGAGTACTTCAGCCGGACGCCCCCGCCACCGGGAGCGCCCGCGCCGATGCCGGTCTGGCCGGTGTGGAAGACGGCGATGGCGCCGGCCTCCTCGATGGCCTCGTACAGCGGGTACGCCATCCGGTCGTTCGGGTGGAACGCCTGGATGTTCGGGTGGAACTTGAAACCGCGCACCCCGAAATCCGCGACGAGGCGGCGGATCTGACGGACCGCCGCCCTGCCCTTGTACGGATCGACCCCGGCGAACGGGATGATCACGTCGGGGCTGGCCAGGGCGGCCTCGGCGATCTCCTCGTTCGGCACCGGCGGGACGCCGGTGGCCGACTCCGCGTCGACGGTGAACACCACGCACGCCATCCGGCGTTCGCGGTAGTACGCGGCGATCTCCGGCAGCGTGGGATGGCGGTGCTCGGCCTTGAAGTAGGCGCCCGCGGCCCGGTCGAGCTCGGCCGAGAGCGAGGCGCAGCCCTTCGAGGAGACCTCCGCGTGGGTGTGGACGTCGATGGCGACGAGCTCGTCGGGATTCGGCACGGCCTTGCTCCTCACAGCTGCGGGGCGGGGATGCCGACGGTCTGCGGGGTGCGGCCCACCGTCAACGGCCAGGCCGCCGCGATGGCTTCGGCGCTCCAGCCGCCGTCTGCGTACGCGACCGACACCTCCTGCGGGTGCGACCACAGGGCGAGCTTGTCGCCGCCGATGCCGATGCACTGGCCGGTGATCCCGGCGGAGGCGTCAGAGGCGAGGAAGGCCACCAGCCCCGCGACGTCCTCGGGCGTGCCGAAGCCCTCGCCCTTGCGCAGGCCGTCGGGGAAGGCGGTGCCCTCCCGCTCCAGCGCCTCGACGTGCGGGGTGAAGGCGGGGATGGTCCGCGTCATCGCGGTCGCGGCGACCGGGATGACGGCGTTCGCGGTGATGCCGGCCCTGCCCAGCTCCATGGCCCAGGTGCGCACCATCGCGGCGATGCCGGCCTTGGCGGCGGCGTAGTTGGTCTGGCCGAAGTTGCCGCGCTGGCCGGCGGGGGAGCCGGCGACCACGATCCGTCCGCCCCCGCCCTGGGCGCGCATCCGTTCCACGGCGGCGCGGACGCAGGTGAAGGTGCCGCGCAGGTGCACCTGGACGACGGTGTCGAAGTCCTCGTCCGTCATCTTCCACAGGACCCGGTCCCGCAGGACACCGGCGTTGGTGACCATGGCGTCGAGCCGGCCGTAGCTGTCGACCGCGCGGGCGACGAGGGCCTCGGCGGCCTCCGTGGAGCCGACCGGCACCACCTCGGCGACGGCGCGGCCGCCGGCCCCGGTGATCTGCCGCACGGCCGCGTCGGCCGCCTCGGCGTCCACGTCGTTGACCACCACGGCCGCGCCCGCGGCGGCGAGCGAGCGGGCGTAGGCGAGGCCGAGACCGCGGCCGCTGCCGGTGACCACGGCCACCTTGCCGGAGAGATCCAACTGAGCCATGAGAGGGGGTCCTTCCCGTAGGCCGGGGGCGGGACGCGGGGAGCCGCGGCCTGGGGCACGCACCGGCGGCGCCAAAGCTAGGCATAATTTTGTCTGCGGTCAATGAACTGCCGAATGTTGGGGTGGGCGGGCAGGTCCCGCGCCTACGCTGTCCCCCGTGACCCCTCCCGATCCGAAGCGGCGGCCGCAAGCCGAGCCCGACGCGGCCGGCCCCGGCGCCGCGGCCCGCCCCCAGTCCCTGATGCTGACCTTCTTCGGCATCCACGTCCTCGGCACCGGCACCGCCCTGTCCTCGGCGAGCGTGATCGACGCCTTCGCCCGGGTCGAGGTGGGCGAGGACGCCGTGCGCTCGACCCTGACCCGGATGGTCGGCCGCGGCCTGCTCGAACGGCACCGCCGCGGTCGCCGGATGTACTTCTCGCTCACGGCCCGGGCGGCCGCGGTACTCGCCGACGGGGAGGAGCGGGTCCAGCGGACGGGCGCCGTCAACCGGGCCTGGGACGGCACCTGGACCCTGGTCGGCTTCTCGCTGCCCGAGTCCTGGCGCCGCGAACGGCACGACCTGCGCTCCCGGCTCGTCTGGGCGGGCTTCGGTCCGCTGCAGAGCGGGCTCTGGGTCGCCCCCGGACGCGTGGACGTCGCGCCCATCGCCGAGGAGCTCGGGCTCGGGGACCGTATCAGGGCCTTCCACGGCGAGGCCGCCGCGCCCACCGAGGCCGGACCCCTGCTCCGCACCGCCTTCGACGTCGACGCGATCGCCGAGGGCTACCGCTCCTTCCTGGACCGCTGGGGCGGCGGCACCGCGCCCGCGGAGGCGCGCGACGACCTGGGCCGCCTCCTGCTGCTGCACACCGACTGGCTCGACCTGGTGCGCCGCGACCCGCACCTGCCGGCCGAGCACCTGCCCGCGCAGTGGCCCGCCGCACGCGCGGAGGCACTGTTCCGCGCACTCTCCGCGGACTTCGAGCCCGGGGCCCGGCGGATCGCCGAGGAGATCCTCGACCGCTGGGAGCCGGAGGCGTAGCCGCAGCGGGAGGCCCGGTCGGCCGGCGGGGGAGGCTTATGACAACACCATTGACCTTGCTGTGCGGCGGCGGGTCTCATGGTCGGCACCCCGGAGGGTCCGTGCGCTCGGACGCCTCCGCGAACCGAAGGAATCCCCATGGACCCCCTCACCTCGCTCAGGGATGCCGAGCCCCGCCCGTTCTGGCTCGACGACCCCCGCCGCCCCCAGGCCGCCCCCGCCCTCGTGGGCGCGACCACCTGCGATCTCCTCGTCGTCGGCGGCGGCTACACCGGCCTGTGGACCGCCCTCCTCGCCAAGGAGCGCGACCCCTCCGCCGACGTGGTGCTCATCGAGGCGGACGAGGCCGGCGGCGCCGCCTCCGGCCGGAACGGCGGATTCTGCGAGTCCAGCCTCACCCACGGCCTGCGCAACGGACTCCAGCGCTGGCCCCGGGAGATCGACCTCCTGGAACGGCTCGGCCGGGAGAACCTCCAGGCCATCGAGGACGCCGTCCTGCGCCACGGGATCGACTGCGACTGGGAGCGCACCGGCTCCATCGTCGTGGCCACCGAGCCGTACCAGCTCGCCGGCCTCGCCGAGGAGGCCGAGGCCGCCGCCCGCCACGGAGGCGAGCCGGTCCTCCTCGACGGCGCGGCCGTCCGCCGCGAGATCGACTCCCCGACCTTCCTCGGCGGCCTGTGGAACAAGGACGACGTCGCCATGGTCAACCCGGCCCGGCTCGCCTGGGGACTCAAGAGCGCCTGCCTCGCCCTGGGCGTCCGGGTCCACGAGCACACCCCCGCCACCTCGCTCGCCGAACACGGGGCCGTGGTCGGCGTCCGCACGCCCTACGGCCGGATCACCGCCCGCCGCGTCGCCCTCGCCACCAACGCCCACCCCTCCCTGGTCCGGCGCCACCGCCCCTACACCGTCCCCGTGTACGACTACGCGCTGATGACCGAGCCCCTGACGCGGGCGCAGCTCGCCTCCGTGGGCTGGACGCGGCGCCAGGGCTTCGCGGACAGCGCGAACCAGTTCCACTACGTCCGCCTCTCCGCGGACAACCGCGTCCTGTGGGGCGGATACGACGCCGTCTACCGCTACGGCGGCCGCGTCCGCGCCGAACACGACCGGCGGCCCGAGACCTTCGCCACCCTCGCCCGCCACTTCTTCACGACCTTCCCGCAGCTGGAAGGGGTCCGGTTCACCCACTCCTGGGGCGGAGCCATCGACATGAGCACCCGCTTCTGCGTGTTCTTCGACACGAGCCACCACGGCAAGGTCTCCTACGCCGCCGGGTTCACCGGACTCGGCGTCGGCGCCAGCCGCTTCGGGGCGCAGGTGATGCTCGACCTCCTCGCCGCCGAACGCACCGAGCGCACCGGACTGCGGATGGTCCGCAGCAAACCCCTGCCGTTCCCGCCGGAGCCGGTCCGGTCCGCCGGCATCGGCATCACCCGGTGGTCCCTGGCCCGCGCCGACCGCAGCCAGGGCCGCCGCAACCTCTGGCTGCGCGGCCTCGACCGCTTCGGCCTCGGCTTCGACAGCTGACGCCCCGCCCCACCCGCGTCGGCCCCGCCCCGCCCGGACGCTCCGGCCGGGGCGGTCGCCGTAAGGCTAGGCCGGCCGCATGCCCCTGGAGCGGGCGAGCGCCGACGCGGCGTCGGAACCGAGGAGGCCGAGGACCTCGCGGGCACGGCGCGGCTGCGTGGAGGACGCCAGGACGCCCGCGCTGAACACCGAGCTGATGGCGGCGTCCCCCGGCAGCGGGCCGATGACCACCACCCCCGGCAAGTCCATCAGCTCGCTGTGCTGTTGAAAGGCCAGATCGGCATGGCCGGACGCCAGGAGGCTGCCCGCGGGCACCCCGGGGGGTGCCTGGACGAGCCGGTCCCCCAGCGGGCCGGCGAGACCCAGCCGGGTGATCAGGCCGACCAGGGACGTACCGCTGGGGCCCGTGGAGTACGCGACCCTCCGCGCCGACAGCAGCGCGGCCCGCAGGTCGGACTCCGATCCCAGTGCCGGAACCGGCGCTCCCTCCGGCACGGCGGCGACGACCGACGAAACCCACAGCGGGCGCACCGTGTCCGAGAGCAGGTGCCCCGCCCCGGCCAGTTCGGCCACGGCACCGTCGGCCAGCACGAGCAGATCGGCTCCGGCGCCCTCGCGCACCCGCCGTGCGGTCTCCACCCCGCCGGCGGCCTCGAAGCGCACCCCGATCCCGTGAGCGAGCCGGATGTGTTCGCAGAGCCCGGCCAGAATCGGCCGGGTCGCCATCGAGGAGAGACCGCGGATGTCTTCGTTCACGTCGATTCCCTGGTGTGCTGCGGATGATGGGGGGCACGGGTCCGGCGGCCCGGAACCCGTCTGCGAGACTGCCCGCGTGAGCACGACCGGGAGCACCGCGGCCGGCAAGGTCCTCAAGGTCCTCGCCGCCTTCGACCGTGAACACCCGTCGCGGACACTGTCCCAGATCGCCCAGTGCACCGGCCTGGCCCTCAGCACCGCGCACCGAGTGGTCGCGGAACTGGCGGAGTGGGGAGCGCTGGAGCGGGGCGAGGACGGGTCCTGGCACGTCGGGCTGAGGCTCTGGGAGATCACCTCGGGATGCCCGCGCACCCAGATCCTGCGCGACGCGGCCCTGCCGTTCATGCAGGACCTCTACGAGGCGACCCACGAGAACGTCCAGCTCGCGGTGCGGGAGGGCACGGAACTCGTCTTCGTCGAACGTATCACCGGGCACCGGTCGGTGCAGTTGTTGACGGAGGTCGGGACCCGGTTCCCCGTCGGCTCCACCGGGATGGGCCGGGTGCTGCTGGCACACGCACCGCGGGACATCCAGGAGGAGGTCCTCCGATCGCCGCTGCGCGCCTGGACCCCGCACACCGTCACCGACCCGAGGACGCTGCGCGCCCAGCTGGACCGCATCCGCCGCGAGCAGGTCTTCCTCAGCGACCGGCAGCTCTCCCATGACACGGTGGCCGTCGCCGCGCCCGTACGCATCGGCCGCGCCGGACCGGTCAGCGCCGCCCTGGGGATCGTCGTCGCCGCGAGTGGCGCCGGCGACGCGCGCGGGCTGCGCGAGCCGCTCCTGAGGGCGGCGTACGGGATCTCCGACGAGCTCGGCCGGCGCGCCCGCACGACGGCCTGACGCCACAACGGGCTTCCGCCTGACGGAAACACCGGCGACCGGCCGGGGCTCCGGCTGCCACCGTTCGGGGTGTTCGAACGTTCGCAGTTGCCCAGGAGATGCCATGCCCGACATCGCCGTCGACACCGTCGCCTCAGTTCCCGTCGCCGTGGTCGGTGCCGGTCCGGCCGGCCTGATGCTGGCCCACCTGCTCGGACGCGCGGGCGTCGGGACGATCGTGATCGACACCCGCACGCGGCACGAGATCGAAACCACCCAGCGGGCCGGCATCCTGGAGGCCGACGCGGCCCGGGACCTGATCGAGACCGGAGTGTCCGACCGGATCCTGCGCGACGGCCACGAGCACGAAGGCGTCGAGATCCGCTTCGACGGCCGTCCCCACCGCGTCGACTTCAAGGCACTGACCGGACGCTCGGTGTGGCTCTACCCGCAGACCGACGTGTTCACCGACCTGGCCGACGCCCGGGCCCGGGACGGCGGAACGGTCCACTTCGGCGTCAAGGACACCGAGGTCCTCGACATCACCACCAGCGCGCCGCGGGTCCGCTACACCGCGCCCGACGGAGCCCGGCACGAGATCCGGGCGCGGTACGTGGTCGGCGCGGACGGGTCGCGCAGCATGTGCCGCGACCTGGTCCCCGAGGACCGGCGGACGCGCTACGGCAAGGAGTACCCCTTCGCCTGGTTCGGCATCATGGCCCAAGCACCCATGAGCGCACCCGAGTTGGTCTACGCCCACTCCGAGCACGGGTTCGCGCTGATCAGCCGGCGCACCGAGACCGTTCAGCGGATGTACTTCCAGTGCGACCCCGACGAGGCGGTCGACGCCTGGCCGGACGACCGCGTCTGGGAGACGCTCCAGGCCCGGGTGGCGGGCCGGGACGGCTTCCGCCTCCAGGAGGGGCCGGTCCTGGAGAAGACGGTGCTGCGGTTCCGCTCGTTCGTGCAGGAACCGATGCGCTGGGGCTCGATGGCCCTCGCCGGCGACGCCGCGCACACCGTGCCGCCGACCGGCGCCCGCGGACTCAACCTCGCGCTGCACGACGTCAAGGTGCTCGCCGAGGTCCTGCCGCGGGCCCTCGGCAGCGGGGGCGGGGCCGCGCTGGACGAGTACCAGCCGCGCGCCCTGCGCCGGGTCTGGCGGGCGCAGGACTTCTCGTACTGGATGACCCGGCTGCTGCACACCCCGCCCGGCGCCTCACCGTTCGACCTGCGGCGCCAACTCGGCGAACTCGACAACGTCGTGGGCACGCGCGCGGGCCGCGCCCACCTCGCCGAGCAGTACACGGGCTGGCCCGCCGGCTCCCTCGACTGACTCCGACGACCAGCAGGAGACCACACGTGATCATCGACTGCCACGGCCACTTCACCACCGCGCCGCCACAGCTGGCGCGGTGGCGGGACCGGCAGGTGGCCGCGTACGCCGCCCCCGGACCCGCGCCCGACCCCGACGACCTGGTCATCACCGACGACGACCTGCGCCACGCCGTCGAGCCCCACCAGCTGCGGCTCATGGACGAACGGGGCACCGACCTGACGGTCTTCTCCCCGCGCGCCAGCTTCATGGCCCACCACATCGGCGACTTCGCGGTCTCCTCGGTGTGGGCGCGGATCTGCAACGACCTGGTCCACCGCGTCACCACGCTCCACCCCGACCGCTTCGCGATGGCCGCCATGCTGCCGCAGTCACCGGACACCGACCCCGCCACCTGCCTGCCCGAACTGCGCCGCGCCGTGGAGGAACTCGGCGCGGTGGCGGTCAACCTCAACCCCGATCCGTCGGGCGGCAGCTGGACCGCGCCGCCGCTGACGGACCGCGTCTGGTACCCGCTCTACGAGGCGATGGCCGCGTACGACGTCCCCGCGATGATCCACGTCAGCACGTCGTGCAACCCGGCCTTCCACACGACGGGCGCCCACTACCTCAACGCCGACACCACGGCGTTCATGCAGCTGCTCCAGGGCGACCTGTTCGCCGACTTCCCGACGCTGCGGTTCGTGATCCCGCACGGCGGCGGGGCGGTGCCCTACCACTGGGGCCGGTTCCGCGGCCTGGCGATGGCACTGGGCCGGCCGGACCCCGAAACGCTGCTGGACAACGTCTCCTTCGACACCTGCGTGTACCACCAGCCCGGCATCGACCTGCTCACGCGGGTCGTCCCCAGCCGGTCCGTGCTGTTCGCCAGCGAGATGATCGGCGCGGTCCGCGACATCGACCCGCGCACCGGCCACCACTTCGACGACACGAAAAGGTACGTGGAGGCCACCGCGAACCTGTCCGAGCGGGAACGCGCCGCCGTCTACAGCGGCAACGCCCTGCGCGTGTACCCCCGCCTCGCCGACCGCCTCGCCTCCCGCCCCGCCACCGGCCCCTGAACCCCAGGAGAAGAACCCATGGAGCACACCGAGACCGGTGTCGTCCACACCTCGGTCACCCGCGCCGATCCCCGGGCCGTCGCGGCGCTGTCCGCCTTCGGAGTCGCGACCGTCCACGAGGCCATGGGCCGGACCGGCCTGATGCGCCCCTACCTGCGCCCCGTCCACCCCCGGGCCCGCATGTGCGGTACCGCGGTGACCGTACTGCTGCAGCCCGGCGACAACTGGATGCTCCACGTCGCCGCCGAACAGATCAGGGAGGGGGACGTCGTGGTCGCCGCCTGCACGGCCGAGAGCGAGGACGGCTTCTTCGGCGACCTCCTCGCCACCTCGTTCCGGGCCCGGGGCTGCCGGGGCCTGGTCATCGACGGCGGCGTGCGCGACGTCGCCGACCTGGAGGAGATGGACTTCCCCGTCTTCGCCCGGGCGATCAGCGCCAAGGGCACCGTCAAGGCCACGCTCGGTTCGGTCAACGTCCCGGTCGTGTGCGCCAACGCCCTGGTCAGGCCGGGGGACGTGGTCGTGGCGGACCGTGACGGCGTCGTGGTGGTGCCACGTGAGCGGGCCGCCGAGGTCGCCGCGGCCGCGGCCCGGCGCGAAGCCGGCGAGGAGAGCAAGCGCGCCCGGTTCCGTGCGGGCGAACTCGGCCTGGACATCTACGGCATGCGCGGCCCGCTGGCCGAGCTCGGACTGCGGTACGAGGACTGACGATGACGAACGGCTTCGAGAAGACCCCCGGCTGGCTGGACTGGTACGCGGGCCCCAGCCGGCCCCGGTTCCAGCTGCCCGGGGGCGCCGTCGACGCGCACTGCCACGTCTTCGGCCCGGGGGAGCGGTTCCCCTACGCCCCCGAGCGCAAGTACACCCCCTGCGACGCCTCCCGGGACCAGCTCTTCGCACTCCGCGACCACCTGGGCTTCGCCCGCACCGTCGTCGTCCAGGCGACCTGCCACGGCGCCGACAACAGCGCCATGGTCGACGCCCTGCGGGCCTCGGGAGGCCTGGCCCGCGGCGTCGCGACGGTGCCCCCCGGCATCTCGGACGCGGGGCTGCGGGAGCTGCACGACGCGGGGGTCCGCGGCGTACGGTTCAACTTCGTCAAACGGCTCGTCGACGCCGCGCCCCGCCAGGACCTGCTGGACGTGGCCGAACGGATCGCGCCCTACGGCTGGCACGCCGTCGTCTACTTCGAGGCCGCCGACCTCGCCGACCTGCGCGACTTCCTCCTCTCGGTCCCGGTGCCGCTGGTCGTCGACCACATGGGCCGGCCCGACGTCACCAAGGACCCGCACGGCCCGGACTTCGAGGCCTTCCTGGACTTCATGCGGGCGAGGCCGGACATCTGGTGCAAGGTGACCTGCCCGGAGCGGCTGTCGGTCAGCGGCCCGCCCGCCCTCGACGGCGAGCGACACGCCTACCGCGACGTCGTCCCCTTCGCGCGGCGCGTGGTCGAGGAGTTCCCCGACCGGGTGCTGTGGGGCACCGACTGGCCCCACCCGAACCTCACCGGGCACATGCCCGACGACGGCCTGCTCGTCGACTTCATCCCGCACCTCGCACCGACGCCGCGGCAGCGGCAGCAGCTCCTCGTCGACAACCCGATGCGCCTGTACTGGCCCGACGCCGACTGACCCACGCCCGATCGGAGGCCCACCATGTCCCTGGACAGGACCTACAGACTGGTTCCGGGAACGACCATCTTCGACACCGAACAGTCCGCCAAGGGGTACCACCTCAACCAGTTCTGCATGTCGCTGATGACGGCGGAGAACCGCGCCCTCTACCTCGCCGACGAGCGCGCCTACCTGGACGCGTGGCCCCTGCGCGAGGAACAGAAGCGGGCACTGCTCGAGCGCGACCTCAACGCCGCCGTGCGCGAGGGCGGCAACATCTACTTCCTCGCCAAGTGGGGCGCGACGCTGGGGTTCTCCTTCCAGCGGATGGCGGGCTCGATGACCGGGATGACCGAGCAGGAGTACCGCGACATGATGGCCGGCGGCGGCCGGCCCGTCGAGGGGAACCGGATCGACCACGCCGTCCTCGAAGCGGCGTACGCCGACGCCGCGCCACCGGACGGGCACGCCGTCATCACCGGCGCGGTCTTCACCTCGCACGTCCCGGCGATCGGCGCCGCCATGGACCACCACAAGACCGAAGAGCCCTACTGGAGGCCGGTCTTCGAGGGCTACGCGTTCTCCCGGAGATGGGCGCGGGAGAACCTCCCCGACGTGGTCCTCCTGGTCTACAACGACCACGCCACCGCCTTCGACCAGTCACTGGTCCCGACGTTCGTGCTCGGCACCGGGGCGGCCTACCCCGCCGCCGACGAGGGCTACGGGCCCCGCCCGGTCCCGGGCATCGAGGGCGACCCCGACCTGGCCGCCCACCTCGCGCACTCGCTCATCACGGACGACTTCGACCTCACCCTGGCCAACGAGATGACGGTCGACCACGGCCTGACCGTCCCGCTGTCGCTGATGTTCGGCGACGTCGAGGAGTGGCCGTGCAAGGTGATCCCGCTCCACGTCAACGTGGTGCAGTACCCCGTGCCCTCCGGCGCCCGGTGCTTCGCACTCGGCCGGGCCCTGCGCAAGGCCGTCCAGTCCTACGACAAGCCCCTGAAGGTCCAGGTGTGGGGCACCGGCGGCATGAGCCACCAGTTGCAGGGCCCGCGCGCCGGACTGATCAACAGGCAGTGGGACAACGCCTTCCTCGACAGGCTCGTGGCGGACCCGGCCAGCCTCTCGCGGGTACCGCACCTCGAATACGTCGAGGAGGCGGGTTCCGAGGGCATCGAGCTGATCATGTGGCTGATCGCCCGCGGGGCGATGAGCGACCTCGACGGCTCGGGCGAGATCGAGGTCAGGCACCGCTTCTACCACGTACCGGCGTCCAACACCGCCGTCGGCCACCTGATACTCGAAGACCACCCGCGGGCCCAGGAGCCCGCCGAAGGAGTGAACTGACATGAGCGACGACCGCACCCTGCGGGTGGCCCTGGCCGGCGGTGGCGCCTTCGGCGCCAAGCACGCGGCCGCACTCCGGCGGATCGAGGGCGTCGAGGTGGCCGCCGTCGTGAGCGGCAGCCTCGAAAGCGCCCGGAAGTTCGCCGCGGAACACGGCGTCGGCCGCGGCGTCGCGACCCTGGAGGAGGTGCTGGCGATGGACGACGTCGACGCCGTCGTCCTCGCCACGCCCACCCCGCTGCACGCCGCGCAGACGCTGGCCTGCCTGGAGGCGGGCAAGCACGTCCAGACGGAGATCCCGCTCGCCGCCTCCCTGGCCGACGCCGAGGCCTGCCTGGCGGCACAGCGGCGCACCGGACTCGTCGCGATGGCGGGACACACGCGCCGGTTCAACCCCAGCCACCAGTGGATACGGCGGCGGGTCCGGGCGGGGGAGTACCGCATCCAGCAGATGGACGTGCAGACGTACTTCTTCCGCCGCACGAACCTCAACGCCCTCGGACAGCCCCGCTCCTGGACCGACCACCTGCTCTGGCACCACGCGGCGCACACCGTCGACCTGTTCGCCCACCAGACCGGATCCCCGATCGTCCAGGCCAACGCGGTCCAGGGCCCGGTCCACCCCGAGCTCGGCATCGCGATGGACATGTCGATCCAGCTGCGCGCGGCGAACGGCGCCATCTGCACCCTGTCGCTGTCCTTCAACAACGACGGCCCGCTGGGCACGACCTTCCGCTACATCGGCGACACGGGCACCTACGTCGCCCGCTACGACGACCTGGTCACCGGCGAGGGCGAGCCGATCGACGTGAGCGGGGTCGACGTCTCGACGGACGGCATCGAACTCCAGGACCGGGAGTTCGTCGCCGCCATCCGCGAGGCCCGCGAACCGAACGCCTCCCTCACCCAGGTGCTGCCCTGCTACCGCACCCTGGCGGCCCTCGAGGAACAGCTCCTGCTCCAGTCCCGCATCTGACGTCCGCGCCCCCGGACGGGCGGCGGGATCCTGGTCAGGCCTTCACGGACCGTGCTCGTCGAGCCGGCGGGTCCGCCCGACACGGCCGCCGAACCACCCAGCCCACGGGGTCAGTTCGCCTTCTGTTGTGCGTCGATCTCAGAGATCAGGTCCTCGATCAGAACCTTGATCTCGTCCCGGATGGGTCGGACGGCTTCGACCCCTTGGCCGGCCGGGTCCTCGAGCTGCCAGTCCAGGTACTTCTTGCCGGGGAAGTACGGGCAGGCGTCGCCGCAGCCCATCGTGATGATGTAGTCGGACGCCTGGGCGGCCTCGGGGGTGAGCACCTTGGGGGTCTGGCCGGAGATGTCGATGCCGAGCTCGGCCATCGCGGCCACCGCGGAGGGGTTGATCCGGTCGCCGGGGACGGAGCCGGCGGAGCGGACCTCGACGCGGTCCCCGGCGAGGTGCCGCAGGAACCCGGCGGCCATCTGGGAGCGGCCGGCGTTGTGGATGCAGACGAACAGGACGGACGCGAGCGGGTTCGCGGGCATCGGCTCTTCCTAGGGGTGGCAGGCGCGACTGCGGCACCGCCGTCCCACTGGCGGCACAGGTCAGCCAGGGCTGGTATCAGCCCTCAGTGATGTGACAGTATCAGTGGATGATGACGTCAGTCGACACTGATCTGATCCGGGTTCTGGCCGACCCGCTCAGGCTGCGGATCGTGACCCTCCTCGCCCGCGAGACCCTCTGCACCACCCACCTGGTGGAGGAGACGGGTGCGAAGCAGACGAACCTCTCCAACCACATGAAGGTGCTGCGGGAGGCCGGGGTCGTGGAGACGGAGCCGTGCGGGAGGTACATCTACTACCGCTTGCGCCCGGAGGCCATCGAAGCCCTCGCCGGTCAGTTCGCCGACCTCGCTCGGACCGCGCGGGCCAGCACCGAAGCGAACCTCAAGCGGTCCTGCCCCTAGCCTTCCGCGCTTTGCCTCACCTGCCCGAGGAGAACCCGCCTTGACCGCCACCCAGCCCGTCGGCACCCTGACATCCGCCGACGTGCCGCAGCCCGCTCCCGGTGCGACCCCGCCCCGCACCCCGCTGATCGCCCGTGCCGCCGCCGAACTGACCGGCACCGCAGCGCTGGTCGCCGTCGTCGTCGGGTCGGGCATCCAGGCCACGAAGCTCACTCAGGACGTGGCCCTGCAGCTGCTGGCCAACTCCACCGCCACGGTCTTCGGCCTCGGCGTCCTCATCGCCCTTCTCGGCCCGGTGTCCGGGGCGCACTTCAACCCGGCCGTGACGGTGGCCGAGTGGTGGACCGCGCGCCGCGGCGGTGCCGGCGTCACAGCGCGTGAGCTGGCCGTGTACGTGCCCTCGCAGATCACCGGCGCGATCACGGGCGCGATCCTGGCGGACGCGATGTTCGGCGAGCCCCTGGTGAAGTGGTCGACCCACGACCGTTCCGCCGGGAACCTCCTCCTCGGCGAGGTCGTGGCCACCACGGGCCTGATCGTGCTGATCTTCGGCCTGGCCCGCACCGACCGCCTCCGCTTCGCCCCCGTAGCGGTCGCCTCGTACGTCGGCGCCGCGTACTGGTTCACCTCCTCCACCTCCTTCGCCAACCCGGCCGTCACCCTCGGCCGGGCCTTCACCGACACGTTCGCGGGCATAGCCCCCGGATCCGTGCCCGGCTTCGTCGGCATGCAGCTCCTCGGGGTCGTCCTCGGCCTGGCCCTGGTGGCGGTCATCTTCATGCGGGCCAGGCCCGGCACGGAGCAGCCCGCCGCATGACGCAGCGCGCGGACGTGCCACCTGCGCCGCCAGGGCGTCGAGCACGTCACGGTGTACGACGTCAGTCGTGACGGGCGAGTTTGGCTGCGGACACCAGCAGGATCACGGCCAGTGCGGGGATGAGGACCACGTCCGGGAACACGCCCAGCAGCAGGCCTCCCAGAACGGCTCCGGCGACCGACCCTGAGGCCATGACTGCGGTGAAGCCGAGGTTCGCGCCGAGGACCGCGAAGCTGCCGTCACGGCTGTAACGGGCGAAGGCCACCAGCATGGTGGGCAGGGAGACCAGCAGGGACAGGCTCCCGGCGGTCTTGATGTCCTGGCCGAAGAGCAGCACGATCGTCGGGATGAGCAGTTCGCCGCCGGCCACTCCCATGATCGCGGCGACCACGCCGGTGCCGAACCCGGCCACGACGCCGGCAGGTACTTGTGCCCACAGCGGCAGGTCGAGGGTGCCCAGGGTGGCCGTGTGGGTGAGGACCAGGGCGGCGGCCATGAGCACCATCAGCGCCGCGAGGACCTTGTAGAGGGTGGCCGAGCGCATCCGTACCGCCCAACTGGCCCCGGCCCAGGCGCCGAGCAGGCTTCCGGCCAGCAGGTTGACCGCGACCGGCCAGCGCGCGGCCACCTCGGCGGCCGGGACCGCTGTCAGGCGGGCGGGCAGCGCGACCAGGACCACGACCAGGCTCATCGCCTTGTTCAGGATGACCGCCGACAGGGCGGCGAACCCGAACAGGCCGATCAGCAGCGGCAGGCGGAACTCCGCACCGCCGAGCCCGATCATCCCGCCCAGCACCCCGATCGCGGCTCCAGCGCCGAACACCACGGGCGCCGACGGTGCCGAACGGAGGGGGGCGAGGCCCCGGTCACTACTCACGACCTGCATCCTCGCTGGTCACAGTCCCGGCCGCTACACCCCGACCTGAGCAGGGCCTACGAGACCACGGTGCTGCGACGCTCCAGCAGGACGACGTCCCGCCACGCGCCGTGGTGCCGGCCGATCCGTTCCCGGATGCCGATGATCCGGAAACCGGCCCGCTCGTGGAGGGCGAGGCTGGCGGTGTTCTCGGGGAAAATCCCGGACTGGATCGTCCAGATCCCGGCCGTCTCGGTCGAGGTGATCAGGGCGTCCAGAAGGGCGCGGGCGACACCCTGGCCGCGGGCGTCGGGGTGGACGTAGACGGAGTGCTCGACCACGCCCGCGTACGCACACCGGTCGGATACCGCGCTGGCCGCGACCCACCCCAGCACGACGCCGGCGTCGCCGAGGGCGACGAAGCGGTGGCCGGGCAGCTTGGCCTTGTCGAACGCCGCCCACTCGGGCGCCTGCGTCTCGAAGGTGGCGTTGCCCTCGTCGATCCCCGCCTGGTAGATGCCCAGCACCTGCTCGGCGTGCTCGGGCAGCATGGCGTCGATCCGCATGCCGGTCACGCCGCCTTCGCGGCGCCGGCCAGCAGCGCACCCATGGCGGCGAGCACGGACGGCTCGACCCGGTAGTACACCCACGTGCCGCGCCGCTCCGAGGACAGCAGCCCGGCCTCCTTCAGCTTCTTCAGGTGGTGGGAGACGGTGGGCTGCGAGACGCCGACGTCGGAGATGTCGCACACGCAGGCCTCGCCGCCCTCGTGGGAGGCGACGGCGGAGAACAGGCGCAGCCGGACCGGGTCGCCGAGGGCCTTGAACATCTTCGCCGCGACCTCGGCCTCGTCCGCGGACATGGGGCGCTCGTCCAGCGGGGGACAGCACGGGGCGACGGCCTCGGGCTCCAGGAGCGGCAGAACCTTGGCATTCGACATGCGTCTATGTTGACACACGTCGAACCAAGGTGGCAGGGGGTCAGGTGCGGGCCGGGCGGGCGGCCGGTCGGCGGCCCGCCCGGACGGCATCCCTGCCGGCCGGCTCACGGGTGCCCGCGCGGACGACCGCCTGCGGTCCGGATCCCCGCCGAACGCATGCCGGGCAGTCGGCGGCGTCCGCAGGGTCCACAGCCATCTCTTTTCGATGAATGTCTATGTTGACGAGCATCGAAACAAGTGTCACGCTGGCGGCGCAAGCCATCGACAGACATCGAAACAGTCAGGGAGCCGACCGTGAACGCGCCAGCCACCACCGATCTGCCCGTCGTCGTCATCGGGGCCGGCCCCGTCGGCCTGGCAGCCGCCGCCCACCTGGTCGACCGCGGCCTGGAGCCCCTGGTCCTGGAAGCCGGCCAGGTCGCCGGAGCCGCTGTACGGGAGTGGGCGCACGTGCGGCTGTTCTCCCGCTGGGCCGAGGTCGTCGACCCGGCCGCCGAGAAGCTCCTGGCCCCGACCGGCTGGACCAAGCCCGCCGCGGACAGCTACCCCTCCGGCGGCGACTGGGCCGAGTTCTACCTCCAGCCCCTCGCCGACGTCCTCGGCGAGCAGGTCCGCTACGAGGCGACCGTCACCGGCGTCTCACGCACCGGCCGCGACCGTGTCGTCGACGCCGACCGCGAGACCCAGCCCTTCGTGGTCCACGTCCAGAGCGCCGACGGTCGCGAGCAGCGGGTCCTGGCCCGCGCCGTCATCGACGCCTCCGGCACCTGGTCCACCCCGGGCCCCGCCGGCGGCAGCGGCCTCGCCGCGCTCGGCGAGAAGGCCGCCGCCGACCGGATCACCTACCGCATCCCGGACCTCAAGAACTCCGCTGTCCGTGCCAGGTACGCGGGCAAGCGCATCGCGGTCATCGGCTCCGGAGCCTCCGCCTTCACCGCCCTCGCCTACCTCGCCGACCTCGCCAAGTCCGAAGACGGCCAGGGCACCCACACCACCTGGATCCTGCGCCGCGGCATCTCCGGCTCCACCTTCGGCGGCGGTGAAGCCGACCAGCTGCCCGCCCGCGGAGCCCTCGGCCTTGCAGCCAAGGCAGCCGTCGACGACGGCTACGCCGACGCGGTCACCGGATTCCGCACCGACACCATCGAGAAGAACGACGAGGGCCGGGTGGTGCTCGTCGGCGAGGACGGCCGCCGCCTGGACCCAATGGACGAGGTCATCGTCCTGACCGGCCTCCGCCCCGACCTCACCTTCCTGAACGAGCTCCGTCTCGGCCTCGACGAACGCCTCCAGGCCCCCACCGGGCTCGCCCCGCTGATCGACCCCAACCAGCACTCCTGCGGCACCGTCTACCCCCACGGCGTGAACGAGCTCTCCCACCCGGAGAAGGACGTCTACCTCGTCGGCATGAAGTCCTACGGACGCGCCCCGACCTTCCTCGCCATGACCGGCTACGAGCAGGTGCGTTCCATCGCCGCCCACCTCGCCGGTGACCGGGAAGCCGCCGAGCGCGTCGAACTCACCCTCCCGGAGACCGGCGTGTGCGGCGGGGCGGGTCTCTTCGACGAGCCGGAGGCCGCCGAAGAGAGCGGCGGCTGCTGCGCAGCCCCGGCCACCCTCACCATCGGCGCGGCGCCCGTCTCCTCCGGCGGCTGCTGAACCGTGCCAGGCCCCCCGGCCGGCGTGGCCGCGGCGCACCCGCCCGTGCCGCTGCCGCCATTGCTCCTCTCGCCGTCGCAGTCCTGGCCGGATCCCTCGGCGCTCACCGGCGCAGAGGACGGTGTTCCTTTTCAGCTTCGTCTCAACAGGCGCCCGTGTAGAGTGCGTAGCGCCCTTGACCTGCAGAAAGCGGGCAGGGAGCCGTCTTCAAGGAGCTCACATTGCTGCGCACCATGTTCAAGTCCAAGATCCACCGGGCCACCGTGACGCAGGCCGACCTGCACTACGTCGGGTCCGTGACCGTCGATGCCGATCTGCTCGACGCCGCCGACCTGCTGCCCGGGGAGCTCGTCCACATCGTGGACATCACCAACGGGGCCCGGCTCGAGACCTACGTCATCGAGGGCGAGCGCGGGTCCGGGGTGATCGGGATCAACGGCGCCGCCGCGCACCTCGTGCACCCCGGGGACCTCGTGATCCTCATCAGCTACGCGCAGGTCGAGGACGCCGAGGCGCGGGCGTTGAAGCCGCGCGTGGTGCACGTGGACGGTGACAACCGGATCGTGGAGCTGGGTGCGGATCCTTCCGCGCCGGTGCCGGGTACGGATCAGGAACGCAGCCCGTATTCGGTGGCTGTCTGAGCTGAGGGAGCGGGCCGTGGCGATCGAGCTGGTGGACGAGCGGAAGGCCGGGCGGCTGCTGGCCGTCGAGGACCGGCGGGTGGTCGGGTTCATCGCGTACTTCGTGCTCGCCGCGGAGCCCCACGCCCTGGTGGCGGTGCACACCGTCGTCGAGCCCGGGCACGAGGGGCGGGGGATCGGCGGGGAGCTCGTCAAGGGCTTCTACGCGATGGCCGCGGCGGAAGGTGACGGCCAGGGCGTGCCGGTCGTGCCGCTGTGCCCCTATGCCGCCGCGTGGGCCGGACGGCATCCCGAGCTGGCGCCCGAGGCGCCGGCCGGGGTGGTCGCGGCCGCGCGGGAGCAGCTGGAGCGGGACGCCGATCTTTGGTGACGCTGACCCTCCTGCACACCGCCGCGGTGCACGTGCCCGTTTTCGACGCGCTGGGGGAGCGGGAGCATCCCGGTGCCGTGCTGCGGCACCTCGTGCGGCCCGGGCTGCTGGAGCGGGCCCGGGTGGTGGGGCCGGAGGGCGTGCGGGCAGAGGTGCGGGAGGTGCTGGCGGAGGCCGCAGGGCCCGTGCTGGTGACCTGCTCGACCATCGGGGGAGTCGCCGAGTCCCTCGCCCCCGAGCTGGGGTACCCCGTGCTGAGGGTGGACCGGGCCATGGCCGCGCGGGCGGTGGCGACCGGGGCGCGCATCGTGGTGCTGGCCGCCCTGGAGTCGACCCTGGGACCGAGCACCGAGCTGCTCGGCGAGGAGGGGGCCCGCGAGGTGCGCGGTCTCGTGGTGCCCGGGGCCTGGGGGCTGTTCGAGGCCGGGGACGTGGGTGGGTACCTCCGTGCGGTGGCGTCCGCCGCCGACCGGGTGAAGGGCGCCGACGTCATCGTGCTGGCGCAGGCCTCCATGGCCGGGGCCGTGCCCCTGGTGCGGACGCGGATCCCCGTGCTGGCCAGCCCGGCGCTGGGGCTCGCCGCCGCGCTGGCCGGGGAGCGTACCGGCTGAGATCGGGGGAAGGTGGGTCCTATGGTGCGAAACCTTGAGCAGACACAGCCGCCCGTGCCCGGGCCGGACCCCGTCCCCGCCCCGGTCCCCCCGCTGCCGGGCCCGAGCCCCGTGCCGCCCCCGGTACCCCCCGTGCCGGGCCCCGTCCCGGAGCCGGACCCGGTGCCCCCGCCCCCGGGTCCCGCCCCGATCCCCCAGCCCGGCCCCCTCAGCTGACGGTCCCGGCGGTGGTTCCGCTCCGAGCAGCCCCCAGGGGCCCTGCGCCGGTCCCGTACTCCAGCCCCCTGAGCTGACGGCCCCTGCGGTGGCTCCGGCTCGAGCGGCCCCCCGCGGGCGCCGGGCCGGTCCTGTACCTGAGCCCCTGAGCTGACGGCCCCGCCGGCGGCGGCTCCGCTCCGAGCATCCTCCCGGTGCCCCGCGCTGGTCCCACAGCCCGGCCCCCGAGCCGGCGGTCCCGGTGCCGGGGCGCTGCGAGGGGCCCGGTGCGCAGCGTTCGTGCGGGGTCAGGGGTGGTGGTCCTGAGGGTGCCTCGCCCCGCGTGGCGGCGCATCCGCCCGCGCACGCCCCGGGTCCGCCCCGGAGGGGACCGGCACGGATCCGCGGATTCGCCGGACTGCGGGCGGGGGTCTGTGGGATCGTCAACTCACGCCGCCCTACGGCTGGTTGTCGCCCTTGTCAGCTCATGGGGCCGCCGTTAGGTTGTGCGGTTCCTGATGTCTTCCAGGGGGGCTCCCATGGGTGTACGGGGTCGGCACCGCCGGTACCAGCCGAGCAGCATCAACCGGGCCTCGCTCGTCGTCACCGCGGGTGGCGCCGGGATCGCGCTCCCCCTCATCGGCGCCACGGGCGCGCAAGCCGCTTCCGTGGACACCTGGAACAAGGTCGCCAACTGCGAGTCCACCAACAACTGGCAGATCAACAGCGGCAACGGCTACTACGGCGGCCTCCAGTTCAGCCAGAGCACCTGGCGCGAATTCGGCGGTACCGCCTACGCCCCGCGCGCCGACCTCGCCACCAAGGCCCAGCAGATCGCGGTCGCCGAGAAGGTGCTCAAGGGCCAGGGCCCCCGGGCCTGGCCCGCCTGCGGGCCCCAGGCCGGGCTCAGCCGCAGCGGGCCGGCCCCCGCGCTGGGCACCAAGGCCCCCGCGAAGCCCGCGGCGAAGCCCGCCGCCAAGCCGCCGGCGGCCGAACCGGCCGCGAAGCCGTCGGGGCAGGCGCACAGGGACCTGGTCCGGCCGACCAAGGCCACCACCCCGACGCCCGTCGGCATGCCCCGCCCGACCGGCACCTCGGTCCTGCCCAACCCGTACGTGGTCGCCCCCGGGGACTCCCTCTCGACGATCGCCTCCGAGCAGCAC
Organism: Streptomyces sp. W1SF4; assembly: GCF_003950035.1. Lineage (NCBI taxonomy): Bacteria > Bacillati > Actinomycetota > Actinomycetes > Kitasatosporales > Streptomycetaceae > Streptomyces > Streptomyces sp. W1SF4. The sequence continues at coordinate 6,568,738 of NZ_CP034350.1, forward strand.
GTGGAGGGCGGCTGGCAGGCCCTGTACGAGACGAACCGGTCCACCGTCGGCGGCAACCCCAACCTGATCTTCCCGGGCCAGCGCCTCACCCTCAGGGTGACCACCGCCCCGCCCACACAGAACCCCGAGAAGCCGCCGCGCACCGCCGAGCCGGTCAAGCCCGTGGAACCGGCCGCTCCCAAACCGGAGCAGCAGAAGCCCGAGCCCTCCAAGCCGGCCGAGAAGCCCACGCCGCAGCCGGAGCAGTCCAAGCCCGCCGAGAAGCCCAAGCCCGAGCCGGCCGCCAAGCCGCCCGCCGCCAAGCCCGTCGGCAAGCCCGCCTCAGCGGACCAGAAGCCCGCCGCGGGCGGCGGAGCCTTCACCGCCCCCGTCGACGCCGGCATCGGCACCGCCTACCGCGTCGCGGGATCCTCCTGGTCCAGCGGGTACCACACCGGCGTCGACTTCCCGGTGCCCACCGGCACCAGCGTCAAGGCCGTCGGACCCGGCACGGTCGAGTCGGCCGGCTGGGCCGGGGCGTACGGCTACCAGGTCGTCATCAAGCACGCCGACGGCCGCTACTCCCAGTACGCCCACCTGTCCGCGCTCGGCGTCAAGAGCGGCCAGCAGGTCTCCGGCGGCCAGCGCATCGGCCGCTCCGGCTCGACCGGCAACTCCAGCGGCCCCCACCTGCACTTCGAGATGCGCAGCGCCCCCGGCTACGGCTCCGACATCGACCCCCTGAAGTACCTCCGGAACAAGGGCGTCGGCATCTGACCCCCGCACGTGCGGCGGCACGGCCGTGAGCAGGATCAGGCCGGCCGCCGCGAGCGCGCCGCTCACCAGCGCCGCCACCGCCCCGGTGGTCCCGTACCGGAAGCCCTCGTCGAACAGCGAGACCCCGACCGCCGCCGCGACCACCGGGTTGACCACCGTCACCGTGGCCAGCGGCGCGGTCAGGCCCGCACCCCGGTAGGCCGCCTGCGACAGCAGCAGCCCGCCGGACGCCAGTACGGCGATGGCCGCCAGGTCCGGCCACAGGGCGCCGAGCGTCCCCGGCGAGAAGCCCTCGGCCACCGACTTGGTGAACACCGAGCCCATCCCGAAGGCCGTACCGGCCGCCGCGGCCAGCAGCACGCTGCGCAGCACCGCCCGCCGCATCCGCCCCGCCACCAGGACCAGCACCGCCACCCCGGCCGCCGTCACCGTCAGCAGCAGGCCGCGCTCGCCGTCCGCCAGTGCCTGCCGCCCCGCGCTCTCCCCGCCCGTCAGGGCCAGCAGCCCGGCCAGCCCCGCCGTCGCCAGCAGCGCCCCGCGCCAGGCGGCAGCCCCCGCCCGGCGCCGTACGGACACGGCCGCCAGCGGGAGCGCGAAGACGATGGTCAGCGCGCCCAGCGGCTGCACCAGGCTCAGCGGCCCGAACGCCAGCGCCACCACGTGCAGCAGCGCCCCGAGGCCGTTCAGCGCGACCGCGGCCCACCAGCCGGCCCGGCGCAGCGGGGCGTAGGGGCGGTCCGGCGAACTCGCCGCCACGTGTTCCTGGAGGATCGCGCCGCCCGCGTACGCGACGGCGGAGACCAGGCAGAGCAGAACCGACAGGGCCAGGGCACTCATGAGATCCACCATGCCCCAAAGGGACGCGTCGTTCATCCGCCCGCGGACCCCTTGATCGCGGGCCGAGTCATCCTCGTGGCATACACCAGCGGGAGTACGCGCAAGCCGCCCGAGGGGGGCGAAGGGGCTTGATCCCCTTCATACCGTGACAGTCCGCTCGCGGTCCGTGAGCCGGGCGGGAACGGGTTTGGACCCGGGCGTGTCGGATCCGTACAGTTTCCGTTTTGGGGACTTCCGCAGCAGGCGGACGCGGACGAGCGAGCAAGGAACGGCAGCGGCCATGACGGTGACCGAAGACAACCACGCATACGGGCCGGGCATCGACCCCGAGCGCCTCGCCGTCTGCCTCAGCGTGCTCGACGAGCTCGACAAGATCGACGTCGACCACCCCGACGCCATCACCGTACGCCGCGCCACCGCCGGCATCTACCGCACGGTGAAGCAGCGCCGCCGCCAGGAGCGCCGCGCCTCCAAGACCGCCAACGACAAGGCCGTCACCGAGGCGACCGCGACCGGCTCCGCCGAGCGCATCGACGACGAGACCGAGGGCCTTCTGCCCTCCTCCGCCACCGGGGCCGGCCGGATCGCCGGGATACTCCAGCGCCCGCGCTCCTGCTACGTCTGCAAGACGCGGTACGTCGAGGTCGACTACTTCTACCACCAGCTCTGCCCGAGCTGCGCCACCGAGAACCGCGCCAAGCGGGAGGCCCGCGCGGACCTCACCGGCAAGCGCGCGCTGCTCACCGGCGGCCGCGCCAAGATCGGCATGTACATCGCGCTGCGGCTGCTGCGCGACGGCGCCCACACCACGATCACCACCCGCTTCCCCAAGGACGCCATCCGCCGCTTCAAGGCGATGGAGGACTCGGCGGACTGGATGCACCGCCTGGAGGTCGTCGGCATCGACCTGCGGGACCCGGCCCAGTCCGTGGCCCTCGCCGAGCAGGTGGCCGCCGCCGGCCCGCTCGACATCCTGATCAACAACGCGACGCAGACCGTGCGCCGCCTCCCCACCGCGTACGCCGCGCTGGTCGAGGGGGAGAGCGCCCCGCTGCCGGCCGGCGAGCTCCCGGCCCACCGCGTCATCGGCGCCTTCAACTCGGGTGCGGTCGACGGCCTGGCGGCGCTGCCCGTCGGAGTCAGCGGTCTGGAGGCGCAGAAGGTCGCCGACCTCGCCCTCGTGGCGGGCAACGCCAGCCTGGAGCGGCACCTGGCCGGCACCGCCATCGACGCGGGCGGCCTGCTGCCGGACGTCGTCGAGACCAACACCTGGGTGCAGACCATCGACCAGATCTCCCCGGTCGAGCTGCTGGAGACCCAGCTCTGCAACTACACGTCGCCGTTCATCCTGATCAGCGCGCTCCGTCCGTCGATGGCCGAGGCCGCCCGCAAGGCGTCCAGCGGGCGTGCCTACGTCGTCAACGTCTCGGCGATGGAGGGCGTCTTCAGCCGCGGCTACAAGGGCGCCGGGCACCCGAACACCAATGCCGCCAAGGCGGCGATGAACATGGTGACGCGGACCAGCGGCCAGGAGATGTTCCAGACCGACGGCATCCTGATGACCTCGGTCGACACCGGCTGGATCACCGACGAGCGGCCCCACTTCGACAAGCTGCGCCTGGCCGAGGAGGGCTTCCACGCCCCGCTCGACCTGGTCGACGGCGCCGCCCGCGTCTACGACCCGGTCGTCCGGGGCGAGGCGGGCGAGGACCTCTACGGGGTCTTCCTGAAGGACTACGCCCCCGCCAACTGGTAGCAGGCCCAGGAGGGGCCGGACGTCCCGCCGGGGCGGCCGGCCCCTCACTCGTACGGGCGAACCGCTCCCCGGATTCCGTAGGCCCCCGCGGCGACCAGTTCCAGTAGCGGCCGCCAGTCCTCCACCACCCCCGCGTCCAGCCCCGACGTGCCGCCCGCGCGCACCGCCTGGCGCAGCGCCTCGGCCGCCGCGTCCCCGGCCTCTTCGGACGCGTCGGCCCTTGTCAGACGGGCCACCCGGTCGCCCAGCAGGGGGCGGACCGCCTCGGCCGCGTCGCCTCCCCGAGCGGTCAGCAGCGGGCCCAGGAAGTGCACCAGCCCGGCCACTTGGAGCTCCTTGTCGAAGGGGTGCGAGCGGCGGAGCAGGGCCGCCGTTTGGAGTCCCCGGCCGCCGCGGTGCGCGTGCAGGAGTTCCATCAGCTCGTCGACACTGTCGATCGTGGGCAACCCCGACATAGCCACAACGGCTCCCTCCGTCGTCCGCGCGCACGCGCCACCGCCGGCGAGCAGATCAGCCCCGGCGGACACGCCGGTGTACGACTTCCTGAACTCGGGGCGAAAACAAGCGGTCCGGCGCGGATTTTACCGTTCCATCGAGCGGACCCCCGCTCATATGTGTACCCTAAGGCGCAAGGAGCCCCCACCCGGGCACCCGCTCCACCAAGGCGCCACCGCGTCCGGACGAACCACTGAATCCCCCTATCCGGCGCGCGGTCCTGCCCGCCGGGTTACGCGACACACAGGGAGTGCGCGGTGACTGAGACCAAGAAGACCGACCCGACTCTGGAGCTCACGGGACGGGGAACGACCACCCGGTCCGACGAACTCGGCAGCCTCGAGGTCTGGGCCCGCTCGGCGCCCATCCGGCTGGCCGGCTACGAGGACGACCTGGCGGAGCCGCACATCCTGCCCGGCATCGACTGACGCCCCGGCCCCGGCCCGGCAGAGCGCCCCGGCCCCGCAGCACGGATCCGTGCCCCCGCGCCCCACGGCGACGGGGGCGCGGCACGTACACCCCCGCGGTTCCGGCACGCGCTACGCCGTCAGCGTCATCGCCGTGGGCGATCAAGCCTTCCGCCGCCCCGCCGCACTCGGCAGAGTCGGGCCCATGAGACTCCTGATACTGGGCGGGACCGAATTCGTCGGACGTGCGATCACCGAAGACGCGCTGCACCGGGGCTGGGAGGTGACCGTCTTCCACCGGGGGAACCACGCGCCCCCGCCCGGAACCGCGGCGCTGCACGGCGACCGCACCGCCCCCGGCGGGCTCACCGCCCTCGCCGAAGGGGAGTGGGACCTGGTCGTCGACACCTGGAGCGGCGCCCCCACGGCCGTCCGCGACAGTGCCCGCCTGCTCTCCGGCCGGGCGGGCCGGTACGCGTACGTCTCCAGCCGCTCGGTGTACACCTACCCCGCCCCCGCCGGCCTCGCCGAGGACGCCCCGGTGGTCGACGGCTCGCCCGACGCCGGCCCCACCGCCTACGCGCAGGACAAGCGGGGCGGGGAACTCGCCGCCCTCGACGCCTTCGGCGACCGCGCCCTGCTCGTGCGCGCCGGGCTGATCCTCGGCCCCTACGAGAACGTCGGCCGGCTGCCCTGGTGGCTGGACCGCGCCGCCCGCGGCGGCCCCATGGTCGCCCCCGGCCCCCGCGACCTGCCGCTCCAGTACATCGACGTCCGCGACCTCGCGCACTGGACCCTGGACGCCGCCGCGGCCGGCCTCGGCGGCCCGTACGACCTCGCCTCGCCGCCGGACCACGCCACCACGGCCGGCTTCCTCGAAGCCTGCGCGGCCGTCACGGGGGGCGGCGCGGAGCTCCGCTGGACCGACCCGGAACGCATCGCGGAGGCGGGCGTCGAGGCCTGGACCGAACTGCCCTGCTGGCTGCCCCCGGGCGAACTGCACGCCCACATGTTCGGCAGCGACGTCACCAAGGCCCTCGCCGCCGGCCTGGAGTGCCGCCCGGTGGAGGAGACCGTCGCCGACACCTGGGCCTGGCTCCGCTCGATCGGCGGCACGGCCCCGCTGCGCCCGGACCGGTCGTCCAAGGGCCTCGCCCCCGAACGGGAGGCGGCCCTACTCGGGCTCTGACGAGGCGGCCTCCGCGAGGCGGGTCGGCGGCAGGTACTCGCGCAGCAGCCTGCGGTGCCACCAGGCGCCCGTCTCGCGCAGCTCGCGCCAGGTGGTGAACCGGTAGCGGTACAGCCTGGCCCGCACGAACCGGGGCGGGGCGTCCGGGAAGGGGTTGTGGCGGATCAGCCGCAGCGTGTCCCGGTCGCCCGCCAGCAGCCGCTCCACGAACGGCCCGAACCAGTCGCGGGCATAGCCGGGGGAGAGCGCCGCGAACCACATCAGCCAGTCGAGCCGCAGGTGGTACGGGGCGAACTGGCGCGGGATCCGCCGCAGTTCGGTCGGCTTCCCCTTGAAGCCGTACTCGCGCCAGTCCCCGTCCTCCAGGGGGACGCGGTCGGCCGTGCCCTCGACGACCACCTCGTCGCGGATCCGGCCGACCGTGCCGAAGGCCCCGTACGTGTTGACCAGGTGCAGGGAGTCGAAGGAGCGGTTCATCACCTGGCGGCGCGAGACCAGGTTCGCCACCGGGTGCCGGCTCAGCGCCAGCACCAGCACGGTCACCGCGCAGACCAGGACCGCGTACCAGACGGGCGCCCCGCGCGAGGCGGCCGCGGGCGGCGGACCGGCGATCCCGGTGAAGTCCACCGCCGAGAGGGCGAGCGTGATCGTCAGCCAGTTCAGCCAGGCGAAGTTCCCGGACAGCACCAGCCACAGCTGGGTGGCGACCATGACCCCCGCCGCGTACGAGGCCACCGGCTGCGGGGTGAACAGCAGCACCGGCACCACCAGCTGGGTGAAGTGGTTCGCCGCGCACTCCACCCGGTGCAGCGGCTTCGGCAGGTGGTGGAAGAACCAGCTCAGCGGGTTCGGCATCGGCTGCGTCTCGTGGTGGTAGTAGAGGCAGGTCAGCCGGCGCCAGCAGGCATCGCCCCGCAGCTTGATCAGCCCGGCGCCGAACTCCACCCGGAAGAGCACCCACCGCAGCAGCCACAGCACCAGCACGGGCGGCCCGACCCGGGCGTTGCCGAGGAAGACGGCGAGGAAGCCGACCTCCAGCAGCAGCGACTCCCAGCCGAAGGAGTACCAGGTCTGGCCCACGTTGACGATGGAGAGGTACAGCAGCCACAGCACCGCCCACATCCCCATGGCGGCGCCCAGCGGCACCAGGTCCCCCGCCCCGGCGGCCAGCGCCGCCGCCACGGCCGCCCCGGCCCAGGCGCAGCAGGCGAAGAGCCGGTCGGAGTAGCGCAGTTGGAACAGGCTCGGGGCGTGGCGGAAGGGCACGTACCGCACGTAGCGCGGGACGGGCAGCATGCCGTTCGCCCCGATCAGGGCCCGGAACTGCAGGGCGGCCCCGACGAAGGCGAAGACGTAGACACCGGCCAGGGCCCGCTGGAAGACCAGCCGCCCCAGCCAGTAGCCGGGCGCGGTGAACCACTCCATCGCCTCCAGTATCCGGCGGCGCTCCGGTTGCGGCACCCCGGGACATGGGGCAGACAAGAGGGAGCAACCGGGGCGAAAAGGGAGAGCAGCGTGAACGACCTGAACGACGTGCCCGCACCGACATCCCGTCAGGCAGCGCGCCGTCAGGCACCGCGCCGTCACGCACCCGCCCGCACCGCCCTCTTGGCGGCCCTCGGCCTGATCGCCGCCGGCTGCTCCGGCACCGCCCCCGAACAGACCAAGGGCCCGGTCCCGGAAAGCCTGGAGCTCACCCTCCAGCCCGTCGGGGCGGCCGGACCCGACCCCTTCACCCCCTCCTCCGCCACCGCGGAGTCGGCCCCCGTCCAGCCCCCGCTGCCCAACGCCAGCGGCCGCGGCATCCGCACGGTCGGCGCCGCCACCCCCGGCCTGTACGGCGGCACCAACCGGCTCGGCAGCTGCGACGTGGAACGCCAGGTCGCCCTCCTCACCTCCGACGCCGCCAAGTCCCGCTCCTTCGCCCAGGCCGCCGGCATCGAGCAGGAGAAGATCCCCGACTTCCTGCGCGCCCTCACGCCCGTGGTGCTGCGGGCCGACACCCGCGTCACCAACCACGGGTTCCGGGACGGCCGGGCCGAGGGCTACCAGTCGGTGCTCCAGGCGGGGACGGCCGTGCTCGTCGACGACCACGGCATGCCCCGGGTGCGCTGCGGCTGCGGCAACCCCCTCGCCGCTCCGCGCTCCGCCAAGGGGAACCCGGTGCTCAAGGGCGACCAGTGGAACGGCTACCAGCCCACGCAGGTCATCGTCATCGAGCCGACCATCCAGGTGATCAAGCGGCTGGTCATCGTCAACGTCGCCGACAACACCTGGATCGAGCGCAAGGCCGGTGACGACGGGGCGCAGGACAAGCCGCCCAGGACCCTGCCCCCCTACGACCCGGCCGACGGCATCCCGGACGCCCCCGCGACCCCGGCCGACGACCCCTGCGCCGGCGCCGAAGCGGACGGCCGGGCCCGGACCACCCCGCCCCCCTCCCCGCCGCCGGCCGGCCCCCCGACCCCGCCGGCCGGCCCCCCGGCCCCCTCGGCCGGCCCCCCGGCCGCGGGTCCGGACGGGCCGACCGCCCAGCCCCCGCTCCCCGGACCCGACGCCTTCGCGCCCGACGTCCCGGGCGCGGGGGAGCCCCCCGCCTCCGACCTGATCCCGCCGCCCGGTCTCGACCCGGCGGCGCCCCCCGGGCCCCCCGCCTCCGACCTGATCCCGCCGCCCGGCCTGGACCCGGCGGCGCCCCCCGCCGCCCCCGGCGCCGCCGGCCCGCAGGCCGCGGACCCCGTCGGCCCGGGCGCGGCCGCCCCCTCGCCCAGCCCGAGCCCCTGCCCCTCCGCCCCCGGCACCGCCCCGCGCGCCCCCTCCGCCCCCCAGGACGTCCCCGGAGGCCTGCCCCCGTCCGACGGCCCCGCCGCCACCCCGCCCGACGCGGGCGGCGACCTCCCGCGCGACCTGCCCGGCAACGTCCCGCCCGACCAGGCCCCGACGTACACCCCCGACGACGGCCCGGGCACCGGCGGCACCGATCCCGCCCTGCCCCCGGACGCGGCCGACCCCACCGCCCCGGACGGCCTCCCCGACGGGCAGCAGGTCACCGACCAGCCCCCGTACCTGGAGAGCGCCTGACGCCGCGCTGTGTCATGGTGGACCGGTGCCGAGCACCGTATCGCTGCCGGAGGACTGGCCCGCACACGCGGACCGTTCCCTGTCACTGAACCGGATGGGCAGTTTCGACTGGGACCTGGTCACCGGACTCATGCACATGGACGCGGCGGCCCTCGACGTCTTCGACACGACCCCGGACGAGTACGACGGACGGCCGGGATCGCTCTCCCCGCACGTCCCGCCCGCCGAGTCCGCCCGGCTCGACGCCCTCGTCTCCAGCGCCCTCAAGAGCGGCGTCGACACCTACGGCGCGTACTTCCGCATCCGCTGCCGCGACGGCACCCTGCGCTGGACCCACACCCAGGGCCGCGTCATGCGCGACCCGGACGGCCGCCCGTACCGGATCATCGGCATCGTCCGCGACGCCACCGAGGAGCTGAGCCACTCCGCCGAACGCCTCGGCCTCGACGAGGAGCGCCAGCGCCAGACGACCGTCGTCGAGAGCACCACCGCCGCCCTCGCGCACGCCCGGACCGTACGCGACGTCATCGACGTCATCGGCGACGCCCACGGCCTGGAGCGGCTCGGCTCCATGGGCATGGTGATGGGCCTCGTCGAAGCCGGCCGGATCCACCTGGTGGCCGAGGGACCCGCCGACAGCTTCGTCCCCGGCACCCGCTACACCCGCATCGACGAGCAGTACCCGATGAGCGAGGTCGTCCGCTCGCTCCAGCCCCGCTTCCTCGACTCCGCCGAGGAGTTCGCCGAGGAGTACCCCGACCTCTGGTCGAAGATCTCGGACATGCGGATATCGGCCGCCGCCTACCTGCCGCTGATCGCCCAGGCCCGGCCGATCGGCGCGATCGGGCTGCTCTACCAGGACAAGGACGGCTTCACCCAGGACGAGCGGAACCTGCTCGTCGCCCTCGGCAGCAGCATCGCCCAGAGCCTCCAGCGCGCCATGCTGCTGGAACAGGAGCACGACCTCGCCGAAGGCCTCCAGCAGGCCATGCTGCCCCGCCGGATCCCGGACGTACCCGGGGCCCAGATCGCCGTGCGCTACCGGTCCGCCCGCATGGGCCGGGACATCGGCGGCGACTGGTACGACGTCATCCCGCTGCCCGGCGGCCGGGTCGGCGCAGTCATCGGCGACGTGCAGGGGCACGACACCCAGGCGGCGGCCGTCATGGGCCAGCTGCGCATCGTGCTCCGCGCGTACGCCGCCGAGGGGCATTCCCCGAGCACGGTGATGGCCCGGGCCTCGGTGTTCCTGCACGAGCTGGACACCAACCGCTTCGCGACCTGCACCTACGTGGAGGCGGACCTCTCCACGGGCGTCCTCCAGCTGGTGCGCGCCGGCCACATCGACCCGCTCGTGCGCACCCGCGACGGGCAGTGCCGCAGGCTGCCGGTGGAGGGCGGGATGCCGCTGGGCCTGTCGGCGGAGTTCGGGCGGCTGGAGTACCCGGTGACCACCGTGGAGCTGGACCCGGGCGAAACGCTCGTGCTGTGCACCGACGGACTGGTGGAACTGCCCGGCGCCGACCTCGACGACGGTGTCAACCTGCTGGCGTCCATGGTCAGGGGCGGCCCGGCCGACCTCCAGCGGCTCGCCGACCGGCTGTGCGAGGTCGTCGACCACCGGGGCGGCGACGACGACATGGCCCTGCTCCTGCTGCGCCGCCAGGGCGAGGACACCCGGCCCGGCGGCGGCCGGCTCCAGCAGCACGTGGCCCCCGGGGACCCCGAGGCGCTCGTCGCCGCCCGGCACATGATCGGCGCGGCGGTCCGCTCGTGGGGCGCGCGGGAGCGGGCCGACGAGATCGAGCTGGTCGCGGACGAGCTGATCGTGAACGCCCTGATGCACACCGACGGCCCCGCGATCGTGACCCTGCGCGTCCTGGCCGGCCCGGAGCGCCGGCTGCGGGTGGAGGTGGAGGACCGCTCCAGCGCCCTCCCGCGCCGCCGCGAGGCGGGGGAGGCGGGGGTATCGGGGCGGGGCCTGATGCTGGTCGACCGGCTGGCGGACGTCTGGGGCGTGGAGTCCCGGGGCAGCGGCAAGTGCGTGTGGTGCGAGTTCGTGATGGCCTGAACGCCGTGCCGCCCCGGGCTCCGGGCCGCGGGGCAGCCGTTGCGGTCGCGCGGAGCCCCGGCCGGGCTTCGGGTCGCGCGCCGCGGGGCGGGGCGGCAGGCTGGGAGGGTGCCCGAGTTGCCGGAGGTCGAGGCCCTGAGGGAGTTCCTCGACGAGCACCTCGCCGGGAGGGTGGTCGAACGCGTCCTCCCGCTCGCCGTCAGCGTGCTCAAGACGTACGACCCTCCCCCCACCGCCCTCGAAGGGCAGCCCGCCGGCCCCGTGGCCCGCTACGGCAAGTTCCTCGCCCTGCGCGTCGGCGGGCTCCACCTCGTCACCCACCTGGCCCGGGCCGGGTGGCTGCGCTGGCGCGAGGAGTTCCCCGCCCAGCCGCCCCGCCCCGGCAAGGGCCCGCTCGCGCTGCGCCTCGTACTGGAGGGCGGCGGCGGCTTCGACCTCACCGAGGCGGGTACCCAAAAGCGCCTCGCCGTGTACGTCGTGCGCGACCCCCAGGAGGTCCCGGGCATCGCCCGCCTCGGCCCCGACCCGCTCGACCCCGGCTTCGACCGGGACGCCTTCGCCGCGCTGCTGGCCGGTGAGCGGCGGCAGATCAAGGGCGTGCTCCGCGACCAGAGCGTGATCGCCGGGATCGGCAACGCGTACAGCGACGAGATCCTGCACGCCGCGAAGGTCTCGCCGTTCAAACTGGCCGCCTCCTTCGACGAGGAGCAGGTCACCCACCTGTACGGGGCCGTGCGGGACACCCTGCGGGCGGCCGTCGAGCGGGCCCACGGGCTGGCGGCCCAGGACCTGAAGGCCGAGAAGAAGAGCGGGCTGCGGGTCCACGGCCGGGAGGGCGAGCCCTGCCCGGTGTGCGGGGACACCGTCCGCTCGGTGTCCTTCGCGGACTCCTCGCTCCAGTACTGCCCCACCTGCCAGACCGGCGGCAAGCCGCTCGCGGACCGCAGGCTCTCCCGCCTCCTCAAGTAGCCCCGGCACCGAGGGCGCCCCCGTAGACTCCGGCACCATGGCCGAGCAGCAGCCGCCGCCCCGGCGGGAGATCGTCACCGGCGTCCCGCGGGGCGCCCGCCGCCGTCCGCCCGCGCACACCCCCGCCCGCTCGGAGATCTCGGAGCAGACCAGCCTCGGTGCTACCTACGTACGGGCCCTGATGCGCAGCCAGCTGCGCGCGGGGCTGGCGGCGCTGGCCGTGCTGGCCCTGGTGCTGGGGCTGCTGCCGCTGGCATTCCTGCTGCCCCGGCCGGCCTCGGGCCCGCTGGTCTGGGTCGCGCTCGGGCTGGCGGCGTACCCGGTGATGTGGCTCATCGCCCGCTGGTACGTGGGCCGGGCCGAGCGCAACGAGGCCGACTTCACGGGCCTGGTCACGGACCCGTCCGAGCCGGCGTAGGCCGGCGGCCCACCCCTAGAACAGGTGCATCGCCAGGTGCCCCAGCGGCAGTCCGAGCTGCCAGGCCGGGGTCCAGACGCGGGCGTTCTCGTCCAGGGCCGGCGGGCTGTCCGAGCCGCCGTGCCGACCCGGGTCGAGGTTGGTGGCGAAGAGCTCCGTGTGGTCCAGCCAGCGCCACGCCGCCCGGGCCAGTTCGAGGTCCGGGTCCTCGCCGCGGCCGCGCTCGCGGGCCTCCTCGCCCAGCGCGAGGAACCGGGTGTGGACCCAGTCGCGCCAGGGGTGCCCGTACGCCGTCAGGGAGAGCCACTCGTCGAGCTGCGAGACCACCCGGATCCCGGACAGTTCGCCGGCCGCGTCCGAGAGGTAGATCGTCAGCGCGAGCGTGTCGCGCCCGGCCCGGAACTCCAGCGTGCTGGCCGGGATCAGCCGGCCCGTGCGCAGCAGCTCGTCGGCGATGTACTCGGCGTAGAGCCACGCCATGGGGACCGCCAGTCCGCCGTCGCTGGTGCCGTTCATACCCTCGGGCTGCACCGTGCCACCCTCTCCCGCGTGTCGAGCCTGCCGCCGTCATCCCCGAGCCTTCACCGGAGGGCTCGCGCAACGGGGGATGTTTACTCAACTTGCACGGACTGGTGCCGATATCGGTGTGCTCCGTGTCCGGATCGTGTGCATCGCGGGCGTTCCTTGAGTGTTTCTCCACCGTCCCTGCGGCGGTCCCGGCGTCGCCCGGGCGCGGCTCAGGCGCCGAGCCCGTACCCCTGGAGCCCCTTCCGCAGGGCGCGCAGGGCGTAGTACGTGCGGGACTTGACCGTCCCGGCGGGTATGCCGAGCTCCGCCGCGGCCTCGGCCACCGAGCGGTCCTGGAAGTAGACCTGCACCAGCACGGCCCGGTGCTCCGGCCCCAGGCTGCCCACCGCCCGCCGGACGTCGATCGCGGTGACCGACCCGGCCACCGCGTCCTCGGGGGCCGGTGCCTGCTCCAGGCCGTCGGGGTCGACCTCCTGCGGCCGCGCCAGCCGTGCCCGGCGGGCGTCGATCGCCAGCCGCCGCGCCACGGTGAACAGCCAGGGCCGCATGGACTCGTGCCCGGTCGTCAGCACCTCCGGGTGCTGCCAGACGCGTACGAGGGTCTCCTGGACGAGGTCCTCGGCCCGCTGGGCGTCCCCGTTGGTGAGGCCGAGCAGGAATCCGAACAGGGCCCGCCCGTGTTCGCGCTGGAGTTCCGCGAGCGCCTGGGGTTCCGTGCGCTGGAGGGTGGGGGAGGGCGACACGAGTGGCTCCTTCCGGGTCCGGGGTCCGCTGGGCTGCCGGGCCGCGGGCCCCCGCTGCGGGCCGGGCCGCGCGCCGGGCCGTGGGGCTCGGGCCGTGGGCCCGGGCCTGGGGCCCGGGCTGTCGGCGTTCCCCTCACCCTCACCTGCACGGAGCCGCCCGGGAACTGTCCGGCGGGGGCGTTGCGCCCAAGGCCCCGGGTCGTCCGGTGGGCGGCCGCGCCGGGCGACGAACGGTCGAACGGCGCGGCGAACGGCCATCGGCCGTCGGGGTGGCGCACGGCCGCGGGGCGGTGCCGCTCCTTGACTTGAAGGCCCTTCTCCTATGGATTTCGGTTGATCCGACAGTCCTATGAACGGGAGCTGGGACAGATGACCAAGCGCACCCGGCGGGCCCTCGCCCTGCTGACCGCCCTGCTGCTCCCGGCGTCGGCGGCGGCCTGCTCCGCCACCGGGGACCGCACCCCGGCCCGCCTCGGCTCCAGCGCCGCCGGGGCCCCCGCCGGAACGGCCCCGGCCACCCCGTCCGCCGGCCGGGGGTTCACGCTGGTCGCGAGCGGGGACGTACTCCCGCACACCTCGGTCATCAAGCGCGCGGCGGCCGACGCGGGCGGCGACGGCTACGACTTCCGGCCGATGTTCTCCAAGGTCAAACCGGTCGTCACGGCGGCCGACCTCGCCCTGTGCCACATGGAGACCATCTACGGCGAGGACGACGGCCCCTTCAGCGGCTACCCCGCCTTCGTCTCCCCGCCCAGCGTCGCCGACGCCCTCAAGGACGCCGGGTACGACGGCTGCTCCACCGCCTCCAACCACACCCTGGACGACGGCGCCGAAGGGCTCAAGCGCACCCTCGACCGCTTCGACAAGGTCGGCCTCGGCCACGCCGGCTCCGCCCGCACCGCCGCCGAGGCGGCGCGGACCACCCTCTACACCGCCGGCTCCGCGAAGGTCGCGCACCTCGCGTACACCTACGACACCAACGGCTACCCCATGCCCGACGGACAGCCGTGGGCGGTCAACCTGATGCGCCAGGACGAGATCCTCGCGGACGCCCGCGCGGCCCGGAAGGCAGGGGCGGACGTGGTGCTGGTCAGCATCCACTGGGGCACCGAGTGGCAGACCGGACCGGACGAGACCCAGCTCTCGCTGGGCAGGGCGCTCACCGCCTCGCAGACCGGCGGACGCCCCGACATCGACATGATCCTCGGCACGCACGCCCACGTCCCCCAGGCCTACGAGAAGGTCAACGGGACCTGGATCGTCTACGGGATGGGCGACCAGGTCGCCGGCGAGATGTACAACCACTCCGGCGCGCGCGACATGCGCGGCAACTACGGCTCCATCGCCCGCTTCACCTTCGCCCCGCCCGCCGCCGCCGGACAGCGCTGGCGGGTGACCGGGGCCGAGTTCGTCCCGCAGATGATGGACCTGTCGATCGGCAGGGTCGTCAACCTGCCCGCCGCCCTCGCCGAGGACCCGGGCGAGGAGGAGTACGAGAGCGCCGACGAGGCCGTCACCGAGGCCGTCCTCAGCCGCGGCGCCGCCAAGGACGGCCTCAAACGCGCCGGGTAGAGCAGGCCGCGGGCACCGCGGGCCCCGCAGGCATCGAGGCCACCGCAGGCATCGCGGGCCCCGCAGGCATCGCGGGCACTGCGGGCATCGCGGGCACTGCGGGCACCGCGCAGGACTTTCGCGGCACCCCCTACGGGACGACCGTCACCGGCCAGCGGCCCGCCTTCACCAGGCGGACCGCGACCGACCCCACGATCCGGTGGCCGGCCCGCTCGGAGGCGCCCACCACGACCGCGTCCGCCCGCAGCTCCTCCGCGGCACCGACCAGCCCCGCGTAGGGGTCGCCGCGGAAGGTGTGGAACTGCCAGCGCACCTCGAAGATGCCCTTGAGGCGCTCGGCCGAGGCCCGGATCTCGGCCACCAGCCCCTCCGCGATCTCCCCGGTCGTGTCCGCCACCGGCGCGCCCAGGGCGGCCCCGGCGGCCAGCACCGGCTGGACGTACACCAGGGCCAGCAGCGCGTTCTGCCGCCGGGCCAGCCCCGCCGCGTAGGCCGCCGCCCGCAGCGAGGACTCCGAGCCGTCAACCCCGGCGAGGATCACCTTCGGCCCGTCGGTGCCCCGCTCGAATCCCGTGTCCACGTGCTCCGTCACCCTCCCGAGGCTATCGGGTTCGGCGAGCGCACCCGCGCGGCCCTCCCTACAGTGCCAAGCATGAGTGCCACGCTGGAGGAGACCCGGGGGACCCGCAACCGCTTCCTGCACCGGGTCCCGGACGCCTCCGGGGCGTTCTTCGGGACCCTGGGCCTGGTGTGCGCGCTGCTGGCGCTGTCCCCGACGCTGCGCAGACTGCTGCGGCCCGTGGTGCGCTTCCTCGACGACTTCGTGGTGCCGGTCAGCGAGAACCTCGCGTACGCCGTCTTCCTCTTCCTCCTCGCCGCCGCGCTCGGCACCCGCAAGAAGATCGCCTGGTGGATCGTCGTCACCTATCTGGCCCTGCTGATCCTGGTCGACCTGCTGATCATCGCCGACGGGGACTTCTGGGTCGGCGGTCCCTCGATGGTCCTGGCGGTGGCTGCCCTCGGCGTCCTCGTCGCCGCCCGCAAGGAGTTCTACGCGGCCTCGCGCCCCGGCGCCGTCTGGCGGGCCATGCTGGTGCTCGGCCTCGGGCTCCTCGCCGCGGTGCTCCTCGGCTGGGCGCTCGTCGCGCTCTTCCCCGGCACCCTGCCCAAGGGGCAGTGGCTGGACTGGGCCGCCAAGCAGGTCTTCGGCGGGCTCTTCTCCGCCCGGCAGTTCGACGGCCACCCGCCCCGCCCCCTCTACTTCCTGCTCGGCCTGTTCGGCGCCCTCGCCCTGCTGAACGCGGCCGCGACCCTGTTCCGCTCGCAGCGGCTGACCGCCGCCCTGCACGGGGACGAGGAGCCCCGGATCCGGGCGCTGCTGGGCGCCTACGGACGGGCCGACTCCCTCGGCTACTTCGCCACCCGGCGCGACAAGGCCGTCGTCTTCGCCCCGAACGGCAAGGCCGCCGTCACCTACCGGGTGGAGGCCGGGGTCTGCCTGGCCAGCGGCGACCCGGTGGGCGACCCGGGCGCGTGGACCCCGGCCATCGACGCCTGGCTCGGCGTCGCCCGCCGCTACGGCTGGCAGCCGGCCGTGATGGGCGCCTCCGAGGACGGGGCGACCGCGTACGCCCGCTCCGGCCTGAGCGCCCTCCAGCTCGGCGACGAGGCCATCCTGCACGTCGCCCACTTCGACCTCGACGGCCGCGACATGCGGGTCACCCGGCAGGCCGTCAACCGGGTCAGGCGGACCGGCGCCACCACCGCCATCCGCCGCCACTCGGCCCTCACCGAGGAGGAGATGCGGACCATCGTGGACCGGGCCGACCACTGGCGCGACACGGAGACCGAACGCGGCTTCTCCATGGCCCTGGACCGGCTCGGCGACCCCGAGGACGGGGACTGCCTGCTGGTCGAGGCCTTCGACGCGGGCGGCGAACTGATCGCCCTGCTCTCCTTCGTCCCCTGGGGCAGGGACGGCATCTCCCTCGACCTGATGCGCCGCGACCGCGCCGCCCCCAACGGGGTCATGGAGTTCATGGTGGCCGAGCTCTGCGCGGCCGCCCCCGGCCTCGGCGTGCGCCGCATCTCCCTCAACTTCGCCGTGTTCCGCTCCGCCTTCGAGGAGGGCGGGCGGATCGGCGCCGGCCCGGTGCTCAAACTGTGGCGCCGGCTGCTGCTGTTCTTCTCCCGCTGGTGGCAGCTGGAGGCCCTGTACCGCTCCAACGTCAAGTACGGCCCGGAGTGGTACCCGCGCTTCCTGTGCTACCAGGACGCCGGCTCACTGGCCCGGGTCAGCCTCGCTTCCGGCATCGCCGAGGGCTTCGTCTCCGTACCCAGCATGCGCAAGCTCTGGGGCAACGGCCACGCCAGGGGCCTCACCGCCCCCGCCAACACCGCCGCGCTGCCCTCCATCGACTCGCTGCGCCTGGACCTCGCCGGCGAGGAAGGCGACCGGGCCCCCGCCGAGCGGATGCCCGAACAGGTCCGGGTCCGGCACGCCAAGCTGGAGCGCATCCGGGCCGCCGGAACGGACCCCTACCCGGTCGGAATCCCCCAGCGCACCCACACCGCCGCCGCCCTCCGGGCCGCCCACCCCGGCCGCACCCCCGGCGCCCGCACCGGCGAGCAGGTCACCCTCGCCGGGCGGGTGATGGTCGTGCGCGACCTCGGGGGCGTGGTCTTCGCCGTGCTGCGCGACTGGACCGGCGACGCCCAGCTGATGTTCACCCGCGACGAGTCCGGCCCCGGCGTGCTGGACGCCTTCACCTCCCAGGTCGACTTCGGCGACCACGTCGTCGCCACCGGAGAGGCCGGCGCCAGCCGTAGCGGGGAGCCGTCCGTCGTGGTCGGCTCCTGGCAGCTCACCGGCAAGTGCCTGCGCCCCCTGCCCGACAAGCGCAAGGGCCTGGCCGACCCGGAGGCCCGGGTCCGGCGCCGCTACCTCGACCTCGTCGCCAGCCCCGACGCGCGGGACGTCGTACGCGCCCGCTCCAGCGCCGTGCAGGCCCTGCGCCAGGGGCTGCTGGACCGCGGCTACCTGGAGGTCGAGACCCCGATGCTCCAGCAGATCCACGGCGGGGCCAACGCCCGGCCGTTCCGCACCCACATCAACGCCTACGACCTCGACCTGTACCTGCGCATCGCCCCCGAGCTGTACCTCAAGCGGCTGTGCGTCGGCGGCATGGAGAAGGTCTTCGAGATGGGCCGCACCTTCCGCAACGAGGGCGTCTCCTACAAGCACAACCCCGAGTTCACGATGCTGGAGGCCTACCAGGCCTTCGCCGACTACGACGTGATGCTCGACCTCACCCGGGAGCTGATCCAGGGCGCCGCCACGGCCGCCTTCGGCTCGCCGGTCGCGCACAAGGCCGGCCCCGACGGCAAGCTCGTCGTCCACGACATCTCCGGGCCCTGGCCGGTCAAGACGATGTACGGGGCCATCAGCGAGGCCCTCGGCGAGGAGGTCGACGCCGACACCGAGGAGCACGTGCTGCGCGTGCTGTGCGACCGGGCGGGCGTCCCGCACGGCCCCGACGACACCCGCGGGGACGTGGTCCTGGAGATGTACGAACGGCTCGTGGAGGAGCGGACGCAGCTGCCCACCTTCTACAAGGACTTCCCGACCGAGGTCTCCCCGCTCACCCGGCAGCACCGCGAGGACCCCCGGCTGGCCGAACGCTGGGACCTGGTGGCCTTCGGCACCGAACTGGGCACCGCCTACTCGGAGCTGACCGACCCCGTCGAGCAGCGCCGCCGGCTGACCGCCCAGTCGCTGCTGGCGGCGGGCGGCGACGCCGAGGCGATGGAACTCGACAACGACTTCCTCGACGCCCTGGAGTACGCGATGCCGCCCACCGGCGGACTCGGCATCGGCGTCGACCGGCTGGTCATGTTCCTCACGGGCCTCACCATCCGCGAGACGCTGCCGTTCCCCCTGGTGCGACAGGGCTGACCAGCGGGGCGGCTGGTCCGAGGGGGTGACGGCGGTGGGGTGCGTCCGCGCCTCTCGACATCTCCGGCGATGGCGTTGATACGTAGTAATAATGAAAAATGACGAGCCGACAGTGGGACGACGCGTGCTCCTGCGTACCGCCGTCCTCCTCGGAATCGCCGCCGCCTCCGGACTGCTCAGCGCCGGCGAGGACGGCCCCCAGGGCGGGGCCACGGCCGGCGCCCCCGCGCCCGGCACCCCCGCGCCCGCCCCGGGAGCCCCGGGCCTGCGCCCCGCAGGGCCCCCGGACAAGTCCTACCGGCTGCGGCCCATGACCGCCGAGGCGCCCGCCGGGCCCCCCGCCGCCGCCAAGCCCGCCGTCCGCACCCGGCCCATCCTGGAACTGCCCGCCGGACCGGACACCGGCAACGCCATGGTGCTCACCTTCGACGACGGCCCCGACCCCCGCTACACCCCCGCCATCCTCGACACCCTCGCCCGCTACGGGGTCCGGGCGATGTTCTTCGTCTGCGGGGAGATGGCCACCGAGAACCGCGACCTGCTGCGCCGGATCGCCTCCGAGGGCCATGTCATCGGCAACCACACCTGGACGCACCCGCTCATCCCCAGACTCTCCCGGTCCGCCCTGGAGGCCGAGATCGGGCGCACGAGCGAGGTCGTGCACCAGGTCACCGGGCAGGCCCCGCTGTGGTTCCGGGCGCCCTACGGGGCGTGGAACCGGGCCGCCTTCGAGATCGGCGCCGAGCTGAACATGGAGCCGTTCGCCTGGACCGTGGACACCCTCGACTGGAAGGAGCCCGGGAGCGCAACGATCATCTCCCGGGTGCTGTCGGGCGCCGGGCCGGGGGTGGTCGTGCTGAACCACGACGCCGGCGGCGACCGCTCGCAGACCGTCAGGGCGCTGGAGGCGTACCTGCCGCAGCTGATGGGGCGCGGCTACCGGATGACGCTGCCGACCCGCTGAGGCCGGCCGTCCGGCCCGCTCCCGCCGGGGGTGCGGGCCGGACGGTGGAGCGCCGCGTCAGTGGGCCGCCACCATCCGGGCGAAGACGACCACGTTGCCGTCGTAGCCCTTGGCCTTGGAGTAGCTGCCGCCGCAGGTGATCACGCGCAGCTCCGGGTGGCCGGTGTCCCCGTACACCCGGGAGCCGGGGAAGGCGTCCTTCGAGAACACCTCCACGCCGTACACCTCGAAGACCGCGGTCCGCCCGTCGTAGCGCTCCACCTCCACCCGGCTCCCCGGCTTGAGCGAGCCGAGGCCGTAGAAGACCGCCGGGCCCTGCGCGTTGTCCACGTGGCCCACGATCACCGCGGAGCCCTGCTGGCCCGGCGAGATCCCGTTGAGGTACCAGCCCGCCAGGTTGCGGTCCTGTGGCGGCGGGGCGTCGATCCAGCCCTGCGCGTCCAGGCCGACCGCCATCACCGGCGCGTCCACGTTGATCGCCGGAATCCGGATGCGCTGCACCGACGAGTGCTCCAGCACCTCCAGGTCCGCCGGCGGCCTGGGCGCCTGGGCCGGCAGGTGCTCCGCGCGCGCGACGGCCGCCGCGGCGGCCGGCTGCGGCGGGCCTTCCCCGGCGTTGGCCCCGTTCCTCATCATGGCGAGGCCGCTGAGCATGACCAGCGCGAGCACTCCCCAGGGGGAGCGTCTCCTCGGCCGCTGCTCGCACTCGTCCTCGGTCATGGCTCTCCCTTCCCGACGCGGGGGTCCCGACCCGCGTTCCAGTCCCTCCCCGGTACGCCCTTCTTCACGCACGCTAAGGGTGCACGCCCGGGACGGCGATCGGGGAAGGGCGAACGGGTGGTCGCGTCCGGTCGGGGTGCGTCCATCCAGGTATTCGTCACATAAATGCCTGACGGCTCATGACCTGCGGATCCGTCAGATGATCAGTGCGGGCTTCGGCGTGTCGCTCAACCGGGCGGCCCAAAGTCGGAAATGCGCTGGTTGCGCGGTGGCCCGAGGGTTCGTGATGGGAGGCGTTCTCGTCGATCTGCCCGGACCACCGCTCCGGGGCGCTTCCCGCTGGAGGTTCCATCATGCGTGTTCTGCGCGCTCTCACCGTGACGGCGGCTGCCTGCGCCGCGATCGGTCTCAGTGCCCCGTTCGCCACCGCGAACTCGCCGCAGGGCGGCGGCAACGGGCCCAGCAACGTCACCGTCAACCCGTACTCCGTGCACCAGGGCGCCTCGATGCAGGTCAGCGCCGCCGGCTGCGGCCACGGCGGCACGGTCTGGTCGAACGGCAACTTTCCGCAGACCAACCTCTCGGCCGGCTCCATCGGCTTCGCGACCGTCCGGATCTTCAACCACGCCTCGCCGGGCCACCACACGCTGTCCGTCAAGTGCCACGACAACAGCCTCGTCGCAACGCACCGGTTCACGATCCTGCCGGGCAACGGAGCACAGGGCGGCCTCGGCGGCTCCTTCGGCCCGTCCACCGCCGAGACGGCCATCGGCGCCGGCCTCGTCGGCGCCGCCGCGCTCGGCGCGGGCGCGCACGTGATCCGCCGCCGCCGTCCGGTCGGCTCCCGGGGCTGACGCGCCCCGTCGGCCGCGGCCACGGTACGCCCCGGGTCCCGGACCCGGGGCGGCCGGCCGGTGCCACGGCCGGGGTGCGGGGTCAGTGGCCGCGGGCCGGGCGGCGCCGGCGCACGGCGTACGCGGTCCCGCCCGCGGCGGCGGCGAAGAGCGCGGCACCCGCCCCCAGTTCCACGGGGTCCATCCCGGCCACGCTGCCGCCGAGGCCGCCGCGCACGCCGAGCGCGGCCGGGGTGCTGCGCTGGGCCGAGACCGGGGCCGATGCGCGCGCGGTGGGCGTGATCCGGGCGGCCGGGGCGGTGCGCACGGCGGTGGGAACGGCCTTGGGGGGCGGGGTGGCCGCGCGAGTGGCCGTGGCGGTGGCCGTGGGGGCGGTGGCCGTGGCGGTGGCCCGCGGCCTGACTCCGAGGGTGGGCTCCGCGGACGGGGTGCGGCGGACGCCGGTGGTGGAGCTGGTGCTCGGCGTCGACGTGGCGCCGGTGATCGTGAGGTCGGCTGAGCCGTTCTCCCCGTTGCAGGTGAAGGTGACGGAGTACAGCGCTCCGCGCCGGGCGTCCCGGTCCACCGTGACCCGGACGGTCTGGCCGCGCGGGATGCTCACGGTGTCGAAGACGCCGGAGGAGGCGGTGGCGTACGCGGCGTCGCAGTCGCTGACCGAAAGGGTCACCTGGCCGCCGGGGGCGACCGTCGACGGGATGAGCGCGAAGGCGAAGGAGGTCGCGGGCGCGGCCTGCGGAGCCGGAGCCGCGGGCGGGGTCCCGGGGGCCATGGCGGCGGGCGCGCAGAACGCGCCGAGCGCGATGAGGGCGCCGGCGCTGAGCAGGGCGGTGGCGGAGCCGCGTATCGCACTCATGGTCGGTCCTCCGGATCCCGAGGCGCACTCGCGCAGCGTTTGCGCAGGTGGGGGTCGTGCACCTCGTTGTCCGCCACGCTAGGCGCCGGGCCGGTGACCCGCGATCAGGAGCGGGCGAATGGGGCACGGCCGTAGGCCGAACCGGCGACGGCGGGCCCGCTCCCGGTTTCCCGGGAGCGGGCGCCCGTTCAGCTTTTGAGGTCCAGGTGCGGGAACTGGGCGAGGAACGGCTCTGCGGTGGCGGAGATGCCGCGCCCGAAGGGCGAGTCGAAGTCCCAGATGAGGAAGAGCAGGAAGGCGATCAGCGCGCTGAACAGGCCGGCCAGCAGCATCTCGCGGAAGGAGCGGCGGATCTGCAGGGTGAAGATCAGGCCCACCGTGACCAGGGCCCCGGCGATCAGCCCGAACCACACCACGCCGGGCATGGTGGCCCCGGCGCTCTGGCCGCGCGCGTTGCGGGCGTCGTCCACGAGCGCGACCTGGTCGACCAGCGGCTGGTACGCCTGCCCCTCGTGGTCGGTCTGCGGCACGTAGTCGGTGACGTCGCGGCGGATCTTCTCCAGCAGCTCCCCGCTGCGTTCGGTGACGTCCTCGCCGTCGGCCATCCGCTGCCACTCCGTGTCGACCACGTAGGTCACGTACGCGTCGACGTCGGCGCGGATCCTCCCGCGCACCTCGGCCGGGTAGACCTGGGAGCGGACGCTGATCTCGTGCAGGGCCTGCGCCTCCTGGCGCACGTACTCCTGGGCGGCCCCGCGGCCCTCCCAGACGCCCGCGATCGCCAGGCCCAGGACGATCGCGTAGATCACCCCGATCATCATCGTCATGTACTCGATGACGTCCGGGGTCTCGTTCGGATCGTCGTCCTCGCCGATCCTGCGGTGGTTGAAGAAGGCGATGGACAGCACCACGGCACACGCCGCGGCCATCGCGAGGGACAGGACGAGCCATTCCGACAAGATGACTCCCAATCGATGAGCGGTGGGTGCGGCCTAGCGCGGGCGCAGCGCGACGATCGCGAGCACGGCGGGGGCGGCGGTCATGAGGGTGAAGGTGACCGGGGAGACGTGGTGCTCCACCGGCTTGCGGGTGGGGGTGTGGTAGCTGGGGCGGGCGACGGGCTTGGGCTTGGGCGCGGGGGCCGGCGTCGGCGGGGGCGGCGGCTCGGGCGCGGGCGGGGGCGGCGCGGGCGTCTTGTACACCCGGGGCGGCGCGGGCGCCGGCGGCTTCGGGGCCGGTGCGGGCGGTGGCGGCGGGGCCGGGGCCGGCCGGGGCGGCTCGGGGGCCGGCTTCGGCGGCGGTGGCGGAGTGGGCTTCGGCGGCGGCTTCGGCGGCGGAGTGGGCGGCGGCGGAGGC
This sequence comes from Streptomyces sp. W1SF4, assembly GCF_003950035.1. Lineage (NCBI taxonomy): Bacteria > Bacillati > Actinomycetota > Actinomycetes > Kitasatosporales > Streptomycetaceae > Streptomyces > Streptomyces sp. W1SF4. Next base: position 6,592,262 of record NZ_CP034350.1, read on the forward strand.
GGTGGGGGCGGCGGCTTGGGTGTCGGCTTGGGCGGGCACGGCGGGGGAGGCGGCGGGCAGTCGTGCGCGTGGCCCTTGCCGCGGTGGCCGCAGGTGTGTCCGTGGCCGTGGCCGCCGTGATGTCCGCCACCCCGGCCGGCCCCGCCGCCGCCGCCGCTTCCGGCGTACGCGTACAGCTCGACGACGCCCGTCCCGTCGGCGGTGCCGACCGTCGCGTAGGCGCAGCTATCGGCCACGGCCGGTGTGGCGGAAAGGGATGCCCACAGCAGGACCGGGATCGCCAGCATGCGTCTGGCTAAGGCTCTGTTCACCCCGGGAGCATGGGCCCGCGCGCGCCCGCGCACGCGAGGCCCGGTACCGGTTCGCCTGATCGGGTGGAGTGTGGAGCATAGATGTTTGAGCCAGCTGGGGACCGCTTCGCAGAGTTCGCGGTCGAAATCTCAAATGGTATTTGTCGGCTTCTTCTTCGCAGGTGGCGGGGGCCGCACGTGCCTTTGGTGTGTGACCAAGAACGGACCGCCAATTTCCGCTTTTGCTCGCCCTGTTGGGAAATGATCAGTACATTCGGCTCGGACAGCAGTCCGACCACGGCACGACGAGGCTTGGAGACCCCGATGGAACGCCCCGCCTGGGCCCCGCCAGGCATCGACATATCGGTGCCCAGTGTGTCCCGCATCTACGATTACTACCTGGGCGGCTCCCACAATTTCGAGGTCGACCGCCAGGCCGCCCGCCGCGCCATGGAGTTCATGCCGGGCCTGCCCAAGATCATGCAGGCCAACCGGGCCTTCATGCGCCGCGCCGTCCGGCACGCCGTGGCCGAGGGCGTCACTCAGTTCCTCGACATCGGCTCCGGCATCCCGACCTTCGGCAACGTCCACGAGATCGCCCGCAACGCCAGCCCCGAGGCCCGCGTCGTCTACGTGGACCACGACCCGGTGGCCGTCGCCCACAGCCGCGCCGTCCTGGCCGGGGACGACCGCACCGGCGTCGTCCCCGCGGACCTGCGCAAGCCGCAGGACATCCTCGGCTCCGCCGAGGTCGGCCGGCTGCTGGACCTGGAACGGCCCGTCGCGCTGCTGCTCGTCGCCGTACTGCACTTCCTGGAGGACACCGACCGGCCGTACGAGGCCGTCGCCGAGCTGCGCGACGCCCTGGCCCCGGGCAGCATGCTGATCCTCACCCACGCCTCCTACGAGGGCATCCCGCTCACCGAGGAGGTCGCGGGCGGCGCCGTCGGCGTCTACCGCGACATCCGCAACCCGCTCGTCATGCGCGGCCACGAGCAGATCACCGGCTTCTTCGACGGGTTCGAGCTGCTGGAGCCGGGCCTGGTGTCCATGCCCGACTGGCGCCCCGAGGACACCGGACCCCTCGCGGACGGCGAGGCGCCCGAGGATCCGTACGCCTTCTCGGGCTACGGCGGCGTGGGACGCAAGGCGTGAGACTCCCCGCCCCGACGCCGCCGCCCGCCGGCCCGCGCCCGGCCGGCCCCGCCTCCGCGACGCCCGCCCACGGCACCCCCGCCCCCGCTCCCGGTGCCGGCTCCGCCCCCGCCGGGGCGGGGGCCGCCGGACGGCGGGTGCCCCCGCAGGCCACCCCGGACCCCGCCCAGCAGCCCGGCCCGCCCCAGGGCCGGGCGTCGGTGCGTGAACTGCGCAGCGGCCTGGAGGACCGGATCGCCCGCTTCGCCACCATCTGGGGCCGGGCGATCTTCCCCGTCACGGCGACCTCCCTGACCCGCCCCGAGTTCGAACAGCACCTCGTCCCCCTCGCCCGGACCCTGACCGAGGCCCTGCACGCCCGCCCCTTCGACGCGGGCGTCGCCCAGGGCGTGGGCGCCGAGCTCGTCGCCGTGCACTGCACCGACCCGGAGGCGCTCGCGGGCACCCTCGGGGTGGTCGAGTCCTACCTCGTGCTCTACTGCGGGCCCGACGGCGCAGGGACCGAGGGCAAGGAGGAGTACCGCTCCCGCTGCGCCCGGCTCCAGCACGGCATAGCCGCCGGCTTCGCCCGCGCGCTGCGCGAGCGCACCCTGCGGGAGCAGGAGGCCATCGCCCGCTCCGCGCTGACCGCCCGCAGCGACGCCCAGCAGGCCCTGCACGCCAGCGAGGAGCGCTTCCGGGCGGTCTTCGAGGGCGCGGCCGTCGGCATCGGCATCGCCGACCTCGACGGCAACGTCCTGGAGGTCAACGACACCCTGCTGAAGATGTTCGGCGGCCTGGAGGGCCACGTCCGCAGCCGCAACGTCAGCGAATGGGGCCACCCCGACGACACCCCGCACGTCTGGCGGATGTACGGGGAGCTCGTGCGCGGGGAACGCGAGCACTACCGCGTCGAGAAGCCCTACTACCGCCACGACGGCACCGTGCTGTGGACCAACCTGACGGTGTCCCTGCTGCGCGACGCCGACGGAGTGCCCCAGTACCAGCTGGCCCTGATGGAGGACACCACCGAACGCCGGCTGCTCAACCTCCGGCTGCGCTACGAGGCCACCCACGACGCGCTGACCGGCTTGCCCAACCGCACGCTGTTCTTCGAGCGGCTGGAGAAGGCCCTGGGCGGCGCCCCCGGCAGCCGCTTCGGCCTGTGCTACCTCGACCTGGACGGCTTCAAGACGGTCAACGACAGCCTCGGCCACTCCGCGGGCGACCGGCTCCTCGTCGAGGTCGCCGACCGGCTGCAGAGCTGCGCCACCGGGCCGGGCGAGGTCGTGGCCCGCCTCGGCGGCGACGAGTTCGTCGCCCTCACCACCAGCCCCGCCAGCGGCACCGGCGAGGACCCCGGAGAGAAGGTGACCGACCTCGCGGTGCGCATCCTGTCCGCGCTCTCCACCCCCATCCGGCTGGAGGGCCGGGAACTGTCGGTGCGCGGCAGCATCGGCATCGTCGAGGGCCGCGCGGGGGAGCGCACCCCGGCGGAGGTGCTGCGCAGCGCCGACATCACCATGTACCGGGCCAAAGCGGCCGGCGGCAACCGCTTCGAGTTCGCCGACGCGGAGGCCGACGCCCGGGCCATCACCCGCCACGGCCTGACCAACGCCCTGCCGGCGGCGCTGGAGCGCGGCGAGTTCTTCATCGAGTACCAGCCCCTGGTGCACATGCACGACGGCAGCGTGCACGGCGCGGAGGCGCTGGTGCGCTGGTCGCACCCCCAGTACGGGGTGCTCGGCCCGGACCGGTTCATCCCGCTCGCCGAGCGGACCGGGCTGATCGTGCCGCTCGGCCGCTGGGTGCTGGAGGAGTCCGTCCGCCAGGCCCGCAACTGGCAGCGCCAGCACGGCGGGGCCGCCCTGCGCGTCAACGTCAACCTCTCGCCGACCCAGCTCCACCACCCCGGCCTGGTCGCCGACACCGTCCGGGTGCTGGAGGCCTCCGGGCTCGCCCCGGGCGCCCTGTGCCTGGAGGTCACCGAGTCTGCCCTGATCGGCGCCGACGACGAGCTCCTCGAACCGCTGCGCCGGCTTGCCGCGCTCGGCGTGGACATCGCCCTCGACGACTTCGGCACCGGCTACTCGAACCTGGCCAACCTGCGCCGCCTCCCGGTCAGCGTCCTGAAGCTGGACCGCTCCTTCACCCAGGGGATGCAGCAGCAGCCGGCCGACCCCGTGGACGTCAAGATCGTGGAGGGCATCGTCTCCCTGGCCCACAGCCTGGAACTGGCGGTGACCGTGGAGGGCGTGGAGACCGGCGCCCAGGCGGCCCAGCTCCGGGCCCTGGGCTGTGACACCGCCCAGGGCTGGTACTACGCCCGCCCCGGCGCCCCGGACCGGATCCACGCCCTCACCCTCTCGGACGCGGTCCCCACCCCCTGAGCCGGCCGGCCCCCGGCCGGGGTCCCGCCCGGGGTCCCGCCCGGGGTCCTGGCGGGTCAGCCCAGTCCGGCCTCCGTTCCCCGACCGGGCTCGCGCACCGCGGCCAGGACCCGCCGGTGCCGCTCGGAGGTGTCGGCGAGCAGCCGCGCGGCCGCCGGCAGCCGCTCGGCCTCGTACCCGTCGAGCGCCGGCGCCCCGGCCTCCCCGGTCAGGGCCGCGCCCAGCGTCCGGCCCAGGGCCATCGCGTCCTGGATCCCGGTGTTCATCCCGAGCCCGCCGGCCACCGAGTGGACATGGGCCGCGTCCCCGGCCAGGAAGGCCCGGCCCACGCGCATCCGGTCGGCCATGCGGACGTTGACCCGCCAGGCGGAGAGCCAGGACGCTCCGGCGAGCCGTATCCCCTTCATCCGGGCGTGCCGGTCGAAGAGCCGCTGGAAGCCCTCCAGCGAGGGCGGCACCGGTTCGCCGTCGGCGTCCCTCTCGGGTGAGGCCTGGAGCTGGAACACCGGCGTCCCCGGTATCGGACAGAGCATCACGGCCCCGCCGTCCGAGGTGAACCACTGGTGCCAGACGTCCCGGCTCAGGTCCGGGGCCGTCACGTCGCCCAGCACCATCGTCCCGGTCTCCTCCGAGGTCCCCTCGAAGGCGATCCCGAGGAGCCCCCGGATCGTGCTCCGGCCTCCGTCGCAGCCGGCGAGGTACCCGGCGCGGACCGAGCCGCCGTCCGCCAGCCGCGCGGTCACCCCCTGCGGGTCCTGCTCGATCCCGGTGACCCGGGCACCGTGCTCCACCCGGACGCCGAGGGAGGCGAGGTGTGCGCGTAGGACGTCCTCGATCTGCCACTGGCCCAGGAACAGGATGTCCTTCAGCCGCGTGTCTTCGACCCGTGCCCCGTCGAAGTACTTGCGCAGCACCAGCTCCCGGCCCACCTCGGAGATCGGGCCGAGCAAGCCCAGATCCGCCATCGCGTCGAGGCCGTCCCGGTTGAGGCTCTTGCCGCGGGACTCGCGGTGCGGACGGGGCCGCTGGTCGAGCACGCGGACCGGGATGCCGCGGCGGGCGAGGTCGCAGGCCAGCGTGAGTCCGGTGGGGCCGCAACCCACGATCAGTACGTCGCTCATCGGAGTGTCCTCTCCTCGGTGCCGAATCGCTCGATGAACCAAGGAAAGCGCGACCCGGGCAAAAAAGCAACCGGGTCACGAAATTAACTGGGTCATTGTTTTGTGGTACGGTGGGGGCATGGAGAACATCACGGGTTCGCGCACGGGACTGCGCGAGAGCAAGAAGGCACGTACGCGGCAGCAGCTGGCCGCCACCGCACTCGAACTCTTCCTCGAACGCGGCTTCGACGCCGTGTCGGTGGCCGACGTCGCCGCGGCGGCCGAGGTGTCCAAGCCCACCCTGTTCCGGTACTTCCCGAGCAAGGAGGACCTGGTCCTCGACCGGTTCGCCGACCACCAGGACGAGGCGGCCCGGATCGTGCGCGAGCGTCCGGAGGGCCTGACCCCGGTCCGGGCGGTCCACGAGCACTTCCTGGCGGCACTCGCCGAGCGGGACCCCATCACCGGCCTCTGTGACCACCCGAACGTGCTCGCCTTCCAGGAGCTGCTGTACTCCACGGCCAGCCTGCAGACGCGGATCGCCCACTACACGGCAGGCGAGGTGGAAGCCCTGGCGGCCGCCCTGGAGGCGGAGGAAGTCCCCCCGTTCCCCGCACGGCTGGCGGCCCTGCACCTGGTGACCGTCCGCCACGAGCTGGGCCGGGAGAACTGGCGCCGGATCTCCGCCGGCCAGAGCGCCGACGCGGCCTACCCCGCGGCCGTCGCCGAAGCGGACGGGGCCTTCGCCATGCTGGCCGACGGTCTCGACCGGACCCTGGGCCCGCTCATACCCTCCTGACACCGGCGGACGGGACCGCCGAAAAGCCGGTCCGCGGAGGCGGGCGAGCGCAGGGTCGCCAGGTATGTCACCGAACTGGTGGGGGCGTTGGAGCGCCACGGCAACCGGCCGGCGCTCGGCCCGCTCCCGGGCCGCTCAGCCCCGGCCCCCGGTCGTGGGCCCCGGCCGCCGGCTCCTGGTCGTGGGCCCCGGCCGCCGGCTCCTGGTCGTGGGCCCCGGCCGCCGGCCCCACGGTCCGGCCCCCGGCCCCCGTGAGGAGCGCGCCCGTTCGGGCGCGGGGCGCCGGCCGGGCGGTCAGTCGCCTACCAGCATGCGCTTCAGTTCGCGGGCCGCCCGTGGGGGTGCCACGTCCGTGCGGTGGGCCAGGGCGATGGTGCGGCGCAGCGGGGATCCCGCGAGGCGGGTGGCGCGCAGGCCCGGCCCGGCGTGCTCCACCACCATGGCCGGGACCACCGCGATGCCCAGCCCGGCCCGGACGAAGCCGAGGACCGCGTCCATCTCCCCGCCCTCCACCGTGAACACCGGCTCGAACCCTGCGGCCCGGCACGCCGCCACCGTCAGGTCCCGCAGGTCGTAGCCGTGGCGGAACATCACCATCGGCTCCCCGCGCAGGTCGGCGATGGCCGGCTCCCCGCCGCCCGCCGGGGGCGGGAGGTCCGCGGACGAGACCACCACCAGGTCCTCCGTCAGCAGCTCCACCGTGGTCAGGGAGGGGGCCGAAGGCGGTAGCGGCAGCGCGATCAGGGCCAGGTCCAGCACCCCGCGCGCGAGTTCCCGTACCAGGTCCAGCGAGCCGCTCTCCTCGATCAGCAGCTCGATGCCCGGGTGCGCCGCGTGGAAGGCCCGCAGCACCCCCGGCAGCAGGCCGGTGCACACGCTCGGGGTCGCCCCCAGCCGCACCCGGCCGCGCCGCAGCTGCGCCAGCTCCTGCACCTCCAGCCGCGCCGTGTCCGCGTCCGCGAGGATCCGCCGCGCCAGCGGCAGCAGGGCCTCGCCCGCGTCCGTGAGCGCGATGTTCCCGCGCGCCCGGCTGAACAGCTCGGCGCCCAGCTCCCGTTCGAGCGCCTTGATCTGCTGGGACAGCGAAGGCTGCGCCACGTGCTCCCGTTCGGCGGCGCGCGTGAAGTGCCGCGTCTCGGCGACGGCCACGAAATAGACCAGCTGCTGGAACTGCATGCCCCCAGGCTAACGCCACCCATAGGCTTTGCCTATCGCGATCAGCTCCACCATGTCTTGGACCTCTCGGGACCTTGGTCCTTACCGTCAACGGCATGGCTCTGGCAACGCGGACGGATCGACGGCCGTCCACCACGCGCACGCTCTGGGACTCCACCGTCGGCAAGAAGTCCGTGATGGCCGCATCGGGCCTGGTGATGCTCGGCTACCTCGTCGCGCACATGCTCGGCAACCTGAAGATCTTCTTCGGGGCGGACGAGTTCAACGGCTACGCCCACTGGCTGCGCACCCTCGGCTCCCCCTTCCTGCACCACGAGTGGGCCCTGTGGATCGTCCGCGTCGTCCTGGTCGCCGCAGTCGTCGCCCACGCCGTCTGCGCCTACCAGCTCAGCCGCCGCGACATCAAGGCGCGCCCGGTCAAGTACGCCCGCAAGCGCCGCCGCGCGAGCTACGCCACCCGCACCATGCGCTGGGGCGGGATCATCCTCGGCCTCTTCATCGTCTGGCACCTCCTCGACCTGACCACGCTCACCGTCAACGAGCGGGCCTGGGCCGGCCACCCCTACGAGAACGTCCTGTCGACCTTCTCCACCTGGTACGGCAACACCGTCTACATCGTGGCCATGGCCGCCCTCGGCCTGCACGTCCGCCACGGCTTCTGGAGCGCCGCCCAGACCCTCGGCGCGGGCAACGCCCGGCGCGACCGGACCCTGAAGTCCCTGGCCGACGTCCTGGCCCTCGTCCTCTTCGCGGGCTTCGTGTCCGTCCCCGTCGCCGTCATGACCGGAGTGGTGAGCTGACCATGAGCACCGAGAACGGAACGTACGCCGAGAACGACACGTACACGGAGAACGGAACCCACACCGAGAACGGCGACCGCACCGAGTACGCCGCCTACACCACCGGCGACCCCGTCCGCGACACCAAGGCCCCCGGGGGCCCGATCGCCGAACGCTGGGACCGCCGCCGCTTCGAGGCGAAGCTGGTCAACCCGGCCAACCGCCGCAAGCACACCGTGATCGTCGTCGGCACCGGCCTGGCGGGCGGTGCCGCCGGCGCGACCCTCGCCGAGCAGGGCTACCACGTGGTCCAGTTCTGCTTCAGCGACTCCCCGCGCCGCGCCCACTCCATCGCCGCCCAGGGCGGCATCAACGCCGCCAAGAACTACCGCAACGACGGGGACTCCGTACACCGGCTCTTCTACGACACCGTCAAGGGCGGCGACTTCCGCGCCCGCGAGTCCAACGTCCACCGCCTCGCCCAGATCTCCGTGGAGATCATCGACCAGTGCGTGGCCCAGGGCGTACCCTTCGCCCGCGAGTACGGCGGCCTCCTCGACACCCGCTCCTTCGGCGGCGTCCAGGTCTCCCGCACCTTCTACGCCCGCGGCCAGACCGGCCAGCAGCTGCTGCTCGGCGCCTACCAGGCGCTGTCCCGGCAGATCGCCGCCGGCAACGTCGAGCTGCACGCCCGCACCGAGATGCTCGACCTGATCACCGTCGACGGCGTGGCCCGCGGCATCGTCGCCCGCGACCTGATCACCGGCAGCATCGACACGTACTACGCCGACGCCGTGGTCCTGGCCACCGGCGGCTACGGCAACGTCTTCTACCTCTCCACCAACGCCATGAACTCCAACGCGACCGCCGTCTGGCGGGCGCACCGGCGCGGCGCGTACTTCGCCAACCCCTGCTTCACCCAGATCCACCCCACCTGCATCCCGCGCACCGGCGACCACCAGTCCAAGCTCACCCTGATGAGCGAGTCCCTGCGCAACGACGGCCGCATCTGGGTCCCCAAGGCCAAGGGCGACACCCGCCCCGCCGCCGAGATCCCCGAGGCCGAGCGGGACTACTACCTGGAGCGGATCTACCCCTCCTTCGGCAACCTCGTCCCCCGCGACATCGCCTCCCGCGCCGCGAAGAACGTCTGCGACGAGGGCCGCGGCGTCGGCCCCGGCGGCCAGGGCGTGTACCTCGACTTCGCCGACGCCATCCGCCGCATGGGCCGCGACAAGGTCGCCGAGAAGTACGGCAACCTCTTCGAGATGTACGAGCGGATCACCGCGGAGGACCCGTACGAGGTCCCCATGCGGATCTACCCGGCCGTCCACTACACGATGGGCGGACTGTGGGTCGACTACGACCTCCAGACCACCGTCCCCGGCCTGTTCGCGATCGGCGAGGCCAACTTCTCCGACCACGGCGCCAACCGCCTCGGCGCCTCCGCCCTGATGCAGGGCCTCGGCGACGGCTACTTCGTGCTCCCCTCCACCATCAACGACTACCTCGCCCGCCACCCGCACCCCCAGCCGGTCGACGACAGCCACCCCGAGGCCGCCGCCGCGGTCCGCGAGACCCGCGACTGCCTCGCCAAGCTGCTCGCCGTCGACGGCGACCGCACACCCGACTCCTTCCACCGCGAGATCGGCGAACTCATGTGGGAGTACTGCGGCATGTCCCGCACCGAGGAGGGCCTGCGCAAGGCACTCGCCCGCATCCCCGAGATCCGCGAGGAGTTCTGGCGGCGCATCAAGGTCCCCGGCAGCGGCGAGGAGTTCAACCAGTCGCTGGAGAAGGCCAACCGCGTCGTCGACTACCTGGAACTCGCCGAGCTGATGTGCCTCGACGCCCTCCACCGCGCCGAGTCCTGCGGCGGCCACTTCCGCGAGGAGTCCCAGACCCCCGACGGCGAAGCCGCCCGCCGCGACGAGGAGTTCGGCTACGCCGCCGCCTGGGAGTACCAGGGCACCGGCACCGCCCCCGTCCTGCACAAGGAAGACCTCGTCTTCGAGTACGTCCACCCCACCCAGCGGAGCTACGCATGAAGCTCACCCTGCGCGTCTGGCGCCAGCAGAACGCCGACGCCCCCGGCGCCATGGCCTCCTACGAGGTCGACGGCATATCGAAGGACATGTCCTTCCTGGAGATGCTCGACACCCTCAACGAGGACCTCATCCTGCGCGGCGAGGACCCGGTCGCCTTCGACCACGACTGCCGCGAGGGCATCTGCGGCGCGTGCAGCCTCGTCATCAACGGCGACGCCCACGGCCCCGAACGCACCACCACCTGCCAGCTCCACATGCGCTCCTTCGCCGACGGCGACACCATCGACGTCGAACCCTGGCGGGCCTCGGCCTTCCCCGTGGTCAAGGACCTCGTCGTCGACCGCAGCGCCTTCGACCGGATCATCCAGGCCGGCGGCTACATCACCGCCCCGACCGGCTCCGCCCCCGAGGCGCACGCCACCGCCGTGCCCAAGCCGGCCGCGGACTCCGCCTTCGAACACGCCGAGTGCATCGGCTGCGGCGCCTGCGTCGCGGCCTGCCCCAACGGCTCCGCGATGCTGTTCACCTCCGCCAAGGTCAACCACCTGAACGTGCTCCCGCAGGGCTCGCCCGAGCGCGAGACGCGGGTGCTGGACATGGTGGCGCGGATGGACGACGAGGGCTTCGGCGGCTGCACCCTGACCGGCGAGTGCGCCACCGCCTGCCCCAAGGGGATCCCGCTGCCGTCGATCGCCGCGATGAACAAGGAGTGGCTCCGCGCCCTGCGCAAGGCCTGAGCGCCCACCCCGCTCCCGTACGGGCCGCCCTGGGCCGATCGGCTGACCCGATCCGCCGACCGGGCGCTCGTACGGGCCGTACGCCGTGCCGTGCCCCGGCCCGGTCCGGTGCGTGGGGTTCAGTGGACCCCATGCCCCAAGCCCCCGCCGGGTCCGGACCGCGCCGCCGCACCGCGCTGGCCGCCGCCCTCGCCGGCCTGGCCGCGGCCGGCTGCACGGCCGAGGACAACGCGACCCGCCGGAAGCCGCCCGGCCCCGCCCCCGGCCGGCCCGCCGACAAGGACGCCCTCGTCATGGTGATCCGGCACGCGGAGAAACCCTTCGCCGGAGCCACCGGCGAGGACGACGAGGGCAACGAGGATCCCGGCTTCCTCGCCGGCCGGGGCCGCCGCCGCGCGGAAGAGCTGCCCCGGCTCTTCGGCCCGGCCCACAGTGCCCGGCTGCCCCGGCCCGCCGCGCTGTACGCGACCGGCGGGCCGCGGACCGCCCCCGCCCGGTCCCGGCAGACCCTGGCGCCCCTGGCCGCCGCCCTGCGGGTCCCCGTACGCTCGCAGTTCGCGCTCGGCGCCGAAGCGGGGCTGGCGCGGGCCGTACTGGAAGCCCGGGCGCCCGTACTCGTGTGCTGGGAGGCCGCCGGGATCCCCCGCCTGGTCCACGCCCTCGGCGCGCACCGCGTCATCGGCGTCCCCGCCGCCTGGCCCGACCGCTGCGACCTCGTCTGGACGCTCACCCGCACCCGCGGCACGTGGGCCTTCCGCGAACTCCCGCAGGCACTGCTGCCCGGCGACGCCTGAGCCCGCCGCCGGCGTCTACAGCCCCAGCGCCCGCGCCAGGTAGGGCGCGGTGCGGGAATCCGGGGAGGCGGCCACCGCCGGCGGCGGGCCCGCGGCCGTGATCCGGCCGCCCTCCGCACCGCCGCCCGGGCCCAGGTCCACGACCCAGTCCGCGCCCGCCACCACCTCCATGTCGTGCTCCACGACCACCACCGAGTGCCCCGCGTCCACCAGCCCGTGCAACTGCCCCAGCAGCACCCGCACATCGGCCGGGTGCAGCCCCGTCGTCGGCTCGTCCAGCAGGTACAGGGTGTGGTCCCGGCGCAGCCGCTGCAGCTCCGTCGCCAGCTTGATGCGCTGCGCCTCGCCGCCCGACAGCTCCGTCGCCGGCTGCCCCAGCCGCAGGTAGCCCAGCCCGATCTCCTCCAGTGCCCGCAGGCTGCGCGCCGCCGCCGGGACCTCCTCGAAGAACCCGGCCGCCGCCTCCACGGTCAGGCCCAGCACCTCCGCGATGGTCAGCCCCGCGTAACGCACCTCCAGCGTCTCGGCGTTGTACCGGGCGCCCGCGCACGTCGGACAGGGGGCGTACGTGCTGGGCAGGAACAGCAGCTCCACCGAGACGAAGCCCTCGCCCTGGCAGGTCTCACAGCGCCCGCCCGGCACGTTGAAGGAGAACCGGCCCGCCTTCCAGCCGCGCGCCCGCGCCTCGGGAGCGGCCGTGAACAGCTTGCGGACCACGTCGAACAGGCCCGTGTACGTGGCCAGGTTGGAGCGCGGGGTCCGTCCGATCGGCTTCTGGTCCACCTCCACCAACCGCCGCACGGGAAAGCCCGGTTCGGCCAGCCGCCCGGCCACCTCGCCCGCCAGCACCTGCCCCACCAGGGTGGACTTCCCCGAACCGGACACCCCCGTCACCGCCGTGAACACCCCGAGCGGGAACTCCACGTCCACGCCCCGCAGGTTGTGCCGCTCCACGCCCGACAGCCGGATCGAGCCGGACGCCGGGCGCGGGGTCCGCCCGCGCCCGGACGCCGGCGGCGCGAACAGGTGCCGTGCCGTCGCCGACTCCCCGACGGCCGCCAGCTGTGCCGGGGGCCCGCTGTACAGCACCCGCCCGCCGTGCTCCCCGGCCAGCGGTCCCACGTCCACCACCCAGTCGGCGCGGCGCACCACGTCCAGGTGGTGCTCCACCACGAAGACGGTGTTCCCCGCCGCCTTCAGCCGCTCCAGCACACCGAGCAGCGCCTCGGTGTCCGCCGGATGCAGCCCCGCCGACGGCTCGTCCAGTACGTACACCACCCCGAACAGCCCCGACCGCAGCTGGGTCGCCAGCCGCAGCCGCTGGAGCTCGCCCGCCGACAGGCTCGGCGCGGTCCGGTCCAGGCTCAGGTAGCCGAGCCCGAGTTCCGTCACCGGCGCGATCCGCGCCCGCAGGTCCCCGGCCAGCACCCGCGCCGCCTCGTCCGCCGGCGGCGCGGCGGCCAGTACGCGGTCCAGGTCGTCCAGCGCCAGTGCCGCCAGCTCCGCGATCGTGCGGCCCGCGAAGGTCACGGCCAGCGCCTCCGGCCGCAGCCTGCGCCCCTGGCACGCCGGGCACGGGGCGTCGGTGAGGAACTTCTGCGCGCGCGCCCGCAGCGTGGCGCTCTTGGTGTCGGAGAAGGTCCGCATCACGTAGCGGTGGGCGCTCATGTACGTGCCCTGGTAGGGCCTTTGGATCCGGTCGGCCTCCCGCACCGGGTGCACGGTGACCACGGGCTGCTCCTCGGTGAACAGGATCCACTCGCGGTCCTCGGCCGGCAGCTCCCGCCAGGGCCGGTCCACGTCGTGGCCGAGCACGTCGAGGATGTCGCGCAGGTTCTTTCCCTGCCAGGCGCCCGGCCAGGCGGCGATGGCGCCCTGACGGATCGACAGGCTCGGGTCCGGCACGAGGAGTTCCTCACTCGTGCGGTGGATCCGGCCCAGCCCGTGACAGGAAGGGCAGGCCCCCGCGGCCGTGTTGGGGGAGAAGGCGTCCGAGTCGAGCCGCTCGGCGCCCGGCGGGTAGGTCCCGGCCCGCGAGTACAGCATCCGCAGGGAGTTGGAGAGCAGGGTCACCGTCCCCACCGAGGACCGCGAACCCGGGGCGGAGCGACGCTGCTCCAGGGAGACCGCGGGCGGCAGTCCGGTCACCGAGTCCACCTTCGGGGCGCCGATCTGGTGGATCAGCCGGCGCGCGTACGGGGCCACCGACTCGAAGTACCGGCGCTGTGCCTCGGCGTAGAGGGTGCCGAAGGCCAGGGAGCTCTTACCGGAGCCGGAGACCCCGGTGAAGACGGTCAGGGTGTCGCGCGGGATGTCCACGTCCACCCCGCGCAGGTTGTGCTCCCGGGCGCCGCGTACCCGTACGCAGGGATCGGGGGCGTCCGGCCGGCCGGGCTCGCCGGGGGTGTCGGGGGAGTCGGGGGTGTGGTGCATTCGCCCCAGTTTAGAGCCCCGGGCCCCCGGGGGCCGGGCGGGCCGGGCCGGCCGGGCTCAGCCCGGTGATCCGGGCCAGCCGGGTGAAGGAGTCCAGCAGGGCCGTGCGGTCGTACGTGGAGGTGGTGACCAGCAGCTCGTCCGCCCCGGTGGCCCCGGCGACCCCGGCCAGGGCGGCGGCCACCTGCTCCTCCGTCCCGGCGATGTGCCCGGCGAGGCCGCCCTCGTACAGCTCCCGCTCCTTCGGGGTCATCTCCAGCGCGGCGACCTCCTGCGCCGGGCGCAGCGGCGGGAAGCTGCCCCGGGTCCGGGAGCGGGCCAGGGCCCAGGCCTCGGGGAGCAGGATCCGCCGGGCAGCCTCCTCGGTGGCGGCGACCGCGACCGTCCCGGAGACCACCACGTACGGCTGCGCCGCCCACGGGGACGGCCGGAACTCCTCGCGGTACCGGCGCACCGCCTCCGCGACCTTGGCGCGCCCGCGCAGGTCGCCGACCACCACCGGGAGTCCGGCCCGGGCGGCGATCCCCGCGCCCTCGCCGGTGGCCAGGACGAAGGGCGGGATCCGCAGCCCCTCGGCGGGCCGGGCGTGCACCTCGGGGTGGGCGCGCTGGGTGCCGTCGATCCAGCGGAGCAGTTCGGCCAGCTGCTCCTCGAAGCGGTCGGCGTCGGCGGTGTCCCGGCCCAGGGCGCGGCGGATGCCGCCGGTGAAGCCGACGGAGCGGCCGAGGCCCATGTCGATCCGGCCGGGGAAGAGGGCTTCGAGGACCCCGAACTGCTCGGCCACCACGAGGGGCTGGTGGTTGGGCAGCATCACGCCGCCGGTGCCGACCCGGATCCGCCGGGTGGCGGCGGCGACGGCGGCGGCCAGTACGGTGGGCGCGGAGCCGGCGACGCCGGGCACGCTGTGGTGCTCCGACACCCAGAAGCGGTGGTAGCCCAACCGGTCCGCCGCGCGGGCCAGTTCCACGGTCTCGCGCAGGGCCTCGGGGGCGGGGTGCCCCTCGCGGGTGCGGGACCGGTCGAGGATCGAGACTTTTCGGATCACACCCGTCTCAACGCGCGTCGGCGCCGGTGATTCCCGGGCCCCGGTCGTGACGTCGTCCGTTTGTCGTACCGGACGCCTAGGCTGCGGGCATGACACAGACCCCGCCCCGCCGTCCGCTCGCCGTCTTCGACATCGACAACACCCTCGCGGACACCAGTCACCGCCAGCACTTCCTGGAGGGGCGCCCCCGCGACTGGGCGGGGTTCTTCGGGGCCGCGCCGGCGGATCCGCCGCTCGCCCGGGGCGTGGCGCTGGCGGCGGAGCGCGCGGCCGACTGCGAGGTGGTGTACCTGACCGGGCGGCCCGAGCGGTGCCGCGCCGACACCCTGGACTGGCTGGCCCGGCACGGGCTGCCGGAGGGCCGGGTGTGGATGCGCGGCGACCAGGACCGGCGCCCGGCCCGGCTGACGAAGCTGGAGGTGCTCCGGCGCATCGCCCGGGGGCGCGAGGTGCGGGTGCTGGTCGACGACGACGAACTCGTCTGCGAGGCCGCCCGTGCGGCCGGCTTCCGGGTGGTCCTGGCGGACTGGGCGGCGGACGCGCCGGAACTCAAGCAGGCGCAGGAGGACGAGGGCCGCACCTGACGCCCCGCCGCCCGCCCGCCCGCCCTCGGGTCCTTCCCGTTCCCCGGTCCCGCCGGCTGCTCAGTCCTCGCCGTCGAGGCGGAAGCCGACCTTCAGTCCGACCTGGTAGTGCGCGACCTGCCCGTTCTCGATGTGTCCGCGCATCTGCGTGACCTCGAACCAGTCCAGGTTGCGCAGGGTCTGCCCCGCGCGGGCGATCCCGTTCCGGATGGCCTGATCGATGCCCTCGTGGGAGGTGCCGACGATCTCGGTCACGCGGTAGGTGTGGTTGGACATGGGGGTCTCCCGCCAGTCGTCGCTGTTGCCTTGTTCCACGGTGCCCCAGTAAGCCCGGGTCCGCGAACTATGCGTGAACAATCCCGGGCGAAAGGGGGTTGACCCGCTCATTGGTCTATGCCAATTTCAAGCCATCGGAGATCCATCCCCAGAAGGTGACCCCTCGTGAAGATGCGCTTCCTCGCCGTGTGCACCGCCCTCGCGGCAGCGACCGCCCTCACCGGCTGCGGCCAGTCGGCGGGATCCGGCGGGGGCTCCGACAAGGTGACCCTGTGGCTGATGAAGGGCAGCGCCTCCGAGGACTTCATCCGGAAGTTCACCGCCGACTTCGAGAAGCAGCACCCCGGCATCGACCTGGAGGTGAGGATCCAGGAGTGGAAGGGCATCGGCGACAAGGTCAACGCCGTCCTCGGTGGTAAGTCCGAGGACCGCGCCGACGTCATCGAGGTCGGCAACACCCAGGTCGCCCAGTACGTCGAGACCGGCGGCGTCTCCGAGGTCACCCTCGAAGGCCTGCGCGAATGGGGCAGCAAGGACTGGCTCAAGGGCCTCTCCGACCCGGGAAGCGTCAACGGGGCGCAGTACGGCGTCCCGTGGTACGCCGCCAACCGGGTGGTGATCTACAACAAGGACCTGTTCGCGGCCGCCGGGATCAAGACCCCGCCGAGGAACCGCCAGGACTGGATCGCCGCCACCCAGAAGCTCGACAAGGGCGAGCAGCAGGGCATCTACCTGCCCGGCCAGAACTGGTACGTCCTCGCCGGGTTCGTCTGGGACGAGGGCGGCGACCTCGCCGTCGAGACCAGCGGCCAGTGGGTCGGCGCCCTCGACGACGAGAGGGCCCTCGCCGGAATGGACTTCTACAAGCAGCTCCAGGCCCTCGGCGACGGCCCCAAGAGCGGCGACGAGGAGACGCCCCCGCAGTCCGAGGTCTTCGCCCGCGGGCAGGTCGCCCAGATCATCGCCACCCCCGGCCAGGTCGCCCAGATCGAGGCCGCCAACCCGGCCCTCAAGGGCAAGCTCGGCTTCTTCCCCATCCCCGGCAAGACCGCCGACAAGGCCGGCGCCGTCTTCACCGGCGGCTCCGACCTGATCATCCCCGAGAAGACCGCCCACCGGGCCCGCGCCGTGGACGTGATCACCGCCCTGGTCAGCGAGAAGTGGCAGACCGAGCTCGCCCGCACCATGAGCTACGTCCCCAACAAGACCACCCTCGCCCGCGTGGTCGAGGGCAACGACGGCGCCGCCGCCATGGCCCCCGGCGCCGCCCAGGGCCGCGCCACCCCGAAGTCCGCGCGCTGGGCCGAGGTCGAGGCCGCCAACCCGATCAAGCCCTACATGACGGCCGTGCTCAGCGGCCAGGACCCCCGCCAGGCGGCGAAGGCGGCCTCCGACACCATGAGCCGGGTCCTCAACTCCGACCGCTGACCGCCGCGGGCGGGGGACCCGCCGCGGCGCCGACCGCCGAGTTCAGCCTCCGCACATCCGGGGGCCGCCGGTCGGCCATGTCGAATCCAGCCGGTCACGGAAGAAGTAGAGGAGCCGGGCCCGCCACCCGCGGACCCGGCTCCCCGTGCCCGGACCAGGAGCAGCCATGACCATCGCCCCCCTGTCCCCGTCCCCCCTCGCACACCCGGCCCCGGTCGCCGCCCCCACGGCCCCCGAGGCCCCCGCCACCCCCCGCTACACCGTCCGCCTCGCCCGCGACGAGGACGAGGTCCGCGCCGCCCAGCGGCTGCGCCACCAGGTCTTCGCCGGAGAGCTCGGCGCCCGCCTCGACGGCCCCGAGCCCGGCCTGGACGCCGACGCCTTCGACGCCTACTGCGACCACCTCCTCGTCCTCGACGAGGAGACCGGGCAGGTCGTCGGCACCTACCGGCTGCTGCCGCCGGAGCGCGCCGCCGTCGCCGGACGCCTCTACTCCGAGGGCGAGTTCGACCTCTCCGCCCTCGCCCCGATCCGCCCCGACCTGGTCGAGGTCGGCCGCTCCTGCGTCCACCCCGACCACCGCAACGGCGCCGTCATCGCCCTGATCTGGGCCGGCCTGGCCCGCTACATGGAGCGCACCGGCCACAACTGGCTCGCCGGCTGCTGCTCGATACCGCTGGCCGACGGCGGGGTGCTCGCCGCCGCCACCCGCGAGGCCGTTCTCACCCGCAACCTCGCCCCGCAGGAGTACCGCGTCACCCCGCACCTGCCCTGGAGCCCCGGCGCGATCACCGTCCCCGGCCGCACGGAGCTGCCGCCCCTGCTGCGCGGCTACCTCCGCCTCGGCGCCTGGGTCTGCGGGGAGCCCGCCTTCGACGCCGAGTTCGGCTGCGCCGACCTGTACGTGCTGCTCTCCCTGCGCCGGACCAACCCGCGCTACCTGAACCACTTCCTCTCGCTCGCCCCGGGCGCATGAACACCTGGCTGCCCACCTCGCCCTGCACCCCCGGGGCCTGCGCCCACCAGCCGGGGCGCCCCGCCGGCGCGGTCCGGGCCGTGCTGCGGCTCGCCACGGCCCTCGCCCTGGTCCTGCTCGCCGTCCCGGCCGCCCCGGCGGTCCGGCTGCTCCCCGCCGGGCCCCGGCGCGCCCTGGTCCGGGCCTGGTCCGCCGCGCTCGTCCGGTCCATGGGCGTACGGATCACCGTGCACGGCAGCCCGGGCCCGGCCGGGGGCGGCCTGATCGTGGCCAACCACATCTCCTGGCTGGACGTCCCGCTCGTCGCCGCCGTCCTGCCCAGCCGGATGCTGGCCAAGAGCGAGATCGGCGCCTGGCCGGTGCTCGGCCCGCTCGCCGCCCGGGCGGGCACCCTGTTCATCGAACGCGACCGGATCCGGGCCCTGCCCCGCACCGTCGCGGCCCTCACCGGGGCGATGCGGGCCGGGGACCGGGTCACCGTCTTCCCCGAGGGCTCCACCTGGTGCGGGCGCGCCCAGGGGCCCTTCCGGCGGGCCGCGTTCCAGTCGGCGCTGGACGCGCGGGTACCCGTACAGCCCCTGCGAATCGGGTACCGGCTGGCGGACGGATCGCTCGCCGGGGCGCCGGCCTTCGTCGGGGACGACCCGCTGACCGCCTCCCTGTGGCGGATCGCCCGGGCGCGCGGGGTGCGGGCCGAGGTCCGGCTGCTGCCGCGCATCCCGCCGGGCCGCCACGCCGACCGCCGCGCGCTGGCGGCGGCCGCGCGGGAGGCCGTACTCGGCACCACCGGGCGGGAACGGCCGCTGCTGACCGGCGTACCCGGACAGCAGCGGCCCGGCGGGGAGCCGGATCAGCCCTCGGCCACCGAGAGGGACAACGCGAAGCGGCCCGCCGCGTCCGTCCACCAGTGCGCCAGTTCCAGGCCCGCTTCCGCCAGTTCCTTGCGCACCCCGTCCTGACGGAACTTCGCGGAGACCTCCGTCAGGATGTCCTCGCCCGCCTCGAACGGCACCAGCAGGTCCAGCGCCCGGACCTTGACCGTCACCGCCTGCCGGGCCCGCAGGCGCATCTCGATCCACTCGTGCTCCCGGTTCCACACCGCCACGTGGTCGAAGTCGGCGGTGTGGAAGTCCGCGCCCAGCTCGCGGTCGATCACCGCCAGCACGTTCTTGTTGAACTCGGCGGTCACCCCCCGCGCGTCGTCGTACGCGGCCACCAGCACGGCCTCGTCCTTCACCAGGTCGGTGCCGAGCAGCAGCGCGTCCCCGGGCGACAGCATCGCCCGCACGGACGCCAGGAACGCCGCCCGCTCCGGCGGCAGCAGGTTCCCGATCGTGCCGCCCAGGAACACCACCAGCCGGGGCCCCTCGGAGTCCGGCAGGTGCAGCGGCTTGGTGAAGTCGGCCAGCAGCGCGTGCACCCGCAGGCCCGGATGCTGCGCGGGCAGCAGCTCGCCCGCGCCGACGAGGGCGCTCTCGCTCACGTCCACCGGCACGTACGTCCGCAGCGCGGGCATCGCCTCGATCAGGTGCCGGGTCTTCTCCGAGGAGCCGGAGCCCAGCTCCACCAGGGTGCGGGCCCCGCTCACCGCCGCGATCTCCCCGGCCCGCTCGAGCAGGATCTCCCGCTCGGCCCGGGTCGGGTAATACTCCGGCAACCGGGTGATCTCCTCGAAGAGTTCACTGCCGCGGGCGTCGTAGAACCACTTCGGCGGCAGCTCCTTGGGGAAGCGCGTCAGGCCGTCGAGAACGTCGGCGCGCAGCGCCTTCTCGGCGGCGTGCTCGTCCAGGGTCCGGGTCAACTGGAAATCGCTCACGGGGAGGTCTCCTTGAGGGGGGTCAGGGCGACCCGCGTGCGGGTGGCGGTCAGCAGGGTCCGGTCGGGCACCTCGCACCAGCGGGCGTCGTCGTCGTGCGGCTCGGACGCCACGACCACGCGCCCCGCCGCCGGTTCGGCCAGGTACCACAGGGAGTCGCCCCAGGCGGTCGCCGCGATCGTGGCGCCGTCCGTGAGCAGCAGGTTCAGCCGGGAGCCGGGGGCCGCCTCGGACAGCTCGCGGACCGGCTCGGCCAGGGCGGTGCCGATGTCGTCTCCCTCCCGCAGCCGGCGCAGCACCAGCCCCCATACCAGCGCCGAGTCCGTGCGGGCGGCCAGCTGGAGCAGCTCCGGGGGCGGCAGGGCGGCGGCGAGCGGCCCCGCCGCGTCGGGCCAGTCGCGCACGGCCCCGTTGTGGCTGAACAGCCACGGGCCCGAGGCGAAGGGCGCCGCGGCGGCCTCCCCGTCCGCGCCCGGCAGCGTGGCGTCGCGTACGGCGGCCAGGAAGGCGCCGCTGCGCACCACGCGGGCGAGGTCGGCGAAGGTGAGGTCGCCCCAGACGGGCCCGGCGCGCCGGTAGCGGGCCGGGACCGGGTCGCCCTCGGCGTACCAGCCGAGGCCGAAGCCGTCCGCGTTGACGGTGCCGAACCGCTGGCGGCGCGGTTGCCAGGACTGGCGGACCAGGGAGTGCTCGGGCTCGCTCAGCAGCCGTTCCAGCGCCACGGGCGGCCCCAGGTAGGCGAGGTGACGGCACATCAGGCGTCCCTCGCGGTGCGGAAGCCGGAGAAGATCTGCCGCCGCACGGGCAGGTCCCAGTTGCGGAAGGTGCCCCGGCAGGCCACCGGGTCCACGGCGAAGGAGCCGCCGCGCAGCACCTTGTGCTCCGGGCCGAAGAACACCTCCGAGTACTCCCGGTAGGGGAAGGCGCGGAAGCCCGGATAGGGCAGGAAGTCCGAGGCCGTCCACTCCCACACGTCGCCGATCAGCTGGCGCACACCCAGAGGGGAGGCCCCGGCGGGGTAGCCGCCCGCCGCGGAGGGGCGCAGGTGGCGCTGGCCCAGGTTGGCGTGGGCGGGGGTGGGGTCGGCGTCGCCCCAGGGGTAGCGGCGAGAGCGGCCGGAAGCCGGGTCGTGGCGGGCGGCCTTCTCCCACTCCGCCTCGGTCGGCAGCCGGCGGCCCGCCCAGCGGGCGTACGCGTCGGCCTCGTACCAGCTGACGTGCAGAACCGGTTCTTCATCGGGTACGGGCTCGGTCACCCCGAACCGGCGGCGCAGCCACTGGCCGCCCTCGCGGTGCCAGAACAGCGGCGCCCCGATGTCGTGCGCCCGGATCTGCTCCCAGCCCTCGGGGGCCCACCAGCGGGGCTCGCGGTAGCCGCCGTCCGCGATGAAGGCCTGGTAGGCGGCGTTGGTCACCGGGACCGTGTCGATCCGGAAGGCCGCCACCTCCCGCACGTGCGCCGGCCGTTCGTTGTCCAGGGCCCAGGGCTCGGTGGAGGTGCCCATGGTGAACGGTCCGCCCGGCACGAGGACTTCGGCCGCCGGGGGCGGGGGGCCCTGCGGCGGATCCGGGTCCGGGGCGGTCAGCACCGGAGCGCCGGCCCGCAGCTGATGGGTGATCAGCATCGTCTCGTCGTGCTGCTGTTCGTGCTGGGCGATCATCCCGAACACGAAGCCCTCGTCGAGCAGCGCCGTGCCCTCCAGCGGAGTGCGCTCCAGCAGCCCGAGGACGCGGCCGCGCACCTCCGCCGCGTAGCGGCGGGCCGCCTCCGGGCCCAGCAGGGGCAGCTTCGGCCGCTCGGAGCGGGGATGCTCGAAGGCGTCGTACAGGGAGTCGATCTCCGGGTGCATGGACTCCCGGCCGGCCACCCGGCCCAGCAGCCACAGCTCCTCCTGGTTCCCGATGTGCGCCAGGTCCCAGACCAGCGGTGACATCAGGGGGGAGTGCTGCGCGGTCAGGTCCTGGTCGCTCACCGCGTCGGTCAGCGCCGCGGTACGGGCCCGGGCGGCGGTCAGGGCGGCGGCGGCGCGCTCGCGCAGCAGCTCGGGGTGGATTCCGGGGTGGGTTCCGGGGCGGGTCTCGGCGGTCACGGGCGGGGTCCCTTCGCGACGGTCGGACGGCGCCGGTGTTCCCCCGCGCCGACTCCGGCGGTGGCGGTGGCGGTGGCGTGGGGCTTGACGGCTCGGGCCGCTGCTCCGGCTCTGCCGCCGGCTCCGGACTCGGATTCGGCCTCGGCGTCGTCGGCGGGGCAGCGCCCGCGCCGCACGAAGCGGTCCGCGAAGGCGCCCACCGCGTCCTGGACCTCCCTGCCCGCGCCGAGCCGGGGCAGCGCCTCGGCCGCCGCCCGGAAGCACACGGCGGCGGCCGTGCGCAGCTCCGGATCCGCGAGCCCCGACCGGGCGGCGGTCCGCCACAGGCGGTTGCGCGGCGCGCACTGGGATCCGTACGCGTCGGCCAGCGCCTTCACCGCCCGGTAGGCGGTCTCGGCGGCCCCGGGGTCGTCGAAGAGCGCGTGCACGAGCGCGACCGGGACCAGCCAGCCGTCCTCGCCCGGCTGCGCGTCGATCATCCGCAGCTCCAGGTGGCCGCGCGGCCGGACCGGCGGGAAGAGGGTGGTGAGGTGGTACTCCAGGTCCTCGGCGGTGGGCCTGCGCCCGGCGGCCGTACGCGGCCCCGCGCGCAGCCATTCGCGGAAGCTCAGCCCGCTCGGCACCGTCCAGGGGCCGTCACCGGGCGCGCGTACGCACATCACCTCGGTGTCCAGGGCGTGCCGGACCCAGCCGGCCCGGGGCTCGGACGCCAGGGGCGGGGCCAGCGCGCGCCGCGGGTCGATGTCGCTCCAGATGCCCTGCCGCGCGCACCGCCAGCCCCGGTAGGGACCGTCGCGGCGGCCGGGGGAGTTGGCGAAGACGGCGACCAGTACGGCACCCAGCAGATGGGCGAGGTGCCAGCGCCGCCCGTACCCGAGCGGGCCGGGCTCCTCGTGGCCGGCGTCCACGCAGACCTGCACGGAGGCGGAGGAGCGCATCATGGCGCGCCCGGCGGGGCCGGTCCGGTCGAAGTGGGCCTCCATCGCGTCGTAGCGCGGGCTGGACAGCAGCCGCTCGAGCTGCGTGCGGGGGTCCTGGCCGAGGCCGCGCAGGACGAGGCCCTGGGCGTCCAAGGCGCCGCGGACCGCGGTGAGATCGGCCCGCAGGCCGTCCAGGCAGGCGGTGAGGGAGTCGGCGGGGGCCGAGCTGAGTTCCAGCTGGCCGCCGGGCTCGACGGTGAGCCGGGAGTTCAGGGGCAGTGCGCGGGCGGCCGCGTGGGCGGCGTTCAGCCTCTCGGGGGGCAGGGGCAGCCAGGGCCGTTCGGCGTCCAGGACGAGCCATTCGAGCTCGGCACCGAGGAGGCGCGGCGGTCCGGTCTTGAAGCAGATGCCGTGGACGATGTCCTCGGCGGCCGCTTCGGTCAGGGGGTCGTCTTCGGCGTTCGGGGCTGATGGAGCGGGCGAGTTCTCGGGCATGACCGGAACCTCGTCTCCTGTCGTCGGCCGTGATGTCACCCGTGCCCTACCCCTCATCGGAGCGCTAATTCCTTTGCCGTTTCCCGTTCCGGGGCCCAGGATTGCGGCGTGAGCAGCAGATTGCGCGAGATCGCGCGGGAAAACGCGTTGATCGCGGCGTCCGGGGAGTACCGGACGCGGTCGGGGCGGCGTGTCTGTCTCGCCGCCGACCTGGCGGAAGCCAAGGCCGGAACCAGGATATACGGCCCGAACCGGGTCATACCGGGCGAAGAGCCCGTTGGGGGAGGCCGTACGACGGTCTTCGAGGTCACCGGGGAGAGCAGCACGGTCGCCGCGCGCCGCCTCGCGGCGGAGGGCGGCGTGGCGGTCCTGAACTTCGCCTCGGCCCGCAATCCCGGGGGCGGGTACGTCCGCGGCGCCAAGGCCCAGGAGGAGGCGCTGTGCCGCGCCTCGGCCCTGTACGAGACCCTGCTGGAGGCCCCGGAGTACTACGAGGTCCACCGGGCGGGAAAGAGCACCTTCTACACCGACCGGGTGATTCACTCCCCCGGGGTACCGGTCTTCCGCGACGACCGGGGCGAACTGCTGGACACCCCCTTCCGGGCCGGGTTCCTCACCTCTCCCGCCCCGAACGCGGGCACCATCCGCCGCCAGGAACCGGAGCGCGCGCACGAGATCCCGGCCGCCCTGGCCCGGCGCGCCGGGCTGGTCCTGGAGGTGGCCGCGCTGCACGGGTACCGGCGGCTGGTGCTGGGCGCGTGGGGGTGCGGGGTGTTCCGCAACGACCCGGCGCAGGTGGCGGAGGCCTTCCGCGCGGCCCTGACCGGCCGCTTCGCGGGGACCTTCGAGCGGGTCGCGTTCGGGATCCTGGACCGCGACCCCCGCACCCGCGAAACCTTCACCGCGGCCTTCGCCCCCCACTGACCCCGGCGGCTACTGCCAGCCGTACAGGACGCGCAGCCGGTCCACCACCAGGCGGAAGCGGGCCAGGTCCAGCGCGCAGGCCTCCCGGCGCATGCCCGCCTCGTGGACCCGCAGTACCCGGTCCAGGGCCACCCAGGACTCCCGGCCCGCACCGTCCCAGGGGCCCGAGCCGATCGCCACCCACTCCCGGTCGTGGTCGTGCCGCTTGCTGGAGAGCTGGACGGCGAGCAGCGTCGCCCCGCCCGCCTCCCGCGCGACCACCAGTACCGGCCGGTCCTTGCCCCGCCCGTCGTTCTCCTCGAAGGGCACCCAGGTCCACACGATCTCCCCCGGGTCCGGATCCCCGTCCGGGTCGGGCGCGTACTCGGTGCGGACCGGGCCGATGGCGCGCGGATCGGCCTCGGTGGTGGCCGTCGGACCGCCCCGTCCGGGCTGCTCGACGTGGCTGCTGCCGTGGTGTGAGAGTGCCGTCATTTCGCGGAGAGTACTAGGCTTCGGGGCCCCGCCGTGCCGGCCCCGGCGGGGCGCACGGCAGCCGTTCACCGGGCGCCGCACGCGACCGCTGCGCCTCTCGGCGGTGGGGTCCCACCGCGGGAACGGCCGGCGGGAAGCAGGGGCGTGCCCCGCGCGCGGGGGACTGCCGGCAGTCGGCTCGGGCCGCGCCGAAGAGCTGCACACCCACCCTCCTCGAACGGGCCTCCGAAGCCACGGAGTCCGCGACCCGCGCGTACGCGGAGCCTTCGGCGTGGCGCGGCTGGCCGCGGCGCTCACCAGCCGATCGGCATGACGCGCGCCCCGCGCACCAGCATCTCCGTCTTCCAGACGACGTCCCCCACGACCTTCAGGCCCGGGAAGCGCGCCAGCAGCGCCGCCAGCGCCTCCTGGAGTTCCATGCGGGCCAGCTGGGCGCCCAGGCAGTGGTGGACGCCGTGGCCGAAACCGAGGTGCTGGTTGGAGGCGCGCCGGATGTCGAGGACGCCGGGTGCGGTGAAGCGCAGTGCGTCACGGTTCGCGGCGCCCGTCGCGACGAGGACCGGCTCCCCGGCCCTGACGAGCGTGCCGCCGACCTCGACGTCCTCGGTGGCGTAACGGGCCTGGCTCGCCCCGCGGCCCAGCGGCACGAACCGCAGGAGTTCCTCCACCGCCGGGGCGATCAGACCGGGATCGCGGCGCAGCAGTGCCAGCTGGTCCGGGTGGTCCAGCAGGGTGAGGACGAAGTTGGGGATCTGGGAGGCCGTCGTCTCGTGCCCGGCGACCAGGACCCCGACGCACAGGTCGACGAGCTCCGGCTCGGAGAGCCGGTCGTCGTCACCGTCGCGGGCCTCGATGAGGGCCGTCATCAGGTCGTCTTGCGGCTGCCGGCGGTGCAGTTCTATCAGCCCGGCCATGTAGCCGCGCAGTTCCTCCAGATTGGCGCCGAACTCCTCGGCCGTCAGCGAGCTGGTCGAGAGCGCCGCGTCGCTCCACACCCGAAAGCGCGGCCGGTCCTCGACCGGCACGCCCAGCAGCCGGCAGATCACGGCCACCGGGACGGGCAGCGCGAAGCGGTCCACGAGGTCGACCGGGGGGCCTGCCGCCTCCAGTTCGTCGAGCAGCTCCGCGGTGAGCGCGCGCACCTGGGGGCGCAGCTTCTCGACCTGCCGGACGGTGAAGGCCTTGGCCACCAGGGACCGCAGCCGGGTGTGGTCCGGAGGATCCATGCCGAGGATGCCGGACCCGCCGCGGCCCTCGGACTGCCGGGGTTCGTCGCGGGCGGCCGCCGCGGCGCGGCTGAACCGCGCGTCACCGAGCACGAGGCGGGCGTCCGCGTACCGGGTGACGAGCCAGGCCTCCTCGCCGTACGGCATCCGTACGCGTAAGAGGCCGGGCAGGCCGCGGACGCGCTCGTACTCCTCGGCGAGCCGGAGTCCTTCGGCCGTGTTGAAGGGGTAGGAGAGGGGGGTGGAGCCGGTGGCCGTCACGTCGACCTCCAAGGTCGCGAGCAGATGCCTGCAAGGTAGGACGGGCGGCTGTGGCGGTCAACGACGCCTCAGTACGCCGCTCTTGACGGATGCTCGGATGGCGCGAGATGACCACACCACGGTCGGCGTGAGGACGCCGTCCCGGCTACGTGGGAGGTGCCGGCCCGTCCACGGCCCGGCCGCGCTGCGTACCGGGGGGGGCGAGCGGCGCGTCCGTCAGCGGACCCGGGCCCTGGCAGTCCCGCCCGGTTCCCGGCCTCGTCAGCGCCGGGCGGGAACTCCTGTCGGGCGTCCTACGTCTCACCTGTTGAGAGGACGATCACGGAGCATGCGGGGGTAGCGGTATGGCGATCACACTGGCGGAGGAGATCGTGCTGCTCTCGCTGGACGACGAGTCCGGCTCGGCGCAGCAGCGGCAGGCGGCCGGCTGGGCCGTCGCCGGGGGGTTCCTGCTCGAACTGGTCCTGGCCGAGCGGGTCTCCGTCAGTGGCGAGGCGCTCGTCGTGACGGACCCGAGTCCGACCGGGGAGCCGCTGCTCGACGGTCGCGTCGAGCTGATCGGGACCTGGCTGCGGGGACGCGGACGGCACCGTGCGACGGACTGGCTGACGAGGGACCAGCCCAGGGCCGTCACCGCGGCCGTGGAGCGGCTGTGCGAGCGCGGGGTGATCGTGGAGGAGAAGCGCAAGGTGCTCGGCATGTTCCCGGTGCGCCGCTACCCGGAAGCGGACGGCACGGTCGAACGCGAACTGCGCGCCCGCCTCGCCGCCGTCGTGCTGGGCGGCGCGGAACCGGACACCCGGACGGCCGGCCTCATCGCGCTGATCCACTCCGCGAAACTGCACGGCCTGGCCTTCCCGGACGATCCGCGCAAGGCGGTGGAAGCGCGGATGGCGGAGATATCCGAGGGCCAGTGGGCGGCCGAGAGCGTCCGCACCGCGATCCGCGACACGCAGGCGGCGATGACCGCGGTCACGGTGGTGACGACGACCACGATCCTCATCTGAGGCCCGGCCCGGCCCGGTCGGTCTGCCCGTCCGGGAGGCGCGGCGCGGGGGAATCGGCTCGGACCCGTGGGCGGCGCCGGCCGCCCTCTCCGGCTTCGTGCCGGGCGGGAGGGGCTCGACGAGGTCGGCGTCGGTACCCCCGCGCTGGGGGCGTGGCCCGGCCGGGCGGCGGGTGCGGGGTGGTCGGTCATGAGGCCGTGGACCGCGGGCAGGCGCGCCGTACGGTTCCTTCCGGATCGCCAACAGGTCAGCGGACGCCGCGGATCGGGCGGACCGCCAGCGCCCCCGCCACCGCCAGCACGGCGGCGACGACGAACAGCGCGGTGTAGCCGCCGCTCACCGAGACCACCACGGAGGCGACGAACGGGGCGACGATCTGCGGACCGGCGTTCGCGATGTTGAGGACGCCCATGTCGCGCGCCGCGTCCTCGGCGGCCGGCAGGACCATCGTGACCAGCGCTGTGTCCACGGCCATGTAGCTGCCGAACGCCAGGCCGTTGACCACGGAGAAGGCCAGCATCGCGGCCCAGCTCGCGGACACGGCCGGGATGACGAGCGCGACCGCCGACAGCAGCGCCGAGGCCCCCACGAACAGCTTGCGCCGGTCCAGCCGGTCCGACAGCCAGCCGCCCGCCACCGTGGAGACGACCATCGCGACGCTCGACAGCGGCATCAGCAGGGCCACCGCCGCCTCCGGCTCCATCCCCTCGGGCAGCACGGTGTGGTCCTGGAGGATGTACAGCTGGTACCCGCTCACCGCGAAGTAGCCGAGCACGAGCAGCGCACGCCCGATGAACGCCCAGCGGAAGTCGTGGTCGCGCAGGGCGCCGGCGAAGGCGGCGAGCTGGGCCCGCGCGGGCAGCGGGGCGCGCGTCGGCAGCCGCGGCTCACGGGCGCAGGCGGTGAACAGGACCGCCGCGGCCGCCACGATCGCGCCGAAAACGAGGTAGCCGGTACGGAAGTCGTCCGAGAAGGCCGCCCCGGCCAGCGCGCCCAGTACGGATCCGAGGGGCAGGCCGAGCCCGACGGCCGCCGAGGCCTTGCCGCGGGCGCTCACCGGCACCCGGTCGGGGACGACGGAGGTGATGGCGGCCTGGTAGACGTTCATCACGGCCTGGCCGAGGCACCAGGCGATGGTGATCAGCAGGATCGTGTCGGCCAGGCCCAGCAGCAGCATCGCCGGCACCGCTGCGAGCCCGCCGCCGAGGATCCACGGGTTGCGCCGTCCGGTGCGGTCGGACAGGGCACCCGCGACGGGGTTGAACACCGTCGCGAAGACCGCGGAAACCCCCGCGATCAGGCCGAAGTTGGCGACCTTGTCGACCGGGTCGACGCGCTCCACCTGGAGCGCGAGCAGGATGCCGGCGACGCCGACGTAGAGGGCGTACATCGCGGAGTTGCCGAGCAGCAGCAGCGGCAGCAGTCCGCGGCCGGGGGAGGGTCTGTCGGGGGTGGCGGCGGCGGTGCCGGTGCCGGGGGAGGAAAGAGCCATGGTGCCCTCCTGGGCAGGGGTGGAGGGGTGTGCGCCGCCCCGTCGCGGGTGGCGGGGTGCGACGGGGTGCGAGGGGGCGGCGGCACGTCTGGGAGGGGGCCGGCGAAGAGGGGGTTACACGTGTCACTGAAACGTGTAAGCACTGTCTAGCACCCGTTTCCGGCCAACCGCCAGCCCCCGTACGCGATCGGTCTGGAAAGATGCCCGGGCCATGTCTGACTCACCGAACCCGCCGGGCCGGCGCACCCCGCCCGCACCGCCCGCGGCGGCACCCGTGCCGACCAGCGCCGACGTCGCCCGCCTCGCGGGCGTCTCGCGCGCGACCGTCTCGTACGTCCTGAACAACGCGGAAGCCGTACGCATCAGCGAGCCGACGCGGCGGCGGGTCCGCGAGGCCGCCGAGGAACTGGGCTACGTACCGCACGCCGCCGCCCGCAGCCTGCGCGCCGGGCACACCCGCATCGTGCTGCTGCCCACCGCGCACGTGCCGGTCGGGCCGCTCTACAGCAACTTCCTCAACGAACTCCAATGGGCCCTGCGCCGCCGGGACTACACCGTGGTCCAGTACGGCAGCCTCGGCCTCAGCGGCGACGAGGCCGCCCGCGCCTGGGCCGAACTGCGGCCCGTGGCGGTGATCTCCCTCGGGGAGACCGTCCTGTCCCCGCAGAACGTCGCCACCCTCAAACGGGCCGGGGCGCGCGCGGTCATCACGATGGGCCCCGACACGGTCCCGGGCGCGCACGCCCTCGTGATGGACCAGGCGGAGGTGGGCGCCCGCGCCGCCGCGCACCTGGTGGAACGCGGCCGCCGCCGGATCGGGGTGATCGTGCCGCGCGAGGACGGCCTGGAACTGTTCTCCGCACCCCGACTGGCGGGCGCCGAATCGGTCGCGGGCGCGGACGTCGTACGGGCACTGCCGATGGCCTACACGGAGGAGTCGGCGGCGGCACTGGCCGCGCGGTGGGGGGAGCTGGGGCTGGACGGGGTGTTCGCGTACAACGACGAGTACGCGATGCTGCTGATGCGGGCGCTACAGGACGCCGGCGTGCGGATCCCCGGGGACGCGGCGGTGATCGGCGCGGACGACCTGCTCATCGGGCGGCTGCTGCGGCCGAGGCTGAGCACGGTGCGGATCGAGCTGCCGACGGGGGAGCGGCTGGCGGGGCTGGTGGACGCGGCGGTGCGGGATCCTTCGGAGATCACGGAGCGGCACGATCTGATGGCGGCGGTGGCGGTGCCCCGCGATTCCACGTCCGTGTGAGGCCCCGCCCCGTGCGTGTGGCCGTCGGGCCGTCGGGCTGCCAGCGGGCCGCTGGGCGGGGCCGGTTCGCGTAGCCGCCGGCCGTCCGCGGGTGCCGGGCCGCTGCGCGGGCGGGGTCCCCTACCCACCCTTCCACCGTTCCCCGGGCTGCGCCCGGACCCCTTCCCAGGGGCTCCGCCCCCGGACCCCTTCCCAGGGGCTCCGCCCCCGGACCCCTTCCCAGGGGCTCCGCCCCCGGACCCCTTCCCAGGGGCTCCGCCCCCGGACCCCTTCCCAGGGGCTCCGCCCCCGGACCCCCTCCCGGGGCTCCGCCCCCGGACCCCCAGCGGCCTGGGCAAGGGTCCGGCCGCACCGCACGGCCAGCGAGGGCCGCCCGCACCCCGCCCGGCCAGGGCAAGGGCTACCGTTGACACGCCCCGACGCCTCGGCGGAGACTGCGGGCGCGCCCCACCGGGCGTGACCGGGGGTGGGTCCCGGTGTCGACGCCGGCACCCGGGCCGCCGCCGACCGTACGGAGCCGCCCAGGAGAGCCGCCATGAGCACCCGCACCGTCCGCGACGTCTACGTCGTCGACGCCGTCCGCACCCCGATCGGCAAGTTCGGCGGAGCCCTCGCCGGGGCCCGCCCCGACGACCTCGCCGCGCACGTCGTGCGCGCGCTCGTGGACCGTACGCCCGACCTCGACCCCGCCCGCATCGACGACGTCGTCTTCGGCGACGCCAACGGCGCCGGCGAGGACAACCGCGACGTGGCACGGATGGCCGTGCTGCTCGCCGGGCTGCCGGTGACCGTTCCCGGCGTGACCGTCAACCGGCTCTGCGGTTCCGGCCTGGAGGCCGTGATCCAGGCGGCCCGCGCGATCGCCCTCGGCGACGCCTCGGTCGCCATCGCCGGCGGCGTCGAGTCGATGTCCCGCGCCCCCTGGGTGGTGCAGAAGCCCGAGCGCGCCTTCCC
Organism: Streptomyces sp. W1SF4; assembly: GCF_003950035.1. Lineage (NCBI taxonomy): Bacteria > Bacillati > Actinomycetota > Actinomycetes > Kitasatosporales > Streptomycetaceae > Streptomyces > Streptomyces sp. W1SF4. The sequence continues at coordinate 6,623,170 of NZ_CP034350.1, forward strand.
CGCCGGGCACCAGCAGATGTGGTCCACCACCCTCGGCTGGCGCATGACCAACCCCCTGATGCCCGCCGAGTGGACGGTCTCCCTCGGTGAGGGCGCCGAGCTCGTCGCCGACAAGCACGGCATCTCCCGCGAGGCGCAGGACGCCTTCGCCCTGGAGAGCCACCGCAAGGCCGCGGCCGCCTGGGCGGACGGCCTGTACGACGGCGAGGTCGTGCCGTACCCCGGCGTGGACCTCCCGCGCGACGAGTGCATCCGCGAGGGCTCCACCCCCGAGGCGCTGGCCCGCCTCAAGCCGGCGTTCCGGACGGACGGTTCGGGCACCGTCACGGCCGCCAACGCCTCCCCCCTCAACGACGGCGCCGCCGCGCTGCTGCTCACCGACGAGGAGGGGCTGGCCGCGACGGGCCGGGAGCCGCTCGCCCGGATCAGCGCCTGCGCCGTCACCGGGATCGAGCCGCAGCTGTTCGGCCTCGGCCCGGTCGACGCCGTCGAGCGTGCCCTCGGCAAGGCGGGCCGTTCCCTCTCCGGTCTGACGGCCTTCGAACTGAACGAGGCCTTCGCCGCGCAGGCGCTGGGCTGCCTGGCGGCCTGGCCGGAGCTGGACCCGGCGGTCGTGAACCCGCGCGGCGGCGCCATCGCCATCGGCCACCCGCTCGGCGCCTCCGGTGCCCGGCTGGCCGGCTCGGTGGCGCACCAGCTGGCGGCGGCCGGCTCCGGCACCGGCATGGCGGCGCTGTGCATCGGCGTCGGCCAGGGCATCGCCCTGGTCCTGGAGCGGTAACGGCACCACACACCACCACCCCACAGGACCCCGTCGATCGTTTCCGGTCACGGGGTCCTGCCAACTGCCCTATAAACCAACAGAGATGAAGCCCCCGGTCTGGCACGATGGCGCCTGCTGCCGCCCCCCGCCCCGCCCACCCCCACCCGGAGGCCCCGCGCCATGCCGCTGCTCGAACCGACCCTCTGGCAGGACGGACCCACACTCACCGGCGGTACCGCACCGGTCGTCGAACCCGCCACCGGCCGTACCCTCGCCACCGTCAGTCTCGCCGCCCCCGCGGACGTCGCCGAGGCGGCCGTACGGGCCCGGGCCGCGCAGCGCGACTGGGCGGGCGCGACCCACCTGGAACGGGCGGCCGTACTGCGGCGCGCCGGGGACCTGTTCGCGGCCCACGCGGACGAGCTGCGCGAGTGGCTGGTCCGCGAGTCGGGCTCCATACCCGGCAAGGCCGACTTCGAACTGCACGTCGCCGCCCAGGAGTGCTACGAGGCGGCGGCGCTCGCCTCCCGCCCGGCCGGGCAGGTGCTGCAGAGCGAGGCGCCCCGGCTCTCCTTCACCCGCCGGGTCCCGGCCGGCGTGGTCGGGGTGGTGGCGCCGTTCAACGCCCCGCTGATCCTCTCCATCCGCTCGGTCGCCCCCGCCCTCGCGCTCGGCAACGCCGTCCTGCTCAAGCCGGACCGCAGGACCGCCGTCAGCGGCGGGCTGTCCCTGGCCGCCGTGTTCGCGGCGGCGGGACTGCCGGCCGGGCTGCTGCACGTACTGCCTGGCGGGGCCGACACGGGCGCCGCGGTGGTCAAGGACCCGCTGGTGCGCGTGGTCTCGTTCACCGGGTCCACCGCGGCCGGCCGTGCCGTCGGCGAGCTGGCGGGCCGTCACCTCAAGCGGGCGCACCTGGAGTTGGGCGGCAACTCGGCCCTCGTCGTACTCGCCGACGCCGACGTCGAGGCGGCCGTCGCGCAGGCCTCCTGGGGCTCCTTCTTCCACCAGGGCCAGATCTGCATGACCGCCGGGCGCCACCTCGTGCACACCTCGCTCTACGACGAGTACGTGGAGCGGCTCGCCGCCCGCGCCGAGGCCCTCGCCGTCGGCGACCCCTTCCGCGAGCGCGTCCACCTGGGCCCGCTGCTCGACCGGACGCAGCTGGAGCGGGTCCACGGCCTGGTCGGGGCCAGCGTCGAGCAGGGCGCCAAGCTGGTCGCGGGCGGCACCCACCAGGGGCTCTTCTACCGGCCGACGGTGCTCGCGGGCGTGGCCGACGACACCCCCGCCTACGCCGAGGAGGTGTTCGGCCCGGTGGCGCCCGTACGCTCCTTCGCGACCGAGGACGAGGCGGTGGAGCTGGCCTCGGCGGGCCCGTACGGGCTCTCCCTCGGCATCGTCACCGCCGACGCGGGGCGCGGCCTGGAGCTGGCGGGCCGCATCCCGACCGGAATCGCGCACGTCAACGACCAGACGGTGAACGACGAGGCGGTGGCCCCCTTCGGCGGCGTCGGTGCCTCCGGCACGGGTGCCCGGTTCGGCGGGGACGCCAACCTCGACGCCTTCACCGAACTGCGCTGGACCACGGCCCGCACCACCGCGCCCGGCCACCCGTTCTAGTGGTTCCCGCCCGGTCGCGGAATGCGGCGGGGCGGCCGGTCGTTCCTTCAGGACACCCGCAATTCAGGAGGTCTGGAAACCGTGGCTACTGTCGAGCTCACCAAGGAGAACTTCGACGAGACGGTCAGCGAGAACCCGTTCGTGCTGATCGACTTCTGGGCCGGCTGGTGCCGCCCCTGCCTCCAGTTCGCGCCGGTCTACGAGAAGGCCGCGGAGGCCAACCCGGACCTGGTCTTCGCCAAGGTGGACACCGAGGCCCAGCAGGAGCTGGCCGCGGCCTTCCAGATCACCTCGATCCCCACGCTGATGATCGTCCGTGACCAGGTCGCCATCTTCGCGCAGCCCGGAGCGCTGCCGGAAGCCGCCCTCACGGACCTGATCGGGCAGGCCCGCGCCCTCGACATGGACGAGATCCGGGCGAAGATCGCCGCCTCCCAGTCGGAGCAGGACGCCCCCGGCACGCCCGAGGCCTGAAGGGTGGTGCCACCGCACCGGGCGCCGCGGGCCGATTCGGCCTGATCACCAGGACACGGCCCGGCTTGCCGGACGCGGCCCGGCCGTTGAGGGGACACTGGACCGCATGACCGAAGCCGTGGAGTACGACGTCGTGGTCCTCGGCGGGGGGCCGGCCGGCGAGAACATCGTCGACCGGACCCGCGCCGCAGGCCTGAGCACCGCCCTGGTGGAGAGCGAGCTCGTCGGCGGGGAGTGCTCGTACTGGGCCTGTATCCCCAGCAAGGCCCTGCTGCGCCCGGCCCTCGCCCGCGCGGACGCCCGCCGCGTGCCGGGGCTCGCGGACGCCGTCCGCGGTCCGCTCGACGCCGAGGCCGTCTTCGCGCACCGCGACTACTGGACGGGCCACTGGAAGGACGACGGCCAGGTCGACTGGCTCGACTCCATCGGAGCCCACCTCTACCGGGGCCACGGCCGCCTCTACGGCATCCGCAAGGTGGCCGTGACCAGCCCCGAGGGCGTGCACCACGTGCTCTCGGCCCGGCACGCCGTCGTCGTCGCCACCGGCAGCCGGGCCGTGCTCCCGGACCTGCCGGGCCTGGCCGGCGCCGGGGCGTGGACCAGCCGCGAGGCCACCTCCGCCCGGGAGGTGCCCGGGCGGCTGCTGATCGTCGGCGGTTCGGTGGTGGCCGCGGAGATGGCCACCGCCTGGCAGGCCCTCGGCTCGCAGGTCACCGTGCTCGTACGGGGTTCCGGGCTGCTGCCCCGGATGGAGCCCTTCGCCGGGGAGCTGGTCGCCGAAGCGCTGACCGGGGCCGGCGCGGTGGTCCGTACCGGGGTGGCGGTGGAGGCGGTCGTACGCGACGGCCCGGCGGGACCGGTCACGGTGGTCCTGGAGGGCGGCGAGCTGCTGGAGGGCGACGAGCTGCTGATGGCGACCGGCCGCGCGCCCCGTACGCAGGACATCGGGCTGGACACGGTGGGGCTGACGCCCGGGGACTGGATCGGGGTCGACGAGAGCTGCCGCGTCCCCGGCCACGACTGGCTCTACGCCGTCGGGGACGTCAACCACCGGGCGCTCCTCACCCACCAGGGCAAGTACCAGGCCCGCATCGCGGGCGCCGCCATCGTCGCCCGGGCCGCCGGGCCGGGTGCCCCGGCCCCGGACACGGGCCGCTGGGGCGCGCACGCGGCGACCGCCGACACGGAGGCCCTCCCGCAGGCCGTCTTCACCGAGCCGGAGGCGGCGGCGGTCGGCCCCACCCTCGCCGAGGCGGAACGGGCGGGCCACCGGGTCCGCGCCGTCGACGTCGACCTCGGCAAGGTGTCCGGCGCGGGCCTGTACGCCGACGGCTACCGGGGCCGGGCCCGCATGGTCGTGGACCTCGACCGGCAGGTGCTGCTGGGCGCCACCTTCGTCGGCCCGGGCGCCGCCGAGCTGCTCCACGCGGCGACCGTGGCCGTGGCGGGGGAGGTGCCGATCGACCGGCTGTGGCACGCGGTCCCCGCCTTCCCCACCATCAGCGAGCTCTGGCTGCGGCTCCTGGAGGCCTACCGGGGCTGACCCCCGCCGTCCCCGCGCCCGGCCGCCGCCTCGGCGAGCAGGGCCACGACCTCCTCGTCGGGGGTCTGGGAGAAGTCCCGGTACCACTCGCCGACCGCGCGGAACGCGGGCGGCGACGACAGGCACACCACCTCGTCCGCCGCCCCCCGCAGCCGGAGAACCGCCTCCGGCGGCGCGACCGGAACGGCCAGCACGACCCGCGCCGCGCCCGCGGCGCGCGCGATCTCGCAGGCGGCCGCGGCCGTGGCGCCCGTGGCGATCCCGTCGTCGACCAGGACCACGGTCCGGCCGTCGAGCGGCACGCGCGCCCGGCCCTCGCGGAACCGGTGAGCCCGCCGCTCCAGCTCGGCCTCCTCGCCGCGCTCGACCTCGGCCAGTTCCCGCTCCGGGGCGCGGCTGCGGCGGACGACGTCCTCGTTGAGGACCCGGACCCCGCCTTCGCCGATGGCGCCGAAGGCCAGCTCGCGGTGGTGCGGCACGCCGAGCTTGCGGACGACGATCACGTCGAGGTCGGCGCCCAGCGCCCGCGCCACCTCGAAGGCCACGGGAACGCCGCCGCGCGGCAGCCCCAGGACGACGGGGTCCTCGCCCCGCAGCCGGCCCAGCGCGTCCGCGAGACGCCGTCCCGCGTCCGCACGGTCGGTGAAGATCACAGCCGCTCACCCCGTTCCGGGCGTCCCCCTCGAACGAACCCCATCCCCGGGTCGTCCGCAACCGGAGCCGGCCGGGGGGGGGGGGGGGGGGGGGGGGGGGGGGGCGGCGGGTGGCCGAAGCGGCGTGCGGGCGCCGGAACCGCCGCTGATCACGTCGGATAGGTTGAACGAAGCCCACCCGACGGCACGGTGACCGATCGTCACCTCACGCCCCGGGGCCCGGACCGGCGACGAAGGAGCCACCGCCCGTGATCGTGATAGCCCACCTCAGTGACGTCCACCTCGACGGCGGGCCCCGGGCCGCCGAGCGCACCCGCGCCGTGCTGGACTACCTGGACGGCCTCCCGTACGACCTCGCCGCGGTCCTGATCAGCGGGGACATCACCGACAACGGGACCCCGGACGAGTACGAGGAGGCCCGGAAGCTGCTGACCTCGCGGCACCCGCTGGTGATCTGCCCCGGCAACCACGACGAGCGCCTCGCCTTCCGCCGGGGCCTGCGGGGGGAGGAGGAGCCCTCCGCCGCCCCGGTCGACCAGGTGCTGCGGGGCGAGGGCTTCGTGCTGGCGGTGTGCGACTCCTCGGTCCCGGGGGAGCACCACGGGTACCTGGAGGACTCCACCCTGGAGTGGCTCGACGGCGTCCTGACCGCCACGCCGCCGGAGGTGCCCGTCCTGGTCGCCTTCCACCACCCGCCGGTCGCACTGCACACCCCGTACGTGGACGACATCAGGCAGTTCGGCGAGGAACGCCTGGAGGCGCTGGCCCTGCGCCACCCCCACCTGCGCGCCTTCCTGTGCGGGCACGCCCACACGGCGGCGGCGACCACCTTCGCGGGCCGCCCGCTGCTGGTGGCGCCCGGGGTGGTGTCCACCCTGCGGCTCCCGTGGGAGGAGCAGAGGGACCCCGGTCACCACGTGCACCTGGACGAGCCGCCGGCCGTCGCCTTCCACGTGCTGGGTGGGGACGGGCGGCTGACGACGCATTACCGGGTGGTCGTCGCCCGGCGGTAGCTGCTGCCGTCGCGGGTCCGGGTGAGCCGGCCCGAGGTGATCAGGTAGCGGCGCAGGGCGGAGCAGTCCTCGTGCACGGTCCGCAGCGCGTCGTTCACCTCGGGCTCCGAGTACTCACGGTCCGCGGCGAAGAGGGTCTCGCTCAGGTGCTCCAGCAGCTGTTCGCGGCGGGCGGCCTTGCGCGGGATGGCGAGGAGGCGTCCGCCGGAGAAGAGGTCGGCGACCCCGCGGGGCTCCCGCCGGCCGGTGTCGCGCTGCTCGGCGCCGTGTTGATCAGTGGTCTGTGACATGCCCAGAGCTTCGCCCGGGCCCATCGGGCCGTGCAACGCGTTTTCCCCCGCCCCCGGGCCGGCCCGGGAGCGGGGGACGCGCAGCGGGAGCCGTCAGAGGGTGACGGCGATCTGCTGGGACGGGTCGGTGGTGTCGGTGACCTTGTAGACGGCGTTGAAGGTCGACGTGGTCGCGCTCGTCGGGCAGCCGAAGCCGCCGGAGACGGTCACGGGGACGGTCGCGTTGGTGAAGGTCAGGCTCGACGGGGCGCCGTTCGTCCAGCTGCCCGGGGCGCTGGCGGCCCCGCCGGGCGCGGCGGTGACGGTGCAGGAGGCCAGGCCCGAGGTCTGCACCACGAGCCCGCCGGACGGCACCGTCATGGTCGCCGTGATCGGGGAGCCGTTCTGCATCGACACCGCCCAGGACCCGCTGGTGGTCACCGTCGCGCTCACGCCCGGCATGCTGGTCGTACAGGAGCTGTAGGTCGGCGGGGAGATGGGCGAGGAGACCGGGCCCGCCGGGTTCTGGTTGCCGGGGGCGGCCGGCACCGAGCCGGTGGAGACGGAGACCGAGCAGGTCACCGTGACCGAACCGGCCTTGAGGGTGGCCTTCCCGCTGAGGGTGGCCTTGAAGGCGTGCCCGGCCGGGGTGACGGTGGTCGACCCGGCCGCCGGTAACGGCGCGGCGGTGGCGGTGGCGGAGGCCGCCGTCAGTGCGGCCGCGGCGGCCAGGCCGAGGGCGAACGCGGTGCGCGTACGGCTCATGGCTGTGCTCCTTGGGGATCGGGGTGCGGAGTGGGGGAGTTCCCGGCGGGGGAGGGCCGGGCGGGGGCGGCGGAGCCCCCGGCGCGTGGGGCGGCGTACGGCTGCCAGGCGAACATCAGCCCGCCGCCGAGGATGCCGAGCAGGGTGCCGATCAGGAACCCGCCGAGGTTCGACATGACCAGCGCGGCGGTGGCGACGAGCGTGGTGAGGATCCCGGCGAGGGTGCGCTGTGCGGGGGAGAACCAGCCGGTGAGACCGAGGACGATCATGACGGTGCCCATCAGGACGGACGGGATGCCCGCCACCCCCTGCTGGAGCATGATCTTCAGCGGGGCCAGCGGCAGCACGCTGATCCACGCGCCGGCCAGGACGGCGAAGAGCCCGCCCCAGAAGGGCCTGCCGCGCCGCCACCGCCGCCAGCGGCTCAGAAGCATTCCTTCTTGCCCTTGCTGATGTCCATGCTCAGCCCGGAGAGCTTGAAGGTGCCGGCGTTGGTCGCCCACGCCGTCTGCTGGAGACTGCTGATGCTGACCTTGTCCGCCTGCTGGGCGAACAGGTCCTGCATGCCCTGGGCCTCCGCCGGACCCTTGTCGAGGGTGGAGGCGTCGCGCCCGATCTCGATGTTCGTGAACTCGGCGTCGCCGGCGAGCTGGGTGGCGTCCACGAACAGGTTGGAGGCCTCGACGGGGGCCTTCTTGCCGGCCGTCAGGTTGAGCGAGATGTCCCCGATGACGGGGAGGCTGGTGACCACCGACTGGCACAGCTCGTGCAGTTTGGCCTCCTTGATGGCGGTGACCGCCACCGGGATCAGCTCCTGACGGGCGTTGACGTCGACGCTGCCGTACTGGGCGAAGCCCTCGCCCTCCAGGCTCTTCGCCGACACCTTGAACTGCTGGCCCGACACCGCGAAGGAGGCGGCGAGCGCACCCTGGGCGAGGGCGATGCCGAGACCGGCGGTGACCGCGACGGCGGGGGCGGTCAGCAGGACGAACCTGCGCCAGCGGACCCGCCCGCCGTCTCTGACGAGCTCCTCGCCGGGCGGCTCGGCACCGGATCCGGGCCCGGATTCGGATAAGTTCGGTGAATTTGCCATGAGATGGTCCCTATCTCGGCTGTGCACCTTTGTTACCGACGAGTTGAATGTAAGAGTGCCAATGGTGGTTGGCAAGGTTGTGCGAGTGCACCCTTTGAGCCGACTCCTACTGCTCCGTACGCAGCAGTTCGGCGACCTCCGCCTCCACCCGGCGGCCCATCGCCCGGGCGAACTCCGTGGCCACCACCTCGCCGGCCACCGGCCGCAGCGCCGCCACCGCCTCCCGGACATGATCCAGCTGACTGGCCGAAAGTCGCCCCAGCCCCTCCATGCCGATCACGTGCCGCCGGAACAGCGCCACGAAGCGGTCCGCCAGCGCGGCCGCCTGGACCTGTACGAAGTCCCCCGCGTCCAGGATCTCCCCGAGCGGCACCCCCTGCCGCACCAGCGCCACCGTCGCCTCCAGCAGCCGCCGGCTCGCATACGTGACCCGCTCCCCGTCCAGGCGTACGTAGCCCAGCTCGGCCGCCCGCCGGGTGTGCTCGGCCGTCGCCCCCGGGCCGAACAGCTCGCGCAGCTCGGCCCGGGTCATCGTCACCGGCTCCTCCTGCACCCAGTCCCGGGTCAACTCCCGCTCCAGGCCCAGCAGTTCGGACAGTCCGCCGCCGTGCTCCCAGGCGGCCAGCAGCTCGCCGATGCCGTTGACCGTGTACCCGCGCCCCAGCAGGTCGCTGATCAGCCGCAGCCGGGTCAGGTGGTCGTCGGAGTACCAGGCGATCCGGCCCTCGCGGCGCGGCGGGGGCAGCAGCCCGCGCTCCTGGTAGTAGCGCAGGTTGCGCACCTTGACCCCCGCCGCGCGGGCCACGTCCTCCCGGCGGTAGCGCCGGTCCCCGCCGGCGGCCTGCGCCGCGTCCTGCGTACCGTCCGTCTGCGCCTCGGTGCTCACGCGGCCGAGTGTAGGACCTACCGGCGGGTGTACCGGCAGGTCACATGGGGCGGGGCCGCGACTCGCGCTTGACCGCCCGCAGCACCACGAACTTCGGCTCGCTCGCGGCGACTTCGCAGTTCCCGAACAGGCGCTGGAGGTGCGTGTGGTAGCCCATGTGCCGGTTGGCGACCACCCACAGCTCCCCGCCCGTGCGCAGCGCCTTGCGGGACTGCGCGAACATGCGCAGCGCCGTCGCGTCGGTCGTCGCCTGGTGGGAGTGGAACGGCGGGTTGTTGAGGATCAGGTCCACGGAGGAGGGCGCCAGCATGGCCACCCCGTCGCCGACGAGGAACTCCGCCGTCCGCCGGCCGGGGCGGACGTTGGCCTCGTACGTGGCCCGGGCCGATGCGACGGCCTGGTACGACTCGTCGGTGAAGACCACCTCGGCGTCCGGGTCGGCCACCTGCACGGCCGTGCCGACGACGCCGTTGCCGCAGCCCAGGTCCACGACCCGGGCGCCGTCGGTGTTGGTCGGGATGCTCTGGAGGAAGAAGCGGGTGCCGACGTCCAGACGGTCCGCGCAGAAGATCCCGGCGTGGTTGACCGTCGCCAGCCCGGCCCCCGAGCCGCCGTCCTCGTCGACCGTGTACGTCACCGGCCACGGCGAGGGTCCGGCGGCGGCGAGCAGCGCCGGGTCGGGGGTGCAGAAGATCAGCCGGGCCTTCTTCTCGGCGAGCGAGGTGCGCGTCGGCCCGAGGATCTTCTCGAAGAGGTTCAGCGTGGAGGTGTGGATCTCCTTGACCATGCCGGTGCCCACGACGACCGTGCCCGCGTGCAGGTGCGGGGCCAGCCGGTGCAGCTGGTCCTCCAGCAGCGCCAGGCTCTTGGGCACCCGGACGAGGAGTACGTCGATCCGCGCGGGCGGCGCGTCCCGCGTGGTCAGCAGGGTCACCGTGGACTTGGAGGTGCCGATGCCGGCCCGGTCCAGGTTCGCCTCGGTCGCGGCGCGGGCCAGCGAGGAGTCGGTGATCTGGGCGGGGCGGTACGCGGCCAGGGCCGTGGTCAGCGCCCCCCAGCGGTCGCCGACGACCGTGATCTGCCCGGCGCCGGCCAGGTCCACCGGGCCGCGCTCGCCGGTACCGGCGTCGAGGTGGCGCAGCAGGTACTCGTCGGCGGCGTCCCAGGCGCGGAGCCGGTCGCGGGGGTCGGTGGGGAAGCGGGTGAGTTCGTAGGAGCCGAAAGGCGTGGTCAGGCGGTTCATATTGGCACCCAGGCTAGCCGAGGCGGCCCCGGACGCGTGCCCGGCCGCACCCGCGCCCTGACATTCCACGCCAAGGAGCGGTGCCGGCCCGCCGCCGCGCCACTAAGTTGTGGGCATGAGCAATCTCGATCGCCAGCCCGCTCTCTCCGCCTGCGGCGGCCGCGGCTTCGTCGTGGCCGAGCCGGTGCGCGAGCTCCTCAGCCCGCGCACGGTCAAGCTGGGGGAATCCACCGAGGTCCGCCGACTCCTGCCGAACCTGGGCCGCCGCATGGTGGGCGCCTGGTGCTTCGTCGACCACTACGGCCCGGACGACATCGCGGACGAACCCGGCATGCAGGTCCCGCCGCACCCCCACGCCGGGCTGCAGACCGTGAGCTGGCTGCACGACGGCGAGGTGCTGCACCGCGACAGCACGGGCAGCCTCGCCACGATCCGCCCGCGCGAGCTGGGCCTGATGACCTCCGGCCGGGGCATCAGCCACTCCGAGGAGAGCCCCCGCCCGCACGCCCGCCTCCTGCACGGCGCCCAGCTGTGGGTGGCCCTCCCCGACGCCCACCGCGACGTCGCCCCGCACTTCCAGCACCACGCCGACCTCCCCCGGGTCACGGCCCCCGGCCTGGACGCGACGGTGATCCTGGGCACCCTGGACACGGCGACCTCCCCGGGCACCGCGTACACCCCCATCGTCGGCGCGGACCTCGCCCTGGCCGCCGGCACCGAGACCCGCCTCCCCCTGAACCCGGACTTCGAGTACGCGGTCCTCTCCATGTCGGGCGAGGCCCACGTGGACGACGTCCCGGTCCTCCCCGGCTCGATGCTCTACCTGGGCTGCGGCCGCACCGAACTCCCCCTGCGCGCGGCCTCGGACGCGGGCCTGATGCTGCTGGGGGGCGAGCCGTTCGAGGAGGAGATCGTGATGTTCTGGAACTGGATCGGCCGCTCCCACGAGGAGATCGCCCAGGCCCGCGAAGACTGGATGAACGGGTCCCGATTCGGCGAGGTAAAGGGCTACGACGGCCCTCCGATTCCCGCCCCGGAACTGCCTCCAACCCACCTGAAAGCGCGGGGAAGGGTGCGTTGACCTGCTATTTCATGCGGACCCGGGCCGGGTGCAGTGTTCGCACCCGGCCCTCCGCTTCACGTTCTGCAGAAGAGTCGGCCAGCGGTGGTGCGACAGCCGTCGGAGCCAGCGGTCGAGGCTCCTGACCGGCACCGCGAACCGCATCAGCGGCCGAGCCGGCTGCGCCCCGCCCGCGCTCGCGGCGCAGGGGTTCGACGCCACCCACACCGTCGACGACTGCTCCGGAAAGCCCACGTACTTCGCCATGGAAACCGGCTTCCGCTACACCGAATCCCTCGGAGCCGGCGCACTTGCCCCACGGGATTTGTTCACCGCGTTCGTCAAGGCGGCCGAGTCCAAATGCGGGTGTGCCAAGTCGTAGTGGCCCGTCGTTGGCCTTCAACTGGAGGCGGGCGTAGGGGGTCACTCCAGGCCGGAGACCCTGAAGACCGTTCGGGCCGTCTCGCGGTCGATGCGCTGCGCAAGCTGTTGCAGGGCGGTCACGCCGGAGAGCAGGGTGCCCTGCCGGATCGATGCGCGTGCGTCCGTATCGAGGAGGTGCCACATCGCCGGATTGCGGACCAGGACGGTCGGGTCGATCTCCACCCGGTTTCCGTCCGTGTCGCGAAGGACCATCCGCTGGGCCACCCCGTCAGACCAGCGGACCGAGACGAGGCAGTCGGTGCGGACCGTGTCCGTCGTGAGCAGTCCGCGGGAGCTCAGCAGGCCAGTACGTACGGAGACCCGAGACGGATGCAAGATCACGAAGAGCAGGCCGGCGAGGCCGGTCCACAGGGCGCCACGCGTCGGATCGAGGGTTCCGAAACCGGCGTCCACGACGAGCAGAGCGGCGAAGAGGAGGAACGCGACGCCGATCGCAGAGCGCAGCTCACCAGCCCAGTTGACGTCGTGCGCGAGGGGGCCGGGACGTGCCGCCGCGGCGGCGTGTGCGCCGGTCGGGGCAGGGGTGCGACGTCGTTCCATGAGAGCGACGTTAGGGCTGGTAGAGGCTCTGGAGCCGGACTCTGACGCACCGCTGATGTGATGGCTACGCCATCTTGATGAGACTCCCCTCTTCCGAGCGGAAGCCCGTCGGCCTCAAGGGCCCGGTGGGGTGAGTGACGGCGACGGCCGGGAGTCGTCGTACGGCGGCGGGCTCCATGGTGCGGGGGTGGGCGAGGGCTTGAAGGGTCCTGCCCGGTTCGCCATGAGGATCAGCATCGTCCCGGTGAAGAGCAGAGTGATGATGATGAGGGCGCGCCCGACGGAGTTGTGGGGGTTGTAGGAGTAGCGGTTCGTACCCCACTTGCTCCGTCTGAAGACCGGTTCGTCGTCGTACCGCACAGGCAGTCTCCTTCAAGTCACAGGGGGGAGGAGGATAGTCCGGTCAGGGCCGTGGAACGGTTCGAAGGCACGCTCACGGTCGTCGGCGTGGATCCCGGGACCCCGGTCGGCGATCCTGATCTCGACCCGGCCGGCCAGGGCGCTCGCCGTCACCAGCACGGGAAGGTCCCCGGGGGCGTGGCGGACCGCGTTGCCGACCAGGTTCGCCAGGACCCGTTCAAGGAGAGGCGGGTCGGCTTGGAGCGCCGGGACCGTCTCCAGGTTCTGTACGTCGATGCCGGGCCCGTCCGCGGACAGCGGTTCCAGGGAGTCCAGTGCGGCCGGCAGGACTTCCTCGAGGGTGGCGCCCCGCAGTTCGAGGGTGAGGGCGCCGGCTTGCAGGCGGCTGAGATCGAGCCGCCATCGCGAAGTCCACCAGGGCCGTGGGGACTTCGTCGCCGACGACGGAGTGGTAGCTGCCGCCCAGGTCCTCGACGAGGGCCCGCTGCGCGGTGAGTGCCGCGTGCGAGACCCCGGCGGCGAGACCGTCGCTGCGCGTGATGTGCACGGCGAGCAGCTCGCCGCCGGCGGACCTGCCGGCGATGCGGGCGGCGCGGCGGATCAGGGTCTCGCCCTCGGGACCGCCCGTGAGCGCCACCACCACCCGCTCCCGGGTCTCCCAGACGTCCCCGATTCCGTGCTCGACCCGGTACTTGTGCAGGGCTTCGTCCACCCGCCCGGCCAGACACAAGAGCGCCAGTTCGCGCAGCGCGATGAGGTTGCCGGGGCGGAAGTAGTTCGCGAGGGAGGCGTCGATCCGTTCCGGGGGACAGATATTGCCGTGGGCCATCCGGCGTCGGAGTCCCTCAGGGGGTATGTCGACCAGCTCGATCTCGTCGGCACGGCGTACGAACTCATCGGGGACCGTTTCGCGCTGCGGCACCCCGGTGATCTTCTCGACGACGTCGCTCAGCGACTCCAGGTGCTGGATGTTGAGGGTGGTGACGACGTCGATCCCGGCGGCGAGCATGTCCTCGACGTCCTGCCAGCGCTTCGGGTGCCGGTCTCCGCCCGGGACGTTGCTGTGGGCGAGTTCGTCGATCAGCACCACCTGCGGCTTCCTGGCCAGCAGCGCCTCGCGGTCCAGCTCCGTGTACCGGCCCCCACGGTAGTCGTGGCAGGCCAGGGGGAGCATCTCCAGACCGTCGAGCTTCGCCTCGGTGTGCCGGCGCCGGTGGCACTCCACGAAACCGCCCACGACGTCCGCGCCGCGGGCCACCCGGCGGTGCGCCTCGTCGAGCATCCGGTACGTCTTGCCGACACCGGGAGCCGCGCCCAGAAAGACCTTGAGCCTTCCGAGCCAGAGGTCCGGCCGCGCACCGGCCGCCGGGGCGGCCTCGTGGATGGTCGTCACGCTCAGAACTTCTCGGGGAAGAACAACGCCAGGACCAGATACCCGACAAGGCTGACCGCGACGACGATGCCTACGACAGTCTCCGTGCTCACCCGTACACCGACTCCTCCGTGCGTCCTCGACCTCACCAGCGAACATCAACAGAACACTGAACGAAACGGCCCATACGGCTTCCTGACGCGGGTCGGCCGGGACTTTGACGGTGTATTGACGGCCGCTCCATCGAGAGGGTGAAGGTTGGTGTGCCGGGAAGCCTGGTCGGCGTCGTGTGACCGCATGGTCCGCGTCGACTCGGGTGGGGGCGGAATGCGCGGCGTCGGTACGGTCTTGTTCCTCGTGGTGCTGGCCACGGTCGTACCCACGGGCGCCCGCCGATGGCGAATCCCCGCGCACTCACTGCTCGCCCCTGCTCTACGCCAGTGCGGAGGACTGTCCCGGCGCGAACTGCGCCTCGTGAGGGAGCCGGTCAGCGTGCTCGCCGTCGGCCTGGTCCTGGCCTCGGCGGCCGCAGGAGGGGTTGCTGCCGTGGTTGGATCCCTTCTTGCGGCGGGCCCTCTTCCTGCGTGCGCGCTTGGACATGCCGGTGTACCCCTTCAGGCGGTGTGGCCGACGAGGAGGTCGGCGAGCTTGTTGAGGCGCTTGACGGTGCGGTCCTCGGTGGCGGCGGGGGCCGGGGCGACACGCTCGGAGCGGTCGTAGTACGCGCCGTTGACGATCTCCGTGGCCGCGTCGCAGAGCCGTGCGACGTGACGGGCGCCTTCCGCGGCCGGCGCGCCCTCGTGTCCGTACAGCGGAAGGAGGCCGTTCTCGCACACGCCGGCGGTGGCGATCAGCCGGTCGGTGGCCGCCTGGGACTCCTCGGGGGTGCGGCCGTGGAGGAGGACGGTGGCGCCGCGCTCGGCGAGCTGGCGGGTGGTCTCGTAGCCGATGCCGGAGGTGGCTCCGGTGACGACTGGCCGCTGGCTGGACGCAGACTGGTGTGGCGGCGGAGCCGGAAGACGGTCCGGCGGCACGCGGCTGGTGGCGGTGACCCGAACATCGTCCGAAGCGGCGCAGGGTCCCACCGTGGGGGTACGGACCTGAGCGAGCGCGTGCCGGTCACCCGTCGCGCAACACATGAGCCGTCCGGCTCTCCGGTGAGGGGATACCGGGGCCGGACGGCTCGCGTGTTTTCCCGCGTAAGCGAAGCCGAGTCCTCCCGGCTGGCAAGTAGTTGCTAATGTGGCAAGTAGATGCCGGGCTGGCAGGTACAAGGTTGCTCGGCGACGGCGGGAGGGGTTTGCCATGCATGAACAGGCCGATGCAGCGGCATCGTTGAAGGGCATTGCGCGGATCGAGGGGACCGTGCGGGGGCGAGGCGGCTGGTACGTCGGCTACCTCTGGCTGTTCGCCGTGTGGCAGCTGGCCCTCGTTCCCGCGGTGCTGCTGTGGCACGGGCGAACGGGGACCCTCGTCAGCACGCTCTCGAACGCTCTCGTGGTCATGGGGCTGTCCCTGTTCGCCACGCGGCAGCCCGTAGTCCCGCGCGGCTACGGCGGCAGGCACCTCAGGGTGATCGGAGGTTGGGCGGTTGCCTACGTCCTGACCCTCGTGTTCGGCTTCACCGTCTTCCTGGACAGCGTCGCGTTCGCGGCCGTGGCCGCCCTCGCGTGCGCGCTTCCGGCTGCTGCGGCAGCCTGGCGGGAGGTGCGCGCCGTATGACGCCGGTGGCCTCGGCGGGTGCCGGGCAGGGCCCTCATCCGCGCCACGGACTCGCGCCCCTTCTGGCGTCGGCCGTGCGTCTGTCGATCGTCGCGGCCCTCGCTGCCGTGGAGAAGGCCGAGTTCGCCTACGTACGGGATCTCGTCGAGATCACCGACTCCGCCTTGTCGAAACAGGTCTCGCGCCTGGAGGAAGCGGGTTGGGTGACGGTCGAGAAGGGGCAGGTCGGACGCCGGCCACGGACCTGGCTGTGTCTGACCGAGGAGGGACTGGCCGCCTACCGGCGCCACGTCGCCGCGCTCACGGCAATCGCGGGTCCGCTGTACTGATACGCGGGGCGATGGCTGCCACAGCCTGTGACCAGCCTCGTCGGGACCCGGTCCGCGGGCCCCGACGGATCGGCCGGTTGTCGCGTTGTCAGGTGACCGCAGAGGTCGGCAGGTCCGCGGTGACCGGCGGGGTGCCGCCTGCCATGGGAAGTGTGAGGACCATGGTGAGGCCGCCGCCGGGGGTGTCCTCAGCGGTGAGGGTGCCGCCGATGGCCTCCGTGAAGCCGCGGGCGACGGCGAGTCCGAGGCCGACGCCGGCGCCTCGCGGGGCGTCGCCGTGGCGTTGGAAGGGTTCGAAGATGCGGTCCTTGGCCTCGTCCGGGACGCCGGGGCCCCGGTCGACGACCCGTAGTTCGACGCGGCTCCCCAGAGCGCTGGCGGAGACGTTGACGGGCTGGCCGGCAGGGCTGTACTTGACCGCGTTCTCGACGATGTTGGCGACGGCCCGCTCCAGCAGACCGCGGTCGACGGCGACCATCGGAAGGGTCTCGGGGATGTCGAGTTCGACACGGTCCTCCGGTACGCCGCCCAGGGCCATGGGGACGACCTCGTCGAGGTCGGTCTCGCGGATGAGCGGTACGACGGTGCCGGTGTTGAGGCGGGACATGTCGAGGAGGTTCCCGATCAGGGCCGCTAGGCGGTCGGCGCCGTCTTCGATCCCTTCGAGGAGTTCGGCCTTGTCGTCATCGGACCATTCGACGTCGTCGGAGCGCAGGGAGCTGACGGAAGCCTTGATGCCGGCCAGCGGGGTGCGCAGGTCGTGGCTGACGGCGGCGAGCAGTGCGGTGCGGATGCGGTTGGCCTCGGCGAGTGAGCGCGACTTCTCCGCCTCGTCGACGAGGCGCTGGCGGTCGAGTACCACGGCCGCCTGCGCGCCGAAGGCGCCGAGGACGCGGCGGTCCTCGGCGGGCAGGACCCGGCCGGTCAGGGCGAGCGCCAGGTTGTCGCCGATGGGCAGGTCGACGTCCGCCTCCTCGGGACGGCTGACGGGACCGGTGCCGACGGATGCCGCCGTCGTCCAGGGGTCGACTTCACTGGTGCGTTCCAGCAGGACGACCGACTGCATGGCGAAGGTCTCACGGAGCCGTTCGAGGAGGGCGTCGAGGGAGTCCTCGCCCCGCAGGACACTGCCGGCGAGGAAGGAGAGGATCTCGGACTCGGCGCGCAGCCGGGCCGCCTGGTGGGTGCGCCGGGCGGCGAGGTCGACCACGGAGGCCACCGACACCGCCACACCGACGAAGATCGCGATGGCGACGATGTTCTTCGGGTCGGAGATCGTGAACTGGTGCAGCGGCGGCGTGAAGTAGTAGTTCAGGAGCAGGGACCCGAACGCCGCCGAGGCGAGTGCGGGGAGCAGCCCGCCGAGGAGTGCCGCCGCCACCGTGCACGTGAGGAAGAGCAGCATGTCGTTGGCGAGGCCGAGGTCGGGGACGAGCTGGTTCAGCAGAACGGTGAGCAGGACGGGGCCGCCGATACCGGCCAGCCAGCCCCAGATGCGGCGGGACCGTCCAAGGCGTGCGCCGCGCGCGACGGGCAGGCCGCGGCCCTTGGCGGCCTCGTCGTGGGTGACGATGTGGACGTCGAGGTCCGGGCCCGATTCGCGGGCGACGGTGGCGCTGACGCCGGGGCTGAAAACGGACTGCCAGGACTTGCGGCGACTGACCCCGAGGACGATCTGGGTGGCGTTGCAGCCGCGGGCGAACTCCAGGAGCGCGTCCGAGACGTCGTCGCCTATGACGTGGTGGAAGGTGCCGCCCAGGTCCTCGACCAGGGTTCTCTGGACGGCCAGCTCCTTGGGTGAGGCGGCGGTGAGGCCGTCGCTCGCGGCGATGTAGACGGCGAGTACCTCGCCGCCCGCGCCCTTCTCCGCGAGACGGGCGGCGCGCCGGATGAGCGTACGGCCCTCGGGGCCGCCGGTGAGGCCGACGACGATGCGTTCGCGCGCCTGCCAGGTGGAGCGGATGTTGTGCTCGCCCCGGTACTCCTGGAGGTACTCGTCGACCCGGTCGGCCACCCACAGCAGCGCCAGCTCACGCAGAGCGGTCAGATTGCCGGGACGGAAGTAGTTGGAGAGGGCCGCGTCGACCTTGTCGGGCTTGTAGACGTTGCCGTGGGCCATACGGCGCCGCAGCGCTTGCGGGGACATGTCGACCAGCTCGATCTGGTCCGCCCGCCGGGCCACCTCGTCGGGGACGGTCTCGCGCTGGCGGACACCGGTGATCGTCTCCACCACGTCGCCCAGCGATTCCAGGTGCTGGATGTTCACGGTCGAGACTACGTCGATGCCCGCCTGGAGCAGTTCCTCCACGTCCTGCCAGCGCTTGGCGTTGCGCGAGCCGGGCACGTTGGTGTGGGCGAGCTCGTCCACCAGCGCGACGGCGGGGCGCCGGGCGAGGATCGCGTCGACGTCCATCTCGGTGAACGTGGAACCGCGGTACTCCAGCTCACGCCGCTCGATGAGCTCGAGCCCGTGCAGCATTACCTCGGTCCGCGGCCGGCTGTGGTGCTCGACGAATCCGACGACGCAGTCGGTGCCCCGCTCGACCCGGCGATGCGCCTCGGAGAGCATCGCGTACGTCTTGCCGACGCCGGGTGCCGCACCGAGGTAGATGCGGAGCTTGCCGCGTCCCATGTTCAGACTCTTCTTCTCTGTTGGCGGTCGGGCGGATGATCAGGGTTCGAAGCGGTATCCCATGCCCGGTTCGGTGATCAGGTACCGGGGGTGCGAGGGGTCCGCTTCCAGTTTGCGCCGGAGCTGGGCCATGTAGACGCGCAGGTAGTTGGTGTTCTCGCCGTAGGTCGGGCCCCAGACCTCCAGCAGCAGTCGGGCCTGGGTGATCAGTCGGCCCGGGTGGGTGATGAGGATTTCCAGCAGGTGCCACTCGGTCGGGGTCAGGCGTACCGTGCGATCGCCGCGGTACACCTTCTTCGCGACCAGGTCGACGGTGAACTCTTCGGTCGTGACGCTGGAGACCTCGTCGGCCCGCGAGGCGCCTGCCGGCTCCTGTCTGCGGGCGGCCGCCCGCAGGCGGGCCAGGAGCTCGTCCATGCTGAACGGTTTCGTCACGTAGTCATCGGCGCCCGCGTCCAGGGCCCGGATCTTGTCTTCCGAGGTGTGGCGGGCGGACAGCACCAGGATGGGCACGCGGCTCCAGCCGCGAACACCCTTGATCACGTCGACGCCGTCCATGTCGGGCAGCCCGAGGTCGAGCACGATGACGTCCGGCTTGCGCGCGGCCGCCAGGCGCAGGGCCGAGCCGCCGTCCGGAGCCTCTTCGACCTCGAATTTGCGCGCCTGGAGATTGATCTTCAGGGCGCGGACGAGCTGGGGATCGTCCTCCACCACCAGCACCCGGGTCATGGGTGTGCAGCCTTTCCTTCGATGCGGGCACGGTCGGGAGCCGGCGAGACGCGAGCATCCGCGCCCCGCCGGCTCCCGGTCCGTGCGATGTGGCACATCAGCTCTTGGTCAGTGCCTTGAGGGCGGTGTTGAGTTCGAGGACGTTGACGCGGGGTTCGCCCATGAAGCCGAGGGTCCGGCCGGTGGTGTGGTCCGCGACGAGCTTCTCGACCTGCTTGACGTCGAGCTTGTTCTGCTCGGCGACCCGGTGGACCTGGAGCTTGGCGTACGCGGGGGAGATGTTCGGGTCCAGGCCGGAGCCGGAGGAGGTGACGGCGTCGGCCGGGACGTCCTCGGGCTTGACCTTGTAGCCGGCCGTGGAGTTGTCGGCGATGACGCCTTCCTTGGCAGCGACGACCTGCGCGCAGAGGGTGCCTTCCTCGGCGTCCTTGGTGCACTTGCCGTCCACGGCCCCGTTGTCGGCGGAGCGGTTGGTGGCGCCCGACAGGATCAGCGAGTACTGGGTGTTGACGCTGTTGGCGCCGAGGCCGTTGGAGGGGCGCGGCTGGAACCACTTCAGGTCCGGCTTCGCGGCCTCTTCCGGGTCGTCGGGGTTCTGCTTCGGGAGGTTGTAGGTCTGCCCGATGAGGGAGGAGCCGACGACGTTGCCGCTCTTGTCCTTGATCTCGGAGCCGTTGGCCTTGTCGTTGAAGAGGGCCTGGGCGATGCCGGTGACGGCGAGCGGGTAGATGACCCCGCAGATCACGGTCAGGACGAGCAGGGCGCGCAGGCCTGCGCCGATCAACCGTGCGGTGTTGCCTACAGAGTTGTTCATGTCGTCTCAGCCGATTCCGGGGATGAGGGTGATGAGGAGGTCGATGATCTTGATGCCGATGAACGGGGCGATCAGACCGCCCACGCCGTACAGCCCCAGATTGCGGCGGAGCATCTTGTCGGCGCTGGTGGGCTTGTACTGCACGCCCTTGAGGGCGAGCGGGACGAGCGCGATGATGATCAGCGCGTTGAAGATGACGGCCGAGAGGATCGCCGATTCGGGCGAGTGCAGGCCCATGATGTTGAGCTTGTCCAGGCCCGGGTAGACCACGGCGAACATGGCCGGGATGATCGCGAAGTACTTCGCGACGTCGTTGGCGATCGAGAAGGTGGTCAGGGCGCCCCGGGTGATGAGGAGCTGTTTGCCGATCTCGACGATCTCGATGAGCTTGGTGGGGTTGGAGTCCAGGTCCACCATGTTCCCGGCCTCCTTGGCGGCGGAGGTGCCGGTGTTCATGGCCACGCCCACGTCCGCCTGCGCGAGCGCCGGGGCGTCGTTCGTGCCGTCACCGGTCATCGCGACGAGCTTGCCGCCGGCCTGCTCCCGCTTGATGAGGGCCATCTTGTCCTCGGGGGTGGCCTCGGCGAGGAAGTCGTCGACGCCGGCCTCTTCGGCGATGGCCTTCGCGGTGAGCGGGTTGTCGCCGGTGATCATGACGGTCTTGATGCCCATGCGGCGCAGCTCGTCGAACCGCTCGCGCATGCCCTCCTTGACCACGTCCTTGAGGTGGATCACACCGAGGACGCGGGCGCCCTTGTCGTCCTTGACGGCGACGAGTAGTGGTGTACCGCCCGCTTCCGAGATGCGGTTCGCGAGGAGGTCGGCGTCGTCGCCGACCTGGCCGCCCTGCTCCTCGACCCAGGTGATGACCGAACCGGCCGCGCCCTTGCGGGTCTGCCTGCCGTCGACGTCCACACCCGACATACGGGTCTGGGCGGTGAACTCGATCCAGGTGGCGTGCGCCAACTCGCCCTGGTGACGCTCGCGGAGCCCGTACTTCTCCTTCGCCAGGACGACGATGGAACGGCCCTCGGGGGTCTCGTCGGCCAGCGAGGACAGCTGGGCGGCGTCGGCCAGTTCGGCCTCGGTGGTGCCCTTGACGGGTACGAACTCGGAGGCCTGGCGGTTGCCCAGGGTGATGGTGCCCGTCTTGTCGAGCAGCAGCGTCGACACGTCGCCCGCGGCCTCGACGGCCCGGCCGGACATGGCCAGGACGTTGCGCTGGACCAGGCGGTCCATGCCGGCGATGCCGATCGCGGAGAGGAGCGCGCCGATGGTGGTGGGGATCAGGCAGACCAGCAGGGCCGTCAGCACGATCATCGACTGCTCGGCGCCCGCGTAGATCGCGAAGGGCTGGAGCGTGACGACCGCGAGCAGGAAGACGATCGTGAGGGACGCGAGAAGGATGTTCAGCGCGATCTCGTTCGGGGTCTTCTGCCGGGCCGCGCCCTCGACCAGAGCGATCATGCGGTCGATGAACGTCTCACCGGGCTTCGTCGTGATCTTGACGACGATGCGGTCCGACAGGACCTTCGTACCGCCCGTGACCGCGCTGCGGTCGCCACCGGACTCCCGGATGACCGGGGCGGACTCGCCCGTGATCGCGGACTCGTCCACCGAGGCGACGCCCTCGACGACGTCACCGTCACCGGGGATGACGTCCCCGGCCTCGCAGACCACCAGGTCACCGATCTTCAGCTCGGTCCCCGGTACGGACTCCTCGCCCCCGTCCTTGGTCAGGCGGCGGGCGACGGAGTCCGTCTTGGCCTTGCGCAGGGTGTCGGCCTGCGCCTTTCCACGGCCCTCGGCGACGGCTTCGGCGAGGTTGGCGAAGATCGTGGTCAGCCACAGCCAGGCCGTGATGGCCCAGCCGAACCAGTCCGTCGGGTCCTTGACGGCCAGCACGGTGGTCACGACCGAGCCGATGAGGACGACGAACATGACCGGCGACTTGATCATGACGCGTGGGTCGAGCTTGCGGATCGCGTCGGGGAAGGACTTGACCAGCTGCGTGGGGTCGAAGAGGCCGCCGCCGACGCGGCCGGCCGGCGGCTTGTGGCCCGTGGGCAGGTCCTCGTGCGGGGCACGGGTCGGGGTGGCGGTGCTCATGATGCGAGCCCTTCGGCGAGCGGACCCAGCGCGAGCGCGGGGAAGTAGGTCAGTCCGGTGACGATGAGGATCGTGCCGACGAGCAGGCCCGTGTAGAGCGGCTTGTCGGTGCGAAGGGTGCCCGCGGTCTCGGGGACGGGCTTCTGCTCTGCGAGCGAGCCGGCCAGTGCGAGGACGAACACCATGGGGAGGAAGCGGCCCAGGAGCATGGCCAGGCCGATCGTGGTGTTGTACCACTGGGTGTCGGCGTTCAGGCCGCCGAAGGCCGAGCCGTTGTTGTTGGCGCCCGAGGTGTACGCGTACAGGACCTCGGAGAAGCCGTGGGCGCCGGAGTTGAGCATCGAGTGCGGCGGGGTCGGCAGCGCCATGGCGGCGGCGGTGAAGCAGAGCACGAGCGCCGGGGTGATCAGGATGTAGCAGGCCGCGAGCTTGATCTCGCGGGTGCCGATCTTCTTGCCCAGGTACTCGGGGGTGCGGCCGACCATCAGGCCGGCGATGAACACCGCGATGATCGCCATGACAAGCATGCCGTAGAGGCCGGAGCCGACACCGCCCGGCGCGATCTCGCCGAGCTGCATGCCCAGCAGCTGGATCCCGCCACCCAGCCCGGTGTAGGAGGAGTGGAAGGAGTTGACCGCACCGGTCGAGGTCAGCGTGGTGGCGACCGAGAAGATCGCCGAACCGGCGATGCCGAAGCGGGTCTCCTTGCCCTCCAACGCCCCGCCCGCGACCTCGAAGGCCGGGCCGTGGTGCGCGAACTCGGTCCACATCATCAGGGCGGTGAACCCGAGCCAGATGGTCGCCATCGTCGCGAGGATCGCGTAACCCTGGCGCAGGCTTCCGACCATGCGGCCGAAGGTGCGGGTCAGCGCGAACGGGATGACGAGGATCAGGAAGACCTCGAAAAGGTTGGAGAAGGGGGTCGGGTTCTCGAAGGGGTGGGCGGAGTTGGCGTTGAAGTAGCCACCGCCGTTCGTGCCGAGCTCCTTGATGACCTCCTGGGAGGCCACGGCGCCCCCGTTCCACTGCTGCGAGCCGCCCATGAACTGACCGACCTCGTGGATGCCGGTGAAGTTCTGGATGGCGCCGCAGGCGACCAGAACGATCGCGCCGATCACGGCGATCGGAAGGAGGATCCGGACGGTGCCGCGGACCAGGTCCGCCCAGAAGTTGCCCAGCTCACCGGTACGGGAGCGCGCGAAGCCCCGTACGAGCGCGACCGCGACGGCCATGCCGACCGCGGCCGAGACGAAGTTCTGCACCGCCAGGCCGCCGGTCTGCACGACGTGGCCCATGGCCTGCTCGCCCGCGTACGACTGCCAGTTGGTGTTGGCCACGAAGGAGGCGGCCGTGTTGAACGCCTGGTCGGGGTCGATGGAGGCGAAGCCGAGCGAGCCGGACAGGACGCCCTGGGCGCGCTGGAGGCCGTAGAGGAACAGGACGCTGACCGCGGAGAAGGCGAGGACGCCGCGCAGGTAGGCGGGCCAGCGCATTTCGGCGGACGGGTTGGCACCGATCGCCTTGTAGATCCACTTCTCCGGGCGGTAGTGCCGTTCGGAGGAGTAGACGCGGGCCATGTAGTCGCCCAGCGGGCGGTAGGCCAGTGCGAGCGCGGCGATCAGTGCGAGGAGCTGGAGCACACCAGCGAGAACGGGACTCATCGGTGGCTAGAACCTCTCCGGCTTGACGAGGGCGAGGACGAGGTAGCCCAGCAGGGCGACGGCCACGAGGAGGCCGACGATGTTCTCGGCGTTCACAGCTTGGTCACCCCCTTGGCGATGAGAGCCACCAGCGCGAACACCGCGACCGTGGTGACGACGAAGGCCAGATCGGCCATCGCGAGCTCCTGAGTGAAGTGGGAAGTAATGAATCGGCCAGATGGCCGATGACGAGATAACCGTGTCTTCATCCCGGCGTTAAGACGCCTTGACGGGGTCCATACGGGCGCAGGGGAACTCTTAACGACACCCTTACGGGAAAGGACGGGAAAGGACGGAAAAGGCCCGGTCAGCCCAGGTGGGCCAGGCCGGCCGTGTCCAGGGCGGAGCCGGCCTGAGCGGCCAGCGCGACGGCCACCAGGCGGTCCTGTTCCGGGGGCAGCGGGCCGGGGAGCGGATCCAGCAGGAAGCGGCCGTAGTGGTGTCCGCCGCCGATGACCCGCAGTTCGGTCTCGCCGTCCGGCCAGTCGCCGTACTCCGTGATCCGGCCCGGGCGGCGCAGCCACACGCCACCGTCGTGCTCCAGGCGCGGCAGGCTTCCCATCAGGGTTCCGTACTCGAAACGGCAGCCCCGCAGCCCGAGCAGGCCGACGAGCTCCCGGCGCACGTACTCGACGACCGCCTCCGGCGAGCGGCCGTCCTCGGCCAGCCGTGCGGTGCCTTGGAGGCTCGACAGATGGGCGGCGTCGGTGACCACGGTCGTCTGCAGTCGGCGTGCGCGTACCGCCAGTTGGGAGACGATCAGGCCGACGACGAGCAGCAGGACCGCCGTCTCGACGTCGCCTCGGTCAGTGATCACGAACCGTCGGTAGGGCTCGGTCAGGAAGAAGTCGAACCAGGCGGCCGCCGACAGTGCGGCCACCGCGCCGGCGGTCCGCGTACCGATGGCGGCGACCGCGACCACCGCGACGACGAGGACCAGTGCCGCGTTCGTCGCCGAAAGGTCCGTACGGAAGGGCACGAGCGCGAGCGCCACGAGGAGGGGGGCCACGAGCGCCGCGAGCAGGGCGGCGGCGTCGTGGAGTCGGAATCCGGACATGTGGGCCTCCTGTCCGTTCGCTTCAACCCTGCTCCTCGCCGCAGGCGCGGGCAGCCGCCGCCGCGAAGTCTTGACGCACCCCATATGGTGCTCCCGCTTCGGCATCAAGAGCGCGTGAGGACTGGCGCGGCGGCCGTATGGACCACGTCAAGGACCCTGGCGATCCGGCCATGGAATCTCCGACGCTGTCCTCGCTTTGTCCAACGGAGGAACAGCGAGAGATGTCGATAGACATGGGAAAGACTGGCACCGCAGGGCAGGCTCCGGGCACGGAGGAGCCGCCTGATACCCGCATCTCTACAGCGGTGGTAGAGGACCGGCACCGGCTGACCGCCCTCCAGGGGCTGGCCGCGCTGTCGTTGGACGCCATGGCGTCCGTGGCGTACGGGCCGGAGTCGATCGTGCTCGTCCTGGCCGCGGCCGGCGCCTACGGCATGGGCTTCACCCTCCCCGTCACCTTGGCGATCGCAGCGCTCCTCGCGGTGCTGGTGGCCTCGTACCGGCAGGTCATCGCGGCCTTCCCGGACGGCGGCGGCTCCTACGCCGTCGCCAAACGCCACCTGGGCCGGCGTACGAGCCTGGTCGCGGCGGCCTCGCTGATCCTGGACTACGTCCTGAACGTCGCCGTCTCCGTCACGGCCGGCGTGGCCGCCCTGACCTCGGCGTTCCCCGAGCTGTACGGGGAGCGGGTGTGGATCTGCCTGGGCGTCCTGGTCCTGGTCACCGCAGTGAACCTGCGCGGGGTCGTGGAATCCGCCAAGGCGTTCCTCGTTCCCACCGCCGTGTTCGTCGGCTCGATCCTCGCGATGGTCGTGGTCGGCCTCTTCCGTGACGGCCCCGTCAGCACCGCCTCCGCGGCCGGGCACGCGTCCGCCCTCAGCGAGGGTGCGACCACCGTGGGCGCGCTCCTGCTGCTCAAGGCCTTCGCCGCCGGCTGCTCGGCGCTGACCGGAGTCGAGGCCGTCGCCAATGCCGTCCCCTCCTTCCGGGCCCCGGCCGCCCGCCGCGCCCAGCGCACCGAAGTTGCGCTCGGCGCGCTCCTGGGCGTGATGCTCATCGGCCTGTCGATCCTCATCGGGCGCTTCCACCTCCAGCCGGTCGAGGGCGTGACCGTCCTCGCCCAGCTCGCGGACGCCTCCTTCGGCCACAACGTCGCCTTCTACGTGGTCCAGTTCGCGACGATGGTGCTGCTGGCCCTCGCCGCGAACACCTCCTTCGGCGGTCTGCCCGTCCTGATGAGCCTCCTGGCCCGCGACAACCACCTCCCGCACGTGTTCGCGCTCAAGGCCGACCGCCAGGTCCACCGCCACGGCGTGGTCTGGCTGGCGCTCGTCTCCGCCCTCCTGCTCGTCCTCTCCGGCGGCGACACCAACACCCTCGTCCCGCTCTTCGCCATCGGCGTCTTCGTCGGCTTCACCATCTGCCAGGTCGGCATGGTCCGGCACTGGTACGGGCAGCGCCCGCGCGGCTGGCAGGCGAAGGCGGCACTGAACGGCTTCGGCGCGCTGCTGACCGGTGTCTCGGCGGTCGTCGTCACCGCCACCAAGTTCACCGAGGGGGCGTGGCTGATCGTCGTCGCGCTGCCGCTGCTCGTCCTCGGCTTCGAGAAGATCCACCGTGCGTACACCGAGATCGGCGAACGCCTGGAACTCGGCCGGATCCCGCAGGCCCCGCAGCGCTCCCGCTCCGTGGTCGTCGTCCCCGTCTCCGGCCTGTCCCGCCTGACCAGCCAGGCCCTCACCGCCGCCCGCTCGCTCGGCGACGAAGTCCTCGCCGTGACCGTCACCCACCCCGCCCCCGAGGACCGACAGGCGGCCGAAGCTCTTCGGCGGGACTGGGAATTGTGGAAGCCCGGCGTTGAGCTGATCGAGCTCTCCTCGGAAACCCGCTCGCTCGGCCGTCCCCTGTCGGCGTACGTGCGGAAGCTGGCGCAGGCCCACCCGGACGCGCAGGTGACCGTGCTGGTCCCGGAGACCGAACCCGCCCGGCTCTGGCAGCGGCTGCTCCAGAACCAGCGCGGCTCCGTCGTCGCCCACGCGGTCCGCCGCGACACCGACGCGGTCATCTGCCGGCTGCGCTTCCGCATCACGGCCGACGCACACTGACGAGTGTTGACGCACCTCTGACAGCGATTTGACGCGCCTCGTGCGCCGCCATCAAGAAGGCGCCAATTCCCGCTCCCACATCGGCATTTCCCATGGGACGGGCAGTGGTTTCCTGCCTGTTGCGCCGCCGGGGACCTCGAATACTCACATGACGGCCGAGGGGGTCCATGGAGACAGTCCCCGGCGGCGACACCCCTCTTCCGCACCTGGCCACCAGCCGCCAGGGCTGCCACGCTCCCCATTCGGAAGGTCTTGATGCCTCCCGTCGCCGCGCAGCACGTTCCTCCGGGTCTCGGGACCCCTCCGCGGACTCCGACCCACCGACCGTCCCGGAAGCGCTCCGGCCAGGTGAACGTGGTGGATCCCGAGCTGCTGGCCGCCTCGGCGCGAGAGGCCGTCGGCAAACTCCACCCGCGCGAACTGGTGAAGAGGCCGGTGCTGTTCGTCGTCGCCGTCGGATCCGTGCTGACCACGCTCTCGGCGCTCATCCACCCGTCCGTGTTCACCTGGGTGATCAGTGTCTGGCTCTGGCTGACTGTCTTGTTCGCCAACCTCGCCGAGGCCGTCGCCGAAGGCCGGGGCCGGGCCCAGGCCGAGTCGCTGCGCAAGGCCCGTACGGACACGGTCGCCGTGCGGCTGCACCACTGGACGTACGGCGCGAACCTGCGGCACGCGGAGACCGAGGTGGTCACGCCCGCCGAGCTCCAGCCCTTCGACTTCGTCCTCGTCGAGGCCGGCGAGCTGATCCCGGCCGACGGCGACGTCGTCGACGGGGCCGCGATGGTCGACGAGTCGGCCGTCACCGGCGAATCAGCCCCTGTCCTGCGCGAAGCGGGCGGCGACCGGTCCGGGGTCACCGGCGGTACGACCGTGCTGTCCGACAGCGTCGTCGTACGAGTCACCTCCCGCCCGGGGCACAGCTTCATCGACCGGATGATCGCCCTGGTCGAGGGCGCCACCCGGCAGAAGACCCCCAACGAGATCGCGCTGAACATCCTGCTGGCGGCCCTGACCGTCATCTTCATCCTGGTGGTCGTCGCCATCCAGCCGATGGCCGCCTACGCGCACGCCGCACAGTCCACGACCGTCCTGGTCGCCCTCCTCGTCACCCTCATCCCCACCACGATCGGCGCCCTCCTGCCGGCGATCGGCATCGCGGGCATGGACCGGCTCGTCCAGCGCAACGTCATCGCGATGAGCGGACGCGCCGTCGAGGCCGCCGGAGACGTGAACACCCTGCTCCTCGACAAGACGGGGACCATCACCCTCGGCAACCGCGAGGCCGCGGCCTTCATCCCGCTGCCCGGCGTGGACCACCTCAAGCTCGCGGAGGCCGCCCAGCTCTCCTCGCTCGCCGACGAGACGCCCGAGGGCCGGTCCGTCGTCGCCCTCGCCCAGCAGTACGGACTGCGGCCGGCCGCCGCGGAGGACCTCAGCAATCCGCGGTTCACCGAGTTCAGTGCCCGGACCCGGATGAGCGGGGTCAACCTGAGCTGGGACAACGGGGCGGGCTGCGCCATCCGCAAGGGTGCGACCGCCCAGGTCTGCGACTGGGTGGCCATGCGCGGCGGCACCGTACAGGCGGAGGCGGTGACCTGGTCGGCCACCGTGTCGGAGACCGGGGGCACGCCCCTGCTGGTGGCGGTCCACGACTGGGACGGCCCGAGGGTGCTCGGCATCATCCATCTCAAGGACGTCGTCAAGGAAGGCATCCGCGAGCGCTTCGCGGAGCTGCGCAGCATGGGCATCCGCACGGTCATGGTGACCGGCGACAACGAACTGACGGCCCGCGCCATCGCCGCCGAGGCCGGCGTCGACGAGTACCTGGCCGAGGCCACCCCTGAGGACAAGATGGCCCTCATCAAGCGGGAGCAGGCGGGCGGCAAGCTCGTCGCGATGACGGGTGACGGGACCAACGACGCCCCGGCCCTCGCCCAGGCGGATGTGGGCGTGGCCATGAACACGGGTACGTCGGCCGCCAAGGAGGCCGGGAACATGGTGGACCTGGACTCCAACCCCACCAAGCTCATCGAGATCGTCGAGATCGGCAAACAGCTCCTCATCACCCGGGGCGCCCTGACCACCTTCTCGATCACGAACGACGTCGCGAAGTACTTCGCGATCATCCCGGCCATGTTCACGGCGGCCTACCCGGGACTCGAAGCCCTCAACATCATGGGCCTGAGCAGCCCGACCTCCGCCATCACCTCGGCGATCATCTTCAACGCGCTGATCATCGTCGCCCTCATCCCGCTCGCCCTGCGCGGCGTCCGCTACAAGCCGGCCTCCGCGCACGACCTGCTCCGCCGCAACCTCGGCGTATACGGCCTCGGCGGCCTGATCCTGCCCTTCGTCGGCATCAAGCTCGTCGACCTGCTGGTGTCCTGCATCCCCGGCCTCGGCTGACATCAGCCAAGGACGCCAGACCACGGCCGCACCAGGCCGGCCAGCGTTGATCCACACTCCGCTGGTTCCCCTGCCGGGGCGGCCCCCGTTCGGGTCGCCCCCGCTTCTTTCGTCCTGCACCCTCCGACCGAGCATGAGTGTGCCCTCGCTACACCACCGGACGGAAAGACGTTAAGAGCGCGTCAGGATTCCGTGAGGCAGGGATATAGACGTATCGGCTGTGCTCTCGCTGCGTACGCTGGCCCAGCCGTCGACTCCGATGGCCGAATCCACGCTGCACGACAGGAGCCCCCCACGATGGCCACCCCTGCCCGCACCTCGCGCCTGCGCGCGTGGATGCTGGAAGGCCTGACCGCCGATACGAGTTCGCCCGCCGCCAAGGAGACGGCGGCCCAGCCGCACGGCCGCCCGTGGTGGCGGGTGATGTGCCTGACGGGTCTGGACTACTTCTCCACCCTCGGCTACCAGCCCGGCATTGCCTTCCTCGCGGCAGGCCTGCTGTCGCCGCTGGCGACCATCGTGCTCGTGCTGCTGACCCTCTTCGGCGCGCTGCCCGTCTACCGGCGCGTGGCGGAGGAGAGCCCGCACGGCGAGGGCTCCATCGCCATGCTGGAGAAGCTGCTGTCGTTCTGGAAGGGCAAACTGTTCGTCCTGACCCTGCTCGGGTTCGCGGCGACCGACTTCCTCATCACCATCACCCTCTCCGCCGCCGACGCGACCGCGCACATGGTGGAGAACCCGCACCTCACCAGCACCCTGCACGGCCACGAGGTACTGATCACCCTGGTCCTGATCGCGCTGCTCGGCGGAGTCTTCCTCAAGGGCTTCAGCGAGGCCATCGGCGTCGCCGTGGTCCTGGTGGCCACCTATCTCGGCCTGAACGTCGTCGTCGTGGCGGTCGGGCTGTGGAACGTGTTCACCGCACCGCAGGTCATCACCGACTGGACGGCAGCGCTGACCGCCGAGCACGGCAACGTCTTCATGATGATCGCCATCGCGCTCGTCGTGTTCCCCAAGCTCGCGCTGGGCCTGTCCGGCTTCGAGACCGGTGTGGCGGTCATGCCGCACGTGAAGGGCGACCCCGACGACACCGAGGCCAAGCCCGCCGGCCGGATCCGAGGCGCGAAGAAGCTGCTGACCACGGCGGCCGTGATCATGAGCATCTTCCTGATCTGCTCCAGCCTCATCACCACCCTGCTCATCCCGGCTGCCCAGTTCGAGCCCGGAGGGGAGGCCAACGGACGCGCGCTCGCGTACCTGGCACACGAGTACCTGGGCTCCGCCTTCGGCACCGTCTACGACGTCTCCACGATCCTGATCCTGTGGTTCGCCGGCGCCTCCGCCATGGCCGGCCTGCTCAACCTGATGCCGCGCTACCTGCCCCGCTACGGCATGGCCCCGCACTGGGCCCGAGCCCTGCGCCCGATGGTCATCGTGTTCACCCTCGTCGCGTTCCTCGTGACCTGGCTCTTCAACGCCGACGTGGACGCCCAGGGCGGCGCATACGCCACCGGTGTCCTCGTCCTGATCACCTCGGCGGCCGTGGCCGTGACCATCGCGGCCCGCCGGGCCGGGGAGCGCGGCTGGACCATCGGCTTCGGGATCATCTCGGCCGTCTTCATCTACACCACGGCCGTCAATGTCGTGGAGCGCCCGGACGGCGTCAAGATCGGCGCCTGCTTCATCGGAGGCATCATGGCGCTCTCCCTCCTCTCGCGCCTGGCCCGCGTCTTCGAGCTGCGCGTCACGGACATCGAGTTCGACGACATGGCGCAGCGGTTCATCCGCGACACCGCCAACCGGACGATCCGCTTCATCGCCAACGAGCCGGACAGCCGGGACATCGAGGAGTACCGGCAGAAGAAGGCGCAGATCCGCGCGGACAACGACATCCCGGCCGAGGACGACGTCATGTTCGTCGAGGTCACCGTCCTGGACGCCTCCGAATTCGAGTCCGGCATGCGCGTACGCGGCGAAGTCCTGCACGACCGCTATCGGGTCCTGACCCTGGAGAGCTCCAGCATCCCCAACGCCCTCGCCGCCCTCCTGCTCCACGTCCGCGACGAGACCGGCCAGCGGCCCCACATCTACTTCGAGTGGACCGAGGGCAACCCGATGGCCAACTTCTTCCGGTTCTTCCTCTTCGGCCAGGGCGAGGTAGCCCCCGTCACCCGCGAGGTCATCCGCGAAGCAGAACCGGACCGCTCCCGTCGCCCCCACGTCCACGCCGGCTGACCCCTCTGCATCAAGGCGCCGACAGGAATCCCGCTGGACCCTCGCCATGGCGACGGTCCAGCGGGATTCTCAGTACCGTGACCACTCGCTCGCGCGCCGACCGCGGAATCCGCAGGACCGTACTCGCCCTCGGGGCGGCCGGACTGACCGTCATCGCCACCGGCGCCGTCCTCGACGCCCTGTGGCTGCTCGGCATCGGGGTCTGGGGCGTCATTGCAGCGATGGCGCTCGAGCTCGTCTACCGGCCTTAGAGGTCGTCTCAACTGGCTTGTTCAGTAGGCTGACGGCCGTGATGGCGATGGTGGAGCGTCTGGTGCCGGACGGGTTGTGGGAGTTGTTCCCGTGGGTGGTTCCGGCTGCTCCGGTACGACCCCGGGGCGTTGGCCGGCGAAGGTATGGGGATCGCACCTGACAGGTCCGAATCCCGTAGATCGCGGCAAGAAGGGATCAAAGATCCACGTGCGGGGCATTCCCCCCGATCCGGTCCCGCCGCGGACCGCGCCGCCGTCGACCGGCCAAGCTGCACGGTGACAAGGGATACGACTTCGACCGGCTTCGCACGTGGCTCCGCTCCCGCAACATCACACCGCGCATCGCGCGCCGGGGCATCGAATCCTCCCAGCGACTGAGCCGTCATCGGTGGACAGTGGAGCGCACGGTGGCGTGGCTGTCCGGGTGCCGCCGTCTGCACCGTCGCTACGAGCGCACAGCTGGTAGGCGCCGGCCACCGGTACGGCGAGCAGGTCTCCGGGGCGGATGTCGGCCGGCAGTTCCACATCGGCTGCGAGGATGTCGCCGGCCTCGCAGTGCCGGCCGACCACCGTGGCCGTACGGTGTCCAGTCGTCGACGCGCGGCCGACCAGGCGGGGCGCATAGCGCACCCCGTACAGGGCGGGACGCGGGTTGTCGCTCATTCCTCCGTCGACGGCGACGAAGACCTTCTCGCCGCTGTGCTTGACGGTGAGTACCCGGTACAGGGCGACTCCGGCCGGCCCGACGATGGCCCGCCCGGGTTCGACGGCGAGACGGGGTACGGTCAGCCCGGCGGCCGCACAGCCTTCTATGAGCTCGGCGCGCATCCTGCGTGCGAGTGTCGTGAGGTCGAGGGCGGGTTCCCCGGGACGGTAGGCGATGCCGTGGCCACCGCCCATGTCCAGCTCGGCCAAGGCGACCCCGTCAGCGTCACGGACACGGGCCATCAGTCCGACCATGCGGCGCAGGGCGACCAGATAGGGCTTCACGTCGGTGATCTGGGAGCCGATGTGGCAGTGCAGTCCGGTGAGTTCGAGCTGCGGCTGGCCGAGTACCCGGGTGATGGCGTGCTGTGCGCCCCCGTCGGCGAGGGAAAGACCGAACTTCTGGTCGTCGGTACCGGTACGGATCTTGTCGTGTCCGCCGGCCGAGACCCCCGGCACC
This sequence comes from Streptomyces sp. W1SF4, assembly GCF_003950035.1. Classification (NCBI taxonomy): domain Bacteria; kingdom Bacillati; phylum Actinomycetota; class Actinomycetes; order Kitasatosporales; family Streptomycetaceae; genus Streptomyces; species Streptomyces sp. W1SF4. The sequence continues at coordinate 6,656,522 of NZ_CP034350.1, forward strand.
ACCCGCACCATGACCTTCTGGCGCCCGTCGGCTCCGACGGCGGCTGCGATCCGGGCTATCTCCGACGGGCTGTCGATGACGATCCGCCCCACGCCGAGGCGCAGCGCGGCTTCCAGGTCGCGGGGCGACTTGGCGTTGCCGTGCAGCACGATGCGTTCGGGAGGGAATCCGGCCGTGACGGCGAGTTCCAGCTCGCCGGCGGAACACACGTCCAGGCCCAGCCCTTCTTCCCGCACCCAGCGGACCATGGCGCGGGACAGGAACGCCTTGGCGGCGTAGAGGACGTCGGCTTCGGGGAACGCGTCCCGATAGGTCCGACAGCGCTCGCGGACTTCGCCTTCGTCCAGGACGTAGGCGGGGGTGTCGAACCGTTCGGCGATCTCTGCCAGCGGTACTCCGCCGACGGCCAGCCCACCGTGCGCCAGCCGAGTCGTGGATGCCGGCCAGATCGAGAGATCACCCGCACGGGGCTGTACCTCGGACAGGACCGCCGTCGCCACCGTGTGATCCCCCATCAGGCGAACCGGGCTGCGATCGGAGATGCCTGGGGCAGCGACGTCGCGACCGGAGGCACCGCGGCGACCGCCGGAGCGGTGAACGTCGGGTCCACGGTCAGCAGAGATACACCGAGCGGATCGGCCATCGAGCGCAGCGCGGACTCGGAGAGCCGGATCCACGGCTGCTCGGCGCCGAGCGTGGCGGCAAGACGGTCCGGGCTGGTGAAGCCGACGCTGGTGCGCGCTCCCAGCGGGGTCCGGAACAGACGAACCACGACCTCCGCTCCTCCCGGCCGGACCGGCACGTACAGGGGCCCGGCCGGGATCCGTTCTTCAGGCTCGGGATCGTCGTCGTACTGGAACAAACACATGGGGCCCTCCTGGAGAACCACGAGTCGGCAGGTGACGCCCAGGGTGCGGGGAGGCAGTCCGGGGCGCGACACTGAAGCTATCCCCGCATCCCCGTGCCTACGGCAGCCCCGTAACGAGACCCTTACGGAGGCGAGCCAAGTCCTGACGGATCACTGACGCGAGAGCGGGACGGCATCAGAGACCCGTCACGGTTACGGATCTCTGCGCTAGAAGGCCGTCAACAGCGGCACCTCACCCTCCGCCGAGCCCCTTCCATGGGGACGATCGACGAGACGAGAGGGAAAAGGCCGTGCGAAGAGTCGTAGTCGGCGTGACCGGAACCCCAGGGAATCTGGCCGCGCTGCACCGGGCCGCTGCGGAAGCCCGCGTGCGTGGTGCGGAGCTGTTGGCCGTCCTGGCCTGGCAGCCGCCCGGCGGAGAACTCGGAAGCCGCCACAGCCTCGGAACCTCCGTCCTTGCGCAATGCCGCGCCGCGGCTGTCGAGAGACTCCGCGAGGCCCTCGACACGGCCTTCGGCGCCGTAAAACCCGGTGTCACCCTCGGCGGCCTCACGGTACGGGGGACTCCGGGAGCGGCCCTCGTTGACGCGGCACGTGACACGGAGGACCTCCTCGTGGTCGGCACGGGATCCCGCACATGGGTGCGCCGCCTCGTCCGCCCCTCGGTGGCCCGGTACTGCCTCGCCCACGCCGCCTGCCCCGTCCTGGCGGTTCCTCCCTCTCCGCTCCAAGCCGAGCTGGAATCCGTACACCGCCGCAACATCTGGAGAGTTCCGCTCGACCTGCGGGAGCTGACCCCATAAGGCGTCACCTCGTGTGGCTCCAGGAGGTGAAGGCGGAGGCATCGACCCCGACTGCCGCGACCGTGAGGTACGCCGGGACATGCCGGACCACCCGAGCCGCGCTATTCCGTGTTGCTGAGTACCAGTAGTCAGTGTTACGTTGTACCGGTACTCAGTATCGCCGACTAGCTAGGGGAGGGGGTGTTCCATGGCCAAGCTGCTGACGGAGATGCTCAAGGGCACGCTGGAGGGCATCATCCTCGCGTCCCTGTCCGGCCGGCCCGCCTACGGCTACGAGATCACGGCACGACTGCGGGAGCAGGGTTTCTCGGACATCGCCGAAGGAACCGTCTACGCGCTGCTCATCAGGATGGAGAAGCGCGGTCTCGTCGACGTGGAGAAGGTGCCCTCTGAGAAGGGGCCGCCGCGCAAGGTGCATTCCCTCAACTCTCAGGGTCGGGAGTACCTCGAAGAGTTCTGGAGGACGTGGAGCTTCCTCACGGAACGACTGGACCAGCTCCGCGAACGGGGAGGCGAGTGACCATGTCCGAGGGCGAAAAGACCGGCTTCATCTCGAAGATGATCGGGCCCAAGAAGCGCTGGCGGGCGTACAAGGCCCGCGTCAAGGAGCTTCCCGAGAACTACCGCACGGCGGTCGAGGCGATCGAGCGGTACCTGATGTACTTCGTGCCCATCGACGCAGACAGCAACGCCTTGACGTTCGAGGACCTTGCCGACCTGTTCGAGCAGGCAGCGGTGAACGGAACTCCGATCCGCGAGATCGTCGGGGAGGACCCGGTCGAGTTCGCCGAGGCGTTCGCCCAGAACTACACCGAGGGCGGCTACGTTCCCGCCCGCGCACGGAAGCAGCTGGCCGACGACATCGAGCGCGCCGCGGGTCCTGAGACCGGAACGCAAGACAAGACGGTCTGATAGCACCTCAGCACGACGCTCGCCCAAGGGCCGAGCACTGCGCTCATCGCCATTCTGCACAGCGCGGGCCGACGGGGTCATGCCCCGTCGGCTGTCTCTCGCCGCATGTCCGCGGCGTCGCAACTGACCACTGCGCACAAGGAGATCCATGATGGAAACCGGCAACAGCGGATTGTCTGAAGCAGGTCGGCGCCGACTGCGCGAGGTGCTGGAAGCGCATGTCGAGTCCAGGAAGATCCCCGGGCTCGTCGCCTTGGTCGGCCGGGGTGGGGAGACCCATGTCGAGGCGATCGGGACGATGCGTCATGACGGCGGCGCGCCGATGTGCCGGGACACGATCTTCCGGATGGCCTCGACGACCAAACCGGTCGCGGTGGCCGCGACCATGGTCCTGCTGGACGAGTGCCGGCTGCGACTTGACGAACCGATAGACCGATGGCTGCCGGAACTGGCCGACAGGCGGGTGCTCAAGGGGCCCGACAGTCCGCTGGACGACACCGTGCCGGCCCGGCGTCCGATCACCGTACGAGACCTGCTCTCCTCCACCTGTGGGCTGGGGCTGGACATGACGGCGATGGGCTCCCCGATGATGACCGCCTACTTCGAGCGCAAGGTCTACGGTGAGAACGGATGGATGCTGCCGGCGGTGGAGCCGGACGAGTGGATGCGCCGCCTCGGCACGCTTCCGTTGATGTACCAGCCCGGGGAGCGGTGGCTGTACAACGTCAGCGACGACGTGCTGGGGGTGCTGGTGGCCAGGGTCAGCGGTCAGTCGTTCGAGGCGTTTCTGCGCGAGCGCATCTTCGATCCGCTGGGCATGGAGGACACCGGCTTCCACGTTCCCGCCGACAAGATCGACCGGCTGCCTCCGCTGTACGCCCCCGACCCGCAGACGGGGGAGTTCATCGTGGAAGACCCGGCCGAGGAGGGACACCACAGCAAGCCCCCGGCGTTCCAGTCGGGCGGCGGCGGACTCGACTCGACCGTCGACGACTACCACGCCTACTTCCGGATGCTGCTCGACCACGGCATGCACGGCACCCAGCGCATCCTGTCCCGGCCCGCCGTCGAGCTGATGACCACCAACCGCCTCACCCCCGACCAGACAGCCGCCCTACAGACCTGGGCCCGCAGCGTCGCCCACCTGTCACACGGCCAGGGACAGACCGGCGGCTGGGGCTTCGGAATGACGGTGCGCACCTACCGAGGTGACTACGCGCCCATCGGCCAGTTCGGCTGGGACGGCGGAGCCGGCACCACCACCTACGCCGACCCGCACAACCAGCTCGTCGGCATCCTGCTCACACAGACCGGGATGTCCACCCCGGACTCGGCGCGGGCCATGCAGGACTTCTGGACCACTCTCTACCAGGCCATCGACGACTGATGGTGAAAGTGGAGCCGTGGGGCGCTCGAATCAAGTTGCGGGAGAGCGGGTCCTCCTCCCGCGCGCCTGGCGGAAGCCCCCGATGCTGACTTTTGCTGACTTCAAGGGACTTGCGGCGCTCTGAACTGCGGAAACGCCGTTCGATTCAATGGTTCTGGAACTGGATCGGACGGTCACACGATGATATCGCGCTGGCTCGCGAAGACTGGATGAACGGGTCCCGATTTGGTGAGGTAAAGGGCTACGAAGGCGCTCCCATTCCGGCTCCCGACCTCCCTCCGACCCACCTGAAGCCCCGGGGAAGGGTGCGCTGAACTGCTGCTTTGTGCAGGGTCGGCGCTCGGTGTGATGGGCGCCCACGGCCTTTCGTTGACCTGGTTTCGCGGGAACGCCACGGGAGGTGGGGCGGCGGCCGTCGGCGCCAGGCTGAGTCCCGTGTGTGACAGCCTGTAAGCGACTTCAGTCAGGGAGTCACTCTGGCCGTAGGCGATGAGCCGTTGTTCATGACGTCCGGCGGCATCGCCAGCGCCGGTACCTGGCGCCGGCGGTTTTGGCGTCCGCGGGAGGCGGGTCGCCAGAGAAAAGGCGCTGGCTACGGAGCCAGGTGACCGGTGGCGCGGCTCCGACGCCGTCTCGAGGCCGGCTGCGGTGTACTGGCTGGAGGAGTTGCTGTGCCCGTCAATCACAGATTTGGCTGTGCTGTCGGTCGACGGGAACGATGAGAGGGTACGAATCCCTTTGTCGAGCAGATGCCGGGGCTGACCCGTCGATACGGTCGACGTACCGAGCGGCTGCGGTCGACGTCGAAAGCCGACGTGCAGTGGACCTGCCTGCCTGGGTTCTGGGAATCACGCGCGAACTGGGTGCTGAGGCGTCAGTCGGCCGGCTTCCGTTCTGAGGGTGAGTGGAATCTGTCGTGCACGGGCCAAGGGGTCGATTCTGGCTTGTGTCTTGAGCCGGGCTTGCGGCGTCGTGTCGGGACGCCCGTGTGGGCCTCTGCTCTGCCGTTTCGTCGGCGGTTACTCGCCGTCCGGCGGCCAGGTGGCGTGGTCGCGGAGGTGATGGAACTCCGTCAGCTCGGAGGCGAGGACGTCGAAGTGCGGCAGCGGGGCCCACAGGTTGCGCTCGCCGATGACGTAGAGACGGCGTTTGGCGCGGCTCGCGGCGACGTTGAGCAGGTGCGGGGTGCGGGCCGCCCACTCGCGGGCGCCGGGCCGACCGCCGCCGAGCACGAGGACGACGACGTCGGCTTCCTTGCCCTGGGCCCGGTGGACGGTGGCGCAGCGCTCCTCGATCAGTTCGGACGTCCAGCCGTCCCGACCGCGGCAGATCTTCTGGCATTCGGCGACGAGGGATCGGAAGGGGGCGATGACGCGCACGCGCTCGACGGTGACGCCGTGCCGGTGCAAGTGGTCGAGGACGAACTCGAAGGCCCGGCGGTCGCGTTCGCCCCAGGGGGCCTCCGACGGGCGGCTGGAGTCGTCGGTGTTGAGCCAGCGGCTGGGCAGCAGGCCGTCCCGTTCCGTATCGGGGAACGCCTTGGGTGCGGTGCCGTAGACCATGAGGCCGCCGTAGGCGACCTCGTTGCTGACCGTGAACATCGGCTCTTCGCAGCGGCGGTGCACGCGCAGCGGAGAGCCCACCCAGACGAGCTCGTCGTCGGTGCCCGGGGCCGGCAGGTAGGTGCCGTAGCGGTTGGTCCGGTCGGCGACGGTCTGGGCGGAGGTGGCCGAGGGCAGCCAGTGCTCGTCGACGCCGTAGGCGCGCAGCAGCCGGCGCTGGAGGGCCGTGGGCATGGTGACGACGGGTTCGAGCTGGAGCGGATCGCCGACCAGCACGGCACGGCGGGCCCGCCACAGTGCGCCGACGGCGGCCTGTGGGGTGGCTTGCCCGGCCTCGTCGACGAGGACCCAGCCGATCGATTCCCGGCCGAGGCGGGCGAACATGCTGCCGATTGAGGAGAACGTGGTGGAGACGACGGGCACGAGGAGGAAGAGAGTGTGCCAGGCTCGCTCGACCTCCTCGTCGGGGACGGGCCCGTTGGTACCGGCCATCAGTTCCATGAGGACCTGGAGGTTCCCGCGGACCTTCTTCGCGGCTCCGGCGACGAACGCGCGGTGCAGGTCGAGGGCGCGCAGGAACAGGTCGCTGCGCGCGGTGGACCATGCCTCGTCGGACCAGGGCGAGCCGAGTTCCTGGTCGGCTTCGGCAAGGTGCGACCAGCCGAGCGGCAGGGACGGCAGCGCCCGGGCCGCCTCCCGCAGTTCGCGGTGGCTGCCGTCGAGTTCGGCCACGGCGGCTCGTAGTCCGCTGCGGGAGGAGTCGGCGACCTGCCGGGCATGGCGGAGGGCGGTGGCTGCCGCGGACTCCCGCGCGCCGGCGGCCCGTTCGTGGCCGCGGGCGGCGGTGAGATTGGCGGCGGCCTCGTCGACGGCGGCGGCGGACCGTGTGTGCCGGTCGGCGGCCAGGGACTCGGCGCGTACGGCTGCGGCGACCTGCTCCAGAGAGTCCTCGAGCGCGGTGCGCTGCCGGACGAGCAGGTGCGCGATCTCGGACTGGGTGCGCTCCTGTTGCCGTTCGGCGGCCTGCCGGTCGGCCGCGCTCTGCAGCAGGCGGCGCAGCCCGCCGCGCAGGCCGCGCTCGATGACCGGGGGCGCGTCGTGGCGGGCGGTGAGCGCGGTCACGTACTCGCGGTGGTGCGCGGCCAGTTCACGGGCGGCCGACAGGTCCGCGCGGGCGGTGGCCAGCTCCTGGCGGGCCCGCGGTACGTGTTCGGAGGCCGTCCCGTGTCCGGCCTCGGCCACCACCGTGGCCGTCCGGGCGGTGGCCGAGGCGGCGGCGGCCCGGTCCAGGACCGCCGCGGCGGCGGCGACCTGCTGGTCGGCCCGGGACACGGCGGATTCCAGGTCCGCGATCCGCTGGCCGGCCGACGGGGACTCGACGGCCGCCAGGGCACCGGCCAGCCGGGCGCGTCCGGCGCGCAGCCGCTCCACCTCGGCCTGGGCGGTACGGAACGCGGCGACGGCGTCGGTCCACGACGGCACGGGCTGGGCGGGTCCCGCCGCCGCAGCCTGGTCCGCCGGGGTGACGGGACGTCGGCCTCCGGGCGGTGGCTTCGGCGGAAGCCAGTCGCGCAGGACCTCCTGCATGCCGCGCAGCGGCGGCAGTCCCGCGGCGGAGCGAGCCTGGGTCTCCTTCTCGGGCAGCCGGCCCCACCAGAAGCGGTTTCCGAACTCCTTGCGGTTGGTCTTGTTGCCGAGCACCGCTGCGACCAGACCCCAGGCCGGCCCGCCGAGGAGCGCGGAGGCGAGGTCGGAGAAGTGGTCGGGGCCGCCGTGCCAGTGCTCGCCGAGCGCGCCCATGCCGGGCAGTTCGGCGGTGATGTTCTCCACGGCGCCGTTGTTGGAGGAGGTGACCACGATCTCGAACCCGGTCAGCCGCGGGTCGAGCCGCGACACGGTGCGGGGGTAGGCGCCCTGGCGGTCCCTGCCCTTCCAGGCCGGACCGGTGAACGCCTTCTCGGGCCGGGTGAACGTGGCCAGCACAGCCGCTCGCTCGACGACCAGTGCGGCGACCAGGTCGCGCAGCATCGTGGTCTTGCCCGTGCCCGGCGGGCCGTTCACGGAGAACATTCCGCCCTCGGTTCCCGCTCGGTCGGCGAGCATGCGGTCGACCGCGAACTGCTGGCTCAGCGCGAGCGGGAACCGTGCCGGTGCGGGCCAGCGGCCGGCCGGAACCAGGTCCGGAGCCACCCCTTCCAGGACGACCCCGCGCTGCCGGCGCACATCCGTCCGCGCCCCCACGGCGACGGTGTCGAGCTCGGTCAGGTACGCCTCCAGCGCCGGGCCGAAACCCTTCCCGATGGCCGCGGACACCCGGGCCAGATCAGGGGGAAGCAGACTGTTCAAGAACGGCGCGGAGGCGGTGACCTTCGCCTGCGGGTCCCGCGGCCGTTGGACCAGCCTGCTGCGCACCCGGACCACCTGTGGGCGCAGGTAATCCCGTACCCCGCACAGGTCGGCGATCTGCGCGGTCAGGGCGACCAGATCGGCGAACCCGAGTGCACGGGCACCGGCGCCAGCCTCGTAATCCGCCTCGGTCGACATGTCAGGACCGTCGGCCGACGACCCCTCGTGGACGCCCCGGGTGCCGTCCGGCCGCCCGGGCTGCGGCTGCTCCTCGGCGGGGCGGCGGGCGGCGACCCAGTCCGCGGCGCGGCGCACCAGGGGTTCCGCCGCACCCTGCAGGGCGGCGCCGGCGACCTCGCCGAACAGGGCCCCGACCGCGCCGACAGCAGCGCCGCCCAGGATCTCGGCGAGCAGCCGCTGCCAGCTCCCGCCGCTGGCCCCGGCCGGAGCTCCCGGCCCAGCCACGGAGCCGGACCACCGCTCGTACGCCGTTCCGGCGGTCGGGGAGGTGGGGCCGTAAGGGATCGCGGTGGCCGTAAGCTCGTCGATCGCCGTGCCGAACGCGTCGTCGAGTTCCTCGAACCCGTCCAGCCACCCCGGTGCGGACGGCCCGGGATCGAACAGGCGGCCGGTCGCCCAGGCGCACGCGGAGATCACGGACGTGTCTTCGAGCGGTCGGCCCTCGTCGTCCAGGACCAGCGCGAACATCGCGCTCTGGCCCGACAGCACCAGCTCGGTCTGAGGCACGCCGGGGTCGGGATCGGTTCCCGCGGGCAGTACGGAGATCATTGCCTGGCGGAGCAGCTCCAGATCGAAGACCCCGCAGTAGACCTCGTGCCGCCACATACGTCCGTACGGTGCCCGCCGTGCCCCCGTCTCCGGATGGTCCGGAGCCCACGGCAGGAGCGGCGGCACCCGGCCGGGTTCAGGAGTCAGGTCAACTACGTACTCGTCCCTCGGCCCGGAGCGCGCGGCGGGGCGCCGACGAGGCAGTGCCGGGATGGTTGGCGGACTGAACAGTTCGATCGCGCGCCAGCACTCCAGCAGGGCCTTCCGTCGACGGTCCTGCGTGTGTCCGCTCCGCACCCACTGCCCCCGTGTCGCACGCGCGGCATGGTGCCGCTCCCTTGAAGATCAGCCGTATCGCTGAATCTACCGGACCGTCAACAGGGCGTGTCACGCTCCGGAACGCCTGGGCCCACAGGGCCGGATCGGCCGACTTGGCACGGGCGGGAGGGGGTCCGGCGTGTGATGCGCGCTGCATCGTCGGCGATCAGGTCCGTCCCGCGAGCGCATCGCCGAGAACTTGAGGAATGCGGTCGTGGTGAAGCCGCGGGTCTCAGGGTGGACGTCCGCGGTGTGGTCTCCCAGGGCGATCGCAGAAGCGACCGCGACTCGCGAAAGTTCCGCTGGGTCCGCCGGCAACTGTGCCTCACCGGGTCCACGACTACGAACACGACCACCGGGTCGGCTTCGCCGCCGAGCCGACTGCCCAGGAAGGTCTGGGCGCAACCGGAGGATCGACACCTTATGGCCAACCGGGGGTGCGGCATGCCGTCGGCTCGATGACGATCTGGGAAGGACCGGAATCGCGCCGGCGAAGGAGGATCCTTGACGCGTCTTGCTCGGATCCCGCTGGCGGAGGGCGGATCCATCTTGGTCGAGGCCCCGGGCGCAGCGGAGGGGCCGGTGAAGGCGGGGCGTCTCGGCGAGGCCATTCAGCAGCTCCCGGAGAACCTCCAGTCCGCGCTGGACTCGGTCACCGAGGCGGCGGGCGCCGTGCTCGACCAGCTGCGCAAGGCCGGACCTGACGGGGTCACCGTGGAGTTCGGCGTCGACCTCGCGCTCACGGCGGAGGAACGGGCGGGCTACCTGCCGGATCAGGAGACCGCCCCCGTCTGCGGCCGCGGGTGAGCGCGAAGAAGACCCGGTTGGTGCGGCCCCTCGAAGACGACGCCTGGTCCATCCTCCTTGCGAGTGAACCGTCCCCGAACGCATCCGGTGTGCCGACAGGGCGGACCAGAGTGGGCGTACCTCCACCCCCATCGGCCGCGCACCAGCCGGCGTGCCGCACCACCACCGAAGGAGACCACCTGTGGCACACCACGGCGACCGCACGGCGAACCCGGTCGAGGAGGCGGTGGCGCTGCTGGCCGGCCTGGCCGACCTCGCCCTCAGCGGACTGGGCAGCGCCGTCGGCACCGCGGGAAGCCTGCTGCGCCGTACGGACATCGGCGATCTTCTGGCCGACGGCCACGAGGACACCAAGGCCCGGGGCAGGCTGTTCCTCGACCGGCATGCCGGAACGGCGCCGTCCCACATGGAGGTCCTCGCCCGCACGGTCGCGGCACGCTCCCAGCCGAACATCCCGTGACCGACCAGCACATCCCGCTGAAAAGCCGGGTCGATCAGGTCCTCGCCGCCTTCGTCACCGCCGAGGCGGAGGCGCTGGCCGACATCGACGCCGCCCTCGGGCCGGTCGGTGATCAGCTCCATACCGCGACGCGCCATGGCAAACGGCTGCGGGCGGCGTTCTGCTACTGGGGCTGGCGCGGCGCCGGCCAGCCCGACAGTGACGCGCTGGTACGGGCTGCCGCCGCGATCGAACTGGTCCACGCCGCCGCGGTCGTCCACGACGACCTGATCGACGGCAGCAGCACCCGGCACGGCCGCCCGACCGTCCACACGGCCCTGCACCAGTCCTCCGCCGACGGTGCGGACGCCTCAGCCCGGGCCCTGGCCATGCTGGTGGGCGACCTGCTGATGGCGATGGCCGGACAGCTGTTCACCGACTCGGGCGTGCCGGGCGCGTTCCTCAACCGGGCCAGGCCGTTGTGGACGGTCCTGGCCCGCGAACTGATAGCCGGGGAGTGCCTGGAGATCATGAGCACCGGGCGCGCCCCCGATCCGGAGGCGTCGGTGAAGGTGATCCGGTACAAGACCGCCAAGTACACCGTCGAACACCCCCTGCAGATCGGCGGCCTCCTCGCCGGCGCCCCACCCCGGCTCCTGCGTGCCTACAGCGACTACGGCCTCCCGCTGGGTGAGGCGTTCCAACTCCGCGACGACCTGCTGGGTCTGTTCGGAGATCCCGCGAGGACCGGCAAGGATCCGGCCGACGATGTGAGCGGCAACCGCCCCACCGTCCTGATGGCCCACGCACTCGCCTCCGCCACTCCCGCCGAACGGGAAGAGCTCCAGGACCTGCTCGGCCGGGAAGGCCTCACCGACCAGCAGGTCCAACGGGTGCGGGACATCGTTCGCGGCACCGGAGCCGTCACCCGCGTCGAGCACATGATCACCGCCCGGCAGCGCGAGGCCCACGACGCACTGGCCGACGCCGACCTGACCGGCGAGGCCCGCCGTGCGCTCACCGTCCTGGCCGCCGACGCCACCGTCCGCACCCACTGACCGGAAGACACCACGATGACGTACACACCGGCGTCCCTGGACGCCCTGCGCACCCAGGGCGACGAACTCGCCGACGCGACCGTGACGACCCTGTTCGAGCGCGGCGAGGTGGCCAAGTTCAACACCCTCATGCGCTACTTCTCCACCGTCGGCCAGGAACTCCCCGACGGGCTGCCCGACGTCGCCCGCGAGTACCTGCACGCCACCAGCCGCGCGCCGGACTGGGTCGACTGGTCCGAGATGGAGAAGGCCCGGCTCTTCTTCACGGACAACAACGTGCACATCTCCACCGCGCTGTCGTTCGCCTCGATGCCCGCCTGCTACGTCCTTCCCCACGTCGCGAAACTCCTCTCCGCCACGCACTCCCTGAAGTACCCGTCCAAGCGGATGGCCGAGACCGGCCAGTTCACCGTCTACCTCATGCGGCCCGACGCCTTCGAAGCCGGCAGCCGCTTCATCCCCGCCGCCCAGAAGGTCCGCCTGCTGCACGCCTCCATCCGCCACCACCTGGCCCGCGAGGACCGCTGGGACACCGGAACCCTGGGTACGCCGATCTGCCAGGAGGACATGATCGGCGGCCAGATGATGTTCTCCATCCAGGTCCTCGACGCCCTGCACCGCCTCGGCATCCACATGAGCAACGAAGGGGCCGACGCCTACTACTACGCGTGGCGCGTGGTCGGCGCCTTCCTCGGCGTGGACCAGGCCCACGCCCCGCAGACGCTCCAGGAGGCCCGCGCCTTCTCCGACCTGTACATGACGCGCCACATGGGTCCGAGCGAGGAAGGAGCCCACCTCACCCGCCAGCTCATCGACCTCTACGAGGAGGTAGTGCCGGGCACCCTCTTCGACCCCGTCGTCTCCGCCCTCATCCGCTACCTGATCGGCGACACCTGCGCCGACTGGCTGCAGGTGCCCCGCACCTCCTGGGACACCCTCGTCAAGGCCGCCCCCGCCCTGCTGGGCGTACTGGAAACCCTAGAGGACCGCTCCCCCCTGGCCGCGTGGGCCCTGGACCGCCTCGGCTACCTGACCAGCGTCCTCGAACTGTCCTCGCTCACCCGGGGACGGGTGATGCACTACGCCATCCCCGAACAACTCAAAGCCGACTACGGCGTCAGCACCGCCGTCCCCCCGAAGGCCCGATGGACCCCGCCCCCGGCGACCGTATGACCCAACGGCACACGACGGCCGCCCGTGCAGGGTGGGAAGCGCGAGCGGTCAGGTCCAGCCGAGCTCGGTGTAGGGGCGACCGGCTCGGATGCCTTCGATCGCCGCGCGGGTGTAGGGGACGATCGGCTCCGGAAGGGCGTCGGCGGGCCACCAGTCCCAGGAGACGCACCGGTCCGGCTCCCGGACCTGGGGTGTCCCGGTCCACTGCCGGGCGCGGAAGACGAACCCGATTCGAGGCTGGTCCCCGGCCTTGTCCACCATGTGCACCACGTGCGCGAGTTCGACATCGTCCGGGTCGATGAGTAGTCCGGCCTCTTCCTGCGCCTCGCGGACCAGGCAGGCCACGGCGGACTCCTGCTCGCAGTGCCCGGCGAGGAAGTGGTGGGTGCCGCTGGCGTACGCGGAGCCGGGGTGGCGCAGGCCGAGCAGCACCTGGCCGTCGCGTTCCAGGTAGAGGTGGACGCCGACGATGTGCGGGACGCCTGTGCTGCCCGCCTTCGGCCCGTCCGGCCCGCTGCGGGCCGCGTGGTGGGCGTGCCGGCGTACGAGGTCCAAGGTGGAGGGGCTCAGTCTCAGGCGCTCCATGGCGTCGGGGCGGAACCAGGCCAGCATCACGCCCTCGGTGAGGGGCAGGCGGGCGGGGTCGCCGTTCCACCGGGCGGTGAACACCTGCACCGGCACCGTCAGGCCGTCGGTGCCGGTGGCGAGCTCGACGGCGAACGGCTCCACGACGCCCGGCTCGAGTCCGGCTTCCTCGCGCAGTTCGCGGCGGACGGTGTCTTCGAGCGAGGTGTCGCCCGGCTCGCGGCCTCCGCCGAGCAGCGCCCAGGCCCCGGGCGCCCAGATGCCGGGGATGTCATCGCGCAGGTGCAGCAGGTAGCGGCCGTGCCCGTCGTGGATCAGCGCCGAGGCGTTGGCCGGCTCGATGCGGCCGTCGAGCCTGGACGCGGAGAGCTTCGCCCGCAGCTGCGGGGCCGTGACCCTGTCGAAGGCGACCCACTGGGGGGCCGAGACCTCCTCAGGCTGCGCCGTGACCTTGACGTCCCTGTCCACCAGATGGAAGACGAAGCGGAAGTCCCAGTGCTGGTGTGCGCCTTCGCGCTTCGCCGGGTTGGCGTCGATGTCGAAGACGTCGATGTCGATGGGCAGGTGACCGTAGGCGGCGGTGGCGCACAGGGCGCCGGGAGGGATGCCGGCCTCCTCGTGGACCTCGCGCAGCGCTGTCTCCAGCAGCGAGCGATCTGCTGCCTCGACGTGCCCGCCGTTAGTAACAGTTCGCATGTCTCAGGGACCTCCTGTCTCATCAACCGACCTGCCGCGCACCACCGCCGTGCTTCGGCATCGACGGTGGATGGTGTCTCAGCCGAAGCGCGAGATTTTGCCGTCCTGCCATCTGGCGCGAGCGCTGCTGGCGGCCCGACCCACTGCCCGTCAGCCGGCGGTCGAGTGACGCCAACGACCCTAGCTTGGAACCCGTCTGTGGCCGGCTGCCCGCGGCGTAAGGCGCAGGGCGCGATTGCGGGGCCACGCCGTGCGCGGTCATGCAGGGGGTCACGTGGCTCAGAGCCGCTGATCTGTCGTAACCAACCCCTAGGGTTGTCGCCATGGACGAAGCCATCGTGCACGCCGCTCTCGCTGCCTTGGCCGACGGCCCGCGTCACACGGCAAAGGAAGCCCTTAGGGTGGTGCCGAACGAGGCAGGTCTCTATGCGGTCCATGGTGACCTGTTGGCGGTCGGGGAACTCGCAGCAGGTGCGGTTGGCCATCCCCTCTACGTGGGCAAGGCAGAGCGCAGCTTGGTAGGACGTGACCTGCATACGCACTTCGCAACGGGCAAGACTGGCTCCTCCACCCTGCGACGGACGCTCGCGGCGCTCCTGCGGGAACCACTGGAGCTGCGAGCGGTGCCCCGCAACCTCGCTCGGCCTGACGGCAGCGCCAACTTCTCTTTGGAGAGCGGCGGCGATGCGCGGCTGACGGAATGGATGCACGTCAGGCTGCGGCTCTCAGTGTGGGTAAGGCCTGACGGTGTGATCCTCGATGAGGCGGAGACTGCTGTACTCAATGCGCTACGGCCACCCCTCAACTTGGCGAAGACGGGAAGCCTGGGTGACCGCAGAGTCAAGGCGGCTCGCGCAGCGATGGCAGAGGAAGCAAGAGCCTGGCGAGAGGCGTGACGGAATGATTGGCGGACCTGAGTTCGGTGCGGATGGTATCGAGGGAGGCAGTGCTTACGGGCCGGCAGGCACCAGATCGCATGGATCACCCGCCAGTACGGCCTTGGACTGCGTGGAGGCTCGCGGTGACCACTACCCTCGGTCAGACAGACCGGTACGACCCGCTACGCTCCCTCACCTGAGGATTCCAACCTTCTTGACGACGATCACGATTTCCGACAAGGGCAAGTGGACGTGTCCTCAACTTTTTTGGTTACCCATCAGGCGGCGCGCGTGAGCGCCCTGGGGCTCGTGGCTCCGTACGTCATCCGGAGGCAACTATGCGGTTCCCGCTGATCCCCGTGGCCGTCGCCGTTGGCACGTCGGCCGTCAGCGTGATCGGAAACAAGGTTCTCGCGGACCGGGCAAAGAAGAAGATCGCAGACCTTCAGGCTCACCACGATGCCCAGCACGCGAAGCACCGAGACATCGCCGACTCCACCATTGGGCAACTGCGAGGGTTGGGAGTTCGGCAACAGTCCGCTCTCGAAGCGGTGACGCCTCGACTGCGGGCCTTTGCTGAACGCAACGAGCGGCAGCTCCGGATGCGTGGGCGCCAAGTCATTGAGGGCGGAGAGGCGCCCGCGGCCTGCCAAATCGATACGTCGCCCGAAATCTCCGGTCCCAGCGGGACCGCGACCGCGATGAGGGGCATCGCTTCCGCGGCCGCTGGAATCGGACTGAGCGGTGCCGCCTATGCAACTGTCGCGAAGGTCGCCACCGCGTCTACCGGTGCTGCGATCAACACGCTGAGCGGCGCAGCCAAGAGGAATGCCACCTTGGCTGCCATCGGAGGCGGCGCGCAGGCTGCGGGGGGCGGGGGTATCGCAGCAGGAGTTCGTCGCCTCAACACCATCACGGTGGTACCGGCGGTCGCGTTGACCGTCGGGTTGCTGATCAAGCAGAAGTCCGACGAGGACAGGGCAGTCGCGAAGTTCGACGCAGATGTCAAGAAGGCCGTCGCCACTTACCACCGGGGTACGGTGCTCCTTCAAGGCGTAGACAGCCGAATCGGCGAGTTGCTCGCCGTGCTGGCTGGAATGATTCGGCGGGCCAGCGACGCACTCGACCGACTGGAAGAGACTGAGCAGGCGCCGGGCGGGTTCGACCTCGATAGCGATGACCATGCGCATCGGCTCCATACGGCGCTTCAGCTGGTGAAGGGCGTCGTCGAACTCGCCGAAGCACCTGTGATGAATCCAGATCTGACGCTCGACCCGAGCGGCGAATTCCTCGTGGTCAAGTACCGCGACTACAACCCGGAGTCCACGAATGCCTGACGCCCGCGTAAGTACCGTCGTCGAAACGGTCGGCCGTGTGGCCACCACCGCGGATGCCGCCAAGTACCTCATGGCAATCATCGACGTCGCCAAAGGCATTGATGCCAGCCTGACGGAGCGCGCCCGGATTGCCGCGGACCGGGACAAGGAGGTCGCCAGAATCAACGCCGCGAGCGAAGGCCTGCGGGACTACCTGGACCGCGTTTTCAGCGAGCGTCGCGAACTGCACCGAAGCTTCTTCGCTCGACTCGACAGGGCGATCGAGGACAGCGACCCGGACACCGTGCAGGCTTGTGTCGCCGGGATCGTCGAGGTAATGAAGCACTCTCCGCTGCACGACATCGTCGAACTTCGCTCAGTCTGGTCAGACCCGAGGGCAGTGATCGAATTTTAGGGCCTGAAACCACGCGTTCCGCGACATGGTCGGCGTCCCGACACGCCAGGAATGGGTGGGGACTGGAGGTCCAGCCGGATCTGCGCGACGGGCTACTACCCGAACATCTCGTAACGGTGACACGCTGTCTCGCATCGGCCGGGGCGACTCGCTCCGCAGCCTAACGTCGCGCGCCGCTACTGCTCGGTCTGCACCAGCGCGAGTAGCCGCTCAACGGACACAAATGTCGCATCAGACGTCTCCTTGTAGCCGCCCATCGGCGTCTGCGCGTTGCTGAGGAACGCGGGGTGACCCTCAGCCTTATGCCGGCGGATCACGCTCGCTCAACGCGGTAGGCGTCCGCGCCTGTCGGGGACTCGCGTTGGAAGATTGCGTCCACCCGCGGTCCTGGAAGCGTGCAATGTGGTTCTCGCGAGTCTGCAGCCCAGATCCCGATCTTCACCGCGCCGCCGACGGCGTGGGAGAGGATGTACAGCCGTGCCGGGGCCGCCCGGGTCCCAGGCCGTAGCGTGCGCAGTGCGTGCTGGCGGTACTCACCCCTGTTGCGGCGTGGTTCAACCTGGGGGAGGAGGTCTGAGGTTGTTCCGGTTTGGCGGACATCCGCAGATCTGGGCGCGTGCCCGGGAAGGGATGTCCATGATGGTGAGCATGGCGAACAGGAAGCCGCGGAGGCCGCGGCGGCAGTTCACGCCGGACTTCAAGGCGGAGATCGTGGAGTTGAGCCGAGGTCGGCAAGGACTTTGATCTCACCGAGACAGCCGTACGGTTGTGGGTGGCCCAGGCACAGGGGCCTTCGGGAACCGGGCCGGGCGGACGTTCACCCCGCCGGCCTGTTCGTGGGCGGCGACGGTCATGCGTGGTCCTGGGTGCGCAAGGTGTCGTGGTCGCCGGTCGGCTGGGTGGGGAGCGTGGCGTCGAAGGCCGAGGCCTGGAGGCGGTAGGCGTCGCGGAAGTCCCCCGTACCCGTGGCCGGGTCCATGAGTTCCTCGAAGGTGCCCGACTCGGCGACCCGGCCGTCCTTCAGGACGTGGATGAGGTCGGCGTGGCGTACGGAGTGCAGGCGGTGGGTGATGAGCACGATCGTCTGCCCGGTGGTCGCGGCCAGCGCCCTGATCTGGTCGAAGACCCGCTGCTCCGCGACCGCGTCCAGGGCGCTGGTGGGCTCGTCCACGATCAGGATCTCGGCCTGCCGGTACTTCGCCCGCGCGATGCCGATGCGCTGCCACTGACCGCCCGAGATCTGGTGCCCGCCGCGGTAGCCGCGGGCCAGCAGCGTGCCGAGGCCGCGGGGCAGGTCGGCGAGGACCTGGTCGGCGCCGGAGAAGGCGGATGCCTCCTCGACCGCCCGGTCGTCGATGGCCTGACCGGGCTGGCCGATACCGACGTTGACCCGGTAGGTGAAGGGCCAGTGGTAGAAGTCCTGCGACATCAGCGCGACGCGGCCGAAGACCTGGTCGCGGTCGGCGGTGCGGGCGTCGACGTCGTCCCACCAGATCGTGCCGCTGCCCTCGTCCGGAAGGTAGAGGCCGGCGAGGAGCCTGACCAGGGTGGACTTGCCGGAGCCGTTCTCGCCCACCAGCGCGATGATCTTCCCCGTCGGGAACGAGAGGCTCACCTCGCGCAGCGTGGGTTCCGGTTCGCCGCCACCGCCGCTGCCGGGGTACGTGAAGGTGACCTTCTCGAACCGGACCTCCCGCAGCCGTTCCGGAAGGGCCTGCCCGCCGCTGGGGATGGCCCGGGTCGTCGCCTCCCGGCACAGCCGCTCGAAGTCGGCGACGAACAGGCTCTCCTGGTGGAGTTCGGTGATCTGCAGCACGAGCGTGTCCAGGCTGCCGGCGCCGCTGCGGATGGCGAGCACGGCCGTGCCGGCGACCGCGAGATCCATGGCCCCGCCCCACAGCAGCAGCCCGAGCGCTCCGTAGGTGAGCAGGGTGGCGAGGCCGCCGGCGCCGTCGGCGGCGAGCCCGATGCGGGCGGCACGGCGGGCCAGCCGGGTCTGTTCGCGTTCGCTGGTCTCGGCCATGGTGCGGAAATGCCCGAGCAGGAAGGGGCCGACGCCGTGGACGCGGACCTCGGCCGCCGCTTCCTTCTGGGTCAACAGCTGGCCGAGCAGGTGCCCGGCGCGGGCGTGCTGGACGAAGGCGTGGAAGGAGATGTACCGCTGGCGGGAGATCATCAGCGAACTCCACGCACTCGGCAGGGTCATGAGGACCAGGAGCGGCAGCAGCAGGGGGTGCAGGACGGTGAGCACGCCGGCCGCTGCGATCAGCGACACCGCGGAGTTGAGGGTGTTGGTGCAGTACCGGATCATCCGCCGGGCCGAGTCGGCTCCGTAGCGGGCCGCGTCCAGCAGCCGGTGGAACTCGTCGTCCTCGATCGCCGACAGCTCCGTGCGGTGCACCAGGCCGAGGTACTGCTCGGTGGCGACGCGCTGCACCTTCGGCTCCAGGGCCCCGGTGGCCGCCGTGGAGGCCGAGCGCAAGAGGGATCCGAGGAACGCCGTGACGGCCACGACCGTGAGCGCGGGCAGCGCCTGAACGAGGCGCTCGTTGGTGCTGCCCGCCGCGAGGACGTGGCCGAGCACGCTGTTGACCGCGACCAGGCCGACCGCCTGCGCGATGCCCCGCCCGGCCTCCGAGGCCAGGACCACGCGCAGGGCCCGTGCGTCGGCGAGGTGGGCGAGCCGCAGGCCGGTCCCCGCCAGCCGGGGGAGCTGCCGCGCCATCGTCCAGAGCCCGAGCCCCAGCCAGGCGCCCTCGTGCTGGTCCCAGCCGATGTCGTAGGCGAGCTCACCGCCGAAGAGGAGCCGCTCGGACTCCGACACGCCCGCGGAGTCGGATCCGTTCGTCGAATCCTTGCTCACGCGGCCCTCCCGGGGGAGGACACGGCGTCAACGCGGAACGCACAGGTCGGGCGTGAGCACGCGGCAGGCCGGGGATGTTCGATTGCGGCGGCAGTGTCGGGTGGGTTCGACGCGGGATGCAACGGGGTCCTCCGGATGGGCGCACGGCTGGTACTGGTGCTCTAGGAACGGCTCTCGATCGGGTGCCGTCACGGCCGGATCCGGAGCGGATGGTGAACTGATGTTCTGATGTGGCCCGGCGGGCTTGGCGGGCCTGCGGGGGCCGCGTTGAAACTCGCTCGAACAGGTTCCTGTCACTCCGCCGGGGGATTGCGGGCCTTGGAGCGGGCCACGGGCCCGGGCGTGGGCGTTGCTATCCGAGAGGGGCCGCCGAGCGGCCTTGAGGGCCGGGTCCGCCCGGTTCGCCTCCGCCCAGCACGATCTTCCACACCCGGGTCGCCACCTGGAGGTTGAGCCGGTCCTCGACGTTCGAGAGGTCGTTGCCGCTGATCTCGCGGATGCGCTGAAGCCGGTAGCGCAGCGTGCTGCGGTGGATCGCGAGGGACGCGGCGGTCTCGTCGTAGTTGCCGCCGCAGTCGAAGTAGCGGGAGAGGGTCTCCACCATGGCCGCGTGATGGCGGGAGTCGTAGTCGATGAGCCGCCCGAGCCATTCGTGGACGAACGTCTCCAGTTCCCGGCGGCCGGCGCCGGGTCCCAGGATGCGGTACAGGCCGAGTTCGTCGAAGAAGGTCGTGCCGTACCGCTCGCGAGAGTTGAGGCGCACTTCCAGGGCGCGCTGCGCTTCCCGGTAGCGGTGGGGGATGTCGGGCACGGAGTCGGAAGGGGCGCTCACCCCGATCGTGCCGGACCGCGTTCCGGTCTCCCGGGCGAGCGCCTCGTGCAGTGCGCGAGCGTGCGGCCTGTCGTCGGCGACCAGGACGATGTGGTCGGAGCGCTGGGTCAGCAGCGAGCGCATGCCGACGGCGGAGGCGGCCCGGCCCACGGTCTGGGCGAACGCATCGTCCGCGGGCCGGTTCGACCACTCCACGACGAGGACGTAGTGGCTGCGATGCAGGTCGTGTCCGACGGCCTCGGACCGGGCGTAGGCGCTCGCGGCGTCCGTCCCCGCCAGGAGGTCGTCGACCAGCTCGCGGTGCAGCCTCAGCTCCACTTCGGCCAGGCTGCGCAGGTGCGCCAGGGCCAGGGCGAGGGCCGCGGCGGCGTGTTCGAGCGCGAACACGGTGTGCTCGTCGGCCTCGTCCGAGGCGTCGACCAGTGCCAGCATGCCCAGGATCTCCCCGTGCGGGCGGACCAGGGCGATCAGCCGGTCCCTTATCCGTACGGGCCCGAACTCCCGGGCGGCGGTCCGCAGCATGTCGTTCTGGCGCACGGGATCCGGTTCCGGGTAGGGCTCGGGGCGGCCGGGACCCGACCAGGACGTCAGGCGGCCGAAGCGGTCTTCGACCAGCGCCGGAAGTCCGGTGAGCTCGTGCAGTGCGCGCGTCGCGGCCTCCGCACCGCCGCCGGAGGCGGCGATGTCGGCCATGAGCGCGTGAACGGCCCGCTGGTACCCCAGCTCGGCCGCCACGGAGATCAGCTGCTGCTGAAGGGCGGTGCGCTCCTCCCTGACCTGGCAGAGTTCCCGCGCGTCCTCGCGTCCGCGGCGCCGCGCGAAGGCCACGGACAGGGCGGCGGCGGTGTGCCGGACGAGCGTGGTGAGCAGGGCCTGCTGGGCCCAGGTGGGGCGGGCCGGGGACGTCACCACGAGGTAGCCGTGGAGCCCCTCCAGCCCGCGCAGCCCCAGCGCCCGGCCCCAGGGAGTGCCGGGCACGGTCACAGGGCCGTCCTGTCCCTCCAGCTCCCGCACCCTGCGGTCCACGGCTGCGGCATGCGGCCGACCGTTCCCGGGGCTGGGGGCCAGGTGACCGTCCACCTCGAGGTATCCGGCCTCGGCGCGGTACGGCCCGGCGGCGGCTACGTGGTGCATGGCCAGGCGCAGGATCTCGCCTTCGTTCGAGGCCTCGAACAGGGCGCGGGAAAGCGATTCCAGCTGGTGGAGGGCATGATCGACCGGGCTCGGGGCGTAGGGGCCCGGCGCAGGGCCGCCCTCCGGGCCGGAGTAGACGTGGTGCGTCCGGCTGCCGGTCATGAGCTGACTCCGTTCTCCCCGTGTCTCCGGGGAGGCGATCGTCTGCCCCGTCTACCCATTCGGGGGCGGCTCACCCGAGATGTTCGATTTTCCCCTCTCCTACCCGCGGGGCTACCGGGCGCGTGCACTTCTGACTCGTCAGGAGCAGGCGCGGAGCCACCCGGCTGGCGACCCTGGAGAGGGTCCGGAAAGCCTCCGCGGGCATCGGCATCGGCATCGGCATCGGCAGCGGCGGAGATGCGGGACCGCCGCACCAAGAGGAGATCTCTCATGGCCAAGGCAGTGGGTATCGACCTGGGTACCACGAACTCGGTGATCGCCGTGTGGGAGGGCGGCGAGCCGTCCGTGGTGCCCAACAGCGAGGGCAACCGCACGACACCGTCCGTCGTGGCCTTCACCGACACCGGTGAGCGTCTGGTGGGCCAGATGGCCCGGCGCCAGGCGATCCTCAACCCCAAGGGCACCATCTACTCGGCCAAGCGGTTCATCGGCCGGCACTTCGACGAGATCTCCGACGAGGCCAGGGCGGTCGCGTACGACGTCGTCGAGGGCGACGGCGGGGCGGCCCGCTTCAAGGTGCGCGACAAGCTGTACGCGCCGGAGGAGATCAGCGCCCAGGTGCTGCGCAAACTCACCGAGGACGCCTCCAAACAGCTGGGGGAGCGGGTCACGGAGGCGGTCATCACGGTGCCCGCCTACTTCAACGACGCCCAGCGCACCGCCACCAAGGACGCCGGCCGGATAGCCGGACTCGAGGTGCTGCGGATCATCAACGAGCCGACGGCCGCGGCCCTCGCGTACGGCATGGACAAGCAGCAGCACGAGACCGTCCTCGTCTTCGACCTGGGCGGCGGGACCTTCGACGTGAGCGTCCTCGACGTCGGCGACGGCGTGGTGGAGGTGCGCTCCACCGCCGGTGACAGCCACCTGGGCGGCGACGACTTCGACCGGCGCCTGGTGGATCACCTCGCGGACGACTTCCAGAAGGAGAACGGCATCGACCTCCGCAAGGACCCGCAGGCGCTGCAACGCCTGTTCGAGGCGGCGGAGAAGGCCAAGACCGAGCTGAGTTCGGTGACGCAGACGCAGGTCAGCCTGCCGTTCATCACCGCCGACGCCGGTGGCCCCAAGCACCTCACCGACTCGATCATGCGGTCCACCTTCGAACAGATCACCGGCGACCTGGTGGAGCGGTGCCTCGGGCCGGTCCAGCAGGCCATGACCGACGCCAAGGTCGGTGAGAGCGACATCGACGAGGTCATCCTCGTCGGCGGCTCCACGCGCATCCCCGCCGTCCAGGCCCTCGTCCGCCGGCTGACCGGCGGCAAGCAGCCCAACATGAGCGTCAACCCCGACGAGGTCGTGGCCCTGGGTGCCGCGATCCAGGCCGGGGTGCTCAAGGGCGAGGTCAAGGACGTCCTGCTGCTCGACGTGACCCCCCTGTCGCTGGGTGTCGAGACGCGCGGCGGTGTGATGACGAAGATCATCGAGCGGAACACCACCATCCCCGTCCGCCGGTCCGAGACCTTCTCCACCGCCGAGGACAACCAGCCCGCCGTGGACATCGTCGTCCTCCAGGGCGAGCGCGAGCTGGCCGCCGACAACCGGGTGCTGGGGCGGTTCCAGCTCACCGACATCCGGCCGGCGCCGCGGGGCGAAGCGCAGATCGAGGTCACCTTCGACATCGACGCCAACGGGATCCTCAACGTCACGGCCCGCGACAAGGACACCGGCAAGGAGCAGGGCATCACCATCAGCGAGAGCTCCAACCTGGACCGGAGCGAGGTCGAACGCATGGTCCAGGAGGCCGAGCGGAACCAGGGCCAGGACCAGGCGCTCCGCAAGGCCGTCGACGCCCGCAACGAGCTCGACGCGGTCGCCTACCAGGTCGAGAAGCGCCTCGCGGAACTGGGCGACAAGGCGCCCGCGCACGAGAGGGCACGCGCCGAGATGCTCGTGTCCGACGCCCGGGCGGCGGTCAAGGAAGAGGCGGACGCCGAGCGCGTGCGGCCCCTCACCTCCGAACTCCAGCAACTGCTCGCGGGACTGGCGGCCCACCAGGGCCCCGCCGACACGAGCGGCCCCGGGCAGGACACCACCGCCGGCGGTCCCACGAGTGGCAGTGCCGCTGACGACGACGTCATCGACGCCGAGTTCGACAGGACCTGAGGAACCGCCATGCCCATCCACCCCGAGGAACCCGACCCGACCGGGCCCGCCACGGACGGGCACCCCGGCCCCGGGGCGGCCGCCGGCGGCCCCGCACCGCCCGAGGACGAGTACACCGCCGAGCTCAGGGAACTGGAGGACCGCTGGCGGCGCGCGCTCGCCGACCTCGACAACCTGCGCAAGCGCCACGTCAGGGAACTGGAGCGGGAGCGGCAGGCCGAACGTTCCCGGACGGCCGCCGCCTTCCTGCCCGTCCTGGACAACCTCGAACTCGCCCTGACCCATGCCGGCGCCGATCCCGGTGCCATCGTGGAGGGCGTCCAGGCGGTCCGCGACCAGGCGGTGAACGTCCTCGAACTGCTCGGCTACCCCCGGCACGCGGAGACCGGCATCGCCTTCGACCCGGCCCGGCACGAGGTGATCGGCGTCGTCCAGGACCCCGACGCCTCGCCGGGCACGGTCGTCGACGTGCTGCGCCCGGGCTACGGGGACGGCGACCGGCAGCTCAGGCCCGCCGCCGTGACCGTCGCGAAGCGGGAGTGACCGGCGATGGCACAGGACTTCTACGAGGTGCTGGGCGTGTCGCGCACCGCCGGCCAGGACGAGATCCAGCAGGCGTACCGCAGGCTCGCCCGCAAGTACCACCCCGACGTCAACAAGGACCCGGGGGCGGAGGAACGCTTCAAAGGCCTCAACGAGGCGTACAGCGTCCTGTCGGACCCGAAGACCCGGGCCCGCTACGACCGCTTCGGGGAGGACTTCCGCAAGATCCCCGAAGACTACGACGAACGGGTCGCGGCCGGCGCGGGCGGCGGCTTCCGCACCCGCAGGACCGCGGGCGCGGGCGGCCCCCGGGGCCGGTACGCCACCGGCTTCGGAGACGACTTCGCGGCGGAGGACATCGACATCGAGGACCTGTTCGGTTCGTTCTTCGGAGCGGGCGCCGCCCGCGGCGGCGTACCCGGAGCCGACCAGGAGGCCGAGCTGCCGCTCACCGTGGAGGAGGCGTTCCGGGGCGGCCGTCGCGCCGTCACCCTCGCCGGGCCCACCGGGCAGCCGCGCCGGTACGAGGTCGACGTGCCGCCGGGCGTCACCGACGGACAGCGCATCCGGCTGGCGGGGGAGGGCGGCCGGGGAAGCGGGAACGCCCCCGGCGGCGACCTGTACCTGCGGGTCCGCATCCAGCCCCACCCGCAGTTCCGGCTGGACGGCCGCGACGTCCACGTCCAGGTACCCGTCACCCCCTGGGAGGCGGCCCTGGGCGCGACCGTGCCCGTGCCCACCCCCGGCGGCGGCACGGCCAAGGTCACGGTGCCGGCGGGCTCGTCCAGCGGCCGGCGACTGCGGCTGCGCGGCGAGGGCATGCCCAACCCGCGCGGCGCCGACGGCGACCTGTACGCCGAACTCCGCGTCATGGTGCCGCCCACCCTCGGCGACCGGGAGCGCGAACTGTTCGAGGAGCTCGCCGCCGCCTCCTCCTTCGACCCCCGGAGGACACGATGAACGACCGACCCTCGGGAGCGGCGCCTACCGGCCGGGCCGGCTGGGGCGACCGTCCGGTACGAACGGGCGCCGACATCACCGCCTCGACGGCCGTCCGGTACGCACTCGTCCCCGTCCGCAGACTCTCCCTGGACGCCGTGGCCCGTCTCTCGGGCCTCCACCCCGACCTGATCCTCCGGTTCGTCGCCCTGGGACTGGTCGACGCCGACCGCGACGCCGCGGGACACCTGGTGTTCGACCCCACGGCCCCGGCCGTGCTCGCCCGCATCCAGCGGCTGCGCTCCGGACTCTGCCTCAACTACGCCTCGATCGGCCTGGTGCTCGACCTGCTCGATCGCATCAGCCTGCTCGAAGCCGCCCTGCGAGGGCGCGGCACGAGGAGTGAAAACCCCCCATGGACATGAACCGTCTCACCCAGAAGTCCCAGGAAGCCCTCCAGCAAGCCCAGACCGCCGCCGTCGGCATGGGGCAGACCGAGGTCGACGGGGAACACCTGCTGCTCGCACTCCTCGATCAGGAGGACGGCCTGATCCCGAGGTTGCTGCGACAGGCCGGCACCGAGCCGGAGGCACTGCGTACGGCCGTGCGCGAGGAACTCTCCCGTCGTCCCAAGGTCACCGGCCCCGGCGCCGCACCCGGCCAGGTCTTCGTCACCCAGCGCCTCGCCCGCCTGCTCGACGCCGCCGAACGGGAGGCCAAACGCCTCAAGGACGAGTACGTGTCCGTGGAGCACCTCCTGCTCGCCCTGGCCGAGGAGGGCCCGTCGACCAAGGCCGGGCGCCTGCTCAAAGAGGCCGGCATCACCAGGGACTCGTTCCTGAGCGCGCTCACCCAGGTCCGCGGCAACCAGCGCGTCACCTCCGCCAACCCCGAAGTCGCCTACGAGGCCCTGGAGAAGTACGGCCGCGACCTGGTCGTGGAGGCCCGGACCGGCAGGCTCGACCCGGTCATCGGCCGGGACGCCGAGATCCGCCGCGTCACCCAGATCCTCAGCCGCAAGTCCAAGAACAACCCGGTCCTCATCGGCGACCCGGGCGTCGGCAAGACGGCCATCGTCGAGGGCCTCGCCCAGCGCATCGTCCGCGGCGACGTGCCCGAAGGACTCCGCGACAAGATCGTGTTCGCCCTTGACATGGGTTCCCTGGTCGCCGGGGCCAAGTACCGCGGTGAGTTCGAGGAACGGCTCAAGGCCGTGCTCAGCGAGGTCAAGGCCGCCCAGGGGCGCATCCTGCTCTTCGTCGACGAACTGCACACCGTCGTGGGCGCGGGTGCCGCCGAGGGAGCCATGGACGCGGGCAACATGCTCAAGCCGATGCTCGCGCGCGGAGAACTCCACATGATCGGCGCCACCACCCTCGACGAGTTCCGCAAGCACATCGAGAAGGACGCCGCCCTCGAACGCCGCTTCCAGCAGGTGGTGGTCGACGAGCCGAGCGTGGAGGACACCATCTCCATCCTGCGGGGACTGCGCGAACGCCTGGAGGTCTTCCACGGAGTGAAGATCCAGGACACCGCGCTGGTCTCCGCGGCCACCCTCAGCCACCGCTACATCACCGACCGGTTCCTGCCGGACAAGGCCATCGACCTGGTGGACGAGGCGTGCGCCCGGCTGCGTACCGAGATCGACTCCATGCCCGCCGAACTCGACGAGATCACCCGGCGCGTCACTCGCCTGGAGATCGAGGACGCCGCCCTCTCGAAGGAGACCGATCCCGCCAGTGAAGCCCGCCTGCAAGAGCTGCGCAGGGAACTGGCGGACCTGCGCGCCGAAGCCGACTCCCAGCACGCCCAGTGGGAGGCCGAGAGGCAGGCGATCCGCCGCGTGCAGGAACTGCGCCAGGAACTGGAGCAGGTCCGCCACGAGGCGGAGGAGGCCGAACGCGCCTACGACCTCAACCGCGCCGCCGAACTCCGCTACGGCCGCCTGCGCGAACTGGAGCGCCGACTCGCCGCGGAGGAGGAGCAACTGGCCGCCAAACAAGGGCAGAACCGGCTGCTGCGCGAGGTCGTCACCGAGGAGGAGATCGCCGAGATCGTCGCCGCCTGGACCGGCGTCCCCGTCGCCCGCCTCCAGGAGGGCGAACGCGAGAAACTGCTCCGCCTCGACGAGATCCTGCGCGAGCGCGTCATCGGCCAGGACGAAGCCGCCAGGCTCGTCGCCGACGCCATCATCCGCGCCCGCTCCGGCATCCGCGACCCGCGCCGCCCCATCGGCTCGTTCATCTTCCTCGGCCCCACCGGCGTCGGGAAGACCGAGCTGGCCAAGACCCTCGCCCGGGCCCTGTTCGACTCCGAGGAGAACATGGTCCGGCTGGACATGAGCGAGTACCAGGAGCGGCACACCGTCAGCCGGCTCATGGGCGCACCGCCCGGATACGTCGGCTACGAGGAGGGCGGCCAGCTCACCGAGGCCGTACGCCGCAAGCCTTACTCGGTCGTGCTGTTCGACGAGATCGAGAAGGCGCACACCGACGTCTTCAACACGCTGCTCCAGATCCTCGACGACGGCCGCATCACCGATGCCCAGGGCCGCACCGTCGACTTCCGCAACACCGTGATCATCATGACGTCCAACATCGGCTCCGAGCACCTCCTCGACGGCGCCACCGCCGAGGGCGAGATCAAGCCCGACGCCCGCGCCCGGGTGATGGGCGAGCTGCGCGGACACTTCCGCCCGGAGTTCCTCAACCGCGTCGACGACATCGTGCTGTTCAAGCCGCTCGGCGAGCGGCAGATCGAGCGGATCGTGGAGCTGCAGTTCGACGAACTGCGCCGGCGGCTCGCCGAGCGCCGCATCACCGTCGAACTGACCGACGTCGCACGGGAGCTGATCGCCCACCAGGGCTACGACCCGGTCTACGGGGCGCGGCCGCTGCGGCGCTACATCTCCCACGAGGTCGAGACGCTCGTCGGGCGCGCCCTGCTGCGCGGAGACGTCCAGGACGGTGCGACCGTGCGCGTCGACGCCGAGCACGGAGAGCTGGTGGTCACCTACGACCAGCAGGAGGAGGTCCGGGAGGCGATGGCGGCGTGAACACCACCCGGACGACGACGGCCACCTGCCCCCACTGCGGGCGCGGCAACCGGATTCCCGTGGCCGCCGAGGGACGGCCCAGGTGCGGCCACTGCAAGCAGCCCCTGCCCTGGCTCGTGGACGCCGGCGACGACGACTTCGCCGAGGTCGCCGAGCGCGCCTCCGTGCCCGTGGTCGTCGACCTCTGGGCCACCTGGTGCGGCCCCTGCCGCATGGTCAGCCCCGCCCTCGAACAGGTCGCCCGCGACCTCGCCGGACGGATCAAGCTCGTCAAGGTCGACGTCGACAAGAACCCACGGCTCAGCCGCCGGTTCGAAGTGCAGGCCGTTCCGACCCTCCTCGTCCTGGACCAGGGCGAGCAGATCGCCCGGCAGGCCGGCGCGGCACCCGCACACGTCCTGCGCGCGTGGGTCGAGCGGGCGATGGCGGACCGGTGAACCGCCGCGATCACGGAAGGAGAACGCTGATGGCCACGACTCCCGACCCGCACCCGACGGGGGTGCGCCCGGTGACCGGTGCGGTCCGCGAGACACCCGACCGGTACGGGGCGTTTCCGCGTCTGACACCGGAGCAGCTCCAGGACCTGGAGGGCCACGGTGAACGCCGAGGCGTCGCCGAGGGCGAGGTGCTGTACCGCGAGGGCGAGCCGTTCCGCGAGTTCCTCGCGATCCTCAGCGGCACCGTCGAGATCCTCCACGACCACGGTGGGCCCGAGGAGCGCACGGTGGCCGTGCACGGGCCCGGCAGGTTCCTCGGCGAGCTCGGTCTGCTGGAGGGCCAAGCCGCCTTCGACACCGCGGTGATGCGCCGGGCCGGCGAGATCCTGGCCGTTCCGGTGGAGCGGCAACGCGCCCTGGTCGACCGCGACCCCGTCCTCGGCGATCTGATCCTCCGCGCCTACCTGGGCCGCAGGTACCTGCTCATCGGCCTCGGCGCCGGCTTCCGGATCCTGGGCTCGTGCTATTCACCGGACACCTTGAGGCTGCGTGAGTTCGCCGCCCGCAACCGGCTGCCCCACCGATGGGTGGATCTGGAGAAGGACAAGGAGGCCGACGCGCTGCTGCGCCGGTTCTCGATCCGGCCCGAGGAGACCCCGGTGGTCCTCTGGAAGAGCGAGCGGGTGCTGCGCAATCCGAGCAACGCCGAACTCGCCCGGCTCATCGGGCTGCCCGCCCCCTCACCCGAAGCCGCGCGGTGCGACGTGATGGTGGTCGGTGCGGGCCCCGCGGGACTCGCCGCCTCCGTGTACGGCGCCTCCGACGGCCTCACCACGGTCACCGTCGACGCGGTGGCCACCGGAGGACAGGCCGCCACCTCGTCCCGCATCGAGAACTACCTCGGCTTCCCGTCGGGCGTCTCCGGGGGCGAGCTCATCGAACGGGCGGTGCTCCAGGCCCACAAGTTCGGCGCCCGCCTCATGGTGCCGGCCCAGGTCACGGAGCTCACCCCGCAGGACGGCGAGTACGTCGTCACCTTCACGGACGGGTCCACGGCGCGGGCCGGCGCCGTGGTGCTCGCCTCGGGCGTGTGGTACCGCAGGCTCGAGGTCCCGGACATCGACCGCCTGGAGGGCGTCAGCGTCTACTACGCGGCGACCGTCCACGAGGCCAGCCTCTGCCAGGCGGACCCGGTCGCCGTGGTGGGCGGCGGGAACTCCGCCGGACAGGCATCGCTGTTCCTCGCGAACCACGCGTCCCGGGTCCATCTCCTCGTCCGGGGCGGCGACCTCAACGCGGACATGTCGCGCTACCTGGTGGACCAGGTGGAACGGCACCCGAAGATCGAGGTGTCGCTCCACACCGAGGTCCGGGGCGTCCGCGGGCAGGAGAAGCTGGAGTCGCTGACCGTGGAGGACAACGCGAGCGGTGAGCGCCGCGAACTGCGGGCCGCGGCGCTGTTCGTGTTCATCGGGGCCCGGCCGCGCACGGACTGGCTGGAGGGCGTGCTGGCCCTGGACGAGAAGGGTTTCGTCCTCACCGGCGCCGACGCGCAAGCGGTGGCCGACGCGTCCCGGTGGGACTCCCTCGGCCGCGATCCGCTGCTGCTGGAGACGACCCTCCCGGGGGTCTTCGCCGCCGGTGACGTCAGGAGCGGTTCGGTCAAGCGCGTGGCCTCGGCCGCCGGTGAGGGAGCCATGGCGATTCGCTTCGTGCACGAGCACCGGGAGGTGACGGGCAACCTGGTCCGCCCCGCAGGCCCTGAGGGGCCCCAGCCTGCGGCGGGCCATCCGGTGGCCTGACGGTGACCGCCCCGCCGCCCGCGGGAGCCGGCCGGGGGAGAGAGCCAACGAGAAGGATCGGGTCATGCACACGCCGCCCCAGGACGTCACGGTCGTAGCCCTTCTCGCGGACCCGGACGCGCCGACGGACGTCGCGCAGCGCATGGCCCGGGTGCTCGCCCCACGACTCGCCGACAGGTCGGGCCCGGGGCGGCGCTTCGAGGTCAGGGTCGTCAGCGAGCCCTTCACCGCGGGGGCCGAGGACCCGCACACCCTGATGCGCCGGGTCAAGGAGCGCGGACGTACGGAGCACTGGGACATCATCGTGGCCCTCACCGACCTCCCGCTGCACGCACACGGGCGCAGGGTCGTCGTGGATCTCAGTCACGCGCACGGGCTGGCGCTGCTCTCGCTTCCCTCCCTGGGGGGTCTGCGCCTGCAGACCAGGGCCCGGCGGGCCGTGGAGGAAGCCGTGCTCGGCCTGGCGGGTCCGCGGGACACCGGTGCCGAGGAGCCCGCGCGAAGGCAGCGGCGTCCACGGCCGTTCGCCGGCCGTCTCACGCCCGTCCATCCGGGCCAGGTCGGTGACGAGGAGACCGCCGATCTGCGCTACGTCATCAGCGGGCCGCGCGGCTACCTGCGCGTGCTCCTCGGCATGGTCCGCGCCAACCGGCCCTGGCGCCTGGTGCCGGGGCTTTCGAAGGCCCTGGCGGCCGCGCTCGCGACGGGAGCGGTCGCCACCGTGAACTCCACCGTGTGGAGTCTCGCCGAGGCCCTGAGCGCGCCGCGCCTCGTGATCGCCATGGTCGGGTCCGTCACGCTCATGATCGGCTGGCTGATCGTGGACGCGGAGCTGTGGCACCGCCCGGCCGGGGGTTCGCCGGAGGCGAGGCAGAAGACGAGGCTCTACAACGCGTCGACGGTCCTGACCGTGGGCATCGGGGTGCTGGTCTGCTACGCGGGTCTCCTGCTCGTCAACGTGGTGTGGGCGCTGTTCATCCTCAACGACCAGGTCTTCGCTTCCATGACACGGGAACCGCTGGACGCGACCGAGTACTGGACGTTGTCATGGTTCGTCGCTTCGACCGCGACGGTGGGCGGCGCGCTGGGCTCCGGCCTGGAGAGCGACGAGGCCATCCGGGCAGCCGCCTACTCCAAGCGCGAACAGGAACGACGCCACATGCTCCAGGACGACCACGGTCCCTAGGGGTTCCAGGCCGTGGCGCTCGACGCGGCCGGCGGGTCGGCGCGTTCGCGCCGGCCCGCCGGGCCGGCCGCCGGCTACTTCGTGGTGCGGTCCGCGGAGAAGGCGGGCGCCTTGCCGAGGGCTTCGATGGCCTCTTCCATCTCGCGGACCCGTCGGCGCAGCAGCGCCAGTTCCTCGCGCTCGGACGTGGTCAGCGCGCCCGACGGCCCTTCGCCGCGCTCCGCCGCCAGCTCCTGCGCGATGGCCGCCGCGAACGCGTCCACGTCGTCCTCGGTGGTGTCGAAGGAGGTCATCCAGCGGACCTCGCCCGCCTGCTCGTCCCAGGTGTAGAAACGGAAACGCTTCTGCAGGCGCTCGGTGACGGCCGGGGGCAGCACGGCGAAGATCTGGTTGGCCTGCACCGGACGGGCGATCTCCAGGCCCGGCAGGTCGCGCACCGCCGCGTACAGCCGCTGGGCCATCGCGTTGGAGCGGGCCGCCGAGCGCAGCCAGAGGTCGCCGCCGAGCAGCGCCTCGAACTGCACCGACATGAAACGCATCTTGGAGCCCAGCTGCATGCTCGTCTTGCGCAGGTGGGCCAGGCCGCGCACCGCGTCCTGGTTGAGGACGATCACCGCCTCGCCGAAGAGCAGGCCGTTCTTGGTGCCGCCGAGCGAGAGGACGTCCACGCCGACGTCGGTGGTCATCTCGCGCAGCGAAACCCCCAGGGTGGCGGCCGCGTTGGCGAGCCGGGCGCCGTCCAGGTAAACGAGCATGCCCAGGTCGTGCGCGTGGTCGCAGATCGCGCGGATCTCGTCCGGCGTGTAGCAGGTGCCGAGCTCGGTGGACTGGGCGATCGAGACGACCCTGGGCCGGGCCCGGTGCTCGTCCTCGAAGCCCCACGCCTGACGGTCGATCAGCTCGGGGGTGAGCTTGCCGTCCCAGGCCGGCACCGTCAGGAGCTTGATGCCGGCCATCTTCTCGGGCGCCCCGCCCTCGTCGACGTTGATGTGGGCCGACTCGGCGCAGACCACGGCCTCCCAGCGGTCGAGCATGGTCTGGAGCGCGAACACGTTCGCGCCGGTGCCGTTGAAGACCGGGTACGCCCGCGCGGTGGGGCCGAAGTGCCCGCGCACCACTTCCTGGAGGCGCTCGGTGTAGACGTCGGCGCCGTAGCTGACCTGGTGGCCGCCGTTCGCCAGGGCGATCGCCGCAAGGACCTCGGGGTGCGCGCCCGCGTAGTTGTCGCTGGCGAAGCCGCGCTCGTCCGGGTCGTGTCGTCGCTGTACGGTCATGGTGCTCGCTGCTCGCTTACTTGTCTCGGTCGTAGGGGTGTGACACGCGGGGGGCCGCACGGGCGGCTGCCGGCGCGCTCAGGTCGGCGCCGGCACCGGCTCCGTCCGGGCGCGGGCCTTCTCCAGGCCGCGCACCAACGCGGGCGCGGCCAGCCCGAGCAGGGCGAAGAGCGCCGCGAGGACCAGCCAGCCCGTCGCCGCCGTGCCGACGACCAGGGAGGTCATCAGCCACGGCCCGGCGAACTGCTGGAGCCCGCGCCCCAGGGAGAACACCGCCTGGTACTCCCCCTGCCGGCCCGCCGGGGCGAGCCCGAAGGACAGGCCCCAGCTCGCCGACGCCTGGTACAGCTCGCCGAGGACGAGCACCAGCGTGCCGCCCAGCAGGGCCGCGGTGTCCAGGAGCGCGCCGTGGCCCCCGCTCACCGCGAAGACCAGGCAGGACGCCCCCAGCGCCCACCCCGCCCAGCGCAGCATACGGGCAGCCCCCGCCGGGGTGCGCGCGCCCCCGCTGACCGCGACCTGGAACAACAGCACCAGGACGGTGTCCACGATCAGCAGCCCCGACACCAGCAGCGCGGGCGCGTCGGTGGCGGTGACGATCCACAGCGGCAGTCCGACCGTCAGCAGCGGGTGGTACAGCTCCAGAGCGCCGCACACCAGCGCGACCGCCACGTAGCGCACGTCCCGCAGCGCGCCGCTGCGCAGTACCCCGCCCGGCGCCCCGGCGGCGGTGGCCCGGGGCCCGGCGCCCGCGGGCAGCCGCATCCCGAGCAGCACGGCGACGGACAGCAGCTGGAGGGCGGCGTTGGCGAGGACCGTGGCGTACAGGGCGGCCGGGGTGCCGGCCGCGATGGCGGCCCCGGCCAGCGCGGCGCCGCCGAGGAAG
Source organism: Streptomyces sp. W1SF4 (assembly GCF_003950035.1). Taxonomy (NCBI): domain Bacteria; kingdom Bacillati; phylum Actinomycetota; class Actinomycetes; order Kitasatosporales; family Streptomycetaceae; genus Streptomyces; species Streptomyces sp. W1SF4. The sequence continues at coordinate 6,690,156 of NZ_CP034350.1, forward strand.
CCCAGGTTGAACAGGCTGCGCATCTGCGCGCTCACCCTGACCCGCTCCCCCTCGCCCACCAGCGCGTCGGTGAGCGACGCCTGGAGCGCGCCCGCCGAGGTCTCCAGGACCGCGATGGCGCAGGCGACCACGAGGAACGCGGCGAAGCCGTCCACCAGGCAGTACGCGGTGAACCCGGCGGCGGCGAGCAGGAAGTTGGCGGTGAGCACCCGGCCCGCGCCCAGCCGGTCCGCGAGCCGGCCGATGGGCACCGTGCAGAGGAGGCCGCAGAGCCCGGCGACCGACAGGGCGAGGCCCACGCGCTGGGCGGGGATGCCGATGGTCCGGGTGAAGAACACGGCACTGGAGGTGAGGAACACCCCGAGCCCCAGCGACTGGACGAGCGTGAGGACGCCGAGCCTGCGCGCGTTCCCGGCGGCCGGAAGCGTCTCCCGGAGCCACGCGCGCAGCACGGAGCCGTACCGGCGGGCCTCAGCCATGCGGCTCGGCTTCCCCGGCTCCCGGGGCCCGCTCGGTCCGCAGCCCGTACACCTCCATCGCGGTGTGCACGGCGGCCCGCACCCCGGCGGCGCTGCGCCCCCGGAACCGGAAGATCCCGCAGCCTTCGTCATAGCTGCCGGGCCCGGTCATGACCTGGCCGATCGCGGGCAGCTCCTCGTGGTAGACCTCGGGGACGGCCGCCCTGGGCGAGGTGCGGGCGACGACCCGTCCGGGCAGCTCGCGCGGGGCGGGGTAGATGAGCCAGCCGCCGGCCCGGTGCCCGGCCGGTTCGGGGGACGGCTGCCACAGCGGGGGCAGGTCCAGGGCCGCCCGGAACGCCTCGGCGAACAGGTCGATGCCGTAGAGGTCGACGTGCAGGAACGGCACCTGCGCGCCGCCCGGCCGCAGCCCGACCTCCAGGAACACCAGCTCGCCCCCCGGACGCCGGATCGCCTCCAGGTGGAACGCGCCGTCGCGCAGCCCGAGTGCCCGCAGGCAGCGGTCGGCGAAGAGGGTGAGCTCGTCGCGCTCGGGGCCCGGGTCGAGCAGGACCGAGCCGAGCGGGCGGCCCTGCGCGTAGTCCAGGCAGGTGTGGACGTACTGGGAGGCGGTGACGAAGTGGAGGCGGCCGGAGCGGCGGACGCCGTCGACGTGGAAGATGTCCCCCTCGACGTACTCCTCGCACTCGTACGCCTGCGGGTCGACACCCTTGAGGGCCTCGCGCAGTTCGCCGGTGCCGTGGACGACCGTGACGCCCTGGGAGCCCGCCGCGGCGCGCGGCTTGAGGACCAGGGGCAGACCGCCGAGGGCGTCGACGACCGCCTCCGCCGACGGGGCGTCGTCCAGGCGCAGGAACCGGGGGACCCGCAGTCCGGCCGCGCCCACCGCGCTCTTCATGGCGGGCTTGTCCTTGAACCGCCGGACGAGGTCGAGGCCGTACCCGCCGGGAACGCCGAGCGCGTCCGAGAGCCGGGCGGCCGTCAGGATGTCGTACTCGGACTGGCCGAAAACGGCCTCGGGCGTGCCGTGCCGGTCCGCGATCTCCCGTACCAGGGGCAGCAGGTCGTCGTGGGCGAGGCTGTCGCGCACGTGGACCTCGGTCGCCCCGCCCCGGTCGAGCGCGGGCAGCCCGCCGGGCGTGGTGAGGTACACCGTCCGGCAGGGGTGGCCGGCGAGGAAGCGGTGGTACTCGCCGAACTCGTCGCCGGAGCGGTTGAGGACGACGTACAGCGGTGTGGTCCGGTCGGTCACGCGTCCGCTCCCGGTCGCAGGGTGTCGGGCAGGCAGGCGTCCAGATCGGCGGCGCTCACCCGGTTGAAGCCGGGCGCGGGCAGGTCCCGGTGGGCCGGGGTCCTGGCCAGGAAGGCCGCCGCGCGGGGCTCCCCGGCGCCGCCGAGGCGCTGCCAGACGAGCTCGGCGAGGTCCGGCATCACCGGGAACGCCAGCAGGGACAGGCCCTTGAGCCACCAGTAGGCGCCGTCCCCGTCCGCGTGGACGACCGCGTCGTCGGCGCACCAGCGGTCGAGGGCCGCGACCGCGCGCCGGGTCGAGACGCGGGTGCCGTCGAGCGCGGCGGACTGCTCGGCGAGCAGGGTTTCCAGGAGGCCGACGGCGGCCGGGGCGGGCGCCTGCGGCGGCCCCTCGGGCAGCCGGCTCCAGGCGGCACCGATGCGCTTGCCGAGGCCGTCGGCGAGCACGGCGTTCGCCGTCTCCAGGAAGTCCGCGGTCTCGAAGCTCGCCGCGCCGGACTCCAGATCGGCCCCGGCGAGGTGGTACCGGACGGTGTCCACGCCGATGGCGTCGGACGCGGCGATGTCCGCGGCCCAGATGGCGTGCCGGGCGCTGGTGGAGAACTTCCGCCCGGCCAGCTCGTAGAAGTGGTTGATCAGGCACCGGTCGTACGGCTTCATGTCGCCGTGCAGCAGGCTGGTGCCGACGATCGAGACCAGTGTGGGGATCACGTTGTCGATCCCCAGGGTGGTGATGGTGGTGACCCCGGAGTCCGGGTCGAAGGCGTTCACGCCGGTGCCGGAGAGCCTGCCGTGGACGGCGCCGGCGAGACGGGCGAACATGAAGATCCCCGCGTACGGGAAGAGGGCGCGCGGTACGTCCGGCTCCGCCGCGGGCAGCGCGAGCCCCCACGTCTGCGGGGCGCTCAGCCGTACGGTCAGGCCGTCGCGCTCCAGGAAGCGCGCCACGGTCGCCCGGTAGCGGTCGGCGACGCCCAGGTCCACCAGCGTGCGGTCCAGGAGGTCGCGGTCCGGCAGCCGCAGGAAGAGGCTGGAGATCTCCCGCCAGGTCAGCGGCCCCTCGTCGAGCAGGGGGCGCGGCTCGACGACCGCCTCGGGCAGGAAGTGCGCGCTGCACTCCTCGCAGAAGTAACTGGCGATGCCCGCACCGCACTCGGGGCAGCGTCCCTGGAGCCAGCCGCCCACCACCCAGCGGTCCGACGCCGCGCAGTGCGGCACGCGCTCGGTGCGCGTCAGCACCGCGCCGCGGGCCGTCAGCCGCTCGATCGAGGCGGCGACCTCCTGCTCGAACTGCTCCCGCCAGGGCTGCCGGTCGGGGACGATGAACGCGTCGACGCCGATGCGCAGCGCGGCCAGGTCGTCCTGGATGCGCTGTCCGTAGCGGGCGGCGACCTCGCCGGGCGTGGAGTCCTCGGCGTGCGCCCTGAGCGTCACGTACGACTCGTACACGTCGCTGCCGGTGATCACCAGCGGCAGGTCGCCCCGGACCCGCAGGTGCCGCGCGATCATGTCCGACCACAGGAAGGGGCCGCCGATGTGGCCGAGGTGCAGGGGGCCGTTGGGCGTGGCCTCCGGCGGCACCAGGAGGTAGTGCCGGGGGACGTGCGCGTCCCCGGTCAGCAGGCTCATGATCGCGTTCTCCAGTCGAGCAGGTTCAGTGCGTCCTCGGCCATGGCCGGGGCGAGTCGGTAGCCGGAGCCGGAGCCGCCGATGGCCATGACCACGTCGTCGTCGCCGGCCGTGTCCACGACCGGCAGGTGGCCGGGGGTGAAGCAGTCGCTGAAGACCCGGCCGCCGAGCAGGTGCGGCAGGAAGCCCGGTACGTGCCGGGCGAGCAGGGTCCGGGCGAGCTCCCGGTCACGGGCGTCGATGGCGAGGGGTCCGTCGGGGCCGCGGTCCCAGTCGGGCGAGGTGATGCTGAGGATCCAGTGGCCGCCCGGGTGATGGGGCAGCAGGAAGGCGTCGGCGTCCTCCAGCACGAGCGCCGGGGCGCCCGGCGGGGGCGGGGCCATGATGTGGAACGCCACCACCTTCTTGACCCGGGCCCCGCGCTCGCGGGCGGCCGCCGCCAGCGGCCCGTCCAGGGCCCAGGGGCCCGGCGCCAGGACAGCCTGGTCGGCGGTGATCCGGCTGCCGTCGGCGGCGGCCAGTTCGAGCCGTCCGTCCGTGCGGCGTACACCGGTGACCCGCAAGCCCTCCAGGAGGGTGTTGCCCGGCCGGCCGAGGACCTCGTCGAGCAGCCGGTCGGCGAGCCACTGCGGCTGACCGGCCGTCATGGGGTCGCTGGCCAGCAGGACTTCGGCGTCCCCGTGGGCGAGCCCGGGGAACGTCCGCTCCAGCAGGGACCGCTGCTCGGCGGTGACCGGGCGGGTGCGGCCGCCGTCGGCCATGGTCGCGTCGAGCGCGGCCGTGTTCTCCCGCGTCACGAGCCAGCGGACGTCGACCGGAGCGCGTCCGGCGTCGCCGAGTGCGGCGGCGAGCTCGTCGAAGAGCGCGGTGCTGCGGGCGGCCAGGGCGCGCTGGGCCGGGTTGTGCCCCGTGGGCGTGTCGAACCCCGCCGAGAGGCGGGTCGCGCCCGCCCCTCGTCCGGCGTGCGTGATCACGGCGACGCGGCGGCCCGGGTCCCGGCGCACGGCGTAGTACGCGGTGAGGGAGCCGACCGCGCCCGCGCCGACGACGGCGAGGTCGAAGTGGGGCGCCCCACCGGTCCCGGTGGTGCGGTCACTCATCGGGCGCCGACCACCAGAAGGAGTAGACGACCAGGTCCTCGCCCTGGTCGGCGAAGATCTCGTGGACGGACCGCGAGGCGAAGCCCACCATGGAGCCGGGTCCGACGAGGGTCCGTTCGCCGTCGACCTCCAGGGTGCCGGATCCGGCGTGGACCACCCAGATCTCCTGGACCGCGTGCTGGTCGGGAGAGCTGGTCCCGCCCGCCGGCACGGTGAAGCGGGCCGCCTCGAACGGCACGCGGGGGAAGACCGAGCGGGCGAAGTCCGCCTCGGCGACGCTCACTCCGTCGGGTTCCACCTCGGTCGGGCCGAAGGGGACCAGGGCGCCGGTCGCCTCCGCCTGGAACTGCGGGGCCTGATGGGTGGTCATACCCTGTACCTCGTCTCACCGAGCATGCTGTTGAGGATCACCGCGCTGCGCCAGGCGAGCAGGCTGAGGTTGGGATCGGCGACGCCCCAGGAGTGCCGGGCGCCGTTCTGGAGGTAGATCCGGTTCTCGGCGGGCCCGTCCCACGCGACCGAGAAGTCGTCGCCGACGACGAGCATCCCGTCCTCCCGGCGCAGCCGGGCGTCGAGCGGAGCCATGAAGTCCGGCAGGGCGTAGGCGTATCCGGTGCTCAGGATGACGATGTCGGCGGCGAGCAGGGCGGACGCGTCCGGGCCCGAGGACTCGACGGTGAGCTTCCACTCGTCGGGGCCGCCCTCGATCGCGGTGACCGCGCAGTCGGCCATGAAGCGGAGCCTGCCGGGCCTGTTCTCGATGAACTCGTCGCGGTAGCTCAACCGGTAGATGTCCTGGAGGACTTGGAGGTCGATGCCGTCGCTCGTGTACTTCTGCCGGTCCAGGAGCCGGGCCTTGTGGCCGGCGGGCAGCGCGTGGAAGCGGCGTACGTAGTCCGGCGTGTAGAGGTCGTTGGCGAACGGCGAGTCGTCCATCGGCAGGAAGGACGAGCGCCGGCTGACCCAGGTGATGCTCTCGGGCGCCGCGCCGGCCGCCAGGTGCCGCACGATCTCCGCGCCGCTCTGGCCGCCGCCGACCACGACGACCCGCCGTCCGGTCACCTCGGGGGCCCGCAGCAGGAACTCCCCGGAGTGGAAGACGGTGGGGCCGAGGAAGGGGCGGAAGGGCTCGGGTACGGACGGGGTGAGCCCGGTACCGAGCACCAGGTGACGCGCCGTCACCTCGTTTTCCCCGGCGCGGAGGTGGAAGGCGCCGTCGTGGAAGTCCACGCCGTGCACCTCCGCCCCGAACGTCAGGCTCGGCAGCCGCGCCGCGACCCACTGGAGGTACTGGTTGAACTCGGCGCGCAGGACGGCCGGGAAGTCCGCGGCCAGGAACCGGTAGAGCCGGCCCTCGCTCGCGAGGAACGCCAGGAACGAGAAGGGGCTGGACGGGTCGACCAGCGTCACCAGGTCCTTGAGCAGCGAGACCTGGAGGGTGGCCTCGGGCAGCAGCAGTCCGGGGTGCCAGGAGAAGCTCTCACGGCGTTCCAGGTGGGCGCCGCGCAGCCCTTCGACGGGCTGCGCGAGCGCGGCGAGGCTCATGTTCGCGGGGCCGATGCCGACGGCCGCGTAGTCGAGTACGTGTGCGTTCATCGTGGGATCCGCCGGGTCAGGCCGGGACGACGAGGTCGCCGAGCGCCTGCCAGCGGTCGACGGCGCCCTGCGGGGAGCCGGCGGTGAACAGGGCGTGGCCCAGGCGCGAGCGGCAGTCCTCGACGCCGGGGATGGTCTCGCCCGGCGCGAAGTACACGGCGGTCTCCAGGACTTCCGGCATGGCCTCCAGCTCCGCCCACCCGGAGAGCTCCCGGTACGAGGAGCGGCCCGCGGCGGAGAAGAAGCGGATGCCGGCGCTCTCGGCCTCCGGCCGTGCGAAGGCGCCGACCGCCTCCGGGCCGAGACCGAGCGCGGTGGCGACGGCCACCCTGGGCAGGCTGACGCCGGTCACGAGCCGCAGCAGCTCCACGATCCGGTCGCCCGGCAGCCGGGCGCCGATCTCGATGAGCACCGGACCGTCGGCGGCCAGGCGCAGCTCGCAGTGGAAGGGGCCGCTGGTGATGCCGACCGCGCGGACGACGTCGCCGACGTAGGCCTCGACGCTCTTCAGGGTGGCGTCGTCGACCAGGGCCGGGGTGAGGTGGCCCATCTCCACGAAGTCGGGCTCGGGGCCGAGCAGCGTGCGGCTGAGGGCGACGACGGTGACCCGGCCGTCGTCCAGGACGTAGCCGTCGGCGCTGAACTCGGGCCCCTGGACGTACTCCTCGACGAGCACCCGGTGCTCGTGCAGCTTGCCCATGTCGGGCTCCGGGTCGGTCACGAGCCGCTGGAACGCGGCGGTGAGCTGGTCGAGGTCGTCCGCGCGGCTGACGTGGATGCTGCCGGAGCAGGCGACCGGCTTCAGCACGCAGGGGAAGCCGACCCGTTCGGCCGCGGCGCGCAGTTCGGCGTCGGTGGTGGCCTGGGCGAAGCGCGGGGTGCGCAGCCCGGCCTCCGCCACGGCGGCCCGCATGACGCTCTTGTCACGGACCCGGTCGACGGTGGCCACGGGCAGGCCGGGCAGGCCCAGCGCCGCGGCGACGCGCGCGGTCGCCACCACGTAGATGTCGGAGCCCGGCAGCACCGCCTCGAACGGCTCGGCCCGGTGCAGTTCGAGCACGGCCGCTTCGAGGGCGGCCTGGTCGTTGGTCTCCACCGTCAGCACCGAATCGGCCGCCGCGCGCACGGCGTCGGAGAGCCGGCGGTCGCCGGAGTCGGCGGTGGCGACGACGACCCGCAGCCCCATCTCGGCGGCGACGCCGATCAGGGTGGCGCCCCCGGAGGAGGCGGGTTCGACCACGAGGACGCGGGCAGGACGAAGTGCATCTGTGTGCGGCAAAGCGAATTCCCCCGGGGCAGTGCTGTGTTGGACCGGATCGCGGCCCTGATCGTGATCTTTCTATCCGTGCGCTTCGGCCCCGGTCAATGGATCACCGCAAAAACATCTGCCAGAGGGCGTTCGCGCCGGATATTTTCCGGAATGGGAGGCTGGTCGGGCCTGTCGGGTTCCCCGAAGCGGACATCCCGGGGGGAAGGGTGACGGAAGTCTTACGGCACGGTGCGGGAGCCGTCCGCCGGGGTCCCGGTTCCGTAGCGTGCCGGGCATGCGCGTACTCGTCACAGGAGGAGCCGGGTTCATCGGCTCGCACGTGGTCGCCGTCCTGGCCGCCGGGGGACACACCCCGGTGGTGCTGGACGCGCTCTTGCCGGCCGCCCATCCGCGGGCCCCCCGGCTGCCGGACGCCGAGTTCGTCCGGGGCGACGTCCGGGACGCGGAGGCGGTGGGGCGCGCGCTGCGCGGCGTGGACGCCGTGTGCCACCAGGCCGCCATGGTGGGCCTGGGGAAGGACTTCGCGGACGCGCCGGAGTACGTCGCCTGCAACGACCTGGGGACGGCGGTGCTGCTGGCCGCGACGGCCCGGGCCGGGGTGCGCAGGTTCGTACAGGCCGGCTCGATGGTGGTGTACGGGGAGGGGCGGTACGAGTGCGCCGGGCACGGGGTGGTGCGGCCGGGGCCGCGGGCGGCCGCGGACCTGGAGGCGGGCCGGTTCGAGCCCCGTTGTCCGCGCTGCGGGGACGCGCTCGTCCCGGGGCTGGTGGACGAGGACGCGCCGGCGGATCCGCGGAACGTCTACGCGACGACCAAGCTCGCGCAGGAGCACCTGGCCGCCGCCTGGGCGCGGTCGACCGGAGGTACGGCCGTGTCGCTGCGGTACCACAACGTGTACGGGCCGGGCATGCCGCGGGACACCCCGTACGCGGGCGTCGCCTCCTTCTTCCGGTCCGCCCTGGCCCGGGGCGAGGCCCCGCGGGTCTTCGAGGACGGTGGGCAGCGGCGGGACTTCGTCCACGTACGGGACGTCGCCCGGGCCAACGCGGCCGCCCTGGCCGGCCTCGCGGGCCCGCCGGACGGCGGCCACCGGGCGTACAACGTCGGCAGCGGCGACCCGCACACCGTGGGGGAGATGGCCGCCGCGCTCGCCGCGGAGCACGGAGGCCCGGCGCCCGTGGTGACGGGGGAGTTCCGGCTGGGCGACGTCCGGCACGTCACGGCGGACTCCTCCCGGCTGCGGCGGGAGCTGGGCTGGCGTCCCGAGGTCGGGTTCGCGCAGGGCATGGCCGAGTTCGCGCGGGCCGGGCAGCGGGCCTCAGCCGGGGCCGGTTAGGCCCCGGCGGCGGCCCCGGTCAGGTGTTCGCGGTGGCGAGCGGCAGGGTGACCTCGAAGCGGCAGCCGCCGGGCACGTTGTGGACCCGGGCCCGCCCGGCGTGGGCCTCGACGATGCCCCGTACGATCGCCAGCCCGAGCCCGGCACCGGCAGGGGGCGTACGGGCCCGGTTCCCGCGCCAGCCGGTGTCGAACACCTTGGGCAGGTCCTCCTCGGGGATGCCGCCGCAGCCGTCGGTGACCGACAGCACGGCGGTGTCCTCGTGCCGGTCGACGCGCACGGCCACGGTGCCGTCGGCCGGGGTGTGGCGGATGGCGTTGACGAGCAGGTTCGTCAGGACCCGGGTCATCTCCTTGCCGTCCACCTCGACCGGGACGTGGGAGATGTCCTCGCCGCACAGCCGCACCCCCCGCTCGCGGGCCAGCGGGTCGGCGCCGAGGAGGGCGTCGGCCGCCAGGTCCCGGAACGAGACCCGGCTGGGAGTCAGCTCCAGGGCACCGGCGTGGATGCGGGAGAGCTCGAAGAGGTCGCCGACCATGGAGCCGAGGCGTTCGACCTCGGTACGGATCTGCCGGTGGTAGCGGGCGGGGTCGGCCGCTACCCCGTCCTCCAGGGCCTCGGCCATCGCCCGCAGTCCGGCCAGCGGGGTGCGCAGGTCGTGGGAGATCCAGGCGACGAGCTCGCGGCGGGAGGACTCCAGGGCGCGCTCGCGCTCCCGGGAGGCCGCGAGCCGGGCGCTGGTGGCGGCCAGCTCCCGGGTGACGGCGGCCAGTTCCGCGGTGGCCCGGGCCGGGGGTGCGGCGAAGCTGCCGCCTTCGCCGAAGTCCCGGGCTGCGCGGGCGAGTTCGCGGCTGCGGGCCACCACCCAGCGGCCCAGCAGCAACGCGGTGGCCAGCGACACGACGGCGGCCATGGCGGCCACGAGGGTGACGACGCTCAGGTCGTGGGGGGAGAGGAACATCGCCCGGGCGACGGCGAGGGTGCCGGCGAGCATGGCGGCCACGGCGACCGCGGCGACGACGGCCAGGGAGACGGTGACGGACCGGTGCCGCAGCAGGCGCAGCGCGACCGCGCCGAGCAGGCCGGCGCAGGCCGCGCCCCCGAACGCGAAGGCCGCGATCAGCAGGACGTCCTTCACCGGGACCCCTCCTCCCCGCCCGCGCCGGCGCCCGCGTCCCCGCCCGCGTCGAAGCGGTACCCGACGCCCCAGACGGTCTGGATGAGCCGGGGCGCCGCCGGGTCGTCCTCGATCTTGGCGCGCAGGCGGCGTACGTGGACGGTCACGGTGGACAGGTCGCCGAAGTCCCAGCCCCACACGTCCCGCATCAGCTCCTCCCGCCCGTGGGCCCGGCCGGGCTGGGTGAGGAAGTGCGCCAGGAGGTCGAACTCCCGCAGCGTGAGCGTGAGTTCCCGGCCGTTCCGGTCGGCCCGGCGGGTCCGCGGGTCCAGCCGGATCCCCGCCCCGGTCAGCAGACCCCGCCCGGCGGGCCCCGGCGTCGCGGCCCGGCTGCGGCGCAGCACGGACTCGACGCGCAGGACCAGCTCGCGCGGGCTGAAGGGCTTCGTGACGTAGTCGTCCGCGCCGAGCTCCAGCCCGGCGATCCGGTCGTCCTCGTCGCCGCGCGCCGTCAGCATGATCACCGGAACGGGACGCTCGGCGCGCAGCCGCCGGCACACCTCCAGCCCGTCGATCCCGGGCAGCATCAGGTCGAGGACGACCAGGTCCGGGGCGCACCGGGCGGCGGCGTCGAGGGCGGCGGGGCCGTCGGCGGCGTGCCCGACGTCGTGGCCGGCCCGGCGCAGGTAGCCGGTGACGACCTCGGCGACGGTGGGGTCGTCGTCGACGACGAGGACCCGGGCGGGCGAAACGGGCGGGGGCGTGCTCGGGGTCGCCGTCGTGGTCGTGCTCGCGGTCGTGCTCATGAAGGCAAGCCTCCCACCGCCGGCCCCCTCCCGTCCCCGGCGGCCCGACCCCGGACGGCCGACGTCCGCGTTTCGTAAGGAGTCGATGTCCGCTATGTCCCCGGGGAATTCCTACGGTGGCAGTCGTGACCGAAATCTCCGTGGACGTCGTCCTGCCCTGCCTGAACGAGGCCGGGGCCCTGCCCTGGGTACTCGCCCGCATCCCCGCCGGCTGGCGGGCCCTGGTCGTGGACAACGGGTCCACCGACGGGTCCGCCCACCTCGCCCGCGCCCTCGGCGCCACCGTCGTCCAGGAGCCGCGGCGCGGCTTCGGCGCCGCCTGCCACGCCGGACTCCTGGCCGCGGAGGCCGAGTACGTCTGCTTCTGCGACTGCGACGCCTCCCTCGACCCCGGCCTGCTGAGCGGGTTCGTCCGGGCCGTCGCCGCGGGGGAGGCCGACCTCGTGCTCGGCCGCCGCCGCCCCCGCGGCCGGGGCGCCTGGCCGGCGCACGCCCGGGCGGGCAACCTCGCCCTGGCCCGGATGCTGCGCCGCCGCACCGGCCTGCGCCTGCACGACCTCGGCCCGCTGCGGGCGACGCGCCGCGAGGACCTCCTGCGCCTGGAACTGACCGACCGGCGTTCCGGCTACCCCCTGCAGATGGTCGTGCGCGCCGCCGACGCCGGCTGGCGGGTGCGCGAGGAGGACGTGCCCTACCTGCCGCGCAGCGGCAGGTCCAAGGTCACCGGCACCTGGCGGGGGACCTGGCAGGCCGTCCGCGACATGCGCGCGGTGCTCGCCGAGCCGCCGTACGCCCCCGCGGGAGCCGCCCGCACCGAGCGGTCCGGGGGCGCCAGGTGACCAGCCTGCTCGTGATCGCCAAAGCGCCCGTGCCCGGCCGGGTCAAGACCCGGCTCACCCCGCCGTTCAGCCCCGGGCAGGCGGCTGCCCTGGCCGAGGCCGCGCTCGCCGACACCCTGGCCGCCGTCGCCGCCACCCCGGCCGGCCGGCACGTGCTGGTCCTGGAGGGTGCCCCGGGGCGGTGGCTGCCGCCCGGCTTCGAGGTGGTGCCGCAGAGCGGCGGGAGCCTCGACGAACGGCTCGCGGCCGCGTTCGCCGGCTGCACCGGCTCGGCGCTGCTGATCGGCATGGACACCCCGCAGGTCACCCCGGCGCACCTGGCGCCGGCGCTGGAATTCGACGCGTACGACGCCTGGTTCGGCCCCGCAGCCGACGGTGGGTTCTGGGCCCTGGGCCTGGCGGCGCCCGACCCGGCCCTGCTGCTCGGCGTACCCATGTCCGCACCCGACACCGGGGCGGTGCAGTACGAGCGGCTGCGCGCGGCCGGACTGCGCACCGGGCTGCTGCCCCGGCTCCGCGACGTGGACACCGCCGCCGACGCCGCCGAGGTGGCCGCCCTCGCCCCGACCGGCCGCTTCGCCACCTGCCACCGGCGCCTGAGCGCCGACACGGCGGTGACCCGATGACCACCCCCGCCACCTCCCCACCCCCGCCCCACACGGCGGTCACACCCGGGCCCCCACCCGCGCCCCGCTCGGCGCCCGCGCCCGCGTCCCGTACCGCGGTCACGCCTGCGCCTGCGTCCCGTACCGCGCCTGCGCCCGCGCCCGCGCCTGCGTCCCGTACCGCGCCCGCGCCTGCGCCCGCGCCTGCCTCCCGTACCGCGCCCGCGCCTGCGGCCGCGCCTGCCTCCCGCGCCGCGTCCGCGGCCCCGGCACGTGTCGCGGGTGGGCCGGCGTGGCGGGACGATCCCTACGTGCTGGCCCTGCGCGCCGGCCGGGGGCCCCTCTTCCTGCGCAGGTCGGACGGGTGGCTGCTGCCCCTGGACGTCGAACGGTGGTGTGCCGGGACCGACGCCGCCGACGAGAGCGTGCTCGCCCGCTGCCACGGAGCCGTCCTCGACATCGGCTGCGGTCCAGGCCGGCTCGTCGCGGCGCTGGCCGGACGCGGCCACCGCGCGCTCGGCATCGACGTGACCCCCGCCGCCGTGACCCGGACCGCGCGTCGCGGCGGAACGGCACTGTGCCGCTCCGTCTTCGACCCCCTCCCCGGCGAACGCCGCTGGAACACCGCCCTGCTGATCGACGGCAACATCGGCATCGGCGGAGACCCCGCCGCGCTCCTGGAACGCACCGCGGACCTGCTCGCCCCCGGCGGCCGCCTGGTAGCCGAGGCCGCGCCCGTCGAAGTGGACGAGCGGTGCGAGGTGCGCCTCGACGACGGACGCGGCACCCTCGGCACCCCCTTCCCGTGGGCCCGGGTCGGCATCCGGGCCCTGCGGGACCACGCCGAGGCCGCCGGCTGGCGCACCGTCCGCAGCTGGACGCTGGCCGGCCGGCCCTTCGCCGAACTCGTCCCCGGCCCCCGGCGCCGCGCCGCGGCCCCCGCCCCCGCCGGAGCCGCGCCGTGACCCGGCCGCCCACCGCCGTCCCGCGGCGCGCCACGGCCGTCACCGCCGTCCTGCTGACCGCCCTGGCCGGCCTGCTCGTCCTCACCGTGCGCGAGGACGGCTACTTCGCCGACCCGGCCGGCCTGTCCTGGCTGTACGCCGCCTGCTGGGCGCTGTTCGCGGCCGCCGTGTGGTCCCTGCGCCGGGTACCCGCCCGGCACGCCACCGTCCTCGTCCTCGCCGGCGGCATCGCCGTCGCCCTGACGGGCCTCGGCGCCCCGCCCCGCACCAGCACCGACTCGTTCCGCTACGCCTGGGACGGCCGCGTACAGGCGGCGGGCATCTCCCCCTACGACCACGCCCCCGCCGACCCCGCCCTGCTGCCGTACCGCGACGACTGGCTGTTCCCCACCGGGACGGCGTGCGGCGAGCCGGACCTCGCCCCGGTGTCCGAGGGGGTCTGCACCCGCATCAACCGCCCCGGCGTGCACACCGTCTACCCCCCGGCCGGCGAGCTGTACTTCCTCCTCGTCCACGCCCTCTCACCCGACGCGGTGCGCCACAAGGCCCTCCAGACGGGCGGCGCCCTCCTCGCCGTCACCACCACCCTGGTCCTGCTGCGCGTCCTGCGCCGCCGCGGGGACCCCCGTACCGCGGCCTACTGGGCCTGGTGCCCGGCGGTCGCCGTCGAAGCCGTCAACAACGCCCACGCCGACGCCCTCGCCGTCCTGCTGTCCGTCCTCGCCCTGGGGCTGACGGTCCGCCACCGGGCCCTGGGCGGCGCCGTGCTCGGCCTGGCCGTCGGGGCCAAGCTCCTGCCGGCCGTCCTGGTCCCCGGCGCGCTGTCCGGCGTACGCCGCCCCCGCGCCGCCGCCGCCACCCTGCTCCCCGCCGCCGCGGTGCTCACCGCCCTCTACCTGCCGTACGTCCTGCTCTCCCGCTCCTCCGTCCTCGGCTACCTCGGCGGCTACGCCGACGAGGAGGGCTACCAGGACGCCTCCGCCGGCAACCGCTACGCCCTCCTGCGCCTGCTGCTCCCCGACTCCTGGGCCGTGCCCGCCGTCGCCGCGGGCATGCTCGCCGTCAGCCTGTACGTGATGCGGCGGGGCGACCCCGGGCGACCGTGGAGCGGAGCCCTCCTGGTCACCGGGACCGCCTTCCTCCTGACCACCCCCGGCTACTCCTGGTACGCCCTCCTGCTGATCGCCCTGGTGGCGCTCGACGGGCGCTGGGAGTGGCTCGGCGTCGCGGTGGCCGGCGCGGCCGCCTACCTCACGGGCCGGGTCGTCCCGGACGCCGGCACGGCCGCGTACGCCGCCGCCGCGCTCGCGGTCCTCTGCGCCTGGGCGGCGCGCCGGCGGCCCCGCGGACGCCGCACCACCTCCGACCGTACGACCGGCACGCCCTCCCCGGCGGGGGAAGCCCGGTGAACCCGCGACCGCACGACCCGAGGAGACACCCCATGGCAGCGAAGAGCGGCGCGGCACCCACCCCCGGGGGCCCGTTCCGCCCGGAGTTCTGGCGCAGCCCGCTCCGCGGCCCCTGGCTGACCGCGGTGTTCGGGACCGTCCTGCTCCTCGGCATCCCGATCCTGTTCGTCACCGGCCTGCTGTCGTACGCCGCGTACGAACCGGACCTCGCGGCGGTCAACGACCAGACCCCCGGCAAGGGATGGCTCGGCTTCTACCTCTTCTCCTGGCCGACCTCTCCCCACTGGCTCTACCGGGTCACCCAGGGCGTGCACGTCACCCTCGGCGTGGTGCTCGTGCCCGTGCTCCTGGCGAAGCTGTGGTCGGTGATCCCGAAGCTCTTCGCCTGGCCCCCCGTGCGGTCGCCCGCCCAGGCCGCCGAGCGGCTCTCGCTGCTCCTGCTGGTGGGCGGCGCCGGATTCGAGTTCGCGACCGGCATCCTCAACACGCAGCTCAAGTACGTCTTCCCGGGCTCCTTCTACACGCTCCACTTCTACGGGGCCTGGGTGTTCACCGGCGCCTTCGCCGTCCACGTGGCGTTCCGGCTGGGACGGGCCGTGCGGGCGCTGCGCGCGGGGCCTCGGCAGCCGGACCCGGACAGCGAGGAGGCGGCCGGCCTGGTCGCGCCCCGCCCGGCCGCCCCGACGATCTCGCGGCGGGGCGCGCTGGGCATGGTCGGGCTGGGTGCGTTCGCGCTGTTCGCCGTGACGGCGGGCCAGAGCGTGGGCGGGTGGTTCCGCCGGACGGCGCTGCTGGCCCCGCACGGACAGGAACCGGGCCCCGGCCCCAACGGCTTCCAGATCAACAAGACGGCCGCCTCCGTGGGCATCCGCCCCAGCGACACCGGTCCGGCCTGGCGGCTGACCGTGCGCGGTGCGGGCCGCCAGGTCGACCTCACCTACGACCGGCTGCTCGGCCTGCCGCAGAACGAGGCGCTGCTGCCCATCGCCTGCGTGGAGGGCTGGTCGACCGCCGACCAGCACTGGAGCGGTGTCCGCCTGACCGACCTGGCCGCGCTCGTGGGGCTGGGCGCGCACGCTCCGCAGGTCCTGGTGGAGTCCGTCCAGCGGGGCGGCTCGTTCGCCTCCGTCGTGCTGAGCGGCGGCCAGGTCCGTGACGCGCGCTCGCTGCTGGCCGTCCGGGTCAACGGGGCGGTCCTGTCCCCCGACCACGGCTACCCGGCCCGGGTGATCGTGCCCGGCGCCCCCGGGGTCCACAACACCAAGTGGGTCACCCGCCTGACCTTCGGGGAGCCTTCGTGAAGCCGCCGCCCGCCGACTCCGCCGTAAGCCCCTTCCGGCACCGCTACGGGGCTTCCCCGCTCCACCTGCTCCTCGTCCTCGCCTCCTTCGCCCTGGCCTGCTACGCGGGCCTGCGCCTGCTCGAAGGGGACGCCCTCGGCGTGGCCCTGTGGTTCGTCGGGGCCGCGCTCCTGCACGACCTCGTCCTGCTGCCCCTGTACGCGGTCGCCGACCTGGCCGTCCAGCGGCTCCTCGGCCGCGGGGCCGGGCCGGGGGCGCGCCCGCCCCGGGCCGGCGTGAACCACGTGCGGGTGCCGGCCTTCGTCTCCGGGGTCCTGCTGCTCGTGTACTGGCCGCTGGTGCTCGGGGAGGTCGGCCCCTACACGGCCGCCACCGGCCTGCCGTCCGACGTGTTCCTCGGGCGGTGGCTGCTGATCACCGCATGCCTGTTCGCCGCCTCGGCGGCCGTCCTGGCCGGGCGGCTGTGGGCCCGGCGGGTCAGGCCAGGACGAGGGGGAGGGCGGCCAGGCCCCGGGTGAGGCGGGTCCGGCGCCAGGTCAGGGATTCCGGGGGGACGGCCAGGCGGCTGTCCGGGAAACGGGTCAGGAGGGTGCGCAGGGCGGTTTCCGCCTCGGCCCGGGCCAGGGGGGCGCCCGGGCAGCGGTGGATGCCGTGGCCGAAGGCGAGGTGGGCGCCGGCGTCGCGGTCGAGGTCCAGGCGGTCCGGGGCGGGGAAGGCGGCCGGGTCGCGGTTGGCGGCCCCGGGGGCGATGAGGACCGGATGGCCGGCCGGGACGACGGTCCCGCCGATGCTCAGGTCCCGCGTGCTGTGGCGGAAGGTGGCCACGCCCACCGGGGAGTCGTGGCGCAGGAGTTCGTCGAGGGCGCCGGGGATCAGGTCCGGGTCCCGGCGCAGCCGTTCGAACGCCTCCGGGTGCCGGAGCAGGGCCAGGACGGCGTTGCCGATGAAGTGGGTGGTGGTCTCGTGCCCGGCCACCAGGAGCAGGGCGGCCAGCGAGACGGCCTCGTCCCGGTCGAGGCCGCCCTCGTCGCAGTCGCGGAGGAAGGAGTGGAGCGGGCCGTCCCCCGGGGTGGTGCGGGCCCGGTCGAGGAGGGCGGTGAGGTGGTCGCCGATGCGGTGCGAGGCCGCGTCGACGCGGGCGGTGTCCGTGGCGTCGAAGAGGTCGTGGGACCACGCGGCGAGGCCGGCGCGGTCGGCTTCGGGTACGCCCAGCAGTTCGCAGACGACGGTGACCGGGAGGGGGACGGCCAGGCCGGCCACCAGGTCGATCTCCGTGCCCGGCCCCCATGCCGACGTGAGGTCGTCCACGACCCGGGTGATGAACGGGCGCAGCGCGCGGACCCGGCCGGTGGTGAACAGGGGCGTCGCCACCCGGCGGTGGCGGGTGTGGACGGGCGGGTCGCTCGACAGCATGGTGCGGGAGACGGCGGGGTGCAGGTCGCGGTCCGAGGGCCGGCCGGCGAAGAACCGGGCCGTGTCCTTGGACAGGCCGGGGTCGGTGAACGCCTGCCGGGCCTCGGCGTGGCCGGTGACCAGGTACGCGTGGTGGCCGCCGGAACCGGTGGTGATCCGCTGGACGGGGCACTCCCGGCGCAGCCGCTCGTAGGCCGGGTAGGGGTCGTTGAAGAAGGCCGGGTCGCGCAGCGGGTCCTGCCGGGGGCCGCTCACGAGGCGGCGCCGGCGTGCGCGGCGGCAGCGAGCGGCGGCCGGGCGGTCTCCGCCGGAAGCCCGTCCTCGCGGGAGCGCCCGGCACGGGGCGCGCAGCTGCTCAAGGTCCTTGTCCTCACTCTGGTGACGCCGGAACGCACCCCCATGCTGGCACGCCCGACGCCCCCTGGGGCCGGCGACCGGCGCGCGGGTCACGCCCCCTCGGGACGGTGTTCCCCGAAGCGGGCCCGGCCGATGACCCGGGCCGCCCGTCGCACTCGGCCCGCGGCGCGCTATGGTGGTGTGCGAGGCCCCGCGTCATCCCCCGTGCGCGGGGCCTCACTTGACGCCGTGACCCCGCGCCCCGGCCGGCTGGAGCCTGGACTTCCCCGACGACGTCCAGCACGCCGGCGGGGTCGAGGGCGGCATCATCCGGAACCGACGCGTACGTCAGGCGGCGGGCTTGCCCGGCTGGTCGTGGGTCGAGCAGTGGATGCCGCCGCCGCCCGAGGCGATCGTGTCGATGGAGACCGGCACCACGTCGCGCTTGGGGAAGTGCTCCCGGAGGATGCCGCGGGCGCGGTCGTCCGCCGCGCGGTCGCCGAACTTGGGCATGAACACCGCGTCGTTGGCGATGTAGAAGTTGGCGTAGGTGGAGACGAAGTCGTCGCCGTGCCCCGTGATCCGGTTCAGGTCGGGCTGCGGGAGGTCGATGATCTCGAAGCGCCGGCCCCGGGCGTCCGTGGCCTTCGACAGGACGGACTTCGCCTGGTCCGCCGACCGCGACCAGGAGTCCGGCGGGGTGCTGGGGTGCGCGCGGTCCAGCAGGACCACACCGGGCTCGGTGAACCGTACGAGGCTGTCGACGTGGGCGTCGGTGATGTCCTCGCCGCGCACGCCGGCCAGCCAGATGACCTTCTCCACGCCGAGGGTCCGCTTCAGCTCGGCCTCGATGGTGTCGCGGGACTTGCCGCGGTTGCGGTTGTCGTTGACGATCGAGCTCTCGGTGATCAGCAGCGTGCCCTCGCCGTCGGGCTCGAACGAACCGCCCTCCGCGACCAGCGGCGCCTGCACCCGGGGGACCTTGTACTTCTGCAGCAGAGCCCGCCCGACCTGGGCGTCGTTGGGGTGCTTCTGCTTGTTCCCCCAGCCGTTGAAGTTGAAGTCGACGCCGGTGACCTTGCCGCCCTCCTCGACGAAGACGGGGACGGTGTCGCGGGCCCAGAGGTCGTCGACGGCCAGCGGGATGACCTCGACCTGGGAGCCGACGGCCTGCTGCGCGGCCGCCACCTGCTCCGGGCGGGCCATCATGACCACGGCCTCGTACTCGCCGATCGCGCGGGCGATGCGGGCGATGTCCTCGCGGACGTAGCGCAGGTCCTCCTCCCACACCCCCGCGGCCAGGGCCGGCCAGGACATGAAGGTGCGGGTGTGGCTCTCCCACTCGGCGCCCAGGCGGCGCTTGGCGGTGCCGGAGGCGGACTGGGCCGAGCCGGCGGGTTCGCCGGACCCCAGGGCGGTCTCGGCCGGGCCGCAGGCGGCGGCGCCGAAGACGAGGGCACCGAGCCCGGAGAGGGTGCGCAGGACGGTCCGTCGGGTGGGGGGCGGGTTCGTCACGGGAGGCTCCGATCGTTTACCGGCGGGACAGGAACGTCTCGCCGGGACGGGCGCGGGGGCGCTACCAGGGGCGGGCCCCGGGCTCTCACCACAAGGGTGCGCGTCAACCCCGCGGTCGGCCGTTCGGCAGTAAAGCGGAACGGCCCGTGTCGGTACTGTGGCACTGACTGGATTTTCAGTCAAACCGCGACGCGCGGGGCGGTGCCAGCCGGTCCGCCTCCACCCGGACCGCCGCCCGCAGCAGCTCGCGGGCGTGCGCCGGCGGCGTCAGCCCGCTCAGCCAGCGGACGCTGAGCCCCTCCAGCAGGGCGGTCAGCCGCTCTGCGGCAGCCGTGACGGCGTCGGCGGGCGCCCCCGGGTGCACGCCGGCGAGCAGCTCCGCGACCTCGGCCGTCCAGGCGGCGCCGGCCGCGGCGAGCTCGTCCCGCAGCTCCGGGTCGAACACCGCGTGGGCCCGCAGCTCCCCCCAGGCGGCGCTGTTCTCGCGCACCTCGGGCAGGTCCTGGACCTCCAGCAGCAGCATCCGTTCCAGCCGCTCCCTGGGGTCGCCGGCCGGACCGGCCGGGAGTGCGTCCCGCCCGGTCTCGGTGTAGCGGTCGGCCCGGTCCCCGATGAAGGCGAGGGCGTGCCGCAGGATGCCGGGGCGGTCCCGGAAGTGGTAGTAGACCAGGGCGGTGGAGACCCCCGCCTCCGCCGCCAGCTCCGTCACCCGCAGCCCCCGTACGCCCCTGCGTGCGATGACCCGGGCGGCGCTTTCGAGGATGACGCGTCTGCGGTCCGTCACGGTGTGATCCTTCCTGGCGATGTCGCGTCTCGCATTGTCGCACGTTGACTGAAAATCCAGTTAGGGCGACGATGCGATCCGGTCACTTCCGCATATCCGAAAGAGCCACCGCATGTCCGTGCAGCCTTACGGCGTACAGCCGGCCCACCAGGCCCTGTCCGCAGACGACCCCCGAGAGATCGGCGGCTACCGCCTCCACGCCCGGCTCGGCTCCGGCGGCATGGGGGAGGTCTACCTCGCCCACACCCCCGGCGGCCGCCCGATCGCGCTGAAGGCCGTACGCAGGGAGTTCGCCGCGGACCCGGCCTTCCGGGAGCGGTTCGCCCGCGAGGTGGCCAGCGCCCGCCGGATCCACGGGCTCTTCACGGCCCAGGTGGTCGACTTCGGGGTCGACGAACGCACCCCGTGGCTGGCCACCGCCTACGTGCCGGGTCCCTCGCTGGACGAGGTGGTGCGCCGGCACGGCCCGCTGCCGAGCCGCACGGTGCTGCTGCTCGTCGCGGGCATCGCCGAGGCGCTCCAGGCCATCCACGGCGCGGGCGTGGTCCACCGCGACCTCAAGCCGGCCAACGTACTGCTCGCCGGCGACGGCCCGCGGGTGATCGACTTCGGGATCGCGCACGCGGCCGGCTCGGCCGCCCTGACCGGCACCGGACTGCGGATCGGGACCGCCGCCTTCATGGCGCCCGAGCAGGCCCTCGGCCGGCCGGTGACACCCGCCACCGACGTCTTCGCCCTCGGCGCGCTGACCGCGTACGTGGCGGGCGGGCAGCCGCCCTTCGGGGGCGGCCCGGAGTCGACGGCCCTCTACCGGGTGGTCCACGAGCACCCCGACCTCTCCCGGGTCCCCGCCGAGCTGGAGCAGCTGGTCCGCTGGTGCCTGGCCAAGGAGCCGGCGGACCGGCCCACGACCGCCGAGCTGATCGGGTACGTCCACGCCCACCCCGGTGTCGGGCCGCGGCCGGAGTTCACCGAGGGGTGGCTGCCGCGGCCGGTGCAGGAGGAGGTCGGCGCGGGGCGGGACGCCGTACGGCCCGCCGCACCGGCCCCGTACACCCCACCCGCCCCGCACGCACCGACCGCCCCGTCCGCCCCCGTGGCGCCCGCGCCCGGGCCGACCCCCGTACCGGAGGCGGGGGGCGGCGGACGCAGGGCGGCGCGGCGGCGCGGCCGCGGTCGCCTGCCGGCGGTGGCCGCGACGGCCGCCGTGACCCTCGCGGCCTGCGGCGCGGCCCTGTACTGGTTCGACACCGCCGAGCCCGGCGGCGGCAGTGCCGACGGCTTCGTGCCCGGCTACACGGGGGCCCGGCTCACCGCCCCCGACGCCGGCTACGAGTTCGACCTGGAGGCCGGGAAGGTGGTTCCCGCCGACACGGCCACCTGGTACCTGGCGCCGGAGGGCCGGTCCTTCGTCCCCTCGGAGTCCTCGGACGTCCACCTGGCCGAGGGCGCCGCGCCGACACCCGCCGACTGCGAGCAGGGCATCGCCACGAAGCCGGTGACCGCCCTGCCCTTCAGCGCCCTGGGGGAGCGGCGCCCGTTCTGCGTGCGCAGCCCCGACCACGACCGCATCGTCGTCGTCCGGCTCGTGGAGGCGGCCGCGGACGGCTCCGTCACGATCCTGGTGGACCAGTACCACCGTGAGTGAGCGCCGGGTCCCCACCGAGCGGAATCCACCGGACCCGCTGCTTGACTGAATTTTCAGTTAACGCAAGGATGCCCGTCATCCCCGCCCCTTCCTCGTCAGGGAGCACCATGGACACGTCCCGCACCACCCGCCGAAATCTCCTCCGGTACGGCGCGGCAGCCGTACCGCTGGCGGTCCTCGCGCCGGTCATCCCCACCACCGCCGCCCGGGCGGCGACCGCCCCGAGCGCGGGCGCCGCGCTGACCGTGCCCGCCGAGACGGACCCGCACGTCCGCACGTACATGGCCTGGCCCGCGCTCTCCTCGGTCTGGGGCCGCCCGCTGGAGCGGGTCCGCGCCGACATCGCCGAGGTCGCCCACGCGATATCGCGGTTCGAGCCGGTGGTCGTCCTGGCCCGCCCCGGCCAGGCCGCCGACGCCCGCCACCTGTGCGGCCGGGGCGCCCGGTACGCCGTCGACGTGATCGAGATCCCGGTCGACGACCTCTGGATCCGGGACTTCGGCCCCACCTTCGTGGTGGGCCCGGGCGCCGTCGCCGGTGTGGACACCAACTTCAACGGCTGGGGCAAGACGGGCACGAAGTACGCCCAGCCCTTCGCCAACGACGCCGCGGCGGCCGGCATCCTCCTCGACGAGTACCAGGTGCGCCGGATCCGGGCCGGTTTCACCGGCGAGGGCGGCTCGCTGGAGACCGACGGCGAGGGCACCCTGCTCGCCACCGTCAGCTCCCTCGTCAACCCCAACCGCAACCCCGGGATGGACCAGGCGCAGGTGGAGGACGCCCTGCGCGCCTCCCTCGGCATGGACAAGGTGATCTGGGTGCCGGGCCTGGCCGGCCAGGACATCACCGACTGCCACATCGACTGCCTGGCCCGCTTCACGGCCCCCGGGAAGGTCATCCTGGACCGCCCGGCCCCCGGCACCGACCCCAAGTGGGTCGCCGTGTACGAGGAGACCAGGCGCGTACTGGAGAGCGCGACCGACGCCCGCGGCCGACGCCTGGCCATCACCGAACTCCCCGGCCCCGACCGCGGCAGGATCCGGGGCAAGGGGGAGGAGTTCCTGTCGAGCTACACCAACTACTACACGCCCAACGGCGCGGTCGTCCTCCCGCAGTTCGGCGACCCGTACGCCGACGGCGTGGCCTACGCGATCCTCCAGGCCGCCTACCCGGCCCGCCAGGTGGTCCAGGTCGACATCGACGGCATAGCGAGCGGGGGCGGCGGCATCCACTGCGCCACGCAGTCGCACCCCGTCCCGCCGGCCCTCTGATGCCCGCCGGGGTGCCCCGGCGGGCGGGCGCCGCACCGGTCCGGGGGCGGGCCGCGCCCGCCGCGGCCCGAACGCCCGGTGACGGGCCGCTTACGTCCGGCCGGGAGCACCCCGGTAAGGTGCGGGACATGGCGTCTCGCAGCACTCAGATCCTCGAAGCGGCCGCCCGGGTGATCGCCCGGCGCGGGGTCCGCGGGCTGCGCGTGGAAGAACTCGCGGCCGAGGCCGGGGTGTCCACCGCCCTGATCTACTACCACTTCAAGGACCGCACCGGGGTCCTGCGCCAGACCCTGGAGTTCATCAACGACCGCGCCGAGCGGTACACCACCGACCGCGACCCCTCCGAGCCGCCGCTCTCGCCCCGCCAGGAACTGGAGGAGACCCTCCTGCTGGAGCTCCAGGACACCGTCGAGGTGCGGGAGAACAGCGCGGCGTGGGGCGAGCTGCGGGCCAGCGCCGTCTTCGACGAGGTGCTCCGCGAGGACCTCGCCCGCGCCACCCTGGTGTGGGTCCAGGAGGTCGCCGCACTGCTGGGCCAGGTCCAGCCCATGGTCCCGGCCTCGGCGCTCGCCGCCGCGGCCGAGCGGCTCACCGCGCTGCTGGAAGGGCTCAGCATGCGCTGGCTCAGCGGCGGCATCCGCATCGGCCACGCCCGCGAGCTGATGCTCGGCGCCATCGACGCCGAACTCGCCGGGCTCAAGCAGGGCTGAGCCCCCTTCGTCCCCGCCGTGAGTGACGGGGACGTTGTTCCGTCCCGTCTCTTGACTGAATTTTCAGTCAGTGTCAGAGTGAAGTTCAGACCGGCCCCGGCCGCATCCCCCGCGGACTTCCCGCGCCGCGCCTACGAGGCGCCCCGCGCCGCCGCACCCGGACGGGCGTACCCCTTCGGCCCTCCGGCACTCCGCCCCGGCGCACCACGCCACGCCGCACCACGCCACCCCCCTCCCGTCTCCGGAGGAAGGACACCATGCCCCTGACCCCCACCGAGCGTGACCGGCTGCTGCTGTTCACGACCGCCGAACTGGCCCGGGCCCGGCGCGCCCGGGGCCTGAAGCTGAACGTCCCGGAAGCCACGGCGCTGATCGCGGACGCGGTGTGCGAGGCGGCGCGCGACGGTCTCCGCCTCGCCGAGGCCCTGGAGCGCGGGCGCGCCGTACTCGGCCACGACGACGTGCTCCCGGGCGTGGCGGACATCGTCACCGAGGTCATGGTGGAGGCGGTGTTCGAGGACGGCAGCCGGCTCGCGGCCGTGAGCGACCCCTTCGGGGAGCACCCCCGCCGCGATGCCGCGCCGGGCGCGGTCCTGCCCGCAGGTGACGGCGTGGTGGCACCGGAAGCGGAGGTCACCCTCACGGTCCGCAACACCTCCGCCGTCCCGGTCAGCGTGACCTCGCACTTCCACTTCTTCGAGGCCAACCCGCGCCTCGACTTCGACCGGGCCGCGGCCTACGGGATGCGCCTGGCGGTCGCCGCGGGCTCGTCCACCCGGTTCGACCCCGGTGCCGACGTCGAGGTGGGTCTCGTACCCGTCGGCGGCGACCGGATCGCCCTCGGCTTCGCCGGTCTGGTGGACGGACCCCTGGACGCCCCCGGCGCCAGGGCAGAGGCCCTGCGCCGGGCCGCCGCCCGCGGCTACCTCGGCGCGCGCACCCCGGAAGGGACCTCCTCGTGAGCAGGCCCACGCGGCACGCCGACCACTGCGACCCCGGCAACAGCCGCCACATCGACCCGCACGAGTACGCGGCGGTGCACGGCCCCCGGGCCGGGGACCGGGTCCGGCTCGGCGACTCGGGCCTGACCGTCCGCGTCGAGTACGACGCCCAGAAGCCCGGCGACGAGTTCCTCGCGGGCTTCGGCAAGACCGCCCGCGACGGCCTGCACCTGAAGGGCGCCGCCGTCCGTGAGACCTGTGACGTGGTGATCAGCAACGTCCTCGTCATCGACGCCGTCCTCGGCATCCGGAAGGTGTCCATCGGCATCCGCGAGGGCCGCATCCACGCGATCGGCCGGGCCGGCAACCCGGACACCCTCGACGGGGTCGACGTGGTCGTCGGAACGGGTACGACGATGATCCCGGGCGAGGGTCTGATCGCCACCGCCGGGGCCGTGGACACCCACGTCCACCTGCTCTCCCCGCGCATCATGGAGGCCTCGCTCGCGAGCGGCGTGACCACGATCATCGGGCAGGAGATCGGGCCGAGCTGGGGTGTGGGCGTGAACTCGCCCTGGGCCCTGCGGCACGGGTTCAACGCGTTCGACGCCTGGCCGGTGAACATCGGCTTCCTGGCGCGCGGTTCCTCCTCGGACGCCGCTCCGCTGGTGGAGGCCCTGGCCGAGGGCGGCGCGTCGGGCTTCAAGGTGCACGAGGACATGGGCGCGCACACCCGGGCCCTGGACACGGCGCTGCGCGTGGCCGAGGAGCACGACGTGCAGGTCGCCCTGCACAGCGACGGCCTCAACGAGTGCCTGTCCGTCGAGGACACCCTGCGGGTGCTGGAAGGCCGCACCATCCACGCCTTCCACATCGAGGGCTGCGGCGGCGGGCACGTGCCCAACGTGCTGAAGATGGCGGGCGTGCCGAACGTGATCGGTTCCTCCACCAACCCGACGCTGCCCTTCGGCCGGGACGCGGTCGCCGAGCACTACGGCATGATCGTCTCCGTCCACGACCTGAAGCCGGACCTTCCCGGGGACGCGGCGATGGCCCGTGACCGGATCCGCGCGGGGACGATGGGGGCCGAGGACGTCCTGCACGACCTGGGCGCGATCGGCATCACCTCCTCCGACGCCCAGGGCATGGGCCGGGCCGGTGAGACGATCCGCCGCACCTTCGCCATGGCCGCCAAGATGAAGGGCGAGCTGGGCTCGCTGGACGGTGACGGTGAGGGCGACGACAACGCCCGTGTGCTGCGGTACATGGCGAAGCTGACGATCAACCCGGCCATCGCCCACGGCCTGGCGCACGAGATCGGCTCCATCGAGATCGGCAAGCTCGCCGACATCGTCCTGTGGCGTCCCCCGTTCTTCGGCGCCAAGCCGCAGCTGGTCCTCAAGTCCGGCTTCCCGGCCTACGGCGTCACCGGCGACCCCAACGCCGCCACCGACACCTGCGAACCCCTCGTCCTCGGCCCGCTCTTCGGAGCCCACGGCGCGGCCCCCGCCGACCTCTCGGTGGCCTTCGTCAGCCGGGCCGCCGCCGAATCGGGCTCGTTCGGCGCCCCGTACGACTCGCTCGGCACCCGCCGCCGCAGGGTCGCCGTGCGCGGCACCCGGGGCATCGGCCCCAAGGACATGGTGGGCAACGACCGCCTCGGGGCCGTGGACGTGGACCCCCGGAGCGGCCTGGTCACGCTCGACGGCGCCCCCCTGCGCTCCGGGGCCGCCGACGCGGTCTCCCTCAACCGCCTCTACTTCCTCTGACCGCACGCATGCCCTGCCTCTTGACTGAAATTTCAGTCGGGTGACAGACTCCGCCAACGCAAGAAATGAGACACCTGATGGCTGAATACCGTATGCCCGCCGAGTGGTCCGCGCACGATGGCTGTCTGATGGCCTGGCCCACCCGCCCGGACCTGTGGGGCAGCGTCCTCCCCGCCGTGAAGGAGGAGTACGCCGACGTGGCCCGCGCCATCGCCGCCTTCGAGCCCGTCACGATGGTCGCCCCTCCCGGCCACGCCGAGGACGCCCGCGCCCACTGCGGGGACACGGTCACCGTCATCGAGCTGCCCCTCGACGACTCCTGGTTCCGCGACTCCGCCCCGCTGTTCGTCCTCGACGCCCAGGGCAACCGGGCCGGGGTCGACTTCCGCTTCAACGCCTGGGGCGGCAAGCACCACCCGTGGGACTCCGACGACCGCGTCAGCGCCCTGCTGCTGGAGCACGTCGGCACCCCGCGCATCCCTTCCGACATGATCCTCGAAGGCGGCGCGATCACCGTCGACGGCGAGGGCACGCTCATCACCACCGAGCAGTGCCTGCTGCACCCCAACCGCAACCCCGGCATGAGCCGCGAGGAGATCGAGGCCGAGCTGAAGGCCCGGCTCGGGGTCACGAAGGTCATCTGGCTGCCGTACGGCGGTCTGCTCGACACCGAGACCGACGGACACGTCGACGGCGTCGCCGCCTTCGCCGCGCCCGGCACCGTCGTCATCTCCCTCCCCGAGGACCCGGCCCATCCGGACTACGCCCGGATGCGCGCCAACCGCGCCGTGCTGGAGGCCGTCACCGACGCCCGGGGCCGCCGCCTGGAGCTCGTCGAGGTCCCGCAGACCGCCTTCGCCGACCTCGCCGGCGGCGAGATCGAGGTGTCCTACCTCAACTACTACGTCGCCAACGGCGGCGTCGTCGTCCCGGTGGCCGGCCTGCCCCAGGACGAGGAGGCCCTCGCCGTGATCGCCTCCGCCCACCCCGGCCGCAAGGTCGTCGGCGTCCGGGCGCTCGCCATCGCCTTCGGCGGCGGCGGCGTCCACTGCATCACCCAGCAGGTCCCGGCCGCCCGCACCACCAGCGGCTGACCGGACCGGACCTGCCCGGCGGACCGCCCGCGCGGTCCGCCCGCTCCTCCCCGCATCCCTCACGGAAAAGAGAGCGCGACGATGACCACCCCACCACCCCGCACCGCCAGACGCCCCCGCCGCCGGCCCGCGGGCACGCGCACCGCGGCCGCCGCCACCGCGGTCCTGTCCTCCCTCGCCCTCCTCGCGGCCTGTGCGGGCCCGCCGAAGGACAGGTCCGGCGGCGTCACCGACGTCAAGCTGTCCGCCTCCACTCCGGAGGCCAAGGGCGAGATCGACTCCTTCACCTGGGCCGTCTACGCCGAACCGCCCACCCTCGACTACACGGTGGCGTTCGACTACCCGCAGAACACCGTCCTGTCCAACGTGTGCGAAAGCCTCATGCGCTGGAACCCGGACCTCACCACCGAGCCCGGTCTCGCCCGCAAGGCCTCCAACCCCGACCCCACGACCTGGGTGTACGACCTGAGGCCCGGCGTGCGCTTCCACGGCGGCGGGGAGATGACCGCCGACGACGTGGTCTTCAGCCTCGGCCGCCAGACCGACCCCGCGAACGCCGCCGCCTGGGCCCAGAACTTCCAGAACGTCGAGTCCGTCACCAAGAGCGGCCCGCTCCAGGTCACCGTCAAGCTCAAGAAGCCCGACTCCCAGTTCCCCCAGTACATGGCCACCGCCGCCGGGGTCGTCGCCTCCAAGGCCGTCGTCGAGGCCGCCGGCAAGGACTACGGCACCACCGGCGGCCTCGGCTGCACCGGCCCCTTCACCCTCGGCACCTGGAGCAAGGGCCAGTCCATCGAACTCGACCGCTTCGACGGCTACTGGGGCACCAGGGCCAAGTCCAAGAAGGCCGTCTTCCGGTTCCTGACCGACCCCTCCGCCCGCACCAACGCCATGCTCAGCGGCGAGATCGACGGCGGCTACCTCATCCCCACCGAGAGCTACGGCCGGCTGCGCGGCAGCGGCGTCGGCACCCTCTACTTCGGCGAGGGCCTGAGCACCGTCAACGTCAACGTCACCAACACCCAGGGCCCCCTGGGCGACGTCCGCGTCCGCCGCGCCCTGTCCCTGGCGCTGGACCGCACCGGCTTCGTCAAGGCCGGACTCGGCGGCGCCGGCACCGTCACCAGCTCCCTCACCACCCGCGCCGCCTGGGCCGCCGCCCCCGAGCAGACCCTCAAGACCGCCTTCGACGGACTGCCGCCCAGCGGCCAGGACGTCGAGCGGGCCAAGGCCCTCGTCAAGGAGGCCGGCGCCACCGGCAAGACCCTCACCGTCGCCACCAGCTCCATCGGCCAGGACGTCTCCCTCCTCGCCACCGCCGTACAGGCCGCCGGCACGAGCATCGGCCTCGACATCCGGCTGAAGACCATCGCCCCCAACGCCTTCACCGCGCTCTTCACCGACCCGCAGGCACGCGAGGGCATCGACATGTTCCCCCTCACCTACTACGACTCGATCACCGACCCGCTCGACCTGCTGGCGAACTTCAAGACCGGCGCCTACATGAACTTCGCCGGCCACAGCGACCCCGCGTACGACAGGCTCGTCGACGAGGCCACCGCCGCCTACGACCCGGGCAAACGGCTGGAGACCGTCGCCAGGCTCCAGCGGCAGGCCGCCGAACAGCTGCTGTGGATCCCCGTCGCCGAATGGCCCACCGCCGTGTTCCTGAACAAGCGGATCACCGGCGCCCCGACCACCATCTCGTACATGTACCACCCGTGGGCCGCCGCCGTGGGAGCCGCACAGTGAGCTTCGCCCGATTCGCGGCACGCCGGCTGGGGGAGATGGCCGCCACCCTGCTCGCCGCCTCCTTCGTGGTGTTCGGGGCCATGTACCTGGCCCCCGGCGACCCGGCCAGCTTCCTCCTCGCCGGCCGCTCGGCCTCGCCCGAAGCGCTCGCCTCCGTCAAGGCCCAGTACCACCTGGACGAGCCCTTCCTCGTACGCTACGGCCGCTGGCTCGGCGACGTCCTCCAGGGCGACTTCGGACGCTCCATCACCTACCGCACCGACGTCTCCCGCCTGCTGGCCGACCGGCTGCCCACCACCCTGCTCCTCGTCACCATGGCGCTCCTCGTGGTGGTGGCCGTCGGACTGTTCCTCGGCCGCCTCGCCGCGGTCCGCGGCGGCGCCACCGACACCGCCGTGCTCGTCACCACCACCTTCGCCGTCGGCACCCCGTCCTTCGTCGCGGCCGTCCTGCTCCAGGGCCTGTTCGCCGTCAAGCTCGGCTGGTTCCCCACCAGCGGGGCCGGAGAGGGCCTCACCGACACGCTCTGGCACCTCGCGCTCCCCGCGACCGCCCTCGCCCTCTACCTCATCGGCATGCTCGCCCGCGTCACCCGCTCCGCCATGGCCGAAGCCCTCGACAGCGACCACGTCACCGTCGCCCGCAGCCGCGGCGTACCGGAACGCCACGTCATCCGCCGGCACGTGTTCCGCAACTCCCTCGGCACCGTCCTGACCACCGGCGGCCTGATCGTCTCCACCCTCCTCGTCTGCACCGTCCTGGTGGAGACCGCCTTCAGCGTCGGCGGCATCGGCCAGCTCCTCGAACTGTCCACCAGCACCAAGGACTTCCCGACCGTCCAGGCCATCTCGCTGATCATCGTCGCCCTCTTCATGGCCGTGAACCTGGTCGTGGACCTGCTGCTCCCGCTCGTCGACCCCCGGGTCACCCTCGGCACCAGAGGGGCCGCCGTATGACCGCCGTACTGACCCGCCGCCCCGGCATCTCCAGGATCCGCGCCGCGGGCTCCCCGCTCCACCTCGCCTGCCTCGGCCTCGTCGGCCTGGTCGTCCTCGCCGCGCTCCTCGCGCCCTGGCTGGTACCCCACGACCCCAACGCCGTCGACCTGGGCAACGCCCTGGCCGGCCCCGACACCGAGCACCCCCTCGGAGCCGACGCCGCCGGCCGCGACACCCTCTCCCGGCTGCTGCTCGGCGCGCGTACCTCCCTGCTCGGCCCGCTCGGCGTCGTGGTCTTCTCCACCCTCGCCGGGGTCGCCGTCGGCACCGCCGCCGCCTGGCGCGGCGGCTGGCTCGACTCGCTGCTCTCCCGCAGCACCGAGCTGGTCTTCGCCTTCCCCGGCATGCTGCTGGCCATCCTGATCATCTCCGTGTACGGCGAAGGACTGCTCGCCCCCGTCATCGCCCTGGCCGTCGCCTACCTGCCCTACGTCAGCCGCCTCACCCGCTCCCTCGTCCTCGCCGAGGCGGCCCGCCCCTACGTGAGCGCCTACCGGGTCCAGGGCCACTCCGCCCTCCAGATCTGCCTGCGCCACGTCCTGCCCAACATCGCCCCTGTCGTCCTCGCCCAGTCCACCATCAACTTCGGCTACGCCCTGATGGACCTCGCCGGGCTGTCCTTCCTCGGCCTCGGCGTCCCCGCCCTCACCCCCGACTGGGGCCGGATGGTCTTCGACGGACAGACCGCGATCCAGCACGGCTACCCGCTGTCCGCGGTCCTGCCCTGCGCCGTCATCGTGCTGACCGTGGTCGCCTTCAACGTGGTGGGCGAACGCTGGGCCGACCGCGTCGCCAGGAGAGACCGATGAACACCCCCGCAAGCACCCCCGCGACCACCCCCGAGCACGCCCTCGACGTCAGCGGGCTGCGGGTCACCCTCCCCGGCACCGCCCGGCCCGTCCTCGACGGGATCGACCTCACCGTCGCCCGCGGCGAGACCGTCGCCCTCGTCGGCGAGTCCGGCTCCGGCAAGAGCATCACCTCCCGCAGCGCCCTGGGACTGCTGCCGCCCGGCGCCCGCGCCGAAGGGGCCGTACGGGTCTGCGGGCGCGACGTGCTCGCCATGACCCCGGCCGAGCTGGGCGGCGTACGGGCCGGCACGGCCGCCATGGTCTTCCAGGACCCGCGCGCCGCCGTCAACCCCCTGCGCCGCGTCGGCGACTTCCTCACCGAGAGCGTCCTCCTCAACGGGACGCTCGGCCGGCCCGCCGCCACCGCCCGCGCCACGGAACTGCTGCGGGCCGTCGGCCTGGACGAGTCCGTCCTGCGCAGGTACCCCGGCCAGGTCTCCGGCGGCATGCTCCAGCGCGTCGTGATCGCCGCCGCCCTCATGGGCGACCCCGCCCTCCTGCTGGCCGACGAACCGACCACCGCCCTCGACGTCACCAGCCAGGCCGAGGTGATCTCCCTCCTCGCGTCGCTGCGCGCACGCTTCGGGACCGGGCTGCTGTTCGTCACCCACGACCTCGACCTCGCCGCCGCCATCAGCGACCGGGTCTACGTCATGTACGCCGGGCGGATCGCCGAGACCGGACCCGCCGAGGCCCTCTTCGCCCGGCCGCGGCACCCGTACACCGCCGCCCTGCTCGCCTCCACCCCGCGCATGGACGGCCCCCGCGGAAGGCTCGCCGCCATCGACGGCCGCCCGCCCGACCTGCGCGAGGAGCTGCCCGGCTGCGGCTTCGCCGCCCGCTGCCCGCTCGCCACGGAGATCTGCGACCACCGCGCCCCGCACCCGGCGTCCGCACCCGGCCGGCCGGACCACCGGGCCGCCTGCCACCACAGCGACCGGCTCGAAGGGAGCACCGCCGATGCCCGATAGCCCCGCCGCCACCCCGCACCTGCTGGAAGTCCGGGGCCTGCACCGCACCTTCGGCTCCGTCCGCGCCGTGGACGACGTGTCCTTCGCCCTGCCCGAGGGCGGATCGCTGGGCGTGGTGGGCGAGTCCGGCTCGGGCAAGACCACCACCGCCCGCATCGTCGTCGGCCTGGAGCGGGCCGACGCGGGCGAGGTCCTCGTACGCGGCCTGACCCGGCCCGGCCGCACCCGCGGCAGGGCCGCCCGGCTGGCCCGGGCCCGGCAGGTGCAGATGGTCTTCCAGGACCCGTACCTCTCGCTCGACCCGCGGACCCCGGTCGGGGCCGCCCTGCGCGAGACCCTCGCCCTCCACTTCCCCGGCCGCGACCACACCGCGCGGGTACGGGAACTGCTCGACCAGGTCGGCCTGGGCGCCCGGGCCACCGAGGCCCGGCCCCGGCAGCTCTCCGGCGGGCAGCGCCAGCGGGTGGCCATCGCCCGCGCGCTGGCCGTCGAGCCGGCCGTACTCGTCCTGGACGAGGCCGTCGCCGCCCTCGACGTCTCCGTCCAGGCGCAGATCCTCAACCTGCTCGCCGACATCAGGGAGGAGACCGGGATCGGGTACCTGTTCATCACCCACGACCTCGGCGTCGTCCGGTCCGTCACCGACGAGATCGTGGTGATGCGCCGGGGAGCCGTGGTCGAGAGCGGGCCGACGCAGGAGGTCCTCGCCGCGCCCCGGCACCCGTACACCCGGCTGCTGCTGGACTCCGTCCCCCGGCCGGGCTGGGACCCGGACGCCATCGCCGGGGCCCGGCGGGCGCTGTAGGACGGGGCGGCTCAGGACCCGGCGGCGAGCGTGCGGAGCAGCGTACGCAGCACCGGGCCCGGGTCGACCTCGGCACCCAGCGACTCCACGGCGGCCAGGCCGTCGACGGCGGCAGCCACGGCCTCGCCCAGCAGGCGCGGGTCGACGCCCCCGCCCCGCTCCTCGGCGAGCACCTCGAACAGGGCGGTGAAACAGCCCCGCCAGCGCCGGTACTCGGCCTCCAGGGACGCGCGGACCCGGGAGTCGTTCAGGGCGTGCCAGTGCAGCGCCGAGTGGAGGTGGGAGAGTTCCGTGCCCTCGGGCCGGGAGAGCAGCCCGACCACCCGCTCGGCCCGCTCGGCGAAGGACCCCGGCGCCGCGACGGCCTCCTCCAGCGGGAGGATCCACTCGGGGCGCATGTCCGCGACGACCGCGAGGACCAGATCGGTCCGGTCCTGGAAGTGGTAGTGGCACATCCCGTGCGACACGCCGCTGAGGGCCGCCACGTTCCGGGTGGTGAAGCGCTCGCTCATACCGCCCGCGAGGAGGGTCCGCGCGGCTGCGATCAGCCGTGCCCGGGTCTGCTCGCCCTTGGCCGAGACCCGGGTACGGCCCGCGCCCGCCCCCGCCGGCGCGGGGGGCGGGGAGAGGTCCGGGGAGTCCTTCGCGGAAGCAGCCATGGCGTCACTCTAGTCAGCCTCCCGCACCCCACCTGCGCCTTTCCCGGAACCTCCGGAACGGTCCTGCCAGAACTATTGACCGAGCGCTTGGCCAGTTTTAGCTTTCCGGTCAACCCCGCACCGCCGCGGGGGAGTCGGAGAGCCGAAGGAGATCCCCATGAGCGACCACGCAGCCGGTCCGCCCCGCCCGGGCATGGACAGGCGCCGCTTCCTCACGGCCGCGGGCCTCGCCGCCGCCGGCGCCGCCGTCACCGCCGCCGCACCGGCGTCGGCCCGGCCCGCCGCCCGTCCGGCCGCCGCGGGCGCCTTCCGCGTCCCGATCGAGGACGTACGCCACACCCGCACCTGGATGGCCTGGCCGGACAGCACCGCGATCTGGGGGAGCAAGCTCTCCGGCGTCCAGTCGGACATCGCCCTGATCGCCCGCACCATCGCCAAGTACGAGCCGGTCCACCTGTGCGCCAACTCCGGCAGTGCCGCCCGCGCCCGCTCGCTGTGCGGCCCCACCGTCACCGTCCTCACCTCCATCCCCGTCGACGACTGCTGGATGCGCGACTCCGGCCCGGTCTTCCGTACGGACGGGGCCGGCGGCCTGGACGCGGTCGGCCTGAACTTCAACGGCTGGGGCAACCGCCAGGCCCACGCCAAGGACGCCCTGGTCGCCGGGCGCGTCGCCGCCTACACCGGGGTCCCGTTCACCAGCGCGGCCCTGGTCGGCGAGGGCGGCGCCGTCGAGCAGGACGGCGCGGGAACCCTCATGGCCACCCGCAGCAGCCTGGTCAACGGCAACCGCAACCCGGGGATGTCGCAGGCGCAGATCGAGGCCGCGCTGTGCACCGCGTACGGCGCCTCCAAGGTCATCTGGTTCGACGGCGTCCGCGGCCAGGACATCACCGACGACCACGTCGACGCGACCTCCCGCTTCCTGGCGCCCGGCAGGGCCCTGGTCCAGATGCCGCTCGCCACGGACACCGACGCCTACGCCAAGGACGCCCGGCAGCAGTACCAGATCCTGTCCGCGGCGACCGCCGCGAACGGCACCCGCATCTCGGCGGACCAGCTCCGGGGCCCCGACTACTACAAGATCCGCTCGACCAACCCGGACTTCCTCGCCTCCTACGCCAACTACTACGTCTGCAACGGCGCGGTGATCTCCGGCCAGTTCGGCGACACCCGCGCGGACACGGCCGCCCGGGCCACCCTCGCCCGGCTCTTCCCCGGCCGCGTCGTCGAGCAGCTCAACATCGACCGCCTCGGCACCGGCGGGGGCGGCATCCACTGCGTCACCCAGCAGCAGCCGGCCGCGTAACCCGCCGGCGACCTGCCCGGCCGGCGCCCGCCGGGGTGCGGCCGGGCGGGTACCGGGGCCACCGCGTCACCGCCCCTCAGTAGCGCAGGGCCGTACCGGTCTCCGCCCGCACCGTGCCGGACAGCCCGTGCGTACTGCGCGCCGTGCCCGTCCCCGTACCGTGGCCGGCGACGTCCGTGACCGTGACCACCACGGTGTCGAGGAGCTTGCCGCCCTCGTCCTTGAACTCGACCTGCACCGCGAAGGACTTCTGCTCCCCGTCGGTGTTCCGTACGGTCACGGGAACCGTCGTACGGCCCTCCGCGTCCGTGGCGACCGGGCCCAGGGACACCTGGCCCGAGGCGTCCACCCCGTCCTTCACCCCGGCGAGCTTGTCCTTGGCGACCGCCGCGGCGGACTCCGCGGCCCGCGCGGCGTCGGCTGCGGCGGACGAGACCGCCTCGCCGGCCGACTTCACCGCCGCCGCTGCGCTCGACACCGCACCGGAGGGGGTGCCGCCGCCGTCCGAACAGCCCGCGGCACCGAACGCCAGCACCACCAGCACCGCGCCACCCGCCGCACCACGCGCCCACGCGAACGCCGCCATCATGCCTCCCAACCTGTTCCGGGCCTCCCAGTCAACGCCCCCAAGGCGCGGACGCCCACCGCAGGAGGCAACCGGGTGACGCGCGGCTACGCCGGCAGGGCGCGGGCGAGCGCCGTCATCACGATCCTGGTCTTGGTGTCGCCGGTCGGGGGAAGGGCGAGGCCGCGTGCGCGCAGGGCCCCTTCGAGCAGGTCCTGGGCGTCCGCCGCGTCCTCCACGTCCGCGCGTACCGAGACCTCCAGGAACCGCAGCCCGCCCTCGGTGGTCCACTCCTCGACGGCCACCGCCCGGGGCAGCTCCTCCCACTCCTGCTTCCACTTGACTGCGTGCACCGGCCCCAGCGCCGTCAGCCCGCCGAGCCCTCCGTCCGCCGGCCCGGCGGCGCCCAGCAGCTCCAGCTGCTCCTCCACCAGCAGCCGGCCGGGCGAGCCGGGGTCGAGGGAGGCCGCGAAGCCCACCCCGGCCTGCAGCGAGGCCGCCACCACGGGCTTGAACGCGGGCGCCGCCCGGTCCTCCTCGATCCGGTACTCCCAGTCCTCGCCCTCCCGCCCCTCCAGCCAGCGCGGCGGCAGCCCGGGACACGGACGCAGCTTGACCGTGACGTCCGCCTCCTCCTTCGAGCCGTGCCCCTCCCGGTCCCGGCGCAGCCGCAGGATGACGCCGTGCTCCAGGAGCGGCAGGTCCACCTCCGCCCCGGAGGTCCTCACGGGCCTGTCCCAGAAGTGGACGGACCGGCGCCGGCCCTCGTCGCGGTCGAGACCGAGGGCGTCGAACGCCGCCGCGGCCTCCGTCCCGGCAAAGCTGACCTTGATCTCGGCGGCCTCGGCCGTGGGGGGCTGCGTCATGCTGCCGTTATCGCCCGAAGACACCCGGGGTCCGGCGGGCCACACCGCCGGACCCCGGGATTCACCCGAGTGCCGCACACCCGGTGCCGCGAACGGCCGCCGGGCTGTGGATCGGCTGTGAAAGGGTGTTCCGCGGGGGGTGTGGTACGGGTGGTGTGCCAACAAGTTCTATATTCGTACGAAGCATCCACGCGCGGCCCGGCTGCGGAGATTCAGGGGGGTACGACCGCGATGGCCGAGACCGACGCCGCCGGCAGCGCACGGGCGAAGTCCCGGACGGCCCGCAAAGCACGCCGCAAGACCCGCAACCGCAAGCGCCTGGGCATAGCCGGCGCCGTCCTCGTCGTCGGCGGGGCCGCCACCGCGTTCGCGGTCGGGTTCTCGGGCTCCTCCGACGCCCAGCGCGACGCGCGCCTCGCGGCCCCGGCGGGCGCGGGCGGCGTGACCGGCGGCCCGGGCTTCGGCAAGGGGCCGAAGCCGAACTGGGACGGCAAGGTCGAGGTGCTGGGCGACGGCTCCACCTCCTACACGGGGCCGCAGCCGGGACAGCTCAAGCCCGAGAAGCTGAAGCCGGGCGAGAAGCCGCCGCAGTTCGTCGTCTTCTCCTGGGACGGCGCCCTGGAGGGCGACGACCACCTCTTCTCGCACTTCCGCCAGGTGGCCAAGCAGAACAAGGCTCACATGACCTTCTTCCTCACGGGCATCTACCTCCTGCCCGACGCGAAGAAGAACCTCTACCGCCCGCCGCAGCACGGCCAGGGCTCGGCCGCCATCTCGTACCCGACCGCCCCGCACGTGAAGACCACGCTCCAGCAGCTGCGCGGGGCCTGGACCGACGGCAACGAGATCGGCTCCCACTTCAACGGGCACTTCTGCGGGCCCAAGGGCGGCGGGGACTGGAGCCCCGAGGAGTGGAAGAGCGAGATCGACCAGGCGTACGGCTTCATGAAGGCCTGGAAGACCAACACCGGCTTCAGCACCGAGGCGCCCCTGCCCTTCGACCCGGACCGGGAGGTGGTCGGCGGCCGCGCGCCCTGCCTGGAGGGGCAGAAGAACCTGATCACCGCGATCAAGCCGTACGGCTGGCGCTACGACGCGAGCTCCTCGGGCGACTTCCAGCTGTGGCCGTCCAAGATCGACGGCATCTGGAACTTCCCCCTCCAGCTGGTCCCGCTCCAGGGCAAGGAGGTGCAGGTGCTCTCCATGGACTTCAACTTCCTCTACAACCAGTCCGGCGACAGCACCCAGGGCGACCCGGCGAAGTTCCCCGCGTGGCGGGACCAGGTCCGCGGCTCCTACATGAACGGCTTCAACCGCGTCTACAACGGCAGCCGGGCCCCGATGTTCATCGGCAACCACTTCGAGGACTGGAACGGCGGCATCTACATGAAGGCCGTCGAGGACGTGATGAAGGACGTCTGCAACCGCCAGGACGTGCGCTGTGCCTCGTTCCGCGAGGTGGCGGACTGGATGGACGCCCAGGACCCCAAGGTCCTGGCCCAGCTGCGGATGCTCGACCCGGCGCAGGCGCCGGACTGGAAGGCGGTCGTCAAGTAGGACCGCGGGACGCGGAAGGCGCAGGGGCCGGGCGGCACACGCCACCCGGCCCCTCCGTCGTGTCCGGTCCCTGCGCCGTTCCCGGCGCCCGGGCCGTTTCCGTCCGCTTCCGGGCCCCGGCTACTTCACGGCCTTGGCGTAGTCGGCCCACAGGTCGACCGCCCGCGCGCTGCCGGGCCTGGTGGGGGCGTCGCCGCCCAGCCCGGTCAGCGGCAGCGGGATCAGGTCCAGCAGCGACATCCGGTAGACCACCACCGCCGTGGTCTCCTGCGCGGTGCTCCCGACGAACCAGCCGGCCGTGTTCGCCGAGGTCGTGCCCGTCTTGCCCGCCGCGCCCGGCTGCGCCTTGGCGGCGGACTTCGCCGAACCCTCGCTGACGGCCGAGCGCAGGGCCTCCGTCACCGTGCGGGCGGTCTTCTGCGACATCGCCTTGACCGCCTTCGGCGGGTCCAGCGGCACGGCGGCGCCGGCCCGGGTGGCCGAGCGCACCGAGTAGGGGTCGGTGTGCATGCCGTCCGCCGCGAAGGTCTGGTAGGCGCCGGCGATCCGGATCGCGCTGGGCTTGGAGTTCTCCCCGAGGGCGAAGGTGGGGATCCGCGGCCCGAGGCTCGACGGGAGCAGCCCGGAACGCTCGGCGTAGGCCTCCACCCTGTCGACCCCGACGTCGATGCCGAGCTGGAGCATGGGGGTGTTGACCGAGTTGGCGACCGCCTGCTGGAGGGTGATCTGCCCCCAGCTGCGGTCGCCCTCGTTGTGCCCCTTGAGCACCTTCCCGCTGCGGTCCCAGTACGGGCCCTCGGGCGTCTGCACCGTCGCCTGGTCGTTGCCGTCGTACATGCTGGAGGACGAGACGGGCGTACGGGCCTGGCCGCGCGTGCGCACCACGCCGTCCTCCAGCGCGGCGGCGTAGACGAAGGGCGTGAACACCGTCCCGGCCGGGATCGTGGTCGCGTTCGCCTCGTTGAAGCCCTGCTTCAGGTAGTCGGGGCCGCCGTAGACGGCCAGCAGCCGGCCGTCGCGGGCGACGCTGGCCGCACCGACCTTCGCGAACTTGTCGGTGTCGGGCCGCTTCTCGGGGTCGAAGTCCTTCTGCGCCTGCTGGACCGCGGCGGTCAGCGCCGCCATCCGGTTCTTGTCGAAGGTCGTGTAGATCTGGTAGCCGCCGAGGTCGAAGTCGGACTCCTTCAGGTGCCCGGCCTTGATCGCGTACGCCTTGGCCATCTCCACCAGATAGCCGTTCTGCGCTCCGGGCATGCCCACCAGGGAGGCGTCCGAGGGCTCCGGGAACTTCGTGTAGGTCGCGCGCTCGGCGGCGGAGAGCCGGCCGGTCTCCACCATGCGGTCCAGGATCCAGCTCCAGCGCTCGACGGCGCGGGCGTGGTTCTCCTTGCCGAGCGAGGGGTCGAACAGGCCGGCCCCCTTGAGGAGCGAGGCCAGGAAGGCGCCCTCGCTGGCGTTCAGCTGCGAGACGTCCTTGCCGTAGTACGCCTGGGACGCGCGCTGGATGCCGTAGGTGCCGCGCCCGAACCAGCTGGTGTTGAGGTAGTCCTCGAGGATCTGCTTCTTGCCCGCGCGGCTGTCCAGCTTCACGGCGAGCAGCAGCTCCGTGAACTTCCGGGACAGGGTGCGGTCCTGGTTGAGGTAGGCGTTCTTCACGTACTGCTGCGTGATGGTGGACCCGCCCTGGGTCTCACCGCCCGTCAGCGCGGCGCGCACGGCGCGCAGCACGCCGGAGGGCGAGACGCCGGGATCGGAGTAGAAGCTGGCGTTCTCGGCCGCCAGGACGGCCCCCTGGACCTTCTTGGGTACCTTCTCCAGCGGCATCTCCTGGCGCTGGACCCAGCCCGTGCGGGCCATCGTGGACCCGTCGGACCAGTAGTAGACATTGTCCTGCTGTGTCGCGAAAGAGTTGAGGTCATCGGGTATGTCCGTTGTGGCGTACGCGATTCCGACGAAGCCGACCATGCCGACGAACAGGTACAGAACGGCTCCGAGCCACTGGCGGCCCGAGGGTATCCACCTGCGCCAGCCGCTGCGCCCCGGCCGCGGGTACGCCGGACGCAGGCGCCGCAGCGCCGGGCGCGCCTTGGCCACGACCGGGCCGAGGACCGGCGCGAGGCGGCTCGCCAGGCCGGAACCGGAAGCCGCCCGGCGGCTCCCGGACTTCCTGCGGCGGCCGGCGGGGGCCGTGCCGGTGCCCTTCGGGGCCGCGCGCCTGCCCCGTGATCGCCCTCTCGAGGACATGTCCTGCCTGCTCACTCCGTATGCCCCCCGTACTCCGCTGCCACGTACACCCTAGATGCATTTCCTGTGAAGACGATGAGGAGGTGGTGGGAACCGGAGCGCCGTCCGGGCGCGTCTCGCGATGCGGAAGCGGAGTCGTGGCGGCCGGCTTGCGGAACGATCATTGCCGGGCAACCGGGGACGAAACGGAACGCGGCCACAGCATCGCCCAGTTGTGCGAAGATTCCGTCCTCCCGGTCCGTGTGGACCGGGTGACAAGGGGATGCACAGTGATACCTAAGAGGTTCAGGCTGGCCGCCATCGGGGCCCTGACCGTGGCCATAGCGTCCGGCAGCCTGTTCGCCTACTCCGCGAGCGCGGGCACGACGGAGGAAGCCGACCGTGCCACCGCGGACGCCTTCGGCCGCATAGCCGACGACGTCCTCTCGCAGCGCACGCAGGCCCTGGTCGACGGCCACGTGAAGCACCGAGACGCGGCGCCTTCGTCCAAGAGGAAGGCCCGCCTGTCGGACAAGCTGAAGAAGGACGAGGACGCGGCGATCGCGTCGCTCAAGTCCCGCAAGACCCGCCTCGCGGAGCTCGGTGAGGCCTACACGGCCGCCGACACCCGCGTCGTGGTGGAGAAGGCGACCATCACCGGCGGCAAGGCGACCGTCCAGGTCACCGAGCAGACCACGCTCACCTACAAGAAGGTGCGCGGGGACGAGCCGGAGACCACGGACTTCAAGACGCGCTACGAGCTGACGCTGACGGGCAAGAAGGGCGGCTCCTGGGAGCTGAACTCCATCAAGTCCCAGGACAGCGCCAACGCCCCCGTCGCGGTCAACGAGCCGGTCGCCGCCAAGGTCGCCGCCACCGTCAAGGACGACGGCAACCAGTACCCGGACGGCACGCCCGCGTCCACGAAGTACCCGGCCCCGGCGCCCAAGCCCAAGACGCTGACCGGCGGCGCGTACGACTACAACGCCATGGCGAAGTACGCGGAGAAGTACTGGAGCAACTACAACCCGGCCTTCCGCAAGTTCAACGGCGCCGGCGGCGACTGCACGAACTTCATCAGCCAGTCGCTGCAGGCCGGCGGCTGGAAGCCGGTCCCGGGCACCTCGTCGGACTACCGCAACTGGTGGTACGACGGCACCCGCCAGTCCGACTCCTGGGTCGGGGCGAACGAGTGGGCCTGGTTCACGCTCTCCAACGAGCGGGCCGCGAACCTGGCGAACGTGTACCAGATGGACATCGGCGACATCCTTCAGGTTGACTTCAACAAGGACGGGTCCAAGGACCACTCCATGATCGTCAGCTACCGCAGCCGTGCGGGGATGCCGTACCTCACGTACCACTCCACCAACACGTACCGGAAGTCGCTCGCGAGCATCATCGCGTCCTACCCGGACGCGCGCTACTTCGCGTACCGCACCTGACGGTCGGCCTCCTGAGCCCCTCCCGCCGGCGGAACACCCGTCGGCGGGAGGGGCTTCCGCATGCCCGGACCTGGCCGGAACCCGTGGTTTTCCGCGCCAAACCTCCCGGCCATCAAGATCACTGCATTGAGGTAATGCCCCTGGCATTTCAAGGTCATCCGAGCGGAGCGGCGGTTACTGTCACTCGGGATCTGGACGGATTCCGGAAATTCGCCCTTCTTTTTCCTTTTCACCGGTGACGTGCGCTTATGTCCGTCGCCGAGCTTACGAAGGAGAGCTCGTCGCATGACCGTTGACACCAGCCCGGAAGCCCAGCTGGATCCGCCGCAGCAGTCCAGCCTGAGCACGGCGGCCGCCCGCAACCTTGCCAGCACGACCAAGTCCGCCCCGCAGATGCAGGAGATCACCTCCCGCTGGCTGCTGCGGAGCCTGCCCTGGGTCGAGACCAAGGGCGGCACCTACCGGGTGAACCGCCGGCTGAGCTACACCGTCGGCGACGGGCGGATCGAGTTCGTCCAGGACGGCGCCTCGGTCCGGGTGATCCCCCAGGAGCTCGGCGAACTCGCCCTGCTGCGCGGCTTCGACGACGTGGAGGTGCTGACCGCGCTCGCCGGCCGGTGCGTCCAGCGCGACTTCCGGGCCGGCGAGGTGCTCGTCGAGCGCGGTGCCCCCGCCGACCAGATCCACATGATCGCCCACGGCCGGATCAGCCAGACCTCCCTCGGCAAGTACGGCGACGAGGTGGCCATCGCCACCCTCGCCGACGGTGACCGCTTCGGCGAGAACGCCCTGCTCGACGGCGACGCCGGCTGGGACTACACCGCCACCGCGGAGACCCCGGGCACCCTGCTGACCCTCTCCCGCAGCGAGTTCGCCGCCGTCCTGGCCTCCGCTCCGACCCTCCAGGCGCACATCCAGGAGTTCAGCTCGCTGCCGCAGCAGCGGCAGAACCGTCACGGCGAGGCCGAGATCGCCCTGTCCGCCGGCCACACCGGCGAGTACGAGCTCCCCACCGCCTTCGTCGACTACGAGCTCAACCCGCGCGAGTACGAGCTCTCCGTCGCGCAGACCGTCCTGCGCGTCCACACCAGGGTCGCCGACCTCTACAACGGCCCGCACAACCAGACCGAGGAACAGCTCAGGCTCACCATCGAGGCGCTGCGCGAGCGCCAGGAGCACGAGCTGATCAACAACCGCG
This sequence comes from Streptomyces sp. W1SF4, assembly GCF_003950035.1. Classification (NCBI taxonomy): domain Bacteria; kingdom Bacillati; phylum Actinomycetota; class Actinomycetes; order Kitasatosporales; family Streptomycetaceae; genus Streptomyces; species Streptomyces sp. W1SF4. The sequence continues at coordinate 6,732,536 of NZ_CP034350.1, forward strand.
AGTTCGGCCTCCTCCACAACGCCGACTTCAAGCAGCGGATCCAGACCCACTCCGGCCCGCCCACCCCGGACGACCTCGACGAGCTGCTCTGCCGCCGCCGCGGCACCAAGTTCCTCTTCGCCCACCCCAAGACGATCGCGGCGATCGGGCGCGAGTTCAACGCGCGCGGGCTCTACCCGGACCACGTCGACGTCGGCGGCCAGCAGGTCCCGGCCTGGCGGGGCGTGCCGATCCTGCCCTGCAACAAGATCCCGATCAGCAAGGAGAACACCAGCTCCATCCTCGCCATGCGTACGGGCGAGGACAACCAGGGCGTCATCGGCCTGCGGCAGACCGGTCTGCCCGAGGAGTACGAGCCCGGCCTGTCGGTGCGCTTCATGGGCATCAACGAGCAGGCGATCATCTCGTACCTGGTCACCACCTACTACTCCGCCGCCATCCTGGTGCCCGACGCCCTCGGCGTCCTGGAGAACGTGCAGATCGCCCGCAGGCGCGACTAGAGGACCTGCCCACCGGCCGCGACCCCCGGCACGCCCCGGGGCAGGCCGAGCACGCCCGGGATCCGGGCCACCTCACCCACCTCACCAAGGAGTCACGGATGCCCGATCCCGGGCCTTCCCCTCTGCAGTCGAGCCTGCCTTCCGCCGCCGCCCACTTCGGTGCGCACGTCCTCGCCCAGACCCTGAGCCTGGGCCGGGCACCGGCAGGCACCCCGGTCGCGGAAGCCGCCGCGGCCGAGGCCGTCCCCGAGGCGGCCCTCGCCGCGACGCCCGTCGTCACGGCCCCCGCGGCCACCCGCTCCGCCCTGCCGTCCGCGCCCGTCCTGCCCTTCGGCACCCGCACCCCCGCCGCGGCCGCTCCCGCTCCCGCGGCGGCGGGAGAGGGAACGGTACGGCAGGCCGGCGAGGCACTGGAGCGGATCATCCGCGGACCCAGCGGCCTGGGCACGACGGCCCTGCACCTCGCCCCGTACACGGAGCCGCCGGCGCCCGCCGCCCCGGTGGACGCCCTCCACATCCCCGGCCTGTACTACCACCCGGTCCCGGAACCCGACCCGGCGCGGGTGGCCGAGCTCAGCCGCCGGATCAAGGCCTGGGCGCTGGACGAGGTCCAGCTCTACCCGGACGACTGGGAGGGCCAGTTCGACGGCTTCTCCACCGGCCGCTACATGGTCGCCTGCCACCCGGACGCCCCCACCGTCGAGCACCTGATGGTCGCCGCCCGGCTGATGGTCGCCGAGAACGCGGTCGACGACATGTACTGCGAGGACCACGGGGGGTCGCCCGTCGGCCTCGGCGGCCGCCTGCTGCTGGCGCACAGCGCCCTCGACCCGCTGCACACCACCGAGGAGTACCGGCCCCGGTGGGCGGAGTCGCTGCACGAGGACGCCCCCAGGCGCTCCTACCGCTCCGCCATGGAGTACTTCGTCCAGCAGTCCACGCCCTCCCAGGCCGACCGCTTCCGGCACGACATGGCCCGGCTGCACATGGGGTACCTCGCCGAGGCCGCCTGGGCGCAGACGGACCACATGCCCGAGGTGTGGGAATACCTCGTGATGCGGCAGTTCAACAACTTCCGGCCGTGCCCGACCATCACGGACACCGTCGGCGGCTACGAACTGCCCGCCGACCTGCACGCGCAGCCCGCGATGCAGCGCGTCCTCGCACTCGCCGGCAACGTCAGCACCATCGTCAACGACCTCTACTCCTACACCAAGGAACTCGCCAGCCCCGGGCGCCACTTGAACCTGCCCGTGGTGATCGCCGAACGCGAGGGGGTCTCCGACCGGGAGGGCTACCTCAAGGCGGTCGAGGTCCACAACGAGCTCATGCACGCCTTCGAAGCCGAGGCCGCCGCCCTGGCCGCCGCCTGCCCCGTACCGAGCGCGCTGCGCTTCCTGCGGGGGGTGGCCGTATGGGTCGACGGCAACCACTACTGGCACCAGACGAACACCTATCGCTACAGCCTGCCCGATTTCTGGTAAGGACGGACTTATTCGTGACCAGCACTGATCTCACCACCACCCCCTCCGTCGGCTCCGTGCTCATCCCCGCGCCGACGACGCCCTACCAGGGCGACATCGCCCGTTACTGGAACAACGAGGCCCGCCCCGTCAACCTCCGCCTCGGCGACGTCGACGGTCTTTACCACCACCACTACGGCATCGGCGACATCGACCGCGCCGCCCTCGGCGACACCGAGGACAGCGCGTACGAGAAGAAGCTGATCGCCGAACTGCACCGGCTGGAGTCGGCCCAGGCCGAGCTGCTCCTGGACCACCTCGGTCCGATCACCCGCGACGACACCCTCGTCGACGCCGGCTGCGGCCGCGGCGGCTCGATGGTGATGGCCCACCAGCGCTTCGGGTGCAAGGTCGAGGGCGTCACCCTGTCGGCCAAGCAGGCCGACTTCGCCAACCAGCGCGCCCGCGAACTCGGCATCGAGGACCACGTCCGCGCCCGCGTCTGCAACATGCTGAACACGCCCTTCGAGACGGGCCGGGCCGCGGCCTCGTGGAACAACGAGTCGAGCATGTACGTCGACCTCCACGACCTGTTCGCCGAGCACTCCCGGGTCCTGTCCGTCGGCGGCCGCTACGTCACCATCACCGGCTGCTGGAACCCGCGTTACGGCCAGCCCTCCAAGTGGGTCTCGCAGATCAACGCGCACTTCGAGTGCAACATCCACTCCCGCCGCGAGTACCTGCGGGCCATGGCCGACAACCGCCTCGTCCCGCAGGCCGTCATCGACCTGACCCCCGACACGCTGCCCTACTGGAAGCTGCGCGCCACCTCCTCCCTGGTCACCGGCATCGAGGAGGCGTTCATCAAGTCCTACGAGGACGGCTCCTTCCAGTACGTCCTGATCGCCGCCGACCGCGTCTGACCAGGCTCTGAGCGGGCCGCTCCGACCGAGCCCGCCCGCGGACGCCAGGGGCCGGGACCGTCAGCCGACGGACCCGGCCCCTGACGGGCATGTGACCATGGCCCCCGGTACATCCGCACCACCTGGGGGAAGCATGTCCACCCGCACCACCGCAGCGCGCGCTCTCGCCGCCGCACTCGCCGCACTGATCGTCCTGACCGGATGCACCTCGCCGGACAAGGACCCGAAGGCGGCGGGCGGTTCGGGCTCCCCGGCGGCCGTGGCGGCGCCGCCCGCACCGGCCGGCGCCGGAGCCGGGTACGAGGGGCCCCGCCCCCAGGACCAGAACCTGCTGGCCTGGACCGGCGACCCGAACGACGCGGGCCACGTCACCGCCCAGTCGGCGGCGGGCGTCGGCGGACGCGTCACCCTGGTCCGGATCGTCCTGCGCCAGGAGATCACCTGGTCGAACATCTGGCTCGGGCTGGCCGGGCTCGATCCCAACGCCCAGCTCTCCCACTGCTACGTGGGCGTGTACGACGCCACCGGCACCCTGCGCGCGGCCAGCCCGGACATCTCCCCCCAGCTGATGACCGACCCCGTGGCCAAGCCGCTGGCCCTCGCCAAGCCGTTCACCGCCGCCCCCGGGACCTACTTCATCGCCCTCCTGCTCAACGGCAACTGGGCCACCAACGCCCTCACCCTGAAGTCCACCGGCGCCGGCATCTCGGTCAACGCGGGCCTCACGCCCCCCAACCTGCGCTACAGCACCCTGCTGACCGGCCAGAACTCCCTGCCCGCCAGCGTGAACCTCGCCGAGCAGTCCACCAGCACCATCAACACCGGCTGGGCCAGCCAGTGGTACGGGATCTCCTGAGCCCCCGTCCCTCCTGAGCGCCCCCGCCCCGTGCCCGCCGCCCGGCCCGAGCCGGGCGGCGGGCACGGGTTCAGGCCGGCACGGGCTCGGCGCGGGGCGCGCGGCCGGGCGGGGCGAGGCGGCCCGTGCGGTCGAGGCCGTACAGCGCGGCGGTGCACCCGAGGCCCAGGACGAACAGCGCCAGCCAGGGCAGCGCCGACATCCCGGCGGCGCGGGCCGCGTCCAGCGCCGCCCCCGTGAGCAGGTTGCCCACGGCGATGCCCACCCCGCACACCGTGTTGTACAGCCCGTAGTGCGTGGCCACCAGGCGGTCCCCGCAGAGCCGGACGATGGTGTCCATCTCGAACGGGTACGCGATCATGGTCCCGACGGCCAGCAGCAGCGCCGCCAGCACCGGCGGCACCGCCGCCAGCAGCCGGGTCCCCAGCTGCGACCCGGGCACGGGCAGTGCCGTGGCCGCCAGCAGGGGAAGGAACGCCGCCCCCATGGCCAGCAGCCCCCAGGCCAGGGCCCTGCCCGGCTCCAGACGGGCCTTGCACCAGGCGGTGACGCGGGTCTGGAAGAGGATCGTGCTGAGCCCGGAGACCGCGAAGAGCACCGCCACCGCGGCCGTGCCGAAGCCGCCCTCGCCGCCGAGGCGCCGGACCTCCAGCGGCAGCGCCATGTAGACCTGGAAGGTCATCACGTACGAGCCGATCATCGCCACGGAGAACAGCAGGAACGGCCGGTTGGCGAGGATCCCGCGCCACTGGACGAGCACCCCCTCCCGGGGGCCGTCGGCCCGCTCGCCGGCGTCGTTGCCCCGGCGGGCGGGCAGGGCCCGGACCTGCACGATGCTCAGCACCGCGAAGATCCCGGCCGCGACCAGGCAGGTGACGCGGAAGTCGACGCCCGTCAGCACCATGCCGACCAGCGGGCCCAGCAGGATGCCCGCCTGGTAGAAGACGTTGAACAGGGCGAAGGCCTCCACCCGGCGCTCTCCCGCGTCGGCCGCCAGGTAGGCCCGGGTGGCCGGGTTGAACAGCGCCCCGGCCAGCCCCGTCGCCGCGGAGGCTGCGATCAGCGCCGGGACGGAGTCGACCAGTCCGAGGGTCGCGAACCCGGCGATGCGCAGCGCGAGCCCGGTGATGATCATCGGCTTGTAGCCGAGGCGGTCGGCGAGGGTGCCGCCGATCAGGAACATGCCCTGCTGGCTGAAGTTGCGCACGCCGAGGATCAGCCCCACCGTCCAGCCGGCCAGCCCGAGCGGGCCGGCCAGGTGCGTGGCGAGGTAGGGCATGAGCATGTAGAAGCCGAGGTTGATGGTGAACTGGTTCACCATCAGCAGCTGGACGCTGCGCTCGTACGTGCGGACCTGCGCGAGGGTGCCCTTCATCAGGCGGGAACCTCCGAGGCGCGCAGGGCCAGCGGGTCCACCACGCTCGCGCAGCGCGTCCAGCGGGTGACCTCCTTCTCGTCCAGCCGGCCGATCGTCTCGGGCTCCGCGGCCGGCGGGGAGTCCAGCAGCCCGTGCGCGGCGCAGTAGTCGTCGTCGTACACGGTGCCGAGGTAGCGCTGCGGCCCGTCGGGGAACACCGCGGCGATCCGGGTGTCCTCGGGCAGGGTCCGGGCCAGCCAGCCGGCCACGAGGGCCACGGCGCCGACGCTCCAGCCGCCTGCGGCGTAGTGGGAGGCGGCGAGCTGGCGGCAGGTCCACACGGCCTCGCCGGGGGCGACCCAGTGCACCTCGGAGAACTGCTCGTAGGCCACGTTGCGCGGATAGATGCTCGAACCGAGGCCGCGCATCAGGCGCGTGCGCGCGGGCTGGCCGAAGATGGTGGAGCCGACGGTGTCCACGCCCACCAGCTTCAGCTCGGGGTAGAGCTGGCGCAGGACGCGGGAGACGCCCGCCGAGTGCCCTCCGGTGCCGACGCTGCACACCAGGACGTCGATGTGGTGCAGCTCGGTGGCCAGTTCGAGGGCCAGCGGGGTGTAGGCGGTGGTGTTGTCCGGGTTGTTGTACTGGTCCGGGCACCAGGAGCCGGGGTGCTGGGCCAGCAGCTGGGTGACGCGGTCGCGGCGGGCCTGCTGCCAGCCGCCGGTGGGGTGGGGTTCGGAGACGACGTTGACCTGGGCCCCGTACGCCGTCAGCAGGCGGGTCATCGACGATTCCAGGCCCGGATCGGTGACGAGGGTGACGGGGTGCCCGTGGACCATGCCGGCCAGGGCGAGGCCGAGGCCGAGGGTGCCGCTTGTGGACTCGATGATCCGGGCGCCCGGCTTCAGTTCGCCCCGGGCGCGGGCCCTTTCGACCATGTGCAGGCCGGGCCGGTCCTTGATGCCGCCGGGGTTGAAGCCCTCGAGCTTCGCCCAGAAGCCGCGCCCCGCCGGGGCCAGTGGCTCCGACACGCGCAGCAAGGGGGTGTTGCCGACCAGCCCGGAGAGGCCGGAGCGGGCGGGAGGAGTGACGTCGGTGGCCGAAGAATGCATTGTTCCGCTCTCGTTCGATGGTGCGTCGGTGGTCGCGCTCGTGGGAAATGCCGAGCCGGGGCAGGGCAGGGTCCGCCCGTTGGGGCATACGTCAGCCGTTGCGAACGGGCTTACGGGAGCGGACTAGAGCCGCCATCGACAGACGATGGTCAGAGTGGAACGTCCTGAGCGGGCGACGGCGGGCCCGTCGGAGCCCGCGGGAGCCGCCCGGGCGGCCGTCGCAGCGGCGGCCGGCGGCGCGCAGGGCCGTGCGGGCCCGGCCGACAGGGGGATCGGCCCGGGGCCGGCGGGGACCGGGTCGGAGGCGGCGCAGCCGGCGCCGTGGCCGGGATGCGGGTGTGCGTGGCCCAGGGGCTCTGCAGGCGCTGTCGGCCCGGGCTCCAGCGCGGCTCCGGCGGTGGGCGAGCCGGAGGAGACGTCGGTGTGCCCGTGTGAGGAGCAGGCGAGGGCCGCGAGGAGCAGCGCGCCGAGCATCCCGACGACCAGCACGCGATACCAGGGTGAACCGGGACGTAAGGGTCGGGTGTGGCGGTGGGTGGGCAAGGTTCCTCCATGCGGCGGGCACCCCTGGGCCCGTGCGGGCGGAGGGTGGTGGGGATCGCGGGACGGACCCGGAAGGATCCCGGGTCTGGGCCGTGTCTTCCGGATCCTGCCGGGCGGCGCGGGTCAGGCAGGATCCGGAAGAGACGGCCTACACCTGGAGGACGGCGGAGGGCGCTGGGGGTGCCGGGGGGACGGCTCCGGCCGGCCGGCGGACCGGGCCGGGGTGGCCGGTGGCGCTCCGGGGGGCCGCGGGGACGGGCCGGGTGGCGTCTGCCGGGGAGGTGGCGGCCGTGTCCGCGGGGGTGGCCGTCCGCGGCGCCGGGGGAGCACAGTCGTGGACCGGATGGGTGGGGGCGTGGTGGTCGGCGGGAGCCGCCGTGGCGGGCGTCGCGGCCGTCCGGGCGGCCGATGCCGTGAGGGTGGTGTGGGCGCCGCCGTGCGATCCGGCGCCGTGCGCGCAGAGCAGGCCGAGCAGCAGCAGGGTCAGCCCGAGCAGGTGCGGCAGGCCCGCGGAGGTGCGGGTCCGCGGCGTGCGCGAGGACCTGGCTGTGACCACGCCGTGATCTTAGCTCGTCCCCCGTGTGAGGGGCGGACCCGAACCGGACAATCGCCGACCGCTTCCCGGCCGGTGTCCGCCGGCGCGGGGCCGCCCGGCGGGGTCAGCCCGCCAGCTCCCGCGCGTCCAGCCGCAGGCGCCAGGCGTTGCGGCGGCGCACGGCGTGCAGCTGGGCCTCCAGCGGGTTCGGCGGCACGGCGAGCACGGGGCACGGCGCGTGCGCCAGGCAGTGGCGGGCCACCGAGGGCCACAGCGCGCCCAGCGGCCGGTACCGCCGGCCCGCGCCGACCACCAGCAGGTCGTCCGTGTCCCGGGCGGCGTCGGTCAGGACGGCCCGCGGGGTGCCCCGTACGATCTGCGCCTTCAGGGGGACGCCGGGACCGCCGGGCCCGAAGGCGGTGACGAGGGCGTCGCGCAGCCGGGCGGCCGCCGCGTCGCGGTACTCGGGGTAGGTGTCGCAGACGCAGGAACCCCGGCTGCCCAGGCCCCCGCGGGGCGGCTGCCAGGCCAGCACCGCCCACAGCCCGGCCCCGCGCAACCGGGCCTCGTCGGCGGCCCGGTGCAGGGCCGTCAGACTCCCGGGCCCGCCGCTCACACCCGCAACCACCCGCCGTTCGTCCACCGCCGGCCCCTCCCGCGTCGCGCCGCCAACCGTCCGGACTCCATTGAACGCCCGCCGGCGCCGCCCGTACGTCAGCGGTGCGTATGGACCCGGTTGGCGGGCGTCAGGTTCCCGTCAGGAAACGGCCGCCGCGGGCAGGACGGCCCGCAGGCGGGCACCGCGGTCCGACGGTTCGGCGGTGAGGGTGCCGCCGTGGTGGGCGGTCAGGTCGCGGGCGATGGCCAGGCCCAGGCCGGCGCCGCCGTGGTCGCGGCTGCGGGCGTCGTCGAGCCGGGTGAACCGCTCGAAGACGCGCTCCCGGTCGGCGGGCGGGATGCCGGGGCCGTCGTCGAGCACATCCAGTACGGCCGTCCGGGCCCCGTCGGCGGTCGCGGTGCGCAGGAGGACCTCGACCCGGCGGTCGGCGAACCGCTGGGCGTTGTCGAGCAGGTTGGTGACCACGCGGGTCAGCCACAGCTCGCTGCCCTCCACCTCCACGCCGGCCTCCAGCCGCGTGCGTACGGGGACCCGGTCGCCGTGGCGCGCCTCCACCGCGGACCGCACCACGTCGCCCAGGTCCAGCCGGGCCGCCACGAGGGGCTGGGCGGCGTCGATCCGGGCCAGCAGGAGCAGGTCCGAGGCCAGGTGCTGGAGCCGCTCGGTGTCCTCCAGCGCCCCGCCGATCAGCTCCGGCCACAGCTCCGGGTCCCGGACGGCGAGGGCCACCTCCAGCTGGGTGCGCAGCGCGGTGAGCGGGCTGCGCAGTTCGTGCGAGGCGTCGGCGATGAACCGGCGCTGGCGGTGCCCGGAGGACTCCAGCCGGTCCAGGGTGGCGTTCATGGTCTCGGCGAGGCGGGCCACCTCGTCCCGGGTGGGGGGTACCGGGACCCGGCGGTGCAGGTCCCGGTCGGTGATCTCGGCGACCTCCGCGCGGATCGCCTCGACGGGCCGCAGGGCGCGGCCGGTCACCCGCCAGGTGACCAGGGCCACCGTGGCGAGGAGCAGCGGCCCGCCGACCGCGAGCGCGGCGGTGGTGGTGTCGTCGGCGGCGTCCACGTCGCGCAAGGAGGTGCCGACGTACACGGTGACCAGGCCCTGCGGGGTGTCCGTGGTGACCTGGACGACCCTCAGCCGGTGTTCGCCGCCGAGCGGCCTGACCCGCCAGGTGTGGAAGGCCGTTCCGGGGCCGGCCGGCCCGCCGGGGCCGAGCGCGGGCGCGCCGGCCAGGTTGGGGGTGGCCCGCAGCACCCGGCCGCGGGCGCCCACCACCTGGACGAAGTCGGCGCCGGGCAGCGGCGCGCGCATCCGGTCCAGCCCGCCGGCGGCGGCCAGCCGGGCGATGGTGAGCGCCTGCCGCTCGGCGTCGCGCTCGGCGTTGCGCAGCAGGTTGGCCCTGAGCAGCCCGAGCAGGGCGAACGAGGCCAGGGCGAGGGCCGCCGCCACGACGACGACGGCGCCGGCGGTGGCCCGTCCACGGACGGTGGCGGGCCCGAGCCGCCGCAGCAGGCGGCGCAGGGGTCCGCGTACGCGGCCGGGCGGGCGGCGCACCGCGCCGGTCCCGGCCGGAGCGGGCGCCTCAGCCACCGTCGGCCGCCAGCCGGTAGCCGGCACCGCGCACGGTCTCCAGGGCGGACCGGCCGAACGGCGCGTCGATCTTCCGGCGCACCGCGCTGACGTGTACCTCGACCACGTTCGGATCGCCGTCGAAGGCGCTGTCCCAGACCTGTTCCAGGATCTCCCGCTTGGGCACCACCTCGCCGGCGCGCCGGGCCAGGCACTCCAGCACCGCGAACTCGCGGGCGGTCAGCCGTATCTGCGTCCCGCCGCGGGAGCACAGGTGGCGCGCGGGATCGACCAGCAGGTCGCCGAACTCCATGGTCCGCGGGCCGCGGCGGCCCGTGCGACGGCCCAGGGCGCGGAGGCGGGCGACGAGGACGAGGTAGGAGAAGGGCTTGGAGAGGAAGTCGTCGGCGCCGGTGTCCAGGGCCTCGGCCTCGTCGTACTCGCCGTCCTTCGCCGTGAGCATCAGGATCCCGGACTCGTTGCCGGCGGCGCGCAGCCGGGCGCAGACGCGGTAGCCGTTGAGGCCGGGCAGCATGATGTCGAGCACGATCAGGTCGTAGTCGTGCTCGCAGGCCATCCACAGGCCCTGCGGCCCGTCGTGGGCCACGTCCACCGAGAAGCCCTCCGACCGGAGCCCCCGCTGGAGGGCGAGCGCCAGCCGTCGTTCGTCCTCCACCACCAGTACGCGCATGCCGACCAGGGTCTCAGGTGGGGTGGGGGCTTTGCTGAAGGGGTCTTCAGGCGGCTTCAGGTGGGCTTCAGCATGGCCCCGGCATGCTCGGCGACGAGCCGGGTGTGGTGCCCGGTTGTGCCTGAGGAGTGCCGGTATGTCTGAGTCTTTGCCGCCGTCCGAGCAGCCCGAACAGCCGTCGGAGCAGCCCGTCGAGCAGCCCGCGAAGCCCGCGCGCAAGGGGCTGGGCGGCGTCGTCCCCCGGGGCACGGGCGCGCGCTGGGCGGTGGCCGTCGGCGCGGCCGCGGTGATCGTGGGCGGCGGGGCGACAGCGGTGGCCGTGGCCGCGCACCACCACGGCCACGCCGACCGGGCCCGCCACCTCGTCCGCCCGGAGCCGGGCCGCCCGCACGCCCCCGAGGGCGCACACAAGGCCGGCCCGAAGGTCCGCGACGGCGCCGGCCCCGCGCGCGGCGGCTTCGCCGGGCACGCCCCGGCGCACGGGCAGGCGCCCGCGCCGCTGCCGGCCCTGCCCATCGGCCAGGCGGCGGAGAAGGCGGCCGCGGCGGTGGAGGGCGGCAAGGTCGAGGGCCTGCGTGCGGTCGCCCAGCAGGGCGGCGGCAGCGCCTGGCGCGCGGTGGTCCTCGGCCCGGACGGCGTCCGCCACGCGGTGACGGTCTCCGGCTCGGACGGCACCATCACCGCCAACACCCCGCTGAACGGCCGGGGCGCCTCCGCGCGGTAGGGGGTGCCAGGCCCGGCAGGCCCCGCAGCGGCCTGGGATTCCGTCCGCCCCCGGGCGACGCGTGCGCCGGCGGGGTGGTCCCGGTACGGCTGCGCCCCGCCCGGGCCGCCCGCGCCCCGGGCGGTGCGCTCCGCGTGAGGGACGGGGGATGACCGTCTTCCGGTGTGCCGGCTGCGGTACGGCCGTCACCGCCGAGGTCGAGGAGGTGCCCCTCCCGGAGCGGGAGGGACCGCTGCCCTGCGAGGCCGAGGGCGAGCGCCCGCCACGGATCCCGCCCGGCCGCTTCGCCCGGCGCCAGATCGTCCTCGAGCCGCGCCGGGTGGTCGCGCGGGACGGGCCCGCGCCGTGATGTCCGCTCCGCCGATGGCGCGCAGAATGTAGGGGAGCGGCGCGCGTCCCCCCGCGCGCCCGGGGCAGAGGAGGCTTCCCGTGCCGTCGGAGCAGGCGCGGGGCCCGGGGGCCGCCGGTCCGATCCGGTCGGAGCCGGGGTCCCTGCTGGAGCACGTGCCCGTGGCCGTCTTCGGCATGGACGCCGACGGCCGGATCCGCTTCTGGGGGCCCGGCGCGCAGGAGCTCTTCGGGCACGAGGCGGCCGACGTGCTGTCCCGGCCCGCCGCCGCCCTCTTCCCCGAACCCCCCGCGGGGACCCCCGGCTCGGCCGCGCGGCTGACGGAGCGGGCCCGCACCCTCGGGTACTGGCGGGTGCGGCTGCCGGCCCTGCACCGCGACGGCTCCGTCTTCGACTGCGGGTTCCGCGTCTTCCCGGTGGCCGGCAGCGCCGACGACCCGGTGGTCATGGGGCTGGCCAGCCGGGGGGACGAGCTCGACCGGGTGAAGACCAACCTCGCCTTCCTCGACGCCCTCTTCGAGACCTGCCCCATCGGCCTGGTCATGCTCGACCAGGACCTGCGCTACGTCCACCTCAACCAGGCCCTGGCCGACATGGACGGCCTCCCCGTCGCCGCCCACCTGGGCCGCGCCACCGACGAGATCATGCTCACCTCCGACGACGGCGAGTTCCAGCGCATGCTCCGCGCCGTCGCCGAGGAAGGCCGCCCCCTGGTCGACGCCCTGGTGGGGATGCGCACCCCCGGCCGCCCCGACCGCGACCAGGTGCGCTCGGTCAGCCTGTTCCCGCTCAGCCGGGCCGGGGAGACCCGCCCCGGCGTGGGCGGCCTGCTGGTCGACGTCACCGACCGGGAGCGCGCCCTGCTGGAGGCCACCGCGGCCCGCCGGCGGCTGGCCCTGCTGGACCGGGCCGCGGCCCGCGTCGGCACCTCCCTGGACGTGGACACCACCGCCCGGGAACTGGTCGAGGTGGCCGTACCGGACTTCTGCGACGGCTGCGTGGTCGAGCTGGTGGAGTGGATGAACCCCGCGGAGGCCTTCGACCCGCGGCTGCCCCTGTTCACCCGCCGTATCGCCTCCGGCACCGTCCTGCCGCCGCCCGCGCCGGAGCTGGTGGCCGGCCTGGAGCGGGTGGAGTACCCGGCGGGCTCCGGCATCCACCGCATGCTCGCCGGCGGCCGCCCGCTGTGCGTGGGGGTCGACGAGGAGTTCGCGGCCGGGGCCACCGACCGGCCCGGCCGCGCCCGGCTGCTCCTGGAGAGCGGCCTGGACCGCATCGTGATCGCCCCGCTCGTCGCCCGGGGCACGGTGCAGGGCATCGCCATGTTCGGACGTTCCCGCGCCCGCCCCGACTTCACCGAACAGGACCTGAGCCTGGCCGGGGAACTCGCCTCCCGCGCCGCCCTGTGCCTGGACAACGCCCGCCTCTACAGCAGGGTCCAGGACATCGCCCTCACCCTCCAGCGCGCCCTGCTGCCGAGCGCCCTGGCCCGCAGCGAGCACGTGGCCATCGCCCACCGCTACCTGCCGGGCAGCCGGGCCACCGAGGTCGGCGGCGACTGGTACGACGTGATCGAGCTGCCCGGGGACCGGGTCGCCCTCGTCGTCGGCGACGTCATGGGACACGGGGTGCCCGCCGCCGCCTCGATGGGCAGGCTGCGCATCACCGCCAAGGCGCTGGCCCGCCACGGCCCGGAGCCCGAGCGGATCCTCGGCGAACTCGACGCGTGCGCCCGGGAGTCCGGCATCGAACTGGCCACCTGCGTCTACGTCGAGTACGACCCGCACACCGGCCGGGCCCGCATCGCGAACGCCGGCCACCCCCCGCCCCTGCTGCGCCGCCCCGACGGCACCGTCGAGACCCTCGGCGGCGGACTCGGCGTCCCGCTCGGCGTCGGCGGGGTGCCGTTCCGCTCGGAGGGCGCCCGTCTCCCCGACGGTGCCGTCCTCGCGCTCTACACCGACGGGCTCGTCGAGGCCCGCGGCCAGGACATCGAGACGGGCCTGGACGCCCTGCGGAAGCGGCTCGCGGCGGTCGGGGGCCCCTTGGAGGAGGAGGTGGACCGGGTCCTGTCGGCCATGGTCCCCGACGCGGCCACCGATGACACGGTCCTGCTCCTGGCCCGGATCCGGCACGCGCGGTGAGCGGGGCCGGTGCGGGAATCAGTCCATGCGCAGGGCCGCCGCGAAGTCCATCTTGTCCTCCAGCCGGGCCAGGTCCCGCCCGGTCAGCGACTCGATCCGGCTGATCCGGTACCGCAGCGAGTTCACGTGCAGGTGCAGGGCCTCCCCGCAGCGCGCCCACGAGCCGTCGTGCTCCAGGAACGAGCGCAGCGTCGGGACCAGTTCGCACTGGTGGCGCCGGTCGTACGCGTGCAGCGGCGCCAGCAGCCGGCGGCTGAAGGCCCGCCTGACCTCGGCGGGGAGCAGCGGCAGCAACGACATGACGTGCGCCGCCATGTCCCCGGTGCCGCACACGGCGACCGCCTCCGCCTCCGGGCCGGCCGCCGCCCGGCGGGCGCCGCGGGCCTCCGCCAGGGTGTGCCGCAGGTCGTCCGGCTCGGCCACCGGGTCGCCGAGGCCGAGGCTCAGCCGTTCCCCGCCGCGCAGCCCGCGCGGCAGCGCACCGCCCGCGGCCTCCCGGACCGCCTCCGCGGTCAGCTCCCCGCCCGGGGCGACCCGTACGAAGGCCACGGCCTCGCGCCCGTCGAGCGCGGCGGCGAGCCCGATCCGCCGGGCGGCGCCCGGCCCCAGGCAGGCCGGGTGCAGCAGCACCTCCTCCAGCAGGCCGCGCACCGGCGAGGGCCCGTCGCCGCCCGGTACGCCGTCCAGCCGGGCCGCGACGGCCTGCCAGCGGCCCCCGTCGCCGGGCGCCTCCGCCGCGAGCCGCCCGGCGGCGTCCCGGACCTGGTCGCGCGCCCCGGTGCCCCTCCCGCCGGAGTCCAGCAGTCCGAGCAGCCGGCCGGCGGCCCGCCGGCGCGCGGTGCGGTCGGCGTCACGGCCGCCGCGCTCCACGGCGATCAGCCCGGCCAGCCGTTCCACCAGGCCGATGCGCTCGTCGTGCCAGTCCCCGCTGTCGGCCTCCACGGCGACGGCCCAGTCGGTCAGCGCGGGCCCGGCCCCCGGCGCCGACCGCACCGGGAACAGCGAGTAGGGCACCCCGTGGGCGGCCGTGCGGTGCGGGGCGCGCCGGCCGGAGCGTTCGGCGGCCAGGAACCGCCCGGCCAGGGTGGTGGCCGTCCGCTCCGGCAGCGGCGGCCGGGCGCCGGCGATCAGCCGCCCGGTGGGGGACAGGACATGGGCCCGCAGGTCCAGCTCGGACAGCAGCAGGTCCAGGAGCGCCCCGGCCCCGGCGCCGCTGCCGGGCCGGGGCGCCATCAGCCGCCGGTGCCGGTCCACCAGCGCGGCGAGGTTCCCGACGCGGGCCCCGCTGCGGCCGCGCGCCACGAACTCGGCGACGGGGCCGAAGGGCACGTCCACGCCGACCGCGAACAGCGGCAGCCCGTGCCGCTCGCAGGCCCGCACCAGCTCGTCCGGGACGTTCCCGAACTCCGCCTCGCCCGCCCCCAGCGCGACGGCGCCCGCCTCCAGGACGATCCGTACGAAGGCGTCGGCGCGCCCGAGGTCCGGCCGCAGCCAGACCAGCCCCGACAGCACCAGGTCGCCCGGGGAGATGAACCGCCCCGGATCCGGCAGGTCGATGGTCACGGCGGCGAGCACGGGCCGCCGGAGCCCCTCCTCGCCGCCGACGAGGTACCGCAACGGCGCCGGGCCGCCGGAGAGGATCACATCACGCAACTGCATGGCGACAGCCTGCCATGCGTGATCAAAGCCCCAACTGCCGCCCTGAGCAACGAAATGCGTACTACATCGACTCCAGCAGGCGGGCCGCCGTCTCGCGCATCTCCACCTTGCGGATCTTGCCGGTGACCGTCATCGGGAACTCGTCCACGACGTGGACGTAGCGCGGGATCTTGAAGTGGGCCAGGCGGCCCGCGCAGTACGCGCGGACCGCCTCCGCGGTCAGCGGCTCCGCCCCCTCGCGCATCCGCACCCAGGCCATCAGCTCCTCCCCGTACTTGGCGTCGGGGACGCCGATGACCTGGACGTCCAGGACGTCGGGGTGGCCGTGCAGGAACTCCTCGATCTCGCGCGGGTAGAGGTTCTCGCCGCCCCGGATCACCATGTCCTTGATCCGGCCGGTGATGCTCAGGTAGCCGTCCGCGTCCATGACCGCGAGGTCGCCGGTGTGCATCCAGCCGTCCCCGTCGACGGCCTCGGCGGTCTTCTGCGGTTCGCCCCAGTAGCCGAGCATCACCGAGTAGCCCCGGGTGCACAGCTCGCCCGGGGTGCCGCGCGGGACGACGGCGCCGGTCTCCGGGTCGACGACCTTGACCTCCAGGTGCGGTCCGACCCGGCCCACGGTGGAGACCCGGCGCTCCACGGAGTCGTCCGCCCGGGTCTGCGTCGACACCGGGGAGGTCTCCGTCATGCCGTAGCAGATGGAGACCTCGGTCATCCCCATCCGCTCGATCACCTCGTTCATCACCTCGACCGGGCAGGGCGAGCCGGCCATGATCCCGGTGCGCAGGCTCGACAGGTCGTACCCGTCGAAGCCGGGCGCGGCCAGTTCGGCGATGAACATCGTCGGCACCCCGTACAGCGAGGTGCACGCCTGCGCCTCCACCGCGGCGAGGGTGGCCGCCGGGTCGAAGGCCGGCGCCGGGATCACCATCGCCGCCCCGTGGCTGGTGCAGGCGAGGGCGCCCATGACCATGCCGAAGCAGTGGTAGAAGGGCACCGGTACGCACACCCGGTCCCGCTCGGTGTAGCCGCACAGCTCGCCGACGAAGAAGCCGTTGTTGAGGATGTTGCGGTGGGAGAGGGTGGCGCCCTTGGGGAAGCCCGTGGTCCCCGAGGTGTACTGGATGTTGACCGGGTCGCCCGGGTCCAGGGCCGCGGCCGCCCGCGCCAGGTCCGCGGGGTCGCCCAGGGCGCCGCGCTCCCGTAGCGAGTCCCACTGCGGGCCGCCCAGCAGCACGGTGAACTCCAGGTCCGCGCAGCGCGGCCGGACCTCCTCGATCATCGCCGCGTAGTCCGAGCCCTTGAAGCTGTCCGCCGCGACCAGCAGCCGCATCCCGGACTGGTTCAGCACGTACTCCAGCTCGTGCGAGCGGTACGCCGGGTTGACGGTGACCAGGATCGCCCCGATCTTCGCGGTGGCGTACTGGACCAGGGTCCACTCGGCCCGGTTGGGGGCCCAGATGCCGACGCGGTCGCCGGCGGTGATGCCGAGGTCCAGCAGGCCGAGGGCCAGGACGTCCACGTCGGCGGCCAGCTCCGCGTACGTCCACCGCCGTCCGGCGGCCACGTCGACGAGGGCGTCCCGGTCGGGGAAGCGGCGCACGGTGCGGTCGAGGTTGTCCCCGATCGTCTCCTCCAGCAGGGGGACCCGGTGGCTTCCTGACGCATGACTGGGCGCGACCGACACGTGTACCTCCACGACTCTGTGGCCCGGCGGGGGCCGGTGTGCGGCCATGATCCTCTTCCGGCGGCCGCCGGGCCAGACCCCGGAGCCACCCGTTCTTTCGAGCATGTGTTCGAGGTGAGGAGTAGGCTGTTCCCATGCACGCACTCCAGGGCTCCCTCTTCGACCAGACCGACGAGATCCGCCTCGGACCGCTCTCACCGGTACGCAGGACCGTGCTCGGAGCCGGCGCCTGGGCCGACCACCTCCCCGGGTGGCTCACCGGCGCCGACGCCCTCTTCGAACGGCTCGCCGCCGAGGTCCCCTGGCGCGCCGAGCGGCGGCAGATGTACGACCGCGAGGTGGAGGTCCCCCGGCTGCTGGCCCACTACGGGGAGGGCGAGCCGCTCCCGCACCCCGTGCTCACCGAGGCCCGCGACGCCCTCGGCCGGCACTACGCCGCCGAACTCGGCGAGCCCTTCGCCACCGCCGGGCTCTGCCTCTACCGCGACGGCCGCGACAGCGTCGCCTGGCACGGCGACCGCACCGGCCGCTCCTCCACCGAGGACACCATGGTCGCCATCCTCTCCGTCGGGGACCCCCGCGACCTCGTCCTGCGCCCCCGGGACGGCGGCCCCACCCTGCTGCGGCTGCCGCTGGGCCACGGCGACCTCGTGGTCATGGGCGGCTCCTGCCAGCGCACCATGGAACACGCCGTCCCCAAGACGGCACGGGCCGTCGGCCCCCGGATCAGCGTCCAGTTCCGCACCCGCGGCGTAATGTGAGGCCATGCGCAGCGGGAGCCGTCCGAGGTCCTGGTGCTCCGCCCTGGAGCCCGCCGCGGGCGGGGCGGTCATGGCCTGCGGGATCCTCTCCATCGGCCTGGAGCTGACCGGCCACACCCGGCTCTCCCTCGCCGCGCTGGTCGTCGCGGGCGGGCTGTGGCTCGTCCTGGCCGGCGACTTCGCCGTCCGGCTCGTCGGCGACCGGGGCCGGTTCCGGGCCGAGGCGGACACCCCGGCCGCCCTCACCGCCGTCGCCGCGACCACCGTGCTCGGCGCCCGCCTCTCCCAGCTCGGCCGGCCGCGCGAGGCCGCCGCCCTGCTCGCGCTGGCCGCCCTGCTGTGGCCCGGGCTCCTCGTCTCCGTCCTGCGGCACTGGCGCCGCCGCATGCCGGGCGCCGCCTTCCTCGTCTGCGTCGCCACCCAGGGCCTCGCCGTCCTCGCGGCCGCCCTCGCCGCCGCCGGGAACCTCCGCTGGCTCGCCCTCGCCGCCCTGGCCTGCTTCTGCCTGGGCCTGCTGCTGTACGGCCTCGCCCTGACCCGGTTCGACTTCCGCGAGGTCGTCAGCGGGGCGGGCGACCACTGGGTGGCCGGCGGGGCCCTGTCCATCACCGCCCTCGCCGGGGCGAAACTGACCACCCTGCCCCTGTGGACCGGCCCGGCGCACACGGCCCTGCGCGCCGTCACCCTCTGCGCGCTGGGCATCTCCCTGGCCTGCTACGCCGTCCTCCTCGCCGCCGAACTCCGCAGCCCCCGCCCGGGCTACGACGTCCGCCGCTGGTCCACCGTCTTCCCCCTCGGCATGACCGCC
This sequence comes from Streptomyces sp. W1SF4, assembly GCF_003950035.1. Taxonomy (NCBI): domain Bacteria; kingdom Bacillati; phylum Actinomycetota; class Actinomycetes; order Kitasatosporales; family Streptomycetaceae; genus Streptomyces; species Streptomyces sp. W1SF4. The sequence goes on from NZ_CP034350.1 coordinate 6,750,833, forward strand.
ACCGCCTGCCTCACCGCCGCCCCCGCGACCGGCGTCCCCTGGCTGCGCCCCCTCGGCGAGGTACTGCTGTGGATCGCGGTCGCCGCCTGGGTCCTGACCTTCCTCGCCTTCGCCCTCAGCCGCCGACCCGGCCGCGGGGCGGCCTGACGGGGGCCGGCCGGCACCGCTCGAAGGACGGCCCACAGCCGCTCGACGGCAGCCGCACCCGCGGGCCCGGGCCGCCGGGCACGCACCTACGCTGAGCCCATGAACGTCATCCTCTACGGCGGAACCGGAATGCTCGGGCGCGGCGTACTGCTCGAATGCCTGCGCGACGACTCCGTCAAGAGCGTCCTGTCCATCGGCCGTACCCCGCTCGGCGTCAGCCACCCCAAGCTGCGCGAGCACATCCGTCCCGACCCGAGCGACCTGTCGGACCTCGCCGGTGAACTGTCCGGCTACGACGCCTGCTTCTTCTGCCTGGGCATCTCCTCCCTGGGCAAGAAGGAGGAGGAGTACCGCGCCGTCACCCACGACCTGACGCTCGCCGTCGCCCGCCCGCTGGCCGCCGCCAATCCGGCCCTGACCTTCACCTACGTCACGGGCGAGGGCACCGACAGCACCGAACAGGGCGGCACCATGTGGGCCCGGGTGAAGGGGAGGACGGAGAACGAGCTGCTCGCCCTGCCCTTCAGCGCCTACATGTTCCGGCCCAGCATCGTCCAGCCCGTCAGCGGCATGCCGACCCGGACCTGGCTCCACCGCGTGGGGTACGTCGTCACCAAACCGCTCTACCCCCTCGTGGGCCGGTTCGCACCGAAGCAGTTCACCACCACGAAGGCCCTCGGCCGGGCGATGATCGCGGTGGCGACCCCCGGATCGGAGCCCGGCACCCGGATCCTGCGCTCCCCGGACATCAACCGCCTCGCCGGTGACCAGTAGTAATTGATTACCGGGGGCTCCCTCCCGCAGGCGAGAATGAGCCATCTCGAACCGGGAGGAACCCCACATGAGCCAGGAGCACCTGACTCTGCACGGCCTGCTGCCCGCGCAGGAGCTGGCGGACGCCATCGACGCCGGGCACGTGAGCCGCAAGCGGCACCCCGAACTGCCGCTGTCCATCTACACGTACACGCGCACCGCGCAGTACGAACAGGTGTGGAACGCGGTCACCACCCGCTGCCGCGGTCTCGTCGCCGACGACGAGACCGGAGCGGTCGTCGCGCTGCCGCTGCCGAAGTTCTTCAACGTCGGCGAGCACACCTCCGGCCGCCCCTACGCGCCCGTCCTCCCCGACGAGACGTTCGAGGTGTACGACAAGGTCGACGGCAGCCTCGCCGTGGTCTTCCACTACGCGGACCACTGGCGGGTCGCCTCCAAGGGGTCCTTCATCAGCTCCCAGGCCGCCTGGGCGCAGCGCCTGCTCGACACCCGCGACACCTCGGCCCTGGTGCCCGGCACGACCTACCTCGCGGAGATGCTCTACCCGCAGAACCGGATCGTGGTGGACTACGGCGACCGCCGCGACCTCGTTCTCCTCGCCGCCTTCGGCCCGGACGGGGCCGAGGTGCCGCTCGCCGAGGCCGCCGGCCACTGGCAGGGCATCGGCTCCGTCGTCAGGGTGTGGCCCGCCATGCCGCTCGACGAGCTCCTCGCGCTGGCCGAGTCCAACACCCTGCCCGGCGGCGGTTCCGCGGCCGGCACCGACGCCGAGGGGTTCGTGCTGCGGTTCGCCTCCGGCGTCCGGGCGAAGGCCAAGCTCTCGGAGTACGTGCGCCTGCACAAGCTGCTGACCGGCGTCACCGAGCGGGACGTGTGGCGCAGCCACGGCATCCAGCGCTTCGCGGGGACGTCGGTCAAGCGCCTCGCCCAGGGCCTGGGCCTGTCGGTGGCCGAGCTCCAGGGCGTCCGCTCCAAGGGCGGCCGCCCGCTCGACGAGCTCCTGGAACAGGTCCCCGACGAGTTCGACGCCTGGGTGCGCGAGGTGATCGAGGGCCTGGAAGCGGAGTTCACCCGCCGCGAGCGGGCCGTCGACGAGGCCTTCGACTCCCTGGCCCACCTGGCCGGCGACCGGGCCGCCTTCGCCCGCGCCGTGCGGGAGGTCCCCGACGGCACGATCCGCTCGGCCGTGTTCCTGCGCCTGGACGGCCGTTCGACCGAGCTCGTCAGCTGGCGGGCCGTACGGCCGGAGACGGCCGACCCCTACACCACCGACGAGGAGAACTGAACGTGTCCGAAGAGCCCCGCCTCCCCGTGGTCCACGTCATGACGGGGTTGCCGGCCTCGGGCAAGACGACCGCCGCCCGCGCCCTCCAGGCCGAGGCCGGCGGCCGCGTCCGCCGGGTCAACCTCGACGACCTGCGGGCCATGCTCGACCTGCCCGACCCCGAGCGCGGCCGGTCCTACCGGCACGAGCAGACCGTGCTCGCCGTCCAGGACGCGGCGGTCCGCGCCGCCGTCGACGACGGCTTCGACGTGGTCGTCGACAACACCCACCTGACGTCGAACATCCCCAAGCGGCTCAAGGCGGCGGTGGCCGGGCGCGCCACCTTCGTCGTGCACGACTTCACCGACGTGCCGGTCGAGGAGTGCCTGCGCCGCGACGCGGCGCGGGAGCGGCCGGTCGGCGAGGAGATCATCCGGATCCTGGCCGACAAGCACGCCAAGGCGAAGAAGGGCGGCTGGCGGCTCACCGCGGAGTGGCTGAACGACCAGCCGCCCGTCCGCCCGTACGTCGCCGACCCGGAACTGCCGCCGGCCGTGATGTGCGACATCGACGGCACCCTCGCCCTCACCGGCGACCGGGGCCCGTACGACTTCTCGCGCTGCGACATCGACCTGCTGAACGAGCCCGTACGGCACGCGCTCGACGCCTTCCGGCGTGCGGACGGCGACGTCATCGTGCTGCTGTCCGGGCGCGGCGAGGAGCACCGGGAGCAGACGGAGTCCTGGCTGCGGCGCCACGAGGTGCCCTACGACGAGCTGTGGATGCGGGCGAAGGGCGACACCCGCCGCGACGACGTGGTCAAGGCCGAGCTCTTCGACGCGCACGTCCGCGACCGTTACGCGGTGCGGGTCTCGCTCGACGACCGGGACCGGGTGGTCGCCGTCTGGCGCCGGATGGGACTGCCGACCTGGCAGGTCAACTACGGGGACTTCTGACACGCCGGAGGGCGTGCGGGACACGGGGCCGCGAGGCCCGTCCCGCACGCCCTCCGGCGCGGTCGGCGAGGCTCAGCGGCACCACTTCACGGGGGTGACGTCCTTGACCCAGCGGGCGGAGACCCAGGCGCGCTTGTGGTCGTACTTCTTGCCCGCCGCGCGGTCGTCGTCGTCCTTGCGCTCCAGCAGGTACCAGATGCCGTTGCCGTCGACCTTCTCGCCGCGCTTCTTGCACACGAGCGTCAGCTTCTGGTGGGGGTGCACGTGGCCCAGCACCTTGGAGTGCGTGGTGGGCTTGCTGCGGATCTTCAGCGGGCCCTGCGAGACGACCCGGCCCAGGGCGTACTTGGGCTTGGGGTAGATGACGGGCCCGTCGCCGCCCGGCCGGCCCTCGTCGCCGTCGTCGTACCCCTCGTCGCCGTCGGAGTCCTCGTACCCGTCCCCGTCGTCGTACTCGCTGTACTCGTCGTAGCCGTCGTCGTCGCCGCGGACCTGCGCCTTGCCCGGCGCCCCGTCCACCGGACCCTCGTCCGCGACGGCGACGCCCGCGCCGAACAGGCCGAGCACCATGCTGCCGGCGGCAAGAGCGAGGATGGTCCTGGTGGGCTTCAGCATGAGCCGCTCCTCCACGAAGTCTTCCGCCCGGCCGCAGGGCGCGGCTCGGGGCGGCAGCCCGCAGGCTGCCACGGACGACTATGACGAGGCGGGGGGCGCAGCCCCGGCCGACGCACCGCCGATTAGCCCGATATGCCCAATATCTTCAGGTTGGCCCCCATGTGAGACCCGGAGCCCAGCGGATGCGCGCGGCCGCCACGGGCAGCACAGTGGGCCCATGGGTATCGAAGACTACGGCGGCGGCCCCGGCGCCCAGCAGACCGGAGTCCTGGTCGTGACCACCAACGACGTCCCGGGCTACCGCGTCGAGCAGGTCATCGGCGAGGTGTTCGGGCTCACCGTGCGCTCCCGGCACCTCGGCAGCCAGATCGGAGCCGGCCTGAAGTCCATGATCGGCGGCGAGCTGAAGGGCCTCACCAAGACCCTCGTGGCGACCCGCAACCAGGCCATGGAACGGCTGATCGAGCAGGCCAGGGCGCGCGGCGCCAACGCGGTGCTGATGATGCGCTACGACGTGACGGACGCCGCCGACGCAGGCACCGAGGTCTGCGCCTACGGCACGGCCGTGGTCCTGGTCCCCGCCGGAACCTGAGCCGGAGGTCCCTGCGCCGTCCGCTCGACGGCCAGAGCGGGCGGGGCGGGATCAGGCGGCGGGGGAGGCGTCTTGGCCGCCGCGCAGGCCCAGGGCCAGGCCGGTGACCACCACCACCAGGCCCAGCCACACCGCCGGGCGGGGGACCCCGCCACCCGACAGGGCCCCGGCGCAGGCCGCCGCGAGCGGGGCGACGCCGGTCAGCAGCCCCGCCCGGCCGGAGCCCACCGCCGCCACCGTGCGGTACCAGAGCAGGAAGGCCACCGCCGTCACCAGCACCGCCAGGTACCCGACGGCACCCCACTGGCGGGCCGTCAGCTCCGCCAGGGCGGACGGGCGTTCCGTGCACACCGACAGCGCCCCCAGCATCACGGCCCCCATCCACACCGCGTGCACGGACACCCCCCACGCGCCGTGCCGCCCCAGCACCGGCACCGCGAGCAGCGTGAACGCCGCCTCGCAGGCCAGCGCCAGCACCGCCCAGCCCACCCCGGCGGCGTCGGTGCGCCCCGTCCCCTCGACCAGGACCGCCCCCGCGACCACCACGGGCGCCGCCAGCAGCACCCGGCGGCTGGGCCGGCGCTTCTCCAGCAGCGGGCCGACCACCCCCAGCAGGACGGGTACGGAGGCCACCGCGACGGCGATCACGGCCGGCTCGGCGTGCGCCACGCCCCGCACCACGGCCACGTTGAACAGCACCAGCCCGCCGGCCGCGATCCCGGCCAGCCACAGCCACTCCCGCCCCCGCGGCCGGGACAGCGGCACCCGGGCGGCCCGGGCCAGGAGGACCAGGATCACGGCGGCGGCCACGTAGCGGACCGCCTGGGCGGCGAACAGCGGGGCGTCCACCAGGGAGCGGGAGACGGTGACGCTGCTGCCGACCAGCGCCATCCCGATGGCCCCCGGGGCCAGGTCCCGCAGCGGGACGGAGGAGGAGGCGGAGAGGGAGGGGGAGGGGGCGGGCGGGGCGGACGGAGTGGGAGTGGAGGTGCTCATGCCGTCCAGCCTGGAGGCACAATGGTCCCGTGAGCAGGTCCAAAGAAGGCGCCACCGAGGGGTCCACAACCGGCTCGGACTTCCTCCAGCTCGACATCGGCCAGGCCCCGCCCGGCAACCGCACCGAGTGGCTCGCCGGCCGGCTGCGCGCCGCCATCGCCGACGGCACACTGCCCGTCGGCAGCCGGCTCCCCGCCAGCCGGGTGCTCGCCGCCGAACTGCGCGTCTCCCGCGGGCTGGTGACCGAGGCCTACCAGCGGCTCGCCGAGACCGGCCAGGTGGCGGGCCGGGGCCGGGCCGGCACCGTCGTCGTCGCCGCACCGCCGCCCCCGGCGGCCGGGCCCGCGGCGGCGGTACCGCGCGGCGGGCTGGTGGACGCGCTGCGCGCCGAGCCCTGCCACATCGACCTCTCGCCCGGCGTGCCCGACCTCACCGCCTTCCCGCGCACCGCCTGGCTCCAGGCCGAGCGCCGGGTCCTCGCCGCCCTCACCCCGGCCGACTTCGGCTACGGCAACCCGCAGGGCGCGCCCGCCCTCCGGGAGGCGGTCGCCGGGTGGCTCGCCCGGAACCGGGGGATCCGGGTCGATCCCGCCGAGGTCGTCGTGGTCGCCGGGGTCGCGCAGGCCCTCGGGCTGCTCGCGCAGGTGCTGCCCGCGGCCGGGGTGCGCCGGGTGGCGGTGGAGGACCCCGGCTCGCTGGGGGCGCGGCAACAGCTGGAACACGGCGGCCTGGACGTCGTCGGCGTACCCGTGGACCGGGCCGGGCTGGACGTGGCCGCGCTGCGGGCGAGCGGGGCGCGGGCGGTCCTCATGACCCCGGCGCACCAGTTCCCGACCGGGGTCGTCCTCGACGGCGAGCGCCGCCGCGACCTGCTGGCCTGGGCCGCCGCCGGGGGACTGGTCCTGGAGGACGACTACGACGCCGAGCACCGCTACGACCGCGCCCCCGTCCCCGCCCTGCGGGCCCTGGCGCCCGAGGGGGTCTGCTACGCCGGGAGCGTGTCCAAACTGCTGGCGCCGGCCCTCCGGCTGGGCTGGCTGCTGGTCCCGCGCCGGCTGCGGGAACCGGTCGTGGAGGCCAAGCGGTACGCCGACCTCGGCAACCCGGTCCTCGCGCAGCTCGTCCTCGCCCGCCTGATGGACTCCGGCGAACTGGAACGCCACCTGCGCTTCGTCCGGCGCCGCCACCGCCGCCGCCGCGACGCGATGCTGCGGGCCGTCGGCCGGCACCTGCCCGGAGCCCGGGTGCACGGCGCCGCCGCCGGGCTGCACCTGACCGTCACCTTCGACGGCGCGGCCTTCGACGACACCGCCGTCGCCGGGGCCGCCCTGGCCCTCGGGGTCAAGACGCACCCGCTGTCCTGGCACCGGCTGCGCCCCGGCCCACCGGGCCTGATCCTCGGCTACGCGGCCGGGCCGGCGGGCGAGATCGAGGAGGGCGTCGCCGTCCTGGGCCGGGCCCTGCGGGAGCACCTCCAAGATCATCGGCATTGACAACTCCCTTGCCCTCCGCGTCTAATGGCCGACGGTGTCGCGTGACTCCGGCCACAGAGCAGTGGGCCGGCCGGTGATCGGGCGAACACCCTTCACTCAGGGACACGCCATGAGTCAGTACTCCGCGCCCCGCAGTTGACGTAGCGCAGCCGCACCGCCGGCTCCCGCGTCGCGGCCGGCCATCGAGCCGCCGCCTCCCCTTCTTCCGTCACTCCGTACGCGACCGCGCACGCACGCGGGTCCGTACGCCCGCTCCCGCACGCCCCGCCCCGGCGACTCCCGCTCCACCGCGGCCCGTCGGGGGAGCGCGGGCGTGCCGGACCGGCCTGCCCAGAAAGAGAACGAAAGACGTGCCCACCACACCCGAGACCGCACCCGAGACCGTGCCCGCGACCACACCCGCCCAGGACTTCAACCGCTCCGTCATCGAAGAGTTCCGCGCCAACGGGGGCCAGGTCGGCGGCTGGTTCGAGGGCGAGGACCTGCTCCTGCTCACCACCACGGGCGCCCGCACCGGAGCCGAACGGACGACCCCGCTCGGCTTCGTCCGCCACGAGGGCGTCCTGCTGGTCGTCGGCTCCAACCTCGGCGCCCCCGCCCACCCCGCCTGGTACCACAACCTCCTGGCCCACCCCCAGGTACGGGTCGAGCTCGGCACCGACGCCTTCGACGCCCTCGCCGTCCCCGCGGAAGGCGCCCGCCGCGAGGAGCTCTTCGCAGCCGTCGTCCGCGCCGCCCCCGGATACGCCGACTACCAGGCCCGCACGACCCGCCCGCTCCCCGTCGTCCGGCTGGAGCCCGCCGAGCCCGACGGCTGGCAGCCCCCCGCCGAGGTCCGCACCCTCGCCGGCAAACTCCTGGAGGTGCACACCTGGCTGCGGGCCCAGCTGCGCCACGTCGGCGCCGAGACGGAGGCCCACTTCGCCGCCCGCGCCGCCCACACCGGCCCCGGCGGCCCCCCGGCGCCCGGGCTGGGGCTCCAGATCCGCCAGCGCTGCCTGGCCTTCTGCCAGGGCCTGGAGTTCCACCACACCAGCGAGGACGCCCACCTGTTCCCCGGCACCCTGGCCCACCACCCGCACCTGGCCCCCGTCTTCGAGCGGCTGCGGGAGGAACACCGTACGGTCGCCCGGATCCAGGGCGAACTGGTGGCCCTGCTGGGCGGGGTGGCCATCGCCGAACCCGAGCGGTTCCGCGCCGAGCTGGCGCGGATGACGGCGGAGCTGAACGCCCACCTCGACCACGAGGAGGAGGTGCTGCTGCCCCTGCTGGAGGAGGTCCCCTGGCCGCCGCCGCGGCCGTGAGACGCCGGGTGGCGGGAACGCGCGAGAAGTTTTTCCGAAACGGCGGCAACCGATCGGGCACTCGCACGTCGTGCGGGGGTGAAGGGCGAAGTTCCCGCCCCGGACCCGACCGTGGAGAGCCACTGTGAAGAACCTGAAGCGCGTTGTTCCCGCCACCGCCCGCCGGGCGGCCGTCGCCGCTGCCGCCGCCGGGGCGGTCCTCGCCCTCGCCGGGCCGGCCTCCGCCGCGCAGGGAGCATCCGCCTCGCCGTCGCCCGCCCCCTCCGGTTCCGCGGTGCCCAGCCCGGTCCCGACGCACCCCGCGAGCGGGAAGCCCAGCCCGGTCCCCTCGCACCCGGCGGGCGGCGGCAACGGCGGCAGCGGCAGCGCCACTCCGAGCCCCGCCCCGACCTCGCCCGCGAGCGGCACGCCCACCCCGGTCCCCTCGCACCCGGCCTCCGCCCGGCCCTCCGCCCAGCCGTCGTCCAGCCCGTCGGGGGCGGCCGGTTCCGGTGAGGGCTCCGAGCTGGCGCATACTGGCTCCTCGGCGACCACCCTCGCCCTCGGCGGCGGCGCGGCCGCGCTCGTCGCCGCGGGCGGCGGCGCCCTGTTCGCCGTGCGGCGCCGCGCCGCCAACTGAGGACACCCGTGCTCGAACTCGCACCATCCGCCAGCCCCCTCACGTCCGGCCCCGCCCGGACGTGGCGGGGCTTGTGGTGGTGGATCACGCGCCGCGAACGCACCGCACCGGCCGCGGCCGGCCCCCGCGGGTACGGCGACGGCCCCGGCGCCCCCGCGGCGGGGACCCGCGCCTACACGTACGCGCACGACTCCGCGTACGGTCACGGCGGCGACGGCGGCCCCGGCGCGGGGGAGGTCCCGCGCCCGCCGACCGTCAGCGAGCTGTACCACGCCCACCGCCTGGGCATGGTCCGGCTCGCGGTGCTCCTCGTCGACGACCTCGGCACCGCCGAGGACGTGGTCCAGGACGCCTTCACCGCCCTCTACCGCCGGTACGGCGAGGAGATCGCGGAGGTCGACAACGCGCTGGGCTACCTGCGCACCTCCGTGGTGAACACCGCGCGGTCCGTGCTGCGCCGGCGGCGCACGGCCCGCGCCTGGACCCCGCCGGCCACCGCCGACGTCCCCTCCGCCGAGGCGTCCGTGGTCCTGGGGGAGGCCCACCGCGAGGTGCTCGCGGCCCTGGGGCAACTGACCGCGCGCCGCCGCCAGGTGCTGGTGCTGCGGTACTGGGCGGACATGAGCGAGGCGGAGATCGCCGAGACCCTGGGCATCAGCCGGGGCGCGGTGAAGTCGAACGCCAGCCGCGCCCTGGACGCGCTGGAACGGATTCTGGAGGGAAGGGTATGACCGGTCCTACGGGTACGGCGCCCGACGGCGAACGCCCCGTGGAGCGCCGGCTGCGCCAGGCCCTGGAAGCCCGTGCCGAGGAGGTGACGGTGGTCTCGCTGCGGCCCGCCGATCCGCCCGGCCCGCACCTGCGGCGGCTGTCCCCGCGCGCGCTGTGGCTGCGGCGCGGGGCGTGGACCCTCGCGGGCGTGTCCGGCCTGGCCGCGGCAGCCCTGGCGGGATACCTCGTGCTCGGCGGGCCCGACCAGCGGCCGGTCCGCCCCGAGCCGCCCGCCGCGCCGCCGGAGCTCAGCCCGACCGGCCCCTCGGGCTCGCCCGCGCCGAGCGTGTCGCCGTCGGCCTCGGTGCCGCCGGGCGCGTCGTCCGTCCCCGCGGGATCGGGTACCGGGACGGGAACGCCCTCGCCCACGCCGCCCGCGTCGACCTCGACGGCGCCGGTGCGCCCGCCGCGGTCCGGGCCGCCGGCGACCGTGCCGGCCGGGGGCTCGGCCACGCCGGTCCCCTCCGGCGGGGCCGGCACGCCGACGGGCAGCCCGAGCCCCTCCGCGAAGCCGGGGGGCTGACCGGAGGGCGCGCCCTGCTAGCGGGTGCCGTTCTCCACCGCCGCCACCAGCGGGGCCAGCTCCGGTACGAGCGCGGCCTCGTCCAGGGCCTCGCGCAGGGCGGCGGCGTTCGTCGGGCGGGCCTGGTCCAGGAGGGCCAGGCCCGCTTCGCTGACGTCGGTGTAGATGCCCCGGCGGTCGGTGTCGCAGATGTAGCGGCTCAGCAGCCCGCGGTCCTCCAGCCGGCTGACCAGCCGGGTGGTCGCGCTCTGGCTGAGCACCACCGAGTCCGCGACCTGGTGCATCCGCAGGTGCCCGCCCGGGCCGCCGTGCTGGCGGCTGAGCACGTCCAGCAGCGAGTACTCGCGCACGCTCAGCCCGTGGCCCGCCTGGAGGGCCCTTTCGATGTGCGCCTCGATCCGGCCGTGGAGGAGGGAGAGGGCGCACCAGCCCTGGGCGAGGCCGGTCAGTGCGCTGTCCGTGGCCGTCATGTGGCTCCTCCGTCGTGGGCGTGGCGCGAGCGTGGCCGTGTCCGCGCGTGTACCGCCAAGGATAGGACACGGGTGCAATAGCCCGCGCTTGCAAATATCCGCGTCTGCAATTAATGTGGACGAGCGTAACCGGCGAGCGCAAAAACGTTCGCCCGGCGCCCACCCCCGCCCCCCCCGCAATCTGAAGGGCAGCTTCGTCATGCCTCTCGCGCTCCTCGCCCTCGCCATCGGAGCCTTCGGGATCGGCACCACCGAGTTCGTGATCATGGGCCTCCTCCCCGAGGTCGCGGCCGGCTACGGCGTCTCGATCCCCACCGCCGGCCTCCTGGTCACCGGCTACGCCCTGGGCGTGGTCCTCGGCGCCCCGGTGATGACCGTCCTCGGCACCCGCGTCCCCCGCAAGCGCATGCTGATGCTGCTCATGGGCCTCTTCATCGCCGGCAACGTGCTCTCCGCGCTCGCCCCCGCCTTCGGCGTGATGCTGGCCGGACGCGTCGTCGCCTCCCTCGCCCACGGCGCCTTCTTCGGCATCGGCTCGGTGGTCGCCGCCGGGCTGGTGGCACCCGAGAAGAAGGCCGGCGCCATCGCCATGATGTTCACCGGCCTGACCGTCGCCAACGTGGTCGGCGTCCCCCTCGGCACCCTCGTCGGCCAGCACCTCGGCTGGCGCGTCACCTTCCTGCTCGTCGCCGCACTCGGCGTGCTCGGGCTGCTCGGCATCGCCCGCCTCGTCCCCGACCTGCCCCGCCCCGAGGGCGTACGGGTGCGCCACGAGGTGGCGGCGTTCCGCAACGTCCAGGTACTGCTCGCCATGGCGATGACCGTCCTCGGCTTCGGCGGGGTCTTCGCCGCGATCACCTACATCACCCCGATGCTGACCGACGTCGCCGGCTTCGCCGACACCTCCGTCACCTGGCTGCTCGTCCTCTTCGGACTCGGCATGGTCACCGGCAACCTCGTCGGGGGCCGCTACGCGGACCGGGCCCTCATGCCGATGCTGTACGCGTCCCTGGGCGCGCTGGCCGTCGTCCTGGCCCTCTTCACCCTGACCGCGCACGACAAGGCGGGCGCCGCCGTCACCGTCTTCCTCATCGGCGCCCTCGGCTTCGCGACCGTGCCGCCGCTGCAGAAGCGGGTCCTGGACCAGGCCGCCGGCGCCCCCACCCTGGCCTCCGCCGTCAACATCGGCGCCTTCAACCTCGGCAACGCCCTCGCCGCCTGGCTCGGCGGGCTGGTCATCACCGCCGGGCTCGGCTGGACCGCCCCGAACTGGGTCGGCGCCGCCCTCGCCGCCTCCGCTCTCGTCCTCGCCCTCGTCTCCGGAGCACTGGAGCGCCGTACGGCCCGCCGCGCGGCGGACGGCGCGTCGGACGCCGCGGCGGGCACGAGCCGGGTGGTCGCGGCCGGAACACCCGCCGCGGCGCCCGCCCCCGTCCACCACTGACCCCCCACCCGCACCACCCGCACCACCCGCACAGCAACAGGAGCACCCCATGTCCCGCACCGCAGTTTCCCCGCTCACCACCGAGGACGCCGAGCTGCTCGTCAGCGCCGCCCGCACCGCCGCCGACGCGGCCGGGGTCGCCGTCAGCGTCACCGTCCTGGACGCGGGCGGCCACCCGCTCGCCTTCCGCCGCGACGACCGGGCCGTCCTGATCTCCGGCGAGACCAGCACCCGCAAGGCCTACACCGCCCTCCAGCTGAACGCCCCCACGGCCGACCTCACCGACGCCGTACTGCCCGGCGGCCCCTTCCACAGCCTGCCCACGGCACTCGACCGACCGCTGCTGTTCATCGCCGGCGGGCTCCCCGTCCACCGCGACGGCCACCTGATCGGAGCCGTCGGCGTCGGCGGAGGCGCCCCCGAGCAGGACCACGGCTTCGGCGCGGCCGCCCTGGAGGCCCTGGAGCGGGCCGGCTCCGCCGCGTAGGGAGGCCCGCCCCGGGTCGCGCGACCACGTCCCCCGTGCCAGGTTGGTACGGGGGACACGGTGCACCATGAGGCAGACGACCGGGCGGTTCAGCGGAAGTCGGGCCATCGCGACGGCAGCGGCCGCCACGCTGGTCGCCCTCGCCGTACCCGCGTGCTCCGCCGGAGCCGACGGCACCCGGGCCACTCCGGGCACCGGATCCCGGGCCCCCGTCCCGACCGCCGTCTCCCCGACGCCGACGCCGACGCCGACCGGGCCGCCCGCGTCGTCGTACCCCCTCTCCACCGCCCCGCGCACCGTGCCGTCCGTACGCGAGCACGTGCCCGCCCGGGGCCCCGGCTGGAAGCCCGCCCCCGGCGGACGCGTCCTCGTCGCCCCCGCCGACAGCGCCGCCCTGTCCGATGAGGGGAAGCTGCTCGCCGGCGAACTGGGCCTCGGGTACGCCGAGTCGGACCAGAGCGCGCCCGGTGACGTCCAGCTCGGCCTCGCCGCGAAGGGCTCCGGCCCGGCGGAGTCGTACACCCTCACCGTCAAGGACGGCAGGGTCGGGATCACCGGCCCGGACGAGGCGGGCGTCTTCTACGGCACCCGCACCCTCAAACAGGAGATACGCGGCGCCGGTTCGGCCCCCGAGGGCACGGTGAAGGACGCCCCGGCCAAACCGCAGCGCGGACTCAACCTCGACATCGCGCGCAAGTACTTCACCCCGGAGTGGATCGAAGGCCGGCTGCGCGAGATGGCCGACCTCAAACTCAACCAGCTCGGCCTGCACTTCTCCGACGACCAGGCCTTCCGGATCGAGTCCGCCACCCACCCCGAGATCGTCTCGACCCCGCACCTGACCAAGGCCGAGGTGCGCCGGATCAACGCGCTCGCCGCCGCCCTGCACATCGCGGTCGTCCCCGAGATCGACTCGCCCGGACACCTCGGCGCCGTGCTCCGCGTCCACCCCGAACTGCAACTGCGCGACGTGGCGGGCCGGGCCGTCAAGGGCGCCGTGGACATATCCAAGCCGGCGTCGGCCAAGCTCGTGGACGACCTGCTGCGCGAGTACCTGCCGCTGTTCCCGGCGGGCGCCTGGCACCTGGGCGCCGACGAGTACCAGGCCCTGGTGGTCCGCGACCCCCAGGCCTCCTTCCCCGCCCTCGCGAGCGCCGCCCGGGCCCGCTACGGGCCCACCGCCCGGGTCCAGGACCTCGCGACGGGCTGGCTGAACGACCGGGCGGCCGTGGTCCGGCCCTCGGGCAAGGCGCTCAAGGCCTGGAACGACGGCTTCTTCCGGGGCGGCGTCGCCAAGGCCGCCCCGGACATCCAGGCCGAGTACTGGACGGGCAAGGAGATCGGCGCCCGGCCACCGCTGGAGTACCTGGAGGCCGGCCGCAAGGTGGTCAACCTCAACGACGAGTACCTCTACTACGTGCTCGGCGAGCCCAACCAGTTCACGTACCCCACCGGCAAGCGGATCTACGAGCAGTGGACCCCGCTCGTACTGCGCGGCACCACCCCCGTCCCGGCCCGCTACGACCCGCAGGTGCTCGGCGGGCGCCTCGCCGTCTGGTGCGACCTGGCCGCCTCGCAGACCCCGGACCAGGTCGCCGCGGGCATCCGGCTGCCGCTGGCCGCCCTGTCCCAGAAGCTGTGGGACCCCCGCCCGCCGCAGGCCGCCTGGACCGACTTCCAGTCCCTCGCCGGCCGGGTCACCGCCGAGCGGTGACCGGTGCCCGCCGAGCGGTGACCCGCGTCCGTCGAGTGGCAGCGGAGGTCCGTACTCCGCTCGGGCCTGCCCTTCCGCTACCACCTGAACGCGGCCGGCGTCATCAACACCCTCCAGGAGGTATACGTCAAGTAGCGCCGGGCGCGGAGCGGGCGGCTACCAGATGGAGTTGACCCACTCCGGGTGGTCGATGAACGGGTTGCGGTTGTGCTGGTAGGTGTCGTAGATGACCTGGTTGCGGCGCTTTTCGAAGGCGTCCGGCGGGTCCATCTGGTTCCACTGCTTCAGCAGGCTGATCCGCCCGAAGAGCGGGGCGGTCCCGTTGTTCACCCTGTCGTTCAGCTCCAGGTCGGCGAAGCCGTCCCCGCCGTCGTAGCGCACCGCCATGTACAGCAGCATCCGCGCGACGTCGCCCTTGACGGCGTCCCGGGGCTCGAAGGAGTCGGCGTCGGTGAAGCTGCCCGGCGCCTGGGCGACGGGGCTGCCGCCCATGTCGAAGTCCTTGTTGCCGCGGGTGCTGTTGACGGTGACGTCCTCGGGACGCAGGTGGTGCAGGTCGGTGCCCGGCCCGGTGGCGGTGCCGAAGTCGCCGTGGCTCTTGGCCCAGACGTGCTCGCGGTTCCAGTCGTCGACCCCGCCGCCGTTGGTGGACTTGGACTGGGAGCGGCCCGAGTAGACCAGGATGACGTTGTTCGGGTTCGCGGGGTCCTGGTCCGTCACCTTCAGCGCGTTCCACACGCCGTCGTAGGTGACCTTGGACTGGGTCTTGATGATGTCGTGCAGCGCGGTCTTCAGCGCGGCGCCGGTCTTGCCCGTCGCGGGCGCGTAGTAGTCGTCGACGGTGACCGGGTAGGCCTGGGGAGCGGCCTGCGCGGTGTCGGCGGTGGCGCGGTGCTGGCCGGCGGTGGCGCTGGCCGGTATGAGGAGCAGCGCGGCCGCGGCGAGCCCGGCGGCCCAGGGGGCGGTACGGGAGATTCTCATGACGTGGGGGATACCTCTCCACAAACACCGTTCCCGCCATGGCAGTTGGCGGGGGATCAGGTGGCAGAGCGAGGATCCTATTGTCATGTGCCGAACAAGTAAAAACCATGTGTCCGCCGCGTGGACCTTGGGGTTTGTCCCCGGCGTGCCCCGGGCACGGTAGCGGGTGCCCCCGGCGGCCCCGACGCGGCCGCCGACAGCTCTCACCGGAGTGGCCCATGGCAGTGAAGATCCTCATCGTGACCGGCGACGCGGCGGAGTCCCTGGAGGTGCTCTACCCGTACCAGCGCCTGCGGGAGGAGGGGTACGAGGTGCACATCGCGGCGCCCGCGGTCAAGAAGCTGCGGTTCGTGGTGCACGACTTCGAGGAGGGCTTCGACACCTACACCGAGAAGCCCGGCTACACCTGGCCCGCCGACATCGCCTTCGCGGACGTGGACCCCGCCGAGTACGCGGCCGTCGTCGTCCCCGGCGGGCGGGCGCCGGAGTACCTGCGCAACGACCCGGAGGTGCGGCGGATCCTGGCCGCCTTCGCGAGGGACGACAAGCCGGTCGCGCAGATCTGCCACGGCCCGCTGATCACCGCGGCGAGCGGCGGCCTGGACGGGCGCCGGGTCACGGCCTATCCGGCGCTGGAGCCCGACATGAAGGCGGCCGGGGCCACCTTCCGGGACTCCGAGGCCGTGGTCGACGGCACCCTCGTCTCGGCCCGTGCCTGGCCCGACCACCCCGCCTGGATGCGGGAGTTCCTGACCGTGCTGCGCGGCAAGGCGCCGCTCGCGTAGAGGCGCCGGGGACCGGGGCGGGGGCCGGACGGGGCCCCCGCCCCGGGGTCCGTCAGTGGCCGGTCGTGACCTGGGGGGCCGGCTCGTACTTGTAGTTGGCCGGGCCGAAGTTCTTCTTCACGGCCGCTTCCCAGGAGCCGTCGGAGACCATCTTGGTGATCGCCGTGTTGATCTTCCGCTGAAGGTCGTTGTCGCCCTTCTTGAGGCCGATGCCGTAGTTCTCGTTGCTCATGTTCAGCCCGAGCAGCTTGAACTTGCCCGCGTTCTCCTTGCGCGCCGCGTACCCGGCGAGGATGGAGTTGTCGGTGGTCATCGCGTCGGCGGTGTTGTCCCGGATGGCCACGAGGCACTCCGAGTAGCCGCCGAGCTCCAGGACGCTCGCCTTCGGTGCCAGGTTCTTGCGGATGTTCTCGGCGGAGGTGGAGCCGCTCACCGTGCACAGCCGCTTGTTGTTCAGGTCCTCGGCCTTGGTGATCGAGTTGTCGTCGGCGCGGATCATCAGGTCCTGGTGGGCGACGAAGTAGGGTCCGGCGAACTCGACCTTCTCACGGCGCTTGTCGTTGATCGTGTAGCTCGCGGCGACGAACTTGACCTCGTTGTACTGGATCAG
This sequence comes from Streptomyces sp. W1SF4, assembly GCF_003950035.1. NCBI lineage: Bacteria > Bacillati > Actinomycetota > Actinomycetes > Kitasatosporales > Streptomycetaceae > Streptomyces > Streptomyces sp. W1SF4. The sequence continues at coordinate 6,767,378 of NZ_CP034350.1, forward strand.
CAGTTCCCGGTCCGAGCTGTAGACCTGCTTGAACTCGATCTCGTTCGCCTTGTAGCCGAGCTCCTTGGCGATGTAGGTGGCCACGTCGACGTCGAAACCGGTGAAGGTGCCGTCGGGCTCGCGCATCCCGATGCCGGGCTGGTCGAACTTGATGCCGATGGAGATGGGCTCCTTGGGGGCCTCACCGCCGCAGCCGGAGGCGGTGGCGGCGAGGGCGATCACCGTGGCGACCGCACCGGCCTTGGGAACCTTCATGCTGAACTCTTTTCCTCGGGAACGCGGAATCCCGGGGGATGACGCGGGAACGGGGGCAGGCGTGCGGAACCGCGGGGGCGCGGGGGCACGTGTATGAGGAAGCTAGGAAGGTGACGGCCGCACCGTCACTACATCTGAGGAAAACTTGAGCATAACGATCCGGTTCAGTCGAGATCTTCCGGCGGATCCGGAGAGTGGCGGGAGAAGGGGGCTGTCCGCAGTGGCGAACGAGGAAATGGGCGCGGCCAGGATCGAGGGCAATGCGCTCCTGCTGGGCGAAGGGGTGCGGATCCGGTTCATTCGGACATTGCGCCTGCCCGAGTCGGGTACGCACGCGCTCCCGCCCGGCCTGGGGGAGTTCCCGCTGCGGCGGGTCGAGGACTACCCGGACACCGTTCCGCCGGAATGGCTCGCCAAGGGCGGCGTGATGCTGCCGGTCTACCTCCGTGAGGCCATGTGGCTCAGCTTCGGCGGCTCGCACGAGCCCGCCGCCCTCCAGGTAGGCGTGGGCAAGGTGTGCGCCGTCTCCGGCAAGCGGTGGACCGGCCGGCTGGAACGCAAGCCGCAGAACTACCTGGTGCTGCCCCGCCAGCCCTGGCTCGACGGGATCAACTCCGGCAAGGGGACGGTGCGCCAGTTCGTCGCCGTGCCGCTCGGCCTCGGCGCCACGGTCGAGGGGCAGGTCACCGGCGAGGAGGTCACCGGCGGCGTGCAGCTCCAGGCGTTCCCGCTCGGCCCCAAGGCCCTGGCCGCCTGGCGGGAGGAGGAGCGGCTGCGGCACGAGAGCGCCGCACCGCAGCAGCTCTTCGGCGGGGGCGGCTACGGTGCGGCGCCCGCCATGCCGCCCGCGATGCCCGCCCCGCCCGGGGCGGCGCCCGTGGCGATGGCCGCCCCCGCCCCGGGCGCCGCACCCGCCCGCCCGGCCGCGCGCCGCGCCCCCGCCCCGGCCATGGGGCTCGGCGTGGGCGGCGCGATGCGCCAGGAGGTCTACCAGGACGACCGGAAGCTCTCCGCCTGGGCCGACCGGCCCGCCGCGCGGGTCTTCGTCCACCTGGTCACGCCGCCCGAATGGCGCCGCATCACGGGTGAGGACGCGCCGCCCTCGCCCGTGGACCGGGCCGCCTACACCCAGGCCGGCCTGCCCTGGTACGACTACTACGACGAGACCGGCACCGACCTCCCGGCGGCCGGTCCCCTCGCCGAGGTCAAGCCCGTGGGCGACTGGATCGGCGACGACCACACGCCCTGGACGCCCCCGGCGCCCGGCCAGGTCCTCCCGCTCGGCAACGCGCCGCGCCCCGGCAAGCCCGTTCAGGACGGGGACTGGTAGCCCGGGGAAGCTTAATCAAACGGGTGATCGATTTTCGGCCGTCGAGCCGTTATGATCACCGTCGGCAAGGCCGTAGCGCAGAGGTCGTCGCGCCCAAGCATCGAGCTGGAGGACGTCGGTTCGAATCCGACCGGTCTTGCCTTTTCTCTCACGTCATGTCGGAACGGCGGCAGCACGGCGCGAAGGCGTGCCGGCCTGCCGCGGCTCCGCGAAGTCGCAGGGTCGCCGGGCGCCGGCGAAGGAACCGGTGGAATGCTGATGACACGGCCGACGCCCGTACGGTGCCCCGCAATCGAGCACCCGGACCTGCCCCTGGCCGACCCCGCGGACCTCGGCCCGCTGCTCGCCCGCCTCGCGCAGGAGCGCCCCGTCGAGGCCGACGAGACCTTCCCCCTCGGCACCCTGCGCCCCGACGGCCGCGTCGACCTCTGCAAGCAGGGCCTCGGCCCCGCCGGCACGGCCCGGCTGCTGCCCGTCGCCCTGACCTCCCCGCACGCCGCGCACCTGCTCCTAGGCACCAACTCCCTGACCGACGGGGGCGCCCGCACCCTCGCGACGGCCCTCGCCGGCGCCGACGGCCGCCACGGGGTGCACACCCTCTACCTCGGCTGCAACCGCATCGGCCCCGACGGCGCGCTCGCCCTCGCCGCAGCCCTCGCGGACGACACCGCCGTCCGCGCCCTCTGGCTCAAGCGCAACCCCCTCCACGAGGACGGCGCCCGCACCCTCGCCGCGCTGCTGCGCCGCAACACCGCGCTGCGCACCCTCGACCTCGTCAACACCGGCATCGGCGCCGACGGCGTACGCCTCCTGCTGGACGCCCTCCGCGACCGCGAGGCACCCCTGGAACGGGTCTTCCTCGGCGGCAACGGGCTCACCGCCGAAGCCGCCCCGCTGCTCGCCGCCCTCATCCGCGAGGCCGGGGTCCGCGAACTGTACGTCCCGGCCAACCACCTCGGCGACGAAGGCACGGCCGTCATCGCCGCCGCGGCCGCCGAAGCCGGCCCCGCACGCCCCGTCCGCCTCGGCCTCGGCGGCAACGGCATCGGCGTCGCCGGAGCACGCGCCCTCGCCGACGCCCTCGGCGGCATCGAGGCCCTCGACCTCGGCCGCACCATGTCCGAGCGCAGCCTCGGCTCCGCCGGCAACGCGACCGGCGACGAAGGCGCGTACGCCCTGGCCGCCGCCCTGCCCGGCAGCCCGCTGCGCCGCCTGGAGCTGCGCCACACCGGCATCACCGGGCGCGGGGCCAAGAGCCTGCTCGCCGCCCTGCCCGAGAACGCCCCGCTGGAGCACGTCGGCCTGGGCCCCGGCACCCCCCGCCGCCTCAAGCGCTCCTTCGCCGAACGGCTGCGCCCCGCCCGGGCCTCCCACCCGGACCTGCGGGCCATCGGGAGCGTGTACCGGTGAGCGAGAACGCCCGCACCACACCGCCCGGCGGGCTCCCGCCCGAGGACGCGGCGGCCTGGCAGCGGATCCGCCGCTACGCCGTGCCCGCCCGCATGATCGAGCGGGCCACCGCACACCGCCTGGCCGGGGACTGGCGCGCCGCCTGCGCCGCCGCCGGCACGGAGACCACCGTCGACCCGGCCGCGCTCGCCGCGGAACACGGCTCCGCCGTCGCCGCCGCGGTCACGGAGGACCTGCGCCACTTCGCCCCCGACCTGCTGCGCTGGCACCTGCCCCGGGTCCTGGGCGGCCGCACCGTCGTCGCCCCCAACCGCCGCGTCGTACTGGCCCGCTACGGCACCGGCTCCGACGCGCCCGTCCTGTACGTCACCACCCGCGCCATGGTGGACGGCCCCCAGCGGCTGCGGCTGCACTGCGCCCCCGTCGACCCGCACGCACGGCGCCACTCCTACGCCTCCTGGGTCACCGAGGACTGGACCCGGGCCCGCTGGTTCTGGGACGCCCGGCACACCGCCGAGCTGCGCGCCAGCGCCGGCCCGGCCGACCGGATCCCCTTCTTCCACCCCGACGGCACCCCGCTGCGCGAGGACGAGCTGCCCACCGCCGACCCCGGCCCCGCCGACCCCGCCGGGCGGGCGGAGTGGGCCGCCGTCCTCCAGTGGCGCGGCGAGAGCGTGGAGGCCTTCGCCGCCGCCGGGATCGCGCTCGACCTGACCCTCCCGCCGAACGCCTACCGCTGGAGCGACGCCGTCGCCGCGCTGAAGGGCGCCGCGCTGGACCCGGCCCTGCTCGCCGCCGGGGTACGCCGCCTCGCCGCGGCCGGCGCGGGCGACCGGTTCACGTTCGCCCCGCACTGGCGCTGCATGCTGCTGGTGGAACCCGCCGGCCCCGACGGCGCGCTGCGGGCCCGGCTCGTGGACTCCTCCGAGGTGCGCGACGTGCCCCGGCTGCCCGACCAGGCCTGGCGGCCGCTGCCCGACCTCCACCTCGTACGCACCGGCCGGACCGCCCCGCGCGAGCTGCACCCCCTCGTCACCGCCGCCCTCTTCCCCGCCGCCGGACCGGCCGGCGGGCCGCCCGGCCCCGCCGCGCCCCGGACCGTCCGGGTGCGCTGCGTCGGCGAGTGGCACGAGGTGCGCTCCCGGGGCGGCGTGCTCGAACTCCCGCACAGCGCCGAGGAGCAGCAGCGCGAGCGCGCCCTGCGGGCCTTCGGCGGCGAGGTCGCCGGCTGCTTCGCCGTCCGCGAGGCCTGGGCCTGTGGCAAGGGCCGGCTGCCGCGCGCCCTGCGCGCCGAGCGGCGGGAGCTGTTCGAGCGCGTCCAGCACGGCGACACCGCCGGGGTGCTCGCGCTCCTCGACGCGGGGCTGGACCCGCGGGTGCGCAACGGCAGGGGCCAGGGGCTGCTGCACCTGCTGCCCTTCGTACGGCACGAGGAGCTGCTGCCCAGGCTGCTGGAGGCCGGACTCGGCCTGGAGGAGCAGGACGACTTCGAACGCACCCCGCTGCAGTCCGCCGTCCAGAACGGCGGTACCGCGTCCCTGGTCCGGGCGCTCCTCGCGGCCGGCGCCCGTACCGATGTCGTCGACGACATGGAGCTGTCCCTGGGCCAGGTGGTGTCCCGCTACAAGCGGACCGACCTGACCTTCCTGAAGGAACTCGTCGAGGAGCGCCACCCCGGCATCAACTTCGAGGAGTACGACGAGTTCATGGCCGAGCGCGCCGAATGGGGCGACTTCGAGGACGACGACTACGAAGAGGACGGCTACGCCGAGACGGGTGACCCCACCGCGGACGGCTCCGGCCCGGGCGTCTCCGGCCCGGGCGTCTCCGGGGCCGCCGGTCCGGAGGCCGACGAGCCGGGAGCGGCCGGCGACTCGGGAGCGGGGGGCGCGCGCACCGCGGCCGGTTCCGCCGGTGACGGGGAGGTCCGGGCATGAGCACCGCACCCCCGCCCGCGCTGGCCGTCGCCGACGAGCTCGGCGCCCGCCTCGGCGCCACCCGTACCGAGCCCGCCGCCAACCACCAGCTGGAGGCCCTCTCCCTCGCGGTGACGGCCAATCAGCCCGTCCTGCTCTGGGGCGAACCCGGCATCGGCAAGTCCGCCGGCATGCAACGGCTCGCCGCGTCCCTCGGGGTCGCCCTGGAGACCGTCGTCGCCAGCGTCCACGAGCCCTCCGACTTCGCCGGCCTGCCGATCGTCGGCGACGATCCCGCCACCACCGGCGTGCCCATGGCCCCGCCGGACTGGGCGGTGCGCCTGGCCCGCACCGGACACGGCCTGCTCTTCTTCGACGAGCTCTCCTCCGCCCCGCCCGCCGTACAGGCCGCCCTGCTGCGCGTGGTCCTCGAACGCCGGGTCGGCAGCCTGGAACTGCCCGCCTCCGTACGCATCGTCGCTGCCGCCAACCCGCCCGCCAGCGCGGCCGACGGCTGGCACCTCAGCGCGCCCCTCGCCAACCGCTTCGTCCACCTCGACTGGACGCACGACCCGCGCACCGTGGCCCGCGGCATGGCCGGGACCTGGCCCGAGACCGTCCTCCCCACGGTGAACCCCGCCCGCTCCGCCGGCGCGGTCGCCCGCGCCCGGGGCGCGGTGTCCGGCTTCCTCACCGCCCGCCCCGGCCTGGTCCACCACATGCCGGACGACGCCGAGGCCCGGGGCAGGGCCTGGCCCTCCCCGCGCACCTGGGAGATGGCGCTGCGCCTGCTGGCCACCGGCTACGCGGCCGGCGCGGGCCGCGAGGCGCTGTCCGCCGCCCTCACCGGGGCCGTCGGCGACGGAGCCGGCCTGGAACTGCTGACCTACCTGGAGCACCTGGACCTGCCCGACCCGGAGCGGGTGCTGGCCGACCCCGCGGCCTTCGCGCTGCCCGAGCGCGGGGACCGGCAGCTGGCCTTCCTCATCGCGGTCGTCGCCGCCGTCCAGGCGGAGCCCACCCGCCCCCGCTGGGAGGCCGGCTGGGAGGTCCTCGCCAAGGCCGTCGACGCGGGCGTGCCCGACGTGGCCGCGCGGGCCGCCGCCGACCTCGCGGCGATGCGCGACCTGTCCTGGCCCGTCCCCGCGGGGATCGACGCCTTCGTGGAACTGCTCCAGCTGGCCGGGGCCCTGCCCGGCGCCCGCTGAGAGGCGGGCCGCGCCGGTGGACGTCCCGCTCGACCGGGCCAGGCTGCTCGCCGCCCGCTACGCGGCCGCCGAGGCCCGGCCCTACCTCGCCTCCGCCCTGTACGCGCTGACCGTCGTCCCCTCCCCGGGCCCGTCCGGGGTGCGGACGATGGGCGTCGACCGGCACTGGCGCTGCTACGTGGCGCCGGAGTTCGTGGCACGCACCCCCGTCCCCGAACTGTCCGGGGTGTGGATCCACGAGGTGGCCCACCTGCTGCGCGACCACCACGGGCGCGCCGACCGGCTGCCGCCCGCCGACCAGCGCGACCCGGTCCGGATCAACATCGCCCAGGACTGCGAGATCAACGACGACCTCCTCGCCGACGGCCTGGTCCTGCCGGCCGGCCGGATGGAGCCGGGTCGGTTCGGCCTGCCGGAGGGCGGGATGTTCGAGGGCTACCTGCCCGGCATCCCGCCGACGCCCCCGCACGCCGTGGACTGCGGCTCCGGCGCGCACGGCAGGCAGGCGCCCTGGGAACTCGGCGGCGGCGACGGCACGGCCCGGATCGGCCCGGTCGAGGCGGAGGCCCTGCGCCGCCAGACCGCCCAGGCCGTACGCGCCCACCTGCGCTCGCGGGGCCGGGGGAGCGTGCCCGCCGGTTGGGAGCGCTGGGCGGAGCAGGTGCTGGAGCCGGCCGTCGACTGGCGGCGCGCCCTGTCGGGGGCGGTGCGGGAGGCCGCCGCCTGGGCCGCGGGGGCGGTGGACTACACCTACCGGCGGCCCTCGCGCCGCACGCCCGCGCTGGGCGGCCGGGTGGTGCTGCCGAGCCTGCGCCGGCCGCTGCCCCGGGTGGCGGTCGTCATCGACACCTCGGGCTCCATGGGCGACGCGGAACTCGCCGCCGCCCTCGCCGAGGTCACCGGGGTGCTGCGCGAGGTCGGCGTGGGCGGCAACCGGGTCACCGTCCTCGCCTGCGACGCCGACGTGCACGCCGTGAGCCGGGTCGCCAGTGCCGGGGAGGTGACCCTGGCCGGGGGCGGCGGCACCGACATGCGGGTGGGCATCGCGGCCGCGCTGGCCCGGCCGGACCGGCCCTCGATCGTGGTCGTGCTGACCGACGGCCACACCCCCTGGCCCGCGCAGCCCCCGTCCTGCCGGCTGATCGCCGCACTGATCGGGGCGCGGGCACCCCGGCCCCCGGGCTGGGTGGAGACCGTACGCCTGGACCCGGCCGAACCGGGCCGCTGACCGGGCGGTGCCGCGAACTGGCCGGTTGTGTACGGTCGTTCGCACGGTGATCACGGCCGCGTGGCAGCATGGCGACGGACAGCACGGCGAGGCGGCCGGAGCGGCCACGCGGAGGGGGAGTTCGGTGAGCGGAGTACGCAAGAGCCTGGCCAGGGTGGAGATAGCGCTGCGCTGGGACCCCAGCCCCGCGGGCACGCCCGCGAACGACCTGGACATCGTCGCGGCCGTGTACGGCGCCGCGGACCCGTACGGGGAGCCCGTCTACCTCGTCCACTTCGGCAGCCGCGCCCCCGACGGGACCATCACCCTGGCCCGGGACAGCCGCACCGGCCAGGGCTTCGGCTTCGACGAGGTGATGACGCTCGAACTGGACCGGCTGGCGCCCGAGCTGGGCCGGGTGGTGGTCGGCGTGGTGATCCAGGACGCAGGGTCCGCCGCGGCGCCGGACCGCAAGACCTTCGCCGCCGTCGGCGGCACGGGGCTGCGCGTCCGCGAGGGGTACACCGACCTCGCCACGACCGACTTCGCGGAGCTCGCCGGGGCCACGGCGGCCACCGTCGCCGAGTTCACCCGGGACGGCGCGGGCGGCTGGACGCTGGACGCGCGCACGCGCGGCTTCGACGCGGACCCGCAGGAGTACGCCCGGGTCATGGGCGCGGTACGCGGCTGAGGGCGGGTGCCGGTGCGTCCGTACCGGACCGGGCGGCGGTCACCCTGCTCGGGAGTGGCCGCCGCCCCGTCCGGGTGGCGCGCTGCCACCGTCCCCACGAGGCAGCGCGAGTGGGTCGCCGTCCGGTCATCGTGAACGGCGGCCCACCGGTTCAGGGGGTCAGGGGTTCGGCGGGCCGATGCCCAGCGCGGGCAGCAGCGCCGCGTCCACGAACCTGACCAGGTAGTCGGCGTCCGCGTACCGGCCCTCCAGCACGGGCCGGATCCGCAGGACGCCCATCAGCTGCGCCGGCAGGAACTCCACGGCCGGGTGGTCCGCGGCGAGCTCCCCGCGCGCCACGGCCCGCTCGACGATCGCGTCGAAGGCCGCCAGCTCGGGCTCCGCCAGCGCCTCGCGCAGCGCCGCCTGGAGCTCCTCGTCGGCGAAGACGGCCACCCCGAGCGCCTGGGTGAGCCGGGTGTCGGGGCCCGAGGTGCCGGCCGCGATCCGGGCGGCCTCGCGGAGGTCCCCGGCGAGGGTCCCGGTGTCCACGTCCGCCAGGGTCCGCTCCCCGCGCCGGGTGCGGCCCGCGCGCAGGGCGGCGGCGACGAGCCGGGGCTTGGTCCGCCACTGCCGGTAGAGCGTGGACTTCCCGCAGCAGGCCCGGGCGGCGATTCCCTCCATGGTCAGGGCCTCGTAGCCGTGCTCGCGCAGCTGGTCGAGGACGACGTCGTAGAACTCCTGCTCGCGCTCCGGGCTGATCTTGGAGCGGCGCGCGGGGCCCTGCGGCGTCGACGTCATGGGGTGGGGTTCTCCTCGCGGGATCCAGCGGTGGGTCCGTGCTCCGAGTGTACGGCCATCCGAGCTTATCGGGACACCAGCGTATCGATACGCTGATGTATCGATACACTGGCGTGTCGACAGGAACCGAAAGAAGCGAGACCGGGGGATGACCTCCCAGACCACACCGGACCGGCCACCGGCCGGGAAGAGCGACTCACGCCGGCGGCTCATACGCGAGCTGCTGCTCGTCGCGGGACTGTTCGCCGCCTACAAGGCGGGCCGGACGCTCTCGACGGGCCGCACCGACGAGGCCTTCCGCAACGCCGCCCGGGTGTGGGACGCCGAACGCGCCCTGCACCTGCCCGGAGAGGGCGCCGTCCAGCGGCTGCTGCTCCACTCCGACGCCGTCGTCCACACCGCCAACACGTACTACGCGGCCGTGCACTTCCCGGCGACCGCCCTGTTCCTGGTCTGGCTGTACCTGCGCCGCCCCGGGCACTACCTGTGGACCCGCCGCGTGCTCGCCGTCCTCACCGCCGCCGCCCTCGTGCTGCACCTCTCCTTCCCGCTCGCGCCGCCCCGGATGCTGGACGCCGCACGGCTCGTGGACACCGCCCAGGTGTACGGGCCGAGCGTCTACGGAACCGCCCCGGAAGCCGACACCATGGCCAACCAGTTCGCCGCGATGCCCTCGCTGCACTTCGGCTGGGCACTGATGCTGGCCCTCGGGATGATCGCCGCGACCCGGTCCCGGTGGCGCGCCCTGTGGCTGCTGCACCCGCTGGTGACCCTGCTCGTCGTCGTGGGCACCGCCAACCACTACTGGATCGACGCCGCCGTCGCCACCCTGCTGCTGGGCGCGGCCCTGCTGCTGGTCCCGCGCCCGGCCCCCGCCGACGCCGCGCCACCGGTACGGGGCCTGCCGCGCCCCCGCCCGGCACCCGACGCCGCACCCGACGCCGCGGGCCACCCCGCTCCCGCGCCCGTCCCCGCCGGAGGCGACCGGTGAACGCCACCCTCCTCGCCGTCGCCCTCTGCCTCGCCTCCGCCGCCACCTACGCGGCCGCCGCCGTCGCCCAGGAACGCCTCGCCCGCCGGGCCGTCGCCCGCAGCGCCCGGGCCCTGCTCGGCAACGGCGCCTGGTGGTGGTCGGCCGGACTGAACGCCGCCGCCGCACTGCTGCACGCCGCCGCGCTGCGCTACGGCCCGCTGACCCTGGTCCAGCCGCTGGGCGCGCTCACCCTGGTGGCCGCCGTCCCGCTGGGGGCCCGCGGCGCCGGGCGGCGGGTCGCCGCCACCGAGTGGCGCGGCACCCTGGCCACCGTCGCCGGCCTCGGGCTGCTGCTGCTCCCCGCCTCCGGCCCGGCCCCCGACGACACCCTCACCCTGGCCGAGGCGCTCGCCGTGTCCGGAGCCACCGTCGCCGTGATCCTGCTGCTCACCGCCCGCAAGGACCCCGGCCCGGGGCTGCGCCACGCCACCGCCTCCGGGCTGGCCTCCGCCGTCGCCTCCGCCCTGACCCAGACCGTCGCCGTCGCCGGCGGCCGGGGCGGGGCGCTGCTCAGCGGCCGGGTGGTCACCGTGGCCCTGCTCGTGGTGGTCTTCGCCGTCGGCGGGATGCTGCTCTCGCAGCGGGCCTACCGGGGCGGCCTCGGCGCCCCGCTCGCCGTGGTCAACCTGGCCAACCCGCTCGCGGCCGCCGCGATCGGCATGATCCTGCTCGGCGAACGCCTCCAGGGCGGCGCCCTCGGCATCCTGCTCGCCGCCGCCGGAGGCCTCGCGGCCACCCGCGGGGTCCTGCTGCTCACCCGGGGCGCGCCCGCCGCGCAGCCCGCCGAAAGCCGCCCCGTACCGGCCGGCCATGTGACAGCATGATCGGCATGGACGACCGTTCGTACCTCTCCCTCTGGTCCAGGAACTCCGTGCTGTCCATCGGCTCGGTGGGCTCGGTGCTCTCCATCGGCTCGGCGGGCAGCTTCCTCTCCGTCGCCTCCGTCGGGTCCGCGCTCTCGGTCGGCTCCACCGCCTCCTGGCTGAGCGCGGGATCCGCCTTCTCGGCCCGCTCCACCCTCTCCCTCTTCGCCTACCGCTCCCGGGGCGGCGTCGCGGTGGCCGGCGCCGTCGCGGGAGCGGCCGCGGCCGCCGCACTGTGGCGGGCCCGCCACCGCTGAGAACCGCCGGGCCCCCGCTCGCGTCCTCAGGGGCACAGACGCACACGACGAGCGGAGAGAACGGCATGGGCATCATCGGCTGGATCATCCTGGGCCTGCTGGCCGGCGGCATAGCCAAGATCCTGCTCCCCGGCCGCGACCCGGGCGGCTTCATCGTCACCACCCTCATCGGCGTGGCCGGCGCCTTCATCGGCGGCTGGCTCTCCGCGAAGTTCCTCGACCGCCCGATCCAGGCCCAGTTCTTCGACCTCGCCACCTGGGGCTCGGCCATCGTCGGCTCCCTCGTCCTGCTCGTCGGCTACCGCGTCCTCTTCGGCAACTCCCGCCGCTGAGCGCCCGCCCGAGGACACCTCCTAGGCTGGGCCCCGCGCGACGTACGAGATGCGAGGAGCCCGGAACCCCATGAGCCCCACCCCGATCCCCACCGCCGACCTGTACGACGAGCACGGCGAGGACCTCGGCATCTGCGCCGTCCAGTTCCGCCGGATCGGCGGCCGGCACCTGTACGCCGGACCCGTGCGCACCGTCCGCTGCCACGAGGACAACGCCCTGCTGCGCGAACTCCTCCACACCCCCGGCGAAGGCGCCGTCCTCGTCGTCGACGGCGGCGGCTCCCTGCGCACCGCACTGGTCGGCGACCTCATCGCCGGCGCCGCCCACGCCTCCGGCTGGGCCGGGCTGATCGTCAACGGCGCCGTCCGCGACAGCGTCGCCCTCGGCGCCCTGGACCTCGGCGTCCAGGCGCTCGGCACCTGCCCGCGCAAGAGCGGCAAGACCGGCGAGGGCGCCGTCGACGAGCCCGTCACCATCGGCGGGGTCACCTTCCGCCCGGGCGACACCGTGTACGTGGACGACGACGGCGTCGTGGTCCTGCCCGCCGCGCACTGACCCGTCGGTTTCGCGCCACCCGCCGGCCCCGGCCCTGGCGGCGGCGGGCCGCCAGGGGTTTCACTGCGGGCCCATGAGACGACACAGGATCATGGGCCTGCTCGGCACGCTCACCCTCGCCGCCGGCGCCCTGGCCGGCCCCGCGGCCGCCGCCGGCACCCCCGCGGCCGCGCCCCCGGCCGCCACCACCGGCCCCGTCCCGCCCGCCGAGTTCGGCACCGACTGGCACGACCCGCTCACCGCCGCCCCGCCCGTCGAACACCCCGCCACCCGCTCCTGCGAGGTGACGCTGGCCGAGGCCCAGTTCCGCGACTTCACCCCCTACAAGGGGACCTACACCCCGCCCGCCGGCTGCGGCCGCTCCGACTGGGCCAAGGCCGTCCTGCGCCTCGACGGCAAGGTCAAGGGCCGCCAGTACGACCGCCTCGGCAACCTCACCCTCGGCGGCGTGGAGATCCTGCGCACCTCCACCCCCGAACCCTCGCCCGAGGGCATCGAGTGGTCCGTCGAGAAGGACGTCACCCGCTACCGCGACGTCCTCGGCCGCCCCGGACCCGTCGAGATGCTGATCGGCAACGTCGTCAACGACACCTACACCGGCGTCATCGACGTCAAGGTCACCCTGACCCTCTACGCCGCCGACCGGCACACCCCGGCACCCGACACCCCCGACCGGGTCCTGCCGCTCACCTCCCCGGCGGTCACCACCCCCCGCAACACCGAACGGCTCCTCGCCGAGGTGTACGCCACCGGCTCCGGCGGCGGCTGCGAGGAGTACTGGTACATGACGGTCCCCGACGCCGCGCCCTACTCCTGCAAGGCCGCCGACGGCCCCTACCGCGAGGTCCGGATCGCCGTCGACGGACAGCTCGCCGGCCTGGCCGCGCCCTTCCCGACCGTGTGGACCGGAGGCTGGTCCAACCCCTTCCTCTGGTACGTCACCCCCGGCCCGCGCGCCTTCGACGTCCAGCCGATCGTGTACGACCTCACCCCCTACGCCGCCCTGCTCAACGACGGCCGGGAGCACCGCGTCGAGGTCTCCGTCGCCGGCGTCCCGGCCGGCCAGGCCGGCTGGAGCACCCCGGCCAACCTGCTGCTCTGGCAGGACCACGGCCGCCAGGTCGTCACCGGTGCCCTGACCCGCCACGAGGAGGGCGCCCCCACCGGCTCCTCCCGCTGGACCCCCGCCGCCCCCGGCGGCGAACACCGCCTGGACACCGACGGCGCCCACCGCCTCACCGTCGCCGGGCACCTCGACACCTCCCACGGCCGGATCACCACCACCGTCACCCGCGCCGTCTCCCACACCTCGGCGCACCGCTGGACCGACGGCGAGAACCGCGACGCCCTCACCGCCACCTGGACCGACGAGGACAGCGTCACCCGCGGCCCCACCACCACCCGCACCGCACGCACCTACACCATGGACGGCGAGACCACCCTCGCCGCCGGGGACCGGCTGCGCACCGTCCTGACCCTCGGCGACCGGGCCGACACCACCACCCTGCGCGGCGGCCGCCAGACCGGCCGCACCCTCCTCGACGACCGGTACACGGGCGACGCCTCGTACACGGCGAACGTCCCGCGCGACCAGCGGCACGCCGTCGGCACCTCCACCGAGCGCTACCGCCTGTACGGGACGGGCACCGGCCGCGGCTGCTACGACCGTACGGTCTCCACCGCGCAGGGCACGCTGACGGAGGACCGCCTCCGCTGCTGACGGTGGCGGGGCCTACGATGACCGCCCATGGAGAACAGTGAGGCCGGCAGACGGCTGATCGACGGCCGTTTCGAACTCATCGACCCCCTGGGCGCCGGAGGCATGGGCACGGTGTGGCGCGCCCGCGACATCGCACTGCACCGCGAGGTCGCCCTCAAGGAGGTGCGCCCGCCGGACCCCGCCACCGCCGCCGCGCAGCCGGACCTCGCCGTCCAGCTGCGCGAGCGGGCCATCCGCGAGGCGCGGGCCCTGGCCCGCCTCGCCCACCCCAACGTGGTGACGATCCACCACATCGTGGAGCCCGCCCCGGGCACCGAGGGCCACCCGTGGATCGTGATGGAGCTCCTCAAGGGCGGCTCCCTGCACGACCGGCTCGCCGCCGGACCGATGCCGCTGCCCGAGGTGGTGCGGCTCGGGCTCGACATCCTCTCCGCGCTGCGCGCCGCGCACGCCGAGGGCGTCCTCCACCGGGACGTCAAGCCGGCCAACGTCCTGCTGCGGCCCGACGGGGCGGGCGTACTGACCGACTTCGGCATCGCCGCCCTGCACGGGGCGACCGCCCTCACCTCCACCGGCGTCCTGATCGGCTCGCCCGAGTACATCGCCCCCGAGCGGTGCCGGGGCGAGGAGGGCCTGGCGGCCTCCGACCTGTGGTCGCTCGGCATGATGCTGTACGTGGCCGCCGAGGGGACGCACCCGCTGCGCCGTGCCACCAGCCTGGCCACCGTCGTCGCCGTCCTCGACGAGCCGATCCCGGCGCCCGTGCGCTCGGGCCCGCTGGGACCCGTACTGGAGCGGCTGCTGGTCCGCGATCCCGCCGCGCGGCCCGACGGCGCCGAACTGGAAGCACTGCTCCGGGGTGCGAGCACCGCTCTCGACGCGGGTGCCGGAGCCGCTGCCCCCGCCGCCGGTCCGGCCCCGGCCCCGGTCGCGGGCCCCGGCCTGTACGGGCCGCCCCCCACGGCCTCCGGCACCCGGCCCTTCACCCCCGGCGGCGGCTCCCCGTACGGGCCCACCGCCCCCGTCCCCGCCCCCGTCCCGGCCCCCGCCCGGGGCCGCGGCCGCGCTGCCCTGATCGGCGGCGTCCTCGCGCTGGCCCTCGCCGGCGGCGTCACCGGGCTCGTCCAGGCCCTGCCCGACGGCACGTCCGGCGACCCCGGCGCCAAGGTCTCCACGGCCTCCGCCCCGGCCACCAACGCCGCCCAGCCGCCCGTCACCCCCAGGGCCGCCACGCCCAAGCCGCAGGGCACCCCCGCCTCGGCCGCCAAGGGCAGCCTCCTGACGCCCGACAAGGTCCGTACCGTCATCGAGGCGTTCAAGCAGAAGACCGGCACCACCACCTTCGTGGAGATGACCGTCTACGAGGGGTACGTGCTGGCCTCCATCCCCACCGCCCCCGGCGCCGACACCTACGACCGGTACGAGTACCGCGACGGCCAGGTCAAGAACGACGGACCCGGCGGCACCGTCAAGCCGGACGAGCCGCCCATCGACATGGCGGCCGTCAAGTGGGACGCCCTGCCGGGCCTCCTGGAACGGGCGCAGCAGGAACTGGGCGTCACCAAGCCCACCTCCCGCTACGTCATCATCGAGCCCTGGATCTTCGACGCCTCCGCCTCCATGCGCCCCTACCTCACCGACGAGTACGGGCGCGGCGGCTACGTGCACGCCGACACCCAGGGCAACGTGAAGAAGGTGTACCGCTCCTGACATCGTGTAGCCGTACACGCGCACCGGTACGCGCACCCCGTACGCGCACCCGCGTACGGCAGACACGGTCCAAGGAGCACGGTCCCCCATGCCCAGCTGGCGCAGCACCCTCACCCAGGCCGGGATAACCGACCCCCGGCTGCGGGCCGACCACACCCACGCCGCCCGCCGGGTGCTGCGCCGCGAACCGGCCCCGTACCTCACGCTGCGCCTGCTCGCCGCACCGCCCCTGGTGCCCTGGCTCTCCACGGGCCTCGCCTTCATGAACCTGGTCGACGACGTCGCCGAGACCGGCACCCCGGCCGTGCGGGCCGCCGGACTCGCCGCGCTGGCCGGCCGCGTCGAGTCGGCCCTGGCGACCGGCGACAGCCCCGACCCGCTGCTGCGCGCCTACGCCCACGCCGTCCGCTGCAGGGGCCTGCCGGACCACTGGATCACCCGCTTCCTCGACGGCGCTGCCACCGCCGAGGCCGCCTTCGACGGCTTCGCCGCCGAGGAGGACTTCCAGGCCTACCTCGACGCCTACGCCTGGCCCGGGATCATGGTCTTCACCGGGCTCCAGTACCAGGGCGGACCCGACCCCGCCCAGGCGGCGGGCTGGCGCGCCTTCGTAGACGCCGCCCAGCGGGTCGACTTCCTCGCCGACCTGGCCGGCGACCTCGCCGAGGGGCGGCTCTGCATCCCGCGCTCCCGCCTCGCCGAGCACTCCGTCACCCGCGCCGACCTCGAACAGGCCCGCGAGACCCCGGAGGTACGCGCCCTCCTCGCCGCCGAGTGCGCCCGCGCGCGCACCGCCCTCGCCGCGGCCGGGGGCGTCCTCGACCTCACCGAGCCCGGCCTGCGGCCGGTGGTCGCCGCCATGACGGAGCTGATGGGACACCAGCTGGCCGCGGTGGAGAAGGCCGGCACCGGCGCCCTGCGCAAGGACGTCGGCTACGGCCTGGCCGCCCCCGTGGGCACCCTGGTCCGCGCACTGCGGCGCCGGTGACCTCGACCCGCGGTGACATTTGTACTGCTCAGGACCGTACGGCCGGATCTGCCGCCGCCCCGCCCCGGTACCTAACGTGAAGGACATGACAGAGCACACCCGAACGGGCGGCACGAGGACGGAAGAGGGACCGGACATGCGGGGCAAGGGGGCGGCGGCCGACCGGAAGGCCGACCGGAAGGCCGAATGGGCCGCCCGCAAGGCGGAATGGCGGGCGAGCGAGAAGGCCCGCAAGGCGCGCGGGGAGGCCCCCGACTACGGCAGCGGCCCGATGGGCCCGCCCAACGCCTTCACCCTGCTGCCCTGGCTGCTCCTGGGCATGGGGGCGATCTCCAACATCGTCCACGGCGAGACCCCCGACCCCTGGGTCGGCGTGGCCGGCCTGCTGGTCTTCAACTCCCTCTACGTCACCCTGGTCTTCCGGGCCTTCCACAAGCCGGCCCGGGAGGCCGCCGCCACCCGCTGGTGCCTGGGCGCCCTGGCCGCCGTCACCTGCGCCATGGCCGGCGGCTACGGCGGCGACTGGCTGCTCTTCTTCCCGCTGCTGGGCCTCGCCACCGGCGCGGTGGTCCGGGGACGCGGGCTCGCCCCGGTGATGTTCACCGTCACGGCCGTCGCCGGAGTCGTCGCGGGGCTGTGGGAGGGCTGGGACGCGCTCGGCATCGTCTACGGGACCTTCCTGTCCGGCATGGTCACCGCCGCCATCCTCGCGCTGGCCGAGACGGTACGGGAACTGCGCGAGACCCGGCAGGAACTGGCGCGGGCCGCCGTCGACCAGGAGCGGCTGCGCTTCTCCCGGGACCTGCACGACCTGCTCGGTCACACCCTGTCGGTGATCGTGGTGAAGTCGGAGGCGGCCCGCCGGATCGCACCGCGCGACGTGGACGCCGCCCTCGACCAGGTCCGCGACATCGAGTCGGTGGGCCGGCAGGCGCTCACCGAGATCCGGGAGGCCGTCACCGGCTACCGCGAGGCGAGCCTGGCCGCCGAGCTCGACCGGGCCCGCGCCGCGCTGACCGCTGCCGGCATCGAGCCCGTCGTACGCCAGTCCGGGCCCCCGCTGCCCCCGCAGACGGCGGCCCTGCTGGGCTGGGTGGTCCGCGAGGCCGCCACCAACGCCGTCCGCCACAGCGGTGCCTCCCGCTGCGAGATCGAGCTGGACGGCACCGGGGACCGGGTCCGCCTGGTGATCACGGACAACGGTACGGGCGCAGTAGGCTCGACCCCGTCGGGCTGCGGGCTGACGGGCCTGCGCGAACGCCTCGCCGCGTCGGGAGGCACGCTCACCACGGGCCCGGCGGCGGACGGCGGTTTCCGGGTCACCGCCGGGCTCCCGGCGGATCCGGCCGCAGGAGGGGACGGAACGCACTGATGGTCAGGCTGCTGCTGGCGGAGGACCAGGGCATGATGCGGGGCGCGCTCGCCCTGCTGCTGGGGCTGGAGGAGGACTTCGAGGTCGTGGCCCAGGTGGGCGCCGGGGACGAGATCCTGCCCGCCGCGCTGGAGGCCCGGCCCGACGTGGCCCTGCTCGACATCGAGCTCCCGGGTCTCAGCGGCCTCGACGCCGCCGCGGAGCTGCGCACCCGGCTGCCGGACTGCCGGGTGCTGATCCTGACCACCTTCGGCCGGCCCGGCTACCTGCGCCGGGCCATGGAGGCCGGGGCCGCGGGGTTCCTCGTCAAGGACGGGCCGGTGGAGGAGCTGGCGGTGGCGGTCCGCCGGGTACTGGCCGGGGAGACCGTGATCGACCCGGCGCTCGCGGCCGCCGCGCTGGGCGCCGGCCCGAACCCGCTGACCGCGCGCGAGACCGACGTGCTGAACGCCGCCGCCGACGGGGCCACGGTGGCCGACATCGCCGGCCGGGTGCACCTGTCCGAGTCGACCGTGCGCAACTACCTCTCGGCGGCCATCGGCAAGACCGGCACCCGCAACCGGATGGAGGCCGTCCGCGCGGCCCGCCGCCAGGGCTGGCTCTGACGGCCCGTCGGCCGGGTTCCTAGTAGGCGCCGTTGACGTTGTCGATCGAGCCGTAGCGGGCGGCGGCGTAGTTGCAGGCCGCGGTGATGTTGGCGACCGGGTCGTACGAGTCCAGGGGCGTGCCGGGGACGTGGTAGGCGCGGAAGGTCGGGTCGATGACCTGGAGCAGGCCCTTGGAGGGGATGCCGTTGCGGGCGTTGATGTCCCAGTTGTTGATGGCGAGGGGGTTGCCCGAGGACTCCCGCATCACGTTGCGGTGGATTCCGTTGTAGCTGCCGGGAATTCCGTGCCGGGCCATGATGGCCAGCGACTGCCGGATCCAGCCGTCGAGGTTGTTCGCGTAGACCGGGGTGGCCGGCTTGGCGGCGGGCTTCACGGCGGCCGCGCGGGCCGCCGCGCCGAGGCTCAGTTTCAGGCCGGGACGGATCACCGAGGGATCGGAGCCGATGGTGCTCCGGTTGGCCTCGTAGAGCGCCTGCCAGCCGCCGCTCACGGAATGCGCGGAGGCGATCTTCGAAAGGGTGTCACCGCCGACCACCGAATAGGTCAGGGCTGCCGCCGCCTTTTGCACGGACGCCTTTTCCGTGGCCGACTTCTCGACCGACGGCTGCACCGCGGTGGCCTTCTCCACGGCCGCCTTGACGAGCGAGGCGGGCTGCGTGCCGGTCGCCCCGGCCGTCGTGGCGCTGATCAGAGGGAGGGCGAGAGCCGCTCCACCCGTGCCGGCGACCGCCAGCTTGCGGGCGATCCAGTGCTGCTTCGGCCGACGGTGCTTGCCGTGTCGGGGCATGGCGCTGTTCCTCACGTGGGGGTACGGGAGAGCCCCGGCGGCGGCCGGATTCGGCAGTCGGCCGCGGGGAGTGAGGTGACCGTAGGCGAGCGCGCGGCGCGGGAACAAGACACGAATTCCACCGGGAGATCGACTTCTCGGGCATTGCGCGGTAATTGACCATGAATTGCGGATCAAGGAACGGCCGATTTCCTTTCCGGGGAAAGGGAATCGGCCGTTCCGGATGAATTGATGTTGTTCGGCCCCGCGTGACCCACATCACGGGTCCGGCAGGTTTGGGTCCGCCTCGCGCAATACGGTCAATTGGCGGCCCGATACTGCCGATTCGGGCGACCGGTACGAGGGTGCCGAAGGGTGTTCAATCGGGCATTTCGGGCGCTCGTCGGCCTGGCCCGGCTCCTCATCGGCCTGGTCCGGCCCCTCGGAGGGAGGCCAGCGCCTCCAGGGTGGCGTCCACGGCCCGCCCGGACGCGGGCAGCAGGGGCAGGCGCACGTCCGGGGCGGGGATCCGGCCCTGTGCGTGCAGCACGCCCTTGACCACCGCCGGGTTGGGCTCCGCGAAGGCCGCCGCCGACACCCGTGCCAGCCCGTGCCCCAGCTCCCGGGCCCGCCCGACGTCACCGGCCCGCCAGGCCGCCGCGAGCTCCACGAACCGCCCCGTCGCCAGATGGGCCGAGGCGAGCACCGCCCCCGAGGCGCCGAGCGCCAGCATCGGGGACACATACGCGTCGTCCCCGGCCAGGACCGAGAACCCGTCCGGCAGCCGGCCCACCAGCGCCACCGTCTCCGCGTCGATCCCGCCCGCGGCGTACTTCACCCCCGCCACCCCGGCCAGCGAGCCCAGCGCCCGCAGCGCGTCCGCGTCCAGGGGCCGCCCCGTCCGGTACGGGACGTGATAGACGATCAGCGGCACTGGGCTCACCTCCGCCAGCCGCGCGAAGTGGGCCAGCACCCCCGCCGCCGAGGGCCGTACGAACGACGGCACCGTCACCAGCGCCGCCCGGGCCTGTGGCCACCGCGCCAGCCGCGCCAGCGACGCCTCGCTCGCCCGGGTCCCGCTCGCCCCCGCCCCCACCGTGAGCGGCACGCCCCTCTCCCCGCAGACCCGCGCGCAGATCCCGGTCACCAGGTCCCGCTCCGCCTCGTCCAGCGCGGCGGCCTCGCCCGTCGTGCCGAGGGCCACGATCCCGGCGGCCCCCGCGTCGAGGACCTCGTGGGCCAGGGCCTCCAGCGCCTCGGCGGCGACCTCCCCGCCGGGTGTGAACGGGGTGACGAGCGGGACGTGGATCCCGTCGAGGATCAAAGGGTCGCTATGGGCCGTTTGCCCGCCCTGGGGCGTTTCCTGTCGCATGCAGAAGAGCTTCGCCCGGACCGAGCGCCGAATCCAGTTCGCATTTCTTCGCTGATCCGTAAGCTGAGCCGATGCTCGACGTCCGCCGCCTGCGCCTGCTGCGGGAACTCGCCCGCCGGGGCACCATCGCCGCCGTGGCCGAGGCCCTCGCCTTCAGCCCCTCCGCCGTCTCCCAGCAGCTGGCCGTCCTCGAACGCGAGGCCGGCCTGCCCCTGCTGGAACGAACCGGCCGCCGCGTCCGCCTCACCCCGGCCGCCCAGAACCTCGTGCGCCACGCCGAGGCCGTCCTGGAGCGCCTGGAGCAGGCCGACGCCGACCTCGCGGAGGCCCGCAGCGGCCTCGCCGGAGTCCTGCGCGTCGGCTCCTTCCCCACCGCCACCCGCGCCATCGTCCCGGCCGCCCTGGTCCACCTGGCCCGGCGCCACCCGGGGCTGGAGCCGAGGATCCGCGAGACCGACCCGGCCGCCGTCGCGCACGCGCTGCGGGCCGGGGACCTGGACGTGGCCCTGGTGCACGAGTACGACTTCGTCCCCGCGCCGCCGGAGCCGGGACTGGGCACCCGCCCGCTGTACGGGGAGGCGATGTACCTGGCGGCCCCCGCGGCCCCGCCCCCCGCGGCCACCCGGGCCGCCCCGGCGCCGGACGGCGGCTCCGAGCAGGGCGCGGTCCTGCGCACCCACCAGGACGAGCCGTGGATCACCGCCACCCCCGGGACCCTCTGCCACGCCATGACCGTACGGGCCTGCCAGGCGGCCGGGTTCACCCCCCGGATCCGGCACGAGGTCGACGAGTTCGACACCGTCCTCGCGCTGGTCGCGGCCGGGCAGGGGGTGGCCGTCGTCCCCCAGCTCGGAATGACCGGATCCGCGGACCCCGCCATCACCCTCACCCGGCTGCACATGGAACGCCGCACCAAGGTCGCCTTCCGCAGCGGCGCGGCCGCCCACCCCGCCGTCGCCGCCTTCACCGCCGCGCTGCGCGCCTGCGTACCGCCGGATCTGGCCGGAACCGGAAGCGGGGGGTGACGCGAAGGCCCGCACAACTCCCTTGGACAGCCGCGCCCGTGTACGTTCGATGATCCAGACCGATCCGGCCGATCGGACCGATCCGAACAGAACGGGGTACGACGTGACACATCGCGTACGAGGGGTCATCGCGCGGAGCAAGGGCGCACCGGTGGAGACGACCACGATCCTCGTGCCCGACCCGGGGCCCGGCGAAGCCCTCGTAAAGATCCAGGCCTGCGGGGTCTGTCACACCGACCTGCACTACCGCGAGGGCGGCATCAACGACGAGTTCCCCTTCCTCCTCGGCCACGAGGCCGCGGGCGTCGTCGAGTCCGTCGGCCCCGACGTCACCTCCGTCGCCCCCGGCGACTTCGTGGTCCTCAACTGGCGTGCGGTGTGCGGCGCCTGCCGGGCCTGCAAGCGCGGCCGGCCCTGGTACTGCTTCAACACCCACAACGCCACCCAGCCCATGACGCTGGAGGACGGCACCCCGCTCTCCCCAGCCCTGGGCATCGGGGCCTTCGCCGAGAAGACCCTCGTCGCCGCCGGTCAGTGCACCAAGGTGGACCCCGCCGCATCGCCGGCCGCCGCCGGACTGCTCGGCTGCGGCGTGATGGCGGGCCTGGGCGCCGCCCTGAACACCGGCAACGTCGGGCGGGGCGACTCGGTCGCCGTCATCGGCTGCGGGGGAGTGGGCAACGCGGCCGTCGCCGGCGCGCGGCTGGCCGGCGCCTCGCGGATCATCGCCGTGGACCTGGACGAGCGGAAGCTGGAGTGGGCGCGCGGCCTCGGCGCCACCCACACCGTCAACGGGCGCACCGAGGACGTGGTCAAGGCGATCCAGGAGCTGACCGGCGGGAACGGCGCGGACGTGGTCATCGAGGCCGTCGGCCGCCCGGAGACCTACCGGCAGGCCTTCTACGCCCGCGACCTGGCCGGCACCGTGGTCCTGGTCGGCGTACCGACACCCGAGATGCGGCTCGAACTCCCGCTCCTGGACGTCTTCGGGCGCGGCGGCGCCCTCAAGTCCTCCTGGTACGGCGACTGCCTGCCCGAGCGCGACTTCCCGCTGCTGGTCGACCTGTACCTCCAGGGCCGGCTCGACCTCGACGCGTTCGTCTCCGAGACCATCCCGCTCGACGGGGTGGAGGACGCCTTCGCCCGCATGGAGCGCGGCGAGGTGCTCCGCTCCGTGGTGGTCTTCTGACCCGCCGCCCCGGGGCCCGGCCAGGGGCCCCGGGGCACGGGGCATAAACTCGGCCGGGACGTCAGCCCCGGCCACGGGCCCCGCCGCGATCCGGCGAAGGCGCGGGGAGGGGGATCCGCACCCACACCCCAGGGGCCGTCCGTGACCCTCCCGCGCAGCTACCGCCAGCCCGGTGTCGTCCTGACCGACCACCACTTCACCGTGCCGCTCGACCACGACCGCCCCGGCGGCGAACGGATCGAGCTGTACGCCCGCGAGGTCGTCGCCCACGACAAGGACCCCGAGCGGCTGCCCTGGCTGCTGTACCTGGAGGGCGGACCCGGCTTCGGGGCGCGGCGGTTCACCGGACGCCAGGCCTGGCTGGAGCGGGCCCTCGCCGACCACCGGGTGCTCCTCCTGGACCAGCGCGGCACCGGCCGCTCCACCCCCCTCAACCGGCAGACCCTGCCCGCGCGCGGCACGCCCGACCAGCAGGCCGCCCACCTCACGCACTTCCGCGCCGACTCCATCGTGCGCGATGCCGAGGCCATCCGCCCCGCCCTGACCGGCGGCGCGCCGTGGACCGTGCTCGGCCAGAGCTTCGGCGGGTTCTGCGCCACCCACTACCTCTCCACCGCGCCCGAGGGCCTGGCCGCCGCCCTGATCACCGGCGGGCTGCCCTCCCTCCACGCCACCGCCGCCGAGGTGTACGAGGCCGCATACCCGCGCGTCGAGCGCAAGAACCTCGCCCACTACGCCCGCTACCCGATGGACGTCGAGCGCGCCCGCCGCATCGCCGCCCACCTCGCCGAGCGCCCCGCCGAACTCCCCGGCGGCTACCGGCTCACCACCGAGGCCTTCCAGTCCCTGGGCCTGATGCTCGGCGCCGGCGACGGCAGCCACCAGCTGCACTACCTCCTGGAGGACGCCTTCGTCACCACCCCGGCGGGCCCCGCCCTCTCGGACGCCTTCCTGCACGCCGTCCACGCCCACCTCTCCTTCGCGGGCCACCCCCTCTACGCCCTGCTCCACGAGGCGATCTACGCCCAGGACCCGGCGGCCCCCACCGACTGGGCCGCCGAGCGGGTCCGCGCCGCGCACCCCCGCTTCGACGCCGCGAAGGCCCTCGCGGGCGACGGCCCCGTGCTCTTCACCGGCGAGAGCATCCACCCCTGGCACTTCACCAGTGACCCGGCCCTCGCCCCCCTCCGCGAGACGGCCGACGTGCTGGCGTCCCGCACCGGCTGGGAGCCCCTCTACGACCCGGCCCGGCTCGCCGCCAACGAGGTCCCGGTGGCGGCCGCGGTCTACCACGACGACATGTACGTGGACACCGCCCACTCGCTGGCCACGGCCCGCGCCGTCCGCGGCCTGCGGACCTGGGTGACGGACGAGTTCGAACACGACGGCCTCCGCGCGGGCGGCCCCCGCGTCCTTGACCGGCTGCTGTCCCTGGTCCGCGACGAGGTCTAGAGGTGCGTGCGGGCCCGGCGGGGGTACGTCGCCTAAGGTGCGGCGTATGACCGAACAAGCTGAGCAGCAGCCGCCCTTGCAGCCGATGCCCGCCGACTGGCGGCGCGCCCTCGCGGTGGTCGCGCACCCCGACGACCTGGAGTACGGCTGCGCCGCCGCCATCGCCGAGTGGACGGACGGCGGCCGCGAGGTCGCCTACCTCCTGGCCACGCGCGGCGAGGCGGGCATCGACGGGGTCGCCCCGGACGAGTGCGGCCCGCTGCGCGAGGCCGAGCAGCGGGCGAGCGCGGCGGTCGTCGGGGTCTCCACCGTGGAGTTCCTCGACCACCGCGACGGCGTCGTCGAGTACGGACTCGGCCTGCGCCGGGACATCGCGGCGGCCATCCGGCGGCACCGCCCCGAGCTGGTGATCACCCTCAACCACCGTGACACCTGGGGCGGGGTGGGCGGCGGCGGGTACTGGAACACCCCCGACCACAAGGCCGTCGGCCGGGCCGTCCTGGACGCCGCCGCCGACGCGGGCAACCGGTGGATCTTCCCCGAGCTCGTCTCCGAGCAGGGCCTGGAGCCGTGGGACGGGGTGCGCTGGGTCGCGGTGGCGAACACCACCACGCCCACCCACGCCGTCGACGCCGGCCCCGGGCTGGAGCGCGCCATCCGGTCCCTGCTGGAGCACAAGGCGTACATCTCCGCGCTGACCGACCAGGACCCCGAGGAGTACGTGCGCGCCTTCCTCACCGGCAACGTCCAGCAGACCGCCGCCCGCTTCGGCGGCCGTCCGGCGGTGCCGTTCGAGGTCTTCCCCCGCTGACCGGACCCCCCTAAGCTGACGCTCCGTCAGTCGGCTTGGGGGTGGGGTACCCGGTGATCGACACGCTCGGCAGGCAGGTGGGCGAGGGCGCGGAGCGCATCCGGCTGGACGTCGAGGACGGCATCGCGCTCCTCACCCTCTGCCGCCCCGACAAGCTCAACGGCTGGAGCTGGGAGTCCACCCGCCAGCTGGGCCTGCTCGCCGACCGGATCCGCTTCGACCCGGACGTGCGCGCGGTCCTGCTGCGCGCACAGGGCCGGGCCTTCTGCGCGGGCATCGACGTGACCGCCCCCGGCGGCGCCATCACCGGTGACTCCGCGGCCGAACGGGCCCGGAACTACTACGAGGGCATCCGCTGGGTACACGAGCGCTTCTCGGTCCTCGCGCGCCTGCCACAGCCGGTCGTCGCCGCCGTCCAGGGCTACTGCCTGGGCTTCGGCTTCGAACTGGCCCTGATGGCCGACATCCGGATCGCCGCCGACGACGCGGTCTTCGCCCTGCCCGAGGCCCAGCTGGGCGTGGCGGTGGACGCGGGCGGCGACCTGCGCATCGCCAGGGAGGCCGGAGCCGGCTGGGCCAAGTTCCTCGCCCTGACCGGCCGCCGGATCGACGCGGCCACCGCCGAGCGCCTGGGCCTGGTCCAACTGGTCGTCCCCCGGGCGGGACTGGAGGCGGAGGCCCGCGCCCTGACCGCCGAGATCGCGGCGAACGCCCCGCTCGCCGTCCAGGGCATCAAGCGCTCGATCGACGCCTACGCGGACGCCGCCCTGCCCGCCGCCCTGGACCGGGTGGCCATGACGGCGGCCCTCACCCTCACCTCCGAGGACGCCGCGGAGGGCTACGGGGCCAAGGCCGCCCGCCGGCCCCCGCGGTTCAGGGGAGCGTGACCGGCGGGGTCCCGCCGTCGGGCCGGCGCAGGGCGCGGAAGCCCAGGTACTCCGCGTACATCAGATCGGCGAAGGACTCGTGCCGCTCCGGACCGGATCCGCTCCAGCTGGAGAACCGGTACGCCGCCCACTCGCCCTCGGCGCTGACGTCGCCGGGGTCGAGGATCAGCCAGGTCTGGTCCCCCTCCAGGGATATCTGGACCGCCCGGCCCCACCGCGCGGACTCGTACGGCACGGACCCCGCCTCCGCGTCCTCCTCGTCATCGTCCCCGCCCTCGTCCGCGTCCTCCTGGTCCTCCTCCTCGGCGAGGTCCTCCTGCTCCCACTCGCTGAGCATCTCGTACAGGTGCTCCGTCCGTTCCCGCAGCGGCCCCACCTCCGCCGCCGGGGCGAGCAGTTCCACGAACTCCCCGGCCCACCGCCAGCCGTCGGTGACTTCCAGGAAGGAGCGGTACGAAGCCGGCAGATCGAGCCCCAGCCTGGCTTCGAGCGCCGCTATCCGCTCCGGCGGAGCGGGGTCGAAGCCCAGCCAGCCGAGGGGCGGCTCCGCGGGGGCCTCGGCGCGCAGGGCCGTCTCCCGCTCGGCGCTCCAGGCGCGCAGGAAGGGTTCCCAGTCGTCGGTCTTCATGCCCCGATGGTGCCGCACGCCACTGACAACGCCTCCACTGACAACGCCTCCACTGACAACGCCTCCACTGACAACCCCTGCACTGACAACGCCTCACGGCTGGAACGGCCCGCGCCCCAGCTGCTCGCGCACCGGCACCACCTCGGGCTGGACCAGCGCCCGCCGCTGCCAGTTCGCGCCGTCGACCACCAGCGTGTGGCCGGTGACGAAACGGGCGTAGGGCGAGGCGAGGAAGGTGGCGGCCCAGCCCAGTTCGCGCGGGGCGCCCACCCGCAGGGCGGGCTGCCGGGAGTCCTTGGAGTCCGGGGCGGCCCGCTCCAGCCCCTCCCGGATGTCCTGCGGCATGTCGGCGTGCGGGAACAGGCCGGGCACCAGCCCGTTGACGCGGATGCCGTACGGGCCCCACTCCACGGCGAGGGTCTCCACCAGGTTCTTCACCCCGGCCTTCGCGGCGGCGCTGTGGGCGAAGCCGGGCCCGCCGGTCCAGGCGTACGAGGCGCCGACGCTGACGATCGCCCCCGGGCTGCCCGCACCGAGGTGACGCCGGCCGAACTCGCGGGTCATGAACCAGGTCCCGGTCAGGGTGGTGTCGACCACCGCCCGCCAGGCGTTCGGGGACAGGTCCTCGGCGGGGCTGGGGAAGTTCGCCGCGGCGTTGTTGACCAGCACGTCCGGCAGTCCCAGCGCGGCCCCGGCGGCGTCGAAGACGTCCGCCACCCGCTCGGGGTCCCGGATGTCGCAGACCGCGGCCGCCACCCGGCCCGCCCCGGGCACGGCCGCCAGCTCCTCGCGCGCCGCCTCCAGCTGCCCGGCACGGCGCCCCGCGATCAGCAGGTCGGCGCCGAGCCGGGCGAACTCGGCGGCGATGGCCTTGCCCAGCCCGGTGCCGCCACCGGTCACGAGGACCACCTGGCCCGCGTACGTGCCGGCGGGCAGGGCGGCGGCGCCCAGCGGAGGCGGCGCGGGCAGGCCGCGCTGGATCTCGTCCGTCATGGGGGCATCGATAGCGCGCCGGGGCGCAGACCGCCATGCCCGTGACGCAGGCCGCTACTTCGGCAGGTACGCCTGCTTCGTCGCGCAGGTCCAGATCACCGGCTTCAGCGTGCCGCCCGCGTTGACGGCCGCGCCGCCGACCCGGCCGTCGTCGGCGGCCGACGAGGCGGCGCTGGCCTGGTTCGCGGCGAGCCGCGGCAGGGCGAGCACGGGCCCGGTGCCCGTCCACAGCTGCGCCTGGTCGGGCAGGGTCTGGATGTCCGGGTGGAACTTGGCGGTGCCGACGGACACGCCGGTCGTCGGGCTGACGGCCTCGAAGGTGCCGTAGGGGTGGGTCTTCAGCGCGCCGGGGGCGCCGACGGGCCCGGTGTAGGGCGGGGTCCAGGTCACCGGCCGGAACTGGTAGCCCATGCCGTACCAGTCGTAGCCGACGACGCGGCCGCTTTCGTCGATGTCCTGCACCCAGCTGTCGTTGGAGGTGCGGGACAGGGCCCTGGCCGGTCCGCCGTCGCCGGGCCAGAGGACGGGGTAGCTGCCCTCCAGGTGCTGGCCGGTCTCCGGGACCTCGTAGTCCTCGCGCGCCATGCCGATGACGTCGCCTTTGTTGTTGATGCCGGAGACCAGCTCGATCCGGGTGCCGGGCGCCGCGTCGGCGGGCACGGCCAGGTCGCGTACCTTCAGGCCGTCCTTCCACACGGCGCCCGCGCCCGGACGGGTGCGCGAGACGACGTAGCCGGCGTCGTTGACGTCGGCGTCGTCGGACAGCCAGTCGCTGCCCGGGAGCCGCCTGGCCGTGGCGTCGCCCGCCCGGTAGGTGAAGAGGTAGCCGTCGGCGCCGTGGGTGGCGCCGACCATCAGGCCGCTCTTGTTCACGGCGAGCACCGCGCCCGGAAGGGCGTCGGGCAGCGGGACCTGGTGGAGCCGGGTGCCGGTCCAGTAGACGGGCTTGCCGCCGGAGACGCCGACGGACAGGGTGCCCGTGCCGAGGCCGAGGACCCCCTCGGTCTGCTCGTTGCCCACGTTGTACCCGCCGGTGCCGATGGAGCCGAGGACCTGGATCCGGGGTGTGCAGGACGGTGCGGCCGCGGCCGGTCCGGCGGCGGTGACGATCCCGGCCAGGACGAGGGCGGCGGTGGCCGCCGCGCCGGTCCGGCGCGTGCGGGTGCGTGTGCTGTTCATCGTTCGGTTCCCCCTGTGGTGTGGGCGTGCGCAGAGGCGCGCCCGGAGCGGTCGGCTCCGGGCGCGCGGAATCCCCTGGTGCGTCATATGCCCTGTGCGAGCGGCCCGTTGATGTTATCTACGGATACGGGTGTTCACCTGTGGTTCGTCCGTCCGATTTCCGGAACGGGCGGGCGGGCCCGCCGCGGGGCCGGGATGCGCCCGCAGGGGATGGCGGGGACGAGGGTTCCCAAGGGGGCAAGCGACCGCTTAGTATGCCGCCGAGCGTGGTCCCTCGACGGCGGCTGGAGGCCCCGGATGCAGGCATGGCGAGTACACACGACCGGCGAACCCCGCGAGGCCATGCGCCTCGAAGAGGTGCCCGAACCCGTGCCCGGCGAGGGCGAGGTGAAACTCCGCGTCCTCGCGGCGAACGTCAACTTCCCCGACGCGCTCCTCGTCCGCGGCCAGTACCAGATCCGCCCGCCCCTGCCCTTCACCCCGGGCGTCGAGGTCTGCGGCCTGACCGAGGACGGCCGCCGCGTCATCGCCAACCCGAGCCTGCCCCACGGCGGCCTCGCCGAGTACGTCACCGCCCCCGCCCGCGCCCTGCTGCCCGCCCCCGACGCCCTGGACGACGCCGAGGCCGCCGCCCTGCACATCGGCTACCAGACCGGGTGGTTCGGCCTCCACCGCAGGGCCCGCCTCCAGCGCGGCGAGACCCTGCTCGTGCACGCCGCCGCCGGCGGCGTCGGCAGCGCCGCCGTCCAGCTCGGCAAGGCCGCCGGAGCCACCGTCATCGGCGTCGTCGGCGGCAAGGCCAAGGCCCGCACCGCCGAGGAACTCGGCTGCGACCTCGTCATCGACCGCACCACCGAGGACGTCGTCGCCCGCGTCAAGGAGTTCACCGGCGGACACGGCGCCGACGTCGCCTACGACCCCGTCGGCGGCGACGCCTACACCGCCTCCGCCAAGTGCGCGGCCTTCGAGGGCCGCATCGTCGTCGTCGGCTTCGCCGGCGGCACCGTCCCGGCCCCCGCCCTCAACCACGCCCTGATCAAGAACTACTCCGTCCTCGGCCTGCACTGGGGGCTGTACGCGGCGAAGGACCCCGGCGCGATCCTCGCCTGCCACACCGAACTCACCCGCCTCGCCACCGACGGCGCGATCAAACCCCTGGTCAGCGAACGCGTCCCGCTCGACCGGGCCGCCGACGCCGTCCAGCGCGTCGCCGACGGCACCACCACCGGCCGGCTGGTCGTCGTACCGTCCCGGGACCGCGGAGCCGCCCGATGACCGCCGACGCCGAAGACCTCCGCGCCCGCACCCGCGCCCTCCTCGCCGCGCACCCGCCCGCCGCCACCGCCCCCGCGGACTTCCTCCGCGCCCGCTTCGACGCCGGCCTCGCCTGGGTCCACTACCCCGAGGGCCTCGGCGGGCTGGGCGCGCCCCGCACCCTCCAGACCGCCGTGGACGCCGAACTGGAGGCCGCCGGAGCCCCCGACAACGACCCCCGCCGGATCGGCATCGGCCTCGGCATGGCCGCGCCCACCATCCTCGCCCACGGCACCGAGGAGCAGAAGGCCCGCTTCCTGCGCCCCCTCTGGCTGGGGGAGGAGGTCTGGTGCCAGCTCTTCAGCGAACCCGGAGCCGGCTCCGACCTCGCCGCCCTCGGCACCCGCGCCGTCCTCGACGAGGAGGCCGGGGAATGGGTGGTCGACGGCCAGAAGGTGTGGACCTCCAGCGCCCACACCGCCCGCTGGGCCATCCTCCTCGCCCGCACCGACCCGGACCTCCCCAAGCACCAGGGCATCACCTACTTCCTGTGCGACATGCACGCCCCCGGCGTCGAGGTCCGCCCGCTGCGCCAGATCACCGGCGAGGCCGAGTTCAACGAGGTGTTCCTCACCGGCGTCCGCATCCCCGACACCCACCGCCTCGGCGCCGTCGGCCAGGGCTGGGCCGTCGCCCGCACCACCCTGATGAACGAACGCGTCTCCATCGGCGGCATGCGGATCCCGCGCGAGGGCGGCATGATCGCCCCCGTCGCCGCCGCCTGGCGCGAACGCCCCGAGCTGCGCACCCACGCCCTGCACCAGCGGCTGCTCGAACTGTGGGTCGAGTCCGAGGTGGCCCGCCTCACCGGCGAACGGCTGCGCCAGCAGCTCGCCGCCGGCCGGCCCGGCCCCGAGGGCAGCGGCATGAAGCTCACCTTCGCCCGCCTCAACCAGGAGATCAGCGGACTGGAGCTGGAACTCCTCGGCGAGGAGGGCCTCCTGTACGGCGACTGGACCATGAGCCGCCCCGAGACCGTCGACTTCACCGGCCGCGACGCCGGCTACCGCTACCTGCGCGCCAAGGGCAACAGCATCGAGGGCGGCACCAGCGAGATCCTCCTCAACATCGTCGCCGAACGCGTCCTCGGCCTGCCCCCCGAACCGCGCGACGACAAGGACACCGCCTGGAAGGACCTCTCCCGATGACGACGCAGCCCGCCCCGGCGGCCCCCAGCGCCCCCTACGACCTGCTCTACTCGCAGACCGAGGAGGAGCTCCGCGCCGCCGTACGCGCCCTGCTCACCGACCGCTGCGCCCCCGCCGGCGTCCTGGCCCGGGCCGAGACCGGCCGCCCCCACGACCCCGAGCTGTGGCGGACCCTCGCCGCCGGGATCGGCGCCGCCGGCCTGCTCGTCCCCGAGAAGCTCGGCGGGGCGGGCGCGACCCACCGCGAGGCCGCCGTCGTCCTGGAGGAACTGGGCCGGTCCGTCGCCCCCGTGCCGTACCTGACGTCCTGCGTCCTCGCGGCGGAGATCCTGCTCGCCGTCGCCTGCGACAACGCCGACGCCGCCGCCCTGGTCGCGGAGGCCGCCTCCGGCGGGCTGGTCTGCGTCCCCGCCCTCCCCCTCACCCTGGCCCCCGGCGCGCCCCTGCCGGCGCCGGTCCACGACGGCGGCGGCGGGGTGCTCAGCGGCACCGTCACCTCGGTCGCGGACGCGGTCGCCGCCGACGTCCTGCTGGTCCAGGCCGACACCGGGCTGTACGCCGTCCCCGCCGACCGCGCCGCCCTCACCCCCCGGGTCCCCCTGGACCTCACCCGGCCCCTCGCCGACGTCACCCTCGACGGCGCCGCCGCCACCCGCCTCGCGGACCCCGCCAGCGCCCGCGCAGCCGTCGCCGGAGCACTGCTGTCCGGCGCCGGACTGCTCGCCTCGGAGCAGCTCGGGCTCGCCGAGTGGTGCCTGACCGAGACCGTCGCGTACGTACGGGAGCGCCACCAGTTCAACCGCCCCGTCGGTTCCTTCCAGGCGCTCAAGCACCGCCTCGCCCGGCTGTGGCTGGACGTGGCCTCCGCCCGGGCGGCCGCCCGCGCCGCCGCCGACGCCCTGGCCACCGGCGCCCCGGACGCCCCGCTCACGGTCGCCGTCGCGCAGGCGTACTGCTCGGGGGTCGCCGTCCGCGCGGCCGAGGAATGCGTCCAGCTCCACGGCGGCATCGGCATGACCTGGGAACACCCCGCCCACCTCTACCTCAAGCGCGCCAAGGCCGACTCCCTGGCGCTCGGCACCGCCGGCCACCACCGCGGCCTGGTCGCCGACTTCGCGGAACTCCCGGCGCCCTGACCCGCCGGGCGGGGACCGCCCCGCCCGGCTCCACCCGAAGCCCCCCGAGGCACCCCGGGTGACAGGTGACCTCGCACGGCCGCTCCTCGTTGGACAGGCGAACACCGCCCGCCGAGCGAGGGAGACCGTATGTACGCAGCACCCGCCGCCCCACTGACCCGCCGCGCGGTCCTGCGTACGGCCTTCGGCGCGGCCGTGGCCGGCGGCGTGGCCGCGGCCCTGGCCCCCGTACTGCGCGCCCGGGGCCCCCGCCAGACCCTCACCCCGGCCCCCCTCGCCGAGGAGACGTACCGCGGCCGCCACATCAGCGTCGACCTCGCCTCCGCGCAGGTCCGCATCGACGGCCGGCCCCTGCACGTCATGCGGCGCGCCGACGGGACCTACCTCAGCGGGGTCAACCACTTCCAGTCCTACGGGACCCCGCTGGAACTCGCCCGCGCGGCCGTCGACGAACTCGGCACCAGCCAACTGGCCCTCGCGGCACCGCACCACGGCTGACGGACGGGAACGGGAGGAGCCCCGCGTTGTACACCCGGCAGAACCAGAAGAACCTGACCAGCGCCCAGAAGAAGCGGTTCACGGCCGCCCTGCTGGAACTCAAGCGCAACGGCGTCTACGACGACTTCGTCCGCACCCACGGCACCTACTTCGTGCCCGACCGGGACCGGAAGCTGCGCGTCGGGCACATGTCCCCGTCGTTCTTCCCCTGGCACCGCCGCTACCTGCTGGAGTTCGAGCGGCGGCTGCGGGCCGTCGACCCGCAGGTCTCCATCCCGTACTGGGACTGGACCACCGACAACAGTCCCGTCTCCTCCCTCTGGGCCGAGGACTTCCTCGGCGGCACCGGCCGGGAGGGCGACCGCCAGGTGACCACGGGCCCCTTCGCCTACGCGCGGGGCAACTGGACGGTCACCGTCGGGGTCAGCGAGGCCCCGTTCCTCACCCGCAACCTGGGCCGGCCCGCCAGCCCGATCACCCTGCCGACCGCCGCCGAACTCCAGTGGGCGCTCGACGACCCCGTCTACGACTCCGCGCCCTGGGACTCCACCGCCCGCGAAGGCGGCTTCCGCAACAAGCTGGAGGGGTGGGCCGCGCCCCGGAGCGAGCGCTGGCGCAACCACAACAAGGTCCACCAGTGGATCGGCGGCCACATGACCGGCGGCACGGCCCCCAACGACCCCGCCTTCTGGCTGCACCACGCCTTCGTGGACCTGCTCTGGGACCGCTGGCAGCAGCGGCACCCCGGCTCCGGCTACCTTCCGGCGGCCCCGCTGGAACTGGGCGACCTGCAGCGCGGCCGGGTCATCTCCCTCGACGAGCCGATGCCGCCGTGGGACGTCACCCCGCGCGAGATGCTGGGACACCGGGGCGTCTACCGCTACGAGTGACCGCCGGCTCCCCGAGTACGCGGGGGGCCGGGCCCCGTATCCGTACGCGGACACGGAAAGGGCCCCCGCCGGGTGGCGGGGGCCCTTCAGCCGGTCAGGCTCAGGCGGGCGAGAGGGTCACTCGCCGTAGCTGCCGCCCTCGGTGTGGTGCTTGTCGCCGCCGCCGGAGGCGTTGACGCAGGTGTTGCCGAAGGCCGGGTTCAGCAGGGCGATCACGTTGACGGTGTTGCCGCAGACGTTGACCGGGATGTGGACCGGGACCTGGACCACGTTGCCGGACCCGACACCGGGGGAGCCGACCGCCGCACCGTGCGCTCCGGCATCGGCGACAGCCAGACCCGCACCCGCGGCCACGGCGGTGCCCGCCACAGCGGTGATGGCGAATGCCTTCGCGATACGCGACATCAAGATCTCCTCATGGGATGTGGGGCGCCGCATCCCTGCGGCGCGTGACATGGCGTACAACGCGGTGGGAGCCGAGTGGTCACGGTCCGTTCGGCTACCGGGTGACACGAAAACGGACAGAGCCGGAGTACGACCGCACCCGAGTGACCGTTTCCCGGCCGCTTCCGGCCCGCTTCCCGCCCGCACGAGCGACACTCCCGGCCCGGCGCGATCCGCCCGCACGACCCGATCGTGCCTTGTCAGGCCATGGACGCCTGTGCGACGGTGCCCGGGAGGACACCCTGGCGAGGAGAGCACGGATGAGCGCAGCGGGCGGCGGACGACCCCGGGCCGGTACCGGACACGGCGTCGTGGAGGGCCGCTGGGAGGGTGACGGGATCGCCGTCTTCCGGGGGATCCCGTACGCCGCCGCGCCCGTCGGTCCCCGCCGGTTCGACGCCCCGCGGCCCCCGGCCGCGTGGGACGGCGTACGCGACGCCGGGGCGTTCGGGCCCACCGCGCCCAAGGTGCCCTACCCGCCGGCCTTCGCCGCTCTGCTGCCCGATCCGAAGGTCCCCGGCGCGAACTGCCTGAACCTGAACGTCTGGACCCCGTACCCGGCTCCCGGGGCCGGCCTGCCCGTCATGGTGTGGCTGCACGGCGGCGCCCACACCCGGGGCTCCTCGGCCGTCCCCGTCTACGACGGCTCGGCGTTCGCCCGCGACGGGATCGTGCTGGTCTCGGTCAACTTCCGGCTCGGCGTCCTCGGTTACGGGCTCTTCCCCGACGCGCCCGCCAACCGGGGCCTGCTCGACCAGATCGCCGCCCTCGCCTGGGTGCGGGACAACATCGCGGCCTTCGGCGGCGACCCCGCCCGGGTCACCGTCTTCGGGGAGTCCGCCGGCGCCATCAGCGTCGGCGCCCTGCTCGGCGCGCCGGCCGCCGAGGGCCTCTTCGCCCGGGCGGCCCTGCAGAGCGGCGCCCCCGAGGCGCTGCCGCGCGACGGGGTGCGGACCATGGTGCGGCGGATGGCCTCGCTCCTCAAGGTGCCCGCCACCGCACGGGCCTTCGCGGGGGTGGGCCTGCCCGCGCTGCTCGCCGCCCAGGCGGCGGTGCTGCGGCGGTCCTCCCCGGTGCTGGGCGGTGCCGCCTTCGGGCTGGTCACCGACCCGGACTCGCTGCCCGCCGACCCGCTGGAGGCCGCCTGCGCCTCGAAGGTGCCGCTGCTGCTGGGCTGGACCGCCCAGGAACACCGGCTGTGGCTCGCGCCGACCGGCGGCGGGCGGCTCCTGGACCGGCTCGGTCCGGCAGCCGTGGCGCTGGGCCGGCTGCGCGGCGGCAAGGACCGGGCGGCCGTACGGGCGCTGCGCGCCGCGCTGCCCGGGGCCACCCCGGCCGACCTCGCGGGGCACCTGGTCACCGACCGGCTGCTGCGCGACCCCCTGCGCAGGCTCGCCGGGGCGCCGCGCCCGGCTCCGAGCCACCTCTACGAGTTCCGCTGGCCCAGCGGCGTACCGGGCCTGGGCGCCTGCCACGCCCTGGAGCTGGGGTTCGTCTTCGACACCCTGGGGGTCCCGGAGTCGACGTGGCTGGCCGGACCGGACGCCCCGCAGGAGCTGGCCGACGAGATGCACGGGGCCTGGGTCCGCGTCGCGGCCACCGGGGACCCCGGCTGGGCGCCCTGGGACGGCGACGGCCCGCCGAAGTTCTTCGACGGGCCGGAGCCGGAGGCAGGACGGGGCGCGGAGGCCGTTACTCCACTGGTCCTTCCATGACCTTGCTGATGAACTCCATCGGTCCCAGGCCCATGTTGGGGACGTAGGTCTTGGCGTTGTGCTGGCCGCCGGGGATCACCCTCAGGCTGGTGTGGATCGGGCCCTTGGTGTACGTCTGGACGAACTTCTGCACGTCCGGGAGCGTCTTCTTGTTGCTCTCGTTGTCGCCGACCTGGAAGGCCAGGTAGACGTCCGGGCCCTTCTTGTCGATGAGCTGCTTGGCGAGGAGCTCCGGGTTGTTCTCGGCCTTCTCCTTGTCGTGGCCCTTCCACAGGGAGGAGTCCGGGACGATGTCGGGGCCGGAGGCGATCACGGCCTTGAACTTGTCCGGGTGCTTCAGCACGGCCTTCAGGCCGGCGAAGCCGCCGGTGGAGGAGCCCATGAAGGCCCAGCCGTCACGGGACTTGACGGTGCGGAAGTTCTCCCGCATCAGGTCCGGGACGTCCTCGGTCAGCCAGGTGCCCATCTTGGGCTGGCCGGGGATGTCGGAGCCGTCCCAGTAGACGCCCCCGTCGTCCGGCGCCGGGTTCAGCACCGGCATGGCGAGGATGAAGGGCTTGCCCTTGCCCTCGTGGTACCACTTGCTGATGCTCGTCTGGAGGCCCAGGTCGGTGCCCATCCAGTAGTTGCCGGGGAAGCCGGGGCCGCCCGGCAGGGCGATCATGACCGGGAAGCCGCTCTTGGCGAACTTGGGGTCGCTGTACTCCTTGGGCGCCCACACCCAGACCTTGCCCGTGAAGCCGGACTTCTTGCCGGTGACGGTGGCGACGCCGATCTGCGTGCCGTCGCTCAGCGTCGAGGTGTTCTTGAACTCGGTCTTCGGGCCGGTGGGCATCGACATCTTCGAGTTCGGCGCCGGCTTGGCCGCGCCGTTCTTGTCGCCGGCGGCGGGCCCGCCGAAGGAGACGTCCTTGCCCTTGTCGGTGAAG
Source organism: Streptomyces sp. W1SF4 (assembly GCF_003950035.1). NCBI lineage: Bacteria > Bacillati > Actinomycetota > Actinomycetes > Kitasatosporales > Streptomycetaceae > Streptomyces > Streptomyces sp. W1SF4. The sequence continues at coordinate 6,803,990 of NZ_CP034350.1, forward strand.
GGGGGTATCTCGAAGTAGGCCATCGTGCCCGCCGCGATGCCGCCGAGGGCCAGGACGGTGACGCCCGCGATGATCCAGCGCTTCACCTTGGACTTGCGGCGGGGCTCCTCGCCGTAGGGCGGCTCGGAGTAGCCGTACTGCTGCTCGTACGGGGGCTGGCCCGGGCCCGGCTGGTACCCCTGGCCGGGGCGCTGCTGGTCGAAGCGGGGCGGCTCGTAGTCGGGGCGCTCGTAGCGGGGCTGGGCCTGCGTGGGCTCGTCGAAGCCGCCGGGGCGGTACTGGTCCTGGCCCTGCGGGGGCCGGGGCGGCTGCGGACGGCCCTGCGGCGGGCCGCCGTGGGGGCCGGCCCCCTGCGGGGCGCGGCCGTACGGCTGCTGGGGCCGGCCGCCCTGGGGCGCGTACTGCGGCGGGCCCTGCTGTCGGCCTTGCTGCCGGCCGGGCTGCTGCCCGTGCGGCCGGTACGGCGGCTGGTCCTGGCCGTCGGGTTCGTACGACATGTGCGGTGGCTCTCCGGCTGTTGCTGCCCCGTCTGGGGATGGTCTGCTTCCGTTCGAATGATGAGCGAAAGCGCTGCTGGGTTCCTCATTTTTACTTCTCTTGGGATTTCGTGGAGAAGGTCATTACCCGTCACCCACGGTGCCCCCCGTGTTCCCTTCCCGTTATCCAAGCATCCCTGGCTCATGCACATGGCGGTGGGTATGGTGCGTCCGCGCCGCCACCCCAGACCCCCGCACCTTCCCCACGCCCGGAGGTACGTCCCCATGTTTGGCATGACCATTTCACGACCTCGCCGCAGGACCGCCCTCGCCACCGCCTTCGGCGCCACCGCCGCCGGAGCCGCGCTCTGGGCCGGCATCGGCACGGCCCAGCCCGCGCACGCGGCCGGCCTGCCCGCCCCCGACCACACCGTCGTCGTGGTCTTCGAGAACCACGCCTACAACCAGGTCGTCGGCAGCTCCAGCGCCCCCTACATCAACTCCCTCAAGGCCGGGGGTGCCAACCTCACCAACTCCTACGGCATCACCCACCCCAGCCAGCCCAACTACCTCCAGCTGTTCTCCGGCTCCAACCAGGGCGTCACCGGCGACAGCTGCTACACCCCCGGCTTCAGCTCCGCCCCCAACCTCGCCTCCGAGCTGATAGCCGCCGGCAAGAGCTGGGGCAGCTACAACGAGGGCCTGCCCAGCCAGGGCTCCACCACCTGCTCCAGCGGCAGGTACGCCCGCAAGCACAACCCCTGGTTCGCCTTCTCCAACGTGCCCACCGGCACGGCGAAGACGATGGCCCAGTTCCCCACCGACTTCACCACCCTCCCCAAGGTGTCCTTCGTCGTCCCCGACCTGTGCAACGACATGCACGACTGCTCCGTCGGCACCGGCGACACCTGGCTCAAGAACAACCTCAAGGCCTACGCGGACTGGGCCAAGACCCACAACAGCCTCCTCGTCGTCACCTTCGACGAGGACAACCGGCTCGCCGGCAACAAGATCCCGACCGTCCTCTACGGCCAGCCCGTCACCCCCGGCTCCACCTCCTCCACCACCTACAACCACTACGACGTGCTGCGGACCCTGGAGGGCCTGGCCGGGCTGACCACCCACGCCGGGAACGCCGCCACCGCCAAGGACATCACGGGGATCTGGGCCTCCTGACCATGTACGTCGCGGACAGTCGCGGTACCCCCGCCCCGGCCGAGCCGCAGGCCGCCGCCCCGGGCACTCCTCCAGCCACCGCTGGGGGGACCCACAGCCCGGGGCGGCGCGCCGCCCTCGCCCCCACGGTCCTCGCCCTCGGCACCGTCTCCCTGATCACCGACGTCTCCTCCGAGATGGTCACGGCCGTGCTCCCGCTCTACCTCGTCGCCGGACTCGGGCTCAGCCCCCTCGGCTTCGGCCTGCTCGACGGCCTCTACAACGGCGTCAGCGCCCTGGTCCGGCTCACCGGCGGCCACCTCGGCGACCGCCTCGGCCGCCACAAGGCGCTCGCCGGGATCGGCTACGGCCTCTCCGCCCTGTGCAAGCCGCTGCTGCTGCTCGCCCACACCCTGCCCGCCATCGGCGCCGTCCTCGCCCTCGACCGCACCGGCAAGGGCCTGCGCACCGCCCCCCGCGACGCGCTGATCTCCCTGGCCGCCGCCCCCGCCGAACGCGGCCGCGCCTTCGGCGTCCACCGCGCGATGGACACCGCCGGCGCCCTGATCGGACCGGTCCTCGCCTTCCTGATCCTGCGCGGCGCCGCCGACGGCTACGACGCCGTCTTCACCGTCAGCGCCTGCGTGGCCGCGCTCGGCGTCCTGGTGCTCGTCCTCTTCGTACCCGGCCGGCGCACCACCCCCGCCACGGCCGCCCCCGTCTCCCTGCGCGGCGCCCTCGGCCTGCTGCGCGTCCGCGACCTGCGCCGGACCGGCCTCTGCGCCCTCCTGCTGGGCCTGTGCACCGTCAGCGACGCCTTCGTCTTCCTGCTGCTGCAACGGGCCGCGGGGATCGCCGACCGCTGGTTCGCGCTCCTCCCGCTGGGCACCGCCGCCGCGTTCTTCCTGCTGGCCCTGCCGCTGGGCCGGCTCGCCGACCGCGCCGGCCGCCGCACCGTCTTCCTCGGCGGCCACCTCGCGCTGCTCGCCGTGTACGCCCTGCTGCTCACCGGCGCCCAGCACCCGGTGCTGCCCTACGCGGTGCTCCTGCTGCACGGCGGCTTCTACGCCGCCACCGACGGGGTGCTCATGGCCGAGGCCGCCGGAGCCGTCCCCGAGGAACACCGGGGCGGCGGGCTCGCCCTCGTCCAGACCGGCCAGGCACTCGCCCGGTTCGCCGCCTCCCTCGGCTTCGGCGCCGCCTGGACCCTCTGGGGTGCCCGGCCCGCCCTCGCCGTCGCCGCGGTCCTGCTCGCCGCGGCCCTCGCCGGATGCCTGTGGCTGCGGCCCGCCGCCGCCCCGCAGGCCTGATCCCCCGTCCCCGAAAGGCCCCCATGACCCTCCAGCGCCGGATCCTGATCCTGGTCACCGCCGTCCTGCTGCTCGCCGGGGTGGGGGTGTCCGCCGTCGTGCGGGCCTCCTCGCGCGCCGCGGAGAAGGACCAGGCCCGCGCCGGCGGGCCACGGGTCACCCCGGGCGAGGTGTCCCTGGCCCCGGGCGGCGGCAGCCGGATGGTCTTCCGGAACATGGCCTGGGGCCCGCACCGCGACGAGCTCGCCACCGTCCCGGCCGACGCGCCCGGGGGTCCCCGTACCGCCTCCGGCGTCAGCTGCCTGCGCTTCCACGCCGCGGCCGGCACCGGGATCTGCCTGCGGGCGGACAAGGGCGGGGTCCAGGAGAGCTACCGGGCCGTCGTCCTCGACGCCGCCCTCAAGGAGGTGTCGACGCACCCGCTCGCCGGGATCCCCACCCGCGCCCGGGTCTCGCCCGGCGGGCGCCTCGCAGCCTGGACCGTCTTCGTCGGCGGGGACTCGTACGCGGGCACGGACTTCTCCACCCGCACCTCGCTGCTCGACCTGCGCACCGGGAAGCTGGACGCCTCCCTGGAGGACTTCACGGTCCTCAAGGACGGCAAGGAGTACCGCAACGCCGACGTGAACTTCTGGGGCGTGACCTTCACCGCCGACGAGAAGGCCTTCTACGCGACCCTGGCCACCGGCGGCACGACCCACCTGGTCCGCGGGGACCTGGCCGCCCGGACGGTCACCACCCTCCGGGAGAACCTGGAGTGCCCCTCGCTGTCCCCCGACGGGACGCGGCTGGTGTTCAAGAAGCGGGTGCCCGGACTGCCCGCCGAGGCGCCGTGGCGGCTGTACGCGCTGGACCTGGCCTCGATGCGGGAGACCCCGCTCGCCGAGGAGCGCAGCGTCGACGACCAGGTGGTGTGGCGCGACGACCGGACCCTCGTCTACTCCCTGCCGGGCGACTTCGGAGCCGACCTGTACACGCTGCCCGCCGACGGGAGCGGCGCCCCCGTCCGCCTGGCGGACTCGGCCCTCGCCCCGGCCTTCCTCGGCTGAACCAGCGGGGGAAGGGCGGGACGGGGGCCGGGGCGCAGCAGGACCGTTACGCCGGGATCAGCGTCCGGCGCCGGCGGCGGCGCGGGGCGGCGCTGGAGAGCCGCAGCTCGATGACCGACCGGACGGTGGGCCACTCCTCGTCGAGGACCGAGTAGAAGGCCGTGCTGCGCACCGCTCCGTCGAGCCCCCGCGAATGGGCCCGGCGGACCCCCTCGCAGGTGAAGCCGAGGCGTTCCATCGCGGCCCGCGAGCGCCCGTTGCGGGCGTCCGCGCGCAGCGAGATCCGCCGCACGCCCCAGGTCTCGAAGGCGTGGCGCAGCATGAGCAGCTTCGCCTCGGTGTTGATCCCGGTGCCCTGGGCGCCCGGGGACAGCCAGGTGTTCCCGATCTCGGCGGCATCGGGGATCGCCGTCGCCGGATCACCGAAGGGGACCCCGGGGACGGCGGGCCACACCAGCGGACCCTGCCAGTAGTCGAGTTCCAGGAAGCGGGTCGAACCGACCACCCGACCGTCAGTGGCTCTGACGACGGCGAACGCGAGCGATCGACCCGCCGCCTGATCGGAGAGGGCACGGTCGATGTACTCGTGGGACGCCTGCAACCCGTGCGGAACGGGAGTGAAGGCGTAAGTCGTACGATCCTCGGCCCCGGCCACGGCCAGGGCCTCGGTGTGGTGGGGGGCGAGGGGCTCGAGCCGCACGGAGCGGCCCGCGAGGAGTACGGGTACGGGCACGGAGCCTTCGGTCCTTCTGGGCGGTGGGGTGGTTGCACAGTGTGCGCTCCTGACGTCACCCCCCGCGCAAAACGCGAGTGAAAGGCAACGGGCTGTCAGGTGAACGCGAGTGGCTCAATGTAGCTCCTTAAACTCCTCTCATGAACCCCCAATTTGGCAATGGCGCGGCATCGTTTTGGGATGACTTCGGTCCCGGGGGTGCGCAGCCCGTCCTGCTGGTCCACGGACACCCGTTCAACCGGTCCATGTGGGCCCCGCAGGCGGCGGCGCTGACGGCCGCCGGCTACCGGGTCATAGCCCCTGACCTGCGGGGATACGGGGAGAACCCGGCGGTCGGCGAGCGGACCCTGCTCGCGGACTTCGCCGACGACCTGGCCGCTCTGTGCCGCCGCCTGGAAATCGAACGGGTGGTCGTCGGAGGAGTTTCCATGGGCGGGCAGATCGCGCTCGAGCTCCGGTTGCGCCACCCGGGTCTGGTGGGGGCCCTCGTGCTCTGCGACACCTCCCCCCTTCCGGAGTCCGGGGACGGCAGGGATTTCCGCCGGAAGCTCGCCGAACGGCTCCTCGCGGAGGGTATGCGTCCGTATACCGAAGAGGTCATTGACAAGATGCTGGCGCCCTACAACGTCACCGGCCAGCCGGAGGCCGCCGCCCGGGTCACCGCCATGATGTGCGCCACCGACCCCCGGGGAGCGGCGGCGGCCCTGCTCGGGCGGGCCGAGCGGCCCGACTACCGGCCCGTGCTCGCCGCCCTGCCCCAGGAGGTTCCCTGCCTGGTGCTGGTCGGCGCGGACGACGTCTACACCCCGGTCGCCGAGGCCGAGGCGATGTGCGCGCTCGTACCGCACGCCCGGCTGGCCGTGATCGAGCGGGCCGGGCACCTGCCGGGGGTGGAGCAGCCGGAGGCCGTCAACCGGGCCCTGCTGGAGTTCCTCGCCACCCTGCCGTGAGCGCTGCTCCGCGGTGGCGGTCGTCGCGCCCGTTCCGCCGTCGATGAACGCCCTGGCCGCGCACGGGCGGCGGGGCTAGGTTGGCCGTCATGCGCGAAGTGATCTTGGAAGACGGCCGGAAGCTGGCGGTCGAGGAGTGGGGCGTGCCCGGTGGTACGCCGGTCGTCTACCTCCACGGCAGCCCGATGAGCCGGCTGGCCCGGCACCCGGACAGTTCGCTGTTCCGCGAGCTCGGCGTACGGCTGATCACCTACGACCGGCCGGGCTTCGGCTGTTCCACCGCGTCCGAGGGGCGCCGGGTCGTCGACGCCGCGGCCGACGTGGCGGCCGTCGCCGACGCGCTCGGGCTGGACCGCTTCGCGGTGCTCGGGGTCTCCGGGGGCGGACCGCACGCGCTGGCGTGCGCCGCCGTGCATCCCGGACGCGTCACCCGGGCGGGAGTGCTGGCGAGCCTGGCGCCGCGGGACGCGGCCGGGCTGGAGTGGACCGCCGGCATGAACGAGGGCAACCGCCGCAGCGCCGCGGCCGCCCTGACCGGGCGGGCCGCCGTCCTGGAGCACCTCGCGAACGTCGGTACGGCCGGCCTGCCGCCGCTGCCTGAGGTGGAGCGGGAGGTCCTCTCCCGGCCGGACGTCAGCGCGATGCTGGGCGCGGCCTTCGCCGAAGCGGTCCGCCCGGGGCTGGACGGCTGGGTGGACGACGTCATGGCGCTCTTCGGCACCGGCTGGGGGTTCGACCCGGCGGCCGTCCAGGTGCCGGTGCGGCTCTGGCACGGCGGCCTGGACACCCTCGTCCCGCCCGCCCACGGCGAGTGGCTGGCCGCGCGCATCCCGGGCGCGGGCCTGCGGTTGCAGGCTGATGCCGGGCACGGCGGACATTTCGACGCCACCCCCGCGATGCTCGGCTGGCTCGCCGACGGCGCCGGCCGGCCCGTCTGAGAACATCCGGGGATGGACATGGACGACGTACTGCGCCGGCTGGCCGCCGTCGGGCCCTTCTTCTCCGTCCCGTACGGCGCCGAACCGCCCGGACCGGGCTTCCGGCCGCTCGCGGAGCTCTACGGGGAGCGGCTGGGCCCCTACGTCGAGGAGGTGGGCCGCCGGACCCGCAGCGGCCCGGGACGGGTCGCCGCCTCCACCGCCCAGTTCGGGATCGCCTCCCGGCTGTGGTCGCTGGGCCTTGGCTGCGCCGCCCTGTCCGGGCGGCTGCCGGACCTGGACCCCGGCCGGGTGTGGTGGCGGCTGCCCGCGGCGGGCTCGCTGGAGCTCTGGCTGCCCGAGCCGGCCGCGGACCTGCCCGCCGACGCCCTCGGGGAGAGCGTCCTCGGGAACCTCGCCCACCTGGACGCCGCCCTGCGGGAGCGGTACGGGGTCTCCGGCAAGGTGCTGCGCGGCAACGCCGCCTCCGGGCTGGTCGGCGCCCTGCGCGTGCTGCTCGACCGGGTCCCCGCCGAGGAGGGCGCAGCGGCGGTGGAGCTGGCGGGCGGCCTCCTCGCCGAGGGCGGGGCGCTGGCCGGTAGCGGCTCCTTGATCCACGAACCCGGGCTGGGCGTGGCCTTCGTACGGCGCAGCTGCTGCCTCTACTACCGGGTGCCGGGCGGCGGGCTCTGCGGGGACTGCGTGCTGCGCACCCGGTGACGCGACGAAGGGCCGCCGGGGAGCGGACGTACCGCTTCCCGACGGCCCCTTGGCGGCTGGGCGTCCTAGAAGGTGAGGTTCCAGGAGTCGATCTTGCCGGTGTCGCCGCCCGCGTTGTCGTTCACACGGAGCTTCCAGGTGCCGTTCGCGACCTCGGAGGAGGCGTTGACGGTGTAGGTCTGGTTGATGTTGTCCGTGCTGCCGCCGGCCCGGTTGTGGACCGTGTAGACGGTGCCGTCCGGGGCGACCAGGTCGACCTTCAGGTCACCGATGTAGGTGTGCGCGATGTTCACGCCGACCTTGAGGGTGGCCGGGGCGTTGCCGGTCACACCGGTGACGGTGATCGGGCTCTCGACCGTGGTGTTGTCGCCGATGGCGAAGTCCGCGGTGTTCTCGAAGTACTTGCCGGCCGGGGGAGTGGAGCCGCCGACCGCCTTCAGCGCGTCGACCTGGCCCTCGCCGAAGAAGGCGTTGTTGGCCGCGGTACCGGTGCAGCGGTTGTCCGACGGGCAGGGGATGTCGTTGGCCTGGGTGGCCAGCCGGTCGCGGATCTGCGCCGGGGACAGCGCCGGGTTGGCGCTGGCCATCAGCGCGGCGACGCCCACCACGTGCGGGGTGGCCATCGAGGTGCCGCTCTTGGAGCCGTACTTGCCGCCGGGCAGCGTGGAGTAGACGTCCTGGCCCGGGGCCGCGACGTCGATGACGCCCTGGCCGAAGTTGGAGAACGAGGCCTTGGTGGTGCCGGTGCCGTTCGCCGCGACCGTGACCACGCCGGGCAGTTCGGTCGGGATGTCGACGCAGGCGTTGGTGATGGTGCGGGTGACCGGCGTCGAGTCGTTCGGGCTCGCCGTGTCGGTCGTCTTGTGGGCGAGGTCGTAGTTCTCGTTGCCCGCCGCGGCGATCTGGAGCGAGCCCTTGCCCTCGGCGTACGCCTGGGCGCGGTTGACGCCCTCGATGATGGCGGCCTGGTCGAGGTTGTCCGGGCAGTTGAACTGCCACGGGTCGGTGTAGTAGCTGTTGTTGGTGACCTTGAAGCCGTGGTCACCGGCCCACACGAACCCGCAGATGGTGTTCTCGGCGAAGAAGAGCGAGCTGGTCGGCTCCGCGATGCGGACCGAGGAGATCTTCACGCCCGGGGCGACGCCGACGACGCCCTTGCCGTTCTTGGACGCGGCCACCGTGCCGGCGACGTGCGTGCCGTGGTCGCCGACGTCGCGCCAGGCGCCGGCGCGGGTGTCGGGCTTGCCGTAGGCGCAGGAGACCGAGTCGGCGGCGTTGAAGTTCGGCGCCAGGTCCTGGTGCTGGTCGTCCACGCCGGTGTCGAGGATGCCGACCTTGACGGCGGCCGAACCGGCGTTGACGGCCCAGGCCTGGTCCGCCTTGATCTGGCTCATGTCGGCGCGGACCGGCTCGCCGGCCGGGGTCGTCGACTGGGCCGGGTTGGCGGGCAGCGCCGGGTTGTAGGCGTCGGCCGGGACGTCCGAGGTACGGGTGGCGCCGACCTTCTGGACCCCGCTGACCCCGCGCATCGTCTGCGCGAAGGTGCCGGAGGCCGAGTGGGCGACGATCACGCCGATGGCGTCGTAGTACGAGAAGACCGTGCCGCCGTTGGCGGTCACGGCCGAGCGCACTGCCGAGCTGTCACCGGGGGCGGTGATCACGAGGTAGGCGCGGGTGCCGGCGGCCCAGGTCGCACTCTGGGAAGCCGGGGCCGCAGCCTTGGGGGCCGCCGCCGTGGCGGAGGCCGGGGAGCCGGAGGGGCCGACGGGAGCGGTGCCGGCGAGCGCGGCGGGAGCTCCGAAGGTGAGGGCGGCGCCGAGGGCGGCCGCCAGCACCATCGCACGTCGAGGTCGGCTGGATATGTGGGGTATCAATGCGTCCTCCGATGACGGCCCGGCGGTGCTGGTGGCACCTACCGGGCCGTACGAAACGAGTGGTGGACGCAAGATGTCAGACGCGCCGCCCCTGAGGGAAGTACCTTTTAGCGCAGCAGAGTTGAAGATCACATGGCCGAAAGTGGCGGTTCGCGGCCGTTCGTGGGCGTATGGGGCGGGGTCCGGCCGGGCTGGGCACCGTGGGGGCGAGCCCTGCCGGGCCGGAACCCGCGGGTGTGCGGGGCCCGGAGGCTCAGGCCGCCGGCACACCGTCCTTGGGGCCGGCCGCCGGACCGGGCACGGCCGGCGCGGCGGGCTCGGCCGGTGCGGCGGGCTCGACCGCTTCACCGGCCGCGGTGTGGCCGTCGTCCACCAGCGTGGTCTCGTCGAAGGGCAGCCGCCCGGCCAGGACTTCGGCGGCCCGGTCGCGGTCGAACTCCTTGGTCCACGTCCCGATCAGGACGGTGGCCACCGCGTTGCCCGCGAAGTTCGTCAGCGCCCGCGCCTCGCTCATGAAGCGGTCGATGCCCACGATCAGGCCCACCCCGTCGACCAGTTCGGGCCGGTGCGACTGGAGGCCGCCCGCCAGGGTGGCGAGGCCCGCGCCGGTGACCCCGGCCGCGCCCTTGGAGGCCACGATCATGAAGAGGAGCAGCGAGACCTGTTCGCCCAGGGCCAGCGGCTTGCCCATCGCCTCCGCGACGAAGAGCGAGGACATGGTCAGGTAGATGGCGGTCCCGTCCAGGTTGAACGAGTAGCCCGTCGGCACGGTGATCCCGGTGACCGGGCGGGAGACGCCCAGGTGTTCCATCTTCGCGATCAGCCGCGGCAGCGCCGACTCGGAGGAGGAGGTCGACAGGATCAGCAGGAACTCCCGGCCCAGGTAGCGCAGCAGCGCGAAGACGCTGACCCCCGTGCAGACCCTGAGCAGGGTGCCCAGCACCACGAAGACGAAGATCAGACAGGTCGTGTAGAAGCCGATCATGATGACCGCGAGGGACTTCAGCGCGTCGATCCCGGTCGCCCCGACCACCGCCGCGATGGCCCCGAAGGCACCGACGGGGGCCGCCCACATGATCATCGCCAGTACGCGGAACACCAGCTTCTGCACGTGCCCGATCCCGCGCAGCACCGGCTCGCCCGCCCGGCCCATCGCCTGGAGCGCGAACCCGCACAACAGCGCCACCAGCAGCGTCTGGAGCACCTCGCCCCCGGTGAAGGCGGAGACCAGGGTGGTCGGGATGATCCCCAGCAGGAACTCCTGGGTGCTCTCCGCCCCGCCCGCCTTGGCCTGCGCCTCGCCGGCCCGTGCCGCCGCCTCGGTCAAATGCAGTCCGCTGCCCGGCTCCAGCAGGTTCCCCACCAGCAGCCCGATGGCCAGCGCCACCGTGGACATCACCATGAAGTAGCCGAGGGCCAGCCCGCCCACCGCGCCGACCTTGGCGGCCTTGCGGACCGACCCGATGCCCAGCACGATCGTGCAGAAGATCACGGGCGAGATCATCATCTTGATGAGGTTCACGAAGCCGGTGCCCAGCGGCTTGAGCTCCACGGCCACGCCGGGTGCGGCGAAGCCGACGGCGATGCCGAGCAGCACCGCGGCGATCACCGCGATGTAGAGGTAGTGGGTTCTGTCGCGTCTGGCGGCCATGTCGCGCTCCTGGGTGGTGAGGTCGTTCCGGGAGACCATCGCCCAGCCTGTGACCCCGGTCACCCTTGCGTTCATTGAGTTCACGGCCCGGTGCACACTGAGCGCCATGTTCCGCTTCCCCCGGCCGCCCCGCAGCCTCGCCGGCCAGCTCTTCGCCATGCAGGTCCTGCTGGTCGCGCTGGTCGTCGCCGGCTGCGCGGTCTTCGCGTACGCCACCGCCCGCGACCAGGCCGAGGACGCCGCCCGCCGGCAGGCCGGAGCGGTGGCCCGGGCCGTCGCGGACTCGCCCTCCGTACGCGAGGCCGTACGCGCCGGCACCCCCGGAGCCGATCCCTCCGCCGCGCTCCAGCCCTACGCCGAGCGGGTGCGCACCGACTCCGGCGTGGACTTCGTGACGATCATGGCCCCGGACGGGCGGCGCTGGACGCACCCCGACCCGCGCCGCATCGGCGAGCGCTTCCTCGGCAACACCGCCCCGGCCCTGCGCGGCGCCACCTTCAGCGAGACCTACACCGGCACCCTCGGCCCCTCCATCCGCGTGGTCACCCCGCTCCGGGACGCGGACGGCTCCGTCATCGGCCTGGTCAGCGCGGGGATCACCGTCCGGGCCATCAGCGCCCGCCTCGCGGCGCAGCTCAGCGCCCTCGCCTGGGTGGCCGCCGGGGCACTGGCCCTCGGCGCGGTGGGTACGTACGTGGTCAACGCCCGGCTGCGCCGCCACACCCACGGGATGGACGCCGCCGGGCTGAGCCGGATGTACGACTACCACCAGGCGGCCCTGCACGGGGTCCGGGAAGGGCTGCTGATGCTCGACGGCCGGCGCAGGATCACCCTCATCAACGACGCGGGCCGGGAACTGCTGGGCCTGCGCGGGGAGGTCGACGGCACGGGCGTCGCCGACCTGGGCCTGCCCGCGCCGCTCACCGGGGCGCTGCTCGCCGACCGGCCCCGGGTGGACGAGGTGCACCTGAGCGCGGAGCGGGTCCTCGTCGTCAACAGCTCGCCGGTGGCCGGCGGCGGGCGCCGCGGCACCGTGGTCACCCTGCGGGACCACACGGAACTCCAGGCGCTGGCCGGGGAGCTGGACCACGAGCGCGGGTTCACCCAGGCCCTGCGCTCCCAGGCGCACGAGGCGGCCAACCGGCTCCACACCGTGGTCTCCCTGATCGAACTGGGCCGCAGCGAGGAGGCGGTGGAGTTCGCCACCGCCGAACTCGAGCTCGCCCAGGCGCTGACCGACGAGGTCGTCGCCGCCGTGGGCGAGCCGGTGCTGGTCGCCCTGCTGCTCGGCAAGGCCGCCCAGGCGCACGAGCGCGGCATCGAGCTGGTCGTCACGCCGGAGTGCGGGGCGATCGAGACGGGGCCGGGGGTGCCGCCGGCCCGGGACCTGGTCACCGTGCTCGGGAACCTCGTCGACAACGCCCTGGACGCCCTGACGGGGGTCCCGGGCGGCCGGATCACCGTCACCGTGCGCCGGGACGCGGCCGGGCTGCTGCTGCGGGTCGCGGACAACGGGCCGGGCCTGCCCGAGGGGGTGGACGTCTTCCGGCGGGGCTGGTCGGGCAAGGGGGAGGGGCGGGGCCTGGGCCTGGCCCTGGTCCGGCAGGTGGCCCAGCGGCACGGCGGCACGGTGGAGGCCGGGGACGCCCCCGGCGGCGGCGCGGCGTTCACCGCGCGGCTCCCGCTCGCGGGCGGTGCGGCGTGAGCGGGCCGGTGCGGGTCCTCGTCGTCGAGGACGACCCCGTCGCCGCCGACGCGCACGCGCTCTACGTCGGCCGGGTGCCCGGCTTCACCGCCGTGGCGGCCGTCCACTCCCTGGCCGAGGCCACCCGGGTGCTGGAGCGCACCCCCGTCGACCTGCTGCTGCTCGACCTCACCCTCCCCGACGGCCACGGGCTGCGCTTCGCGCGCGGGCTGCGGGCGGCCGGCCATCCCGCCGACGTGATCGCGGTGACCTCGGCGCGGGACCTGGCCATGGTCCGCGAGAGCGTGTCGCTGGGCGTGGTGCAGTACGTGCTCAAGCCCTTCGCCTTCCCCACCCTGCGCGAACGGCTGCTCCGCTACGCCGAGTTCCGGGCCGCCGCCGGTGAGGCGGCGGGCCAGGACGACGTGGACCGGGCGCTCGCCGCACTGCGTGCGCCCGCCTCGGCCCAGCTGCCCAAAGGACTCAGCGCCCCGACCCTGGACCGGGTCGCGGCGCTGCTGCGGGCGGCGCCCGGGGGGCTGACCGCCGCGGGGGCGGCCGAGGCGGCCGGGATCTCGCGGATCACCGCCCGCCGCTACCTGGAGCACCTGGTGGACACCGGGCGCGCGGACCGAACGCCCCGGTACGGCCAGGTGGGCCGCCCCGAACTGCACTACCGCTGGCTGGCGGCGGCCGGCTCGGTGTCGAACGTGTAGAACTTCCGGTGGTCGAGCATGTCCGCCGGGGTCACGTCGTTCCACGGCCGCATCGTGTCGCGCAGGTCGACCACGTTCGGGGTGCCCGCGGCGGGCAGGTAGGGGGAGTTCGGGTTCTTCGCCTGCCAGTCCGCCCAGAGCTTGTCCACGAAGGCGTGGTGCATCCAGAAGACCGGGTCGTTGGGGGAGACGCCGGTGCCCATCTGGCCGCCGACCCACACGTGCACCCGGTTGTGGAGGTTGGCGCCGCGCCAGCCCTCCAGGTTGTTGCGGAAGCCGCCCGAGGAGCTGTTCCAGGGGGCCATGTCGTAGACCGGCATGGCCAGTACGGCGTCCACCTCGGCCCGGGTCGGCAGCTGGGCGACGCCCTCGCCGAGTGCGCGCCGCAGGTAGGAGCGGCCGTCGACGCGGACCGCTATCTCCCACTTGCCCGTCGCGTAGGCGAAGGGGCCGTCCATGACCTGCCCGTCGCGGGCGCGGCCGGTGCCGCCGAGGAAGTCGGCGGCCCAGAGGGAGGAGCGGGAGGTGCGGTCGGCGGTCCAGTCCCAGTACGGGAGCGAGACGCTCTTGTCCACCGCCTGAAGAGCCGCTTCGAACTCCAGCAGAAAGCGGCGGTGCCAGGGGAGGAACGAGGGGGAGCGGTGGCCCACCCGGTCGCCCGAGTCGGTGTCGCTCATGATGAAGCCGTTGTGGGTGGTGACGAAGCGGTCGTAGCGGCCGGTGCGCTTCAGTTCGAGCAGCGCGTTGGTGAAGGCGCGCTTCTCCTCGGCGGTCAGCGTGGCCTGGTTCTTGCGGACGGTCATCACATGCCGCCCATCTGCATCGGGGCGAGCTGGGCGCCCTGGAGCTCGCGCACGGCGGCCCGGGCCAGCGAGGCGGGGTCGGCAAAGGTCTCGTAGTGGTTGACGACGCTGATCCAGGTGCCGTCGGCGTTGCGCATGACGTGCAGCTCGCGGCCGTCTATGCGGACGGTCGGCGTCCCGGCGCCGCCGTGGTGGCCACCGTGGTGACCGCCGCCGGTGGCGGGGGATATCTGGATGCGACGGCCCTGGTACACCTCGTCGACGGTGCCGGCCGGGGTGGTGGCGGCACGGGAGTCGGTGGCGGCGGCGTGCGCGGTGGCGCCGGCGATGCCGAGGACGGTGAGTGCGCCGGCAGTGGTGCCCAAGGCCTGCCGACGGGTGATCTTGTTCATGGCGGAAGAACTATCAGTGCCTGTACGACAGTTGACCGCTATCCGGACAACGCCGGATAAGTTCTATATAGAACCATTTGGGTGATCTTCCCGTCCGGACCGGCTCCAGTGGCCCGGACGGGAAGATCTACGGAAGGAATGCTACTCGACGGTAATTTTTTCGGCAGACCGGGGGTCCCTATGGAGGGGGTCACACCCCGTAGTCGGCCGGAAGCAGCGCCGGAAACCGCCCCGCACGACCGGTCCTCCACGGTTCCTGGAGCCGGAATATCCGGCGGTTTGCCCTTATAGTCCCGATATGGCTCTCCATCAGACGAAGGACACGCACGGCATGGACGACGGGACGGACGTGTTCGCGTCCGCCCTGAGCGGCCAGGTCCTCCCGAAGTACCGGATCCCCGACGACCACTCGCCCGCCGAGGTCGTCTACTCGCTCCTGCACAACGAGCTGCTCCTCGACGGCAACGCCGCCCAGAATCTGGCCACCTTCTGCACCACCTGGTCGGACGACGCCGTGCACCGCCTGATGAACGAGTGCCTCGACAAGAACATGATCGACAAGGACGAGTACCCGCAGACCGCCGAGATCGAGGCCCGCTGCGTCAACATCCTGGCCGACCTCTGGAACGCCCCGCCCGGACACGTCGGCACCGGCTGCTCCACCACCGGCTCCAGCGAGGCCGCCATGCTCGGCGGCCTCGCCCTCAAATGGCGCTGGCGCGAGCGCCGCCGCGCCGAGGGCAAACCCGCCGACCGCCCCAACCTGGTGTGCGGCCCGGTCCAGATCTGCTGGGAGAAGTTCGCCCGCTACTTCGACGTCGAGCTGCGCCAGGTCCCCCTGGAACCCGGCGCCACCGGCCTGCGCCCGCACCAGCTCGCCGGGTACGTCGACGAGAACACCATCGGGGTCGTCGCCATCCTCGGCGTCACCTACACCTGCGACTACGAGCCCGTCGCCGAGATCGCCGCCGCCCTCGACCGGATCCAGGCCGAACACGGCTGGGACGTCCCCGTCCACGTGGACGCCGCCAGCGGGGGGTTCGTCGCCCCCTTCCTCCACCCCGACACGGTCTGGGACTTCCGGCTGCCCCGGGTGGCCTCCGTCAACACCTCGGGCCACAAGTACGGGCTCGCCCCCCTCGGCGTCGGCTGGATCGTCTGGCGCACCGCCGACCTGCTCCCCGCCCAGCTCGTCTTCGACGTGGACTACCTGGGCGGCGACATGCCCACCTTCGCCCTCAACTTCTCCCGCCCCGGCGGCGAGGTCATCGCCCAGTACTACCTCTTCCTGCGCCTCGGCCGCGGCGGCTACCGGCGCGTCCAGCAGGCCTGCGCCGACACCGCCCGCTACCTGGCCGCCGAGATCGAGGGCATGGGGCCCTTCACCCTGCTCTACGACGGCCAGGGCGGCCTGCCCGCCGTCTCCTACACCCTCACCGACCCGGCCGGAGCCGGCTTCAGCCTCTACGACCTCTCCGACCGGCTGCGGATGCGCGGCTGGCAGGTCCCCTCGTACCCGCTGCCCGCCGACCGGCAGGACACGGTCGTCCAGCGCGTGCTGATCCGGCACGGGGTGACCCGCGACCAGACCGCCCTGCTCGTCGACGACCTGCGCCGGGCCGTGGAACACCTCACCGCCACGCCGCAGCCCGTCCCCGCCACCGCACCCCGGTCCGGCTTCCACCACTGACCGGCGGCCCGCCCGCTCCTACGCGGAGGCGGCCGCCGGCTCCTACGCGGACGCCGCAGCGGACGCCGGCTCCGACGCCGCGGACCAGCGCATCCCCAGCTCCGTCAGCGCGGCCACCCGCTCCGGGGCCAGCCCCGCCGCCCGGGAGCGCTGGTTCGCGATCCACGCCCCCAGCCGCAGCTCCCGCCCCCCGACCGGCTCCACGTGCGTGCGCGGCACCCGCAGGTGCCCCTCGCGGGCGTGGAACCGCCGGGCCGCCTCCAGGTGCTCCGCCCAGGCGTCGGCATGGCTCCGCCGCGGCGGCGGACGCTCCGCCTCCGCGGCCGGCGACAGCCCCAGACCGTGCTCCAGCAGCCACCGCTGCGCCCACGCCAGCCGCTCCCAGCCCAGCCGCTGGGCGCGCACCCACAGCCCCAGGTCCTCGCCCTGGACCACCACCGAGCCCGGCCCGAGCGGCACCGCACCGCCCGCGTCCAGATGGGCACGGGTCAGCCGGAACGCCCGCTGCCAGCCGATGTCCCACGCCGGGCACCAGGACGCGTCGATCTCCTCCAGGGCCTCCCGGCGCTCCTGCGGCAGCGCACCCGGCCCCTCCCGCCGGGCCGCGGCCCGGTTGTTCTTCATCCACACCCCGACCGGCACCCCCCGCCAGGTGGCGTCCACCGGCGGCAGCAGGTGCCCGTGCTCGGCCGCCCAGGCACGGGCCGCCGCCAGCCCCTCCTCGAAGGCCACGTCGAAATGGCTCCACACCATGCCGAGTTCCTCCAGCTCACGGGTCCGCTCCCGGCCCAGCGCGCCCCTGCGGTACGTGCGCCGCGCGTCCGCGATCCACTGCCCCAGCGGGAACCCCGCCAGCGCCGCCGGCCACTCCTCCCGCGCCGCCGGCACCCGGAACGCGAACGGCACCTTCAGGTCCCCGGCCGTCGCCGCGTAGACCCGGGCCGCCTCCACACCCCGCCGCCACTGCGCGTGCTCCGGGTTCAGCACGCGCAGCCGGATGAACGCCGCCAGCAGCGCCGGATCCCGCGGCACCGAGAAGCTCAGCAGCGCCCGCGCACCCGCCCCCGGGCCCGTGCCGGTCCCGGCCGCCGGGGACTTCGCCGCCGCGCTCGGCGCCTGCGGCTGGGCCAGGCCCTCCACCAGCCTGGAGTCGTGCGCCCGCAGCGCCTCCAGCAGCCGCGCGAGGTCCCCGTACGCCCGTGACGTCAGCATCGACTCCGGGGACTCCCCGGGCCCCAGCAGCACCGGCACCACCAGCGAGGCCACCTTCCCCTCGCCCGGCCGTATCCGCAGCGCCCGGCCCACCGCCTGCACCAGGTCCGGCATGGAACCGCGCACGTCCGCCCAGAAGACGGAGTCGCACTCCTTGGTGTCCACCCCCTCGCCCAGCACCCGCACGCTGCCCAGGAACGCCTTGTCCGCGACCCGGTCCGCGGCGAAGGCCTCCAGCACCCGGCGCCGGTGCGCGGCCGTGTGCTGCCCGCACAGCCAGTCCGCCCAGACCGTACGCGGATACACCGGCCGCACCGACCGGCTGGTCGCCCGCAGCCGGGCCGCGACCGCCGGAAGCCCCGCCGCGAACGCCTCGGCCTCCTTCGTCAGGTGATGGAACACCAGGGTCCGCCGGAAGCCCTGGTCCGCCGCCGCCTTCACCAGGGCCGCCTGGAGCGCCGCCAGCCGCATCCCGCGCACCCGGTCCGAGCGGCCGTCGGCGCCCAGCAGCACCGCCGACTGGAACCCCGGGTCGCTGACGTCCACGCACACCACCCGGTACGGGGCGCAGACGCCCCGGTCGATGGCCTCCGACAGGGACAGGGTGTAGCAGCGGGCGCCGAACGGCCCCTGGGGATCGTCCTCCATGGACGCGACCAGCTCGCCGCGCCCCCGCGGCTCGGCGCCCCCGGCCGTCTCGGCCGCGAACGCGCCCGCCCCGGCCTCCTCCTCCGGCTCCTCGGCCTCCTCGCTGTCCTCGCCGTCGCGCCACACCCGGGGCGTGGCCGTCATGTACAGCCGCCGTACGGACGGGATACGGGTGTTGTCGTGCACCACCGCCCAGGGCTTGCCGATCCTGCCCGAGGTGCGGTGCGCCTCGTCGACCACGACCAGGTCCCAGGACGGCAGCCCCGCCAGGTGCGCCCCCTCGATGGTCCCCAGGCCCAGCGACGCGTACGTGGCGAACACCGTCAGCCGCTCCACCGGCCGCGACCCCCACCGGGCCAGCTGCCCCGGGGCGGTCGTGGTGGGCACTCCCACGTCCTCGCCGCGCAGCGAGCACACCGCGAGCGCCCGGCCCGTACGGCCCCCCTCCCGCCAGGCGGCGACGGTCTGCACGAGCAGATCGAGGGAGGGGACCAGCACGAGCACCCGGCCCGCCCGCAGCTCCTCGGCCGAGCGCACGGCGACCAGGGACTTCCCGGACCCGGTCGCCATGATCACCTGCGTCCGCAGGCCCCGCTCGGGCACCCGCCCCGTGGCGGGCAGCTGGAGCGCGCGCACGACCGCGTCGACGGCCTCACGCTGATGAGGGCGCAGCTCCTGCTTCGGCATACACCCACCTCACCCGCGTTGATCTGCTCGTTCCGCTCCAGCTCCTATCTTGCCCGGATTCTGAGTCAAAAAGGAGCAGGGGCGGCGGGCCGGATCAGCGCGCCCCGAAGTTCTGCGTCCACCAGGGGCCGCCGGAACCGGTGTGGATGCCCACGCCGATGTCCTTGAAGGAGCAGTTGAGGATGTTCGCCCGGTGGCCCGGGCTCTTCATCCAGGAGTCCATGACGGCCTGCGCGGTCTGCTGGCCCTTGGCGATGTTCTCCCCGTACGTCGACCACCGGTACCCGGCGGCCGTCGTCCGCGCCCCCGGGTCGGCCCCGTCGGGGTTGGTGTGGTCGAAGAAGTCCCGCCGCGCCATGTCGTCGGAGTGCCCCTGCGCGGCGCTGCGCAGCTGCGCGTCCTCCTTCAGCGGGCCGCAGCCGGCCGCCGCGCGCTCCTGGTTGACCAGCGCGATGACCTGGCCCGCCACGCCCGCCGGAGCCGGGCCCGGGGCCGGCGGGGCCGGGGGCTTCGCGGTGCTCTTCGCCGGCGCGGGAGCCGCCGAGGTCTTCGCGGCGCTCGCCGAGGCCGACGGGGAGGCCGAAGCGGAAGCCGACGCGGACGGCGAGCCCGACGCCGAAGCGGAAGGCGAGGCGGAGGCGGAGCCCGACGGCTGCGGCGCGCCGGAGTCGGGCGCCGACAGGGCGGCCAGCGGCGAGCCGGGCGCCCCGCCCGCCTCGGTCTTCTTCGCGCCGGGCAGCTGCCCGAGGTACACCAGGCCGCCGCCCGCGACGCACGCGGCGACCATCGCGCCGCCGATGGCCCGGCGCCGGCTCCGGCGGCGCCTGCGCTGCGCCGCGCGGCCGTCGGGGCCCTCGCCGCCGGCCTCGGCCCCGCCCTTGCGCCGGGCGGCGCGGCCCGGGCCGGACACCACCGGCGAGAGCTGGGTCGCGGCCTCCGCGAAGGCCGCGTTCGCCGGGGCGGCACCGGCCGCCGCGGCGGTCCGTACGCCCGCCAGCAGCGCCGCCGTCACCGGCACCAGGGCCAGGCCCGCCAGCAGCCCCTCCGCCGGCACCAGCCCGTTCCACAGCCCCGAGCAGCGCAGGCACTCGCGGGCGTGCCGGGCTATTCGCTTGCGCCACAGCGCGGACGGCCGGCCGTCCCAGGTGCCCGTCATCGCCCGCAGCCCCTCACAGGGCGGCTGCGTCTCCAGGGCCCGCTCCACCACACGGGCCGACTCCAGCTGCGCCTTCATCCGCTGCACCCGCACCGCCGTGTGCTGCGGGGTCAGCTCCAGCGCCGAGGCCACGTCGGCCCGGGTCAGCTCGCCCGCGCACTCCAGCCACCACAGCGACAGCAGCGCCCGGTCGTCGGGCTCCAGCCAGCGCGTGGCCCGGGCCGTCTCGCGGCGCTGCCCGGACAGGTGCAGCCGCGTGACCGTCAGGTCGGCGAAGTCGGCGCCGGGGTCGGCGACGTCCTGGGCGGCCTCCAGCCCGCTCTGCCCGGGGCCGCCGCTCGTGGCCTGCCAGTGCGCCCGTACGCGGTTCATCGCGATGGCCACCAGCCAGGACCGGAAGCTCTCGTCGCTGCGCAGCGTGCCGAGCCCGTCGAGTGCCCGCAGCATGGTGTCCTGCACCACGTCGTCCACGTCGTGTGACCCGTTCAGAGCCCGCCCGACCACGTTGTAGACCAGCGGCAGATGGGCACTGACCAGCTCGTCCTGCGCGCGGGGGTCGCCCGCGCGGGCCGCTGCCACCAGCTCTGCCGTGTGCTGTGTACTCATGTGAAGTTCCCTGTCCGTACCGGCGGTCGATGTTGCCCGATAACTGGGAGACCGTCGAGTGGGGCCCCGATAACGGTTATCCGGAAGAATTTCTTTCGCCGTGACCGGACGGGCTCCAGGAGTGGGACGGCAGGGACTCCGCCAGGGTGGTGAAGAAGCGCTGGTCGCGCCAGGCGTCGCGGTTGCCGATCACGAACAGCCGGCGCTTCGCGCGGCTCACCGCCACGTTGAGGAGGTTCGGGCGGGAGGCCGCCCAGGCCCGGGCGCCCGGGCGGCGCGGGTCCGTGCCGAGGACCAGGACGACGACGTCCGCCTCCTTGCCCTGGGCGGTGTGGACCGTGCCCACCCGCCCGTGCGGCACCAGGTCCCGGCAGGCCCGCCGCGCGCCCGCCGCCACCTGCCGGAACGGGCTGATGACGAAAACGTCCCGGGCCAGGTCCACGCCCCCCTCGTCCCGCAGCCGCTCCAGCACCCGCCGCAGCGCCCGGCCCTCCTCCGGGATCCAGTGCCCGTCCGCCTCCGCGCCGACGACGTCCACCCAGCTGCTGGCCGGCCGGTACGCGTACGGCTCGCGGGCCCCCGGGTCCACGCCCTGCACCATCAGGCCGTCGTAGGCGACGGCGTTGCTGACCGAGAACATCGGGTCGTCGCACCGCCGGTGCACCCGCAGCGGTGCCCCGACCCACACCTCGTGCCCGCCGTCGGGCAGTTCCGCCGGCAGCAGCGTGCCGTAGCGGTTGGCGCGGTCGGCCAGCCGCTGCACCGACGTACGGCCCGGCGCCCACTCCTCGGCCACCCCGGACTCCTCGCGCAGCGCCCGCTGCGCCGTCCACGGCAGCACCACCACCGGCTCCAGCTGGAGCGGGTCGCCGACGACGACCGTGCGCCGCGCCCGCCACATGCCGCCCACCGCCATCTGCGGTGTCGCCTGCCCGGCCTCGTCCACGAACAGCCAGCCCAGCGCCTGTGCCCCCAGCCGGCCGAAGACCCGGTCCAGGGAGGCGAACGTGGTCGACACCACCGGCACCACCAGGAACAGGCTCTGCCAGGCGGCCCGCACGTGCGCCTCGGGCACCGTCCCCGGCACCGTGCCGACGACCGCGTCCATGCCGGCCATCAGGTTCGCGTACATGGTGCGGGCGGTGCAGCGCAGGAACGCCCGGTGCAGGTCGAGCGCGGCGAGGAACAGCTCCGTGCGGGCCCGCGTGATCTCCGGGTCCGACCAGGGCGCGGAGCGCTCCCGCAGCGGGTCGTCCGTCAGCCAGGCCCCCTCCGGCACGAAGCCCTCCCACCGGGCGCGGGCCGCCCCGACGGCCTCCTCCATGCGCGCGGCGCGGTCACGGGCGGCCTCCGCGGCTCCCCGGGCCCCGTCCAGGCGCGCGGAGGCGGCGGCCACGCGGGCGCGTACGCCGTCCAGCCGGGCCCGCTCCGCGTCCTGCTCCCGCCGGGCGGCGGACACGGCCCCCGCCGCCACGGACTCCTCCGCGTGCCAGGCCCGGGCGGCCCTGCCCAGGGTGAAGAGGCTGACGGAGAAGCCCGGGCGCCGGGCCAGGTGCTCCCGGTGCGCCTCCTCGGCCCGTTCCAGCGACCGCCGTACGCCGGCCAGCGCGTCCTCGGCCGGCGGCAGTTCCTCCCGGGCCCGGTCCAGCGCCGCGGTGTCCCGGTCGACCGCCTCCCGGGTGTGGCGCAGCGCCTCGTACGCCGCCGGCAGGCCCTCGTACGCCGCCGCCGCGTCCGCACGCTCGCCGCGCAGCCGCTCGACCTCGGCCAGCGCGTCCCCGAACCGCTTCCGGGCCTCGGTCCACACGCCGGTCTGCGGGGTGTCGCGCCACTGCCGCAGGAGGTGGGCGAGGCCGTTGCCGCTGTCGATCCAGGGGTCGCGCAGGCCGCGGCGGCCCTGCTGCGGCACGGGCGCCGGTGCGGGCGCGCCGGCGTCGGTGCGGCGGTACTTGCCGTGCCAGAAGCGGTTGACGAACTCCAGCCGGTTCCGCTTGCTGCCGAGCCGGGCGGCGACCGCGCCCCACGCGGGCTCGCCCTTCAGCAGCCGGGTGGCCTGCTCGGCGAAGTAGTCGGCGTCCTCGCGCCAGCGCGCCCCGAGGGCGGCGCGGGCGGGTATCTCGGTCGAGATGTTCTCGACGGCGCCGTTGTTCGCGGAGGCGACGACCATCTCGAAGCCGGTGAACTCGGCCCGCAGCGGGGTGACCGTGCGGGTGTGGTCGCCGCTCTTCCACACGTACGGGGACTGCCGCTCGAACGCCTCGGACGGCAGCCGCAACGCGGCGAGGCGGCGGGCCCGCTCGACGACGGCGGCGGCGAAGCAGTCGCGCAGCATGGTGGTCTTGCCGGTGCCGGGCGGGCCGTTGACGGCGAAGATCCCGGCGGTCGGGGCGAGTTCGCAGTGCACGGCGTTGACGGCGAACTGCTGGCTCAGCGCGAGCGGGTGCCGGGCGTCGGCCGGCCAGCGCCCGGCGGGGGTGCGCTCCGGCGCGACGCCGGCCAGCGCCGCCTCGGGCCGCAGCCGCAGGTCGACGCGGTTCGCCCGGTCGAAGCCGGAGTCGGGGGTGAGGTAGGCGGCCAGCCCCGCCCCGGGCTCCTCGCGGGCGAGCACGGCCGCCACCCGCTCCAGGTCGGCGGCGATGAAACTGTTGAGGAAGTCCTGCTGGTCGGCGGCGTCGGCCTGGTCCAGCCGCACGGGCACGCTGCGCACCCGCACGGTCGCCGGGTCCAGCGCGACGGAGACCCCCCAGGTGCGGGCCAGTTCGCCGGTGAACTCCAGCAGGTGGCCGGCGGAGACCACCCCCGGCCCGAGGGGGGAGTCCCCCTCGCCCCCCACGGCACCGGCGGGGTACCGGACGGGGTCCCCGAGCGCCCCGGCCCGCCGGCCCCAGGCGTCGGCGTCCTCCTGGAACCCGTCGAGCCAGCCCGGGGTGCCGGGGCCGGGGGCGACGGCGCGGCCGGTGGCCCAGGCACAGGAGGAGAACACGGCGGAGTCCAGGAGGAGCCGCCCCCGGTCGGTCACGGTGAGGGCGAACAGCGCGCTCTCGCCGTCCATCCGGCCGTCGTGGTCCTCGCCGCTCTCCCCGAACACGTCGAGCAGGGTGTCGCGTACGGAGCCGAGGGCGAACACCCCGCCGTAGACGACGTGCTGCCACCCGTACCCGCCCTCCAGCGGAACCGCCCGCACCGGATGGCCCGCGTCCCACGGCATGGGCCGCCCCGCCTCGACCGGGTACACCCGGTCCCGGACGGAGAGGGCGGGCACCTTCTGCGGACTGAACAGCTCCACCGCCCGCCAGTACCCCACCACCCCGCTGCGGCGCCGCCGCTCGCCCCCCATAACGCCCACTCCCGTCATCGGTGATCAATACGTCGCACCCTACGGGCCCGGTGACGGTGGGTCAGGCGGTTGCGAGGTTCGGGGGAGCGGAGCGCGGCCCGCGCGCGGGTACCCCGGCCGTGGCGGCGCAGGACCGGGCGGGCGAGGGGTGACCGGACGGCGCCGCACTGTGTATGGTCTAGACCATCAAGCCGGGCCGTGTGACGTACCGTTCCACGCCGCTGAGCAGCCGGGAGGGTACCTTGTCCTGCCATCCGTACGCGGTGCTGGCCGCCCAGCGCCTGCTCCCGGTGCTGCGCAGCGCCGACGCCGACCGGGCCGTGGCGGCCGCCGCGCGGCTGCTCGGCGCCGGCTGCCGGACCGTGGAGCTCACCACCTCCACCCCCGGCTGGGCCCGGGCCGTCACCCGCGCCGCCGGGCTCCGCGACGCCCGCGGGCGGACCGCCGTCATCGGGGTGGGCACGGTGACCACCGCCGCCCAGGCCCGGGCGGCCCTCGAAGCGGGCGCCGCGTTCCTCGTCTCCCCCCACCCGGCCCCCGAGGTCCGCGAGGCCGCCGCACGGCACGGGACGCCCTTCCTCGAAGGCGGCTTCACCCCCGGGGAGATAGCCGCCGCCGTGCGGGACGGCGGCGCCGCGAAGGTGTTCCCCGCCCACGTGGGCGGGCCGGACTTCATCCGCTCCCTCAGGGCCGTGCTCCCGTCCGGGGCCCTGCTCGTCCCCACGGGCGGGATCCGGCCCGGCGAGGTCCGCGCGTGGCTCGACGCGGGCGCGGCCGCCGTCGGCGTCGGCAGCGGCCTGCCCGACGACCCCGGGGAACTGGCCGCCGTCTTCGCGGAGCTGGCCGGACCCTGCTGCGGCGGGGAGGGGTGCCGGCCGTGACCGCCCCGCGCTACGACGTCCTCGTCCTCGGCGAGGTCCTGGTCGAGGTCCACGCCGGCACCGCCCTGCGCGACGCCGCCGACGGCACCCCCGCCCGCATCTCCTACTCCGGCGACGCCCTCAACGCCGCGGCGGCGGCCGCCGCGGCCGGGGCCCGCACCGCGCTGCTGACCGTCGTCGGGGACGACGAGCTGAGCGTCCCGCTGCTGCGCCGCGCCGCCGAGCTGGGCGTGGACACCGCCCACGTGCACCGCGCGCCCCGCCCCAACGGGGCCTACCTGCTCTGCGCCGACCCCGACGGGGACCGCGAGTTCGTGTACTGGCGCACCCGCAGCGCCGCCTCCACCCTCTCCCCGGCCCACGTCGAGGACTGGCTCCCGCTGCTGACCGGCTGCCGGGCGCTGATCACCAGCGGTATCACCGGCGCGCTCTCGCCGGGCAGCCGCGCGGCCGTACTGGCCGCCGCCCGCGCCGTCCACGCGGCGGGCGGGCACGTCACGTACGACCCCAACCACCGGCCCCGCCTGACCGGCCGCGCCGAGGCCCGGTCCCTGCTCGCCGAGGTCGCCCCGCTGACCGGGCTGCTGAAGACCTCCTGCCCGGCCGACGCGCTCGCCCTGGTCGACACCGCCGACCCGCCCGCCGCGGCCGCGCGCTACCGGGCGCTGGGGGCCCGCGCGGTGGCCGTCACCGCCGGAGCCGGGCGGCTGCTGCTGGACGACGGCACCCGGGCGGCGTACCAGCCCGTCCCCGTGGACCCGTCCCCGGTCGACACCACCGGCGCCGGTGACTGCTTCACCGGCACCGCCACCGCCCGCCTCGCCCTGGGCGACCCGCTGGCCCGGGCGGTGGCCTACGGGGTGGCGGCGGCGTCCCTGTCGGTGGCGGGCCGCGGTGGCACGGGCCGGGTGCCGGCCTTCACGGAGACGGCGGCGCTGGCGGCGCGGGTGGCGCAGGACACTCCCTAGTCGGCCCAGAACTCCGCCTCCTCGGCCTCCCGGTCCGGCTCCTCGTACGGGAGGGGGTCCGTGACCCAGCCGGCCGCCAGGACCAGGCGGGAGGTGCGGTGCACGGCCAGGAAGCCGAAGGGGCGGTCGACGTACGCGTGCGCGTGGCGGGTCCGGTGGCGCAGGTGGGGAATGCCGGCCCCCACCGCACCGAACGCCGTCACCGCGGCCGCCTCGAAACCCGTCGCGTGGAAGCGGGCGACCGCCGACTGCCGTGCCGAGCCGATGGCCAGGGGCTCGGAGCTGATCCCGGGAAAGCTGCCAGAGCCGCGGCCCGTGGCGGCCACCAGGCCGAACAGCCCTGCACGGGCCAGGAGATCGTGGTCCGCCCGGACCTCGAAGGCGGGCGTCGCGATGCTGAGCCGGGGCTCGGGCGACTCGGAGCGCACCGTCCTGACGGTCAGGCCCGGGCCCGGGTTCCCGTCGGGCAGCAGGCTCGCGGGCGTCGAGGGACGGGCCCGGGTGGCGGCCTCGATTCCTGTGGTCAGGACGGTGCCCGGCGGCGCGTCCGGCCCGCCCAGGACGAGGTGGACGTCGACCCCGGTGTCCCCGACGACCTCCAGCAGGGTGACCGGACCGGCGGCGCCGTGGGCCACCTTGGCGCGGTCCAGCAGGGAGGTGCTGCGGTGCAGCACGACCAGTTCCCGGCCGGCCCAGGGGCCTTCGTGCATCTGCTGGGGCCACTCCTGGAACGGCCGGATCCACTTCAGCCGCAGCGCGAGCGCCGAGGCCAGGACGAGCCGGACCGCGTCCGGCCCCTCGGGCAGCGCGACCGGCATGCGTTCGATCAGGCCGTCCGTCCGCTCGGCGGCCCACGCGTCCAGCGACTTGCCGTCCGCCTCCGGGTCGCCGGTCAGGGTGCCGCGGGTGCCGTCCGGGAGGCGGGCCGTCCAGGGGGCCTCCAGCGGCAGGTCCGCCGCGGCCCACAGGCCCGTGGCCGCCCGCAGGCCCCGTACGCCGGCCAGCGCTGCCAGCAGCTCCCGCCCGGCCCCCGCCGCGTCCCCGGCGGGTATGCCGAGGGCCTGCTCCAGCTCCGCGCGGGCCGGGCCCGCCGCGCCGTCCGCGAGCAGGGCCAGCAGCGGCCACACCCCGGCCGCGGTGAGGACCGTACCCCCGTCCCCGTCGGCGGCTTCGGCGGCCCAGCGCGCCGTGAGCCGGTTGACCGCCCGTACCGTCGAGTTCCTCATGCAGGGGAGGGTACGTGGTGGGGCGCCGCCGGGCCGGACCGTTGCTCCTCGGCCCGGCGGCGCCGGTTCAGCGGCCGCGCAGGCCCTGGTCGACGGCGGAGGTCAGCTCCCCGTCGGCGGTGTCGGCGTCCAGGGACCAGAACATGGCGCCGCCCAGGCCCTGTTCGCGGACGTACCGGGCCTTCGTGCGCAGCACCTGCGGGTCGTCGTACGTCCACAGGGTGGTGCCGTCGAAGAGCCAGGCGTGGCCGCCCCGCCGGTCGCGGTGCAGCCGGAAGGTGCCGGAGGCGGCCAGCTCCTTCAGCTCCTTGTAGTCCGCGTATCCGGCCGCCCACTTCGCGGGTGCCGGTCCCGTGGCGGGCTTGCCCATGCCGTCACCGCCGCCGGTGACCCCGGTCCAGCCCTGCCCGTAGAACGGCATGCCGACCACCAGCTTGCGGGCCGGTGCCCCGCGCCGCAGCCAGGAGTCCACCGTGCCGTCGACGCTGAAGTCGCCCCGGGCGTACAGCGCCGACTGCTGGGCGGTGGTCTTCTCCCCGGACACGTGGAAGTCGTAGCCCTGGAGCGTGACGAAGTCGAGGTCGCGCATGATCCGGCGGACGTCGAAGCCCGCGTCGATCTTGGCGGGGGCGGCCGGGACGAAGGCCGTCAGCTCGTACGGGCGACCGCGCTCGCGCCCGAACGCGTCGAGCTGGGTGCGGAACTCGTGCACCAGCTCGGCGAAGTTGCGCTTGTCCTCCGGCCGGAACCTGGTGTCGGTGTCGCCCTCCGAGCCCGGCCACTCCCAGTCCAGGTCGATGCCGTCGAAGACCCCGGCGGCGGCGCCGGCCCCGCCCCGGGCGCCGTCCTGCGGGAGGTTCCCCTTGAGGTAGAGGTCGATGCAGGAGCGGACGAGGGCCTTGCGGGAGGCGGGGGTGAGGGCCGCGTCCGAGAAGTGGGTGGACCAGCTCCAGCCGCCCAGCGAGATCAGCACCTTGAGGCCGGGGTGCCTGGCCTTGAGCTCCTTCAGCTGGTTGAAGTTGCCGGCCAGGGGCTGGTCGGCGGTGTCGGCGACACCGTCCACGGAGTTCGCCGCGTCCAGCGGGCGCGCGTAGTCGGCCCAGGCGTCGGCCTCGCCGGCCACGTTGCCGGTGAAGCACCTGCCGTCGGCGCCGATGTTGCCGAACGCGTAGTTGAGGTGGGTGAGTTTGCCGGCGGTGCCGTTCGCCTCCAGGTCCTGGACCTGGAAGTCGCGTCCGTAGACGCCCCACTGGGTGAAGTAGCCGACCTTCCGGTACGAGCGGTCGTGCCCGCCCGCCGGATCCCGGTCCCCGCTCCCGGCGGCCGCCGCGGGCGCGAAGGCGGTGAGCAGGGAGAGGGAGCAGGCGGCGACGGCCAGCCGGCCGAGGGTACTGCGGCGCATGGGGCGCGTGGGACGCATGGGCTTCCTTTGCGGATGCGGGGGAGTGGTGCTCCTGAGCCGTGCGGGGACGGGCGCGGCCCTGCACCGGCGGCGCCCGTCCCACCCGGGAACGTATTGGTCTGGACCATCCCGGTCAAGGGGGTGTTCACCCGTGCGCGCGACACGGCCGCGGCCCGTCCGAAAAACCTCCTTCACGACGCTGGGCACCTCCACGCCCCCTCGCTACCCTCCGCGCATGATTCCCACGGTGGTCTGGGGCACCGGCAACGTCGGCCGCGCGGCGATCCGCGCCGTCGACGCCCACCCGGCGCTCGAACTCACGGCAGTCATCGTCCACGACCCCGCGAAGGCCGGCCGCGACGCCGGCGAACTCGCGGGCCTGGCCCACCGGCTGGGGGTGGCGGCCACCCGAGACGTCGAAGCGGTGCTCAGCACCCGCCCGGCCGCCGTCGTCTACGCGGCCTCCGGCGACATCCGCCCCGACGACGCCCTCGCCGACATCACCCGCGCCATCACCGCGGGCGCGGTCGTCGTCAGCCCCGCCCTCTACCCCCTCTACGACCACCGCAGCGCCCCGCCGGAGTTCCGCGACCCCGTCCTGGCCGCCATCGCGGAGGGCGGCGGCTCGCTCTTCGCCTCCGGCGTCGACCCCGGCTGGGGCAACGACGTGCTCCCGCTGCTGATCAGCGGCCTGGGCACCACCGTGGACGCCATCCGCTGCCAGGAGATCTTCGACTACTCCACGTACGACCAGCCGGACTCCGTACGCCACCTCGTCGGCATGGGCCACCCCATGGACTACGAGCCGATGATGCTGATGCCCTCGATCCCCACCATGGTGTGGGGCGGCCAGATCCGGATGATGGCCCGCGCCCTCGGCGTCGAACTCGACGAGATACGCGAGACCTCCCAGCGCCGCGCCCTCGACACCACGGTGAGCACCCCCTCCATGGGCGACTTCGAGGCGGGCACCCAGGGCGCCATCCGCTTCGAGGTGCAGGGCGTCGTCGGCGGCGAACCCCGCATCGTCATCGAACACGTCACCCGCATCCACCCCTCCTGCGCCCCCGACTGGCCCGTACCGCCCGGCGGCGGCGCCGGAGCCCACCGGGTGGTCATCGAGGGCCGCCCGCGCATCGAGGTCACGGTCGAGGCCACCGACGAGGGCGAGAACCGCTCGGCCGGCGGGAACGCCACCGCCGTCGGCCGCCTGGTGGGCGCCATCGACTGGCTGGTGGACGCGGAACCCGGCCTCTACGACGCCCTGGACGTCCCGCTGCGGCCCGCAGTCGGCAGACTCGGAAGGAAACAGCCATGAGGATCGACATCCCCGAGGGTCAGCACCCGATCGAGTACGTGTGGGGGGACATGGTCCCCGGCATCGGCATGGCCGCCGCCAACTTCTCCCTGTCCGTGTACGCCCACACCACCCTCGGCCTGCGCGAGTTCGAGGCCGCGCGGCTGCGCATCGCGCAGATCAACGGCTGCGTCTTCTGCCTGGACTGGCGCACCGACCGGGACGGGGAGAAGGTCGAGGAGGAGTTCGCGGACGCGGTCACCGCATGGCGCACCACGAAGGCGTTCGACGACCGCACCCGGCTCGCCGCCGAGTACGCCGAGCGCTACGCCCTGGACCACCACAACCTGGACGAGGAGTTCTGGGCCCGCATGACCGCGCACTACAGCCAGCTGGAGATCGTCGAGCTGAGCATGAGCATCGGCTCCTGGCTGGCCTTCGGCCGGCTCAACCACGTCCTGGGCCTCGACAGCGTCTGCGTGCTGCCCGGCGGTTGACCGGTGACGCCCCGGCTCCCGGCGCACCGCCCGGGGCCGCCCGGAGTGTCCGGACGGCCCCGGTCACCGGCCCGCTCGCGGGCCGGCCCGCGGACCCGCTCAGAGGTCCGTGGCGATGATCTTCTCGATGTTCCGCTCGGCGAGGGCCGTGATGGTCACGAACGGGTTCACGCTGGTGTTGCCGGGGATCAGCGCTCCGTCGATGACGTACAGGCCCGGGTGCCCGTGCAGCCGGCCGTAGTTGTCCGTGGCCTTGCCCAGCACCGCACCGCCCAGCGGGTGGTAGGTGAGGTGGTCGCCCCAGACCTTGTTGGTGCCGAAGAGGTCGGTGCGGTAGATCGTCCCCTCCTTGGCGTTGATCTTGTCGAAGATGGTCTTCGCCATGTCGATGGACGGCTGCTTCCACGCCGTCTGCCAGTCCAGCTCGACCTTCCCCGCCGCCGCGTTCCACGAGAACCGGGCCCGGTTCGGGTTCTTGGTGATGGAGAGGTAGAAGGACGCGTACGTCTCGATCCCCGTCGGCAGCGGGGCCACCTCGGCGAAGGCGCCGCCCGCGTCCCAGTTGTCGATGCCGCCGCAGGGGATGGAGGCCTGCACCTTCCCGGTCGGGTCCCACATGTGGTTGGCGCGGCCGCACATGACGTTGCCGTTGTCGCCCCAGCCCTTGCCCACCTCGTCGTTCAGGTTCGCCAGCGCGCCGGTCGCCTTCAGCCGCACCAGCAGCTTGCTCGTGCCGACGCTGCCGGCCGCGAAGAACACCCGGCCGGCGGTGACGGTCTTGGTGGCGAGGACGTCGCCGGTGGTGGAGAGCTGCTCCATGACGACCGTGTAGCCGCCACCGTCCGAGGGGGAGACGGTGGTGACCCGGTGCAGGGGCG
The DNA here is from genome assembly GCF_003950035.1 of Streptomyces sp. W1SF4. NCBI lineage: Bacteria > Bacillati > Actinomycetota > Actinomycetes > Kitasatosporales > Streptomycetaceae > Streptomyces > Streptomyces sp. W1SF4. Next base: position 6,834,905 of record NZ_CP034350.1, read on the forward strand.
AGATGGTGACCTTGCCGGTCGCCCGGGCGGCGGCCAGGTAGGTCTGCTGGAGGGACTTCTTGCCCGCGTTGTTGCCGTAGAGGATCTCCCCGTCCACCGCGGACTTGGGGACGGTGCCCGCCACCTCCTGCTTCATGTAGTCCCAGTCGTAGACGTCCGGGACGAAGACGAACGGGAACCCGGAACGCTGGGCGTGCTTGCGGCCCACACGGGCGAACTGGTAGCAGTCCACCGTCTCGAACCAGTCGGGGTCGATCAGGCCCACCCCGAGCCCGGCGTTGGCCCGCGGGTAGTAGGTCCGGTACATCTCCTCGGCGTCCACCGAGGGCAGGATGGCCGCGAAGTTCTGCCGCTTGGGGGTCACGGCCATGCCGCCGTTGACCAGCGAGCCGCCGCCGACGCCCCGGCCCTGGTAGACGATGATGCCGCCCATCTCCTCGGCATCGAGGATGCCCGTGTAGCGGGGGACGTCCTTGTCGATGGGGAAGCCGAGGAAGTTGCTGAGCGGCGCCTTGGTCCGGGTGCGCAGCCAGTACGAGCGGTAGTCGGGCTTGGTGGTGTTGGCGAAGATCTTGCCGTCGCTGCCGGGGGTGTCCCAGGCCATGCCCATCTCGGCCATGTGCACCGGGACCCCGGCCTGGGCGAGCCGGAGCGCGGCGACGGAGCCGCCGTAGCCGGTACCGATCACGAGGACCGGGACGCGGGCCCCGGATTCGATGGGACCGGCGGTGGTGGTGGCGGTGGCCGGTTCGGCATGGGCCGGGGTGACGTTGACCGTCAGTGCCAGCGCCCCGAGAATAGAACCAGTTCCAGCGATGAATCCACGGCGGGAGACACCCCCGGATCCCTTGTTGTGCAGGCCTTTGTCACTCATGTGACGTTCCTCACTCTCGACGGAGTGGGAACAAGTTCTACTGGCGAACGCCTACTAAGTCACTACACGCGTCGCAGCAACTTCCGGCTGATTCCGGCCCCTTGACGCGGCGGCTCGGGAAGACTCGGGCCGGCTCCGGACGGTCGGACGGTCGGGACGGCTCAGGAGAGGCTCCACTGCCCGACGTCGTCACCCAGCCCCGCGTCCAGCGCGAACTGCACGGCCGCCAACCCGGCGCCCTCCGGAACCCGGAAGGTGACGAAACCGGATGCCGAGTCCCCGGGGTCCAGGCTCACCGTCTCCGGCAGGCTCGGCCCCGCCCCGGTCGCGGCGGCCGTCCCCGTGAACCGCTGCCCCGCCGTGTCGAGCAGGTGCGCGGCCGGCGCGGGGGAGTCCTCGTACGGCACCGACCCGGTGTTCTCCAGCCGCAGCTCCACCGCCACCAGCCGCTCGGCGTCCGCCCGGCCCGCGGGGTCCACGACCCGGGTCAGCGTCACGTCGACCCGCTCCCCGGGCCGGTCCCCGTCGAGGGACACGGTCTCCCCGGACCCGTCGGGCCCGGCACCGACGAGCAGCAGCACGAGCAGGGGCCCCAGCAGACGCCCCGGACGGTGACGCACCACGCCTCCCGGCCTCGCCGACCCACCCCCTCCCCGCCCACGATCCTCCGCCGGCCCGGCTCCCGCCACCGGCGACGCGGCAAATGGATTGGATCTTCCGGCCGCTTCATGGCAGGGTGTGACCCACCGAAGGGGTATAGCTCAGCTGGTCAGAGCGCTGGTCTCCAAAACCAGATGTCGTAGGTTCGAATCCTGCTACCCCTGCCATGCCTGACCAGGCATCTCACGTACAGCGGGCTCCGGGAGAACACTCCCGGAGCCCGTTTTGTCTTCTCCTGGGGACAGGGTGGGGACAATCCGGTGGCGTGCCCCGCAGGAGGGCGAAGAGGGCGATTTCCTCACGGAGGGCCACGCGCGTCCCTATGCTCCTCTGCTGACGCCATGAGCCTGCCTGTGGGGGGACGCCTTGGACCCGGAAGCGCTCGACCTCGCCGACAGGGCGGGAACCTTGCTCGTACAGCAGGTGCCCTCCGGCAACTGGGAGCGTGTTTGCGCCGCAGTGGTGTGGCTGTGGCGGCGGTACCGCCGGGAGGATGCCCCCATGGTCGAGAGCGGGCTCGCCGGGATGCGCGACGAACTCCTCACGTCCGGCGCCGCCGCCGACCTGGCGGCCCGGCGCACGGCGGTCACAGCCTGGCAGATGCAGTTCCGGGCGCTCCTGGCGGCGGGGCCCGCGCCGGCCGCCGAGCTGCGGATGCTCGTGGCCGACGGCCTTCTCCTGTCGGCCGCCGATCGGGAGCCGTCGTATACCTGCGACGTGACCATGAAGGCGGTGGCGGAAGACCACGGCACCGTCCACCAGCTCGGTCAGGGCATCATGCACGTCACCGTCGGAACGCGGGCGCGGATCGAGGGCCGGTGAACCAGGAGCCCGAACCGGTCGGGGCCGGTATGCACTTCACCACCAACGTGAGCGGCACGGGCCAAGCCTTCGTGGCCGGCGGCGACATGATCGTGTTCGACGGGCCCGCCCCGGTTGCCATGGCCGCTCTGCCGGCGGCACCCGCGTACCTGGTCGGGCGCGCCGAGCAGCTCGACGCCCTGAGCGAGTTCTTCCTTGCCGCGCCCGAGGGGCCCAGCTTCACCAACATCGCGCTGATCACCGGGTTCGCCGGCTCCGGCAAGCGGGCCCTGGCCACGGCTGCCGCCCGGCAGGCACTGCAGAGGGGGCGTTTCACCGGAGGCGTCGTCTTCGTGGACCTGGAGCACGACGACGGCCGGCCCCTCAGTCGCGGTCAGGCACTGGCCTCGGCCCTCTTCTCGCTCGGCCTGCGGCACTCGGCTGAAATGGGCGGGTCAGACGCCGACCGCACATCCCTCTACCGCTCCCTGCTCCAGGACCGGGCCGTCGCTCGCGGTCCGGTCCTGGTGGTCGCGGACAACGCCTCTCGGCCCGACCAGGTGGACGTGCTGCTCCCCGGCAGCGGTGAGCACCGGCTCCTGGTCACCAGCCGTGAACTGCTGCCGATCGCCGGCGCACGCACCGTGGTGACGGGGCCGCTGGACGCGGCCGACTCGTTCCTGCTGCTGCACTACGCCGTCGAGCGGCGGGGCCTCTCCCGCATCGGCTCCATCGAGTCCCTCACGTCGACGGAGATGAACCATCTCCACGGCCTGCTGGAGCTGAGCGGGCTCCTGCCCGCTGCCATCACGGAGATCGCGCACCATTTCTCGCAGGACGGCGGGCTGACCGCAGAGGAACTCCTGGGCGACCTGACCAAAGCACTCGACTCCTACACGGAGGGCGGCCCCCCGGACGGGCCGTTGCTGGCTCCCCTGCGGCGCGGCTTCGACGAGACCTACCTGCGCCTCGGCCCCGAAGCCGCGGAACTGCTCCCCCTGCTCGGTCTGGTGCCCGGTCCGAACATCACGTCGCGACAGGCGGCCCACCTCGCCGGTCCGGACCGGGACGACATCCGCTCCCGGCTCGCCGCTCTCGCCCGGGCGCACCTCGTGGCGGAGGAGCGGGTCGGCTGCGACCGCTGGCGACTGCACCCCCACGCCCGCCGCGAGGCCACAGCCCTGGCCCGACGGCTCCCGCAGGCCGTCCGGGAGGCGGCGCAGCGGCGGCTGCTCGACGAGTACGCGCGGATCGCCCGGATCGCCGTCGAAGAAACGAACGGCGAGGGCTCCGCCCTCCACCTGCGTGCGGGACGCAAGGCATCCCGGGAGAGGTTCGAGGCCGAATGCCCCAACCTCGTCCCGGGCGTGGACATGGCCGTGTCGGCCGGCCTCGACCGGCACGCCGCGGAACTCGCCCTCCCGGTGTGCCAGCTCCTGCTGCACCATCACCGCTTCGACGAGCTGGCGACCTGCGCCAAGGCGGGAGTGGGCGCGGCCAGGCGTGCGGGCGACCGCACGACCGAGGCGGAGCTGTTGAACGTCCGAGGCGGCTGGCTTCGGAAACTGGGCGGGCACCATGAGGCGCTGGGACAGTACACGCAGGCCCACGACATCTTCGCCGCACTGGACGACCGGCCGGGCCGCGCCAAAACCCTCGGCAACATCGCCAGCATCCACTACGAACGAGGTGAGTTCGAGCAGGCCTACGTCATCTACCGGGAGGTGGCCGCAGAGTTCCTCGCGCTCGGAGACACCCGCCTCGAAGCCATGTGTCTGAAGAACGCCGGCGACACGCTGGCCGCTGCCGACGAGCTCGATGCCGCTCGGCACGCCTACACGGAATCGATCAAGGTGTACCGGCAGCGCGGGGACCTGGACGGCGAGGCAGAAGTGCTGAACTCCCTCGGTGAACTCCTGCGCTTCGCGGGACCACCGCAAGAGGCCCTGCCCTACTACAACCGCGCGTTGCAGCTGGCCGAAGACGCAGAGAACCCCGGCCTCCAGGGCGCGGCGCTCCGGGGGGCCGGCGAGTGCCTGATCGACGGAACGGCCCGCCGACGGCGCGAGGCCCTCCGGATGCTGCAGAGGGCCGCCGATCTCCTGGAGCAATCGGGGAACCTGCGTGCCCATGCCGCCGTCTGCGGCAGGATCGGCCGGCATTACTACGACACGCGCAAGTACGCCAGGGCCATCGACTACCTCCATCGGGCCGGCATCGTCCTCCTGCACGAGTTCAAGGACACCGACGCGGCCGCCGTTCCGCTCGGCCTCATGGACCAGGCACGCCGGGTGATGGAGGGACGAGGCCTCCTCAGAACACCGCTCAACTACCTCCGAGGCCAACGCCCGCCCCGCTCCTGGGAAGTCGGGCCGGGCCACGTGTTCACCCTCGAGCCAAAGCCGTGGACGGACGGCCTGTCCGACGGCTGAACCGCGGGCGCTCGCCCAGCCGGAGGTCCACCCGAGGCCCGTTCGTCCGTCGACAGAGTTCACTTCCACGGATCGAGGCACCCGCAGCGCCGCCGATCGGTACATTGCGTGGTCCACGCGATCGTCGGGGAGGAAGCATGCTGACAGAGGCGCTGGCGGCGGTGGCCGCGTCGTGCAGTACCGCAGTGGTCCAGGCTGCCGGGACCGATGCCTGGGCGAGCCTCCGGCACCGCTTGGCGACCCTGATGGGCGACGGCGACGCCCAGCGGGCCGCCGCTGAACTGCAGCGGCTCGAACGGACGGCGCAGCTGATCGCCGACGCCCTGCCCGAACAGTCCGCCCGGGTCCGCATCCTGCAGGAAGGGAGCTGGCAGGCACGCCTTGAGGACCTGCTGGAGTCCCGGGCGGGAGCGGCGAGGGAAGCGGTGGCCGAGGAGCTGCGCAATATCGTCGCCTCCTTGAACGAGGACGGGGCCTCGACGCACAAGACCTGGAGCGGCGACGTCCGCCAGGTCGCAAAGGCGTCCGGCGAAGCGCGCGTGTACCAACTCGGCCAAGGCGAAATGCACATCTCAGGATCATGAACACGGAAGAATCGCGCAGCATCAGCGTCAACATCGAGGCGGCCGACAACAGCCGCGTCTACCAGGTCGCCCAGGGAAACATGTTCATCGGACGGGACCCCGTCGAGGTGACAGCCCGGAAGCTGGCTACTCTGCCGGTCTCCAAGGCGGCCGAGATGCTCGTCGAGATGTCCCCGGAGGAGCGCGCCTCGGTCATCGCGGCCATGGAAACCGGGCCGGCGGCGGCGCGGATGGCGCTCCTGGAGTCGTCAGCCGCAGTGGACGTCCTGGTGTCCATCGACGAGCTGCTCGCCGTCGAACGGCTCCTTGCCATGGACGCGGTGAGCGCCAGGCGCCTCGCGCTGGCGGCCCCGCAAGCGTGGTGTACAGGTCTTCTTTCCAGGCTGACGCTGGAACAGACGCTCCGACTGATCGGAGAACTCGGCGAAGGAGGGAACTTCACCTTCCAGCCCGACGTCCTGGAGTGTTTCGCCACACGTCTCCCCACCGACGTCATGACCACGCTGCTGTCATCCGGCGGAATGCCGCCCGAGACGGCCGCACGTGTCCTGCGGGCAGTGGCCGACCGGGAGTTCGTCACCTGGCTCCTGATCGGCAATCCGAGCGCCCGGCTCGCGCTCCTCGACCACATGCCCCTCGAGTTCCTCACGACTGCCGTCGTCGCCCTGTGGGAACCGCCGGAGGAGCTGCGCCTCCTGTGTACGGCCCAGGGCGTCGGCCTGCCACAGGTCGCCGACGTGCTGAGCGCGCTGCGGCCGCAGCGGCTGGTCGAGCTGGTCACCGGTTCCGACATCGGCTTCGGCATCTACGAGGCGTTCTCGCCCGACACCCGGGCGGGTCTCCTCCGGTACACGGACGACCGGCGGTTGGCCGACCTCCTCCAGCGCTACCAGGAGGGCCCCCTCGTGGAACGCGTTTCCGGGATGCTGCTGGCGGATGAGCTGAGCGGCAGGGCCCATCACGTCCACCGTCATCTGGCGGCCGCGCTCGTCGTGTCGACGATCGACGCCGACCGTCTGCTGGAGTCCCTTCCACGCCATCAAGCCGCCGCCGTCTGGGACTCCCGGTGGGCCCACGGCGTGGCCCGCACCCTCGAAACCTACGACGTCGAGGCCGGCTACAGGGAGCTGAAGCAGCTCCCGGAAATGAGGAAGGCGGAGGTCGTCTGGCACCTGTCCGCGGAACGCCGGGCTCTGCTGCGGGAGAGGGCGGACAACCTCTCCGACAACCAACTCCTCCGCGACGGGGGACGGCCGCTCTCCTGAGTCCGCCACCACCCCTTCCGGGTGCAAAGGCCGCGTCTGGCAGACTTGGCCGGGTTGTCCCGGCGGTGCAGGACAGGAAACCGGTGTGAATCCGGTGCGGTCCCGCCACTGTGACCGGTCGCCGCGTGCGCGTGCGTGGGGGCCGGGAGTCAGACACTGACGCACCGCCTCTTCACTTCGACCGGGGACGAGGATCCCCCGGAGAGGCCTCACCATGTCGCGTGTCCGCGCCGCCGTGCGCTCCTTCCTGCCCTTCGCCCTCGTCGTGCCGCTCGCCGCCTGCGGCGGGCCCGCCGGGCCCGAGCGGTCCGGGGGCGGGGCGCAGGCCGCGCCCGGGTTCCCGTACACCGTCACCAACTGCGGTGTCAGCAGCACCTACCAGGCGCCGCCCGAGCGCGCCGTCACCATGAACCAGCACGCCACCGAACTCATGCTGGCCCTCGGGCTGCAGGACCGGATGGCCGGGACCGCCTATCTCGACGACTCCGTGCTGCCCGCCTACCGGCCCGCCTACGACCGGATCAAGGTGCTGGCGAAGGAGTACCCCTCGAAGGAAGTGCTCCTCGGCGCCAACCCCGACTTCGTGTACGGCGGTTACGCCAGCGCCTTCGACAAGGGGCAGGGCCGGGACCGGGACGCGCTGGCGAAGGCCGGCATCGGGTCACGGCTGAGCGTGGAGTACTGCACCCAGGGCCCGGTCGGGCTCGAACAGCTCAAGACCGAGATCACCGAGGTCGCCCGGACCTTCGGCGTGCCCGAGCGGGGCGAGGAACTCGTCCGGGAGGAGCAGCGGCGCGTCGACGCCGTCACCGCACGGGTGAAGGACCGGCCCCGGCCGTCCGTCTTCGTCTACGACTCCGGCGAGGCCTCCGCCTTCACCTCGGGGGGCAACGGCATCGGCAACGAGATCGTCTCCCTCGCCGGAGGCACGAACGCGTTCGCCGACCTCAAGGACACCTTCGGCGACGTGCCGTGGGAGAAGGTCATCGAGCGCGCGCCCGAGGTCGTCCTCATCTACGACTACGGCGGCACCACCGTCGAGGCCAAGAAGCAGCGCCTGGTGAACGACCCGGCGCTGGCCGAGGTTCCCGCCGTCAAGAACCGGCGGTTCGTGGTGCTGCCGCTCTCCTCCGCCGTGCTCGGCGTGCGCGTCGCCGACGCCGTCGAGTCCCTCGGCCGCCAGCTGCACCCCGACGCCCCGTGAGGCGCGGGCTGTCGCTGGTGCTGCTCGCCGCCGCGCTCGCCGTCTCGATGGTGGCCGGGCTGGCCCTGGGACCCGTACGGATACCGCCCGGCCAGGTCCTCGACATCGTCCTCGGCGGCCCCGGCGCGCGCGGGGCCTTCGCCTCCATCGTGTGGGACGTGCGGATGCCGCGCGTCCTGCTCGGAGCCGTCGTCGGGGCCGGACTGGCCGTGACCGGCACCGTGCTCCAGGCCCTCGTGCGCAACCCGCTCGCCGACCCCTTCCTGCTCGGAGCCTCCTCCGGGGCCTCGGCGGGCGCGGTGCTGGTCATCGTGTCCGGCGCGGGCGCCGCGGCGGCGGGCGGACTCGGCCTGCCGGCCGCCGCTTTCGCCGGGTCCCTGGCCGCGCTCGTCGCCGTCTACGCCCTGGCCCGCCGCGGCGGCACCATGACCACCGGCCGGCTGATCCTGGCCGGGGTCGCCGTGCAGTACGTCCTCTCCGCGCTGACCAGCCTGGTCCTCGTCCTGTCCGCCAAACCCGACCAGCTGCGCACCGCCCTGTTCTGGACCCTGGGCGGCCTCGGCGGGGCCCGCTGGGACGAACTCGCCCTGCCGGCCGCCGCGCTGCTCGCCGGCACCGTCCTGCTCACCGCCCTGGCCCGGCCGCTGGACCTGCTGCTCGCGGGGGAGGAGGGCGCGCGCACCCTCGGCCTGGACACCGGCCGCTTCCGGGCGGCCGTGTTCGTGCTCGCCTCCCTCGTGGTCGGGGTGCTCGTCGCCTACAGCGGGGCCATCGGCTTCGTCGGCCTGATGGTCCCGCACGCCGCCCGGATGGCCGTCGGCGCCGGCCACCGCGCGCTGCTGCCCGTGGCCGCGCTCGCCGGGGCCGTCTTCCTGGTCCTGGCCGACCTGGTCGCCCGTACTGCCGCGGCCCCCGAGGAGATCCCGGTCGGGGTGGTCACCGCGCTGGTGGGCGGGCCGTTCTTCCTGTGGATGCTGCGCCGCACCAGCCGCACCGAGGGGGTGGCGGGATGACGCGCGGACCGGCGGAACTCACCGTCGAGGCCCTGCGTTACGAAGTGGACGGGCACACCCTGCTGCACGGCGTCGACCTCACCGCCCGCCCCGGCGAGACGGTCGGCGTGGTGGGGCCGAACGGCAGCGGCAAGACCACCCTGCTGCGCTGCGTCTACGGCACGCTGCGGCCCACCGCCGGCCGGGTGCTCCTCGACGGGGCCGACGCCGGCGCGCTCGGCGCCAGGGAACGGGCCCGGCGCGTGGCGGTGGTCCCGCAGGACGCCACCGGCACCTTCGGGCTGACCGTCCGCGAGGTCGTCGCCATGGGCCGCAGCCCGCACAAGCGCTTCTGGGAGCAGGACGGCCCGAGGGACCGGCGGCAGGTGGCCGGGGCACTGGAGACGGTCGGCGCGGCCGGCTACGCGGAGCGGCGCTTCGAGGAGCTCTCCGGCGGCGAGCGCCAACGCGCCCTCGTCGCCCGCGCCCTCGTCCAGGAACCGGGCCTGCTGGCCCTCGACGAGCCGACGAACCACCTGGACATCCGCTACCAGTTGGAGGTGCTCGGCCTGGTCCGCGGCCTGCCCGCGACCGCCCTGCTCGTCCTGCACGACCTGAACCTCGCGGCCTCCTTCTGCGACCGGCTGTACGTCCTGTCGGCGGGCCGCGTCGTCGCCGCGGGTCCGCCGGGCGACGTACTGGACGAGGCCCTGCTGGCGGAGGTGTACGGGGTCCGCACCCGCGTCGGGGTCCACCCGACCACGGGCGCCCCCAGCATCGTCTACCTGCCGTGACACGGCCGTGAACGGATCCGGGCCGGCCCCGAAAGGAGCCGGCCCGGCCGTCCGGGGATCCGGCCAGGCCCGTGCGGGCCGGGCCGGAAGGCCGTACTAGCCGCCGTACGGACGGGTGATGATCTCCATCGCGTGCCCGGCGGGGTCCATGAAGTACACCCCGCGGCCCCCGTCGTTGTGGTTGATCTCGCCCGGGTGCCGGCCGTGCGGGTCGGCGAAGTACTCGACCCCCGACGCCCGGATCTTCGCGAAGGCGGAGTCGAACTCCTCCTCCGAGATCAGGAACGCGTAGTGCTGCGGCGTGATGGACTCGGCCGGGATGGTCGCGAAGTCCAGGGTCACGCCGTTGGCGGTGGACACGGGGACGAACGGGCCCCACTCAGGGCCGACTTCGAGACCGAGGACGTCCGCGAGGAAAGCGGCGGACGCCTTGTTGTCGAGGGAGTGGACGATCGTGTGGTTCAGCTGGACCGACATGGGTGAATGCCTCCGAAAGGCAGTCACGGCACCTCCATGCCTCACCCGGTCGGTGACCGACACGCGATGCCGTCAACTTGATCCTAAACAGACCGTCCCGGTGCGGTCCACCCCTTTCGCGCCGTGTGCGCGCCGTCCCGGCCGCGGCCGACACACACTGTTCACGCCCCGCGGGCCGGCCCGGCCGACCGGTCTCCCTAGACTGCGACGTGGCCCACCGCACGAGCACGGAGGAAGAACCCGCATGCGCTACGTCCCCCTGGGCACCTCAGGGCTGAAGGTCTCCGCCGTCGGCCTCGGCTGCAACAACTTCGGCGGACGCCTCGACGCCCGGGCCACCGCCGCCGTCGTCGACGCCGCCCTCGACTCCGGGATCACCCTCCTCGACACCGCCGACATCTACGGCGGCCGCGGCGGCTCCGAGAGCCACCTCGGCCAGGCCCTCAAGGGCCGCCGCGACCAGGTCGTCCTCGCCACCAAGTTCGGTTACGACGGCGTCGACATGGGATACGGCCCCGCCGCCGGATCCCGCGGCGGCCGCGCCTACATCCGCCGCGCCGTCGAGGAGTCCCTGCGCCGCCTGGACACCGACCACATCGACCTCTACCAGCTGCACAGCCCCGACCCGGGGACGCCCGTCGCCGAAACCCTCGCCGCCCTCACCGAACTCGTCGCCGAGGGCAAGGTCCGCTACATCGGGCACTCCAACCTCAGCGGCTGGCAGCTCGCCGAAGCCGCCCACACGGCCCGCGAGACCGGTGCCGCGCCCTTCGTCTCCGCGCAGAACGAGTGGTCGCTGCTCCAGCGTTCCGCCGAGCGGGAACTGGTCCCGGCCGCCCGCCACTACGGCCTCGGCGTCCTCCCGTACTTTCCGCTGGCCAACGGCCTCCTCACCGGCAAGATCCGCCGGGGCGCCCCCGTCCCGGCCGGCTCCCGCCTCGAAGGCCGCGAGGGCTACCTCACCGAGGAGCGCCTCGACACCGTGGAGGCGCTGGCCGCGATCGCCGACCGGTACGGCCGCAGCGTCCTGGAACTGGGCCTCGGCTGGCTCTCCGCCCAGCCCGGCTGTTCCTCCGTCATCGCCGGAGCCACCTCGCCCGAGCAGGTGCGCGCCAACGCCGCGACGGCCGAACGGCCCCTGGAAGCGGAGCTGCTGGCCGAGATCGACGAGGTCGCGCGCGCCCACGCGTAGACGCGGGCCCGCGCGTGGTCGCGCGGGCCCGCGGCCGGACCCGGGGGGTTAGGACGTGACGTCCTTGCGGGAGAACCCCCGGAAGGCGAGCGCGAACAGCACCACGGCGTACGACACCGACACCACCACGCCCTTGACCATCCCGCCCCACTCCAGCTGCGGCTGCAGGGCGTCCGCCCAGGCGAACTGCCAGTGGGCGGGCAGGAAGTCGCGCCACGACCCGAGGGCCGTCACCGCGTCCAGCACGTTCCCCACGATCGTGAGGCCGACCGCCCCGCCCACCGCGCCGAGCGGCGCGTCCGTCCGCGTCGACAGCCAGAACGCCAGCCCGGCCGTCACCAGCTGCGACACGAACACGAACGCCACCGCCAGCGCCAGCCGCGGCACGGAGTCACCGGCGTCCAGCGCCCCGCCCGTCGGGAGCCGCAGCGGCCCCCAGCCGTACGCGGCCGTGCCCGCCGCCAGCGCCACCACCGGCAGCAGGACGATCGCCGCCAGGCTGAACCCCAGCGCCACCACCAGCTTGCTCCACAGCAGCCGGCCCCTCGGCACCGGCGAGGCCAGCAGGTACCGCAGCGAGGACCAGCTCGCCTCCGAGGCCACCGTGTCCCCGCAGAACAGCGCCACCGGCACCACCAGCAGGAACCCGGCCGACACGAACAGGCAGGTCACCGCGAAGTTCGCGCCGGAGGCCGTCGCCGTGTCGATCAGGCTGATCCGCCCGTCGGCGCCGCCCCCGCCCCGCCCCCCGTCCGGGCCGCCGCCCACCGCGAACGCGATGATCATCACGAACGGCAGGGCGGCCAGCACCCCGCCCATCACCATCGTCCGCCGCCTGCGCCACTGCCGCAGCGCCTCCACCCGCAGCGGCAGCGTCCGCCCCGCCCGGTAGCCGGGCGCGGTCTCCCGCACCCGGGTCTCCTCCACCCGGGTCTCCTCCACGGTGCTCATGCCGTACCTCCGATCAGGGTGAGGAAGGCGTCCTCCAGCCTCCGGTGCGGCCCCACCGCCGACACCGGCAGCTCCAGCCGCACGAGATCGCCGATCAGCGCCGCGGGCGACGCGCCGTCGAGCCGGACGAGCAGCCCCTCGTCGCAGGGCACCGCGGAGGCCACGCCCTCCAGGGCGGCGACCTTCCCCACCGTCACCTCGTCCACCGGCTCCGCCAGGGTCACCAGCAGGGTGTCCCCGCCGCCGGTGATCTCGGCGACCTCGCCGGCCCGCACGAGCCGCCCGCGGTCCATGACCACCAGGTGCGTGCAGGACTGCTCCACCTCCGACAGCAGGTGGCTGGAGACGATGACCGTCCGCCCGCCGGCGGCGTAGCGGATCATCACGTCCCGCATCTCCCTGATCTGCGGCGGGTCCAGACCGTTCGTCGGCTCGTCGAGGATCAGCAGGTCCGGCATCCCGAGCATCGCCTGCGCGATGGCGAGCCGCTGGCGCATGCCCTGCGAGTACGTGCGCACCGCCCGCTCCAGCGCGTCGCCGAGCCCGGCGATCTCCAGGGCCTCCGCCATGTGCGCGTCCTCGACGGGACGGCCCGTGGCCTGCCAGTACAGCTCCAGGTTGGTCCGGCCCGTCAGGTGCGGCAGGAACCCGGCGCCCTCCACGAACGCCCCCACCCGCGACAGCACCGGGGCGCCGGGCCGGATCGGATGCCCGAACACCCGGATCTCCCCGGCGTCCGGCGTGATCAGGCCCATCAGCATCCGCAGGGTCGTGGTCTTGCCCGCGCCGTTGGGCCCGAGCAGGCCCAGCACCTGGCCCTTCTCCACCCGGAAGGACAGGTCCCGCACGGCGTAGCGGTCCTGTGCCTTCGCGTACCGCTTCGTCAGCCCGGTGATGTCCAGTGGTACGTCGGCCAGTGCGGGTTCGGGCTGCGCTTCCCGCACCCGCGTCCCCGCCCGGCCCCCGCCGGTCCGCCGGATCCCGAGGAGCCCCGCGGCCAGCGCCAGCGCGCCCAGCGGCATCCACCAGGTCCAGGCGGGCAGCCCGGCGGCCGCGGTCTCCACCCCGTCCGCGACGGGCACCCGCAGCGGGCCCTCCGCCGAGACGGTGTAGGAGGCCGGAGCGGCCGGTGAGGCGTAGCCGAGGTCGGTGGCGGCGACCACCAGCCGCAGCCGGTGCCCTGCCTGGACGGCGTGGTCGATCGCCGGGAGCCGCAGCTCCACGCTCCGGCCCTGCCCGGCGTCCTCCACCCGTACGGGCGCGACCAGCTGGGAAGGCAGCACCTGCTGGCGCCCGTCCGGCCCCACGTCGTACACCTTGCCGAACAGCACGGCCGATCCGTCGGCGGCCGTCGACCTCACCTTCAGGGTGACGGTCGGCGAGCCGGTGACCCGTACGGCCTCGGTCAGGGGCTCCGACTCGAAGCGGGCGTTCTGCCCGGGGAAGTCCAGCGAGAGCCCGGTTCCGAGGGCGGCGAGCTGACCGCCGACCCCGGGCAGCGCGGACAGCGCCGGCGGCGCCCCGCCCGCCGGGTTGGCGAAGGTCTGCTCACGGCCCGAGAGGGCGAACCCGCGCGGAGCGGAGGCCAGTCCCGGGTAGCGCTCCCCGCTCGCGCCGCGCAGGGTCAGCCGCCCGTCGGTGGAGTCGAACCCGCCGGAGCGCGACACCCGGAACGCCGGGCCGGTGTCCGCCGAGCCGTCGTCCTTCAGGTAGCGGTCGAACCAGGCGGTCACCCGGGCCTCGACCCGGGCCGCCTCGCGCATCCCGCCGTCGTGCCCGCCGGCCGCCCAGTCCAGGGCCACGGGGGCCCCGTTCGCGGCGATGGCCTTCGCCATGGCGTCGGCCTGGTCCAGCGGGAAGAGGGAGTCCTCCTGCCCCTGCACGATCAGCGCCGGCACCTTGATCCGGCCGGCCACGGCCGAGGGGCTGCGCCGCTCCAGCAGCTCGCGCGCCTCGGCGTCGGGCTTCCCGGCCACCGCGACGCGCTCGTACATGGCGCACAGCTGCGGCTCGAACCGGCCGCAGCCGGGCGCGCCGGCCGGTCCCGCCGGTCCCGCCGTTCCCGCCGTCGGCGTACCGGCGTCCGCGAGGGGCTGCGCCTGCTGGAGGCCGCCCGCCGCGCCGGTGGTGAAGAAGATCCCGGCCCAGAGCTTCTTGAACACGCCCTGGGGGAAGAGGGAGTCGGCGAGGTTCCAGTACGTGATCTGCGGGGCGATCGCGTCCACCCGCCGGTCGTACCCGGCCGCCAGCAGGGCCACGGCCCCGCCGTAGGAGGCTCCGGCAACGCCCACGCGGGGGTCGCCGTCCGCGTCGAGCCGCACCTCGGGCCGCCGGGCCAGCGCGTCGACGAGCGCGGAGACGTCCTTGACCTCGTGCTCGGGGTCGTTGAGCCCGATCTTCCCGCCGGAACGGCCGAAGCCGCGCGCCGACCAGGTCATGACGGCGTAGCCGTCGCGGGCCAGGCGCTCGGCCTGGGCGCGGACGTCGTCCTTGCTGCCGCCGAAGCCGTGGCCGAGGAGCACGGCGGGCCGCTTCGCCGAGGGGTCCCCGGAGGTGAAGAAGGAGGTGTCGATCCCGGCACCGGGCGCGCCCGGACCCGCGGCGTCCAGCCCGGGCACCTGCACGAACCGGTCCTCGCGGCGCACGGCCGGCTCGTCCCCGGACGCGGCGGCCGTCCAGGAGCCGGCGCCCACCAGGACGGCGAGGGCGGCGGCGCCGGCGAGCAGGCGGTCCCGGGGCCGCCGGGGCAGTCGTAGCTTCATACGGGCACCCTAAAGCCCGTGATCGTCTTCCCCGAGCTCCCTCAGGGTGAGCTCGGCCCCTTCTCCAGGACTACCCGCACGCACGGCCGTACCGCACCCGCAGTAGACCCCGGCCGCTGCCGGTCGCCGGTGGGCCCGTGGCCCGACGCCGTGGCCCGTGGCCCGGCGCCGCTCGTCGGTGGCCCGACGCCATGGCCCGTCGGCTGTGGCCCGAGGCCCGGGGTCCGGGATCCGGGGCCGCGTTTCGTCACGCGGCGGACCCGTTCCGGCGGGGTGGGTCTGCGGTGGGGGGCGAGCGGCGGGAGGATGGGCGGCATGCTGCTTGCCGAGGTCGCACGTGTGTCCCGGGAGGTCGCGGAGACCTCCGCCCGCTCCCGCAAGACCGCCTTGCTCGCGGAGCTCTTCGCGGCCGCCCCCGCGGAGGAGGCCGCCCTGGTCATCGCCTACCTCTCCGGGCGGCTCCCGCAGGGCCGCCCCGGAGTCGGGTGGCGCACCCTGGCCCAGGACACCGCCCCCGCCGAGGAGCCGGCGCTCACGGTGACGGCCGTCGACGCCGCCGTGGCGGAGCTGGCCGCCGTGGCGGGGCCGGGGGCGCAGGCCGAACGCCGCCGGATCGTCGCCGGCCTGCTCGGCGCCGCCACCGCGGACGAACAGCGCTTCCTGCGCAGTCTGCTGTCCGGGGAGGTGCGCCAGGGCGCGCTGGACGCCGTCGCCCTGGAAGGGGTGGCCAAGGCCTCCGGGGTGCCGGCCGCCGAGCTGCGCCGGGCCGTGATGCTGGACGGCTCGCTGCCCCGCACGGCGGCGGCCGCGCTGGTCGGGGGCGCCGAGGCGCTGCGCGGGGTCACCCTGCGCATCGGGCAGCCCGTACAGCCCATGCTGGCCGGCACCGCGCGCTCCCTGGCCGACGCCCTGGCCGCGCTCGCCCCCTGCGCGGTGGAGGAGAAGCTCGACGGGATCCGGGTACAGGTGCACCGGGACGGGGACGAGGTACGGATCCACACCCGCTCCCTCGACGAGATCACCGGCCGGCTGCCGGAGGTGGCCGAGCTGGCCCGGAGCCTGCCCGGCGAGCGGTTCGTCCTCGACGGGGAGGTCATCGGGCAGGACGCCGCCGGGCGGCCGGTGCCCTTCCAGGAGATCGCGGGCCGGGTCGGCTCCCGGCTGGACGTGGCGGCGGCGCGCGAGGCCCTCCCGGTGACCGTCTACTTCTTCGACGTGCTGGCCCTCGGCGACGAGGTCCTGCTGGACCTGCCGGTCCGCGAGCGGCACGCGGCCCTGGCCGCCCTGGTCCCCGAGCCGGCCCGGGTGCGGCGGCTGGTGGTGGAGGACGCCGGGGCGGGGGCGGCCGCCGCCGAGGAGTTCTGGGCGCGGACCCTGCGCCGGGGCCACGAGGGGGTCGTGGTCAAGGCCCTGGACTCCCCGTACGCGGCGGGCCGGCGCGGCAAGCAGTGGCTCAAGGTGAAACCGGTCCACACCCTCGACCTGGTGGTGCTCGCCGCCGAACGCGGCCACGGGCGCCGCACCGGCCTGCTGTCCAACCTGCACCTGGGCGCGCGCACCGGGGACGGCGGCTACGCCATGCTCGGCAAGACCTTCAAGGGGCTGACGGACGAGATGCTGCGCTGGCAGACCGCGCGGCTGCACGAGCTGGCGGTGGAGGACGACGGATTCACCGTCCGGGTCAGGCCCGAACTGGTGGTGGAGATCGCCTACGACGGCCTCCAGCGCTCCCTGCGTTACCCGTCTGGGGTCGCCCTGCGCTTCGCCCGGGTCCTGCGGCACCGCCCGGACAAGACGGCGGAGGAGGCGGACACGGTGGAGACCGTACTGGAACAGGGCCGCCGGGACGGCTGAGGGGGCGCCGACCGGGGGTCCGGGCGCGGCGTTTTGCCTCAGAGGCAAGCACGTTTGCCAGGGAGGCAACCCTCTGGCTCAATCGGGGTATGACGCCCCGCTCCGAGGATCCAGACGGCACCCACGGCAGTGGCACCGGCGGCGCGGCCCCCGCGGAGGCCCTCGCCGACGAGCTGCCCGCCGTCGCCCCGCAGCTGCGCGAACTGCGCCGCCGCGCCGGGCTCACGCTGGAGGCCGCCGCCGCGCGGGCCAGGCTCTCGCCCGCGCACCTGTCCCGGCTGGAGACCGGCCGGCGCCAGCCCTCGCTGCCGCTGCTGCTCGGGCTCGCCCGCACCTACGGTACGACCGTCTCCGAGCTGCTCGGCGAGACCCCCGCCGTCGCCGATCCCATCGTACGGGCCGGCGGCCCCGGGGCCCGCGAGGCCGACGGGTGGACGTACTGGCAGGCCGGCGGTTCCGGGCGGGGGATGCAGGCGCTGCGCGTGCACGTCCCGCACGGGCGCAGCCAGGGCGAGCTGGTGCGCGTACACCCCGGGGAGGAGTGGCTGTACGTGCTCAGCGGACGGCTCCGGCTGCACCTGGGGGAGGCCGAGCACCTCCTGGAGCCGGGGGACAGCGCGCACTTCGACTCGCTCACCCCGCACCGGATCGGCGCGGCCGGGCCGGGCGGGTGCGAGCTGCTGTTCGTCCACACCCTGCTGCAGAGCAGCCTTGCCGGGCTGTGCCTCGGCACCAAGACCACGCACCAGCACTAGGGGGAACCGTCACCGTGCCCGAATCCGAGTCCCGAGGAGACCAGATGTCCCGTACCGCAGAGCAGGCCGTCCCGGAGCAGGAGCAGGAGCAGGAGCAGGCACAGGCGCCCGCGTCGCCCACCATCCGCGAGCGTTTCGAGTCGAAGTTCCCGCGCGGCCTGATCATCCGGCTGATCGCGTACCTCTTCGTGGGGCACCTCTTTGCCTTCTTCGTCTACCTGCTCTTCGTCCTGGGCGGCCAGAACCAGTAGCCCCGCCCCCGAGCCGGCGGCGCCGCGGTCAGTGCGGTCCCGGTGCGGGTTCCGTTCCCGAGGGGTGTTCCAGCGGCGGGGCTCCGATCGCGCAGTGCGTGCGGCATTCGGGGTGGCAGGCCCCGGGCGCGGGGGAGCGTACGGTCGCCCAGGCGGTGGCCGCGCCCGCCACGAGGGCGCCCGCGCACCAGAGCATGGCGCGTCCGAAGGCCGAGTCGAAGGCCTCGGCGGACAGGTACGCGTCCGGGCCCATTCCGGCCAGCAGCGGCAGCGCGGCCACCGCGAGCAGTCCGGCGGCCCGCGCGGCGGCGTTGTTGATCCCGCTGGCCAGGCCCGCCCGGCCGGCCGGCACCGACGACAGGACGGTCGCGGTCAGCGGGGCCACCAGTACGGTCATGCCCGCGCCCATCACCACCATGGCCGGCAGCACGTCCCGCGGGTAGGAGGCGTCCGGGCCCACCCGCAGCGTGAGCAGCGTCCCGGCCGCGCACAGCAACGGCCCGACGGTGAGCGGCACGCGCGGGCCGATCCGCTCCCCGAGCGTGCCCGCCCGCGAGGACAGCAGCAGCATCAGGACGGTGGTGGGCAGCAGCGCGGCACCGGCGCCGAGGGCGGAGTACCCGGACACCACCTGGAGCTGGAGCACGACGAGGAAGAAGAAGCCGCCGAAGGCCGCGTAGACGAACAGGGTGACGAGGTTGACGGCGGTGAACTGCCGGGAGGCGAACATGTCCGGCGGCACCATCGGATCCGGCCGGTGCCGCTCCACGTACACGAACACGGCCGCCAGCAGCAGCCCGCCCACCGCCGCGCCGATGACCGGGGCCGCCGCGGACCGGGCCTCGATCAGCGCGTACGTCAGCAGGCCCAGTGCCGCCGCGCCCAGGACCGCGCCGAGCACGTCGAACCGCGCCCCCGCCGCCGCCGGGTCCCGCGATTCCGGTACGTGCTTCAGGGCCACCGGCACGCACAGCGCGGCCACCGGCACGTTCAGCAGGAACACCCACCGCCAGCCCGGCCCGTCCACCAGCCAGCCGCCGAGGAAGGGCCCCACGGCCGCGCCGACGCCGCCGAAACCCGACCAGAGGCCCACCGCGCGCGCCCGGTCGTCCGCCCGGATCGAGCCCTGGATCAGGGCGAGGGAGCCGGGTGTCAGCAGCGCGCCGCCGACGCCCTGGAGGGCCCGGGCGGCGATCAGGACCCCGGCGTTCGGCGCGAGTCCGCACAGCAGCGAACCCGCCGCGAACCACACCACGCCGAGGACGAAGACGCGGCGCCGGCCGAACCGGTCACCGAGCGCCCCGCCCACCAGGATCAGCCCGGCCAGGGTCAGCAGGTAGGCGTTCACGGTCCACTGGAGCACGGCGAGGTCGGCGCCGAGGTCCTGTCCGATGCGGGGCAGCGCCACGTTGACCACGGTCGAGTCCAGCAGGGCCATCGCCGAGCCGAGCACGGTCGCGACCACGATCCACCGCCCCTGCGCGGAGCCGAGGGCGACCGCGGGCTCCGGGGCGACCGCGAGCCCCCGGCCGGCCACGGACTCGGTCTCGGGAACGCCCGCCGGCCCCGAGGCGGGCGCGGCCTCCGGCGCGGCCCCTGGTTCCGGAGCGGGCCGGGGGCCGGGCCCGGGTGCCGGTGAGGGGCCGGGCTCGGGCGCCGGTCCGCCGGGCTGCGAGCTCATCCCCCCAGGCTGACGCGCCCACGTCCGAAAGGCCACCGGGCGGGGCGCCCCGCTGTGGGCGGACCCGTACGGCCCCGCCCGTTCCATGGCTCACGAGGCCCTCTTGTAATGCACATGGCACCTCCCAGAACATGGCCCGCGCACTTCCCGCACGGCCTTCCCACACGCTTTGCGCGATCCACGCGACCCGCACGCTCCGGACGATCTGCACGCGCCGCACACGGCGCGAGAGGAGACGACACGTGCCACCACGCACCCGACGACGTTCCTTACGCACGGCGCTCGCCGCTCTGGGCGCGGCCCTGCTCCTCCCGGTCGGCGCGGGCGTCGCCGCCGCGGCCCCGGAGCCCGGCCCCGCGCCCACCGCGGCCGAGCGCAAGCTCGAGCCCGCCCTGCGCACCCAGTTCGACGGTTCCGAGAAGGCGGTCTTCTGGGTCTACCTCGACAGCGCCGCCGACCTGACCGCCGCGGGCAGGCAGCAGACCCGCGCCGCCAAGGCCGAAACGGTTCTGCGCACCAAGCGGGAGCACGCCTCGCGCACCCAGGCCGAGGTGCGCAAGGCCCTCGACGCGGCCGGGGCGGAGTACACCTCGTACTGGATCGTCAACGCCGTCCGCGTCGTCGGCAGCCGCAAACTCGCCGGGACCCTCGCCGAGCGCCCCGAGGTCGCCCGCATCGACGCCGACGACAAGGTCAGCCTCCCCGCACCCGCCGAGGGCACCCGGGAGAAGACCGCCGCCGACGCCGTCGAATGGAACGTCGACCGGATCAAGGCCCCCCAGGTCTGGGAGCAGCTCGGCGTACGCGGCGAGGGCATCGTCGTCGCCAACATCGACAGCGGCGTCGACCACACCCACCCCGCCGTCAGCCGCCAGTACCGCGGCAGGAACGCGGACGGCACCTACGACCACGACTACAACTGGTTCGACCCGGCCGGCGTTTGCGCCGGCGCCGCGCCCTGCGACAACAACGACCACGGCACCCACACCATGGGCACGATGGTCGGCGACGACGGCGGGGCCAACAAGATCGGCGTCGCGCCCGGCGCCAAGTGGATCGCCGCGAAGGGCTGCGAGACGAACTCCTGCTCCGAGGCCTCCCTGCTCGCCTCCGGACAGTGGATCGTCGCCCCCACCGACCTGCACGGCCAGAACCCGCGCCCCGACCTCGCCCCGCACGTCGTCAACAACTCCTGGGGCAGCGCCGCGCACGACGACTGGTACCAGCAGGTCGTGGACGCCTGGCGCGCCGCCGGGATCTTCCCCGCCTTCTCCAACGGCAACTCCGGCCCCGGCTGCGGCACCAGCGGCTCGCCCGGCGACTACGCCCGCTCCTACAGCTCCGGAGCCTTCGGCAGCGACGGCGCCATCGCCTCCTTCTCCTCCCGGGGCGCGGGCCCCGGCGGCATCGTCAAGCCGAACATCGCCGCCCCCGGCGTGAACGTCCGCTCCTCCGTCCCCGGCGGCGAGTACGCCTCCTTCTCCGGCACCTCCATGGCCTCCCCGCACACCGCCGCCACGGTGGCCCTGCTGTGGTCGGCCGCGCCCTCCCTCGCCGGTGACGTGGCGCAGACGGAAGCCCTCCTGGACGGCACCGCCCAGGACACGGACAACGGGCAGTGCGGCGGCACCGCCGCCGACAACAACGTCTTCGGCGAGGGCCGGCTCGACGCCCTGGCAGCGGTGAACTCCGCCCCGCGCGGCGCGGTCGGCGCCCTCGCCGGCACCGTCCGCGACGACGCCGGCGCACCCGTCGCGGGCGCCAGGGTCACCGCGCACGGCCCGATCGACCGGACCGCGACCACCGCCGCCGACGGCACCTACCGCTTCGCCGTCCTGTCCGCCGGCGCGTACGAGGTCACCGCCTCGAAGTTCGGCTACGGCCCACGCGGCACGACCGCGGCCGTCACCGAACAGGCCACCGCCACCGCCGACCTCACCCTGCCCCGGGCGGCCAGCGCCAGGCTCACCGGCACCGTCACCTCGCCCGCCGGGCCCGCCGCCGGCGCGGCCGTCACCATCGCGGACACCCCCGTCACCGCCACCACCGACGCCCAGGGACGCTTCGAGGTCACCCTGCCGCACGGCACCTACGACGTGACCGCCACCCACCCCGCCCGCTGCCTCACCGCCGGTACGGCCAAGGCCACCGTCAGCGCGGACACCACCGTCACCGTCGCCCTCCCCGAGCGCACCGACGGCTACGGCTACGCCTGCGCCGCGGACGGCGGCCGCCCGTACTCCGCCGGCGACCGGCGCCTCGCCCTGACCGGCGACAACACCACCGAGCGCGTCGACCTGCCCTTCCCGCTGCCGCTGTACGGGAAGACGTACGCGCAGGCCTGGATCGGCACCAACGGCACGGTCAGCCTCGGCGGCAACCACACCGGCGACGTCAACGCGGACATCCCGAGCGCGGCCACCCCCAACGCGGCCCTCTACCCCTTCTGGGACGACCTCGTCGTCGGCGCCGCCGACAGCGGCTCGGGCGTCTTCACCGCCGTCACCGGCACCGCCCCGCACCGCAGTTACGTGATCGAGTGGCGCAAGGTCGCCCACTGGTCCGCGCAGGCCGACGCCTTCTCCTTCTCGGCGTCCATCGGCGAGGACGGC
This sequence comes from Streptomyces sp. W1SF4, assembly GCF_003950035.1. Classification (NCBI taxonomy): domain Bacteria; kingdom Bacillati; phylum Actinomycetota; class Actinomycetes; order Kitasatosporales; family Streptomycetaceae; genus Streptomyces; species Streptomyces sp. W1SF4. The sequence continues at coordinate 6,857,046 of NZ_CP034350.1, forward strand.
AACGTCACCTACTCCTACAAGGGGACCGGGGGAACCGGCCTCAAGGGCGGCTCCTCCGCCACCGTCGGGGTGGAGAACGCGGCCGGCACCGACGCCTTCAAGTACTCCTTCAACACCCCCGCCCTCACCGACGGCCTCTCCATCGCCTTCCGCACCACGCGCAGCGGGGTCGTCACCGGCCGGGTGCTCGACGCCAACGACGGGGGCGGCGTCCCCGGCGCCACCGTGACCGTCGGCAGCGGCGACTCGGCCGTCTCCGCCACCACCGCCGCCGACGGCGGATACGTCGTCCAGAGCCCCTCGGGCGCCCGTACGGTCACCCTGGCCGCACCCTCCTACGAGACCGCCACCACCACCGCCGACGTCAAGCCGGCCGACGTCACCGCCGTCAGCCAGTCGCTGCGCACGGGCCGGGTCACCGCCGCCGCACCGGCCGTGGAACTGGTCCTGCCGGCCGACCAGCGGCGCACCCGCACCCTGGAACTCGCCAACTCCGGCCTCACCACCGCCTACGCGGTCGCCGAGGACGCGCCGTGGCTGACGGTGACCCCGGCGGAGGGCAACCTCCCGACCGGCGGCAAGGCCCCGCTCACGCTGACGGCGGACACCGCCGGGCTGGCCCCGGGCACGGTGCTGAGCACCGGACTGCGGATCACCTCGGCCAGCGGCCGCACCCCCGTCCTCACCGTTCCCGTCAAGATCGTCGTACCGCGCTACCAGACCGCCGTGGACGCCGGCTCCGACCGGGCCGGCACGGACGCGGCGGGCGACGCCTGGTCCCCGGACCGCAAGTACACCGCCGGCTCGTACGGCTACCAGGGCAGCTCCTCCGTCCACTCCACCGCCCGCACCATCACCGGCACCGACGAGCAGCGGCTCTTCCGCAGCGCCCGCGAGGGCATGTACGAGTACCGCTTCGACAACGTCCCGAACGGCACCTACACCGTGGAGCTGGGCTTCGCCGAGCTCTCCACCACCCGGCCCGACAAGCGCGTCTTCGACGTCCTCGCCGAGGGGACCCAGATCCTGCCCTCGCTGGACATCTCCCTGGAGGCGGGCACCTACACCGCCCTGACCAGGACCTACACGGTCAAGGTCACCGACGGGGTGCTCAACCTCCGCTTCGTCACCCACAGCGGCTTCGGCAAGCCCCTGGTCAACACCATCCGGGTCACCGACCGCCCCGACAAGGACTAGCGCGTCCCGGTCCCGGCCCCGCCGCCGCCCGCCGCCCGGCAATCGGGTGGCGGGCGGCGGCTCGCCGGGACGTCCCGGCCGGCGTGCCCGGACCGCCCGGCGGGGCGACGTAGCGTGGAGGACCATGACGCCGCAGATCGAGGCACTCGAACGGGCCGCGGGCCCGGCCGCGCTCTGGGCGGTGGGATCGGCCGACGCCGTCCACGCCGCCCGCCCCGGCATCCCCGACGCAGACGCCGGAAACACCGGCAGCGCAGGAAGCACCGGAGACGCCGGCAACGCAGGAAGCACCGGAGACAGCGGAGACGCCGGAGACACCGGAAGCACCCGAGACTGGGACGCCCCGCTGGACGCCGGGGCCCTGACCCCGCTGCTCGCCCTCTGGCCCGTCATCGGCGGTCTCGTCGCCCGGGGCGAGCTGACCCTGCACACCCCCCTCACCGCCTACGGGGAGGCCGCCGCGGCGGGGCTGCCCGGCGGCACCACCACCCACCACCTGCTCACCCGGTGCGACGGCCCCGCTCCCCTCGACGCCCTCACCCGCCTCGCCGGCACCCCGCTGGCCGACTGCGCCCGTACCCGGGTCTGGGGACCCCTCGGCATGACCCGCACCGGCTTCGCCGGCGCCACACTGCGCACCAGCCCGGCCGACCTGGCCCGCTTCCTGCGCCACCTGCTCTCCACCGACGACACCCCCACCGCCCCCACCGCCCCCACCACCCCCACCGCCCCCACCGCCCCCACCACCCCCGGCCCCGCGGCCCCCGCGGGCGCCGGCGCCTACGACGCCGAACGGCCCGTCAGCCGCGCCTGGACCGCCGAGTCGCTGCGGATCCGCACCGGCGAACTCACCCCCTCGCGCGGCCTGCTCTGGCACCCCGCACCCGCCGGGGTCTGGACCCACCACCCCCCGTCCGGCTCCGGCCCGGCCGTGTGGATCTCGCCCCGCCAGAACCGCTGGGCCCTGCTCGTCCCGGGCCCCGGGAGCGACGGCTCCGGCCCGCCCCGCGCGGCGTTCCGCGAGGCCGCGTTCGGGCCCGCTCCCGCGCGCGCCGGCCGCGGCGCGGACGTACGGTGATGCCGAAGTCACCGCCCGCAGCCCCCGCGAGGAAGCCATGTCCGACGCCGCGACCGCCCTGGCCACCGACCCGGACGCCGACACGCTCGACGCCCTGTGCCGTGACCTGGCCGAGGCCGCCGACGCCGTCGGCGAGGCCGCCCGGTACGCCTCCGGACTCGCCCTCGGACCCCGCCTGACGACAGGGGCGCTCGTGGGCCGCGGCGGCAGCCGCCGCCGGGCCTGGCGCACCCTGCTGCGCACCCTCACCGACCCGGCCGGTCTCGGCTGGGCCCCGCGCGGACGGGGCCTGGCCCGGGCCGGCTGGCTCGCCGGGATCCTGGGCGGCCGCGAGAGCCTCGCCGTCAGTACCGCCGTCTGCGGGCTCAAGGGCCGGATCCGCGGGGCGACCGCGGGCCGCCCCGAACTGCTGGCCGACCCGGACTGCGCCGGCCTGCTGCGGGCGGTCGCCGAGGACCGGCAGGCCGACGCGGCCCGCGCCTTCCGCACCCTGCTGCGCGAACGGGGCGCCCCGCGGGCCTTCGCCCTGCTGAGCCCGGCGTTCGCGGACGTGCTGGCCTGGCACGCCCTGACCGACGAGAACCCCTTCAACGACCACGCGGGCTGGCAGGTGGCCACCGGCCGGGCCGTCACCGCCGAACCACTGCTGGGCCTCGGCGCCGCCCTGCGGGCCTTCTGCGCCCGCAGCCCCGGCCCGGCGGCGCCCGCGCCCTCGAACCGCCGGAGGAGCCCGTGAACGACTGCCACCTGACGAGCCGTCCCGCGCCGGCGGACGGCCTGCGCACCCACTCCGCCGCCCTGCGCTCGCACGCGCGGCGGCTGCGGGCGGGCGCGGCCGCCCTGGAGTGGCGCGGCCGGGAGGCCGACGCGTACCGCGCCGAGGTCACCGCCCTCGCCGACCGCTGCGCCCGCGCCGCCGCGGGCCTCGCCCTGGCGGCGGCGCAGCTGGAGGGGCCGCACGTCCGGCGGCGGTGACCCCCGCGGCGACGTCCGGCCGCGGGTCACAGGACCAGCGACAGCAGCAGCACGAAGCCCAGGCCGCAGACCGAGATGACGGTCTCCATCACCGACCACGTCTTGAGGGTCTGTCCGACGCTCATCCCGAAGTACTCCTTGACCAGCCAGAACCCGGCGTCGTTGACGTGGCTGAAGAACAGCGAGCCCGAGCCGATCGCCAGGACCAGCAGCGCCGTCTCCGTGGTGGACATGCCCGCCGCGAGCGGCGCCACCAGCCCGGCCGCCGAGATGGTGGCGACCGTCGCCGAGCCCGTCGCCAGCCGGATGGCGACCGCGATCAGCCAGGCCAGCAGCAGGGCCGGAACGGACCAGTCCTTCGAGACGTCGAGGATCATCTGGCCCACGCCGGCGTCGATCAGCGTCTGCTTGAAGCCGCCGCCCGCGCCCACGATCAGCAGGATCCCGGCGATCGGCGCGAGGGACTTGTCCACCGTGGACGACAGCCGCTCCCGGCTGAACCCGGCGGCCCGGCCGAGGGTGAACATCGCGACCAGGACGGCGGCGAGCAGGGCGATCAGCGGGGATCCGACGACGTCGGCGACCTTCTGCACGGGGGCGGCCGGGTCGTCGACAACGATGTCGACCAGAGCCTTGACCAGCATCAGCGCCACCGGCAGCAGCACCGTGAAGACCGTCGCCCCGAACCGGGGGCGGTGCGCGGCCTCCACCGGCGGGCGCTCGGGGGCCAGGGGCTCCGGTGCCGGGATGTCCACCCAGCGTGCCGCGTACCGGGAGAAGAGCGGTCCGGCGATGACCACCGTGGGGATCGCGACGAGCACCCCGAGGGCGAGGGTGACGCCCAGGTTCGCGTGCAGCGCGTCGACGGCGACCAGCGGGCCGGGGTGCGGCGGGATCAGCCCGTGCATGACCGACAGGCCGGCCAGCGCGGGCACGCCTATCCGCATCAGGGAGTAGCCGCCGCGCCGGGCGACCAGCAGCACCACCGGGATCAGCAGCACGATGCCGACCTCGAAGAAGAGCGGCAGCCCGATCACCGAGGCGATCAGCACCATCGCCCAGGGCATGGCCCGGCCCCGCGCCCGGGCCAGGATGGTGTCCACGATCTCGTCCGCGCCGCCCGAGTCGGCCAGCAGCCTGCCGAGGACCGCGCCGAGTGCGATGAGCACGCCGACCCCCGCGACCGTGGCGCCGAGGCCGGCGGTGAAGCTGGCGATCGTCTTGTTCAGCGGGGCGCCCGCGAAGGACCCGAGGGCCAGCGAACCGACCGTCAGGGCCAGGAAGGCGTGCATCTTGAGGCGGGTGATGACCAGGACGATGACGGCGATGCCCGCGAGGACGGCGACGCCCAGCTGCGCGTCGCCGGCCGAGGTGATGGGGCCGGGGGCGGTCGCTGCCAGAGTCTCGACGCTGAGACCGGTCACGGTGGGGTTCCTCAACTCTCGGACGTGCGGAGGGCGGCCAGCGCCCGTTCGGTGATCTCTTCGGGCGTGCCGGCGACGTCGACGGCGAACCCGCGCTCGTCCGCCCGGAGCGGTTCGAGCACGGCGAACTGGGAGTCCAGCAGGGAGGCGGGCATGAAGTGGCCCTTGCGGTCCGCCATCCGCCGCTCGATGAGCGGCCGGTCCCCGGTGAGGTGGACGAACACGACGTCCGAAGCGGCCGCGCGCAGCCGCTCGCGGTAGGAGTGCTTGAGGGCGGAGGCGGCGACCACACCGCCGCCCGTGCCGGCCCGGTCGCGGATCCACGAGCCGATCGCGTCCAGCCAGGGCCGGCGGTCGGCGTCGTCCAGCGGGACGCCGGCCGACATCTTGGCCACGTTGGCCGCCGGATGGAAGGCGTCGCCCTCGGCGTACGGGAGGCCGAGCGCCTCCGCGATCAGCCGCCCGACGGTCGTCTTGCCGGTTCCGGCGACGCCCATCACCACAATGACGCGCTGGGAGCTCACGTCGTACCTCGCTGTCCTCGGTGGTCCTCGTTGCTGGGAGCACCACTGAAGCCTATTAAGTAGTACTTATTCAAGGTCCGGGTGGTAAAACATCACACCTTTTGGCGCCCCGGCCGTCACCGTACGCTTACGCCATGACCACCGAAGGCAGTCCGGGCCAAGGACTCCACTCCCAGGTGCTGGACACCCTCGGCCTCGCGATCACGGCGGGGGAGTACCCGCCCGGCAGCGTCCTGCGCACCGACGAGATCGCCGGGCGCTTCGACGCCTCCCGCACCGTCGTCCGCGAAGTGGTCCGCGTCCTGGAGTCGATGCAGCTCGTCGAATCCCGCCGCCGGGTCGGGGTCACCGTCCGCCCCGCCGAGCAGTGGAACGTCTACGACCCGCGCGTCATCCGCTGGCGGCTGGCCGGCCCCGACCGCCCCCGCCAGCTGCGCTCCCTGACCGTGCTGCGCTCTGCCGTCGAACCCGTCGCCGCCGGGCTGGCCGCCACCCGCGCCACCCCCGAGCAGTGCGCGCGGCTCACCGAGGCGGCCCTCGGCATGGTCCGCACCTCCCGCGGCCACCAGCTGGAGGGCTACCTCCGCCACGACGTGGCCTTCCACCGGACGGTCCTCGACGCCTCCGGCAACGAGATGTTCGCCCGGCTCGGCGACGTCGTCGCCGAGGTCCTCACCGGCCGCACCCAGCACGACGTGATGTTCCACGACCCCGACCCGGCCGCCGTCACCCTGCACGTACGGGTCGCCGAAGCCGTCCGCGAGGGCGACGCGGCCGCCGCCGAGGCGCTGACCCGCCGGATCGCCCTCGGCGCCCTGGAGGAACTCGACGTGCTCGCCCCCTGAGATACGGCCCCCGCGAACCGGCCCCGCCCCGGATCCGCCCGGCCGTACGAGCCGGCCCCCCGGCCGCCTACCCGGCGGCGGGCGCCCCGCGCGTGGCGAACTGGGTCCGGTACAGCTCGGCGTACCGGCCGTCCGCCGCCAGCAGCTCCGGGTGCGTACCGCGTTCGACGATCCGGCCGTCCTCCACCACGAGGATCAGGTCGGCGGCCTGCACCGTGGACAGCCGGTGCGCGATCACCACCGCCGTACGGCCCGACAGGGCCTCGGCCAGCGCCTCCTGCACGGCCGCCTCCGAGGTGGAGTCCAGGTGGGCGGTGGCCTCGTCGAGGATCACCACCCGCTGACGGGCCAGCAGCAGCCGGGCGATGGTCAGCCGTTGGCGCTCCCCGCCCGACAGCCGGTAGCCGCGCTCGCCGACAACGGTGTCCAGGCCGTCCGGGAGGGCGGCGACCAGGGTGTCCAGGCGGGATCGGCGCAGGGCCTCCCACAGCTCGTCCTCGCCCGCCCCGGGCCGGGCCAGCAGCAGGTTGGCCCGTACCGACTCGTGGAAGAGGTGGCCGTCCTGGGTGACCATGCCGAGCGTGTCGCGGATCGAGTCCGCGGTGAGGTCCCGTACGTCGACGCCGCCCAGGCGGACCGCGCCGGCGTCCGCGTCGTACAGCCGGGGCAGCAGCTGGGCGATGGTCGACTTGCCGGCGCCCGAGGAGCCGACGAGGGCGATCATCTGGCCGGGCTCCGCGCGGAAGGACACGTCGTGGAGGACCCGGGTGCCGCCCCGGGCGTCGAGCACGGCCACCTCCTCCAGGGAGGCGAGGGAGACCTTGTCGGGGGAGGGGTAGCCGAAGAAGACCCGGTCGAACTCCACCGACACCGGCCCGTCGGGCACCCGGACGGCGTCCGGCTTCTGGGCGATCAGCGGCTCCAGGTCGAGGATCTCGAAGACCCGCTCGAAGCTGACCATGGCGCTCATCACCTCGACCCGGGCCCCGGCGAGCGCCGTCAGCGGGGCGTACAGCCGGGTCAGCAGCAGGGCGAGGGCCACCACGGAGCCGGCCTCCAGGGTGCCGCGCAGCGCGAAGTACCCGCCCAGCCCGTACACCAGGGCCAGGGCCAGCGCGGAGACCAGGGTCAGGGCGGTGATGAAGGCCGACTGGGCCATCGCCGTACGGATCCCGATGTCGCGGACGCGGGCCGCGCGTGCCGCGAACTCGGCGGACTCGTCCGAGGGCCGCCCGAACAGCTTCACCAGGGTCGCGCCCGGCGCGGAGAACCGTTCCGTCATCTGCGTGCCCATCGCCGCGTTCAACGCCGACGCCTCCCGCTGCATCCCGGCCATCCGGGCGCCCATCCGCCGGGCCGGCAGCACGAACACCGGCAGCAGCACCAGCGCCAGCAGGGTGATCTGCCAGGAGATGGTGAGCATCACGCCCAGCGTCAGCAGCAGCGTCACGATGTTGGAGACCACCCCGGAGAGGGTGTTGCTGAAGGCCCGCTGCGCGCCGATCACGTCGTTGTTGAGCCGGCTGACCAGCGCCCCCGTCCGGGTCCGGGTGAAGAAGGCCACCGGCATCCGCTGGACGTGGTCGAACACCGCCCGGCGCAGGTCCAGGATCAGCCCCTCGCCGAGGGTGGCCGACAGCTTGCGCGTCATCAGGCCCAGCCCCGCCTCGGCCACCGCGATCACCGCGATGAGCAGCGCCGGCCGGACCACGTCCCCCTCGGCCCCGTGCCCGACGATGGTGTCCACGATCCGGCTGGCCAGCAGGGGAGTGGCCACCGCCAGCAGCGCGCCCACCACGCTCAGCACCAGGAAGAGGGTCAGCCCGCGCCGGTGCGGGCGGGCGAAGGCGGCGATCCGGCGCAGGCTCGCCCGGGAGAGCGGGCGGCGGTCCTGCTGGGCGTTGATCGCGCTGTGCAGCGAATGCCAGGCGGTGACTTCCATGTCCATGGCCCCCACGCTAGAACCTCAACCGGCCTTCAGGTCAACGGATTGGCCGCCCCTCACTCCGAGGTGTGGTCAACTCACGTTTTGCCAAAGGAACTTCGCCGTCACCGGGCCCTGTCGGTGCCCGGTGGCATCATCGGGGAATGACGCAGTCACCGCAGTCATCGCAGTCCTCACAGCCGGACCGACCCGCCCGCCAGGGCGCCGACACCGTCCTGCACCGCTTTGACGCATGGGCCCGCCGGACCCCGCAGGCCCCCGCGCTCATCACCGGGGACGAGACCGTCCCGTACGCCGTGCTCGACGCGGAGTCCGGCCGACTGGCCCGGCAGCTGACCGACGGGGGCCTGCCCGCGAACGGCCTCGTCGCCCTCGCCCTGCCCCGGCAGCGCGAGCTGGTCACGGCCCTGCTCGCCGTGCTCAAGGCCGGCGGGGTCTACGCGGTCCTCGACGTCGCCGACCCGCGCTGCGGGAGGCGGCAACTCGCCGCCCTCGCGCCGGACCTGCTGATCGCCGGCCCCGCCGACGCGGCCCGCCTCGACGCGGGCAAGGAGCTGCGGGTCCTGCGCCCCGGCGAAGGCGCCGCCGGCACCGCCCCGCCGCCCCTGCCCGAGGCCGCCGCCGGCGCGGCCGTGCTGTTCACCGGGGCCGCCACCCCCCGCCCCGTCCCCGTCGGCCACGCACTGCTCCTCGCCGCCTACGAGGGATGGGCCCGCACGGCCCGGCTGGCCCCCGGCGACCGGCACCTGTTCACCGCCGGCCCCGACACCACGCCCTTCGCCGCCGGCTGGACCCGCGCCCTGTGCTCCGGAGGCGCCCTCGTCCTGCCCGAGAGCGCGGCGTGGCTGCCGGGACAGGTGCGGCGGGCCGTCCGGAAGGCCGAGGTCAGCGTGGTCCACACCGACCCGGCCGGTGCCGCGGACCTGCTGCTCGCACAAGCGCCCCCGGCGTCCGACATCGCCCCGTTCCGCCTGGAGCCGGACGCCGAACTCCGGTCGCTGAGGCTGCTCGCCGTCAGTGGCGACCGCCTCTACCTCGACGAACACAGCGCCTTCCAGGACCGGCTGCGCCCCGGCGCCCGCGTCCTCAACGTCTACGCCCTCACCGAGGCCGCCGGCACCGGCGCCTTCTTCGAACTGCCGCAGCTGCCCCGCCCGCTCGACGGGCCCGAGCGGATCTCCCTGCTCGGCACCCCCTTCCCCGGCTGCCGGGTCCGGGTGCTGGACGGCCGGCTCACCGTGGACCCGCCCGCCGGCGGGGAGGCGATAGCCACCGGGGACCTCGGGGTGCTGCGCCCGGACGGGCTCCTGGAGTTCGGAGGCAGGGCCGCGGACCGGATCGAGTCCGAGGACGGCACCCGGATCGACCCCTACCCGCTGGAGTCCGAGATCCGGGCGCACGACGCCGTGGGCAGCGCCCTGGTCACCCGCGTCCCCGTCACCGGGGGCGGGCACCGGCTCGTCGCGTACCTCTCCCCGCCGCCCGGCCTCCCGGCCGAGGTCCTGCCGGACACCGCCCGGCTCAGGGAGCACCTGTCGGGGAAGGTGCCCCCCGGCGCGGTCCCGCGCGCGGTGGTCCGCGTACGCGCCCTGCCCCGCACCCGGGCCGGCCGCGAGGACCGGACCCAGGTCCCGCAGCCCCCGCTGCTGCTGGCCCCCGTCGCCGGGCGCCGGGGCGGCGGCAAGTACGGGGGATCCTCCCGGACGGCGGGAGCGGCCGGGAGCCAGGAGGCGCTGCCGCTCGCCTCCGCCCTGGGCTGCGGCGCCCCGCTGTTCGGCCTCCTCGCGCTGGCGTTCACGGGCGTCATCTGGCCCGGCTCCACCGACCTGACCGGCGTCCCCAACCCGTGGGCCGCGCTCTTCTGGATCCTCTACCTCTGCGAGAGCCTCGCCTTCGGGGCCGGGATGGTGTTCCTCTTCAGCGGCCGCGGACCGATGCTGGCCCAGCGGCGCGGGCGCGGCATCACCACGGCCGCGCACCTGGCGATCGTCTACCTGCTGATCGCCTGGTGGCCGCAGGACAACCTCTACCGGCTGGCGGCCAAGCAGGACTGGCCGCGCCAGGCCGCCCTGGTGTACGCCTTCAACGTCCCGCTGATGATCGCGGCCCTGGTCGTGGCCGTCTACGCGACGCGCAAGCCGGCCAGCCCCTTCGACTTCGACGCCTGACCGCCGCCGGTTTCGGGGGCGGGGGCCGGGTCGGTCGGCCGGGAGCCTGGCCGGGGCCGGGGCCACGAACCGGGAGGGGGCAGGATCAGGGCCGGGGCCTGGAGTCGGGGCGGGGAGCCCGGCCGGGGCCGGGATCAGGGCCGGGAACCGAGAGCCCGGTCGGGACCGGGGTGAGAGCCGGGACCGGGAGCCGGCAGCCAGGTCGGGACCGGGATCGGGGCCGGGGGCCGGGAGCGGAGGGCCGGGATCAGGGCCGGGGGCCGAGAGCCCGGTTGGGGCCGGGAGCCGGGTCGGGGCCGGGATCGGGGCCGGGGGCCGGGAGCCGACAGCCGGATCGGGACCGGGACCGGGGCCGGGAGCCGGGCCGGGGGTTGGGAGTCGGACCGGGGCCGGGAGCCGGGCCGGGGGTTGGGAGTCGGGCCGGGGCCGGGGTCAGGGTCGGGGGTTGGGAGTCGGGCCGGGGGTGGGGCCGAAGGCGGTGCCTGCCGCGCGGGCGCGCTGTCGCACCAGGGTCTCGGCCGCGTCCAGTGCCCGCGCGCCGCGCGCGGCCACCAGCACGCCCACCCACGGTTCCGGGTCGAACGCCCCCGTCGGGATCGCCGGCACGAACACCGCCCCGAGCGCGGCGCAGTCCCGCACCAGGTCCGCGCAGAGCGCCTCCAGCTGCGCGTCGGGCAGCCGCGCCCCCAGCTCCACGCGGTCCGCGATCCGTACGAGGTGTCCCGCGCCCCGCAGTTCGTCCAGCCGGGCCGCCACCATGAAGGCCACCGACGGGCCGGTCAGCCGCAGGTTGGCCTCGGTCGGCGCGAGCCGCCCCGCCGCGTCGGTGACGAAGTCCACGTCGAACCAGCCCCGGTGGCCGGCCGCGGCCAGCTCCCGGCCCACCGCCGCCCCGAACGCCAGCAGCGGCCCCGCGAGTCGGTCGGGCACCACCGAGGGGCCGACCGTTGCGCCGCGGTAGCCGCCGCCGGCCACGTCCATCACCGCCGCGCCGACCTCGTGCGGCCGGCCGTCGCCGTCCACGAACCCGTCGTACGTCAGGTCCCGCGGCAGGTGCGCCTCGCCCGGGCCGTGCACGTACTCCTCCAGAAGCAGCGGCCCGCGCGGCAGCCGACGCAGCACCGCCCGGGCCCCTCCGGCCGCCTTCACCTCCCCGGGCGAGACCACCGTGGTGCCCGAACCGCCGACACCGTGCTCCGATTTGAGAACGGTGCTCTCGCCCGACCGGGCCCGCGCCGCCAGCAGCCGGACGGCCGCCCGCCGGGTGCGGGCCCGCCACTGCGCGGGGAGCGTGATCCCCGGGTGCTTCCCGCCCGCCAGGATCCGCCCGAACAGGGCGTGCGCGGCCGACTTCGACTCGTACCGCAGTCCCTCCGGCCGCCACGGCAGGCCCGCGAGACGGGCGTACGGCCCGGTCAGCCCCCACGGGACGAGGGGCAGCCCGCCCTCCGTCAGCCGCCGGGCGAGCGCCGGCCGGGCCGCCACGGCGTCCGACAGCCCCGGGCCCCGATCCGCGAGCCCGTCGTACACCTCGACCTCCGGGTCCCAGCCCAGCTGCCGGCCGACCAGCGCGACCCAGCCGGGGGACACCGCGCGGGGCAGCACCAGGGCCGCCGGGCGGGGGCTGTAGAAGGCGGCGAGGCAGGCGTAGTCGTGCGCGGCGCGCTGCCCGGCGTCGAGGGAGGCGTCGGCGAACTGCGCGTTGAACTCGGCGACGTTGCCCACGTGCACCGCCGGGACGCCGCCCGTCCAGGCCCGGGCCCACTCCGCGAGCGGAACCGGCGCGGCCTCGAACCGTACGAGCCCCTCCGGGGCGGCGCCGGGGCGCTCCTCGGCGCCCATCTCCCGGTAGAAGCCGGCCGCGTGCGGATCGGCGTCGATCAGCAGCCGGCGCACGCCCAGGGCGGCGGCCCGGCGCAGCACGTCCCGGTACAGCAGCCGGCCGGTGCCGAGCCCGATGGCGGACGGCTCCACGAAGAGCAGCCCCAGCCGGGCGTCCGGCCCGTCCCCGACGTCGTCCAGGGAGGCGAGGCCCAGCAGTTCCCCGCGGGCGTTTTCGGCCACCGCGATCCGCCGGGAGGCCAGCTCCGCCTCCCGTACGCGCAGCTGCGGCGCGCACGCCGCGAGGAAGGCGGCGTCGTAGCCCCAGTGCGCCTTCGACCGCATCACCAGCGCCGTCAGCGCCTCCGCCTCACCGGCCCGCGCGGCCCTGACCTTTGCCATTTCCTGACCTCCCCATGGTCCGGGGCGGGGCCGTGCGATAGATTCGGCCTCCCCACGGCACCGATCCGGCCCGTACCGGGCCATCCTTTCCCACCCACGCGGAGACAGGCTTCTCAATGAGCGACATCGTCAACGGACTTGGCCGTACGAGCGCCTACGGCGCCCTCGGCCTGGTGCTGCTGATCCTCGGCATCGTCCTGGTGGACGTGCTGACGCCCGGGAAGCTCCCCAAGCAGATCTGGGAGGAGCGCAACCGCAACGCGGCCCTCCTGCTCAGCTCGGCCCTCCTGGGCATCGGCGGCATCGTCTTCACCTCGATCTGGACGACCTACGAGGACTTCGGCAAGGGCCTGCTGTCCACCGCCGCCTTCGGCGTGCTGGGCCTGGTCCTGATGGCCGTGGCCTTCCTGGTGCTGGACCTGGTGACCCCGGGCAAGCTCGGTGCCATCGTCGTCGACCCCGAGCCGCACCCCGCCGTGTGGGTCACCGCCTCCTGCAACCTGGCGGTCGCCGCCATCGTGGCCGCCTCGATCGCCTGACCGGCGCCCGGACCGCACGACGAGAGCGCCGCTCCCCACCGGGAGCGGCGCTCTCGTCGTCGCGGCGCGCCGCCGTGTGCCGCCGGGCCTACTGCCGGTACCCGCTCAGGAAACGGCCGATCCGGCTGATCGCCGCGTCCAGGTCGTCGGCGTACGGCAGGGTCAGGATCCGGAAGTGGTCGGGGCGCGGCCAGTTGAAGCCCGTGCCCTGGACGACCTGGATCTTCTCCCGCAGCAGCAGGTCGAGCACGAACCGCTCGTCGTCGTGGATCGGGTGCACCTTGGGGTCGATGCGCGGGAACGCGTACAGCGCGCCCTTCGGCTTCACGCAGGACACGCCGGGGATCTCGTTCAGCTTCTCCCAGGCGCGGTCGCGCTGTTCGCGCAGCCGGCCGCCGGGACCGGTCAGTTCCTTGATGGACTGGCGTCCGCCGAGAGCGGCCTGGATGGCGTACTGCGCGGGGGCGTTGGCGCACAGTCGCATCGAGGCGAGCATGGTCAGCCCCTCCAGGTAGCTGCGCGCGTGCTGCCGGGGGCCGCTCACCACCAGCCAGCCCGACCGGAACCCCGCCACCCGGTACGTCTTGGACAGGCCGCAGAAGGTGAGGACGACCAGGTCGGGGGCGAGGACGGCGGCGCTGTGGTGGACCTCGTCGTCGTACAGGATCTGGTCGTAGATCTCGTCGGCGAAGACCATCAGGCCGTGGCGGCGCGCGAGTTCGAGGATGCCCTCCAGGACCTCCCGGGGGTAGACGGCGCCCGTCGGGTTGTTCGGGTTGATGATGACCACGGCCTTGGTGCGGTCCGTGATCTTGGACGCCATGTCCTCCAGGTCCGGGTACCAGTCGGCGGACTGGTCGCAGACGTAGTGCACGGCCTTGCCGCCCGCGAGGGTGGTGACGGCGGTCCAGAGCGGGAAGTCCGGTGCGGGGATGAGGACCTCGTCCCCGTCCTCGAGCAGCGCCTGGACGGCCATGGAGACCAGTTCGGAGACGCCGTTGCCGAGGAAGACGTCGTCCACCGTCACATCGGTCAGGCCGATGGCCTGGTAGCGCTGGACCACGGCCCGGCGGGCGGAGAGCACGCCGCGCGCGTCGGTGTAGCCGTGGGCCCGGGGGAGCATCCGGATCATGTCCTGGACGATCTCCTCCGGGGCCTCGAAGCCGAAGGCCGCCGGATTGCCGGTGTTCAGGCGCAGCACGCTGTGGCCCGCCTCCTCCAGCGCGTTGGCGTGTTCGATCACCGGGCCCCGGATCTCGTAGCAGACCTCGCTGAGCTTGCTCGACTGCCGGAACTCCATGCCGTGCCCTCCCTGTTCCCGTACACCGGACCTCTTGCTTGGTTTTACCAAGCAAGAGCTTGGAAAGTCCAACATGTTGTCTAGACTGCGCTGCATGTCACCTCGTCAGCCACGCCGTCGAAGCTACGACCAGTACTGCGCCTCGGCCCGCGCCCTGGACGCCGTCGGGGACCGCTGGACCCTGCTGATCGTCCGGGAGCTGCTGGCCGGCCCCCGCCGGTACACCGACCTCCACGCCGACCTGCCCGGCGTCTCCACGGACGTCCTGGCCGGCCGGCTCAAGGACATGGAGGCGCAGGGACTGGCCACCCGCCGCAAGCTCCCGCCGCCCGCGGCCGCCACCGTGTACGAGCTGACCGCGCGCGGCGCCGGACTGCTGCCCGTGCTCACCGCACTCGCCGAATGGGGCGCCCCCGACCTCGCCGACCGCCGCCCCACCGACGCGCTGCGCGCCCACTGGTACGCGCTGCCCCTGCTGCGCCGCCTCCCCCCGACCGGGGTCCCGGCCGTGGTCGACGTGGTCCTCGACGAGGGAGTGTTCCACCTACGGCTCGGCGGCGACGGCCCGGCCCACGGCGGCGGCCCGGTCTACGGCGACGGGCCCGCCGAAGCGGCCGACGCCCGCCTCGTCCTCGACGCCGACACCTGCCGGGAACTCGGCGAGGGCGCGCTCGACGTGGCACAGGCCGTCCGTGCGGGCCGCCTGAAGGTGCACGGCGAGGGCCCGGCGGCCGCCGCCCTCCGCGGGGAGACGGGCTAGGCCGTGTCTTTTGGATCTTGCCGGTTAAGCCCGCGTCTCCCCCAGCTACCGCTGGGAGGGGCCCCCAGGTGCCGTGCATCGGCGCGTTGGCGGGGCGCCCTTGTGCTGGGCGTACTCGGGTGCTCGGCCAACGCGACGAGGTGCGGTGCCGGGCGGCGCGGGTCTGGGGGCACCTCCCAGCGGTAGCTGGGGGAGCAAGATCCGGAAGACACGGCCTAGGGGCCGCCAGGTGCCGTGCCGTGCGGGACGTTCGCCCCACCCCTCAGGCGAGTCCCAGGGCGAAGACGGCGAAGCCCGCGGCCAGCAGCCCCGCCACGGCGCGGCGTACCGCCGGGGCGAGGCGGCCCCGCGAAGGGACCGGGGCGGTCTCGAACCGGCGGGCGTACCGGGCGATGACGACCAGCAGTACCGCGAACACCGGCATCCACGCCGCCCGTGCCGCGATCCAGCCGAGGGTGTCGGGCGCCGTCGTCAGCCCGGGCACCGCGCCCGCGAGCCCGCCGGGGACGGCCGCCGCCAGCATCGCGGTCTGGTGCCAGCACAGGACGGTCATCGCGGACAGGTTGACCACCACCACCGGCGCCCACAGCACCGGCCGGGCCAGCAGCCCCGCCAGCCGGTCCCGCAGCAGGATCGCCGCCCCCGACTGCGCCGAGGCCAGCGCCAGCACCAGCAGCGACGGCGGATGCGAGTTGGTCCGCGCCTCGCCCGGCACCCCGACCATCGACGCCGGGTAGTGGAAGACGAGCAGCAGCACCGCGAACAGTGCCGCCCCGCCCGCCAGCAGCAGCCACGCCCCGCGCCGCCCGATCCGCCGCCCGGCCCACGCCACGCCCAGCTGGTACGCGAACATCCAGCCCGGCAGCACGTTCAGCACGGACAGCCAGGACGGCACCGCCCCGGACAGCGGCCCGTACCGCAGGAAGTCCACCACCGCGACCGACCCGAGCAGCGGCGCTGCCGCCCACCCGCCGAGCCGCCCCGCCGCCCGCACGCAGTACGGGGTCAGGGCCGTGACCACCGCGTACACCCCGACGAACCACAGGGGTTGCACCACCAGCGTGGCCCCCGTACGCAACGTGGCCTCCGGCACGCCCGCCGCGTACAGCACCGGAGCGGCCAGCGCCCACACCACCGTCACCCCGAGCACCGGCCGCCCCAGCCGGACCATCCGCCCCTTCAGCCACGCCCCGGTCGAGCCGGTGCGGCGGCCGAAGGAGAGCGCCGACGCGTAGCCGCCCACCAGGAAGAAGACGCCGAGCATCTGGAGCACCCAGCTCGCCGGGGCGAGGGCGCCGAAGGCCGACAGCGGGCTGGCGTTGTGCAGGCCGCCCTCCGCGTCGAGGGTGAATCCGCCGAGCAGCCAGTGCCCCGTGGGCACCGCCAGCAGGGCCAGCGCCCGCAGGCCGTCCACCGCCCGGTCCCGGTGGGCCGGCGTCCGCCGCTCGATCCGCTCCGCCGCGCCCCGCAGCAGCGCCACCGCGCTCATCGGACCTCCCCCTTCGCGATCACGGCGAACGCCGCCAGGGACCGGGTGCCCGGCGTGAAGTAGCCGGTGTGGCCCCGGACGTCGCCGGCCGGGACCCGGCGCGCGCCGAAGGCGGGGGAGGACGGGTCGGCGCCGTGACCGAGGCCCGCGAACTCGACGTTCGGCACGTCCGCGATCCAGTCGGAGGGCCCGCGTGCCGCCCACACGCGGGCCCGGGTGCCGAGGCCCGCCGCCGTGTCCGCGCGCATGCCCGGGGAACCGAGCGCGACGACGTCGGAGGCGTCCGTGTGACGGGCCGCCAGGCCGCACACCACGGAGCCGTAGCTGTGGCAGAACAGCACCGGATCGGGAGCCCCGACCGCGTCCAGCCCGGCGGTGAACCGGGCCAGCCGGACCGCCCCCGCTCCGGCCAGCCGCCCGGTCGCCGCGTCCAGGCCCACCCCCACCGGGGTGGTGTAGCCCGTCCACGCGATGACGGCCGTCCCGTCGCCGGCGGCCCCCCGCAGCGCGCGGGCCATCCCGGCCGGTCCGGTGTGCGGGGCCCGTGCCGCGTCGTGCGTGCCGGCGTCGTTGTCCGACCCCGGTACGACCACCGAGACGTGCGCCGCGCGCTCCAGGTCCCCGAACACCTCCACGACCTGGCCCCGCCCGCGCGGGTCGAAGGCCAGGATCCGCCGGCCGGGTCCGGCGAGGGAGGCGTAGCGGGCCTCGCCCGTCGCGAGGACGGCCAGCCGGTTGGCCTCGTACCGCAGGGGGAGCGGCGCCCCGTCCAGATTGCCGACCACGAGCGGGTGGGCCCGTACCAGCTCCCGGCGCGCGTCCCCGTCCAGGGCGGCGAAGAACCGCGCCACCTCGTACGGGGAGGCCGCCTCCGGATCGGGCAGCGCCCGCCCCCCGGCCGACCCCGCCCGCCAGGCGGCACTCCCGGGCGGCGGCCCGGTGACGGCCGGCCGGCTGTCCCCGGCGGCCCATCCGGCGGTCCCCGCCACCACGGCCACCGCCAGCGCTGCCGCGACGACCGTCCTACGGAAGCGGCGCATGCCCCTTCCCCCTCTCCTCGAGCCGGCCCCCGTGCCGGGCCGTTGCCGAGGAGGAAGGTAGGAAGCAGGTACCCGGCCGCACGTCGGACCGTGGAGCCAAGCCGGATGTCATACCCCGGTAGGGGGTGGAGGAGGCGGGTCGCCATCGGAGGCGTTCCTGCGGGTGAAGGTGGCCACCTGATCGGATGACGGACCTTCCCGAGGACGCGGAGGGCCGATAGAACCAAGCTCGTGACCAGCACCCTCGCCCGCCGGGCCGCCGCCTTCGCCCTGGCCTTCGTCCCCCTCTCCCTTCCCGCCACCACGCACGCAGCGCCGACCGCTCAGCTGGCACAGCGCATCGTGCTCACGAACTCGGACGACGGCCGCACCCTGGTCGCGAACCCGGGTGACGAAATCGAAGTCCGGCTCACCGGTTACCGCGAGAACGGACTCACCTGGACCTGGAGCACGCCGACGTCCGGCGATTCCACGGTGTTCCGGCGGACGGCGGGACGCACGGCGCCGAACGGAGACGCGTCGGCCGCCTTCCAGGCGGAACAGGACGGCGCCGCGACCATCACCGCGCAACGAAGCTGCCGCCCCGACGCGGGCCGGGTCTGTCCCTCGGTGATCACGCCGTGGAAGGTGACGGTCGAAGCGAAGTGACACGCCATTGACGTGCCCCGCCGTGTGACGAGCCCCGGGCGGCGCCTCCGGCACGGCGCCTCCGGCACGGCGCCTCCGGCACGGCGCTCAGGACGGCGTCACCAGCATGCGCAGGAGCCCGGGTTCGCCTTCGAGTGACGACAGGGCCTTCCCGAGGATGGCCCCGATTGCCTGCCCGCGGTCGGACACGCGCATGGCGCACCCCTCGGTGGGTGAGGTCGTGAGGAGGTCCCCCGTGGAGATCGCCCCGTACTGAGGGTCTGCTTTGACGTAGACCTGCCCTGCGAGTGCCAGCGTTACGTGGTGCTCGGAGTCGGGGTTGCTCTGCATGACGGATCCAGGGTTGAGGCCGCCGGCCCCTGATACGACTCCGGTCGCGCGTGTCGTATTGCGTGCCGCAGGGTGTGAGGAGACCTTCGTTTCCGATGACGAGCACGGTACCCGGTTCGAAATCGTCTTCCGACGCAAAGGTCTCCGCATAGTCGCCGCCCAGCGCGCTGAATTTGTAAGAGCTCACCTCATCGGGGAAATACCCGGTTTTCGCGCTTACTTGATTGGTGCTCTCCAGGTTGCCCTCGATTCTGACATTTCCTGAAGCCAGGACCCTGCCATCGAATCTCGCGGCGTACTGCTGGCCCTTGCCGTAGACGCCGATGCCCTGTTCGCTGTGGCCTGCGACCCCGCAGGTACTTCCCTTGCCCTGTCCGCGTACAGCGTCTGTTCCCGCTCCGCCTGTTGACTCCCCGTAGACGCCGATCCAGGTTTCGCTCACCCCTACGACGCCACTCCCGCGTGCTCTCCCCTCGACCCCGAATCCGTCCTTGCTCACGCCCGAGACTGCTGTGGCATTGGCCTTTGCCACCAGGGTAACTACGCCATCCGCCGTGGTGATCCGCACTTGTTCATTGAAGTCGCTCGCTTGATCCTCCGAGATGGAAGACGGGCGGTAGTCGATCCAGGAGAAGCTGACCGATTGGCGGCAGCGGAAAGTCGGCTACTCTTCGAACGTACGACTGCGTTCGGTACGGCAAGTCGTCAAATGCGATTGAAATTGCAATATGTGATGGGGCGACGAAAGATTCGGCGACGGCCTGTCCCGGCGCGACGACGGACACAGGTCTGCGCCTCGTGACGGAGCGGCCGAGCGGCTGACCCGGGCCCTGGCCGAGGGCGGGGTCGCCGGGGTGGTGCCTCCAAGGCGGGCCGGGTGCGGTCACCGGCGGTCTGTCACAGGGGCCTCCCGGAAAGGGCTTCCGGGAGGCCGGTTGCGCGCGTCAGCGGGCGGCTGCCTCCAGGAGGACGTCGACCAGGCGGTCGGCCGCGTCCGGGCGGCCGTACGCGCGGGCGCGGTCGGCCATGTGGGCCCGGCGGTTGGGGTCGGTCAGGAGCGGGCCGATCGCGTCGGCCAGGTGCTGGGCGGTGACCTCGCCGAGCAGTGCGACGGCGGCGCCCGCGTCGGCCAGGTGCTGGGCGTTGTGCGCCTGCTCGTTGCCGGCCGAGGTGGCCAGCGGGACGAACACCGCCGGCTTGCCCAGCGCCGTGAGCTCGGCCAGCGTGCCGGCCCCGGACCGGGACAGCACCACGTCGGCGAGCGCCAGGACGTCCGGCAGCTCCGGGCCGACGAAGCCCGTCACGTGGTAGCGGCCCTGGAGGACCGGGTCCAGGCCGGCGGCCGCGAAGCGCAGCTCGTCCACGTTGGCCGGGCCGCACTGGTGGATCACGTTCGCGTGGCTCAGCAGCCACGGCAGCACCTCGCGCACCACGCCGTTGATCTGCTGGGCGCCCTGCGCGCCGCCGGTGACGTAGACGGTCGGCAGGCGGCGGTCGAAACCGGTGAGGTTCAGCGCGTGCACGGCCTTGTCGGGGTGCCCGGACAGCACCTCCGGGCGGACCGGGTTGCCGGTGACGACGGCGCGCTCGCGGACCTCGGCCGGCAGCAGCGGCAGCGAGGACTCCGAGGACACGGCGATGCGGGTGGCCGACCCGGCCAGCTTCCGGTTGGCTAGGCCCAGGCGCACGGTCTGCTCGTGCAGCACCAGCGGCCGCTTGCACATCCGCGCCGCCAGTCCGGCCGGCACCGCGACGTACCCGCCGGTGGCGAGCACCACGTCGGGGGCGAACTCGGACACGATCGTCCGGGCCTGGGCCACGCCGAGCGGCACCTTCGCCATGTCCTTCATGTTCGCCGCGGACAGCATCTTCAGCGGGTTCGCCGAACGGCGGATCTTCCCGGTGGCGACGGTCTTGAACGCGATCCCCTCGGCGGGGGCGACCCGGGCCTCCAGGCCGTCGGCGGTTCCGATCCACAGCACGTCCAGCGTGCTGCCGGCGGCCGCGAGACGGCCCTGCAGGGTACGGATCGCGGTCAGGGCGGGGTAGGTATGCCCACCGGTCCCCCCGCCAGTGACGAGCAGCCGGAAGGAACGGGGAAGCGCGGAAGAAAGGTTCACCCGGCCACCCTAACCGCCCTGGTGGAGCGGGCCGCGGCGCCGGGTGGCCCGACGCGGACCGGACCGGCGGACACACCGGCCGTCAACTGTCAGGAATGGGGTCTATTGGGGTGTATCCGCCGCTCGGACCGCCCCGGGGGTGTCCTCACCGCCGGGTCACGGGTCCCGGCGTACCGTGGCGGGGTGCACACCGCCCCGGCCCAGGTGCAGGCCGTCCTGGAGGCACTGCCGCGCGCCGCCATCGTCCAGAGCGGGGACGAGCAGGTGATCGCCGTCAACCGCCGCTTCACCGACATGTTCGGCCTCGACGCCGTGGGCGTCGCCCACACCCCCGGTGCCCCCCTCGGCCCCGTGGTGGAGGCGGTCTGCGCGACCTTCGCCGAACGCCCCGCCTGGGTGGTCGACACCGCGCACGCGATCGCCGCCCGCAGGATCCACCGGACCGCCGAGATCCCCCTGAAGGACGGCAGGATCATCCGCCGCGACGTGGAGCCCCTCTACGACCCCGACCGCAACCTGCTCGGCTCGCTGTGGACCGCCGAGGACGTCACCGAGGAGAAGCGCCGCGCGCACGCCCTCGAACGGGACAACCGGACCCTCGCCGAACTGGCCGGCCAGCGCAACGAGTTCGTCGCCCTGGCCTCGCACAGCCTGCGCACCCCGCTCGCCTCCGTCATCAGCTTCTGCGAACTGCTGGCCGATCCCGTCTCCGGCCCGCTCACCGCGGAGCAGCGCGAGTTCCTCGACGCGGTCCACCGCAACGCCCGCCGCATGGAACGGGTGATCACCACCCTGATGGAGACCACCAGGATGCGCGCACCCCAGCTGAACCTGGAGTTCGGCCAGGTCGACGTACCGCGCATGCTCACCCACGCCGTCCTGGACCGGATCGCGACCACCGAGGCCGCCGGCGTGTTCGTCGTCCTCGACGCGGCTCCGGGCCCGCCCCTCCACGGCGACGAGCTCCGCCTCGAACACGTCCTCGCCAACCTGCTGGAGAACGCCGCCAAGTTCACCCCGCCCGGCGGCACCGTCACCGTCACCTCGGCCGTCGACGGCGACCACTGGACCGTCGACGTGGCCGACACCGGCATCGGGGTGCCCGCCGACTACCGGGAGGAGATCTTCTCCGGCTTCGTCCGCGCCCCCAACGCCGAGAACGGCGGATACCCCGGGACCGGCCTCGGCCTGGCGCTGAGCCGCGACATCGTACGGCGCCACGGCGGCGACCTGTTCGTCGCCGACGCCCCCGGCGGGGAGGAGGGCGGAGCCGTGTTCACCGTACGGCTGCCCGTCGCCGGGCCGGGCCCCCACACCGGCGCCGACACCGGCGCGGTCGTCCCGTGAGCCGGATCCTCCTCGTCGAGGACGACCCCGACCTCGCCGCCGCCCTGCGCGCCCTCCTCGGCCGAGCCGGGTACGAGGTCCGGCACGCCGCCGACGGCAGGGAGGCCCTGCGCCGCCTGTTCGCGGACCGTCCCGACCTGATGCTCCTCGACATCGGCCTGCCGGAGCTCGACGGCTGGCAGGTGCTGGAACGCACCCGGGACCTGACCGACCTCCCGGTCCTGCTCCTCACCGCCCGCGGGGAGGAGGCGGACCGGGTACGGGGGCTGCGCGCCGGTGCCGACGACTACCTGCCCAAACCCTTCGGGCAGGAGGAACTGCTCGCCCGGATCGAGGCCCTCCTGCGCCGCGCCGGACGGCCGGGCTGGGCGGGGGACCGGCAGGACTCCGCGCTGCACCTGGTCCCCGAGCGCCGCGCCGTCCTCTGGCACGGCGCCGAGATCCGCCTCAGCGACATCGAGTACCGGCTGCTGCAGACGCTCGTACGCAACCGGGGGCGGGTCGTCACCACGGACCAGCTGCTCGTCCAGGTGTGGGACGACCCGGCGGGCCTGGGACGGGACCGGGTCAAGTTCGCGGTACTGCGGGTCCGGCGCAAGATCCAGCAGGCCGCCGGCCGCCACGCGGAGGACCCCATCGAGGCGGTGCGCGGACTCGGCTACCGCTACCAGGGCGACGAACGCGACGAACGCGACGAGCGGCCTTGAGGCCGTTGCCGGTCCCGGTCCCGCTGCCGGTCCCGTCGCCCAGGCCCGGGACGTAGGGCCCGCCCCCGGCGGGGCGCAAAGGCCCCGCCGGCACGGGCCGAAAGGCCCGAGCCGCCCCGCCGTCCGTGATCGCAACCGTCCGGCAACCGGTACGGCGGCGTGCGGCAACCCCCGCTCCCCACGCTCCGGGGTGTCCCGCCCCGTCCGGCCGCAAGGAGCCTCCGCATGACCGGCCTGCCCCCGCGCAGCATCGCCGTCGTCCTCGGGACCCGTCCCGAACTGGTGAAGCTGACCGAGCTGTGCCGCCTGCTCGGCCCCGCCGCCCGGCTCGTGCACACGGGGCAGCACTACGACGAGGACATGTCCGGCCGCTTCCTGGGCGAACTGGGCCTTCCCGAGCCGACGTACCTGACGGGCATCGGCGGCCGGCCGCGCGCCGTGCAGATCTCGGCCGGCCTCGCCCAGCTCGACGAGCTCTTCACCCGGCACCGGCCCCGCGCGGTCGTCGTCCAGGGCGACACCAACGCGGCCCTGTCCGGCGCCCTCGCGGCCAACGCCCGCGGCCTGCACCTGGTCCACGTCGAGGCGGGGCTGCGCAGCCACGACCGGGCCATGCCGGAGGAACACAACCGGGTGCTGATCGACCGGCTCGCCGACGTGCTGTGCGCGGCGACCCCCGAGAACCGGGAGAACCTCCTGGCCGAGGGCCTGCCCGCCGACCGGATCGAACTCACCGGCAACACGGTCGTCGAGGCCGTCCGCGCCCACCTGCCCGGTGCGCGGGACCGCGACGCCCTGCTCGCCCCGCTCGGCGTGCACCCGGACGCGTACGTACTGGCCACCGTGCACCGGCCCGAGAACACCGACGACCCGGCCGCGCTGCGCGCCGTGCTCGGCGAACTGGCCGGCCTGGCCCGGACCCTCCCGATCGTCCTCCCGCTGCACCCCCGCACCCGGGCCCGGATCGAGGCCGAGGGCCTGGCCGGGGCCCTGGACGCACTGCGGGTCACCGCGCCGCTGGGCTACGCGCAGTTCCTGGGGCTGGCCCGGCACGCGGCGCTGCTGGTCTCCGACTCCGGCGGGGTGCAGGAGGAGGCGACCGTACTGGGCCGCCCGCTGGTCGTGGTCCGCAACTCCACCGAACGCCCCGAAGCCATGGCCGACTTCGCGACCCTCGTACGCCCCGGACCGGAGCTCGGCGCCGCCGCGCGCGAGCGGCTCGGCCAGGGCCGGGCCCTGCGCGAGCGGCTCGCCGCGCTGCCGAGCCCGTTCGGCGACGGCCTGGCCTCGCGCCGGATCGCCGCCCTGCTGGCCCGCCCGGCCACCCCCGCCCCCGCCGCCACCGCGTCCGCCCCCGCCGCCCGGCCCTTCGCCGCCTGAGGACCCGCCCCCGTGCCGCACACCGACCACCTCCTCCTGTTCCTCTTCCCCTTCCTCCTCCTCGCCGGCTTCCTCCTCTACGCCGCCGGATCCCGGCACGCCTACCGCAACCGGCCGGCGACCGAACCGGGCGATCCGGCCGCCTTCGACTGGCACTTCTTCGTCCCCTGCCGCGACGAGGAGGCCGTGGTCGCCACCACCGTCGCCCGGCTCCGCGCCGACTTCCCGTACGCCCACGTGTGGGTGGTCGACGACGCCAGCGACGACCGCACCGGCGCCATCGTCGCCGCCCTCGCCGAGGACGACGTACAGCTGCACCTGGTGAGCCGGTTCCGGCCCGAGGCCCGTACCGGCAAGGGCGCCGCGCTCAACGCCGCGTACCGCGAACTCGGCGAGCTGCTCGGCCCCGGCGCCGACCGGGAGCGGGTCGTCGTCTGCGTCGTCGACGCCGACGGCCGGCTCGACCCCGCCGCCCCGTCCCTGGTCAGCGGCCCCCAGGGGTTCGGTCACCCGGACACCGGGGGAGTGCAGGTCAGCGTGCGGATGCGCAACGTCGACGACCCGCGGCCGCTGCCGGACCGCGGCCGCGCCGCGAACGCCCTCGCCCGCCTGCTGGTCCGCGTCCAGGACATGGAGTTCGCCGTGTCCAACGCCGGCATGCAACTTTTGCGCGCCCGCACCGGATCGGTCGGGCTCGGCGGCAACGGCCAGTTCACCCGCCTGTCGGCGCTGGACCGGATCGCCGAGGCCGAACGCCGCCCCTGGCGCGAGGCGGCCCTGCTGGAGGACTACGAACTCGGCCTCCACATGATCCTCACCGGCCACCGGATCAGCCACGTCGCCGACACCTGGGTGTCCCAGGAAGGCCTGCCGCACGCCCGGCGCCTGCTCGCCCAGCGCACCCGCTGGGCCCAGGGCAACCTCCAGTGCGTCCGCTACGCCCCGCGCATCCTCTCCTCACGCCACTACACCGGCAGCGGCGTCCTGGAGACCCTGTACACCTTCGGCCAGCCGCTGGCGCACCTCTTCTCCCTGGTGCTCTCCGCCGTCCTGCTGGCGGTCCTCGCCCTGAACGGTTTCACCGGTGCCCTCGCCTGGTGGCCCCTGGCGCTCGGCCTGGCGGTGCTCTCGGTGCTGCCCTTCCTCCTGTGGGGCCCGGTCTACCGCAGGGACTTCACCCCCGACGCCTCCCGGGCCCGGGGGCTCCTGTGGGGCGTCGCCCTGTGGCTGTACGCCTACCACCTCTTCCCCGTCGCGGCCCGGGCCTTCGTCCGCATCCTCCGGGGCCGCACCGGCTGGTCCAAGACCCGCCGCAACGCCGACCCCGTCACCACCGGCCCGGTCGCCCTGGAGCACTAGCCACCCGCCACCAGGCACCGGCCACCAGGCACCGCCACCACGCATCAGGCGGCGTCGCCCGGGCGGACCAGGCCCGCCTCGTACGCGAAGATCACCGCCTGGGCCCGGTCGCGGAGGTCCAGCTTCCCCAGGACCCGGCCGATGTGCGTCTTCACCGTCTGCTCCGCCAGGACCAGGTGCGCGGCGATCTCCTGGTTCGACAACCCCCGCGCGATCAGTTCCAGCACCTCCGTCTCGCGCGGCGTCAGCCCGTTCAGCCGCAGCGCCGGATCCCTGCGCGGGGCCGGCCGCTGCCGGACGAAGTCCGCGATCAGCCGGCGCGTCACCGACGGCGCGAGCAGCGCCTCGCCCGAGGCGACCACCCGGACCGCCGCGATCAGGTCCGCCGGCGGGGCGTCCTTCAGCAGGAACCCGGACGCGCCCGCGCGCAGCGCCTCGTACACGTAGTCGTCGATGTCGAAGGTGGTCAGCATCAGCACCTTCGGCCGGTGCGTCACCCCCGGCGGCGGGTCCAGCAGCTCGCGGGCCGCGGAGAGCCCGTCCAGTTCCGGCATCCGTACGTCCATCAGCACGACGTCGGGGTGCACCGTGCGCGAGACCCGGATCCCCTGGCGGCCGTCGGCGGCCTCGCCCACCACGTCGATGTCGGCCTGCGCCGACAACAGCGCGGCGAACCCCGCCCGGACCATGGCCTGGTCGTCGACGATGATCACGCGGATGGTCAACTGGGCTCCTCGGTGCGGGAGGCGACGGGGTCGGGCGGCGGGTCGAGGGGGAGCCGGGCGGCCACCCGGAAACCGCCCTCGGGCAGCGGGCCGGCGTCCAGCGTCCCGCCGGTCAACCGTACGCGTTCGCGCATCCCCACCAGCCCGTGCCCCGTCCCGGAACGCTCCAGCTCCACCACCGCGTCCCGGGCCGGCCCGTTGACGACCAGCACCAGGACCTCCCCGTCCTGCGCGGAGTACGTCACCGAGACGCGGGCCGGCGCGCCCGGGGCGTGCCGCACCACGTTGGCGAGGGCCTCCTGCACGATGCGGTACGCCGACAGGTCCACCGCCGGCGGCACCGGCGCGTCCGCCAGAGCGGCGGCCAGGGAGCACTCCACCGGCTGCCCCGCCCGCACCGTCGCCTCCACCAGCTGCTGGATCCGCGCGATGCCCGGCTGCGGCGCCCGGTCGCCTTCCGCGCCGTCGGAGCCCGAGTCGCCCCGCAGCACCGTCAGCAGCCGCCGCATCTCGCCGAGGGACTCGCGCGCACTGGCCGCGATCGCCGCGAACTCCTCCCGCACCGGCCCCTCCAGGCCGGGCAGCCGGTACGGGGCGGAGTCCGCCTGCACCGTGATCACCGACATGTGGTGGGCCACCACGTCGTGCAACTCCCGCGCGATCCGCGCCCGTTCCTCCAGCAGGGTGCGCCGGGCCCGCTCCGCCTCGCTGATGCTCTCCTGCTCGGCGACGCGCTGCCGAGCGTCACCCAGCCCGCGCAGCGCGCCCGTCACGGCCAGCACGCAGCCGCTGAGTACGAACAGCAGCGCCACCGTGTTCGTCACCCCGGCCGGCGCGAAGAACCCCAGCACCACCCCGGCCGCACCCGTCACCAGCCCCACCCGCACCAGCGTCCGCACCGGCTCGCGCAGCCCCACGCACACCATCAGCGCCAGGTAGCCGACCACCACCATCGGCGTCCACGGCCAGGCTTGCCCCGCCACCCGGTCCGCGCCCACCAGCAGCAGCACCGCCCCCACGACGTCCGCGAGCAGCACCGCGCCCCAGGCGGCCACCGGACGCGACACCGCCAGCAGCAGCGGCACCGTCTGCGCCACGCCCAGGGCCCCGGCCAGGCCGCCGCCCATGCCGTAGTCGTTGGTCAGCACCGCGATCGTCACCGGCAGCAGCGACACCACGAAGACGCCCATCACGGCGAAGGGCAGCATCCGCAGCCACGGGCTGGCCGCCCGCGCCAGCAACGGCTCGCCCGCCCGCGCGGGCGTCCGCAGCGCCCGCGCGAACCGGTCCCACCCGACGGACGGCCGCGGCTCACGGGCCGCGCCGGCCGTCGCCGCCCCCGCGTCCGGCCTTCTCCCGCCGGCGGGCTTGCGCACTCTCAGGCTCATGATCCCGCCAGCCTATGCGCACGCGCCGCCGGCCGGGATCCGCGAGGGTCTCGTTCCCCCGGCGCGTCCCGCTCGTTGAGCGGGCATGGAGCTGCTGCCGACCATCGCGGGGCCGGGCGTCGGTGAACGGGCCGACGCCGCGGCCGACGCCGCCTGCCACCTCTACGACGCCGTCGCGCCCTGGAGCGGGGGAGGGCCCGGCGGATGGAGCCGGACCGCCGCCGAGGACGCCGCCGAGACCATCGAGACCACCGCGCACGCCCTCGCGTACGTCCACCCGCGCGCCGAGGTGATCCTCGCGCCGGTGCACGCCGCCCTGGCGGACCTGCGCCGCCAGCTCGCCCTCTCCCCGGCCGACCCGCTGACCGCCGCGGGCGTCCCGGCGACGCCCCGTACGGTCGGCAACCCGCGCCGCACCCGCTGGGAGCGGGTGGTCACCGCACCAGTGCCCCGGCAACCGCCGTCTGGTACAGCTTCCTGATCTCCGCCCCGAAGTAGGAGCTGTACGAGGTGTCCGCGGTCGGCCCGCCCGTCTTCCAGCCGCCGATCACCCCGACGACGTCCCCGGTCATCGTCTGCGCGTCGTAGCGGGCGAGGAAGGGGCCGCCGCTGGTCCCGCCGGGATAGCCGGTGCAGTCGATCCGCAGGAAGGAGCCGGGGCTCTTCGGGTCGCCGCTGGTGAACTTGGTCGTCTTGTTGACGCACACGCGCGGGCGGGCCGCCGCCGCCGGATGGCCGATCAGGGTGACCTTGGGGTGGTTGAAGGTGGCCCCGGTGACGAGCCGGTTCCCGCCGACGACGTCCTCCACCGGGAGGCCGTCGGAGCCCGGACCGACCTGGGCGAAGGCCACGTCGAGGGTGGCCGCCCGATCGGGCCCGTCGGTGCGGTACCGGGGGGCGATCCACACCTTCGAGCGGCCCGCCGCGTCCCGCAGCACGGGGAAGAGGCCGTACGGGCGCGGTTTCGCGCGCGTGTACTGCGGTACGAAGGCCACCTGGCGGGTGTCCGTGCCGAGCAGGCAGTGCGCGGCGCTGAGCACCATGTCGCGGCTGGGGGAGGAGACCACGCTGGCGGTGCAGAAGTAGGCGCCGCCGCCCTGCATGACGAACATCCGGCCGACGACCGGGATGCCGTCGAAGTCCTGCCCGACGCCGTTCGTGGCCGGCACGGCCGCCTTGTCGGACCCGCTCGGCGCGGGCGCCGGTACGGGCACGGCGGGTTCGGTCGGCGGTGCCGGTGCCGGTGCGGCCGGCGCGGGTGTGGCGGACGCCGGGCCGGGGACGGCGGCGTCGGGTGCCTCAGGAGCGGGCACGGCGGCGTCCGGAGCGGGTACGGCGGCATCGGGGGAGGCCGGCGCGGGCGGCGCCTCCGGCCGGGCCGGCGAGGCCGGGTCGGCAGCCTGGGACGGGGCCGTCGCCGGGGACGGCCCCGGCGACGCGGGACCGGCCGCCGCCGGCCCGGGACCGGAGGCCGGGACGGCGCCCGAGCCCGGCTCCGGTTCGGTCACGGGCAGGGCGGAGGCCATCCGGTCCTCCGTCCAGAAGGCCGTGGCCTCCCGCGCCGACCAGCGCTCGGAGGCGGCCTCGGCCCGCTCCGCCGGAGCGACGGGCAGTGCCCCGCCCGGCAGCATCAGGGCGGCGGCCGCCGCGGCCGCGGCCGTCACCACTGTCAACAAACGTCGCATGTCTCGCTCGCTCCTGTCGTGACCGGCCTGATCCACAAGACGCCGCCTAGACGGCCTGGGGGAAGCGGAACAGCCTGCCCGGGTCGTAGGCACGCCTGATCTCCTCCAGGCGGGGGAGGTTGGACCCGTAGTAGGCCCCGCGCCAGCCGGCGAGTCCCGGGTCGGCGTAGTTCTGGTAGGCGCGGCCGCCCGCACACGGGCGCAGGTCCCGCCACAGCCCGTCGAGCCAGCCCTGGTGCCGCACGACCTCGGCGGGCGCCGCCGACCGGGGCCAGTACGCGAGGTACTGGGCCAGGAAGGCGCTGTCCCGGTGCACGAACGCGGTGGCCGCGGCGGGCACCCGGTTGACGGCCCCGCCGCACACCCCGTCGAGCTGGACCACCCCGAACCCGCCGCCCGGCACCTCGCGCCCGTACCGCCCGATCGCGGCGAGCACCGCCGCCACCGCGGCATCCGGCAGGCCCCCGCCGTCCCAGAAGTCGGAGCGGGCCGCGTACGACTCCCGGCCCAGACGCCCCCGCGGATCCCGGCCGGGCAGCCGCCCCGGCAGCCGGCACTCCCCGGCGCCGCGGTCCGCGCAGCCGGCCATGGCCCGCACGGTGTCCCCGTAACCGCGTACGGCGGACCAGGCGTCCCGCGGCTCCCGGCCCACCAGGCCGGTCAGCCGGGCCAGTTCCCGCTCCAGCTCCGCCCGCCCGTCCAGGCACACCGCCCGGAGGGCCGGGACCGACTCCCGCCCCGCCTCCACGGTGAACTCCACCTGGCTCCAGAACGGGTCCGGCAGCCCGCCCAGCCACCGCTGCCAGCCCCGCACCACCGCCGCGGAGTCCCCGGCGGGCCAGTGCAGTTCGGCGTACGCGGCGTCCCCGACCGGATGGGTGCGCAGCCGGAGCTCGGTGACCACGCCGAAGTTGCCGCCCCCGCCGCCGCGCAGCGCCCAGTACAGGTCGGGGTCCCGGTCGGCGCCGACCTCGCGGACCACCCCGTCCGGGGTGACCACGCGGGCGCCCGAGAGCCGGTCCGAGGTCGTCCCGTATGCCCGCGAGCCCAGCCCCAGCCCGCCGCCGAGGGCCAGCCCGGCGATGCCGACGGAGGGGCACAGCCCGGCGGGGACGCCCAGGCCGCGCGCGGCGAGGGCTTCGTGCACCTCCGCGAGCCGGGCCCCGGCGCCGACCCGCACCTCGTCGCCGTCGGCCGTGACGGCGGCCATCGCCCCGGTGTCCACCACCAGCGCGCCGGCGGCCGTCGACCACCCCGCGTAGCTGTGGCCGCCGCCGCGCGGCACCACCGCGGCGGCGGAGCGCCGGGCGAAGTCGAGGCAGACGGCCACGTCCCCGGCGTGCGCGGGATAGGCCACCGCCGCGGGCGCGACGGTGTCGTAGCGGGGTTGGAAGAGCTGCCGGGCCTCCGCGTAGTCCGCGTCCCCCGGAAGGACCAGCCGGCCGTCCATCGCACGGCCGAGCGCCCCGAAGTCGGGCCCCGCCCCGCCCGCGGAACGCGCACCTGGCCGCCCGCCGGCGGTCCGCGCGCCGGCGGTCCGCGCGCCGTCCGCCCGCGCGCCCGTCCCGGTGGCGGCGAGCACGGCGGCTGCCGTACTCGCGAGAATCCGGCGGCGTGGAAGGCTCATTCCTCCTTCCTGCCACCGCCGGGCCCGATCGCCGAGCAGGCGGGCCCGCCGGGCGCCGCTTCCCGCCCGAACGGACCACGGCCGCGCCCGCGGGCGGCCCCCCGACCGGCTTTAACGTTCCGCCAGCGCGGCCAGCGCCGCACGGGCCGCGTTCTCGCCCTCCTCGTACGCGTGGGCCCGCGCCTCCCGCACGGCGTCGTCGAGCTGGCGCACCGCCTCGCCCCTGCGGCCCGTCGCGGCCAGAGCCTCGCCGTACAGGGTGCGCAGCACCACCCGCCGGGGCGCCGCCGCCGGCGGGGCCACCAGCGCCAGGCCCCGGACCGCGTGGTCGGCGGCCGCCTCGGCCGCTCCCACCGTCAGCAGGTGCTCCGTGAGGTGCTGGAGGGCCAGGGCGGCCGTGTCCGGCCGGGCCGCCCGCTCGGCCAGCGCGAGCGCCGCGCCCAGCAACTCCGCGGGCCGGGCACGTTCCCCCGCCCGTACGAGCGCCACGGCGAGGTTGATCCGGGCGATGGCCTCCGCGTTGGCGTCGCCCGCCAGGGCCGCGAGGTCCGGCGCCAGCTCCAGCTGCGCGAGGGCCTCCTCGGGGCGGCCCTCCTCCGACAGCACCCAGCCGAGCAGGGCCCGGGTACGGGACTGGGCGCCGGGGTCGCCGTCGGCCTCGGCGCAGGCCAGCGCCCGTTCGAGCAACGGCACCCAGCCGTCGCGGACCTGCCACACGATCAGCGGCCACTGGAGCAGCACCAGCCGCCAGGCCCGGTCGTGCAGCCCGGCGGCGACGGCCGACTCGACCGCGCCGCGCAGCGCGTCCCGTTCGGCGGAGAACCAGGCCAGGGCGTCCGCGCGGTCGGCGAACGGCCGCACCGGGGCGGCCCGCCGGACCCCGTCGGGCAGCGCACAGCAGGGCTCGCTGCCCGGCTCGGCGGCGGCGCAGGCCGCGAGGAGCGTGCGCAGCCAGTGGTCGAGCAGCCGCAGCAGCCCCTCCGGGTCGTGCCCCGGCGACAGGCTGCGGGCGTAGAGCCGCACCAGGTCGTGCAGTACGTAGGACTGCGGGCCCGCCTCCACCACCAGCTGGGCGGCGGCCAGCTGGTCCAGCGCCGCGGCGGCCTGACTGGGCAGGCAGCCGCCGAGCGCGGCGGCGGTGCGGACGTCGAGGGCGGCCCCGGTGTGCGGCCCCAGCCGGTGGAACATCCGCCGGGCCGGCTCCGGCAGGTGCTGGAGCGTGAGGCGGAGCGCGGCGGCGACGCCGGTGTTGCCCACGTTCAGCAGGTCCAGCCGGGTGTGCTCGTCGGCGAGTTCGCCCGCGAAGGCGGCCAGCCCCTGGTGCGGGCGGGTCGCGAGCCGGGCCGCCGCCACGCGCAGCGCCAGCGGCAGGCCGTCGCACAGCCCGGCGAGGCGCGCGGCGGCCTCCGGCTCGGCCGCGACCAGCTCCGGGCCGAGCACGGCGGCGAGCAGCTCGGTGGACTGCGCGGCGGGCAGCTCGCGCACGGGCACGGGGCGGGCGGCGTCGGAGACCACCAGCTCACCGAGCCGGCTGCGGCTGGTGACGAGGGTGACGCAGTCGTCGCCGCCGGGCAGCAGCGGCCGCACCTGCGCGGAGTCACGGGCGTTGTCGAGCACGACCAGCATCCGGCGCCCGGCGGTCAGCTCCTGGTAGCGGGCACCGAGGGCCTGCGGCGAGTCGGGCATCCGCTCGGCGGGGAGGCCGAGCGCGAGCAGGAACTCGCGCAGCACGGAGGTGGTGTCCCGGGCGGGGATGGGGCTGTAGCCGTGGAGGTCGGCGAAGAGCCGGCCGTCGGGGAAGTCCGCGCGGCGCCGGTGCGCCCAGTGCAGGGCCAGCGCGGTCTTCCCGACGCCGGCGCTGCCGGTGAGCATGACGACGGGGCCGGGGCCGGCCGCCACGGCCCGGTCGAGCGCCGCCAGTTCCCCGCCGCGCCCCGTGAACCCCCCGGGCCGCCGGGGCAACAACTGCGGCCCCACCGAGTCCCGCCCCCACGAAAACGCCTCCCCATACCGAGCCCCGGGGGTGCCGGGGGTGCCGGTGACCCCTACGGCCCCTATGGCCCCGGGGGCCCCTATGGCCCCGGGGGACCCCTCGGCCCCGGTAGTACTCGCGGCCTCGGGTGCCCCGGGGGTACCTGCGGTCCTGCCGGCCCCTGTGGCCCCGTCCGCGGCCCCGCCGCGGCCTACGGCCCGGGGGGTCCCCGCCGCGCCGGTAGTCCCCGCGGCCTCGGGAGTGCCGGTGGCCCCGGCGGGGCCAATGACTCCGGATGCCCCGGGGGTCCTCGCGGGGCCGCCAGTACCCGCGGCCTCAGGGGCGCCGGTGGTCCCGGCGGTGCCTGTGCCCCCGAGTGCCTCGGGGGTCCTCGCGGGGTTGTGGGTACCCGCGGCCTCGGGGGTGCCGGTGGTCCCGGCGGTGCCTGTGCCCCCGAGTGCCTCGGGGGTCCTCGCGGGGTTGTGAGTACCCGCGGCCTCAGGGGTGCCGGTGGTCCCGGCCGTGCCTGTACCCCCGGATGCCCCGGGGGTCCTCGCGGGATTGTGGGTACCTGCGTCCTCGGGGGTGCCGGTGGCTCCGGCGGTGCCTGTGCCCCCGAGTGCCTCGGGGGTCCTCGCGGGGTTGTGAGTACCCGCGGGCTCGGGGGTGCCGGTGGTCCCGGCGGTGCCTGTGCCCCCGAGTGCCTCGGGGGTCCTCGCGGGGTTGTGAGTACCCGCGGCCTCAGGGGTGCCGGTGGCTCCGGCGGTGCCTGTTTGCGCGGGTATCCCAGGGTTCCCCGCAGCGCTGCCGGTACCCCCCGCCCCAGGGGTGCCTGCTGTCTCGGTGGCTCCGGGAGTGCCCGCCACCCCTGCGGCTCCACCGGCCTCGGGGGTCCCTACGCCCTCGGCAGCCCCTACGACTCCACTGGCCCCGGCAGTACCCCCAACCCCTTCGTCTCTGGAGGCATCCGGGGTCCCGGCAGCGCCAGTGCCCCAGGGGGTCCCTGTGGTTCCGGGGGTACACGCGGCCCCGGTACTCGTGGCCCCGGGGGTCCCGGAGGCCCCCGTGATGCCGGGGGTATGTGTGGCCCCGGAAGCCCCTGTGACCCCCATGGCCCTGTGGGCACCTGACGTCCCGGCAGCATCCGTGGCACCGGTGGTACCTGCGGCCCCCGCTGCCCCTGCCGCCTCGGCTGCGCTCGTGGCCTCGGTGGCCCTTACGGTCCCGGGCGTCCCGGATCCTCCCGGCGTCCCGGATCCCCCCGGCGTCCCGGGCGTCCCGGCTACCCCGGCCACCTCGGACGTTCCGGGGCGGGGACCGGTCCCGGCGGCTCCCATTCCTGTCGCCCCGGCCTGCCGCCCGGCTCCGCTGCCTGCCGTGCCCGCCGGCCCGGCCTGCCGCCCGGGTCCGCCGACTCCCGGGCCTGCGGCCCCGCCGGCTCCACGGCCCGGCCGGGCTGGGGGCCTTGTGGCCGCACCGGGGGGCGTCGCGGAGCGGAGCAGAGCGGTGTACGCGTCCGAGAGCACCGCTCCGGGGTCGACACCCAGTTGCTCGGCGAGCAGTTCCCGCGTGCGGTGGTACCAGTCCAGGGCGTCCGACTGCCGGCCCGACCGGCCCAGCGCCAGCATCAGCGCGGCGATCAGCGGCTCCCGCAGCGGGTGCAGCACGGCCTCCACCCGCAGCAGCGCCGCCGCCGCCGCGTATTCGCCCAGCAGCGAGTGCGCCCCGGCCAGCTCCTCCACGGCGGCCAGCCGAAGCTCGTCCAGCCCGTGCGCGGCGGCCTCCAGCAGGGGCCCGCCCACGGTCCCGCCCAGCGCGGGCCCCTCCCACAGCGCGAGCGCGTCCCGCAGGAGCCGTACCGTGTCGGCCGGTTCGCACTGTTCCCGGGCTTCCCGGTGCAACCGCTCGAAGCAGTGGGCGTCCACCCGGGCCTCGGGCAGCCGCAGCGCGTACGCCGGCCCCTGGGTGAGGAGTTCGACCCCGTGGTCGGCGGCGCCGTGCTCGGCGAGCAGGGCCCGTAGCCGCGAGACGTGACCCTGTAGCACCGTCCGGGAGTGCCGGGGCGGGTCCTCGTCCCACAGCGCCCGGGTCAGCCGGTCGACCCCGACGGCCGCGTTGGGCCGCAACAGGAGCATCGCCAGCAGGCTCCGCCGCTTGGCGGGACCCAACTGCACGGGCCTCCCGCACTCCGCCACCGCGGAGACCGTCCCCAGCACGCGGAACCGCATGCATGCCCCTTCCATCTGCTTTTCCCCGCCCGAGCATATGTCTCGGTATTTCGGTGGATGAGGGGGATCCCGGCCAATCGTCACCGGCCCGCGCAACCGCCCCGCACCGCCCGTACCTGCGACGACGCGCGGACGGGCACTCGGACGACAGTGTGACGCAAGGATCCGGCGGCGGTTCCTTAGCCCGGCGTTAGGGCCGCGTTTGCGGGCGCTGGAACGCTGTTCCTCGTCGGGGGAGGCCCACACCGGACACCCGTCCTCCCCGCCCCGTGGGGGCGGGTGCCCGGTGCGGCCGACTGACCGGTGTGGCGTCGGCGGCTCCGGCCCCGGCCCGGCCCGGAACCCGGCCGCGGCCGGCTCCTGCCACGTGTCCGGCCTCGGCGGCGACTACGTCTGCGAGTACGGGGAGGCCTGGCAGACCTTCCCGGACGGCACGCGACAGGTCTTCATCGTCGGCACCGACTTCGCCGTGTGGACCCGCTACGGCAACACAAGCGGCGGCTGGTCCGGCTGGGAGTCGATGGGCGGCGAAGTCCGCGGCGGCGTCCGCATCGAGGGCAACCACACCTGGAACCCGACGATCTCCGCCGTGGGCAGGGACGGCGACCTCTGGTTCCGCCACCGCCTGAACAGCGGCAGCTGGACCGGCCGGCAGAGCTGACGACACCGGGCGGACGGCGGAGCCACCCGTGCGGGCCCGCCCGGCCCCGCAACGCCCCGGCACGCGGGCCAGCCCGCGCACCAGGCGCGTCCGGAGCCGCCCCCGGTTTCCCGAGCGCGCCCGCGGCGCCCCCGCGCGGCTCAGCCCACAGCCCCCGCCGGGCCCTGCGGGGCGGCAGGAACCCGCGCGGCTCAGCCCGCAGCCCCCCGCGGGGGCTTGCGGGCCAGCAGGAAGCCCTGGGGGTCCTGCTCGTCGGCGCCGGGCTCCCGGACCGTGCGGGCGACTTCCGCGAGGCCCGCCCCCGCGAGCAGCGAAGCGATCAGCTCCGGCGGGGTCCCGTACACGTCGAGGTCGACCGGATGCCCGTAGGCGTGCTCCAGCCGGCGCTGCCCGTCCCCCGCCGCGAACGCGACGAGCGCATGGCCTCCCGGCGCCAGCACCCGGGCGAACTCCGCGAAGACGGCGGGCAGTTCCCCGGGCGGGGTGTGCACGGTGGAGTACCAGGCGAGGACCCCGCCCAGCACGCCGTCCGCCATGTCCAGCCCGGCCATCCGGCCCACCTCGAACCGCAGACCCGGATAGCTGCGCCTGGCCACCGCCACCATCGCGGGGGAGAGGTCGACGCCGAAGGCCCGTACGCCGAGGCCGTCCAGGTAAGCCGTCACCCGGCCGGTGCCGCAGCCCAGGTCGGCGACCGCCCCGCCGCCCCCGCCGCGCACGTACTCGGCGAAGGCGTTCAGCAGCGCCCTGTCCAGGGGCCGGCCCTCCAGGTCGCCGTCCAGCAGCCGGGCGTAGTCGGCCGCGACGGTGTCGTAGGACGCCTGGACGGCACTGAGCCGCGAGGTCTGTGTCATGCCCCTGAACAGTAGCCCGTCCGGCAGCCCCGCTCACCCCGGCAGCCCGACGCCGGTCAGCCCCCGGCGAGCGGCGGCGGCAGCTCCGCCCACTGGTCGCCCGGCACCCCCGGACTCAGCCGCATCAGCGTGAGCGCCTTGACCGGCAGCGGTCCGCTGCGCAGCGCGTCCGCGTCGGCGGTGGGCTCCGCGGCGTCCAGCCCGGCCGCCAGGCAGTCGGCGAACGCCTCCGCCGAGCCCGCCGTCGAGGCGAGGGCCCCGGCCGCCAGGGAGCCGAACAGCTTGCGCCGCAGCGCCGTCCCGTCGTCCGTGACCAGCCGCCCGGAGAGCGGCGGCACCGGCAGGCCGTGCCGGGCCAGCCGGGCCGGGCTGATCCGGATGTCCGCCAGGTCGCGGTAGACCAGCCGCAGCGGGCTCCCGTCGGGCGCCAGCACCACCAGCAGGTTCTGCCCGTGGGCCTCCAGCGCCACCCCGAGGTCCAGCACCCGCAGGCACACCGACAGCGCCAGCCGGGCGAACGCGGCCCGCCAGGCCGCGGACCCGGCCAGGTCCGTGCCCGCCAGCGCCGCCACCGGCACGACCCGCTCGCCGGGACCCGCGTACGCCTCGGGGGGCTCGCGGAGGACCGCCGCCAGGTCCGGGCTGTACGCGGTGGCCGCGCCCAGCGTGCGGGTGACGTGCAGCCGGCCGTCGAGCCGCTCGGTCAGCGCGTGGGCGAACGAGGAGACCACGGCTGCCGTCTCCACCGAGTACGCGGAGATGTCCCGGACGGAGGAGGTCAGCCGGGTGCTCAGCGCCGTCTTCACGTGCGGGCCGCCCGCCGCCGGGGCGAGCGTGCGCAGCGCCATCAGCGGGTGCGCGGCGAACCCCGGCAGGACCTCCTCGCCCTTCAGGACGTGCTCGGCCTGCCAGGGGTGGACCGGCACCAGGATCCGGTCCCCGTCGCGCAGGTGCTCCGGCCACCGGCCGGCGACCAGGCACTCCGCGGCCCGTACGGGAACCAGCCCGAGCTCCACCACCGGCCGGTGCTCCGGCGCGTACGCCAACTGCTCGGCCACCGTGAATCCGGGCCGGGAGCGGCAGTTGGGGTGGTACGGGTGCCCGTCCACCACCCGTTGCTCCCACTCCCACCCGGCCGCCGGCTCCGCCCGCTCCCCGTCCGGCTGCCCCGCCCGGGACAGGGCCAGGGAGGCGGAGCTGTCGTCGAGTTCGGCGGCGAAGGCGGCGCCGTGCGGCACCCCCAGCGCCTCGACCAGCCGGGCCGCCTGCCGGTGGGGCCGCCCGTCGAGCCGGACCTCGGCGACGCGCGAGCCCGTCGCGTACGGGTCGGGGCGCGGCCCCTCCAGCCGCCGGCCGTCGGCCAGCAGCAGGGTGAGGGAGTCCGGCCCCGGCTCCCGGCCCGCCACCCACGGCAGCGGCTCGAAGGCCAGCGCCCGCCAGAGCCGGGTCAGCACGGCGGAGCGGGCCCCGTCCAGCGAGGCCTCGTACGCGGCCCCGAGCCCGGGCCGTACGCCGGCCAGCGCGAGCGCGGCGGCCGCCTCGGCGGCGGTGGCGGGAGAGTGCCCGGGGTCGGGCGGGGAAACATGCCTGCTGCGGTCCAGGGGTCCGGTCCTCTCGGGTCGGTTCAACCGGTGATCAGGTCATCATCGCGGATACTGAAGATCACGGCCGGTGGTCCCTCCCGCGCACCGCCGGCACACCTCGGACGGACCGAATGGAACCAGTGGACCTCAACACCGACGCCGACGCCCGCAGCGCCGCCCCGCTCCTGAACTGCCTGCTCCGGGAGGTGGGCGAGGCCGAGGGCGGGCAGGTCCACCGGCTGCGCGGCAGCGGGCGGCTGCTGCGGGTCTCCGGCGGCCGCCGGCCCGACCGCGCGGAGCTGCGGACGGCGGACGGCTGGCACCCGCTGGGCCACGCGGAGCTGGTCAAGCTGGTCTCCGACGAACTGCACCGCTACACCGGCGTCTCCAACGACGAGCTGCCCGGCGAGATCGAGGACAGCCGCCGGGCCGTCGCCGCGCTGCTGGCCGCCCGGGCGGCCGCCGACGCGCCCGAGGACCCGTACGTCCTGTCCGAGCAGGCCCTGGTGACGGGCCATCCGCACCACCCCGCGCCCAAGGCCCGGGGCGGCGCGCCCGCCGCGAGCTGGCTGCCGTACGCCCCCGAGGCGCACACCCGCTTCCCGCTCGTGATGCTCGGGCTGCGCGAGGACCAGGTGGCCGAGGAGGGCGGCCGGGCCGCCGCCGACGCGGTCGACGCGCTGGCCGGGATCCTCGACGGCCCCCGCCCGCCCGCCGGCTACCGCGCGCTGCCCGCGCACCCCTGGCAGCTGGAGCTGGTCGGCGGCCGGCGGGAGGTGCGCGAGGCCTTCGCCGACGGGCGGCTGCTGCGGCTCGGCCCGACCCGGCTCCCGGTGTGGCCGACCGCCTCCGTGCGGACCGTGTACGCGCCGGGGGCCGACGCCGACCTGTTCGCGAAGTTCAGCCTCGACGTCCGGATCACCAACGACGTGCGCCGGCTGTGGCGCCACGACCTGCTGAAGCTGCGCCGCACCGACTCCGCGGTGGAGGCCGGCTTCGCCGACCTGCGCCGCCGTACCGGATCGGGTGCGGTGTGGCTGGCCGACCGCGGGTACCGCACCGCCGCCTTCGCCTTCGAGGAGCTGGCCGTCCTCGTCCGCGACGGGTTGCGCGGCGGGGTGGCGGCGGGCGCGGTGCCGCTGCTGTCCGCCGCCCTCGCGGAGGGCTACCCCGGCAGCCCGCTGGAGTCCGCGCCCGACCCGGCCGGCTGGTGGCGGGCGTACCTGCGCCATGTCGTGCCTCCGGTCCTGGACCTGTTCGCCCGGCACGGGATCGTGCTGGAGGCCCACCTCCAGAACTGCCTGGTCGCCGTGGACGGCCGGGGCGTGCCGGTGCAGGCCCTCTTCCGCGACGCGGAGGGCGTGAAGCTCCCCGGGGACATGCCGCGCGAGGACGCCTGGCAGCGGCTCGTCTACTGCCTGGTCGTCAACCACCTCGCGGAGGTGGGCGGGGCCCTGGCCGAACGGCACCCCGGGGCGGCCGGCGGGGTCTGGCCGGCGGTCCGCGAGGAGCTGCTGCGCTACGACGCCGAGCACGGCCTGCCGGAGATCGCGGAGCTGCTCGCGGCCCCGGCGCTTCCGGCCAAGACGAACCTCCTGCTGCGCTGGACCCGGGCGGACGGGGCGGACGCGCGCTACCTGCCGCTGCCCAACCCGCTGCGGGGGGAGTGAGCGGGCGGCGGCCGGGCGTGGGATTCGGCCAAGCTGGGCCGGGCCGCCGCAGCCCCCGTGTGGAAAGGTATAGACCAATGCTAGGTTGGGCGGGCAGACCGCGCAGTCCTTGACCACCCGTCAGAGGAGAAGCCATGCCCTCCCCTTCGCGGGGCGGCGGCCCGGCCGCCACGCCCAAGTACCAGCGGATCGCCGCACAGCTGCGGGACGAACTAGACCTCGCCGCCCGGACATCCGGCGGCAGACTGCCCTCCGAACGCACCCTGGCCGCCCGCTACGCGGTCAACCGGCAGACCGTCCGGGCCGCGCTCCAGGAGCTGCGCGCCGACGGACTGGTCGTCACCGGGCGCCGGGGCACGCGGGCCGTGGTCCTCCCGGGCGCCGGGCGCGCGGGCGCCGGCCCCCGGAGCGGGCCGTCCGCCGCCGGTGCCGGTGCCGGTCCCCGCCTCACGCGGACCCGGCTCGCGCTGGTCACCGTGCCGCCGTCGCTCGCCGGGCTGCTCGGGATGGGCGGCGGGGAACGCACCCTGGTCCACCACCACCACGTGTACGGGCCGGGCGGGCGCGCGGTCCGGCACACGGTGACGTACCTCTGCCCGCGAACCGTGGCCCGGACCCCGGAGCTCGCGGCCTACCTCGACCGGCCGGACGGGGCCCGCGGCGACGACCTGCGGCCGCTGCACCGCTGGCTGGAGCGGGCTGCCGCGCACGGGCGGACCTCGGAGACCATCACCATGACCCGCACCACCCGTCCGGCCGGCGGGGCGACCGCCTGCGGGCTGTCCGTGCGCCGCACCGTGCACGACGGATCGGGCCGGCTGCTGGCCGTGACGGACCTGGCGTTCACGGACTGGGACCGGCTGACGTTCCACCGGGAGCCTGCGGCGATCGGCTTCCGCGTGACATAGCGCACATCGCGGCCGGGGCGGGTGGGGGCGCCGCTGCGGGGGTGCGGGTGCCGCTGCGCGGGCTGCTCCCCGCCCCACCCTTCGCCCGTTCCCCGGGCTGCGCCCGGACCCCTCCCGGGGGCTCCGCCCCCAGACCCCCGCGCCTCAAACGCCGGCGAGGCTGGGGGTGCCGGCTCGGCCCCCGGACCCCCGCGCCTCACACGTCGGCGAGGCTGGGGGTGCCGGCTCGGCCCCCGGACCCCCGCGCCTCACACGCCGGCGAGGCTTGAACGGGCGCCTCACACGCCCGCGGGGCTGGAGTGGGGGTGGGTTGGCTGGGGGCCCGCCGTGTAGGTCTCCCCGGCGGTTGCGGCGACCGGATCCGGGGCGTAGGCCGCGGTGGCGTCGGCGCCCTCGGTGTCCGCGTCCTCCTCACCCGCCTCCCCCGAGGGCGGGGCGCCGGTGAGGAGGGCGAGCAGGCCGGCCACCGCCACCCCCGCCTCCGCGGGGTGCCGGAACATGGCCCCCGGCGAGATCTCGTAGCGGTTGCGCCGCCCGTCGCGGGCGCGCCGGAGGTAGCCGTCCGATTCGAGGTCGGCCACGATCGCCTGGACCGTGCGCTCGGTGAGCGCGCACACCTGGGCGACATCCCTCAGCCGCGCCGCCGGGTCCCGGGCGATGGTCACCAGGACGCGCGCGTGGTTTGTGAGAAATGTCCAATTCTGTCGACGTGTCATGCTCCCCATCTCGTCATGATGCGGCATGTGTTTGACGCAAAACAAGACGCGAAAAGTATTTCAGGTATTTCTTGACGTGCGAGCGGAAACGGTCCAGAGTCGAGGGCAGTCCCGGTCCCGCGCCGCAAGCCGACCAGCCCAAGGAGCGAACCCCATGCAGGTCCCCGCCCACGCCATCCGTACCGCCGACCCCGCCGAGGCCCGTACCGCCGGCGCCGTCCTCCCCGGCCCCCGCCACAGCGGCCGGGCCGCGGCCCACGAGGCCGGGCTGCCCCGGATCGACGAGCCCCGGGAGGTGGCCCCGGCGGACGCGCGGGAGCTGTCGAAGGTCTTCTTCGCCCGCCTGCGCGAACTCCCCGAAGGCACCGCCGAGCGGCAGTACGTGCGCAACACCCTGATCGAGATGAACGCCTCG
The DNA here is from genome assembly GCF_003950035.1 of Streptomyces sp. W1SF4. Taxonomy (NCBI): domain Bacteria; kingdom Bacillati; phylum Actinomycetota; class Actinomycetes; order Kitasatosporales; family Streptomycetaceae; genus Streptomyces; species Streptomyces sp. W1SF4. Next base: position 6,898,876 of record NZ_CP034350.1, read on the forward strand.
CTCGTCCAGTACGCCGTCCGCCGCTTCCGCGGGCGCGCCGAAGGGGCCGCCGGCGACGTCGACGACCTCGTGCAGGTCGGCACCATCGGCCTGATCAAGGCCATCGACCGGTTCGACCCGGCCCGCGAGAACGAGTTCGCCACCCTCGCCATGCCGTACATCACAGGTGAGATCAAGCGCCACTTCCGCGACACCGCCTGGGCCGTCCACGTCCCCCGCCGGCTCCAGGAGCTGCGCATCGAGATAGCCAAGGCGAAGGAGGAACTGACGGTCCGGCTTGACCGCTCGCCCACCGTCCGCGACCTCGCCGCCTACCTGGACCTCTCCGAGGAGCAGGTCATAGAGGGCCTGGTCGCCGCCAACGGGCACACCAGCGGCTCCCTCGACGCCCCGCACGCCGAGCACGGCGACGGTCCCGCCGAGGGCCACACCCTCGCCGAGGTCCTGGGCGAGGAGGAGCCGGCCCTGGAGCTCGTCGAGGACATCCAGACCCTGGCCCCGCTGCTGGTACGGCTCAGCGACCGCGAACGCACCATGCTTCGCATGCGCTTCGGCGAAGAGATGACCCAGGCCCAGATGGGCGCGGAGCTCGGCATCTCCCAGATGCAGGTATCCCGGCTCCTCACCCGGCTCCTCGCCCACCTGCGCACCTCCATGCTGGCCGACCCCGAGCCGGGTCCCGGACAGCCCGGCCGCTGACACGCCTCACACCCTTCTCCAACGTGAGTTGGATCACTTCACCGTTTGCTTGGGTGAAGGCCGGGAATGTGGGCCGCTGGAGCGGAACTGTGTGCTCCGGTCGGTTGGCCGGGGCGGCGCGGTACGCGCGGGCCGATCCCGCCCCGCTCCCCGGCCCGCGGCCTCCGGCGGCGGGCCGGACCCGGTACGACCCGCGAGGTGTATGTGTCCACGCTCCAGGCCGAGCACGTCTACAAGGTGTTCGCCAGACGACCCGACCGCCAGGCCGCCGCGGTCCGCGCGCTCGAAAGCGGCGCGGACCGCGACGAGCTGCGCGCCGACGGCACCACGGCGGCGGTGATCGACGCCTCGTTCCGCGTCGAGCCCGGCCAGATCTTCGTCGTCATGGGCCTGTCGGGCTCGGGCAAGTCCACCCTCCTGCGGATGCTCAACGGACTGCTGGAGCCCACCTCCGGCCGCATCCTCTTCGACGGCGAGGACCTCACCTCGCTGACCCCGCGCGAGCTGCGCCGCGTACGCTCCACCCGCGTCTCCATGGTCTTCCAGCACTTCGCGCTCTTCCCGCACCGCGACGTCCTGGCCAACGCCGCCTACGGCCTGGAGGTCCAGGGCGTCCCCCGGGCCGAGCGCGAACGCCGCGGCGCCGAGGCGCTCGCGCTGTGTGGGCTCGGCGGCTGGGAGAACTCCTGGCCCGACGAGCTCTCCGGCGGCATGCAGCAGCGCGTCGGCCTCGCCCGCGCCCTGGCCACCGACGCCGACCTGCTCCTGATGGACGAGTCCTTCAGCGCGCTGGACCCGCTGATCCGCCGCGACATGCAGGACCAGCTCCTCGAACTCCAGCGCACCCTGCGCAAGACCATCGTCTTCATCACCCACGACCTCAACGAGGCCATGCGCATCGGCGACCGGGTCGCCGTCATGCGCGACGGCCGGATCGTCCAGCAGGGCACCCCCGAGGACATCCTCACCCGCCCCGCCGACGAGTACGTCGCCTCCTTCGTCCAGGACGTCGACCGCTCCCGCGTCCTGACCGCCGACGCGGTCATGGACGAGGTCGCCGAGGACGCCGAAGCCTGCGCCTGCCCCACGGTCAGCGCCGACACCCCGCTCGCCGACCTCTGCTCCGTCAGCGCCCGCGTCCCCCACCCGGTCGCCGTCACCGGCGCGGACGGCACCGTCGTCGGATCCGTGCCCAAGGACCGGCTCGTCGCCTTCATCGGCGACGAACAACGGCCCCCCATGGCCTGCGCGGAGGTGGCCGCCTGATGCCCCGCCTGCACCTCGGAGCCTGGGCCGACAGCGCGGTCGACTTCCTCCAGCGCCACCTGTCCTGGCTCTTCGACACCGTCAGCATGCTGGTCGGGGGGCTCTACGACGGCGTGAACGCCGTGCTGTCCGCCCCCGCACCCCTGCTCTTCGCCGGCCTCCTCGCCCTCGCCGCCTGGTGGCTGCGCGGCCTCCTCGCGGGCCTGCTCGCCTTCGGGGCCTTCGCGCTCGTGGACTCCGTGGCCCTGTGGGACGAGGCCATGTCCACCCTGGCCCTGGTCCTCGTCGCCACCCTCGTCACGCTGGCGTTCGCCGTGCCGCTGGGCATCTGGGCCGCACGCTCCGAACGGGTCAGCGCCGCCCTGCGGCCCGTACTGGACTTCATGCAGACCATGCCGGCCATGGTCTACCTGATCCCCGGGATCATCTTCTTCGGCGTCGGCGTGGTCCCCGGGATCATCGCCACCATCGTCTTCTCGCTGCCGCCGGGCGTACGCATGACCGAACTCGGCATCCGCCAGGTGGACACCGAGCTGGTCGAGGCCGCCGAAGCCTTCGGCACCGCCCCGCGCGACACCCTCGTACGCGTCCAGCTGCCCCTGGCCCTGCCCACGATCATGGCCGGCGTCAACCAGGTCATCATGCTCGGCCTGTCCATGGTCGTCATCGCCGGCATGGTCGGCGGCGGCGGACTCGGCGGCGCCGTCTACCGGGCCATCGGCAGCGTCGACATCGGCCTCGGCTTCGAAGCCGGCCTGTCCATCGTCGTCCTCGCCATGTACCTAGACCGGATGACCGGGGCCCTGGGCCGCCAGGTCTCCCCGGTCGGCCGCCGGGCACAGGCCCTGGCCCGGTCCGCGGCGAGCGGCACCGCCCGTCTGTGGAACCACCGCCCGCAGCCCGCGTACGCCGTCACCGCGGCCGTCGTCCTCGCCCTCGTCGCCGGCGGACTGAGCACCTTCGGCGGCTCCGGCTCGCCGGCCGCCGCCGACGGGGCCGAGAACACCGGCAAGGGCCGCAAGATCAGCATCGGCTACATCCCCTGGGACGAGGGCATCGCCTCCACCTTCCTGTGGAAGGAACTGCTGGAACGGCGCGGCTTCCAGGTGGACGCCCGGCAGCTGGAACTCGGCGCGCTGTTCACCGGGCTCGCCGGCGGCCAGGTCGACCTCCAGACCGACGCCTGGCTGCCCGTCACCCAGGCGCAGTACTGGGAGAAGTACGGGAACAAGCTGGACGACCTCGGCTCCTGGTACGGGCCCACCTCCCTCGAGCTCTCGGTCCCCTCCTACGTCAAGGACGTGCGTTCCCTGGAGGACCTCAAGGGCAAGGGCGCCCGGTTCAAGGGCCGGATCATCGGCATCGAGCCCAGCGCCGGAGCCATGTCCGTACTGAAGGAGAAGGTCCTCAAGGAGTACGGGCTCGAAGGCGAGTACCAGGTCGTCGACGGATCCACCCCCGGCATGCTCGCCGAGCTCAAGCGGGCCTACGAGAAGAAGGAACCCGTGGTGAGCGTCCTGTGGTCCCCGCACTGGGCGTACTCCACCTACGAGCTGACCAAACTGGCCGACCCCAAGGGCGTCTGGGGCGAGGGCGACGGCATCCACACCCTCGCCCGCAAGGGCTTCGCCGAAGACGAGCCCGAGGCCGCCGCCTGGCTGCGCTCGTTCAAGCTGACCGAGGCCCAGCTCACCGGCCTGGAGGCGAAGATCCAGGAGACGGGCAAGGGCAAGGAGCAGCAGGCGGTCCGCGCCTGGCTGGCCGACCACCCCGAGGTGGCCGCGCTCGCCTGACGGACCACGCGCCGGGGCGCCCGGGACCACACGGTCCGGGGCGCCCCGGCGTACGCGTACGCGGCTCAGCCCACCGGCACCCGGTCCGCTTCCGGCCGGGCGGCCCGGGGCTCGTCGCCGCGCACCCGCGGGCGCAGCGGCCACCACAGGGCGCGGCCCAGCAGCGCGGCCAGTGCCGGCACCAGTACGGCCGACAGGACGAACGCGGACAGCAGGATCCCCACCGCCGTGGCGAAACCGGTCTGCTGGGTCCCGGCGTGCGGGCTCACGGCCAGGCTGCCGAAGGACGCGGCGAGCACCAGCCCGGCCGTCGCGATGGCCGGCGCGGTGTGCCGCACCGCTCGGGCCACCGCGGCGCGGGCCGGTCCGGGGCGTTCCATCTCCTCCCGCAGCCGGTCGCTGATCAGGATGTTGTAGTCGGTGCCCAGCGCCACCACGAACAGGAACAGCACCAGCGGCAGCGTGAAGTCCACGCCAGGCCGCCCCAGCCCGTGCTGGAAGACGAGGGCCGAGGCCCCCAGCGTGGCCGCGAAGCCGAGCCCGACCGCGAGCATCAGCACCACCGGCGCGAGGACGCTGCGCAGCAGCACCAGCAGGATCACCGCGATCAGTACCGCCGCCACCGGGAAGATGACCCTCAGGTCCTCGTCCACAGCCACCGCGATGTCCGCGAACACCGAGGCGGTGCCGCCGACATGCGCCTCGGTCCCGGCCGGCAGGTTCGCCCGGACCGCCGCCCGGACCGGCCCGGAGACCAGGTCGCGGGCCTGCTGCCCGCCGGATTCGACGTTCAGCAGCAGGTCGATCCGGGCCGCCTTCCCGTCCTGGCTCAGCACCGTCGGCGCGACGCCGCCCACCCCGGGGACCCGGGCGAGGGCCCCGGCCAGTCCGGCCACCCGCTGCGCGCCGAGCGGAGTGCCGTCCTTCGCGGCGACGAACACGCTCGTGGGGTCCGAGACCCCGGCGGGCAGGGCGCGGGAGATCTCCTCGGCCGTCTCCACCGCCGCGGTCCGCTCGCCACCCGCGCCGGACTGCCCGTAGTCCATGCGGATCCCCGCCAGACCAGCCGTCAGCGCGCCGAGCAGCACCAGCGAGGCGAGGACCAGCGCCACCGGGCGGCGGGCCGTGAGCCGGCCGAGCCGGCCCGCCACACCCTCGCGGGGCGCGCGCCGCAGGGCGCGCGAGGGCCAGAACATCCTCCGGCCGGTCACCGCCAGCAGCGCCGGCATCAGCGTGAGGCTGCCCAGCAGCATCACCAGGACCGACACCGCGATCGCCGGGCCCAGCACCCGGAACTGGCCGAAGGAGGCGATCCCGAGGGTGGCGAACGCGGCCACGATCGTCAGCGCCGCCGAGGTGACGGCCGTGCCCACCCGGCCCGCGACCTCCGCCGCGGCCCCGCGCCCGCTCTGCGCCGGGTTCTGCCGCAGCTGCTCGCGGAAGCGGAACAGCAGGAAGAGGAAGTAGTCGATGCCGATGCCCATGAGCACCACGTTGATCAGCCCGGGAGTGGAGGGGGCCAGCCGGACACCGCTCGCCACCGACGCCATGACCACGGTCCCGGCCGCCGCGCCGCCGATGACCGCCATCGCCAGCAGCGGCAGCAGCGCGGCGAACACGCTGCGGAAGACCAGGACGTGGAGCAGCACGATCAGCCCCGTCACCACCGCGCCGACCACCGTCGACCGGGTCTTCTCGGCGTCGGCGGTGTCCACCGTGGCGGCCAGCCCGCCCGTGAACCCGGTCCGCAGGCCCGCCTCGCCGAACGCGGACCGCGCCCGCTCGCGGAACTCCTTGTAGGTGCTCTGCACCCCGGGGTCCTGCGGATTGCCCTTCAGCTCCACGGACAGCAGCCGGAAGGACCGGTCGGGGGCCGTCATCCCGGCGCTGATCCGGGGCGTCTGGGAGTGGTCCTGCGTGAAGGGCATCTCCTCCTTGTCCTTCGGCATGACCACCCGCTGCCCGGCCAGCCGCCGCGCCACCTCCTCGACGCGGCGCTCGTCGGGAGCGGTGAGCGCCGCCCCGTCCGTACGGGCCACCAGGACCGTCAGCGGGTCGGAGTCCGGCCGGGCCCCGAAGTGCTCCTCGGCGATCCGCAGCGCGGCCGCCGAATCGTAGGAGGCGGGCAGGAAGCCGTCGTCGCCGGGCTGGGTGGCGCGGAAGACGAACACCTGGCCCAGGATCGTCAGCCCGATGCCCAGCACCGCCCACAGGGCGATCACCTGCCACGGGTTCCTGGTCGAGCATCCCGTCAGGGCGCGGATCACTGTTCTCCTCCGGTCTGTCCGTGCGGTCCGGCCCCGGTGGCCGTCCGGTCTCCAGACCATCAGCGCGAGGAGCGGGAAACGTCCTGGTGGAGAAGGAGATGGCCGCCGGTACCACGGTCCGGGATCCGGCGCCGACCAGGACCGTGGTCCTGGTCGGGACCGGTCCCCGCGGGCGGTCCGCGGCCGCCGGCCCGATGGGAGAATGGAGTCAGGAGGGCGGCCCACGGCGGTCCGCGGAAAGAGGGGCCGAGGAGATGGGCACGCGCGCCGAGAGGCTGACGTGGACGCGCAACGACGCACTGGTGGCGGTCGGGGCGGCCGCCGTGGACCTCACGGGCTTCGCCCTCGAGACCCAGTTCGAGGGAGCCTCCCTGGAGGTCTTGGCGGCGTTCACCGTGGTGGCCTCGTCACTCGCACTGCTGGCCCGGCGCCGTCACCCGGTGATGACGCTCTGCGCGGTACTGCTGCTGGGTGCGGTGGTCAACCTGACCGCCTCGGTGTCCCCGCACTTCGGCCTCACCCCGGCCGTCGCCCTCTACTCCGTCGCGGTGGCCTGCCGGCCCTCGGTGGTGGCGGGCGCCGCCCTCGTGACGGCGCCGCTCAACAGCCTCGGGCAGGGCGGCCTGCTCTTCGACCCGGGCCCCGGTCTCCTGGCCAACTGCGCGGCCACCCTCCTCATCGTGGTCACCGGCGTCCTGGTCAGGCGCTGGCAGCGGGAGACGGAGGCCAAGCGGGCCCTGCTCGCCGAACGGGCGGTGGCCGACGAACGCCGGCGCATCGCGCGGGAGCTGCACGACATCGTCGCCCACCACATCACCACCATGCAGCTGATGGCCGGCGGAGCCCGCGCCAACCTCGCCCACGACCCCGGTGTCGCCCGCGAGGCCCTGGTGACCCTGGAGCAGTCCGGCCGGATGGCCCTCGGCGAGATGCGGCAGTTGCTCGACGTCCTGCGGGCCGGGGAGGAACCGGAGACCGCCGTGCCGGCCCCGCAGCCCGGAGCCGGGGACCTCGACCGGATCGTCGCCGAGGCCCGGGCCGCCGGGTCGGACACCGAGCTCACCGTCACCGGCCCCGCCCGCCCGCTGCCGCCCACCGTCGGCCTGACGGTGTTCCGCGTCGTGCAGGAGGCCCTCACCAACGCCCGCAAGCACGCCGGGAACGCGCCGGCCCGGGTACGGCTGGCCTACGGCCCGGAGGAGGTCGCCGTCGAGGTCTGCGACGACGGACCCGCCGACGGCACCGCCGCCCGCCGCCCGCACCGCGGCGGCGGGTACGGCCTGATCGGCATGCGGGAACGCGTCGCCCTGCACGGCGGCACCCTGGAGGCCGGACCCCGCGAGGAGGGCGGCTTCCGGGTCGCGGTCCGCCTTCCCGCACCGGCCGAGCCCGAAGCGCACCGCCGGCCCCACCCGAAGCGAGAGGAACTCCGCCGATGATCCGCGTGCTGATCGCCGACGACCAGCCGCTGGTCCGGCGTGGCCTGGCCCTGATCCTGGCCCCCGACCCCGGCATCGAGGTCGTCGGCGAGGCCGCCGACGGCGCCGAGGCCGTCGCCCTCGCGCAGGAGCTGGGTCCCGACGTGGTGGTCATGGACATCCGCATGCCCGTCCTCGACGGCGTGGCCGCCACCGCGCGGCTGGCCGAAGTCCGGCCCGCGACCCGGGTGCTCGCGCTGAGCACCTTCGACATGGACGAGTACGTGGTCGCCGCGCTGCGCGCCGGCGCCTGCGGGTTCCTGCCCAAGGACGTCTCCCCGGAGGAGCTGATCGCGGCCGTCCGCACCGTCCACACCGGCGAGGCCGCGGTCGCGCCGAGGCTGCTGACCCGGCTGCTCTCCACCTACGTACGGACCGCCCCGCGCGAACCCCGGCCCGCCCCGGCGGCCCCCGACGGACTCACCCCGCGCGAGCTGGAGATCTGGCGGCTCCTCGCCCGGGGCCTGGACAACGCCGCGATAGCCGCCGAACTGGACATCAGCGTCTCCACCGTCAAGAACCACCTCACCGCCGTCTTCGGGAAGCTGGGCGTCCGCGACCGGGCCCAGGCGGTCATCGCCGCGTACGAGACGGGGCTGGTCGAGGCCGAGCGGAGGAGCGGTTGAGACCCAAGTGCCCGCAGACACCCGGAATCACCCGGGCCCTCGCACCCCTGACCAGCCAGAACCCTGGATGATCCGCCGGTGCGCGGGGGGCTTCGCGCATGGCACAGTGCCAGGAGCACAGCCGCCGGACCAGGGAGCCCCCATGCGTGAACCGCACACCGCGCCGCCGGTACTCGCCGCACCGGCCTCCCCGCTGCCGGCCTGTCCGCGGTGCGCGGACGCGCCCGAGCGGATCTCCTGGCGCCAGCGCCCGGGCGAACCGGTCGTCCTGGTCTTCGACCCCTGCGGCCACCGCTGGACGTCCCCCGCCCCGCCCGTCCTGGCGGTCACCCCCTGAGGGGGTGTTGCGCCCTAACGGGCTCCGAGCACCGCGGCGATCCGCAGGGCGAACGCCTCCTCGCCGAGGATCTCGATCCCGGCGGCCTCGGCCCTGGCCACCTTGCCGCCGGCCTTCTCCCCGGCCACCAGCAGGGTCGTCCTGCCCGACAGGGAGCCGGAGGACCGGCCGCCGGCCCGCTCGATGAGCTCGCGGACCCGGTCGCGGGTGTCGTACGCGGCCAGGGCGCCGGTCATCTTCCCGGTGACCACCACGTTCTGGCCGGCCAGCGGCCCCGCGTCCGCCCCGCCCGCCGGCGCCGCGGCCGCCACCTGCGGTTCGACCGGGCGGACGCCCGCCGCCGCCAGCTTGTCGATGACCGGGCCCAGTTCCGCGACCTGCGCCACGATCGCCGCCGCCTTCCTCTCCCCGACCAGCTCCACGGCCGTCATCGCCGCCGCGTCCGCCGCCCGCACCGCGTCCATCGTCCCGAAGTGGCGGGCGATCCGCCGGGACATGCCCCGCCCGGTCCCCACCACGCCCAGCGCGCAGAACACCCGCGACAGCGGCAGCGCCTTCGCCGCCTCGATCCGCTCCGCGAGCTTCACGGCCCGCTTCTCGCTCCCGGCGGCCCGCGCCAGCGCCGCCGGGTCCAGCGTGAACAGGTCCGCCACGTCGCGCACCCCCTCCTCCTCGACCAGGGCCCGCACGTACCGCTCGCCCAGCCCGTCGATGTCCAGCTGGTCGCGCCCGGCGGCGTACAGGATCGCGGCGATCCGCCCGCAGTCCGCGGGCTGCGCGCACCGCCACCGCTCCTGCGAGCGGTCGATCTCCCCCTGGCAGCCGGGGCACACCTCGGGCACCGCGACCGGCCGCTCCGCCCCGGTCCGCAGCTCCACCACCGGGGCCTCCACCCGGGGGATCACGTCACCGGCCTTGTAGACCGTCACCGTGTCGCCGATCAGCAGGCCCCGGCGCGCGATGTCGGCGGGGTTGTGCAGGGTGGCGTGCCGCACCACGGAGCCGTCGACCTCCACCGGCTCCAGCACGGCGGTCGGCGCGAGCACCCCCGTACGGCCCACCGCCCAGGTCACGTCCAGCAGCCGGGTCCGCCGCTCGACGGCCGCCAGCTTGTACGCGGTCGCCCAGTGCGGGTGGCGCGAACCGGTGCCGGCCGCCGCCTGCTCGGACAGCGAGTCCAGCTTGACGACGACCCCGTCGATCCCGAAGGGCAGCCCGGCGCGCATCCCCGCGATCCGGTCCACCTGCTCCTGCGCCCCCGCCGCGGTGGCCGCCACCGTCAGCCCGGCCGCCGTGTCCGCGGCGGTGCGGACGCCGGCCGCCGCCACGTACGCCATGACCTCGGAGTGAGTGGTGCCCGGCAGGGCCGTGCCGCCCTCCAGTTCCACCGCGCCGAAGGCCCAGAAGCTCATCTCCACCGTGTACGCGCGTCCCTTGGCCCGCAGCGTGCCCGCCGCCCCGTTGCGGGCGTTGGAGAAGGGGCCCGCCCCGTGCTCCGCGCGTATCCGGTTCGCCCGCTCGAACTGCTCCGCCGTCAGCAGCACCTCGCCGCGCACCTCGAAGGTGGCCTCCACGGCCAGCCGAGGGGGCAGCCCGGCGATGGTGCCGATGGCGTGCGAGACGTCCTCGCCGCTGGTGCCGTCGCCCCGGGTCACGAGCTGGACCAGCCGGCCGGCGCGGTAACGGGCCGCCAGCGAGGCCCCGTCCAGCTTCGGCTCCACCGCGTACCCGCCGGTGACGGGCCCGCCCAGGCGTCTGACCAGCGAGGCCTCCCAGTCCAGCAGGTCCTGCGGGCCGAAGGCGTTGGCCAGCGAGAGCATCGCCGCCGTGTGCGCCACCTCCCCGCCGGCCACGGCCCCGCCCGCGACCTTGCCCGTGGGGGAGGCCGGGTCCACGTGCTCCGGGTAGGCGGCCTCGTACGCCTGGATCAGGGACACGAGCAGGTCGAAGGAGGCGTCGTCGAGCGGGGAATCGCCCGAGCCGTAGTAGGCCGCGGAGGCCTTCACGGCGGTGGCGATTGCGTCGGCGTACTCGTCACGGCCGGCCAGCGCCGACACGGTGGTGATCGTCATGCCGTGATCGTCGCGCACGGGTCTGACAACGGCGGGGCCCGGCCGCCCGCGGCGACCTCGTATCCTGCACCTGACACACCTGTGATCAGCATCGACGAGCCGTGCCGCGCGACGGGCGCCGGCCGGCGGGAACGGGAGAACCCTGATGGACGTGCAGCACTTCGAGCGGATCACCGCGTTCATCGAGGCCCGGCTCACCCCGCTGTTCGACGCGGAGACCGGCAGCGAGCGCGGATTCGCGATGGACGACACCTCCCGCGCCCTGCGCGCGCTGCGCAACAGCGTGCTGGAGGCCTCCGCCGTCAAGGGGCTCATCGCGACGCGGGAGACCGCCGAGCCGCTCCTGCGCAAGGTCATCGACCAGTCCGTGGAGCACCACTGGGACGTGCTGCGCGGCATCGCCCGCCAGTGGGAGGACCACGCCGACTTCCAGCGGGAGTTCAAGCGCCACGCGTGGGAGCTCGACGAGGCCCCCGCCTCCGCCTGAGCCCGGACGCGCGGCGCGCCCGCACACCGGCTGGCTACCGGCTGGGCGCGCCGCCGATCAGGTAGCCGACGCGGCGCTCCAGCCCGCCCCAGCGGCGGTCGTGCCGGTACGCCCGCTTGATGGTGCGGGCCCGGGTCCTGGGGCGGTGCCCGTAGAAGCGGCGCGCCCACGGCGAGGCCGGGCGGGCCAGCCGTACCGCCGCGAACAGGGCGATCACCGGGACGACCACCCCGAACACCGCGAGCCGGGGCTTGCCCTTGAACAGGGCCACCGCCGCGAGCAGCAGGTTGAACAGCACGGTGGCGCCGAGGAACAGACGGTTCGCCTGCTGGTCCTCGGTCAGCCCGTCCACGCCCAGCGGCAGGAACCCGCACAGCAGCAGGCCGGCCAGGGCGGAGGTCATGACCACCACCTCGACGCTGAGGGTGCCCTCCTCGGTCCAGTAGACGTCGCTCAGGTGCAGGATCAGCGCGAACTCGTCCAGGACCAGGCCCGTGCCCATCCCGAACAGCACGGCCGCCACCCAGGAACCCCACCCCGTACGGCCGCCCGCGATGGCGGTGAAGCCGCCGACGGTCATCAGGATCACGCCGGGGACGCAGTGGTGCACGTGCAGGCCGCCCGGGGTGACGTTGCGGAACGGCCCCTTGCCGGCCCGGATCATCCGGGTGACGACCCGGGTCACCGTGAACGTCACCACGAACGCCGACAGCGCCAGGAGCAGGGGCAGTTTCCCCGGCTCCAGGATGTTGCGGTACCACCAGTCGCCCATGCCGTCACCCTCCCGGCCCCGGCCGCCCCGCGCACCGCGAGGACCGCCGTTCGGGCGCCCGGGTCAGGCGGTCGCGCCCGTCGGGTCCGGCTGGGGCCCGGCCTGTGCCTCCCGGGCGGCCCGGCGGCGCTGCGCGTCCTCGTCGGTGTCCGCGTCGTAGGAGATCAGCTTCGGCAGCAGGGCGGCCAGCAGCGCCACGGACGCCACGCACGCGAGCCCGCCGCTCCAGAACGCCGGCCGGGTCCCCGTCCAGCCCGCCATGGTGCCCGCCCGGACCTGTCCGAGCTGGGGGCCGACGCTGTACGAGAGCACCTCGATCCCCGCGAGGCGTCCCCGCAGCTCCTCCGGGATCGTCTGGTTCCAGATCGTGGAGCGGCCCAGCGCGCTCAGCATGTCGCCGGCGCCGGCCGCCGCGAGGCACAGGAGCACCAGCCAGATGCTCGAGAACCAGCCCGCCGCCGCGATGGCCAGTCCCCACGCGGCCGCTCCGAAGACCACCAGCAGTCCGTGCCGGCGCACCCCCGACACCCAGCCGCTGGTCAGTCCCAGCACGAGCGAGCCCACGGCGCCCGCCGCGTACATCAGACCCAGGGCCCACACGGCGTCCAGTTCGTCGGCCAGGAACGGGAAGATCGTGTTCGGGAACGCGAAGAACATGGCCGCCAGGTCGACGGCGTACGTGCCCAGCAGCACCGGCCGGCTCCACGCGTACCGGGCGCCCTCGGCGATGCCCCGCAGCGAGGGCCGCTCCGCGCCCCCGGCCGGCGGTGCCGGGCTGAGCCGCGCGCACAGCGCCACCGAGACGGCGAAGCCCGCCACGGTCACCGCGTAGGCAGACGCGTAGCCGGCGTACGCGACGACCACACCGGCCAGCGCCGGGCCTGCGATCGCCCCGAACTGGTAGCGCAGCGCGTTGAGCGCGGCGGCCGCGCTGAGCTGGTCGTGCGGCACGATCCGGGCCATCAGCGAGTCCAGCGCCGGACGCTGGAGGCCGGTCAGCGCCGACACCCCGGCCGCCACCACGTACAGCGGCCACAGCAGCGGGTCCGGCAGCAGCGAGTTCACCAGGAGCACCAGTGCGAGCAGCCCGAGCCCGGCCTCGGTCAGCAGGATCAGCCGGCGCCGGTCCACCGCGTCGGCCAGCGCCCCGCCGTACAGCCCGCAGACCACCAGCGGGACCAGCTCCACCGCGCCCATGGCACCGACCGCCAGCGGCGAGTCCGTCAGGTGCTTGATCTGGAGCGGCAGGGCGATCATCGCCATGAAGGAGCCGAAGAAGGTGACCGTCCCCTGGAAGAACAGCAGCCGGAAGTCACGGCCGGAACGCCAGGGGGCCAGGTCGGGCAGTACGGAGGCCAAGCGGGATCTGCTCACGGCCGACCATCCTGCGCGGCGGGCGCACACCCGGGCAACGCATTTTCGCCCCGGACGGGTCAAAACGGCACCCGGGGCGTGGCAGCGGCCGCCGCCGGTGGCACCCATGGGTCATGCCGCCGGTGTCCCCGTTCCTGCGTACGGCCGCCGCCTACGCCTGGCGCCTGCTGGTCGTGGGCGGGGCGGTTTACGCCGTGTTCTCGCTGCTCGGCCGCTTCCACGAGATCGGCGTGGCGCTCTTCCTCGGCCTCGTGGTGACCGCCCTCCTGTCGCCGCCCACCCGGGGCCTGGCCCGGATCCTGCCCCGCTCCGCGGCCGTCGCGGTCACCCTCGTCGGCAGCACCGTCCTGCTGCTGGGCATCCTCGCGCTGGTCGGCGAAGCGGTGGCGGGGGAGAGCACCACCCTGGTCCGGGAGTTCCGCGAGGGCCTGGCCAGCATCGAGACATGGCTGGAGCGGCCGCCCTTCCGGCTGGACCCGGGAGCGCTCACCGGCCTCCAGGCCAAGATCGGCGACTACCTGTCCACGCACCGCTCGACCCTGCTGAGCACGGCGGTGAGCGGAGCCGGCCACGTGGTGCAGGTGCTCACCGTGCTGGCGCTCGCGGTGTTCTCCTCGGTGTTCTTCCTGCACGGCGGCGGCCGCCAGTGGGCATGGTTCTGCGCCCAGCTGCCCGAGCGGGCGCGCGGCCGCACGGCGCTCGCCGGGAGCGCGGCCTGGCGTACGTTCACCGGGTACACGCACGGGATCGTGCTGGTCGCGGCGACCAACGCGGTGCTCGTGGGGGTGGCGCTGTATTTGCTCGGGGTGCCGCTCGCCCTCCCGCTGGCCCTGCTGGAGTTCTTCGCGGCCTTCGTGCCCCTGGTGGGATCGCCCGTCGCCCTCGCGGTCGCCGCGGTGGTGGCGCTGGCGGCGCGGGGGCCGGTCATCGCGGCGGTGGTGATCGCGCTGATCGTGGTGATCGGGCAGATCGAGGGGCACCTGCTGCACCCGCTGGTGATGAGCTGGGCCGTGCGCCTGCACCCGCTCGTCGTGGCCGTCTCGGTCGTCGCCGGGGCCATCGCGGCCGGCGTGGTCGGCGCGGTGGTCGCGGTCCCGCTGGTCTCGGTGGCCTGGTCGGTCTACTGCGCCCTGCGCTCCGGGGCCGGCGAGCCGGGGGACGAACCGGCGCCGGCGCGGCCCCCGGAGCCCGAGCCGGGCCCGGACGGCTGATCCGCCGCGACGCGTCTACCGTAGGACCTGGAGGTGGTTGCCATGGCGGAGCACGCCGAGGGTGCGGCGGCGCGGAAGCTGGAGGACGGCCGGCTGCTCAAGGAGCTGGAGACCATCCACCGCACGCGCCACGAGACCCTGCTGCACGGCTCGGACGACGCGCTGGCCACGCACACCCAGCGGCTGAAGGAGCTGGAGGACGAGTACGTCCGCCGCCACCCGGACCGGGCCCGCTCCGCGGCCCGTACCCGCTCGGGGGCCCGCGCCCGCACCCCGGGCGAGGGCTGAGGCCCGCCCCCCGCACATTGGTCCGCCCCGCGAATGCGCGGGGCGGCAGTGGGCTTGTGCCCGGGGGCGGCCCCGTGAAACCCGGGGAGCGGCCGGCTCCCCGCGCTTGCCGGACGAGGACCCTGCTATGAGTCTTCGTTGCTCCGATTGAGACATCCTTGTATCATTCGGGGCGACGGAGACTCATTCTGGTGCGCACAGGCACCCCCTCGAACGGAATTCCATGCACACCCCCACGCGGGACCCCCGCCGCTGGATCGTCCTCGCGATCCTCTCCGGCAGCCTCCTGCTCATCTCGATGGACACCACGATCCTCAACGTGGCCTTCCCCTCGCTCGTCGCCGATCTCCAGCCCGGAGCCGTGCAGCAGCTGTGGATCATCGACGTCTACGCCCTCGCGCTGTCCGGACTGCTCGTCACCGCCGGAGCCCTCGGCGACCGCTGGGGCCGCAAGCGGCTGCTGATGGCGGGCTTCGGCATCTTCTCCGCCGCCTCGCTGATCGCCGTGTTCTCCACCGAGGCCTGGCACGTGATCGCCGCCCGCGCCCTGCTCGGCGTCGGCGGCGCGGCGATCATGCCGGCCACCCTCTCGATCCTGCGCAGCGTCTTCACCGACGCCAAGGAGCGCGCCTTCGCCCTCGCCGTCTGGGCCGCCGTGTTCGGCGGCGGCATGGCCTTCGGCCCCGTCGTCGGCGGCCTCCTCGTCCAGGACCACGGATGGCACTCCGCCTTCCTCCTGAACCTCCCCGTCGCCGCCGTCATCGTCGCCGCCGGCCTGCGCTACCTGCCCGAATCGCGCGCCCCGCGCGGCGACGGCGCCTGGGACTGGTGGGGCGTCGCCCAGTCCGTCGCCGGCATGCTCGCCCTTGCGGGCGGCATCAAGCAGCTCGGCAAGAGCGGCATCGCCGACCCGCTGTCCTGGGCCCTGCTCGCCCTCGCCGCCGTCGCGCTCACCGTCTTCGTCCGCCGCCAGCTGCGCCTGGAGCACCCGCTGCTCCAGGTGCGGCTGTTCGCCAAGCCCGCCTTCAGCGTCGCCGCCACCGCGATCTTCCTCCCGATGGTCGGCATGGGCGCGGTCCTCTTCCTCGTCACCCAGTGGTTCCAGTACGGCCAGGGCTACACCCCGCTGGAGGCCGGACTGCGGCTCCTGCCCGCCCCGCTGGCGCTGATCTGCGCCTCGATGGTGGCCCCCGCCCTGATGCAGCGCCACCCCGTGCGGCACGTGCTGGGCGCCGGACTCGTGGTCCTCGCGGCCGGCATGGCGATGCCCTGGACCGTCCAGCAGTTCACCGAGCCCGGATACGCGGCCTTCGCGGCCGGCCTGACCGTCATGGGGCTCGGCGCAGGCCTCGCCACCACCGTGGCCTCCGTCACCCTGGTCTCCGCCGCACCCGCCGACCAGGTCTCCAGCGCCGCCGCCATCGAGGAGACCTGCTACGAACTCGGCTCCGCGATGGGCGTCGCCATCCTCGGCAGCACCGCCGCCGCGCTCTACCGGGGCAACCTGCCGGTGCTCGACCTGGACGGCCCCGCCGCGAACGCCGTACGGGACTCGGTCGGCGAGGCGGCGCACACCGCCGAGCGGCTCGGCGGCGCGGTCGGCCAGACCCTCCTGGAGACCGCCACGCACGCCTACACCCTGGCGATCACCCCGGCCTTCCTCCTGGCCGCGGCCCTCGCCGTCGCCGCCGCGGCCACCGCCTGGGCGCTGATCCCGCGCGACCTCCGGCCCACCGAGAACCACTGACCGGCCGGCCCCACCCCGGCGCGGCCTCAGCGAGGCGGCGCCGGGAGCGGGGCCAGGTGCGCCGGGGCCGCCGGCGCCGGGCCCAGGGTGGTGGTGCCCGGCGCCGCGCGGTGCCCGAGTCCGGTGCGGTAGGCGTCCATCGCCGCCTCCGTACGACCCTCCCTGCGCAGCAGGTCGCCCAGCAGCCTGCACAGGTCCGCCATGTCCCCGCCCGCCCCGCTGCGCTCCAGCAGCGCCAGCGCCCGTACGTAGTGCTCCTCGGCCGCCTCGGCGTCCCCGCGCTCCTCGGCGATCAGCCCCAGCAGCCGGTGCGCGCCGCCCGCGTGCACCGCGCCCGGGCCCGAACCCTCCTCCAGCAGCCCCGACACCAGCCCGGCGGCCTCCTCGTAGCGGCCCAGGCGGCGCAGCACGTCGGCCAGTTCCACCTCCACCTGCGCGGTGTAGAGCGCCGCCCGCCGTGCCACCAGCATCTCCCGTGCGGTCCGCAACTCCCGCTCCGCCGCCGCCAGTTCCCCGTGCTGCGCCTGGACGTAGCCGCGCATCCAGTGGCAGTGCGCCAGATCGGTCCGCAGCCGCAGCTGCCGGTACACCGCCTGGGCCTTCGCGAGCGAGGCGTCGGCGTCGGCCACCCGGCCCTCGGTCAGGAAGGTCCGCGCCACCTGCCGGTGCATCCCCGCCACCAGCGCCGGATCACCGACCTGGGGAGCCAGTGCCAGCGCCAGCTCCGCCGCGTGGGCCGCGCGGGCGTGGGCGCCCATGTCGATGTACGGGCCGATGACCGCCGAGTACAGCAGCACCAGCGCCTCCGGGTCCCCGAGCCCGCCCGCGTTCAGGGCGTCGATCGCCGACTCCAGCAGGTAGCAGGCGTAGCGCAGCTCCCCGGCCAGCAGGTGGGCGACCGCGCGGCCCCGGACCGCCCGGGCCCGGCGGGGCAGCGGCTGGTCCGCCAGCAGCAGCTCCGCCGCCTCGAAGTGCCGTGCCGCGTCCGCCAGTTCCCCGGCCTCCAGCGCGCAGTCGCCGAGCCCGAGCAGCGCCTCGGCCCGCTCGTCGGCCAGCTCCAGCCGCTCGGCCTCGGCCAGCAGCCGCCGGAACTGCGCCGCGGCCTCCCCCGCGGGGCCGGTGGCCAGAGCGCGCTGGGCGTCGGTCAGGGCGAGCCGCAGCTCGGTGGCCAGGTGGGCCGGACGGCCCGTGGCGAGTTCCTCGTACGAGGTGCCGAGCCGCCCGGCGAGGAAGCGCAGCGCGGTTTCGGAGGGGCGCACCTTGCCGGACTCCAGGGTCGACACGTACGCCGGGGTGTAGGAGGGCTGTGCCAACTGCCGCTGGGTGAGACCGCGTTCGGTGCGCAGCCGCTGTACCCGGCGTCCGATCTCGGCCGGCTCGTCCATGAATTCCCCCTGTTGTCGCCCTGCTCGTGCCAACTCCCCAGTATCGAACCGGAGTCGGCCATTGCGCACGGTCCGGCGCGCCGCCTAGTTTAAGCAGCCAGTTCAGCAGAGTTAATCCAATGCTTAACACCCTGCCCGACTCCTTTTCCCCACGGAGGACTTCATGAGGCGAACCGTCCGGCCGACCCTGCGCACGGCGCTCGCCGCGGCCTGCGCGAGCGCCGCGCTGCTGGCCGCCGCTGCCGCCCCCGCGACCGCCGCCGACCCGCCCCGCCCGGCCGGCGTGCGCGTCGAGATACCCGGGCCGGAAGACGGCGGCGACGCCGGGTCCGGCCACGCCCTGGTACCCGCCGCCGGGCGGTCCCAGGCCGCACCCCGCCTCTCCGAGGCCGCGCGCGCCGCCGACGGCCGGGTCACCAAGACGATCGACAACGGCCCCACCGCGGACCGGCTCGACGTCGTCGTCATCGGCGACGGCTACACCGCCGGCGAACTGGACCGCTTCCACGCGGACGCCCGCGCCAAATGGGCCGAGGTCACCGCCGTCGAGCCGTACACCACCTACCGCGACCTCTTCAACGTCTGGACCGTCGACGCCGTCTCCGCCCAGTCCGGGGTCTCCGGCGACCCGGGCCCCGACACCGTCCGGGACACCGCGCTCGGCTCGTACTTCTGGTGCGAGTCCATCGAGCGGCTGCTCTGCGTGGACCAGCCCAAGGTGGACGCGTACGTCGCCAGGGCACCCGCCGCCGACCTCGTCATCGTCCTCGCCAACAGCGCCAAGTACGGTGGCGCGGGATACAACGAACCCAGTGCCGCCCTCGGCTACGAGGGCATCTCGACCGCCTCCGCCGGCCACCCCAAGTCGGGCCAGGTCGCCATCCACGAGACCGGCCACTCCCTCGGCAAGCTCGCCGACGAGTACTTCTACCCGGGCGTCCCCGGCTACGAGAAGTACACCGGCGCCGAACCCGGCGACCCCAACACCTCCACCCTCGACGCCGGCCGGATGGCGGCGGAGCGGACCAAGTGGTACCGCTGGCTCGGCGAGACCTCACCCGACGGCGGCACGGTCGGCGCCTACGAGGGCGGCGGCTACTACGTCACCGGCCTCTACCGGCCCACCGACAACTCCCTGATGCGGGTCCTCGGCAAGCCCTTCAACCTCCCCGGCGTCGAGGCCATGACCACCGGCTTCCACCGGCACGCGCGCCTGGCCACCCCGCTCACCCCCACCGACCGCACCCTGCGGCTGCGGCACACCGCCAAGGTGACCGTCCCCCGCCTGCACGGCCCGGACGGACGGCAGCCGGAGATCCGCTGGTACCTCGACGGCCGCGAGCTCAAGCGTTTCGCGGGACGCACCGAGGTCCGCGTCGCCGAACTGTGGCTGCTCGACCTGCGCGGCCACAAGCTGTCGGTCGGCGTCGCCGACCGCACCCCCTCGGTCCGCGACCCCGAAGCCGCCCGCGCACTGACCACCAGCCTCACCTGGGACGTCCGGCTCTGAACGCGCCCCGCTCACGGAGCGGGTGACCGCGTGAAGGACAGGGAGTCCCACAGGGCGCAGTGGTGCTCCGCCGCCGCGTCGACCGGGCGGACCCCGCCCGGTCCCGGCGCCAGCTCCAGCACCGAGCGGGAGCCCGGTGCGAACCGGGGCCAGGCGGGGGCGCCCGGCACGTCCGGCGCCCCCGTGCCGGCGAAGCGCGTCCAGTAGCCGGTCATCCGGCCCGACAGAGCCCGCTGCGGCTCCGCCAGCGCCACCGTGGTGAACAGATAGGGCAGTTCGAAGCCGTGCGCCGCCCCGAAGGGGAAGCCGGCGGGCTCCGGCAGCCCGGTGAAGTCCGGCGCCCCCCGGTCGGCGAACAGGTACTGGTACACCGGCACGTGCCGGGCCAGCGCCCGGCCGTCCCGCAGCGTCGGGCAGGTGAAGGAGGCGTCGGTGAGCAGCGCGGCCCACGCCAGCGACGGCGTCGCGAAGGCGTCCGGCGGGTACGCGGCCCCCACCTCGGCGGCCGCCGCGCCGAAGGAGGTCCGCAGCCGCGCCCGATAGCCCTCCTCGCCGCCCACCGGATACGCCGCCAGCGTCTGCGCCAGGAACAGCCGCATCTCGTCGAGGTTGCTCCCCTGCACCACCGGCACCCGCTGGAACCGCCCCGCCGCCAGCGCCCGCGCCGGCTCCAGCGGCAGCAGGGCGTTGCCGTACGCGACCCCCGAGAACCGCTCCATCAGCTCCGCCGTCAGCAGCCGGCCCGTGTCCAGGGCGCGCAGGCACTCCAGCACCCGCCCGTTTGGCCGGCCGCCGCAGCCGAGGGAGGACGCCGCGGTCGCGCCGGCCGCGACCGTGCGCTCCTCGGGCACGAAGGGCTCGTACGTCCCCACCGACGGCAGCACCGAGTACGGCGGCATCGTCGTCGAGCAGGAGCCGCTCTGCACGGCCGCCCGGTGGAAGAGGCCCGCCGAGGCGGGGGAGACCAGGTGCGCGCAGACGCTCAAGGCGCCCGCCGACTCCCCGAAGACGGTGACCCGGCCCGGATCACCCCCGAAACCGGCCGCGTTCGCCCGCACCCAGCGCAGCGCCGCCTGCTGGTCGGCGAGCCCGAAGTCCGGGGCGCCGCCCAGCTCGGGGTGGCCGAAGAACCCGAAGACGCCGAGCCGGTAGTTGACCGTCACCACCACCACACCGCCCGCGGCCACCAGCGGCTCCGGCCGGTACGCGTCCCCCGAGCCGAAGCGGAAGCCGCCGCCGTGGAACCACACCATCACCGGCCGCGCCCGCCCCCGCCCCGCCGGGGCGGTCACGTTCAGGAACAGGCAGTCCTCCGAGCCGGCCGGCCCGCCCGGCCCGAGTGCCGGCAGCTGCGCGCAGCGCGCCCCCGGAGCCCCGGCGTCCAGCACCCCCGTCCGGCGCGGCGCCGGCCGCGGCGGACGCCAGCGCAGCGGGCCGGTCGGCGCCGCCGCGTACGGGATTCCCTCGAACGTGTCGTACGCCCCGTGCCCGCGGCCGCGAACGGGTCCCTCGGCGGTCCGCACCTGCGGCCGCTCCCCGCTTCCGGCCCCCGCCACCGCGGCCGGCGGCCCCGAGGCGGCGGCACCGGGCATCAGCAGGACCAGCGCGGGCAACAGCGCGCCCAGCAGCCCGCGGTGGACGCGGCGGCGGCGGGCGGGACGGGGATCCGGCACGGCTCAGCCCCTCCTCGACGGTCGGTCAGGCCACTGTGCGCGCCGCCGCCGCACCCGTCCCGCCCCGCCCCCGGCGTGTCCGGCCCGGGGCGCGGACACGCCGGGACGCCCCCCGTTTGCCCGCCCCGAATGGCGCAGTCGTGGCCGGTGCCGCTGAATGTAACAAAGCGTGCGATTCCCATGACGCACGATGACCGGCGCGCGATGTGTAGACCCGCGCGTCGGCGAACGGAGCTTTCCATGAATGACCCCAGCACCCTCGCGGCGCCGGACCACGGCGACCGCGACGGGTTCCCCGCCACCCCGCACCCCACCGACGGACCCGCGCCCCCGGCCCCCGAGGCCGCCCCGGACCCGCCGTCCGCCGGCCCGGCCCCGGCCGGACCGGACCCCGCACCCGGCCCCGCCCCGCACCCCGCCGCCCCGCACCCCGAGCCCGTCCGCACCCTGCTGGAGACGGCGGCCACCTGCCGGCCCGTCGAGGAGGTCACCGCGCTGGTCAGCCTCCTGAAGGAGAGCGGCCGGCTCGACACTCCGGGGCACGACGCGCTCCGCGCCGCCGCCGTCGCGCGGCCCGTGGACGACGTCCGCCACATGGTCGCCCTGCTGGGCGAACACCCCCTGGAGGAGGCCGAGGCCGACATCACCCTGCGGGCGGCGGCCGTCGGCCGGCCCATCGAGGACGTGGCCCTGCTGGCCAGCATCCTCGGCCCCGACGGCACCCCCCGCACGGACCCGCCCCCCGAGCGGACGGATCTGCCCCCGCCACCGCAGGACCCGGCTGCGGCGGCCGCCGCGCCGGAGCCGGTGCGGGCCCCCGCCGCGCAGGCCGCCGCGGCCGTCGCCGCGCCGGCACCGCCCGAGGACGAGCTGGCGCCGGCCGGGACGGACCGGGCGCCCATAGCGCCGGACCGGTCCGCCGCCGCGCCGGACCGGAGCCCCGCCGCCGCCCCGGCGGCGGGCGCGCTGGGCCACGTACTGCGCTGGCCGACCGCCGCCGTACTGCTGCTGTGCGGGGTCCTCCACCTCCCCGGCAACCTGGCCCGGCCGCCCGCGCCGGAGACCCTGGCCGCGCTCGCGGTCTCCCTGCTCTGCCTGGCACTGGGGGCCCTGCTCGCCGTGCGCGACGCCCCGGCGGTCTGGCGGGTGGCGGCGGTGGCCGCGCTCGCCGTGGTCACCCTGCACGTCGTGGGCGGCCTGGTGCTCTTCGACCCGCTCGAAGGCGCCCTCGGCGGGCCCTACGCATGGTCCGGCGTCACCGCCGTGCTCTGCGCCGGCACCGGCGCCGTGCTGGCCGGGCTGGCCCTCACCTACCGCCGCCCGTCCACCGGCACGGGAGGCTGACCCGGGCACCCGCCCACCGACGGGCCCCGGCCGCTCATCGCGCGGCCGGGGCCCGTCCCGTTTCCCGCGGTTTCCCGCCGTTTCCCGCCTACGACCGGGTCCAGGCGAGCAGCCGCTCGGCGGGCCAGGTGTTGACCACCCGATCCACCGGAACCCCGCACTCCGCCGCCCGCGCGCAGCCCAGGATCTGCCAGTCCAGCTGGCCCGGCGCGTGCGCGTCGGTGTCGACCGCGAAGAGGGTGCCCGCCGCGACGGCCATCCGCAGCAGCCGTCGGGGCGGGTCGAGGCGCTCGGGACGGCTGTTGACCTCCACGGCCGTGCCCGACTCCGCGCACGCCGCGAAGACGGCCTCGGCGTCGAAGACCGACTCGGGACGGGTCCGGCCCGTGACCAGCCGGCCCGTGCAGTGCCCGAGGACGTCCAGCAGCGGATTGCGCACCGCCTTGAGCAGCCGGCGCGTCATCGCGGGCGACTCCATCCGCAGCTTCGAGTGGACGGATCCCACCACCAGGTCGAGCTGCTCCAGCAGCTCCGGCTCCTGGTCGAGGGAGCCGTCGAGGAGGATGTCGCACTCGATCCCGGTCAGCAGGCGGAACGGTGCCCACCGCGCGTTCAGCTCCGCCACCACCCGAAGCTGCTCGCGCAGCCGCTCCGGCGACAGCCCCCGGGCGACCTTCAGGCTCGGCGAGTGGTCCGTCAGCACCGCCCACTCGTGCCCCAGCTCCGCCGCGGCCCGCCCCATCGCCTCGATCGGGCTCCCGCCGTCGGACCAGTCCGAGTGCAGGTGGCAGTCCCCGCGCAGGGCGGCGCGCAGCGCGGTGGCGGCCGCGGACGGGGGCGGCCCCTGCGGCACCGCCGCGGCCTCCTCCTCCAGGGCGCCCAGGTATTCGGGGATCCCGCCGGCCAGCGCCTCGCGCACCACCTTGGCGGTCTTGGGGCCGATGCCCTTGACCGCCTCCAGCGAGCCGGCCGCGGCGCGCTCGGCGGTCTCCCGTTCGCCCAGGTGCGCCACGGCGGCCGCCGCCGTACGGAAGGCCCGCACCCGGTAGGTCGGTGCCTGCGCGCGCTCCAGCAGGAACGCGATCCGGTCCAGTGCCGCCACCGGGTCCATGGCGTACCTCCTCCCGGACCCAGTCTCCCCGCGGGGCCGGGGACCGGCGAGCGGACCCGTCAGCGCGGGCCGTCCTCCCGCGGCGGGGGCGGGCCGACCCGCTCCGTCAGGGTGAACAGGGCCCCGTCCGGGTCGCGGAGCAGCAGGAAGCGTTCGGTGCCGTCCGAGGTGACCACCGACACGGCGCGCCCGCCGAGGTCGAGCGCCGACTCCACGGCGGAGTCCAGGTCCGCGACCCGGAAGTGCACGTGCCAGCGGGCCCGTGTGTGCGGGGTGTAGGCGCCCTGCTCGGCCGGGCCGCTGTCCAGCCGGGCCACCGGCTCCCCGCCCTGCCGCAGGACGACCCGCTCCTCCTCGTACGAGACCTCACAGCACCCCTCGCGCCCCGTGGCCCACTCCAGCACCTCGCCGTAGAACAGCGCGGCGTCGAAGGCGTTGCGGGTCCGCAGCTCCAGCCAGGCCGGGGCCGGTCCCACGCCCACGCGCCAGCCCGAGGAGACGGGCCCC
This sequence comes from Streptomyces sp. W1SF4, assembly GCF_003950035.1. Classification (NCBI taxonomy): domain Bacteria; kingdom Bacillati; phylum Actinomycetota; class Actinomycetes; order Kitasatosporales; family Streptomycetaceae; genus Streptomyces; species Streptomyces sp. W1SF4. The sequence continues at coordinate 6,922,823 of NZ_CP034350.1, forward strand.
TGCCAGACCCCGAAGACCGCGCCGTCCGGGTCGGCGACCAGCGCGGCCCGCCCGCCCCCGGGGAAGGAGACCGGGCCCACCGCGACCGTGCCGGCGCGCTCGCGGATCCGGGCGGCCGCCACGTCCACGTCGTCGACCGCGAAGTACGGGGTCCAGGCCACCGCCACCGCCAGATCCGTGGCCAGCGCCCCGATCCCGGCCACCGGTACACCGTCCATCACGGCCACCGAGAAGGCCGCGCCCAGCCGGGCCCGGCGGAAGCTCCACCCCACCACCGCCGCGTAGAAGCGCTGGGACGCCTCCAGGTCGCGGGCCATCAGACTCACCCAGCAGGGGGCCCCGAAGACGTCCTTCGCAGAAATTTCCACACGACAAGGAGTAGCGTCCGTGCCCCCTCGCCGCAGCGCAGGCGCGCCCGGAGGTCACCACCAGTACGCGGGGTACCTCGGAGCGCCGCGGCGGATGCGGGAACCGGCGTAGCCGGTGAGGACCAGCAGCACGGTCGACCCGAACAGCAGCGGGACGAACCGGGCGGGCGTCGGGCTCTGGAGCACGGTCACCACGGCCGTGGCCACCGCCGGGGAGTGCGGGGTGCGGGCCAGCGTCAGCAGGGCCAGGGTGAGTCCGGCCGCCAGGGCCGCCGCCCAGGCGCTGCTTCCCGCCGCGGCCAGGACCGCGAAACCGGTGGCCGCGCCGATCAGGTGCCCGATGACCACCCCGCGCGGCTGGGCCAGCGGCAGGGTGGGGGCGCTGTGCACCAGCGCGGCGCTCGCGGCCAGCGGGGGTATCAGCACCGGCTCGTGGATCATCGCGCCGATCCCCACCAGGACCAGCAGGACGGTGGTGGCGGCGCTGACGCTGTGGACGGCGGCGGCCGTGCTCGGCCGGGCGGGGGCCCGGGGCGTGATCAGGCGCCTGCGCGGGGAGGGGACGGGGGCGGGGGCGTCGCCGGGGGCGTCGGCGACGGTGGTGCTGGGGTGCATGCGGGGCAGGTTTCCGTACGGGCGGGGCAGGGAGGCAGGAGCGGCCGCGCCTGGACGGTGATCGACCGTCGGCCGGGCCCGGGGCGCGTCCGCGGACACCCCCTTGCGCCCGATCCGGTCGAGGACGGCGCAATCCGGACACGACCCTACCGCCCGGGCCCGCGGGCGACGCCGCCGGGGTGTGGCCGGGGTGCGACGGGAGGGACTGCGGGCAGTCGGAACACAAACAGCGGATCGGCCGGAAACGGTCGGCCGTGATCGTGTATGACTGCGGAGGCACGAGCTCGCGGCAGGGAAGGACCAGCCATGACGACGCACCCGCACCTCGCCGGGATCCTCACGGACCTCGACGCGGTGATCGCCGAAGCCCCCGCCGACGCGACCGGCGCCCTGTGGCGGCTGACCGGAACCGGGCGCGGCCTGGACGCCAACCTGATCCGGCTGCGTCCGGGAACGGTCATCGCGGAGCACGCGGAGCCCGCCCTCGACGTCCTGCTGGTCGTGGTGGAGGGCGGCGGCCGGCTCGACACCGAGGACGGCCCGCACCGGCTGCGCCCGCACACCGCCTGCTGGCTCGCGCGCGGCGCCCGGCGCTCCCTGACCGCCGGCCCGCAGGGGCTGGCGTACCTCACCGTCCACACCCGGCGCCCCGGCCTCGGCATCGGCACCGCCGAAGGCGGGGAGACGGCGTGCCTGCTGCACCGGGTCTGCCCCGACTGCGGCCGCCTCGCCACGGAGTCCGCCGCCCGCTACTGCTCCCGCTGCGGCACCCCCCTCCCGGACTGACCACCCCGGCCCCGGCCCGCCGCCCGGAACCTACCGGCCACGTCCGGAGCACTCGGGCCCGTTCGGCGGTCACAGTGGTCCCACGGCCCCTACGCTCGGAGCGGACACCCGGCCCCCTTCCCGGAAGGCAGGTCCCCATGCCCCGCACCCAGGTACCCGTCATCGACCTCGGGCCGTGGCGCTCCGGCGACCCAGCCGCCCGTTCCCGGACCGCCGCCCGCGTCGACGAGGCGCTCCAGACGGCCGGCTTCCTGCTGGTCACCGGGCACGGCGTGGACCCGGAACTGCCCGCCCGGATCCGCGAGGCCGCCCGCGCCTTCTTCAGGCTGCCGCCCGAGGCGAAGCAGCCGTACGCCGTGAGCGTCGGCGGGCGCGGCTGGCTCGGTCCCGGGGCGGAGGCCAACAGCTACGCGGAGGGGACGGCCTCGCCGCCCGACCTGAAGGAGTCCTGGTCCTGGGCGGCCGAGGAGCCGACGGGGGTGGCCGCGGTGGACGCCGAGTGGTTCCGCCCCAACACCTGGCCCGCCGAGGTGCCGGCGCTGCGGCCGCCGGTGGCCGAGTACCTGGCCGCCATGCGGGCCCTCTCGGACGAACTGCTGGAGCTGCTGGCCGTCGCCCTGGCCCTGCCCGCGGACCACTTCACCCGGCACACCGGGCACCCCACCTGGGGGTTCAACGTCAACTGGTACCCGGGTGCCGAGGTGACCGGCGAGCCGCTGCCCGGGCAGTTCCGCATCGGGCCGCACACCGACTTCGGGACGGTGACCGTCCTGGACCGCGAGAGGGGCGCGGGCGGCCTGCAGATCCACACCGACGAGGGCGGCTGGCAGGACGCACCCTGGGACCCGGCGGCGCTCACCGTCAACATCGGAGACCTGCTGGCCCGCTGGACCGGGGACCGCTGGCGGGCCGGCCGCCACCGGGTGCTGCCGCCGCCCGCGCACGCCCCGGCCGAGGAGCTGCTGTCGCTGGTCTACTTCTACGAGTGCGACGCGCACACCCGCGTCGAGTCCCTGCCCGCCCCGGTCGGCCGGGTGGCGCACGAGCCGGTCGACTCGCACGTCTACCTCCGGGCGAAGCTGGACGCCATCACGGTGCCCTGAGGGCGGCCTCCCGCGCGGTCCGGGCGGGCCCGATTACCCCTGGTCGGACCGCGTTCGGCAGGATGTGGGCATGACCGAGATCCGCACCCCCCGCCTCCTCCTCCGCCGCTGGACCGACGACGACCTCGTCCCCCTCTCGGAGATCCACGCAGACCCGGACGTGATGCGCTGGACCGGCGACGGCTCCGCGCTCGGCCTGGAGGAGACCGCCGACGCCATCGAGCGCTGGGAGGAGGAGTGGGACGACGAGGGCTTCGGCCTGTTCGCCGTCGAGCTCCTCGCCTCCGGCGAGCTGATCGGGGCCGTCGGCCTGTCCGCCGCCGACGACCTGCCCGAGACGCGGCACCAGGTGCAGATCAGCTGGCGCCTGGGCCGGCCCTTCTGGGGCCAGGGCTACGCCTCCGAAGCGGCCCAGGCGGCCCTGGAGTTCGCCCTCCAGGACCGGGGCCTCGACCGGGTCGTCGCCGTCAACCGGGTCGGCAACGAGGAGTCCGCGAACGTGATCCGCAAGCTCGGCATGGAGAGCGACGGGGAGACCTCCGACCCGGAGACCGGAGCCCGGGTCACCCTCCACAGCATCGACCTCAGCGAGTACGAGGCCTGAGCCGCCCCAAAGCCCGACTTTGGCACCCCATAAGATCCGGTTATGGGGTCATAACCCGGGGGCGGGTGCCGGGTTAGGGTGGCCTTAGTTTAGGGTTTCCTTGATCAGTCAGATTGTCGGTCGAAGGGAACCCAGTCATGCCTCGCTCTCTGCGGGTAGCAATCGTCGGTGCCGGCCCCGCCGGTATCTACGCGGCCGACGCGCTGCTGAAGTCCGAGGCGGCGGCCGACCCCGGTGTGTCCATCGACCTCTTCGAGCGGATGCCCGCGCCCTTCGGCCTGATCCGTTACGGCGTGGCCCCCGACCACCCGCGGATCAAGGGCATCATCACCGCCCTGCACCAGGTGCTCGACAAGCCGCAGGTCCGCCTCTTCGGCAACGTCGACTACCCCGGCGACATCTCGCTGGACGAGCTGCGCACCTTCTACGACGCCGTCGTCTTCTCCACCGGCGCCACCGCGGACCGCGCCCTCGGCATCCCGGGCGTCGACCTCGACGGCTCCTACGGCGCGGCCGACTTCGTCTCCTGGTACGACGGCCACCCGGACGTGCCGCGCACCTGGCCCCTGGAGGCCGAGAAGGTCGCCGTCCTCGGCGTCGGCAACGTCGCCCTCGACGTCGCCCGCATCCTCGCCAAGACCGCCGACGAACTGCTCCCGACCGAGATCCCGGCGAACGTGTACGACGGCCTCAAGGCCAACAAGGCCCTGGAGGTCCACGTCTTCGGCCGCCGCGGACCGGCCCAGGCGAAGTTCAGCCCGATGGAGCTGCGCGAGCTCGACCACTCGCCCAACATCGAGGTCATCGTCAACCCCGAGGACATCGAGTACGACGAGGGCTCGATCGCCGAGCGGCGCAAGAACAAGCAGACCGACATGGTCGCCAAGACCCTGGAGAACTGGGCGATCCGCGACATCGGCGACCGCCCGCACAAGCTGTTCCTGCACTTCTTCGAGTCCCCGTCGGAGATCCTCGGCGAGGACGGCAAGGTCGTCGGCCTGCGCACCGAGCGCACCGAGCTGGACGGCACGGGCAACGTCAAGGGCACCGGCCGGTTCACCGACTGGGACGTCCAGTCCGTCTACCGGGCCGTCGGCTACCTCTCCGACGAACTGCCCAAGCTGCCTTGGGACGTGGAGTCCGGCACGGTGCCCGATGAGGGCGGCCGCGTCATCGAGAACGGCGGGCACCTCGCCTCGACGTACGTCACCGGCTGGATCCGGCGCGGCCCGATCGGCCTGATCGGCCACACCAAGGGCGACGCGAACGAGACCGTGGCCAACCTGCTGGCCGACCACGCCGAGGGGCGTCTGCTGACCCCCGCCGCCCCCGAGCCGGAGGCGGTCGAGGCCTTCCTCGCCGAGCGGCGGGTCCGCTACACGACCTGGGAGGGCTGGTACAAGCTGGACGCCGCCGAGAAGGCGCTGGGCGAGCCGCAGGGCCGCGAGCGCGTGAAGATCGTGGAGCGCGAGGAGATGCTCGGGGCGAGCGGCGCCTGAGACCACGGGTGGGGCCCGCCGTCGGCGGGCCCCACCGGCGTGTCCGGGATCAGTCCCGGATGGCGGTGATCTTCCTGGTCGCCAGGTCGGCCTGGACGTGGACCGTCGTGGTGGTGTTCGCGCTCCAGGTCAGCGTGACCGCGGCGTTGGTCTTGCCCATCCCGCTGTCCACCGACGTCACCTTCCACTCGAGCGGCACGTTCTGGGCGCGCAGCACCCCGTCGGCGTGGTGGGTGTCCTCCCACTGCCGCAGCTCCCGCCGCAGGGGCTCCGAGAGGTAGAACGCGCGCAGCCGGTCGGCGGTGGCACCGTCCCCGTCGTAGACCGCGTCGACGTACGAGCCGTAGAAGTCGGCGATCCGGGTGAACGCCCCCTCGGGGCTGCCGGAGACGGACGGCGGCGCCGCCGCGGTCGCGGAGGTGCCCGCGGCGACGGCCAGGGACAGGGCGGCCGCACCCGCGGCGGCGGTGAGGGCGAGGGAGGTGACGCGCTTGGTCGGGAGCTGGAGCATGGGTCGTGGCCTTTCCCCGGGATCGCGTGCCGGTACGATTCCCGGCTGCCCCGGATGACGGACCCCGAACGCGCACCGGTTCTACTTGTCCCGGAAATGGCGAGATTTCGCCCGTACGGGCGATCCGTTCCGCCGCGTCGTGCGACGGCGGAATGCGGCGCCCCGCCAGGAGGTTGCGACGGACGCGACATCCGACTCCGTACGCACTGGAGAGCTCATGAAGATCGGCATCATCGGCGCCGGCAACATCGGCGGCAACCTCACCCGCCGGCTCACCTCGCTCGGCCACCAGGTCTCCGTCGCCAACTCCCGGGGCCCGCAGACCCTCACCGCCCTCGCGGAGGAGACCGGGGCCACCCCCGTCACCGTCGCCGAGGCGGCGCGCGGCGCCGAGATCGTGGTGGTCACCATCCCCTTCAAGAACATCCCCGACCTGCCCGCCGGACTCTTCGACGGGGCGGCCGAGGGCTTCACCGTCATCGACACCGGCAACTATTACCCGAAGCAGCGCGACGGCCGGATCGCCGGCGTCGAGGACGAGGGCCTGACCGAGAGCCGCTGGACCGAACGCCACCTCGGGCACCCGGTGGTGAAGGCCTTCAACGGCACCTACGCGGCGGACATCATCGACCGGGCGCGGCCCGCCGGGCACCCCGAGCGGATCGCGCTCCCCGTCGCCGGCGACCACGAGGAGGCCAAGAAGACGGTCCGTGAACTCATCGACGAGCTCGGTTTTGACACCGTCGACGCGGGCGGCCTCGACGAGTCCTGGCGCCAGCAGCCCAACACCCCCGTCTACGGGCTGCGCGGCGGCGTCGAGGCCGTGACCCGGGCCCTGGCCGAGGCGTCACCCGTTCGCACGGACGAGTTCCGCGGCTGATTCCGTACACCCGGTCGATGTAACGCTCTGCGTTTGCCCGGGACCCCTGTGCTACGGTCCTGGCAGTTGCAGGTGTGGTTCCCGCGGTTCTTCGGACGGGGTCAATCATCACGGCGACGCCGGGCCCGCACAGTGCGGACCCGGGTACGGCCCCGAAGGAGAATCGATATGGCGTCCGGCACCGTGAAGTGGTTCAACGCGGAAAAGGGCTTCGGCTTCATCGAGCAGGACGGCGGCGGCGCCGACGTGTTCGCCCACTACTCGAACATCGCCACCCAGGGCTACCGCGAGCTCCAGGAGGGCCAGAAGGTGAACTTCGACGTCACCCAGGGCCAGAAGGGCCCGCAGGCCGAGAACATCGTGCCCGCCTGAGGCTCCGGCCGGCTTCCCCGCGCCGCCGGGGTCCGCACCTGTGGGTGCGGACCCCGGCGGCGTGCGTTCCGGGCCGATTCCGGCCCGGGGAGCGGTCCCAGCGGGCAGACTGTCCGACGTGACGACAATGAGCAAAGGCGCCAACCTCCCGGTCGCCGCCCCCTCCGTCAGAGCCGTGCTCGGCTGGTCGCCCGGGCCGGGAGTGCCCGACGTGGACGCCTCCGCGCTGCTGCTGGCCGGCACCGGACGGGTCCGCTCCGACGGGGACTTCGTCTTCTACAACCAGCCGCGCCACGCCTCCGGCGCCGTACGCCACCGCGGCAAGCGGCCCGGCGCGGACACCCTCGACGTCGACCTCGCCGCCCTGGAAGGGGACGTCGAGCGGGTCGTGCTCTGCGCCTCCGCCGACGGCGGCACCTTCGGCCGGGTCCCGGGACTGCACCTGTGCCTCCTCGACGCCGTCTCCGGCGCCGAACTGGCCCGCTTCGACATGGAGGCCGGGCCGGAGACCGCCTTCGTGAGCGGCGAGCTCTACCGGAGGGCCGGGGCCTGGAAGTTCCGGGCCGTCGGCCAGGGGTACGCGAGCGGGCTCGCCGGACTCGCCACCGACTACGGCATCACCGTGGACGACGCCCCGCCGCCCGCGGCCGTCCCCGCGCCGGCCCCGCCGCCGCCCGCCGCTCCGGCTGCCGCCCCCGCTCGGCCGGCTCCCGCGCCCGCACCCGCGCCCGCTGCCGCCCCGCCGGCCGGTGAGGCGGTCGTGCGGCTGGTCAAGGGCGAGGAATGGCTCCCCGAGGACATGCGGGGACGGCTGTCGCTGCGCAAGAGGCAGGTGGCCGTCAGCCTGAGCAAGGCCGGCGCCCAGGGCGTCACGGCCCGCGTGGTCCTCGTCCTCGACGCCTCCGGATCGATGAGCACCCTGTACGCGCGCGGCACCGTCGCGAGCGTGGTGGAGCGGATGGCGGCCGTCGCCGCGCAGCTGGACGACGACGGCGAGATGCAGGCCTGGACCTTCGCCACCAACCCGGCCCGGCTGCCGGACCTCGCCGTCGGCGACCTGCCCGAGTGGCTGCGCCTGCACGTGCGCGTCGGCCAGATGAGCCTCTTCGGCCGCAAGAAGCCGCCGAAGGGCCTGGTCCCCGGCCAGGTCGACATGCGGCACGTCGGCTTCCAGAACGAGGAGCAGAAGGTCATCGCCGAGGTGCGGGACTTCGTGCGCTCCCACCCGGTACCGGCCCCGACCCTGGTCCTGTTCTTCTCCGACGGCGGGGTGTACCGCAACGACGAGATCGAGCGGGAGCTGCGGGCGGCCGTGGAGGAGCCGGTGTTCTGGCAGTTCGTCGGACTGGGCCGGGCCGGCTTCGGCGTGCTGGAGCGCTTCGACACCATGCCCGGGCGGCGCGTCGACAACGTCGGCTTCTTCGCCGTCGACGACATCGACAAGGTCTCGGACCAGGACCTGTACGACCGGATCCTGTCGGAGTTCCCCTCCTGGCTGCGGGCGGCCCGGCAGGCGGGCATCCTGCGCTGACCCGTCCCCGGGCGCGGGGAGAGCAGCAACGTTTCCCCGGGTGAAACGCGCGGCCAGTCGGGTGAGCCGGGCCCGCCCGGCCTGTCGCGCGGGGGCCTCCGGCGGCTAGACACCTGGGCGTGATCAAGGAACTCGCCGGCTCCCGGACGCGCCGCCGCCTGCGCCGCCCCGGTCGGCCCCCGTCCGCCGCCGTTCCGGCCCGCGCGTCCGGCGTGGTCCGGGTGTTCGCGGTGGCCTGCGCCGCTCTGGCGGGCTGGGCGGTGCTGGCGGGCTGTGCCGGGAAGGCCCCCGCCCCGCGGCCGGGCTCCGGCGCCGACCCCGACGAGCTGATCAAGGCCGCCACGCAGCGCCTCACCGACGCGTGCCTGACCCGCCAGGGGCTCGTACCACCCCGCGCCGGGCCCGTCCGTCCGCGCGACGCCGGCGACCGGCGGGTCAGCGCGGCCCTGTTCGGCGCGGGCCCGGCGGAGCTGTCCCTCGCGCTCCCCACCGGCCACGTCGTACGCGCCCACACCGACGGCTGCCTCGCCGCGGCGCAGCAGCGGCTCTACGGGGACCAGCCCGGCTGGTTCCGCGCCTCGGTGGTCGTCAACAACCTCCGGCCCGAGGCCGACCACACCCACCGCGACCTCGCCGAGGTGCGGGCGCGCCACCGCGCCGAGATCGCCGACTGGGAGCGGCTGCGCGCCCGTGCCGTCACCGAAGCCACGACCGTCCTCACGTCACCACCACCGAAGGGAAACCCGCCCGCATGAAGCGCTTCACCACCCTCCTCGCGACCGTCCTGGTCGCCACCGCCGGGATCCTCGCCACCTCGGCCGCCGCCGAGGCGGCGGACTGCCGCAGCGGCTACTTCTGCGTCTGGACGCACGCCAACTTCGACGGCATGAAGATCGAGCACAGCGGCGACGACTCCTGGTGGGAGGGCGACATGTTCAAGCAGGACTCCTCCTGGGCCAACCACGGCGTGTCCGGCCCGGGCGTGCCCGACCACGTGAAGGTGTACGAGGGCCGCAAGCACCTGGGCCGGGTGACGCTCTGTCTGGCCCCCGGCCAGGAGGTCGGCTACAACGCCGGCGCCAACGACCAGGGCGGCTCCCACACCTGGTCGACGGGCTGCTGACGCATCCCGGATAGGCTCGGCCCCGGCCGCCCGGGTCCGTACCGCCCGCCCGGCGGTACGGACCCGAAGGAAGGAAACACCACCATGCCCGGCCCCGCCGAGATCCGGATCCTGCGCGCCGCCGACCGGCCGGCCGCACCGTGGAAGAACGGCGGCGGCCTCACGCGCGAGATCGCGGCCCGGCCCGAGGGCGCGGGCACCGCCGACTTCGCCTGGCGGGTCAGCCTCGCCGAGGTGGAGGCCGACGGCCCCTTCTCGCACTTCCCCGGCGTCGACCGGATCCTCACCCTGGCCGAGGGGGCGGGCATGGACCTCACGGTCGGCGGCACTCGGCGGCTCGTCGGCGAGCGGTACGCGCCGCAGCACTTCCCGGGGGACCGGGCGACCGACTGCCGGCTGCTGGGCGGCCCCGTCGTGAACTTCAACGTGATGTACCACCGGGACAGGGTCCGGGCCCGCACCGCCGTCGTACGGGGCGAACTCGCCCTCACCGCGCTGCCGGACGAGACCCTGCTCGTCGTGGCCCTCGAGGGCCCGGCGGCGCTCCACCACCCGGGGTTCCAGGAGGCCCGCACCGAGCTCGGCCCCTACGACGCCGTCCTGCTGCGGGAGTTCCCGGCCTGTGCGATCCGTACCGAGGGGCGGGTGGCCGTTGTGGGATTGCACTCCACGGCCCGGGTGGATTGAGTCACCGCCCGACGGATTTCCGTCAATGACCTTGTACGCATGGGTCAAGGGACGGTAAAGCCGGGTACCGTCGCGCATGCTTTCGAACATACGCACTTCGAACATCTCTCCCGAGGTCGCTCCCCCCAACCGTGCCGTGCACAGGGCGGGTTCGACCAGCCGGCGCACCCTGCTGCGCACCGCCGTGGCCGGCACCGCGACCGCCGGATCCGTCCTCGGCCTGGCCTCCGCCTTCCCCGCCTCCGCCGCCCCTCCGGCTCCCGCCACCGGATCCCGTCCCCAGACCCCCGAGCAGGCCCTGCGCGAACTCGCCGCCGGCAACCGCCGCTGGCGCACGTACCGTCAGGAGCACCCCCACGAGTCCCCGTCGACCCGGCTGCGGCTCGCCAAGGGACAGAGCCCCTTCGCCGTCGTCCTCGGCTGCGTGGACTCCCGGGTCCCGCCGGAGCTCGTCTTCGACCAGGGCCTGGGCGACCTGCTGACCGTCCGCTCGGCGGGCGAGGTGCTGGACGAGGCGGTGCTCGGCAGCATCGCCTACGGCGTCCTGGAGCTCAGGATCCCCCTGGTGCTGGTCCTCGGCCACCAGTCCTGCGGGGCCGTCGGCGCGGCCGTCCACGCCGACGAGACCGGCGAACGACTGCCCGCGCACATCCAGTACCTGGCCGATCAGATCAGCCCCGCGATCGACCGGACCCAGCACGGCGACGCCCGCGTCCGCGCCACCATCGACGCCCACGCCCGCCGCACCCGCGACCGGCTGGCCGCCGAACCGGACCTGGCGCGCGCCGTCGCCGCCGGGAAGCTCGCCATCGCGGCGGCCCGCTACGACCTGCACGACCAGCGGGTGAACACCCTCAACTGACGTCCGGCCCCAACCGACGTCCGGCGGGGGAGGAGTGGCAGCTTCCGCCGTGCGCCGGGCAGAATCGAACGGTGATCACGACCGAACCCGGGACAGACCCCTTCGACGAACACCGGCGGCTGCTGTTCGCCACCGCCTACCGCATGCTGGGGACCGTCAGCGACGCCGAGGACATCGTCCAGGACGCCTGGCTGACCTGGAACAAGGCCGACCGCTCGGAGGTCCGCCACCCCAAGGCGTACCTCGTGCGCACGGTCACCAACCTGTCCCTGAACCGGCTCACCTCCGCCCGCGCCACGCGGGAGGAGTACGTCGGCCCCTGGCTGCCGGAGCCCCTGCTCACCGAACCCGACGTGGCACAGGAGCAGGAGCTCGCCGAGAGCGTCTCCACGGCGATGCTGGTCGTCCTGGAGACCCTGGGCCCCGTGGAGCGCGCCGTGTTCGTGCTGCGCGAGGTCTTCGGCTACTCCCACGCCGAGATCGCCGGCTTCCTCGACCGTCCGGAGCCGGCGGTCCGGCAGATCTCCAGCCGGGCCCGCAAGCACGTCGCGGAGCGCCGCCACCGCTACGACTCCGACAGCGCGGAGCGCGAGCAGATCACCCGGCGCTTCCTGAAGGCCTGCGCCGGCGGAGACCTGAACGCCGTCCTGGAGATGCTGGCCCCCGACGTCACCGCCTGGTCCGACGGCGGCGGCAAGGTCACCGCCGCCCGCCGCCCGCTGTACGGCGCGGACCACGTCGGCCGGTTCCTGCAGGGGGTGCTGGCCAAGCCGGCCATGGCCGGGGTCACCGTCGTCCCGGCGGTCATCAACGGCGAGCTCGGCGTCCTCGCCCTGGCCGGGGACGAGCCGATCGGCTCGCTCACCTACGACCTGGAGGGCGGTCTGATGCGCAACATCCGCATCCAGGTCAACCCCGACAAGCTGGCGGGCCTGCGCCGCTGACGGGCCGTCGGTGCGGGGGCCGCCCGCCGGACCGCCACCCGGGGCGGCCCCCCGTGTGACCGGCCCCACACGCAGGAAGCCGCCCCGCCCGTCACATCCGCGGGGCGGCCCGGGTCAGAGGGGTATGACCACGAAGAAGACCGCCCTCGCCGTCCCGCTCGCCGCCGCCCTCCTGGCCGTCGCCGCCACCGCCACCGCCGCCGTCCCCGCCGCTGCCCACACCCCCTGGGACAGCGCCTGGGGCGCCGCCCCGCAGGCCCCCACCCACACCGACTGGTTCCCCAACTGGTCCGAGGAGGGCTTCCGCGACCAGTCGGTGCGCCAGGTGGTCCGGGCCGGCGCCGAGGGCTCCGAACTGCGCGTCCGGCTCACCAACGCGTACGGGAAGACCCCGCTGCGGCTCACCGGCGCGACCGTCGCCCGCAGCGCCGGCGGTGCGGCCGTCCAGGCCGGCTCCGTACGCACGCTGCGCTTCGGCGGCGCGGGAACGGCCACCGTCCCGGCGGGCGGCACGCTCGCGAGCGACCCGGTGGCCCTTCCCGTCAAGGCCTTCGAACAGCTCACCGTCACCCTCTGGTTCCAGGGCCCCACCGGCCCCGCCACCTTCCACAACGTGGCCATGGGCACCTCCTACCGGGCCGACGGCGACCACCTGCGCGACACCGCGGGCGACGCCTTCGCGGCCCCGGGAAACCAGAGCTGGTCCTGGTACCACCTGGCCGGGATCGACGTGAGGGGCGGCGGCGCGGGCGGCGCCCGCCGAGCGGTCGTCACCTTCGGCGACTCCCTCACCGACGGCTTCGGCGCCACCCCCGGCGCCGACCGCCGCTACCCCGACGCCCTCGCGGAACGCCTCGCGGGCCAGGGCCGGCCCCGCCCCGTCCTGAACGCCGGGATCGGGGGCAACAAGGTCCTGAACGACTCGCCCTGTTACGGCGAGAGCGCCCTGCACCGCTTCCGCCGCGACGCGCTCGGCCGGCCGGACACCGGCACGGTGATCGTCCTCCAGGGCACCAACGACATCATCCAGCCCGACGTGCCGCAGGACCGCTGCACGGCCGGCCCCCGGGCCACCGCGCAGGAGATCATCGCCGGTCACCGGCAGCTGATCCGCGAGGCCCACCAGCGCGGGGTCCGGATCCTCGGCGGCACCCTCCCGCCCTACGGCGGAGCCCCGTACTGGAACCCGGCCGCCGAAGCCGTCCGGAACGAGGTCAACACGTGGATCCGCACCAGCGGGTCCTACGACGCGGTCGTGGACTTCGACCGGGCCGTCGCCGATCCGGAACACCCGCAGGAGCTGAAAGCGGAACTCGCCTTCGCCGACCGCCTCCACCTCAACGACGCGGGCTACCGGACGATGGCCGAGGCGGTGGACCTCAACTCCCTCTGACCGGCCCCAGGTCCACGGACGCCCGCGGCGCGCGACCGGTACCCGAGTCCGGCCCGAGCCGGACACCAATCGCGCGCTACCGGGTCTGACTACCTTGCAAAGACCCACCGCACGTCCAGTACCAAAGGGGCAGGCACGTGAACCACGCGCGCACCCGCCGCATCGCGGCATCATTCGAGGACCTCGTCGGCGGCACACCGCTGTTCCGGCTCCAGCTCGACGGCCTGCCCGAAACGGCCCAGGTCCTCGCCAAACTGGAAGCGGCCAACCCGCTGTCCAGCGTCAAGGACCGGGCCGCCCTCTTCATGATGAGAGCCGCCGAGGAGTCCGGTGCCCTCCAGCCGGGCGCCACCGTCATCGAGTCCACCTCGGGCAACACCGGCATCGCCCTCGCGGCCCTCGCCGCCGCCCGCGGCTACCGCTGCCTGATCGTGCTCCCCTCCAACGCCTCCCGCGAACGCGTGCTGACGCTGCGCATGCTGGGGGCGGAGGTGGAGTTCACCGACCACACCCTCGGCTTCCCCGCCTGCGTCGAGCGCGCCGAGCAGCTGCACGCCGGCATGCCGGGCTCCTGGTACGCGCGCCAGCACCAGAACCCCGACAACGTCCGCGCCCACTACGAGACCACCGGCCCCGAGATCTGGTACGACACCGACGGCCGCGTCGACTACCTGGTCTGCGGGATCGGCACCGGAGGCACCCTGTCCGGCACCGCCCGCTACCTGCGCGAGCGCAACCCGGACCTGAAGGTGGTCGCCGTCGAGCCCGCCGGTTCGGCGCTGCTCTCCGGCGGACAGCCCGGACCGCACGCCATCCCCGGCCTCATCGGAGGCTTCCTCGCCCCCGTCACCGACATCCACCTCATCGACGAGGTGATCACCGTCCAGGACGCCGACGCGGCCGCCACCACGCGCGCCATCGCCGCCCGCTCCGGTCTCCTCGTCGGGATCTCCGCGGGCGCCGCCGCGTACGGCTGCCTCGAACTCGCCCGCCGCCACGACCTGTCGGACGCGGTCGTCGCGACCGTCTTCCCCGACAGCGGCGAGCGCTACCTCAGCTGGTGGCCGCAGGAGGACACCGCCGGCCGGGGGTGACCCCGCCCCCGCCCCGTCCCACCCCCCGTTCCCACCCGAGTACGAGCCAGAAGAATTCCCTGCGGCCGCAGGGGGAGAAGAGAGCTGATGAACCCCGAGCGCACCCTGCTGCTGGTCGGTGCGACCGACGAGACCGTACGAAAGGCCCACGACCTGGGACTGAGCGTGCTGCTGCTCCAGCACCCCACCAAGGTCAGCGAGGAGCAGAACCGGCTCGCCGCGGCCGTCGAGGTCGTGGACTTCACGGAGTGGGAGCAGATCGAACCCCTCGTCCGGGCCTGGCACGAGAGCCCCGGCTTCGCCGCGGCCGTCTCCCTGACCGAGCCGGGGCTGGAGAACGCGGGCCGGATCAACGACCTGTACGGGCTCGGGGGGACCGGCTACGAGGTCACCGCCCGCATCCGGGACAAGGCCGCCATGCGGCGCTACGTCGCCGAGCACGACCCCGAACACGCGGTGGGCGCCCGGTCCCTGAAGACCCGTGAGGACCTGGACGCCTTCGGGGCCGACTACGGCTTCCCCTTCATCGTCAAGCCCGTCGACGCCACCGCCAGCATCGGCGTCATGCGCGTCGAGGGGCCCGGGGACGCCGACCGGGTGTGGGCCGAGGTCAGCCGGCTCTCCGGCACCCGCACCGACCGGGTCTCCTCGCTGTTCGTCCTGAAGGACTTCCTGATGGAGGAGTTCCTCGACGGACCCGAGTTCAGCGTCGAGTCCTTCAGCTTCGGCGGCCGCCACGTCATCGTCACCGTCACCGAGAAGTTCACCTCCGACGGCCACTTCGCCGAGCTCGGCCACGCCGTCCCCGCCCGGCTGTCCGACGCCGACGAAGAGGCGATACGCGAGGGCATACGCGGCTTCCTCGACGTGATGGGCCTGCGCGACGGCGTCTGCCACACCGAGGTCCGCCTCACCGCCAAGGGCCCGCGCGTCATCGAGGGCCACAACCGGATCGGCGGCGACTCCATCCCCGAACTGGTGCGCAGCGCCTTCGGCGTCGACCTGGTCACCCTCGCCGTCGGCGCCCCCTTCGGCCTGGTCGAGGAGCTCCCCGACCGGCCCCGGGCGCACGGCGGCGCCAGCGTCCGCGCGCTGATCGGCACCCCCGGCACCCGGGTCGAGTCCATCGCCGGGATCGAGGAGGCGCGCGCCGCGGAGGGCGTCATCTCCGTCACCCCCAGCGCCAAGCCCGGCGACGAGGTGCGCGTCCTGCAGGACAACTGGGACCGCCTCGGCCTGATCGCCGTCGCCGCCGAGGACACCTCCGCGGCCATCCGCCGCGGCGCCGAGGTGATCCGCGAGCACATCCGCATCACCCTCACCGGACCGGACGGCGAGACCGTCCTCGCGCAGCCGTCCGAGATCGCCCCGCGCGAGAACCTGCTGATCCTGCACCGCAACCCGCTGGAGCCGTTCCCGTACCGCTCCTGGCTGCCCGGCCACACCGGCGACATCGTCGTCCTCGCCGCCCGCGACAAGATCGAACTCGCGGGCGAGAAGGTGCCGGACGGCGACCTCGGCTACACCCGCCTGGAGATCTTCGACGACTTCGACGCGGAGGAGGTCGACGCCCGCGCGGCCGCGCTCATCGCCGAGCACGGCATCACCGGCGTGACCGCCCTGCACGAGGCCGACATGCTGCGCGCCGCCCGGCTGCGCGAGCGCTTCGGACTGCGCGGTGCCTGGCACGACGACGTGGTGCCGTTCCGCGACAAGGCGCTGATGAAGACCCGCGCGCAGGCGTCCGGCATCGACGTCGCGGCCTGGGTGCAGGCCCGCACCGCCGGCCAGGCGCGCGAGTTCGCCGCGGCCGAGGGCTTCCCCGTCGTCTTCAAGGAGCGCAGCGGATTCAACGCGATCGGCCTGCGCATCCTGCACGACGAGGCCTCCTTCGAGGAGTGCCTGACGGAGGTGTACGCCGGCGGCGAGCGCGACGACGTCCTGCTGGAGGACTTCGTCCCCGGCCGCATGTGCCACGTCGACGGCGTGGTGCGCGACGGCCGGGTCGCGATGGCCTGGCCCTCGCAGTACCAGTACGACCTCTCCTCCTTCGCCGCCGACCCGGGCCCGCGCATCGACCTCACCCTCGACGAGGACGACCCGGTCACCGCGCGCCTGCTCGACCTCGCCGAGCGGGTCCTGGCCTCGCTGGCCCCCGAGGGCTCCCGGCTGCGCGACCACGCCTTCCACATGGAGGTCTTCCACACCCCGGACGACCGCCTCGTCCTGTGCGAGATCGCCTGCCGCCCCGGCGGCGCCAAGATCCGCGAGGTGTTCCACAGCCTGTTCGGCGTCCACCTCGGCGGGTACGCCGTCCGCGCCGACGCGGGCCACGAGCTCCAGCCCGAGGTGCGCCGGGGCGACGACCCGGCCGGGCTGCCCAGGCCGCGCCACATGGCGGGGCAGCTGCTCATGATGAAGCGGCCCGGGCTGGTGCGCGAGCTGCCCGGGGTCCCCGGCCACGACTGGCTCGACGGGTTCTGGCTCTACGCCGAGGAGGGCCAGGTCATCGCCCCGGCCTCCGGCTCCTCCGACTTCCTCGCGGCCGCGGTGGGCACCGGCCCGACCCGCGCGGAGGTCGAGCGCAGGCTGCGCGAGCTCGGCGAGTGGGTGCGCGAACACAGTGTGATCGGCGACGCGTCATGAAGGGGGCCCGCCTGTCCGCGAAGACGCGGTACATGCTGGGGATGGTCGTCGACGCCACCGGCGCCGGCATGTACCTGCCCCTGTCGCTGCTCTACTTCCACCACGTGACGGGGCTGCCGCTCACCCAGGTGGGCACCCTGATGACGGCCGCCGCCGTGATCGGCCTGGTCAGCAACCCGGCGGCCGGCGTCCTCATCGACCGGTTCGGGGCCAAGGCCGTCGTCACCGGCGGGTACCTGCTGCGGGCCGCGGGCTTCTGCACGTACCCGCTGGTGGACAACGGCTACACGATGTTCGCCGTGCTCCTGCTGGTCGCGCTGGGCGACATCTCGTACCCGCCCGCGATCCAGTCGTTCATCGCCGAGTTCGTCCAGGGCACGGAGCGGGACAAGCTGCTCGCCGCGCAGCGCAGCCTGCGCAACGCCGGTCTGGGCGTGGGCGGTCTGGTGGCCGGCGGGGTCCTGGCCCTGGGCAGCGACGCGTTCTACTACGTGATCGTGATCGGCACCGCCGCCGGGTACCTGCTGGCGGCCGCCTGCTTCGGCTCGATCCCGATCGCGAAGTCGGCCGCCCCGGCCGCCCGCACCTCCCGCAAGGGCGGCTACCGGCTGGTGGCCCGCAACCGGCCGTTCCTCGCCCTGACCCTGCTCAACGTGCCGACGGCGTTCGGCTACACGGTGCTCGCCATCGGCATCCCCGCCTACGTCACCCAGGACCTGGGCGCGTCCACCTCGCTCGTGGGCGTCCTGTACGCCGTCAACACGGTCGGGATCGCGCTGCTCCAGATCCCGGTCACCCGGGCGCTCGTCGCCTACCGCCGCACGCGGGCGGTGGCCCTGGGCGCGGCCGTGTTCGCCTCGTCGTTCCTGGTGTTCGCCGTGCTCGCCGCGGTGGGCGACAAGACCGCCATCCTGATCGGCATCTTCGCCGCGACGGCCCTGTTCACGGCCGGCGAGCTGATGCACGGGGCGACGGCGTCGGCCCTGTGCGCGCAGGCCGCGCCGGAGGAGACGCGGGGCCGCCACCTCGCCGTGTACCAGCTCTCCTGGGCGGTGCCCAGCGCCCTGGCCCCGGCCGTCCTGACCGCCCTGCTCACCCTGTCGCCGCTGGCGATGTGGCTGGTCCTCGCGGCGGGCGCGACGGTCTCGGCCCTGGGCGTCCTGCGCCTGGAGCCGAGGCTGCCGCAGGAGGCGGTCCACCCGCGGCCGCGTCCGGTGCCGGAGGGCAGGGGCCTGCCCGCCGAGCCCGCGGCGGCCTGACCGCCCGGGGCGCGCCGCCCCCGTACGGAGCCCCCCGCCCGGACCGCGTCACCGCGGCCCGGGCGGGGGGCTCGTGCGCGGCCGGGGGACTCAGGAGGGGGTGCCCACCGGCATCGTCCCCATCGGCACGGTGCCCCTGGGGGCCGGGGTGCCCGAGGGCTCCGGGTGCGCGGACGGCCCCGGGATGGCGGCGCCGGTGCCGGCGGGGCTGGGCGTCGCCGCGCCGGCGGGGGCGCCCGTCAGGACCTCCACCTCGCCGGTGTCGAGGGAGTAGTAGCCGCCGACGACCACGAGCGACCCCTTCCTGACCAGGGGCGCCAGATCCGCGTTGGCGCGCAGGTCGTCGGCGGTCAGCTTGATCTGGGCGCGGATCATCCGGTCGACCGGGTCGCCGGTGCCGCCCTCCTTCGCCACCTGGAGGTACGCGGGCTTCAGGGCCTGCTGGACCGCCCGGAGGTTGCCCGGCAGGTCCTTCCCGTCGCGCAGGGCCTTGTACGCGGCCTCGATGGCGCCGCAGCGCTGGTGCCCGAGCACGAACACCAGCGGGGTGCCGCCGGTCACCGGCCCGTACTCGACGGAGCCGGTCACCACCGGGCCGACCGCCTGACCGCCGGTGCGCAGCACGTACAGGTCGCCGAGCCCGGTGTCGAACACCAGCTCGGGCGCCACCCGGGAGTCGATGCAGGAGAGCACCACCCCGAACGGCTCCTGGCTGTGCGCGACCAGCTCACGCCGCGTGGGGTCGCGGTCGGGGTGCTGGAGCGAGCCCTCCACCCAGCGCCTGTTGCCCTCCATCAGCCGGGCGAAGGCCGCGTCCGGCGTGGCCGGCGTGGCCGGCGTCGCGTTCGGCGCGGCGGCCTCGGGCCGTGCCGCCGTACCCGCGACCCGCGGGGTGCCGGCGGCCGTGCACGCCGAGAGCGCGCCCACCAGGGCGGCGAGGCCGCCCGCGAGCAGCGCCCTGCGGCGCGGTGGTCCTGTGCTGTCCATCGCACGTTCCTCCGATTCGTCGTGACCCTGGCGACTATCGGACGGAGGGCGGCCGGCAGCGGCGCAGGCGCGAGCGGCGGGAGCCCGCGTTCCCGCCGTCGGCGCACAGCGTCAGGGGTCAGGAATCGGGCAGCCGGCGCGCCGCGGTGGGGTGGGCGAGGGCCTGCTGGCCGCCGGAGGCGAGCATGCGCACCTCGTCCCGGTCGCTGATCTCCGCGCGGACGATGCCGGAGGCGTCGGCGTAGACCGGGTGGCCGCCCGGGCCGGACAGCTCCGTGCGCTCCACGACCACGGTGTCCAGGCCCGTCCCGTCGGCGCCGGGAAAGGTCAGCTCGTACCGTCGGACGCTCATGAGTCCATCGTGGGCGGTACCCCGCCGGACCGCCCTTCGGCTTTACCCCGGCTTTGCGAATGCCCCCGGCCCCGCGGAAGCTGCCCCAGGCAGGCCAGGGCCGCCGACGACAGGGCCTCCACCCCGGCCGGGAGGGCCGTGCGGACGTCCGGGGCGAAGTCCGGGGCGTGGTTGGCGGGGAGGCCCGCAAGCTTCGCCGCCGCGCCCTCCCCGGGCGCCGCCGCCCACGCGGCCGGCCCGATCACCCCCAGCATCCAGTACGCCAGCCGCACCCCCCGCGCCCCGTGCAGGGACCGCCCCGCGTCGCCGAACAGCCCGAAGTCCTCCGTGGCCAGCGACGGCGGCCACATCGCCACCCGCTCCGCCCCCAGCCGCGCCGTGTGCGCCGCCCGCACCGCGGCCGTCGTGGCCGGATCGGGGTGCGTGACGGGCGAGGAGCCCTCGCGGACGATCTCCGGCTCCCGGGGACAGCCCGACGCGGCGCACTCGGCGCGCACGATCCGCTCGACCGCCTCCGCCGCCCGGGCGAGCGCCGCCTCCCCGGCCGCCCGTACGGTGATGCCCAGCTCCGCCCGGTCGGGGACCACGTTGGGCCGCTCGCCGGCCCGCAGCGAGCCCACCGTCACCGCCACCTGCTCCGACGGCGCGGCCTCCCGGGCCACCACCGTCTGCAGCCGCGTCACCACGTGCGCCGCCGTCACCACCGGGTCCACCGTCAGGTGCGGGGCGCCCGCGTGCCCGCCGCGCCCGTGCACCACGACCCGGAAGGTCACGCTGCCGGCGGTCATCGGCCCGTACCCGTGGGCGACCATCCCGGCGGGCAGCGGGGCGGCGTGCTGCGCGAGCACCACGTCCGGGCGGCCCACCCGCTCGTACAGCCCGTCGGCGAGCATCGCCCGCGCCCCCTCCAGGGTCTCCTCCGCCGGCTGTCCCACCACCACCAGCGTGCCCCGCCAGGCCCCGTCGGAGGCCCCCGCGAGCAGCGAGGCGGTGCCGGCGGCCGCCGCCAGGTGCAGGTCGTGCCCGCAGGCGTGCGCCGCCGGGCCCTCGCTCGCGTACGGCAGCCCCGTGGTCTCCCGCACCGGCAGCGCGTCCAGCTCGGCGCGCAGCACCACCGTCGGCCCCTCGCCCCGGCGCAGCACCCCGGCCACCCCGTGCCCGCCGATCCCGCGCGCCGTCGCGTACCCCGCGGACTCCAGCCAGTCCGCGAACCGGGCGGCCGTGCGCTCCTCCCGGCCCGACAGCTCGGGATGCCGGTGCAGGTCCAGATACAGCGTCGTCAACGGCCGCAGCAGCGGCCGGAGTCCGGGGAGCGCGGGCGCGGATGCGGTCATGCCGACCATGCTCGGCCACCGGCCCCGGGCGGGACTGTCAAGGCGCTGACACTTCCTGTCAGGGGAGTGTCAGGAGATGAACAGGTGACGTGAAGGCGGCGCGGGTTCTCCTGGAAGGGCCCCAAGGGAAACCAACCGAAGGAGAGTCCCATGGAGAAGTCGCCGCTCGCCTCGCTCGCCGACGAGATCCTGGAGCTGGAGTCGGAGACCTTCGAGATCTCGGACTACTCGGACGCCAGCGAGGTCGTGCTCGCCGGCTCCACGAGCTGCAGCTCCACCTCGACCTGTTCCTCCACCACCAGCACCACCTCCTGCAGCGCCTGACACCCCCGGCGCCGCACCCGCAGACACCGGATGCCCCGGACCCCGAAGGAAGGGGTCCGGGGCATCCGGCGTGGCACGCGAGCGGCGGCGCGAAGGGCCCCGGGGCGGTCCCCGGGGCCCCGCACGGTCAGGGGAACGGGTGCGGCACCAGACGGACCTCCGCGTCCGTCAGCGGGGTGTCGCGCAGCCCCGCCCGCATCGCGGCCGTCCGCAGCCGCGGCATGTACGGGGCCCGCTGGCGCGACCAGCCGAAGTCGATCGGCAGCAGCCCCGGCACCACGGCGCACACCGTGCTCAGCCCCATCCGGCGCTGCTCCGGCGTGGTCTGGTCGACGACGACCACGTCGTGCCCGGCGTCCGTCAACTCCCGTACGCACAGCAGCAGGTCGTCCCGCAGGTCGCCGGTCCGCGGCCGCCCGCCGGACTCCCAGCCCGCGTACAGCTCCGCCATCGAGCGCACGCCGAGCGGCTCCCGGTAGCCGCGCACGTGCGGGGTCATCGCCGGCAGCCCGTACAGCTGGGCGTGGTCCTTCAGGTGCAGCACCTTGCGGAAGTCCCGGCTCATCGCCTCCAGTTCGCCGCGCCGCTCGGCCACCTGCCGGGGCAGGTGCGGGATGTAGGTGAGCACCTCCGACAGCGCCGCCTCCACCGCCGACGCCGGATCCAGCGCCGCGCCCGCGCCGAACGAGTACAGCCCCGGCCCGCCGTCCCGGCGCACGGCCAGCCCCGTCACCACCGGCACCGCCAGGTCGATCCGGTTGTCGAAGGCGTGCACGTCGTACCCCTGCAACGCCGCCCGGTCCACCATCATCCGCACCGCCGGACCCGGTACCGAGTCCAGGTCGATCTCCGTCAGCCGCTGCCCCCCGTACCAGGCGAGCAGGAACGCGTCCCGCTCGATCAGCTCGAGCAGCGCCCCGAGCAGTGCCTCCTCCGGGCAGCCGCCGATGGCGCAGCCGTTGGAGCACTCGAAGACGAAGTTGTCGGCGGCCAGGCCCGCGCTGTAGTACGCCAGCCGGGCCGGCACCAGCACCGGCCGGTCGTCACGCAGCGAGTGCCCGTACACCCAGGGGATGGGCCGCTCCGGGTCGAAGGGCGACACCAGCGGGTCGTCCCGGTAGGTCTCCGGCGGATAGAACCCGCACTCCGCCGGGTCCAGGGCCCGGTCGCCCAGCTCCGCGTACGAGGCGGTGAGCGCCTCCGTGCCGGTGCGCCGGTGGGTGCCCGCGTACCGCTCCAGCCCCTCCAGGAACGCCAGGTCCCGGCTGGCGGAGAAGCTGTTGGCCTGCCCGCTCCAGGTGACGTCCGTCAGCCCCGCGTAGCCGCGCATGAAGACGCTGCCCGCGACCGGGGCGGTGGTCGGCGAGGTCACGTTGATCCACGTGCCCCCGCCCAGCACCCCGGTCACCGGATTGGCCAGCGCCTCCCGCGGCACCGGGTACGAGGACGCCTTCCGCAGCCGCTGCGCGTCCGGGTCCGGCTTGGGCCGGGACGCGGGAGTGAAGGGAGCCGGCGCGGCGGCGGCGCGCGGCCCGCAGTCGGGGCACAGCGGGTCGGCGGCCAGCGGGTACGTGCGCACCTGGAGGGTCTCCAGGTCCAGCCGGGACACCTGGGGCAGCGCCCGGTCGGCCGCCACCGCGCCCGGGGCCCGCGCCTCGCCGCCCGCCACGGCGGCGTGCAGCGCCACGACCGCGTCCCGTACGTACGGCGACAGCCGCGGCCACCGGGCCGAGACGGGGGTGCGCGGCCCGGTCCCGGTCTCCAGCGCGTCCCGTTCGCTCCTGCTGCGCAGCCGCTGCCAGCGCATCGCCAGGCACTGCCCGCAGGCGGGGGCGGTGCCGTCCCCGCCCCAGGGCCCCACCAGCACCGCCTGCGCGCCTAGGTGGACGGTGGCGGCCGGGCGGACCCCGGCGAACGGGTCGCCGGTACGCGGCCCGAGGGCGTCGTGCACCCCGAGCGTGACCACGTACGGCGCCGCCGCGCCCGGGGCGGCGGCAGAGGCCAGGGCCCGCTCCAGCCGGCGGCGGGCCTCCTCCAGCGCGGTGCCGTCGGGGGCCGCGGCCGCCCGTACGGTCTCCGTCGCGGTGCCGGTCATGACTGGTCGCTCCAGCGGAAGGTCTTCAGCCCGATCGCGCCGAACAGGAGGGCGAAGCCGGCCAGCGCCGCGCAGCCGATCCCGATCGAGGCGAGGGAGCCGGTGCCGGTGAGGGCCCCGGAGGCGGCGTCGTTGAGGTAGCGCAGCGGCAGCACCCGCGAGACCGTGCGCAGCCAGGACGGCATCATGTCGAGCGGCAGGAAGGAGCCCGACAGGAACGCCATCGGCACCATCATGCAGTTGGCGATGGCGGCGACGGCCTCGGGAGTCCGCGCGTAGTTGCCGACGATCACCCCGATGGCCATGAAGGCGGTGATGCCGAGGACCAGCGCGGGCAGCACCAGCGGCCACCGCCCGTCCAGTTCCAGCCCGAAGCCGGGCAGCATGGCGACCGCGACGAACACCGCGGCCTGCACCACGCCGACCACCAGCGCCAGTACGTAGCGGGAGGCCAGCACCGTCGTCAGCGGCGTCGGGCTGAGCCGGATCAGCCGCAGCAGGTCGTCGCGGCGCCACTGCATCAGCGTGAACGCGATTCCGAACACGGCGGCGTTGGCGACGCCCCAGGACATCACGCCGGGCGCGATGTACGAGATGTACGGGCGGCCGCTCTGCTCCACGTCCTGCCCGCTGAAGATCAGGCCGAAGACGACGAGGAACAGCAGCGGGAAGGCGAAGGTGAAGAACAGGGTGGCCTTGTCCCGGACCTGGGCCCGGTAGCCGGCTGCGGTCAGTGCCGTGTAGGCGCTCATGCGCGGGACTCCAGGGTGTGTGCGGGCGTGCCCTCGGCGGGGGAGCCCTCGGCGGGGGAGCCGCCTGCGGCGGGGGAGGAGCCGCCGGCCGCGGCGTTGCCGGTCAGCTCCAGGTAGACGTCCTCCAGGGTGGCCGTACGGGTGATCACCCCGTCGAGCCCGGTGAGCGCGTCGACGGCCTGGAGCACCTTGCCGGGGACCGACGTCTCCAGCACCAGCGAGCCGCCCTGCTCGCCGACCCGGTCCACGCCGTCCAGCACGGCGGCATCGGCCGGTGTGATCCGTCCCTCGGGGACCAGCAGCCGGGTCCGGGCCCCGGCGGAGGTGATCAGCCGGTGCGGGGAGTCCAGCGCGGCGATCCGGCCGCCGACGAGGATGGCCACCCGGTCGCACAGGGCCTCCGCCTCGTCGAGGTGGTGGGTGGTGTAGACGATGGTGCGGCCCTCGCCCTTCAGGGCGCGCAGCACCTGCCACAGGTCCCGGCGGGCCTGCGGGTCCAGCGCGGCGGTCGGCTCGTCGAGGAAGATCAGCTCGGGGTCGTGGACCAGCGCGGAGGCGATGGCGAGCCGCTGCCGCTGGCCCCCGGACAGGTTCTCCACGAGCACGTCGCGCTGCTCGGTCAGCCCGACCAGCGCCAGCGAGCGGTCCGCGGCGGCCGCGTCCTTGCGGTACAGCCCGGCGACGGTGACGAGGTGCTCGCGCGCGGTCTGCCGGACGAAGAACGCCGAGGCCTGGGTCTGGACGCCGATCCGGGGCAGCAGCGCCGTGTTGCGCGGCCAGGGGGCGTGCCCGAGGACCTCGACGGTGCCCGAGTCGGCCTGGCGCAGGCCCTCGACGATCTCGATGAAGGTGGTCTTGCCCGCCCCGTTGGGGCCGAGGAGTCCGAAGAACTCGCCGCGGCGCACGTCGAGGGAGAGCCCGTCCACGGCCTGGCGGTCCCCGTAGCGCTTGCGGACCTCCCGGACGGCGACGGCGACGGGCGCGTCGGGCGGCGGAGTGCGGTCAGTTGTCATGGGCGTGCGGTTCCCTCGGTGTCGGAATCGGATGGGGGACGGAGATGGGGCCGGGGGTGTCAGACGGTGAGTACGACGGCGGCCGCGAGCCCCGCGGCCAGCAGCAGGACCAGCACGGCCGAGCCGATCCCGTAACCGAGGTACAGCCGCCGGGCCCGTACCGGGTAGGCGGCCGCGGCGGCCTTGTCCCGCATCCGCAGCCGCAGGTACGCCGAGCTGGCGGGCGCCAGCCGGGTCACGCGCAGCGCGTGCCCGAGCAGGGTGTAGCCGTCGAGCGGCGGCAGCGGGACGAGGTTGACCAGGGCCTGCGCGCTGCCGAGGAGCAGCAGCGCGCCGAGCACCCGGCGGGTGGGGTCGCCCGCGGGGAGCGCCGCCCACCAGGCGCAGAACGGCAGCAGGAACAGCAGGTTGGCGAAGGCGCCCGCGCCGGCCACGGCCAGCTGGTCGCGGCGGCGCGGCAGGTAGCGGTAGTTGTCGACCCGGCAGTACATGATCACCATCGGCAGCCGCCAGCGCAGCCCGATCTCCCCGACGGTGCCGCCGACGTGCCGGGCCGCTATCCCGTGGGCGAACTCGTGCAGGGCCGTGCTCAGCCACAGCAGCGAGGCCACGGCCAGCAGCGGCGCCGGACGCCCCAGCAGCCACCACAGGTCGCCGGACAGGGTGCCCGCCGAAGCCGCCAGCCACCCCTCCATCGCCAGGAGGACCAGCAGCAGCCCGCCCAGCACCGCCGGCCGCAGCACCGGCCGCAGGACGCGGTGCAGCCAGGCCGTCGTGGCGTCGGCGTCCGCGACCAGCCGCAGGGTGCCGCGCAGCAGGGTCCCGGTCCGCTGCGGCCCGGGGCCGGCCTGCGCCTGCGGAGCCGGGCCGCCGGCCAGCAGCCGCCGGGTGCCGAGCAGCCCGAGCAGCTGCTGCCAGTTCCGCTCGCCCAGCCGCCGCCCGAAGGCACGCCCGTACGCCTCGCCGATCTCCGCCAGGCTGCGCGAGCCGTCGAGCCGCGACACGAGGAAGTACTCCTTCGGCCCGATCTCGAACGCCGCCCCGGACACCGGGTCCTTGACCAGGTGCACCACGGCCGCGCCGTTCAGCAGCGGCGGCGACAGCAGGACCCCGGCCCGCAGGGCGGGCCGGTGGCCGAGCATCTCCGGGGGCGCGGTCACGGCACGACCACCGGGCCGGTCCCCGCGCCCTCGCGCAGCACCCGGCCCAGCAGGTGGGAGAGGTAGGCCTCGTCCCGGATCGTCACGTGCAGCCGGTTGTTGGTCATGTGCATGTACGGGGACAGCAGCAGCGGCAGCGCCGCCGCCGGATCGCTCACCCGCTCGTCACGGCTCCCGTCCCAGGACCGGAACACCAGCTCCCCGGCCACCGCCAGCGCCTCCGCGCGCCGCCGCAGCTCACGGCAGTGCTCGGCCCAGCCGGCCAGGAAGCCCGGCAGCCGGCCCGTCTCCCCGGAGCCCAGCGCCTCCAGCACGGCCTCGAACCGCCGCCCGAGACCCGGGCCCGTCTGCTCGTACGTCCGGTCGTACTCGCTCGAGCCGATGAAACCGGTGCCGGGGAACGCCCGGTGCCAGAACCGGTAGTAGCTGTCCAGGTAGTCGCCGAGCTCCTCGCGGCCGGGCAGGAACACCCCGGCCATCACCATCATCAGCTGCGCCGAGGTGCCCAGCAGTACCGTCCGCAGGTGCAGGTTCATCGACCCCAGCGCCTCCGTGACGAGGTCACTGGAGTGCGCGAAGTGCCATTCCGCGAGCTCCACCCCGGCCGGACCGCCGTACTTGCCGTACTCCGGCTCGTACGGCTCCCAGGAGAAGGAGTTGTTGGGCCGCAGGTTCATCCGGCCGTCCTCGCCCATGAACGCGGCCCGGTCCCCCTCCGGGAACTCGATGTCGAACAGGGTGTTGTAGAACTCGTTGAGGAAGCCCGAGTCCACCTCGTACAGCGCCGGACGGGCCTTCAGGAACGCCGACACGGCCTCCTCGGCCCGGCGGCGCACCTCCGGCTCCGCCTGCGGGCTCACCGGCCGCAGCCGCAGCCGGACGTGCGGGCCCTCCAGCCAGTAGTTGATGAAGAAGTGCCCGGCCAGCAGCCCGTCCGCCGTCAGGGAGGCGATCAGCGGCCGCACGCACTGCACCAGCAGCGGCTGCGGGTTGGCGGCGTAGAACACGTGCATGGCCTGCCACGCGCCACGCGTCGGGGTCAGCTCAGACATGCGGGTGCGCCCTCCTCGGTCCGGACGGTCGTGGTGAAGGTCTCGACGGCGAGCTCGGCGACGTGCCCCCCGCGCGCCGAACGGACGTGCAGTCCCCCGGGATCCGGGAGCATCTCCCGGAAGACGACCCGGTGGTCCCCCTCGCGCAGCAGCGGCTCGAACGCCGCGAGGGACAACAGGCTGGAGAAGTCCACGTACTGCGGCTTCGCCCCGAGCGCGGACGGCCCCGCCGACACGGTCGCGAACACCCGCTCCGGCAGCCCGTGCGCCCGCCGCCAGCGCTGCCACTCCAGGAAGTGCCCCGCCTCCCGCGCCCCGTGCGCGGGCAGTTCGCCCGCCGTGGTCGTCCAGCTGCGCCGGCTCAGCACCAGGTCCCCGTGCACCACCCGCGGCCGCGTCGTCACCCCGGCGTGCGGGACGCCCTCCGGCACCCCCGCCCAGACGTCCAGCGGGGACATCGAGGACGGCGACAGCAGCAGCAGGGTGCGCGGTACCGCCGGCAGCGCCAGCGGCACCAGGTACCCGAGGTAGACCGGGATCACCTCCAGGCCCAGCCGCCGCGAACGCAGCACCACGCGGCCGGTGTCCGGCACGTGCTCCGCGTACAGGTCGTCCAGGCGCAGCAGCCGCTCCTCGGGCAGGGTCCCGCTCTCGCCCGGGCAGACGATCTCGTACTCGGTGAGCCGCCCGTGCAGGTTCAGGTTGGTGGTCACCGCCCCGCCCGTCACCTCGGCGAACACCGCCCCGGGCGGGGTGACCGCGGCGGCCGCCGCGCGCAGCTCGCCGTCCAGCCCGGCCGGCTCCGGGTAGAGGTGCGTGAACCGGCTGAACGGGAAGGAGAGCCCGCCGTACGAGCGGTTGAGCACGGTCAGCTCCGCGCCCGTCCGCGGGTCCCGGGCGAGCTGGAGGTGGTGGCAGCGCGGTGCGAAGCCGGGCACCACCGGCTCCAGTTCGGCCGCGACCGCCTCCACGTCCTCCCCGGACAGCCGCAGTTCGCCGCCGCCCGCGCCGTGTTCCTCGTACGCGGCCCAGTGCGCCCGCATCCGGCCGGTGAAGGCCCGCCGCGCCGCGTCCAGCGCCCGGATCCCCGGCAGGCCCAGCCAGTTCTCCTCCGGCACGTACTCGCCGCGCGCGTCGAAGGGGGTGCGGCGCGCGGTGAAGGACAGGTACTGGTCGAAGAAGTCCTCGTGGAAGTCGTGCACCAGCCCCAGCAGGTCCTCGCACCGTCCGCCCGGGCCGTAGCGGGCCGTGAAGAACCCCTCGAAGGTGATCCGCTGGGCCACCGTCAGGTCGAAGGCCGGCAGGATCCGCTCGACCGAGCGCAGCGACCCGCCGCCCGAGCCCGGCTCCGCCCAGGACGGAGGGGCCGCCGCCAGGTCGCGGCCCGCGCTGGTGTCCTCGTACACCAGCGTCTGCGGCAGCGGCGCGTCGGCCGGCGCGCCCAGCTCCTCCTGGACCCGGCGCAGCGCGGCGCGCAGGGCCGACAGCAGCTCCCGGCGCTCGGCGCGGCCGGCGAGGGGATAGCGCTCCAGCAGCCGGGCGGGCTCCTCCAGGAGCGCGGCCAGCTCGTCGGCCCAGGCCCGCTCCAGGCCGGACAGGGCCCGCTGGAAGGACCGTACGGGGTCCCCGCTGTGCACCTCGGTGTCCAGGCACGGGACGCGGACCATGCCGAGCTGGAGGAGGGCCCCGATGTACGCCTCGCACTCCTCGGGGGCCGCGTCGTGCTCGGCGGCCAGCCAGTCGGCCAGCTCGTGGTGGCGCAGCTCGGGCTCGCCGCCGCCGGCCCGTTCCGCCCGCTCGGCGAAGAGGGCGAGCAGCCGGTCCAGGGTGCCGCTGCGGCGCAGGAAGAACAGCCGGTCCTTGACCGCGTCGAAGGTGACGGCGGCCGAGTCGTCGCCGGCCGTCACCGAGCGCCGCACGTACCGGATCCGGTCGTCCTCCCGGCCCCAGCCCGGCGCCGGGCGCAGCGGCAGGTCCCGGCGGCGCACCGGGTCGGCGAGGACCAGCTCGGCGAGGCGCGCCAGCACCACCACGTTCAGCCGGACGTGGCTGCTCCAGGCGTCCTCCACCCGGATGCCGTCCGCCCCCGCCCCGGGGGTGAACCGGCCCGTCGCCACCCCGGTGAAGGTGCTGAAGGGGCTGGTCTTGCAGGCGGTGCGGTAGAGGTACGAGAGCACCGAGCGCTCGGCCTTGCGCGCCCGTCCCCCCGGCTCCCCGCCCCCGGCGGTCGCCGCCAGGTACGCGTCGAGCTGCCCCTCCAGCACGGGCGAGGCCAGCAGCAGCCCGTGCCGCAGCCGGTCGTCCTCCAGCAGCCCGCGCAGCGCGGCCCGCCCCCGGCCCAGATCGGCGGCGAGCAGCGGCTCCCCCTCGGCGAGCAGCTTCTCCAGCTCACGGGTCCGCTCCAGCCAGAGCGCCAGCCGCTCGCCCGCCTCCTCGCCCAGGCCCGCCACCGCCCGCAGGGCGGACCCGGGATCGGCGGGCACGCGGCCGTTGTGGATCCGGCGGCGCAGGCCCAGCAGTTCGCGCCGGAGCGCCGCGCCCGGCCCGCCCGGCTCCGGGTCGGTCGCGCCGACCGCCCGGTGCAGCACCTCGCTCAGCCACTGCGCGTCCGCCCGCAGCGCTTCCTCGGCCGCGAGCACGTCGGCCGCCCAGCGCCCGGTGTCCGCGCAGCGCAGCGCGTCGGCCGCGGCCAGCGGCAGGCCGGCGACGCGCAGCATGAAGCGCTCGCCGGTGTGCCATCCGGTGGTGGTGTCCATCCTGTGTCCCCTGCGTCTCTCGTGGCCCGGTCAGGCGATCTCGTGGCGGAAGTCGGCGGGCCGCGGCCGCTCGTGACCGAGCAGCATGATCAGCAGCGGCGCCTCGTCGGTGTCCGCCAGCCCCAGCCGCTCGGCGTACGAGACGTTGTCGAAGCCCAGCGCCACGCCCGCGCCGAGCCCGTGCGCGGCGGCGGTGGCGTAGAAGCTCTGCGCGACCGCCCCGACGGCCGCCCCCATCAGGCGGTAGCCGCGGTCGCCGACCGCGTCGAGGACGGCGGCGGTCCGCACGGTCGGCACCAGGACGGCGCCCGCCTGCTCCAGGTTGTAGTTGGACAGGAAGTAGTTGGCCTGGAGGAACGGCCCCGGCGGACCCGGTACCACCAGCCGCAGCGCGTGCGCCTCGGCGTCGTAGGCGTAGCTGCCCGGCTCGATCCCCTCGACGTGGTTGACGAAGGCGTACAGGGAGGTCAGCGGCGGCCCGTCGGGCCGCTCCGCCTCACTGCCGGGCCGGGTCGCCGCGCACTCCGCGAGCGCCGCCGCCAGCTGCTCCGCCGTCACCGCCCGGGTGGCGTCGAACCGGCCGAAGCTGCTGCGCCGGGCCCGCAGCGCGGCCGTCTCCCCCATCGGGGGCGCCGGCGGGGCGGGCAGCGGGACGGGCTCCCCGCCCCGCGGCGGGTACGCGGCGGCCGCGTCCAGCGCGCCGGGCGCCGGACGGTCACCGGCCCGGCCGAGGGTGGCCGCGTGGATCCGCTCCAGCGTCTCGAAGGCCAGCACGGTGCGGGACCGCTCCGCGTCCCGGTGCCGCACGCCGGCGCCCGTCGACGGCGCCCCCGCGGCGGCGCCAGCGGCACCGCCCTCCCACTCCAGGGGGATCACCGCGAAGACGCCCTCCTCCCCGGCGGTCACGCCGAGCAGCCGGGCGAGGCGCTCCTCGTCGAACCAGAGCACGGGCGCGATCCGCAGCCCGTACGCCCGGGCCCACAGCCGCCAGGTCTGCACCAGCGCGCCCACGTCCATGCTGACCGCGTGGAAGGAGAAGCTGTTGTACTTGAAGGAGTTCTGCCAGTACTTGACGCTCAGCACCAGGTACTGCGACGAGCCCTCGCCCGGGCCGAGCCCCAGCGCCTGACGCACATCACCGGTGACGTCGCCGGCCAGCAGCCGGCGCAGCCCGTGCTGGTGCGGGGCGTAGTGGTACAGGCCCGGGGCGAGCGGACCGCCCGCGCCGGCCGCCCAGTACACGCCGACCGGGTAGAGCCCGCCGCCCGAGGCGGTGCCCCGCGACCAGTTGGCCTGCGTGTAGTGGGGGAGCGCCGCCAGATCGGTGTTGGCCTGCACGCCCAGGCGCCGGCCGGTCAGGCCGTACGACTCCTGGAGCATCCCGGACAGCAGCGGCAGGTCGAACCCCGGTGCGGGGCGCGGCCCGCCGGCCGCCGGATCCGGCAGCGGCAGGGTCTCCGCGCCGGGGTAGTACTTCGCCTTGCGGGGGCGGTCGGCCCAGTCGGGCACGAAGTCGACGGGCTCCATGGGCACCCGGCCCCGGTACAGGATGGCGCTGGCGTAGTCATGGGCGTAGCCCACGGGTCCTCCTCGGTTCGTGCGGCCGTGCCGCCGCTCGGCGGCCGGCGGCCGGTTCAGGGGAAGGGGTGCGGGGCCGGATTGAGGTCGGCCGGCTCCAGGTCGCGCCCGCGCAGCCCCGCCTCGCGCAGGGCGGTGCGCATGCGCGGCATGCCCAGGGCGCGCTGCCGCGACCAGCCGAAGTCGATCGGCAGCAGCCCCGGCACCAGCACGCTCACGGTGTGCAGGCCCAGCGCCCGCTGCTCCGGCAGGGTCTGGTCGACCACCACCACGTCGAACCCGCCGGCGGCGACGGCCTCCACGCACCGCGCCAGGTCCACGGCCACGTCGTCCGACACCCCCTCGGGGCCCAGCAGCGAGGACACCGGCCGCAGCGGACCCCGCGAGGGCCCGCGCAGCAGGAAGTCCGCGTGGCGGCCCATCTCCGGCACCCCGTACACCAGCGGGTGGTCGTGCAGCGCGGTGACCAGGTCGAAGTCGGCCGCCATCGCGCGCAGCCGCTCCTCGTCCCGCTCGGTGCGGCCGGGCAGGTTCACCGCGTCCGTGGCGATCTCGCACAGCGCCGAGTCCAGCGCCGACTCCGGGTCCAGCCCGGCCCCGGCACCGAAGCACATCCGGCCCGGGCCGCCGTCGAACCGCTCGGCGACCGCCGTCACCACCGGGATCGGGAAGCCGATCCGCGTGTCGAAGAACCGCGCCCGGTACCCGTACAGGGCCAGCCGGTCCACCATCGCCCGCGTCGAGGGCCGGGAACTGGTGGCCGGGTCGATCTCGGGCAGCGGCTGCCGCCCGTACCAGGTGAGCAGGAACGCGTCCCGCTCGACCACCTCCATCAGCCCGAAATAGGCGGCCTCGGCCAGACTCCCGCCCGAGGCGCAGCCGTTGGAGCTCTCCTGCACGAACCGGTTCTCCAGACCCGGAGCGTGGTAGTACGTCAGCACCTCCGGAACCAGCCTCGGCTCCCGGTCGCGCAGTGACCACCCCCACACCCACGGGATCTCCCGGTCGGGGTCGAAGGGCCGCACCCGGGGGTTGTCCCGGTAGAACGCCTCGCTGTACAGGCCCACCACCCGCGGGTCGACGGCCCGCGCGCCGAAGCCGTTCAGCGAGCCGGTGACGCTGGTCGTGCGCGAGCGCGAGCGCATCCCCGCGTACCGCTCCAGCCCCTCCAGCACCCCGACGCGGGCGCTGCGGTCGAAGGAGTCGGTGTGCCCGCCCCAGAACGTCTCGCGCAGGTACTCGCCCGAGCGCATCGAGAAGCAGCCGATGGTCGCCGAGGTGGACGTCGAGGAGACGTCCTGCACCAGCGAGGGCCCCAGCGCCCCGCACAGCGGGTTCGCGAACGCCGCCACGTCGATGGCGTACGCCTCCACGGGCCGGGTACGGAACGCCCCCGGCCGGTACTTGGGCGCCGGCTCCGGATCCAGCGCCCGGGCCGCGTCCGCCTCGGGCGTCCCGCACACCGGGCACTCCGGGTCCGGCACCAGCGGGTAGCGCCGCACGCCCCCGCCGCGCAGGTCCAGCACCCACACCCCGGGGAACGCCCCGCCCGCCGCCCCGGCGGCGCCGGAGGCCGCCGAGACCACCAGCGCGGCCAGCGCGTCGGCGGCGAAGGCGTGCGCGTACGGCCAGCCGCCCGCCGCCCGGGTCCCGCCGCCCAGCTCCAGGGCGTCCCGCAGCGCGACCGACCGCACCGCCTGCCAGCGCCGCTCCAGGCACAGCGCGCACCCCGGCCCGTCCCCCGGGAGGGGGCCCACCACGGCCTGGTGCCCGTACAGCGCGACCGGCACCGCGCCCGCCGGCGCCTCCCGGTCCGCGACCCGGAACGCGTCCCGCAGCCCCAGCGCCCGCACCGACACCGGCGGCCCGCCCAGCGCGGCCACCGCCCGCTCCAGCAGCCCCGTGAACCGCCCGGCCTCCTCGCCGAGCCCGTCCGCCACCGCGGCGGGGCCGCTACGCGTCATCGCCGGACTCCCGGACCGCCACCCGCGCGAGCAGCACCCGCACGGTGTGGATCCCCGCCCCGGCCAGGTCCGCCGACCCGGTCGGCACCGCGTACGCGTCGAGCCCCGCCCCGGCGAGCCGCTCCAGCACCCGCTCCCAGGGCGTGCCGGGCTCCGTCCCCAGGGGCGCGGCCGGCTCCGCGGACACCGCCAGCGCGCGCGGGTCCAGGTCCCGCAGCAGGGGATCGCGGCCCGCGTCGGCGGAGTCCGCACCGTACTGCGCGGCGCCCAGCAGCTCCCGCAGGGCCGCCACCGCCGCCGTACGCCGGTCCAGACCCTCGCCCAGCGCCCAGCGCTCCCCGGCGCGCGCCAGCAGCACCTGCACCCCGGAGCACGCGCCCTCCCCGAGGTCCAGCAGCTCCGGCTCCAGCTCCAGCCGGTCCGCCGAGCGCAGCAGGAAGACGAGTTCGGCGTCCTCCCCGTCACGCTCCGGCAGGGGCACCCGGGCCGCCAGGTCCCCGCGCACCGCCCGCAGCAGCGCGGCGTGCCCGAGCGCCGACAGCAGCCCGGCCGCGGCGGCGTCGGCGGGGGAGGGGCCGGCGCCGGCACCCGCGCGGGTGCGCTCGAAGAGCCGCCCGGCGTTGTGCGGCCCGAACGGCCGTACCGCGCCCGCCGGGACCAGCGCGGGCTCCTTCGTCAGCAGGGACACCGCGGGCTGGTACGCGGACGCCCCGCCCGGTATCCCGGAGGCCGTCGCCAGCGCCGCCGCGGGAACGGTGCCCGGCGTTCCGCCGCCGGTCACGCCGCGGGCCGGCACCACGTGCTCCGCGTACACCAGCGCCGCCGCGTCCAGGGCCCGCATGCGCGCCCCGGCCACGTGGTGGACGTCGAACGCGGCCACGGTGCGCGTCCGCCCGTGTCCGAGGCCCAACTCCACCACCCCGGCCTTCAGCGGGATCTGGGTCAGCTCCTCGTCCGCGTACCGGGTGAACACCCCCGCGTACGGGCGCACCAGGGCGGAGCGCCGGTTCAGCTCCTCCACCAGCGCGTCCGCCTCCCGGGCGGTCTCCAGCGTCGGCAGCTCGGGCGTGCCCGAGGTGCCGGCGGCGCTGAGGTCCAGGGGGGCGGCCTCGGTCTCGCCGGGCGCGCAGAACGGGCAGCGCGGGTGCGGCAGGAGCGGCTCGGCGGTGACGTCCAGCGAGGCCGTGTCCTGGACCAGGAGCCGTCCGGCGGTCTCGGCGGGCAGCGAGCCGGAGGCCGCGCGGAACACCTCGTACCCCAGCAGGTTGCCGATCATCGCGGCCAGCGGCCGACCCGGCACCGGGCCCTCGGCGAGGGGCGCCTCCGGCAGCGCGAGGGCGCTCCACAGCGCGGCCGCGGCCGGGCCGCCGCGCGCCGAGCCCAGCCGCAGGGCCGCGCAGGACCAGCAGCCGGCGGTGCCGTGCGCCATGAGCGGGCCGACCACCACGTCGTTCCCGTACGACCAGGCGGGCAGCAGGGTGCGTCCCTCGGGGATCCCGGCGCGCAGCAGCGGCAGCAGCCGGGCCGGGGCGGCCGCCCCGCCGGTCACCACGACGAAGTCGTACTCCGCCAGGGCGGCCCAGCCGAGCGGGTCTGCGGGCAGCGTGCGGACCTGTACCGGGCAGCCGTCGGCGACGGCCTCGGCCGCCTCGGCCAGCAGTTCCTCCGCGTCGGCGCCCGGCAGCACGCCGATGGTGGCGCAGCCGTTGCGCACCAGGCTCAGCGCGCACCAGCGGGCCACCGCGTCCTCGCCGAGGACGGCGACCCGGGTGCCGCGGAAGCGCAGGAAGCGGGCTTCGGCGTCATCGGCGTAGTGGTCGGCGTAGGCGATCTGCGGCGCGAATCTGCGCGCCACGTCCGGCGGCGGGGGCGCGGCGGCCCGGCCGGCGTCGGCCGGTTCGGCGACCGAGCGGGCGAAGTCCCGTTCGTACAGGGTCTTGACGAGTTCGCCGACCATGGCGCGCTGGGTGTCGCCCAGGCCCTGACACAGCTCGGTGACGGTGTGTTCGCCGGTCAGGTGCGGGACGATCAGCGTGGCGAACCGGTAGGCGGTGCGGGCGGTGAGGCGGAAACCCCCGTCGGAGTTGTGGAACAGCACCCCGTCGGGCGTCTCGGTGAAGAGCACGTCCCGGCGGATCCGGGGGCGTGTCGCGGCAACGTGCTGATAGCTGTCCAGGGACATGGAACACCTCTGTTTGCGGTCAGGTGGGGACGAAGACGTGAGGTGGGAAATGTCGGGGAGGCGTCAGGGGCCGCCTCAGCGGGGCAGGAGGGCCGCGGTGCCGGCCCGGTCCCGGGCCAGCCACCGCGCGTACCCGCGGAGGAAGGCGTGGATCCGGTAGGGCTCGCCGGGTGGTCCGTCCTCCAGCATCCCGGCCTCCACGAGCTGTTCGAGCACGCTCTCTTCCGCGGCTGTGGCGGGACCGGAGCCGGGCTCGAGCGAGCCCAGCAGCAGGAACGCCTCGCGCAGTTCGGGCGGGAGCGCGCCCACGGCCCGCCCGAGGACCTCCGGCACGGACAGCCGGGGGTCCTCGGCCAGGGCCAGCCGGCCCGGCGGGTCCGCCGCCAGCCAGGCCGCGCAGTCGGCGACGGACAGTCCCGGCCGGGTCAGCAGCCGTCCGGCGGCGATCCGCAGTGCGAGCGGGAACCACCCGCACACGGCGGCCAGTTCACGCGCGGCCTGCTCCTCGGCGGCGATCCGCTCGGCTCCGACGAGCCCCGCGAGCAGGGCGTGCGCCTCGGCCGGGCAGAGCACGTCGAGCCGGTGCACGAAGCCGCCGTGCGTGGCGACCGCCGCGGCCAGGGCGCGCCGGCTGGTCACCAGGACCGTGGCGCCGGCGGTCTCCGGCAGCAGCGGCAGCACCTGGCCCGCTCCGGCCGCGTTGTCGAGGACCAGCAGCCGCCGGCCGTCGCCGCCCGGCCCGGGCAGCAGCGCCCGGGCCTCCCCGGCGTCCAGGGGGCTGCCGTCGGGCCGGGTCAGGTCGATGGCGGACACCCCGCCCGGGAAGGCCGTCCGCATCTCGTACGCGCTCTGCCGCGCGAGCGCCGACTTGCCGATCCCGGGTGCTCCGCAGACGACCAGCAGCCGGGGGCCGCGGGGGTCGGTGAGGCGGTCCGCCAGGGCGCGCAGGTCCGCACCGCGTCCGGCGAAGCCGGGCACCGGCGGTGGTCCGGCGGGCCCGGGGGCGCTGCGGTCGCGGACGGCGAGGGCGGCGTGCCGCGGGGCCCGTTCGGGCGCCAGGGGGCGGGCGGCCGGGCCGAGTTCCTCGGCCCGCAGGATCGCCATCTCCAGGCGGCGCAGGCCCGGGCCTGGGTCGACGCCGAGTTCCTCGCGCAGCCGCTCGCGCACGGCGCGGTACTCGGCCAGCGCCTCCGCCTGCCGGCCGGTGCGGTAGAGGGCCTCGACGAGCTGCTCGGTGAAGCGCTCGCGGACGGGCCGGTGGCGGGCGCCCTCGTACAGGTCGACGAGTACCTGATGGCAGTTCCCGGCGGCCAGTTCGAGGTCGCACACCCGCTCCAGGACCCGCAGCCGCTCCTGTTCGAGGGCCGGCACCGCGTCCCGCTGGAGCATGCCCGAGGCCACGTTCGACAGGGGCTGCCCCTGCCAGAGGGAGAGGGCCTCGCGCAGCCGGTACAGCTCCTCCGGGGTCCCGGAGGCCGCCCGCGCCTGCGCGGTCAGGAACCGGAACAGCGCGAGGTCGAGCGTTTCGGTGTCGTTGCGCATCCGGTAACCGCCCGGCACGGCCTCGATGGTGGTCGCGGATATTCCGTATTTCGCGAATAACCTGCGCAGCCGCAGCACACAGGTCTGGAGTGCGGCCCGGGCGGTCGCGGGAGGTTCCTCGTCCCATACGGCACGCAGCAGATAGCCGGTGGAAACCACCGTCCCGGGATGGAGCAGAAGGGCGGCGAGGAGGCTGGTCGGTTTGGATGGTTTGAGAACTACTGTCTCGGGGCCGTGCGCAATACTCAAGGGCCCCAAAAGCTGGAACCGCATTGGTGGTCCCCCGTGTCGGGTCACGTGTCGCAAATGAGCGTGACGGGGGCGTCATTCCCGCGAGCCGGCGTGACGGACACGCCTCCGGAAAAGTCCGGACCAGTGCCCGCGGCCGCTCGCCGCCCCCCGTTGGGCGGTGAATAACTGGAACCCTACAGAACGGATCTTGTGAAAGTCGAGTTCGGATGCGGATCAATTCCGGCACACCCGGCCGTCTCCTCCTCTCTGTCACTCCGGGGATCCGTGGAGTTACCGGCGGTTCGGCAATTCTGTTCACAGCTAAACGAGTCGCGATAAAGGATCGCTTGAGTACGGAGGGAACGAGCATTCCCGATCGGCTCCCGCATGGCCGGATCGGATGGCGGATTGGCGGATTCCGGATAGTGGTCCGGAACCGGAATCCGCCGTGGCAGGAGGATCGCGAGAGGACTACTCGAAGCGCGCGGTGTCGCCCGCCCCGCGGCGCAGGATCTCCGCCCCGCCGCCGGAGAAGTCGATGACGGTGGTCGGCCGGGTCCCGCAGTCACCGGAGTCGACGACGGCGTCCACCACGTGGTCGAGCCGCTCCTTGATCTCCCAGCCCTGCGTCAGCGGCTCCTCCTCGTCCGGCAGCAGCAGGGTGCTGGAGACCAGCGGCTCGCCCAGCTCCGCGAGCAGCGCCTGCGCGACGACGTGGTCCGGGATCCGGACCCCGACCGTCTTCTTCTTCGGGTGCATCAGCTGGCGCGGCACCTCCGAGGTGGCCTTCAGGATGAAGGTGTAAGCGCCCGGGGTCGCCGCCTTGACGGCCCGGAACACGTCGTTGTCCACGTACACGAACTGCCCCAGCTGGGCGAAGTTCTCGCACACGAGGGTGAAGTGGTGCTTGTCGTCGAGGTTGCGGATCGACCGGATCCGCGCGAGGCCGTCGCGGTTGCCCAGCTGACAGCCCAGCGCGAAACAGGAGTCCGTGGGGTACGCGATGAGCGCGCCGGAGCGGAGGGAGTCCGCCACGCCGGTCAGGGTGCGGCGCTGGGGATTCTCGGGGTGAACGTCGAAGTACTTCGCCATCCGCCGAGCCTACGGGACCGGACCGCCACGCTCCGGAGCTCGCACCCGGTACTCCGTCCGGGTTCACTTGCGACGCCCGTTCGGCCGCAGAGCCGAGTTTATGATCATCGGTTCGGCTTCCCGTCCCCTTTGATGCTGCCAGACGGCCGGAGGACGACTGGGAGGGCTGTGTGGCGATGTCACGGACGAAGGCGTGGACCGCGGTCACCGCGGTGACGGGGGCCGCCGCGCTGGCCCTCGCCCACGCACCCGGCGGCACGGCCGAGGCCGCACCCGCCGCCGCCCCGGAGGCCGCGGTCACCCTCCTGGTCGGCCACGCCCTGGACGGCGGGGTCCGCGCGGACGACGCCGTCTGGTGCGCCGCCGGCGCCTTCCGCGGCGGCCGCTGCGGCACCTGGCGGGAGCAGCGGGTGCTCGCCACCGCCCGGGGCGGCGCCGTCCTGTGGGACCCGGCCCTCCCGGACGCCGGCGAACTCCCCACCGACTCGGGCTCCCCGCTGGAGATCCGCCTCGCCCGGGCGGAGGCCGGCCGCCTCACCGACGTCACCGTCACCGACGGGCACGGCCGCCACCTCGCCGGCGAACTCGGCCCCGACGGCGGGCACTGGCGCAACACCGAACCCCTGCGCGCGGGGGAGGGATACACCGTCCGCGTCGGCGCCCAGGACGGCCGCGGCGCCCCCGTCGGCGTCAGCATGGCCTTCCGCACCGCGCCGCCCGACGCGCCCGCCGACGGGAACAGGATCACCGCCGAGTTCGGCCCCGGCCCGGGCACGTACGGCGCCGGCGAGGTCGTCACCGCCGAACTCAGCCACCCCGTCCCCGCCGACGACCCCGAAGCCCGCGCCCGCGTCGAGCAGGCCCTCCAGGTCACCTCCCGCCCCCGGGTGGAGGGAGCCTGGCACTGGGTCGACAGCTCGACCCTGCACTTCCGGCCCCGCACCTACTGGCCCGCCCACACCGTCGTCCGCGTCCGCAGCGGCCTCGACGGGGTCGAACTCGGCGAGCACGGCTACGGCGGCCCCTCCGAGCCCCTGGAGTTCACCGTCGCGGACCGCATCGAGGCCGTCACCGACTCCGCCGCCCACGAAATGACCGTACGCCGCAACGGACGCGTCATCAGGACCATCCCCGTCACCACCGGGAAGGCCGGCTTCCTCACCCGCAGCGGCATCAAGGTCGTCCTCGGCAAGGAGGCCAAGGTCCGCATGCGCGGCGACAGCGTCGGCATCAAGAAGGGCACCAAGGAGTTCTACGACCTCCCCGTCCTCTACGCGACCCGGGTCACCTGGAGCGGCGAGTACGTCCACGCCGCGCCCTGGTCCGTCGACTCGCAGGGCGAGGAGAACGTCAGCCACGGCTGCACCGGCATGTCCACCGAGGACGCCGCCTGGTTCTACGAGACCGTCCGCGAGGGCGACATCGTCGAGGTGGTCAACAGCGGCGGCGAGCGGATGGACCCCTTCGGCAACGGCATCGGCGACTGGAACCTGGACTGGCGCACCTGGCTCTCGGGCAGCGCCCTGACCCCGGCGGCGGCCGCCGCGGACCGCACGACGGACGCCCCCTCCCGCCTCGACCCGACGACCTGAGCGGTGTCCCGCCTCACGCCGACCCGCCCGGCCCGGTCCGCCCCCGGACCGCGCCGGGTCCTGCTCGCGGGTTCCGCCGGGAACTTCACCGAGTGGTACGAGTTCGGCGTGTACGGGGCCTTCGCCACGGTCATCGCCGACCGGTTCTTCACCCCCGCGCACGCGGCCGGCCAGGGCGGCGCCGGCCCGCTGGTCGCCGCCTACGCCTCCTTCGCGGTGTCCTTCTTCTTCCGTCCCGCCGGAGCCGTCCTCTTCGGCCGCATCGGCGACCGCGCCGGCCGCCGCCCCGCCCTGGTCCTCGTCATCGCCCTGATGACCCTCGCCACCACCCTGATCGGGCTGCTCCCCGACCGGGACACCATCGGCGTCGCCGCGCCGTGGCTGCTCACCCTGCTCCGCGTACTGCAAGGGCTCTGCCTGGGCGGGGAGTTCGGCGGGGCCGTGGCCCTGATGGCGGAATCCGCCCCGCCGGGCCGGCGGGGCCGGCACGGAGCCTGGCAGTCCTTCACCGTCGCCCTGGGCCTGCTCGCCGGCGCGGCCGTCGCCGCCCTCCTGGCCGCGCTGCTCACCCCCGCCGCCCTGCACGCCTGGGGCTGGCGCGTCCCGTTCCTGCTGGCCCTCCCGCTCGGCCTGGC
This sequence comes from Streptomyces sp. W1SF4, assembly GCF_003950035.1. Lineage (NCBI taxonomy): Bacteria > Bacillati > Actinomycetota > Actinomycetes > Kitasatosporales > Streptomycetaceae > Streptomyces > Streptomyces sp. W1SF4. Next base: position 6,963,741 of record NZ_CP034350.1, read on the forward strand.
CGCGTACCGCCTGCGCACGGGCCTCCCCGACGACCCGCCCCCGCCCCCGCCCCCGCCCGCTGCCGGGGAGCCCGGGCGGAGGGCCGTCGGGACCGTGCTGCCCGTCGGGACCGTGCGCGCCGTCGGGCTCGGGGTGGGGCGGCTCATGGGGTGGTCCGCAGCCGGGTACACCTTCCTCGTGGTGCTGCCCTCCTACCTCCAGGCCACCCTCGGCGCCTCCTTCCGGCAGGCCCTGACCGCGACCGCCCTCGCCAACCTCGGCTTCGCCGCCGCCATCCTGCCCGCCGGGATCCTCAGCGACCGGGTCGGCCGCCGCCCGGTCATGCTCGCCGGGGCCCTCGGCGTCACCCTCCTCGCCCTCCCGCTGTTCCACCTCCTCCAGGACCCGGCGGCCGGCGCCCCCGTCAAGGCCGCCGCCGTCCTCGGCGCGGGCGCCACCGTCGGGCTCCTCGCCGGCCCGGGGCCCGCCATGCTCGCCGAGATGTTCCCCGCCCGGGTGCGCTGCACCGGGCTCGGGCTGGCGTACGCCCTCACCGGCGCCGTGTTCTCCGGCTGCGCGGGCCTGGTCATCACCGCCCTGACCGCCGCCACGGGCGACCACGACGTCCCCGCCTACTACGCCGCCGGCACCTGCGCCCTCAGCGCCCTCGCCCTGGCCGGGGTGCGCGGCGACGACCACCGAAGGCCCCTGCGATGAGGGTGATCGGCCTGATGTCGGGCACCTCGTACGACGCCGTCGACGCGGCCGCCGCCCGCATCACCCCGGAGGACGGCGGCGAGACCCTGCGGCTGGTCCCGCTCGGACTGGTCAGCGCCCCCTACGGGACCGCACTGCGCGACGCGCTCGCGGCGGCCCTGCCGCCCGCCCCCACCACCCTGGCCGACGTCTGCCTCCTCGACACCCGCATCGGGCAGGCCTTCGCCGCCCTCGCGGCCCGCGCCGACCGCGAACTGTGCGCCGGCCGCGCCGAACTGATCGCCTCGCACGGCCAGACCGTCTACCACTGGAGCGACGCCGGCCAGGTCCACGGCACCCTCCAGCTCGGCCGCCCCGCCTGGATCGCCGAGGCCACCGGACGCCCCGTCGTCTCGGACTTCCGCCCGCGCGACATCGCGGCCGGCGGCCAGGGCGCCCCGCTCGTCGCCCTCGTCGACCTGATGCTGCTGCGCGGCCGCCCCGGCACCCCCGCCGCCCTCAACATCGGCGGCATCGCCAACCTCACCGCCCTGCCGCAGGCCGGGCCGCCCGTCGCCTTCGACACCGGCCCCGGCAACGCCCTGATGGACGCCGCCGTACGCGAACTCACCGGCGGCCGGCTCGGATACGACGAGGACGGCGCCCTCGCCGCCGCCGGCCGGGTCCACGAACCGCTCCTGCTGCGCCTGCTCGCCGAGCCCTACTACCGGCTGCCCGCGCCCAAGACCACCGGCAAGGAGCTCTTCCACCACGGCCACCTGCGCGCCGCCCTCGACGGCTGCGCCCCCCTCGCGCCGCAGGACCTCCTCGCCACCCTGGCCCGGCTCACCGCCCGGACCGTCGCCGACGCCCTGCGCCCCCTGCGCGTCACCGAGGTCGTCGTCTCCGGCGGCGGCACCCGCAACCCGGCCCTCATGGCCGTGCTCCGCGAGGAACTGCCCCCGCGCACCGCCCTGCTGGACTCGGCGGCCCTGGGACTGCCCGCCGCCGCCAAGGAGGCGTACGCCTTCGCCGTGCTCGGCTACCTCGCCCTGCACGGCCTGCCCGGCAACGCGCCCGGGTGCACGGGGGCCCGGGGGCCCCGCGTGCTCGGCTCCCTCACCCCGGGGCGCGCACCGCTGCGGCTGCCGCCCGTGCCCTCCCGGCCGCCGGTACGGATCGCCGTCGGGCCGCCACCGTGAGCCCGCCCGCCACCGTGAGCCCGCCCGACGCCGCGCGGGGCGATGGCCGCGCGCGGCCGTGCCGGCAGCAGACGGCGCTGGTCCCGGGCGGCAGCACCCGCACCCGCGGCCCCGGCCGGTCCGGCAGCAGCGCGAGCAGCGCCGGCAGGGCGGAGGCGAAGCACAACCGGCCCTCCTGCGGCTCCCAGTGGTAGTAGAGCGGGGTGCCGCCCGCCCCGGCGGCGGCCAGCACCAGCACCGGTTCGGCGCGGGCGTCGACCACGGCCGCCGCGTACGCGCCCGCGACGTGCGCCGCGAACCCCGCGCCGTCCAGCGCGAAGGCGGAGTGCGCCAGCGCCGCGTCGTTGCGGTCGGCGACCGGGAGGCCGCGGACCTCCAGCCGGGTGGCCAGGGCGAGCCGGCCCCCGATCCCGCCGTCGAGGGCCACCGCGACGCCGCCCCGGTCGAAGACCCGGCCGGACGCCAGCGCCCACCCCTCGCCGCGGCTCAGGCGGATCCCGCCGGAAGGGCCGGTGCGCAGCCGCGCTGCGGCGGCGTGCAGCCGGTGCGCCGGGAGGCCGGCGCCGTAGTGGCCGAGGAACGCGTACATGGTGATCACTTCCTTGAGACGGCCCCGCCCGGGGCGGGGAGCCCGCCGTCCCGGCCGCCCGGGACGGAGACCCGGGCGCGGTCCCGGTCGGGTACCGGGATCCGCCGGGCGGCGGGCACGAGTTCGGCGAGCGCGGCTTCCAGCTCCTCGGCGCGGACCGGCGCGAGCAGGGAGCCGTGGTGGGCGTACGGGTCTCCCAGCCCGCGCAGCAGCACCATGCGGGCCTCCTCCCGGCCCCCGGTCACGGCGGCCGCGAGGTCGCGCGGGCGGATCCCGTCGGGCAGGGTCCGGGCGGCGCCGGCGGCGGCCAGCAGCTCCTCGTGGGCCGCCTCGTCGGCGCGGCCCAGCAGGCCCCGGCGGCGGGACACCGCGGCGGCGGCGCGCAGGCCCAGGGCGAGCGCGTCCCCGTACGGGAGGCCCGGCCCGGCGAGGCCCCGCACGGCCCTGGCGACGGGCTCGCCGTAGCGCAGGGCGGCCGCGGGGCCGCGGCCGAGCGGGTCGTGGGAGCAGAGCGCGGCCCGGGCCTCCAGGCAGAGCGAGACGTACGACGCGAGGGCCTGCGGGTCGTACCCGCCGCCGGGCCGCAGCCGGGAGGCCACCCGCCCGGCCGACGCCGGTACGACGGCCAGCACGGTGCGCAGCAGCGGCGCCAGCCCGGCGCGCAGCCGGTGCGGCGACAGCGTCGCCAGGTACTCCAGGTCGATCCGGACCAGGGCCGGCGCCGCGACGCGGCCGGCGGGCCCGGCCACCGACAGGGCCGTGTCCGTCATGGCCCGCAGCGTGGTGGGCAGCCGGACCAGGGCCGGCCGGGTGCCGTCGGGGCACCGCGCCCGGTCGGCCGCCTCGATCACGCGGCTGCCGCCGAGCGCGACGGCGAGGGCGCCGTCCGGCACCGCCAGGGGGCCGTCGCCGTCGGGCCACAGCACCCCGGTGGGCGCGGCCGCGCCCAGCAGGCGCAGCAGGCGCGCCGCGTGCTCGCGCGGCAGCCCGGGGTCGGTGACCAGGGCGATCCGGCCCGGGGCGAGGTCAGACAGGGCGTGGGGGAGTCCGTCCGACGGGCCGTCGCCGCAGCGGATCTGCACGGGGACGTGCACCGGGCCGGCGAGCAGGGACCGGTCGATGCGGACGGAGGAGAGGTGTGCGGACATGCCGCTCACGATCCGGCGGCCGCCACCCCGGCGGCATGAGGCGCAGACCCCGTTCCGGTCCCTCCCGTCAGGTCCCACCCCCGCCCCGTCCGGTCCCACCCCCGCGCACGGCGCGGCCCCACCCACGGCCCGGTCACCCAGAGCGACTGATCATGACTGCTAGTGTCGATGCGTGGACGAAGAAGACCGCACCATTCCCCGGGTCTTGATCGTCGACGACCACCCCCTGTTCCGCGAGGGGCTGCGGGCCGCCCTGGAGAGCACCCGGGGCGCGGTCGTCGTCGCCGAGGCCGAGACCGGCGGCGAGGTCCCGGACGCGGTGGACCGGCACCGGCCGGACGTGGTCGTGATGGACCTCTCCCTGCCCGACGTCTCCGGGATCGAGGCCACGCGCCGCCTCGCCTGCACCCACCCCGGCCTGCCCGTCCTGATGCTCACCATGTCCGACGACGACGGCAGCCTGCTCGCCGCCCTCCAGGCGGGCGCCCGCGGCTACGTCGTCAAGGGCGCCGGCTCCGAGGAGGTGCTGCACGCCCTGCGCACGGTCGCGGCGGGCGGCGCCGTCATCGGCTCCGAGATCGCGGCCCGGCTCTCCGAACTCCTGGCCGGAGGCCGCCGCCGCGACGCCGGACAGCTCTTCCCCTCCCTCACCTCCCGCGAGGTGGAGGTGCTCGAACTGATCGCGCGCGGCCACGACAACCGGCGCATCGCCCGGGAGCTGGTCCTGTCCGAGAAGACCGTCCGCAACCACATCACCCACGTCTTCGAGAAGCTCCAGGTCACCTCCCGCGCCGAGGCCGTGGCCCGGGCCCGGGACGCGGGCCTGGGCGGCGACGCCGGCTGACCCCCGGCCGGGCTACGGGCCGGCCGGAAACCGGGACACCCGCCCCATGCGCCCGGGACCGGGCAGGCACCAGGCTGGAAACCAACGCACCCCCGAGCGGCCGGGGAGGCCGACATGCGCACAGCGAACCGGACCACCGCGAACACGCCCCGCTCGGGGCCGGAGATGCTGCCCGCCTACGCCGTCTGCGTCCTCACCATGCTCGCCGCCATCACCTGGGGCATCGTCACCCTCACCCACATCGGCCACCCCGCGCTGCGCACCGTACGCCTCCACCTCGCCGCCGACCACGTGCTCGTCGGCCTCGGCATCGCCCTCACCGGCATGGTCTTCGCCGCCCGCCGGACCGCCCGGGTCCTCGGGTGGCTGATGCTCTGCTCCGGCTGCGCGCTCACCCTCGCCCAGGTGGTGCCGCAGACCGCCGTGGTGCACGGAGCCGGGCCGCGCGTGCTCACCGCCGTGTTCATCCTGGTCATGGTCGCCTTCACCCTGATCAACGCCATCATCTACCCCATGCCGCTGTGGCTGCCCACCGGCCGCTTCCCCCGCTGGGGCGCGCCGTACGTGGCGTTCACCGCCCTCTTCAGCGCCGCCCAGCAGTACTACGTCTTCACCCGCCCCGGCTTCGTCTACTACGGCGTCGAGTCCCCCATCTCCGGCCCCGGGTGGGCCGGCCCGGAACGCCTGCTGACGCCGTGGATGGACACCGCCTCCCGCTGGGTCCCGCCCCTCATCGCCGGCGTCGGCATCCTCCTGATGGCCGTCCGCTGGCCGCGCACCCCCAAGTCCGACCGCCCCTACGCCATCCTGGCGGTGCCCTACCTGCTGTGGCTCGCGGTGATCGCCGTCAACCAGTACGGCGACCCCCCGATGGGCTTCGAGGTCGTCATCGTCTACCTCGCCGCCGCGTCCTGGCCGGCGACGGTGGGCTACGTCCACATCCGGGAGCGCACCTGGGCCCTGGACCGGGCGGGACGCCGCATCCTGACGGCCTTCGTCCTCACCTTCGGCCTGTTCATGGCCTACGCGGGCGGCGCCTTCGTCCTCGACTACTTCGCGCCCGGCTCCCTGACCCCCGAGTCCGGGCTGATGGCCTGCCTCACCCTGCTGGTGGGCTTCCTGCTGCGCCCCACCGCGCGCTGGTCCGCCCGGCTCGTCGACCGCTACTACTACGGCGAACGCGCCCAGCCCTACCAGGCGGTGCGCGCCCTCGCCGACCGGCTCAGCCACGCACTCGACCCGGGGGACATGCCCCGCCTGCTGTGCGACACCGTCGTGCACACCCTGCGGCTGCCCGCCGCCCGCCTGGTGATCAGCACCCGGCACGGCGAGCGCGAACTGGCCCGCCTGGGCAGCCCCGGCAGCGGCGACGAGGCCTTCCCCCTGGTCCACCGGGACAACGCCATCGGCCACCTCTACGTCCCGCCGCGCGCCGGCGAACTCGCCCTCGACCAGCAGGACCGCGAGGCCGTGCGGATCCTGGCCGACCACAGCGCGCCCGCCATCGCCTCCCTCCAGCTCTACGAGGAACTCCAGACGAGCCGCGAACAGATCGTCCTGGCCCGCGAGGAGGAGCGGCGCAGGCTGCGCCACGACCTCCACGACGGCCTCGGCCCCGCGCTGTCCGGACTGCGCCTCCAGGTCGACGCGGCCCGCGCGGCCATACCCTCCGGCACCCGGGCCACGGACTCGCTGGCCGCCGTGTCCGAGGGCATCGGGCAGGCCATCGACGAACTGCGCCACATCACCGGCGGACTGGCCCCCGCCGCCCTGGACGGCGCCGACCTGCCCCGCGCCCTGCGCCAGCTCGCCGAGCACCTGGGCCGGAACCTGCGCATCACCGTCAGCCTGGCCCCCGAGCCGTTCCCGGGACTGCCGGCCGCCGTCGAGGTGGCCCTGTACCGGATCGCCGCGGAGGCCCTGAACAACGTCGTCCGCCACGCGCGGGCCGGCCGCGCCCACGCCGCGGTGGTCCTCACCCCCGAGGCGGTGACGGTGGAGGTCACCGACGACGGCTCCGGCGTCCCCCAGGGCGGCGCGCCCCGCGACGCCGGGGTGGGGCTGCGCTCGATGGCCGAGCGCGCCGAGGAGCTGGGCGGCACCTTCGACCTGGTCAGCTCCGGGACCGGGACCGTGGTCAGGGCCGTGCTCCCGCGTACGGCCGGGACCGGCACGGGACCCGGGGACCATGTGCCCGGGACAGGAGGCTCCGTACGTTGATGGTCCGAAGCCCGAACGGGCCCGGAGAACCCGAAGGAGAGGAACCATCATGTACGCGAAGATCGTGAAGCTCGCTCCGGTGGCCCTGGTCACCGCCGGCCTGGTCCTGGCCGGTCCGACCGCACTGGCCGCCCCCCGGCAGCAGTCCGACGCCGTGTCGGTGGTGGAGCACAAGACCAGCGGCAAGAAGGGCCCCTACCCCAGCAAGTCGTCCTGTGAGGCGGCCGGCAAGGCGGGCCACTACAAGAGCTACTACTGCCAGCAGCACGACCACAAGTGGTGGCTCTACTACACCTCGAAGTAACCGGAGGACAGCTCCTCCAGCCGGGCCCGGGACGCCATGTCCCGGGCCCGGCGCCCTGCCGTGCGCCGCCGCCGCGCCGGGTCAGGCGCGGCGCGCGGGCGGCGCCGCCAGGGGCGCGTCGCCGAGCTGCACGAGCGTCAGCAGGACCAGCGCGTCCGTCCAGCCCAACGGCACCACGGCCTTCGGGAGGCCCTGCGCGTCCACCGTCTCGGGGAGCTCACCGAGCACGTTGCGCTGCGCCAGCACCCAGTCGAGCACCGCGGAACCCTTCGCCCGCTCGCCCGTCGACGCCCAGGCGAGCGCGAAGAACGAGGTGCTCGCCGTCCAGGTGATGTTCCCCCACCGGGTGTCCGGGTCACTGCCCGGCACCAGCCCGCCGTTGGGCCGCAGCAGCTCCTGGTAGGTGGTGTCGAGCGCCCCCGCGAGACCGGCCGGCGCCTCGTTGAACGGGGGCGCCATGAACGCCGCCGCGCTGTCGTGGCCGTGCAGCCCGTCCACCGTGCGCTGGTAGCCCAGCGGCGCGAACCGCTGGGCGATGCCCCGCTCCAGCCGGCCCGCCGCCTCCGTCCAGCGCGCCGCCTCCTGCTGCCGCCCGAGCCCCGCGGCCAGGTCGGCGGCCGCCCGCAGCCCGGACAGCAGCGGCGCCGCCGTGCCGATGTTGGCGGTGTCCGTGGGCAGTTCCCAGTAGTCCGGGGAGGCCGGCGGCAGGCCCTGCGCGTCCAGGGACGCCGCCGCGAAGTCGGCCGCCTTCAGGATCGCCGGGTACAGCACCCGCAGCCGTTCCGCCCGGTCCGCCGCGGGCGCCGTCCGGTACCACTGCCAGGCGGCCCAGGGCACCCAGCCGTTCGCGTCCAGCTGCCACGGCCGGGTGTCCGGCGGCCCCGAGCCGTCCAGCTTGGTACGGGCCTCCCAGGTGCCGTCCGGCCGCTGCGTCCGCGCGTTGTACAGCAGGATCCGGTACGCCTCCTCGTCGTGCCCCGTGTGCGCGAACGCCGCCGCGGCGAAGGCGGAGTCCCGAGGCCAGGAGAAGTCCCAGAACGGGTACCAGGCCGCCGCCAGCGCCCCGTTGGGCCGCAGCAGCGCCCGCATCGACAGCAGCGCCCGCTCCGCGCCCTCGCGCCGGGCCCCCGCCGCCCCCGGCACCCGGCCCCGGGCCAGCCAGCGCCGCGACTCGGCGATCTGGGCCAGCGCGCCCGCGTCGCCCGCCTCGACCACCCGGGACTTCTCCGCGCCCGCCGGCAGGTAGCGCCAGCGGCCCGAGGGCAGCACCAGGACGTTGCTGCCCTCCACGTAGCGGGCCCCGACGGCGAACGCCGGGTCCAGGGCCTCCACCGCCCGCCCGTTGGAGAGCAGGCCCGCGGTCCGGGCCGGCTTCATCGAGGCCGGGACGTAGCAGGCCTCGGTCTCCCCGCACCGCTCGGACCCGGCCGGGTTCACGTAGAACGCCAGCCGGCCCGAGCCCGGCTGCCAGCCGCCCCGCGCCTGGTCGTACTGCGCGGCCGCGGGGTGGCCGGCCGCGGCCGCCCGGGTGCCGTACCAGGTCACCGCCCCCGCCTCGGCGGTGGCGGCCTGCGCGAACAGGTAGTACCGGGCACCGGGCCGCAGCGCCGCCGCCAGCGGCACCTCCACCCAGCCCGTGCCCGGACCGCCCAGCGCGGCCAGGTCCACGGTGGCCGAGGCGATCGCGGAACCGGCGTCGTCCCGGGCGGTGCGCACCTGCACGCTCAGCGTCCCGGTCGCGGCCGTGCCGCCGAGGAACAGCGAGACCCTGGAGAGCCGGCCGTCGTCCGTACTGAACTCCTGGGCCGCGGCCCGCCCGGCGCTCCCCGCGCCCTTGATCCCGTACAGGGGCACGTCGTGCCCGGCCTGCCCGTCGAGGGCGGCCCGTCCGCCGCCTTCCGGCCGTCCCCCGGGAAGGAGGGGCACCTCGTGCCCGGACCGTCCGTCGTAGGCCGGACGTTGGTCGGGCGCCACGGGCGGCCCGCCCGCGGCGGCCGCCCCGTCCGCCGTCTGCAGCAGCGTCGCCAGCAGGGCGGTGGCCAGCAGGACGGACCGTGTGCGCATCACGCATAGCCTCCACTGTGATGAAGCGTCAATAAGCCCGGCAGAGCGCGTACGCGGAGCCATTCATCCAATATCCCCGGCCGGGGCGCCACCGGGGGACGTGAACGCCCCTGCCGCGCCGGACGCCCCGCAGCACCGCCCGGACGGTCCAACGCGCCGTCACCGGGCGGGGTAACGGCCCGCACACCACCGCCGCCTCACCCGTGCTCCACAGCCGCACCAGCGGCACACCACCGCACTCGAACACGCTCTCCCTGTTCAGCCACGCGCACCCATCACGCGCACCCGACCAGACCGGCACACGAGGCGCCGGGCCACACCCACGGGGGAAATGTGATTACTCGACGGACCGCACTGCGGGCAGGCGTCGCCGCCACCAGCATCGTCGGCACCGGTGGCATGCTGCTGCCCGTCGTGAACGCCGCCGGGACCGGCACGGCCGGGGCCACCGCGGGCGCCGCCGAACTCGACCCCGTCGGCATAACCAAGTTCACGCAGAAGATGCCGCTGCCGCCGGTCCTGCAGCCCTACCTGAACACGGGCACCACCAGCTACTACCGCATGACCCTGAAGGAAGCCGCCAAGGAGATCGTGCCGGGCGTCAAGACCCCGCTGCGCACCTTCAACGGCTCCTTCCCCGGCCCCGTCATCAAGGCCGAGTCGGGCCGGCGCGTCGTGATCAAGCAGACCAACTCCCTCGCCGTGCCCACCTCGATCCACCTCCACGGCGCCCACGTCCCCCAGGACAGCGACGGCGCCCCCATGGACCTGATCGCGGCCGGCGGCGGCACCAAGACGTACACGTACCCCAACACCCAGCCCCACGCGAACCTGTGGTTCCACGACCACGCCCACCACATGGAGTCGGAGAACGTCTACCGCGGGCTGACCGGCACCTACATCCTCACCGACGACATCGAGCGCCGGCTGCGCCTGCCCTCCGGCCAGTACGACGTCCCGATCGCGCTGCGCGACGCCCGCTTCCTGGAGAGCGGCGAACTCATCTACCAGATGGGTGACTTCATGAAGCGCAACGTCATCATGGCCAACGGCAAGGCCTGGCCGTACTTCGAGGTCGCCGCCCGCAAGTACCGCTTCCGCCTCACCAACACCTCCAACCAGCGCTTCTTCGACCTCCACCTCGCCGACAACTCCGAGCTCGTGCAGATCGGCACGGACGGCGGCCTGCTCCCCGCGCCGCACCGCACCGACGTGGTCCAGATCAGCCCCGGCGAGCGCGCCGACGTCGTCATCGACTTCTCCCGCTACCCCGTCGGCACCGTCATCGAGCTGCGCAACAAGGACATCCCGCCGTACGAGCCCGCCGACGCGGTCAGCAAGGTCCTCCAGTTCCGCGTCACCCGCACCGCGGCCGACCGCAGCGTCATCCCGGACCGGCTGCGCACCCTGCCCCCGCTCGGCCCGGCCAGCGTCACCCGCGACTTCGACATGAAGATGGACGAGGGGGCCGGCGGCACCGGCGCGTACATCAACGGCAAGACGTACGACATGGACCGGATCGACACCGAGATCGCCTACGGTGCCACCGAGATCTGGACCGTGACCAACAGCAACAAGCTCGCCCCGCACAACTTCCACATGCACCTCGTGCAGTTCCGGGTGCTGGAACGCAACGGCAAGCCCGTCACCTCCGGCCCCGAGACCGGCCTGAAGGACACCGTGCCGCTCAAGCCGGGCGAGACCGTCAAGGTCCAGGCCACCTTCGACGGCTACCGCGGCACCTACGTCTACCACTGCCACCTGTTCGACCACGGCGCCATGGGCATGATGGCCAACATGCGCATCTCCTGACGCCCCGCACGCCTTCCCCTCCCCCCCTCCGCCCCGGCGGCCTCGTCCGGCCGCCGGGGCGGACCCCTCCCGTTGCCGAACCGCCACCGTGATCGTTTGACCGCCCGACGGGCGGACGGGCGGGAACCACACGGGAGCGGGTCGGCGGCATGCGGACGGAGCGCAGGACGGTACTGCGGGCGGCTTCGGCCGGAGCACTGGCGGCACTGACCGGGACCGGGGCCCCGCCGGCCGCCGCCCGCCCGGCCGCCCCGCGTAACGACGGCCGGGCCGCCCCGCCCAGCGACGGCCCGGCCGCCCCGCCCAGCGACGGCCGGGCCGTGCTGCGCTTCACCCGGGCCACCAACGGCGCGGCCACCGCCACCGCCGACGGGCGGCGCGTCATCGCCGAGGTGCAGAACGTCCTGTGGTCACTGCCCCCGGACGGCTCGCCCGCCACCCCCCTCACCCCGCCCGACCTGGAACCCGGCCGGCCCGTGTTCTCCCCGGACGGGCGCCGCGTCGCCATGAGCGCCTACCGCGGCGGCACCTTCCACATCTGGGTGATGCGCGCCGACGGCACCGGCCTGCGCCGCCTCACCGACGGCCCCTTCGACCACCGCGCCCCCGCCTGGTCCCCCGACGGCCGCACCCTCGCCTTCTGCTCCGAACGCGGCGGCGACCCCGTCGCCGGCAGCCCGTACCGCATCTGGACCGTCTCCCTCACCGACGGCGGCATGCGCCGCCTCACCGGAGTGCCGGGCCAGGCCGGACCCGGCCAGGACGGCCCCTGGGAGGACCTCGACCCGGTCTTCTCACCCGACGGCACACGCGTCCTGTTCCTGCGCGCCGTCCCCTCCGGCGAGGCCCTGCCCGCCCGCACCCTCGCCTCCGCCGCCGCCGACGGCAGCGGCCCCGTACGGACCGAACACACCGTCACCGAAGGCAGCCTGCTGGCCCCCGCCCTCTCCCCGGCCGGCCGCACCGCCTGGCTGTCCGCCGCCCCCGGCCCCCGCAGGGCCGAGAAGCTCACCCTGTACGCCGACGGGCGCCCCGTCCCCCTCGACGGCGACCTCGCCCCCGCGCCCCCGCGCTGGATCGGCGACGACCGCCTGCTCATCACCCTCGACGGCCGGTTCCGGCTGATCCGCCCGCACCGCGACGGCCCCGCCCGGGACATCCCCCTCGACGCCACCCTCGAACTGCCCCGCCCCCGCTACCGGGTCAAGGAGTACGACCTCGAAGCCGACCGCCCCCGCCCCGTCCGCGGCATCCACCTGCCCGCCCTCTCGCCCGACGCCCGCAGCGTCGCCTTCGCCGCGCTCGGCGCCCTGTGGACCGCACCCGTCACCGGCGGGGCCCCGCGCCGGATCCTCCAGGCCCCCGCCACGGCCTACGTCCAGGGCCCGGTGTGGACCCCCGACGGGAGCGCCCTGCTCTACACCGACGACCGCGACGGGCTGAACACCGTACGCCGCCGCGGACTCGCCGACGGCCGCGACGGCGTCCTCTCCCCGCCCGGCCGGGTCTACGGCTCCCTCTCCCCGGACGGCACCCGGCTCGCCGCCCTCGACCTCGCCGGCCGGCTGATCGTCCGCGACCTCGCCTCCGCCACCGACACCCCCCTCGTCCCGGCCCTCGGCGGCGGGGGCCTGCCCAGCCCGCCCAGCTGGTCCCCCGACGGCCGCCACCTAGCCCTCTGCGACCGCAACCGGCTCAGCCGCCGCTTCCGCGAGGGCTACAACCTGATCCGGATCGTCGACACCGCCACCGGCGCCACCCGCCTCCACGCCCTCGCCCCCCACACCTCCCTCTCCGACCGCTACGCCTGCGGCCCCGTCTGGTCGCCCGACGGCCGCCACCTGGCCTGCGTCGCCGAATCCGCCCTCTGGCTGCTGCCCGTCACCCCCGACGGCACCCCCGCCGGGCCCGCCCGCCGCCTCACCGACGAGCCCGCCGACCACCCCTCCTGGTCCGCCGACTCCCGCACCCTGCTCTACCAGTCCAACGCCAGGCTGCGGCTGCTCACCCTCCGCCCCGACGGCACCCCCGACGGGGCGCCCCGCACCGTCCCCGTCTCCCTGTCCTACCGCCGCCCCGAACCCGTCGACACCGTCGTCCACGCCGGCCTCCTGTGGGACGCCACCGGCACCCCGCCCCGCGCCGACGTCGACCTGCTCGTCAGCGGCGGCCGCATCACCGCCGTCGAACCGCACCGCCCGCGCCGCCGGGCCGCCCGCACCGTCGACGCCTCCCGGGGCACCGTCCTGCCCGGGCTGTGGGACGCGCACGTCCACCCGTACCCGTACACCTACGGGGCCCGTCAGGGCGCCCTGCACCTGGCCTACGGCATCACCACCGCCGTCTCCCTCGGCGGCTCCGCCTACGAACAGGCCCGGCTGCGCGAGGACATCCGCGCCGGCCGCCTCGCCGCCCCCCGGCTGCTGGCCGGCGGGGAACTCCTCGACGGGTCCCGCGTCGCCTACAGCATGGGCCGCGCCCACCGCACCCGCGCCGGACTCGCCCGCTCCCTGGCCCGCGCCGAAGCCCTGGACTGGGACTTCGTCAAGACCTACGTCCGCGCCCCCTACGCCTTCATGGAGGAGGCCGCCCGCTTCGCCCGCGAGGTGCTCGGCGTCCGCTCCGGCTCCCACCTGTGCGCCCCCGGCATCCAGTCCGGCCAGGACCTGACCACCCATCTGGTCGCCACCGAACGCGCCGAGTACGGCCACGGCACGACCCCAGCCGGCCACACCCACCAGGACACCCTGGAGGTCTACACCCGCGGCGGCTTCGACCTCGTCGCCACCCCCTTCACCGCCCTGCCCCTGATCGGCGCCGACCCCTCGCTCGCCGCCGACCGCCGGGTCACCGCCATGATGCCGCCCTGGGACGCGGCCACCCTCAAGACCGCCGCCGCCCAGCCGCCGACCCCCGAGCAGTACACCGCCCTCGAACGGGAAGTGGCCGTCTACCGCGCCGTCCTCGCCGGCGGCGGCCGCGTCGCCCTCGGCACCGACGCCCCGCTCACCCCCGTCGGCCTCCACCTCCACCTCGCCCTGCGCGCCCTCCACCGGTACGGCCTCTCGCCCGCCGAGGCACTCACCACCGCCACCCGCACCCCCGCCCGCGTCTACGGCGCCGACGCCCACCTCGGCACCGCCGAACCGGGCAAGCTCGCCGACCTCACCCTCGTCGACGGCGACCCCTTCACCGACTTCGCCGACCTGGTCCGCGTACGGGCCGTCCTGCGCGCCGGCACCCCCTTCGCGCGCGCCGACCTGGAAGCCGCCTACCCCGCCCCCGCCGCCCCCGCCCCGGAGCGGGCCTGGCGGCCCGTTCTGCGCCAGCTGCACCGCGACTCCTGCTGCACCGCCCACCGGGTCAACGGGCGCCTCCTGTAGGGGGGTTACCCCCACCCCCGGAAGCCGGTCTGCCGGATGGGCCGCCGGGGCGCCCTGCACGAGGCTGGCCCCATGACGAACTCCCGGAACAAGGCCCTCCTCCTCGCCCTCTCCGCCGCGGCCGCCGCCACCGCGCTCACCGCCGCCACCCTCCCCGCCCAGGCGGCCCCGGCCCCCCGCGCCGAGGCGCCCGCCCTCGGCTGGCACCCCTGCGCCAAGCCGGGCGGTCCCGCCACCCAGGAGTGCGCCGACCTCCCCGTCCCCCTCGACTACGACGACCCCACGGGACCGCAGGTCAAGGTCGCCGTCTCCCGCATCCGCAGCGACCGCCCCCAGGCCCGCCGCGGCACCCTCCTCGTGATCCCCGGCGGCCCGGGCGGCTCCGGCGTACAGCGGCTCACCCAGAAGGGCGCCGCCCTCCAGCAGCAGCTCGGCGGCGCGTACGACCTCGTCGCCTTCGACCCGCGCGGCGTCGGCGGCTCCACCACCGCGAGCTGCCGGCTCGCCCCCGAGGACCGCTACCTCACCGCCCTGCGCTCCTGGCCCGCCCCCGACGGCGACATCACCGAGAACCTCGCCCGCGCCCGCCGCACCGCCGAAGCCTGCGCCCGCAACGGCGGACCCGTCCTGCGCAGCTTCACCACCGCCAACCAGGTCCGCGACACGGACCGCCTCCGCGCCGCCCTCGGCGAGCGCAAGCTCTCCGCCTGGGGAGTCTCGTACGGCACCTACGTGGGCGCCGTCTACGCCCAGACCCACCCCGATCGCACCGACCGCTGGGTCCTCGACAGCAGCGGCGACCCCGACCCCAAGCGGGTCGCCCGCGGCTGGCTGGCCAACATGGCCCAGGGCTCCGACGACCGCTTCCCCGACTTCGCCGCCTGGGCCGCCCACCCCGACCGCGACAAGGACGGCCTGCGCCTCGCCCAGCACCCCGAGGACGTCGAACCCCTGCTGCTCTCGCTCTTCGCCTCCCTGGACCGCACCCCCCGCCCCTCCACCACCCCCGGCGTGCCCCTGACCGGCAACGGCCTGCGCCAGGCCCTGCAGAACACCCTCTACAGCGACTCCGCCTTCCCCGCCTTCGCCCGGCTCGCCGCCGCCCTGCGCGACCCGGCCCACACCCCCGCCCTGCCGCCGGAGCTCGCCCGCCCCCTGCGCGACGAGGACGCCGCCCAGCTCGTCGCGGTCCTGTGCAACGACGTCGCCTGGCCCGGCGGTTCCCAGGCCGACCGGCAGCGCGCCGTCGACGAGGACCGGGCCCGCCACCCGCTGACCGCCGGAATGCCGGTCAACGTGCTGCCGTGCTCCTTCTGGAAGGACACCCCCCGGAGGAAGCCCACCAAGATCACCAATCACGGTCCCTCCGGCGTCCTGATGATCCAGAGCCGCCGCGACCCCTCCACCCCCCACTCCAAGAGCCTCAAGATGCGCGAGGCCCTCGGCGACCGGGCCGTCCTCGTCACCGTCGAGCAGGGCGGCCACGGCGTCTACCTCGGCAACGGCAACGCCTGCGGCGACCGCACCGTCACCCGCTTCCTGACCACCGGCGAGCGCCCCGCCCGCGACACGAGCTGCCCGAACTGAGCACCGCCGCCGCGCGGCGCGCGGGCTCACCCGTACG
Organism: Streptomyces sp. W1SF4; assembly: GCF_003950035.1. Classification (NCBI taxonomy): domain Bacteria; kingdom Bacillati; phylum Actinomycetota; class Actinomycetes; order Kitasatosporales; family Streptomycetaceae; genus Streptomyces; species Streptomyces sp. W1SF4. The sequence goes on from NZ_CP034350.1 coordinate 6,979,607, forward strand.
GCGGCACGATGGAACGGACAGCGCCTTCCCCAGGGCCGTGGAGACCATCATGAGCACGCACAAAGTCGGGCCCGACACCACCGTTCTCGCCGACTGCCTGGAAGTCCCCGGAATCGGCTTCGTCCCCGTCAACGCCTTCGTCCTGCACGCCGAGGAACCCGTCGTCGTCGACACCGGCCTGGGCCTGCCCGACCGGGACTTCCTCACCACCCTCGCCGGCGTGATCGACCCGGCCGACGTGCGCTGGATCTGGCTCACCCACCCCGACCGCGACCACACCGGCGGCCTCTTCGCCCTCCTCGACGCGGCCCCCCGGGCACGGGTGATCACCACCTTCCTCGGCGTCGGCGAGATGTCCACCGAGTCCCCGCTGCCCCTGGACCGGGTGTACCTCCTCAACCCCGGCCAGAGCCTGTCCGTCGGCGACCGCACCCTGCGCGCCTTCCGGCCGCCGCTCTTCGACAACCCCGCCACCGTCGGCTTCTTCGACGACCGCACCGGCACCTGCTACAGCTCCGACTGCTTCGGCGCCCCCCTGCCCACCGCCGACCTCGCCACCTGCCCCGACGTCGCCGAGGTGGACGCCGAGGACCTCAAGGCCGCCCAGCTCCTCTGGGCCAGCGTGGACAGCCCCTGGGCCCAGAACGTGGACCCGGCCCGCTTCCTCGCCACCGCCGACCCGCTGCGCTCCGCCGGCCCGGGCACCGTCCTGTCCACCCACCTGCCCCCGGCGACCGGCCTGACCCCCCGCCTGCTGGACACCCTCACCGCGGTCCCGGGCCTGACCCCCTACACCGGCCCCGACCAGGCCGCCCTGGAACGGATGCTCGCCACCTTCGCCCCGGGCCCGCACTGAGCAGCGTTCGGCGCCGCCGGACCGCCTCCGTACGGGGGCCGGTGCGGGGATCCCCCGCGCGTCACACCACCGCGCGCCGGGGCGGTGGTTGACTGGCCGCATGCCGCTCGACTCCTACGGGGTGCTGTCGGGAACGCTGCACCGCCACTTCCGCGACACGCCGGACACCCAGGGGCACTGGTTCCACGTCAACCTGGAGGTGGACGCGCCCGCCGGCCGGTACCGGTGCGCGGTCGACGTGGACAGCAAACAGTCCACCACCGGCGTCCAGTGGAAGGTGCTCACCCTCGCCGCCTCCGTGCTCGACCCGGTGCCCTCCCTGGACCCCGGCTACCACGAGCTGTCCACGAGCTCCGGCTCCGGCGCCCTCGACTACCAGCGGCATCCGGCCCTCCGACACCGGCCCGGCTGCGCCTTCCCCGTCCGCCCGCCCGCCCGGCTCCGGAACCTGATGGACCGGCTGAACCCGCCCCACCCCTGGAGCTCGGGCTCCAACCTCGACGCGGCGCGGGCACTGGAACCCATCCTCCTGCCCGGCCGCGAGATCATGGTCTTCGGAGAGCCCTTCGACCACGGCCTCGGCATGCACAACATCCACCAGAACCAGGGCGACCCGTACGGCAGCCAGTGGTGGGACGACAACGGCACCTGGCAGGACGGCGCCACCCTCACCCGTCGGCCCGACGGCCTGTACGACGTCTTCCTCAACCGGTTCACCACCCAGGCCGAGCACACCGGCCCCGACGGCCACCCCGTCTAGCCGTGCCGGAGGAACGCTTCGACACCTGGGCCGCCGCGGACGGCTACGAGCGCTACATGGGCCGGTGGAGCCGGCGGGTGGCCGAGGTCTTCGCCGGCTCCCTCGGGGTCGCCCCCGGCGCCCGGTGGATCGACGCCGGCTGCGGTACGGGCGCACTGGCCGGGGCCGTGGCGGCCCGCTGCCGGCCGGGACTGGTGCTGGGCGTGGACCGGTCCGCCGCCTTCGTCGCGGCCGCCCGGGCCGCCACCGCACCGGCCGGCGCCCCGGGGCCGGTCTTCGCGGTGGCCGACGCGCAGGCGCTGCCGGTGCGCGACGGGGCGTTCGACGCCGCGGTCAGCGCCCTCGCCCTGAACTTCCTGCCCGACCCCGGCGCGGCGGTGGCTGAGGCTGCCCGGGTCGTGCGCCCGGGCGGGCTGGTCGCCGCGTACGTATGGGACTACGCCGACGGCATCGGGTTCCTGGCGCGCTTCTGGGACGCCGCCGTCGCCCTGGACCCGTCGGCGGCCGCGCTGGACGAGCGCCGCCGCTTCCCCCTGTGCCGTCCGGAGCCGCTGGAGACGCTGTGGGCGGGGGCCGGGCTGGACGCGGTACGGGTCGTCCCGGTCGAGGTGGCGACCCCGTTCACCGGCTTCGCGGACCTGTGGGAGCCCTTCCTGGCCGGGCAGGGCCCCGCGCCCGGCTACGTCGCCTCCCTGGCCCCGGCCGCGCGCGGGCGGCTGCGCGACGGGCTCGCCCGCGCCCTGCCGGTCCGGGCCGGCGGGCCGATCGCGCTGACCGCCCGCGCCTGGGCGGTCAGCGGCCGCCGAACAGGTCGCTGAAGGGGGCCGCGGCCGCGTCCCGGAGCGCCGGCAGCTGCCGGTAGAGGGCGCTGCCCGGGCACTCGGTGGCGAAGACGTCGCGGTGGCCGGAGACCCGCTCCACCGTCACCCGCTCCCCGGCCCTGAAACGCCCGTTGTCGATGGAGGAGGTCAGCTCGACGGTGCCCGAGGGGACGTGCCCGAACCGGCCGAGGGCCCAGGCCGCGAGCCGGGCGACGGCCGCCGTGGCCTCCGGCGGCGCCTCCACGTCGGTGTAGTGGCCGATCACCGCGACCCCGACCGTGTCGACGTTGAAGCCGAGGGTGTGCGCCCCGGTGACCGGCCGGCCGGAGCCGCCGGCCCGGCCCTCGAAGACCGTGCCGCACTTGTCGACCACGTAGTTGTAGCCCAGGTCCTTCCAGCCGTTGACCCGCTGGTGGAGGGTCTGGAGGCCGCGTACGACGGCGGGGGAGTCGGCGCAGTCGTAGTCGTTGCTCTGGGCGGTGTGGTGGACGAACACGGCCTTGACGTCCCTGCCGTACACGGCCTCCTCGCCGGGCCCCTCGGTCGCACCCCACCCGTCGCGCGGGACGATCCGGGGCCGGGAGCCGGCGGCCCTCGCGTAGGCCGCGGGCACGGGTGCCGCGGCGCGGCGGGGGTCCGGCCCCGGGTCGACCAGGTCGAGGCGCAGCCCGGCCGGCAGTTCCCCGCCGGCGCCCGCCGCGCGCACCTCCACGGCGTCGGACGGCCCGGCCCACCAGGGCTCCCCGCCCTCCACCACCGTCCACGGCGACCAGTGGCCGGAGCCCCGCTGCCGGGCGCGGACCCGGTACGTGCCGGCGCCCGGCCCGCCGCCGGGGAGGTCGCCGGGGGCCGTCACGGCCAGCATGCTGAAGGGGGTCCGGGCGTTGGCGAGGACGGGGGCACCGGCCGAGGTCAGGGTCACGGCGCGCGGCGGCGGGGGAGGGGTGGCCGGTTCCGCGCCGACCGCGGCCATGGTGACGAGCAGGCAGCTCAGGGCGGCGGTGAGGGGCGTCAGCGGGAATCCGCGGGTGCGCAAGTCGGCTCTCCAGGATCCCCGGGCGACGGTGGACGTGAACCGGAACAGCGGCTGCTCCGACACGCCCCCGAACCGGTCCCGGGCCCCGAGGACACAAGGCGCCGACCGGGCTGGAAGTGCCCGGTCGGCGCTCTGCGCACTTCGCTGACCGCCCCCTTCAACGAGCCCGCGGCCCGGGGGTCACGGCCTGCGGCCGGCGGGTTCCTCCGCTCCCGCCGCTCAGTTGGCCGCGTACACCCGTACCGCGAACTCCGCGATGTCCGCGTCGGAGAGGTTCTTGGCCAGATTCGCCTCGGTGATCATGCCGACGAGGCGGTGGCCGCCTTCCACGTCGATGACGGGCAGCCGCTTGATCTGGTGGACCTCCATGGTCTCCAGCGCCTCCATGGCGTTGCTGTCGGCGTCGATCCAGTGCAGGTTGCCCGCCAGCTCCCCGGCCCGCATCGCCGCCGGGTCCTTGCCGTCGGCGCAGCACTTGACGACGATGTCACGGTCCGTGATCATCCCCTGGAGGCGTCCGTCGTCCCCGCAGATCGGCAGGCAGCCGACGTTCAGCTCGCGCATCATCCTGGCCGCGTCCTGCAGGGACTGGTCCTCGCGTACGCACTGCACGCCCTGGGTCATGATGTCCCGGGCCCGCAGGTTCCTGTCCATGGCTCCTCCTTCCGTGGCCTTCCCTCCCTTCCCTACGAGCACAGCACGGATGGACCGGGGCTGCCCGCCGGGAGCGCCAGGGCGCCGGCCCGGCAGAATTGTTGACCGTTCGTTCCAGATGGTTCTATGATCTTCGACGTGGCAAGGATCAAGGAATTCGACCCGGACGCCGTGCTCCAGTCGGCCCTGGAGCTGTTCTGGCGGCGCGGCTACGAGGCGACATCGGTGGCCGACCTCGTCGAACACCTCGGCATCGGACGGGCCAGCATCTACGCGACCTTCGGCAGCAAGCACGAGCTGTACCTGAAGGCGCTGGACCGCTACGCCGAGACCTTCGACCCGCTGCTGCTGGAGCAGCTCTCCGCGCCGGGGCCCGCCCTGCCCGGCGTACGGGCCGTGGTGCGCCGCTTCGCCGCCGAGGCCGCCTCCCCGGCGGACCGGCTGAGCGGCTGCTTCATCACCAACACGGCCGCCGAGCTGGCCTCCCACGACGCCGCGGCCGCCCGCCGGGTCGGGGTGAGCTGGGACCGCTTCGAGACCCTGCTCCACTCGGCGCTCGTCCGCGCCCAGGGGCAGGGGGAGCTGGCGGGCGAGCGCGACCCGCGGGCGCTGGCCCGGATGCTGCTGGTCCTGCTCCAGGGCGTCCGCGTCGTGGGCAAGGCCTCGGACGACCCCGCCCGCGTCCGCGACGCGGCGGAACAGGCGCTGGCCCTGCTGGACTGACGGCCCGCCGCCCCGTACGTCCCGTATGTCCTGGCTCCGCCCTTCCGCATGCCCGAATTCTGAACCGATCGTTCAAATATGGGGCCCCGGCCCCCGAAGGAGTCACCGAAGATGAACCGCTTCACCGGCAAGACCGCCCTCGTGACCGGCGCGGGCTCCGGCCTGGGCCGGGCCATCGCCCTCGCCTTCGCCGCCGAGGGCGCCTCCGTCGTGGCCGCCGGACGCACCGCCGCCACCCTGGACGAGACGGTCGCCCTCATCGAGGCGGCCGGCGGCACCGCCGCCGCCGTCCCCGCGGACGTGACCAACTCGGGCCGGCTGGAGAACCTGGTCCGCGAGACGGTCGCCCGCTTCGGCGGACTCGACGTCGCCGTCAACAACGCGGGCATACTCCGCGGGGTGGGCCCCGTCGGCGACGTCAGCGAAGAGGACTGGGACGCGGTCCAGCGCACCAACGTCACCGGCGTCTGGCTGGCGATGAAGCACGAGATCGCGCACATGAGGCGCAACGGCGGGGGCGCCATCGTCAACGTCTCCTCCAACCTGGGCGCGCACCTGCGGATCCCGAACGCCGCCGCCTACATCGCCTCCAAGGCCGCCGTCTCCGCCCTCACCCGGGCCGCCGCCCTCGACCACATCCACGAGGGCATCCGCATCAACGCGGTCAGCCCCGGCGCCGCCGCCGGCCCCATGTCGCTGCGGCCCGGCGAGACCGAGGCCGACCGCGCCGAGCGGATGAAGCAGGAGAACCCGCTGGGCCGCCTCGCGGAGGCCGAGGAGGTGGCCGCCGCCGTGCTCTACCTCGCCTCGCCCGCGGCCGGCTCGGTCGTCGGCACCGACCTCGTCATCGACAGCGGCTCCTCCGCCTGAGCCCCGCCGCGGGCGGCCGGATCCGGCAGCGGCCGCCCCGCGCACGCGGCGTCCGCCTCCGGCATCCGGCCGTCGAGCAGGAAGTCCTCGACGTAGCGGTCCACGCACGCGTTCCGCGACTGGTACGCACCGTGGTCGCCGCCGCCGACCGTGATCAGGCGCGACCCCGCGAGCCGCCCGTGGGCCCGTACGGCCCCCTCGTAGTAGGTGGCCGGGTCGTGCTCCGAGTTGAGCATCAGGACCGGCGGCAGGCCCCGGCCGGTCACCTCCACGCGCGGGGCGCCGGAGCGCGGCCAGGCGGCGCAGACCGAGGTGAAGGCCAGCTCCCGCGCGCCCGCCATGGGGAAGTCGCGGCTGTCCGCCCCGCTCCGGCGCACCCAGTACGCGGTGTCGCGGTTCCAGGGGGTGTCCTGGCAGACCACGGAGAAGAAGTCCGCGGCGAAACGGGCGTCCATCGGGTGCCTCAGCTTCTGCGCGAGGGCCCTGCGCGTGGCGGCCGGGGCGCCCGCCGGGTCCTCCAGGACGGCCAGGAGCGCCGCCAGGTCCGGGAAGCGGTCGCCGCCGTAGATCATGGAGGTCGCGGCGGCGTCCAGGTGGTCGGGCAGGACGCGGGTGCCCTCCAGGTCGAGCGGGTGCTCGCGCAGCGAGGCGCGCAGCCGCTCGTACGAGGCCTTGGCCTCGGCCGGGGTCCCGCCCCGGTGGTAGGTCGCGTCGTTCGCCGCCAGCCACGGCAGGAAGTCCTGCTCGAACCGGCGCTGGAAGCTCATCGGCTGGCCCGTCAGGAAGTCCTGCCAGCTGCCGCTGAAGTCGATGTTGCTGTCGAGCACCACCCGCTCGACCCGGCTCGGGAAGCGGGTCGCGTAGACGGCGCCGAGGTAGGTGGCGTAGGACGGGCCGTAGTACGACACCTGCCGGACGCCCAGCAGGGACCGGTACAGGTCCATGTCGTGCACGGCCTGGTCGGTGGTGATGTGGGGCAGCAGGCCGCCCGAGTTGCGCCGGCAGTCGCGTACGAAGTCCCGCGCGCGCCGCACGGTCCCGCGGACGGCCTCCTCCGAGCGGTCCCGCAGGTCGCCCCCCGCGAACAGGGCGTCCACCTCGTCCTGCCCGGAGCAGACCACGTTCGTGCTCGCCCCCACGCCCCGCTGGTCGAAGCTCACGATGTCGTACGCGGCCGCCAGCTTCGGCGCGTACGAGGCCAGGCCCGCCGGCCGCCCCAGCCCCGAGGCCCCCGGACCGCCGGCGGCCATCATCAGGACGCCGCGCCGGGCGGCGGGGTCCGTGGAACGGTGCCGGGACACGGCCACCGTGAGGTCCGGCCCCCGGCCGGGGTGGTACCAGTCGCGCGGTACCGCCATCGAGGCGCACTCCAGCGGACCCGAGGCACAGGGCCGCCAGTCGAGGCGCTGGTCCGCGTACCGGGCGGGTATCGCGCGGCTCTCGGCCCCCGGCGCGGCGTGCGCGGGGACGGCGGGCACGGCTGCCACGGCGAGCAGCCCGAAGGCGGCGGCCGCGGCACGGCGGGCGGTCTTCTTCAACAGGTCCATCTGGGCGGTCTCTCCCCCGTAGCGGTGATCGGTCGTAACGATCCTCCGCACATCGGGGGCCCGGGACGATCTCCCCACCACCCGTGTCCGGGGTGGTGCTGGTGCCACCCCCGCCGTCAGGCGCGGCGGACCAGACGGGTCGTCAAGTGGTGCTGGAGAGGCTGCCCCACGGCCGCCATGTCGTGCACGACCGTCAGCCCCTCGGGGCCGAGGGCGTAGTGGCGGCGGGTGCCGGTGACCTCCTTGGCCAGCGGCGTCAGCGACACGTCCTTGGTCTCGATCCCGATCTCGACCTCCTGACCGGCCGCGGCGGGGGCGGACACCCACCCGGTGTACGTCTCGACGATGCCGGTCGGGTGGGCGAGCACCACCTCCAGCGAGGCGTCGGGCGTCACCCGCCACCACCCGGCCTCCCGGCCCGCCGGCCGTACCGGGGCGCCGTCCGCGTCGACCAGCCAGGCGCGCGCCTCGTAGCGCAGGAAGGGCCGGCCGTCGTGGCTGAAGGCGATCTCCTGCTCGTACCGGAAGTCCTGCTCCAGGGTCGGGTACTGGCCCTCTCCCCGCCCGTGCCAGCGCCCCAGCAGGGGGAGCACCGGAGCGAGCAGCGGATGCGGCTCGGGCCCCTCCCCGAGGACGTGGGTGTCGGGGTAGGGATTCTCCTGCGCCGGCTCGAACATGTTCACCTTGCCCGTTCTGTGGTCGTCCCCCGTGGGCGTGCAGCGTAGCCCGCGGCACGCGGCCGCTCCCGCGCGGTCCGCCGGCCGGACACGACGAGGGCGCTACGCGACGAACTCCTCGTCCCCGTACCGGACCTCGGCGGACTTCCAGTCGACACCGAGCCGGGCCGTGAACTCCCGGGCGAGCGGCAGGTCCGCGAGCGGCGCGACCAGGATCAGCCGCCCGTCGAGGGCGACCGAGCCGCCGCCGAGCCGCTCCCGTGCCACCGGGTCGGCGAGCAGCGCGTCGCGCAGCCGGGTGGCGCTCACGCCGTCGGCCTGGATCTCGACGGCGTCGGTCTCCGGCGAGGTGCGCGGCAGGCAGCGGAACGTCAGCACGGACTCCTGCCGGTACTGCTTGCGGATGACGTCGGCGATGTGGTGCAGCCCGTTGGCGTCGACGCGTGCCACGTCGAACTCGCGCGAACGCTCGTAGGTGGCCTGCTGCTCCTCCTCGGACCAGAACACCCCGTCGAGCAGGGTCGAGGACTCGGTGCGCGCCCCGTGCGAGCGGATGATCTCCCGGACCTCGCGGTCGAAGCGGTGCAGCCGGGTGCGGAGGCGGGGGTCGGCCGGGTCCGTGATGACGGCGGTGTTGTCGGTCGCGAAGATCTCCGCGGCCGGGCAGCCGCCCGTGCCGGACGCGGGCGGGCCGGCGGCGGCCTGGGCCGTGCCCGCCCCCGCCGATGCCAGTGCCAGGACCCCGACCGCCGCCAGTGCGCGCAACCGCTTCATTCGTCAACTCCCTGCCTGTGGACGCGTGCTGCGGCGCTCCCGGGCCGCAGCGGGCCTCATCCTAGGAGCCGGGCGGGGCCCCGCGGGGGCGTGGGCACCCCATATGGCGGATGGCGGACGGTGGCTACTTGGGCACGTCCCGCGTTAGGCAGCCGCGGTCACGGGTATGGCCCAGCGGGGGAGGGGGTGCGGGGTGCGGGGTGGTGCAGGCGGGGCGGTCCGGGGCGCGGCGGCGCTCGGATCGGCGGCGACCCTCGTCCTCGCGGCATGGCTGCTCTGGCTCCTGCCGGGCCCGCAACTGGCCGCCGTGCTCGGCTTCGGTCCCGTGGACGGGGTCGTGACGATCGCCGAGTGCCACGAGGCCGCCGACGTGGAGGGCTACGCGGCAGGCACGCAGTGCAAGGGCCGCTACACCCCCGCCCGCGGGGGCGGGGGTCCGCAGGAGGAGATCCTGCTGGAGACGGCCGCGGAGGAGCACCGGCCCGGCTCCGAGGTGGAGGTCCGCACCGCGCACGGGAAGGCGTACGAACTGTCGGGCTTCGCCGTCGGCAACCTGGGCGTGGCGACCGGCCTGCTCCTCGTCCCCTTCCTCGCCCTCGCGGCCTGGCTGGCGGCCTGCGCCCGGCGGGGCGGGGCGGTGGACGGGGGCGGGTTCGTGCTCTCGGCGCTGGCCGCGATGGTGGCCGTGGTCGTACTGGGCGTCGCGGCCGGCCTCCTGGTCGGACTCCTCACGGCCCTCTTCTGAGCCCGCCCGGGCACGGCCCGCCGCCGGCCCTCGCCGACCGGTCCGCACGTCGCCAAGGTGCGCAGGTGCGAGGCTGTCGCACCTGGTCACGGCCGGTACGACGGCCGTAGCCGCAACGGGTTCCGTGTGCCAACGTAGGGCCCATGGACGGCAATCGGAGCAGCGGCCGGAGCACCTCCGCGCACCGGCACGGTCACGACCACCACCCCGACCACGACCCCGACCACGGGCGCGGGCACGGGCACGACCACGAGCACGAGCACCGGCACACGCACCGCCGGTGGCGCGGACTGCGGCACCTGCTCACCCCGCACCGCCACGACTCCGGCGACAAGGTCGACGCGGCCATGGAGGCCTCCCGCGACGGCATGCGCACGCTGTGGACCTCCCTCGCGGTGCTCGGCACGACCGCCGCCGCCCAGGCCGTGATCACCGCCCTGTCAGGATCGGTCGCGCTGCTCGGCGACACCGTCCACAACACCGCCGACGCCCTGACCGCCGTACCGCTCGGCATCGCCTTCGTCCTCGGCCGGCGCGCCGCCGACCGCCGCTACACCTACGGCTACGGCCGCGCCGAGGACCTGGCGGGCGTGCTCGTCGTGCTGGCCGTCGCCGCCTCCGCCGCCCTCACCGCCTGGACGGCCGTCGACCGGCTCCTGCACCCCCGCGAGGTCACCCACCTGTGGGCCGTCTGCGCCGCCGCGCTGACCGGCTTCGCCGGCAACGAATGGGTGGCCCGGCTGCGCATCCGCACCGGACGGCGGATCGGCTCCGCCGCCCTGGTCGCCGACGGCCTGCACGCCCGCACCGACGGGTTCACCTCCCTGGCCGTCCTGCTGGGGGCCGCGGGCTCCGCGGCCGACCTCCCGGCCGCCGACCCCGTCGTCGGCCTGCTGATCACCCTCGCCATCCTGCTGGTGCTCAAGGACGCCGCCCGCGAGGTCGGCCGCCGGCTGATGGACTCCGTCGACCCCGTCCTCGTCGACACGGCCGAGCACGCGCTGCGGGACGTGCCCGGAGTGCTCGGCGTCGGACAGCTGCGCATGCGGTGGATCGGCCACAGCCTGCGCGCCGAGGCCGACATCGTGGTCGGCGGCCACCTGACCGTCGTCCAGGCGCACGAACTCGCCCTCGCCGCCGAGCACGCCCTGATCCGGGCGATCCCCAGGATGGCGGCCGCGACCGTCCACACCGACCACCCGGCCGCCGCCGCGCGCCTGCCGGCCTGAGACGGTTTCAGCGGACCGCCTCCGTACGGTGGACGAGGTCCGTGATCAGCCCGGCGATCTCGGGCCACAGCGCCCGCGGCAGGTCGTGGCCCATGCCGGGGAAGACCACCAGCTCGGCACCCGGGACGGCCCCCGCCGTGGCCCGGCCACCGCTGACGTCGCACATCGGGTCGTCGGCGCCGTGCACCACCAGCGTCGGCAGCCGCAGCGACCGCAGCCGCTCCGTACGGTCGCCCGACGCCACCGAGGCCACGGCCTGGCGGCCGACGCCGAGCGGGTCGTACGACCGGTCGAAGGCGCGGGCGGCGCGCTCGCGCACCGCCGCCTCGTCGAAGGGGAAGCCCGGGGAGCCCAGCACCCGCACGGCGTTGACCGTCCGTTCCACCGCCTCCTCGCGGCTCCTCGGCGGCGGCCCCGCCAGCGTGCTCAGCGCCCTCAGGTCCGGCTGCCCCACCGCCCGGTCGCCCGTCGTGGACATCAGGGAGGTCAACGACCGCACCCGGTGGGGGTGTTCGATCGCCATCGTCTGGGCGATGGCCCCGCCCAGCGACATGCCGACGACATGGGCGCTGTCCAGCCCCAGCGCGTCCAGCAGGCCCACCGCGTCCGCGGCCATGTCGGACAAGGAGTACGACGCGGACGACAGGTCGCCGGCGAGCGCCGCCGGCACGTCGGGCAGCGGCGCGTCGGGGAAGTGGGTGGACAGGCCCGCGTCGCGGTTGTCGAACCGGATCAGCCGCACGCCCCGCGCCGTCAGCTCCGCGCAGAAGCCGTCGGGCCAGCCGTGCATCTGGAGGGCGATGCCCATGACCAGCAGCACCGGCGGATCCTGAGCGTCGCCCCACCGCTCGTAGGCCACCTCGATGCCCGTCGGTCCCACGCCCACGGCCTTCTCCTCGTTCACCGTCACGCCGTCTCCTCCAGTGCAGGGGCAGAGGCCGAACATACCGGGGGAGATTGGCGCGAGAGGCCATCACGCGGCGGTGTCCGCGTGCTGTACGGTCCGCGGCATGTTCGCCGGACTGCGTACGCCCGCCCCACCGGGCTGGAGCCGCTGGCTCGTTCCGCCCGCCGCCCTCTCCGTCCACCTCGCCATCGGCCAGGCCTACGCCTGGAGCGTCTTCAAACCGCCGCTGGAGACCTCCCTCGGGCTCTCCGGCACCGCCTCCGCCGTGCCGTTCCAGCTCGCGATCGTGATGCTCGGGCTCTCCGCCGCCTTCGGCGGCACCCTGGTCGAGCGGCATGGCCCGCGCTGGGCCATGACCGTGTCGGCCGTGTGCTTCACGTCCGGGTTCCTCGTCGCCTCCCTCGGTGCCGCCACCCGCCAGTACTGGATCGTGGTGCTCGGTTACGGCTGCGTCGGCGGCATCGGCCTCGGGATCGGCTACATCTCGCCGGTCTCCACCCTCATCAAGTGGTTCCCCGACAGGCCGGGCATGGCCACCGGCATCGCCATCATGGGCTTCGGCGGCGGGGCCCTGATCGCCGCGCCGTGGACGGCGCGGCTGCTGGACGCCTTCGGCCGCGACTCCTCGGGCATCTCGAAGACCTTCCTCGCCATGGGGGCCGGTTACGCCGTCTTCATGGCCTTCGGGGTGCTGCTCGTGCGGCTCCCCCCACCCGGCTGGACGCCGCCCGGTGCCCCGGCCGCGAGCGGGGACCGGCCGGCGCCCGGCCCCCGGGTCTCCGCCCGCGCCGCGCTGCGCACCCCGCAGTTCTGGTGCCTGTGGGTGGTCCTGTGCACCAACGTGAGCGCGGGCATCGGCATCCTGGAGAAGGCCGCCCCGATGATCACGGACTTCTTCGCCGGTACGCCGGCGCCGGTGTCCGCGGGAGCCGCGGCCGGTTTCGTCGGGCTGCTGTCCCTCGCCAACATGCTCGGCCGCTTCGTGTGGTCGTCGGCCTCGGACCTCGTCGGCCGCAAACGGGTCTACCGCCTCTACCTGGGCGCCGGTGCGCTGATGTACCTCCTCATCGCGCTGAACGGAAACTCCTCGAAGACCCTGTTCATCGCCTGCGCCGCCGTCATCCTCTCCTTCTACGGGGGCGGATTCGCCACGATCCCCGCCTACTTGAAGGACCTCTTCGGAGTCCACCAGGTCGGCGCCGTCCACGGCCGGCTGCTGACCGCGTGGTCGCTGGCCGGCATCGTGGGCCCGCTGATCGTCAACGCCGTGGCGGACGCCGGGAAGGCGGCCGGGCGCACCGGCACCGCCCTCTACGGGACCTCGTTCCTCATCATGATCGGCCTGCTGGCCGTCGGCTTCGTGGCCAACGAACTCGTACGGCCCGTGCACCCCCGCCACCACGAACCACCGGACGCCGCCCCGCGGGCCGTTCCCGCCACCCCCGAGGGAGCCGCCCCGTGACCGGCCGGCGCCGCACCCTGTCCGTCGTCGCCTGGCTCTGGGTCGGGCTCCCCTTCGGCTACGGCATGTACGAACTGGCCCTGAAGATGCGCCAGTTGTTCACGGGCTGACCCTCGGCGGCGGCGCCGACGCGTGCGGGCCGGCCGCTCAGGACCGCTCCAGCAGGGCGGTGCCGAGCTCGGTCGCCGTGTAGTGCACCTCGCGCCGGTAGCGGTGGCCGGTGACGAGACCGGCGTCGCGCAGCACCGACAGGTGCTGGGACACCGCGCCGAGGCTGAGCCCGCTGACGGCCGCCAGCTGCGTGGTGGTGCTGGGCGAACCGGTGAGGGCGAGGAGCCGGGCCCGGCTGCGGCCCAGCAGCCGGGCCAGCCCGTCCGCCCGGGTGCCCCGCCGCTCCCACAGGCCGCCCACGGCCCGCGAGGGGTAGACGAGCGCCGGGGGAGCGGTCCCGGTGCCGGCCAGCAGGTGGCAGCGCACGGCGAAGGCACTGGGGGCCAGGACGATGCCCGTGCCGCCGAGGTCCGGCCCGGCCGGGGGCAGGTCGTCGGACACCAGCCGGTCGCCGGTCCAGTGCAGTGACGGGTGCAGGCGGGCGAACACCTCCTGGATGCCGTCCTCGGCGAGCTGGCGCGTGCGGTACGCGATGTCCGCCTCCAGCACGGCCCGGATCCGCGGCCAGTACGGCCGGACCGCCGCCTCCCACCAGGCCCGCAACGCCCCGGCCGGCTCCGGCGCGGCCCCCATCAGGGCGAGTTCCTCCTCGAACTCGGCCAGCGGGCAGCGCGGCGGCGGCGTGGTGAACCCCGGGGAGGCGGCCGCCGCACGCAGCGGCGCGATCCGGCCGGCGAGCGAGCGGTCCTCGCGCAGCGGCAGCACCGACTTGATCCACGGCAGATGGACCGCGTGCCGCCCGGGGTCGGCGGTGGCCCGGAAGGCGGCCACGGTCTCCCACAGCGGCGATACGGCGAACCTGATGCCGGCGACGTCGTGCACCCCGAACCGCACTTCCCCCACGTACCCACCCCCACGTCGGACCTTTTCGCGCAGCCTAAAACATTGGCCCGGCCACCCCCGCGGCCGACATCTTCGCGGCATGAAGAACCACCTCCCCCTCCACGCCGATTTCCGCCGGCTCTGGACCGCCGACACCGTCAGCCAGGCCGGCTCCGCCGTGACCCTCCTCGCGCTGCCGCTCGTGGCCATCGGTGTCCTCGAGGCCACCGCGTTCGAGGCCGGACTGCTCGTGACGTGCGAGTACCTGGCCTTCCTGCTGATCGGACTGCCCGCCGGCGCCTGGGTGGACCGGCTGCGCCACCGCCCCGTGATGATCGCGGGCGACCTGGGCCGGGCCGCCCTGCTGCTGTCCGTCCCGATGGCCGCGGGGCTGGACGTGCTGTCGCTGCCCCACCTGTACGCCGTGGCCTTCGGGATGTCGGTGTGCACGGTCTTCTCCGACGTGGCCGCCCAGAGCGCACTGCCCCGGCTGGTCGAGCCGGACCGCCTCGCGGACGCCAACGTCCGCCTGGAAGCCACCCGCAACGTCACCCAGGTCGCCGGGCCCGGCCTGGCCGGAGTGCTGGTCGCAGCGCTGACCGCGCCCGTGGCCCTCGCCGTCGACGCCGTCAGCTACCTACTCTCGGCGTTCCTCGTCTCGCGCGTGCGCCGCCCCGAGCCGCGCCCCGCCGCAGGGGCCCGCGCGAGCCTGCGCGTCGAGATCGCCGAGGGGCTGCGCTTCGTCCTCGGCGACCGGACCCTGCGGGCGATCACCGCCGCCTCCGCCGTCTCCAACCTGTTCGGCACCGTCGGCGCCGCCATGCTGATGGTGCTGCTCGCGGGGGAACTCGGGCTGTCCCCGCTGCTGTGCGGGGCCGTGTTCACGGTGGAGGCCCTGGGCGGCCTCCTCGGCAGCCTGCTCACCCTGCGCGTCGCCGCCAGGGTGGGCGAGGGCCGGGCGATGTGCGCGTCCGTGGCCGTCAGCGGCGTGCTGTGGCTGTCGGCCGTGCCCCTCTACCGGGACGACTGGCGGTTCGCGGCCGCCGTCGCCCTCCAGGGGCTGGGCTGGACCGCCTTCATGACCTTCAAGATCACCTCGGTCGCGTACCGGCAGCGGGTGTGCCCCGCGCCCCTGCTCGGCCGCACCGCCGCGACGTTCCGCTTCGTGGTGTGGGGTGCCATGCCCCTCGGCGCCCTGGCCGGCGGGCTGCTGGGGCAGTGGCTCGGCGCCCGGCCGGCGATGTGGATCGGCGCACTGGGGGAACTCCTCGCGGTCCTTCCGCTCCTGCTCTCGCCACTGCGGAACGCCCGCGCGCTCAGCGCCGTTTGAGCTTCGCCCAGACGGTTTCGAGGGCTTCGATGTCCGCGTCGTCGAGGCGGTCGTCGAAGACCTCCCGCAGGGCCTCGCGGCGGGTCGCGTCCGCCTCGGCGAAGGCCCGGCGGCCGTCGGCGGTCAGGCGTACGCAGACGGAGCGGGCGTCCGTGGGGGAGGGGACCCGGTCGACCAGGCCCCGGGCCTGGAGCTGGTCGACGACGCGGGAGACCTGGCTGCGGCTGAGGAGGGTCTTGGCCCCCAGCGCGGAGGCGGCGACCGGCTCGCTCTGGCCGTTGAGCCACAGCATCACCTCGAACCAGGACAGCGGCAGGCCGTGGGCCCGCGTGAGCTCCTGGTCGATGCGGGCGGAGAGGGTGGTGCCCGCCCAGATCAGGCCGTAGAAGGCGTGATCCCGGGCGGTGAGGTCACCCATGGTGAGGTCTGTGCGCGCCATACCGGCAGCCTAGCCGCTTGCGTGTGCACGCACATAAATATATTGTGTGTGCACACACCTAATTCTCCCCTCGTCCCCCCGGAGCACCTCCCATGAGCAGCACCGCCGCCCCGAAGACCGTCCTGATCACCGGCACCTCCTCCGGCATCGGCCTCGCGGCCGCCGTCCTCGCCGCCCGGGCGGGCTGGCAGGTCGTCGCCACCATGCGCGACACCGCGAAGGCGGGCCCGCTGCGCAGGGCCGCCGCCGAGGCGGGGGTCGAGGACCTGGTCCAGGTCAAGCGGCTCGACGTGGTCGACCCCGCGTCCATCGACACCTGCCTGGAGGAGCTGCTCGCCGAGCACGGACGGCTCGACGCCGTGGTGAACAACGCCGGCGCCGGCCACGTCGGGACGATCGAACAGGGCACGGTCGAGGACGTCCGCGCCACCATGGAGGTCAACTTCTTCGGCGTCGTCCAGGTCACCCGGGCCGCGATGCCGCACCTGCGCGCCTCGCGCGGCCGCCTGATCACGGTCACCAGCGTCGGCGGCGTGATCGGCCAGCCCTTCAACGAGGCCTACTGCGCCGCCAAGTTCGCCGTCGAGGGCTTCATGGAGTCCCTCGCCCCGGTCGCCGCGACCGCCGGCGTCGCCGTCACCCTCGTCGAACCGGGCGCGGTGGCCAGCGAGTTCGTCAACTCCATCGGCGTGGACCTGCCCGCCATGCTCACCGCGGCCGGCCCCTACGCCCCGGCGCTGCGGACGTACGTCGAGCGCACGGTCACCTCGTTCACCACGGCCCAGACCCCGGCCGAGGCGGCCGCGCCGATCACCGAGGCCCTGACCGCCGAGCGGCCCGCCTTCCGCGTCCAGACCTCCGACTGGGCCCGCGACTTCGTCGCCACCAAGCTCGCCGACCTGGACGGCTCGGCCGTCCAGGCCATGACGGCCGCCTGGGTGGGCTGACGGCACACCCCTACCGCCGCCGGTCCGCCAGCACCTCGGACGACGCGTCCCGCTGGTGCGGGACCGGCGGGAGGGGCAGCGGCGCCCCCGCCTCGTCCTGCCGGAGCGAGACCGTGCGCGCGGGCGCCGGGATCGAGATGCCCTCCGTCCGGTACCGCTGGTGCAGGCGCTTGATGAACTCGTGCTTGATCCGGTACTGGTCGCTGAACTCGCCCACGCCCAGGATCACCGTGAAGTTGATCCTGGAGTCCCCGAAGGTGTGGAAGCGCACCGCGGCCTCGTGGTCCGGGACCCCGCCGGTGATGTCGGCCATCACGCTGTCGACGACGTCGAGCGTCACCCGCTCCACGTGCTCCAGGTCGCTCTCGTAGCCCACCCCGACCTGCACCAGGATCGACAGCTTCTGCTCGGGCTGGCTGTAGTTGGTCATGTTCGTCCGCGCCAGCCGGCCGTTGGGAATGATCACCAGGTTGTTCGACAGGTTGCGCACCACGCTGTTGCGCCAGTTGATGTCGACGACGTACCCCTCCTCACCGCTGGTCAGACGGATGTAGTCACCCGGCTGGACGGTCTTGGAGGCGAGGATGTGCACCCCGGCGAAGAGGTTGGCGAGGGTGTCCTGCAGGGCCAGCGCGACCGCCAGACCGCCCACGCCCAGCGCGGTGACCAGCGGGGCGATGGACACCCCGAGGGTCTCCAGGGCCACCAGGACGCCCATCGTCAGCACCACGATCCTGGTGATGTTGACGAAGATCGTCGCCGACGCCGCGACACCCGTACGGGACGCCGCCACCGACTGGACCAGACCCGCCACGACCCGCGCCGCGCTGAAGGTGGCGATGACGATGAGCACCGCCGTCAGCGACTGGTCGACCACGCCCCCGACCCGCGCGGTGAGCGGCAGCGCCGAAGCGGCCACCGCAGCCCCGGCGATCACCGCCGCCCAGGGGACGATCGTCCGCAGCGCGTCGACGATGACGTCGTCCCCGCTCCACTTGGTCCGGCTCGCGTGCTTGGCCAGCCACTTCATCAGCGCCCGCAGGACCAGACCGGCCACGCCGCCGGTGGCCAGCGCGACGCCCGCCACCACCCAGTCGTGCAGGACGAGGTCCCGGGTCACCGCCCGGCCCCCGCGCAGTGGAGGGTGAGGGAACGGGCCGCGGCGGGCCGCCGTATGTGCTGTGTCGTCACCTTGTCACCTGTCAGGTCGTGTCGTGAGCAGCGCCGTTGGAGCGGATGTACGCATTCCGAACGGAACTGTCATCCTGCCCCATGGCCCCGCCGCCCCCACACCCGGACCCCGCCGTTCCGCCCGGCCGCCGGGGGCGCACCGCGCCCCCGTTCGGGTGGGGCGCCGTTGCTCCGCGTTGACGAACCCCTCACCTGAGCGGCCCACACCCCCGGCCAGTCGGCCAGGCCCCGGCGGCGGGGACCGGTGATATGTGCACCGCGTGGAGAGGCGCCCGGCCCGGCCCACGGGCCACGGGGGCCCACGCGACCGTTCCCTCGTGCTCCCGCGGCGCTCCTCGGCGCCGGCGGGGAAGGAAGTCATGAACCTCAACGCTCAGAAGGTCTCCCGACGGCCCCGGACCCGGTCCCGGCTGCTGCTCGTCTCCCTCGCCGCGGCCGCGGCCCTGTCCGGCCAGCTGGTGGCGACCGCCCCGGCGGCGTTCGCGGACGGGCCCAAGCCGTCGGCCCAGGACCAGAGGCACCAGGACAAGGGCAAGGACGACCACAAGAAGAAGGCCGTGCAGTTCCCGCACGGTCTGCGCCAGTTCACCTCCGACAACACCTTCACCGTGCCGGCGGGCGTCACGACCGTGTTCGTCCAGGCCTGGGGCGCCGGCGGTGGCGGCGGTGGCGGTGGCGGCGCGTCCGCCACCGCCCCGGGCGGTGCGGGCGGTGGCGGTGGCGCCGGCGGCTTCACCTGGTGCGTCCTGAACGTACGCCCGCTGGCCGACTACGGCGTGGACATCGGCGACGGGGGATCCGCGGGCGGCGGCGGTCCCGCGGGCGCCCCGGGAACCTCCGGCAACCCGGGCGAGCCCACGACCGTCGTCGCGACGGCGACCAGCACCACCCTCGCCACCGCCACCGGTGGCGGCGGCGGTGGCGGCGGTGGCGCCGGTACCACCAGCCCGGGTGCCGGCGGTGCCCGTGGCACCGGGGGCAACGGCTCGTGCACCACGACCAGCGTGAACCGTGCGGGCGGCGCCGGCACGAACGGCGGCATCGGTACGACGGTCGGCGAGGGCGGAACCCCCGCCGACGGCATCGTCGAGCTCCCCCCGGGCGCCGCCGAGGGCGGCGACGGCGGGGCGGGCGGCAACGCTGCCAACCAGGCCGGAAGCCCCGGCCAGTCCGGCGGCGCCGGCTACGTCGTCATCTGGTGGTAGCAGCGGCACCCTGACCGGGCGCCCGGGAACACCCTGACCGCCCGCTCCCACGGCCTCCGCGGCCGAGGGGGCGGGCGGTCGTCCGTCACCGCGCGGCCGTCAGGAACTCCCGCAGGTCCACGACCGCGTACTCCTCCTCCAGCAGCGCGTCGACGATGCGCGGCAGGGCCTGCGCGTCGAGGACGACCCCGTCGCCCGCGCTGCTGCCCACGTGCAACTGCAGGATGGCCCCCGGTCCCAGGGCGCGCACCGCCCGGCGGACCACCTTGTCCACCGTCATCCCGCCGGCCGGTCCCAGGTAGCCGTTCGTGTCGTCGGTGAACTCGATCGCCGCGTACCCCAGCGCGTTGACGTCCGCCACCGCGTCCTCGGTGGCCGAGCTGTACGGGAACCGGAAGAACGGCAGCGGCTCGGCCCCGGACGCCGTACGGATCGCCGCGTCCGCGGTGCGCACCTCCCGCTCCCGCTCCGCCGTGGCGAGGTCGTCGAAGTACGGGTGGCTGTGCGAGTGGTTGCCCAGCCCGTGCCCCGCCGCGGCCATCGCCCGCACGGCCGCGGGACGGGCCCTCGCGAACAGGCCGGTGGGGAAGAAGGTGGCGGCCGCCTTCCGCCGCCGCAGCTCCGCCAGGACCGTCTCGAGACCGCTCTCGTCCCAGGCGGCGTTGAAGGTGAGCGCCACCACCCTGCGCGAGGTCGGCAGCCGCCGGATCTCCTGACCCAGCAGCGACGCCGGCGGCCGCGGTCCCGCCGCCGCGGCGGCCGCGGCACTCCCGGCGGCCACCAGACCCGCGCCCAGCAGCGCCGCCATCGCGGCACGTCGTCCCACATCCACCACAGTCGCTCCCTCGGCCGGCGCACCGCACCGCGCGGCGCTGCCACGAGTGTGCGAGAGCGCCGGCCCGGGCGCCGCGCGGCCGTGCCGGGCACCCGGGTGATCTCCGCCGGCCGTACCGCCGCCCCACGGTGCGCCCGGACCGGCCCCGGCCGGCGGCCCCGTACAGTCCGCTTCGGGCACCCCGCCCCCGTCACCGAAGGCCGCGCACCGGCAAGGGAGACAGCCGTGAACACCACCGACCAGGACCGCTTCCCGTCGGATCCGGCCCGCCCCCAGCAGCGGGAACTCAACGGCCGGGCCTCGCTGCACGCGCTCGTGCTCTCCGGCTCCTCCCGGACGGGCTCGGTCAACGCCCGCCTGGCCGCACTGGTCGCGAGCCTGGTGGTGCGGGCCGGCGCCACCGCCGAACCGGCCGTGCTCGGCGACTTCCCGATGCCGCTGTACGACGGCGACCTGGAGGCCGACGAGGGCGTGCCGCCGGGGGCACTGGCGCTGCGCGAGCGGATCGAGGCCGCGCAGGCCCTGGTCATCGCCTCGCCCGAGTACAACGCCTCCGTCCCGGGCGTGGTCAAGAACGCCGTCGACTGGGTCTCCCGCGTCCGGCCGCAGCCCTTCAAGGACAAGCAGGTCCTGCTGGTGTCGGCCTCGCCCTCGATGGTCGGCGGCAACCGTGGCCTGTGGGCGCTGCGCGTCCCGCTGGAACACCTCGGCGCGCGGGTCTACCCCGACATGTTCAGCCTGGCGATGGCCCATCAGGAGTTCACCGAGGACGGCGCGCTGCGCGACCGTGGGCTCGGCGAGCGCCTCACCGCGACCGTCGAGTCCTTCCTCGACCTCGCCGAGGCCGACACCCGCTACCTGTGCCTCCAGCGCCGCTGGTACGAGTTCCTCGGCGACCGGACCGACGCGCCGGTCACCGCCCGCGCCCAGGACTGAGCCGCCGCACCCTTGGGTACGCGCCCCACCCCGCCGCCGGCACCGCCGCGGCCGGGGTGGGGCGCGTACCCGTGTCCGGGGGCGCGCGCTGGTGCCGAGGGGGCGTGCGGGACGGCGGATGCGACTCTTCCGGAAGAATTCCGGGACCGGCTTGCACGATCGGGCGTCGTTTCCGATGGGGTGGTGATGGGGGCGTTCGCGCTCCACGGCTGTCGCACACGGGGGCAGGCAGCCGACCACCCCACACGCCATTTGGAAGGTTCCACGCCGAAGTGAATGTTGCCGAGATTGTCGCCCTCGCGCTGATAGTCACCACCACGGTCCGTGTTTTCTCGAGCGATGTGACACCCACCGCCCTGGAGGGCGGCGACGAGCAACGGTGGGGGAGTGCATGAGCGAAGGTGAGTTCGACCCAGCGGGGGACCAGACGGTCTCCAGTGAACTGGCGGGCGTCCTGCCCGTGGAGTTCACCGCGTTCCACTCCCAGCAGCACCGAGCGTACCTGCGCTACGCCCACCTCCAGCTGGGCAACGCCAAGGACGCCCAGGAAGTCGTCGACGACGTGTTCACCTTCCTCCTGAAGGTGTGGCGCCAGGCCCTCAAGGAGGCGAGCCTGCACGGCTTCGCCTGGGCGGTGCTCCGCGAACACGTCGAACGCCGGCTGGCGGCCCTCGGCCGCCAGGTGGCCATGGTGGAGACGGCGTGGTTCTCGGCCCTGCGCCGCTCGTCACGCGAACGCCTCGAACTGCTGGAGTCCAAGCTCGGCCTGTACGCGGCCATCGCGGAGCTGTCCGAGCGGCAGTACGACGTGGTGCTGCTGGCGTTCCTGCTGGGCAACGACTCCGACACGGTCGCACGGATGATGGGGATCTCCCCCGCGACGGTCCGTTCGCACGTACGCGGCGCACGCCGAACCCTGTCCCGCAAGCTCGGGGTGGACTGGATCCCCGGAGAGGAGAAGGACCAGTGAGCGACATGCCCGCTGACCGTGACATGCCGCTGTGCGAACTGGACGCGGCCCTGAAGAACGCCGCGGTGCTCGCGGAGGAGTACGCGGGGTACGACGAGGGCGCGGCCCGGCGTCGCATCGCCCGCCGGATCGTGGCCGACCGGGCCCGCTCCGCGATCGGCGCCACCGGACCGGACCTGCCCGCCCGCGGGCAGACCGGCCCCTGCGCACACGACGACCTGGTCCTCGACGCCGCCTGCCACGTGCGGGCGGCCCGCGTCCTGGACGACGTGACCTGGTCCCTCGTGGAGAGCCGGGACTTCGCGGAGCTCGCCCTGCACGCCGAATCCTGGCCGCACGGAGTGGACTCGGCCCTGCTGTTCGGCTGTCTGCTCCACCTGACGGACCGTACGGAAGGCGCCCGGTTCTGGTTCCAGTACGCGGCCGGGGCCGGCTCCCGCACCGCCGCGCAGTGCCTCTACCTGCACCACCTCTCCCGCGCGGAGGTACGCACGGCGAGGCACTGGAAGCAGCAGGCCCGGACCCTGCCCGCCGAGGAGCACCTGCCCCACCTGCAGCCGGTCCCCGAGGACCTCGAAGAGGCCCTGGCCGCCTCCGTGATCTGGACCTCCCCGCCCATCACCACCCAGGACCTCAGCTCGCTCACCAGCGGGCCCGGCCGGGCCGCGCGGCCGCCCTACCGGCTGCCCGCACGGCTGCGCCAGGCGGTCGCGGCGCGCCCCCACCACGAACACCCGGACCTGGGAGACGTGTTCACCCCCAGTCCACCGGTCGCCGTGGCCGTGGCCCACCACGCCCGCCTCAACCCCCTCCACCTGACGGGGGAGGCCAACGCGTGGGCGCTCGAGGCGCTCAAGCAGCCGCACCTGACGCACGCCGCCCGCAAGAGCCCCGAAGGCCGGCCGGCGTCCGCCGCCCTGGAATCGGTGCACCAGGCGCTGCGCGTCCTGGAAGTGGTCAACCGGTACTCGGGCGGAGTCAGCCTCACCCAGATCGCCCGTGAGACGAAACTGCCGCAGCTGGTGATCGCCCGCGCGGTGGAACAGCTCGTCCGCGCCAGCCTGGCCGCCCCCACCGGGCCGGACGCCTACGTCGCCGGCAACGCCCTGACGCTCACCGACGCGGCGGGCGGCGACGGGCGCGGCCACCTCAAGGACACCCTCGCCTGGGTCCGCGACGCCGTGGGCGCCGCCGTCTACGTGGCCCGCTACAGCGACGGCGAGGTCTCCATCACCCAGTACGCCGACGGCCCCGGCACACCCGTCGTCGAGGAATGGGTCGACTTCAGGGCGGCCGCCCACGCCTCCGCCGTCGGCAAGGCCCTGCTCACCCAGCTCGACTACGACGACAGGAAGGACCACCTGGACCGCCACCGGATGTCCAAGCTGACCCCGCACACCATCGGCAGCGAGAGGGCCCTCTTCCACCAGCTCGACGCGCGCGGGCCGGGCGCCCCGCTGCTCGACCTCCAGGAGTACGCCCTCGGCACGGTGTGCGCGGCCGTCCCCATCACCTCGGGCCCGAACGCCGAATGCGTGGCGCTGTCCATCCCCGTCCCCGATCCGGGCCGGCTGAAGCAGGCCGCCCGGATCCTGCAGAGCGAGGCGGCCGCCGTCTTACTCGCCCTCATCGTGGCCGGCAGCGCCCAGCCCGCCCCCGCGGTCCGCGGCGCGGCCGCCACCCCGGGGCCCCGGTGGTTCCGGGACACCTCGGCCGGCGGGACGGCCCCGGCCGGACTGCCCCGCCCCTTCCTGTCCACCACCGTCTAGCGACCACGGCCGGCCCCGCCCCGGGGCCGGCCTCCGCCGCCCTCGGCTCCCTCACGCCCCGCCGGGGCCGCGGGAGCCGAGGGCGGCCACCGCGCCGACCATGCGGTCCCAGAAGAGCTCCGTGTCCAGGGTCGTGCCCACCCGCGCGTTCACGGGCCGTCCCACGTACTGGTGGAGGTCCACGACGGTGGCGCCGC
This sequence comes from Streptomyces sp. W1SF4, assembly GCF_003950035.1. Taxonomy (NCBI): domain Bacteria; kingdom Bacillati; phylum Actinomycetota; class Actinomycetes; order Kitasatosporales; family Streptomycetaceae; genus Streptomyces; species Streptomyces sp. W1SF4. The sequence goes on from NZ_CP034350.1 coordinate 7,003,480, forward strand.
GGGTGTAGCGGCCCCGGAGCTCGACCACGACGTTGGCGTCGGCGCAGCCCACGATCGCCGGGTCGATCACCCGCGCCACCGCCACCGGGTCGTGCAGCGGCGGGTGGGGCATGCCCCACAGCCGGTGGTAGGCGGAGGCGAAGTAGGTCAGCAGTTCCACGCAGACCGAGCCGATCGGGGTGCCGAGGGCCTCGAAGCGGGCCAGCACCTCGGGCGTGGCCAGCGCCTGGTGGGTGACGTCGAGCCCGCACATGGTCACCGGTACGCCGCTGCCGAACACGACGGCGGCGGCCTCCGGGTCGGTGTAGACGTTGAACTCGGCGGCCGGGGTGCGGTTGCCCGGGCCCACCGAGCCCCCCATCAGCACGATCTCGCGGATGTGCGCGGCGCTCCCGGGATGGCGGGTCAGCAGCAGGGCGATGTTGGTCAGCGGGGCGGTGGGCACCAGGGTGACCGGCTCGGGGTGTCCGACGAGGATCCGGTGGATGAGGTCCACCGCGTGCTCGGGCACCACGTCCACCGTCGGCGGCGGGAAACTCGGTCCGTCCAGCCCCGATTCGCCGTGCACGTCGGCGGCGACGGCCAGCGGCTGGAGCAGCGGCCGGTCGCAGCCCGCGGCGACGGGCACGTCCGTGACGCCGGCCAGGGTCAGGACCCGGCGGGCGTTGAGGGTGGTCTTCTCCAGCGTCTGGTTCCCGGCGACGGTGGTGACGGCGAGGAGGTCGACGGCGGGATCCCCCGCCGCGAGCATGATCGCCAAGGCGTCGTCGTGTCCGGGGTCGCAGTCGATGATGATCGGAACGGGCACGCGCTGGACCTCCTCGTGGGCCTGGACGGCCCAGTCTGCCGCCGTACGGCCGCGCGGACCGCCCCTTACGAGCCAAAAGGCGGCCGGGTCGTGGCGCAGTGGCGGACACGCCCCGGGCGCACGGTGTGATGATCGGACGACTGCCCCGGACGGGGGTCCTGTGCGGGGTGACGGGGGCCGCGGCTGACGCGCCTGCGCCTTTGGCCGCGGGGAGTGTGGAACGGTTCGTGCCGATCACGCACAGCAGCGATCGGAAGGACTCCCCATGCTCAGAACGGTGTTCACTGCCGGCGCGGCCGCCGCGCTCGCCGCTGCCGCCCTGGCGCCCTCCGCGGGCGCCGCGCCCGCCCTGCCGTTCCCCGCGCCGCCGGGGCAGATCACCGTCGACGTGGTCCAGGTCAACGGCTCCGGCTGTCGCCCCGGCACCGCCAATGTCGCGGTCTCCCCGGACAACACCGCCTTCACCGTGACGTACAGCGAGTACCTCGCCCAGGTGGGCAAGGACGCCAAGGCGACCGACTTCCGCAAGAACTGCCAGCTCGGCCTCAGCGTGAACGTGCCCCAGGGCTACACCTACGCCATCGCCAAGGCGGACTACCGCGGCTTCGCCAGCCTGGCGCAGGGCGCGAGCGCCACCCAGAACGCCAGCTACTACTTCCAGGGCATGCAGCAGACGGCCTACCGGAGCCACACCCTGAACGGGCCCACCGAGGGCAACTGGCAGGTGTCGGACTCGGTGCCCGTCGAGGCCCTGGTCTTCCACCCCTGCGGGGCCAAGCGCAACCTGAACATCAACACCGAGCTGCGCGCCCAGGCCGGTTCCTCCGACACCGCGAACACCACGAGCTTCGTCGCGATGGACTCCACCGACGGCAGCTTCAACACCGTGTACCACTTCTCCTGGAAGACGTGCCCGCAGCGGCGCTGACGGCGCAGGGACGGCGAGGGGCCGTGCCCGGGATCCCCCTGGGCGCGGCCCCTCGCGCTTTCCGCGGGCGGTGTGAAGAGATGCCATTGAGGGCGTTCGGGTGGGAATGTCCGGCCCCGGCAACCGGACGCGGAGGGTGACGAGTCATGACGTTCAGTGATGACTCCACTACCGGGAGGTCTGATGAGCACCGTGAACACCGCACCGACGTACGGACTTTCCTCCGGGACGCCGCAGTGGGCGCTCGACCCCTACCGCTTCCCGGGCCTCCAGGACCTGGACGAGCCGGAGGCTCCCGCCGGGCCCGTCGAGGAGGGGCCCGAGGGTCCCCGTCCGTCCCCGCGCCGGCCCTGATCGGGAAGCGGAAGCTCCGGTTACTCGCGCGGAAACCCTCCCTTTGGCTATGGTGAGCGCCCTCCGGTCAACGGCACCTTCGGATCCCATGCCCAGTCAGGGATCCGGCGGGCGATCGAAGGATGTCCCGCCAATCCGGGACGCAATCTGCATCCAGAGCGACGTGCTGTCGGCAACACCGCCCGACGTCGGCTCCGTGCGAGCCGGCCTGCGCTCGCCCCGCCACCCCGGGGCTGGAGCGCGGCGGTCCTCTCATTCACCTACCTCGCGAAGGCAAGGCAGAGATGGCAAGAGCCACCAGACAGTCCACCCGACAGGGCATGCACCCCGTCGACGAACTCCTCCCCTTCCCCCAGCTCGCCCTGTACGGCTTCCAGCACGTGCTGGCGTTCTACGCGGCGGCGGTCATCGTCCCCGTCCTCCTCGGCAACGCGCTCGGACTCAGCCGCCAGGAGCTGGTCCACCTCATCAACGCGGACCTCCTCACCTGCGGCATAGCCTCGATCATCCAGGCCCTCGGCGTCTGGAAGGCCGGCGCCCGGCTCCCCCTCGTCCAGGGGGTCACCTTCACCGCGGTCTCCCCGATGATCGCCATCGGCCTGGGCGCCGGCGGCGGCACCGCCGGCCTGCTCGTCGTCTACGGCGCGGTGATCACGGCCGGCATCGCCACCTTCGCCTTCGCCCCGCTCTTCAGCAGGCTGGTGAAGTACTTCCCGCCGGTCGTCATCGGCACGATCCTCACCATCATCGGCATCACCCTCATCCCCGTGGCCCTCCAGGACGCGGCGGGCGGCGCCCACCTCATCGGCACGCCGGCGTACGGGTCCGCGAAGAACCTCGCCTACGCGCTGGGCACCCTGCTCTTCATCCTCGCGCTGGTCCGCGTCGGCCGGCCCTTTCTCAGCAGCCTCGCCGTCCTCCTCGGACTCGTCGCCGGAACGGCCGTCGCCTGGCTCTTCGGGGACGTCGACTTCGGCGCCGTGGCCCAGGCCGACTGGATCGGGGTCACCACCCCCTTCCACTACGGCATGCCGCGCTTCGAACTGCTCCCGATCGCCGCGATGCTCGTCGTCATGCTGATCACGATGGTGGAGACCACCGGCGACGTCTACGCCATCGGAGAGATCACCCGCAAGAAGGTCGACGCCGACACGGTCGCGCGCGCCCTGCGCGCCGACGGCGTGGCGACGGTCCTCGGCGGGATCCTCAACTCCTTCCCCTACGTGGCCTTCGCCGAGAACATCGGCATCGTCCGGATGTCGAAGGTGATGAGCCGCTACGTCGTCGTCGCGGCCGGCGTGTTCATGGTCCTGCTCGGCCTGCTGCCGAAGGCGGGCAGCCTGGTGGCCTCCGTCCCGCACCCCGTGCTGGGCGGTGCGGCGGTGTCCATGTTCGGCATCGTCGCGGCCGTCGGCGTCCAGATCCTGGCCAAGGCCGACCTGCGGGAGGAGCGCAACACCCTGATCCTGGCGGTCAGTCTCGGCGCCGCGCTGCTGCCCACGACCGTCAAGCCCTTCTTCGAGCGCATGCCCGACGACGTCCGGGCCGTGCTCGACAGCGGGATCACGCTCGGCGCCCTCAGCGCGATCCTGCTGAACCTGCTCTTCAACGTGTTCACGAGCCGCAGCACGATGGAGATCGACTGGGACGACATCGGACCCGAGGCCGAGGAGGACGGCCCGGCCGTGCCTCCCGCCTGGGCGCCGGCCCGCTGACACGCGGGCGGGCCGGGAGGGGCGAACCTCACCCCTCCCGGCCCGCCCGGGCGTCGTGCCCGCCCCCGCGTCAGCCGCCCGCCGGACGGCCGGGCGCGGCTTCGCCCTGATCGCCCACCAGTTCCCAGAAGTGGTCGGCCAGGCCGCGCAGGTAGGCGGACCGCTCCGCGGCTATCTCCTTCAGCCTGACGTCGTCGTTGCGGGCGACCAGGTGCCCCATGTACCGCTCGGAGAAGGCGGCGAGCTCGGCGTGCATCGTCCGCAGCGCGTCGCCCACGCTCGTCGCGTCGACGGAGGCGATCTCCACCACGGGATCGACGTGCGCCTTCCAGCGTCCGGCCACCGCCGAGCGCAGGTGCCCCTCCAGCTCCTCCGCGCGGCCCGTGACCATGGTCAGGGCGCGCAGGGACAGCCCCAGGGCCTCCACCAGCACCCTGGTCTGCCAGGAGTCGCCGTGCCATTGCCCCGACGCCTCCGCGGCGCGGTACTCCGACGGGTCCATGCCCAGCCGGTACGCCAGCCGCTCCACGCTCAGCCGCCGGGCCAGCCGGAACTCGGCGAGCGTCCTCGGCGCGGTCCCCATCAGGGTGGCCGCGTCGCACCACAGTACGTCGGCCAGGGCGAACAGGTGCCGGTCGGAAGGGACGTGGGAGCCCTGCTCCCACGCCGCGACCATGGCGGGATGGACCGGGCTCCCGCAGGCCGCCATGGCCTCGGCCACCTGAACCGTGCTCAGACCCATGCGGGCGCGGGCGGATCTGGCCCCGGCGGGGGAAAACGGAGTGCTGTACACGTACACGCCACCTCTGGGAAACGGAATGCTGAACGAACACCAGGCGCGGGCACAGTAACAGATGTACAGAAGGTTGTAACCAGCAATTCCCCTTCGTTTTAAAGGCTTTGACGGCGATCTCCCCGTTGATCAACGGGTTCTCGGAATGTCCTCTAGTGGAAGCGGAATCCTCTTTCGAGGCTCCGGCGCAGGCAGTGCGGCGGCGAGCGCGGCGGCCGCCAGCGCGAGCACCGGCACCAGCAACAGGGCGGTGCGCAGGCTGCTGTGGGAGGCGAGGAAACCGATCAGCGGCGGTCCGGCGAGGAAGGCGAAGTAGCCGGTGGTGGACACCGTCGCGACGGCGGTCCCCGCCGGGGCCCCGGGGATCCTGCTCGCCCCGCCGACCACCAGGGGGAAGGACGCGGAGATCCCGAGTCCGACCGCGCAGAACGCCACCACCGAGACCGCCGGATGCCCGGACAGCAGGGCCGTCAGCGCCCCCGCCGCACTCAACAGGGCGCCCCGGCGCACGACGCGCACGGAGCCGAACCGCCCCGCCGCCCGGTCACCCCCGAGCCGCCCTGCCGTCATCGCCAGCGCGAAGGCCGCGTACCCGGCACCCGCCGGACCGGGCCCCGCGCCCAGGGAATCGGCCAGGTACACGCTGCTCCAGTCGGTCATCACCCCCTCGACCAGCAGCACGCACAGGCCCAGCGCACTGAGCGGCAGCAGCCGGCCCGCGCCCCCGCCCCGCCGCCCGCCCCCGCCCCCGCCCCCGTTCCCGGGCGCGGGCGGCGGGGGAGGGGCCGCCGGGTGCAGGGCGGCCACCGCCAGCCCGGCGGCGGCCACCCCCACGACCGCGGACACCGTGAACTGCGTACGCACGCCCACGCCCCCGGCGGCCGCGGCGGTGCCGAGCAGCGCGCCCGCCAGCGCCCCGGCGCTGAACAGGCCGTGGAAGGACGAGAGCCTCGCCCGGCCGGTGCGCCGCTCCAGATCCACCGCGTGGGCGTTCATGGCGACGTCCAGCGCCCCGACCGAGGCCCCCAGCACGGCCAGGCCCAGCAACAGCTCCGTCAGCGAGCCCGCCAGGCCGGGCAGCGCGATGGCGGGGGCGTACACGAGGGCGGCGCAGCGGGCCACCGGCCGGCTGCCGAAGCGGTTCACCAGCAGACCGGCCGCGGGCATCGCCGGTACGGACCCCAGCGCCACCCCGAGCAGGGCCGTGCCGAGCCGGCCGTCCGACAGCCCGAGCTGTTCCTTCACCTGAGGGATGCGCGGGGCCCAGCTCGCCAGGACGATCCCGTTCAGGAAGAACACCGCGTACAGGGCCGCCGCGCCCCTGCCGTTCGGCCCCCTGCCGTTCGCGCCCCTGCCGTTCGCGCCGCTCACCGCGGCACGGTCAGGACCGGGAGGCGGATGCCCGTGCCCTCCGGGACCAGGTCGTGCACCGAAGTGGCGGGATGGGAGGGCGCGCAGGTGAAGGCCTCCGCGTACCGGACGCCCGCCTCCGAGCCGCGCCGTGCCGCCTGCTGCCTGGTCAGGTCCAGGAAGTCGGCGCCCTTGCGCTCCTTGCGGGCGCTGTTCTGGCTGGTGTGCTCGGCCAGCATGGCCTCCTTCACCGCCATGGTCGCCGTGATGTCCACCCACAGGTCAGGGGTGCCCGCCCCCGTCCCCAGCAGGGTGTCCATGTGGAAGAGGGGAGGGACCCGGTCGGTGGCGGGGCTCCCGGTGGACAGACCGGGCTCGCGGGCCAGCAGCCGTGCCGCGCCGACGAGCCGGCTGACGGCGCGGTGGTCGGGGTGGTAGTCGTCGGGGTGGTGGGCGAGGACGACGTCCGGCCGGACCCGCCGCAGCACCTCGACGACCTGACGGCGGGTGTCCGCCGCGTCGAAGAGGAAGCCGTCGGGCCGGCCCAGCCAGAGCAGTTCCGCGCCGAGCACGCCGACGGCCCGCCGCGCCTCCTCCTCGCGGACCGCGGCCGTCCGCGCGGGGGACAGGGTGCGCGAGCCCAGTTCGCCGTTGGTGGCGATGGCGACGGTCACCTCGGCCCCCTGCCGGGCGTAGTGGGCGAGCGTCCCCGCGCAGAAGAGTTCGACGTCGTCGGGATGGGCCCCGATGGCCAGGATGCGTAGCGCTGTCATGCTCTGCTCCCCTACCGGTAGCGCTGGGCGGCGTCCGAGAGGACCCGCGCGAATCCGAGGACGCTGCTGTCGGTGAGGAAGCGCCGCAGCACGCGCTGGTGGCCGTTCCTGCCGAGCTCCTCCGCGTAAGCGCGGTCCGACAGAAGCCGGTTGACCGCCTCTCCGAGCCCCCGCAGGTCGCTCGCGTCCGAGAGCAGCAGCCCCGTGGTGCCGTGCTCGACCTGCTCCCGGATGCCCCCGACGGGGGCGGCGACCACCGGCCGGCCCTTCCAGGCCGCCTCCGACACGGTCAGGCCGAAGCCCTCGGCGAGGCTCTTCTGTATCACCACGGCCGAGCGGCGCTGGACGGCGTTGACCATCAGCGCGTGCTCCGACGGATTGGCCGTCGGCAGCCGGACCAGGTGCACGCGCCGCCCCCGCCGGCCCAGGCCCGCCCACACCTGGCGGCACTCGGCGAAGACCCGCTCGGCCTGCCGGTCGCCCCTCGTGTCCGGCCCGACCAGCAGCAGGTGGGCCTCGAAGGCCGGATCGACGTACTCGGCGAACCCCCGGATCACCCCCGGGATGTCCTTGACCCGGTCCCAGCGGCTGACCTGGGTGACCAGGGGCGCGCCCGCCGGGGCCGGACCGCCGGCCCGCACCACGCGCGCGGGCTCGCGCACCAGCAGGTCGGTCAGGGCGTACCGGCCGGGAGGGGCTGCGCCCTCCTCCTCGATCAGCCCGGCGGCGGCCAGCAGACGGGACGGATCGGTGCCCGGGTGCAGCGGGATGTTCTTGGGGGACAGCGGATCGATGGACGGCCGGAGCACGCGGCGGTCCACCGGCGCCAGTGCGGCGGGCAGGACCCCCGGGCAGGAGGTGATGTGGCAGTGCGCGCAGGAAAGGTAGCGGTGCAGGAAATCCCATCCGAGCGCGGCGAGGTCCTCCCTTAGCGGCGTTCCGATATGGGCCCGCCACAGCACCGTGCAGCCCGCCGCGCGCAGATGCGGAATGAGCCCGGCCGTCTGGTGGTCGTGGACGACGACAATGGAACGCCGGTCCAGGGCCGGGGTGAGCCGCGCCGCGTTCTGCGCGCAGATCCGCTCGTACATCCGGCGGCCCCGCTCCAGGTCTGCGGAATCCGCCCCCGGGGCCACACCGCACAGCCGGTAGTACAGGGACTTGGTGAACGCCCGGAATTCGGGCGGGCCCGCGAGGGTGGTCCAGCGGGTGGAAACGCCCTCTCCCGCCAGGTAGGGGAGATCGGCCCGCAGGAGTTCGGCGACGCCGCCCCGGACCGGGTTGTCGCTGATGTGCCACACGGTCCGCCCGTCGAGCAGGTCGCGCACCCCGTGCAGGGCCTCCCGTACGTCCTGGGTGCGCTCGCTCCCCACGAACGGCTCGATCCACTCCAGCGGCGTCCCGGGCAGCTCCACCTCGGGCGCGGCCGGCGTCCGGGCGGGGGAGGGGTGGGGGCGGGGGGCCGGTAATCGCCTCCCGCGGGCCTGTGGGGCCCGTCCCGGCGGACGGGACCCCAGCGGGACCGACAGTTTGTGCAACAGCGTGTTTCCATGGCGCAGACGTGTCACGGTATTCGCCTTCCCGGGAGGGTCGGGGCGGACGGTGAGGGGAAATCCGCTCGACCCGTGGTGGAATTCCGGCCGCTCCGGCCCGTTGTGGCCGTGGGGAAATCGCCGCGTGGAGAAACGGGCGCGGGCGGCGGTGAAGTGAGGATGTGTCGGCATATGGAGGAATCCGCGACGCCCCGCCCCGATCCTGGCACGAGGTCCACAGTCGCGACATGTGTTCCCGCCCACGCGGTGAACGCCCGCACACACCCCCGGGATCGCCCGTCCGGGTTATGCCACGGCTCCCATCAGGGCGTTCTCGGAACGCACAGCGGGCCGTCCGGCGAAAGTCCCGGAAAACCGTTGACGAAGTATTGACGGGCGCGCACCGGGAACGTCGTACGCCCTTCGTCTCCCGGACTCCTGCCGCACCCGGCGCTCCGCGGCAGGACGCTTCGCGCCGCATCGCCCACGGTCCCTTGCCGGTGCGCCCCCGGGGCTTACGATCTCGACGGACGGTCCCCTTCCGCGGACCGCCGCTCCCCCCGCACCCCCGTGGAGGTCAACCGTGTTCCGGACGGCCGAAGGACACCGCAGTCACCGCGACGGCGGTCACCCCCACCCCTCCCGCCGGGGCCCGCGCGCCCTGGCCGCCGCTGCCGCCGCCGCGGGCCTGTTCCTCGCCGTGGGCTGCTCCTCGGGTGACGAGGGGCCCGGGGAGGCGGCAGGGGGCGTGAAGGTCGTCGAGAAGGGCAAGCTGACCACCTGCACCCACCTGCCCTACCCGCCGTTCCAGTTCGAGCAGAACGGCAAGGTCGTCGGCTTCGACGTCGCCCTGATCGACCTGGTCGCGAAGAAGCTCGAAGTCGAACAGAAGATCCTCGATACGCCGTTCGAGAACTTCAAGACGGGGGCCTTCCTCAACTCCGGCCAGTGCGACCTCGCCGCGGCCGGCATGACCATCACCGACGAGCGCAAGAAGAACGTCGACTTCTCCGTCCCCTACTTCGACGCGACCCAGGCCCTGCTGGCGACGAAGAAGAGCGGCGTCACCTCCCTCGCCGACCTCAAGGCCAAGAACAAGAAGCTGGGCGCCCAGGCGGAGACCACCGGCGAGAGCTACGCCAAGGCCCAGGGCTTCAACCCGGTCGCCTTCGAGAGCTCGGACGCGGTGCTCAACGGCCTGCGCACCGGCCAGGTCGACGCGGTCGTCATCGACTACCCGGTCGTCCAGGGCTGGCTCAAGGACCCCAAGAACTCGGCCGAGTTCGTCCTCGGACAGAACATCGAGACGGGCGAGAAGTACGGCTTCTCGGTGAAGAAGGGCAACACCGCCCTCCTCGCCGCGATCGACAAGGCGGTCACCGACGCCAAGGCCGACGGCACCTACAAGAAGATCTACGAACAGTGGATCGGCCCGCTGCCCCAGGCGACGTCGTGACCTCACGGCTCACCCGGCGGCAGCGGCGCCGCGTCTGGCAGGGCGTCCAGTACGCGGTCTTCGTCGCCGTCCTGGTCCTGGTCGGCGTACTCGCCGACTGGGACCGCCTGCGGAACCAGTTCGCGCAGCCGGACCTGGCGTCCAGGCTCTTCCCCGACATCATCACCATCGCCCTGCGGAACACGGTGGTGTACACCCTCTCCGGGTTCCTGTTCGGGCTGGTGCTCGGCCTGGTCGTCGCCTTGATGAGGCTGTCGTCCGTGGCCCCGTACCGCTGGGTCGCGAGCGTCTACATCGAGCTGTTCCGGGGCCTGCCCGCCCTGCTCATCTTCATCTTCGTCGGGGTGGCGGTCCCCCTGGCCTTCCCCGGCACCGCCATCCCCGGCGGAACGTACGGGAAGGTCGCGCTCGGCCTCGGGCTGGTCGCCGCCGCCTACATGGCGGAGACCATCCGCGCCGGCATCCAGGCCGTCCCCAAGGGGCAGATGGAAGCCGCCCGCTCACTGGGCTTCTCGCACGGCCGGGCCATGGTGTCGGTGGTCATCCCCCAGGCGTTCCGCATCGTCATCCCCCCGCTCACCAACGAACTCGTCCTCCTCTTCAAGGACTCCTCGCTGGTGCTCTTCCTCGGGGTGACGCTGGAGGAGCGGGAACTGACCAAGTTCGGCCGGGACCTCGCCAGCGAGACCGCGAACTCCACCCCCATCCTCGTCGCGGGCCTGTGCTACCTCCTGGTGACCGTGCCGCTGAGCTTCGTGGTGCGCCGGCTCGAGGCCCGTGCCGACAAGGCCACGTGAGGAACCGATGCCACAGACGACGGGAACGGGGGACACGATGGGCAGCGACCGCCCGGAGATCGAGATCCGGGGACTGCACAAGTCCTTCGGCGACAACCACGTCCTGCGGGGCATCGACCTCGACATCGGCCGCGGCGAGGTGGTGTGCGTCATCGGCCCCTCCGGCTCGGGCAAGTCCACCCTGCTGCGCTGCGTGAACCTGCTGGAGGAGCCGACGAGCGGCCAGGTCTTCGTCGGCGGTACGGAACTCACCGACCCCGACGTGGACATCGACGCCGCACGCCGCCGCATCGGCATGGTCTTCCAGCAGTTCAACCTCTTCCCGCACATCAGCGTCACCGGCAACCTCACCCTCCCGCAGCGCAGGGTCCTGGGCACCGGCAAGGAGCGGGCCGCCGCCGTGGCCCGCGAGAACCTGGACCGCGTCGGCCTCGCCGCGAAGGCCGACGCCTACCCGGCCCAGCTCTCCGGCGGCCAGCAGCAGCGCGTCGCCATCGCCCGCGCCCTGTCCATGGGCCCGGAGGTGATGCTCTTCGACGAGCCGACCTCCGCGCTCGACCCGGAACTCGTCGGCGAGGTCCTGTCGGTCATGCGCGTCCTGGCGGGGGAGGGGATGACCATGATGGTCGTCACCCACGAGATGAGCTTCGCCCGCGAGGTCGCGGACCGGGTCGTGTTCATGGACGGCGGCGTGATCGTCGAACAGGGGCCCGCGGAACAGGTCGTCACCCGCCCCCGCCACGAACGCACCCGCAACTTCCTCGACCGCGTCCTCGACCCGGCGGCGGTCGAAACACCGGCCGAGGCACCGGCCGACCGGGAACCCCCGCCGGAGTCCTAGGGGTCCGACCGCCGCAGCAGGTAGGCTCCGGCGGCCGAGACCAGCACCGCCATGCAGGCGATGAACACCAGGCCCGCGCCCTCCAGCCCGACCGGCTCCACCAGCACGCCCACCCCGATCACCGGCACCGAGATGCCCGCGTACGCCACCACGAACAGCGTCGAGATCACCGCGGCGCGCCGGTCCGGCGGCGAGGCCGACGCCACCACGGACAGCGCCCCGCGGAACGCCAGCCCCTGACCGGTCCCGCCCACCAGCGCGCTCAGCACCACCAGCGCCAGCAGGTCCCAGTACAGCGCGCCCGCCAGCAGCGCGAGCCCGGCCAGCAGCCCCGCACAGCCCAGCGGCAGGGACCGCCGCGCACCGACCCGGCCCACCGCCAGCTGTCCCGCCGTCGAGGCGAAGAACGCCAGCGCGACCACCAGCCCGCTCACGGCCCGGTTGTGCACCCCCAGGGACTGCGCGAGGAACGCGGGGCTGACCGAGGTGAACACCCCGAACAGCGCGAACCCCACGAACGCGGCGATGGCCGCCGGCCCGAACACCGGCCGCACCGCGGGCGGCAGCCCCGGCCGCTGCGGCCGTACGGTGGCCAGCGGCCGCCGCTGCCGTACGGTCTCCCCGAGCCCCAGCAGGACGGCGGCCGAGGCCGCGACCAGGACCAGGTGGACGGCGAACGGCAGGTACAGCGGCTGCGGCGCGTACTGCGCGAGCAGCCCCGCCAGCAGCGGACCGCAGCCCAGCCCGCCCATGTTCGCGGCCGTCGCCACGAACGTCGCCCGGCCGCCCCCGCCCGGCGGGGCCGACTCGATCACATAGGCCGTGGCCGCCCCGGTGAACAGCCCGGCCGACAGCCCCGACAGCAGCCGCCCCGCGTACAGCCAGCCGAGCCCGGTGGCGAGCAGGAAGCACCCGGCGCTCGCCGCCGCGAAGCCCAGCCCCACCAGCAGCACCGGCCGCCTGCCCACGGCGTCGGAGGCGTTGCCGGCCAGCAGCAGCACGCCGATGACCCCGAAGGCGTACACGGCGTACACCACGGTGACGGTCAGCTCGGAGAAGCCGAACTTCTCCTGGTAGAGGCCGTAGAGCGGGGTCGGCAGCGTGGTGCCCGCCATGCACACGGCGAACACCGCCCCGCCGAGCACACACTGCCGCCAGCCCCGGCGCATCCGGTCCATGCCGCCGACGGTAACCCCGCGCCCGACCCCGGTCCCGCCCCGCGCGCCCGAATCGCCGAGGCGTCGCCCACCCGCCACGCCGCAGGCCCCGGGAAGGTCAGGGAGACGATGTCCTCGGCTCCGGCGCGGTTGCCGGTCATGCCCCCGGACACAACGGAATCCCTGATACCGCTCAAAACGGAAGCTTGCCTTCGAAAGGGCCGACCCGCCAGTGGATATGGCGGAACGTCACTTTACCGTCCGGATCCACACGCTTACAGGCCGTGGCAGTTGACTCGGGCAACATACGGTTTCAGTAACCGAGACGAACTGCACGGTAATCGTCCGGGGCCCCACGTGTTCGTATAGCTTTCGACTCGTCGCCGCCGCACCCGGGACACGGGGTCCGCGCGGGGAATCGCGGCGACAGGGATGCGACCACTCCCATGACAACAGCCACTCGAACCAGTGCCTTCCGTGTCGACGCGTACACACCGCACTGCCAGGTCATCGCCGACGAGGGCGGCCACGCCGTCATCGGCATCTCTCCCGGCAACTCCTACTTCTCCGCCCAGCGCGTACACGCCCTCGCCGAATGGGCGCTCGACAACTTCGAGCAGGCCGACCTGATCTACACCGACCTGCACGTGGCCGAGATGTACGAGGCCATGGGCTATCCCCCCGACGAGGCCCGCCGCAAGACGGTCAAGAACCTGCGCGGCGTGCGCGCCAAAGTGACCAACGCCGTCGCCGACATCGACCCCTCGGGCACCCGCCTGCGCGGCAGGCCCATGTCCTCGCTGCGCGGGATACCCGCCTACGACGCCATGCACGCCGACCTGCTGGAGCGGCTGCACACCGACCCGGCGTTCGCGCAGACCTGCAACGAACTCGTCGACATCTTCCTGTCGTCGAAGGTCCTCGGGGGCCAGCAGCCCACCGCCCACCAGCGGGCCGTCTGCCTGGACTACGTGTGCGCCGAGGCGCCGCTCTTCCTCGACACGCCCGCGATCCTCGGCGTCCCCTCGTCGCTGAACTGCTACCACCAGGCGCTGCCGATGGCGGACCTGCTCTACTCGCGCGGCGCCGGACTGCGGGCCTCCCGCAACCAGGGCCACGCCATCGTCACCCCCGCCACCGAAGGAGACCAGCTGTGACCACCCACGCGGAGCCGATCCTCGAATTCCCCTTCACGTGGGACGGAACGCACCTGCCCACCCAGGTCGACGAACTGCCCCCGGTGGTGAAGGTCCGCACCATCGCCGGCGCCGAGGCCTGGCTCGTCTCCTCGTACGAGCTCGTCAAGCAGGTCCTGGAGGACGACCGGTTCAGCCTCAAGAACACCTCCGACCCGGGTGTGCCCCGCCAGTACGCGCTGACGATCCCCCCGGAGGTCGTCAACAACATGGGCAACATCACCGGCGCCGGCCTGCGCAAGGCCGTCATGAAGGCCATCAACCCCAAGTCCCCCGGCCTCCAGCAGTGGATGGACGAGTACGCCGCCGAACTGGTCGAGCGGATGCTCCGGCACGGCGCCCCCGTCGACATCCGCACCATGTTCACCGACCCGTTCTCCGAGGCGATGCACTGCCAGATCCTCGGCATCCCGCACGACGCGGCCCCGCTCCTGGCGGAGTCCCTGCCGATCGCCTTCATGAACAGCGCCACCGAGATCCCCGCCGCGCGCCTGAACTGGGACCGCGACATCGCCTACATGACGGCGCGCCTCGACGACACCGAGCAGGGCCTCATCGGCGACCTGGCCAAGCTGCGGGGCACCGAGGGCTACGAGCACGTCAGTGACGAGATGTTCGCGACCGTGGGCGTCACCCTCTTCGGCGCGGGCGTCATCTCCACCGCCGGCTTCCTCGCCATGGCGCTGGTCACCCTGCTCACCCACCCGGAGGAGTCCGACCACCTGGCCGACCACCCCGAGCTCATGCCCCAGGCCGTGGACGAGCTGCTGCGCATCAACCTGTCCATCGGCGACGGCCTGCCGCGCCTGGTCATGGAGGACATGACCCTCGGCGACGTCCAGGTCAAGGCGGGCGAGCTGGTCCTCGTCCTGCCCGAGGGCGCGAACTTCGACCCCTCCGTCTTCCCGGACCCGCACCGGCTCGACTTCACCCGCGCCAACTCCTCCGCCCACTTCTCCTTCGGCGGCGGCTCCCACTACTGCCCCGCCACCGCCCTCGGCAAGAAGCACGCCGAGACCGCCCTGCTCGCCCTGCTCAAGGCCATGCCCCGCATACGGCTGGCCGTGCCGGTCGAACAGCTCGTGTGGCGCACCGGCTTCATGAAGCGGCTGCCCGAGCGCCTGCCGGTGATGTGGTGACCACCGTCTGACCGGACCCGCCCGGCCGGCCGTGCCCCCCGCCCCTCACGGGGCCGGGGGCACGGCCCGTTCCACGTCACACGGGGCAGGGCCGGTACTCCAGGCTGAGTTCGCGGTCCACCGCGTAACCGGTGCGCATGGAGGCCTCGGTGACCTTCTGCCAGGACCCGTACTTGGCGTAGAGCTGCTCGGCGGTCGGGCCCAGCGGGTTGCCGTACTTGGCCTGGTTGCGCTCCTCCAGGACCCGGACCTCCTCCGGGGTCATGCCCGCCCGGGTGATCTCCTTGGCCTGGTTGCGCATGTCGACCATCTCCCGGGCGATCTCCTCGTCGGAGGCGTCGGCTTCGCGCATGTCCGCCTCGGTGCGGTGCATGTCCTCCAGCAGGCCGTGGTAGCGCATCCGGGTCCGCTGCGCCTCGACCTTCTCGTCCATCGGCATGACGCGGATGCGGCACACCACCGGATCGGCGCTGGGACACGGGTCGTCGGAGGCCACCGGCCGGGCCAGGGGAGCGGTGATGAGCGAGCCGCACGCCTCCGCGGCGGTGGCGGCGGAGGCGGCGGCCGGAGTGAGCAGGGCGACCGAGGCGAGCAACGGTACGAGGGCGCGCCGCATGAACGCGGTGGAGGGAAGCATGCCCGCCATCCTGGGCGGGCGCGCCGCACCGGTTCACGCAGGCGCACCGCCGGCCGCCGCCGATCACCCCTACGGGGACGGGTACCGGGCGGCCCCGTCACCGCACGCAGCGGCCGAAGTCCACGACGTACGTCCCGGCTCCGGTCGAGGCCGCGCCCGCCGGGTCCGCGGCGCCGGGCTGCGCCCAGCCGCCGAAGTCGCGCAGCGAGCCGTCGAGGATGATCGCGCGGTGACCCGGGCTGTTCATCCACCACTTGACGGCGGAGGCCGGGGTGCCCGAGCCGCCCCAGCCGTTGTAGGTGATCTCGGACACGGCCCAGGACCGCGGGTTGAGGCAGTAGCCCGCGCCCATGACGCGGCTCTGCGGGGTGGAGCCGGTCCGCGGGTTGGTGTGCGAATCCTTCCCGGGCCCCCACCACTTGAGCTGTACGGCCGCGGCCGCGTGCTGCCGGGCCGCGGTGGTCAGCGCCGCGTTCGCCGTCAGCGGGGGCAGACCGCGCTGCGTGCGCTGGGCGTTGATCAGGCACAGGACGGCGTCCCGCTCCTGGACGCCCCCGCCCGGCGGACGGGCCGCCGCCGCTGCGTCGCATCCCACGGCGGTCGCGGACGGCGCGGCCGCCGGCACGAGCAGGGCGGACAGGACGGCGGCCACGGCCAGGGCGACCGTGGTACGGGTACGTGGAGTGCGGCTTCTCACGGGCTTCCACCTCCTGCGGACACGGAACAGGGGTTGCGGGCGGTGTGGAGGAGCCCAGCGCTGTGGCTGCTCCCTCCAGCCTGGCACCCGCCCCCGCTGATCGCCATCCGGCCCCTGGAACGGGGCGAGTTGCACCGCCGACCGCCCTCCTCAGCGCTCCGGCTGCGCCTGCCCGACCTGCCCGGACTCCTCGGCGTCCTCCGCCTCCCCGGTGATCCGCTCCAGGTCGCTCATCAGCGAGTCCAGCCACGACACCGCCGCCCAGTACCGCCTCGGCGCGCCCGGCGGCTCCGCCCCGAACCCGTCGGAGGCCGGGTCCCGCAGCGCGACCGGCGTCCGTGGGGTGTCGCCGCCCGGGTCGAGCCACGCCGACACCAGCAGCATCCGCCCGGCCACCCGGTCCCCGAGCCGCGTCACCGCCTCGGCCGGCTCCCGCTCCAGCGGCGGTACGAGGACCCGCTCGGGCACCGCCAGCAGCCGGTCCGCGCCCCACAGCGTGTGGTGGCCGGCCAGCAGCGCGGCCTGCCAGTCCTGCCCGCCCGCCGCCCCCGCCGGCCATGCCCCCGCCGGCCCGTGCGGCCGCGGCTCGCTCTGGTACTGCGCGTACGCCGACTCGGCCAGGACCAGCGAGTGCAGCAGCGACCGGTGCCCCGGCACCCCGGCCACCGGCTCCCGCACCCCGCCCGCCGCGAGCCGGGCCGCCGTCGCCACCACGATCTCCGCGGCGCCCCGAAGCAGCACCGCCGCCGACCGCCGCAGCTCGTCCTGCGCACCCCGGGGCCAGGCCAGCAGCCCGAACACCGCGCCGATCGCACTGCCGGTCAGCACGTCCAGCAGCCGGAACTCGGCGAGCTGCCACGTCGCGGGCGCCAACTGGGCGAACACCAGGGCCACGACCACCGTGAACAGCGCCTGCGCCCACCCCACCCCCTTGACCGGCCCCAGCGTGAACGCGGCCAGCATCAACGGCGGCAACGCCGCCGCGTACACGGCCGTGTCCGACCCCGCGAGCGCCAGCAGCCCCGCCGCGGCCAGCGCCCCCACCAGCGTCCCCGTCAGCGCGAGCCGTACCGTCCTGCGGGTCTCCCGCACCGTCGTACGGGTCAGCGTCAGCGTCGCCAGCAGCACCCAGAAGCCGTGCGGCAGGCTGTCCTCACCCGCGATCACCCGCGCCGCCCCCAGCGCCAGACTCAGCCGCACCGCGTTCTGGAAGAACACCGACCGGCGCTCGGCGTGCCCCGCCAGCCGGTGCCACCACAGCCGCGCCGTGCCCATCCGCGCGTACCAGAACCGGCCCGGCGCCGCCCGCTCCGCACCCGCCCGCCCGCATACCGCGATCCCGGCCGCCGTCGACATCGCCAGCGCGGCGTCCGCGAGCTCCAGTACGGCCGCGTGCCGGCGCAGCACCGCCGGCCCCTCCGCGCCGTCCGGGCCCGCCGCCAGCGCCGCACGGGCCCGCACCAGCCCCGTGTGTGCCTCCCCGCCCGGCTCCGCGCCCCGGCCCCGGGACCGCAGCAGGGCGGCCGTCTCCCGCGCCGTGTCCCGTACCGCGCCCAGCACCTCCCGGTCCTCCGCCGACGGCGCCCCCGCCGCCGGTGGCAGCCCCGCCAGCCGGACCAGCAGGGTGCGGGCCGCCAGCCCGGTGTGCGTCAGCGCCCGGTCCCGCAGCCCCGGCCCCGCCGGCCGCTCCGCCTCCGGTACCCGGGACGGCCGCAGCGCCGGCCCGGCCTCCCGCGCCCGCAGCTCCGCCGCCGCGGACAGCGCGTACGGCGGCCCCGCCAGCTCCGCCGCGCACCCCCGCGCGCACTCGGCGGCCCGCGCGGCCAGCTCCCGGTACGGGACGGCCGGCGGATCCGGCAGCACGTACGCCTCCGCCAGCACCAGCAGCACCAGCCCCACCGTCGCACCGCCCAGCCGCTCCCCGAGCGAGCCCGGATCGTAGGGCGGGAACGACGGCAGGATGTACATCAACTGCAGCCCCGGCCCCGCCCCCGCCGCCCGGGGCCCGCCCACCGCGAGGAACGCCAGGACGAAGCCGGCCACCAGCATCCCGAGCACCGCGCTCCAGGTCCGCACCGACAGGAAGGTGCCGATCGTGATCAGCACCCAGCAGGCCGGCACCAGCCGCAGCACCACCACCGCCCGCTGCCGGCCGGTACCGGGGATGTGCGACAGGCCCGCCAGCGCCACCGCGGCGAACAGCGCGTAGGTCGCCGCGACGGTCGAGCCGAAGCCGTACAGGAGCAGGTAGAACCCCGCGCCGGCGGCCAGCGTGACCCGCACCGAGCGCCGCCCCGCGGCCGCCCAGCCGGCCGGCAGCCGCATCCCGGGAACGCCTCCCATGCCACCAGCATCACCCGCCCCGGCCCGCCCGGCACGCCACGCACTGGAGCCGCCCTCAGCCGCGGCACGAGTCGCGGTCCAGCAGCGCATCGGTTCGAGCTGACACGGTTACGACCAGGACGCGGGCCGGACCGTACCGCCGGAGCATCCCGGTGCCCGGCCACGCGCCGACGCTCCCGGAGAACCGCACGGCGCAGCGGCAGGGGCCGGGAGCCCCGAAAACGCAGGAGCGGCTCCCGACCGGTCGAAGGCCCGCCGACCGGAAGGCCGAGGAGAAGGAGTTCCACCCATGAAGATCGTTCTGATATCCGGCAGCACCCGCGGCGACTCGGTGAACACCGCCGTACTCGCCACCGTGCGCCACATCCTCGACGGCCTGCCCGGCGAGCACGAGAGCGTGCTGCTCCCCGTCGGCGAACTGCCCCACTACGAGGCCGAACTGGAGCGCACCGACGGCTCGCCCGCCGTCCGCGCGGCCAAGGAGCTGGTCACCGGCGCCGACGCGCTGTTCATCAGCACCCCCGCCTACAACGACCAGATGCCCGGTGTGCTGAAGAACGCCCTGGACTGGCTCTCCCGCGCCCAGGGCGAGCACCCGAGCCCGCTCACCGGCAAGGTCGCGGCCGTCACCAGCGCCTCCCCCGGAGCGCGCGGCGGCGTCGACGCGCAGCCCGGCCTGACCGGCCTGCTCACCCGCTGCGGCGTGCGGGTCGTCGAACACGAGCCGGTCGCCATCGGCTCCGCGGGCAGCCTCGCCACCGAGGACGGCCGCTACACCGACGCCGGGGTCGTGGCCCGGCTGGAGAGCCTGACCCGGGCCCTGACCGCCGAGTTCGCCGCGGCCGGCGACCGCGTGGAGGTGCTCGTCTGATGGCCTCGTCCTCCACCCCCGGCCTGTTCCAGATCATGAAGGAGGACCTGGAGGTGGTCGTCGCCCGCGACCCCTCCATGCGCAACCGCCGGGAGGCGCTGCTGCACGCGGCGCTGCCCGCGCTGTGGGCCCACCGGATCGCCCACCGGCTGCACCGGCGGGGACACCGGATGATCGCCCGGCTCATCGCCTGGAACGCCCGCCGCAGCACCTCCGTGGAGATCCACCCCGGGGCCGTGCTCGGCCGTCGCGTCTTCATCGACCACGGCGCCGCCGTGGTGATCGGCGAAACCGCCGTCGTCGGGGACGACGTGACCATCTACCACCAGGTGACGCTGGGAGCGGTCGGCTGGTGGAGCGACAACAACCGGCCCGAGGGCGACCGCAGGCACCCGGTGGTGGGCGCCCACGTCGTGCTCGGCACCAACGCGACCGTACTGGGGCCGGTCACCATCGGCTCGCACGCCGTCATCGGCGCCCAGGCACTGGTGAACAAGGACGTCCCCGCGGGCGCCCGGGTGCTCGCCGCCACCGCGGTGATCAAGCCCGTCGGCCGGCGGCCGGAGCCCATGGAGGACCTGTACGCCATGACGGCCTCGGCCGGCTCCTGGTAGCCGCCCCGGCCCCTGCCGCGCGGCACCGCACCGGCCCCCGAACCCGCCCGCCGCGCACCCGCTCCACCCCCGAAGGACGTCCCCCCACACCAGGCCGCACCGGGCCGCGCCGGACCAGCCCCGCCCGTCCGGCCCGCAGCCGCACGAACCGACTTGTGAGGAACCACACGTGCAAAGCCGTGAGACGCGCCGCATCGCAGACAGCATCGCCGACCTGGTCGGCTCGACCCCGCTGATCCGCCTCCGCTTCGACGACGCGGCCCCGGGCGGCGAGGTGCTCGCCAAGCTGGAGGCCGCCAACCCGATGTCCACCAGCAAGGACCGGGCGGCCCTCTACATGCTGCGCGCCGCCGAGGAGCGGGGCGACCTGATGCGCGGCAACGGAACCGTCATCGAGGCCACCTCGGGCAACACCGGCATCTCCCTGGCCGCCCTCTCCGCGGCCCGCGGATACCGCTGCGTCATCGTGTTGCCCGACAGCGCCACCGCCGAACGGGTCGCCCTGCTCAAGGCGCTGGGCGCCGAGGTCGTACAGACCCCCCGCGACGCCGGCTACCCCGGCGCCATCGCCAAGGCCCAGGAGCTGCACGCGGCCACCCCCGGGTCCTGGTTCGCCTGCCAGCACGAGAACGCCGACAACGTCCGCGCCCACTACGAGACCACCGGCCCCGAGATATGGGCCGACACGGCCGGCCGGATCGACGTGCTGGTCTGCGGCGTCGGCACCGGCGGCACCCTCAGCGGCACGGCCAAGTACCTCAAGGAGCAGGACCCGCGGATCCGCGTCGTCGCGGTCGAGCCGGAGAACTCCCCGGTCCTCACCCAGGGCGAGGGCGGCCTGCACCGCATCCCGGGCCTCAACGGCGGCTTCGTCGCCCCCACCACCGACGTCGCGCTGATCGACAACGTCGTGACCGTCTCGGACGAGGACGCCCTGGCCGCCGCACGCTCCCTCGCCCGCCGGCAGGGCGTCTTCGTCGGCGTCTCCTCCGGCGCCGTCGCCCACGCCTGCTCCCGGCTGGCCGCCCACCCGGACTACATCGGCGCCACCATCGTCACGATCCTGCCCGACACCGGCGAGCGCTACCTCAGCCTGTGGAACGAGACCCCCGCGCCCGCCGCCCGCCAGTCGTCCCCCGCCCCCGCGCCGCCGGCCGCCACGGACCAGGTACTGGCCGCGAAGTCCTGACGCCTCCCGCCCGTCCCCCCACCCCTCGAAGGAACCCGGCGTGAATTTCCGTCAGCTCCATCCGAACATCAAGCTGCGGCTCGGCATCGGATTCGTCCAGCGGATGCTCGGCATCATGCTGATGCCGCTGATGGTCATCCACCTCGCCACGCTGTACGGCGCGGCCGCGGCCGGCGCGCTGACCATGGTCGTGGCCGCCGCGGGCATCGCCGCCAACTTCGTCGGGGGCCACCTCGCCGACGTCCACGGCCGCAAGCCGCTGATGGTCGCCGGCGAGGTGGGGGCCACGCTCACCTTCGCCCTGCTCGCCCTGGCCAACTCGCCCTGGTGGCAGTCCGGCGCGGCCACCTTCGTCCTCTTCCTCCTCAACACCGCCCTCGCCGGCGCGGCCACCCCCGCCGCCGAGGCGATGATGATCGACGTCTCCACCCCCGAGAACCGCCAGCTCGTCTACACGGTCAACTACTGGTCGATCAACATGGCGTTCACCGCCGGCGCCCTGATCGGCGGCTTCTTCTACGGGGACCACTTCGCCCTCCTGCTCGCCGGCGCGGCCGCGCTCTCCCTGGCCACCGCCCTCGTCACCTGGTGGCGGATCGCGGAAAGCGCCCCCGAATCCGCCAAGGACCGGGCCTCCGGCGTCCCCGCCATGCTCCGCGGCTACCTCGCCGTCTCCCGCGACCGGGTGTTCCTCCGGCTCGTGGGCGCCGCGGTCCTCACCCGCGCCATCGAGGTCCAGATCGGCTACTACATCGCCGTCCGCCTCGCCGACGACTTCCCCGAGCAGGCACTGGCCGGCCTGGAACACTGGTTCCCCTCCGTGGACGGCGTCGCCATGCTCGGCATCCTGCGCGCCGTCAACACCGTCCTCGTCGTCGGCTTCGCCCTCTTCACCGGCAGCATGTTCCGCCGGCTGTCCGACCGGACCCGCCTCTACGCCGGCATCGCCGTCTTCACCGCCGGCCACATGGTCCTGGCCGTCAGCAACAGCGGCTGGGTCCTGATCGCCGCGGCCGTCGTCTTCACCCTCGGCGAGATCGCGAACGTCCCGGTCAAGCAGGCCATCCTCGCCGACCTGGTGGACCCGGCCGCCCGCACCAAGTACCTCGCCGCCTACGGCCTGGTACCGCGCGTCGGCCTGCTCATCGGCTCGGTGTGCGTGACCGTCGGGGCCTTCCTCTCCCCGGTCGGCATGAGCCTCCTCTACGGCGCCTTCGGCCTCGGCGCCATCCTCGTCTACCGCTCCCTGCTGCCGCTGCGCGCGTCCCGCCGCCCCGCCACGGAGCACGAACCCCAGGCCGCACCGCCGGCCGCCGCCCCGCCGGCACCCGTGCCGGCCCAGAACGGAGCCACGTCATGACCCCGCCCCGCGAGCCCGGCCGCCTCCTGATGGTGATGCCGTACGAGCAGCTCGTACGCAAGGCCGTCGAAGCCGGCTTCGAGGTCTGGTCGGTCTGGGACCCCGCGCTGCGCACGCCCGAATACCTCGCCAAGGTCGCCGCCCACTCCCGGGAACTGGCCCTGGTCGACTTCGGGGACGAGACGGCCCTGCGCGCCCTCGTCGCCGGACTGGCCCGCGAGCACGACGTCCACCACGTCCTGCACCTGGGCAGCGAGGCCACCATGGCCCCCGTGCTCGCCGAGGCCGAGGCCCTCGGGCTGTCACCCAACACCGCCGAATCCGTACGCCTGCTCAACGACAAGCACGCGATGCGCGGCCTGCTCAACGCCCACGGCGTCTCCGCCGTCCGCGCCCGCCGGGCCGAAACCCTCGGCGAGGTCGAGCCGCTGCTCACCGAGTTCGGGCTGCCGGCCGTCGTCAAGCCCACCAACACGGCCGGCAGCCGCGGCATCGCCCTCGTCCGCACCGCCGCCGACCTGGCCGAATGGACCGAGCGGGTCAAGGCGGGCGGCTTCGAGGGCCCCTTCATCATCGAGGACTACCTCGAAGGCCCCGAGTTCAGCGTCGAGACCCTCACCGCCGGCGGCACCCACCACGTCGTCGGCATCACCGCCAAGCAGACCACCGGAGCCCCCGGCTTCGTCGAGACCGGGCACATCCACCCCGCCCCCCTCGACCCCGCCGACGCCGCGGCCATCCGCGACACCGTCACCGCCCTCCTCGACCTCGCCGGCTACGCCTTCGGCCCCGCCCACACCGAGGTCATCCTCACCCCGGCCGGACCGCGCGTCGTCGAGTCCCAGGCCCGCCTCGGCGGCGACCGGATCCCGCTGCTCGTGGAGGTCGCCACCGGCTACGACATCGAGGCGGCCATCTTCCGGGGGCTGGCCGGCGAGGACGTCACCGCCCCCGCACCCCACCGGTACGCGGCCATCGGCTTCTTCCAGCTCCCCGCCGGACGCCTGGAGTCCGTCGACGGCCTCGACGACCTGCGCGCCCGGGACCACGTGCACGGCGTGCACTTCCCGTACGGGCCGGGCGACGTCCTGCCCCGCACCACCGACTCCGGCACCCGCCACGGCTACGCCGTCGTCGACGCACCGACCCCCGCGGCGGCCGCCGACCGGATCGCCGCGGCCCGCACCGCCCTGCGCACCACGACCACCCACACCCCGAAGGAAGCACTGCGATGACCGCCCCCACCGCGCGCGCCGCGGACCGTACCCTGCTGCTCGTCGGCGCCACGGACCAACACCTCCAACGGGCCAAGGCGCTGGGCGTCCGCGTGGTGCTCCTCCAGCACCCCGACAAGATCACCCCGTACCAGACCGGGCTGGCCGACGTCCTCCTGATGGTCGACTACACCGACTGGGACACCGTACGGCCGCTCGCCGAGGCCTCCCGCGAGGTGTGGGGCTTCGACACCGTCGCCTCCCTCACCGAGGCCGGACTCGACATGGCCGCCCGCCTGAACGCCCACTTCGGCTTCCCGGGCACCGGCCCCGAGGCCAGCCGCCGCATGCGCGACAAGTTCCTGATGCGGCAGCACCTCACGGAGCAGGGCAAGCTGTCGATCCACTGGGACCGGGTCACCGACCGCGCCTCCCTCGACGCCTTCGCCGCCCGCGCCGGCTACCCCTTCATCATCAAGCCCACCGACGCCACCGCCGGCTTCGGCCTCATCCGCGTCTCCACCCCCGGGGAACTGGACGCCACCTGGGAGCGGATCCAGGAGCTGCGCGGCCGCCGCACCGACCGCGGCTCGACCCTCTACACGGTCAGCGAGTTCCTGATGGAGTCCTACCTCGACGGGCCCGAGTTCAGCGTGGAGGCCTTCAGCTTCGCCGGACGCCACGTGGTGATCGCCGTGACCGAGAAGCTCGTCGACGACACCCACTTCGCGGAACTCGGCCACGCCCTGCCCGCCCGCCTGGCACCCGGCGCGCACGCCCGCGTCACGGCCGCCGTCGAGGACTTCCTCGACACCATGGGCGTCACCGACGGACCCAGCCACACCGAGCTGCGCCTCGGCTCCCGGGGCCCCGTCGTCATCGAGTCCCACAACCGGGTCGGCGGCGGCCACATCAACGAACTGGTCGAGGCGGCCTACGGCATTGACCTCCTCGGCTACGGCGTCGCCTGGCCGCTCGGCCTCGTCGAGGCGCTCCCGGAGCCCCCGAAGGCCCGGGCCGGCGCCTGCACCCGCTTCGTGCTCCGCGACCCGGGCACGGTCACGGCCGTCTCCGGAGTGGCGGAGGTCGCCGCCCGCCCCGACGTGCTCGCCGTGGAGGTGTCCGTGGCGCCCGGCGACCCGGTGCGCCCGCTGCGGGACAACTGGGACCGGCTCGGCTTCGCCGCCGTCACGGCCGCCGACACCGACGCGGCCATCGCCCTGTGCGAGCGGCTGACCGAGCGGATCCGCATCGACGTGACCCCCGCCGAGGCGCCGGCGGACGCCCTGGACCTGGAGGCCGCCGCGTGACCGCGCTCGTACTGCACCGCTTCCCGCTCGGCCCGTTCCCCTACGACCGCTGGCTCGCGGAACTCGACGGCGGGGTGGTGCTGATCGCCGCCCGCGACCGGATCGAGGGCGCCCGCGAGCAGGTCCCCGACGGCGACGGCGGCTACCGCCGGCTGGTGGTGCTCGACGACTTCGAGGACGAGGAACTCCTCGACCGGACCGCCCTCGAACTGGCCGAGGAGTACCGCGTCACCCACGTCGTCGCCCCCCACGAGGCGGACCTGATGCGCGCGGCCCGGCTGCGCGAGAAGCTCGGCCTGCCCGGGCAGCTCCCCGACGAGGTCCTGCCCTTCCGGGACAAGGCCCTGATGAAGCGGCGGCTGGAGACGGCCGGCATCGAGGTCGCCCCGCACGCCCTGCCCGCCACCGCCGACGACGCGCGCGACTTCGCGGACGAGCACGGACTGCCCCTGGTCTTCAAGGCCCGCGACGGCTTCGGCTCGATCGGGCTGCGGATCGTACGGACCCCCGGGGAACTGGAGGACTACCTGGCAGGGGCCTTCGCGCCGGGCGCGGCCCCGCGCGAGGACCTGCTGGCCGAGGCGTACGTCCCGGGCCGGATGTGCCACGTGGACGGGGTCGTCGTCGGCGGCCGCACCGTGATGGCCTGGCCGTCGCAGTACCAGTACGAGCTGGCCTCCTTCCAAGCCGACCCCGGCGCCCGGGTGGACCTGACCCTGGACCCCTCCGACCCGCTGACCCCACGTCTGCTGGAGCTGGCCGACACCGCGCTCGCGGCCCTCGGCGGCCCGGCGGACTACACCTTCCACGCCGAGGTCTTCCACACCCCCGACGACCGCCTCGTCGTCTGCGAGGTCGCCTCCCGCCCGGCCGGTGCCCGGATCCGCGAGGTCCTGGACGCCGTGTTCGAGGTGCACCCGGTGGAGCTGGCGACGCGGGCCCAGACGGGACTGCGGCTGCCCGTCGTGGCCAGGCTCGCCGACGGCGCCCGGCTGGAACCCGTCCGCATGGCCGGACAGGTCCTGATGATGAAGCGGCCCGGCACCGTACGCGGCATCCCGGTCACCCCGGAAGAGCCCTGGGTGCGGTACTACGGCGTCTACGCGGAGCCGGGCGAGGTCCTCGGGGAGGCGGCCCTCTCCTCGGACTTCCTCGCGGCGGCGGTGCTGTCGGCGCCGACCCGGGAGCAGTGCGAGCGCCGACTGCGGGCCCTGGGCGCCCGGTTCGAGGCGGAGATCGTGATCGACTGACCGACAGGGTTCCGAGCAGCCGGCCCGTGCGCCGACCTGCGGAGATGGGCTATAGTCGCTCTCGAGCCCGCCGCCGCGGAACACGGCGAACGGGACGATGCGTTGGTGGTCCAAGGAAAGACACCCCACTTCCCGTGGGGGAATGCAGGTGCAAGGCCTGCCCAGCGCTCGAACGAAGGCCCCGGCCTCCTCACGGAGACCGGGGCCTTCTGCATACGCCCCGCGGGTGGTGCCGCCGTTCTCGGCACGGAACCCGGTGCCCTCGACGACGCTCCGGGCCCCGCGGACGCCGAGGGGCCGGCCGGGGACGTTCGTGCGGACGTCCCCGGCCGGCCCGCTCAGCGGCGGCCGGTGATCAGCTGCCCGCGGAGAGGTTGCCGGAGAGGACCGGGATGTTGCTCAGGATGTGGGAGAGCGGCTCGTCGCCCTTGGCCTGGGTGGAGTTCTCGGTGCACTGCTGGTTCTGCGGGTTGGCGAGGACGTTGATGTCCTGGACGCCGACGTTCGCGATGAGGGCGAGTACCGACTGCGCGTTGACCTTGACCGGCAGGCCGATGCAGGGCTTGTTCAGGGTGCCCTGGACGACGCTGAGCTGCGGGCTCTGGTCACCGGTGGTCTTCTGGTTGCCGTAGATCTGCTGCGCGCCGTTGCCGTTGACGGTGTTGATCCCGTTGTCGTTGCCGATGGCCATGGCCGGGGCGGCGACGGCGGCACCCGCGCCGACGGCGGCGGCGGTGGCTGCTGCGGTGACCATCATCTTCTTCAGCATTCGAGAACTTTCCTTCGCTGTAGCCGAAACGAGCCCCGGATGGGGGAGTTCGTGCTGGTAACGGGAGCGCGGCCGGGTACGTGGCGGTGGGTCACCCGAATGGCAGAGCGCCGGTACACCGGACCCCGGCGGCCAGGACGCCGACCGGGTGCCCGGTGGCCGGAACACCGCCACACCGGCCGCCGCCCGTCGTTGGACGATGCGGTCCCGCCCGGGCGCCGCCCCCACCCCGCCCGCCCCGACGCGCAGCCTCGACCGGAGCCGCCCATGACCGCTGTCGCCCTGACCCGGCGGGCACCGGCAGCCCTCCCCCTCCCCTTGAGGGTCCCGCTGGCCGCGACCGGCTGCGCGCTGCCGCTGTACGCCGTGTGGGCGGCCGTCCTCGCCACCGGCGGAGGGGACCTCGCGGCCCAGACGGCCTGGGCTGACTTCGCCGCCCGCCACCCCGGCTCCGCCTACGACCTCGCCTGGCACGGCGGGCTGCACACCGCCGCCTACAGCCTCGTCTCCCCGTACGCCATGGCCCTCTTCGGCGTGGTACCCGTGACCGTGGCGGCGGGCCTGACCGCCACCTGGCTCGCCGCGCTGCTGTGCGTACGCGGCGGGGGCCGGGCGCCGGAACGGCCCGCGCTGGCCGCGGCCCTCGCCCTGTGGTGCCATGTGGCCTCCGGGCGCACGACCTTCGTCCTGGGCGTGGCGTTCGGCCTCGCGGCCCTGCTGAGCGCCCTGCCCCGGGGGCCCGGCGGTAGCGGCGGGCGGCTCGCCGCCCCCGCGCTCTGCGCGGCCCTCTGCACCATGGCCAGCCCCGTCGCGGGTCTCTTCCTCGCGCTGACCGGCGCCGCACTGCCGCCCGCGCCCCGGCGCCGGGCCGCCGTGGCCGCCGCCCTGTCCGTACCGCCCTGCGCCGTCCTCGCCCTGACGGCCCGCCTCTTCCCCTTCCAGGGCGAGCAGCCCATGCCCCCGGAGCGGATCTGGCCCCCGCTGCTGGCGGCGCTGGCCGTCCTCGCGGCGGCGCCGCCCGCCTGGCTGTGGGTCAGACGCGCCGCAGGCCTGTACGCGGCCGCCGTCCTGCTCGCCTACGCCGTCCCGTCCCCGATGGGCACCAACGTCGAACGGCTCGCCGGTCTCGCCGCACCCGCACTCCTGCTCGCCGCCGCCGCGACGGCGACCGGCCGCGTACGCCGCGCCGCGGCCGGGGCCGGGCTCGCCCTCTGCCTGCTCTGGGTGGGCGGGAACACGGCCGCCCACCTGGGCGACACCGTCCGGGTCCCCGCCTGGGCCGCCGAGACCGACGGGGTCCTCGCGGAACTCGGCCGCCTCGGCGCCGACCGCACCCGGGTGGAGGCCGTCATGGCGCGCAGCCACCGCGAGGCCGCCGTCCTCGCCCCGTACGTCACCCTGGCGCGCGGCTGGAACCGGCAGGCGGACGTGGAACGCGGCCGCCTCTTCTACCGGGACGGCGGCCTCACCCCCGCCGCCTACCGGGCCTGGCTCGACCGGTGGGCCGTGGGCCTCGTCGTCGTCCACGACGGCCCGCCCGACGCCGCCTCCGAGGCCGAACGCGCCCTCGTCGCCGACCGGCCCGCCTACCTGGAGCCGGTGTGGCAGGACCGCAACTGGCGTATCTACCGCGTCCGGGACGCCGTCCCCCTCGTCGACCCGCCGGCCCGCGTACGGAGCTCCGACGCGGCCGCGATCACCGTCCGGGTGCCCCGCCCCGGCACGGTGACCGTGCGGATCGTCGACTCGCCCTGGCTGACGGCGGACGCCGGATGCCTCGAACCGATGCGGGACGCCCGCGGCGACCGCTTCGTCCGGCTGACCGTACGGCGGCCGGGTGACGTCACCATCGGCTCCGCCTACCTCTCCGAAGGCCGCCGATGCGCACCCTGAGGGCGATGCCCGCACGCCTCGCCCTGCTCTGCGTGCGCCGCCACCTCCTCGTCCTGCTGCTGTGGCTGCTGCTCCTGGCAGCCGGAGCGGCCGCCGCCGGACCCGTGATGGACGGCCTGGACCGGCGGCCCTGGAGCGTGGCCGCGCACGAGTCGGTGCGGGGTAACCGGCTCCTGGACGGCGTCCGCGCGTACGGCGGCCAGATCGACGCCGTGGTGTCCGGCGTGCCGGTGTCCGACCCCGCCCTCACGCGGGAACTGGCCGCCGCCCGCCGGGACCTGGCCGCCGTCCCCGGCGTACACGGCGTCACCCCCCTCACCGCAGCGGCGTACGCCGCCGACCGCCGGGCCGTCCTGCTCTCCGTACGGCTGGACCGGACCCCGGCCGGGCAGGACCGGCGGCGCTGCGAGCGGGCCGTGGAAGCCCGGCTGCGCGCCGTCCACGGGGCCGTGCCCGGCGCCGCGGTGACCCTCGGCGGAAGCGACCGGGCCCGCGCCGAGGTGGCGCGGCGGTCCCTGGCCGACACCCGGCGCGCCGAACTGATCACCCTGCCCGTCACCCTGGTGGTGGTGTACCTCCTCTTCGGCGGCCTCGTCGCGGCTGCCGTGCCCCTGGTCGCGGCCGTCGCCACCGTCGGCACCGGGATGCTCTGGCTCCTGCTGCTGTCGCGCTGCTACGACCTCACCTCCCCGGTGCTGTCCACCACCACGATGCTCGGCCTTGGCCTGGCCGTGGACTACTCCCTGCTCACGGTCGGCCGGTTCCGGGAGGAACGCGCCGCGGGCCACGACGTCCCGGAGGCGGTGGTGCGGACCATGGGCAGCGCGGGCCGCTCGGTCCTGTTCGCCGCACTGGTCGTCGCCGCCGCCCTCAGCGGGCTGGCCGCCTTCCCCAGCGACTTCTACGCCTCCCTCGGCCTGGCCGCCGCGGGCACCGTGCTGCTGTCGCTCGCCGCCGCGGTCACCCTCACCCCGGCGCTGCTCGTGGCGTGCGGCGGGCGGATCGGGGCCCGCGCCCGCCGCGAGCCCGACGAGGGCGCGTTCGCCGCGCTGGCCCGCTGGACCCGCCGCCGGGCCCCCGCCGTCGCGGTGGGCGTCGGGGTCCTGCTGCTGGCGGCGGCCGCGCCCTTCCTGCGCGTCCACCTCGTCAGCCCGGTCGGCGAACTGCAGCTGCCGCCGGGCACCGAGGCCCGGCGCTTCGCCGACCTGGTCACCGACCGGTTCCCCCAGCACCGGCCCGACGCCGTGGTGGTCGTGGCCCGCACCGGCCCGGCCCGGCTCACGGCCTGGGCGGAGCGCTTCGCGGACGCCCCGCAGGTGCAGCGGCTCGAACCCGCCACCGCGGCGGGCCCGGGGGTCGCCGTCGTGCGCCTCGTACCGGTGCCCGACGAGGACGCGGCCACCGCCACCCGCCTCGTGGAACGGCTCCGCGCGGACCGCCCCGCCGACTTCCCCGTGTGGGTGACCGGACGGGCCGCGCTCGACGCCGACTTCAGGGCCGAGGTCGTCGGGAACGCGCCCCGGGCCGCCGCCCTGATCGCCCTGACCAGCTACGTCCTGCTGCTGGCGATGACCGGCTCCGTGCTCCTGCCGCTCAAGGCGATCGTGATGAACACCCTGTCCCTCGGCGCCTCGTTCGGCGCGCTCGTCCTGGTCTTCCAGGACGGCTGGGGCGCCGGGCCGCTGGGCGTCCACACCCTGGGCGGGCTGGGCTACTGGCTGCCGGTCGTCGTGTTCGCCCTGGCCTTCGGGCTGTCCATGGACTACGAGGTGTTCCTCCTCTCCCGCATCCAGGAGGCGTACCGCGCCGGAGCCGGCAACGACCTCGCCGTCGAGGCGGGCGTACAGCGCTCCGCCCGGATCATCAGCTCCTCGGCGCTGCTGATGTGCATCGTCTTCACGGGCTTCGCGACGGGGGAGGTGCTCGTGATGAAGCAGCTGGCTACCGCCCTGACCCTGGTCGTCGTGGTCGACGCCACCCTCGTGCGCTGCCTCCTCGTGCCCGCGACGATGACCCTCCTCGGCCGCGCCAACTGGTGGGGCCCCCGCCCGTTCCGCCGCCCGCGCCCGGCCCCGCGGGAGGCCGGTGGCCCGGCCGCCCGCCCCACGGAGTCCGCCGTCACCACCAGCTGACGGCCTTTCCGCCGCTCCGCCCGGTACCCGCGCCGACGCCGGCCCCGCATGGTTCTGGCCCGGGGTCAGCCGTGCAGCTTCCACGGCGTCGGCCCGTCGCCGTGGTAGTGGCCGTACCCCACCTCGTCCATCGGGCAGGGCCGCAACCCGTCCACCGTCCGGGGATCGCCCGCCAGGAAGGCCCGTACGATCCGGCCGGCCTGACGGGCGGGGTCCTCGTCGGTGACCGGCGCCATCATGGCGAACTCCTCGGCGCGCCCGTACCGGCCCTGCGTATCCCGCTCCTCGCGGAAGAAGTAGAGCAGGACCTGCCCGGGGTGCTTCGGGTCCGTCCACACGTGGCCGAGCTCGCACGACCACCGCTCCAGCCACCCGGTCTGCCCGCGCAGCCCGTCGAGCACCAGTCGCGAGACCGTCTGTGCCGGCCACTCCCATCCGCCGTCCCGGCGGGCCCGCTCCAGCTCGGCGTCGTACTGGGCGGCGTCGAAGCGGTACTCGGGGAGCGCCTGGATCCCCGCCTCGGCGGACTCCCAGCTCCACACGACGATGTCGCCGTCGCGCCGCAGCGTCAGGTACAGCAGGTCGTGGCAGCCGCACGCCTTGGAGGCGAACTCCACCCAGTGGGCCCCCTCACCCACCGACAAGGGGCCGTCGGGCACCAGCCAGTCCCGGGGATCGCCGCACTGGACCCCGTGGTCCTCCTGCCCGAAGGCCGCCTCGATCACGTCCACCCCGTCGACCAGCGGGCGGACCTCCAGGTACTCGTACGGCCCGAACGCCGGGTCGTTCCGGACGGACAGGCGCAGAACGTTCAATTCCTCGGTCATCGGGACAGGCTGACCTCCCGCCGGCCGCGGTGTCACCCGGTTTTGGCGCCCGTCCGCGTGCCGTATAGTTGATCTCGAGCCCGCCGCCGCGGAACACGGCGACCGGGACGATGCGTTGGTGGTCCAAGGAAAGACACCCCACTTCCCGTGGGGGAATGCAGGTGCAAGGCCTGCCCAGCGCTCGAACGAAGGCCCCGGCCTCCTCACGGAGACCGGGGCCTTCTGCTTCACCGCGAACGGGAGCAGGGCTACCGGCGTACCGCCATGTCGAGCCTGACCGTGTAGTGCTCCCGCAGCCGGCCGTCCGGGAAGAGGGCGAGCAGGCGGGCGCGTTCGGCTTCGAGGAAGGTGTCCGTACCGGGCTCTGCCACCAGGAAGAGCGAGTGCGTGGAGAGCTTGCCGAGGTGCGCCTCGACGGAGACGGGCCGGGACCAGCGCAGCCGGCGCGTGGTGAAGTCCAGGCCGGGCAGGGGACGGGCCGGCTCGTTGACGTACCAGCCGGGGCCGAAGTGCTTCTCGATGCGCGCCTGCTGGTCGGCGATCCACTCCACGTCCGTGTCGGGGTCGTTGGACCAGACGGCCAGCGCGCCCCCGGGCCGCAGGACGCGCAGGGCCTCGGGGCCGGCGAGGGCCGGGTCCGTCCAGTGCCAGGACTGCGCGTAGGTCAGCAGGTCGGTGCCCTCCGTGGCCAGCGGCAGCCGGTCGCCGTCCCCGCGCACGAGGGCGATCCCCGGATTGCGGCGACGGAACTCGGCGGCCATGCCCTCCGAGGGCTCCACCGCCACCACCCGGGCCCCGCGGGCGTGCAGGAGCGCGCTCGCGATGCCGGTGCCCGCGCCGACGTCCGCGACGCGGGCACCGGCCAGCGGGAACCCGGCCAGCTCCTCGACGGTGTCGAAGAGCGCGGCCGGATAGGAGGGCCGGTGCGCGGCGTAGCGGGCCGCCGCGGAACCGAACGAACGAGCACGGGATCCGGTCGTCATACCGTCCATCATGGACGCCCGGTCAAGGGCACCCGGCCCACCGGCCCACCGGCCCAGCGGCTCAGTCGATCCGGAGCTCCCCCATCCGGCTCCAGCCGGTGGCGCCGGCGATGGTGGTGCTGACGATGTCGGGCGTACGGGCGACCAGCGGACGCATGGTCTCCAGGGCCTTGGTGAAGTGCTCGGAGGTGACGTGGGCTTCGGCCGCGTCGTCCTGGAACGCCTCGACCAGGACGTACGTGTCCGGCTCCTCCAGGCTGCGGGACCACTCGAACCAGAGGTTGCCCGGTTCGGCGCGGGTGGCGCGGGTGAACTCCGCGACCTTCTCCGGCCACTGGTCCACGTATTCGGGCTTGACGGCGAATTTCACCACAATGAAGATCATTCAGCCATTGTAGGCACGGGCCTGTCAGGAGCCCTCCTGGAGGTAGGCGGCGATCAGGGCCAGGTCGTTGGCGATGCCCACCACGTCCTCCGGGTCGGCGGTCGGCGTCATCGCGCCCGTGACGCCCGCGTAGAAGGTGTCGAAGCGCCCGCCGCCCTTGTCCAGGTAGCCGGCGATGGTGATGGCCCCCACCGACAGCCTGTCGTTGAGGAGGTCGCCGCCGACGGCCGCGCCGGTCTTCGCGAACACCTTGCCGCGCGCGGGACAGTCACGGCAGTTCTGCGCGAGCAGCCCGTCGACCCCGAGGACGGGCAGCGCCTCCCGGAACCGCCGCGCGTCCGGCGTGCCCTGCCAGTACGCCAGCATCTGCACCAGCGCCCGGGGCGTGACCCGGTCGGCCGGATTGCCGCCCCGGCCGTCCATCAGGGCCACCTGCTCGCGGTCGACGCCCGCCCGGTCCAGGAAGGCGGCGAGCACCGGGAAGCCCGCGGCGCACTGCCGGCTGCCGGTGGTGACGGCCAGCAGGCAGACGTCCAGGTTGGCGCCGAGGTTGTGACTGACCTTCAGGATCAGCTTCGCGTACTGCTCGTACGGGGGAGAGGTGTACGCGGCCACGCGCGGCCGGCCCGCGTAGTCGCGCGGCAGCCGGGCCACCGGATTGGGCCCGGTGGCGCCGGCGGTGACCTCCACGCCGGCCCGGCCCAGCGCCTCGATCAGCGCCGTCCGGCCGAACGCGGCCGGGTCCGTGACCGGGGCGGTGCGCAGCAGCGGCCGGGCGTCCGCGGCGATGGTGCCGGACAGCCGGATGCGGGTGCCGCCGTCGGAGGCCGTCACCGTGATGTCCGTCGGCTTCCCGGCGGCGACGGTCCTCACCGTGGACGTGACCTCGTACGGGGCGACCTTGGGCCGCCATTCCAGCCGGGCGGCGGCGCCCGCGCGGTCGCCCGGGGTGGTCAGCAGGTCGACGAGGTTGTCGTTGACGATCAGGGGGGTCGGTACCGGGTCGAGGCCCGGGTCGGGGGCGAAGAGCCGGCTGTCGACGATCACGTCGCCCTCGACGCGGGTGATGCCCGCCGCGCGGACCTGCCGGGCGAGCTCGTCGATCCCGGCGAGGGGGTTCTCCGGGGTGAGGGTGGCACCCGGGAAGTCGTTGGCGTAGGTGTGGTCGAGGTCGGTGTACGCGACCGTCCCGTCGGGCCGGGTCCGGCCGCCCAGGGTGAGGTCGCCCTGCGCGACGAGGTCGAGGTCGCCGGTCAGGGTGGATCCGGCGCGCCGGCCGACCGCGTAGAGGGGCGTCACGAAGCGGTGGTCCGGGCCGAGGGTCTGCCAGGTGGCGGAGACGGGGAACAGCTTCGCCGTGGACCCCGGTATGAAGAACTGACCCGGGAACATGCTGTGCAGCACCCGGCCGTCACCCGGTTCCGTCTGCAGCAGCCCCCACTGCGCGTGGCGGTACTCCGGTTTGCCCATGATCTCCGTGATGCGGGGGTCGAGGCCGGCCCCGGTGGCCTCCGGCGGGGGCACCGGCGACGGAGAGGGGGCAGCACGGGCGCCCGTACCGCAGGTGAGCGCCAGCAGCAGGGCGGCGCAGCAGCCGGCCGTCCGGCGCCGCAGCGCCACGGGCAGGATCGCAGTTCCCACGGCGCGCTCCGTTCGTCGCGGCCGCCTTCCCCGGCGGCCCGAGCCCCGTCAACAGCGTGCCACGCCCCTCTGGGCCCCGCACGTCACCCGTTCGCCGCAGCGGCCCGCCCCTCCGGGCCCCGCACGTCACCCGTTCGCCGCAGCGGCCCGCCCCTCTGGACCCCGCACGTCACCCGTTCGCCGCAGCCGCAGCCGCAGCCGCAGCCGCAGCCGCAGCCGCAGCCGCAGCGGCAGCGGCCCCGCCCCCGGCCCGAACCGCCGCCGGCGCCCCGCCCGCCTCCCGGCGCATCAGGGCCCGCAGCTCGGCGGCGACGCCGAGCCCGCTGTGCCGCCCGCTCGGTCAGCCGGCGCACCAGGGCGAGCCGTTACCCCGTGAGCCAGGCCGGCGGCGTCGTTCCCAGCTGTGCCCGTAACCGGCGGTGCGGGCCGACCGCCGCGGGCGCGGCGAGGCCGGCGACCGTGCTTGGCGCGCCCGGCTCCGTCAGGGTCGGTGGGGGGAGGATCAGGGTGTCCGCCGTGTCGGCCGCCTCGAGCCCGGCCACCGCCATGAGCGTGAAGAACCCGCCGCCCCTCATGCGTGCGCGGCTCTTCCTGTTCCCCGGCGGAGCGCTTCGCGTCTCCCCGCGCGGGCCCGGCGGGCAGCGCACGTCGCACTCTGCGCGGGCCGCCTGTGACCGCCCCCAGGGCGCGGAGCGCAGGCCGCACGCGCCGTCGTCCTCCCGCTCGAACCCGGCGGGAAACCGCCCGCACCAGTCGTCTTGTGGCCCCGGGCAGGGCTGGCTACAGTCCGCTGTTACACGTGTAACTCGGCAGGAGTCACGTGCAGCTCTCCGCGTGAAAGGGCCGCAATGACGCATTCGCTCCCGGTCGAGCCCGACCTGACCTGGCCGCCCCCTCCCTTCCTGGCGCCCGTAGCGCCCGTGGTCGCCGAGGACGGCGTACGCCGCTTCGACGGGGTCACCTACGCCACCCGGCCGGGCTACCGGCCGCGCCTGCTGGACGTCCAGGTGCCCGCCACCGCCCGGGGCCCCGTCCCGGCCGTGGTCTGGATCCACGGCGGCGGCTGGCTGGAGGGCGACCGGCGCTACCCGCCGCCGACCGTCCCTGCCGCGCTGCTGCACGGCGCGGTGCTGGCGGCCGGGCTCGCCCTGGTCTCCATCGACTACCGGCACAGCCTCGAAGCACCCTTCCCGGCGCAGCTGCACGACGTGAAGGCCGCCATCCGCTACGTCCGGAAGTTCGCCGGCGCCTTCGGCGTCGACCCGGACCGCATCGCGGTCTGGGGCGAGTCCGCGGGCGGCCACCTCGCCGCCCTCGCGGGCCTGACCGGCCCTCACACCCCCGGCGCCGCCGCCCTGGAGGGCACCGAGGGCGTCGGCGCCGGCGACACCTCGGTACGGGCCGTCGTCGACTGGTACGGCGTCTGCGATCTGCTCGCCCTGCGCGGGCACCCCATGCCGCCGATGCCGCCGGGTGTGCAGTCCCCGGACCCGTACGAGGCGCTGCTCGGCGGTACCGAGGAGGAGCGGCCGGCGCTGGCCCGCGCCGCGAGCCCGGTCGCGTACGCCGCCGACGGACACGGCGCGCCGCCGCCGTTCCTGCTGGTCCACGGTACCCGGGACGGCCTGGTCCCCTACAGCCAGAGCGAGGCGCTCGACGCGGCGCTCCGCGCGGTCGGCGGGGAATGCGAACTGGAGCCGGTGGAGGACGCCGACCACATCTTCCTCGGCGTCCCGGACGTGGCCCCGATCGTGGCCCGCAGCGTGGCCTTCCTCGCCCGCCACCTGGACGCCTGAGCCGCGCCCGTGAGCGAGAGACCCGTTCCCGGGCACCGCACGGCCGGCGTGCTGCCGCTCGGCCTGCTGCTGGCCGGGGCCGCCGTCCTGGTGACGGCGGTCGTCCGCGCCGACCCCGCCCGCCCGCCGTTCCAGGGCGCCGACCAACGCTGGCTCGACCTGATGGGCGGGCCGCACCGGGGCGTTCCCGCCGCCGCGGCGGCGTTCCTGAACTGGTTCGGGGGGCCGGCGGGCGTCATCGTACCGCTCGGCCTGCTGGCCTTCCTGCTGGTGCGCGGGCGCTGGTGGTCGGCCTGCTGCCTGCTCGCCGCCTACCTCGGGGCCAACCTGCTCGTCGTCCAGACCCTCAAGCACCTGGTGGACCGGCCGCGCCCGGAGAACCCGCTGGTCCGCGTCGACCACGGCTCCTTCCCCTCCGGCCACGGGGCCGCGGCGGCGGCGCTCGTGGTGCTGGCCGGCGCGCTGCTCGTGCCGGCGGCGCGGCGTCGGGCCTGGTGGTGCGCGGGGACGCTGTTCACGCTGGCCATGATGTGGAGCCGTACGTGGCTGCACGCGCACTGGCTCAGCGACACCGTCGCCGGGGCGCTGGCGGGGGCCGCGGCCGCGCTGCTGGTGTGGCGCGCCTTCATGCCCGTACTCGCCCGGGAGGGGCGTGGCTCCGTACGGTCCGAGGGGGTGCCGCGGAGAGTGCCGCCGCAGGCCGCCGGAGGCTGAGGCCGGGGCGGGCGCGGCCGGGAGGCCCCGGGGGGATCCTCCCGGCCGCCGCCTCAGGAGGACTGGCGGTGCACCAGCGCCGGTTCGATGCCCGCCACCCCGGGTGCCGTGCCCCGGGCGACCAGGGCGTGCAGGGCGTCCGCCACGGAGGCGGCGGAGGGCAGCTCCAGTGCGACGCTGGTCAGCGCGGGCCGCTGGAGCGCCGACAGCACCAGGTCGTCACAGCCGACGACGGCCACCTCGTCCGGCACCGGGATCCCCTCCGCCATGAGCGCGTGCATCAGCAGGGCCGCGTACTCGTCGTTGTACGCGAAGACGGCGTCCAGGCCGAGCTCCCGCCACCGCCGGGCCAGCGCCGTCGCGGACTCCCGGGTGTAGGCCAGCTCGACGGGGGTGACGGTCACCGGATGCCGCGCGGCGACCTGCTCGGCGCCGGCCAGCCGCGGCCGGGCGAGGGTGTCCAGGCCGCGCTCGCGCGGGATGACCACCCCGATCCGGGTCCGGCCCCGGTCGATGAGGTGCCGGGTCGCGGTCGCGCCGACGGAGGTGTGGTCGAAGGCGATGGTGTGCACCCCCTCCACCGGGTGCGAGGCGAAGGCCAGCGTCCCGCGCACCCCGGCGCGGCGCAGCACCTCGGCCGTCTGCGGGGTGAGCCGGTCGCCGTCGAGGGAGAGCACCGCGGCGGGCCGCAACTCGGCCCAGGCGCGGGCGGCTTCGAGCGGATCGTCGAAGCGGCCGGCGTGCATGACGGTGGTGTAGCCGTGCCGCTCCAGCTCGCTGACCAGGTCGTCCACCCACTCGCTCACCAGGCGTCCGACCGCGGAGACGGAGGCGGGCATCAGGACGAGGTTGCTGCGGCCCGCGCGCAGGGACCGGGCGGCCGCGTTCGGCACGTAGCCGAGCTGCGCGGCCGCGGCCAGCACCCGCGCCCGGGTGCCCTCGCTGACCCGGTGGCCCTGGGTGTCGTTGAGTACGAACGAGACGGTGGCGCGGGACACCCCGGCCAGGCGGGCGACGTCCGCGCTGGTGGCCGACGCGGGAGCCGATGCCTCTTTCGCCATGGCGTGTTCATCGCTCCCCGTAGCCCGGTGCTGCCTTCCCGTGTGCAGGTTACACGAGTTAAGGCCGAAAGCCCGGGGCGCCGTCGCGTCGCCGGGCGTCGGCCGCTCGGCCGCGTCGGCCGCTCCGGTCGGGGGTGATCGGCCGGGAAATCCGATTGATCACCGTTCGCGACCCCGGTTAGCGTCCCCCGCATGACCACTCCCTCGCTCACCGATGCCACGGGTTCCACCGGCCCCGCCGACTGGCGCGAGGCCAACCGGGCCAACTGGGACGAGCGCGTCCCGATCCACCTCGGCACCTCCTTCTACGACATCCCCGCCTTCGTGGCGGGCCGGGACTCGCTGCAGGACTTCGAGCCCGGCGAGGTCGGCGACGTAGGCGGCAGGTCCCTGCTCCACCTCCAGTGCCACATCGGGCTGGACACCCTCTCCTGGGCCCGCCGCGGAGCCACCGTCACCGGCCTCGACTTCTCCGGGCCGGCCGTGGCCGCCGCGGGCGAGCTCGCCGAGCGGATCGGCGCCGGCACCGCGCGCTTCGTCACCGCCGACGTGTACGACGCCGTCGAGGCCCTGGGCGGGCAGACCTTCGACATCGTCTACACCGGCTTCGGGGCGCTGTGCTGGCTCCCCGACATCACCCGGTGGGCGCGGACGGTGGCGGAGCTCGTCGCCCCCGGCGGCTTCCTCTACCTCGCCGAGTACCACCCCTTCGCCGACGTCCTCTCCGAGGACGGACGGGCCGTCGAGCACGACTACTTCGAGCGCGGGGCGATGGTCTACGACGAACCCGGCACCTATGCCGACCCCGGGGCGCCGACCAGGTCGAACCGGACCGTCGAATGGCTGCACGGCGTCGGAGAGGTCGTCAGCGCCCTTGCCGCCGCGGGCCTGCGCCTGGAGTTCCTGCACGAGCACGACCACGGCCACTTCCGGCTCCCGGCCGGGCTGTACGTCCCCCAGGTCTACTCGCTCCGCGCGGTGAAACCGCGGTAGCGGAGCCTCCTCTTTCGTGGGCTATAGTTGATCTCGAGCCCGCCGCCGCGGAACACGGCGAACGGGACGATGCGTTGGTGGTCCAAGGAAAGACACCCCACTTCCCGTGGGGGGATGCAGGTGCAAGGCCTGCCCAGCGCTCGGAAGAAGGCCCCGGCCTCCTCACGGAGACCGGGGCCTTCCTGCGTCGCCGGCCGTACGGTCCGAGCCGCCGTCAGCTGCTGCGCCGGACGAGCGTGTAGCGCCAGAACAGGCGTCGGCGCAGGCGCACGCCGGGAAGCGTCCGCCGGGCCACGTCGGAGATTTCGGCGAAGCCCATGGACGCCGGACGGGTGGGGGCGGTCGTAGCGGCCGGGCGGGGTGCCCCGCGGCCGCGGTTCCTGACCCAGGCCATGGCGACGTTCGCCGGTATCGCGGCGGCGCCGATGAGGCGGTCGACGGCCGACTGCGCGGCGAGGTGCGGCGCCGGGCGGCGCGGGTCTGGGGGCACCTCCCAGCGGTAGCTGGGGGAGCGAGATCCGGGAGACACGGCCTGGGTCACCGCTGCCCGAGCCGACGTCCAGGGCGCGGCCGAAGCGGTGGGGGAGCTGCCGCAGGATCCAGCGGTGGTAGTGGGCGTTGTGGTCCCACGGGTGTGCCGCGTGGAACCGGGCGAGGGCCTGGAGGCGGTGCGCCGATGTCGTCATGGGCCGATTCGATCACCCCGGGCGCGCGGCGGGCCCCCCGGGTGGGAGCAGCTCCGGATGCGGGGCCCGGGGGCGTTGCCCACAATGATCGTGAAGCGCGGCAGCGGACGGCCGGACCGCCGACGAGACGATCGCGGGGCTGGAGATGGCGCAAGCGTCCCGGGCGGCGGGCCGCGGCCCGCGCCACCGGCTGCTGCCCCCGGTCCTCGCGTGGCTCGTGGCCAACCTCCTCACCTGGGCCGTCGCCAGGGCCTCCGTCGCGGGCGACGGCTCCCCGGTGCGGTACTGGTCCACCGGCGGCCGCAGCCGCTGGGACTCCGCCCACTACCTGTCCATCGCCGAGACCGGCTACGAGATGTTCCGCTGCCGGGACCGCTATCCGGACTTTCCCGACGTCGTCTGCGGGAACGTCGCCTGGTTCCCCGGATACCCCATGTCCGTCCGGGCGGTCTCCGCCACCGGCCTCTCCTACCAGCTGTCCGCCGCCGTCGTCACCGAGGCCGCCCTGCTCGGCATGTTCGCCGTGCTGTGGGGGCTGCTCGGCGCCTGGCTCACCCCGGCCACCGGCCTCACCCTCGCCGTCGCCACCGTGTTCCCGGGCGGCGTCTACTTCCACGCCCTGTTCCCGGTCTCCACCGCGACCCTGGCCCTGCTGGTCTGCGTCGCCGGGGTGCGGCGCGGCTCGTGGACGGTCGCCGCCGCCGGCGGGTTCGCCTCCGCCGCCTGCCATCCCGTCGGCGCCGTCGCCGCCGGCATGCTGCTGCTGAGCGCCCTCTTCGCGTGGCGCGCCGACACCTGGCCGGTCCGGTGCGCGAAGGCCGGCTCGGCGGCGGTCGTCTCCGGCTGCGGCGTGCTCTGGGCCAAGTGGCTGATGTGGCAGGCGACCGGCCGCTGGGACGCGTACGAGACCCTCCAGGAGTCCAGCTACGGACAGGGCGGGGTGCACCAGCCCTTCGACCAGATGGCGGCGGCCTACCGCTTCCCGTTCAAGGACTGGTACACGCCCCCGGGGCACCTCCCGTGGCTGGTGCGTCACGCGCTCGACGCGCACCGGACGCAGCTCTGGCTCGACACCGCCTTCGTCCTCCTCGTCATCGCCACGGCTCTGGCCCTGCTCGTCCGCCGCCGCGGGCTCGACGCGGGGGAGTGGGCCGCGACCGTCCTGACGGCGGCGGTCTTCCTCGTGCCCTTCCTGGCGGGCGCGGAGATGTCCTGGTACCGCAACCACGCGCAGATGTTCGTCGGGCTGCTCCTCGTCGCGCGCATGCCGCGCTGGGTCCAGGTGCCGCTGCTGGCGTGCTGCGCCGCGCAGTACGCCCTGCTCGGCGCGATGTTCTTCGCCGGAGTGCTGGTGTGACGGTGTGACGGTGTGCCCCGGGCCCCGGGCGCC
This sequence comes from Streptomyces sp. W1SF4, assembly GCF_003950035.1. NCBI lineage: Bacteria > Bacillati > Actinomycetota > Actinomycetes > Kitasatosporales > Streptomycetaceae > Streptomyces > Streptomyces sp. W1SF4. Next base: position 7,045,074 of record NZ_CP034350.1, read on the forward strand.
GTAAGTTCGAGGACAGACCCTAGGGCTGCTCCCCGTCCGTGTCACGGGCCACGAAGTAGGCCGGCCGTGCCTGCACGGCCGTGTAGATGCGGGCCACGTACTCGCCGAGCATCCCCACGCAGAACAGCTGGACCGCGCCGAAGAACAGGACCGTCGTGATCAGGGAGGTCCAGCCGGGCAGGGTGTTGCCCGTGGCGTGGGCGACGAGGGTCCAGACGAGGAACCCGAGGCACACGGCGAGGCTGCCGGCGCCGATCGCCGTGGCCAGGCGCAGGGGCGCCGCCGAGAAGCTGGTGACGCTGTCCAGGGCCAGCAGGACCATCTTGTGCAGGGGGTACTTGGTGGTGCCCGCCACCCGCTCCCCGCGCTGGTAGGTGATCCGGCCGTCGGGGAAGCCCAGCCACGGGATGAGCAGCCGGTGGATCTGCTGCTGCTCGGGCAGGGACTTGAGGGTCTCCACCACCTGGCGGGACAGCAGCCGGAAGTCCCCGGCCTGGGCCGGTACGTGGGGGCCCGCCAGACGGCGCATCAGCCAGTAGTAGCCGGCGGCCGTCCGGCGTTTGAAGCCGCTGTCGGCCGAGCGGTCCGTCCGGACGCCGTACACCACGTCCAGGCCGTCCGACCGGGCCAGCTCCAGCATCCGCGGGATGACCTCCGGCGGGTCCTGGAGGTCGGCGTCCATGCTGACCACGTAGGCGCCCCGGGCGCGGTGCAGTCCGGCCGTCAGGGCCGCCTGGTGGCCGCTGTTGCGCCGGAGGGTGACGACGCGGAGCCCCGGCCAGTCGCCGCGCAGGTCCTCCAGCACCCGGGGGGTCTTGTCGGTCGAGCCGTCGTCGACGGCGAGGACCTCGTACGGTTCCCCCAGCCGGTCCAGCACGGGCCGCAGCCGCGCCGCCAGAGCGGGCAGGGACTCCTCCTCGTTGAAGACGGGAACCACGATCGACAGGAAGACCGGTCCGCCGGGTGGGTCGCACACAGCACTCATGATGCGGGAACAGCCCGGACCGGGCACTCCGGGCCGCCGCGTCCGCGGGGGATCCCGCGGCCGTCAGCCCGCGGGCCTGTCCTCTGCCCGGCCGGTCACCACCAGGTCGCCGTCCGCCGTACGCCGGGCCAGCACCCCGGTGCGCAGGAAGCCGTCGGGGGTGAAGCGGCCGGCCCCTTCCCCGGCCGGCCGGTAGTGGCCGCGCGGGGTGTAGGGGCCGCGCGCCAGGAGCTCGCCGGGCTCCCCGTCCGGCACGCCCCGGCCGTCGGCGCCGACGAGGCGGATCTCGTCGTCGGGCGAGAGCGGGCGGCCCTGGGTGCCGTACACCGTCTCGTCCGGGTCGGCGGGCCGGGTGAGCACGACCGGCCCGCCGGGCGGGGCGAACACCTGCTGCGGCCGGGCGCCCAGCCGGGACGCCAGCCGCTCGGCGGTCGCCCGGGGCAGGGGCGCTCCGCCGCCGCTCTGCACCAGACGCAGAGTGCTCACGTCGGCTCCGGCCGAGGGCAGCGCGTCGAGCCAGGCGGCGGCGTCGTCGGGCGGCAGCGACGTGACGGTGACCCGCTCCCGCTCGACGAGCGGCAGGCATGCGGCGGGATCCGGTCCGTCGGCCAGTACCACCGTCCCGCCGGCGGTGAGCGTGCCGATGATGCCGGGGCAGCCGAGGGCGAAGGAGGACGCGGCGGGCAGTGCGGCCAGGTACACGTCGTCCTCGGTGAGCGACACCAGCTCGGCGGCGGCCCGCGCCTGGTAGGCGAAGTCGTTGTGGGTGCGGGGCACGAGCACCGGCCCGCCGCCGGCGCCGTCCCCGTCGCCCACCAGCAGGAACGCCACCCGGCCGGCGTCCGGCGGGAGCGCCGGCTCGGGTGCGGCGTCGACGGAACCCAGCGGGGCGTACTGGCAGTTCGACGCGTCGGTCGTCAGACCGCCGTACGGGGACCCGGTGCCCGGCGGCTCATAGGTGAACACCCGGCGCAGGAAGGGCCGGCGGGCGGCGGTGTCCGCGGCCATCGCCGTGTGGTCGAAGCCCCGGTACTCGGCCGGGCCGACGTAGCCGACGGCCTGGGTGACCCGTACGAGCTCGGGCACGTCGGGGTGGGGGAGCGGGCACAGGACGGGGACCACACCGGCGCGCATGAGCGCGAACGTGCCGACGACGAACTCCGGGACGTTCGGCAGCTGGACGACGACCCGCATACCGGGCCGCAGTCCGCGCAGCCGGAACCCGGCGGCCATCCGGTCCACCCGCCGGTTCAGGTTCGCGTACGTGAGGCGGGTCCCGCCGTGCACGAGCGCGGTCCGCGGCCCGTACTGCAGGGCCCAGCCGCGCAGCAGGTTGTCCAGGGTGCTGCCGCCCCAGTGGCCCGCCGCCCAGTAGCGGTCGACGAACGCCTGCGGCCACGGGGTGCAGCCTTCGAGCATGGATGCCATCGGATTCCTTCCGTGCGTGACCTCGGCAATTCCAGTCCGCCCAGGTCCCCGTGCGCAATGCGCCGTCCCGACCATGGGGGCGGACCCCGGTCAGCGGAAGATCCAAAACGGCACCGTCCGGCCCGGCCGGAGGGCCGGGCCGGACGGTGCCGCCTGCCGTCAGGCGTCCGCCACCGCGTGCATCGGGGTGAGCGCTGCGGCCCGGCGGGCGGGCAGCGCGGCCGCCGCCACGCCGACGGCGAGGGAGAGCAGGACGACCAGGGCGAGGGTGCCCCAGGGGAGGGAGAAGGAGTACTGCGGGATGGCCCCGTTGGCCAGGCCGCTGACCTTCCAGGCCCCGAACAGGCCGCCCGCGAGCCCGAGCAGGGTGCCGTACGCGGCGACCGTGAGCGACTCCAGGCGGATCATGCCGCGGACGCCGGCGCGGTCCATGCCGACGGCCCGCAGGACGCCGATCTCCCGGGTGCGTTCGGCGACCGACATGGCCAGCGTGTTGACCATCCCGAGCGCGGAGATGACCACGCCGATGGCGAGCAGCCCGAACACCAGGGTGATCAGGTCCCCGGCGACGCCCGCCTGTTCCCGTACCAGCTGCGCACGGCTCTGGACCTTCAGCAGGGGGCTGTTGTCGACGGCAGCGCGCAGCCGCCCGCCGAGGTCCCCGGAGCCGGCCACCAGGACCCGCTGGACGGAGTCGCGCAGGTAGCCGTACCGCTGGACGTCGGCGCGGTCGGCGAGCACGTCCCGCGCGGTGGGGTTGTCCTGGTAGACCCCGACGACGGTGTAGGGCCGGTCGCGGTCCTCCCCGGCACCGGGGCCGACGGCCGCCCGGACCCGGTCGCCGGTGCCGATCCGGTTGTCGCGGGCGAAGGACGCCGAGACCGCGATCCGGCCCGGCCCGAGGTCCTCGGCGGAGCCGCTGGTGAAGCGGAGCCTCATGACGGCCTCCACGCTCTTCGGGTCGACGCCCGACACCTGCCCCGCCCCGGCCCCGACCGAGATCCCGGAGTCCGCGACGGCGGAGGCGGTCGATACCCCGGGGACGGCGGCGATCCGCCGGACCGCGGCCGCGTCGACGGCGGTGGTCGTGTCGCGGGTGCCGATGACGTAGTCGGCGCGCAGGCCGGCGGCCGCCTGGGAGTCCAGGGCCCGGGCGGAGGAGTGCTCGATGACGGAGAGACCGGTCACCAGCGCCGTGCTGATCATCAGGGCGACGGCGGTGGCCGCCGTACGCCGGGGGTCGCGCAGGGCGTTGTCCCTGGCGAGGCCGCCCGCCACGCCGAACCGGCCGGTGACCCGGCCGATGAGCCGGACCACCGGACCCGCCAGCAGCGGCGCCAGCAGGATCAGCCCGGTCACGAGGACGCCGCAGCCGAACAGCGCCGTCCGCAGGTTCTCGTCCGAGGCGTCCTTCGCCCCGCCCAGGGAGAAGAGCAGACCGGCACCCAGCAGGACCACTGCCGCGCCGGCCGCGCCCCGGATCCGGGACAGCGTCGCGGACGGCGGCTGCTCGGCGGTGCGCATCGCCTCGACGGGCGCGATCCGGGCGGCACGCCGGGACGGCAGCCAGGCGGCCAGGACCGTGACGCCGACGCCCACCGCGAGCGAGGCGGCGACGGGAGCGGGGCCGACCACCAGCGGGCCGCCGGGCAGCAGGTCCTCACCCGTGCCGAGCAGGCCGGGCAGGGCGGCGGCCACACCGAGGCCCATGCCGAACCCGATCACGGAGGCGACCAGACCCACCAGGGCCGCTTCCGCGAGCACGGAGCGGACCACCTGGCGGCGGGTGGCGCCGATCGCGCGGAGCAGGGCGATCTCCCGGGTGCGCCGGGTGATGAGCATGGTGAAGGTGTTGATGATGAGGAAGGAGCCGATGAAGAGCGACACCGCGGCGAAGAGCAGGGGCAGCCGGGCGTAGCTGCGGGTCTTGGTGCCGATGAAGACGGACTGCTGGTCGGCCTTGGCGCTCGCGGTGGTGGCCTGCGCCCGGTCGGCGGGCAGCAGCGCGCCGACCCGCCGCGCGAGGTCGCTCTGGTCGGTGCCGGGCGTGGCGGACAGGTCGATCCCGGTGTAGCGGCCGGGCGCGGCGAACAGCTTCTGGGCGGTGGCCTTGTCGAACACCGCCAGGGTGCCGCCCGAGGTGACCCGGGTGTCGCCGGTGGAGACGATGCCGACCAGCCGCGGCTTCAGCACGGGGCCGTCGACGGCCAGGCTGACGGTGTCGCCGAGGGCGTACCCGCCGGCCGTGGCAGTGCCCCGGTCCAGGGCCACCTCGCCGCCGTCGCGCGGGGCGCGGCCGGCCGTCAGCGGATAGCGGGCGTCCTTGCCGTCGGGTCCGGGTACGTACCCGGCGGCGAGCTTGCCCATCGCGTTGCCGGCCCGCATCGGCGAGCCGTCCTTCGCGGCCAGCGTCACCGACCCGTCGACGGCGGGGCGGGCCGAGGCGACCCCGGGGACGGCGGCCAGCCTGGCCGCGAGGGCGTCGTCGAGGACGCTCGTGCGTTCACCGGCGGGGGCGCCGACCGGGTAGGCGGGGTCGACGGTGACCGCGATCCCGGCGTAGTCGCGCGCCATGGAGGCGCGGTAGGCGGCGGTGGTGGAGTCCGCGAAGACGAGCGACCCGGAGATGAACGCGACCCCGAGACAGACCGCGAGGACGGTCATGATCAGGCGCGCCTTGTGGGCGAGGACGTTGCGCAGGGCTGTTCGCAGCATGGTGGGCTTTCGGAAGGCTGGAAGGGCTCGGAAGGGCTCGGAAGGGCTCGGAAGGGCTCGGAAGGGCTCGGAAGGCCCGGAGGGCTCGGAGGGCCCGGCGAGCGGGACGTGAGGGCGGGGGCGGGGCCGGCGCCGTCAGCTGGTGCGGCCCTGGGCCTCGAAGGCGAGCATCCGGTCCAGCACGGCGCCGGAGGTCGGCTCCCGCAGCTCGTCCACCAGCCGGCCGTCGGCGAGGAACACCACCCGGTCGGCATGGGCGGCGGCGACCGGGTCGTGGGTGACCATCACCACCGTCTGGCCCAGCTCCCGGACCGAGTCGCGCAGGAACCCGAGCACCTCCGCGCCGGAACGCGAGTCGAGGTTGCCGGTCGGCTCGTCGGCGAACACGATCTCCGGACGCGAGACCAGCGCCCGGGCCACGGCCACGCGCTGCTGCTGGCCACCGGACAGCTCGGCCGGCCGGTGCGCGAGCCGCCCGGCGAGCCCGACGGTGGCGACGACGGTGTCCAGCCACGCCGCCTCGGGCTGCCGCCCGGCGAGCCGCAGCGGCAGGGTGATGTTCTCCAGCGCCGTGAGGGTGGGCAGCAGGTTGAAGCCCTGGAAGACGAAGCCGACCTTCTCCCGCCGCAGCCGCGTCAGCCGCCGGTCGTTCAGCTCGGACAGCTCCACCCCGCCGATCCGCGCCGAACCGGACGTCACCGTGTCCAGGCCGGCCATGCAGTGCATCAGCGTGGACTTGCCCGAGCCGGAGGGCCCCATCACCGCCGTGAACCGGCCCCGCGCGAACTCCACCGACACCGAGTCCAGGGCGGTGACCCGCGTCCCGCCCCTCCCGTACGTCTTGGTCAGCCCCGTCGCGCGGGCCGCCGGCTCGACGGGGGCCGGGGGCGAGGAGGGCGCGGGGGAGGAGGGAAACGCGTGCGACATGGATGCTCCGGCTGAAGTACGACGGCCCGCGGAACATGCCGCGAGCCGGGGGGACACCTCCATCCTCACCGCGCTGACCTGCGCGGACATCGGCCTCAAGGCGCGAGTGGGCCTCTGCCGAAAGGGCGGCCCGGACCGGCTCCCCTCTGCCGGACGGCAGAGGCCGCGGCCGTTGCCCTCCCTCCCCGGGCAGAGCCGGGGATCAGGAGGCCAGCCCGGTCCGGTGCGCCAGCAGCGCCGCCTGGACCCGGCTCGTCGAACCCGTCTTGTCCAGGATCGCCCCCACGTGGGTCTTCACCGTGCCGGTCCCGATGCCGAGCCGCGCCGCGATCTCCTGGTTCGACAGCCCCTCGCCGAGCGCCGCGAGGACGTCCCGCTCACGGCCCGTCAGCCGGGCGATCCGCTCGTCCGCGTCCGCGCCGCCCGCCCCGGCGGGCTCCGGCGCGCCCAGCATCCGGGAGATCACCGCCCCGGTGACGCCCGGGGAGAGCACGGCGTCGCCCGCCGCGGCGGCGCGTACCGCGCTGATCAGCTCCTGCGGGCCCTCGTCCTTCAGCAGGAACCCGGCGGCGCCCTCACGTAGCGCCCGCACGACGTTCTCGTCGTCGCCGAAGGTCGTCAGCATCACCACCCTCGGTGCCGGATCGAGCGCGAGCAGCGGCGCGATGGCCGCCAGTCCGTCGCACACCGGCATGCGGATGTCGACCAGCGCCACGTCCGGGTGGTGGACGGCGGCCAGTTCGACGGCCTGCCGCCCGTCCGCCGCCTCCGCGACCACCTCGATGCCGTCGGCGTGCCTCAGGATCAGGCGCACACCGTGCCTGATCATCGTCTCGTCGTCGGCGAGCAGGACACGGATCGGCCCGTCGGGCTCGGTCAAGGGGTCTCCCAGGGTGAGGCGTCCCGCACCGACGGGACGGTGAAACGGTCGACGGCGATCAGACGCTGTCCGGCGTCGAAGCAGTAGCGGGCCACCAGCAGGCCGCCCGGGCGGACCTCGGTCGCGCCGTTGAACGGGTACGCGCAGCCGGCCGTGCCGGCCGGGCGCGGCGGCTCGTGCCCCGTGGCGGCCGCGCGCACCGCCTTGTTGTCGACGACGCCGAGCCCCGTCACCTCGTCGTACGTCATCCCGACCCGCGGCAGCGGGCGCGGCCCGGAGTCCGGCCGCGGCGCGCTGCCGTACACGAAGGCGGTCGCCAGGGCCATCAGCACGCACAGCGCCCCCAGTCCCAGGGCGAGCGTCAGCGCGTTCGCCGCCCCTCCCTCGGCGCCGCCGCCCTCCGCGCCCAAGGCGGCGCCGGCCCCCTGCGGCCCGGCGGCGTGCGGGACGACCGCGTCACCGGGCTCCGCCGGCAGGACCGCGTCCACCAGGAACCCGCCGGACGGCAGCGGGGCCGCCTCGAAGGACCCGCCGAGGACCTCCACGCGCTCCCGGAGCCCCGTCAGGCCGCGCCCGGTCCCCAGGCTCCCGGCCGGGACGGGCGGCCCGGACGGCGCGCCGTTGCGCACGGTGATCCGTACGACCTCCCCCTCGTGCGCGACGCCGACGGTGACGTGGGCCGAGGGGGCGTACCGGTGGACGTTGGTCAGGGCCTCGCGCACCACCCGGTGCGCCGCCCTGCGCACCGCCGCGGGGCGGCCGTCCAGGTCCGGTCCCGTCCAGTCCAGCCGTACGGCCACCCCGCCGCCCCTGGACTCCGCCACCAGCGCCTCGACGTCGGCGCGGGTGCCCGTCGCGTCCGTGAGGACGCCGGGACCGGCGTCGCGGCCCAGCGGGCCGAGCACGCCGAGGACCTGCCGCAGCTCGCTCATCGCGTCCCGGGTGGTCCGGCGCACCAGGACGGCCTCCTCGCGCAGCTCCGGAGCGGCCCGGTCCAGGGCCAGTTCCAGCCCGCCCGCGTGCAGCGAGATCAGGCTGAGCCGGTGGCCGAGGAGGTCGTGCATCTCGGCGGCGATACGGGAGCGCTCGTGGGTGCGGGCCTCGCTGTCGGCCGCCAGCCGGGCCCGCTCCGCCGCGTCCCCGCGCTCGCGCAGGGCCCGTACCAGGCGCTGCTGCTGCCCCTGCGCCGTACCCACCAGACCCGGGACGATCACCGCCGTCGGCGCCAGGGCCAGCCCGAGCGCCAGACCGTACGGGACGGGCCCCGGCCCCACCACGGGCGCGGCCGCCGTGGCGGTGGCCACCAGCAGGACCGCCGCCGCGGCCGGCAGCCGGGCACGCCGCCGTGCCCGGACCGTCCGCCGCGCCAGACCGTACGCGGCCACCGCCGCGAGCGGACCGGCGCCGCCCGACAGCCCGGTCAGCACGGCCAGCGCGAGCAGGACCGGCCCGGGGAAGCGGCCGCGCAGCGGGAAGAGCAGGGCGGCGGCGGCGATCACCAGCAGCTGGAACGACGGGTGCGGCGCGAGCCCGGCCCACGCGACGGCCGCGAACACGCCCAGGCCCAGCAGGGCCACCCCGGCGGCCTGGGCCGCCGTACGCGCCCACCCGGAGGGTGGGGCCCCGCGCGGCGGGCCGGGGACAGGACGGGGGATCGGGGGAGTGCGCACCACGCTGACCAGTATTGACGCGGGCGGCGGCCACGGCATGAGCCTCGCGGTGGATCCGCCCCTCTGCCGAAGGACAGAGGCGGCGGGGGACCGGCCGCTCAGGCGATCCGGCGGGCCCCCGCCGACGGCACGGCGTCCAGCACCGCCGGGCGGAGGAACCCGGCCGCCGCGAAGGCGTCCGACACGGCCCGGCCCACGGACTCCGCCCGCCCGGCCGGGACCAGGGCGATCACGGAACCGCCGAACCCGCCGCCCGTCATCCGCGCCCCCAGCGCACCCGCCGCGACGGCGGCGTCCACCGCGAGGTCGGTCTCCGGGCAGGAGACCCGGTAGTCGTCGCGGAGGGAGGCGTGCCCGGCGGTCAGCAGCGGGCCCAGGGCCTCCGGCCGGCCGGCCGTCAGGCGGTCCACGGCCCGGCCGACCCGGGCGTTCTCGGTGACCACGTGCCGCACCAGCGGGACGAGTTCGCCGGGCAGCCCGGCCAGCGCGCCCGCCAGCCCCCGCTCGTCGAGGTCCCGCAGGGCGGGCAGGCCCAGCAGCCGCGCGGCCCGCTCGCACCCCGCCCGCAGGGCCGCGTACGCCCCGTCGGCGAGGTCGTGCTTGACCCGGGTGTCCAGCACCAGCAGCGACAGCCCGTGCCCGGTGAGGTCGAAGGGGACCTGCCGGACCGACGGACCCCGGCTGTCCAGGTGCAGGGCGCTGCCCTCGGCACAGCACAGCGAGGCCATCTGGTCCATGACCCCGCACGGCACGCCGGCGAAGGCGTTCTCCGCGTACTGCGCCACCCGTGCCAGCTCAGGCCGCTCCAGCCGCAGCCCGTACAGCTCGTCGTAGGCGACGGCCACCGCGCACTCCAGGGCCGCGGACGAGGACAGTCCGGCACCCGTGGGCACCGTGCTGTCCACGTGCAGGTCGGCCCCGCCGACGGGCAGGCCCCGCTCGCGCAGCGCCCAGACCACCCCGGCGGGATACCGGGCCCAGCCGTCGGCCGCGCCGGGGGCGAGCTCGGCCACCGCGAACTCGGCGACCCGGCCGTCGCCCTGGGCGCTGTGCACCCGCAGCAGGCCGTCGCCGCGCCGGCGGGCGGCGAGCAGGGTGGTCCGCGGCAGGGCCATGGGCAGGGCGAAGCCGTCGTTGTAGTCGGTGTGCTCGCCGATCAGGTTGACCCGGCCCGGTGCGGCCCAGACCCCCTCCGGCGGGCGGCCGTGGATCCGCTCGAACTCCTCGCGCACCCGCGCCGTCACCGCGCCTCCCGCAGTCGCCGGGCCGCCGTCTCCGGAGCCACGTCGTTCATGAACGCGTCCATGCCGGACTCCGTCCCGGCCAGGTACTTCAGCTTGTCGGCGGCCCGCCGGACGGTGAACAGCTCCAGGTGGAGGGCGAGTTCACCGCCGTCGGCCGTCGGGGCCTGGTGCCATGCCGAGACGTACGGGGTGGGCTCGGCCAGCCCGAAGAGGCGGTCGAAGCGGCGCAGCAGGTCCAGGTACAGGCCGGGGAACTCGGCCCGCTCGGCCTCGTCGAGGCAGGTCAGGTCGGCCACCCGGCGGTGCGGGTACAGGTGCACCTCGTACGGCCAGCGGGCGGCGTACGGGACGAACGCCGTCCAGTGCTCCCCGGCGAGCACCACCCGCTCCGTGGCCGCGCGGGCCTCGGCGAGCAGGTCCTCGAAGAGGTTCCGCCCGGTGGCGGCGCGGTGGGCGGCCGCCGCGGCGAGGTGCTTGACGGTGCGCGGAGTGGGCGTGGAGAAGGCGTAGATCTGCCCGTGCGGGTGCGGGAGGGTGACGCCGATCTCGGCGCCCCGGTTCTCGAAGCAGTACACCTGGCGGGTGCCGGGACGGGCCGACAGTTCGGCGGTCCGGTCGGTCCAGGCGTCCAGCACCAGCCGGGCCCGCGCGGGGGTGAGTGCGGCGAACCCGCAGTCGTGGTCTGGGGTGAAGCACACCACCTCGCACCGGCCGGCCGCGCCGGACAGGGAGGGGAAACGGTTCTCGAAGACGGCCACCTCGTAGTCGGCGGCCGGGATCTCGCTCAGCAGTCCCTCCCGGGACGGACACAGCGGGCAGGCGTCGGCGGCCGGACGGTAGGTGCGGGACTGCCGGTGGGCGGCGACGGTGACCCAGTCCCCGGTGGCCGGATCCCGGCGCAGCTCGGGGGCGCTCACGACCGGGTCGAGCGGCCGGAGGTCCTTGGCGCCGCGGTCCCTGCCGGGGGAGCTGTCGTAGTAGATGAGCTCGCGGCCGTCCGCGAGTTCGGTGACGGTCCTGTGCACGTGCGCGTCCTCGCCTCGGTGGCCGTGGTTCGCGGGGCGGTCAGGGAGCCGGCCGCCGCGGAGGACGACCGGGGCGTGCGGCCCCTCCCCGGACGGGGCCGGCGTGGACCCGATCATACGGCCGTCCGTGGATCACCCGTGCGAGAACGGGAACACCCCGGCCCGCGCCTCCGGGGCCGGGTGCCCCCGGCGCGCCGCGCGGACCCGTCGAGCCCGGTCTTCCGGCGGCGGGGCGGGCGAGGGAGGGTTCCCGGCCGGGCTTCACCCGTGGGCGGTCGGGGCCGGGCCCCGTGACGGCGTGACGGCGTGACGCCGTGGGCCGGAGCGGCCCCGGTCGGCTATCCGCCGTCGGCCGAGAAGTGCTGGTAGTCCGGGCTCGACCACCACTCGCCGCCCCAGTGCCAGCCGACGCGGCGGAACGCCCTGGCCGGCACGCCGTCCTCGGTGATCATCCCGGGGCGGGCCCGGTTCCGCCGCAGGTAGGCCCGGCCCGCCGGCGGGTGCACCGTCCCGCCCCGGTCGACGTACGGGTTCTCGACCGGGTTGACGTCCACGGCCAGCCCCCACGAGTGCCGCGACAGCCTCCCGGAGTCCCCGGTCACCGGCCGGCAGTTGAAGGCCGAGGTGTTGTCGTCGGCCATCGCCGCGAGGTCGTCGCCGCCGTAGTCGGCCGCCACGCGCATCCGCCGGATCGGGAAACGGGCCTCCAGTGCCCGGCCGAAGACGTACAGCAGCGGCTGCACCGCGTCCTGGTGGACGACCAGCTCGCCCCGGTGGACCTTCCCGTCGAAGCCCCAGTGGTTCATCCGGATCAGCCGCAGCCGCTCCGCCGGCACCGGGCAGCCGGCCCGCATGCTCGCCCCCAGCTTCCCCGCCGGCACGCCCGACACCTGCGCCACGAGCGCCGCCGTCGCGGCCGGCACCGGCACTCGGGACCGCTCCCGCCCGGAGGGCGCGCAACCGGGCGCCGCGCTCGCGCACAGCACGGCGACCGCGGTCAGGGATGCGCAGACGGGGCGCGGGGGACGCACCCCGCCCACGCTACGGTTCGAGGTCCCCGAAGACGTCCAGGGGTACGCCGTTCGTGGGGCCCTGGAGGGCCTGCTCCGACCAGATGACCTTGCCGTCCGGGGTGTACCGGGTGCCCCAGTGCTCGCTGAGCTGCGCCACGAGGAACAGCCCGCGCCCGCCCTCGTCCGTGGTGGCCGCGTACCGCAGGTGCGGGGCGGTGCTGCTGCCGTCCCACACCTCGCAGGTCAGGGCGTGGTCGTGGAGCAGCCGGACCCGTACCGGGGGCACCCCGTGCCGCAGGGCGTTGGTGATCAGCTCGCTGAGGATGAGCTCCGTGGTGAACGCGAGCTCCTCCATCCCCCACTCCTCCAGCTTGGCGGACGCCAGGTTCCGCACGACGCCGACCCCGCTGGCCCTCGGCGGCACGTCCCACTGCGCGACCCGGTCGGGCCCCAGCGTCCGGGTCCGGGCGATGAGCAGGGCCACGTCGTCGGTCGGCCGGGCCGGCAGCATGGCGTCGAGGACCGCGAGACAGCTCTCCTGCGGGTCCCGGTCCGGGTGGCTCAGCGCCTCCCGCAGCATCTCCAGCCCCTCCTCGATGTCCCGGGTCCGCTGCTCCACCAGCCCGTCCGTGTACAGCACCAGCTGACTGCCCTCCGCCAGGCGCAGCTCGGTCGTCTCGAACGGCATGCCGCCCAGCCCGAGCGGGGGCCCGGCCGGCAGGTCGACGATCTCCGTGCTGCCGTCCGGGGCGACCACCAGCGGCGGCAGGTGCCCGGCCCGGGACAGGGTGCAGGTCCGGGACACCGGGTCGTACACGGCGTACAGGCAGGTGGCGCCCAGCATCCCGCCGGCCCCGTCGGTGTCGTCCTCGTCGATGCGCTGCACCAGGTCGTCGAGCCGGGCCAGGAGCTCGTCCGGCGGCAGGTCGAGGGAGGTGAAGTTGTGCACCGCCGTGCGCAGCCGCCCCATCGTCGCGGCCGCGTGCAGCCCGTGCCCGACCACGTCCCCGACGACCAGGGCGACCCGGCCGCCCGGCAGCGGGATCACGTCGAACCAGTCCCCGCCCACCCCCGACTGCGCGGGCAGGTAGCAGTGCGCCGCGTCCACGGCGCTCTGCTCGGGCAGGCCGCGCGGCAGCAGGCTGCGCTGGAGGGTGACGGCCAGGGTGTGCTCACGGGTGTAGCGGCGGGCGTTGTCCATGGCCACGGCGGCCCGGGCGACGAGCTCCTCCGCGAGCGACACGTCGTCCTCGTCGAACGGCTCGGGCTTGCTGGCCCGCCAGAAGTTGACCACGCCGAGGACCACGCCCCTGGCCTTGAGCGGCGCCGCGATCAGCGAGTGGATCCCGTACTCGACGATGGCCTCGGCCCGGCGGGGGTCCTGCACGTGCCAGCCCGGAGCGTCGGCCAGGTCGGGCACCAGCTCCGTCTTCCCCGTGTCGTAGCCGCGCGCCTGCGGGGTGGTGGGCTTGAACTCGATCACCCGCCCGAGCGGGTACAGCGGATGGTCCCGGCTGATGCCGCTGACGGCGGTGCGCCGCATGTCGGAGTCCGGGCCGGGCTCCTCGCCGTCCAGCACCGGGCCGGCCAGGTCGACGGTGACGTAGTCCGCGAACCGGGGGACGGCGACGTCGGCGAGCTCCTGGGCGGTCCGCTCCACGTCCAGGGTGGTGCCGATGTCGCCGGTGGCGTCGTACAGCAGCCGCAGCCGCTTGCGGGCGGCCTCGGCGCGGCCGGTGAGGACCTGCATGTCGGTGGAGTCGCGGATGGTGACGGCCGCGCCCTCCGGCCGGCCGCGCGGATGGGTGGGCCGCTGGTTGACGACGAGCATCCGGTCGCCGGTCTCCAGCACCTCGTCCGTGGCCACCCGGCCCGAGCGCAGCAGGTCGGCCATCCGGCTGTCCAGGCCCGGCACCTCGTCGATGCGGCGGCCCTCGGCCTCCTCGGGCAGCCCCAGCAGCCTCTTGGCCTCGTCGTTCGCCAGGACCAGCCGCCCGTTCCCGTCCGTGATCACCACCCCCTCGCGGACGGAGTGGAGCACCGCGTCGTGGTGCTCGTACATCCGGGTCATCTCCTGGGGGCCCAGCCCGTGCGTCTGCCGGCGCAGGCGGCGGCTGGTCAGGGCGGTTCCGGCGGTGGCCAAGGTCAGGCCGATGGCCATGGCCAGCAGGATCACCGGGAGCTGGCGGTCGAAGGCGCCGCTGACGTTCTCCACGGTCAGGCCCGCGGACACCAGCCCGACGACCCGTCCGTCGGGCGCGGTGACGGGCACCACCGCCTGGATCTCCTTGCCGAGGGGGCCCTGCACGCTCTCGGTGTGGACCCGGCCGGCGAGGGAGGGCTCGATGTTCCCCACGAAACGCTTGCCGATGCGGTCGGGCTGGGGATGGCTGTAGCGGATCCCGTGGGTGTCCATGGCCACGATGAAGTCGACCCCGGCGGCCTTGCGGGTGACCTCGGCCAGGGGCTGCAGGGTGGCGGACGGGTCCGGTGTCCGCAGCGCCTCCTGGAGGTCCGGGGAGTGCGCGAAGGTCTCCGCGACGGCGACCGACCGGTTGCGCGCCTCACGGTCGACGTCGTGGCGGGACTGCAGGAGCAGCGCCAGGAGGGCACCGGCGGCGAGCAACACCACGATCGCCACCTGCAGGACGAACACCTGTCCGGCGACGCTCTTGAATCCCTTGCTCAGGGGTGGCCGCACCGAGTTGCCCGGTCCGGCTGGCGAGGAAGGGTCACGTCCCCAGTTGTAGCACCTGGGGCCCCTCCGGCGCCCGGCGGAGCGCGCCGCGCGCGCCGCCGGTCACCTCGGGCGAGGGCTCTTTCCCCCTACCGGCCCTGTGCGGCGGCGGCCTGGGCGGCCGGCTGAGCGGCCGAAGGGACGCCCGCCGTCGTGGTGCCCGGCGTGGGCGTGCCGCCGGGCGTCGTGCCGCCGGGCGCCGTGCCGGGCGCGGTCGCCGGCTCGCAGGTGACCTCGTCGCGCGGGGTGTAGTGCGTCTTGTACTCCTCGCGCCTGACCTCCTGGCCGTTGGTGACGAACACCCGGCCCACGGTCACGTCGAAGCCCTCCAGGGGCGTCTGCACCTCGCACTTCGGCCCGGCGGCGTTGATCTTGGCGGGCGGCACGACATGGGTGCGGGGGCCCTTGGTCGCGCGGATCTCGTCGTACTTCTTCGTGCCGAGCAGGGAGATCGTCAGCGAGGTGTCCGTCGAACTGGCCTTCACGTACACCGGGTGCCCGGAGTCGTTGAGCCAGCGCAGGTCGAGGCTGCCCCAGGCGACGGTGGCCTCCCGGCCCTCGGGGTAGCGCTCGATGTAGAAGGAGTGCGCGCCGTGCTCCAGGGGCTTGAGGCCCGCGAAGAACATGGCGTTGTACATGGTGGTGGCGACCGCGGAGACGCCGCCGCCGGGCGACTTCACGTACCGGCCGTCGTTGATCATGATCCCGTCGACGAAGCCGTTCTCCTTGGTGCGCTCGCCGACCGTGCGGTTGAAGCTCCACTCCTCGCCCGGCATGACCACGGAGCCGTTGATCAGCTCCACGGCACGCCCGATGTTGGTGGTCCGGTACGGGGCGGCCGGGAACTGCACGGTGAAGGAGGACATCTGCTCCTTGATCCCCAGGCTCCGCACCTCCGCGTCGGTGAGCTCCGGCTCGACGGCCTTGGTGGCCACCTCGGCGCTCCGGCCGGCGCCCGAGCGGGTCAGCGCGGGCAGCACGGCCCGGCCGAGGGCCTCCCCGGTGACCTCCTGCCCCGCACTGCTGCTCCGCGCGACCACCACGCGTCCGGCCGCGTCCACGTCGAGAGCGGCGTCGCGCGGCCGGCCGGCGGCCTCGGCGAGGGGGCCCGCCACGGCGGGGTCGGCGAGCAGGGCGTCGGAGTCGAGGGCGGGCACCAGGCGGCCGCCCGCGTCGGGGTTCATCTCCAGGTGCTCGCCCAGGACCGCGGGGCTCACGGGTATCCGCGCACCGGCGACGCTGAGGGTGACCGGCCCGGACACGGCGGGCTGGGCGAACTCGCGCAGGGCCCGCCCGGTCTCCTCCGCGCCCACGCGCGGTTCGGTGCGGGTGACGGGCAGGGCGACGGGGGCGCCGGCCGGGCGGAGGTAGGCGTCCCGGAGGGTGCCGAGGGCCTGGTCCCCGACCAGGGTGACCCCGGTCCGCGCGGGCACGACCCGGGGCTTGCCGGCTTCGAAGGCGACGGACCCGTCGCGGACCTCCTGGGCGGTGTCCGCCACCAGCCGGTCGACGCCGGCGCGGGCGGCCCGCTCGTCGGTACGGATCACGGGCTCCAGGTCCGGGTCGCCGGAGGCGAAGAGCCTGCCGATGACCTCGACCGGCCCGTAGCCCGCGCGGGAAGCGCGCTCGGCGGTCGCGGCGGCGTCCAGGGACAGGCCGACGGACGCGGGGGCGACCTGCTCGACGCGGTCCCCGATGCCCGCCGGGATGGGGGCACCGGCCCGCGGACCGAGCTCCCGGAGCAGCGTGCTCTGCGCCGCCGCACGGCTCATGCCGCCGATCTCGACGCCCCGGACCCGGGTGCCGTCGGCGACGTCGTCGCCCACGGCGAGCCCGGCCGCGTAGAGGCCGCCGAGGCCGAGCACGAGGGCCCCTCCCGCCACCGGCAGCGCGATCCGCCAGTTCTTCCCCGTCCAGCTTCCCGCAGGTCGCACGGTTCTCCCTAGTGGCGCCGACCGGCCGCCGACGGCACCAGGGCCGTGGCAGGGGGGCGCGTAGACGACAGTTCCGGTCACCCATCATGAACCCGGAAGAGCGCCGTTCGGGTGAGAAGGTAACCGTTCTCACAAAACGGGCAAAGGCCTCACCGTGCTGCGTGAGCGGCGCGCCCGCACGGCCCACAGGACGAGCCCGCCCGCCGCCGCGCCCACGGCGTACCAGAGCAGATCGGGCGCGTCGAAGGTGGACCCCAGTACCAGCCGGGCCACCGTGCTGCGCCGGGAGAGATCCGCCGGCACCCCCGTGAGCTGGAGGAACTCCACCGCCCAGCTGACGGCCAGCGCGGCGGCCGCGGCCCGCGCCGCCGCCAGCCGGGGAGCCACCAGCACGACCAGGGCCAGCACCAGGACGGCGTACAGCGCGTCACCGCCGTACTTCGCCACGCTCCCGCCGGCCACCGCCCGCAGGCCCAGCCCCGCCAGCACCACCGCCACCGCGGCACCCGCGGCGGCCGGGCGGCCCCGGATCAGCACGGGTCCCCGCCCGCGTCGGCGAACAGGTCCGCGGGCGTCCCGTCCAGGACGAACCCGTTGTCGAAGCGCACCCGGACCGTCACGCCGGGCCCCAGCTCCTGGTGCGCGGTCCACTCCGGCTCCAGGGCCGCGAGCTGCTCCTCCAGCTGCCGCCTGCTGGCCTGCGGCATGGCGTGCCCGAAGGAGTCGAAGAGCGACCTGAGGCGCGCGTACTCGCGGACGCCGTGGCTCTCCCGCCGCTCCACCCGGTCCACCCGCTCGACCGTCCCCGCCGTGCCCGCCGCCAGCGCGAGGAACCCGGCCACCGGCACGGGCGGGGCGCCGCAGCCGTCCGCCGCGGCCAGCGCGTCGGCGAGCCCGATGTCGGCCGCCAGCGTCACCCGCCGGCCTTCCTTCAGCGTCATGGAACCTTCGTCTCCCCGGGTCGGTGCGCGGCGGCGCGGGTCGCCGCGCGGCGCTGCCATTATCCGGGGGCGCGTACGGGGGGAGCGGTGCGGGGCGGTTCGGGGGGAGTTCCGGGAACGGGCGGGGCGTCGGGGGATCGCGCAGGCCGGGTCGCGTCGTGGAGGCGGGTCATCCACACGGGAGCGGCGGAAACAACAAAGGCAAGGAGGTGAACCCACTCCTTGCCACTCTCAAGTTATAACGCACCAGGGGGCTTGCGGCAAGGCCCCCGTCCTCCCGCAGAATCACCGGCCTGAGCCAAAACCGCCGCAACACACGGGTCGCGAACGACCCTGGATCGGAGCCGCACCAGTGCCCCCGCTGACCACCAGCGTGTTCGACCTTCCCGGCCACCTCCGCGCCAAGGCCGCCCCCGAGCTCGTCGCCGGCGACGAACGGCACTTCGCCGCCATCGGGGACGCCCTCGCGCAGACGACCGCCGAGGTCCGCGAACGGCTCGACGCCGCGCGCAGGGCACCCGGGGGCGCCGGCCGGGAGGCCATGGACCGGGACGCGGAGATCCACCGGCTGACCGCCCGCCTGCGCCTGCTGCGCCGTTTCGGGCTGGACCTGTGCCTCGGCCGCGTCGTCCTCGCCGACGACCCCGAGCCCCTGTACGTCGGCCGGTTCGGCCTGACCGACAGCACGGGCCGCCGGCTGCTCGTCGACTGGCGCTCGCCGGCCGCCGAACCCTTCTTCGCGGCCACCCACGCCAACCCGATGGGTCTGGCGAGCCGCCGCAGGTACCGCTGGAACAGCGGCCGGATCGGCGACTACTGGGACGAGGTGTTCACCGTCGACGCCCTGGCGGGGCACGCCGCGCTCGACGACCAGTCGGCCTTCATCGCGAGCCTCGCGGGCAACCGGTCGTCCCGGATGCGGGACGTCCTCGGCACCATCCAGGCGGACCAGGACGCCGTCATCCGGGCGGGATCCCGCGGCGCCCTCGTCGTCGACGGCGGCCCGGGCACCGGCAAGACCGTCGTCGCCCTGCACCGCACCGCCCACCTCCTCTACGCGGACCCCCGCCTGGGCCACCGCCGGGGCGGCGTGCTCTTCGTAGGACCGCACCGCCCCTACCTGTCGTACGTCGCCGACGTCCTGCCCAGCCTCGGCGAGGAGGGCGTACAGACCTGTACCCTCCGCGACCTCGTCGCCGAGGGCGCCACGGCGGAGCCCGAGGGCGACCCGGAGGTGGCCCGGCTGAAGTCCTCCGCGGCCCTGGTGGAGGCGATCGACGCGGCCGTCGGGCTCTACGAGGAGCCGCCGGCGAAGGGGATGACGGTCAGCACGCACTGGGCCGACGTCCGGCTGACCCCCGACGACTGGGCCGCCGCGTTCGCGGCCGTCGAACCCGGTACCCCGCACAACGAGGCCCGCGAGCAGATCTGGGCGGAACTGGTCGAGATCCTGCTGGACAAGCACCTCGACGAGGGCGACGGGGACGAGGACGACCTCTCGCCCGAGCTGCTGAACAGGTCGCTGCGGCAGAACCGGGAGCTGGTCACCGCCCTCGACCGCGCGTGGCCCGTGCTCGAGGCCACCGACCTCGTCGCCGACCTGTGGACGGTCCCCGCCTACCTGCGCAGGTGCGCGCCCCTGCTCAGCCGCGAGGAGGTCGCCCGGCTCCAGCGCGAGGACGCCGGACGCTGGACGGTCGCCGACCTGCCGCTGCTGGACGCGGCCCGGCACCGGCTCGGCGACTC
This sequence comes from Streptomyces sp. W1SF4, assembly GCF_003950035.1. Lineage (NCBI taxonomy): Bacteria > Bacillati > Actinomycetota > Actinomycetes > Kitasatosporales > Streptomycetaceae > Streptomyces > Streptomyces sp. W1SF4. Next base: position 7,064,319 of record NZ_CP034350.1, read on the forward strand.
GGGGGCCTCGCTGCGCGAGCGCCGGCGCGAGGCCTCCGTCGCCGCCGAACGCCGGCGCATGGCCGACGTCATCGACAGCGTGGTCGCGGCCGACGCTGACGGCGAGGGCGCGGTGACGATGCTGCGCGGCAGGGACCTCCAGGACAGCCTGATCGACGAGACGGCGCTGCCCTCCGCCGACCGGGACCTGCTCGCGGGCCCGTTCGCGCACGTCGTCGTGGACGAGGCCCAGGAACTGACCGACGCCGAATGGCAGATGCTGCTGCGGCGCTGCCCCTCCCGCAGCTTCACCATCGTCGGCGACCGGGCCCAGGCCAGGGACGGGTTCCCGGAGTCCTGGCGCGAACGGCTCGAACGGATCGGGCTCGACCGGATCACCATGGCCTCGCTGAGCGTCAACTACCGCACCCCGCAGGAGGTCATGGCCGAGGCCGAGCCGGTCATCCGGGCCGCCCTCCCGGACGCCAACGTGCCGGCGTCCGTCCGCAGCAGCGGCATCCCCGTCGTCCACGGGTCCGCCGCCGAACGGGACGAGGTCCTCGACGCCTGGCTCCGCGCGCACCCGGAAGGGATCGCCTGCGTCATCGGCGACCCCACGTTCCGCGCGACGCCCCGCGTCCGGTCGCTGACCCCGCGGCTGTCGAAGGGGCTGGAGTTCGACCTGGTCGTCCTCGTCGACCCGCAGGAGTTCGGCACGGGCGTGGCGGGCGCCGTCGACCGCTACGTCGCGATGACCCGGGCGACCCAGCGCCTGGTGGTCCTCACCGGAGCCGGCCAGCGGTAGTGGACTTTCGGCGGTGCCGCGGGACCGGCCCGGTTGCGTAGGGTCACGTCCGTGAGAAGAACGATCTTGAACGGCCGGGCGGTGCCGGCACCGGGACGGACCCGGGTTCGGATACCGATACCGATACGGATACCCGTGCCGGTGCTGTCCGCCGCCCTGTTCGCCGGGGCGGTGGCCGGTGTCGGCACGGGCGTGTCCACCCTGTGGTGGGGACTGCCTGCGGCGGCCTGCGCCTTCCTCGCCGGCCGGCAGCCGGGCCGTGCCCGGAGCACGGCGGCGGCCCTGGCCGCGGTCCTCGCCGCCGCGGTGGTCTGCGTACTCCTCGTGCCGGCCTGGCTGGGGTGGGCGAGCCGGTTCGTCGGGCTGCTCCTCGTGGCGGCGATGCTGCCCTGGTTCGCGGGCCGTTTCCTGCGCCAGTACCGCGAACTCGTACGGGCGGGGTGGGAGCGGGCCGCACGGCTGGAGCGGGAACAGCGGCTGGTGGCCGAACAGGCCCGGCTGCGCGAACGGACGCGCATCGCGCAGGACATGCACGACCTCCTCGGCCACGACCTCAGCCTCATCGCCCTGTCGGCGGGGGCGCTGAAGCTGGCCCCCGGGCTGCCGGACGAACACCGGGCCGCCGCCCAGGACATCCGGGCCAGGGCGGGCGCCGCCGTGGACCGCCTCGGGGAGGTGATCGGGGTCCTGCGCGAGCCGTCGGAGCCGGCGCAGGGGACCGGGCCGGCCGCCGGGCCGGCGGAGGTCGAGGCCCTGGTGGACCGGGCCGCCGCCGCGGGGCTGGACGCCAGGCTGCGTGTGGAGGGCGTACCGGACGACACCGGGACGGACGGCGGCGGTGCGCCGCCCCCCGCCGTCGGACGGGCCGTACTCCGGGTCGTCCAGGAGGCCCTGACGAACGTCGCCAAGCACGCCCCCGGGCACCGCGCGACCGTCCTCGTCCGCCACACCGGGGACCGGACCGAGGTCACCGTGACCGACCACCCGGTGCCCGGTGCTCCCGAAGGGCCCCGGGACCGGCCCGCCCGGACCCCCCGGCCCGCACCGTTCGCTTCCGGGGCCCCGGCGGCCGGGGACGGGCACGGCTTCGGCCTCATCGGCCTGGACGAACGCGTCCGGCTGGCGGGCGGCACCTTCACCTGCGGCCCCGAGGGCGACGGCTTCGCCGTACGCGCCGCGCTCCCGCACCGCCCGGGCACCCTGCCGCCCCCACCCCCCGCCCGGCCCGCCGGAGCACTGCCACCCGAGCACCGGACGGCCCGTCGCCGGCTGGGCCGTACCGCCGCCGCGGGCGTGCTCGTACCGCTGTGCACCTGCGCCCTGCTGATCGGCGGGGTGCGCGCCTGGGACACCGTCACCGCCCGGCAGTCGGTCCTCGCGCCCGCCGACCACGCCCGCCTGTACCCGGGTCTGCCCCGCGCGGAGGTGGCGCGGTACCTGCCCGAACGCCAGACGACCCGCCGCCCCGCGGCTCCCACGCCCGAACCGCCTGACGCGGTCTGCGAGTTCTACGTACAGACCGCCGACCCGTTCGACGACCGCTCGGGGGACCTCTACCGCCTCTGCTTCCGGGCCGGGCGCCTGGTCTCCACCGACACCTACACCGGGAAGGACGTCCGATGATCCGGATCCTGATCGCCGACGACGAGCCCATGGTCCGCGCGGGCGTCCGCGCGGTCCTCGCCACCGACCCGGGCATCACCGTGGTCGCGGAGGCCGCCGACGGCCGGCGTGCGGTGGAACTGGTCCGGCTGCACCGCCCGCACGTGGCGGTCCTCGACATCCGGATGCCCGGTACCGGCGGTCTGGAAGCCGCCGCAGAGATACGCAGGACCGTGCCCGGGACGGGAGTCGTGATGCTGACGACCTTCGGCGAGGACGAGTACATCCTGCGGGCCCTGGGAGAGGGCGCCGCCGGATTCCTGATCAAGTCCGGGGAACCGGAGGAGCTGATCGCCGGCGTCCGGGCCGTCGCAGAAGGCGCCGCCTACCTGTCACCGAAGGTCGCGGCCCGGGTCGTCGCCCACCTGGCGGCGGGCGGCGCGGGAGCCGGCGCCGCCCGCCGGTCCGCGGCGCGGGCCAGGGTCGACGCCCTGACCGGCCGCGAGCGGGAAGTGCTCGGCTACCTCGGCAGCGGTTTCTCCAACGGCCAGGTCGCGCGCCGCCTGGGGCTCGCCGAGGGCACGGTGAAGGCCCACGTCAGCTCGATCCTCGCGCGCCTCGGCGTCGACAACCGGGCCGCGGCGGCGGTGGTCGCGCACGAGGCCGGCGTGGTCCCGGTGCCGTCCGGCCGCCCGGAGGCCGAGCAGCGCTGACACCCGGCGTACGGCGTACGGCTGGACGAGGAGCCGTACGGCCGCCACGGCCGCCGCGCCGAGCGCCGCCCCCGCCAGCACGTCGTGCGGGTAGTGCACCCCGGCAGCCACCCGCAGCAGGGCGGCCGCCGCGCCCACCGGCAGCGCCAGGGCGGCGAGCCGGGGCCGTACGAGGACCACCCCCACGGCCAGCGCGACCGCCAGGGTCGCGTGGTTGCTGGGGAAGGACCAGTCACCCGGCTCGGGACACACCGCCCGCGCCCGGACCCCGGTCAGGGCGCGGCAGGGACGCTCCTCGGCGACGAGGAGCTTGACGGCCTCACTGGCCGCGTAGGCGAGGACGGTCCCGGCGGCGGCCGCCGCGGCTCCGGCCAGGCCCCGGGCGTCCCGGCGGCGCAGGGCGCCCCAGGCCGCCCAGAGCAGCAGCAGTCCGAGCAGCAGCAGCGTGCCGTCACCGGCCGGCCCCGCCAGGCCCCCCGCCCACGGCGGGCCGTCGGCCACGCTCCCGGTCAACGCCCGGTATCCGGCGGCCGACCAGCCCCCGGTGACGCGCACCGGCGCGTTCGTTCCCACCGCTTCGCCGGGGGCCAGCCACGCCACGGCCGCCGCTCCCGCACCGGCCGGGACGACCGCGAGCAGAGGGCGGCACCCCCGGCCCCATCTCATGATCGAATCCATGCCCCGACCGTAGGGACGGAACTACCCGCGCACCCCGGCCGAAGGTCTGCCCGCACCCCTGACGATCGTCGGGGTTGACGCGGCGGCCCGCCCCGCGCCGGGCTCGGCACCGGCGCCCCGCGCCGGGCTCAGTAACCCCAGACGCTGAGCTCGACGATGGCCGCGAACAGGTGCTCCCAGACTTCCCCGGCGGGTGTGGCGGGGTCGACCGAGAGCGGTTCCAGAGCGGCCGCCTCGCGCACGAAGTCCCGCTTGCCGTCCTCGCCGGGGTACGGGCTCCAGCACGCGCCCATGAACCGGTACACCGCCTCCAGCAGCCGTACGAAGGTCTCCACGTCCCGGGCGAAGAGGAACGGTTCCCCGCCGTTGCGGACCATCCACACCGCGCCCGTCTCCGGGTGGACGGACACCCGGCCGGAGTCGCCGTACATCAGGTCGAAGGTGCCCAGCGGCAGCAGGCCGTCCTCCCCGGGCTCCACCTGGTGCGCGCCCGCCCCGGTCCACGCCAGGGAGAACGAGGCGACCCCCGCCGCCCACCAGCGCGGAAGCCCCGCGGCCGCGATCAGCTCCCGGGTGGGGGAGTGGCGCAGCGCCGCGGGCTGCCGCTCGGGCGCCAGGCGCAGCACCCAGTCCGCCCCGAAGGCCTCCGCCAGCCGGCCGGCGTCGAGCGGCAGCCCGGCGGCCGCCGGCCCCGCGAACCAGGGCCCGTCCGTGCCCCACCCGACGGCACCGGCGGACGCGTCGGCCGGCAGGTCGCCGCCGCGCTCGACGACCACGATCCCGCGCTCCTCGGCGAAGGCGAACCGGCCCCCGCCGAGCGGTACGGGCTCCTCCCATGTCCCGGGCCGGTGGAGGACCGGCTCGTCCTCGTCGTCGAAGCAGGCGTCCTCCCCTTCGGCCCCGGCCCCGGCGTCGTACGGGCGCTCGGTGAACTCCCCCTCGGCCGGGGCCGGTACCTGCTCACCGGTGGCCGGGTCGAACCAGCGCTCGCCCGCCCAGGTCGCCTCCAGCTTCAACAGCACCCGGCCGTCCGCCGATTCCTGGACCTCCAGGTCCGCGCCGCCCGACAGGTTCGGCTGGGCCCGGTAGGCGCCGACCGGGCGCCACCAGGCCCAGACGGTCCGCCACGGCATGTCCGGCGCGGCCGCGGCGACCAGGCCCGCGTACGCCTCGTGACCCAGCACCCGCGCGCCGAAGTGCAGCCACGAGGCGAACTCGGCCCGGGACACCTCGGCCCCGTCGAGCACCGCGACCGCCTGCCCGAAGGCCTCGCGGCCCGCACCGCCGCCCGTGGCGGGCAGTTCCCCGAGGGCACCGGGTCCGGCCGCCAGCAGCGTGGCGGGGGAGGCGAACAGCTGGTCGAGATCATCAGGAGCCATGGGGTCATGCTGCCATCCCGGCCGGCAATGCCGTTCACCCGTACGGACGATGCCCTGCCGGACGGCAGTACGAGTACGCCCCCGCTCCGCGGCCACCCGGAGCGGGCGGCCGGCACCGGATCCGCGGCAGTGGCGCCAACGGCCGGACAGGCTCCGGCCCACCCCTGCATCATGTGCTTTCCACACCGGCCGCGACCGGCCGAGGGGGGAAGGGGCACGCATGAGGACCGTCCGCGGGGAGCAGGCCGGCGACGTGATGGTGTGGGTGCGCCGGGGCGGCTTCCCCGGCGAACTCCGGGAGGGCGACGCCGACACCGCACGCCGGCTCCTCGCCGCGGCGCCCGCCGGGGTGAGGGCCGTGGTCATCGCGCTCGGCGGCGAGGCGTTCCGGTGGGTGGACGGCGACGGCGACGCGGACGTGCTGCTGGAGGACGCGGGGGCGCAGGACGAGGACGCCGGCCCGGGCCCGGACGACACGGCGGGCGGGTTCGCGCTGGGCACCGGCGACGGTGCCACCCTCCCCGGACTGCCCGTGTCCTGGGCGCTGCTGGAGTTCCGCTGCCCCCACGGGGACACGACCGTGCTGCTCGCGCGCCATCCGGACGTCCCGCCGGCCTGCCCGGAGCACCAGGTACCCCTGCGATCGCACGAGACCGCCGCGCGGTGAGCACCCCCGCCCAGCTCGCGACGGGCGTGACCCAGCTGACCGCCTCCCGGTTCGCCCTCGTCGGCTACCTGCCCACGTACGCGGCCCTGGCGTACCTCGGCGCCCTCCTCGCCGCCCGGGCGCCCGGGGGCGGCATCGAGATGTCCCGGGCACTGTCGCGCCTGCACGGCCTGTCCGGCGCCGCGTTCGCCGCACTCGCCCTGGGGGCGCTGCTCGTCGCCGTGCTCCTGCACCCGCTCCAGACCCCCCTCGTCCGGCTGCTGGAGGGGTACTGGCCGCGCCCGGCCCGCGCCGTCGCCCGGCTCGGGGTCACGGCGCAGGAACGGGCCCGCGACGGCCTGGCCCGGGCGGCCACGGTCGCCACCGCCGACCCCGCCGAAGCCGAACGGCAGCGGATCCTGGCGGCCGCCTGGCAGCTGGCGCGGAGCTTCCCACCGCCCCCGGTGCCGCTCCTGCCGACGGCACTCGGCAACACCCTGCGCGCCGCGGAGGCGACGGCGGGCGCCGCGTACGGGGCGGACGCGGTGGTCTGGTGGCCCCGGCTCCACCCCCTGCTCGGGGACCGCGTCCGGGCCGTCGTCGACGACCGGCGCGACCAGCTCGACCTGGCGTGCCGCCTGAGCGTGACGGCGGCCGCCACCGGACTGCTGAGCGTCCCCCTCGTCCTCGGCGCCGACGGCTGGTGGCGGGCGAGCCCGGCCGGGTTCCTCCTGCCGGCCTGGGTGGCGTACCGCGCGGCCGTGGCGGCGGCCCGCGGCTACGGCGAGGCCCTCTCGGCCGCCTTCGACCTGCACCGCTTCGACCTGCTGACCGCCCTGCACCTGCCCCTGCCCGCCGACCCCGACGCCGAGCGGGACCTGGGCCGCCGGCTCACCCGGTTCTGGGCGCAGGGGGTACCGCTCACCGCCCTCCCGTACGAGCACCAGCACGAGCGGGAGCCGGCCCCGCACCCGCCCGCCCCGCCCGCCGCACCGGGCGAGGACGGCTCACGCTGAAAGGCCCGCCATGCCCCGCACCTCCCCCTCCCGCCCGCACTCCCGCCCGCCGGCCCGCACCGGATCCACCGCGCGCGTCCTCGACTTCAGCCGCGACTGGGCGGGGCTCTGCCGGGGCGGCCGCATCCTCGTCAGCATCGACCGGATCACCCACGGCGACCCGCTCACCGAGATCCTCGCGCACGAATCCGTGCACGACGTCCTGCTCAGGACCACCCCCCTCGGCTGGACCCAGCTCGTCCTGAGCCCCTCCGCCATGGACCCCTACCAGCCCGGCCCGCTGCGCGACCGGTGCGCGCGGCTGCTCGCGGCCACCGTCCAGGCGTCCCGCTTCACCCAGGAGGCGGTGGCGACGTTCCTGCCCGGCCTGGACGTCGCACCCGCCGGCATGGAGGCCTACCGGGCCAGGCACCCCCAGCCCTACCTCGACGCCGCCGACGCCCTGGAGTGGCTGCGCACCCGCGACCTGCCCCCGCAGGCCCGGGAGCGGCTCGCCCTCGCCCTCGGCCAACTCGCCCTCGCCGTACCCGTCCTGGAGGCGTGGCAGCCCCAGCGGCTCCACCGGCCCCAACGGGCCGAGCAGTGGTTCCGCGACCCGCGCAACCGGCCGGACCGCCGCTTCCCCGTCCTGTGCCGCGCCCTGCGCGAGCTGCCCGACGGGGACCTGCTCCGCGCGGCGCGCGGCGGAGCCGACGCGACCGCCCGCCTGCTCGCTCACGTACGCGTCGACGGAGAGCCCCTCGCCTACGGCCGGCTTCCCGACGACCTCCCGACCTCGGAGTGGCTGGACGGACTCGTCGAGAACGTCATCGGGCCGCTCCTCGCGGACACCACGCTGCCGCAGGACGACCGGGACGTCCTCGCCGGCGTGTGGGCCCTGCCGGCGCTCACCATGCCGGGGCTGCATCCGGCCCTGCTGTCGGTGGTCCTCACCCAGACCACCTCCACGAACGGCCGGATCGACCTCGACCCGCCGACCGACGAACTCCACGGCTACCCCCTGGTCGAGGTGCTGCACAACGCGCTCCCCGTCCGGGTGCCCGGCGTGGAGCCCGTCGGCCGGGAACCGATGTGGCTGGACGAGGGCGACACGGCCCTGTGGTTCATCTCGCCCTGGCAGGACCAGCGGGCCTGCCACCTGTCACCGTCCTGGCTCCACGAGTGGCTCGCCGAACTCGACGACGACACGACCCTGTGCCTGCGCGACGGCGGCGACCTCGCCGGAGTGCTGACGGGCGACCGCCGGCTCGCCGCGCGGCGGCGCGTCGTCCTCCTCCAGCACCGGACCCCGCACCAGGCCCTCCTCGTCGAACTGCCGGTGCTGGGCCTGGACGAGGAACGCGGACCGGTCACGATGATGGTGGCGCACTCCGAACTCGACGGCGTGGCCTACCTCATGCTGCGGCCCGAGAGCTCCTCGCCCGTGCTCATCGTGCCCACCGCCCGCGTCACCGCCGAACGCGCCGCGCGCGAACTCGTGGAGCGGCGCGACGAGGTCCGCTTCCGCCTGGTGACCGACCCCGAGGACTTCTACACCTCCCGGGGGATGCTCCGGGACGTCCTGCGGGTGCTGCACAACTTCGAGGCCAGGCCGTGGCCGGACACCCTGCGGCCCGCTCCGCCCGCCGCCCCGCGCGAGCCCGCCCGCCGCCGCGCCGAGGCGGACCTGGATCCCGTCGTGGCCCGGATGGAGAGGGCGCACAAGGCGTTCGGGCGGAGCCCCACGGCGGAGCGGTTCGCCGAGCTGTCGGCGGCCGCCGAGGCCGTACTCGCCGCCCCGTCCTTCCCGCACGTCTCGCTGGGCTGGCGGATCAGGCTCCGCCAGGACGTGGCCGGCGCGCTCTACGGAGGCGTCCTTCGGCTGCACGACCACGACGTCCTGCGGCGGGTGGTCGAGATCCAGGCGGAACTCGTCGCCCTGCTCCCCGAGGACTCGCCCGAACGGCCCGCGCAGGAACGCACCCTGGCCCTCCTCTCCCTGTGCCTGCGCCGCGTGACCGGTGCGGCCGCGCCGGAGGAACTGCTGCTGGAAGCACTGCTGACGGCATCGGCCACCGAGGCGGCCACGCGCAGGCCCTTCGGCCCCGCCGACCTCCGCCACCTGGGCCGGCCCCCCGCACCCCGACCGCCCGGTGACGCCTCCTGGCCGTAGTTCCTAGGGCACCGACCGGGAGCCGAGCGCGCCCGGCGTCTTCGGGATCCAGGACGGCACGGCCGTGGCCGCCGCGGGCTGCGGCTCGTCCATGTACACGTACCAGTCGCGGTCCTCGCCGCCCATGCCCGTGCGGACGTCGATCTGCTTGATCTGGCCGGTCGCGTGGAAGTACAGGACGACGCTCTGCCGTTTGGAGCCCTCGTCGTAGAACTCCGCGGTCACCTTCCCCCGGGCGCCCTCGCCGAAGGCGGAGATCCAGTTCCGCGCCGTCGCCACGGGGACGCCCCGCGCGGTGCCCGGAGCCGCGAGGGCGGCCAGTTCCGCCGTGTTCCCGTCGGCCGTACGCCAGACGACCTCCTGAGCGGTCCGCAGCGTGCCCGTCGACGGGTACCCCACCACGGCCAGCGGCTCGTGGCCGCCGTAGTCCCCGGCGTAGCGGACCTCCTCCTCGCCCGGCAGGTCCGAACAGCCCGTCAGCACGCCGATCAGCGCGGCCGCGGCGGTGGCGGCGGCAGTCCGTCCGGCCCGGTGGTACGGCTCCCACCTGCTGCGTCTGTGCATCCGGCCAAGGTAGCGGAGGGCCGGCGCGGGCCGCGGGGCGGGTGTCCGGACGGCCCGGGGTGCCTTCGGGACCGGCCGGGCGGGACGTGCCTCCCCGGAGGACGGGCCGGCCCGCCCCGCCCTCCTCCCGGCGGTCGTACGGGCCGCCGTGGCGCTCCTGCCCCGGGACCGCCGCGCCGGGCATCATGGCCGGGTGACGACGCGATCAGGCGACGACCCCGGACCCGACGCGGGCGAGCGGCCCGTCCTGCTGCCCTACGCCGACCCGGCCTTCGTCGCCGACCCGTTCCCGCTCTACCGGCACCTGCGCGAAGAGGCCCCCGTCCACCGCGCGGTCATCGCGGGCGGCCTGGACGCCTGGCTGGTCACCCGCCACGAGGACGCCCTGGAGGCCCTGTCGGACCCCCGCCTGAGCAGCGACGTACGCGACGCCACCGACACCCGCCTGCTGCGGCAGCTGCCCGGCACCGGACGCGAGGCGATGCTCGGCAACATGCTCCGCAGCGACCCGCCCGACCACACCCGGCTGCGCCGCCTGGTCTCCCAGGCGTTCACCGCCCGCCGGGTGGCCGGGATGCGGCCCCGCGTCCAGGCCCTCGCCGACGGGCTGCTCGACGCGGTCCTCCCCGCCGGCCGCGCCGACCTCGTCGCCGACTTCGCGCTGCCCCTCCCCGTCACCGTGATCAGCGAACTGCTCGGCGTCCCGGTGGACGACCGCCACGACTTCCAGCGCTGGACGGACCGCCTGGTCACCCGCGGCGCGGAGCCGCCGGACCCGGCCGTCGTCAACGAGGCCTGGCAGCACATGCGCGGCTACGTCACCGCGCTCATCCGGGAAAAGCGGGCCCACCCCGGGGACGACCTGCTCAGCGCCCTGGTCACCGCCCGGGACGAGGAACGGCGGCTGTCCGAGGACGAGCTGATCGCCATGGTCTTCCTGCTGCTGGCCGCCGGCTACATCACCACCGTCAACCTGATCGCCGGCGGCCTCGCGATGCTGCTCGCCCACCCCGACCAGCTCGGCCTGCTGCGCTCCGACCCCGGGCTGCTGCCGGGGGCGGTCGAGGAGTTCCTGCGCTACGACGGTCCGGTGAACCCCGGCATCGCCCGCTTCGCCCGCGAGGACCTCGAGATCGCCGGCGTGCGGATCCCGCGCGGATCGACCGTGCTGATCGCCTCCGCCATCGCCGACCGGGACCCGGTCCGCTTCCCCGACCCCGACCGCCTGGACATCACCCGCCGGGACAACGCCCACCTGGCGTTCGGGCACGGCATCCACTACTGCCTGGGCGCACCGCTGGCCCGTCTCGAAGGGGAGATCGCCATCGGCACGGCCCTGCGCAGGCTCCCCGGCCTCGCCCTTGCCGTCCGCCCGGACGAGATCCCCTGGCGCCCCGGCGGCCTGCGCGGCCCCCTGTCCCTCCCCGTGACCTTCACCCCGGCCGACTGAGCCGTGTCCTTCGGATCGGGCCGGGCCCCGCACGGGGGCCGGCGGCGTGGCTGACCGGCCCCACCCCCTCCCGCGCACGGGTGCTTTCCCGGCGGGGACCGGGACGGACGGGCCCGCCGGGGGAACCCTCCCCGGACGGCGGCGCTCTCCCCGGGCGCCGGCCGGCCCCGGCGTCAGGAGGAGCGGTTTGGACGGCACGACACGTCCCGGACGCGCGCGCCGTGCGCCCGCCCTGGCGACGGCGCTCGCCTGCTGCGCCGGGGCCGCGGCCGTGCTCGCCGGGTGCGGGGCGCCCGCGCCCCGGCAGGACGCGGCACGGGACGCGGCGGCCGCCTTCGAACGCGCCCTGAAGGCCTCCGACTACGCCCGGGCCTGCGCACTGCTCGCCCCCGGCACCCGCCAGGAGCTGGAACAGCAGGAGGAGGCGCCCTGCGCCCGGGCGCTGCCGGAGGCCCGGCTGCCGCACGGCGGCCCCGTACGCGCTACCGAGGTGTACGGCCGCCAGGCCCTGCTGCGACTGGCCGCCGACACGCTGTTCCTGTCCCAGTTCCGCGGCGGCTGGAAGGTGGTGGCCGCGGGCTGCACCGCGCGCCAGGACCTCCCGTACCGGTGCACGCTCAAGGGAGAGTGAGATGAAGGGCCTCTTCGTCACCTGCCTCGCCGTCATCCTGGGCGGACTCGGCTACTTCCTCGCGATCGGGGTGATGCACCGGTGACCGCCCCCGCGGGCCGCCGGGGTTTCTGGCACGACAACAGCCTCACCCTCGCCTTCGGCGCCGGATTCCTGCTCGTACTGGCGGGCCAGGCCGTCGCCGGGCACGCCGAGTTCAACGAGGCGCTCGCCGTCGACGGGCTGGAGCCCCTCGCGTTCGGGGACTACCTGATGTCCTCGGACTTCGCCGTGGACGTCACCGAGAACTGGCAGTCGGAGTTCCTGCAGTTCTTCCTGTACATCTTCGGCACCGTCTGGCTGCTCCAGCGCGGCTCCCCGGAGTCGAAGGAACTGCACAAGGCCGGCCCCGAGAGCGAACGCGAACAGAGCATGGGCGGGCACGCCCGCGCCGACTCGCCGCGCTGGGCCGGCACCGGGGACTGGCGCCAGCACCTGTACGCGCGCTCGCTGGGCACGGTGATGGCCGTGCTGTTCCTGCTGTCCTGGTTCGCCCAGTCCGTCACCGGCGTCGCGGCCTACGACGAGCAGCAGCTGAGACAGCTCCAGGACCCGGTCGCCTGGGGCGCCTACCTGGCGTCGGCCGACTTCTGGAACCGGTCGCTGCAGAACTGGCAGTCCGAGCTGCTGGCGGTCGCGGCCATGGCCATCCTCTCCGTCTACCTGCGCCAGCGCGGCTCCCCGGAATCCAAGCCGGTCGGCGCCCCGCACACGGCGACGGGCGTCGAAGGCTGACGGTCCGGTCCGGACGACGGCGAAGGAGCGTCAACCTCCGGATGTGTAGGCACCATCGACCCCCTGTCCGGGCGGGCCCGGGGGTGCGAACCTGGCCACGCCGCCCGGCCGAGCCCGCGCGCACGAGCCCCCGATCGTGCGCGCCGCCGTTCGACGGCCACCCGTCCCGTCCGACCCGTCACCAAGGAGCCCGCCGTATGCGGACCCGTTCGACCATCGAGCCGCGCAAACGAGTGGTGTGGGGGATATCCCTCGTGCTGACCGCGGTCACCGCCCTGTTCGGGGCCGCGCCCGGGGCCGCTACGGCGGCACCGTCCCCCGCCGCCCCGCCCGTCCCCGTCCTGTCCTGGGGCCCGTGCGAGGGCGCCGCCCCCGGGGACGCGTTCGAGTGCGCGACCGCCCGCGTACCGCTGGACTACCGCGACCCGGCCGGGCGCACGATCCCGCTCGCCGTCACCCGCCGGCTCGCGCCCGACCGGGCCCACCGCACCGGCGTCCTGCTGCTCCACCCCGGCGGCCCCGGCAACTCCGGTGTGGACTTCGCCCGCAACAGCTACGAGAACCTGCCCGCCTCCCTCCGCGACGCCTTCGACATCGTCGGCTACGACATGCGCGGCGTGGGGCGCAGCGGGCAGATCGAGTGCTGGAACGACAAGGAGTACTCCGCCGCCGTCGACGCCGCACGCGGCGTACCCGGTCCCGGAGCCCTGCACGAAGCGGTCCGCCAGGGCCTCGACTTCGCCACCGCCTGCCGCCGGCGCGCCGCGGACCTCGCCCCGTACATCGGCACCGGCTCCAACGCCAAGGACATCGACCTGCTCCGCCGGGCCCTCGGCGAGGAGCAGCTCACCTTCTACGGCCGCTCCTTCGGCAGCTACGTCGGCACCGTCTACGCCGCGGAGTTCCCCCGCCGCGTCCGCGCCATGGTCCTGGACGGCGCCTACGACCCGCGCACCTACGCCGAGCTGCCCTACGCCTACGACGCCGCGCAGTTCACCGCCCTGGACGGGGCCGTGGGCCGGTTCCTCGACTGGTGCGCGCAGGACCCCGCCGGGTGCGGCTTCGGCGACGGCAGGCCCCGGGAGGCCTTCGAGGAGCTGAAGCGGGCACTGGACGCCGACCCGGTGATCACCCCGAGCGGCCGCCCCGCGACCGGCTACACCCTCGCCTACCGCCTGATGTTCAACATCAACTCGGGCAAGGAGATCTGGCCCTACCTGGGCCAGGCCCTGAAGGCGGCGCAGGCGCGCCAGTCCACCTTCCTGCTCAACCCGCCCTCACCCGGGTCCTTCGACTTCCTCAACGTCAACCTGGCCGTGGAGTGCGCCGACCGCGCCTATCCGAAGAGCCCCCTGCTCCTGGGCGCGCTGGTCAGCGCCGAAGCGGCCTCCGCCCCGCTGCTGGGGCCGGCGATCGGCTTCGGGCCGCCCACCTACGACCACAACCACGCGACCACCTGCGCCCAGTGGCAGACGGAGCGCCCGAGCCGCCACGAGGGCTCCTACCGGGCGGCCGGCTCCGCCCCGATCCTGGTCCTCGGCACCACGGGGGACCCCGACACCCCCTACCAGGACGCGGTCTCCCTCGCCCGGACGCTGGAGAACGGCCGCCTGCTGACGTTCGACGCCGAGGGGCACACGGCGTACAACCGCAGCGCGTGCGTCAGCGACCTGGCCACGAAGTACCTCGCCACGCTGGCGCTGCCCGCCCGGGGCACCGTCTGCGCGGACGAGGCGCCCCCGGAGGCGGCGGCCCGCCGGACCGCCGGCGTCGAGGTCGACGAGACGCGCGACGTGATCCCCGCCCTGCGCTGAGCACCGGCGGCCGCGCGGTGCCCCGGCCGGTCACCGGCCGGGGCACCGCGCGGTTAGGCTCACCCCATGACTGTGCTCGTATACGAAGACTTCGGCACCGGCCGCCACCGCGAGGCCTCGCTGATCAGGCACGCCCTGGGCAGCGTCCACGACGAGGAGCTCGTGGCCGGCCTCGCCGGGGGCGTCGGCTTCATGTACTTCGTCTTCGAGTACGAGGGACGCCTGCCCATCCTCACGATCGTGGCCCAGGCCCACCCCGAGCCCTGGGTGCAGGTCGCGCTCGGCCGCCTCGGTGTCCCGTACGAGGCCACCCGCGCGATGAACCCCCGCTGGGGCCGGGTCCGCGCGGCGCTGGACGGCGGGCAGCCCGCGTTCTGCGTGGTCGACCGTTCCTCCCTGCCCTGGCACGCGGCCGACCCGGACGCCGAGATGACCGGCACCGACCCGTACACCGTCGTCATCGCCGGGTACGACGGCGACGACCTGCTGGTCGAGGACGGCGCGCAGACCCCGTACCGGATCGGACGCGAGGAGTTCGGCGCCGCCTGGACCGCCCACCGCAAGGGCCGCCACCAGCTGATCGTCCCCACCGGGCCGGCGGAGGGAGAGCCGGACGTGGACGGGGCCGTCGCCTCCACCGTCAGGCACCTCACCGGGCCGGTCCTCGGCAACGCCTTCGACGTCAACTTCGGCTTCACCGGCATGGAGAAGCTCGCCGCCCAGCTGCGCGACGGCACCACCGGGACGGGCTGGGAGCGGCGGTTCGGCGGCTCGCCCGAGGCCCTGCGGGCCGGTACGGGGCGGCTGTACGCCTGCCTGGAGGAGGAGTGGACGGCCCCGGGCGCGACCCGCCCGCTGTACGCCGACTTCCTGGACCGCGTCGGGCGTCCGGAGGCGGCCGGGCTCTTCCGGGAGTCCGCCGGGCACTGGGCGGAGCTGGCCATGCTGGGCCGGGACGCCGACCCGCGGGCGGGTGCGCAGGAGCGGCGGGCGCTGTTCGACGCGTGCGCGGAACGGGTGGACCGGTGCCTGGAGCTGGAGCGCGAGGCGGTCCGCGCCCTGGAGAAGTAGGGGTCCGCACACCCTTGACGGATGGATGGTCTGGACCAACCCTACGTGGTGGCGCGCCACTTCGGCGCGAACGGACGAAGGGAGCACCCCCATGATCCGTCGCACCATCCGCCTGCTCGGCCTCGGCCTCGGCATCGCCGCGTTATGCGTCCAGCTGCCCGCGGCCGCCGCGGCCGAGCCCCCGGGGCCGCGCGCGCCCGACACCTGCGCGGTGAAGCCGAAGCCGGCCGGCAAGGTCCTCCAGGGGTACTGGGAGAACTGGGACGGCGCCGCGAACGGCGTCCACCCTCCGCTCGGCTGGATCCCCCTCACCGACGGCCGCATCCGCGCGCACGGCTACAACGTGGTCAACGCGGCCTTCCCCGTCATCCGCTCCGACGGCACCGTGCTGTGGGAGGACGGCATGGACAGCACCGTGTAGGTGCCCACCCCCGCCGAGATGTGCCAGGCCAAACAGGACGGCCTCACCATCCTGATGTCCATCGGCGGCGCGGCCGCGGGCATCGACCTGAACTCCACCGCCGTCGCGGACCGCTTCGTCGCGACGGTCGTCCCCCTCCTGAAGAAGTACAACTTCGACGGGATCGACATCGACATCGAGACCGGCCTCGTCGGCTCCGGCAGCATCACCCGCCTCTCCCCGTCCCAGGCCAACCTGATCCGCGTCATCGACGGCGTGCTCGCGCAGATGCCGGCCGGATTCGGCCTGACGATGGCCCCCGAGACCGCCTACGTCACCGGCGGCAGCGTGGCGTACGGCTCGATCTGGGGCGCGTACCTGCCCGTCATCAAGAAGTACGCCGACAACGGCCGGCTGTGGTGGCTGAACATGCAGTACTACAACGGCAGCATGTACGGCTGCTCCGGCGATTCCTACTCCGCCGGGACCGTCGCCGGCTTCAAGGCGCAGACCGACTGCCTCGACCGGGGCCTGGTCGTCCAGGGCACCACGATCAAGGTGCCCTACGACAAGCAGGTCCCCGGGCTCCCTGCCCAGCCGGGCGCCGGCGGCGGCTACATGGCACCGGGTCTCGTCGCCCAGGCCTGGAACCCCTACGCCGGCCGGCTCAAGGGGCTCATGACCTGGTCCCTCAACTGGGACGGCTCCCGGAACTGGACCTTCGGCGACAACGTCAGGTCCCTCCAGGGCCGCTGACGCCGCCGCCCCGGGCCCCCTCAGCCCCCCAGCTGCTTGCGGATCAGCTCGTACGAGCGGACCCGGTCGCGGAAGCCGTAGACGGGCGTGGTCAGCATCAGCTCGTCCGCGCCGGTCCCGGCGGCCAGCTCCGCGAGCCGGCGCACGACGGTCTCGGGGTCGCCGACGGCCTGCTGGGCGCGGAAGCCGGCCAGAGCCTGCCGCTCCGGGTCCGTGAACGGGTGGGCGGCGGCCTCCTCGGGCGTGGGGAAGGGCATGTCGCTGATCCCCTGGAGCAGCTTCGCCTTGACCACGTTCATCGGCCCGCCGAGCCGCTGGGCCTCCTCCTCCGTCTCCGCGCAGACCGTCTCCACGCACAGCAGTACCCTGGGCCGCCCGCACCAGCGTGACGGGGTGAACGCGGCCCGGTACCGCTCCAGGACCGCGCGGGTGTTCTCCGGCCGGATGTGGTGGGCCACGGCGACCGGCAGGCCGAGCTCCGCGGCGAGCGCGGCCCCGGCGGAGCTGGAGGCGAGCAGCCACGGCTCCGGCAGGGGGCCGAGCGCGACCTCCTCCACGAGGAAGGACAGGACGGCGGCCACGTCCTCCCGGTACTCGGCGTCCGTCGTGGGCCCCGCCCCGCGGCGCAGGGCGCGCGCGATGCCCTCGTCGAAGGTGCCGGGGCCCCGTCCGATCCCCAGGTCGATGCGGTCCTCGTGCAGGGCGGCCAGGGTGCCGAACTGCTCGGCCAGGGTGAGGGGCGCGTGGTTGGGGGCCAGCACGCCGCCCGAGCCCAGCCGGATCACCGAGGTGGACGCCGCGGCGTGCGCGGTGAGCACGACCGGCGGGAACGCGCCGATCGCGGGGGAGTGGTGGTGCTCGGCGTACCAGACCCGGTGGTAGTCCAGCCGTTCCAGCTCCCGCGCGAAGGCCGCGGTGTCCCGCAGGGTGTCCACGGCCCGGGTGCCGGTCTGGACCATCGCGACTTCGAGCGCGGAGAGGGGTATGTCGATCATGCCGCCAGCATAGGGACCGGCCGCCCGGCCCAGGCGCGCGACGA
Source organism: Streptomyces sp. W1SF4 (assembly GCF_003950035.1). Lineage (NCBI taxonomy): Bacteria > Bacillati > Actinomycetota > Actinomycetes > Kitasatosporales > Streptomycetaceae > Streptomyces > Streptomyces sp. W1SF4. The sequence goes on from NZ_CP034350.1 coordinate 7,081,788, forward strand.
TCCCTTTTGCGCCACCGCCGGAGGTTGACAGCGGCGCGGCCTTGGACCACCCTTTCACTAGTCAACTAGTGAAAGGGTGGTGCTGTCGTGCTGGAGTACCGCATCGACCGGCGCAGCGGCATCGCCACGTACCTGCAGATCGTCCAGCAGACCAAACAGGCCCTGCGCCTGGGCCTGCTGGTACCCGGCGACAAACTGCCGGCCGCGCGCGAGGTCGTGGAGGCCACCGCCATCAACCCGAACACCGTCCTGAAGGCCTACCGCGAGCTGGAACGCGAAGGCCTCGTCGAGGCGAAGCGGGGGATGGGCACCTTCATCCGGAAGTCCCTGGGCGGCGCCCCGGCCGACTCCCCGCTCCACGACGAACTCGAAGGCTGGGCGCGGCGGGCACGGGACGCCGGGATGGAACGGGACGACGTGGCCGCGCTCTTCGCATCCGTACTGGACCAACACTTCAAGGGGGACGGCGCCGCATGACGGACACCGTGATCGAGGCGGAAGGCCTCGGACTGCGCTACGGACGCAAGGGGGCATGGGCACTGCGCGACTGCGCCTTCCGGCTGCCCGAAGGCCGGATATGCGCGCTCGTCGGCCCCAACGGCGCCGGCAAGTCCAGCCTGCTGGCCCTCGCCGCCGGGCTCGTACCGCCCACCGAGGGCACCCTGCGCACGGCGCCGCGCGAGGAACTCGCCTACGTCGGCCAGGACAAGCCCCTCTACCCGCAGCTCACCGTGGACGAGACCCTGCGCCTCGGCCGGGAACTCAACCCCGGCCGCTGGGACGCGGCGACGGCCGAGCGCGTCGTGGACGCCGGCGGACTGTCCCGCGAGGCCCGGATCCGCACCCTCTCCGGCGGCCAGCGCACCCGCGTCGCCCTGGCCCTCGCCCTCGGCAAGCGGCCGGCGCTGCTGCTCCTGGACGAGCCCATGGCCGACCTCGACCCGCTCGCCCGCCACCAGCTCATGGGCACCCTGATGGCCGACGCCGCCGAGCGCGGCACCTCCGTGGTGATGTCCTCCCACATCCTCACCGAGCTGGAGGGCGCCTGCGACCACCTCCTCCTCGCCGACGGCGGCCGCATCCGCCTCTCCGGCCCCATCGACGAGGTCAACGCCGCCCACCGGCTGCTCACCGGCCCGGCCGCCGCCTCGGCCGAACTCGCCCGCCACACCGTCGTCGAAAGCCGTACGACGGGCCGCACGCTCACCGCGCTCGTGCGGCCGGCCGGGCCCGTCGACAGCCGGACCTGGCAGACGTCCACCCCCTCCCTGGAGGAGCTCTTGCTCGCCCACCTGCGATGCCCCGATGCCCCGACGTTCGAAGCCGCGGAGGTGCGGGCATGAGCGCGCCGGCACTGAGGGGCCCGTACTGGGCCACGGTCCGCCAGCACCGCCACGCCGCCTGGGCGCTGACGGCGCTCACGGCGGCCGGCCTCGCCGCGGTGGCCGCCCTGCGCGTGTGGGTCGGCGACCCGGGCCCTGAGGGGCCGTTCGCGTTCCCTGCCCGGGCCCACCGCGTGATGCGGCTCTGCATGGAGTACGGCGGCACCGGCCTGCTCCTGCTGCCGCTGCTGGTCGGAGCCTTCGTGGCCGGCCCGATGACCGCGCGCGAACTGGAGAGCGGGACCTGGCGGCTCGCCCTCACCCAGTCGACCACGCCCCGGGCCTGGCTCGGCGCGAAGGTCCTCGTCGCCGGGCTGGTGTCCGCCCTCGGGGCGTCAGCGCTGGTACTGGTCTACCGCCTCGGCTGGACGCGGGTGTCCGCCACCTGGCAGCTCACCCGGTTCGACCGGGGCCCGTACGAGGCCACCGGCCCGGTGCTGGCCGCCTACTGCCTGCTCGGCGTGGCCCTCGGCGTCCTCGTCGGCCAGCTCCTGCGGCGCACCGTCGTGGCCATGGCCGCCACCGGCCTCCTGACCGGGCTGGTCCTGCTGGGCATCGGCGCCCTGCGGTGGTCGTTCCTGCCCGTGCAGACCAACACCATCCCCTTCGGCGGGAACCCGGCGAAGCTGCTCCCGCCCGACTCCCTGCTGGTGGACACGGGGCTGCTCACCGCCACCGGTTCGCGGCTGCCCAACCAGGCGTGTTTCGAGCGCACCCGGACCATGGGCGTCTGCCCCGCCGACCTGAACGTCACCGGCCGGTACGCGGACTTCCACCCGGCCTCGCACTACTGGCCGACGCAGCTGATCGAGACCGCCCTGGTCCTCGCCCTGGCGGCCGCGGCCCTGTACGCGGCGTTCCGGGTGCTGCGCGCCCGCCGCGGCTGAGGCGGGCCGGGCCTACAGTCCCGCTCCACCGGTCGCGTCGACGACGCGGCCGGTGACCCAGCGTCCGGCGTCCGAGGCGAGGAAGGCGACGACGTCCGCGATGTCCTGCGGCTGTCCGACCCGGCCGAGCGCGGCCAGCGAGGCCGCGTGCGCCTCGGCCTCCGGGTTGCCGCGCAGCCAGCCGGCGTTGACGTCGGTGTCGACGATGCCGGGGGCGACGGAGTTCACCGTGACGCCCCGCGGGCCGAGGGCCTTGGCGAGGTTCAGCGTCAGGGTGTCGAGAGCTCCCTTCGTCGCCCCGTACGCCAGGATCTCCGGCATCGCGAGGCGGGCGGCGCCGCTGGAGATGTTGATGACCCGGCCGCCGTCGCGCAGCCGGCCCAGGGCCTCCTGCACGACGAAGAACGGGGCCCGCACGTTGACCGCGTAGACCTGGTCGAAGCCCTCCTCGGTGACCTCGCCGAGCGGGGAGGGCAGCCCGATGCCCGCGTTGTTCACGATGATGTCGACGCCGTCCAGGCCGAGTCCGTCGTACGCGGCCCAGAGCGCGGCCGCGTCCCCGTGCCGGCCGAACTCGGCCCGCAGGGCGAAGGCCCGGCCGCCGCCGGCGGTGATCCGCTCGACGGTGTCGCGCGCGGCCGCCTCGTCGCCGGCGTAGGTCAGCGCGACGGTGACCCCGTCCGCCGCGAGCCGTTCGGCTATGGCCCGGCCGATGCCCCGGCTGCCGCCGGTGACGAGCGCGTTCTTGCCCATGAGGACTCCCCGTATTTCTGTAGTGGTCGATACAGAAAAAACGTAACACAAGATCGAGAACGCCCGCAACGCCCGCCGGGGGCCGGCGCCTTGCCCCCGGCGTCCTTCAACCTGCTCGCGCACCGGCCGTATTGACGTGCGCAGTCTCCTGGGAGCTGCGACAGTCACCGTCGTGACCCTGATGAACGTGCTCCTCGACTTCGCCGCGACCGGCCGGATCGGCCCGCTCCACTGCGGTATGCCCCTCGCCGGAGCCGAGGAGGTGCTCGGCCCGGGCCGGCCACACCCGCAGATCGTGATGAAGGGCCCGGACTTCGACGGGTACCCGTACGCCTGGGGCGGGCTGGAACTCGTCGTCACCCGGCGCCGGGTCAGCGGCATCTCGATACGGCTCGACCCCGGTTCGACGGCCCGGCTGCCGCCCGAGGTGCTGCCGGACGCCGGCGCGTACGCCGCGACGTTCCTGCGCGAGGACTTCACCGCCGCCCTCGACGCCGCCGGGTGCCGGCACGTCACCAACCCGGGCCTGACCTTCGACGAGCAGTCGGCCGTCACCACCCGGCCCGCCGGGGTCAACGCGCTCTTCGGCGTGCCGGTCGCACGCGTGGACGTGCCCGACCGCAGCCGCTTCTACCTGGAGTTCCTCGACAAGCAGACCGCGTGACCCCCGGCCCCGCGACCGCCGGGCCACGGCTGCCACAGGGGCGCCGCGTCCGGACTCAGTGGGCGACCTCGACGACGATCTTCCCGATCTGCGTGCCCGACTCCATGTGGCGGTGCGCCTCGGCGATCTCGTCCAGTCCGAAGACGCGGTCCACCACCGGACGGAAGGCCCCCGCCTCCAGGCCGGAGGTGACGAACGCCTCCGCCCGCCGCAGTCGCCCGGGGTCCCTGGTCGTCTCGTGCATCGTGTACGTGCGCATGTTCAGCGCGGGCATGCCGAGTTCGAAACCGGGATACGGCGTCGGCAGGCCGCTCACCGCCCCGTACAGGAAGAGCGTGCCCCCGGGGGCGACCGCCCTGGCCAGGTCCACCACGCCCGGCCCCGCCACGGCGTCGAAGACGAACTCCGCGCCCCGGCCCCCCGTCAGGGCCAGCACCCGGTCGGCGACCGGCTCCTCGTCCGTGACGATCACCTGCGCCGCCCCCGCCGCCAGCAGTGCCTCCCGCTTGGCGCGGCTGCGCGTCGTGGCGACCGGCACCGCCCCGACCCGCCGGGCGACCTGGATCGCGGCCAGGCCCACGCTGCTGGAGGCGGCCGTCAGCACCACCGTGTCACCGGCCCGCATCCCGCCGACCTCGACCAGCGCCCCGTACGCCGTCACGTAGGGCATCCACACCGCCGCCCCCTCGACCGCGCCGAGCCCGGCCGGGCGGTGCACGACCGCGGCCGCCGGGACGACGGCCCGCTCCGCGTAGACGGCGTAGTCGTTCATCGAGAACGCCGGCACCACGCTGACCGGCCGGCCGATCCCGAACCCGGTGACCCCCGGACCGGCCGCCTCGACCACGCCCGCCGCCTCGGCGCCGAGCCGGGCGGGGAACTCCTTGGCCGGCTCGATGTACCGGCCGGCCCGGAACAGCACCTCCGCCCGGTTGATGCCGATCGCGTCGACCCGGACCAGCAGTTCGCCGGGGCCCGGCTCGCCGGCCGGAACCTCCTCGATCCGCAGTACCTCCGGTCCGCCGTACTCGTGGAACCGCACCGTCGCCGTCATGACGCATCCCCCTCCACTCGACGCCGGTACGGGTGCCGCACCGCCGTGCCCCCAGCCAACCTGAAAGTTCGACAGCTGTCAAAGTTCGATGGCGGTGGTACTTTGGCGGTGGCCCAAGGCGGCCAAGGCGGCCAGCGCGGCCAACGCGGTCCAGGGCGGAACCAGTACGGGACACGGAACACGGAGGCGGGCGGACCGATGACGGCAGCGGCGGCGCGGCGGAGCGGCACCCGGACGGACCGCGTCCCGGAGCACCCCGACATCCACACCATCGGCCTCCAGCAGGTGCTCGAAGCCCTGGTCGACCCGGTCCGTCGGAAGATCGTCGGCGAGCTCTACCACGCCCGGCAGGACCTGGCCTGCGGCACCATCGACCTGCCGGTCGGCAAATCCACCGCCACCCACCACTTCCACGTGCTCCGCGACGCGGGCCTGATCCGCCAGTACTACGTGGGCACCTCCCGGATGAACGCCCTGCGCCGCGAAGAGGTGGACGAGGCCTTCCCCGGTCTGCTGCGCGCGCTGGTCGGCGTACCGGAGCGCCCCTGACGGGCCGGGCGCCGCTGCGTCCGGTCGGGCGCCTCCGGAGCGCCCGACCGGCGAGCTGCGCCGGACCGGACGCCCGGCGGGTCCAGGCTCGGACGACGTCCGTCCGGCTCGGTGGGGAGGCAAGCGCATGCCCGGTCCTCGGTCCGGCCCACCCGGACGCGCCCCGGAGGGGTACCGGGCCTACCTGGTCGCGGTGCCGGCCGGCGCCCTGGTGGGGCTGGTCGGCGGCGCGTTCCGCCGGTGCCTGGAAGGCGCCGCCGAACTGCGCGGCAGGCTGCTGGAGGCGGCCGACGGGATGGGCGGCCCGGGCCGGCTGCTGATCCCGGTGGCGCTCGCGGCGGCCGGCGCGGCCGTGGCCTGCGCGATCGCCCGGCGGGTCCCGCACGCCGCGGGCAGCGGCATCCAGCACGTGGAGGCCGTCTGGCGGCAGGAGGCCGGGCCCGGACCCCACTCGCCGTGGCTGGTGCCCGCGAAGTTCCTCGGCGGCCTCATCGCCATCGGCTCCGGCCTGGTCCTCGGGCGGGAGGGCCCGATCGTGCACATGGGGGCCTCGATCGGGTCCGGTGCCGGCCGCCTCACCCGCCTGGACCGCGACGACGTCCGCCAGCTGCACACCGCCCTCAGCGGCGCCGGCCTGGCCACCGCCTTCACCGCACCCCTCGGCGGGCTGCTGTTCGTCTGCGAGGAGGTGACCCGCACGGTCCGGCCCCGCCTGGTGCTGCTCACCCTCGTCGGCACGGCCTCGGCCCTCGCCTGCTCCCGGTTCCTGGTCGGCGACGCGCCCGTCTTCCCGGTCGCGCCGACGCCGGTCCCGCCGGTGTGGACGCTGCCCCTGTTCCTGCTGTTCGGTGCGGTGGCCGGACTGCTGGGCGCCGCCTACGCCGGCCTCGTCGTGGGGACCCTCTCCGTGTGCGACCGGCTCACCCGGGTGCCGCCCGTGGCCCGGGCCGCCGCCATCGGGGCCGTCGTCGGCCTGCTCATGGCGTACGACCCGCTCCTGGCCGGGGGCGGCGACCCGCTCAGCGAAGCCCTGCTGGCGGGCGCGGTGCCCGCCGTCGCGGTGCTGGCGGGCTGCTTCGCCGTCCGGTTCGTGGCGGGTCCGCTCAGCTACGCGGCCGCGACCCCGGGCGGGCTGTTCGCCCCGCTGCTGGCCCTGGGTGCCCTGTGGGGGAGCTTCGCGCACGCCGTCACCGCGCCGCTGCTGCCGCCGGGGGCGGCCGGGCCGGGGGCGTTCGCGGCGGTCGGGATGGCCGCCCTGTTCGCCGGCGTCGTACGCGCGCCGTTCACGGGCGTCGTCCTGGTGCTGGAGATGACCGGTGCCACCGCGCTCGTGCTGCCGCTGCTGGTCGCCTCCTTCGCCGCGGTACTGGCCGCGGACGCGGTGGAGAGCGAGCCCGTCTACGACCGCCTGCGGCGCCGGATGCTGGAGCGGCCCTGAGCCGGCGGAGAGGGTGAGCGCCGCCCGAAACCCCCGCCGGGGAAGGCCGCTCCGTGATGGTGTGGCCTTCCGATGCCCACCGCACTCACAGGGGAGGCCGCCGTGCCACCGACACCGCAGCAGATCTTCGAGGGCTACCTCCACGCAGGAACCGTGAACCGCGACGCCGACGCCCTCGCCGAGACCTTCACCGAGGACGGGGTCTTCGAGGCGCCGCTCATGCCGGACGGCGCCGCCTTCCCGCGCAGGCTGGCGGGCCGCGAGGAGATCCGCGCCGCGATGGCGGCGTACTACGCCCGCCCCGTCGAGGGCGGCCGCGCGCCGAACTTCGAGAAGTCCGGCTACGTGCTCCACACCACCTCCGACCCCGACGTCTTCATCGCCGAGATCGACACCGTCTTCGACGGCGACGGCGAGGGCGCTGACGGCGAGGGCACGGCCGACCGGGCCGTCTCGCTGGTGCAGATCTTCCGTGTCCGGGACGGGAAGATCGCCCGCCTGCGCGACTACTTCGCCCCCGCGCTGGTGGACTGAGCCTCCTCACCCGCCACCCCGCGGGCGGGGGCCGCCCCCCCCGCCCGCGGACGGGCTCAGCCGGCCGCGGCGGCCCCGAACCACCTCGTGAGCGCGCCGGGCAGCACCCGCGGGTCCTCCCCGGCCCACGCGACATGGCCGTCGGGACGCAACAGGACCGCGGGCACGTCCAGTTCACCGCTGACGTCCACGACGTGGTCCACCCGGTCCGCCCAGCCCGCGGCCGAGAGCCGGCCGGTCTGGTCCAGCAGCAGCCCGCGGCCCCCGTGCGTCAGCTCGTAGAGGCGTCGGCCCCGCTCCAGCCGCACGTCCCGCAGCCGCCTGCCGAGCAGTTCGTGGCCCGTGCCGAGGTCGTAGCGGACCCCGATCGCGGTGATCTTCTCGATCAGCAGGCGGTTCACCTCCTCGAACTGCACCAGCTCCGCCAGCAGCCGGCGCACCGCGCGGGGGCCCGGCCCGGTGGACATCAGCTCCATCTGCGCGCGGGTGTTGTCCAGCACGTCGGCCGCCACCGGGTGCCGCTCGGCGTGATAGGTGTCCAGCAGCCCGTCCGGTGCCCAGCCGGCCACCTCGGCCGCGAGCTTCCAGCCGAGGTTGAACGCGTCCTGCAGGCCCAGGTTGAGCCCCTGCCCGCCGGTCGGCGGATGGACGTGCGCGGCGTCGCCGGCCAGCAGCACCCGGCCGGTCCGGTACCGCTCGGCCAGCCGCGTCGCGTCGCCGAAGCGGGAGATCCAGCGGGGCGAGTGCACGCCGAAGTCGGTGCCGGCGTACGCGATCAGCTGCCGCCTGAGTTCGTCGAGGCCCGGCGGCACCGTACGGTCCTCGGCCACCCCCTCGGCGGGCACGACGATCCGGTACACCCCGTCCCCCTCGGGGATGACGCCGAACCGCTTCTGGGTCTCGCGGACTTCGGCGACGACGGCCGCCAGCGTCTGCGGCGACGCGGTCAGCTCCACGTCGGCGAGCAGCGTCTCGGTCCTGCCGGGCTCACCGGGGAAGCCGACGCCCAGCAGCCCGCGTACGGTGCTGCGTCCGCCGTCGCAGCCGACGAGGTAGCGCGAGCGCAGCCGCGTCCCGTCCGCGAGTCCGACGGTCACCCCCTCCTCGTCCTGGTCCAGCCCGACCAGCTCGCGGCCGCGTCCGATCTCGACGCCGAGCTCGGTGGCGTACCCGGTGAGCAGGCGCTCGGTGACCGCCTGGGGGATGGCGAGCACGTAGGAGTGCGTGGTGTCGAGTCCGTCCGGCCAGGAGGTGCCGATTCCGGCGAAGAAGCCGCCCATCGTGAACGTCTCGCCGTGCGCCAGGAACGGTTCCACCAGGCCGCGCTGGTCCATCAGCTCGATGCTGCGCGCGTGCAGGCCGCGCGCACGGGACGGGCGCGGCCGCTCGGTCTCCGTCTCCTTCTCCAGCACGAGCACGCGCACCCCGTGCAGCCGCAGTTCGCGGGCGAGCATCAGGCCGGTGGGTCCGCAGCCGGCAATGATCACGTCGATCATGAAAAACACCCGTTCCATGGGTTATTTCCGCAGGTACTGGATTTCGGCCGCCCATTCTGCGACGGGCCCGGGGTCTTGCCGCAAGCCCCCCGGTGCGCTATACGTTGAGAGTGGCGAGGAGCGGGTGTGACTCCTTGCCCTTCTTTTTTGTCGGGTCCTTTTGTCGGGGCCCCGTCGCCGCAGTGGCGTTTCGCCAGGTGAACGCATTAGCCCACACGGGTGAGTTCCCCCAGTGGGCCCTGTCCCCGCACCGCTGCGGGTCGTTACAACCGGATCGTGATCAAGGGCCGCCCCCCGGGGGGCGCCACGGTCACCGCCGCCCGCCGGCGTTCTCCGAGCAGCGACAGAGCGACAGAAAGAAAGACGGCTTTTCCATGAACAACCGCCTGCGGTACCTCGCCGCGACCTTGGCAACCGGTGTCACCCTGGCGCTCACCGCCGGTACTCCCGCCGACGCCCGTCCGGGCGGGGTCGACAGCCAATGCGGCAAGTACATCTGCGTGATGACCGCCCACCACAACCGCTTCGTCCAGGACATCACCGTCCAGACCAAGGACGGCCTGCCGGGCACCCTGCGCTCCTACTGGGGCGGTTTCCACGGCCCGAGGGTGGTCGCCGCCTCCCACCGGTGGCCGGTGAACTACGAGCAGGCGAACGCGAAGCTGGTGTGCGGCGGCCTGGAGCGCGACGGCCGCACCATCGAGGACGGCATCTGCGTCACCATCTGACCCCGGCGCAGCCACCCCCGAAGCCGCCGGCGGCGGGCCCCCCGGCGGCACCTCCGCGCCCCGCCCCGCGGGGCGACGCGGCCGCCGCTAACAGGCGGAGCCGGTGTCGTCGTGCGTGATGCGGCGGCGGACCTGGTCCTCCTGGGCCAGGCGGCGGAGCAGTTCGAAGACCGGGGCGCAGATCGCGAAGACGATGACGGCCCGCTCCGCGAGGGCCACCGGCTCGTCGAGGCAGGACGCCCGTTCCAGGTCCAGCCGGGCGACCGACTCGGCCAGCCGCGCGTAGGCGGCCAGCTCGCCCGGGGCGTACTGGGCGTCCAGCCGGCGCAGCTCCTTGAGCGCCGCCGTCAGCCCCTTCACATGGGGTGAGGTGCCGGGCGCCCGCCATTCCAGGGCGGCGAGCAGCTCCGCGACCTCCGCCGCCGCTGCCTCGTCGGCTCCGGCCTCCTCCTCGTCGTCCGCGGGGCCCTGGGAGGCCACCGGCACGGGGAGCGCGTAGCTGATCGCGCCGAGGGCGCCCTCGGTGCTGTGGGCCTGGTCGACCGCGCCGAGCACCTCGCGGGTGGCGGCGATGGACAGCCCGCCCAGCGTGGTCAGGGCCTTGATCAGCCGCAGCCGCTCCGCGTGCTCCTCCCCGTACTCCGCCAGGGTCGCGGCCGTCGCCCGGCCGGCCGGCAGCAGACCCTGCCGCCGGAAGTACTTGATGCTGGCGACCGGCACGCCGGTGAGCCGGCTGAGCTCCGAGATCTTCATGAGGCTTCCCTGCTGGTCATGCGGTCCGGTCCGGTCTGTCCGCCCTCGGCCGTCCGCCGCCGGCGATTGGACACCACAACAAGATACTGCCAGTATCCAGTGACTGGATACCAGAAGTATCCAACCCAGGAATCGCAGCCGCACCGGAGAATCGATGCCTCACCCCACGCCACCCTCCGTGCTCCGCCGACCCCAGTTGTGGATCGGTACGGGACTCATCGCCGCAGTGGTCTCGATGTTGTTCGCCCTGCTCTACGTGGGCGGCAACGTCAACCCCAGAGGGAACCTGCGCGACCTGCCGGTGGCCCTGGTCAACGCGGACGCCGGTGCCGACGCGGGCGGCCGTCGCGTCAACCTCGGCGAGCAGGTCGTCTCGGGCGTCCAGAAGGCCGCCGAGGGCGACAAGAGCATCGACTGGCAGCTCGTCAGCCGCGAGGAGGCCGACAAGCGGCTGGGCAGCGGCAAGGTCTTCGGCGCCCTCGTCATCCCGCGCGAGTTCTCCGCCACGGTGACCGCGCTCGCCGCCCCGCAGCCGCCGGCCCAGGGCAAGCCCGCCCCGCCGGTGATCACGGTGCTGACCAACCAGTCCGCCGGCAGCATAGGCTCGTCCATGTCCTCCCAGGCCGCGCAGAAGGCGGCCCACGCGGCCTCCGCCCAGATCGGCCAGGAGCTCCTCAAGCAGGCCGCGGCCCAGAAGACGCCGCTGCCGACGGCCGCCCAGCTCAAGCTGGCCGACCCGGTCACCGTCACCGTCGCCGACGGCCACCCCGTCGGCTCCCGAAGCGCCATGGGGCTGAGCGCCTTCTACTACGCCCTGGTCCTGGTCGTCTGCGGCATGCTCGGCGCCAACCTGGTCAACTCCCAGGTCGACACCGCGCTCGGCTACCTCCACACCGACTACGGCCCGGTCCGCAAGCGCGAACCCGTCCAGCACACCAGCCGCGTCCGGACGCTCGCCGTCGGCATCGCGCTCATGCTCGGCATATCGGTGATCATGGGCACCCTGGTCGAGGTCGCCACCGTCGGCGTCCTCGACATGGACGCCTCCCACCTGGGCCTGCTGTGGCTGTACTCGGTCGCCACCATCGCGGTCGTCGGCATCGGCGGTCTCGCCCTGTTCGCCGCCTTCGGCACCCCCGGCATGCTGCTGGCCACCATCGTCTTCATCGCCATGGCCGTCCCCTCCTCCGGCGCCACCGTGCCCCTCCAGGCACTGCCGGGCTTCTTCCGCGGTCTCGCCGAGTTCGAGCCGCTGCGTCAGATCACCGAGGGCCTGCGCTCCATCCTCTTCTACGGCGCCCAGGCCGACGCCGGCCTGACCCGGGCGTGGACCGCGATGGGGATCGCCCTCGTCGCCGCCCTGCTCTTCGGCTTCGCCGTCACCCGCCTCTACGACCGCCGGGGCCTGCACCGCATCCCGCGGCCCACCGCCGACGAGAACCCGGAGCCGCCCGCGGCCGCCGAGACTCCGGCGTCCGCCACGGCCTGAGCCGGCCGGCCGGCCGCCGAGGGGGCCCTTCAGGGCAACGGGCGGCCGGCCGCAGCCGGGATCCTTGGAAAGGCGGGTTCCGCGCGGTACCCCTGACAGGGCGTACGCGCGGAACCCGCCTTTCCGCATCCGCCCGCCCGGCCGGGCGGGCCGGACCGCTTGGCGGGCCCGGCCCGTGCGCCCCGACCGACGGCAGGAGCGCCCCATGACCACAGGCTGGACCCCCCGCCCGCCGGACGCCGGCCACCCGCAGGGCGAACACCTGCCGGAGCTCGACGTCCCGCCGCCCGGCCGGCAGCGGCGCTGGACGGTCCTGCTGCGGCTGCTCCTGCTGCTGCCGCAGCTGATCGTCACGGCCCTCCTCGGCATCGCCGCCTTCTTCGTGACCGTCGCCGGCTGGTTCGCCGCACTGGTGCTGGGCCGCCTGCCCGACGGCCTCGCCCGCTTCCTCGGCGGGTTCCTGGCGTACGAGACCCGGGTCGCGGCCAGCGCGATGCTGCTGGTGGACCGGTACCCGCCGTTCTCGTTCGAGGCACCCGGCCATCCGGTCCGGATCGAACTGCGCCCCGGCCCGCTGAACCGGGCGGCCGTCCTGTTCCGCCTCGTCCTGATGCTGCCGGCGCTGATCGTCACCGGCCTGCTGCAGTACGGCTGGGGCGCCGTCTGCTGGGTGTTCTGGCTGATCACCCTCGTGCTCGGGCGCATGCCCGCCCCCGTCTTCGGCGCCGTCGCGGCGGTCGCCCGCTTCCGGATGCGCTATCAGGCGTACGCGATGATGCTGACCTCCGCGTACCCCAAGCGCCTGTTCGGCGACGCGTGGGCCGCCGACGCCCCGATGGCCGGGCCCGGCCGGGTTTCCGGCACCCGCCCGCTGCTCCTCGCCGCGCCGGCGAAGGCGCTGGTCGTGCTGTTCCTCGTCCTCGGGATCCTCGTCGCGGGCGCTTCCCCGACGGTCCAGGTCCAGGTCAGGGACGACGACCAGTTCGAAGGCGTGGAAACCGCAGCGATCCGGACAAGCTGAGTGGCCGCCAGGTGAACGCCCGCCGCTCGACACCAGGTCAGCGGCGCGCGTTCCACCGCCGACCCCTCTCCTCACCCCCCGTTTCCGTGCGGACACGGAGCGCCGCACACCGCCTGAGCTGCCCGAACGACCATTCGTTATCCGATAGTCGAACGCCGTGTCCGTAAATCGGCCGTCGACATGCGCTCCACCTTCACATCCGACAGACTCGGCCACATCCAAGCCCGACAACGCAAGTAATTGTCGCGCTCAACCTTCACATCGAAAGTGAGTCTTGTCGTGCGCTACCGCTTCGCTGCCGTCTCCGCCGCCGCCCTCCTGTGCCTGGCAGGCGCCACCGGCATGGCGGAGGCCAAGCCCACCAGCCTGTACGCCCCGTCCGCGATGGTCTTCTCCGTCGCCCAGGGCGACGACGCCTCCGCCCCGGTCCTGCGGGCCGCGACCCTCAGCTGTATGCCGACCGCCCAGGGCACGCACCCGGACCCCAAGGCCGCCTGTACGGCCCTGAACTCCACCGGCGGCACCTTCGACCGGCTGCTCGCCGCCCCCGACACCAACCGCGCCTGCCCGATGCACTACGCCCCCGTGACCGTCACGGCGGAGGGCGTCTGGCAGGGCAGCCGCGTCACGTGGAAGCACACGTTCTCCAACACCTGCTCCATGAACGCGACCCTCAACGGCAACGCCGTCTTCGCGTTCTGACGCCCGCTCCGCCGCCGGCACCCGGACCGGCCCGCCCGTCACGGCACCGGGCCTCCCTGGAGCACCGCCTCGATCTCGCCCGCGACGTCGCCGCGGCCGAGCCGCGCACGGCCGAAGTCGGCCGTGCGCGGCAGGTGCAGGACCAGCTCGTACCCCACGTCGACCCGCACACGCCCGGACCGCAGCGCGAAGTCGTACGCGTGCCCGCCGCGGGTGCGGCAGCCGGACAGGAAGTGCAGGTGGTACCCGGCTGCGGCCACCCCCAGCATGTGGGCGGGGCTGCGGAAGCCGACGACGGTGCCCCGCAGGCCCGTGTGGGTGGCGATCACCTGCCCCGCCACCGCGTCGATCAGCCGGGGATACGGCCGGTGCTGCTCGGGGAGCATCCGGGTGACCACGTGGTCGAAGTGCCCGTCGACCCGGACCGCGTAGAAGTGGTTGGGGCTCGGCAGCCACCCGTCGATCCGGGCGCGCAGCCCGGCGGCGTCGAGCGGCTCCCGGATCCGCCAGTCGTGCTCCCCGTGGAAGTAGGTCACCGCCGCGAGGGGCGTACGCGTCGAGAGGTCGGCCTCACCGGCCGACCCGTCGGCGCGCAACCGGTAGCAGCGGCCGTCGAGGACGATCATCTCGCCGTCGAGCCGGTCGAAGGTGCCGATGCCGAAGTCCCCGTGCCGGCGAAGTTCGGCGATCGTGGTCGTGCCCTCGTACACGCCCTCGAGCATGGCCGTCATGGTCGAGGTCTGGAAGATCCTCCCCCTCGGCCGGGGCGCGCCCGGCGGGCCTTCTTCCGGTGCGGTCATGTTCCCCCCCTGGTTCCCGTGCGTACGCCGGTCCCACGTCGAGCACCGTAGGGAACCGCCACCCCCGTCACAACGGCGCGCACGCGGTCGCGCGTGGCGCGCGGGGGTGTGCGCACCCCGCGGAGCCCCCGCGTGCGGCGGGTGCTGAACCGGGGCCGGGCGGGGTAGACGCGGCCCATGACCGGAGAACGCCTGACGACAAGTGCCACCCGCGCCTGGTCGCGGCCGCTGCTCACGGCCCTGGACCGCCTGGAGCACTGGCCGGGGCCCGACCGCCTCGCCTCCGCGGTGCGCGGGGCCGTGCGCGCGGTTCCGCTGGGGCCGGCCCGTGACGTCCTGCACGGCCTGCCGCTCGGGCACCCGCTGCATCCCCTGCTGGTCCAGGTACCCGTGGGTGCCTGGCTCTCGGCGGCCGTGCTGGACTGCCTCCCCGGACGGGGGCGCCAGCAGCAGGTGCTGATCGGAGTCGGCCTCGTCTCGGCCGCGCCGGCGGCGCTGGCCGGGTGGGCCGACTGGGCGGAGCTGCCGCCCGGACAGGCCCGGGTCGGACTCGTCCACGCCGCGGCGAACCTGACCGCCGTGTCCCTGTACGCCGCCTCCCTCACCGCGCGGCTGCGCGGCCGGAACGCCTCCGGCAGGCTGCTCGCCGCGGCCGGCCTCGCCGCGGTCGGCGTCGGGGGAGCCCTGGGCGGGCACCTCTCGTACCGTCAGGCGGCCGGGGTCAACCACGCGGAGGCCGTCCCGAACATCGTGCCGCAGGACTGGACCCGGATCGGCGCCGTCGCGGACTTCCCGGTGGGGCGGCCCGTACGGGCCGAGCTGGCCGGCGTGGACCTCGTGGTGGTGCGGGAATCCGGGGGCGGGATCCACGCCCTCGCCGGCCGGTGCTCCCACATGGCCGGCCCCCTGTTCGACGGCGAGGTCGCCGACGGCTGCGTCCGCTGTCCCTGGCACGGCAGCGTCTTCCGCCTGACGGACGGCTGGAACGTACGCGGCCCCGCGACCGCGCCGCAGCCGGCCTTCGAATGCCGCACGGTCGACGGGCACGTCGAGGCCCGCCTGCGCCGCCCGCACGCGGGCGGCTGACCGCCGGCGTTCACGGCGGCCGGACGAAGAGCCCGGCCGTGGTCAGCCGGCCGGCGGGTGCGTGGCCAGCCAGTGGCGGGCGATGCGTTCGCGGGTGGTGATCCACGCACCGCCGCGCCGCGCCACGTGCCGCAGGAAGCCGTCGAGCGCGCGGATGCGCCCGGGCCGGCCGATGATCCGGCAGTGCAGGCCCACGCTCATCATGCGCGGCCGGTCCGCGCCCTCCGCGTGGAGGGAGTCGAACGTGTCGACCAGATAGCCGAGCATGTCGTCGGCGGTCGTGAAGCCGTGGACGATCAGGAACTTGAAGTCGTTCGCGTCCAGGCTGTACGGCACCACCAGGTGCGGCCGCCCGGCCGCCTCGACGTAGAAGGGCAGGTCGTCCGAGTAGTCGTCGGAGTCGTAGAGGAAGCCGCCCTCCTCGGCGACGAGGCGCCGCGTGGCGGGGCTCGTCCGGCCGGTGTACCAGCCGACCGGACGGCGGCCGCAGAGCCGTTCGATCGTCTCCGCGCAGCGCGCGATCTCGGCTCGCTCGGTGTCCTGCGGCACCTGGCGGTAGTCGGTCCAGCGCCAGCCGTGGCCCGCCACCTCCCATCCGGCCGCGCCCATCGCGCGGGCCGCGTCCGGGTTGCGCTCCAGCGCCCGCCCCACGGCGTGGACGGTGAGCGGCGCGCCGTGCTCGGCGAGCGTGCGGTGGACGCGCCAGAAACCGGCCCGCGCGCCGTAGGCGAACATCGACTCGACGTTCAGGTCCCGCCCGCCGACCACCGGCGGCGCGCCGACGATCTCGTGGAGGTACCCCTCCGACGCCGGGTCGCCCTCCAGGACGCTCCGCTCGCCGCCCTCCTCGTAGTTGAGCACGAGGCTGACGGCGACGCGTGCCCCGCCGGGCCAGGCGGCGTGCGGCGGCTCGGCACCGTAGCCGACGAGATCGCGCTGATGCTCCGACACGCGCCGCACCCTACCGCCCCGCCCGGCGGGAGCGCCGGACCGCTTCCGGCCGTGTCCCGCGGATCAGGGAGCGGGGACGGGCCAGGGGACCTGGGTGGCGACGGGCGCGGCGTAGTCGACGCCCGGCACCGAGAACCCGTACAGGCGCCGGACCTCGTCACGGAACCAGTCGAGGTCGGCGAGGCCCGCGATGGTGGCGGTCGTGGCGGCCGCCCAGCGCTCGGCGACGGCCGCCTGCACCTCGTCGGTGAGCTCCCAGGTGTCCAGCCGGACCCGGCCCTCGTCGTCCTGCGCGAGCGGGGCCGCGCCGGTCAGCTGGTCCCACAGGCCGGCGAGCTGACGGATCGGCGGGACCAGCGCCTCTCCGAGCACGCCGCGCAGCAGGCCGGTGTAGAGGGCGATGCCGGGGATGGCGGTGGAGGACTGGGTGACGGCCGCGCCGTTCACGGAGGTCACGGCCCGCCCTCCCACCGTCTTCGCGAGGCGCTCGTCCAGGGTGCGGGCGGTGGCCTCCAGGTGCGCCTTGGCCGCACCGATCGTGCCCTGCCGGTAGATCGCCGCCGTCAGCGGCGAACCGATGTAGGACAGAGCGGCCGTGGTGAAGCCCTCGGCGAGCAGGCCCCGTCCGGCGAGGTGGTCGATCCAGCGTTCCCAGTCCGCGCCGCCCATCACGGCCACGGTCTGCCCGACGTCGTCGCCCTCGGCCGGTGCGGTCTCGACCTCGCGGACCGCGGGGGCGCCCTGGTCGTCGAAGACGAGGGTCTTGGTGCGGTTCGCCGCGCCGATCGGCTTGAGGACGGAGGCGTACGCGGCACCGGTGTCGGGGTCGGTCCGGCGGGGTGCGGCCACCGAGTACACGAGGTGGTCCAGCCGGCCGCCGAAGCGCTGCTCGACGAGCTCGGCGACCTGGTCCTTCATCGCGTCCGAGAACGCGTCGCCGTTGAGGAAGACCAGGTCCCGCCCGGCCGCGCGGGCGATGTCGGCGGTGGCCGCGGTGCGGTACCAGCCCGCGGTGGCGGTACGCCGCTCCGTGGGGGCCTTCTCGAAGGAGACCGCGATCCCGCGGATCCCGGCCCGCTTGAGCCCGGCGAGGGTGGCGGCGAGGCCGTAACCGGCGGAAGAGCCGATGACCAGTGCAACCGGGCCCTCGCCCTCGGGGGCCAGGGCGGGAGCCGGGCACGCCTGCCACATGTCCTCCACCAGCCGCCGGCAGCCCGCCGGGTGGGAGTCGAGGAAGAGGAAACCCCGGTTGCGGGGGGTCAGCACGCGCTCGTTCACGGTGGTCCTTAATCCTTGGGTCGGCCGGGACGGGGACGGGGTGGCCGGCGAGTGGCCACCGCGTCCCGCCAGTCTGCGACAGCACCGCTGCCGACCGGAGCCGTGGCGGGGGACAACGATCCCCAGTCGATCTTGGAGTGTTCCCACCACCCACCCCGCTCCCGCGACCCCGGTTCGCGCCCCCCTACGAGGTCCTCGGCCGGCGCCGGGCCGGGAACTCCGAGGTAGGGGTGTGGGGGTGTCCCTCGTGCAGCCGGGATTCGTCCGCGACGCGGGCGTGTTCGCGCGACGGGTGTTACCCCGCCGGGCGGTATCAGGAGCGTGACGCCGGGGCAGGTGGCCGAGGGTGTCGTACGGGCGCCGCTCGGTGCGAGGGATCGTCGAGGCGCAGCGCGCGCGTACCGGTAGGCGGGCCGCCGCTCGTGGTGCTGGTGCGTTTCGCCCCGCTGCTCGTTCAATTGGCCCGGCTGTAGCGGGCGGTGCCGGTCCAGATGCGTTCCAGCCGTACGCGGGTACCGGGTTTGGGGGCGTGCCAGATCTTGTCGTGGCCGGCGTAGATGCCGACGTGGCCCATGGTCCCCCCTTGGGGGAAGAAGACCAGATCGCCGGGTGCGCGCTGCGCGTGCGGAATGTGGAGGGTGCTCTCGTACTGCGCGTCCGCGGTGCGGGGAAGGGCCCGGCCGGCCTTCCGGAAGGCGTAGAGGGTGAGGCCCGAGCAGTCGAACTCATCGGGCCCGGTGGCCCCGTAGACGTAGGGTGCGCCCTTCTTGGACGCGGCGATGGCCACGGCCTTTATCCCGTACAGGGAGGCGGCCTGGGCCGGGCGGGCGGGGGCGAACAGGGCGGCGGCAACGGAGAGGGAGAGGAGCAGGGCGGGGCCGCGATGTCTCTTGAATCGTTTTTCTGATTTCGGCAATCGTGATACCTCCGCATTCATGTACAGGAACAAACCGTGATGGTGGGTGTTCTCGGTGACTGCGTAATGGCTCCCGACGACCGCCCATTTTGCACGAAGTGTCCGCAGTTGCACGCTCGGACACGGCGCGAGTTTTCCGGGGCGCATGCGGGGCAGGTGCGCCCGTACGAGGAAGGACTTCCGTCGATGGGAAAGGAACACACCTGATGACCGAGAACGCGTGGGGCTACCGCGAGACGTCCGGCCGCCTGCAGGGCGTCGACCTGAGCGGGTTCAAGGTGGAGGCCGTCGATGGCAGCATCGGCAAGGTCGACAAGCACTCGGACGAGGCCGGCTCCGCCTACCTCGTGGTCGACACCGGCCCGTGGATCTTCGGCAAGGAGGTCCTCCTGCCCGCCGGCACCGTCTCGCGGATCGACGTCGACGAGGAGAAGATCTACGTCGACCGGACCAAGGAACAGATCAAGAACGCCCCGGAGTTCCACCGGGAGAAGCACCTCGGCGACGTCGGCTACCACGACGAACTGGCCGACTACTACCGCTCCGGCGGGGCCTTCGGCGGCCGCCCGCTCTGAACCCCCGCCCGGGGCAACGCAGATGACCGGACACCGGCCCGCGCCGACGGCGCGGGCCGGTGCGGCGTGCACGGGCAGCCGGTACGTCCGGTCAGCCCAGGAAGGACAGCCGTACGGTACGCCGCGGGTTGTCCTTGTTGGTGTCCACCAGCACCACCGACTGCCAGGTCCCCAGGGCGAGTTCACCGTCGACGACCGGCAGGGTGGCGTGCGGCGGGACGAACGCCGGCAGCACGTGGTCCCGGCCGTGGCCGGGGGAGCCGTGGCGGTGGCGCCAGCGGTCGTCGGCGGGCAGCAGCTCGGCCAGGGCGTCGAGCAGGTCGTCGTCGCTGCCCGCACCCGTTTCGATGACCGCGAGCCCGGCCGTCGCGTGCGGGGTGAAGACGTTGAGGAGCCCGTCGCGTCCCCGGGCCGCCTCGCGCAGGAAGCCGGCGCAGGCCGAGGTCAGGTCGTGGACGGTCTCCGCGGAGCCGGTGGTGATGTCGATGGTCCGTGTCGTGAAGGTCATCCCCTCATCCTCGGTCAGACGGCCGGCGCGACGGGGGACGGGCCCTGCTCCGGACGGGTCACTTCCCCGCGCGCGCAGCGGTGGCGGCCCCGAGGGCGGCACCGCCCCAGAGGGCGCCGGGCCCAGTCGCCTCACCGGCGCCGCCGGGACCCCCGTCGGCGGCTCGGCCGTCCGGCCCGTCCGGGAGGCTGTCCGGGAGGCCGTCCGGACGCGGCGGTCCGCCCGCCGGGCGCCCGCCCCGGCCGGCCGACAGGAACTCCCGGAACACCTGCGCGGAGCGCGGGTTCTGCCCGCACTGCCACACTCCGTGCGGGCAGTAGTCGGTGATGCTGTGGTACAGCGGCTTGTGGTCGGCGATCCACGCCAGCATGTCCCGCATGTACTCGGCGTTGTCGCCGTTGCGGAACAGCCCCCACTCCGGGTACGAGATCTGCTTGCCGTGCGCCCTCGCGAAGTCGACGTGCTGCTGGAGGCCGTACGGCTGGGTCACCTGCTCCTCGAAGCTCTCTCCGGGCGGCTGGTCGTAGGAGTCCATGCCGACGATGTCGACCACGTCGTCCCCCGGGTAGCACTTCGTCCAACCGATGGCGTCCGGGCCCCGGTTGGGGGCGAAGTCGAAACGGAACCGCTGGCCCCGCACCGAACGCATCGAGGACACGATGTTGCGCCAGTACCGCTTCCAGCTCTCCGGATCGGGCTTGCACCGGTGGGTGTAGTTGAACCCGTTCATCTCCCAGCCCAGTACGATGACCGTGTCCTGCAGCCCGAGGGAGACCAGCCGCCCGGCCAGGCGCCGGAAGTGGTGGTCGTTCGCGCCCTCCGCCCCCGCGCGCAGCAGCTCGGCGACGCGGGCGTCGGGTACACCGGCCTCGTTCTGGTTGAGCATGGGCACGTTGAGGACGAACAGCCGGTCCGCGCGCTCCTTGCGCCAGTGCGCCCAGGTGTCCAGGGAATCGGGCGCCCCTTCGATGTTCGTCCAGGTGTCGCCGGGCAGGTAGGTGTGCCCGGCGCGCAGGTCGGTGCCGCCGAGCCAGTGCGAGAGCCCCTGCATCCGGTCGACGCCGGGCGAGCCGTAGTGCAGGTAGGCGCCCACGGCGACCCCCTTCCCCGAGCCTCCCCCCAACGCCCCGTGCGGTGCCGGGGCCGGGGCGCCCCCGGTGGCGAGCAGTACGACGGCGGCCGTACTGGCACAGGCGCCGGCCATCCAGCGGCCTCTACGGGACATGGCGTCTCCACAAGGTCTGCGCAGGGGTCTGCGAACAGGTCTGAGAACGGGTCTGAGAACGGTCTGCGAGCGATGTGCCTCCCCAGCGACGTTAGGCACCCCACCCGGACAACGGCCTCTCCGGTGTCCCGATCCTGGACCATTCGCGGTAGCGGACCGCCGCCGCTTCCCCCGACCAGGTGACGGCGGGAGGGCTCGGACATCCGTTCCCGCCCCGGCCCGCGGCGCGGGCCGGGGACGGCCTCCGGCGGCGGGTCAGGCGCGGCGGGAGCCCCGCAGCAGCCGGCCGACGACGGCCGCGGCCGTCTCCCGGTCCCGGGCGAACCGGGCACCCAGCTCCTCGCGCACGGCCTCCGCGACGCCGCCGCGCACCGAAGCCGGGCCGCCGAGCACTGCGTGCGCCACGCCCCGGAACTCGGGCCGGTCGAGCTTCACCGAGACGACCGCGACCAGCCCCTCGCCAACCCCGAAGGCGGCCGATCCCGGTTCCGCGGACGGCGGCGGCACCCGCGCGCCCGCGAACGCGCCGACGGCGGCGGCCAGTCCCTGGCGCAGGCCTTCGGCGTGGGTACCGCCGTCCGGGGTGGGCGAGCTGTTGGCGAAGCTCAGGACCCGCTCGCCGGGGGAGTCGTGCCACCGCAGGGCCACCTCCACCGTGCCGCCCATCGCGGGGACCTCCCGCTCGAACCCGAAGACCTCCGGGTGGACGGGGGCGCCGGCCCCGGCCCCGAGGAAGGCGACGAACTCCCGGGCCCCGTCCGGGAACCGGAACCGCTCGGAGCGCGGCTCGGCCGCGGTGCGCCGGTCGGTCAGCGTGACGTCCAGGGCACGGTTCAGGAAGGCCAGCTCCCGGAAGCGGTCCGCCAGTACGTCGAACGCGTACGCGGCCGTACCGAAGATCTCCGGATCGGGCCGGAAGGTGATCATGGTGCCCGTACCGGACGCGGGGCCCGCCGGAGCCGGAGGGGTGACCTCCTCGCCGCGCTCGTACTCCCGCAGTACGCGGACGCCGTCGTGTCGCAGCTCCGTGGTCAGGCGGCTCGACAGGGCGTTGGCGACGCACAGGCCGGTACCGCCCAGGCCCAGGGCGACCACGTGCCGGCCGGCGTGCCGGCGGCCGGCGGGCAGGCGGCACAGCAGCGCGTCCGCCTCCTCGGCGGGCAGCGCCGGGCCGTCGTCGGCGACCCGTACCGACCCGTCGGCCGTGAGGGTGACGTCCACGGCCCCGGCCCGGCCGGCCAGCACCTCGTT
Organism: Streptomyces sp. W1SF4; assembly: GCF_003950035.1. NCBI lineage: Bacteria > Bacillati > Actinomycetota > Actinomycetes > Kitasatosporales > Streptomycetaceae > Streptomyces > Streptomyces sp. W1SF4. The sequence goes on from NZ_CP034350.1 coordinate 7,103,828, forward strand.
CACCGCCCGGTCGGCGACCTCGAAGACCAGCTGGTGCAGCCCGCGCTCGCCGTCCGACCCGACGTACATGCCGGGTCGCTTCCGGATGGCCTCCAGACCCTCCAGCACCTGGATGTGGGAGGCGTCGTACTCGATGTGGTCCTTGCTCATGAAGTCCCCCTTCGATGGTGTCCTGCAGACCCCCACAGCCTAGGTCTGATCTCGCATAACACCAGGTCAGGGCCGTTTTTCCGAAGGGGTGTACGGCCAGGTGGGCGCCCCGCGCGGGTCCGGACGGGGAACGGGCCGGGGCCCCGGCCGGCGGGCCCCCGGACCCCCGCCGAAGACCTCCAGGACCCCTTCCCGGGCGGCCCGCGGGTCCCCGGTTCCCGAGCCCGGACCCCGGGCCCGGTCCGGCGGCCGGGGCCTCAGACCATCAGCAGCAGCCGCGTCTGCGGTACCAGCTTCCGGTTGACGCTGGTGCTCTGGATGAAGATCGTGAAGTCGTCGTTGTGGTCGGGCTTGACGCGGACCTCCGCGTCGGGCAGGCCGAGCAGGGCGCGGGCCTCCGGCCCCGTGTAGATGCGGTCCGTCTTCTTCTCCAGTACCGCTATCTGCTTTCGCGCCTGGACCTTTTCCGACTTGCTCAGCTGGTAGAAAGCGCAACCGGTGCGGTAGGTGTGCCCGCTCTCGACGACCCATTCCCGGATGGCCGCGTCACGGGCCACCGGAATCAGCTGGTACTTCGACGGATCCGCGGGAGTGAGACCGGCCGCCTCGATCGCCTTCTTGTTGACCGCTTCACCGCCCGTGGAGAAGACCGCCCGCGAACCGCGGATTCCCTTGGTGCGGCCCACCATGAATTTCTCGGTGGCCTCCTGGATGACCTGTCCGGCGTCCTCCAGCCCGCGGGTGCTCGTGGCGTCCCAGATGGCGATGTTGTCCTTCGGGAAGCCGCACTGCATGGCCTCGCGCTTGCCCATCTGGTCCGGCACCAGGACGGCCAGCGTCCAGTTGTCGTCCTGCGTCTCGATCATCGTGCCCACGGCCTTCACCAGTTCACCGGGGGTGCGGCCGGGGGCGCCGGGGCACCGGTGGCTGGCGTTCTCCTGACCGTCGGTCAGCACGAAGGTCAGGAAGCTGTGGTCGCCGTACAGCTGGGCGGTCTGCGCCAGCTCCCGCTGCGACTGCAGCGTCGCCGCCAGCAGCGCCGTCATCCCGCCGACCCGGTACAGCTGCTTCAGGGACGGCATCCGCAGCACGTCCTTGTCGTAGATGACGCACTCGACCTTGTTCGAGAACACGTAGACCGTGACCCGGGTTTCCTGATCGAGTTCCTTGGAACGGCGGGCCAGATAGGCGATCTGCTGATCTGCCACGTCGACGACCTTCTGGCTCAGGTGCGACATCGAGGAACTCGCGTCCAGCACGAGGGCGACGTGATTGATGTAATTCTGGATTCCGGCCATGGCGGACCCCCCTGATTCCGTTCCCGACTTGATGCTCCGATCCTCGCACCCGCCACTGACAATCGGCCTCGGACCGCCCGGTCAGCGGTCCTTGAGGAGCGCGCAGGCGAAGTCCTCCTGGACCGTGCGGAGACGGGCTAGCAGGGCGGGCTTGTTCCCCTTGCTCGTCTGGGTGTTGATGGAGAACGTGAGCGACCTCGTGCCGTCGGGCGTGGCGGCGGCCAGCTGCGTGTAGCCGGGGAAGTTGCCGGTGTGGCCGTACAGCACGCCGCAGCGGGTCGTGTACTGGAAGAGCGCGAGCCCGGCGGCGTTGGTGCCCGGGCCGGCGGGCTCGGAAGCGTCCCCGGGACGGAAGGCGAGCTGCTCCGCGCGGGTCTTCTGCGACAGCAGGCCGGGACCGCCGTACGCGCGGATGAAGGCGCCCAGATCCCGCGGGGTGGAGACGATCCCTCCGGAGGCCCAGACCCCCGAGGTGCCGACGGCCTCGCTGACGTCCTCGGGCGCCGCGGGCGGGGAGACGTCGTAGCCGTGCAGGAACGGGCGCGGCAGGCGGTAGCCCGGGGGCAGGCTGGTCCGGCGCAGCCCGAGGGGCCGGTACACGAGGTCCTTCAGGAGGTCCTCGTAGCGGCGGCCGGTCGCGGCCTCGGCCATCAGGGCGACGGCGATGTTGTCGGAGTTGGAGTACTCGTACAGGGAGCCCGGAACGAAGAGCAGCGGCTCGCGCGCGACGAAGTCCAGGAGGCGGCGGGAGTCGAAGACGTGCCGGGGGTCGGCCTGGAGGATCCGCAGGAACGCCGGGGCGGCCGAGAAGTCGGGCAGGCCGCTGGTGTGCTGGAGCAGCTGACGCAGTGTCACAGCGTGCCAGGCCTGTGGCTGTTCGGGCAGAAGTTCGCCGATGGTGTCGTCGAGGGAGAGCGCCCCCTGGTCCACGAGCCGGAGCGCGACGGCCCCGCTGAACGCCTTCGCGATGCTGGCGACGCGCATGTGGTCGTCGAGGTGCGGCGGGCGCCCGGTGGCGAGGTCGCCGACACCGGCGGTGTACACCCGCGTCCGGCCGCCCTTGGTCAGTACGGCGATCACCCCGGGCGGGCCGTCGTCCTGGGCGACGAGCCGGTCCAGCTGCCGCTGGAGGCGCTCGTCCGGACCCGGGCCGGGCGGTGTGCCGGCCGCCTGCGCGGGCGGGAGCAGCGCGCCGAGCGCGGCGGCGGTGAGCGCGGCGGCGGACAGACCGGCGCGGAAACGGCGTACGGAGGCGCGGGTGGGCACGGATGTCTCCCGGTGTGAGGTGCGGTGGGACGGCGGCTCACACCACTAGCACCCCCGCCCCCGCCCCGGCCCGTCGCCGCGCGCCACCACGGCCGCTCGGCCCACCCGGAACCCCTCGCACCGGGCGTGTCCGGGCCGCGGCCGTCAGCGGGTGAAACCGGCCACCCGGGCATGGGCCGTGACGGTGCCGTCGCCGAGGAGGGCGGCCTTGGCGTGCAGGCGGTCCATCACCGACGGGCCCGGGTCGCCGTACACGTCGATGGAGCGCATCCGGATCAGCGGGACGAAGGCCCGGAACCTGGGGCCGCCGAGTTCGAGGTGGAGTTCCAGCGACGCCGCGTCCGGGTGGACGGCCAGCAGGGTCATGGTGGACCCGGCCCGGTCGACGTAGAAGTGATAGGCCAGGAGCTGCGGTTCGACCGTCTCGACGAAGGCCGCCAGCTCCCTCATGGCGGCCTTCGCGTCGTCGAGGCGGCCCGGCAGGATGTCCGAGCGGTCGACGTAGTGGATCGTCTCCGGCGGTGGCATGCCCAGACGCTAGCCGGACCGGAGGCGGCCGCCGGCCCGCCGCGCCGCGTTCACCGCAGGACGGCGATGCCCAGGGGGCGGGTGCCGGCCGGGAGGCGCCGGGTGGTGCCGTCGGCGAGGTCGACGACGGTCAGCCCGTTCCAGTAGCCGTCCCGCGTGTAGCCGCCGGTGACGTACGCCGTCCTGCCGTCGGGCGACACCGCGACGTCCTCGTGCGGGCCGTCCAGCGGATACACGCGCTCCTCGCCGCCCGGCGAGCGCACGGCCAGCGACGGTCCCGCACCCTCCTCCACGGCGCCCGTGCCGACGACGAGGAGGCGGCCGTCGGCGGTGAGGGCGGCGCCGTGCTGGTGGGTTCCGGCCGTCATCGGCTCCACCGCGACCGTGCCGCCGCGCGGGTCCACCACGGCCAGCCGTTCCCCTTCGAACGGCAGCAGCAGCCGGCCGTCACCGGGGCGTACGACCGCGTAGTGCGGCTTGAGCCAGGAGCCGAGCCCGCCCCCGGTGCCGTACGGGGCGACCTCGATGCGGCGCGCCGCGAGGGTGTCCGCGGCCACCACCGTGACGTCGAAGGAGTCGTGGCCGGTCACGTACACCTCGCCGCCGTCACGGGCGACGTCCACGTCGAAGGGCCGGCGGCCCACCGGCACCGTCGCCGTGACCGCGCGTGCGGCGGTGTCGATGACCTTCAGGACGCCCCGGCCGCCGGGGACGTTGACCCCCACGTAGACGCGCGAGCCGTCCGGCGCGAGCGCGATGCCCATGCCGCCGCCCCGGTACTCGCCGGTGCCGGCCGGACCCGTACCGGTCGTGTACGGGATCCGGGCCACCCGGGTGCGGGCGCGCGTGTCGACCACCGCCACGCCCTCGGCGGTCGCCACCCAGGCGAGCCCGTCGGGGCCGACGGCCAGCCCGTACGGCGCGGTGCCGACGGCCACGGACCCCACCGGGCCGCGCCGGGGGTCGACGAAGGTGACGGTGTCCGCGCCGAAGTCGGCGACGAGCAGGGTCCCTTCGGGGGTGGCGCGCCCGCTCGGCAGCGGGGTCCCGCTCGGGGCGGGCGCGGCGGAGGCAGGGCCCGCGCCGCCCTCCGCCCCGGCCCGCGCGGTGCAGCCGCCCAGCAGCGCGAGCACGGCCGGGACGGCCAGGAGCAGCCCCCGCGCACGGGCCCGGCGGCTCACGGCCCGCTCCGGCCGTCGCCGCCCGACCGGTCCTGCGCCGCTGCCAGGAGCCGGGCCAGACCGGCGAAGCCGCGCCGCACCGCGTGCTCGTACGCCGTCACGCCCTCGGAGTCGGCGAGCCACGGGTCGGCTCCGGCGGCGAGCAGCAGCCGGACGACCTCCTCGTGGCGGGAGCCCCCGTCGCCGAGGATCACCGCCTCCAGCAGGGCGGTCCAGCCGAGCCGGTTGACGTGGTCGACGCGGACGTCCGTCTCCGCCAGCACGGCCCGTACGTATCCCACGTGCCCGCGCTCGGCGGCCGGGATGAGGGAGATCCCGCCGAACCGGTTGCGCTGCGTCAGGTCGGGTCCGGCCGGGAGCAGGGCCCGCATCATGCGGACACTTCCGGTGACGCCGGTGACCAGCCAGGGGCTGTCCGCTCGGGAGTCGGGGGCGTTCGGGTCGGCGCCGGCGGCCACCAGGACCTCGGCCGCCCGGAGGTGGTCGCCGAGGACCGCCAGCAGCAGCGGTGTGCGCAGGTCCTCGTCGCGGGTCTCCGGGGCGGCGCCGGCGGCGAGCGCGGCGCGCACCGCGTCGGTGTCCCCGGCCCTGGCGGCGTCGAGCAGGAGTCGGTCGTGCGGGTTCATGCCCCCATCGTGGCCCGGGCGGTACCGGCGGGCGGTCCGCCCGCCGTCCCTCCCGTACGGCCCGACCGGCCGACCCGCCCGTCATCCGATCGGCTGATCCGCCCCGGCCGCGAGCCCGCCGGCGGCCGGGCCGCGGCAGGGGGTCGCACGGCCGCGGCAGGGTGGTGGCAGGGCGGCGCCTCAGCCGGTGCAGCCGGGGACCGCTCCGGACGGGGCGCAGTTGTTCGGCCGGTTGTCGCGGACCACGTCACCGTTGAGGGTGAGGACGCCGGAGGCCTTGAAGATCCCGCCTCCGTCGCCGGCCCGGTTGTGGGTGATGGTGTTCCGCTCCAGCGTGGTCGAGCCCGGCCTCAGCACCCCTTCCGCGTGGTAGAGGCCGCCGCCCTGCGCCGTGCCGTTCTTCGCGGTGACGGTGTTGCGGAGCAGTTCGTTGTGCTCGGCCCTCAGGACGCCGCCTTCGGGGTTGTCGATGCCGGCCCCCTGCGCGGTCCCGTTCGGCGCGTCGGCCGTGTTCCCCGTGATGTGGCTGTCCTTCAGGTCGAGCGTGCCGAAGGGGCCCACGCGGATGCCGCCCCCGCGCGCGGTGCCGTCCTTGGCGACGGCCCGGTTGCCGCTGATCTTCACGTCGGTCACGGTCATCAGGGCGTTGTTGGCGATGCCGCCGCCCTGGGCCACGCCCTGAGGGGCGTCCGCGACGTTGTCGCGGACGGCCCCGCCGGTCACGGTCAGTCTCCCGAATTCCTCCGGGATGCCGTTGGCCACGGCGCCGCGCGCGATCCCCTCCCTGGCGAAGGCACGGTTGTCACTGATGACGGTGTCCCTGATGGTCGTGCCGAAGAAGCTGATGATGGCGGACCCGAAGGCGATGCTCCGCGTGCGGGGGGTGACGGTCGCGGTGTTCCCGGTGAGCCGGGAGCCGGTGACGGTCAGCGGACCGTCGTTGGAGATGCCGCCGCCCGCGGCGCCCCCCTCGGCGGCGTCCCCGTCGTAGACGACGTGGTTCCCGCTCACCTCCGTGTCGCTGATGCCGCCGGCGGAGCCGGGGCTGTCGATGCCGCCGCCCTGGGCGAAGATCCTGGACGCGGACGTGTTGCCGGTGACCTTGCTGTGGGTGATCTTCATCTTCCCGTTGTTGGAGATGCCGCCGCCGCAGGCCATGCCCACCGGGTCCGGGAAGGCGGGGCAGTCCGTGGCGTAGCCACCCCGGATGGTCGTCCGTCTCAGCGTGAGGTCGCCCGTCTTCTCGACGTAGATGATCCGGAACTTCGCCACCTTCTTCCCGTGCCCGCCGCGTTCGATCGTGGCCCCGCGTCCGTCGATGGTGATCTTGCTGGTGATCACCGGCAGTCCGTTGCCCGGGTGCACGGGGTCCGGTGCCCTCAGCTTGTACGTGCACCCGCGCGCGAGCCGGATCGTGTCCGCTCCGGGTGTGCCGTTCGCGGTGTTGACGGCCTCGACGAGGTCCGGGACCGAGCAGGCGACCTCCACGGTGGCGGCGCGCGCGGCCTGGGCGGGGACCGCCACCAGCGAGCCCGTGACGAGGGCGAGGACGGCGGGTACGTGCCGACGGGACATGGAGGTTCCTCCTTGTGCGATGCATGCGACTGGGGGGAGGGCCGGCCGTCGGGGACCGCGGCGGGCCGAGCCCAGCCGACCACGCACGCGGGTGGTCGGCTCCCCGGCGTGATCCGTACGGGCGGCCGCACAGCCCGTACGGATCACGCGGGCGTGCGAACGGCCCAAGACGGGCCGCCCTGCTGACCCCCGGTCAGCGGAACCGGTGCAGGTTCTCGCGGAGGAAGGCCTCCAGGCTGCGCGGGGCGCGTCCGGTCAGGCGCGGGAAGGTGTCGTCCGGGGTCTCCTCGCGCGCCACCGCGAGCTGCTGGATCTCCACCACGTGGGAGGCCAGCCAGGGCGGCATCCCGGCGCGCCCGACCAGGTGGGCGTGGAGCGCGGACGGGCTCAGGTCGAGGTGGCGGACCGGCCGTCCCAGCAGTTCGCCGAGGAGCGCGGCGAGTTCCGGGTGGCTGTAGGCCCGCCCGCTGGTCAGCGGATACGCGCGGCCCGCCGTCTCCGGGCGGGTGAGGACCGCGGCCGCGGCGTCCCCGACGTCCCGCACGTCCACGTAGTTGCACCGCGCCCCGCCCATGGCGCCGTGGAACACTCCGGCGCCGGCGATGCCGGGGGCCAGGAGCAGCAGCTTCTGCATGAAGGCGTACGGCCGCAGGACGGTGGTGGTGATGCCGCTGGACCGCAGCCGCTCCTCGATCAGATGGTGGCCGCGGGAGACGGCGACGGGGGAGTCCGGCTCGGCGGCCGGAGCGGACACCTTGACGACGTGCCCCACGCCGCAGTCGGCGGCCGCCTGGACGGCGTCCAGTTCGTACCGCACCTGGTGCGGGCCGTTGGCCATGGTGAGGAAGAGCGCGCGGGCGCCCCGGAAGGCGGCCCGCAGGGAGTCCGGGTCGGCGGCGTCGGCCGCCAGTACCGTGGTACGGGCGAGGGTGCGCCGGTCGAGCCCGGCGGCCAGGCGGGCGGGGTCGCGGCTGAGGGCCCGGGCGGGTACGCCGAGGGCCGCGAGGCTGCGCAGGGTGGCTCCACCGGTGGCGCCGGCGGCGCCCATGATGACGATCACGGTGTGTTCCTCACGGGTCGGGGGGCGGCGGGGAGCCGACGCCAGGCGGTGACGGTGGCCGCGATGGCCGCGGAGACGGGCAGGTCGGCCGGCAGGCGGCGCGGCCAGGGGCTGTCGGAGAGGGCCGGGACCTGCGGCAGCCAGTGGGCGGCGGCGAGTCCGGCGGCCAGGCCGAGCGCCGCGCCCGCCAGGCCGAGGCCGGCTGCCGCGAGCGCGCGCGGGGTGCGGGCGGGCCGGATACGCGCGGGCCGGCGCCGCAGGACCGCGCCGAGGACGGCGGCGACCAGGGCCGAGGTTGCGCTGATGGTGGTGAGTGCCGCGGCCACCAGCTGCGGCTGCCGGGTGAGCGCCCCGGCGAGCCCGGCCGTGAGGGCGGGCATGGCGTAGGCGGCCAGCACGTCGGGCCACAGGGCGGGCGGCGGGGGAGCGCCGGGAGCCTTCGTATGCGTCATGGATCCTCCTGCAAAGGTGTTTAGGTGGCTAATCAGTAGGTCAGGGTGGGTAATTAGTGACCTAATTATCTGGGTGGAAGAAAGGCGGGCCGCCTCCTGGCGGCCCGCCCCGGGCGGCGTCAGTCCCGGGTGAGCGAGTCGATGCCCGCGACCACCCGGGCCAGCAGGTCGAGGAAGATCGTGCGCTCCTCGGGGGTGAGTCCGGCGACCAGTCCCTGCATCCGGCTGAAGTGCTCCGGTGCCAGGTCGCGCAGCTTGTCGGCGCCGCGCGCGGTGAGGATCACCACGTTGCCGCGCCCGTCCTCGGTGGACGGCCGACGGGCCACCAGCCCCTCCCGCTCCAGGCCGTCGACCAGGCCCGTCACCGTGGCCCGGGAGACGCCGAGGCTCGCCGCGAGCTGGGAGGGCGACTTCTCGCCGCCGTGGTCCTCCAGGTCGGCCAGCAGCCGGTAGCGGCCGGTGGAGAGGCCGAAGCGGCCGAAGTGCACCTCGCCGGCCTGCCCGATCCGGGCGCCCGCCGCCATCAGCCGCGCCGCGACCAGGACCGCCTGCGGATCGGCCGTGAGGCCGTAGCGGACGATCTGGCGGCGTGCCTGGTCGAGGGTGGGGGCGTCGGGGCCGTGGTCGGCGTGCTGGATCACGGGGAAAGTATGGCGGCTAATCGGATTGCCGGTCAAGTGGCGGCGCGGCTGCGGCGAAGTGCACGTCGTAGCGGTCCTGCTCCCCGAGCAGGACCTCGAAGGGCTCCTCGCCCCGCCGGACCCGCCCCAGGGCCCGGAAGTAGCCGAAGCGGTCGACGCCCGGAGTCAGCAGGACGAGCAGCTCCGCCGCCCGCCCCGGAGCGGCGCCGAACGCGTGGACCGTGCCCGGCGGCACCACCACCAGGCCACCCGCCCCCACCGTCTCGGCCCGGTCGCCGCCGGCGCCCCACCACCGGAACCGGGCGGCACCGTCCAGCACGTAGAACACCTCGGTCGACCGGGAGTGGTGGTGCGGACCGGCGCCGTCGGCCCCGGCCGCCAGCCGCAGCAGGTTGGCACCCACCGCCCCCGCCGTGTCGGCGGCGTCGGCGAGGAGCCGCATCCCGGCTCCTGCGGGCAGCGGGACGTGCTCGGCCTCCTCGGACCGTACGACGAACGGGTTCACGGCGACTCCTCTGGCAGACGGCATCCGGTCACCCCATTCGACTCCGGGAACAACCGGCGGACCAGAACCGGTTGAGGATCACGGCCATCCCGGACCGAGATGACCGGGCCGGGCGGGCGCCCGTCACACCGGGGGAGCGCGGACCGAATGGAACTGCGGCAGCTCAGGTACTTCGTCGCGGTGGCCGACACGGGCGGCTTCGGCAGGGCCGCCGAAAGCCTGGGCATCGTCCAGTCCGCCGTCAGCACCCAGATCGGGCGCCTGGAACGGCAGTTCGGCGTCGCGCTGTTCGACCGCGGCACGCGGCGCACCGTCCTGACCGGCCTGGGTGAGGCACTCCTGCCGCAGGCCCGCGCCGTGCTGGAGGCGGCCGACCGGACGCGGGCGCTGGCCGCCGCCCTCGCCGACGGCAACGCCGGCCTGCTCCGGCTGGGCCCGGTGCGGGGCCCCCGCACCGCCCGGCTGCTCCACCGCCTAGCTGACCAGACCGGTGCCTTCCGCGTGACCCTGCGCCACGTCCCGGCCGCCGAACGGCTGCGCCTGCTGCGCGACGGCGAACTCGACGCCGCCTTCGTCCGCGGCGCCCCGGCCGCCCCGCCCGGCACCAGCCTCCTGGAAGCCTGGCGGGACCCCCTGTACGCCGCCGTACCGGCCGGCCACCCCTTGGCCGCCCGCCCCGTCCTGACCCCGGCCGAACTCGCGGAACTCCCGCTCCGGCTCGCCGGCCGGACCGCCAATCCGCCCTTCCACGACCTGGTCACCCGCCTGTTGCGGGCGGCCGGGAGCCGGCCGCCCGCAGGCCCCCGCTTCACCACGCTCCCCGAGACCCTCGCGGAGATCGCCTCGGCGGCCGAGCCGTCCTGGACCCTCTTCTACGAGGTCACCGGACTGCCCGACTTCCCCGGCGTCGCCGTACGCCCCCTCGCGGGCCCCGCGTCGACCACCTGGCTCGCGGTCCCCGAAGGCCCGCCCTCGCCGGCGGTGCGCCGGCTGCTGGCGGCTCTGGCGGACCTCGCCGGGTAAGGGGGCAGCCCGGTCCCGAAGGCGCCCCCGCGACCCGCCGAACGCGCCCCCGCGACCCGCCGAACGCGCCCCCGCGACCCGCCCAAGGCACCCGGAATCAGCCCTACCGCTTCGGTCCGCCGCGGCGCCCGCAACCGCGTCGCGGCCGCACAGGCGGAGCGTGGCGCGGGTGCGGCCGCCCGCGCGGCCCCCCGCCGGGGTGCCGCGGTTCGGCCACGCGCCCCCTGCGCCGCGCCGGCGCGCGTTCCTACCCGGTGGTTGCTGGGCACCCGCTTGGTGCCCGTTGATCAGCACCCGAGGAGAGCCCGGATGACCAAGGTCCTCGTCCTGCACAGCGTCAGCATCGTGAGGTCGGCGCTGGCCGCCCTCCTGAGATCGGAGGGCGGGTTCGACGTCACGTGCGCCGGCTGGCGCTCCGCGGCCCGCGAGGCGGAGTCCTTACGGCCCGACGTGACCGTTCTCGACCTCGACTGTCCGGGCGCTTCGGCCACCCTGGAGGCCCGGGCGGGGACCTCCCGCCCGCTCGACGGGCCGCCCGACCCGCTGCTGGTGCTCGCCACCTCCGGAACGCCCGGCTCCCTCCAGCGGGGAGTCCGCGCGGCGGCGCGCGGCTACGTCGACAAGGACGGGTCGCCCGGCCGCCTCGTCCGGGCCATCCGCAAGGTCGCCGCCGGAGAGCGGTTCGTCGACCCCTCGCTCGCCTCGGCCCTCCTGGAGGCCGACCCCATGCCGCTCAGCCCCCGTGAACTGACCGTCCTGGCCCGGGCCGCGGAGGGCGACTCCATCGCGGAGATCGCCCACGCCCTGCACCTCGCCAGCGGCACGGTCCGCAACTACATGGCCGCCGCCACCCGCAAGACCGGCGCCCGCAACCGGATAGACGCCATCCGGATCTCCCGGCGGGCCGGCTGGGTCTGAGGACGGCCCCTTCCCGCTGCCACGGGCCCGCTCACACCCGCGCGTTCCAGACCCCCACCAGCTCCCGGTACAGCGCCGACCGGTCCGGGAGGTCCGCGTGCGTGCCGCAGACCGCACGGCTCCCGTCGAGTACGAGGACCCGGTCGGCCCGGGCCGCGGAGGAGATGCGGTGGGCCACGACGACCAGGGTGCCCGGGCGGTCGGCGAGCGCCCGCTCGGCGCGCTCCTCGGCCGCCGGATCGAGGTGGCAGGTGGCCTCGTCGAGCAGCAGCAGCGGAGCGGGCGACAGGTGGGCGGCCACCAGCGCGAGCAGCTGCCGCTCGCCCTGCGAGAGCCCGGCGGGGTCCAGCGGCGCGTCGGGCCCGCCCAGCCGCTCCAGGAGGCCGGCCGCCCCGAGGTCCGCCACGGCCCGTTCCAGCCGCGCCCCCGGCACCGGCCCGGGACACAGGTGCGTGAGGTTCTCGCGGACGGAGCCGGTGAACACGTACGCCTGCTGCGGCAGCAGGGTCCGCCGGGGATCGGGACCCCGCCCGGGCCCGCGCAGGGCCGGGGCGCCGGCCAGCAGGACGGTGCCCCGGCCGGGCGGCAGGAGCCCGGCCAGCAGGGCGGTGAGGGTGGACTTGCCGATGCCGCTCGGCCCGACGACGGCGAGGTGCTCCCCCTCGCGCAGCGCCAGGTCGAGCCCGTCGACCACCGGCAGGGCGTGGGCCCCGTACGCGAACCGCACCTGCCGAAGCTCGGCGGCGAGCCCCCCGCCGCCGGGCGCGGGCACCGGCTCCGGACCGGGCTCCCGCGCCTCCGTGGCCGGCTTCAGCGCCCCCGCGGCCGGCTCCCGCCCCGGTCGCGGGAGGCAGAACCGGTCCAGGACCACCACGAGCCTGGTGCCCGCGGAGCCCACGGCGCCCATGAGCGCGTCCAGCGCCGGCAGCAGGGACTGGACCAGGTAGGTCAGGGCGGCGGCCAGGGCCCCCGGGCTCAGCCCCCGCCCGAGCAGCCAGGGCGCCCCCAGCAGCAGCGCGACCACCGGGAGCCGGCCCGCGACGCCGAGCGCCACCGTGCGCAGCGCGGCCCACCGGGCCAGCAGCCGCGTCAGCCGCTCCTGTTCGGCGATCAGCAGCCGCGGGCCGGCCGCCGCCTCGGCGCCGCCCCCGCAGGCGACCACGTCGCGCAGGCCCGCCGCCAGCTCCCCGGTCCGCGCGGCCAGGGCCTCGTCGGTGTCGAGCGCCCGCCGCTGCACCCGGGCCATCGGGCGCAGCGTGAGCAGGAACCCGGCCGTCCCCAGGAGCAGCGGCGGCAGCACGAACAGGAGCAGCACCGGCGCCAGCGCCGCCAGCCCGGCCAGCGCCCCCGCCGCCGTGAAGACGAAGGACCGGGCGACGAGCACCAGTCCGGCGAAGGAGTCCCGGGCCATCTCGGTCTGCTGGGTCAGCCGGGAGACGGCCCCGTCGTGCGCGGCCCGGGCGGGGTGGGCGACCGCGCGCTCCAGGGCCTGGCGCACGGCCCGGCGCACCAGGCCGTCGCGCAGCGGTTCGACGAGGTCGGCGAGCCCGCCGAAGACCCCCCGCAGGGCCAGTCCGCCGAGGACCGCGCCGGCCCCGGCGACGGCCAGCCAGGCGAGCCCGGTTCCGGTCCTGGAGGCGAGGAAGCCGTCGTCGAGGGCGCGGGCCACCGCGTACCCGCCGAGGAAGGTGTGGCCGGACTCCAGGAGGGACCACAGCGCGAGGCGGCGCAGGGTCCGGCCACGTCCGCGCAGGAAGCGCCGTCCCTCGCCGCCGACCCGGCGCCAGGTGCCGTCCCCGCTCACCGCTGCGCCCCGGGGCCGGCCGGGTCCTCGGCGGCCCCGAACAGCGTGCGGTAGCCGGGGTCCCGCCACAGCTCCGCGTGTGTCCCGGTGGCCCGGACCCGGCCCTCCTCCAGCCATACGACGAGGTCGGCGCGGGCGGCCGTGGCGGCGCGGTGGGTCACCACGAGACGGGTCCGGGCCCGTACGTCGCGGGCCAGGGCACGCTCCACCTCGCGGGCGGTGACGGTGTCCAGGGAGGAGGTGGCGTCGTCGAGGACGAGCACCCGGCCGGCCCCGCGGAACGCCCTTGCCAGGCCGAGTCGTTGCAGTTCGCCGCCGGACATCGGGGCTTCGGCGAGCGGTGTGCCGTAGCCCCGGGGCAGGCGGAGCACGAACGGTTCGGCGCCGGCGGCCCGCGCGGCGGCCCGCACGGCGTCCGCGCCGGGGGCGGGCCGGCCCCCGAAGGCGATGGCCCCGCCCACGGTCTCCCCGAACAGGGCGGGCCGCTCGAAGGCGTGGCCGACCTCGCGGCGCAGCGCCCCGGTGGTGAGCTCCTCCAGCGGGGTGCCGTCCAGCAGGACCCGGCCCCCGTCGCAGGGGGTGAGCCGTCCGGCCGCGGCGGCCAGCAGGCTCTTGCCGGACCCCGAACGGCCGACGACCGCCGTGGTGGTGCCGCCCGCGAGGCGCAGGTCGACGCCGCTCAGCACGGTCCGGCCCGCGCGCACCAGACGGACCCCGCGCAGCTCCAGCGTGCCGGGGCCGTCGGCGGCGTACTCCCTTTCCCCCTGGGGGAGTTCGGGCAGGCCGAGCAGGGCGGCCGTGCGGCGGGCGGCGGCCCGGCCGCGCACCACCGCCGCGAGCCGGGCCGTGACGGCCCCGGCGCCGGCCGCGAGCCCCGCGTAGCGGACGGCGGCGAGCAGGCCGCCGACGCCGAGCGCCCCGTCCGACAGGCGCAGGCCGCCGACGCCCAGGACCACGTACAGCAGGAGTGGCATCAGGGCGCCGGTGCGGGCGGCGGTACCCCCGTAGATCCGCCACATCTTCCGTCCCTCGCGGCCCAGTTCGGGCAGCGGGGCCAGGACCCGTGCCGCCTCGCGCTCCGCGGTGCCGGCCGCCGCGATGGTACGGGCGCCGGCCAGCGCCTCGGCGAGGCGCCCGGCCAGGGTGAGCTGCACCTGCTGGTAACGGCCCACGCTGGCGTCCGACGCGCGGGCGAAGGCCCTCAGCAGCAGCGCGAGGACGGGGACCCCGGCCAGGAAGGCCAGGCCGGTCCAGACGTCGACGAGGAACAGCGCGACGAGCCCCCCGGCCGGCGGAAGCAGGGCCGTGACGGCCGTCGCGGCCGCCGCGGGGACGGTCCCGGCGGCCGCGGCGTGGGCGGTGAGCCGGGCCGAGACCTCGCCGGGGGAGTGGCGGGCGGCGTGGTGCGGTGCGGTGCGCAGCAGCGCGCCGAGGCCGCGCCGTCGCAGCCAGGCGGTGGAGCGGGCGTCCACGCCGCCGGTGAGCCGGGCGGTCGCGGCGTCCAGCAGTACCTCGGCGGCGATCACGGCCGCGCAGCACCAGGCCCACAGGGTGCCCGAGGGGTCGCGGCGCAGCAGCAGGTCGAGGGCGTGGCCGAGGAGGGCGGGTTCGGCGAGCGCCGCGCAGGCGGCGGCCAGCGAGCAGCCGGCCACGGCCGCGGTGCGGCCGGCGCTGTGCCGTGCGGCCGCCCGCAGCGCCCGGTCGGCGGCCGACGCCTCACCGGGCGGATCGGCGGCCGGGGTCACGCCGGCGGCGGGCGGGGTCATCGGGGGCGGCTCCTCGTGTTTCCCGGCGGCCCGGGACGCGGGTGCCCGGGATGAGGTGCGGGCCCGGGCGAAGTGCCGCCCGGGCCCGCAGGGACCCGATCAGTTACAGGTCGTGATGCTCAGGCTGCTGTCGCCGCAGAGCAGGAGGCTGGCGCGGCTGCCGCCCCCGCCGCCGAGCTGCGCGGCCTCGGTGGTCTCTTCCTTCGGGGTCTCCATGGACTGCAGGTCGAGAAGGGTCATGGCTGGTTCCTTTCCTTCGCTGGTGTGTTCCGATGGGTCACGGCCCCCCGGTGGGGGACCGGCTCTGGGGCCGCCGCGGTGCGCGGCGGCGGGAGGAACGGCAGGTGCGCGCGTCCGCCGGTGGCGGCGCTGCCGAGGGCCAGGAGGGCGCCGGCGGTGCCGGTGGACAGGTCCATGGACAGGCGCATCATCTGCTCGCCGGGGAAGGCGAGCCGTCCCTGGTACGGGAGTGCGTGGCGGGCCAGGGCCTCGATCTGCCGGCCGATGTCCGCGGGACCGGTGCCGGGGCCGGGCGTGGTGGTCCGGGACAGGTGCAGGATCATGCCGGCGGCGCCGCGGAACAGGCCCGGCTGGGCGTAGAAGGTGGCCTGGGCCGCCCGGACGATCTCGGGCCGGGCCTTCTCGAAGCGGTCGTCCCGCCCGTGCCGCGACCAGTCGTCCAGGACCACGCCGATGCCCACGCTGCCCGCGCCGAGGTAGGGCATGGTGCGCCAGCCCTCGTCCACCTGGAGGGTGCCGAAGGCGCTGGTCACGCAGCGGTCCAGGTCCCGGTGCAGGAACTGCCCGGCGCGCCCCAGCAGTTCGGGGTCCCCGGTGCGCTCGTACAGGCGCAGGTGCAGCAGGGCGATCCCGCTCTGCCCGTACAGCAGCCCCGCCCGTTTCAGCCCGGGGGCGGCCGCGTGGGCCAGTTCCGCGCAGCGCAGGGCGGCGTCGTGCAGGGCGGCGTCGCCGGTGGCGGTGCCGAGGGAGTCGAGGGCGAGGCCGATCCCGGCCAGGCCGCCGTGCAGGTCGGGTCCGGCGGACTGCCACGGCTGTGCCAGCAGGCGCTCCACCAGGGCGAGCGCGCGCTCGTGGTGTCCGAGCCGGTGGTGCGTCCAGGCCAGTCCGGCGAGGCCGTCGTAGAAGCCGAGCGGTGTGCCGGACGCGGGGTCCCGCGTCCGGGCGAGCAGCCACTCCTCGGCCTGCGGCCAGGGGGCGTCGCCCGTCTCGGCGAGCGCGTACAGCACCCCGGCGGCGCCGTGGCCGAAGGCCGTTCCGCCGCCGGCGGTGGCGAACTGGGCCGGGTCGCCGGGGAAGAGGCGGTCCTCGCGCTCCGGGGTGGCGGTGGCGCGCAGGGCTGCCGTCAGGGAGGCGCGGGCGGCCGGCCAGTCCTCGGGGCGGGCCGGGAGGTACGGCCGGGCGGGGGCGGGTGTGCGCCGGCCCGGGGAGGCGTCGCAGGGGTCGGCGAGGATCTCCCGTACCGCCTCGTCGAGGAAGGAACGGGGTACGGGGAACTGCTCGGCGGCGATGTCCGCGAGGTGCGCGGCCTTGCCCCGGTCCATCACCAGCAGGCTGGTCAGCGGCAGGAACAGGGCCAGGCGCAGACAGGCCAGGGCGTACCGGTCGACGGCGAAGCCGCGCCGGCCGGGCGGTGCCACGAAGGCCGGGTTGGCCACCGTCTGGCGCAGGCCCTCGTCGACGTGGGCGGCGGCCTCGAAGTCGAGGAGGGCGACGGAGGGTTCGCCGGTGTCCGCGTCCTCCGCGACCATGATGTTGAACAGGTGCAGGTCGTTGAAGACGATGCCGCGGGCGTGGACCGCGTCGACGGCCTCGGTCACCCGTGCGTGGATCTTCAGCGCCCAGTCGGTGTAGGCGGCGAGCTCCGCGGGGCCGGGGTCGGCCTCGATCAGCGGATGGCGGCGGGCGAAGTAGGTGTTCAGGGGCTTGCCGTCGAGGTACTGGAGCGCGAGGAAGTGGTGCTCCCCGACGGTGAAGGCGCCGCGGACGGCGGGTACGCAGTCCAGCCCGGCCAGCCGCTCCAGCGCCCTGCGCTCCCGGTGCAGCCGGGCCACGGCGTCCGCCCCGTCGGCGGCCAGTCCCGCGAAGGGGCGGGCCTCCTTGAGGACGACCGGCTCTCCCGTCCGGGTGTCGCGGGCCGCGTACACCCCGCCGCCGTTGGAGAAGTGCAGGGCCCGCTCGACGGTGTAGGGCATGCCCTCCAGGGTGACGGCGGAGCGCCGTTCCAGGTGCGGCCGCAGGAAGTCCGGCGCCTCCACCCAGGCGGGCGGCCGGAACGCCGGACCGCGCACCTCCGGTACCAGCCGGCCGCCGGGCTCCTCGATCGCGGGGACCAGTTCGCCGTGTTCGTCGTAGCAGTGCCGCAGGGTGAAGCTGCCGTAACGCAGGTGCACGGGGCCGTCGTTCCAGCGCAGGTCGCTGAGGACGTACGGGCCGGGCTCGCCGGCCAGCAGGGCGTCCAGGTCCTCCGCGACCCGCCGGCAGGCGTCCGCGTCGGCGGGGTAGACGGTGAGGAACTTTCCGCTCGCCGCGCGGTCCGCGTACTTGGCGTTGCGCAGGTGCAGCAGGTAGCTGCTGGGCACGAACTTGAAGGCGATCCGCCGTTCCACGCAGTAGCCGTGGACCCGGTCGAGGACGGACTCCGCGTTGTCGAGACAGGCCGACACGTGGATCTTCCAGCCCTGGGAGGGGAGGCGGAGGCCGAGGGGCCGCAGGGCCAGCCAGTCGCCGCTGCGGTGCGAGCGCCAGCCCTCGGGTACGGGGGCGGTGGCCGCCGGGAACTCCTCGCCGGCCCGCCGGTACGGGGCGTCGTAGAACCAGCGGTCGGCGTCGCAGAAGGCCGCGTGCCCGTTGTTCACACCTGCTCCCTCGGTCGGTGACGGGAGCAAAGGTGGCACGTGGCGAGGAGCCCGCGACAGTCGCGTTTGTCACCAGCCCGACGTGCGCTACGCACGGGTCACCTGGGCCCCGCAGGCGCCGGGGCGCCCCGGCGCCGCCGCGTCGCCGGCGCTGTCGTCAGCCCGCCGCCGCACCGATCCGGTCACGCTGGACGGCCTCCGGGCGGACCGGAGGCCGCCGCCACCAGGCCTCCGATATCCGAACCGCCCGTCCGTAAATCGATCCTCGACATGCGGAGGCCTTTGGGATCTGACAGTGTCACCCCCAACTGGCCGCTGGATACCAGAGATAGGGCCAGTTTCAACCTTCGAATCGAAAGCGAGTCCTGTCGTGCGTCACCGCTTAGCAGCAGTCTCCGCCGCCGCCCTCCTCTGCCTCGCCGGCGCCACGGGCGCGGCGGAGGCCGCCCCCGCGACCCCGCACGGTCCGTCCGCCATGGTCCTCGGCGTCGTCCAGGGCCGCGACGCCGCCACCGGCACCGCCCTGCGGGCCGTCACCCTCAGCTGCGCCTACACCGCCGAGGGCACGCACCCCGACCCGAGGGCCGCGTGCGACGTGCTGGGCGCCACCGGCGGGAAGCTCGACCGCCTGCTCGCCGCCCCGGCCCCCGACCGCCCCTGCCCCCGGCAGTACGCCCCCGTCACGGTCACGGCGGACGGGGTCTGGCGCGGCAGCCGCATCGCCTGGCAGCACACCTTCCCCAACCCCTGCGAGATGGCGGCCACCCTGAACGGCAACCCGCTCTACGCCTTCTGACGCCGCGGGATCAGCGGCCGCCCTCCGGAGCGAGCACCGCGGCCGCCGCGAAGAGGCGGGCGCAGCGCCGCGTCATGGCATCGGGGGTCTGCTCCGGGTGCTTGACCCACCACCGGACCAGGGTGGCCACCAGGTCCCGCCACACGTACAGGAGCGCGTCGGCGTCCAGCGGGTCGGCGGATCCGGCACCGCGCAGCAGTTCCGCGGTGCCGGCGGCGGCCAGCCGGTCGACGGCCGCCCGGTACCCGGCGGCCGCGCGCGCCGCCTCCCCGCCCGGCGGCAGGGTGCGGTCGTACAGCACGAACCACGACTCCCGCCGCCCCTCCAGCGCGGTGAAGATCGCCTCGAGCACCCGCAACGGGGTCCGCGGGGTGGTCCCGTCCGGCCCCATCGCCGCGCGGACCGCCCCCAGCAGCCGGTCGCCGACCGGCAGAAGGCAGGCCACGTAGAGGTCCTCCTTCGTGCCGAAGTACTGGTGCAGCAGCGTCTTGGTGACGCCGACCCGCGCCGCGATCGCCGGCAGCGAGGCCGCGGCGTAGCCGCGGGTGCCGAACTCCTCCGTGGCGGCCTCCAGCATCTGCCGCGCACGGAGCTCGCGGGGGACTCCCTTGGTGCCGGCTTTCGAAGGAGGGGTTGCCATGCGCCGATCTTACCAGTAGGTAATTTACCTCAAGGTAAGTTCGTGCCACGGCGACCTCTGGAGTACCTCCATGGACGGCACCACCACCCGCCCGGCTCCCCAAGCGCGCACCCGCTCCTGGTGGGGCTGGGGCTGGGCCGACGAGCACCCCGCCGACGCGGAATGCGTCGCGATGGGGGCCCTGCTCCCCGGAACCCTCGCCCGCCCCCTGCCCGTTCCCGACGTACGCGACCTCGTACGCGGCCGCCGCCTCGGAGCCCCCGCCGTCCAGCCGCCGGCCGCCCTCGCCCACCTGCTCACCGCCGACCCCGCGGACCGCGCCGCCCACGCCATGGGGAAGGCCTACCGCGACGTGGCGCGCGCCCTGCGCGGGCAGCCCGGCCGCATCCCCGACCTCGTCGCCCGCCCCACCGGCGAGCAGGACGTGGCCGACCTCCTCGACTGGGCCGGCGGCCACGGGACGGCCGTCGTCCCGTACGGCGGCGGCTCCTCGGTCACCGGGGGAGTGGAGTACCGCGGCGACACCCACCGGGCCGTGCTGTCCCTCGACCTGACCGCCATGCGGCGCGTCCTGGAGGTCGACACCGAAGGGCGCGCCGCCCGCATCCAGGCCGGCGCCCTCGGCCCGGACCTGGAAGCCCAGCTGCGCCCGCACGGCCTGACCCTGCGCCACTTCCCGCAGAGCTTCGAGTTCTCCACCCTCGGCGGCTGGCTCGCCACCCGGGCCGGCGGCCACTACGCCACCGGACCCACCCGCATCGACGACTTCGTCCAGTCGATGCGGGTGGTCACCCCCGTCGGCACCAGCGGCTCCTGGAGACTGCCCTCCTCCGGCGCGGGCCCCTCGCCCGACCGCCTCTTCCTCGGCTCCGAAGGCGCGCTCGGAGTCATCACCGAGGCATGGATGCGACTCCGGGAACGCCCACGCCACAAGGCCTCCGCGGCCGTGTCCTTCACGGACTTCCACGCCGCCCTCCGCGCGGTGCGCGACCTCGCGCAGTCCGACCTCTCACCCGCCAACTGCCGCCTCCTCGACGCGGGCGAGGCGGCCCTGTCGGGCGCCGCCCACGACGGCTCCTGCGTCCTCGTCCTCGGCTTCGAGTCCGCGCACGAACCGGTCGGCGGCTCCCTCGCGCGCGCCCTCGACCTGGCCCGCTCCCACGGCGGCCGCCACGACGCGGACACCGGCCCGGCCCCGGACCGCGGCCCCGACGGGACACCGGGCGGCGACGCGGCCGTCGGCGCCTGGCGCGCCGCCTTCCTGCGGATGCCCTACCTCCGCGACGGCCTCGTCCGCATGGGCGCGGTGGCGGAGACCTTCGAGACGGCCGCCACCTGGGACCGCGTCCCCGCCCTGATCGACGCCGTACGCACCGAGGTCGGCGCGGCCGCCCTGAAGGCCACCGGCCACCCCGCCACCGTCAACTGCCGCCTGACGCACGTCTACCCGGACGGCGCGGCCCCCTACTTCACCGTCCTCGCCGCAGGCCGGCCCGACGACGGCGTCGCCCTGTGGGACGACCTCAAGGCGGTCGCCGCCGAGGTCCTGCACCGGTACCGCGCCACCATCACCCACCACCACGCCGTGGGACGGGACCACCGGCCGGGCTACGACCTCCAGCGCCCCGAACCCTTCGCCCTGGCCCTGCGGGCCGCCAAGGACGCGCTCGACCCCCGCGGCATCCTCAACCCCGGAGTCCTCGTGGGCTGACGGGCCGCCGGCCGCTCGCCCGATCGGCGGACCTATTCCCGTACGCGGGGCGTCGCCGCCCGGAACGGATACGGATGTCCCCGGCATCCGGCCTCCGGCCCCGTCGTCCCAGGGAGACTCCGATGAGCTGCATCAACCGACGCGACCTCGCACTGCTGGCCCTCCGCACCGGGACCGGTGCCGTGCTCATGGCACACGGCACCCAGAAGCTGTTCGGCTGGTTCGGCGGCGGCGGCCTGGAGAAGACCGCCGCCGCCATGGAGCACATGGGCTTCACCCCCGGCCGGCAGAGCGCCCTGGCCGCCGGACTCGGCGAGACCGGCGGCGGGGCCCTGCTGGTCCTGGGGCTCGCCACCCCGGCAGCCGGCGCCGCGGCCGCGGGCGCCATGGCCGGCGCCGTGTCCGTCCACGCCCCGGCCGGCTTCTTCGCGCAGTCCGGCGGATTCGAGTACCCGGCGTTCCTGGGGTTCACCGCGGCCGCCATCGGCCTTGCCGGCGCGGGCCGCTACTCCCTCGACCACGCCACCGGCCACACCTTCGACCAGCGGTGGATGCTCGTGCTGGCCTTCACCGCCAGTGCCGTCGCGGCGGCCGCGGTCGTCGCCAAGCGGGCGAAGGGCCGGCCGGACGGCGACGAGGACGCCGTCTGACGCGGTTACCGGAGGGTCTGGAACGAGTCGCGAGCGGTGAAGTGGTACAGGCCGACCTTCGGCTTGACGACGGGGCCCGGCGTGGCGAGCGGCAGGCTGACACCGTCCGCGTTCGGCATGTGGTAGCCGTCGGCCAGGACGTTGATCTCGTCGGCGACGGGCCCGCCCGCGCCCGACGGGTCGAGGTCCACCGCCGCGTACGCGGTGGCACCCGGCCGGACCGGGTGCGCCGGACCGCCGATGCCCTCGGGCGGCGTCGCCTGGATGCCGAGGGCGGCGCCCTTGGCGCTGAAACCGACGGCGGGGTGCAGGTCGAGCCCGCAGCTGGTGGAACCGTTGTTGGTCACCGTGACGACGCGGACCGTGGCGGGGAAGCCCTCGGGCGCGGTCACCTTGACGGTGAGGTTCCGGGCGGAACAGGGGTGGGTGTAGGCGTAACCGTCGTCGGTGCCCGGGCCCCCGCTGCCGCCCGGGCCCTTTCCGTCGCCGCCCGCGTCGGCCTCACTCGCGGGGGCCGCCGGCGTCCCGCTGCGGGACGGCGACGGCGACGGCGACGCCGACGGCGCGGGTGGCGCAGCGGTGGGGGAGGACGGAGCTCCCGGGCCCGCCGTGGGCGCCGCGCTCGAGTCACCGCCCTCACAGCCGGTCAGGCCGAGGACGAGCCCCGCGAGGGCGGCCAGGGCCGCGGAACGGCGCCGGTGGATGCGCATGATGGAACTCCCCGTGTGTGCTTGCGTCCGGGAACCGTAACCGGTGCACCGTACAAGGGAGTCGACCGGGTGCGGCGACACTCCGGGGCGCCCCGCCGCGCGCTGCGTTCGACATCGGCGGCGGCGCTTGCCACAGTCGTCACCGTGCCCTCCGCCCCACGCCTGACACTGCGCCCCTACGCCCCGGCCGACGCCGGAGCGGTCCTGTCCCTGGTGAACGCCGACCGCCTCCCGGGCCAGCCGGGGGCGACACCGGAGATGCTCCGCGAGGCCCTCGCGGGCCGGTCGCCGATCGACGGGGACCGGTGGGCGGAACTCGACCCGCCCGCCACCCACGTCGCGGCCGGACCCGACGGCACCGTCCTGGGCGTCGTCTCCTGGGCCCGGCGGCCCGAGGACGCCACGGGCCTGATCCTGTGGCTGCACTGCCGGGAGGACCCGCGGGCCGCCGACGCGCTCGTCGGCACGGCGCTCGCCGCCCTCGGCCCGCGTCCCGTCGAGGCCTTCCGGCTGGCGACCGCCCTGACCCGGGGAGTGGAGGCGCTGCCGCGGGCACACCGGGAGGCCACCCACGCGGCCCTGGAACGGGCCGGCTTCCACGGCGGGCCGCGGTGGCGGTACCTCCTGGTCGACCTGCCCGCGCCGGACCTGCCGCGCGCCGCACGCGTACGCACCGTCCCGGAGCCCGGCGACAGCCACGCCCGCCGTCTCGAGGTCCGCCAGGGTGCGGCCGCCGCCGAGGGCGAGGCCGTGATCGGCCTGCCCGTCGAGGGCGCCGGCGCACTGTGGTGGATCGGCGTCCGGCAGCCGTCACGCCGCCGGGGCATCGGCCGGTCGCTGCTGGGTTCGGCACTGGACGTCCTCGGCGCGCACGGCGCCCGCGAGGCCTTCCTCTACGTCGAGACGAACACCGTGCGGGGCGGCGAGGACGACCGGACCGCGGCCACCGCCCTCTACCGGTCGGCCGGGTTCCGGGAGGTGGACACCCTCCACTCCTACACCCGCCCGGCGCCGCCGCCCGGCTGTCAGTTGCCCTTGCCGAGCCGGGCCGCCGCCTCCGTGGCCACCTCGTAGGCGCCCGCCTGGGAGGGGTCCAGCCCGCCGTCCGCGGGTGCGTACCGGACGGCGACCACCACGTTGCCCTGGCGGAACCACACCTCGCTCGTCACCCGGCCCCGGCTCGGGTTCCGGATGCGGGAGAACGCCTCGTCGCCGAAATCGGACAGCTCCGCCGTCATCGGGCCCGTCTTGCCCTCCGACTCCTCCTTGACCCGACGGAAGTCCGCCCGCGCCCGCGCCGTCGCCAGCCGGGTCACCCGCACCTCCAGGACCGGCTGCGGGTCACCGCCCGGGTCCGCCCAGGTACAGGCCGACCCGGCCTCCACCCCCTCCGCCCGCCCCGCCACCAGCCGGGCCGTCCCCGCCGTGACGAGCGAGCAGGGACGCGGGTCGGAGGTGAAGTCGCCCCGCCGCGCCAGGTCCGGGTACAGCCAGAGACCGACCGCCGCGACGGCCCCGGCGGCGGCCACCGCCAGTACGAGGCGGCGGGTACGACCGGGACGGGGAGGGGACACCATGCCGGCAGCGTAGCGGGACCGGTGCCCGCCCGCCGCCGTCTCATCCGCTTCCCGTGGCCAGGGCGACCGGGCGCACCGCGTCGCCGGTGCGGGGCGTTTCGTCAGGGTCCGCGCAGGCGGATGGCGAGGGCGGCGACGTCGTCGTCGAGGCGGCCCCTGCTGTGGTGGACCAGGTCCCGGTGGAGCGCCGTGAGCAGCTCGCGGGGCGGGGTCGGCGGCTGGCGGCGCATCCAGGCCGTCAGCGGGAAGAACTCGCCGTCGCGGGCGCGTGCCTCGGCGATCCCGTCGGTGTAGAGGAGCAGCAAATCCCCGGGTGCGAACGCGTAACTGTCGACGCTGTAGTGATCGCCGATCAGCTCCGCCAGACTGAGCAGCGGGGAGGGGGCCGCGGGTTCGAGGACGCGGAGCTCTCCGCGGTTCAGGAGCAGGGGCGGGGGGTGCCCGCAGTTGAGGATGTCGATGTGCCCGCCGCCGTGCGGGATCTGGACGAGCAGGGCGGTGGCGAAGCGCTCCGTCGCTCCGTCGGCGGGGAAGGCGGCGTTGTAGCGCATGCTGCTGGCGTCCATCCGGCGCGCGACCTCGACCAGGTCGGTCTCGTCGTAGGCCGCCTCCCGGAAGGCGTTGACGATGGCCGCCGCCGCCCCCACCGCGGGCAGCCCCTTGCCCCGCACGTCACCGATGAGCAGCCGCACCCCGTACGGGGTGTCGGCCGCCTCGTAGAAGTCCCCGCCGATGCGCGCCTCCGCCGCGGCCGCCAGGTACAGCGACTCGATCGCGACGTCGCCGAAGCGGCGGGGCATCGGGCCCAGCACCACCTGCTGGGCCGCGTCGGCGACGAGCCGCACCTGGAACAGCGTGCGCTCGCGCTGGAGGCGCAGGTGGCTTCCGTACGCGGCGGCGACGGTGACGGCGATGATCCCCGCGGCGGTCCACCACGTGCCGAGGTCGGGGAAGACGAGGCTGAGGCCGATCATCAGGATCAGGCAGACCGTACCGAGCAGGACGGTGGGGAGCACCGGCCACATGGCGGCGGCGAGGGCCGGGGCGGCGGGCAGGAGGCGGCTGAAGGCCAGCTCCGGCGGGGTGGTGTACGCCAGGCTGGCGATGACGACGGTCAGGATGACCGGCGACAGCCGCACAAGCCTTCCCGGGCCGGGGCGCCGACGGGGCCGCGGCCGTCCGGACTCGATCACAGTTCACAGGATATCCACGCAAGGGGGGCATAGCGCCCCGTGCGGCCGGTGGCCGTCCGCTCCCGGGGGCCGAGCAGGCGTCGAGCGGGGTGGCCCTGAGCCCGTCGCAGGCCGCGGTGGCGTCTCGACGGGCGGGCGGTGGCCGGGGCCGGGCGTGCCGTGGAGCAGGACCTACGCCGCGGGTCCGCCCGGCGCGCCCGTGTGCCCCTCGTCGTGGCGGGAGCCCCTCACGGTCTTGGTCCTCTCCCGCCCGCCACCCGTACACCCGAACGGGCGCGGCCTCAGAAGGCGTCGATCTCCACGTGGCCGGTGGAGGCCGCGCAGACGCCCCACCGCTCACCGCTGCGGAGCAGCTCCAGGACCACCGCGACCCGGTCGCCCGTACGCGGCAGCAGGTCCACGTTCACCGCCGCCCGGTCCCCGCTCTGCGTGGAGGACACGATCCGGTGCCCGAAGGCCGGCGCGAGACGGCGGAGCGCCGCTACGGGATCCTCACCGCCGGCCGGACAGGCACCGGGGCGCCCGGCGGCCGGACCGGGCCCGTCGCCTCCCGCCGCGTCGAGGTAGGCGTCCACCGCCGCGTGCAGGGGGCCCGCGGCCGTCCCGCCACCGCTCGGGAGGACGGCCGCCACCACGATCCCCGCCACGGCCAGCGGCACCCCCACGGCCGACGCCACCACCCAGCCCCTCACACCCCGCACCGCCCCGCCCCTCCGTCGACGCCCTTCACCGACGCCGGAGACGCAAAGCCGCCCGCGGCCGTTCCCGCCCCGACCTTCCCGGCCGGGGAGGGACGCGTCAGCCGGCCGTCCCGCCGGCGTTGCGGATCAGCTGCCGGAGCACCCGAACGGTGGTGACGTAGTCCGCTTCGTCGATGCCCTCGTGGAGGGCGGCGCGGATCGCGGGACCGTTGCGCGAGAAGTCGACGCGGGCCCGCTCACCCTCCTCGGTGAGCCACAGCCGCCCCTCGTCGTCGCGGCGCAGCCAGCCGCGCTCGACGAGCACCGCGGACTCCGCCGCCAGGTCGTCCTCGGCCCGGATGTAGGAGGCCATGGCCTCCCGCAGGGCAGCCAGGGTCATCCCCTCGCCGTCGGGCGAGATGTCGTTCACCGACAGGTTCCGCAGCAGCCAGAACTGGGGCTGGGTGTAGCCCTTCTCGGCCTGCCGGGCGCGGGTGTACGCGATGAGCGCCTCGTAGGCGAGGCCGGTCACGTAGGCGGCGGGGTATGCGGCGAGCTCGTCGTCGGAGTCCTGCTCGGCCTCCGGACGCGGTGGTGGTGTGATCGTTCCCATCCGGTGATCTTGTCAGGGGCCCCCTTGAGCCTCGGTCGAGAACGCGTGGGGAACGGGTGGGGGCCGGGTCGGGGCCCGGCCGGGGGCGAAACGGGGGCCGGGGCCTCAGAGCGCCCGGCGCATGCAGGCCCTCGGCCAGCGGTCCAGGCCGTGGGCGGCTTCGAGCTCCCGGATCCGCCGCAGGCCGGGGGTGAGACGGGCCTCGTCCATGAGCCGGAAGCCGCAGCGCGCGTAGTAGGGGGCGTTCCACGGCACCCCGGTGAAGGTGGTGAGGGTCAGCGCGGGCGCGCCCTCGCCCGCGGCGTGGCCGGCCAGGTGCTCCAGCAGCAGCCGGCCGACGCCCCGGCGCGCGCTGCGCGGGTGCACCGACACCTGCTCGACGTGGAGGTTGCCGTCGACCCGGTCGGCGATCAGGTAGGCGGCCGGCTCGTCGGCGTCCGTGTCGTCGGCCGCGACCCAGGCCAGCCCGGCGTGGTGGTAGCGGGCGAGCTCCCCGAGGGGGAGCGGCTCGTCGTCGGCGATCTCCGGCATGCCGATGTCCCGGAAGCACTGCCCGGCGGCCCTCTCGATGTCCTGGAGGAGCGGCAGCTCGTCCAGGCGTACGGCTCTGATGCGCATGCCCGCATTCTCCCGCGCGCGCCGTACGGGGTCACCGGACGGGTGCCGCCCCTGGGGCTCCGGTGGCGCTCACAGCCGCCAGTACTGGCCGGTGTAGTCGCCGCAGGGGTTGAGCACCAGGCCGACGCTGGGCGCCGGGGGCCCGCTGGTGTCCAGGCACAGGCCGCTGGCCGGGTTGCCGAACCGCCCGGTGGCGTTGTCGTGGTGCCATTGCTGGCCGGTGGACCGGCCGCACGGGGCGAGCACCGCCGCGACCCCGCCGGCGGGCTTCCCGTTCGTGTCGAGGCACAGGCCGCTGGGCGTGTTGGTGAGGCGCGCGCCGGTCTCGTCGTAGTTCCAGATCTGGCCCGTGAAACTCCCGCACGCGCGGAGCACCACGTTCAGTCCGGGACGCTGCGGGCCGTCGGTGTCGACGCACAGGCCGGTGGGGGTGTTGGATATCGCGCCCGTCGACGCCGAGGGCGGGGACGACGGTGCCGGAGGGGCGGCGGTCGTACCGGGCGCCGCGGGCCCCGTACCCGTAGCGGTGGACGGCGCCCGCGTGGTCGGAGGCGAGGACGGGGCCGTCCCCGCCGCCCGGCCCGAGGGGGCGGGTGCCCCCGAGGCCGTCGAGCGGCCGTCGCCGGGCAGTACCGCCCACAGGATCCCGGCCGTCAGGACGACGAGTGCCAGCCCCGCCGTCACGGCCGCGGTCCGCGCGGGGCGCCGTCCCGGCACCGGAGCGGGGGGCACCGCCCCTTCGGGTATCCGCCACGCCGCGGCGAGCACCGTGCCGACGGTCTCGGTGGGGAGTTCCGCCGTGGGAACCCCGCCGCCGGTCAGTTCGGCGAGCAGCTCCGCGGGCGCGGGGCGCTGCTCGGCCGATCTGGCCAGGGCCGACGTCAGCAGCGGCCCGAGGCGGGGCGGTACGCCGTCCAGGTCGGGTTCCTCGTTCAGGACCCGGTAGAGCACCGCGTCGGCCGGTCCGGTGCCGAAGGGGGGCCGCCCGGTGGTGGCGTAGGCGACGGTCAGGGCCCACGCGAACACGTCGGCCGCGGGACCGGCCTGCCCGCGGATCTGCTCCGGCGCCATGTAGCCCACGGTGCCGACCGCGACACCGGTACGGGTCAGTGCCGTCCCGTCGGCGGGCTGGGCGATGCCGAAGTCGATGACCTTGGGACCCTGCCCGGACAGCAGGACGTTGGCGGGCTTGAGATCGCGGTGCACGATGCCGGCCCCGTGGATCGACACGAGCGCCTCGGCGAGCCCGACGGCGAACAACCGCGCCATGTCACCGCGCAGCGGCCCGTGTTCGCCGACGTACTCCGACAGGGTCGGGCCCTGCACGTACTCCATGACGACGTACGGGGTACTCGCCTCGGCCTCGACCGCCAGCACCCGTGCCGTGCACGTCCCCTGGACGCGCAGCAGCGTCGCCGCCTCCCGCCTGAAGCGCGCCCGGAACCCGTCGTCCGAGGCGAGTTCCTCGCGCAGCCGTTTGAGGGCTACGAGCCGCCCGTCGGGACCTTGTGCCAGGTAGACGACGCCCATGCCGCCCGCGCCCAGCCGTCCGACGAGCGTCAACTCGCCGATCCGCTGCGGGTCCCCCGCTCGCAGCCCGCTCAGACCCACCTGGTTCCTCCCGCAACGTAGGGCAGTTCAGGCCCAGGATGCAGCAGACTCCGCCACCGCGTCATCGGCTTCCCGACGCGGTGGGCACGGTGAGGTCGGCGGGGTGGTCCAGACGCCGACGCCGGCCCCGCCGAGGAGCAGGAACCCGGGCGGCTCCCGCCGGGAGCGCGCCACGGGGAGGTTCGCGAGCACCGGCAGGCGGGCCGCCGCGAAGGCGCCGATCACGGCGTCCTCGGGCCAGCGACCAGCACCCACACCCTCAAGGCCCGCACGAACACCCTGCCGACGGGCCTTGCACCGTCACTCCATGTCGAGGTAGTACAGCCCTGCCTTGGCGTCGGCGAAGAGGGTGAACTCGACCTGGGGCGTGCGGGGATCCTCGCCGTCGCCGGGGTCGACCTCCACGGGTTCGGCGCCCACGAGAACGAACTCGTCGTACTCGTCGAAGTCACCGGGGGTACCGGCGACGCCGATGCTGATCGGGGAGTCGTCGGGAACATCGGCCAGGGCGGAGCGCAGCTGCCTCGCGGTCCAGACCGCGGGAGCGTGATCGAACGTGTCTGCCATGCGCCGAGGGTAGTGACGCCCCCTCCCACGGCGGAACATGCCACGCCGGACAGTCCGGCGGCGTGCGGCAGAATGCGGACGCGGGATCCTGGAGGGGTGGGGGAGCAGAGGGCGATGGTCGGGCAGCCGTACGCGATCCGTCTGTCCCCGCGTGCCGCCGAGGTGCTCGCCGGGTTGCCCGGCCACGCCGAGGCCGCGGCCTGGGACGTCCTGGACCGGGCGTCCGCCGGGCCGTGGGGCTTTCCGCAGTGGGACGCGGGCGACCCCGAGGGCGAGGACGTACGGATCGCCTCCGCGGGCGCGCTGTCCGTCGTGTACTGGGTCAACCGGCCGCTGCGCCGCCTGGCGGTCCTGGACGTGGTCTGGCTCGGATAGGCGGGGTGGAGCGGGGTGGGCGGGTTGCCGTCCCGCTAGGCCGTGTCTTCCGGATCTTGCCGGTTAAGCCCGCGTCTCCCCCAGCTACCGCTGGGAGGGGCCCCCAGGTGCCGTGCATCGGCGCGTTGGCGGGGCGCCCTTGTACTGGACGTACTCGGGTGCTCCGCCAACGCGGCGAGGTGCGGTGCCGGGCGGCGCGGGTCTGGGGGCACCTCCCAGCGGTAGCTGGGGGAGCAAGATCCGGAAGACACGGCCTAGGGGCGCTCCGCCGGGACCGGCCCGAGCGCGGGCCAGCGGTCGAGCATGCTCCGGCGCATGGCCGCGCCGAGGCCCCCCAGTCCGCCGAGCGAGCCGTGGCCCGCGGCCATCCCCGCGACGACCCCGAGCCGGTGGACGAGCCGCTGACGAGCCGTCGCGGTGCCCCACGTCCAGTCCCGTCGCGGAATCCGGGCCAGGTGGTCGGCCCCGTCACGATGGGCCCGCTCGACGAGCGCGTCGCCGCGCAGCAGCCAGCCGGCGCAGGCGTCGGTGAGGTCGCCCGGGGCTTCGGAGCCGGTCGCGGCGCGCCAGGCGTCGCGGTAGGCGTCCTCGGCCCGGCGCAGCGACGGCTCCGCGGCCGAAGTGACGCACCAGCAGGTGGGGAACCCGATGCGCAGGTAGGCGAGCTCCGTCATACCGCTGCCCAGTGAAGCCTGTTCGAAGTCGACGAACCTGACACCCGCGGCGGTGTGGAGGTCGTTGCCGGGGCACGGGTCCCCGTGGAGAAGGGCGTGCCCCTCCGCCCGGCCGAGCCGCTCCACGAGCTCGTACAGCTCATCGGTCACGCGGGGTGCGACGGGCACGTCCAGGGCCCCGGCCAGCCGCAGGAACGCGTCGGCGTCCGCCCGCCCCGGGCCTTGCCACCGGGGGAGTGCCCCGGCGTCCCCCGGGCCCGCCACCGCGTGCAGCCGCGCCAGGGCGCCCGCGTAGCCGACGATCCAGTCCCCGTCGGGCGGCCGGTGCTCCAGGTGCTCCAGCACCAGCACCCGTTCACCGGGATCGGCGGCCAGCAGCGCCGGAACCACGGGGGAGTCCCCCCGGGCGGCGAGCCGCAGCGCCGTCACCTCGCGGGCGTAGCGCTCGTCGGCGTCAGGACCGCCGACGACCTGTTTCACCACCACCGTCGCGTCCGGCCGGACGACCCGCCACACCCGCGAGCGCGGGCTGCTGCCCAGCCTGCGGGCGCGCCGGGGTGTCCCCAGTCCGGCCCGCAACCCGCTACCGAACGGGAGCCGCCGCCCCATGCGCCCGTCCTCCCCGGTCAGCCCCGACGCCCACAACGGTAATGGTCTCCATGCCACTGTGCCCCTATACTCCGGCGGATGCAGTCCATAACGATCAGGCGTGCCGTCGCGCAGGACGCGGAGCGCCTCACCTCACTGATCCAGCAGTCCGGCGCCTACCGGGGGCGGTACGCCTCGATCGTCTCCGGCTACCGCCTCACCCCCGAATACGTCATGCGGCACCGGGTCTTCGCGGCGGTCGACACCACCGGCCGGACGGTCGGCTTCTACTCCCTTGTCCTGGACCCGCCCGAGCTCGACCTCGCCTTCGTCGCCGACGAGGCGCAGGGGCTCGGGGTCGGCCGGCTCCTGATCGGGCACATGATCGGCCAGGCGGC
Organism: Streptomyces sp. W1SF4; assembly: GCF_003950035.1. Lineage (NCBI taxonomy): Bacteria > Bacillati > Actinomycetota > Actinomycetes > Kitasatosporales > Streptomycetaceae > Streptomyces > Streptomyces sp. W1SF4. The sequence continues at coordinate 7,134,898 of NZ_CP034350.1, forward strand.
CGAAGCCGGGCTGGCCGGTGTCCGCGTGGTGTCCCATCCGCCCGCGGAGCGGTTCTACCGGCGCATGGGCGCGGAGCGGGTGGGGACGGTCGCCCCGATCCCGCCGAAGGTTTCCTGGGAGCGCCCGGAGCTGCGGTTCACCGTCCCCCGCGAGGCGCCGGCGGCCCCGGCCGCACCCTGACGGCCCGCCACGAGGGCGTGCGATCTCCTCGTGGCGGACCGGCCCCGGACACGGCGTCGCACCCGGCAGGGCGGGGTTACCGCTACACCGGGTGCTGTGCGCCGCAGCGCGGGAGGATCATCCCCAGTCGGAGTCCGGCGGCTGGATCAGTGAACCCGCGGACACGACGTGGACGTCGGCCCGCTGCTCCACCTCTCCCATGGCTGCGCTTCCCCAATTGGTGCCGGCCGGACCACTGGCCGCCGCGACACCACTGAGTCCGGTGACCGCGAGGAGCGCGAGCAGCACGGCGGTGATGGTTGACCGGATGTTGATCGGTATCAAGGTGTTCCTCCCTTGGCCGGCCCGGCCCCCGCGGACGATGCGGGCAGCGGGGCCTTCTGCGCGCCACGGGCCCTGTGGCACGGATCAAGCCTCTACGGGGGGAAGGGCGCGATCAACCTTCGCGATACTGCGTCCACCCGCAGTTCAGGAAGAGGAAGACAGATCTGATGACGGAACGGGACATAGCCGCCGCCCCCGACACCTCCCGGCTGACCCCGGTGGAACTGCGCACCTACCGCGCGGCCCTGCGGGGCGAGGTGCTGCCCGACGACGAGCCGGGACTGGCCTCGCTCCTCGCCCGCGACATCCTCTTCCCCAACACCCACGAACCCGGTACGTACGTCCCCGCCCCGTCCCGCTACCTGGAGACCCAGCTCACCGACGCCGTCCTGAAGGCGCTCACCGGCGTCACCGCCGCGCTGGCCGCCGTCCCCGCCCACGTGCGCGAGCTCGAAGCCGAGCAGCAGCGCTACCACTACAGCCCGAGCCCGGTCGGGACGCTCCTGCTCCGCACGGTCCCGGAGGTCAACGCCGAGACGATACGCACCATCCAGTCCGCCGAGTCCGAGATCCTCACCGCCCAGCCCGGACACCGCAAACCCCAGGTCCTCAAGGGGGCGCTGCCGCGTGACCTGCAGGCGGCCCAGCGCGGCGTGACCGTACGGACGATCTACCGGACCAACGGGCGCAGCAACCCCACCCAGCGGGACTGGGTCGCCACCATGACGCGGGCCGGCGCCCAGGTCCGCACCCTCGGCGAGGACTTCCTCCGGTTAATCATCGTGGACCGAAAGCACGCCTTCTTCGAGGTCTACGGCGACGACGGCACCGTCCAGCCGGCCGCCGCCTGGTACACGCAGGACCGCGGCGTGTGCGCCGTGCTGGCCGCGCACTTCTGGCAGCAGTGGGAGCGGGCCGACCCGTGGCTGCCGGGCGAGACGGACTCGGGCGCGGCGAAGGACGACGGCGACACCAAGACCACGAAGATCCAGCGGACGATCGTACGCGGCATCGTGGCCGGCAAGAGCCACCGGCAGATCGGGGAGAACCTCGGCCTCAGCGAGCGCACCGTGACGGCCCAGGTATCCAAACTGCGCGAGGCGCTGGGTCTGGAGACGGTGCCCCAGCTGACGTTCTGGTGGGCGACGTCCCCCGAACGACTGCTCCCGTAAGGGCACCCGCACGGCCCCGGAGCCCCGAAACCGGTGAGTTCAAGCCAAAACCCTCGGGCGCCGCGCCCCCCGCCCGTCAGCCGCGCACGTGCAGCCCGAAACCCGAGCGGCCCGCCGGCTCCAGACCCTCCTTCAGGTGCAGCGAGGGGATCTCGTAGTCCCCGGAGTTCTGCCGCCGGAACGCGATCGGCTCGGTCGACTCCAGCGTCAGCAGGCGCCGCTCCCAGGCCCTGGCGGCCTCCGCGTACTCCTCGTCGCCCATCCGGTCGGTGCCGTACAGCACGAACGGCGGCAGGACCTCGATGCCCGGGTAGTAGAGGATGCCGTGCTGGATCGGGAACAGCAGGTCCTCGATCGGGCCGTTGACGCCCCGGGCCGCGTAGTGCGCCTGAGGGCCCCCGGCGGTCACCGACAGCAGCGCCCTGCGTCCCGCCAGGGTGCCCTCGCCGAAGCGCTCGCCGTACTTGGTGTCGCTGTGCTCGCCGACCCCGTACGCGAAGCGGTACGTGAACACCCGGTCCACCCAGCCCTTGAGGATCGCCGGCATCGAGTACCACCACAGCGGGAACTGGAAGATGACCGTGTCCGCCCACAGCAGCTTCTCCTGCTCGGCGAGGACGTCGGCGGTGAGCGTGCCGGCCTCGAAGGCACGGCCCGAGTCCAGCGCCACCCTCAGCGGACTGGAGGCGTCGGGGCCGTAGTCGCGGGCGTCCACGACCGCCTTCCACCCCATCGCGTACAGGTCACTCACCCGCACCTCGTGCCCGGCACCCTCCAGCGTGGACACCGCGAGGTCCTTCAACGCGCCGTTGAGCGACTTCGGTTCGGGGTGGGCGTGGACGATCAGCGTCTTCACGGGAACTCCTTCGGATCGGATGACCCCATCCTGGGCGCCGCCTCGGCCGCCGTTCAGGGACGGCCCTTCCGGCGGACCGGCCATCCTGGGAACGGCAGTACCACCCTCGCGCGCGCGGGGCGCGCCATACTGGAGGGCATGGATGATCTCGCGGGGTTCCTGCGGACCCGGCGCGCCCGGGTCGCCCCGGCCGCCGTCGGCATACCCGCCGACAGCCGTCGGCGGGTCGAAGGGCTGCGCCGCGAAGAGGTCGCGCACCTGTCCGGGGTCAGCGTCGACTACTACGTACGCCTGGAGCAGGGCCGCGCGACCCAGCCGTCCGAGCAGGTCCTCGACGCGCTCGCCCGCGTCCTCGGCCTCGACGAGACCGAACGCGGCCACCTCCACCGCCTGGCCCGGCAGCCCCGGCGCCGCGCCAAGGCACCGGGCGGACGGGTCCGGCCCGAACTGCTGCGCGTCCTCGGCCTGGTCGCCGGCGCGCCCGCGATGGTCATGGACCACCGGATGGACGTACTCGCCGGGAACCGCCTGGCCCAGCTCCTCTTCGGCCGGCCGATGCCCGGCCTGAACATCGCCCGGCACCTCTTCCTGGAGGAGGCCGAGTCCGGCCTCTACGCGGACTGGGAGCAGTGCACCCGCGACGTGGTCGGACACCTGCGCCTGGCCGCCGGCGAACACCCGGAGGACCCCCGCCTGGCCACCCTCATCGGCGAACTGGCGATGGGCTGCGAACGCTTCCGCCGCCTCTGGGCCCGCGCGGACGTACGCGCCCGCACCCACGGCGTGAAGAGCTACCGGCACCCGCTGGTCGGGCTGCTGGAACTGCACCAGGAGAACTTCGCCCTGCCGCACGAACCGGGCATGGAACTCGTGGTGCTGTCGGCGGCCCCGGACACCCCGGCCGAAGACGGCCTCCGGCTGCTCGAGGCCCTGGACGCGGCCGCCCCGGACACCCCCTCCTGAGCGGGGACGGGCGCCCCGGTGAAAACCTCGTGCGGCCGTCCCGCGTGCCGGATATCTTGCCTCGTCCTGAACAGGCCCCGGGAGGTCCCACACCATGAGCAGTGCCACGCCGTCGTCCTTGCCCGAGCGGATCCGGCTGTCGGGGGAGGGGCTCGTCCTGCGCGACTGGACGGAGGCGGACCTCGCCGCGATGCCGGAGCTGTTCGACCACCCCGACATCGCGTACTGGACGCCGATCGTGTCCCCCTTCGACGAGGCGGCCGCCCGCACCCGGCTGGCCCGGGACCGGCAGCTGCGCCAGGAGGGCACGACCATCCTGCTCGCCATCACCGTCGACGGCGGCGCACCGCTCGGCGAGATCATGCTGCGCCGCGCGCCGGAGGGCATGGAGATCGGCTACGCGGTCGGCCCGGCGCACCGCGGCCAGGGGGTGGCGGCACGGGCGGTGCGGGTGATGGCCGCGTACGCGTTCGAGCAGATGGGCGCGGAGCAGGTGATCCTGGAACTGGAGGCCGAGAACGCCGCCAGCGTCGCCGTGGCGCAGAAGGCCGGCTTCGCCCTGCTCGACGTACCGCTGATCACGGGCGAGGAGAAGGGCCGGCCGTTCGTCCTGCAGACCTGGGGCCTGAACCGCCCCGCCTGACCGGCACCGGCTCCGCCCGCCCGAGATGTGCCCCGCGGGGAACCGCGCCACCATGGCTGGGAACGGCGGAGCCGGGAGGTGGCGGACGTGGACGAATCACGCAGGGCCTGGGTCATGATCGGCGGCGTGATCACCGTCGTGCTCCTGGACCTCGTCGCCATCATCCTGATGAACACCCTCGGCCGCTGACGCCCGATGTCGATCCTACTGCCCGGCGGCGGCGAGGTGCCGGGCCAGGGGGGTGGCCTCTGCCGTGGCGTCCGTGGGGGAGGAGAGGCAGACCGCGACCGCGAGGCGACGGCCCGCCGGGGTCCGGGCGGAGGACGTGGCCCAGGTGACCGAGGCCGAGGGGACCCACGCGCTCGACGAGTCGCCGAGCGCCGACTGCAACTGCTCCGCCGTGCGCTGCGAGACGGCACGCTCGGCCGGCACGGGCGTTCTGGGATCGGTCACCAGGGAGGGGCGCACCCGGTTGCCGCCGTTGGCGAGCACGGCCGTCACCATGGCCATCTGGATCGGGGTGGCCTTGACCTCGAAGAGGCCGTTGGCCATGAGGGCGAGCTGGGCCGGGTTCTCGGGCTTGCGCGGCCACGTGCTCTCGAAGGCGCGCAACGGCGTATCCGTCTTGTCCTGGTTGAACCCGAACGCCACGGCCGTCGATGCCAGTGCGTCGGCGCCGAGGTCGGAGGCGATGCGGGCGAAGACGTTCGCGCAGGCGTGGCGCAGGGCCGTCCGCAGGCTCGCGTCGGTGCAGTGGGCCGGATCGCCGGCGAACTCGGCCGTACTGTCCGCGGCGGTGTGGACGGCGGGGCTGCGCGTCGGCGCGTCCACGGATGCGATGAGGCCCTTCTCCAGGGCGGCGGCCGCGACGACGACGTGGACGGCCGACCCCGGGTTGTCGACGTGCCGGATGGCCCGGTTCGTCAAGGGCCCGTCGAAACCCTGGTCCTTGAGCTGGTTCCACGCCCGCTCGTCGCTCTTCAGGTTTCCGCTGAAGGAGTTCGGGTCGTACGAGGGCGTGCTCACCTGCCCGAGGATCCTGCCGGAATCCGCGTCCAGGACGACCGCGGCGCCCTGTCGGCCGCGCAGTCCGTCGAACGCGGCGCGCTGCACGGCGGGGTCGATGGTCGTGGCCACGTCCTTGCCGGCGTCGAGCTCTTCCCTGAAGACCGCTTCGAGCCCGACGGCGCCGAAGGCCATCGACCGGTATCCCGTGACCGGCGCGTACAACTCACCTTCGGTGTACGTGCGCTTGAACGGGGCCTTGGGAATGCCCGAGGCCTGCGAACCCGTGACGGGCCGGCCCGCCACCAGGATGTCGCCGAGACCTCCGCCCGGCTCCGGCGCGGGCGCCTTCGTCCCCGGCGCCGTCCCCGGCCGCTCCGCGGTGCCGGGCCGCGCGTCCGACGCGTTCGTGTCCCGCGCCCCGGGTCCGCATCCCGTCACGCACGCGGCCAACAGCGCGGAGACGGCGGTGAGTACGAGAGCGGGACGGCGACGAGACGGTGACATCCGATGATCTTAAGCCGGAGATCCGGCCGGCCCGCGCCCGCGCCCGCTCCTGCCAGGACGGGGCGCCGCCGGCTCAGGCGTCCCCGGCGGCTGACGGCACGTCACAAGGGCGCAGGACCATGTGGGAGTCCTCCAGCGCGGCCACCATGGCGAAGGGGAACCGGTCGAGTTCCAGGCAGAGCGCTACGTCGTCGGGGTGGGACCCCTCGCGTACGCCCTCCGCCAGTTCGGCCGCGGCGCGCGATGCGGCGGCGCGGCGCAGGAAACCCGCCGCGTCCTCCCCGGCCTCCGAGGCCCGCCCGGCGATGTACTGGGCGCACGCCAGATCCTCCTCGGCGCGCCCGTCCTCACCGGTCACCACGAACGTGACGCTGCCGCACCCGCGCGCCCGCAGGAGCCGCGCCGTCGCCTCCGCCACCACGAAGCCGGCGCACAGCACCAGCGACGCGTCCTTGACCGCGAGGGCGCCGACCGTACCCGCCGTGGTCTTCTGCACGACGGTCCGACCGCCGAGGTCGGCAGACCGGAGCAGCCCCGGCGAGTTGACGGCGTCGAACCCGGGCGCCGGCGGGCCGTCCTTGAGCGCCACCCAGTCGGGGCGGCGGGCCTTGAGCGCCAGGACCTCGTCCAGCGACTCGGCGAGAACGATCTTCTCCGCCCCCCGGGCGAAGGCCCAGGCGGCCACGGTGAAGGCGCGCATGACATCGACCACCACCGCCGCGGACGGGGGTTCGGTCAGCTCGGGGATACCGAGGAAACGGGCGTCCATCCGGCCATGATCACCCATGACCGGACGTCGGCACCGGGACAGTGTCATGCCTCACACTCGACGGATGCGGGCGCGGCGGCCGGTGCCGCCCGCGCCCCCGCGTTAATTTCCCTACTGCTTCTTGAAGGACCGGATCTGGTAGTTGCCCATCAGGTTTCCGCCCGCGCCGCCCGGCGTGGATCCCACGCGCGCGTTGTAATTGGTCTGGGTGTAGTACTGGACCCGGTTGTTCTTTCCGTTCCACACGGACTTGACGTTCCAACCCCACTGGATAAAGGGGCAGTTGTCCGCCGTGTTCGCCTTCTGCGACTCGGAGAACTCGCAGTGCTCGCCGCCACCGTTCCAGTCGCTGTAGATACAGAAATTCTGGGAGTTGCAGTTGTACGCCGCAGCCGAGCTCTCGCCGGCGGCGGCGAGGGGCGCCGCGGCGAAGGCGAGGGCGATGGACAGGCCGGCGGCGGCAAAGGAATTCACACGGCGCATGACAGAAGTACCCCTTTGATCAATCGTGACCGGGGCAGTGCCCCGACAAATGATGGGGACGCGCGGAGAGGACCCGGAAAGAAGGACTGATCCGTCCCGGGCCTCATCAAGCATGGGGTGTACACCTGGGTCCGGCGAGGCAATTTCGCGTCAGCCGATGGCGGGATATCCGAATGCGCGGTCCGGCACCCCCCCGCGCCCCCCGCGCCCCCAGGCGTGGGCCACGCCGCGCCGGACCGCCGTCGCGGTGAACCTGTACGCCGGATGGCGGCGAGCGCGGCGGCAGGAGTGGCAGCGGGTCCGTAGGCCCAGGAGGCTCGTGGCGGGAGACGAGCACGAGGGAACACGAGGGAAGGAGAACGGGCGATGCCGCAAGCCGAAGAGGAGGAGGAAGGCCGCACCGCGCGTCCCACCGCCACGGCGGCCGCCGGCCGCAGCCCGGCCCGCCACCTGAGGGCCGCGATCACGCGGACCAACCTGCTTCCCGCGTTCCTGGTCCTCACCGTGATGATGGTGGCCCTGTGGCTCACGGGCATGCCGTTCCTCCAGGCCCTGACGATCGCCACCGGCGTGAAGATCGCGGTGGCCCTTCTCGAACTCCGCCGGCTGCCCGGCCCCTCCGGGAACTGACGCACCGCCACCACCGGCCGCCCGCCGAACCCCTGCGCGTTGGCCGCCCACCGGAACGGCCGTAGATTGGGCCGGAGTTTTTGTGCGCGGAGCGCCGGACGGGAGGCCGGCCGGTGGAGGAGGGGAACGAGCACGTGCAACACGTAGTAGTCCTGGGCGGAAGCATCGCGGGGCTCGCGGCGACACGAGCCCTGCGCGGCCACGGCCTGGCGGTCACCGTCGTCGAGCCCGACGGACTCGCCACGACGGGCGCACGGGGCGGTGTGCCGCAGGGCGGGCAGCTCCACGCGCTGCTCGACATGGGCCGGACGCAGGCCGAGCGCTGGTTTCCCGGTCTTTCGAAGGACCTGGTGGCGGACGGAGCGGTCCTCGGGTCGGGCGACCAGATCCAGCTCTACGAGAACGGGACCCGCAAGGTCAGCGTTCCCGGCAACGAGCTGATCGGTGTGAGCCGCACCCTCCTCGAAGACCACGTCCGCCGGCGGACCGTCCTGGACGAGGGAGTCTCGGTGAGGGTGGGCAGGGCCTGCGGGCTGGACATCCGCAACGGACGCGTGACCGGTGTCCGCGTCCGCACCCCCGGCTCGGCCGACGTGAGCGTGGTGGCCGCCGACGCCGTCGTCGACGCCACGGGCCGGTCGAGCAGGCTGACGTCCTGGCTCGCGGCGGAGGGCTGGCCCGAGCCCCCGGCCGACCGCATGCGGATCGATCTGGGCTACGCCACCGCCCGCTTCCGCCGGGGCGACGAGCTGCCCGGCGTGAGCGTGGCGCACCAACTGCCCGGCGCCGCCGCGGGCGCCGGGGAGCAGCCCGACACGGGAGCCATGGCCGCGGTGGAGGGCGACCAGTGGATGGCGGTCATCGTCGCCTACGCCGAGAGGCGCCCTTCCCGTGACCCCGCGGAATTCCTGCGGCGCATGCGGGAGATGGAGGCCGCTCCGTTCGGCGTCGTGGCCGACCGGTGCGCGATGATCGGCGGGGTCGAGACGTACGGCATGTCGCACTCGCTGCGGCGCAACTGGTGGGCGCTGGACCGCCTCCCGGGCGGCCTGTTCGTGGCGGGCGACGCCGTGGCCTCCTTCAACCCCGTCTACGGGCAGGGGATGACCAGCGCCTTCCTGCACGCGTCCTGCCTGTCCGCCCACCTGCGCAGGGGAGCGGACCTCCACGCGCCGGCCCACGCCTACTTCCGCCACGTCAGGGTCGTCGTGGACGCGGCGTGGGAGGTCTCGACCCTCTCCGACCTGGCCCAGCCGCACGTCACGGGCCCCTATCCGCGGGGCTACCGGATGGCCCGGAGGATGGCGGACTGGATGGCCCGGGCCTCGACGACGGACGCGTGGGTGAACGAGCGGTTCCTCGACGTCGTCAACATGCGGCGCCGGCCGGCCGCCCTGCGGACCCCGGAGTTCTGGTGGCGCGTCGCGGCGGCGCTCCGGGCACAGGCCACCCAGCCGGGACGCTGAGGCGCCGCCCCCGGACGCCCGTGCCGCGATCCGGGCGCAGTCAGGCCATGTCGGGGACCAGCCGGCCCTCGGTGTCCACCCCCGCCGCGGCCAGGACGTCGGGGTGTTCGAGGTGGCGGGCCATGCGGACCAGGTGGGCGCGCTGGGCGGCCGGCTCCAGGCCGGCGCCCGGCAGCGGCCGGCCCCTCTCGCTCACGACGGGGGCCCCGCTCTCGGCGAGCGCCACCGCGCGCAGCAGGACCGCGGCGGCCGCGGCGGCGTGCTCCTCCTCCTGCGACCAGCCGGCGCCAGGGGCCGCCCGGCGGATCCGGGCGACGGGGGCGTCGCTGAAGTACGGGTACAGGCTGCGGATCCCGCTGAGGATGTCGGCCATGCGCGTCACCAGGTGCCAGTCCCGCACGTAGACGAGGCCGAGCTGCGTGACCTGGTTGGGCTCGGTCAGCGCGATCCGGGGGTCCGGGCGGCGCGTCAGCTGCCACAGCGGGGCCAGCGCCAGGTAGTCCCGGCGGTCGGTGCGCCAGGCGGCGATAGCGGCGCCCGAGAACCCCCAGTTGATGATGATCGCTCCGATGGTCCCGGAGACCGGCCCGAGGCTGTGCAGGGGCTCCAGAGCGCGCACGCCGAAGGCGCCGGCGAGGGTGGCGGGTCCGACGCACGCCACGTAGCCGGCGATGAACCAGGTGGCGACGGCGATGTGCTGGAGGGCCCGGCGCAGCCGGGGGTCGTCCTGGGCGTAGAGGGCGTTGCGGCGGAAGCGCAGGGCGGTGGAGACCGACGCGTAGCCGAGGCCCAGCTGGAACGCGGCCAGCATCACCAGGGCGCCGGGGTCCCTGCCGTAGGCGATGTTGAAGTCCAGCGGGTGCGGCGCGTCGTCCAGTCCGCCGGCGAGGAACCCGCCGGTCATGGCCAGGGCGACGAGGACGTAGACGCAGAGCGGGAACGCCAGCACGTTCCGCTCGGAGTCGGGCTCGGCCACGGGCCGCCACACCAGCGACATGACGTGCGTGTGCGCGAAGAAGCCCAGGATGCAGAAGAAGACCAGCAGCTCGGCGAGGTTCGGCGCGCCCGTGAGCCCGGCGACGCCGCGGTAGACCACGGGCGTGGCGAACACGAACGCGCCCACCCCGACCGCGGAGCACACGGCGATCAGCCGCAGGGCGGGGGAACGTTCCCGCTGCCAGGCGACGAACTTCGCCAGGGTGGTGCACGAGGCTATCGCGGCGACGACGAGGTAGACGACGTTCGCAGTGTCTTCAGACACCGGTCCCCCTGTGGCGCAGGGCAGAGCTCGCCGATGTCGCCGAGTTGCCGCCGGTATTGGTGATCATGCTGACGATGAGCCGTCCCAGGGTCTCGGCCTCCCGCTCGGGCGGACTCTGGCCGTGGGAACGGGAGGGTTCGGCCCCGTCGAAGTACGTACGGGCCAGCATCATGCGGGCCACCTTCGGGTTGAGCGCGGGCGCCAGGCTGGCGAGCAGCTCGTCCTGGAGGTCGTGCCCCGCCGTCTGCGGATCGTGCCCGAGGAAGGCGTGCGCCAGTTCGTGGGCGATCACGAAGCTCTGCAGGATGCTCGGCGAGTCCTTGTCGACCACGACGATCAGTTCGCCCGGGCCCTGCAGGAGCCCTCCCGTGAGCGGGTACGTCAACGGCAGCTGGAGGATCCGGATCGGCATCCCGCAGTGCCCGGACACGGCCGAGACGACCTCGTCGATGGTCGGGTGCGCGGGCAGCCCCAGCCGGGAGCAGAAGGTGTTGCGCAACCTGCGCAGGGTACGGATCTCCCGGACCGTCTCCACGACGATCCCGACGGCTTTCCTGATTCCCGCCACGGCCGGCCTCTCCTCCCACAGGACCCGCGGCCCGACGCGCACTTCGTCCGGTCCACGGGTCTGCCGCATCGCTCGTGACCCGCCCCGCGTCCGCGGACCGCCCACTGTGACCCCACGGCAGCGTAAGGGAGCGGGCCCCGAATGACCGCCCGGGCCGGGCGGCGCGGCGCGCCCGGAGCCCGCCCGCGCCCGCGGGGCCGGCGGGTCAGGCCCCGGCGCGGGACGTGCCCGGGGGAAGGTTGCCGAGGTAGCGGCTGAGGACGGCCGGGGCGCCGACTTCCCTCAGCAGGGCGACGAGTTCCACCTGGCTCTTCGTCTCCCGCACCAGTTCGTCGTCTTCGGGGAGCACGAAGAACCGTGCTCCGGCCTCGATGCCGAAGTGCCGCGCCAGGGCCTCCAGGGGGCCGTCCGTGAAGAAGGACGGGTCCACCCCGAAGATCTTGCAGAGCAGCTTGGTGGACTCCAGGCTCGGCTTGCTCTTGTCGTCGAGCAGGTTGTAGAGCCAGGTCCGCGACTTGCCGCAGGCCCTCGCCAGGTCCGTGATCGTGTGCGGTTTGCCCTCGGCGGTCATCCGGGTCTTCAGCAGGTGTTCGAGCCGGGCGATGAACGGGTCGTCGTCCACGCCCTCCGTGACGGGCTCGCCCGCCCGCAGGCGCCGCAGGAGGGCGACCGGCACACCCGTGGCGAGGCTGACGGCCTCCAGCGACTGGGGCCCGCCGTTCCTCGGGAAGATGTGGGCGAACAGGAAGTCGAGACGCGCCGAGATCAGCGACGCCCGTTCGTCCCCCGTGCCGCTCATCGGTCTCTTTCCTGCTGGCTCGATCGGCTGCCGGCACCGGGCCGCGGAGCGGCCGGGACGGCGAGTGCCACGATCATCGCCGCTTTCGCCTTGGCAGGGAAGGGCCTAAAGCCCTCCGCGCCGACGACGGCGCGCCGGCGGCCGGTTCCCGTGCCGAAGGTGGGACAAGCTCCACGGACCGCCCACGAGTTGAGGTATGTGCAAACTATTGTTGACAGCCGCAGGCTCGTGCAGCAGGATCTTGCCCATGCCGCCAAGGGGGCGGCCCACCGCACTCGCGGGGGGCCTTCCGTATGGCTGTATGCGCCGCCCAAAGGCAGCGATCTCCACGGGGGAGGGTCGCAACTTCGGTCCAGGACAGCATGATTGCGGCCCGGACCGACGCCCGCGGGCGGCGCACGGCATGCCCGGGGCGGATTACGCCCGGCGATCCACGGCGGAGGCGAAACCCAGCCAGGTGTGCCGGTTGTTCCACCAGCACCAGCCGACCTTGGGCGCGTTGCGCCGCTCGCGGCCGTCCCGGCCGGTCCCGTTGCTGATCCAGATCGCCGGAGTACGCGCGTCCGCACTGCCGTTGGCCTTGATGAGGCGCGAACCGATCGTCATGAAGCAGTGGTTGCGGTCGAGCACGGCGGGCTGCTGGAGGATCCAGGCGACGCCCTCGGTGAGCAGGAGCGGGGTGCGCCCCTCCTCGGCGAGGGCGGGAAGCGCCTCTTCCGGGCTCCAGTTGGCCATGCGGTCGCCGCGGTCGAGGCCGTCGACCAGGTAGAGGGGTGCGTCGGGCAGCTCCACCCGGTGGGGTGCGAACCGGTCGACGTCGTGCATGTCGGCGACGACGAAGCCGGACTTCCCCTCCCGCCGGAGCAGCGGCGCGAGGGCGGAGGCGGGGGCCCGGTCCGGGTGGACGGCGAGCAGGGCCCCGTCGCCGCCGGAGCCCGCGAAGGCCCGCAGCTCGGCGGCGGATATCCCGGCGATGGCGGGCACCCCGAGCTCGATCAGGCGCTCGGCCTGGACGGAGAGCGGCGGCAGCGCGGTCGCGGCGTCACCGGAAACGGTTGCGGGCAGGGGCACGGTTACTCCCTCGCGGTACGTGATCGACTCCGATTCACTGGTCAAACTTGACTACGACGGTCCACGGTACGACGTCGACCGTGATTGGTCAAACTTGATTAGAGGGATCGGGTCGGCCGCCGTCGTCCGCCCCGCGGCCCTAAGCTAGTCAAACTTGTCTTGAAGGGAGACTCCCATGTCAGCGATCCGTCTGCTGGTCCTCGGCGCGGTCCGCCAGCACGGACGGGCGCACGGCTACCAGGTCCGCAACGACCTGGAGTTCTGGGGCGCCCACGAATGGTCCAACGCCAAACCGGGCTCGATCTACCACGCCCTCAAGCAGATGGCGAAGGAAGGCCTCCTGCTGGCCCACGAGGTCGCGCCGAGCACCGTGGGCGGCCCGCCCCGCGTCGAGTACGAGATGACCGACCGGGGCACCGGCGAGTACCTCACCCTGCTGCGGCAGGCGCTGACCTCCTACGACCAGAAGACGGACGTCCTCTCGGCCGGCATCGGATTCATCGTAGACCTGCCGCGGGAGGAGGCCGTCGCGCTCCTCAAGGAGCGCATCGAGCGGCTCCGCCAGTGGCGGGCCTCGGCCACGGAGTACTACACGCCCGAGGGCGGCCCCGGACAGCTCGGGCACATCGGCGAGATCATGAACATGTGGGTCCACTCGGCCGACAGCGAAGCGGCGTGGACCCGCGGCCTGATCGACCGGATCGAAGGCGGGGCGTACACCTTCGCGGGGGAGGGCGAGCCCTTCGTGGGCGTCCTGGCGGAAGACCAGCCCAACCCGTACGCCACCGGCCCCCACCCCGAGGACACCCTCTAGAGCCTCACGAACGCCGGCACGGCGGCGCCCCCCGGGTCACCTGTCCTCCACCGGTTCCCGCAACTCCACGGTGAAACCGGCGTGTTCGAGCACATCGGCGCCGCGTCCGCTCGCCAGCGCGAGCACGAGCCGCTCCGACGCCACGTTCACGGGCACGGCCTCGGTCGTCTCCGCCACCGCGGCCAGTTCCGCCGGACCGCGGCCCTCCGGCAGGCCGATCCGCGCCGAGAACACGGGACGGCCCTCCACCGCGGCGGGCGCGAACACCGGGTGCGGCGCCGTCCGCATCCCCGCCTCCCGGGCGAACGCCCGCTCCTGCGCGTCCTCTCCGACGAACACGCAGCCGTCGGCCGGCACACCGCCGGCGCTCGCGACCGCCCGGTCGAAGATCCCGCGGCCGTCCTTCACGCCCCAGTGCACGAGACCGGCGTCCGTGAAGCGGCCGGGAAACGCCGCTTCCAGGGCCGCCGCCGCCCGCTCGGCAGCGCCGTCGCCCGGCCCGGGATTCGAGACGATGCCCATGCGCACGCCGGCGAGGGCGTCGAGGACGGCGACCACCCGGGGCCGGGGCCGCAGCGTCAGCGAGCCGTCGGGCTCGAACCGGGCGTCCGCCAGCGTGGCCCCGATGTCGAAGAAGAGCACGGACATGTGAAGCGCCTCCGAGGTGTGTGGGTTCCCACCCCGACCTCTGCCCGCGCCCCCGCCCGCCCACCGCGCGCACCGCCCCACTCCCACCCGATCGGCGCAACGAACCGTCCCTGACCGCCCGTAAGCCGGATCCCCGGAGAACACGGCGGCCGGCAGGGCATGGTGGACCCAGCGATCACAGCCGGAACGGAGAACCGATGAGCACTCTCACCGCCCCCCTCGCCTCCTGGTCGCCCTCGAGAGGCTGATGGGGCAACTGGGCCCGCCGGGGCGCGGGTTCCGGTGCGGAACGTCGCCAAGGTCGTGCCCTTCGTGGGCGTCCTCATCGGTGCCGGCATGAACTCCGCGGTCCTCGGGGGAGTGGCCGCCGACGCCCGGCGCTACTGCCAGCCCCGGTTCCTGTGAGACAAGTACGGGCTGCCTCTGCCGGCCGCGCTGGCGACCGGCGAGGACGAGGACCCCGCGGCGCGGGCCCCGTAGCGGGCGAGGACCCGGCCCGGCGCCCGGACCGGGCCCCCGCCGTCCGCCTGGCGGTGCGTCAGTCGACCTTGTGCCAGTGGGTGACCCGCACCGCTCCGTCCTCGGCGCCGATGTTCGCGTACATCGCGAGGTGCCCGGGAGCCAGGAAGGTGTCCTTCTTCTGCCGGAAGAACTCCTCGTCGTACCAGGCCACGTCGAAGACCACCTTGCCGCCGGCCTGGCCGTTGCGTTCCACCCAGGTCCGCTGCCAGTCGTACGGGCCGTCCGACTGCTCGGCGAGGCGCTCGTCGGAGGCCCGCAACGCCTGCACGCAGCGCTCCAGCGCCTCGTCGGAGGCGAGGTCGATCTCGCAGTGGGACTGGGCGACGACGGTGCGCCCGCCCCTGCGTCCGGGCGCCGAGTCGCCCAGGAGAACCAGTTCTCGGATCACGGGATTGCCGGGAAGTATCGTGCTGGACATGGGTTTCCCCCTCTGACGGGTGGCAGGGACCGCCTGGCACCCTCGGAGATCAGAGACACGACGTACTCGACCGTTACCGGTCGATTTTCGACGCTAGGGACGCCCGGACGACCCGTCAACGCGGGGGAGCGCAAACCGGCCACCGCCACGCGGGCCTACTCCCGCGCGGGACCCGCCCCCCGCTCCCGCGCCGGGGACCGCTCAGGCGCATCCGCTCCGGCGCGGTGGCGCAGGAGCACCGGACTGCCCGCCAGGGTCACGAGCAGCGTCCCCGCCCCCGCCAGCTCCAGGGCTCCGGCTCCGCCGAGCAGTGCCGTGGCCGGCCCGCCGAGCGCGGTCCCCACCAGGTTGGCCCCGTTCAGCGTCGCCCCCGAGGTGGCGAAGGCCCGGCCGCGTACCCCCTCGGGAACCCGGGCGTGGATGAGGTTGCGGATCGCCAGCCCCTGGAGGGAGTTGGCGACGCCGGTCAGGACGAACGAGACCAGCGCGAGGGCGAAGACCGGCACGGCGGCCCCGACGGCGAGCGAGGTCCCCATCAGCACCCCGGCCCCGACCAGCACCCGCGGCTGCCACTCCAAGGGGACCCGCGGGGCGATCAGCGTGGAGGCGGCGAGCATGCCGACGGTGTGCGCGCTGACCAGGAAGCCGTACCCGGTGCCCGAGACGCCCAGGTCGTCCCGGATGAAGAAGACCCGGGCCACGCTCAGCACGGCGGTGAACACGATCGCCGACGCCAGCGCGAGGATCGCGGTACGCAGCAACCGGTCCCCGCCCAGGACCCGCACCCCCTCCCGGACCTGCGCGGGCCAGCTCCCGCCCGCGCCCGCCGCGGGCTGGCGCCGGACCCCCAGGCAGGACAGCACCACGGCCATGACGGCGAAGGTGGCCGTGTTCGCCAGCAGGACGACCCGTACGTCGAACACGGCGATCAGCACACCGGCCAGCGCCGGCCCGGCCACGTTGCCCGCCGACCGGAACGCGTCGAGCCGGGCGTAGCCGCGGGCGGTGTCCTCGGCCCCGACGATCTCCGGGACCAGCAGCAGCAGCGCCGGCGACGCCAGGGCCAGCCCCGCCCCGAGCAGCACCAGCAGGACGAGCGTGCCGGCCAGCCCTGTCACGAACACCAGCCCCGCGCTGACCAGACCCTGCAACGCCGTCACCACGACGACCAGCCGGGCGCTCTCGACCCGGTCGACCAGCGGGGCGGCCAGCGGCCCGACCACGACCAGCGGCAGCACCCCGGCGACCACCAGCGCCGAGACGGCCACGCCCGAGTGCCCCTGGTCGTGCAGCCGCAAGGTCAGGGAGAGGATCGCCATCTGGTCCCCCATGGAGGACATGCCGTACGCCGCCGCCACCACCGTCAGGACAACACCACGTTTTCCGAGCACCCGCAGATGCTGCCAGCCCCGCCCCGCCCCCGGTACCCGCGGGCACCGGATCCGGCCAGTGCGCGCCCCCGCGCCGTACCGGTGACGGGGCACGGCCGATGGGAGCAGTGGGCCGGGTCGCTCAGCGGTGCGACGGGTGCGCGGTCGGCACAGTGGGACCGTGAACAGATCCCATGGGCCGCGCGCGGCCAGAGTCCTCGGTCCCGCCGTGACCGCCCTCTCCCTCGTCGTGCTCGCCGCCGGTCCCGCGGCGGCGGCGCCGTCCCTCGCGCAGCGCGCGGGGTCCGAGGTCCAGTGGACCGCGCTGCCCGCGACCGCCAACGAGGTCATCGTCGACGTGAACTCCGGCGAGATCTCCCTCTTCGACGCGGCCGGCGTCGTCCCCGGGTCCGGCTGCCACAGCATCGCGACCAGCCAGGTCAACTGCGGTCCGGTCGGCACCACTTCGCGGCTGCGGATGGCGGCCGGGGACGGCAACGACACGGTGGGGCTCGGGTTCTTCGTCCCGCTGCCGGTCGCGGCGGTCATCGACGGCGGGACCGGCCAGGACCGCCTGCGCGGCGGCAGCCGGGGTGACCAGCTGTCCGACCCCGACGGCTGGCCCGTCCCGCAGGCGCAGAACAGCTTCGTCGGAGGCGGCGGCAACGACACGATCATCAGCCGCAACCGGGGCTACGACCGGATCGACTGCGGAGACGGGTTCGACACGGTGATCGCGGACCCGGCCGCCCGCGACGTGGTCGTGAACTGCGAGAACGTGATCCGCCTCTGACCGCCTCCCCCGCGCGTCCGCTCGATCCCCCTTCGAGGAGTTCTCGCTCCCGCGCTGACAGCGTCAGCGCCACGGGCTCCACCGGGGACGAAAGGACACGAGGAATGACCAAGTCAAGGCGCAGGTTCGGCATTGGCGCCGTGGTGGCCGCGGTCGTGGCCACCACGATCACCTTCACGGGACCGGGCGCCAGCGCGCAGGACACCGCGCGCCGCGGCTGGGACCACTTCACCTTCGGCGTGCCGTGGGAGGAGTCCTACGGCTACTCGCAGGGCATCAGGGCCGGGGACGAGATCTACATCTCGGGGCAGGTGTCGCACGACGCGGCGGGCAACTTCGTGGGCGCCGGCGACTTCGAGAAGCAGGTGCGCACGTCGTTCGACAACCTGGACAAGGTCCTCGCGCACTACAAGGTGCCGCGCAGCCAGATCATCAGCATCAAGATCTTCACCAAGGACCTGCGCCAGAACTTCGACACGGCCGCCCGGCTGCACAAGGAGTACGTCGGCAAGCACCGCACGACCGACACCATCGTCGGCGTCTCCGAGCTGTCGGTCCCCGAGCAGCTCGTGGAGATCGAGGCCATCGTCAAGGTCTCGCCCCGCTCCTGACCCGACGGGCCGCGCGGTGAGCACCGCGCGGCCCGCCCGTCACCACTGACGCTTCACGGCGGCCTTCGTACCGGTCACCAGGCTCGCCGGCGCGACGTCGTCGGCCACGACCGCGCCGGCGGCGATCACGGCGTCCCGCCCGATGCTGACGCCGGGCAGGATCGTGGCACCGGCGCCGATCCACACGTTCTCCGCGACGTCGATGGGCGCGCCGGTGAGGTACAGCCGCCGCTCCTCGGGGTCGACCGGGTGCCCGCTGGTGATGAAGGTGACCTTCGGGCCGACCATCACCCGCTCGCCGAGCCGGATGCCGGCGTAGTCCAGGAACGTGCAGTTCTGGTTGATGAACACGCGCTCGCCGAGTTCGAGGCGCAGGCCGTGGTCCGTGTAGAAGGGCGGATAGATCGTGACCCTCGGCGGCAGCGGCTTGCCGAGGATCTGTTCGAACAGCTCGGCCTTGGCCTCCTCGTCCTCGAAGGGCAGGACGTTCAGGCGGGAGGTGAGCCGGGTGACCTCCAGCACCCTCTCGGCCATGGCCTGGAACTGGGGACTGTGGATGCGCATGAGCCGGTCGCTGGACATGCCGGGATTCTCCCGCCCGTCCGCCTGACCGGACAAGACGGGAGCCGACCGGCCCGGGTCAGAAGAGGTGGCGGACGAAGACGTCCGACGTGCCGTTGGTGTCGCCGGGCACGATGTCGTCGGCCGCGGACTGGAAGACCACGTCGCGCCCTCCCGTGCTGACCGCGTCGATCCCCGCCGTGGCGGGCCGGTCCGAGACGACCTGGTCGGTACCGGTCTCCAGGTCGCGCAGCACCAGCGACGGTCCGCCCGTGGCGTTCGGGGCGTACAGCAGGTGCCGGCCGGTCGGATCGACGGCCAGGCCCTTCACGTCCGTGACCGTGCGGGTCGTGCCCGAACGCAGGTCGTGGACGTAGGTGTGGGAGCCCGAGAGGTAGACGGCCGTGCCGCCGTCGTCGCTGAGCTGGACGAGCGAAGCCGCCGTGGCCGGGCCCTCGACCGGGCCGGTGCTGGTGCCGGTGGTCCGGTCCCAGACGAAGACGTCCTTCGCCGCGCCGTCCTGGTAGGCGACGTAGCGCCCGTCGCCGCTGATGGAGGGCCGGGCCGGGTAGGTGTGCTCGAAGGAGGCGACGGTCACCACGGCGCCGGTGTTCCAGTCGTGGACCTCGACGCGCTGGCGGTTGGTGGGGGCCGGCTTCCTCATGAGGAGGGCGAGGGCCGTGTACCGGCCGTCCCCGTTCAGCGACGGCTGGTCGCAGCTGTAGGCCGAGCAGTTGGCGGACGCCGTCCCGCCGCTGCTCACCTGGTACTGGCGGATGCGTACGTCGTTGATCCACTGGAGCGAGTAGCCGACGTACGCCCCGTTGCCGCTGATCGCCGGGGGCTGGAGCGGGGTGTACGTCCCCATCCGCTTGGTCAGCGCCGTCTGCTGGTCGCGGACGAACACGGCCTCGTTGCCCGCCGGGCTGTCGGGCGTGAGGTTGCGCGCCGAGGAGGAGAAGACGACGCGGCGGCCGTCGGGGGTGATCGAGGCGGCGCCGGAACCGCCGTCGCCCTGGGTGCCGTCGGGCGCGACGCTGATCCTCTCGACGCCCACGATGGCCGGACCCGCCGCCCCCGCGGGTCCGGCCCAGGCGGCTCCGGGCAAGGCGGCCGTGACAGCGCAGACCGCGACGGCCGCGCCCAGGGCGGCCCGTGCGCGTCTGGCGGTGACCCCGTGCGTGGTTCCCCTCATGTTCCCCCCAGTCAGGACGAAGTCCCGCCTCAGGCTCCCTGCCGGAGGCCAGAGCATGCAATCGCGGCGGTGCTGTGGGGTCAATGAGGCACATGCCCGAGAGACGTGGTTTCGGCCATGACGGAGCGCGAACGCCCCGCGGGGCCGGCTGACCGGCCTCGCGGGGCGTTCCCGCACGGACCCGCCGTTACCGGCTGAGGGTCCCGAGCGCCGCCGCGTCGTACGGCTTCAGCTCGTCGAACCGGTTGCCGAGGACCTTCGCCGCCCACTGCGGGTCCTGGAGCA
The DNA here is from genome assembly GCF_003950035.1 of Streptomyces sp. W1SF4. Taxonomy (NCBI): domain Bacteria; kingdom Bacillati; phylum Actinomycetota; class Actinomycetes; order Kitasatosporales; family Streptomycetaceae; genus Streptomyces; species Streptomyces sp. W1SF4. Next base: position 7,154,813 of record NZ_CP034350.1, read on the forward strand.
GCGCCCGGCCGACGGCCACCATGTCGAACTCGTCGCGCTCCATGCGGTCCAGGAGGTTGTCGATGTCGCCGAGCGCCGCGCCCTCGCCGGCGAAGGAGCGGATGAAGTCCCCGTCGAGGCCCACCGAGCCGACGGTGATGGCCGGCCGGCCGGTGAGCTTCTTGGTCCAGCCCGCGAGGTTCAGGTCCGAACCCTCGAACTCCGGGAGCCAGTAGCGCCGGGTGGAGGCGTGGAAGACGTCGACGCCCGCCGCCGCCAGCGGGGCCAGGATGGCCTCCAGCTCGGCCGGGGTCTGCGCGAGCCGGCCGTCGTAGGCCTCCTGCTTCCACTGCGAGTAGCGGAAGATCACCGGGAACTCGGCCGAGACGCGCTCGCGGACCGCCGCGACGACCTCCGCGGCGAACTTCGTACGGGCCACCGCGTCACCGCCGTACGCGTCGGTACGGCGGTTGGTGCGCTCCCACAGGAACTGGTCGAGCAGGTAGCCGTGGGCGCCGTGCAGTTCGACGCCGTCGAAGCCGATCCGCTCGGCGTCCGCGGCGGCGTCGGCGAACGCGCCGATGACGTCGTCGAGGTCGGCGCGGGTCATGGCCCTGCCGGTCCCCTCGGTGCCGTCGACGCGGATGCCGGAGGGGCCGACGGCGGGCGCGTCGGGGTACGGCGCCTCGCCCTGGTTGCGCACCATGCCGATGTGCCACAGCTGCGGCACGATCGTGCCGCCCGCCTCGTGCACGGCCGCGGCCACCTTCGCCCAGCCCGCCAGCTGCTCCTCGCCGTGGAACCGCGGCACCCGGTCGCTCTGCCCGGCGGACTCGTGGCCCACGTAGGTGCCCTCGGTGACGATCAGGCCCACGCCCGCGGCGGCGCGGCTCGCGTAGTACGCCCGCACGTCCTCGCCGGGCACGCCGCCGGGGGAGAACATCCGCGTCATCGGAGCCATCGCGATGCGGTTGGGGACGGTGAGGCCGTTGAGCGCGACGGGCCGGGAGAGGATCTCGGCCGCGCGGGAGGCGGTCGACGTGGTGACGGTCATGCGGGTCCTCCGGGTGGTGGCTGTGGCTCGTCGGACGACAACGAGAAGTGCATAGTACACACGCTATGTATCATGCATATTGCAGCGCTGTCGGCCCGCCGGTCCCGGCCGGCCCGCCCGCCCCGGCCCGGCGGTCCGCACGCGTCGGCGATAATGGAGCGCCGGAAGGAGCGGGAGGCGCAGTGCTGGAGAAACTGGAGCGGGAGCTGATGCTGCTCTCGCGGCACCAGGTGCTGGGCCGGCACGAGCGCGACCACGAGCGCCTGGAGCGGTCGGCGTACCTGCTCCTGAGCCGCATCGACACCCAGGGCCCCATGTCGATCGGCCAGCTGGCGGAGGCCTTCGGGCTCGACACCTCGACCGTGAACCGCCAGACCGCCGCACTGCTGCGCTGCGGGCTTGCCGAACGCGTCGCCGATCCGGACGGCGGCATGGCCCGCAAGCTGCGCATCACCGACGAGGGCGGGCGCCGGCTCAGCGGGCACCGCGAGGTCAACCGCTCCTGCCTGGCCCGGATCGTCGCCGGCTGGTCGCCGGAGGAGGTGCGGGAGCTGGAGGACGTCCTGGTCCGGCTCAACCGCAGCGCGGAGGCCCTCGAAGGGCGCTACTGGCCGCGCACGGAGGAGGACGCCGCCGGCGCCGCCTGCCGGCCGCCGGCCCCGGGGGAACCCGCGCCGCCCACCGCGTGACACCTCACGGGTGCAGGCCGTCCTCGTGCACCCGCCGGGCCAGCTCGATCTTCGTACGGGCGGGCCGTCCGGCCTGCCGGTACTTCTCCTTGACCTGGTCCAGGTAGTACTTCGCGGTGTGGTAGCTGATGCCCGCACGGCGCGCGGCGGCCTTCAGCGTCAGCCCGGAGGCGTAGTCGCGCAGCACCTGCCGTTCCCGCGGCGCCAGGTGCGGCCGGGCCGGACCGGTGTCGTTCGCCCAGGCGAAGGCGAGTTCGGGCGAGTGCGCCGTGCCGCCCGCGGCCACCGCCTCGACGGCCTCGACGAGGGTGTCCAGCGCGTGGTCCTTGGTCAGGTAGCCGTCCGCCCCGGCCGTAACGGCCGCCACGATCCGGGCGCGGTCGGTCACCGTACTGATCAGCAGGACCTTGCTCCCGGCCGCCCGCACCCGCCGTACGTTGGCCTCCGGATCGGAGCCGTCGCGCAGGACCAGGTCCAGCAGGACGACCTCGGCCGCCGCCCCCGGCCGCGCCAGCAGCTCACCGACCGTCGCCGCGGTGCCGACCAGCCGCAGCCGCTGCTGGCGGCCGAGCCAGGAGACCAGCCCGTCGAGGAGCATGCGGTCGTCGTCGACCACGGCGATGTCGATCACGCGGGCCACCGCAGCTCGACGACGGTCCCCTCACCGGGGTGACTGTCCACGACCGCCGCCCCGCCCACGGCGGCCAGCCTGCCGCGGACCGACCTGCGCAGCCCGGTCCCACGCCCGCCGGACCCGCGGACGTCGAAACCGGCCCCGCGGTCGGCCACGGTCACCTCTACCCCGCCCCCGGCCCCTCCGACGGCGGTGACGTAGGCGGTGTCGGTGCCCGCGTGCCGGCTCACGTTGTTCAGGGCCTCGGACACGGCGGCGGCGAGGGCCTCGCAGACCTCCCGCGGCAGCTCCGGCACGGCGTGGAACTGCGCCTTCAGGGTCAGCCCCAGGCCCTCCGCCCGGTGGACGGCCTCCTCCAGTGCGGCCCGCGCGTCCGCCGCCGCGCCCGGAGGCGGGCCGTACGGCCGGTCGTGCCCCTCCTCCTCGGACTCGACGAGCCGCCGCAGGTACGCGGCCTCGCGCGCGCAGCGTTCGCGGACCGCCGGGGCGTTGGCGTCCACGCGGCCCGCCCCGATCGTGGTGAGGGTGGCGAGCACGGTGTCGTGCAGGGCCGCGTGGTGCGCCGTACGCTCGGCCTGGCGCGCGCGGGCGGCCTCCAGGGCGACCGCCCGGTCGTGCGCGGCGTCCAGCAGGAGCCCCTGGCGCCGTGTGTACCACCAGCCTCCGCCGGCCAGGGCGACACAGCTGGCGATCGCGCTGAAATGATCGAGGAGACCCGCCGGGTCCGGGTCCGGCACCACCGCGTGCACGGCGGGCGAGGTGGCCAGCAGCAGCGCCACCGCGAGGGCGGCCCCCCGCCACCGGAACGCGACCACCGCGGTGGCGGCGGCCGACAGGCTCTGCACCATCAGCCAGCCGTGCGGTGCCACGGCGTCCCCCTCGCCGATCACGGCGACGGCGACCCACGGCAGAACGCACCCGGTCACCAGCACATCGGTCCACACGCCCGCACCGGAGAACCAGCCGCGCACGAGGGCGGGCACGTAGAGGACCACCGAGACGGCGCAGACGCAGGCCAGCAGGGCGACGCTCCGGACGTCCACCCGGTCCGCGAGCACGACGCCCGCCGCGGCTATCAGGTGCGCCAGCCGGAACAGCGCCGTGGCCTTCACCGCGAACCCCCGCGCACGCCGAAGCCCCACCCCTCGCCCCCCATGCCACGAAACCCCACCGGTACCCGCCCATATGGGGCGGGTGTCGTGGCTTCAGTGGATCTCGCCCGGTTTCCCGCCGTCAAGACGGTCCTCGGACACGCTGGGCCGGACGCGTTCCCGGCCCCCGGCGTCCCGTCAGCCCTTGAGCCGGCGGTTGACCTCCTCACTGATGCGGCGGTTCAGCTCGGCCAGCTGCCCGGGCGTGTAGGCGGTGAGGTCGCCGAGGTCCGGCGGCTCGGCCCGGGGCTTGCCCTTCGCCTGTTCCTCGCGCCGTTTGAGCTCCTGTTCCTCCGGTGAGCCGGGGGCCGCGAACGCGCACTTGATCAGTGTCCCGTCGGCGGCCTTCAGGCAGGTAGCCTCGCGGCCCGCGACCTGGCCCCGGCCCTCCACGCGGTAGCGGATGTCCTGTTCGCTGCCGATGGTGGCGGTCCAGGTGGTGCCGCCCGTGGGGACCACCTCGAACACCCGGTCGTCGTTGTAGCAGCAGACGTCCCGGTACTCGGCCTTGATCAGCGCGATGATCGCCTTCGGCGAGGACCAGGTCGGATCGAGCCGGTGGACGGTCAGCGGCGCCAGCCCGCCGCCCTCGTGGCGGGCCGGCACCGTCGCGACGGCGACGACCGAGCTGGCCTCGCCCTGCGGCGTCAGCGGAGTGACGTAGACGCTGCGCCCGCTCGCATCGCCGTAGCGCAGGGTGAACTCCGAGTCGTTCCCCTCGTTCGCGCCGTCCTCCGAGGCGTCCCAGCCGCTGCGTTCGAACCACCAGTCCGTGAAGCCGCCGACGGCGGCCACCGCCTCGCGCTGACGGGCGGCGAGGCTGAGCGGATAGGAGGGCCCCGGCACGGCGTCCGTCTCCGTGGTGATGGTGACCTTGCCCGTCCGGCCGTCGTAGAGCGCCACTCCCGCCGGGCGTTCCGTCACGACCAGGAACCCGGTCTGCCGCTTCAGGGGTACGACCACGACGGGCGTATCGCCCGAGCAGGTCACGTACGCGTCGCCGGCCTCGAAGCGGACCCAGCGCTTCTGCTCGGAGATCTTCCGGCCCAGGTTGTGGCCGAACCAGCCGCTGATGCGGGCGTCCGCCACGTCGACGTCGAACGAACAGCGCTGCTGCGCCCGGCCGGTGCCCCCGAGCGGCACCTCCTGCACGAGGCCGACCTCGTACCCCGACAGCCAGCCGCTGCGCTCGACGAGGGTGGAGAAACGGTCCGAGTCGGGCAGGTACGTGATGTCGGAGATCTCACCGGTGACATCGCCCAGGTGCGGAGCCGCCTGCGCCTTCCCGACGAGGTAGGGCGCACGGGGGGCCAGCGCGGGCACCGGCTCGGTCACCACCCGCGTGGCCTCCATGTAGCCGCGGTCCTGGAGGTACGCGCCGTAGACCAGCCACCAGACGGCGAGTGCGAGACCGACGAGGACGCCCAGGCAGCCGAGCACCCCCGCCGCCTCGCCGGAACCGCCGCCTTCCCTGCCGCGCGCCCGGCGCAGCAGCCACCGCCCGGTTCCCGCCAGCGCGATGAGTCCCGACGCCAGCAGCGGCAGGGCCAGCCAGGCGAAGAGCTTGCGCAGCTCCCACACCAGGACGGTGGAGTAATAAGGGGCGTACCACGGTGCGCACGCCACCAGCAGCACGACACCCGCAGGCACACCCATACGCAGAGCCCGACCCATCAGCGCCTCCCCATCGCGTGGTTCAGCACCAGTGTGGAGTGCCGGGCGGAACCTGTCATGGCCGAATCCGCATTCTCCGGCAGACCCCCGCCGCGAAGGCGTCGCGCCAACTCCGTTGAAACAGTGGGAACTTGCCTCACCCGTCAGTAACATCCCACCGGCCAGTAGCACGCCGTCCGTGAAGCCGCCCCCGAAAGGGTCTCCCGCATGCGCCGGACCTCCCGCTTCGCCCCCGTCGTCCTCGCCGTGGCAGCCCTCCTGCTCGGCGTCGTCCCCGCGCAGGCCCAGGCCCGCCCGGACCGCGTCACCGACCGCGTCACGGTCGGGGACCGCACCTTCATCGCCGACGGCCGGGGCCGCGCACTGCAGTGGCGCGGCTTCAACCTCGCCGACAAGAGCGGCCGGGGCGCCGACGCGTTCGCCGACATCCACGAGAGCGACCTGCGGGACATGTCCGCCCGCGGCTTCAACCTCGCGCGCCTGGCGTTCTTCTGGGACGACCTCGAACCCACCCCCGGGCACTACGACCGCGGTTACCTCGCCAAGATGCGCCGCATCCTCGACTGGGCCGACCGCTACCGGGTCAAGGTCGTACTCGACGCCCACCAGGACGTGTACGGGCCGCACTTCGGCGCCCGCGGCGTCCCCGACTGGGCCACCCGCGACGACGGACTGCCGTTCACGCCGATACCCGACGACTGGTTCTCCCAGTACTTCGAGCCGTCCGTGCAGGCCGCCTTCGACCACCTGTACAAGGACGCCGACCTCCGCACCGCGCACGCCCGCATGTGGATGACGGTCGCCTCCGCCCTGGGCCGGCACCCGGCGCTGCTGGGCTACGACCTGATGAACGAGCCCTTCGCGAAGTTCCTCGAAGGCGAGGACCTCCCGGCCGCCGCGGCCCGCTTCGAGGCCGGCGAGCTCACCGAGATGTGGAACCGCCTCGCCCGGGCGGTCCGCCTGGTCGACCGCACGTCGTGGGTCTTCGTCGAACCCACCGTCATCGTCGGCCTCGGCGTCCCCACCCGGCTGGGGGCCATCGACGACCCGCACGCCGGGTACGCGCCGCACTTCTACGAGACCGGGATGGAAACCGGCGCCGACTACGACCCCGATGGCACCTTCGTCCCCGCCTACGAGGCCGCCATCAGCGACTACCCGACCCGCAACCGCATGCCGGTGATCGTGGGGGAGTGGGGCGGGAACCCCTACGTACCGCACGCGAGCCGGTTCGTCACCGACATGACGGCCGCCATGGACCGCTTCTCCAGCGGCTGGACCTGGTGGCAGTGGTGCCGGGGCGGCGGCTACTGCTTCCTCGACCGGACGGGCGCCGTGAAGCCCGGCGCCCGGCTCCTGGTCCAGCCCTACGCGCGGGCCGTCGCGGGAGACCCGCTCCGCTTCGCGTACGACCCCGCCACGCGTACCTACACCCTGGCCTTCCGCACCCGCGGCGACGCCGGGGGACCCACCGAGATCACCGTTCCCGACGACGCCTACCCGGACGGTTACCGCGTCACGGTCCGCGGAGGGAACGCCCGGTGGGACGGACACGGCCAGAGCGTGACGGTGACCACGCGCGGCAGGGCCGGAACCACGTACGAGGTGACGGTCGGCCCGAAGTAGGGCGCAGCGCCAGTTTATTGAACGCGTTCAGTCGGTGTGTCATGATGCGGTTCCCAGGAAAGGACGGCCGCCATGACGAGCTCGCTCCTGCGGCCCCGCGGCCGCATCCGCACGGCCCCCGCCGCGACCGGAACCCCGGTACCCGTCGAGGGCGCCACGGAGCCGACGCGCATCCTCGACTGGCGCGACCCCCGCGTCACCGCCCTCACCCGGAGCCTCGAACTGCCCGCGGGCGAGGACGCCGACCCGGTGGCCTCCCTGCGCCGGGCGCACCGCTGGATCGCCACCTCCATACGCCCGGTCTACTCCGTCCAGGACGAGCGGCCCGTGTCCCAGGTGCTGCGCCGGGGACGCGGCTCGTGCAGCCAGCGGCTGGCGGTGCTGGAGGCCGTGGCCCGGGCGACGGGGACGGCCACCCGGGTGCGCGGCCTGGTCGTCGACGGGGCCTTCTGGTACCCGCGCTTCCCCCGGCTGCGCGCCCTCGTCCCCGACCAGGTCGTCCTGGCCTGGCCGGAGTTCAGACTGCCGGAGCCCGCCGCGGAACCGGGGGCCGCGCGTTGGCTGACGGTCTCGGAGCTCTTCGGCGCCCTGGACGAACGCGGCGCCGCCCCGGGAGGCGGCTTCACCAACGCCGGCTCCGAGACCCTCTTCGAGGCGGTCGCCCGTACGGCCGTCGACTGGGACGGCGCCGCGCCGCTCTGCCCGACCGGCGCGGCCCCCTGCGACCTGTCGGCGTACGTCCTGACGGACCTCGGCCACTTCGACTCGCGCGACGCCCTCTTCGCCCGCCACGGCCAGACCCTCTGCCCCCTGGCCCGCACTGTGGCGGAACCGGTCCTGGGCCGCCACGCGGCCGGAGCCTAGGCCGGCCCCCCGGCACGGGCCCCGGCTCGACGGGCGCACGCCGCCGGGGTCAGGCGTCCGCCTGCCCGTCCGCGCCGGGGCGCCGGCCTCCGTACGACGCGGCCAGCGCGTCCGCGACGGCGGCCGCGTCCGCGTCGGCCACGTCCGCGGGGTACTCGGGCAACAGGTCGTCCCAGACGGGCAGCCACGAACCGTAGAGCTGCGACTGTCCCTCGGGGCGGGCGAAGAACCACACGTGGAGGTGCGCGGCCCCGTCCCCGATGCGGTACACGTGGGCCCGGGAGACGTGCGGCAGCGCCTGGACGTGCCGGACGATGTGCGTGGTGAGCACACCCAGTTCGGCGGCGAGCTCGTCCGGCAGATCGGCCATGTCGTAGTGGTCGCGCGGGTACAGCATCAGCACCAGCGGCACACCGGGGCCGGGTATCCGGGCGAGCCGCCAGCGGTCGTCGAGCCAGATGCCCTCGTCGCGGGAGCGGCACTCGTCGCAGTCCGCGGGATCCTCGCCGTGCCGCGGCGGCTCGGGCAGGACGGGCGGCCGGAGCGCCGAGACGCGCAGGCCCTCCGCCTCGAAGGGGCTGACCTCCCATCCGGTCATCCTGGCGAGCGGGAGCCGGAGCTCCTCATCCGCGGCCGCACGTGCGTGGTCGTAGAACTCATCGGGTCGCAAAGCCATGATCACCACACTAGTCACGGACTCCTTGGCGGCTCCACCCCCATGACGTGTGCGCCGTGACGCCGGAAATGGATCACCGGACCGTGTGGTTGTCCGTCACGTGCCCCAAGACCTCCAGCAGACCGAGCAGATCCACGCCCTCCTGGCCAACCGTTTCAGCCCCCGCCGGTTCGACCCGTCCGCCACCGTCGACGACCCCGCCCTCCACCTGCTCCTCGAAGCCGCGCGGTGGACGCCCTCGGCGGGGAACTCGCAGCCGTGGGGCTTCCTCCCGGTCAGGCCGGGCGAACCGGACCACGCACGGATACTGCCCCACCTCGCGCCCAGTTCCCGCCGCTGGGCGAAGGACGCCGGGCTGCTCGTGGTCGCGCTGACCCGCCGGTACGTCGACGACACCGACCTGGTCTACTCCGAGTTCGCCGACTACGACCTCGGGCAGGCGGTGGCCCACCTCGGTGTCCAGGCCCAGGCGATGGGCCTGTCCACCCACCAGTTCCGGGCCTTCGACCTCGAAGCCCTGACCGAGGAGCTGCGCCCCCGACCCGGGTGGGTGATCGTGTCCATGATCGCGGTCGGGCGGGCGGCCGACGAGCCCCCCGCGGTCCGCGAACGCCGCAGCACGGCCGACCTGTGCTCCGCGCCCTGGTCGACGCCGGGGGCGTAGCCGCCCGCCGGCTCCCGCCTCGCGGGGCCCCTGGGCGTCGCCCATGCTGGTGGTAGGCGCCGTCGGCGTGAGATGTCCTTGTCCTTCCAGGAGGCCGGAACCGGCGCCTGAGAGGAGCAGAGCCATGCGTGCGCGAAAGCTGGGCCTCGCTCTGGCCGCGGCGATCCTTGCGGGTACGGGTATCGGCGCCACGGGTGCGGTCAGCGCCCATGCCGCCACCGCCCCGACCATCACCAGGGACGAATGCACCGCCGCCGGCGGGCAGGTCAGCACGATCCCCTACGGCGGCACCGTCTGCACGCTGCCCGACGGGACCCGGGAGACGGTCACCTGACGGACCGGCGCCACGGCCGGCTCCGAGCCCGTGTCACCGGGCGTCGGGGCCGGCCGTGGCGCCGGCGTCGCGGGGCGGCCGCCGCCCCCGCTACCGCGGTTCCTGCGCCGCGAGCCGGCACGCGCCGCCGGCCGCACCACCCGGCACTCCCGCCTGGGCCAGCCCGTCCACACACCCCGTCAGGTCGCCGGACACCCCGCGGGTACAGGCCGCCGTGACGGCTTCGGTGGCACTGGCACCCGCCTGGACCGCCGTGTTCACGCAGGCGGGGATGTCCGCGCGCGCGGCCGGGGCGCCGAGCGCCACACCGCCCAGCGACACGGCGAGTCCGGCGAGGACACCGGCGAATCGGGTCGACGTACGCATGGCAGACACCTGCTCTCCGAGTGACCGCGCCACCGCGACCGGACGGCGAACAGCGCGACGGCGTACCGGCCGGCCGGGCCGCCGGGGGCGGTGACCGCCGCCGTCGGTGACGACACGAGCGCCCCGCAGGGGGGGGCGGGGCGACGCCCCCGCTGCTTCCACCGTACGACCTGCCCGCCCCTGCCACGACCGGGCCACACCGGGCCGCCCGGACCCGCCTGCGCCCGCGCCCGGACCCGCCTGCGCCTCGCCCCGGACCTGCCCGGGCCCGCGCCCGGAGCCGCCCGCCCCCCCGCCCGGGCCCCCGTGAGAAATCCGCCGCCCAGCCGTCCGGCCCATCAAGCGCCCCCGCCACCACGCCGAAAAGGATCGGGCGGAGTCGAATCCGTGCCCCACGCCACCCAGACGAGGGCGGTCCCGCCCCGGCCGCCCAGGCCCGGAGGAGACCCCCATGCGCGCGTCAGTGCCCCTGACCGCTGTCGCCACCGCCGCACTCCTGCTCGCCACGCTCACCGCCGCCGCCCCGACGGCCGCCGCGGCGGACCGGGACCCGGGCCCAGGCGGCTCGCCCCTGGTCAAGGTGTCCCACGGCGACCCGTACGCGGACTGCGCCATCGGCGCGATCTCCCCCGACAGCGTGGTCTACCCGGGCAGCGAGGTGGAGCCGTACCTGGCCGTCGATCCGCGCGACCCGAAGCGCGTGGTCACCGTGTACCAGCAGGACCGCTGGAACGACGGCGGAGCCCGTGGACTGGTCGCCTCCTGGACCACGGACGGCCGCACCTTCCACCGGAGCACCCTCCCCTTCAGCCTGTGCGCCCCCGGCGGCGCGGACTTCGAACGGGCCACCGACCCCTGGGTCAGCACCGGACCGGACGGCACCGTCTACGCAAGCGGCGAAGGCGTGGACTTCGTCAAGAGCACGCGCACCGGCCTCCTGGCCGCCACCTCCCACGACGGCGGCCGCACCTGGCAGAACCCGACCACCACGCACGTCGACGCGCAGCCCTTCTTCAACGACAAGCCCTCGCTCACCGCCGACCCGGTCCGGGCGGGCACCGCCTACCAGGTCTGGAACCGCCTCGACAACGCCCCGCCCGGCCCGGGCTCCCTCGACGGCCCCGGCTACCTCTCCCTCACCCGCGACGGCGGCCGCACCTGGAGCCGGGCCCGGAAGTTCGTCGACACGGCCGCCGTGCCCAACACGCAGACCATCGGCCACCTGATCGTCGTCGACCGGCGCACCGGCACCCTGTACGACTTCTTCGACCGGATCACCTACTCCGGCGACCTGAGCACCGTCGTCGAAGCCCGTTACCAGGTGGTCACCTCGACCGACGCCGGAGAGACCTGGAGCGCCCCCGTCACCGTGGCCCGGGACACCTCCGTACCGGAGGTCGACCCGAACGACCCCGCCAAGCCGCTGCGCGCCGCGTCCACGCTGCCCAGCCCGGCCGTCGACCCCGGGACGGGCACGCTGTACATGGCGTACGAGGGCGCGGACTTCACCGCCGGCCGGTTCAACTCGATCCAGCTGGTGCGCTCCACCGACGGCGGACGCACCTGGGGGGCGCCCGAGCTGATCAGCCCCGGCAACGTCCCGGCCTTCTCCCCGTCCATCGCGGTCGACGAGCGGGGCACCGTCGCGCTCACCTACTACGACCTGCGCTTCCTCGAGCCGGGCGACACCACGACCCTGCCCACGGCGTACCAGCTGGCCACACTGCCCCACGGAGACGCACGGCGCCGGACCGAACGGCGCATCTCGCGCGTCTTCGACTGGCTGGACGCGCCGTTCGCCGGGGGCTACTTCCTCGGCGACTACCAGGGCCTCGTGGCGGACGGCAAGGGGGTACGGGCGGTACTCACCCTCACCGGCCCCGACGCGCCCCGGAACCGCACGGACGTCTACACCGCCACCTTCCGGACCGGCTGACCGCGGCGGCCACCGTGCGCGCGGGTCCGCCTCACCGGGAGCTCCGCCGCGGAGCGGGCGCGACGAGCGCGGAGGCGAGTTCGCGCCACTGAGCCTCCGGCAGCCTGGCCGGGTCGGCGGTCAGCACCTGGAGGCAGACGTGGTCGGCTCCCGCGCCGAGGTGCTCCCGTACGCGACGGCGTATCGCCTCCGCGTCCCCGTACGCGACGATCGCGTCCACCAGCCGGCGACTCGGCGCACGGCGATCGGGCCGGTCAGGCCGAGGGCGCCGAGGGCGCCGAGGAGACCCGGCAGTCCGAACCGCTGCTGGACCTGGTGCTGGACGCCGTGCACGGCGCCCCGCGCAGGCTTCGCGGCTGAGGGGGCCGGCTACTCGCCGCCGCGCGGCCGCGGATGATCCAGGCGGGAGAGCCAGTTGGTGAGCAGGGTTTCGAGTGACGCCGCCTCGGCGGGCGTCAGCAGGTCCAGCAGGTGGCGTTCGTTGCGCATGTGGTCGGCGAACGCCTGGTCGATCAGTTCCCGTCCGGGGCCGGTCAGGGCGACGATCCGGCCCCGCTGGTCGTCGTCGGCCCGGCGGCGCGTGACGAGTCCGGCCCGTTCGAGGCGGTCGATCCGCTTCGTCATCGCGCCGGTGGTGACCATGGTGTGCGCGGCGAGCTCGCCCGGTGCCCGCTCGTAGGGCTCCCCGGCGCGGCGCAGCGCGCACAGGACGTCGAACTCGCCCTCGCCGAGGCCGTAGCGGCCGTAGACGAGGGTGAGTTCCTCCGTCAGCCGGTCGGCCAGGCGGTGCAGCCGGCCGATCACGGCCTGCGGGCCGACGTCGAGGTCGGGGCGCTCGCGGCGCCAGTCGGCCTGGATGCGGGCCACGCGGTCCAGCGGTTCACCGTGTTCCATGCGCACCAGGATACCTTCCTGGGAAGTTATATTGGCTTCCATGGAAGCGAATACGCGCTGGGTGGTCCTGACGGCGATCGCGCCGGTGGCCTGGGGGACCAACTACTTCGTCACGCACGAGTTCCTGCCGGCCGACCGCCCGCTCCACGGGGCCGCCCTGCGGGCCCTGCCCGCCGGCCTCGTCCTGCTGGCCCTGTGCAGGCAGCGGCCGCGCGGCGCGTGGTGGTGGCGGTCGGCGGTGCTGGGGCTGCTCAACACGAGCGTGTTCTTCGTCCTCGTCTACGCCGCCTCCCAGCTGCTCCCGACGAGCGTGGCCGCGACCGTGATGGCGGTGTCCCCGATGACGATGATGCTCATCGCCTGGCTCCTGGTGTCCGAGCGACCCGGCGCCGCTCACCTGGCCGGTGCCCTGATCGGCCTCGGCGGGGTCTGCCTCATGCTGCTGACCGGGGTGGAGGAGGTGAGTGCGGCGGGGGTCCTCGCCTCGGCCGCCGCCATGCTCGTGTCCTCCTTCGGCCACGTCCTGACCAAACGGTGGGGCGCCGGCGCCGACGTGCTCGCCTCGACCGCCTGGCAACTCACCGCCGGGGGACTGTTCCTCCTCCCGGTCGCGGCAGCCGTGGAGGGTCGCGTGCCCGAGCTCCCCGCGCCGACGCTCCTCGCGTTCGGCTACGTCGCCCTGATCGCCACGGCGCTGGCCTTCGCCGCCTGGTTCACCGGGCTGAAGCACCTGCCCGCGGGGACGGTCGCGCTGATCGGGCTGCTCAACCCCGTGACCGGCGTACTGCTCGGCACGGCCCTCGCCGGAGAGGAACTGACCGCCCGGCAGCTGTGCGGCCTGGGCCTGGTCCTGGCCGGCGTCCTGCTCGGCCGGCCCGGACGCGCCGCCCGGCGGCCCGGCGCCGGGCCGCACGCCCCGGCGGACGATAGGGTGCCGAGTGCTTCCGGCGGCGATTGAGGAGCCCATGGACCTCCAGGAGACGGTCGACGAACTGGTCGCCTCCGGCCGGGAGGCCGGACTCCAGGTGGCCGCGTACCAGGGCGGGCGGCTGCTCGTGGAGGCGTACGCCGGGGTTCCCGGACCGGGGACGCTCGTCCACGCCTTCTCGGTCGGCAAGGGCTGCACGGCGACCCTCGTGCACGTGCTCACCGAGCGCGGGCTGCTCGAGTACGACGCCCCCGTCGCCCGCTACTGGCCCGCCTTCGGAGCCCACGGCAAGGCGGGCATCACCGTCCGGCACGCCCTCACGCACACCGCCGGGATCCCCCAGCTGCCCCGCGCCCTCACCGGCGCCGAACTGTGCGACTGGGAGCACATGTGCGGGCTCGTCGCAGGGCTGCGCCCGCTGTGGGAGCCGGGCACGGCCAGCGGCTACCACGGCTGGACCTACGGCTGGATCCTCGGCGAGACCGTCCGCCGGGCCACCGGACTCACCCCGGGGCAGGCCCTGCGCGAGTACGTCACCGAGCCCCTCGGGATCGCCGACGAGCTGTACTTCGGGCTGCCCGCCGACCGACTGGCCCGGGTGGCACCGCTGGTGGAAGGCGGCTGGGAGGCCTACCTGGCCGGGCTGCCCTCCGGGGCGCCCTTCGTCCGCCTCGTCGCCCCCAACCGCGGCCTGTGGACCACCGCCACCCTCGCCAACCGGCCCGCGTACCTCATGGCCGACCTGCCCGCCTGCGCCACCACCACCGCCCGCGCCGCCGCCCGGATGTACGCGGCGCTCCTGGGCGAGGTGGACGGCGTACGCCTGCTCCCGCCGGCCCGGGTCGCACGGGCCACGGCGGTCGCCGTGGACGGCCCGGACCGGACACTGCTGCGCCGCCACGCCAAGGGGCTCGGCTACTTCCTCGGCCTGCCCCCGACGGGCGGCGATCCGACGGCCTTCGGCCACCACGGCAGCGGCGGCTCCATCGCCTTCGCCGACCCCCGCCGCGACCTCACCTTCGCCCTGACCCGCACCCGCCTCGCCCACCCCGCCGACGACACGGCCACCCACCTGGCAACCACGCTCCGCACGACAGCCCCCACCACCCCCCGAGCCCACCCATGACCACCCCGCCACCCGCGCCACGCCCGCCCGAGGGCGCCCCCTCTCGCGGCACTCGCGGCCGACGGGGTGACGGGCGAGGGGTGGGGGTGGGTCGTTACGCTGGTCGTGCAGGAGGGACTTCCGGGAGGCCGCCATGGCGGCTTACGCTCGCGCGCACCAGCACCGCTTCCACCTGGAGCAGGACGGGCACTCGATCACCGTGGTGTGGAGTGCCCGGCGCCGCCGCGCCGAGGTGCTGGTCGACGGCAAGGTGGTGGCGGCGGCGCGGACGCGCCGCACGGCGACGACCGAGCTGCGCGGCGAGACCGCCGACGGCGAGGGTGCCGTCCACCCGTTCACGATCCGGCTCGGCCGCCCGGACATCCCCGGCGACGAGCCCCTGTGCGCCCTGGAAACCGGGCACAGGCTGTACCTCATGCCGCTGGTCCCGCTCACCGGCGACGAGGCCTGGCCCCCGGAGCCCACACCCCCGCCCCGCGGCCCCCGCGAACTGCTGACCCGCTGGCGCACACGCCACCGCAGGCGCCGGCCCCGCTGACGCCGCGTCCCGCGCCCACAGCACGCCTGACGGCAGCGGCGCGCCTTTACCATCGGCGGGGCAGGCACCGCCCAACCCGCCCCGACCGACCCCGAGGCATGGAGCCGATGACGAAGCCCGTCCCGTTCACGTCCGACGACGTCGCCCGCCTCGCCGAAGCCCTCCGCCAGGCCGTGGCCGACGGCGCGACCCCCGGCGGTGTCATCGCGCTCGGCACCCTCGGCGACGCCCCCCGCTTCCTGACGTCCGGCCGCATCGCCGACGAACTCGGCGACGCCACCCCCGGCGCGGACACCGTCTACGACATCGCCTCCCTCACCAAGGTCGTCGCCACCTGGCCCCTCGTCTGCCAGGCCGTCGACGCCGGACTCCTCACCCCGACGGCCCCCGTGCGCGACTTCCTCCCCGCGCTCGACGGCCCGGCACCCAGCGGGGAGGCCACCATCGAGCAGCTCCTCACCCACACCGCGGGCCTCAAGGCGTCCACCCGCCTCGACCGCTACCGCGGCGCCCACCAGCCCCTGCACGAACTCCTGTGCCGGGAACCCCTCGAAGCCGAGCCCGGCGAGCACCGGTACGTCAATCGCGGCTACATCCTCCTCGGCCTGGCGCTCGCCCACACCCACCGCCGACCGCTCGACGAACTCGCCCGCGCCCTGTGGGACGACCTCGGCATGACCGGCACCACCTACGGTCCCGTCGCCCGCGGCCCGCAGGTCGCCCCCACCGACCGCCGCCTCCCCGGCGCCCCCCGCGTCTGGGGCCAGGCCCACGACGACAACGCCGCCCTCCTCGGCGGTGTCGCCGGCCACGCGGGCGTCTTCTCCACGGCCCGAGACCTCGCCCGCTACGCCGAACACCTCATCGACCCCGCCGGCCGCCCGCACGGCTGGCTCCGCGCCTCCGCGCTCCCGTTCGCCCCGATCGAGGCCGGCCTGCACCGGGGCCTGTCCTGGGTCTGCGCCCCGGGCGACGTGGCCTGCCACCACGGCTTCACCGGCACCAGCCTCTACCTCGCCCCCACCGCGGGCCGCTACCTCGCGATCTGCACCAACGCGGTCTACCACGGCGAAGCCCGCCGCGGGATCGCACCCCTGCGCGCCCTCGCCCTCAAGAGCATCACCGCCACCTGACCGGTACGGGGGCGTCCACACCTTGATCATTCGTGGCCGAAGTCTGATGATCATGGTGCAGGACGCATCAGAAAGCGAGCAGACACATGCAACCGACGTTCGTACTGGTTCACGGAGCCTTCTCGAACTCCTTCCCCTTCGCACCGCTCCAGGCCGAGCTCGGCCTCCTCGGACACCGTTCGGTCGCCGTCGACCTGCCCGGCCACGGCTTCGAGGCCACCTTCACGCACGCCTACCAGACGCCCCAAGACCCCGAAGGCCTCGCCACCACGCCCGGCGCGATCAAGGGCGTCACCCTCGCCGACAACGCCGCACACCTGATCCGGATCCTCGAACGAGCCAAGCGCAACGGCCCGGTCATCCTCGTCTCCCACAGCCGCGGCGGCATCACGGCCACCGCCGCGGCCAACGCGCGTCCGGACCTCATCGACCGCATCGTGTACGTCTCGGCCTGGTGCCCGGTCGACCTCGACGTCAACGACTACTCCGGAGATGGCCTCGGTCGACGCCGCGTCCCTGGCCCTGGCGCTGGCCGGGAACCCCGCCGAACTCGGCCTGCTGCGCGTCAACTTCCGCACCGCCGACCCCGACGCCCTCGCCGCCTTCAAGGCGGCCTTCTTCGCCGACGGCACCGACGAGGAGTTCCTGACCTTCCTGAACACCTTCCAGCCCGACGAGAACCTGGACGTCGGCACCTCCGCCGACCGCGCACGGGCCGACACCTGGGGCAGCATCCCGAAGACCTACGTCCGCCTGGCCGACGACACGAGCCTGCCGCCCGCCATGCAGGACCGGCTGATCCGTGAGGGGAACGCGCTGACCCCGGACAACCCGTACGACGTCCGCACCCTCGAAGGCAGCCACCTGAAGTGGCTGGTCGCGCCGGCGGCCGCGGCACGACTCCTGGGCGAACTCGCGACCCCGGCGCAGTAGCGGGCAGCGGCCGCCGAACGCCTCGGCGCCAAAGCACCGTGATCCGGTCCGGGGGCGTCCGCGGAGGGGCTCCCGCGCCGGTACCGGCGGCCCGAACAGGCGGCCGGTCGGCCCCCGCCGACGCCGGCGTGCAAACCTGACCCGGTGAACGAAGCCCTCTCCGCCGCCCTGCAGCGCGCGTCCCGCCACCAGCACCGATTCGAAGCCCGCTTCGCGGCCTACTTCGATTCCCTGACCGACCCCGCCGGCGGCGCGCTCGAGACGCCGCCGTACGGCACCTTCCCCTCCCGAGCCCTCGACCTGGTGCGCGACATGTCACTGCGCGGCGGCAAACGGCTCCGCGTGGTCCTCCTGCACGAGGCCGCCGCGCTGGTGGCCGACGACGGCGTCGCAGGCCTGGACGAAGCGGCCATCAGCATCGAACTGCTGCAGACCCACGGCCTGATCCACGACGACATCATCGACGACGCGCCCCTGCGCCGCGGCGGCCCCTCCACCTACTACGCCTACCGCCACGAGTTCCCCGACCGGCCCGACACCGCCCTCGCGCTGGCCCTCCTCGCCGGCGACCTCGCGGCCTTCCTGTCCCTGCGCGTGCTGCTCACCAGCGGGCTGCCCGCCGACCGGGCCCTGGCCATGGCCGCCGTCCACGCCGACACGGGAGCCGCCACGATGAGCGGCCAGATGATCGATCTGGAACGCGACTTCCACCCCGCCCCCGGCATCGACTTCCTGCACGCCGTCACCGAGTTCAAGTCCACCCGCTACTCCGTCCTCGCCCCGCTGCGGCTGGGCCTCCTCGCCGCCGGCACCGACCACACCCCCTACGACGCCGAACTGCGGCGCTACGCCGGCGCATTGGGCATCGCCAACCAGATCCACGACGACTGGCTCGACCTGTTCGGAGATCCGGCCGCCCTCGGCAAACCGACCGGCTCGGACATCCGGTCGGGCCGCCGCAACTACGCCCTCCGCGCTCTCACGGCCGTCTGCGAGGACGCCGAGCGCAAGCTGCTGGGCGAAGCCTGGGGAGATCCGGGCTGCGACGAGGAAACCCTCGACCGCATACGCCGCATCGCGCGAGCACACGGAGTCGACCGGCAGCTCCGGGCCGAGGCCGAAGCCCACGCCCGCCGGGCGGAGGCCGAGGCCGCCACGTGGCGGCGGCGCTGGCGACCGGAGGCCGTGGCGTTCTTCGCACACATGCCGACCTGGAGCGTCACCCGCGACCGGTGACGCCCGCCCCCACCCATCGGGAGGGCGCGGTCAGGTGCGGCGGCTCGCCGCGTTGCGGACACGGCGGGTGCGTCCGTGCTCGGCCAGCAGGCTGAGGGCGGCGGGCGAAGTCACGAGCTCGGCGGCGGCGGCCGTGCGCTGGAACCAGTCGGACGCGGTCAGCACCTCCTCGTCGGTCCAGGGCTCGTCCAGCACGAGGGACCTCAGCAGAGTCCACTCGCGCAGCCGGCGGGTGAGGAAGGCACGATCGCCGATCACCGTGGCCATCATCGCGGCCCAGGCGGGGAACCGGGGGCCGGTCAACTGCTGGGCCGCCCGGCGTTCGAGGTGATGGTTCACGGCGCTCTCGGCCATCACGGCGTCCTCGTCGCGTAGGACGGTGGCCACCAGGGCGGCCTCCTCCGCTTCCGAGACGCTGTCCAGGGCCCGCAGGTAGCCGGCATGGCGCCGGTGCTCGGGGGGCTCCTCGTCTTCGTGAGAGCCGGTCATGTGGCCGTCACCGCGATCCGATGAAGCGCAGGGCGAGGCCGGAGGCGGGGATCCAGTAGGTGACACGGGCGCCGTCGTCGAACGACACCTGCCCGGGCAGGGCGACGTTCGCCGGCCCGCCCGGCTGGAGGCCGAGGGGAAGGGTGTCCGTGTCGTACGTGTCCATACGGCCGCCGCTGGCGAGGAGGGCCGCGTACGCCTTCTCACCCGGAGCGAGCGTCACGGGTGCGTCCTTGCTGTCCTCGATCACCGCGATCGGGGCCCTGGCATGAGGGAACTTCAGGTACGGGTACCCCTGGAGGCCGCACTTGGCGGACCCGGTGTTGGTGACCGTGAGGAGGAGGTGCCTGACGGGCTTGCCCGCCTCGTCCTGGTTCGTCGCCGAGAACGCGAGGTCACCCACCCCACACGCGGCGATCGTGGCCGGCGGGGTGGCCGGCGCGGTGGCGGACGGCCCACCGGTCGCGGGGGCGGTGGGAGTCGGCCCGGCGAGGGTCGGCGCGGTGGGGGAGGGCTCGGTGGACGGGGACGCGCTGGGGGTGGGCACGGCGGGGGAGGCCGGCCCGGCCGTGGGCGCGGTGAGGGACGCGGCGGGTGGTGGTGCGGGGTCGAGGCGGGGCTCCGGGCCGCCGAACGCCGTGGTCAGGCCGAACGCGAGGGCCGCGACGACCGCGACGCCGCCTCCCGCGTAGGCGGAGTTCCGGCGACGACGCCGGGCGACGGCCCGGCGCCGGACCTCCGCGCCCGTCGTGGGCGGGGGGCAGGCGGCGCTGTCGGCCAGCTCGCGCAGGGCGGAGGACAGGTCATCGGGCACGGTCTTCCTCCTTCTCCTCGCCGCTTGCGCCCACCACACCGGCCTCGCCCGGCGGCAGCAGCTTGGCGAGGGCTGCCCGGCCGCGTGAGAGGCGGGCCTTGACCGTACCGGTCGGCGCGCCGGTCTCGGAGGCTACCTGTTCCACACTGAGGTCACACAGGTGGTGCAGCACTATCGCCATGCGCTGGGGCTCCGGGAGCTGTCGCAGCGCCGCGACGAGGGCGACGTGCTCGGGACCGGGCCCGGGGGCGTGATCGGGCAGCGGCGGGGTGCGGCGCACCAGCTCCAGCCACCGCCGCGCCCTGCGCCAGTGGCTGACCGCGAGACGCATCGCGACGGTGCGGATCCAGGCTTCGGGAGCCTCGGTGGCAAGGATGTCCCGCCGCCGGTCCCAGGCCCGTACGAAGGCTTCCTGTACGACGTCCTGGGCCTGGCCGTGGTCACCGGTGAAGGAGTACACCTGCCCGACGATCCGTGGGAACGCCGACGCGTAGAACGCGTCGAACTCGTCCTCCGTCATACCGCCCCCCCGGTCCCGAAATCTTTTCCGATCCGCATGCAACCCGCCTGGTCCTGGCGTGCGTACAGGTCGTGTACAGCGAACAACACCACACAGGGGGCTCTGTTGACCAGGGGAAACAAGGCGATCAGGAAGGCGGCGGCCGCGGCCGTCCTCGGCGCGCTGCTGCTCGCGTCCACCGCGTGCGGGCCGAGCGGCGCCGACGCATCGCGCGACTCCACGACCTCGGAGCAGCCGAGCGCGCCGAACTCGCCGGACTCGCCCAACTCGCCGAACGCAGTGAAGACCGGGGAGACGGGCAAGACGGCCGCGGCGCGGCCGGGCGGGGTCCCGGCGAAGTCCGGCGGGGGCCCGGCCAAGCCGAGCGCCGGCCCGGGCAACGCCGGCGGTACCGGCGTCGCCGCGTGTGGGGTGGGTGACCTCGCGTTCTCGGCGACGAACCAGGACGAGGCGGGCAAGCCCGTCAGGCACCTCCTCCTCACGGTCACCAACACCGGGTCCGCCAAGTGCGGCCTCCAGGGGTACCCGTACCTGAAGTTCCCTCATGCCAGGGCCCCGATCGCGGTGATCGAGGACAGCAAGGACGCACCCGTGACGCTCGCTCCGGGTGAGAAGGCGTACGCGGCCCTCCTCGCCAGCGGCGGCCGTATGGACACGTACGACACGGACACCCTTCCCCTCGGCCTCCAGCCGGGCGGGCCGGCGAACGTCGCCCTGCCCGGGCAGGTGTCGTTCGACGACGGCGCCCGTGTCACCTACTGGATCCCCGCCTCCGGCCTCGCCCTGCGCTTCATCATGTCGTCCTGACCCGCCCTGCCGGGGCCCCGGCCCCGGCTCAGCGGGTGAGGACCACGGTGGCGCCGGCGAGGACGGTGACCGCCGAGCCGGTCAGCATCACGTACCGCAGCCGGGGGCACGTCCGGCCCGCGATCAGGGCCTGTACGCGGTCGAGCCCGTCGGTCTCGGGCGTGGCTCCGCCGTGCACGTCCTCGGCGCAGCCGGTGCGCGTGCAGGGGGCGGTGCCGGTGTCGCGGTGAAGCCAGTAGGCGTCGGCGAGCTCGGCGAACGGCAGTCCTTCCATGGTGCGTTCAACGGGCGTACCCGTCCCGCGGGTGCGCCCGCCGCGACGTCCGTTATGCGATCGGGACCGACCGGTCGGCCCCCGGGCTACGGGTGGGGGTGGAGCCCGGGGCCGAGGTGTGGCCCGGCCAGGGGAGTGGGGGAGAGGTCGGTGGGTCCCTCACCCGCTTCGAGGAGGGTGTCGGCGGCCCCGACGATGAGGGGGTCGGGCCGGCCGACCGCCCCCTCGTCCTTGCGGTCGTAGTCGACGCGCCACAGCAGGCTGCGCATGGCCTCGAGCCGTCCGCGCCGTTTGTCGTTGGTCTTGACCACCGTCCACGGCGCGTGATCGGTGTCGGTCGCCCGGAACATCGCGACCTTGGCCTCGGTATAGGCGTCCCACCGGTCCAGGGAGGCCAGGTCGGTGGGGGAGAGCTTCCACTGCCTGACCGGGTCGACCTGCCGGATCGCGAAACGGGTGCGCTGCTCGCCGCGGGAGACCGAGAACCAGAACTTCACCAGCATGATCCCGTCCTCCACCAGCATCTCCTCGAAGACGGGGCACTGGCGCAGGAACAGCGCGTACTGCTCCGGGGTGCAGAACCCCATCACCGACTCGACCCCGGCGCGGTTGTACCAGGACCGGTCGAAGAAGACGATCTCCCCGGGCGCCGGCAGGTGGGCGGTGTAGCGCTGGAAGTACCACTGCCCGGCCTCCCGCCCGGTCGGCTTGTCCAGAGCCACGATCCGTGCCCCGCGCGGGTTGAGCCGTTCGGTGAAGCGCTGGATCGTGCCGCCCTTGCCCGCCGCGTCCCTGCCCTCGCAGATCACCACCAGCCGGCCGCCGGACTCCTTCACCCAGTGCTGCAGCTTGAGCAGCTCGATCTGCAGGATCCGCTTGGTCCGCTCGTACTCCTTGCGCCGCATCTTGCGGTCGTAGGGGTAGTTCTCCCGCCAGGTCCGCAGAGGGGCACCGGCGGAGTCCAGCAGGACCGGCTGCTCGGGCCGGCGGTCGTCCACCCGCAACCCGGACAGCAGCTCCTCGGCCTGCGGCGGCGAAGACGCCTCGTCACTCATTCCATGCCTCACTCATTCCATGCCCCTACCCAGACCCCCCGCGTCCATGGCACGCGCGCCGGATCAGGACGGGCGAGGGCGGGAGCGGCGGCGGCGCAGGTGGTCGAGCGGGGCGAGGGCGCGGGCGTGGAGGGCGGTGCGGGCGGCGTTGAAGCCGGGGGCGCCGTGGACCCCACCGCCGGGGTGGGCGGAGGCGGAGGCGAGGTAGAGACCCGGGACCGGAGTGGAGGGCCGGCCGCTGCCGGGTACCGGGCGGAAGACCAGTTGCTGGTAGAGGTTGGTGGTGCGCTGGTTGACGGCGCCGCCGGCCAGGGCGGGGTTGAGGCGTTCCAGGTCGGGCGGGGCCAGGATCCTGCGGGCGCGGAGGGCGGCGCCGAAACCGGGGGCGTACCGTTCGACCTGCTCCTGGAGCCGGTCGGCGATGGCTTCCTTGTCCCGCTCGTCTCACCGCCCCGTGATGCCGTCCGGGCCGGCGTCGCCGGTGATGTCCTGCGGGACGTGGGTGTAGGCCCATGCGGACTCGGTGCCTTCGGGGGAGCGGTCGGCATCCGCGGTGGTCATCTGTCCGAGCACCGCGAACGGGCTGGACGGCACCTGTCGCATGGCGATCTGCGCGGCGAACAGGGTGAGCGCGTCCACGCCGTCGGCCAGATGGACCGTGCCGGCGGCCCGCGGCCCCTCGGCCCGCCAGGGGATCGGCCCCGACAGCGCCCAGTCGACCTTCACCGTGGAGAAGTCCCACTGGAAACGCCGCAGGTCCTCCCGCAGCCGGCCGGGCAGCTGCTCACCGCGCAGGAGCCGCCCGTAGAGGACCGGAGCGGGTACGGCGGCCAGCACGGCCCGGCGCGCCGTGACCAGCGTGCCGTCCGCGGTGCGTACCGCCGCCGCCCGCCCGCCCCGTACCAGGACCTCGGTCGCCGGCTGCCCGCAGTGCACGACGCCCCCGCGGGCCGTGAGCCGTCGTACGAGGGCGTCCGTCAGCGCCTGGGCGCCGCCCCGCGGCACGGGGAAGCCGTACTGCTGTCCGAGCATGCACATCAGCCAGCCGAACCCGCCGCCGAGCGCCGACTCGGGGGCCAGGTCGGCGTGCAGGGCGTTGCCCGCGATCAGCAGGCGCCCGCCGGCCCCGGCGAACTTCTCCTCGCCGAGCCTGCGGGCCGGCAGCAGCATCGTGCGCGCCACCCGCAGCATCTCGGCGTAGCCGAGCCGCAGCGCCAGCTTCCCGCCCGCCCGGATCGGCGGGAACGGGGTGAACAGGCAGTCCAGCAGGTCGTCGCCGATGCGCTGCCACAGCCGGTAGAGCCGCAGCCAGGCCTCCCCGTCGCCCGGCGCGAAGCGCTCCAGGGAGGCGGCGGTCGCCTCGGGTGCGGCGGCGAGGACGGCGCAGCGGCCGTCGGGCAGCGGGTGGGCGACGGCGGCCGGCGCCCGGCTCCAGCACAGCCCGTGCTCCTCCAGACACATCCCCGCGGTCGCTGCGGACGGCGCCGCCCGCCGAAGCCGCCGCTTCCAGCACCACGACCTGCCAGCCCGCGTCGGCCTGGACGTTCGCGGCGACCAGACCGTTGGGCCCGGCACCGATGACCACCGCGTCAGGGCCGCTCACGATGACCGTCCTCGCACACGCGGGCCAGCCGGGCCAGCATGGCGCGGTGCCGCCACTGGGCGACGGCGTCGATGGCCGCGTGGTGGAAGGTCCAGCCCCGGCCGCGCAGCGGGTGTTCGTCCAGGACCACCAGGGTTTCATCGCCCCAGGGCCGTACCTCGATGGCGATCCGCGCACTGGCGTGATCACCGGCCCTCGCTTCCAGCTCCAGCCGGTCCGGCGGTTCGTGTACGCGCACCACCGTCTCCCCCTCGTACCTGAACGGGCCGGCCTTCACCTGGTAGGGGAGCACGGAGCCCTCCTCGGGCCACCGGTCGTCCGCCGGGCGGGAGAGGTGCGTGCCCACCACCCACCTCTCGTAGCAGCCGGCGTTCTCGAGGACCGCCCACACCCGGTCGGGCCTGGCCCGTACCAGGCGGTGCTGTAGTGCCATGGCTGCCTCCCACGCTGCCCGCGGCCGCCACGGCCGGGGTCCCGTCGCCTACCCGGCCCGGGTCCGTCCCACGCCGGCCCGTCCCGGCGCCGGGGGAGCACGGCGCGCAGCACGGCCAGCCCGGCGGCCGCGCCCACCGCCCGGCGGGCGGCCGGCGGGAGCGTCCAGGGTCCCGGAGCCGGCCTCGCCGCCCGACGCGCCGCCGAAGTAGGCCTTGTCGGTGCGCCACGTCACGGTCCGCCTCACCAGCGCGGGAGCCGGCGTACGGGCGAGGACGAGCAGGCGGGCGTACGGGCCGACGAGCACCCGGTCGCGGGGCCGGCGGGCGGCCCGCACGACGCACGGGCGATCCGCTCGGGGGTGGCCACCGGCGGCAGGGACCGCAGAACCCGGCCGGAGCGGTTCGCGGCATGCCGGAAGAACGGGGTGTCCACCCCCGTGGGCAGCACCGTGCACACCGAGATCCCACTGTCCCCCGAGAGCCGCAGCTCCTCGCGCAGCACCTCGTCGAACGTGCACAGGGCTGCCTTCGACATCGCGTAGCCGCCCATGTACGGGGCCGTGACCCGCCCCCGAGCAGCGAGGACACGTCGACCACGACCCCCCGCCCCTGGCGGCGCATGACCGCGACCGCCGCGCGAGCCCCGTTCACGGCACCGATGACGTTGACGTCGAGGAGGCGGCGCAGCTCCCGTGCGGGCACCTGGTCGAAACGGCCCAGGATCCCCACCCCCGCGGCGTTGACCCACGCGTCGATCCGGCCGAAGCGCGCGACGGCGGCGGTGGCCAGCCGCCGGACGGCCCCTTCGTCGCTGACGTCCGTCGGCACGGCGAGGGCCTCGCCGCCCCGGGCCCGGCACTCCCCGGCCGCCCATTCCAGCGCGGCGGCGCTGCGGGCGGCCAGCACCACCCGCGCACCCCGACGGGCGCACTCCACGGCGGTGGCCCGGCCGATCCCGCTCGATGCGCCGGTGACCACGACGACGGCGTCGCGCATCCTCACCCCCGCGTCTGACCACACCGGGCCGTCCCATGCCTCCGGGACCGGCGCATCCGTCATGTCATCCTCTCGATGACGTCCTGCTTGTCATCGTTTCGATGACGTGCTACAACGGGAGCACGTTGAAGCGCATGGGCAGTTCCTGCCTGAACCGACTGGAGGTGTTTCGCGATGCTGATGCGCACCGACCCGTTCCGCGAGATGGACCGCATCGTCCAGCAGCTCTCGGGCACGTCGGGCACGTGGTCGAAGCCGTCCGTGATGCCGATGGACGCCTACCGGCAGGGCGACACGTACGTGATCGCCTTCGACCTCCCCGGTGTGAGCACCGAGGCGATCGACATCGACGTCGAGCGGAACATGCTGACGGTGAAGGCCGAGCGCCGGCCCGCGGAGAAGTCCGACGGCGTGCAGATGGAGCTCTCCGAGCGGCCCCTCGGCGTCTTCTCCCGCCAGATCGTCCTGGCCGACACCCTCGACACCGAGCACATCGAAGCCGACTACGACGCGGGCGTCCTCACCCTGCGGATCCCGATCGCCGAGCGCGCCAAGCCGCGCAAGGTCGCCATCGGTGGCGAGTCCGGCCGCAAGCAGATCTCGGGCTGAACCAGCCCGGCACAGGCGGCGGAGGACGGGGAACCCGATCCCCCTCCGGCACCCCGTCCTCCGCGGAGCTGATCTGGGAGCTAACCCAGGGCCGCGCTCCGGTTGCCGAGCAGGTCCAGCAGCGTGTCCCGGTGGAGGGCGGCCACCGGTTCGAGCAGGTCGGGATGGCGCAGCAGGGCTGCGGCCTCGTGCTCGTGATCACCGGGACGGGTGAGACGGCTGACCTCGCCGGCCCGGCCGTGACCGACCCGGAGGTGGGCCTCGACGGCGAGGGCGGGGGATGCCAGGAGGCAGGCCGCCCAGCTGACGACGATCTCGTCCACCCAGGTCCGCCAGCCGGCGTCGGCCTCGGCACCGGCGTCCGCGACGTGATCGACGCCGGTGGTCCAGTCCAGCCGGGCGCTCCCCCCGGGGCCCAGGAGATGCAGCAGCTGGGCGTCGAGCGGGTCCGGGTAGCGCAGGGCGGCGGCGACGGTGACCGCCTGCCCGGCCTGGGCCTCGGCCAGGGCCCGGCTGAACGGGCCCGCTGTGGGCGGCGGGTAGGCGGCCAGCAGCCAGCGGGTACCGGCGGCTATGAGGGGTGCGAGATCGGCGGACACGGCGGTTCCTCGGGAGGCGTGCTCGCCCTGCCCCTTCCGGGGCCGCGAGCTGCGGGGCGAAGCCGCTCCGCTCCGCTCGTGGCTGACCAGAGTAGCCGTCACCGGCAGCCGCGCGGCATGACGCACGTCACCGTCCCGCCCCGGTGGCGGCCCGGAGGCCCGCCCGCGGGCCCGCCACCGGGCAGGGGGTCAGGACTTGCCGCGGCCGGTCACGAAGTCGCGCGCCCGGTCCACCAGGCCGGCCCCCGGCGCGAGCAGCTTGCTCGCGGTGGGACTGCTCGGTGCGGCGGGGTGGGGGCGGGTGGGCGCCATGGCCTTGGCGCGACGGATCTTGTCGCCGAGGTCGTCCAGCTGCTGCGGGGTGCAGGCTCGCTCCAGCATCGGGAAGAGGTTGCTCTCCTCGTCCTGGACATGGGCGGAGACCTCGTCCATGAGCTGCCGCAGGAGCGGGCCCATCTGCGCGTCGTCGGTGCTCATCTTCTCGAGCCGCTTGAGCATCTTCTCGACCCGGCCGTGGTCCTCGATCTCCTTGTCCGCCATCCGGTCGCCGCCCGGGACGTGCTCGCGCACCGCCGGGTAGAGGTACTGCTCCTCGGCGACCGAGTGCCGTACGAGCTCGATGGTGAATTCGTCGATGAGATCGCGCAGCTCCTGTCCGCTTCCGGTCATGGCCCGGAGACGGCTGAACATCTCCTCGACCTCCCGGTGGTCGGCCTTCAGCTCGTCGATCACGTTCCCGCCGTGTCCCATGTCGCCTCCATGCGCGTTCGGTGCGGGCCGCTGCGGCCCGATCCGATCGCTTCCCCGTCGCGCCCCCGGGCGCCCGGCGGCAGGCGACGTCTCACCCGCATGGTCTTGTCACCGGCGCCCCGCCATCCGCCCCGGGGCTTCGGGGGCGCACGCGTTCTCCGGCGGTCACGGCAGGGGCGTGCCGCCCGTGGCGTTGAGGATCTCGCCGGTGATGTAGCCGGCCTGGGGCGAGGCGAGGAAGACGTACGCCGGCGCCATCTCGGCGGGCTGGGCCGGCCGGCCCAGGGGCGCCTTCTCGCCGAACTTCGTGGTGTCCGGCATCGTCGCCGGGATCAGGGGCGTCCATACCGGCCCGGGGGCGACCGCGTTGACGCGGATGCCGCGCTCCGCCACCATCTGCGCCAGGCCGTGGGTGAAGGAGATGATCGCGGACTTGGTCATCGCGTAGTCCAGCAGGTGGGGGCTGGGCTGATAGCCCTGGACGGACGCCGTGTTGATCACCGACCCGCCACGGGGGATGTGGGCCAGCGCCCTGCGGGTCAGCCAGAACATCCCGTACAGGTTGGTCTTCATCACCCGGTCGAACTGCTCCGTGGTGATCGCCTCGATCCCGTCCGGCTGGGACATCTGGTAGGCGGCGTTGTTCACCAGGATGTCGAGGCGCCCCAGCTCGGCGACGGCCCGGTCGATCAGCGCGTCGCACTGCGCCTCCTCCCGGATGTCGCAGGCGACCGCCAGCGCCCTGCGGCCGGCCTGGCGGATCAGGCGGGTGGTCTCGGCAGCCTCGTCCTTCTCCTCCGGGAGATGGGTGAACACGATGTCCGCGCCCTCCCGGGCGAAGGCCACGCACACGGCCCTCCCGATCCCGGAGTCGCCGCCGGTGACCACCGCTGCCCGCCCCATGAGGACGTCGTGGCCCTGGTAGGAGTCCTCGCCGTGGTCGGGGCGGGGTTCCATCTCCTCGGTCGAGCCGGGAGGCTCCTGTTCCTGGTCCGGCAGCGGCGGCCGGGGGTGGCGGGTGACCGGGTCGGGTACGTGGGGCGCGGGAGGAGCTGACACGGTGGTTCTCCTTGTCGGGATCCGCTGGGACGGACGGGGGCGCGGCTCAGCTCGCCGGATACGGTTCGGCCTTCAGCCGCCGGGCGAGGTGAGCGGTGTTCGCGGCGAGCGTCCTGGTCGTGGCAGCGGTCTTTTCGGGGGTCTTCTCGAGGTCCTGGTAGTCGGTGGACTGCATGGCTTCACCCACCCAGTAGGTGACGGCGTTCGGGGCCAGGGAGAAGCCGACGTCGTTCAGGCCCTGGAAGAGGTCCGCGCTGACCTTGTGCGCTCCGTCCTCGTTGCCGACCACGCAGACCCCGGCGACCTTGCCGTAGGTGAGCATGCGTCCCTCGTCGTCGCTCTCGCCGAGTTCCGCGTCCAGCCGCTCCAGCACGCGCTGCGCGACGCTGGAGGGGTGCCCCAGCCAGATCGGCGTGGACAGGATCAGGATGTCGCAGCCCAGGATCGTGGCGCGGATCTCCGGCCACGCGTCGCCCTCGCCCATGTCCGTCTCGACCCCCGGCTTCACGTCGTGATCGGCCACCCGGATGGTCTTGCCGGTGACCCCGTGCTCGGACAGCGCGGCCATGGTCTGTTCGGCCAGCAGCAGGGAGCTGGACGGGGTGGGGGAGGAGGACAGCGAGCAGACGAGCGCGACCGCGCGGAGCGGAGTGTGGTGGGTGGAAGTCATGGTGGGCGTGTGCCCCGCCTTCCCCCGGGCTATCACCTCGCACGGGATTCGGTCCGCCGCGTGATCACCGCCGCCGACGGGGAAGGGACGGGATATGCCCGACCTCGCCAGGCCCACCCGCCCCTCCCGCACCATCCGCCTCGCCATGCGCCGCCTGGCCGCCAGACGTCGGGACCCCGTGGTGGTGCAGAGCGTACGGTCGACCGGGGCCGCGGTCCTCTCGTACGTGGTCGCGCTGCGGCTCAGCAACGAGCCGGCCCCGCTGACGGCCCCGCTCACCGCCCTGCTCGTCGTCCAGGTCACCCTGTACTCCACGCTCACCACCGGAGTGCGCCGGGTCAACTCGGTCGTGGCGGGGGTGCTGGTCGCGATCGGGTTCAGCGCGCTGGTGGGGCTGACCTGGTGGAGCCTCGGGCTGGTCATCCTGGCCTCGCTGGTCGTCGGACACCTGGTCAGGGTGGACGAGTTCGTCCCCGAGGTGGCCATCAGCGCGATGCTCGTCCTCGGAGTCACCCGGGTGGCCGACACGGCCTGGGACCGGGTGCTGGAGACGCTGATCGGCGCGGTGGTCGGACTGGCCTTCAACCTGCTGTTCGCCCCTCCCGTCTGGGTGGAGCCCGCCGGACGGGCGATCGACGACCTGGCCGCCCGCATGGCCGCGCTGATGACCGGCATGGCCGACGAACTCACGGGCCGCACCAGCGTCGCCCAGGCCGCCACCCGGCTGCACGAGGCCCGCCGGCTCGACAACGACATCGCCGACGTGGACGCCGCACTGCGCCAGGCGGAGGACAGCCTGCGCATGAACCCCCGCGTACGGGAGGGCCTGATGTTCCGGCTGGTCCTGCGGACCGGCCTGGACACCCTGGAGATCTGCGCGGTCGTACTGCGCGTCTCCGCCCGGGCGCTCACCGACCTGGCGAAGGCCCGCACGGACGAGCCGCTGTTCTCCCCGCCGGTGACCCGCGCGCTACAGGACCTGTTCGGCCACATGGCGCTCGCCGTCCACAGCTTCTCCCGGCTGATCACCGCCCAGGTCACCACCAACGCCGAGGAGCAGGAGGACCGGCTCACCCGGGAGCTGGGCATGGCGCGCCAGGCCCGCGACCAGCTGGCGAACCTCCTGCTGGAGCAGCTGCGGTCCGAGCCGGGACACTGGCAGCTGCACGGGGCCCTGCTCGCCGACGTCGACCGGGTGCTCGACGAACTGGACGTGGACAAACGCTCCCAGCGCCTCATGGAGGAGCTGGACCGCCACTCCCGCCTGCGCCGCGAGGCCGGCACCGGCGTACGCCGCGCCCTGCGCCGGGCGCGGCGTGCCGACGCTCCTTGACGGACACCACGGGCCCGTCCTAGCCCGCCCCGTCCGGCGCGCGGTCGGCCCGGCGGGGCAGGCGGTGCCACCAGTGGGAGCGGCGGGGGTGGACGGCCCGGCCCATCCGGCGGCCCAGGAGGAGGTAGCCGAGCAGCGCTCCCGCGGTGTTGAGGATGACGTCGTCCACGTCGAAGGCGCGCCCGGTCACCAGGGCGCCCTGGACCAGTTCGACGAGCGTCATCACCGCGGCCGTCACCGCCGCCACCCTCAGCAGACCGCGGGCCTGCGGCAGGAGGACCGGGAGCAGCACCCCGAAGGGGACGCCGAGCAGGACGTTCCCGCCGAGCTGCACGGCGGCCTCCCTGACGGTCGCGCCGTCGAGGTACGCGCCGATCGAGGCGCCCGGGCGGGTGTTGCTGTGCACGAGCCCCGCCGACGCCGCGGAGGGCTCCAGGGTGACGTGTGCCAGGACCAGGCTGAACAGCACCGTCCCGGCGAAGGCGGCCAGCATCGCCAGCGCCCGTAACACGGGCCGCGCGGGAGGCCGGTTGACGGGGGCGGGCTCCCGCGCCCGCTCCGTGCTCTGCGGCGTCGCCGTCGCCGTCCGCCGCTTCCACTTCGCCCGACGCGCCGTGGCGAGCCTCGCGCGCACGTCCATCGACCGCTCCCTCCCTGTTCGGCTCCGTACCGTGCAGGCGCGTGTACCCCGCCGCGAGCCGCCGACGCGGCCCGGCTCCCGCGTGAACTCCGGCCGCCCTTAAAGGAATCGGCGCACCGGCTGGACGGAGAGTTCCCGGGCGCGCTGGAGGACGGAGCGGCGGCGCCAGCGCTCCGGGGAGATGCGCGTGCTGTCGCGGAGGTCCTGGTCGTAGTGCTCGTCCAGGGTCCGGGTGACCGCCGGGTCCATGACGGCCAGCATGACTTCCTCGTCGTGGTCCAGCGAGCGGCGGTTGAAGTTCGAGGAGCCGATGAGGGACACGACCCCGTCCATGGTGATGATCTTGGCGTGCATCATCGTCGGCTGGTACTGGTGGATGCGCACCCCGGCGGAGGTGAGGGCCGCGTAGTGGTGCTGGCCCGCCAGCAGGCACACCCGCTTGTCCGTGTGCGGACCGGGCAGCAGGATCTCGACGGTGACGCCCCGGCGGGCGGTGGCGGACAGCAGCTCGACGAAGTAGTCGTCGGGGGCGAAGTACGCGGTCGCCAGGCGGACGCGCTCCTGCGCCGACTCGAGGACGACCCGCATCAGCGTCTGCATGTCCTGCCACCCGAAGGCGGCCGAGCCGCGCACCACCTGCACCACGGCGGAACCGGCCGGCTCGTGGCTGACGAAACGGTCCCGGTCGTCGAAGAGTTCGGGGTGGCACTCCGCCCAGTTCTGGGCGAAGGCCGCGGCGATCCCGTCGACGGCCGGGCCACGCACCTCGGCGTGGGTGTCGCGCCACTCGTGCGGGTTGCGGGCGTCGCCGCACCACTCCTCGGCTATGCCGACGCCGCCGGTGAAGGCGGTGCGTTCGTCGACGACGAGGACCTTGCGGTGGCAGCGGTGGTTCTGCTTGAGCGGGGAGAGGAAGACGGGCTTGCGGAACCAGGCCACGTCCACTCCCGCCGTGCTCATCCGGTCCAGCAGTTCCCGCTCGATCAGGCGGCTGCCGAAGCCGTCGAGCAGCAGCCGCACGCGCACGCCGTGACGGGCCCGCTCGGCGAGGGCCTCGGCGAACCGGCGGGCGATGTCGCCCTTCCAGTAGACGAAGGTCATCATGTCGACGGTGTGCCGGGCCGACGCGATGGCGTCGAGCATGGCGGCGAAGATCTCGTCGCCGTTGCGCAGGGGGCGTACGGAGTTCCCCTCGGTGGCCGCGATGCCGATGAGGCGTTCCAGGCGGCGGCGGATGCGGTGGATGCGCTCGTCCGCCCGGCCGGCGGCGTCTGCCGGGCTCCCGGCCGTGCTGCCCGAAGGGCTCGCCGCGGCGGCGCCCGTTCCGGGGACCCGGGGGTTCCGGGCCGGGACGGTGTCGATGTCGATGTCGGTCACGGCCTGGCTCCTTCGGAAGTGTCGGACGGGGCGGTCGCGGGCGCGCCGCCCACGGACTCCCACGGCGCGGGCGCCCGCTGCTCGGTCCACGCGGCCAGGGCCTCGCCGTCCACGCGGGCTATCCCGCACGTGTCGGCGTACTCGGCGGCGGGCGCGGTGAAGGAACTGGTCGTCACGATGACGGCTACGTCCGCCTCGTGGACCGCGTAGCAGGTGCCGCCGAAGCGCTGGAGGTCCTGCGAGCCGACCCGGTTGTCCTCGGCGTAGTGCTTGCACTGGAGCACCACGCGCCGCCCGTCAGCCGTCGTCGCGAGGACGTCGGCGCCCAGGTCACCGGCGCCGCCCACCACCTCCACCGAGGTGCAGCCGTCCCGTACGCACAGGGCGGCCACAGCGTGCTCGAAGCCGTCCGCGTCGACCGCGGCGTGGTCGAAGGCGTCACCCCCGACCTCGGGCGGGTCCGCGGGCGCCGCCGCGTACCGGGCGGGCCGCGCGGTACGCGGCCGGCGGCGGACGGGGGCGTAGCCCCACTTCGCGAGGAGCACGCCCAGCAGCAGCACGGCCACGGTGGCCACCGGTACGAGCGGGAACCGGACCCCGTCCGCGTCGGCGGCCCGCGCGAAGGCGGCGAGGCCGGTGATCGCGGTGCCGAGCAGCCCGAGGGCGAGCACGGCGTCCCGCCCCGCCCCGGGGCGGCGTGCGGATCCGGCGCCGTGCCCGGACGCGCGCGCGTCCCCCTTGGATGCGGTCATACGAGTCCCCCTCCTGCCCGGTACGCCGCGGTCCCCGCCCCCCGGCCGGCGCCGGGGGGCGGGGACCGCGGCGGACGCGGAAGCCTGTTCGAGGCTCGTATGGCCAGGATTCCGCGTGTCAAACCGGCTGGGCCCCGAAGGGCCCGCTCAGCCCCGGGGAGGGATGATCATGGCCTTCCCCTCGTCCACGCTGGGCGCGGAGGCGAACACCAGAGCGGCACCGGTGAGTTCCAGGACCCGCGCCAGCCTGGCCGGCACGGTCCCCGCGAGGACCACCGGGCGGTTCAGCGCGGGCTGCAGCAGCACGCTGAGCGCCGTCGAGTCGACGAAGGTGACCCCGGTGACGTCCACGACGAACCGGGAGATGCCCGGAGTCGTGGGATCCATCGCGGTCCGCAGGGGGCCCACGCTGTCCATGTCGAACTCACCCGCCATGACGACGACCCGAACCTCCCCGTCCGTCCAGGTCTCGACGCGGCTGCGCGCCCGTGCGCCGTGGGTTTCCATGCTGCTCACTTCCGTCCTCCCCGCCTCTGCGTTCCGTCTTGGGGACCTTGCGCCCCGTCACCGGCCCCGGTCACCGGGCTCACCGCGTGCGGGGGAGCTTGACCACCGTGACGAAGAAGTCGTCGATCTGCTGGATCGCCCGGATGAACTGGTCGAGGTCCACCGGCTTCGTCACGTACGCGTTGGCGTGCAGCTTGTAGCTGCGCAGGATGTCCTCCTCGGCCGCCGAGGTGGTGAGCACGACCACGGGGATGTGGCTCAGGTCCGGGTCCGTCTTGATCCGTTCCAGGACCTGCCGCCCGTCGTACTTGGGCAGGTTCAGGTCGAGCAGGATCAGATCCGGGCGCGGGGCGTCGGCGTGCTCGCCGCGCCGGTACAGGAAGTCGAGGGCCTCCAGGCCGTCCCGGACGACGTGCAGCACGTTGCCGATCTTGTTGTCCTCGAAGGCCT
Organism: Streptomyces sp. W1SF4; assembly: GCF_003950035.1. Taxonomy (NCBI): domain Bacteria; kingdom Bacillati; phylum Actinomycetota; class Actinomycetes; order Kitasatosporales; family Streptomycetaceae; genus Streptomyces; species Streptomyces sp. W1SF4. The sequence goes on from NZ_CP034350.1 coordinate 7,188,986, forward strand.
CCCGGGTCATCAGCTCGTCGCCGGCGTCGTCCTCGACCAGCAGGACTTCGGCGGGGGTGGCCCGGGGCCGGTCGGCGGGAGTGGTCATCGCGGGTTTCCTTCGGTGGAGACGGGGGCGGGCGTGGGTTCGGGGGACGCGGCCGAGTCGGCGTCGGAGTCGGTGCCGGACGCGGGGGTGGCGGCGGCCACGGGCAGGGTGAAGACGATCCGGGTGCCTTCGCGGTGCTCGGTGTCGATCCGGATGTGCCCGCCCGCGTGCTCGACGATCTTCTTGCACAGGGAGAGCCCGATGCCGGTGCCGCCGTACGTCTCCCGGCCGTGCAGCCGCTGGAAGATGACGAAGACCTTCTCGGCGAACTCGGCCGGTACGCCGATGCCGTTGTCGGTCACCGTGAAGGTGTGGAACCCCGGTTCCGCGGCGGTGCCGGCCGGGCCTTCGGTCACGGCCAACTCGACGCGCGGAGCGCGGTCGGGGGAGCGGAACTTGACGGCGTTGCCCACCAGGTTCTGCCACAGCATCGTCAGGAGCGTCGGGTCGCCCACCACGTCCGGGAGGCGGTCGGGGCGGGTGACCTCCGCACCGCTCTCCTCCAGGGCGGCCATGAGGTTGCGCAGCGCCCGGTCCAGGGGGCCGTCCATGGCGACCGTCTCGCGCGCGTCCTGGACCCGGCCCACCCGGGAGAAGGTCAGCAGGTCGTTGATCAGGACCTGCATCCGCTTGGCGCCGTCGACGGCGAAGCCGATGTACTGGATTCCCCGCTCGTCGAGCTGGTCCCCGTAGCGCTTCTCCAGCAGCTGGCAGAAGGAGGCCACCTTGCGCAACGGCTCCTGGAGGTCGTGCGAGGCCACGTACGCGAACTGCTCCAGCTCGGCGTTGGAGCGGCGCAGCTCCACCGCCTGCGCGTCGAGTTCGGTCGCCGTCCGGTCGAGCCGCTCGGCGTTGCGCCGCGAGGCGATCAGCTCGGCCACGGTCCGCTGCCGCATGGCCTCCACCGCCCCCGCCAGGGCCCGCAGGTCGGAGGGACCGCGCAGCGGGATCTCCTCCTCGAAGGCCCCGTCCGCGACGCGCTGCGAGGCGGTCCGCACCAGGGCGAGCGGCCGCAGCACCCCCACGTGCAGCAGCACGGCGAGGCCGGCCCCGGCCAGCAGGAAGACCACGGCCATCGCCAGCAGGATGCGGTCGCGCTGCGACCGCGCCTCGCCGAAGGTGGTCCGGGCGTCGGACTGGATGCCGTCCAGGCGGGACTGCTGCGCGGCGATCCGGCGGCGGACCTCGTCGAAGAGGTCCTTGCCGGTCTGGAGGGAAGGCGGGGTCGAGCCGTTCTCCACGGAGGCGATGGCGGGGGCCGCGAACCCCTCCCGCCAGGCCCGGGCGGCCTCCTGCACGGCGGCCAGGTCCCCGCGCACCCCGGTCTCGCCGTCGGGGACCGTCGCCAGACGCCGGGCGGCCTCCGTCTCGCTGGCCAGACCGCGCTCGTACGGCTCCAGGAGCGCGGGTTCCTTGGCCAGCAGGTAGCCGCGGATCCCGGTCTCCTGGTCCAGCAGGGCCGTCTCCAGCCGCAGGGCGTCCCGCTGGGCGGGCAGGATCCCGTCGACGAGCCGGTTCCCGGCCGTGGTGGTGTGGGACAGGAGGGCGGCGCCGAGCGCGCCCGTGCCGACGACCATGAGGGCGAGCGTGACCAGCACGGTGGTCAGCCAGACCTGCAGGCTCGTCTGCCGGCGTCGCGGTGCCCGTCCCGCGGGCTCTGCGGGCGGGTGTGCGGGGGAGGTCACGTGGGGGAGTTCCATTCGAGGTGGAGGACGGCGACGTCGTCGGCCAGGCCGCCCCAGTCCGCGGCGAGTGTCTGCGCCGTCTGGATCAGGGTGTCGACGAACGGTTCCGCGGGCAGGCCGGCGTGCCGGCGGGCGATGTCCAGGAGCCCGTTCTCGTCGAGCCGGTCGGGGCCGGGGCCGATGCGCCCCTCGATCAGGCCGTCGGTGAAGAGCATGACCGCGCCGCCCGCCTCCACCTCGACCTCGGCGACGGGCCAGCCGGCGTCCCAGCCGGGCAGGATGCCCAGGGCGGGGCCGCCGGGAACGGTGCGCAGGTCCACGCCCGCCGCGGAGCGGACCAGGAAGCCGGGGTGCCCCGCACGCTGGACCGAGACGGCGCCGCTGCCGGCGGGACGGGTGAGGGAGACGAGAGTGGCGAAGATCTCGGGTCCGGACCGTTCCGCCAGCAGGATCCGCTCCAGCAGCCGCAGCAGTTCGGCGCCGCGGGCGCCGGCCATGACGAAGGAGCGCCAGGCCACGCGCAGGCAGACGCCGAGCGCCGCCTCGCTGGGGCCGTGGCCCGACACGTCGCCGACCACGGCGTGCGTCGCCCCGTCGGGGGTCTGGACGACGTCGTAGAAGTCCCCGCCCAGCAGCGTCTGGGCGCGCCCCGGGTGGTAGCGGGCGCAGACGGTGACGGTGTCGTCCGCGCCGTCGAGCAGCAGCGGTGTGGGGAGCAGCCCGCGTTCGAGTCGCGCGTTCTCCTCGGCGCGCAGTCTGCCCGCCTGGAGGGCCACTGCCGCCAGCTCGGTGCGCTTGCGCTGGATCGCGTAGCGGATGGCCCGCATGAAGACGTCGGCCTCCAGGCGACCCTTCAGCAGGTAGTCCTGCGCGCCGGCCGCGACGGCGGACAGTCCCGCCCGTTCCTCGGACAGGCCCGTCAGGACGACGACCGCGGCCTCGGCGCAGACGGAGAGGACCTTCTTCAGCCCCTCCAGGCCCTGGGTGTCGGGCAGGTGCAGGTCCAGCAGGACGCATTCGGGGGCCTCTGCCGCCAGCAGGCCCAGGGCCTCGGCGAGGGAGCGGGCCCGGCCGAGGCGGACCTCGATCCCGCTGTCCTCCACCAGCTCCTCGACGAGCAGGGCGTCGCCCTCGTCGTCCTCGATGAGCAGGACGTAGGGCGGTACGCCGTTCCAGAGTGCCAGGAGGTCGTCGGGCTTCCCCGAGGCCCCTGGGAGGGGCTGCTGTGGTGTGCCGACTGCGGGGCGCTGGGCCCCCAGCTCGGAGATGCTCGCCATGGCGTCGCGTCTGTCCCTTCTCATCCCGGACGGCGGACGCCCGACGGCCGCGTGGTCGCTCCGGCCCAGCCTAGAGTGATCATTTGCCGTTAGGCAATATTTTACAAACTCAATGATCCCGACAACCCCCAAACCTGTGCGAACCGGCCACCCGACTCTCAGGCGCTGTCCGAAACCGCGGCCGGACCGCCGGCCGGGGACGGCCGCCCGGCGGCTTCCCGGAACGCCGCCAGGCCCGCCACCAGCGAGTCCACCGCCTCGGGCGCCATCCGCCCGAGCACCGCCGACAGCTCGCGGACCTGGACCGCCCGCCGCTGGTCCAGCAGCGCCCGCCCCTGGGCCGTGAGCCGCACCTCCACCTCCCGCCGCCTGGACGGATGGGGCGAGCGGACCAGCAGCCCCATGGCCTCCAGCCGGTCGCAGAGCCGGGTGACCGACGACGGCCGGGAGCCGAGCACGTCACCCAGGGCCCGCAGGTTGACCCCCTCGGCGCCCTCGACCGCGAGCAGCGCCCGCAGCTGCGACGGCGACACCGCCGGCGCCACGTCGTCCTGGCCCCTGGCGTACAGCACCGCGAGGACCTCCGCGGCGGACGCGAGGGCCGCGGCAGGGTCCTCGTCCGCACGGGAACGGCCGGGACGGGGCATGCCACCACTGTGCCACCGTCCGGGCCGCCCGACCGGCCTACCGCGTGACGGCCGGACTACCGCCCGGGCCTCCCGTGCCAGTCGAGGCAGACGACCATCGCGTCGTCGACCGCGTCCACACCGCCCCGGTATCCCGGCAGCTCCTCCAGCAGCGCCCGCGGCACCTGCGAGGGCGGGAGCAGCCGCGTGCTCAGGACGGCCCGGGCCAGCGCGTGCCGGCCGTACGCCTCACCGGCGGGGGAGAGGACGTCGTAGACGCCGTCGCTCAGGAAGAACAGCCGGTCCCCGGGCAGGACCCGGAAGCGCTGGGAGGTGTAGACGGTGTCCTCGAACATGCCCAGCGGCAGCTGCGCCTCCAGACCGACCGGCTCCACCGTGCTCCCGCGCAGCCGCCAGATCCGGGGCGACCCGGCGTCGATGACCTCGGCCTCGCCGCTGTCCAGGTCGAACCGGAGCAGCAGCATCGCCAGGTGCAGCCGCCCCCGGTACTGCCCGTACAGGGCCTGGTCCGCCAGGGCCGCCTGATCGGCGAGGCCGAGGCCGGCCCGCCGGGCGTTGCGCAGGGCGCTGACGGCGAGATTGGTCAGCAGCGCCGCCTCGATGCCCTCGCCCATGCCGTTGTTGACGGTCAGGGTCAGGTGGTCCGCCGAGGCCGACCAGTCGAAGCTGTCGCCGAAGATGGCGTACGCGGGTTCCAGCTGGGCCCCGAGGTCGTACTCGGGCCGGGAGCAGGAGCGCCCCGGCAGCAGCTGCCACTGCATCTCGGCGGCCAGGGTGAGCCTCCTGGCCCGGCGCGCCTGGAGGAAGAAGTCGGTGTCGCGGTCGGCGACGAGGATCTCGTGCGCCAGCGCGTCGGCCACGTCCCGCAGCGGTCCGAGGAGCGGCCCGACCGAGGCGCCGGCCGCGAAGCGGACGCTCAGGACCCCGAGCCGGTCACCGCGCACCGTCACCGGCAGGTGCACCGTGGTCCCGGCCTCCCCGTGGACCACGTGCGGCTCCTGGGAGCCGAAGGCCCGGCCCTCGGCGCTGTTGTAGGCGGACACGGAATCGGCGGTGAAGGGCCGCTCCGTGACGGGCTGGAGCCGTGCCGAGGCGTAGTCCGCCATCAGCAGCTCGGCCCCGGCCGCCCCGTGCTCGCGGGCCAGGATGGCCCGGACCTCCTCGAACAGCGCGTGCGGTGCCGCGTCGCGCAGCGCACGCTCGACGTCCCCGCCTCCACCGACACCTCCGCCGCGCACGACTGCAGTCACCGGCCCCGTACCTGTCTCTCTCGCAACTGCCAAGATGGGGGACGACGAAGCCGCCGGTCCGCCGGGGAGGGCAGCGCGTACGTCCATTAGGGAGTGTCACATGGGTCAGCGGTCGATCGGCTCCCCCCGTACTCCGTCCGCCGTGTCGGCGGTGGCCCAGATGAGCGAGCTGATCGAGCTGCTGGAGGTGGTCTGGGAGCGCGGCCGGGACACTGCCAGCACCCCTCCCGTGTCCTCCGCGCAGGCCCGTGTGCTGTTCCTCGTGGAGGCGAACGGCCGGCTGAACCTGCGCGAGCTCGGCAGGCTGCTGGAGGCTGCCCCGCCGTCCGTCACCCGGCTGTGCGACCGCCTGGAGGCCGTGGGCTTCCTCGAACGCCACCCCGGGGCCGAGGACCGCCGGGAAGTCCTGCTCGTGCTGACCTCTGCGGGGCGCCTGTACCTGGAACGGCTGCGCGCCCGCAGGCAGGAGGCGCTGGCCGAGGCGATGGCCACGATGCCGGCGGCCTCCAGGGCCGCCCTGGCCACGGGGCTCGCCGACTTCTGCGAGGCGGTGGCGAAGCCCCTGCGGCTGCCGCCCGCGGAGTCCCCGGCCACCAGAACGGCCTGAGCCCCGCCACCGCCGCGGCCGTACCGTTCCCGGCCCGGCACGCGGGACCGGCACGCCGGACCGGACGAACGGCCGGACCGTGCCGGGCGGTTCAGCCCAGACGGAGCGTGGCCGTGATGTTCTTGCCCCCGGGACGGGCGCTGCAGGCGACGTGCTCCGCCAGCCGCTGGATGAGGGGCCAGCCGTAACCGCCGGGGTGCTCGGCCGTGCCCGTACGGGCCGCGGGCAGCCGGGAGCTGGCGTCGGTGACCGACAGCCGCAGGAAGCCGTCCTCGACGTCGGCCCGGAAGGCGACCACCCCGTCACCGTGCCGGATCGCGTTGGTGACCAGCTCCGAGGTGACGAGCAGCGCGTCCGCCGCGACCACGCCGTCGAGGCCGACACCCGCGAGGAGCAGCAGTTCGCGGACGCGGTCACGGGCCGTCGCCGCCGAGACCTGCGATACGGCAGGCCGGTCTGCGCCGGCGTCCTCGCGGGGGCGCTCCGCGTCCAGGGGCGTGTCGGACGGCGGGGATGGGTTCATGCCCCTCGCCTGCCCAGGGCCGCAGGGGCTGTACCGTGACGGCCCGTCAGGGCGCGGGAGGCGGTCAGCATGTCATCGCGGAGGCCAGGCTGTCCGCCATGCGGAACACCGTGTCGGCCCCGGTGACTTCGAACAGCCTGCGGACCCCCGTGTGGAAGGGGCCGGCGAGGACGAGGGCCCCGCCGGCGGCCGTATGGGCCCGCTGTGCGCGGAGCAGCGCGTGCAGCACCGAGGAGTCGACGAAGTCGGCGCCCGACAGGTCCACCACGGTGCGGGGGCCGCCCTCCGCGGCCTGTGCGAGGGCGCGGGCCAGCAACGGCGCGTTGTCCTCGTCGACCTCGCCGTGCAGGCCGATGACGGTCACGTTGCCTTCTGCGGTCGAGGTGACGACCACTTGCTCTCCGGTCACCAGGACATACTCCTACATCGGGTGAGGGCCCGGTCAACAGGCACCCGCATCGGCGACCGGCCCGCCGTTTTCACCCACGAGCGTGAGTCCTCGACACCGCGTGCGGCCGGGGCCCGGTTGCACGGTGCACGGACCATGGAGGATGGTTGCCGCAGGACAACTGTTATTCCGAAGCATTTCCGACGTGACGAACGCGATGAAGAGGTGAGGGGTTCGCACAGCGGGCCTTCAACGTTTGGTTCCTTCCACCGAAACGACGCCGTACTCACCCACCGCCGGGCCGCCGTGGAGTCAGGCACCCTACCCGGTGCTGGTGGCGGACGCCGGCGCGGTCGTGGTCCACGCCAACGAGGCGGCGGGGCTGGTGTTCCCGGACGCCCGCCCCGGCTCGCCCATGGCGGACACGGTCCCCGGCTGGCTGGTGTCGGCGCACGCGCGCCACACCACGGCCCTTCCCGCCCAGCGCCCGGCCGCCCGGTCCGCCACCGCCCGCGGACCCGTCGGCGAGCGCTCCTACGAGGCGCACCCGACACCCCGTGACGACGGCACCGTCGTGTGGTGGCTGGTGGACGACACCGACCACCGGCTGGCCCGGGAAGCCCTGTCGACGGAACGCAGACGCACCGAGTTCCTCGTCCGCTCCTCCAACCTCCTGCTCTCGTCCCTGAACCTCGACCGCTGCATGGACGTCACGGCGCAGATGGCGGCCGACCACCTCGCCGACGCGGCACTGGTGATCGCCCCCGCGCAGGGACCCGAGCTGCCGGTCGTCTCGTGCCTGCGGGGCGGCAGCCCGTCCGTGTCCCGCGGCGCCGTCGACCCCGCCGACGTGCCCGGGCTGGCCGAGGCGCTCCAGGGCTTCCCGCCCGTCCCCTCCCGCTGGATCGACCCGTCCGCCGCTCCGGCCTGGCTGGTACCGGCCGGGCTCGCCACCCTGGGGTCGATCGTCATCACCCCCCTGCCCGGACACGGCGTGCCCGCCGGCGCCCTGGTGCTGCTGCGCGCCGAGGGAGCGGCCCCCTTCACGGAGGACGAGGAGGTCTTCGCGCGCCTGTTCGCCGCCCGCGCAGGCGCCGCGATGTCGGCCGCCCGCCTCTACGCGGAACAGGCCTCGATCACCGACACCCTGATGCGCGAACTCCTGCCCCCCTCGCTGCACCAGGTCTCCGGCGTGGAGTACGCAGGCGGCTACCGCCCGTCGAGGGACCACGAAAGGGTCGGCGGCGACTTCTACGACGTACACCCCGCCGCCGACGAGGGGGCGTCCTCCCTGGTCGTCCTCGGAGACGTGTGCGGCAAGGGCCTGGAAGCGGCCGTGATGACCGGCAAGATCCGCAGCACCCTGCACGCCCTCCTGCCGATGGCCGACGACCACCACCGGATGCTCAGCCTGCTCAACACCTCGCTGCTGAACTCCGAGAACGCCCGGTTCGTCACCATGGTGCTGGCCTCCGCGGCCCGTGACGGCAACGCCGTACGGCTGCGCCTGACCAGCGCCGGCCACCCCGCTCCGCTGATCCTGCGTTCCGACGGCCGGGTGGAGGAGGCCGACACGAAGGGAACGCTGGTCGGGGCGCTGCCCCAGATCACCACGGAGACGGCCCGGGTGACCCTCGCACCCGGGGACACCTGCGTCCTGTACACCGACGGGATCAGCGAGGCTCGGGGAGGTCCCATGGGCGGTGCGATGTTCGGGGAGGAGCGGCTGCGCCGCGCCCTGTCGAAGTGCGCGGCGATGCCCGCCGAGGCCGTGGTGGAGCACGTGCAGATGCTCACCTCCCAGTGGGTGGGCACGGGCCGCCACGACGACATGGCCGTGGTCGTCATCTCGGCGCCGCGCACCAACCACCTCAGCGCCGTGGACGGCCACACCCGAGGACGGTTCACCGCGTGAGCCCGTCCGTGACCTCCGCCTCGCCGGCCGGTGAGCTGTGCGCGCGGGTGTGGGAGTCGGTGATGGCCTTCGACGAGGCCGCCACGGTCGCCACCCTGCTCCGCGCCCTTGACGCGGGCATGAGCGCGGAAGCGCTCCTGCTCGACGTCATCGCCTCCGTGCAGGGGCGGGTCGGCCGGGAGTGGGCGGCCAACCGCATCACCGTCGCCCAGGAGCACGCCGCGACGGCCATCAACGACCGGGCCCTGGCAGCCGTCGCCCTGCACCGCTCCGTGCCCGCGTCACCGGCACGCGGCCGGATCACCGTGGCCTGCGTGGACGGCGAATGGCACGCCCTGCCCGCCCGGCTCCTGGCCGAGGTGCTGCGGATCAGGGGCTGGCGCATCGACTACCTCGGCGCCCAGGTGACCGCCCCCCACCTCGTCGCCCACCTGCACCGCACCGGCCCGGACGCCGTGGCGCTCTCCGGCTCCCTGGCGACCCGCCTGCCCGCCGCGCACGCGACCATCACCGCCTGCCAGGCCGTCGGCACGCCCGTGATCGTCGGCGGGGCCGCGTTCGGGCCCGAGGGCCGCTACGCGCGGCTGCTGGGCGCGGACGCCTGGGCCCCCGACGCGCGCGCCGCCGCCGACGCGCTGGACCTCGGACCGCTCCCGCAGCCCCGCCCCGGTCACCAGGCCATCGACGACCTGCCCCACCTGAAGGACCAGGAGTACACACTGGTCGCCCGCAGCCGCCCGCGGCTGGTCAGGGCCGTGTTCGAGGCACTGGAGGCCGCACACCCGGCCGTGCGCGACTACTCCGAAGCGCAGCGCGAGCACACCGCCGAAGACCTCTCCCACGTCGTCGAGTTCCTCGCCGCCGCCCTCTACACGGACGACGAGGACCTCTTCGGCGGCTTCCTGCTGTGGACCGCCGGAGTCCTGGAAGCCCGCCGCGTGCCGGCCGCCTCACTGCTGTCGGCCCTGGCCTTCCTGGAGCGGGAACTCCAGGACTTCCCCCGCGCCACCACCATCCTGCGGGCCGGCGCCGCCCGCCTGACCCGCATCCCCGCGACCAGGACAGCTGAATGACGAGCCCGCCCTCCGCCCCGCTCACCCTGACGCCCTCCGCCTCCCGCGGCACCGGGCGCGTCGAGCTGAGCGGCGACCTCGACCACCACCACGCCGACCTCCTCGTCGAAACCGTCGGCCGGCTCCTCGCCGAGCAGCCCGGCCTACGGGACCTGCGGCTGGACTGCGCCGGCCTGTCGGCCGTGGACTCCAGCGGGCTGGCGGCCCTCCTGATGGTCCGGCGACGCACCGACGGGGCGGGCGCGGAACTCCACCTCGACGGCCGGCCCGCACATCTGAACCGCCTCCTGGAGATCACCGGCACCCTGCACCACCTCACGGCACCGACGCCGCGAGCCGGGGCCGCCGGCGGCCCCCAGCGCGCCGCTCCCCGCACCGCCCCCGCGGAACAGCCGCCCCCGGGCGCGACGGGCCCGACGGCCTGACCGCCGGGCCCGGCCGCTCACCGGCCGAGCCGCCCCGGCTCGAGCCGGGACACCCGCGGCTCCCGGCCGCCCGTCCCCTCCCGGATGGCCGCGGCCCGGTCCATGTGCCCCCAGCCGGCGCCGCTCTCGGCGTTCACCTCTTCCCGGACGTCCCTGAGGCCGTAGTGCGCGAACAACTGCTTCTCCTCCACGACCGACAGGACGCTCCCGCGGTCCGGCGCGGCACGGGGAGCCCCCTCGATCAGCGACACGGGGTACGGCAGCACCAGACGCCCGTCCTCGAAGGCGGCGTGGCGCAGCGGCACGAAGACCCCTCCCGGGCCGCGGGCTCCGTCGGCGATCCGTGCCCATTCGGGCCTGCCGGTGGTGTCGTCCACGAGGACGCACTCCACCCCGCCCACGCGCCGGCCCTGCTCCGTGTACGCCGCGCACCCGTCCATGGCCCTCAACTGCTCCTGTGTGATCATCAGTCCTCCTCGTCATCTCCCGCACACCACGCTCACCGGCCGGCTGCCTCGGACGTGGCCGGCCCGGTCTCACCCTGCGGCGCACCCGCGGGCCGGTAGCCGGTACGCAGCTTCCGCCGCTCCCGCGCGGTCAGCCCGCCCCACACCCCGTACGGCTCCTGAGTGCTCAGCGCGTGCCGCAGGCAGACCTCCCGCACCGGGCAGGCCGAGCAGAGCCTCTTCGCCTGCGCGTCGCGCTGCTCACGGTCCTTGCGCCGTTCGTGCCAGGGCCCGTAGAACTGCTCCGCGCCCACCTCCTGGCACAGGGCTTCGGCCTGCCAGGCCCAGTGCCTGTGCGCGGGTCCCGGGAGGAGGGAAAGATTCGGCATCGCTCGCCCTTTCGGCATCGGTGTCGGTGTCGGTGTCCGAAGGGGCGTCTGTTCCCGTTTGTTCGAATGAAACGTCCGTCGGCCGGACGGCCCGCCCGCGACCGGTACCGGCCGGTAGTGGGGATGCTGGAGGAATGAGCAACCAAGCGCCCGCGCCCGCTCCCGACACCGGCGGAGCGGCCGTGACGATCGGGGTGGAGGAGGAGTTCTTCCTCGTCGATCCCCACACCCGCCTCGTCGTGCCGGCCGGACCGGCCGTGGCCGCCCGTGCCGCGCGCGAGGCGGGTGACCGGGTGACGCAGGAGTTCGCCCTCGGCCAGGTCGAAGGACGCACCCGCCCCTGCCGCTCCGCGGACGAGCTGCGCGCGGAGCTGGAGCAGGTGCGCGGGGCCCTCGTCGCGGCGGCCCGCGCCGAGGGGGTCCGTCTGTGCGCGTCGGGGACGGCGGTGCTCCAGGATCCCGGGCCGGTGCAGGTGGCCGGTCATCCCCGCTACCGGGCCGGGCGCCTGCAGTACCGCGGCATGATGGACGACTTCGCCGTCAGCGCCCTGCACGTCCACGTCCACCTGCCGGACCGCGAGCTCGCCGTACGCACGGTGAACCACCTGCGCCCCTGGCTGCCGCTGCTGATCGCGGCGAGCGCCAACTCCCCCTATCACCGGGGGCTCGACACCGGATACGCCAGCTGGCGGACGGTCATCCGCCACCGCTTCCCCTGCCTGGGCCCACCGCCCTACGCCGCCTCGTGGCGGGAGCACGAACGCCTGGCCGTCACGATCGCCGACACCGAGGCGATGCTGGACGCGCGGACGCCGTTCTGGGACCTGCGCCCCAACCCCCGGCTGCCCACCCTGGAGGTGCGGGCGATGGACGTCCTGCAGGACGTCGGCGACACGGTCGCCTTCGCCGTCCTCCTGCGCGCCCTCGTGCGCACCGCCGCCGCCCGGGGCGAGGCGGGGGACCCGGGGCCGCCCTGGGCGGGCGAGGTGCTGCGCGCCGCCTGCTGGAGGGCCGCCCGCGACGGCTGGGGCGGTGACCTCTTCCATCCGGCGACCGGCCGGCCCTGCCCGGCCGGGGACCTCGCGCGGGAGCTGGTGGACCTCGTGCGCGGCGCGCTGGAGGACGCCGGAGACCTGGACGAGGTCACCGGGCTCTTCGACCGGCTCGCCGAGCTCGGTGACGGCGCATCCCGGCAGCGGGCCTGGGCGGCCGCGGGAGCCGGGCCCGAGGAAGTGGCGGACCGGCTGGTGGCGGCCACGGCACGCGGGACGGGCGGGGACGGGGTCAGCGGGCCGCGAGCGTGACGACCAAGACGTCCCGGTGGCCGGGACCGCCGTCGTCCTCGGGCCGCACGGGTGAGACGGCGTGCCAGGTGGCGCGGTCGTCACTGAGCAGGAGCGTGCCGGGCTCGCTGAGAGTGGTGGCCTCGACCTCCCTGCCCTCGGCGTCGTAGACGGTGCTGCGGCCGCCGGTGACGTTCCGGCGGCCGACGAGGAGCGAGGAGACCAGCGTGACGCCGTCCTTGTGACGGCCTTCGGGCGTGGGCTGCCCCAGACCTCCGGGACGCGCGACGACGCGGAACGGGTGGACCCGCACGATCCACTCCTCGGCGTCGTCCAGCCCCGCGGCGACCTCACCGAGCAGCCCGATCAGGGCGCCCAGCATCGGCTCGGCCCGGAAGGCGCCGGTGAGCGGTTCGAAGCGCCGCTCGACGTCCACGTAGAGCGGGTTGCTGCGGTCGGGCTGCACGAAGACCTCGTGCGGCAGCGGCATGATGCCGCCACCGCGCCGGGGCAGGAGGAACTGTCCGTACCGGCGCAGCCGGCTCGTCCCCGTCTCGGCCGCGTACGGGTCCGCGGCGAGCTCCTCCCAGTGCCGGTCGATCCTCGCCCACTCCGCCGCGGCCACGCCCAGGCACCGGGAGAGCACGGCCGGGGCCATCAGGTACCACCCGCGGGCCGCGACCACCCGCCGCGCTTCCGCGACCGCCGCCCGCACCTCCTCGTCACCCCGGGGACCGCCGCTCCCGCCCCCTGCCCGCCGTCCGGAGTCGTCCGCCTCGTCCATGTGCCCATGCTCGGCCTTGCACGGCGGCCCGGCATCCGCAGCGCCATGGCCGGACGTGTCCCGGCAACACGCGGAACGCGGCCCGGTGGGGCTCAGGGCGCTCCGCTGCCCGGGTCCCGGACGGGGCTGCCCAGGCGGTCGGCGAGGAACGGTTCCCGAGCCAGCACGGCGCCCGTGCTGAGACCGACCGCGATGGCCACGCACAGCACGATCAGCCACGAGAGCAGCACGAAGACCGAGCCGAACGCCCCGAACTCGCCCAGCACCCGGTTCATGGCCACCGGCATGTACAGGCGCGCGCCGAGCGACAGCGCGGTGACGGCCATGGCGGTGAGCAGCGCCCCGGGCAGCATCGGCCACCAGCCGATCACACCGCCCAGCAGCAGGTGCTGCGTCCACCACCACGCCGCCGTCTGGAGGAGGAGGGTGAGGGGGACGCCCAGCCACAGTCCCGCGCCGAACCCGTCCCGCACCGGGCCCTGCACCACCAGCAGGACCGTCCAGACGGCGATCCACACGACCCAGCGCCAGACCGCGATCCGGGCCGCGCCCCGCGGGATCCCCCACGCGCGTCTGCACAGCCGCTGGACCGCCCGGCTCACCGCGGTCGCCGACAGCAGCACCATCACCGACCCCACCACCCCCACCGCGTTCTGCACGTCGTCGTCTGTCCCCGCGAAGACCTCGTCGAGCTGCTCACCGGACTCGCCGGTGAGACCGAACAGGGCGCGCAACGACGAGGTCAGCTGCTCCTGGAGGGCCGGCGGGGCGAGCGAGGCGACGACGAACAGCAGGGGAACGACCGTCAGGAGGACCTGAGCGGCGACCCGGGTCGCCGAGTCGAAGACGTTCACCGCGATCAGGCGCTCCGCCAGACGGGTGATCACCGGGAAGCGGGCCTCGCCGCGGTACCGGATCCGCCGTCCGGTCTCCGCGAGCTCCCGCGAACGGGTCCGCCACCACGATGCCCACAGCACGCCGCGCACCGGCCTCCTTCGTCCCGTCCAGGGTGGCGGACCCGACCGGCCACGGCACGCCGACGCACCACCGCGTGGTCCGATGCGTGGCACACCGCCCTTCGGGCGGATGCACGGCCGGCGGGGCGGGCTCATGGACGCCTCCCCGCGCCGACAGCGTGATCAACAGGCTCGGAGCGCGGCGGAGGCGGCCCGTGGCGTAAGCACGGCTCCCGACGGGCAGAGCGTGATCATGACAGAGACCGCCGCGCACACCGCCCCCGCCCCACCGCACCGCCCCTTACGCCAGCTGCTGGCCGCGTCCGTCGGCAACGCCGTGGAGTGGTACGACTGGTACGCGTACACCTTCCTGGCCACCCACATCGCCCGGCAGGTCTTCCCGCCCGGCGCGGGCGGTTCCATGGTCCCGCTGCTCTCCACCTTCGCCGTCTTCGCCGTCGGATTCTTCATGCGCCCGGTCGGCGGGCTCCTGATGGGCGCGATCGCCGACCGCCGGGGCCGGCGGACCGCGCTCACCGTCACCATCCTGCTCATGGGAGGCAGCAGCCTCCTGGTCGGCCTCACCCCGGCGTACGCGTCCGTCGGCGTGCTCTCCCCGGTCGTCCTCGTGACCGCCCGGCTGCTCCAGGGCCTGTCCGTCGGCGGGGAGTTCGCCGCTTCGACCACCTTCCTCGTGGAGTCCGCGGGGCCCGGCCGCCGAGGCCTCTTCTCGTCCTTCCAGTACGTCTCCACCTCCATCGGCCAGCTCGCCGCCTCCGGCCTCGCCGCGCTGCTCGTGACCGCGCTCCCCGAGGACGCCATGAACGGCTGGGGATGGCGCGTGCCCTTCCTGCTCGGCGCCGTCCTCAGCCTCGCCGGGTTCTGGATCCGGCGAGGCGCGGAGGAGACCCTTGCCCCCCACCCCGCCACGGCCCCCCGCCCCGGGCTGTTCGACGCCCTGCGCCACCACCCCCGCGCCTCGCTGCTGATCGGCGGCATCACGGCCGGGGGCACCCTCGCGTACTACACGTGGACCTCGTACCTGCCGACGTACGCCGAACTCGAGACCGGCATGGCCAAGGGGGACGCGCTGCTCGCCGGGACGCTGTCCCTGGCGTTCTTCGCCCTGCTCCAGCCGATCGGCGGCCTGCTGTCCGACCGCTTCGGCCGCAAGCCCTCCCTGCTGTTCTTCGGGCTCGGCTTCGCCGTGCTCGTCGTACCGCTGCTGCGCGCCCTGGACGGATCGTTCCTCTCCCTGCTGCTCGTCCAGTGCGCCGGCATGGTGCTGCTCACCGGCTTCACCTCCATCTCGGCGGCCGTCAACGCGGAGGTGTTCCCGGCGCGGGTGCGGGCGGCGGGCATCGGCTTCCCGTACTCGCTGACGGTCGCGCTCTTCGGCGGCACGGCCCCGTACATCGGCACCCTGCTGCAAGAGCTGGACCTGCCGGGCCTGTTCCCCTGGTACGTCGCCGTGCTGTGCCTGTGCTCGTCAGCGGTGTACCTGCGGCTGCCGGAGAGCGCCCACAGGCCCCTCGACCGCTGACGGCCCGGGGAAGGAGGGGTCGGGGATCTCGCGCCGCAGCACCGGGGCGACGTCCGACTGGAAGAGCTCCAGCGAGGCCCGGTGCCCGGCCTGGGTGAGCCCGCCCGGCTCGGCCTGGAGGTGCAGGACGGTGTGGCCGAACTCCGCGTGGTAGCGGTGGACCTTCTCGATCACCTGCTGGGGGCTGCCGATCAGCGCCGAGCTGCGCTCGATGAAGTCCTCCAGCGTCGGGAACACCGGATCCAGCCCCTGCCGCGCGTGCGCGTCGAGGTACCGGGCGAAGGCCGGCCGGTACGCCCGCGCCGCCTGCTGCGAGGTGGGGGCCGTGTGGAACCCTGCCGTGCCCGCCCCGACGACCGCGTGCGCCGGATCGTGCCCGTAGTGCTCCCAGCGCTCCCGGTAGTGGCGGATCAGCTCGGCGTAGGGGCCGATGGGATGGGTGACGTTCGCGGAGAAGAGCGGGTCCCCGTAGCGTGCGGCGAGGTCGACGGACTCGCGGCTCGTGGCGCTGCCGTGCCAGATCCGGACGGCCCGCTGGTACGGCCTCGGCAGCACCTCCGCCCCGCTCAGCGCCGGACGGAAGCGCGGCTCGGCGGTCACCTCGTCCTCGCGCCAGATCCGCCGGAACAGCTCGTAGCCCTCGGTGTTGCGCGCCCACTGGTCCTCGGGGGTGACGTGGAAGAGCTCCCGCTGCGCGGTGCCGTTGCCCTTGCCGATCATCAGCTCCAGGCGGCCGTCGCAGAGGTGGTCGAGCGTCGCGTAGTCCTCGTACGCCCGCACCGGATCGAGCAGGCTCAGAGTGGTGACGGCGGTGAACAGCCGGATCCGGCTGGTCAGCGCGGCGATGTGGGAGAGCACCACGGGCGGAGAGGAGGACAGGAACGGCCGTTCGTGGCGCTCGCCCACCCCGAAACCGTCGAAGCCGAGCGACTCCGCCAGCTGTGCGGCGGCCACGACCTCGCGGAACCGCTCCCGCGTGGGGGTGGGGGCACCCGTCACGGGGTCCGTGGAATCCGTGATCAGGGTGATGGCCAGGAACTTCACGCGACCACCGCCCGTCGGGCCGCCCGGAGAGGGAATTCTGACACGGCGAAGGGGCCTTCCTGACGAGCCGAATGAAAAGGGAGGGGAAAAGGAAAAAGAGAAAGGAAGTGGGGGAGGAGAGGGCGGAATTCTCAGGGGTGTTCGGCGGGTCTGCCGGCCGGGGCCCGGACCGCCATGAAGAAGGGGCGGCGCCGCACCGTGAAACCGATCGACTCGTAGAGGCGGACGGCGCCCGTGTTGGCCGCGGCGGTGTGCAGGAAGGGGATCTCGCCCCGCTCGCGGATGCCCGCGGCCACGCCCCGCACCAGCCGGGTCGCCAGGCCCCGGCCCCGGTGCGCGGGATGGGTGCACACCGCGCTGATCTCGGTCCACCCGGGCGGGTGCAACCGCTCGCCGGCCATGGCGATCAGCCGGCCCCGGTGGCGGATGCCGAGGTAGGTGCCCAGTTCCACGGTGCGGGGCAGAAAGGGCCCCGGCTTCGTGAGCCCGATCAGGGCGAGCATCTCCGGTACGTCGGCGGCCCCCAGCCGAACCGCCTCCGGCGCGGGTTCGGCGCGCAAGGAGGTGTCGACGAGCTGGACCCCCTCGACGGAGCCGACGGTGTCCCAGCCCTCGGGCGGGGTCAGGAGGCCGGAGAGCGCGGCGGTCCCGCCCGGGCCGACCAGGGCGGCCAAGTCGGCCCAGGAGCGGGGGTCGGCCGGGTCGGCGAGGGCGGCGAAGGGGGCGACGTCCGGGTCGTAGCGGGCGGCGCGGGGCGTGCCGGGCGGCGTTGCGTACGGATGCTCGGCGAAGGCGGAGTGCGCAGCGGACAGCGAGGCCCAGGCCGCGTTGTCCAGGACGTGCGCGCAGACCGGGGCCCGCCCGCCCGCGCCGTGACCCGAGTCCGCGCCCGGGTCCGTCGCCGTGGCCGTGCCGGTGCCCGTGCCCCGGCTCATGAGGCGGCCGGCGGCAGGCCGGGCGGGTTCACCTCGGAGGTGGTGACGGCCTCGTTGGAGAGGTTCCAGGCGGCCAGGAGGCGGGCGTACTGGCCGTTTCCGACCAGGTGGTTGACCGCGCCCGCCAGCGGCTTGGCCAGCCCGCCGTCCTTCTTCGCCGTCGCGGCGATCAGCCCCTGGAGGCCCTCGCCGGCACCGGAGAACGAACCGGCGCTGCGGGTGGGCGCGCTGCTGCTCGCGGTCTGCGTGATGTGGTAGGCGATGGCGGGGTTAGGGCCGAAGCTGAGGTCGATCTTCCTGCCGCTCAGGGCCAGGTAGACGCTGTTGGGGTCGGGGAAGTACTTGACCTCCACGTCCTTGCCCTCGGACCGGAGCTTGGCCTGCCAGTCCAGCAGGATCTTCTCCTGGTTGGTGCCCTTGCTCACCGCCACTGTCTTCCCCGCGAGGGTGCGGTAGTCGCCGCCGAAGTTCCAGGTGCTGTCCTTCAGCACCTCGAAGGCCAGGTTGTCCTGCCGGTAGGAGGCGAACTCGTACTTCTTCTTGCGGTCCTCGGTGACCGTCACGTTGGAGAAGGCCGCGTCGACCTTGCCGCTGTCGATGCCGACGAAGAGGTTCTCCCAGGTGGAGTTCTTGAACACCGGCTTCAGCCCCAGTGTCGCGGCGACCAGGCGGCCGAGGTCCGGCTCCGCGCCCGTGAGGGTCTTCTGGTCGGTGCCGACGTAGGCGAGCGGCGGGAAGCCGGCCGGCAGGGCGCCGACGCCGATGACCAGCTCGCCGCGTTCGCGGACGTCCTTCGGGAGCTGGGCGCGCAGGGACTCGACGACGGGGACGGACAGTTCGGCCTGCTGGGCGGCGCCGTTGGAGACGGCGCCGACGGTCACCCTGCCCGTCGCGCCGCCGTCGGCCTCGGCCTCGCCGCCGCACGCCGTGAGCCCGGCGGCGAGGGAGGCGGTCGCGGTCACCGCCCCGAGGCCGCGGACGAGTCTGGTGCGCAGGGTGGGCTGGCGTCGCATGGAGTTCCTTCTGGTATGTGCGTACGGGGTCACGGGGCCGTCTCCCGGCGGAAGCGGAGCCGCAGGTCGCGCAGGCCCTCCCGGGCCCGCTGGAGGGGGCTCGCGGGTACGGCGCGCAGGGCGCCGCGGGCGTAGTACCGCTCGACGTGGTACTGCACGGCGGAGACCAGGCTGGTGAGGATCACGTACCAGACGGTCGCCACCAGCAGCAGCGGCACCACGTCGCCCGGATAGGTCGCGGCGAGGCTCTGCACGGAGCCGAACAGGTCGAGCAGCGAGACGTAGAAGACGAGCGAGGTGGCCTTGAGCAGGCCGATGAGCTGGTTGACGTAGGAGGGGACGATGGAGCGGAGGGCCTGGGGGAAGACGATCCGGGTGAACTGCCGCCACCGGGGGATCCCGAGGGCGTTCGCCGCCTCGTGCTGGCCCTGGTCGACGGAGAGCACGCCGGCCCGCACGACCTCGGCCGCGTACGCCGCCTCGCACAGACCCAGGCCGATCACGGCGATCACGATGTCGGTCGCGAGCCGGGACTCGTCGAAGGTGACGAACGCGGGCCCGAACGGCACCCCGATGCTGAGCGTGGGATAGAGGGCGCTGAGGTTGTAGAGGAAGAGCAGGACGACGATGAGCGGCACGGAGCGGAACAGCCAGACGTACGTCCAGCTCACCGACCGCACCACCGCGTTGCCCGACAGCCGGCCGAGGGCGAGCAGGACACCGCCGGCCAGGCCGAGGACCGCACTGTACGCGGTCACCTGGAGGGTGATGAGCAGCCCGTCCAGGACGACCGGGCGCAGGAACCAGTAGGCGAAGCGGTCCCATTGGTAGAACGGGTTGGTGATCAGCCCGTGGGCGGCCTGGGAGACCAGGACCAGGACGATGGCGGCGGTCACCCAGCGGCCCGGGCGTCGGAGGGGGAGGACCCGCTCCGCGGTTCCCGGAGGACCGGAGGGGGCGGACGGACCGGACGGACCGGGCGGGCCGGCGGGCGCGGAAAGGAGCAGGGGTTCGGTCACGGAATCTCCAGCGGCTTCGGCGAAGCGCAGAATCGAAAAGCAGCCTTCATGCCGTGGAGGGGAGACGGCGGATGGGTGGCTGCGGCGTAAGCTAGGCAGCCCGGAGAAGGGGTGTCAACGGCCTCGATATCGGAATGCGCGGATGAGCGAGCCGATTTCATCCGCCGTACATGTAACGCCTCTTGGTGAAACGAAACGGCTTTGTTCCGGTGCTCGCGTCGCCGCCGCGGGAGGTGCCCCGCGCGTAGTACCGCTCCACGTAGTACTGGCCCGCGCTCAGCACGGTGGTGACGGCGACGTACCAGAGCGTGGCGACCATCAGCAGCGGGATCACCTGGTAGTTCTGGTTGTAGACCAGCTGGACCGAGTACAGCAGGTCGTGCACGGCCAGCACGCTGACGATGCTCGTGCCCTTCAGGGTGCCGATCAGCATGTTGCCGGCGGTCGGCACGATCGAGCGCATCGCCTGGGGCACCACGATCCGCCGCAGGGTACGCGGGCTGCTCAGGCCGAGCGCCTGCGCGGCCTCGGTCTGGCCGGGGTCCACGGACAGGATGCCGCCGCGCACCACCTCGGCGGCGTACGCGCTCTCGTGCAGGGTCAGACCGATGACGGCCGTGAGCGTCGGGCCGAGCAGGTTCACCGTCTTGACGCTGAACAGCTCGGGGCCGTACGGGATCGCGAGGCCCACAGTGGGGTACAGGGCGCCGATGTTGAACCAGAACAGCAGCTGCACCAGCAGCGGCGTGGAGCGGAAGATCCACACGTAGCCCCAGCTCAGCGTCCGCAGGACCGGGCTGTCGGAGAGCCGCATCACCGCCAGCAGCGTGCCGGCCGCGAAGCCGAGCACCATCACCACGCCGGTCAGCCACAGGGTGAGCAGCAGCCCGCTCAGCACCGCGGAGGTGGTGAAGTGCCGGCCCACCACGTCCCATTGGAAGGCGTCGTTGAGGACCACGGAACGCAGCACCAGCGCGAAGACCAGCAGGGCGGCGGCGGCGGACAGCCGGCGGCCCGTGCGCCGCCGCGGCACGATCCGCGGCGGTCCCCCTCCGGGGCCGGCTCCCGGCGCGGGCTCCGCGACGGAGACGGAGGCGGAGGTGGAGGCGGAGAGGCGGGAAGGGGCGGTGGCCATGGGAGGCCCTCCAGTCGAGGGTGCGCGGCGTGGACGGGTGGGGTGGTCCGGGACGTGTGTCGTCACGCTCGCCGCGTCCCTCAACGCGGCCGGAAGGGCCGCCGCGCGGGGCGGGGCCGATCCGCGTCGATCGTATGCGCCCGCGGCCAGGCCCTGTCAACCGAGCGTCCGGGGCGGCCCGTCGGGACCGTCCGGTCCAGGGCGTCGGGACCGTCCGGGATCCGGGCGGTTGCTTGACGAAGACCATCGTGTACTGCTCAAGTAGTCATATGAACGCCCATCAGCGCCTCGTCACGCGCGGCCACATCGACTTCGGTCGGGTGTGGTCCGCCGCGTGTTGTGCCTGATGCGGCAGCGGGCTGCCTGATCGGCCCTTCCCTCCCTCGGTGACCCCGTCGCGGGCCGAGATCTCCTGAGCACCACCCGCCGTGCCGCGGCACGGCGACGTGCGCCCGGACGTGCGCTGCCCGCCGCCCGAAGACCCCTGATTCCCGAGTCCCGACGCCCGGCGCCGTCACGCCCGCCGCGGCACCCCGCGGCTCCCCGCGTCCGCATTCCCGCCGGCAAGCCCGTCCGGTCCGACGCCCGCCCCTGCCCGTGTGCGCACGCACCACCGTCCTTCCGAAAGGCCACC
This sequence comes from Streptomyces sp. W1SF4, assembly GCF_003950035.1. Lineage (NCBI taxonomy): Bacteria > Bacillati > Actinomycetota > Actinomycetes > Kitasatosporales > Streptomycetaceae > Streptomyces > Streptomyces sp. W1SF4. The sequence continues at coordinate 7,210,045 of NZ_CP034350.1, forward strand.
CCATGCCCGTGGAGTTCCTCGGCATCGCCGCCACCAACGACGGATCCGAAACCACCGCGCGATCCGGCGCCGCGTTCGACAAGGAGTACACGCTCCGGCTCGCCCGGGCGCACGAGGACCACGGCTGGGACCGCGTGCTGTTCGCCTACGGATCCGGATCCCCGGACCCCGCGCCGGCGGCCGCGTACGTCGCCGCCCGCCTGGACCGCCTCCAGCTCCTGCTCGCCCACCGGCCCAACGTCTCGTACCCCACCTACGCCGCCAAGACCTTCGCCACCCTCGACCAGATCAGCGGGGGCCGGCTGGCGGTCCACTTCATCACCGGGGGCAACGACCACGAACAGGCCCGCGAGGGCGACACCCTCACCAAGGACGAGCGCTACGCCCGCACACGCGAGTACATCCGGATCGTCAAGAAGATCTGGACCACCCACGAGCCCTTCGACCACGAGGGCGAGCACTACCGCTTCCACGACTTCGTCAGCGACGTCTTCCCCGTCCAGCAGCCGCGCCCCGACGTGTCGTTCGGCGGCTCCTCACCCGCCGCCTACGCCGCCGGCGGCGCCGAGGCGGACGTCTACTGCCTCTGGGGGGAGCCGCTGGAGCGGACCGCCCAGCAGATCCAGGCGGTGAAGGCGGCCGCCGAGGCCGCCGGCCGCACCGACGTCCCACGCATCCAGGTCGCCTTCCGCCCCATCATCGCCCCCACGGAGGAACTGGCCTGGGAGAAGGCCCACCGCACCCTGGGTGCCATCCGGCAGCGGCGCCTCGCGGCCCCCGCACGACACCACCGGGGCGGTGTCACCGAAGCCGCGGCCCCGCAGAACACCGGCTCGCAGCGGCTGATCGCCATCGCCGAGGCGGGGGAGCGCTACGACCGGGCCCTGTGGACGCCGACCGCCGCGGCCACCGGCGGCGCGGGCAACTCCAACGCCCTGGTCGGCACCCCCGAGACGGTCGCCCAGGCCCTGCTCGACTACCACGACCTCGGCGTCGACATCCTCTCGGCCCGCGGCTACGACCTCCTGGACGACGCCGTCGACTTCGGCCGCTACGTCATCCCGCTCGTCCGCGAGGAAGTAGCCAAGCGCGACGCCGCGCGCGAGGCCGCGCGGTCCGCGGCCTCCCCCGTCCGGCCCGTCGCGGCGGTGCGCGCATGAGCCCCGCCGGCCGCACCCCGCGCAGACGCGGGGGCCGCCCGGGCATCCCGTCCCGGAAGGCGAAGCGCACCGCCCTGCGCACGGCCGCCACGCTGGCCGCCCTGCCCCTCATGGCGCTGACCGCCTGCGGATCCGGCGCCGGGACTCCCGCACCGGCGGGCGCCGAGGCCTCCGCCCAGGCGCCGGCCGACGATTCGGTGGCCGCCGTACGCACCGTCGACGCGGTCGCCGCCCTGCTCCCGGCCGAAGTCCGGCGCACGGGAACCCTGCGGATCGGCAGCTCCATCGGATCCCCGCCCTCGGCGTACTACCCCAACGGGCAGGACAAACCGCCCGCGGGCCAGGACATCGACATCGCCGACGCCGTGGCCAAGGTCCTCGGCGTGCGGCTGGAGCGGCAGGGCGCCTCGTTCGAGACGATCCTGCCCGCGCTCGGCAGCGGCAAGTACGACCTCGGCACGGGCAACTTCGGCGTCACCGCCGAACGCCTGAAGACCGTCGACTTCGTCACCTATGTCAACGACGGGCAGGGCTTCGCGGTCAAGACGGGCAGCACCCGGCTGACCACCCGCATCACCGACCTCGTCCAGCTGTGCGGCCTGACCGTCGGCACCGGAGCGGGCACCACCTTCGAGAAGACCCTCACCGACCGCAAGGGCGTGTGCACCGCCGCCGGCAAGAAGCCCTACGAGGTCAAGGTCTTCTCCGAACCCGGAGCCGTCACCACCGCACTCCAGCAGGGCCGTATCGACGTCGTCATGTCGACGATCAACGGGCTGCGCCACCAGGCGGCGCAGCCCGCCGCGCAGACCACCTTCCTGGGCGAATACCACCGCCTCGACGTGGGCTTCGCCTTCAAGAAGGACTCCCCGCTGACCCCGGCCGTCCAGGCAGCCGTCAACGAGCTGGTCAGGAACGGCACCTACGCGCGGATCCTGAAGAAGTGGGGCACCGGAGCCTCCGCGATCGAGACCTCCCAGATCAACCCGGCCGAGCACACATGAGGAGCGAGCCCGTGAACGACGTCATGGTCGACGTACGCGGCGTCCACAAGAGCTTCGGACCGCTGGAGGTGCTGCGCGGCGTCGACCTGACCGTCCGGACCGGCGAGGTCGCCGTCGTCCTCGGCCCGTCCGGCTCGGGGAAGTCCACCCTGCTGCGCACCATCAACCACCTGGAGAAGGTCGACCGCGGCTGGGTGAGCGTCGACGGCGACCTCATCGGCTACCGCCGCGCCCGCGGCAAGCTGTACGAGCTGAAGGAGAAGGAGGTCCGGCGGCAGCGCACCCGCATCGGGTTCGTCTTCCAGAACTTCAACCTCTTCCCGCACCTCACGGTGCTGGAGAACCTGGTCGAGGCCCCGGTCTCCGCGCTGCGCCGGCCGCGACAGGAGGCGGAGGCGACGGCCCGCCGGCTGCTCGAACGGGTCGGCCTCTCCGACAAGGCCGACGCCCGCCCCCGGCAGCTCTCCGGGGGCCAGCAGCAGCGCGTGGCCATCGCCCGGGCCCTCGCCCTCGAACCGAGGGTCCTGCTCTTCGACGAGCCGACCTCGGCGCTGGACCCGGAGCTGGTCGGCGAGGTCCTCGACGTGATCAAGGACCTCGCCCGGGCCGGTACCACCATGATCGTCGTGACGCACGAGATCGGCTTCGCCCGTGAGGTCGCCGACACCGTCGTGTTCATGGACGCCGGGGCCGTCGTCGAACAGGGCCCGCCCACCACCGTCCTGGACGCCCCGAGCCACCCCCGCACCCGCGCCTTCCTCGCCAAGGCCGTCTGACCCCACGGGGGGAACGGGTGCGCCCGCGCCGCGTCGGGATACTGGGAGGATGAGCGACGCGATGGCTGCGCACGCGGCCGCCGAAGAGTTGAAACGACGGGTGTACGCCGGCCTGCGCGAGGACGACCTCGACCCCCGGCAGGTCGTCGCCCTGGCGTGTGAACTGCTCGACTGGTCGCACTGCACCGACGCCGTCCTGGAGGTCGTCGAACGCGACCCGGCCGAGGTGTCGCCGGCGGAGATGACCGGCCTTGCCCGGCGCATCCTGGACGACACGGGCTTCGATCCCGGCTTCGACCTCGCCCCCGAGCGCCTGGAGACGCTCCGTGCCGCGCTGAAGACCGTTGCCCGCGATCTGGCCACCCGGGGGATCGAGGCCGAACCGGAGATCGAGGTCCTGGGGGACCGGTGCACGGTGGGAGCCGGTGTCCGCCTCGCCGGCGGCGAAAGACTCAACTGGGGCGGTCACGTCCTGCCCGCCATGTGCGACGACCCGACCACGGCCCTGACCAGTCTGACGGTCATGATCCAGGAGAGCCTGCTCGAACGTACCTGGCAGGTCTGGCCGGTGTGCGCCCGGCATGACCTCGGCGTGCACGGATCGGAGCGGGACGCGGAGGCCGTGTGGTGGTGCGCGGGCGACGGCGGACACGTGCTCGCGCCGATCGGCGAGCTCTCCCGCGCACCGGGCCACGGCCGCCGCGAGCAGGGCGCTCGGGACGGGGCGCGGGGCCGGCGCACTCGCGGCACGGAGACCCCGGGCACCGTGGAAGGGAGGCCGCAGGCGTCGGTTGCCGCTCCACGAACCGGCGGGGGATCATGACGGCGTGTCCCACCGAGAGCAACTCCACGCGTTCCTGTCCCGCACCGGCCTCACCGTCGTCGAGGACGTGCGCCCCGGCAGCCTCTTCCCACCGGAGGCCGCCTGGCGCGTCGCGCGCGGCACGGCGGCGCCCGCCGACGCCGTCCGGGAGGCGCTCGACGCCGCGTGGTGGCGCCGTCTCGCGGACGAGGACGACGAGTTCCTGGTGGCCGTACTCGGACACCGGATCGGCGGCAACGACTCCTGGTGGACCCGGGTCCGCCGCGCCGGCGGCGGTGCGCCGCGGCTGACCGGCGGCCCCGGCTTCGTGGCGCTCTCCCCCGACGGGCAGGTGCTCCTCGCGGAAGTGCCCGGCGCGGACGGGCCCCGCCTGACGGCCCTCGACCGGCTGCCGGAACGGCTGGAGGAGGCTGCGGCGGCCGCCGGACGCGAGACGGAGGCCGAGCGCGCCGGGACATGGGCGGCGGTACCCGGCCGGCGCGGGTGGCCCCTCCACTGGGCGGACAGGATCGGGTTCAACCCGGCCGCCCCGGACGAACTGCTGATCCGCCTGCTGGACGTGGAGGACGGCTTCCTGTACGGGTGCGACCGCCCCGCCGTCCTCGACGCCGCCGTCGCGCACCCCGACCCCCGGGTCCGCTCCAGGCCCGCCGACGCCTTCCGCCCCAAGCTCACGTCCGGCCAGTGGGTCCGCCTGGTCCGCGCCGAGCTGTCGTCGGCGCGACGCGTTCTGCTCGCCGAACGTGCCCTCGTATGGGGTGCCGAACTCCCCGACGACCTGTACGACGAGCTCCTCGCCGGCCCCGCGCGTGCCTCGGCCGTCGAACTCCCCGGGCTCCCCGCCCACCACCTCCCGGCCCTCGCGGCCGACCCCGACCCCCGGGTGCGGGCCGCCGCCTGCGCCCGCTGGGAGGACCTCGGCGCGCCGCAGCGGGACCGGCTGCTGGCCGACGCCGACGACCTCGTGCGTACGGCGGCGCTCCTCGCCCACCACACCCGCGTGCCCATGCCCCGCGAGGTCTACGAGGCCCTGCCCGAGCCCCGGCGCGCGCTCGAAGCGTGCCGGCTGGCACCCGGACTGGAGGCGGAGCTGGCCCGGGAGGGGACCCTGGAGGAACGCCTGGCGCTCGCCGCCAACCCGGGGCTCGGCCCGCTCGGCGTCGCCGTCCTGGCGCAGGACCCGGACGAGGACGTCCGCTCCGAGGTGGCACTGCGGCCCGACCTCGACGAGGAGCGGCGCGCCGCGGTCCGCCACGCCTTCGACCCGTCCCTGGTGTCGAACACCCTGCGCTGGGTCGAGCGCCTGCACGGCGACGCCGAGGCGATGCGCCGCCTCGCCGCGTCCTCCCACCCGCTGGTCCGCCGCAGCGTGGCCCGTGCCCGGCACCTGCCGCCGGACGTCGTGCAGCGCCTGGCGCGGGACGAGGACCGGCCGGTCCGCCTCTTCCTCGCCGAATCCTGCGACGACGCTCCGGCCGAGCTGCTGCTGGAGGTCTGGCGCTGGTGGGACGGCAGCTTCAGCCACCCCGACCGCCCCCGCGGCCACCCCAACTTCCCCCGCACCGGCCTGCTGCGCCATGCCGACGACCCCGTCGGCCGGATGCGCCGCCTGGCCCTGGACGATCCGGAGTCCACCCCCGCCGACGTCGCACGTCTCGCCCGCGACCCCGAGGCCGAGGTGCGCCGCCGCGCGGCCGAGGACCCCCGGCTGTCACCGGCCGACTCGGTACGGCTGCTGAACGACCCGGAGGCCGCCGTCCGCGGCAGCGTGATGCGCAATCCGCGGCTGCCGGCCCGCGTCCTCGCCGGCCTGCTGCACGACCGCGACACGGCGGGCGCGGCGGTCACCAACCCGGCGATCCCGGTCCCCGTCCTTGAGCGCCTCCTGGACGCGGCCGCGCACGCCGTGGCCGCCCGCCACCGGACTCCCTCACCCGCCGGCACGGCCCCGGCGGTCTGAGCCGCCCGCACGGTGGTCCGGCACGTGATCGGCACGCGGGCGGGCCCCGACCCGGGGGAAGGGTCGGGGCCCGAGAGGGGGCAAGCGCGCTGAGGGCGCCACGCGTCAGCGGCGGAAGCTGTCCTTGACGTCTTCCTTGGCCTGCCGGGCATCGCCCTTGGCCTGCTCGCGGCGGCCTTCGGCGGCCAGCCGCTCGTTGCCGACCGCCCGGCCGAGCATCTCCTTGGCCTTGCCCGTGGCCTGCTCGGCGTGCGCCTTGGCCTTCTCCGTGCCCGACATGAGGACCTCCTCGTATGAGTACCGCGTTGGTCGTGATCCCTCGCATGCTCCCGCTCGGCGACCGCAAACCCCCTTCTTTCCGCCGACAGGGCGAACCGGCTGCGCCACGCCGCGACGGGCCGTCGCTCCTACCCGGCCCTGCGCATAAGAAGCGGGTAAAAATCGAGCGCATGACCGTCGCAGAGGCGGGCACCCGCCGCTTCGGAGGTTGATAACCATGGTTCCCCTGCTTCTCGTTCTCCTGCTGATCCTGATCCTGTTCGGCGCCGGATTCGCGGTGAAGATCCTGTGGTGGATCGCCATCGCTGTCCTGGTCCTGTGGCTGATCGGGTTCGTCGCCCGTCCGAAGGGCGGCAGCGGCCGCTGGTACCGCTGGTAGCCGGACCATCCCGGCGCTACGCCCTCGTGGGCCGCTCCCCGACCGGGGGAGCGGCCCACAGCCGTGGCTTCACCATTCGGGGTGGACGTCGTGACTGTCGTACCGGATTCCGGCGTCGGTGGTCCAGGGACGGAAACGGCCGGGGCCCGTGGGCTCGGGACGGTAGGTGACGGGCTGGCTGGTGTCATCGGTGACGATGACGGCCCCGGTCCGCTGGGCGGCGCGCAACGCATGGGTCCAGTGGCGGCCGCGGTGGCCCGTTCGGTAGTCGGGCGTCTTGCACATGGACATGGAATTCACCGCTTGATCGTCGTGCGGGGTCGAAAATAACCGGATTTTTCCGAGTACCCGAAATTTTCCGTTTTGAACCTCTCGCGTACCCCGTGGCGCAGGCGGAGGCGATCAAGGGGCGACTGGAAGGCCGGCACGCGCCGACCGCCTCCCGGTCGGAAAGGATGAAGGTCCCGGGAGGCGTGGCTGGTAGTGCGGTGCCGCGGCGGGCCGCCCCTCACGGGCTCGATGCTCGGTTGCCTCCGCTCGTCGCGGAACCGCAGCACACTGCACGGCTGCCCCCGCCCGCGGCTCTCAAACCACTACCCGACGGGGTGGTGAAGCGGCGCGTCCACATCATTTTGCGGACCATGCGCAACCGTTCCGCCATCGCGCATGTCCTTCCCTCCAGGAGCGTCCGACTCCAATGACCACCAGGGGGAAACAATGAGGTTCACCCGTCCCGTCGTCACCACCACCGCAGTCGCCGCCCTGGCCCTGGGGGCCACGACCGCGCTGGCGGGGCCCGCCTCCGCCGCACCCAACACCACGCCGCAGAAGGTCTGCGGAAGCGCCTACAAGACCGTGAACTCGGCCGCCATCGGCTCGCTGGGCACCGTCTACCTCACGTACAACGCCTCGAACGGCAAGAACTGCGTCGCGACCATCCGCAACAGCCCGGGGGCGGCCGTGGACATGGCCCTCTGGATCGAAGTCCCCGAAACCTGGGAGCGCGGCGAGGACTACGGCCGGTACACCTCGTACGCGGGCCCGGCCTACGTGTACGGCAAGGGCCACTGCGTCGACTGGGGCGGGGGCATCAGCAACGTGCACGTGCAGGTGTACAACTCCAACTGCGGCGCGCGCAAGGAGCACCGGGTCACCGAGGTCCGCTGACCCGGGACCCTCCTGACCACGACGTCCCGTTCCGTCGTGCGGCCGTCGGGGCCTGAGCCACGACGGCCGCACGACCGCAGGGGAGCCCTGCCGCGGGCTACTTGGGCATCAGGACGGTGTCGACGATGTAGACGTTGGCGTTGGCGGTCTTGACGTTGCCGCAGACCACGTTGGAGGTGCCGTTGACCTTGTAGGTCTCGCCGGACCCCTTCGTGGTGACCATGCCCTTCTGGAGGGTCTCGAAGCTGCCGTTCTCCAGCTGCTTGGGGGTGAGCCTCTGGCCGACGACGTGGTAGGTCAGGATCTTGGTCAGGGTGGCCTTGTCGGCGAGGACCTTGTCCAGGTCGGCCTTCGGGATCTTCGCGAAGGCGTCGTTGGTCGGGGCGAAGACGGTGATGTCCTTGGCGTTGTTCAGGGTGTCCACGAGGCCGGCCTGCTTGACCGCTGCGACCAGGGTGGACAGGGCGGGGTTGTTGGAGGCGGCGGTGGCGACGGGGTCCTTGGCCATGCCGTCGAAGGAGCCGGCGCCCTCCTTGGGCACGCCCGCGCAGGCCGGGCCGAACGGCTGGTCACCGGTCATCGAGTCGCCGGCGGGGGTGCTCGCTCCGGTCTTGGCCTGGTCACCGGCGGCCGCGCTGGGGGCGGCTTCCGTGTCGCTGCCGGAGTCGGAACACGCCGCCAGGGAGAAGGGCAGCACGGCGGCTGCGGCGACGGCGACCGCGGTACGGCGGAACTTCATGCTGCTGCTCATGATCTGTTGCTCCTTGGCGTTTTTCTCTGCGGTGTGTTGACGTGACAGGTCGTGCTGCCGGAGCCGGCCGGCGGGCCGGTCCAGTGGTCGAGGGGCTGAGGAGCCCCGTGGTCTAGGGGACGGTGACGAAGACGCTGTGCAGGCCGCTCGCTCCGTCGGGGATGGTCCGCGTGCGCTGCTCGGTCTGCACCTGACCGGATCCGCCGGTGGCGCGGACGGTGATCGTGCGGCCGCCGGGCGTGGCCCGCCAGGGGGAAGGTCATCCCGTCCACCGAGCGGGCCACCAGCTGATCGGCCTTCCCTCCCTCGGACGGAGGCCGCACTCCGGCTTCCCCGAGGAGTTCGGCGAGGGGCACGCCGAGCCGGCGGGCGGTGCCGGTGCAGGGGCCGCCGACCGCGTTGGAGACGCAACCGCCAGGATCCCCAGCCGCAGGACCGCCTTGTCGTCCTCCTCGAACGTGCGGATCGCGAGATCCTTCACCGCCGCGGGTGTGCGGTCGGTCACCGCGCCGCCCACCGCCGTGACCGGCCCCGCGGCGGGTCGCACCGCACCGGCCACCAGCTCGGCCACGGCCAAGGCCGAGAACGCGGCCAGAAGTCCGGCCGCCGCACCGACCGCGGTGCGGGAGAGGGTCCTGCGGAAGCTGCTCACACCCCCGATTCGGCAGCACCCACCCACCGGATTGGTCCGATCCGCAAAATGTTCCGACCGCTCGGCCGCGTCGTAAGCTGCCGCCATGACCGAGATCCAGAACCAGACGCCCCGCGACGCCTTCGAGCTGCTCATGGCCGGAAACCAGCGCTTCGTCTCGGGCATCCCCGAGCACCCGAACCAGGACGCGATACGCCGCACCGAGGTCGCCCCGGCCCAGCAGCCCTTCGCCGTGCTGTTCGGGTGCTCCGACTCCCGGCTGGCCGCCGAGATCATCTTCGACCGCGGCCTGGGCGACCTGTTCGTCGTGCGCACCGCGGGGCACGTGGCAGGCGCCGAGGTCCTCGGTTCCATCGAGTACGGCGTGAGCGTCCTCGACGCCCCGCTCGTCGTCGTGCTCGGCCACGACTCGTGCGGGGCCATCGCCGCCGCCCGTGCGGCGGCCGACGGCGGCAAGGTGCCCGGCGGCTTCGTCCGTGACGTCGTCGAACGGGTCACCCCGAGCGTGCTGTCGGCCCGCGCTGCCGGACGCGACCAGGACGACCAGATCCTGGCGGAGCACATACAGCACACCGTGGACCTGCTGCTGGAACGCTCCCGCGTCCTGTCCGAGCGGGTGGCCGACGGCCGTCTCGGCGTGGTGGGGCTGTCCTACCGGCTGGCCGACGGCAGTGCGCAGCTCATCGCCGCGCGCGGCGTCGAGGCGGCGGTGCCCGCGGCCTCCTGACCCTCCCGGCGTGACGCGGGACCCGGCCCCGGCGCGGGCAAGGCGGCGCCGACGGCACTGCGGGTGGCCACCGAGGGCCACCCGCACCCGACCGCCCGGCACGGGCTCGGCACACAGCGCGTGCCCGGGGCCGCCTTGCCCCCTCCAACGGATGGGCCGCGCCTCGCGCGGGTGACGAAGAGGCCTCCCATCCGCAGGCCGGTCGGCTTCGAAGAACAGTCGGTAGACGCACAGGTTTCCGAGACCGGACCGCCCCCGGGGGCGGTCCGGCCGGGCACCGACGACGACACAAGGACCGGCATGCGATGGACGCCCCTTCCCCCGACGGCCGCCCCCGGCCGCCCCTTCGGCTCCTCACCACAGCCGGAGCCCCACAGGTGAACCAACCGACCCCCTTCGACACCGGCCGCCCGGGCGGCCCCACCCGCGGCGATCTCACCGGCCTCATGCAGAAGGTCGCCCAGGGCGACAAACAGGCCTTCTCCGGCCTCTACGACGCCCTCGCGCCCATGGTGTTCGGCATCGTCGTCAAGGTCGTACGCGACCGGGCCCAGGCAGAGGAGGTTGCCCAGGAGGTCATGATCGACCTGTGGCGGCAGGCGGCCCGCTACCGGCCCGAAGCCGGATCCGTCACCACCTGGGCGGCGACGATCGCGCACCGGCGGGCCGTGGACCGGGTCCGCTCCGCCCAGGCGGCCACCGACCGCGAGTACGCCCAGGCCGCCCGCGAGCACACCACCGCCTTCGACGAGGTCGCCGAGCAGGTCGAGACCCGCCTGGAGTCCGAACAGGTACGCCGCTGCATGCGTGGCCTGACCGAGCTCCAGCGCCAGGCCGTGACCCTGGCCTACTACCGGGGGCTGACCTACCGTGAAGTCGCCGAAGCCCTGCGCACACCGCTTCCCACCATCAAGACACGCATGCGCGACGGGCTCATCCGGCTCCGCGACTGCATGGGGGTGACCACATGAAACACCACGCCAGCGACGCCCACACCCTCACCGCCGCCTACGCCCTCGGAGCCCTCGACCCGGCCGAACGCCAGGCCTTCGAGGCCCATCTCCAGGTCTGCGAGGCCTGCCGCGAGGAAGTCGCCGAGTTCGAGGCGACCGCCGCCCGCCTGGCCGCGGCCGCCTCCCAGCCGCCGCCCGCCACGGCCAAGGCGCAGGTCATGGCCGCCATCGACGGCGTACGCCAACTGCCCCCGCGCCTGCCCGCACCCGCCGCGGCGCCCGCCCTCGGCGACATCCTGCGCCGCCGGGCCGTGCCCCTGGCCCTGGCCGCCAGCGTCGCCGCCGCCGCACTCGGCGGGATCGCCGTATGGCAGGCCCGGGACGCACAGGAGCTGAAGCAGCAGGCCCGACAGGCCCAGCGGCAACTCGACACCGTCAGTGCCGTCCTGGCCGCCCCCGACGCACGCACCGTCCACGGCAAAGCGGCCAACGGGGCCCTGACCACCGTCGTCGCCTCCGCACGGCAGAACAAGGCCGTCTTCACCGCCGCCGGCCTCCCCGCCCCGGGCGCGGGAAAGACCTACCAGCTGTGGCTCGACCACGACGGCACCATGCGCCCCGCCGGACTCGTCGACCACGACGGCACGGTCGTCCTCGCCGGAAACCCGGCCGATGCCGGCGCCGTAGGCCTCACCCTCGAACCCGCCGGAGGCTCGCCCCAGCCCACCACCGCCCCGCTGCTCCTGATGGCCCTTCCCGCGTGACACCCGTCAGAGGTCCGTCGGGTCCCGGCGCTCCAGTGGAGCGAGCGCAGGGCCCTGGAGGACCTCGCCGTCGATGCCGAAGCGAGAGCCGTGGCAGGGGCATTCCCACGTCCGTTCGGCGTTGTTGAAGGCGACCAGGCATCCGAGGTGCGTGCAGACGGCGGATACCGCGTGCAGTTCGCCGTGATCGTCGCGGTGGACGGCGCAGGGCTTGCCGCCTGCGCGGACCACCGTGCCCTCACCCGGCCGCAAGGCTTCGGCGGGGCCGTTGGTCCCGTCGCCGAAGCTGTCGAGGCGGTCCTTGATGAAGTGCTTCCCGACGTCCCACTGGGCCTTCAGGTAGGCCGGGGCCGACCGCAGGGGTGAGCCGACGCGGCCGGGGTCGTAGAGCCCGTCCCAGGGCTCCTCGTCGCCGCGGACGAGGGAGGCGATGATCGTGCCGGCCAGTACCCCGCCGGTCATGCCCCACCCGGCGAACCCGGTGGCCACGTAGACGTTGTCGCCCCTCGTCGGCAGGCGGCCGATGAGGGGCAGCGCGTCCGTCGAGCTGTTGTCCTGGGCGGCCCACCGGTGGGCGGTGGCGAAGCCGGGGAAGCGCTGCCCGGCCCAGTCCTGGAGGCGGGCGTAGCCTGCCTCGGTGTCCTCGCCCGTGCCCGGTGTGAACGCCTCGCCGGTGACGATGAGCAGTCGGCCGCCGTCCGCCCGTGGCGCGGTGCGGACGGACCGTTTGCCGTTCTCCTGCGAGATGTACATGCCCTCGGGGTCCTGGCCGGCGGGGAGCTCACCGGCGATCACGAGGTCACGGTGTTGCGTGAGCCTGGTGGAGAGCACGGCGTCGTCGAAGACGGGGTGATGGGTGGCGACGACCACGTGCCGCGCGGTGACGGTGGCGCCGGAGTCGGTGGTGAGCCGGCACGGATCGCCGTCGTCGAGGCGTGTGACGCGGGATCCCTCGTGGAGCCGTCCGCCGAGCCGGACGATGTCCTCGACGAGCCCGGCCAGGTACTTGAGGGGGTGGAACTGGGCCTGGTCCTCGACCCGGACGGCGCCGGCGACCGGGAAGGGCAGCCCGGTCGCGGTCACGAACGAGGCGTCCAGTCCGGCCGCCCGCGCCGCGTCCGCCTCCGCCCGCAGGGCGTCCACGCCCTCGGCCTCCTCGCAGTAGGTGAAGGCCGGACGCCTCTCCAGCTCGCAGTCGGCACGAAGCTCCCCGGCCACCTCGATGACGTGCCGCAGGGCCGCGCTCTGGGACGCCGCGTACCGCCGCGCGACGTCGCTTCCGTGCTTGCTCCGCAGCGTGTCGTACACGGCCGTGTGCAGGGCGGTGAGCTTCGCGGTCGTGTGCCCCGTGACCCCGCCCGCCAGGGCGTCCGCCTCCAGCACGATGACGCCGACCCCCGCGCGGGCGAGTTCCCACGCGGTGCTGAGGCCGACGATGCCGCTGCCGATGACCGCCACATCCGCTTCGGCGGCCCCCGCCAGGGGGGCGAAGGCCGGCAGGGTCGCCGTCCGCATCCAGTAGGACCGGCCGATGTCCGCACGTCGGTTCATATCCGGCGGCTGCCCAGGAAACCCGCCCTGATGCACCCCGGCCCCGTCAGCCGAGGCGTCCGACGTGCAGGACGGTGACGGTCAGCGGACGACGGGTGACGGTGTACAGGACGCGGTACCGGCCGACGTGGATGCGGCAGAGCCGTGGGCCGTGCGCGGCGGCCCCCGGCGGCCGGGGCTCGCCGGACAGCAGATCGACCGCACGCAGCAGCTGCCGCAGTCCGGCGGGATCGTCTGCGAGGTGCCGGGCGGCGCCGCTCACGGCGGCCTCGTTCCACACGATGGGGTAGGCCATCGCCCGCCCTCCCTCTGGCTCGTCCCCGGCGCCTGCCCCCAGCAGCGGCCGGCACACCCGAAGGCGGTGTGCCGGCCGGGCCGGCGCGCGTCCGTCCGTCATTCGAAGGCGGCGGCCGCCTCTCGGAGCGCGCGGGCCACGAGCGCCGGATCGTAGGGCGCCCGTGCACCGGGGGTGTACGTCACCGAGCGCAGGCGGCCGGTGTAGCGGAAGCTGCGGTGGCGCTCGTAGACCGGCCAGGAGACCGGGGACTTGCGGTCCACGCCCACGCTGATCCCCTGGAGCGGCGCCATGCCGATCAGCTGGTGGACGCTGTGCGAACGGCCGCTCTCCACGCCGTCGACCAGGAAGCGGAACTCCCAGCGCAGGCCCTCCACCGCGGCGGCCGACAGCGTGATCGTCCGCCGGCCCGCGGGCAGCGGGCCGGCGTCGGTCTCGTGCAGCTCGCCGTACTCGTTGTACGCGAAGCGCAGCCGTCCGTCCTCTACGTACAGGCTGTAGCCCCCGCCCTGGTCGCCGTGCGAGACCAGTACGCCCTGGTCCGAGGCGGCGTGCTCGTCGAGTTCCACGGTGACGTCGAAGGACCGGAACGAGATGAGCCGGGAGGAGCGGTAGCGCTCCAGCTCGGGAGTGCCCGCCAACAGGGTCAGGGGGCGGTGGAACCGCTCCTCGGCGGGGTTGCGCCGGGCCAGTGCGCCGCTGCCGTCGGCGAGGGGGAAGACGCCGTTGCGCCAGGCCGCCGCCTCCCACGCCGCGGCCAGTTCCTTCACCACGTCCGGATTCTCCTGGGCGATGTCGGTGGTTTCGGTGGGGTCGGTGCGCAGGTCGTACAGCGCCCACTCGCCGTCGTCGTACGGTGCGCCCGGGCGGTGCAGCGTGACCAGCTTCCAGCCGTCGCGGTAGTAGCTGCGGTTGCCGGACATCTCGCAGTACTGCTCGGTGTGGGCGCCGGGCGCCCGCCCGTCGTGCAGGACGGGGGCGAAGCTGACGCCGTCGAGCTCCTGGGCGGGCCGCGAGCGCCACAGCTCCGGGCGGCGCACGCCGGCGAGTTCCAGCAGGGTGGGGGTGATGTCGGTGACGTACTGGTACTGCTGCCGGACCCCGTCGTCGCCCGCGGCCCGCCGCAGTCCCTCGGGCCAGGAGATGACGAACGGCACGCGCACGCCGCCCGCGTAGGTCTGGCCCTTGTAGAGCCGGAACGGGGTGTTGGAGGCCATGCCCCAGCCGCGCGGGTAGTGCACCAGGCTCTGCGGGCCGCCGATGAGGTCGGTGTCCCGGTCCACGTCCTCGTTCCAGTCGTCCGGGACGGGCTGGTGGACGAAGCGGCTGAAGTAGCTGCGCGTTCCCTCGGCGCCGCCCTCCCCGGTGCCGCCGTTGTCGGAGGTGAAGACGACGATGGTGTTGTCGAGTTCGCCGAGTGCGCGCAGGGTGTCGGTGAGCCGGCCAAGGTTCTGGTCGATGTTGTCGACCATCGCCGCGTACACCTCCATGTAGCGCGCGTACCGGCGCTGCTGTTGCGGCGTCAGATCGGTCCATGGGCCAACGTCGAAGCCCGCCTCGGAGTTGCGTTCCGGCAGGACGGTTCCCTCGGGGAACAGCCCGTCGGCGATCTGCCGGGCGAAGCGGGTGCCGCGCAGCGCGTCCCAGCCTCCGTCGTAGCGTCCGCGATGGCGTTCGATGTCGGCGGCCTTGGCCTGGAGGGGGCCGTGGACCGCGTTGTGGGCGAGGTACAGGAAGAACGGCTTGTCGGGGTCGTGCGCCCGCAGTGACTTGACCATGGAGATGGCCTGGTCGGTGATGTCGTCGGTGTAGTAGTAGCCGTCGGGCAGCTCGTCGATGTCCAGCGGGCTGTTGTCGCGGACCAGCTGGTGCGGATGGAAGAGGCTGGTCAGGCCCTCCAGTACGCCGTAGTACTGGTCGAAGCCCTTCTGCAGCGGCCAGTTGCGCCGGTCGTCGGCGGCGTTGGACGCCGAGTCGCGGGTCAGGTGCCACTTGCCGACGGCGTAGGTGGCGTAGCCCGCGTCGTGGAGGACCTCGGCCAGGGTGGGGATGTCCTCCCCGACCTCCATGCCGTAACCGGGGAAACCCGGGTCGAAGTTGGCGACCGTCGAGTATCCGACGCGGTGCGGGTTGAGACCCGTGAGCAGGGCGGCACGGGCGGGGGAGCACAGCGGCATGGTGTGGTAGTTGGCCAGGCGCACGCCGCCCGCGGCCAGCCCGTCGAGCACGGGGGTGGGGACCTCCGAGCCGAACGGGCCGATGTCGCTGTAACCCATGTCGTCGACCAGGACCACGACGACGTTCGGGGCACGCCCTCCGGGCCGGCGCCCCGGCTGCCAGGAAGGCTCGGACTCGGCGAAGGTACGGCCGACCCGTCCGGCGAAGCCGGCGTAGGGATCGCGACGGGTGGGTGTGTCCGGAGTGGCCGGGGTGGCGGGGCTGGTCACGGGCGGAGCTCCTTCGCAGAGGACGGGGGAGAGGAGGGGGCGGTCCTGGGTACGGACCCGAGGAGGGTGCGGGTATAGGGGTGTGCCGGGCGCGTGCAGACCTCGTCGGCGGGGCCGGTCTCGACCACCCGTCCGCGGTGCATCACGGCGATGCGATGGCTGATCTGCCGCACCACCGCCAGGTCGTGGGCGATCAACAGCAGGGCGAGCCCGAGGTCGCGCTGCAGGTCGGTGAGGAGGTTGACGACCTGTGCCTGGACGGAGACGTCGAGTGCGGAGACGGGCTCGTCGCAGATGAGGACCGACGGCTCGGGGGCCAGCGCCCGGGCGATGCCGATCCGCTGGCGCTGGCCGCCGGAGAACGCGCGCGGGTGCCGCCCGGCGGCCTCCGGTTCCAGTCCGACCTGCCGCAGCAGCGCGGCCACCCGCTCCGCCCGCTGTGCACGGTCACCGAGACCGTGCGCGATCAGCGGCTCGGCGATGATCTGGCCCACGGTCATCCGGGGGTTGAGCGACGAGAAGGGGTCCTGGAAGACCATCTGCACTTCGCGCCGCAGCGCCCGGGAGGCCTCCGGGGACGCCTCGGACAGCTCCCGCCCCCGGAACCGGACGGCTCCGGAGGTCGGCTCGTACACCTGGACGATGGTGCGCGCGAGAGTGGACTTGCCCGACCCCGATTCACCCACGATCCCCAGCGTTTCGCCCGGGTGCAGGACGAGGTCGACCCCGTCCAGGGCGACCAGCGGATCGCGGCGCCCGGCGCGCCCCCGGCCGGGGAACGTCTTGCGCAGCCCGGTGACCTCCAGCAGCGGTGCCGCGGCCGGACCGGCGGCCGGCCGGGTCCGGAGGTCTTCGGGGGGTTCCCCGATGACGACGTCTTTCGGACCGGTGAGCAGGCAGGCGGAGCGGACGCAGGCCGAAGCCCGGGTCAGAACGGGCGCCTGGTCGTGGCAGCGGTCCTCGGCCAGGGCGCAGCGGGGCGCGAACGCGCACCCCCGCAGGGAGGCGGCGGGGTCGGGCGGGCTGCCGGGAATGCTCCGCAGCCGGGTGCCCGAGGGGGACTCCAGCCGAGGCACGGCCGCCAGCAGTCCGGCGGTGTAGGGGTGTCGGGGGTCCGCGAGGACCCGGTCGGTGGGACCGTCCTCGACGACCGCGCCGCCGTACATGACCAGCACCCGACGGCAGGAGCGGGCGACGACGCCGATGTCGTGCGTGATGAGCACGAGGGCGGTGCCCGTTTCCCGGTTCAGCCGTTCGAGCAGGGTCAGGATCTGGTCCTGGACGGTGGCGTCGAGCGCCGTGGTCGGCTCGTCGGCGAGCAGGACGTCGGGTTCGTTGGCCAGCGCGAGAGCGATCATGACGCGCTGGCGCATACCGCCGGAGAACTGGTGCGGGTGGTCGTCGACGCGCTGGGCGGGGTCGGGAATGCCGACCAGGTCCAGGAGTTCCCGTGCGCGGGCGCGGCGCGAGCGCCGGTCACCGCGGCCGTGGGCGCGCATCGCCTCGTCCAGGTGCTGTCCGATGGAGAGCACCGGGTTGAGGGAGGCCATCGGGTCCTGGAAGATCATCCCGATCCGCCCGCCGCGGACCCGGCGCAGTGCCTCGTCGGAAGCGGTGGCGAGGTCCTGGCCGTCGAGGAGCACGGAGCCGTCCGTGATGCGGCCGCCGGCCGGGAGCATGCGCGTCAGGGCGAGGGCGAGGGTCGACTTGCCCGAGCCGGACTCGCCCACGATGCCCAGCGTCTCCCCGGCGGCGAGCGAGAGGTCGACGCCCCGGAGCGCGTGCGCGGACCGGCCGCCGAGCGGGAACCTGACGTGCAGGCCGCGCACGTCGAGCACGGGTCGGGCGCGCGGGCCGGAAGCGGCCGTGTCGGCGGTGCCGGTGCTGTCGGCGGATGCGGTGGCGTGGTCGGCGTGGTCGGCGTTGTCGGTGGTGGTGCGGGTCGTGGCCTGGGTCACTGCCGGATCCCCCGGTTCAGGGCTTCCCCGACGAGCGTGAAGCCGATGACGAGTGCGGTCACCGCGATCAGCGGTGCCACCGCGAAGGTGGGGTGGGTGCCCATGTAGCCCGTGGACTGGCTGAGGATGCTGCCGAGCGAGGGCTCCGGAGGCCTGATGCCGACCCCGATGAAGCTCATGGCGCCCTCGATGAACACGGCGACCGACAGGGCGGTGGCGATCTGGACCACGATGGGGTCGACGGCGTTGGGCAGGACGTGGCGGAACAGGACGCGCAGCCGTCCCGCGCCGCCGACCCGCGCGGCGACGGCGTACTCGCGTTCGCGCTGTACGAGGATGCCGCCCCGCAGCAGCCGGCCAAAAGCAGGTGTCTCCGCCAGGGCGATGACGGCCACGACGGGCAGCCGGCCCGGTCCCCAGATGGCGGTGAGGGTCAGGGCCAGGATCAGCCCGGGGAAGGCCAGCACCAGGTCGAAGGCCCGCTGGACGGCGGCATCGGCAGCCCGGGAGGAGACGGAGAGCAGGGCGAGGGCGCAGCCCGCCGCGGCGGCGAGGGGCACGGCCGTCAGACCGATGGCGAGGTCGGCGCGGATGCCGTGGAGCACCCGGCTGAAGAGGTCCCGTCCGAGGTCGTCGGTGCCGAACGGATGCCGCGACGACGGACCGAGCAGGGCGTCACCGCTCTGCGCCAGCGGGTCGGCGGAGGTGAGCAGCGGCGCCAGCAGCGCGGTCAGGGCGATTGCGGACACCAGGGTCAGTCCGGTGATGCCCCGCCCCGTGAGCAGTCCGCCCACGTAGCGGTTGCGGGCGCGCAGCGGGAGGGTCGTGGTCGTCATGGTTCACTCCCACCTGATCCGGGGGTCCAGCCAGGCGTAGACGATGTCGGTGAGCAGCTGGACGGCGACGAACACCGCGACCAGCAGCAGGAGCAGGGCCTGGACGACGGGATAGTCACGGCGGACCACCCCCTGCTCGGCGAGCATGCCCAGCCCCGGCCAGGCGAAGACGGCCTCGACCACCACGGCTCCGCTGAGCAGCTGCCCGATCTGCATGCCGAGTACGGTGACGGAGGACGGCAGGGCGTTGGGCAGCGCGTGCCGCCAGATGATGCGCCGGCGGGTGACGCCGACGGCCGTGGCGGTGCGTACGTAGTCCTCGGCCAGGGCGCGCTCCAGCCCGTCCTGGAGAGAGCGGCCGAGGACGGCGCCGCTCGGCAGGGCGAGACACAGCGCGGGCAGCAGCAGGTACTGCAGGCCGATGTCGGGGGCGTCGAGCACCGACTGGTACCCGCCGGCGGGCAGCAGGCGCAGGGCCACCGCGAACACCAGCACCAGCACGATGCCGGTGACGAACGGCGGCACGGCCAGCGCGGCGGTGGCCACCGCCCGCGCCCCGGCACGCACCCCGCGTCCGCGCCCGGTCACCCCCAGCACCCCCAGGGCCAGGCCGAGCGCGACCGTCAGCACCAGGGCGCCGACGGCCAGCTCCACCGTCCGGCCCAGCCCCTGGCCGATGAGCTCGCCGACCTCGCCGCCGATGGCGTACGAGGGTCCGAGGTCGCCGCGTACGAGCTCGCCGAGCCAGGTGACGTACTGGGCCGACAGCGGCCGGTCCAGGCCGAGCCGGGCGCGGATCGCCCCGACGGCCGCGGGTCCGGCGTCCGGTCCGGCCAGAGTGCTGGCCGGGTCGCCCGGGATGAGGCGCAGGATCACGAAGACGACGAACGAGGCGAGCGCCAGGACGAGCAGCGCGGAGGGAACCCTCTTCAACAGGTAGGAGCGCACGGCGTCACACCAGGTACGCGTCGTCGAGGATGAGGTAGCCGAACTTGTTCAGGTCCGCCCCGTGCACCTTGGCCGTGGCGACCTCCACCTGGGCCTCCACCGCGAGGTCGATGATGAAGGCCTCGTCGAGGAGCTGGTCGCTGATGCGCTGGTAGGCCGCCACGGCCCCGGGGCCCTCCGCGTCATCGCGCACCCATGCCGCCCGCACCGCCTCGGTGTAGGCGGCCGAGCTGAACTGCGAGGTGTTCTTGGCCTCGTTGAAGGGGTAGGCGCTGACGGCCAGGGTGGACGGGTGGACCTGGGCGAAGCCGTGGCCCATCGTCCACAGCGCCGGCATCTGCTGGGCGATCAGCTTCTTCTGCATGGTCGCCGAGTCGTACGGCTGGAGCTCGGTGGTGATGCCGATCTGCTTCAGGTCGTACTGGATGATCTGCGCGATGGCCGTGACCCGCGGGACCGAAGCGTGGGCCAGCGGCAGGGACAGGCTGTCGTGCCCGGCCTCCTTCAGCAGGGCCCGCGCCTTGTCCGGATCGTGCCGGTAGCGGCTCGCGTTGGCGTCGCTGTACGCGGGGGAGGACTTCGGCCAGGGGGCCGCGCTCGCCTGGCCGTAGCCGCCGAGGACCTGCTTGACGATGCGCTCGCGGTCGACGGCCCAGGACAGTGCCTGGCGCACGCGCTTGTCGCCGGTGTACTGCTCCTTGACGTTCGCCCCGAGGTAGAGGGCGCCGGCGCCCGTGTCGTACCCCTTGATCCGGAACTGCTTGTCGTCCTTCAGCTGCGCCACGTCCTGACCCCGGACGTCGAACGAGAGCTGAGACTGGGCGGTGCGCAGCGAGGAGAGCAGCGAGTCGGGCTGCGGGATGACGCGTATCTCGACCTTGTCCAGGTAGGGGCGGCCGGGCTGCCAGTAGCGCTCGTTGCGCGCGAAGCTGAGGGAGGCGCCCGGATCGCGGCCGGTGAAGGTGTAGGGCCCGGTGCCGATGAGCCTCTTGCCGGTGACGGCGTCCTCGACGGAGTCCTTGTCGGCGATGAACATGAACTCGAAGAGGTCGAAGAGGTTGCTGACGGGATGCGCGAGGCCGAGGGTGATCTCGTGGTCGCCCCGCTTCTCGAACGAGGTGACGGCGGCCGCCGTGGACCTCAACTGGGCGGCTCGCACCGGGTTCTGGAGGTTCTGCACCGCGAAGATGACGTCGTCCGCCGTGAACCTGCGGCCGTTGTGGAAGGTGACGTCGTCGCGGAGCGTGAAGGTGATGCTCTTGCCGTCCGGGGCCACCTGCCAGGACTTCGCCAGTTCCGGCTGCGGCCGCAGCTTGTCGTCGTAGCGGGTGAGGGTGTTGAAGACCAAGCGTGGGACGAGGGTCATCGCGCTCACCGCGAAGAGCAGGGCCGGAGTGAAGTCGACCCCGTGCGCGACGGTCAGGGTGCCTCCCCTACGGGGACTCGCCGCGGCGGCGGGCGTGCTCTCGTCGACCGCGGAGCGGCAGGCCCCCAGCGTCATGAGGAGGGAGCCGGCACCCACGGCGCGCAGCAGGCCCCGCCGGGAGAGGGGAGGGAGCGTGGTCATGATGGAACCGCCTTGGCGATGAGGAAGCGAGCGAAACTTAATTGCAATCTGAGCGGAACTAATTCATCCCAGGTGAGACCGGGTGCGGTCCATCGCAGGGCGAAGCAGGGTGGAGCAGCGGAAACCGCGGCGCAGGGATCCGGTCGGGATCGCGGAACGCGGTGCGGGGGAGCGGCCGTGCCGCACGAGCTCCCGGCGGACGGGAACGGCGGGAACGCGGCCCGGGGGCCTCAGGCTGACGTCGAAGTCAGCGGGGACAGCCCGGCGACGGCACGGCACAGATCGCGCTGGCATGGCGACACAGGTCGACATGTCGGCGGGAAACGAGCCGCACGGTCGGGGTCATGCGCGCAGATTGTCAGACACCCGGTGATTGGTCAAACGCCACCGTTCTGAGCGGATCGGCGTAGATGTTGGCCAGAACGGCCGTGCCGGCGGCGACGTCCAGTGCCCGTTCCCCGGTTCCGGGAGCCACGATCCGCTCCGGGTCGTCACACAGGTGGGAGCGTACGACCGCCTCCTCACGGATCGCCTCGAGGTACCGCGGATGGGCCCCGGAGAAGGTCTCGTGCACCACCACCACGTCCGGATTGACCAGGTCTGCCAGCAGCGCGACCGCCCGGCCGATCAACCGCGCCCGGTGCCGTACCAGACGGTCCGCGCCGGGGTGTCCCGCCGCCACGGCCTCGGAGAGCAGGGCGCGGTCCGGTTCGGCGATGATGCCCCGCTCCGCGGCTTCCGCGAACAGGACGGTGTCGGAGACCACCGCCTCGAAGCAGCCGGTCCTGCCACAGCCGCACTTCGCCCGGCTCCCGGGTACGGGCTGGTGCGCCACGTCGCTGGTGGCCGCGCGCGGCCCGAGGTGCACCCGGCCGCCACTGCCCAGAGCCGCGTCGACCACATGCCCCACGAAGACCGCGACGATGCTGTGCTGCGCATCGGGATGGCCGAAGAGGATCTCCGACTGGGCGAGGGCGCGCGCGTGGTTGTCGACGTACACCGGCAGCCCGGTCACCCGCTCCAACGCGTCGCGCAGCGGTACCTCGTACCAGCCGAGCGGTTCGTGCCGTACCGCGATCCCCCGCTCCGGGTCCACCCTTCCGCCCAGCACCGCACCCACACCCGCGATGGTGAGGCCACCCCGGTGCGCGGCGAGGAAGGCGGGCAGCCGGCTGGTCACCCGCCCCAGGATCCCGGCCGGGCCGGGCTCCCGACCGCTCACGTCCTCCCGCGCCAGGACGCGCCCGCGCAGGTCGATCAGGGACAGCGTCGCGCCCGGCACCCCGATGTGCACACCGGCCACCGCGACCCGGCCACAGTCGATGTCCACGGGAACCTGCGGACGGCCGACGCCCGCCGCGGCGACCAGTTCGGGACGCTCCCGCACCAGCCCCAGCCCGGCGAGGTCGACCACCTGCCGCGAGACCGCGGCCGGACTGAGCCCGGTGAGGGCCGCGATCCGCCTGCGCGCCACCGGACCGTGGTCGAGCACGGTCCGCAGCACCGCGGAGGTGTTCGCCTCCCGCCGGCCGTCGCCGCCGCGAAGTTGCCGATAGGGGCTGTTCAGCGGGGCGTGCATCTGCGGTTCCTCACTCGGGCACGGGTGGTTCCAGTGGCGCTCGAACTCGTTCGGGCGTTCCCCAGTTCACCACACGTGTCACGCGAACCCGTCGCAGGACGTGGCTGGGCCCCGACCCAGGGGGAGGGGGTCGGGGCCCAGCGGGTGCCCCCGCCTGGGGGGCCGTGGGGGCGGCTCAGTGTCGGAGCGTGTCCTTGATGTCTTCCTTGGCCTGGCGGGCGTTGCCCTTGGCCTGGTCGGTGCGGCCCTCGGCGGTCATGCGCTCGTTGCCGACGGCCCGGCCGACGGTCTCCTTGGCCTTGCCCTTGGCCTGCTCGACGTGGGCCTTGGTCTTCTCGGTGCCCGACATGGGACCTCCTCGTGACGTACCGGATTGGTCGTGACCCTCATGTGCTCCCGATCGACGCCCGTAAACCCACCGTCATGCCCACCGACAGGTCTGCGGCTGCGGAGCCGTCAGACCCCGGTCAGGGTGTACGTACCCGTACCGTCCTGCCGGCCGCTGGAGTACTGGCGGATCAACTCCCCGTCCGCGTACCGGTCGTGGCCCATCATGGAGCCCGTGTACTTGTTCTGCAGGCCGATCTTGGAGCTGCCGGGCACGTCGCGGTAGATGTAGAACCGCTGGAGGTCGTCCTCCCCGCAGGTGGCCGTCGTCAGGTAGGCCTGCTCCTGGTTGGCGATGTTCGCCGGGATGGTCGCGCATCCGCCGTTGCCCCAGTTCCACAGGGACGCCTCGATGACCCCGTTGCGCTCGGTCACGTTGCACAGCCGCCAGTTGTCCAGGTGGGCGCTGAAGAACGTGGACTCGCGCAGGCGGATGCCGTCGTTGGCCAGGAGAGGTGCGCTCCAGTTCAGGGGCTTGCCAGGAACGTCGATCTTGTAGACGCCCGGCTGGCAGTCCAGTGCGGCGCGCGGGGCGGGCCTGGCCGCCTGGGCGGCCTTCATGCCTTCGGCAGCGGCGGCGGCGACTTCGTCCCTGGCCTGGTCGGCCTTGGCCGAGGGGACGGGGCCGCCCGGGTGCTTCACGGTGGCGGCGGGGGAGCCGCAGTCGAGGAGGTCCTGTGCCCTGCGCATGATGCTGTTGGCGGGAACCTTGTCCTCGCAGCGCACTGCGCCTTCTTCGAGGGTGGTGAAGGTGGTGTAGCTGCCGGTGTCGGGGCCCTCGGTCCACCTCAGGGCGTAGGCGCCGCCGCCCAGGGCGGTGCGGTTGCAGTTGAGGCTGCTGTAGGTGCCGGTGACCTTCTTGGTTCCCTCGTAGAGGCCGTAGTAGCCGGGCCGGGGGAAGTTCCAGCTGATCGACTTCGAGGTGCTGCTGGTGCGGGTGTAGGTGACCTGGACGTTGAGGCCCACGGTCGCACCGACCGTGCCGAGGGCCTCGACGGTGAAGCTGCCCTGGGCGCTGCCGTTGAGGCCGACGGAGACCGCGATGGATTCCTGGACGTTGGTGGAGACCGTCTGGGATCCGGTCGAGCCCTCGGTGACGTACCAGCCCTTGAACTGCGTGATGGTGGGGATGACCTCGGTGGTCTTGATGTAGGGGCGGCGGGTGCCGAGGTCGGCCGGGGTACAGCTGTCGCCGGGCTTGACGGCGGCCGGGGCGGCGGCGGGCTTGGCCGGAGCTGCCGTGGCGGGCTGGGCCGTGAAGCCGAGCACGGCTACCGCGCAGGTCGCGGTGAGGGCGAAGCCCCTGCGCAGCGCCCCGGCCGGTCCTAAGTGGTGCATGTTTCCCTCATTCTCCCGGTGACCGGACGGCGTGGTCCGGCCGGCGGTGGTCGTCGTGTGGTTCGGGCGCGAGCGAGCGTAGCGGCCCAGAACAGACCGAGATGATCACTACGGGGCGGAATGGCCTGTTCCGGCCCAGACCAAACCGACGGCACTGGCGGTCCCCCCGGCCTCGGCTCCCCCCCGCCGCCCGAGGACTCGGAGCCTCGCCCCGGCCGCGGGCATCGCCCGGCGGGACGCTGTCGCGCTGCCGGGGTGCGGCCCCCGTCGCGGCCCCGATGGCCAGGGCCGCACCCCGTCCTTCGAACGTACTCCGCGGCCGCGCACGCCGCGGCGGGGGACCGGGAGCTGCTGCCTGCGCTGTGCTCCACCCGTTCACGCCCGGGCGAGCGGGGACGGACAGAGTCTGAGCACATGATCGCCAAGCTGACCGCCCACCCGCCCGACAAGCAGGGCCGGCCCCTGGGCGAGCCACGACGGCCCCGCAGGCCTACGGGGCCAGGCCGGCTACCTCAGCAACCCGCCCGCTCCCGGTGCGCGACGTCCTCGGCGTCGAAGACGCACACCGCAGCCCACCGGCCAACTCGGCTCCACGCAGGTGAGGCTGACCTCGGCGCGGTTCGAATTCGTGCCGCCCCCGGAGATCGTTACACACTTCGCAGCATGGGAAAGCCAGTAGAGATCATGCCCTACGACCCTGCGTGGCCAGTCATGTTCGCCACGTGGGGCACGTGCCTGCGTGTCGCCCTCGGTGATGCTGCGGCTCGTATCGACCACATCGGGTCCACCTCGGTGCCAGGACTGGCGGCCAAGCCGGTGATCGACATCCAGATCTCAGTGGAATCGCTGGAAGCGACGGATGCGTTCCTGCGCCCGCTGACAGAGATGGGGCTCGTGTACCGGGCGGACAATCCCGAACGGACCAAACGATACTTCCGGGAACCTCCAGGTCAGCGCCGGACCCACGTGCACGTGCGGCAAACGGGCAGCTTCTCACAGCAGTTCCCCCTCCTGTTCCGCGACTACCTCCGGTGCCACACGGCTGCCGCGAACGAGTACGCGGCCGCCAAGCAGCACTGCGCAGCCAGATTCCGCGACGACCGTCCCGGCTACGTCCAGGCAAAAGATGCCTTCGTATGGGACGTCATCCGACGCGCTGACGCATGGGCGCAGCACACCGGCTGGACTCCCGGCCCCAGCGACGCCTGACCGAGCTTTCCGATCACAGTCGAAGCCAAGTCCGTCGGAGTCACGAGACAGCCCTTACGGCAGCGTCGGTGGAGGCGTCGGCCGCCGGCGCGCCCGGCCACGGTTCGCTCGACGGTCCATCGGTGTCGTCCGAGTCGCTGGGAACTCCCGGTGCCCTTACGGGCGATGCGGTGTCCGGCCACCCCAGGTGAGCCACCCGGTGCGCAGCGGCCCTCCGCCGCGTTGGGCACGTCCTGCTTGCATCGTGAGTTCACCCTGGCCTAATATCGTCACCATGACGATAACCGCTCGGATCCGGCGCTGACGCGTACGTGGCCCGCCGCCCCGCCACGCACCTCAATGCGCTGCCCGCGGCTGTTCCGGACGGTCGGGTCCCCGGCCGCAGCGGTATCGACCATGACCTCAAGATGGAGAAGTGCGCATGTTCGAAATGCCGGTGAATCCCTTCGAGCTCTCGGAAGAAGCGCTGAGTCGAATATCTGCCGATGACTCGTGGGCCCCGATCGAGAAGGAGATCCCCAACGTCGATGCCAGGGTGATTCGCCACTTCCTGACCCAGGCCGAAGTGGAGGTATTCGCGGCCGAACTGGCTGCCCAGCGCTTTGCTCCGGTGGGGCGAGACGGCGTCGCCGCCAACTATGCAGAGGGAGATCCGGTCGCCCATCTCCGCGCCACGGCTGAATCCGAAGCCTTGGCGGCAGAGTTCTACCGCAGGCTGCGGACGTTTCTGCCGCTTGAAGTGGGGCCGGACGATCCGACGGATTCGGACGGAAACCCCTGGAAGCCGGCGGCCGTCAATCCACGTATGCGCTTCATCACGTACGAACACGGCGGACTTCTCGTTCCGCACTACGATTCGCCCTATTTCGCCCCCGACGGGAGGCGGACTCTCCTGACGGTCGTCGTCTACCTGTCATATGAGGCGGTGGGCGGAGAAACACGGTTCATCGCCGACAAGCAGAACGATCTGCCCTTTGCGCAACGCGACTTCTCGGACTGGCCCCGGCTCGCAAAGCCCGAGGAGATATTGGGCATCCACCGCCCCGAACCGGGCGATGCGCTCCTCTTCTGGCATCGGACGCTTCACGACTCGGCCCCGATTCTTGAGGGCACGAAAACAATTCTCAGAACCGATGTGCTCTACGAGCCCATAGATGTGTCGTGAGCGCCAGCAAGGTGAGGCAAGCGGCGAGGCCGAGGAAGGTTTCGTGGATTTCGGTCCGCGCCGTTCCATCGAAACGCGTCCCGGCATACCGGGGATGACTCTCCAACTCAGCCGCCGCCGGGCACCCGGGGACGGTGCCGGGTGCCCTGGCCGGGGATCAGGGAGCGTTCAGATCGAAGCCCTGGCCGCTCGTGTTGCTCGCGCCGGGGCTGCCGATGTTGTTGTTCGTCGTGATGTTGTTGAACATCGGGATCACGCCACTGAGGTTGACGGGGAGGATGGAAGCGCCACCGTTGCCGCCGTCGTCGCTTCCGCTGCAGCCGTTTCCGGGGATGGCTGTGGGGTCACTTGCCGTGTCGCGGTTGACGCCGGCGTCGTCGGTCACAGAGACGGTGTTGGTGACCGTGCACGGGGCGTTCTGGGCAACGTCCACGGTGACGATGATCGTGTAGCCCTCGCCGGGATCCAGCGCCGCGCTGTCGCAGGTGAACCCGCTGCCCGCGTTGAGGAAGCCGCAGTTGAGGTCAAAGCTGCCCTCCGACTGCGTGTTCAGCGCTTGGGCGGAGAGTCCCGGCGGGAGGACGTCGCTCAGGTGGGTTCCGCCGTCGGTCGCCTGGTCGCCGTTGTTGAAGAGGGTGATCTGGTAAAAACCATGGCCGCCCCGGCGGAACTCGCCCGCATGGCTCTTGGTGAGGTCCAGCTGAGCCTGCGCATAGGCGGGGGCAACCCCCACGGCGAACGGCAGCACGATGCCCAGTCCGAGGGTGGTGCTCAGGGGGGTAACGCGCCGTCTGAACGCAGAGATGGCCATGGTGTTACTCCTGTCGACTGTCGAGTGCGAGGACGCCTCGTTCAACTGGAACGCCCGGGGGCCCCGGCGATCACGGGTGCGACGGCCCGGCCACCCATACGCCGGTGTTGCTGCCGGTCGGGGCCCGTTCCGGGGTTGGTAGCGGGCCCCGCCCAAGGGGCGGAAAGCTGAGCCGCAGGTCGGCGTGGCGCAGGAGCTCGGACACGTCGCCGGGCGTGTACGGGCGGCCGAGGCCGGCGTACACACCCAGCGCGTGCACGGTCACTTTCCGCCCGCCCGTCGGCAATACGGGAGTGTCGATCGCTCGATCAAGTGATCCACGGACGAACTGCTGCCCGACTACGGTTGCTCCGCATGACCCACACCCAGATCGAGGTCACAGCAGAGTTGGTCCGCCACCTGTTGCGTGACCAGCATCCCGACCTGGCCGATCGCCCGGTGAGGCTCGGCGCACGCGGTTGGGACAACCAGCTGTGGCGGCTCGGCGACGACCTCGCCGTCCGGTTGCCCTGGGCGACACAGTCCGCCGATGCGCTGCTGCGCAAGGAGCACGCCTGGCTGCCCGTCCTTGCCCCGCACCTCCCGCTGCCGGTCCCCGTCCCGCAGCGCCTCGGCGAGCCCTCCGAGCGCTTTCCGCGACCCTGGACCGTCACCACGTGGGTGCAGGGCGAGCCCGCCGACCGCGCCCCCGCCACGCGCGCCGCGGACGCGGCCGACAGCTTGGCCGCCTTCCTGACGGCTCTTCACCGGCCCTCTCCCGCCGGGGCTCCCGTCGGCCGTGGCCGCGGGGGACCGCTGGCCGACCACGCCGAGGGGTTCGCCAAGGCACTCGCGTCGGCCACCGAGGCGGGGCTGATCCCCGACCCGGAGGCCGTCCGCATCGTCTGGGAGGACGCCCTCGCCGCACCCGCGTGGACGGGCCCGCCCCTGTGGCTCCACGGTGACCTGCACCCGGCCAACATCCTCACCGCCGACGGCACCTTCTGCGGCGTGATCGATTTCGGCGACCTCTGCACCGGCGACCCGGCCTGCGACCTCGCCGCACCGTGGATACTGCTGCCGGACGACGCCGCCGACCGCTTCCACGCGGCCTACCGGCCGACCCCGGACACCGCGACCCTGCGCCGCGCCCGCGGCTGGGCGGTGCTGCGCGCCCTCAGCGGCGTCCTCATCGGAGAAGCAGGCGTCCACGGCCGCCCCGGCGGCAAGGCCACCTGGGGCCCACCCGCACACGCCGCGTTGCGACGACTCGTCGCAACGAGATGGGACGACACCCACAAGCGGGAGTAGACGAAGGCCGTCATGCCGTCAGTGGATGGGTGCACAGAGACCGGTCATCCCAGGCGCTGGGTCGTCTCTCCGGCCTGTGCGGGTACGGCCGGCAGGGCGACAGTGCAGGAGGCACAGCGGCGGGCCTGGGCGGGTACGGGGCTGAGGCATTCGGGACAGTCCCGTTTCGGGGCCTGGACGTCCTGGTGCGGGGCGAGGCGTTCGTGGAGATTGTTGATCGGCAGCACGACCAGGAAGTACAGCGCTCCGGCGATGAGGAGGAAGCTGATCGCGGCGTTGATGAAGGCACCGTAGGGGAACGTGGTGGCGCCGAGGGTGAAGGCCTTGCGGCTCATGTCGCCGGTGGCGCCGGTGGCCAGCCCGACCAGTGGTGTCAGGAAGGCGCTGACGAAGCCGTTCACCACGGCGGTGAACGCTGCCCCGATGACGATGCCGACCGCCAGGTCGACCACGTTGCCGCGCAGGATGAAACTGCGGAAGCCCTTCACCTTTTTCACCCCTTGATGGTCGTCACGTCGACGGGCGGCACCGAGAGCGCGGCGAGCCCGGCTTGACCTCTGCTGCCCTGCCACGCCTCACCCATGCCCGTAGCACCACGCGCGGGCACGATGACCGCTCGCGGACGCCGCCTCAGCCGTCCGCGGGCGGCGCGTCGTGGTAGGGGTTGCGCGGTGCGGCGACGGGCTTCAGGGCGGCGGCCTCCATGATCGGGACGGGGTTCTCGACGGGGACGTGCTCGGCGCTCAGGACGCCCGTGACCTCGACCCAGGCGTCTTTGGCCGGCGCCGGCACGCCGTGCACCTCCACCCGCAGGGTCCTCGCGTCCGCAGCGCAGCAGCTGAGCTTCAAGCGGTTGAGGTACCAGGTGTCCGGGCTCTTCCCGGCGGAGACGAACCCCAGCAGCCGGACCTCGTGGCCGCGCAGTGTCTTCGGCGCGTGCACCGAGCGCCCGATGAACTCCTCGAGGGCCATCGGGGTGACCGGCGCATCGCCCAGCTCCTCGTAGGCGCTCCGTTCGACGCCGGACGCGGCCCCGTCCTGCGAGGCCGTGTACGAGCCGAGCGCCGGCGGGGCGACGAAGAGCAGGGTGAGGGCAGGTGCGGCCAGGAGCCAGGCAACCTGCTTGGCTCCTCCGTGCCCATGGTCGTGCCCGAGGCCGTCACCGTGACCGTGACCGTGACCGTCGTGCCCTCCCATGACATCGTCCGCGGTCTCCTTCAGGCGGCGCGCCAGCTCGACTCCCAGGCCCGCGAAGCCCAGCACGGCCAGCAGGACCCCGGACGCGACGAGGTACGGCCACATGCCCTCCTTCACGTACCGGAGGTACACGTCGCTGGGCACGGTGATGTGAAGCAGTCCCGCGCCGGTCAGGACCAGGAGCAGGGGCGAACCGAGTCCGCCCAGCAGGGGCTCGTCTTCCGAGTCGGCGGGAGGTCGTCCGGTCACAGGAGCACACCTCCGACGAGTGCGCAGCACAAGAGCGCCACGGCGAACGTGGCGGCGCAGAACCGCACGGCGAAGGCCCGCCCGAAGGCTCCCGACTGCAGGGCGATCAGCTTCATGTCGACCATCGGGCCCACCACCATGAAGGCGAGGCGGGCGGTGGGCGAGAAGCCGGTGAACGAGGCCGCGACGAACGCGTCCGCCTCCGAGCACACCGACAGGAGCACCGCGAGCGCGGCCGCCGCGAGGACGCCGAGCCAGGGAGACCCCGAGAAGGCTTCCAGAACGGACGGCGGTACGAGGACGTTGAAGGTCGCGGAGGCCATGGCGCCGATCACCAGGAAGCCGCCCGCCTGCAGGAAGTCGTGCTGCAGACCGCGCCGGAACGTCTCCAGCCGGCCCGCGCCGGGTACCTGCTCCGCTCGCGCGGCCGGCAGCCGCAGCCATTCCTCCCGTCCCCACCGGATCCACAGCCAGCCCATGACGACCGCCGTGACGAGCGAGGCACCGAACCGCGCGGCCACCATCTCCGGCTTGCCGGGGAACGCGATCGCCGTCGCGACGAGCACCACCGGGTTCACGGCGGGCGCGGCGAGCAGGAACGTCAAGGCCGCCGCGGGAGCCACGCCCCGGCGCATCAGGCTGCCCGCGACCGGCACCGAGGCGCACTCGCACCCCGGCAGCACGACTCCGGCGGCACCGGCCACCGGCACGGCGAGCACCGGATTGCGCGGCAGCACCCTGGAGAAGACCCGAGCGGGGACGAACGTACCGATGGCCGCCGAGACGACCGTGCCGAGCATCAGGAACGGAACGCCCTGGATGACGACGGCGATCAGCAGCGTGCGCCACGCCCCGAACGCCGGCAGCCCGAACCGCCGCTCGAGCCACGGTCCGGCGAGTACCGCGACCACCACCGCCCCGACCAGGGCCGAGCCAACCGCGCCTGCCACCGGCCTGCGCCGCCGCTCCGGGCCGTACCCTCCGGCGGAAGGGACCGAAGGACGGGGTGGCGGCGGTCCCGTCACCGTGCTCACCGAGCCCTCAACCACGCTGCGCCCCTCGCTCGTCGCCCGCACCGCGGCGGAGCGTACCGAGCCCGGCCGAAGGCGGCCCGGCGCGGGCAGGCCCACACTAGCCGACGACAATCATATTCATCTAGCGCCCGGGTCAGCCGGGCCCAGTCGGCAGGCCGACGACGCCGAGTGCCTGCAACGTCCGCCGCGGCACCCTCGGCCATGACCGACGGCTCGACCGAGTCCCACACCCCGGCCATGGGAGCGGAACCGGGCCGCTCCCCGCCATCCGTCCGGTCCCGGCCCGGGGTCCTCGCGCAACGCGCTTACCAGCTGCCACCACGGCGCGAGCGCGTGTCGGAGGCGTCGCGGATCACGCGGAGCACGACGCTTCGAGGGCCGGCCTACGCGCCTCGGCGAGGAGCACGACGAGCAGGCTGCGGAGGGCGGTGCGGTGCACGGCGAGCCAGGGCTCCCCAGGACCCAAGGCGGCGAACACGGCGGCCAGCCGCAGCGGCGCGGGCGTGTCCGGGCCGAGCAGGCTGCGGGCCTCGGCGACCGCACCCGCCCGGTCCATCCGGCTGTACGCGGTGAGGAGCTCGGCCCGGACGATGGGCTCGGTCTCGGCGGCAAGGAGGGACCGGACAGCGGGCAGGGCAATGCCCGTGTCCCTGGTGTGGCCGACAGTCCATCCCGCTGCTTGCCGGACGGCCGCGTCTTCATCGGCCAGCAGCGGTATCAGCAGCGGCAACTGCGCCGTCACGGCGGCGCGGACGGCGCCGGGCTCGGCCTCGTGCTCGTCCTCGCTCTCGGCGAGGCGGCCGAGCAGCTGGAGCGCGTTGACGGTCTGCCCGACGGAGGCGGCGACGCGGGCGAGGTAGGGAGCGGCGTCAGCCGCTCTGCGTGGTCGCTGGGGCGGGCGGGGAATCCGCCCCGTGTGGAGTTCGAGGTGGATGGCGAAGCGCGCGCCAGCCGAGGCTTGAATCCATGGATAATGGGCTGCCTCGATTTACTATCTGGCAAAACGTGGCGGTTTCACCCTTGATTCGTAACAACTCGATAGTGCGCGCGACGGCGCTCGGCGCGGTGGCGCTGCTCTCCGTGGCGGGGTGCGGCAAAGGCGCCGGCGATGTGAAGAGCGCGGCGTCCACGGCAGCGCCGAGCGCCACGGCGGCCCCGGCCGACGGGCGCCAGGCGGACCCCCTGGGCCGTGGGGCCGTCGATGCCGACGTCGACGCCGCGACCGCGGAGGCCGGGCTCAGGGGGCTTTCGCCCGGCCCCGACCCGGATGCCACCTCACCCGCGGAACGCCGGCTGGGCGACTGCACGTTCCTCTGGATGGGCAGCCCCGACGTGGCCGTCGGCACCGGAACCGGTGCGGCGCCGTACGCCGCCGTGCTGCGGGCCCTGGAGAAGCGCGGCTGGAGTACGGCTGACCACGTGCAGGAAGGCGCCGTGACGCAGACCCGGCTCCAGGAGGGCGCCTGGATCCTCATGGCCAAGCTCACCGAGACCGACCGGGTCGACACCATCATGCTGGCCGCCCACCACACCAGCTGCGCGGACGTGGCCGCCCTGCCGGGCGGCGGCCTGCGCCCGTGACGGCTTGAGACGTGCAGCAGTAGCCGGGGGAAGAACCCGGAACCGCATAGCCGAACGTCCCCCCCCGTGTCAGCGGTCCGCCCCGGAAGGGCGGGCCCTGGGCCTCGAGCAGGTGCGGCACTTCCACGCGATGCCCTGAAGGGTGTGACGGTGGTCGGCCGGCCCCCCCTCGTACACGGACCGGATCGACCGGCCTCAGCAGCTCGATCCGGTCCCATATCGCGCCAGTGATCACTAAGCGGACAGATGCATCCGATCAAGTGACGACCTGATCAAAAGGGCACGCTCCAGGCATCCGCTCCGGAAAGAACCAGCACCAGTCGGCCGCGCGTCCCGCCCGCCGCGAGGCGTTCATGGCCCTCGGCTGCGCGCTCGAGCGGGAGGGTCCCGGTGACCCGCAGCGTCAGGCCCATGCCGGCGAGCTCGGTCAAGGCGGCCCCGTCGGAACTGATCCACTGCTGATGGACGCGGATGCCGCGCAGGGGGAGCGGGGCCGATCCGCCGACCACGGTGACGTAGGCGCCCCTGGTGCGGACGGCGGCCAGCGCACGGACCCCGAGTCCTGCCGTGTCGAGCGCGCCGTCGACGCCGCCCGGTACCACGCGCCGGACGTCGCCCGCGAGGTCGGAGCTGTCCCGGCCGACGACCCACTCTGAGCCGAGGGACCGGGCGAACGCCTCGTCTGCGGCTCGGACTTGGGCGATGACGCGCAGACCATGCCGCGCCGCCAGTTCCACGGCGAAGCCGCCGACGCCTCCGGCCGCTCCGGTCACGAGCAGAGTGTCGCCCGCGGCGAGACCGAGCAGGTCGAGAGCCTGCAGGGCGGTGAGGCCGTTCAACGGCAGCGTTGCCGCGGCCGCGGCGCAAACACCGGGCGGAGCGGGCGCGAGTGCCGCGGCGTCCAGGGCGACGTAGTCGCAGTAGGTGCCCAGTGACACGTCGAGCAGGTCGCGCAGGCCGATCACCCGCTGCCCCGGTGCGAACGCGGTCACGCCCGCTCCGATCCGGTCGACGACGCCCGCGACGTCCCAGCCGATGCCGGTGTGCTCACGGGGGGCCATCAGCCCCGCTTCGACGAGCGCGCCGGAACGGGTGGCCAGGTCCACGGGGTTGACAGTCGCCGCCTCGACGCGGACCCGGACCTGGCCCGGACCCGGTTCCGGTAGCGGGACCCGCACCAGTTCGAGCACCTCGGATCCACCGTAACCGCGGGCGATCACCGCCCGCATGAGCTCTTCAGCGATCATGTCGCACACCGTAGGCACTGCTACTCTCCCCCGGGAAGCAGGCACTTGGAGGTGCCTACGGCACCTCAAGGAGGGCCATGCCCACCCGTACCGCCGCCCAGCACCGCGCCGAGAGGGGCGTCGCCTACGACGCCTACCTCGCGCAGTGCCCCGCCCGTCAGCTCCTGGACCGGATCGCCGACAAGTGGGTCAGCCTCGCCGTCAACGCACTGGCCGACGGGCCTCAGCGCTACAGCGACCTGCGTCGCAGGCTGGCGAGCGTGAGCCAGAAGATGCTCACGCAGACCCTGCGGCACCTGGAACGCGACGGACTGGTGTCGCGGACCGTGATCCCCGCCGTCCCGGTCCGCGTCGAGTACGAGCTCACCGAGCTCGGCCGCTCGCTGCTACCGGTCATGTCCGCCATCAAGGACTGGGCGGAGGAACACATGGACGAGGTGCGCGCCGCCCGCGCCGTGTACGACGAACCGAGCTGATGCCCTCCCCTGCTCCGTCAGCGGGCCTACCTTTCGGTGCGGACAGCCGGCGGCAGGGAATCGACCACAGCCCGGCGACCGCCGCCCCGCGTGGCGTGGCCGGTTCGGCCAGGCCCGCGCCGAGAGGGCGACCGCCGTGCCCCCACGGCATTGCGCCACGTGTGCGCCCACGGTGCCGAGTACCCGGGCGCGACAGACGGCGGGGGGCCGGGATCACGAACGGTCCGGTCGGCCGCACTGCTCCGTGCTTAGTCCTGGCGGTGCCGGCCGGTGTGGCGAGGCTCGGCGGTCGCCAGGAACACCAGGGCGAGGCCGGCGGGGAGGAGGAACAGCAGCATCACGGTCATGACCGCGCTGGTGCCCCCTCGACGGCCACTTGACACGCCCACAGCCGGGTCGCGCCACTCGGGTCGGCGAGGTAGCTCCACGCCGTCTCGCGCCGAGCCCGGCCCCGCAGGCAGGGGGATTCAGTGACGAAGTCTTGCACTTCAGCTGGGAACTGAGCGGCTCCGGCTGGGCGACGTGCAGGATCTGGGACGGCTCGACGAAGCACCGGGACATCGTCAGCTACTGCACGAACGCGCTCGCCGATCTGTTGAAGGGCGTGACGGGCCTCTACGGCCTCCATGGCATCCAGCGGTTCTCGTTCGACCTCGAACCGGCAGAGGCGCGGTGGATTCTTCGTCGACGGAACAACGACGTGCACATCCCGATCCGTCGCTTCCCGGACCTGTTGACGAGTTCCCTCCGCCGCCTCCACCTGGTGTCACGTACGCTTTTCAGGGCATCGCCTGGGCTCAGCATGTGGCCGTGGCGGTGCTTTGCGGCGGGTACGCGCTGATGTTGGGCAAAATCAGCAAGAGACGGATGCGGAACCGATAGTCCACCCCGGCCCGCGCTCGGACGCACCGATTCAAACTCCGTGCGGATGGAGCCCCTGGTATTGCCAGGGGCTCCTTTCCCATTCGGAGAGAATGCTGTGCGGGCGGGATCAGTTCCCGTTTCCTTCAGCAGTCCGCCGTGCTCCAGGCGGCGGGTTGTCCCGGCGCCGGCACGAGGGCCCGGGTGGGCCTGCGCATTCCCCAGGACCCCCGCCGATGGCCCGGTTCACCTCAAGGCATGGGTCCGGATCGGGTGGAAGTGGTTCAGGGCGCGCTCAGGCCGAAGTTCTGTGTGGTGGCATTCCTGGCGCCGGGGCTGTTGATGTTGTTGTTGGTGCTGATGTTGTTGAACATCGGGATGACGCCGCTGAGGTTGACGGGCAGGATCGGCCCGCCCACTCCGCCGTTCCCGCCCTGTTCGTACGTGATGGTCACCGAGGCCGGGCCGGTGGCGAGTCCGGACGTGCCGCCCGCCGGGACGCGGTTGGAGCCGCCGCCGCCACCGCCGGTCCCGAAGTCATTGCTGGTGACGGTGTCGCACCCGCCGCCTCCGCCCCCACCGAACCAGCCCGCGCCGCCGCCTCCGCCGGGGATGGGGTCGCCGCCGTCGCCGCCGGTGCCGGCTCCGCCGGAGGTACCGGGTGTGCCCCCGGTCTGGGATGGGCATGCGGCGCCGCCCGCGCCGGGGGTGGTCTGCGTTCCGCCGCCGCCTCCTCGGCCTCCGTTCGGCCTGTTGCCACCCGTCTGACCGGTGGTTCCGGCGTCCCCGCCGGTGGCCTCGGGGAGCGGGAAGGGTGCGGTCGCGGTAGTGCTTCCGCCGCCGCCTCCGCCGCCCGCGACGATCAGGCGGGGGTCGGTGGCGGGGACGCCGGTGAGGACGCAGCCGGGGAGGGTGGAGTCGCAGGTGCGCACATCGCTGGCTCCTCCCCCCTCACCGGATCCGCCTGGCGTTCCGCTGGTGCCTCCGCCGGTGGCGACGTTGACGTACAGGGTGGTGGTACCCGACGGCACGTCGACGCTGCCGGTGACGACGGCCCCGTCACCGCCCGCCCCTCCGTTGGCCCCGTTCGCTCCTGCGGCGCCCGTGGCGGTGATGGTCAGTCGGGTGACGCCGGAGGGCACGTTGAACGGCTGGTTGGCGCCCGGGTTGAAGGTGACGGTCACCGGCGCCGCCTCCGCGGGTGAGGCCAGCGGTACCACCAACGCCGCGGGCAGCGCCGCGGCGGCGAGCAGGAGGGCGCTGCGCCGGACCGGATTGCTCAGCCGCCCGGCGTCGCGTCGTGGGGATACCGCGTGGCGGTGCATGGTCAGTCTCACGCTCGGGACTCCTCGACCGGGGATGCCGACTGGGCGGGATGTCGCGCTCCCTGGCCGGGACCGCCCCACGATCAAGCCACAACGGACCGGCGCCCGGCATCCGGACACACCGTCGCCCCACGCCCGCCGAATAGTCCTCAAGTCGGAGAAATGCACTGCCATCATCGGCCGGCGAAACGGGCCTCCTCCGCCCCGGACCCGTAGGACCAGTCCGTGCCCCGCGCGCACAGCCGTACGCCGCAAGGGGCCGGGTCTCGCCGAGCAGGCCCCCCGCAGGCGGCGACGCCGATGGCAGCCTGCTCCCGCTCGCCGGCGATCCGGGGCTCCTCGAAGCCGACGACGCCTACGGCAGCGTGGGGTGGTCGGCCGC
This sequence comes from Streptomyces sp. W1SF4, assembly GCF_003950035.1. Lineage (NCBI taxonomy): Bacteria > Bacillati > Actinomycetota > Actinomycetes > Kitasatosporales > Streptomycetaceae > Streptomyces > Streptomyces sp. W1SF4. The sequence goes on from NZ_CP034350.1 coordinate 7,247,173, forward strand.
TCGAGCCGGCACGGGCAGCCCCGGACTCTCCGGGGTCAAGTACCTCACCGAGTGGCTGAGCGCCCCCGGCCTCGTACCCGATCCGCGTACCGGGCAGGCCGAGCCGCCGGATCCGGAGTGCCTGCGGCCACTCGATCTGCCCGCGCTGGTAGCGCTGTGCAACACACCGCCTGAAGCCGGGTGGGCTACCTCCTCGACGGGCACCACTAGCTCGCCGCGTACGAGCGGGCAGGGACCTGCCTACCGCGCTCACGCCGGCCTACCGCCCGGAATCCCAGCTGGAGGCCAGTGCGGGCCGACGGACCCGGCCACCGTGATCGTCCTGTCGGCCCGCGCCTGGCTGACCCCGCTCCAGCGCACGGACCCGCGCGGCACCGCCGAGCTGCTGATCGCCACCGCACTGCGCAGGAAGGCGACCTCTGGATGATGTCGCCACCGAAGGTGAGCCGGGAGGGAGCTCCTTGGACGAGCCGGAATCATGCCCAGATGGTCTGACACCCGATGACCGCAAGGAAAATCCGTTGGCTGTCGCTGTTCCCCGCTGGAACGATCCTGGGATGACCGACCACCGTGACGCCGTCCTCCGCCTGTGGGGCCGCCAGCTCTACGAGCGTCAGGGCGAGCCGCTGGCCTGGGCGCGGGCGGTCCTGGAGGCCACCGGTCGCCCGGCGACCGCCGTCACCGCGGCGATGTCCGGCCGGCTCGACGCCCTCGCTGGTTCCCCGTCGGACCACGCATGGCTGCTGTTCCATACGGTCGCCAAGCTGGCCGCGAACCTGCGGGCCGACGGCCGCTACGACGCGGACGTCGGCACCCGAATCGGCCCACTGGCCCTGCGCCTGGGCGAGCTCGAACCACCGCTCGCCGGCCCGCTCGAGGACGCACTCGGCCACCCGCCGGACGGACCGACATCCCTCGTCACCGTCCACGCAGCCGAGCTGAGCAGGAACCGCACGATCCGGATGCGGGCGATCGACGCCCTGCTGGAGTGGGCCGAGCTCGGCCATCCGCAGGCCCGGGCGGCCCTGTCCGAGGTCGCCTCCGACCACCGGACGCAGGATGTCACCGTCTGGACCAAGGCACTCAACCGGATCACCCTGTTCGGCGACGCGAGCGTCGAACCGGGCCTCCTGCGTGCCCTCGCCGACACCGGGCACCGCGGGGTGCGGTGGTCGGTGCTCGCCTGTGCCGAACTGGGCTTCCGCCGGGCCGTCCCGCTGATCACCGCCCTGCTGGAGCATCCCGATCCGATGGTCCGCGAGGGTGCCTGCGAGGCGCTCGGCCTCCTTGAGGAACCGGCCGCCGTACCCGCCCTGACAGCCCGGCTGAACGACGAGACCGACTGGGTACGCAGCAGGGCCGCCCTGGCGCTCGGCCAGATCGGCGGCGACCGGGCACTCGCTGCGCTCTGGCAGACCATGATGGAACGCCGGAACCCGAAGGCCGGCTATCTCGCCTCAGCGATCGCTGCTTTCGGCCCGCCGGTGGTGGACGACCTGATCGCCCTCACCACCGATCCGGACCCGGACCTCCGCGCACTGGCCTGCCGCGCTCTCGGCTCCACCGCCGACGACCGGGCCCTGCCGGCACTGGAACGCCTCGCCGCCCACGACCTCGCCAGAACCACCCTCGGCGGCCTCGTGGCAACGGCCGCCAAGCGGACTGCGGACCGCGCACCGCATGCGCGCGCGCACCGCATCGACCTGAGCTCGACGCTCGTCTCGACTGACGGTCATCCTGAACCCCAGCCGCGTGGCACGAGGAGATCCGGTTCTCATACCCGCGGCGGGCCTTGCGCGCCAGACCGCCTCTGCTCATGCTGATCAACGACCATACCGAGCCCTACGGTGGCGGGTGACGGCGCGACACCCCGTTGTCGGTGCCCGCTGCGAGAATCCCCGGCATGGAGATCGAACATGCCGACTGGCCGAACTTCCTGGCCCGTTGGAGCGAGGAATGGGCGGACGCGCACGGGGACGGCGATGAGCTGAGCCCCGACGACATCGAGGCATGGCGGGGCAGGTGGCTCGGCGCCGATCCGGCCACCGAGGCGGACATCGCCGCGATGGAGGACCGGCTCGGCCGGACGATGCCGCCCTCCTACCGGGAGTTCCTGCGGGTCAGCGACGGCTGGCGGCACGCCGGCGCCTTCGTCTGGAGACTGGCCGGCACCCGTGAGGCGCACTGGCACAACGATGCGATGGGCCTCGGCGAGGACTTCGACGCGGTCTGGGGCGAGGAGGACAACCCTGAGGAGGTACGGGCTCAGGTGGGGCTGTGGTCCCGGGCACTGCAACTGGACGTCGAGTCGGACATCACCTTCGTACTGCTCGACCCGGAGGACGTGGGGCCGGACGGCGAGTGGGCGGTGCGTGTGTGGGCGTCCTGGCGGGCGGCCGACCCCGAGCGGTATCCGTCGTTCGCGGCGTTCATGATCGCCATGCACCAGGAATTCCACACGCTCGCGCCCGGCCGGGACGGGGAGGACGGCCCCACCTTCGTCAACGACACGACCCGGGCCCAGGACGCCGCCGTGTCCCGGGCCCGGACCGCGGCACTACGCGGCCGGTACGAAGAGGCGGCCGCCCTGCTGGCGGAAGCGCACAAGTACGGCCGGCCGTACGCACACGAACTCCTGGAGCAGATCGCGCAACTGGACGGCACGCGGGGGTACGGGACCCAGCAGCCGCACCCCGACAACCCACGCTTCCTCAGCGAACAGCTCCCGCTGACGGCCGCCGATCTGCTCAACAGCGGCCGGCCCGCCGAGGACTGGCACTACTCCGACCCCAAGATCTTCCCCGACACCGCGCAGGCCGCGGCCGACATCCAGCGCGCCATACGCGAGGGGACGTACCGCTACCGGCCCGGCGGAGCGTTCGGCAAGGCCGTCAACGAGGCTCGTGAGCAGGCCCGTTGGGGCGACACTGATGCCGCCTGGCACATTCTGCGTGCCGCGATCCCGTTGTGGGAGCCGCTCGGCCCGGGCCACATCGCGCCGGTGGGTCTGCTCGCCGACCCGCTGCTCGCCCCGGTACTGACCGCAGAACGGCGCCTGGAACTCCTGCGGACCCCGCGCGGCGGCGAGAGCGGCCCGGCCCCGGTTCCCGCCGGCGACCGGAACCCCGACGGCCTGTCCTGGCTCGTCCGCCCCGGCGGGCTGCGCCCCTGGCAGACATCGGTCAGCGACTACCGAATGATCCTCGTCGAAGGAGTAGCCCCGGACGAGCTGCCCGCGCTGCTCGGCTCGTCGCCCGGCACGGTGCTCTCCCCGCCCCTGCGGCAGTGGGATGTCACCCGGCACCACCGAGCCGGCCGGCAGGTCTTCTCCAGCTACGACGACAAGGCGCTTCTCAGCGTCGGACGGGCCGGACCGGGCTGGAGTTTCGCCCTCGAACAGGACCCTTACGCAGGATTCGACACCGCGCGCTTCGTCTCTCCCGCGCCGGCAGCCTCGTCCGGCGGCGGGTGGGCGATCGTGACCTGGGCCGAGTGGCGCCAGGACATCCCGGTCTTCCACGTGTCGGCCGCCGAGGGTGGCACCCTGCGCTACGCGTTCACCGTGCGAGCCGGGACGCTCGAAGCCACCGTCGGCGACGTACCTGCCGAACTGACCTCGACCACCCCCGGGTTCGCTGCCCCCGCCGGGGACGGCCAAGCCGCGGCGGCAGCCCGCGCCCTGGACGCCATCGCCGGCCTCCACGGCGTCACCGTGCCCCGCCTGGCCCTCACCGAGGGCCGGCTGCACACCTTCGAGTCGCTCTCCTGGAACCGCCCACCCGGCCCGGGAGAGACGTACACGACGATCAGCATCGGCTGAACCCTGTGGCGGCGCCCTCACCATGGAAATGCGCCAGACCCCTGGAAGGAGATCATGAACCAGATCACCAAGGGCATAAGGACCAGGAGACTGAACCCAGCGAGGACCTTCCCCCACGCTGCTGTCTTGCCGGGGCCTTCAGTTGGCATGACCGCTCCCGATGACTGCCTGCGCGTGGCCGAGTGCCGGCGCTGTCAGGAGGGTAGCTCGCGACATTGAGGACACGGTGGGTAGTGTCCGGGCTCTCGGGCACAGGCCTTCCAACTCGCGGTGCAGGTGGCCCAGGCCCGGGTGGCCGTGGGCGTTGCGCCAGCCCAGCCACATCAGGAAGTCCGCCCCGCACCCGCCGTCGCCGCCCGGCCACGAGCTGGACGCCTCATCCGCGCAGTCCGCCGCCGCGCTCTGCCCGTGGCCGTGGCCGGGGCCGCCTGTCAGCTGGCGGGGCGGGCCTCTCCCGCGCCTCCTTGAACTGGGGGAGTCGCCGCGCTGCCCAGCCGTCACCATGATGGACATTGGCTTCTAACCCTGCTCAACCGCCAGGTGTAGCTTTGGCGATGCCCCCCCGCGCGACCGTCCCAGCCCGTGATCGACCGGTTCGGTGAACAAACCACCCGGCGGTTCGTTCTGCCGGTCACCCCACTTCGGGGCCTGGCCGCGTGCTGGTGGGCGCGGCAGACCGTGGAATCGACGCTCAAGTCCCACGTGATCGCACCCCGTGATCGGACCACCGGGCACATGGCTTCACCTCCACGGCCGCGGCCCCGTACGCGATCCTCAAGGCCCGGCCCCCTCACCGCCTGGCTCCGCCGGCAGAGCGCCGATCCGGCCTTCAGGAGGGCCTCATGTTGACGATCGGCCCGGGCGTCACCCTTGCCGCGTCCCCCCTGCGCCGCGCGCCTGTGCCCACACCGCCACAGCACTGGGTGTCGGCCGTGCGAGGATCCGCGTATGGGGAGCGAAGGCATATGGACAGCGGGGCCTACGGACGAGGCGGAGGGGGGCAGAGCCCTGCTGCGCACGGTGAGCCGTGCCGCCGAGCAGTCCGAGGGTGATGCAGGGGCGGCCGAGACCGTGTTCGTGGTGTGCCGCTGGTGCGGGGCGCAGGAGTTCGAGGTAGTGGCGAGGGAGTGCTTCTGCTACGGCTGCTGCCTGCCCCTGGGAGTGTCCGACGGCTGGGAGGACGGCTTCCCCGGACAGCATCCGTGGAGGCTGGAACCCTCCTACACCCCGCTCCCGCCGTCCACGCCCGGACCGCGCATCCTGCCGGAGGAGGTCTGCCGGTGCCCCCAGGGTCATGGGGTGTTCGAGACGGCCATCTCGTTCACCCTCACCGACGACCAGCGCATCCGCAGCCTCTCGGTGGGCCTGAGGTGCCCGGACGACGGATACCTGCACCTGTACATCGACAACGCGCGCACGGTGCCGGTGGACAGGCCCCACGCACCCCGTTCCTGAGGCCTCCGAGACCGGTCGGGAACCGAGACGCCCCGGCCGCCCCCAGCCCCTGGCGTGAGGGAAGACGGTACGAAGCAGCCGCCCCGGGTACCCGGGACGACCGCTTCGACCGGCAGGCCACGCGCCAACATGGTCACTGCCCGAGTCCCTGTTCCGTACGGGTTGCAGCCAGTAGCAGGCAGAGGGATCGAAGGTTGCCTCGGCAACCAGCTTCGACAGCCTCCCTCGTCCCGGCCCAGATCTCAACCCGGTCCGAACGCCCGTGAGTCAAAAACGCGCACGGGCCCGTGACAGGCGGCGCGCGGACGGCTGCCGGGTCCTTCGCCGGGGCGCCACAGCGGATCGTGCCTGGTAGCGGCCGCGTACGCGGGGCCGGTGAACCGCACGGCCCCATCCGTACCTCGGACTGCGGTGCCGCCGAGGCCCCGCGAACGCACGTGAGCCAATCCGAGCAGCGCAAACGCCTTCCCGATCTGCGGCCCGGCGCCCCGCCGAGGTTCGGTACCGTGCGGCCCGGGAAGCGCCAACTTCCCCTCTCGGTAACCCCTTTGCAGCCAGGGAATCAAGGCGGACGTGCGTCCGCGTGCAAGTAGACAAGTAGAGGAGAGCCCCCATGCCGACCGACGCCATCACGCCCCCACCCGGCGACCGGCCCGCCACCGGCCGCCAGGAGCCCGGACCGCACCGCCTGTCCCCGCCGTACGTTGCCGCTCCGGTCACGTTCCCCGTCCTGGGGACGGTACTGGCCCTGGCCGGCATGCCGACGTCGCGGATCATCCCCCTTCTGGCAGCGTGCGCGGCCCTCGACGTCGCACAGATCGTCGTCGGCGGGGGCCGCCGGATCGCAGCGGGCCTGGCCTCGGCTGTCCTGCGCATCAGCCAGTGAGGTCCGGCAGTGGGACGACCCGAGAGTCCGGTGGACCGGACCGATCCCGACCGCTCCGCGCTGGCCGTCCTGCTGCGGAGAGCCCGTGGCAGGGCCGCTCTGACCTACAGGGAGCTGGCGCACCGGACCGGCATCTCCGCAGCCACGCTCCAGCGAGCCGCCGCCGGCAGGAGGGTCCCCACCCTGGCGACCGTCACGGGGCTCCTCACCGCCTGCGGGGCCACGCAGGAGGATGTCGCGGCGGCGACGGCTCTGCGCCGGCGGGCCTGCGAGAAACCGTCGGGCGTTCCCACCCGTGAGGTGATCGAGCCCGCTCGGCTCTTCACACAGCGCGAACTCAACGGTGCACTGGTGTCGCTTCACCGGAACGCCGGATCCCCGCCCTACCGGCAGATGCAGCGCAAGAGCGGAGGGGTATGGCTCGCCCCCAGCAGCATCTGGGGCATCCTCCGCCGCCAGAAGCTTCCGGTCAGCCCGGGGCAGATGGTTGCCTTCCTGCTCGGCTGCGACGTGGCACAGGTGCACCAGCAGCCATGGCTCGACGCGTGGAGCCGGGTGAGACGGCCGTGCCCCGTTCACCCGTCAGCCCCGTACGGCAGCCATGCCGCGTCCAGGACGTACGCGGCTGCCTGCCTGCCACGCATCACGAGGCGCGGCACGAACATGCTCCACCACCGCCCCGTCGCGGCGGTACCGGCGTCGTGGGAAGCGGTCCGGCGAGCCGGCGATCTCGTAGCACTGGTCGTCGGCGCGAGTGGCGTCGACACCCGCTCACTGGCCCGCCGGGCCGGGCTGCCCGTGGATCCCACCGCGCGGCTGCTGCAATGGCTCCGCCGTCAGGAACTGGTCGCGACCCGCGCGGGTGTTCACTTCCCGGGGCCGGCGCTGGAGCTGCCGGACCGTTCCGGGGACCGGCTGCTCCACCGGGCCCTTGCCCTCTTCCGCGACGATGTCGGCGCCGCGGTCTACCTGAACGACTACACGGACGGCGATGTCCGTGTGGTCCACTGTGCGTCCAGCGAGTCGGCACCGCCGGCGCAGGAGTGGGTGGACTTCAGGGCTGCGGCTCACGCCAGCGCCATCGGCAAGAGCCTCCTCGCCCAGCTCGACAACGCCTCCCGCATGGACCACCTCGCCCGCCATCCCGCGACAAGCCTCACCGCGCGCACCATCACCGACCCCTTCGCGCTCTTCGCGGACCTTGACCAAGGCGGGCCGCACGGCGCTCGGTTCAGCCTGCTCGAGTACTCCGTCGAGGTGGTCTGCGCTGCCGTACCCCTCGGCGTCCCCGGCCAGGTCTCCAGCCTCGCGCTGTCCCTGCCGGCCCGACAGCACCCCCGCCTCCTCACCGCCGCCCAGCGCCTCCCGGAACTCGTCCCCGACCTCCTGCTCGCCGCCCTCCTCAGCTCCCCACCCCCGGCTGCACGTCACCGGTCGGCCCGGGCAGCCGACCGGCCCGTGACCGCTGACCGATGACGACCCCCGCCGTCACCTGTCCTGCCGTGCCCTGGCCCGCGGGCTCGGGGGAGGGCAAGGCGTTCCTGAGCTTCACACAAGGTGCTCTTGCGGACCCGTCCTACGCTGGAGGCATGGCCACCGATCCCTTGCTGAGACAAGGCCCCGACTCGACGGATCTGGTCCTGCGCGTCGGGCCGGCCGGGCGGACGTGGAACGTGCTGACCTCGGCGGGGCCGGCGTTGTTCATTCCGCTCGCTCTGGGCGTGCTGACCCTGCTCGTCGCCTTCGGGATGGCGCTCGCCGGGGCGCGGGCGTCGACCGTGTTCGTGGTGGTGGGGGTGATCGTCGGGCTGGAGTACCTGATCGGCTGGCTGGCGGCGGCCTCTTCCCGGGCCCGGGAGATCCTGCGGGTGGAGTTCGCGCCGGCCCGGGTGCCCGCGTCCTTGCGGTTGGTCAGGGGCGCCGGGCCGGACGACTGGCTGCCCGTCACGACCCTGCGCCAGGTGCGGCTGACGCACAAGGTGGTGGAGCCGTACCAGGGGGACCACAAGCCGGCCGTCTCCACGCTCGCGCTGGAACTCGTCCTGCGGGACGTCCGGGAGAGGCTCGAGCTCCCGTTCGGCGGTGACCCGCAGCGGCTCGCGGACGCGCTGAAGGACCTGCTCGGCCCGGCGGGGGTCGTGGTGTATCTGCGCACCGAGCGCAGCACGCGCGATCGGCCGCTGCCCAACTCCGGCTGGACATCGGGAGGTTCGGCCTCGGTCGGCTCGGGTGGCGGCTGACCCCGGGCCGCCCGCAGCGCTCCCCGGCTGGGCGTGCTTGAGCCGCCGGGTCGACTCGGCCGCGGCCGGTTCCTCCGGCCACGGGTGGCGGGGGTAGCGGCAGCGGAGCCCGGCCCGCACGGCGCGATAGCCCTCGCGCCAGCATGACGCGAGGTCGCCGGTGACGGCGGCCGGGTGCCCAGCCGGGGGAAGCCCGGACAGCACGCCGAGGGCCGTGTCCCTGTCCGGAGGCGGTCAGGGCGTCCGGATGGGGCCGCTGGATCCATCGGAAGGGGAACCCTTGTCGTTTCAGCTGTCGGTCACCGTTGTGAGCGTGGCCGGCTACCTGTTCGCTGTGACGCTATCGCCGCGGGGCTTCACGTCCGCCGACCAGTACGGCGTCTCCTGGCGGTCCGGGCTGAGGACGAAGCGTCTGGTCTGGGCCGACCTCCACGACATCCGCCAGGTCACGCCCCCTGCCGCCGCCGTGGGCCCGCACAGGCCGCAGGACGTCGCCTACGCCTATCGCGTTGACGGCCGACGGTTCCTGCTGCCCTAGCTGAGCGCCAAGGAACTCGGCGACGAGGGCTTCCGGCGGGAAGTGACGCTCCTGCGAGACGTCATGAACGACGAACAGCACGGCGGTGCCCGGGTGGCAGACCCGCTGGTGGAAGCGCACGTCGCCCGGCCCGCGGCCCGCTACGCGAGACGGTACCGAGCCCTCACCGGCCGCACGTCCAGGACTATCTTTCTCATCGCTCTCATCGCGATCATCGTCGTCTGCACCACGACCTTCGAATAGTCCCGAGTCCGTCGGGAGAGGCGTGGTACGTCGGTCCGGACGGGTCCCGGCGCCGGTGACCGGCCGCGCCCGCCCCGCTGCCGTGCCGTGCCGTGCGACCAGGGGGGAGGGTGTGGGCGGCCGGTCCTGCGACCACTGCACCCCTGCCCCCGGCCCCCTGCCCCCGGCCTCAGGCCTCGATGAAGACTGCCCTGAGGGTATGGGCGGCGTCCATGGTCACGTTGACCTGCTCGGTCGGTCCGTACTGGCGACCGTCGTAGATCCAGGCCGCCAGGCGGTGGCCGGCGGCCGGGGTCGCGGTGACGGCGACGACCGTGCCCGGCTTGTAGGGGCCGTAGACGGCAGGACGGACGCTGCCGCCGTCGGAGCTCTCCAGAGTGAGGGCGTAACGGGTCCGGGGCACGGTGAGGGCGCGGTAGCCGGCCACGATGGGAGTGGTGAGGCGGGCGAGCCTGGCGTTGTCGTTGCTCTCGTTGCCCAGCGGCTGGCCGTAGATGCTCAGCCCGGGGTCGGAGTACAGGTTCTCCGTGCGGCACGGCTGGCGGCAGGAGCTGGCGTACGCCATGAGGGAGGTGTGCTCCTCGTCGGACGTGATCCAGCCCGTCCCGTACGGGGTGTTGAGGTCGTTGACCCAGCTGCCGTCGGGGACCTGCTGGGAGAGGGTCCGCCGGTCGTGGAAGAGGCCGAGGTTGTGGCCGATCTCGTGGCCGAGGTTGTACCAGCCGGTGAGCGAGTCGTAGTCGACGACCGAGAAGGCGAGGCTGTCGTGGAAGTTGCCGCGCACCGGGAGGCTGCCCTGTCCGGAGGACTGGCCCGGAACGCTGTTGACGACGGTGATCAGGTCGACGCCGTAGCGGCGGCGCAGATCTGCGGCGGTGTTGCCCAGCTCGTAGTCGTTCGGGTTGCTCAGCTTGCTCCACATCACCGAGGAGGTGTTGTTGCCGGTGTAGCCGGTGTTGTAGGTGCCGATGATGTCGATGCTGGCCGGGACACCGCTGTCGGCGAGGGCCTCGTTCATCTTGCGTTCGGCCCAGTGGATGGTGTTGACGACCTGCTGCGCGCTGCCTGCCCGTTGGACGGCCAGCGGGGTGTATCCGGCGATGACGTCGATGACGGCCGGGTCCTGCGAGGTGGCCGCTGCCCGTCCGGCGAGGGAGTGGCGGGGCGCGGTGCGCGCTGACGGACTCACCGCCAGCTCGTCGGGAGCGTGGTGCGGCTGCTTGGCCGGGTCTTCCTCGGTGATGCGGGCACGCAGGGGGCGGCCGGGCAGGGTCTCCAGGTGGTACACGTGCTCCCCGAGGTCGGCGACGACCTCGACGACGGTCCCTTCGGGCTGCGTGCTGCCGGTGGAGCAGACACCGCGCAGGGAGACGATGACGCTGGTGTCCGGCCTGCCCTTGACGTGGCCGGACCAGGTGCGGGTGCCCCCGTCGTCGTCGATGCCGTCCTCGACGGCGGTGAGGCGGGCGTTGTCGAAGAAGCCGAAGGTCCATTCGCGCGGCGCGCCGAACGGGGCTGCGGTGCACAACGTCCGGAAGTCGTCGAGTGCGAGCGGGACGATGCGGTCACGGAGCACCTCCGGCCCGTCGCCGTCCGAGGGCGACGGGGCCCGGGTGACGGACGGGGCGGCGGAGACACCGGTGGCGGAGGCGCTCGCCAGGGGCAGTGCGGCCATGGCGGTTACGCAGAGCAGGAGCAGACGGGACCAGCGGGGGCGGCGGAGAGGAGTCATGCCGCACACGAAGCCACAGGCGCCATCGAATATGCCTGAAACATGCCCGCTCGGAAGGGCGAGGTCACCCGACCGGCACGCCCTGCACCGGGCGCACGACCCGACGGCAGCTACGGTCCCCCCGCCGGCCTCCGGCAGGGAGCCGATCCGAGCAGCCCCACCGTTCGGCCTACGGGATCCTCGACAAGGCCGCCGCCGGGCCCTTACCGCGCCGCCGGCTCAACCGGGCGGGCCGGATTCGCGTCCTCCTTCGCGGAGCGACGACGGCCTGGAGGGCACCATCGACACGTTCACCGACGAGCGCAGGGGTCGGACCCGCCGGCCGGCCGGGGTCGTCCTGGTCCTGTTGGGTGTCGTCGCGGGTGTTGTGCTCACAGCCGTGTTCCTGACCGTGGTGTGGTGGCCCCGCACCGAGGTGACGTACCGCAGCACCGCGCCCTCCTCGGTGGTCTACGCCGACGAGGCACAGCACTACCTGGAACTGGTCCACCGGCACACCCCGTCCGGTCGGGACACCTACCGGATCGTGGCCGGCCGGTACACCGGTGCCGCCTACGGACACTGGCTGGACGTCGACACCACCGTGGCGGAGAAGGGCATCGAGTCCACGGCATGGACGCAGGACGGAGTCCGCGTCCGCTTCACCACGGGCCACGAGATGTTCGTCCCCGCCCGCTTCTTCATGTTCGGCAGATGAGCCCACGCGATCGCGCACCGTCCGCGCGCGGTGCGCCCGCCCATGAGGCGTCTTCGCGATGGTTCGGGCACGCACAGGGCTGGGTTCCGGCCTGCCGGTAGGAGCAGCAGCAGTCGGGAGTGCATGGCTCCCCGAGGGGCGTGAGAGCAGGGCAATGAACCACCGCCCGTTCGAAGCCGCAGGTCACCCCTCCGAGGCCGCCGCTGCCCGCACGCGACGGGTACACGCGGGAGGCTTTGAGGCCCGAGCGGCTCTCAGCCGCGGTTGCGGTAGCCGGGGTGGACCCCAGGTGTCAGACCCTGCTCGGTGGCGACGCGTGCGAGGAGGTCGGAGAGGTACGTGCGCTGCTGCGGGTCGAGGGCGGCGAGCAGGGCGTCCTCGTGGGCCGCGGCGGCACGGGAGACCGCGCCGAGGGTGCGTGTGCCCTCCGCCGTGAGGTGGAGCTCGTAGTTGCGGCGGTCTTCGGCGCTGCGCCGCCGTTCGACGAGGTCCTTGCCCTCCAGATTGTCGATCAGCGTGACGACGCGGCTCGGCACGACGCCCAGGTCCTCGGCGAGGGCCCGCTGACTGCGCCCCGGCCGCGTGGCGATCATGCGGAGCAGCCCGACGTCCGCCGGCACCAGCCCCAGGTGGCCGACGCGTTCGGCGAAGCGCGAGGCGGCGTGTGCGCCGATCTGGGCGAGGAGGAACGCGGCTCCGCGCGGCCCGGTGGCCGGGGCGGGGTCCGTCGTAGGCGGTTGCGGGGGAGTGTCCACCCGCCTATCGTAAGCCACAGGCAATGATTCACTGCACTGAACGATTCAGCTCAAAGAATGGACTCTGCTGTGACCGCGAACCCGGACACCGTCACCCCTCGGGCACACAACCGCCGCGACCCGCAGGCCGGGCCGCCACCCGGCGTCCTCGCCGCGGTCTTCACCGCGCTCTTCCTCGCCGGACTCGTGCTCAGCACCCTCCTCGCGGGAGGCGACCCCTTCCCCTCGCCCTTCGGGCCCACCGACACGGTGACCTCCTACTTCCGTGACCACACCGGCGCCGTCCAGGTCTCCGGGGCCCTGCAGTTCGCGGCCTCCGTGCCCCTCGCGATCTACGCCGCGACCGTCTCGGCACGGCTGCACAAGCTCGGGGTCCGCGCCCCCGGCGCCACCATCGCCCTCGCCGGAGGGGTCCTCGCCTCAGCCTTCCTCGCCTGCTCCGGACTGGTCACCTGGGTGCTGTCCCGGCCCGAGGTCGCAAGCCGCGCCGAACCCGTACGGGCCCTGCAGTACCTGGCCTTCGGCCTCGGCGGCCCCGCCCACGTCGTCCTGCTGGGCCTGCTGATCGCCGGCATCGCCGTACCCGGACTGCTCGCCGGCCTGCTGCCCCGAGCCCTGGCGCTGTCGGGCCTGGTGATCGCGGCCCTCGCCGAACTGTCCACCCTGGTCCTGCTGACCCAAGCCGCCGCCCTGCTGCTGCCCATCGCCCGGTTCGCCGGCCTGCTGTGGCTGATTGCGGCCGGGTTCCTGCTGCCGCGCCGCCGCGTCCGCACGGAGGGCTGACCGACATGACCCACACCGCCCCCGATCCGGCGGAACGGATGCTCCGTTTCCACCAGCCCGAGAGAGTTCTGCGACACCTCGGCCCCACCCCCGACGAGGGCGCGCTCGCCGCCCTGTTCGGCCTCGACCGGACCGGCTACCACACGCGCCTGGCCGGTTTCGAGCAACGGAACCGTTCAGCCGCCACCGCACTCGCGGCCGATCCGGGCGCGACAGCACTCCGTGCAGGACTGCCGTTCCGGCCGGGCCAGCACGTGGTGGCCGTCGGGGAGAGCACCACCGCCGACCGGCTTTCCTGGTTCGAGATCCTGCGGCACCTCCTCCCGGAGGGCGTCCGCTGCACCAACGCGGCCGTATCCGGCAGCACGACGACCCAGGCCCTGGCGAACCTCCCGCAGCTCGCCTTCCACCAGCCCGACTGGGTGTTGTGCATGCTGGGGGCAAACGACGCCCAGCGACTGGACGGAGTCCCGCTCGTCGCCCCCGCAGAGACCCACCGCACCCTGCTGGCCCTGCGCGACGTGGCGGTCCGCCGGACCGGGGCCCGCTGGATCTGGCTCACCCCACCCGGTGTCGACCCGGGCCGCGTCGCACAGTACGTACACTTCCAGCGCGCGGGCCTGACCTGGGCCGGGACGGACCTCGACACCGTCGCGGAATTCCTGCTCGCACAGCCCGAAACCACGATCGACACCCGGGCCGCCGCACAGGGCCACCTGGAGGAGGACGGCCTCCACCTCACCCCGGCCGGCCAGCAACGCATCGCCGCGACCGTGCTCGAAGTACTCGGTGCACCGCCGGACCGGGAGGAGAACACCGCCTGACCGCCTTGCGGGCCGAACGCCGCGGACGCCGCCGGTCGGTCCGTCGGAGGGGTGTTCAGCCCTGTCCGTGCTCCTGCACCACACCACGTCCCGTCCGGCCTCCGTGGACGCGGGACGGGCCCGCTGTCAACCGCTGCGCCTTGCCCTCACCGTTTCGGGGTGGGTCTGTTCGGATCCGCGGGTGGCGGGCGGTCCGCCGTGTGATCATCCGGAGCGACATGGTGGTGGAGGCGGATGGCGGGGCAGGGGTGCCGGCCGCCGCTCTTGGGAAGGACAGGGTGTGAGCCTGACCGCGCACCGATTGATCCGGCATCCGCGGCCGCCGGGCATCGACACGCTGCAGTGCAGACAGCGACACGGGCTGGGTGCGGTCCCTGACCCACGGCACCGGGCGATGATGGCCGGCCTGCTGGATTCCGGTCTCCTCGACGCTCTGGTGGCGTTCGCGCTGGAGTACGAGCCGGTGGTGGATCAGGAGGGGGCCCGCTCCCGGGCCGGACTGCTGGCCGCCGAGTTCGAGGCCTTCGGGCTCGCCGTCCCGCCGGCGACGATCCGCACCATCACCGTGATGCGCAGCCTGATGGTGCCGGTCGCCGATGAGGATCTCGCCTTCGCACTCGACCGCATCTGGGTGTTCGGCACCTTCCTCGACGACCTGTGCAGTCGCGCGCCGGCCGAGCCGAGGCGGTCCTGCAGGAGGCTCTGCTGCCCGAGCGGCCCCCTTCCCGGCCGGCCAGCCGCTACCTGCGGCACGTGTTCGCGCAACTGGCGCCGTTCTGCGAGCCGGCCTTCCTGGCGGTCTACCGGGGCTTCCTCCGCAACGCCCTCATCGGCGTGCTCATGGAGGCCGAGTTCACGCCCGAGGCGTCCGACGGCGTGGACTGCGACTTCGTCCGCGCCTACAACGGCTTCTCCCAGTTCTGGTTCGTCTCCCTGCAGTTCACCCACCCGGGCCTGGACGCCTGCGGCAACCGGGCCTTCTGGTCGGCGGCACTGCCTTCCGGCGTGACGTTCCTGAACGACCTCAACGACGTGCTGTCCTGCTACAAGGAGGCACTCGACGGAACCGACTTCGCCGGCAGCAGGCTCTACCGCATCAGCATGCGCGAAGGCATTCCCTACCAGGCCGTCGCCCGCCGCACCCTCGCCGGCGGCCTGGCCGCCCGTGACCGCCTCCTGGCCCTGGCCGCCGACGACCAGCACCCACATGTGGAGCGTTATGCGGCCGGCTACGTCTACTTCCACCTCCGCTGTCGCCGCTACCGCTGGAACGACATCTACCCGGGCCTGACGCCGACCGACACCTGACACGGCGGCGGACGCGGCCCTCGACCGTGAAGACCCGCGCGTGCGCCGGCATCGTGATGAGGCCGCCGTCAGGTTGATGCCCTGGGCAGCCAGGCAGGCCGTCCGTAGCCCGTCCACGGGAGGTGCCCGGTTCCGTGGGCCCCGGAGCGACCGGTGATCGCTGGGCCGAAGCCGAGCCGCTGATCGGCCGGTGCACGGCTGTTTCTCCTCGGGGCCGACGGGTACGCGCATGGCACGCCGCCGGAGTGCCGAAGCTGCTCGGGCAGGCCGCGCAAGCACCGTTTCCCTCACCGAGCTGAACGGCTCCCAGAGGCGCGCCGGAGTCACGGCCCCCGCCGCAGCACGTGCGAGAGTCGGGTCCTCCGTGCCTTCCACCCCACCGCCGTGCCGCAACGTCAAGGGAAGTCGTCATGAAGGCAGCGGTATCCGAAGGACCGCGAACGGTCACGGTGAAGGACGTACCGGACGCGAAGATCGAGCACCCCTGCGACATCATCGTCAAGATCACCACCACCAACATCTGCGGTTCGGACCTGCCCATGTACGAGGGCCGCACCTCGTCCGAGACCGGCCGCGCCATGGGACACGAGAACATGGGCCAGGTCGTGGAGGTCGGCCCCGCGGTCCGCAAGGTCCAGGTCGTCGAGTACGTGGTCCTGCCCTTCAACATCGCCTGCGGCTTCTGCAAGCAGTGCGAGCAGGGTCTGACCAACTACTGCCTGACCATGCAGCCGGAACCCGCCCTCGCGGGAGCCGCCTACGGATTCGCCGACATGGGCCCCTACCAAGGCGGCCAGGCAGAGCTGCTGCGCGTGCCCTGCGGCGACTTCAACGCGCTGCGTCTGGGCGAGGACGCCGCCGAGCGGCAGACCGGCTACGTGATGCTGGCCGACATCTTCCCCACCGGCTACCACGCCACCGAGATGGCCCACGTCAAGCCGGGCGACCAGACCATCGTCTTCGGGGCCGGCCCCGTCGGCCTCATGGCGGCCTACTCCGCCCTCCTCAAGGGCGCCGGCCGCGTCTGGGTGGCCGACCACCAGCCCGACCGGCTGCGCATCGCGGAGGAGATCGGGGCCATCGCGATCAACACCGCGGAGCAGAACCCGGCGGAGGTCATCAAGGAGGCCACCCTCGGTCTGGGCGCCGACAACGGCTGCGAGTGCGTCGGCTACCAGGCCCACGACCCCCAGGGCCACGAGGACGCCAGCCTCACGCTCAACGGCCTGATCGACTCGGTCAGGTTCACCGGCGACATCGGGGTCGTGGGCGTGTTCCTGCCCCAGGACCCCGGCGGCGCGGAGGCCCAGGGCGAACTGGAGGCGCAGGGCAAGGTCCCGATCGACTTCGGCATGATGTGGTTCTAGGGCCAGCGCATGGGTACGGGACAGGCCCGTGAAGAAGTACAACCGGGCGCTGCGGGACCTGATCGCCGCCGGAAAGGCGAAGCCGAGCTTCGTCGTCTCCCACGAGCTCAGCCTGGACGAGGCCCCCACCGCCTACGAGCACTTCGACGCCCGTCACGAGGGCTGGACCAAGGTGGTCCTGCATCCGGACGGACACGGGAACGGCCACAAGCGGTAGGTCCGGCCGTCGGCCTGAGTCCCGATCGCCAGGGCAGCGGCGTCGAGGCGGCGTCGACCTCGGGCACGGGCGGTCTCGACCGGGCCGTGGCACGGGGGAGATGACGAGCAACGGGTGGCCGGCCCCGTAGCGGCCGCTCCGGTCTTCGTCGCCCGCGGCGGTCCCCTCCCTCGGCGTTCGCGTCCCGCAGCCCCGGCCGCTCGTTCCGTGAGCCCGCAGCTGTAGGCCAGGTCACGCAGCCGGACCTCCGAACCGCGGAGGACAGGTCGACCGGTCGCGGGAGGCGGATCGATCACAGCCGACCCCGGTCGGTCGGCTTCCCGGTCGTCGGACGGAACGGTTCTTCGCGGGGTGTGGCCACTCACGCGAGTGAACTTCGGCTCGGGGCAAGGTGGTTCGCGCCGAGGGGGAGGACCGTGGGGTGCACCGCCACCCGACAGGAGCCTCGCCGTGGAGCCTCTCTTCCGCCTCTCCCTGCTGCGGCCCCCGGTCGCGCAGGACGCAGACCACCCGAGCATCGAGTTGGCCCAGCAGACGCCCTTCCAGCAGGAGTTGGCCGCGGCGTTGGGGGCGGCCGAACCACGTGCCGCGCTGCGGCGGGTGGTGGGCGCGTACGTCGCCGGCCCGCTGTTCCTCGCCCGGCCCGAGCAGGCTCCGCTGGCCGCGCAGACGGCGAGGTTCGCGACGGCGCTGGACCGGATGCCGGCCCTCGCCTCCGCCCGAGCGGCGGAGCACGCCGACGGGGCGCGGGCGGCCGACGGGCCGGCCGGGGCTGCGCCCTTCCCGCCCACGCTGCGGGACACGGTGACTGCCGCCGTGCGGGAGGCGTACGGGGCTGCGCCGGCCGAACTCGTGCAGGGGGCGCCGTACAAGGAGGCCGCGGCGCGCCTGCGGGACAGCGTGCTGGCGATCAAGTACCTGCCCAGCGAGCACACCCGGCCGCTGGAGGACCTCGTGCGCGCGCTGCGCCATCTGGAGATCGTCGCCCGCCTGGTCTCGCAGCCCGCGTTCCCCGCGACCGCGCGGGACTTGCGGGAGGCCCGTCGGCGTCCACTGCGGCTGCCGGGCGCGACGGGCCTCGAACCGGTCACCTCGACCATCGAGGCCGAGCGCGAGCAGCGGCGCAAGCAGGCCGAGGCGGCCCGGTCGCGGCGCGAGCGGGCGGAGCAACTCCTCGCGGAGTTCAAGAAGCTGGGCACGGTCATCGTCGAGCTCGCCGAGCTCAGCGGCGAGCACTTCAACATCACCCCGCAGAACTCGTCCGACCGGGAGCTACCGCCGACCGAGCACACCCCGCCCGCCGAACTGACCCGGCAGATCAACTTCCACACCCGCCTGTCGGAGGCCAACCTGGCCGCCCTGTCCGGACACACTGGACCTCCCCCGCCCGCCGCCGCCGCGGATCCCGAGCCCACTCCCCAGAACCCCACCATCGTCTCCGGCGCCGCACAGCTCGCCGGGCAGGTCTTCGGCGCCAGGCCTGACCTCCTCGCGGGCAGCCCCGGGTTCACCCCGGCCAACCTGCACGACCTGAGCTTCCGGCTCGATCCGACGGCGGTGCGGAACCTGTCGGAGGCCACCCGTGCCGTGCTCACCGCTCGCGGCATCGAGGTGGCGGCCCAGCCGTTGGACCGCGTCGTCACCCTCCTGCAGAACGAGGCCGACCGTACGGCCGCACAGCTGGAGCAGCTGTACGGCACGCCGGTCGCGCGCAGCGTACGGCGGATCGGCGGCACGCTGGTGACCACGTCCACCCCCCTGCCGTCCGTGTGGAACGCGATCACCATCGGCGACCTGGACCCCATCGACGACATCCCGCTGGAGGCGGGCCGCATCCCGGCCACCCGGGGCAGCGTGAAGCCGTCCGGCATCGCCGACCTCCTCGTGGTGCGCCAGCAGCTGATCGGGTACGAGGGCGCCGACGTCGCGCACATCGAGAACGTCCTCAAGGGCGAGACCAAGCACCGCGAGCACACCCGGCGGGAGGAGACCGAGCGGATCACGCTGACGGAGACGGAGACGATCACCACCGAGGAACGGGAGCTGGAGTCGACCGACCGCTTCGAGATGAGCCGGGAGACCAGCGCCGTCATCAAGGAGGACGCGGCGCTCAAGGCCGGGCTGACGGTCACCGGCAAGTACGGTCCGACGGTGGAGTTCTCCGCGTCCGCCGAGGGATCGGTCTCCCGGTCGAAGGAGGAGGCGACGAAGTCGGCGTCCACCTTCTCCCAGGACGTCACCCAGCGCAGCGCGAGCAGGGTCTCCGAACGGGTGCTGTCCCGCACCAGTCTGCGGATCACCACCGAGGTCACCGACAAGAACACCCACACGCTGGACAACAGCCCCGGCACCGGGCACATCTCCGGCATCTACCAGTGGGTGAACAAGGTCTACCGGGCGCAGATGTTCAACTACGGGCTGCGGACCATGTTCGACTTCATGATCCCGGAGCCGGCCGCGTTCCTCATCCACACCCTTCAGTCGGCGCACGGCAGCGCCGTCCACGTGGACAAGCCGCCCGCCTTCACCCTCAAGGCCCACAAGATCACCGAGACGAACTACCACTACTGGGTGCAGCAGTACAAGGCGACGGACGTCGTACCGCCGCCCGAGCGCTACCTGACCAAGTCCTTCGACTACAAGGCGGGCGGCGGCGACAGCAGGACCAACTACAACCACTCCGGTCAGATCACCATCGACGAGGGCTACGAGGCGTTCCAGGGCTCGGTCGCCCACATCTGCAACATCTGGGAGGGCAAGCACTTCCTGGACGTCGCCGTGGGCCGCCGGACCCACCGGTTCGCCCCGGCCGACAGCTGGGTGTGGATCACCATGCTGGACGGGGAGACGGGGTCGATCCCGGTCGCCGTTGACACCTTCCGCCTCTCCCAGGTGGCGGTCGCCATCGAGGTCAAGTGCCGTCGGACCGAGCGCGCGATGGAGAAGTGGCGGGCGGAGACCCACGCCAAGCTGATGACCGCGTACAGCGCGCGGCTGGCGGAGTACGAGGAGAAGGTCGCCGCGCTGACCCTGGAGGCCGGTGTCGCCATCGAGGGCCGCAACCCGGCGGCCAACCAGGAGCTGATCGCGCACGAGCTGCGCAAGAACTGCGTCAGCATCCTGACCAAGCAGCACTTCGACCTCTTCGACGCCACCGACGCCCCGCCCGGACAGATCCCGCAGATCGATGTGGACGAGGCCGAGGCGGAGGGTGCCTACGTCCGCTTCTTCGAGCAGGCCTTTGAGTGGGAGCACCTGACGTGGGTGGCGTATCCGTACTTCTGGGGCCGCAAGGACCAGTGGGACGAGCGTCTGGCGTACGACGACCCCGACCCGCTGTTCAACCAGTTCCTCAAGGCGGGATTCTGCCGGGTCACGGTCCCCGCCCGGCTCGGTTTCGAAGGCGCCGTCGACCACTTCATGAACTTCGGCGAACTGTGGAAGGGCGGCCCCCTGCCCACCGTGTCCAGCCCGCTCTACCTGCCGATCGCCGACGAGATCGCCGAACGGCTGGACCGTCCCGGTGACGAGATCCCCCAGGGCGACCCGTGGACCGTACGCATCCCCACCAACCTGGTGCGGCTGCGCGCGGACGACCGGCTGCCGCGCTGGGTGCAGAACGCCGACGGCGAGTGGGTCGAGGCCCCGGGACTGTGAAGCACTTCATCCTGGTGGCCGGCTACCCGCAGCCGCCCAAGAGCCTGCCCTTCCGGGCGTACTGCGAGAACCGCGTCCAGCAACACCTCGCGGCCAACAAGGCGAAGGAGGACCTGGTCTTCCAGATCCTCGACGTGGGGAACGGGGAGAACGTCGTCCGCACCTTCACC
This sequence comes from Streptomyces sp. W1SF4, assembly GCF_003950035.1. Taxonomy (NCBI): domain Bacteria; kingdom Bacillati; phylum Actinomycetota; class Actinomycetes; order Kitasatosporales; family Streptomycetaceae; genus Streptomyces; species Streptomyces sp. W1SF4. The sequence continues at coordinate 7,267,865 of NZ_CP034350.1, forward strand.
TACCCGGGCGGCAACCGGACCGAGACGCGCGCGGCGCTGCGCACCCATGTACGGGTCACCCGCGCCCACTACGACGGCAATGCCTTCAAGGACGGTCAGGTCGGCGTGATGTCTGCGCTGGACGTCTACGCGGCGGTGCAGGAGATCGGGATCCGCAAGCCCGGCACCCTCATGGAGCTGAGCTTCTTCTCCCACGGCCACGCCGGAGGACCGGTCCTGGTGGACAGCTGGGACGACGGCCAGTACGACGTCCCAGGCGATCCTCCCGCGACCCGCACCCGCTTCCTGGGCGCGGACCTGCGCGACCCCGACGACATGGACCCCCGGCCGAAGGACTTCAGGGCGGCGAACATGGAGCCCCAGGCACTCGCCGCGTTCCGGGCGGCCTACCACCCCGACGCCGTCAACTGGAGCTGGGGGTGCGCGTCCGCCCCCAACGTCAACGAGATCCTCCACAAGCTGGAGCTCCACCCCGACTACCGGTCCTCCGGCCTCGCCGACGACAAGGTCCTGGTCTTCTCCACCCTCACCCCGGCCAACGTCGCCGACCTGGAACTGATGCTGCGGCTGAAGTTCACCGACCCCCGGAAGGTGGAGCTGCCCTTCGGCGCCCTGAGGCAGTACGTCCGCAGGCACCTGCTGGGCTCCTACGCCCACGCCCTCGCGGTCGCCTCCGGCCGGACCACGTTCGGTGCGCTGATCGGCACGTTCGCGGAACCCGATCCGGCCGGCCCCCGCCCGCTGATGCGCGTCCACCCCCACTTCACGCGGCACTTCACCTTCTACCGGAACTACTTCGGCTTCACCTTCGACCCCGAACGGCGGTGGTACGGGGCCTTCCGCCCGACCTTCACCTGACCCGGCCCACGCACGGTCCGGCGTGCCGAGCCGTTCTCCCGGGCGCCGGCAGCCCGCAGACGTGCACCGAACGCGTCCGGAGCGAGCCCGACTGCCCGACTCAGCCGGTGCCGTCCTGTACCGGATAGTTGATGATGACCACACCGCCGGTGGCGTAGTTGGGGACATCGGCGGACAACCGCTGGCCGTGCGGCGAGGCCAGTGCCGCGTCCATGGCGGCGGCGTCGGCGAAGTCGGCCTCGAAGACCGCGAAATACGGTGCCTCCCCCTCGGCCGCCGCCACGTCGAAGCTGTAGCGCCACGCAAGCGGGCCGGGCCAGTCCTTGACCAGCGGGAGATGGTTGGTGACGTAGTAGTCCCGGAAGTGGTCAGGGTCGGCGGGCTCGGGATACAGGACGACGAGCTTATGCATTTCGGTCTCCGTTCAGGGACGTCAGCTGGCATCGTGCGCGCGGGGATGCGTCGGACCGGTCGGTGCATGGTGGTTCCAGCAGGGCCGTCCGCGGCAACGGCGCTCCCATCGAATCGTTTTGGAATCAGAAACGCCGAGCGGATGCTAGTGTTTCGAATAACGAAACACAAGGAGGGTCATGCCGACACCACGCCCCGGAGAACCGGTTCGTGGATCGACGACCGGCCGTCCCCTCATGGCCGCGATGGACCTGTTCGGCCGTCGGTGGGCGCTGCGCATCCTCTGGGAACTGCGGGCGGGTCCGCTCGGCGCCCGCGCGCTGCTGGCACGGTGCGACGGGCTGTCGTCCAGCGTCCTGTACCAGCGGCTCCGCGAACTCGCGTCGAGCGGGATCATCGCCTCCTCGGCGGATGGCTACGAGCTGACTCGGCTGGGGACGGCTCTGCGTGATGCCCTCCGTCCGCTCGACGAATGGGCGGCCACCTGGGCGCAGGAGCAGGAACACAACGATCAGGAGCCGACGCAGACGTGAAGGTCACGCTCGAGTGCTCGCCGACGTGCCGCCCTGACGGGATGACGCGGGTCAGCCGGCCCAGCCCTCGGTGTTCGAGCCCGACTCGTAGGAGTAGCGCGTGTCGCGGTCGCGTCCCTCCCCGGTGATGCGCTCGTACGCCCGGTCCGGCGCGCACAGCAGGCTCTCCGCCCAGACGAGGCCGGTGGCGTGCGGGGTGAAGGCCGCGGGGTCGCGGCCCGGTACAGAGGAAGGCGTCCCCGCCCAAGCCGTGGTCGTACTCGAGGTGGCCGTCGGGATCGGGCGTGCTGGGCCGGCAGTCCTCGATGAGTTGCCCGAAGGCGTCTTCGTCCATGCCGTCGAGCATGCCCGAGGAGTCTGACATGCCCGTCCGCCCGGGCAGCACACGCTGACCCCGTACCCCAGGGTTCCGCCGGAGCCAGTTCATGACGCCGGCGGGGTGCCGTCCGGGTGATCGAGGTCCAACGCCGCGGCCGCGGTCAGTCGCTCGACGAACGCTCGGAAGTCCGCAGCCAGCGGGAGCTCCGAGCTGTCGTCCACGTCGAACCAGGTCACGGACGGCTCCTCGTCCACCGCGCAGCCCCGGTAGTTGAGGGCGATCCAGCAGTGGCCATCCCCGGAAAGCAGCACCAGGGGCGAGGGCAAACCCCACTCCTCCGCGAGGTAGGCCGTGTCCAGCATCGACAACCGGCCGTCGTGACGACCGATGCCCAGGTTCCCGCTCCACGACGTCGGCACCTCGGTCGGGAACGCGTTCCACGCGTCCGCCACCACACCGCCGTTCCGGACCCGCAGGATCTCCAGAAGTGAAGCCGGCAGGCGGACACCGAGCCGACGTTCGGCGTCCTCGACGACCGCGTCGGTCAACGGGGGCTGGGCCTGGTCACCTACAGGAGCGCCACCGGTGGCCACTCGTACGTCCAGCAGCACCGGCTAGCACATCACGGGGCTGACCGTCCTGAAGGTGTCCGCGGGCCCCGCGGGCGAGGTGTCCGTCCGACGGGTGGAGCCTGCCGTACTCCTTCGACGGCACGAAGCACACCGGCTGCTCCTCCCGCGCCGTCCCCGCCACCGTCCCCTGCGATCGGGAGGGACGGCGCGGAACGGGCCTCCTTCGGCTCGGGCCTACCGGAGTGAGGCGGTCGGGTTCTTGCCGCTCCCGGACTGCTTGAGGCGCTCCACGACCATGGTGGCGAGGTCCATCGCCCGGTTCGGCACGTCGTACCCCGGAGCCCAGGCGTACTCGATCTTCGCGATGACCGTGCCCTGCCGCACCCTGATGCCCTTCCCCTTCCAGCCCCCGGCCCCGGCCGGCAGCTCGTAGCCGTCGATGGCGTCACCGGGCGGGTCGGTCCCCACCTCGTCGGGTGTGCCCCGGCTGGTGAAATGGGCCTTGGACGTGGCTTCGTCGTCGAAGGACATCAACCGGATGACGATCCGCTCGTTCCTGCCGGACAGGCCGCTCATGCCCAGGGCGAGGGCGTCGGCGCACTCGTCGTCCAGCCAGGTTTCCGACTGGCAGATCGCCGGATTCGACATGTCCCACGCGTGGACCGCGGCGCCGCCGTTCCCTGTGAGCCTGGGCAGGTTGATGCCCTGGGGGAGAGCGGCCTCCAGCACCGGCTGCGTCATGACCCGGCCCGCGGCCCTTGCCTTCCCCGGCCCCTGCAGCCCGGCGTTGCCGGGATGGTCCTCGACGGTGGGCGTCCCGCCACAGCCTGCCAGCGAGGCACAGATGATGACCGCCACGGCCAACAGCGACCTGATCCGAAAGACACGGCTTCGGTGTATTGAGCACGAGCAGGTTGGTGCCGCGGCTGGCGGTTGTTTGGCCGCCGATGCCGGTGTAGGGCTTGCCGTTGGTCTGCGGGTGCCAGGGCCTGGTCCACCTGGGGCTGATGTCCAGTTCCTGGCAGTTCTGGCGCCAGGTGTTCTTGGTGTGGGCTCAGGCGTTGTGGGTCAGGACGTGTTCGACGGGGATGCCCGGGGACGCGAAGTGGGCGGTGGCTCGGGCCAGGAAGCCGGTGCAGGTGGGTGCGGTCTCGTCGGGCAGGTCCTCGGTGCAGGCGAGGCGGCCGAGCTTCTTGACGTCGATGTGGACCAGTTCACCGGGGCGGGCGCGTTCGTAGTGGCGGACGGGTTCGCCGGCGGCTGGACGTGTCTTTGGAGGATGCGGTGGACGCCGTGATGCGGCACCGGACCGCCAGTCGCACCGGACCGATGCGGTGTTAACGCCGCAGGCGCAGCACTTCCGACGCGATCTCGGCGGGCGTCTTGCGGGGCTGGTGGTGTGGCTGACCTGGAAGCGTTCCGCGGCCCGCCACACGGGCCAGCCGCAGTCGTCCGGTCTCGGTCAGCGGGGCATTGCGGTGGACCACGAGGGCCTCATGAACTCGGTGCAGATATCGCGATCCACACCGCACCCGGAAGCCCTCACCCATTCCAAGCACCCAGCACGCGTGCCACCCACGCCCCGGGACAACACACCTAGCCGATCGGGAAGACGGCGCCCGGGGCGGCCCAGTCGACAGGGCCTTCGAAGCGGGTGGCCGCGCGGGTGAGCGCCTGCCACGGGGTCAGGGCGTGGCCGACGTGGGTGACGATCAGCCGGCCCGCGCCGGCGGCGCGGGCGGTGGCACCGGCTTGCTCCGGGGTGTGGTGCACCGGCTCGCCGTCCGTGGGCGGCCGGTCGCTCTCCGCCTCGCACAGCAGTACGTCGCACCCCTCGGCCAGGCCGGTCAGGCCCGGGCACGGCGCCGTGTCGCCCGAGTAGACCAGCGAGCCGCCCGCCCCGTCGACGCGGACGGCGAAGGCCGGCATGCCGTGTGCGACGGCCCGGCTGGTCAGGGTGAGGGAGCCGACCCGGGCCCGGTGTCCGTCGTACAGCTCGTGGACGGCGAAGGCGGATTCGACCGGGCTGCGGGTCGAGGTGTTGGTGAGGAAGTGGGCCAGCCGGTCGGCGGTGCCCGGCGGGGCGTAGAGGGGGATGGGCGCGGGGAGCCGTATGTCCGCGTACAGCGCGGCGTAGTACGCGGTGAGCAGGTCGGCGCTGTGGTCGGCGTGCAGGTGCGAGATCCAGATGGCGTCCAGGCCGTCCAGCCGGACGTACCGCTGCAACTGCGCCAGCGTCCCGCTCCCCGCGTCCACCCACACCCGCGTGCCGGCGCCGGTCACCAGGTAGCCGGAGCACGGGTTGTCCGCGCTCGCGTAGG
>NZ_CP034351.1:0-481785 GCF_003950035.1 Streptomyces sp. W1SF4
AACTTCCGGATGTCGTCGTCGGTGCCCAGAAGCGCCCGCTCGGCAGCCTCACGCACCCCGGCGCCGCCCGTTTGCCAGTAGTCCACGACGACTTCGCGGTCTGCGTACGTGTCATCCAGCCCCTCGGCAGTGGCAGACGCGGCCCCCAGCAAGCCTGCGGTCAGGGCTACCGGGAGTACGACACCACAGATGCTGCGGAGTCTTCTTCCCCTTCTCCGGGATGGCGTTCCGGAGCCCAATAGTCCGGAACGGAATGCTCGCCGTTTCATACGACGGTTCCCCCCTAGCTCGATTTCGCGCCAATGCTCACGCAACTGGCCATTCGGAATTCATGAATCCACTTCATCTACCCAGCGAAGTACGCAGGCACATGGTCGACTATTAGCCACTTCTCAAGGCGGGAATGGCCAAATGCCACCGATAACCCAGGATTCGAGACGGCGAGTGGATCATACATGTGCTTTACTTCTGGGAATTCCAGAGGGCCCCTTATCCGGAGTCCCTCATTCCTGTTCTTGAAGGAAAGCCGTGGCAATATCCCGTGCCCGTAAGGCACTGTTCACCGGTCTCACCAGCGCTGCCCTCGCCGGGTTCGCGTCCCTTGGCGTGGCCTACGCCGGCCCCCAGGCCCCATCCCGCGTTGCCGACGGCGAGATGCCGACCGCCGTCGAGGAGTTCGCCTACCCGAACGCCGCCAAGATCCAGGCCGAGCAGAAGATCCTCCTCAAGCGCGGCGACGGCCACATCACCCTGACCGACTGCTCCGCGGGGACACCAGACATCAGGGTCAGGTCCCGTACCGGCGAAGGCCTCTTCTGCTTCGACGTCAACGCCCCCAAGGGGTACGTGACCCTCGAGCTTCCCTCGTCCTTCGGTATCTGGACCAAGGACTACCCGGTCAAGGCCACCATCACCACCGGCGGCCAGAAGACCGTCGTCGACGCACCCGCCAACGACTACAAGCCGATCGGCGAAGCGGACAACGGCAACGTCACCTCCGTCCTCGTCGAGCTGCGCGTCACCGGCTGATCAGCTCCCCCACCGGTCCTGTCGAGTCGTCATCCACGACGCGGACCACGCAACATCACGCACTCTTCTGAAAGACATGTCTAATGCCTTCTCACCGTTCCCGTCACCCGCGGGTCGCGGCTGTCGCCGCGGCCGCTGCAGCCACCGCGGTCGTGTTGACCGCCACGCCCGCCTCGTCCTTGACCGGCGCGCCGGTCACCGATGGAAGCCGCGCCTTCGCCGCGAGCATCGTCTTCGGTGATCACCTCAAGGGCTGCTCGGGGGTCCTGGTCGACAAGAGCTACGTCCTCACGGCGGCCAGCTGCGTTTCGGCCACCAAAGACCGGCCCGTCAGCGGCAAGCTTCAGGAGAAGACCACGGTCACCGTCGGCCGCGCGGACCTGAACAACGCCGCCGGCGGGGCTGTTGTGGAGGCCACGGATGTGGTCGTCCACCCGGAGCGGAACGTCGCGCTGCTCAAGCTGGGCGTGCCGGTGGCCAATGTCGCCCCGGCGGTGCTGGCCGGGCAGGCGCCCGCCGCCGGGCAGGCTCTGCTCAGTGCCGGTTTCGGGCGTACCAAAACCAGCTGGGTGCCGGGGCTGCTGAACAGTGGGCAGTTCAGCGTCACCGCCACCACCGCCGATGCGGTCGTCGATCTCGAGCCGGCTGGTGATTCGGCGATCTGCCAGGGGGATGCGGGCGGGCCGCTCACGCGGGAGAACGCGGGGCAGCAGGAGCTGGTCGCGCTGGCGACCGGTTCGTGGCTCGGTTCCTGCCTCGGTGCCCCCGAGGGTGAATCCCGCCGGGGGGCCCGCGCCGTCCGCGTCGACGACCTCGGGCAGTGGATCAAGTCCAATGTCACCGTGCCGGGCCCCGACACGAGCAACCTGACCGAGCACCGCGTCCTGGCGGACTTCAACGGGGACGGGAAGGCCGACCTGGCCGCCGTCGACAAGAACGGCACCCTCCAGGTCTACCGCGGCCGGGCCGAGGGGACCTTCGAGCCGACCCCGACGGCGGTTGGAACTCCCGGGGTGTGGAAGACGGTCCAGCGGGTCTTCGCCGGTGACTTCAACGGCGACGGCAAGCGCGACATCGCCGCCGTCTGGGAGAGCGACCGCATCCTGCTGCACGCCGGCAAGGGCGACGGCACCTTCGCCACCACCGTCACCCTCAGCCCGCAGAACGCCACCTGGGCCAAGCTCAAGCACCTGACCCGCTACAAGCTCGACCCCGCCAGCCCTAAGGACGGCGTCCTCGCGACCCGCCCCAACGGCGAGCTGTACGCCTACAAGGTCGGCAGCAACGGTCAGCTCGACTTCACCGGCGGCAAGAAGATCTGGCCCGACGCCTCCTTCCAGAACGTCATCATTCTCGGCACGGGTGACTTCAACGGCGACGGCCGTGACGACGTCGTCGGCGTCTGGGAGAACGGCGCCCTGGTCCGCTGGACCGGCAACGCCAACGGAACCCTGGACTCCGGCGGTCTGGCCGCGGCCGGCACCTGGACCGACCTGAAGATCGTCACCGGTGACGTCGACGGCGACGGCAAGCTCGACATCGTCAGCTGGAAGGACAACAAGATGTCCTTCCACCGCGGCCGCGGCAACGGCACCTTCGAGGGCGTAGGCGTCCAGCTCTGATTCAGGACCGGGCCCCGTCGTGCGCAGCCGGGGACACCTGCTGCGTACTACGGGCGCCCGCCGACCGGAGCACGGCGGCCTCGGCTGTAAGCAACGCGGCGCTCCCGCTTGCGTTTTCCCGCACGGGGCGCCCTAGCGGACCTCCCGTCCCGTCCGGGGCTCTTCAACACGATCAAGGACAGAAGTGATCTCCACCCTGATGCGGCGCGCCAAGGGCGCGCTCGCGGTGACCATCGCCACCGGTGCCCTGCTCACCGTCACGGCACCCGCCCAGGCCGCTCCAGCGCCAACCCTCACCGCGGCCGGCGCGATCGTGGTCGACGGCACCAACGGGGCCACGCTGATGGCCAAGGACGCCGACACCAAGCGCCCGATGGCGAGCACGACCAAGATCATGACTGCTTTGGTGGTCGCCACCCTGCCGGGTCTCAACCTCGACCAGAAGGTCACTGTCAAGCAGGAGTACCTAGACTACGTCTACGTCAAGGGCGGGAGCTCGGCCCAGCTGAAGGCGGGCGCGACTCCGACGGTTCGTCAGCTCTTGTACGGGATGATGCTGCCGTCGGGCGACGACGCCGCGTACGCCCTCGCGGACACCTTCGGCACGGGCACCACCCTGGCCGCCCGTACGGCGGACTTCATCGCCAAGATGAATGCCAAGGCCAAGGAGCTGGGCCTGGCCAACACGGTCTACGACTCCTTCGACGGCATTTCGCCGACCGGCCAGAACCTCACCAGCCCGCGCGACCTGGCAAACCTCACCCGGCACGCGATGACCAATACCCTGTTCCAGACCTTGGTGAAGACCACCACCTACAGCACCGGCGGCACCTCCAGCGTCGCCGCCTGGAGCAACACCAACCTTCTCATCCAGCCCCGCCCGACCGGCTACGCCTACCCGGGCGCGATCGGCATCAAGACCGGCTGGACCACCCCCGCGGGCAAGTGCCTCGTCTTCTCTGTCGTACGCAACGGCAAGACGATCATCGGGGTCCTGCTGAACGACGAGGAGCGGTACATGGACTCCATGGCCCTCTCCGACTGGGCCCTCGGCCCAGCCGCCGGCTCCAAGACCGCCCTCCAGCGCAGCAACACCGAGCCGATCCCCGACGTCCTCGACTGACCCGCTGACAGCGATGCGGACGACGTGCGTGTGGCTTCGCGCTGCCGCACGTCGTCCGCGTTCCCCTACAACGAAGAGATCTCACCTTGAGCTTCAGCGATCCGAACAACCCGTACGGCCAGCAGGCCCCGCCCGGCGTGCCGCCACAGTACGGCTACCCTCAGCAGGCCACCCCGCAGTACGGGTACCCCCCGCAGCACGCTGCCTACGGGGCCCACCCCGCTCCCGGTGTGCCGGGCGGGATGCCCGAGCTGGCCCACTGGGGGCTGCGCGTCGGGGCGGACCTGCTCGACACGCTGATCGTCCTCGGCCCGATGTACGCCTTGGGCTTGGTCGACCTGGCGACCGCCGCCGACCCGGACACGGCCGAACCCGGCGTCTTCTTCGTGGTCGGTCTCGCGTACGCGGTCGCCATGGGCTTCTTCCAGCTATACAAGGAGGGCTCGACCGGGCAGTCGATCGGCAAGAAGGCGGTCGGCATCAGCCTGCGCCGCGAGAGCGACGGCCGCACCTGCGGATTCGGCCTGGCTTTCGTCCGCAAGCTGGCCCACATCCTCGACAGCGTCCCCTGCCACATCGGCTGGATCTGGCCGCTGTGGGACCCCAAGAAGCAGACCTTCGCCGACAAGGTGTGCAGCACCGTCGTCATCCGTGTCCGCAAGGGCTGAGGCACCTCCTCACCGCCACCGGGGGGCTCGGCCCGGTCCAAGTCGCCGTCCTCGTTGCGATCCCGATGCGGATCCCCGCCTGTGCGGGCTCCGGCCCGCCTTGTGGTGACCGCACAAGCGCTTCGTGATCTACGACCGGCACCGCGAGGAGGCGCCCTTCGTGGTCATCCTGTCCGGCAGTGCGGAGCACACGCGACGCGTTGAGATCGCGATCGTGCGGGGTCGGCAGCTCTCGCACCGCCAGGAGCGCACGCTCAGCAGCTTCGTCGAGCACTGCCGTCTCCTCAGTTCCACGTACCGAATATCCAGGGGGAAGGCCGAACGGACACGTTCCGGACGGCACATGTATGCGCGAATCGAACAGCACACGCAGCGGGGGACGTAGTTCCGCCCGCAGGGCCCAAGCCCGCTCCAAGCGCCGCAGACGGCTCCGCCGCTCGGTCCTGGGGCTGGTTTGCGCGGCATGCGGGGCCGGCGGCACGGCGGTCCTGCTCCGGGTAGACCCACCGGCGGTCGAGTCCGGGGCCCAAGCGGCCATGCGCCCAGGGCCCTCCTCCCCGGCGCCGCCGATGCCGTCCACGTCGCCTTCGCCAACGCCCACGCCCGAGCCGAGCCGGAGCGCGCACAGCGACGTGCCCCCGTCCGGGGCGGGCACCTTCACCGCCGCCAAGGTCTCGGCCGGCAAGCGCGGCAACGGGCCCGTGCGGCGCTACCGGGTGGAGGTCGAGGACGGCTCCGGCCTGGACGCCGACCAAGTCGCGCGGGAGGTGGACACGGTCCTCGCGGACCGGCGGGGGTGGATCCGGGACGACCGGTACGGCTTCCAGCTGGCCGGGCAGGGCACGGCGGACTTCACCGTACGGATCGCGACACCGCAGACCACGAACCGGCTGTGCGACATCACCACGCCCGAACTGGTCGGCGAGACCAACTGCAGTACCAACCACACGGTCGTGGTCAACCTCAAACGGTGGCAGCAGGGTTCACCGCAGTTCGACGGACCGGTCTCGGAGTACCGCGCGCTGATCATCAACCACGAGGTCGGCCACGAGATAGGCCGCGGACACGAAACGTGCCCGGCTCCGGGCAAGCCGGCCCCCGCGATGATGCAGCAGCTCAAGGGGCTGGCGGGTTGCGAGGCCAATGCCTGGCCCCACGACCGCAAGGGCAGGTACCTGTCGGGCCCGGCAGTGCCTTAGACCCCAAGCATTCCGCGCAAGGTCAATCCGGGCCGGAATCGGTCGATTACGCCTGCAGGCGCCGATCCAATCAATCCGGCCACCGACCTGCGCGAACGCGATCACTCTGAGATCGGGAAATGGTCTTCATGTGGTCAGCCAGTCTTGGGCCCTCTCTTTCGGAACTTGTCCGACGGCGTACGCGTTGGGAGCCCGGCAAGAACCGAAGGAGAGCGGATCGGCGTCGTCCCGTCAGGAGCGGCCGAACCAGCGGCGCTTGGCCTGGGGAGGGGGCGCGGCGCCGTTCGCCGGGGCCGCCGGCGGGTCGTCGTACTCGCGGCAGATCACCTGGACCTGGCCCGACGCGACGTCGTGGCGCACCGTGTCCAGGCCCTGGCGGTTCAGTTGGGCGATGGTGTCGGCGTGGGTGGTGGTGTTCAGGGCGAGCATCCCGACCTTCGGGTGCCTTGGGCCGAGCTTCACCTCCTCGCCGAGCAGGATCTGCATCAGGCGGTCGGCGGAGGCCGAGGGCAGGTCCTCGTCCACGGCGACGTGCAGCATCAGGTGTTCCTCGCCGCTGGTCCGCCACCGGACCTGCGCCACCCACACCGAGCGGACGGCGGGGAATTCGCGGACCCGCCGAACCAGGGCGTCGCGCAGGGCGACCGCCACTGGGTCGGTGGACCAGTCGAGCTTCATTTCCGCCCCGGGCCCGTAGGTCGCCCAGTCCCTCAGCACCTGCTCAGGAAAGATCGCCTGCCCGTTTCCGGAGCGGACCCCAAGCACGGCGACGCCGGTTTTCTCCAGGATCTCCTTCAGCCGCGCCGCGTCACAGTGCACCATCCCGGCGGCCGTCGGCAGCAGTTGCGCGCCGAGCGCCGCGTCGGTGAAGCCGAGCAGCGTGGGTGGCTGCTCGTCGTCGGGGAGGAACATCACCGATCCGGTGTTGGTGACGGGAACGAACACCCCACCCTCGAACAGCGCGGCGAGCACCGTTTCTGGCGCGGGCTCGTGCCCGTCCGCACGGCGGTCGAGAAGGTCGGCAAGACGTACGTTCGGATGATCGATCACGCGTGCAGCGTAGTGCCCAGACTGCCGCCGCCGGCCCCGCCCCATGAGCTTCCGACCCGACCACCGTTCCGCGCGGGCCCCAGGGCCGCCTCCTCGTGACCGGGTCCGTGCAACTGTGGCCTCCCTGGGGGTGGGCAAGCCTTGGGAGTCCGGACCGGGAGATGCGGGGCGAGGGTGTGGTGGAGGGATGACCGATGCCTGCGGACCGATCATGGCCGGTGACCGATCGAACCCCGATCAGTAACTGGTCACGGGGCTCGGCATCGTTCACGCCGTCGCTCACCGGATCGGTCACGGGAGGCGGTCATCGGTCATCGGATCGGTCATGCGCACTCCGGCGGCGTGCCGAGCGGCTACCCGTCAGCCCCGAGGCGGAGCAGCTACGCACCGGCCGATCAGCGGCCGGGCGGGCAACGGCTTCGTCAGCAGGTCTTCGTTGAGCAGGCGACTGCGCAGGTGCACAGGGCTTTCCAGACTTCCAGGGCGCCCGAGCGCGCTCTGCCGGCAAACCGCGCAGCCTGTGACGTGGTCACCGTAGGGGTTGACGGGGGCCTGACCCCCCGTGGGCTGCTGCCAAGCCATGCTGGCTTACGCCAAGACCCGGGGCCGCGCAGGTGACCGTCATCGTCATCGATGGTCTGCGGCCGTCGCGGTGAGAGGCGGGCGGAGGACGCGATCACCCCGGCCCCGGCCGGGCTCCACGCCGGTTGTGCCAGGTCCGCACGAAACGCCTGCGGCTCGCGACATACGATCGGCGGGTTCGCTGCCCCAAGGAGAACTCCCCCGTGACCTCTGTCCTTCCCGCACCCCGTCCGGCCGGCGAAGCGCTGCCCGTCCAGCAGCTCGTGCGCACCGAGAACGGCGAGCGGCTGCACAGCCTGCTGTGGCGGGCGGACGCCGGCTGGCGGATGATCAGCAGCGCGGTCCTCGGCGGAGGCATCGGTGAGCGGTCCTGGATCCTCAACGCCCAGGTGCCCCACGGATACCGGCGCACCGATCCCGACCGGCACCTCGCCGACCTGGCGCGAGAGGCGGGGGCACACGGGGCGGGGGTGGGGTTGATGACCGCTGCCGACGTCTCCCGGCACGTCCACGCCCACGGCGGCGGCGTCCAGACCAGTGTCACCGCGGGCCTGGAGGTCCGCGGGTGGGCCGCCTCTCCCGCCGAGGGCACGCTCCGGCCGGCGGCACCCGGCACGATCAACATCGTCGCCACCATCCCCGTGGCGCTGTCCGATGCCGCCTTGGTCAACGCGGTCGCCACCGCCACGGAGGCGAAGGTGCAGGGCCTGCTGGAAGCGGGGTACGACTGCAGCGGGACGCCCACCGACGCGGTCTGCATCGCCGCCTGGAGTCCCCGTCCCGGCGAAGAGGTCCACGCCTTCGCCGGGCCCCGCTCGGTATGGGGAGCCCGCCTGGCCCGCGCCGTTCACCACGCCGTCCGCAGTGCCGCGTCGAAGTGACGGACCAGTGGGGTGCCCCCTGATCGAGAGCAGGGTGGCCTGACCCGACCGGCCCCACGCCGCAGAGGGCCGCCGTCGGCCGAGCGGACGGCAGACCCGCAGGCGGGACGTGGCGTGGTTCCGGCGAACTCGCCGCTGCCGACCTGTTCGCTCAAGGGCGTGGGGGTGAGGCGGTCGTCAGGCCGCCACCGGGCCGTTTGGGGGCATGGTCGTCCGGCAGCCGGCAAGGAGCCGGGCGACCATGGCCCGCGCGTGCTCACGGTCGTATCCCGGGCCGAGGATGCACAGGTTGCCGACCGCTCGCATCAGCGTGTACGCGGTGACGTCCGGGTCGAACTCGCCCCGGGCCGTCGCGGCGTCGAGGAGCGAGGCGCAGGCCGGGACCAGTGTGTCGAGCATCAAGGAGTGCAGGCTCTGCAGGCTGGGGTCCTCGGACTGGAGTGCCGCCCCCAGTCCGTGCTTCGTGACGAGGAACTCCACGAACGCGTCCATCCATCGCGTCAGGGCCTCGCCCGGCCTGGCCGATCCGGCGAGATCGGCGGCGAGTCGCGCGCACTCGTCCACCTGCTGCCGGTAGACGGCGACGACCAGCTCCGCGCGGGTGGGGAAGTGGCGGTACACGGTGCCCAGGCCCACGCCGGCCCGGCCGGCGATGTCGCGGATGGGCGCCTGGACGCCTTGCTCGACGAACACCTGCGCCGCGGCCGCGAGAAGGGACTGGCGAGTGCGCTCGGCGCCCGCTGCTCTGGAGCCGGCCGATCGGGACAAGATCTCACCTCTGGTTCGCGGAACATTGTTCCGCTAATGTGGCGGAACATTGTTCCGCCAAGTATGCGGTACGCGCCTCTCCCACAGGAAGTCCGCACATGTTCCCCACTCCTGCGCCATCCCGGACGAAGACCGTCGCGATCAAGCCCATCACCGTTCCCACCGGTGACCGGGCGGTGCCCCTGCAGGTCAAGGTGACCGCACCAGCCGAGGGCCGCGGCCTTCCGGTCATCGTCTTCTCCCACGGCAACGCGTGGTCGATGGACGGCTACGAGCCGCTGGTCGACCGCTGGGCCGCCGCCGGCTTCGTCGTCGTGCAACCGACCCACCTGGACTCGCGCCGCATCGCCATAGGGTTCGACGATCCGCGCTTCGGCACCGTCTGGCGCGTGCGCATCGATGACCTCCACGCGGTGCTGGACCACCTCGACGCCGTCCTGGCCGAGGCAGGCGACCTGATCGACCGCACCGACCGGACGAGCGTCGCACTCGTCGGACACTCCTGGGGAGCCCAGACCGTCGGCACCCTGCTGGGCGCCCGCGTGTTCGACGCCCAGGGCACCGCGGGCGAGGACTTCTCCCACGGTGGGGCGAAGGCGGGCGTGCTCATCGCGGCGACCGGCACGGGCGACTCGCTCACGCCGTTCGCCGTCGAGCACCTGCCCTTCATGAGGCCGGACTACTCGACCATGACCACGCCGGCGCTCGTCATCGCGGGCGACCAGGACCAGTCGCGGATGTCCACACGGGGAGCGGACTGGTTCCTCGACGCCTACGACCTCAGCCCCGCCCCCAAGCGCCTCCTCGTCGTCCCCGGCGGGGAGCACACCCTGGGCGGCATCGCCGGGGAGGCCGTGAGCGAGACCACCGACACGGACGCCGACCGGGTCGCCCTCGTCGCCGACGCCGTCACCGCGTACCTCCTCGACGCCCTCGACCGCGACCCCGACGCGTGGTCCCGCTTCCGCGTCGGCACCGAAGCCGTCGAGAAGGGGTCCTTCCGGCACAAGGACTGACCCGGCCCAGTCCTGCCCCTTCCCGGCCCGGGTGCGGCGTCCGGGTGAATGTGCGCAGCCGTGCGTCACAGCCGATGCGCGCGGATTGTCACATCGGTATGACAACAGCGCATCAGCAGACGATCCCCCGTCAAGCCGCCCTCCCTGCGGCGCGGGTCTCCCGGCGCCTGCGGTCCGATCTGCCCGAGCCGGGTGAGCGGCGCCGGCTGCGCGAGCAGTGGGGCCTGTCGACCCGGCAGGTGGCCGTGGCGTTCGGGGTGACTCCCGCGACGGTCCGGTCCTGGGAACGCGGGCGGTCGACGCCCAGGGGCGGCCGCAAGGAGGCCTACCAGCAGTTCCTGGCGGGGCTGGCCCAACACGGCGGCATGCCCCGGCCCGGCGCGGCGGTGCGCGCCCGACGCCGTCGGCGTCCGGCGCCGCCAACGGCGGTCGCCGGCGTGAAGCCCGGCCCGCAGCAGACCGTCGCTCCCCCGCCGACGTGTGCGGCCACGCCCCTGGCGGGGGGAGTGGTGCGCGTGGGCGGGGCGGTTCCCATCGAGCCGGAGCGCGTCCGGCGTCTTCGGCTGCTGGGGGCCGCGGCCTGCGTGTGGTCGCTGGCGCTGTGGGTGATCCTCACCTGCCCGGTGCCCCTCTAGGCGGCCGGGATCGGGCGGGCGGGTCACACGATTCCGGTGACGGTGACCTTCACCGCCCCCGGTGGGGCCGCTGCCGCCTCGGCGGCGGCGGCCCGTACGGCCCTGGCCGTGCGGGCGGCCTGTTGCCGGGCGCGGACGACGACGTCGATCTGCAGGGCGGTGACCGCTCCCCGGGCGTCGAAGGTGATGCGTACCGCCGAGCCGGAGTTCCCGGCCTCGCCGAAGGCCGGCACTCGCGTGTCCGCCGCCTTCAGCAGGCTCCGCAGGCCGGGACGCAGGCAGGCGACGCCGGGGACGGCCAGAACGGCTGCGGTGATCTTCTGGGTCAGGGCCGGGTCCCGCTGGCTCTTCACCGCCTGGTCTCCTGAGCGTGGTCTTGGGGTTCGTGAAGGTCGGTGACGGTGACGTGCAGGTCCGAGACGGCCAGGCCGAGCATGTCCCGGGCGGCGCGGCCCAGGCTCCCGCGCACCGCGCGGGTGGTGGCCCGCAGGTCGAGCCCGTAGGCGACGGTGATGCCGAGGCTGACGGCGACGGGGCCGCGTGCGGGACTCGTACTGCCGCCGAGCGGGGTGATGCGGCAGCCGGCGGCCCGTACTCCGGGCACTCGCTCGGCGGCGGCGCGCAGGGTGCGGGCCGCGACGGACTCGTAGATCCAGGTGTCCTCGTCCGCCTCGCCCAGGGGCAGGTTGCGGCCGGGGCGCAGTTCCAGCCGGACCGCGTCCATGACCCGCCGCACTACCGCGGCGGTGTCGATGTCGGCGGATGCGGGGGCGGCCGGGGGGAGGGCCGCTGTACGCAGGTGCTCCAGATCCTCGACGGCCCGTCGGCAGTAGACGCAGGTGGCGGTGTGCGGGTCGCTCTCCGAGCGGCCCGCCTCCTCCCACACGGTCGCCAGGTCCCGCCCGCAGGCGAGGAGTTCGAAGTCCTCGCCCTCGAACGGCTCGTCAGGGAAGGGGGCACGGCTGGGGTCGGGCTCGTTCATCGCCATGCGGCCATCGCCTCCGTCAGCATGCGGCGGGCCCTGAAGACGCGTGCGCGGACCGCTTCGGGCCGGATCCCCACCGCCTCGGCGATCGTCTCGTACGGCCGGCCCTCGATCTCGCGCAGCACCCAGCAGATCCTCTGCTCCGCGGACAGCGCGCCCATGGCCTGAGCCAGGTCGCGTACGGCGGCGCTCGATTCGGCCGCGCGGACGGGTGAGGACTGGTGCTCGGGAGCCGCGGGCTCCATGACCGTGTCGAGGTCGGCCGCAGGTCTGCGGGCCCGCAGCAGGTTCAGGCACCGGTTGGTGACGATGCGGTGCAGCCAGGTCCCGAACCCGGCCTCACCCCGGTATTCCGGCAGGCTGCGCCAGGCGCTGACGAAAGCGTCCTGGACGGCGTCCTCGGCTTCGGGCCGGCTGCCCATGAGGCGTTCGGCGAGCTGCAGCATGGCCGGGGAGTGACGCTGTACCAGCACCTCGAACGCCTCCTCGTCCCCTTCCGCCGCCCGGACGCTCAGCAGCCTGTCACCGGCCTCGGCCGCCTCATCATCGTCCGGGCCCCACCGAGCGTTCAACGCGGGCTCCTTCCAGCCTCCACCGGATTGACACCGCCTGCCCGGCTTTCGTTACGCCACTTCGATCCGTACTGCTGTTCACCCGTTCACGCGCAAGAGGTCCGTAACGGAGGACCGTCCGCTGGTGTCAAAGGAGTACGA
The DNA here is from genome assembly GCF_003950035.1 of Streptomyces sp. W1SF4. Taxonomy (NCBI): domain Bacteria; kingdom Bacillati; phylum Actinomycetota; class Actinomycetes; order Kitasatosporales; family Streptomycetaceae; genus Streptomyces; species Streptomyces sp. W1SF4. The sequence continues at coordinate 12,272 of NZ_CP034351.1, forward strand.
ACCGCAGGCGCACCGATGCAGGGAGAAGTGATGACCGCCACGCAGGAGAAGACCCTGGCCCGTCCGGAGCACGTCAACGGCGCGGCGCACGCGCCGGGACGCGCCGAGGTGAGCGAACCCGCGGGCACGCGGGGCAGGACGTCGATCGCGGACACCGTGGTCGTCAAGATCGCCGGGCGCGCGGCCCGGGAGATTCCAGGCGTCCACGACATGGGCGGCGGCCTGTCCCGGACGCTGGGCGCCGTACGCGACCGGGTGCCCGGCGGGCGCCCCAACGTCGGGCGCGGTGTGAAGGTCGAGGTCGGTGAGCGCCAGGCCGCCATCGACGTGGAACTGGTCGTGGAGTACGGCGTCCCGGTCCCGGACGTGGCGCGTGACGTGAGGGAGAACGTGATCGGCGCGGTGGAGCGGATCACCGGGCTGGAGGTGGTGGAGGTGAACATCGCGGTCACCGACGTCCACCTGCCCGGCGACGACGAGGACGACACCGGCGAATCACGGGTGGCCTGACCTGCTCCGCACTGTGTCGCTGTGTCGCTGTGTCCGTTCGGATGCAGCATGTCGCCGATGGGAGAAAGAGACAGCATGGGCAAGGACGTTCTCGGGCTGGTAGTCGGGATGGCGCTGGGATTCGCCGGCTGGTTCGGCGGCTTCGGCGCCTTCCTCCTGGTCGCGGCGCTGGGCGGCCTCGGCTACGCGGCCGGCCGCCACACCGAGCGCGGCGGAGACCTGCGCGACCTTCTGGTCACCGAGCGCAGGCAACGGTGAGCGCCGCCCAGCGGGGTGTCACCACCGTCGCCGACCGGGTGACGGCCAAGATCGCCAGACAGGCGGCCGCCGAGGCCATCATCCCGGCCGGCGGGCACGTCCTGAGGTCGGCGGCCACCACACGCGGGCGTTGCGTCGAAGTGACCGTGGAGGTGGACCTGCCCCCGTCCGCACCGGCCGACACGGGCCGCATGGTCCACCTTCGCGACCATCTGACCAGCCGCACACGGCATTTGACCGGACTGGCCATCGCACCCGCACACCTGCGGATCCGCGAACTCGGCCCGCTCACCCCGAGCCCCCAGCCGGACATCGCCGTGCGTCCGTCGTCGATCACGGCCCGCAGGCCCTGGTCCCCACGGCCTGCCGCCGCCACGGGTCTGGCCCTGGCCGTCGCCGTCCTGTCCGCGCTGACACTGTGGACCGTCCTGCACCTGCACGGCAGCGCCGCGTCGCCCCGGGGGCAGGTGCGCCATTGGCTGACGGAGGCCGGGGGCCGGCCTCTCGTGCGCCCGGCGGCGGGCCTGGCGGCCGCTGCCGCCGGGGGCTGGCTGCTCTTCCTGGCCCTGTCCCCAGGCCACCGCCGTCTGCTCCCCCTGGGCTGTCCCCCGCCGGCCCGGGCGGTCATCAGCCGGCGGCAGGCCGCGCGGCTGGTCCGGGCGGCCGTCACCGAGGTCCCCGGGCTACGGGTCCAGGCGGTCGGCTTCACCCCGCGCAAGGTCACCGTCCGCGCCGAAGCGGTCTACGGCACGGCGCACGACATCCGCAGCACGACCACCGCTGCCATCGCGCGCACCCTGCGGACCATGGGTCTGCGACAGACCCCGAAAGTACGGCTCGTCCTGCACCCCACCCGCGACCCGCACACCACCGCCACCCGGCCTGCACGGCGGGATGGCGATGCGTAACCGCACCGTGGCCAACCGGACGGCACTCGCTCTGAGCGGACTCGCCCTCCTGACCGCCGGCGCGGCCGCCACCTGGTGGGGCGACGGAAAGACTCTCGTGGCCGCCGTGCGCCATCTCGAGGAAGCCGATCGCGGCCTGCTCCTCACCGCGACCAGTACCGCCCTCGCCGCCTCGATGGCTTTGCTCACCGCGCAGATCCCGCGCCCGGCCCGGCGGCGTCTGAACCTTCCCGCCCCCGGCTGCAGGCTCGACAGCCGGGCGCTGCGCCACGCCGTCCGAGCCGGCTGCGCCACCGTGCCGGGGGTCGTGCGAGCCCGCTGCCGCCTCACGGGCCGCCGGCGCACGATGCGCCTGACGATCACTCTGACCGTGCGGGGATCAGCACACCCCGGCGACGTCCTGACCGCCGTCGCGGACGGGGTCCTGGTGCAGATCGAACCCCTGCTCACGCCCCGGCGGCTTCACACCCGCATCCGTCTCCAGGTGCAACGCCCCCGCCCGCACCGAGCCCTGTGACGAACGCCGCGCGGCGCGACCGCGCGCGGACTCGGCCGCTACGGGGGAGTCCATGCCGATCAGTCCTGCGGACCTCCTATGGCCGTGGCCGTGGCCGTGCGGGTGGGTGGGTGGGTGGGTAGGGCCGGCACGGGTGACGTTCCGGGTCCCGCGGCGACGCGCCGACAGCCACCCGCCCGGAGCAGCGATTGCCTGGATGTCTGGGCCGGGCGGGTGGCATTCGCGGCGGTCTCCCGTCCACTGCGGTGGCGGCCGCGAATCCCCCGCAAGCCGTCGGCCCCCCAGGCTGCGGCGTCCGATACCGGGAGAGATCATGCGTAATCGCACCATGACTGCTGTGTCCGCCACCGTGCTCGCCGCCCTGTGCGCGGCACCCGCCCTGGCGGCGTCCGGCACCCCGCCGCAGACCCTGCCCGCCCAGGACCACAGGGCCCTGCGCGCGATCGGGCTCACCGGTGACCAGCGTCTGGTCGAGTTCGACGTGAACAAGCCGGCCAAGACCTGGTCGCTGGGCAGGGTCTCCGGCCTGTCCGGCGACACCAGGCTCGTCGGCATCGACTTCCGCGTGCAGAACGGGAAGCTCTACGGTGTCGGCGACAAGGGCGGCGTCTACACCCTCAACACCGACAACGCCGAGGCGGCCAAGGTGTCCCAGCTGACCGTCGCGCCGGCCGGGACCGCGTTCGGCGTGGAATTCAACCCCGCCGCCAACCGGCTGCGCGTCATCTCCAACACCGGACAGAACCTGCGCCACAACATCGACGACGCGGCAGCCCCGCTGACGACCACCGTCGACGGCACCCTCACCAACCCCACCACCCCGCCGTCGACCGCCATGGGCGTCACCGGCGCCGCCTACACCAACAACGACCTGAACGCCGCTACCGCGACGACGCTGTTCGATCTCGACACGATGGCCGACCGCATCTCCCTGCAGTCCCCGGCCAACGCCGGCACCCTCGCCCCGACCGGCAGCCTGGGTGTGGACGCCGACCTCGATGCCGGATTCGACATCTACTACAACCCGGTGGCCGGCACGAACCACGGCTTCGCCGCCATCGGCACCGGCGGCTCCTACCGCCTCTACGCGGTCGACCTGCTGACCGGCAAGGCCACCCGCAAGGGCGCCTTCCCGGCCAAGTACCAGGTCACCGACCTGGCCCTCCCCTTCAACCAGAAGTAGCCCGCACGCTGACGCCCGGACCCGCGCCGCCGGTACGGCGGTGGCCCCGCGTCCTTCGTCGAAGGAGGCGGGGCCACCGGCCGTCGCGGGATCGATTTCTTGGTGCGGGTTACTTGGGCATCAGGACGGTGTCGACGATGTAGACGTTGGCGTTGGCGGTCTTGACGTTGCCGCAGACCACGTTGGAGGTGCCGTTGACCTTGTAGGTCTCGCCGGACCCCTTCGTGGTGACCATGCCCTTCTGGAGGGTCTCGAAGCTGCCGTTCTCCAGCTGCTTCGGGGTGAGCCTCTGGCCGACGACGTGGTAGGTCAGGATCTTGGTCAGGGTGGCCTTGTCGGCGAGGACCTTGTCCAGGTCGGCCTTCGGGATCTTCGCGAAGGCGTCGTTGGTCGGGGCGAACACGGTGATGTCCTTGGCGTTGTTCAGGGTGTCCACGAGCCCGGCCTGCTTGACCGCGGCGACCAGGGTGGACAGGGCGGGGTTGTTGGAGGCGGCGGTGGCGACGGAGTCCTTGGCCATGCCGTCGAAGGAGCCGGCGCCCTCCTTGGGCACGCCCGCGCAGGCCGGGCCGAACGGCTGGTCACCGGTCATCGAGTCGCCGGCGGGGGTGCTCGCTCCGGTCTTGGCCTGGTCACCGGCGGCCGCGCTGGGGGCGGCTTCCGTGTCGCTGCCGGAGTCGGAACACGCCGCCAGGGAGAAGGGCAGCACGGCGGCTGCGGCGACGGCGACCGCGGTACGGCGGAACTTCATGCTGCTGCTCATGATCTGTTGCTCCTTGGGGGTTTTTCTCTGGGGTGTTGAAGGGGTTGGTCGTGATGCCGGATTCGGCCCGCGGGCCGGCCGGTGGTCTAGGGGACGGTGACGAAGACGCTGTGCCAGCCGCTCGCTCCGTCGGGGATGGTCCGCGTGCGCTGCTCGGTCTGCACGGCTCCGGCACCGTCGGTGGCGCGGACGGTGATGGTGTGGCCGCCGGGGGTGGCCTTCCAGGGGTAGGACCACTGGCGCCAGGTGTCGATGCCTGCCTGCGGGGCGAGGTCGGCGTCCTGCCAGGGCCCGTCGTCGATACGGACTTCGACGCGGGTGATGCCGCGGTGCTGGGCCCAGGCGACACCGGCGATGGAGATGGTGCCCGCAGCCGGGCGCGCGAAGGGCTGGGGGGTGTCGATGCGTGCCTGGGTCTTGATCGGCGCCTTCCGCGCCCACTTCCGCTTGACCCAGTACGGGTCGTAGGTGTCGAAGGTGGTGAGCTCGATATCGGTGATCCACTTGCAGGCCGACACGTACCCGTACAGGCCGGGCACGAGCATCCGGACCGGGAAGCCGTGGTCGAAGGGCAGCGGCTCGCCGTTCATGCCGACGGCGAGCATCGCGTCGCGGCCGTCCATCACGTCCTCGACCGGCGAGCCGAGCGTCATCCCGTCGACCGAGCGCGCCACCAGCTGATCGGCCTGCCCGCCTCGCGACGGCGGCCGTACTCCGGCCTCCTTGAGGAGTTCGGCGAGGGGCACGCCGAGCCAGCGGGCGGTGCCGGTGTAGGGGCCGCCGACCTCGTTGGAGACGCACGTCAGGGTGATGTCGCGTTCGATGAGGGGGCGGGCCAGGAGCTGGTCGAGGGTGTAGGTGCGCGGCCGGGTGACGCCTTTGCCGTGGATGCGCAGCCGCCAGGTGCCGGCGTCGACCTTGGGCACCGTCAGGGCGGTGTCGACGCGGTAGAAGTCGGCGTTGGGGGTGGTGAAGGGGCTGATGCCGGGGACCTTGAGCTGGACACCGGCCGGGACCGCGGGCGCCGGAGAGGCCGGAGCGGGCAGGACCAGGGTGTTGCGGGAGGCGACAGCGCCCTGACCCTGGCGGCCGGTGAGGAACCGGCCCAGGGCTCCGGCCGAGGCGGCCGCCACCGCGGTGACACCGGCCGCGGCCAGGAAACCGCGCCTGTTCCAGCTTCCGGTGGCTTCCTGCCCGTCTGCGACGGCAGGAGCGGTGGCGAGGACGGCTTTCGACGCCAGGACGTAGAGGGCGAGGGCCCCTGCGAGGGTTCCGGCGACCGAGGGCAGTGCGTCGCCGATGCCGGTGGAGTCGGGACGGCTGAGCGCCGCGGCGGAGCCGGCGATCCCGAAGAGCAGCACGCCCGCGGCGCCGGCCCGCCGGTGGGAGAGGGTGAGGATGCCCAGGCCGACGGCGATGACGGCAAGGACGGCGAGGATTCCGAGCCGCAGGACTGCCTTGTCGTTCTCCCCGAAGGTGCGGATCGCGAAGTCCTTCACCGCGGCGGGCGTCCGGTCGATCACCGCACCGCCGACGACCGTCACCGGGCCGGCCGCGGGCCGCACCAGGCCGGCGACCAGCTCGGCCACGGCCAACGCCGTGAACGCCGCCAGAAGGCCGGCCAGTGCGCCTCGTGCGGCGCGGGAGAGGGTGCTGCGGAAGCTGCTCACACCCGCCATTCGGCGGCGCCCGTCCGGCGGATTGGTCCGTCCTCCGGAAGAGTGAACCGATCGTTGGTGTTGCCGTCACGGCACAGGCATCGAGGCGGTCGGGCGCCCGGGGTCGGCCGTGTCCGGGGGGTGGGCCGGGGGTGGGCCGATCCCGGGACGGGAGAGGTCTGCGGGCAGGGGGGCGGGCCACCAGGTGCGGGGGCCGAACTCAAGGAGGTCGTAAGCGCGTTGCGTCGACGGTGGTGGCCGCCTGGCGGATGCCCTTCAGCTACGCGGGCGGGTCGGCCGGTCTGCCGGCGGGCGCGTCCGTGCTGGGCGTGGCCGTCACGGCGAACGCGTCGCCCACACCGTCCGCGGTGACCTCGACGGTCACCGGCGACCGGGGCGACGGGTACCGGAAGCAGCACTGGGTGCCGGGCCACTACGTCAGCGACTGGGTTCCCGGCCGCCGGAACTGCCACGTGGCGCGGATGCCGGCGCTGGAGCCGACGGCTCCCGGGAACCATCCGGCAGACGTTCTGGTGGCGAACCGCCGCGGGTTGAGTCGGGCTGCCGGGCCCTGAAGATCGTCCGGGCGCCCGGCGCGGACCTGTTCGTCGCCCGCTCGGACCGCGGCAGGCAAGTCGTCGCGGTTCTCACCTGGCAGGCCGCCTGAAACAGGGGTACTGCGGGTGGCTGTGCCGACAGCCACCCGCAGCCGACCCGCCCGGCGGCGGATACGCACGCGGCGCGTCCCAAGGCCGCGCCGGGCACCGCGCCGGATGGTGTCACCGGCCGGCGACTCCCCGTCCTGACGGCCCCCGACCGGAGCTGTGCCCGCGGCAGACGTCAGGCGTTGACGCAGGTGTTGCCGAAGGCGGGGTTCAGCAGCCCGATGACGCTGACGGTGTTGCCGCAGACGTTGACCGGGATGTGGATGGGCACCTGGATGAGGTTGCCCGAGAGGACGCCGGGCGAGCCGGCGGCCACGCCCTGCGCGCCCGCGTCGGCGGACGCCACCGAAGCGCCCGCCACCACCACCGCGCCGGCCGCGATGGCCACGGCCAGACCTCGTCGCATACGCACCATGTCTCTGTACCTCCCATGAGGGTGTACGGCCGCACGGAGGTCCCACGCGGCCGGTGAGAGGCCCGGTGGACACCTTCTGGGCTCTCTCACGGCCGGTGTTCGCCGCCGCTCCCCCACCGGCTTGCCCGACCGGTCCAGGTTCCCCCCCACGGGTTAATGCGGGCTTGTTCCGGTGACGCAGCGGCTCCCATCCGCAGGCCCATCCGTAGGCCCGTCGGCTACGAAGAACAGGCGACACACGCACAGGTTTCCACAGCCGGACCGTCCCCCCGGGGCGGTCCGGCCCGCACCAGCGACGACACAAGGACCGGCATGCGATGGACGCCCCTCCCCCCGACGGCCGCCCCCGGCCGCCCCTTCGCCTTCTCTCCACAGCCGGAGCCCCGCAGGTGAACCAACCGATCCCCTTCAACACCGGCCGTCCCTCCGACCCCGCCCGCGGCGATCTCACCGACGTCATGCAGAAGGTCGCCCACGGCGACAAGGAGGCGTTCTCCGGCCTCTACGACGCCCTCGCCCCGCTGGTGTTCGGAACCGTGGTCAAGGTCGTCCGCGACCGGGCGCAGTCCGAGGAGGTAGCCCAGGAGGTCATGATCGACCTGTGGCGGCAGGCCGCCCGCTACCGGCCCGAAGCCGGATCCGTCACCACCTGGGCGGCGACGATCGCGCACCGGCGGGCCGTGGACCGGGTCCGCTCCGCCCAGGCCGCCACCGACCGCGAGTACGCCCAGGCCGCCCGCGAGCACACCACCGCCTTCGACGAGGTCGCCGAACAGGTCGAGACCCGCCTGGAATCCGAACAGGTACGCCGCTGCATGCGCGGCCTGACCGAACTGCAGCGCCAGGCCGTGACCCTGGCCTACTACCGGGGGCTGACCTACCGTGAAGTCGCCGAAGCCCTGCGCACACCGCTTCCCACCATCAAGACACGCATGCGCGACGGGCTCATCCGGCTCCGCGACTGCATGGGGGTGACCACATGAAACACCACGCCACCGACGCCCACACCCTCACCGCCGCCTACGCCCTCGGCGCCCTCGAAGACGACGAACGCACCGCCTTCGACGCCCATCTGCACGCCTGTGAAGCATGCCGGCAGGAAGCCGCCGAGTTCGAGGCGACCGCGGCCCGTCTGGCCGCGGCCGTCTCCCAGCCGCCGCCCGCCGCGGCCAAGGCGCAGGTCATGGCCGCCATCGACGGCGTACGCCAGCTACCGCCGCGCCTTCCCACGCACGCCACCAAGCCCGCTGGCGGCAGCCTGCGGCGCAAGGCCGTGCCGCTCGCCCTGGCGGCCGGCGTGGCGGCCGCCGCACTCGGCGGCGTCGCGGTATGGCAAGCGCAGAACGGACAGGACCTCAGGGCCCGAGCACGCCAGACCCAGCAGCAGCTCGACACGGTGAGCGCCGTCCTGGCAGCACCCGATGCACGCACCGTTCACGGGCGGGCCTCAAACGGCACGCTGACCACGGTGGTTGCCTCCGACCGGCAGAACAGGGCCGTCTTCACCGCGGCCCGCCTGCCGGCCCCCACACCGGGCAAGACCTACCAGCTGTGGCTCGACCACGACGGCATCATGCGCCCGGCCGGACTCCTCGACCACGACGGCACCGTCGTCCTGACCGGCAACCCCGCCGACGCCGGCGCCGTCGGACTCACCCTCGAGCCAGCCGGAGGCTCTCCCCAGCCCACGACCGACCCTCTGCTCCTGATGCCCCTTCGCGCCTGATCCGCCCAGCGCCGCCGTCCGCGGGTGCCCGTACCGACCTATCGAATCGAGATCCCCCATGCCCCACACCCCGAAGATCGGGGACACCGTCGCCGACTTCCGCCTGCCCGGAGGGCGCCTGGACGGCGAAACCTTCCATCGCCGCGACTACGCCCTGTGGGAACACCGCGGTACGCCCCTCGTCCTCGCCTTCTATCCCGGCGACAACACCCCGGTGTGCACGGCCCAGCTGTGTTCCTACTCCGACGGCCTGACCGACCTCCAGTCGGCCGGCGCCGCCGTATGGGGCATCAGCCCCCAAGGAGTCGACAGCCACGAACGGTTCGCCCGCGACCGTAACCTGCGCATCCCCCTGCTCTCCGACGAGGGCCGCACGGTGGCGAAGTCCTTCGGGATCACCGCACCCCTGATCGGGCTTCGCCGGGCGGTGTTCATCCTCACCGCCACCGGCCGCGTTCACTGGAAGCACGTCACCGCCGTGGGTGCCACCTACCCGCCCGCCACGACACTCACCGCACAGCTCGCCGCACTCCCCGTCTGAACCCGCCCGCGACGAGCCGCTCCACCCCTTCGGATCTCCTCCAATCCGGCCGCCGGGCCGCTGCGAAGTACGAGTGAAACGCAGCAGCCGGACGGCGTGTCGAGTGGCGGGAGCACCATAGGTGGAACAGCGGAAGGCGGCGGTCGTGGGAAGCGGGGTGGCGGGCCTGACCGCCGCCCGCATCCTCGCGTCCTCCTACGAGGTCACCCTGTACGAGGCAGACGAACGGCTCGGCGGGCACGCGCACACCCGCGATCTGCACACCGACACCGCCGTCGGCGCGCGGAAACAGCTGCCCCGCCTGAGCGAGGGGGTCACCGCGTACGCGGGGGCCCGGCACGGCTGGGGCTTCCACGAGGACGGCTGCCGCTGCGGCGCGGCGGCCGCCCGCTCTCTGGGAGCGCGCTGGTGACCGGGCCGGCGCGACCCTCCGTACCCGTGGTGCCCGTGGGCCGGGAGGCTGCCGGGGCGCCCGCCGCCGCGCTCTACGACTGCGTGATCACCCACAGCCGCATCACGCCGCTGCGCCATGGGCTCGACCCCACCCTCACCTACTCCTCGGCGGTCTTCACCGCCTTCCCCGCCCGCCCCGCCGCCCTCCTCGAAGCCCAGCACCGCAAGATCGACCGCCTCCTGGACCTCGCTCAGGTGGGCGACGGCACGCGCCTGCTGGAGATCGGCACCGGCTGGGGCGAACTCGCCCTGCGGGCCGCCGCACGCGGAGCACGGGTGACCACCCTGACCCTCTCCGCCGAACAGGCCGCCCTGGCCCGCGAGCGGATCGCGGCGGCCGGACTCGCCGACCGGGTCGATGTCCAGCTGCGCGACTACCGGCAGATGCTGCGCACCGACGCCGCCCACACCTTCATCAGCAAGTACGTCTTCCCCGGCGGCCTCATTCCCTCCCGGGAGACCATCGCCGAGCACTCCGCCGACGACGGTTACGGCGCCCACTACGCGGAAACCCTGCGCCTGTGGCGCGAGCGGTTCACCGCCCACCGCTCCGTCGTCACCGGCCTCGGCTTCGACACCGTCTTCCAGCGCATGCGGGAGTTCTACCTCGCCTACTCGGAAGCCGGATTCCGCTCCGGCTACCTCGACGTGCGCCAGCTCCTCCTCACCGAAGGGACCCGACCGTGAAGCCCGCCGCCGACCGACTCGCCCAGCTCCTCGGCCACTTCCTCCCCGGCCCCCTCCCCGTCCGCGTCCGCGCCTGGGACGGCAGCCGGACGGGCCCCGCCGACGCCCCCCTCGTCACGCTCCGCTCGCCCCAGGCGCTGCGCCGTCTGCTGTGGCAGCCGGGCGAACTCGGCCTCGCCGAGGCGTACGTCACCGGGGACCTCGACGTCGAAGGGGATCTCGCCGACGCCCTGTCGCAGGCCGGCCGGACGGCCCGCGACCTGCCCGCAGCCCGACCACGGCCGGCGGACATGGCCGCGGCCACCGTCCTTGCCGTACGCCTGGGGGTCGTCGGCCCGCCCCCGAAACGCCCCGACGGACGGGCCCGCCTGGCCGGGAGCCCGCACAGCGCCTCCCGGGACCGGGCCGCGATCAGTCACCACTACGACCTGTCCAACGAGTTCTACGCACTCCTCCTCGACGAGTCGATGGCGTACTCCTGCGCCTACTGGACCCGGCCGGACGACCCCGCGTACACCCTCGCCGACGCCCAGCGGGACAAGCTCGAACTGGTCTGCCGCAAACTCGGGCTGCGCGCCGGTGACCGGCTGCTCGACGTCGGCTGCGGCTGGGGCTCCCTCACCGTGCACGCAGCCCGCGAGCACAGGGCGCGCGTCACCGCCGTCACCCTCTCCCGGGCGCAGCGCGACTTCGTCGCCGAGCGGGCCGCACGCGAGGGGGTGGCCGACCTGGTGGACGTCACTCTGCGGCACTGGCGGCACATCGACGGCGGGGGCTACGACGCGGCCGCCGCGATCGAGATGGGTGAACACGTCGGCGACGCCGAATACCCCGCTTTCACCGCGAAACTGCACGACGCGCTGCGCCCCGAGGGCCGGCTGCTGATCCAGCAGATGTCCCGCGGCGCCCACGCCCCCGGCGGCGGTGCGTTCATCGAGACGTACATCGCCCCCGACATGCACATGCGCCCCGTCGGGCGGACCGTGGACCTGCTGGAGGGCGCGGGCCTGGAGGTCCGCTCCACCGAGTCCCTCCGCGAGCACTACACGACCACCATCGACGCCTGGCGGACCACCCTCGAACACCGCTGGTGCGAAGTCGAGGACCTCGTAGGGGAAACCACCGGACGTGTGTGGCGCCTCTACCTGGCCGGCGCCTCCCTCGCCTTCGCCGAACGCCGCATGGGCGTCGACCAGATCCTCGCCGTACGCCCCACCCGTGAGGGCAGCTCCGCCATGCCGGCCACCCCCGCCACCTGGTACGGCGCCCAGAGCCCGGCATGACCGGCATGGCCGGCATGGACTGGAGCACCCTCGGCCTCAACCTCGCCGCCTGCGCGACCGCGACGTGAGCGGTGCTCCTCGCCACCTTCGCCGTGGCCGTCCGCCGCGGGCTGCACCGCATCGTCGATCGCGTGGGGGATTGCCTTCACCGCGGTCGCCTTCGCGGCCACCGCCGTCAGGGGGCTGCGGCCGGCGCGCGCATCGCCACAGGTCAGTTCCTGCCGACGAGGCGCATGTCCATGTCCCGGTCGATGCCCGCCAGGTAGTCCGCGTCGGCGGGCAACTCCCCGTTCAACTGCCAGATCACCCCGTCCAAGGCGATGGGGAGGTGGGGGCCGAAGAGGAAGTCCAGGCAGCGCTCGCGCAGAACCGCCGTGCTCGGCTCGGGACTCGACGGCACGCCCCTTTCCCCGCCGCCGATCCGCACCGCAGTCGTCATCTGCTGCGAGTACGCCCGTTCGTGGCCGAGATGGCGCACACCGGAACATGGAGGGAGTGAAGGCCGCTTCGTCACCCCGGTCTGCTCGGTGCCAACGGATGCCGCCCCGCGACGTACGGAATCAGCCCCGCCGGGTTCCGTGCACTGAGAGTCAAGGAATCCCGCGCCGACCGTACAGCGCTGTGATCGGCTTCTGAATAGGTTCGGTGATGTCCGACGTTCGATGAGCGCGGGGAGCCCGGGAAGTGGTGGTCGGGCTCCTGTGGGGACGGCGCGTTCGGTCCGGTGAGGGTGGTCAGTGGCCGGCTCCCACCAAGATCGACACAAGGGTGGTACCCAGTCCGACATCTGTGCCGGGGAGAACGGTTTGTCGCCCGTGCATCAGAGGTGGGCGGACACCGTCGGGGCTGCCGCCGCTTACCGCCACCACCAACCATTCAACGCTTCATGGGGGAGACCGACATGTTCGTGAAGAAGCTCGCCAGACGCGCCGGGGCAGCCGCCGCCGTTGCCGCGCTCATCGTGACCGCGGCCGCGGGATCGGCCAGTGCGAGCGATGTCCGCATCGATCAGTGGCGTGCCGATTCCCGCTGTGACAACGACAGCCCGTACTTCTTCTGCCTCTGGTACTCACCGAACCGGCAGGGGGGTTTCTGGGGCAGCAGCAAGACTGCCGTTCCCACCCTTTCGGGCAACTTCAGCGACGGGCACGCCATCCGCAACAACGCGGCCTCCGCGGACAACGGGGCCGGCACCTGTGACGTTCGCATCTGGGTGTACCCGAACTACGTGGGCGACTCGAACGTCATCAGCGGGTTCTACGGTGGCAACCTGACCCCCAACCTCCGGAACAACGAGGCGTCCATGGCGGTCGACGGTCCGGGATGGGTCAGCTCCTGCCCCGCCGTCCGGGCCCGCTGACCACCGGTACCCCTCTGCCCTTGCCCACGCCCAGGCGTGGGCAAGGGCCTCCCGTGCACTGCTGAGGAAGCGATGACCACGCCGAACCGTGCTCTCCGGCGCCTGCCGGCCTGGGCTCTTCTGACGGCCCTGCTGGCGAGCGGTTGTACGGGCCAGGGAGCCACCCCGCCGGCAGAGTCGGCCGCGCATACCATTGATCCGGCGCAGGCCGAGACCCTGCGCTTGCCGGTCGAGGACTACATGCTCACGCCTCTCCAGTCGGCGAGGCGCAACTGGCTCCACGGAAAGCTCATCCAGGCGTGCATGAAGACGTACGGCCTGGAGTACCCGGTCTTTCCCGAGCCCGTGCTCTCGCCTCGCGACTCCCTCGTGTTCCGCCGGTACGGGATAACGGACGCGGCCGCGGCCGCCGAATGGGGTTACCACCTTCCCATGGCGCAAGCCGAACCCTCGGCTGCCGGGTCGGGGATCAAGCCTTCCGCCGAGCAGACGACCGCCTTGTTCGGCAGGAGCGCCGACGGCACGCCGACGGCCTCTTTCCGAGGACGCGAGCTGCCGAAGGGGGGTTGCTCGGAGAAGGCCTCGGAGCAGTTGGAAACGGCCCCCTCGGGTACCCGGGGTCCGGGTACCGGTCCAGACCAGCTCATATCCACCACCAAGGCTGACAGCTTCAGGCGCTCGATCGAAGATCCGCGGGTGAAGGCCGTGTTCGCCCGCTGGTCCAAGTGTCTGAGCACGCACGGCTACGACGCGCCGAGTCCCATGGAGGCGGGGGCCGGCATACCGTCGATCCAGGCCGAGAAGCCCGACGCCACCGAGATCGAAGCGGCGCAGGCCGATATCGCCTGCAAGCGGACCACCAACCTCGTGGGCATCTGGTTCACGGTCGAATCCGACTACCAGCGCACATCCATCGCCGATCACCGCGCCGAATTCGAGGCCCTGGCCAAGGCCCGCGACGCGGACGTCACCCACACCACAGAGCTACTGACTGCCTACGCCCCGTGAAGCGCGCCCGCTGTGACCTCCACGGTCAGCACGCTCCCCGCACGGAACTCGGTCGGGCTGACTCCGTACGCCTCGCGGAAGGAACGGCTGAACACCACGGGTCCGCTGAAGCCCCAACGAGCGGCGATGGCCCCTACGGGGCGGCCGCGGAGAGCGGGGTCGGCAAGGTCGGCGCGGCACTGTTCGAGGCGGCGGCGGCGTATCCGGGCGTTGACGCTCTCCTGGCCGTGGAAGAGCTGGTGCAGGGTGCGCACCGAAATGTGGTGGTGGGCGGCGACCGCTGGGGGATTCAACTCCGGGTCGCCGAGGTTGTGTTCGATGAAGGCGTGGATCCGCTGCACCAGCGCCTGCGTCCGGACCTCGGCGGGGAGCTGGTCCTGCGCATCCAGTTGTTGGGCCAGGCACGCCGCCACGAGGTCGACGGCCACCGTACTGAGACGGCGTAGTTCTTCGGGAGCGCATTCGGCGCCGTGGTCCTCGAGTGAGGTCATGAAGGACGCCAGGATCGCGGCCATGCCGCGGTCGCCGGCTATACGCCGGGCCAGCACCTGGTCCAGGCGCTTGGCGCGCAGCGGCAGGATCCTCCGGGGCAGCATCAGGATCGTCGCTTGTACCTGGCCGCCTGATGCGGGCATGTGGTTGTCGGAGGGGCGGGAGGTGTCCCAGAGCATGAGATCACCGGCTCCGATGGTGCACTCGCTCCGGTACTGCGACAGTGACGTGGCCCCCTTGCGCAGGAGGGCCAGCTGGTACTCCTCGGGGTCGCCACGCCGGATCATCGGCGCCGTACGCCGTGAACGCAGGGGTGACAGGGAGAACCTCGACGCGCGGATCTCCCCCAGGTCCAGCACCGCGGCCTCACCCTGGAACTCGGCGGGCCGCTTGCAGCTGAGGGCGGCGGGCATCACCTCGCTCGACACGATGCCGGAGTACCAGTCGAACCGGTCTCCCGGTGCGATTCCGGCCGTTGACACCACTGACCACATTCAGCACTCCTTGCGGGACTTCTTCGACCGGGCCAGGACGCGGCCGACGAACGCCGTCGGCGCACGCTGACCGTGCGACCGGCCCTGCCACGGCGCTCGGTCGGCCGACTGCTGCCACGGGACGTCGCCCCGCCAAGGTACCGGCGGGGGCCGACTGCGTCCCCATGGGTTCGTGGTCGGCCGGCCGCCGGAGCCGGACGGCCCGTGCTCCGGCATCGGCAACGCCCCCTCCACGACCTCATGCGGGGGCCAGCAGGTAAAGAGACCAAGGAGTCGACGCTCTGGACCTGCATGCACGACCGGACGACGCCGCACCTGCTGGAGCCGTCCAGGACGGAGGGGATGCCGGGCGAGTATCGAAAGCACGGACGGGCCGGGCGGGGTGATGTCCCGGTCCGGCCCGTCCGCTCTCTGCTACAGGTCGAGCTGATACCGGTGTGTCGTGTGCGTGGGTGTGTACCCCTGACGTGACGCGATCTCTGAGGCAGCGAAACTCCGGGGCGTGCCGGGGCGTTTCGTGCGGGTGCTCACTTCAGCGCAAGCCGTCTGTGTCGTCGAGCTCTTCGCCGATGGGGAGTGGCCGACGGTCGTCCCCCGGGTCATCGCTGTATGTGGCCGCGGAGACCGCCCTGTCGTAGGCATCTTCTATGCCGTCACCGCTGGCGCCGAGTATGTTCTCCCAGTCAATTCCCATACCTGCGAGCCTACTCGTAGTGTTCGAGGAACCGGGCGATGTGAGCGAGCTCGTCCGCCTGGGCGATTTCGCGCCGGCCGCCCTCTGCCCAGCGCCTCGCCGCGTGGTGGGCTGATCAGCAGCGCCGACCTGGCCTCACGTGGTACGGCCGCCTTCGGGGTGCCCGCTCCCCGCATGGAAGCGGTCGGCATCCGCCTGCTGGGCCGCACCGTGATCGAGTGCTGCGTCGACGACTACGCCGTGGCCGTGGCCGACGCCCTCGCCGACATCCACGCGACGCTCCCCGACAACGGCACGGAGCCGCTCGTGGCGGACCTGTTCTGCGGTTCCGGCAACTTCAGCAACCACCTGGGCACCCGCCTCGGGATCCCCGTGCACGCCACCGAACTCGACGTCGACGTGCACGACGCCACCCGCCACAACCTCAGCCGCATCACCACGACCACCCGGCTCCACCTCGGCGACTACGCCGACCTCCTGGGCAAGCACCCCGCCCGCGGCCCCCGCGACACCTACTTCGTCGAACCGCCCTGGGGCCCGGCCTTCACCCCCGCCGGCCTCGACCTCACCCGCACGTCCCCGCCCGTGCCTGTGGGTCTTCTCCTCTTCGGTCAGGCTGGCCCGGTGTCGGGTGATCCAGCCGGCTACCCGTCGTACTGACGGTGGTGGCGGGGCGGGCGCGAAGCCTTCCCGCTGAGGTAGATCGCTCGCCGGCGCGGTCGCGGCAGGTGACTTCGATTCCGGGGCGGGCCGCGAGCCAGGGGACGAGGGTGGCGACATCGCGCTCGGGCAGCCGGTCGAGAACCCGATGGGTCTCGGCGTCGATCACGACCGTGCCGTAGACATGGCCGCGGCGCAGGGCGAAGTCGTCCACGCCGACGGCGCGGGGCTCGGTCGGTGCCGGGTCGGGCAGGTCCATCACCCGCCGCGGCAGCGCATTGCGGCTGGTCACGATGCCAAACGCGTGGCGAGGCGTGCACCGGCCCACCGGGCGAGCGCCAGCCCGACCTTGCTCATCGTGGACCGCAGGCGCTCGGTAGTACGACCGTGCGCCTGGTCAGTCCCGGTACCTGCTCGACGAACGTGCGCCTTGGACAGGCCGGCGCCGCGCAGAGGAACCGGCGGACCTTCAACACCAGCACGCCCGGCCGCCCACCACAGGCCAGGTATGTGGGGAAACGCTGGCAGGAGCCGTGGATCTGACCCAACTTGGGCCAGACCCCACCGCTCCGTCCCGGCCGAATGCCGGGACGGAGCGTAGTGGCGGTCCGGGGTTGGGCTCAGTGGGTGCTTGCGCGCCGACGCCGGCGGAGCACGACGGCTGCGCCCGCGAGGGCGAGGGCCGCGCTGGAACCGCCGGCAAGGAGCAGGGCGGAGGGCGAGGCGTCGTCCTCCGTGCGCGGGAGGCTGTAGCCGCTGGAGTAGCCGGTGGTGTCGTACTCCGAGCCGGGCAGCTTGTCGGCGTAGCGGGCCTTGACCAGCTTCTGGTAGTCGGTGAGTGACACCGACGCCTGGCCGCCGAGTCCCTGACGGGCCTGGTCGTTGAGGGGCTCGACGGTGGTGAGCTTGAGCTGGTACCAGCCGCGGATTTGCGGCTCGGAGAAGACCAGCGTGCCCAGGGTGGCCTTGCCGGCGTATGTGGCGTCGCTGTCGCCGTCTCGCACGGCTGCCAGGTGCCAGCCGCCACCCTGGGTGGGGGCGAGCATGACGGTGGCGTTGCGGCCGTTGACGGTGGTGCTGAGCGAGGAGACCAGTTGCGTCAGTTTGATCGCCTCGGTGGGCAGTGGCTTGGCGGTGCCTGCCACGAACCCGGGGGTGATCTCGTTCAGTGCCACCGGATCCTTGATCGTGAAGACCGGAAGGCCCTGACACGGCTCTGCCGTTTCGGGGATCGTCTGCACCGGCCCGCCGGCGTCGCCGGTGGGCACCGGAGTGCGCAGGAAGCGGCATACCGCGTTGTGGACGTCGGTGGACTTCACCGCGTTGAGGGCGGCCTGGTAGTCGGGGATGTCGGCGGGGAGAGGGTCCTTGGCCGGGGCCGCGTGCGTCGGACCGACGACGGACAGCATTGCGGACGCACTCACTGCAATGACGAAGGACAGACGGGAGAACGGAGAGGCCGCCCGCTGGTTGGACATCTTGGTGCCGCTTGTGTCGCGCATGTCGCCTGCCTTAGCGGGAGATACCGATGCGGGAATGGGTCCACTTGGACGAGCTGTTGCTCACGTAGTCGTTGTAGTTCCACCACGTGTACGTGGTGGTGTCCGGCCACGGGTCGGCCACGGCGATCGTGTTGTTCGACGTGTCGAAGCCGTAGACCACGTTCATGTGCCCGCCCCCGGACGTCCACCCGATGCGGGCGCCGATCGGCCGTGCCGCTTTGACGTCGGTGTACACCTGGTTGAACGTGGCTGCGCTGCTCAGGCCCGAGCCGGTGTGGGCCATGCCGAGGCTGCTCCAGCCCCTGGCCATGTCGTCGAGCGTGGCGGGCTGGTTGTTGCAGCCGTAGTAGGGCTGGGCACGGTTGCAGAAGTCCGTCTGTGTGGAGCCGAAGCCCTGGAACTTGGCGATGGTCAGCCCGGAGGCGACCCAGCACCACTGGGTCTTCTCCTGCTTCAGCATGCTGATGGTGTCCTGACCCGCTTCCGCGTGAGCCGTGCCTCCTGCGGCCGCGAGCGATCCAAAGGCGGCCAGCGCGATGGCCGACGCCGTGGTTCCGTACCTGAACCTGCCCATTTTCCTGCCTTCCCCTGATGGGTGCACGAGACGAACGGGGCAATCTGGCAGGAATATGACAGCGCATCGTGCCTGTGGCACGTAGGGGTCTTGAAGGAAATTACCCCCTAATGATTATTTGGCAGCTAATAGCTTGAATCGGCACTTAGAGTCCAGGCCTGCCTGCCGGAGCCGAGTGTGATGCTCACAACCTGCCCCGCCTTCGGCGGGCTCCAAGTCGTGCTTGGCGGGCGCGGGAGCAGCGGGGTGGTCCCCTTACAGGGTGTGCCAGTGCCGGGTGTGTGCTCCAGGTCGCGCTTTTGCTCGGGTTCGTCGTTCGTCAGCTGCGCGAAGCCCTGGTCGCGACCCTAGGCCAGGGGAACAGGGGAGGATGAACATGTCAGGAGACGCAAACAGCACGGGAACAAGGCTGAACGGCCGGGATGGTGTACCGGCCGACCCCCTCCCTCCGGGGGACGGAAGCGCGTTCGGCTCGACGCCGGCGGAGAAGAAGGCCGCGGCGGACACCATCGAGACCGAGCTGGAGCCCAACACCAGGAAAGCCGCGGCCGGTGCGAAGGAGAACACGAGCGCGGCGGCCAGGACCCTTGACGGCTGGGAGACGGCTTCCGGCCTGAAGAAGGTAACGGAGACCTGGGACCAACAGGTGAAGACGCTCATGGGACGCTTGAGCGCCGAAAAGACCTCCCTGCGTGGCGCCTCGGGCCTCTTCGTACAGAACGACGTCCGCACGGGTGACGAACTCCGCGCGCTGAGACGGAAATCCAAGCTCGAAGGACTGTAGGGGGATCGGGCGCGTGTTGACATACCAGGAAGTCATGACGACCGATCTCGGCGTCCTGACGACAGCTGCCGAAAAGTGGCAATCCATGGCCGCTGATCTGTCGAAGGTAGAGGAGCGTTACGGGGAGACTGTCCAGAAGATCACCCTGGGCCAGAACTGGCGCGGGTTCAGGGTGGAAGCGGCGCAGACGAAGTTCGCCACGACTCGGCGTGAGTACAAGTCCGCGCAGACCGAGGCGGAGGTGGTGGCCAAGCTTCTGAGGGACGCGCACACCGGCTTCGCGGACCTGAAGAAGAAGGTCGAGTCGGCTCGGGACGATGCGGTGGCCGCCGGCATGGCGGTCTCGGCATCGGGACGCGCGACCTTCGACTTCACGCGGGTCCAGGACCCGGCACAGGCGCGGACCCTGCGGCGCGACCCGGAGCTGAAGAGTGTGGAGGAGTCCTGGACCGCGCACATCACCGCAGCGGTGAGGGCCGTGGACGAGTTCGACAAGGCCGTCAAGCAGGCACTCGAAGTCGTGGTCGTTGACGGGAACATCCTCGACGGCACCATCGGGGAGTTCAACGCCTCGGCCAGTCCCGTCACCCCGCCTACGGGGTCGGCGCGGAGCGAGCAGAAGTTCACCGACGCCGAGAAGTGGATCTTCGAGGAGATGGAGCGGAACGTGAAGTCGGACACGGTCGGGCAGATACGGTCCCTGCTGGACGAACCCGAATGGTACGAATTCGTGCGCAACTACGGTTCCGATGTCAGTGCGGCGCTGACGATGTGGGGCGTGAAGGTGGCTCCGGGGCAGGACTGGGACCACAAGCCGCAGTTCCAGGAGCGGTACGACCTCCAAACGATTGACTCGGCAGCCGGCTTCGACGCGGACACCTTGATCAAGGGCGCATCCCTTGGAGAAACCCTGCTCACCGGGGACGACGACCAAGGCGATCAGATCACGATGCGCGTCGGCATCGAGCTCTACAACAACTACGGCGACAACCTGACTGAGGAACAGCTCCGGCAAGGAATCAGCGCCGCGATGGACCAGATGGAGCAAGCGCAGCGCAATGGCGAGAACGTTCCGCAGGTCAGGAGCCGGAAGTGACACGGGGACTGCCCGCGGCCGGAGTCAGGTTCCATTCCCTCGAGCGGGTGGGGCCGAAGCTGCGGCAGTAGTCAGCAGGCCGCGGTCGAACTGCCCTGGCTGGATGTCGAGCAGGCAGTTCTCGTCGCCGTGAACCGCCACGCCGGGGACGACGTGGCCCTGGCTCTGGACTACCGCACGGATCCCTCCGATCCCCGCGTGGTGGGCAGCGACTTCCGGACGAACCCGCGCCAGTGCGAGTGGCGCCTGGTCACGCCCACATTCTCGGCGTTCGCCCATGCTCTGGGCCTTTAGCGTGGTCATCGTCGTGCCCAGATGAGGCTGGCGGCGGGGTGGAGGGCGATGGCGAGTTTGTCGCATGGTGTGGCCGGGCCGCTCGGCGGGATCCGCAGGAGTACGCCGAGCGTACGGGCGGATCTGTCAGCGTGAGCCAGTCCTACCGGTTGGAGGGAACCACTGGCCCCCTGGCGATCAGGACGTCGGCTTCGTGACGCCAGCCGAGGGAGGAGTAGAGGTGCTGGCCTTCCTCACTGGCGATGAGAAGACCGGTACGGGCGCCCTGGGCCACGGCGGCCTCCGCCAGCGCGCTCATCATGGCGCGGCCCAGGCCGCGTCGCCGGTGCGCCGCGTCCGTCTCGATGCGATCGACGATCGCATCAGCGCCGACCACGGCGATGGTGCCGCGCGCCGCCACCTCTCCGGAGGAGTCGTGGAGGGAGACGACCGTAACCGGTCCCTCCGTGCGGACCTCGCGCTCGTACGGCGCGGCGGGCGCGTGCTGCGGGTGCGCGGTCAGATCGGTCGTCATGAACCACTCGGACCGGCGGAGCAACTCCAGTCCGGCGGCGCCGACGACGGCTTCGACGGTGCCCGGGCGCAGCGTAGGTACCGTGAGCCAGGTGGTCTGCCTCGTGGCGGCGACGGCTGTCGCCAGCCGAGCCAAGGACTCGGGCTCCTCGTCCGCGCGCAGCGCGAACACCTCGACCTCGCGGCCGGGTTGGTGACAATGGGACCGCAGGCCGTCCCCGGCGGACTCGACCGGCTCGGCCTCGGGCAGGGAGCGAGCCACGGTCCAGCCGTTCAGCCAACGTCGTATCAGCTCCGATTCGATCTTCGTCATCCGGCGATTAGAGCATGCCTGCACCCGGTGGACGGGCGAATAACCATCCCCCGCCGGCCGCCCCCGCCGGCCGCCCCCGCAGGGCGACTCCGCCCTCCATGAACCCTCGCGGCCTCCGGCAGCACGCTCCGCTCCCCTACCAGCACACCCCACGACCTCTCAGCTTCCGGCGGGGGTGGAGGGCTGGTCTGCTTGCCGGGAATCGGATCGCCGTCAACGGGGTTGGTGGGGGGATAAGCCGTTGTTGGAGGGGTCATGCGAGCGATTCAGGTGTACGAAGTGGGCGGTCCCGAGGTGCTGCGGGAGGCCGAGGTGGACCAGCCGCGGCCGGGTCCGGGCGAGGTGGTCGTGGAGGTCGCCGCATCCGGGGTCAACTTCCTCGACGTCTACCACCGCGAAGGCCGGTACAGCCTCCCGCTGCCCTTCACCCCGGGCGCTGAGGGCGCCGGCACGGTCGTCGAAGTCGGACCCGGCGTCACTGACGTCGCAGTCGGGGACCGGGTCGGTTGGGTGGAGGTTCCCGGCACGTATGCCGAGCGGGCCGTCGTGGACTCCTCCCGGCTGGTGCCGCTGCCCGACGACATCGGCTTCGAGACGGGCGCCGCCGTACTCCTCCAAGGCATGACCGCGCACTATCTCGTCAAGGACGCCTACCCGGTACAGGCGGGCGACACGGTGCTCGTGCACGCGGCCGCTGGTGGCATGGGGCTGCTCTTGACCCAGCTCATCACCCATCTCGGCGGCAGGGTGATCGGCACGACGTCGACCACGGCGAAGGCCGAGCTCGCGAAGCGTGCCGGGGCCGCTGAGGTGATTCTTTCGTCTGCCGTCGAGGACCTCGCTGCCGAGGTGAGGCGGCTCAACGGCGGTCAGGGACTGCCGGTCGTCTTCGACGGCGTCGGCGCGCACACCTTCGACGCGAGCCTCGCCAGCCTGCGAAGCCGCGGCCATCTCGTGCTCTTCGGCGCGGCCAGTGGTGCCGTGCCGCCGTTCGATCCGATGCGGCTCGCCCGGGGCGGTTCGCTGACCCTGATCCGGCCCAGCCTCGGGGACTTCATCGCCGATCGGTCCGAACTGCTCCGACGGGCCGCCGATGTGTTCGCGTGGGTGCGCTCCAAGGCCCTTGAGGTCACCGTGACGGGCCGCTACGCGTTGTCCGAGGCCGCCCAGGCCCACAGCGATCTGGAGGCTCGGCGTACCACCGGCAAGCTGCTCCTCGTACCCGCTGCGGCCGCCACTGGACGCCGCGAGGAGACGCAGAGCTGATCGCGGGCGACGAGTGCGCCGCCCGCCAGCCCGCCGTGACCGAGGTGCCGGTCAGCGGCAGGCCTTCGACGGCGATCCGGTCCCGGCCGGACAGCGCCCACCGGGCCGGCCGCCCCCGCTCCGCGCACTCGGTGATCAGAGCTTCGGCGGGGCCCTTGATCTCGTCGAGGATGGGGCGGAGGGCCCCGACGCCGCATCGTGACGACGTAGTCGACCGGAAGTCTTGGTCCGGGCCGCTGGCGGCGAGCCGGGCGAGGAGCGTGTGGCCGGGGCGGTGGGTTCGGGAGCTGGCGACGGGATGGCCGCTACGGCTGGTGGTTGGCGGGCAGATGCCGTGACAACTCGGCCGGGCCTCTGCCGGCGCTGACCCACTGGGTTCCGTCCGGTTCGAGGTGCAGAGTTGCACCGTCGACGGCGAGCAAGGCGGTGAGAGACGACCTGGCCGCCCACAGCGGGTCGGCCCCTTCGGAGAGCAGACCGGGCAGCATCGGCACCGCCGCGCGGCCGCCGCCCAGCCGACGCGTGCCGCAGCTCATCAGCAGGATGCTCGTCCGGGCCGATCCGCCGTCGGCCCCTCTGTCGGGCAGCAGTGGACCAGGCATCGCCGTGGGCTTGTTGGTGGGCCGTTGGAGTGTCGTTGGCGGCCTCCCGCACGATCTTCTCACCTGGTCACCGCCGCTGCGAACGCGGCCGGTGACACCCTCTCTCGAAGGAGATCCCATGAAGCGTCGGCTTTCCGCCACCCTGCTGGCCGGTGGCGTACTGGCGGGCTCGCTCATGATGGGCACCACGTCCGCACATGCGGGCACCGGGGCGTTCATGCTGAAGAACGCCGCCACGGGGCTGTGCCTGCAGGGCTCCCTGTCGCAGTCCACGAACGACACGCGCGGCGTTCCCTGCAACCGGGGCGACTCGTCCCAGTGGTGGGGCAACTACAAGTCCATGATCATCATGCCGTCGACGAGCATCTCGGTCTGTCTGGTCTCGACCCCCAGCTGGAGTGCGCTGACGAGCAGTTGCAGCGATGCGGCCGGCAACGGGTGGTCGACGAGCTGGGCCACCTCCGGGGACACGAACACCTTGGTGGCGGGAAAGAACTGCTACCTCGGTATGGGCAGCGCGGGCGCCGGAAACATCGGCTACTGCACGCCGGGCCAGGGGGACAACTACAAGCGCTGGACCAAGGTCTACTAGTCCTGCTGTGCAAGTGCTGGTCACAGCCTTTGGTTGATTGCTGCGGCCGGCCCGATCGCTGGCCCGTCTCCCGCCTGGAGGTCCTGGCGGGAGGCCGTGGTCCGCGACGGCATCGTAGTCGCTCAGGCGGCCGGGTCCCAGATCCCGTCCTCCGCGATGCCGGCCTGGGCGGTGCCGGTGAGGGGGACGAGCACGGCCGCGGTGGTGCCGAGCGTGAGGGCCGTACGGGCGAGGATGGGCAGGGGGCGGCCGGCTCGGCTAACGGCCGCGCGGGGCGGAACGGTGTGCCGCAGGACGGTCCGCCGGGCCCCGCACCAGGGTGCGCAGTTCGCCGAGGACCTCGGCGTCCGTGCCCTCCAGGGCGGCGAGCGCCTCCCGCCACAGCGTGCGGGCGCCGGCTTCGTCCGCCAGGGCCATCCGCACGTGACCGCGCTCGAAGGCGAGGAGCCCGCGCGCGTACGTGTCCCCGCGGGCCGTGATCTCCTCGAGCAGCTGTGCGCACTCCTGTTCCGCCTGTTCGGGAAGTCCCAGCGAGAGGAGGGCCTTCACCCGCCCCAGCCGGACCTCGCGCTCCGCGTTCCAGTGGCCGGAGCCGGCGGGCATGGCCTCCAGGGCGTCCTGGAAGCGGTCCAGAGCTTCGATGGGCTCGCCGAGCCGGAGGTGGAGGTGTCCCAGGTTGCACAGCGCCATCTGCCGCAGGACCGGTATGCCGGCCTCGTGTGCGACCTGGGCGCTCCTGCGGTGGTAGCCGAGGGCCTCCCGCGGGTCGGCGAGTTCGGCGATGTGGCCCTGGTGTCCCAGCAGGATCGCCTCGTGGTTCGGGCTCGGGTCGTCCGGGCGCAGGGAGAGGCACTCCGACAGGGTGGACCTGGCTTCGTCCGGGCGGCCGAGGATCTTCAGGAGGACGGCGAGGTTGCCCAGGTGGAGCATCCGGGCCGTGTCGTCGCCCAGCCGCAGGCTGAGGTCCACCGCCTGCCTGAACAGGTCGACGCCCGGGCGCAGATGGCCTCCGGAGTAGTGGGCGGTGGCGAGCTGGAACAGGGCGCGCCCCTCGGCGGCCGCGTCCCCCGAGGCCCGGGCGACCGTGACCGCGTGGCGGGTGAGGCGCTTCAGGTCGTGGATCCGGCCGCGGTCCTGGAGGTAGGGGAACAGGCCGTTCACGAGCTCCAGGTTCGTCGCGGCGTCGAGGCCGTGGCGCTCCGCGCCCCCGGACGCGAGGAACAGGAGGTTCTCCGACTCCGCGTCCGCCCAGGCGAGCGCGGCGGCCGCGTCGGTGAAGGGCGGCCTCGTCGCGGCCGGGCCCGTGGCCGGCCAGAACGTCGGGCGCAGCAGGGCGGAACACAGCGTGGCGCCCTCGACGTACCAGCGGAGCGCGCGGGCGACCGTGTCCGCCGTCCGGGCCTTGCGGTGGGGCTGGTCGGCGAGTTCGCGGGCGTATGCGCGGACCAGGTCGTGGGGTACGTACGGGCCGCGCGCCGTCTCCTGCAGCAGGGCGACCTCCGCCAGCCGTTCCAGGGCCCGCTCGGCGTTCCGCTCGGGCAGGTCCATGGTCCAGGCCACGAGCGGGGCCGGGTACTCGGGCAGGTCCAGGGCGCCGACCAGGGCGAGGGCGGCGGCCGCCTCCTCGTCCGGGAGGTCACCGGGGCGGCGCAGGCCGTCGTGGGCCGCCCGCAGGGACCGCCGTACGCTGAGGTCTTCGAGCTCCAGGTGGTCGAGCCGTTCCTCCGGCCTGGCCAGCCGTTCCGCCAGGTTTCCGACGGTGAGGGTCCGGCGGCTGCGCAGGCGGGCGGCCGACACCCGCAGGGCCAGCGGCAGCCGTCCGCACAGGGCGACGATCCTGGCGACGGCGGCGCCGTCGGAGTCCGCCCAGGCGCGACCGGAGGCGCGGGCGAGCAGCAGGGCGCCGTCCGCGTCCGACAGGGGGTCCAGCGGGACGTCGACGGCGGCGTCGAGGGTGGCCAGGGTGGTCCTGCTGGTCAGCAGGACCACACAGCCCGCTCCGGCCGGCAGCAGCGGCAGTACCTGGGACACGCCGGCGGCGTCGTCCAGCACGAGCAGCGTGCGGGTGGCTGCGAGCCTCGAACGGAGCAGGGCGGTGGCAGCGGCCGGGTCCTCCGGGATGCGGCGGGCGTCCGTGCCGAGGCCGAGGAGGAGCTGGGCCACGGCTTCGGCCGGCTGCAGGGGCGCCACCCCGGGGGTTCCGCCGTGGAGGTTGAGGTAGAGCTGCCCGTCGGGGAAGTCCTCGCGGAGGCTGGCGGCGAGGTGGAGGGCCAGGCCGGTCTTGCCGACGCCCGCCATTCCGCTGATCACCACCAGGGCGGCCTGCGTACGGTCGGCGCCGAGTGCCGTGCGCACCCGGGCGGTCTGCGCCTCGCGGCCGACGAAGACGGCGGGGGCCGACGGCAGTTGTGCGACGGGCGGAGGCAGTGGTGCGACGGCCAGCGGGGGTTCGGGGGGCGGCCCCGGCCGGACGGGACGGGGCGGGCCGGGCCGCCGCCCCTCCGCCGAGCGGAGCACTTCCCGGTGGGCGTCCTGGACGGCCGGTCCCGGTTCCACGCCGAGTTCCTCCACCAGGGTCCGGCGCAGCGAACGGAAGACGGCGAGGGCCTCGGCCTGCCGGCCCGTGCGGGAAAGTACCAGCATGAGCCGGCGTGAGAAGGACTCGCGGAACGGGTGTTCCGCGACCAGGGCGCGCAGCTCGGCCGGCAGTCCGTCGAGGCGGCCTAACCGGAGCAGCGCCTCGGACCGGCTGTCGAGGAGGTCCAGGCGCTGTTCCAGGAGCCGCGCCGTGGCGGGGTGGCCGGCGGTGCCGGGTACGTCGGCGAGCGGCAGCCCGCGCCAGAGGGCGAGGGCCGCGCCCGCCTCCCGGCAGACCGCTTCCCAGTCCTCCTCGGCCGTGGCCCGCCGGGCGAGGCGCGTCAGGCCGTCGAAGTCGTCCAGGTCCAGCTCTCCGGCCCCGACACGCAGTTCGACGCCTTCCCGGCGTGAGCGCAGGCGGTCCGCGTGCGGCCCGAGGGCCTTGCGCAGGCGGGCGAGGTGGTTGTGGAGGGAGGCGGTGGCCGTGGCCGGAGGCCGTTCGCCCCAGAGAGCCGTCATGACGCCGTCCGTGGACACCGGTCTGTTGGGCTCGAGCAGCAGCACGGCGAGCAGGGCCCGCACCTTGGGCGCTCCCACGACGACGGGGCTGCCGTCGTCGTCGTGCACCGTCAACGGCCCCAGCACGCCGAACCTCACCCGTACCCCCTGTCCGAGCCCCCGCCCCTGGGATCATCCTCGTTCAGCCACGGCCGGATGATCAAGGTCGACCCGCCGGTGCCCCGGCCCGGAGCCGGATGCGGTCGGCCGGGCCGACCGTGATCCGCTGAGCGGGGCCGGTGGTGTCGCCAGGTGCCCGAGGCGCACGGCGGCGTCGACGCGGCGCACCCGAGCCGGCGCGCGGTCTGATCGGGCGCGGGGCGCTCAACTGCCCCCGGACTCCCCCGGTGAGACGAGTCCGGTCTCGTAGGCGAGGACGACGGCCTGGGCTCGGTCGCGCAGGGTCAGTTTGGCGAAGATCCGGGCCACGTGGGTCTTTACCGTCGCCTCGCTGAGCGTCAGTTCCCGCGCCAGTTCGGTATTGGAAAGGCCCCGGCCCATGAGCGTCAGCACCTCGCGCTCGCGCGGCGTCAGCGCGGCCAGGTCCTGGTGGACCGCCGGGGTTGCGGGGCCCGAGCCGGTTCGGGGGGTGTTGGGGGCGAAGCGTTCCACCAGGCGGCGGGTGATCGAGGGCGCGAGGAGGGCGTCGCCGGTGTCGACCAGGCGTACGGCGGCGGCCAGGTGCGCGGGGGTGACGTCCTTGAGGAGGAACCCGCTGGCTCCGGCGGCGAGGGCGGCGTAGACGTAGTGGTCGAGGTCGAAGGTGGTCAGCATGATCACCCGGCAGTCGGGGGCCTGCGCGAGTATGCGACGGGCGGCTTCCAGGCCGTCCATGACGGGCATCCGGATGTCCAGCAGGACGACGTCGGGCCGCAGCCTGCGCACGGCGGCCACGGCCTCGGCTCCGTCGCCGGCCTCGCCCACCACGTTGATGCCGCGGGCGGTCAGGATCAGGCGGAAACCGGTGCGGACCAGCTCCTGGTCGTCGGCGATCACGACGCGAGGGGCCGACTCGGTGTGCGTCGTCATGGCCGGTCCAGCGGGATCCGGGCGCGTACGCGGTAGCCGCCGCCGAGGCGGCGGCGGGCGTCCAGGTCGCCGCCGTAGACGGCGATTCGCTCCCGCAGGCCGAGCAGCCCGCGTCCGGTTCCGTCCGCCTGGCCCGGGACCGGCTCTCTCCGCGCGGGTCGGCTGCCCGTCAGTACGCTCGGTCCGCTGTTCAGGACCTCGACCCGGAGGTAGTGGTCCGCGTACCGCACCGTCACCTCGGCTTTTGCTCCGTTCCCGTGTTTGAGGGCATTGGTGAGGGCCTCCTGGATGATCCGGTACGCGGTGACGTCGATCCCGGTAGGCAGTGGGCGCGGGTCACCCGAGACGCGCATCTCCACGGGCAGGCCGGCGAAGGCGAACCTGTCGATCAGCGGGCTGATCCGGCTCAGGCTCGGCTGCGGCGACAGGTCCATACCGTAGGGCTCGTCGTCGCCGTTCTGCGCGGGCGCGAGCAGGCCGAGCAGGTGCCGCAGCTCGGTCATCGTGTTCCGCCCGGCGGTCTCGACGGCGCTCATCGCCGCCGCGGCCTCGTCCGGCATCGTGGCCAGCACCTCGCGGGCGGCCCCGGCCTGGACCACCATGAGGCTCACGTTGTGGCTGACGATGTCGTGGAGATCGGCGGCGATCCTGGCCCGCTCGGCGTCGACCGCGGTCCGCGCCGCGCTCTCGCGCTCACGCTCCAGCAGCCAGCCGCGCTCCTCGATGGCCCTCTGGTGCAGCCGCCGGGCCCGGACCACGGCCACGCACAGACACCCGGCGGCGCCAACTGCCGCCGTCAGGGCGATGACCAGCCCCATCGTCCAGGAATTCCACACCGGGTCATCTTCGCAGCCGCCCGACGCGCCCCGCATCAGCCCCCGGATGCAGCTGCGTACATCCCCGGGATGACCTCCCGCGGCGGATACAACCGGGAGGTGACGCCCCGTCGGTGGGCCCCGTTCTAAGTTTCGGGCCATGACAACTGATCAAGGCAGTGCCCGGCAGGCAGTGGTGCGGATGGACGCGGTGCACAAGGAGTACGGCGACGCGAAGGCCCTGGACGGCCTGTCGCTGGAGATCAGGGCGGGGGACGCGGTCGCCGTCATGGGCCCCTCCGGCTGTGGCAAGTCCACCCTGCTCAACATGGTGGCCGGCCTGGACCGGCCGACCTCGGGCACGGTCGAGGTGCAGGGTCATGACCTCGGGAAACTGAACGAGACCGGCTTGGCGCTGTTCCGGCGGCGGAACGTCGGCATGATCTTCCAGTTCTTCAACCTCATCGACGATCTGCCCGTCCTGGACAACGTGGCGCTGGCCGCGCAGCTGACCGGCACCCCGGCTCGGCAGGCGCGCCGCCGCGCCCTGGAGCTCCTTGACGAACTCGGTGTCGCGACACGGCGGAACAACTATCCGGCGACGCTCAGCGGCGGCGAGCGGCAACGGGTCGCCGTGGCACGGGCCCTGATGAACCGTCCGGCCCTGCTGCTGGCCGACGAGCCGACCGGCGCCCTCGACAGCCGCTCCGGGGAACAGGTGATGGACCTGCTGATCGACCTCAACCAGATCGGCCAGACCCTGTTGATCGTCACCCACGACCCGCAGCTGGCCACCCGCTGCGCCAGCCGGCTGATCGAGGTCGCCGACGGCCGGGTCGCCCGCGAGAGCGCGCTGGAGACGACCGTATGAGCGCCGTGTGGAGGGCCTCGCGCGCGGCCGTGAGACGCCGTCGGCTCCAGACCTTCGTCATCGGGCTCGTCGTCCTGTGTTCCACAACGACCGTCCTGCTCGCGCTGGGACTGCTGGCTGCCGCCTCGGGCCCTTTCGACAAGGCCTACGCCGAGCAGCGCGGGGCGCATGCGGTGGCGACTTTCGACACCACGAAGGTTTCGCCGGAGCAGCTGGCGCGGACCGCCCGGCAGCCGGGGGTGGAGGCCGCGGCCGGGCCCTTCGGGCAGGCCGTCGTCGGCATCCCCAAGGGCTGGCTCTGGACGGCGGGCGGCACACTCACCGTGGTCGGCCGGGCCGATCCGGCGGGCCCCGTGGACCGGATCGAGCTGCTGGAAGGCCACTGGGCGACCGCGCCCGGCGAGATCGTCGTCAACTGGCCGGTCCAGGGCTCCCCCGGGCCGGAGCTGCTGGGCACCAAGCTGGAGAACCCCGGGGGACCGACGTTGACCGTCGTCGGATTCGCCACCAGCATGAGCAAGTCGGCGAGCGCCTGGGTCGCGCCCGAGCAGATGGCCGCGCTGCACCCGTCCTCCGCCCAGATGCTCTACCGCTTCACGGACTCCTCGACGGAGGCCCGACTGAGCGCTGGGCTGGCCGGGGCCACCGCGAGACTGCCCCAGGGATCGCTGACCGGCACGCAGACCCATCTCACCCTCAGGCAGGCCTTTTCGGCGCTGGCCGACTCCTATCTCCCGTTCATGACGCTCTTCGGCGTCCTCGGCCTGCTGGTTTCCACCCTCATCGTCGGCAACGTGGTCAGCGGGGCGGTCGTCTCCGGGTACCGGCACATCGGGGTGCTCAAGGCCCTGGGCTTCACCCCGAACCAGGTCGTCGCCGTCTACCTGACGATGGTCTCCGTACCGGCCGTGGTGGGCTGCGTGCTGGGCACGCTGCTGGGCAACGTACTGGCCGGGCCGATCCTCAAGGTGGCGTTCACCGGCATCGACGTGGGCCGGGCGTCGGTCGGCGAGGTCGGCCCGTGGGTGTCCGTGGTCTGCCTGGTGGGCATGGCCGCCCTCGTCTTGCTGGCCGCGCTGGTCCCCGCCCTGCGAGCCCACCGGCTATCCGCCGCGCAGGCGATCAGCGCGGGCCGCGCACCGCGCACCGGGCGCGGGCTGCGCGTTCAGCGGGTGCTCGGCGCCACCCGGCTGCCGCGCCCGGTCAGTCTGGGCCTCGGCCAGCCGTTCGCCCGGCCCGCCCGCACGCTGCTGACCATGGCGGCCATCGTCCTCGGGGTCACCACGGTGACCCTGTCGACCGGACTGACCAGCACCATGGTGGCGTACGGCAGCGTCGGGCGGGAAGACGGAGGCGCCAGGATCCACGTGACGACCGGAGGAGCGGGCAACGACCGGACCCCGCCGCGGCTCAGTGACCCGCAGATCGAGGAACGGCTGCGGTCCCTGCCGGGTGCCAAGGGGGTGCGGGCCCGCGCGCTGGCCCAGGCGAGCATGACCGGCCAGACCCAGCCCGTCTTCGCCGACTTCTACCGCGGGGACGCCTCCTCGCACGCCCGCGTGATAGTCAAGGGCCGCGCGCCGGCCGCGGCGGGCGAGATCGTGGCCGGGCCGGCGTTCCTGACCCAGCGCGGGCTGAAGGTCGGTGACCGGGCCACCCTGGAGCTGAACGGCAGGCAGGTCTCGGCGACCGTCGTGGGTCAGCTCGTCGAGGGCGACGCCCGGGCCCTGGAGGCCACCTGGCAGACCCTCGCCCAACTCGCACCGGACGTCCACGCCACCGAGTACACGGTACGGCTCGCTCCCGGCGCTGACGCGCGCGCGTACGCCGAGGCGGTCGAGGCGCTCGACCCGGGCCTGCACGCGTCGGTGGCGGACTCGGCGAACGCCGGTACCGCCACCGTCGTCACCTTCTCGACGGTGTTCACGGTGCTGCTGACCCTCGTCTCGTCGCTCGGTGTCTTCAACACCGTCCTGCTGAACACTCGCGAGCGGCGCCGGGACCTGGGCATGCTCAAGTCGATCGGGATGACCCCCCGGCAGGTGGTGGTGATGACGGTGACCTCCGTCGCCGGGCTGGGCGCGGTCGGCGGGCTGCTCGGCATCCCGCTCGGGATGGCGGCGCACCGCCTCGTCGTGGACCACGTCGGGGTGGTCGACTTCCCCGCGTACATGAAGGACGTGTGGCACGCGCCGCAGCTGGCCGCGATGCTCCTGGCAGGTGTGGCGATCGCCGTTCTGGGTGCCCTGGTCCCGGCCCGGTCGGCGGCCCGGATGACCATCGCCTCGGTGCTGCACACCGAGTAGGTCACCCGTCGGCACCAGCCTGTTGACCGGGGTCGGCGCACCGGAAGCGGCCCGGTCACGGGTGCGGTCCGCCGGTGAGGCGAGTCAAGCAATGCGGCCCGCGCGCCCCTGCCCAGGGTGCTGCGGGTGCCGCACGTACCCGGGCGACGTCCCGAACCTCGTCGGCGGTCTGCTCCGCGTGGACCGGGTCCCGCCCGACAAAGCCCCCTGATGCACGGCGATCCCCGTACGGCCAGAGGCCCGGTTCCTGAGGTCGGGCCGGCGCAGCGCCTGGGTGCGCATCTCGCTGCTTCCCCGACCGCAGGAGCCGCTCCGGTGCGCGAACGTAATACGCCGAAGGGCCGCGCCCCGGTCGCCTTCGTCCTGTCTGTTCGTACCAGGTTTCGTGGCTCCGCTGACGTGCCACGTTGGTCTGGCTCGGCCTGTGCATCGCTCACTGCGGCGTGATCAAATAGGGGATGACATCGTTCTGGACTGGCAAGCGGGTACGCCTGCGCGGTATCGAGCCCGACGACTGGACGGCGTTCATGCGGTTCGCCGTCGACGAGGAGCGGTTGGGGGATGTGCTGCATCCGCCTCGTTCCGCGGAGGGTTTCCGGGCCTGGGCGAGGGAGCAGGCCGCTGCCAAGTCGGATGGGGACTGCTTCGGGTTGGCCGTCGAAGCGGTCGACACGGGGGAGATGGTCGGTGCTGTCGGCTCGCACCACGCTGATCCACGTGCTGGCGTGTTCGAGTACGGCGTCACGATGGGTGCTGACCATCGGCGCAAGGGCTACGCAGCAGAAGCCGTAGTGATGTTGCTGCGTTTCATGTTCGACGAGCGGCGCTATCACAAGTGCGGGGCGCGGATCTTCGCCCACAACGAGGCGTCGCTGGCGCTTCATCGGCGGCTCGGTTTCATCGAGGAGGGTCGCCTCCGCGATCACGTGTTCTTCGCCGGTCGGCACCACGACCTCGTGGTGATGGGCATGCTCGCGGACGAGTTCGCGCAACTGCACGCCAGGGGCGAACTCGGCTGAGTTGAGCTCTATGGAGCGGCTGGCCGGCATGCGGCGTCCGTCAGGAGGTCGGCGAGTGCGGCCGGACGGCTGAGGGCGACGCAGTGGCCGGCCGCGATCTCCTCCGGGACCAGCGCGAGGCGGTCCCGCACGAGCCGGCGCAGGAAGTCCGGCGGGAAGACGCGGTCCTCGGTGCACAGCACGAACCTGGTCGGCACGGCCGGCCAGGCGTCGAGGGGCCATGGCTGGGCCCATGCCGTCGGTGACGGGTGGGCGCGTTCCCTGCTCATCGCGTCCGTGGCCAGCTCAGGCGGGACGTCGTGGTAGAAGGCGGTGTACGGGTCGTCGTTGCCGGTCAGGCCCCCGTCCCGGGCGGCCTGCCGCCGGACGGCCTGCGCGTGGCCGGTGGCGCCCCACCAGGCCTCCGGTGACTCGCCCGGCGCGGGGACCATGCCCGCGACCAGGACCAGCGACGCGACGGGGCGGCGTGCGGCGACCAGGGACGCGGTGTAGGCGCCGAACGAATGCCCGACGACCACGAGGTCGCGGTCTGCGGCGACGGCCTCGACGGCGTGGTCCGCGTAGTCGTCGAGGGTCAGGGAGTCGTCGCCGTCAGGGAGGTCCGGCGCCACCGCCTCGTGCCCGCGGGCCCGGAGCTCCTCCCCGAGGAGGTGCCAGTACCAGCCGACGTCGCCGCCGCCGTGGATCAAGAGGAACGTGCTCACAGGAAGGCTCCCAACCGTCCGGGACGGGCTCCGGCCGTATGCGAACTCGGCACTCGCACCGTACTCGTACCGAGGCCGGAGGGGTGTGGGTGGGAGCGGTGCCCTGGGACGTGGGTGAGCGGCCTGTCGGTGGGTTGTCGGCGGTGCGGTGGGGGTTGTCAGGGGCCGGTCGGTGGGTGCCGGGAGGGTGGGGTCGTCTTCGAGAGCAAGGGAGCCCCTCGTCATGTCGTCCGTGTCGCCTCCGCCCACGTCCGCCGTCCCGCCCTGGGACGTCCGCCGGCTGCCCCGTGCCGATGGCCGCGTGTTCCTGATCACCGGTGCCAACGCCGGGATCGGGTACTTCGCGGCCGAGCAGCTGTCGGCCACCGGAGCCACCGTCGTCCTCGGCAGTCGGAGCCCCGTCAGGGCCGGGGCGGCCATGGCCTCGATCCGTGCTCGCGTCCCGGGGGCGCGGGTACGGTCCGTACGGCTGGACCTCGCCGACCTCTCCTCCCTGGGACCGGCGGTGGCAGCGCTGGGGGCGGAGCGCCTCGACGCGGTGGTCCACAACGCCGGCGTCGCGCTCGACGGCCCGTCACGACAGGAGACCGCGGACGGTCACGAGCTCATGTTCGGCACGAACCACCTCGGGCACTTCACCCTGACCCGGTGGCTGATGCCGTTGCTCGAGGCGGCGCCGGCGGCCCGCGTCGTGACGGTGGGAAGTTTCGCGGCGAAGACCGAGCGGCTCGACCTGGACGACCTGGAGTCCCGGACCGGCTACGACCCCAAGCACGCCTACGGGCGCTCGAAGCTGGCTCAGATGTACTTCGGGCTGGAGCTCGACCGCCGCCTGCGCGCCGTCGGCAGCACGGTGGCGAGCGTGGTGGTCCATCCCGGGGGCGCGCTGGACTCGCTGACCCCGCCGCGGCCGCCGGTCCACGTCCGGGGCGCTGGTGCGCGGCTGGGTGCCGCGCCCGCCGCCCTCGTCCTCCAGGGCAAGCACGCCGGCGCCTGGAGCGCGGTCCGGGCGGTGCTCGATCCGGCGGTGCGCGGAGGCCAGGTGTGGGGGCCGCGCGTCTTCGGCCTGCGGGGCCGGCCCCGGCGCGAGACGGTGTGGAGCCACCTCGCCGACCCGGGTGTCGCGGCCCGGCTGTGGGAGGCGAGCTGCCGGCTGACCGGCGCCGACGGCGCGTAGCCCGACGCGGACGGCGGCCCGGCAGGCAGGTGCGGAAACACCGGCCGGCGCGCTCACCGCCAGGCGGTGGTGGCCGCGATGACGGCCTGGGCCAGGGCCACGGGCTGATCGCGGGCGATGAGGTGCCCGGCGCCCTGGACGGGCCGGACCGTGGTGTGCGGAGCCAGGTGTAGCAACTCGTCGATGTCCTCGTCGGCGACCGACGAGCCGTTGTCGCCGTGGACGAGCAGGAGGGGCAGGTCGAGTTCCGTGGTGACCTGCCGTAGCCGTGAGACCTGGGCGAGGATGTCCTCGACGAGCTCGGTGTGGGCGCCGAGCGGGCCGACGGAAGCCAGGAAGCCGCGGACCCGGGCGGGGTCGAGGCAGGGTACGACGTCGACCAACACCAGCCCCGCCACCCTGGCCCGCACGGCCGGATCCGTGAGGGCGGCGGTCGCGGCGAGCCCGCCGAGTGAGGCACCGACGACCACGCTTGCCGGCGGCTCGGCGTGCACCATCGCGGCGACGTCGTCCGCGTACGCCGACAGTGTCCGAGCACTGCCCCCGCTGTCGCCGTGGCCCCGCTGGTCGAAGGCCACGCACCGGTACCCGGCGTCGACGAGGACCTCGCTGACCGGTCCCCACACCTGACGGCGTTCGCCACCGGCGTGCAGGAGCAGGAAGGTAGGTCCGGCACCGGCCTCCTCCCCGCGCAGGATCGCATCGGGGAGATTGATCCGCCGTACTCGTGGAGCGTCAGGGCCGATCATGAAACTGACACCTTCCCTCCTCCTGCCGCCAGTGCCCCCACGGAAGGCGACACTGCGTACTGCCCGCAGGGCGTGTGGGGAACGGTACCGCCACCCGTGCAGGTGTTCACCCAGGGCCGTCTCGGGTCCTCGCCTACCATCCTCTCCGTGACCTCTGCGCTGATCCTCATCGACCTGATGCCACGCATCATCGCCCTTCCCCTTGCCCCGCACTCCGGCGAAGAGGTGCTGACGCGCTGCCGTCGGCTGGCCGAGGTGTTCAGGGCGAGCGGTCGCGCGGTGGTGGTGGTTCGGGTGGAGAGGCCGAACACGACCCAGCAGCCGCCGGGCAGCGGCTTCGCCGACGGTCTGGTCCAGCCCGGCGATGTCGTGGTCGTCAAGCGCACCGTCGGTGCATTCCACGGCACCGATCTGCACGACCGGTTGCGCGGTCTGGGTGTGGACACGCTGGTGCTCGCCGGGCTGGTCACCACGATGGGGGTCGAGTCCACTGCACGGGCCGCGAGCGACCACGGCTACGAGTTGGAGTTCGTCGCCGACGCGATGTCCGGCTTCGCTGCCGACGAGCACGACTTCACCGTGGAAAGGATCTTTCCCCGGTTCGGTGAAGTGCGTGACACGGCGTCCTACAGCTGAATCCGGCAGCTCGACGCCGAACCCCGCGAGGTGGGTGCGCAGGGGGTGGAGCCGCTGCGGTCCGGTGCCGGTGGTGCCGGGCACCGGGGTGCGGCGAGAGGGGTCAGACGCGGGCGATGAGCGCGTAGCGTTCGTCGGTGACCGGGCCGCCCCACAGGTCGGCGTCGTGGCTGAGGTCCTCGACTCGCAGGTCGGCGACGAGTGGGCGTACGGCGGCGGTGAGGTCTTCGGCGGTGATGCCGCCGTGCCAGGGCAGGGTTTCGGCGCCTGCGACGTAGGGGACGCCGCTCTGTCCGGCTTCGCGCCAGCGGCCTTCGACCAGGATCAGCATCCCGCCGGGGCGGAGCCGAGCGGTCCACTGGCGCAGGGCTTCCTGTGGGTCGGGCAGGGTCCACACCAGGTGCCGGGAGAGCAGGACGTCGTACCGTTCGTCGCCCGTGGGCGGATGGGCGGCGTCGCCGACGAGGAAGCGGCCCTTCAATCCGGCCGCCCGCAGCTTCGCCCGGGCCTGTTCGACCATCTTCGGCGCGAGGTCGACGCCGGTGACCTGGTGGCCGGCTTCGGTGACGAGCTTGGACAGGGAGCCGGTGCCGCAGCCGACGTCCAGCACGCTCGCCGGGGTGGCCGGCAGCCAGGAGGACAGGCGGGCGGCCCAGGCGGCGCGGGTGGGTGTCGCGGTCAGTCCGTGGTCGGGTTCTTCGTCGAAGGTGTCGGCGGCGGCGTCCCAGTAGGCCGTGATGGCGGCGGGGTTCGTCATCCGGTGATCCTCTCAGGGGGCACTGACGACGCCCCGTCCGAGCCGTAGGGGGCGGTCGCAGGCCCCCGTGCGGTTCAGGGGCTGGGCAGCGTCGATGCCGTGGGGCCGTGCCGGGCCAGCCGGCCGTTCTCGAGGACGTGCACGGTGTCCGTGTAGGCGGCGACCAGGTGCGGTTCGTGGGAGACCATGACGAGGCTCATGGTCCGCTCGGTCCGCAGGCGCGCCAGGAGTTCCATGACGGCGGTGGCCGTGTCGGGGTCGAGTGCGGAGGTGATCTCGTCGCACAGCAGGATCTCGGGGCCGGCGGCTAGGGCTCGGGCGATGGAGACGCGCTGCCGCTGGCCGCCCGACAGCTCGGCGGGGTAGCGGTCGGCGAAGTCGGCGGGGAGTTCCACCTGCTGGAGGAGTTCGCTGACGCGCCCCGGTACGGCGTTCCTGGGGAGGCCGCCGTGCAGGCGCAGCGGCCGGGCCAGGGCGGCGCCGACCGTGCGGGCCGGGTTCAGGGCGGCCAGGGGGTTCTGCGGGACGAGCTGGATGCGCCGCTGGTGCTCGCGCGTGCGCTTGCGTGCCGTGTCCGGCAGGGGGTGTCCGTCGAGCGTGAGGTGGCCGGTGTCCACCGGGTGCAGCCCGGCCAGGACCCGCAGGAGGGTTGTCTTGCCGGACCCGGAGGGGCCGACGATGCCCGTCGTGCCTCCGGGTGATGCCGCGAAGTCGACGGTGTCCAGGGCCCGGTGACGCGACCCGGGTTCGCGGAAGGTGACGCTCACGGCGGCGGCGGTGAGCCCCCGGCTCGTCTCCTCGCCGGTGCGCGGACGTGGGCGGAGCGCGGGCTCCGGGCTGCGGGGTGGGGGGACGGTCCGCTGTAGCGGGGCGGTCAGGCGGACGACGTGGTCGGCGCAGGAGGCGACGAGTTCCGGGTCGTGGGTGGCCATGACGATGGCGAGCCCGCGGTCGGCGGCGAGAGCGCGCAGCAGTTCGGCGATCTCGTCGCGTACGGCGGTGTCGAGTCCGGCGGTGGGCTCGTCCAGGAGCAGGATGTCGGGGGTGCGGGCGAGGGCTCGTGCCAGGGCGACGCGGCGCTGCTGGCCTCCGGAGATGGCCGCGGGCCGGCGGTCCGGCAGTCCGCTGTCGACGGGGAGCCGGCATTCGCGCAGGAGCCCGAGGATCGTGGCCTCGCTGCGGTCGGGGGCCATTTCGGCGACGAGGCGGCGGACCTTCATCCGCGGGTTGAGGGCCGAGCCGGGGTCCTGTCCGACGTAGGCGACGCGGGAGCGGCGCAGTTGCCGCAGCTGTTCGGAGCCGAGTGTGGGCGGGTGGTGTCCGAGGACGTCCAGTGTGCCCGCGGTGACGGCGGCGCCGGGCGGGAGGTGGCCGATGAGGGCGCGCAGCAGGGTGGTCTTGCCGGAGCCGGAGGTGCCCGTGAGAGCGGTGATGCGGCCGGGGTGGATGGTGACGGAGGTCGGCTGGAGCAGGACGGGGCCGTCCGGGACGCGTATCTCGAGACCGGTGACCGTGGCGACGGCGGCCCGGGGTGCCGTCTCGGTCCCGGGGGGCGTGTGGGCTGGGACGGTACTGGCTTCCGCGCGGCGTGCGGTGTCGCTCATGCGGTGGTCACCGCCTTGGGTACGGAGTGGGGGGCCAGGGAGACCGCGGCCAGGTTGACGCTGATGGCGAGGACGGCGATGGCCAGGCTGGGGGCGAGGACGGCCCAGGGGTTGAGCAGGATGCCGGGGGCGTTCTCCCGTACCATCAGCGCCCAGTCGGCGGCCGGCGGTTGGGGACCGATCTGGAGGAAGCCGGCCATGGAGATCACGTAGATGCCTTCGACGAAGCGCAGCCCGAAGAGGGCCAGAACGGTGGCGCGGAGGTTGGGCAGCAGCTCGCGCAGGGCGATGTAGGCGAGGTTCTCGCCACGGGTGACGGCCGCTTCGACGTAGCCGGAGTTCGCCAGGGGGGCTGCCGCGCCGGCGACGATGCGCACGGCGTACGGGGTGCCGAGGACCATCGCGGCGACGACGACGGCCCCGCGTCCGCCGCCGGGCCAGGCGAGCGCGATGAGCATGATGCCGAGGACGGAGGGGAGCAGGATGGCGACGTCCGCGGTGCGTTCGACGGCGCGGCCGATCGCGGGGCGCAGTACGGCGACGCAGCCGGTCAGCGTGGCGGTCAGGGTGACGACGGTCGCCACCAGCAGGGCGCTGCCGATGAGGGCGGTGCCGCCGTCCAGGAGGCGGCTCAGGACGTCCCGTCCCAGCTGGTCCCCGCCGAGGAGTGCCCCCTGCCCGGGAGGCGCGTAGGGGGCGGTGACGGGGGTGTCGATGGTGTGCGGGGCGAGGGCGGGGCCGCACAGGGCGAGGAGGACGAGGAGTGTGCCGGGTGCGGTGCGGCGCAGGGTCCGGAGTCGGCCGGGTATCGGCCGTGGCCTTTGGGTGAGGGTGGTGGCGGCGCTCATGCGCGGGCTCCCAGGACGCGGGCGCGGATCAGGTCCGCGGCCAGCAGGACGAGGCTGATGACGGCTCCGGCGCACATGACGACACCGGCGATGAGGGGGGTGTCGCGTGCGGCGACGGCGCCTGCCAGGACGGTGCCGACGCCCGGGTAGTTGAAGAGGGTCTCCACCACGACGGCTCCGCCGAGGAGCATGCCGGTGGAGGTGGCGATGCCGGTGGCGATGGCGGGGGTCGCGCCGGGCAGGGCGTGGCGCAGGAGCACCTGGCGGGTCGACAGCCCGTCGAGGTGGGCCGCTTCGACGTGGGGGGTGGCGGCCTGGTCGGCGAGGGCGCCGCGCACGATGCGGGTGTTCCAGCCGGTCTGGGGGATCACCAGGGCGATGACCGGCGTGATCAGCATGGTCCAGGTCGCCGGAGCGCCGTCGGCACCGGTCACGGTGACCGCGGGGAGCCATCCCGTCCAGAGCGACAGGAGCAGCAGGAGCAGAACCGAGATGACGAACTCGGGCACGGCGAAAGAGGCGGTGGCCGTATGGCCGATGATCCGGTCGGTGAGCCGGCCCGGGCGGGCGGCCGCCCAGCAGCCGAGGCAGAGGGACAGGACCACGGTCAGGACGAACGCGCTCGCCCCCAGGAGCAGCGTGTTGGGGAGCGGATCGGTCAGCAGCTCGGTGACCGGCCGGCCGTGGGCCGAAGTGCCCAGGTCTCCCGAGGGCAGCGCGGTCATCCAGTCCCGGAACCGTTCCCACAGCGGCCGGTCCAGGCCGAGGAGGTGCCGGCGGGCCGCCAGGTCGGCGGCGCTCTCGCCGCGCTCGGCGGCCGCGGCGGCCGCGTCCCCGGGCAGTGCTTCCACCGCGGTGAACACCACGGCCAGCAGGACGACCAGCAGCAGTGCCCGCCGGGCCGCCGCGGCGGCCACGTGGGCGGCCAGTGCGGCGGTACGGCGCGGCGCGGTGACCGCCCCCGAGCGGGAAGGGGCGGTCACCACGTCGTTCTCGGCCGGGTGGCTCAACGCAGCCACGCGTTCTCGAGCTGGACCCGCCCGTAGCCGGCGAGCTTGGGCAGGCCCTGGACCTTGGCCGCGGCCAGGTCGATGCCGTCGGCCATGCCCCACAGCAGGTAGCCGGACCTGTCGTACTCGATCTGCTGGAGCTCCTTCAGGGCCGCTGCGCGCGCCGCCTCGTCGGCCGTGCCGATGACCTTGAGGTAGGCGGCGTCGAACTCCTGGTCCGCCCAGCCGGCTTCGTTCGTGGCGGCCTCGCTGACCATGGTCTTGGAGGCGAAGAAGACCACCGAGTCGTTCGTGCCCCAGTACGTGGTGTAGAAGTCGCCGGTCTTCCAGGTCTTGTCCCAGAAGGCGCCTGACTCCTGCTTGACGACCTGGACCTTGATGCCGGCCTCGCGGGCCTGGTTGGCGAACAGGGTGGCGGACTCGGCGAGTCCGGGGATGTCCTCGGTGGTGACGAGGTCGTAGGTCCTGGACAGGTCGAAGCCGGCTTCGGCGAGCAGCTTCCTGGCCTTCTCCAGGTCCCGCCTGCGCTGCGGGATGTCCTTGGCAAAGTGCGGGTCGCCGGTGCCCAGGACGTCGTTGGCCACGCCGCCGTAGCCGGAGAGGACCTGCTTGACCATGGCCTCGCGGTCGACGGCCAGGCGCATGGCCTCGCGGACGCGCGGGTCGGCGAAGGGGCTGCCCGCGGCGGTGCGCATGACGATGGGCATGGCCATGTCGTTGGGGCGGCGCAGGATCTGGATGTCCTTGCGGGCTCCGGCGGTGCGGGCGGCGACCGCGCCGGCGTTGGAGGCGACGTCGATCTGCCCGGCGAGGAGGGCGTTGGCCATGGCCTGTGGGGTCTCGAACATGGTGACCTCGATGGCGTCGAGGTGCACGGTGCCGCCGTACCACGTGTCGTTCTTCACCAGGCGGGCGTTGCCGCCGCGGTACCAGTCGAGCTTGAACGGGCCGGTGCCGGGGGCCTTGTCCAGCGCGTTGTCGGGGGTGTCCTTCTTCAGGACGAAGGTCGTCAGACGGGTCAGGAGCGGCAGTTCGGCGTTGGCGTGGTCGCAGACGAGGACGACGGTGTCGGTTCCCTCGGCCGTGATGTTCTCCGGCTTGATGCCGGGCAGGCGCGAGGCTCCGGAGGGGGTGTTGCGCAGGCGCTTGAGGGACCAGACGACGTCGTCGGCGGTGACCGGGCTGCCGTCGTGGAAGGCGGCGCCCTTGGCGATCTTGAACTTCCAGGTCTTCAGGTCGGCCGAGGGTTCCCACGACGCCGCCAGGCGGGGAGCGGTGTTGGGCTTGTCGCCCGGGATCGTGAGGGTGTCGTGGACCAGGGCTATGACGAGGTAGTCGCTCTCGTTGGCCTGGGAGCCGTGGGGGTCGCGGGTGATGGCGCCGGCGCGGCCGAGCGCGCCGATGCGCAGCGTGCCCCCGCTCTTGGGCTTGTCGCCGCCGTCGGCGGCGGGCCCGGCCTTGCCGTCGCCGTCCCCCGAGGAGCAGGCGGCGAGGAGAGCCCCTGTGCCGATCGCTCCGCCGGCCCACAGCACT
Organism: Streptomyces sp. W1SF4; assembly: GCF_003950035.1. Classification (NCBI taxonomy): domain Bacteria; kingdom Bacillati; phylum Actinomycetota; class Actinomycetes; order Kitasatosporales; family Streptomycetaceae; genus Streptomyces; species Streptomyces sp. W1SF4. The sequence continues at coordinate 54,276 of NZ_CP034351.1, forward strand.
TGACGCCTGTTCATGTTCACGTACTTCCTCGATCCGCCGAGCCACAAGGGGTTGTTACTTAGGTTTGCCTACCCTAATGACAACCATGTCCGCAAGCCGTCGGTCGCGATGGGACGCATGTCTGAATCTCAGAGCAATCAGACGCGCCGGTAAGGTTTGCCTTACCTAAATCTACTGCTACGGTTCGAGTCGTTCGCCGGTTCCGCAGGTTCACGGCTGGCCGCCAACTAGCCGGTGAGCCAAGCCAGTTACGAGTTCTCGCCCGTCTTCGCGAGATGAGCCGCGTCAGAGCACCGGGTCCCCCCGTCCTCCGAACGAAACGGATTCCTTCGCCATGAGCACGGCAGCCACGCCAGTCCGCCAGCTCGACCCCCACACCGTGGCCGAACTCCGCGAGGCCGCGGCGAAACTGCTCGCCGAGTTCGGCACGTCCGCCACGAGCCCCGAGCTCCTCGGCCGAGTCCAACGGCTCGCCCGCGACTTCGGCGATGACCTGCGCCACCACTTCCGCCCCGTCGACACCGCTGACGGCCTGTTCGTCCTGCGCGGCCTCGACGTCGACGACGAAGGCATCGGACCCACCCCCGGCAGCTGGGCCACCGCCGGTGACAGCGGCGCGATCCACGACCTGGTACTGCTCCTGCTGTCCACCGTCATGGGCAACCCCATCGCCTGGGAGGGCCAGCAGAACGGCCGCTTCGTGCACAACATCGTCCCGTCCCCAGGGCACGAGACCGAACAGACGGGTGCCTCCAGCAAGGTCCTCCTCAGCCCGCACACCGAGGACGCCTTCCACCCCGGCCGCGCCCACCTGCTGATCCTCGGCTGCATGCGCAACCACGACGGCATCGCCACCACCGCCGCCAGCATCCGCAAGACCCGCCTCACCGACGCCGACGTCGACCTGCTGACCACGGCCGTCCTGCCGATCCTCCCCGACGACGCCTACAAAGCCGCCCAGGGGTACACCGACCAGGCCCCGCCCGCCGTACCGGCGCTCTTCGCCACCGAGGACGGCATCACCCTGCGCTACGACCCCGCCTACACCCCGCTGGACCGCGCCGACGCGGAGTACCGCGCCGCGTACGGCCGCCTTTCGGACGAACTGGCCCGGGTCTCCGTCGCCGTCAGCCTGCGCCCCGGTGAGGTCCTCGTCGTGGACAACGACCTGGTCGTCCACGGCCGCGTGCCCTTCCAGGCCCGCTACGACGGCACCGACCGCTGGCTCAAGCGCGCCTCGGTCCGGGTCGCCGGACGCCGGACCCGCCCCCCGGCCGAAGCCGGCGAGCACGGTTACGGCCAGGCCGCCCTCGAAGCACACGCGAGCTGAACACCCGCCCCCGTACCGGAGGAACGATCCACCATGACGGACACCCCGGCCGCCCCCGTCGGCACCCCGGCATCCGGCGACGACACGCACCTGCGCATCCTCTCGACCACCGACCTGGCCGGGATCGACATATCCCTGTCCGACGTGGTCGCGACCGTGGAGGGCGCCTACCGCACCCTCCACGCCGGCCAGTCGGACAACCCCCGGAAACTGACCGTCAAGCCGCGGGACGGACACTCCGTCTCCTACGCCATGCTGGGCCGCGACGGCTCGCGCAACGTCGTGGCCGTCAAGACCTCCTACAAGCACGGCCTGGACAAGGGCCGCGCGGAGCAGCACTACTACACCGCGCTGACCCTCTACGACGACGTCACCGGGCTGCCGGTGGCGATGATGGACTGCTCCCGCATCGGCTCGCTGCGCACTCCGGCCGTCTCCGCCCTGATCGCCCGGGAGTGCGCCGCCCCCGGTGCCCGGTCCGCGCTGGTCATCGGGACCGGGACACAAGGCCGCCTCGCCCTGCCGTTCCTGCTGACGACGCTCCCCGACCTGGACCGGCTGATGGTGTTCGGCACCCACGCCGAGGGCATCGAGGCCGTCCGCGAGCAGCTGCACGCCCACTTCCCCGACCGGGAGGTGGAGGTCGTCGCCGACGTACGGTCGGCGGCGGCGGAGGCCGACGTCATCGTCGCGACCGCGGGGGCCCACACCCCGGCCGCCGTCGAGACGGACTGGCTGCGGCCCGGCGCGCTCTCCATCCTCGTCGGCCACGGCCTGGCTCCCTCGACCCTGCACCAGGCCGACCGGGTCATCGCCACCAGCGAAGCGCAGATGAACGTCACCGGCACCGACATGGCCGACGCCGACGGCAAACTCCCCGCCGTCGAAGCCGAGTTCCCGGCCGTCCTGGCCGGTGTCTTTGCAGGCCGCCGGAGCGACACCGAGCGGATCTTCGCGTACAACAGCGGCCTGGTCGTCACCGACATCGCCCTGGGCCACCGCTTCGCCGAGCTGGCCATCGCCCAGGGCCTGGGCACCGAGGTGCCGCTGTGGCAGTGACCGCCGGCACCGGCCCCTGGCCGGCCCTGCCCTCCCTCCCCGACCCGGCGACGGACGCGGTACTGGCGGGCCCACTGCTGCCCGAACTCGCCCACGCCTTCGGCGGCCCGTTCCACTTCCTGCTGCCCGACGCCTTCGACGCCAACCTGCGCGCCATGCAGGACGCGCTGACCTCGGCGGGCGTGGACGGCTTCGTGTACTTCGCGAAGAAGGCCAACAAGGCCGCCGTGTTCGTCGAGCGGGCCGCGGCGGGCGGCGCCGGGGTGGACGTCGCCTCCGCGGGCGAGCTGCGCGAGGCCCTGGGCCACGGCGTCCGCGGGGAGCACCTCGTCGTCACCGGACCGGCCAAGGACACGGCCCTGCTCCGGCTGGCGGTCCAGCAGGGCGCCCTCATCGCGGTCGACGCCCTGGACGAGCTCGACGCCCTCCTCGGCATCGCGCTGACCGGGCGGGTGCGCCCGGCTCGGGTACTGCTGCGCTGCCTTCCCCCGCAGCAGCCCCACAGCCGCTTCGGGATGACCGAAGCCGAACTGGCCACCGCGACGGACCGCTGTGTCCAGGCCGGCGACGCGATCCGGATGGAGGGCTTCAGCTTCCACCTGTCCGGTTACGCCCTCCAGCCGCGCGCCGACCTCGCCGCCCACCTGACCGACCTGTGCCTCAAGGCCCGTACGCAAGGCCTCGAGGCCAGCCGGATCAGCATCGGCGGCGGTCTGCCCATCAGCTACACGGATGCGGACAGCTGGCACACCTTCCTCACCCGGCACCACAGCCGCCACTACCACGCGGGCAAGACGTTCCGGACCGGTGACTTCTACCCGTACCACTCGCCGAACGCGGGCCCGCGGGCGCTGGCGGCACTGCTCACGACCCGCCCCGAAGGCCACGGCCGCCCGCTCGCCGACCTCCTGAAGGACGCCGGCGTGATCCTGCTCCTCGAACCGGGCCGAGCCCTCCTCGACCGGGCCGGGGCCACCGTCTTGCGCGTCCAGGGCGTGAAGGACCGCGACGGCTACCAGCTGCTGACCGTGGACGGCACCAGCCTGAGCCTGTCCGAGCAGTGGTTCAACAGCGAATACCTGCCCGACCCCCACCTGCTGCCACAGGAGCCCGACTCCCCCGCCGGCCTGTTCCCGGCGAGCGTCGGGGCGGCCACCTGCCTGGAATCCGACATGCTCACCTGGCGCAAGGTCGGCTTCACCCGGCGCCCCCGCACCGGCGACCTCCTCGTCTACCCCAACACCGCCGGGTACCAGATGGACTCCAACGAGTCCCCGTTCCACGACCTGGCCCTGCCGCCCAAGGTCGTCATCGACCACACCGACCGCCGCCGCCCGCGCTGGCGCCTGGACCGTCACTTCACCTGAGCCAGGCCCACCCAGCCCGACCGACCCCTCACAGGAGCTTTCGATGCCCGGAGCACTTCAGCGCCCCGCCGTGGTCTCCCGCGTGTCCGACCTCATCGGCTGCACCCCGTTGCTGGAACTCGCCGCCACCGAGACCGGCAGCCGCCTGCTGCTGAAGCTGGAGATGTTCAACCCGACCGGCACCGCCAAGATCCGCATGGCCCGCGCCATGGTCGACGCCGCCGAGGCGGCCGGCGAGCTGCGTCCCGGCGGCCGGATCGTCGAGTCCACCTCCGGCAACACGGGCCTCGGCCTCTCGGTCATCGCCGCCGAGCGCGGCTACACGTTCACCGCCGTGGTCGACCACCACGCGTGCGCGGACAAGCTCCGCGGCATGAAGGCCCTGGGCACCGAACTCGTCTACGTCGTCGACGACGGCGGCGGAGAGCTGGCCACCGCCGCCCGCGAGGAACTCGCCGAGGAGATGGCCCGCGGCCAGGACAACACCGTCTTCACCGAGCAGCACAACAACCCCGCCAACGGCGTCGGCTACTTCCCCGTGGCCCACGAACTGCACGAGGCCCTCGACGGGAAGATCGACGTCCTGATCGGCGCCGTGGGCACCGGCGGCGCCCTCTTCGGCACCAGCCGGGAGCTGAACGAGCTGATATCCGGCTTCACCGTCATCGGTGTGGAGCCCAAGGGGTCCATCGCGTTCGGCGGCCCGGCCCACGACTACCACCAGTCCGGCACCGGCACCCCCGAAGGCGCGGAGCTCGGCGCGCTCGTCGACTTCGACCTGCTCGACGAGGGCGTCAAGGTGGGCGACGTCGAGGCGTTCGCGACCTGCCGGGCCGTCGCCCGTACGGGACTGCTCATCGGCGGATCGGCCGGCGGGGTCGTGTACGAGGCCCTGACGCGCCTGTCCTCGCTGCCTCCCGGCACGACTGTGGTCGCCCTCGTCAACGACGGCGGGGAGAAGTACATGGACACCGTCTTCAACGACGAGTGGATGCAGGAACGCGACCTCCTCGACGTCGAGGTGGAGCGCGAGATCGACGAACTCCTCACCAAACTCCGCAGGAACCGGTAACCCATGCTGACCACCCTCCTCCGCGACAGCCGCGCCCTGGCCACCCTCGCCGTGCCGCTCGTCCTCACCCATCTCGCGCAGGTCGCGCTGACGACCACCGACACCGTGATGATGGGTTTCCTCGGGACCGGGGAACTCGCCGCGGGCGGCCTCGCCATCGTCATCTTCAATCAGCTCCGCACCATGGGCGTCGGCCTGGTCACCTCCGTCGGCAACCAGATAGCCGCCGCGGCCGCGAGGGCCGAGAAGGACGCCGCAGGCAGGGGAGGGCAGGCGTACGAGGAAGTCCGCGGGACAGTCCGCGCGAGCCTGGCCGTCGCCACGCTCGCCGGCATCGCGGGAGCCGTCCTCATGATCCTCACGGGCCAGGCCCTGATCTGGCTCGGCCAGGACGCGGCGGTCGTCGAGCGCACGCAGACGATGCTCCTGGCCCTGGCCCCCGGCCTGCTGCCCTGCCTGTGGTTCCAGGCCATCCGGCAGTTCACCGTCGGCATGCGCCGCCCCCAGGCCCTGCTCCGGATCACCATCGCCTCCGTGGCCGTCAACGCGGGCCTGAACTGGATCCTCGTCCACGGCACCTGGGGCGTGCCCCGCCTCGGCCTGACCGGCATCGGCATCGCCACCTCCACCGTCTACCTGCTGTCCTTCCTCGCCCTCTACCTCTCGGCCAGGAAGGACAGCGAGCTGGCACCGCTGCTCACCCTGAACATCGCCAAGGCCGACCCCGCCACCCTCAAACGCCTCGTCGCGCTGGGCGTCCCCATCGCCGCCACCTACGGCTCGGAAGCCGGATTCTTCTCCGTCACCGCGCTGATGGCCGGCTCCTTCGGCCCGGACGCCCTCGCCGCCCACACAGCCGTCAACCAGCTCGTCTACGTCGTCTTCCAGGTCGCCGTCGGCCTCTCCCACGCCGCCTCGATCAACGTCAGCCGCGAACTGGCCCTCGGCCGCGTCGACGACGCCCGCCGCATCAAGAACACCGCGCTCACCTGCGCAGCCGCCGTCATGACCGTCATAGGCGCCCTCTACCTGGCCCTCCCGCAGCTGATCCTGGCTCCCTTCCTCGATTCCGGATCGGGCTCCGGGCACGCCCTGACGATCGCCACCCAGCTCCTCGTCGTCACCGCCTTCCTCCAGTTCTTCGACTGCGCCCAGAACATCGGCGTCGGGCTCCTGCGGGGCCTCGACGACACCAAGAGCGGCTTCCGCATCACCCTCGTCGGCTACTGGGCCGTGGGACTGCCCGCCTCCTGGCTCCTCGCCTACGCGCTCGGCCTCGACGTCCTCGGCATCTGGCTCGGCCTCCTGACCGGCCTGGCCACCACCGCCGTCCTCCTCCTGCGGCGCTACTCCGCCTCCCTCTCGCTGCGCGCGGGCGCGGCCGGCATGCCGGCGTCCGCCGCGTAGCGACCCGTCCTCACGCAGCGCGGGCCGCGAGCCGCAGGCCGCAGGCCGCAGGCCGCAGGCACGGCGATCGGTCATGATGAAGGCATGTCCGAGCGCGAAGACTTCCTGGCGTGGGTCAGGACCTCGTTGTATGAGGCGGAGGTCGCGCTGCACAACGGCGACGCGGCTCCCCGGCGTGCACTCTGGTCGCGCACCGAGCCGGTGACCGTCCTGGGAGCGTGGCGCAGCGCCGTGGGACGCGACGAGCTGGACGACCTCTTCACCGGCCTCGCGGAGACGTTCTCCGACTGCACGTCGTACGCGTTCGAGGTGCTGGCCTGTGACGTCGGTGGCGACATGGCCTACACCGTCGGCCTGGAGCACACGTCCGCCTCCGTGGACGGGCAGGCCCGTACCTACACCCTGCGCGCCACCCAGGTGTACCGCAGGGAAGACGGCGCATGGCGAGTCGCCCACCGCCATGCCGACACCGTGACCACCTGACGGGGGGCGCACGCGCCGTGCCGGACCACCTGGTGGGGCCGGATGCGGGTGGGGAGCGGCGGCCGGGCGCGGGGCGGCGGACCAAGTCGGGACGTGATCCCCCTGCGCAGAAGCTGACACCGTCCGACGGGAATCAGCAAGACGTTATCCGTCGGCATCACTACTGTTCACATGGGACAGGAGGTGGACATGGCACTGGTCAAAAAGGGATCGCGGCTCATCACCGTCGACGGCACCACCTACCGGTGGCGCCTTCGCGGACGGCCGACCTACGACCGGGGCCTGGTCTGGTCGCCCCTCACCTACGCGGTCGCACACGCCGGCACTCCCGGCACCACACTGGTGGTCACTACCAACCGCCCGCACCCGAGCAACTGGCTCGGAACACAAGGCCGCCCGATCCTGCCTGGCCGGGTGGCTGACAGCATCCGCACCGCTCTCCGCGACGGCTGGACGCCCGAGAGCCCCGGCTCACCATTCCACCTCGACCAGTCGGCGGGCTTCGGGGCGGACGAGGCCGGTCCGTCGCGAATCGTGAACAGGGCAGTGCACCGGTCATGACCGGTGCACTGCCCTGCTGATGCGGCAACGGTCCGCACCTGGCCGGGTGCGGCAGGCGGAGGCGGGCAGCGGCGTCCCGGCGCGCTGATCCGCCCTGGGCCGGCTCACCCATCACCCCGGCCGTCGGCGTCGGCTACGGCCTGTCGACGGCGTGGGTCACGCCCTTCCAGGCGTCCAGGTCGGCGATGCGTGCCTCCAACGCGGAGCGCGTGGCCGTCGCGCTGGAGGCGCCGAGGGCCAGGCGCAGGGGAGGGTTGGGGCTGTCGACCGCGGTCCGGATGCCGGCGGCGATCCGCGCGGCGGCGGAGAACGCGGACGGCGGCAGCTCCCCGATGCTCTTGTGGACCTCGCGCACGGTCTGGTCGTAGTCGCCCAGGCCGGCCGCGACGTCGAGGTTGGCGAGGAAGGGGGTCGCGGTCATCCCGGGCTGGATGAGCGTGACCTTGATGCCGAGCGGTGCGACCTCGGCCACCAGCGCGTCCGACAGTCCCTCGACCGCGTACTTGGTGGCGGCCAGCAGGCCGACGCCGGGATGGGCGGACTGCCCGTAGACCGACGAGCCCTGCAGGACGTGCCCGGACCGCTGGGCGCGGAGCACCGGCAGCGTCGCGCGGAGCACGTTGAGCACTCCGAAGACGTTGGTGTCGAACACGGCGCGGGCCTGGGCGTCGGACGCCTCCTCGACGGCTCCGAACAGTCCGTATCCCGCGTTGTTGGCGACGACGTCGATGCGGCCGAACCGTGCGAGCGTGCCGTCGACCGCGTCCCGGACGGCCTTCTCGTCACGTACGTCCGCCCGGAGGAGGAGCAGGCGCTCGCCGTGCGCCTGGGCCAGTTCGTCCAGGGGGGAGGTGTCGCGGGCGAGGGCCGAGACCGAGTCGCCGTTCTCCAGTGCCTGCAGCGTCAGTTCGCGCCCGATGCCGGACGTCGCGCCGGTGATCAGCCATGTGCGGGGGGAGGTCTGGTGATTGGTTGTCATGTTGCGACCGTAAGGCGTTAGGTCGCAACCAGTCAACCTGAGGAGGGGGAGGGGGTTGCCGACTAGTCGGGTTAGCACCTGTGAGGTTGATGTACTGTGGGAGTTATGAGCAATGCGCCATCCGGATCCCCGACATCCGGCCCGCGTACCGTCACGCCGACGGTGGAGACCGTCCTCGCGTTCGTGAACACGCGCGCGGACGGATCGGGTCGCCAAGAGCTGTTCGAGGACGGGGACTCGTTCGCGGCGTGGCTGGCGGAGCATGACGAGTTCGGCGGCGAGACCCTGGTGACCGACGCCGACGCCGCGGTCGCGCGCGAGCTGCGCGACGCGCTGGTGACCCTGCTGCTCGCCCACTCGGGCGACGAGGAGAGCCTGGGCGAGCCGCTGCTCCGTGCCGAACGGCACCTGCGGCGCGTGGGGGCCCTCTACCCGCTGGCGACGGTGGTCACGGCCGGCGGCGCAGAACTGACCTCGCCGCAGGCGGGAGTGCCGCGCGTCATCGGAACGGTACTGGCCGCGGTGACGACGTTCGCGCAGACCGGCGACTGGGGGCGCATCAAGGCGTGCCGGAACCCCCCATGCCATTTCGGGTTCCTCGACCGCACCCGCAACGGGGGCGGGCTGTACTGCAGTACCGGCTGCGGCTCCCAGGTGTCCATGCGCAAACACCGCCGGCGGCAGCGGGATGAGAGCGGTACGCCGTCCGAGGCATGACATTCATGGCTTCACGTCAGCGCATCGCCGTGCCGGGTTCGCCCCTGACGAACCACAGGTCGAGGGTGTACTGCTCCGCCGATGGACATTGCTCCCAGGACATCCCGATCTGCTCTGGGCTCCATCGTTCTTCGGCCGCACGCCGGATCGTCGACGCGTGGTAGGCGGCGGTTTCGTGCCGCCCGTTCCATGCGGCGTGCCCCTCGTAGACGCCGGGGCGGGGCAGGTTCATCTCGCCGGCCGGCCCGTAGGTGAGCTGGTTGACGACGAGCAGGCCCGTCTCGGCTTCCAGGGTCACCGCGGTGGTGCCTTCGGCGTCTGCCGGGGGCTGCTGCGGAGTGTCCCAGATCCTGATGACGACCTCGACCGGGATGTCGGGCTGGAGACTGTGGAGGTAGAGGTGGTAGCCGTTTCCGGCGACTACCTCGGTCCGCGACTGCCGCAGGGCTTCGTCGTCACCCATGTAAGCGTCGGAGTCGTACACCTCGACGATTCCGCGGTCCGGCCTGGCGGCGGTGCTGTAGTCGGCAAGAAGAGGCATCAGCAGCCCAGCTCCGTCGTAGGTCAGGGGGTGAGCTTCCCCCGCAGAAGGGGTCGCCGCCGATGACGCGGTGGAGGGTGAACATCTCGTTGAGCCGGCGACCGCCCGTCTCATTGTCCGGCTCCGCGCGCACGGACCGGTGACGATCGTGGAAGTCCCCGTCTGTGACCTCGTCTGGCACCCCCTCCGGGGCTGTCCGGACGGGGTGCCACGCGGCCCGTGGCGGGCGGGGAGGCGTACCGGTGGGTGGGATGCGTCGAGGGCCTCCGCTCGCGTCATCCGGCACGGCATGATGGGGGCCGGCAGGAGTACCAGGGGGGAACCGTGTACGGCCGCTTACGCTTCGACGACCTCGTCGTGGTGCTGCCCGGGATCGGCGGCAGCACGCTCCATCGCGGAGGCGTTCCCGTGTGGAAGCCGCCGCTGGCCCTGGGCGGCCCCCTGCGCCGTTCCGGGCGGGCACTGGAAGCGCTGGCCGGGGAGCCGGGCCTGCTCGACGACCCCGAGCACGACGACGGCATCGTCGCCTCGGGCCTCATCGGACTCCCCGTCGCCATCCCGGGCCTCGCCAAGCTCAACCAGTACGGCCGGCTGCGCCGCGCCCTGCGCGAGCGCTTCGACCTCGCCCCGGGCGACTGCGCCGTCGACGGGCCCCCGGCCAACTACTTCGAGTTCGCCTACGACTGGCGGCGCGACAACCGGGTCTCCGCGCTCCGCCTCAAGACCTTCCTCGACCGCGAACTGCCCAAATGGGCACGGACCCTGCCCTACGGCCGCCCCAAGACCGTCCTCGTGTGCCACAGCATGGGCGGCCTCGTCGCCAAGTACTACCTCGACGTCCTCGGCGGCTGGGAGCACTGCCGCGCCCTGATCACCTTCGGCACCCCCTTCCGCGGCTCGCTCCCCGCCCTCGACTTCCTCGCCAACGGCGTGCGCGTCCTCGGCACCCGTCTGAACGCCGTCTCCGACGTCCTCGGCGCCTTCACCTCCGTCCACCAGCTCCTCCCGCGCTACCCCGTCCTCCTCGACCAGCGCCCCGGCACACCGCCGGGGCAGCGCCCCGGCCACGTCCACCTCTCCCCGGTCCGCCTCGGCACGCTCGACCCCGCCCGCGCGACCGCCGCGTACCAGGACTTCCACCGCCGCATGGACACGCACTCGCCCGGCCCGGCCGCCCCGCTGCTGCCCGTCGTGGGGTACGGCCACCGCACCGCGCAGACGGCCGTGTTCGACGGGACACGGCTGCGGATCACGACGGACCCCGCCGCCCTGGGCGCCGACCGGCGGCAGTTCGCCACCGGCGACCGGAGCGTCCCGGCCGTGGCCGCGATCCCCGTCGAACTGTCGGAACGCTCCACCTGGGGCTGGGAGAACGCCACGCACTCCACGATCCACGCCACCGACGACGTACTGGCGCGGCTGCTGCGCCTGCTCGCCTTCGGCGGGAACGTACTCGCGGACCTCCAGGCGCCCGGGGACCCGGCGCCGGGCACCGACGGCGTGCGCGGCGTCTTCCCCCTGGCGCCCGACCCCCACGCCCTCGGGCTCGAAGTCGACGACGTCCACGCGGCGGGCCGACCCGTCGTCGTGACCTGCCGCGGCCACGGCGTCACCGCGGGCCCGCACCCGCCCACGCTCACCCTCTCGCCGCCCTGCCCGCCCGACCGCGTCACCCTGGACGAAGACGAGGGCGCGGCACGCTGGACCGTCACCGGCCTCGCCCCCGGCACCCACGAGGTCACGGTGTCCTTCGCGGGGCGTGCGGTGAGCGACTTCTTCGAGGTCTGGTGACCGCGCCGACGCCGACGCCCGGCCGGTGGGAGAAGTGGAAGAAGACCGAACCGGCCCGGCTCGCCTGCTACGTGGACCCCGAGGAGATCGCCCGCCTGTACGCGGGATCCTCACCCGGCCCGACGTACCTCCAGCGCGCGGCGGACCTGCGCGCCGCCGTCGGGACGGTCTACGAGGGGCTCGCCGCGCAGGGGCTGCGCTACGCGACCGCCGCGATCGACTTCCGTCACTTCCACCCCGCCGAGCAGGTCGTCCGGACGCCCGCCGAGATCGCCGGGCAGGGCGGCAACTGCCTGGAACTGACCCTGCTGTTCGTGGGCCTGTGCATGGCAAGCAAACTGCGCGCCCTCGTCGTCCTGCTGGAGGACCACGCCCTGGCGGCCGTCTGGCTCGGCGGCGACCTCGACACCCTGTGGACGCGGGGCCGAACCGCGGTGAACGACCACCTCATCATGGACCAGGGCCTGATCAACAAGGCGGCCGGCTCCACGGCCGTACGGACCACCCTGACGGAACAAGTCGCCGACGGGACCTACCTCCTGGTCGAGTGCACCGGTGTCGCGGCCGAGGAGGAGCCGGGGACGCGCTCGCTGCGCCGCACCTTCGAGGAAGCGGTCGCCGAAGGACTGGAGCGCACCGGACGGGGGCGCCTGGTCGACCTCGTCGACGTCGCCTTCCACCAGCACGGCAAGCTCTACCCGCCCTACGCCATCCCCGCCCCGCCCCCGGCGCCCGGGGCCCCGGCGCCCGGGCCGCCGGACCCGGCAGCCCCCGACCCGGCAGGCCCGGTCCCGGCCGGCCCCGAACGCCCCAGCGCGCTCGGAGAGCAGGCCCTGGACACCGCCCTGCGCCGGGCCGCCGCGGTCCATCCCGCCCTCGCGGCCGGGCTCGACGCGGCCCGCCACTCCCCCGCGGCACTGGTCCGCGTCCTCGACGCCGCCGGCACGGCACCCGCCACCCCGGAGGCCCTGCGGCTGCGCGAGGTCGCCGCGGCCCTCGCCCTGGCCCTGGACGCCCACGCCTTCATCGCCGCCTGGATGCCCCAGGCCGCCCACCCGGCCGCGCTGCGCCGCGCCCTCCTCGACTGCGTCGCCGACACCCCCGGACTGCGGCCCAGCGGACTCGCCGAACACCTCGACGCCGCCGTCCTGCACCGGCCCGTCGACGACCCCGACGGGCGCGCGACACTGCTCCGTTTCGTCGTCCGCCTCGCGGCCACCGCCGGACTCGACACCGGGGAAGCAGCCTTCACCGACTGGTGCCGGCGCGCCGGCCACGACCTCGCCACCGCCGAACTGCTGCACCGGAAGTTCCGGAACCTGACCGCCGACGCCCGCCGGCGGCTCGTCGTGCACCTGCGCGGCACCACACCGGCCGAGGACCTGCCCGCCTCCGCCGACGCCTGGCTCCTCGACGAGCGGGGCCGCCCCACCCACACCCGCCCCACCACACCCTGCCGGCCCGACCCCGAGGGCCTCGCCGACACCCTCGCCGACATCCTCGACTGGGCGGACGGCATCCTCGGCACCACCCTGCTCCACCGGGTGGACATCGCCCTGCCCGCCCCGACCCTCCTGCAGTGGCGCCCCGAGGAGGCCGACGTGGGCATCCGGCTCGGCGCCCACCACCTGGTCGTCCTGCACTGGGGCGCCCGCATCCACCCGCCCGGCCATCTGCGCCGGCTCTCCCGCCAGGCCGCGTACCGGCTGCGCCACGTCGAGGACGACGGCGACACCGTGTACGGCAGCGTCGACTGGGTGGACCCCGCGACCGCCGGGAACCGGGAGGACTTCGAGGAGCGCCTCGGCAGGAACGACTACCCCGGCGCCCTCGGCCTGCGCTTCGCACCCGCCGACCCCGACCCGGACCACCAGTTCGAGGCGCTCCTCGCCCGGTTCCCGATCCTCCTGTGGCCAGGCCGTGCCGTGACCGCCTGGCCGGCCGTCGAGGAGGACGTACGCGACCACTGGGTGACCCTGCCCGGCGGATTCACCCACGCCTACCGCACGGCCTGGGCCTGCGCCGAGGACGCGGGGCCCCCGCTGGCGCGGCTCCGCGCGGTCTGGGACGACGGGCACTGGCTCGCGTTCTGCCACACCACCAGCACGCACACGGCCGGCATCGGCACGGCCGCCGGCGGCCGCCGTACGAGCCGTACGAGAGGACGACGATGAACTGGAGCCCGTACTACCGCGGGGACGGCACGGCTCGCGAAGACGAGCTGCCCGGCCCTCCGGCCTGGCGGCTGGCCCCGCAGGCCACCGCCGCCGCCACCTTCCGGCCCCCGGACGGGCTTCCGGAGGCCGTCAACGCCGCCCTGCTCCTGCGCCGCCCCCTGCTGCTGACCGGCTCGCCCGGAACCGGGAAGTCCACCGTCGCCTCGGCCGTCGCCCACGAACTGACCCTCGGCCCCGTCCTCAACTGGCACGTCACCTCGCACAGCACCCTCACCGAAGCCCTCTACCGCTACGACGCCCTCGGCCGCCTGGAAGCCACCCGCCGCAACGAGGACGACGGCATCGAACGGTTCCTGCGGCTCGGGCCGCTCGGCACCGCCCTGGCGCCGGCCGACCGCCCCCGGATGCTCCTCGTCGACGAGATCGACAAGAGTGACATCGACCTGCCCAGCGACCTCCTCAACGTCATCGAGTCCGGCAGCTTCGAGATCCCCGAGCTCACCCGGCACTCGGAACCCGAGGTCGAGGTCCGGCTGTGGGAGTCGGATGCCACCGCGACCGCCCGCAAGGGCGGCGTCACCTGCACCGAGTTCCCGTTCATCGTCATGACCAGCAACGGCGAACGCACCTTCCCGGCCCCGTTCCTGCGCCGCTGCATCCGCTTCCGGATGCCCGACCCCGACCACGGCGAGCTCGTCAGGATCCTCGAAGCCCACCTGGGCGCGGACGCCGCCCGGCAGGCCGACGGCGTGCTGTCCGAGTTCGAGGCGCGGATCGCGCGCCGCGAGAGCCTGGCCACCGACCAGCTCCTCAACGCCGTCCACCTCGTCACCAGGGAGCTCGGCCCCGACGACCCGCTCCGGGCCGCCCTGGTCGAGCTCCTCCTCCACGACCTCAATGCCCCCTGACATGCTCGAATCCCTCATCCGCGGACTTCACCGAGTCGGTGCCGACGTCGACGTCGTCGCCCTCGCCGACGCGCTCTGGCTGGCCCGCGCCATGGGGGACGCGGCCGGGGACGGCACCCCGGACCCGTCCGGCGGCCCGGCCGGACCGGGCCCCGGCCAGGAGCCGTACGAGGACCCCGCCGGCCAGGAGGGAACGCCGGACCCCCTCACCGCCCACCCCTCCCGGCCGGAACCCGGCACCTACGACACGGGCGGCGTCCCCGACGGCCCCGGCACCCTCGCCGCCGTCACCGGCCGCGTACGGCGCGGGAGCGCCCTGCCCGACGGCCCCGCCGTCGCCCGGGCCCTGCGCCCGCTCAGACGGCGCCGGCCCGGCGGCCGGGAACGCGGGCTGGACGTCGACGCCACCGTCGCCCTGTACGCCCGTACCGATGAGCTGACCCCGGTGTTCACCGCCCTGCCCGAACGCTGGTTCCGGCTCGACCTGGTGGTGGACGCCTCGCCCTCCATGCAGGTCTGGCGGGACACGGCCGACGACCTGCACGACCTGCTGCGCCGCCTGGGCGCCTTCAGCACCGTCCGCCGCTGGACCCTGCGCCCCGGCCCGGACGGCGCACCCGTCCTCCACGGCCCGGCCGGCGGGCCCGTACCGCACGGGCTGCTCCAGGACGCGCGGGGCCGGGCGCTGCTGCTCGTGCTCTCCGACTGCGTCGCGGACGGCTGGCACGCACCGGGCACCTGGCGGATGCTGCGCGACTGGACCCGGTCCACGGCCACGGTCCTGCTCAACCCCCTCCCGCGGACGCTGTGGCCGCACACCGGCCTGGACGGGCCCGTGGTGCCCCTCGCGGCCCGCGGCCGCGGCGCCCGCTCCGCCGATCTGGCCGC
Organism: Streptomyces sp. W1SF4; assembly: GCF_003950035.1. Lineage (NCBI taxonomy): Bacteria > Bacillati > Actinomycetota > Actinomycetes > Kitasatosporales > Streptomycetaceae > Streptomyces > Streptomyces sp. W1SF4. Next base: position 69,556 of record NZ_CP034351.1, read on the forward strand.
CGGTGTCCCCGACGGCCTGCGGCGGCTCCTCGCGGCCGCCTACCCGGAGGTGACGGGCCCGTGGCTGCCGTGCCCGGTGGCGGGCATCTCGGCCCCGGCGGCGCGATCTTGGGCCGGGACGCTGATGGCCGTGGGGGTGGCCGCCTGCGAGGGGGTGCTGATCCCCCCGGGCGGCCGCCCGCCCGACCCGCAGGACGAGGACGAGGACGACCCGTACGCGTACCCGTACGCCTCGCCGTACGCGTACCCCGACCCGGACGCGGTGCTCCCGGTCGCGGAAGCGGAGCTGCTGGTGGATGCCTTCCGCCGGGTCTCGTCGCCGCAGGCCCGCCGGCTGGCCGTCCTGTGCAGCCCCCAGACCGAGCTGTCGCTGCCCGTCCTGCGCGCGGTGCAAGCGGCGATGGAGCCCGGCTCGGGGGTGGACGTCCTCGCCGAGCTGGTGGTGAGCGACCTCTTCGAGCACGTCCCCGGTACGGAGTCCGGGGAGCTGCGGCTGCGGTTCCGGCCCGGGGTGCGCGAGGAGCTGCGTACGTCCCTGTCGGCGGAGGACGCCTGGCAGGTCTTCTTCGCCCTCAGCCGCTTCGCCGACGCGGAGGCCGCGCGGGGCACGGGCCACCCGGTCGCGGTGGCCGACGGGCGGGGTACGGCCCGCGTCCCGGAGGGGCTGGCGCCGTTCGCGGCGGCGAGCAGGGCCGTACTGCGGCTGCTGGGTGCGGGCCCGGAGGCCGCCCCGACGGACGCGGTGACGGCCCGTCCGGTCCCGCAGGACGGACTGTGGATCCGGATCGGCAGGAACGAGGCGGACCCGAGCGCCTACACCCTGGAGGCGTGGACCCTCGGGGATCGGCGCCTGATCGCCTCGGACCAGGTGACGGGAGTCGGCGAGCTGCAAAGCCGGGTGACGAGCGCCATGGACGACGGCTGGGCGGCGCTCGCCCCGGAGGCACCGGGGAACATGATCACGATCGACCTGCCCTGGGAACTGCTGGACACGCCCTTCGACACGTGGACCGGCCCCGGGAACGAGCCGCACGGAGTGCTCCACCCCGTCGTGTTCCGGTGCTTCTGGCAGGACCCCGAGCGGCACGCCGGGCACGACCGCTGGGACCGCCTGCTCACGGCGGGCGGGCGGGTGCGCCGCGACCAGGTGTACTGGCCCGGCGACGGGTTCACGTCGTCGGGGCTCGTGAGCACCCTGCGGGCCGACGGCCGGGTCCTGTGCCTCGTGCTCGACGGCCCGCCGACCAGCGACCCGTTCTACGACGAGCAGTTCCGGATCGCCCAGGCGGAGGGGATCCCCGTCGTGGTGTGGAGCCGTGAGGAAGGGGACGGGGCGCGCTTCCGGGAGTGCGTGGAGCTCCTGTTCGCCATGGAAACGAGCCTGCCCGAGAGCCTGTCGGCCCTCCACCGGAGGGCATGGCTGGAGTCGGGGGCGCTCGCCCCCCTCGCCCTGGTCTGGAACGACCCGGCGCTGGAGGGGCGGACGGCCGCCGTGTCCGCGGTGCGTGAACCCGAGCCACTGCCCCGCGCCCGCACGTACGCGGTCGTCGTCGGGGTCGAGGCGTACGCCGCCGAGGACCACCGCATGGATCTGAACGGTCCCGCGCACGACGTCCGGGGCATCACCGAGTGGCTCCTCGCCGAGGGCGTGCCGGCGGACCACATCACGGCGCTCGTCTCCCCCGTGGAGGACAACCGCGAGGTGACGGAGGGGCTGGGTGTCCCCACCCGCGAAGCCACCGCCGCCAACGTGCGGAGGGCCCTGCTCCGGGAGACGGCCGCGCGCGCCGACGCGGACCTCCTGCTGGTCTTCTGGAGCGGGCACGGCACGACGGACGCGAACGGCGCGCAGTACCTGCTGACCGCCGATGACACCTCCGGGCCGGGCGTCTCGCTCACGGACCTGCTCCGCCGCTTCCGCTCCCCGGAGGTCAGCACGTGCGAGGAGCAGTTCTGGTTCATCGACGCCTGCGCCACCGTATGGCCTGCGGTCGAGGAGGAGGCGGAGGAGGCGGCGGCGGTCCTCCCTGACCCCCTCCCTCCCCGGGACCTCTCCTCGCGCCCGCACCCGCTTCGCCGTCAGTACGTCTACATGGCGAGCGGGCCGGAGAACGACGCGGTCGAGGAGGCGGGCAGGGGCGGCCTGTTCTCCCTTCAGCTGATCGAGGCGCTGCGCGAGGTCAGGCCCTGGGACGCGGACGCGCCGTCAGCGCTGTACGAGACGTTGCGCGAGCGCGTCGCGCGGCAACGCGGGCGCGGCCGGACCCGCCAGACCCCGGTGTTCGTCCACTACGGCGGCCAGCGGCCCCCGGACGACCCGGCCGGGCGCCCGTGAGCCGGGGCGGTCGCACCGCAGGGAGAGCCCCTCGCGCGTCGCTCTCACGGGGAGGCGGCGGGGGGACCGCCCGTATGCGGCCGTCGCACCATGAAGACGTCGACCGGATCCTGGACTTCCACGGTGAACCCGTGGCGCTCGTACAGCCGCTGGGCGGCGCTGCCCCGGAGGACGTTCAGACGGACGGGCGCGGGATCGGCGTCGATCGCTTCCAGCAGCCGTCGCAGCACGGCCGAGCCGAGTCCCCGCCCCTGCAGGGCCGGGGCGAGGTAGAAGTGTTCCAGCCACCACCCCTCCTCGGCCGGGCGCACGGTGACGCAGCCCGCGAAGTCGCCGTCGGCCGTGATGACCGAGGTGTGCCGGGGGGAGAAGGAGTCCCGCAGCCGCTGCCGGACCCGATGCTCGTCGTACCGCCCCAGCCGCTCCAGGTCCGGCCGCATCACCGCTGCCCGCAGCTCCGCGATCTCCTCGACGTCGGCGGGCTCGGCGGAGCGCAGCGCCCATGCCACGGCAAGCCGCGCACCAGCCCGGGGCGCCGGAACCCCAACCGGCCGTATCTCATCCGTACTCGTACTCGTGCTCGTACTCGTCTCCACGGCCGGAGTATCTCAACGGTCCTTTGGTCGGCCGTGCGTGCGTGCGGGACCGCCGCGGAGGTCAACGGTCCGTGCCCGGATTCCGGTTCACAGCCGTCCGGCTTCGCCGGGCATGGGGGCGGCCTCCGTCTGATGTCCGGAGGGATCACTCGCAGCCGACACCGTCGCCGTCGCGGTCCAGATGGCGGCCGTAGCCGGGATCGCCGCGGCGGATCGGGGCGGCGCCGGCCTCCCGCACGGCAGTGCAGTTCCGGTAGGAGACGGCACCGCTGTCCTCTCGGACTGAGCCGCCGCCGGAGGGCGGAGGGCCCGCAGGGGCGTCGTCGGGATCCTGGACAGGGCCGTTCCTGTCCGCCGGCGGGGCCGGAGGCGGCTCGGGCAGGCGGGGCCGGGCCGCGGTGGGAACCCGCTCGGGGGCGGAGGGGGACGTGGCCGCCCGGGGTGACGTCGGCGAGGCCGTTGCGGTCGCGGCTGGGGACGGCGCTGCCGAGGCCGCGGGCGGCGTGGCAGTGACGGTGGCCGTGGCGGTGGCGGTGGCGGTGACCGTGGCGACCGGGGCCGGGCCTGCCTTGGCGTCCTCAGGGGCCCGCGTGTCGCCGTCAGCCGCGACCAGGACCACGAACCAGACCGACGCCAGGACCACCGTGAGGACCTTGCCGGTCTTCCCCCATCGGGCCATGAACGCCAGCGCCGCCCCCAGCGGAGGGACGACCAGCGTCGCGACGATGACGGCCGGCACCGCCAGCAGAGGATGCCACCGGCCCGCCGCGGGCGGAGAAGGAGGAACGGAACCAGGTGACGAATACACGGGCTCTCCATACAGAACGGGAAGGCAGGCTCGACGCCGCGCACACGACACGCCGCCTGCGCCCCGCGCGACGGCCGGCCGCGGCGTCATGCGCGAACACAAGAGACCAACGCCCGTACCGGCGGGGGGTCACCGCTCCCGGCGGACCACTTTTGGTATCCAGGCCGAGCGCCCGCCGACTGGCACTCCGGCGGTCCGGGCGGCCTTCGGCTGGGACACCGGGTCGCGGTCAGGGGGCCGGGCCGTTGGGGGGTGGCGGGGGGCCGGCAGTGAGGGGTTGGGAGGGGCGCATGGTGGCGCGGTAGTGGGAGGGGCTGATGCCGTAGTGGGCGGTGAAGGCCTTGCGCAGGGCTTCGGGGGTTCCCAGGCCGCAGCGCGCCGCCACTGCCGCGACGGGCAGTGTCGTGGAGGAGAGGAGCCGGGCGGCGGTCTCGGTGCGGACCACTCGGACGTAGCGGCCCGGGGCCTGGCCGAGGTGTCGGGTGAACAGCCTGGTGAGGTGCCGCGGGGTCATGCCCGCGCGTGCCGCGAGGGTCGTGGTGGCGAGGTCGTCGGCCGGGTGGGTGGCGATGTGCTCGACGAGTTCGCGGACCGTGTCGTCCCGTGGCGCCGGAGCCGCGGTGAAGAGGCTCATCTGGGCCTGGTTGCCGGGCCGTTGCAGGTACACGACCAGATGACGGGCGAGCCGTCGGGCCAGTTCGGCGCCGTGGTCCTCCTCGACGAAGGCCAGGGTGAGGTCCAGCGCGCTCGTGATGCCGGCCGCGGTGTACACGTTCCCGTCCCGGGTCCACAGCGGCACCGGGTCCACCGAGATGTCCGGGTGCCGTGCGGCCAGCTGGGGTGCGAACTCCCAGTGCGTGGTGGCCCGTCGGCCGGCGAGGATCCCGGCCGCGGCGAGGATGCCCGCCCCGGTGCACACCGAGGCCACCCGGCGGCTTTCCCCGGCCAGCCTTCTGACGTGTCCCACGAGGCGGTGGTCGGCGGCGGCCCGTTCGACGCCCAGGCCTCCGGAGACGATCAGCGTGTCGAGCGGTCCGGTGGTGCGTTCCAAGGAGGCGCGGAGCTCCGCGGCAGAGGGGCGCTGGGCCTCCAGCTGGCCGGTCTGGCGGGCTTCAGCGCCGTGGCGCTGCTGGCGCTGCCGGCTCCGGTCGTGGATGCCGGGTGGGCACCGTGGGTTCTGGCCGCGGGGTGGTACGCGCACGCCGCCTGGGACTTCTTCCACCACCGCTCGGGGGCCGTGGTGCCGCGAGCCTGGTCCGAGTGGTGCGGTGTCGTCGACGCCGCGGGTGCGACGGCCGTGGTGCTGCTCGCTCTGTAGCTCGGCTGGGGAACGTATCCTTCCCTGTGCGCTGGGGGCTGAGGACGGACGGGGGTACGGCGTGGGGGAACTGGAGGCGTTCCGGGGAGAGCTGATCCGCTACTGCTATCGGATGCTGGGGTCGTACGCGGAGGCCGAGGACGCCGTGCAGGAGGCGCTGGTCCGGGCGTGGCGGAGCGGTGACGGGTTCGAGGGCAGGTCGTCGCTCCGCTCGTGGGTGTACCGCATCGCCACCAACGTGTGCCTGGACGCGCTCGCCGCCGGGAAGCGGCGGGCGTTGCCGGTGGACCTGTACGGGCCGGCGGACGGTGCCACGCCGCCGGGCCTCCCGGAGGCCGACGTGATGTGGGTCGGTCCCCTGCCCGGGACGGACCCGGGGTACGCGGCGGAGGCCGGCGAGTCGGTGCGGCTGGCGTTCGTCGCCGCGCTTCAGCATCTGCCGCCCAGGCAGCGGGCGACGCTGATCCTTCGGGAGGTGCTGGGTTTCTCGGCCCGCGAGGTCGCTGACCTGCACGGCTCTACCGTCGCCTCCGTCAACAGCGCCCTCCAGCGGGCCCGTGCCACCCTCGCCGCCCGCAGGGCGGGAGTCGGCGGCCCGGCCGAGCCGGCGCCCGAGGGCGTCCGGCGGATCCTGGCCGAGCGGTACGCGGCGGCGTTCTCCCGGTACGACATGGAGGAGCTGAGCCTCCTGCTGCACGTCGACGCCACCTTGTCCCTGCCGCCGTACGCGAAGTGGATGCGCGGGGTGGGCGACATCGGTGCATGGCTCACCGGCCCGGCCGTGGGCTGTCGCGGGTCCCGGCTCGTCCCCACCGTGGCGAACGGCTCTCCCGCCTTCGGCCAGTACCGGCCCCTTGCGGGCGGAACCGGCTACGAGCCGTGGGCGCTTCAGGTCGTCGAGTTCTCCGGGGACCGGATCGCGAGCATCACGGCGTACCGTGACACCGCGCGGCTCTTCCCCCTGTTCGGCCTGCCGGATCGGCTGGGCGCCGAGTCGGACCTCGGCGTCCCGGCCTGATCACTCGTCAGCGGCCGGCCGGAGCGCCGGCCAGCAGGCGGGCCGTCACCGCGCTCAGCCACAGCAGGCCGAGGCCGGCCCCGGCGGTGAACGCCAGGACGGACGCGGCCGAGGCGGCGAATCCGGCGAGAACGGCCACGGGGGCGACGCGGGACGCCACGGCCCAGCCTCGCAGACCCCGGGCCGCGAGCGGACGGGCCAGAACGAGGAACGCGGCGCACAGGGCGAGGTAGCCGACCATGCCGCCGAACATGTGGACGGCGCCGTGGCCGCTCATCACGGTCACCTCGGGCGCCCCCGCGGGGAAACCCGCCCCCGGGTCGGCCGGGAAGGCGGCCGCGAGCCAGAAGGAGACGCCGAAGACCCCGACCAGGGCGGGTCCCCACGTGCCGCCGGGGCCCCCGCGCAGGGCTCGCCGCAGGCCGGCCGCGCCGGCGATCAGCAGCGCACCGGTGAGCACGAAGCTCGCCGTCTGGATCCAGCCGGCCTCGCCGAGGGCGAGCTGGCTGATCGCGTTCCGCGTGAAGTCGAAGCCGTCCCGCGCGAAGCCCTGGGCCAGCCCGGCCCCCAGGAACAGCGGCCCCGCCACCACGGCGCCGGCCGCGGTCCACCGCACCGCCGATCGCCTCCCGGTCGCAGCGGAGACGGGCCGGCGGGGAGCGGTGAGCGTGTCGGTCATGGCGAAGCCTTCCTCGTTTCGGTGGTGTCGCTCATATGACTGACGGGAGGGAGCGAAGTCATCGCTCCCGTCGATGTGTGCTGGATCACAGGGCGGCCGAGCGCGACCGGGCTCCTGCTGTCAGGCCTGCGCGGTGGGGCGTACGACGATCTCGCTGACGTCGACGCCGTCGGGTTGTTCGATGGCGTAGCCGATGGCGGAGGCGATCGCCGAGGGCGGCATGGCGATCTCGTCCCGCTGCCGGGTCATCGCGGCCGCGGCTTCGGGGCCGACTCCCTTGCCGATGCCTTCGGTGTGGGTGAAGCCGGGTGAGACGAGGGTGACGCGCAGGTCGGGCCCCGCCTCCTGGCGCAGGCCCTCGGTCAGCACCTTCACCGCCGTTTTGGTGGCCGCGTACACGACGTAGGCCGCGGTGGAGCCGACGTTGACGAACTGGCCGGAGTGCTGCCGGCGGAAGACGGGCAGAGCCGCCCCGATGCCGTTGAGCAGGCCGGTGATGTGGGTGGAGACCATGGCGTCCCAGTCATCCTGGCGCAGGTCGTCGAACGGTGAGACGGCCATCGTGCCCGCGTTGGAGACGAGGACGTCGAGTCGGCCGTACTGGTTGAGGGCGGTGTCCGTCAGGCGCTGGAGGTCTTCGCGGCGCGTGACGTCGACGACGACGCCGGTGGCGGTGCCGCCCTTCGCCGTGATGCCGTCCACGACGGCATTCAGCCGGTCCTCGCGCCGGGCTCCGAGCACGAGTCTGGCGCCCTTCTCGGCGAGGTAGGCCGCGGTTGCCTCACCGATGCCGCTGCTGGCACCTGTGATCGCGATGACCTTGCCCTGGATGCCCGCCATGGTCGACTTCCCTTCTGGGGGGTGCGCGCAGGTCAGTGCCGTGACCTGACCTACAGTGAAACCGGAGGTGTCCCCAGTTGGTTCAGCCTAAGTGGGGGCGCATCCGCTCTACCGCAACGAGGTGGCCCACCTGTGCGATGCCGCCGCCGTTCTGCTGACGCAGAAGCCGCCGGTAGAGGCGCTGCGCGCGTGGACACGCCTGTTCCTGGACTACGTCACCGCCAAGTACGGCATGATCGACGCCCTGCGCGCCATCGCCGCGACGGGAAGCAATCCTTACGGGCACAGCCGGGAGATGATCCAGGCCGCCATCACCTCGCTCATGGACGCTTGCACGGCCGCCGGGGCGATCCGCACCGATATCCAACCCACCAACAGCGGCGCTGCCCTGGAGGGCATCGCCCTCACCTCGGCGGGTGCGGAACACCGACAGCAAGCGGAGCGCCTGCTCGACCTCACCCTGGACGGCCTCACGGTCCGCCCGTGAGGGCTCGTACGCGGGTCCGCTCGCCGGCGGCGAGTCCCTGAGCCCGTCGCATCAGAGCCGTTTGGCCTGACTCCCGGCGATCGTCACGTCCTGGAGGGTGAGCCTCTTCTTGGGCGCGCCGTCGCCTTCGCCGTTCGCGTTGTCCGTTCCGGCCCGCGCGACCTGCTCCAGGATGTCCATGCCGCTGGTGATCTCGCCGAAGACGGTGTAGTTCGGCGGCAGCTCGGAGTCGCCGTAGACCATGAAGAACTGGCTTCCGTTGGTGCCGGGGCCCGCGTTGGCCATGGCCAGGGTGCCCTTGTGGTACGTGGCCGTCTCCTTGCCGGGGTCGGCCTTCGGCAGGTTCTCCTCGTCGTACCGGTAGCCCGGCCCGCCGGAGCCCGTCGCGGTCGGGTCTCCGCACTGGATCACCTTGAGTGCCCCGGTGGTGAGCCGGTGGCAGCTCGTCCTGTCGAAGAAGTCCTTGGTGGCCAGGTAGGCGAAGGAGTCGACGGTGCAGGGAGCCGCCCTTCCGTCCAGGCCGAGCCCGATGTCGCCCAGGCCGGTCGTGAGGGTGGCCTTCACCGTGCTGGTGTACGGCGGCTGGGCGGGTGGTGTTCCCACGTCCTTCACGGCCGGCCCCGTGCTGGGCGAGAACACGCACGCGCCGCGCCGGGCGGTGGGCGAGGAGGGTGCCGCAGGGGGTGCGGCGGCGGGCGCGGTGCTCGAGACGGGCGCCGAGTGGGACGCCGGAGCCACGGCGAGGAGCCGGCGAGGAGCGCGGCGCCGGCCACGCCGGGCAGAGCGGTGGAGATCATGGAGGGGGTCCGTTCGCGGTCGGTACAGAGCTCGCCCTTGATAGCGGGGGAAGCAGCCAGCCGGAGGGACGACCCACGGGAGTCGCCCCAACGAGGTAACCCACCGGTCCGGGACTGACCCGGAACCGTCCTAGGGCGTGTCCGCAATGTCAGGTGGGGAGCCATAGTCGCAGGCAGGCGAGGGTGACCAGGGCTTGGTAGTGGCGGGCTCGTTTGTCGTAGCGGGTGGCGAGGGCCTTGTTCTGCTTGAGCCGGTTGAAGCAGCGTTCGACGACGTTGCGGCGCCGGTAGACCTCACGGTCGAGACGGCACAGGCTCTCGCCTCGTCGCAGGCGTCCGCTGATCTGGTCGACGCGTTCGGGGATGGTGCAGGCGATGCCGCGTTTACGCAGGTAGGAGCGGATCTTGCGGGACGAGTAGCCCTTGTCACCGACCACCCGCAGCGGCCGGGTGCGGGGCCGGCCCGGCCCGCACCGTGTGATGCGGATGCGGGCCATGACAGGCTCGAACTGCGTGCAGTCGTTCACGTTCCCGCCGGTGAGCGTGAACGCGAGCGGCCGGCCCTGTCCGTCGCAGGCGAGGTGGATCTTCGTGCTCAGTCCGCCGCGGGACCGGCCGAGTGCCTCACCCGTCCAGGGCCCCCTTTTCGCGCTCCGGCTGCGTGCTGGTGGGCCCGCACGATCGTCGAGTCGACGCAGACGACCGACCAGTCGACCTCGCCGATCGCGTCCGAGTGCTGCTGGACGTGGGCCAGGAGGCGGTCCCAGGTTCCGTCGGCCGACCAGCGGCGGAATCGTTCGTAGACGGTCTTCCACGGCCCGTACCGCTCGGGCAGGTCCCGCCAGGCCGCACCCGTGGACAGCTTCCACAGGATCCCGTTGAGGACCTGCCGCCGGTCCCGCACCGGACGGCCCATCCGGGGCGGAGCCAGCAACGGTCCAATGACATCCCAGGCCTGATCAGTCAGTTCATGACGTCGCACCACGAACGGAGTAACGACTGAACGACATTGCGGACACGGCCTAGGGGGTCCCCCGGAGCAGGCGTGCGAGTTCGCTGCGGGCGGCGGCCTCGGTCAGCCCGAGCGCGGCCGCGGCCCGCGCCGGGGTCGAGTCCTGCTGGGTGTACCGGGATGCCCAGTACCCGGCCCTGCGGGCGGTGGTCTCGATCCGGCGCACCGCGCGGACCGCGGCGAGCGGCGAGGTTTCGGCGAGTTTGCCGATCTCGGCTTCCAGCTGGGTCAGGAGGCTGGTGACGGTCTCCGGCAGCGGAATGGTGGCGGCTTCGACGTCGGTGGTGTGGTCGTCCCAGTCCTGGCAGCACGCGTCCGCCTGCTCGTCGGCGGCGTCCTCCAGGTCCTGCCCGCCGATGACCTCCCAGTCCAGGGCGTGCTCCGGGCCCGTCCACCCACACGAGCACACCCCGCGCAGCGCTGCCGCGCGGGGGACGTGGGGGAAGCGGCCGTCGTAGACGGACCAGTGGGAGCTCTGGTGCACGTCCGGGCCGGAGCCGGTGTCGAAGAGCGCCGGCGGCGGAACGCTGCCGTCGGGCAGGAGGACTCCGACCGAGCCCGCGTGGGAGCGGCCGAACTCTTCCGTGGTCCAGGTCTCCCGGTCGTCCTCCATCGTGCCCTCCCGTTTCCGTATGCGGGCCACCATGGCGGGGACCACTGCCTCGACCATGGCGCACCGCGGCCGCGTGGTCAGGAGAACCGGACAACTTCCTCCTGCCGCCCTTCGCGTCGCCGGGCGGTAGGCACGGTCGCCAGCGGTGTCCGGTCGGTCGGGGGGGCAGGCGGATTCGCGTGGTCAGTCGGTGCAGGTGCCGATCGGCGTCGGGGCGCAGTTGGTGAAGATGTTCTCGGTGACGGTGGTGGTGCCGGTGAGGTTGACGGTGCCGCTTTCGTTGAAGATGCCGCCGGGGGTGCTGACTCCCGCGGAGTTGCGGGTCACCGGGCTGTCGCGGACGGTCAGGGTGGAGCCGCGGTTGGCGAGGCCGCCGCCCCCGTCGCCGAAGGAGCGGTTGGCGAAGACGTTGGTACGCAGCAGGGTGAGGTTGCTGCCGCCGCGCGTCGTGGCGCCGCCGCCGATGCCGTCGGCGGAGACGTTGCCACGGATGAGGGTGTCGGTGACGGTGCCGGTGGTGTTGTAGGCGGCGATGCCCCCGGCATCGTATTGGGCCGCGTTGTCGGTGATGTTGCTGTTGGTCACGGTCAGGGTTGCATTGGTGCCGTCGATGCCACCACCGTCCGATCGGGCGGCGTTCCCGGCGATGGTGGAACCGGAGATGGTGGCTGTGCCGTTGGAGGCGGCGATGCCGCCTCCGTTTTCCGAAGAGTAGTTGTAGGTCACGGTGCTGTTGCGGACGATGAGCGTGCCTCCGCTGAAAACTCCTCCGCCGTCGACTCCGGCACCGCCCCTGTTCTTGGTGACGGTGGTGGAGTTGAGGGTGAGGGTGGTGCCGGCGTAGGCCACGATGCCGCCACCTGCGCCCAATGCCGAGCGGCCCTCGCTGACGGTGACGTTGTTCAGCGTCAGCCGGCCGCCGGGCCCGCTGACTTCGAGGATGCGGAAGTCGGTGGCGGACTGGCGGCGGATCGTGCTGCCGTTGCCGATGACGTTGATGTCGCTGATGACCTTGGGCAGGCCGTTGCCGGGGTTGTCGGCGGCCGTGAGGGTGTAGGTGCAGCCCGGGGCGAGGAAGAGGGTGTCCGGGCCGGGGAGGGTGTTGGCCTGGTTGACGGCGGTGCGCAGGGCTGTCGCGCTGCAGGGGACGAACAGCTGGATGTGCGCCTGGGCGGGGGTGGGCAGGGCGACCAGCGTCGCCAGGGCCCCGGCGGCGCCCACGAGGGCGGTGAGCTTGACCTTGAGCATGGTTCGCAAAATATGTATATCTACTCAGAGGGGGCCGGGGCGACACCACGCCAGTCGCCCGCATGGGGCATTCCCACCGCCCCTTCGGCCCCGGCACGACCCCGCAGCGGGTCGTTTGCGGACGGCCTTCAGCGCAGGAGCCACTTCCTGGTCAGGTCCATGACCTGTGCGCGGCTGTGGGCGCCGTGGTCGGCGGCGACGGCGTAGCTGCCCAGCCGCACCGAGAAGGTGAGCATGCAGCGCACCTCGACGTCGTCCTCGTCGGTGCAGAACTCCCGGAACAGCGAACGCAGGTATTCCATGCGCCGGTTGTCGACGCGGCGCAGCCGCTCCGCGACGGCCCCGTCGCGTCGCGACCAGTCGCGGATCGCGAGGTCGAGCGCCACGCCGGTGGCCGGCCCGTCCTCGATTTCGGCGACGAGCGTGAAGAGCCGCTGCAGCCGGGCCCTGGCGTCCCCGCCGCCGCTCTCGACCTGCTCGATCACCGCCTCGGTGACCGACCGTTCCCAGGTGTCGAGCATCTCGTCGAGGAGTGCGCCGCGGTTGCGGAAGTAGCCGTAGAAACCGCCCTTGCTGACGCCGAGCGCCTGCGCGAGCGCCTCGATGCGGACGGCCTCGGGTCCGCCCGCGGCGAGCGCCCGCAAGCCTTCGTCGATCCACTTGCCGCGCGGTGTGCGGGTCACGCCCACGGTGTCTCCCCTCATGCGGCACCCGTCTATACGGTGCCGTATAGACGGGTGCTAGCCTTCTTCTATACGGCATCGTATAGACAGGAGCTTGCTCGTGAGACTCCCGAAATCCGCGCACACCTCCCGCCCCTGGCGGATCCACGAGATCGCAGGCGACTTCCATGTCGAGGACGTCTGGGCACTGCCGACACCGGGCGGAGCGGACGATCTGGCCCTGCTCGTGGAGCAGTTCGCGAACGGCGCGGGCGATCCCGCTCCGTCTCCTGTGGGCCGTGCTCTCTTCGCGCTCCGCTGGAAGCTCGGCGCCCTGTTCGGCTGGGACAAGCCCTCCGACGGCATCGGCGCCCGGGTGCCGACGTTGCGCGACCGGCTACCGGCGGACCTCCGCGAGGGCCCCCGGGGCCCGGACACCACGTCGGTTCCGTTCACCTCCGTCTTCCTGACCCACGACGAGTGGGCCGCGGAGATGGCCAACCGGACCATGCACGGAGTGATGCACATCGGCTGGGTCCCGGACGGATCCGGCGGCCACCGCGGCCAGATGGCCGTCCTGGTCAAGCCGAACGGACGTCTCGGCGCGCTCTACATGCTGGGCATCAAGCCCTTCCGCTACCTCGGGGTCTACCCGGCGCTGATCCGCGGCATCGGCCGCGAGTGGGAGCGGCGCGCAGTGGAGCGTGAGCGCGAGCGTGGGCCCGAGCGCCTCAAGGGTGTCTCAGAAGGGCCGGCCGAGTGACCTGCCGTCAGGAGGGGTGCCGCGGAAACGGCCGCGTGCCCCCCTGTCGGCGTCCAGGGCCGTGTGCGGTCAGGACAGGACGCCGATCAGGAACTGGACGGTGAACAGGGCGACCAGGCAGAAGCCGACGGCGGCGAGGAGCCACTGGGCTGCGCCGCGGGGGCTGTCGAAGCGGGTGAAGTAGCCGCCGACGCCGGCGAGGCCGAGGAGGGCGCCGCACCAGAAGACCGGGCCGTCGTGCCACTTCGCCAGTACGGCTACGCCGGCCAGCAGGAGGGCCAGTGCGGTCAGTTGACCGCGCGTGGTGATGGTCTGCGGCCTGTCCCCCGAGTGAGTCATGCCCGAATCCTAGCCGGGCCTGTGGATCACGCTCAGAGCGGGCACGATCGCCTCGTTTTCGAAGCCGCCCGTGCGTGCGAAGCCGAGGGGCGCGCCGGGATACTGGCCGCCATGACGCACACCCCTGCCACACCCGCCCCGTTCTCACGGATCAAGATCCGGACCGGGGCGCTGGTGTTCTGCGGCGACGACGTCGCCCTCATCCGCCGCGACCGCGCCGACTCCACCCACTACACCCCGCCCGTCGAAGACGGCGAAGACCTCACCGCCGCCCTCTCCCGCGAGCTCGCCGAGGAACTGGGCCTCGACACCGCACGGGCCGAGGGCGGTGACCTGATGTGGACGGTCGACCAGCGCGTCACCCGCCCCGGCCCCACTCCGCCCCCGCGCAAGCTCCACCTGATCTACCGCTTCCACATCAGCCCCGGCCTGCGGGCGACCCTCGCCGAACAGGAACGGGACGAGCTCCCCGACGGCAGTTTCGAGGTGGGCGTGATCGAGTGGATCGACTACCGCAAGGCCGCCGAGCTGCCGATCTTCCCTCCCATCGGTCCCGCCCTCGCCGCCCTCGCCAGTCCCCGTGCCGCCGTCACCGACGCGGCCCTGGACGCCGTCACCGACGCGAACTACACGTGGGTCTGAGTCCCGCCGTGAAGCCGGCCGACCGCGTACGGCTGCTCGCGGCGTGAACCCGTCAACTACGGTGTCCGGTATGACGAACGCGGAGCCCCGGCCCGATCTCCGGCCCCCGAGCCTGAACGCCGACGAGAAGACCACCCTGCTGGCCTTCCTGGACTATCTCCGCGAGTCCGTCGTGGCGAAGGCGGCAGGCGTCCCGGAGCCTGCGGTCCGCACGGCTGGTGTCCCGTCCGGGACCAGCCTGCTCGGCCTGCTCAAGCACCTGACGGCCGTCGAGCTCAACTGGTTCGTCTGGGCCTACGCCGGCTCCGGGCCGCAGCCGTGGGATGACGAGGCGGCGGTCGCCGCCGACGACACCGTGACGGGCCTGGTGGACGCCTACCGGCGCGCGGTCGCCCGTGCCAACGAAGTCGCCCTGGCCTGCCCCGATCTGGACCGCCCGGGCGCCCGCTCACTGCGCGAGACGCCGCCGCCCTCGATGCGGTGGGTACTGGTCCACATGATCGAGGAGACGGCCCGGCACGCCGGCCACGCCGACATCCTGCGCGAGCGTCTGGACGGCTCGATCGGCCGGTGATCCGGGGTTCACCTGGAGCGGCGGCGTCGGGTACGAACTCACCGCCCGGCGTGACCGCCTCCGGCGGGCCCCGTGGAGCCACCCGCTCCGCGCCGGGGCGGTCGACGCCGGCGGCTGCCGAGTACGCGGCCTCGGACGGGACCGGGGCGACCACTCGTCAGGCAGGACCGGGGGCTCCGGGGCCGGCGGATCCTAGTAGCCGGTGAACCAGACCCAGTCACCGGACTGCTGCTCGGGGATGTACTTGTCCTGGGACCAGCGGAAGGTGGTGCCGGTGCAGCCGCCGTTGTTGAAGGACTTCACCCGGACGGTGCCCTTCCACCACCAGCCGGATATCTGGGTCGAGCCTCCGGGGGAGACCGTGAAGCACTGGCTGACGTGGTAGCCGTTCTGGTTGTGGCCCTCGATCTGGATCGAGTGGGCCGAGTAGGAGTTGTCCCTGAAGGCGATCTGCTGGCCGTTGCCGGCGGCGGCCGCGGGGCCCGCTGCGGCCAGCAGGGTCGCGCCGGCGAGCGCGACGGCGGCGGCCGCGGTGCCGCGCGGGGTGATGCTCTTGAACACGGAAATCCCTCCGTTGGTTCCGAACGCCCACGTTCGGAGCTTGTTGTCATATTAATGATCTTGAGCGGTCACGGCCCGGAATCGGCTCCGGCGAGTCGGACACCGAACCGCCGACGCCCCGGTTACGGGGGTAGGTTGGGGCTGTGATCGACTTTGTTCGGGATGCTCCGGTCGAAGGCAGCCTTGACGTCGTGTGGCACGCCGGCTGGCCTTCCCCCAAGCACGACCCCGCCCCGGAGATCCAGGTCCACGCCTACTCCGAGCACACGGTGCTGCTGCGCCAGAACATGTCCGTGCACTTCGAAGCCCCGTTCCTCTTCCTGCTCTTCGGCAACGACCGGGCTCTGCTCCTCGACACCGGCGCGTCCGCCGACCCGGCCCACTTCCCCCTGCGGGAGACGGTCGACCGGCTCGTCGCGCAGTGGCTGGAGCGCCATCCGAGGCCCGCGTACGCGCTGCTGGTCGCCCACACCCACGGGCACGGCGACCACGTCGCGGCGGA
The DNA here is from genome assembly GCF_003950035.1 of Streptomyces sp. W1SF4. Taxonomy (NCBI): domain Bacteria; kingdom Bacillati; phylum Actinomycetota; class Actinomycetes; order Kitasatosporales; family Streptomycetaceae; genus Streptomyces; species Streptomyces sp. W1SF4. The sequence continues at coordinate 85,350 of NZ_CP034351.1, forward strand.
CGGGCAGTTCGCGGACCGGCCCGACACCACGGTCGTGGGCCCGGGGCTGGAGGAGGTCACGGCCGCCTTCGGTCTCGCCGACTGGCCGCACCGCGCCGGGACGGTGGACCTGGGCGGGCGGATCCTCGATCTGATCCCCGGCCCCGGCCACCAGCGGGCGGCGCTGGTCTTCCACGACCGGCACACCGGCCTCCTGCTGACCGGCGACTCCCTCTACCCCGGGCGCCTCTACATCGAGGACCGGGCGGCCTACTCGGCCACCGTCGACCGGCTGCTCGGCTTCTGCGCCACCCGGCCCGTCCGCCATGTGCTCGGCTGCCACATCGAGATGACCACCACGGCGGGCGAGGACTACCCGCGCGGCACCGTGCACCAGCCGGACGAGCCGCCGCTCCAGCTCACCGTGGACCACCTGCGCGCCCTGCGCAGGGCCCTCGACGAGACCGCGGACGGCCACGGCGCCCACCCGTACGGGGAGTTCGTCCTCGTCTACCGGGACTGACCGCCGAGGCCCCGGTCGGGCAGGTACCAGCGGTAGGGGGCGACGAGGACCCCGATGCCGTCCGGGCCCCAGCTGCCGGGGGCGTACGGTTCGACCGGCGGGGGCGCCTCGAGCAGCGGGGCGGCGACCTCCCAGAGGCGTTCGACGCCGTCGGACCGGGTGAACAGGGCCTGGTCGCCCCGCATGGCCTCCAGGAGGAGGTGCTCGTACCCCTCCAGGGAGTTCTGCGCGGCGAACGAGGTGCGGTAGTCGAACACCATGGCGGCGTCGGCGAGCCGCATCGACGGCCCGGGTTCCTTGGCGAGGAAGCGGGCGGTGATCGAGCCGGGGTCGCCGAAGTCGATGACCAGCGCGTTGTTCCGGCCGTCGGCGGTGGCCCGGGCGTCCAGCGGGAACATCCGCAGGACCGGCTCGCGCAGGCCGAGCGTCACCACGTGCCGGCCTTCGGCGAGGGCCTTGCCCGTGCGGAGGTGGAAGGGGACCCCCGCCCAGCGCCAGTTGTCGATGCCGACGCGCAGCGCCACGAAGGTCTCGGTGTCCGAGGCCGGGTCGACGCCCTGCTCCTGGCGGTAGCCGGTGTACTGGCCCCGGACGACGTGGGCGGGGTCCAGGGGGCGCATGCTGTGGAAGACCTTGGCCTGTTCGTCGCGCAGCGCGTCACCTTCCAGGGCGACGGGGGGTTCCATGGCGATGAAGCCGAGCAGCTGGAACAGGTGGGTGACGACCATGTCGCGGAAGGTGCCGGTGCCCTCGAAGAAGCGGGCGCGGCCCTGGATGTCGATGTGCTCGGGCACGTCGATCTGTACGTGGCTGATGTGCTCGCGGTTCCACAGCGGTTCGAAGAGGCCGTTGGCGAAGCGGAGCGCGAGGACGTTGTCGACGGCCTCCTTGCCGAGGAAGTGGTCGATCCGGAACACCCGTGACTCGTCGAAGACGGCGTGGATGGCGGCGTTGAGGGCGCGGGCGGAGGCGAGGTCGGTGCCGAAGGGCTTCTCGACGATGACCCGGCCCCCCTCGGCGAGCCCCGTGTCGCCGAGCAGGGCGATGACGGAGCGGAACGCGACGGGGGGCACGGCGAGGTGGAAGAGCCGGCGGGGGCGGCCCCCGAGGGCGGTCTCGGCCTCCCGCACCGCCGCGAGGAGGGGCTCCGCGGCTCCCGTGTCGGCCGCGCCGAAGGACAGGGCGGCTTCGAACGCCTCCCACTGCGGGCCCTCGGGCCGGGAGCGGCCGAACTCCGCGACGGCCCGCCGCGCGTGGGCGCGGAACTCGGCGTCGGTGGGGGCCCCGGCGGCCGGGGCCGTGCCGACGATCCGGTAGCGCGGGGGCATCAGCCCGGCCCGTGCCAGGTGGAACAGCCCGGGCAGCAGCTTGCGCCGCGCGAGGTCGCCGGTGGCGCCGAACAGCACGATGACGTGGTCCGCGGGGGGTCCGTCGTCCCCGTCGGAGGGGAGGGCTTGGGGAGGCTGGACGGGCGGCTGGGTCATGGGGGCCTCACTCGTCCTCACTCGTCCGCGCCCGGGCGCTGCGCCGGGGGCACCGGCGCGATCCGGGCGGCCGGGCGTCCTCGGGGTCCACTGTGCGGACTCCCGGCCGGTCCGGCACCCCGGGCCCGTCCGAACCGGTGGCGGACCCGGTCGGGGTGGGGGCGTACGGCGTCCACGGCGGTCCGCTCGGCGGGTCAGGCCGGTACGACCTCGACGGGGAGCCCGGCGGCCCGTGCCGCGGCGACCGTGTCCGCGGTGCCGCCCGGGCGGCCCGGCAGGCCGTTCCACACCGCCACCAGCAGGTCGGCCCGGCCCAGGAGCACGCGGCTGGCGGCGCCGTAGGCCCGCGCGGAGGCCTGCCGGTACGGCAGGACCGTCACCGCGGCCGCGGCGTCGTGCAGACGGTCGAAGTGTGCCGCGTAGTGCGGGGCGACCATCCTCGCGCGGTAGTCGTGCGACGGGAGGACGACCTCCAGCCGGCCGCCGGCTTCCAGGACGAGGCCCGCGAACAGGGCGTCGGCACCCTCGGCCAGGCAGGAGAGGCCGGTCAGCCCGTCGGCGCAGGAGCGCGCGAGGACGGCGCGCAGGGAGTCGGCGATGACGGCCGACCTCGCCGGGTCGATGCGCGTGTGCCCGGTGACCGCGACCGTCGCCACACCCCACCCCCGAGAAGCCTCGTTGCGGCCGTCCGTTGCGGCCGTCCGTTGCGGCCGTCCGTTGCGGCCGTTTCGTCCCGGCCGAACGATAGCGAACCCGGCGCCCGTGGGCCGCAACGCTGCCGGTACAGTCCCCCTTCGATCTTGATCAACTCGGGGGACGGGGCGTGGGATGGCACAGCGGGACGGGTACGGCGGGCAGGGGGGCCTGCCGGGCGGGTGGGCTCCGGCGGGGCGGACCGGCGCCCCGCCGTACGGGGCGCCGCCGGCGGAGCGGGAGCGGAGGCGGCGCCACGGCTGTGTGACGGCCCTGATGGCCCCCTTCGTCGCGGCCGCCCGTTTCCAGCGCCCGGGACGCGAGGACCGGCTGGCCGACCCCGCCATGTCCCGCGCCCAGGTGGCCCGTACGTGCATCGGCCTAGGTGCCACGGCCTGGCTGTTCTACGCGTACTCGTTGCGCCAGGGGGCCAAGGACGTGATCGACGACAAGCTCACCGAGATGCTGCTCGCCGCCGCCGTGCTGATGGTCGTGGGACCGCTGGTGGTCGGCGCCTTCGTGGTCGCGGCCCGGCCGCGGCTGCGCGGCCTGTACCGCCGACGGCTGCCGGGGCCGCTGACGGCGTTCGGCGTGCTCTTCGGCGCGGCTGCCCTGCTGGCCTTCGCCTTCAGGCGCGACCTGCACGACCGGCTGTTCGGGGGGATCGGGGACGTCGGCTTCGTCCTGAGCCTGCTCCTCGGGCTGACCGCGCTGTTCCTGCTGCCCTTCGTGCTGGCCTCCTCCGTGCTGTGCGTCCACCACTCCTTCCGGACCGCCGACGTCCACGAGGTGCTGCCGCCGCTGCTGTCGCCGGTCGTCGTCGTGGCGATGTCGGTCCTCCAGGCGGTCGACGGAGCACCGGTCAACGCCCCTCAGGGCGTGTGGTTCCTCTTCCTGGCCGGTGCGCCGCTGTCGGTGACCGCCCTGTCCGTCTGGGAGCTGCGCCGGCTGCGCACCCGGTACGGGATCACCCTGCGCGGCGCCCTGGGCCGGTAGGCACGGCGGTCCTGGAAGACCGCGAGCCGGTCGCGCCCGGGTCACCGGGGGTGATCCGGGCGCGCGGGCGGGGTCAGGGGTGGGCGGCGTCGGCCTCCGGGTGGAGGCGGGTCCAGGCGGCGGCGAACATCTCGTGCAGCGGAGCGGGCGGCAGGATCCGGCCGAACGGGGAGCGGATGCTGTTGCCCCACAGCGGGCGGACCTCGTGCGGGGCCAGTTTGGCCGTCTCCAGGGGCAGGTGCGGCAACTTGAGCTCCGTCCACTCCCCGGGCAGGAACAGGGTGCGGCCGGCTCGGGCCCGTTTGGCCTCCACCACCGCGCCCGTGGCGAGGAGTTCCGTCCGGACCTCGGTGTGCCGTCTGGCCGTCCAGCCGTTCCACCGGCGTACGTTCCGGTCGGTGGGGGCCGCCAGGGTCGCCAGCTGGAGGTAGAGCGCGGCCGCGTCCGGGCCCGTGCCCAGTCGCTCCGCGGCGCGGGCCACCAGGTCGGGGCAGGACTGCCGCGGGTCCGCTTCGTACGCGCCGGCCGGCACCGCCCCGGAGGCGGCCCGGCGCATCATGCGCTCCAGGCCGCCGCCGGGCAGCAGCGGGGCGACCCGGTCCAGTTCCTCGGTCAGATCGGTGAGTTCCCGCACCCGGTCCCACACCTCGGGGTCGGCGACGGCCGCCGGCCGCAGGAAGGAGGCTCCGCCGGGCGCGCACACCACCAGGGGTCCCGAGTCGAACGCGGTCACCGGGACGGGCCCCTCCTCCTCGCGGGAGTCCATCGCCACCGGGAGCCGTCCGGGCCCGAACCGTTGCGCGATGTCGGCGGAGGTCTTCCGGACGCGTCCGCCACCCAGGGGCAGCAGCAGTTCCGGGCGGCCCAGTTCCGCCCGCAGCCGTTCGTACAGGGCCGTCGCCCCCGCCACCGCGGGATCTCCCGCGGGACGGTCCGTCCACGCCCACACCAGCGCGCTCGCGATCTGCCCGAGGTCGAGGCCCACCGGGGTGCGGTGCGGCGGCTTCGGGCCGGCCGGGGGGACGGGGCGGACTTCCACCCCGATGCCGTGCGGGGTGGCCGCCAGTTCCCAGCCGGCGGCCTCCACGGTGTCGTCCGCGGCCGCCCCGTACCCGCCGGCGAGCCGCCGCGCCCACACCTCGGACAGCCCGAGCGCGTCCTCCAGGGCGTCCGCCGCCTCGTCGTGGACGGCGGGCAGCACGCCCACGAGCTCCCGCCACACCGCGGCCATCCGCTCCACCGCGGCCTCGACGCCGCCGGGCCGCCACAGCTCGGCCGGGTCATCGGGCAGGGCGGCCGCGAGGACGGCCCTGCGGCCCGGGCCGCCGAGCCGGGCGCGCAGCGCCTCGTATGCCCGCGCCGTCAGCGGCGTCGCCTTGTACGGGGCCTTGCCCACCAGGGTGCGCTGCTCCTCGCGGTCGGGCCGGCCGACGAGGCCGGCCACCACGAGCCGGGCCACCGCCCGCCGCACGCCGGTCAGCGCGGCGAACCGGGCGGCCGCCGGCTCGGGCACCGGGAGCGGGCCGTGCTCCTCGACGGCGGCGATCAGCGCCCGCAGCCGGGCCGCGTCGTCCCGTTCCACCCGGACCGGCCGGGCCTCCGGAACGGCCGCCGGCACCGGGTCGTCCGCGCCGTCGGCGGCGGCCGCCACGAACCAGCACTGCGCACTCCCGGGCCGTACCGCGGCGGACGCGACCGCGGTGCCGGCCCTGCGTAGCCCGTCCAGGACGTCGGCGGCCGCGCGCCCGGTCCACCAGCGGCCGCCCGGCCGGGCGAACGGCTGGTCGGCCCAGGTGTCCAGCAGGGCGGTCAGCGCGGCCCGTTCCCCCTCCGGGGTCGGTGCGACCGCCGCCCGCCAGGCCACCGCGTCGATCGCGCCGAGCAGCTGCGACCAGTCCTGCGGCGGCGCCGGCGGCGACAGCCGGCGCACCTCCTCCACGATGGTCCCGGCCAGGCAGGCGCCGTCGGCCACCAGGGCGCTCAGCGTGGCGGGCAGCGCCACGTCCGCGGTGCGCCGCCAGGCGTCCTGCCGCTCGTACGCCACCAGCCCGCACAGCGCGGGCATCAGCTCGCCGTCCGGCACGGACCGGCGCGGCAGGACCGGCGGCGCCTGTGCGAGGAGGGTCACCCGGCGGTGCAGGGCGAGCCGGCGCTCCTCCACCCGCAGGGCCCGGGCGGCGACGGCCGCGACGGCCCCGGCGAGCACCGGGTCGGTGACGGCGGGCAGCTCACGGGCCACGGCGGCCCGCAGCCCCTCCGCCCCGGTGCGGGCGGCCGCCAGCAGCGCCTGCGCGGTCTCCCGGCTGACGGCGCGCAGCGCCCGGGACCCGGCCGCGTCCCGGGTCCGCAGCAGGTACCAGAACGCGGGCGGCAGGGCCACGCCACCCGAGGCGGTGGCCTGCCGGACGGGCTTGACCCGCGGGTGCCGGGGCGAGGCGTGCCCGTCGAGCTCCCACAGCAGGACGCCGTCCGCCGCGTAGGCGCGCACGCCCGTCCAGGTCTGCGCCTCGGCGAGCACCACGTCCTGGGCCGCTCCCTCCGGCGGTGCCCACAGGCCCCACGGTTCCTGCCCCGGCCGGTCGATGTCGAACAGGGCCTTGCGGCCATCGATGCTCTCGACGAGGTAGTGGTCGGGTGCGTGGTCGCGGTGCCGGGTGCGGAACAGGATCCGGGTGCCGGCCAGGCCGTCCCGGCTGCCCAGCGGGGAGCCGGTCACAGCGGCGGGCAGCGGCGCCAGTTGCAGGGCCTCCCGGGCGACGCTCATCCCGGCCTCGGACGGCTCGGCGGCGGGATCGGAGCCGGCCGGGCGGCCCGGGAAGTCCGGCAGGGGCACCGGGCCCCGCCGCTCGCCGGAGGCCGGGTCCACCGCCTCCCACGCCTGGTCGTCGAAGACGCCGTTGACCCAGATCCGCGTCCCGTCGCCGAGCTGGAGCTCGTGGCCGTCGATGCCCTCGCGGCCGCCCGGGCGCAGGGCCCGCTGCCCGCCGTGGCGCCCGCCCCCGTCGGCGGTCTCGAACTGGAAGCCGTACGCCCCGTCCAGGGAGCCGCCGAAGGGCACCAGGCCGCGCTGCTGCTCCGGGGTGAAGGGCTCGTCGGGCCGGTCGGCCCACACGGCGGTGTCGCAGAAGTACGGGCTCGGCTTGAGGGTCCAGCTGACGAGGAACGAGCCGCCGACGTAGTGGACCGCGAACATGGTCGCCCCGTCGGGCACCGTGAAGCGGCAGGTGCCGCGCACCCCGTCCGGGGCGACGGCCACGGCCCGGTCCCGTCCGAAGACCGTCAGCACCGGCCAGGTGGAGGTGACCCCCTCGACCCCCGGCAGGGGTCCCGCGGCCTGCTCGGGGCCGGGTTCCGCGGCCGACGCGAAGTCGGCGTAGACCGCTTCCAGTTCGGGCCAGGCCAGTTCCTCCGGCAGGCCCGCGGTCAGTGCCCGCCGCAGCGCGCCGGCCGCGCCCGCTCCGGCCAGGGCGTCGGCGATCCCGCCGAGTGCCGTCACCGTGGGCCGGTCCAGCAGGGTCTCCAGCTCCGCCAGGGACTCCTCGGCGCCGGCCATGCCCCCGCCGCCGACGGTGTCGACGAGCTTTGCGACGCGCGCCGCGACCTCCTGGGCGATGCCCTCGTTGCCCGGCAGCAGGGTGATGGCCGTTCCGGCCCGGCGGCCCCGCGCCAGCGGCCGGTTCGGGAGCAGGTGCTCGTGCACGGTGCCCTCCAGCCGGGGGCCGAACACCGGGTCGGCGGCGAGGGCGGTCAGGTCGCGCCGGGACCGCTCGCCCCAGAACCGCATCCGTGTCTCCGGCCCCGGGTCGACGACCGCCACCCCCGCCGCCAGCAGGGCGTCCAGCACGTCCGCGTCGAAGCCGTGGTAGTGGTGCCGGGTGGTGTGCGCGGTCACCGGGCTTCCCTGCGCCCGCAGCCGCGGCCCCAGCTCGCCGATCAGGTCGAGGAACCCGTCGGGCAGCGGCTGGCGCGTGACACCGCCGCCGGCGGCCCGGGTGTACTGGTACATGTGCACGAAGTGCCCCACCCAGCGGTGCAGTCCGCCGTCCGGCACGATCCGCCCGTCGGCCATCGCCGCGGCCGCGCCGCAGCCGATCAGCAGCCGCAGCCACGCCCCGCCGTCGGTCGCTCCTTCGGGGAACACCTCCACCAGCCCGGCGGACACCGCGTCCGTCGGCGGACGGCTGGTCAGGGCGGAGCACGCCGCGTCCAGCAGGGCGTCCGGCACGGACTTCCTCCGGGTGGCCGACAGGATCGAGCCGGTCATCCGCGCGACCTCCTCGTCCCCGTGCCCGGCGGCCTTGGCGGAGGCGCGGACCCGCCGCACCAGGTCCGCCGGCAGGTCGGCCCGCGAGCCGGCCCACGCCGTGAGGAACCGCTCCAGTTCCTTGTGGGCGTCGGCGGGCTCCAGCGTCGCGGTGAGGAAGCGCTGGTGGGCGCCGAACTCCTTGGCCGGCACGGCCCCGCCCGCCGCGAACAGCAGTGCGTTCGCCCGGCGGTAGCCGGGGTCCACCGGCAGCCCGTGCTCCGCCTCGGCCGTCCGCGCCGCGGCGTAGGCCCGCCCGCCCGGCCGGCTCCCGTACCCGATCAGGCGGTGGCCCACCGTGTCCCAGAACCAGGGCAGGTGGGCCGGGGGCAGCTGCCGCGCCCGGTACGCCATCGTGTCCACGAAACCGCCGGGCTTGTGGTGGGACCGGCGGAGTTCGGTGGTCATGAACTCGACCAGGTCGCGCGCGGCCGGGGCCGCGCCCGGGTCGTGGGCGGCGGCCCAGTCGGCGTAGGTGGTCGAGGTGTGCGCACCACCGGAGGGCAGCAGGGATTCCAGAGAGACGATCACACCCGCGATCGTCGCACGGTCCTCTGACAGGCCCCGACGTCACAAGCTCTTCATGTGCTGTGCATGGTTCCGGCGGCGTCCGGCGCCCATGATCGGCGCACAACGACCGGTCCGCGTACCCGAGGAGCACCCCGTCATGTCCAGCCGCCGTACGTTCCTGGCCGGTTCGACCGCCGCGCTCGGCCTCGCCGCCACCGCGGCCCACGCCGCGCCCTCGGTGACGGCCCCGCAGCCGGCCGCCGCGGCCGGCGGCCGGCTGCCGAACCTGGTCGTCGTCCTCGCCGACGACCTCGGCTACGGGGAACTCGGCGCGTACGGACAGAAGCTGATCGCCACGCCCCGGCTGGACCGGCTCGCGGCCGAGGGCCTCCGGTTCACCGACGCCTACTCCACCGCCGCCGTCTGCGCGCCCTCGCGCGGTTCCCTGCTCACCGGGCTCCACACCGGCCACGCCACCGTCCGCGCCAACCCCTCCTCCGGGGGCCAGGGTTCCCTGACGGCCACCGACACCACCTTCGCCCAGGTGCTGCGGGCCCGTGGCTACCGGACCGCCGTGATCGGCAAGTGGGGCTTCGGGCCGGAGGCCGCCGGCCAGGACAGCCACCCGGCCGCGCGCGGCTTCGAGGAGTTCTACGGCTACATCGACCACAGCCACGCGCATCAGTACTACCCCGAGTACCTCTGGCACAACGACGTCAAGGAGCCGATCCCGGCCAACGCGGGCGGTGCGAAGGCCGTGTACGCCCCGGAGCTGCTGGAGCGGCGGGCCCTGGAGTTCATCGGGGAGCACGCCGCGGAACCGTTCCTGCTCCTGCTCACCCCGAACGTCCCGCACGCCCCCAGCGACATCCCCGACACCAGCGCGTACGCCGACCGTTCCTGGACGGCCGCCAACAAGGGGCACGCCGCCCAGGTGAGCTGGTTCGACGCCCTGGTCGGCAAGGTCGTCGACCGGCTGCGCGCCCTCGGCCTGGAGCAGGACACCGTCCTCCTCGTCACCAGCGACAACGGCCCCCACGAGGAGGGCGGGGTCAACCCCGACCTGTTCGACGCCAACGGGCCGCTGCGCGGCTACAAGCGCAACCTCTACGAGGGCGGCGTGCGCGTGCCCCTCATCGCCTGGGGCCCCGGCCGGGTCCGGCAGGGCACCAGCGACCGTCCCACCCCGCTGACCGACGTCCTGCCCACCCTGGCCGAGCTCGGCGGCGCCCCCGCCCCCACCGACGTGGACGGGCTGTCCGCCGCGCCCCTGCTCGCCGGGAGCCCCGACTCGGCCCGCCACGGGCACCTGTACTGGTTCCGCGACGAGCTGGGCGTGACCAGCCGGGCCAACGCCCAGGACGCCAAGCGCGGCACCTGGCTCGCCGAGGCGGTCCGCCGGGAGAACTGGAAGGCGGTGCGCTTCGCACCCGAACGCGACCACGCCCTCCCGGACGCGAAGTGGCAGGTCGAGCTGTACGACCTGGCCGCCGACCCCGGCGAGGGCCGCGACCTCGCCGGCACCTACCCGGCCCGGGCCGCGGAGCTGGTGGCGCTGATGCGGTCCTCCTGGAAGGACCCGTATCCGCGCGTCCCGTTCGGCGTGCGCCTGTCGCCGCCCGCCCTGGCCGTCCCGGGCGAGGCGTTCACCGTGACCGCCACCCTCGACAACGGCTCCTCGCGGCCCTGGACCTCCGCCGCGCTCGCCCTGCGCGCCCCCGCCGGGTGGACGGTGGCCCCCGCGTCCCCCGCGGCCGCCGAGCAGCTCGCCGCCGGCGGCCGGCTCACCGCGTCCTGGCAGGTCACCCCGCCCGCGAACGCCGCCCCCGCGACGGCGTGGCCCCTCACCGCCGAGGGCACCGCCACCGCCCCGCAAGGCCCGGTCCGGTACGCGGCGACGGGAACCACGGCGACCCCGCCGCCGGCCCCCACGCGCGACTCGTACCTCTCCGACCTCGCCTGGATCAGCGCCGCGAACGGCTGGGGGCCGGTGGAGCGCGACACCTCGAACGGCAAGAACGCCGCCGGGGACGGCACGCCGATCTCCTTCGGGGGCACCGTCTACGCCAAGGGCCTCGGGGTCCACGCGCCGAGCGACATCGCCTACCACCTGGGCGGGGCCGCCGTACGGTTCACCTCGCTGGTCGGCATCGACGACTTCTCCGCGAAGCAGAGCACGGCCGGCGCGACCCGGGCCAAGGTCTACGGTGACGGCCGCCTGCTGCTGACCACCCCGGTCCTCACGGCCGCGGGCGGTCCCGCGGCGGTCGACCTGGACGTGCGCGGCGTACGGGTCCTGCGGCTGGTGGTCGAGGACGCCAACGACCGCACGTCCTTCGACCACACCTCCTGGGCCCTGGCCCGCGTCACGGTCTCCTGAGCCCGGGCCCGGTCCTGGACCCGACGACGGGCCCGGTCCTGGACCCGACGACGGGCCCGGACCGGGGCCCGGACCGGGCGTTCCGGGTGGCCTACGCCGGACCGGCGGCCACCCGGAACCCGATGTTCCCGGTCGAGCTGTCCGGCGTGTTCGAGCTGCGGGCGGCGACCCGGTAGCGGTTGCAGTAGGAGTCGTGGCAGAGGTACGAGCCCCCGCGCATCGCCCGCGCGGTCTCCTCGCCGGGGGTGAACCAGTCGGCGCACCACTCCCAGACGTTGCCGACCGTGTTGTAGAGGCCGAAGCCGTTGGGCCGGAAGGACTTCACGGGGGCGGTGGACACGTGTCCGTCGGCACCGGTGTTGAGCCCCGGGAACTCGCCCTGCCAGATGTTGCACATGTGCCGGCCGCCGGGCGTCAGTTCGTCCCCCCACGGGTAGCGGCGCTGCTCCAGTCCGCCGCGTGCGGCGTACTCCCATTCGGCCTCGGTGGGCAGTCGGGTGCCGGACCAGGCGCAGTAGGCCCGGGCGTCGTTCCAGGAGACGTGGACGACGGGGTGGTTCTGCCGGTCGGTCACGTGGGAGCCGGGCCCTTCGGGGCTGCGCCAGGACGCCCCTTCCACCGCCCGCCACCACGGAACGCCCCGTACCGGGCGGGACACGGCGGCGACCTCGTCGGCGAGGAACGCGCCGAAGGTGAAGGAGAAGCCGAAGCGCTCGGCCTCGGTGAGGTGCCCGGTGGCCTTGACGAAGGTGGCGAACTGGGCGTTCGTCACGGTCGTGGCCGCGATGCGGAAGGGCTCCACGGCCACCTCCCGCACCGGTCCCTCGGCGTCGGCGGGGAAGCCGTCGGGGTCGTCGGTGCCCATGAGGAACCGCCCGCCGGGGAGGGCGAGCAGCTGCCGGGCCACCCGCGACGGCGGGGCCGCGGGGGGCGGCGGGGCGAGGGTGAGCGCCGGGGCGTGGTCGTGGCCGGGGGTGCAGCAGGCGGGCATGTCGGCTCCGTGGTGACGAGGGGCGGCCGGGCACCCCGCCCTGGTGGCGGGGTGCCCGGCCGGCCGGCGGTGCGGTGGGGGTTTGCGGCTGGGGCGGCAGGGGTCGGGCGGTACGGCTGGTACGGGTCGGGCGGTGCCGGTCAGGCCGTGCGGTCGGCGTGGAGCCGGGCGGCCAGGGCGGGGACGCCCAGGGCCTGCTCCTGCGCCGGGGTGGCCTGGTACAGCTTGTTGGTGAGCTGGAACGGGTCGTCCACGAGGTCGTAGTACTCGCGGAAGGTGACCTGTCCGGTGCCCGAGACGGTGCCGTTCGCGTCGGTGGTCAGGTCGTAGTACTCGGTGTACTGCTTGTCCTTGGCGACGTACGAGGACCAGGTCGGGGCCCCTCCGGCGGCGGCGCCCTGCTTCCACCACTCCACCAGCAGGTGGTCGCGGCTGTGGGAGGAGAGCAGGGAGCGGCCGTCCTGGGGTGCGGCCGGGGTGATGCCGGCCGCGTCCAGGATGGTCGGGGCGATGTCGATGTTGGCGACGATCCGGTCGTCCTGGGTGCCCGCCCCGAGGCCCCCGGCCGGCCAGGAGAGGTAGAACGGCACCTCGTGCGCCGGGCGGTAGGGCACGGACTTGGCGGTCCAGCCGTGGTCGCCCCAGCTGAACCCGTTGTCGCCGATGTAGACGACGAGGGTGTTGTCGAGCTGGCCGAGTGCCTGGAGCCGGTCCTTGAAGGCCTGGACCGCGTCGTCCACGGAGAGCAGGGTGCGCAGCTGCTCGGCGCGGATGGCCTGGCCGTCGGCGAGGGTGCCGGTGGCGTTCCTGATGTAGGCCGGCTTGTCGCTGCGGTCCGCTTCGGGGACCGAGGGGCGGCCGTCCCAGGCGGGGACGGCGGTGCCCGCGTACTTCGCCTCGGGGGTGCGCGGGCCGTGGGAGGCGTACGGGGTGACGTAGGCGAACCAGGGCCGGGTGTCGGTGGCGGCCTTGTCGAGGAACTTCAGGGTGCGGTTCTTGATGACGGTGGTGGTGTAGCCGTTGATCGTCTGGACGGTTCCGTTGACGTTCCACTGCGCGTCGACGTACCCGGGCTGGAGGAGGGCGAACTCCTCGAAGTGCGGCGGATTGTCCGCCAGGGTCCAGGAGTTGAGGTACTTGCCGAACAGGCCCGTGCGGTAGCCCGCCTGCGCGAGGTAGTTCTGCACGGTCGTGTTCTGGTCGAGCGCGTGCGAGGCCTTGTTGTTGCGCACGCCGTGGTTGTGGGCGTGCCGGCCGGAGAAGACGCTGGAGCGCGAGGGAGAACACAGCGGGGTGGTGACGTGCCCGTTGGTGAACTTCACGCCCTGGCCGGCGAGCCAGGCCACCGTCTTGGGCAGGGCCCATTCGGTGTGCTTGGGCTGGTCGTCGGTGACGATCAGCAGGATGTTCGGGCGGCCCGCGGCGGCAGCGGCGTGCGCGGTGGTGGCGGGCAGGGCCGTGGTGGCCGCGACGGCGGCGGCGCCGCCGAGGAAGCCGCGGCGGCTCACCGGGTGTCGTCTGGTCTCGCTCATGTGTCCGTTCCTCCTGGGTGCTGCGGCGCACGGGTGCGTGGGCGCGCGGGGGCGTGGGCGCACGGCGGCGGGACGGGGCCGCGGTGCGAGGGAAGAGACGGGAGCCGGGCGGGGGCGCCGGGTGGGGGTCCCGTGGGGGAAGGGGCGCGCTCAGCGCGCCGGGGCGTCCGTACACAGGGCGCCGGCCACGAGGCCCTGGTCGGCCTGGCGGCGCGAGGTGAGGGTTCCTGCTGCCATGGCGACGAGCGTAGGGGCAGCGGAACCCGGGTTCCATGTACGGCGGATGAAATGCGCGGCGCCCGCGACGGCCACCCGCGGGACCCCGCGTCCGGCGGTGGGGAGGGGTGCGGCCGCCACGGGGTCCCGGGCGGGGGCGGCAAGTCGGCGGCAAGCGGGTGCCAAGGGGGTGCGGGCAGCGTCTGCGTGTCCGTTGTCGGCGAGCGATCCAGGAGTGTCCGGACGTGTCCCCCAGCAGTAGTTCCCCCAGCCCCCTCACCGCGATGACGGTGCTCGGCTCCGCTCCCCTCGACGTCCTGGACGCCTACCGGACCTGCGAGTTCGTCACCCTGGGCAAGGACGGGACCCCGCTGGCCTGGCCCACGGCCGTCGCACGCCGCGACGACGGGACCCTCCTGCTGACCACCTCGCTCGCGTTCGCGCAGAAGGCGGTGAACATCCGGCGCGACGGCCGGGTCGGGCTGCTGTTCTCGGACCCGACCGGGAGCGGCCTCGACTTCGCCCCGCAGGTCTTCGTCGGCGGCCGCGCGCAGTGCCCCGACAGGGTGATGGCGGGTCCGCGAGGGGCGGAGGAGTACTGGCGCAGGCTCTTCGAGCGGCAGCCGCACAGCCGCGCGTACCTCCTGCGCCCCATGAGGCCGGTGATGTCCTGGTACTACCTGCGCCTGCTGATCACGGTCGAACCGGAGCTGGTGGTCGTACGGCCTCCGCTGGCCGAGCTGCCGGCCCGCCCGGAGCCGGAGTCGGAGCCGCCCGCCGCGGCGGGGGCTCTGCCCGGGGCCGCGCAGCTGGCCGGCCTGCCCACGGCGGTCCTCGCGGCGCGCGACGCGTCGGGCGCGCCGGTGCTCGCCCGTACCCGGCCGCGGCCGACGGCGGCGGGCTACCTGGTCGAGGTGCCGCGGGACTGTCCCGTCGAGCCGGGGCCGGCCAGTCTGCTGGTGCACCGGCACGACGAACGGCTCGACCACATGTACAACGCGCTGGTCCGCGGCGACCTGCGCCAAACGGCCGCCGGCTGGGTGATGGTGCCGTCCTCGGTGGTCGAACCGATGGGCTCCGGCCGCGCGAGCGACGCCCTGCGGGTGCTGCGCCGGACGTGGCGGTCCACCGACCGCTACCTGGCGCGGCGCGGCCTGCGCCGGCCGAAGGTGCAGTGGGACCGGTTCCGGGCCCTCGCGGAACCGGGGAGGGAGGCGGCCCCGGCCGGACGGGGCGGGCGCACGCCGGTGAAGGGGGCTCCGCACCACTGATCATCGCCGGCGAGTCGTGCTCCCTCCACCCCCTACGATGTTCTTGTCATGATCACAGTGAAGGTGCTCGGGCCGTTCCGGGCCGAGGTGGACGGCCGCCCGGTCGACGCGCGCGGCCGGCTCGGACGGATGCTCCTGGTCCAGCTGCTGCTCGCCCACGGCTCGGTCGTACCCACCGAGCGGATCATCGAGAGGCTCTGGCCGACGCGCGTCCCGCCGAGCGCGCAGACCTCGCTGCACGCGTACGTCGCACGGCTGCGGCGCGCCCTCGAACCGGAACGGGCGCCACGGGCCCCCGCGCGGGTCCTGGTCAGCGCCCCCTACGGCTACTCCCTCGTCCTGGACCGTACGGCGGTGGACGCCTGGGCGTTCGAGGACCGGGTGGCGGCCTGCCCGACGCCGGGCACGCCCCCGCACCTCACCGCCGAGCACCTGGCGCGGGCCCTCGCCACCTGGGGTGGACGGCCGTACGCGGAATTCGCGGACGAGCCGTGGACCGCGGGGGAACGCACCCGCCTGGAGGAGCTGCGCCGCGGCGCCCGCGAACGGCTGGCGGCGGCGCGGCTGGCGGGCGGGCAGGCCGCGCAGGCCGTCGCCGAGGCCGGGGTCCTGACCACGGAACAGCCGCTCCACGAGGAGGGCTGGCGGCTGCTGGCCCTGGGGCTGTGGGCCCGTGACCGCCAGGGGGACGCCCTGGCCGCGCTGCGCAGGGCCCGGCGGGTCCTCGGCGAGGAACTCGGCGTCGAGCCCGGGCCGGCCCTGCTGGAGCTGGAGGACGCCCTGCTGCACCAGCGCGTCGAGGTGCTCCACCGGGCGGCGCCGGCACCCGCCGTCTCCGTCGCCGTCCGCCCCGGCACGGCCACCGCTCCGCCGACCGGGGAGCCGACGGGCGTGCGCGCGGGGGAACTGGCGGGCGGGCGCGCCGGGGAGCCGGAGGCGGGGCGCGCCTGGGAACTGGCGGCCGCAGGCGTAGGGGAGCCGGAGGCAGGACGCGCAGGGGAGTCGGCAGCTGTGGGCGCCGGTGAGTTGGGGGCCGGGCGGGCCGGAAAGTCGGCGGGCGGGCCCGGGGGGCCGGGCGCGGCGGCGGTGTTCTCGGCCGGGCGGCTGCTGGGCCGTGACGGGGAGCTGCTGGGGTTCGCCGCCGCGGTGGACCGGGCGCGGGCCAGCCGGGCGCAGGTGGTCCTCGTCTCCGGCGAGGCCGGCATCGGCAAGTCGAGCCTCCTGGAGGCCGTCCAGCGGCAACTGCCCGCGCAGGGCTGGCTGGTCGGCTCCGGGCAGTGCCCCGAGACCGAGGGGGCTCCGCCCGGCCGGGCCTGGTTCGACATGCTGCCCGCTCTCGCGCGGGCCGCCCCGCCGGGAGCGTACGGCGACGAACTCGCTCCGCTCCTGGCGCCGGGGACCGCCCCCGACCCGGGGCAGACGGACGGCAGTCCGGCACGGCGCTTCCGCCTGCACAGCGCCCTGCTCGGCTGGCTCCGTGACACCGCCCTGCGGCAGCCGCTGGCGATCGTCCTGGACGACCTGCACCGGGGCGACCAGGAGAGCCTCGAGCTGTTCCTGCTGTGCGCCGAACGGCTGCGCGACGTGCCGCTGCTCCTGGTGGGCTCGTACCGCACCGGCGAGGGGGACCTCACCGGTGCGCTGTCGCGCCTGGCCGCCCGCTCCCCCGTACGGCTGGCCCTCGGCGGGCTCGCGGACGCCGAGGCGAAGGCGCTGATGCGCCGCGTCGCGACCGGTATGAGCGACCGGGCCGCGACCGCTCTGGCCGAGCGGGCCGGCGGAAACCCCTTCTACCTGCGGGAGAGTTCCCTGCTGCTGGCCGGTGAGGGCGAACAGCAGGCCCTGGCCCGCATTCCGCAGGGGGTCCAGGACGTGCTGCGGCGCCGGCTGGCCCTGCTCGCGCCCACCACCACGGCCGGACTGCGCCTGGCCGCCGTGGCCGGACGCGAGGCACCGGTCGCCCTCCTGGTCCACGCAGCGGACTGCGGTGCCGATCAGCTCCTCGACGCCCTGGAGGCGGGCGTGGCCGCGGGACTGCTCACCGAGCCCCGTCCCGGAACGGTCCGCTTCAGCCACGCCCTGGTCAGGGACGCGCTGGAGGCCGACCTCACCGGGCTGCGGCTGGCCCGGATGCACTCGCGGCTCGGCAGGGGCCTGATCGCCCTGGGCTCCGACGACGTCGCCGCCACCGCCCACCACCTGCTGCGGGCGGCCACGGTGGTGACCGCCGACGCCGGGGCGGCCGTCCACCACGCCCGGCTCGCGTGCGAGCAGGCCGTACGCCGCTACGCTCCGCAGAACGCCGAGGCCCTCCTGGGCGCGGCCCTGGGCCTGCTGGCGGACCATCCGGCCGCCTTCGCCGGCCAGGACCCGGCCCTGCTGCGGGTGCTGCTGCTGGGTCAGCTGGTGGACTGCCGGATCCGGATGGGCGCGGTCGTCCCGGCCCGGGAGGCGCAGCAGGAGGCCGTACGGGTGGCCCGTGCGTCGGGCCGGGCCGACCTGCTGACGGCCGCCTACACGACCTGGACCGAACCGACGCCCTGGCGCGTCCGCGCGTACGCGGAGTGCGACCCCGAGGCCGTCGAGGAGCTCGGGAGGCTGCTGGAGTCCGGTGAACCGGCCGACCGGCAGCGGTGCCTGCTGCTCGACCAGCTCGCCGACGCGCTCGACGACACGGACCCGCGGGCCGTGGCCGTCGCGCGGCAGGCCGTGGAGGCCGCCCGGGCCACGGGCGATCCCCGGCTGCGAGGCCTGACGCTCACCTCGCTGCTGCGCCGGACCGACTGCGAACTCGCGCCCGGGGCCTACCTGGAGCTGCACGAGGAGCTCACCGAGGTGGCCACCTCCCAGGACGGCCCCGAGTACTCCTGGATGAGCGCCTACACCGCCGCCCGTCTCGCGGCCGCCCGCAACGACCCGGCGGGCATGGAGGAGTGCCTCCGGCGCGCCGACGGGATCGCCCGCACCTACGAACTCCAGGGCGCGTTCGCCGTGGCCAGGCTGCGCCACCCCATGCTGGCACTGGCCCGGGGGCGCTTCGAGGAGGCCGAGCGGGAGCTCGGGGCGGCGGTCGCGGAACTGCGGGCGCGCGGGGCGGTGGACCTCAGCGGGCTGGCGGGCCTGGCCGTGGGGTGCGTCCGCCTGCAGCAGGGCCGGCTCGCCGAGGTCCTGCCGGTCCTGCTCGCCGTGTGGGAGCAGTACCGGCCGCACAACGAGGCCCTGACCGCGCTGGCGCTGCTCGCCGCCGGCCGGCCGGAGGAGGCCCGGGAGGTCTTCGCCCAGCGCGCCCCGCTCCTGCCGGACTTCGCCTTCGGCATCCTGGCCGCCCTGCGCGGCACGGCCGCGATGGCCTTCGGCGACCGGGAGACCGCCGGCGAGGTGTACCGGGACCTGCTGCCGCTGCGGGGGCTGGCGGGCGGCGCGAGCAGTCTCAGCCTCGTCTTCCGGCCCGTCGCGCAGACCCTGGGTGAACTCGCCGCGTTCCTGGGCCGGCCGGACCGGGCCCGGGCTCACTACCTGGAGGCCGTACGGGTGGCCGAGGCGTGGGACTCGCCGCACTGGGCGGAGGCCGCCCGGGCGGGCCTGGCCACGCTGGTGCCGGAGTCGGCGTCGGACGCGTCGTCGGCGTAGGCCGCCGCGCGGTCAGCTTCCGCCCGGCCGGGCGCGGCTTCGTTCAGCTCGGTCACGAACTCCGCCGCCAGGGCGAGGAACTCCTCGGCGGAGTCCGTGGTGAGCTGGAGGTCCACCAGCACCTCGTCGGTGTCCGCCGTGCACATCAGCCGCAGGTGGTCGCAGATCTGACGCACCGTCCCACGGCGGTGGGTCTCCCCGGCTGCGGCCTCCGCCGTGGTGACCTCGGCGTTCACGCGGAACACGCGGCGCAGTACGGCCGGGTCCCGTCCCGCCCGCTCGGCGGCCTCGACGGCCACCGCCCACAGCCCGCGCAGGTGCGGCACCGGCATCGCGGCCCCGAGCCATCCGTCCGCCCGCCGGCCGATCCGCTCCAGGGCGAACGGGGTGAAGCCGCCCAGCAGGACGGGCGGCCTCGGCCTCTGGAGCGGCTGGGGCAGGACGGTCGACTCGGCGATCCTCCACAGGCGGCCGTCGTGCACGACCGTCCCGGACCGCCAGACGGCCTCCAGGACGTCCAGGGTCTCCTCCAGCCGGGCGCCGCGTCCCCGCCACGGCACGCCGGCGGCCTCGTACTCCTCCCGCATCCAGCCCAGCCCGATGCCCACGTCCAGGCGACCGCGGCTGATCAGGTCGAGGGTCGTCAGGGACCTCGCGAGGACCAGGGGCGGCTGCCACAGGGCGTTGAGGGTGCTGCTGCCCAGGCGTACGCGCCCGGTCGCGGCGGCCGCCGCGCCCAGCGCGAGCAGCGGGTCGAGATGGGTGCCGTACCGCGAGGGCATCGGCTTCCCGCCCGCGTACCCGTCGGGCGGGACGAGCGGGGACAGGAGCCGGTCGGCCACCCAGAGGCTGTCGCACCCCAGTGCCTCCAGGGCCGTGCACATGGCCGCGGAGCGGTGGGGGTCGGCGAAGGGGCCGAACTGCGGGACGGAGAATCCGATGCGCATCGGTGAGCGCTCCTCGATCGGTACGGGCGGGGGCGGTCCGGCCCCGTGGAGGCGGGCGCCTTCTCACACGGTCGCGCCACGGCCGCGGACGCGGGCGGTCTCACGGCGGTACTGGCGCCGGCCGAGGAGCTTCCACAGCACGCGGGCCGGGACCGGCAGGCGGGTGAGGAACTCCCGGCGCTCCTCGGGCGAACCGTCCTCCAGGATGGCGCCCAGGGCGATCATCAGCCGGTCCCTGGGCGTTTCGGCGAGGCCCCGCTCGCCGACGGCCCGCCACTGCTCCTCGTTCACGTGGAGCGCGACCAGCGGCATGACCTGCCGCTCCTCCTCGTCGAGGTGGGCGCACAGCTGCCGGTGGTGCCTGCGCAGCGCCTCGGCCAGCTCGTCGCGGTCCTCGGCCAGGGCCCGTTCCCGCCACCGGTCCATCAGCACCCGCACTTCCTCGATCCCGGCGGTGAGCTCGCGGTGCTGCGCCTCCATCGCCAGGACCTGCTCGGCATCGAGGTCCAGGTGGGGCAGGAGGGCGGGCCAGAGCAGCTCGTCCTCGCCGGTGTGGTGGGCGTGCAGCCCGACGGTGTACTGCCGCCAGTGCTCGGAGAGGGTACGGGCGCGTGCCGTGTCGGCGGGCCGGACGTCCTGGACGAGTTCGGCCAGGAGCCGCGACTCGCGGCGGAACACCCGGTGGATCATCGCCATCTCGCGGGTGTAGGGGTGGGCGGTGGGGTCGGAAGCGTGGTGCGTGGTCATGTCCTCCAGTCTTCGGAGGCCGGTTGCCGGGCACTTGCCACCGGCTTGCACAACCGGGGCGGGCCTTGGCGGGCCGGCGCCCCGGGCGCCGGCCGGGCGGGGCGTGCGGGCCGGGCGGGGCGTGCGGGGCGTGCGGTCAGTCCGCCGCGGGTACGTCCGCCGCGTACGTCCCCGTGAGTTCGGCGCCGATGCGGGCCAGCCACTGCCGTACCTCCGGCGGCTCGAGCACCTCGACCCGCGCGCCCAGCCCGGCGAGGTGCCCCGCCAGGGCCTTCGGGGCGGGGCCGTCGACCCACACCTCGGTCCATCCGTCCGGCAGCGGACCGCCGACGCGCACGCGGCCGCCGAGGAACCGTTGCAGCAGGGCCAGCGCGTCGGGGCGGACGCGGGCCCGGGCGGTCACCGCGTGCATGCCGTCCCGGAAGGCCCCGGACAGGGCCCGCCACTGCGTGGCGAGGTCGAAGTCGGGCGGCCGTACGACCGGTTCGCCGGTCGGCTCGACGGAGGTGACCCGGCTGAGCCGGAAGGTGCGCAGGCCCTTCTCGGTGGCGGCGACGAGGTAGTCCACCCCCGCCTTGGCCACGAGCCCGAGGGGGTCGACGGTGCGCTCGCCGGCCGGCTTGCCGATACCGGCGTAGCCGAGGCGGACCCGGATCCCGTCCAGGACGGCGCCCTGGAGGGCGGAGCGGTGGGCGGCGTCGGCGGTGACGGCGTTCGAGGACCAGTCCGTGGCGTCGACGACCCCGGCGCGGGTCGCGGCGTGGGCCTGCTCCCGCAGGGGCGGCGGCAGGGCCCGGACCAGTTTGCGCAGGGTGGTGCGCAGCTCGGGGGTGGCCGACAGGGGGCCGGTGACGAGGAACAGCGCCCGGATCTCCTCGGCGGTCAGCCCGGTGAGGTTCGTACGGGCGCCGCCGACGAGCGACCAGCCGCCGCCGCGGCCGCGTTGGGAGTAGACGGGGATGCCGGACGCGGCCAGGGCCTCCAGGTCCCGGCGCGCGGTGCGCTCGGACACCTCCAGTTCGGCGGCCACTTCGGGGACGGTGACGCGGCCGCGTTCCTGGAGGAAGAGCAGGGTCGCCACCAGCCGGTCGGCTCTCACGTGCCTGGTTCCTCCTGCTCGGGTGTCTTCGTCGGCGGTTTTCATTCTCCTCGGAAAAGCGGTCAGCAGGTGGCCACTTTGGCTCGCAGGATGGAGCCATGGACATCAACAAGACCGAGCAGCGCGTCGAGACCCCGTACTCCGTTACCTCCTCCTCCCCTTCCTTCCCTTCTTCCTCTTCCGCCCCTTCCTCCGTCGATCCGCGGGCCGACCTCGCCGCCGCCGTCGAGCTGGCGGGCCGTACGCTGGCCGCCGTCCGGCCCGAGCAGTACGACGCCCCCACCCCTTGCGAGGAGTTCGACGTACGGCGGCTGTCGAGCCACCTCGTCGCCGTGGTGCGCCGGATCTCGGTGATCGGGCGCGGCGAGGACCCGTTCAGCGTGCCGTCCTTCGCCGACGAGGTCGCCGACGGCGGATGGGCGGCGGCCTGGGAGCCCGGGGCCCGCGAGGTCGCGCGGGTGTGGGCGGACCCGGACATCCTCGGCCGGCAGCTGCACCTGCCGATGGGCGTCCTGCCGGGCGCGGCCGCCGCGGCCGTCTACACGCACGAACTGACGGTGCACACCTGGGACCTGGCGAAGGCGACCGGACAGGACCCGGACTGGGACCCGGCCCTCATCGAGCGGGTGATCGGCGTCGTCCGTCACGCCCTCCCGGCCGAACCCCGCGGCGGGCGGATCCCGTTCGCCGACGCGGTGGCCCTGGCCCCCGGGGCCCGGGCGATCGACCGGCTGGTGGCCTGGGCCGGACGCCGGCCCTGACCGTCCGGGCGGGGGCCACCGCCACCGGCGGACGATCGCCGGCCGCCCCGGCCGCACGGCGGGCGGGCGGCCGGTGCGCCGGTGCGCGCACGCCCCCGCCCTCGTGCCCGCGGCCGGGAATCGGGCCTCGCCGATCGGCGTTGTCACGGCATGGGCCAGGTATCCGAGTCCGGCCCCCACGTGCCCGGACCGTCCCCCTCGTCGGCCGTCCGCGCACGCCTCGCGGCCGACCGGGCCGACACCCTCGCGCGGGTGGCCTCGCTGAGCCGCGACTTCGAGGGGATCGTGGCGGCGAACGCCCTGGTCGCCGTCGACGACGAACACGACCCCGAGGGGGGCACCACCGCCTTCGAGCGGGCCCACGTGGCCTCCTTGATCGCGCAGGCACGCGAGCACCTGGCCGAACTGGACCGGGCCCTGGAACGGCTCGAAGCAGGTCGGTACGGATGCTGCGAAGGCTGCGGCGGGACCATTCCGCCCGAACGCCTGGAGATCCGCCCCGCGGCCACCACCTGTGTCCCCTGCGCCGACTCCCACCCGCCCACTCCGCCTATAGGCCATAGGTAGATGTATAGTCGTCGTAGGCATTTCGGGAGTAGGTGATGGTTGTGGTGCGGGCAGGACTGAGCCCGGAGCGGCTGACGCTCGCCGGGGCGGAACTCGCCGACGAGGCCGGCTTCGGCCAGGTGACCCTGTCCGCGCTCGCCCGGCGGTTCGGCGTGAAGCCGGCGAGCACGTACGCGCACGTGAAGAACTCCCACGAGCTCAAGACCCGGATCGCGCTGCTCGCACTGGAGGAGCTCGCCGACCGGGTCGCCGACGCCGTCGCCGGGCGCGCGGGCAAGGACGCCCTGGCGGCCTTCGCGAACGCCTACCGGGACTACGCCCGGGCGCACCCCGGCCGGTACGAGGCGGCCCGGTACCGGCTCGACCCGCAGACCGCCGCGGCCAGCGCCGGCGTCCGGCACGCGCAGATGACCCGCGCGGTCCTGCGCGGCTACGGCCTGGCGGAGCCGGACCAGACGCACGCGGTCCGCATGCTGGGCAGCGTCTTCCACGGCTACGCCTCGCTGGAGGCGGCCGGCGCCTTCGACCACACGGACGTCGCCGCGCAGCAGTCCTGGGCCTGGACCCTGGACTGCCTCGACACCGCGTTGCGCAGCCGGTCCACCCTCTGACGGGGCCGCGTCACCGGCGACGGCCTCCCCGTACCGCAATCAAGAGGCTTGAGGTCATGAGCACCGAGCAGAACCTGGTCAGCACCCCCGTCACCGCGGACTTCCTGCGCGGACACCTCGACGTGGAGGAGACCGCCCACGGCCTGCTGCCGCACCGGCTGCCCGCCCGGGCGCGCCGCCAGATCCCCGACGACCAGCTGGCCGTGGCCGAGGCCCAGCCCTCGGGCGTCCGGCTGGCCTTCCGTACGCGTGCCACCACCATCGGCCTGGAGACCCTGCCGACCAAGCGCGTCTACGCGGGATTCCCGCCCCCGCCCGACGGGGTCTACGACCTCCTGGTCAACGGCCGGCTCACCGCCCGGGCCACCGTGGCGGGCGGAAACCTGCGCACCGTCACCGACATGCGCGCCCAGACCTCGGACTTCACCCCGGGCCCCGCCGGAACGGCCTACTTCACCGGCCTGCCCGCCGGTGAGAAGGACATCGAGATCTGGCTGCCGCACGCGGAGGTCACCGAGGTCATCGCGCTGCGCACCGACGCCCCCGTCGAGCCGGCCCCGCGGACCGGGCGCCGGGTGTGGCTGCACCACGGCAGCTCCATCAGCCACGGCTCCAACGCGGTCTCCCCCAGCACCATCTGGCCCGCCCTGGCCGCCTCCGCGGGCGGTGTCGAGCTGGTCAACCTCGGATTCGGCGGGAGCGCGCTGCTCGACCCGTTCACCGCCCGCGCGATCCGCGACGCTCCCGCGGACCTGATCAGCCTCAAGCTCGGCATCAACGTCGTCAACGGCGACGTCATGCGCCTGCGCGCCTTCGCCCCCGCCGTCCACGGCTTCCTCGACACCATCCGCGAGGGCCACCCCACCACCCCCCTGCTCCTGCTCTCCCCCGTCCTGTGCCCGACCCACGAGAACACCCCCGGGCCCCTCATGCCGGACCTCTCCGGCGGCGTCCTGAAGTTCAGGGCCACCGGTGATCCGGCCGAGACCGCCGCCGGGCGGCTGACGCTCACGATCATCCGCGAGGTCCTGGCCGGCATCGTCGGGCAGCGGTCCGCCGAGGACCCCGGCCTCCACTACCTCGACGGACTCGACCTCTACGGCGAGGGCGACCACGAGGAGTTCCCCCTGCCGGACGGGATCCACCCGTGCCCCGAGGGCCACCGCCGCATCGGCGAGAACTTCGCCCGGCTCGTCTTCGGGAACGACGGCCCGTTCGCCCCGGCCACGGGCTGACCCGCGCAGCCCAGCCCGGCGGGAGCGCTCCTCACGGGGCGGGCGTCGCGGTTCCCCGGGCCCCGGACGCCGAGAGCGTGCCGTAGGCCCGCAGGGTGTCGGCCGGGTCGCCGGGGCGGCCCCGCAAGGTGGCGTCCAGGAAGGCGCGGGTGGCGGCGGCGACGAGGCGCGGGCTCCCGGTGCGGCCCAGGGTGCCGACGATGGAGGGCACCGGCGGCAGGTAGAGCGGGCCGTCCGTGAAGGTGAGGTGCCCGGCGCCGGGGACGGTAAGCCGGTAGCTCGTCGCGGAGTTCTGCGCGAGGGCCTCGGTGAGCCTGGGCAGGTAGCGCGGGTCGGTGCCGGCGGTGATCTCCTGGGTGAGGGCGAGCGCCGGCTGCGCGAGGGCGGGCGCGGTGGGGCCGTGGGGGTAGCCGTCCAAGTCGACGACGGCGCCGAACCGGCGGTCCTGCCGGGCCGCCTGCAGGGCGGCGGCTCCGCCCAGGGAGTGGCCGGTGACGGCGGCGCGGCCGGTGTCCAGGCGTCCGGTCAGCGGGTCGGGGGTCCCTCCCGTCTCACCGCGGTCCAGCCGCTCCAGCCGGGTGAGGACGAAGCCGAGGTCGGCGGCCCGGACGGCGGTCCAGCCGGCGGCGAGTTCCTCGTCCCTGCCGCGGTCCCCGGTGGAGGCGGTGGTGGCACGGACCGTACGGCCGTCGGCGAGGACGACGACGCTGGAGTCGTACGGGTGGTCGAGCGCGGCGACCAGGTAGCCGTGGGCGGCCAGCTCCTCGGCCCAGGCGGTGTTCTGGGTCCGCACCCCGCCCGACCCCGGGGAGAAGAGGACGACCGGGAACCGCTCTCCCCCGTGGGCCACCGGGGCGTCGGCGACCGCGCGGCTGCGGGCCCTCGCGAGGCCGTCGACCAGGAAGCCGGGCAGGCCGACGCCGTCGGCGAGGGCCCCGGAGACGGTCCGCGCCTCGTCCTGGGTGCGTCCCAGGTACTGGGCCCGGGGGACGCCCGCGGGGCTCTTGCGGGCCGGGTACCAGAGCTGGACCACGACCGTGCGCCGGTCGTCCGGGTCGGCGGTGAAGCTCTCGGGGCGGAGCGGGTCGGTCCACTGGAGCACCCGGGTGCCGACCGCGAAGTCGCCCGTCGGCTCGGGGAAGTCGGGCACGGGGAAGGCCCAGGCGGCCACCGGTCCGGTGGCGATCAGGGCGGTGCAGGCCAGCGATCCCGGCAGGGCCTGCCACCAGCGGGCCCGCCGGGCCGGCCGGCCGGTACGGCGCCGAAGCAGGGGCGGGAGGGCGAACGCCGAGGCGACGGCGGCCCCGGCCAGGGCCGGCAGCATCTGCCAGCGGATCCCCGCGACGCCCAGCACGACCGCCGACGGCAGGAGGACCGCGCCGGCGGCGAGGGTGCCCGGCCGGCGGGCGGCCGGGGGGAGCCAGCGCGCCACCAGCAGTGCGAAGGCGCCCAGCAGGACGAGGACTTCCGGAAGGGACAGGAAGGGGGACGGGAACAGGGAGGAGGAAAGGTACAGGGACGGGGACGGGGACGGCCCCGGGATGGTTTCGGTCACCCGGCCATGCTCGGCGCCGGGCCGGCGCCGCCGCATCGGCCCCGGGTCGCCGCCGGCTGCGACCGGGAGGGCAACCGGGGCGGGCCGCGGTGCGACCCGGGTGGCAACCGGGCGGCCCGGACCGGGGGCCGGGCTGCGACCGCGGGAGGTGGCGGTCTCCTCCTGTGGTCGTACCCCCGCCCGGTGCGGCTCCGACGCCGGGCTCATGTGCGGCGCGGAGGCGCGGCCTAGGCTGCGGCTGTACGCGGCGCGGCCCCGGCCGGGCCGCCACGACGGCCGAACGGCCGAGAGGTGTGGAGGTGTGACGGTGCGACACCGGGACCGGGTACCGCCCCCGGTGTGGGACTCGGTGCTGCCGGCGCTGCTCCTGCTCCACGTCGTGACCGCGTACCCGGCCCGGGAGCTGCCGGTGGCGGCGGCGCTCACCGCGGCCCTGGCGCTGCCCCTGGTGTGGCGGCGCCGGGCGCCGCTCGCGGTGTTCGCGGCCGTGGTGGCCGCGGCGTTCGTCCAGTGGCTGGTGGGTGTCCCCCTGCCCGCGGACGTCGCCCTGCTGGTGGCCCTGTACACGGCGGCCGCGCACACGGGCCGGCGCGGCACGCTGCTCGCCGCCGCCGTGGTGGAGGGCGGTTCGGTGCTGGCCTGCCTGCGCTGGGCGTCCGACGGCGCGTTCGCGGCCCCGTTCGCCGCGCTTTCCGCGTCGGTGGTCGCCGCGGCCGTCCTCGGGGTGAACGTGCGGACCGGCCGGGCCTGCCTCGCCGCCGTGCAGGAGCGGGCCGAGAGGCTGGCGCTGCACCAGGAGCAGCGGGCGCTGCTGGCCGTCGCGCAGGAGCGGGCCCGGATCGCCCGCGAGATGCACGACATCGTCACCCACAACCTGTCCGTCATGGTCGCGCTGACCGACGCCGCCGTCTACGCGCAGCAGCGGTCCCCGGACCGGGCGACCGCCGCGATGGTGCAGATCTCCGAGACGGGCCGGCAGGCCCTCACCGACATGCGGCGTTCGCTGGGCGTCCTGCGGGCCGACGAGCCGGACGCCGAGCGCCACCCGCTGCCCGGCATCGCCCAGCTGGCGGCGCTCGCCGGCCAGATGGCCGCCGCCGGGCTGCCGACGGGCCTGGAGGTCCGAGGGGGACACGCCGGTGTGCCGGCCTCCGCGCAGCTCACCGTCTACCGCCTGGTGCAGGAGGCGTTGACGAACACCCTCAAGCACGCCCCCGCCGGCACCCGTGCGACGGTCCTGGTCGAGTGCTCGGCCGGGAGCGTCGGGGTGGAGGTCACCGACGACGGCCCCCGGCCGGCTGCCCTCTGCGCCGCCGGACCGTCCTCCGGCCACGGCATCCCCGGCATGCGCGAGCGCGCGGCCGCCTACGGGGGGACGCTGCGGGCCGGGCCGCTCCCGGGCGGCGGGTGGGGGGTGCGGACCCGGCTCCTGCTGGGCGGCGGCGGGGCGGGTGCCGCATGACGATCCGCATCGTGATCGCGGACGACGAGGCGCTGCTGCGGATGGCCTTCGGCATGGTGCTGGAGGCCCAGCCCGACATGGCGCCGGTCGGAGAGGCCGCGGACGGCGCCGAGGCCGTCCGCCTCGCGCGGGAGCTGCGGCCCGACGTCGTGCTGATGGACGTCCGGATGCCCGGGACGGACGGGATCGAGGCGACCCGGCAGGTCGTCGAGGTGTCGCCGGGGAGCAGGGTGCTGATCCTGACCACCTTCGACCTGGACGCGTACGCCTTCGCCGCGCTCGGCGCCGGGGCCTCGGGGTTCCTGCTGAAGAACACCCGGCCCGAGGAGCTGCTCACCGCGATCCGCAGCGTCGCGGCGGGTGACGCGGTGCTCTCCCCGCGGATCACCCGGCGCCTGCTGGAGGACTTCCGTCCGCGGCTGGCCGAGGGGGGCGCCGCCGTCGCGGCCCGCGACGAGCGGCTGGACCGGCTCAGCGTCCGGGAGCGGGAGGTGCTCGTCGAGGTCGGCCGGGGCCTGTCCAACGCGGAGGTCGCGGCCGCCCTGTCCCTCGCGGAGGCGACCGTGAAGTCCCACCTGGGGCGGGTCCTGCTCAAGCTGGGCCTCCGCGACCGGATCCAGGCCGTGGTCTTCGCCCACCAGAACCGCCTGGTCCCCCCGGCCTGACGGCGGCCGGCCTGACGGCGGCCGCCACGTAAACAGACATCTGTCCATGTATCCTGGACGCCTGTCCATTAATGGACACCTGTCCATCAGTGCCCGACTCCTCAGGAAGGGGCTACACCCATGGGACCCATGGAGACGACCGCGACCGTACTGGTGGGCCTGGTGGCCGCACTGCACGCGTACATCCTGGTGCTGGAGATGTTCCTGTGGGAGCGGGCACCCGGCCGCGGGCTCTCCGGGTTCGACGCGGAACTGGCCCGTGCCACCGCGCCGCTCGCGGCGAACCAGGGCCTGTACAACGGCTTCCTGGCCGCCGGGCTCCTCTGGGGCCTGCTCGCCCCCGACCCGACGGGGTTCCAGGTCCGGGTGTTCTTCCTCGGCTGCGTGCTGGTCGCCGGGGTGTACGGGGGCCTCACGGCCAACCGGCGCATCCTGCTCGCCCAGGCGCTGCCCGGCGCGTTGGCGCTCGGCGCCGTCCTGCTGGCAGGGTAGGCCGCATGCCGGAAGACCCCCGTACGGAACGGACCCGGGCCAAGCTGCGGACGGCCCTGCTGGAGGAGTGCGCGAGCCGCCCGCTGGAGGCGGTCAGCGTCGCGGCCCTGGTCCGCCGGGCCGGGGTCGGCCGGGCCACGTTCTACCTGCACTACGCCGACCTGGAGGCGCTGTCCGTCGACGCCTGCGCCGAGATCGTCCGCGAGGCCGTGGACGCCCTGCACGCCTGGCGCGGCGTCCCCGACCCCGCCGTCCCGCCGCCGGCCCTGACCGCCTTCTTCGAGGCGCTCCCCCAGCACGGCGGCCTCTACCGGGAGTTGCTGCGCCCCGGCGGCGGCGGACCGCTCGGCCTCGTCCTCCACCAGGACCTGCGCGCCCGCAGCCGCGCCGAACGCACCCTGGCCGGCGCCCCGGAGCCCGACCTGATCGCCTCCGCCGTCGCGGCGACCTTCGCGGGGATCCTCGCCGACTGGCTGCACGGCCTCATCGAAGCCACCCCCGCCGAGATCACGGGACGCGTCTGGCGCCTCCTGATCACCCTCCACCGCGCCCCGGGCCCCGACTGGAACTGACCCCGCACCAGGGCCGGCTGCCCTCGGACGCCGTCTGACGACGGGCCGTCAGGGGGTGTCGAAGCGGTGGCGGGCGGTCTCGATGTCCGCGAGGTAGCGGTGGGTCCAGTCGCACATGGCGTCGACCGTCGCCCGCAGGGCCCGGCCCGGGTCGGTGAGGGTGTACTCGACGCGTGGTGGCACGGTGGGGTGGACCGTGCGGCTGACGAGGCCGTTGCGCTCCAGCAGGCGCAGGTTCTGGGTGAGCATCTTGTGGCTGATGCCCTCGACCTCGTCGCGCAGTTCGGTGAACCTCAGGGTGCGGTCGCCCACCGCTTCGATGATCAGCAGCGCCCACTTGTTGGCGATGTCGGAGAAGATCTCCCGCGCCAGGGAGTCCGCCCGTGTCACGTCGGCCTCGTCCACGGCCGTGCCCGAGTCCTTGAGCTGCTTGGTCACCACGAGGTTCCCCAGTCACTTGAAAGTGCGTTCTTCCAGATCAGCAGCCACTCTCCTACGGTTCCCGGGTAACCACAAGAGACCACGAGGAGCACGAACATGGCCATCACCCTGGTGAACCCCGAGGGGCTGCCCGCCGTCGACGCCTACCGGCACGTCGCGATCGCGTCCGGCTCCAGGATGCTCTTCATCGCCGGGCAGGTGGCCTGGGACGCCGACGGGGCGGTCGTCGGCGAGGGCGACCTGGCCGCCCAGGTCGAGCGGTGCTACCTCAACGTCGCCACCGCCCTCGCGGCGGCCGGCGGGACCTTCCACGACGTGGCGAAGCTGACCCTCTACGTCGTCGACTGGACCCCCGGGAAGATGCCCGCCCTCCTGG
Source organism: Streptomyces sp. W1SF4 (assembly GCF_003950035.1). NCBI lineage: Bacteria > Bacillati > Actinomycetota > Actinomycetes > Kitasatosporales > Streptomycetaceae > Streptomyces > Streptomyces sp. W1SF4. The sequence continues at coordinate 115,388 of NZ_CP034351.1, forward strand.
ACGGGATCGCGCGGGCGGCAGCGCGGCTGGGCGTCACGCCGGTGCCGCCGGGCACGCTGATCGGTGTGGCCGCGCTGGACGTTCCCGAACACCTGGTCGAGGTCGAGGCCACCGCGGTCCTCGACTGACCGGCTTCCGGCGCGCGGCCACGACGCCGGTGGGCGGCCACGACGCCGGTGGGCGGCCGGGGGCGCCGGGGCCGCCGCCCGGGCCCGCGCCGCCACCGGCCCGAGGTGACGCACGGCCCGGCGCCAGGACTTCGGCCGTCGCGTGAGGTATGCCTTTCGCATGGATGCCCGCCCGCGGCCCCTCGCCCCCTTCTCCCCCCGGCGCGGCGGGCGACTGCTGCTCGTCGTGCCCTTCGCACTGATCGCGGCCGTCACCACGGTGGACGTCCTGGCGCCGCCCGACGTGCACCTGGGGCCGTTCCTGGTCGCCGCGCCCGCGCTGGCGGCCTCGTTCGCGGGGCCGCGCATGACGGCCTTCGTGGGCGCGGTCGCGGTGCTGGCCCAGTCGGTGGTGGCGGTCGCGCGGACGAGCCTCACCGACCTCAACCACACCTACCAGATCATCGCGCTCGTTCTGATCTCGGTCATCGTCACCTTCTTCGCCCATCTGCGGGAGCGCGGCGAGAGCAGGGTGGCGCGGCTGCGCACCATCGCCCACGCGGCCCAGAGCGTCGTCCTGCGCCCCCTCCCCCACCGGGCGGGACCGCTGCACATCGCCTCCGTCTACCTGGCAGCGGAGGAGGAGGCGCAGATGGGGGGCGACCTGTACGCGGCGGCCCGTACGGCCTCCGGGACCCGGCTGCTGATCGGGGACGCCAGGGGCAAGGGGCTCGACGCCATCAGCGAGGCGTCACTGGTGCTGGGCGCCTTCCGGGTCACCGCGCGCCGCGAGCAGGAGCTGCCGGAACTGGTCGTGCACCTGGAGGAGGGCGTCGGCTCGGTCGAGGAGCCGCAGGGCGCCGCGGACGCGGAACCCGGCGCCGACGGGGCGGCGGACGGCACGGACGAGGCCTTCGTCACCGCGCTGGTGCTGGACATCCCCGACCGCGAGCCGGTGGTACGGCTCGTGAACTGCGGGCACCCGCCGCCGCTGCTCCTGCGACAGGGACGGGTGATCCCCCTCGACACGGCCGAGGCGAGGCCGCCGCTGGGGCTGGCGGACGTCGTGACCGCCGACGCGACGGTGGCGACGTTCCCCTTCGACGTCGGTGACGTGCTCCTGCTCTACACGGACGGGGTGGTCGAGGCCCGCGACGACTCGCGCGCCTTCTACCCCCTGGCCGAGCGGCTCACGGCCTGGGCCCGGGACGACCCGCCGACCCTGCTCGACCGTCTGCGCGCGGACCTGCGGTCGTACGCGGGCGGCCACCTCGGCGACGACGCGGCACTCGTCGCGGTCGAGCGCCTCGCTCCCGGCCGCGGCGGGCGGTGACCGGAGGGACCACACCGTGCCCGTGGCCGCCGCGTGCGTCCGTCGGCACGCCGGCGGCCCGGTCCGCGGGGCTCGCGGCGCGGCCCGGCCGGTACGTCCAGCCGTCCCGCTTCAGCGCCGCGCAGCCGCTGCCGGTCACGCTGCGGGCGGCGGGTGCCCGCCCGCCGACCGTCTGCGTGAGGATGCCCGATGACCGAGCCCGTCGCGTTCCCCGAGGACCGCACCTGCCCCTACCACCCGCCGGCCGCCTACGACCCTCTCCGGGGCGGCGCCCCGCTCAAGCGGGTGACGTTCTTCGACGGCCGCTCGGTGTGGGCGGTGACCGGACACGCCGCCGCGCGGGCGCTGCTGGCAGACGCGCGGCTGTCCAGCGACAGCGAGAACGAGGCGTTCCCCGTGCCCTCCGAGCGGTACGCGGGGCTGCTGCGCCGGCGCACCCCGCTGCTGGGCGTCGACGATCCGGAGCACAACCGCCAGCGCCGGCTCCTGATCCCGGGCTTCACGCTCAGGCGCACCCACGCGATGCGTCCGCGGATCCAGGAGGTCGTCGACCAGCTGATCGACGACATGGTCGCCAAGGGCCCGAAGGCGGAGCTGGTGGACGACTTCGCCCTGCCGATGCCGTCGAAGGTGATCTGCACGATGCTCGGCGTGCCGTACGCGGACCACGCGTTCTTCGAGGAGCAGTCGCGCCGGCTGCTGCGCGGCCCCGGGCTGTCCGACGTGGAGGACGCGAGGGACCGGCTGGAGGACTACCTGCGGGCGCTGATCGAGGCCAGGCAGGCGGAGCCGGGCGAGGGGATGCTCGACGACATCATCCGCGAGCGGGCCGCCGTGGGCGAGTTGGACGCCGGGGAACTGGCGGGGCTGGCGTTCATCCTGCTCGTCGCCGGCCACGAGACGACGGCCAACATGGTCTCGCTGGGCGTCTACACCCTGCTGGAGCACCCCGAGCGGCTGGCCGAGCTGCGGGCGGACCCCTCGCTCGTACCGGCGGCCGTCGAGGAGCTGATGAGGTACCTGTCCATCGTCGAGGGCATGCTGCGCGTCGCCGTCGAGGACATCGAGATCGCGGGGGAGACGATCCGCAAGGACGACGGCGTGGTCTTCTCCCTCTCCCTCGTCAACCGCGACGAGAGCGTCTACCCCCGGCCCGACGTGCTCGACTGGCGGCGCTCGGCGCGCCACCACGTCGGCTTCGGCCACGGCATCCACCAGTGCCTCGGGCAGAACCTGGCCCGTGCGGAGATGGAGATCGCCCTGGGCACCCTGATCACCCGGCTTCCCGGGCTCCGGCTGGACGCGCCCGCGCGGGAGATCCCGTTCAAACCGGGCGACACCATCCAGGGCATCGTCCGGCTCCCCGTGGCCTGGTGAGCGAGCGGCGTGCGTGAGCGCCGGGGTCGCGGGAACCGCGGTGGGGTGGTCCCGCGTCCCTGCCTTTCATGATCGTTTTCATTGGGCTGGCGGTGCTGGTGGTGGGGCTCACCTCCATGGTGACGCTCGGCGTACACCTGGCGGCCGCGGTGCGGTCGCGCTCGGCCGAACCCCTCCTGCACCCCTGGGTGTTCGTCCAGGCCGCCGTCACCCCGCTGTTCTGCGCGGGTCTCGCGTTCCTGTCCGGGCACACGACCGGCTTCGACCCCACCGATCCCTCGTCGCTCTGCAACGGCCGGGTGAGCCGGATGTTCCGGGATCCGTCGGTGCCCGAGAGCCGGCTCGTCACCCGGTCGGTGGTCCCGGTGTCGGTCGTGTGCGAGAAGTACCCCGGGGACCCCGGTGCCACCGAGCAGGTGCCGGGCTGGGTCAACCCCGTCGTCTTCGCCGGCGGCGGCCTCGCGCTGGGGCTCGCGGGTCTGGCCCCGTTCACCGGCGTGCTGCGGCGCCGGCTGTGCCGGCCGGGGGCGGGGGCCGGCTGACCGGATGGCGCCGGACCGCGTCCGGCCGTTCACGCGGGGGCGCGAGCCGCGAGCCGCGAGCCGCAGCCAAGTCTCTTTCGTCTCGGGCTTCCTCCTCCTCTGGGCGCACGGCCGCGGTCGGGGAATCAGCCTCCGGGCGCTGTCGGCGGGGGTCCTCGCGCCCGCATGATCCGGACATGGACACAGCTCAGGACCTCGGCACACTCGCCCACGCGACCGCGGAGCGGCTCGCCCGCCGGCACGTCGGCGTCGCCGTCGCCGTCGTGGCCGGCGGACGGGACGGATACGCGGCGGCGGGCACCACCGGAAGGGCCGACGGCGGGACGCCCGGCGCCGACACGCTCTTCGAGATCGGCTCGGTGACCAAGACCTTCACCGCGCTGGCCCTGGCCCGGATGGCGGTCGCCGGCACGGTGGAGCTCGACGAGCCGCTGGCGCGGCTCCTGCCCGAGGGCACCTCCGTGCCGTCGCGGGACGGCCAGGAGATCACCCTGCGGCACCTGGCCACCCACACGTCCGGGCTGCCCCGGCTGCCCAAGGGCATGATGCTGCGGGCCCTGTTGCGTCCCCGCACCCCCGACCCGTACGCCGGCTGCACCGCGGACGTGCTGCTGTCCGGGCTGGCCCGCACCCGCCTCGGCTCCACCCCGGGCCGGCGGGTCCGGTACTCCAACCTCGGCGCCGGGATCCTCGGGCTGGCCCTCGCCCGTCGCGCGGGCACCACGTACGAACGGCTCGTCACCGGCCAGGTGTGCGCCCCGCTCGGCATGTCCGCGACCGTCGTCGCGGCGGACGCCGCCCCGCCCGGCCTGCTCGCCCAGGGGCACGACAGCAGGCGACGGCCCACCCCGGCGTGGAACCTGGCCGATCTCGCCGGGGCGGGCGCCCTGCGGTCGTCCGCGGCCGACCTCGTGACCTACGTACGGGCCCAGTTGGACGGCGGCGGCCCCGCCGAGCTCGCGAAGGCGATCCGCCTCACCCGGGAGGTCGAGCACCGCGCCAACGGCTTCGCCTGGATGCACCTCGGCTGGAGGGGGCACCGCCTGCACCCCCGCCAGGGCGCCCACGTCCAGATCTGGCACAACGGCGGCACCGGCGGCTTCGCGTCCTTCGTCGGGTTCGATCCGGAGACCAGGACGGGCGTGATCGTCCTGAGCAACACTCAGCACGCCGTCGACGGACCCGCGTTCGAGCTGCTGCGCACCCTCCAGACCCGGGCGGCCTGAGGACGGCGGCCCCGGCGGCGGAACCCGGACGGTCGCCTCGTAGGGTTGACGCGGTGAATCGAGACGACTTCTCCGGGACCACGCCCGATCCGCGTCTGACGTGGACCGACCACGGCAACGAGACCACCGGGCAACTGCTGCACGGGACCCGGGTCCGGCTGCTGCCGCCCGAGGCCCTCACGCCCGACATCGCCGCCGGCCTGCGGTACGCGCGCGTCGTCGCCGAGGACCTCGTCCTCACCTATGCCTATGACGGGCCCGCCAGCGTGCGGATCCTCACCGACCGCGACCTGGCGCGCGACGGGCTGCAGGACCTCGAGCGGGTGGCGCACTCGAACCTGACGGAGGTACCCGTCACGTACGCGGAGGTGCCCATGGAGGGGCGGGGCACCCTGCACTCCGTCTACGGCGACTCCCACTTCGTCGCGAGCAAGGTGCTGCACCTGCCGGACCTGGCCCGGCAGGTGACCGGCGAACCGCTCCCCCGGGCCGGTGCCCTCGTCGTCGTCCCCACCCGGCACCTGCTGGCCTTCCATCCGGTCGCCGACGGTTCGGTGGTCCACGCCGTCAACGACCTCGCCTCCTACGCCCTCGGCGCGTACGAGGACGGACCGGGGCCGCTGTCCCCGCGGGTGTACTGGTGGCACGGGGGCGGCCTGACCTCGGTCACGGTCTTCGACGAGGGAACGCGGACGCTGTCGCTTCAGCCGCCGCCGCGGCTGCTCGGCATGATGAAGGGCCTGGTGCGGCTCGACCGGGCCGGCCGGCTCGCGGGCCGGGCCCCGGAGCGAGGTGGCGGGGCACCCGACGTCGCCGGGCTCATGGACGCCACGGCCGGTGCGCTGGCCCGACTGCCGCAGGACCCGTCGGGGCTCGGCGACGCCTTCGCCTCCGCCCTGGCACTCGCCCACGCCCGCTGCGCCGCCGATCCGGACGCGGACGGGCTCGACGCGTGGGACGCGTGGGCCACGTCCTTGCAGCTGGGCAGCTCGCTGTTCACGGGCGCCGCGCCCACGGAGTGCCGGCTCGGCGAGGGCCAGGTCGCGGAGCTTCCCGCCACTCCCGCCGATCCGCCCGCGGACGCCCGCGCCTGGCTCGACGCCCTGTACCTCGCGATCGTGTGCCGTGCGCACGACCGCGTCGCCCGGCTGTGCCGGGTGCCCCTGGAGAGGCTGCGGCAGGACGAGTCCGTCGACGCCTACGTACTGCACTGGGTCGAGACCCTGCGGGCCTACTTCTGCGCAGACGGCTCCATGGACGCGGTCGTGGAGAAACTGGTCGCGACCATGGAGTCGTCGATGCCGGAGGCCCTGACCCACGCGCCGGACGACTTCGTGAACCGGATCGACTACCAGCCCGTCGCGCTCTTCCACCGCCTCGTCACGGGGGACCACGAAGCCTTCGGCAAGGCCCTCGCCGAGGCCCTGACGGAACACGCCGCCTACTGGGGCGCTTCCACGGCGCCGCGGGCCCGGGTGGCACTCGGGCCGCTCGCCATGGCCTGCCTCGCCCACGACCGCGGCTTCCCGGTCGGGCCGGCACTGCCGTACCTGCCGGCGTACCTCGTCAACGGCCGACGGATCGAGACGATCGACTGACGCCGGGGGCTCAGAAGCCGTCGACCTCGGCCAGTGTGAAGGGGACGGGCGTTCCCGCGCCGAAGGGGCCGCCCTTGTCGTACTGGGAGCGGGTGACCAGCAGGTGGTCGCCCGAGCGGAGCACGGACGTCGGGATCTGCAGCGCGGTGCTGCTGAGGACGGCGTCCTGCCCGACGGACCGCGCGGCGGGCGTCACGGTCAGGCGTACCAGGGTGTTGGTGCGGTTGAGGGCTGCCCAGAGCTTGCCGTCCCGGTAGGCGAGGCCGTCGGCGCCGGGCAGGGAGATGCCGGGGACGGCGGTGACCTCACCCGTGTCGGTGGCGATCCTGTACAGGGCGCCGGTGGTGGTGTTGGCCGTGAGCAGGGCTCCGCCGTCGACGTACGCGATGCCGTTGAGATTGATGCCGGAGTGCTGCGTGTAGTCGGCGGGGGTGCCGGTGAGGTCGCGCCAGGCGTCGAGCGGGGTGTCGGCGCCCTGCGTGCGGGCCGCCGCCAGCTGCTGGGGGGTGACTCTGTAGACGGCGGGGTTGAACGAGTCCGTGAGGTAGGCGGTGCCGTCGGGGCCGAAGGTGAGGTCGTTGACGCCGCCGGAGGCGAAGGGGATGTGGAACCGGGCCACGCGTATGCCGGTGGTGTCGTCGTAGACGGTGACCGAGCGGTCGGTGCCGCCGGAGACCCACAGCCGGCCGGAGCGGTCGGCCTTGACTCCCGCCGCGTGGGTCCTGCCGTCCGTGCCGGACGGGAGGAAGACGGATGCCTGCGTTCCGCCGGCCGGCACGCGCAGGACGGAGCCGTCGCCGTAGGCGGAGACGAACAGGTCGCCGGTCGTGGGGTCCTGGGTGAGGCTCTCCGGGTAGAGGCCGAAGCCCGGCAGTGCGGCGGCGGTGCGCACGGTGGGGGCGGCGAGGGCGGGGCCGGCGGCGAGGACGGTGGCGCACAGGGCGGCCGCGCCGCCCACGGCGAGGCGGTTCAGTCGTGTGCGGAGGCGCTTCGAGGTGCTGGGTGACATGGCGGGTCGGGTCCTTTTCCGGATCACAGGTGTGCGGGGGATGGGTGGGGGTGTGCTTCGGTCGTGACGGCCGGTCACGCCGCCGATGGGTGCGACGGTTCCGGCGCGGCTTCCGGGGAGCAGAGTGCGAGGACGCTCGCGGCGCTGCCGCCCTCGGGCAGGGCGCGTACGGCGCGCAGCACCGCGTCGGCGCGCCGTGGGGGGAGCGCGGTGCCGGCCGACAGGCGGAACTTGCGTTCCTTCTCGGCGGTGGTCAGGGGTGCGTCCGGGCCGCCCTTGCTGGTTTCGACCTGGATCTCGTGCGTCTGTCCGTCGCGCGTGCCGACCCGCAGTACGGCCGGGAGCCGGGTGGGGAACAGGGGGTCGAGGGCGGGGTCGGGTACGCAGCGGATCAGGCCCGCGAGGGTGCGCCGGGCCGGGTCGTGGGCGGCGGCGTCGGTGAAGTCGTCGAACCAGACGCCGAGTCCGCCGCCGCCGAGGAGGGCGGTGGCGACGGTGAAGGGGCCGGAGAAGGCCGCCGCGTAGCCGGTGGCGGGGGTGGCCTTGGCGGGGCCGGGTTCGCCGATCGTGCGGTGCATGGCCGTGGGGACGCGCAGCTCGGCGTGGACGACGTCCTCGCCGCGGACGCCGAGCGCCCTCAGCCGCAGTGCGGCGTCGATGCCGGGGTGCGTGAAGTGGTTGCACGGGTACGGCTTGACGATGATCTCGCTGGTCTCCCAGCGTTCGCCCAGGCCGTCGAGGACCGCCTCCGGGCGGGCCCGGTCGCCGCACCACGCCTGGAAGAAGCCGAACCGGCCCTCCAGGACCGTCGGCGGGCCGGTGATGCCGGCCCGGGCCAACTGGGCGGCGGCCACGCCGGCGTGGGCCGCCCAGCCGCAGTGGACGCGTTTGACGGTGCCGCCGGTGCGGTTGGCTTCCAGCAGGCCGGCGCCGGTGCTCGCGGCGATCCCCAGGGCGGCGCCGATGGTGTCCTCGTCCGCGCCGAGGAGCATGGCGGCCGCGACCGCCGCGCCGAGGGTGCCGCAGATGGAGGTGGCGTGCTGGCCGCGCTCGAAGAACAGCGAGTTCCCGAGGTCCGGGTCGTAGCCGGCGATGCCGAGCCGGATGCACACCTCGGTGCCGACGGTGACGGCGTCGAGCAGCTGCGGCCCGGAGGCGCCGGTGGCCTCGGCGACGGCGAGCGCGGCGGGGATCACGGCGGCGCTGGGGTGCAGGACGGACAGCATGTGGGAGTCGTCGAAGTCCATGGCGTGGGCCAGGGTGCCGTTGACGAGGGCGGCCGCCGGCACGGCCAGTTTCTCGTGCGAGCCGATGACGTGTGCGGGGCCGGTGCCGCCCCAGTCGCGGGCGACGGCCAGGACGGCCCGCGGGGCGGTTTCGTCGCGTGCGAGGAGGCTGTTGCCCAGGCAGTCGAGGACGCGTTCCGCCGCTTCGGCGCGCAGCCGGGCGGGCAGGCCCCGGTCTCGGGCCCCGGCGGCGAAGGCGGCGAGGTGGTGGACCAGGGGCTCGGCGGCGGGCCCGGAGGACCGGGTGGTCGTCGTCATCGGGACTCCTGTGCGGTGCCGGCGCCGGCGGTGAGGACGGCGAGGGGCCGGACCGGGGAACCGGTGCCGCCGGTGATCTTCAGTGGGCTGAGGACGAACAGGAACTCGGCGGCTCCGGCGGCGGCCAGTGTCTCCAGGTTCATGTGCTCGATGAGGTGGACGCCGCGGTCCACGAGCAGGGTGCGGTGGACGGGCAGTACGGCGTGTCCCCGGCCGGGCGGGATCCGTTCGACGGCGGTGGTGTCGGCGCCGATGGCGCGTACCCCGCGGTCGGCGAGCCAGTCGGCGGCGGACTCGGTGAGGCCGGGGACGCCGGTCTCCTGGCCGATGTACGCCTCGGCGTCGTTCCACCGCCGGGCCCAGCCGGTGCGTACGAGGCACACGTCCTGTTCTGCGGGGAGGACGCCGGCGCGGGCGGCGGCGTGGGCCAGGTCGTCGGCGGTGATGCCGTATCCGGCGTCGAGGACGTCGGTGCCGTGGGCCGCGGCGACGTCGAGGAGGACGCCGCGGCAGACCATGGGCGGGACGGTGTCGATGCCGTGGACGGCGAAGCGTCCGCCCTGCTGGGCCGCGGCGGCGTCGTGGCCGCCGAAGAGCCGGCCGTGGTGGGAGGCGTGGGACAGCGCGTCGATGTGGGTGCCGACGTGGCCGCCGGTGACGATGAGTTCGTTGGCGGCCGAGCTGCCGTCCGGCCGGGTCCCGTCGCCGTGGCGGCGCAGGAGCGCCATGCGGAAGCCCGGGTGGTTGGGGGAGCACGGCATGCCGTTCTCCAGGGGCTGGGCGAGGTCGTGGACGGTGGTCCCGGCGGCGATGGCCGTCAGCAGGGGGTCGATCGCGGTGGTGGGGACGACGGGAGGGGCGTCGGTCATCGGTTGCCTTTCACGGGCGGGCGGGCTGGGCACGGCGCGGCGGGCGGGCCCGCCGGGGTACGCGGGGTACGCGGGGTACGCGGGGTACGCGGGGTACGCGGGGTACGCGGGGTACGCGGCCAGGGTCAGGAGGGGCGGGTGCCGGCCGAGAGGGCTTCGGCCATCGCCAGGACGGCGCGGGCCTGGGCGAGCAGGGGCGGGGCGACGGTCCGGCCGTCCTCGGTGACGAACACGGACGATCCGGCGTCCGGCCGGGAGGCGGCGGCCGCCAGCACGGCGCGGGCGTCGTCGGCCTCCCGCTCGGAGGGCGTGAACACCTCGTTGATGACGGGGAGCTGGGCGGGGTGGACGGCGAAGCGTCCGAGGTAGCCCATGCCGAGCCCGTCCCGGCAGGAGCGCCGCAGCCCCTCGGGGTCGTCCAGGCGCGGGTGGACGCTCATGGCCGGGCTGACGAGCCCGGCCGCCCGGGAGACGAACACGCAGCGGACCCGGGCGGCGTCCATGGTGGGCCCGTCGAAGTCGGTGCGCAGGTCGGCGCGCAGGTCGTTCTCGCCGAGGCCGATGCGTTCCAGGCGCGGCGTGGAGCGGGCGAGCTCGCTCAGGGCTTCGACGCCGAGCGCGGATTCGACGAGGATCTGCAGGCCCGCGTCGCTGTGGGCCTCCTCCAGCCACCGGGCCGCGTCGCGGATCTGCTGGGGGTGCTCGACCTTGGGCAGCCGGACGGCTGCGAGGCCGGGCAGCGCGACGGCCCGTACGTCGTCGCGGGCGAGGCCGCTGGTGGGGGAGTTGACCCGTACGTACGTGGGTTTGGGCGGGGTGGTGGACAGGATCTCGGCGGCGGCACGGCGGGCAGCCTCCTTGCCGGCCGGCGGTACGGCGTCCTCCAGGTCGAGGACGACGGCGTCCGCCTCGCTCGCGTACGCCTTGTCCACCAGGCGGGCCTTGTGCGCGGGAACGTACAGGTAGCTGCGGTGCAGCGCGGCGGTCATATGACTCCCCTTTCTGCGAGCGCGGATAACTCCTCGCTGCCGACGCCGAGTTCGCCGAGGATCTCGGCGGTGTGCTCGCCCAGGCGGGGGCCGGCCCAGCGCACGGAGCCGGGGGTGTCGGAGAGCCTGAAGGCGACGTCCGGCATGCGGATCGCGTCCAGTTCCGGGTCGGGTACGGAGACGAGGGAGCGGCGGGCGGTGAGGTGCGGGTCCTGGAGGACGTCGGCGAAGTCGTAGACGGCGCCGATCGCCGCCTGGGCCCGGTCGAAGGCGTCCACGACCTCGTCGCGGGTGCGCTCGGCGATCCAGCCGCCGACGGCCGCGTCGAGTTCGCCGGTGTGGGCGGCGCGGCCGGCTCCGGTGGCGAACCAGGGCTCGTCGGCGAGTTCGGGGCGGCCCACCAGGCGTACGACGCGTTCGGCGACGGAGACGGTCGTGGCGGCGACGGCCACCCAGTGGCCGTCCTTGGTGCGGTAGACGTTGCGCGGCGCGTTGTTGGGCGAGCGGTTGCCCTGCCGGGTGGGCATGACGCCGGTCAGGTCGTAGGTGGTGAGGGGTCCGGCGAGGACGCCGAGCATCGACTCGACGATGGAGAGGTCGACGACCTGTCCGCGGCCGGTGAGCTCGCGGGCGCGCAGCGCGGTGAGCGCGGCGAAGGCCGCGGTGAGTCCGGCGATGGCGTCGGCGAGGGGGAAGGAGGGGAGGGTGGGCGGTCCGTCGGGGTTGCCGGTGAGGTGGGCGAGCCCGCTCATGGCCTCTCCGACGGTGCCGAAGCCGGGGCGGTGGGCGTAGGGGCCGGTCTGGCCGAAGCCGGTCATGCGCAGGAGCACCAGGCGGGGGTTGTGCTCGCTGAGGGTGGCGTAGTCCAGGCCCCAGCGTTCCAGGGTGCCGGGGCGGAAGTTCTCCACGACGAGGTCGGCGTCGGCCGCCAGACGCCGGAAGAGCAGCCGGCCCTCGTCCGTGTGGAGGTCCAGGGTGGCGGAGCGCTTGTTGCGGGCCACGACCTTCCACCACACGGGGACGCCGTCGGCCTGGGCGCCGTAGCGGCGGGCGGGGTCGCCGTCCGGGTGTTCGATCTTCACGACCTCCGCGCCGTAGTCCCCGAGCAGGGTGGCGGCGAAGGGGCCTGCGAAGAGGGTGGCGGTGTCGATGACCTTCAGGCCGGCGAGTGGGGGCGGGGCGCCGGTGGGCCCTGGGTGTTCATGGGGATCGGGGCCGGAGCGATTGATCATGACTCCTAGACAACATGCTCAGTGCAACGAAGTAAATGCGAGCAGCGTCACACCCCGATCCGAGCCCCGTTTTCCGGCCATGCTTTGCCTTTTCTTGCAGATTTCATGGGAGTTGAAGCGAGGTGAGGTGATGAGCCAGGTTGACGAAATACCAAGCCATGCTTATAAGCTAGGCTTCGTTCGTGGAAGACAATCAAGACACCATCGATCTGGCCAGACAGACCCGCGACAGCGTGTCCGCGCTCAGTCGGCGCATGCGCCAGGAACGCCCCCCGCACGGCCTCGGACTCACCAGCGCCTCCGTCCTGAGCCGGCTGGACCGCGTCGGGGCCCTCAGCCCCAAGGAACTAGCGGCCCACGAGGGCGTCCAGCCCCAGTCGCTCACCCGCCAGCTCTCCGCCCTGGAGGAGCGCGGCCTGATCACCCGTCGGCCCCACGACCGCGACGGCCGCCAGGTCCTGATGGAGATCACCGACGCGGGCAGCCGCCTGGTGGCGGCCGACCGGCAGTCGCGCGACACCTGGCTCGCACGGGCCATCGCCACCCGCCTGACCCCGGTCGAGCGGGAAGTCCTCAGCGCCGCGAACAAGCTCCTCGACCTCTTGTCCGAAACCTAGACAGTCCCCAAGGGGGAACCGTGGCATTACGCACCGCACGGACCGCGAGAGAACCGGTTCCCCCCGCCCCCGCCCGCCTGCCGCTCGGCTTCCTCACCCCGATCGTCCTGGGCACCATGCTCAACGCCCTCAACTCGTCGATGCTGGCGGTGGCCCTGCTCTCCATCCAGGAGGCGTTCGACGCCGGAGCCGCGGTCGTCTGGCTGGTCTCCGGCCTCTACCTGGCGACCGCGGTCGCCCAGCCCACGATGGGCCGCCTGGCCGACGCGTTCGGCCCCCGCCGGATATTCGGCATCGGGCTCCTCCTGGTCCTGGCCTCGGCCGCCGCGGCCCCCTTCGCCCCCACCCTCGGCTGGCTGATCGCCGCCCGCGTGGTCCTGGGCATCGGCACCTCGGCCGCGTACCCGGCCGGCATGTCGATGATCCGCCAACGGGCCGACGCCCTCCCGGCCGGGGGCAGCGCACCCGCCGGCGGGCTCGGGGCGATCTCCGCCGCCTCCCAGGCCGCCGTGGCCTTCGGGCCGCCCCTCGGCGGCCTGCTCGTCCAGCTCGTCGACTGGCGGGCCATCTTCTGGGTCAACGTCCCCCTCGCCCTCACCGCCCTGGCCATGGCCCTGCTCTGGTTGCCCGCCGACGACGCGGCGCGCCGCGCCCGCGTCACCCTGCGCGAACTGGACCTGCCGGGGATGGCGCTGTTCACCGGCGAGCTGTGCGGGCTGATGCTGTTCCTGCTCTCGCTGCCCGACCACCCGCGGTGGTGGGCGCTCGCCGCCTTCGTGGTCCTGACCGCCGCGCTGGTTTGGCGCGAACTGCGCGCGCACCGGCCCTTCGTGGACCTCCGCATGATCGCCCGCAACCGTCCGCTCGCCGCGACCTATGTACGCTGCATGGCGACCTACGTCGTCTTCTACTCCATCACCTACGCCCTCCCCCAGTGGCTCCAGCAGGGGCGCGGCCTGTCCGAGGCCGAGTCGGGCCTGGTCATGCTGCCCATGGCCGGCCTCGGAGTCGTCACCACCATGTGGGCCACCCGGCTCGTCGGCCGCGGCCTGCGCACCGTCCTCGTCACCGGATCCGCCGCCCTCTGCGTGGGCAGCGCCGCACTGGCCCTGTTCGGGTCGAGCGTGCCGCTGTGGCAGATCCTCGTCATCGCCGCGGTGCTGGGCCTGCCCAACGGGTTCAACAGCCTGGGCAACCAGACGCTGATGTACCGCACCGCGCCGGCCGAACAGATCGGCACCGCCTCCGGGCTCCTGCGCACCTCCCAGTACATCGGCGCCAACCTCGCCTCGGCCCTGGTCGGCATCGCCGTCGGCCGGCAGGCCGGCGACTCCGGGCTCCACCTGCTGGCCGCCGTGATCACGGGGATCAGCCTCGTACTCCTCCTCAACGCCGCCCTCACCCGGCACCTGCGCGGCACCGCCGACCACGGCTGAGCCGCGCCTCCCGTACTCCGTACTCCGCACCCCTCCGAAAGGAACCACCCATGCCCGTCGTGGAACTCAGCCCCAAGGCCGCCCTCGTCGTGCTCGACGTCCAGGAGGGCATCCTCGGACTGCCCCTGCAGCCCCACCCGGCCGCCCAGGTCGTCGGCAACAGCGCCCGCCTGGCCCACGCGTTCCGCGCGGCCGGCCTGCCCGTCGTCCTCGTCAACGTGGCCCACGGCCCCGACGGCGGCGCCGCGCTCCAGCCCCGCGCCGACGTGCCGCACAACCCCCCGGCCCTGCACCCCGAGTACTCCCGGCTCTCCCCCGAACTCGCGGCGCACCCCGACGACCTCCTCATCACCAAGCGCCAGTGGGGCGCCTTCACCGGCACCGAACTGGACCTCCAGATGCGCCGCCGCGGCATCGAGGAGCTCGTCCTCACCGGCATCGCCACCAACCTCGCCGTGGAGTCCACCGCCCGCTCCGCCTACGAGCACGGCTACCACGTGGTCGTCGCGGAGGACGCGACGAGCACGTTCTCCGCCGAGCACCAGGAGTTCGCGGCCACGAGGATCCTGCCGCTGATCGCCCGCGTCGACACCACCGACGCCGTCCTCGCGGCGCTCATGGCCGTACGGGCCTGAGGCGGTCCCGCCCGCACGCGCCCGTGCCGGCGCCCGCCCGCCCTGACGTACACCTCCGGCCGTCCCGAACCGTACGACACCTATGGAGATCCCATGAGTACCCCCCTCGCAGACGCCGTGATCGAAGGCCGCAGCGGTGAAGAGCTGCTGAGCCTGCCCCTGCCCGGCCACATGAAGGCCGTGACGGTCCACAAGGACCAGACGGGGATGTTCGACGGCGTCGCGGACAAGGACGTCCGCAAGTCGATGCACGTGGAAGACGTCCCCATGCCCGAACTGGCCCCCGACGAGGTGCTGGTCGCGGTGATGGCGGCCGCTATCAACTTCAACACCGTGTGGTCCGCCACCTTCGAACCGGTACCCACCTTCCGCTTCCTGGAGCAGATGGGCCGGCGCGGCGGCTGGGACGCCCGCCACGACCTGCCGTACCACATCCTCGGCTCCGACGCCTCGGGCGTGGTCGTGCGGACCGGCTCGGCCGTGCGCCGCTGGAACGCGGGCGACCACGTCGTCGTCGGGACGGCCTACGTCGACGAGCAGGACCCCGCCACCCACAGCGACGGCATGCTCGGCGAGGACCAGCGCGCCTGGGGGTTCGAGACCAACTTCGGGGGCCTGGCGCAGTACACCGTCGTACGCGCCAGCCAGCTCCTGCCCAAGCCCGCGCTGCTCACCTGGGAGGAGGCCGCGTCCAACCCGCTGTGCGCGGGCACCGCGTACCGGATGCTCGTCAGCGACCGCGGTGCCCGCATGAAGCAGGGGGACGTGGTCCTGATCTGGGGCGCGACCGGCGGGCTGGGCGCGTACGCCGTCCAGCTGGTGCGCAACGGCGGCGGCATCCCCGTGGGCGTCGTCAGTTCGGCGGAGAAGGCGGAGGTCCTGCGCAAGCTCGGCTGCGAGGCGGTCATCGACCGCTCGGCGATCGAACAGGGCGACCGCACCATGCTCCAGCGGCCCGAGGGGTGGAAGAAGCTGGGCAAGGCGATCCGCGACGCGGTCGGCGAGGACCCGCACATCGTCTTCGAGCACGTCGGCAAGGCGACCTTCGGCGCCTCGGTGTTCCTGGCCCGCCGCGGCGGCACCGTGGTCACCTGCGGGTCCAGCACCGGCTACGACCACCAGTACGACAACCGCTACCTGTGGATGAAGCTGAAGAACATCATCGGCAGCCACGGCGCCAACCTCAACGAGCAGTGGGAGACCAACCGGCTCATCGAGATGGGCAAGGTCCTTCCGGCCCTGTCCGCCACCTACGCCCTGGACGACGCCGCTGAGGCGGCGCGCAGCGTGCAGGTGAACGAGCACCTCGGCAAGGTCGGCGTGCTCGGCCTCGCACCGCGGGCCGGGCTGGGCGTGACCGACGCGCAGGCACGCGCCCGCGTGGGCGAGGAGCGGTTCCGGCTGTTCCAGAGCTGATGACGCGGGCCGGGGCCCATGGCCCCGGCCCGTCGCCCCGGCCCGTCAACCGGACGGCTGCGTGCGGTCGGCGAGCTCTGCCGCCAGGCCGTGCAGCAGCCGTTCCAGGCCCCAGGCGAACTGCTCCTCCCCCGCCCCCTCCGGCGCGAACCCGGCCGCGGCGTGCAGCAGGGGGAACGACGCCGGCGGCAGGTCCGCGAGGGTGTGGCGCCACCACGCGCGGTGTTCCTCCTCGTGCGCGGGCGTGGTCCGGCGGATCTCGTACAGGACGAAGCCGAGGGTGTAGGTCTGCACCGAGTGGTACGCCCGGACCGCCTCACGCAGCGGCCAGCCGCCCTCCGTCATCCTGCCCAGCAGCCACTCGAACACCTCGGCCAGGCCCGCGCTCCACATGCGACGGGTGATCAGGAGCTCAGCGAGGGCCCCGTTCTCCAGCATCCTGCGCCGCAGGGACGCGGAGAACCGCTCCAGGGCCGGCTGCCACGGGGTGTCGTCCGCCAGCTCCAGCGGGAAGTCCTCCAGCACGGCCGCGGCCAGCAGTTCGAGCAGGTGCTCCTTGCTCTCCACATGGCCGTAGAGCGACATCACCCCGCACTCCAGCTCCTGTGCGAGCCGCGGCATGCTGACCGCCGCCAGCCCCTCCTCGCGCGCCAGCTCCAGCGCCGCCGCCACGACCTGCGGCCGGGACAGCGAGCCGCGGCGCCGTCTGCGAGCCGCTGCGGGCGCCGTGTTCCGCGGATCCTTCGCCATCGTTCCCCCCTCACCGGCCCGTTGGCCGGCCGTGGCCGGAGGCCGCTCTTGCGGACCACCGCGGGCCATTTTACGGTGACCGTTACCGTAAGGCTTACGGAAATGCCTGCGGGACCGGACTGGGCTGGACTGGACTGGAGTGATGTGCTGTGGACGCGACGACAGACCTCCCTTTAGCGGGCACGAGGGTGCTGGACGCCGCCACCCTGTTCGCGGGGCCCGGCGCGGCGACGCTCCTGGGTGACTTCGGGGCGGACGTCATCAAGATCGAGCATCCGAGGGGCGATCCGGCCCGGCGCCACGGCGCGCAGGTCCGCGGCGAGAGCTTGTGGTGGAAGCTTGTCGCCCGGAACAAGCGCACGGTCACGCTCGATCTGAGCCGCGCCGAGGGCCAGGAGATCTGCAGGGCGCTCGTGCGCGACGCGGACGTGCTGGTGGAGAACTTCCGGCCGGGCACCTTCGAGCGGTGGGGCCTCGGCTACGAACGGCTCCGCGAGCTGAACCCGCGGCTGGTCATGCTCCGCGTGAGCGGCTTCGGCCGGGTCGGCCCCATGCGGCACCGCGCGGGCTTCGGCACCCTCGCCGAGGCGATGAGCGGCTTCGCCCACTGCACGGGCACGCCGGACGGACCCCCGACCCTGCCCCCGTTCGGTCTCGCCGACGGCGTCGCCGCGGTCACGGCGGCGTACGCGACCATGGTGGCCCTGCACGCGCGCGCCACGACCGGCCGCGGCCAGGTCGTGGACACGGCGCTCATCGAGCCGATCCTGCACCTGCTCGGCCCGCAGATCTCCGCCCACCAGCAACTCGGCATCGTCCAGGAGCGCTCGGGCAACCGCTCGCCGCACAACGCCCCCCGCAACACCTACCGCTGCCGCGACGGACGCTGGGTCGCCGTCTCCACCAGCACGCAGTCCGTCGCCGAGCGCGTGATGCGGCTGGTGGGCCGTGCCCACCTGATCGAGGAGCCGTGGTTCGCCACCGGATCGGGGCGCGCCGAGCACGTCGAGGAGCTCGACGCCGCCGTCGGCGGCTGGATCGCGGCGCGCGGCGCGGACGAGGTCGTCGCGGCCTTCGAGGAGGCCGAGGCGGCGGTCGCGCCGGTGTACAGCGCCGCGGACATCGCCGCCGACCCGCAGTTCGCCGCCCTCGGTACGGTCGTGCACGTCGACGACCCCGAACTCGGCTCCCTGGCCATGCAGGGCGTCCCGGCCCGCCTGTCCGACACTCCGGGGCGGGTCCGCTGGGCGGGCCGGGCGCTGGGCGCGGACAACGCCGAGGTCTTCGAGCGGCTGGGGATCGGTGCGCGGCGCCGCGCGGAACTGCGCGGGGCGGGGGTCATCTGATGGGGGTCTCCACCCCGGGCCCGGGCGGCGCGGGCTTCGGCGGCGACCGCCGCCCGCGCCCGGTGGTCCGTACCTGGCTCTACGTCCCGGGAGACCGCCCCGAGCGCTTCGGCAAGGCCCTCGCCTGCGGGGCCGACGCGGTGGTCATCGACCTGGAGGACGCGGTGGCTCCGGTCCGGAAGGCGGCCGCACGCGACGCCGTCGCCGGTTTCCTGGACCGGGGCCACCGGCGCCCGGTGTACGTACGCGTCAACCCGCCGGGAGGGGGCGGCGAGGAGGACCTGACCGCCCTGCGCGGCACCCGGGTCTCGGGCGTGCGCATCCCCAAGTGCGAGCGGCCCGCGCAGGTCGCCGAGGCCGCGCGGCTCCTGCCGGGGGTGCCGCTCGTACCGCTTCTGGAGACGGCGCTGGGCATCGAGCACGCCCACGCCCTCGCCACCGGCCACGCCATGGTGTCCGGCCTCGCCTTCGGGGAGGCCGACCTCGCGGCCGAGCTGGGCACCGGGCACCGCGACGTGCTGGACGCGGCCGCCCACCGCGTCCTGCTCGCCGCCGCCGCGGCCCGCCTGCCCCGGCCGCCGCTGAGCGTCTTCCCCGCCGTACGGGACCTCGACGGGCTGGCGGTGGACTGCGTACGCGGACGGGAGCGCGGCTTCTTCGGCCGCTCGGTGGTCCACCCCGCCCAAGTGGCGGTGGTCAACTCCGTGTTCACTCCCCGGGCCGGGGAGGTCGACGCCGCGCGGCGCCTCGTGGAGAGCGTGGAGCGGGCCGGGGCGGGCGGCGCGGGGGCATGGCTCGACGCGAACGGCGGCCTCGTCGACGCCGCGGCCCTGCGCCGGGCCCGCGCGGTCCTGGACACCGCCTCCGACGCTTCCTGATGCCCGTCGTGGCGGCGGGGCCCTTCACCCCCCGGTGTGGGCGAGGATCTCCGCGGCCAGGCGCCCGTCCACGGCCAGGGGCAGGGTGTGGCCCATCCCTTCGAGCATGACCAGGCGTGCGCCGGGGACGGCGGCGGCCGTGGCCTCGGCGTGCGGCGGCGGGAACATCGGGTCGCGCGTGCCGTGCAGCACGAGCGTGGGAGCGGCGACCGAGGCCAGGTCGGCCGTGGTGAAGGAGTCCCCCGCGGCTCCGGCCAGCGTGTGGTTCAGCGCGGCCCCGATGTCCGCGGCTCGCCCGTGGACGCGTTCCTCCATGGCGCGGTACTCGTCCTCGTCGAAGGGGAGCTCCGGACCGTGCAGCACCCGCCACATCGGCAGCCGCGCGGCGAGGTACCCCTCAAGGCCCGCGCCCGGCTCGGGGAAGGAGGTCGTGAGGACGGCGAGCAACTCGGCTGCCGGGGGCGGGAGCTGACCGGGCGAGGGGGCGAGGCCGGCCATGGCCCGCTGGATCGCGCCGGCGGTGTCCGTACCCAGCGGCTGGGAGGAGAGGCTGGTCAGGGTCAGCACCCGGTGCGGATCGGTGAGGGCGAGCCGCTGGGCGATGATCCCGCCGAGGGAGGCCCCGACCAGGTGGGCGCGCTCCACGGCGAAGGCGTCGAGGACGGCTAGCGCGTCGGAGGCGAGGTCGGCGACGGTGTACGGGTGGGCCGCGAAGTCCACCCGGGAGGAGCGGCCGGTGTCGCGGTGGTCGTAGCGGATGACGTGGCGGCCGCCCTCGACCAGGCGCCGCACGAGGCCGTCGTTCCACTGGACGCCCTGGGCCTGCGCGCCCATCACCAGCAGCACCGTCGGGTCTTCGGGCGCCCCGAACTCCTGCGCCCAGAGCGTGAGACCGGCGCCCGCATCGATCATCTTCTCGTTATTTTCCTGCATGGTCGTGCAGGTTAATGGCTGCGGTCCCCCGCCACCAGCGGTTTGCGGCACCGGGGGGCGCGGCTGGACGTCCCCGCCCGCCGGCGGGCACCCTGAACCCCATGGCAGGAGTCAGGGGACAGGTGCAGAAGCGGGGCGTCGAGCGCCGCCGCGCGATGGTCGACGCCGCGATCGGGCTCTTCGCGCAGCAGGGCGTGCGCGGCACCGGCGTGGCCGCGGTCGCCGCGCGGGCCGGCGTCACGCCCTCGGCCCTGATCCACCACTTCGGCAGCAAGGACGCGCTGGTCCGGGCCGTGCTCCAGGAGGCCGACCGGCGGGCCCTCGAACGCCTCGCCATCACCGCGGACGCCGAGCCCTCTCTGGCGCAGGCGATCGACTGGTTCGTACGGGACGCCGAGCACACCGCCGCCGCGGAACGGGAACTGGCCGCCCTCCACACGGCCCTGACCGCCGAGAACCTGGACCCCGGCTCCGCCCTGCACGTCTGGTTCCGCGACCGCGGGCGTGCCCTGCGGGACCACCTCGTCTCGCTCTTCACCCGCGCCGAGGCTGACGGCACCGCGCACCCCGGCCTCGACGCGCGGACCCTGGCCGCCGAGGTCGCCGCCTTCCTGGAGGGAGCCCACCTGCTCTGGCTCCTCGACCCCGACCGGATCGACCTGGTCGCCCTCCACCGCAGCTACTTCGACGGCCTGACGGCCCGGCTGACGGGGCCCTGATCCCGCCCCGGCGCGGCGGCGCCACGGGCGGCGGCGGGGCCCGGGGTCAGGCCTCTTCGCGGATTCCCCACGGGGAGCCGTACGCGGTCAGCAGGTCCAGGAACGGGTGCGGCGGGAGGGCCTCCGGGCCCAGTACGCCCGACTGCGCCCACACCCCGGCGGCGATGAGTTCGAGCGCCACGACCGGGTTGACCGCGGTCTGCCACACCACGGCCTGGGAGCCGTACTCGCGCATCGACCACTGGTTGTCCACCACGTGGTAGAGGTACACCTCGCGCGGCCGGCCGTCCTTGGTGCCCTTCACCCAGGTCCCCGCGCAGGTCTTGCCCGACATCCGCTCCCCCAGCGTGGCCGGGTCGGGCAGGCACGCCGCCACCACGTCGCGCGGGGAGACCCGTACCGGGGTGCCGTCCGCGCCGCGGACCGTGACCGGCTCGGTCGAGTCCAGGCCCAGCGCGTGCAGGATCTTCAGCTTGCCGATGAAGTCCTCGCCCAGGCCGTACTTGAAGGTGACCCGGCGCGCGTCCACCCAGCGCGGGACCAGCAGCACCTCCTCGTGCTCGACGTTGACGCACTCGACCGGGCCGATGCCCTCCGGGAAGTCGAAGACCTCCGGCTCGCTGAACGGCTCGGTGGTGTACCATCCGCGGTCCCGCTCGTAGACCACCGGCGGGTTCAGGCACTCCTCGATCGTCGTCCAGATGTTGAAGGACGGGGCGAAGTCGTGGCCCTCGACCGTCAGGTTCGCCCCGTCGCGGATGCCGATCTCCTCGATCTCGTCGAAGAGTTCGTCGGCGGCGTACCGGGCGAAGACGTCCGACAGGCCCGGCTCCACGCCCATCCCGACCAGGGCCAGCCGACCCGACTTCTCCCAGGCCCCGGCCCGCTCGAACTGCTCGTCGCCGAGCTTGACCCCGCACTCCGCGTAGGGATTGCCGGGGTGCGGCCGGGACAGGGACATGGCCATGTCCACGTAGTGGCTGTCCGCCGCGAGGGCCGCCTCGAACAGGGGCATCACGAACCGCGGATCCGTGGCGTTCAGCAGTACGTCGCACCGCTCCTCGGTGAGGAGCGCGGCCACCGCCGCCCGGTCCGAGGCGTCGACGCGGCGCGCGTGGAACCGGCCGCCGGCTTCGCCGAGCGCGGTCACGGCCGCCTCGGCGCGGGACAGGTCGTAGTCGCAGACCACGAAGTGGTCGAAGAAGTCCCGGCGGGCCGCGATCCGGGTGATCGCGGTACCGACGCCACCGGCGCCCACAAGCAGAACACGCATGACGAAACCCTCTCTCGGTGAGGTACGCGGAGATCCGCGCCTCGTGGGAGGGATGAAAGCCGGGGCCCCAAGACAAGGTCAATGGTGTTGGCATAAGGTGGGGCAAGGAGAGGGAAGGTGTCCGATGGCGAAGCCCGTGGTTCCCGAGGAAGCCCGCCGGCGGCGGCGCCCCACCCGGCAGGGCGTGGTCCTGTCCGAGCGGCTGATCGTCGAGACCGCCCTGCGCATGCTGCGCGAGCACGGCAGCGCCGGCCTGTCCGCCCGCCGGCTCGGCGCCGCCCTCGGAGCGGATCCCAGCACCCTCTACCGGTACTTCAACGGCATGGACGCCCTCACCCTCGCCATCGGCGAGGAGCTCATCGGGCGGGCCCTCGACGGCTGGACCGCGACCGGCCAATGGCGTCACGACCTGCGGGAACTCGGCCTCCGCATCCACGGCGCCTACCTGGAGCACCCGCAGGCGGCCGTACTGACCGCGGGCCGGGTGACCGGCCGCCCCCGGGAGATCGACGCCGACGAGGCGGTCCTCGGCATCCTGCGCACGGCGGGCTTCCCCGACCCGGAGGCGGTCCGGATCTACCACGCCTTCATCGACCAGAGCCTGGCCTTCGCCGCCCTGGACGCCGGCTCCCTCGCCCTGTCCGAACCTTCCCGGACCTCCGACGAGGGCCAGTGGGAGTCCACGTACGCCCGGCTGCCGGCCGACAAGTACCCGCACATCAGCGCCACCAGGCGACTGCTCGCCGCCCGCATGAACCACAGCGTCTACCCGGTCGCCCTGGACATGCTGCTCGCGAGCGCGGAGTCCCGGCTCCAGGCCTTGCGGGCGGGCTGAGACGGGCTGAATCGGCTGAGCCGGCCGCCGCGCCCGGGGGCCGTGCGCGGGCCGGCCCCGGCCCCGCGCGGGTTCCTTATGCCAACACCATTGACCCCTTCCCGCCCGCGCGGGTTTCCTCTTCGCAGTTCACCCCCCGTTCACACCGCGCCCGCCCCGGCGCGGCCCGCACACCGCACCAGTACAGCGAGGGACGATGGCCGCAGACACCCCGCCGGAAACCACCCCCCGGGCCGCCACGGCCACCGTCGCGCCCCCGATACCGGACGGGAACGCCGCACCGACGACGCATCAGGCCCAGGCCGGCGCCCTCAAACCCGACGCGATCGGCTTCCTCGACTCCCTCGCCATCGGCCTCAACGCCACCTCCCCCGCGTACTCGCTGGCCGCCGTCATCGGCCCCCTCGTCGCCCTGGTCGGCGTACACGCCCCCGGCGTGATGCTCGCGTCGTTCGTCCCCATGCTGCTGATCGCCTCCGCCTTCCACTTCCTCAACCGGGCCGACCCCGACTGCGGCACGACCTTCTCCTGGGTCACCCGCGCCCTCGGCCCCACCACCGGGTGGCTGGGCGGCTGGGCCATCGCGATGACGGGGGTGCTCGTCGTCGGTTCACTCGCCGACGTCGCCGTCGGCTTCGGCCTGCTCGCCGTCGGCGCCGACGGCCTGGCCGCCGACTCCCTGGTCCGCGAGGCCCTCACCGTCCTGCTGATCCTCCTCATGTCCTGGCTCTGCGTACGCGGCACCGAGGTGTCGGCCCGCTTCCAGAACGCGCTCGTGCTGGTCCAGGTCCTGTGCCTGGTCGTGTTCGCGGCCGTGGCCATGTGGCGCGTGTACGCCGGCACGGGATCCCTCGACGCCGTCCGCCCGGCCGCCGACTGGCTCGACCCCTTCGGGGCCGGGGGCTCGTCGCTCACCGGCGGCCTGCTGCTCGGCGTGTTCGCGTACTGGGGCTGGGAATCCGCCGTCAACCTGACCGAGGAGACCAAGGACTCCGCCGACGCCCCCGGCCGGGCGGGCATCTGGTCGACGGTGGTCCTGCTGGCGACCTACGTTGCCGTGGCCTTCGCGGTCGTCGCCTACGCCGGCACCGCGTACCTCGCCGGACAGGCCGACGCGGAGGAGGACGTCTTCGCCTCGCTCGCGCGGGAGGTGCTCGGCGGCTGGGACTGGATCCTGCTCCTCGCCGTCGCCACCTCCGCGCTCGCCTCGACCCAGACGACCATCATCCCGGCCTCCCGCACCGCCCTGTCCATGGCCCGCCGCAAGGCACTGCCCGCCGGGTTCGCCCGCATCGACGCCCGCCGCGGTACGCCGGGCACCAGCACGTGGTGGGTCACCGGCACGGCGATCGTCTGGTACGTCGTCATCCACCGGATCAGCGAGAACGCCCTCGCGGACTCCCTGACGGCCCTGTCGCTGCTCATCGCCTTCTACTACGCCCTCACCGGCATCGCCTGCGCCGTCTGGTACCGGCGGCGGCTGCTGCGGGGGCCGGGCCCCTTCCTGCTGCTCGGCGCGGGCCCGCTGCTCGGCGCGGCCATGCTGCTCTGGCTGCTGGCCGAGTCCGTCGCCGACATGGCCGATCCGGCCAACGCCTCCAGTTCGACCGCCTGGTTCGGGCTGGGCGCGCCGCTGGTCATCGCGCTGTTCCTGGCCGGCGCCGGAGTGGTGCTGATGCTGCTGCGGCGCGCCTGGTCCGGAGCCTTCTGGCGCGAACGCCCCGGCGTGGCGCCCGAGTCGCCGTAGGGGTGCGGGGGCGGCGGCGCGGAGCTGCGCTTGCGGCTACTGCGACTGCATCCGTGCCGCCGCCACGATCCTCTCCAGCGCCGACGCGTGCCGCTGGAACGCCTGGCGCCCGTGCGGGGTGAGGCGGAGGTGGGTGTGGCGTCCCGTACGGTCGCGGGTCTTGCGGACCTCGACGTACCCGGCGTCCGCCAACGCGGAGACCTGCTTCGACAGGGCCGAGTCGCTGGTGTCCACCGTGTCCCGGACGAAGCCGAACTCCACCCAGTCGGCCGGAGCCAGGAGTGCGACGACCGACAGTCGCGCCGGAACGTGCAGGAACTCGTCGAAGTCGGGATCCATCAGCAGTGGCCGTTCCTTCGGATGACGGACTCGACGAACGGGCGCAGCGCGTACGAGGCGACCACGGCCGCCAGGGCGGTGACGGCCGCGGCGAGCGTGTGCCGCGCCGGCAGGCCGAGGAAGTAGGCGGCGACCGCCGCCGTCCAGAAGAGCACGAGGAGCAGGACCCCGGCGACCCCGTAGAACAGCACCTCCGAGCCGGCGGCCTTGCGGCGGACCGGGGCCCGGCGCTGGTGCACGAACAGCCCGCCCAGGGCCAGGGCGTTCCCCGCCAGGACGGCGGCGGTGTTCCACGGGCTCGGCAGGTCGAAGGACGAGCACACGGTGAACAGACCCAGGGCCGAAACGACCAGGTAGGGACGCGCGTAGGCGTGGCGCACGTACGCGTTGAGCGTCTGCTCCTGACGGTGGCGTATGGCGTCGAGGGCGGTCTGGGCGTCGTGAGGAGTCATGGGGGCGTCCCTGGTCGTCGTTCTTCCGCGTACTACTTTCTCATGAGGAAAGTACCACCTTCTTTCCTACGAGGAAAAAAGGTGCGCGGCCCGGCTCCCCCGCACGGGGAATGCGTCGTCCTGCCGCGAGGTTGACCGGGCGGACACGGACACCCACCGACGGCGACAGGGGAACAGCAAGGTGACACAGGTGAGGGAGCTTTACCTGGGTGTGGCGGACACGGCGGCGGAGCTGTTGGCCGCACCGGAGGTCGCGGACGACTGGCACCAGCCCTCCGCACTGGCGAAGCTCAGCGTCCAGGGGCTGGCGGGTCACCTGGCCGGGCAGGTCTTCTTCATCCCCACGGTGCTGGCAGAGCCGGTACCCACCGAGCCCGCCATCTCGATCCACGAGTACTACGCGCGCGTCAGCTGGATCGGCTCGGACCTTGACACTCCGTTCAACCAGGCCATTCGGTCCGGCGGCGAGGACGAGGCCGCTGACGGTCCGGCCGCGCTGGCCGCGCGGGTCGCCGCGTGCGTCGGGGAACTGCGCGGCATCCTGCCCACCGCGCCGGACCGCCCGGTGCGTCGGCCCACGTGGGGGCCGTGGTCGATCGGTCTCGACGACTTCATCGCCAGCCGGATGCTGGAGCTCGTCGTCCACTGCGACGACCTCGCGCACAGCGTCGGGTTGCCGACCCCGCAGTTCCCGGCCGCTGCCGTCGAGACCGTCGTGGACCTGCTGTCACGGATCGCCCTGCGCCGGCACGGCGCCACCAGCGTCCTGCGCGCACTCAGCCGCGCCGAACGCGCACCAGCCTCCATCTCGGCGCTCTGACGCGAGCACCTGGACCGGCCGCCGTCCGAGATGCGCGGGGTGCGCACGACGCGGACCCGGAGGCGGTCAGACCTTTCCCATCCCCAACGTCGTGGTCATGGGCAGCAGCCCCGAGCCGATCGCCGCGACCCAGAAGTCGCCGAGCAGTGCCGCGAGCCGTTCCAGGTCCGCGGAGCCCAGCGCCTCGCAGGGCCCTGCGGCGAGCTCGTCGGTGTGGCTCTCGACCTTCGCGCGCAGCGCGCGCCCCGCCGCGGTCGCCGTCGCGGGGCCGTCGGGCTCCAGCAGGCCCCGTCGTACGAGGCGTTCCCGCGCGGCGGCCCAGTCCGGTGCGCTCCACTGCCGGCTCTGGAAGGTCTCCTCCGGCGCCGCCCCGATCGCGGCGAAGGACACGAGCGCCTCCACCGGGTCGAGCCCCGCGGCACGGAGCGCCGCGACGTGGCCGTCCCCGCGGTGCTCGCGCAGGATCGTCGCGGCCTGCCACAGCACGAGGTGCGGGGCACTCGGCCAGGGCAGGGCCGCGTTGGCGGCGGCCAGCGGGCGGCCCTCGACGTCGGCGGCCTCGGCCGCACGGCGGGCCAGGCCGGCGGCCTCCGCGAGCTCGGGGCTGTCGACGCGGTCCCCCAGGAGCGCACGGTAGGCACGGTCGACGGCGCGCTCACGGGCGGCGAGCACGGCTTCGGGGGACGCCACGTCCCAGGCGGCGGGAACGTACCGCCCGACCATCTCCGGGCTGAAGCTGTAGAACGCGGACCCCACCTGGCCGGGCCCGGCCGCGCCCAGCGGTGCGGCCCGCCAGGCGAAGTAGCCCGGCCACCGCTCCGTGGTGTCGAAGCCCAGGGCGGCCGCCTCGTCGAGGGACTCGGGGGCGAAGTAGAGCAGGGCGTGCAGGGGCTCCAGCAGCTGCCACAAGTGGCGTACGCGACGGGGCTCGATCGCGGCCGGAACGGGGTTCTCGTCCGACATGACGTCTCCTCAACAGGTCCACCGACGGGTCCGGTCCGGTCCGAACTTGACGGTGACAAGATTGCTCGCACCGCCCTAACTTGTCAACGACTAGATCCGGCGTAGTCTGTTCGCCGTGACCAGCCAGCGCACCTACCACCACGGCGATCTGCGCCACGCCGTCCTGACCGCGGCCCTCGAGGTCATCGCCGCCGAGGGCCCCGGCGCCCTGAGCCTGCGCGACCTCGCCCGCCGGGCCGGCGTCTCGCACGCCGCGCCGGCCCACCACTTCAAGGACCGCACCGGCCTGCTCACCGCCATCGCGGCGGAGGGCTACGACCTGCTCGCCGAAGCCCTCGCGGACGCGGACGCCCCGGCGCTGCGCGAACGGGGCGTGCGCTACGTACGGTTCGCGATGACGCATCCGGCTCACTTCCAGGTGATGTTCCAGCCGGAACTGCTGCGCGAGGACGACCCCGACCTGACGGCCGCCAGGCAGCGCGCCGGCGAGCAACTGCGCATGGGGGTGTCCCGGTTGCCGGACGCGGGACGGGGTGACGACGCCCGGCTGGCGGGGGTCGCGGCCTGGAGCCTGGCCCACGGCTTCGCCACGCTGCTGCTGAGCCGGAACCTGAGCGGCCCGGTGGACGCCCAGGACCCCGAGGAGGTGTTCCGGTCGCTCGCCGGCCTGCTGTTCAGGTGACCGAGCCGAGAACCTGATGGCGGTCAGGTTCGACAGGGGTAAAGCGCGACGCGCTCCGTCTCGGCGCTGATCTCCACCCAGGACTCGTCCATGCTGCCGGGGATGGGCGAAGCCAGGTCGAACAGCACGGACCAGTGGCCCATCTGGAGGCAGGCGGCGCCGTCCTCGGTCAGGTGGAGGCGGCCGCACATGATCACCCGGTCGCCTGCCTGCCGAAGCTCCGGCTCGGTGGCAGCGGCCGACCGCGTGTTCCGGCCCCAGTGGAGGTCCGCGTCGACGGCCCATTCACATGAAGAACCGAGACGGCTCGCCGCGGCCTGGCCCCTACCAACACCTGGCGGAGGAGTTCGAACGCCGGTTGACCGAGCTTCGGGAAACGGGCGTGATTCCGGACCCGCGGGCTGCACAGATCGAGCGCCTCAAGGAACAGGTATCCGGACTGAAGGAACGCCTCGCCGCGAGTGACGCGCAGATCGAGGGGCTCGCTGACTTCAGGGAGCGGGCTCTGTCGCAGATCGCCGCCCAGCGGATGGAGATCGAGCGGCTTCGCGATGTCTTGGCCACGCCGTCGAATGTTCGTGCTCTGCCGAACAGTTCAGGTGCGAATGCACCGTACGGATCGTGTAGCTGAGCGTAATGGTATGCAGGGGGCGGCTGCCTGGCCGATGTATGCCGGGCAACCGCCTCTGGTGTGCTCTGGGAATCTACTCGTCTGCACGAGGACGCGCGCTGCCGCCTACCGCGTCCAGGTCGTCACCAGCCGCCTCTCCTGGCTCCAACGCCGCAGGAGGTCGTTGATCTGGCCGAGCCGTTTGCTGCTGTCGGGTGGCCGCCGTCGTACAGGCCCACCCCGGCCCGGCGGAGGGCGAGGTCGGCCAGGCCGAGGGTGCGGGCGGAGGAGCCGATGTCAGCTGTCGGTGTGGAGGTGGGCTCGCACGGCGTCGACGAACTCGTCGACGTGTTGGAAGACGCCGCCGTGCCCGGCCCCTGGGTAGATGATCAGCGTGCTGCCGGGAATGCGGGCGTGCATGTCGTGGGACAGCTCGGTGGGGACCATGCGGTCGTGGTCGCCGTTGGCGATGAGCGTCGGGGCGCCGATGCGGGAGAGGTCCTGCGGCTCAGCCCGGCCCCAGCCCCGGATGGTGGTGATCTGGCGGTGAAAGGACGACAGTGTAATGGGGGTGTCACGGTCCATCACGCGCTCGCGCAAGCGCGCGAGGTAAGCCTTGGCTGCCGCCTTGCCCGCTGGAGTGCGGGGAAAGAACAGGAACTCCTTGGCATCGGTGCGGGCCATCGCGGCACGAGCCATGTCCCAGTAGACGTAGGCTCCACCTGTCGGACGGTCGATGCCAGTGCCCCCGGCGGGGCCGGTTCCGGCCAGGACGAGGCGGCGCACGAGCCCCGGCGCATCGAGGGCCACCTGCTGGGCGACGAAGCCGCCGAGCGAGAATCCGAGCAGGTCCATCTGGGTCAGGCCGAGGGCGGCTACGAACCCCTCCGCCGCACGCGCCATCGCGGCGACGGTGCCTGGGACACGGCCGGTGGATCCGCCGACCCCGGGGAGGTCGAGCGCGACGATGCGGCGGTCGCGGGCGAGCGCGTCGACAAATCGGGGATCCCACTCGTCGAGCGTGGCGCCCAGGTGAGTGAGCAGGACCAGCGGGACGCCGTTCTCGGGGCCGAGGTCGCGGTATACGAGCGTGTTCGAACCTACGACGATGCGGCGGTTGGGCGCCGTGGCCCACGTGGTCGGGCGGGGACGGACGTTGGACTCAGCCACGGTTGGTCACCGCCTTCGGGTCGGTGGTGACCAGGACCTTGCCGCGTGTGCCGCCGGCGAGCGCCTCGTCGAGAGCTCGCGGGGTCTGGTCGAATGGGAGCGCCCGGTCGATGATCGGGCGCAGCACCCCGGCGTCGACCAGCCCGGCGACCTGGCGCAGCGCGGCGCTATCGGGTGTGATGAACAGGAAGCGGTAGGTGACCCCGAGCGCGCGTGCCCGGCGGCGAGTACGGGCGCTCAGGGCCCGGATGGCGAGCCGGACGACGGGGTTGACGCCGACGCGCCGCGCGAAGGCCGGGTCGGGCGGGCCCGTGATGCCGATGACGGTGCCGCCGGGGCGCAGCACACCGAGGGAAGCCTGCAGCGTGGCTCCGCCCTGGGTGTCGAGGACGAGGTCGACGGGCGTGCCGGCGAGGCTCTGCGCGAGGTCGTCGTGGCGGTAGTCGATGACGATGTCGGCACCAAGCTCTCGGGCGGCTGCGATGTTCGCCGTCGAGACGGTGGTGGCGACGGTGCAGCCCAGGTGCTTGGCGAGCTGGATCGCGACCGATCCCACGCCACCGGTCCCGCCGTGGATGAGGACGGTCTGGCCCTTCTTCACCTTGCCCATCTCGACGAGGGCCTGCCAGGCCGTGAGCGCGACGACTGGAAGCCCCGCGGCCTCGACCAGGCTCACAGACCGGGGTACGGGTGCCATCGTGGCGGCGTCGACCGCGACGAACTCGGAGAAGGTGCCTGTGGCCGCCAAGTCGACATAGCCGTACACATGGTCGCCCACGGCGACGTCTCGTACCGCGGAGCCGGCCTCAACGACCTCGCCGGAGAGCTCACCGCCCATGACTTTGGGTAGCCGGAACGGGAAGATTGCCTTGAACTCGCCGGAGCGGAGCCGCTCGTCGGCATGGTTGACGCCCGACGCGACCATGCGCACGAGCACCTCATGGGGGGCGGGGACCGGTACGGGCATCTCGACCTCCCGCAAGGGGGAGCCGTACCTCTCGAGGACGAAGGCCTTCACGGAGCACTCCTAAGCAAAGCGTTTCTGGGGGGGCGGGTATCTCGGCGGCGGGCGCATCCCGAATGGCCGCCGTACTTTTTGAAATAGTTTGTGTTGTCTTTCTGGCTGCGGCGCGGGCGCGTTGCGTCCTCAGCCGCGTTCACTCATCAGGCGACCGGCACGGCTGGGGCGATGACGCGGTCGGCGGTGCCTCCCTGGAGGCGGTCCAGGGAGGCGGTGATCCCCTCGTGGGGCACGCCGAGCGGCACCGCGCTGACCTCGGTCAGGCGGGTGTATTGCTCGTCGGTCAGCTGGACGTCGAGGGCGCCGAGGTAGCTGTCGAGCTGGGAGAGGTTGCGCGGGCCGATGATCGGGACGAGGGTGGCCACGGAGCGGGTGGCGCGCTCGCGCACCCAGGCGACCGCCACCTGGGCGGGTGTCACGCCGGTCTCCTCGGCGATGGCCAGGACGGTGTCGACGACGGCGGTCTTCTGGCCGGTGCTCTCGGTGTGGATGACCATGCCCAGGTCGCTCAGGCGCCCCTCGGCGGAGCTGCGGTATTTGCCGGTGAGCAGTCCGCCGCCGAGCGGGGACCACAGGGCGGCGCCCAGGCCGAGGCTCTCGGCCATGGGCAGGAGTTCGCGGTCGGCGGTGCGTTCGACGAGGCTGTACTCGTGCTGGATGCCCACGATCGGAGCCCAGTCCTTCTGGTCCGCGAGGGTTACCGCGCGCGAGACGCGCCAGGCGGGGAAGTTGGACAGCGCGGCGTGGTGGATCTTGCCGGCGCTCACCAGGTCGTCGAGTCCGCGCAGGAGCTCCTCCATCGGAGTGAGCTCGTCGGGAAAGTGCACCCACAGCAGGTCGATGTAGTCGGTGCCCAGGCGCTTCAGGCTGGCCTCCACCGAGGCGACCATGTTCTTGCGGCTGTTGCCGGTCCTGGAGATGTCCGGCTGCGGGGCGGCGCCGAGGGTGAACTTCGTGGCCAGGACGAAGTGGTCGCGGTCGGCGGAGATCAGCTTTCCGGTCAGTTCCTCCGACTCGCCGAACTGGTAGCCGTCCGCGCTGTCGAGGAAGGTGCCGCCTGCTTTGGCGAACCGGTCGAAGATCCGGCGTGCCTCGTCCGGCTCGGCGCCTGCGCCCCAGCCGGTGCCGAAGTTCGCGGTGCCAAGCGTGTACTCAGAGACGCGCAGTCCGGTCCGGTGTCCGAAGGTCGTGTAACGCATGAGATGTCCTTGCCTGAGGGGTGGGAAGGCGGCCGCGCCGGGGTGGAGGGGTGAGCGTCAGCCCGCGTTCGGCTGGGGTGCCGCGGACAGGGTCTGCTTGACGTACCGGCTGGTCTCGTCGGCGAGGATCTCGGGCAGGCCGGTCTCGATGCCGGACAGGGCCTGGGCCGCGACGTCGGGGGCGGCGACCTTCTGATCGGCAGGCACGCCGGCGGCCATGTCGGTGTCCATGTAACCGACGTGCAGCGCCGAGACGGTGATCCCGCGCGGTGCCAGCTCCTCACGGGTCGCGTCGCTCAGCGCCCAGGCGGCGGCCTTGGAGGCCGCGTAGGAGCCGAGGCCGGCCGGGTGGAACCAGGACAGGGCGGACAGGACGTTGAGTACGGCGCCGCCGCCGTTGCCCTCGATGACGGGGGCGAATGCGCGGGTCGCCGCGAGCGGGCCGAAGAAGTTGGTCTCCATCTCCCGGCGCACCTCAGCCACGTCGCCTCCGATCAGCGTCACGCCGGTGGAGATGCCCGCGTTGTTGATCAGCAGTGTCGCGTCGGACGCCACGCGGGCGGCCTCCTGTATCGACGCCTCGTCCGTGACGTCCAGCCGCAGCGGGATGACGCCGGGCACGTCAACCGCCTCGGGGCGTCGGGCCGCGCCGTACACCTTCGCGCCACGCTCGACGAGCTGGGCTGCCAGGTGCCGCCCGAGCCCCCGGTTTGCGCCGGTGACGACCGCGACCGCGTTCTTGAGTTCCATGCCTGCTCCTGGTCCTGACGGGTGCCGACGGCAACCCACACGAATTAGATTACGCAATCAATCTAAACATGGAGTTACGATAGATGCCAGTCGACATCCAAACGGGAGGTGGCCATGGGCCGCGTATCGCAGGCGCAGGCGCAGGAAAATCGCAGGCGGGTGGTGGACACCGCCTCCCGGTTGTTCCGGGAGCAGGGCACGCAGGTCAGCGTCGCCGACCTGATGAAGGCGGCCGGTCTGACCCACGGCGCCTTCTACAAGCAGTTCGCCTCCAAGGAGGCGCTCGTCGACGAGGCCACCGCCCACGCCTTCGCCGAGCTCGCCCGGCGCTACACCGAGGGACTTGAGCGGTATGAAGGGCGGCGCGACGCCGCCCAGCAGGTGCTGATCGACACCTACCTCTCCGTCGAGCACCGTGACGGCCCGGCGGACGGCTGTCCGGTCGCCGCGCTCGCCTCCGACATCGCGCGCGAAGGCGGGGGACGTGAGGCCCGTCGCGTCTACACCGAGGGGGTGGCCGACTTCGCCGACTTCCTCGCCACCGACGACCAGGACGGCATCGTCCGCCTCTGCACCCTGTTCGGAGCGCTGGTCCTGTCCCGGGCCACCAACGGCTCCCCGCTCTCCGAGGAGATCCTCGCCGCCGCGCGCGCAGCCTTGACCGAAGCAGGCTGATCAAGGGCGCGGTGCGGGTGCACATCGACGGCACTGGGCGACGAGGCGTCCGTGGCCGGGCGGAGGCGGTGGGAGAAGGCCGCCGACGCCTGGCGCACCGGCCTCACCGTGCGCCGGACAGCGGTCAGTCCCCGGGCCGCATGCTCGTGAAGTGGAAGTTGCGCAGCCGACGTCAACGCGTCAGCAGGACTGCGATCTGCTCCCGGATGTCGCGCACGCTCTCGTCGACGCTCGCGGCGACGTTCACACTCGCTGCCATCGCGAGGAACGTGACGGCGGACACGACGCGCGCCGCCATTGCCGCGTCCGCCTCGCTGACCTGTGCGTCCCGGCACAGCACGGCGGCGACGGCATTCTCGGTCTGCCCGGTGATGGCGAGGGCTTCGCCGTGGTGGGGCCCGGCGGGGTCGCCGAAGACCATCTCGCGCAGGTAGACGCGCCCGTTGTCGACCTGGGTCCGGTTGCATTCGACGACCGGCCGGACGATCGCCATCACGGCGTCCAGCGTGTCCGGGATGTTCTCGGCGTCCACCCGGCCTCGCTTGAGGGCTTCGGCGTCGAGGGAGTTCTGGACGAGCAGGAGGAGCTCGCCCTTGGTCTTGGCGTAGAGGAAGAGCGTTCTGTGGCCCGTCATGGTGGCGCTCAGCCAGTGGGGCGAGACGTACGCCGTCGGCCCCGAGAGCCCGGGCCCCGTCCTGGACGTAACTCACGCTGACTGTGGCGCCCCGGTCCACGTCACCGTCCAGTGCTCCGCGGAGCACCCCCCTGACTTCCGAGGACGTCACCGTCCGGCTGGGGTCAGGTGCGCGACGCCTCTCGTGAGCCGTTAGCCCCGGGCGGGCAGCCGGGTGATGGCGGAGTGCCCTGGTACTGGAGACGCCGGCCGCTTTCAAGAGGGTGATCGCGAAGGTAAGTTCGCCGAACGGGCGAGCGTGCTTCCGAACGCGCCTGCGACACCTGCGTCAAGCCCGGCCGCTTCCGCCTCCACGGCCACGGGCCGCGAGCCGGGATGCAGGGCACCTGCGAAACCTGCCGCATCTCCTGACACCAGACAACGCGTCAGCGGGCAGCCCCGAAACGAACCGCCCGGGCGCCTCCCGCCCGTAGAGTTCTCCTCGGCCGCCGAGTTCGGTGAGACATGATGTTCGCCACACCCACAGCGGGGAATCGGACACCGTGCTCCGTCATAGTGCGACACGCACCACAGGCTCGGCTCTAGCCCAAATCGACACGACCTGCGAGGGACACGGTCTCTGCGAGAACAAACCTGCTGCGGGTCCTGGGGATGAGCGCGACCGCCTTCGGCGTGGTCCTGGGCGTCGGCACCCTGGGCGCGGCCGCCGGCGCACTGGCCGCACCGGCCGTCGCGCGGCGGTGCGGGCCCGGGCCGATGATGCTCGGCGCACTCGCCCTCCCGCCGCTCATGCAGGTCCCCCTGCTGCTCGCTTCCCCGGGCGCGGGGTGGGAGGTCGCGATCGGCGCGGCGCTGTTCCTTCAACTGGCCTGCGCGGGGGCGGCGGGCACCACGCAGCGGTCCATCCGGCAGCTCGTCACCGAGAGCCGGATGCAGGCCCGGATGCAGGCGGTGAGCACCTGCCTGACCTCGGGCGCCCGGCCTGTGGGTGCACTGCTGGCGGGCGGGCTCGGCACGTGGGCGGGCGTACGGCCGGCCCTGCTGGCGGGTGCCTGTCTGCTCGTCGTGCCGTGCGTGGTCCTGGCCCGCTCTCCGCTGCGCGCCTTGCGGCACATGCCCGGTGCGGCGCCTGCGGCCGGTGAGGCGATCGAGTCCGTCGAGGCGGTGGAACCCGTCGCCCTCGGCCGACGCGGCCCGATTGCGGCGGCCGGATCGGCCGCGCCGGTACGGGCGTTCACCGAGCCGGCCACTGGATGCCCGTCCCCGGAACCCGGTACGGCGTCACCCGCGGCGACCCCGAGCCCGTCGAGCGCGGACGCCGACCCCCGTCACGACTCCGCGCGGGCGGCCGCCCGTGAACAGCACACCTTCCACCAACCCCGAGAAGTCGAGGAGCAGCATCGTGGGACGCCCCGCCCGTGAGGCCTGGACCAAGTACTACGCCGACGGGAAGGACTTCCGGCGGCTGAGCGACGCCGAGCGGGCGCTGCTCGCCCAGCACGCCCCCGTGCCCGAGGGCGGCGGGCGGGCGCTCGACGTGGGCTGCGGCACGGGGGAACTGGCCGTGCACCTCGCCTCCGTGGGGTACGCGGTGGACGCCGTCGACTACTCCGACGGCGCCATCGCCCGCGCCCGCGAGGAGCACCGGAAGGTCGAGGGCGTGCGCTGGCTCCAGCTGGACATCGAAGCCGACGACCCGGCCGGCCTCGACGGCACCAGCAACCGCAAGGACACCGGCACCGGCGCCGGCGCCGGCTACGACCTGATCACCCTGCGCCTTGCCTACGCGTTCCTGCGCGACCGCGGCCGCGTCCTGCACGCGCTCGGCGAGCGCCTGCGCGAGGGCGGCGCCGTCGTGGTGGTCACGCCCCTCGCCGCCAGCACTCCCGCCGACCGGCGCGGCATCGCCCTCGACGAGGACGAGATCGGCCTGCTGGCCTCGGGCTGGCAGCAGGCCACCCGCCTGGAGGCGGACGGCTGCGCCTTCCTCGTCCTGCGCGGCCCCTGCCACCGGAACACCACCCGGCTGAAAAGGTCTTGATCGGTCCTCAGGGGCGGACGGGCTCGGGCCCGCCCGCCCCCTTGGTGTGCGTCGGACGGACCGGTCAGACCTTGTTGTAGGTGCCGGTGTGCCAGAGGGCGCCGCCCTTCGTCGGGCCGCCGTCCTTCTTGTACACGACGAAGTTGCCGTCGTCCTGGAGCAGGGCGTAGGCACCGGGGTTGTTCGCCGTGCCCGTCCGCCAGCGGGCGGTGGTGCGGCCTTCCTCGACGAGCGTCAGGTCCCCGCGGTCCTTGGGAGCCATCTGCAGGGTCACCCGGCGGCTGCCGCCGTAGGTGTTGCTGCTCCAGATGGCCTTGCCGTCCCGCTTGCGGTAGATGACGAGGTTGTTGTCCTGCTGGAGGACCAGCCACACGGTCGCGGACTGGGCCCAGTTGCCCGTCCACCACCCCTCGGCGGCCGTCGCGAACTCGGAGCAGAGCCAGCCCTGGCGCTCCGTGCTGCGGGTGGACCAGCGGGGGTTGGCGCTGCGGCCCTCGACGAGGAACTCACCGCCGAGGAGGGAGGCCCTGACGACGCCCGTGCCCGGGCCGCTGCCGTGCGTGTTGGAGTGCCAGAGGGCGCCGCCCTTGGTGGGGCCGCCGTCCTTCTTGTAGACGACGAAGTTGCCGTCCGCCTGCATGGTGGCGTACGCGCCGGGGTTCCCGTGCGTGCCGCTGGACCACAGCGGCAGCTTGTAACCGCCCGGAGTGCCGAGGGCGTAGAGCACGAGGTTGCCGTCAGGCTGCATGACCAGTTCGGTCGTGCTGACCCTGTCCACGAGGCGGGCGCCGGGGTCCAGGCGCCGGCCCGGGTCGAGCGTCGCGAGGACGCCGCTCTGTGGTCCGCGGCACTGGGCCGGGGCGGCCGCGGCGGTGGTGGCCGCGGCCGGGACCAGGGCCGCCGCCGAGGCGGAGACGACGAGCAGGGACACGAGGGTTCTTCGGAGCGCGTGCGTGCGCATGGTGGTTCCCCCCTGGGAAGTGTGGGACCGACCGGGCGGTCGTCGCCGGTCGTGCGAGGTCCCTTTCTACACGGTCCCCGGAACCGCCGTCCGGGCGGCCGCCGGCCTTACGGTGTGCGGCCCGGGCCGGCCGGCGTCCGTGGTTCCCGCCCGGCCCACCTCGGTACCGCCGCTTCCCTGGACTCCCCTGCGGCCGGTCACCGCACGGATCCAGCCCGAGTGGGCGGGTGCGCTGGTGTAGAGCCCCGGGCCTTGGCTACAGGGCACGCCGGGGGCGCCGGGGCCCGAGGTGACGCCGACGAGTTCCCAGCGCCCCTTGCGGTCCCGCTGGAGCTCGGGGCCGCCCGAGTCGCCGCTGCAGGCCATCGCGTCGGGTACCTGGCTGACCGTGCACAGGCGGGTGCTGTCCGCGTAGCCCGGCGCGCACTCGGAGAGGGCGCCCCTGCGCGCGTCGAGTTCCTGGAGGCGGTCGGGGAAGACCCACCGGGCGGGGTCGGGTGCGTCGTTGGTGGTGCCGAAGCCCAGGAGACGGGTCGGGGTGCCGGGTCGCCCCGGTGCGTCGGCGATGCGGAGGGGCTTCTCGGCGACCGGGTGGTCCAGGCGGATCAGAGCGATGTCGTTGTGGTTGGGGCTGCTGCCCCCGCCGTTCCTGTACGCCGGGTGGGTAACCGACTTGACCACGGAGCGGACCGTGCCCCCGGAGGCCCTCCGCTCGCTGCCGATCCGGACGGTGCCGTCCAGGGTGACGAGGGCCGGGTCCACGCAGTGGGCAGCGGTGAGCACCCACTTGGAGTCGATCAGCGTTCCGCCGCAGGCACCCTTGAGGGTGGGGTCGTCCACACCCGTCACCGGGATCGACACCATGAACGGGTATCGCTGCGTGGAGTCCCTTCCGTTGACGATGGCTTCGGCGCTGCCGGTCATCAGGGCGGCGCACGCCGCTCCGGCCAGGGCCACGGCCGCGGTGCGCGCCACCACGCGGCGCGGGGACTTCGGGCTGAACACTGGTTCTCCGATCGGACGAGCGGTGCGACGTGCTCAGCCTCGGCGACCGGGAGAGACCGATCCATCCGGGCAGTCGGCCTCTCGGTGCTCCGGCCAGCGGGATCACGCGGGTGGGGATGTCCCCCGGACGCCGGCTCGGCCGGGTCGTCAGGTCTGGGGCTGGGCGGTCGCGTGGGACAGGGCCACGCCGCCGATGATCAGGGCGAGGGCCAGGAGGCGGCCCGGGGTGACCGGGTCCTTGTGGAGCACCACGCCCAGGGTGATGGCGCCGGCCGCGCCGATCCCCGTGAAGACGGCGTAGGCCGTACCGACGGGCAGGTCCCGCATCGCCAGGGACAGCAGGTAGACCGCGACCGCGGCGAGCGCGAAGCAGAGCAGCGTGGGCAGCGGGCGGGTGAAACCGGCCGTCGGCTTGATGCTCTGCGACCAGGCGACCTCCACCAGGCCGGCGGCTATGAGGAGCAGCCAGTTCACAGGGACTCTCCGATCGTGCGGGCCGCCTCCAGCGCGGCCGCCCGGGACGCGTCGTGCGCCGTCCGTCGGCCGGCGAGGGCGGGGTCGGTGAGGGAGTTGGCCAGTTCGGTGCCGAGGAACGTCATGTCCCCCTCCGGCACCGCGAAGTGTCCGGCGAGGAAGTCGCGCAGGTAGCGCTCGTGGTGGTCGTAGGGGTGGCGCGGGGCGCCCGGGCCGTACGCGCCGCCGCGGGCGTACGCCACGACGAACCGCCGTCCGGCCAGGGACATGCGCGGGAAGGTGACCTGGTCGATCCAGGCCTTCAGGGACGCCGGGACCGAGTAGTTGTACATCGGCGTGGCGATCAGCACGACGTCGGCGGCGAGGAGTTCGGACAGCAGCGGCTCGACCACCGCCCAGGCCGCCTCCTGCGCGGGAGTGCGTACGGCTTCCCGGTAGCGGCCGGGGTCGGTGATCCCGTGCTCCAGGACGTGGTCGCACAGCTCGGTCCAGGCCTCGCCGATCTGCGGGACCGGGGTCCGGGCCAGGTCGCGGTGGACGTGGGTGCCACCCGGGTGGGACGCGCGCCAGGCGGCGGCGACGGCGTCGCCGGCCTCCCGGCTGAAGGAACGGCGGCGGGCGCTGGCGTCGATGTGCAGCAGCGTGGTCATGACGGAACCCCCTCGGTACGGCCGGATCCCGGCCTGATCCGGGCCGGAACAGTAAACGGACACGGCGTCCAGTTATACCGGACGAGTGGCTCAACCGGACAGGGCGTCCACTTATTCCGGTAGGCTGGGCACCATGGGGACGAGGGAACGCGCGGACGCCGCCCGCAACCGGGCCAAGGTGCTCTCCGCCGCCGCCGGGCTGTTCGCCGCCGGGGACGCGCGGTCGGTCACCATGGAGGACGTCGCCCGGGCCGCCGGCATCGGCCGCGGCACGCTCTACCGCCGCTACCCGGACGTCACGTCCATCGCCGCGGCCCTCCTCGACGAGCACGAACGCCGCCTCCAGGAGGAGCTGCTGCACGGCGCTCCCCCGCTGGGACCCGGCGCGCCGCCGCTGGAGCGGCTCACCGCGTTCTACGCCGCCATGGTCGACCTGCTCGACACCCACGGCCATCTGGTCCTGGGCGCGGAGACCGGCGGGAAGCGCTTCACCGTCGGCGCCTACGGCTTCTGGCGCGCCCACGTCCTCGTCCTGCTGCGCGAGTCCGGCACCCCGGACCCGGAAGCCCTCGTGGACGGCCTGCTCGCGCCCCTGGCCCCGGAGGTCTTCCTCCAGCAACGCGCACGGGGAGTCACCCCCGACCGGATCAAGGCCGCACTGGGACGGCTGGCGGGCGCGCTGGCGGCACCTCCGGGTTGATGACCGCCGCCGTGCCGGAGCCGGATCAGGTGAGCGGACCGGGGCCGAACGGGGTGAGGACCGGACCCGCCGCCGTTGCGGGGCGGGGATCGCGGACGGACGTCTTAGGGTGGCCGTCGCTCATGGGCGACGGACCAAGGGACCAACGGACGAACGGACGGACGGACGCTGATGGTGCATGTACGAGGAGACCGGACGCTCTTCGGAGCCGCCCCGGCGACGCTGACACCCACCCCCGTCCACGACATCGGCCTGCTCCTGCTCCGGCTGGTGGTCGGGCTCAGCATGGCCGGCCACGGGACGATGAAGCTCTTCGGCTGGTTCGGAGGGCCGGGCCTCGACGCGACCGCCAAGGGCTTCACGATGGCCGGCTACCCGGCCGGGAAGGCCATGGCCCTCCTGTCGGGCCTCTCCGAGACCCTGGGCGGGCTCGGCCTCGCCCTCGGCCTCCTCACCCCGCTCGCGGGCGCGGCCCTCATCGGCGTCTTCGTCAACGTCCTCGACGTCCGGGGCCTGAACGCGTACTTCCCTCCCAAGGGCGTCGAACTGGAGACGGTGCTGTTCGCCGCCGTGGTCGCGCTCACCCTGACCGGGCCGGGCCGCTTCTCCGCCGACCACGTCCTTCCGGTGCTGCGCGAGTCGCGGGCCCGCCATGCCCTGCTCGCCGTGGCGGTCGGGGTCGTGGCGGGGTTCGTCGTGTTCTTCCTCAGGGACTGACGGCGACGGGCTCAGGCGGTCGTCCCGTCCGGATCCCGGGTCTCCTCGGTCATGCCGGACGCCAGGGCGCGGGCGGCGGCGGCGAAGTACTGCTCGTCGGCGTCGGGGGCCAGGCCGAGGGTGACGCCCTGGCTGAGGCCGACGAAGAGCGCCCTGAGCGCGGTGGTCAGGCGCCGCGCCTGACGCGGCGTCACGGAGCGCCCGCCGTGCGGCCTTCCGGTGAACAGCGCGACCAGATGTTCCTCCTGCGCCCGGACGGACGCGGCGAGCCGGCTCCCCAGCTCCGGGTCATGCAGGGCCATGTCCAGCAGGGTGATCTGGAGTGACATGCGGGACAGCGCGTCCGGGGCGTCACAACCGCGCCGGTAGTACCGGGCGAAGGCGTCGACGGCCTCGAGCAGATCGAGCCCGGCCGGAACGGCCTGCTCGATCTCCTCGTAGTAGGGCCGCAGGTGGTCGGCGACCAGGGCCACCACCAGGCCGTTCTTGCTCCCGAACAGCGAGTAGACGGCGCCGGTGGTCAGGTCGGCGCGCGCGGCGATCTCTTCGAGCTTCGCCCGGTACCCGTCCCGCGACACAACCTCGAACGCGGCGTCCAGCAGGGCGCGGCGGTTGCGTTCCTTGGCCTCGGCTCTCGTCATTCTCATAACTCGATTATTACAGTAATCTCATTATGGAATACGTCGGGATGAGCTGTAGATGCGAGGGGGAACGTTCATGACGCAGGTCGTCGTCGAACGGCGGGCGGCCCGCCAGAGGATGGGCGCCATCGCCGATGGCGCCTTCAAGGTCTTGCTCGCCGCCGTCTGCATGGCGGGCGCCGCCCCGCTCGGCCGGCTGCTCGGCACGCCGACGTGGCTGATGGTCGTCTCGGGGGCGGCCCTGCTGATCGGCGGTGGCGTCGAGATCGGCTACGTGCGCAGCCGGTCGACGCGTACGTACACGCTGCTCATGGTCGCCTACGACATCGGCTGGGTACTGGCGGCCCTGGCCGGGCTGCTGATGGCGTGGCGCGGCAGCGGCGCCGGCGGCGAACTCTGGATGGGCTACCAGACGGCCGCCCCCCTCACCTTCGCCGCACTGCTGTTCGCCGCCACACCCACCCCCGCACGGACCGCCTCAAAGTGACGGCCCCTCTGCGGCGCCGGCGGGCGGTGGGGCCCGGGGAGTCGGGGGGGCGGCTTCCCGGGCCCTGCGTCGCGTACCGCGGGGGAGCGGTGTGCATGCCGTGCGACACCTAGAGAAACGATTCCCCTGTGGGGAGGTCACGGCCCCCGCGGCACATTTTTCCGCGGGGCACCGCCGTCGGGCCCGTCAGTCCAGGAGCTCGACGTAGCCGTCGCTGCCGTGCACGCGGATCCGCTGCCCGTCCCGGATCAGCCGGGTGGCCCCCGCGACGCCCACGACGGCCGGCAGGCCGTACTCCCGGGCGATCACCGCGCCGTGGGTCATGAGCCCGCCCACCTCCGTCACCAAGGCCGTGATCCCGACGAACAGCGGCGACCAGCTGGGGTCCGTGAAGACCGTGACCAGGATGTCCCCGGCCTCCAGGTCGGCGTCGGCCATGTCGAGGACGACGCGGGCCCGTCCCTCCACGGTCCCGGCGGAGACGGGCAGGCCGACGAGGGCGCCGGCCGGCACGTCCTCGCGCCGGTACGAGCCGTTGAGGGCCTCGCCGTCCGAGGTGAGGACGCGGGGCGGTGTGAGCGCCTGGTACGACCGGAACTCCTCCTTGCGCCGCTCGATGAGCCGGCCGTCCACCCGCCGCGCACGTACGGCCTCGCGCAGCTCCTGGAACGTGAGGTGGAAGGCGTCCTCCTTCTCGGCGAGCACACCGGCCCGCACGAGCCGTTCGGCCTCCGCCACGAGCGCCCGCTTGTAGACGAAGGAGCGGCTGACGATGTTGTACTTCGGGTACTCCCGGTATCCGATGAAGGTCCTGACCCGGTCGATCATCCGTTTGGTCTCGTCGGCCTTCCGCTCCCCGTCCGGCAGTTCCCGCAACCGCGACAGCACCTCCCGCTCCTTCTCCCGCGCCGTCCGCAGCCCCTGCTCGAAGCGCTGTCCGGCGGCGCCGGGCCCGAAGTTCCTGACGTTGTCGAGGATCACGGGTACGAGCGTGGCGGGGCGCTCGCGCCACCGCGGCCGGGTGATGTCGATCTCGCCGGCGCAGCGCATGCCGTACCGGGCGAGGTAGTCCTCGATGGCCTCGCGCGCTTCGGTCCCGCCCGGGAGCTTCGCCAGTCCGTCCAGGAAGCCGTCGTCCTCGACGCCCCCGGCGGCCCCCAC
Organism: Streptomyces sp. W1SF4; assembly: GCF_003950035.1. NCBI lineage: Bacteria > Bacillati > Actinomycetota > Actinomycetes > Kitasatosporales > Streptomycetaceae > Streptomyces > Streptomyces sp. W1SF4. The sequence continues at coordinate 157,951 of NZ_CP034351.1, forward strand.
TCCTCCGACGCCCCCGACGCCCCGCAGGAACGCCACCACCTCCGGCCACGGCCGGATCACGTCCGCGACGTCGAGCAGCGCCAGTCCCATCTCCGACGTGACGTTGCCGGGGGCGGACAGCGTCAGCGTGTCGGCCGCGTTCTTCTCGCCCAGCCACGCGCGCAGGTTGTCGTTGAGCCACCAGGTGGCCTCCATCCCCGCCATGATGACCTGGAGGCTCAGCGGATCGGCGAGCAGCCGCTTGTGCTCCTGGAACGCGTCCGACAGGAAGTCGAACAACTCCGGTCCGGTCTTCGTCCGGATGTCCCGCTCCAGGACGGCGAGGGACCGCCGACTGCGCTCGACCAGCTCGGTGACGACGGCCGGATCGGTGTCGAGCGGGGCGGGCGCGGGCGCAGGCGCACGGCCGGCCGGGGGCCCGCCGGGAGCCGCCTCGGGGGGCCCGGGCGGCGACGGGAGGAAGCCGTCGCGGTCGAGGAGGGTCTCCAGGGCGTCCCTGACCAGCGGATCGCCGCGCCCGATCATGTCCAGGAGGCCCGCGCGGCTCGCGGGCGAGGCCAGGCGCCCGGTGACGTCGACGAACAGCCGGCCGCCGGCCTCGTGCATCGGCGCCATGGCGGTCAGCTGCCACACCGACAGCCCCAGGGGCTTCATGGCGTCGGTCATCATCTGCTGGTGGCCGACGGAGACGTAGACCCGGGACCGGGTCTCGTGGCCGCCGGTTCCGGCATCGAGGACGGGATCGGGGACGGGGACGGGGACGGGGACGGGGAAGAGCGTCGTGATCGGCCGGCTCTGGACGATGTGGAAGTCGCCGTCGGCCAGGCACCATTCGATGTCCTGGGGCCGCCCGAAGCACGCTTCGATCCGCCGCCCGAGCCCGACGAGCCCCACGGCCTGCGCGTCCGTCAGCGCCGGCTGCTCCCGCAGCTGCGCGTCGACCGCCTCCTCCCGCGTACCGCCCGCGGGCAGGGCGCGGACGGCACGCTCCTTCGCGCCGATCGCCTTGGCCACGACTTCGCCGTGCCGCACCCGGAAGACGTCCGGGTTCACCAGGCCGGACACCAGGGCCTCACCGAGACCGAAGGCCGCCTCCACGGTCGCGGCCTTCCGGTCGCCCGTGACGGGATCGGCCGTGAACAGGACGCCGGCCGCCTGCGGAAGGACCATCCGCTGCACGACCACGGCCATGTGGACCGTCCGGTGGTCGATGCCGTTGCTCTGGCGGTACGCGACGGCCCGCTCGGTGAACAGCGAGGCCCAGCAACGGCTGACGTGCCGCAGGACAGCCTCCGGCCCCACGATGTTGAGGTACGTGTCCTGCTGACCGGCGAAGGAAGCGGACGGCATGTCCTCCGCCGTCGCGCTGGACCGCACGGCGTAGGCGGCCCGTTCGCCGGACCGGGCGAGCGCGTCGGTGATCCGCGCCGCGACGCCGTCCGGGACGGGGATCCCCTCGATGGCCCGGCGGATCTCCCCGCTGAGCGTGCGGACCGCTTCCCGGTCGCCCGGGGGAACGCGCCGCAACCGGTCGATGGCCTCCTCGACGGCGGGTGCGTCCGCCAGGACCCGCCGGAACGCGTCCGTCGTCACGCAGAAGCCCTCCGGGACACTGACGCCCTCGATCCGGGCCAGCTCGCCCAGGTGCGCGGCCTTGCCGCCGACGAGGGCGACCTGCGCGGCGTCGGCCTCCCGGAGGTCCAGCACGTACTGGTCGCCCGTGTTGTTCGCGTTGTTCGTGTTGTTCGTGTCGTTCGTGTTGTTCGTGTCGTTCATCGCGATGCCTCCCGGGCGGTCGTGCTCGTACGTCGACAACGGCAGCACTCGCACTACGTGGGCCCCATTCGTCGCGAATTGGTTGCTTCGGCCGATGATTCTGCGCTGGAAGAGGGGCCTTGCGGCAAGCCCCCCGGTGCGCTATAGCTTGGATGTGGCAGGGAGAGCGCTCTCCCTGCCTTTCGCTTTTGGGGCGGGCGTCAGGGGAAGGAAGCGGCGTACGTGGAGATCCGTCAGGCGACCGACCAGGACTTCGACGCCTTCGTCAGCACGGTGCACGCCGCGTTCGGGCTCTACCCGGAACCACCGGTCGACGGTGGCGGGCAGTGGTGGTCCGCGCTCGAAATGGACCGGTGCCTGTTGGCCGTGGCGCCGGACGGGAAGCGCGTCGGCACCGCCGGTGCGTACTCCTTCGAGCTCACCCTGCCCGGTGAGGTGCTCGTACCCGTCTCCGGGGTGACCTCCGTCGGCGTCCTGCCCTCCCACCGGCGCCAGGGCGCGCTCAGTGCGCTGATGCGGCATCAGCTCGCCGATCTGCGCGCCCGCGGGGAGTTCCTCTCCGTGCTGCTGGCCTCCGAGGCCCTGATCTACCGCAGGTTCGGCTACGGGCCGGCGACGTACACGGCGGGGCTGACGGTGCCGCGCCACCGTGGGGCACTCGCCGTTCCCCGGGCGCGTGGGGGGAACGGCCGGCCGGTCACGGGCGCGGCGAACGGTGCGAGCAGCCCGAGCGGTGCGATCGAGGTGGTGCGGAGCAGCGACTGCGGGGAGGTCCTGGAGCAGGTCTACGACCGGTACCGCCGCTCACAGCCCGGCGCGCTGTCCCGCCCGCACCGCTGGTGGTCCCTGCGCGCGGGACAGCCCCCGATCTCGCCGGCGCCGCGGTACGTCGCCGTCCATCGCGACGCCGACGGCGTCCCGGACGGGTACGCGAGCTACACGATCGAGTCCGGGACAACCAGGACGATGAAGGTCGACGAGATCGTCACCGCCGACGACGCCGTCCACACGGCCCTGGCCCGGTTCCTGCTCGAACACGACCTGGTCAGCCAGGTCTCCATCAAGCACGTGCCGACCGACCATCCGCTGCGCTGGCAGCTCGAGGACTTCCGCGGCGCCGAGGTGACGGGGGTCGGCGACTGGCTCTGGGTGCGGCTGCTGGACGTCCCGGGGGCACTGACCGCGCGCGGCTGGTCGGCGGACGGCGAGATCGTCCTCGACGTCGAAGACCCGTTCCTCGGCGAGCACGGCCGCCACCTGCTGACCGTGCGGGACGGCAAGGCCGGCTGCGTCCCGACGGACCGGGAGCCCGACCTGTCCCTGGACGTGAGCGACCTGGCCTCGGTCTACCTCGGCGGCACCGCCCCGAGCACCCTCGTGCGCGCCGGTCACGTCAGGGCCCACCACCCGGGCGCGGCGGCCCTCGCCGACTCCCTGTTCCGGACCGAGCGTTCCCCGCACTGCCTGCACTGGTTCTGACGGGGCGTGGGGCCGGTCCTGCCGGTCCAGTCCTGTCGGTCCAGTCCGGTCGGTCCAGTCCGGTCGGTCCTGCCGGTCCGTCGGGGCCGTTGCGCTCACCGGGCGGACCGAACCGTGCGATGGCGCGCATGAGCGGGCCGCGGCGGGTTAAACGGCGGCAATGAGACCTGAACGGGGCGCGGCCCTGAGACCCGGCGGCCTTCGTGGACCGCTGTTGCTGTTGCTGCTGCCGGTACAGGCGGTCCTGATGGCGGGGATCGGCCTGATGGTCACCGGGCCGCTGGCCCACCGGTGGCCGGTGGCGGCGGAGGAGGGCGTCAACCGCGGCCTGGCCGCGCACCGCACCGGCCCCCTCACCGCGTTCACGGAGTGGTTGTCCCTGCTGGCCGGTACGCAGAGCGTCATCGCCCTCACCCTGCTGGTCCTCGTCGCGCTGACGGCGTTCTCGCGGGGACGGCGGCTGCGGGAGGCGGCGTTCCTCGGCGTGGCGGTGGCCGCGCAGTCGGCGGTCTTCCTCCTGGTCACCATGGTGGTGGAGCGGTCGCGTCCGCACGTGCCGCACCTCGACGCCGCGCCGCCGACCTCGAGCTTCCCCTCCGGGCACGTCGGCGCCTCCGTGGCCCTGTTCGGCGGCCTGGCGGTCCTCGCTGTGCTCCGCCCGCCGGGCGCACGCCGGTGGGTGCGGTACGCCGTCGTCACCGCCCTGCTCCTGCTTCCCCTGGCCGTGGCGTTCTCCCGGCTCTACCGGGGGATGCACCACCCCTCCGACGTGGTCGGCGGCCTGCTCAACGGCGCCTGCACGCTGCTCGTCGTGGCGCACGCGCTGCTGCTGCCGTGGCGCAGGGCCCGCCGGCCGCTCCCGGGTACCGGCGCCGGATCCGGATCCGGATCCGGCGCGGTCCCGGAGTACCGGCTCCTCCCGAGCGCCCGCACCGACCACCACACCGCCCGCGCCGCCCGCGCCGCCAACACCGCCCACACCGCCCACACCGCCCACACGGTCCCTCGGCCCGAGGGGACGGACCGGCGGGCCGTGGTGGTGCGCCACCCGCACGGCTGCGGGGCGGAGCTGGCCGAGCGGGTGCGGAGCGTGCTGCGCCGCCACGGGTACGCCGACCAGGCGTGGACGCAGACCACCGCCGAGGACGCGGCGGGCGGCCTCGCGGGGCGGATCGCCGCGGAGGACACCGACCTCGTGGTGGTCTGCGGCGGCGACGGCACCGTACGGGCCTGCGCCGACGTGCTGGCCGGCACCGGGATCCCGCTCGCGGTGGTCCCCTGCGGCACCGGCAACCTGCTGGCGCGCAACCTGCGGATGCCCGCCGATCCGGCCGGGGCGCTGGAGGCCGCCCTGTCCGGGGAGACCGCGCGGATCGACGTGGGCCGGGTCGACGTGGACCGGGTCGACGTGGACCGGGTCGGGGGCGACGGCCCGGCCCCCGGCCCCGAGTCCGGGTCCGGTTCCGGGTCCGCCCGGTTCACCGTCATGGCGGGAGCCGGCTTCGACGCCGCCATGGTGGGCGGCACCTCGGCGCGGGCGAAGGAACGCCTCGGCTGGGCCGCGTACGTCCTGTCCGCCGCCCGCCACCTGCGGGACCCGCGGATGCGCCTGTCGATCCGGCTCGACGGCGGCCTCCCACGGGAGCGCCGCGCCCGCATGGTCGTCATCGGCAACGTCGGCACCCTCCAGGGCGGGCTGCCGCTGCTGCCCGGAGCGCGGCCCGACAGCGGTCGGCTGGAGGTCGCGCTGCTCGATCCGCGCGGTGTCCGCGGCTGGCTCGCCGCGGCGGCCCACCTCGGCGCGCGCATGCTGCCCGGCAGGACGGCGGGAGAGACCCGCGGCGAGTACGGCGCGGTGGCCGGCGGGGCGCTGGAGTACTTCAGCGCCGCACACGTCGACATCCGCTTCGCCCGCCCGCAGCCGCGCGAACTCGACGGCGACGTCATCGGCTCCGGCACCCGGCTCACCGCGGAGGTCGAGCCGGGCGCGCTGCGGATCTGGCTGCCGCCGCGCACGGCCGGGAACGCGGACGCACCGATCGGGGCGCGTACCCCGTCGGCGGCTGAACCGGGGCCTCGGGCACACGACTTCGACAGGGGGTGACGGACATGGGAACCGCGACACGGGTACCGCAGCGCAAGGACGTGGCGGTCGTGGCGGCCGGACTGGAGGTCGAGGGCGAGGAGCTGTCCGCCGAGGAGGCGGTGGCCGCGCTGCGGCGCCACGGCGGCTGGAGCCTCGTACGGGACTCCTTCGTCCGGTTCCGGTACGCCGACGGCTTCAGCCACTCCAGGGCGCTGGCCCTGCAGACGGTGCTGTCGATCGTGCCGATGGCCATCGCCGTCATCGGGCTGTCCAGCGTGCTGCACACCGAGGACATCGGCCGCGTCGCCGAACTGACGATCCGCCGGCTCGCGAGCGGGCCGAGCCAGCACGTGGTCGACGAAGCCCTGGCGCAGAGCCGTCACCACGCCGGGGACGGGAGCCGGCTCGCCCTCTGGCTCGGCCTGCTGTTCTCCGTCGTGAACGTGACCACCGCCCTGTGCCAGGTGGAGCGGGGGGCCAACCGCATCTACGGAACGGAACGCGACCGGCCGTTCCTGTACAAGTACAGCCGGGGGCTGATGATGTCGGTCCTGGCCGGCCTGCCCCTCGGGCTCAGCTTCGCGGTCACCGTCCTCGGCGCCCACCTGAGCCGCGCCGTCGCGGAGGTGTACCACCTGGGTGCGGGCACCATCCGGGCCTGGGACCTGCTGCGCTGGCCGGTGGGGGTGCTGCTGGCGCTGCTGGCCACCAGCGCCATCTTCCGCCTCTCCCCGCGCCGCGCCCAGCCCGGCTACACCTGGCTGGCCTTCGGCGCGACGGTGTACCTGGTGCTGTGGCTGACGGCCACATGGGGGCTGAGCGCGTACGTCGGCGCCAGCGGCTCCTTCGCCAGCGTGTACGGGCCCCTCAGCGCGTTCGTGTCGCTGCTGCTGTGGTCCTACCTGACCTCGTTGGCCCTGTTCCTGGGGCTGGCCTTCGCCGCGCAGTTGGAGGCCGTACGGGCCGGGGTGCGGGAGCCGGTCACGGAGGACCCGGGTGTGTGACGGCGTGACGGCGCGGCGCGGCGGCGTGTGCGGGACGCGCGGCGGAAGAACCGAAGGACCCCCGAGAGGAAGCACCACGGCCATGGCACGACACTCCCCCCGCCCGCGGCGTCCGCTCGCCCGGCTGTTCTCCGGCCGCCCGGGGCCCGACGCGCGGTTCGGCGCGCGGCTGCTGACGACGGTGGCGGCCACCGCGCTGGTGTCCGTACCGTTCGCGCTGGCCCTGGTGCTGGTCGAAGCGCAGTGGCCGCCGCTGGCGCGGCTGGACCGGGGCACGGCCGAGCGGCTGCACGCGGCCGCGCTGGAGCATCCGGCGTGGGTGCGGCTGCTCGGCGTCCTGTCGGACGTGGTCTGGGACCCGTTGACGATGCGTCTGCTGGTGGCGGCGCTGGTGGTGTGGCTCCTGCTGCGGGGTGCCCGGCGGCTGGCGGCGTGGGCGGCCGTCACCGCGACGGCCGGGGGCCTGCTCGGCCTGCTGGTGAAGCACGTGGTCGCGCGGGCCCGGCCCCACCTGCCCGACCCGGTCGCCGACGCTCCCGGGTACTCCTTCCCGTCCGGGCACGCGATGACGGCGACCACGTCCTGCGCGGTGCTGCTGCTGGCGCTGCTGCCGCTGGTGCCCCGGCGCCTGCGGCCGGTGGCGTGGGGGCTCGCGGCGGTCTCGGTGGTCGGCGTGGGCTACACCCGCGTGGCGCTCGGCGTGCACTGGGTGAGCGACGTGGTGGGGGGCTGCCTGCTCGGCCTGGCCGTGGTGACGGCGACGACCCTGGCCTTCGAAGCCTGGCGGGCGGACGTCGGACGCCGGCGCACCACGCCCGTGCAGGGCCTGGAGCCGGAGATCCGCTCGGAGCACCCCGAGCCGCCGGTGGGTACGCCGGAACGGCCCTGAGCGGGCCCCGGCTCCGTGCGGCGGCTCAGCCGACGGTCACGGTGTAGGTGATGCGCTCGGGGGCTTGCGCGGGGGGCGCCGCCGCGGCGGTGGGCAGGGCCGAGGGGCCGGCCGTCGCGGGGGGCCGGGAGGCGGTGTTGCCCTGGCAGGTGGTGAACGTGCAGTGCAGCAGCGTGAACCGCGTGGTCCCCTCGCCCTTGGCCTCGAAGGTGAAGGTGAGCCGGCCTCCGGCACCGTCCACCGTCTCGGCGCCGGAGTCCGCCGCGTAGACCTGGCCGCGGCTGAGCAGCACGGAACGGTCGGGCTCCGGGCCGACCAGGTACCAGTACTCGCGGGTGGAGGCGTTCTGGCCGACGGTGAGCGTGAAGCGCTCCCCCGGCTCGGCGGTGATGCTCGTCTCCTCCACCGGACGGCTGGTGGCGCGGGCGCCCGGTCCGCCCGTTCCGGAGTCACAGCCGGCCGTGAGAGCGAGGACCGCGGCCGCCGCGATCACCGCGACCGCCGCCGTACGCGTCTGGGAGTTCATGGTGGAGAGCCTTTGCCGGTACGGCCGTTGGTGGAGTCGTCCTTTGACGCCCCAAGCATCGCACGGCGTCCTCCTCATGCTCAGAACGCGGCGATGCCCCGGAACAGGCCGGCGCCTGCGACCCTCCGCCTGCGCGGAGTCGGGCCGCCGTCCGGTACCAGCCACCGTGCACGGCGGCATGGCCGGCCGCCGTGGCCGCCGACGCGGTGAAAGCGGGACGCACCGGCGCCCGCACGGGCCCGGGCCTCGACGCTGTCCCCGTGCGCGACGTCGACCAGGCCGAGCCGTGACTGCGGGGCCAGCCTGCGGTGCAGCCGCGCGTCCCGGAATCCGGGAGGGTGCGGATGAGCCGGACGGGCTCGCGCCAGCGTGAGACGGTCGCGGCACGGCGCACCCCCTCCGCCGCCCCCCGCGCCGGGAAAGGCTGCGCCGTACGGATGGACTCGGGCCATGCGCGGGCCGGTGCGGGCGTTCGCCGGGCGGCGCGGCCTACCTTCGCACTGCTCCCCCGCCCTCCACGAAAGGCAGAAACCCGTGCGATCGATCCGCTGCGCCCTGACCGTCCTCGCCACCGGCGGCATCCTCCTCGCGGGCGCGTCCGCCGCCTCCGCCGACGACGGCTTCACCGTCTACGCACCGATCAACAACACGTACTCGATCGTCTTCGGCGACCTCCAACAGATCGCCGGCGACGACGTCTTCAACGCCGGCCACGACAACACCGTCGGCTCCCACAACGGCACGGCACCGGCCGGCGACATCGGCACGGGCACCCAGATCCTGAGCAACGACGCCTTCATGCAGCGCGCCGGCCAGTGGACGGGCAGCGTCCTCAGTCAGTAACTCCCAGGCCGCGGTGAGCGCGGGCACGCGTCGCCGGACGTCGTACCCGCGCTCCCCCCGACAAGCGTTCACGACATGGCCGTGTGGCCGCAGAACGACTGACGACTTCTTGCACGGCCGCCCATCCGGACCTGTCCGCCGAGCTGCGGGATCTGCTCGCGACATCGTGACCACCCTGACTGCCCACGGCCCAGCCGGCGGTGCGCCGGCTCATGCGGCGCCGAGGAAGCCCGGGTCGGCGCCGTGGAACTGGAGGCACGAGTCACGGCCGAGGCCCAGGAGTTCCGCCATGGGCACGGCGCGACGGCTGGTCGCCGGCAGGTCCTGGCGGGCCTCGGCCGACCACAGGGGCGGAAAGAACGACAGCCCCTGGCGCCCGTTCAGCGCGGAAACCTCGCCGCGCCAGCCGTCCCACCGCAGGTCCCCGTAGAACTCCTCCAGTCCCCCGGCGAGGACCCAGGCAAGCCAGGCCGAGTGGCCGGCGCCCAGGGCCTCCCAGCCGAGGGTGTCGGGGGCGAAGTAGACGACCGCGCCCGGCTCCCCGGGCCGCCCGGCCGCACGGGGGTCGCCCCCGTTGAGGGCGAAGACTCCGCCCAGCACGTCGTGCGCAACGACCAGGCCCGCCCCCGGCCGCCATGCGGGGTCGAAGGCCGAGGGCATGGCGTTGACCTCGGCCAGCCCGGGCAGGCCCCTTGCGCCGGATGCGGCCGGACTCCCGAAGATCCGGAGCCACCCGCCGTCCACGAGCAACCCGCCGCAGTTCAGCACGATCCCGCCCAGGTTCGACCGGGCGGAGATCTGCAGCTGCCGTAGTGCGGCGCGGCCTGCCTCGGCATCACCAGCCAGCACCTCGACGGGAACCTCAGTACCGGACAGCTCCTCAAGGAGGACCGGCCAGGCCGGATCGTCGACGTCGACCAGCTCATGCATCTCGCGCATCCCCGCATCCTCGCACCCCCCAGCAGGGTGCTGCCGCTGCCACCACAACCGGATAGTTAATCCGAATGTGTGCTACCGTCCGGCTAAGTGGATGATCTATCCGCTTCATGTCTGGGTGGAGGGGCTCATGAAGATGACAGCTGTGGTCACGGCCGGGACAGGGGGCATCGGCCTGGAGACGGCGCTGGGGCTGGCCGTCGCCGGGTTCGCGGTCACGGTGATCGGGCGCAACGCCGAACGGGGAGCCGAGGCCGTCGAGCGGATCAACGCGACGGGCGCGGTGCACCCGGCCCGGTTCCTGTCCGCGGACCTCGCCTCGCTCGACCAGGTACGTGCGCTCGCCCGGACGATCGCGGCCGACCACGCCGCCTCGGGCGAACCGCTGACGGTGCTGGTCAACAACGTCGGGGCGATGTTCGCCGAGCGCCATACCCGGGGCGGCGTCGAGGCGTCGTTCGTCGTCAACCACCTCTCGCCCTACCTGCTGACCGAACTGCTGCTGCCCACGCTCACGGCCGGTGCGCCGAGCAGGATCGTGAACGTGACGTCGGGCGCGGTCGCCGTGGCCAAGCGCGTGTTCGACGCCGTCGAGCCACCGGGCGGTTACTACGGCTTCCACTGGTACGGCCGCGCCAAGCTCGCCAACCTGGCCTACACCCTGGACCTGGCGGGCCGGCTGGACGGCACGGGCGTCTCGGTCTTCGCCGCTGACCCCGGAGGAGCCGCGACCGGTATGACCAACGGCACCATGACCGACCCGAAGATCGTCTCGCCCGCCCTGCGGATGCTGTGGCCCCTGGTGCGCCGCACATTCGAACGCTCGACCTCCGGTCCGGCATCCGTGGCGGCCAGGCCCTCCATCGCGGCCGCCACCGACGAGAAGCTGACGGGCAGAACCGGCATCGTCATCGGCGCCCAGGCGCACCCGGTCACCCCGCACCGGTCGGCGGCCGACCCCCGCGTCGCCGAAGCGGTACGCCGGCTCAGCGAGCGGCACGCGCCGCTCGCCCCCGCCTGAGCGTCGCGGCGCTGCGGGTTTCCGGCGGGCGGCGGAACCATCCGGATGAACCATCCGATTAGCATGGCCTCATGACGACGCCTCTACGCAAGGACGCGGCCCGCAACTGGCAGCGGATCGTCTCCGTCGCCCGCGACCTGGTCGACGAGGGCACACCGTTGCAGCTCAACGACGTCGCACGCCGGGCCGGGCTCGGCGTCGGCACCGTCTACCGGCACTTCGCCACGCCCGAGGCGCTGCTGGAGACCGTCGCCGCGCCGCGCCTGGAGGCCCTGGCCGCCCACGGTCGGCAGGCGCTGACCGATACCGACCCATGGCGCAGCCTGACGGGCTTCCTCTTCCACACCGTCGAGGCGCAGGTCACCGACGCCGCCCTGCCCCCCGTCGCCGCCGCGGCCACGGACGCCGTGCCGCGCACCACGGAGCTCAAGACGTCACTGGCGTCGGCCGGCGCCACCCTCCTCGCCCGGGCCCGCGATGCCGGAGTGGTCCGCCCCGACCTCGCCGCGGCCGACCTCGTTCCGCTCATGTGCGGCATCGCCCACGCCGTGAGCGTCCACGGCGGCACCCCCGCCGACCGAGTCAACACCGCACACCGCTACCTGGCCGCGCTCCTCGAAGGCTTGCGCACGCCACCCCCGAGCGCGTAGGCGACCCGCCCCAGGCCGTGGGGGCTGCCTGGCCACGCTGGCGCGATAGGTCACCGTCCTTGCTGTGCCAGGGTTTCGGGGCGCGTGTCGTCGCCGTGCCAGGTGGGCCAGCCGAGCAGGCGGGGCCGTTCGGTGACCCAGGCGCGGGTGTCGGTGCCGATCTCCGTGTCGATGAGGTCCTCCAGCAGGGCGCGGTAGCGCTCGACCAGGTCGCCGTGGGTGGGGTCGGCGGCGAGGTTCTGCATCTCGGCGGGGTCCTGATCGCGGTCGTAGAGCACCACGTCGTTCTCCGCCAGCAGCGCTCGGGCGCTGCCGGGGCGGTTGGGATTGAGCGGGGAGAAATAGCGGCCGAAGGTGTAGCGCTCGTCGGAGTAGCCGCGCAGGAAGCCGCGCTTGTTCCAGTCGGGGCGCAGGTCGCCGGCGGCGACGCGCTCGGGCGCGTCGGGGTCGGCGAACTCGAACCAGAAGGACGCGTCGAGCATCATGATCGACTCGACCGCGTTGAGGATCCCCTTGCGCACGGGGCGTCCGTGGAGCACGGGCATCAGGGAGTGGCCCTTCAGGGCTGGGTGGCGGGTGGCGACCGTGGCGGCATCCAGTCCGGCGATCTCGAGCAGGGTGGGTGCGATGTCGATGGAGGAGGCGAGCGCTTGGGTTCGGGCCCCGCCGGGCATGTCGGGGTGGGCGATGATGAGGGGGACGTGGAAGTTCTCGTCGTAGATGAGGTTGCCCTTCTGCCGCAGGCCGTGGGAGCCCGCCATCTCGCCGTGGTCGGAGGTGAAGACCACGACGGTGCGGTCCGCCTGGCCGGACGCCTCCAGGGCGTCAAGGACGAACTCGACGCTCCGGTCCACGTCGCGGATGGCGTTGAGGTAGAAGTTCAGGCCGTCGTACCAGTGCTGTTCGTCTGCGACCGGACCGAAGACCGTGTCCGTCACGCGCGCGTACTCCGCGATGGCGGGCGCGGCGCCGGACAGGTCGTCATACAGACTGACGGGCAGGTCGAAGTCCCAACGCCGCTGGTAGACGGGGATGTTCGCCGCCGCACGGGCCACCACCGCGTGGGCGAGGCCGGGCGGAAGCTGGATCTGGGAGCGGCCGCCGTAGTCGAAGCTCATGATGTCGTGCGGGTTGACGAAGTTGACGGCCATGAACCACGGCTGGTCCTGGGAGACGACCGGTGCCCGGTTGCGCAGCCAGCGCACGGCCTGGCCGGCGATGACGGGGTCGAGCTCGAGGCCGGCCCAGGCGCCGCCGTCGATGTCGCCCCAGTCGTTGAACTCGCTGAAGCCGTAAGGCTCCAGCGCGTCGGTCGTGGGCCCGGGGCTCTCCGCCGTGACGTAGCAGTTCGACAGGTGCCATTTGCCCTGGTAGGCGGTGTAGTAGCCGGCGGTTCGCAGCATCGTGCCGAGCGTGCCCAGCTCCGGGTTGAGCGGGCGGATGTACGGCATGTTGTCGTTGTCGTAGATCTCGGTGATCGGCACGTGCTGACCCGTGTAGATGACGGACCGCGCCGAGCTGCACTGCGCGGAGGCCGTGTAGTAGCGCTCGAAGGTGGTCCCGCGGGCCGCGATCCGCTCCCGCGCGGGCAGGGAGAACCCCGGAGGCCGCGGAAGGGCGACGCGCTCCTCGTCGGTGACGATCAGCAGGATGTTGGGGCGCTCGGTCATGCCGTGCCCTTCGCTCGCCGCGCGCCGACGGGTGGATGGAGCGGTGGGAGACCGCCTCGCGCGCGGACCGTTACGGATGCCTTCGAATCTAGGGTCGACGGTCGGCCGGGGCCGCTCAGGACGCGGCCGAAGGCGACCGGACGAGTGATCGCGGTGTCTGCGAACGGCGGGCTCATGCAGGTTCCCCGCCCGCGAAGTCAGGGTGCCGCTCGCGCAGCTGGTAGGTGACCCAGTCCAGCCGCCCCCGAAGCCGTCGAGGGCCTGAACCACTGCGGCGGGATCGTTCACGGCCGGGGGCAGCCCGCGCAGGGGTGAGCCCGGCGCGCAGGCGCCGGCGCGGCCGCGCCACGCCTTCGGCAGGCTGCCCCGGACCGAACGGCCCGCGGCGCGGGGCGTCCACCGCGGGCCGCCTGTCACTCGGGCCGTGAGCCGGCCCTCCTCCTCGGGAAAGCCACCGTCCGGCGGGTTCGCGACGGATGCCGGCGCGGCCGGGTGGGATGTTGTTCGGCGGGCCGGCCTGCCGACGGGGGTGATCACCTGGACGGCTCTCGTGTCGCTGACGCCGCGGTTCCCCGGGTGACGCACAGTTGGCGGACGAGATCGCCGCTGCGGAGCAACTGGGAATCGATGACCTTGGTGACCAACGGGAGCAGACGGCCCCGACCGGGAGCCGGCCACACCCGGCCACCGCGCGGCAGGCGGCCGTGAGCGGCGGCGCCTGGACCGTCGCGGCGGTGTCCGGGGTCGCCGCGGCCTACGCGCTCGCCTCGCGCCGGCTGGCCACCTCGCCGGTGTCCGCCGCCATGGTCTTCGTCGGCTTCGGCATCGCGATCGGGCCCGTCGGCCTGGACCTGGTGAGCCCGGGGCACGACACCGAGCCCTTGCGCACCCTGGTGGAAGCCGCCCTGACCCTGGTGTTGTTCACCGACGCGGCCACCGTACGCCCGTCGGACCTGCGCAGCGGCGGCGTGCTGCCGGGACGGCTGCTGTCGACCGGGCTCGTCCTCACCATCGGCGCCGGATGGCTGCTGGCCTGGCCGCTCCTACCGGGGCTCACCGTCTGGGAGGCGGCCCTGGTGGCCGCGATCCTCGCACCCACCGACGCGGCCCTGGGCAAGAGCGCCATCTCCGACACCCGCGTGCCCACCCTGGTACGCCAGACCCTCAACGTGGAAAGCGGGCTGAACGACGGCCTGGTACTGCCCTTCTTCGTCGTCTTCCTCGCGGCCGTCCCCGGCACCTCGTACGCGCAGGAGGGCATGGCCGGGACGTTCTGGCGCGCGCTGCTGCTCAGCCCCGCACTCGGCCTGGCCGTCGGCGGCATCGGCGGCCTGCTCCTGACCCTGTCGCTCGAGCGCCGCTGGATCGCCCCCGAGTGGCGCCCCGTCTACGTGCTCGCCACGGCCGCCGGCGCCTACGCCCTGGCCACGGCCACCCACGGGAGCGGCTTCATCGGCGCGTGGGTGGCCGGCCTCGCCTTCGCCTACGCACTACGCCGCGGCGAACATCCGGCGAACGAGGTGGCCCACACCACCGAGCTCGCCGAAGACCTCGGCGGACTTCTGGCCATGCTGAGCCTGCTGTTCTTCGGCGCCGTGCTGCTCGGCCCCGCACTGCAGCACCTCAGCTGGCGAATCGTCGGATACTCCGTCCTGAGCCTGACCGTCATCCGGATGGTCCCGGTCACGCTCGCCCTGGCCGGGAGCAGGCTGAAAGCACCGACCGTGGCCTACATCGGCTGGTTCGGCCCGCGGGGCCTCGCCTCGGTCGTCTTCGGACTCCTGGTCGCCGAGGAGCACATCCACGGCGTGGACCTGATCAGCCGGGTGGTCGCGATCACCGTCGGACTCAGCGTGCTGCTCCACGGGGCATCCGCCGCGGTCCTCGCCGGCCGCTACGGACACTGGTACGAACGAGCAGCCACCACGCCGGGCCTCCGCGAGAGCGCCGCCACACCCGTCACACCGCGCCGCCGCAGACTCGGCCAAGCCGAAGGCGGCTGACCCGGGCGTGCCGGCGGTGGGGCGTGGCCCGGCGGGCCCCGGGTAGGGTCGGCCGGGTGACAGAGCACCAGGTCCTCGCGGTGAACGGCGTCCGGCTGGCGTACCAGGTGGCCGGGCCGGTCGGTGGTGATCCGCTGCTGCTGTTGGCGGCCCTGGGCGAGAGCGCCGACCACTGGGCCGCCGTACGGGACGTGCTCGCACGGGAGCGCCGGGTGTACGCCCTGGACCTGCGGGGTCACGGCCGCAGTGAGTGGGCCGGCGCGTACTCGCTGGAGCTGATGCGGGACGACGTGCTGGGTTTCCTGGATGCCGTCGGCCTGGACCGGGTGGACCTGGTCGGGCACTCGATGGGCGGCGTGGTCGCGTTCCTGGTGGCGCAGCACAGCCCGTGGAGGGTGGTCCGGCTGGTGCTGGAGGACGTGCCTGCGCCCTTGCCCCGCGAGCCGCGTGCCGCTGTGCGGCCGGAGGGGGAACTGGCCTTCGACTGGGCGGTGGTGCCGGCGCTGCGGTCCCAGCTGGACCGCCCCGACCCGTCCTGGCTGGAGGGCCTCTCCCTGATCACGGCCCCGACCCTGGTGGTGGCGGGCGGGCCGGACAGCCACGTCCCGCAGGATTCGCTCGCCGACCTCGCCCGCCGGATCCCGGACGCCCGGCTCACCACGATCCCGGTCGGCCATCTGGTGCACGCGGCCGCCCCGGAGGAGTTCACCGCGGCGGTCACCGCCTTCCTGGCCGAAGACATACCGGACGGCGAGGTCGCCCGGCGCTGGCTCGCCGAGGACGGCATCACGCAGACCGGGCCCGACGCCTGGTACGACGCGGATCCGCCCGCTCGGACCCTCACCCGGGAGGAGCTGTGCAACGGGCTCGGCTCGATGGCCTTCACCGACGAGGGACTCGACCTGGCGGGCAGGTTGCGGGTGGCGCTCGGGCTGATGGACCTGCTGGGCGGCCACGTCCTGGTGACCTGGCAGATCCACTCGGCCCACCGCGGACCCGGGGGACCGCTGCCGGCCGGGCCGCTCTGGGACGGCTACCGCCGCCGGCTGGAGGCCGTCCGGGAGTACCCGGCGATCACCGAGTCGCTCTGGTCCGACTGGTTCGAGGTCTGGCAGACCGCCGAGGAGGCCTTCGCCGAGGTCCTCGGCAACGACCGCGACCGGCTGGAGGCCGGCGCCCCGGAACCGCTGCTGCGCCGGGCCCGCCGGGTCCTGGAGGTCTCGGGGCCGGTGCCGTGGCAGGCCAAGGCCGCCACGTACGAGGCGGCCGTACGGGTGCCGGAGCTGCACCCGGCCGTCTTCAGGGCCCTGCGGGCGAGCTACCACGACGTGTACGGGCAGCTCGAACCGGAGCCCGCGCTCGCCCTGTTGGACCGGCTGGAACTCCCCGCCGGTACCGAGCACCGGGTCGCGCTGCGGCAGGTGCTCGCCGCGGGGCACCGCAATCACTACCGCAGCCCCGAGGCGTGGGACGGGGCGTGAGCCGGTGGGTCTTCGGGACCAGGTCCAAGGCCGCAGACCGGCTGCGACCCCGGTCCGATCCGCACGCCCGGTACCGCCGCATAGCGTGCTGACCGAGCGGCCGGACCACGTCGGTCCGCGCCTGGGAGGCAGGAGGAGAGTCATGAGCACCGTCACGCCGGTATCGCCGGTATCGCCGGTTTCACTGGTCACCGGCGCCAACCGCGGCATCGGCCTGGAGACCGCGCGCCAACTCGCCGCGCTCGGCCACACGGTCCTGCTGTGCGCCCGCCGCCCGGAGGACGCCGAGCGGGCCGCCGCCGGGCTGGCTCCCGCAGTGCCCGGCACGCTGCTGCCGCGCCGGCTGGACGTGACCGAGGACGGGGACGTCCGCGCCCTCGCCCGCGGCGTCGAGGCGGAGTTCGGGCGCCTCGACGTGCTCGTCAACAACGCCGCCGTCAACTACGACACCTCCCGGCGCGCCGTCTCCGTCGACCTCGACGAGGTCGAGCACACCCTGCGGACCAACCTCTTCGGCCCGTGGCGGACCGCGCAGGCCTTCCTGCCGCTGCTGCGCCGCTCGCCGCACCCCCGCGTGGTGAACGTCTCCAGCGAGTCCGGATCCCTGGAGACCATGTCGGGCGGGACCCCCGCCTACGGGGTCTCCAAGGCCGCCCTCAACGCCCTGACGCGCAAGCTCGCCGACGAGGTGCGCGCCGAGGGGATCCTCGTCAACGCCGTCTGCCCGGGCTGGATCGCGACCGACATGGGCGGGCCCGGCGGCGGACCCGTGGAGGAGGGCGCCGCCGGCGTCGTCTGGGCCGCGACCCTCCCCGACTCCGGACCCACCGGCGGCTTCTTCCGGGACGGGAAGCCGCTCGCCTGGTAGACCGCGTCCGCGTCCCCCCTCCCGTCGGGGGCGGCCAGGCCGTGTCTTTCGGATCTTGCCGGTTAAGCCCGCGTTGCCCGGTGCCGTGCATCGGCGCGTTGGCGGGGCGCCCTTGTACTGGACGTACTCGGGTGCTCCGCCAACGCGGCGAGGTGCGGTGCCGGGCGGCGCGGGTCTGGGGGCACCTCCCAGCGGTAGCTGGGGGAGCAAGATCCGCAAGACACGGCCTAGCGTGGATCCCGTGGAGCTGCTGCTGATGTCGGACACGCACGTTCCCGCGCGGGCCAGGGAGCTGCCGGCGGAGTTGCTCGAACGCGTCCCGCGCGCGGACGTCGTCATCCACGCCGGGGACTGGACCGACACGGCCACGCTCGATCTGCTCGAGCAGCGGGCGCGCCGGCTGCTCGCCGTGTACGGGAACAACGACGGGCCGGGGCTGCGGGCCCGGCTGCCCGAGGTCGCGTACGCGGAACTCGGCGGCGTGCGGTTCGCGGTGGTGCACGAGACGGGCCCGGCGCGGGGGCGTGAGCAGCGCTGTGCCGTGCGGTTCCCGGAGGTGGACGTGCTGGTCTTCGGCCACAGCCACATCCCGTGGGACACGTTTGCCGGGGACCGGCTGCGGCTGCTCAACCCGGGCTCCCCGACCGATCGGCGCCGCCAGCCGTACTGCACGTACATGACGGCCCGGGCCGCGGACGGGCAGCTCACGGAAGTCCGCCTACACCGCCTCCCCCGCCTGCCCGGAGCGCCCCGCGGCTGAGAAGCAGCCCGTTCCGGGGCAGCCCCGGCCGCTCTACCGTTCGGCGGGGCCTCCCGCCGCGGTGTCGAGTTCGTAGATCCGCTCTTTGAGCCGTTCGTCGGCCCAGTCCAGGCCGACGTTCAGGTCGAACCAGTGCCGGTCCCTGCGCGGCTCGGGTGATGCCAGGTTCACCGCCGCCCAGGAGAAGACGCCGAGGAGGACGGAGCGCCCGTGCTGCGCCGCGCGCACGGACAGCGCGAACGGCGCGGCGAGTGCCGCGCGGGTGACCAGCAGGGTCCGTCCGTTCTCGGAGGGGCGCCCGCCCGTGAGGAAGCGGGGCGTTTCGAGGATCTTGACCCACTCGACCACCGCGTCCGCCGCCTGGGCGCGCAAGGACTCCTCGATGCCGTTCCGGACGGCGGCCGCGGGATCGTCGCCCAGCCAGCCGAGCCAGTGGTCGGGGTCGGTCAGCTTGCCGAAGTCGTCCTGCGGGACCCCGTGACGTGGGTTCTCCTGGTACTCCCCCGTCAGCTTGCCGCCGCTGTCCACCAGCCACGCGCCGCGGATCGCCTCGGGAGGAACGTAGCCGTTCGGGTCGTCGACGTACGCCGTGTCGATCTCGGCGACGCTGCCGCCGGGATTCGCGGCGGCCTCGGCCAGCAGCGCCGGATCGTCCGGTATGCCCCTGCGTCGGCTTCGCCGGCCGAAAAGCCCCACGTGCCCACCCCACCCCTCGCCGCTGACCGTTCAGTTGCCTGGGATTCTGCCGGATGGGAGCGGACGGTGGGCGGGGTTCGTGCGCCCCCGGCCCCCCGGGGCGTCAGTGGATGACGTCGAAGATCTGCTTCTGCAGGCCGTTGGCGTACGCCTCGTGCTCGACCAGCTTCAGCTTCTGGGTGTCGCGGTCCGCGCCGCTGAACAGCCGCTTGCCCGCGCCCAGCAGCAGCGGGAAGACCAGCAGGTGGTAGCGGTCGACGAGGCCCGCGTCCGAGAGGCCGCGGTGGAGGGTGGCGCTGCCGTGGATGATGATCGGGCCGCCTTCGGTCTGCTTCAGCGCGGCGACCTCGTCGAGCGTGCGGAGGATCGTGGTCTCTCCCCAGTTGGTGACGAGGCGGTCCTCGGTGAGGGTGGTGGAGACGACGTACTTCGGCATGGGCTTGTAGCCGGCGAAGTCCTCCATGTCCGGCCAGACGGGGCTGAACGCCTCGTAGCTGGTCCGGCCCAGCAGGATCGCGGACGCCTCCTTCTGCTCCCGCTCCTTGATCTCGAAGGCCTCGGGGAGGAACTCCACGTCCTTGAAGGTCCAGCCGGAGTTCCGGTAGCCGGGCTCGCCGCCCGGGGCCTCCACGACGCCGTCCAGCGAGACGAAGGCGGAGCTGATCAGGGTTCGCACGGGGTTCCTCCGGGATGTGGTTGCGGGGGCGGGTGGGCGATCACCATGTCAGACCGGGGTCCGCGCCGGAACTCATCGGTCTGCCGGGAGTAATTCGTATTTCGGGCCGGACCCGTCGTGCCGGCCGGCCGCGCGGCTCTCCCGGCAGGGCCCGCTGACGTGTGCACGCTGTACTGTTCCGCTGATCTTTACGCGGCGGTAACAGGACTGCTGTGCGAGCGAGGGGGCGGACGAAGGATGAGAGCACGCGGATCGGGCGGCGAGCCCCAGCGCTTGGCCGTCCTCGACGGCATACGGGTCCTGGCCGCGCTGGCCGTGCTCTTCTACCACTACGCCGTCCTGGCCAGCGCCTGGGGACGGCCCACCACCGAGGTCTTCCCCGTCGCCCGCCAGCTCGCCGTGTACGGCTGGCTCGGCGTCGAGGTGTTCTTCCTCGTGAGCGGGTTCGTCATCTGCATGAGCGCCTGGGGCCGCAGCGTGGGCGACTTCGCGGTGTCCCGGGTGACGCGGCTCTTCCCCGCCTACTGGACGGCCGTCGTCCTGACCTCGCTGGTGCTGTACGCCTGGCCCGAGGTGCGGTCGATCACGCGGTTCACCGATGTCGTGGTGAACCTGTCGATGCTCCAGGGCGGCCTCGGGGTCCCGGACATCGACGACGCGTACTGGACCCTCTTCGTGGAGCTCAAGTTCTACGCCCTGTTCGCGCTCGTCGTCATGCGCGGGGTGACGTACCGCAACTGCGTGCTCTTCTGCGGGGTCTGGACCCTGGCCGGGGCGGTGGCCCCGGCCATCGACAACGGGGTGCTGTCCTTCTTCGCGATGCCGTCCTCGTCCCCGTACTTCATCGCCGGCATGGCCTTCCACCTCATGCGCCGCTTCGGGCCGAACGCCGTGCTGTGGGTCGTCGTGGGGGTCCAGTACCTCCTCGCGCAGCACTACGTGGGCGACCGCATGACCTCCAGCCTGGGCCGGGCCGCCGCCGAGCAGACGCCGTCCTGGCCGGCCCACGTGGTCATCCTGCTCGGCTTCGCCGTGATGGCCGCCCTCGCGCTCGGTGTCCTGGACGGCATCCGGTGGCGCTGGCTGCGCCACGCGGGCGCGCTCACCTATCCCCTGTACCTGATCCACATGATGGTGGGGCTGACGGTCATCCACCACTTCCGCGACCGCGTCGCCCCCGTGCCCCTCGCCCTCGGCACCACCGCCGGGATGCTGGTCGTCGCCTGGGTGGTCCACCGCTTCGTCGAACGCCCGCTGGGGCGGCGGCTGGGCGCCGGACTGCGGCGCGGGATCGAGGACATCCGGGCGGGGACCCCGGCCCGCCGCCCCGTCCTCCCCCGGGTGCCCGCGCAGCCCACCGCGCCGGAGACGGAACGGATCCCCACCGGCGGCCACTGAGCCCCCGCTCCGGCCACCGCTCCGGTTCAGGGGGTGCGGGTGATGACGCCCTCCGTGCACAGGCGGGTCAGGAGGGCGGTCGTGCCGGGCGTCGGGGGGAGGTCGCGGAGGCGGAAGCGGTCACGGTCGAGGAGGTCGGCGAGGAGGGGGGTCATCGACGCCGGGAGGGTCAGGCCGCGGGCGCCCAGGGTGAGGACCAGGCGGTCCCCGCGCGTCTCGGCGTTCAGGACGGCGTGCGCGTTCACCGTGTACTCGGCGTCCTCGTCCGCTTCGGGCGCCAGGACCTGCCCGGCGGGGTGGCGGACCGGGGAGAGGAACTCGGGGGCGCCGGCCGCGCGGACCACGTCGACCAGGGCGGAGTCGTCCGCCGTGGCCAGCCACTGCATCAGCTCGGTGCGCAGGGCCGCCATGTCCTTCTCGGCAGCCGCCCGGTCCCGGAAGAAGTCGGTGCTCAGCGGGAAGCGGCCGGGCAGACCCGGGGCGCGGGCGGCGATCCTGGTCCACGCCCAGTGGCCGGTCCACTCGTACAGGCTGATGGTGAGGTGCACCGAGGCGGTGTCCGTGCTGCGCGCCGAGTGGACCCAGCCGCGCGGGAGCCACAGGCAGTCGCCGGACTCCAGGGTGAGGGTGCGGCCCGGGCCGTCGTCCTCGGGCAGGGGCCTGCCCGTCTCGTGGCTGAGCGGCTGCGCGAGCGCGGGGTCCTTCAGCGTCCACCGCTTGCTGCCGTGGATCTGGACGATGAAGGAGTCCTGGGTGTCGTAGTGGTCGCCGAAGCCCTGCGAGCCGGCCGGTGTCACGTACGCGTTCACGTTGACCGGACGGCCCAGGTCGTGGCCGAGGCGCCGGCCGAACTCGGCGAGCGGCCCGGTCAGTTCCTGCAGTCCCTGGAAGACGAGGGTGGCTCCCTCCGCCAGCAGGCCGGAGATCTTGCGCGGGTCGGCGACGTCCGGGTAGAGCAGGCCGCCGTGCAGGCAGGACACGTCGGGTACCTGCTCGCCGTCGCGGATGACGCGGAACGCGGGCCTGCGCAGCGCCCGGTCGGTGAGCAGGCCGTCGACCTCGGCGAGGCCGAACAGGTCGGAGAAGTCGCCCGCGGCGCGCCGCAGCCGGGGCTCCCCGGGCAGCTGCGCCGCGAAGCCGGGCGGGTCCTCTACCAGGCGGCCGAGGGCGGTGTGGCGGGGCGCGGCCAGCGCCCGGGGGGTCGTGGTCATCGGGTGCTCCGGTGGAGGTCGGCGGGGTGCGGGGGGAGCGGCGCGAGCCGGGCGTAGGTGAGGAGTTCGTCGGGGATGCCGAGGCCGAGGCGGTTGTGGAGCATGTGCAGGTGGGAGAAGAGCAGCCGGCCGGGCTGGACGCCGGGGGTGCTGCGCCACACCGCGGCGGCCGCGGTCAGTTCGCGCCGCCACGCGGCGAGCGGGCCGGCGGCGGACGCGGCGGAGGCGAGGACGGCCCGTTCCTGCCCGGCCTCCCCGGGGGCGGTGCCCGCGGCCGCCACCCACTGGTCCACCTCGTCCGGGGCGTGGCCGTAGCCGAGGAGCCAGCGCCGCCACGAGGCGAGGCCGTGCGCGCGGAAGGCCTCCGCGTCGGTGCCGTCGCCGAGCGCTGCGGCCGCGCACGCGGCGGCGCCCAGGGCGAACAGGGCGCGGGCACGCCGGCCGCGCGGCCGGGAGGACAGGAAGCCGAGGACGAGGCTGCTCGACAGCGTGAACAGGGACTCGGACAGGGGCATCAGCCCTGCGCCGCCGTAGCGTTCGTACTCCGGTTCGTACGCCGCCCCGTACACGCCCGTGGGCAGCGGGGGCGTGCCCGGGGACAGGGCGGAGCCGTCCTCCCCGGCGCGGGCGAGGCGCTGTGCCTCGCGCCCGAAAGCGGCGTCGCCGAAGGGTTCCTCGCCGTCCCGCAGGGCCGCGGCGCCGGGCAGGGCCTCGCGCAGGCGGTGTTCCGTGGCGTGTGCCTCGTCCGGTGTGAGGCCGGCGAGGCGCAGGCGCAGGTGCGGGCCGGCCTGCCAGTAGCGTACGAAGAACCAGGGCCGGCCGGGGTGTGCGGCGACGGCCGGGGCGACGGCCTCGTGCAGGACGCGGTCGTGGACGGACCGTGCGGACGAGGGCAGGTGGAGGTGCCAGGCCGTCCAGGTGCCGGTCGGCGCGGTGCCGGTCGTGGCGGGGGTGCCGGTCGTGTCGGGGGTGGGGGCGGGGGTGGTCACAGGCGCAGGTCCCATACCTGTTCGGTGAAGCGGCCGGTGCCGCTGATGACGGAGAGCAGCACGGTCTCGTCGGGCTCCAGGCCGAGCAGCCGCTGCGCGGGGATCTCGTCGAAGGCGCGTGCGGGGCGCGCGTACAGGCCGTGCGCGGCGGCGGACAGGGACAGGCCCTGGGTCATCCAGCCGGCGGCGTACTGGGCGAGCGTCCAGCCGGCGGGGCCGAACTCCTCGACCAGGCGGGCGGGGCGGGCCGTCAGGAACCACAGGGTCGTCGCGTGGCGCACGTCGCAGCCGTTGCCCGGGGTGAGCGGGTAGCCGTACGCGCCTTCCAGGCGGGCGTGGAGTCCGGTACCGGAGGTGTCCCGGGCCTCGACGCGGGAGCCCCGCACCTCGTAGCGGCCGGCGGCGAAGCCGTCGACGTCCTGGACGACGGCGGTGACGCGGATCGCGTCGGCCACCGCCCGCAGGAGGCCCGGCGGCGGTACGGACAGCCAGGCCGCGGCGTCGGTGAGCGCGGTGGACGGGACCCGGCGGCGGCGGCCGTTCATCCCCGAGAGGCGGCGCGGCATCCGGCCGGCGGTCCGCTCGAACAGGACCTCCGCCCAGGAGGGGCCGCGTTCCCCGGGCAGTTCGGGTATGGCGCCCGCCAGCGGGACGGCCGGACCTGCGCCCCGCTGGGTGCGGTTGACGGCGACGACCTCCGCGAGGGCCGGATCGGGGCACGCGGCCACGTCCCCGGCGTTCCCGGCCGGCGCGCGGGACCCGGCGGGCGCGGGCGCGACGGGCGCGGGCACGGCGGGCGCGGGCACGGCGGGCGCGGCCGGCGGGGTGGGCCCGGTCGGCGGGGTGGGGGCCGGGTCCGTGGCCGGGGTCTCGACGACCAGGGGCAGGGTCCACTGCCAGGCCGGGGCCAGGCCGGGCCCGGCCGGCAGTCCGGCGTCGTCGGCGCCCGGGAGCCGCAGCCGGCCCGCCACGCCGAACAGTTCCATCGCGACGGCCAGCGCCCGCAGGTTGATGCCCAGCTCCAGCTCGGTCAGCGGGCCGCGCAGGGGCCGGTAGTAGTCGGGCAGGTGCGTGAAGCGGCCCGCGAGGACGACGGCGGCCGGTTCCCCCGCCGCGCCCCCGCCGGCCATGTCCAGCAGGGCGTGCCGGCCCGGGTCCACGAGGCGGCGGCGGCCGCCGCCGGTGACGAAGGCGTGGACGGGGAACTTGCTGCGCACGGAGGCGTAGCCGCGGTGGTCGTTGTACGGGTTGGACGGCTCGCGGCGCTGGATGCCGAAGGCGGCGACGAGTGCGTGGCCGAGGCGCCGCTGCGCCGCGTCCGGCCGGTCCAGGGCCTGCGCGGTGACCCGCCGACGCGGGTACGGCAGGTCGGCGAGGTGTTCGTGGGTGCCCGTCGGCAGGGGTGTCCGGCGGTCGGGCAAGGTGCCGGGCGGCAGGTCGCCGGCCGTGCTCACCGGGTTCTCGGTGACCCGGATCGGGGCGGTGACCAGGGCGTTCCCGGCTCCTTGGGCGAAGGCGAACCGAAGGACGTCCCGGGCGGACAGGGCAGCCATGGATGATCTCCTGGTCAGGGGAAGGGGTGGGGGTCGTACGGGGCGGCGGCGACGGGGCGTCCGGCCTCGGCGAGGGCCCGCTCCAGCCGGGGCAGGCCCGTCAGCCGCTGCTGGGCGTGGCCGAAGCACATCGGGACGATGCCGGGCACCACGGCCTTGGCCACGGCCAGTCCGAGGTCGGCGTGTTCGCGGGTGGTCTGGTCGACGATCACGACGGTGTCGAGTCCGGCGTCCGCGTAGAGCCGCTCCGTCCGGCGCAGGGCGCCGAGGACGTCGCCGCCCGCCTCGGCGCGGAACCGCTCGGCCGCCTCGGGGAACGCCTCGTGGAGACCGACCGCCGGGCCGCCCAGGACGGTGGTGATGCGGGGCAGGGTCTGCGGCAGGGAGTAGAGGACGTAGTGGTCCTCCAGGACGTCGACCCGGTACGGGTCCGCCAGCAGCCGCTCGGCGTCGGCACGCTCCCGGTCGGCGGGCTCGCGGACCAGCTGGGCCAGTTCCCACAGGGCCCCGCGTACCGCGCCGGCCGGGTCGGCGCCGGATCCGGCCGCGGACCAGGTGGCCGGGTAGCCGCCACCGCGGTGCACGGCGAGCGCCCAGACGGCCGGGATGTCGATGTCCTGGGTGATGACCAGCAGGTGGGCGTCGTAGCCGCGGGCCTCTATGGAGTCGAGGAGCATGCGGCTGACGGGGTCGTCCAGCGAGCCGGGGTCCAGGGCGGGCAGCGGCCGGGCGCGGTGGAAGGCCAGGAGGAAGGCGTCCCGTTCGGCCAGTTCGAACAGCGAGTGCAGTGCGGCCTCCTCCAGGCTCGAGCCGAGCGCGCAGCCGCTGGAGGACTCCGGCTGGAAGTGCCGGCGCCGGCGGTCGGCCGGGGCGCGGCGGGCCCGGTGGCGGGCCATCCGCTCGGTGTACTCGTACTGGTAGAAGCCGACTTCGGCGGGGACGAGCACCGGTTCGCCGTCCCGGAGCCGGTGCCCCCACACCCAGTCGCGCGGGGTGCCGGCGTCGCCGGGCAGCACGCGGCTCATGGGGTGGGCGAGCTGCTCGGCCGTGTACCCGCCGAGGGAGGCCGGGTCCAGGGCGCGGCCGCGGAGGTCCGCGTAGGGGGTGTCGGTGAGTACGGCGCCGTGGTGCGGGAAGCCGGCGAGGCGTTCGTACACCTCCAGCACGGCGAGCGGCTCCGACCGGTCGAAGCGCGGGGCGCGGCCGTAGCCCCAGGCCTTCGCGTCGGGGTGGACGGCGCTGCTCATCGCGAACGGCGCGTTCGTGTCCCGGATGACGCCGAGGACGGGCCCGAACCGGGGGTCGACGACGCGTTCGCGCAGGTGCGTGCGGTCCAGCAGGACGCGGCCGTGCGTGCCGCGCGCCGGGTCGCCGGGGTCGGCGGGGCGGGGGACGGGCTCCCAGCGGGGCGGCGGGGCGGCCGGGTCGACCGGGGTGGTGTCCCGGTCCGCGCACACGGGGCACGCGAGGCTGCGGCGCACCCGGTGGCGGCCGCTGCGCGGGCCGCCGACGGCGTGGAGTTCGCCGGGCGCGGGCGGCGTCCGCAGGAGGGAGGCGACGGCCGTCTCCAGCAGCTCGGGCAGGAAGGGGGACTGCGTTCCGGGCGGCAGGCACGGTACGGCGAACTCCTCGACGAGCGGGTGGTCGGCCGTGATGCGCAGCCGTGCCTCCGCGCAGCCGGCGCAGCCGGCGGGGGTGCCGGGCACCCACAGCGGTCCGACGACCGCCTCCGTGCCGAGGACGCGTACGGACAGGTGCGGGCGGCGGGCGGCGGCGGCCGCCGCCGCCCGCCACTGCCGTGCCTCCCATCCGAGGTCCCAGCCGGCGTTCACCGCGACGGTGGCGCCGGTGGCGAGGGCGAGCGGCTCCAGCAGGGCGGCCAGGTGCGCGCCGAGGTCCGGGTCGGCGGCGAGGCCGGGACCGGTCGCGACACCGGCGGCGGTGACGGGCGCGACGCTGCCGGCGGGCGTGGCGGCGGGCATCGCGGCGGCGGGCGCGGCGGCCGCGAGCGTCGTGTCGCCAGACGCGGCAGCGCCGGGCATCGTGCTGGCAGACGCGGCCGCGGTGGGCGTCGCGGCAGCAGGCGCGGCCGCGCCGGGCATCGCGGCGGCGAGCGTCGCAGCGGCGGACGTGGTGGCGGGCGTCGTGCCAGCCGGCGTCGTGTCGGCAGGCGTGGCGGCGGGCGTGCCGGCAGGCGTGGCGGCGGGGGGCGGGGTGGTCATCCGGTGGTCACCCGGCCGTGTGCGAAGGGGAGTTCGCCGAGGACCGGGTCGCGGTCGGCGGGGCGGCCGGTGAACTCCAGGCCCCGTGCCGCGCCGTACGCGGCCACCTCGGCCCGCAGTGCGGCGACCTCGGTGTCGTCGGCGGTCTCCAGGGCGGCGGTGCCGGGTCCGTGGCCGCCGGGGCCGGTGCCGCGCGCCGCCCGGGTGCGGATCGCGGCGAGCGCTCCGGCGAGCGCCTCGGCGACCGCGCCGTCGGCGTCCGGGCCCCAGGCGGCGGCGAGCGGCGTGCCGTCCTGGGCCGCGACACGGGCCAGCGGCCAGGACAGGCCGGGCAGTTCGTGCAGCTCGACGTGGGGCGGGACGTCCTCGTAGTCGGCCAGTACGCGCCACAGCCCGCGGGGGCGCGCCGCGAGCGCGTCGAAGTCGGCCGGGGTGCCGGCCGGGCCGGTCCCGGCGGCCAGCAGCCGCAGGGCGCCGTCCAGCAGCCAGCGCTCGGCGGTGGTGCCGGCCGCGGCGACCGCGTCCGGCCCGGCGGGCAGGGCGGAGCGCAGCACCGCGAGCGCGGCCTGGAGGGCGGCCTGCTGCTGGTTGTCGCCCGGGGCGACGAAGGACCGGGCGTCGGCGCGGGCCGGGCGGGCCTCCGCGAGGGCGACCGGGAGCTGCGGCAGGTCGTAGGGGGTGGGCAGGGAGTAGAGCCCCGTCCACGGACCGGCGAGGGACTCGACGGCCTCGGCGGTCTCCCCGGCCGCGGGGGCGGGCTCGGAGGGGACCTGGGACAGGGTCACGGGCGGGGCGTCCGGGCCGACGGGGTGCAGCGGCGCCTCGACGCGGTCGGCGGCGGGTTCGTCGCCGTGCACGAGGTGGGCCTCGGCGGGGTCGGCGCCGGTGGTGAGGGCGTGGAACACGGCCCGCCCGGCGAGGGCCCCGGCGAGGGCGTCGCCGACGGGCCGGGTGACCGGCGCGGCCGGCCGCGCGGCGGCGTGGCCGGCGATCCGCCGGTGCAGCGCGGTGCGGCGGGCGGCCGCGTCCGGGCCGTCGAGGACGGGGCCGACCAGGATGAACGCCTCCTCGAAGGCCACGGGCACCACGGGCCGGCCCCGCGGCAGGCGTTCGAGCCAGGCCGCCCAGGCGTCGGCCGCGGTCGCCGGGCCGTCCTGCTCCGGCGTCCGGCACAGGACGTACGCGTCGGCGTCCGCGGCGGGGGGCGCACCGTGCGGGCCGAGCGCGTGGACCTCGGCGCCGAGTTGGCGGGCGGTCGTCGCGACGGCCCGCGGATCCGGTACGGCCAGCAGCAGCCGGCCCACCCCGGCGCGGTGCAGGCCGCGGGCGGCGGGGGCGACGGCCTCGGGCGGCCCGCACAGCAGCACGGCCGAGGCGCGCAGCGTCGCGAAGTGGCCGTACGGGTCGTCACTGGCGGCCTCCAGTTCGGCGAGGGCGCCCGCGTGGCGGCGTCGTTCCTCCTCGGACGGCGGTGGCGCGGTGAAGCGGGCCGGGTCGAGGAGCAGGCCGTGCGCGGCGAAGGTCTTCAGCAGGAGCCGGACCACCGGCCGGGACCGCTCGGTGCCGAGCGCGGCCACCAGGCCGTCCTCGGTGCTCCCGTCCTCCAGGGCGGGGACGCACACGTCGGCCACGCCGAACAGGGCCTCGGGCCCGCGCAGTACGAACTGTCCGCGGCCGTGGCCGAAGTAGACCCCGCTCTGCACGGGTGCGTAGTGCAGTCCGGGCCGCAGTATCCGCAGGTCGCTCAACGTTCTTCCTCCGTCGTGTACGTGAACCGGCCCCCCGGGGCCCGTCCGATCTCCACCACCCACTCGAAGGCGTGCGCCGAGGCGCCCACGCCGGGCAGTGCCTCCTCGGCGTAGCCCGTCCCGACCGTCCCGCCGCGTTCCAGGAGCCGGGGCAGGACCCGTGTCATGAGGGCGCTGCGCAGGTCGGCGTACTGGGGCTTGCGCCGCCTGCGGTCCTGCGCGGCGGCCCGCCGGGTGGGGTCGGCCACGGTCTTGAAGACCACCTCGGGCGGTACGCCGTGCCGGGCCCGCCACGCGGTGAGCGCGAGCAGCCGGTCGGCGTCGCCCGGGCCGGCCGCGAGGGCGGTCTCGAAGTCCTCGCCCGGGTACCAGCGGCGCCGGGACAGTACGACCTGCCCGGCAGTGAGCCGCGGGCAGGCGTGGGTGGCGGCCGGGTCGCCGCCCGCGAGGCGGTGCCGGGCTCCCGTCACGTCGTTGACGAGGCGGCCGCCGCTGAGCAGCCAGGTGGCGATGCGCAGGGGCGCCGGGTACAGCTCGGGGAAACCGGCGCCGAGGGTGACGGCGCGCAGTTCGCGGCCGTCGGGGCGTTCGACGCGCAGCCTGTCGGCGGCCGGGTCGTGGGCCAGGCGCAGGCCGTACCAGTCCTGGGCGTGCAGTCCGTCGGGGAGGACGGGCGGGTGGGCGTTGACGTTGAGGCGGTGCAGGCCGAGGTCCTCGGCGACGGCCGCGCCGTCGTGGCCGTAGCGGGCCGTGAGCCGGTCGGCTAGGTGCCCGGCCGCGGTGCCGCCGGCGGCGGCGTCGGCGGCCAGGAAGCGTCCGTACAGCATGCCGTGTCCGGCGTAGGCGTCGTTGACCACGAGCCGGTCGCCGACGGGCTGGACGAGCACCCCGTAGGAGACCGGGTCCCGGCGCAGCGCGTGGGGCAGGCCGTCGGCGAGCGCCGCGAGTTCGGACGGCTTCCACCGCACCTCCTCGACGGCCGGGTCGCGGC
This sequence comes from Streptomyces sp. W1SF4, assembly GCF_003950035.1. NCBI lineage: Bacteria > Bacillati > Actinomycetota > Actinomycetes > Kitasatosporales > Streptomycetaceae > Streptomyces > Streptomyces sp. W1SF4. Next base: position 187,427 of record NZ_CP034351.1, read on the forward strand.
CCGCGAGGTCCGCGTGGAGCACCTCCAGGGCCCGTTGGCGCAGGGCGCGCAGGGTTTCCAGGGAGCCGTCGGCGGGGCCGAGGCCCTGTTCGCCGTGGACCCGGTAGCGCAGCTCCCGGTCGTACACCTCGCGCACCAGGCCGTCGGCGTGCTCCCACAGCGGGACGTTCGCGCCGGTGCCGAAGCGGGCGGTGAAGGCGGCGGTGAGCAGCCGGCGTACGTCGTGCATGCGGTCGAAGAGGCTCTGGAACTCCACCACGTCGCCGAGTTCGGCCAGTTGCCGCCGCCAGGCCCGGGTGGTGAGGGCCGGGGGCGGGGCGACGTAGTCCTCCTCGACGAGCAGGGTCGCGGGCCGGCCCGCGGCGCGGCTGAGTCCGGCGGCGGCCTCCCGTACGCGGGAGAGCACGGCGGGGCGTTCGGCGGCGGGTGCGCGGGCCAGCCGGGGCAGTTGCTCCCGGACGGTGGCCAGGTCGTCGCGGACCTGCTCGGCGCCGGGCCCGCGGGGCGGGGCCAGCGGGTCGGCGTGCCAGTCCTCGGGGCCGGCGGCGGTGCACAGGATGCCGACGTGCACGGCGTCGGTGAGGGTGCGGACGGCGTCGGGGATGCTGAGGTCGAGGACGCGGGCGGCCTCGGCGGCGACGTCGGCGATGGGGCGGGGGCCCATGGCGGTGAGCGCGAGCATGACGCGCAGGGACTCGCTCGGCGGGGCGGCGAGCAGCCGCACTCCGGTGTCGGTGGCGTGGAGGAAGGTGTAGCGGCCCGTGTCGGGGTCGAGTTCGGCGGTCGGCGGCCGCTGCACCCAGCCGTCGGGGGTGGGCCGGCGGCTGGGCGCGCCGGGCAGGCCGGCGCCGACGTAGTCCGTCATGACCCGGTCCAGGGAGGGGTGGGACACCGCTCCGGTGAAGGCGGCCTCGCCGGGGCCGGTGCCGTGGTCGCCGGGGACGGCGAGGGCGACGGCCGTGAGGCGGGAGAGGGGGCTGGTGCGGACCATGGCACGGGTGACGTACTGGAGCAGGCCGCGCTCGGACTTGCGCAGCCGGGCGGGGGGCTCGCCGGTCCGGGCCGCGGCCTGCCGGTAGCGTGCGGCCGCGTCGTGGACCTCGGGCGCGAGCAGCGCGAGGGAGCGGCGCAGGTCCTCGTCGCCCAGCAGTTCCGCGAGGCGGCGGCGTTCGCGCGCGACGGCCGTGTCGTGGGCGTCCCGCACCTCCTGGCGCAGCCGGGCGAGCCGCTCCCGGGCGGCGTGCCACCCCGCCACGGCGGGCACGGGGGGTGCGGCGGCGAGCGGGCCGGGGGTGCGGCCGTTGTGGATGGCCCGGCGCAGGGCCACGAGCCGGGCCCGCTCCTCCCCTGTGCTGTCGCCGATGCGGGCGTACAGCTGGTCGGAGCACTCGGCGGCGAGCGCGGCGGTGTCGCGTTCGGCTCCGGCCAGCCGTGTCACGAGGTCGGCGAGGGTTTCGTCGGCCAGGGGGGTGCGGCGCAGCGGGTTGATGCGGAGCATCCACACGGGCTCCGCGCGAGGGCCCGTGGAGGTGGGGGTGGGGGTGGGGGTGGGGGTGGGGGTCATGACAGGCCCTTTCGCAGGAGGCGCCGCTGTGCCAGGACGCAGAGCACGAGCCCGGCGGCCGTCCAGGCCAGCAGGACGAGGCTCGTGCGGCCCGTTTCCCAGCCGTGCGCGGGTTCGGCGGCGGCCAGGGAGTCGGGCAGGAGCGCCGCGCGCATGCCCTGCGCCAGCCACTTGAGGGGGAAGAGGGCTCCCACGTGCTGGAGGGCGTCCGGCAGCTGCGCGAACGGGTAGTAGACGCCGGACACGAACTGGAGGAGGACGAACGGGAACTGGAGCACCGCGCCGATGCCCCGCCGGTCGGTGACCAGGGAGCCGATGGCGATGCCGAGGAAGGAACTGGCCAGCGCGCCGAGCAGGAACACCCACAGCAGGAGCGCCCAGCGGGCGGGCGAGGCGGGCAGGACGAATCCGAAGGCCGCCCAGGCCACCACCGGTACGAGGACCAGCTGGAGGGCGCTGAGCGCCAGCACCAGCAGGGCCTTGGACAGGAAGTACGCGACCGGGCTCAGCGGGGTGCCGCGCAGCCGCTTGAGGGTGCCGTCGCCGCTCTCCAGGGCGGTGCCGATGGCCAGGGTGTTGAAGGCGGCGGACATCACGCCGGAGGCGAGGACGCCTGCCACCACGACGTCGTGGACGGGGACGGAGGTGCCGGGCACGGATCCCTTGAAGAGGGTCCCGAACAGCAGCATCAGGGCGAGGGGCAGCAGCGTCCCGAAGACGAGTGCGGTGCGGTTGCGGAAGAAGACCCGTATCTCGGCCCGGCCGCGCCGCAGTCCGGTGGGGACGGCGCCGGGCAGGGCCCGGCCGGGGGTGTCCCGGCGGGCGGCGGCCGGGGCGCCGGCGGGGGGTGTGCTCATGTGCCGGTGCTCCCGGGTTCGTGGTCGATCAGTTGCAGGTAGCGGTCCTCCAGGGACGGCCGCCGGACTTCGAGCTCCGGTACGTCGTCGCCGAGGCGCGCCTGGAGTCCGGCGAGGAAGCCGGGTACGTCGTGCGTCCGCGTACGGCGCGTCCGGCCGCCCTCCCGCCAGCTGATCTCGGTGCCGGCGTCGGCGGATCCGAGGTCCTGGGGCGAGGAGACGCTGATGATGCGGCCCGCGCGCAGGACGGCCACGCGGTCGGCGAGGCGTTCCGCCTCGTCGAGGTAGTGGGTGGTGAGCAGGACGGAGGTGCCGGCCTCCTTGAGCCGCTCGACGACGCTCCACAGCTCGCGCCTGGCCTCGGGGGCGAAGCCGGTCGTCGGTTCGTCGAGGAAGAGCAGTGCGGGCCGGCCGGCGAGGGCGAGGGCGACGTCCAGCCTGCGGCGCTGGCCGCCCGAGAGGGTGGCCACGAGCCGCCGGGACAGGTCGCCGAGGCCGACGAGGTCGAGGAGTTCGCCGACCGGGACGGGGTCGCGGTAGCAGCCGGCGATCTGGGCGGCGAGTTCGCCGACGCGCCAGTAGCCGTGGTCGGTGCAGTTCTGGGGGACGATGCCGATGCGGTCGCGCCAGGCGCGGCCGGCGGTGGCCGGGTCGGCGCCGAGGACCCGCACGGTGCCGCTGGTGCGGGGCCGGTGGCCCTCCAGGATCTCGACGGCGCTGGTCTTCCCGGCGCCGTTGGGGCCGAGCAGGCCGAAGACCTCTCCTCTGGCGACCTCGAAGGAGATGCCGTCGAGTGCGGTCCGGTCGCCGTAGCGCTTGACGAGGCCGGTGACCTCGATGGCAGCCGCGCCGTCGCGGGCCCCGCTCACGCGGCGGCCTCCGGGCGGTGCGTGGTGCGTGCGGCCAGGCGCTCCTGCCAGGTCACGCCGGTGATCTCGTCGACGGTCTCGGCGACGGCGTGGCACAGGTAGTAGCGCATCATCGGGGAGACGCCGAACAGCGGCAGCTGCCGGTAGAAGAGGTTGATCACCAGCCGGTAGGCCAGGAACCAGGGGGCGCCGGTGTCGGTGACGCCGGCGTCCCCGACGGCCGTGTGGAAGGCGCTGCGCGCGGTCGCCCGCCCCGCGTCCGGGCCCGCGTCCGGCTGCGCGCCGGCCAGTGAGTCGAGCAGGGCCGGGGTGGTCTCGCCGTGCACGGCCGAGGCCTCGAACAGGCCGCAGCCGTACGACAGGGCGGCGCGCCACTGGGCGGCCGTGGCGCTCTCCCCGCCGGTCAGGGCGCGTTCGACGACGGGGCGCAGGACGGCGCGCTCCGCGTCGAGCCGTCGCCCGAAGGCGGCGCGGGGGTCCTTGCCGGGGCCGGCCCAGTGGAAGAACGCCTCGGCGTGGGAGCGGAAGGAGAAGGTGCCGTGCGGCACCCCGTAGGGGTGGGCCCCCGCGAGCGCGGTGAAGGCCTCGGCCATGCGCACCAGGGCGCTCCCGGGGTCCCGGGCGAGGGATTCCAGGCAGTGCACGACGGGCGCGGTCATCCGTGACAGGGCCAGTTCGCGCAGCGGCCGGACCCGCTCGGGCCAGCCGGGGTGGGCCTGCGCGGCGGGCACGAGCCGCACGGTGCCGTGCGGGGCCATCGGCAGGTAGGGCGGGTCGACCTGTTCGAGGCGGCCCAGTTCGCGGGCCTGCGCGAGGTAGGCGCGTTCGGTGAGGGGTTCCCGGCCGCCGGCCGGCGGGGCCGCGGCGCGGGAGGCCAGGGCCTTCCAGGGGAGCGGGCCGAAGGGGCCGGGGCGGGCGACGACGTCGACGTGCGGGCCGTGCAGCCAGCCGCGTTCGAGATACACGACGGGTGCGCCGTGCTCGGTCCGCAATTCACGGACCAGGGGCACGAGGCGGTCCGCCGACCATTCCGGATTCATCGGGACCCTGCTGAATACGCGTATTCCCACCGGGTCTTCGACTTCGTCTTCCACGTTCACCGTCACGTCTCCCTCTTTCACGGAGACATTGTGGTCCGCCGGTGGGGGCGGGAAGCGGCCGCGACGGGTTTTTCCTGACACCTGTCACGGCGTGCGTGACAAGTGTCATCCGCGGCGGGCGCGGGTGCGCGCCCCGGTGGCCAGGACGGCCGCCCACAGCGCGCCCGCGCAGCCGAGGCCGGGAAGTGCCTGCCAGATCCACGGAGTGGTGCCGGGCGCCGCCAGGGCGGTGGCGGCGGTCGCGGCGACCACCGCGACCATCACCGCGCCCAGGACGCGCAGCAGGGGCGCGCCGAGGACGCGGGCCAGCGGGAAGAAGTGACCGCCGACGACGAGCGCGGCCCAGGCGAACGCCAACTGGGGTGTGTGCAGGCGGCTGTTGATCAGTCCGGCGCCGACGCCGAGGAGGACGGCCTGCACCACGAGGAGCCTGACGAACGCGCGCCCGCGCGGGGCCACGGGGCCGGCCGGGGCGGGCGCGGGTGCGCGGCGGGAGCGCAGGACGGCGAAGGTCACGGCGACGACGAGCAGGGCGCCGGCCGCGGCGGCGGCCGCCCGGGCGGTGCCGTGCAGCGCGCCCAGGCCTATCAGGAACCAGACGGCTCCGAAGACGGCCCCGATCAGCGGTCCGCGGGGCGCGCGTCCGGTACGGGAATTGGGGTCCATGGGGGCCTCCTCTGGCACGGGTCTCGGCGCTCACTCTAAGGCCCAGGTGTGTGCCGCCATACCGCAGAAAATGACTTCGGGCCGATTTCGATGACGTTTGTCACGCGAGTCGTGAGCATTGTCAGAAGGGGGATCCGAATGGTTTCGGACAGCCCGGTTCCTGGTGCAGCATCAGGTCGTCGGTCCGCATACGGACCGAATTCGGAAAACACGAGAGGAATACCGTCATGGCGAACACCACCGCTGTTGCCGACTTCGACCAGCTCTTCACCTCCTTCGACATCGAGGAGCTCGAGGTCCTGGACGTCGCCGACGGCGTGGCCCTCCCGGAGATGGGCGCTTCGAGCGGCAACGCCCTGTGCTGCTCCTCGTCCTCCTCCTCGTCGTCGTCCTGCTGCTGATCCGACGACGTCCCACTCCTGTCCGTCCGGCGGCTCCGGCCGCCGGACGGGCCGGACACCCGGAGCACGGAGGAGGAGCGTGAACCCGAACCCGCCCGCCCGGGAGCACTACGTCTCCCGCGTCCTCGACGTCCTGGCCGCACGGCCGGACACGGTCGCGGTGCGCTGGCGCGATCTCGAACTGACCGGCCGCCGGCTGCGCGACGCGGTCCTGCACGCCCGCGACGCGCTCGCGGCCACGGGCCTGCCCGTCCCGCCCGAGGCGGCCTCGCCCGCCGTCGGGCTCCTCACGGAGGCCAACCACCCGGCCCTGCTGGCCCACCGGTACGCGGCCCATCTGCTCGGCGCCACGGTCGTCCACCTGCGCTCCGTCAACCCCGGGCCCGACGGCGCGCTCCTCGACGCCGACGCGCAGGCGGCGATCCTGGCGGAGAACGGGGCCGGCGTCCTCGTCGTGGACCCCTCGCACGCCCGGCACGCCGACGCCGTCCGTGCCCGTACGCCCCACCCCCTCACGGTCGTCGTCGCCGACGGCCCGGCCGCGGGCGGGGAGGTACGCGCCCCCGAGCCGCGGTCCGGTCCGGTGCCCACCCCCGGGGCGCTGGACCGGGCCGCCGTCGTCACGTACACCAGCGGCAGCACCGGCCGGCCCAAGGGCGTCCGCCAGCCGCTGGCCGCCTGGAGCGCCCTGGTGCTCGGCGACGCCGCCCAGCTGGCCGCGGAGGAGCCCGTGATGCTGGTGGTGACCCCGCTGAGCCATGCCGCCGGGCCCATGGCGGACGCGGTGCTGTGCGCCGGCGGGACGCTGGTGCTGCACGAGCGCTTCGAGGCCGCGGCGGTGCTCGACGCCGTGGCCGCGCACCGCGTCACCCGCACCTACCTGGCCGTACCGCACCTGTACGCGCTGCTCGACCACCCGGGCCTGGCTGCCTGCGACCTCGGGTCGCTGCGGGCGCTCATCTACAGCGGCTCGCCCGCCTCCCCCGGACGGCTGGAGCGCGCCCGCGAGGCCTTCGGCCCCCGCCTGGTCCAGTGCTACGGCACCACCGAGGCGGGACGGGTGACCGTGCTCGAGCCCGTCGACCACTGGGAACGGGAGCTGCTGCCCTCGGCCGGCCGGCCCTTCCCCGGCGTGGACGTCCGCGTGTGCGCACCCGGGGGCGGCACCCGGCCGCTGCCGGACGGCGCCACCGGCGAAGTGCTGGTCCGCTCACCGCAGATGATGTCCCACTACGTCGGCGACCCGGAGGCGTCCCGCCGCGTCCTGCGCGACGGCTGGCTGCGTACGGGCGACCTCGGCCACTGGGACGCGTACGGCTACCTCCACCTGGTGGACCGGCTGGACGGCGTCATCAAGACGGCCGGGGTCAAGGTCCACCCGGGCGAGGTGTCGCGGGCACTGCTCGCCACCGGGGCCGTCGCCGAGGCCCTGGTCCACCGGGTGGTGGACGGCGACGCGGGCGAACACGTCGGCGCCGCGGTCACCGCCGCCGCCGGCACCGGCGACGGCGACGGCCGGGCCGGGGATCCCCGGGAGCTGCTCGGCCGGCTCACGGCCGCCGTGGCGCAGAGCCTGTCGCCGGCGCACGCGCCCTCGCGGATCGCCCTGTGGTCCCGCATCCCGCTGACCGACAACGGCAAACCCGACCTGCGGCGCATCGGCGCGCCCGCGGGCGACCCGGACGTGATCGCCTCCGCCGGCCCCGTCACCCGTACGCCCCGCACCCCCCGACCCACCCAGAACACGAGGTAAGACATGCCATCGCCGCTCACCCCGGCGCAGCGCGGGCTGCTCGTCACGCTCGTCTACGGCCGCGACCAGGACGCCCCCGAGCTGTACAACCTCCAGCTCGTCCTCCGGCTGGACGGGCCGCTGGACGCGGCCCGGCTGCGCACGGCCGGAGACCGGCTGCTGTCCCACCACGCCGTCCTGCGCACCGGGTTCGCCCACCGGGACTCCGAACCGGCGGCGGTCGTGGCCGCCGGGGACCTCGCCCTGCCCTGGCGGGAGACCGATCTGCGCGGTCTCGCGGAGCGGGCGCGGGAGGAGGAGGTGGCGCGCCTCGCCCGTGCGGAGCGCGGCACCCCCTTCGCCCTGGACGCCCCGCCGCTGCTGCGGCTGCTGCTGGTCCGGACGGGCGAGGACCGCTCCGTACTGGTGCTGACCCACCACCACCTGGTGTGCGACGGCTGGTCGCAGCCGCGGCTGGTGAAGGAGCTGTTCGCCGGGTACGCGGCCGGCCCCGCCGCGCTGCCCGGGCCGCAACCCCTGCCGCCCGCCGCCGCCGTGGACGCGGCGGCCGCCGAGCGGGGCTGGCGAGCGGTCCTCGCCGACGCCTCCCCGCTGCTGCTGGGAACCGGCCTCACCACCGCTCCCGTGCGGCTGACCCGCCACCTCGACGAGCGGCGCAGCAGCCGGCTCGCGGCGCGCGCGGAAGCCGCGGGCGTGACCCTGGACGCCGTGGTGCAGGGCGTCTGGGCGGCCTTGCAGGCACTGTCGGCCGGCCGGGACCGGGTGGTCGTCGGCGGGCTGCCCACCGGACGCGGGGCGCGGGCCGCCGAGCCCCCGGTCGGCGCCCACGCCACCGTCCAGCCCGTCCCCGTGACCGTGGACCCGGCCCGCTCCTGGGCGGAGCTGGTGACCGGGGTGCAGGACCGCCTGGACGAACTGGAGCCCTGGTCGGCGGAGTTCGGGCCCGCCGACGTACAGCGCGTCGCCGGGTCCGGGCCGCTCTTCGACACGGTCGCCGTCGCCGAGCGCGCGCCGCTGGCCGCCGCCGAGTTCGACCTGCTCGTCCCGGGGCTGCGCCTGGAGTCGGCGGTCTCGTACGACGCCAACCACTACGCCGCCGGCTTCTCCGTGGTCCCGGGCGACCGCTTCGCCCTGCGCCTGGACCACCGTCCGGGTGCGCTCGGCCACCTGGCGCCGGAGCGGCTGCTGGACTGCCTGGAGGCGGCTCTGGCGGAGTTCACCGAGCACCCCGAGCGGCCGGTCGGCCTGCTGTCCCTGCCGGGCGCGGTGGACGGCGCGGGCGCGGTGGACGGCCCCGGCGCGGTCGACGGCCCGGGCGCGGTGGACGGCCCCGGCGCGGTCGACGGCCCGGGCGCGGTGGACGGCCCCGGCGCGGTCGACGGCCCGGGTTGCGCGGAGCCGGACCCCACCGCGCCGCCGCTGACGCTGGCCCGCGCCGTGGCCCGGCACGCCGCCGCCACTCCCGGGGCCCTCGCCCTGACCTCCCCCGAGGGCGACCTGACGTACGCGCAGCTCGACGGTGCCGCGGAGAGGTTCGCCCGCCGGCTCAGGGCCGCCGGGGCCGGGCCGGGGGAGGTCGTCGCCCTGCTGCTGCCGCGCTCGCGCGCCATGACCGTCGCCCAGCTCGCCGTGCTGCGCACGGGCGCCGCCTACCTGCCGGTGGACCCGTGCTATCCGGCCGCCCGTGTGCGGTACATGGTCCGCGACGCCGCTCCCGCACTGGCCGTGGTCAGCGCCGAGACCCTGCCGTCCCTGCCCGCCGACGCGGGCTGCGGCCACGTCCTCGTGGACCCGGCCGCGTTCGACGCCCCCGCGGCGGCGGACGTGCCGCCGCCTGCCGACGCCGACCCCGAAGCGCCCGCGTACGTCATCTACACCTCGGGGTCGACCGGCGACCCCAAGGGCGTCGTCGTCCCGCACCGGGGCCTGGCCGACCTTGCCGCGACCCTCCTCGACCGCTGCGCCGCCGATTCCACCGCCCGGGTCCTGCAGTTCTCCTCGCCGAGCTTCGACGCCGCGGTGCTGGAGAGCGTGCTGGCCTTCGCCGCGGGCGCCACCCTCGTCATCCCGCCCGCCGGCAGCACCCTGGTCGGCGAGACCCTGGCCGGCCTGCTCGCCGCCGAGCGCGTCACCCACACGCTCATCCCGCCGGCCGTCCTGGCGACCCTGCCCGCCGGCGCGCCGCTGCCCGACCTCGCGACGCTGATCGTCGGCGGCGACGCCTGCCCCGGCGACCTCGTGGCGCGCTGGTCCCCCGGCCGACGCATGATCAACGCGTACGGGCCGACCGAGTGCACCGTGGCGGCGACCCTGCACGGGCCGCTGTCGGGCTCCGGCGCCCCGCTGATCGGCCGTCCCGTGCGCGGCACACGGGTGGCCGTACTGGGCCCCGGACTCCGGCCGCTGCCGCCCGGCATGACGGGCGACCTGTACGTCGCCGGCCGCGGCGTCGCCCTCGGCTACCTGGGGCGGCCGGCCCTGACGGCGCAGCGCTTCGTACCCGATCCGTACGGCCCGCCCGGCTCCCTCATGTACCGGACCGGCGACCGGGCCCGCTGGACGGAGGGCGGGGAACTCGCCTACGAGGGCCGCGGCGACGATCAGGTCAAGGTGCGCGGCTTCCGGGTCGAGCCGGGCGAGGTGGAAGCCGCGCTGCGCACGCATCCGGGGGTCGCCCAGGCCGCCGTCACCGCGCGCCCCGACCCGTCCGGCGACCGGGTGCTGGCCGCGCACCTCGCCGTCCGGACGGGTGCCGCGGACGTGGACGCCGCCGGGCTGCGGCGGTACCTGGGCGGGCTGCTGCCCGGGCACCTCGTGCCCGCCGAGTACCACCTGTGGGACGCGCTGCCGCTGACCGCGAACGGCAAGCTGGACCGCGCGGCCCTGCTGGAGCGCCGCCCCACGGCCGCTCCCGGCGGGACCGCGCCGCCCGACGGCGGCCCCGACCCGGAAGTCGCCCTGCTCACCGCGCTCTTCGACGAGGTCCTCGGCGTCCCGGGCACCGGTCCGGACGACGACTTCTTCGGCATCGGCGGGAACAGCATCCGCCTCGTCCAACTGATCACGCTGGCCCGCCGGGCCGGGTTCGGCATCGGCCCGCGCGACGCGCTCGCCGGCTGCACCCCGCGCGGCCTGGCCGACGCCGCCCGGCGCAAGGAAGGCAGCACCGCCCGATGAGGAACACCTTCGACGACGAGGACGGCCGGTTCCTCGTACTGTGCGACGTCAACGGCGGCGACGGCGGCGACGAGGGCCGGAGGGCCCTGTGGCCCGCCTTCGTCCCCGTACCGCCGGGCTGGCGCACGCTCCACGGGCCCGCCGGCCGCGCCGCCTGCCTGGCGCGGGTCGCGGACCCCGCCGCGACGGCCCCCGACGAGGCACGCCGATGACCGTCCTGCACCCGCCCGTACGCGTGGACGTGCCGCCGCGGCTGCCCGCCGGACTCGACCTGTCCGACCCGGTCCTGCACGCCGAGCAGGACCTCACCGAGGTCTGGCGCACCCTGCGCGACCGGGATCCCGTGCACTGGCAGCCGCCCCGCGACGGCAGGCCCGGCTTCTGGGTGGTGACCCGGCACGAGGACGTGTCGGCCGTGTACCGGGCCTCGGAGACCTTCCGCTCCGACCGCGGCAACGTCCTCGACACCCTGCTCGCGGGCGGCGACTCGGCGGGCGGCAGCATGCTGGCCGTGACCGACGGCCCCCGCCACACGCGGCTGCGCACCGCCCTGATGAAGTCCTTCTCGCCCCGGGCGCTGGAGGGCGTCGTGCGCAGCGTGCGCACCGCCACCCTGGCCCTGCTGGAGGAGGCCCTCGAACGGGGTGCCTGCGACTTCGCCCGGGACGTGGCGGCACGGATCCCGCTGCGTGCGATCTGCGACCTGATGGACGTGCCCGAGGCGGACCGGGACGAGCTGCTCGCCCTCACGTCGGCCGCGCTGGGCTCGGAGAACGCCGACGCGGGCCCGGAGGAGGCCTGGCTCGCGCGCAACGACATCCTGCTGTACTTCGCGGAACTGGCCGCGCGCCGCCGGGACGCCCCCGGCGACGATGTGATCAGCGCGCTGGCGCGCTCGCGTCCGGGCGGTGAACCGCTGACCGACGAGGAGATCGTCCTCAACTGCTACAGCCTGATCCTGGGCGGCGACGAGACGACCAGGCTCTCGATGATCGGCGGGGTACGGGCGCTCCTGGCGCATCCCGGGCAGTGGCGGCTGCTGCGCGCGGGGGAGGTGTCCACGCGGTCGGCGGTGGAGGAGGTGCTGCGCTGGACCTCGCCCGCGCTGCACGCCGGCCGGACGGCGGCGGCGGACGTGGTGCTGCGGGGGCGGGCGGTCGCGGCCGGCGACGTGGTGACGGTGTGGAACGTCTCCGCCAACCACGACGAGCGGGTCTTCGACCGGCCGGACCGCTTCGACCTGGCCAGGACCCCGAACCGGCACGTGTCGTTCGCGTACGGCTCCCACTTCTGCCTCGGCGCGTACCTGGCGCGGGTCGAGATCGGGACGCTGCTCGACGGGCTGCGGACCCTGGTGGGGACGATGGAGGAGACCGGGCCGGGCGGTCCCGTCTACTCGAACTTCCTGAGCGGACGGGTGAGTCTGCCGCTCAGCTGGTCGCGGGCGTGACGGCCGGGGGCGGGCGCGGCGGACGCCGCACGCACCCGTCCCCGGCGGCGGGTCAGAGCCAGCCCTGCTCGGCCGCGATCCGCGTCGCGTCGTACCGGTTGCGCGCGCCCAGCTTCTTGATGGCGCTGGAGGCCACGTTGCGCACCGTCCCCTGGGCCAGGCTCAGTTCGGCGGCGATCTCGCCGATCGACGCGCCGGTGGCCACGACCCGCAGGACGTCGCGCTCGCGCTCGTTGAGCAGGCAGTCGCCGGCCTGGGTGACCCAGGGCAGCACCTCCTCGTCCAGGGTGAGCTGTCCGGCGGCCACTCCCCGCAGGGTGGTGATGAGCTGGGACAGCGGGGCGCTCTTGGACATGACGGCGAGCGCCCCGCGGGCGATGGCGTCGCGTACGACGGACCGCTGTCGCACGGCCGTCATGAGGGCGACCCGGCACGCGGGGTGGACCGCGCGGATGTCGCCGAGGAGTGTCACTCCGTCGCGCCCCGGCAGCCCGTTGTCCAGCAGGATCACGGCCGGCCGGTGTTTGAGCACGGCGGGTACCACGTCCTCGCTGCGGCTGACGGCGGCGACGACCTCGAAGCCGTCGGTGGCGTGCAGGGCCGCGGCGAGGCTGCCGAGGACCATGCGGTGGTCGTCGACGACGAGGATGCGGATGTCCGGCGGCGTGCCGGCGCCCGGGGTCCGCTCGGTCACGGGGCCTCCTCGGGGGATCCGGTGGGGACGGTCCGGGGGATGTACCCGGCGAGGGCGAAGCGGCCGTCCGGTGTGAGGTCCGCCTCGAGTTCGCCGCCGATCTCGGCCAGCCGGTCGCGCAGGCCGGTCAGGCCCATGCCGGGCCGGGGCGGCGGGACGGGGCCGCCGTCGTCGACGGCGGTGAACGCGATGCCCCGCGGGTCCTCGCCGACCGAGAAGCGGAAGGAGCGCGCGCCGGGGGCGTGCCGGAACACGTTGGTCATCGCCTCCCGCAGGACACAGCCGAGGACCTGGTCGGCCTGCGGTGCGAGCGGCCCGCCGGGCACTTCGAACCGTACGGTGAGGGACAGGCCGGCGGCCGCGCAGGCCTCCTCCGCGCGCCTGCACTCCTCGGCGAAGGAGGTGCCGCGCAGGGACATGAGTTCCGATTCCATGCGGGAGAGCAGGGTGCGGGCCCGTGCGCCCACGGACTCGATGCCGGACGGGCCGTCACCGGCCGATGCCGGACGGGGCTGTGCCTGGGCCCGCTCGGCTTCCATGGCGATGAGGGTGAGCTCCTGCCCGACGATGTCGTGCACCTCGCGCAGCAGCCGGTTGCGTTCCATGCCCCGGGAGGCGGAGACCAGTTCCCGCTGGGCGATGCGGGCCTCGCGGGCCCGGGCGACGGCGGCGCGCAGGATGTGGTTCATGGCGACGGCAACCGCGGCTCCGAACAGGGCGGCCGCGGTTCCCGGGTCGGCTCCCTCCACGTACCACAGCCCGGTCCCGAGCAGGGCGAGCAGTGCGGACCAGACGGCGCGTGCCCGGGCCGGGCGGCAGATCCAGACGGAGACGATGGCGGGGTAGGAGAGCATCACCGTGGCGTTCTCGCCGTCGGTGAGGACCAGTCCGACCGCCATGACGGTGACCCCGGCCACCCACAGGTGGGCCGCGCGGTCGGGGGTCTCCTCTTCCTCCTCCTCACCGATGTCCGACACCCAGGGCACGGCGAGGAAGGCCGCGGCGAGGGCGATTCCGCAGGCCCAGGCGGCGGGGCCGGCGTCGGTGCCCGTGAGGAGCAGCACCAGCCATATGAGGTTGAGCAGGATCAGCACGGACACGGCCGGGCGCGGGAGGGTCCGGCGGGATCGCAGGGCGTTCAGCAGTGATCGGGACATCGCGTCACCCGTCGCGCCGCGGCTCTTCCCGTCTGGCGACGGCGCCGGCTCTTCCGCCGCTCTGCCAACAGTGGCGACACCTCGGCGTCCTGCTCATGGCCGTACCCCCGTACTCGTGTGCCGCGCCGCCCGGGATTCGTGAGATCCGCCCCGGGCCTGGGGCGACACTTCGAACGATCACCCAACTCACTGCACATTACATGCGTCTGCCGAGGCGTCAACGCGAGGGGATCGTCCCTATTTCAACAGTTATCGGGGGTGGCACCGCCCGGCGGCCGACCGTCGCGATACTCGGCTGACAGATCGTTGCGGGGCTGCCTATGATGCCGGCGATGAAGAACTCCTCCTTTCTCGGATGGGGGGAATCGTCCGCGCAAGGTGAGTGCTGATGGCAGCTCACTTCGCGGAACCGGTTCCCGCCCGCCTGCTGATGTGGCAGCGCGTACGCGAGTACGCCGTGCCACCGTCCATGATCGAAATCGCGACCGCCCGCCGTGTGCACGGTGACTGGGCGGGAGCCTGCGCCGCCGCCCGGGTCGACGTCGACATCGATCTGCGCGCCGTGCGCCTCCGCCACGGCACCGACCTCGTCAACCGCCTCCGGGCGGACCTGCGCCGGCTCGCGCCGGACCTGCTGCGCTGGCACATGCCCCGGATCGCCCCCGACGGGCGGCTCCGGCCCGGGCTCACCGTGTCGCTGGCCCGGTACGCGGACCCGGGCGGCACGGCACCGCACCTCGTCGTGCGGACCCCGCCGGCCTGGGCGGACGCGGGGCAGCGGATGTCCCTGGCGCTCTGGGAGGAATCCCGGGCGGACGCGCCCGGGCACCATCCGCACCCCCACCCCGACCGGCGCTTCCGGCTCGACCTGCACCGTCACCTCTGGGACGGCACCCGCAGCGCCGAACTGGCGCAGCGGTGCGGCGCGGACGCCGCCGGCCGCTGGGCGGCGGAGGCGGAGCTGCTGCTGCGGGCCGAGGGGCGCGCCCGCGGCGCCCTGACCGTACGGCTCGGCACGCGCAGCCGCGCCGTGCTCGAACTCGTCGCCCCGGACGACAGCCACGCCCCCGCGCTCCGGCCGGTACGGGAAGCGCTGTCGCCGCAGCGGATCGCGGAGCTGCCGGTGCTGCCGGAGGCCGCGGCGCGGACCCTGCCGGACCTGGAACTCCTGCGCGCCGGGCTGTTCCCGGCGGAACGGCTCCACCCGCTGGTCGCCGCGGCACTGCCGCCGGCCGCCGGACCCGTCCCCTACGCGGGCCCGGACGCCGGGGCCGCGGACCCGCACCGGGTCCAGTGCCTGGGGCGCGTGCACCGGATCGCGCTGCGGGACGGGGTCCTCGCGGCCGTCGACCACGACCCGGCCCAGCTGGCCCGCGAGGGCCTGCTCATGGCGCTGGGCGGGCCGGGGCTGCCCTGCCTGCGGGCGATCGACGCGGTGCACCGCAGCCCCGAGGCGCTGCCCGCCGTCCGCGAGCGGCTCCGCCACGGGGACGTGACCGGGGCCCTGGCCGTGGTCGAGGGGCTGCTCGGCCCCGGCGCGGTCCTGCGCGAAGGGCCCCTGCGGGACGCCCTGGAGGACGCGGTGGCCGGCCGCCTGGACCACGGGCTCTTCCGCTCGGGCCTGGTACGCGTGCACCCCGCCGCGGACGTGGCGCGGGACGGCGGCCGCCGGCCCCGGCCCGACCGGCGCATGCCGCCCGATCTGCGCCGCAAGCGCGGCCGCCGTACCCGTCCCCGGACCGGCCTGCCCTCCTGACGACCCGCGTCGGCCCGGCGGCCTGAGGGCCGCGACGTGCCCCGCCGGGCGTCCGCGTGCCGCGCCGGGGGCGCCGTACGTACGCCACTCGACCACGACGGGTCTCCCGTACCCGTCTCCCCTCAACCGACCACCCAGGTGATGCCCATGACTTCCAGCACCCTCCTCCCCGTACCCGTTCCGCAGCTCGGTCTCGCCGAGGACCTTCTGACGCTCCTGCGGACGACCACCACCGAGCCGCGCCCCGACGAGCAGTTGGAGGCGCTGGCCCTCTCCGTCGCGGCGGACCTGCCCGTACTCCTGTGGGGCGAGCCCGGCATCGGCAAGACCGCCGCGCTGACCCAGCTCGCCGCCTCCCTCGACCTGCCGCTGACCACCGTCATCGCGAGCGTCCACGAGCCGACCGACTTCTCCGGGCTGCCCGTCGTGGGCGAGGACCCGGCGGTGAACGGGGTGCCCATGGCCCCGCCGCAGTGGGCCGTGGACCTGGTGCGCGCCGGGCGGGGGCTGCTCTTCCTGGACGAGCTGTCCACCGCCACCCCGGCCGTCCAGGCCGCGCTGCTGCGCGTGGTGCTGGAGCGGCGGGTCGGCGCGCTGCAACTGCCGCCCGGCGTGCGGATCGTGGCCGCGGCCAATCCCCGCGCGTCGGCCGCGGACGGCTGGGAGCTGAGCCCGCCGCTGGCGAACCGGTTCGTGCACCTGTACTGGGTGCACGACCGGGAGGTGGTGGTTCGCGGCCTCGGCGGGGTCTGGCCGCGCGCGGAGCTGCCCCGGCTGGACCCGGCGGGCCTGCCGGACGCGGTGGCGTTCGCCCGCCGCGCGGTGTGCGGGTTCCTGAGCACCCGGCCGACGCTGATCCACCGGCTGCCGACCACCGAGACCCGGCGCGGCGGTGCCTGGCCCTCGCCCCGCAGCTGGGAGGCCGCGATGACGCTGCTCGCCTTCGGCACGGCCGCCTCGGTCTCCCGGGACGTGCTGGCGCTGCTGGTGCGGGGCGCGGTCGGGGACGGGCCCGGCCTCGAACTGCTGGCCCACATCGACCGGATGGAGCTGCCGGATCCGGACGTGCTGCTGGCCGACCCCGGCGCCGCCGAACTGCCCGGCCGCGGCGACCTGCGCCAGGCCACGCTGGAGGCGGTGGTGGCCGCCGTCGGCGCGCGCCCGGAGCGGGAGCGCTGGGAGGCTGCCTGGAAGGTGCTGGTCCGGGCGATGGAGACCGGTGCGCCGGACCTGCTGGTCGGACCGGCGAAGGCGCTGGCCGCGCTGCGGCGCGACGGGTGGGAGGTGCCGGAGGCGGTGGAACGCCTCTCCCCCGTGATCGGCCTGGCGCGGCGGGCGGAGGACTCGGTGGCCCGGACGCCGGGGGCCCGGGCCGTGGCGGCCGCCGGGGCCGGGAGCGCGGCGGGCGGGTGCGCGTGACCGGGGCCGTGCGGCAGTCACAGCCGCAGCCGCGCCCGGAGCCCCGGCGGGCACGTCCGCTGCCCCGCCCGCTGCCCCGTCCGATGTCCCCTCCCCCGCCGCCGCGGCCGGTACGGGCCGACGTGCCCGGCCCGCCGCCGGCGCCCGCCGTCCCGCTGGACACGGAGAAGCTGCTGGCCGCCCGGCTGCACGCGGTCTCGGTGCGCCCCTACCTGGCCAGTGCCCTGTTCGCGCTGCACGTCGTGGAGGACCGTTCGGTGCCGACCATGGCGGTGGACGCGTACTGGCGCTGCTACGTCTCCCCGCTGTTCGTGGCGCGGACCCCGCTGGAGGAGCTGGCGGGGGTGTGGGTGCACGAGGTCTCGCACCTGCTCCGGGACCACCACGGGCGCAGCGAGCGGTACGCGCGCGAGCGGGGCGAGCACGGGCCGGGCGAGCGGTTGCGGCAGAACGTCGCGGCGGACTTCGAGATCAACGACGACGTCTACGGCGACGGCCTGCCGATGCCGGCGGGTGCGGTACGGCCGTCGATGCTGGGCCTGCCGGACGGGCTGCTGATGGAGGAGTACCTGCGGACGTCCTCGATGGCGGGCGCCGCGGGGCTGGCCTGGCTGGACTGCGGCAGCGGTGCGGACGGGCGGGCGCGGCCCTGGGAGCTGGGTCCCGAGGGAGCGCACGGGCTGAGTCGGCAGCAGCGGGACGCCGTACGCTTCCGCGTGTCCGAGGCGATCACCGGCCGGCCCGGGGAGGCCCCGGAGGGGTGGCGCCGGTGGGCGGACGAGGCGTTCCATCCCCCGCAGCCGTGGCGGCAGTTGCTCGGTGCGGCGGTCCGCGCGGCCGCGGGCGCGCCGGGCGCGGGCGAGAACCACAGCTACCGGCGCCCGTCGCGGCGTTCGGCCGGCCTCCCGGGCGTCGTGCTGCCGAGCCTGCGGCGGATGCCGCCCCGGGTCTGCGTCGTGATCGACACCTCCGGGTCGGTGAGCGACGCGGAGCTGGGCGGCGCACTGCTGGAGGTCGCGGCGATCTCCCGGGCGGTGGGCGGGCGCCGGGACCTGGTCTCGGTGATCTCCTGTGACGCGGCGGCGGGGGTCGCCGTACCGCTGTGCCGTGCCGAGAACCTCGAACTGGTCGGCGGCGGCGGTACGGACCTGCGGTCCGGCTTCGCCCGGGCGCTGCGCTCCCGGCCCCGCCCTGACGTGATCGTCGCCCTGACGGACGGGCAGACGCCGTGGCCGTCGGCGCCGCCGCCCTGCCGCACGGTCGTCGGCCTCTTCCCGCGCGCCCCCCGGCCCGTGCGCGAGGACGAGGAGGAGTACACGCCGCAGGCGCCGCCCGCCTGGGCCCGCGTCGTCCCCATCGGGTAGGGGGCCGCGGCGGTCCACGGGTTCCCGCCCGGACGCCGTCACGGAACCCACCGCTCCCGCGCCGACGCCGGTCCCGCGTCATCGGCGCCGCGGCGGGAGGCGGGCGAAGCGGGAAGGCTCAGGCCGTCACGAGTTCCCCGGCGGAGGCGAAGCGTTCCACGATCTCCCCGGCGCGCCGGTCGAAGTCGGCGTACTGCGCCTCCCGTGCGGCGCCCGCGACCGCTTCGCCGACCAGCAGGTTGCCTTCGGCGTCGAAGCTCTGCGGGCGCTCCTCCGCGTCGGTGAGCAGGCCGACGGTGGAACGGGAGAAGCCGCAGTAGGAGGCGATGCCCTCGTTCAGGTTGGTTTCCAGGAGCGTCCGCATGCCCTCCGTGACGGGGTCGTCGGAGGTGGCGCCGGCCAGGGCCAGCCACAGCATGCGCTTGCCGGCGAGGCGGGGCTTGCTGCGGCCGTAGGCGAAGCCGTAGTTCCACACGCGGTCGATCCAGCCCTTGAGGATCGCGGGCACGTGCTGCCAGTACACCGGGAAGACGGCGACGACGACGTCGGCGTCGAGGATGCGCCGCATGTGGGCGTGGGTCTCGTCCGAGTACGCCTTCTCCCGGTCGCCCCAGTCCGGCTGGTCCGCCGCGTTCATCCGGGGGTCGAACCCCTCGGCGTGCAGGTCGAGCAGGTCGATGCGGTACCCGGCGGCCTCGAGCCGGGCGGCGGCCCGGCGGGCCGTGTGCGCGGTGAGGGAGTCGGTGCGGTGGTGGGCGACGACCACGAGGGCCGTCCTGGCGTGGCTGCCGGGCTGCTGCGTCACGGTGTTCTCCTGACTGGTTCGGTGCGGTGGGATTCCGTTCGACGAGTCCAGTACAGCCGGGGGGATGTGGATGATCCATGGGAGAAACCCTCCGGAACATAGGAGATCGTCTACGCTGCGCTCCGTGGACCTTCTGAGTTCTCTGCTGAGTGGCATCCGGGCCGAGGGCTCGGTCGTCAGCCACGCCGTACTGACGGCGCCCTGGAGCGTCCGCTTCGCCGACGGCGCGCCGCTCACCATGGTCAGCGTGCTGCGCGGCGGCGGCACGCTGCTGCTGCCCGACGGCACCGAGCGGCCGGTCGGCGCGGGTGACACGGCCATCGTGAACGGTTCCGCGCCGTTCCACCTCGCGGACGGTCCCGGCACCGTCCCCGGCGAGCACGCCTCCTACGAGATCGCCTGCTTCGGCCCGCGTGCCGAGTGCGCCGGCGAGGAACTCGGCGGCATCCGCTGGGGGGCGCGGGCGCAGGAGGCGACCTCGCTGATCGTGGGCGCCTACCGGGCCTCGGGCCGTCGCCACGAACGGCTGCTGCGGGCCCTGCCGCCCGTCCTGGTGGTCAGGGAGGACGCCGAGGTCTGCGCCTGGCTGGAGACGGCCGCCGCCGACGCCGCGCAGACCTCCGCGGGTTCGCAGGCGCTGATGGACCGGCTCCTGGACTGGGCCCTGGTGTGTACGCTGCGCAGCTGGTTCGACCGGGCCGGCGCCGACGCGCCCAGCTGGTACCGGGGCCTCGCCGACCCGGTGCTCGCCCCCGCCCTGCAGGCCTTCCACGACCGGCCGGCCGAGGCGTGGACGGTGGCCTCGCTGGCCACCCGGGCCGGCGTCTCCCGGGCGCTGTTCGCCAAGCGGTTCACCCAGCTGATGGGCCGGCCGCCCCTCGCCTACCTCACGGCGTGCCGCATGGACGAGGCCGAGGCGCTGCTGACCGACACCGACCTCAGCGTCGCCGAGATCGGAAGGGCGGTCGGCTACGCCGACGCCTTCGGCTTCAGTGCCGCGTTCAAGCGCCACAGGGGTCTGAGCCCCCGCACGTTCCGGGCCGCCGCGGCGGCCTGACCCCGCCATGTGTGGTTGAAATTTTTATGGATACGGCCGGGCTGGCCGGAAATCCTTGCTCAATTTGGTGACAGCAGCACTGATGTTTCATCATCGTGACTGCGCGTCATGTTCTGACGCGCAGTGAGGAGACGGGGCGCCGGGGGGTCCCCGTTCTCGCGCACACCGCGCACAACACGCACACCGTGCACCCAGTGCACCCTGTGCACGCCGCGCACACGCGCCCACCGCGCCCCGCCGTGGCTCCCTTCCCGCTTCCGTCACCCAGGCAAAGGCACATGTCCGCCCAGCAGCTTTCGGACCTCATACGTTTCGCCCGGCACAACTCGCCCTTCTACCAGGAGCTCTACGCGTCCCTGCCGCCCGACGTCGACCGCCTCACCGACCTGCCGGTGGTCGACCAGCAGGCGTTCTGGGAGGCCAACACCCTGCACGACAGCCGCGTACTGACCGGCCCGCTCGGCGAGGCCACGGTCTACAAGACCGGCGGCACCACCGGGTCCCCCAAGTTCTCCGTCTACACGCGCGACGAGTGGCGGACGTTCGTCACCGCCTTCGGCCAGGGACTCGTGGACACGGGCCTGCGCCCGGGACACCGCGTCGCCGACCTCTTCTACGCCGGGGAGCTGTACGCCAGCTTCCTCTTCGTCCTGGACTCCCTCGCCCACGCGCCCGTGGACAACGTCCGCCTGCCCATCGGCGGCGGCGCTCCGCCGGAGTCGACGATCCCCACGCTGCGCGACCTGGCCGCGCAGGTCCTGGCGGGGACGCCGACCACCCTGTGCCGGCTCGCCGAGGAGGTCGTCTCGTCCGGTGTCCGGCTCGACTCGGTGGAGTTGCTGCTCTTCGGCGGCGAGGCCCTCTTCGACGACCAGCGGCGCCTGCTGGCCACCGCGTTCCCGCGCGCCGAGGCCCGTTCCGTCGGGTACGCGAGCGTGGACGCGGGCCTGCTCGGCCGGCCCGTGCCCGGCTCCGACGCCCGGGTGCACCGCGCGTTCACGCCGTACTCGGTCGTCGAGATCCTCGACGACTCCACCGGCGAGCCCGTCACCGAACCAGGCCGGCCCGGCCGGGTCGTCGTCACCAGCCTGTTCCGGCGCCTCATGCCGATCATCCGCTACCCGGCGGGCGACCGGGCCGAGTGGACCGGCACGGCTCCCGGCCACTTCCGCATCCTCGGCCGCGCCGAGGAGGGCGTACGGGTGGGCCCCGTCTCGCTCTACACCCAGGACGCCCAGGACGCCGTGGCCGCGGCGGACACCTCGGGGGACGTGGTCGGCATGCAGCTCGTCGTCCGCCGCTGGGACGGCCGCGACGGGCTGGTCCTGCGGCTGGCGACGGCACCGGGCGCGCCGCACGGCCGCGAGGAACTGGCCGGGGCCGTCGTCACGGAGCTGGAGAACGTCCGGCCGCTGTATCCGGACAGCGTGCGCGCCGGGTTCGTGCACCCGCTGTCCGTGGAGTGGGTGCGCCACCGCGACCTCGCCGTCAACCCGCGCTCGGGCAAGCTGGTCCGGGTCCTCGACGAGAGGCCGACCGCATGAGCGCCACCGCCCCTCCCGCGACGGGTCCGCGGACGCGGACCGGGACCGCCCGGCGGCGCGTTCCGCTGGTCCTGCGCAACCGCGCCTTCGGTGCCGTGTGGCTCGGCCAGATCCTCACCCAGGCCGCGGTGCGGATGTTCCAGGTCGGCGTGTCCTGGTGGATCGTCGCCTACGCCGTGCACGACGCCCGCGGGCTCGCCTCCGGGCTGTTCATGGCCGCCTGCACCCTGCCCGCCGTGGCGCTGGCGCCCGTCGTCGCCGGCGCCGTCGCCCGGTTCGCGCACCGCTCCGTGCTGCGGACCGCCGCCGCCCTGGCCGGGGCCGCCTCCGGTGCCCTGGCGCTGGGGGCGTACGGCGGC
Source organism: Streptomyces sp. W1SF4 (assembly GCF_003950035.1). Classification (NCBI taxonomy): domain Bacteria; kingdom Bacillati; phylum Actinomycetota; class Actinomycetes; order Kitasatosporales; family Streptomycetaceae; genus Streptomyces; species Streptomyces sp. W1SF4. The sequence continues at coordinate 209,419 of NZ_CP034351.1, forward strand.
GGGCCGCCGCTCGTCACCGTGTACGCCGCCGGTCTCGCCCTGGCGACCTGCCAGGCGTTCTTCGACCCCTGCCTGACCACCTCGGTGCCCGAACTCGTCGACGACGCCGACATCGAGACCGCCACCGGCTTCGAGCTGTCCACCCAGTCCCTGGCCGGCCTCGGCGGGGCGCTGCTCGGCGCCCTGACCGTCGACCGGGCCGGTGTGGCCGGGCTGGCCGCCGGCTGTGCGGCCGCCTACCTCGGCGCGGCCCTCCTCGTCGCCGGCGCCCGCTTCCGCACCGCCGCCGCGGACGCCGGGGCCGACGCGGCCGGCGCGGACGCGGGGGCCGACGCGCCGGACCCGTCGTCCCGGCCGGGGCGGCGCACGCTGCGCGGCATCCTCGGGGAACTCCCGTACGTACGGCGGATCCTGGTCTGCTTCACCGCGGCGAACCTCTTCACCACCGCCGTGTTCGTCGTCATCCCGCTCTACACCCGCTCGGTCCTCGCGGGCGGCGGCGCCACCGTGGCCCTGCTGGAGGCCTCCCTGGGCACCGGCGCGCTGGCCGGCGCCTTCACCGGCGGCCGCGTACCGGGGCGTCCCACGGTCGCCGGCGCCTGGTGCCTGGGCCTGATGGCCCTCGCCCTCGCGCTGCCGGGGCTGTTCGCGCAGCTGCCGGTCGCCGCGGGCTGCCTGGCGGTGGCCGGCTGGTGCGCCGGGGCCGTCAGCGTCCGCTTCGTGGCCCTGTTCCAGCGGCTGGTGCCGCCGGCCGACAAGCCCGGCTTCTTCGCCGTGATGCAGGCCGTGCTGGGCGCCTCCCTGCCGGTGGCGTCCCTGGCGTTCGGCTTCGCCGGCGACTTCCTCTCCCCGCAGACCCTGTGCCTGGTGCAGGGTGCCGGCCTGGTCCCGGCGGCCTGCGCGCTGGCCCTGCTGAAGTCCCCCGCGGCCGGGCCCGCCGGAGGTGAGCGGTGAGCGGCGTGACCAGTCCCGTCATCACCCCCGCCGGCCGCTCGGACATCGCCGAACTGCGCCAGCTCTACTACGCCGTGTACGGGCCGCACTACCCCGTGGCCCTCGGCACCGACCCGGCCGAGATGGCCCGGCTCATCGAGGACCCGTACTCCCTGTGGCTCGTCGGCCACTGCCCGGCCACCGGGGCCCTGACCGCGTCCGCCGCCATCCACGGCGAGGCCGGCAGCCGCATCGGCCGCCTGGAGGGCATCGCCGTGCACCCCGAGCACCGCTCGGGCGGCCTGGCCGCCGCCCTGACCGGAGCCCTGTGCGCGGGGATGCTGGACACCGGGCGGCTGGACTCGGTGTACGCGACCGTGCGCACCGTCAGCGCCGGCCCGCAGCGGGTCGTCGCCCGCAACGGCTTCCGCCCGCTGGGCATCCTGCCCAACGCGGTGGATCTGAGCAGCCGCGAGAGCCTCGCGCTCTACGCGCGTCACTCCGCCGGGGTGCTGGACCGCCGGATCCCCGTCGCCGAAGTGCCCGCCGAGCTGCTGCCGTTGCTGCGCACCTCCGCGGCCGCGCTGGGCATCGGCTACCCCGGGGTGCGCGGCGTCCCGGCCGCGCCGGGGCCCGGGCCGCGGGCCGCCGCCGACCGGCTGGAGGTGATCGAGGCACCGGCCTTCGTACGCCGCCGCTTCCGCGAGCGGTTCCCGGGCGCCGAGGGCTGGTTCTACCCGCTGCACACCCCGAACGTGCTGCTCACGCCCGAGGACGGCCGGTTCGAGGTCTACGCGTACCTCAACCGCGCCGGAGGTTACTGCTCCCTGCTGACGGCCCACCCCGACCCGGCCGCCGCGGCCGCCTGCCTCGAACCCGTCACCCGGGCCCTGGCCCGCGCGGGCGCCGGCTACGTCGAGGCCCTGGTGCCGCTCGCGCACCAGGAGGTCCTCTCGGCGTTCCTGTCCGAGGGGTTCGTCGCCGGGGCGGTCTACCCGGCGATGCGCGCGGACGGCGACGGCTTCCACGACTACGCGGTCCTGTCCCGCTCCAGCGAGCGCATCGACTTCCGCGGCGTCGCCGTCGAGCCGCCCCTCCAGCCCTACCTGGACTGCTACGTGTCGGCCTGGGCGTCGACGCACCTGCCCACCACATCCGAGGTTGCCCCATGAACCCCCATCTCGCGCCGGTCGCCGTACCCGACCCGGCCTTCCTGCCGCACGTCCAACGGCTGTGCGACCTGACCGACCCGTACGCCTGCGGGCCCGCCGAGGACGAGCTGTTCGCCGCCGCCATGGCGGAGACCAACGCCTGGCACGTCGAGCGCTCCCCCTTCTTCCGCTCCCTGTACGAGGCCACTCCCCCGGCGGCGCCGTACCGGACGCCGCTCGTCCACGCGAACTTCTTCAAGCGGCACGAGGTGCTCTCGATCCCGCCCGAGGACGTCGAACTGCACCTGACCTCCTCCGGCACCACCGGCCAGAAGTCGCAGATGTTCTTCGACCACTGGACCATCCGCTCCGCGCAGCGCATGGTCGCCCGGATCTTCGAGCGCAACGGCTGGATCACCCCCGGCCAGGACGTCAACTACCTGCTGTACAGCTACGAACCGGCCCCCTCCCTCAACCTGGGGACCGCCTTCACCGACAACTACCTGTGCGACTTCGCCCCGGCCCGCAGCGTCGAGTACGCCCTGCGCAACACCGGCGGCGACCACGAGTTCGACCCCTTCGGCTGCATCGCCGCCCTGCGCCGCTTCGAACGGGAGGACGCCCCGGTCCGCATCCTCGGCTTCCCCGCCTTCCTCTTCTTCACCCTGGAGCGGATGCGGGCCATGGGACTGCCCCCGCTGCGCTTGCCCGAGGGCTCCCTCGTCGTCCTCGGCGGCGGCTGGAAGGGGCACGCCGACCGGCGCGTGGAGAAGGGGGAGCTGTACGCCCGCGTCACCGAGCAGCTCGGCATCCCGGGCGAGCGGATCCGCGACACCTTCGGTTCGGTCGAGCACTGCGTCCCGTACATCGAGTGCGACCACCACCGGCTGCACGCCCCCGTGTGGTCCCGGGTCACGATCCGCTCCACGCGCACCCTCGAACCCCTCCCGTACGGGGAGCGGGGCTACCTGCACCTCGTGTCGCCGTACATCACCTCGGTGCCGGCGCAGAGCGTGGTCATGGGCGACCTCGCCTCCCTCCAGCCAGGCGACGCCTGCGGCTGCGAGCTCCGGACCCCCTGGTTCACCGTCCACGGCCGTGCCGGGGTGAGCCGCAACCGCAGCTGCGCGGTGGCCGCAGCGGAACTGATGAAGGGCATGGCGTGACCATGACGGAGACGACCAACGAGGCCGCCGCGTACGAGCGGCAGGGCGAGGCGCCCCACTTCTGGCAGGGCGAATTCGTCGGCGACGAGGAGGCCGGCCGGCGGCTCGCCGGGCTGCCGGGCGCCGTCGAGGCCGCGCTGGCCACGGTGCTGGAGACCGAGACCGTGCTGGCCGCCTGCGACGCCCTCGCGACCGCCCTGCGCGACCCGGCCCACCCGGTCCGCGCCCGGCTCGCCGCGCACCTGCCCGCCGGGCAGGACCCGGGCGTCCTGGCCGAGCTCGGCGGCCTGCTCGGCCGGCGGGAGCTGACCCGCAAGCTGCGCCGCGAGCTGGGCGGCGCGACTCCCGGCCGGCTGGACCGGGCCGACCCGCGCGAGACGGTCTACGAGGCGTGGGCGCCGGTCGGCCTGGTCGCGCACATCGCCCCCGGCAACGCCGCGACGGTCGCGCCGCTCAGCATCGTCGAGGGGCTGCTCGCCGGGAACGTCAACGTCCTCAAGACCAGCAGCTCCGACAGCCTCTTCACCCAGCACCTGATGGCCGAGCTCGCGGCCCTCGACCCCGGCGGCACGCTCGCCGCACGGGTCGTCGTCCTGCGCTTCCCGTCCTCCCGGCAGGAGTGGCTGCGCCTGATGTGCGCGCCCGCGGACGCCGTCGCCGTCTGGGGCGGGGAGGGCGCCGTCGAAGGGGTCGCGGCGCACGTGCCGGCCGGCTGCCGGCTGGTGGAGTGGGGACACCGGATCTCCTTCGCGTACCTGACGGCCGGCGCCTGGTCGGACGCCGCCACGCTCGACGCCCTCGCGGACGACGTGTGCCTCCACGAACAGCAGGCCTGTTCCAGCCCCCAGGTGGTCTACCTCGACACCGAGGACGAGAAGGAGGTCTTCGCCTTCGCCGAGCGGTTCGCCGCGGCCCTCGCCGCCCGCCCGCCGGCCGCCGCCGTCGCTGGTCCGGACCCGGCCGAGGCCGCCGAGCTGACCACCACCGAACTGGTGGCCCGGCTGGAGGAACACCTCGGCCTGACCCGGGTGTTCGCCGCGCCCGACGGCTCGTGGCGGGTCATGGCCGACACCCGGTCGCCGCTCACCGCCTCACCGCTGCACCGCAGCGTGTGGGTCAAGCCGCTGCCCCGCGAGCGGCTGATCGCGACCCTGCGCCCGATGCGCCGCTACCTGCAGACGGCGGGCCTCGCGGGCAGCCCGTCCGACATCGCCGAGCTCTCCCGCACCGTCCTGGCCGCGGGCGTCACCCGTGTCACGCCGGTCGGCGCCATGCTGGAGAGCTACGCGGGCGAGCCGCACGACGGGGTCTACGCCCTCCAGCGCTACAGCCGCCGCGTCGCGGTCCAGGCCGACCCGGCCCGGTTCGCCACCACCGCCTGCCTCGACGACCTGGCGCGGCCCGTCGTACTGCCGCCGCCGGCGGGCCCGCTGCGGGGCAAGGAGGACGTGCAGGCGCCGGCCCGCGAACTGGGCCGCGCCGACGCCGAGCTGTACTTCCGCAGCGGCGGCAGCACGGGCGCCCCCGCCCTGTCGGTGTTCAGCTACGACGACTACGACACCCAGATGCACGCCGCCGCCCGCGGCCTGCTCGCCGCCGGATACGACCCGGTCGGGGACCGCACCGCCAACCTCTTCTACTGCGGCGGCATGTACGGCAGCTTCATCAGCTTCTTCTCCGTACTGGAACGGCTCGGCGGCGTGCAGCTCCCCCTCTCGGCCGGCCCCGACCACCGGGCAACGGCTCGGGCGGTCATCGACCACGGGGCCGACACCCTCTTCGGCATGCCCTCCTACCTGTGGCAGCTGCTGCACGCGGAGGCGGACGCCCTGCGCGCGTACGGGGGCCTGCGCAAGGTCTTCTACGGCGGCGAGCACTTCACCGAGGAGCAGCGGCGCACGCTGGAGGCCGATTTCGGCATCGAGGTCATCCGCTCGATCACCTACGGCAGCACCGACCTCGGCCCGCTGGGCTACCAGTGCACGGAGAGCTCCGGCGGCGTCCACCACCTGCACGCCGACCTCCACACGCTGGAGATCGTGGACCTGGCCGAGGACCGGCCGGTGACCCCGGGCGAGACGGGCCGGCTGGTCTTCACCACGCACGCCCGGCGCGGCCAGCGGCTGGGCCGGTACCTGATAGGCGACCTCGGCCGGGAGGTCCCGGGCCGCTGCCCCTGCGGCCGGCACGCGCCGCGCTTCGAGCTGACGGGGCGCACGGGTGACGTGATGCGGGTGGCGACGTACTTCCTCAACCACCGCCGCTTCCTGACGCTGGCCGGGGAACAGGGCGGCCTGCGGGGCGAGTTGCAGATCAGGCTCGACCGCACGCAGGCGCGCGAGCGGCTGACCGTACGGGTGGAGCGGGCCCCGGGCACGGACCCGGACCGGCTGCGGGAGGTCTTCCTGTCCGGCTACCCGGAGCTCGCCTCGGCGGTGTCGGAGCGCCTGCTGGACCTGACGGTCGAGGCGGTCGACGGCGCCTCGCTGGACCGCAGCCCGACCAGCGGCAAACTCCTCGCGGTGATCGACACCCGCCGCTGACCGGATCGGGCACGCCGCCGGGGCCCGTGACGAGGGCCCCGGCCGGCCGGAGCACCTGCTAGGACTTCAGCCGCTGAATGAGCTTGAGGAGGTTGGTGAGGTTCTGGATGTCCCGCCTGTACTCCAACCACCGGCTCTGCCAGGTCCCGCCGGGGTGCTCCACCTCCAGCCAGTAGTAGTGGCTGTTGGGGACCCGGCCGGCGGCACTGCTCGGCTCGAACCTGTACCCGGTCGAGAAGGCGCAGTGGGGGAAGACGTCGTAGTTCAGACTCAGTTCCCTGGAACGGTCCTTGGCGCGGATGCCGCTCCGGGTGAATATGAGGCTTTCAGCCGGGTTGATGAAGCCCCTTCTGGTCTGCCAGACCGCGAGGATCTCGTCGGCGTCCACGTCGTGGTAGGAAGCCGCGTTGCCGACCGTTCCCGATGGACGTCCCGAACCGTGCACCGCGAAGTGGCGGACCGGGCCCATGTCGGCCAGCGCGCTGCGCAACTCCTTCTCGAAGTCCACGGCCGGCGTCCGGTACGCCGGCAGCTGCGCCGACGCCTCGGCCGCAGGCGTCCCGTCAGTGGGGGCCGCCGGGTTGGGGAAGAGGCGGACCGCTGCGAGATCCCCCGCGGCCTGGTGGGGGACGTGCACTTCCGGCCGGGGGACGTCGGGCTTACCGAGGCCGGCCAGCACCCTGGACGTCACGTCGGCGATCTGGCGCAGCGACAGCGGGCCCGGGTGGTCGGGATCGCCCGTGCGCAGGGCCGCGAGGAGCGCCCAGTTGCAGAGGGTGTGGCTGTCCCGGCTGGCCAGCCGAGCGGGGTCCTTGGCGCCGGCGGCGCAGAAGAGCGCGACCCCGCGGTCCAGCGGCGCGTTCGTCAGGATCTCCTCGCTCTTCGTACTGACTTCCTGCTCGACGGTTCCCTGCATGATCCGGGCGGCCTCGGCTGCGAAGCAGCAGTCCAGGAACAGCATCCGGGCACTCGACGGCACGGTCTGGCGCAGCAGGCGGTCGAGCGAGGCGACCCGCAGACTGGTGTCCGCTTCCATCGGGCTGCGGGTGTCCGAAACCAGTAGGCAGTAGTCGCGCGAGGTGCCGAAGAACGCGCCGTGCCCGATGTAGTGGAACATGACGAGCAGCCCGGCGCCGTGGGGTGCGTCGAGAGCCTTTGCGCGGGCGCCGAGGAAGCCGGCGATCCGGTCGTACTGCGCCACGGCGTCCGGCTTGTCGAACAGGTCGAGGACGTTCTCCGGCGGAATGCCGAACCCGTCCTTGCCCAGGTGTCCGGCCAGGGCGGCGGCCGAGTTCGCGAAGGCCGGCGCGGCCTCGAAGGAGTCCAGCCGGGGCCAGGCCTGCGCCCCGGTGATGACGACGAGCGTACGGGCGGGGTCGAGCACCTGTCACCCCTTCAGGAAGTCCTTCAACATCTGCTCGGTGTGTTCGTCGGGGCGGCCCTGAAGGGTCATTTCGATCGTCTCCCCGGTGGGTTTGCGTCGTTTGAGCAACAACTTGAAGTCCGAGCGGCGACGCAGCCACGACGCGAGGCCGGTGGCCAGCACGGTGACGCTGCTGGAACCGAGCATGATGGCCAGGATCGTCCCGGCGTCCTGGGTCAGCGCATCCGGCTTGATCCTCGTGGCCGTCAGCGCCGGAGCCCTCTCCGCCAATGACTCCCGCAGCTCGTCGGCCGCGGCGTCCTGCTCCGCGCCGTTCGGTCCGACCACGGCGACGGCCAGTTCCGCGGACTCCAGCACGCCGTCCAAGGCAGACGCGATTCCTCCCGCGGTCTCTTCCCCCTGCTGCACCCGGCTTCCCCTTTCCACGCTGCTCCCCTGCGGAACGCCTTACCCTCCGACGAACCGCGAGAACCCGTCGGCCGGCCGAAACGAATCGGAGGGACCGCGGGCCGCGGGGCAGGATGGGGGTGTGGAGACGACGGAGCTTGTCAGGAGGGCGGGGGCGCTGGCCGGTCTGGGTGGGCGGCGGGTGCTCGGGATCGCCGGGCCGCCGGGGGCCGGGAAGTCGACGCTGGCGGAGCTGGTCGCCGCGGCGCTCGGGCCGGAGCGGGCCGTGGTGGTGCCGATGGACGGGTTCCACCTCGCGCAGGCCGAGCTGGAGCGACTGGGGCGGGCCGGGCGCAAGGGGGCCCCGGACACGTTCGACGCGGCCGGGTACGTGTGCCTGCTGCGCCGGCTGCGCTCCCCCGGCGAGGGCGTGGTGTACGCGCCCGCCTTCGACCGCTCGCTGGAGGAACCGGTGGCCGGCAGCATCCCGGTGGGGCCGGCCGTACCGCTGGTGATCACCGAGGGGAACTACCTGCTGCACGACGCGGAGGGCTGGGCACCGGTACGGGCCCTCCTGGACGAGGCCTGGTACCTCGCCCCGGACGACGCCGTGCGGGTGGACCGGCTCGTCGGCCGGCACGTCCGCCACGGCAAGGACCCGGCGCGGGCGCGCGCGTGGGTGGCGCGGTCGGACGAGGCCAACGCCGCGCTCGTCGCCCGCGGCCGCCACCGCGCCGACCTCGTCGTCGACCCCGGGTGAGGTGTGCGGGAGCCTGCGGCGGGGCCGGCCGTGACCCCGCCCCGGACCGGGCCCCCCGTCAGTACAGTGCGCCGAAAGCGGCCGTGACCAGGTCCGTGCCGCGGTCGTCCTCCTGCCGGTCCCGGTCGATCATCCCGTTCATCACGTAGGCCACCGTCAGGCGGGAGCCGGGGTCGCTCACCACGAGCGAACCTCCCCAGCCGCCCCACCCGAAGGTGTCGCCGAACTTGCCGAAGCCGGCCGTCCAGCACATCGGCGTCCCCAGGACCCGGTCCTGCCCGCGGACCAGCTCCCGCCAGGCGGGCTCGCAGCCCCGGGCGGACAGCAGCCGCACCCCGCCGGCCGTGCCGCCGTTCGCCAGCACCGAGTGCAGGAGGGCGGCGGAGCGGGCGTTGCCGAAGCCGTTGACCGCCGGGATCTGCGCACGGCGCCAGGGCACCGAGTTGACGTCCCTGACCCGGACCACCGGGCCGCCGGCCTCCGCCCGGGGCACGCCGTCCGGCCCCTGTGGTGCGGTGGCGGCGTACTCGTCGGTCCGTGCGGGCGGCGGGACGAGCGGTGCGACGCGGTGGTCGTGCCGGGCGGGGAGCCCGATGTGGAAGTCCGCGCCCAGCGGCCCGGCCACCTCCTCGGCGAAGAACGCGCCGAGGGTGCGGCCGGTGACGCGGCGGACGACCTCACCGATGAGGAACCCGAACGTGAGCGCGTGGTAGCCGGCGGCCGTCCCGGGCTCCCACGCGGGGGCCAGCGCGGCCAGCAGGGCCGTGACGCGGTCCCAGTCGTACAGGTCCTCGGCCGAGACCGTCCCGGGCAGGGAGGGCAGTCCCGCGCTGTGCGACAGCACGTGCCGTACCAGCACGCCCTCCTTGCCGGCCGCGGCGAACTCGGGCCAGTAGGCGGCGACCGGCGCGGCCAGGTCGAGCAGGCCCCGGTCGGCCAGGACGAGGGCGCACAGGGCGGTCATGTTCTTGGTGGTCGAGTTCACGGCGGTGAGGGTGTCGCGCTCCCAGTGGACGGACCGCTCCGGGTCGGTGTGACCGCCCCAGAGGTCGACCACCGGCTCGCCGTCGAGGCGGACGGCGACCGAGGCGCCCACGTCGTGCCGGGCGAGGGAGGCGGCGAAGGCGGCGCGTACCGCGGCGAACCGCGGCGCGCAGAGTCCCCTAACATCATCAGTCATGGCTGGAAGCCTCGGGCGGCGAGGGGGCTTCGCACCCGACAGTTCCCGCACCGGTTCTGTCGGGCGGGGCCGGTCACACCCCTTCTCGGACAAGGACGCGCACGCGTGCTGGAGCGGCTGAACCAGGCGCTGGACCACCTGGAGGCCCGCCTCGACCAGGAGGTCGACGTGGCCGGGGCGGCCCGGATCGCCGCGGTGTCGGAGTACCACTTCCGGCGGCTGTTCTCCGCGCTCGCCGGGATGCCGCTGCCGGTCTACGTGCGGCGCCGCCGGATGACGCTCGCCGGGGCCGAGGTGACGGACGGGGAGCTGACGCTGCTCGACGTCGCCGTGCGGTACGGGTACGGGTCGGCCGAGGCGTTCGCCCGGGCGTTCCGGTCGGTGCACGGCATCGGGCCCGGTGAGGCCCGGCGCACGGGTGCGGTGCTCACGGCGCAGCCGCGCATGTCCTTCCGCGTCGTGGTCGAGGGCAGTACGGCCATGCGGTACCGGATCGTTCAGAAGGAGCCGTTCCGGCTCGTCGGCAGGAAGGCCCGGGTGCCGCTCGTCCACGACGGGGTCAACGAGGCGGCCGCCGCGCACCTGGAGGGCCTGGACGAGCGGGCGGTCGTACGGATGAAGGAGCTGTCCGGCGGCCCGGAGCCGCAGGGGATCCTGTCGGCGGCGGTGTACCTGAGCGACAGCCGGGAGGAGGGCGCCCTCGCGGATTACTGGATCGGCGTGCTGACCGCTCCCGGCACGGCTGCCGGCGGCTGCGACGACCTGGACGACTTGGACGACTTCGGCGACTTCGGCGACTTCGACGTCCTCGACGTGCCGGCCGGGACCTGGGCGGTCTTCGAGAGCCGGGGGCCCCTTCCCGGCGCGCTCCAGGAGCTGTGGCGGGACGTGTTCACGCAGTGGTTCCCCTCGAACCCGTACACGAGCCGCCCGGGCCCGGAACTCCTGCGGACCGCCCCGGCGGCGACCGGCGAGGAGCCCCGCTCCCAGCTGTGGATCCCGGTGGACCGGGCCGGCCGGCGGGCGGGGGCGCCGTGACCGCCGGCCCCCGTGGAGGGCGCCCTCCGCTTCGTCAGCTCGCCAGCTTGAACGCGGCCGGGGCGGCCTTGTAGGGGGCGAAGTCGGCGTTGTCCTTGCAGCCGAGCTGCTGCCAGGTCTTCTCGTTGGTCACCGGGTCGGTGCCCGTCAGGCGGTACTTGCACGCGCCCTTGATGTAGTTGCCCCGTACGCCTCCGGGGAAGTCGATCTCCTTGTTCCACAGGTACGGCGACTGGTAGTTGTTCACCGCCGCCGTGGCGTTCACGTCGATGCCGCCGGGCGCGTAGATCTCGTAGACCCAGCCGGTCTTCTCCGCCCCGTACGTCGCGAACCGCTTGGCGACGCTCTGGTCGCAGCTGGTGCTGAGGTGGGCGCTCTGCTGGCCACCGCCCTTGACGATGTACTCGGCGAGCGGGATGAGCTGGTCGCCGCGCGGGGTGAAGCCGGTCCGGAAGATCTCCTCGACGTTCTCCCTCGTGTCGCCGCGCCACAGGGTGTTGACGTCCTCGCGCCACTGCCAGCGCTCGCTGGAGGCGGTGGCGGCCACGGTGCGGGCGATCTCCGTGTTCGTCGTGGTGCGCCACCAGTCCCAGGCCCGGTACTCCACGACCGGGCCGCACGGGGCGCTGGTGTCCCCGTCCGCCGCGGGCGCGGCAGCAACGGACGCGGCGGCAACGGACGCGGCGGCGGGCGCGGCAGCAGCGGACGGCGTGACGGCGACGGACAGGAGGAAGGCGGTGGCGGCGGCGAGGCGCAGAACGGCGTGCGGCATGGAATGACGACCCATCAGTCAGACGGCCAGGGGGCGAAACCCCCTCTTTATAGACGGGGTGACCGGCCGTCGGACCGCCGCGTGACGGCGGTCCACCCGTGCGGGTGGATCAGTCGTACCGGGTAAAGGCTTCTGCGCCGCGGGGCGTTCGGCCCCTTCCTCCGCCTGCCGTCACCCGGCCGTCACCCCGCCGTACCCCGGGTGCGCCGGGCGTAGGCCCGGGCGGCGCGGGCGCGGTCGCCGCAGCGGGTGGAGCACCAGTGGCGGCGGCCGTGGCGCAGGAGGTAGCGGTTGCAGGGCGGGGAGGCGCAGGCCGTGAGGCGTTCGGCGTCGGGGCTCGTGAGGAGGTCCGCCGCGTCGGCGGCGAGGGCCGCGAGGGCGCGGTCGAGGATCTCGCTGGTGGGGCAGGGCGTCGAGCGGTAGGGGCCGTTCTTCTCGTCCCAGTGCAGCAGGGCGGCCGTGGGGGCCCCGCTCAGCGCGTCGTTGACGGCGGCCAGGGCGGCGGGCAGGGCGGGCAGACCGTCGGCGCGGGCGGCGAACAGCGACCTGAGGTGCTCGCGCATCGAGCGCAGCCGCGCCGCGCACACCTCGCGTACCCCGGCGTCGGCGGGCGCGAGGCCGTGTGCGGTCAGCCACTCGTTCGCGCTCTCGGGGGTGCCCAGCAGGTCGGTGAACTGTCCTCCGGGCTGCGCGACGGCGCTGTTGACGAAATCGAGGGCGAGGTGTTCCTCCGCCCCCGGCGCGGGTGTGGGCACGGATGCGCCGACCGGGATCTCACTCATGGGTCTCATGTTAAGCATTGCACCCATCCGTGAGACACCCCTATGATCATCACGGATAACCAACAACTCATCCGTGAGGTTCAGATGGCTGACACCAGCACGCCCGTTGAGTCCGTACCCGTCCGCGTCTTCGGCGGTCCGACCGCCCTCTTCGAGTACGGCGGCCTGCGCTTCCTGACCGACCCCACCTTCGACGCACCGCGCGCGTACCCGGGCCCGGGGGACCGCGTGCTGACCAAGACGGCCCCCGCCGCGGCCGCCCCGGCCGACCTCGGCCGCATAGACGTGGTCCTGCTCTCCCACGACCAACACCCCGACAACCTCGACGAGTCCGGCCGGGCCCTGCTCGCCGACGTTCCCCTGACCCTGACCACGCCCGGGGGCGGGGAGCGCCTGGGCGCCGGAGCCAGGGGGCTCGCCGACTGGGAGTCGGTCGAGCTCGACCGCCCCGGCGGCGGCACCGTCACGGTCACCGGCGTGCCCGCCCTCCACGGGCCGGGGGCGCGCGAGGAGGTCGAACCGTTCACGGGCCAGGTCGTCGGGTTCGTCCTCACCGGGCGGGACCTGCCCACGGTCTACGTCAGCGGCGACAACGCCTCCCTCGAACTGGTCGGGCGGATCGCCGAGCGGTTCGGGCCGGTGGACACCGCCGTCCTGTTCGCCGGCGCCCCCCGGTTCACCCAGCTCTTCGACGGGGGGCTGCTCGTCCTCGACAGCGCCCAGGCCGCCGAAGCCGCGAAGCTGCTCGGTGCCCGCCGGGTGGTGCCCGTCCACTACGACAGCTGGGGGCACTTCACCGAAGGACGGGACGAACTGGTCGCCGCGTTCACCGACGCCGGCCTGCTCGACCGCCTGGACCTGGGCGAACGGGGCTGACGCCGACGGCCGGGCGGCCCCGGGAGGAGGCCGCCCGGCCGGTGGGCGGGAGGGAAGGGAGGGAGGGGGCGAAGGAAGCGGCGTACTACTTCGGGCAGCTGTCCTGGGTCACCTTGCCGCCCGTCGTGGAGGCGGTGGCCGGGTCCATGGACAGGCACAGGCCGGTCCAGTTGTTGACGAAGTAGTAGGCCGGCCGGGAGCCGGTCGAGGTGGCGAGCTTGGTCGGCATGACGTTCCACATCTGGCTGCCGGAGAACCAGCGGGTCTCACAGGGCCACCAGAACAGCTGGGTGCCGGCGGCGGGCGCGGTGCCGTTGTTGTACGGCATCGTCAGGCACTGGCCGTTGCTCGCCTTGATCCAGAAGTGGCTCTTGCCGTCGAAGGTGTCCGGCTTCGTGGCGGTCCACTGGTGGCTGCTGGGCGGGCTCGACTGGCACGGGCGCTGGGTGACGAGGCCGCCGTCGCCGGAGCCGAACTCCGGCCCGCGGACCATGCACCGGCCCTGGTACTGGCTGTTGGAGTACGTCTTGTCGGCGTTGACCAGCCAGATCGACCGCTGGCCGCCCTTGACCATGTTGCCGTCGTTGTGGTCGATGATCGCGTTCACCAGGCCCCAGCCCGGGAAGTCCGTCATGATGACGCCGACCCGGCCGGGGTTGCTGTTGAGGTGCTTCATGAGCTGGTAGTTGACGCCTGGTTCGTCGTGAACGATGTCACCGTTCTCGTTGCCCAGCTTCCAGCCGCCGGCGAACTGGTACGGCAGGTAGCCGAAGGGGGCCTTCGACGCCGAGGAGTACGTCACGTACATGTCATTGGCGGAGCCGGAGATCGCCTTGTTGACGTTGCTCTTGACGTAGCCCCACTTCTCCGCGAGGGAGTCCGGGGCCCAGTGGTCTTCCTTGCGGTCGTTGAAGCCCTTGATCCCGTAGCCGTCGCTGTCGACGCTGTCGAAGCTGCCGAGGACCAGCTTGCCGCGGACCTGACCGAGCGTGGGGACGTTCGCCCGGCCGCTCCCGGACACCGAGGGGGTGTAGAAGAGGCCCGGGTACCGCTTGACGTAGTCGGCGAAGATCGACCGGACGTCGGCCGGGGTCGTCGACTTCGGGTCGTTCGCGCAGTCGAAGGTGCCGACGTCCGAGTACGGGCACTCGGCCTTCAGCCGCATCACGATCGACTCGGTCGGGTGCGCGCGGAGGAAGGCCTGCGCCTTGGTCAGCACGTCGTCGAAGTTGGCCTGCTGGTAGTACACGGCGTGGTGGATCGTGAAGGCCGCTCCCCCGGAGACGCGGGCCCGGATGTCGATGGCCCGGATGCCCCGCTCCAGCTGCGCCGTCAGCGTGGCCGCGCTGTCGCCCCAGTCCTCCTGCGTCTGCACGCTGGTGCCGTTGTGGATGGAGAGCGTGTCGTGGGTGCCGGGGATGGACATCGCCGACAGCGGGGTGTCGCTCGCGATGCCCCACATCCACTCGGCCCGGTCCGCCTGCCCGATGTTGCGGTACGCGTGTTCCGGGGTCGACCCGGCCGCCTCGGCGGCCCCGGGCGCGAGCAGCGCGGCGCCCAGCGCGACGCAGGCCGTCATCAGGGACGCCAGCCGGCGCGACCGTCGGCGTGGGGGAACGCCGGCGGAAGGGGAGGTGGTGCGGGACATGTCACTCCAGTGCGAGTACGGGTAGCGGTGCGGACCCCACCCTGACCGCCGCCCCTATCGTTCCGCTGACGTTCCGCTTACGTCGGCGCCCGCGGCCCCGCGTCGGCCGTCCGCCGTATTCCGCCCGGCCTGCGCGCGTACGCTGCCGGTACCACCGAGGAGGTGACCGGGGATGACGCGGACCGCCCGGCCGGAGCTGGTGCTGGGCATCGACGCGGGGGGCAGCGGGCTGCGCGTGGCCGTCGCCGCGGCGGACGGCGGCCCGCCGCTCGCCACCGCGTCGGCCGGTGCGGGCAACGCGCGCTCCGTCCCCGAACGGCTCCTGGAGCAACGCCTGGCGCACGCCATCGGCGAAGTCCTGGCCGACGGCCGGGCGGCCCGGGTCCGATGCGTGGTCGCGGGCTTCGCCGGAGCGGGGGCGCCGGGCGGCGCGGGGGCTCGGGGGAACACGGGCGCTGCGGGCGACGCGGGCGCGGGCGCTGGCGGCGGCACGGGCGCTCGGGACGCTGCGGGCGCAGCAGGCACTGCGGGCGTTGCAGGCCATGCAGGAACTCCGGGCCCGGGCGCGGGCGGCGGCGCGCGTGCGGGCGGCGGCACGGACGCTCCCGGCGCTGCGGGCGCTCGGGGCGCAGCAGGCACTGCGGGCGTTGCAGGCCATGCAGGAACTCCGGGCCCGGGCGCGGGCGCTGCCGACGGCGCGGCCGGCGGCGCGGGTGCGGGCGGCGGTGGGTGGGGGGCGGCGCGGCGGGCCCTGGGCGCCGCGCTCGCGCGGTACGGCGTACGGGCCGCCTCCGTGCACGTCCTGGCCGACTCCGAGGTGGCCTTCGCCGCGGCTCCCGGGACCCCGCCGGACGGCCTGGTGCTGGTCGCCGGAACGGGCGCGGCCGCCGTCCGGATCCGGGGCCACAGGCTGGCCGCCGCCGCGGACGGCTGCGGCTGGCTCACCGGTGACGACGGCAGCGGCTTCTGGATCGCCCGGGAGGGCCTGCGCCGGGCCCTGCGCGGCCTGGACGGCCGCGGGCCCGCCACCGCCCTGCTCCCCCGGCTGGCCGCCGCGTTCGGCGCCGGGCCCGCGCCCGCGGACCCGTACGCCCTGCGCTACGTCCTGATCGACGGCGCGCGGGCCGCGTCCGAACCCGCCCGGCTGGCCCGGCTCTGCCCGGTGGTGTTCGACGCGGCCGCGGACGGCGACCCCGTCGCGGAGGGGATCCTCGACGAAGCCGCCGGCCTGCTGGCCGAGAGCGCCGCCGCACTCCGCCCCCGGCGCGGCGAACCGCTGGTGACGGTGGGCGGCCTGATCGGCCCCGCCGGCCCGCTCCTGCCCCGCCTCACCACCCGCCTCTCGGCCTGGGACCTGACCCCCTGCCCGGTGGCGGACGGCCTCCCGGGCGCCATCGCCCTGGCCCGCGCGGGGGCGAAGCCCGCGGCCGACCGGGGCGCCTGACGCCCCGTCGCACCCGCGAGGGGGGGGACCGTGACCCGCGCCCGGGTCCGGGATCATGGGGGGATGCG
Organism: Streptomyces sp. W1SF4; assembly: GCF_003950035.1. Classification (NCBI taxonomy): domain Bacteria; kingdom Bacillati; phylum Actinomycetota; class Actinomycetes; order Kitasatosporales; family Streptomycetaceae; genus Streptomyces; species Streptomyces sp. W1SF4. Next base: position 225,551 of record NZ_CP034351.1, read on the forward strand.
TGCCGCCCGACTGATCCGTATGGCGCTCCTCGTCCAGTCGAGCCCTGGGCTGACCGCCGCCGCCCTGGCCCTGGAGTTGGGGGTGTCCGAGCGTACGGTGATCCGCGATGTCCAGGCCTTGCAGGAGGCCGGGGTTCCCGTCCGGTCCGAGCGCGGGCGCACCGGCGGCTACCGGCTGGCGCCGGGGTACCGGACGCGGCTGACGACGCTGCGTCCGGCCGAGGCGGAGACGCTCTACCTCTCGGGCATGCCGGCCGCCCTGCGTGATCTCGGGCTGTCGGGGGCGGCGGACGCGGCACGGCTGAAGCTGTCGGCCACGCTGCTGCCCTCGCTGCGGGCGGCGGCCGAGTCGTCGGTCCACCGCTTCCACCTCGACGCCCCGGCCTGGTTCCGCGAGCCGTCGGCGCCGGAGTTGCTGCCGGAGCTGGCCCGTGCGGTGTGGGCCGACCGCCCCGTCGAGCTGGTGTACGCCCGGTCCGGCCGGGAGGTGACGCGGCTGGTGGAACCGTACGGGCTCGTCCTGAAGGCGGGGGTGTGGTACGTCGTGGGCCGGGTAGCGGCCGCACCGGCGGCGGGCCGGGCCGGCGCCTGGCGGACGTACCGGGTCGACCGCGTCACGGCGTTGTCGCCCGCTCCGGCCCCCGGCGCCGGGGAGCCCTTCGTGCGCGACCCGTCGTTCGACCTGGCGGCGTACTGGGAGGAGCACTCCGCCGCCTTCGCCCGCGCGTTGCTGCGTACGAGCGTCACCGTACGGGTGACCGAGCGGGGTCTGCGGCGCCTGCCGGGCGTGGTGGATCCGGCGGGCGCGGACGAGGCGCTGGCGTCCGCGGGCGCGCCGGACGCCGCCGGGCGGGTCACGCTCGAACTGCCGGTGGAGTCGGAGGAGGTCGCCTTCGAGCAGTTGAGCGTGCTGGGCGCGGAGGCCGAGGTGCTTGCCCCGCCGGGCCTGCGCGCCCGCTTCCGCGAGCACGCGCAGGCCCTGGCCGCCCTGTACGGGGCGGAGGAGGATCAGCGGTAGTCGTCCGGGGAGGCGTCCTTCCCCCCGTACCAGACGTCCTCGAAGTAGGCCCAGGCGTCCGGCCGGCTGCCGTCGACGTCGGTCACCCCGTAGGCCGCGGCGAGGTCCGCGCTGGAGGCGGACCTGCCGTTCCAGCGGGCCGCGCGGTCCGGGTCGGCGGCGAGCGCGGCGACGCCCCGGGCGAGGTAGTGCGGTGACTCTGCGATGGCGAAGTGCGGGTCCCGGGCGACGGCGTCGCGCCAGTTCCGCTCCGTCACGCCGAAGTGGGCGAGCATCTGCTCGGAGCGCAGGAAGCCGGGTGTGACGGCGACGGCCGTGCCGCCGTACTCCGCCAGCTCCTGGCCCAGCCCGAAGGCGATGCGGATCGGTGCGTTCTTCGCGAGGTCGTAGTAGAGGTTCTCGCGGTAGCGGCGGTTGGAGCGCGCGGTCCCGTCGGTGACCTCCACGTGCAGCGGCGCGTCCGAGCGGATGAGGAGGGGGAGGGCGAGCGCCGCGGTGATCACGTGGGAGCGGACGCCGAGTTCCAGGATGCGCAGCCCGTCGGCGAGGGGCGTCTCCCAGCTCTTCTTCCCGAAGACGGAGCCGGCGGTCAGGTTCTCGCCGCCCCAGAGGTCGTTGACGAGGACGTCGAGCCTGCCGTGGTCGCGGTCGATCCGGCTGACGAGCGCTCGTACCCGGTCCTCCTCCAGGTGGTCGGTGGGCACGGCGATGCCGGTGCCGCCGGCGGCGGTGACGAGTTCGGCCGTCTCCTCGATGGTCTCCGTGGTCCGGCCGACCTCGCTGACGCGTTCGCGGGTGGTGCGGCCGGTGACGTAGACGGTGGCGCCGGCGCGGCCGAGTTCGACGGCGAGCGCACGGCCGGCGCCGCGCGTGGCCCCGGCGACGAGGGCGATCCGGCCGGTGAGTGGGGTGGGGGCCTCAGGGGGGGTTGCGTTGTCCATGCCTTCACGGTGCACGCCAAAGGTGACAGTTCCCGTCACCCTTTCTTCTGGTTCAGGGGAATTTCGAGTCCCGCCCTGTCAGGGGCCGGGTGTCCTCGCTGGAGCACGTCATGGGCGTCGCGGGCCCCGAACGCGGCAGCTTCCGAGGGGCCTGCCGACGGCGGCCACCTCGGCGCCCTTGGCCCTGGTCCTCGGCGGCTGGACCGCCACCCCAGCGGGCGGTTCCCGTCCGGGCGCCGAGTCCGGCCGCTAACCTCACCGGCAGGGAAGGAGCCACGCACATGAGCGCACAGCCCGTCGAGCCGTATCACGACGTCGACCCCGAGCACGCCCTGAAGTACGCCGTCCAGCACATGGCGGGAGACCGGGCCGAGATCATCGAGGGAGTCATCACCCCCATGTCGCCGAGCTGGGGCCACGAAGGGGCCGCCGAGGACATCCGGGAGCAGATCGGTGCGCGGGTGCGGGCGCTCGGCTGCCGGACGGGTTCGGGCAACGTAGACCTCCCCGGCAGTCCGAACTGGTACGTGCCGGACCTGGCGGTCGTCCCCGCCGAGTTCTTCGAGCGGGACGCCAGGGCGGTCCTCCCCGACCAGACCCTCCTGGTCGTCGAGATCACCTCCCCCTCCAACGGGGAAACCGACCGCGTCACCAAGCGCAAGCGGTACGCCGAGTACGGCGCGCCGCTCTACCTCCTCGTCGACCGGCAGGAAGGCACCTGCACCCTGTTCTCGGAGCCGGGCCGGCTCGGCTACACCCGGGTCGCGGGGCCGTACCCCTTCGGCACTCCCCTGGCGCTCCCGGAGCCGTTCGAGCTGGTGCTCGACACCGGCGGCTTCTAGGACCGGCACCGTCAGTCCTCCGCCTCCGCCAACGGGTCCGACGGGTCCGCCGCCATGACCAGCTGGGTGATGGTGAAGCCGTCCGGGGTGCGGACGTCGACGCGGTACAGGCCCGGGGCCGGGGCGGTCGCCGTGGCCGTGGCGGTGCCGTCCTCCCAGGCCGGGGTGAGGGGGACCGGGCGGGACGGGGGGTCCAGGGCCGTGAGGCGGCAGTCCAGGCCCGCGAGGGTGGTCACGTCCGTGAGGCGGATCTTCCAGGGGCGGCCCGCCTCCACCAGGTCCGGGGCCGTCAGGCCGCAGCCCGCCTCCCCCAGCGGCGGGCCGGGGTGGACGTCGTCCCGGACGATCTCGGTGACGGCCTCCAGGGCGGTCACCGCCCGTGCCACGTCCCCGTGTTGCAGGGGCAGGTGGGTGACGGTGTCGGTGAGGACCGCCGACTCCTTGTAGACCGTGCCGTCCCCGTGGACCCGGAAGTACCGGATCCGGTCCTGCCGGTCCCTGATGAAGGTGCCGTCGGAGTTCTGGCGGGCGCCGTCGAGGTGCGGCTCGACCGTGCCGCCGCTGATCGTCAGGTTCTGCCAGGTGGGCTGGTTGACGCCGACGACCGAGCGGTGCCCGGGCAGGGCGATGGCCTTCTGCCGGTGGTGGAAACGGGCCGCCTCGCGGGCCAGTTCCGCGCTGCCGCCGATCCCGGCGACGTCGCTCGGCGTGAGGTGGCGTACGTCGTCCCCCGCGCGCACGCCCCGGTACTGCGGCAGCAGGTCGTGCAGGCCCGGCATGGTCGCGCACATGGCCCGCAGCTTGCGGTGCGGGAGCCGTACGGGGGTGCCGCGGCCGGTCGCGAGGATGACGGCGGCCTTCACCGAGCCCTGGAAGGGGGTGCCGAGCGTGATCACGCCCCGGGTGTCGCCCTGGAGGTCGCCGTCGTAGGCGGGGTCGAGGGCCGCGCGGGTGACTAGCCCGCCCATGGAGTGGGCGACGAACACCAGCCGCCCCTCCCGCTGGTCGACCCGGTGCCGGCGCGCCTCGGCGTGCGCGGGGTGGCGGCGCCACCGGGTCAGGTGGAGGCGCGCCGCGTCGGCCAGCAGACGGCCGTTGACGGCGACCGGAAGCCGCCAGTCGTACGCGAACTCCAGGATCGCGGCGTCGTCGGCGACGCTGGTGCGGATCGTGTCGACCAGATCGGTGTACGGCTCGCTGCCGGCCAGGTACGGGGTCCAGGCGGAGTGCCGGAGGAGGCCGGTCGCCTTGATGCGGCCGGTCTTGCCCGCCAGCTCGTCCTCGGTCATGGTCAGGGACTTCAGGCCCGAGGGGGTGGTCCAGGCCCTGAGCAGCCAGGAGATCCCGCCGATGCCCCAGACGTCCTTGCCCGTCGTCGTGTCGTGCAGGGTGCTGCCCATGATGCCGGGGACGACGACCACCGCGTCCTGCGTGACGTGGTCGGGTAAGCCGCCGTCCGGGCCAACGGGTTGGTGCGGGTGCGGGTGCTGGTGCTGGTGCGGGTGCAGGTGCCGCCGGTTGTCCATGGGAGGGAAGAATAGGGATCGTGGACGGGGAGCGTGGCGAGATCGGCCTGGCCGGTGCCGTGGAGGAGGCGGCCGCGGACGTCCTGCCGCGGGAGCCGGTCACAGCCGTCCTGCCGGAGGGAGCGGCCGCGGACGAGGGACCGTACGCCGGGACCGTGTACGTACTGCCCATGGAGGACGGGACCGAGGCGCTGCGGCAGGCCGTCGGCGCGCAGCTGGAGGCGGTGTCCCTGTGGTGGGAACGCCCGCCGCCGCACGGGCCCGGCTTCGTACGGGTGGCTCCCGGCGGGCCGGTGACGAGCCGTCACGACGTGGAGCGCTTCCTGGAGACGGCCGGCGTCCGGGAGGGGGAGCCGGACGTCCCCGTGGTGCTGTACGTGACGGGCCACGGCCTGACCGGGGGCGCGGGCCGGCACTTCGCGGTGCTGAACGGCACCGATCCCGGCCGGCTCCTGGGCACGGGGCTGCGTACGACCGAGATCGTGATCGCCGCGCTCGACTCGCACGCCCGGGACGTCCTGGTCGTCGTGAACATGTGCGAGTCCGCCGCCGTCCGCGCGGAGCTGCTGGAACTCGTGGAAAGCCTGGACGCCGCCCGCACCGAGCACGCCACGCTGAACGTCCTGACCACCGCCGCCCCCAGGTCACGGGTGATGGGCGGCGAGTTCGCGCTCGTCCTGCGGCGGGCCCACGAGTGGCTGCGCACGGCCGGCGGGATCACCCGCGCACACCTGACGATGGAGGAGTTCAGCCGCGCCCTGTACCAGGCGGCACAGGCGATCGGCAGGGAACAGGGCCGCAGGCCCTCCGTGGACTGCCGCGCGCTCACGGTCGGCAGGCAGCACGCCCCCACGGCGGCCCTGCCGAACCCGGGCCACCGGCCGGAGGAAGCGGCGGTGGAGGAGAGCCGGCGGGAGGTCGCGGCGAGCCTGGAGGACCTGGGCTACTGGCTGGAGAAGGCCAGCGGCCGCACCGGCGCCGACGACCCCGGCTGGTACTTCTCCGGCCGCCGGGAGCTGAACACCGCGGTGGTCTCCTTCCTGACGGGCGCACCCGGCGTCCTGGTCGTCACCGGCATCACCGCGAGCGGGAAGTCCGCCATCCTCGGCCGTGCGGTGACCCTGAGCGACGCCCGGTTCCGGGCCTCGGCCCTGTACGCGGCGGCCGTCGGCCACTGCCCGCCGCACACCGTCCCGGACGAGGGCGCGGTGACCATCGCGGTCACCGCGCACAACCGGGAGCCGCTGGGGCTGCTGAAGGTCATCGCGCAACGGCTGGGCGCCGCCCCGGACCCCTCGGGCAGGGACCACCTGAGCCGCTGGCAGCAGGGGCTGCGGCGGTTCCTCGACGCGCCCGGCCCGATGGTGACGGTCGTCGTCGACGCCCTCGACGAGGCGACGGACCCGGCGGCGCTGGTGCACCAGGTGCTGGTGCCGCTGGCCGGCCACCTCTCGCACCCGGCCCCCGCCGGACCGGCGCTGCCCGTGCGGCGCGGGGTGCGGCTGGTCGTCGCCGTACGCAGCAGCGACGGGGGCGGCGGTGAGGGCGAGGGCGTGGCCGAGGACGTGGAGCTGCTGGGGCGGCTGCGGGAGGCGTTCCCCGAAGCGGCCGTGCTGCGCACCGACGGCGAGGGCATGAGCGCGGACGTCGCCGGGTACGTACGGGCGCTCCTGGACGGGGAGGGCGGCTGGGCGGGGCAGGACCTGGCCGAGGTGTCGCGCACGGTGGCCGGGGCGGCCGGGCGGTCCTTCCTCGACGCGCGCGTGGCGGCGCACCAGCTGCGCGCCGGGGGTCCGCGGCTGCTGGCGGACGCCGACTGGCTGGAGCGGCTGGGCGAGGGCACGGCCGGGCTGCTGGAGGACGACCTGCTGCGGGCGGCGGAGGACGGCCTGGGGGCTGACGAGGCACTGGCGCTGCTGCGCGCGACGGCCTTCGCCCAGGGGCGGGGCCTCGCCTGGGGCGAGGTGTGGCCGGCCGTGGCGTCCGCCGTCGCGGGCCGTGCCGTGGAGGACGCCGACGCCAAGATCCGGGTGCTGCTGGAAGGGCGTCTGGCTGGGTATCTCACCCGTGACGTCGAAGAGGACCAGCGGGTGTACCGGCCGGCGCACGACCGGCTGGCCGCGGTCCTGCGCGCCCGGCCCGTGGGAGGCCGGACGCCTGTTGGGGGGATGGGGATGACGGACGCTCAGGACGACCCTGCCGATAGGACCACCGCCGAGACCACGGGCCACACCACCGACCGAACTGCCGCCGAGACGGCCGACCCAGCCGCTGACCAGACTGCCGCCGAGACCGCCGAGACCGCCGCCCAAGCTGCCCACAGGACGGCCGGCCGGGCCGCTGACGAGACGGCCAATCAGACCGCCGATCAGGCCGCCGATCAGGTCACCGATCAGGCCGCCGATCAGGCCGCCGACCGGGCCACCGGCCGGACTGCCAACCAGACTGGCGCCGAGACGGCCGACCAGGACGCCGACCAGGACGCCGACCAGGACGCCGACCAGGACGTCGACCAGACTGCCGCCGAGACCGCCGGGCAGGCCACCGACCAGCCCGCCAACGGGACGACCGACCAGACCATCGACCAGGCCGCCCACGAGACGGCCGATGAGACGGCCGATGAGACGGCCGCCGTGCCCACCGACGGAACGGTCGGCCAGACTGCCGACCGGCCCACCGGCCAGCCCGCCGACGGAACGGCCGACCAGACCACCGCCGAGCCCCCTGGCGGGCCCGCCCACGAGACCCCCGGCCGGACCACCCGCCCGCCCGCCGCCGAACCCGGCGGCCGGACCGCCGACGCCGTCCTGCACGCCCGGATCGCGGAGGCGCTCGCCGAGCTGGCCGCGCCGCACACCACCGGCGCCTCCGCCCCGCACCCGTACGTACGGCGCCACCTCGCGCGCCACGCCCGCCTCGGCGGCGTCCTGGACGACGCGCACGTGCCGGCCGAGGTGCTGCCGTGGCTGACCGGCAGCCCGGTCCGCGGGCTGCTCGGGCCGGGCCGGGGCTGGGAGGGCCGGCTGTGGCTGGAGGCGTGGGCGGCCGTCGAGCCGTACCTGCACCGGGCGGACCACCCCTCACGGCTGGCCAGCCTGCACCTGGCGCACACGGCGCTGCGCCACCCCGGGCTCCCGCGCCCGCGTACGCGTACGCCGCAGGACGCGGCACCGCTGGCGGTGCTGTGGTCCCGGTGGGCGCCGCCGGTGAACGTGCTGGCCGCCCTCCGCGGCACCGTGCGCTCCCTGACGGCGGTGCCGGCACCCGACGGGCGCCCCGCGCTCGCCGCCGGCGACGACGAGGGCCGCATCGAACTGCTCGACGCCGTCGAGGGCACGGCGGTCCGCGAGCCGATCGGCGCGCACGAGGGTTCCGTACGCCACCTGCTGCTCGCGCCGCGCCCGGCCCAGTCGCCGCTGCTGGTGTCCGGCAGTACGGACGGCACCCTGCGGCTGTGGGACCCGGCGACGGGCCGCCGCCTCGACCAGGTCCACGGGTCCGGCGGGATCTGGATCGCCGACGTGTGCGCGTACCGCGACGGCGGACACGAACTCGCGGTGGTCTGCGTCGACGGGAACGGGGCGGTGGTCTGGTGGAACGAGCGGATGGGCGCCCTGGACCTGTTCGCCCTGCCCGGGGACACGCCGCGTACGACGACGACCGCGCTGGCGGCGGTGGAGGACCCGCCCGGACGGCCGCTGCTGGCGGTCGCCGACGACGCGCACCTGGTGTTCCGGGATCCGGAGGCCGGGACGGAAGTGGCCCGGTTCGAGTTCCCGGCCGACGTACGGGTGCTCGCGCCGACCACGCGGCCCGGGACGGTCGCGGCCGGCCACGCGGACGGGAGCGTCACCGTCTGGGGCACCGGCGGGCCGCTGGCCACCCTCACCGGCGGCGGCGGACCGGTGACCGGCCTGGCCGCGCTCACCCTGCGGGGCCGGGGAGAGCTCGGGGGCCGCGGGGAACGGCATCTCCTCGCCGCCGGGACCGGCAGCCGGATCGCCGTCTGGGACATATCCCGGTGGGACACCGCCGCGAAGGAGCCGCCGGGGATGCTGAGCGGGCACACCGCCGCCGTGACGGCCCTCGCCCCGCTCGCGCTCCCGGACGCGGATGCCTACGCCGAGCCGGACTCGGAGTCGCTCGCCTCCGCCTCCGCCGACGGCACGTTGCGCCTGTGGACCCCGGAGGTCCTGGAGCGCGCGCTCGACACCGCCCGGACGCCGGCCGGGCCGGCCCCCACGGGCGGGGCGCTGCTCCCGCCGGAGGGGCCCGGGGACCCGGCCGCCGGCCCGTCGTGGTTCGCGCTCAGCGGCGACCACCCGTACATCGAGGTACGGGACATCGGCACGGGGGACGCGGTCGCGCGGATCGGCACCGGCCGGCCGGCGTCCGCGCTGGCCTGGGCCCGGCGGCGGGAGGGGCGCGTCCTGGTGTCGGCCGGGTACGGCGACCACGGCATCCGGCTCTGGGACGCGCAGACGCGGCAGGCCCTCCCGTACGTCCTCGAAGGGCACTTCCTCCCCGTCCGCGCCCTCGCCGCCTGCACCACCGCGGACGGCCGGCACCTGCTGCTGAGCGGCGGGGACGACGAGACGGTGCGGCTGTGGGACCTGGACGCCCCGGGCCCGCTCGGCGAGTGGACCGGGCACGACCTGCGGATCCGGGCCGTGGCGGCCGCCTCGGGCGGCGAAGGCGGCGCGGGAGAGGACTGGTTCGCCTCGGCCGGCTCCGACGGCACCGTACGCCTGTGGGACCCGGAACACGGCCGACTCGGCGCGCCCCTGCGCTGCGACCAGGGCCTGCTGCACGCCGTCGCCGTCAACCCCTCCCCCGGCGCCGGGCTTCCGCCGCTGCTGGCCAGCGGCGGCGACACGGGCACGGTCCGGCTGTGGGACCTGCGCGAGCGCCGCCCGCTGGGCGGACCGCTGACCGGGCACACCGCCGCCGTCCTCGCCCTGGCCGTGTGGAACGCGGATGGCGGCGCCGGCAGCTTCGTCGCCTCCGGCTCGGCCGACGGGACCGTCCGCGTCTGGGACGCCGCCACGGGGCGGTGCCGGCTGCTGCTGGCCGTGGGGAGCCCCGTACGCGGCATCTCCGCGCACCCGGTGGCGGGGGGCGGGGGGCGCGTGGTCCTCTCCTTCACGGGCGACGCCGGAGCGGTGGTCGCTGAGGTCGATCCGGCCCGCTGGCGCGGGGCGGGTGGGGCGGGTGGGGTCTGATCGACCCGGCATGCGCCCCCCGTGTTCCTTCGTGCGCCCCCGTCGGACACCGCAACCCGGTCGCTTCGGTCGTATCCGAGCACCAAAATGATCGTTCGGCACGTGTCACGGACCAGTGCGCCGCCCGGCGAACGCGTTCCGCACATGACCCGCCCATCACATGAACACACCCGCTCCTGAGCACCCCTCACGAGCACCACACCGTCAAGAGACCGGCCCTCCCGGCGGCCGGACCACCCCGCCTCCCGCGGGGCCGGCCGCCGGAGCGCCATGAGCATCACCGGCCGGCGACCCGTGGAGGGGCGGCCGGAGCAAGGAGCGGCCGTATGAGCCCGGACACCGCACAGCCGGACGTCGCCCTCGTCCCCGCGCCGGCGAACGGCATCTGGCGCCTGGGAAAGTACAAGGAGCCGGTCAAGTACGAAACGATCAGCCAGGAGGACCACGCACAGACGGGCGGAAACCGCTGGAGCCTGGTCAGTTACGGCACCCTCTACTGCGCCTCCGAGCACGACGGCTGCTTCGCCGAGGCCTTAGCCCCCTTCCGCGTGCACCCCGCCATGCGGGAGGTCATCGCGGACGACTGGCCGGAGCCGGCCTTCATGACCCCCGGCAAGATGACCCGGGAGTGGACCACCAGCCACATCCTGGTGCGCCTGCGCCCTCCCCGGGAGGCCCGCTTCCTCGACGTGGACGACGAGCGGACGCTCGCGACGCTCTCGCGCGAACTCCGGGGCAAGCTGGCGGAACAGGGCGTGGACCGGCTCACCACGGAGCACATCCAGGGTTTCAACCGCCGCATCACCCGGCAGATCTCGGCCTGGGCCATCACCCAGCGCACCGGCCCCGGGAGGCAGGAGCGCCTCATCCACGGCATCGCCTACCGCTCCCGCTTCGGCATGCGCCAGTGCTGGGCGGTGTTCAACGACGTGGAGCTGACGCAGGAGGAGTCCACCTACATCTCCCCCCAGTCGGACGCCCTGCTCCGGGTGGCGGACGAGTACGGCCTGACGATGCTCTGACGCGGCCGACAGCAGCCGAACCCCGAAAACCCACCCCCAAACCAACCCAGAAACCCACCTGAAAACCGCCACGTCCACATCGTCCGAAAGGACGAAATCAACCCGGCTCCCCTCCCCCTCAGGGCCACCGACCATCCCCAGGTCGGTGCCCATCACCCCAGCTCAGCGACGAACTCACGTCCCAAACAGACAACTTGCCCCCTCGTCCGCACCCCAACGGACTTCGCCTAAGAGGTGGAGTTGGAAGGTGATAATGGGTAACGTAGCCAGTACACCGACCGACTTGGAGCATGTGGGGGATCGCATGAGTGCCACCGGCTGCGCCGTCAAGGCCCCGTTACGCATCGGGCTCGCGTCGCCCAGCACGGCAGCACCACCACCGCCCGGCACGAGCGTCGCGCTCCCGGGCCTCCTCCCGTGTCCCAGTCACCCGTGTGCCGGATCCCCGTGGACCGGAATACATCGATGGTGAACGCCGACCGCTAGCCGGCCGGCCCGCCCCGCCCGCCCTGGTAGACGCTTCCCGGCGGGTCGGGAACACAGCACGAAGCGTTCGCAGCTCGCCGAGACCGAGCATCCTCTGCGTCTGCCCTCACGGCAGTACGCGACAGCCGGGTCCCGCGCGCGCACCCACCTACGCCCGTCGCCCGAGCACCGCGACCCGCCGCCGAGCGGGCGCGCAGTCAGGGCAACGAGGGAGACCCATCATGCCTTCTGACACCACCACGTCCCCTTCCGCCGTCGCAGTCGCCGTCGCCGTACCGAAGAGCGCCGCCAGCGCCGAACGCGCCCACGCGGACTCCGTACGCATGGGCATCAGCGAGATCGCCCGCTTCCTGCAGGAGAACCTCGGACAGCGGCTGACCGCGCGGATCGCCGGCATCAGCGACCCCAAGCAGGTCGGCAAGTGGGCCTCGGGCGCCGCCGAACCGCGCCCCGAGGCCGAGGAGCGCCTGCGCGCCGCCCTCCAGGTCTTCCGGCTCATCCACGACGCCGAAAGCCTCCACACGGCCCGCGCCTGGATGATCGGCATGAACCCGCAACTGGAGGACGAGGCCCCGGCCCAGTGCATCGCCGACGGCCGGCGGCGCGACGTGATGGTGGCGGCCCGCGCGTACGTCGACGGCGGCTGACCCCGTCCGGCCGTGCCGAGGTAACGGCACAGTGGGTCCGCACGTCATGGACGAAGCGATCCCACGGCGCCCCCACCGCCACTCTCCGGAACCAGGCCCCCACGGCCCGGCCCCGTCCCACCTCTTCCTGGGCCCCCCACCCCACCACGTGGACGAACGCGCCCCCTCCACTGACCCGCAGCGCCGGGCGGCTCGGCCCGGAATCCGGACACCCGACCGGAAGCAGGATGTCCGGTTTCAATTCCCCGGTGACCGATTGATGCCTGGTACACGCAAATCACCTGTGCGAATCTTCATGATCCGTACGGACGTGCCTCCGCCGGCCGTTCGTTCCGCTTCGCTCCCCCGCACAGGTGATGGCATGACGTTGAAGCTCCTGCTCGCGAACGCCCCCAACCCCACGGACAACCGGAACGCCTCGAACTACGCCTGCTACCCCCACATCGGCATCGTCCAGCTCGCCACCGCGACCCGAGAGGCCCTGGGCGACCGCGTCGAGATCCGGGTCGTCGACGGCGGCATCAGCAACACGGAGACCGTCCAGCGTGCCGTCCGGGACTTCGAGCCCGATGTCGTCGGCATCAGCGCGCTGACACCCACCTACTCCGAGGCCCTGAAGATCGCCGACACGGCCAAGGCGTGCGGAGCCCGGGTCGTCCTCGGCGACGACCACGCGATCTTCTTCCCGGAGATGATCCTCCGCAACCGGCCGCAGATCGACTACGTCATAGCCAACGACGGCGGCGAGATCCCCTTCCTGGAGCTGATCCGCGCGTTACTCGAGGGCGACCGCCCCTTATCCGAGGTCTCCTCGCTCGCCTACCGGCACGACGGCGCGATCCGCGTCAATCCGGCCCCGAAATACGCGCTCTCCCTGCGCAACACGATTCCCGACCTCACCTTCATCGACGACGTGCTCGACGTCTACGCCGAGAACTACCGCGCCCAGTTCGGCCACCTCCACGGCCACCAGGTGCGACCGGTGACGGTGAACAACGCGCGCGGCTGCGAGAACGGCCACAAGCGCTGCACCTACTGCTCCATCGCGGACCTGACCGTCAACACCGGCGATCCCCGCGGCTTCTGGAAGACGATCGACCAGTACAACCGCGAGCACGGCATCAACCTCTTCTTCGAGGTCTACGACAGCTTCACGGCCAGCCCCCGCTACGTTGACGCCCTCATCGACTCCACCCCGCCGCACCTGAAGCGCCGCATCGACGACGGCGAGCTGCAGGTCATGGTCTACGCGCGCGCCCTGGGGCTGACCAAGCGCAACAACGTCGACAAGCTGCGGCGGCTCGGCGTCACCCGCGCCAACATCGGACTGGACGCCGCCGACCCCGAGATGCTCGAAGCCCAGCGGAAGAACAAGACGACCGGCGAGACGAACCTCGAAGCCATCCGCATGCTCAACAAGGCCGGCATCTCGGTCCACGCCTCGTACATCGCCGGCGCTCCGGGAGAGCGGCCGGAGACGCTGGACCGCACCATCGCCGGGATCCGGCAGATGCTGGGCGAGGTCGAGCTCTCCTCGGTGGAGTTCTCCCGGTTTATTCCGTTGCCGAACAGCCCGGCGTGGGATCTTCTGGTCGACTACGAGCGGCCGAACTTCTTCAAGGACAGCGGGGAGATCGACCGGTACCTGACCGCCCTGGGCATCACCGTGACGCGGGACGACCGCGAGGAGATGTCCGCCAGGTTCGGCGACCAGGACCTCCTCGACATCGACGAGCTGGGCGCGTTCTGGGCGGACAACTTCACGCACATCAGCGAGAAGTACGCGCTGGAGCGGATCAGCGAGGTCGACGAGATGGTGAGCGCGCACAACGTGCGCACGGGAAACAACGTCGGATAGCCGCCGGGAAAGGTGCCGGAATGCTGGGAGTGCAGAACCTGCTGACCTATGCCCTGGGGGCGCTGCTGATCATTCTGCTGCCGGGGCCGAGTTCCCTGTTCACCCTGTCGGTCGCCGCGCGGCTGGGGGTCAGGGCCGGGTATCGCGCCGCGGCCGGGATGTTCCTGGGCGAGACCCTGCTGATGGTGGCGACGGCCGCCGGGCTGGCTTCGCTGCTCCAGGCCAACGAGCTTGTGTTCGCCGTGGTGAAGTACGCGGGCGCCGGCTACCTGACCTGGATCGCGGTGGGCATGATCCGGGCGGCGTGGGCGATGTGGCGACGCCGTGACGACGACACCGCGAAGGCAGCCACAGCGACAGCCACGGGGACGGCCGACGCCACCCCGCCCCCGAACGGCAGACTCTTCCGCCGCTCACTGGTGATCACCGTCCTCAACCCGAAGGCGATCTTGTTCTTCCTGTCGTTCTTCGTCCAGTTCGTCGATCCCGGGTACGCGTACCCGGGGCTGTCCTTCGCGTTGCTGGCCGTCGTCTACCAGGCCATCAGCATCGCGTACGTCACCGTGCTGATCTTCAGCGGTACGTACCTCGCCTCTCAGTTCCGCCGCCGCCGAAAGCTGTCGGCGGGCCTCACGACCGGGGCGGGAGCCCTGTTCCTCGGCTTCGCGGCGAAACTGGCCACGACGGGCAACTGAACGTCAGTATCCGGTCTCCGGTCTCCGGCCTCACGCCGGTGCCGTCGGCCAGAGGCGTGTCGCGGTGCGGACGAGGTCGGCGACGGCTTGCGACCTGCTGTGCGGGGGCCAGGCGATGACGGTCGTGACGGCCGGTGCGTCCGGGACCGGTACCGTCGCGTGACCGTCGCGCAGGTGGCTCCGGAGGGACTCGGGGACGAGCGCGCAGGCCCGTCCGAGCGCGATCAGCTGGAGCAGCTGGGTGTGGTCGCGGACCTGCGGGCCGGGTCCGTCCGGATATCCCCCGTCGCGTCGGGGCCAGCGTGGCAGGGGTAGGTCCGTCAGGGAGGTGACCTCGGCCATCGACATACGGGGTCGGTTGGCCGAGGGGTGCCCGGCGGGCAGGACCAGGACCTGCTGTTCGGTATGCAGCTCCTCGGTGTCGAGTCCGGCCGTCGTGTCGAAGGGCCGGTGGAGCAGGGCGACGTCGGCACGCCCGTCGCGCAGCAGCCCCTCCTGCTCGCCGGGCCCGCACAGCATCACGTCGACGGCGACCGCACCGGGCTCGGCGGCGTAGGCGTCCAGCAGCTTCGACAGCAGTTCGCCGGCCCCTCCGGCCTTCGTGGCCAGCACCACCCCGGGCGTGCCGGCAGCTGCGCGGCGGGTGCGGCGCTCGGCGGCTTCGACCGCGTCGAGCGCGGCCCGGGCCTCCCGCAGGAGCACCCTCCCCGGCTCGGTCAGGGCGACCGCGCGAGCGGTGCGGTGCAGCAGGTCCACTCCGAGCCGCCGTTCGAGCTGCCGGATCGCCCGCGACAGCGGTGGTTGCGCCATGGCGAGCCGCTGCGCCGCCCGCCCGAAGTGCAACTCCTCTGCGACGGCGACGAAATAGCGCAGCTCCCGCGTCTCCACGGCGTCATCGTATCCGGCGCTCACCTGGACCGATATCCGTGAGGTATCACCGTGCACCCAGTCGGTCTTGGACGTCCCACCCGAGTCCGCACGACGCTTGGCGGTATGAGTGAACAGAAGATCGCACTGGTGACCGGGGCGAACAAGGGAATCGGATACGAGATCGCGGCGGGCCTGGGCTCCCTCGGCTGGCGCATCGGCGTGGGCGCCCGGGACCGTCAACGCCGCGACACCGCGGTGGAGAAGCTTTGCGCGGCGGGGACGGACGCGTTCGGCGTTCCGCTCGACGTGGCGGACGACGCGAGTGCGGCCGCCGCGGCCGAGCTGATCGCCGACCGCGTCGGCGGGCTCGACGTCCTGGTCAACAACGCCGCGATCACCGGGGGCATGCCGCAGATGCCCACCACGGTCGATCCCGCGACCGTACGGGCCGTCGTGGAAACCAACGTGATCGGGGTCATCCGCGTCACCAACGCGATGCTGCCCATGCTGCGCGCCTCGGCATCACCGCGGATCGTGAACATGTCCAGCAGCGTCGGCTCGCTCACCCTGCAGACCACGCCCGGCATCGATACGGGACCGGTATCCGCCGCGTACTCGGTGTCCAAGACCTTCCTCAACGCCTTGACCGTCCAATACGCCAGGGAGCTGGGCGACACCGGCATCCTGATCAACGCCGGCTGCCCCGGCTTCACCGCCACCGACCTCAACGACTTCCAGGGCTTCCGCACCCCCCGCCAGGGCGCGGCGATCGCGATCCGCCTCGCCACCCTGCCCGACGACGGACCGAGCGGCGGATTCTTCGACGACGGCGGAACCGTGCCCTGGTAACCCGACTACTCAAGGGCCCGATAGGCGGTTGAGGGATGGGCCAGCTCGGGGTGCTCCACGGTGTACCGGTCGCCGTGGATCGCCAGCATCGCCCAGTGCCAGGCCTCGTCGTGGAATACCAGCCCCCGGTACGGATCCCCCGCCGGTTCGTACCGGTACCACTCCCGTGCGGCCTCCTCCGCCTCCTTCGGGGTCAGTCCGCCGTGGTGCTCCATCACCCAGGCGTAGCCGCGGCGTTCGGCTTCGAGGCAGTCCAGATACTCGGCTTCGCTCCATGTCACGGCTCAACGGTGCCATCGTCTCCGCCCGACCCGCACCGTCCACGCCTCGACGTCCAACGGGCTGAACCCGTACTCCCGGCCCCGCCGTTGGCAGACCACCCGTAATCCAGGTGCCGACCGCCCAACGCCCTGCGAGCATCGAACCCACGGCGCCACGCAGGGAGCCGCCCCGGACCGGGAGGCGAGGCTCAGCATGCCCAACCATCCGCCCCAGGACGCCGAGTACCGTCGGCGCGTGATCGACCGCTACATGTTGGCGATGCACTCCGGCTGCCCCCGCTACCTCGAACTCGGCAACTGGCGCTGCCTGCGCCCGCAATGGCCCCACCGGGAGCCCTTCGCCCGCGGCTTGATCGAGGACGCGGCCGCCATCACCGACGCCGACCTGGAGACCCTCCTCGAGCGCGGCTGGCGGCCGCGGGTCACCGCCGCCTGGCTGATCGGCGTGGGCCGGCGCACCTCGTTCCGCGAGCGCATCGGCACCCTGCTCCTGGACAGCGAGGTCTGCTACGCGGGCAGTGGCTACTGTTTCGCCCTGGCGCGCTTCGGCACCGCGGCGGACGCCGGCATCCTCACGGCGTACCTGGACCGCTACCTGCCGCAGACCGGCCTCGACTACGACCAGGGCGCAGCCCTCGGTGCCCTCCTTCACCTGGACGCCCGCCTCGGCACCGACCACGCCGGGCGCTTCACGCGTCCGGACGGCCTCTGGTACCGCTGGGCCCGGGCCCGCGGCCCGGCCTACGCCCAACCAGTCGACGACCCGGGCGGCCCGCTCCGCTGGGTCGGCCTCTGGTGCGACTTCGCCAACGGCTGGACCCGCCCATAACGCACCCACGCACCACGCACCCACGAAGAGGGAGAACGAACGATGTCCGACGCCGACGCCGACGCCGACGCCGAGAACGGCATCTCCGTCACCCACCAACTCGAGCCGTACGACTGGTCGGGCGAGGAGACGGCGGCCTACGAAGCCGCCGTCGAGGCGGTGAACGGCGCCGTCGGCGCGTACAGCGCGCTGATCGCCGCCGAGGAGGGCAAGGCCGAGCCCGATCAAGGCGTGATCGGCCGTGCGCATGCCGCCCAGTTCCGGCTGGCCCGGGAGCGCGAGGGCCTGCGACCGGGCGACCCCCACCAGATCGCCACGGCACGCAGGCACTACGCGCGGCTGGCCCGCGAGGTCCTGGACGGCCACGCGTGATCGACTCCGGTGAGGTCGAACGCCACCGGTTGTCCCCCCAGGAGAACCGGCGGATCTTCGACGAGCGCATCGTCCCCCACCTGCTGGAACGTGCCGCACCCCGCCAGACCCCCACCGTGGTCTTCGTGGTCGGCCAGCCCGGCGCCGGCAAAAGCCGCATCACCGAGACGCTGGCGCACGTCCTCAACCGGCACGGCGGCTTCGTCGACGTCGACAGCGACCTCTACAAGCCCTACCACCCCGCCTACGCCGCCCTCATGGCCCGGGACGACACCCTCATGGCCGCCTGCACCCGGGCCGACGGCCGTGCGTGGATGGCGCGGGCCGAGGCGTACGTCCGCGCGCACAAGCTGCACGCGATCGTCCAGGAGACCTCCCAGGACGCCTCGGCCGTGGAGGGCAAGATGCTGGCCTACCGGCGGGCCGGCGCACGCCTGGAGGCGCTGTTCATCGGCGTTCCTCAGGCCATGAGCAACCAGGGCATCGCCGCCCGGTACGCGGAGCAGCTGGCCGACCGTGGACAGGGCCGGCTCACCGTGCAGGCCAACGCGGACGAGTCGTACCGTGGCGTGCTCGACCTGGCCGACCGGATCGACGCGGGCGGGCTGGTGGACCTGGCGACCGTCTACCGGCACGGAGAGAGCAGTCCCCGCTACAGCAACACGAGCTCCGAAGCCACCTGGACCGTCCCGCCATCCCTCCGTCGGGCCATCGAAGCGGAACGAAACCGTCCGTGGACCGCGGCGGAAAGCACGGCCTTCGTCGCCGCACAGCAGCGCCTCCGCGAGGCCCTGGGCGGCCTCGGACCGGAATGGCCCGAGCGCCTCGCCCGCATCGAACAGCAGGCGACCGCATCGTCTTTCGGCGGCAGCTGAGCCTCTACCGAACCCCGTCAGGCGCGACGACGTCGACCGCGCCCGGGCGGCGTTCTCCGTCGCCGCCGTCGGCTATCGGCCCTCCGAGCCGCCGGCGATCAGGACCGTCGGCGTGTGCGTCGGGCACAGGCCGGAACGGCGGACGGCCTCCGGCCCGTCTTCGGTGACGGCGCTGGCGCGGAACCGCGATGCCCTGTGCCATCGGGCTGGGGCCCGGGCGAGTTCGTGCAGCAGGGTGTCGCGTTCGGTCATCACCACTCCCCCGGTCCGGACGGCTCCTCACCCCGTCACCGTCACTCCGCCGGGGACGCCGCTCCAGACTTTTGTCCGCGGACAAAAGTCAGTCCCGCGCCCCATCGCCTACCCGGGCACAGCCCCACCCGGACCCACAAGAGGCCCGACTTTTGTCCGCGGACAAAAGTCGGTCGGGAGTGGGCGCCCGGTCAGCCCGCCAGGTGCCGGCGCGGCAGGGCCCGTCGTCGGGAGAGGGCGAGTCGGCGGTGTTGCCGGTCCACTTCGGTGACGACGACCCGGAACCGGTCCCCGACCCGGACGATCTCCTCCGGGGCCTCGACCGGTGTCCAGGCGAGCTCCAGCAGGGGAACCAGTCCCTCGATGCCCTTGGCGACCTCGACGAAGGCGCCGACGGGGGCCAGCTTGGTGACCCGGCCCGGCAGGGTCTGCCCGACGCTGGTGTCGTCGGCGAAGATCTGGAACGGGTCCGGCTGCGTGGCCTTCAGGGACAGCCGGGCCTCCCCGTTCCAGGTGTCGAACTGGAGGAACTCGCACTCGACGCGCTGCCCCACCCGGACGATCTCCGTGGCCGCGTCGAAGCGTTGCCAGGCCAGCTCGGCGTACGAGATGAACCCGACGCCCGGGTAGACCGGGTGGGCGGGCCCGTCGTCGAGGGCCACGAACACCCCGAAGGACTCGATGGAGGCGACGCGTCCCGCGATGCGCTCGCCGAGTTCGAGGGAGCTGAGGAACTCCCAGAGCCCCGGTGTCTCTGCGATGTCCATGGCCCGCCACCCTATGACCCCTGTCACGGACCTTGAACGGCGGGGCCACCTACGACCGGCTCGACGCCCGCCGGCTCCCCGACTTTTGTCCGCGGACAAAAGTCGGGGAGCCGGCGGGCGTCAGCGAGCGAACTTCTCCATGGCCACCGGCGTGACCGGGGTGAAGAAGTTGACGAGGTTGCCGTCGGGGTCACGGAGCAGGAGCGACCGGTTCCCCCAGGGCAACGTGGTGGGCTCGGTCACGAAGTCGGCGACGGAATCGCCCAGGTTCCGGTACACGCCGTCCACGTCGGCGACGAGGAACTCGATGATCACGCTGTTGTTGTCGGCCGGACGGGCAGAGCCTGGAGCGAACAGTGCCACCGTGCGGGTGCTGCCGATCGCGAGGGTCGCGCTCGGGGTCCGCAGTTCGGCGAAGTCCTCGGTGAACCAGTCCGCCCGCACCCCGGTGGCTCCCTCGTAGAAGTCGACGAGGCGCGCGACGTCGCTGGTGATGATCCGGATCGAGACGAAGTCCATGGTGCTCTCCTCAAGCTGGTGAAGCCGTTGCCCCTCGGACGCTAGAGCAGAAAGAGGACAGAATCAGTCCGGTATCAACGCTAGGCTCACGGACATGGCTAGACCCACCAGCCGCGTGCTGACCCTCCTGGAACTCCTGCAGTCGGGCGGCATCAGAACGACGACCGAACTAGCCGACCGGCTCGGCGTCGACGTACGCACCGTGCGGCGGTACGTCGACCACCTGGTCGACCTCGACATCCCGGTCGAGGCGGTCCGCGGCCGCTACGGCGGGTACCGTCTCGCCCCCGGCTACCGGCTGCCTCCGCTCATGCTCAACGACGACGAGGCGCTCGCCGTGCTGATCGGTCTCGTCGCCGGCCGCAGGACGGGGTTGCCGGCGGCGACTGACACCGCGGGCGAGACGGCGACGGCCAAGATCCGCCGGGCGCTGCCCGAACGTCTGGCCCGTCGTCTCGACGCCGTCCTGGAATCCATCGCCTTCACGGCTGCGCCCGGCGAGATGGCCACCCCGGAGACAGGGGTCCTGCTCGCCATCGCCGATGCGGTACGCCACCGCCGCCCGATCTCGATCAGGTACACCGCCCGAGACGGCCGTCGAAGCGAACGCACGCTGCACCCGTACGGGATCGTCACCCATGAGGGCCGGTGGTACGTCACGGGCACCGACCCCGCCATCGGCCAGGACCGGACGTTCCGGCTCGATCGCATCGCGGACGCGCGGGCCCTGCCGGGCTCATTCGAGCCGCCCGCCGGCCTCGATCCGGCACAGCGCGTCCTGTCAGGGCTCGCCAAGGCCGCCTACCGGCACGAGGTGACCCTGCGGATCCACGGGACGGTCGAGCAGATCCGCACCCGACTGCCCACCAGCGTCGCGAGCGTGGAGGAACTCGTCCCTGCGGAGGCGGAAGCCGCAGATCCGCACGCCGAGCGTTGGCTCCGCGTCGAACTGAGAGCAGAGCGGCTCGACTGGTTGCCACCCGTGCTCGCCTCGCTCGACCGTCCGTTCGTCATCGAGCGACCGGACGAACTACGAGACCTCGTCATCGCGCTCGCCGACCGGCTCAAAGCTTCTGCCCGCCACGTCTGACGCCGCCATCTGTTCCAAGCAGGGACGGCCAGGTTCGGGTACGAACCGGCTCAGCCGGTACGTGGTCGGGTGGCTCAGACGCCCGCACCAGGTGTCCACCCGCACGGCGCTCCAGTCGATCTCCGGATCCGATTCTCGGAGTCGCCTGACGTGGTCCTGGAACTCCGAGGCGTCCTCGCTCTCGAAGAGCACGACCCATCGGCCCGCACCGGGTGCGAACCGCGCGGCAACCCGCTTCGCCTCTTCCTGGCGCTGGCGCCTTCTCTTCCGTTGTCCTGGCATCGCCCCAGCATCCTCGGCCCCGGGCCGGCTGGACAAGGCTCCCGCCGGCAAGGGGGTTGGCCGATTCGCACTCTGTCCGATGTGGGCCTCAGGTGGTGAGCTGGTGAGGTGTCGGGGATCATCGCGGCTGCCATCGCCGTCTTGGGGACTCTGCTCGGTGCCGTCATCGCGCACCGCTACCAGGAGAAGAGCACGGCCCGCGCGACGAAGCGTGCCGAGCGCGAGCGAAGCCACCAGCGCCTCCTCGACGCCTGCGCCGATTTCGCGGCCCTGGCCGAGGAGTACCGGCGGGCCCAGTACGACCGTTGGACCAGCCAGCAGGCACCCCCCGGCTCCGAGACGGCCCTCGCCGCGCGGGCGGAGTCGTACCGGCTCTACGTCGAGGTCCGCAGCAGCCTCTTCCGGCTCCGCCTCGTCGCGACCGGGCGGCAGGCGCAGCGGCTCGCCGAGCAGGCCGCGGAGATCCAGGTGAAGACCCGGGAGATCTTCTTCGCCTCGGACAGGGACGACATGCTCGCCCGAGGCGAGGTCGCGGAACATGCCTGCGAGGCCTTCGTGCTGCGCGCCCGGGAGGTACTGGCCACCGGCGAGTGACCCCGACTTTTGTCCGCGGACAAAAGTCGCCCGGACCGGTACTCCCCCGGACCGGTGCTCCGTGGCCGCGACCGTCTCCGGCCATCGCTGTGTCCTCATGACGACGGCCCGACTTTTGTCCGCGGACAAAAGTCGGGCCGTCGTCAGCACGAGGGGCGGGGCGGTCAGCGGTTGCCGGTCGTCCTGCCGTTGCTGTCGATGAGGAGCATGGTCAGCTCCGCCCGCTGCCTCGGGGGCATGTTCTGGCGGATCGCCTCGAAGACCGCCTGGGGGTCACCCCATGCGAGCGGAGCCGTCGCGCTGCTCTTCGCCTGTCCCGGGATCGCCATCTCCGGCTCGGTTTCCGGCTCGCCGTCCGGCTCCGGCTCGGTGGGGGCGATGACCGGCTCCGGCGGGGGAGTGGGGGTCACCGCGAGCGGAGCCGGAGCTTCCACCACGGCTGCCGACTCCGGCTCCGGGCGGGTCTCCGGCTGCGGCTGCGGCTGCGGGTCCTGACTTTTGTCCGCGGACAAAAGTCGGGGCTCCGGAGCAGTGTCCTCCAGGGCGTCGACGACTGCCGGGCCCGGCTCGGCGGGAACCACCGCCGCGGCGGGAGCCGGGACGGGGGCGGGAGCCGGGACGGGGGCGGGAGTCGGCACGGGGGCGGGAGTCGGCACGGGGGCGGGAGCCGGCACGGGGGCGGGAGCCGGCACGGGGGCGGGTACGGGAGCCGGGACGGGGGCCGCTACCGGCGCCGCCGCCGGCGCCGCGTCACGGGCCTCGCGCAGGATCTCGCGTTGGGCGGCCTTCGCCCGGGCCTCCTGCGCCTTGTTCTCCTGGAGCAGGTCCAGCAGGGAAGCCGCGTCCACGCCCGGCCGTTCCTTCGCCGCCCGCGCCAGCAGGCGCCCGTCCCGCTCCGGCATGTCCCCGGAGCTCAGCATCGCCTGGATCTCCTCGGGGAGTTCCAGCAGTACCAGCTGGTTGGTGATCCACGACGGGGACTTCCCCAGCCGTTCCGCCGCCCGCGACTTCGCCCCGTGCTCCCGGCCCTGCTCCGCGCAGATGTCGACGAGCTGCTGCACACCTCGGGCGCGCTCGATGACGTCGAAGTCCTCGCGTTCGAGGTTCTCCGCCAGCAGGTGGTCGATGAAGTCCGCGCGGGACACCGCCAGGTCGTCGCGCACGACGAAGTCCAGCGACTCCAGCCCCACGTGCACGGCGCTGCGGAAACGGCGCTCGCCGTTGATGAGGACGTACGCGGCCGGCCCGATCCGCGACGCGTGGTCCGGCCACAAGCCGAGGTAGGCCTCGCGGCCGACGACCACACAGGCCGACAGCTGCGCCTGCCGCAGCTCCTCGCCGAAGCGGGTCTTCTCCTCGTCCGTGCCGAAGTTGCGGCGCGGGTTGAGGGGAGTGGGGGAGACCTGGTCGAGGGGGACGCGGATCAGCTCGTACGCCGGTACGTCGCCCTGCGCGAGGGCCTTGGCCCGCCCCCGCTCGCTGCGGCCGCCGGCGCGGCGCGCGTTGCTGAAGGCCGCCCCGGTGCCGAGGAGGTCGCTCTTGCTCATACCGCGATCCTCCGGGCGATCTCACGCATGGCCTCGGACTGCTCGCAGTCCGGTGCGTAGTGCAGCAGGGGCAGCTTGACGCGCACGGCCTCGCGCTGCTCCTTCAGGTCGGAGATGACGGTGATGACGGGCGGGTCCCCGAACTCCTTCCAGCTGTTGAGGGAGGAGGTGACGACGTAGCCCTTGCGGCTGTCGTAGAGGTTGACGACGAAGCCGAGCTGCGCGATGTCGATGTCGAGGTCGTCGATGAGGTCTTCGAGCTGCTCGCTGAGCATGTCGTACGCGTCGGCGGAAGTGTCCTCGGCCTGGACGGGCACGACGATGCCGGAGGTCTTCGGTGCCTCGCCCTCGCGGGTGCGGGCGTAGTAGAGGGCGGTGTCCATGGTGTAGCCGAGGCTGGGCGGGCAGTCGACGACGATGTAGTCGAACTCCTTCTCCAGCTCTTCGAGCGCCTTCTCCAGCGCCGTCTCCTTGGTGCGCACGTGGCGGGTGGTGGCCAGCCGGGCGTCCAGGAGGAAGGCGTCCTTGCAGGACGGGAGGAGGAAGAGGCGGCCGGCGAAGACGCCGTGCTCGATGGGTACGAGGAGGTCGCGGACCCGGCCCTCGATCTCCCCGAGCATGTGCTTGGCGAGGCTGGGTTCCTTGATGCCGAGCATCTCGGCACCGAGGTGGCGGGTGAGGTGGCCCTGGGGGTCGAAGTCGATGACGCAGACCCGCGCGCCCGTCTCGGCGAGGGCCTGGGAGACACCGTTGCTGATGGCGCTCTTGCCGACGCCGCCCTTCTGGTTGCAGACCACGACCCGGCGGGCGCCTTCGTTGGCCGGCCGGCGGCGGCCCATGGGGGAGGGGTGGGTGTCGAGCCAGAGGCGGATCGACTGGGCGACGCCCTGGTTGTACGGGATCTCCCTCGTACGGCAGTCGTCCTTGAACTCCCCGTACAGGCCGGTGGGGAGGTAGGTGGAGAAGGAGGAGGCGCCGGAGGTGTCCACGGGGGTGGCGGCCGATGCGTCGGCGCGCCAGGCGTGGATGCCCTCGGTGACGGCGTCCTGGATGTCCACGCCCAACTGGGCTGCGCGGACCTTGAGTTCCTGCCTCAGGGACGCCGGCAGCTTGGCAACTACCTTTTCCCTGACTTCCGGATCGTATGGGGCGGTCATGCGGGTACCTTACTAACCTTCCGGCGGGAAGGCGAAGAGGCACACCGAAATATGTTGCCCAGGTATAGGGCGGATTGCTGTCAAAGGTCACCGGTTACCTTGGCCCGGAGACCCGTTGCCGAGGGGGTGCGGGGCGGCCAGCCGTCCTCGACGCGGCCGCCGCTGCGGTCGCGTTCCGGGGGGCCCGGAGCGTCCGATCCGTTCAGGCCCTCAGGCGACCAGGCGCAGCCACGCCGCCGCGAGTGCGGCATGGCCGGCCGGTATCGGGTGTACACCGTCTGCGGCCCAGTACTCCGGCCCGGCCCCGGTCGTCGTACTGAGCTCGGCGAACATGCCGTCGGCGGCGATCAGATGCGCGCCGTACCGGCGGGCGAGCCTGCGCACGGCCTGGATCTTCGGGTCCAGGTCGGTGCGCCACTGCTTCCGCTCCCCCTCCCCGATGCGCGCGGCACCGGCCTCGACGACGCCGCGGATCGCCAGGAGGAACGGCTCGATGAGGATCAGCCCGGTGCCCGCCTCGGCGAGCGGGGCGAGGAGCCGGTCGTAACCCGCTTCGAACTCCTCGGCGGGGATGACGTGTCCCTCGGGGTCGATCGTGTGCCAGCCCATGTCGTTGACGCCGACGAGGATCGATACCAGGTCGGGGCGCGCGTCGAGCACGTCCGTCCGCCAACGGGCCTCCAGGTCCGTCACCTTGTGGCCGCTGATCCCCGTGTTCAGCCAGGTGACGGGCCGGTCGGGGTGCCGGAATCCCCACTCGCCCGCGACGCGCAGCGGGTAGCCGAACCCGAGACCGTCCTCGCTCTCCAGCCGCTGGCAGTCGGTGATGGAGTCACCGGTGAACATGACGGTGCTTCCGGGTCGGATGGTGATCGTCATGTGTGCTCCTCGAAGTCGCTTGGGCTCGGGCGGGGGAGGGGGGACCCTCGAAAGGTCCCAGACCCCGCCGACACCCCACCGACGCCCCGCCGAGGAGCTCCGGAGGGGCGTCGGTCTTCGCCAAAAAGCCCTGTGCGGCCAGCTGGCGGCCTCTGATGGCCCGGAAGGTCGCGGGACACCGGGGGAGTTGGGATCGGCGCTCAGAGGGGCCGTTCTGTCGGTCGATTTTTGTCCGTTGCGCCGGAAAACGGGCCGTGTCGCTGCATTGGTGTGCCCGTGAGCGCCCGAGGGAGCTTTCCGGCGTCAGGCCGCCTCCTGGCGTCCGGCTGTCTTCCGCGTCGTGACCCCGCCGGCGACGAGTGCCAGCCCCACGGCGATGACGCCGAGGTAGGCGGTGGAGGGAAGGTCGACGACCTTGTGCAGCCAGCCCCACTCCGTGCCGAAGAAGGTCCGGGAAACGAAGCCGACGAGGCTCTGGGCCCCGATGACGTAGCCGATGCTTTCGATCGTGTATCCGATGGTTGTTCGCACGAACAAACCCTCTCGCGGCGGTGCCGTGGAAGCGTCCTCCACAGGACCGAAAACCCAGTAGGCCGAAAGATGCAGTCGCTGCCGAGGAAGCCGTACGCGTTCTGGCCGGAGTTCTTGTCGGCCGTCGGCTGCGGGTCGTCGATCCCAGGGGCCAGCCCCTGGACCCCGCCAGCGCCTGGCCGCGCTGGACCGGCCGCAGCATGGGGGGCTGCTCGCCCCCCAGACCCCCTCGCCAGGCGCTCCGGCGCCCTGGACCCGCTCCCCCTCGCGCCCTGCCCCGGCTCCCTGACGGTCGCCGGTGCACCCCTCGGGCGCTGGGCGCCCTCACTGGGCACGAGGGCAGGGGCAGACCGTGGCTGATGCCGGACGAGGCCGGGGTGGGGGAGGCAGACGCCGGCATGCCGACTGCGGGCAGGAGGGGGTGAGGGTGTGTCGGCCGAGGCGGGGGAGTGGGAGAAGGAGAAGGAGAAGGAGAGGGATAGGAGAGGGGCTGCTGGCCGGGGGTGTGCGGCCTGAGGGACCCACGCGGGGGAGGGAACGGGCCGGGGCGGCGTTCGTCGGGGTTGCTCTTTTAGTAAGAGGCGGCGGCGTTTGCGGGGCTCTGACCTGCGGTTTTGGCCGAGGGTGTGTGTCCCCCAGGACACGTTCGGGGGCGCCGAGTGTGTACCTGGCGGGCACATTCGGCGGAAAACTCAAGCAGTGGTTGATTTTTGACGAGCACTCGGCAGGCGGGCGGAACCGCAGGTCAGCGCGCTCCACCGAGGAGCCCGGACTGCCCACCGGCATGCGTGGCCGCTGCACGTACGTGCCGTCATCGCGGCAACCGAAATCAAGCAGGCGTGTACTTCTGGTGGCCACGGGCTCGGAAACTACAGCCCCCGTGTACTTTCGTCGCCGCGTTCGAACAGGACGGCGCCCACAGGTCGCCTCCGGCGCGTCGCCGCGTCAAAAGACAAGCACAGGTTGATTTTCTGGATACTCTCGGACCGCCTGAGTAACGAGGAGGTCACGTGACATCTGATCCGCCCGCCCGTCGCCGGCGCGGGCCCCGGGCCGTTCCCGCACCCACCTCCGCGGGGAACGAAGCCGAGTACGGAGACATCCTTGCCGTCCTGGGCCAGCAGCTCGGGGAGAAGGTCGCCGAGGTCGCCGCGACGGCAGACCCCGGGGGCCGCCGACGGCTCAAGGGCGTGCACTTCGAGTACGCGGCCGATCCGAAGGCCGTCCACGACATGGCCGGGGGCTCCGGCTACAGCCTGGCCAGCAACTGGTTCACCCAGCTGCTCGCGCAGCTCGCCGTCGCGAACAGCATCACCAAGTCCCAGCTCTGCGTCTTCCTCTTCGTGGCCGGGGGCCAGGTGCCGGGGACCGGCGTCACCCCGTACACCCAACAGGAGATCACCGACGGGCTGAACAAGATCGCCGCTCAGAAGGGCGGCAAGATGATCACGCGTTCCACCGTCAACCGTGCCGTGCAGGCGCTGTGCGGCTACAACTGGGTGGAGAAGGCGGGCAGGGGCCGGATCCAGCTCAACGTACGCCTGTGGTTCCACGGCAACAGCACCGCGCAGCACGACGTACTCGCCGAGATCGCCGGTCGGCACGAGCACGACGTCGAGGCCTTCCCCTACGCTGTGGGCCCTCAAGGTGCCCATCAGGAGGAACTGGACCTCGACTTCGGGGCGGCAGCCGACTATCGCGGAAGGAAACGTACCGGGTGATAGTGCTCCCAGGCCCGTCCTCCACCAGGGACCACCGCCACCGCTCACGAGGAAGGCTCTCCCATGGCTAACGTCATGTCTCCGATCGTCGCGGAGCGCATCTGGGCCCTGCCGTTGTCAGGGTCCGCCGTCAAGTTCCTCCAGTACCTGGTCTCCCGCAGCGACTTCGGGGGAGCGCTGGCGGTCCGGCAGAAGGACATGGCGGCCGAGTACGGGGTCACGCCGCAGGCCGTCAGCGGGCTCATGGCGCCGCTGTGCGAGCTGAACATCGTGCTGCGGCCGCGCAGCGAGGAGCGCAACGGCAACTCCTACCGGCTCCACCCGCTGGCGGCCAAGTACGAGAGCCCCGAGAGCATGGAGGCGGCCTTCCGTGCGGCCCTCGTCCGCATCCAGGCCGGCGACCTGCCCAACCTGAAGCTGCCGACGTACCACCAGGCCCCGCCCAGCCCGTCGGCGGGCCGCCCGAAGCTCCAGGTCGCCTGAGTCGCCACAGCAGACGCTCCGGGACGCCGGAGCCAGGACGAGACGAGGGGCCCTCCACATCGTGGAGGGCCCCTCGCGCCTGAGTAACTCGTCCCCCCACTATATCCGTCGCGTCCCCGGCTGGGCGGCTGAACCGGAAGCGTGCGACGCGAGGACCCGGAGACCGTCGGCGGCGGTCAGTCCCGATCCTGCGGCCGGGCGCCGGCTGACCAGCGTCGGTCCCTCTCCCGTTCGGTCCCTCGCCCGCCGTCCGTTGCCCAGGGACCGAAGCGCAGTCTCCCTGGCAACGGCCCCAGGGCAGGGTCTCGGGAAGGAAGCCGCGACCCCGCCTTCGGTCCCTGAGTCCCTCGGTCCCTCAGTCCCTCTGCGTTTCCGCAGGTCAGAGGCTATCCGCTTACGATGGCAGGGACTGAAGGGACTGAGAATTCACTCTTCCAGCCTTTACGTGCGTGCGTGTATGCGCGGGCGTAAGCAGTACATGTTCATATCCACGTCATAACTAGAAAATTGAGTCCCTTCGGTCCCTGTTCAGTCCCTCCAGCCGACGAGAGAAACCGGCTGACCTGCAGGTTTGTCAGTGACCGAAGCGACAGGGACGGAACAGGGACTGACGGGGTGTTCCGACCCTGTTGCGGGGGGAGCGGGGATGAGGGGGGAGGGGGCCCAGGACTCCGCTCCCGCTTCAGTCCCTGACCCAAGATTCGGTCATAACCGGCGATCCGTGGCAATCCGCCGCGCAGGCCTGCCGGGTGGCCCCGGACCGCCCTCAGGCCGCCCTTCGACCGCCCTACGGCGCAGCACCTTGCCCGGAGGGACTCAAGGGACTGAAAAATCAAAACAGTCGCAGCGGCCTGCGCCGCTTCGGCGTGTCGCTGCGCTAGGCTCCGGCATTGTGAAAGTTTGGTCCCTTCAGTCCCTGCCGGGACCGGGGCCAACGCCCGGACCAGCCCACACAGTCGAACCAAGCCCAGCCGCACCGCCAAGGAAGACACACGTGCCAGCCCACAGCGCAACGCCGCCACCAGCGGCAGCCGTCGGCACGGGCACGGGACACGCGCACGCGCACGGCCTTGAGGTGGCGCTCTGGCTGGCGGCCAGGGGCATGCCCGTCCATCCCCTCGCCCCGGGGACCAAGACGCCCGCCGGGAACTGCACCGCCTGCCGGGAACAGCGGCACGCCCCCGCCGACTGCCCCTGCACGGGGCGCGGGCGCTGGTGCCACGGCTTCCACGCCGCGACCACGGACGAGGCCGTCATCAGGGACTGGTGGCGCCAGGAGCCGGGGTTCGGTGTCGGCGTCTCCTGCGGCCCGGCGGGCCTCGTCGTCATCGACGTCGACACGCACCCGGCCCCGCTGCCGGACCGGGGACGCCTGCTGCCCGGCATCCCGATCGACGACCGCGTCGACCTCACCGGCCTCGGCTCCGGCTACGACACCCTCGCCCTCCTGGCCGCCGTCCGCCGCCGGCCCGACCCCGCCCAGGACACCGGCACCCTGCGCGTACGCACCCCCAGCGGCGGCCTGCACATCTGGTACCGCGCCCCCCTGGGCAGCCCGGCCGTCCGCTCCTCCACCGGCACGGGCAGCCGTACGGCCCTCGCCTGGCAGGTCGACGTCCGGGCCACCGGCGGCTACATCGTCGCGCCCGGTACGCGGACCGCCCACGGCGCCTACGAAGCCCTGCCCGGCTCCCGCACCCCCGCGCCCCTGCCGCTGTGGCTGAGCGCCGAACTCGCCCGCACCGGGCACCACCCCGCCGTCCCCGCGCCGCAGCCGCTGACGAGGCCGCAGCGGGCCGCAGGGGCCCGGCCCACCATGACCGGATCCGGCCCTGGATCCGGCGACGCCCACCGCATCCTCGGCCCCCTCCTCGCCGAAGTCCGGGACTGCGCCCACGCGCCCTCGGGCACCGCCTTCAGCGAGAAGCTCAACCGGGCGGCCTTCACCGCCGGCGGCCTCGCGGCCGGGGGCCACATCACGCTGCCCGAATGCGTCGGCCTCCTCGCCGAAGCCGCGGACGCGGCCCGCCCGGGCCGGGCGGGCCGCAACCGACTCGTCATCGACTCCGCGCTCCGCGCCGGCAGCCACCGCCCCATCCACCCCAAGGGACGTTCATGAGCAGCGCAGGAAGCACGGGCTTCGACGCGCACGCCGCCGCCGAGCAGCTCGCGGTCTTCGCGGCCGAGACGGGAGCCGGGACGGGTGCCGGAGCGGCTGCCGGGGGGACCGCTGCCGGCACGGCCGTGAGCCCCGCGACCGCGACCGGGGGAGCCGAGACGGCCCAGCTGCCCGCCCAGCAGGTCTCCACGCCCGCCACCACCCCGCCCCGGCCCGACGACTTCGTCCAGGCCGGCCTGCTCGTCAACCTCACCGACCGGGGCAACGCCAAGCTCTTCGCCCACCTCCACAACCACCGCTTCCGCCACGTCGAGGGCCTCGGCTGGTACGTGTGGGACGAGTACCGCTGGAAGCGCACCGGCGGCGAGAAGGCGGCGATCTGGGCCGCCGGCGACATGGCCGAGGAGATGCCACTGCACGACCCGCGCGGCCTCTTCACCGACCGCGAGCTGGCCCAGCACCGCAAGCGCGCCATGTCGACCTCCGGGGTCAAGGCCATGCTGTCCCAGGCCAAGGCCTCCCCGGAACTGGCCCTGGACCCCGACACCCTCGACGGCGACAAGTACGCCCTGTGCACCCCGGCCGGCGTCGTCGACCTGCGCACCGGTGAACTCCGCAAGCCCGACCCGCTCAGGGACCTGCACTCGCGCGCGACCTACCTCGCGCCCGAGGCCAGCCCCACGCCCCGCTTCGCCCGCTTCCTGACGGAGACCTTCGGCGACGACGACAAGGGCAAGGAGATGATCACCTTCGTCCATCTCCTGCTCGGCTACTCCATCACCGGCGACGTCGGCGGCCAGGTCCTGCCGTTCCTCTACGGCATCGGCGCCAACGGCAAGTCCGCGCTCATGGACATCGTCATCAAGATCCTCGGCGACTACGCGGACGTCGCCCCGCCCGGCTTCCTGATGGAGCGCGGCAAGTTCAACGAGCACTCGACCGAGCTCACCGAACTCCACGGCCGTCGCCTGTTCGTGTGCAGCGAGCTCAAGCCCCACGACAAGTTCGACGAGGCCCGCGTCAAGCTCCTCACGGGCGGCGACCGGCTCAAGGCCCGCCGCATGCGCCAGGACTACTTCAGCTTCGAGCCCACCCACAAGCTCTGGCTGCTCGGCAACCACCGTCCCGAAGTCGGCACCGGCGGACACGCGTTCTGGCGCCGCATCCGCCTCATCCCGTTCGACAAGGTCGTCCCGGACCACCGCAAGATCGACAACCTGGCGGAGGAACTCGTCAACCACGAGGGTCCCGGCATCCTCCACTGGATGATCCAGGGCGCCATGGCCTACCTCCGGACCAAGCCCTCCCTCACCGGCCCCACCGTCGTGCGCACCGCCACCCAGGCCTACGCCACCACCGAGGACCACATCGGGCGCTTCCTCGCCGAATGCTGCACCAGCGGCGACGGGAGCGAGGAGCCGCGGGACTTCAAGGTCGAACAGGGCGCCCTGTACCGCGCGTACAGCACCTGGTGCCAGGAGGGCGAGGGCCTGCGCCCCGCCACCACCCGCGCCTTCGCGACCCGCATCCGCGCCGAGGTCGGCATCTCCTCGCCCGGGGAGATGCTCCGCTCGAACGGCCAGAAGTTCTACCCCGGCCTCGCCCTGCTCGCGGACGAGTCCGGATGAGCTGGTACGAGGCGGACGCGCGCGCCCGGCGAACGGGGCAGCCCGGGGGTGAACCGCCCGGATCTACTGTCCGCGACCGCATCCGGCCACCTACCATGGACACGCAACCGATGAGCACGCCGCAGGACGCCGCCCCGCGCACCGCGATAGCCCGGGCCCGGCGACCGGTAGCGTGGTCACTCCGGACCGCGCAACACGTACGTCGTCAGACAGAGAAGGGACCAAGGCCATGAGCTCGCTACTTCAAGCAAGCGATCTCACCCACGAGGACAAGGTGGTGTGGCTGGAAGACCCCGCACAGCTCGACTACGTACGCCAGGCCCTCGACAAGACCCCGCGCAGGCGCGGCAAGCCCCGCTACTACCGCGACGGCCGCATGGTCGGCTTCGCCGAACTGTGCGACAGCGCGGAGGCCGACCCCGACAGCGGGCTCCAGAAGCGACGCGTCTTCTACCTCCTCCCGCACGACCGCGACGCGGAACCGGACGGCCTGTACCGGGCCGGCGCCCCCGGCGAGGCGGTGGACCCACGTACGGTCGAGCCGCGGCACGTCGGCATGAAGACGGAGCGGTCGCAGCGCGGAGCCGCGGGCGCGGCCACGCGCACCGTCGCCTGACGCGGGCCCGCGCGCCCGTACGTACGCAATTCGAAAATTCGGTCCCTTCAGTCCCTGAGTCCCTGACGTCAGCGCTCTGACCTGCGGGAACGGGCAGGGACTGAAGAGGAACGGCAGGGTCCGGACGGTCCGGCCTGTGCGGCCTGTGCGGACGGTTTCAGCGCGAGCCGTGCCGGGCCTCGGCCTCCTGGGCGGACGCCTCCAGGCGGTCGCGGTACTCCTGGTACCAGAGCTCGTCACCGCCGTCCATGTTGCCGTTGTCCTTCCGCATGCCGACCGTGCCGTCGATCAGCTCGCGGACGATGTCGGCGTGGCCGGCGTGCCGGTTCGTCTCGGCCGTCATGTGCAGCATGACCCGCTGGAGCGTCACGTCGCCGTTCTCGCCCCACCACGCGACGCGGCCCATCGCCTCCAGCGGCAGCTCCTCGATCGTCGCGTCCGCGTGCGCCCAGGCGCGGCGGTAGAGGCCGAGGACGTCCTCGCGCGACTCGTCGGTGGTCGCCCACATGTCCGCGTTGGGCTCGGAGCCCTCCTCGTACCAGGGCAGGGACTCGCCGTGCGGACGACCGAAGGTCGGGCCGAAGTAGCCGAGCTCCACACTGGCGAGGTGCTTGACGAGGCCGAGGAGGTTGGTGCCGGTCGGCGTCAGGGGGCGGCGGACGTCGTACTCGGACAGTCCGTCCAGCTTCCAGACGACCGCTTCGCGGGCCGCCTTGAGGTAGCGGTGCAGGTCGTCCTTGGGGTCATTGGGCTTCATGGAGCCGAGTCTCGCACCACCGCCGGTCCGTCTCCCCGGCATTTTCGCGGCGCGGGCCCGGCACTGGCGCGGGACGACGCGGGTTCAGCCCTCGCCGTCGTGGAGGCGCCGGTCGAGGTCGGTGGCCCAGTCCAGCGCCCACGCGCGGAGCGCGGCCGTCTCGGGCTCGGTGAGGCCGTAGGCGGTGAACTCCTCGTCGTCGGTCCATTCCGCGCCCGCGAGCCGGTCGCGGAGGTCGCAGAGGCGGAACTCGTCACGGCCGTGCCGTTCGCCGAGCCGCTCGAGTTCGCCCCGGGTGCGGTGCCGGGAGGCGGCGTGGACGTCGATGAGGTCGCGCGCGGTGCCGCGGTCGGCCAGGGCCCGCACCTTCGTGCCGATGACCGAGTCGAGGGCGAGGACGGGCCCGTACTCGGTCCGGGCCGGCGGGGTCCAGAAGTGCTCCTTGAGGACGTCGACCTCGCAGCGCTCGCCGGTGGCGGGATCGGTGACCACGAGCCGGGCCGAGAGCGGGTCCACCGCGATGGTCTCCACGCGCCAGCCGCGTGCGGCCAGGCCGTGCTCCAGGCCGGCGGCGATGTCGGCCATGGGGGCGGGGTTCTCGGTGGCCACGTCGAGGTCCTGGCTGACGCGCTCGACCAGGCCGTGGGCCTGGACCGCGTACCCGCCGGCGAGGACGAGCGGGTACGGGGAGCCGATGTCGATCACGGCGTCCAGGAGCCGCCGGTGCAGTCCGCTGAGCTTCACGCGGCCGCGGGGCCGGCTGCGGAAGCCGATGCGGGGGCCGGGGCCTGTGCCGGGGCCAGCTCGGGGAAGGTTTCCTCCCAGACCTGCCGGACGTGCCGGCTGACCAGCGTGCGCAGCACCGGCCACTGGGCGGCGAGCAGGTCGCGGTTGAGGAGCTTGACCAGGTCCTCGTGCTGCCCCTCGGCCAGGACCGTGCGGTACAGCCCCATCCGCAGGCGCGGCCGGTCCAGGTCATAGGAACGCAGCCCGGACCAGGCGACGTGCAGGGGCAGCTCGACCACGCCGTGCTCGGGGCCCGCCAGCTCGTCGAGGGCGGCGGGCAGCCGGCCCGCGTACCGGGTGCGCAGCACCTCGGCCGCCGACGGACCGGAGGTGGGGGAGTACGACGCGACCATGCCCCCGATTATCCCCCGTCCCGCCCGCCCCCGGTACCGCAGCCGCGTCATCCCGCTCACGGGTGGCCCGGAGGCATGCCCCCGGCCGCCGCCGGTCCCCGGCCCCGGGGTCCCGGCGCTCGGGGTCCCGGTCCCCGGCCCCGGGATCCCGGCCTTCGGGGTTCCGGTCCCCAGCCTTCGGGGTTCCGCCCTCCGGCCGGAGGGCATGCCCCGGCCGCCGCCGGTCCCCGGCCCCGGGGTCCCGGCCTTCGGGGTCCCGGCCTTCGGGGTTCCGGTCCCGGGCCTGCGGGGTTCCGCCCTCCGGCCTCCGGGGTTCCGGTCCCCGGCCTCCAGGGCCCCGCTCTCCGGCCTCCGGGGCCCCCGCCCCCGGGCGGACGCCTCATGCGCGCCCGCCGCAACCGGCCGCTCGCCGCCCCACGTCTCACGGGCATGACCGCTGCCCCGTACCGCCGTACCGCCGCACCGGACGTACCGTCATGGCCGCTCTGCGCCGACGCCCTGCCGGGCGGCGCCGGATGCCGGGGCCGGCGGGTCGAGCCGTACCCCGTCTGCCTGGCCCACCTTCCCGACGCCGAACGCGTCGCCCACCTCGCGGGACTGCGGCCCGGAGCCGACCTCGACCACCGCGGCACCCACCTCACCGAAGGGCTGCTCGGCGAACTCCTCACCGCGCTCACGGAGCCCTCCACGCCCGGCCCGCGCATCGGCCAGGCCCGGTTCGAGGAGGCGGTGTTCCCCGGCGCCGTGCGCTTCGACCTGGCGCGGATCGACGGCGACGCCCTGTTCGACGGGGCCGAGATCACCGGCGACGTCTCCTTCGACCGGGCCGAGATCGGCAGCCGCGCCCTCTTCCGGCAGGTGAGGATCGGCGGCGACGCCGCCTTCGAACGGATGAGGGTCCGCAGGCGTGCCGTGTTCGAGGGAGCGGAGGTCGGCGGCAGGGCCTCGTTCGAGCGCATGCGCGTGGGCGGCCGCGCCGTCTTCGACGGGCTGAAGACCGGGCGGGACGCGGGGTTCAAAGGCATCGAGGTCGACGGCTTCCTCTCCCTCGACCGGGCCCGCGTCGGCGGCGACTGCCACTTCGACCGGGCCCGGATCAGCGGCGGCACCACGCTCCGCAGGCTGACGGCCGGGGGCCGGATGTCGTTCGCGGGGGCGGCGTTCGAGGGCTCCGCCCGGCTCGGCCCGCTGGTCTGCGCGGGGACGCTGGACCTGTCCGAGGCGGTGTTCGGGTCCGCCATGACGCTGGAGGCCGCCGCGGCGGCCGTACGGTGCCGGCGCACGCGGTGGGCCTCCACGGCGGCGCTCCGGCTGCGGTACGCGGCCGTGGACCTCTGCGACGCGGTCGTCGAGAGCCCGCTGAGCATCAGCGCCCGGCCCCGGCCGTTCGCCGTGGACGGCGGGGAACCGGACGAAGCGGGCCTCTCGGGCGGGCCCGGCCGCCCGGACGACGGCGTGCGGATCATGTCGTTACGGGGAGTGGACGCCGCGCACCTGGTGCTGACCGGCGTGGACCTCACCGCGTGCCTGCTCGCCGGAACCGTCCACCTCGACCAGCTCCGGCTCGAAGGGACGTACGCCTTCGCCGCCGCCCCCGCCGGCCTGCGCCGACGCGGGATACGGCCCGTGCGCTGGACCCCGCGCCGGACGCTGGCCGAGGAGCACCACTGGCGGGCCACCCGCGGCCGGGCGGCCGACGGCTGGACGCCCGCGCCGGCGGGGGAGGAGGTGCTGGAGCCGGCGGTACTGGCCCCGGTGTACCGGCAGCTGCGCAAGGCCTTCGAGGACGGCAAGCACGAACCGGGTGCCGCCGACTTCTACTACGGCGAGATGGAGATGCGCCGCCACGCCGACGACATCCCCCGGGCCGAGCGAAGCCTGCTCACCGCGTACTGGGCGCTGTCCGGCTACGGGCAGCGGGCTTCGCGCGCCCTGGGCTGGCTCCTGGCGGCCATGACCGTCACCGTGCTGGCGATGATGCTGTGGGGCCTGCCGCGGAACGACCCGAAGCCGAGGACCACCGGCACGGTCGCCGGCCGCAGCATCACGATGACCACCGACCTCCCCGGCCCGGCCAACCCGGACGGCCCCTACCGCGAGCGGCTGACGACCGACCGGTTCGAGAAGTCCCTGCGGGTGGTCGTCAACTCGGTGGTCTTCCGCTCCTCCGGCCAGAACCTGACCACCGCCGGCACCTACACCGAGATGGCGTCCCGCCTCACCGAGCCGGCCCTCCTCGGCCTCGCCGTCCTGGCCGTCCGCAGCCGACTGAAGCGCTAGGCCGTGTCTTCCGGATCTTGCCTGACCCGCGCCGCCCGGCACCGCACCTCGCCGCGTTGGCGGTGCACCCGAGTACGTCCAGTACAAGGGCGCCCCGCCAACGCGCCGAGGCACGGCACCGGACGACGCGGGCTTAACCGGCAAGATCCGGAAGACACGGCCTAGCCGACGCCTACTCCTCGTCGCCGCTACGAGAGGGGCGTGGGCTTGCGGGGCGGCGGCGGGACGGCACGCAGGAGTTCCCACAGGGGGCGGGACCCGCCGGCCCACTGGGCGAGCAGGTGGCGGTCGACGAGGTGGAGCCGCTGGGACTTGGCGAACTCCCGGGCGGGGCCCGAGAACCGCCCGTTGGTGAGCATCACCAGGACGTCCCCGCCGTGGACCTGTCGGCCGGTGCCGTTCAGGACCTGGAGGTCGGGGGTGCCGACCGCGGACCCGGACCAGCCGGCCCTGCGGTGCTTGCACTGGATCACCCAGCGGCGGCCGTAGGGGTCGGTGGCCTTCACGTCCGCGCCGTTGTCGCCCCGGCCGCCCACCTTCTGCGCGTCGGAGCAGCCGTCGCGGTGCATGAGGTCCCGTACGGCGAACTCGAAGTCGTTGTAGTGGAGTCCGTCGAGCTGCTCGACGGCGTACCGCAGCCCCTGGGCCCGGACCCGCTCCCACCGCGCCGCTTCCCGCCGCCGCACCCACCACACCCAGCCGGCACCGGCCCCGGCGGCCGAGAGCAGGACCAGGATCCAGGGATGCGCGGCCAGCCACGACAGCAGCGCCGCGACCAGGGCGAAGGCCACCGCCGCCGCCAGCCCGAGCACCCACAGCTCCTCCGACCCACCGCGCCTGCCGCGCCCGCGGGCCCCGCGTCGCCTCACGGGCCGACGCCGGGTCACCGGCCGCTCACCGGGCTGGGGAAGACGATCGGGTACGAGACCGTCGGCTCCGGCCGGGGGGCCGGCTGGTTCTCCCACGCGGGCCACCGGATCGGATAGACCGAGGTCGAGGCCGGGACCGGCTGGTTCTGGTTCTGGTTCTGGGGTAAGCCCTGTCCTGCGTCCGTCCCGGCCCCGGCTCCGGCCCCGGCCGTTGTGGGCCCGTTGCCGAATATGAAGACGCCGGCCACGATCAGGC
Organism: Streptomyces sp. W1SF4; assembly: GCF_003950035.1. NCBI lineage: Bacteria > Bacillati > Actinomycetota > Actinomycetes > Kitasatosporales > Streptomycetaceae > Streptomyces > Streptomyces sp. W1SF4. Next base: position 263,370 of record NZ_CP034351.1, read on the forward strand.
CCAGCACGGCGGTCTCCCGCCGGGCACCCGGCGGCAACCGGAAATGACTGCTGACCTTGGTGCCGTCCGACTTCACGTACGCGTTGATCCAGGGCACAGCCGTATCCCCCTCGGTGGTCGCGTCGCGCCTCCCCGCGCAACTGACCCATGAAAGCAGACGCCGCTGACAACACGTCACCATTCGGTCGCCTCTTGTGATCATCATTTGATCGGACCGTGACGTCTCCCCCGTGCGGGGGAGACGTCACGGTCCCGGCGGCCGACGTGCTCCAGGGGGCCCGGCAGGCAGAGTCTTCCCAGACGGGACGCGGTGGCGTGCCGGACGAGAATCCAGAACCAGACCTCGGGGGAAAGCCATGAAGACGACCACGACGACCACGACGACCACAACGGCCGAGACGACCACGACGGCCGAGACGACCACGACGGCGGTACGGCGGCCCTGGGCGGGCTACGTGGCCGCGGGTGCGGCCCTGGCGTACGCGGCTCCGCACTTCTGGTGGGGCGCCGGAGTCGGCGCGACGTTCCCCGGGGACTTCGCCTCCGCGCCGCACGGCACATGGGAGGCCGCCGTCGGGTACTGGGGGATGGGTGCCGTCGCCGTGGCGGGAGCCGTCGTCGCGCTCGCCCTGGTCACGCCCTGGGGCCGCCGGCTTCCGCGCCGTACGCTCTGCGCCCTGTCCCTCACCGCCTCGGCCGGCATGACCCTGTGGGGCTTCACCTACTTCGCGATGCAGTACCTGCTCGCCGCGGGCCGGGTCGTCTCCGCCCCCGCCTTCGCCGCCAAGGACGCCCACCCCCAGGTCGCCTGGGGCCTGTTCTGGTACGGGCTGTTCGTCCTGTGGGGGCTGATGCTCGGCCTGGCCGCCTGGACGAGACTGCGCGGCGACGCGGACCGGCCGGCCCCCTAGGACGGCCGCACCCGCTCGGCGACGGCATCGATGCCCGACGCCCGCAGCCTGCGGGCCAGCAGCTCCATCTCGGGCAGCGTGCCCGAGTGGGTCCCCGCCAGGACCCCGCTCAGAACGGCCCTGACCTCCCCCAGCCCGACGCCGAGTTCGGCCCGCAGCACCCGCATGACCACCGCGTTCCGCGCCGACGGCCCCACCCGCAGCCGGGCCGGCCCCTGCTCGGCGAGCATCCGGCTCCGCAGCCCGGCGGGCAGCTCACCCCCGCACACGGCCATCCCGGACCCGCAGGCCGGGCAACTGCATTCCGTGTCCCAGCGCAGCCGCCCGTTCATCAGGACCTGGACCCCCCACCACTGGGCCCGGCCACCACAAGCCTGGCATCCGTCCGTGTACTCCACGGACTCGAAGACCGCCTGCTCCATCCCCCACCCACCCCATCCGACTTCCGAGAGACGAGACTAAGGGCAGACCCCTGATGCCCTTCTCGTCGCCTGGGCGTGGCGAACCCGCGCGCGGCCGACCTGCCTATCCGGCGCGGACGAGGCTGCGTATTCGTGCAATGCCGAGCCTGGCGCGGTGGACACCGCCGCCCTTGAGCTTGCGGTCACGGAGGATCTTCCAGGCCTCATCCGGGCGCGGTGCAAACGCTTACACGTCGGCCATCGATCAGCCCTGGAGCCGATGGGCGATCGAAGTATGGAACCTGGGATCTTCAGTGACTAATCGTCGCAGAACTAGCGAATAGAATCGCTGGATATCCACTTATTTATGCATAAATTGGACAGAATGCTTTCGGGTCAGTGGATCCAATTTTCCGTTGCTGGTGGGTGTGGGTCAGTGAAGCATCTCCCCTCGTTCCCAACAGGGGGAATCAAGGGAGGGGATCTTGTGAAGATTTCCGGTAGAACCATCGCTCTCTCCATCGCGAGTGCGGCCATCGCGGCTGTAAGCCTCGCCGCGCCGGCCGCCGCAGATGCGTCCGTGGCCGCCAGTGCCTCCGGAGCCATCGTCACCGTCCACCACCGTGGTGACGGCACTCAGCCGCCTGCGAGTCTGGGCGACCCCTCTGAATGGGGTGTGGTGACGTTCAAGGTGGATACGGCGGCCGCATCCTTCGGTCCGCAGTCGCAGGCGTGCCTCAGCCCGTCCAGCGGTGGTACCTGGTGTTATGGCTGGTCGGCGAGGGAAGTCAGCCCCGGCGTGATCAACAAGTACTGCTACTCGAACTACCTTCACGGGTCAAAGGGGCACTCCTCCACGGTGAAGCTCGCGGGCGACACACGTCGGGTTTGGGCTCCGGCCGGTGGTACGTCCAACGCGAACCTGACTGCGGGTCTCGCCTACACCTGCTCCAGCTACTACAGCGTCGACTAGCTTCTGATCGCCCGCACCAAGAAGTAACTCAGCGGAAGGTGCGGTAGGTTGGCAAGCCGCTCCGAGGCTGCACGGTCGCCCGTGCCAGCCTCGGAGCGGCCGCGCCTCCACCTCGTACTCACTCACTGAACGGGGGAAGGAAAATCGCACCCTTTGTATGGGCCCGCATTGTTCCGGTGCTCGTGTCTCTCGGGGCGGGTCTGCTGGTCGGCCTGGCGGGCCCCCTGGCGGGGAAAACAGACAACCCTGTTTGCGCCGCCTTCGGTATTGTTTTCTCCAGTGGCTGGCCGTGGGCATGCTACGCGTTCTTGGTGGGCTCTTTTCGCCGATCCAAAATCGAGTCGATGTTGCTGGCGTCCCTGGGGTTGGCCATCGGCGTGGTCGTGTACTACGTATTCAAGGAGATGAACCCCACTATCCCGGTTGGGATGGAAGCCGCCACCTCTGTTCCGGCTGGAATGGAGATCGGATCCGGAAATTCCGGCCAAGGGCAGATCGTGGTCTGGGGGTTGGCGGCCTTCGTGTTCGGTGCACCCCTGGGGCTGATGGGGAACGTAGCGCGAACGCCCGGATTCGCCAGCGTCTTGTTCCGTCTGCTCGTTCCGTTCATCGCATTCTTCGAGGCGACCCAGCGATTGCGCGTGGAGGCGGCCTCGCAGGGGACGGTTTTCGCTGTCACCTGGAACGTGACTCGGGTCGCAGCATGCGTTGTCGCCCTTGCCCTCGTAGGACACGCAGTGTGGAGCCGGCGTGTTCGGCGTAGCCGAGCCGAACCAAGGCATCGTCGAACAGCCCCGGGAAGCTGATCGTCCCGAACACCTCGACAAGCGCGGCGCGGCTCCTCACGACGGGCGACGGCGGCCCCGCCGGCTACGGCCGACCGCGGGGTGTACCGCCCAGCGGGCAGGCCGGGCGTACGCACCCGCACCCCGGCCCCTCAGGCGGCGAGGGCGCGGACCACCGAGCGCAGCAGGCGGTCGTTCTCCGGGGCCGCGCCGCCCGGGAAGGCGTAGCGGCGGCGGGTGTAGGCGTACGCGAAGCCCTGGCGGGGGTCGGCCAGGGCGAGGGAGCCCGCGGCGCCGCTGTGGCCGAAGGCGCCCGCGCCGAGCACGGGGAAGTGGGGGCCGTAGCTCTGGAAGCCGAGGCCGAACGCCTTGGCCACGCCGCTGACGAGGTCCTTGCCCTCGGAGTGGATCCGGGCGAACTCGGCGGCCGTGTCCGGCTTCAGCAGGGGCCCCTGCCCCTCCAGCCCGAAGGCGGCGGCCGCGTACATGCCCGCCAGGCCGCGCGCCGAGCCGAGCCCGCCCGCCGACGCCTGGCCCCCGGCCCGCACGGCGCGCGAGTTGGGGAAGGCGTACAGGTCGACGTTGCCCGGGGCGTGCTTGTTGAAGGCGATCCCGCCCAGCCCGTACGGGCTCGCGGCGCCCGCCTCGATCTCGGCCGCCTGCTCCGGTGTCGGCAGCATCGGCAGCGTGCTCAGGACGCGCGGTTCCTCCGACTCCGGCAGCCCCAGCCACAGGTCCAGCCCGTACGGGGCCCGGACCCGCTCCTCGTACCAGTCCTGGAGCGTGCGCCCGGTGGCCCGGAACACCACCTCGCCGACCAGGGCGCCGATCACGAGGGCGTGGTAGCCGAAGAACCGCCCCGGCTGCCAGAACGGGCGCTGCCCCGCCAGCCGGGCCGCGATGGCCCGGTCGTCGGCCAGCTCCTCCATCGAGAACCCGGCGTCCACGCCGATCACCCCGGCCCGGTGGGCCAGCAACTCGCGCAGCGTGACCCCGCCCTTGCCTTCCGCGGCGAAGTCCGGCCAGTACGAGGCGACGGTCCGGTCCAGGTCCAGCAGGCCGTCCTGCACCAGCAGCGCCGTCACCAGGTACGCCGCACCCTTGGTCGACGAGAACACGCCGAGCAGGGACTCGGCGCCCACCCCCTGCGACCACAGGTCGACCACCCGCTCGCCGCCCCGGTACACCACCAGCTGCGCGCCGGGCGCGTGCTCCTCACCCGCGAGGAAGGCGCCGAACTCCGCCCGTACCCCTTCGAAACCGGCGACCACCGTGCCGTGGACTGCCATGCCCGCCCCACCCCTCCCGAACCGCATGTCGATCTTGCAGTTCGGGCAACCCGCCGCCCGGCGCTCCCTATTCCCGCGCGGCGATCCGGGGGAGGGGGGCTCAGATGGCAGTGGAGAGGGAGGTCCGGCGCCACTGGTCGAGCTCACGCCGTACCAGGTCCAGCTTCGCCTCGACGCGCTCCACCGCGTCCGCGCCCAGCTGGAGGCGCAGCGGCGGCTCGGCGGCCTCGGTGACGTCGACGACGGCCTTGGCCGCCTTGACGGGGTCGCCCGGCTGGAGCCCGTCGTTCGCGGCCATCGCCTCGCGCACCGGCCCCGCGCCGGCGGCGTAGTCGGCGATGGCCGCCGGTTCGACGCGGATGCTGGAGCCGCTGAGGAAGTCGGTGCGGAAGCCGCCCGGCTCGATGATCGTGACGCGGACGCCCAGCGGGGCGAGCTCCCCGTGCAGCGCCTCGGTGATGCCCTCCAGGGCGAACTTCGACGCGCCGTACAGCCCGACCGCCGGGGCGGTGGCGAAGCCGCCCACGGAGCCGATGTTCAGGACGTGTCCCGACCGCTGGGCGCGCAGCGTCGGCAGGGTCGCCCGCAGGGTGTTGAGGACGCCGAAGACGTTGACGTCGAAGAGGTCCCGGGCGGCCCGGTCGGAGGTCTCCTCGATCGCGCCCACGAGTCCGTAGCCGGCGTTGTTGACGACGACGTCGATCCGGCCGAACTCCGCCAGACCGGCCGCCACCGCGGCCTCCAGCTGCTCCGGCTCGGTCACGTCGGCGTCCACCGCCAGCAGGCCGTCCGGCTTCTCCGGGAACGCCTCGAGCAGCGCCGACGCGTTCCTCGCCGTGGCGATCACGCCGTGCCCCCGGCGCAGCGCCTCACGGGTGATCTCCGCGCCGAGTCCGCGCGATGCCCCGGTGACAAACCAAACGCCCATGTTCTCCCACAATCCGATCATCTGGCTGACTGACTGGCTGATGGTCCGAGGCTAGAAGCTAGAGTCGGGTCTAGATCAACAACTCTGTGACGGGGGTCACTCGTGGACTTGAGCATCGGCGAGGTGGCGCGGCGCAGCGGGCTGAGCGTGCACGCGCTCCGCTTCTACGAGCGGGAGGGGCTGTTCGCCAACCCGGTGCGCCGCCTGTCCAACGGCCGCCGCGTCTACCACGAGGCGGACGTGCAGTGGCTGGCGGTCTGCACCAAGCTGCGCTCCTCCGGCATGCCGCTGCCGGTGATCCGGCAGTACGTCGAACTGGCCCGCCAGGGCCCGGGCAACGAACACGAGCGGCTGGAACTGCTGCGCCGGCACGAGCGCCAGGTGGAGGCGCGGATCCGGGAGTTGGGGGAGGCCCTGGACGTGATGCGGCACAAGGTGCGGATCTACGAGGAGCACATCGCCCGCGGCGAGGCCGACCGCCTCTGGAACCCGTCACCCCGCCCGGAACCCGAGACGCCCTAGCCCCGGCCGGAAGCGCCGCCCGCCGCGGGGGCGGGGGTGAGCGGCTCGCCGTTCAGCTCGGTCTCGCCCGGGGAGTCCCACCACAGCTCCCCCTGCGGGGTGAGGTACGGAGTCATTTCATCCGCTTCTGTGCCCTGGTCGAGCGCGTCGGCCACCGCGGTCAGGTACACGGCCAGGGAGGGCCAGCCGTCGCCGAAGTGGCCGGTTTCGTCGTGTGACGCAGTGCCCAGGCGGCCCCGGCCGGGCCCCTCGCGCATGTCGATGACCTGGGAGTCGCCGTCGCTCTGCGCCCAGGGGATCCACTGCGGGTGCCACCAGGGTTCGTCGTCCTCACCGTCGCCGTGGGGCTGCGTCAGGTCGGGGTCGTCACCGGCGATCTCGACGCACATCCGCCAGTGGGCGAGCATCCCCGCGACGGACATGGGCGGTTGGCCGGGCAGCAGGTTCGCCCACTGGGTGATCCCGTCGTGGCAGGCCAGTGATTCCAGCAGGTCGGCGGGGAAGCGGACCCCCATCGCGTCCTGTGCCGCCTCGACTTCGACGGGGTCGGCCGGCGGCGCGAGCAGGGCGTACGAGGCGGGGGCGTGCCGGCGCGTCCAGGCGTCGATCCGGGCCCAGGAACGGGCCACCGGCTGCGGGGCGGGGAAGGCCAGGACCCTGCGCAGGCGGTCCAGGCCGCGGAGCCAGCGCGGGTACTCGACGGTCTCGGCCCAGAGTTCGCGCAGCTCGGACGGCTCGGCCGCGACGCGGTCCAGGGCGCGTACGGCGAGGTCCCGCAGGCCGGCCGGAAGCTCGGGGACGGGCAGGTCCGGCCCGTACGGGCTGGTGACGGGCCGCCCTCCGGGGCCCTGTGCGGCGACGAGCGCCGCTGCCGCCACCGCTTCGACGGCCAGGTGTTGGTCGAGGGGGTCCTCGGCGTCGAGGACGCGGACGAGCGCGTCCCGTACGAGGCCGGGCCGCTCGGCCTCGGCGGCATCGTCGAGGGTGCCGCCGAAGTCGGCGGCGGTGTCGTTGTCGAAGAGGCCGACGTCCCAGGTACCCATGGAGCTCCTTGAGGTGGGGTGCTCGGGGATGCTGTCAGCCGCCACTGACAGCGGCGTACGCGGGACGGGTCAGCGGACGGGTCAGCGGGACGGGTCAGCTTTCGCAGGGGCCGACTGCTCCGGCCAGTCGTCGCCGGTGAGGGTTGCCGTGAGCCGGCCGTCCTCCATGGCCACGCCGACGTCCGCGCCCCGCCGGGCGGCCGGGGCGAAGGCGGCGGGCGGGACGCGTTCGAGGAGGAAGACGAAGTGGAGCGTGAACGGCGGCTGGTCCTCGTGCGGGATGCCGTCGGCGTCCAGCTGGAGGTTGGCCTTCCAGGCCGCCTCGCAGAGCACGGACACGAAGAGGCCCGTGAAGTCGGCGTCGAGCAGGGCGTCGGCGTGGTCGATCAGGACGGCGGCGTCCCTGCTGTCGCCCCCGTGGCCGTGCCAGTCGTGCAGGCAGTCCACCAGGGCGGGCCAGTTCCGGCCGAAGTAGCCGGGGAACGACAGGGCCCGCGCGAAGGCGGCGAACAGCGAGGCCGGTTCCCGCATCTCCCGGCCGTCCAGCCGGAAGACGCGCCCGCCCCGTTCCCGGAGCGCGGCCGTCCCGGCCGTGACCCAGGGGTCGTCGCGGCGGGTGAAGACGACCCAGGGCGGGCGGCGTTCCGTGAGGGTGGGGGCGTGCGGATCGGGGGCGTCCGGGCGGGTGTCCATGGCCGATCCTCACACGGCGCCGGTCACGCCGTCCCGGTCCCCGGCACAGCCCCCGCCGCCACACGGCGTGCTCCAGTCCGGCCGCGTCGTGCCCGAGGAGCGCGGCGGCTTCCTCGTACGCCGCGCGCAGCCGCTCGTAGGGGAGGCCGGTGACGCCGGCGTCCGCGGCGAAGGCGCGCAGATGGACGTCGACGGCCACCTGCGAGCGGCCGACGAGGTTGCCGATGTAGTCGACGCTCTTCGGCCCGACCCCCTTCACCGTGCGCAGGGCGGCACGGTTGGACGGGTGGTCGAGCCAGGCGCGGAGGTCGTGGCGGGTGTCGACGCCGTGGCCGGCCAGGAGGTCGGTGAGGGTGCGGGCCGTCGCGACCTTGCGGGCGTGGTGGAAGCTCATGGCGACGGCGAGGTCCTCCGTGGCCAGACGGCGGCGGAACCCGCTGACCGTGCTCGCGTCCGGCCAGCTCTCCTGGAGCCGCAGGAGGCGCGGCCGCAGCGTGGCCTCGTAGTTGCAGCGGGGCTGGAAGCTGACGTCGCAGATGACGGCACCCATGTGCGTCCATCCGCCGGGCGGCGGGAACGGCCCTTCACCGAGGAGGTGCTGGACGTGGTCGGCGAGCCGCTGGGCGGGGCTGGGGACGGTCATGGGGCCATGGTGACGGCCCGACCCGGGGAGCGTCAGCCGAACGCCCTTGCCCGCCCGAAGAACGGGACCGAACGTGACCGAACTGGATTGAACGGGACCGAGCGGGGACCGCATGGAACCGGATCGACGCCGGCCCAAAAGGTGCCTGCGGCAAGTATGGTGACTACACGTAACTCGGTGATCGCAGCACCGTTCGCACGCGTACCCGGGCGCTGGGGGAGCGCTCGGTCCTGCTGACGCACCTGAGGAGTCCCCGCCGGGCGGCAGCCTGCGCCGGGACGGCACCACCCCACCCACGAGCCCTCGCGCGCGTTCCGCCGCACCCGGACCGCCGCGAGGATCCGCCGGCAGGCGGCCACGACAGAAAGCGTCACATGTCACACACAGCCAACTCAGGTCGGCCCACCGCCCTCGTGATCGGCGGCAGTGCCGCCGGCCTCTTCGCCGCCTCCGTCCTCGCCGAGTTCGCCGACGTCACGCTCATAGAGCGCGACACGCTGCCCTCCGGCCCCGAGGACCGCAAGGGGGTGCCGCAGGCCCGCCACGCGCACCTCGTCTGGAGCGGCGGCGTGCGGGCCTTCGAGGAACTCCTTCCCGGCTTCGTCGACGGCGTCGTCGCCGAGGGCGGCCGACTGGTCCCCATCATGGGTGACATGGTCTCCCGGGCCCCGAACGAGGTCTGGTTCCGTCGCTTCGGTGGCCGTGGCACGGGCAGCGGCGACGGCAGTGGCACCACCCCCCACCGCATCCTCGTGTGCTCCCGCAACCTCCTCGACCACGTCCTGCGCGACCACGTCCTGCGCGAGCACGTCCTGCGCGACCACGTCCAGCGCGCCCCCGGCACCGGCCGCATCACCGTCCACGAGGACTCCGTCGTCGAGCGCCTCGAAGGCACAGCGACCCGCGTCACGGGCGTCACCGCCCGGATCGGCACCGGGACGCGGACCCTGACCGCCGACCTGGTCGTCGACGCCTCCGGGCGCGGATCACGCGCCCCGGCCTGGCTCCAGGCCCTCGGCCTGCCCGCCGTCACCGAGCGGCAGGTCGACGCGGGAGTCGCCTACGCCACCCGCACCTTCCGGGCCCCCGGGACGACCGGCGAGGGCTTCCCGCTGGTCAACGTGCAGGCCAGCCCGGCCAAGGCCCCCGGCCAGGGCGGGATCATCCTCCCCGTCGAGGACGGCCGGTGGATCGTCACCCTCTCCGGCTCGCGCGGCGGCGAACCCACCAAGGACCCCGACGCCTTCGCCTCCTTCGCCCTGGGCCTGGGCGACCCCGTCATCGGCGAGCTCATCAAGGACGCCGAACCCCTCGGCGACGTCGTGACCACGCGCAGCACCGCCAACCAGCGCCGCTACTACGAGAAGATGAAGGACTGGCCCGACGGGTTCGTCGTCCTGGGCGACGCCGTCGCCGGCTACAACCCCGTCTACGGGCACGGCCTCACCGTGGCCGCCCAGTCCGCCCTCGCCCTCAGGGCCGTACTGGCCGACGCCGGTCCCACCGCCCCCGGCGCGGCCCGCCGCGTGCAGCGCGCGGCGGCGCGGCCCGTCTCCGCCGCATGGGACCTGGCCGTGGGCCAGGACGCCTGCTACCCCGATGCCGGCGCCACACCGCCCAGGGCCGTCGAGCGGCTCCTCACCCGGTTCGTCGACCGCGCCGTCGAGACGGCCGCCCGCAGCCCCCGGGCGCTCGGCGCCCTGTTGGACGTCATGAGCCTGGAGAAGCCCGCGACCCGGCTGTTCTCCCCCGACGTGCTGGTCCCGATGCTCTTCGGCCCGCGGAAGCCGCACCTCCAGGCACCCCCGCTGACCGACGCCGAACGCAAGGCCGCCGCCGCGCCCAGCCAGGATCCTTCCTCCCGCCTCGGGTGAGAGACCGGCTTCCTGCCACGGCTGTGGCAGATTGGCCGGAGTTCTATGGAACACCTGCCACTGCTGTGGCAGCATCGGCGTTGCGGCTGCCACTCCAACGGCCCTGCCACCCCGGCACCCCGGGATGGTCCGTCCTGCGCGACTTCGGGAGACCAGCCGGTGACAGCCTTCTCCGTATCGGCGGCGACCGTCCCGCAGTTGGCCGAAGCCGTGGGACGTATCGCCGACCTGGGGGCCAAGCTCGGCCGGAGCCGGGACGAGGTACTGGTCCCGGAGGAACTGCACCGCGCCTGCGGGGTTCCCCTCGACGTCGTACGGGCACTCCTCCAGGGCCGCCCAGCCGGTGAGCCGGACATCCACAAGAGGTTCCGGCAGCGCCTCGACCTCCTCCACGAGACGTACCGCAAGGAGAACGGCCGGAAGTTCTCGCACGGCGAGATCGCCCGGCAGAGCGGCATCTCCCGGCAGCAGGTGCAGGCGCTGCTCGGCGGCGACCGCCGGCCGACCATGGACCACTGCGCACGCCTGGAACGCTTCTTCGGGCGCCCGGCGGGCTTCCTCCAGTCCGAGGACACCGAGGCCCTGAGCTGCGCGCTCGCCGTCGTGGAGAAGTCGCTGCTCCAGGAGTACCAGGAACACAGCGAGCGCGGCGCGCTCGCGGCGGCCCCGGCCGACGCCGGCCGCCGCCCGAGTCTGTACGAGCGCCACGGCGTCGACGGCATCGCCCTGCGCGCCGCCCTGCTGCCCGACCAGGGGCGCACCAAGCTGCTCGAATGGCTCGACAACTACATGGAGGAGCGCGCGGCCGAAGGAGATTCGGCGGGACGGCAGGAGCCGGCCGGCGATGCGTACTGAGACGTGCTGTTCCGTACGCGCCAGGGGACTCGGGGGGCACTGCCCCGCACCGGTCGTGGCGCGACGGGCAGGTGAGGCGACCGGCCGCTGTGCGGGGGCGGTGCCGGCAGGTCGCACGGAATCCGCCGGGGCGCGAACTCCCGCCCCCCGCGGAACAGGGTCAGGGGAGAAACACGTGTTCAGGCAGCGGGAGATGCGGCAGTCCATCGGTGCCCTCGTCGACGGGATCGGCCATCTGAAGTCCCCGGTCCCGGCAGAGGTGGTCTGCCGCGCGCTGTGCGACGCCATGGGGGAGCGCCGAAAGCGGAAGATCGAGTTTCAGACCATGCCCTTCCCGCCGGGCACGGTCAGCGGTCTCGCCCTGAACATCGGGGACCGGGACCTCGTCATCGTGGAACAGAAGACCGTGGCCGAGCACCAGATCGTCATCACCGGGCACGAGCTGCGCCACCTGGAACTGGGCCACTGCCACGACCACACGTCCGAGGACTCCGCGGCGGCCCGGCTGCTGGGCCACGACGCCGACTTACGACAGGTCGTGGAGTCGGCCCTCGCCGTCGCCGGACGCCACGGTCCCGACCTCCCGGAGGAGGATCCCGAGGCCACCAGGCAGCACGAGGAACAGGAGCGGGCCGCGGAGCGGTACGGCCTGGAACTGGCCCACGCCGTCCGGCACCTGCTGACGGCTCCCGGCGCTCCCGCTCACGACCGCGGCACCCCGTCCGGCCGGATCGCGGCCGCGCTGGGCCGGCCCGGCGCACGGGGCTGACCCGTGTCCGATCCCGCCTTCCTCATCCCCGCCGTACTGGGCACCCTGGCCGTGCTCGTAAGGCTCCCCAGCCTGCGCAGGAACGCCCGCGACCCCCTCCTGCGGTCCGTGGCGGCGTACCTGCTGACGGCCACGGGCGTCCTGTACTTCGGGGCGCCCTCCATGATCGTTAAGGTCAACGAGACGACGGGCGTGCCGAACTTCGCCGCGCCCCTCCTCTACTCGATCCTGATGGCCTGCTGCGGATCCGGCATCATCCTGATCATCAACTGGCGCGGGGGCCCGCCGGCCCGCATCCGCCGGGCCACACGCTGGTGCGCGGCGACGTACGCGGGCCTGGCCGCCGCGATGTACGTGCTCTTCGCCCTCGGCGAGGCGCCCGTCGAACGGCTCCAGGACCTGGACACCTACTACGCCAACACGCCGTACATGCGCGAGATGATCGTGCTCTACCTGGTGGGCCACTCCGCCGCGGCGGTGCTCATGGCCTCCCTGGGCCGGCGCTGGCTGAGCGCCGTGTCCCGGGAGCTCCGCGCGGGCCTGGGCCTCATGATCGCCGGCTGCACCCTCGCCCTCGGCTTCGACCTGTGCAAGTTCGCGGCCCTGGGCGCCCGATGGGCCGGAGCGGACTGGGACGTCCTGAGCACGAAGGCGGCACCGCCCTTCGCCGCGGCCTCCTTCTGCTCCATCCTCCTCGGATTCGGCGTCCCCCTCATCGTGCAGCGCTTCGAGGAACCCTGGAGGGACTGGACCCGGTACCGGAGGCTGGGCACCCTCTCACGCCTGCTCCACGGGCTGACGTCGGCCGCGGCAGTGGTGCGGATGCCCTTGCTCGCCACCGTGGGCGTACGCCGACTGCACCGCGAAGCGGGCATCCACGACGGACTGCTCACCCTCAACCCCTACTTCGACTTCGACCTGAGGGCCCGCGCACTCGCCGACGCGCTGGCCGGCGGCGCCACCGACGAGGACGCCGCCGCCGAAGCGGACGCGCTCATGGTCATCGCCGCGGTCGACGCGCGGCGCGCCGACCCCGAGGGCCGCGTCGTCGCCTCCTTCAAGGAGCTCCGGCCGCAACCCGCCGGAAGGAGCGACCTCGTACGGCTCTCGCTCGCGCTGGAGCGTCTTCTCCCCAGGGAACCGCGCAGCCCCGCCCCGGAGGGGGTGCACGCATGACCACCCTGTACTTCTACCTCCTCGTCGGCGTCCTCTCCGCGGCCTTCGCACTGAGGGTCCCCAGACTCGTCAGGCACTGGCGCGATCCCCTCGTCCGCTCGGTGTCCCTGCTCCTGCCGCTGGGCGCCGCCGTCTTCTTCTTCGCGGCGCCGCCGACGATCTCCCAGGTGAACGCGCTCACGGGCATCCCCAACTTCTCGGTCCCGCTCGTCTACGGCATCGTCACCGCCGCCAGCGCCGCACTGATCAACCTCACCATCATCTGGCGCGGCGGCCCGGAGGAACGGCGCCGGGCCGCCACCCGCTGGTGCGTCGGCATCTACGGAGCGGTGATCGCCACCCAGTTCACCCTGTTCGCCTACGGCGAGGCACCCGTGGAACGCCGCCTGGACTTCGACACCTACTACGCCACCACCCCCTACCTCCGGGAAATGGTCGTCCTCTGCGTGCTCTCGTACGGGCTGGCGAACCTGGTCCTGGCCCGTCTGTGCTGGCGCTGGTCCCGTGAGATCCCGGGCCTCCTGCGCAGCGGACTGCTCCTCATCGTGACCGGCTCGTCCCTGAGCCTCGTGTACGTCGCCTGCAAGCTGCTGGCCATCGGCGCGCGATGGGCCGGCCACGACTGGGACGGCATCAGCACCACCCTCGCCCCGACGGTGTCCTCCCTGGCCTCGCTCCTCCAGTGCGTCGGCCTCGCCCTGCCCTCGGCGAGCCAGGCGGCGGCGGGCCTGTGGCGACGGTGGTCCCAGTACCGGCGGCTGCGCCCGCTGTGGCTGGTCATGCGCGCGGTGACCCCCTACGAACCGGTGCGCATCCCCTGGTGGTCCTCGCTAGGCAAACGCCAGCTCCGCCGGACCTGCGACATCCGCGACGGACTCCGGCTTCTCGCGCCGCGCCTGGGCCACCCGGCACCGGCCGGGGAACAGCCGCACACCCCCTCCGGCGGGCCCCGAACGGACGCGGAACGCCATGTCGCCATGCTGGTCGCGGCGTTCGACGCCCTGCGCGGCACCCCGCCCGGCCGGGCGGGAAGCGGCGCCGAGGACATGCTCTCGATCGACGACGAAGAACTGGTCCGGCTCTCGGACGTGCTGCGCGTCCTCGCCGTACTCGACGAGACCTCCACCCGGGAATGCGGGCGGCCGTCCCCCTCGCGGAACGGTTCCGACCTGGTCGGACCGCACCGCGACACTCCGCCGGCGCCACTGGGCCGCGCGGATGCCTGACTGACCGGCCCTCCCCGCACCCGCACGGCCCCCGGCCCGTGCCGACCCCACGTCCCCCGTCCCCGCCCGCCGGCGGCGGCACACGAGAGAGCAGCCAGATGCCCCACCTCACCCGCACACCCGCGCGCCCGGTACGGCGCCGGGCCATCGTTATCGGCGGCAGCCTGGCCGGAACCCTGGCAGCCGCCGCGTTGCGTGAGGCGGTGGACGAAATCCTCATCCTCGAGAACGACGAACTGCCGACCGGGCCGGGCCCGCGCAGGGGCCTTCCCCAGGCGAGCCACGCCCACATGTTCTGGAGCACCGGAGTGCACGCCACCGAAGCCCTCCTGCCCGGCGTCACCGACCGGTGGATGTCCGCCGGCGCGAACCGCATCCCCATCCCCACCGGCATGGTCGCCTTCACCCCCGAGGGCTGGCTCCGCCGCTGGAGCGCCGAGACCGCCTTCCTCATCGCCTGCAGCCGCGGCGTGCTGGACCACGCCGTACGCGAACTCCTGCTGGCCGACCCCGCGGTGACCGTCCTCCACCGCACCCGGGCCGACGCCCTCACCGGCACCGCCGACCGCGTCACCGGTGTCCGCATCCGCGGGGCGGACGGGCGGGAGGCGGTCCTGGAAGCCGACTTCGTCGTCGACGCGAGCGGACGGGGATCCAGGGCCCCGCGGCACCTGGAGGACCTGGGCGTCAGACCCGCACCCGAGCGTTCCCTGGACCTCGGCCTCACGTACGCCAGCCGGATCTTCCGCGCACCCGAGGGAACGACCGGCTTCCCCCTCGTCGTCGTGCAGTCCGACCCCCGCACGGCACGCCCCGGGCAGAGCGCCAGCATCCTCCCCATCGAGGACGGCCAGTGGATCGTCACCACGGCCGGAACCAGAGGAGGCGAACCCACCGCGAGCAGCGCGGACTTCGAGCCCTTCGCCCGCGGGCTGCGCCACCCCCTCATCGGCGGGATGATCTCCGGGCTGGAGCCGCTGACCGGCGTCACGGTCAGCCGCAGCACCCGAAACGTCCGCCGCTACTTCGAGAACGTCAGGAACTGGCCGGAGCGCTACGTCGTGCTCGGCGACGCCCTGGCGGCGTTCAACCCCATCTACGGGCACGCCATGTCCGTGGCCGCCCAGGCCGCGCTCGTGCTCCGCGACCTCGTCTCCGCCCACGGAATCGACGCTCCCCGGCTCGCGCGGCGGGTCCAGAAGGCCGTCGCCAGACCGGTCGCGGCGGCCTGGGACCTGGCACTCGGCCACGACGTCTTCTACCCGGGGGTCCAGGGCAGCGCCCACCGCACCCCGACGCTCAAGGACAAGCTGGTGTCCGGCTACACCTACCGCCTGCTGAAGACCTGCTGCGGCAGCCCCACCATGACCAGGGACTTCTTCGACGTCACCTCCCTCCAGGCCCCCCTCACCACCCTGGTCAGGCCGCGCGTCCTCCTGGGCGCCCTGCGCGGCCCCCTCCGCCCACCCCTGACCGGCCCGCCCCTCACCCCCACCGAGCGCACCCTCGCCCACTCCCCGGCCCGCACCTGAGCGGGCCGCACCGGCTCTGGTGTACCCAACCGGACCCGTACCGCGGCCTCCCGGCCGTGAGGGCCGGTCAGGATTCACCGTTGCGGGGCGGCGGCGGGGCGTGTTGGCTTTGGATCATGGTCGGCGACCGCGCCGGCGTGTTGACCAGGGGGGAACCATCGCATGCGCAATCTCCGAGTCCGAGTCCGTATGACCGCGGTCGCGGTCGCGGCGTCCGGCGTCGTCGCCGGGGGCGCGCTCGCGACCGGCATGGCCCGGGCCGCCGATCCCACGACGCCGGATCCGATACCGAGCCCGAGCACCACCTGCGCGTCACCGGCCCCGACCCCGCCTCCGAGCCTCGGGCCGGTCCCGACGTGGGCCCCGACCTCTGCTCCGACGCGCACGCCGGTCCCGTCGTACGAGCCGACTCCGACCGCGGTTGCGGCGCCGGACCTCACCGCGGCGCCCACACCCGTTCCGACGTCCGCCCCGAGCCCTGCTCCGACGTCCACGGCCGTTGCGACGTACGCCCCGACGCCGGCCTCCACGGCGGTCCCCACCCCCGTGCCGACGCCGACTCCGACGTCCGTACCGGCCTCCCCGCCGGCCCCGTCGCCGAGCCCCACGTGCACCTCGGCCCCGACCGCCACGCCCGGTCCGACGGCGAGCCCGTCCACGTCCGTGCCGACCCGAGGGCCGGTTCCGACGCCGCCCCCCACCCGCGTACCGCCGGCCTCCGCGCTCCCCGCAGTGCGATAGGGGCCGCGCAAGCCCCTGATCGGGTGCCGGGCGGCGCCGACCACTCGAACGTGTGGGTTCGAAGGCGGGCGGGCAGGCGGCTGCTGGCCCGCCCGCCGGGGCCGTATTCGCGTTCGAGGGATTCGCCCTTCCGGGGCCGTTACGGGCGTGCAACCGGGGCGTTCTTGGAGCACCAGTGCCAACCGGCCGCCCAGATGGAGGACACCGTGCATCCCGAACCCGCACCCGCCCCCTGTCGCCTCGGATTCGAACATCGGCGGCGGACCTCCCCCGCCGCCCGCCCCGCACAGCAGCAGCCGCAGCCGTCCGGCATCCGCGCGCACCGCGCCGTACGACCGGACACGAGGTGGACCGCATGAGCGAGCCCACCGAAGCGGCGGCCCCCGCCCCCGCCGTCCCCGGCCAGCGATCCGCCGCGCCGTCCCTGCCCCCGCCCCCCGCCGCGGTGCCCGCCGAGCCGGAGGGCGGCGACGTCACCGACGGGCTGGAAGAGGCGTACTGGTCCGTCCACGACGGCGCCGCCGCGAGCGCCACCGTGCGCCAGGTGCTCGTCCGCCTCCCCCGCATCACCGCCCTCATCGGCCGGCTCGCCTGGCAGGCGGACCGCCGGGCCACCCTCGCCGCCGTCGTCTGCCAGCTGGCCTCCGCGGCCATGACGGCCTTCGGCCTGATGGCCTCCGTCCGGGTCCTCCAGCACCTGTTCGCCGAGGGCCCGACCCCCGACCGGGTCCGCGCCGCCGTCCCCGAGATCCTCCTCGTGGCCGGCTTCCTCGCCGCCCGGGCCCTGCTGGAAGCCGCCGTGGCCGTGGCCCAGGCCCGCGTCACCCCCAAGATCCGCACCGCGCTGGAATGCGAGTTCCTCCACCTCACCGCGCACGTGCGCCTCGAAGCCGTCGAGGACGCCGACTGGCACGACGAGGTCCACCGCGCCAACGACCGCGGGCTCTTCTACGCCCGCATGATCGTCGGACAGGTCGTCTCCCTCGCCGCCGCGGCCCTCGGACTCCTCGGGACCGCAGGTGTGCTCGGAGTCCTCCACCCCGCCCTCCTCCCGCTCCTCCTGCTGTCCGTGCTGCCCGTGGGCGTGGCCGCCGTGCGCAGCGCACGCGCCCGGTTCCGCTCGTTCAAACGCTGGAACGCCCTGCAACGCCGCGTACGCGTCTTCTCGTGGCTGCTGCTCGACGTGGACGCGGCCGCCGAGCTGCGCTCCGACACCGCCCAGGGCGCCCTGCTCGCGGAACACCGCCGCCTGACCACCCGGATCGCGGAGGAGGACACCCGCCTCGGCGTGGGCTCCGCCCTCCTGGGCCTCGCCGGACGGGCGGTGGGCGGCGTCGGCACCGGCATCACCTACGCGGCCCTCGCGGCCATGCTGATCGCCGGCTGGCTGCCGCTGGCCGCGGGCGCCGGCGCCGTCCTGGCCATCCAGGCGGGCCAGTCCTCCCTCACCCGGCTCATCGAGGTCGCCCACCTCGTCTACGAGCACGCCCTCTGGGTCGACGACCTCCTCGCCGTCCAGGAGCGCAGCCGCCGCCTCCTGCCCCGCACCACCGGCGTCCCGGCACCGGACCGGGTCGGGGAAATCACCGTCCGCGACGTCCACTTCACCTACCCCGGCAAGGACACGCCCGCCCTGAACGGCGTCTCCTTCACCCTCCGCGCCGGGGAGACGGTGGCGTTCGTCGGCCTCAACGGGTCGGGGAAGTCGACGTGCGCCAAGCTCCTGGCCGGGCTGTACGAGGCCCAGCGCGGCAGCGTCCGCTGGGACGGCGTCGACGTACGCGAGATGGACGCCCGTTCCGTCCACCAGCGGGTCGCCTGCGTGCTGCAGGACCCCGTCCGGTTCCCCTTCAGCGCCCTGGCGAACATCACCGCCGGCGCCGGCACCCTCACCGAGGCCGACCCCCCGCGCGCCATGGCCGCCGCACGGGCCGCCGGCGCCGACGCGGTCATCGCCGCCCTGCCCGGCCAGTGGAACGCGCTGCTGTCGAAGCGGTTCAAGGGCGGCCAGCAGCTCTCCGGCGGACAGTGGGCGAAGATCGCCGTGGGGCGGGGCCTCTACCAGGAGGCGGTCCTGCTCCTCCTGGACGAACCGACGGCGAGCATGGACCCGCCGTCCGAGCACGCCGTGTACGAGGCGGTGCTGCGCGGCCGACTGCGAGAGGACCAGATCACGGTGCTGATCTCGCACCGGCTCGCCAGCGTCGTCGACTGCGACCGGATCCTGGTCTTCGACGGCGGCCGCATCGTCGAGTCCGGTTCCCACGACGAGCTGATGGCCCTGGACGGCGCCTACGCCGCCATGTTCACCCTCCAGGCGAGCGGCTACCGCGGCACGGAGGCGCAGGCCTGACCGGCGCCGGCCGCCCGACCCCCTCCGTCGGGCGGCCGGCCGCCGTACACGCACGTACGCGGCACGTACGCGGCTCGGACGCGGCTCGGACGCGGCTCGGACGCGGAGTGCCGCGCCCGACGGCGGCTGGATACCCTGGCCACGGCCCTACCGGGAGGACACCGTGATCACACGAGACTGGCCGCAGATGAGCCGCGAGGCCTTCGAAGCCATCGCGGAAGCCGCCGCACAGCACGACGTCAAGCTCGAACTCATCAACGGAGAACTGGGAGTCAAGCCCGTGCCCGACGGCGACCACGGCGAGATCATCATGTGGCTGCTGGAACACTGCATGCGCCAGCGCCCCGACCTGCGCCTGTACCCGGAGCAGGGCCTGCGCGTGGAGACGTACGGGAACGGCAACGCCCGCCCGGACGGTGTCCTCGCCCCCAAGGGCTACTTCGCGGGCCAGGGGGAGTGGGCGGCCGCGGACGGCGTCGTCATGGTCCTGGAGGTCACCTCGTACGACGCGAAGACCGACCAGCGGGACCGCCAGGACAAGCCGCGCGCCTACGCGGAACAGGAGATCCCGGTCTACCTCCTCATCGACCGCGACAACGGCTCGCTGGTCCTGCACGCCGACCCGGTCAACGGCCGGTACCACACCCAGACGTTCTTCTTCGGCGACACCGTACGGATCCCCGCGCCGGTGGACATCACCCTGGACGACACCGACGTCCTCAAGAACCACGTCCGCTGACGCCGCCTCAGGGCGCTTCCCCGTCGCCCCCTCCGGCGGAACCGGGCTTCGTGGCCGTGAAGGAGAGCATGCCGGTCCCCTCCGGGAGGGACGGGAGCCTCTCCGCGCCCATGGCACTGGCCAGCAGGGTCCACTCGCCCTTCTCGTACCGGTGGACCGTGCCGCGCTCGGAGACCTTCCGCCACCCGAGGCGCTCCAGCTCGGCGCCGGCCGCGACCCGGGCCGGTTCGGCGTCGGGAGCCCTGAGGACCCCCATCCAGTCGAACGCGTCAGGCCGCTTGGCCCCGTTGCGGACCGGGGTGGACTTGCCCACCGCCGGGTCGACGCCCGCCTTGCGGAGGGCGGCCACGATGTCCGCCTCGACGGAGTCACGCGTCGCGGTGGCGGCCGGGGCGGACGCGGAGGAGGAGGCCCTGGCAGGGGAGTCGTCCTTCCCTTCGCCACCGGACCCGCAACCCGTCAGGACGGCGGCCGCGGCGCACACCGCCAGGGCCAGGCCGTGTCTCGTCAGCAGTCCGGTACCTCGGTGCATGGCGCGCTCCCCCGTAAACGATCAACACGAGAGTCTCGCACCCGAGGCCGCCGGGGCGTACGGAGTTTCCAGCCGCCCTCAGGCCCGGTCGGCCGACCGTTCCGCGGCGCCGAGGAGCCGCTGGGCGGCGGCCTCGAGTTCGGCGCGGACCACCCGCCGGCATTCCAGCGGTGCGCACACCTCGAACGCGTGCCCTCCGGCCTCGCCGGACAGGAGCACCTGGAGGTACTCGGGGCCGCCGGCCTCCTCCCGGCCCAGCAGCACCTCCACGGTCAGCAGGGATCCGCTCCGGGGTACACCGTCGAGCAGCAGGAACTCCTCCTCGTACCGGCCTTGGGGCGCGGCGGCCAGCAGCCACCGCGCGAACGCGGCGGCCACCGGTGCGCCGCCGGGCAGGGGCGTGCGCCCGAGGGAGTACGCGTCGAAGTACCAGCCGCCGTCCGGATCCCTGCCGACCGCCAGCCACAGGTCCTCGACGGGCCTCCCGGGGTAGTGGCTGCCGCGCCACCCGAACCGGAAGCCGCCGTGTACGGCGAAGAAGGCGTCGGTGAGCGGCTCGCCGACGATGCGTCCGGCCAGCTCGGTGGCCAGCCCGAGCACGTCCTCGCGCAGCTCCGCCTCGGCGACGACCCGGTCCGCCCGGAGCCGCACGGCAGAAGCGGCGACCATCTCCTCGCGCGCCCGCAACCCCTCCGCGCGCACCTCGGCCAGCAGCGCCGCCCCCTCTTCGTGCGCGGCCTGCCGTATCCGCGAGGCCTCGTGCCGTGCGGCGGTCAACTCCGCCTGACACACGGCCAGCACGCGCTGCGCCTCCAGCTGGGTCTCCTCGGCCAGCCCCGACACCCCCGCGACGGCGTACTCACGCCCCACGAGAGCCCTCCCGATCCGCGGGAGCAGGACCTTCGCCATGACGGCGAACACCGCCACGAAGCAGAACAGGGCAACCAACAGGTCCAGGAGGTTCGGCTTCAACGGTCCCATGGACCGGATCCTATGCGCGTGCGATTCGCCGGGGGAACGTACGCAACGGCTACGGCCGCCGCCCCCAACTGCGTGAGGGACGACGGCCGCTGGACGCCGGCGGTTGGTCAGTCGGCTGTGCCGAGGGGTGAGGCGAGGCCGGTGGTGAGCCAGCGCTGGGGGTTGGTGCCGTTGCACTCCCACAGCTGGAGCTGGACGCCGTTGTCGGTGCGCCCCTGGGGCAGATCCATGCAGCGGTTGTTCATCGGGTTGTAGAGGCTGCCGTCGGCCTGGGGCAGCCACTGCTGGGGTCCGGTGCCGTTGCAGGTCCACAGCTGGACCAGGGTGCCGTGATTGGCGGCGTCCACGCACTTGCCGAGGATGCGGACCTCGCCGTTCTCGCGGATCTCGAACTGCTGGGGGTTGCTGCCGTTGCAGTCCCAGATCTGGATGCGGTTTCCGTCGGCTGTGCCTCCGGTGTTGTCGTCGGCGCACTTGGCGTCACTGACGCCTGAGACGAGGCTGGTGCGGGGCGCGGAGGGGACGGTGGAGTGGTCGTGGACGGTGAGGCCGCTGACGCGGCCGTCGAGGAAGGCGTCAGGGGTGCCCTGGGTCTTGTACCGGCCGAGGACCAGGGGGCCGGTGGCGTTCCAGGCGTTGGCCTTGGCGTGGTGGCCGGTGGCGGCGAGGGTGCCGTTGACGTAGAGGGCGATCAGGCCGGTGGTGTCGTCGTAGGTGGCGGTGAGCTGGGTCCAGACCCCGACCTGTACCTTGGCGGCGCCGTTGCGGATGGTCGCCTGGTCGTAGTTCCAGCCGTCGGTGTCGGCGCGGCCGAGGGCGAAGCGCCAGGTGCCGTCGGGGTCGGACCATACGCTGAACCCGCTGGAGCGCTGCCCGTCCTGGCTGACGACCACCCCGCCGAGCTTGTCCGTCTTGGCCCAGACGGAGACGGTGAAGCTGCGGCTGGTGTCTACGGCGGGTCCCGCTGCGGTGACGGTGGCGCCCGCGCCGTTGAGGTCGACGACCTTGGCGGCGCTGCCGGCGACGGTGTCGTCGGCCCAGGTGGCACCCGTCCCGGTGAGGGCGGCGTCGTTGCGGCCGCGCCGGTCCGCAGTGGCGGTACCGGTGCCTTCGTTCAACTTCCAGGCGCCTGTGGATATGCGGGAGTCACCCATGGTCCGGGGGCTGCCGAAGCCGGTGACCTTGCCGCCGGTGGCGGTGGAGTTCCAGGTGAGCAGGCGGTGGCGGCTGTCGAGGGCCCACAGGTCGGGGAGGCCGTCGGCGCTGGTGTCGCCGGAGGAGCCGAGGACGGGATGGGTGGTGGCGGTGACGCCGCCGCCGATCCGGGTGCGCTTGCTGTGGTCGCCCAGGGCTGCCGGGTTCCCGGCGGCGTTGGCGTACTGGTAGACCTCACCCGTGGTGTTGTCACGGGCCCACAGGTCGGGGAGGCCGTCACCGGTGGTGTCGCCGGGGGCGATGAGGGTGAGGTCGTCCCAGCCCGAGCCGCTGAGGACGAGTACGACCGGATCGCGCAGCGCTCCCGTCGAGGCCTTCCCCTGGAGCAGCACCAGCTGCGAGCCTCCTGAGCCGTTGCTCTCGACGGTCAGCAGGTCGTTGCGCGGCTCGACCCCCTGTTCGGGCAGTGCGTCGCCGACGGCGAGGATCTGCCGGACCCGGCTCCAGTCCGTCGCGTACGAGGTTCCGCAGGGCCGGCCGGTGGCCGCCACCGTGCAGTCCTCCGCGTAGGGGCGCTGCACCGGTGTGGAGTTGGCGGCGGTGTAGTAGAGGCCGCCGTTCGCGGCGAGGCCGCCTTGGGTGAGGGAGTTGCGGTAGAGCCTGAGCTGGCCGTCGCGATAGGCCCACAGGTCGTCGATGCGGATGCCGTTGCCGCCGCGATGGGTGGTGAGGGTGCCGTTGCCCCAGCCCTTGGCGCCCGGGCTGTTGGCGGCGTTGGAGGCGAGTACACCTCCGGCGGCCGGGTCCACGGCGGTGGGGTAGACAACGAGGTCTCCGCCCGCGGCGGGTGCGACGAAGTCGACCCGCTCGTCGCCCGTGATGTCGCCGAGCGTCGTCTTCGCGTCCGGGTCGTCGGGCACGTAGAAGGTGTACGTCTGCTGCTGCGAGCGGTTGCCCGCCCGGTCCACGGCCTGGACGCGCAGTATGTTGGTGCCCCAGGCCGTCGGGGTCAGGGGGATGGCCGCAGAACCGTCGGCCAGCGGGTCGAGGCGCTTGGCGCCGCCCGTCGGGATGGCCGAGTTGAACGCCCACTCGTAGTACAGGACTCCGCTGACCGGGTCGGTCGACCTGAACGTGAAGCTACCGGGCCGGCCGACGTGTGCGACAGAGCCCGGCAGGGCGCCGGACGGCGGGTATTCGGCCGACGTGACGACCGGGATGGAAGGTGGCTGCGTGTCCACGGTGAACGTGCAGCCGTTCACCCACTTGGAGTCCATGTCGCCGTCGTGGGCGGCGACCCGCCAGGTGTAGGTGTGTCCGTCGGCGAGGTTCGTGGGCCGGACGGAGGTCCAGTGGGTGCCGGTGGCCTCGCCGACGCGGCCGCTGTCGTAGACGAGGGCGTTGCCGGCGTCGTCGTTGACGTAGAACAGCGCGGAGACCGGCTGGTTGTCCGGGTCGCCGATCCAGGCTCCGAGGCTCAGGCCGGCGTAAGAGGTGGCACCGACCCAGCCGCAGCCGTTGCCGTTCGGGTTCTGCGGGGCGGGCGCCATGCCGAGCGCCCACGGGTCGTAGGGGGCCCGGTTGTACTCGACGTAGAGGAAGGGCAGGTTGTTCTTGTTGCGGGTGAACCGCTTGAAGGAACTGTTCCCGCTGTTCTTCGACTCGTTGGAGGCGAACAAGCCATAGGTGAGGCTGCCACGCCACTCGTTCGCGATCAGGTGGTCGCGCACGTCCCACTCACCACGAGTGGTCGCCCCAGGGCAGCCGGGGCCGCCCGAGCTGTTGAGCGCGGCGGTCCGCAGAACCTCCCAGTCGCGGGGCTGGGTGTTCCAGGTGATGTTCGAGAGCAGGGGCTCGGTGGAGTGCAGGTCCACGTTGTAGTTCTGGCTGCACGTGGCGTCGGCGGCATACGACTGGGTGGCGAAGAGGGAGGCCTTCTTGATGCTCTTGTCCCGCAGGTCGCCGGTGTCGACCTGGACGTAGTACCGCTCCAGGCCGATCCGTGAGCGCCAGTGCTGGTAGCCGACTCCGGGGTCGTAGGTGTCGCCGTAGTCGTCGTAGCTGACGGTGGTGGGGTACGCCTCCTGGACCCAGGCCCAGTGCTGGGTGCCGCGGTTGGTGGGCTGCCAAGCCGGGTCGATGAAGACCGGGTAGGCGGTCGACGAGTCGGCGAGGAAGGCGCGGTCCGGGGTGAGGGCGAGGGAGTCCTTGCCGAGTTCGGTCGGCAGGGGTGCGACCTTGGCGGTGTCGCCGGGTCCCTCGCTGTCGGAGACCGCCTTGGCGGGGGCCGGGGCGGGCGGGTTGGAGCCGTCGCCGGTACCGGCGGGCCGGAGGGACTTGGCGGGAGCGGGAGCGGGTACGGCCGAGGAGCTCGAGTCCCACATGGTCGGCGCGGGCGCCTGGAAGACCGTACGGCCGGAGGCGTCGGCGGCCTTCAGGTTGCCCGCCGGGTCGGCGGAGACGGTGACGCCGTTGCCCTTCAGCCCCATGGTCAGCCTGGCCAGCTTCGGATGGCGCGCCGCCTCGGCGGACTTGACCACCAGCACCTGGGAGATCCCGCCGCTCTCCTCGGCCGTGACCTTGAGGTCGGTCCCGGGGGCCACCTCCGGGTAGAGCGCGCTCGGCCCCTCCATCACCGGTACGGGCAGTTGCTCCGGCCAGCTGAGGACGAGCTGCTTGCCGTCCTGGTCCAGGATCGCGAGGGGGCCCGGACCGCCGCCGGACAGCGAGAGGGCGCTGGACGTCGCCTTCGGCCGCAGGGCGCCGCCGGGCTCCTTGACCAGCGTGGCGTCCAGCTCGGCCCAGGCGCCTCCGCGTTTCGTACGCAGCGGAACGACGCTTCGGGTCAGTCCCAGGGTGCCGTCCGGGTTGGCGACCACCGTGTCGGTCTCGCTCGTCGCGGCCGGCACGGGGACGGGCTTGCCGCTGCGCCGGGCCTCGGCCAGGGCACTGCTCTCGGCGCGCTCCCGCTCGGTGGCCGGTCGCTCCGGCTGCTGCTGGGCGTTCTGGGCACCGGGCTTCCCGGCCGCGGCGGCCCCCTCGGCTCCGCAGACCGAGGTGATGCCCATGGCCAGTGCGACCAGTCCGGCCAGCGCGACCGGCCTCCTGGCCGGCCTTCTTCTTCTCGGCATGCCCCCCACGGCAGCCTCCCCAATGTGGTTGTGACTGGCAACTGGGCGGGAACGCTAACAGCTCCCGTTGACCTTCCTGCCGGCGGCCGCGATGTGGAATTCCGTATTCCTGGAGGCTAATTCGAATAATCGCGACCAATCGCCTGTCGAAATCAAGTCATCGCGCAAGCGAATGAGTTATTTTCGGGCAGATTCTCGAATCTGAGGCGTTCACCAGGCGTTCCTTGTCCAGATTGGTACCAATTTTTCGTTGTGCGAACGGGCTAGGCTCCCGGATCAATTGATGCTCGGCGACCGTGGGGGACATGCCGTGTCGGCAGTAAATGATCTTTTATCGGCGACCGGAAACCGGGCGCTGCGGCGCCGTGTCGCGATTTCCCTCTTGATCATTCTGTCTTTGATCTTCGGCACGGGAACGGCTGATGCCGCCTCCGGCTGGAAACCAAAAGATCCCCGCCGCTGGTCACCGGGTGCCTTGGAAAAGACCAAGTCGGTTTCAGGGAGGAACGCGGCCAAGAGCGCGCCCGTGGCACCGTCGGGCGACGGGAGCCGACCGTGGAAGCCGCAGGCAGTGAACTGGCCCGCCGCTGCCCAGGCCGAGGTCGACCTGAGCGCGGCCCCCGCCCCGGTCCGCCCCCGCTCCCTGTTCACCGCACCCGGGGCCGGCTCATTCCCGGCCGTCCCGGCCGTCCCGGCCGTCCCGGCCGTACCCCTCCGCGACCCCAGCCGGGCCGGTGCCTCACCGGTGTGGGTGACCTCGGCGGACAAGGCCGTGCCGAGCTCGGCCAAGGCATCCGTCCGGCTCACGGACAAATCTGCGGCAGAACGGGCCGGCGTCCAGGGCCTTCTGCTCGCGGTCCGCCCTACGGCGGACCCACCGGGGGACACCCGGGTCAGGGTGTCCGTCGACGTCTCCTCCATCGCCGGCGCGTTCAGCGGCGACTGGCTCTCCCGTGCCCGGCTCGTCCAACTGCCCGCATGCGCACTGTCCGACCCCGAACGCGCCGAGTGCCGTACGCAGACACCGCTGCCCACCGCCAACGACAGGGACCGGCCCGGCCTGCTCAGCGCGGAGGTGACCCTCGACGGGGGAGCGGGGGCGAAGTCCGAAGGACAGCGCTCCGCCACCGCGACGGGCGGAGCCACCGTCCTCGCCGCGGCCGCCGCCCCCGGCGGGCCCGCGGGCACCTACACCGCCACCAGCCTCGCCCCCTCCGGAACCTGGAGCAGCGGCGGGAACACCGGCGGCTTCTCATGGAGATACCCGATCACGGTGCCCGACGGGCTCGGCGGCACCAAGCCCAGCATTGCCCTCTCCTACAGCTCCCAGTCCGTCGACGGCCGCACGGCGGCCACGAACAACCAGGCGTCCTGGATCGGTGAGGGCTGGGACTACGCGCCCGGCTTCGTAGAGCGCCGGTTCAAGCCCTGCTCCAAGGACGGCGAGCCGGGCACCAACGAACAGTGCCTCGCCGGCGACAACGCCACGCTCTCCCTCAACGGCAAGTCCTCCACCCTCGTGCGCGACGACACGTCCGGCACCTGGCGACTGGAGAACGACGACGCCTCCAAGGTCGAGAAGCTGACCGGCGCCGCCAACGGCGACAACAACGGCGAGCACTGGAAGATCACGTCCACGGACGGTACCCAGTACTACTTCGGCGTGGGCCGCAAGCCAGGCAACCCCACGGCGCCCGCGACCAACTCCGCCTGGACGACCCCGGTCTACGGCAACAACACGGGCGAGGAGTGCCACCAGCCGACCTTCGCCGCGTCCTCGTGCCAGCAGGCCTGGCGCTGGAACCTCGACTTCGTCGTCGACCCGCGCGGCGGCCTGATCACCCACTGGTACGAGACCGAGACCAACCACTACAAGCGCGGCGCCACCGCAGCCACCCCGGACGGAACCCGCACCCCCTACATCCGCGGCGGCAACCTCGCCCGGATCACCTACGGCTCCAAGGCGACCGATGCGGACACCGTCAAGCCGACGGCCCAGGTCCTCTTCGCCACGTCCGAACGCTGCCTCGCCGACGCCGCCTTCGACTGCGCCCCCGCCAAGCTGACCAAAGCCAACGCGGCGAAATGGCCCGACGTCCCGTTCGACCAGAGCTGCACCGCGACCGGGACCTGTGAGAACACCGCCGCCACCTTCTGGAGCACCAAGCGGCTCACCACCATCACCACCCAGGTCCTGAACGGCAGCGGCGGCTACAGCAGCGTCGACTCCTACGAACTCAAGCACGAGTTCCCCAACCCGCAGGACGGCACCGCCCCGTCCCTGTGGCTCGCCTCGCTCACCCACACCGGATACGACGGCGCGGCATCGCTGCCCATCCCGCCGATCACCTTCTCCGGCCGGCTGCTGAACAACCGGGTCGACTCCACCGGCGACAACAAGCCCGCACTCAACCGGCGCCGCATCGTCGGCATCACCACGGAGACCGGCAAGGTGACCGACATCGGTTACGCCGACCCCGACTGCGGCCCGGGCACCGCACTGCCCACGGCCCAGGACACCAACACCACCCGCTGCTATCCCGTCTACTGGAACCCCGACGACAAGAGCCCGCTCGACCCCACCCTCGACTGGTTCCACAAGTACGTCGTCAACCGCGTCACCGAGATCGACCCCTTCGGCGGCTCCCGTCCCAGGGAGGTCCGGTACGAGTACGTCGGCGCAGCCGCATGGCACCGCGACGACGAGGAGCTGACCGACGACAAGCGCCGCACCTGGAACCAGTTCCGCGGCTACGAGCAGGTCGTCTCCAGGGCCGGCACCGCCCCCGACGCCGTGTCCAAGTCGGCCGTCTTCTACCTGCGCGGCATGGACGGCGACCTCAAGGCCGACGGCAGCAAGCGCACGGCCACCTTCACCGGCATCTCCGGGAACACCCTGAAGGACAGCGACCCCCTCGCCGGCACCTCCCGCGAATCCCGGACCTTCGCCTCCGACAGCGGAGAGCTCGTCTCCGTATCCCAGTCCGAGCCCTGGCTGTCCCCGGCCACCGCGACCCACGGCCGCGGTACGAAACTCCCCGCGCTCACGGCCCGGATGCAGCGCCCCGGAGCGTCCCAGGAGAAGTCCCTGCGCGCCGACAAGACCTGGCGGACCACCTCGCAGGCCGCCACGTACGACACCGTCTACGGCATGCAGCTGACGGCACTGGACCGGGCGGACGGCCTGCCCGACACCTGCACCACCACCTCCTACGCCCGCGACACCTCAGCGTGGATGGTCGACCGGGTCGCCGAAACCGTGCAGGTCGAAGGCGACTGCACCACGACACCCGGCGCGACGAACACCCTCGCCCGCAACCGCACCCTCTACGACGGGCGGCCGTTCGGCACCCTGGGCGGCCCCGGTCTGGCCACCGCCACGGAGAACCTGGACCGCTTCGAGTCCGGCCAGCCCACGTACACCACCGCCTCCACCGCCACCTACGACGCCTATGGACGCGTCACCAGCACCACCGACGCGGCGGGCGCCAAGACCACGACCGTCTACGAGCCGGCGACCCTCGTGCCCCCGGCAACGACCAAAACCACCAACGCCAAGGGCTGGACCACGACCACCACCCTCCACCCGCTGCGCGGCCTCTCGGTCAAGACCGTCGACCAGAACGGCCGCACCACCGAAGCCGCGTACGACGCCCTGGGGCGCACCACCGCCGTCTGGCTCCCGGGCCGGGCGAGGGACACCAGCGCGAGCACGCTCTACACCTACTTGCTCTCCAACACCGGCACCAGCTCGGTCACCACGCAGTCCCTCAGGTCGGACCAGTCGTACGCCACCTCCATCGCCATCAACGACGCCTTCGGACAGCAGGTACAGCTCCAGTCGGTCGCCCAGAACGGAGCCGTGGGCAGCCGCCTGATCACCGACACCGCCTACGACAGCCACGGCCTGGCCGCGAAGACCAACCAGACCTACGTCAACAAGGACTCGGCACCGGTGGCGACCCGGTTCGTCGCCGACGACAACACCGTCCCCGCCCAGACCACGACGCTCCACGACGGCCTCGGGCGGCCGACCGCCTCCGTCTTCCTCTCCAAGGGGAAGGAGCAGTGGCGGACCACCACCACCTACCCCGGGGCCGACCGCACGGATACGCTCCCGCCCATGGGGGACACGGCCACGAGCGCGATCACGGACGCACGCGGCCGGACGGTCGAAAGGCGCACGTACAAGGGCGCGGACGCGGAAGGCGAGTACGACCCGCTCCGCTACACCTACTCGACGACCGGGCAACTGACCCGGCTCACGGACGCGGCCGGCAACGCGTGGACGTACGAGTACGACCTGCACGGCCGACGCACCCGCTCGACCGACCCGGACAAGGGCGTCGCGACGACCACCTACGACCAGGCCGGACGCCCCGCCTCCACGCAGGACGCACTCGGCACCACCGTCTTCACCAGCTACGACATCCTGGGCCGCCCCACCTCCCGCAACCTCAACGCCGTCGACGGCCCCAAGCTGGCGGTGTTCGAGTACGACACCCTGCTCCCCGGCCGGCCCACGTCGTCCACGAGCTGGGTGAACGGCAAGGCCTGGCGGCAGGAGACCACCGGCTACGACATCGGCTACCGGCCCACCGGCACCAGACTGACCGTCCCCGACGGCGAAGGCGCCCTCACCGGTACCTACTCGCTCGCGACCAGCTACGACCCCGTGACCGGCCTGGAGCGCCGCACCACCCTGCCCGCCGCGGGGGGCCTGCCCTCCGAGCGGCTCGAAGCCGGCCGCAACATCAACGGCCTGCCGGTCTCCTACGGCTCCGACACCGTCGACTACGTCAACTTCACCGACTACGACGAACGCGGCACCGTGCTGCGGACCACCTTCGGCGACGTCCCCAGGCAGGTCAGCCTCACCACCGTCCAGGATCCGGCCACCGGCCGCCTGCTCGGCACCCGGATCGACAAACAGGACCAGACGACCCCGGTCGAGACCACCGGCTACACGTACACCCCGTCCGGTGACGTCACGTCCGTCGACTCCAACCAGGGCTCCGCACGCGACCTCCAGTGCTTCACGTACGACTACCTGCACCGCCTCACCGGAGCGTGGACGGACACCGGCACCACGACCACCCGCCCCGCCCCCTCCGTCCCCGCGATCGGCGGCTGCACCCGCACCGCCCCCGTGACCGGTGCGATCGGCGGCCCGGCCCCCTACCGCCAGTCCTTCACCTACGACATCACCGGAAACCGCACCTCGCTCACCGACCACGACGCCGCCGGCGACCCGGCGAAGTCCGTCACCACCACGACGGCCTTCCCGGCCCCCGGCTCGGCGCGCCCGCACGCCCCGGTCTCCACGACCAGGCAGAGCGGCACCGGCCCGGCGGCCGCCGCCCCCGTCACCTACGACGCGACCGGGAACACCCTCACGCGGCCCGACGGCACGGGAGGCAGCCAGACCCTGACGTGGAACGAGGAAGGCCACCTCGCCTCCGCCACCCAGAAGGCCGATACCTCCACCTACGTCTACGACGCCGACGGCAACCGCCTGCTGCGCCGCGACCCCGGCAGGACCACCCTCACCCTCGGCTCGACCGAACTCACCCTCGACACCGCGACGAACAAGGTCACCGGCACCCGCTACTACGCGACCCCCGGTGGCCCGACCATCGTCCGCACCTCCGACGGCAAGCTCTCGTACGTCGTGGCCGACCACCACAACACCGGCACCACGGCCATCGACGCCACCACACTCGCGGTCCAGCACCGCAGCACGAAGCCCTTCGGTGAGGAACGCGGCACCAAGCCGGCCACCTGGCCGGGCGAGAAGGGCTTCGTCGGCGGAACCCAGGACACGTCCACGGGCCTGACGCACCTCGGCGCCCGCGAATACGACCCCCGCACCGGCACCTTCCTCAGCGTCGATCCGGTCCTGACACCGGGCTCGAGTCAGTCCCTCAACGCCTACAGCTACGCGCACAACAGCCCGCTCACCACCTCGGACCCCAGCGGCCTCTGCGCCGAACTCGACTGCCCGACCCGCGCCTGCGCCACCTGCCACAACACCACCCCGGGCCACCAGCCCCGGCCGGACGCCCAGGAGCCGGGCAGCGGCTCGGGCAACCCCGCTGCCCGCTCGGGCCACGGCGCCAACTTCGGCAACAGCTACCGCCCGCCCCGCTACAACGGCAAGCCCCCCAACTGCACCATGACCCGCTACGGCTGCGGCGGCCCGAAACCCCCACCGCCGCCCACCCCTCTCCCGGCTCCCCCGTGGCTGCCGTCCGTCATGCCGTTGGTCGAGCATCCCAATCCCTGCCGGGCGGATGACACGAGGATCGAGTGCATCGATGACGTCAATCCCGTTGAGTTCCTCACCGACCCGTTCCACAAGATGAATGTGCTGAACGGATCCAACGAGTTGGCTGCGACGTATGCGATAGCCGCCGACAGTTGCGCGAAGCGGGCTGCACAGTACGTCTGCTTCGGAAACTCGCCTGGTGGCGGGCAACCGCTGACTGTGGGGGACGTTCACTTCTACCCTCTCAGTAAGAAGGAGTTCGTAAAAGAGATTTCCGTTACTCAGCCCGGTGATCGCCGTAAGATTGCGGAAGAAGCAGGGCCGGCGGCGGCTCGAATATTCGGTCCCGACCTTGAGCGCCATGAGGCGGTTCATTCACGGCAATGGGCGAGAACCCCTTCCGCCTTGCAATTCATTGTGGACTATGTCGTTTTCGAGTCGCCCAAGTCGACATTGCAGGTTGGAAATGCGTCTGATGGGAACCGGTACGAGATCGAGGCGAATCTATGGTGGGGCGGATACAAGGAACGGGGGAAGTGACCTTGGAGCGATCAGCTTTGCGAAGGTCCTTGATTCTGCTCTGGGCTGCCCTCCTGTTGGCTTCCGTGGCATCAGGTTGTTCACCTGCCCCCAAGGACGTACTCGCGCTGGAGCGTACTGAGACTGGTGCTGCCCGCCTCCTGATTGCCCCGTGCCCTGGATACGAAGCCAGCAGCATCATGCTGCTACGGGAAGACGGCCCTCCCGACACCGTCGAGGGATGGGGAATCCGGAACAGCAGGGGAAACGGGTCTCCGGCGTCTGTCTTGCTGTTCGAGGTTCCTGAGGGATGGGACACGGAGGACGACTCGTTGAGGTCCCTGGAGGATTCTGGAAAGTATGTCGTCAAGGTCAATGGGTCCATCAAGGGAAACGTCCTCAAGGGGCGACTCGGTTTTAGCTCCGAGGAGTTGACGAGTCTTCGTGCCGGGCAGGTTCTCACCTCAACCGAAGGCAAGAGAGTGATGAGTCGGGAGAAGTTCCTGAAGGCCGACCCCGCCCGGTGCAAGCAGTAGCGTGCGCGCAAGGCGCTTGTACGTCCCGAATCGGTCGTCCTGAACCGCGCAAGGAGAAGAAGCCGTGCCCGCACTCGCCCGCGCCGCCGCCCTCTCCGCCAGGGGCCTGCGCCACCAGGTGGCCGGACGGGTCGTGCTCGACGGGCTGGACCTCGACGTGCGGGCCGGCCGCAGTGTGGTCGTTACCGGGGGACGGTCACCGCCGCGGGGCACGACATCACCGCCGCCCCGCCCTCCCGGCGGTCCGCCCTGCGGCTGGCGCACGTCGGGATGGCCTGGCAGTTCGGGGAGCTGTTGCCCGAGATGACCGCGCTGGAGAACCCTGCCCGGCCTCATGTCCTCGGCGAGTCCCCGCGAGGTGTACGGGTGGGCCGAGGAGTTGCCCGGGGAGCTCGGTCTCGCGGGTGTGCGTACGTCGCCCACCGCCACCCTGCCCGGTGGTGAGCGGCAACGGCTGGCGGTGGCCAGGGCGCTCATCGGTTTCCCGGACGTGGTCTTGGCCGACGAGCCCACCGGGGCCCTGGACGGCGAAGCCGCGCGGGCCGTCGCCGAGATGCTGTTTGCCCTGCCCGCGCAGCGCCGGTGTGCGCTGGTGGTAGTCACCCACGCCCCGGAGGTGGCCGAGCGGGCGGACGCCGTGCTGACCCTGGCCGGGGGAGTGCTGGAAGGTGTCCGGTGCTGAGGGGCGAGGGGCGGTCCGGCTTAAGGCTGCGGTGGGCGCTGGGCTTCCGTATGGCCCGAGCCCGGGACGGATCCGCGCACCGTGCGGCGCTCGCCCTCGCCGCGCTGCTCGCGCTGGTCACCGTATGGGGGGCCGCGCACGCCGTCCATGATCGGCGTGACGCGCGTATGACTGCCCGGAACCCGGTCCCTGTGGCCGCGGACTCGGCCAGGGTCCGTTGGTGGCGTACGTCAATCCGGCCGTGAACGGGTTCTTCGACGAGGTCGACGAGCCCGGCTCCTTCGTCTCCGGGTTCGGAAACCGGCAGCACCACATGTTCTTCGTGGGCTCCCACCAGTTCGACCGGGGCGTCGCCGAGCTCGATCTGGTCGTGGCGCTGATCGGCGGGGTGCCCGTGGCGGCGCTCGTGCCCGCGGCCGGTCGGAGGTGCGTGAGCGGCGGCTGTTGCTCCTCGACGCGCTCGGGGTCCCGGTACGGGGCTGGGCCGTCGTGGTGGCGGCGGAGGCCGCGCGGCCGCTCGGGTGGGGGTGCTGGGCGGGTGCGTGCCGGTGCTGGGCGTCTCGGTGACTCGCTGTTGCTGCAGTTCACCGGCTACCGGGTGTGGCTTCCGGTTTGTGCGGTGGGGGTGTTCGCCGTGCTGCTCGGGGTGAGCGTGGCCGGGTGCCTCGTGCGGTGCCGGCGGGCGGGTACGGCGCCGGGCGCGGCCGGTGGTCGGGGGCGGTGTTCGCGGGGGCGGTCGTCGTGGTCGCCTGGGGACCCGAGTACCGGCACACCGCGGGGAAGGTCGGCCGGCTGGCCCGCCTCATTGGCGCACGCCTCACGCGCAGCGGCGGCAGGAGGGGGGACGCGGCCTGGGTCGTGGCCGGGCGGTGGCTCGTGGCTCGGCCGCAGGCGCTGGCCCGGCTCAGCGCGGCCTTGGTCGTGGGCCTCGGCGTCATCATCATCGGGCAGGTCATCACCACCCAGTTCGCCGGACCCGCAACATCCCCGCCACCTGCCGGGCCCTGGCCGCGCTCGGTACTGTCACTGCGTGCCCGTCCGAGCCGGTGGGCGTGGAGGCCGTCGAACGGGCCGCGTACCGGACCTGATCGGCCCGATGGCCGCGCAGCCGGGCCAGTCCTGGTACCTGGGGGCGGCGGCCCAGGCGGCGCAGGTGCGCTGGCTGCTGGACGTCGGGCTGCTCGGCATCGCGGCGCTGGCGGCCGCGGGCGCCCTCGGAGCCGCGGGGGTGTTCATCGAACAGGCGCAGGCCCTTGGACCGCTGGCCCTGTACAACCTCGCCGTGGCGGTCGTCGGCGTCGTCGGATCGGGGGTCGCGGCGCTGCTGGGCGGCCTGATGGTCAATCTGGGCAAGGGGGCTGGATATCGGCCGGCCTGCTCGGCGCCGGGATCTGCGTGGTGGCCGTCTCCGCCGTGGCCGTGGCGTGGTCGTGCGGACGCACCGCGGCGGCGCATGCCGCCTCGTGGGCGCCCCGGGCCGACTGACGGTACGGCCCGTACGTGCGCGCCCGGGGGTGGGCGCCGGCGCGCACGGCCTCCGCCCGAAACGCGTGAGGGGCGATGTCGGTGCCGGGTGAGAGGATCCGTTCATGCCGCTGCCCCAGCCCGATGACCTGACCTCGCTCGTCGTACGTACCGACTTCGGCGACGAGGGGGCCTGGGACGCGGTCCGGGCCGCGCTCGATGCCGTCGGCGGCGAGTACTCCAACGCCACCTATGTCAGCGACCCCCGCTTCACCGACGTGGACGTGCGGGTGCTGCTGGCCGAGGAGGCCGCCGCGGACGAGGACGAGCTGGTCGTCCACATGTTCCTGGCGGACGCGGCGACGATGGCGGATCCCGCCCACCCGCTCCTGGCCGTGGACCTCTGGGAGGAGCCCGGGCGGACGTTCAGGGTGCCGGCCCGGTGGTTCCCCGACGTGTCCGCGAACCTCAGCATCTCGAACATGGACTTCGCGGAGTTCGCCGATGCCGCCGACGGGTCGGGGACCTTCCGCGGATTCGGATTCGAGGAGGTCTGATGGACCGTCCGACCGTGATCGCCGGCCTTCCCGTCGGATGGACCGTCGAGCGGATCCGGGCGCTGTCGGGGGACCGGAGCGCCGCCCCGCTCGGCCTCGACCGGCTCGTGGTCGTCGAGGAACGCGGCCGGAGCGACTACGAGACCCTGCGGCCCGAGGTGATCCTCGCGTTCCACGACCTGTGCCTCGTGCTGGCCGACGGGGAGTGGTTCATGGGGCAGCTCGACACCGACGGGTCGGTCGTCTGCTGGGCCTCGTACGGCTCCGACCTGGCCGAGGCCATCCGCGGACTGTGAGCCGGCCTCCCGATCAGCCGCGTACCGCGCCCGTCAGCGGGGCCACTACCCGCCAACCCGTCGTCTCGTACAGGGCCCGGCCCTCCGGGGTGGCGACCAGCACGCCCTGCGTGGCGCCCCGTTCGGCGGTGGCGTCGGTGAGGGCGTGCATCAGCAGGCGGCCCAGGCCCCGGCGCTGGTGGGCGGGGTCGGTCTCGACCTGGTCGACGACGAAGACGGGACCGGCCATGCCGGCCTGGCCGCGTGCGGCGAAGGCGCCCGCGGCGGTGCGGACCAGGGCGCGGGCGACGCCGTCCCGGATCCAGGTGTCCAGCCGGTAGCCGTCGGCGACCGCCGGCCGGGCCCCGGCGCGGGCGGCGTGGGGCGGGGCGGACATCAGGAAGCCGGGCCCGCCGGCCAGGGACCAGCCCGGGCCCAGCCAGGACTCGAACTCCTCCGGCGGCGCGGGCGCCTTCAGCCAGGTGCCGGGGGCGGCCGGGTTCTCGGTGATCTTGCGGACGGCCGCCTCGTCCGCGGCCGTCAGTACGTGGCGCGCGACGTGCCCGGGGAGGCCGACGTCGAGGGTGAAGCCCCAGGGCGCGGGGACGGGGTCGGCCGCGCCGCGCGACACGGCCCAGCCGCGGACCCACGCGTGCACGGCCCCGGCCGTGTCGTCCTGGCCGTGGGGGAGGTCGGGAACCACGGAGGTGCTGCCCATCAGGCACGCCCCCTTTTCGGGTGAGTGATTCGTCCGATCGTCTGATCGGCTTGGCACGGCACAGCCTGCCCTTATTGCGAAGTAGTTGCAATAAGGGTTGGGGCTACCCCGACCGCGACCGTCAGGCCCCGCGCACGACGGGGTGGCCGTTCGCGAAGTCCAGGTCGGCCGCGTACATCACCCGGCGGCGCGGGTCGTCACGCCAGCCGTGGAAGAGAATGCGGTCGCGGCCGTCGGGGCCGGTCACCACGTCCTGCCCGCCGGGGCCCCGCACCGTGCCGGAGAGGGACTCCGTCGTCATCAGCGGCTCGGCCGCCTTGGTGTACGGGCCGGTCAGGGCCGGGGCCAGCGCATAGCCGGTCCGGTACTGGTCGCCGCTGTAGTCGCCGGCCGAGTAGAACAGCACGTACCGCCCCGCCCGCTTGACGAGGGTGGGGGCCTCCACCACGCCCCCGTCCCCCGTGGGGTCCTGCCTGATCAGCCTGACCGGGTCGCCGGTGGTACGGGTGCCGTCCCACGAGACGGGCTGCAGGCGCAGCCAGGTGTCCGCGCCGCAGCAGTTGCCGTCGTTCTTCCACAGCAGGTACCGCTGCCCGCCCTCGGCGTACGTGGAGGCGTCGATCGCGCCGCCCTCGGCGGCCGGGCACACCAGCGGCCCGTCCCCGACCGGGCGGAACGGGCCGTTCGGCGACGCCGACCGCGCGACGCCGATGCACTGCCGGTCGCTCGCCCGGTCATGGGCCGTGTAGTACAGGGTGAAGCCGTCGCCGCTGCCGAACACCTCCGGCGCCCACACCAGGTCGCGCCGGGGCGCCGCCCATCCGCCGAGCACGGGCAGGACGTCACCGCTGTCGGGCTGCCACCGCTTCAGGTCGCGGGAGGTGGCGTGCTGGACGTTCTTGCCGTCGCCGTTGGTGGCGTACGCGTGGTACGTACCGCCCACCTTCACGACGTCCGGGTCGGCGAACTCCCGGTCGAACACCGGAGCGTCGAGCACCGGCGCGCCGAGCACCGGAGCGGCCACCGCCTGGCCCAGGGCCGTGGCAGCGGTGACCGTGACGAGCGCGAGCAAGCGCACGAACCGGCGCTTGAGGAGGTGAGGCGGCACGGGGCGGGCTCCGATCCTGCGGGACTTCGGCGTCTGGGCACTCGGAACTGATCAACGCCCCGACGCGCGACGGGTTGCGCACCCCGCACCTCCCGCACCGCCCTCCTAGCGGGGAGGCAGGCCCAGGAACTTCGCCGGCGCCAGGTCGAGGAACCTCGCCGTCCCGTCGGCGAGGCGGGCCGCCTCCGGACCGTCCGGGTCGCCCGCCAGGCTGCGGAACGTCAGCTCCAGGGCCCGGTCACCCTGGCGCACCAGCAGGGTCGTGATCCGCGCCTGCTGCCCGGGCGCACCGGCCAGCATCGTGCGCATCAGGGCCTCCGCGCCCCCGTTGCCGAACCGCTGCTCCACCTTGAGCGGCTCGCTCGGGTCATCGGCCGGGTCCACCACCCGGACGGTGATCTCGTCGTCGCCGATGCTCATCGTCCACGAGGCGCACTCGGCGTACACCCGCCGCATGTCGGCCATCCAGGCCGCGGCCGCCCCCGGCACCCGCTCCGAGACGCCCTCGTCGACCACCATCGAGGAGTCGGCGTTCATGAACGAGGTCCGGACCTCCCGCGCGGCCTTGTCGCCGAACGCCCGGTTCAGCACGGCCGTGAGTTCCGGGGTCTGCGCGGTCATCGGCGGCGGGTCCTCGTCGGACGAGGGCGATGCCAGCTCGGTGAAGTCGTCGAGGCCCGCCGCGGGCAGTTCCGCCGCCGTGACCAGCAGCTGCGCGAGGTCCGGCTGCGAAGCGTCGTCCCGTGTGCTCACAAGTTGCCTTTCGTCAGAGGGGGTTGCTGGTGTGTGGTGGGCGCCACCGTAGCCCGCTGCGACGCCGAGGCGATCACGGATCCGCGCAATGTTTGAAATCGCGGTGAAACGCGCGGCGCCCGCCCCCCTCCCGGCCGGGGGAGGCGGGCGCCGCTGCCCTCCCGTCAGGAGACGGTGATGAACTTGGCCGTGCTCGGCACGCCCTGGGCGTCCAGGGCGAAGAGCATGTACGTGCCCGGCAGGACCACGCCCTTGTCGGCCGGGACGGACACCGTGTACGTGCCGTTGCCCGCGGCCGTGGACACCAGCGGCACCCGCCGCTGGTCGTTGTCGGTGGAGTGCGTCGCGGCCGCGGCCCGCATCAGGACGAACGAGGCCACCTGCCCCTCCGCCGTGACGGTGAGCGAGGCCCCCGCCGCCGCCCGCGGCGGCACCCCGCCGGTGATGACGGGACGCGGCTTGGGCGAGCCGTCCGCGCGCAGCAGGTACGGCGGCGTGAACACCGCCCCGTCGGCGTGGTTGGTGGCGCAGTCGCCGCACAGGCCGCCGCCGCCGGAGAAGATCCGCCCGTCGGGCAGCAGGTTCGCCACGCTGTGGTAGTTGCGCGGGACGGCCATCGAGGCGAGCGGCGTGAAGCTGCCGGTCGCCGGGTCCCACAGCTCGGGGGTCAGCACGGACGTGGCGTCGCTGAACGGCACCGGGTACGCCTGACCGCCGAACACGGCGACCTTGCCGTCGGGCAGCACGACGCTGTTGCCGAACGCGCGGGCGTAGCCCATGTCACCCGTGCGCGCCGCCCGCACCTGACCGCCGCCGTCGATGCTCACCGTGTACGCGCGCCGGGTGGCGGGCGTGTTCTCGTACGCGGGCGAGCCGCCCAGGGTCAGCAGCTTGCCGATGTCGTACGCGACGGCGTTGCCCGTCATGGCGTCCTGGCTGTCCGCCCGGGTGCCGGCGGAGGTGATGCTGCCGTTCCCGCCGGTCGTGATCCAGTTCATCTGCTTGCTCGGGCCCAGCTGGAGCACCTTGCCGCCCGAGGTGGCGTGCAGCCACATGTGGTTGTCGGCGCGGTAGGCGCCGCGGGGGTCGGCCGTCAGCGCCGGGCCGGCGGGGACGCCGGGGAGCTTGCGCCAGGTGCGGGTGTCCGGGGACCAGACCTCGCCGGCCTTGTCGCCCGTGGCCCCGCTCCAGGACCCGCCGAGGACGAAGGCCTCACCGGTGGAGAGCAGGGTCATGGCCTGGTAGCCGCGGGCGGTGTTCATGGCGGTGGTCGCCGACCAGGTGTCGGTGGCCGGGTCGTAGACGCTCGCCTTCTCCGCGTTGCTGCCGCCGGTGACCAGCACCCGCCCGTCGGCGAGCATCGCTATGCCCGGGCAGAACATGTCGTGGCCGGTGTTGTCGATGCGGCGCTGGGTGACCTTGCCCGTCTTCAGGTCCAGGATCGCGGTCTGGGTGTAGCCGTTGCTGCCGCCGAAGCGGTCGACCGCGTACGCCGACCAGGCCAGGAGTTTGTCGCCCGGCAGGACGGCCGTGGCCACCGGGACCAGCGGGAAGCCGGTGATCCGGTCCCAGGAGCCGTGGGCCGCCGGGTCGGCCGGCCCGCTCAGGCGGATCTCTGCGGCGGAGGTCCAGGGCCCGCGGTTGCCGGCCTCGCCGGTCACGGTCAGGCGTACGTAGCGGGCGTTCTCGGTGCGGGTGAACGTGGCGGTCTTGACGGTGTCGTCGTCGCGCCAGGTGCCCGCGGCGACCGGTGCGCCGAAGGTGGTGCCGTCGGTGCTGGTGGTGACGGTGTACGCGCCCGCGCGCCCGTTGGGGCCGTCGTTGCGCGGCTGGTAGACCAGCGCGGAGACGGCCGCCGTGCGGTGCATGTCGACGGTGATGCTGTGCGGCAGCGGGGCCGGGGTGCCCGTCCACCTGCTGTGCCAGATGGTGGCGGGGTCCCCGTCGAGGACGTTGGCCGCGCGGCCGCTCTCCCCGGTCGTCTCCTCGTCGCTCGCGGTGGCCGTCCACCCCGTCCGGGACAGGTCGACGGTGGCGGCCGGGGTGCCGGGGTCGCCGAGCAGGTTGAGCTCCGCTGCGGAGGTCCACGGGCCGCGGTTGCCGGCCTCCGTGGACGCGGTGAGCCGGACGAACCGGGCGCCCTGCGGGGCGAATCCGAGGGTCTTGGCACTGGCGTCGTCCGCGAGGGTGCCGGTGGCGACGGGGCCGCCCCAGTTCTGGCCGTCGGCGCTGGCGCTGATGCTGTACTCACCGACGCGCCCGTTGGCCCCGCCCGCGCGGGGCTGGTAGACGAGCGCCGAGACCACCGCCGTGCGGTGCATGTCGAGGGTGATGCTGTGCGGCAGCGGGGCGGGGGTGCCCGTCCACTTGCTGTGCCAGATGGTCGCCGTGTCGCCGTCGAGGACGTTGGCCGCGCGGCCGTTCTCGCCGGTCGTCTCCTCGTCGCTGGCCGTGGCCGTCCATCCGGTCCGGTCGAGGACGGGCGCCGTCGGCTCCATGGCGTTCGCCGGGGCCACGCCGTGGTGCGGCGACTGCTGAGCCGCCTGTTGGACGGGGGCACCTGGCAACGGGGCCGGCCGGGGGCCGGTGCTGGCCACGCCCAGCCAGGGGGTGAGCCCGACGAGCAGGGAGCCGAGTGCGAAGGCGATGAGCAGGGGGGAGCGGCGTAACGCTCGGGCGAGGGCGCGTATGCGTCCGGGCTGCAATCGGACCTCCTGGCGAGTCGTGGAAAGAACCGCTGAAGCCCCTAGAACATAGGTCAGCGCAGATCAACTCGACTGTCGAACAAGGGAGTTGGCCCGAACTCGCGTCGCCGCACCCGGAATGCCCCCTTCCGTCGGGCCCGGTGCCGACGCGCCCCGCCACCTTCGAGTGGTGTCGCCCACACCCGGCATGTGCGGATTCCGAGGCGTGGCAGGAGGTGGCCCTTCGATCCCCAGGACGAAACCGGACACCTGCCTCGGGGCCTCAAGGAGAGACGTTCCCGTGCGGGTTGTGCGGCACGGATTTCACGGTGCCGTTGTCAGAGGCGGGTGGCACCATCTGGGCCGGTGGTCCCATCAGCTACAGGGGGTAGGCATGGAGAGCACGACGACGTACGCATGGCCGCGCTGGGCGGAGGCGGCGGACGGTGAGGCGCTGGAGCGCTGGCTGGCCGGCCACGGCTGGGAGGTCGACCCGACGGTGTTCATGGCCGGCGGTCTGGGCCAGGCGGTCCAGGTCCGGCCGATCGGGGCGGGACCGGACGGCGCAGATGACGCGTATGGCGCGGAAGGTGCGGACGGGCCGCACGGGCCCGACGGCGAGGCCGATGGGGCGGGCGAGGACGGGCTGCTGATCCTGCCGGGCGAGACGGTGGAGTACGCCGGGGCCCGCATGCGGATCGCCCGCCGCACCCCGGCGGACACCCGAGCCCGGGCCTGCGCCTGAGGACCGCCGCCCGGGGGACGCGAAGGTCCCGGAGACGCGAACGCCCCGGGACCGGAAGGCCCCGGAGACCCCGAGATGCGGGACCGGAAGGCCCCGGGACCCGAAGGCCCCGGGACCCCGGGGTCGCGGACCCGAGGGGCCCGGGGACGCGAACGCCCGGGGCCGGCACGGCGTTGGGGCCCCTCCCCGTGGGCGGCGGAACGCGGCGGGAGAGGGGCCCGGCTTGCGTCGTCAGCCCGCGACGCGGGCCATCCACGCCTCGACCTCGTCCGCCGAGCGCGGCAGCCCCGCCGACAGGTTCTCGCTGCCGTCGGCGGTCACCAGCAGGTCGTCCTCGATGCGCACGCCGATGCCGCGCCACTCCTCGGGCACCGTGAGGTCGTCCGGCTGGAAGTACAGGCCCGGCTCCACCGTGAGCACCATGCCCGGTTCCAGCACGCCGTCCACGTACTCCTCGTTGCGGGCCTCGGCACAGTCGTGGACGTCCAGCCCGAGCATGTGGCCGGTGCCGGCCATGGTGAAGCGGCGCTGCAGGCCCAGCTCGAAGGCGCGGTCCGCCGGGCCCTCGATGAAGCCCCACTCGACGAGCTTCTCCGCCAGGTACCGCTGCGCCGCGACGTGGAAGTCGCGGTACGCGGCCCCCGGCTTCACGGCGGCGATGCCCGCCTCCTGGGCCTCGTACACGGCGTCGTACACCATGCGCTGCACCGGCGTGAAGACGCCGCTGATCGGCAGGGTGCGGGTGACGTCGGCGGTGTAGAGGGTGTGCGTCTCCACGCCCGCGTCGAGCAGGAGCAGGTCGCCGGGGCGCACGGGGCCGTCGTTGTCGGTCCAGTGCATGATCGTGGCGTGCTCGCCGGCGGCACAGATCGAGCCGTAGCCCACGGCGTTGCCCTCCAGCCGTGCCCGGCGGAAGAAGGTGCCCTCGATCCACCGCTCGGAGGAGGCGACCGCCCGCGAGAGCTCGCCGACGCAGTCGGTGAATCCGCGCACCGTGGAGTCCACCGCCTTGCGCATCTCGCCGATCTCCCAGGCGTCCTTGACGAGCCGGAGCCCGCTCAGCGCCTCCTCCAGCTCGGCGTCCCGCTCGGCGTCGGTGGTGACCGCCGCCTCCAGCGCCGGATCGACGCCGCGGACGATACGGGTGGGCACGTCGGGCGCGGCGGCCAGATCGTCCGCGGCGGTGCGCACGTCGCGACAGGACACCCCGAGCACGCGCTCCGACTCGGCGAGGGAACGGCGCCGGCCCATCCACAGCTCCGCGGTGTAGCCCAGCCAGAACTCGTCGGTGTCCCGGCCGTCGCGCGGCAGCAGGTAGCAGTACGCGTCGTGGCCGCCGTCCGGGCGGGGTTCGAGGACCAGCGCGCAGTCACGGGCCCGGTCCCCGGTCATGTGGACGTACCCGGTGTACGGGCGGAACGGGTAGGTGTCGTCGTTCGAGCGGGTCTTGAGGTTGCCCGACGGGATGACCAGGCGCTCGCCGGGGAAGCGCGCGGAGAGCGCGGCGCGGCGGCCGGCCGCGTACGGGGCCTGCTCGTCGAGCGGGAGGTCGTGCTGTTCGGTGTCCGCCCAGCCCGTCCTCATCAGGGCGGACAGTTCCTCGGAGACCCCCGAGTAGAGGCCGTTCTTGCGACCCTTCGCCACGTCCTTCTCCTTCTTCCGTCTTCCGTCTTGCGTTTTCCGGATGGGTTGGCCGGCCGTGAGCCCCGGCGGTTCCCGGACGGTACTGCGGGAGGGCGGGCCCGGGTGGGCCCGTGGTGCCAGTGGCACTGATCGGCCATTCCGTCCCGGCGGTCGTCGATAATGCGGTGCATGGCGAACGCGAAACTGGCCGAGGCCCTGCGGATGCTGGGGGTCGGCCCCGCGGCGGGCCGGGTGTACCTGTCGCTCCTCGAGCTGGCCCCCGCCCCGCTCACCGGGATCGGGGAGGCCGCCGGGCTGGACGGCGCCGAACTCGCCGCCGCGTACGCCGAGCTGGTCGAGGCCGGGCTCGCCAGCGCCGCCGCGGAGGGCGCGGACGTGGTGGCGCCGGTGCCGCCC
This sequence comes from Streptomyces sp. W1SF4, assembly GCF_003950035.1. Taxonomy (NCBI): domain Bacteria; kingdom Bacillati; phylum Actinomycetota; class Actinomycetes; order Kitasatosporales; family Streptomycetaceae; genus Streptomyces; species Streptomyces sp. W1SF4. The sequence continues at coordinate 306,971 of NZ_CP034351.1, forward strand.
GCCGCGGGCCTGGAGATCCTCGCCAGGCACCGGGCCGCCGAGCTGGAGGGGTCGCGCATCGCCGTGGGCGGCGCGTTCGAGTCGTTCCGCCGCCAGCGGCTCGCGGCGTACAACGACAACCTCGTCGAGGTGGTGACCGGCGACGCGATCGGCCCGAGGATGCGACAGGCCTGGACCAGCGCCCGCGCGCAGATCCGCCAGCTCGACTCGCCGCCCTACTTCCCGCTGGCCGGCGCCCTCGACGACGCGCTGGGGACCCTCGCCCGCGGCGTGACGCAGCGGGTCGTCTACTCCAAGGCGTCGCTGGAGGTGCCCGGTCAGCTGGAGACGGCCATCGAGCCGTGCATCGAGGCCGGCGAGCAGGCCAGGGTGGCGCCGACGGTACCGGTCAAGCTGGTGATCATCGACGAGGCGTACGCGCTGGTGTCCCTGTCGATCAGGGAGGCGGACGTGCACAACACGATGCTGGTGGTGCAGCCGTGCGGGCTGCTCTCCGCGCTCCTGGCCCTGTTCGAGCAGACCTGGCAGCAGGCCCTCCCCTTCCACGGCCGCGCCACCCGCCCGGCCGGCCTGCCCCCGGCCGACCGCCGCCTGCTCCGCCTCCTCGCGGGCGGCGCGAGCGACGAGGTCATCGCCCGCGAACTGGGCATCAGCCGCCGCACCTTCTTCCGCCGGCTCCAGATCCTGATGGCCCGCCTGGGCGCCGAGAACCGCTTCCAGATGGCCCTCCAGGCACAACGCCACGGCTGGCTGTGAGCCGGGGCGCGGGCGCGCGGGTACGGGCTCCGGATGCCGGGCTCCGGACGCCGGGCTCCGGACGCCGGCCCCCGGGCGGTCACCGCCCGGCCGGGGCCCTACGGCGCGGTGTCATATGCCTGGCGGGGACTCCGGGGCGCGGCGGCACGGCCCGGCCGGGACTCCCGCGGTGTCACCGCCCGGCCGGGGCCTCCGCCGCCCGGCGGCGCGTGTCCGGGGCACCCGCCCCGTCCAGGGGCAGGCGCTTCCCGGAGAACCCGGCCCGCAGCCGCCGGTCGTGGCTGACGACGATCAGGGTCCCGGTGTACGGAGCCAGCGCCGCCTCCAGGTCCTCCACGACCCCGGGCGCCAGATGGTTGGTCGGCTCGTCGAGCAGGAGCAGGTCGTACGGCCCGTCGGCGACGAGCCTGCCCAGCTCCACCTTGCGCCGCTGCCCCGCGGACAGCTCCCGCAGCGGCCGGTCCGCGTCGGCCGCTCCCAGCAGCCCGAACCGCACCAGCGCCTCCGCGGCCTCCTCCCCGAACGCCCCCGCCGCCGAACGGCCCTCACCGGACCAGGGATCGTCCTGCCGCAGCAGCCCGACCCGTCCCGGCGCCCGTACGCTGCCGTCCCCGGCCGGCACGAGACCCGCGAGCACCTGCAGCAGGGTGGACTTCCCCGACCCGTTGGGCCCCGTGACCAGCATCCGCTCGCCCGGCTCCAGCCGGAACGACACCGGTGCGAGCCGCCCCGGCACGGCCAGCCCCCGCACCTCCACCCCGCCCCTCGGGCCCTCGTCGGCCCCGAACCGCCCGGTGAACCGCAGCGGCTGCGGCGGTGCCGGAACCGGATGTTCCGTCAGCCGGGCCAGCCGCTCCCGCGCGTTGCGGATGCGGCTCATCGCCCCGTGCGCCCGCGACCGGGCGCGGAAGGCCCCGGCGCCGCTGAACGCGGCCGGCGCCTTGCGCGGGATCCGCGCGAGCCGCCCGATGTTGCCGTCGGCGAGCCGCTCCACGCGCCGCGTCTCCTCGACCCACTCCTCGTACTCGCGCTCCCACCGGGCCCGCGCCGCGGCACGCGCGAGCAGATGCCCGGCGTAGCCGTTGCCGTGCCGGTGCACCGTGAGCCGTTCGTGGTCCACCTCCAGGACCGCCGTGGTGACCCGGTCCAGGAACATCCGGTCGTGGGTGACGGCCACCAGCGTGCCGGTCCGCCGCACCAGGTGCTCCTCCAGCCACCCGACGGCCTCGTCGTCCAGGTCGTTGGTGGGCTCGTCGAGCAGCAGCAACTCCGGCTCGGACGCCAGGGCCGCGGCCAGTGCCAGCCGCGAGCGCTGCCCGCCGGACAGGGTGCCGAGCGCCCGCCCCCGCTCGAGCGGCTCCCGCTCACCGAGCCGCCGCAGGATGACGGCCACCCGCCGGTCGGCGTCCCGTCCGCCCCGCGCGTCGTACTCGGCCACGAGTCGCCCGTACGCCTCCACCTCCTCGGGGCCGGCCAGGTGGAGCCGCTCCTCGGCCACGCGGATCCGCCGTTCCAGCTCCCGCAGCCCGGCCAGCGCACGGTCCACGGCGTCGCCGACCCGCGCCCCGGCCGGCAGGTCGAGGGTCTGGGCGAGGTACCCCACGCCACCGGGCGCCCGTACGCACACCTCGCCCGCGTCGGCCCGTTCCTGCCGGGCCAGCAGCCTCAACAGCGTCGACTTCCCCGACCCGTTGTCCCCGACGACCCCGACCCGCTCCCCGGGCCGCACCGAGAACCCGACCCGGTCCAGCACAGTCCGGGTCCCGTACCGCTTGCCGACCTCGGCCAGCACGACCTGACTACCAGCAGCTGAAGCACGCACAGGCGACCCCCTTCATTCGAAACGAGACGTATCGTCTCGCCGAGACCTTACGCGGGTCTCCCGCCTTTGGCAAGACGTTGCGTCTCGCCTGAGGCCGACCTCAGGTCACCTCACATCCAGGGGGTCGTAGTTGAGCTCAGCTCTCCATTAGTAAGTAGAACTAGCCGACAACTGAACGAGAACCGGGTAGAGTTGGCCGTAGTTCATCCACCTAGGGGGAATCCGATGAAGCTGACGGTGTTTCAGTTCGAAGGTACGGCCGCGGAACTCGACGCGTCCCAGGTCATCCAGCAGCTGCTCGCCCAGGGCGACCAGTCGCCCACCGGCGTCGTCGTGGCCGGCTCCCCGGGTCCGTCCGAGGGTTCCGGCCCCGACCTGATCCCGGGCGTCGCACACGAGGGCCAGGGGGCGGTGAGCGCACTGCTGCGGGGGAACCCGGCCGCCGAACACTTCACCGGGTTCCTCGCCGAGGCCACCGCCTGGCCCGACGTCAAGGTGCACGGCGTCAAGCGCCACCGCGCCGGGGCGGATTCGGGCCTGGACTACGGCGACTACCTGAGGGTGCGCCGGCAGGGCTCGCCGAAGGGCGCCTTCGCGTACGTCTACGCGCACAACGGCGTGGTCAACCTCCGGCTCCCCTACGACACGGACGACGAGCTGCTCGCCCGCCTCGCGCCCGCCGCGTACCGGCTCGAAGGCGGCAACGCGCAGTACCGCATCAGCGTGCAGATCGTGGACGAGGAGACCCGCGAGCAGGCCGTCCAGCTGGCGAAGGTCGCCTACGAACGCACGTGACACGGGCGCACGGACCCCTCAGCCGCCGGCCGCCCGGGCGGTGCGGGTGATCCGCCGGACCGGCGACAGCGCGTACCCGGCCGTCACATAGCCCGCGACGACCGACAGGGGTCCGAGGGCGGCCAGGACGAGCAGCGCCGGCGAGGTCAGCGGGTCGCGGGCCGGGCAGGGGGACTGCCCGTGGGCCTCAGGACCAGCGGCCTCCGGCCACGGGCAGTCGGCCGGCGCCAGCACCAGTGTGCCTTCCGAACGCAGCTCGAACACCGGCTCGTTGCCCCTGTTCACGGCCTCCTGCGCGAGCAGGAAGACGACGGCGAGCAGGGCCGTCCCGGCCAGCATGAAGACCCCGCCGTAGACGCACGTGAGGCGCAGGCGGGTGACGGTACGCCGCGGCGGCGCGGACCGCCCCCCGCCCACGGCGCGGCCTCGGACGCGGATGGGCATGGGCATGGGCATCGCACTCCCCCCTCAAGGCGTGACGGTCCCCACTGTCCCCCGCACACCCCTAAGAGGGGCGTCAGCATCCGGCGCGGACGGCAGCTGGTTTGATGGCCCCGGTGACGTGACGCGAGGCGACGTGCAGCGGAGCCCGTCGTCCGTCAGGAGGAGGAGCCGTCGATGGCCACTGCGAGGGGGAAGGCGGCGCCATGGGCGTTCGGGCTGGTCAACTGCATCCTGTACCAGGCGATGTACCGGGAGGGCGGCGGCGCGGTGCTCGACGACGCGACGGTGCGCCGGTACGCGACGGCCATGCGGGCCGAACCGCTCTCCGACCGGCCGATGGCCGAACAGGTGGCGGCGCTGCGGGCGGTGCTGGCCACCGGCACCCCGCTGGCGAGCACGTTCGACCCGTACGAAGGGCAGGAGCCCTTCGGTGAAGCCGAGTTCCGCGGCTTCCTGGCCCGGCTGGCCGACGAGCTCGACTCCCGCGGCCCCTGGCCCCCCGCCGCGGAGCGCAGCCTCCACGGCGACCACGGCGACCACGGCGACCACGGCGACCACGGCGACCACGGCGACCACGGCGGCCACGGCGGCCACGGCGGCCACGGCGGCCTCCGCGGCCGGCTGCGTCGCCTCCTCACCCGACGGTGAACTTCCGCGACCGCCGACCCCTCGCCCCGGAGCGACCGGGGGGAGACGATGGACGGGGAACCGGTGTCCAGCCCTGACCGAGGTCTGCGCGTCCCGCGGGGCCTCCACCCGACCCGAGGGGGCGTGCGCACGTGCCCGACCACCACCACCCGACGCCCGAGACGGGGGACCGCGTCGAACTCGCCCCCGGCGAAGTCCCCTCCGACGGCCGTTTCGCCAACCCCGACCTCCTTCCCGTACCGGTCCAGGCCCGGCGCTGGACCACGTACAACTTCACGGCCCTGTGGGTCGGCATGGCGCACAACATCCCCTCCTGGCTGCTCGCCTCCGGGCTGGTGGCCCTGGGGATGGACTGGAAGCAGGCCGTCTTCACCATCGCGCTCGCCAACCTCATCGTGCTCCTGCCGATGCTCCTCACCGGGCACGCAGGCCCCAAGTACGGCATCCCGTTCCCCGTACTGGCCCGTGCCTCCTTCGGGGTCCGCGGAGCCAACATGGCGGCGCTCATCCGGGCCGCCGTGGCCTGCTGCTGGTTCGGGATCCAGACCTGGATCGGCGGGTCCGGGATCTTCGTCCTGCTCGGCAAGATCTTCGGCGGCTGGGCGGGGGCCTCGGAGATCGGCGGCGAGCCGTGGACGCTGTGGCTCTGCTTCGTCGCCTTCTGGGCCCTCGAACTCGCCATCATCTACCGGGGCATGGAGGCCCTGCGGCGCTTCGAGAACTGGGCCGCGCCCTTCGTCATCTTCGGCGCGCTGGTCCTGCTGGTGTGGATCGGCGTGAAGGCGGGCGGCTTCGGCGAACTGCTCGACCAGCCGTCCCGGCTCGGCTGGGGCGCGGACTTCTGGCCGGTCTTCTTCCCCTCCCTCATGGGCATGATCGCCTTCTGGTCCACCCTCGCCCTCAACATCCCCGACTTCACGCGCTTCGGCGCCGGCCAGCGCTCCCAGATCCTCGGCCAGACCCTCGGTTTGCCTACGACGATGACGCTGTTCGCGCTGCTGTCGGTGTTCGTCACCTCCGGCTCGGAGGCGGTGTACGGCGCCCCGATCTGGGACCCGGTGGAGCTCGTCGCCAAGGCCGACAGCGTCTTCGGGCTGCTCTTCGCCCTGGTCACCGTACTGATCGCGACGATCTCGGTGAACCTCGCGGCCAACGTCGTCTCCCCGGCCTACGACCTGGCCAACCTGGCCCCCCGCCTGATCGACTTCCGCCGGGGTGCGCTGATCACCGGCGTGGTCGGCGTACTGATCATGCCGTGGAAGCTGACCTCCACCCCCGAGCTGTACATCTTCACCTGGCTCGGCCTGGTCGGCGGGCTGCTCGGCACGGTCGCCGGCGTCCTCATCGCCGACTACTGGATCGTGCGCCGCACTCGGCTCTCGCTGCCGGACCTCTACCGGGAGGGCGGCCCGTACTGGTACACGGGCGGCTGGAACCTCAGGGCACTGGCGGCCTTCGCCGTCGGCGGCGTCCTGGCCGTCGGAGGCTCCCACTCGGCCCCCGGCAAGGGCCCCTTCCCCGAGGAGGGCCTGATCCCCTTCCTGAAGCCGCTCGCCGACTACGGCTGGGCGGTGGGCCTGACCGCGGCCCTGCTGCTCTACACGGCCCTCATGACCGGGGCGCGCCCCGCCCCCTCGCCCTGACCGACGCCCACGGCAGACCCCCGTGCGCCGCCGTCCGCCCCGGCCGTCACCCGGTCCGCCGGGGTCGACGGAACGGAGCGAGTCACCGGAACCCTTTGAGGCCCGTCCAGGAGGTGGCGTACGGTGCTCGTGTGTTGATCACAGGGGAGACGACCGCACCCGGGACCGCGCTGCTCCTCGCCGCCGCCCCGGCCGGCAAGGGCCGCCTCATCGCGGCCAGCAGCGTCCTGTCCACGCTCGCGGCCTGTCCGCCCAGCGCGCTGACCCGGACCGCGGCCGGGACGATCGTCGAGCTGTCCGATCCGACGGACCAGCAGACCGTCCTCACGCGCATCCGCGCCGCCGCCACCGCGCCCGGCCCCCTGACGCTCCTCCTGGCGGGGCAACTCCACCTCGACACCCGGCAGCACGGGATCCACCTGGCCCTCGCCCGCACCACACCCTCCACCCTCCGCTACACCGGCCTGCCCTGGGCCTGGCTGGCGAACGAGCTGAAGCCGCGCCGCCCCGGCACCACCACCGTCCTCGTCGACCTGGTCGCCACCCCCGACACCTGGCAGAAGATCACCGCCCACGGCCTCACGCTCGGCCACGGGACGTCCCTCTACGGCCGGATCACCCCCGCACCCGCCCGCAACCGCGTCGCGGACCCCGCCTACCTGAAGGGCGTGGCCGGCATCTGGCGCAGCGGACTGACCCCGCCGCTCGCCGAACTCCACACGCGGGCGGCCGCCCAGGCCGGCGACGACACCGCCCTGCTGCTCGCGGCGGACGCCACCCCGACGCCCGTTCCGCCGCGCCCCGCGGCGGTGGACGCCACGGACCCGCTCCCCGCGATCCTCGCCGCTGCGCACGCCGGGCAGCACACCGAGGCCGCGTCCCTTGCCGCCCGGTGGGAGGGCTGGGCCGCCCACACGTACGGGCCCGGGTCCGCCGAGGCCGTGCACTGGCTGGAGGTCCGGGCCGACCTCGCCCACATCGCCGGCGACGCGGCCGGCAGCTGCGAGCTGTGGATGGCCGCCGCCGACGCCCGCCTGGGCCGCCACCAGGCCCCGGACGCCCCACCGGTCCAAGGCGCCGTGGACCGCGCCCACCACCAGTGGCAGCAGATCCCGGACCCGCGCCGCGCCCGGGAACTCGGCCCCCACCTGGTGACCCTCCGCCGCCGCGTCCCCGGCCTGCGCCCGGGGGCCACGGACGCCGTCCAGCGCAGACTCGAACTCCTCCACACCCTCCCGGACCCCGCGGCCACACCGCGGCCCTGACCCAGGAGCCCCCATGCCGACGGCCCGCCAACCGATGGACCTCACCTCGTACACGGCCCGCGCCCGCAACGGCCCCTGCTTCGTCTGCGCGTTCCTCGCCGGAGACCCGGACTACGTCCACGAGACGGTCTTCGAGGACGAGGACCACATCGCGTTCATGGACAGATGGCCCACGCTGGAGGGCAAGGTCCTCGTCGCCCCGAAAGCCCACGTCGAGCACGCCGTACGCGACCTGGACGAAGCCGCCTACAGCCGCCTGATGCTGTTCGTCAGGAGAATCGCGCTGGCCGTCGAGGCGGTCTGCGACCCGGAGCGCACCTACCTCTACTCCCTCGGCAGCCAACAGGGCAACGCCCACCTCCACTGGCACATCGCCCCCCTGCCGCACGGAACCCCGTACCAGGAGCAGCAGTTCCACGCCCTGATGACGGAGAACGGCGTCCTGAACCTCCCCCACGACCAGACCTCCGCCCTGACCGCCCGCCTCCGCGAGGCGGCGCGCGGCTTCCGGCCGGGGACATGAAATGTACTTCGACGAGAACGAACCCCAGCCCACCCGCGACGCCCGCTTCGCCGCAGAACGGGCCGAACGCAGAGAGGCACGCAAGTCCGAGCCGCTCAACTCACGACCAGCCCACGTCGGCGCGGCCCTCACGGCCACCGTCCTGCTCCTCCTCACCGGGTTCGGCCAGACAGTCGCGCCGACCGTCGTCGGCGGCATCTTCCTGCTCTGGTTCTCCGCAGCCCTGGCATGGATGTACGCCGACGGGGACCGCGGCCGCCACGCACTGCAGCGCGCGTACAACGCCACGTTCGGATGGGTCGACAGCTTCTGACCTCTGCGCCCTCGCCGCCTACTGGCGGTCCGCCCCGGGCTTTCAGGCATCCCCGCTGGCGCAAGCTCGACATTCGCGACACCGAGCACGAACGCTGGTACCACCAGCAGCCGCGTCATCCGAACCGGCGCCGCCTGCGAGCTGACAGCCCGTGCCGGCCGTCGGGCCGACTGGACGGCGATGACGTACTGGCGCCCCGGCTCCAGCACGGCGTAGCGGGCCGCGTCGTCAGGTAGGCGCCCGCCGTCCTCGCGGTACCGGGTGTTCTCGACGGCTCCGACGACGGCCACGCCCTTCGACCTGGCCCGCACACCGCGTGCGTCGTGGCCCAGGCCCCGGAGACCGTGAACCAGGCCGCACCGGCTACCGCCACTCCGGCCGCGAGGCACGCGCCGGCCTACAGCCTCAGACCACCCTGACAGGGGCCGGCCGGCGCGGCCGTCCCTAGCTCAGCACGAGCTCCCCCAGCTCCTCCAGCCAGTACCGCACCCGGTGCCACCGGCTGCAGAACCGTTTCGGACGCCCCCAACGCCGCTCGTCCAGCGGACGTCGGCACTGCTTGCACTGCTTCACCCGCGTCAGTCCGTCCCCCATGACCACGACCCTAGCCCCGGCCCCGCCCACCCCGACGCCGACAGGGGCACTTGTGGGGAAACGGTGACGAAGGCCCACCGTCCGCCCGCCCGGAGTCCGACGCCGTTCAGCCCTTCCGGGTCAGCGCCTGCCCGGCGAAGCTCACCCCGGCCAGGCCATGGGCCAGGAGGTTGCGGATGTTGCCGTGATCGGTGTCGTTCGGCGTCGCCAGCACCTTGCGGTAGTGCTCACCGAACGCCAGCAGCGCTTCCTCGTCGGTCAGACCCTCCAGCAGCGCCAGACCCAGCGTCTTGCAGGAGCCCTCGTTCTCACCCGCGCCGTTCTCCAGTTCCCCGTTGCGGAACGCCTGCGGCTGGTAGTCGTAGTGCTCGGCGACGAAGGCCAGGGTGTCGGCGAACTCGTGCTCACCAGACGCAAGGCTCGCCCGCAGCGAGTTCAGGTCCGTCATGTCGGCTCCCTCGGGTAGAACAGACGATCCGATGGCCGTCCGTGACCGGAAGACCATACCCCCCTCGGGGCCCACCGCTCGGAATCGCGCCACATGTCGGGACGACCGGCATCTCCGCAGGTCACAACGGGCGCGCCCGGTCAGGAGACGGCTTGCTCCCAGGCTCGGCGGATCTCGGCCGGGATGCGGCCCCGGGCGGGCACGTCGTGGCCGTTGGCCCGCGCCCAGGCCCGGATGGACGCGGTGTCGACAGGCGCGGACTCCGCGATGGGCGCCGGCTTCCACAGGACGGGGCGTGAGCCGGTGAAGGCGGGGGCTTCGTCGAGGAGGCCGCGGGGGAACTGGGGGACGCTGGTCCGCCCGGTGAACACGGAGCCGAGGAATTCGGTGAGGGAGCCGCTGAAGGTGAACCACCTTGGGCCCCTGGCTTCGTTGACGGCGATGTGCCACCGGTCGGGTTCATCGACCGGATCGGTGATCCAGAAGATCCGTTCGCCGTTGTCCGTCCCCCCGACGGCGAAGAGCCGGTCCGGGTCGTGGGGGACCGGAAAGATGCCTTCGGCGACGTCGTTGCGCAGGTCAGACCGGATCCTGGCGGGCATCGGGCCCGTGAGGTTGACGAACGGGGTGACCCCGTGCGGGTGGTGGACGTGCACGAACTCGCAGAACACCCCCGGGCCGTACAGCTCGGCGAGCTGCTTGTAGTCCGCGGGCAGGGCCATGCCCAGTGCGGATTCGACAGGCTGCCAGGCGATGCGCAGAGCCGGCGGGGGCGGCGGGCAGAGCCGTATGAGGGTGGTGAGGCCGGTCACCGGACTCCTTGGGCGTGGTCGGGGCAGAGGGGTACCGCACGGACTGACTTCGTCCTCGTGGAGACCCATTCTCGCGTCGTCCACGGCCCAAGAGCGCGGCCAGGCGCAGCCGCTGCCGCGGCGGGGGTCAGAACACGGCGACCGTGAAGGGGTTGTCCACGTAGGCGCCGTTGAGGTCGTACGTGTACACGGTGACCGTGTCCGGGCCGCAGAGGGCGTTGGGCGTGGTGCTGAAGCTGCGGCGGTTGGAATTGGGCAGCTCCACGTGGACCACGCTGAACGCGAGGTTGACCTCCTCGCTGACGTTCACGCAGTACCTGCCGGTGTTGACGTGGCGCACCCAGTCGATGTTCTTCGCCCGCTGCAGCACGCCCGAGGCGCTGACGTCAGCAGCCGCCTGGACGTACGGCGAGGTGATGGGCCTCGGGTCGGCCGCGGCGCCCGCGGGCACGGCGAGCGCGGTCGTCAGGGCTGCGGCGACCGGCAGGACGGACAGGAAACGGATCATCGGACTCACAACTCCCGGCGACGGCGTCCTGCAACGGGGCGCGGACGATCCCCTCACACTCGGCCGGTACGCGCCACCGTGCGTCCGCCGCGCCGACCCGAGATCGGCCGAACGGGGCCGAAAGTCACCCGTACGGCCCGGCGCCGGACGTGTCCGGCACCGGAGCCGAACGACCCGTCAGCCCGTGGACTTCGTACCGTCGAAGGAGTACGGAAGGTTCGACTCGGCCGCGACGGACACCTCGCCCGCGGCGCCCGCCGACACCTTCAGCACGGTCAGGCCCATGATCCGCTGGGTGTACGAGGCCCACGGGATGTCCGTGGTGCCGGCCCAGCCGCTGCTGCTGAAGGTCGTCGACCGGCCGGGGCCCGACTCCGTGTACACCTTGCTGACGGCCGTGCAGGCCACGAGCGCCCCGCCGTCCGTCGTACGCCAGACGGGACCGTGCGAGCCGCGGTTGACGTCGACGCCGAAGTCGACCTTGCCGCCCTTCCCGACGGACGTGCGCATCCGCTCCAGCTGCGCGCCGGAGGACGCCTTCCGCTTGGTGACGTCCTGGCTCCACTTCACGCCGCCCGCGCCGGCGTCGGTGTGCATGTAGTCGCCGTACTGCCCGCAGACCTTCGCCGGGTCGGCCGCGAGTCCCGCCAGGTCCCCGCCGGTGACCGCCCGGCCGTCGGGCCCGACCGCGACCTGCGGCAGGTCCGCCGGCTCGGGAGCACGCGCGATGAAGGCAGCGAGCCACGGCGCACCCGCCTTCTGCTGGTGGAACAGCGACCAGCGCAGCACGGCCTCCTTCCCGGCGTCGCCGACGGTGTAGCCCTGCACCTCGTGCGCGCCGAGGATCCACCGGTCGCTGCCGTCGTCCTTGCCGGTGGTCCACGTGTGCACCGCCGGGTCCGTCGCGGGGGAGTCGGCGGGCCTCGGCTCGCGGTCGGTGCCGTACTTCTTGGCGGTCTCCACGACGGCGAGCTGCTGCTCCAGCAGCGGGCCCTCGGCGACGCCCTTCCAGTACCCGGCGTCGAAGTTGTCCGCCTCGACCTTCAGGGTGACGTCCTTGACGACGCCCCGCGCCTCCTCCTGCGAGAGGGGCGCCACCTTGACCGGGGCGGGCGGGCTGCTCGTCGCGGGGCCGGCGGCGGACTTCGCGGGCCCGGCCGCCCGCTCGCCGGTGCCGTGGCCGCCGCAGCCGGCGGTGGCCGCCAGGGCGAGGACGACGGCGAGCGCCGCGGGTACGGGCATGGATATGGAGCGTCTCATCGGACTCTTCCTCGGGAACGGTACGGAGGCCTGATCATGCACGACGCCTCCGACACCCCCGACACCCCCCACCCCGGCCGCCGCCGGCCGCCTCGCCGCCCCATGGCCTTCCGGCAACGCCGGCACGGCCAAGCCGTGTCTAGGCCTGTTGGGCGGCCGTCGGCGGGGTGAACACGGCCTGGACGGTTGCGGCGGCCAGGTCTCGCAGCCAGGTGTGTGCGTGGTCGTCGTCGTAGCGCTGGTGCCACAGGAGGTAGAGGGGCACCTCGGGCAGGGGGAGCGGCGGCGGCAGGGTGACCAGGCCGAGCTCTTCCCGGCCCGTGCGGGTGACGGCGTCGGGGAGGGTGACGACCAGGTCGGTCGCGAGGGCGAGTTGCAGGGCGAAGGAGGCGGTGGGCCCGGCGGCGGCGACGCGCCGTTCGAGGCCGCGTGCGGTCAGCGCGTCGTCCATCGGGTCGCGCAGGCTGCCGCGCCGCGAGACGGTGAGGTGCTCGGCGGCGGCGTACCGCTCGAGACTCAGCGGGCCTTCGGTGAGCGGGTGGCCCGGCCGGACGGCGACGACCAGCCGGTCCCGGCCGACCAGGCGGTGGCTGATGCCGGAGAGCGTCGGGACGCCGGAACTCGATTCGAGGTCGACCTCGCCCCGGCGCAGCTCGGCGTCGTCCGTGCCGGCTTCGGCGGACAGGCGCAGCCGGACGCCGGGAGCCTGACGCCGGGCGGCGGCGATCAGGGCGGTGCCGCAGGCTGCGGTCAGGGCGTCGTGCCAGCGCACGGTGAACACCCGGTCCAGGGACGCCAGGTCCAGTTCCCGCTGCGCGGACAGCAGTTGGTGGGCCTGCTGCACGAGGGCGTGGACCTGGGCGCGCATGGCCAGCGCGCGGGTGGTGGGGACCATGCTGCGGCCGGTGCGGACCAGGATCTGGTCACCGGTGGCCTTGCGGATGCGGCCCAGGGAGCGGCTCATCGCCGGGGCGGTGACGTGGAGGCGGGCTGCGGCGCCGGCCACGCTGCCCTCTTCCAGCAGGGCGTCCAGGGCCGTGAGCAAGTTCAGATCCAATTGCATGGCGGTAACTCTACAAGTGACAAGCATGCACTTGTTGTTAACGATCGGGCGGCCTACCTTCGAAGTGCGGGGAGCGAGCGGAGACCAGCAGAGACCATCGCCGCCCCGCATCCCCACCGATCGACTGACCCAGGAGTCCGCCATGAGCACTGCCCTGCCCTTCGCCGCCGGTACGACGCTTCTCGCCGACGTGACGACCGCGGTGAAGACCGCCGGCGAAACACTGCGCGACCGCTACGCCCCGCACGCCCGGGGCGTGAGCCTGGACCAGGTCGTCGCCGAGATCCACGCCAACGACGACGCGGTACTGGCCGTGCTGCGGGAGCCCCTGCTGCGGGCCCGGCCGGGCTCGCAGTGGGCCGAGGACGAGCTGGCCGGCGGCGCGCTCCCGCCGGGCGAGTGGTGGGTGGTCGACCCCGCCGAGGGCAACATCAACCACGTCCACGGCATGGACGACTGGGCCGTCACCGCCACCCTGGTCCGCGACAACCAGCCGGTACTGACCGTCGTCCACCTGCCGCTGACCGGCGACACCTACACGGCCGTCGCCGGTGGCGGCGCCCGTCTGAACGACCGGCCCCTGAAGGCGTCCGCCAAGACCGACCTCGGTGCGGCCCTGACCGGAACCGGCCAGGCCAGGCCCGGAGAGGACGAGCGCACCTTCCGCCGGATCGGTGACTCCGTCACGGCCATGCTCGTCAACGGCCTGGTCGTACGCGTGTCCGTCCCCGCCACGATGCAGCTCATCCACGTCGCCGCCGGACGCATGGACGCGTTCTGGCAGTTCTCCGACGTCCGCTCCGGCCTCGTCGCCGGCGCCCTGCTGGTCTCCGAGGCCGGAGGCACCGTCACGGACCTGGCGGGCGAGCCCTGGAACACCGCCAGCCGCGACTTCCTGGCCGCGGCCCCCGGCATCCACGACGCCGCCCGCAAGGTCCTCGCCCCGCTCGCCTGACCGGACGTCCCCTCTCCACCCCCATCGCAAGGAGCAGCAGCGCATGACCCGCATCGGCATCCTCGGCACCGGCCGCGTAGGCACCAACCTCGCCCGTAAGCTCGCCGCAGCCGGACACCACGTCACCCTCGGCGGCCGCAGACTGCCGGACACCGACACCCCTGCCACGCCGCGCGTCACCTTCGCCGACCATCGTACGGCCGTCCGCACCGCGGACATCGTGATCAACGCGACGCCCGGCGACAGTTCCCTGGACCGCCTCACCGACCTGCGCACCGAACTCACGGGCAAGATCCTCGTCGACGTCTCCAACGCCACCCGCGACGCCCGCGACGGCCTGCCCGGAGAGCTCTGCTATCCCGGCAGCAGCCTCGCCGAGAAGCTGCAGGCCGCGCTTCCCGGCACCCATGTGGTCAAGACCCTCAACACCATGCTGTTCATGGTCATGACCGCCCCCGAATCCCTCGCCGTCCCCCCGACCGCCTACCTCTCGGGCAACGACGAGCACGCGAAGCGGACCGTCACCGCCCTGCTCGGCGACCTGGGCTGGCGGTCCGAACAGATCGAGGACCTCGGCGACGTCACCACGGCCCGCGCCACCGAGGCGATGATCCTGGTCGTTCCCCACATCCTGCGCCGCCACGGCTTCGAGCCCTTCGCCGTCTCGCTCGCCCGCTGACGGGCCGACACCGCCCGCCGCTCATGCGCACCAGTCGACGGCAAAGGCGCGCGCGGGGTTCCGCGTGAGGACGTGGTCCACCAGCTCCGCACCGACGGCGGCCACCAGCCGGGGTCGCACCCGGCGCAGCAGGTACGGCATCCCGGGACCGCCGTCGACCGACCGCGCTCCGGAGACGACGGTGTCCCCGCCGAGCAGCAGCCGGTGCCCGAAGCCGGCGTCGGCCAGCGCCTTCACCGCGTCGGGCATCCGCCAGTCGGTGGCGTGGTGGGCGACTGAGGGCCCGTCGAAGGCCAGGTAGCAGCCCGCCTCCGCGGCCTGGCGCTGCACCACGCCGTCGGGGGAGCGGTTGAGGTGCCCGAGGATCACGCGGTGGGGCGGGACTTCCAGTTCGTCGCACAGCAGGTCGAGTACGTCGAGGGCGCCCGTGCCGTGCTCCAGGTGGACGGCGACGGGCGCGCCGGTCTCGTGGTGGGCCTCGGCCGCGGCGGCCATCGTCCACCGCGCGTGCGCGTCGAGGGCGTGGAAGCCGCCCGCGACCTTGATGAGGCCGGCGCGGACGCCCGATGTGCCGATGCCCCTGGTCAGTTCGCCGACGAAGAGGTCTGCCAGCCCGCCGCGCAGCGCGTCGAGTGACTCCGGCTCGTAGTGGGCGGCTTGGTGCATTCCGGTCGCGCACACCACGTGCACCCCGGCCGCGCGGGACAGGGACGGCAGGTCCGCGGTCCGCCGTCCCATGCCGTACGGCGTCCACTGGATGACGCTCGCACCGCCCGCGGCGCGGAACGCGGCCAGTTCGCAGCGCGCGGCCGTGACGTCGTCCAGTTCCCGGCCCGGGAGCTGGGGGCTGCGGAGGAAGAGGTGGTCGTGGGCGTCGCAGACGCCCAGGTCATCGGGGTGTACGTCCCCGAGGACCGTGCGGACGCGGTCTACCACTGCCGCCCCCGCGGCAGTACGTGCCTTCCGGGCGCCGACACGTGCAGCACCTCGAAGACGTCGCCGGGGGCCTCGGGCGCGGGGTGGTCCCAGAGCGAGAAGCGGACCAGCTCCCAGCGGTGCGAGTCGACGGCGGCCGCGGCGAGTACGGCGCCTTCCCGCGAGGCGAGCCGCTCCGTTTCGCGCACCGCGTCCTCCATGAACGCGGACAGCGTCACGCCCTCCGGGACCCGCTCCCGCCGGCGTACCGCGGCGACGGCGGGAGAGCCCGCCGCGGCGCCCTCCTCGTAGGCCAGGCCCGTCCACTGCCGCACGTCGGGCCGGCCGAAGTCGTCGACGGGCCCCTGGAAGGCGCCTCCCCACAGGAAGGTGTTCATCCCCTCCATGGTGTTCCAGAGGTAGAACGGCGCGTACTGGTTGACCGGCGAACCGTGTACCCCGCGCTCGCGCATCAGGTACGTCTTGAAGCCGAGGCCGTCCCAGTCGTCGAGGGCGTGCCCGAGGCGCAGGACACGGGCGCGGATGACGCCCATGTCGTAGTCGGCGGGCAGGGTCATCTCGTACTGCATGGCGTGCACGGTGAGCTCCGTTCTCAAGCGGGGTAGTGGTCCACGTGTTCGTGCCACTCGACGGTCGCGCCGTCCTCGGCCGCCTCCACGACGGCGAGGTGCGTCATGAAGGTGCCGGGGGCGGCGCCGTGCCAGTGCCGTTCGCCCGGCTCGATCCACACGGTGTCGCCCGCCCGGATCGCCGCGACGTCACCGCCCTCGCGCTGGACCAGTCCCTCGCCCTCCAGGACGTGCAGGACCTGGCCGTGCGGATGGCGGTGCCAGGCGGTGTGCGCGCCGGGGGCGAAGTGCACGCTGAACATCCTCAGCCGGGACGGTGACTTCGGGGCGGCGATCTCGTCCAGCCACACCGTGCCCGTGAAGTGCTCCGCCGGGCCCCGCAGGGTGTCGGGCCGCTTCGTCGTGATGTGCATGGGGGAACTCCTCAGATTGCCGGTCGCAGCAGGGAGAGCAGACCGCGTACCCCCGCGTCGAAGGCCGCGGGCGAGCCCGACGCGCGGGCCAGGACGTAACCCCCCTGCACCGTGGCGAGGACGGTCGCGGCGATCTCCCGCGCGTCGAGGGACCGGGCGAACTGGCCCTGTTCCCGGCCCTCTTCGACGATGCGGACGAGCTGCTCGCGGAGCCAGGCGATCGTCTCGTCCACCGGCGCCCGCAGATCCTCGTTCGCGACCACGTCCGGGTCCATCGTCAGGCGGCCCACGGGGCAGCCGCGCAGTACGTCGCGTTCGCGCTCCAGATAGGCCCGGATCCGCTCGTACGGCGTCCCGGGCCCGTCCAGCGCGCTCTGCGCGGCGGCGCGCAGCTCCTCGCAGGTGCGGCGGATCGCGGCCAGGGCGAGGTCGGGCTTGCCCTGGAAGTGGTGGTACATGCTGCCCTGGCCCACGCCCGCGCGCTCCAGGATCGCCTTGGGGCTGGTGCCCACGTAGCCGCGCTCCCAGAGCAGTTCGCGGGTGGACTCGATCAGTCGGTCCCTGGTGCTCATACGCGTAATGTACATACTAGTAGTTACAGAAGTCGAGGCGTACCGTCGTGGCGCCGTGCGGCGGGGGTCACGCGCTGGTCGGCACGCCCGCGTTCACGAGGATGTCCCGGGCGGGCAGGGCGGTGCTCTGCGCGGCGGTGAGGCCGCTGGCCCTGAGGTGGGCGTCGACGATGCGCAGGCCGGCCGCGTACCCGGCGGCGTCGGGCAGCCCGACGGGTTCGCAGCCCATGCGGCGGGCGGTGGCGTCGCCGTACACGTACGGCGGCAGGTTCCACATCCCGGCCACGTCGATCGCCGCCGTGACCTTGGCCTGTGCCTGCTCCAGTTCCCGGCCGGACAGCCGGGTCGCCCACGGCCCCATCGCGTCTTCACCGGCCACCTCGCGTACGAACGCCTCGGCCAGGCCCTCGGCCACCACCTGCTCGCCGACCGTGACGGTGGCCGGGTCCCAGACCACGTTGGCGTAGCGCACGTTGTGGTGGAGCTCGTGCGCGGCGGCGTACCCGATCTTGGCGAGGCTGGTCGCGGTGGGCCACATCGTCAGCTGGATCGCCCCCGGTATGCCGCCCATTCCGAAGTAGCCCCCGTTGCGGACCGTCAGCAGCTCGTCGTCCGGGTCACCCAGCGCCAGGACGACGTGTACGGTCTCGGCGGCCTTGATCCCGGGCGCCGCCGCGCTCAGCCGGCTCCACGCCGCGGCGAGGCAGTCCTCGATCCGGTTCCACACCTGGGCGTCCTGCATCTGCCGCAGGGCCGGAAGGTAGCGCGCGTCCTCCACGTCGGTCCGGAAGCCGCTGCCGGCCTGGTGCATCTGGACCATGTCCAGGTCGCCGATCGCGGACATGGCCTTCTGCAGGGGGCTGAGCATCTCGCGCAGGGCGTCGGGCCGTTCCTCCAGCGGGCGCTGGAGGAGATCGAGCATGGCGGACGCCGTGTCATGAACGATGATCTTCATGACACGGGACGGTAGGACCTCCCGCTACGTGAGGATCAAGCCGCGGCCGCCGGCCGGACCACCTCGGGGGCGTCACTCCCCGTTGAGCCAGCCGCATACGTAGTACTGCTGGTCCGCGGTTCTCTCGATGATCCACTGGTTGAGGACGTCACCCGCGAGCGCCCCGGTCTCGGGGTCCCGCCGGGTGATCTTCGCTTCCACGCTGAGCTCGTTCCTGCCCGGGGGGATCTCGTAGTGCTGGAGTTCCCAGCGGTCCACGAAGTATCCGTTGAGGGCGAACCCGAGCAGGGTCGAACGGAGCCGTGGACACGTGCCTCGGCGCAGCGACGTCATGTCGTGGTCGGCCAGCCCGTTCATGTAGAGGGTGAAGACGCGTTCGATGGCCTGGCGGTCGAGGGGCGTGTGGGCCGGCACGGGCGTGGGAGTCGGCGTGGGGCTGGGACTGGGACTGGGACTGGGGCTCGCGCTGGGGCGGGTGCCGGGGCCGGATGTGGCGGCGGACGGGGTGGGTTCGGCGGGCGGGGAGGACGGGGGCCGGGACGGGCCGGTGGGCGCGAGGGCCCCGGCCGAGCGGGTGGGGCCGGCGTCGTCAAAGGCTCCGGAGTCCGGTAACCCCCAGGGCACCGCGACCAGGACGGCCACCACCGCCGCCAGGCCGCCCAGAACGTAGCGCCCGCGCGCGCCGGCGCGGGTGCGGCCGGGTCCGGGTCCGGGGTCTGGAGCTGCCGCGGGCCCGGCAGCCGACGGCACGGCCTCCCCCAGCCGCAGCGTGCCCGAGCCCGCGGCCGCCGGCCGGGAGGGCCCGGCCCCGCCCGCCGGTCCGGCGAGCAGCTCGTACGCCTCCTCAGCGGTGAGGCGCTGCGCAGGGTCCTTGCGGAGCAGTCCCGTCAGCACGGGGCCGAGCTCCCCGGCGCGGACGGCGGGGACGGGGTCCTCGGTGGCCACGGCGACGAAGACGGCCCAGGAACCGGAGCCGTTGAACGGCGGATGCCCCTCCACGGCGGTGTACAGCGTCGCTCCCAGGGACCACAGGTCGGATTCCGCGGTCGCCGGGAGCCCGCGCATCTGCTCGGGGGACATGTACACCGGGGTCCCCATGAGCGCCCCCGAGCGGGTCAGACCCGGCTCGCCCTCCACGGACGCGATCCCGAAGTCGGTCAGCACCACCCGGTCGCCTTCGAGCAGCACGTTGGCCGGCTTGATGTCCCGGTGGACCACGCCCGTCGCGTGCACGGCGCGCAACGCGTCCAGGACCTGTCGGCCGATCAGGGCCACGCGGGCGGGCGGAAGCGGGCCGTCCTCCTTGACCAGGTCGTCCAGGGAGCGGCCGCGGACGAGTTCCATCACGATCCACGGCCGGCCGTCCTCGTCGGCTATCCGGTCGTGGACGGTGATCACCCCCGGGTGTTTCGGCCTGGCGGCCGCACGCGCCTCGCGGTCCAGCCGGGCGATCCACGCCTGCTGCCCGGCGGCGTCGAGGCCCTCGGGGAGCCGGAGTTCCTTGAGCGCGACCTCCCGGTCGAGCTGCTCGTCGTGCGCCCGCCAGACGGTCCCCATGCCGCCCTGGCCGAGCAGTGCGGCCAGCCGGTACCGGCCGGCCAGCAGTCGTCCGCGATCGTCAGTCACGACCGGGAACCTAACCCAACGCATGCGGCCGGGCGAAGGCCCCCCCGCCCCCGGGCGCTGGTGGCGGCCGCCTGTCAGCGGCTTGTCGGTGCGGCTGTCGGTGCGATGTCGGAGCGGGCTGACACCGTTCGGGAGGTCGTGCCGGACGACCGTCCGGCCGGAACGCGTTCGAAGAGGGGACCTTTCGTGCATGACGTGGTGATCGTGGGAGCCGGTCCGGTGGGCCTGGCCCTGGCTTGCGAGCTCGGCCTCGCGGGCTGTTCCGTAGTGGTGCTGGAACGGGAGCCGGGGCCCGGCTCCCCGTTACGGTCGGCCCCGCTCGGCAGGCGCGGGCTGTCCGCCGCATCGGTGGAGGCGTTCTACCGGCGCGGGCTGCTGGAACCGCTGCTGACGGCCTCGGGGGTTCAAGAGGTGTTCGGTGCGGCCCCCGAAGCGGCGGGTGTGCCGTCAGGCCCCCGGTTCGTCGGCCACTTCGCCGGCATGATGCTCGACGGGAACCAGGTCGACGTCGCCGCCCTCCCGTACCGGCTTCCCGGGCCGGCGCCCGAAGCCGTGATCACGGACCTCGAGGCGGTCGAGACGGTGCTCAGCGGCCGGGCGTCCAAGCTCGGCGTGGACATCAGGCGCGGCGTCACGGTCTCGGCCGTGACCCAGAACGGCGAGAGCGTCGTCGCCCGAGCCGGCACGGACGCGTACGAGGCGCGCTGGCTGGTCGGCTGCGACGGCGGACGCAGTACGGTGCGCGGGCTCGCGGACTTCGAATTCGTCGGCACCGAGCCGCAGTTCACCGGCTACACCCTGCAAGCCACCCTCGCCGGCCCCCAGGGTCTGCCCCCCGGCTTCCACCTCACGCCGACGGGCATGTACCTCCGGATGCCCACCGACGGGCACATCGCCATGACGGACTTCGACGGCGGTGCGTTCGACCGTTCACAGCCGCTGACCCGCGAGCACCTCCAGGCGGTCCTGCGCCGCGTGTCCGGCACCGACGTGACGATCGACGAGGTCCACCTGGCGTCGAGCTTCACCGACCGGGCGATGCAGACCACGTCGTACCGGCGGGGACGCGTCCTGCTCGCGGGCGACGCCGCCCACATCCACTCCCCCCTCGGCGGCCAGGGGCTGAACACCGGCATCGGTGACGCCGTGAACCTGGGATGGAAGCTCGCGGCGACCGTGCACGGGCACGCGCCGGACGGGCTTCTCGACACCTACGCCGACGAGCGCCACCCGGTCGGCGCGGCGGTGCTCGACTGGTCGCGCGCCCAGGTGGCGACCATGAGGCCGGAACCGCACGCCCAGGCGATCCAGGCCGTGGTCCGCGAGCTCATAGGGACCCGTGACGGGGCGACCTACGTGTTCGAGAGGCTGTCAGGATCGTGGATCCGGTACGACCTGGGCAGCGAGCATCCGCTGGCCGGCCGCAGCGCCCCCGACTTCCGCTTCGAGGACGGCAGCCGCCTCGGTGACCTCATGGAGGACGGACGGGGCGTCGTCCTCGACTTCACCCCCGACCGGCGCCTGCGCGCTTCCGCAGCCGGCTGGGAGGGCCGGATACGGTACGCGGCCGGGCGGGCGGCGAACGACCTCGGCCTGGGTGCCGTGCTGGTGCGGCCGGACGGGGTGGTCGCCTGGGCGGGCGATCGTCACCCGGATCCCGAGGGGTTCGAGGAGGCGGCACGCCGGTGGTTCGGCGCTGCGCCGGCCGGAGCCGGGCCCACCGACCGGGCCGCTGTGTCCTGAGACCGCTGCTCCGCCTCCGCCGGCTCGACCGGGCGGGGGCGGCATCCCGGGGAGCCCGCACCGCACGGCCCTGACCCGGCGCCGGGCAACAGCGGCCGGGCGGCGGCCCCGGTCCGCCCGCGTCGGGCGCTGACGGCCCCTCGGCGCACCCCCGGCGTCGCGCGTCGGCGAATGCCGGGGGGCGCCACCGGCGGACGTGCGGGCGGCACGACCTGGGGGCCGGGACGCTCCGCTCGTTCGGCCCGGTAGGGGACCCGGCGGAGCAGCCCCTCGGCGCGCCTGTGTGCCTTCTGCGGCGGGCTCCCCTTCGATGGGTTGCCCACCCCTACCGGAACAGGCGGCTCCATGACGTCCCTTCCCTCCCGGTTCTCCCGCCGCGGCGTGTTCTCGACCGCGCTCGCGCTCGGAGCCGCCACCCTCCTCCCCACCGCCGCCACCGGCGCGGCCCGCGCCGCCACCGGCTCCCGGCGGCCCGAAGGGCGGGACGGGGCCACGACGCCCCGTATCACGGACTGCGACGGCTGGGGCGCCCGCGAGGCGTCCGAGGAGGTGGTGGTCCTCGACACGCGCCCCGAGCGGATCATCGTCCACCACACGGCGTCGGCCAACGTGAGCGACTACTCGCAGGAGCGGGCCCACGCCCTGGCCCGGGCGATCCAGCGGTTCCACATGGACACACAGGGCTGGATCGACACCGGCCAGCACTTCACCGTCAGCCGGGGCGCCTTCGTCCTGGAAGGCCGCCACCACAGCCTGGCCGCACTGGAATCCGGGGACCGGCTGGTGCGGGGC
Organism: Streptomyces sp. W1SF4; assembly: GCF_003950035.1. Lineage (NCBI taxonomy): Bacteria > Bacillati > Actinomycetota > Actinomycetes > Kitasatosporales > Streptomycetaceae > Streptomyces > Streptomyces sp. W1SF4. Next base: position 329,105 of record NZ_CP034351.1, read on the forward strand.
GCCCACTGCGTGGGACAGAACAGCGTGGCCATCGGCATCGAGAACGAGGGCACCTACACCACCCAGGAGCCTCCCGCGGCGCAGTTCTCCACCCTCGCCGACCTGTGCGCCCAGATCTGCCGCCAGTACGACCTCTCCCCTTCCGAGATCTACGGGCACCGGGACTTCAACAGCACCGCCTGTCCGGGCGACCGGCTCTACGCGATGCTGCCGCGGCTGCGCCAGGACGTGGCCCTGAGGCTGGGAAGCACCCAGCCGGTGGAACAGCCCCGCTGGCCGGTCAACCTGCCGCCCGACTGGTCCACCGACCCGGAAGCCGCCGCCCGCTCCCTCACGGAATACCTCCCCCCAAACCTCCTCACCCCCCTCCGCACACCCTGACCCCCCATCCGACCCCCGGTCGCCTCAGACGTCTTCGGCTGTGCTGTAGTGGGCTCAGATTCCTCGTGTGCGCGTCACATGCCTGTCGCGCCGTGCCGCCGCAAGAGGCGGCAGGGCCCTCCCGCACACCAGTGAAAGCGCATCCGCATGAGACCCGAACGCATTCGTCCCGTACTGGTGACGGTCGCCCTGCTGGGGCTGACCACGACAGCCTGCGGAGATCAGACGGAGGCCGCGCAGCGGGAACGCCGCCACCCGTACGCCGCCGTCGAAGACCTGCCGGAGGTCCTGGCGCCGGACGGGACCACCATCGTCGTGGGGGACCCGCGACGGATGCCGGTTCGCGTGTACGAGGACGTGCGGTGCTCGGTGTGCAGGGAGGTCGAGGTGACCGGTGCGGGGCCCTCGCTCCTGGAGATGACGCTGGGCAGGGAGGTGCGGACCGAGTACACCCTGTCCTCGGCCCTGGACGGCCGGCTGGGCGGCACCGGGTCGAAGAAGGCCGTCAACGCCCTGCGGGCCGCGCTGGAACAGGGCAGGTTCGCCGAGTACCGGGCCGTCCTGCTCCGTAGCCGACCCGAGGAGAACGGCGACGGCTACACCGACGCGCTCCTCCTGGAGGCGGCGTCACACGTGCACGGCCTCCGCGGTCCGGCATTCGACTCCGCGGTCCAGGAGATGAAGTACGCGGACTTCGCGGAGAAGTCCCAGAAGGCGTACGAGGCCGCCGGCGCACCCGTGCTGCCCGCGGTGGACATCAACGGCTCGCGCCTGCCGCAGACGGAGTCCGACGTGCTGCTCACCGAGGACTTCTTCCCGGTCTGGGTAGCCGGCTACCGCTGATGCCGCCCGGCAGCGCTTGAGTCTCCCGTCGGGGGAGACCCCAAGCTGGGGGACATGCACGAAGACACCCTCCACTCCATCGGAGAGCTGGCGCGCCGCACCGGCCTGACGGTGAAGGCGATCCGGTTCTACTCCGACAAAGGCATCGTCCCGCCGGCCGGCCGAAGCCCCGCGGGCTACCGGCTGTACGGCCCGGACGCGCTCGCCCGCCTCGCCCTGGTCCGGACGCTGCGCGAACTCGGCCTCGACCTGGCGACCGTACGCAAGGTACTGGACCGGGAGACGTCCCTGCCCGAGGTCGCCGAAGCGCACGCCGACGCCCTGGACGTACAGATCCGGTCCCTGCGCGTGCGCCAGGCGGTCCTGCGGGCCGTCGCGCAGCGCGGCACCACACCCCTGGAGATGGACCTCATGCACCGGCTCGCCACGCTTTCCCAGGACGAACAGCACCGCCTGGTCACCGAATTCGTCGAGGCCGTCTTCGCGGACGGCGCGCCTAACCCCGAGTTCGCGAACCTGATGCGGTCCGTCATGCCGGAGATCCCCGACCACCCCACGCCGGAGCAGGTCGGAGCCTGGATCGAACTGGCGGAGCTGTGCCGGAGCGCCGAATTCCGGTCCGCGGTACGCCGCGTCGCCGAGGACCAGGCGCAAGCACCGTCCCCGGAAGCGGTGGGCGACCTGCACGACGACCTCAACCGTACGATGCGCGAACGCATCGAGGAGGCCACAGCCATCGGCGTCCTCCCCGCCCCCGGCCCGGCCGTACCGCTCACCGACGTACTCGGCAGCCTCTACGGCCACGCGTTCCAGTGCGCGGGCGGCGGCGATCTGCGGCGTTGGCTCCTCGCCCGCCTCCACCTGACCCCTGACCCGCACGTCGAGCGGTACTGGCGGCTGCTGGCGACGGTCAACGGATGGCCCCCCTCGCCGACGCTGGCCCCCGTGTACGGCTGGTTCACCGCCGCCCTGCGGAAGGGCTCCGCCGTGGCGGCGACCTCGTGACCCGGGCAGCGGGTGATCCGCCGCCTAACCCCCGCCTGTCCTGACGGCGCACACGATCCACAGGGCCGCGTTGTCGCAGGTGGAATGCGGTTGGCCCGGACCGGACGGGCACCTATGCTGCCCCGGTCGCAGTTCCAGGGGGGAACCTGCGACGGGGGAGGGGAACGTGAGCGTCATCAGCGGGGAAGACACCGGCGCGCCCCCGGTTCGGGAATGCCCGGCGTGCGGCGCATCGGTGCCGGTGGACGAGACGTACGTCGAATGGTGCGCGGCATGCGACTGGAACGTGGATCCGGGCACGCCGGACCCCGAACCCGGCCGGATCGCCGCCTTCCGCCGGCGCCTCGCGCACAGGCACGGGGAACAGCTGGCGGCGGAGCTGGCGCGGGGCGCGGAGCACGGTGAGACGCGCGGCACGTCCGCTTCGGCCGTGCTGGCGCAGGGAGTTTCCCTGGTGGTGCACTCCCTGACCGTGCTGCTGGCGGTCGCGGGGGTGCTCCTGATCGTCCTGGGCTGGGAGACCGGTGTGCAGCCCGTGGTGGGGGCGCTGCTCCTGGGCCTCGCCGTGGTGCTGAGGCCCCGGCCGGGGCGGCTGCCGAAGGACGCGCCGGTCCTGTCGCGGGGCGATGCCCCCGAGCTGTTCGGCCTGGTCGACGAGGTCGCGGCGGCCCTCGGCACGGGCGGTGTGCGCGCCGTGGTCGTGGTGCCGGGGGCCAACGCCGGTGTGACCACGTACGGTCTGCGCCAGCACCGTGTGCTGTACCTCGGGCTCGGCCTGTGGGAGGTCCTGACACCGCAGGAGCGGGTCGCGCTGCTGGGTCATGAGCTGGGCCACTTCGCCCACGGGGACACCAGGCGGGCCGGGTTCACCGTCGGGGCGCTGCACTCGCTGTCGGTCTGGTACTACCTGCTGGCGCCGACGCCCCCGACGGGCCTGCTGGACCGGTTCGTCAACACGGTCGTGTTCCTGCCCCGGTGCGCCGTGCTCGGGCTGCTGCGGCTGCTCGACATCCTGACGCTGCGTGCCTCGCAGCGGTCGGAGTACCTCGCCGACGCGAGCGCGGCCCGTGTCGGTTCGACTGCCGCGGCCGTCGCCCTGATGGACCGGCTGCTGATCGCGGACACGGTCGACGCGGGGCTCCGGCGGGAAGCGGTCGCCGCCGGGATGCGCGGCGGACGGGCCGGGCGGGGGGCGCGCGAGGCCGCGGAGCGGGAGCTGTGGGAGCGGCTGGCCGCCCGGTTCGCGGCGGTGCCGGAGCGGGAGTACGAGCGGCTGAGGCGGGTCGCCGCCCGGCGCGGGCACAGCGTCGACTCCACCCACCCCCCGACCCACCTGCGCCGAAACCTCGCGGCCGCGGGCGGCCCGCACCCGGGGCTCGTCTCGTTCGCGGAGCAGCGGGTAGAGACGGTATCGGCGGAGCTGGCGCCCGCCCGCGCCGCACTGGCACGCCGGGTCATACGCGACTTCGCCGCCTGACCCCGAACCCCCGCGCCGGGCCGGGGTGACGCGGCCGCTTTCTGATGGGCGATGCGGGCTCCCCATCGGATTCCGCCGCGCACCGCCCGCTGCGAAGCCGCATACAGCAGACCCTCGGCCTCAAGGTGCCGCCGTCGGCGGATCATGATCACGAGGGGGCGATCAGGGCCGGTGTGGCCGGCCGACAGGCGGCCGGAGGGCAGGACCGCCGGGCGAGGGTCCTCCCCCACGTGGGGGAGGACGACTCACTCCCGCGCGCGATGTCCGCAGGGGTGGGGTGCGGACAGGATCGGGGGTGATCCGACCGCACCTCCCGAAGGAAACCACCGCCATGCACCGTACGCTCCTGCGCCTCGCCGTACCCCTCGCCATCGCCGCCGCCCTCACGGCCTCGGCCTGCCTTCCGGCCTCGCCGGCGGAGACGCCTCCGCCGGCGCGCACGTCCCTGGCGCTCCCCGCCGGCCTGCCGGCTCCCGCGCTGGACGGGATCAGCGGCTGGGCCGGCAGGGCCGACGGCGACCCCCGCGACGGCGTTCAGATGGACGACGCGGCCGACGGCACGCAGGTGTCCGTGCCGGGCCGGCTCGCCGACGCCGGTCAGGCGTAGTCGGGTTACCTCGACCGCCAGCCCCTCCCGGCCCGCATGCCCACCGCGAGTTCTGAACCGGAGAGCGGCCCCACCATCCAGGGGGTGCCGGGGGGGGCGCCTAGAAATTCCACAGAGGAGAGGTGAGGTGCGCGTCGGCGCCTGAGATCAGAACGAAGCACAGGAGCGCCAACTCGCCCCGGTCCGGGCACCAGTGGAACGAAGGACGAGGCGCTCTTCACCACTGACGCGGCGGACGAAGGGCGGGTGGAAACGATGCGCGGTGAACCACATGGTCCGGCCGTCGCTCACATCGAAGTGAATGCCGCGGCGACCCGGCTCAAACGACCTGCCGAGATGACGCCTGAAGCCTTTGCTGCCCCGTGGGCCACGGGCCAGTCTCCTGTCGGTGAAGCGGCGGTCCGTCAGCCTTCTGCGCTTTCCGGAGACAGACCGACAGCGACAGCGGCCTCACGCGTGAAAACGGTCATCACGTCATCGGTGCCGAGCCAGAAACGCCCAACTGGCGGCCATTGCGCCGGACGACCCGCGGCCAGCCACGCCTTGGCAGCAGGTGCACGAAGCTCGACTGCAACCGGCAGCCGGACTCCGGAGTCGCCCTCGGACCAGAGGATGTCGGCGCCCACCAGCGGAACCCCGATGAGCCCTGACCAACAGGGGTGGTCGGTTACCACCACGGCCGGCGTCCCTCCGGGCTGTCCGATCATGGTCAGGTGGTCGGACATGGGCCCTCGGAAGAGCTCCAGGCCATAGTGGTCGAAACTATGACCCCACACCGCCGAGTACTGCGTGCCGTCCTCGGCAAGCAGTCCGACTCCCATCGTGGGCCGGTGCCACACGCCGAAGTCCCACTCCTCGATGGCGACGTCACCATCACCGCAGCTCAGCGGGTAGTAGGTCACTTCTGCAAGGCGTGCACCACGCAGGCTTTCGACAGATCTCTCATATTCATCCTCAGTAAGTTCCGGCGACCGCATCTCACCATTTTCGTGGCCCTTCACCTGCCCAGTCATCCGAGTATTCGAACGCCGAACGGATCCAGCGCCGTCTCCGTTGCTGTTGAGCGGCCGGTCATCCCTCCAAAGGACCCGCACCCATCCAGATTCCCATGGACTCCACGGCGCATCCTGCTCCGCAAGCCGTGCCAGGGCGGCGCGGCATCCTCGGTCTCCAAGACGATGTCCTCACCGAGGATCGGCTGCCACCGCTCTCCCACGCCTCGGCCCTCGCATCAGAGTTCGGCCGCCTCCTCGGCTCCCGGAAGAGTGTGTATTCGCCGTACGCGGTTGGGATATGGGCATACGGCGCGCGGTCGGGCGCTGCCTGGATCCACGTTGCCAACGACCCTGCTTCGACCCCGTCAACCACCTTCCCGCCTGCCCGATCCCGGGCAGATTTCTTGATCCTCGGGCCGGCTCCGGCCTACGGTCATGCGACACGGGCCGACGAGAGGGGGCCGCCATGGACGCGGTGCTCGGTACGGTCGAGCGGATCTGGCGATACCCCGTCAAGTCCACTGGCGGGGAGGCGGTGGAGGAGTCCGCAGTGGACCCGCGCGGACTGGTCGGCGACCGCCTGTACGCGGTCCGGGACGCCGAGGGGAAGTTCGGCTCGGGCAAGAGCACCCGCCGGTTCCGGCGGATGCCGGGCCTGCTTCAACTACGGTCCCGCTACCCGGGCGGCGCGGTCACGGCCCTACCCGAGCTGCTGGATCCGGACGGCGCGCCGGTACCGGACCCGACCGCCTTCCTGCGGCACCACCTGCGCCGGACCGACGTCGAACTGTCCCGCGAGAGCGACATCTCGCACTTCGACCAGCTCCCCCTCAGCCTGCTGGCCACAGCCACCCTGGACTGGATCCGCGGCGCCCTGCCCGAGGTGCCCACCGACGAGCGGCGCTTCCGGCCCAACCTGCTGGTGCGCACCCCGCCGGGCACACCACCGTTCGTCGAGGACACATGGCTCGGCCGGACCGCCCGGATCGGCGAAAGCCTGCAGATCCGCTTCGAACGCGCCAGCGAGCGCTGCGTGATGACCAACGAGGCCCAGCCGGGCCTGCCGCATTCCCCCGCCGTCCTGCGCACCATCGCCACCGCCCACGACCTGCGCCTCGACGCCCTGGCCACCGTCGTCCGCCCGGGCCGTGTCCGCGCCGGCGACCCCGTCCGGCTGGCCGATGCCTAGGGTCACCTCGAGCAGTCGGGGTTGGGCCTCTCCATCGAACGGCGCCCTCACCCTCTGCGACGGCTCCCCAAGGTCTGTGCCAGAACCCAGAACCCAGAACTCATCGATGTTGATCAACCGACCCCCGCCCCCTCGCCCCGCGCCGGCGTCCCGCCCACCTCGCCGGACTCGAGGGCGGCGGCGGCCAGTGCCGCCTCGACCCGGCGGTTGCCGGTCATCGTCGCGGTGACGGCGGTCATGGCGAGCAGGAGGCCCGCGGCGGCGTAGAGCGCGGTGCGCACGTCGTACGCGGTGGCCAGCCAGCCCGCGAGGAAGGCGCCGAACGGGGCGGCGCACATGGCGAGCATGCGGGAGGTGGAGGCGACCCGGCCCATCAGGTGGGCGGGGACGATCGCCTGCCTCAGGGAAGGGCCGAGCACCATCGTGGCGCCCATGCCCGCGCCGCAGACGGCGAGCGCGACGCCGGCGACGTACGCGTTCGGGGCGGTGGCAAGACCCAGGACTGCGAGCCCCTCGACCGCGGCCGTACAGGTCAGCGCGGTTCCGGTGCCGAGGCGTCGGCCGAGGAAGGAGGCGATGCCCGCGCCGAGCAGACCGCCGGTGGCCTCCGCCGTGAGGAGCAGTCCGAAGCCGAGGGAGCCGATGCCGAGACGGTCGTGCGCGAAGAGGGCCAGTACGGTCTCCACCGCGACGAAGGCGATGTTCCCGACCGCCGGACGCAGCGCGAGCCCGAGCAGCAACCGGCTCCGGAACACGTACGAGGCGCCGGCCCGCGCCTGCCGCAGCAGCGACTCCCGGGCCTGCGGTACGGGCCGGGGCGTGGCCGGCAGCGACCGTACGAGCGCTGCGCAGACCGCGAACGAGACCGCGTCGGCGAGCAGCGGAACCGCCCGGCCGAGCGCGAGCAGGGCGCTGCCGGCAGGCGGCCCGGCGAAGCCGGACGCGGCGGTCTGGGTGCCCCGCAGGCGGGAGTTGGCGCGCTGGAGGAGCGCGGGGTCCCGGCCGAGCAGTTCCGGCAGGTAGGCGGTGGCGGCCGTGTCGAAGAAGAGCCCGCCGAGGCCGAGGAGGAAGGCGACGGCCGCGAGCAGCGGAATGCTCAGCACGTCGAGCGCGGCCGCGGCCGCCGGTATCGCGAGCAGCACCGCACGGGCCGCGTCCGTGACCCACATCGTGCGCCGGCGGTCCCACCGGTCCACCAGCGCACCGCCGAGCACCCCGAAGAGCAGCCACGGCAGCGTCCCGGCGGCCGAGACGACGGCGAGCGCCATCGGGTCCCGCGTCAACGCCAGCGCGAGCAGCGGCAGCGCGGCGTGCGACATCCCGTCACCGAGCGAGGACACCGTCTGCGCGGTCCACAGCCGTCCGAACCCGGCCGGCGGCTTCCGGAGGTCCGAGGTCATTCGCCCTCCCCGGCGGCCTGGGCGCGCGACCCCGGGTGGAACAGGGCGAAGACGAGCGACGTGTCCGGCAGTGACGGGTCGGACAGCGCGCGGTACTCGTCCGCCAGCGCCTCCAGCCGCGCTCCCAGTTCCGCGAACTGATCGTCGGTGAGCCGCAGGTGCGCCATCCGCACGTGCCGCTCGGCGTCCGCCGGCGCCGCCTCCAGGTCGGCCACCGCATGCCGCATCAGCACGTCCGGCCCTCCCTCGCCCGGATCCGGCAGCACGATCGACCGCGCGGCCATCGCGTAGTACCGCTCGGTGACCCCCCGGACCTTGCGGGTCCGGACCACCTTGACCAGCCCGGCCCGCTCCAGCAGGCGTACGTGGTAGCTGGAACTCCCCTTCGCGAGGCCCACCCGGTCGGCGATCTGCGTGATCGTCGCGGGCTCGAAGCGGAGCACGGCCATGATTCGGTGGCGCGTCAGATTGGAGACGGCACGCAGCTGTTCGTCCGTGGTGACGTGAAGCGTCTCGGGAAGATCATCGGTAGGCATGGCTCAATGGTCAACGTTTCTTGACCATTGCGCAAGCCCCTCGGCTCAGAACGGTGGGTCGTCGCTGTAGCAGCCGCCGCCCGCCCAGTCGCCGTCCCAGGAAGCGCGGGCGGCCCTGAGGCGGGCGTAGTGCTCGTGGGCCGCGACGTCGGACGCGTTCTCCAGTCCGCCGGTGTCGTGGCCCCACGCCTTCAGCGCGTCCAGCACGCGGTCTCGGTGCTGTCGGTCGGTACTGGTGGCCAGCAGGCGGCGGGCGTGGTCGGCCAGGTCTGCCTGGTGGCGGGCGAGGAGGGGGTGCTCGATGAGGGGGATGGCAGCGACCAGGGCGGTGTGGCGGACGTCGGCGTCGGCATGAGCGAGGAGGGGATGCACCGCGGTGAAGATCGCCGGGCGCGCGTCCCGGAACGCCCGCATCTCCTCGTACTCGTCGAGGAAGCCCCCGTCGAAGAAGGGTTCGCCGGAGGCGACGCACTCGTCGTCGGCGTCGTAGGCGGTGTCGCCGAGCCAGGCCAGCAGGCGTACGAGGGTCGAGGCGATCCGTGTCTCGGCGTCGGCGGCGGGGTCGTCGGGCGCCGACGTGAAGGACGGATGGCCGAGGATCGCCGCGACGTAGAGCGCCACCGGGGCGGTGGCCTCGTAGATGCTGTTCTGGTGGGTCACCGGCTCCAGCGCATCGTGCAGAGCGGACTCCCTGACCACCGGGTCGGGGTCGGTCAGGCGTGCCAGCGCCGCCGGCAGGGCCTCGCCCGTCCCGCAGGCCGTCGCGAGGGACGCCCAGTCCGTACGGTCCAGCAGCGTGCGAAGGGGAGGGAGGGCGGCGGGGTGGGGCTGCTCGTTCCGGCCGCCGCTGTGGCTGTGGGTCACGGGCTGAGGTTATGGCGTGTACGGGTCAGCGGGACGGCAGCGGGGCCCTGACCTGGTACGCACCCCCCTCGGACTGCCGGCGGTGTCGGGGCCAGGTGTCCGTCAGGGCTTGCGGTGCCTCCCCTTTCCCTTCCCCAGCCGCGGCGTGTGTCCGGGGACCTGAACGGCCTCCGCAGGGGGGTGCGGGGCGAGGACGCGGCACGCGGCGGCGTAGTCGTCGACCACGCTCACGGCGGCCCACTGGAAGCCGTCCCACTCCAGGATCAGGCGCGGGGCGTCGGGGTCGAGGTGGGCGGCACGTTGGGGGCCGGGGCCGAGCGTGACGGCCTTGAGTTCGCCGGGCTTGCGCAACCGGCCTTCGCGGCGCGCGGCCCACTGGTCGAGCGGTTCGTCCTGGGGGTCCATCGGCATACCTCCGTCGATCAGGTGCAGCACCCTACCGCCTCCGCGAACCGCAACGTCCCGAGCCGGAACGCGGCTGACCAGCCAGGGAGTTGTGCGCGTGGGGGGCGAGTGGGGCTCGGCGGGGAAATTCGCTGGGCGCCGCCTGCCGATGGTCGTCATACTGCCGCGATGGATCCAGTGACTCTCGAGACCGATCGTCTGCTGTTGCGGGCCTTCACGCCGGCCGACGTGGACGCGGTGTACGAAGCCTGCCAGGACGAAGACATCCAGTTCTACACCCCGGTGCCGGTGCCGTACCGCCGTGCCGACGCCGAGGAACTCGTCCGCGAGAAGCTGCCCGCCCAGTGGGCCGAGGACAAGGACTACACCCTCGGGGCGTTCCGCAAGGACACCGGCGCCCTGGTCGGTTCGTACTGCCTGACCCTGATCAGCCGCGGCGTCTGGGAGCTCGGCTACTGGGCGGTGAAGGAGCAGCGCCGGTGCGGGTACTCGGTCGAGGCCGCTCGGGCCCTGTGCGACTGGGGCTGGGCCGCGATCGACGTGCACCGCATCGAGTGGTGGGCGATGACCGGGAACACCGGCTCGCGTGCCGTCGCCGAGGCGCTCGGCTTCACCGTCGAAGGGACGCTGCGCAATCGCGGCATCGCCAACGACGGCAAGCCGCACGACTGGTGGGTGGGCGGACTGCTGCGGCCCTGATGCCTGGCGCGGCCCGTCAGCCGGCGTGGCGGTGGATGCCCCGCTGGCCGGGGATGTCGTCCAGTCGCGGAGCGGTGCGGCGGTGGGCGCCCCGGTTCCGGCGGCCGGGCACGGGGTTGCGGCGTGCGGGTGCGGTGGGGGCCAGGGCCAGCAGGCCGATGAGGGCGGCGACCGCGACGAGGATGAGGGCGGTGACGAGGGTCATGTTCCTGCCTTCCGTCGGGTTCGGATATCTCTCGCTACTCATTGTTACCGGAATGGAGCACGGTAAACACGATGCGTCATATCGGTTGCCGGAATGGCGCGTTGACACCGTGCCCAACGCTCTGACCCCGCCCGGCCGGGGCGGGAAATCCACGCGTCGAAGGAAACCGCCGCATGACATCGCCGGAAGACATCGACGTCCCCGACGCCCTGATCACCTCGTACACGAAGAACGGCGGCGAGGCGGAACGGGCCTGGATCACTGCCCCTGCCCGCACTGGTCGCCGAGCTCCTCGGCCGGTGGCGGCTGGAACGGGACGGTGCCGCCGGCTCCGGCGAGGCCTCGCTGGTGGTGCCGGTGCGGCGCGAGGGCGGCGGCAGGGCCACGCTGAAGCTCCAGATGCCCCGCGAGGAGACGACTGCCGCGCTGATCGGGCTGCGGACCTGGAAGGGCGAGGGCATCGTACGGCTGCTCGGTCACGACCCGGAGAGCAGTGCCATGCTGCTGGAGCGCCTGGACGCCTCGCGCACCCTCGCGTCCGTCGTCGACGACGACACGGCCATGGGCACCCTGGCCGGCCTGATGGCCCGGCTGCACGCCGTCCCGGCGCCCGCAGGACTGCGCCGTCTCGACGACATCGCACGCGACATGCCGGCGGCAGTGCCGCAGGCCGTCGTCTCGCTGCCGGACCCGGACGACCGGAGGCGGCTGCGCGCCTGGGCAGCGGCCGTCGCCGAGTTGGCGGACGAGCCCGGCGACCGGCTCCTGCACTGGGACCTGCACTACGAGAACGTGCTGGCCGCCGAGCGGGAACCATGGCTCGCCATCGACCCCGAACCCCTGGCCGGCGACCCGGGTTTCGACCTGTGGCCGGCCCTGGACACCGGCTGGGAGAAGGTCGAGGCCACCGGGGACGCCCCGCGGGTGGTGCGGCGCCGCTTCGACCTGCTGACCGAGGCCCTGGAACCGGACCGCGAGCGCGCGGCCGGCTGGACGCTGGGCCGGCTGCTGCAGAACACGCTGTGGGACGTGGAGGACGGGCGGACCACCATCGCCCCCTCCCGGATCGCCGTGGCCGAGGCGCTCCCGCGCCACTGAGCCCCTTCCCGGTCGTGGCGAGCCGGTGCGCCGCCGCGGCCAGGGAGTCCCGGACCCCTTCGGGCTGCCGCCGGGGCCGATGAGCCGAAGGGGCCGGCAGGTGACGCGACTTCAGCCAGCTGCCCGGCGGAACGCGGCCCGGTACGCGCTCGGGCGCCGGCCGGTGTGGCGGGCGAAGAGCGCGGCGAAGGTGCCGGGGTCCTGGTATCCGACGGCCGCCGCGACCGCGGCGACCGTCCGGTCGGTGGACTCCAGCAGGTGGCGGGCCCGGCGGACCCGGGCGGCCTGGAGGTGGACCAGCGGGCTGTGCCCGGTCTCCTCGGCGAAGCGGCGCAGCAGCGTACGGGTGCTGACCTGGAAGACCTCCGCGAGGGCGGCGAGGTCGTACCGCTCGGCGAGGTTCTGGTCGAGCCGCCGCATGACCCGCTGGGAGAACTCCCGGCCGGGCTGCGGCAGGAGCCGGGGATCGACGTACGGGGTCTGGGAGGCCCGCGCGTCGTCGAGGAGCGCGACACGGGCGGTGGTCCGGGCCACCCGGGCGCCGTGGTGCCGGCGGATCAGGTCCAGGGTGAAGTCGTACATGGCGCTGAAGGCGGCCGTGGTCGTCACGCCCCTGTCGGTGACGACCAGGTGCTGCGGCTGCACGTGCGCCGCGGGACAGCGCCGGGCCAGTTCCCCGGCGTGCAGCCACGAGGTGGTGGCCCGGCGCCGGTCGAGGAGGCCCGCTTCGGCGAGCAGGAACGCGCCGACGCACAGGGAGACCACGGCGGTGCCGGCGGCGGCCTGCGCCCGGATCGCCGCGGTCTCCGGGAGGAGCCGGCCGAGCAGGGCGTCGAGATCCGTGCCCGGAAGCAGCTCGAAGCCGGGGACCACGAGAACGTCGACCTCGCGCAGGGGCCGCACCTCCAGGCTCGCGCCACCCGAAGCCGTGACCCGGCGGCGCGGCGAGACGACCGTCACCCGGCAGGCGGGCGCGTCCGGCCCGGCCACGTGCCCGGCCATCGTCAACAGGTCCGGCACGCCGAACACTTCGGACGCGAAGCAGCCCGGGTACGCCAGGACCCCGACCCGCAGTTCCCCCGGCCCGCCGCCGCCCTCCGCCGAATGCCCGCCCGCCGCCCTCACCCGTACCCCCTCCCGCCCCCGCCCAGGATATGGCGAGATCGCCTCCGGCCCTGGCGATCCCGCCCCTCACCCGGCGGCAGGTTCGGCGTCAGGCTGGCCCCATGACCCAAGACGATCCCCTCACCGACTTCATCCGCCGGACCGTGGCCGTGGAGGGGGTGGAGAAGACCGTGTACGTGGCGGGGACCGGCCCCGCGGTCGTGGTGCTGCCCGAGATGCCGGGCATCAGCCCCGACGTCCTGCGGCTCGCGCGGTGGGTGCGGGACGCGGGCTTCACCGTCCACGTCCCCTCCCTCTTCGGGACGGACGGCGCCTTCCCCACGGTGGACGGCGGCCGGGAGGTCGTCCGCCGCGCATGCGTCAGCGCGGAGTTCCGCGCCTTCGCCGGAGGCGGCACCAGCCCGGTGACGCTCTGGCTGCGCGGCCTGGCGCGCCGGGCCCACGCGCAGTGCGGCGGGCCGGGGGTGGGGGCGATCGGCCTGTGCTTCACGGGGAACTTCGCCCTCACCATGGCCCTGGAGCCCACCGTGATCGCCCCGGTGGTCAACCACCCGTCCCTGCCGCTCGACGACCCCGGCGGAATCGAGCTGGACCCGGCGGACGGGGAAGCGGTGCGCGACCGCCTCGACCGCGACGGACTCACCGTCCTCGCCTACCGCTTCGAGGGCGACCGCTGGTGTACGGGGCAACGCTTCGCCGCCTACCGGGCCCTGCTGGGCGACGCCTTCGACGGCCGGGTCCTCCCGGACACCGCCGCCAACCCGGCGCCGCCGCCCTTCTTCGCGGACCTGGTCGGCACGCCGCACAGCGTCGTCACCGCCCACCTCGTCGACGAGGCGGGCCACCCCACGGTCCGGGCCCGCGACGAGATCCTCACCTTCCTCACCGACCGCCTCCACCCGCCCACGTCCCGGCCCGCCACCTCACCGGCCCGGCAGGCCCTGACCTGACCTCGACCCGGGCAGGCGGCAGCCCGAACGGCAGCGCGTTGTGGCGTACGGGGCGCGGACATAGACTCGCGCGTCCCGGAAGTACGCGTCGAACGGAGCGCACCATGCCCAAGGTCACCGCCGTCGCCCTGCTCAAGGCGGCCCCTGGCGCCGAGGACAAGGTGCGTGAGCAGGCCCTGTCCTTGGTCGCGCCCTCGCGGGCCGAGCCGGGCAACATCAGCTACCAGGCGTACGTCCACCCCGAGGACCCGAGTGCGTGGCTGGTGTTCGAGGAGTGGGAGGACCGGGCCGCGTTCGAGGCGCACCTGTCGAGCCCGCACCTGACGGAGGCGCTCGCGGCGGGTCCGGGACTGCTGGTCGGCCCGCCGGCCGAGCACGTGTTCACCACCGCGGACCGTTGTTCTCCCTGACGGCCTTCTCCCTGACTGCCCCCTTCGGCGACGAGGACGGCGCGCGCCCGGCCCCCGCCGTCAGGAGGGCAGCCAGGCCTGCCACGTGGCGCGGTTCTCCTTCACCCAGCGGGCCGCCGCCTCCTGTGGGGCCAGCTTCTCCTCCGCGATCATCAGCGCGACGTCGTTCTGCATGTCCTTCGTCCACCGGAACCGCTTCAGGAAGGCGGCGGCGTCACCGCCGTCCTGCGCGAACCGGGCGTTGAAGAACTTCTGCAGCGGCGTGTGCGGGTACGCGCAGGCCACCTTCTCCGGGTCGGCGTCGCAGCCCTTCTCGTACGCGGGCAGCTTCACCTCCGTCATGGGCACCTTCTCGAACAGCCACTGGGGCTCGTACCAGTAGGTCAGGAACGGCTTCCTCTCCTTGGCGAACTGCTTGATCTGCGTGATCTGGGCCGCCTCGGAGCCGGCGAAGACCACCTGGAGGTCCAGGCCCAGGTTCTTCACCAGCGCCTTGTCGTTGGTGACGTACGACGGGGAGCCGTCGAGGAGCTGCCCCTTGCCCCCGCTCTCCGCCGTGCGGAGTTCGGCGGCGTACGCGTTCAGGTTCTTCCAGTCGGTGACGTCCGGGTGCTGCTCGGCGAAGTACGTCGGCACGAACCAGCCGATGTGTCCGGTGACCCCGAGGTCGCCGCCGCGCACGATGGTGCCCTTGCCGTCGATGTAGCGCTCTTCCTGGTCTGGGTGCCCCCAGTCCTCGAGGATGGCGTCCACCCGGCCCTGGCTGAGTGCGTCCCAGGCGGGCACCTCGTCGATCTGCACGGTGTCCACCCGGTACCCGAGCTCGTGTTCCAGCAGGTACTGGGCGACGGCCACGTCGGCCTGCGCGCCCACCCAGGACTGCACGGACAGCGTCACCGTCCGGGCTCCCCGGGTGTCCGCGAACGGGGAGGCCTGGCGGGTCATGTCGGCGGCGCCGCAGCCGGTGAGGCCGGCCCCGACGGTCAGGGCCGCGGCGGCGGCCAGGGCGGTGATGCGGGTGCGAGCCATGTCAGGCCCCCTTTCCGGTGTGGGTGGGGCGCTGCGTCGGCTGGGTGACCCGGTCGAGCACCAGGCCCAGGCAGACGATCGCGGCGCCGGCGACGAGGCCGGTCGCCAGGTCGCCCTGGGCGAGGCCGAGCACGGCGTCGTAGCCCAGAGCCCCGCCGCCCACCAGGCCGCCGACCACGACCACGGCCAGGACCAGGACGACGCACTGGTTGACGGCCAGCAGCAGCGCCGGCCGGGCCAGCGGCAGCCGGACCTGGAGCAGCTCCTGGCGCCCGGTCGCCCCGAGGGACCGCGCGGACTCCACCACGCCCGGGTCGACCGCCCGCAGGCCCTGAGCGGTGATGCGCACCACCGCGGGCAGCGCGTACACCGCGGCCGCGGCCACGGCCGGGGCGCGGCCCACGCCGAACAGCGCGACCACCGGGATCAGGTACACGAACTGGGGCAGCGTCTGGAACACGTCGAGGACGGGCCGCAGCAGCCGGTCCAGGCGGCCGCCGCGCGCGACGGCCGCGCCGAGGGCGAAGCCGAGCAGCAGGGTCGCTGCGACCGCCGCCAGCACCTGGGAGAGGGTGTCGAGGGCGGGCGCCCACACGCCGAGGACACCGATCGCGGCCATCGCCAGGACCGCGGTGGCGGCGGTCCGCCAGGTGCCGATGAGCAGGCCGAGCGCGCCGATCCCCAGCAGGACCGACCACCACGGCAGCCACTGCAGGCCGGACCGGAGCGGGTTGAGGACACCGGTGGTGAAGTGGGAGGCCCAGTCGGCGCTGCCGCCGACGACGGGCACCCCGGTGTAGAGGTGCGCGGTCATCCAGTCCACGGCCCGGTTGACGGGCCCGGCGGTGTCCACGGTCCACGCCCGCGGCCAGCCGAGCCGGCCGGTGAGGTGGCCGGCCGCGGCGGTCGCGGCGACGACGGCGGCCGACGCGAGGGCCAGGGCGCGGCCGCGTCGGGCGCCGGGGGCCGCAGTGGTCCCGAGCCGGGCGCCCGCGGCCGCGGTGACCCGGTCCAGGACGACGGCGAGCAGCACGATCGGCAGGCCCGCCGCCAGCGCGGCACCGACGTCCACGGAGGCCAGCGCCTGGTAGACCCGGTCGCCGAGACCGCCCGCGCCGATCACGGAGGCGATGACGGCCATGCCGAGCGCCATCATGATCGACTGGTTCACGCCGAGCAGCAGTTCCTTCCGGGCCAGCGGCAGCCGGGCCGTCAGCAGCCGCTGCCGGCCGGTCGCTCCGAGGGAGGTGACGGCTTCCACGACCCCGGCGTCCGCCCCGCGCAGTCCGAGCGCGGTCAGGCGGGCCATCGGCGGGGCGGCGTACACCACGGTCGCCAGGACCGCGGCCGGCACGCCGATGCCGAACACCAGCACCACCGGCAGCAGGTAGGCGAAGGCGGGCAGTACCTGCATGGTGTCGAGCACCGGGCGCAGCACGCGGTCCATCCGGGCGGACAGGCCGGCGGCCAGCCCGAGGAGTCCGCCGAGCAGCACGGACGCGAGGACCGCCACCACCATCAGGGCGAGGGTCTGCATGGTCGGGACCCACATGCCGAGCAGCCCGCACGCGGCGAACGCGGCGGCGGAGACCAGCGCGAGGCGCACCCCCGCGAGCCGCCAGGCCACCAGGGCGGCGGCCGCGGTCACCCCGGCCCAGCCGAGGGCGAGCAGCAACAGGTACACGGCGCGCACGCAGACGATCACGGCGTTGCTGACGTGCCCGAGGAAGTAGAGGAAGAGCGGGTGGCCGTCGCGGTTGTCGATGATCCAGTCGCCGACGCGGTCGAGCGGCGCCGACACGTCCACGGTGAGCGCGCCGGGCCAGCCGCCGCCGCCGAGCAGGACGGCGCCCAGGACGAGCAGGAGTGCAGTGCCCGCACCGATCAGCGCGCCGCGGCGGCGCAGCAGGGCCCCGGCGCCACCGGAGCGGGTGCGCGCGGCGGCCCCCGCCTTCGCGGTGCCGCCGCCGGCACGGCGTCCGGCCGCGGCAGGGGGGACGGCGCCGGGCGGCGCCGTACGGTCGGCCGGAGCGGAGGTGGTACTGGCGCTCACCGGCCGCACCGCCCCGGCCGGGGGACGGGTGAGCCGGAGCGGGGAGGCGGCCACGTGCCCGGGGCGTGCATCAGGCCACCGCCCTCTGGGCCGCGGCGGGGACTCCGGCGACCACGCCCAGCAGCACTGACTGGTCCACCACCCCCAGGCACCGCCCGTTCTCGACGACCCGCGCCGTCTCCCCGGTGCGGGCGACCGCCTCGATGGCCTCGTGGACGGTCGCGGTCGGTGCCAGCGCCGGTCCGGCGCCGGTCTCCTCGGCCCGTGCCGGGCGCATCGCCGAGCGGACCGTCAGCACCTGCTCGCGCGGCACGTCGCGGACGAAGTCGCGGACGTAGTCGTCGGCGGGGGAGCCGACGATCTCCTCGGGCGTGCCCAGCTGCACGATGCGGCCGTCGCGCATCAGCGCGATCCGGTCGCCGAGCCGCAGCGCCTCGCCGAGGTCGTGGGTGATGAAGACCATGGTGCGGCCCTCCTCGCGGTGCAGCCGTACGACCTCCTCCTGCATGTCCCGCCGGATCAGCGGGTCGAGCGCGCTGAACGGTTCGTCGAAGAGCAGCACTTCGGGGTCGACCGCGAGCGCGCGGGCCAGCCCCACCCGCTGTTGCTGCCCGCCGGACAACTGCCCGGGCCGGCGCCGCTCCATCCCCTCCAGGCCGACCTTCGCCACGAACGCGGCCGCACGCTCGCGGCGTTCGCCGCGGCCTACGCCCTGGATCTCCAGGCCGTAGGCCACGTTGTCGAGCACGGTGCGGTGCGGAAGCAGCCCGAAGTGCTGGAAGACCATCGAGGCCCGGTGCCGGCGCAGTTCGCGCAGCCGGGCCGGGTCCATGGCCAGGACGTCCTCGCCGTCGACGCGGAGACTGCCCGAGGTCGGCTCGATGAGCCGGGTCAGGCAGCGGACCAGCGTCGACTTGCCGGAGCCCGACAGGCCCATCACCACGAACACCTCGCCCTCGCGGACGTCGAAGGAGACGTCGCGGACGGCGGCCGTACAGCCGGTGCGCTCGCGCAGCGCGGCGGCGTCCAGCGAGGCGAGTTCCGGATCGGCCGGGACCCGTTCGGCCTTCGGACCGAAGACCTTCCACAGGTTCCGCACGGCGAAGACGGCCCCGGAGTCCGTGCCCCGGGCCGCCCGGTTCCGCGGCCGCGCCTTCGACGCGGCATGCGACGGGCTCGTGGTCTGGTTCATCGGCTGGTACCTCCCAGCAGTTCGGCGCATTTCTCCCCGACCATCAGCACCCCGATCATCGGATTGACGGCGGTCATGGTCGGAAAGACGGACGCGTCGGCGATCCGGACGCCGGACAGGCCCCGGATCCTCAGATCGGGCGTGACGACGGCGAGCGCGTCGTCCTCGGCCCCCATGCGGCAGGTCCCGGCCGGGTGGTACACGGTGTGCGCCACCTGCCGGGCGTACGCGCTCAGCTCCTCGTCGGAGGTGACCTCCGGGCCCGGACAGACCTCGCGCTTGAGCCAGCCGGCCAGCGGCTCGGCCGCCGCGATCCGCCGGGCGATCCGGATGCCGTCGACCAGGGTCCGGCCGTCGTAGTCGTCCTCGTCGGTGAAGTACCGGAAGTCCAGCGCCGGCTTGACCTCGGGGTCGGCGCTCGTCAGGTAGAGCCGGCCGCGGCTGCGCGGCTTGGGGATGTTCGGGGTCATCGACACGCCGTGGGCGGGGCGTTCGTAGCCGATGCGCTCCGGGTTGTCGGTGAAGGGCACCTGGTAGAAGTGGAACATCAGGTCCGGCCCCGGGGCCGCCGGATCCCGGCGGACGAACAGCCCGGCGTCCGAGTCCATCGCCGAGTTCTCCGGTATCGGGCCGTTCGTCTCCCACACGATGACCGACTCCGGGTGGTCGAGGAGGTTCTCGCCGACTCCCGGCAGGTCGTGGACGACCGGGATGCCCAGCTCCTCCAGGTCCGCGCGCGGTCCGATGCCCGAGTGCAGCAGCAGCCGCGGCGAGTCCACGGCGCCGGCGCACACCACCACCTCGCGCCGGGCCCGCACCACGTGCTCGCGGCCGTCGGCGGTCCGCACGTGCACTCCGGTGGCCCGGGTCCCCTCCAGCTCCAGCCGGAACGCCCACGTCTCCAGGGCGATGTGCAGGTTCGGCCGGTCGAGGAAGGGGTGCAGGTAGGCGACCGAGGCCGAGGACCGCTTGTTGTCCTCCGGGTGGTACGCCAGGTCGAAGAAGCCGACGCCCTCGTGGAAGGCGCCCTTGTTGAACCCCTCGATCCGGGGGACCCCCAGGGCACCCTGCGCCGCCTCCACGAAGTCCCGGGCGATGGCGTTCCGGTCGTCCTCGTGGACCGGGACGATGTTGTTGCGCAGCCGGTCGAAGTAGGGGTCCATGGAGTCGGCGTCCCAGCCCTCGGCGCCGGCCTTGGCCCACTCGTCCCAGTCGGAGGGGAGCGGCTTGAAGGAGATCAGCGTGTTGTGCGACGAACAGCCGCCCAGCACCCGCGCCCGGCTGTGCCGGATGTGGGAGTTGCCGCGGGGCTGCCGGGTGGTGGGGTAGTCGTAGTCCAGCTCGCCGCCGAGCAGCCCCATCCACCGCCGGAGGGTGAGGACGTCCTCGCGGCCGACGTCGCTGGGTCCGCCCTCGATGACGGCCACGCTGACCGACGGGTCCTCGGTCAGCCTCGAGGCGATCACGGATCCGGCGGTCCCGCCGCCGACGACGACGTAGTCGTACACCTGCTCGCTGGGCTGGTTCATGCCTGGTCCTTCTGGTGCTCGTTCCGTACGCCGTCGTTCCGTACGCCGTCGTTCCGTACGCCGTCGTTGCGGACGCCGTCGTCCTGTGCGCCGGCGAACCACCGGACGGGGCGCGGGGAGAGGTTGCGGTAGACGTGCTTGGCCTCGCGGTACTCGGCGAGGCCGCCGGGGCCCAGTTCGCGGCCGATGCCGGACTTGCCGAAGCCGCCCCATTCGGCCTGCGGCAGGTAGGGGTGGAAGTCGTTGATCCACACCGTTCCGTGGCGCAGCAGTGCGGCCACCCGCCCGGCCCGCTCCGCGTCCGAGGTCCACACGGCGCCGGCCAGGCCGTACTCGGTGTCGTTGCCGAGGGCGACGGCCTCCTCCTCGGTGCGGAAGGTCTCCACGGTCAGGACCGGGCCGAAGACCTCCTCGCGCACCACGCGCATGCCGCGGTGGCAGCGGTCGAGGACGGTGGGCCGGTAGAAGAAGCCGGGTCCCTCGGGCCGGACTCCGCCGGCCCGGAGCACCGCGCCCTCGGCGAGGGCGGAGGCGACGTACTCCTCGGTCCGCTCCCGCTGGGCGGCGGAGACCAGCGGCCCGCACTCGACGCCGGGGTCGGTGCCGCGGCCCAGCCGGATCAGCTCGGCCCGGCGGGACAGTTCGGCGACGAACCGGTCGTGCAGCGGCTCCTCGACGATGAGGCGGGAGCCGGCCGAGCAGACCTGGCCGCTGTGGATGAACGCGGCGTTGAGGGCCTGGTCCACGGCGGTGTCGAAGCCCTCGGGGGTGGCGCAGGCGTCCGCGAAGACGATGTTGGGGTTCTTGCCGCCCAGTTCGAGCGCGACCTTCTTGACGCTGTCGGCCGCCGCCCGGGCGACCGCGGTGCCGCTGACGAACCCGCCGGTGAACGAGACCAGGTCGACGTCGGGGTGCTCGGCGAGCCGCGCGCCGACGGTGTGGCCGGGACCGGTGACGATGTTGGCGGCGCCGAGCGGGAGCCCGGCCTCCAGCAGCAGTTCCACCAGGGCGACCGTGCTCAGCGGAGTGATCTCGCTGGGCTTGACGACGAAGGTGTTGCCGGCGGCGAGGGCCGGCGCGATCTTCCAGCTGGCCTGGAGGAGCGGGTAGTTCCACGGGGTGATCAGCGCGCAGACGCCCACCGGCTCGTGGACGACCACGCTGTGGACGTCCGGCGAACCGGCGTCGACGACGCGCTCCGCGCTCTCCTTCTCCACCAGGTCGGCGAAGTAGCGGAAGGCGTCGCGCACGCAGTCGACGTCGGTGCGGCCCTCCTCCAGCGTCTTGCCCGCGTCCCGGCTCTCCAGGGCGCCGATCCGCTCCCGCTCGTGTTCCAGCCGGTCGGCGACCCGGCGCAGCAGGGCGGCGCGCTCGGAGACCGGCGTACGGGGCCAGGCGCCCGCGTCGAACGCGGCGCGGGCGGCGGCCACCGCGTCGTCGGCGTCCCGGATCCCGCCCTCCGCGACGACCGCGAAGGCGGTGGCGTCGACGGGGTCGATGATCCGGCGGGTCTCTCCGGAGAGTGATGCTCGCCACTCGCCGCCCACGTGGATGGTCTGTTGTGCTGCGGTCACGTCGGGTACTGCCTTTCGTCCCTTCAGGTCCTCCGCTGGTGACCCGGAGAACCAGGGCGCCCTGCCGGCCGCCTGGGAGGGCGGGTGCCCGCGTGCTGCGCGAGCATGTGGAAGGCGCGGAACAGAGTGATCCACTTCACGCGTCATATCCGTACAAAAACGGAAATTTCCATAGGCGGGGGTAGGGTGACGACGCCCGTCGTCCTGCACCGCCCGGCATCGACGACCACAGGCGTGGAGCTTCATCCGATCGTGTGAACGTCACCGCCCGGAGGCTGTTCCCGACCGCCTGGGCGGCATGTGCGCGACGGCTTGCGCGAGGGCGGCGACCCTACACTCCACGCCCATGTCCCTATGGCTGCTCAACCACTACAGCACCTTCACGCTCGCCGTCGTCGCGGTCGGGGTCACCGTCCTCCTGGCCGTCGCCGGCAGCGTGCTGCTGCGCCGCAGGCACCCCTCGCTGGCAAGCGGCGAGCACAACGACATGGTCGGCGTGACCCTGGGGATGTTCGGCGCCATCTACGGGATCATCCTCGCCTTCGTGATCGTCACCCTGTGGACGCAACTGGACGAGGCCGAGACCATCGTCGCCAACGAAGCCACCAGCGCGGCACTCATCACCCGCGACGCCGCCGCGTTCCCCCCACCGGTGCGCGCCCGCCTCGACTCGGCCATGAGCGGCTACGTCCACGCGGTCGTCGAAGACCAATGGCCCCGGATGCGCGAGGGCGACCCCAGCTACGGTGCCACCGAAGCCCATCTGCAGGACGCGTTCCGCGTGCTCCAGACCTACGTCCCCCAGGGCGCGGCACAGCAGGTGTTCTACGAGCAGGCCGTCGACCACCTCGACGACGTCGCCTCCCAACGCCGCGCCCGCATCACCATGGCCCGCCAGGAACTGCCCCCGCTGCTGCAAGCACTGGCCTTCGGCGGCGCCCTGGTGCTCATCCCCCTCACGTTCCTCTACGGCCTGCGCAAGCTGAGGGTCCAGATCCTCTTCGTCGCCTCGCTCGCCGCACTGGTCGGCTTCAGCCTGCTCCTGGTCTTCGTCCTGGACCGCCCCTTCTCCGGCGAACTCAGCGTCAGCCCCGCCCCCTACCGAGAGGGGGCCCTCGCCCCGTACTGGGCCCCTTGAGGGGACGGGGCCGAGGGGGGTGCACGGAGCGGCAAGGGGCCCGGCGCGCTCGGGCAACTCGCGTGATCCGAACGGCCATACGTTCGGGGAGTGCCGGTCGCCGCCGCCGTGCGGTGGCCGGACGCGACCGGTGCGGTTCCCGCGTTCCGCACCCCGTCCCGCGAGAGGAACCCCCATGTTCGACATCACCCGCGTGCACGCCGCCCCCAGCACGGACCTGCTGACCCCCGACAACTCGGTCATGCTCTTCGTCGACCACCAGCCGCAGATGTTCTTCGGCACCGGCAGCGGCGACCGCACCGCGATCATCAACAGCACCGTCGGCCTCGCCAAGGCGGCCCGGGCCTTCGGCGTGCCCGCCGTGCTGACCACGGTCGCCGCCGAGTCCTTCTCCGGCCCGCTCCTGCCCCAGCTGGCGGCGGTCTTCCCGGAACAGAAGCCCGTGGACCGCACCAGCATGAACGCCTGGGAGGACGAGGCCCTGGTCGAGGCGGTCCGCGCCACCGGCCGCCGCAAGATCGTCCTGTCCGGGCTGTGGACCGAGGTCTGCCTCGTCCTGCCCGCCCTCTCCGCACTGGAGCAGGGCTACGAGGTGTACGTCGTCACCGACGCCTCCGGCGGTGTGACCCCCGCCGCCCACGAGCACGCCCTCCAGCGGATGACCGCCGCCGGCGCCGTCCCCGTCACCTGGGTGCAGGTCCTCCTGGAACTCCAGCGCGACTGGGCCCGGGAGGAGACCTACCCGGCCGTCATGGAGATCGTCAAGGAGCACGCGGGGGCCTACGGCCTCGGCGTGGTGTACGCGCAGTCCGTCATCGGCACCCACGCGGCCGGCTGATCTTGGACGCCGGCCTGCTGATCCTGCGACTGCTGGTGGGCTTGCTGGTCGCCGGTCACGGAGTGCAGAAGATCAGTACGCACCTCGGCGGCAAGGGCCTCGACGGCGGGGCCCGGGAGTTCCGGGCCGACGGGTTCCGCGGCGGTGCCCTCACCGCCCTCGCGGCCGGCGGCGGCCAGATCGGCTCCGGAGTGCTGCTGGCCACCGGGCTGCTGACCCCGCTCGCCGCGACCGGGGCCATCGGGGTCATGACCGTCGCCCTCACCGTGAAGTGGCCCCACGGCCTCTGGGTGCAGGACGACGGCTACGAGTACCCCCTCGTCCTGATCGGAGCGGCCGCCGCCCTCGCCGCCACCGGTCCCGGCGCCTGGTCCCTGGACGGGGCTCTGGGACTGACGCCGTACCCCCTGTGGTGGACGGCCCTCGTCCTCGCGGCCGGCCTCGGCAGCGGGCTGCTCACCCGGCTCGTCCTGCACCGCACCCCGGACGAGCCGCGCCCGCCCGGGACCCGCAACCCCTGAAGCCCGCCCCACCTCCCCCTCCGACCCACCTCCCACCTCCCACCGAACGAGGAGCACACCCGTGCCGTACATCAAGGTCGCCGAAGGCGACTCCACACCCGTCGAGCTCTACTACGAGGACCACGGCACCGGCCGGCCCGTCGTACTGATCCACGGCTGGCCGCTCAACGGCGCCTCCTGGGAGAAGCAGACCGCCGCCCTGCTCGCCGCCGGAAACCGGGTCATCACCTACGACCGGCGCGGCTTCGGCCGCTCGGACCAGCCCTCCGACGGCTACGACTACGACACCTTCGCCGCCGACCTCAACGAGGTGCTGACCGCCCTCGACCTGCGCGACGCCGTCCTGGTCGGCTTCTCGATGGGCACCGGCGAGGTCACCCGTTACCTGGGCACCTACGGCTCCGACCGCATAGCCAAGGCCGTCCTGATCGGCGTGGTCCCGCCCTTCCTGCTCAAGACGGACGACAACCCGGCCGGCGTCGACGCCGAGGTCTTCAAGGGCATCGAGGAAGCCATCCGCGCCGACCGGTTCGCGTTCATGACCGACTTCCTCGCCGACTTCTACAACGTGGACGTGCTCGGCGGCGAGCGGATCAGCGCGCAGGCCGTCGCGGCGAGCTGGAACGTCGCCGTCGGAGCCTCCGCCAAGGGCACCCTGGACTGCGTACGGGCCTGGCTGACCGACTTCCGCGACGACCTGCCCCGCATCGACGTACCCACGCTGATCGTGCACGGCGACGCCGACCGCACCCTGCCCATCGACTCCACCGCGATCCCGCTGTCGCGCCGGATCGCCGGAGCCGAGCTGAAGGTCGTCCCGGGCGGCCCCCACGGCCTGCTGTGGACGCACGCCGACGAGGTCAACTCCGCCCTGCTCGACTTCCTGGGCTGACCGGCCCCCGCCCCGGCGCGCCGGTGGCCGTCTCCCGCCCGGGAGCGGCCACCGGCCCGGCACCCGCCCGTACCCCCACCGCAGACGACCGACGACCGACGAAGGATTCCCCGTGGACGACCGCCCGGTACCGGAAACAGCAGCGCAGAGCGACAGCAGCAGCATGCCCGTGGCAGGCCTGCTCCCCTCGGCCCGGGCCCACCCCGCCACGGCGGACCTCGTGGTCCGCAACGCCAAGGTGTCCACCGGGGACCCCGCCCGCCCCGCGGCCGCCGGCGTGGCCGTCCGCGACGGCCGGATCCTGGCCCTCGGGGACGACAACGACCTGGCCGGGCTCATCGGACCCGCCACCCGCGTGGTCGACGCCCTCGGCCGCCGCGTGGTCCCCGGGCTGAACGACTCGCACCTGCACGTCATCCGCGGCGGCCTCAACTACGTGCTGGAACTCCGGTGGGACGGGGTGCGCAGCCTGCGGCACGCCCTGGCCATGCTGCGCGAGCAGGCCGGCCGCACACCGAAGGGGCAGTGGATCCGCGTCGTCGGCGGCTGGACGCCCGAGCAGTTCGCCGAACGCCGCATGCCGACGGTCGCCGAGCTGAACGCGGCCGCACCCGACACCCCCGTCTTCGTCCTGCACCTGTACCAGTCCGCCCTCATGAACCGGGCCGCCGTCATCGCCGCCGGGTTCACCCGCGACACCCCCGACCCGCGCGGCGGGCAGATCGTACGCGGCCGCGACGGCGAACCCACCGGGGTCCTGCTGGCGGCGCCGGGCGCCCTCGTGCTGTACTCCACCCTCGCCCGGGCTCCGGGGCTCGACCCGGCCGACAAGCGCACCTCGACCATCCACTTCCTGCGCGAACTCAACCGGTTCGGCCTCACCTCGGCGCTCGACGCGGCCGGCGGCTTCCAGAACTTCCCCACCGACTACGGCACCGTCACCGACCTCGCCCGCTCCGGCGAACTGACCCTGCGCATCGCCTACTACCTCTTCCCGCAGACCGCGGGCCAGGAACTGGACGACCTGCGCCGCTGGACGCAGACGGTCCGGCCCGGCGACGGAGACGCATGGCTGCGCCTGGCCGGAGCCGGCGAGAACCTCACCTGGGCGGCGGCCGACTTCGAGAACTTCGCCGAGCCGCGGCCCGCCCTCGCCGCGGACTACGAGAGCGAGTTCGAGCAGGCCGTCCGGCTGCTGATGGAGAACGGCTGGGGATTTCGGCTGCACGCCACCTACGACGAGACCATCCGCCGTGACCTGGCGGTCTTCGAGAAACTCGCCGCCGAAGGCCTGTTCCCCGCCGGGAACCGCTGGCTGTTCGACCACGCCGAGACCGTGCGTGACGACAGCCTCGACCGGATCGCCGCCCTCGGCGGCTCGCTGTCGGTGCAGAACCGCATGTCCTTCCAGGGCCGCGTCTTCCTCGACCGCTACGGCGCCGCGGCCGCCTCCCGTACGCCCCCGGTGCGCGCCATGCTCGACCGGGGGCTGACGGTGGCCGCCGGAACCGACGCCACCCGCGTGTCCTCGTACAACCCGTGGGTCGCCCTGCACTGGCTGGTGACCGGCCGCACCGTCGGCGGCACCCCGCTCTACCCGCCCGCCGCCCTCCTCGACCGGCACGAGGCCCTCGACCTGTACACCCGGGGCGGGGCGCGGCTGACCGGAGAGGAGGACGTCAAGGGCGTCCTGCGCGAGGGCTGCTTCGCCGACCTGGCCGTGCTCTCCCACGACTACTTCACCGTCCCGGACGACGTCATCCCCGCCATCGAATCGGTGCTCACGGTCGTCGGCGGACGCATCGTGCACGCGACCGAGGAGTACACCGGGCTGGCGGAGCCGGCACCCGCCGTCTCCCCGGCGTGGAGCCCCGTGGCCCGCTTCGGCGGCTACGCCGCCCCCGGCGACCGCCACGGCGCCGCCCAGGCCGACGCCGTGGCCGAAGCCGCCGCCGAATCCGAACGGCACCGCGCCTGGCGGGCCGCCCGCCCGGACTCCGGCCCCGCGCCGCGACCCGCGCACCCCGTCGACCCGTGCCTGTCGCACTGAACGAGGGGAGTGGACGGATGGACACCGATCCCACCGCCGGGGCCACCGCACCCGGCGCCGGGGCCAGCGCACCCGGCGCCGGCCGCCGCTTCGAGCCCGACCTCCGGGCGATGACCCGGATCACGCTGCACCCCATCGCCTCGCCGATGCCGCTGGGCTTCTTCACGGTGGCCATCGCCTCCGTGATGACCGGCTGCCTGCAACTGGGCGTCCTGGGGCCCGCCGACCGGCAGGCCGTAGCGCTGTGCGTCCTGCCCGCCTTCGCCCTGCAACTCGTCGTCAGCGTGCTGGCCTTCGGGGCCCGGGACGTCATCGCCGCCACCCTGATGGGCACGTTCGCCGGCAGCTGGCTCGCATACGCCCTGGTCATGGGCAGCGGCGCGCCCGGCGGACCCAGGGTGCTCGGCGTGTTCAACCTGGCGTTCGTGTGCTTCGGGGCCCTCATGGCCGCGGTGACCAGGCCCAAGCGGGCCCTGTGGCTGGTCCTCGTGGCCTCCTTGCCCCGCTGGGCGGCCACCGGCCTGGGCGGCGTCACCGGGGCCGAGTGGCTGACGCGCACGGCCGGCGGCCTGGGAATCCTGGTGGCGCTCGCCGCCGGCTACGCGGCCTTCGCGCTCATGCTCGAAGACGTGCGCGGCGAGGAAGTCCTGCCCCTCGGCCGCACCGGCCCCGCGCACCACGCCGTGGAGGGGGACCTCGCCGTGCAGCTGCGCAACCTCGAACGACAGGCAGGCGTACGCCGCACCCTGTGACCCCTCGCCCCGCCACCCGCCGGGCGCGCCGCCCGCCACCCGGCGGACCGGCTACGCACCCGCGACGGGCTCCGGGGACCCGCCCACCCGGTCCCCGGAGCCCCCGGCGGGGCGGAGGCGGGCGGCGGCCTGCCATTCGCGGGGCGACATGCCGTAGGCGGCACGGAAGGCACGGCTGAAGTGGGAGGGGCTGACGAACCCCCAGCGCTGGGCGACGGCCCCCACAGCCGGGACGCCCCGGCCGGGCCGGGCCAGCTCCCGGCGGCAGCGCTCCAGCCGTTCGCGCAGGACCCAGCGCCCCAACGTCGTGCCCTCGGCGTGGAACAGCTTGTGCAGGTACCGCACCGACACGTGGTGGGCCGCGGCGACCCGCTCCGGGCACAGGCCGGGATCACCCAGATGGAGCAGGACGTACTCCTGCACGCGCGTCAGCATCCCGCGCGCGTGCTCCGGTGCCCGCGGATCGAGCCGGCCGCGCCGCTCGCGGACCAGGAGGGCCAGCAGGTCGGAGGCGGTCAGGGCGAGCCGGTGGCCGGTGTGCGGGTCGAAGCCGGCGGCCTGCCGGGCGAGCCGGCCCAGGAACGCCGCCACCAGGCCGGACGTCCCGGACACCCCGTCGAACAACGTGCCGGTGGCCGCCCGGAGATCGTCGTCCGAGACGCCCAGGCTCGTCTTGTGCACCCGGAAGGTGGTGAAGCGGAAGGCGTCGGGCTGCTCGCGCAGGTAAGGCCGCCCGGCGTCCGAGCAGGTGAACGAGCCGGGCCCCACGAGGGCCTGACGGCCGTCCTGCGTGAGCCGCGCGGTCCCCCGGCGCTGGAGGGTGACGGTCAGGTACTCCTCCCCGCCCTGCGCGATCCGGCGAGCGCTGCGGTCCACCGTCTGGGGTCCGGCCTCGACCTCGGAGATCTGGAGCGGGCCGAGCGACCTGCTGGCGATCGTCCCGGCCGAGGGCACCGGCTCGTGCAGCCGGACGTCGAGCGGGATGAAGGTGCCGGACACCAACTCGCACCAGTAATCGGCGCGTTCACGGGGCGGTAGCGGAAGGATGGTGGTCTCTACGACGGACATGGGGGGCTCCGAACGGGATACGGGTCGTTCCGCTCCCACTCTCGGCCCCCCTCGCCCTGCGGCCATCCGTCACGTGACGTACGCCGTGGCACCGGGCCGTCTCAGTCCCCCGGTTCCCGCTCCACCACGTCGCGCAGCTGTGCGCGCGCGGACACGCCCAGGACGGGAAAGGCCTGGTAGAGGTGGGTGCCGACGGTGCGCGGGGAGAGGAACAGCCGCTCGCCGATCTCCCGGTTGGTCAGCCCCTGGGCGGCGAGACGGACGATCCGCTGCCGCTGCGGGGTCAGCGAGCGCAGGGCACTGGTGCGGGCCGATTCGACGGCGACGCCCGCCGCGCGCAGTTCGGCCTCGGCGCGGGCCGCCCAGGATCCGGCGCCGAGCCCCTCGAAGACCTCGCGCGCCTTGGTCAGGGCGTCGCGGGCGTCGGCGATCTGCCGTCGCCGGCGCAGCCATTCGCCGTACTCCAGCCACACCTGGCCCCGCTCGAAGGGCCAGCGCCCGCCCTCCCGGTCCTCCAGGGCCTCCCGGAAGTACGCGCCGGCCTCCTCCGGGGCCGCGAGCAGGGCCGTGGCGCGCAGCAGGATCTGGCGCAGCCGGACCGAGGCCCCGTCGCCGACCTCGGCGCGGACCCGGGCGAGTACGGTACGGGCGTCCCCGGTCCGCCCGGTGAGCACGGCGGCGGCCGCGAGATCGGCGACGCCGTAGCAGGACAGGTGGTAGTGCAGCGGCGCCCCCGGCTCGTCGTACAGGGCGCGCAGGTGACGGTGGGCGGAGGTGTGGTCGCCGAGGGCGGTGGCCGCCAGGCCGGCGGCACGGTGGGCGCGCGCCGCGGTCGCGAGCGCTCCGGCCGGCTCGGTGACCGCGAGGACGGCCGCCGCGTGCCGCAGGGCGGTCTCCGGCTCGCCCGTCAGCGCGCACACCGTGGCGAGGGCGGCCAGGGCGCGCGCGGGCCCGAGGGTGTGCCGGCCGGCGAGGAACCGCTCGGCCGGCCGCTCGACGCCGAGACGGGCGTCGGCCCACCGCCCGCCGTCGAGGTGGGCGAAGGCCAGGTCGGCGGCGGCGGTGCCGGCGTGGAAGTCCGCGGCGCCCTCCCACTGCGGGTTGACCAGTTCGCCCAGCAGGCTGACGGACGTCTCGGTTTCGTCGAGCAGCATGCACAGGACGCCCAGCGTGTGGCTCTCGGTCGGGATCAGACCCGGCGCGGCCGTCACGGCGGGGAGCAGGGCGCGGATCGCCGGGCCGTGGACGAACGGGTCCGTGCAGCCGGTGTCCCACAGGTGGAACGGGTGGCCGGCCATGCCCTCGTCGCCGGCCCGGGCCGCGAGCATGGGGCGGATCCGCTCCCGCTGCGCGGGCAGACCCGAGTGGTAGGCGATGCCGGTGGCGATCGTGCTGACACCCGCGTCGATCTGTGCCGCGCCGGGCAGTTCGTCCGGCACCACGAGGGCGAAGGCGCGCTCCATGCGCAGGGTCAGCATCGCGACGAGGCCGCTGAGCGCCGATATCCAGCGCCGGGCCTCCGGACCGGCGTCGAGGCGGGAGGCCTCGGCGGCCAGGGCTTCGGCCCGGTCGGTGTCACCGGCGACGACGGCCGCGTAGGCCGCGGTCGACAGCAGCCGTGTCCGCTCGGCCGCCACCGGGTGCAGCTGTGCGGCGCGTTCCAGTCCGGCGACGGTCTCGGCGACGGCCCCGCGGGCGAGGGCGCGCATGGCGGTGCCCTCCAGCTCGCCCGAGACCGCCGGATCGGGTTCGACCGCAGCGGCGGACAGCTGCCAGGCCCGCCGGTCGGGGTCGGAGCCGAGGGCGGCCGCCAGCGCCAGATGCGCGCGGCGCCGCTCGGCGAACGGGGCGGCGCCGTAGATGGCGGACCGGATCAGGGGGTGGCGGAAACTGATGCGGTCGGCCTCCAGACGCACCAGTCCGGCCCGCTCGGCGGGCAGCCACACCTCCGTGTCCGGACCGGACGGCAGGGCCGCGAGGACGTCGGCGAGGGTGGCACCCTCCGCGGCGGCGGCGACCACCAGCGCCGCACGGGTGGCGGCCGGCAGCTCGCCGACCTGGGCGGCGAAGGTGCGCTCCAGCAGATCGGTGACCGGTACCGGACCGACGGCGGGGAGCCGGTCCCCACCGCGGGCGGCGGACCGCGCCAGCTCGACCAGCGCCAGCGGGTTGCCGGCGGCGGTCTCGAGGAGCCGGCGGCGGGCCGGACCGACGGGCGCGCCCGGCTGCGCGGCGAGGAGTTCCTCCGCCTCGGCGGGCGGGAGCGGCGGCACGACCAGCTCCGGGACGGCCGGGTCGAGCCAGTCGGGGCGGCAGCCGCGGGCGGCGACGACCAGGCCGATCGACTCGCCGTCCAGGCGGCGGGCGAGGAAACCGAGCACCTGGCAGCTGCCGCGGTCGAGCCACTGGGCGTCGTCGACGGCCAGCACCAGCCGGGCGGTGGAGGCGACCTGGGACGTGAGGGTGAGCACGGCCAGGCTCATCATCATCAGGTCGGGCGGCGCCGGGTCGTCCCCGAGCCCGAACGCCGCCAGCAGCGCGGCCCGCTGACGGGGCGGCAGGCCGCCGGTCCCGTCCAGGACCGGCAGCAGCAGCTGGTGCAGGCCGGCGAAGGCGAGTTCGGACTCGGCGGCGTTGCCCCGTACGCGCAGCACCTGGGCCCCGGCCCGGACGGCCTCCTCGACGGCGGTGTCCAGCAGCAGGGTCTTGCCCACCCCCGCCTCCCCGAGCAGCAGCACCGCCGAAGACCCGCGGGGGGAGAGCGCCTCGGCGACGAACGCCCGCGCTTCCTGACGTCCGATCACCACAGAACTCCTGAAACTCTTCGCGCGGGACTACGGCCTCCGCCCGAACCGGCCGAGGTCACCGGCCCGGAGCATAACCGCCGCGGCCCCGAGGGCGAATTCGCGGAAGAACGACGGCGCACGACACACCCCACCACAGATCCTGCGGACACCGGAGCGCACCCCCACAGCCACACAAACCCCAACCGGCCCGCCCCCCCGCACGGCCCTCACGGGGGCGGCCCGCGACAGAGCCCGACGCCCGCCCCTCAGCCCGAACCGGCCGGCTCGCATGGGGTGGGTGAGCCACTCGCCCAGCAGATCTCAAGAACCCACGGGCCGTCGAACCGTGGGGAATCGAGGGGGAAGGCTCCCCGCCTGATGCCGCGGCCGCAGCAATCGCAGAGCAGCGTGGCAGCGGCGCCCGCGTCCTCAA
The DNA here is from genome assembly GCF_003950035.1 of Streptomyces sp. W1SF4. Lineage (NCBI taxonomy): Bacteria > Bacillati > Actinomycetota > Actinomycetes > Kitasatosporales > Streptomycetaceae > Streptomyces > Streptomyces sp. W1SF4. The sequence continues at coordinate 361,149 of NZ_CP034351.1, forward strand.
GGACCCCAGCCACCTCGTCAGCTTCGAGCGAGCCGGGGACCATGATCTCCACGGGTGCTCCGGCGAGCAGAAGCTTGCTGTTCCAGAGACTGAGGCCGGTGACCGTACGTATGGCACGTACGGCCTCTGTTCCCCGGTTGCCGGCTGATGTCACCAGCACACGGAACCCTGGCTCCTCCACACGACCTCCCCTGACCCCCACCAAGCTGTCCGGCAAGTGAACCACCACCGCGATGGCTGAGTCTCCTGGGCGGGGGAGGCGAGGCTGCCGACGGCCCGCCTGCCGCCCGAGCGGTCCGCGAGGGGCCGGCACCGGTGCGGCGGTATCCGAGAGGACGCCGGGCGGGAGGCTTCGGCACCGGCGGCGGCCGCCCGCTACGCGACCGGAACGGCGGCGTCGACACCGGCCAGGGCGCCCGCCGAAGCATGGGCGTCCGCCAGAGCGGCGGCCACCGCGTCCACGAGCGGATCGGGGGCGTCCGCGCGGCGGGCCAGCACCACGCGGCTCGGCGGATGGCCGTCGACCGGGACGAACGCGATGCCGGGGCGCGCGTGCCGGCGCGCGGCCCCGGCCGGCAGTATCCCGGTCACCCCGTCCCACACCACCGCGTGCAGGCACTCCTCGACGGACGTCACCACCGGCCCGGGAGTGTCCTCGGCAGCGGCGAGCCAGTACGCGCGCCACCGCGCGTCCGTGCCGGCCGGCAGCCGGAAGCGCGGCCTCCCCGCGAGTTCCCGCACGTGCAGCCGCGACCGCGCGGCGAGCGCGTCGTCCGCGGGCAGCGCCGCCACCAGGGGCTCGACGCCGAGCTGACGTACGGTCAGCCCCGCGGTGTCGAAGGGGAGACGGGTCAGTGCCAGATCGGCCCGACGCTCCCGCAGCCCGCCCGTCGGATCGGTCACCGGCGCCTCGTGCAGCCTGAGCCGCAGCCCGGGGTGGGTGTCGCGCAGCACCGCGAGCGCGGCGGGGCAGGAGTCCAGGCCGGCTCCGGCGACGGCGCCCAGGACGACCTCGCGTACGGACTCCGCCGCCCGCACCCGCTCGCGGGCCCGCTCGGCCCGCGCCAACAGGTCGCGCGCCTCCGGGAGCAGCACCCTTCCCGCCGCCGTCAGGCGCGCCCCGGTCGGGATCCGGTCGAACAGCCGGCACCCCAGGTCCGCCTCCAGATCGCGGATCCGGCGGCTGAGGGGCGGCTGGGCGAGGTGGAGCCGCCCGGCGGCGCGGCCGAAGTGGCCCTCCTCCGCGACCGCGACGAAACAGCGCAACGCCCTCAAGTCCATGACCGGCCACGATACCGACAACGGCACCGCCCCCACGGAACCGGTCTTGGACGCGGAGGCAGCACCCGGGATGAGGTGGAGCCGTCCCCCCCCACCAACCTCCACTTCCCCAAGGAGTACCCATGTACGCCCACCCCGACGACCTCCACCGCGCCCGCTCCGTGGGCGCCGCCGCGGCGCCCGAGTTCGCGGCCTGGCTCGCCTTCCAGAAGGCGGTCGACCGCGAGGACGGCGCCGTCCCGCGCCGCTACCGCGAGCTGATCTCCGTGGCCGTGGCCCTCGTCACCCAGTGCGCGTACTGCCTCGACGTCCACACCGCAGCCGCCCGCAAGCACGGCGTCACCGCAGAGGAACTCGCCGAGACCGCGTTCGTCACCGCTTCGGTCCGCGCCGGCGGAACCCTCGCCCACGCCCTCCTCGCCGACCGCCTCTACGAACAGCACGGCCACCACGCCCCGTCCGCCACCTGAGCCGGGGCTGACCTCAACGCCGGGAAGTGAGGCCGGCGCTCGCCGCGGCAGGTGAGATCCTCAACGGATGACACGGATGAACGAGACATCCGCTGCCGTGGCGACGGCCCGGTGGCCGCTGACCTCGGCCGGGGGGACCGACTGGCTGCGGGAGCTCGCCGACGATGACGGCCTGACAGGCTTCATGCCGCCGGCACTGCCCGACGCCGCCTGGGTCCTGCACTCCATGTACGAACACGAACTCGGGCCCACCGGCATGTCCTACGCCGCGTACCAACGAGCCGTACTGAACGGCGGCGGGCCCGAGGTCATCCCGGGCCTCGACCCCGCGGACGTGTTCGGGGGAACGCCGGGCGAGCCCCCCGGCCCCCGTTGGCGCCGGCTGCGCTGGGCGGAACTCTCGAAGCGGACCGGTGATCCCGTGGCGCCCGAGGGGCGGCTGCCGTGCCACCGCTCGTTCCCCTCGCTCCGGGAGCCGAGCGGCTGGCCGGTCGGCATCGCGGGGCCGTCCGAGGGCCGTCTGGACCGGACCGACTGGAACCGCCTGGTCGACATCCTCACCCAGCACAGCCCGCAGGGTCCGCAGACCCGCTGCACGGCCTACTACAACCCGCTGCTGCACAGGGCTGAGGACTTCGACGACCTGCACCTGCGGGCCGGCACGCTCGCGGATGCCAAGGCACTGTACGACCACCCGGAGGAGGACGGTTGGACCCCCTCCAACCTCTGGGCCCAGGACCGGTCCTGGGTCCTCTGCACGGACTACGACCTCTGGGCCACCAAGGTCGCGGGCCCCGCCCCGCTCATCGAGGCCCTCCTGAACGACACGGAAATCGAGGCCCTCCGCCTGCCATGGGCCCCCTGACCCCGACCTCCCGCCCGAGGCCGCCGACGGCGGGCCAGAGCGAGCCGGTTCCCGCCCAGGTGTCCAGCCGGTCGCATGCCCAAGCGGGGTCGTACGCTGCCGTGGGCAGCCGGGCTACGCGCTTTCGGCCGGTGTCGGGGTCGTTCTCGGTGGCGATCAGCCCGGTTGCGCCGTCCGCGACGTCCGCCGCGTGATCGCACAGCACGAGGCGTGCGAGAGCCTGTCGGGTGAATCGGGCGCGGTCGGCGTCGTACGGGGTCGTCTCGGTCATCCCCACAGCCTCGCAGGCCGTATCCGCGGCGCGTACCCGATTTCCCACGGCGTCAGGTGGTCGTGTCAGTCCGGGGGTTTCGTCGTTTCGGGGGAAGGAGAGTTCGCAGACCCCTAGGAGGCGGATGTGGCGGATGATCGGATCGGGCTGGCCGAGGTGCTGGCGGCGGCGGAGGCCGCGGCGCCGGTGAACTCCCTCGACGTCGTGGCCCGCAACCTGCGCGACCGGTTCGGCGCCGCGTACGTGTCGTTCCTGTTCGTCGACGTCGTCGGGCGGCGCCTGCTGCGCGTCCACGACACGGCGGGCCCACAGCGGGAGGACCGAGCCGCGCAGGTGCCGCTCGCCGGCAGCAGCGTCTACGACGAGGTCCTGCACCATCAGCGCCTGCTCCTGGCGCCGGACGGCGGGCAGGGCCGGCGCGTCCTGGCGCCGGTCACCAACCGCGGGGACGCCATCGGCGTCCTGGAACTCTTCCTCCCCGACGTCACCCCGGGCGTGCTGGAGCAGATCCAGGAAGCCGCGCACGCGCTGGCGTACATCATCGTCACCGACCGCCGCTTCACCGACCTCTACCACTGGGGCAACCGCACCACCGAGGTCAGCCTCTCCGCGGAGATCCAGCGCCAGCTCCTGCCCGCCGCCTCCTCCTGCGAGGCCCCCCAGTTCACGCTCGCCGGCGCTCTGGTGCCGGCCTCCGACATCGCCGGCGACACCTACGACTACAGCCTCGACCAGAACACCCTGCACCTTTCGATCACCGACGCCATGGGCCACGACGTCAACGCCTCCCTCATGGCCACCCTCCTGGTCAACGCCTCCCGCGGCGCCCGCCGCGCGGGCGAAACCCTCGCCGAACAGGCCCGCCAGCTCCACCGGGCCCTCCTCGACCACGGCCACCACAGCATCGCCACCGGCCAGCTCCTGCGCATCGCCCTCGACGGCACCAGCGCCCAGCTCGTCAACGCCGGCCACCCCTGGCCCCTGCGGCTGCGCGACGGCACGGTCAGCGAACTGCCCCTGGCCGTGAACTTGCCCTTCGGCTTCGGTCTGCAGGGCACCTACCAGGTGCAGGACCTCGACCTGAGGCCCGGCGACCGGCTGCTCCTGCACACCGACGGCATGCAGGAACGCGACGCCGAAACCGTCGACCTCCCGGGTCTGCTCCGCAAGACCGCCTACGACCACCCCCGCGAGGTCGTACGCACGCTCGTCGGCGCGGTCTCCGACGCCTACGAAGGCCGCCCGCCCAGGGACGACGCCACCGTCCTGTGCCTGGACTGGCACGGCCCCCAGGCCGCCGACCCCACGACCACCTGAAAGCCGGCCGGTCAGGTGTGGATGCGGCTGTTCGGGCCGTCCTGGGCGTCGGCCATGTCCTCGTTGAACCAGTAGTCCCCGGCGGCGAGGTAGCGGAAGGAGTGGCTGCTGCCCTTGGGGAGTTCCACGGTGACGGCCCGGTTGCCGTCCTTGCGCGGGGTCAGGGCATGGACGCCGGGACGCCAGTCGTTGAAGTCCCCGACCACGCTCACCTCGGCCGCGGGCGTGTCGGCGGGCAGGACGAAGGTGACCTTGGCGGAGTTCTTGCGCAGGGCGCGTTCCAGCACGGCAGGGCTCCTCACGGCTGAAGCGGATGGGGCGGGATACGGCCCCATGCTCGACGCCGGCCACGGGACGGGACCGCTGACGCCGCCGTCCCGGCCGCACGCTCACCCACCCGCCACACCCCGAAGCACCCCAGCGTGTGACGGTCCGGCCGGGGGCCGACAGACCCTAGAGGTGGCCCAGGGCGAACGCGGACAAGAACCCGGCCACGGTGACCAGGCCCGTCAGCAGGTGCACCTTGCTGTAGGCCTCGGGGATCATCGTGTCCGCGATCATGGCGAGGATCGCCCCGCCCGCCACCGCCGTGATCACCGCCAGCACCGCCTCGGAGGCCCCGCCGAGCAGCGCGTACCCGGCGAGTGCCGCCAAGCCGCTGATCAGCGCGATGCCGCCCCACAGGGTGAAGACGTAGCGGCGGCTGCGCCCCGCGCCGCGCATGCCGGCGGCGCTGGCCAGGCCCTCGGGCAGGTTGCTGATGAACACCGCTCCCACCGTCGCCGCGCCCAGGTGCCCGCCTCCCAGGAGGCTGGTGCCGATCACCACCGACTCCGGAACCCCGTCGAGCAGCGCGCCCAGCGCGATGGCGTTGCCCGAACCGGGCGACTGCGACTCCGACGGCTGTTGCTCCCCGGAGCGCTTGCGGTGCTGGGCACCGCGCCGCGCCAGCAGCGCGTTCGCCCCCGAGTACACCGCGGCCCCGCCGACCGCGCCCCAGACGACGGGCCCGATGCCGGAGCGCTCGTACGCCTCGGCGATCAGCTCGAAGGACACCGCTGACATCAGCACGCCGCTGCCGAACGCCATGACGAGCGCGATCCAGCGGGGCGGGACCCGTACGAACAGGCCGATGGCGGCGCCGACCAGCAGCGCCGCGCCCGCGAACAGGCCCCACCCACCCGCAACCAGCGCTCCCACCACGACATCCCCTCTCCCGCTGACATCAGATGCTGCGCGTGTACCCGCCAACCCGGGCCGCAACGGCCTGTGCCGGCTCGGGTCGCCGGCGCTGTGAGCGGCCCGGCTTCCCCGCCGGCGGTGTACGCGGCCGACGCCCGGGCCGCTCACCCGGCCGGTGGCAACCCCCGCTGCGGCCGGTGTCGCGCGGGCCGGCATCCGCTGCCGGGTCCTACGGTGGGCGGACCGGCGAGAGGACCCCCGCGTGCAAGGCCACCACGAAGACGAGGACGGCAGCGAACGAATCGAGGTCGACGCCCGCGGCAGCGTCACCGTGGTCCGCCCCTACGGCGAGATGGACCTCGTCCGCGCCACGGCCTTCCGCCAGGCCCTCCACGACGCCCTGACCGCCGAGCCCCGGCCCGCCCGCGTCGTGGCCGACCTGCGGCACCTGTCCTTCTGCGACTCCTCCGGCCTCAACGCCCTCCTCACCGCCCGCACCCTCGCCGCCAGAGCCGGGCAGGATCTGCGCCTCGCCGGGCCCCGGCGTCAGTTCCTGCGGCTGCTGGAGATGACGAACGCCTCGGCCCTGTTCACGATCGACCCGGCCCCGCCCTTCTGACCGGCCCCCCTCGTCAGCGGCATGGCGCATCCGGGTTCGGGTCTGGCCGATCCGGAATCACAAAGCGCATAATTCAGACATGGAGCCGATAGGGCCGACAGGGCCTCGGACCAGCTGGACGTTCGTCACCCACCACGCCCGGATCCTCGCCAGCATCCTGGCAGATCCCGAGATACGGCTGCGGGACATGGCCCGGACCTGCCTGATCACCGAGCGTGCGGTGCAGTCCATCGTTGCGGACCTGGAGAGCGCCGGGTACCTCACCCGGGTGCGCAACGGCCGCCGCAACCTCTACAAGGTCACGCCCGGGACCCCCTTCCGCCACCCTGCCGAGGGCGGCCACGAGGTCGCGGACCTCCTGCAACTCCTGGTCGACCTGACCTCCAAGGCCGGGACGGCCGGCCGGCCCTCGCCGCACGGTGACCCCCGTGAGCGCGACCGGAGCGGCTGAGCCGCGGGCCGCGCGCCACCCCCATCCCGAGGGCCTCACGCAGCTTGGGTCGCGAAGGGAGCAAGGCCATGACCTCCCAGCCCGACCACGTCGCCGTGGTCTTCGAATCGGGCCCCCAGCGGGTCCTGGCCCGGGTCAGCGGCGAGATCGACATGGACGAAGCTCCGGGCCTGCGCGAGGAACTCACCGCGGCCCTGGAAGCCGGCGACACCGGACTCGACGTCGACCTGGCCGCCGTCACCTTCTGCGACAGCGCAGGACTGCATGTCCTGCTGGACCTGGACGAGCTGGCCGCGCAGGCCGGCAAGACGCTCGTCCTGACCGCGCTCAGCCGGCCGGTGGCCCGCGTCCTGCACCTGTCCGGGGTGGAGCGGGTGCTCACCGTCCGCCCCCCTGTCCTGTGGGTCGAGCACCGCCGCTACGGCCCGACCGTGCACCTCGCCCCCGTCGGCCGGCTCGACGAGAGCACCGGAGCGGTTCTCGAGGAGGCGACGGCCGGTCTCGCGGACGTGGACGTGGTGGCCTGCGACATGCAGGACCTGACCCTCATGGACGTCACGGGCCTGGACGCGCTGATCGGCTTCGCACGCCGCCTGGACGCGCGCGGAATCGCGTTCTTCGCCTACAACTGGCAGCCCCAGCCGCGTGGACTCCTGGACCTCGTCGATCAGCAGTACCCGCAGACCGAAAGGCCCACCCGGCTGCTGCGCCGGCTCCAGGACTTCGCCACCGCCGTCCGCACGGCCGGAGCGGCCAGAGCGGCCTCCGAGCCCCGGACCCGCCCGGGACCCGGCCGCGCCGGGCCCGAACGCCTGCGGCCAGGGGTGTAGGACACCCGCGCCGCGCCCACCCCCCCCGGTCAGGTCTCCGGCGCGAGGACGGACCGGGGGCTCAGGGTCCTGCGTACGAGGGCGTCGGCGATGTCGGCGGGCCGCCGGTGGTGCACGCGTGCGTAGGCCCGCAGCCGCGCTCCCGCCTCGGCGGGGGTGATGGCGGCGGTGGCGGCGAGCATGCCGGCGGCGATGTCCGGTACGCCCTTCGAGGAGAGCGCCGCCTGGGTGGCGGGTGACGATGTCATACGGGCGCAGCGGCTCCCGGTCCACGTCAGCACGGAGGTCGCGGCCACGCGGGCCAGCGCCTTCATGAGGCTCGCGTCCTGCGGGGGGATGGAGGCCGGGGTGCGGGCGAGGAGGTTCAGCGCGCCGATCGTCTCGTCGCCCAGGCGCAGGGGGAAGCCGTGGGCGGCCTCGAAGCCGGCGGCCCGCCTGACCGGTACCGCGGCGGCTGCCGTGGCCGAGGCCGTCTTCGCCCTGCACGCCGGCGCCGCCCCCGTCGAGCCGGGGCTGGAGCGGGCACTGGCCCAGACGATCGACCGGGCCCGCACCTCGCCCACGGAGCCGGACGCGGGCGCCTCCCGCCTCATGCCCAACGCCCTCGTCCTGCGCCAGCACCTCAACCACCTGCGCGCCGTCCGACGCCGTCTGCTGGCATCCCCCGAGGATCCGGCCACGCGCGCCGACCTCGGCAACGCCGCGTACACGCTGTGCGTCCTGATCGGGCAACGCAGCACCCACGCGGCTCTCCAGGCCGCCGAACAGTACTTGGCCGCGCGCAGGATGACGCCCGGGGCCGCCCCGAAGCCGTAGCGGGCCGCGGGCCGTGGCTCGCCGGCGCGGTTGACCCGCCCCGGACAGCCGGGCGCGAACGCCAGGGGTGACGGCGGCGATCCCGGGTAGCCGCGCCGACAGGAACTTCGCCGAGCCGCCGACGACCCGCAGACCACCGGCCGGGAGGGCCCATGACCCCGAAGCAGCACTCCACCCCGCCGGAGCGCCTCCGGGCCGGCCGCCGCACCGTCGAGATCGGCCGCCCGGACAAGGTCCTCTTCCCCGGCGACGGCATCAGCAAGAGCGACCTCGCCGGCTACTACCGGACGGTCGCCCCCCGCATCCTGCCCCACCTGCGCGGACGGCCCCTGATGCTGGAACGGCATCCGGACGGCATCGACGGCCCGGCGTTCATGCAGAAGGACGTCCCCGACCACTTCCCGGACTGGATCCACCGGGCCGAGCTGCCCAAGGAGGACGGAACCGTCACCTACGCCCTGTGCGACGACACGGCCACGCTCCTCTACCTCGCCGGCCAGGCGTGCATCACCCCGCACCGCTTCCTGTCCAAGGCCGAACGGCCCGGCCACCCGGACCGGCTGGTGTTCGACCTCGACCCGGCCGGTGACGACTTCGCGCCGGTACGGGACGCCGCGCGCGGCCTCCACCACCTCCTGGGCGAGCTGGAACTGCCGTCCCTGCTCATGACCACGGGTTCCCGCGGCCTCCACGTCGTCATCGCCCTCGACGGCCGTGCGCCCTTCGACGAGGTGCGCGCCTTCGCGCGCGGTGTCGCCGGCGTCCTGGCCGCCCGCCACCCCGACCGGTTCACCACCGAGCCCAGGAAGAAGGACCGGCGCGGCCGCCTGTTCCTCGACATCGGGCGCAACGCCTACGCCCAGACGGCCGTCACCCCCTACGCCGTCCGGGCCCGCCCCGGCGCGCCGGTCGCCGCCCCCCTGGCCTGGAGCGACCTCGACGATCCCCGGCTCACCGCCCGTCGCTGGACCCTCTCCACCATCGACGGCCTGTTGGCGGACGACCCGTGGACGACCCCTCCCCGGCCCCGCTCCCTCCGGAACGCCCGCGCCCTGCTCACCGCACTGGCGCCCGACGAAGGAACACCACAGCACGCGGTGTGAGGCTGCTGCTCGTCTGGCCCGGGTGGAGGTGCGGGGAGGGGTGGCGGCCCTCAGCATGGCCGTGACCCGACAACGTCGAGACAGGGATGTGTCATGCCCAGAGGTTCCAGCGCGAAGCGTGAGCGCCAGTACGAGCACATCAAGGAGTCCGGTGAGGAGCGCGGCATGTCGGAGGGCCGTGCGAAGGAGATGGCTTCCCGGACGGTGAACAAGGAACGCGCGCGGGCGGGGGAGAGCAAGACGGCCGGCCGCGGTTCCACGCAGGGCAGGTCGGCCTCGCAGCAGGGCGGCCAGAGGTCGGGTGGAGGCGGTTCGTCGGAGCGGAGCAAGGACGAGCTGTATCAGGAGGCGAAGGAGCGCAACATCGAGGGCCGCTCGACGATGACGAAGCAGCAGCTCAAGAACGCCCTCGGCCACTGACGGCCCTCCCACGGCGCATGCCCGCCCGTCGGAGCGGCCGGCTGAGGGCTGCACCGGGACTCGGCGCGGCAGGGCCCCTCACGGCCGTGCCCGCCGGGGCGGGCTGGTCGGGCGGGGCCGGTCCTGCGGCCGGTCAGGTGGTGGTGATGCGGGTGAGGGCGGCCTGGAGGCGGTGGATCGCCCCTTCCGCGTCCGCGTACTGCTGCGGGGTGGCCGCGGTGGTGCCGAAGGCGGACCCGCCCTCCACGGGCAGGGCACGCCAGTGCAGGACCGGGGCGAGGACGGTCGTGGCCGCGCCGAGGAACCAGGCCAGACGCCCGTGGACGCTGGCCAGGGCGATGGCCAGCACGGCCAGAGCCTCCCGCAGACACTCCAGCCGGTCGACCGCCGGCAGGGCCTCCTGCACGTGCGGGGGGCCGACGGCGGTGTGAAGATCGGCGGCCGCCTTCGAAGCGACCACCCGGTCAGCGGGGACCAGTTCCCAGGTGTGGTCCCGGACCTGCTGCTCGGCCTCCTCGGCCAGGCCCTCGATACCCGCCCGCATGTCCATGCACACACCCTAGGACCCCGGCCCGGCCACGGGGAAGGCGCCGCCCGGCGGCGGGGGACGGCCCCGGGGCCGGGGCGGCCGCCGATCGGTGGAGGTGAGCAGGTTCCCTGCTGCGTCACGACAGCCGTCCCGGTTGTCGCCTCGCATACCCGCGGCAACCGCCCTCACCCGGACATCGGGACAAGTGCCGCGTCCCGGCCGGGAAGCGGCACGGAAAACGGCGGTGGCCCGCACCCTCTCGGAGAGGGTGCGGGCCACCGCCGCGTGGAGACGGCTACCAGCGATACCAGCGGCCGCTGCCGCCCTTGGGACGGGCGACGAAACCGACCAGCCACAGCACCAGCACCGCGATGGCGACCCACCAGAGGACCTTCACCGCGAAACCGGCACCGAAGAGGATCAGGGCGAGCAGGAGAACGAGAAGCAGGGGAACCATAGTTATCAACCTCCGAGCCGTCGTGTGCCCCTCCACCCACCGCTCATGCGCGCGAACTTTATGTGTTTCCTACGCCCGTCGAGGGGCAGTTGAGATGGCCGCCTCGTCAAAGGGCCAGGCAGGACAGAGCTCTACGGGGCCTTCGGGGGGCCGGTGGCGATGATGCGGCGCAGGGACGCGCAGACGCGCTGGTGGCCGGGGGTGGGGCCGAGCCAGCCCGCCTGGTCGAGTTCGAAGTACATGTGGCTCTGCATGTCCCGGAGCGCCGTGTCCTTCGCCGCGGCCACGAGCTGTCGGCCTTCCTCGCTGTCGGCGGCCGTCGCCAGGGCGTCAAGGAAGCTTCGTTCCCAGCGGTGGACCCAATCCGCTTCGCCCATCCAGCTGTGGCTCCTCAGGTGGTCGCCCACGATCAACTGCTTCGACCGCTCATCCGTCAGCTGTCCCGCGAGTACCCAGGTCACAGCGACTTCGGCCGCTTCCTGCGTCAGCTTCTCGTCCGCCGGGCCAAGAGCACTCCACTCATTCATGATCATGATCCTACTGAGACCGGGTCACGGCGGTTCGGACGAAACCGGACCGAACCGAGAGCAGTCGCTGCGGCGCGAGCCGCATGGGCGCGGCCGGAATGGAAAAGCGCCCCCTATGAGACCCACGAAGAGATCAGAACCCGAGGGCGACCGGCGCCCCGTCGGAGAGGCCGCCGACCCGGGCCCGGGCCCTGGCCGGCAGGTTGAGGAACGGGCACCGGATCGGCTCTCCGAGTTGCCCAAGCGGTCCTGGAAGGCGGTGCTGCGCGGGACCCTGAAGGAGTTCAAGGACGACGAGCTGGCGGACCGGGCGGCGGCGCTGACCTACTACGGGGTGCTGGCCCTCTTCCCCGCGCTGCTGGTGCTGGTGTCGCTGCTGGGCGTCGCGGGCGAGTCGGCGACCCGGCAGGTCCTGGACAACCTGCAAAAGCTCACCCCCGGAGCGGCTCGGGACGTGATCGGCAACGCGGTGCAGCAGCTCCAGGGCAACGCCGGCATCGGCTCGCTCCTGGCGATCGTAGGTCTGCTCGTGGCGATCTGGTCGGCCTCCGGGTACGTGGCCGCGTTCATCCGCGCCTCCAACGCCGTCTACGACATGCCCGAAGGCCGGCCGGTGTGGAAGGTGCTCCCGCTGCGCGTCGGGCTGACCGTCGTGCTCATGATCCTCGCCGTGGTCAGCGCGCTGATCGTCGTCTTCACCGGCACCCTGGCCCGCCAGGCGGGCTCGGCGCTGGGGGTGGGCGACACCGCGATGACGGTGTGGGCGATCGCGAAGTGGCCCGTCCTGCTGGTCCTGGTCACGGTCATGATCGCGCTGCTGTACTGGGCCGCGCCCAATGCCAAGGGCCGTGGCTTCAAGTGGGTGACCCCGGGCAGCTGCCTCGCGTTGGTGATCTGGATGGTCGCCTCGGCCGGGTTCGCGTTCTACGTCGCGAACTTCGGCTCGTACAACAAGACGTACGGCACCCTCGCGGGCGTGATCATCTTCCTGGTGTGGTTGTGGATCACCAACCTGGCCGTCCTGCTGGGCTTGGAGTTCGACGCCGAGATGGTGCGTCAGCGCGCGATCGCGGGCGGCCACCCCGCGGACGAGGAGCCCTACGTCGAGCCGCGGGACACCCGCGAATGGAGCGAGGAAGACCATGAGCGCCTGGGCTGAGGGCCGGACGGCGGCCGGCACACCGCCACCGTTGCGCCGCCCTGGCCGTGGGTGACCGGCTGACGGCAGGGTATGCGCGCCCCGAGAACCCCCTGCGGAGTGGAGGAAGGTGAACAGTTCGATGAGCGCCATGGGAAGCCACGGCAGCGACGCGCCGGTGGGCGAGCTCGTGACGCGGGCCTCGCAGCAGATCTCGGAGCTGGTCCGGGAAGAGATGCAGCTGGCCCGCGCGGAGATGACCCAGAAGGGCAAGCGGTACGGGTTGGGCGGAGGCCTCTTCGGGGGCGCCGGCCTCGTCGGCGTCCTGGCCGCCCAGGCGCTGGTCGCCGCCGCCGTCGCCGCTCTGGCCCTGGTCCTGCCGCTGTGGGCATCAGCCCTGATCATCGGCGCCGCCCTGGCGGCCCTGGCCGCACTGCTGGGGATGGTCGGCAAGAAGCAGGTCGCCCGGGCCGGCGGTCCCGCCCCCGAGAAGACCATCGACAGCATCAAGGCCGATGTGGCCGAGATCAAGGAGAAGGCCCACCGATGAGCAACCAGCCCCAGGCCGACGAGCCGACCCCGGACCAGCTGCGCGCGCAGGTCGAGCGGACCCGCGACCAGCTCGGCCAGACCGTCGAGGCGCTGGCCGCCAAGACCGACGTCAAGGCGCAGACCAAGGCGAAGGCCACCGAGGTCAAGGAGCAGGCCGCCGAGCAGGCCGCGCTCCTGACCGGTCACCTCCGGGACAAGGCCACCCAGGCCGCCGAACTGATCAAGGACAAGACCCCGGACCCCGTCCTCGACAAGGCCGCCTCGGCCGCCACCCTGACGCGGAGCAACCGCACCCCGCTGCTGGTGGCTGCCGCAGCGTTGGCCGTCTTCCTGCTCCTGCGCCGAAACCGGAGGCACAAGTGAAGGCATCCAAGATCGCTTACAAGCCCGTGGGACTCGCCCTCGGCGCCGTCAGCGGCATGGCCGCGAGCCTGGCCTTCAGGCAGGCGTGGAAGGTGATCGGCCACGAAGACGACGCCCCTGACGCCACCGACGAGCACCGCACCTGGCAAGAGGTCCTTCTCGCCGCGGCCCTGCAAGGGGCGATCTTCGCCGTCGTCAGGGCCGCCGTCGACCGGGCAGGAGCCGCCACCACCCGCCGGCTCACCGGAACCTGGCCCGGCTGACCCCTCCCCGGCCCGGAGCGGTGCTCCTCCGCACCGTCCGGCGGACCAGGCTCCGCACCGTACGGGACGTTACCGCTCAGCACCGGCCGGGGCCCCGCCGGTCGCCACGCGCCGGGCCGCAGCGGGGGCGGGGGCGTCCGGTCGGTGTTACTGGGCGCTCGCCGACGGGCGGACCACGATCTCGTTGACGTCCACCTCCGGCGGCTGGGAGACGGCGTAGGCGATCGCGCCCGCGATGGCGTCGGCCGGCAGTGCCACTGAGCGGTAGCCGCGCATCGCCTCCCGGGCCGCCGGGTCCGTGATGCCGTCGGCGAGTTCGGACTCGGTCACACCGGGGGAGACCACGGTCACCCGGAGGTCGCCGGCGGACTCCTGGCGAAGGCCCTCGGAGACCGCGCGGACGGCGAACTTGGTGGCGCAGTACACGGCCGCGGTGGGGACGACCTCGTACGCCCCGACGGACCCGACGTTCACGATGTGCCCGCCGCCTTGGGCGCGCATCACCGGAAGGGCAGCGGCGATCCCGTGCAGCACCCCCCGCAGGTTCACGTCGATCATCCGGTCCCACTCCCGCGTCCTGAGCTCCGCCAGCGGCGAGAGCGGCATGACACCGGCGTTGTTGACCAGTACGTCCACCCGCCCGTACAGGTCGCGGGCGGCCAGGACGAACGCCCGCACGTCGGCGGCGTCGGTGACGTCCAGCCGCCGGGCCGCGGCCGTGCCGCCCAGGGCGGTGATCTCCGAGACCAGCGCGTCGAGACGCCCGGTGCGGCGCGCTCCGAGGAGCAGGCTGTGGCCGTCGGCGGCGAGCCGGCGGGCGGTGGCTTCGCCGATCCCGCTGCTGGCTCCGGTGACGGCGACGATTTTGGTGGTGTGGGCGTTCAATTCCGGCTCCTCGTCTGGGCAGGGAACCGAGTCTGTGCCGGGCCCCGGCCGCCGCCCAGGCCGGGAGGTGCCCGGGTGCGACACACCCAGGCACCGCACGCGACGAGCCGCCTAGCCTGGGGCCGTGAACGACAACCACCTGGGAGACTTCCTCCGCGCGCGCCGCGCCGCCGTCCGGCCCGGCGACGTCGGCATGGCGAGTCACGGCACGCGCCGCGTGGCCGGGCTGCGCCGCGAGGAAGTCGCCGTACTGGCGGGCGTGAACGCCGACTACTACACGCGGCTCGAGCAGGGGCGCGAGCGCCACCCCTCGGCCCAGGTCGTGGACGCGCTCAGCCGCGCCCTGCTGCTGGACGCCGACGCCGCGGCCCACCTGCACCGGCTCGCCGGCACGGTGCCGGCCCGCCCCCACTGCGCGGAGGGCCAGGCGGACCCCGCCCTGCGCGAGCTGATCGACGGCTACACCGACACCCCCGCCGTCGTCACCGGCCCCGCGCTCGACATCCTGGCCGCCAACGCCCTCGCCGAAGCCCTCTACTCACCCTTCCGCCCGGCGGACAACCTCGCCACGATGGTCTTCCTCGACCCGGCCGGCCGGCACTTCCACGCCCAGTGGGACCACACGGCCAAGGCCGTCGTCGGCCACCTCCGAGAAGCCGAGGGGCTACATCCCGGCCACCCGCGGCTACGCGCACTCGTCCACGCACTGCTCGCACGGAGCGCGGACTTCGCCCGCCTGTGGAGCACCCACACCGTGCGCGGCAAGACCCGCGCGGCCAAGCACTTCCGCCACCCCGACGTCGGCGCCCTCCACCTCACTTACCACGCCTTCGACGTACGCCACGCCCCCGGCCAGCAGCTCATCGTCTACCACGCGGAGCCCGACAGCCCCAGCGCGCAGGCCCTGCGCCTGCTCGGCTCCGTGCACGCCACGGCGATCCCCGCCCCGGACCGGCACTGACCGACTCCCCGCTCGGCGCGTCGTCCGCTTCAGACGGTGATCGCGCTCAGGGCCGCGGTGCGGGCCCCGGGCCGCGGAGCGTACTCGGCCCACGCCCCCGCGAGTCTGCGCACCGCCTCCGAGAGCACGTCCGGCGGGAGCAGGAAGTGCAGGCGCAGCATGCGGGTGCTCCCGCCGAGGGCATCCATCGTCGAGCCCGGCAGCACCGCCACCCCGTGGCGCAACGCGACCTGCGCGAAGGCGACCCCGTCACCGTACGGGAGCCGCACCCACAGCGTCTGGCCCCCCTCGGCCGGCGGACAGCTCCAGGAGGGCAGCCGGCGGGCGAGCTCCGCCCGCAGACGGTCGTGGCCGACCCGCAGTTCCCGCACCCGGCGGTGCAGCAGCGGCGTGAAGTCCTCCAGCAGCCGCACCGCCGCCAGCTGCGCCGGAACGTCGCTGCCCAGGTCGTGGATCGCCTTCAGCCGGGCGAGCCGGGCCACCAGCGGGGCCGGCCCCCGGACCCAGCCGATCCGCAGGCCGCCCCACACCGCCTTGCTGAGCGAACCCACGGCGATCACCTCGGAACCGCAGGAGGACAGCGGCGGCTGCTCCGGGACGTCGCCGAAGCCCAGGTCGGTGAGGACTTCGTCGTCCACCAGCGGCACCCCGTACGCCTGCGCCGCCTCCACCAGGCGCCGCCCCTGCAGCGGCGGCAGCACCGCGCCGGTCGGGTTCTGGAAGCGCTGCATCACGTACGCCATGGCAGGGCGGTGGCGTTCCATCACCTTGACCGCCTCCGCCACGTCGAGGCCGTCCGGCCCCATCCGCACCGGATACGGCACCGCCGCCGCCTCACGGAACAGGTCCAGCGCACCGGGATAGGTCGGCGCCTCCACGAGCACACCGTCGCCGGGCGCGAGCAGCAGCCGGGTGAGCAGCGCGATGGCCTGCTGGGCGCCGGTGGTGACCAGGACCTGCTCAGCGGAGGTCGGCACGCCCCGCCGCCCGTAGCGCCGCGCCACCGCCTCGCGCAGCACGGGCAGGCCGGCCGGGTGGTAGCCCAGGTCGTCGGCCGGGAGGACGAGCCCTCCGTACGCCTCGGCGACAGCGGGCGGCGGACCGACGGGCGCGGCACAGCTCAGGAGGATCACCCCGTCCCGCCCCGAGGGGTCGAGGAGGTGCAGGAACAGCGGGTTGGACGTCACCGTCACCCGCGGCTCCGCCGGCGCCAGGACCGCCGGTGCCACCCGGGTTCCGCTGCCCTGGCGGCGTATCAGACGGCCCTCCTGCCTCAGCGTCTCGTACGCCGACACCACCGTCGTACGCCCCACCGCGAGCGCGACGGCGAGCCGGCGGTCCGCCGGCAGCGGCGTGCCCGGCGGGAGCAGCCCGTCGTCCGCCAACTGCCGTATCCGCGTGGCCAGGAGGAGGTACAGGGGTCCCCGGCCGGCCGACCAGCGGCCGAGCCGGGCGACGAGGTCGTCCAGCGCAATTGGCTCCATCAGGAGACCAATCTGCCGGGATTGGTCCTGTCACCGCAAGCCCCGCGTGCTCAGAGTGGACGTCATGAGCACCGACACGCACCCCGCCGCCGCCCTCCACCCCTCCGCCGAGACGCACCCCGCCGCCGCCCACCCCTCCGCCCCGGCACCGCGCCCGGAGACCCTCGCCGTCCACTCCCCGCAGACCGAGATCCGCGGCAGCAGGCCGCTCGGTGTCCCCCTCCACCAGGGACACGTCTTCGCCTTCGACACCGCCGACGCCATGGCCGAGGCGTTCGACTCGACCGACACCTTCGTCTACAGCCGACTGGGCAACCCCACGGTCCGCGCCCTGGAGACCGCCGTCGCCCGCCTGGAGGGAGGGGCCGCCGCGCTCTCCTACGCCTCCGGGATGGGCGCCATCAGCGGCGTCATGCTCGCACTGCTCGCCGGCGGCGCCCACGTGGTCGCCCAGCGGTGCCTCTACGGCGGCACGTACGCCCTCCTCGCCGACCTCACCGCCCGCTGGGGCGTGACGGTCACCTACGTCTCCGGCTCCGACCCCGACGAGGTGCGGGCCGCGCTGCGCCCGGAGACCCGGCTGCTCTACCTGGAGACCATCGCCAACCCCACCACGCGGGTCTCCGACCTGCCCGCCCTGATCGGCGTCGCCCGCGAGGCCGGAGTCGCCACCGTCGTCGACAACACCTTCGCCTCGCCCCTGCTGTGCCGTCCGATCGAGTACGGCGCCGACATCGTCGTGCACTCGGCGACCAAGTACCTCGCCGGTCACGCCGACGTTCTCGGCGGCATCGCCGTCTTCAGGGACGAGCAGACCTACCGCGCCGTCCGCCACCACGCGGTCGAACAGGGCGCCACCACCGATCCGTTCGCCGCCTGGCTGACCCTGCGCGGACTGCAGACGCTGCCGCTGCGCATCGAGCGGCAGTGTGCCAACGCCGCCGAGCTCGCCGCGAGGCTGGCCGCGCACCCGGCGGTCACCGCCGTCCGGCACCCCGCCCTCGTGGGGCACCCCGACCACGAGGTGGCGGCGCGGTTGCTGCCGCGGGGCGGTGGCGGGGTCGTCTCCTTCGACCTCGCGGGCGGCCGCGAAGCCGGCCGGACCTTCGTCGAAGCGGTCCGACTGGCATCGCTGAGCGCCTCGCTCGGCGATGTGAAGACCCTCGTCATGCACCCGGCCTCCACCTCCCACCGCCAGCTCGGCGCCGACGCCCTCGCGGCAGCCGGCATCGGACCGGGCACGGTCCGGGTCTCGGTCGGAATCGAGCACGTCCAGGACCTGTGGGCGGACCTCGACCAGGCCCTGACCAAGGCCCTGTAGGACCGACCCCGCATGCCGCATGCCGCATGCCGCATGCCGCATGCCGCACGCCGCATGCCGCACGCCGCATGCCGCGTACCGCGCGTCAGCGCCGAAGCCCCCGTGCCCGGCCGGGCGCGCTCCGCCGGCTCATCGGTCCTGACCCAGGAGGGTCGGGAGCTCGGTGCGGTTGCTGACGCCGAGCTTGGGGAAGGCCCGGTAGAGGTGGTGGCCGACGGTGCGGGGGCTCAGGAAGAGCCGGGTGGCGATCTCGCGGTTGGTGGCGCCCGTGGCGGCGAGCCGTACGACTTCGCGCTCCTGCGGGCTGAGCCGGCCGAGGAGTGCGTTCGGACGGCTGTCGGGGTCCAGGGTCTCACCGCTGGCCTGGAGTTCGGTGCGGGCCCGGGCCGCCCACGGCTGGGCGCCGAGCGTCTCGAACGCTTCCAGGGCGGTACGCAGGCGGCTGCGCGCGTCGGTCCGGCGTCGTTCGCGGCGCAGCCATTCTCCGTACAGCAGCTCGGTGCGGGCGCGTTCGAAAGGCTGCGTGGTGTCCGCGTCGTGCAGGCGCAGGGCGGCCGTGAAATGCCGCTCGGCCTCGCCCTCGGGACCGGTCAGTGCCCGGCAGCGATGTGAGAGGGCGAGTGCGGCGGGCCGGTTCGCCGCCTGCGCCCACTGGGCCAGCAGCTCCACGGGCTCCGCGGCGCGCTCCCGCTGCCCGGCCCGGACGGCCGCCTCCACCAGATCGGGAAGGAGGAAGGCCGCCAGAGCGGGGTGCCCCACTCGGGACCGCGCGGCTTCCATGTGGGTCAGGGCGTTCCCGGCGTGGCCGAGGCCGAGGGCGAGCAGGCCGAGGGCCCGGTGCGCGTGGGCGGCGGCCAGTTCGATGCCGTGCGCATCGGCGTAGCGCAGTGCCGCTTCGCTCAGGCCGGCGCACCGTTCCTGTTCGCCCTGGAGGGCCGCGATCGTGGCCAGGGTCGCCCGCAGGTACGTTTCGCGGTGGCGGCGGCCGAACTGCTCGGCGACGGCCAGCCCTTCGGTGGCGGCGGCGCGGGCCTCATCGTAGAGCCCCAGCGACAGCTGGGCGTCGGCGAGGAGGTGCAGTGCGGTGTGGAGCCAGCCGACCACGTCCTGGTCCCGGCAGTCGCGTACGCAGTCGGTCGCGGTGTCGAGAGCGGCACGGTGATCGGCGAAGAGCTGGTCGTACGTACTGGCCAGGATCCTTTCGGCGAACCCGGCCTCCCTCCCCGCGGCCCGCGCCTGACGCATCGTGTCCCTGACGGCGTCCAGGGGGCCCGTCATCGCCCTCGCCACCGCGTAGTCCGGCGAGTCGGGGAGCCGGGCGGCGACCTCGGCCAGCAGCTGCCCGTCGCCCGAGGACCGCGCCGTCTGGACCGCCTCGGTCAGCACCGGAGCCAGATCGGCCGAGCGGCTGATCCGGTCCGCGCATTCGAGGAGGATGCGCGCGGCCTCGCCCGGCGATCCCCGGTCGAGCTCGACGATGGCCCGCACGCGCGCGAAGTCCGCGAGCATGACCGGGTCCAGGGTGAGTGCGTTGATGCGGTCGGTGAGGGCCGCGGTGCGGTGGAACTGCCCCGCCTCGGCCGAGGTGAAGGCCGCGGCGGCCAGGAGCCGGGCGCGCCCGGCGGAGTCCGCGGTCAGCTGCGCCGCCCGTTCGTAGGCAGCCGAGGCGGACGCCGTGCCCTGACGACCTCCCGCCCTCTGCGCGACGCCCACCATCTGCGCGGCGACGGCCTCGTCGGCTCCGGTCGTGGCGGCCGCCAGGTGCCAGGCCCTGCGGTCGGTGTGCTTGCCGACGCCCGACTCCCCGTCCAGCGCGTCCGCCAGCGCCCTGTGGGCTGCCAGGCGCCGGGCCAGGGCGGCGTTCTGGTAGGTGGCCGACCTGATGAGGGGGTGGCGGAAGGCGACCCTGTTCTCGGTGAGCACGACGAGCGCGGCGTGTTCAGCCGGTTCCAGGTCCTCCAGCGTGGCGCCGAAGCGGGTCGACGCCCGCAGTACGAGGTCCAGGTCGCCGGAGTCGTCGGCGGCGGCCACCAGCAGCATGGCCCGCGTGGGGTCGGGCAGGCGGCGGATCTGCTCCTGGAACGTCTCCTGGATCCGGCTGGAGGGCGAAGCCAGCCCGGCGGGAAGGGCGATCGGGTTCAGCTGGCCTGCGCGCTGTTCGGCGGTGAGGGCCGCGGGCAGCTCCAGCAGGGCCAGCGGATTGCCCTGCGCCTGCTCCACGATCCGGTCCCGCGCGTAGGGCGACAGGGCGGCGACGCGGTCGGTCAGCAGGGCGTCGACGGCCGCGGGGTCGAGGCCGTGCAGCAGCAGCCGGGGCAAGCCGGCGATCTGCCCGCCGGGCACACCGTCGCGTACGCCGAACAGCATCACCACGCCCTCGGAGTGGAGCCGGCGGGCCGCGAACGTCAGAGCGTCCAGGGACGCCCGGTCCAGCCACTGGGAGTCGTCGATCACGCACAGGAGGGGACCGCCGCCCGCGGCCTGCGACAGGATCGTCAGCACCGCCGTCCCCAGGCTGAAGCGGTCGCGCACCGCCTCCCCGGACAGCCCGAACGCCGCGTTCAGCGCGGCGGCCTGCGGCTCGGGCAGCCGCTCCAGATGGCTGGTGACGGGCCACAGGAGCTGGTGCAGACCACCGAAGGCCAGCTCCATCTCCGACTCGATGCCCACGGTCCGCAGTACCCGCCCGGGGCCCGCGAGCCCGGCGGCGTACTCCAGCAGTGCCGTCTTGCCCATCCCGGCCTCACCGTGAATCACCAGCGCACAGCCGGCACCGTCGCCGGCACGGTCGAGTATCCGGCGTATCTGGTCCTGCTCGGTCTCCCGCCCGTACAGCATGGGGTAAACATACCTAACGACCCCGCCTTGTTGATCAAGGCGTTAAGTCATGCCGACCGATGTGCCGGTCCGTCAGACCGCCATAGCTTTCCGTGCATCACGCCACATCGATCGCGGGAGTCCTCACCTTGTCCGAGCTCGTCCACGTCGTACCGCTCCACAGCGTTTCGGTCACCGACGCCACCGTCTGGCACCGGGTCGTCACCGCCTCGATGGCCCACGACCTGCCGGGAGTGCCGCTTCCCGGGCCCGGGCAGGTCCACGCCCAGCTCACCCAGCCCCCCTTGGACAGCCAGCGGCTGACCTGGCTCGCCGCCGGAGCGGACGGAGTCCCGTTCGCCGTCGCGGGCCTGCGGCTGTTCGCCACCCCGGGCAGGGACCACCTCGCCGAACTGGAACTCCACGTCGACCCCGCACACCGGCGACGGGGAGCCGGCTCGCGCCTGCTGTCGGCAGTCGTGGCGGCCTGCCGCACCGAGGGGCGCCGAAGCCTCATCGTCGAAGCCCCGGCCGACAGCCCGGGCGAGGCCTTCTGCGAACGGTGGGGCTTCCGGCGGGCGCTGGGCCTGGATCACCTGCTGCTGCACTTCGACCGGCTGGACGAGGAAGCCGTGCTCCTGGCCGCCGGAACCAGGCACACCGGGTACAGGCTGGCCGGCTGGACGGGAACGGTTCCCGACGATCTCGCCGACGCCTTCGCCGCGGCCAAGAACGCGATGAACGACATGCCCACCGGCGACCTCGACTACGGCAGCGTGGCGTGGGACCCCGAACGCGTCCGCGCCATGGCCAAGGTGGTCTCCGACCGAGGGGACGTGCTCCTGACCACCGCCGCCGTCCACGACGACGGCACCGTGGCCGGCTACACCGAGATCGTGATTCCCCGGGGAGCGTCGCCGCGGGCCCAGCAGTACGACACGGCCGTCGTGCCGGCGCACCGCGGCCACGGGCTGGGGCTGTGGGTCAAGGCCGCCATGGTCCGCCGACTGCGAGCCGACCACCAGGAAGTCGTCGAAATCGAGACGGACAACGCCGAGGACAACGTCCACATGCTGGCGGTCAACCAGGCACTGGGCTTCCGCCTCTACCGGCGCACGCGTGAGTACCAGCTCGACGTCCCGGCGGTCTGAGCTCCGCACCGCGGTCGACCGGTGGCTGCCGTAGCCGGCCGCCTGCCGCTGATGCCGCACATCGACCGGCCGAGGCCGGCATCCACGGAAACGAGAGTCGCTCAATGCGTGTGTTGTTGATGGCGTACGGGTCGCGCGGAGACGTCGAGCCGATGGTGGGACTCGCAGTGAGTCTGCGGGCGCTCGGCGCACAGGTGCGCATGTGCGCGCCGCCGGACTTCGCGGAGCTGCTGGAGAAGCAGGACCTCCCCCTGACACCCATCGGCCGGCCGCTGCGGCCGGTCGTGAAGGCGGTCGTGACCGGGGCGGCGCCGACCGCGGCGGAGGGCCTGGCCGAGCGCACGGCCGCGTTGCTCACCTCCACGTACGACGCGGTCTCCGCGAGCGCGGAGGGCTGTGACGTGGTGGTGGCGACCGGCCTGCTCCCCGCCATGGCCGCCGCGCGGTCGGTGGCGGAGCGACGGGGCATCCGCTACGTGCCCGTGGCCTACTTTCCGGCGTTCCTGCCGTCGCCGCACCACCCGCCGCTGCCGTGGCCGGGCCGGCCCGTCCCGCCGGAGGTGACCGACAACCGGGTCCTGTGGGAGCTGAACGCGCAGAACCTGAACGCGTTGTTCGGCGAGGCGGTCAACGCGCACCGGGCATCGGTCGGCCTGCCCCCGGTGGACGGCGTCCGCGACCACGTCCTCACCGATCGGCCGTTGCTGGCAGCCGACCCGGTCCTGAGCCCGTGGCCCGAGCCCGCGGACCTCGACGTGGTACAGACCGGCGCGTGGATCCGACCGGACGAACGCCCGCTCCCCGCCGATCTGGAGGCGTTCCTGAACGCCGGAACACCACCGGTGTACGTGGGCTTCGGCAGCATTCCCGTGCGCGACGCGCACCATGTCACCCGGGCCGCCATCGAGGCCGTCCGCGCGCAGGGCCACCGCGTCCTGCTCTCCCGCGGCTGGGCCGACCTGGAACCGGGCGACGGCGAGGACGACTGCTTCGCCGTCGACGAGGTCAACCACCAGGCCCTCTTCCCCCGGGTCGCCGCCATCGTGCACCACGGCGGCGCGGGCACCACGACGACGGCCGCCCGAGCCGGCACGCCCCAGGTCGTGGTACCCCAGATGGCGGACCAGCCCTACTGGGCCGGCCGCGTGGCCGAGCTCGGCATCGGCGCGGCCCACGACGGCCCGGCCCCGACCTCCGAGTCCCTGTCGGCCGCCCTCGCGACAGCGCTCGCCCCCGAAACGGCAGCACGGGCGAAGGCCGTCGCCGGCACGATCCGCACCGACGGGACGACGGTGGCCGCGAACCTGCTCCTCGGCACGGAACAGGCCGCGCCGATGAGCCGCGAACAGATCTCCGAGATCGCCCATGCCCGTCACCCCATCAAGTCCCCGCTCGACGACGACGCGGTCGGCCGGTTGCTCGAACACGGCCTGCCGCGAGGCGACGAGCGCGTCCTCGACCTCGGATGCGGCACGGCGGAATGGCTGCTGCGCGCCCTGGCCGCACGCCCGCACCTGCACGCCGAAGGCGTCGACGTCTCCGAAGCCGCCCTGACGCAAGCCCGCCGGGCGGCGAGCGGACTCGGAGTCGGCGAGCGCCTGGTCCTCCACCAGGAGGACGCCGCGGACTTCGTCTCCTCACAGCCGTTCGACCTGGTCATCAGCGTCGGCGCCACCCACGCCTTCGGCGGTCTCCTGCCCACGCTCGCGGCGGCCCGCGGGCACCTGGCTCCCGGCGGCCGCGTCCTGATCGGCGAGTCGTTCTGGGACCGGCCCCCTTCGCCGGCGGCCGTCGAGATGTTCGGCGACCTCGACACCCTGGCGACCACGGTGGACCGCGTCGTCGCCGACGGTTGGACCCCCGTCCACGGCCACGTCAGCACCCGCGGCGAGCTGGACGCCTACGAGTGGGCATGCTGGGGCTCGCTGGCGGCATGGGCCCTGGACCACCCGACGGACCCGGCCGCCGCCCACGTACTGGCGACGGCCGACACCCACCGGTCGCAGTGGCTGCACGGATACCGGGAAAGCTTCGGCTTCCTCTGCCTGGTCCTGCGCCAGACCCCTGGACGACCGGGAACGAGGTGAACACGACAGCGCCGACCCCGTCGAGCGGGCCCGGCGCAGCGGCCCGGCCGATGGCGTGGCCGCCGTGACCGGCCTACCCGGGGAGGCGGACCGCGCCCGTGGCCGGCCGGCCGTCGCCGACAGTGCCGGCCGCCGGGCCGGTGCGCGCCGGCCACTGTCCGGCAGGATGCGGCGGCCCGGGCGCAGCGCACGGGTACGGGACGGAGGACGGCCGGTCCAGATCCTGCGGGAGCAGGGCCGCGACCCAGGCGTCGCGGCGGGAGCCGTTCTGGACCGTGCGGGCCCGGTGGGTTCCCTCCAGGACGTAGCCGGCCCGCTCAGCGCAGGCCAGGGAGGCGTCGTTGCCCACCTCCACCACCGCCTCCAGCCGGTCGACGCCGAGGGCGCCGAACGCCCATGCGGACATCATGCGCAGGGCCGCCGACGTGTGGCCACGGCCCCGTTGGCCGGCTGCGGTCCAGTAGCCCACCCATGCCAGTTGCTCGGACAGGCCGGCCCAGCTCAGGCCGAACACGCCCAGCGAACCGACGAATTCGCCGGTCCGCTTCAGCTCGGCGGCGAAGATCAGGTTGGTCGCGTCCTGCCAGCCCTGGGCGCACACCACCTCCACGAACGCCCGCGCCTGCCGGAGCGTCGGCTCGGCCGGCACCTCGGTCCACCGGCGCACCGTCTCGTCCTGCCATCCGGCGAGTACGTGTCCGGCGTCGGACGGGCGCATCGGCCGCAGGATCAGCCGATCGTCGGACAAGGTCACCGGGTCCATGCCAGGGCTCCGTTCTCGTGGGCCGCGATGAGTTCCGCGTAACGGCCGCCCCGGTCGGTCAGTTCCTCGTGACGGCCGCTCTCGACGATCCGGCCGTGGTCGAGGACGATGATGCGGTCGGCGTTGCGCACGGTCGACAGGCGGTGCGCGATGGTGATGCGCGTGACCCGGTGGGCTGCGCTCTCCAGGCTCGCCATGACCGCGGCCTCCGTTTCCACGTCGAGGGCGCTGGTGGCCTCGTCGAGGACCAGGACCGGCGGTCTGCGCAGCAGTGTCCGGGCCAGGGCGAGCCGTTGCCGTTCGCCGCCGGACAGCCGGTGCCCGCGCTCGCCGAGGACCGTGTCATAGCCCTCCGGGAGGGCGAGGACCACCTCGTGGATCCGGGCCGTCCGCGCCGCGGCGTACAGCTCCTCCTCGTCGGCGTCCGGCTTGGCGTAGAGCAGGTTCTGCCGGACGGATTCGTTGAAGAAGAACGGCTCCTGCGCGACCACGCCCACCGTGTCGGCCAGCGAGGCGAAGGAGACGTCCCGTACGTCGACACCGTCGATGCGGACCGTGCCCTCCCGTGCGTCGTACATCCTCGAAACGAGGTGGCCCAGGGTCGTCTTGCCCGAGCCGGTGGCGCCGACGACCGCCAGATGGCTGCCGGCCGGGACCACCAGGTCCACCTCGGACAGGCAGGCGCCCCCGGCCGCGTAGCCGAAACCGACACCGTCGAAGCGGACCTCGCCCCGCGTCTCCCGCAGGACCACCGGCCGTTCGCTCTCGACGATGTCGTTCTCCACGTCGAGGTACTCGAAGATGCGCTGGAAGTAGGACATCGAGGCCTGGAGCTGCACCCCCGTCGACAACAGCTGTGTGGCAGGCCACACCAGTGCCTGCTGGAGGGCGACGAAGGCGACGAGGGTTCCGGTGGAGGGGAGGGACCCCTCGGCCTGCGCGATGACACCGGCCCCCCAGTACAGCAGGGGCGGGGCGCTGGCCATCAGGATGCCCAGTGCCGACATGCGCCACTGCCCCGAGAGCCCCGCCTTCAAGGACACCGCCGCCAGCTGCCTCGACGCCTCGCGGAACCGGGCGGCCGTCGAGCTGCTGCGCCCCATGCTGCGCCGGAGCAGCACCCCGGAGACGGAGAGCGATTCCTCGATCATCCCGGTCATGTCCGCCACGCGCTGCTGCCGGTCGTCCGTCAGGCTCCGCTGTTCGGCACCCACCCAACGGCTCACGGCCACGAACGCCGCCAGGAGGGGCAGGACGAACAGGGCCATGCGCCAGTCGAGCAGCAGCATCGCCGTCAGGGTCGCCAGGACGCTCGCACCGTTGGAGAGCACCGAGGTCAGCGTCGAGGTGAGGGTGGTCTCCATGCCGGCGATGTCGCTCGTGAGGCGGGCCTGGAGGTCGCCCGAGCGGGCCGCGGTGAAGAAGCTCACCGGCAGACCCTGGACGTGCTCGTACGTCCTGGAACGCAGCTCGTGCATCACCTCGTGGCCGGCGCGGTTCGACAGCAGGTTCTGGAGCACCCCGGACGCGTTCGCCACGACCGCGGCGAGGACCATTCCCGCCGCCAGGAGCGTCAGCAGGCCGATGTCGCCGTGTGGCAGGGCGGCGTCGAGGATCTCCCTGAGCAGGAAGGGCCAGCTGGCCGACGCGGCGGTGTCCATGACGACCAGCGCGATGATCAGGAGGATCTTCCCGCGGTGGGGCCGGAACAGCCTCGCCACCCGGCGTGCGGCCGGGGCGGCGGACGGCGAGGCCTTCCCCCCTCTGGGCGTACCGGTCCCGGCGTCGGTGGTGACGGTCATGCTCGTTCCCTGATGGTCGGTCACCGCAGCAGCGCCTCTACGATCGCGCACTGCCGGCTGAACGGGAGTGCCGCGCGGTTCCAGTGGTAGACGATGAAGAAGGCGGCCGCCTCCCGCGGCCCGACGTACGCCTCGGGGGAGGCGAAGTACTCCGCCAGCCAGCGCGGGCACTCCGTCCGGGCGGCACGCGCGAACGCTTCGGGGTACGGCAGGTTCCAGGGCCGGGTAATGGATGCCAGCCTGCCCGGTTCGGACCACACACGGTGGATCTTCGTGACGGTCTCGCCCCAGCCTTCCGGTTCCTCGCCGGCCATGCTCCGCCCGGCCTGCCGGCGCAGACGGTCCCAGACGTCGCGGTCTTCCCAGCCCACGATCCGGAGCTCGTCGAGCAGGGCCTCGATCATCACCAGGGAGACCGCCCAGGCCGGCTTGCGGTCCTCGGGCCGGCGCGCCCAGTGCTCCGCCCAGGCGAGGGAGTCCGCGGTGAAGAGGCGGTGCACGCTCGCCATGGACACCGGCCCGCCGAAGAGGTGCTGCTCCGGTTCGTACACCGCGCGTGACCAGGCCTCGGCCAGCCCCCGGTGCCGCCATTCGGCCATGGCGGCGTCGAGGACGCCGACCGTCTCCTGCGGATTCCCGCCGGAGGCGGGCAACCTGAACCGGACCCGCATGCCCGGCTCCTTGTGCATGAAGAAGAAGTCCTCGGCCCGCTCCGTGGACAGCAGTTGCCGAGCGAGGTGGCCGAGAGCCGCGTACAGCTCCGGTTGGCCCATGGCCGCGGGCAGGTGCAGCCGGTACTCCGCCCACTGCGGTCGGTCCGTCCTCTCGTGCACCGCGTCCAGTCCGCCGGCCAGCAGGGCCTCGATCGCCGCGACCAGGCGCGGGTCGTGTGTGCCGTGTCCCTCCAGTTCGTCGGCGGCCCTCCTGAGGAACCGCGGCAGGGGCTCCGCGTGCGGCCCGAGCCGTAGGGCAGAGGGGTCGAATGTGTGCTGTGCGCTCATGCCGTGCCCGCTCCTCGCCGCATCAGGCGGTCAGGAAGGCGGCGTCCCAGGGGAACGCCTGCCTTCCCTCGTCCGCGTAGGAATCCAGTGCCAGGGCGATCCCGGCCGCACCGTCCAGCAGCCCCGGGTAGTCGCCGCCGTGCGGGTTGTCCGCGTGGGCCGGGCGGTAGCCGAAGCGGAACGCCTCGTTGAAGCCGTCCGTGATCCGCGTGGCGATGTCGTCCCGGGCGGCCCTGACGGCCGTGGCGTGGGGGCCGTCCGTGAAGTGGCCCAGGAGGTGCAGGAGACCGGCCCAGCCGTGGCACATGCCCATGCCCGTCTCCCCCCAGGCTTCGGCGGGTACGGAGAGTGCCGCGGCCACCGCTTCGCCGGCGAGAGCGGTCCAGTCGGGCCGGTCCGTGGCCCGGCCGGCGATCTGCAGGGCCCTGGCCACCCCCGGTACGTCGTAGCACCAGCGGAACTGGCGCGTACGGGGAGAGGCGAGGGTGCCCGTCAGGAACTCGCTCCGGGAGAGGTAGCCGGGCCAGAAGGGGCCGTACCCGTCGTACTGGACCCAGTCGACCAGCAGGTCCGACAGCCGCTCCACCGCCTCCAGGAGCCCCGGCCGGCGGATGCCCTGCGCGTAGGCGAGCGAGAGCAGCACGACGGGTCCCGGGATCCCGTGGGCGAGGCCGAGGTTGAGATGGCCGTGCCGCGCCACGTCGGAGTCGGCCGCGAAGTAGGGGGAGGGGGCTTCGTCCGCCCAGAAACCGGGGAGGCCACCGTCGGCGGAGGCGGAAGGGGCCGTCCCTTCGAGGGCCATGGAGACCAGGGAGTCCAGCACCTTCTCCGTCGTCGGCGCCACGGGTTCGCCGCGCAGCAGCAGGTAGCGGCCGATGCCGGTGAGGCCGCTGACGGCGTCGAACCGGTCGAGCTCCCGTGACCCGGCTGCGGCAGGGGCGCACAGCGCTTCGGCCGCCCGGCCTATGTGTTCGTCCAGCTGCTCCAGGGCCTGGCCGTAGCCGCCGGTGGCGGTGCGGGCCGCGAGCATGGCGAACCCGAGCCCCGTGAGGTGGGCCTGCATGCCGAACCCGGGCTGCGGCAGCTTGCGCAGGAGCTGCGAACAGTGCTGCAGGTGTCCGTGGGCCGCGGCGGCGGAGTTCCCCGTGGCCCGGCTGCTGAAGAGCAGCGAGATGCCCGAATGACCGCGGGCCAGCGTCCCCGCCTCGACCTCCGAGATGTTGACGTGTCGGGCCTCGCCGGGAAGGTCGCCGACCGGGATCGCCCGGGGGTCCGCGAGGCGGTCGGCGAGGGCGTCCGCCACCGCCCGCGCTGTCCGGCGGGTCTGCTCGCTCATCGCTGTCCCCCGTGGTGCTTGAGACGGTCGGTGTGTGCCCGTGCGATGTGCGCGAGCAGGGTCAGGGTGCGCAGCTCGGCCGCCCGGTCGATGCCGACGAGCCTGTTGTGCTGCATGTGCAGGAAGCTGAGGACCGCCCGGCGCCGGGCGGCCTGGCTGCCGGTCCGGCGCGCGACGGCGTCCAGCTTCGTCGCCACCGCTTCCAGAGCCGGCGCCGTCCGCCAGGTCTCGGCGAGGCCTGGCGTGGCGAGGGCCTGCTCGAGGTTGAGGGCGCTCGCCCCCGGGACGACCAGGCGTGCGGTGTCCGAGACGAGCCGGCGCGTCAGGGAGCCGTCGGTGGACTTGGGGAACAACGTCCCGATCCACTCCGGCCACTCCTGCGGCATGAGGGCGTCGAGCATGAGGCCGTAGTTGGCCACGGTCAGCTGCTCCCGCGACAGTCCGCGCCCGCTCCGCAGCAGCCGGAGCTCCGCTGCCGCGGTCTGGCTGTCGAGGCAGAACACGGACTCGGCGTCGGCCATCACGTCCGGACCGCCGTACCGGGCCGTTTCCGGCTCGTACGGGCACACCCGGAATCCCCTGATCAGCCCGCGGACGCGCAGCTGCTCCAGTTGTGCCTGGAGGCCTGCGGCGATGTCCGGATCCGACGAGCGGACCCTTAGGCGTACTTGGGGCTCGGGGTGGAGGAAGCGCACGAAGTGCCAGCTGTCCAGCTGTCCGTGAAGGGGCCGGAGCATCTCGTCGAGGGAGCAGATCAACTCGTCGTGCGTCTCCGGCACGGCGGACAGCTCGGCGTAGAACCACTCTCCGCCGGGTGAGTGGTGCACGGCCGGTACCGGGCTGGGCGGCGGCGCCGTGCGGGTCGCGCCGGGCCGCAGGCGGGCCACCAGCGGGACCGTGATCTCGTTCGCTCTTCCGCCGGCCCAGCCACAGGACCCGAGCGCACGCATCGTCTCGGTGATCCTCACCTGCGCCTTGGTGACGTCCCTGCGCAGGAGCTCCCGGTGGAACGGCTCGCGCAGGTCGATCTCGTAGCTGTTGTCGGCCTGGGAGACACACACCCGGTCGGGCACGCCGAGCTCCTCCCGCCATTCCTCCAGTGCCGTCAGGAAGGCCTCGGGAGAGTGGGCGCCGTCGCGCATCGCCAGGCTGGGGCGCCAGCGCAGGGGCGAGATCACGGCCTTGCCCAGGCGGACCCGGGGGAGCCAGGGGGCGGCGCCGAAGCCGGACCAGTCCCAGATCTGGAGGATGCGGGCGGCTCCGGAGTGCTTCATCTCCGCGAGCAGCCTGACGAGATTGGGCGCGTGCGTCTCCAGGTTGAGCATGTGGGGCACCACGGGGTGCACTTCCTGCCCGCTCGGCGCGTGCACGAGCCAGAGCCGCTCACCGTCGGCGGCCACGAGGAGGTCGCGCCAGTCGAGGGAGGCGGGGGAGCCGGCATCGGGCATGCCGCCCACGACGATCTCGTACGGGACGAGCCGGCCGGCCTGGGTGACGTTGCCGGCCCGGGAGTTCATCGGCTTGAACACCAGCTGCGCCGTGATGCCCTCGGGGGCCGGTGCGCGGAGCAGGGTGCCCAGCGGCTGCTCGATGCCCGCGATGGCGGCGAAGCGGCCCATCGAGGCTCCGGCGGTGGCCGAGCCGATCATCGGGGCCGCGACCAGCGTGAAGTCACCGCGGTCCAGGTCGTCGGTGTGGTCCGCCAGCAGCTGGAAGGTGAGCTCGAGCGCCGGCGGGGGAGGCGTTGCGTGCCCGGCGGTCAGTGCCTCGACGTCTGCGGGGCTCAGGTTGATCTCCCGGTCGGGGCTGAGCATTCCGCGCTGGATCAGCCGGCCGAGCACTTCGAGGCGGCGGCCGTCCCGCGTGTCCTCCTTGTTCCCCTCGTACGCGGCGAGGCGCGCGTCGCGGGAGACCGGCGGGTTGCCGTAGCCACGGGGGAAGCCGAGGCCGGTGTGAGGGTCGATCAGCTCGGGGAGCGGCACGGCGCCCGCCTCGCCGTACTTGTCCATGAAGGCTTCGCGGTACTCGCGCATGTGGGCGTAGACCTCGGTCTGCGGGGTCATGTTCCACAGCGCGGAGGCGTACCTCTCCACTTCCTCGGTGACGGAGGGCGGGACCGCGACGTCCGCCGCCATGGCGAGGTCGACCTGTGCCACGCAGGCGTCGGGGCCGGTCACCCCCGCGGCCAGGTGGACGGCGTGCCACAGGCCGGCGCCGCCACCCGGCGGAGCCTTCCGGAATTCCTCGAGGGCGCCGAGGACCGTGGTGAGGCGACGGCCCTCGGCACTGTCCTCGCCCAGCAGGTCCAGGACACGGGCCAGGGCCTTCTCGTCCAGGGACTCGGGGGCGAGCGTGGTCAGCAGGAACTCGGTGCGTGCCAGCTGGAGCAGAACCGCGTCCAGCCGCTCCCGGTCCACGGCCGGATGGGCTGCGACCGCCCTGTCGAGCAGAGCCGCCCACGTGACCGGGCGTGCGGCCGCCTCGTTCAGTACCCAGCGGACGAAGGCGGTGGCGCGCACCGTCACCTCGCGGCCACGGTAGTCGTCACGGCCGCACCCGAGCACCAGCCGGTCTCCCCGCAGGAAACACAGGTCGTTGACCAGCACGTCGGCGGCGTGGCGCAGGCGCGGCTCTTCGAGCCAGGTCCTGGCCTGCGCGGCGAACCAGCCCGCGTCGAGGCGGACGTGCTTGTCCCCGGGGCCGTCGATGACGGCACGGGCGCGGTCCGCGCTGTGGAGCGCCGTCACCCCGGCGCTCAGCCCGAAGGGTGTCGGCCTGCCGGTGACGCGCAGCGCGTAGCGCGACATGGACAGGCAGGCCTTGAGCAGGTGCTTGCGTTCGACCCGCGCACCCGACTCGACCTTGCGGAGCAGGGCCGCGAGGGAGCCACTGGAGACCTCGACGGTCTCACGGAAGACGGGGTGGGCCGCGAGCGCGCGTACGTAGGAGGTGAGGTCCTCGTCGGCGAAGGAACCGGCTGCGTCGGGGCGCGGCAGCGGAACGCAGAGGGCTCCGCGTTCCAGGGCGGCCAGCCGAAGCAGCATCGGGCCCGTGGCGGAGAAGTCCGGTTGCGATGCCATGGCGGGGTCCCTCCGGGGAGTGGGGTGTGGGGGAGCGCCGGGGCGCCGCGACCCTGCCGGGTCGCGGCGCCCCGTCACTGCTGGCCCTGGTACGTGTTCGGCGTCAGGCGCAGCAGGTCGGGCCGAGCTCGTCCACACAGCTGATGATCGTGGAGGTCGCCGACTTCGAACCGCAGGTGATCTTGGTGAAGCCCGCCATCGGCTGCAGGGAGGCGTCGAGCTCCGCGGAGACCGCGAGGTCGAGCTCGAGGTCGAAGTCGGAAAGGTCGGCAGCGGTGGCGGGCATCAGGGTGGCGACAGCCATGACAATTCTCCTCTTGATTGCGTGGCCCTGGAGAAGTTTTTCCCCGGGCCGTTCTGGATTCGAGTCTTGTTCATGGATCGGGGCTGTCTCAATTCATTTGAGCAAGAGTTGAGGGTACGTGATCTTGAATCCTTTATTCCGTGCACCGATCACCCTGGGTGGGTCGAATATTTCACTGGAATTAAAAGTTCCGAATTGTCGAAGCGCTCTGACCTGCGCGTTTGGGGGAGCCTCAGGTGATCCTCAGATCTACCTCAAGTTACTCTCCGGTCATTAACAGCGGCCGCGTCGGCCGCGTACTGTGGCTGCCGTAGCGGACCGGAGTTCCTGACGGTGACTCGATCTGTCCCGTCGGGCCATCGAGTCCGGATCCACGGGGGATTCCTCTTCTTTGGCGAATGCTCACGTCATTGCGTGCGCCCGCCGAACCCCCGCTTCGTTTCTCGTTGAAAAAGCCTCAGAATGGAGCATTGAAATGGACCGATCGCGCATTCTCGCCATCGCCGGCGGCGTTCTCACGGTCGGCGTCCTGGCCGCTGGTCCCGCCGCCGCGGCGGAGCGGACCGAGCAGACCGAAGGCGCCTCCTACGCGGTGCAGGCGTCCGGTGACCGCTCCGCGGCCGGCGGCGACCTGGTCGTGAACAAGTTCCCCTGCTGCGTCTGACGCCCGCACAGCGGCTGCCCGCACGCACCGTGCCGGCAGCCGCTTCGTCATTGCCGCACCGCCGAGGAAGACCCCGACCGACGAGGTGAACATGTTCCGAGCGCTCAGGGCCGCGTACGCCGAGAGCACGACCCGCCCCGAGACGGCACTGAGGCTGACGGACCGCCTGGCGGCCGCCGCCGCAGTCGTCGGCTCCCTCGAAGCCCTCGTATCGGCACGTGCCGATCACCGCGACGGCACCGTCCTGCGCGGCGATCTCATGAGCCGGCGGATCCCCGCGGACGCGAAGCTCCTCTCCGCACTGGTCAAGGCCTCATCGGGACGCCGCACGGAACAGGTCCTGGAAACGATCCGGCTGGCCGCCTCCGTGACCCTGCTCGTGGCACGACCCGGCCGGACGACGCGCTCGGCGGCGCTGGCCCTCCTCGCGGTGTCCTCGGCGGTCACCCACCGACGCCACACCGTCCAGTCGGACGGCTCTGAGCAACTGCTCTTCCAGGTCCAGGCCGCGTCCGCACTGGCAAGCCTCGCGGGCGGCGGACCCCGAGTCACCGATGCCTGCCTCTGGTACATCGCCGCCCAGTCGACCCTGGCGTACACCGTCGCCGGCTACTCGAAGCTCGCGGGCGCCGAGTGGCGCTCCGGCGAGGCCCTGCCGGGCGTGCTGCGCACCGAGACGTACGGCGACCGCAAGGCCTTCGAACTGGTCCGCACGCATCCGCGTACCGCGTGTACGGCCGGCACGGCGGTGGTGCTGGGCGAATGCGGCTTCGGGCTCCTCTACTTCCTCGGCCGGGGCAGGTACGCCCCCGTGTTCGTCTCGGCCGGTACGGTCTTCCACCTGGTCAACGCGCGCGCCATGGGACTGGGCCGTTTCCTCTTCGCCTTCGTCGCCACCTACCCGGCGATCCTCTACACCGCGCGTCGGGTCTCGGCGAGGTCCGGCGATGTCCGCTGAGGCCCGGGTCGTCCGGATCGCCGCCGGCGGCATCGGGGCGGCCGCGCTGGCCGGGTTCGCCGATCGCGCCGCCCGCCGCCGCCGGATCCTCACCGCGCACGCCGACGAACGCCTGCTCACGGTGCGATCGGGCAACGAACTCGCGTACCGCTTCGCCGACACCTCCCGCGAGAACCCGGCGGACCCACAGCCACCGGTGCTCGTGTTCGCGACCGGCTCGCTGGCCACCATGGAGCACTGGGCCTGGCTGGCCCCCGCGCTGACATCCGCCGACAGCGGGCCGTCACACCTGCTCTACGACCGGGCCGGCTACGGGCGCAGTCGCCCGGCCCGCGGTGGCACGCCCCGTACCGCCCGAGCCGTCGAGGACCTCGTCGACCTCGTGGGACACGTGTGCGGCGAGCGCCGCCTGGTTCTGGTCGGCCACGCCCTGGGGGCGGGCCTGGCCGTGCGGGCCGCCGAACGCCTCACCGGCCGAACCGCCGGCGTCGTCCTCCTCGAACCCGTGCTGCGGCCCGACGGGGTGGCGTCCACCGACGGGACCGGACACGGCGGCATCTCCCCGCTGGTCCTGTGGTCGCTGCGCCTGGGCTGGGGAGGCCTCCTCACCACCCCGGACTGGGTGGCGGGCCTGCCGGAGAACGCCCGCGCCCGGTGCGAAGACCAGTACCGCGACCCGAGCATGTGGCGGACG
Source organism: Streptomyces sp. W1SF4 (assembly GCF_003950035.1). Classification (NCBI taxonomy): domain Bacteria; kingdom Bacillati; phylum Actinomycetota; class Actinomycetes; order Kitasatosporales; family Streptomycetaceae; genus Streptomyces; species Streptomyces sp. W1SF4. The sequence continues at coordinate 395,911 of NZ_CP034351.1, forward strand.
GGGCGGCACGAGAGCACCACCATGGGCGACCTGGGCACGGTCACCCCCGCCATGCTGGCACGCTCCGCGGCCCCGGTCTGCCTGGTCTCCGCCGCCCACACCCCCCAGCTCCCGCTGCCCGGCTCCGTGGCGGGGCACGTCGTGCCGGGCGCCCGACCCGGACACCTGCTCCTGTCGCGCGGGAGCGCGACGCGGACGGCAGCCGTCATCACCGCGTTCTGCGCGGGCCTCCCGGACGGAGACGTGCCGCGATGAGCCCGATGTTCCACCGCGGAGGCGAGACCGCCACCAGGACACGGCCCCACATCGCCCTGGCGGTGGAAGTGATCCTGGGGGCGGCCCTGGCCGCCACCGCCCTGAGCCAGCACCCCCTGCGCGTCTTCGACCGGCTGCGCGCCCTGGACCGGACCGGCCTGATCCTGCCCGACTGGCGGCTGTTCGCCCCGGTGCCGGTCACGCACGACCTCCACCTCCTGTACCGCCCGACGAGAGGGGGGAGCGCTTCCGACTGGGAAGTCGTCTCGCGCATCGCGGAACGGACGGCCCGGCACATGGTGTGGTTCCCCGAGCGGCGCGAGCAGAAGGCCGTCCTCGACCTGTGCCGCGAACTGTCCTTCCACGCGGCACAGGGCCTACCCGACCCGGACGAGAAGCCGGCGTACCGGATCCTGCGGGACTGGCTCCGTACGCGTACGAACGAGCGGCACCCGGACGCGGAAGGCTTCCAGTTCATGATCATGAGCGCAGCCGGCTACGACGAGGGCGTCACTCCGCAGTGCGTGTTCGTCTCGCCGCTCGAACACGGCTAGTGGGCTATAGGTCCTTCGTCAAGCCGGGCTGGTCTCGACGACCCCTTCCGTACCGCGCGCACGGCGGGCGGCCCGGTTGCGCCGATTCCGGCGCGGCGCAGCGGTACGTGGTGTCATCGTGCTGCCATGGGGCGTTCCGTGCGGTGGGGGGTCGTCGTCCTGGCGGCCGCCCGGGTCGTCGTCGTGGCCGGGCTGGCAGGGGTGGGCATGAGCGCACTGGCGCTGACCGTCGCACAACGCGCCCTGGACTGCGGCACCAGATCGGGGCCTTCATCTGGAACGCGATCTTCTCCGGCGGGGTGGCCCGGTGGGCCGGTGCGGGGCGCACGGGAGTCACGCCACCCCGGCGACGGAGTGGCACGTCGGCGGAGTCCTGCGCCCGCACGGCCCTGGCCCGGCCGCGCACGACGGCGGTCGTCCGCCGCGTGTCGTGCAAGCGCTTCAACTGCGGCCGCCGCCCACCGCCACAGGCGTAGCCGCCCCCGCGGCCTTCGCTGCGGTGTCGACCAGATAGTCCGCGAAGTGCTCCGTCAGCGGCTCGCCGGTGATCGGCTCCAGGAACAGGAACTGCCCCTGCGGGTTGACCTCCAGCCAGACGGCCTCTCCCTGCGGGGTGAGCTTCAGGTCGATCACCCCCATCGGCAGCTCCAGCCGGTCGAGGGTCCTGCGGACCAGCCGGGCCAGGTCCTCGGGCACCGGCCACCGCTTGATCGGGACGCGGAGGTCGGGCCGCCAGTCCAGTTCCTCCGTCTCGATCAGCGCCGCGAACATCCGGTCGCCGAAGCAGTTGAGCCGGATGTGGTGCCGCCCCGGCACGTATTCCTGGTAGGTCGCCGGGCACACCGCGAAGGACTCCGCGGGCAGCGACAGCGGGTCGTCGATCCGCTGGGTGAGGAGGGAGGGGCCCGGCGCACCCACGACGGGCTTGACGATGACCCGCCCGACCTCGCGCGCGAAGTCGACGACCTCGTCACGCGACTGTGTGATCAGCGTCCGCGGCACGCGGAATCCGGCCTGCTGGGCCACCCACAGCTGGTAGACCTTGTCCCCCGCCCGGTCGGTCGCCTCCGGCGGGGAGATCCACTCGCCGCGGAACGAGGCGGCCAGGATGCCCGCCAGCGCTCCACGGCAGTCGTTGTTCACCAAAGTCACCTGCTGCGCCCCGACCTCCCCGTCACCCGATGTCACGCCGGACATGGCGAGCTGGTCCGCCCGTGCCCGCCGCCACCACAGCAGCTCCGCCTCACCGGGGGCCACCGTCCGCCCCTCCGACGTCAGCACGGCGGCCGAGGAGCCTGAGCCGGAGCCCGAGCCGTTTTCCGGCAGCACTCCGGCCAGCTCCCAGGACAGGCCCGGTCTGCCGCTCACCGAGTCGCACTCCACGACGTGGAACTCCTCGCCACGGGCGCGGACGGCGAGCTGGACGGCGAGGGCGTGCAGGTCCTCGTGGTACGACAGGGCCAGGATCATGCCGCGTCGCACTTGTCGCAGCAGCAGTTGGGGCCGCACCCCGTCTCACACGTGTGGCCGGCCAGCGCCTCGGCAGAGATCTCCATGCCGGTGGTGGTGCGCAGGGCCACCTCCCAGGCGCGCAGATCCTCAGGGGTCTTCAGCTCCACGAATCCGGTGGCCTGGGTGCTGAACACCACGGGCGGGGCCATGTTGTGGAAGCCCTCACTGCTCTGGTCCAAAGGTTCGCCCAGCTTGAAGCCGTTCATGATCACGGCCTCCCTCGACTGTTTCTCTCGCCCCCGAGTCCTGATTGCGGATTGCCTCTTCTTCCACTGAACCACCGTCGTACCGGGGGCGCATCCGTTCGGAGCGCATAGTGAAGCGTTCAAGTAAGCACCGAAGCACGGAGGTTAAGGCGCCGGGGGAGATACGAGGGCGTCCGAAGATTTCACCGTCAACCATCCGCCCCACGGCCCCCTGGGCTGTACCCGGCAGTCGGTGCACGAGCGCTTCGCCCGGACCGTTCGCGCGGCACTTTCAGGCCGCCAGGCGGCCCGACACGATGGGCGGGAGGCGCGCGGGTCGGGTGGAGGGGACCTGCGGAGGCCCGCACGGCCGTGCTAGGTGACGCGACGGCGCCCGCGAGGTTGGCGTCGGAGGCGAAGGTGGCGTACAGCTCGGCGGCCGTGGACGTAGGTCAAGCGCGCGGCTGGTCGGCGGCGCATCGGCTGGGACGACAGCTGCATCCGACCGAGCCGGTGACGTGCCGGCGGACACTGCGGCGCCGGGTGTCGCGCTTTCTGGTCCCGGCACGGCCGCGGTCTGTTTGGACGCCGCCGGTCGGGTGATCGACACGGATGCGGCCGATGAATCAGGTACGACTCGGAACGCTGCTGCGCTTGGATGCACGCCGGTCAGCGGGAGGGACAATCCCCACCGGTCGAGCACTGGAGCGGCAGCCTCCGGTCACGGGTGGTGGGAGAAGGGCAACTGCAGGAGCGACCGCGCCACGGTGTTCAACTGCCTGCACGAGTGGCACACCGACAACACCTGGCGCCAGCAGGCAGGCCCGGAGACCAAGACGCTCAAGCCGGGTGGCGGGAGCGTCGCACCTCATGGCGCAACCATGTGGACGTCGATGTGATCGACGAGACCGACACAGGAGAGAAGCCTGTGAACCAGGCTGAAGTGAACTGCCGAGTGTACTGAGAGGCCCTGTCCGCCCCCTCCAGTGGCAGGTCGTCGAGTCTATCCAGAGGGAGAGCGACATGTCGGACCAGATGTCGGAGCAGGATGCCGTCGCGCAGCCGGGTGTGGCGCCCTCTGCTCGTCGCACTACGGGAACCATGTTCGCCGCACTCTACGGAGAACTAGTCCCGCACGCGTGGCGGGATCCCGCGTCGGAACACGATGCGTACCAGTTGTTCCATCAGCGATCGCTCGCGATGGGCTGGCTCGACGACAGGGCGGGCGCCGAGGAAGGCAGTGTCGCCGATCGGCGCACGCACGCCGCGCCGGGGCTGTGGGCCATGAACGACGCGGGCTGGATCCACCCCCTGGCCGCTCCACAGCCGAACCTGATCTCGTGGTTCCAGGTCGAGGCGAGCGCCTTGGCCGACGACCGGCCACTCCCCGTCCAGCCGTTCCTCCACTGCGCGCAGGACACGACAGAACGGGTCGGCACCGTGCACCTCACCGCGGTCCAAATCCTTCTGCCGGTGCAGGGCATCGAAGCCTCGGCACGCCCGCCGTACGCATGGGTGCCGTCGATGCGGACCTCGGACTGGTTCGGCGAGCGCAACCCCCGGGCACGGGTGCCGGTGAAGGTCCGCATCGACGGCGGCGTCGACCCGTCGATCCCCGTGGTGGCGCCGCAGCTCGCCCGCCACGTCGTCGCTGCGGAGCAGAAGATGTTCGCCGGCGAGATCGACGAGGCCCTTCCCCTGGGAGAATTTCCGGCGCCGCCGTTCGAAGACGGCTTCTGGAACGGTCCGCCCCTGCATGGAATGACACTCTCCGGTGAGTTGGCGGAGTGGTCCTGTGACGCTGTCGGCTGGCTCGCCGCAACCGTGGCCGACTCCGCCGCTCACCTCGGCATCCACACGCCCGTGCTGTTCACCGTCCTACGGGTCTGACCGTCCGGCAGAGGGTGCACCCTCGGGCTCAGGGACGCGTGGACAGGTCGCGCGCTCACGACGTCGGCCGCTCTGCCTGGCGCGTTTCAGACCTTGGGGTAGTGCAGTAGTCAGCGCGTTCTGACGGTATCGCCGGGTGGGAGGAGGACGCCTGACTGGAACAGAGTCGCCGTCAAGGGGCGCGCTGTGCCGCTGGTGTGTCGCGCGCCGGGGTGATGCGGCGTGTGCTCCTGTGCGCCCCCTCGGTCTACCGCCTCTGCGGCCGGGGCGGGGATGGCTTCGTTGTGAAATGTCCCAAGTGGCGGGCCGGCCCCGCCGGAATGGAAGGAGTGCCGACGTGCTGAATCGCGTGGGGATGACGGTGGCTGCGGCCGCCGTGCTTGCTGGGGTTGTGGTGCCGGCTGGTCTGGCGAGTGAGACATTCGCCGCCGGAGCCAAGGCGGGGGTGTGCAAGTCGTCGCTGGAGGGGACGTACTGCGGCTACTACTCGGGGTCGGCGTACACCGATCGCGGTGACGCAGGGGCGAAGGTGAAGGAGATTCAGGCGCTGCTGATCCAGCATCATGGCTACGCGGTGGGGCCCAAGGGTGTGGACGGCTACTTCGGAGCGGGAACCGAGTCGGCGGTGAAGCGTCTCCAGAGGGGCCATGGGCTGAAGGCCGACGGCATCGTGAGTGCGAAGACGTGGGACCGGCTGCGTGGGGAGCCGTTGGACCGCTGAGGGCGATCTCCTCCTCCGGCTGAGCCCTCCCTGCCGACGGGCTGTGTGGCGCCGGGCGTGTGCGCGGCCGAGGTCGGCCCCCACCTCAGAGCATCCGCTCCGCCGTCGCCGCCCGTGCTCGCAGCGCGTCAGCCTCCTCGTCCAGCCCCTGGGCAGCCGGGATTCGGGCCCGGTACTCCATCGCGTACCCGTCGCCCAGATCCTCGGAGCGCAGGAACGCCTGCACAGCCCGCGTCAGATCGCCGTGGTCCCGGAAAGCCACGCCCAACGCAGTGATCGGGAACGCCTCGTCCTGCGCGAGGATCACCGGTGCCCAGCGATCGACACCAGCCGTATCCCCACGATCGAGCGCCTGCCTGACGAGGCCCAGCATGGCGTCCGGATCACCGAGCGCTGCGGCCTTCTCCCAGATCACCTGCGCGTGGTTCGCGTCACCAGCCACCGCGTACAGCATGCCCAGGTTGAAGCCGGCAACCACGTTCCCGGCCGCCCACGCCCGGCCCCACCAGCGAAGGGCGCCGACGCGGTCACCCTTCGCATGCAGGGCCGTCGCCAGGTTCCCCATCGCCACGTCGTCGCCCAGCTCCGCCTCGACCACCAGCTCGGCCAGCTCCTCGTCGGGTTTTGACCGTCGGCGGAACCACCGGGCCATCAGCACCCACCCCGGCAGCACGGCCGCACCGATCCCCGGCATGCGAGGGAGCGAAGATCTGTCACCAGGCGATCATGCCAGCCCCGACACCCACACTCGCCCGCCAAGCATGGCGCTCACTTGCCACCTACCGTGCTCCTTACCTTGTTGACGGGTTGATTCCGGTCCTTCGTACGATCGGGAGACCCAGGGGCCTGGGCGTGGCTAGACGGCGCTCCTGCCGAAGGTGTGGCTTTGACTGATTGGCCGCCCAGTGCCCCGCGACGACACGGCCACTCATTGGGATAAGCGAACAGAGATCGCTTCGTAAGGACACGTCGGCGTGGTCGTCTGCAGGGACCAGTCAACCGGACGACGAGGGAGGCTCGGGTGCCCGAGCTCTGGGCGGGGACGGATGCCGGCAAGGCCGCGCATCACTGCACAGTGATCGACACGGACGGGACGAAGGTGCTCTCGCGCCGGGTTCCCAACAACGAGCCCGAGCTCCTGGAGCTGATCGGCGATGTCCTGGCACTGGCCGAGGACAGCCCGGTGACCTGGGCTGTCGACCTGAACGCCGGAGGGGGCGCTCTGCTGATCGGCCTCCTGACCAGCCACAGACAGCGGCTCCTCTACATTCCTGGCCGGACCGTCCACCACGCCTCCCGCGGCTACCGAGGTGACGGCAAGACCGACGCGAAGGACGCTTACGTCATCGCCGACCAAGCACGGATGCGTCGAGACCTGCAGCCCTTGCAGGAATGGGATGAGATCGCGGTGGACCTGAAGATCCTCACCGCCCGCCGCTACGACCTCGCAGCCGACCGCACCCGGGCAGACCGCAAACGAGCCGAGGGTAAAAGCCACAAGCAGGCGATCCTCGCCCTCGCCCGCCGTCGCCTCGATGTTCTGTGGGCCCTCATACGCGACCAACGCCAATGGACAGCCCAGCCACCGCAGCCGGGCCTGGCCGACGCCGCATGAAGCGCACGCCTTCCGCCCTTGATGCGGATCCCGAATCTTCCCCAGACCGCTCGTCGTTCCCCAGCCCGGTTGCTGTGATCGTCAGCTGCGGAGGGGCTTGCGCTGACGGGCCTCGGTTGCCTGGTCGCGAACGTACGGGTCGGCGTCTGCTGCCAGCTGGTCGAGCACGGCTGAGGTCGCGGGGTCTGCGAACTCTGGGGCGGGAAAGCGGCCCAAGGCGATCGCGACCCAAGCTCGGACACGGGGGTTGTCGTCGTTCGCGAGCAAGCGGATCTTCGGCAGGGTTCTGGGTTGCTGAAGGAAGCCGAGGGAGCTGAGGGCGGAGATTCGCACCTGCGGGGAAGGGTCGTTCAGCAGGTCCAACAGCAGATCGATGGCCGCCGACTCTGTCCCGTGACTGCCGAGCGTGCCAACGACTGCGTTGCGGACTCCTTCGTCCGAGTCCTGCGCAGCGTGGGCCAGCAGATCGAGATCACCGGGTTCGGGGACGAAGCCGAGCAGCCAGATTGCTGCCCTGCGATGGTCTTCATCGTTGCCAACGGCGCACGGCAGGAGAATTTCACGCGCGGCGGCCGGGTCCTCCTGCGCGAGTACATAGAGCCTCGTCGAGAGGGAGTCCTGGTCGTCACCCAGATCGCGGGAGTAGGCCCGCAGCAGGGCGGCAAGGGACGTGTGGCCAGCGGTCTCGGCCAGGATCCGGGCGAGTACATGACGGGCGTACCAGTTGCCCGCTTCCACGGCTGTCGCGAGATGCCGTTCCAGGTGCGGAATCAGCTCCCGCCGCCGGGCGGCTACGAGCTCCTCTTCGATTTCTGCAAGGTCGTCGAGGTCGCAGTCCTGATCCGTAAGTCCGGCCGCCAGCTCATCAAGGCGCCGAGTGAGATCATCCGCTGCCCGTTGGTCTTCCAACCCGTCCTCCTTGTGATCTTTCAGACCGCACCGAACCTGCCACTGCAGGTCTCTCCGCTGCGGTCACGGAACGGATTGTCCAACAGGCCTCTGACAACGGCGTTCGTGGCAGCCAGCCCACTCAGCTGCTCAGACTCTCTCAACGACCGCGCAGGTCTCCGCGACCTTGACAAGAACGATTGGGAATCAGTCACACCCGGTGTGACTGAGCACGGTAGGTGGCCCGAGGGACAGCATGCCGTCCGGGGCGGGGCAAGGCCCTCGCGTTGCTGCGGGGGCCTTGACCGGCGTGGGGGTGGTTGGTCAGTCGGGGAACTCGTCGAAGTGCGCGCTGTCTCCGTGGAAGGTGAGGGGGGTGCCGACGTGGGTGCCGTCCTGGCGGGTGACCTGGATGGTGTGATCGCCGACCCACATGGCTGCCGCCTTGTTCGGGGGCGCCGTCAGGGTGTGGGTGACGGCCTTGTGCTCGAGGTTCTTGGTGGCGGTGCTGCTCGAGTAGCCCAGTGCCAGGCTGTAGGTGGTGGTGACCGAGGCGCTCGCGATGCCGGAGCTGACGCCTACCTGTGAGCTGACGGAGATGCCCACTTCAGCGCTGAAGGTGTCGCTCCTTTCCCTTTCCACGCCGACCGTCACGGTTTCCGAGACCGACTGCGCGGTGCTGGTCGTGTTGTTGATGAAACGGTGCATGAACCACGACGCGCGGCGTTCGATCCGGTAGAACGGGGAGTTCGTGAGCTTCCACGACGCCGACTTGTCGTCGTCCTTCACGGCCATGAACGGCACCCACACCGCGTTGACCGTCGTCTCCGGCGTCCGGTCGGCCGGCCGGGTCGTGCCCGTCAGCTTCGGGAACCCGTCCGGATGCGACTTCTCCTCCACCGGCATCTCGATGCACAGCACCCGCCGCTCCGGCGCCCCCTTCGAGGGCTCGTCCCAGCTCGATGCCGCGGTGAAGGTGTTCGGCGCGACCAGCGCCCGGTGGCCGCCGTCTCGTCCGTCCCGGTAGGCGGGCGGGACCTGGTTCGCCCACACGCTGAAGTAGTCCTTCGCCCCGGTGCCCTTGTCCTCGTAGACCCACTTCAGGTCCGCCAGGTGCGTGAGGTCCTCCCGCACACACATCACTTCCGTCAGCGCGGGCTTGTCGTAGCTGTTCTCCGACATGACACAGCCCATCGCCACGTAGCCGCCGGGCGCGACCGGACGCCAGCACGCGCCGTAGTGCTTGCCGCCGCTGCCCACGTCCTTCCACACGACGGTGTAGTCCTCGGGATGCGCCAGCGGCGGCTTCTTGCCCGCACTCGCCTTGGCCGGCCCGTCCTTCACGCACAGCGAGACGACGTGCTCCTTGACCTTGGTGTTGGGGGTCTTGGGGTTCAGGTTCTCCGACCCCCACGCCGGCAGCGCGACCGTCCCGAGCGCGTGGAAGCCCTGTGGGGGCTTGGGGTGCCAGAAGCTCACCCAGTACTTGCCGCCCGTGTCCTCGTCATCCCATCGCCAGCTGTACTGGTCGGTGAAGGCAAGCTCCAGCTCACCGAAAACCATCGATTTGGTCAAGGCTGCTCCCTTGTAGCGGATTCATCCGCGTCTGACGGAATTCCTTGATCCAATTCGGCCACGCGCCTTCCCCGCACAGGAACCGCCTTCACTCCACCGGCGGAGCGCACCACCTGGCTCTCGGGAGCACGTTCACGGCGCAAGCCCGGATACGGCGGCAGTTCCTCTTGCCGGCCCCGCAGGGGCTCCCGGGTCGAACATGCCCCCAGGCACCCCGCCTGCGTGACGCGGGACGGAGAAGGCGTGAGGCTCTGATCGCAGAGCTACTGCGTCGGTCAGCCACTGCCCCGTCGGCTTGTCCAGGGCGGCCGCACGCCTCGGCGCGGCGAGCGTCCCATGCTGCTCGGAGTACGCCCGCGCGGTCCGTGCGGCGGCTCTCCCGGGCGTTGTGCGTGGACGCGGCGCACGTGCTTTACCGTCACTGCCGCCGGGAAGCCGGCCAGGAGCAGGGACAGCCCCACCGGGACCACCCCCGCCCACAGCGTGGGTGAGACGTACGCGGTGCCGGACGTGCCGTCCACCAGCCACGCGCGGACCGGTTGCACATCGACGTCGCCCTCGACGGGGACCTCGAACGACGAGCCGCCGCCGTCCGGAGTGAAGGCGCCCGAGCAGGACGTGGACGTTCCCGCATTGGCCACGGTGTTGTCGTACGTACGGCAGTCGGCTCCGGTCACGGTGCCGGGCTCGCCCCACAGCGCCGCCCGCAGCTCGGCGGTGAAGTTCGTCAGTACGACGTAGGCCAGAACCAGCCCGACCAGACAGGCCAGCGCCAGCCAAGGGGCGGGCCCGACCTGCTCCGGCTTGCTCCGTTGCCCCTCCGGAACGTTCCCACCCTCGCTCATCCCACCCTCGGATCGCCGACGGACCTCCATGGTGACCGATCCGAGATGCCCTCGGAAGCCCTCCACGACGTGCTGGTGGGCCCGCACGATCGTCGAGCCGACCGACACCAGCCAGTCGATGTCGCCGGCCGCGCCCTTCTCCGCCGGAACCGCCGTCGCGGCCGCGGAGGCCGCGTGCAGCCGCACTCCTCGTCGGGGCGCGGCACGCAGATCTGCGTCGCGGTGGTTCACGCTGCGGCGGGGCTTTGGCGGCGTCGGCACATCTGCTCCGCAGGTCGGCGCCGGGGCAGCCTGCTGGGGCGGGCGGGGCCGAAGCCGGACCCGGTGCAGCACCTCGGCGTCGGGCGCGTTGAGCACGTCCGTGTCCCTGCCCGGCGGCTGTGGCCTGCTGCCCCGAGCCTGGTAGTCAACTCCGCTGCCCGTGGCGGGTGTTATGGGCCCGTTGATCGAAGACACGTGCTGATCCCGGGCTGGCACGGCATGGCCGGGGTGGGCGCGGGAGGACCCGTACCGCACTTCACCGTGGCCCCATAGGGTGAACCGTTCCCGGAGTCGACCGGGGCGTGAGGAGGGGATCCGATCGTGGGGGAGTTGGACGGTAAGACCGCACTGGTGACGGGCGGCTCGCGGGGGATCGGGCGTGCGGTCGCCCTGCGGCTCGCCGCGGAGGGGGCGCTGGTCGCGGTCCACTACGGGGGCAATGAGGAGGCTGCCGCGGAGACTTTGGCGCGGATCTCCGAGGCCGGCGGCCGGGCGTTCGCGGTGCGGGCCAGGTTCGGTGAGGGCGGCGCGGTGGACTCACTGTTCGACGGGCTCACCGCCGGGCTGGCGGACCACGGCGCGGACGGCCTGGACGTCCTGGTGAACAACGCCGGTATCCACTCGGTCAGTTCGCTCGGGCAGCTCACCGAGGAGGAATGGGAGCGGCTTCTGGCCGTGAACGTGAGCACGCCGGTCTTCGTGCTCCAGCGGGCGCTGCCCCTGCTGCGGGACGGGGGACGGATCGTCAACGTGGGCTCGGCGGCCACCCGGATCGCGAATCCCCTCCAGATCGGCTACACCGTCACCAAGGCCGCGCTGGCTGCCCTCGGCCCGTCGCTCGCCAACGAACTGGGCGGGCGCGGGATCACCGTGAACACGGTTGAACCCGGGGTGGTGCTGACCGACCTGACCGCCGGGTGGACCGGCGCTCCCGAGGCGATGGCCGGACTTGAGTCGATCACCGCACTCGGACGGATCGGCGAGCCGGAGGACGTCGCGGATGTGGTGGGCTTCCTGGCGGGCCCGCGGGGCCGCTGGGTGACCGGTCAGACCATCGACGTCTCCGGCGGCACCTACCTCGGACCGATCACGGCCGGGTGATCCGCGGGCCAGGGCGCGCACCGGGGCGTTGACGCCGGACAGAGGGAGTCTGACCGATCCCACCGACGTTCCATCGCCCAGCGGAGCGCTCCTGCGAGGACCAATGAAGTCAGCCGAAGAGGAGCCGCCCCTACGGGCCCTCGGAGGCGGCGGTTGCCCCGCCTCTCGCGGCGGCCGCCGCCTCCAGCAGGGACCAGCCGTCGACCTCCGCCGCCCGCCGCTCGCCCGGCTGCCACCCGCGGGCCAGCGCCACGTCGAGCAGGGCCCGGACGGCGCCCGGCTCGTGAAGGTTCAGGTCTGCACCCCGGGTGAAGCCCACGTCCCCCGAGCCGAAGGGGGCCCCGCCCGGCACGTACCGGCCGGGGCCGTCGGCGAAGACGATGCGCAGCGGGCCGCCGGCGCCGGCCGGCTGCGGGGTCAGGGTCACGACGTGGCGGCAGTCCACGGACCGGCCGTCGTCGTCCCTACGATGGCTGTGGCGCATCGTCCACATGTACACACGACCGTCGGCGATCAGTCGGCGGGGCTTCTTCGCATGGCGAGGCACGCAGCCGAGCGTACGCCGCTGCTTGCTCCGTCCCGCACGGCGGAGAGCGGAAGGTCTCGCCGGGGGAGGTGTATCCAGCCTTCGACCGCGGCCAGGGCATGTTCCTCCTCCGTGGTCGGCAAGTGGGTCATCCCGCACGCCGCGGCCCGGGCGACGACCGCGGAGATCAGGGCGTCCAGGTCGTGGTCGCTGCGCCTGCACCGGTCGCGCACGCATTCGCTGAGATCGAGGTTCAAGCCGTCGGCGAGGCCGGCAAGGATCTCGGCCCTCGCAGCCAGAGCGCCGGGCTTGGAGCCCTTGTAACCGGCCTTGTTGGCGAGCCCCCACTGGATCAGTGCGAACGCCGGGTAGACCTCGGCGACCGAGCCGGAGCCGTCGCGGGGAACAGAGGGGCCTGCCTCGGCCAGACGCTCCAAGAGGTCCACTGCTCGCATGGCGACGACGCCCAGCTTGTCGGTAGCGACCGAAAGGGGGCGCTGTTTCCCGGCACCCGTGCGCTTCCAGGCCAGGTCGTCGGTCAGACGATGGGTGAACGTTCCCAGCCCGTCAGCACCGCCCGGGTGAGGCACGTACCGGGTCCGTGCCGGCAGCTTCGTGCCGGCCTGGTGGGCGGCGAGCAGAGACATGAACGCCACCGGCCAGCCGACGGGCGAGTCCAGGCCGGTCTTGTCGGCACTGCGCATGGCCGCCAGCAGGTCTTCGTCGTTCCTGGCATCGAGCAGCTCGACGACTGGTTGCTCCGCCCAGGTGACCCGGCAGACCCCGGTCGTCTTGGAGTATCCGGCCAGGTCGATGCCCACTGTCACCATGGGCAGGTCTGTGGCGGCGGTCTCGGGCCACTCGTCCGCGGTCACGACGTCCAACCTGGTCCCCGCTTCCTTTCCCCATGCCGATTCCTGTCAACGTCGCTGTCGCCACAGGCATTGGTGTTGTTCGGTGTACCCCCTTAGCCTCGACCTGGATGGCGAAGTGTCTGAACCCGCAGTGATCGCCCATCAGCGCGCGGTGCCGATGCGGTGAAGCCCCTGACCGATCGCCGCGGCCCGGTCAGGCCAGGAGCGCGGCCGCCTCCCCGCGCGCCTGCGTCAGCCAGGCCGCGCGTTCCTCGTCGGCCGAGTCGGTGACGGTCCGGAAGACGAGTCGGCGGACGTCGGTAACTCCCACGTAGGGCAGGACACATGCGGCCCAGATCCTCTGCAGAGGATCCCCGAACTCGTCCTCCTCGCGGTCGGCGGGCGTGTCGGACGTGTTCAGCACGAGTGCCCTGCGCGCCTTCAGCAGGCCGGCGGGTTCACCCTCCGCGGTACCGAGCTTGTAGGCGACGCCGGGCGCGAACACGCGCTGCACCCAGCCCGTGAGAACAGCGGGCGGCATACCCCACCAGTTCGGGTGGACAAAAACCATCGCGTCGAGTGTGGCCACTTCCGTCCGGTGAAGCGCCACCTGCGCGTCGTGGGCACGTCCGGCGGACTCGACGGTCCCCGTCTCGTCGGCGGACAGCACGGGGGTGAACCCTTCGGCACACAGATCATGTGCCAGCACGGTGGCCCCTCCTGCCCGCAGTTCCTCCACGACCGCATCGAACACGGCGTGATTGAAACTGCCCGGCCGTGGATGTGCCAGGTACACACCGATCTGCATCTCTCCCCCATTCAGCCGCGACGCCGTCGGGCGGTCGCAAGCACGAGCCTAGGCCTCGTGGAGGGGCGGTTGTCGCCATTTCCACGAGGGCACGAGGCAGCGGGAGCGTGTTCCGGGCGCGGCATGAGCGCCTGCCGAAGAGTTGATTCCGCTGGTCCCGTCGTCGGGCGCGCCGACGGCCGTCGGTCCTCGCACCCGCCCAGACCGGTGGGGCCCAGTCGGTCGAGTCGGTGATACCGACGGTTCGCACGCCGGTCCAGGTGGCCATCAGGATGGCGCCGGCGGTGTTGAAGACCTTGGCGCCGTCCGGCAGCGGCTCCGTACGGCTCGGCGGCGGCCGACCTGGTCCAGGAGGGGTCAGTGGCGGGTGGCGGCGACGGTGAGCCCGAGGCCGATCAGGGCGATGCCGCCCGCGCCGCCGAACATCGACAGGCGCCGGTCCGAGCCGGCACACCAGGACCGCGCGGCCGAGGCGCCCAGACCCCAGAGCGTGTCGCAGACCAGACCGATACCGGCCGGGGTCAGGCCGGCCCTCGGCGGCGAGCAGGGCGGCGTCCGCCGTGCGCAGCCGGGAGCGGCTGGTGCCGAGCACGGCCGCCAGGCGGGCGAAGTCCACCCGGTCCTGCGCCCGCAGTGCCACGAGCAGCAGCGGGTTGTCCGGGGCGGTGAAGGCGAGCGTCTTGACCGCCTGCGACCAGCGGAAGGGCAGGGACTGGCGCTCGGCGACGCTGTGCGCGGCGGCGTGCTCGTGGACGGTGTACGGGCAGCCGTCCGCGTCCAGCACGGCTCGCCAGGGCGCTTCGAGCGTACTCATGGAGGCCTCTACACCCTCGCCCCCCCCAGGCTGGAGGCAAGCTCCCGTGCGCATCGCCAGAAGCGGTACCCGTGTCGTCAACCCCTGGGCCGACTCCGCGCATCGAGGTTCGCGCGGGCGTGCTGGCACTGGGGGCGTCAGCTGCCCGCGGAGGTGACCTGCGGGGCGGGCTCGTGCTTGAAGTTGGCCCGGCCGAAGTTCTTCTTCACGGCCGCGTCCCAGGAGCCGTCCTGGACCATCTTCTTGAGGGCGGCGTTGATCTTGGCGTGCAGCTCCCGGTTGCCCTTCTTGATGCCGATGCCGTAGCTCTCGTTGCTCAGGTTCAGCCCGACGAGGCGGAACTTGCCCGTGTTGCCTTTCTGGGCGGCGTAACCGGCCAGGATCGCGTTGTCCGTGGTCATGGCGTCGACCGAGCCCTCCTGGAGGGCGATCACGCACTCCGAGTAGCCTTCGAGCTCGAGCAGGCTGGCCTTCGGCGCGAGGTTCTGCTTGACGTTCTGCGCCGAGGTGGAGCCGACGGTGGAGCAAAGCCTCTTGTTGTTGAGGTCCTCGGCCTTGGTGATCGTGGGGTCGCCGGCGCGGACGAGCAGGTCCTGGTGGGCCGTGAAGTACGGGCCCGCGAAGTCGGCCTTCTCCCGGCGCTTGTCGTTGATCGAGTAGGTCGCGGCGACGAACTTGACGTCGTTGTACTGGAGCAGCAGCTCGCGGTCGGAGGTGTCGACCCGCTTGAACTCGATCTGCTCCGGCTTGTAGCCGAGCTCCTTGGCGATGTACCTGGAGACGTCCACGTCGAAGCCGGAGAAGACGCCCCCCGCCTCACGCAGGCCGACACCGGGCTGGTCGAAGGCGACGCCGATGGAGAGGGTCCCCTTGGGGCCCTCGTCGCCGCAGCCGGTGGCGGTCAGGGCGACGAGGCCGATCACAGCGGCCATCGCACCAGCCTTGGGGACCTTCATGTTGTAACTCTTTCCTCGGGGACGCGGGACGCGGAGCGGGATCGCAGGTGCGCGTGGAACCGCGGGATACGGAGTACCGTCAAAACGCGTGTACGAGGAAGCTAAGAACGCTGACGCCCGGTGTCACTGGATCTTGGCGAAACTTGAGGTAACACCGGCTTAACGGCGTTTTCGCGCCAATTATCGCTTGGCTTCGAAAGGGAAGAACGGGGAGACGTCCGCGGTGACAATTCGGTACGGGTCGATGGAAATACAGGCTTCCGACCACCCCTCGGGACGTTCAACGGGCAGCCGCCGGCTGCGCGGCCGCCGCACACTTCGGCCGGTGATGCCGGGGCGGAGTGTGGCCCGGTCAGAGAGCCCCGAGTCCAGTGAGGACGGCCGGTCGCTCGGCGGCCACCCGGGCGCGCTCCCCCCGAGGCCGGTCAGCCACGCGCGCTGCGCCTGCGTCGGTGGCCCCGCCATCGGCCTCGTCGGTCGCGCGCGGCGGGGCAGGCCGGCGCCGTAGGTCCCGCTCCCCGCTCGATGACCCGCATCCGGGCCTGGCCGAGAAGGCCGACGGTGCCGCCGCCGACGCCCAGCTGTCCGGCTGGTCCACCGACGAGGATGCCGAGGAACTGGCCACCCCGACATCACGGGAGTCCGGGCCATCCCCCCCCCGGAATCCGCCGCTGGAGCCCCACAGGCCACCTCTACTGGGCGTCCGACGGCGCAAGCATTCCCGGCCTCTTCGACTGCTACGCCCTGAACGTGTCGGGCACGACCGCCTGGGCGTGCACGTACACGGACTTCCCGCTCGTCGAGATACGCCCCGACCGGCCCGTAAAGGTGTGGCCGAACCAGGTACGGGGCGCAAAGGCAGTGGCCGGGGGGGGGAGCTGCCGGTGGGCACGCGGTGCGTGCCTACGGTCGGCGGCGTGATGATCTACCCGCCCATGGCCTGCGCCTGACGGTCGATTCCCCGCCTGGTCGTCACCGGGGAGCATGGCGTCTTCCTCCCTCCGAGGCGGCTCGGCCCGGCAGTGCGCGGCACACTCGGCGCTGAGCCGGTAGTGGTCCCCGAGGCCGGACACCTCGTGGTCGAAGAGCGCCCCGAATGCCTGGCCACCTTGCTGGAGAGTCCTGGCCAGTCAGCCTCCGATATTGATGGGGGGGGGGGGAGCTGATGACCCGTTGCTCGCCCTGGCCGACGACCCGGCCGGCGAGGACACGCTGTCGGGCTGGTCCACCGACGAAGACGCCGGCGCACTGGCCGGGCTGGAGGCCGGGCCGTCGGGGGCGGCGGCGTGCCGGCTGGCCGCGCCGGGTACGGGCTGTCGGGGGTCATGGGGGAGGTGCGGACGATCGACCGGTTCCGTTCCGGGTCGGGCGGCCTACGGTTGACGCTGGCCTTGCCGGCCGGACTGCGCGGAACGGCAGCCGAGGCCCGGCGGACTGGCTGGTCCGACGTCCCATACGCGGCCGGCTTCGCTTCCCGCTCTTCCGTGGAGGGCCAGCCGGCCGGCCGTGCGGCGAAGCTGCGCGCGAGGAGGTCGGAGGCGAGCACGGGGGCTATGGCGGTGCCCGCCACGTCGGTCAGGAACGTGCGTCGGAGCATGGGCGGGACTACGGCGCGTGAGCGAGGCGCTCGCAGGCGGTCTCGGGGCCCGGCTCCGGCCGCGGTTGCGCCCGACATGACGCTGTCGGGGTGCGGCCCCCGTCGCGGCCCAGGTGGCCAGGCCGCACCCCGTACTCCCGAACGTACTCCGCGGCCGGGAGTACCGCTTCGGGGGACCGCGAGGTGCGGCACCCGTTCGCGCGCGGCCGGGTGTCGGTGATCAGGGACGGGAACAGGCCCGAACTGACTTCTGCCGCGGGTGTCTCGCGGATCACGCGACGAATCAGGCGCTGCGCTGAGGTCCTGGCGCACCTGCGCGGCGTCACCGAGCAGGTGCGCCGGCCTGCCGGGCCGCCGCGGTGACCCCGTCCATCAGGATGGCGACGAGGTCGCGGGTGTAGGTGTCGGCGACCGCGCCCCGGCGCACCAGGATCCGCATCCACAGGGCGCCGGCCATGGCGTCCACCAGCGGCGCCGGATCGGCGTCGGGCGGCAGGTCGCCCCGGGCCACCGCGCGCTCGAAGACCGCCTGGTGGCGGCCGAAGCGGTCGTCGAGGAAGGAGACCACGAGGTCCCTCATGGCCTGGTGGCGCACCGCCCCGACCAGCGCGGCCTCGACGATCGTCCGCCGGTGCTCGTCGTCCAGCAGCTGCTGGACCTGCTCGGCGATCGCCGTCAGGTCGCCGCGCAGACTGCCGGTGTCGGCCGGGTCGAAGCGCAGGACGTGCGAGTGCAGCAGCGCGTCGCGCAGCAGCTCCGACTTGGACGACCACCAGCGGTAGATGGTCGTCTTGTTGACCCCGGAGCGCTGGGCCACGCCCTCGATGGTCAGGGAGTCGAACCCCAGGCTGCCCAGCATGTCGAGCGTGGCCGTGAAGATCTCGGCCCTGCGCCGCGGCCCGCCGCCGTCCCCGTCTTGCCTCCGCGTCACCGTTTGCCCCTTCCGTGCGAGTGGGCGGTCAGCTTAGTGCAACGCAACGTGGTGTTGCATTTTGCGGACCCCTCCCCCTAATGTGCAACGCAACGTTGCGTTGAGAGGGCTGGGCGGCTTCCGCCCCCGGCACCGGCGCCGCACCTGCCCTGGGGGAGAGCATGAGCGCAGAGCGACCGGCGGCCCCGGTCACGGGACTTGGTCCCGCGCCGGGCCGTCCGGGCATCTGGACCGCTGGCACGGCCGAGGGCGTTCCCCTGGTCCTCGTCCACGGGATCCGGCTCTCCGCCCGGATGTGGAACCCCCACACCCGCCGGCTGGCCCCCCGTTTCCGGATCACGGCCCCCGACCTGCCCGGACACGGAACCCAGCGCGACCGCCCCTTCAGCCTGGAGGAGGCGGTCGCGCGGGTCGGCCTCGCCGTGGAGGAGGCCACCCTCACTACCGGCCGCCGCCCCCTGGTGGCCGGCGCCTCCCTCGGCGGATACGTCGCCCTCGCCTACGGCGCCGCACACCCCGCCACCGCCGCCGCCGTCCTCGTCCAGGGATCGACCGCCCGGCCCGACCGGTTCACCGGCAAGATCTACCTCGCAGCCGCCCGCACCATCGGGGTACTCGGCCCGGCCCGCGCCGCCCGCCTCGGCGACCGGGCCCTCAAGCGCCGGCTGCCCGAGGAGAGCTACGAGGCCGTCACGGGCGGCGGACTCGCCCTGCACGCCTTCCCCGAAGTCGTCGAAGACCTCACCCGGCGCGACTTCCTCGACGTCGCCGGCCGCTGCCGGCTGCCCGTCCTGTTCGTCAACGGCCTCGGCGACCCCCTCTTCCGCGCCCAGGAGAAGCAGTTCGTCGCAGCCGTCCGAGCCGGAGGCGGATACGCCCGGCTGTTCCACGTACGCGGCCCGCACGACATGTCCATCAGCGACCCCGCCGCCTTCACCAGGATCCTGGAGCGCGGCCACGCACTCCTCTGCGAGGCACACCCCCAGGCCTTCGCCCCGCTCGCGGGAGAGACCCCGTGAACGCCTGGATCCAGCGGTGGACCCCACCCGCCCCCGACGGCGCAGCCACCGCCCGGGTCCTGTGCCTGCCCTACGCCGGCGGCGGCGCCGGAACCTGCCGCACCTGGGCCGCCGCCATGCCGGCCGGAACCGAACTCCACGCCGTGGAACTCCCCGGCCACGGACGCCGGCCGGCCGAGCCGCCCGCCACCCGCCTCGGCGGGATCATCGGCGCCCTCACCCCTGCGCCGCCCGCCCCCAAACCCCCACCGTCCTGTTCGGACACAGCATCGGCGCCCTCCTCGCCCACGAACTCTGCCGCGCCCTGGACCGGGCCGGCACCCCGCCGCACCGCGACGGCCACCACCGGCACCGGCGAGTTCCCGGTCCACGACGGCCACGAGACCACGGCCTGACCGAAAACCCGGCCCCGGCTCCCACCCCCGGGAGCCGGGGCCGCCCTCCCGCACGCGCGGCCCCGCGTCAGGGCCGGACGCCGCTCTTCCTGGCGCGCGCGTCACCGACGGCGTAGGGCAGTCCGGGCAGGAGCAGGAGGGGGGCGGCCCACAGCGGCAGCTCGAACAGGACCATGTCGCCGGCCAGCCGGTCGAGGAGCGCCGCGGTCAGGAAGGCGGCGAGGGCGACGGCCCAGCTCCGGCGGACGCCGAGGCTGCCGCGCCGCATCTTCCAGGCGACGGTGGCCGTGCCGAGCACCGCCCAGAGGGCGAGGTGGCCGGGGGTCACGTCCAGCCTGGTGGTCCACCGGACCGCATGCGCGAACAGCAGGACCCAGCCGGTGACGAAGCACCCCAGGGACGCCGTACGCAGCACCCGCCGCGGCAGCGGGGTGCGCGCCCGCGCCCACTCGGCGGCGAACGTACGGACGTCGTGGCCGACGACGTCCTGCCCCGTGCGGCCGGCCGCCTCCGCGTCCTCCAGGTGGGCGGACAGCTCGTCGAGCATCTCCCTCATGGAGGCGTCGTCGATCCCCCGGTACTCCCAGTTGCTGCGGCAGGCGGCGAGGATCTGCGCGTTGGTCATGGTGTGGTTTCCCCCGTGGGTTCCGTGGCGGTCAGGACCCGGCTCACCTGCCCGGCGAAGGCCGCCCAGTCGGCCCGCCCGCCGCTCAGCTCGGCGTGCCCCGCCTCCGTCAGCCGGTAGTACTTGCGCGGGGCACCGCCGTTCGGGGACGGAGCACGGTACGAGGAGACGAGCCCCGCCCGCTCCATCCGGGCGAGCAGCGGATAGATGCTGCCGTCGCTGACCAGCTCCAACCCCCCGGCTGCGAGAGCCTCGGTGAACTCGAAGCCGTACCGCGGCCGTTCGGCGATCAGCGAGAGCAGACACAGGTCGAGCACGCCGCGCAGGAGCTGGCTGCGCCGTTGGTCACCGGTCGCGGACAGTTCCTTTGTCATGCGGTACAAGATAACGGCCACTACCATGCACCACAAGAAACCACCATACCCACCACACCAACCACACCCACCACAAACCGGCGATCGGGGAAGCTCGAGCCAGGGAACCCCCTAGACTGCGTCCGCTCCAAGACCTGGAGACCATCGGGAGGGCGTGCGGTATGAAACGAGCACTGATCAGCACAGGCGCGGCCGTGGCGTTAGTCGTGTCCGGGGGGAGCGTCGCCACCGCTTCCGACGGCGCTCCGCCGCGCACCACGCACGGCCCGTGCCAGTACGCACAAACCCCGGACGAGCCGCCGGCGCGCCCCGTCCCGCTGCCGCCGGACCCGCGGCGCACCCCCAGCCGCGGCACGGTCGCCATGGCGGTTCCCACCAGCCAGGGCCCGCTCCCCCTGAACCTGGACCGGGCCAAGGCGCCGTGCACGGTCCAGAGCTTCCTGCACCTGGCACGCCACGGGTTCTACGACCGCACGGTGTGCCACCGCCTGACGGCGTATCCGACGCTGAAGGTCCTGCAGTGCGGCGACCCGACCGGTACCGGTGAGGGCGGACCCGGCTACAAGTACAAGGACGAGCTGCCGGTGGACCTGCCCCCGGCCCCGACCGACCCGACCGGCACCCGACGCCTCTACGGACGCGGCCTGCTGGCGATGGCCAACGCGGGCCCGGACACGAACGGTTCGCAGTTCTTCGTCGTCTACGGCGACTCCGCCCTGCGCCCGAACTACACGGTCTTCGGCACGGTCGACGCCGACGGCCTGGCGACCCTTGACAAGGTCGCCGCCGGAGGCATCGAGCCGACCACGGAGAACCCGACCCCGGTCGACGGCACCCCCACACTCAGAACAGAACTCCTCCGGGCCCGCCCCTCCCACCGCCCCTGACGCAACCCAGGCGAAGCTTCCGGGCACGCAAACGGCTCCGTGCCCGGAAGCCCCAACCACCCGGCTCCCCGCACCTGCGGGATCCGGGGGTTGAGCTGGTGCGGGGCCGGGTGGGGGCCCGGTCGTCTGGAATTGGGCGGGTTTCACTGGCACGGGGCGGATTCTGTGCCGGGGTGCCCTGACAAGAGCGCGGGTGATCCCAGACAGACCGGATTGGCCTAGACCTATTGTGTGGGCTGGTTCGTGACGGTACGTTCGTGTCCGGCTGCGCAGCCTGCACGTAAAAGCTCACCACTGTCGAGCCCCTCAACGACCAGGCCCGTCAGGGACTCGGCGGCCAGGCGTCGGTGTCACTCACCGACTACCAGAAGCTGGTCAAGGCCCGCTACGCCGACAAGCTGCCCGGCTCGGAGTACGACACCACCGGCTACAGCCTCCCGCGCACGGACGACGACGCCTCGTCCTCCGCCCTGCTCCTTGCCGGCGGTTCCAGCGCGGCACTCGCCCTCGCGGGCGCAGCCGTCGTACTCCGCCGGCGTCGGCGCGCAAGCACCCACTGAGCCCTACCCCGGACCGTCACTACGCTCCGTCCCGGCATTCACGCCGGGACGGAGCGAGTAGCGGTCCGGCCGCCGCAGAGGGGCTATGGGTTGTGCCCGCCCCCGCGCCCTGATCACTGTCTCCGGCCGTACGGACGAGGTCGCGGAGTGATGTCCGCCGCGGTCGCCGAGGAGCCCCTGCGCGAGAAGCTCCGCTGGCTGCTGATGCTGGCCCTGTACCGCTGCGACCGGCAGGCCCACGCCCTCGCCGTGTACACCGAGACCCGCCGGCTGCTCAACCGGGAGCTGGGCATCGAACCCGGCACCGAGCTGAGCAACCTCCACCAGGACATCCTGGCCGGCCGCGCGGTCACCGCCTGCCGCGAGCAGCCGCCCGCCCTGGCCCCGGCCGCCGACCTCCCCGAAGCGGCTCCGCCCCACCTGCCCCGCCCCGCCCAGCTTCCGCCCGTGGCACGCGGGTTCGTCGGCCGCAAGGCCGAACTGGACGAACTGGACGAGCTGGAGAGGTTACTGGGAGGGGACGAGGCCCGAGCTGGTGCCGACACCGCAGTGGCCGTCGTCGGCGGTCCTGCGGGCATGGGCAAGACGGCGCTCGCCCTGCGGCTGGCCCACCGGCTCGCCGACGCTTCCCCGACGGGCAGCTCTTCGTCGACCTCCGCGGCACGGGAGTGCAGGGCGAACCGCTCACGGCGTCCGACGCCCTGGCCCAGCTCCTGTGCAGCCTCGGCATCGACGACGCTCGCCTGCCCCGCGACCTGGTCGGCCGCGTCAACCTCTACCGAAGCCTGCTGCACGGCCAGCGGATGCTCGTGGTCCTCGACGACGCGTTCACCGCCGAGCAGGTCCGCCCTCTGATCCCCCGCGGCGCCTCCTCCGTGATCGTCACCAGCCGACAGCGGCTCACCGGACTCGCCATCCGCGACGGAGCACACCAGTTCCGCCTCGGACCGCTGTCCGAAGCCGAGTCGGTGGAACTCCTCACCTTCCTGGGCGAGAACCGACTTCGGGTGGACCGGACGATGATCGTGCGCCTGGCCCGCATCTGCGAAGGACTGCCCCTGGCCCTGCGCGGCGCCGTCGAACGGCTCATCGAGGCACGGGACGCCTATCCCGCCGCGGCGGAGGGACGCTACGCCGAAACGGCCGACGGGGACGAGAACGCGGGCCTGCGCGCCGCGTTCGAGGCCTCCTACCAGGCGCTCCCCACCGAGGCGGCCCGGATGCTCCACTCCCTGGCCCTGCTCTCCACGAGCCTGATCAGCGTGCACCAGGCCGCCACCCTGACCGGCACGTCCGGGCCGACGGCCCGCTGCCTCCTCGACGTCCTCGTCCACGCCCACCTGATGGAAAGGGTCTCCCCGCACTACTACCGCTTCCACGGCCTCATCGGGATCTACACGGCCGAGTGCGCCCAGCGCGAACCACAGGCCGACCGCGACCTGATGCTGGCAACGGGGTAGGCGGCAGGGTCAGCGTCCTGCGACGGCCGCCTCGGCGGTTTCCGCGGTCGTCGCGGTGCGGTGCGCGGCCGGCAGCAGTTCGCGGCCCCGGCCGAGCAGGCCGATGGCCGATCGGATGGGCTGATCCGCGCCCCCTGCGCGTCAGTCAACGACACACATCAACCAACGATCAGATGATCCGAGAGAAACGGCCCGGCCCCACCGCCCGGTGTGCCGGCGCCTCCACCTGGACAGTGGTCGGAACCGGCCCGGCTCCCGCCTCGGATACCGTGTTGCTCTACGGGGTGCCACAACGGATGTGACGCCCCCCACCGGAGGTAGCCAGCGTATGAGTTCAAAGCGCAGCAAGAATCCAGCCCTGCCCGTACTTGACGACGCGTTCCGACTCGCGTCGGTCAAGGACGCCGAAGAGTCCGCCCGTGACTTGGCCGCGCGGGTGGCCACCACCGAGCTGCGCCGCGTTTCCCACCCGGGCCGGGTCACCTGGGAGCCCCTCGATCAGGCCGAGCCCGTTCCGGTCCCGCCGACTGTGGTCGACGGTGATGGGGACCTGTGGCTGCGGGACCGGGGCACTGGCACCTGGACCATGCCCGAGTTCAACCCGAAGGAGTTCCCGGCCCGCTGTGGCGAGGTTCTGACGTGGAGCCAGCTTGCCTGCGAGTTCGGCCCGCTGACCGCTCTGGCCGACGACCGCCGCATCGGCGGCGGTCGGCGCCGCTGACCGCGCAGCTTTCTGGGATGGCCGCGCCCCTGAGCCCCCGTTACGGGTAGCTGGGAGCTCCAGCTCACCGCCCAGCTCGACGGGGGCGCCTCGGCGAGGGCGCCTTCGTCCTGGACGGACGGGGAGCGGCCGAGGGCGCTCTCCTGATCACCGGGCGGGGCCTGTAGGTCTGGGCGGGCGTCCGCGGTACAGCCCTGCCGAAGCCGATCCGCGTGGCGCGTTCCACTGGATCGGCGAAACACCCCCTGAGCAGGGACAGCGGGCATGGTGGCGAGGGGGCCGCTGGCCAAACCGTTCAGCAGGGCGCGCTCCATTCCGCGGGAGCGTTGACAACGCCGGGCTACCCCGCCCCGGCAGCGCCACGCGAGCAAGCCCAAGGGGGCCTGGGCAAGCCGCAGGGATCGGGCGAGCCAATATCTGTCACCGCGGCCTGAGAATTTGCCGGATCTCGCGGGGAGAGTTTCTGGCGCAACGCAGTCGGCGGAAAGTAATGACGCACACAAGCCGCTGCGGCGTGCTACTGTCGATCTCGGTTGCAGTTTTGGTACCCAAGAACTTCAGGCGCCTCCAGTCGGGAAATCCTTCCGCTGAAAGCGCTTCATATTTCCCGGTCATCTACCGGGCGGGGCATCATCGCGGCGACACGGAGTCCGCACAGTGCAGACACCGATGTATTGCCCCAAAGGAGATATGACATGGCTGCTGGTACCGTGAAGTGGTTCAACGCGGAAAAGGGCTTCGGCTTCATCGAGCAGGACGGTGGCGGCCCTGACGTGTTCGCCCACTACTCGAACATCGCCGCCCAGGGCTTCCGCGAGCTGAACGAGGGCCAGAAGGTGAACTTCGACATCGCGCAGGGCCAGAAGGGCCCGACGGCCGAGAACATCGTTCCCGCCTGACGCTGACACGCGTTCCGCAGCTGGGGCCCGCATCCCTTGGGGTGCGGGCCCCAGCTGCATGCATTTACCGCGGTGCGTTCCCCCGCGTTAGTGAGCATGGAGACACTCGGCCGGCCGGCTCTCTCGGAGCCGCACCCGCGTGGACTGTTTTTGGTTGCCGCGCCACTATGGCGCCCCCTTTTTTTCAGCGTCTGAGCATGCACAGATTTCCTGTCCGTCAGCTCCGCTTCGATTCAATTCGGCTCGTTCTCGCAATTTCCTGCGCCGCTCCTACGCTGAGGGAATTCCTTGATACGTGCCGTATCAAGGAAGGTTCCGCATGAACCCCGCACGTACGAATGAGCGCTCCTCCCGCGCCCGCAGCCGCACCGGCGGCCCCGCTTTCGGCAGTGGCACCGCCGCCGGCTCGGGTCGGGGCAGCCGTTTCGGCTCGTCGGCCTCGAGCCGTTCCGGAGGTCCGAGCCGTTCGGGCGGCTACGGCCGCCGGCCCGCCGCGGTCCAGGGTGAGTTCGCACCGCCGAAGACGACCACTCCCGCGCTGCCCGCCGCCGAGGCCTTCGCCGACCTCGACATGCCGGCCCAGTTGCTGGCCACCCTCGGCACGCAGGGCATGACCGTGCCCTTCCCGATCCAGGGCGCCACCCTCCCCAACACTCTCGCGGGCCGCGACGTCCTCGGCCGCGGCCGTACCGGCTCCGGCAAGACCCTCGCGTTCGGCCTGGCCCTGCTGGCCCGCACCGCCGGGCAGCGTGCCGAGCCCCGCCAGCCGCTCGCGCTCGTCCTCGTTCCCACTCGTGAGCTGGCCCAGCAGGTGACGGATGCACTCACCCCGTACGCCCGCTCCGTGAAGCTGCGTCTGACCACGGCCGTCGGCGGCATGTCGATCGGCAGGCAGGCCGGCGCACTGCGCGCGGGCGCGGAGGTCGTAGTGGCCACGCCCGGCCGGCTGAAGGACCTCATCGAGCGTGGTGACTGCCGGTTGAACCAGGTCGCGATCACTGTCCTGGACGAGGCCGACCAGATGGCCGACATGGGGTTCATGCCCCAGGTCACCGCTCTGCTCGACCAGGTCCGTCCCGAGGGCCAGCGGATGCTGTTCTCCGCGACCTTGGATCGCAACGTCGACCTTCTCGTGCGCCGGTATCTGACGGACCCGGTCGTGCACTCGGTGGACCCCTCGCAGGGCGCGGTGACCACGATGGAGCACCACGTCCTGCACGTCCAGGGCGCCGACAAGCAGCGCATGACGACGGAGATCGCCGCCCGTGACGGCCGAGTGATCATGTTCCTCGACACCAAGCACGCCGTGGACCGGCTGACGCAGGACCTTCTCGACAGCGGGGTCCGCGCCGCCGCCCTGCACGGAGGCAAGTCCCAGCCGCAGCGCACCCGGACCCTGGCCCAGTTCAAGACCGGCCATGTCACCGTCCTGGTCGCCACGAACGTCGCCGCCCGCGGCATCCACGTCGACAACCTCGACCTCGTCGTGAACGTGGACCCGCCGACCGACCACAAGGACTACCTCCACCGCGGTGGGCGTACCGCCCGCGCCGGGGAGTCCGGCAGCGTCGTCACCCTGGTCACCCCCAACCAACGCCGCGAGATGGCCCGCCTGATGACGGCCGCGGGCATCACTGCGCAGACCACCCAGGTCCGCTCGGGCGACGCGGCTCTGGCCCGGATCACCGGAGCCCAGGCACCTTCCGGCACTCCGGTCACCATCACCGCGCCGGTGTCCGAGCGCCCCAAGCGCACCACGGCCTCCCGTGGCCGTCGCGGGCAGGCTTCGGCCGCCCGGCGCGCGAGTGCGCGGCAGTCCGCCTTGGACACGGCGGCCTGAGACCAACGTGATCCGGAAACTGACCCATCTCTGCAGGAGGCACCTTTTGACGCTGGTCCAGATGCAGCCCCGCCCGGAGGGCACCGAGCCCGCGCACCGGACGGTGCATGACGCCATGAAGGCCGCCGGCCTGCAGGTCTGCGACGACATGACGGTCGAAGTGGCCCTGTCCGTCATGAACAGCGCCCCTACGGGACATCTGCTCGTCTGCGACAACGACGGCGTGTGCACCGGGCTGGTCACTCAGGCCCAGCTGACCGCCATCCATGACAGCGACGCGTACACGGACCGGGTCCGGCTGCGCGAGATCCTGGGCGGCCGCGGGCCGTTCGCCTCACCCACGACCCCGGTGGCCGAAGCCGAACAAGCGATGCGCTACGGCCG
The DNA here is from genome assembly GCF_003950035.1 of Streptomyces sp. W1SF4. Taxonomy (NCBI): domain Bacteria; kingdom Bacillati; phylum Actinomycetota; class Actinomycetes; order Kitasatosporales; family Streptomycetaceae; genus Streptomyces; species Streptomyces sp. W1SF4. The sequence goes on from NZ_CP034351.1 coordinate 422,963, forward strand.
GCTCGACGCCCTGCCCGTCATCGACGAGCAAGGCAGCGCTCTGGGCGTCCTCGCCCTCGCCCGCTGAACCACCTGACCGTGGTCGGACCGTTCCCCTCTTCTCCCTGTGAGGCACCATGCGCTGCGTCATCGCCCGCTTCCCGTTCGACCTCACCAAGGCGGGCGTCCTGGAATCCATGAAGGGCGTCAAGCCCGAGCAGGTCATCGGCGAGTCCGTGATCATCGGCCGCCGCACCTACCCCGTCAAGCAGGTCGGCCAAGTCATCACCCGTCAGGACCGCCGCGACTTCACCGCCGGCGAGGTCCTGCGGGCCATGGCCGCGCTCGGCTTCACCTGCCGCGGCCTGCCCCGGGCCGCCGCGCCCGGGCCCGCGCGCGCCCTCAGCCCCCTCCAGCAGGCCTCCGCCATGCTCGGCATCCCCGCGACCGCCTGACCAGTGCGCCCGGCGCACGGACGGCACGCAGGAACGCGAGGCCGAAGCGGTCGACCTGCTCGGCCTGCCGCGCAAGAGCGCCTCGTTGCACTGGGCATTCGTGGGGTGGGTGGGCGGCTGGTGCCCGGAGCTGTCGCGTGATCTCCGGGCCCCGCGCACGTTCGGCCGAGCGCGGGATCAAGGGCGCTCGGCTGCTGTCCAGCCGGCGAAGCATGCCCGCCCGGCCGCTCCCCTTTAGCGCCGGGCCGCCGCCCGGCCAGGGAGATCGCCGGCATCGACCGGCGGCTGATCGGCCGGTGGCGACCCGCCGCCGGCAGATCGAGGGCGCGCTCCCCGTCCTGTTGGCCGGTCCGGGGCGCGCCGGGTGGCGCCGAATGCACCGGCTGGCACGGCCTTCCACGTGTGTGATCTTCCGGCGACCAGCCGGCCGCGACTGCGCAGGCGGGTAAAGCGGCCCCCATCGGAACCCGCGGCGGCGTCCTTCCCGCAGGACGGCGAGGTGCGCGGTGGTGGGCGGCGGATGATGCTGGAGGTGTTCCAGCCGGGTGACCGGCCCCTTGCGCGGCCTGTCAGGGAGTCGTGGTGTCGAATCCGTCTTCGCCGCCGGGCGGGCAGCCGCCGGGCTGGGGGCCGCGTTCTGGCGGCCCGCCGCCGGGCCCCATGCGGTCCTGGCCTGCCGGGCGCCGCGCTGGTCGCTGCGGCAGCACGCGAGGCGCGTGCCGCGAAGTGCGCATGGCTGCACGTCGACTTCGAGGAGCACCTGCGCCCGTTCTACCTCGACGCCTGCGGCTTCAAGGAGACCGCAGCGGGTCTGATTGCCCTATGACAACGCAGGTCACGCCTCGGGGCGCCACACGCGCGGCCAAGAGCGGTATCAAGACACCCTTCCAGGGCACCCGAACTCGTGAAGACGCTCGTGATGGCGATCTCGACCTCGAAGTCAGCCTTCCGTTTCGAGCTCGCATCCTGCAACCGGACGCGCGGCGCCGGAGCGGGTGAGAGTGAGGGATCCACACGCCTGTGACAGGCCCGGACTGACCGAACGGGCGTGCTGACAGCGCGTGGCTCAGGCCCCAGGCCCGACGGGGAGCGGAGTCGGCCGGCGGGGTCTTCGGAGAGTCGTTCTGCGGGGCGGGCTCAGGAAAGTGAGGCCTCGGCCTGCGGCGCCCCGGCCGCCGAGGGGCGGGCGAACCGGGACCGCAGCATGCGCCGGTCCGGCTTGCCCACGGCCGTCAGAGGGATCTCCGGTACGAAGTGCACGGCGTGCGGAGCGTAGAGAGCCCCCTTGTGTACGGTGACGAACTCTCGCAGCTCCTCCAGCGAGGGCCGGTGCCCGACCGCGGGCACCACAGCCGCGTGCACCTGTTCCAGTGCGTGCTCGTCACTGCTGCCGAAGACCGTGCACCGGGCGACGGCCGGATGACGCAGCAGCAGCTCCTCCAGATCGGCCGGATAGACGTGGCCGCCGACGACCACGATCATTTCCTTGATCCGGTCGACGATGTAGAGGCGCCCGTCCTCGTCGAGGTAGCCGACGTCGCCGGTGTGCAGCCAGCCGTCCTTCAGCACCTCCGCGGTCAGCTCCGGCTGCTTCCAGTAACCGCGCATCACGTGGTGCGAGCGCACCTGCACCTCCCCGGGCTCGCCCGCCGGCAGGACGGTGCCGTCCGGCCTCCGGATGGCGATCTCCACACCGGGCATCGCCCGGCCGACCGTCAGGTGCCCGTCGCGACCGGTCAGCTCCTGTTCCCCGGGGCCCGCTTCGGTGATGAGCTGCGCCTCGGCCTGGCCGTACCAGCCGTACAGGACGGGTCCCAGGACCGCGGCCGCCTCGCGCAGCCTGTCGGGCGAGGCAGCGGTGCCTCCGTAGGTGACCCGGCTCAGGCTGCGCAGATCGGTGCCCGCGAGGCCGGGATGGTCGAGGAGCTGGTACAGCAGCGGCGGCAGCAGCCAGGTGTGGGTGACGCGTTCACGGGCGACAGCGGCCAGGACCTCGCCCGGGTCGAAGCCGTCCTGCAACACCACCGACCCGTGCTGGTACAGCGTACGGTCGACGAGGAGCCCCGCGAGGTGGGCCAGCGAGGTGCAGGCGAGGAAGCGGGGCGGATCGCCGGCACCCGCGAGCCGGTCATCGAGGCCGCGCCGGTGCGCGCCGTGGCTCATCCGGATGCCCTTGGGTATCCCGGTCGTGCCACCCGTGTGGCCGATGCGCCAGTCGTCCTCCGGGTGGACCAGGCTCCGCAGTGGACGGGCGGGGCGGAGGTCGGCCACGGCCAGGACGTCCTCGGCGTACGTGCTCGGCCCCAACGACAACGTACGGAACGCCGCCGCCGTGCCCGCCAGCTCCGCGCCCGTCTCCTGCCGGTGACCGTCCACGAGGAGCAGCGAACAGTCCACGCTCGCCATGATGGCCGCCATCGTCGTCGCGCTCGTGCCCTCGTAGAGGGTGACGACCGTGCCTCCGGCCAGGTTGGCGGCGTAACGCGCGACGAGACCCTCGGCGGTGCTGCCGGTGAGCAGGGCCACCGTGGTACCGCGGCCCACACCGCGATCGCCCAGTTCGGCGGCGAGACGATGGACACGGTCACGGAGGTCAGCCGCACGTATCTGCGATCCGTCGGCAGTGGTGATCACTGTCCGCCGCGGTTCGGCGGACAAGACGTCGAGGATGGCATCGACATAGCTGACGAATTCGCCCCGCACAGGGCCGTACTGCCCGCTCATCGCCGTTCTCCCTCGTCGGAATCCATCTGGCGCCCTTGACGCTAGTACCGCCCCTTCATAACCTCCACGACCGATCTCGCCATGTGCTCATGACGCGGCAGGCATGAGCCGTTCCCGCGTCAGCCGGCGGAAGTCCAGCGCAGCGGGCGACAGGTAGGCGCCCTGCCGCCAGACGAGGGTCAGTGTGCGTCGGCTCTCCGCGCTGCCCAGGCGCGCCCAGGCCACCGGGCCGTCCTCGCCGATCGCCCGCCGGGCGACGGCGGGCATCAGCCCGACCCCGAGGCCCGCACCGACCATCTCCGGCGTGGCCGCCGCCTCGTCACCCTCGCAGACCACCTGCGGGCACAGCCCCTCCCGGGCGAACAGCCTGTCGAGGAGCGCGCGCTGCCAGTGCCCCGTACGCGTACTGACGAACTCCTCCGTTGCCAGCTCGGCCACCTGGACGTCCTCGCGGCCGGCCAGGCGGTGTCCGCGGGGAACGGCGAGGAACACCTCCTCGCGGGACAGTTCCACCGAAGCCAGACCAGGCCCGGAAAGCGCCTGCGAGGCCAGCGCGAAGTCCACCTCGCCGGACGCGACGTGCCGCCGCATCCCCTCCAGCGAAGCCTGGAACAGCCGCACCTGCACGCCCGGGCGCTGCGCACGGAAGGCAGCCAGCACCCCGGCCAACTGCAACAGGGTCTCCGCCGCCACGGCCACGCGCCCCGGACCTCCGGCGGCCGCGTCGGCCATCTCCCGCCGCCCGTCCTCCAGTTCGGCCAGGGCCTTGTCGACCCGCCTCAGGAATGCGGCGCCGCGGTCGTTGAGCCGTATCCGACGCCCCTGACGGTCGAAGAGGTGCACGCCGAGCTCCGACTCGATCCGGCTGATCGTCCGGCTCACCGAGGGCTGCGCGACGCGCAGCTCCTGCGCGGCCCGGCTGATGTGCTGATGACGGGCCACGGCCTGGAAGTAGCGAAGTGCAAGGAGATCCATGGCAGTAGTCTCGACGAGCCCATCGCGTCCGACGGCGGCGCTCGCGCAGAAGGCCGCAATCCCCGGCCCGCAGCTCATACTGCCGCCGGTCGTCCGCGGAGCGGACGCGGTGCCGTCGGCGGAGGCCGCCCGGATCGCGCGGGCAAGTCCTACGACGCCGGCGGGCCGGTGCCGGACCCTGCCCGGCCTCCCCGACCTGGCGCAAGGCTGCGGCGCGGGCACGGCGTTCGACGACCGGGGCGCGCTGGTGGCCTGGCTGCGCGGGGTCGGCAAGCTACGACGCCCACCGTCCCGCCCTTGCGGATGCTGGTGGTGCGTGGGGCCGGCCCGCGGACGCGGACGGTCCGGCTGGAGGATCCGGCGCTGGCCCTGGCCGAGGACGCATCAGGCGAAGACCGGCTGCCCGGCTGGGCCGCGCCGGAGGACGCCGAGGCCCTCGCCGTACTGGTCGAGTCGAGCGTGAGCGTGGGGGTGGAGCGGCTGACGGTCCGGGCTGCGCGGCCGATGGCGGTCCGTGGCTCACTGCGGATCGCGGGCCGGGACCGGCCGGGTGCGAGCGGCCTGTGGCTGGAGCTGGCCTGGCCCGCCGCGCTGCGGGGCACGGCCGCCCGGTCCGGGGGAGTGGTGGAGCATGCGGTTCTGCCCTCGGGCACCAGCGCGGACTGCTGCCGCGCACGGCCACGTACTGCCCAACGACCTCCGGCACCGGCAGGCACCCCGCGCGCCGGCACCGCGTACACGTCCCCACCCCGGTATCGGCGATCTTGGACGATGCGGCGACGCTCTCGCCGCCGCAGTTGTCCGCCGTGGTGCAGGCGTTGAAGGAGCTGGTGGAGCGTCTGGGGGAGGATCCCAAGGTGTTCACGGCCGAGGCGGCGGTGCAGCTGCGGGCCGCCGCCGGCAGCGAGCTGCTGCTGAAGGAACCCGTGGCGTCGGCCGGTGCCAAGTTCCACATGGGCGGCCGCCAGACCGGCCGGTTTGGTGCACGTGGTCCCGGGCCGCCACCGGTTGCGAGGCTGGTGCGTGGTTCGGGTTATGGTCGAGCGTTCAGAAGGAGCTGATCCACCGGCCGCACCGTCGTGCCGCGCCCGGACCAGGCCCTCCAGGTCGCCGAGCACCTCGCCTCGGCCGGCCGCGGGCACCCGTGGACCGGGGTGCGGTTCGCGGCCGCGCGGGCCTACCGCGACGTCCTCGACGCGGTTCCGGTCCCTCCGGAGCTGGTGGTGGAGATCAGTACCGACCGGGCGATCGACCACGGCGGAGTCTACCGCCACCCGGTCCGCCTCAAGCGGTTGCGCCTGGACCAGGCAGTGGACGATGTTCCGCCCTTCGGTCCGGGTGGGGACGTGGCAGCCGGCTGAAACCAACCTCCGTAGCCGTACAGGGGCCTGCCCGCGTCCTCGCCGGTTCGCATCCGGGTCGCGGGCCCCACCCGAACCGGTCAGCCGGCGGCATGCCCTCCGCCCCTCTGCTTCGACACCGGCCCCCGACCGGAGTTCAGGCCCCTCGCGGCGCGGTTACGGTCCCAGTACGACCAGGTCACCGCCGTCATCAGGACCGGGATGGCGGCCAGCGGGGCGAAGGCGCCGGCCCATACCGTCTGCGCCGTCCCGCTCGTCATGTAGCTCTCGCTCTCCACGGTGAAGGCCACCACGAGCTGCCACAGAGCGAACAGAACCAGCAGCCCCGACGCCGTCCACGCCACAGCGGCCAGAGCCCTGGGACGCAGCGGCCGCCAGCGGTCGCTGACGAGCAGCAGGGGGAAGAGGGCCGCGAGTTCGGCGAGGACGGACAAACCGACGACGTAGACGATGCCCCAGCCCGGGATGGCGAAGACATCGCGGAGCACCTGGTCGGTGTAGCCCACGTAGATCCCCGAAGCCATGGCCAGACGCCACAGCCCGGACGGTACTGCGCACAGGGCGATCGCGTGCGCGGCGCGGCGGGCCCATAGGGGCGCGGGTTCAACAGGGAGGCGCTGTGGGGTCGTTGGCGTCGTCATGCCGTCGATTGTGCTTTTGGAGACGAGCGGGCCGCGTCCTCCGCCGGCGGTGGGCCTGCTCGCCCCCGCGAGGGATGCCGCCGCCTTGCGGGTGAGCCTTCAGGAGGAGCCGTGGTCAGCCACGCCGGTCCCACTCCGCTGTGCATTTGGTGACGCACAAGAAACTGGCGCCCGGACGGAGTAGCTCCACGGGACTCTATGTCATGCGCGGATCAGCAACAGGGAGGCGCGCCTGGGTCTGCTACCGGCGGCGGCCGCTCCGCGTACGCGTCAGCCGGACGCGGCACCGGCCCCGGCGGCGTCGGCGGTGGCGGGCAAGGGGGTCGCAGCTGGGGGCGTCGCACAGCAGCCGCTCGTGGACGTCGGTCAGGCGGACCGGCGTAAAGGGGTCCTGGTGACGGGCCGGCGCCGGGTCCGGCAGGCGCTGATCGACCACGACGGCCAGGCGCGCGGCGACGTCGTCGGCCTCTGCCCCTTGCCCCTGGTGCTGCGGGCTGACGGACAAGGCCAGGGAGCCCGGATCAGGTTCTCACCCGATACCACTCACGAGGCGGCGGAGCCGGCCGCGCCCCGGCAGCGGCCGTTCTTCGGTGGCCCTCAGTCGCGGGTCCGCTGGGTGCAAAGGCAATCGCCGCCCATGACGGCCAGTTGCGACACTTCGCCCCCCGACCATCTGGACGGGCTGATGCAGGGGCCCGATGCGCCGGGGGACCGGAAGCGCCGGGGACGCACGACGCGCCCCGGCCTCCCGCCTCGGCCTCGCACGGAGTGCCGGTCAGTACCAGCTGGGACTCGGGATGTACTGGAAGAAGTAGCCGCCCTTGCCTCCGCCTCTGTCCGGCGACCCCGGGGTCGCGCGGAGCGGTTCCGGCTGACCGCCACGCGGCTGTACGGCGAGCACGCCGCGACGCGGCCCGAGGGCGAGTACCGGTAGGGGCCATCTGGGTGAAGAGCGGGGCCGCCGTGGCGGCCGCCGTTTCCGTCTGCCCTATCGTGCTCAACCTCGTCGTGGACGGCTTGGACCGCGCCCTGGCAGCGTTGGAGGCCCGCGGCCCGGCGGCCGGCCCGGTGCAGCCCGGGCGCCGCCACCGTCCGGTTCACGGCCCTCCACGACCCCGACGGTAACCGCGTCACCTTGATCGGGAACTTGGTCACCTGACGCGCCGACGCGGACCGACGGGCTCCGGCGCGGGCGTGCGGCGCAGCGGGTGGACGCGCTGACGGCCCCGTGACCGGCGGTCGGCGTCACGGACGCGCCGACGGCCCGGCCGTGACCGTGGCGGGTCCGCCGGGCGCGCTGTCGACGTGCAGGACGCCGTCCACGGCCGCGAGCCGCTCGGCCGGCCAGCCCACCCGGCGCCGGTCCCGGTGCCCGTCGTCGCGTACGAGGAGACGGACGCGGCCTCCGGCATGAGCTCGGCCGAAGCACCGATGTGCTTGGCGGCCTTCGTGAGGAGGCGGCGCCCAAGCAGCCGGTCGGCCGGGGGCCGGGCTGCCGGGCCCGGGCCACCCGTTCCCGGTACGGCCAGGTGGCGAGGCGGGTGATCCTGGACGGAATTGTCCGGAACGGCGCCCCGGCCCGGCGGGCGGGTTCTGGCACAGCAAGAGCCCCGGCCCATGGGCGCCGCCGACCGTCAGGCCCGGTGCCTGAACCAGAGGTTCACCCGCTGGACACCGTTTCCGAAGTATCCCGGTGCGCAGTAGTAGTACTCCTGGGAATCCCGGGGAAACACTCGGTCGAGGCGGGCGTTCTCCACGTACTTGGCCTTGTTGCACTCGTTCCAGTTGCCGGCGCTGTCGCCCGTGTCGTAGGTGCGCACCAGGTCGTTGGCGTACGAAACGTTGGCCGCCGCGGAAGCCGTCCCGGTGCTCGCGGTGAGCGCCGCGGTGGCCGCGGCCGCCGCCAGCAGGAGGGCGGCCGAGGCCCGTGTGATGCGCTTCATGAACAGGATCTCCTTCGTCGTGGACACCGTTCCGCGGCCTTGCCCGCGGAACAACTCCACTGTGCCGTCGCACTCGTCCGTGCGGCATCAGTCATCTGACTTGCCTTCCGTACTCGCTCACCCTGGGGCGAGTACGGTCCGGCACGGCGGCCGACGACGCGTACGCACGCCCCGAACGCGTCGCGCTCGCGGGGAACTCCCCTCACCACGCGGCATCCGCCCGCCGCGCCGCCGCATCCTCGTGCCCTGAACATTCGCCGCGACGCAACCCTCCCGAATGCCCCCGGCCGTCCTGGTGGGCCGCCAGGAGATTCCGACGAAGACGGCTTCCCCGACATCCCCCAGATCGGGTCGCCGCCATGCCCCTGGCACCGGGACCTGCCCGCGCCACTCGACCGGCACGTGCCGCCCGGCAGGAGGTCCCCTGCACAAGAGGGCGGCGACAGTCGGCGGCCGCACTGCGCCGCGACCTTCGGCGGGAAACCGTGGCGCCGCCGTGGGGCTGCCGGCCGGAGGTACGGGCAACGGCCCCTTCACTGCATCCGCATCGGTAGGATCCGCACTCGTGGACGACATACGACAGGCAGCCATCACCTTCAACGGGACCCTGACGCGGGAGGAGTTCGACGAGGCGGTCGCGGCCACGGGGACCTTCCGGCGCCTGCGGTGGCTCATCGTGGTGGCCGCCGTGCTGATGGCGGCCTTGAGCCTGCGGCTCCTTCCCGGTGGCGGCCCGGTCAACGGCGGCCTGCTGGCCCTCGCCGTGGTCTACGGGGTGCTCGGCCTGTTCCTGCCCCCGCTGCTCGCCGGCCGCGCGTTCCGTGCCGACCAGGCCAAGGGCGAGAAGCAGGCCACCATCGACGCCGCCGGCTTCGTCATCGTCCGCGGCGGTGACGAACTCATGCGCGTGCCGTGGCGCAGCATGTACCGCTCCTACGAGACGGAGCGGGTGTACGTCGTGACAGGCCGCCTCGGCTGGAAGTCCGGCCTGCTGATCGTGCCCAAGCGGCTCCTCGCCGGGGCCGGCGAGGCAGAGCTGATGGGCGTGCTGCTGGAGACCCGGGTCGGCCGGCCCAAGGGCCGCCGGGCATAGGGGCGCCGTCCCCCACTTCCCGCGTCGGGTCCTCCTGCCGTGGACGGAGTACGAAGGCGTGCGAGGAAGCCAGCACGGTGGCGATGACGAGATGACCGCCGTCTGTCGTCGGCCAAGCCCTCATCCGCACATGCAGGCGGTGACGGTGCGCGTCGAAGTGCCAGGCGTGGTCATCACCTACCGGGCTCAGCTGTGCGGGAGCAGGCAGGACAAGGTCAGACACAGGCTGGTCCTCTCCATGGGGCGGAGCGCCGCTGGTCACGCTAGCCAGCACGGTGGAGCTCGCGCCCCGGAATGCTGAGTTCGGCCACACCGGTTCTCCACGCGGGCGGCCACAGCCTCCGGTATCACGACCGACACCTCCTTCTCGGCCAATACCCGTGGGAATCCGGGCAGGCCCAGGAGGTCTGCGCGTGCCGGTGGCCGGTCGGTCTCGTGATCTGGCCGGGGCCACCGCCGGCCCTGGGCGGTGAGGAGCATCAGCATGGGCGTGAGCAGCAGTTACCTGTCCAAGACGGAGGTCCAGGCAGTCCTGGGCATCACTGCCTTCGGTCTGTGGCGGCTGGGACGGAAGTACGAGAACTTTCCCCAGCCGACCGAGCCGCCCGAGCAGCTCAGCCCGCCCGGGGGCCGGAAGGACCCCGAGGAGGTCTGGGACGGCGCCCAGCTCTACCGGTGGGCGGCCCGGACCCCGGAGTTCTCCCACCGCGGCGCCGTATTGCTGCGCCCGATTCCCGAGGACCTCACGCCCGGACGGTGGGGCGGCTACCAGGACACCCCGCGCGGGCCGGCCCTGGACTGGCACACCGCGCTCGGCACGATCCGCTTCGTGCACAGCCACAAACGCAAGGCCGCCAGCGACGTCGCCACCGCGCTGGCCCAGGCCGGGAACCCAGACGGCGTGCGGACCGTGTGCGCGCTGTACGGGGACGTGGGCATCACCGGGCCCGCTTCGGTCGCCGCCGAGGTCGCGCACCCTTGGATCGAGTACGAAGCCGAATGGGGCGACGTCGCCGCGCTCGCCGGGCAGGCACGCCCTCCTGGAGGACCTCCGCGGCCTCCCCCGGAACCTGACCGCCGACCGTCTGCGCCCCCAGGTACAGCAGTTGATCCAGGCAGCGGCCGAAGCCGGCCGTCTTCTCGGGCAGCGCCAGGAGATCCAGATCGCTGTGTGGAAGGCGCGCGCGGGCCTCGACAAGCCGGCCCCTGCCCAGACCGCCGCGCCCCGCGCGCCGGTTGAGCGCCCACATCAGCGCCCGCAGCTGCACAAGCAGGTCGCGCGGCGGCACTGGATGAAGACCAGCTGTCCACGCTGCCGGGCGGGCAGCGGCCAGGAGTGCGTCGTCGACAACGGGAGCCGCGACCCTCAGGTGCGCCACGTGCCCCATGACGAGCGGCTGCAGCCGATCATCGACGTACGCAGGGAACGGCAGCGGAACCAGCCGAAGCCGCCGCCCCCGTGGCGGGTGTATGAGGTGACCTGTCCTGACTGCGGCCAGGGCGCTGATGCCCGGTGCACGCCCGGGCGCACAGGGCCAGGCAGCTCAGGGTGATGGCCTGGGCGCCGAAGAGCGCCGGACCGGTGAGGGCGAACGCGGCCACGGGACGGCGCCGTCGCAGCCAGAGCGCGCCCGTCGCCACCAGCACACTCACCTGCTGCCACCAGGGGCCGGCCGCGAGCGTGGACCAGCAGTCGCTCAGTCCGACGCCGGCGAGTAGAAGATCCCCCGTCCAGCGTGCTGCGGTGGTGTCGGGGGCGACGAAGTACCGGTCCCACCACGGGCGCGGGCCGACCCGGCCGGGCGCGCCGCTCACCGGCCCCCCACCGGCGGGGCCACCAGGCGGGCCCGGGTGGCCAGGACCGCGGCCTGGACCCGGTTGTCGACGCGCAGCTTCGTCAGCACGGCACTGACATGGTCCTTCACCGCCCCCATGCTCAGATGCAGGCGGGCGCCGATGTCGGGATTGGAGAGCCCGTCCGCCAGCAGCACCAGCACCTCCTGCTCGCGCGGCGACAGCGTGGCCAACTCGGGTCCGGCCACATCGGCGGTCCCTGCTCCCGCAGGCGGCGCACCAGGGGCACCGACAGGCACCCACTGCCGGTGCCCAGCGCCCTTACCGCACTGATCAGGTCGGCCGGGCTGGTGTCCTTGAGGAGGAACCCCGCAGCGCCCCGGCGCAGCGCCTCCCCGAGGTACTCGTCCGTGTCGAACGTGGTCAGCATCGCCACCTGAGGCGGACGGGGCAGCGCGCGCAGCCCCCGCAGCACGCTCATCCCGTCCACGTCGGGCATCCGGACGTCCAACAGCACCACGTCCGGCCGCTGCTCGCGCGCCACCTCCACCGCCTCACCACCCCGGCAGGCGCCCACCACCCGCAGATCGGGCGCGACTCCGAGGATCTCCGAAACCCCCGACCGCAGCAGCTCCTCGTCGTCCACGACCATGACCCGCAGGGCGGGACAAGCCAGCACCGGCATTCCGGCGTACCTCTCCACTCGTCTTCCCCTCCGCCGCACCTCGCGCCGACGGAGGGACCGCCCTCCTCGCGGCGGGCAGCCTCCCCCGGAGCAAACCCCGCCGAGGCCGCCAGAGGCCAGAGCGCCGTGCCTCGTGTGCCCCGCAGCGCTGGCGGCACGGGAGACGACCCCTACAATGCGCGCCGCTGCGCGCTGCTCCCTCAGCAGACCCAGCAGATCCCGTACGACGGGCTCACCGCGATGGGGGTCGAACCGCCGACGGTATTCCCCGGCCAGAGCCCCGGGCAGCCCCCCGGCCAGCACCGTGGCGTACCGGGCACTGTGCGCGGCCCGGTCCAGCTCCCCCAGGGCCAGTTGGGCGTCCACCGCGTGCAGCAGGACACCCGCGGCGAAGGGCGACGACGCCGGCCCGTCCGGGCCGGCCGCGAGCCGGGCGTCCGTGAGCGGCACGAGCCACTCCAGAGCCTCCCGGGGCCGGCCCTCATGCAGCAACGACAGCCCCGTACACAGCCTCAGGCGCATGTCGTCGAGGTCGCGGACCGGCAGCCCGTCCGCCACGGGCAGCTGCTCCCGGGCCGCACCCAGCGTACGCCGGGCCCTGTCCAGAACCTGGGCCCCCGGCGCCCCCTCCCCGGCCCGCGCCAGAGCCAGCGCCTCCCAGCTGTCCAGCAGCACCGCCAGACGCGAGGACGGACGCCGTACGACGGTCCGTGCCGCACCGAGCACCGACAGGGAGTCCTTCGGAGCCCCCGCCACGCCATGGAGCCCGGCCAAATCCGCCAGGCAGACGATGCTCTGGCGCCTCGCCCCCGCGGCGACCGCTGCGCGCAGCGCGGCCAGACCGTAGCGCTCGGCACCCGCGAAGTCCCCCAGGCACGTACTGAGGCAGGCGCACAGCCGGCCGGTCCGCGAGGCGAGGTACAGCAGCCGGGCCCCGGCCCGCCGGTCGTAACCCGCGCCGCCGAGCAGCCCGCTGACCAGCCGATGCTCGGCGCGGGCGGCGTAGAACAACGCGCCCGGCGTGGAGGCCGATCCCGCCTCCTGCGCTTCCAGCGCCTTCAGCCGGGCTTCCACCCGGTCCAGCGATTCCGACGCCACGGCATGCCCCTCGCGTGCGGGCGCCGGCCGCGGACGCTCCAGGGCGGTCAGAGCCTCCTCGACGTGAGCCAGCGGCGCCGGACCGCTCACCACGAGGACGAGAGGAAAGGCACTTCCCTCACCTGCGGCCACGCACTGCGCAGAGCCGCTCCCCGTGGCAACCATCAGCCACGTAGGCCACGCGAACCTCAGCACATCGGCTTCGGGCACACCATGGATACGGGCGATCGCCAGCTGCGCGGTCGGCGACGGCACGACACGGCCCGACTCCCAGCGCGACACCTTCTCCCGCCGCGCCACCAGCGGCCCGAACCCGAGCGCCGCATGGGTATCGGCGAGCAAAACTGTGCGTAATCGGCATGCGACAGGCCGACCGACACCCGAAGTACCGCGAGGGGATGCTGCGCCATCTGCACACGCCCCGTCCACTGGGGCCGCCCTGAACCACCGACCCTCCCAGCCTAGAACCGGGCGCCGATCCATGCAGCCGCCCGCCCAGAGCGCTGGTGGTCTCGCACAGCGGTGTCAAGTGCGGTTGCGGTTGCGGTGTCGGGTGGGGCAGGCTGGTGGCCATGACGGATTCTCCTCGCACGACCCGTGTGGCCCTGGCTCCGGACGAGGCGGCGGAGCTGGACCGCCTGGCGGCGGCCGTGGCCGAGCACGCCGAGGCATTGGAGCAGGCACGTACCGCTTTGGGGCGGGCAGCCGGACGGATCGCGGCCCGCTACGACCGCGGCGGTCCCGCCGCGGTGGCGGTGAAGGTCGGCTGGTCCCGCCAGCACGTGTCCACTCTGGCCGCCGCCCACCGCGCCCAGACCGGAACGGCAGACGGGGTGGAGGCGGCATGAGCACGGCCCCCGAGCACTCCTCCGGAACGCCCGGTCCGCAGCCGCCCGCGACGGCCGAGGACCTGCGCGCGGCCCTGGCCCGGCTGGCTCCGGACGCCGTGCCCACCTTCGACGCCGAACGCGCCACCGCGGTCGCCCGGGCCAGGGAACAGGTCAGCTCCGCCCCCATGCGCCGCTTCCTGCGCCAGTGGGCCCTCTACGTCGCCATCGAACGCCACCCCGACCAGGCCGCCCGCCTGCGCACCCTGGAAGCCAGCGCCGCCCACGCCGCCACCCCGGCCGAAGCCACCGCGATCACCACGGAAATCGGCCACATCCTCGACAAGGCAGCGGCAGAAGCCGGCATCCCACTCGGCGGAGCCGGATGACCGGCTGGCGTTGGGAGTACGACCCCAACGCCGACGAAGTCATCAAGGGCCTGCCCGCCCACGTCACCGCCGAAGCCGAACGCCTCGCGGACGAACTCGTCGCCCTCGCGGACGTCGGCGTCGACATCACCGACATCGGCGAAGGCGGCCGCAAGGGCACCCCCGGCGGCCTGCGCCGCATCCCACTCCTCGACGACGGCTGGTTCTACGCCCTGCCCCTGCCCCGAATGAAGCTGATCGCGATCGTCCGGGTCATCCCGCCCTACACGGACTTCCAGGCGTCCCCGGCCCGGCCGCACTGCGTGCGGGTGCGGCGTACGAGCAGAAGCTCGACGGGCACCGGGCACTGCTGTTCACCCCGGGCGGCACGGTGGCGGTGTGGTCTGCGGGACGGCGAAAGCGTGCGGCGGGATGCCTGGGTGCACACGCTGTTCCCGGAGCCGGGACCGACTCCGGGGACAGCGGGGCCCTGGGTCCTGCGGTGTCTGCGGCCGGACGGCTGGCACGACCTGTACGCGAGCGGGACCGAGCCCCGCTTTCCCGTCGACTACACCGTCACCAGCCACTTCGCCTCCACCCACCCCCTGTCGCCGTTCCACGGCAGGACGCTCGTGCAGAAGTGGTCACCCGACCGCAGAACCATCCTCGACAACCTCGAACTCACCACCCTGCGCCCGGACCTGACCTCCACCAAGCACCAGATCCCGGCCCAGGAACTCCCCCTGCTCCTGGAGCGCGAGTTCGGCATCCACCTCGACGCCGCGGACACCACAGCCCTCGTCGCCCGCCACACCTGATCGAGACTCACCCTGGGCAAGCCATCTGCGGGTGCAGACGCCCATGCCCATCGCCCGGCCGTCAGCGTGATGTTGACGGTGTGGCAGGGTAGTGGGGCATGTGGGCCTTTGGGGCCCGTGAACGCGAGAGGGGTATGTCGTGAACGAGGCTGAGCTCAGGGCGCTGTTCGCCGAGATCGACACGGACGGCGACGGGCGGATCAGCATCGTCGAACTGGCGGAGGGGTTCAAGGCCGAGGGTGCCCAGGGGCACCTCGCCGAAGAGGTCAAGAAGGCCATGAAGGCCGACGCGAACCACGACGGGGTCCTCGACTTCGAGGAGTTCCGCACCCTTCAGAAGTAGCGGCAGGCCTGACAGCCTGGGCAAGCCTTGGCGGAGTCTGGGCAAGCCACCCGCAGGAACGGATTGCCCGCCCTGCTGCGGGGGGCTGGCGCCCCTGGTCCGCGCACGCGCACCCGCAGCCGCACCCGGAACGTGAACCGCGGGCCGCTACCCTGCCTGCTTGACGCAGGTCCGGTCCCTCGCCGGCAGCTTGCCGGTGGCCAGGTACCGGTTGACCTGGTCGTCCACGCACGCGTTGCCGTAGTGCCCGAAGAGGGCGTGCCGGTTGGCGCCCTCCAGGGTGACCAGCCTGGAGCTCGGCAGCTGCTTGCGCAGCTCGACGCTCCCCTTGTACGTCGTACGGGGGTCACCGGTGGCGGCGACGATCAGCGCGGGGACATCGTGCCGCACCCGGGTGGGCTCCTCGCGCGGCGCGTCCCAGAAGGCGCACGGGTTGATGTTGTTGGTCAGTGCGCCGAACAGCGGGTGTGCGGTGCGGTTGCGCTCGATGTCCCGCCAGTAGAGCTCGGGATCGCGTGCGGCGGCCACGTCCCCGCAGATGACGGCGGACTGTGCGCCGGTGGGCTCGCCCTCACCGCGCAGCGCGTACCGGAGCTCCGGGACGAGCGCCGGCGGCACCGTCGTCGGCCGGCCCTCCGCGGCCTTGGCCAGTACGGAAACCAGCTCGCCGAACGAAGCCCGCGCCGGGTCGGTGTCGTCCGCGATGCCCGAGAAGACGAGGAGCGGCACCTGGCTGTCGTCGATCCGGAAGGCGTCGGAGCCGGCGCCGATGGTCAGCGGACCGCGCGCGGCCGCCGCGACGATGCGGTCGACGGCGGCGAGCACCTCGGCGCGGCTGCGGCCGAGGCCGTAGGCGTCGTGGTGCTCCGCGGCCCAGGCGGCCCAGTCGGACAGCGCCTTCTCGTTCTCGCGCTCGGTGCCCTTCAGCAGCCGGGGGCGGTAGTCGCTCGGGTTGATCGCCCCGTCCAGCACCATCCGGTCGTGGCGGCCGGGGAACATCTGCGTGTAGACCGTACCCAGGTAGGTGCCGTACGAGTAGCCCAGGAAGGAGATCTTCCGTTCGCCGAGCGTGCCGCGGATGACGTCCATGTCGCGGGCCGTGTTGCGGGTGGTGATGTGCGGGAGCACCGCGGCGTCGGTGGCCCGGCACTTGTCGGCCAGGCTCTTCTGCAGGGCGACCTGGCGGTCGAAGCCCGCCCGGCCGGTGCCGGCGGACAGCCAGGTCATGCCGACGGGCAAGCCGCAGTCCAGCGCGGTGCTGCGCCCGATGAAGCGCGGGTCGAAGCCGACGATGTCGTAGCGCGCGCCGACCTCCTTCATCGACGCGCGGGCCTGCGGCGGGGACTGGAGCGCGGGGCCGCCCGGACCGCCGTTGTTGAGGAGGATCGCGCCGATGCGGTGGCGGGTGTCGGTGGCCTTGAGCCGGGAGACCGCCACGGTGATCGTGCGCCCCCGGGGGTCGGCGTAGTCCAGAGGCACGGTCACGTCCGCGCACTGCACGCCTGCCCGGTCCAGATCGCGGCCCGTGGTGTCGTCGGGGCCCTTGACACAACTGCCCCAGCCGAGGTGCTGGCGGTAGTACCGGTCCAGTCCGGCCCCGGCGCTGTCCCGGGCGGGGGTCTCGGCGGCCGCGGCCAGGACGGGGGAGGACGTGAGGCAGGCGGCGAGGGCGAGGCCCACGGCCAGGGCGCGGCGTGCGGCGGGGCTGACCGTGGCCACGGGGTCTCCTTGAGCATCGTCCGCTTCGTGTGATCGCATGCCCCGAGGCTAGGAACCCGCCCTGGTACGGCACATCGCCCAAGGGCACGAGGACTCCGGTCCCGTCCACCCCCGATCCGGGACCAGCGGCCCGGTCGGGCCTCCTCCTACAGGAGGAGATCGCCGCACTGGCATGCTGTCAGGAGTCCTCCGGCTCCAGAATCGAGACGACCCTGTGTCCACTTCCCAGATCCTCTGGCTCCTCGCATCGGTCTTCACCGCCGCGGGGTCGGTCGTCGGCGTCGTCGCCTCCCTCAAGATCCGGCGCGTTCGGTTTCTGCTGAGGGAGGGCAGCACCGCGCGGGGCGTGGTGACACGTCTCGAGGAGACCCGGATGGCGCCGGCCTCGGATGCCGTCAGCACCAGCCGGAGCGTTGGAACCACCGTGTACTACCCGGTCATCAGCTGGAGCACGGGCGACGGACGCGCAATGGAAACCAGGACGGGCATCGCCCGGCCCAAGGACCGGACCCTTCCCGTCGGCGCCCGCGTCGAGGTCCGGTACGACCAGGCAGACCCGTCACGCTGGATCCTCCCGGCCGAGGGCACCGGCTTCTGGTGGCTGTTCAGCGCACTGGGCGCGGTGTTCGTCGCGATAGGGCTGGGGCTCGCCCTGGGAGGCCTGTTGTAAAGGAGGGGAGCTCGTCTGCAGTCCGGCTCCCCACGCGCAGATGCGCCGAGCCGTATCTTCCGACTCTGCCAGGCCCGGCCGTCTCTTCCGGATCCTGCTCCCCCGGCTACTGCTGGGCGGTGCCCCCAGACCAGCACGGCCCGGCCCGGCACCGCACCACACCTCGCCGCCTTGGCGGAGCACCAAGTACCCCCAGTACGCGGGCGCCCCGCCCAGCGGTAGCCGGGGAAGAAGCGGCCTTTACCCACAAGCTCCGGAAGGGACGGCCTGGGCCGCCTGCGGGTGCCGCACCGGATACCCGAACCAACCTCAAGGCTCTCCCGCAGTTCCTCCGCGGCCGCGTCCACGGGCGTCGACGAGGCTCCCGTCCACGCCGCGTGCCCGTCCGGACGGACGAGGACCGCGCGGGCGCGCTCCAGGCCGTCCGCGCGGGTACGGGCGACGGCGACCCGGTCCGCCCAGGGCCGGACGGCGGCGGAGAGGGCCTGCGCGCCCTCCGTGCCGTCGAGCAGCAGTGCGCCGCCGGCCGACCGGGTCAGCAGCGCCGTGAGGCTGTCCCCACCGTCCTCGCGAGCGACTTCGGATCCACCGATTACACCTTCACCCGGCCCGCCGGGGAGCAGAGCCGCTTGTGGCAGGCGATGCTGCCCAGCTGCCGCACCCCCCGCGTCATGGTCGGCTACACGCCGATCCCCCTTGCGCGTGACTTCGCGATGGCCATGCCGTGGTTCGGCTCCCAGCTCGGCGACGAACGTGGCGGCCTCTACGGCCTCCAGCTCGTCTCCGGCGGCGCCCGCCCCGTCCTGATCGACCCTGCCCGTGCCCCCGCGAGAACGCCTCCGCGTCGATGGCGTGGCTCGGCGAGCTCGGCGCCGTCTGCAACGTCCTCGCCCGCGGCCACCAGCTCGGCCGCCCGGGCTCCCGCGTCCGCGCCGTCATCGTCGACCGCACCACCGACCAGGAATGGGCCCGCTTCGCGAAGGCCTGCCCCGGCACCACCCAGCTGATCCGCATCGACCACACCGCCGAGGTCTCCCTCGACCCCCTGCGCCTCTACGCGAAGCACAGCCCCGAGGTCGCGGCCCGCTTCAGCGACTCCTTCCTGACCCTGCTCCTCGGGGTACGCCCGATGGCCCTCGAAGTCGCCGAGGTCATCCTCGACGCCAACCCCACCCGAAGGAGAAGAGCGGGTCGGGTACCGGCCGCGCGAGCGACTGCCCCTCGGCCCCTCGGCCCCTCGGTCCCTCGGCCCCTCGGCCCCTCGGCCCCTCGGCGGGAACGGGCTTCCACTCCTTCAGCAGCCCGCGGTGCTCCAGCTCGGCGCGCAGCCAGGGCGCCAGCCCGAGCGGCACGTGTCGGCCGGTGCCGCCCGGACTCCCCCCGCTCGTACCGCCCGGCACGGAGAGGGGCCTGCCCGGCCCAGCGCTCGGCGCGCCGCAGCAGGGCCAGCTGCTCCCGCTCGGTCTCCTCGGGGGCCTTTGCACCTCGGCGGGGGCCCGGTCAACCGTTCACGATGTCGTTGCAGGCCGACACCGGCGCCACGGCGGTCTTCTGGGCGTCCCGCCAGTGTGCGGTTTCGCCCTCCACGCCGCGTTTGGCCGGCGTCACGTATCCGGCCCACGGGCCCTGGCCGTCGCTGTCCATCGTCTCGATGCCCACGACGTACTGCTTGCCGGGTTCGAGGACGGCGTACAGCGGGTCGTCGTCGACGTACCGCCCGGCCGCCGTGCCGCCCTTCGTGACGCCCTGGGTCAGGGTCAGCCGCTCGGGCACGGAGCCCTTCAGCGTCTTGAGGGACTTCACCTCGCTGGTGAGGAACGAGCTGCCGCCTTCGTTGTCCCAGCCCCGCGTGTTCGTCACGACCTCGACGACCGCCATGTCGGGGAACTCGCTGGCGACGACGGGATCCTTCGTCAGGTCGGCGCCGCAGACGGCATGGGTGGAGGAGGCCCCGCCTGCGACCGCGTACCAGCCGCCGCCGGCGAGCAGCAGTCCGCCGGCCAGGCCTGCGGCAGTCCACATCCGTGCACCCATGATCAGCCCCACAGTTTCTTGTAGTTGGCTTTGTCAACGGCTTGCGGCACGTCGAAGTTCTCCTGCACGTTGGGCCACATCAGAGAGTCGGTGGTCGCGTGCGCCTTGTGGCACAGGCCGAGCGCGTGCCCCAGCTCGTGCGCGGCGACGCTGCGGCGCTTCTTCGGCGAGTAGCTCTTCATCTTGGCCTTGCTGAACTTGATGTAGTCCGTGAAGCCGGGCGCGGCGCGGTACTGCCACTCGCCGGCCGCTCCGCCGCTCAGGCTGTCGACGTCTGCGAATTCGAGGTCGTTGACGGTCGTCGCGGAGTCCTTGAGGATTTTGGTCTTCGCTCCGGCGTACTGCCAGGCGGCGATGGCGTGCTTGATCTCGGGGTCGTACTCCGAGACCTCGGTGTACCGCAGCTCGCTGCCGTCGACGGAGCTGTGGGACTTGGATTCGGACTCGCCCTTGACGCACGGCGCCGGATCCACGGCGTGTGCCGGGCCGGGCGCGAGGAGGAGCAGGGCGGCGGCCGTCGACAACGCGGTGAGGGGACGCTTCATCCTGTCCACGTTAGGGCCCGGCCGGAGTGGCCGATCGTTTCCTCGGACCGGTGAAGACAGAATCTCGACGGGGCGAGAGGGACACCGAAGGTAAGCGAACACGAGGTGGGCGAGGACGGCGGCGGTGAGCGGGCGGAGTTCGAGGCCCGCGGCCGGTGCGGGGCGTTGTCGACCTCGTGCATATGTCCTTCTGCGACTCCTCCGGGCTCAACGCCCCCCACCGCCAGCAACCTCGCCGCCGAACACGGCCCGAGCGCGACCAACTGGGCGTCATGCTCAACACCTGCGGCTGAACCCGGCTCCGTAGACCTCGGTACGCGGCCGCGGCGGCGCCTCGCCGCCTGGCCACGACCAGGTCTGAGAGCTTCTGACGCCCAAGCCGGGCTGTCCACCACACCCGGTGGCGGCTCACGGTTCAAGCGCTGTTGTTCCCGTCGAACACGACGGTCGCGATCACGTCTGTCGCGTCGGACGGTGAAGCGATACGCGTCGAGGCACGGGGCACCGCGAGCGGCGCTTGCTGTCCTG
Organism: Streptomyces sp. W1SF4; assembly: GCF_003950035.1. NCBI lineage: Bacteria > Bacillati > Actinomycetota > Actinomycetes > Kitasatosporales > Streptomycetaceae > Streptomyces > Streptomyces sp. W1SF4. The sequence continues at coordinate 443,563 of NZ_CP034351.1, forward strand.
CGTGCAGGGGCTGGTCAGCTCGGGTCCACGGCTCCTACCGGCGTTTCCCCACAGATCTGGCCTGCGATGGGCGGTCGTGCGTGCTGTTGCCGAAGGCCCGCCGGGTCCTCCGTGCAGCCCCGGCCTGTCCGAGGCGCACGTTCGTCGAGCAGGTAGCGGGACTGACCAGGCGCCACAGCCGTACCACCGAGCGCCTGCGGTCCACGATGAGCAAGGTCGGGCTGGCCCTTGCCGGTCGGGCCGGTGCACGACTCGCCGCGCATCCGGGCATCGTGACCAGCCGCAACACGCTGCTGCGGCGAGTGATGGATCTGTTGCGCCGCGGCCATGTCTACGGAACGGTCGTGATCGACGCCGAGACCCACCGGGTTCTCGACCTGCTGCCCGAGCGTGATGCCGCCACCCTCGTCCCCTGGCTCGCGGCCCACCCTGGAATCGCCACCGCTCCAGCCTGCGTGACCTGCCGCTGCCAGCCCCTGAGCTGGAACCCCTCTGGGAGACAGCGGCAGGAGAAGCCGCGCCCAGGGCATGAGCCTGCGGGCTGTCCGCACGGCATCTGGGCTGGGGCCGACACACCGTCCAGCGATACGCCCGTGCCACATCCCACATCCTGGCAGGACATGGTCAAGGGACGAAGGCGGCAGCTTCCGAGCGAGAGCCGTCCAAGCCGGAACACGCGACCCCTCGACATGCGGGCCTACCGGTCTACCAGTCTCTCTCACACCCGGATCAGCGGGGCAGGATGCGCAGGACTGCCTCGCGTTCGCCGCTGAGCCGCAGGCCTTGCTGCACTGCGGTGCTCAGATCGATGTCGCCGAGCAGGGTCGCGGCCAGCAGGTGCGGCGGTCCGGTCAGTGACGCGGTGGGGTGGTCGACCTGGCCGGCGTGGGTGTGCACCGAGCCGTCCTTGACTTCGATGACCAGGTCTTCGTTGCCGTCGGCGTGCAGTTGCAGGGCGATTGCCGGCTGGTCGGGGCGGTGGTCGGTCAGTGCCCGGGCGGGCATGTCCAGCCAGTGGGTGCGGAAGGTTTCGCTGCCGCCCGGCTCACGCAACAGCGGCACGCCCCACCGGCTCAGCTCCCGCAGCACCGGCTCCAGCTCGCGGCCACGCTCGGTGAGGGAGAACAGGGTGGTGGCCACCGGCGGCGGGGCGGCCTCGCGGTGGACCAGGCCGGCTTCCTCGAGTTCGCGGAGCCGGTCGACCAGCAGGTTGCTGGCGATCCCGGGCAGCCCGTTGCGCAGGTCGGTGTGCCGGCACGGACCCAGGGCGAACAGTTCACGGACGATCAGCAGGGTCCACCGGTCGCCGATGGTGTCCAGTGCTTTCGCGATGCCGCAGTACTGCCCGTAGGTGCGCATGCCACCACCCTACCTCGCCGCGTTGAGATTCAAAACTTGCTTGTTGACTTTCTCAACAACGTCGGTCTAGCGTCGCCGCCCATGACCACCACCCTTTCCGTGCGCCGACTGGCCTGGGCCGGCGTCGAGATCCGTCTCGGCGACACCCGCCTGCTGATCGACCCGCTCGAAAACGTCGCTCCGCTGGCGCCGGTGATGGGGCCGCCGCACCGGCCGGTCGACCCGGTCGACACCCCGCCCGGCACCCACGCCCTGATCACCCACCTGCACCCCGACCACTACGACCACGACCTGATCGCCCGGATCGCGGCGACCGGAACGATCGGCTGCCACACCCCGAGCGCGGCGGCGCTGCACGAGGCGGGCATCACCCCCGTTGCCCAGGACCTGGGCCGGTCACGCCGCATCGGAGAGCTGACGGTCACCCCGGTGACCTCGCTGGACTGGCGCGGCAACGACTGTGACCAGGTCGCCTGGGTCGTCGAAGGCGCCGGCCGGCGGGTCATCCACTGTGGCGACACCCAGTGGCACGGCAGCTGGTGGCAGATCGCCCGCGACCACGGCCCGTTCGACGTCGCGTTCGTCCCGGTCAACGGCGTCATCGCCCACTTCGAGGGCTACGCGGCCAACGTCCCGGCGACCATGACCCCCGAGCAGGGCGTCGAGGCCGCCGTCGCACTCGGCGCCGGCACCGTCTGCGCCATGCACTACGGCCTGTTCCACAACCCGCCGTTCTACACCGAACAACCCGACATCGAGCAGCGCTTCCAGCACGCCGCCGACGAGCGCGGCATCACCGCGGCCATCGTCGCCGACGGCCGGCCCGTCCTGTGACCATCAGAAACAAGGAGCAGCACATGAAGATCGTCCTGTTCGGTGCCGGCGGCAACATCGGCCGGCCCGCCACCGAGGAACTACTGCGGCGCGGCCACACCGTCACCGCGGTCACCCGGGCCGGCCACGTCGACGGACTGGGGCACAAGGCCCTGACCGTGACCACCGGTGACGTCACCGACCCCGCGGCGGTCGCCGGCCTCGCCGCCTCCCACGACGCCGTACTGTCGGCCGTCGGCCCCCGGATCGGCCAGGAGAACGACCGCGCCACGATCGTCGGTGCCGCCCGTGCGCTGATCGACGGACTCCGCCGGGCCGGCGTTACCCGCCTGGTCACCATCGGTGGTGCCGGCAGCCTGCGCACGCCGGCCGGCGCCCGGGTCATGGACGACCCGGACTTCCCCGCGCTGTGGAAGGCCAACGCCGAGGCCCAGTCCGAAGCGCTCGACCTCTACCGCGGCGTGCACGACCTCGACTGGACGTACGTGTCGCCCGCCGCGGTCATCGGAGCGGGCGAGCGGACCGGGACCTACCGCAGCGCCGGGGACACCCTGCTCACCGACGACGACGGCAACAGCCGCATCTCGTACGCCGACTACGCGATCGCCTTGGCCGACACGATCGAGAGCGGCACCGCGATCCGCCGCCGCATCACCGTGGCGTACTGAGCCATGAGCAACGACGCCGCCGGCCGGCAAACCCGGTTCATCGTCCTGCTCGCAGCGCTCGTGGCCCTGGGACCACTGTCCATCGACGGCTACCTGCCCGGACTGCCGGACCTCGCCGGCGACCTGCGCGCCGGCGCCGCGGCTACCCAGCTCACCATCACCGCCTGCCTGGCCGGGCTGGCCATCGGGCAGCTGATCGCCGGGCCGTTGAGTGACACCTACGGCCGGCGGCGTCCGTTGCTGGCGGGCCTCGCCCTCTACACGATCGCCAGCGCGCTCTGCGCGGTGGCGCCCGATCTTGGGACCTTCGTGGGCCTGCGCCTGGTCCAGGGCATCGGCGGGGCGTTCGGCATCGTCATCGCCAACGCCATGGTCCGCGACCGCACCTCCGGAACCCGCACCGCACGTCTCTTCTCCGCACTGACCTTGATCACCGGCCTGGCGCCGGTGTTCGCGCCGGTCCTGGGCAGCCAGCTACTGCGCGTCACGGCCTGGCCGGGGATCTTCGTGAGCCTGGCCGTACTCGGCGCCGTGATGCTGGCGGCCTCCGCCGCAGGACTGCCGGAGACCCGGTCCTCCGCGTCACGCCGGCCGCTGACGGCTGTCGTCGGGCAACTGCTGAGCGACCGGGTCTTCACCGGGTACGTCCTGGCCAACGGCCTGGTCTTCGCGGCGATGTTCGCCTACATCTCCGGCTCGCCGTTCGTCCTGCAGGAAATCCACGGCCTGTCACCGCAGCAGTACAGCGCCGTGTTCGCCGTCAACGCCGCCGGACTCGTTGCGGCCGCCCAGATCAGCGGCCGGCTGGTCGCCCGGGCCGGCGCCCGCGTGCTGCTGCTCGCCGGTCTGCTGGGCGCGACAGCCGGTGGCACCACGGTGCTGGGCGCCGTGCTGACACGGGCACCCCTGCCCGTGCTTCTGATCGGCCTGTTCGTCCTGGTCTCCAGCGTGGGCCTGGTCATGCCGAACGCCGCGGCCCAGGCCCTGGCCGACCACGGCGGACGCCGGGTCGGCAGCTGCTCTGCTCGGCTTCAGCCAGTTCATGATCGGCGGGGCACTTGCTCCGCTGGCCGGCGCAGGTGGCGCCACCGACGCCTTGCCGATGGCAATCATCGTCGCCGTGCTGCCTGCGCTCGCTCTGCTCACACTCGGCGTCCTCACCCGGCCGATGCCCACCGGTGCTGCGCCCGGCCAGGCCGCGCCCACGGCCGGAGCCGGTGACGGGCCGGCCTGTGGCAGCAGGGTGTCGGGGTGCGGGCGGAGGGGGAGCGGGCGCTCTGGTGGATGTTCTCCGGCCGGGCCGGAACGCCGCTGAGGGGTTGCGGCTGTCCGGTGTTCCGGTCACCGCGGGCCGTGGTGCGGGCCGAGCTCGGACTGCTGTCGGCGGACTTCGTCGCGTTCACCGGTGGCAAGGCTGTTTGCTCTCGTCGTTCGGCGTGCACCGGGCCGACGGGTGCGCGGGGTACCACGCGGCCTGGTGGGGGATGCTCTGTGATCAACGAGTGGCTGTGACCAGCGCCTTCCCCGGTCGTGTGGGAGCGGCCTCAGCGGTGGCCCAGCACGTTGACCACCCGGCCGTTGGGGTCGCGGACGAAGAACCGGCGCACACCCCACTCCTCGTCCTGCAAGGGGTGGACGATCTCCGCACCGCTGTCCCGCACGGCCGCATAGGCCGCATCTACGTCGTCCACTTCGATACTCATGTCGGGCGCGATGGGAGCAGTCTTGTCGCAGGTCATAAAGCTGACTTGCGCCGCCGGACTGGACGGGGAGGCGAGCGTCATGATCCAACCGTGGTTCATGACCTCCTCGAAGCCCAGCAGACCATAGAACTCCCGGCTCTCCTGCACAGCCGCTGACTGAATGTTGGGCACGACACGGCGAGCGGCCATCGACGACTCCAGGTGAGAACGGACATGCCTTCGAACCCTCCACAAGTACTACGGCACGCCCTCTGCCGCACACACCTTCGCAAGAAGTCGGGCTGGTGCCCGGCGCGGACTGGCCGGCGACGGTGGGGCAGAGGGTGCTGCTGCAGAGAGCCGGGATCGACCTGCATGCGTTCCTGCCCCATCTCGGCCAGGCAGCCAAGACCGTCTACCAGGTAGTGGAGGCCAACGCCGTGCGCAATCCTCTCGGCGGGCTCCGTCCGGTGGGCTGAGCTGCCGAAGGCAGCGATGCCGGAGGGGTCGGTGCGCGAGGAGGTCCTGGCCTCCTCGGCCTGGCCGGATATGGCGACCATGACGACCCTCCTCGACCGGCAAGGCGTCGACGTCGCGGCGTTCCCGACCACCGCGCACGGCCGGGGGGCGGCGTCGATCAGGCCGTCGCCGCCCTCCTGGCTCAGCCCGGCGCCGCCGCCGCACCCGCGACCGACCCGGCGGCCGGGATACCCGCCGCCCGTTCCGCCTCCGCCGCTTCCGGTCCGGCCTCGGCTGCGGCTTGGGCCTCGGAGCCGGTGGTGACAAGTGCGGACGCCCGCGCGATGCGGGGGACGCTGACTGAAGGACTGACCGTTCCGAACGGCCTGGACCTGTCCGACCTGCCCGCCGCCCTTGAGCAGCTCGGCGTCTCGGGGGCGGCGAACAGCCAGCTGGTGACCATCGCGAAGGACTACATCGGGCTCCGAGCGGGGGAGACCGCTGTGCTGGTGGCCACCTGGGTCTGGCTGCTGCTCGCGGCCCGCATGGCCGGTCAGGTCCTGCGCGCCCTGACCACCCCGAAGGGGTGGATGCTGGGTGGTGGGACCGGTGGGTGTACGGGTCGGAGCCGGACGACGCGGAGCCGGGCCCGCGACCGGGTCACGATTACGTGGAACTGGTGGGCGGCCCCCTCAAGAAGTCGTGGACGGCGCGCTGCTGATATCGGAGCACGGGGAGTTCGGCCCCGGCGGCCGCTGCGACTACGCGCCGGACCAACCGGCCCCTGCCCTGGTGCCGGTGACGTCCGGGGGTTCGTGTCGTAGGCCGCAGTCGGCCTCCCGGGGCCGGTGAGCTGCGGCTACGGTGCGGGTAGCCCGTACCGACGTGGCGTGTTCGGGCCAGGCCCGGTGCCCATCCTGGGGGCAGTACCACCGGGCCGCCCTACATGGAGCAGCGTCAGTGGCCAGTCCCAGGACACCGCACAACACATCCGGCGTGGCGCTGCTGTGCCCGGCAGCCACGACGGGCGGCCCTGGGCGGAACGCATCCCGCCCGGGGCCGTTCGCAATGGTCGAACGAGTCGCTATCCGCGACGGGGAAGGACTCAGCCGCAGCTGAGGCAGTCCCATGCACTCCAGTCTGCGCCGGGAGCGGTGCGGAGCAGGCCCCAGGTCTGGGCGTTGGAGCCCTTGGCGTAGATCACGATGGCGTGGGGGGCGATGTCGGTCCGCTCCCTGATGCTGATCTTGCTCCAGACGGTTCCCCCGAGGGAGTACCAGCCGGACCACTGCCCATTGGTGGTCCAGCGGGTCCACACTGCGTAATCGGTGCCGACCAGGAACTGTTCCCGCTGGTCCCCCGGAAGCGTGTGGTTGGTGACGCCGTACTCGCAGATGTACTGGGCGCCCCCGGTACTGCACGGGGCGGCCTGGGCCGGCGCGGCGGCGACGGCGAGTCCGGCCACGGCGGCGAACGCGAGGATGGCGGCCTTGATCTTCTTCACGGCTGGTGACGCTCCTTCGATGACATGCCGGGAAGCTGTCGGTCAGTCAACTCCCGTACACGTGTTCACCCTAGCCAAGCGCCCCACCCCCTCCGGCACCGGGCCTCTCTGGCGCTTCGAATCACGGACGGGAACCACCCCGCACGAACCGACGAGGTTGCCGGAGGGTCTGCCGCACGATCGGGTGACATCTGAACTGGCTTGCCCTGTAGGGCAGGTGGGAAGGATGTTGCTGTGCCCAAGCCCTATCCGGAACAGTTCCGCCAGGACGTCGTGCGGGTCGCGCGCAACCGCGGTCCGGGCGTGACGGTCGAGCAGGTCGCCACCGACTTCGGTGTCCATCCGATGACGTTGTGGAAATGGATGCGCCGGGCGGACATCGACGACGGGGCCAAGCCCGGAGTGAGCAGTCAGGAGAACGCGGAGCTGCGGGAGGCACGTCGGCGGATCAAGCTGCTGGAGCAGGAGAACGAGGTCCTGCGGCGGGCCGCGGCCTATCTGTCGCAGGCGCATCTGCCGGGAAAAGGATCTACCCGCTCGTGAAGGAGCTGGCCGCGGACGGAACGCCCGTCGCGGTGACGTGCCGGGTGCTGAAGCTCGCGAGGCAGCCGTACTACCGCTGGCTCGACAAGCCGGTGGCCGACGCCGTCCTCGCTCAGGCGTATCGCGCGAACGCGCTCTTCGGCGCCCACCGCGAGGACCCGGAGTTCGGCCACCGCTTCCTGGCCGATGAGGCACGCGATGCCGGGGCGTCGATGGCGGACCGGACCGCGTGGCGGATCTGCCGGGACAACCGCTGGTGGAGCGTGTTCGGCAAGAAACGCGGCCGCGGCGGCAAGGCCGGCCCGCCGGTCCACGACGATCTCGTCCGTCGCGACTTCACCGCGGCCGGCCCGAACCGACTCTGGCTCGCCGACATCACCGAACATGCCACCGGCGACGGCAAGCTGTACCTCTGCGCGATCAAGGATGTCTTCAGCAACAGGATCGTGGGCTACTCCATCGACGCGCGGATGCAGTCCCGCCTGGCCGTGACCGCTCTGGACAACGCCGTGGCCCGGCGCGAACACGTCGACGGATGCATCGTGCACACCGATCGAGGATCGCAATTTCGATCAAGAAAATTCGTCCGGGCACTCGAACGCCACCGGATGGCCGGATCCATAGGGAGAGTCGGGGCAGCCAGCGACAACGCGGCCATGGAGTCCTTCTTCAGCCTGCTGCAGAAGAACGTCCTCGACCGCCGACGCTGGGCCACCCGAGAGGAACTACGAATCGCCATCGTGACCTGGATCGAACGGACCTACCACCGACGCCGCCGACAAGCCGCACTCGGCCGCCTGACACCCGTCGAATACGAGACCGTCATGACCACACCGGACCTCCAGGCCGCGTGACCAAACCTGTCACCCGAACCTGCACCAGACCCCCCGATCGTGCGGCAGACCCGCACTCCATGGGGAGGTCAGTCATCGCGGGAGCTACCCGCGTACTACCTTGGGCCCGTCCAGGCGATCGCGGAGGTGAACGACGGCTTGGTGCGGCTGGCCGCGCCGTACCAGGCGTTCAGCGAGTGCGATGGCACCATCCACCGTTCCGGAGTGAACGAGCTCCTCGTCGGATCTGGCGAACTCGGCCAGCTCCGCTTCGGCATCGACGGCACGGCCGCTCAACTTCATTACCTCGGCCCTCATGAGCGCCTGCTCATGGTGGTTTCCACCGTGGCGAGTGAAGTAGTCGCCGATATAGGCGAGGGCGTCGTCGGCCCGCCCAGCATCGACCAGGATGCGGCAGAGCAGGTGAATGATCCAGTCGCAGTCGCCGCCGGCCGTCTCCGCTACCGTACTCAGCACCTCGACCGCCTCGTCGTGGCGGCCGTGACGGGCAAGGAGCTCGGCGAGGCCGAAGGCCGCATGGGGATCCCCGGTCCCCGCGACCTGTCCGAGCAGGGCAACCGCTTCCGGAATCCGGTCCTGCTCTTCCAACAATTGGGCTAGCGCGGCCAAGGCGTACTCCTCTCCGCCGTCGGCTGGGAACGCGCGCAATTCGGCCTCACGTCCGTGGCGGCCCAGGAGACGGGCAAGCTGCTCGGCGTGGTCTGCGTACACGACACCATCGACACAAACGTGCCTGCCCAGCAGGTGGATTGCCTCGTCGATCCGGCCTTGGAGTTCCAGGAACCTGGTATGCAGAGGGACAGCGTCCACGGCATCCGAGCTCCAGGATTCGAACGGGTCCGTCGGGCCGGACTGGATTTCGGGGAGCAGTGCAGCAATTTCGGCGTCGCGGCCGTGGCCCGCAGCTAGCTCCACCAGTTCCTCGGCGAGCAGCAGGTCTGCGGCCCGCGGTCCGAGCAGGGCGACGACCTGGTCGAAGTGGTCCTGACGAGCCAGCAGCCGCGCCAGGTCGCGCAGGGCGTACCGGTGCCCCGTGTCGGCGAGCGGACGCAGCAACACAATGGCCTCGTCGTGCCGCTCCCACTCGGCGAGCAGCCCGGCGACTGCGTCGACGGCAGGCCACCAGCCGGTGGCCGCGAACGGCTGTAGCAATGCCAGCGCCGTCGTCCGCCCGTCAGGGCCGGACTCGGCAGCGGCCTCGGCAAGCCGACGGGCACAGAACCAGTCACCGTGGGTCGCCGCCTGGCGCAGGACGTCGTGGTGGCCATACTCGTGAAGGAGCGCGGCGACGGTGGGCGGTATCCAGCCGTCGTATGTGCGATGGCGGTGGTCGAGGTCGGATCTGTCCATGGTCGCGAACCCTAACTTGCGCCGCCGACACGACCAGCACATCCAGGAGCCTCGTGAGGAAAGCAACTCAGTCAGTACCGCCCCGCCTGAATCCATACCTGTGATCGGCTGGCTCACTGACACCTGTGCGCCCGGCGGCTACAGCGAGGTGAATCCCTCGTTTCAGCGATCCCGCTACACCTGTTGCAATCGCTACAGTGCGTCGTACCGGCGCTGAGCTGTGCGAACGCTCCTTGTGTACGCCAATGCCACACGGATAGCCCCAGAGAACCGCTGTCCGTCGGGCAGGAGCAGCGTGATCGGTGCGGGTGGTGGCGGGGGTTCGGTCACGGTCAGGGGCGGGCGAACTGCTCCTGCCGGGCCTGCCTACAGGCCGTGCAGAGCGGGTTCCCACCCACCCCGTAGCGGCACGTCGAGGTGTGGCACCGGGCGCAGGGGCCGGTCTGGCTGGGAGCCCAGGTGACGACCTGCGGGCGGGGCTTGGTGGTGGTCTGCTCGCTCATGCTGCTGCCTCCCCTTCCGTCGGGGCGGAGGTGTGGGTGCGGGCGGCGCGCCGCAGCTCGACGCTGCCGGTCCGCCAGGCGGTGGGGGCCGCCCAGTAGGGGTGGGTGCACAGGGTTCCGGAGAGGGCGATCAGCCGGCGCCGCAGCACGGTCGTGCCGGCCCCGGCCTGCGCGAGCTCGGCGTACGTCTGCTGCCACGCCCTTTCGAGCGTGATCAGGTCCTCGGGGAAACGGAACGGTGGTCTCACACCCCTAGTGAAACATGTGTTCGATTTTCTCTGCGAGTGCCACGCTCCCGTCATCGCGGTGGTGGCTGCTGACCCGTCTCGGCGAAGTTTGATCAGTCTCACCGAAGTTTGACGGCCTGCCGATTTGTCTCAACGAACCTTGATTGCCCAGCTCAGCCGCAGTGCAAGAAGATGTTGCCGGGTGGAGCATGATTGGCGCCGTGGAGAACACGGTCGAGAAGGTCAAGGTCTGGTTCCGGTTCGTCCCGCGCGAGGGCTGGTTCCCGCAGGACATCGAGGGCCTGTGGGCTACAAGGCTCAGCGCTGGCACGGCCGTGATCGAGAACGTCCCGTTCCTCCAGGACGGCGTTGCCGAGGGGGACGTCGTACAGTTCCGGACCGACTCAGATGGACTGCACTGGGCTGTCGGGCGGGTCAGCTCAGCCGGCAACTGCACGGTGCGCGTCGTGCCCATCCCCTCCGGGCCTCTGGCCCGCAGCCCTCAGGCGGTGCACCAGCGACTGGCCGCCTTCGACCTCGGCGGCGAGGTCATGAGCGCCGACTTCCCCATGGTGGCCGTCAACGTCCCGGCCGACGCGGACTTCGCCGGCATCAAAGCGCTCCTAGACCAAGGGCAGGACGAAGGCTGGTGGCACTACGAAGTCGGCTGCGGCACCGTCGAGTGGTGGAACGCCTAACCTCCTCGGAGCTCGGCGTCAGCATCCATGTGGACCTGCTCGATCACTGCGGTCGCCTCTCGAAGCAGCGGTCAAACTTCGGTGAGACTGATCAAACTTCGCTGAGACGGGTCAGCTGCGGATCAGCGTTCTGGGCGGCTGGCCTGCGCTAGCGCGGCGTCGTCTGCTGGCTGTCCGTGTCCGTGAGCGGCGCGGTCCGGTTAGGTCGGCATGAAGATCCGTATCGTGCTGACCGGCGTCCTCGCCGCTGCCGCGCTGCCCCTGGCCCTGGCGGGCAACAGCACCGCCGCCCCCGCCGCCGCTCCCACCCCGGAGATCCGGGTGAAGACCGCCCAGGGCCTGGACGCCTGCCCGACAGCGCACCTGTGCCTTTACGAACACGAGCAGTACAACGCCTCCGGACCCGCCCGCATCTGGCTGTTCGGCAACAACGGCGCCGCCGAGCAGGTCGAGTACAACCTGAAGGACAGGCAGCCCGCGCACAAGGGCCGCTCGGCCTTCAACAACACCAAGGCCTACACCGTGACCCTTCGCAACGAGTGGACCATCCAGGAGTCCGCCGACGTCATCGCCCTGGCCCCTGCGGAGAAGCTCCCCAGCCTCGACGTGACGAGCGAGTGGGGCGGCCGCCTGGCCTCCTACAGCCGCACGGAGCAGGGTACGTACCGGTACGACTACAAGCCCCAGGCCGTGAACCTGAACGACCACGTCGGCTCACTCCTCCTGGACAAGGCCCCGCTCGATACCCGGGGCCAAAACCATGCGATGGGGCACTTCCTGCCGGCGGGGCACACGGCGGTCGTGCCCGCCGTGCCCGCCGTGCCAGTCGCCTAGGACTTGTCCGCTTCACGGCCGTGGGCGTACGCGGCTGGTGGGGATGTTCCGAGGGTGGAACGCAGGCACCCGGGCTGGACTTGCTCGGCGTCCGATGCGGCCGGTGGGTTTCCCGAGGGACCCCAGGAGCGGACGCGAAGTTAACGGCGATCTGGGCTAATTGGCGGACATTAGCCCGTTTTCCTGGCGTTGGGGGTTGTACGAGGAGGAGGCTGGGGCCGCAGCAAGGAGGCGTTGATCCATGCGTATCTCGCTCATCGTTTCGAAGAGATGCGTCGTGCCGTCCGGGGGGAGCGTTGGTGCGTCCGATGCCGCCGAGAGGATGGAATACGCCGCTGAGGTGCGTGCCGGAGCCGACAGCAGGCCCCGGTGCCACACATCTGTGCGGTGACGGGAACGCGACGAAGTGGGAAGCGCCGCCTTGGACCGGCAAGTAGAAAGAGGGAAGACACATGGCAGTCGTGACGCCGTTCTCCACCAAGGTCACCGCCGGCGACAGCGAGGCCGAATCCGTCGTCAACGCCATCGGTCAGCAGAAGCACGTCATCACCGACAGCGAGCGGGACGGGTTCAACTGGCCCTGGGGCAGCATCACGGACGCGTGCACCAAGTACATGGGACGGCGCCCCAATGGCGCCTGGATCAAGAGCCCGACCGACCACGACCTGTACAACCGCTACGGGTGGCAGCAGACCACCACGATCCTGAAGGCCACCAAGGCCGAGATCCTCGGGATCAGCAGCAAGCCGACGACGGTGAAGACCGCGACGTTCCGTAACGACTCCAGCGTAGGCGGCAAATTCCACGTCAAGATCACCGAGGAGGTGTCCAACACGGTCAGCAACACCTGGTCCTCGACCAACAGCTTCTCGCTGGAACAGTCGATCTCCTACGAGATCGGCTTCCTGGGCACCGGCGCCGGCGGCGAGACCTCGATGAGCTACACACACACCTGGGGCCAGTCGAAGACCGAGAGTCAGACGATCACACTGGGCTCGGAAACCGGAGTGGAGGTCTGGCTCGACCCCGGTCAGGCGGTGAAGGCCACACTGGTCGCCACCCGCGGCACCATGGAGGTCAAGGTCACCTACGCGGCCACGGTCGAAGGCCGGGTCGCCATGAATTACAACCCCCGGCACAACGGACACCACTTCTGGAACGCCGGCATCAACACCATCCTCCAGGCCGGGGGCCTGAACCGGAGCAAGACCTTCACCGAGACCCTCGAAATCGGCTACTACTCCGATGCCCAGGTCGTGCTGGAGGACGTCAGGACCGGCGAGACGCTGGTCACCATCCCGGTCGACGGTGGCCCTGCCGTCACCCCGGGCGAGGCCCTCTCCTTCGACCTTTCCCCGCAGGCACGAGAGGCCGAGGCCGCCGAAGTAGCGGAAGCGGGCGCCCCTGCTGAACCCGAGCACGCGATCGCGTAACGAGGGAGCGTCCTGCGGGCGAGTGATGACGGCTGTCCGGGGTGGTCGGGTGATCGACCGGACAGGTCCTAGGTGTGTTGTCCGGACAGGTTGGTGCCGCGGCTGGCGGGTGTGTGGCCGCTGATGCCGGTGTGGGGTCGGTGGTAGTTGTACCAGTGCAGCCAGTCGGTGAACGCTTCCATCCGTTCGTGGTCTGAGGTGTGGGGCCGTTGGTAGGCCCATTCCTCGAGCAGGGTGCGGGGGAAGCGTTCGACTTTGCCGTTGGTCTGCGGCCGCCAGGGCCGGGTCCAGCGCGGCTGGATGCCCAGGTCACGGCAGGTTTGGCGCCACGTGTTCTTGCTGTAGGCCCAGGCGTTGTCGGTCAAGACGCGTTCGACGGTGATGCCGTGTGCGGCGAACCAGGCCGTGGCCCGGGTGAGGAAGCCGGCGCAGGTCGGTGCGGTCTCGTCGGGCAGGTCTTCGGTGTAGGCGAGGCGGGTGTGGTCGTCGAGTGCGGTGTGGAGGTAGGCGTATCCGGCGCCGTTGCGGCGGTCCTTGTTGGGGCTGCCGGCCGCGCGGCCCAGGGCTTTGTGGCCGCCGCCGTCCGGGATCCGGCCGAGTTTCTTGACGTCGATGTGGATTAGTTCGCCCGGGCGGGCGCGTTCATATCGGCGGACGGGGTCGCCGGTCGCCCGGTCCAGGGCGGCCAGGGGCGGCAGGCCGTTGCGGACCAGGATGCGGTGGGCGGTCGAGGCCGCGATGCGGCATCGCATGGCCAGCCGCAGCGGGCCGATGCGGTGCTCGCGCCGCAGTCGTAGTACCTCGGCTTCGACCTCGGCCGGTGTCTTTCGCGGCTGGTGGTGGGGTCGGCTGGAGCGGTCACTCATTCCGGCGATGCCGAGCTGCCGGTAGCGGCGGGCCCAGCGGGCCGCGGTGGTGTGGCTGACCTGGAAGCGTTCCGCTGCCCGCCGCACGGGCCAGTCGTCGTCGACGACACAGCGCGCCAGGCGAAGTCGTCCGGTCTCGGTCAGCGGGGCATTACGGTGGACCACGAGGGCCTCCTGATCTAGGTGCAGATGTCGCAATCCACACCGAACCCGGAGGCCCTCACCCATTTCAAGAACCCAGCACGCGTGTCACCAACGTCCCGGGACAACACACCTAGAGCGCCCCGTCCCGGGCAAGGCGCCGGGGGTGCGGTCGGCCGTGTGCCGGTCAGGTGTGGATGCGGCTGTTGGGGCCGTCGTGGCCGTCGGAGGCGGGGTCGTTGAACCAGTAGTCGCCGGCGGCGAGGTAGCGGAAGGAGTGGGCACTGTGGGCCGGGAGGGCGCCGGTGGCCTTACGGGTGCCGTCGCCCTGGTTCTGCAGCGGGTGGGCGGCAGGGTTCCAGTGGTTGAAGTCCCCCACCACGCTCACCGGCCCCTCAGGGGTGTCCCCGGGCAGCCGGAAGGTGACCTGGGTCCGGCCCTTGGCCTGCTTGCGTTCCAGCACGGGCTGTCTCCATTGCAGAAGGTGTCGATGGGCGCGGGCATCCCCGCCCCGCGCGCGGCCGGCCCCGGCGGAACGTGCCGCACGCGGGTATCCAGGTCACCCACCCGGGCTCCGGTGCAAGTACGTCCGTCTACGACCGGACCGGGGAAGCCGGTGGCAGGGACCGGCCGGGGTGGCTGTCGACCGGCCGACCCCGTCCGGTGTGGACCTCTCGTCGCCCTGCCACCCTGCCAGGTGCCCGTCGGCTCCGCCCGCGGTGTGGGCCAGTCGGGGCAGGTGCACCGTACTCACGACCCGGCCGTCTCACCGCAGCGGGCGCGGCCGACGTCTCCGCAGGCTCCGAGGGGCTGTGGTTCAGGTGGCGGGAGAGTGACCGGGGTGGGTGGTGGGGAGGTTGGCGATGATGGGCGTGTGAGGGGAGGGCGGCCGCGGTTGGGGCTGGAGCGTGGAGCGGTCGGACACCTCGACGATGACCTGCCCGGCCGAGACGGTTGTCCGCAGGCCGGTGAAGCCTCCAGCGTGCCGCAGCGGTTGGACACGAGCTCGCTCACCACCGTCAGCACATCCCCGACCACGACCGCGGGAACGTCATGCTGGGCCAGGACACGGAGGGCGGCCTCCTGGGCCTGCGCGCAGCTCATCAGGTCAGTGGAGCGACGCACCCGGTTCTCTTTGCAGTCCCTCCCATTCGCGAGATCCGGGGTGTGGAGTACGGGCGGTCTACACGGTGCTTGTGACGGTGACCATGACGGTGACGGGTGCGGCCGAGCCGTGCCGGGCCAGGTAGGTGGCGACGGCGGTCCGCACGTCTTCGCGGAGCTGTCGGGCGACATCGACGACGCGGCGGTCCGCGTGCAGGATGCAGCGCACCTCCACGTTCCAGCCGCCGTCCGCAGTGGGTTCGCAGCGGATACCGGCGGCCTCGTGGTACGGGGTGGCTCCTGCGGCCTTGGCCCGGTGCGCGGGGAAGGCTGCCAGGGCCAGCCGGTCGGCGAGCGTGGGCTGGAGCGCGGCGATGCCCGGAGCGTCGAGGGCGGCTCTCGCTGCCGCTCGGTGGATGTTCTCGCGGTGGGAGGTGGTCATCGTCGGTTCAGCTCCGCCCGTCCGCCGGTACGCGGGAGGGTTCCAGCACGGCGTTGATCTCCACGTCCACGGTGGTGACGGCGAGGCCGAGGATGTGCTCGGCCGTGTGGAGGACGGCTCGGCGTACTTCCTGCGCTCGTCCTCGCAACGGCTGGTCGAGGGTGGCTGCCAACGTCATGGTGACGGCGTGGCTGCCCTTCGCGGGGGTCATGCGGCAGCTGGCGGCGCGGATGCCGGGCACCGTGTCGGCAGCCCGGCGCAGGACTTTCGCCGCGGCGCGCTCGGAGATACGCAGGTCGCGGTCGGGGTCGTCCAGGAACAGCAGGCTGCCCAGCCGAGCCTCGGCGCGGACCGCATCGATGATCCGGGTGGCGAGACTTTGGCCGTCGGACTGTTCCTCGGCGCGCAGAGCCCTGGTCGCCCGGTCCAGGGCCGTCAGTCCTTCGATGGCGTCGCGGCAGTAGGGGCACTGGCTGCTGTGCGGATCTGCGGCGTCGGCCGCGTCGCGGGCCTGATTCCAGGCACGGCCCAGAGGGCGCCCGCAGGGCAGCAGCTCCCCGCCGGCCAGCGCCTCGGCGTCGGGGCGCTGCGGCGCTTCGGTCCCGAGGGCCCGTGCCCTTTCGGGCGCGCGGCCGGAGGTGGCGTGCGGGTCGTCTAGCGCCATGGGCGCATCGCCTCCATCAGAGCGCGTCGTGCGCGAAAGAGTCTGCCGCGCACCGTTGGTTCGCTGCAGCCCACAATGTGGGCGATCTCGTCGTAGTGCAGGCCGTGCAGTTCCCGCAGCACCCAGCACACCCTGAGCTCAGGGCGCAATCCCAGGAGCGCTTTCGCCAGGGCGGCCGCCGCAGCGCTCGTCTCGGCGACTTGGGGCGGTGAGGTGTCCGCGGTCACGTCGGCGGCTTCGGGGAGGGTGTCCAGGGGCAGCGGGCGGGGTGGATGGCGCAGTGTGTTGAGGCAGCGGTTGGTCACGATCCGGTACATCCAGGTACCGAAGGAGGCACTGTGCCGGAATTCCGGCAGTCTCCTCCAGGCGCTGAGGAAGGCGTCCTGGACCGCGTCCTCGGCGTCCGTCCGATTGCCGAGGAGATGCCGGGCGAGGGCGAGCAACCGGCCGCTGTGGTGGCGGACGAGGATGGCGAAGGCGTCTTCATCGCCTTCCGAGGCCCGGACCGCGAGCACGCCGTCGTCCAGGGTGTCGGCAAGGGCCTGCTCTGCGGCGACGTCGGACGGCGGCTTTGGCGGCCGCGTCGGGGGTCCTGCGCCGAGCGGGGGTCGGGGATCGCTGCGATTGCGCATCCGCCGCTCGCTTCCTGCCGAAGACCTGCTGGAGGCGCTGGTCACGGCTTGCGTACGTACTCCTCGATGGTAGGCGCTGTGCGCGGCTTGAGCCGTGTGAGGAATGCCGTGTGAGGAATGACGGTGCGAGGTGTCATAAGGAATGAGCGCCGTACCGGCGCCCGGACGCACCTTCTGGGGAGGTCCTCATGTCGGACACCATCAGCCCCGCCGGAGGCGGGAGTGAGTCGCCTGCTGTGAGCAGCGCCCTCACGGGCCGCACCGGCGCAGGAACGGTCCCCGGGACGCGGGGACGGACGACCATCGCCGACAGCGTCGTCGAAAAGATCGCGGGAATGGCCGCCCGCGAGGTACCGGGCATTCACAGCCTCGGCTCGGGTGTGGCCCGCACGCTCGGGGCGGTGAGCGACAAGGTCGCCGGCGGCCGTAGCAGCGTCTCCCGCGGCGTGAAGGTCGAGGTGGGCGAACGGCAGGCCGCCGTGGATCTTGACGTGGTCGTGGAGTACGGCGTCGCCATCGTGGACATCGCCGCCGACGTGCGCACCAGCGTCATCACGGCCGTAGAACGTATGACCGGCCTCGAGGTCGTGGAAGTGAACATCGCGGTCGACGACGTCCGCCTGCCCGACGACGAGGACGAGGGGGCGGGCGACGGGCGCGTTCAGTGACCCTCGCATCCCGCACCTGCCGAGCGAAGAATCAACCGACGCGAAATTCAGGTGAGTGAAATGAGCGCAGCAACCGTGGGCCTGGCGGCCGGCATGGCATTGGGCTTTGCCGCATTTTTCGGCGGCTTCTGGGCGTTTCTGCTCGTGGCGTTCCTGGGCCTGGTGGGCCTGATCGTCGGCCGCGTGCTGCAGGGTGACCTGGAGATGTCCGACTTCACGCGTTCCCGGAACCGGTTGTGAGCCGGCACCCTGCCCCCGCCGCGGTCCGGGAAGTATCAGGCCCCTCCAGGCGGGTCCTGCCCACGGCCGAACGCGGGGCCACGCTGATCCCGGACAAGGTCGTGGCCCGGCTCGCGGTCCGCGCCGCACAGGAGGCACTGGCCAAACAGACGGACACCTCAGCCGTTCACGCGAAACTGGCCGCTCCCCACGCATCGGTCACGACCGGCGGTGGCACGGCACGGCTGGGCCTGACGCTGGAGATGCCCTACCCGATGGACCTGGCCACTGCGTCCCGTCAGGTGCAGCAGTACGTCAGCGACAGGGTCGCCCATCTGACCGGGATGCGCATCACCGAGGTCACCCTCGCCATCGAGGGTCTGGTTCAGGCCGAGGGCCCCATACAGCGACGCGTGGAGTAAACCGGCCCGCATCCCAAGGAGCCCGGCATGGAACAAGACCAAGACCGCCCGGCCGACCGGGAGCACCCCTCGGCGGCCGACCGCGGACAGTTCGCCGCAGCCGAAGGGGAGCAGCACGTCTCCGCCGACGAGGTCACCTCCCGCACGGCGGGGCAGCCGGCCAAGCAACCTTCCGCCGGCCCGCTGCCGACCACCACCAGGCGCCCGTGGTCCGTACGCCGCGTACCCGCTGCCCTGACGGCCCTGCTCGTCGCAGTTGCGGCCGGGACCCTCTTGTTCGACGTCGTCCGCGTGCGGGCCGGCCGGCCGGCCGCAGCCTGGCGCACGCGCCTGGCCGACGAACTGGCCACCCGCCCGCTGGATGACGTCTCGATACGGATCGGCGCGGCCGTCATGGCCCTCCTCGGCCTCTGGCTGATCCTCCTGGCACTCACCCCCGGGCTGCGCAACCAACTTCCCCTCAAGACTCCCGACGCCCAGATGCGTGCCGTACTGGAACGCGACGCCGCGGCACTCCTGCTGCGGGACGCCGCGATGCGCGTCCCCGGCGTCAGCGCCGCCAAGATCCGCGTCTTCCAGCACCGCGTCCGGGCCCGCGCCGACGTGCGTTTCCGCGCCGCTGCCGAGGTCAAGAGCGATCTCGTGGTGGCCCTGCGCGAGGAACTCGACCGATGTGCCCTCGCCCACGCTCCCCGGCTCAACGTGCGGGTCCGAGCCCGACCGAAATGATCTGAACCGACCTGCAATACCCGTCCGCGGACGGTCGCCGGCGAGCGTGACAGAAGAGGGATCCCATGAAGACGAAATCCGCCGTCAACCGAGTCCTGCTGACCCTGGTCGGCATCGTCCTGCTCGGCACCGGCCTCCTGATACTGACAGGCAGCTTCGACCTGTACCGGCGCCGGCACCTGACACCACCAGACGGCTGGCCCCTGACCACACCCGGCGGAGTCCTGCTCGACGACGCCGACCGCACCCGCTGGACGGAGGAAGGATGGTGGTGGCCCGCCGTCATCGCCGTCCTGGCCGTCGTCCTCCTGCTCGCCCTGTGGTGGCTGCTGGCGCAACTGCGCCGCACCCGACCTGGCCACACCCCTATAGGCGGCCCCCCTGCCGTGGACGGGGTGGAACTGCGCGAGCGCGCCCTCCGTGACGCTCTCGCAGCCGACGCCCGGCACCTGCCCGGCGTCCACCGGGCCCGTGCACGCATGGTCGGGCCGCCGAGCCGGCCCGAAGCCCACCTGGACCTCACCCTCACCCCCGACAGCGAGCCCGGCCCCGTCCTCAGGGCGCTGAACGATGGACCGCTGGAACGCGCCCGCCGGTCCACCGGCCGGAGACTTCCCGCGAAAGCACAGCTGCGGGTGACCCCGCACAAAGCCCACCGCGCCGAATAGCGCCCCCACCGGCCGGACCCGCGACGTGAACCTCGCCCTCGGCACCCTCGCCATCCACCGGGGCCTGTCACACCCTCTACGCGTGGTGCGGGTCCGTGAGCCTCCGCCAACTTGAAGTCGCAGGTCAAAGGGCTGGTGCGACCCGCCCGGGGTGCTCACCCTGGTCGTAGGCGGGAGTCTGTGGGGAAAATCGTCCGCCAAGGGGTGATTCGGGGCTCCACGCCGGTTCTGTCGATAGCGTTCGGCTGTTTCATTCGGATCTTGCGAGGCTTGCCATACTGCCGGGATGGATACGCAAGCCGTGGAGGCGGCACGGCGTTGGCTGGCTGATCAGGGCATCCGCCAGGTACGCGACGGGTGGGTGAGTGACGAGAAGCCGGACGTGCTGCTCACCGCCAACCAAGTGGCACATTCATGGGCTGGCGATGTATTCGCCGAGGACCTGAATGCAGCTGACCAGGTGCGGTTGGCCTTCGGGCTGCTGGATCTCCTCGACGAGTACTGGGTCACGTGCGAGATCCGATTCGCGGATGGGAACGCGGAGGGCCCCCTGCCGGCCGACGTGCTGTGGGACGGCTACCGCCAGCGGCTGGAGGCGGACCGGGACGTCGAGGCCGTTACCTACTCGCTGTGGGTGGACTGGTTCGAGGACCCCACCACTTCCGCGACGGCCTTCGCTGAGGTCCTCGGTAAGGACGTCGACCGAGTGGTGGCCGAGCGATCGGAAGCCCTGCTCCGCCGAGCCCATCGAGTTCTGGAGTGTTCGGGCCCGGTGCGCTGGACGGTGAAGGAGCCGGCTTCCGCACAGCCGCGCTGCTTCCCGCCCTGCACTCAGCTCTCTTCCGCGGGCTTCGGGCGAGCTTCCACGACATCTACGGTGACCTGGAACCGGCCGCCGCACTGGCCCTCCTCGACCAGCTAAATCTTCCCACGAACACCCAGTACCTTGCCGAACTGCGTCACGTGCTTGCCGCAGGACACAACAACCACTACCGCAGTCCTGGTGCCTGGGACGATGCGGTTCGCTCCTGCTCAGGTAGCTGAACAATCCGATTCCCGCTCGCTACAGATCGGCTATCTTCTACGATCCGGTGCATGCTGGATCCCGAGCTGCTGGAACGGATCACCGCGCGGCGCGCGGAACTGGACGAACTCGAAGAACTGCTGGCCAAGCAGCTGGCGGAGGTACGGGTCGAGCGGGACGAACTCGCCGTGGCCGAGCGCGTCCTTGAGCGGGTGAGCGAACAGCTTGCCGGCGAACGCGCCTCGGCAGCGCCAGTGCCCGGGCAGGTGGGTGGGCAGGCGGTGATGCTGATCCCGCACCGCACGTCGAGCGCGGAGAAGGCGATGCTCCCGCCGGACTACCCGCGCATCCTCGCCGCCGTACGGCAAGCTGCCGGACCGGTCGTGGCCCGCGAGGTCGGCGAGGTGGTGGGGGTGGACGTCACCGTGAAGGCCAAGCTGGAACCGCTACGCAGCAAGCTGGTCAGACTCGTCGATCGCGGCTGGTTGCGGAAGCAGCCCGACGGCCGGTTCACCACCCGCCTATGACCAGCAACACGGCCACTCGGAGCGGCTCGGAACGGGCGTAACCAGGGCGCCCCCGGTGGCCGTTGGAATTGTGTGACGAATACCAAAGAGCGCGCCGAGGACACCTGCCAGCTTGTCTACCAGTGCCGTCTGTCGCTGTCCACGACCAGCGCCTGGCCGACATGGCCGGCGGCAGCGACGTGTCCGAGTCCACCGTCCGCCGCTGGCGCGACGAGCTGATCGGACTGCTCGCCGCCCAGGCACCGCGCCTGGACCGCGCCCTCAACCGGGTCGCCGAGCAGGGCGGGGAAGTGTTCCTGGTCGACGGCACCCTCATCCGTACCAGGCGCCGCACCGGAAGAGCCGACCGGCAGAACTATTCCGGTAAGCACCGCAGCCACGGCCTGCACTTCCTCGCCCTGACCGACGAGAACGCGCGCCTGATCTGGATATCCGCCGCCCTGGCCGCACCCACGACAACACCGCCGCCCGCCACGACCACATCCTGGCCCACCTGCGCGCCGCTGGCCTCGGGGCACTGGCCGACCTCGGCTTCCGCGGCCTGGACAACGACATCTGCGATCCCGTGATCATCACTGGATACGCCGCCAGCCGTACCCACAAGCTCACTCCAGGCCAGAAGACCGCCAACCGCGTCCTCGCCATCGGACGGGCACCAGTCGAGCACGGCTTCGCCCACCTCAAGAACTGGCGGGTCCTCACCAAGCTCCGAACCGATCCAGCCCGGGCCACCCGACTCCTGTGCGCTCTGCTCGTCCTGACGAACCTCGAAGTCAACCGCTGACGGACGATCTTCTCCTCAGACTCCCGCCCACGACCAGCACGAGTACCCCGAGGACCGATCACACCAGCCCCTTGACCTGGGGCTTCAAGTTGGCGGGAACTCCGTGCCCTCGGTCGGCCGTGAGGTCGAGTGGACTTGGACGTTCCCGGTGAGTCGTGATGCCCCGGGTGCCTGACGCTGGCGCGGGGCGGAGCGATGGAGCGTGCCGCACAGGAAGTCCCCGCGGCCGGCGGTGTGGCGGAGGCGGTCACCGGCGAGATCCGCGTCCTCGAAGACCGCTGCGGCACCTGCGTGCTGAACCCGGCACGCACCGCGATCCGGCTCCCTGTCGGCCGCCGGGCCGAGTTCATCAGCCAGACCCGGGCGGAGCAGGACGGGTTCGTGGTCTGTCACCGCACCTTCGGCGAGGACGTTCCGCCTGGTACCCGCGAGGCCATGTGCCGCGGCTACGTCAACGCGTACGGGCTTCCCCCGGCTGTCCGGGAGGCCCTGGACCGGGGTATCGGCCATCTGGTGGAGGTACCCGACCCCCTGGCCGCGGGGAAGGACAGGCCCGAGGAGGAACAGGACCGGTACCGGCAGTGGCTTGCGACGGGGGAGGTGGAGTGCGCGGCCTGCGGGACGACCGTGCGGTGCGCGAACCTGGAGTCACTGCCCGATCACCGTTGCACGGAACGGCAACGGGCTCGACGAAGCCCGCTCCCAGGGAACTGAGGCGCCCGGCGCAAGGAGCCGGGCTCCTGCCGCGCCCGCCCACGCGGCCAGCTCCCCGCCCGCGGGCTCGGTGCCCAGGTCGCGGGTCTGGGGCGGTTCGGGGTGGGTGCGGGGGTGGTCATGTGTGACTGAGCGCGCTATCTGGCCCCCAAGGACAACGATGCTCAGAGTTGGGACCGAGCGCGATAGATGGCGGATGAGCGTCTTGGCTGGCGGAGTGAGCGAGGAAGAGGGCAAAGGCTGGTTCCAGGGTGACCAGGCGGCAGAAATCCGCGATCAGTGAGTGAGCCGGTCTGCCTGCTCCTGGAATCAGCAGGTCAGGCATACTCAGGAGCCGTGCCTGCCCTTCCTGATCCCGCCGTTCTGTACCCCGACGTCGCGACCTGCGGCAGCCTCGCCACCGCGCTTCGGGCCGAGGCGGAAGGCCGCCTCGACGCCGTCCCCGTCACGTCCTCGGACAGCGCTCCGCTGCTCCACGCGTCCGTCGCGAGCACCCTGCCGCACCGCGAGCCGCTGCGGATCAGCGCAGGGCAGCACGAACAACAGTGGTCGATCCGGGGCGAGGAGCCGTTCCAGGGCCTGCTCCTTGTCGACGGCGAGACGAAGGACCTGGCGGAAGTCGCCAGGGCTGCGAGGGCGTGGCACGACGGGGCGCCCCTGGAGGACATCCGCCGGGTGGCCCCCTTCGTACACCTGACCGGCCGGTTCGAGGTGCCCGACAACGACCCCGTGCGTCTGACGGAATCCGAGTGGCAGGGCATGCGCCAGGAGGCGGCCGACCTGAAGTACGCCTGGCAGGAGTCGTACCAGGCCCTGATCGAGGCGGCGTACGCCGAGCCGGCGCTGCGCGCCCTCTACCCGTTCACGAGTCACTGGGCGCTGCGCTTCTCCGCCACCACCCGCCCGAGCCTGACCCTGGGCGGACCCTGCCTGACCGCGGGCAGCGACGGCATGTACGGAGTGGGAAGGGGCTTCATCACTCCAGACCTCGGCCTGTTCGCCACACCGCACGAGGCCGTGGCACTGGCCGTACGCCACCTACCGCCCGACCTCGGCCCGGTCGCGCTCGGCAGATGACCCCGCCCCAGTTCGGACGCCCCTCCTATTAGATCTGATGCTCGAATTTTGGGTCGAGTCGACGCGAGCCACCCCACCCGTGCAGACCCGTCTGCTGTCCTGTGTCATCGAATTTTGATCTTTGCCGTCGAAACTTGATGATCATTAAGGGTTGTCCCGTAACTACTGACCGGGGCGGACGCCTCGGACATGTGCGATCACGTCTGGTTGGCCGAGGCCGGCACGATTGATCCGGCCTCGGCCTCGAGTCACGCCGTCTGCGGCCAGCCTCTTCCGTAGTTCGTCGGGGGCCAGTGAGTCTTCGAAGCCCTCACTGAGGCCTCGCCCTGTATCTGCGTACTCGTAGCGGACCGCGTACATCCTTCCCTTGTGGTGCCATTCCCAGCGAACCAGAGGTCGAGCGAGGACCGCTTCGAACCACTCTGCCGCTTTGCTCCCCAGCTCCGCAGGGCATCCCGCTGCATCGAAGGTGAACTCACTTGCGGCCTGCTGGACAGTGAAGTCCTGATTGTGAAGTCTGCCCCCACGGACTAGGGACCCGTCAAAGCAGGCGCCCACGGTCAGAACTCCGCAGTTGCGTTGCGTGTCACCGATGTCCAGATAGGCGATCAACTGGCTGTTGAGGGTGTGTGCTGAGGGCAGGACGACAGTGTCGAGTGGGTCCACCAGCCAGGATGCCGCACGGTCGGCCAGAACGTCCACGAAGGCGCGTTGGGCGACGTCCAGGTCGTCCTCTTCGTACTCGAACCAGGGGATCTCGTCCATGACCGCACTCTACGGTCGACACAAGGCTGCCCAGGAGCTGCCGATCCCGGATGTGATGATCTTGGTGTGGCTGCTGTGATCACCGCGTCGGAGACCTCCTGGACAGCCCCGTTCACCGGGCTGACCCCGCGCGCCTTCGGAAAGCTGGTGACCGCACTGCGGCGCCAGGGTGCGGACGCGGTCCGCAAGGGCCGGCCGTGGAGCCTGCTGCTGGAGGACCGGGTCCTGCTGGTTGCAGCGTACTGGCGCACGAACCTGACCATGCGCCAGCTCGCCCCTCTGTTCGGGGTGTCGAAGTCGGCGGCGGACCGGATCATCGACCACCTCGGGCCGATGCTGGCGCTCCAGCCCCGCAAGCGGTTCGCGAAGGACACCGTGCTCATCGTGGACGGCACCCTGGTCCCCACCCGTGACCACGCCGTGGCCGAGCGGTCGAAGAACTACCGGTACTCCACCAACCACCAGGTCGTCATCGACGCCGACACCCGTCTGGTCGTCGTGGTCGGCCGGCCCCTGCCCGGGAACCGCAACGACTGCAAGGCATGGGAGGAATCCGGCGCCAAAGCCGCCGTCGGCAAGACCACCGCAATCGCCGACGCCGGTTACCCGGGCACCGGACTCGTCATGCCCCACCGACGCCGCAAAGACGAAGACCTGCCCGGCTGGAAAGAGGCGGACAACAGGTCCCACAAGCAAGTCCGGGCCCGCGTCGAGCACGTCTTCGCCCGCATGAGGACCTGGAAAATTCTCCGCGACTGCCGGCTCAAAGGCGACGGCGTCCACCACGCCGTGCTCGGCATCGCCCGCATGCACAACCTCGCCCCCGCCGGATAGGCCGACGGGCCGAACGGCGACCAGCCGTGCCCGAGGCGACCCGAAGATCATTTACGGGCCAGCCCTTAGAACTCCTAACGAAATGATCTTCAAGATGGTTGGATCACCCGGGGACTGATGATCCGGGGGTGCTGGGTGGCTCGACCGAAGCCATGGAACGTCGACGACGAGCTGTGGGCGGTGGTCGGCCCACTGCTGCCGAAGGTCGAGCGTCGGGCCCGGCACCCCGGGCGTAAGCGGCATCGGGACCGGCTGGTGTTCCAGGGCATCCTGTTCGTCCTGCACACCGGGATCGCATGGGAACACCTGCCGCAGGAGCTCGGCTTCGGGTCGGGCATGACCTGCTGGCGGCGTCTCGCCGAGTGGACTGAGGCCGGTGTGTGGCCCCGGCTGCACGAGGTCCTCCTTGCCAAGCTCCGCAGCGCGAATGCTCTGGACTTCTCCCGGGCGGCGGTCGACGGCTCCCACATCCGGGCGTTAAAGGGGGCTCCAAGACCGGACGAAGCCCCGTTGACCGGGGCAGGGCGGGCAGCAAACACCACCTGATCACCGACGCCACCGGCATCCCGCTCGCTGCCACCCTGACTGGCGGGAACCGCAATGACGTCACCCAGCTGATCCCACTCCTCCAGGCCGTGCCGCCGGTCCGGGGCAAGCGCGGCCGGCCCCGGCGCCGTCCGGACATGGTGCTCGGTGACCGCGGCTACGACTACGACAAGTACCGCCGGCTCGTCTGGGACCTCGGTGTAAAGCTCCTGATCGCCCGCCGCGGCACCGAGCACGGCTCCGGTCTGGGCAAGCAACGCTGGGTCGTGGAGCGCGCGTTCGCCCACCTTCACTGGTTCCGCCGCCTGCGGATCCGCTGGGAGATACGCGACGACATCCACGAAGCCTTCCTCACCCTCGGATGCGCACTCATCTGCTGGAGGCGCCTGAACTCAGCTGTCGCCCGCTAGCTCTTCTGCGGGGCACGGGTGACACCCGCGATGACGGCGGTCGTCAGCACCCAGCCGAAGGCGATCAGGAGGTAGGCCAGCGCCTGAAGGCTGTCGTTCGACCAGTACCAGGACGTGCGCTGACCCAGACCACCGATGGGGATCAAAAGGTCAAGTGTGTAGACAAGGGGCTGGAAGGGGGCGCCCTCGCCTTGTTTGACCGGGTTGGGGGAGCGAGTGCCGAAGGACAGCGTGCCCAGCAAGGTCAGCGCGAGGAGCCAGACGCCGGCCAGCCAGGGGCGGTAGCCGTAACCGACGGTCGCGTCGAGCAGGTGCCCCCACGCGCGCGCGGCCGTGGGCAGGGTTCGACGCCGATGGCGCTGTTTGGCCAGGAGTACGCGGCGGGCGTCGTCGTCGTGGCCGGCCTTCCGGTACCAGCTCGCCAACTGTTCATAGGGCTGGGGGTTGCAGCCCGGGCTGCGTCGTATCCACGCCACGCGGCGGGCCACGGAGTCCCGCCGTCCCACGGCCTCCCGCCGCTCGCCCGCCTCATCCACCTTGATGGAACCGTAGACGAAGCCGTCCAGCTCCACCACCTTCGGCCAGCTGTGGTCGCTGTCGTGGAGGTAGGAGACTTGCGCGCCCCGCAGGTCCACGGCGGCGGACGGTTGCCGGGCGAGGGTGAAGTCGAAGTCGACCGCCTGCATCAGCAGGGCGACCAATGACGGGCCGCGGCCGTCGGGCGGCCCGTTGAGGACGGCTCCTTCAAAGGTCAGGTTGTCCGAGATCCGGGCACCCCGCAGCCGTACGGTCCCGTTCGCGACGAACCCGTCGGAGAAGTCGAGCGTCGAGGCCACGGCGTTGTCCAGGGCGAGCGCCACCCCGCGCCGGCCGGGGCGTTCCAGTAGTGCGCCCCGCATGTGCAGTCCGCCCGGCAGTTGTGCCCCCATGAGACGGACTTCACCGTTCGCCACGAATCCGTCCTCGCAGTAGACGCCACCCTCCGCCACCAGTCCGCCGGCGGACACCGCCCATGCCTCGGGTGCGGTGATCTCAGCGCCGCTGAGGTTCACGGCGCCACTCACATGGGCGTTGATGAGCGACAAGGCGGTGACCCCGCGGTGGAAGGGCGAAACAGAGCCACCTCCCAGGCGGGAACCCCGCAAGTCAAGGCGTCCCTCGATGCGGATCAAGCCGGCTTCCACGCCGCCCGCTACTCGGCTGCCCACTATCGCAATCGACTGGGTCGACGCTCCGGAGAGGTCCACGCCCGCCTCGAACCAGCAGTCCTCCAGCCAGAGAGCGTGAGCGATCTGGGCGCCGGCCAGGTTGAGGTGCCCTGATATCCGTGCCCCGGCGAGCCGCAGGCAGGCGACAGCGCCCGTCTGCGTGGTGTTCGCGCCTTGGAGGAGCGCCACGATCACGGCGGCCCGGACCGTCCGCCCGGGCCCCCACTGGCCACCCTCGGCCACGCGGTCGTCCTCGGGCACGCCCGTGCGCAGGTCCACGCGGGATCTACGGACGGATGTGACACCCGAAAAGAGGTCATCCTCGCCGAGGCCGTCGGCGCCCCGCAGGTCGCGGCCGGCTGCAAGCTGACAGGTGGAACCTGGCGCAGCGCATACGACAACCTGGTCGTCACCGACGCGGCCCGCCTCGACGTCGACCACTTCGTCCCGCTCGCCGCGGTCTACGACTCGGAACAGACCCCGTGGAGTGCGGCCCGGCGGGAGGCGTACGCGAACGACCAAAACAGCCCGGACACGCTGATCGCGGTCTCCGCCGCCTCCAACCGCTCCAAGAGCGACAAGGACCCGGCCGACTGGCTGCCCTCGGACGGCTCCTACCACTGCACTTACGCCGCGACCTGGGTCGGCACGAAGTTGCGCTGGGGCCCGGCCGTCGACGAGGCCGAGCGGCAGGCTCTCCTCGGACTCGCCGAAGACTGCTCCACTACCACCGTCGTCTACGAGCCGGCCGCGTAGGAGGGGGCCGGCTTCCGTCTTGTTGTCCGGCCACCGGGCAACAAGACGGGGTATGCATCTGGCCGCACTCGGGGGCGTATCTCCATGGCCTGGCATATTGCGCAGAAACCTGTACCGGCATGCGGTTTATCCACAATGGAAAATATGGCCAGTGTGAATTTATTTAGGAAGTGAAGGTGGGAAATAGTACGAAGCTGAGGAGGTTCTCTGCTCAGCGTCCATTGCCATGTGCGACACGTTGAAAAGGTGGAGCCGAGTGGCCGCTGGCCGTGACAATCTGCTGGCCTCGCTAGGTCCTTTTGAGCGGAGGTACACGGTCCGTGGGTGTCAATGTCAATCCCACCGTCAGCAGGCGCCGGCTGGGATCGGAGCTCCGTCGGCTCCGGGAGATGAGAGGCATGACGACGCCGCAGGTGGCGGAGAGCCTGCTGATCTCCCAGCCCAAGATCAGCCTCATGGAGAACGGCCGTCGCCTCATCAAGCCGCGGGATGTGCGCGATCTCTGCAGGCTGTACGGAGTCCAGGACCGGAGGCTCGTTGACCACCTGATGCAGCTCGCCAGGGAATCGGGGCAGCAGGGCTGGTGGAACGCCTACGGTGACATCCCTTACGGCGCCTACATCGGCCTGGAGGCCGAGGCCGCGGCGATCCGATGCTACGAGCCCCTGGTGATCCCCGGCCTGCTGCAGACCCCCGCCTACGCCCGGGCGGTCATTGCAGGAACGATCCCTCGGGTCACCGCCGAACAGGCCGCCACGCGCCTTCGAGTACGGCTGCGGCGCCAACGCCGGCTGGGCGCCAGGGGCAACCCACTGCGCTTATGGGCCGTACTGGACGAATCGTCACTGCGGCGCGCCGTAGGCAGCCGCGAGGTCATGCGCGAGCAGCTGGACCATCTGATCCACATCGGAGCCCAGCCGCACATCACCGTGCAGGTTCTCCCCCACGATGTGGGGGCGCACCCTGGCGTCTCGGGGCAGTTCGCGCTGCTCGAGTTCGCCGACGCCGCCGACGCGAGCTTGGTGTATTTGGAAAGGTTCACCAGCGATCTCTATCTGGAGAAACGATCCGACGTCAGGCTCTATAGCGATATGTATGCACACCTGCAGGCTCAGGCGCTGAGCCCGGACGGTACCCGGAATTTCATCAACGAAGCCAACAAGGCGTACGGCGGCAAGGAATTTGGCCCAGACGCCCGCACGCCGTCCCCGCCGGACCCGTGAGTGCTGTGCGGTACGCATCCTGACATCGAAAGCCGAGCCCCTGGACGACGTGTCCAGGGACTCGGCTTCGGGCGATGTCGAGACCGGTCGGTCAGAGGCGTGAGGCTGTCACGCCTGCCATGTGCTGGCTAGTCCTGTCGGGTTGTCGCACCTCGGCGGGTCCGCTTCATGGCGAAGAAGGCCGAGCCTCCGATGAAGGCCAGCGCGACTGCGGTGGCGGCCGCGATGCCCGCCTCGCTGCTTGAGCCGGTCGCGGCGAGGTTCTGCGACGCCACCTTCGGCTGCCGGTCGGTGGCGGCGCTCACGGGGGCGAAGTTGACGCTCTTGGCGGTGTGGCCGGGGCGGAACTGACCCAGGATGTCGTCGAGGCCGCCGGGCAGGAAGTCGGCCCACGGGGGCTTGCCCTGGTCGTGGCCGGGCTTGCCGTGGTCGTCGGGGCCGTCGTGCCCGTGGCCGGGCGGCTTGCCGTGGTCGTCGTCGCGACCGTGGTCGTCGTCGTGACCGTGCTCGCCCTCGTCGCCCTCGTCGCCCTCGTCGTCGTGACCGTGGCCGTGGCCGTGGCCGTGGTCGCCCGAGTCACCCTTCTCGCCCTTGTCGCCGCGAGGCCCCTTGGGACCCGCCGGACCCGCCGGACCCGCCGGTCCTGCAGGTCCTGCCGGTCCTGCCGGTCCGGCGGGTCCAGCAGGTCCCGCGGGTCCTACGGGTCCGGCAGAACCGGTGGGTCCGGCGGGACCGGGTGCGCCGGGTGCGCCAGGGCTGCCGGACGGGCCGGGGGCACCAGGCGCGCCGGGGCTACCGGACGGGCCAGGGGGGCCCGTCGGGCCGGGAGGGCCGGGCTCACCCGTCGGGCCGGGAGGGCCGGTGGGGCCGGGAGAGCCCGTCGGGCCAGGCGAGCCCGTCGGTCCGGGAGGTCCGGGCGGGCCGGCGGCGCAGGTCGGCCTCGTAATGGTGTTGTTGTCCATCGTGACCGCGGCCTCACGCGCCAGGGCGCGGCCTTCGATCACGGCGCTGTTGTTCAGCGTGATGGACTGCATGGCCAGGATGGTGCCCTTGAACTGGGTGGTCGTGCCGAGGGTGGCGGCGCTGCCCACCTGCCAGAACACGTTGCAGGCACTTGCTCCGTTGATGAGGGCCACGACACTCGACGAAGCCGTGGTCAGGGTCGAGGGGATCCGGAAGATGAAGACGGAGTTGGGGTCGTTCTGGCCGTCGAGGGTGACCGTCCCGGTGAGTTGCAGGGACGGCGGGGTCGCCGGGGCCGTGTAGACGCCGGGCGTCAGCGTTAGTCCGCCGATCTCGTCCGAAGCGAGAATGGTCCCGGGCCCCCGGCCTGCCGCGTCGTCGTAGGCGACGACGAGGTCGGACTTCGCCTGAGCGGCGGCGGCGTTGGGGGCCACGCGCGTCACTCCGTTGACGATGCCGGGCGGGAAGCCTGTCACCGACGTGCCCGGATAGAGGCCCAGGTCGCCGTTGATGACGGTGGGGTTCGTGTTGGTGACCGTCGAACCGGCCAGGACCCCGTAACTGGCGGTGGTCCCCAGCAATACAGGGGCTTCTGCGGCGTGGGCGAGGGTCGGGACCAGGGCGGCCGACGCCAGGAGCGCTGCGGGGAGGAGGGCAAGGGCTCCCCGTTTGAGCAGACTGCGTTGAGGGCTCGTGTCGGGTGGAGCCGACCGGATGACATCCAATGCCATAGCAGGACCTCTCTTGTTGCTGGTCAGGGCCGGCGGCCCACCGCCTGTGCCGGCACGCGGGCTCACCCCGGCAGGGGCGCAGATGCTCCGTGCCAGAGGTGGTGATGGGTCGTCACGGGGGAGCATTTCCGCATATTACGTAGCAATAGTCTGCAAATCGCGAAAAGGGTCTGCATGAGTGACGTGGCGTCAGGGAGTACATACGTGGCAGGCGCCGAGCCGCATCCGCAGTTCGACCGGCCCGCCTGGCTCCTCGCCCACGACAAGATCGGCATCCCCACCGCCCTTCCCGCGGTCACGCCGCCCGTGGCCGGCCCCCGCGGCCGTACGCGCACCGTGCGTCTCGACGACCCGGTGCTGGTCCTGGCGGACGACGTGGAGGGGGAGGACCGGCTGTCCGGCTGCTCCACCGTCGAGGACGCCGAAGCGCTGGTCGAACTGGCGGCCGGGTAGGCCGGGGCATCGGTCCAGCGGCTGACCGCACCCGGCATGGTGCCGTCGGCGGCGCTCGGCGAGGTGCGGGCGATCGGCCGGTTCCAGTGGAAGTCGGGCGGCCTGCGCGTGACGCCGGCTTGGCCCGCCCGCCTGCGCGCCGCACCGCAGGCGCGGGCTCGGTGGGGCCGGTCCGCCACGGCCTTCCCTACGCAGGCCCGAGGAAGAGTGCGTGTGTGCGTGTGCAGGCAGCACGACTGTGGCGGCATCGTCCCCATGTCCCGGTGCCCGGAACACGGCAGCGCTGCGCTCGATGGAGCGGCACCCCGGAGGCGGGATCCGTTACACGGACCTGCGTCTGGGCCGCCTGGGGGCGAGGTCCGAGTCCGTCACCATAAGCAGTTCGAACTGGGGGATGCCGTGGGCCGACATGCCGCGCTTGGCGTAATGAGGCACTCAAGCGGGCTTCCGAGGCCACGTTGTGCGCAGGCGTGACCGGGGTGGTAGCAGGAAGGATCGGCGAAGCGGGCTATGGGCGAGGAGATCGAGGAGGATCGGTCGGAGGGCTTCGGTGAGCGGCTGCTGGGCCTGCTGCTGGCCGATGCTTACCCTCGCCACCCGTGACTCCGCCGGAGTGCTCACCCCGGCCGACACCGTCGAGCAGGCTCTGAGCGTCGAGGACTGCCACTTCCGGATGCTCCAGCCACGCGAGCAGCTCGCCGCCCAACGGTTCCCCGGCGACTACATCATGCGCGGCAACAAGACGGAACAGACGCAGCAGGCGGGCAACGCCGTGAGCTGCAACGTCGCCCAGTGGCTCGGTGCGCGCGTCGCCGCTGTCCTCTGAGCCTCCCCCACCGAAAGAACTGCGTCCGTCGGGTGGGGCGACCGGTACCCGCCCCACCCGACGCCACCCGCCAGCCTCAAGGAGAACCGTGACCGACCCGCTCAACCCCACCGCCGAGAACCACCCCACACCGGGCGAGACCGCCGCCAGCCAGCCCCTCCACAGCTACCTCCTCCCCGCACTCGCCAACCACGGCTTCGAGGCCGTGCACGGCGCGGAGTTCCTCACGAGCACCGTCGGTCCCTGGGAGATCACCGTCACCGGCACCAGCCGCACCAACGGAGACGTCGACATCTGCTACCCCGTCAGAGACCACCACAGCCTCCAGGCATGCGCCCTCCGGGGCACCGACGACTTCTGGATCGTCTTCGACTCCGGCACGGACGACGCCCGCAACCTGGCCCAGGACGGCGACGCGATGGTCCGCGCCATCCGCGAGTTCCTGCTCACGCAGGAGGCCGAGCAGCCGGTCTTCACCGAATGGATCAACCCGCGCTGCGGATGCTGCGACGTCGGGCACTTCGCCTACCAGCCGAGCACTGCAGCCCTCCACTGCACCAGCCCCGTTTGCGACCACTGGATCCTTCCCAGCGAGCTCGTCGACGCCGACGGCTGGGAGATTCGCGACGGCATCCTCGCCGTCCCCAACTAACCCACCCCGACGCGCACCACCCCGCCCGGCCGGAGCCGACAGCACCGGCCGGGCAGCGCCATGCCCAAACACAGGCGCTATGCGACGGCCTGCCCGTGCACCAGACCCTGGCCGCGCACCCATCGCCACCACCGGGTTCAGGCGCCACCCGGTCGCCGTCGAAATCCCCCCGTGCGCGCCGGAGAGGTCACGCAGGCGCTCGTACGCACCCTGTCGCCGTTGCTCCGCACCCCGGTCGCGCGGCGCGCGACGGCAGCCGCCAGTCCGAACCCTGTTTGCGAAGGCTCAAAGCGGATCGCATTGCGGGCGCCGACCAGGCTGTGGTCGCCGGCCCCGGTGCGCCTCGCTGTCGAGCGCAGGCTTCCCGCCTCACCCTCCCGCCACCCGAACCGTGTCGCAGGCCGAGCTGCTCAGCTGTGCGGGACGCCGGTACGTGCCGCGAGGCCTCGTAGTTCGGGTGTGGTCCGGCCGGATACGAGCAGGCCGGACACGAGGGACTTCACGGCCGGACGGGAGTGGGTCTCCTGAGGGGCCCAGTACTCGGCCTGGAGGAGGGCGCGGATGCATTCGTCGCGCCGGCCCCACTGGGCGAAGGCTTTCGCCCGGTCGGTGAAGTAGAGCGCGCGTCGCTCTGTAGTGGGCAGTTCCTGGGGTGCGAGGGCGTCAGCGGCGGCGATGGCCGCTGAGGGGTCCCCGGCGGTGGTCTCCGCCGAGACCAGGTGCAGCTGGACGGTCGCCTGGCTGAATCCGCCGTTGGTGTCCCGCAGGTGGGTGACGGCGCCCAGGCTCTTGGCGATGGCGGCGGCCTCGCGGGTCAGCTCGCGCATGCCGGATTGATCGCGCTGGTGGGCGACGGTGTAGGCGGCGCACTGGATCAGCAGGCCCTTCTGGGCGATCCCGGTCTTGCCGAGTTCACGCAGGGCCGGGTCGTCAGCGGCGTTCAGGGCGAGGGCGAGGGCCTGGTCGTGCCAGCCCGCTTTGCGGGCGAGGACGGCCTGCTGACGGGCTGCCTCCGCCACCGCCACCGGTGCACCGCCGGCGGTGGCGAACTGCCGCGCGCGGTCGGCTGCCATCCAGCCGAGCTGCGCTTCGTCGAGCTTGACGAGAATTCGAGTCGCCAGGAGGTACGCCTGCGCCAGTAGGCGGAAGCTGTCGCTGGTGGACTGGTGCCCTGCGCGGATCAGACGGGGAAGCCGGAGGGCGAGGCTGGAGTACGCGCAGTCGTTGAATTCGGCGGAGGCACGTCGTAGTTCTGCCGCGAGGAGTTCCAGGGGTGTGTCCGCGGGGGCGCGGCTGAGTCCCAGCATCGCGTCGCGCAGCCCGGCGACGAGCGCCTCGCCGAGCTGTGACTCTTCGGTCTTGCCCGGCACGGACCCGGTGACGGGGGCGCCCATGGCGGCCGCCGCGGTGACCGCGAGGTTCGCGAGCAGTTGCCTTCGCGTGCGCACCGGGTCCTCCCCCTTGTCGTGACCTGGGAATCCCAGAGTAGGGGCGGGGAGGTTCGGATACGGCCCAGTTGGGGGACTGGACGGCTCCGGTTGACCGCCGGAGCCCGGTGCGAGCCCGAGGTCCTGGGGTGGAATGCCGAGGGCCTGGGCGAACCTGTGGAGAACGGAGACGTCCGTCATGGCCGATTCCCCGCGCTCCAGCCGGGACACCTGGGAGGCCGAGTATCCGGTCAGCGCGCCGAGCCGGGCCAAGGTCATGCCCTGCGTCCGGCGAGTTCGGCGGACCACCTCGCCAGGTGCCGCTGACGCGCTGGTGCTCACCTGCGGCGTTCGACCTGCGTCCATAACCACCCGTCCCCGGTATACCCCACGGCCGCGCGGTCTTCCTGGCGCCGAGCCACTCACAGCCGTCCGCACTTGCACGAGATGCAAACTCCTTGCAGCCCTAGGGCTACGCACTGTTGTACCGCCTTCCGTTGCGGTGGTCTTGGAGTTGCCGCGGTTCACCAGCGCCGGGCACCCACCTCCTCCGTGCACGCCCAGGAAGGGAATGTCTCCGTGGATCGGTACTTGCCGCAACGCGAACGTCTATTGACGTCGTCCAGGCCCCTGCCGGACTTCGAGGCCGTCGGATCGGACGGCCCCTGGCTGCACCTCGCCGACGGGCGCCGGATCCTCGACGGTTCGAGCGGCCTGCTGTGCGTGAACGTCGGGCAGGGCAGCCCGGCGGTGTTCTCCCGCATCGAGAAGCAGTTCTCCCGCTACTCCTTCGGCGGCGCGGCCGTCGTCCAGCCGCACATCCAGTTGGAGCTGATGGACCGCCTGTGCCGGGCCGTGGGCCGGCCGGAGGATTCCGTCGCCCTGACCACGTGCGGGACCCTCGGCGTGGAAGTCGCCGTGGGCCTGGCGCGGAACATCGTGCGGGTCCGTGACGGGAAGCGGCGCGCGGAGATCCTGACGTCGAACCTCTCGTACCACGGCAACAGCGTCTTCACCCTGGGAGTGGCGGGCAATCAGATCCGCAACCCCCGTCCGGAGGACCGCTGCGGTCTCGGCCCCGCCTTTCCCGCGCCGTACCCGCCGACGCACGGCCACGCCCACGAGGGGCACAGCTGCGACGCCTCGTGCGCTGGCGAGGTGGCCCGGGCGATCGACAGCCGGGGCGCCGAGAACGTTGCCGCGGTCCTGATCGAGCCGGTCAACGGGACCACGGGCGGTGCCTTCGTACCCCCGGGCGGCTACCTGCGCCGGGTCGCGGAGATCTGCCGGAAACGCAACGTCCTGGTCATCCACGACGAGGTCCTGACCGGGCTGTGGCGCACCGGCACACCGTTGGCGAGCCGGCACTGGGACGGGTGCGAGCCCGACCTGGTCATCCTGTCCAAGGGCCTGGGCGCCGGCTACACCGGTATCGGGGCGGTCCTGGTAGCGCCGGAGCTCGCGCCGCTGCTGCGCCACAAGGACGCGGACCCCCTGCCCGCGATGGGAACCATGGCCACCCACCCCCTCCAGGCGGCCGCCTGCCTCGGCGTCCTGGACGAGCTAGAGGCGATGGACCACGCCGAGACGTTCGCCGCGCGCGGCGAACGTCTCGGCGTGGCCCTGCGGGCTCTGACCGGCTGCGCGCCGGTCAGGGACGTCCGCGGCATCGGCCACCTCTACGGGGTGGAGGTCGCCCCCGGCCTGCTCTGGCCCCTGATGCAGCAGTGCGAGCGCCGAGGCGTCTTCTTCTACCCCTTCACCGGGGCCGGCGAGCCGCGCAGCGAGGGCCTGGTCGTCGCGCCCCCGCTGACCTGCGACAGCCAGGACATCGACTTCCTGACCGGCGCGCTCACCGACGCGGTGACCGCCCTCAGCTAACCCAGCCCCGCCCCGCCCATCACGAGGGCGGGTTGCTTCGACGGAAGGAAGACCATGCAGTTTCCCGTCACGGTCATCGACCAGCTCGACGAGGACCAGCTCCGCAAGTGGCACGACTTCTACGGCGTGACCGCCGACCGGCCCCGCTTCGAGGAGGAGGGCATCTGGCGGCGCACCCAGCAGGAGGAGACCGCCGCCAACTCCGGCTGGAGCGGGGCGGGCGACGCCCGCCGGCGCATCGTCCACTACTGGCACCAGTACGGCCTCGTGGACACCACCGCGGCTCCCGCGCTCGCCCTGATCCAGATGTACCTGTACCACTCGGTGGCCGCGCCCAGGAGCGAGATCGAGGAAGCGTGGGAGCAGAACCACGCCATGCTGGCCGAGGGCGGCTGGAAGCAGGCCGGGGCGGGCCGGTTCGAGCTGGGTGACCTGCGCGTGCACATGACCCGCTTCGAGGAGCACCCGGAAGACCTCCGGGCCGGCCGCAGGCTCCCGGCTGGCTACGAGGTCATCGACACCACGTTCACGTCGGTGAACACCTTCCCCCCGCGGGCCGTCCGGCGTCGGCCGTGGGAGGTCCTCAACCACGGGGTCCGCGTCAAGGACACCCCCGGCCAGCCCGTCTATGCCGACGACCTGGCGCAGCTGACGGACTTCCTGCCGTTCCAGGTCGAGGTCGGCTGCGGCGTCTCCTACGAGGCCGGGATCCCGCCCCTGCACCGCCTCCACGAGATCTACCACGTGAACACGATCGAGGACGAACTGCTCGGCAAGGGCTTCACCTTCGTGCTCGCCCCGGGGAGGGACCCGCTGCTCGCGGAGATGTTCCTCCAGACCGAGGACAAGGTCGCGGAGCTGTCGGAGATGTACCGGACGTGCTTCGACGCCGAGGTCACTCCGGCCCTGAGCGCGCTCAAGCGCATGGAGGAGGCCGGGCACATGGTCGGGCCGTTCATCACGAACAACTTCGACGGCCTGGGTGCGCGCGCCGGGTTCGAGGAGCAGTTCATGCGCCGCTACGACCAGCGGATCCCGCCGGTCACCTTCCACCCCGACGCCAAGGCCCTGGTCGTGATCGGCCTGCACGCCGACCGGCGCTGGGTGGCCAAGCGCGCCCGCGCGGCCGG
Organism: Streptomyces sp. W1SF4; assembly: GCF_003950035.1. Taxonomy (NCBI): domain Bacteria; kingdom Bacillati; phylum Actinomycetota; class Actinomycetes; order Kitasatosporales; family Streptomycetaceae; genus Streptomyces; species Streptomyces sp. W1SF4. The sequence continues at coordinate 480,997 of NZ_CP034351.1, forward strand.
ACTGAAGGTGTTCATCGTCGACCCCGAGGGGTTCCCCCGTCCGGACGGATCCTGGTTCCACTACCCGCTGGAGGCCCCGCAGACCGGTGACGTCGTCGTACGCCAGACGGCCGCCACCGCGATCGGCGAGCTGGAGCGACTGCTGAGCCTCGGAACCGACCAGGCCTGACACACGGGCCGGGGAACGGCGCTAGCCTCTGGGAGCTGTTCCCCGGCCCCGCACACGGGCCCCTCCTGAAGTGAGAGTCAAGGAATGCGCGTTTCAGTCATCGGCTGCGGACACCTCGGCATCCCGCACGCGGCCGCGATGGCCGAACTCGGCCACGAAGTCATCGGCGTCGACGTCGACCAGGCCAAGGTCGACCGCCTCAACGCCGGCGAATGCCCCATCTACGAGACCGGGCTCCCCGAGTTGCTCGCCCGCCACACCACGAGCGGACGGCTGCGGTTCACCACCGACATCCGCGAGGCCGCCGCCTTCGCCGAGCTGCACTTCATCGGCGTCGGCACCCCCATCGACGCCGACGGCCGCTCCTACGACACCGGGCAGGTCTACGGCGCCATCCGCCAGCTCGCCCCCCACCTCGACCGGCCGTGCACGATCGTCGGGAAGTCGACCGTCACCGTCGGCACCACGGCCCAGGTCACCGCCCTCGCCCAGCGCCTGGCACCCGCCGGCGAAGCCGTCGATGTCGTCTGGAACCCGGAGTTCCTGCGCGAGGGCCACGCCGTGGAAGACACCCTGCGCCCGGACCGCCTCATCGCGGGCCTGACCACCACTGCTGGGGG
>NZ_CP034352.1:0-313480 GCF_003950035.1 Streptomyces sp. W1SF4
CCGGGAGGACAGCATCGGCTCGCGCGCAGCACTGTATGGGCGCCGCGCCGCCGACGAAGACGATCGTGATCTGAGTAGCCGGCTCGTCCCACAGGTAGCGGAAGTACTCGAACGCCTCCCCGTTGAGCCACTGCGCCTCATCCACGAGAAACGTGCGAGGCCGCTCGGACAGGGCGGTCTTCAACAGGCGGTCGAACTCACTGGGGTGGCGCGGAGGCTCACCGGGCAGCAGAGCGTCTCGAACAACTCGTAACGGACCGCACGGGCGGTCGGACGGACACGGAAGGTGACCCTGCAGACCTCCTCGCCACTGGTCCGCTCCAGCTCACGCAGGCCCAGGGTCTTCCCGAAGCCGGCGTTGCCGTGGATACACATCATCCACCCGCGCGCCAAACCGTGTCGGCGGTGTTCAGTACGGTGATCAAGGAGCGGCCAGACGGCAGCCAGCCCGTTACCAAGCCGCGTGGACCACACACGTGGGGAACGTCAGGTCAGGCTCCACGACCACTCCCGTCAGCGGTGACGAGACAGGCGAGGACCACCAGGTCCGCCACGCCCAGCGCGACGCCCAGCAGGCCCGGCCCGGCCGGGCCGTGTGCCGCCGAAGGGCCAGTACCCCGAGGACGACGGCGGCCGGACCGAGGAGCAGGTTCATCACCAGCAGGCCCACGAGGCCCAGGACGAAGGCCGCGACGGCCATCGCGTCGCTGTCCCGGGCGCGGACCCGGGTCGCGGTGCGGGCCGGGGAGCCGGTTCGAGGGGTCATCGCCGGCCCCCTCGTGCGGAGTGCGGCCGTCCTGGCAGGCGGCGGTCCCAGAAGCGCTCGCGCGCGAGAAAAACGGCGAGCCAGAGGGCGATGGCCAGGCCGCCACCACACTGACGGGAACGGGAACGTGAGCCACGGTGCCAAGGACGACCCCGAACACCAGCAACGCACCTACGAGGAAGAGCATGAGACGTCCTCCTATTGAGGTAACAGTTGTACACTGACTACCCAGTTCAGTTTGCCTCATGCTGGCGCCGCCCGTGGGGCGCGGTTGACTTCGCGTCATGAGTGCGCACACCGGTGTACGCGAGACCAGCGCCGCCGCACCCGGCGCGCCCTCCTCGACGCGGCCTTGTCGGAGCTGGAGGAACGCAGCCTCGGCAGCCTCGGCCTCAGGGAGATCGCGCGGGCAGCCGGGGTCACTCCCACCGCCTTCTACCGCCACTTCCGGGCGTGGACGATCTGGGAGCCGCGCTGGTCGAGGAGGCGCTGGCGAGTCTGCACGAGACGGTGCGCGGCATCCTCGCCGCGACCGGGGACGCCGAGCAGCGCGGTGACGCCGCGGTGGGGCTCGTCGCCGAACTGGTGCGCAGCCGGCCCGCGCACGTCCGTTTCCTGCTGGGCGAGCGCCACGGCGGGGTACCGGCGGTACGCGAGGCCATCGCCGGGCAACTCGACGCCTTCGCCGCGGAGATCGGGGCCGCGCTCGGGGCCGATCCCCTGAGCGCGGACTGGGACGCCGACGACGTGACGATGCTCGCGCGGCTCCTGGTGGACCACATGTTCATGACGGCGTCGGCGTTCCTCGCCGCCTCGTTGCGGGGCGAGGACTGGGCGGCCGCCGTCGGCACGGCCCGCCGCCAGCTCCGCCTGATCCATCTGGGGCGGGTGCACTGGGCCGGCTGACGTGGCGTAAGGGGCCTGGAGACGCCCCTTACGCGGCCGGGTTCCGCGCCGTGTCCGGGCCGGGAGCGGGGCCACGACCAGGAAGGCGTCCCGCTCCAGGTCCATCACCACGGTCGCCCGCTCGCCCCGCTCGCGGCACCGGGCCGCGTACTCCTCGGCGAACCAGCAGCCGTGCGGATGACCGGCGGGAAAGGAGTCCAGCACCTTCGCAGCGCGCACCGCCACCACCTCCAGAGCTCCAGAGCGACGAACCGTCCTGACGGGCCTGTGCCCCGAGCCCCGGCGCCCATGCACGTCGCCCGCCGCGCCGGCCGCGTTCCACAACGGGGGGTTTACCGTCGCCGGCCGCGAGCAGGAGAGCGTTCACGACCGAGCCGGTACAACGACGAGGAGGTCCCCATGTCGGGTGAACAGAAGGCCAAGGCACACGCCGAGCAGGCCAAGGGCAAGGCCGAGGAAGCCGTCGGCCGGGCCGTCGGCAACGACCGTATGGTCTCCGAGGGCCGCGCCGACCAGGCCAAGGGCGACGCACGCCACGCCAAGGAGAAGACCAAGGACGTCTTCCGCCACTGATCCGGCGCGGTCCTTTCCACGACCGCCCCCGCCCCCTCCCCCGGGACGGGGGCCTCGCCGCGCCCAAGGCCCCCGCGCGGCTGGTGCTGAGGGTGGCACGAAAACGTGACTCGCGAAGAGCTCACCGGCACGCTTCGCCGAACCAAGCCCGGAATGCGGACCTGCCCGCGAAGCCTTGGTTGCCGGGGGTACCTTCGCTGTCTTCGACAGTCTGGTCCCTGCCAACCGGCACGCGGGTGTCTTCGGGCTTCGAGTCCGCATGGCCACGCGGCGCGGGCACACCATCGAGGGCCTCGCCGCATCTGTCGACATCCTCCGTAAGTGCGGGGGAAAACCCTCCGCACCGGGTGCATGGACTCAGCGGACATGTCGTCCGCGTTCACGACCTCCCTGAACTCCTCCGCGACCGAAGTCCTGGCCGGCGCGCGCCCCCGGCCCACCCCCCTGCCGACTCCGGCCCACGCCTTCGAGTGACAACCTGCCTGCCGCGCCGACAAGCCATACAGACTTCACAAGCCAAGCACTGGCAGCCATGGGTGCCCCGACGGCCACGGCGAGAACGAGACTCGCGCCTGCGGGACCCGGCCGGCCAGGAACACGCAGCCGCCCGGGGAAACGGCGGTGGGGCCGGGCCCGGGCACAGGCCGCAGCAACGGCCCCACCTGCTCCCACACGCCGTCCGGAACAAAATCAGCGCGCGGACACCCCGCCCCTCGTGAGCGAGTAGCGGTGGCGCTCTCGAACCGAGTCGGCTGACGATCCCGGCCGGCACGCCGCCGCGCAGGCTGCTACCTTGCCCCGCATGAGAGCGCTGGTGTATGACAACGCCTTCCGCGAGCGCGCCCGGCGCAAGCAGGCCTGGGGTTTCTTTCTGTTGGTCGCCTCCGCCGGCATCTGGCTCTGGATCGCCGTCCAGCTGCTGCTCCCCTACCCCGTGACGGGACGCGACGACGAGTGCCAGTCCCGGGTGTTCTACACGAAGCAGACCGACCGGGGCCGCCCGTACGAGGGCTACGCCGAAGCCGAAGGCACCCGTTGCGCCGCCGAACGTGACTGGGCAGAGCTCCTCGCCCTGCTGCTGCTCTCACTCCCCACGGCCGTGGTGGGCACGGTCCTCTACACCTCGGGCAGTACCGGGCACCAACTCAGCGAACACACGGCAGAAGTCAACCGGCTGAAGGAGTTCTCTGGATAAGGCCGCAGGCATCACCAGCGCTGGCTCCAACAGCAGAAACAGCCGGGACACGACTGCTGCCCGAACAGCAGGCACGGCCGACCGCACTGGCCGTGAAACCCGAACAAGCACCCACTCCCGCCCCCGCCGACAGTCGCGGATCATCGAAACCGGCACCGACTCCTACCGCCTCGCCGGCACCAGAACCCGGGCCGAACAGCAGAGCCTCAGTTGACGAGGTCGTCGGCGCCGCCTTCGTCGGTGCGGTGGACGGTCGGTGGGGCAGCGCCAAGGGGCCTGGGGTCAGGCGGGACGGCAGACCTCGCACGCATGGTTGTCGATCGCGGCCATCAAGTCCTGAGCCGCTGCCTGCACGTCGGGATCTCCGTCACCGGCCAGCCTGTCTGCCAGGCCTCTGCCGTCGCACACGGCCTGGTGGGCCGCGTATTGAACGTCGAGCCGAGGAGGATTGGCCTGTTCGAGGATCGTCATGAGCAGCTGGATCACACCGGAGCGGCTGGCGACCGAGTCAGTCACCGCGAGATCCCACAGGAACGGAACCGCCTCGGCAGTTGCGTCGAAGACGGACAGCTCACCGAGCCAGAGCCCAAGATCACTCAACGCTGAAGCGCTGGTGAGCGCATCGCCCCACGCCACCCGTGACAGCCGGCCCGGGACCTCTTCCGCTGATCCATACGCGTGCGTCAGCTCATGCCACCGAACCCGGCTCATGCCCTTGAGCATCGTGCCGTTGCAATCTACGGGGCGCTGTCGCGCCGCCATTCCTCCGCCGCCTGGACCATGGCACGGCCGACGTGTTCGAAGAAGTCGCCGATGTCCTGCATGCGGGCGCCGGAGGGGGTGGACGTTCCGAGGGTGCGGGCGCTGTGGCGGGCGAAGTCGGCCAGCATGGTGTTCTGTCGGGCGCTGGCCATCCAGCCGCGGAACCAGGCGTCGGCGTCGATGACGTAGCGGTCGCGGCGTCGGCCCGGGTCGCGTTCGCGCCGGATGAGCTCCTGCTGTTCGAGTTCGCCGACGGCCTTGGAGACGGACGCCGGGCTGACCTGGAGGTGCCGGACGAGTTCGGTGGCGGTCAGGCTCCCGCCGTCGGTGAGGTAGAGGCAGGTGAGGACCCGGGCCGTCATCCGCGGCAGCCCGGTGCCGACCATCATCGCGGTGAACTGCTCTTCCACTTGGCGCACGGCCTCGGGGTCGCGCCCGTGCGCGTCCTGCGCGCCCTGGGCCGCCGGGGTCTGGTCGGGGGCCTGCGCGCGGCGCCTGGCGCGCCCGGTGGTCGCCCGGTGCGCCGCGTCGGCCCGGTAGGCGGCCGCGCCGCCGTTGCGGGCCACCTCCCGGGTGACGGTGGAGACGGGCCGGTCCAGCCGGGAGGCGATCTCGGAGTAGGTGCGGCCCGCCGCCAACCCCTGGGCGATCTCCTGCCGTTCCTCGTGCGTCAGCCGGCCGCCGGGCACGGGCCACCTCCGTCGTCGTGTCGGGTCGTGTCGGGTTCCAGTATTGCTTTCGGAGACAGCCCATTGCAAATCATCGGCCTTGTGTTTGCATTAGGTCTCAGGGTCATTGCAAAATTGTAGCTGCTTTGAGCTGTGAGAATGGGAGTTGGGTTGGATTTTTGATTGACGGATTAGTGAAAGCTAATTAGCTTTTAGTCATCCGCGAAACAAGGAGCCCGTGATGACGTCCTTCCTCACCCCATTGCGCACATGGCACCGCCCCCTGGTGGTCTGCGCCGCGCTCATGCTCGCTCTGGTCCTCGTCTCCGGCGTGGGGCTCGCGGTCGACGGGCGGACGCTGCTGGACGAGCCGGTGTGGGTCAAGCCGCTCAAGTTCGGCTTCGCCTTCGCCCTCTACGCCGGCACGCTGGCGTGGCTGTTGACGAAGCTCCACAGGGGCCGGCGGGTCGGGAAGTGGTTCGGCACCGTCTTCGCGGTGGCCGCGGCGGCGGAGGTCGGCGCCATCACCGTTCAGGCGGCGCGCGGCACCTTCAGCCACTTCAACGCCGACCAGAGCGACCCGGTCACCCGCGCCCTGGTCCCCGTGCTCACCTTCGGCGTGATGGTGATCGTCATCGCGCAACTGGTGCTGGGGGTCGTCGTACTCCTCCAGCGCGGCGGCGGTGCCGCGCTGAACCGGGCCGTGCGTGCCGGGCTGGCGCTGGCCACCTTCGGGATGCTCGTGCCGGTCTTCTGGATGACCACCGAGATCCACGCCCGTACGGTGACGGACGCGGGCGGGCGCTCCGTACCGATGTACCAGGGCCACGGCATCGGCGACCCCGACGGCCACGGGATGCCGCTGACCGGCTGGAGCACGACCGGCGGCGACTTCCGGGTCCCGCACTTCTTCGCCCTGCACGGCATCCAGGTGCTCCTGGTGGTCGCCGCCGTGCTGGCCGCGCTGACCGCGAAGCACGTCTGGCTCCGGGACGAGAAGGTGCGCGCCCGCCTGGTCGGCGCTGCCGCCCTCGGCTACGGCGGGCTGGTCGCGGTGGTGACCTGGCAGGCCTGGCGCGGCCAGTCCCCGGCCCACCCGGACGCGGCCACCCTCCTCGCCCTCGCCGCGGTACTGCTGCTCTCGGCCGCGGCCGGCACGGCGGTGGCCGTCAACGCCAGGCGCCGTACGCAGCCCGCCGTCCCGGCCGCCGCCCTCGCCGCCTGACGCTCCGTTCGCAGTCCCTCGCCCGTCTCCCCGGAAGGAAACCCGACATGACCTCCGTGCCCTCCCCCGCGACGACCACCCCGCAGGACGCCCTCGACCAGGCCGTGGCCCGCTTCGGTGCGCCCGGTATCGCCGCCGAGGTCCGTGACGGCCGCGGTACCTGGTTCGGCTCGGCCGGCTTCTCCGACACCGCGGCCGGACTGCGGCGGCAGCCGTCCGAACGGTTCCGGATCGGCAGCACCACCAAGGCGTTCACCGCAGCCGTGGTCCTCCTGCTGGCGGCCGAGGGGCGGCTGGGCCTCGACGACACGGTCGAGCGGTGGCTCCCCGGCCTGGTGGCGGGCAACGGCCACGACGGCCGTACGGTCACCCTCCGACAGCTGCTCAACCACACCAGCGGCATCTTCAACTACGGCAACGACCCCGCGTTCTTCGCGAAGGGCGTCGGCGAGGCCTGGTTCCGGCACCGCCTCGATTCCCACGCCCCCGAAGAACTGGTCCGGATCGGGCTGGCCACCCCGCCGCTCTTCGCCCCGGGCGAGGCCTTCCTCTACTCCAACACCAACTACGTCCTGGCCGCGCTGATCGCCGAGAGGGCCACGGGCAGGACGTTCGCCCAGGAACTCGACCGGCTCGTCGTCCGCCCCCTGGGGCTGGCCGGCACCTGCCTGCCCGGTGCGCGGACGCACATCGAGGGGCCGCATCCGCTGCACTACTCCACCCTCTTCTCCGGCGACCCCGCGGCCGCGGTGCACGACGCGACCGTGATGGACCAGTCGTTCGCCTGGGCGGCCGGCGGGATCGTCTCCACCCTCGGCGACCTCCAGTGCTTCTTCCGGACCCTGCTCGGGGCGGACCTGCTGCCCGCCGCCGAACAGCGCGAAATGTTCACCACCGTCGAAACCGCCGGCCCCGTCCCGTGGATCCCGGCCACCCGCTACGGCCTGGGGGTGCTCTCGCAGGACCTGCCCTGCGGGACCACGGTCTGGGGCAACGCGGGTGCGACGTACGGCTCCTGGACGTACGCCGTGGGTTCGCGCGACGGCGCCCGGCTGCTCACCGCGCAGGTCAACGGCGACTGGAGCGGGCTGGGCGTCTTCGACGGGATACTCGACGCGGTGTTCCGCCGGGCCGACTGACCCGGCCTAGTCGGCCGCTGTCGGGCCGGCAGCGGGGTGGAGTCCGTGGCAGAGCCGGCCGAAGCCCTGGACCACGGCCTGCACCACGGCGTCGCGGGCCGCCTCAGGGCGTTCGCCGGCCAAGATGCGCCGCCGGAGGTCGCGCAGGGCCGCGCGGTGGGTGCCCGCGACGGCACCGGCGAGGAGCGCGGCGTGGCCGGGGGTGTCCGCGGGGTGCGGCGGAGGTCCCGTGAGGGCGGCCGCCAGGGCGGCCTCGGCGCGTTCGCCGATCTCGCGCTCGCGGGCGAGCAGGGCCGGGCTGTCCAGGACCACCTGCCAGAACGCCGTCGCTCCGGGCTGCAGCCCGAGCATCGGATGGTTCTCGCGGAGGCCGGACAGCAGGTCGTCGCGGACGGCCTCGACCGGGCAGGTGCCGGGCGCCCGGTCGCGCACCACGGCGGCCAGGTGTTCCTCGGCCTGCGCCCCCCGGTCGAAGAACAGGTCCTCCTTGGCCGGGAAGTAGTTGAAGACGGTGTTCGTGGACACGCCCGCGTGCCGTGCCACCTCGGCGACCGTCACCCGGTCGAAGCCGTACTCCAGGAACAGGGGCAGAGCGGCGTCGGCGATGGCCGTACGGGTCTGCTGCTTCTTGATCTCTCTGAGTCCCACCCCACCAATGATAGAGTCACCACAAATTTGGAGTGACTATAAGTATTGGTCCGCCGACCTGGAGGCGCACATGGCCATGACCTTCGGCATCTATCCCGGCGGTCTGTTGGGGGACGAGCAGGGCATCGTCCATCCCGTCTCCCCCGACGACCCGGAGCGCATCAACGCAGCCCTCGACGCACTGCAGGGTGACGCGGACACGCTCTCGGTGCGCGCCTACCGCTCGTTCGCCACGACCGTGACCGCGGACGGGCCCGCGCCCGCCGATCCGCAGGCCTGCCTGCGGCGCGGCCGCACCCTGGACCTCGTGCTGCAGTTCCGCGAACCCTCCGGCCGGCTGGACGGCTGGACGGAGTTCGTCCGCGGGGCCGTGCGGGACGGGGGGCCCGGGCTGGCCCGCGTCCAGATCTGCGAGGAGCCCAACCTCGACCTCCCGCCCGTCGACGGAAGCATCCCCAACGTCCTGAACGCGCTGGTGCAGGGCGTGGTCGCCGCCAAGGAGGAGGCCCGTTCCCTCGGCCGCCGCGTGGCCGTCGGCTTCAACGCGGTGCCGTCCTTCGACCCCGCCGACACCTTCTGGTCCGACCTGGGAGCCCTGGCCGGCCCGGGCTTCCGGCAGAGCCTGGACTACGTCGGACTGGACTTCTTCCCCGACGTGTTCCGCCCCGTCGCCCCCGGCCGGCTCGCGGACGCGGTCACCGCCGTCCTCACCTCGTACCGACGTACCTGCCTGCCGAAGGCCGGCATCCCCGGCACCGTCCCGGTCCGCGTCTGCGAGAACGGCTGGCCCACCGGCCCCGGACGCACCGAACAGCGCCAGGCCGCCGCCCTGGACACCGTCATCCGGACCACGGCCGCCCTCGCCGCCGAGCTGAACATCGACGGCTACTCGCTCTTCGCCCTGCGGGACGCCGACAGCCGCGCCGAGGGGATCTTCTCCCACTTCGGCCTGCTGTACGACGACTACACCCCGAAGCCCGCCTTCGAAACCTACCGGCGGCTCATCGCGGAACTGGGCGGCGAGGTCCAGGGCGCACGCGCCCTGTGACTCCCGTTACGCGTCGGGGTGTTCGGGCAGGGCGAGCCAGTCCGTCCAGGAGATCCCCCGGCCGAGGAAGCGTGGTTGTTCGAACGGCCAGTCGGCCGCGATCCACTGCGGCACCAGCTCGTCGAGGGCCTGCTCGACCTTGCTGTCCACCAGGTCGTCCACCACCCACCAGGAGATCTCGCCGTCCGCGCCGGCCCTTTCCGGGGGGTCGATGTAGACGCAGCCGAGCAGAGCGGTCTCCGCCGCGTCGAACAGCGCGTAGTTGAACGACTGGTGTGCGGCGATCTCCTTCTCGTGCCGCAACAGGTCGGCCTGGTCGGCCTCGTAGGTCATGGTGGCCGCGGGCCAGCCCCAGGCCGGGCCGTAGATGGTCCACAGCCGCTCGCGCGAACCCATCACGGCCGGATAGTCCAGCGGGGTGTCCGCCTCCCGGATCGGCCGCAGGTGATGGCCACCGCCCGGCAGCGGTACCAGGACGGGATGGACGAAGTCATCGGGAAGCCAGCTCATGGCGCCCGACCGTAGCAGCGGGCGTACCGTTCGCCGGTCCCCGGGTCGGCTACTCCGCGTAGGGCTGGTCGGTTCCCCGGTCGCTGTAGCCGAGGCTCCAGATGTAGCCCTCGGGGTCGGCGAAGGTGCCGCCGTAGCCGCCCCAGGGGAGGGCGCCGGCGGGCTTGAGGACCTTGGCGCCGGCCTTCGCCGCCTCCGCCATGATCTCGTCGACCCGGGTCTCGCTGCGGACGACGTAGGTCAGGACCAGGCCGCTGAAGCCGCTGCCTTCCTGGTCCGTGCCCACCTGGGCGGCCAGGCCCTCGCGGCTGTAGAAGCCGACGGGCGAGGCGCCGTCGGATGCGAAGAACACCGAGATGCCGAAGTCGTTCTGGACCTTCCAGCCGAGGCCCTCGGTGTAGAAGCGCCTGGCCCGGTCCATGTCGCGGACGCCGAGGAGGATCGAGCTGACGTGTGCCTTCATGGTTGTTTGCTCCTTGGGTGTGTGTGGGGGGGGTGGGGGGTCAGGCCGCTTCCCAGGTGAAGCCGTCCGGGTCGGTGAAGGGTGTGGTGGTGGTGCCGAGGACGATGCGGTGCGAGCCCGTGCCGTCGACGGGGACGCCGAGGTCCTTGGCCAGGGCGCGGCGCTTGTAGAGGGCGAGCTTGACGGGGCCGGCGGTGCCGGCGGCGAACTCGGTGTACTTGCCGCCGAAGCTCTTGGCGACGGTCAGGCCGTGCTCGACGTAGAACTGCCGGGTGGCCTTCACGGCCTCGACGCCGAGCAGCAGGACGATCTCGTCGATCTCGCGGGTGTCGGGGCCGGTGTCCTTCTTCGCCCCGGTCGCGATCTTCCAGATCGTGCCGTCCGGGGCCTGGACCACTGCGCTGTAGCCCCACAGCGACTTGGCGGTGGGCTTGAGGACGGTGGCGCCGGCGGCGACCGCCGCGGCGAAGAAGCCGTCGACGGTGGCGGGGCCGGAGACCGTGATGCCGAGGGTGAAGCCGCGGAAGCCGGTGGTGGGGGTGTCGGACGCCCGCAGGGTGACGTACGCGTCCACGCCGAAGGCGGTGTAGAAGCGGCTCGCGGCCTCGGTGTCGGCCACCTCGAGGGTGACGGAGGCGAGGGCGGTGGGGGCGGTGGTGGGAGTGGTGGTTGCCATGACCATCACGCTAGGGGGTGGGGGGCGGCCGGGGCTTCTCGATTCCTGACCGGTCCTGGACGGCGGGGGGTGGTGGGGTGGGTGTCAGGCTCTGACCAGGCAGAAGGGGTGGCCGGCCGGGTCGGTGAGGACCCTCCATGCGGTGGGGTTCGGCTGGTGGTCGGGCTTGGTCGCGCCCAGTGTGAGGAGGTGGGCCTCGGCTTCGTCCAGGTCGTCGACCGCGAAGTCGAGATGGGACTGCTGGGGGACGGTCTGGCCGGGCCAGCTGGGTGCCCGGTGGTCGTCGACCCGCTGGAAGCCGAGGAAGAGCCCGTGCTCGCCGTTGAGGCCGGCGAAGTCGGCGTCGGATGCGGGGTGGGGTTCGAGGCCGGTCGCCTGCTGGTAGAACGCGGCCAGGGCCTGCGGATCGGGGCAGTCGAGGGTTATCGCGCACAGTCTCATCTGTGGGGGCATGGCACTTCCGGGTGGTGGTGGTGGGCAGGGGGACGTGGTCCGGCCGTTGAGGCCCCACTGATTGCCCCCACTGACGTGCGGGGGTATGGGGGCACAGTAGGTTGGTGGGGGTGGGCGGGTATCGGGATGTGGCCAGGGCGGGTTACGACGGGGTCGTCGAGGTGTACGCCTCGATGTTCGCCGATCGGCTGGAGACGCGGCCGTTCGCGCGGGCCATGGTGGGGGTTTTCGCCGGGCTGGTGCGTGGAGCGGGGAACCCGCGGGTGGCCGATGTCGGGTGTGGGCCCGGGCATCTGACCGGGTTGCTGGGCGAGTTGGGGCTGGAGGCCTTCGGGGTCGACCTTTCGCCGGGGATGGTGGAGCACGCGCGGCGGGCGCATCCGGGGCTGCGGTTCGTCGAGGGGCGGATGGAGGCCCTCCCGGTGGAGGACGGGGTGCTCGGCGGGGTGCTGGCCCACTACTCGATGATCCACACCCCGCCGGGGGAGCTGCCCGGGCTGCTCGCCGAGCAGGTGCGGGTGCTGGCGCCGGGGGGTTTGCTGCTGGTCTCGTTCTGTGTGGTCGAGGGGGTGGCGGAGCCGGTCCGGTTCGAGCACAAGGTGGCTCCCGCCTACAGCTGGCCGGTGGAGCGGTTCGTGGAGGTGCTGGCCGGGGCCGGGTTCGAGGTGGTGGCTCGGCTGGTCCACGGGCCCGTTTCCGAGCGGGGTTTCCTTGAGGGCCACCTGCTGGCCCGGCTCGTCCGGTGATGTTCCGGCGGGTTGGCTCGCCGCCTTCCTGGGCGGCGTAGGGGCGCCGTCGGCCGTTTCGGTGGCCGGCAGGCGGGTTCGCGTGGGGTCTCGTCGGCATTCCGATGGACGGGGTCGCCGCGGGTCGGGCGGAGGGGGTTTTCGGCGGGTGGGTTTTGGTAGGGACTCGACAGAATCAGGGGCGTGGAATCCGTCGGTCGCGGCACCTGATGGGTGGTGAATTCCCTGGCAGATTGGCCTGTGTCTTGATCAGCTCGGGTAACGGTTCCCCGGGTTGAGGTGTGCTGATCGAACAAAGGGGGATGTGTGATGACCACGGGTGCGACGGACGTGGTGGTGACGGGGCTGGGTGCCACGACGCCCCTCGGCGGGGACGTTCCCTCGACCTGGGCCGCGATGCTGGCCGGGGAGTCCGGGATCAGTGCGATCGAGGAGGAGTGGGCGGCCGCGCTGCCGGTGCGGATCGCGGGGCGGCTGCGGGTGGAGCCGGCCGGGGTGATGGACCGGGTGCGGGCGCGGCGGCTGGACCGGTGCGAGCAGGTGGCGCTGATCGCGGCCGGGGAGGCGTGGGCCGACGCGGGGCGGCCGGAGGTGGAGCCGGAGCGGCTGGCCGTGGTGATCGGTACGGGCACGGGCGGTGCGCTGAGCATGCTCGGGCAGGACGACGTCCTGGAGGCGTCCGGGGTCCGCAAGGTGTCGCCGCACACCGTGCCGATGCTGATGGCGAACGGGCCGGCGGCCTGGGTCAGCATCGAACTCGGCGCCCGGGGCGGCGCCCACACCCCGGTCAGCGCCTGTGCGTCCGGGGCGGAGGCGATCGCGACGGGCCTGGACCTGATCCGGCTGGGGCGTGCGGACGTGGTCGTCGCGGGCGGGGCCGAGGCGTGCATCCACCCGCTGCCGCTGGCCGGGTTCGCCCAGGCCAAGGCGCACTCCACGCGCAACGACGCCCCGCGCGAGGCGTCCAGGCCGTTCGACACCGGCCGGGACGGCTTCGTCATCGGTGAGGGGTGCGCGCTGGTGGTCCTGGAGCGGGCCGGCTTCGCCGCCGCGCGCGGCGCCCGCGTGCACGCGGTGCTGGCCGGGGCGGGGGTCACCTCGGACGCGCACCACATCACCGCCCCCCACCGGGACGGGCAGGTGCGCGCGATGCGCCTCGCCCTGGCCTCGGCCGGTCTGGGTCCGCTCGACGTGCGGAACGTGCACGCCCACGCGACCTCGACCCCGGCGGGCGACCTGACCGAGGCCGAGTCGATAGCCGAGGCCGTCGGCCGCCACCCGGCCGTCACCGCGACCAAGTCGATGACGGGGCACCTGTTCGGCGCGGCGGGTGCCCTGGGCGCCGTCGCCGCGGTCCTGTCCCTGCGCGACCGGGTCGTGCCGGCCACCGTGAACCTCGACGAGCTCGATCCGCGGGTGGACCTGGACGTCGTCGCCGGAGGACCGCGGCGGGGTCCGCTCGGCGCGGCGCTGGTCAACTCCTTCGGCTTCGGCGGGCACAACGCCTCGCTGGTGTTCACCGACGGGTGCGGCTGACGGTCCGCAGGGTGCGGGGCGGGGTTCCCGTCAGCCGGCCGGGCAGCGGAGGGCGTTGGCGGTGACGGGGGCGCCGTCGGCCTTGTTGCGGTCCCAGGTCACCGTCTTGACCTCGACGGGGGTGGTGCCGACGGTGACGTCGAAGGTGGGGGCGTGGCCGGGGACCGGGTTCAGGCGGGCGCCGGGGAGGGCCGCTGCGAGGGTGGCCGCGTCCGCGCGCAGGGCGGGGGCGTACGTGATGACGGGCGGGCCCGCGGGGCGTACGGCGGGTGCGGGCCGGGCGGTCGCCCGGAAGCCGCCGCGGGTGAGGGCCCCGGCGACGGCGGGGTCGTCCACGCGGAGGGTGATGCCGGCCGGGTTGGTGTCGACGGGGGTGTCGGGGACGGGCTGGATGCGGGGGTCGCCGGTGATGGGGCGGTCGTCGGCGAGGGCGTCCCAGAGGGCGGCGGAGCGGGACTCGTGCCAGACCAGGGTGGAGCCGACGCCGGGGACGCGGTGGTCGAAGAGCCGGATGGGGACGGTGGCGAACTCGGTGCGGTCGGCGCGGAGCCGGCCGAGGGCCCAGCCGATGCGGACGAGGTCGGGCAGGTCCGTCGCGGCGTCGGTGCGTACGGTCTTCAGGAGGGTTCGGGCGGTGCGGAAGGTGCTGACGGGGCCAGAGAGGGCTCCTTCGGCGGTGAGGCGGGCGAGCAGGTTGGTGACGGTGCGCTGCTGGCGGCGGACCCGGCCGAGGTCGCCGGGGCGGGTGTTGACGTGCCGGGCGCGGACGTAGCGCAGGGTGCGGTTGCCGTCGGTGTGGTGGACGCCGGCGGTGATGTCGAGGCCGGAGTTCTCGTCGTGGAGGGGTTCGTCGGTGCAGACGGTGGCGCCGCCGAGGTTGTCGATCGTCTGCTCGAAGCCGGTGAACCCGGTTTCCAGGTAGTGGTCGACGTGGAGGCCGGTGACCTGTTCGACGGTGCGGACGGTCAGGGGGCCGCCGCCGATCGCGTACGCCCCGTTGATCTTCCCGAAGCGGGGCGGCCCGGGGAGGGGGTACTGGACGTAGGAGTCGCGGGGGATGGAGACGACGCTGGCGCGGCGCGCGTCCGCGGAGAGGTGCAGGAGCATCATCACGTCGGTGCAGTTGCAGCCCTGGCCGCCGACGTGCAGGCGGCGCTTCTCGGCGGCGGAGAGGCCGGCGCGGCTGTCGACGCCGACGACGAGGACGTTCGTGCCGCGGCTGCCGCTCCCGGCGGTGTCGCGCTCGGCCGGCAGGGCCCGCGCGCCCGCGGGGGCGCCCGCGGCGAGGGTGGCGAGCAGCGTGAGGGCAACGGTGAGTCGACGCAACGCGCATCCCCTGACGTGGTGAGGCGAGGTGGTGGCGGAAGCCGCGCAAGGACCGTACTGCCGTCGCGGGGGGCGGGTGGTGTTACGCGCCGGGGTGGACGCCCGGATTGCCCAGCGGTCCGGCGCCGTGCCGTTCCGGGGCCGTGCCAGGGCCGTGCCCGTGCCAGTGCCGTTCCAGTGCCGTTCGAGGCGTTCTCCTTCGCGCCCTGGGAACTTCGTGACGCGAGGCTCCACTGGGGACGAAAGGACGACAGGAATGACCAAGTCAAGGCGCAAGTTCGGCATCGCCACCGTGGTGGCCGCGACCGCGGCCGCGATGATCACCTTCGTGGGACCGCAGGCGAGTGCGCAGGACACGGCGCGCCGCGGCTGGGAGCACTTCGGGTTCGGGGTGTCGTGGGAGGAGTCCTACGGCTACTCGCAGGCCATCAAGGCCGGGGACGAGATCTACATCTCGGGGCAGCTGTCGCACGACGCGGCCGGGAACCTGGTGGGCGTCGGTGACTTCGAGAAGCAGGTCCGCACGTCGTTCGAGAACATGGACAAGGTCCTCAAGCACTACAAGGTGTCCCGCAGCCAGATCATCAGCATGAAGATCTACACCAAGGACCTGCGCAAGAACTTCGACACGGCCGCCCGGCTCCACAAGGAGTACGTGGGCAACCACCGTACGACCGACACCATCGTCGGCGTCTCCGACCTGGCGTTCGCCGACCAGCTGGTCGAGATCGAGGCCATCGTGAAGGTCAAGCCGCGCTCCTGACCGGACGTGCCGCGCGGTGAGTGCCGCGCTCCTCTTGCAGCCCGCGCCCGGGGCCAGTGGTACTGGCCCCGGGCGCGGGCTGTTGTTGCAGGGGGCACTGATCGGCGGGTTCCGGCCTTCTGGTACTTCTTCAGGCCATGAAGAAGATCACTCGCCGACAGGCTCTGGGGATCGGTACCGGGGTGTCCGTCGCCCTGGGGCTGAGCGCCTGCTCGTCCTCGTCGGCCCCGGCGGCCGGTGCCTCCGGTGCCTCTGGTGCCTCCGGGAGCCCGGGGGCTTCCGGGGCACCCCTGTCCATACCCGCCGGCGGCATCGACGAGGTGTACGAGGGGCGCCGCATCCAGATCACGCTGGGGGCCGCGGGGCACCACGGCATGCCGATGCCCAGCATCAAGATCGACGGCAAAGAGCTGCACCTGATGGGCAACGCGGACGGCAGCTGGGTCACCGTCGTCAACCACTACGAGAGCTTCCCGGACCCGGTCGCGGCCGCCCGCGCCGCCATCCGCGACCTCCAGGGCGCCGAACTCGCGCCGTTCACGCTCCCGAAGGAGGCTCCGCAGCTGTGACCGTGCGCAAGAGCGTGGCCGCGCTGACTCCCGACGAGAAGCGGGCCTTCGTCAACGCGGTGCTGGAGCTGAAGCGGACCGGCATCTACGACCGGTACGTCAACGCCCACAACTACTACCTGATGAGCGACTCGGACTTCGGGCCCCGGATCGGGCACCGCACGCCGTCGTTCCTGCCCTGGCACCGGCGGTTCCTGCTGGACTTCGAGGCGTCGCTCCAGCGGGTGGACCGCAACGTGGCGCTGCCGTACTGGGACTGGACCGTCGACCGGGCGGCCAACTCCCCGCTGTGGGCGTCCGACTTCATGGGCGGCAGCCGGCGGGGCCGGGACGGCCAGGTGCTCGACGGCCCGTTCGCCGCCGCGGGCGGCCGGTGGCCCGTGACGGTGGGCGTGGACCGCCGCGACTACCTGCGGCGCGTCCTGGGGTCGGGGGTGCCGCAGCTGCCGACGAGGGCCGAGGTGGACTCGGTGCTCGCGATGCCGGTGTACGACACCGCGCCCTGGAACAGCTCGTCGAGCGGGTTCCGCAACCACCTGGAGGGCTGGCGCGGCACCAACCTGCACAACCGGGTGCACGTGTGGGTGGGCGGGCACATGGCCACCGCGGCCTCGCCGAACGACCCGGTGTTCTGGCTGCACCACGCCTTCATCGACAAGCTGTGGGCGGACTGGCAGGCCCGCAACCCCAAGGCCGGTTACCTGCCGGCGGCCCGGACGCAGAACGTGATCGACCTGCGGGGCGTGCTGCCGCCGTGGAACAACGTGACTCCGGCCGACATGCTGGACCACCGCCGGTTCTACACCTTCGACAAGCCGTGACGGGCCGTCCCGTGACCTCCTGAAGGCGCCGCGTGCGCGAAGAGGCCCGCCCCCCTCCGGGGTGCGGGCCTCTTCGGGTGTGACGGGCCTCGGGGGCGGGCCCGTCAGGCGGTGGCGGGTTCCGACGCGGTCGGTTCGGCGGGTTCGGTCTTCTTCTGGTCCCGCATGACCAGGACGGCGAGGACCGCGGCGGCGAGGATGGCGGCGGCGCTGATGGTGAAGGTCGTCGACATCGAGGTGGTGAAGGCCTCGCGGGCCGTGCGGACCATGCCCTGGTCCCCGCCGGCGACGGCCAGGGCTCCGGCGATGGAGTGCTTGGCCTCCTCGGGCGATCCGGCGGGCATCTCGGCGGCGAAGCCGGAGGCGAGCAGCGAGCCGAGGATCGCGATGCCCAGCGCGCTGCCGGCCTGCCCGATGGTGTCGTTGAGGGCCGAGCCGACGCCCGCCTTCTCCTCGGGGATGGTGGCCATCAGGGCGCCGACGGCGGCCGGCATGGCGGCACCCGCGCCGAGGCCGAGCAGGCCCAGGGCGACAGCCGGGACGGTGAAGCCGCTGTCGGGGGTGGCGGTGGTGAGCAGGGCGAAGGAGGCGGCCATGACGATCATGCCGCTGACGATCAGGGGGCGGTTGCCGATCTTCGAGGCGAGGCCGGCGCCCACTCCGTTGCCGACGAGGGCGGCGACGGCGAGGGGGACGAAGGCCAGGCCGGCCTTGAGGGGCGAGTAGCCGAGGACGAACTGCAGGTACTGGGTCAGGACCAGCAGCAGGCCGCCGTTGCCGATCTGCACGAGGGTCAGGGAGAGCGAACCGCCGCTGAAGTTGCGGTTCTTGAAGAGGACCAGCGGGACCATCGGGGAGGGGGTGACGTTCTCCCAGATCACGAAGCCGGCGAGGCAGGCCAGGGCGACGACCAGGGTGAGCGAGGAGCGGCCCTCGAAGGCGCCGTGCTTGGGGATCTCGATGATCCACCAGACCAGGGCGGTCATGCCGACGGCGGAGAGGACGGCGCCCAGCGGGTCGGGCTTCTGCCAGGGGCCCTTGGACTCGGGCATCAGGGTGAGGGCGGCGATCACGGCGAGGACGACGACCGGGACGTTGATGAAGAAGATCGACTGCCAGGAGAAGTGGTCGATCAGGACGCCGCCGAGGACCGGGCTGCCGACCAGGCCGAGCATGGAGACCGAGCCCCAGGCCGCCATCGCCTTGGGCCGCTCGTCCTCGTCGAAGACGGTGATGAGGATGGAGAGGGTGGACGGCATGATGAGCGCGCCGCCGATGCCCATCGCGACGCGTACGGCGATCACCTCGCCGGGGCTGGAGCAGTAGGTCGCGGCCAGGGAGGCCGCGCCGAAGAGGACCAGGCCGACCAGCATGACCAGGCGCCGGCCGAAGCGGTCGCCGAGGCTGCCGGAGGTGAGCAGGAGGCCGGCGAAGACCAGGATGTAGGAGTCCAGGATCCACTGGGTGTCCTGCGCGCTCGCGCCGAGGTCCGTGGTCAGCGACGGCACCGCGACCGTCAGGGCCATGGAGTCGACGACCAGGACCAGTGAGCTCAGGCACAGCACGATCAGGATCCACCAGCGGCGGGGGTTCCTGCTTTCCATGGGTCTTTCCCTTTCGTTCTTCGTCGGTGCGTCCCGTTGACGAGGCCCACTCGGCGCGTACACCGTTCAGTGCTGCGCACACTGTACGCACAATGGGTACGGTGTACGCAAGAGGGCGTGCGGCGCTCTATGCTCCAGGGCATGACAACGAGGTCGGCGGGTGCCGGTGAAGGCGGGGAACGGGTCCTCCTGTACGGGCCGCGAGGGCTCGTCGAGGGCGCGGCGGCCGGGGAGTTGGAAGCCGCCGACTCCTGGCTCGTCGAGGACGGCCGGGTACGCGAACTGCCCGCGCACTGGCGGCGGTTCGCCGCGGCCGTGGCCGAGGCGGGCGGGCCCGCGCCAACGGGTTTCCCGGAGGCCGTCGCCCGGGCGCTGCCCCGGCGGGGATGCTGGTTCCCCCGGGTGGAGCTGGTGGGCGGCCGGCTCCAGCTGCGGGTACGGCCGGCGCCCCCGCGGACGGAGGCGGTACGGCTGTGGGCCGGGGGCGGGGATCCGCGGCGCACCCCCCGGCGCAAGGGGCCGGACCTGGCGGCGCTGGGGGCGCTGCGGGCCCGGGCCGTCGCGGCGGGCGCGGACGACGCGCTGCTCGTCGGCGACGACGGCCTCGTCCTGGAGACCGCCACGGCGAACCTGCTGTGGTGGGAGGGGGACGTGCTGTGCGTGGTCGATCCCGGGCTGCCGATCCTGGCGGGGGTGACCGCGGCGTGGGTGGTGCGGCGCGCCGCCGCCCTGGGCATCACGGTGCGGCCGGGCCTGGTGCGGCCGGCGGAGCTGGGCGGGCGCGAGGTGTGGGTCACCAACGCGCTGCACGGGCTGCGGCCGGTCACCGGGTGGGTGGGGGCCGGCGTGGCCGCCGGCCCCTCACCGCGGGTTCAGGAGTGGCGGGCCGCCTGGGCCGCCGCCGCCGAGCCCCTGCCGCGGTAGCGGCACAGGTTCAGCAGGAGCAGGGCCAGCTCGACGCCGGGGCGGCCGAGGCTGTTGCCGTACCGGGCGATGACCTGCGTCTCCCGGGACAGGCGGGTGCCGGGGCCGCCGGCGGCGGTCCGGTCGCGCTGGATCTCGTTGACGAGGGCGACGCGGTCGGCGACCAGGGCGATGATCCGGTCGTCGAGGGCGTCGACCTGGTGGAGCAGGACCTCTTCGTTGAGCTGCGTGAGGAGGGCCTGGGTCTCCATGGGGACGGGTTCTGTTCGGACGGGCATGCGGTTCTTCCCCTCAGCGGGTGGGTTCGGGGGCGGCCGGGCGGCGCTGTGCCCGGGCCAGCAGGACGGCGGACAGCGCGGCCACGGCGGCGAGGGCCAGGGACCATCCGAAGGTGACGGCGAAGGCGGACGCCTGGTCGTGCGGGCGGCCGTCGGCTCCGTCGAGTCCCCTCTGCAGGACGGTGACGAGCACCGCCGTCGCGAGCGAGCCGCCCAGCCGTTGCAGGATGCTCAGCTGCGGTGAGGCGTCGCTGATCTTCTGCGGGTCGAGGCTGCGGAACGCGCTGGTCATGGCGGGCATGACGGACAGTCCGGCGCCGAACCCCGAGACGGTCATGGCCGCCCCGATCAGCGCGTAGGACGTGTCGGTGCCGACGAACACGAACGGCACCGCCGCGACCAGGCTGAGGCCGGCGCCGGCGAGGGCGGTGCGGCCGGTGCCGAAGCGTTCGGCGGTCCGGCCCGAGAGCCAGGTGGCCGCCGCCGCGCCGATGCTCGACGGCACCAGCAGCATGCCGGTGGCCACCGGGTCCTCGTGCCGGACGTCCTGGAAGTACAGCGGCATCAGCACCATGCCCGCGTACATGCCCATGGACAGGAAGAACGTGGTGAGGGACGCGGCGCGGAAGACCCGGTCGCGGTAGAGGCGGACGTCGAAGAGCGGGTGGGCGGTGGTGAGGGTGCGGATCGTGAAGAGGACGAGAAGGGCGGTGCCGACGGCGACGCAGAGCAGCGGCACCGTGAGGGACCCGGTGTCGGTGCTGCCCAGGCCGTACGTGAGGACGGCCATGCCGGTGGAGATCGCGGCCAGGCCCGGGACGTCCAGCGGTGGGGCCGCCTCCGGGCGGTCGGCCGGCAGCAGGCACAGGGCGCACAGGACGGCGGCGGCCCCCACGGGCAGGTTGACCAGGAAGATCCACCTCCAGTCGGTGTAGTGCAGCAGGAGCCCGCCGATGAACGGGCCGAAGACCGGGGCCAGCACGATGGGCACGCCCACCGTCGCCATGACCCGGGACATGTTCCCCGGCCCGGCCGTGCGGGCCAGGATCATCTGCCCGACGGGCATGATCAGCCCGCCGCCGAGGCCCTGGACCGCGCGGAAGGCGATGAGCTGTCCCGCGTCCTGGGCGGCCGCGCAGAGCGCGGAGCCCAGGGTGAACAGGACGACGGCGGCCACGTAGGTGCGGCGGGCGCCGAAGCGGCGGGCGGCCCAGCCGGAGACCGGGATGACCGCGGCGACGGCGAGGAGGTAGGCGGTGACCACCCACTGGACGGTGTTCAGCGGGGCCTGGAAGTCCGTACCGAGCGCGCTGAGCGCGACGTTGACGATCGTCGAGTCCAGGAACGACATCGTCGCTCCCACGATCACGACGGTGGCGGCCTTCCAGACGTCCCGGCCGAGGCCGGTGCGGGGTGCCGGAGCGGTGCCGGTCGTCATGCCGCGGCCTCCGTCAGCCAGTGGTCGACGGCGGCGGCCGCGGCCCGCGCGTCGTCCTCCATCATCGTGAAGTGGTCGCCCGGTACGTCCACCGCCGTGTGGGGCAGCGGCCAGGACGCCTGGTGGCCGCCGCCGTCGACCAGGGAGCGGCCCGCTCTGACGAGCAGCGTCGGGACGGCGGTGGCGGTGGGCCGCCAGGCCGGGAAGAGCCGGAAGTAGCCGCCCATGGCCGTGAGCCTGAGGTCGGTCATCCAGCCGAAGGAGTCCTCCCGTTCGAACATGGCGTCGGTCATCCGGGACCGGAACGCGGGCTGCGCCGCGTCGCCCGGCAGGAACGTGTCGAGCAGCACCAGGGCGGCGGGGGCGGTGCCCCCGCGTTCGAGGTGGGCGGTGACCTCCTGGGCGAGCCAGCCGCCCGAGGAGTACCCGGCCAGGGCGAACGGGGCGCCGTCCGCGAGGCGCAGCACCTCGGCGGCCAGGTGTGCGACGAGGGCGTCGGCGGTGGCGGGCAGCGGCTCGCCCTCGCCGTAGCCGGGGAGCGGCAGGACGTGGACGTCCCGGTGCTCGCGGAAGGGTGCGGCGAAGCGGGCGAACTGGTGGGGGCTGGACAGGGCGGTGACCGAGGGCAGGCAGATCAGGGCCGGACCGCCCGCGCCGCCGGTGCCGCCGGGTCCGCTGGAGAGGGTGACGGGTGCCGGGGCGCCGTCCGTGCCGTCCGTGGTGAAGGAGGGGCGCAGCAGGGAGGCCGCGACGAGCAGGTCGGTGGCCTCCTTGACCTTGCCGTCCGCGCAGGCCTGCCGGTAGAGCGCGGCCAGGGGCTGCGCCGCCGCGGGCGGGCTCGCGGCTTCCGGCACCCGCGGGGTCCGGGCCGCCGCGAGTTCGCCGCGCATGTGGTCGGCGAGGTCGGCGGGGGTCGGGTGGTCGAAGACGGCCGTGGCGGACAGTCTCAGGCCGGTCGCGGTGTTGAGGCTGCCGCGCAGGCGCACGGAGGTCAGTGAGTCGAAGCCCATCTCCAGGAACTTCCGGTCCGGTTCGATCCGGTCGGCGGAGCTGTGGCCGAGGACGGTGGCGGTGTGGGCCCGTACGAGGGTGAGGAGGTCCTCCGGGTCGATGACGGGAACGGCGGCCGGGGCGCCCGCCGTCCGCCGGAGCGGGGCCGGCACCAGGCCGTGCAGCAGGGGCGGGAGCGGCTCGTGGCGGGCGCGGGTGCGCAGGGCGGGCAGGTCCAGGCGAATCGGCACCGCGAGGGCCAGGTCGAGGGCGGGGGCGGTGTCGAGGAGCGCGAGGGCCTCTTCGGTGGCGAGGGCGGCCACGCCGCCGCGGTGGATGCGGTCGACGTCGTCGGCGTCGAGGGCGCCGGTCATGCCGCTGCGTTCGGCCCACAGGCCCCAGGCGAGGGAGATCCCCGGCAGGCCGAGGGAGCGGCGGTGCTGGGCGAGGGCGTCCAGGTAGGCGTTGGCGGCGGCGTAGTTGCCCTGGCCCGGGGCACCGAGCAGGCCCGAGGCGGACGAGAACAGGACGAACGCCGACAGGTCCAGGCCGGCGGTGAGTTCGTGGAGGTTGCGGGCGGCGTCCACCTTGGGGCGCAGCACGGCGTCGAAGCGGCCGGGGGTGAGGGACTCGATCACACCGTCGTCCAGGACGCCCGCGGTGTGGATGACGGCGGTGAGGGGGTGCTCGGCGGGGATCGCGGCCAGGAGGGAGGCCAGGGCCTCGCGGTCGGCCGCGTCGCAGGCGGCGACGGTCGCGGTCGCGCCCAGGGCGGACAGTTCCGCGACCAGGTCCTCAGCGCCGCCGGAGCGGCTCGCCAGGAGCAGGTGGCGGACCCCGTGTTCCGTGGCCAGGTGACGGGCGACCGCGCGGCCCAGGACGCCGGTACCGCCCGTGATCAGGACCGTGCCGCCCTCGGTGAAGGACAGGCCCGTGGACTCCGGCGCGGCCGATGCCCGCGTCAGGCGCGGGACGCGTACCGCTCCGCCGCGCACCGCCGCCTGCGGCTCCGCACTGGTCAGGTAGGGGGCCGGGTCGGCGGCCTCCTCCAGGTCCAGGAGGTGGAAACGGCCCGGGTGTTCCGACTGTGCGGAGCGCACCAGGCCCCACACCGCCGCACCTGCCAGGTCGCGCACCTCATCGCCCACGGCGCCGCGCGTCACGAACACCACGCGCTCCTCCGCCGGGCTCGCCAGGGAGTTCTGGAGCACCTCCAGGGCCTGGTTCAGGGCCTCGCGCACGCCGACGGAGGTGTCCACCTCGCACGCCACGCCCGCGGGCAGGGCGTCGGAAGCCGGCGCCGGCACCCAGTCCAGCGCGAACAGGGTGTCCCGGTGCGCGAGGTGTTCGGTGGCGACGGGGCGCAGGGCCAGGGAGTCGACGGTGGCGACCGGCAGGCCGGCCGGGTCGGTGACGGCGAGGGAGACCGCGTCCCCGCCGGCGGGGCTCAACCGGACCCGCAGGTCGCGTGCGCCGGCCGTGTGCAGGTGGACGCCGTTCCAGGAGAACGGGAGGCGGACGCCGGGGCCGTCGAGGAAGGAGCCGAGGCCCACGGCGTGCAGGGCGGCGTCGAGGAGGGCGGGGTGGAGGCCGAAGCGGCCCGCGGCCTCCTGCTGGTCGCGGTCGAGGCCGACCTCGGCGTACACCTCGTCGCCGAGCCGCCAGGCCGCGCGCAGCCCCTGGAACGCCGGCCCGTAGCCGAGTCCGGAGTCGGCGAGCCGGTCGTAGAAGCCGGTCAGGTCCAGGGGTTCGGCGCCGGCCGGCGGCCATGCGCCCCCGGCGGGGGCCGGGGGGCCGGCCGGGGCGGCGGTCAGGACGCCGGTGGCGTGCCGGGTCCAGGGGCCGTCCTCGTGGCGGGCGTACGTGGTGACCGTGCGCCGGCCGTCCGGCCCGGCGGGGCCCACGGCGAGCTGGACCTGGACCGCGCCGCGTTCGGGCAGCACCAGCGGAGCTTCCAGGGTCAGCTCCTCCAGGTGGGTGTGGCCGGTCTGGAGGCCCGCGTGCAGGGCGAGTTCCACGAAGGCGGTGCCGGGCAGCAGGACCGTGCCGGCGACGGCGTGGTCGGCCAGCCAGGGCTGCGCCGTCAGCGACAGGCGGCCGGTGAACAGGTGGTCGTCGGAGGCGGCGACGGTCACCATCGCGCCGAGGAGGGGGTGCCCGGCGGCGTCCAGGCCCGCGGAGGCCATGTCGCCGGCGGGGTCGGTGCCGTCCAGCCAGTACCGCTCGCGCTGGAAGGCGTACGTGGGCAGGTCGACGCGGCGGGCGCCGGGGAAGACGGTGTCCCAGTTGACTGGCACTCCGTGGACGTGGGCCTCGGCGAGGGCGGCGGTGAAGCGGGCGGGGCCGCCGTCGCCGCGGCGCAGGGTGCCCAGCGCGGTGTCGGGCAGGCCGTGGACGAGGACGGGGTGCGGGCTGACCTCGATGAACACGCCGTGGCCCTCGTGGACGAGGGTTTCGGTGGCGTCGGCGAGCAGGACGCTCTGGCGGAGGTTGCGGTACCAGTACCCCTCGTCCAGTTCGGTGCCGTCGAGCCAGGCGGCGTCGACCGTGGACAGGAACGGGATGTCGGCCGTGCGGGGGGTGATCCCGGCGAGGGCGTCCAGGACGTCGGTGCGGATCTCCTCCACGTGGGCGGAGTGGGAGGCGTAGTCCACGGGGATCCGGCGGGCGCCCTCGACGGCGGCGAGCACCGCTTCACAGGCCTCGGGGTCGCCGGAGACCACCACGGAGCGGGGGCCGTTGACGGCGGCGAGGGACAGCCGGTCCCCCAGGTGGGCGGCGGCCTCCTCGCGGGACAGCGGCAGGGAGACCATGCCGCCGCGGCCGGAGAGGGCCAGGAGGGCCTTGCTGCGCAGGGCGACGACGCGCGCCGCGTCGTCGAGGCCGAGCGCTCCGGCGACGCAGGCGGCGGCGATCTCGCCCTGCGAGTGGCCGACCACGGCGGCCGGTTCGACGCCGTGGGAGCGCCACAGCGCGGCGAGGGAGACCATCACCGCCCACAGGGCGGGCTGGACCACGTCGACCCGGGTCAGGGCGGCCTCGTCGGTGAGGACTTCGCGCAGCGACCAGTCGACGTGGGGGGCGAGGGCCTTTTCGCAGGCGGCCAGCCGGTCGGCGAACGCCTTTGAGGAGTGCAGCAGTTCACGGGCCATGCCGGCCCACTGGGAGCCCTGGCCGGGGAAGACGAACACGGCCTTGGCGGCGGTGCGCGACGTTCCCCGCAGCAGGTGCGGGGAGGGCGAGCCCGCGGCCAGGGCGGTCAGTCCTTCGGCGAAGGCGGCGGGGTCGTCGGCGACGACGGCGGCCCGGTGTTCCAGGGCGGCGCGGGAGGACGCGAGGGAGCCGCCGATGTCGGCGAGGGCGTGGCGGGGGTCTTCTCCGGCGGTATCCGGGGCGGTGAGGCCGTCCAGGGCGGCGAGGAGGTTGCGGGCCTGGTCGCGCAGGGCGGCGTCGGACTTGGCGGACAGCACCCAGGGCAGTGCCGTGCCGGGTGCGGGGGCCGGCCGGGGGGCGGGACCGTCGGCGGTTTCGGCGGCCGTCTCGGTGAGGGTCTCCGCGGGGGCCTGTTCCACGATGACGTGGGCGTTGGTGCCGCTGACGCCGAACGAGGAGACGCCGGAGCGGCGGGCGCGTCCGGTCTCGGGCCACGGTACGGGTTCGGTCAGCAGGCGTACGGAGCCGGCCGTCCAGTCGACGTGCGGGGTGGGCTCGTCGACGTGGAGGGTGCGGGGCAGGAGGCCGTGGCGCATCGCCTCGACCATCTTGATGACGCCGCCGACGCCGGAGGCGGCCTGGGTGTGGCCGATGTTGGACTTGAGGGAGCCCAGCCACAGCGGCTGGTCCCCGGGCCGGTCCTGCCCGTACGTGGCGAGGACCGCCTGCGCCTCGATCGGGTCGCCGAGCCGGGTGCCGGTGCCGTGGGCCTCGACGGCGTCGACGTCCTGGACGCCCAGGCCGGCGTTGGCGAGGGCCTGGCGGATGACGCGCTGCTGGGAGGGGCCGTTGGGGGCGGTGAGGCCGTTGGAGGCGCCGTCCTGGTTGACGGCGGAGCCGCGGATGACGGCCAGGACCTGGTGGCCGTTGCGGCGGGCGTCGGAGAGCCGCTCCAGCAGCAGCATGCCGGCGCCCTCGCCCCAGCCGGTGCCGTCGGCGGCGGCGGCGAAGGACTTGCAGCGGCCGTCGGAGGACAGGCCGCGCTGCCGGGAGAACTCCACGAACGTGTTGGGGGTGGCCATCACGGTCGCGCCGCCGGCGAGGGCCATCGTGCACTCGCCGGACCGCAGGGCCTGGGCGGCCAGGTGCAGGGCGACGAGGGAGGACGAGCAGGCGGTGTCGACGGTGACGGCGGGCCCCTCCAGCCCCAGGACGTAGGAGACGCGGCCGGACAGGACGCTGCCGGCGTTGCCGGTGCTGAGGTAGCCGTCGATGCCCTCGGGGACCTCGCCCAGGCGGGAGGCGTAGTCGTGGTACATGACGCCGGCGAACACGCCGGTGGCGGTGCCGCGCACGGACGTCGGGTCGATGCCGGCGCGTTCGAAGGCCTCCCAGGCGGTTTCCAGGAGGAGCCGCTGCTGGGGGTCCATGGCGAGGGCCTCGCGGGGCGAGATCCCGAAGAAGCCGGCGTCGAACTCGGCGGCGTCGTAGAGGAATCCGCCTTCGCTGACGTACGAGCGGCCGGCCGCGTCGGGGTCGTCGTCGAAGAGGCCGTCGAGGTCCCAGCCGCGGTCGGTGGGGAACGCCGCGATGCCGTCGCCGCCCGCGGCCACCAGCCGCCACAGGTCCTGCGGTGAGCGCACTCCGCCGGGGTAGCGGCAGCTCATGCCGACGATCGCGACGGGGTCGTCGTCGGTGCGGGCGCCGGGGGTGGCGGCGGCCGGGGCGGTGGGGGCGGTGGCCGGGTCCTCGGTCAGGCCGGCCCGCAGGTGTTCCACGAGGGCGGCCGGGGTGGGGTAGTCGAAGATGAGGGTGGCCGAGAGCCGCAGGCCCGTCTCGGTGGTGAGCCGGTTGCGGAGTTCGACGGCGGTGAGGGAGTCGAAGCCCAGCTCGGTGAACGTCCGGCCGAGGTCGACGGCCTGCGCGTCGGCGTGGCCCAGTACGGCGCCGACGTGGCCGCGGACCAGGTCGGCGAGCTGCCGTTCGGTCCACTGGGTGCGCGGGGTGGCCGGGCCGGACGCGGCCGTCCCGCGGGCCGGTCCGCGGACGAGGCCGCGCAGCAGGGCCGGGGGCGTGGTGTTCCGTGCGGCGCCCGCAGGCGGGTTGAGGTCCAGGCGGGCGGGGACGAGCAGGGGCTCGTCGAGGCCGCCCGCGAGGTCGAAGAGTTCCAGGCCGTCGGCGGCGGACAGCGCGGCGACGCCGGAGCCGGTGATGCGCCGGGTGTCGTTGCCGGCGAGGCGGCCGCCCATGCCGCCGCCCTCCGCCCACAGGCCCCAGGCCAGGGACACGGCGCTGAGGCCCTGGGAGGTGCGGTGCTGGGCGAGCGCGTCGAGGAAGGCGTTCGCGGCGGCGTATCCGGCCTGGCCGGGGGCGCCGAAGACGCCGGCGGCCGAGGAAAACAGCACGAACGCCGCGAGGCCGGCCTCCCGGGTCAGCTCGTGCAGGTGCCAGGCCGCGTCGAGCTTGGGGCGCAGTACGGTGTCCAGCCGGTCGGGTGCCAGCGAGCCGATCACGCCGTCGTCGAGGACGCCGGCGGCGTGCACGACGGCCGTCAGCGGCCGCTCGGCGGTGATCCGGTCGAGCAGCCGCGCCAGGTCGGCGCGGTCGCCGACGTCGCAGGCCTCGATCCGTACGTGGGCGCCGGCGCCGGTGAGCGCGGCGGCGAGTTCTGCGGCGCCCTCGGCGGCCGGGCCGCGCCGGCCGGCCAGCACGAGGTGGCGTACGCCGTGCTCGGCCACCAGGTGGCGGGCCAGCAGGGCGCCGAGGCCGCCGGTGCCGCCGGTGATCAGGACGGTGCCGTCGGGGTTCCACTCCCGGGGTTCGGCGGGGGCGGGGACGCGGGCGAGCCGGGGGGCGTACGGGATGCCGTCGCGCAGGGCGAGCTGCGGCTCGTCGAGGGCGAGGAGGGCGTGCAGTGCGGCGGTGGCGTCCGGGGTGCCGTCGTCCGGGGTGCCGTGCGGGGTGTCGTCGTCCGGGCCGGTGACGTCGATCAGGCGGAAGCTGCCCGGGTTCTCGGCCTGCGCCGACCGGACGAGGCCCCACAGGGGCGCCTGGCCGAGGTCGCGGACCGGCTCGCCCTGCCGGACGGCCAGGGCGCCGCGGGTCACCAGGACCAGCTGCGAGGAGCCGCACCGGGGGTCGGCGAGCCACGCCTGGAGGAGTTCCAGGACGCGGTGCGCGCCGGTGTGGGCGGCGGGGACGAGGTCGTCGCCGGTGCGGGGGCAGCGGACGAACACGGCGTCGGGGACGGTGTCCAGCGCGGCCAGGTCGGCGGCGGAGGCGATCCAGCACGGCGGCGCGCCGGCCGGCTGCGCGGGGGCGGCGGGGGCGGGCTGGGGCAGGGCGGCCCAGTCGACGCGGAAGAGGGAGTCGCGGTGGCGGTGCGTGCGCTGGGCGGCGGCCGGGCGCAGGGCGAGCGCCTCGACGGTGACGACGGGGGCGCCCGTCGGGTCGGCCGCGTCCAGGGACACGGTGTCGGGGCCGGCCGGCGACAGCCGTACGCGCAGTGCCGGGGCGCCGGCCGCGTGGAGGGTCACGCCGCGCCAGGAGAACGGGAGGCTCGCGGCGCCGTCGGCGACGAAGTCACCGAAGCCGACGGCGTGCAGGGCGGCGTCCAGCAGGGCGGGGTGCAGGCCGAAGCGGGCGGCTTCGGTCTCCTGCGGCAGCCGTACCTCGGCGAACACGTCGTCGCCGCGGCGCCATGCGGCCCGCAGTCCCTGGAAGGCGGGTCCGTAGCCGAAGCCGACGTCGACGAGGTGGTCGTAGAGCCCCTCGACGGGCACCGGCTCGGCGCCCGCGGGGGGCCATGCGCTCAGGTCGGCGTCGGCGGGCGGGGCGGCTGCCGGGGAGGGGGCGGCCGTCAGGGTGCCGGTGGCGTGCCGGGTCCACGGCTCGTCGGTGTGGCGGGAGTGGAAGGTCAGGGAGCGGCGGCCCTCCGCGTCGGCGGGCCCGACGCCCACCTGGAGCTGGACCGCGCCCCGTTCGGGCAGGACCAGGGGCGCCTCGATGGTGAGTTCGTCGAGGTGGGCGCAGCCGACCTGGTCGCCGGCGCGGACGGCCAGCTCCACGAAGGCGGTGCCGGGGACGAACACGGTGCCCAGGACGGCGTGGTCGGCGAGCCAGGGGTGGGTCCGCAGGGAGAGGCTGCCGGTGAACAGGACCTGGTCCGCCTCGGCCAGGGTCACCATGGCGCCGAGCAGGGGGTGGTCGGCCGCGCCCAGGCCGGCGGCGGCCACGTCGCCGAGGCCGGTCGTCTCGGGCCAGTAGCGCTGCCGCTGGAAGGGGTACGTGGGCAGGTCGACGCGGCGTCCGGCGGGGAGCAGGGGCTGCCAGTCGACGGGGAGGCCGCGGGTCCAGGCCTCGGCGAGGGCGCCGAGGAAGGCCTCCGGCTCGGGGCGGTCCCCGCGCAGGACGGGGGTGAGGAGTCCGGAGAAGTCCTCGGGGAGGGACTCCCCCGCCATGGCGGCGAGGACGCCCTGCGGGCCCAGCTCCAGGAAGTGGGCGACGCCCTGGGCGGCGAGGTGGGCGACGCCGTCGGCGAAGCGGACGGCGTCGCGGACGTGCCGGACCCAGTAGTCGGCGGTGAACGCGGTGATCTGCCCGCCGGTGACGTTGGAGACGACGGGGATGGCGGGCGCGGAGTGGGTGAGGGATTCCGCGACCTCGCGGAACGCCTCGAGCATGGGCTCCATCAGGGGGGAGTGGAAGGCGTGCGAGACCGTGAGGCGCTTGGTCTTGCGGCCGTGTTCGGCCAGCTTCGCGGCCACGGCGAGGACGGCCTGCTCGGCGCCCGAGATCACCACGGACTGGGGGCCGTTGACCGCCGCGATGTCGACATCGCCCGACAGCAGGGGGCGTATCTCCTCCTCGGTGGCGCGGACCGACACCATCGCCCCGCCCTCCGGCAGGGCGCCCATCAGCGCGCCCCGGGCGCGGACCAGTGCCGCGGCGTCCGCGAGGGACAGGACCCCTGCGACGTGAGCGGCGGCGATCTCGCCGATCGAGTGGCCCGTGACGAAGTCCGGGCGCAGACCGAAGGACTCCGCCAGCCGGTACAGGGCCACCTCGACGGCGAACAGTGCCGGCTGGGTGTTCTCGGTGCGGTGGATCTCGTCCCCGCCGCCGAAGACGATGTCCTTCAGCGGGAGGTCGAAGTGGGCGCACACCTCGTCGAAGGCGGCCGCGAACACCGGCTGGGCCTCGTACAGTTCCCGGCCCATGCCCGGGCGCTGCGCACCCTGCCCGGAGAAGAGGAACGCGGACTTCCCGCCGGTGGCGGTGCCCTCGACGAGGGCGCCGCGGTCGGCGCCGGGCACCACGCCCCGGTGGGTGAGGGGCGTCGGCAGGGAGAGGGAGTGGGCCAGGTCGGCGGGGTCGAGCTCCGGGTGGTCCTGGGCGTACGCGCGGAGCTGGTCGGCCCGTGCGCGCAGGGCCTCGGGGGTGTGGGCCGACAGCAGCCACGGCGGCGCGGTGGCGGTGCGCGGCTGCGGCGTCCGCTCCTGGGGCCGGGCGTCCTCGGGGGCGGCCTGTTCGACGATCAGGTGGGCGTTGGTGCCGCTGACGCCGAAGGCCGACACGCCGGCGCGGCGCGGTTCGCCCGTCTCGGGCCAGGGGGTGGGCTCGGTCAGCAGGCGTACGCCGCCCGCCGACCAGTCCGCGTGCGGTGTGGGTTCGTCCACGTGCAGGGTGCGGGGCAGGGTGCCGTGCTGGATGGCGAGGACCATCTTCATCACGCCGGCGACGCCCGCCGCTGCCTGGGTGTGGCCGAGGTTCGACTTGACGGAGCCGAGCCACAGGGGCCGGTCGGCGGTGCGCTTGCGGCCGTACGTGGCGAGCAGGGCGTGGGCCTCGATGGGGTCGCCGAGCCGGGTGCCGGTGCCGTGGGCCTCGACCGCGTCGACCATGTCCGGGGACAGCCGGGCGTTGGCCAGGGCCTGGCGGATGACGCGCTGCTGGGCGGTGCCGTTGGGGGCGGTAAGCCCGTTGGAGGCGCCGTCCTGGTTGACGGCGGAGCCGCGCAGGACCGCGAGGACGGGGCGGCCGTTGCGGCGGGCGTCGGAGAGCCGTTCGAGGACGAGCAGGCCCGCGCCCTCGCCCCAGCCGGTGCCGTCGGCGGCGGCGGCGAAGGGCTTGCAGCGGCCGTCGGCGGCGAGCCCGCGCTGCCGGCTGAACTCGACGAAGACGCGGGGGGTGGCCATGACGGTGGCGCCGCCGGCGAGGGCCAGGGCGCATTCGCCGCGGCGCAGTGCCTCGGCGGCCAGGTGCAGGGAGACCAGGGAGGAGGAGCAGGCGGTGTCGACGGTGACCGCGGGGCCTTCGAGGCCGAGGACGTAGGACAGGCGTCCGGAGAGGACGCTCGCGGCGTTGCCGGTGCCGATGTAGCCTTCGAGGCCCTCTTCGGGGGTCGAGCCGAACAGGGTGCCGTAGTCCTGGCCGTTGGTGCCGACGAAGACGCCGGCGCGGCTGCCGCGCAGGGCGGCGGGGTCGAGGCCGGAGCGTTCCAGGGCCTCCCAGGCGACCTCCAGGAGCAGGCGCTGCTGGGGGTCCATGGCGCGGGCCTCGCGCGGGCTGATGCCGAAGAAGGCGGGGTCGAAGTCGGCGGCTCCGTCGAGGAATCCGCCCTCGCGGACGTACGAGGTTCCGGCCCGGTCGGGGTCGGGGTCGTAGAGCGCGGCGAGGTCCCAGCCGCGGTCGTCGGGGAAGGGGGCGAGGGCGTCGGTGCCGTCGGCGAGGAGGGTCCACAGCTGTTCGGCGGAGTGGACGCCGCCGGGGAAGCGGCAGCCCATGCCGACGATCGCGATCGGCTCGTGGCTGAGGTCCTCGGCGTCCTTCAGGCGCCGGTTCGCCTCGTCCAGGTCGGCCGTGACCCGCTTGAGGTATTCCAGGAGCTTGGTCTCGTTCACCATGTCAGCGGGTCCCGTATTTCTGGTCGATGTAGGCGAAGAGGTCGTCCGCCGTGTCCAAGGGGGGTCGGGTGCCGGCACCCGTTTCGTCGTCCGGGCCGGAGCCGGTGCCGGGCCCTGGTGCGGTGCCGGCGCGGGCCAGCAGGTTCTGGAGCCGCGTCACGGCCTCCGCCCGTACGTCGGGGGCGTCGAGGACGGCGAGGGCGTCCTCGACGCGGTCGAGGTCGGCGAGGAGGCGGGCGGCGGCGGTGCCGCCGAGTTCGGCGTCGAGGTGTTCGGCGAGGGCCTGGGGGCTGGGGTGGTCGAAGACGACGGTCGTGGCCAGGTTCAGCCCGGTGCGGGCGCCGAGGACGTTGCGCAGGTCGACGGCGGTGAGGGAGTCGAAGCCGAGTTCCCGGAAGGGCTGGTTCGGGGTGACCGCCTCGGGGCCGCCGTGTCCGAGGACGGCCGCGGCCTGGGTGCGTACGAGGTCCAGGAGGGCGGCGGCCCGTTCGGCGTCGGGGAGCAGGGTGATGTGCTCGCGCCAGTCGGGTTCGGCGGTGGTGCGGGGACGGGCTTCCTCGATGCCGGTGAGCAGGGGGCTGGGCCGGACGGTGGTGAAGCCGGGTGCGAACAGGGCCCAGTCGATGTCGGCCACCGCCAGGCAGGCGTCGCCGTGGTCCAGGGCCTGCTGGAGTCCGGCGAGGGCGTGCGGGGGCCGCATCGGGCGGATGCCGTGGCGGCGCAGGCGTTCGCCGACGGCGGCCTCGTCCTCGGCCATGCCGCCTTCGGCCCAGGCGCCCCAGGCGATGGCGGTGGCGGGCAGTCCGTCGGCGCGGCGCTGGTCGGCGAGGGAGTCCAGGAAGGCGTTGGCGGCGGCGTAGTTGGCCTGTCCGGCGCCGCCGACCGCGCCGGCGAAGGAGGAGAAGAGGACGAACGCGGAGAGGTCGAGGCCGGCGGTGAGTTCGTGGAGGTTGCGGGCGGCGTCGGCCTTGGGGCGCAGGACCGCCGCGAAGCGTTCGGGGGTGAGGGACTCGATGACGCCGTCGTCGAGGATTCCCGCGGTGTGGACGACGGCGGTCAGGGGGTGTTCGGCGGGGATCGCGTCGAGGACCGCCGCGAGGGCGTCGCGGTCGGCGGCGTCGCAGGCCTCGATGGTCACGCGGGTGCCCGTCGCGGTGAGTTCGGCGGCGAGTTCGCGTGCGCCGGGTGCCTGGTCGCCGCGGCGGCTGGTGAGGACGAGGTGTTCGGCGCCGGACGCGGCGAGCCAGCGGGCGACGTGGCCGCCGAGGGCGCCGGTGCCGCCGGTGACCAGGACGGTGCCGGAGGGGCGCCAGGGTTCGACGGCGGCGGCGGTCCTGCGTACGCGGACCAGCCGGCGGGCGAGGATGCCGGTGGGGCGGACCGCCAGCTGGTCCTCGGCGGCGCCGGCGGGGGCTGCCAGCAGGAGGGCGCCGAGCCGGTCGAGGGCGGGGGCGTCGAGTTCCGCGGGGAGGTCGACGAGCCCTCCCCAGCGGGCGGGGGTTTCCAGGGCGGCGGCCCGGCCGAGGCCCCAGACCTGTGCCTGTCCGGGGTCGGCGGGCCGGTCGCCGGGGCCGGTGGAGACGGCGCCGCGGGTGGCGCACCACAGCGGTGCGGTGATTCCGGCGTCGCCGAGGGCCTGGTGCAGGTGGAGGGCCGCGTCCACTCCGGGGTCGTCGGCGTCGGCGGGCAGGAGCAGGACGCCCGCGCAGCCGTCGGCGGCGGGCAGGGCGGTGAGCAGGCGGAGGGTCAGGGCGTCGCGGTCGTGGCCGGTGCCGGGGGTCAGGTCGAGGCGGGCGGTGGTGGCGCCGCGGGCGGTGAGCGCGCCGGTGACCAGGTCGAGTTCCCGCGGGCAGGGTCCGGCGACCAGCCAGGTCCCGGCGGGGACGGTGGTGGCGGGAGCGGCGAGCGGCTGCCATGCGACGCGGTACTGGAGGTCGGCGGTGGGGTCCTGGGCGGCGGCCGCGGGCCGGCCGGTGGGGTCGCCGGGGCGGGGCCAGTAGCGGGTGCGGCGGAACGGGGTGGTCGGCAGGGCCACCCGGTGTACGGGCTGCCCGGCGAAGACGCCGGTCCAGTCGGGGGTGGTGCCGTGCACGAACAGCTCGCCGAGGGCTGCGGCGGCGGTCTCCGGCTCGGGCCGGTCGCGGCGCAGGGCGGGGACGAGGACGGGGTCGGGGCCGCTGACGCAGGCCCGGCCGGCGGCGGTCAGCACGCCGGAGGGGCCCAGCTCGACGAAGCGGCGTACGCCTTGGGCCTCCAGGTGGCACATGCCGTCGTGGAAGCGGACGGCGGCGCGCACGTGCCGGACCCAGTATGCGGGCGTGGCGAGTTCGGCCGGGTCGGCGGTGCGTCCGGTGACGTTCGAGACGACCGGGAGGGACGGCCGGCGGTAGGTGAGCGTGCGCGCGACGCGGCCGAACTCGGCGAGCATCGGCTCCATCAGCGACGAGTGGAAGGCGTGGCTGACGTTGAGCCGCTTGGTGCGGTGGCCGGCGGCCTCCAGGAGGCCCGTGGTCCGTGTGACGGCGTCCTCCGGGCCGGAGACGACCACCGCGCGGGGGCCGTTCACGGCGGCGATGTCGGCGCCGGCCGTCAGCAGGGCGCGTACCTCGTCCTCGGCCGCTTCGACGGAGACCATCGCCCCGCCTTCGGGCAGGGCGTCCATGAGCCGGCCGCGGGCGGCGACCAGGGTGGCGGCGTCGGGGAGGGTGAGCACGCCGGCGACGTGGGCGGCGGCCAGCTCGCCGACCGAGTGGCCGAGGAGGAAGTCGGGGCGTACGCCCCAGGACTCGAAGAGCCGGTACAGGGCCACTTCGAGGGCGAACAGGCCGGCCTGGGTGTAGCGGGTCCGGTCGAGGAGTTCCGCCTCGCCGCTCACCACCTGCCGCAGCGGGCGGTCCAGGTGGGCGTCCAGCGCGGCGCAGGCCGCGTCGAAGGCCCGCGCGTACACCGGGAACGCCGCGTACAGCCCGTCGCCCATGCCGGGGCGCTGGGCGCCCTGGCCGGTGAACAGGAACGCCAGCCCGCCGGGGGTGGCGCCGGCCTGCCGGACGGCGGGGTCCGGGGTGCCGTCGGCGAGTGCCGCCAGGCCCTTCAGGAGGCTGTCGCGGCCGTCGGCGACGACGGCGGCGCGGCGGTCGAGGGTGGCACGGGTGGTGGCGAGGGAGTGGGCGACGTCCCGGGGGGACAGGTGGGGGCGGTCCTCCAGGTGGGCGTGGAGGCGGGCGGCCTGGGCGCGCAGCGTCTCGTCCTCGCGGGCGGAGAGCACGGCGAGGACGGCCGGCCGGGCGGCGTCGGGGGTTTCGGGGGTTTCGGGGGTTTCGGGGCCGTGGTCGTCGTCCGCGGCGGGTTCGGCGTCGGGGGTGTGCTCCTCCAGGAGGACGTGGGCGTTGGTGCCGCTGATGCCGAACGAGGACACGCCGGCGCGGCGCGGCTGCCCGTCGGGGGTGTGCCAGTCGAGGTTCTCCGTGAGCAGCCGCACGGAGCCGGCCGTCCAGTCGACCTGGGGGGTGGGCGCGTCCACGTGCAGGGTGCGCGGCAGGACGCCGTTGCGGATCGCCTCGACCATCTTGATCACCCCGGCCACCCCGGCGGCGGCCTGGGTGTGCCCGATGTTCGACTTCACCGAGCCGAGGTGGAGCGGCCGGTCGGCCGGGCGGTTCTGTCCGTAGGCCGCGATCAGGGCCTGCGCCTCGATGGGGTCGCCGAGGGTGGTGCCGGTGCCGTGGGCCTCGACGGCGTCGACCTGTTCGGGCGTCAGGCGGGCGTTGGCGAGGGCCTGTTCGATGACGCGCTGCTGGGCGGGGCCGTTGGGGGCGGTCAGGCCGTTGGAGGCGCCGTCCTGGTTGACGGCGGAGCCGCGGATCACGGCGAGGACGGGGTGGTTGTTGCGGCGGGCGTCGGACAGCCGCTCCAGTACGAGCATGCCCGCGCCCTCGCCCCAGCCGGTGCCGTCGGCGGCGGCCGCGAAGGCCTTGCAGCGGCCGTCGCGGGCCAGGCCGCCCTGACGGCTGAACTCCGCGAACAGGGTGGGTGTCGACATGACGGTGGCCCCGCCGGTGAGGGCGAGTTCGCACTCGCCGCGCCGCAGCGCCTGGACCGCCAGGTGCAGGGAGACGAGGGAGGCGGAGCAGGCGGTGTCGACGGTGACGGCGGGCCCCTGGAGCCCGTAGACGTAGGAGAGGCGGCCGGAGAGCACGCTGGCGGCGTTGCCGGTCATGATGTGCCCGGCGAGGTCGTCGGCGGAGTGGACGGCCACGGGGGTGTAGTCCTGCCCGTTGGTGCCGATGAAGACGCCGGTCCGGCTGCCGCGCAGGGTGTCCGGGGCGATCCCGGCGCGTTCGAAGGCCTCCCAGGAGGTCTCCAGCAGCAGCCGCTGCTGGGGGTCCATGGCGAGGGCCTCGCGCGGGGAGATCCCGAAGAACGCGGCGTCGAAGTCGCTCGCGCCGTCGAGGAAGCCGGCCTGGCGGGCGTGGGAGGCACCGGCCTGCTCAGGGTCGTCGCAGAGCAGGCCCGCCAGGTCCCAGCCGCGGTCGGTGGGGAAGCCGGACAGGGCGTCGCCGCCCGAGACGAGCAGCCGCCACAGGTCCTCGGGGCTCTGGACCCCGCCGGGGAAGCGGCAGCTCATGGCCACGACGGCGATCGGCTCACCGTCCCGGCTCTCGCTCTCGCGCAGGCGTTCCCGGGTCTGCTCCAGCTCGGCCGAGACGCGCTTGAGGAAGTGGCGGAGTCTTTCTTCATTGGACACGTGGGGGTTCTCCCTGGCGGAGGGGCGGACGGCGGCGGGGCGGCCGGCGTCGGGGCGGGCGGCGTCGGGGCGGGCGGCGTCGCTCATGAGATGCCGAACTTCTCGCCGAGCAGGCCGAACAGTTCGTCGTCGGTCGCCGCCTCGTACTGGTCGGCGGCGGCGGTGCGATCCGGGTGGCCCGCGGCTTCCCGGCCTTGCGCGAGCAGCGCCTCCAGCCTCTGCATGATCTTGGTGTGGTCGCCGGTGCCGGGCTCGACCCGGGTGAGTGCGCGTTCGAAGCGGGCGAACTCCTCCAGCGCGGACGGGCCGTCCGCGCCGGCGTTCCCGCACAGCTCGGAGCGCAGGTGGCCGGCGAGCGCGGCCGGGTTGGGGTGGTCGAAGACCACGGTGGCGGGCAGGGCCAGGCCGGTGGCCGTGCTCAGCCGGTTGCGCAGTTCGACCGCCGTGAGGGAGTCGAACCCCGCCTCGCGGAAGGCCCGTCCGGGGGCGACCTCGTGCGGGGTGCCGTGCCCGAGGACGGCGGCCACGTGGGTCCGGACCAGGTCGAGCAGGGCCCGTTCCTGCGCCTCGGCGGGCAGGCCGGGGAGGGTGTCCCGCAGGGAGGTGCCGGCGGTCCGGCCGTCCTCCAGGGCCGCGAGTACGGTCCGTACCTCGGGCACGCCCGTCAGGAGCGGGCTGGGGCGGCCGGTGACGAAGGCCGCCGTGAAGCGCTCCCAGTCGACGGCGGCGACCACGAGGGTGGTCTCGTCGCGGTCCAGTGCCTGCTGGAGCGCGGTGATGGCCAGGTCGGGGGCCATCGGGAGGAGGCCGCCGCGGCGCATGCGGGCGGTGACGGCGTCGGAGCCGGTGGCGAGGCCGCTGTCCCCCCAGGCTCCCCAGGCGAGGGAGGTGGCGGGCAGTCCGTCGGCCCGCCGCTGCTCGGCCAGAGCGTCCAGATACGCGTTCGCCGCCGCGTAGTTGCCCTGACCCGCACCACCGACCGACCCCGCGAACGAGGAGAACAACACGAACGCCGACAGGTCCAAGCCCATCTCGCGCGTCAGCTCGTGCAGATGGCGTGCCGCGTCCGCCTTGGGGCCGAGAACCGCCGCAAGACGGTCCGGGGTCAGGCCCTCCAGCACACCGTCGTCCAGCACACCGGCCGCATGGAACACGGCCGACACCGGGTGCTCGACCAGCAGCTTCGCCACCGCGTCACGGTCACCCACATCACACGCGGCGACGGACGCCGTGACACCCGACTCGGCCAGCTCCGCGACCAGCTCGGCGGCACCCGGAGCCTCCAAGCCCCGACGGCTGGTCAGGACGAGCTCCTTCGCACCCAGCGACACCAGCCAACGCGCCACCCGGCCACCCAGTGCACCGGTACCACCGGTCACCAGCACCGGACCATCCGGCCGCCAGCCGTCCCCCACCACCGGGGCGAAGGGCGCACGCACCAGACGACGCGCGAACACGCCCTCCGCGCGGACCGCGACCTGGTCCTCACCCGTAACGCCTGACAGCACGGTCGTCAGCCGGGCCGCCGTCTGTTCGTCCAGCGCCTCCGGGACGTCCACCAGACCGCCCCAGCGCTCTCCGAACTCCAACGCCGCCACCCGGCCCAGACCCCACACCTGCGCCGCAACCGGATCCACAAGACGGTCTCCGGCACCCGTCGACACCGCACCACGGGTCACACACCACAACCGGGCCCCGACACCCGCATCACCCAGCGCCTGCACCAGCGACAGCGAACCCGCCACATCCAGCAGCGACACCACACCATCCACCGCACCGACACCGGACAGCGCCTCGGCCAGCTCACCACGGGAACGACCCCCCGCGACCAGCTCCACCACCTCCACACCCGGCAGGGACAACGCCCCCGCCTCCGCCGACACCACCAACCATCGGCCCGAGAGGTGACCGGGGACGTCCGCGGACATGGGTTCCCAGACCGCCCGGTAGCGCCAGGAGTCGACGGTGGACCGCTGCCGGCGTCCCGCCCGCCAGGCGGTCAGGACGGGCAGGGCGGTCTCCAGGGCGTCCAGCGCGGGCCCCTCGGCACCGAGTTCGCCGGACAGGGCCGGCAGGTCGGCGCGTTCGACGGCCTCCCAGAACGCCGACTCCGCCGGGTCCGCGCCGGCCGTGCGGCCGGTGCCGGGGCGCGGCCAGTACCGGCGGCGCTGGAAGGCGTAGGTCGGCAGGTCGACGTGGGCCGGTCCGGCGTCCGTGAAGGCGGGCGACCAGTCGACGGTGACGCCGCGTACGTGGGCCTCGGCCAGCGAGAGCAGGAACCGTGCCGGGCCGCCGTCCTGGCGGCGCAGCGATCCGACGGCGCACTCCCCGAGGCCCTGGATCAGCACCGGGTGCGGGCTGCTCTCGACGAACACCCCGAAGCCCTGCTCGCGCAGGGCGCGCGTGGACTCCTCGAAGCGCACGGTCCGGCGGGCGTTGCGGTACCAGTACTCGGCGTCGAGCTCGGCGGTGTCCTGCCAGTCGCCGGTGACCGTGGAGAAGAAGGGCACCTGCGACGGGCGCGGGGAGAGCCCGGCGAGGACGGTGAGGAGTTCGTCGCGGATCTCCTCCACGTGGGCGGAGTGGGAGGCGTAGTCGACGGCGATCCGGCGGGCG
Organism: Streptomyces sp. W1SF4; assembly: GCF_003950035.1. Lineage (NCBI taxonomy): Bacteria > Bacillati > Actinomycetota > Actinomycetes > Kitasatosporales > Streptomycetaceae > Streptomyces > Streptomyces sp. W1SF4. Next base: position 39,446 of record NZ_CP034352.1, read on the forward strand.
CCCTCGGTCGCGGCGAGCAGCGCGTCGAGTGCCTCGGGGTCGCCGGAGACGACGACCGAGCGGGGGCCGTTCTCGGCGGCGATGGACAGCCGCTCGTCGAGGCCGTCCGCGACCTCCTCGCGGGGCAGGGGCACGGACACCATGCCGCCGCGGCCGGAGAGGGCGAGGAGGGCCTTGCTGCGCAGGGCCACCACGCGTGCGCCGTCTTCGAGGGAGAGGCCGCCGGCGACGCAGGCCGCGGCGATCTCGCCCTGGGAGTGTCCGAGGACGGCGGCCGGTTCCACTCCGTACGAGCGCCAGAGGGCGGCGAGGGACACCATCACGGCCCACAGGGCGGGCTGCACCACGTCGACGCGGGCGAGGGCGGTCTCGTCGGTGAGCACCTCGCGCAGCGACCAGTCGACGAAGGTGGACAGGGCTTGCTCGCACTGGTCCATGCGTTCGGCGAAGACGGGGCTGGTGGCGAGCAGTTCGGTGGCCATGCCGGTCCACTGGGAGCCCTGGCCGGGGAAGACGAAGACGACCTTGGTGCGGCCGTCGGGTGCCCGGCCCTCGACCAGGCCCGCGGCGGCCGTGCCGTCGGCCAGCGCAGCCAGTGCGGCGTCGAAGGCGTCGGGGTGGTCGGCGACGAGCACGGCGCGGTGGTCGAAGGAGGCCCGGGAGAGGGCGAGGGAGCGGCCGATGTCCGACGGGGCGTGACCGGGGCGGGACGACAGGAACGTACGCAGTTCCCGGGCCTGTGCGCGCAGCGCGTCGGCCGACTTGCCGGACAGGGTCCAGGGCAGGGCGGAAGGGGCCGCGGAGGGGCCGGCCGGGGCGGGTTCCGTGGCCGGGGCGGGTTCCTCCAGGATGACGTGGGCGTTGGTGCCGCTCATGCCGAACGAGGACACGCCGGCGCGGCGCGGCTGCCCGTCGGGGGTGTGCCAGTCGAGGTTCTCCGTCAGCAGCCGCACGGAGCCGGCGGTCCAGTCGACCTGGGGGGTGGGCTCGTCCACGTGGAGGGTCTTGGGGAGGACGCCGTTGCGGATCGCCATCGTCATCTTGATGACCCCGGCCACGCCGGCGGCGGCCTGCGTGTGCCCGATGTTCGACTTCACCGAACCGAGGTGGAGCGGCCGGTCCGCCGGGCGGTTCTGGCCGTACGTGGCCAGCAGCGCCTGCGCCTCGATGGGGTCGCCGAGGGTGGTGCCGGTGCCGTGGGCCTCGACGGCGTCGACCTCGTCGGCGGTCAGGCGGGCGTCTGCGAGGGCTTGGCGGAGCACGCGCCGCTGGGACGGGCCGTTGGGGGCGGTGAGGCCGTTGGAGGCGCCGTCCTGGTTGACGGCGGAGCCGCGGATCACCGCGAGGACCTGGTGGCCGTTGCGGCGGGCGTCGGACAGCCGCTCCAGTACGAGCACTCCGGCGCCCTCGCCCCAGCCGGTGCCGTCCGCGGCGGCCGCGAACGGCTTGCAGCGGCCGTCCGGGGCCAGGCCCCGCTGGCGGCTGAACTCGGTGAAGGTGGTCGGGCTGGCCATGACGGTCACGCCGGCCGCGAGCGCGAGCGTGCACTCCTGCCGGCGCAGCGCCTGTGCGGCGAGGTGCAGGGCGACGAGGGAGGACGAGCAGGCGGTGTCGACGGTGACGGCGGGTCCCTCGAAGCCGAACTCGTACGAGATCCGGCCGGACAGCACGCTGGTGGCGTTCCCGGTCGCGAGGTAGCCGTCGACCTCCTCGGGGCCGCCGACGAGGACCGTGCCGTAGTCGCCGCCGTTGGTGCCGACGAACACGCCGGTCCGGCTGCCGCGCAGGGTGTCCGGGGTGATGGCGGCGCGTTCGAGGGCCTCCCAGGACGTCTCCAGCAGGAGCCGCTGCTGGGGGTCCATGGCGAGGGCCTCGCGCGGGGAGATCCCGAAGAAGCCGGCGTCGAAGTCGGCGGCGTCGTGGACGAACGCGCCTTCGCGGACGTACGAGGAGCCGGGCCGGTCCGGGTCCTCGTCGAACAGTTCCTCCAGGTCCCAGCCCCGGTCGGCGGGGAACGGCGACACGGCGTCACGGCCGGTGGCGACCAGGTCCCACAGCCCCTCGGGCGAACGGACGCCACCGGGGAACCGGCAGCCCATCGCGACGATCGCGATGGGCTCCCGGGCCGCGTCGGTGAGCCGCCGGTTCTGTTCGCGCAGCCGCTCGGCCTCCTTGAGGGAGGTCCGGAGCGCGGCCACGAGCTTCGCTTCGGGCGTCTGAGGCGTCGTCGCCGTGCCGGATGTCACTGCTTCGGGGGTAACCATGTGTCAGCTCCACACTTCCCGGACCGTCAGGAGTCCGTGTTGTCCATGGCGAGACGGATCAGGGCGTCGACGTCCATCGCGTCGATGTCCTCCGGGGCCGTGTCGTCCGGGTCGGCCGCCGCTTCCTGCGTGCCGGCACGCGCTTCGAGTCCGGCCAGGTCCAGCAGCACTTCCAGCAGTCCGGCCTCTCTGATCCGGGAGAGCGGCATCGAGGCGAGCGCCCGGCGGATGCGGTCCTCCTCCGGGTCGGTGTCGCCGAGGTCCCCGCACAGCTCGGTGAGGAGGTACGCGGCGAGCGCGGCCGGGTTGGGGTGGTCGAAGACGGCGGTGGCGGGCAGGGCCAGGCCGGTGGCCCTGCCGAGCCGGTTGCGGAGCTCGACCGCCGTCAGGGAGTCGAACCCGATGCCCTTGAAGGGCTGGTCGGCGCCCACGCGCTGGGGTGACCCGTGGCCGAGTACGCCGGCCACGTGGGTGCGGACCAGGTCGAGCAGTACGTCGGTCCGCTCGGCGGCGGTCGGCAGCGCCGCCAGACGTGCGGCGAGGCCGATGTCGGCCGTGTCCGGTTCGGCGGGCCGGGCGGCTTCCGGGATGCCGGAGAGGAGCGGACTCGGCCGGGCGGAGGTGAAGCCCGGCGCGAAGCGCTGCCAGTCGAGGTCGATGACCGTCAGGGTGTCGTCGCCGTGGGCGAGGGCCCGGGCGAGTGCGGCGAAGGCCGTCGCGGTGGGCAGTCCGGTCATGCCGGCCAGGCGCATCCGTTCGGCGACGCTCTCGTCCGCCGCCATGCCGTTGTCGGCCCACGGGCCCCAGGCGAGGGAGGTGGCGGGCAGTCCGTCGGCCCGCCGCTGCTCGGCGAGCGCGTCCAGATACGCGTTGGCCGCCGCGTAGTTGCCCTGACCCGCACCACCGACCGTGCCCGCGAACGAGGAGAACAACACGAACGCCGACAGGTCCAAGCCCATCTCGCGCGTCAGCTCGTGCAGGTAGCGTGCCGCGTCCGCCTTGGGGCCGAGGACCGTCGCCAGACGGCCGGGCGTCAAACCGTCCAGCACACCGTCGTCCAGCACACCCGCCGCATGGAACACCGCCGTGACGGGATGGTCGACCAGCAGCTTCGCCACCGCGTCCCGATCGGCCACGTCACACGCGGGGACGGACACCGTGACACCCGACTCCGCCAGCTCCGCCACCAGCTCGGCAGCACCCGGAGCCTCCAAGCCCCTGCGGCTCGTCAGGACGAGCTCCTTCGCACCCGCCGAAGCCAGCCAACGCGCCACCCGCACACCCAGCGCACCGGTACCACCGGTCACCAGCACCGGGCCGTCGGGCCGCCAGCCGTCACCCGCCACCGGGGCGAACGGAGCCCGGACCAGACGACGCGCGAGCACACCCTCGGCACGCACCGCGAGCTGGTCCTCGCCGGTACCGCCCGACAGGACGGCCCACAGCAGGGCGGAGGCCTGTTCGTCCAGGACCGGCGGGACGTCCACCAGACCACCCCAGCGCTCACCGAACTCCAGCGCCGCGACCCGGCCCAGACCCCACACCTGCGCCTGAACCGGATCCGCCACACGGTCGGCGGCACTGGTCGACACCGCGCCACGGGTCACGCACCACAACCGGGCCGCGATACCCGCATCACCGAGCGCCTGCACCAACGACAGCGATCCCGCCACGTCCAGCAGCGACACCACACCATCGACCGCACCGACGCCGGACAGCGCTTCGGCCAGCTCGCCACGGGAACGACCACCCGCGACCAGCTCGACCACACCCGGCGCCGACAGCGCACCCGCCTCCGCCGACACCACCAACCACCGGCCGGGCACGGCGGGCTGCGCCACGTCCACCGGCTGCCAGGTGACCTGGTAGAGGAGGTCGTCGAGGGCGTCCGCACCACGTCGCGGTACGAGCCAGCTGGGGGCCGCGGGCTGTTCCGCGATGCGCGGCCAGTACCGGTCGTGCTGGAAGGCGTACGTCGGAAGGTCGGCGGGGGCCGCCGGTGCGCCCGCGAAGAGGGCGGGCAGGTCGAGGGCGACTCCGCGCGCGTGGGCGCGGCCGAGGGCTGAGAGGAGGGTGCGCGTCTCGGAGCGGTCGCGGCGCAGGAGGGGCAGGAGGGCGGCCGGCTCGTCGAGGCAGGCCTGGCCCATGGCGGCCAGGACGGCGTCCGGGCCGAGTTCGAGGTAGGTGCCCACCCCGGCCGCTTCCAGCCGGCGCATGGCGTCGTGGAAGCGGACGGCCTCACGGACGTGGCGCACCCAGTAGGCGGGAGAGGTCAGTTCCCCGGCGAGGCCGGATACCACCGGGATCGACGGAGCGGAGTAGGTCAGGGACTCCGCCAACTCGCGGAACGCGTCGAGCATCGGCTCCATCAGGGGCGAGTGGAAGGCGTGCGAGACGGTCAGGCGCCTGGTCTTGCGGCCCCGGTCCGCGAGCGTGGCGGCCACGGCCAGGACGGCGTCCTCGAGGCCCGAGATCACCACGGACTCCGGGCCGTTGACGGCCGCGATGTCGACATCGGCCGACAGCAGCGGGCGGACCTCGTCCTCGGTGGCCTGGACGGACACCATCGCGCCGCCCTCGGGCAGCGCACCCATCAGGGCGCCGCGGGCACGGACCAGTGCCGAAGCGTCGGCGAGGGAGAAGACTCCGGCGACGTGCGCGGCGGCGATCTCACCGATCGAGTGGCCCGCCACGAAGTCCGGGCGGACGCCGTAGGACTCCAGGAGCCGGTACAACGCCACCTCGACGGCGAACAGTGCCGGCTGGGTGCACTCGGTGCGGTGGACCTCCTCCCCACCGCCGAAGACGATCTCCTTCAGCGGGAAGTCGAAGTGGGCGCACACCTCGTCGAACGCCGCCGCGAACACCGGCTGGGCGTCGTACAGTTCACGGCCCATCCCGGGGCGCTGCGCACCCTGCCCGGAGAACAGGAACGCGGACGTGGCCGGTGCCTGGACGTGGTCGGTGTCCGCGTCGCCGCGTGCCACGGCGTCGAGCGCGGTGAGGTACTCGGTGCGGTCGGCTCCGGTCACCACGGCCCGGTGCGGGAACAGGGCGCGGGTCGTGGCCAGGGCGTGTCCGACCGCGGCCGGGTCGAAGGCCGGCCGGTCGGCGACGTGGTCGCGCAGGCGGCGGGCCTGCCCGCGCAGTGCCTCGGCCGAGGCTGCGGACAGCAGCCACGGCGCCGGGATGGCGGGATTCCGCGGGGCCTCGTCCGGGGTGTCGAGCGGGCCCTGTTCCAGCACCAGGTGGGCGTTGGTGCCGCTCATGCCGAAGGAGGACACGGCCGCCCGGCGCGGACGGCCGGTCTCCGGCCAGGCCGTGCTCTCGGTGAGGAGGGCGACCGCACCTGCCTCCCAGTCCACGTGCGGGGTGGGCTCGTCCACGTGCAGGGTGCGGGGCAGGAGGCCGTGGCGCATCGCCATGACCATCTTGATGACGCCGCCGACGCCGGCCGCGGCCTGGGTGTGGCCGATGTTGGACTTCAGGGAGCCCAGGTGCAGCGGGCGGTCCGCCGGCCGGTCCTGGCCGTAGGTGGCGAGGAGGGCCTGGGCTTCGATGGGGTCGCCGAGCGGGGTGCCCGTGCCGTGCGCCTCGACCGCGTCGACCTGGTCGGCGGTCAGGCCCGCGTTGGCGAGGGCCTGGCGGATGACGCGCTGCTGGGCGGGGCCGTTGGGGGCGGTCAGGCCGTTGGAGGCGCCGTCCTGGTTGACGGCGGAGCCGCGGATCACCGCGAGGACCTGGTGGCCGTTGCGGCGCGCGTCCGAGAGCCGCTCCACGAGGAGCATGCCGACGCCCTCGGACCAGCCCGTGCCGTCCGCGGCGGCCGCGAACGGCTTGCAGCGGCCGTCGGGCGAGAGGCCGCGCTGGCGGCTGAAGTCGATGAACGACTGCGGGGTGGACATGATGGTGACGCCGCCCGCCAGGGCCAGTTCGCATTCGCCGCGCCGGAGGGCTTCCGTAGCCAGGTGCAGGGCCACCAGCGACGAGGAGCACGCGGTGTCGACGGTCAGCGCGGGACCTTCGAGGCCCAGGGCGTAGGCGATGCGGCCGGAGGCGACGCTGCCGGCGCCGCCCGTGCCGAGGTAGCCCTCCAGGCTCTCGGCGGACTGCGACACCAGGGCCGTGTAGTCCTGGCCGTTGGTGCCGACGAACACGCCGGTGCCGCTGCCGCGCGCCGCGGCCGGGGTGACTCCGGCACGCTCGAACGCCTCCCACGCCACCTCCAGCAGCAACCGCTGCTGGGGGTCCATGGCGAGGGCCTCGCGCGGGGAGATCCCGAAGAAGCCGGCGTCGAAGTCGGCGGCGTCGCGGAGGAACCCGCCGTGCTGGGTGTACGTGGTGCCCTGGTGCTCGGGGTCCGGGTCGTAGAGCGCCCCGATGTTCCAGCCCCGGTCGCGCGGGAAGGGCGTGATCGCGTCGGCCCCGGACTGCACGAGGCGCCACAGGTCTTCGGGGGAGCCGACGTCGCCGGGGAAGCGGCAGCTCATGCCGACGATGGCGATCGGCTCGTCGCTGCCGACCGCGCGGCGCACCCGGGCCGCTCCGGTGCCGGTGCCGCCGAGAAGCTCGGTGTGGAGGTGGGCCACGAGCGCGGCCGGGGTCGGGTAGTCGTAGACGAGGGTCGCGGGCAGCGGCAGCCCGGTGGCGGTGCCGAGCCGGGTACGGAACTCCACGGCGGTCATCGAGTCGAAGCCGAAGTCGCGGAAGGCCCGCTCGGGGTCGGCGGTCTCCTGCGCGGCGTGTCCCAGGACGGTGGCGATGGTGTCGCGGACCAGGTCGAGCAGGACGCGCGCCGGGTCGTCCGCCGACTCCAGGCGCTTCGCCAGCGGCGACGTCGGCTCCGCCTGTGCGGCGGGGGCGTAGCCGGTGCCGGGCCAGTAGCGCTGCCGCTGGAAGGCGTACGTGGGCAGGTCGACGCGGCGTCCGGCAAGGAACGGCAGCCACTCGACGGGGAGGCCGCGGGTCCAGGCCTCGGCGAGGGCGCCGAGGAAGGCCTCCGGCTCGGGGCGGTCCTTGCGCAGCACGGGGGCGAGGAGCCCGGAGAAGTCCTCGGGGAGGGACTCCCCCGCCATGGCGGCGAGGACGCCCTGCGGGCCGAGCTCCAGGAAGTGGGCGACGCCCTGGGCGGCGAGGTGGGCTACCCCGTCGGCGAAACGGACGGCACCGCGGACGTGCTCGACCCAGTAGTCGGCGGTGAACCCGGTGATCTGCCCGCCGGTGACGTTGGAGACCACCGGGATGGCGGGCTCCGAGTAGGCCAGGGACTCGGCGACCTCGCGGAACGCCTCCAGCATCGGCTCCATCAGGGGCGAGTGGAAGGCGTGCGAGACCGTCAGGCGCTTGGTCTTGCGGCCCTGTTCGGCCAGCTTCGCGGCCACGGCGAGGACGGCCTGCTCGGCGCCCGAAATCACCACGGACTGGGGGCCGTTGACCGCCGCGATGTCGACGTCCGCCGACAACAGCGGACGGACCTCGTCCTCGGTGGCGCGGATCGAGACCATCGCGCCGCCCTCGGGCAGGGCGCCCATCAGGGCGCCGCGGGCGCGGACCAGTGCCGAAGCGTCCGCGAGGGAGAACACACCGGCGACGTGCGCGGCGGCGATCTCACCGATCGAGTGCCCGGCCACGAAGTCGGGACGCAGACCGAAGGACTCCGCCAGCCGGTACAGGGCCACCTCGACCGCGAACAGCGCCGGCTGGGTCACCTCCGTGCGGTGGACCTCCTCCCCACCGCCGAAGACGATGCCCTTCAGCGGCAGGTCGAAGTGGGCGCACACCTCGTCGAACGCCGCCGCGAACACCGGCTGCGCGTCGTACAGCTCACGCCCCATCCCCGGACGCTGCGCACCCTGGCCGGAGAAGAGGAAAGCGGACTTGCCGCCCGACACAGCGCCCTCGACTACGCCCGGCGCCGAGCGGCCCTCGGCCACGGCCTCCAGCCCGGCCAGCAGACCCGCACGGTCGGCGGCCACCACGGCCGCCCGACTGCCCAGCGCGGCCCGCGAAGCCACCAGCGAGAAAGCCACGTCGGCCGGGGACGGCTCCGGATCGGCCGTCACCCGCTCCAGCAGCCGGCCCGCCTGGGCGCGGACGGCGTCCGCGTCACGGCCCGACAGCACCCACACCGGGAGTCCCGGGGCGGGGGTGGTGTCGGCGTCAGCGGCCGCCGGGTCCTGCGGGGCCTCCTGGAGGATGGTGTGGGCGTTGGTGCCGCTGATGCCGAACGAGGACACGGCGGCCCGGCGCGGGCGGCCCGTCTCGGGCCACGGCACCGTCTCCGTCAGCAGGCGCACCGCGCCGGCCGACCAGTCGACGTGCGGGGTCGGGGCGTCCACGTGCAGGGTCATCGGCACTACTCCGTGGCGGATCGCCATGACCATCTTGATGACGCCGGCCATGCCCGCCGCGGCCTGGGTGTGGCCCAGGTTCGACTTGACCGAGCCCAGCAGCAGTGGCCGGTCCTCCTCGCGGTCCTGGCCGTAGGTGGCGAGGAGGGCCTGCGCCTCGATGGGGTCGCCGAGGGTGGTGCCGGTGCCGTGGGCTTCGACCACGTCGACCTGGTGTGTCGTCAGCCGGGCCTTGGCGAGGGCCTGTTCGATGACGCGCTGCTGGGAGGGGCCGTTGGGGGCGGTCATGCCGTTGGACGCGCCGTCCTGGTTCACCGCCGAACCCTGCACGACGGCGAGCACCCGGTGCCCGTTGCGCCGTGCGTCGGAGAGGCGTTCGAGCAGGACCATGCCGACGCCCTCGGACCAGGAGGTGCCGTCGGCGCCCGCGGCGAACGGCTTGCAGCGGCCGTCGGCGGCCAGGCCGCGCTGGCGGCTGAACTCGACGAAGGTGTTCGGGCTGGACATGACGGTGACGCCGCCGGCCAGGGCCATGGTGCATTCGCCCTGCCGCAGCGCCTGGCCGGCGAGGTGGAGCGACACCAGGGAGGAGGAGCAGGCCGTGTCGACGGTGACCGCGGGGCCTTCGAGGCCCAGTGTGTAGGCGATGCGGCCGGAGGCGATGCTGCCGGCGCTGCCGTTGCCCGCATAGCCCTCCAGGCCGTCCTCGTCGTGGAGGAGGTTGACGTAGTCGTGGTACATGACGCCGGTGAAGACGCCGGTGCGGCTGCCGCGCACGGCGGTGGGGGCGATCCCGGCGTTCTCGAAGGTCTCCCAGGCGGTCTCCAGAAGGAGGCGCTGCTGGGGGTCCATGGCGAGGGCCTCGCGGGGGGAGATCCCGAAGAACACGGGGTCGAAGTCGGCGGCCCCGTCGAGGAAGCCGCCCTCACGGACGTACGAGGTTCCGGCGTGTGCGGGGTCGGGGTGGTAGAGGGAGTCGATGTCCCAGCCGCGGTCGGCGGGGAAGTCCGCGATGGCGTCGCCGCCGGAGAGCACCAGGCGCCACAGGTCCTCGGGGGAGCGGACGCCTCCGGGGAAGCGGCAGCTCATGCCGACGATGGCGATCGGCTCGTCGGCGGGCGGCGGGGTCGCCGCCGTGGCGGGCGCCTTGGCGTCGCCGGTGTCGACGAGGCGGCTCTTCAGGTAGGCGACGAGGGAGGCCGGGGTCGGCTGGTCGAAGATGAGGGTGGCGGGCAGGCGCAGGCCGGTGACGGCGCTGAGCCGGTTGCGCAGTTCCACGGCGGACAGGGAGTCGAAGCCGAGGTCCTTGAACACCTGTGTCGGTTCCGGGGCGCCGGGGGCGCGGTGGCCGAGTACGGCGGTCACCTCGGTGACCACCAGGTCGTGGAGGGTGCGCGTCTGCTGGGCTTCGGGCAGGCCGGCCAGCCGCTGTCCGAGGGAGGAGCCTCCGGTGCGGGGTGCCGCGCCGGCGGTCGGCCGCGGCGGGGTCGCCGTCGCGAGGCCGCGCAGGACGGGTGACAGGGAGGGGCCGGTGGGGAGCGCCTTGAGGTCGAGGCGCATGGGGAACAGCACGGCCCGGTCGAGGGCGGGGGCGGTGTCGAGGAGCGCGAGGGCTTCTTCGGTGGCGAGGGCGGACATGCCGCCGCGGTGGATGCGGTCGACGTCGCCCGCGTCGAGGGCGCCGGTCATGCCGCTGCGTTCGGCCCACAGGCCCCAGGCGAGGGAGACGGCGGGCAGGCCGAGGGAGCGGCGGTGCTGGGCGAGGGCGTCCAGGTAGGCGTTGGCGGCGGCGTAGTTGCCCTGACCGGGGGCGCCGAGCAGGCCGGCGGCGGAGGAGAAGAGCACGAACGCCGACAGGCCGAGGTCCGCGGTGAGTTCGTGGAGGTTGCGGGCGGCGTCGGCCTTGGGGCGCAGGACCGTGTCGATGCGCTCCGGGGTCAGGGACTCGATCGTTCCGTCGTCCACCACACCGGCCGTGTGGATGACGGCGGTGAGGGGGTGCTCGGCGGGGATCGCGGCCAGGAGGGAGGCCAGGGCGTCCCGGTCGGCGACGTCGCAGGCGGAGACCGTCGCGGTCGCGCCCAGGGCGGACAGTTCCGCGACCAGGTCTTCGGCGCCGCCGGAGCGGCTCGCCAGGAGCAGGTGGCGGACCCCGTGTCCGGTGACCAGGTGGCGGGCCACCGCCCGGCCCAGGACGCCGGTACCGCCCGTGATCAGGACCGTGCCGCCTTCGGTGAAGGCCAGGCCGCCGGAGGTGGCACTGGACGTCCTGGTCAGGCGCGGGACGCGGACCGCTCCCCCACGCACCGCGGCCTGCGGTTCGGCGGACGTCAGGTAGGGGGCCGGGTCGGCGGCCTCCTCCAGGTCCAGGAGGTGGAAACGGCCCGGGTGCTCCGACTGCGCCGAGCGCACCAGGCCCCACACCGCCGCACCCGCCAGGTCACCGGCGTCCTCGCCCACGGCGCCGCGCGTCACGAACACCACGCGCTCCTCCGCCGGGCTCGCCAGGGAGTCCTGGAGTACCGCGAGCACCCGGCCCAGGGCCTCGCGCACCCCGGCGGAGGTGTCCACCTCGCACACCACACCCGCGGGCAGCGCTTCGGCCGACGCCGCCGGAGTCGGCACCCAGTCCAGCGCGAACAGGGTGTCGGCGGTCCGGGGCAGTGCGCCCGGGGTCATGGGCCGCAGGGTGAGGGCGGCGATGGTGACCACCGGGAGGCCGGCTTCGTCGGTGGCGGTCAGGGCCACCGCGTCCTCGCCGGCCGGGGTCAGCCGGACGCGCAGGGTGCGGGCGCCGGTGGCGTGGAGGGCGACGTCGCGCCAGGCGAACGGCAGCCGGGCCTCGCCGCTGTCGGGGAGGAGGGTACCCACGCCGGCGGCCTGGAGGGCGGCGTCGAGGAGGGCGGGGTGGAGGCCGAAGCGGCCCGCGGCCTCGTGCTGGTCGCGGTCGAGGCCGACCTCCGCGTACACCTCGTCGCCGAGCCGCCAGGCCGCGCGCAGCCCCTGGAACGCCGGCCCGTAGGCGAATCCGGAGGCGGCGAGCCGGGTGTAGAAGGGGTCCAGGTCGACGGCTTCGGCTCCGGCGGGGGGCCAGGTCCCGCCGGTGAGGGTGTCGGCGGGGGTGGCGGCGGCGGGGGCCAGGACGCCCTCGGCGTGGCGGGTCCAGGGGCCGTCCTCGTGGCGGGCGTACGTGGTGACGGTGCGGCGGCCGTCCGGCCCGGCGGGGCCCACGGCGAGCTGGATCTGGACGGCGCCGCGTTCGGGCAGGATCAGCGGGGCTTCCAGGGTGAGTTCTTCCAGGAGTCCGCAGCCGACCTGGTCTCCGGCCCGGACGGCGAGTTCCACGAGGGCGGTGCCGGGCAGCAGGACCGTGCCGGCGACGGCGTGGTCGGCCAGCCAGGGCTGCGCCGCCAGTGACAGGCGGCCGGTGAAGAGGAGGTCGTCGGAGGCGGCGACGGTCACCATCGCGCCGAGGAGGGGGTGTCCGGCGGTGTCCAGGCCGGCCGAGGTGACGTCGCCGGCGGCGCCGCCGCCGCGCAGCCAGTACCGCTCGCGCTGGAAGGCGTACGTGGGCAGGTCGACGCGGTGGGCGCCGGGGAAGACGGTGTCCCAGTCGACGGGCACCCCGTGGACGTGGGCCTCGGCGAGGGCCCGGGTGAAGGCGGCCGGCTCGGGCTGGTCGCGGCGCAGGGCGGTGCTCCAGCGGACGCCGGGGTCCTCGTCGAGGCAGTTCTGCCCCATGGCGGTGAGGACTCCGTCGGGGCCGAGTTCCACGAAGGTGGTGACGCCGTGGTCCGCGAGGGTGCGGATGCCGTCGTGGAAGCGGACGGCCTGGCGGACGTGGCGCACCCAGTACTCGGGGGTGGCGAGTTCTTCGGCGGTGGCGACGCGGCCGGTGACGTTGGAGACGACGGGGATGGCGGGCGGGCGGAAGTCGAGGCGGGCGACGACGGCGCGGAACCGGTCGAGCATCGGTTCCATCAGCGGGGAGTGGAACGCGTGGCTGACCTTGAGGCGCTTGGTGCGGTGGCCCGCGGCGGAGAGGCGGGCGGTGGCGTCGAGTACGGCGCTCTCGCTGCCGGAGAGGACGACGGACCGGGGTCCGTTGACGGCGGCGATGTCGACGCCGGGAGTGAGGACGGCGCGGGCTTCGTCCTCGGTGGCTTCGACGGCGGCCATGGCGCCGCCGTCGGGCAGGGACTGCATGAGCCGGCCGCGGGCGGCGACGAGGGCGGCGGCGTCGGCGAGCGGGAGCATGCCGGACACGTGTGCGGCGACCAGTTCGCCGACCGAGTGGCCGAGGAGGAAGTCGGCGCGCAGGCCGTGGCTCTCGGCCAGGCGGTAGAGGGCCGTTTCGAGGGCGAAGAGGGCGGCCTGGGTGTACTCGGTGCGGTCCAGGAGCGGGGAGCCGTCGAAGACGACGTCGCGTACGGGGCTGTCGAAGTAGCGGTCGAGGTGGGCGCAGGCCTGGTCGAAGGCGTCGGCGAAGACGGGGTACGCGGCGTGCAGTTCGCGTCCCATGCCGGGGCGTTGGGCGCCCTGGCCGGTGAACAGGAAGGCGGTGCGGGGGTCGGGGCGGGCGGTGCCGTGGACGAGGTTGTCGGCGGGGGTGTCGTCGGCGAGGGCGCGCAGGCCGGCGTGGAGTTCGCCGGTGGTGGTGCCGAGGACGACGGCGCGGTGGGTGAGGGCGGCGCGGGCGGTGGCGAGGGTGTGGCCGGTGTCGGCGAGGGGGGCGCCGGGGGCGGTGTGGTCCAGCAGGGTGCGGGCCTGGGCGCGGAGGGCTTCGGGGCTCCGGGCGGACAGCGGCCAGGCCACGGCCGGCGGAGTGGGGGTGGCCGGCGGTTCCTCGTCGGGGCTCTCGGGCTGTTCGAGGATCAGGTGGGCGTTGGTGCCGCTGATGCCGAAGGAGGAGACGGCGGCGCGGCGGGGTGCGCCGGTCCGGGGCCAGTCGGTGTTCTCGGTGAGGAGGGTGACCGATCCGGCGGTCCAGTCGACGTGCGGGGTGGGTTCGTCGACGTGGAGGGTCTTGGGGAGGATGCCGTGGCGCATGGCTTCGACCATCTTGATGACGCCGGCGACGCCCGCGGCGGCCTGGGTGTGGCCGAGGTTGGACTTGACGGAGCCGAGCAGCAGGGGCTGGTCGTCGGGGGTGCGGTCCTGGCCGTAGGTGGCGAGGAGGGCCTGGGCTTCGATGGGGTCGCCGAGGGTGGTGCCGGTGCCGTGGGCTTCGACGGCGTCGACGTCGCGCGGGGTGAGGCGGGCCTGTTCGAGGGCCTGGCGGATGACGCGCTGCTGGGAGGGGCCGTTGGGGACGGTGAGGCCGCTGCTGGCGCCGTCCTGGTTGACGGCGGAGCCGCGGATGACGGCGAGGACGGGGTGGTTGTTGCGGCGGGCGTCGGAGAGCCGTTCGAGCAGGAGGAGGCCGGCGCCTTCGCCCCAGCCGGTGCCGTCGGCGGCGGCGGCGAAGGGCTTGCAGCGGCCGTCGGGGGCGAGGCCGCGCTGCTGGCTGAAGTCGACGAACAGGCCGGGGTCGGCCATGACGGTGACGCCGCCGGCAAGGGCCATGGTGCATTCGCCCTGGCGCAGGGCCTGGGCGGCGAGGTGGAGGGCGACGAGGGAGGAGGAGCAGGCCGTGTCGATGGTGACGGCGGGGCCTTCCAGGCCGAGGACGTAGGAGACGCGGCCGGAGGCGACGCTGCCGGCGTTGCCGCTGCCGAGGTACACCTCGACGCCTTCGGGCAGGTCGTGGGGGGCGGTGGCGTAGTCGTGGTGCATGACGCCGGCGAAGACGCCGGTGCGGCTGCCGCGCAGGGAGGTGGGGTCGAGGCCGGCGCGTTCGAAGGCCTCCCATGCGGTTTCCAGCAGGAGCCGCTGCTGGGGGTCCATGGCGAGGGCTTCGCGGGGGGAGATCCCGAAGAAGGCGGCGTCGAATTCGGCGGCGCCGGCGAGGAAGCCGCCGTCGCGGACGTAGCTGGTGCCCTGGTGGTCGGGGTCGGGGTGGTAGACGGCGTCGAGGTCCCAGCCGCGGTCGGCGGGGAAGCCGGCCACGGCGTCGCGGCCTTCGGCGACGAGCTGCCACAGTTCTTCGGGGGTGCTGACGCCGCCGGGGTAGCGGCAGCTCATCGACACGATGGCGACCGGTTCGGGCTCCTCGGCGGACCGCAGCCGCTCCCGGGTCTGGTGGAGTTCGGCCGTCATCCACCGGAGGTGGTCGAGCATCTTTTCTTCGTTTGTCATGACGTACCGAAACTCCCGTTGATCAGGTCGAAGAGGCTGCCCCCGGCGGCGGACCGGGCGGGGGTGGCCGTCAGCGGCGCGACTGGCCCACGTACTGCTCGGCGAAGGCGGTCGCCGCGGCAGTGGAGCCGGTCAGGTGGTCGAAGCGCGCCCGGCGCAGGCCCCGGTCGAAGGGGGTGCCGTCCGGGGAGGTGTGCAGCAGCTCGGTCATCCAGCGGGAGAACTCCTGGCCGAGCCAGGCGCGGCGCAGGGCGGTGGCCGAGTAGGCGTCGAGGGCGTCGCGCCGTCCGGTGCCGTACCAGACGGCGAGGGCTCCGGCGAGGAGTTCGGCGTCGGCGACGGCCAGGTTGAGGCCCTTGGCGGCGCTGGGCGGGACGATGTGTGCGGCGTCGCCGAGGAGGAAGAGCCGTCCGTGCTGCATGGGTGCGCAGAGGAAGCCGCGCAGGGGGACGAGGGTGCGTTCGAGTACGGGGCCGGTGGGGAGGGCTCCGCTGCCGCCGGCGAGGCGCAGGTCGAGTTCGGCCCAGATCTCCTCGTCGGTGCGGGTGTGGGCGGTTTCGCCGGGCGGGACCTGGAGGTAGAGGCGGCTGACGGTGGTGGACCGCATGCTCTGGAGGGCGAAGCCGCGCTCGCCGGTGGCGTAGACGAGTTCGGGGGTCATGGGAGGGGCGGCGGCGAGGACGCCCAGCCAGGCGTAGGGGTAGGTGTGGCTGCTGGTGGTGAGGGAGGCGGCGGGGACGGCGGTGCGGCTGACGCCGTGGAAGCCGTCGCAGCCGGCGACGAAGTCGCAGGTGATCTCGGTGGGGCGGCCGTCGAGGGTGCAGGTGACGGTGGCGCCGTCGCCGGCGAGCCGGTCGACGCGGACGTCGTCGACGTCGAAGTGGAGTGCTCCGCCGGTCGCGGCGCGGGCGGCGATGAGGTCCTTGACGACTTCCTGTTGTCCGTACATCCACACGGACTGGCCGGTGAGCTTGGTGAAGGGCAGGCGGTGGACGTCGCCGTCGAGGCGCAGTTCGAAGCCTTCGTGGACGAGTCCTTCCCGGTCGAGGCGTTCGGCGGTGCCGGCCCGGCGGAGGGCTTCGACGGTGCCCTGTTCGAGGAGGCCGGCGCGGACGCGGCGTTCGACGTGGTCGCGGCTGCGGCGTTCGAGGACGACGCAGTCGATTCCGTTCAGTTCGAGGAGCCGGGCCAGCAGCAGGCCGGCGGGGCCTGCGCCGATGACGCAGACCGGCGTGTGGATCCGCTGGGGGGCCGGGGTCACGGGCTCACCGTTCCGGCCGGGTCGACGTGGACGGTGGCGGTGAGGGGGAGGTCGGCGGACGAGCGGCCGACGGAGACGGTGCGGGGGCCGGCGGCCACGGTCCAGGTGCCGGTGTCGGTGTTCCAGTACTCGAAGCGGCGGGCGTCGAGGACGATGTCGACGGTGGTGGTGGCGCCGGGTTCCAGGTGGGCGGTGGCGTAGCCGGCGAGGGCCCGGGGGGCCTGGGGGGCGGTGATGTCGGGGCTGCTGCCGAGGTAGACCTGGACGGTTTCGCGGCCGGCGCGAGCGCCGGTGTTGCGCAGGGTGCAGGTGACCTTGAGTTCGCGGCCCCGGGCGGTGAGGCGGAGGTCCTCGTAGCCGAAGGTGGTGTAGCTGAGGCCGTGGCCGAAGGGGAACAGGGGGGCGACGGCGTGCTGGTCGTGCCAGCGGTAGCCGACGAAGAGGCCTTCCTGGTATTCGACGCGGCCGTCGACGCCGGGGTAGCGCAGGGGGTCTCCGGCGACGGATGTGTGGTCGGCGTCGACGGGGAAGCTCTGGGTGAGCTTGCCGCTGGGGTTGGCGTCGCCGAACAGGAGGGCGTCGGTGGCCTCGGCTCCGGCCTCGCCGGGGTACCAGACGTCGAGGACGGCGGCGACGTCGTCCAGCCAGGGCATCGTCGGGGAGGAGCCGGTGTTGAGGACGACGACGGTGTTGGGGTTGGCCTTGGCGACGGCGGAGATCAGGGTGTCCTGGAGGCCGGGCAGGGCGAGGGCGGGGCGGTCGATGAGTTCGGCGAGCTCGTCGTAGGCGAAGACGACGGCGGCGCGGGCGCCGCGGGCGGCTTCGGCGGCTTCGTCGATGTCGGCCTGGGCCTGCTGGGGGGTGACCCAGCCGAGGGTGAGGCGGACGGGGTTGGTGGGCATGGGGAGGGCGGAGAGGACGAGCTTGTAGGTGCCGGGGAGGAGGTCGACGGTGAGGCCGGCGGTGTCGCCGAAGGAGCTGCCGGCGAAGACGCGGGGGTGGCCTTCGAGGTCGATGGCCGCGTAGCCGCCGAGTGCGGTGACGGCGATGCGGTAGCGGCCCTCCGTCTCGATGGTGAGTTCGCCCTCGTAGAAGTAGTCGGGCTCGGTGGAGGGTCCGGCGGGGACCTCGCCCTCGCGGAAGGCGGGGACGAGCGCGGATGCGGGGATGGGGCGGCCGGCCGGGTCCTCGCCGATGCGGAAGGTGACGGCGTCGTCGCCGAGGCGGCCGCGCAGGACGTCGAGGGGGGTGGCGGCGTGTTCGGGGACGACGAGGGCGCTGCCGACGCCGGCGGTCTTGGGGACGGTGGCGGGCCGGCCGATGACGGCGAGGCCGTGCGCGGCGGGGCCGGGCTCGGTGAGTTTGTCGGCGGACAGCGGCAGGACGCCCCGGGGGTTGTGCAGGAGGACGGAGCCGGCGGTGGCGACCTCGAGGGCGAGGGCGCGGCCGCGGGCGGCGTCGCGGGTGGTGACGGGGCGGGGGGTGTCGTCGCCGATGAGGCCGAAGCGGGCCATCTGGCCGACGATGCGGGCGACGGCGCGGTCCAGGACGGCTTCGTCGACGCGGCCTTCGGCGATGGCCTGGCGCAGCGGTTCGCCGAGGTGGGCGCCGTCGGGCATCTCCTGGTCGAGGCCGGCTTCGATGGCGGCGGTGTCGTGGACGGCGTCCCAGTCGGACATGACCCAGCCCTCGAAGCCCCACTCGTCGCGCAGGACGGTGGTGAGGAGGGTCTCGTTCTGGCAGCTGGGGTGGCCGTTGACGCCGTTGGTGGCGCCCATGAACGCGCCGGCGCCGGCCCGGACGGCGGCCTCGAAGGCGGGGAACTCGATCTCGCGGAGGGTCCGTTCGTCGACGACGGTGTCGACGGCCATCCGGTTCTCTTCCTGGTTGTTGGCCGCGAAGTGCTTGGGCATCGCGATGACGCCCTGGGACTGGATGCCGTTGACCACGGCGGTGCCGATGGCGGTGACCAGCAGGGGGTCCTCGCCGTACAGCTCGAAGTTGCGGCCGCCGAAGGGCTGGCGCAGCACGTTGATCATCGGGCCGATGAGGACGTCCTGGCGCTTGGCGCGTGCCTCGTGGCCGAGGTACTGGCCGTAGCGGGCGGCGAGTTCGTCGTCGAAGGTGCAGGACAGGGCGATGGGGGCGGGCAGCGCGGTGGTGGTCCCGCGCTTCATGCGGACGCCGGCCGGACCGTCGGTCATGCGCAGTTCCGGGATGCCGAGGCGGGGGACGCCGGGGATGTAGCCGGACTGGCCGAGGGCCTCGGGGTCGTCGGAGCCGTGGACGAAGGAGAGCTTCTCGTCGAGGGTCATGGCCTGGACGAGGGCGGTCACGTCGACGGGGGTCTGCGGGGTCATCGCTGGTCACTTCCGGTTCGTTCGGGGACGGGCTGGGTGGTGGCCGGGCGGGCCGGGAGCAGCGCGCGGGCGGGGGCGTCGGCCTTGAGGAGCATTTCGTCGTACTCGTCGTGGGGGTCGGAGCCGAGCACGACGGCGCCGCCGGCGCCGATCCGCCAGTGCCCGTCGGCGAGGACCATGGTCCGGATGACGATGTTGAGGTCGGTGGTCCCGTTGCAGGAGAGGTAGCCGATGGCGCCGGAGTAGATGCCCCGGGCGCGGCCTTCCAGGGACTCGATGATCTCCAGGGTGCGCTGTTTGGGGGCGCCGGTCATGGAGCCGCCGGGGAAGCAGGCGCGGACGCAGTCGATGGCGTCGTTGCCGTCCTTGAGGGTGCCGCGGATGGTGGAGACGAGCTGGTGGACGGTGGCGTAGCTTTCGGCGGCCATCAGGACGGGGACGTGGACGGAGCCGACTTCGCAGACGCGTCCGAGGTCGTTGCGCATCAGGTCGACGATCATCAGGTTCTCGGCGCGGGTCTTGGTGCTGGCGACGAGTTCGCGGCGGGCGCGCTCGTCCTCGGCGGGGGTGGCGCCGCGCGGTGCGGTTCCCTTGATCGGTTTGGCTTCGGCGACCCGGTCGGCGGTGATCCTGAGGAAGCGCTCCGGGGAGGAGCAGGCCACTTCGGTGCCGTCGAGCCGCAGGTAGGCGGCGTAGGGGGCGGGGTTGGCGCGGCGCAGCCGGCGGTAGGCGGTGAAGCCGTCGTCGGTGGCGGGGACCTCGGCGACGTTGGTCAGGCAGATCTCGTAGCTCTCGCCGGCGGTCAGGAACTCCTGGCTGCGCAGGACGTCCTGGACGTAGGCGTCGCGGTCGCGGGCGAGCCGGGCTTCCACGGACGTCACGGGCCCGTCGGCGGGGGCGGGGGCGGGGGCCGGTGCGGGTTCCTGCCGGGCGAGGGCGTCGGCGGTGTCGGCGAGCCAGCGGCTGGCGCCGTCGGCGGTGGCGGGGCCGGTGCTGAGGGCGAGGAGGTAGGTGCGGCCCTCCTGGTGGTCGACGGCGAGGAACCGGTCCGCGAAGATCCAGACGGCGTCGGGGGTGGGGGCCGTGTACCGGTTGGGGGATCCGCAGTCGCCCTTCAGTTCGTAGCCGAAGTAGCCGACGTAGCCTCCGGTGAAGTCGAAGGGCAGCGGCGGGGCGTCGATGACCCGGCGGGCGAGTTCCCGCTGGAGGTAGTCGAAGACGGACTCGCGGTGGCTGCCGGGGGTGGCGGAGTCGACCTCGACGACGCCGTCCTCGACGCGGTAGCGGACGGTCTCGGCGAGCGGGCCGCGGGCGTCGCCCAGGAAGGAGAACCGGGACAGGCCGGGCTCGACGCGGGCGCTGTCGAGCCAGAAGGCGTGCGGGGAGCCGGCGAAGAGCGAGGCGAAAGCGGTCTCGGTGTCGACGGCGGTGTCCAGTTCGGCCACGTGCAGCGCGTAGTGCGTACGCTCCCCCGTGCCGGCGGCGGGCCGGACGGGTGCCGGCGCGTCCCCGGTGCGGGTGGCGGCGGCCCGGGCGGGTGCGGGGGCGGCGGTGCGGCCGCCGGTGCGCTCGGTGCGGTCGGCGAGGGTCAGGTCCCGGAAGTTGGCCAGCATCCGGCGGCCGTACTCGGTCTCGATGGACTCCGGGTGGAACTGAACGCCCCAGCGGGGCATCAGCCGGTGGCGCAGCGCCATGACGACGCCGTCCTCGGACCAGGCGGTGGCCTGGAGGTCGGGGGGCAGCGGCTGGGCCACGCACAGGGAGTGGTAGCGGACGGCGCCGAACTCCTCGGGGATGCCCGCGAAGAGCTCGTCCCCGTCGTGCCGGATCCGGGCGACCTCACCGTGCACGGGTACGGGGGCGGGTACGACCTCGCCGCCCGCCCACACGGCGAGCCCCTGGTGGCCGAGGCACACGCCGAGGACGGGGACGCCCGCCTTGACCAGGACGTCCCGGGAGACGCCGAAGTCGCGGGAGCGGGCGGGGTGGCCGGGCCCGGGCGAGATGACGATGTTGTCGAAGGCGTCGAGGTCCAGGTCGGCGGCGGCGGCCGCGTCGTTGGCGATGACGACGGGTTCCTCGCCGTTCACTTCGGCCAGCAGCTGGAACAGGTTGTACGTGTAGGAGTCGTGGTTGTCGATGAGGAGGGTCCGCATGGGGCTCACCTGCTTCGCGAGGGGGTCAGCGGCCGGGACACCAGCCGGTCCAGGTGGCCCAGGGACTCGGCCGGCCGGTGGGCGGCGGCGAGGTGGGCCAGGTGGCCGTCGGGACGGACCAGGGCGATCAGCGGCCGCTTGCCGAACAGCGGGCCGAGGGCGGTGCGTCCGGACGGCGTCAGCCGTGCGAGGTCGTGGACGGGGAGGCGGTCCCCGAGGACGCGGCGGGCGCCGTCCGCGACGGTCTGCCAGCCGGCGGCGGGGCGGCGGCCGGGCCAGAGCAGTGCGATGTGGTCGCGCTGGTCCAGGAGGGGCGCCCCGGCGTGCTGCCGGGTCCGGTGGAAGAACGGCAGCCGGTCCCCGGGGCGGGCCCTTCGGTGCAGGGCCGAGCGCCACAGCGGCTCGTCGGTGGCGGCGTAGCCGAGGCCGATCTGGCTCATCAGGGGGGCGGCGACGTGCCGCAGGAGGCCGGTGCGGTGGGCCGCGGCCACCTTCAGGTCCCGCAGGCGGCGGTCCCGTGCGGTGGGGGCGCCGGAGAGTTCCATTTCGGTGCGGATGACGGTGCGGACCTGCTCGACGGCCTTGCGGCGTTCGGCGTCGTACGTGTCGACGATCCGCTCGTCCCAGACGCCGTGGACGACGCCGGCGAGCTTCCAGCCGAGGTTGAACGCGTCCTGGAGGCCGAGGTTGAGGCCCTGTCCGCCGAGGGGGACCACCGAGTGGGCGGCGTCGCCGACCAGGACGACCCTGCCTTCGCGGAACCGTTCGGCGACGCCGGGGCGCGGGTGGTAGGTGCGGGTCCACAGGGGTTCGCCGAGCCGGTACGGGAGGCTGGTGCGCTCGTCGACCATCCGCTGCCAGTCCGGCAGCGGGCGGTCCGACCAGTCGGTCTCCCCCGGTGCCACGATGGTGGCGAGGCGGCAGACGCCGTCGGGGAGGTGGACCAGCGGGAGCAGGCCGCTGTCGGCGTAGTGGTACTCGACGGTGGAGGCGCGCGGCCCGGTGACGGGGAAGTCGCCGAGCGCGATGCCGAGCGGGAAGGGCACGCCGGGGTAGGGGATACCGAGGAGCCGGCGGGTGACGCTGCCGGCGCCGTCGGCGCCGATCAGCCAGTCGGCCGCGGCCTGTTCGGTGCGGCCGTCGGCGTGCCGCAGGGTGGCGGTGGGGTGCGGGCCGGTGGTGTCGATCGCGGTCAGTTCGGTCCCGTACTCGATGGTGCCGCCGAGTTCGGCGAGACGGCGGTGCAGCAGCACTTCCAGCTCGCTCTGCACGATGCCCAGGCCGTGGGGGCGGGCGGCGCCCAGCTTCGTCATCGGTACGGTGCCCAGCCGGCGTCCGCGGGAGAAGAAGCTGACGTCGTCGGCCCGCAGGCCGCGGGAGACGAGCTCGTCGGCGATGCCGACCTTCTCCAGGAGTTCCAGGACGCGGGGCCAGATCATCACGGCCCGGGAGTGCGGGTCGTACTCCTCCTGCGGTGGCTTGGCGTCGACGATCCGTACCGGCACGGACTGCTGGAGGAGGTCACAGGCGAGGAGGGTGCCGACGGCGCCCGCTCCGACGATGAGGACGTTCTGCCCGGTCATATCGCGGCCGCCTTCGTGTGTGCGGCGGTGCCCGTGCCCGCCAGGTGTGCTTCGATCGCCGCGGCCGCGGCGGCGGCGCCGCCCGCGTCGTGGCCCAGCCGCCGGAAGCGGGCCGCGGCGGCGGCCACGGCGGTGTCGGCGGTGACGGTCTCGACGGCGGCCCGCAGGCGTTCGGCGGTGACGTCGGCCGGGTCGAGGCGCAGGCCCAGGCCGAGTTCGGCGACGCGGTCGGCGATGATCTCCTGTTCGACCATCTGCGGGACGACGACCATCGGCGTGCCGAAGGACAGGGCTTCCATCGTGCTGCCCATGCCGCCGTGCGTGACGAACGCGGCGGCCTGGCCGAGGACGGACAGCTGGGGGACGCTGCGGTGCACCTCGCAGTGCGGCGGGAGGGTGCCGAGGTCCGCCGGGTCGGCCTGCTGTCCGATGGACAGCACCAGGTGGAGGCCGCTGCCGGCGAACGCCTCCACGCAGGTGCGGTAGAAGGAGGTGGCCCGGTTGAAGACCGTGCCGAGGGAGGCGAACACCGTCGGGCGGTCCGGGTCCGCGGGGTGCCAGGTGCCTTCGGCCCCGCGGCCGCCCAGGCTGGGCCCGACGAAGCGGTAGTGCTCGCCGAAGGTGTGCGCGGCGGGCTGGAACTCCCTGGGCAGGAAGGCCAGGTTGAGTTCCTCCTCGAAGTCCATGAACTCCTCGGCCCGGACCCCGTCCAGGCCGGCCCCGTGCAGGAACTCGGCGAGGCGTGCGTCGAACTCGGCGCCGTTGGCCTCGTGGGAGGCGGAGCGGCCGGTGCGGGCCAGCATGGCGTCCATCAGCGCCCAGGAGCGGCTGGAGGCGAGGGAAGGGAAGAACTGCACGGCGCGCGCCCCCCACCTGCGGGCCAGGGCGCGTCCGGCGAACGGCACCGTGTTGTCGTACACGACGAGGTCGGGGCGGTCGGCGCCGACGAAGGACTCCGCGAGGGCGATCCGGTCGGCGCTGCCGTGCAGGAAGAACAGGGGCAGGGCGCTGAGGTCGTTCTCGGCGAACGCGCGCGGCGACTGTCCGGGCGAGGTGGCGACGTCGTAGCGACACACCCGCGCGCCGAGCCGGGTGAGCCGCTCCTCGAAGGCCCCGGTGGTGAAGTAGGTGACCCGGTGGCCGTGCGAGACCAGCTCGGCGACGATGCCCAGGGTGGGCGACACGTGCCCGTGGGCGGCCACGCTGAAGAATGCGATGTGTGCCATCAGATGCCGATCTCTCCGTTCAGGATGTCGAACAGTTCCTCGTCGGTGACGTCGTCCACGTCGGTCGCGGCCGGCGGCCGCACCGGCCCGCCGACCTCGGCGAGCAGGGCGCGCAGCCGGTCCTCCAGGTAGCGGGCGGTGGCCGGGTCGGGTGCGGTGGTGCGCAGGCCGGCCGTGAGGTCGTCGAGGCGGCGGACCACGGCCGGGTCGGGCCGGTCCGGGGCGGGGGCGGGGGCCAGTTCCCGGTCGAGGAACCCGGCCAGGGCCAGCGGGCTGGGGTGGTCGAAGACGAGCGTCGGGGAGAGCCGCAGGCCGGTCTCCGCGCCGAGCCGGTTGCGCAGTTCGATGGCGGCCAGCGAATCGAGTCCCAGTTCGCGGAAGGAGCGTTCCGCCGGTACGTGGGCGGACGTGCCGTGGCCGAGGACGGAGCCGGTCTGGGTGCGGACCAGGTCGGTGAGGAGCCTGCGGCGGGTGTCCGCGTCGGCTCCGGCGAGCCTGCGGGTGAAGGCGCCGCGCTCGGGGGCGGCCGGCCTGGCCGCGGCCCTGGCCGTCCCGGTCCGGGCCGGGGCGGCCGCGGGGCGGGCGGCGACCAGGTTGGGTAGGCCGGGCAGCGCCAGCGCGGCGTCGAGCAGGGCGAGGGCCTCCTCGTTGGCCAGGGGTGCGGTGCCGTTGCGCGCCATCCGGGCGACGGCCTCGGGGCCGAGCCGGCCGGCCATGCCGCGTTCCTCGGCCCAGGGGCCCCACTGGAGGGACTGGGCGGGCAGTCCGAGGGAGCGGCGGTGGTGGGCGAAGGCGTCCAGGAAGCCGTTGGCGGCGGCGTAGTTGGCCTGGCCGGGGCTGCCCATGACGGCGGCCGCGGACGAGAACAGGACGAACGCGTCGAGGCCGGAGTCCTTGGTCAGTTCGTGCAGCGCGACGGCGCCGGCCGCCTTGACCCGGATGACCCGTTCGAACTGGTCCTGCGTCAGGGTGGCGAGCAGCCCGTCGTCGACGATGCCCGCGGCGTGGACGACCGCCTTCAGGGGGCGGTCGGCGGGGACGCCGGACAGGACGGCCGCCAGGGCCTCGCGGTCGGCCACGTCGCACGCGGCGAGGGTCACGCGGGCGCCGAGTGCGCGCAGGGCGGAGGCGAGTTCCCCGCCCCGCGGGTCGGCGGCGGCGCCGCGGCTGAGCAGCAGCAGGTCGGTGGTGCCGTGGCGGCGTACGAGGTGCTCGGCGACGACCGCGCCGAGGCCGCCGGTGCCGCCGGTGATCAGGACGGTCCCGGCGAATCCGGGCGCCGGCCGGGCGGGGGCCGGTGCGCCGGGCGCGGTCTCGGGCCGGCGGACCTGGCGGGGGGCGAGCAGGAGCCCGTCGCGGACGGCGGCCTCCCGCTCGTCGGCGCCGAGGACGCCGGGCAGCGCGTCCCACGACCGTGGCTGCCCGTCCATCTCGACGACCAGGAACTTCCCGGGGTGTTCGGCCTGTGCGGTGCGCAGCAGCGCGCGGACCGCTCCCCGGGTGGTGCCGGCCGGGTCGCCCGCCGGGACGAGCAGGACGAGCCGGGCCGTCTGGGCGAGCGGGGACGCGGTCCACCGGCGCAGCAGGCCGGTGGTGCGCCAGGACGCCTCGCGGGCGTGGCGGGCCGGGTCGTCCGGGTCGGCGGGCTCGGACGCGTCCAGCAGGTGCAGGACCGTCGTGGGGGGCTCGGCGGCCCGCTCCAGTGCCTCCAGGTCCGGGTAGGCGGTGAGGGGTACGCCGTCCAGGGAGGCCGGCACGCCGAGGCCGGCGGTCCGGCCGTCCCCGAGGAGCACGCAGGGGCCTGCGGGGACCGGGCCGGGGTCCAGCGGCTGCCACCGGGTCTCCAGCAGGGCGGCGGTGTCGCCCGCGAGGTCCTCGGGGCGCATCCGGCGCAGGGTCAGCGAGGCGACCGAGGCGACCGGTTCGCCGAGCCCGTCGGTGATGTCCAGGGACAGGGTGTCGGCGTCGGTCCGGGTCAGGTGCACCCGTACGGTGGCGGCGCCGGCCCGGTGGAGGGTCAGCCCCTGCCAGGTGAACGGCAGCCGGCCGGCGTCGTCGGACCCGCCGGGCGACTCGATGAAGCCGGTGTGCAGGGCGGCGTCGAAGAGCGCGGGGTGGAAGGCGAACCGTGCGGCGTCGTCGGCGTCCGCCGGGGGCAGGGCGACCTCGGCGAAGATCTCGTCGCCCCGGCGCCAGGCGGCCTTCAGGCCCTGGAACGCCGGGCCGTAGTCGAAGCCCATGGCGGCGGCGCGGACGTACGTGTCCCCCGCCTCGACCGGCTGGGCGTCGGCCGGCGGCCACACGAGCGGCCCGGCGGACGGGCCCGAGGACGTCGTGGCGCCGCTGAGGAGCCCGCTCGCGTGCCGGGTCCAGCCCGTGTCGGGGGCGTCGGCCGGCCGTGCGTGGACGGTCACGGTCCAGGTCCCGGGCTCCCCGTCGGGGCCGGCGGGGGCCAGGAGCGTCTGCACCTCGACGACGGAGGCCTCGGGCAGGCGCAGCGGTGCGAGGACGGTCAGCTCGTCGAGGGTGTCGCAGCCGGCTTCCCGGCCGGCGCGCAGGGCCATCTCGACGAAGGCGGTCCCGGGCACGATGACCGTGCCGTTGACGACGTGGTCGGCCAGCCAGGGGTGCGTACGGGCCGACAGGCGGCCGGAGAGGAGCACCTCGTCGGAGCCGGCGCGGTCGAGGACGGCGGTGAGCAGCGGGTGCGCGTCGGCGCCGTGCGCGCCGGCGGGGCGCGGGCGCGGCCAGTGGCGGGTCCGCCGGAAGGCGTGGCCGGGTACGCCGGGTGCCCGCGTGCCGGGGCCGAAGTACGCCGGCCAGTGCGGGTCGGTGCCCCGGGCGAACAGGGCGGCCAGGGCGGCGGCGAGGGTGTGCCGGGCGTCCTTGCCGCGCCGCATCAGGGGGACGAAGCCGGACGCGTCGGCGGCGGCCTCGGTGACGCACTGCTGGGCCATGGCGGTCAGGACGGCGTCGGGACCGAGTTCGAGGTAGGTGCGCACCCCGGCGGCTTCCAGGTGGCGGACGGCGTCGTGGAAGCGGACGGCCTCGCGGACGTGGCGCACCCAGTAGGCGGGCGAGGTCAGCTCCCCGGCGCCGGCGAGGGTGCCGGTGAGGGTGGAGACCACCGGGATCCCGGGCTCGCGGTAGGCCAGGGACTCGGCGAGCTCGCGGAACGCGTCCAGCATCGGTTCCATGAGGGGCGAGTGGAAGGCGTGCGAGACGGTGAGGCGCCTGGTCTTGCGGCCCCGGTCGGCGAGGGTGGCGGCGACCGCGAGGACGGCCTGCTCGGCGCCCGAGATGACCACGGCCTGGGGGCCGTTGACCGCCGCGATGTCGACGTCCGCCGACAGCAGCGGACGGACCTCGTCCTCGGCGGCCTGGACGGAGACCATCGCCCCGCCCTCCGGCAGGGCGCCCATGAGGGCGCCGCGGGCGCGGACCAGGGCCGAGGCGTCCGCGAGGGAGAAGACACCCGCCACGTGCGCGGCGGCGATCTCGCCGATCGAGTGCCCGGCGACGAAGTCCGCGCGCAGACCGAGCGACTCCGCCAGCCGGTAGAGGGCCACCTCGACGGCGAACAGCGCGGGCTGGGTGAACTCCGTTCGGTGGACCTCCTCGCCCTCGCCGAAGACGATGTCCTTCAGCGGGAAGTCGAAGTGTCCGCACACCTCGTCGAAGGCCGCCGCGAACACCGGCTGGGTCTCGTACAGCTCACGTCCCATGCCCGGACGCTGCGCGCCCTGGCCGGTGAAGAGGAACGCGGACCGGCCCGGGGCGGCCGCGTCCGTGGCCCCGTCGGCCAGGGCCGCCAGGGCCGCCAGGGCCTCGTCCCGGTCCTGGGCGACCACGGCGGCACGGTGCTCGAAGGCCTTGCGGCCCACCGCCAGCGACCGGCCCACCGCCGTGAGGTCGGCCTCGGCGTCGGCCGACACCCGGGCTCGCAGCCGCCCGGCCTGGGCGCGGACGGCGTCCGCGTCACGGCCCGACAGCACCCATACGGGCGTGGGCGCGGGGGCGGTGCGCGCCGGCTCCCGCGCGGTGACGGGCGGCGCTTCCTCCAGGATGACGTGGGCGTTGGTGCCGCTGATGCCGAACGAGGACACGGCCGCGCGGCGCGGTTCGTCCGCCGGGGTCCAGGCCAGCGGTTCGGTCAGCAGCCGGACCTCGCCCGCCGTCCAGTCGACGTGCGGGGTCGGGGCGTCCACGTGCAGCGTCTTCGGTACGACGCCGTGCCGCATCGCGAGCACCATCTTGATCACGCCGGCCACGCCGGCCGCGGCCTGGGTGTGGCCGAGGTTGGACTTCAGGGAGCCCAGCCACAGCGGGCGGTCCGCCGGGCGGTCCTGGCCGTACGTGGCCAGCAGTGCCTGCGCCTCGATCGGGTCGCCGAGCGGGGTGCCCGTGCCGTGCGCCTCCACCACGTCGACCTGGTCGGCGGTCAGGCCCGCGTTGGCGAGGGCCTGGCGGATGACGCGCTGCTGGGCGGGGCCGTTGGGGGCGGACAGGCCGTTGGAGGCGCCGTCCTGGTTGACGGCGGAGCCCTTGAGGACGGCGAGGACCTCGTGGCCGTGGCGCCGGGCGTCCGACAGCCGCTCCACCAGGAGCATGCCGACGCCCTCGGACCAGCCCGTGCCGTCCGCGGCGGCCGCGAAGGCCCGGCAGCGGCCGTCCGGTGAGAGGCCGCGCTGGCGGCTGAAGTCGACGAACGCGTCCGGGGTCGACATGACGGTCACGCCGCCGGCCAGGGCCAGCTCGCATTCGCCGCGCCGCAGCGCCTCCGCCGCGAGGTGCAGGGCGACGAGGGAGGACGAGCAGGCCGTGTCCACCGTCACCGCGGGCCCCTCGAGGCCGAAGCTGTACGCGATCCGGCCCGAGACGACGCTGGCGGCGCCGCCCGTGCCGAGGTAGCCCTCCAGGTCCTCGGCGGACCGCGCCACGAGGGCGGTGTAGTCCTGGCCGTTGGAGCCGATGTAGACGCCGGTGCGGCTGCCGCGCAGCGAGTCCGGGTCGACGCCCGCCTGTTCGAACAGCTCCCAGGAGGTCTCCAGCAGCAGCCGCTGCTGGGGGTCCATGGCGAGGGCCTCGCGGGGGGAGATCCCGAAGAAGCCGGCGTCGAAGTCGCCCACGGCCTCCAGGAAGCCGCCGGCCGTCGCGTACGTGGTCCCGGGTGTGTCGGGGTCGGCGTCGAACAGGTTCGCCAGGTCCCAGCCGCGGTCCTGCGGGAAGGGGCCCACCGCGTCGGCGCCGTCCGCGAGGAGGGACCACAGCCCGTCGGCCGAGGACACGCCGCCGGGGAAGCGGCAGGCCACGCCGACGACCACCACCGGGTCGGAGGCGTCCGCCACCGGGCCCGCCACGACGGCCTGCCGCGCGGTGCCGGCCAGCTCGCCGCGCAGGAACTCCGCCAGCGCCACCGGGCTGGGGTAGTCGAACGCGAGGGAGGCGGGCAGGCGCAGTCCGGTGGCCGCGCCGAGCCGGCCGGCCAGCTCCACCGAGGCCAGCGAGTCGAAGCCCAGCTGCCGGAAGGACCGCTCGGGGGCGATGGCGTCCGGCGTCGGGTGCATCAGCAGTTCGGCGGCGTGTCCGCGGATCAGCCCGACGAGGGCCGCGCGCTGCTCGTCCGGGCCGCGGCCGGCCAGGGTGGCGGCGAGGCCGGTGGCGGGTACGGGCACCGCCGCGCCGGTGAGCGCCCGCAGGAGGGGGCGCCGGGCCGCCGGGCCGTGGGCCCGCGCGTAGCGGTCCCAGTCGATGTCGGCGGCCAGGACCGCCGTCTCGCCGTGGCGGATCGCGCCGTCCAGCAGGCGCAGGGCCCGCCGCGGGCCCATGGGGCGGAAGCCGGTGCGGCGCATGCGCTCGCGGACGACCGCGTCGGCGGCGGCCATGCCGTCGCCTTCCCAGGCTCCCCACGCGACGGCGGTGGCCGGCAGGCCTTCGCGGCGGCGCTGCTGGGCGAGGGCGTCCAGGGCGGCGTTCGCCGCCGCGTAGTTCGCCTGTCCGGCCGCTCCGATGACGCCGGCGAGCGAGGAGAAGAGGACGAACGCGTCGAGGCCGAGGCCGCGCGTCAGCCGGTCCAGGGTGAGGGCGGCGTCCGTCTTGCCCTCCAGTACGCGGGTGAGCTGCGCGGGGGTGAGGGCGCTGAGCACGCCGTCGTCGAGGACTCCGGCGGTGTGCACGACGGCCGTCAGCGGGTGTTCGGCCGGTACGGCGGCGAGGAGCGCGGCGAGGGCGTCCTCGTCGGACACGTCGCAGGCCGCGAGGGTGACCTCGGCTCCCCGCGCGGACAGTCCGTCCACGAGCTCCGCCGCGCCCGGGGCGTCCGCGCCGCGCCGGCTGACCAGCAGCAGGTGCTCGGCGCCCGCCTCGGCGAGCCAGCGGGCGACGTGGCCGCCGAGGGCTCCGGTGCCGCCGGTGACGAGGACGGTGCCACGTGGCGACCAGTCCCGGGCGGGCGCCGACCAGCCGGTCCGCACCAGCCTGCGGGCGTGGGTGCCGGAGGGGCGCAGGGCGGTCTCGTCCTCGTCGGCGGCTCCGGCGAGGAGGGCGCACAGCCGTCGCAGGGCGTCGGCGTCCAGCTGTTCGGGCAGGTCGACCAGGCCGCCCCAGCCGTCGGGGGCCTCCAGTGCGGCCACCCGGCCCAGGCCCCACAGCTGGGCCTGGCGGGGGCGCACGGGGCCGTCCTCCCGCTCGTCCACGCGGACCGCGCCGCGGGTGGCGACCCACAGCGGGGCCGGCCGGCCGGTGTCGCCGAGGGCCTGGATCAGGGCGAGGGTGGCGGCCGTGGCGTCGGCGCCGTCGGGGTCGAGCAGGGACAGCACTCCGGTGAGGCCGTCCGCCGGGATCTCCCCGGCCAGCCGCCGGGCGAGTACGGTCCGGTCGTGCTCGGCGGCGGTCAGGGGCAGCGGCACCACGTCGGCGCCCCGGTCGGCCAGCGCGGCGATGACCGTGCCGGCGTACCCGGCGGGGTGGCCGGCGTCGGTGACGACCAGCCAGGACCCGAGGGGGGCGGTGGTCGCGGAGGGGTCAGCGGGGTCTTCGAGCCGCTCCCAGGTCACCCGGTAGAGCAGGTCGTCCGCGGGGTCTCCGTGGCCGGCCGCGGCCGCCATGGGTGCGGCGGGCCAGTAGCGCTGCCGCTGGAAGGCGTACGTGGGCAGGTCGACGCGGCGGCCGGACAGGACGCGGGTCCACTCGGGCTCGACGCCGCGGACGAACGCTCCCGCGAGGGCGGACATCAGCGTGAACGGCTCGGAGCGGTCGCGGCGCAGCAGGGGCAGGAGGGTGGCGGGCTCGGTCAGGCAGGCCTGGCCCATGGCGGCCAGGACGGCGTCCGGGCCGAGTTCGAGGTAGGTGTCCACCCCCGCGGCTTCCAGCCGGCGCATGGCGTCGTGGAAACGGACGGCCTCGCGGACGTGGCGCACCCAGTAGTCCGCAGAGGCCACGTCTCCGGAGAGGGCGCATACCACCGGGATCTCGGGCGCGGAGTAGGTCAGGGACTCGGCGACCTCGCGGAACGCCTCCAGCATCGGCTCCATCAGGGGCGAGTGGAAGGCGTGCGAGACCGTCAGGCGCTTCGTCTTGCGGCCCCGGCCGGCGAGGGTGGCGGCGACCGCGAGGACGGCCTGCTCGGCGCCCGAAATCACCACGGACTGGGGGCCGTTGACCGCCGCGATGTCGACGTCCGCCGACAGCAGCGGGCGGACCTCGTCCTCGGCGGCCTGGACGGATACCATCGCCCCGCCCTCCGGCAGGGCACCCATCAGCGCACCCCGGGCACGGACCAGCGCCGCGGCGTCCGCGAGGGAGAGGACGCCGGCGACGTGCGCGGCGGCGATCTCACCGATCGAATGCCCGGCCAGGAAGTCCGGACGGACGCCGTAGGACTCCAGCAGCCGGTACAACGCCACCTCGACGGCGAACAGTGCCGGCTGGGTGCACTCGGTGCGGTGGACCTCCTCCCCACCGCCGAAGACGATGTCCTTCAGCGGGAAGTCGAAGTGGGCGCACACCTCGTCGAACGCCGCCGCGAACACCGGCTGCGCCTCGTACAGCTCACGGCCCATCCCCGGACGCTGCGCGCCCTGGCCGGAGAAGAGGAACGCGGACTTGCCGCCCGACACCGCGCCCTCGACCACGCCCGGCGCCGAGCGGCCCTCGGCCAGGGCCTCCAGCCCGGCCAGCAGACCCGCACGGTCGGCAGCCACCACGGCCGCCCGACTGCCCAGCGCGGCCCGCGAAGCCACCAGCGAGAAAGCCACGTCGGCCGGGGACGGCGGCTCCGGATCGGCCGTCACCCGCTCCAGCAGCCGGGCCGCCTGCGCCCGTACCGCCCCCGCGTCCCGGCCCGACAGCACCCAGACCGGAATTCCCGGAGCGGGGGCCGTCGGCGCCGGTTCCTGCGCGGCGACGGGCGGCGCTTCTTCCAGGATGACGTGGGCGTTGGTGCCGCTGATGCCGAACGAGGAGACGGCCGCACGGCGCGGGCGGCCGGTCTCCGGCCAGGTGACGTCCTCGGCGAGCAGTTCGACGCGGCCCGCCGTCCAGTCCACGTGCGGGGTGGGGGCGTCGACGTGCAGGGTGCGGGGCAGCAGGCCGTGGCGCATCGCCATGACCATCTTGATGACGCCGGCCATGCCCGCCGCGGCCTGGGTGTGGCCCAGGTTCGACTTGACGGAGCCGAGCCACAGCGGGCGGTCCTCCGGCCGGTCCTGGCCGTAGGTGGCGAGGAGGGCCTGGGCCTCGATGGGGTCGCCGAGGGTGGTGCCGGTGCCGTGCGCCTCGACGGCGTCGACCTGGTCGGCCGTGAGGCCGGCGTGGGCGAGGGCCTGGCGGATGACGCGCTGCTGGGCGGGGCCGTTGGGGGCGGACAGGCCGTTGGAGGCGCCGTCCTGGTTGACGGCGGAGCCCTTGAGGACGGCGAGGACCCGGTGGCCGTTGCGGCGTGCGTCCGACAGTCGCTCCACGAGGAGCATGCCGACGCCCTCGGACCAGGCCGTGCCGTCGGCGGCGGCCGCGAAGGGCTTGCAGCGGCCGTCGGGGGACAGGCCGCGCTGGCGGCTGAAGTCGACGAAGGAGGCCGGGGTGGCCATCAGGGCGACGCCGCCGGCCAGGGCCAGTTCGCATTCGCCGCGGCGCAGTGACTCCGCCGCGAGGTGCAGGGCGACGAGGGAGGAGGAGCACGCCGTGTCCACGGTCAGGGCGGGGCCCTGGAAGCCGTAGAAGTAGGACAGCCGCCCGGACAGGACGCTGCCCGCGCCGCCGGTGCTCAGGTAGCCGTCCAGGCCGGTCTCCCCGGCCAGGCGCGGTGCGTAGTCGTGGTACATCTGGCCGGCGAAGACGCCGGTGCGGCTGCCGCGCAGGGAGTCGGGGTCGATGCCGGCCTGTTCGAACAGCTCCCAGGAGGTCTCCAGCAGCAGGCGCTGCTGGGGGTCCATGGCGAGGGCCTCGCGCGGGGAGATCCCGAAGAAGCCGGCGTCGAAGTCGGCGGCTCCGTCGAGGAAGCCGCCTTCGCGGGTGTACGTGGTGCCGGGCGTGTCGGGGTCGGCGTCGAAGAGGCCGTCGAGGTCCCAGCCGCGGTCCTGCGGGAAGGGGCCCACCGCGTCGGTGCCCGAGGCGACCAGGCGCCACAGGTCCTCGGGCGAGCCCACGCCGCCGGGGAACCGGCAGGCCGCGCCGACGACGACCACCGGGTCGGCGGTGTCCGCCACCGGGTCCTGCGCGGCGGCCGCGGCGGCCGGGCCGAGCAGCCGGCCGCGCAGGTACCGGGCGAGCAGGACGGGGGTCGGGTGGTCGAAGGCCAGGGAGGCGGGCAGCCGCAGTCCGGTGGCCGCGCCCAGCCGGGCCGACAGGCGTACGGAGGCCATGGAGTCGAAGCCGAGCGGCCGGGACCGCTCGCGCGGGCCGGGGGTGCCGCGGGTGGTGTCGCCCCGTACTTCGGCGATGGCGTCGGTGACGAGGCGCAGCAGGCGCCGCTCGCGGCCGTCCTCGCTCAGCGGGAGGAGTTCCCCGGTCAGGCGCCGGGTCAGGTCGGGGTCCCCGGTGGCTGTGGGGTCGTGGGGCGCCGCCGGTTCCCGGCCGAAGGGGTGGACGCGGACGGCCGGTTCGCCCTCGATCAGTGCGGCGTCGAGGCCTTCGCGGAGTTCGTGGCCGGTGACCTCGGGTGCGGCGGTCAGGGAGAGCGCGGTGCGGCCCTGGGCGCTCAGGCGCTGTGCGGCGGCGTCGAAGACCGCTCCGGGGGTGTCGGCGGCGAGCAGGACCACGGCGGGGGCGTCGAAGTCGGCGAGGGTCCGGTCGAGCGCTTCGGCGTCGGTGGGGTCGCAGGTCGCGCGGGTGACGTCGGTGCAGTGGTGGGCACCGGTCAGGTGGCGGGCCAGGGTGTCGGCGCGGTCGCCCTCGTCGGGCGCCGTGAGCAGCAGGACGGCGGTGGCGGCGAGGGTGCTGGTGTCGTCGGCGGGGAGGGAGGCGGGGACGGGGGCCGGTCCGGGCAGGGTGCGGCTGATCCGGTCGTGGTGGGTGGTGCCGGAGGCGAGGAGCCGGGTGGGTTCGGGGCCGGTGCCGACGAGTCGGCGGACCGTCTTGCCGGAGGTGGTCCGGGGGATGTGTGCGGTGCGGTGGAGGGCGACGGGCACCTTGTAGTAGGCGAGGTGTTCCCGGCAGCGCGTCAGGATGTCCTCGGGCGACAGGTTCCGGCCTTCGCGGGGGACCACGTAGGCGACGGGGACCTCGCCGAGGCCGCTGTGGGGGCGGGCGACGACGGCGACGTCGGCGATGTCCTCGCCGGCGCGGATCACGTCCTCGATCTCGGCGGGGTGGATGTTCTCGCCGCCGCGGATGATCAGTTCCTTCAGCCGTCCGGTGATGGTGAGGAAGCCGTCGGTGTCGAGGCGGCCGAGGTCTCCGGTGCGGTACCAGCCTTCGTGGAAGGCCGCTTCGGTCGCCTCGGGGGCGCGGTGGTAGCCGAGCATCAGGCTGGGGCTGTCGACGCGGATCTCGCCCTCGTCGCCGCAGGGGACGTCGAGCCCGGTGGCCGGGTCGACGACGCGCAGGCCGAGGCCGGGGACGGGGCGCCCGCAGGAGCCGGGGACGCGGGGTCCGGTCAGCGGGTTGCAGGTGATGACGCCGGTGGTCTCGGTGCTGCCGTAGCTGTCGATCAGGGGGACGCCGAAGGCGTCGGCGAAGCGTGCGCCGAGTTCCGGGCCGGTGACCGCGCCGGCCACGAGGAACGCCCGCAGTCCGGTCAGGGCCGGTGCGGCCTCGCCGGCGGTGTCCAGGAGGTGGTGGCAGAGCGTCGGGACGGCGGCCATCAGGGTGTAGGGGGCGGCGCGCAGTTCGTCGAGCACCTCGCCCGGGGTGGGGTCGGCCATGATGCGTGCCGAGGCTCCGGTGGCGGTGACGCCGAGGACGCACAGGTTGAACGCGAAGCTGTGGTGGAGCGGCAGCGGCCACAGCAGGCGGTCGTCGTCGGTCATGCCGAGGACGGACGGGTATCCGGCGGCGACGGACCAGAGGCCGGCGCGCTGGGTGGACAGGACGCCCTTGGGGGTGCCGGTGGTGCCGGAGGTGTAGAGCATCCAGGCGACTTCGTCGAGGGCGAGGTCGTCGGGGGCGGGCGCGGGCGGTTCGGTGGCGGACAGCCGGGCGTAGTCGTGGACGCCGGCGGCGTCGGTACCGGCGGTGGGGGTCTCGCCCGGTGCGGTGACGACGACGAAATGGACGCCGTGTCCCACCGCCTCCAGGCGGCGGTACTGGGCGAGGCGGTGCGCGTCGGTGATGACGACGGCGGCCTGGGAGTCGTCGAGGACGTGCTTCAGTTCGGCGTCGCCCGCGCGGGGGCTGACGGGTACGGCGACGAGGGCGGCGCGGGTGGCGGCGAGGCAGCTCTCGACGGTCTCGACCCGGTTTCCCAGGTGGACGAGGACGCGCCGGCCGCGGCCGGCGGCGAGGGCGGCGAGGTGGCCGGCCAGCCTGCCGGTCGTGGCCGCCAGCTCCCCGTAGGTGACCTCGCGCGTCCCGTCGGAATGGGCGATCCGGTCGGCGCGGTCGCGCGCGTGCCCCCGGAGGAGTTCCGAGAGGGGCCTGAGAAGGCCGTCCCGCACCGCGTGCTCCCCCATTGCATGTCCCCCGCATCCGATCGCCCGCATTGATCCAGACCAACGCTCTTGCCGCACGGGAGAAAGGTTTATGAATTTCTTTTCATCCCCCGCGGCGGCCGATACTATGCGAGCCGACAAGTGAGATCAACTTCAATAGTGGTGTTACCCGGGGCGACCCCTATCGGCCCCTGCAAACCCCTGAAGCAACCCCTTAAGCGGCCTACTGGTCAACCCCTATTCGGTAATCCGAGGAGTATTCGTGTCCCTTCCCGTAATGGACGAAGAGTTTCTGAGCAACCCCTATCCG
This sequence comes from Streptomyces sp. W1SF4, assembly GCF_003950035.1. Classification (NCBI taxonomy): domain Bacteria; kingdom Bacillati; phylum Actinomycetota; class Actinomycetes; order Kitasatosporales; family Streptomycetaceae; genus Streptomyces; species Streptomyces sp. W1SF4. Next base: position 75,279 of record NZ_CP034352.1, read on the forward strand.
GCCTTCGCCGGCCTCAGGGCGCGGGGGCCGGTGCACCGGATGCTGCTGCCCAGCGGCCTGCGGGTCTGGGCGGTCGTCAGCCACGAGGAGGCCCGGATCGCGATGACGCACCCGGCCCTGTCCAAGGACATCGACACCTCGGTCGAGCTGGGCTACTTCGACCGCGAGATGAGCGAGGGCGGCACGCCCCGGCTGGAGCACAGCTCGGTGGGCCGCCACATGCTCAACATGGACCCGCCGGGCCACACCCGGCTGCGCAAGCTGGTCAACAAGGCCCTGACGGCGCGCAGCGTGGAGCGGCTGCGGCCCACGATCGAGCGGATCAGCGCGGAGCTGCTGGACGCGGCGGAGAAGGCGGCCGCCGATTCCGGCGACGGCGTGGTCGACCTGGTGGAGCACTACACGGCGGTCTTCCCGGTCAAGGTGCTCGCCGAGCTGCTGGGCATCACGGCCGAGCACCTGCCGGTGCTGGTGGGGCTGACGGGCGCCATCATGTCGAACGACAACGAGAACGCCGGCGCGAACATGGCGAGGTTCGGCCAGCACATCGGGCAGATGGTCCAGCAGAAGCGCGCCGAGCCGGGCGAGGACCTCATCAGCGCGCTGGTGACCGCCCGCGACGACCAGGACCAGCTCTCCGACGTCGAGCTGGTCTCGACGGTGTTCCTGCTGGTGGTGGCCGGATACGAGACCACCGTGAACATGATCGGACACGGTCTGCGGGCCCTGCTGGGCCACCCGGAGCAGCTCGCGGCGGTCCGCGCGGACCCGGGCCTCATCCCGGCCGCCAACGAGGAGTTCCTGCGCTACGAGGGCCCGGGCAACCGGGCGACGCTGCGCTACGCCACGGAGCCGCTGGAACTGGGCGGGGTGACCGTGGGGGCGGGCGAGTACGTGTCGGTGCTGCTCGGGTCGGCCAACCGGGACGAGGCGAAGTTCGCCTGCCCGCACATGCTCGACGTCAGCCGGTCCACCAACGGCCACCTCGGATTCGGGCACGGAATCCACTACTGCGTCGGCGCGCCGCTCGCCCGGGCGGAAATGGAAATAGCCCTGCGCGACATCCTGGCCCGTTTCCCCGATCTTTCCCTCGCCGTTCCGGATTCCGAATTGCGCTGGCGCAAGAGTTTTATGATGCAGGGGCTGGAGACGCTTCCGGTGCGCCTTCGCCCGTAGGGGCGCCGCGAACGGAAAGGGAGGGCCTGTACCAGCCGGAGCGATCCGGCCGGTACAGGCCCTCCCGCGTTCTCCCTCCTAGCGGCCGAATTCGGCCTGGATGAAGTCGAATATCTCGTCTGCCGAGGCGGTGCCCAGGGCCGCGGCGGTGGTCGTCGCGGCGGCGGGCGCCGGCGTCCCGAAGAGCGCCAGCAGGTCCGCGAGGCGCGCCGACACCTCGGCCCGGACCTCTTCGGAGTCCTGGGAGGCGGCCGCCCGGAGGGTGCCCTCCAGCCGGTCCAGTTCGCCGAACACCGCCGGCCTCGGCTCCTCGACCACCAGCAGGCCGCGCAGGAACGCGGCGAGCGCGGCAGGCGTCGGGTAGTCGAAGACGAGCGTGGTCGGCAGGCGCAGTCCGGTGGCGGCGCCGAGGCGGTTGCGGAGCTGGACCGCCGTCAGCGAGTCGAGCCCCAGCTCCAGGAAGCCGCGGTCGGCCTCGACCTCCTGCGGGCCCGCGTGGCCGAGGACGGTGGCGGCGTGGCCGCGTACCAGGTCGGACAGGACACGGGTGCGTTCGTGCTCCGGGAGTCCGGCCAGCTGGTGCGCCAGCGAGGTCACGGGCGCCGCCTCGGCGGCGGCCCGGCGCACGGGGGCCGGGACCAGGGAGCGCAGCAGCCGGGGCACGCTCTCGCCCGCCGCGGCCTGGGCGCGTACGGCCGCGAGGTCCATCCGCATCGGGACGAGGAGCGCCTCGGGGGAGGCGAGCGCGGCGTCGAACAGGCCGAGCCCCTCGGCGGTCGTCAGGGCCTGGGCTCCGGCGCGTTCGATGCGGGCGAGCCCGGCCCCGTCGAGGTGCCCGGTCATACCGCTGCGTTCGGCCCACAGGCCCCAGGCGAGGGACTGCGCGGGCAGGCCGAGGGAGCGCCGGTACTGGGCGAGGGCGTCGACGTAGGCGTTGGCGGCGGCGTAGTTGCCCTGGCCGGGGGCGCCGAACAGGCCGGCGGCGGAGGAGTAGAGGACGAACGCCGTAAGGCCGAGGTCCGCGGTGAGTTCGTGGAGGTTGCGGGCGGCGTCGGCCTTCGGGCGCAGCACGGCGTCGAAGCGCTCGGCGGTGAGGGACTCGACGACGCCGTCGTCCAGGACGCCCGCGGTGTGGATGACGGCGGTCAGGGGGTGCCCGGCCGGGATCGCGGCCAGGAGGGAGGCCAGGGCCTCGCGGTCGGCGACGTCGCAGGCGGCGACGGTCACCGAGGCGCCCAGGGCGGACAGTTCCGCCGCCAGGTCCTCGGCGCCGCCGGAGCGGCTGACCAGGAGGAGGTGGCGTACGCCGTGTGCGGTGACCAGGTGGCGGGCCACCGCCCGGCCCAGGGTTCCGGTACCGCCGGTGATGAGGACGGTGCCGTCGGGGGCGAAGCCGGTCCCGTCCGCGGCAGCGGTGCCCGCTGCCGCCCGGGCCAGGCGCGGGGCGTGCACGGTGGCGCCGCGGACGGCGGTCTGGGGCTCGCCGGACGCCACGGCGCGGGCCAGGGCGTCGTGGCCGGCGGCCCCGTCGGTGCCGGCGGCCGGCTGCTCGAGGTCGATCAGCAGGAACCGTTCCGGGTGCTCCGACTGCGCCGAGCGGACCAGGCCCCACACGGCCGCCTGGACCGGGTCCGGGGCTCCGTCGCCCTCCCCCGTCGCCACGGCCCCCCGGGTGACCACGGCCAGCCGGGATTCCCCGAGCCGGGGGTCGGCCAGCCACGACCGGAGCAGGGCGAGGGTGGCGGCGGTGGCGGAGCGCACCTCGGCGGCGCCCGCGGCGGGCGAGGCCAGCACGAGCGCCGGGAGCGCGGTGAGTTCCGCGAGGTCGCCGATCCGCCGCGCGCCGGAGGCCGGGGCGGGGGCGTCCGGGCCCAGCACCGCCCAGGAGGCGTCGGGGGGTGTCGGGAGCGCGGGGAGGGGGGTCCAGTCGAGGCGGAACAGGGAGTCGCCGTGCCCGGGGCGGGCCCCGGCGAGCTGCTCCCGGTTCAGGGGCCGCAGCACCAGCGAGCCGACGCCGGCCACCGGGAGGCCCGTCTGGTCGGTGAGTTCCAGGGAGACGGCCTCGTTCCCGGCGGGTGCGAGGGCGACCCGCAGCGACCGGGCGCCGGTGGCGTGCAGGGTGACGTCGTGCCAGGCGAACGGCATCCGGCCCCGGCCGATCCCGGCGGTCACGCCGTCGCCGTGTCGCTCGTCCCCGTCGGCCAGGGCGCCGAGCGGGATCGCGTGCAGGGCGGCGTCCGACAGGGCCGGGTGCAGTCCGAAGCCGGCCGCGCCCGCCTGCTGCTCCTCGGGCAGGCGGACCTCGGCGAAGACCTCCTCGCCCCGGCGCCAGGCGGCGCGCAGGCCCCGGAAGGCGGGCCCGTACCCGAAGCCGGCCGCCGCGAACGCGTCGTAGAGGCCGCTCACGTCGACCGGGGTCGCGCCCTCGGGCGGCCACATCCCGAAGGCGGGGGCGGCGGGCGCGGTGTCGGGGGTGAGGTGCCCGCCGGCGTGGCGGGTCCACGGCTGCCCGGTCCCGGCCGGGTCGGCGCCCGCGCCGTCGGGGCGGGCGTACACGGCCACCGGCCGGCGGCCCGCCCCGTCGGCCGCGCCGACGGTGAGCTGGACCTGGACGCCGCCGTGCTCGGGCAGCGGCAGCGGTGCCTCCAGGACGAGTTCCTCCACGCGGGCGCAGCCGAGCTGCCGCCCCGCGTGCAGGGCGAGTTCGAGGAAGGCGGTGCCGGGCAGCAGGGCGTGGCCGAGCAGCGCGTGGTCGGCGAGCCAGGGGTGGGAGGCCGGTGAGAGGCGGGTGGTGAAGAGGAACCCGTCGGTGTCGGGCAGCGGGACGGCGGCGCCGAGCAGCGGGTGTCCGGCGGAGCCGAGGCCCAGCGCGGTCGCGTCGCCGGCGGGGGTGGAGGCCTGCGGCCAGTAGCGGCCGCGCTGGAAGGCGTACGTGGGCAGGCCGGGGGCGGGGTGCGGCAGCCGCCCGGCGTGCGCCGCGTCCCAGTCGACCTGTACCCCGTTGACGTGGGCGGCGGCCAGGGAGGTGAGGAAGCGTCCGGTGCCGCCGGCGTCCCGGCGCAGCGTCTCGCCGAGGAAGGCGTCGGTGCCGGCCTGTTCGAGGGTCTCGGCGAGGCCCACGCCCAGCACGGGGTGGGGGCTGATCTCCAGGAAGTGGGCGTGGCCGTCGGCGGCGAGGGCGCGGACGGCCTGCTCCAGCTGCACCGTCTGGCGCATGTTGCGGTACCAGTAGCCGGCGTCGAGTCCCGCGGTGTCCAGGAGGGTGCCGGTGACGGTGGAGTAGTAGGGGACGGCGGACTCGGCGGGGGCGACGGGGGCGAGGGCGTCGAGCATCCGCTCGCGCACCTCCTCGATGCGCGCCGAGTGGCCGGGTGTGTCGACGCCCGGGACGCGGCGGGCCCAGACGCCGTCGGCGGTGAGCTTCTCCAGCATCTCGTCCAGGGCCGTGCGGTCGCCGGCGACGACCACGGAGGTCGGGCCGTTGACGGCGGCGAGGGAGAGCCGGCCGTCCCAGGCGGTCAGGAGGGCGGCGGTCTTGTCGGCGGGCAGGGCGACGGAGGCCATCGCGCTGGTGCCGGACAGTTCCAGCAGGGCCTGGCTGCGCAGGGCGACGATCCGGGCGCCGTCGGCCAGGGAGAGCGCGCCGGCGACGACGGCGGCGGCGACCTCGCCCTGGCTGTGGCCGACCACGGCGGCCGGTTCGACGCCGCAGGCCCGCCAGAGTTCGGCGAGGGAGACCATCACCGCGAACAGGGCGGGCTGCAGGACGTCCACCCGGTCCGGGGAGGGCGCGCCGTCCGCCGCCCGCAGGACGCCGGTCAGCGACCAGTCCACGTACGGGGCGAACGCGGCCTCGCAGGCCGCGATGCGTTCGGCGAAGACCGGGGAGGAGTCGAGGAGTTCGAGGGCCATGCCGGTCCACTGCGAGCCCTGGCCCGGGAAGACGAAGACGGGCCGGACGTCGCCGGCCCGGGCCACGCCGGTGATCAGCCCGTCGGGGCGTCCTCCGTCGTCCTCGCCGTGGTCCGGGCCGGCGGCCAGCGCGTCGAGGCGGTCCAGGAGGCCGGGCAGGTCCGCGGCGAGGAGGACCGCGCGGTGCTCGAAGGCGGAGCGGGTGTGCAGGAGGGCGGCGGCGACGGCCCGCGGGTCGGCGGCGGGGTCGGCGGCGATCCGGTCCCGGAGCCGTGCGGCCTGGGCGCGCAGGGCCGGGCCGGTGCGGCCGGAGACCGGCCAGGCGACGGCCGGGGCGGTGGAGAAGGCCGCTGGGCGGGGGGCGGGCTGGGCGGTGTCCGCCTCGGGGGCCGCGGCGGCCGGGTCCGGGGCGGCCTGCGCCGGGAGGGGGTCGGGGGCCTGTTCCAGGATGGCGTGGGCGTTGGTGCCGCTGATGCCGAACGAGGACACTGCGGCGCGCCGGGGCCGTCCGGTCTCGGGCCACGGCCGGGCCTCGGCGAGCAGTTCCACCGCGCCGGAGGCCCAGTCGACGTGTGGGGTCGGTTCCTCTGCGTGCAGGGACTTGGGGAGTACGCCGTGCCGCATGGCCATGACCATCTTGATGACGCCGCCGGCGCCGGCGGCGGCCTGGGTGTGGCCGATGTTGGACTTGAGGGAGCCCAGCCACAGGGGGCGGTCCGCCGGCCGCTCCTGGCCGTAGGTGGCCAGCAGGGACTGCGCCTCGATGGGGTCGCCGAGGGAGGTGCCCGTGCCGTGGGCCTCGACCGCGTCGATCTGGTCGGCGGTCAGCCGGGCGTTGGCCAGGGCCTGGCCGATGACCCGCTGCTGGGAGGGGCCGTTGGGGGCGGTGAGGCCGTTGCTGGCGCCGTCCTGGTTGACGGCCGAGCCGCGGATCACGGCGAGCACCTCGTGGCCGTTGCGCCGGGCGTCGGAGAGCCGCTCCAGGAGGAGCATGCCGACGCCCTCGGACCAGCCCGTGCCGTCCGCGTGCGCGGAGAAGGGCTTGCAGCGGCCGTCGGGGGCGAGGGAGCGCTGCCGGCTGAACTCGACGAAGGAGGCGGGGGTGGACATCACCGTCGCGCCGCCGGTCATCGCGAGGGAGCACTCGCCGCGGCGCAGCGATTCGGCGGCCAGGTGCAGGGTCACCAGCGAGGACGAGCAGGCCGTGTCCACGGTGAGGGCGGGGCCCTCGAAGCCGAAGCCGTAGGCGATGCGGCCGGAGGCGATGCTCCCGGCGCTGCCGTTGATGACGTAGCCGGCGAGCTCCTCGCGGCCCTCCAGGAGGTTGGCGTAGTCGTGGTACATCACCGAGAGGAAGACTCCGGTGCGGCTGCCGCGCAGGGAGGCGGCGTCGATCCCGGCGCGTTCGACGACCTCCCAGGCGGTCTCCATGAGGAGCCGCTGCTGGGGGTCCATGGCGAGGGCCTCACGCTGGTTGATGCCGAAGAACCCGGCGTCGAACTCGGCGACGCGGTCGATGAAGCCGCCTTCGCGGGTGTACGTCGTACCGGGCCGGTCGGGGTCCGGGTCGTACAGGGCGTCGAGGTCCCAGCCGCGGTCGGCGGGGAAGGGGGAGATCGCGTCGACTCCCCCTTCGAGCAGCCGCCACAGGTCCTCCGGCGAGGTCACTCCGCCGGGGAAGCGGCAGCCCATGCCGACGATGGCGACGGGCTCGTGGCCCGCTTCCTCGGCATCGTGGAGCTGCTGCCTGACGGAGCGCAGTTCGACGGTCGCGCGCTTCAGGTAGTCGCGGAGTTCTTGTTCGGTCGCCATCGGCATTGCCCTTTGTTGTCTGATGTCGGAAACAGCTGCGGAGCGAGCCGCGCGTTCCGCACCGACCGGGCCCCGCTCAGTGCGCGTCGGAGTCGGCCGTGGCGGACAGCAGCGACAGGCGGCTCGCGGTCCGGTTGACGTCGAGCGGCAGGTTCTCGCCCCGCAGTACGTCGTCGAGCGGTGCCTCTGCGACGAGGACGAGGCGTACGTCGCGGTCGCAGAGCACGTCGATGAGGTTGGCGAACCGCTGGGCCGCATCCCGGTTCTCCCCGGCCAGGCGGGGCAGGCCGGAGAGCACCCAGAGGGGGAAGCGGTCCACCACCGCCAGGTAGTCGCCGGTCGAGTACGGCCGGTCGCACAGGTCGTGGAAGTCGAACCAGACCCGGTCGCCGCGGACGGCCAGCGCGGGCACGGTGCGTCCGCCGCCGACCTCCACGGGCTGCCGTTCGGCGGGCTCGGGCGGGGTGAGGCCCTGTTCGGCGAGCTGCTCGCCGGTGCCGGGCCACAGGTAGGCGCCGCGCTCGAACTCGGAGCGGGCGGCGCCGGATCCGTACTCGGCCCGGTAGTCGCGTCCGCCGCCGAGTTCGACGACGTCCATGGTCTCTTCGAGCAGCTTGATCGTGGGCTCGAACATCTCGTGGAAGACCGGGTTGGGGAGCAGTCCGGCCGGAGGGTAGTTCGAGGTGGTGAGCAGGGTGATCTTCTGGTCGAGGATCGACCTGAGGACCCGGCCGATCAGCATCGCGTCACCGGCGTCGTGGACGTGGAACTCGTCGAAGACGAGGAAGCGGCAGTCGCCGAGGAGTTCGGTGACGGCGCGGTCGGTGACCCGGCTGTCGCCGCGGTTGCGGTGGTAGGCGGCGTGGAACTCGCGGAAGAAGTCGTGGAAGTGCAGGCGCCGCTTGTTCCGCAGCGGTACGGCCTCGTAGAAGGTGGTGGTCAGCCAGCTCTTGCCGCGGCCGACCGAGCCCCACAGGTAGACCCCGCGCGGGGGTGCGGCGGGGCGGCTGAACAGTCCCCGGCGGCGCGTCATGTCGGCGCCGAGCCGGGCGAGCCTGAGGGCGGCCTGCCGCTGGGCGTCGTCGAGGACGAAGCCGGCCTGCTGGGCGGCGCGTTCGAACTCCCGCATCAACTGACGATCACCAGTTTCCCGTTGGTATCGGATCCCGATCGCACGAGCGATCAAGAGATGATCATCTTTCCCGACGCGTACGGTCCCCTCCAAGACTGGATCACGGCGGCGCCCTCCCTCACCCCTGATCGGGGCGCGGGCACCCCTGTGTCCGGCCCGGTCACCCCTACGCGGCCGGCCCGGCCGGGGTGGGGGCGAGGCCGCGTACGGCGGTGCGCAGGGCGGCGGCGACGAAGGCGTGGACCCGGTCCAGGTGCTCCTGGAAGGCGAAGTGGCCGCCGGTGAGGACCAGGCGGTCGAACGGCCCGGTGGTGATCTCGGCCCACTCGGCGAGCGCGTCGACCGGGACGTAGGGGTCGTCGTCGCCGCCGATCGCGGTGACGGGGCAGGCGAAGGGCGGTGCGGGCCGGTGGCGGTAGGCGTCGCAGAGTTCGAAGTCGGCGCGCAGCAGCGGCGAGACGAGGTCCAGGAGTTCGGGGTTGCGGAACACCTCGGCGGGGGTGCCGCCGGTCTTGCGCAGCCACTCGCGGAACTCGTTCTCGGGCAGTTCGTGCAGCGGGCTGCCCCCGGTGCGGGGGCGCCGGCCCGGCATGCCGCTGCCGGACATGAACATGCGGATGGGTTCGGGCAGGCCGACGGCGACCAGGCGGCGGGTGAGTTCGAGGCCGAGCATGGATCCCATGCTGTGGCCGAAGACCGCGTAGGGCCGGTCGACGAGCGGGGCGATCCGCGCCGTCAGCACGTCGAGCAGCGGTTCCACGCGGCGCAGTGGTGGCTCTCCGAACTCGGCGCCGCGGCCGGGGAGTTCCACGGCGTGCACGTCGACGTCGGGTGCCAGGGCCTGCGGCCAGCCGCGGCGGTAGGTGACGGCGCTGCCGCCGGCCCACGGCAGGCAGAACAGCCGTACGGGTGCGTCCGGGCACTCCACGTCCCAAGGCCGACGGACCACGGTTCCCCCAAGATCGCTCGCTCACACGTGTCGTCGCGGCCGACGTTACGGCGGCGCACGCGCGGCCCCCACCCCTGCCGGGGCCCCTGCCCACCCCTGTCAGTCCCGGGTCCCGGCGGGACCGTCGCCGGTGCCGTCGCCCGGTCCGGGGGCGGGGTGGCGGGGCGAGGACTTGCGGACGGCGCCCGGCGCGGCGCGCTCCGGGCGCCCTCCGGCCCGTTCGGAGGAGGCCAGCTGCCAGGGGACGCTGGTGACCATGACGCCGGGCTGGAACAGCAGCCGGGCCTTGAGCCGCAGGGCGCTCTGGTTGTGCAGCACGTTCTCCCACCAGCGGCCCACCACGTACTCGGGGATGAACACCGCGACGACGTCGCGCGGGTGGTCGGTGCGGAAGCGGTGGACGTACTCCAGGACCGGGCGGGTGATCTCCCGGTACGGGGATTCGAGCAGGTGCAGCGGTACGGGCATGCCCGAGCGCTCCCACTCCCCGCGCAGCCGGCCGGCCGCGTCGGGGTCGACCGAGACGGAGACGGCCTGGAGGGTGTCGGGGCGCAGGGCGTGGGCGTACTCCACGGCGCGGAGGGTGGGCTTGTGCAGCTGGGAGACGAGGACGAGGACGTGCGTCCGGCCGGGCAGGGAGGCCACCGGCTTGTCGTGGTCGGGTTCCAGCTCCTGCGCGACCCGGTCGTAGTGGCGCCGGATGACCCGCATCAGCGCGTACAGGCCGGCCATGGCCAGGCACACCAGCCAGGCGCCGCTGACGAACTTGGTCGCGAGGACGACGGCCAGCACCAGGGCGGTGATGCCGGCGCCGACGGCGTTGATGGCGCGGGCCCGGCGCATCGCGGAGCGGCCCCGGACGTCGACGGCACCGGGCAGCAGCCGGTTCCAGTGCCGGACCATGCCGATCTGGCTGATGGTGAAGGAGACGAACACGCCGACCGTGTAGAGCGGGATGAGCTGGGTGACGGCCGCGTCGTAGGCGTAGATGAGGAGCGCGGCCGCGGCGGCGAGGATGACGATGCCGTTGCTGAAGGCGAGCCGGTCGCCGCGGGTGTGCAGCTGGCGGGGCATGAAGCGGCTGCGGGCGAGGATCGAGCCGAGCACCGGGAAGCCGTTGAACGCGGTGTTCGCGGCGAGGACGAGGATGATGCCGGTCATCACCGTGACGAAGTAGAACGCCGGGGAGAAGCCCTCGAAGACGGTCTTGGCGACCTGGGCGATCACCGGGTGGGGGACGCCGGCGTCCTGGCCGGTGACCGGGTCGACGAGGTGGCTGCCGTGTGCCGGATCGGCGAACTTGGCGCCCGTGCGGTAGGCGAGGGCGGTCACGCCGACGAACATGGTGACGCCGAGGACGCCGAGCAGGACCAGGGTGGTCGCGGCGTTCTCGCCCTTGGGCCGGCGGAAGGCCGGGACGCCGTTGCTGATGGCCTCGACGCCGGTGAGCGCGGTGCAGCCGGAGGAGAAGGCGCGCAGGACGAGGAAGGCGAGGGCGAACCCGGCGATGCCGGCGCTCTCGCCCTGGATGGTGAGGCCGGCGGTCTCGGCCCGCAGCTCTTCGCCGCCGATCAGCCGTACCGCGCCCCAGACGATCATGCCGAGGACGGCGATCATGAACGCGTACGTGGGTATCGCGAACGCGGCGCCCGACTCGCGGACGCCGCGCAGGTTCATGAGGGAGATCAGCACGACGACCGCGACCGCGGCCTCGACGCGGTGGTCCGCCAGCAGGGGGATGCTCGCGCCGAGGTTCTCCACGGCCGCCGACACCGACACGGCGACGGTCAGCACGTAGTCGCACAGCAGTGCGGCGGCCACGACCAGGCCGGAGCGTTCGCCGAGGTTGGTGTTGGCGACCTCGAAGTCGCCGCCGCCGCTGGTGTAGGCGCGTACGTTCTGCCGGTAGGAGGCGACGACGGTCAGCAGCACCACCACGACGACGCCGGCGATCCACGGGGTGTACTGGTACGCCGCGATGCCCGCCACGCCCAGGGTGAGCATGATCTCCTGCGGTGCGTAGGCCACGGAGGAGAGGGCGTCGCTGGCGAAGATCGGCAGGGCGATTCTCTTGGGCAGCAGTTGGCCGTGCTGTTGCTCGCTGCGCAGCGCGCGTCCCAGCAGGACCCGCTTGGTCAGGTCAGTAAGGGTGGACACGCGGACCGATGCTAGGCAGGGGCCGTGCCCGGCCCCCTCCCCTTGCGGCCCCTAGGCGACCCCTACCCCCGGGAAGGCGCTGTCGAGGCTGTCGAACTGCAGGCTCATGGGCAGGTCCTGACGGCGGGAGATGCCGAGCTTGCGGTAGGCGCGCGTGAGGTGCTGCTCGACGGTGCTCACGGTGACGTAGAGCTTCGCGGAGATCTCCCGGTTGGTGTAGCCGTAGGCGGCGAGCGCGGCCACCCGCCGCTCGGACTCGCTGAGCTGCTCGGTCTCCGGGGTCTCCGCGGCGGGCTGTTCGGGCGCGGGGCGCTGCTCGGTGCCGGTCTGGCCGGGCATGATCTGCGCGCACAGCGGCGCGGCCCCGCAGTCGGCGGCCAGGTGCCAGGCCCGGCGGGTGACCATGCCGGCCCGGGTGCCCTCGCCGAGCAGCAGCAGGGCGCGGCCGAGGTCGGCGAGGGCCTTGGCCAGTTCCAGCCGGTCGCCGGAGCGGCTGAGCTCGTCGACGGCCCGGGTGAGCAGCTTGGGGCGCTGGCGCAGTTCGGAGGTGGCCGCGCGCAGCCGCAGGGAGACGCCGAGGACGCGGGGGCTGCGGACGCCGGAGGTGGCGAGCTGCTCCACGACGAAGCGCTCGGCCTGGCGGTGTTCGCCGAGCCGCAGCAGGGCCTCGGCGGCGTCGGTGCGCCAGGGCAGCTGGCGCGGCCGGTCCAGGCCCCAGCGCTGGGCGAGCCGGCCGGCGTCGAGGAACTCGCCGAGCGCGGCGCGGTGGCGGTGGGTGGCCAGGTAGTAGTGGCCCCGCGCCCTCAGGTAATTGAGGGCGTAGACGCTGGAGAAGAGCTCCTCGGGGACGGGCGTCTGGAGGCGGCGGGCCACGGCCTCGTAGCGGCCCATCGCGGTGAGGGCGGTGACGAGGGTGGCGAGGGGCCCGAAGAGGAAGAGTCCGCCCCGGTCGGCGACGGCGTCCACGGCGGCGGAGGCCTCGCGTTCGGCGCCGGCGAGGTCGCCCAGGCGCAGCAGCGCCTCGGAGTGGACGAGCCCGAACACGGACTGCCAGCCGGGGGAGGCGGCGGGCTGGGTCTCGGCCTGGAGGCGACGGCACCAGACGGCGGCCCGGTCGGGGCGGTCGGCGTGCACCAGGGTGCGGACGGCCTGGACGATGGGGTCGAAGGTGGCGTGGGCCAGGGGGGTGCCCTTGAGGAGGCGTTCGGCGGCCTGTTCGTCACCGGCGCTGTCGGGGTGGGTCCACAGGGCGGCGGAGGAACGCAGCTCGGCGGTGCCGGTGCGGGCGGGGGCGCCGGGGTGCTCGGCGGGCGTACCGGGTGCGGCGGCCGGGGCGGCGGGGCCGGTGGGGGCCGCGGCGGGGGGCAGTGCGAACAGTTCGCGCAGCGGGTCCTCGCGGGTGGTACGGGCGGCCGCGCGCGGGTCCGCCATGCGTTCGAGGGCCTCGGCGGCGTCCTCGATGCGGCCCTGGGCGACGAGCAGCCGGGCGAGCCGGCCGGCCTGGGCGGGGCCGAGGTCGCCGCGGCGCAGTGCGGCGAGCGGGTCGTCGAGGTGGCGTTCGGCGGCGGCGGGGTGCTTGCGCCAGGTGACCGCGGCCAGCTGGAGGCCGATCTCCCGGCCGGTCTGCTCGTCGGCGCACAGGGTGCGGGCGAGTTCCAGGCAGGCGGCGGCGTGGTCGCACTGCTCGTCGTCGACGAGGGCCTGGAGGGCGGCCTCGCGCAGGACCTGGACGGGCCAGTCGCCGCGCGGTGCCTCCTCGGGTCCGGCTCCGGCCTCGGAGGCGGCGAGCAGGTGCGGGGCGACGGTCCCGGCGCGGGCGCCCGCCTCGTGGAGCACGCGGGCGGCGCGGGTGCGCAGCAGGGCGAGTTCGTGCCGGGGTACTCCGTCGAGGACGGCGGCGGCCACGGCGGGGTGGCGCAGGCGGCCGTCCTCGGTGAGCCCGGAGTCCTCCAGGGCGGCGGCGGCGCGGGCGGCGGCGGTGGGGCCGGCGCCGGCGAGCCGGGCCGTCAGTTCGGGGGTGGCGTCGTCGCCGAGGACGGCGAGGGCCACCGCGAGGGTGCGGGAGTCCGCGCCGTCGCGGTGCAGGCAGGTCAGTGCGGCCTGGGTGAAGGGGCCGCCGGGGGCCGGTTCCGGCCACCGGTCGGCGGGGCCCCGTACGGCGCGGGGCCGTTCGCTGAGCAGGGCCCGCAGCAGCAGCGGGTTGCCGCCGGTGGCGCCGTGCAGCCAGGCGGTGTCGGCGTCGGCCGCGGGCCGGCCGGTGTGGTCCTCCAGCAGGGCCGCCGTGCCCGGCTCGTCGAGCCGCCCGAGCAGGATCCGGGTGAAGCCGGGGTGGCGCAGGAACTCGGTCCGTGCGAGCGGGCTCTCGGCGTGCTCGTGGGGCGCGTCGGCCAGCACCAGCAGCAGCCGCTCGCCGCGCACGGCACGGGCGACGTCCAGCAGCCGGTCCAGCGAGGCGGGGTCGGTGTGGTGGAGGTCGTCCACGCACACGACGACCGGGGTGCGGGCCGCGGCGGCGCGCAGCGCGCCGGTGAACTCGCGTCCGCCGAGCGGGCCTTGGCCGGCGACGCCGTCCGGGAGGGTGCCGGCGGGCAGTGCGGCGGTCAGCTGGCGCAGGACCCCGTGGGGGACGTCGCACTCCTGGGCGGAGCCGGCGGCGCGGAGCACCAGGGCTCCGCGCCGCTCGGCCCTTTCGGCCACGTGCAGGAGCATTTCCGTCTTGCCGCAGCCCACCGCCCCTTCCAGGAGCACGACGCCCGCCGCCCCGGACGCGCACGCCGTCAGCGCTCCCTCGAGCTGCGCGCACACGTCTTCCCTGCACATGAGCCTCATGGTCCGCCCCCTCCGCGTCGCCTTGCCTCGAACCGCAGCAAACGATGCCTTGTGAACCGCTGGAGCCGACCGGCTTCGCGGGGGTCACTAGTTGCCCGGCAGGAAATGCGGCAGGGATGATCACGCCCTTTTCCCCGGCCGGGGGCGCGCGGCCGGGTTCCGTGTGTTAGGCGCTGGTCAGGGCGGGTGCTCCGGTGTCCTCGGCGGCCGCGAGGACGGCCCGCTCGGCCGGGGTGAAGGGCGGTCCGTCCAGCTCCGTGAACCCGGCGGCGGCCGCCTTGCGCAGTGCGGCGACCAGGTGCGGGGACTCCAGGCCGGCGACGGGCGCGGCGAGCGCGGTGACCTGCATGGCGGCCGCGTTGACGAGCGGGTCGTACAGGGCGGCGGTGCCGAGCAGGTCGGCGAACTGCTGGGCGTCCTGCGGGCGCGGGGCGATCCGCGGGTCCTTGGCGTGGTTGCGGGTGCCGGGGTAGCAGATGTCCTGGGTGGTGGCGAGCAGCCACGGGTCGTCGACGACCTTGGCGACCGCGTGCCGGGCGGCGTCGGCCGTACCGGGGCCCAGGCCGCCGCGGGTCAGGGCGGTGTCCAGGGCGCGGGCGCTGAGGGCCGCGCAGCTCATGCCGTGTCCGTAGACGGGGTTGAAGGCGGCGAGGGCGTCGCCGAGCACCAGCAGGCCGTCCGGCCAGGCGGCGAGGCGCTCGTAGTAGCGGCGGCGGTTGACGGTGGAGCGGGATCCCTGGACGGGGCCGAGCGGTTCGGCGCGCTCCAGCAGGTCGGCGATGACCGGGTGGCGCAGGCTGCGCGCGAAGGGGATGAACTCGTCGTCGCCGGTGGGGGGTTCGGCGCCGCGGGTGCCGGCGAGGGTGACCAGCCAGCGGCCGCCCTCGATGGGGACGAGGGCGCCGTTGCGGCCGGGCTCGCCGGTACCGGGGGCGGCGGCGACGTTCACCATGGGGAAGGTCTCCGCGCCGGCGGGAGCCCGGTAGACGCGGGTGGCGTAGGCGATGCCGGTGTCGACGACGTCCTCCTCGACCTCCGGCAGGCCCAGCTCGGTCAGCCACTTGAGCATCTGGGAGGGGCGGCCGCCGGTGTCGACGACGAAGTCGGCGGGGAGCCCGCTCTCGTGGCCCTCGGCGTCGCGCAGGCGGACGCCGGTGACGCGGTCCGCGTCGCCGGTGAGGCCGGTGACGCCGGTCTGCGCGCGCACCTCGATCCGGGGGTTCTTCAGCGCCTGCTCGCGGACCACCCAGTCGAGCAGGGCACGGCTGGCGGTGATCATGAACTGGCTGCCGGGGAAGCGGGTCTGCCAGCCGTACGGGGTGAACCAGACGATGTCGCGCGGCAGGTAGAGGCGGTGGGCGCCCTCGTCGGCCAGGGCCTTGAGGGTGCCGGGCAGCAGGGACTCGATGGCGCGGGCGCCGCCGGACCACAGCAGGTGGGCGTGGCGTGCCTGGGGGACCCCCTTGCGCGGTTCCGGCCCCTCGGGGTACACGTCCCGTTCCACCACGGTGACGCGGTCCACGTGCCGCGCGAGCACCGTGGACGCCAGCATTCCGGCCAGGCCGCCACCGATTACCACGGCGCGTGTTTCTGCGGTCATGAGTGCGTGACCCTTCCATCCGTCAGACGCCTTGCGCACCGTCGAATTCGAATTCCCGGGAGCCGGTGCAGGCAATTCCCGATCCCCGCGACGCTAGCACTCGCCCACAATGCCCTGAACCCCTACGAACCCCTATCAAACAAGGCGCCTATGGCGGGATCGGCGCGGCCGCCGCGACGATGGTCCGGCCTGCCGAAAGGAGAAGAATCCATGCTGGACGAGGCGGCGCTGAAAGACCTGATCCTGGAACACACGCGCCGGGTCAACGCGGGGGACGTCGAGGGGCTGCTGAAGCTGTACTCGCCGGACGTCCGCTTCGAGGACCCGGTGGGCGCCGGGGTGCAGCAGGGCCACGCGGCACTGCGCGCGCACGCGACCGGGGCGGTGAACAGCAACGCGGTGGAGGTGCCCGGAACGCCGGTGGCGGCCCAGGACGGGCGCCACGCCGCCGTTCCGGTGGTGGCCACGATGGACTACCTGCCGCTCGGGCCGATCCTGACGCGGCACGGCGTCCTCCCGGCTCCGGCCGAACCCTCGGGGCAGCGGATGGAGTTCCGCTTCCTGATGGTGGTGCGGGCCGGGGACGACGGGCTGATCGAGGACATGAAGGCCTACTGGGGGGCGAGCGACGTCCGTCTCGCCGACGCGGCTTAGGGGAGGAAGAGATGCTGGACGAGGCGGCTCGCAAGGAGCTGGCGCTGGAGCACTGCCGTCGCATGAGCAGCGGCGACGTGGACCACATGCTGGAGCTGTACACGAAGGACGTGCGGTTCGAGGATCCGGTCGGTTCGGTTCCGATGATCGGGCACGACGCATTGCGCGTGCATTTCCAGCGGGCCGCGGAAGCGAAAACGGTGGACGTCGCCGGAGTTCCGGTGGCGGCACAGGACGGCCTGCACGTGGCCATTCCCGTATCCGTATACATGAATTATCTGCCGCTGGGTCCCACCCTGACGAAGCACGGATATCTGGACAAGCCCGCGGACCCGTTCCGCAAGCGCATCAAATTCGCGCTCACGAGCATCTTCCGGACCGGCTCGCACGGTCTGATCGAAGCGGTGTGGGTGTACTGGGGTAAGTCGGACCTGTCGCTCCTCGACCCCGGCCAGGAGTGAGGGGAACGTCCGCACGCACGCGGAGGCCGTCCGCACCGCGATCCCGGTGCGGACGGCCTCCGCGTGCGTGCCGCGTCGCGGCGCGGCGTCAGGCGGCCAGGTCGCGCCGCCCGAACAGGGCGGTGCCCGCCCACAGCAGCAGCACCGCCACGGCGGTCAGCAGCACCAGCGGCAGCGCCTCGGCGTCCACCGCGGGCAGGGCCGGCAGGTGGCTGAACGGCGAGAGGTCCCGTACCGCCTGGGGCAGCTTCAGCAGGGCGCCGAGCTGGCCGACGACCAGGCAGAGGGCGAGCGCCCCCCACGCGGCGGCGGAGGAGGCCGCCGGCGCGAGGCCGAACACCAGGACGACGACTCCGGCGAGGACCAGGACCGCGGGGGCCTGGACCAGTGCGGCACCGGTCAGGTCGGCCACGCCCGCGCCGACGTCGCCCGCGGCGGCGCCGTAGGTGAGGCCCGCGGCGAGTCCGGCGACGAGCAGCAGGATCAGGGAACCCGCGACGGCCACGGCCACGTGGCCGGCCACCCAGCGGCCCCGCCCGATGGCGGTGGCCAGCAGCGCCTCCAGCCGTCCGGAGGTCTCCTCGGCCCGCAGCCGCAGCAGCGCCTGCACCACGAAGCCCGCCGTGATCGCGCCGACCATGACCATCATCGAGGCGAAGAAGGTGTCCACGGGGGCGCCGCCCCCGCCGCCGATCTTCCCGAGGGTCTCGGTGAGGTCGGCGTTGTCCTTCAGGGCGTCCCCGGCCGACTTGCCCATGCCGCCGATCACCGCGCCGAGCACGGCGATCCCCACGGTCCAGCCGATCAGCGAGCCGCGGTGCAGGCGCCTGGCCAGCCCGTACGGGCGGAGCAGGCCGGGTGCTGCGGAGGCGGGACCCGGACGGTCCTCGAACACGCCCGCGCCGAGGTCGCGGCGGGCGGACAGGCGCAGCGCGACGGTCGCCGTGGCGGCCGCGAACAGCAGCGGGACCGCGAGGACCCACCAGCTGTCCTCGCCGAACGGGCTGGTCCGCTGGGCCCAGCCGATGGGCGACAGCCAGGACAGCCAGGTGCTCTCCACGACGGTGCCGGACGCCGTGACCTCTCCGCCGGCGTCGGCGACGCCGCGGATCAGGAAGGCGACGGCGATGAACCCCCCGGCCAGCGAGTTGGCGCCCCGTGAGGTGCCGGACAGCTGGGCGGTGACGGCGGCCACGCCGGCGAAGGCGAGTCCGGTCGCGGCGACGGCCGCGGCGGCCACGAGCGAGCTGCCGATGGACAGCCCGGCCAGGGGCAGCACGATGCCGAGGAAGATGAACAGGCCCACGTTGGCCTGGAGGGCCAGCAGCAGGGCCGCGGCGAGACCCGCCTGCCGGCCGACGGGGGCCGCCCCGACGAGTTCGGCGCGGCCGCTCTCCTCGTTCTGCCGGGTGTGCCGTACGACGGCGAAGGTGCTCATCAGGCCGGCCAGGACGCACAGGAACGTCAGGACCTGCACCATGGCGAGGGCGCCCTCGCTGGTGCCGACGGGCGCGCCGCGCGTGAGCAGCAGGGCCGGGTTGTCGGTGAGGAGCTTGACCGCGCCGGCCCGGGCGGCCTCGTCGGCGTAGGTCTTGCCGACGCTGGAGGCCGCGCTGTAGGCGAGCGCAGCGGTGCCGTAGAGCCACACGGACAGCTGGATGCGGTCCCTGCGCAGCGCCAGCTTGAGCAGGGGCTGGGTGTTGGCGTACTCGCTCATCGCGCGCCCGCTCCCGCCTTGGCGCGCCGCCCGGTCTTCTGCTCGCCGATCTCCTCCACGTGGTCGCCGTAGTGGCGCAGGAAGAGCTCCTCGAGGGTGGGCGGCGTGCTGGTGAGCGCGCGCACGCCGAAGGAGGCCACGTGCGTCAGGGCGGTGTCGAGGTTGCCGTTGTCCACGTCGAAGCTGAGGTGGTTGCCTTCGGCCCGCACGTTGTGGACGCCCGCGAGCGACTCGACGCCGGTGACGGCGCGCTCCGACTCGACGGAGAGGGAGGTGCGGGTGAGGTGGCGCAGCTCGGTGAGGGTGCCCGTCTCGACGGTGCGGCCCTTGCGGATGATGCTGACGCGGTCGCACAGGGCCTCGACTTCGCCGAGGATGTGGCTGGAGAGCAGGACGGTGCGGCCCTGCCGCTTGACCTCCTTGACGCTGTCCTGGAAGACGGCCTCCATCAGCGGGTCGAGACCGCTGGTGGGCTCGTCGAGGATGAGGAGTTCGGCGTCGGAGGCGAAGGCGGCCACGAGCGCGACCTTCTGCCGGTTGCCCTTGGAGTAGGTGCGGCACTTCTTGGTCGGGTCGAGCTGGAAGCGTTCGATCAGCTCGGTCCGGCGGCCCTGGTCGATGCCGCCGCGCAGGGCGCCGAGGGTGTCGATGGCCTCCCCGCCGGAGAGGTTGCGCCACAGGCTCACGTCGCCGGGGACGTAGGCGAGCTTGCGGTGGATCTCCACCGCGTCGGCCCAGGGGTCCTTCCCGAGGAGGGTGGCCTGTCCGGCGTCCAGCCTCAGCAGGCCCAGCAGGGCCCGGATGGTGGTGGACTTGCCGGCCCCGTTGGGGCCGAGGAAGCCGTGCACCTCGCCTTCGCGGACGGTCAGGTCGAGTCCGTCGAGTGCCCGGAACTTGCCGAAGTTCTTGGTCAGTCCTGTCGCGGCGATTGCGTTCTCGCTCGGTGCCACCGCACACCACCTTTCACGATGTCGTTTTCCATCGGAGTCGTCGTCCGTACGATCCGTACGACCCCCCAAGACGACGGCACCGCAGCCGGGTCGCGGCCCGGATCAGCATTCCGCCGATCGCCTTTCCGGAGCAACGAGGGGGCGTATCCATGGCCTGATTCAGGGGTGAGTACGGGTTCCGGATAGGGGTTGCCCCGCCGCCCCGGGCGGCGGGCGGGAACGCCGCAGGGGCCCGGGAGCCGTTCGGCTCCCGGGCCCCTGCCAAGGTCCCACGGGTCGTCAGAAGCTGTAGCGCAGCACCCGGTTGTACTTGCGCAGCACCGGTATCACGTTCATGACCTTGCACATCATCCGCGAGGTCCACGGCATGTGCGACACGTACGGCGAGTCGGTGAAGGTCCACTCCATCCGGTGCTCGATCCGCGGGTCCCACTCCTGGAGCGTCTTCGGGTCCTCCAGGCCCCAGATGAACCGCTGGCCGGTCGCCTTGACCGTCCAGTGCTTGTTCATCGCCTTCACCGAGAACGGCGTGTAGGCGTCGAACAGCAGCTCGCCGCGGGGGAACCGGCCGGTGATCCGGGTGACGAGGTCGCGGACCTCTTCCTCGGTGAAGTACACGAGGACGCCCTCGGCGACGACGAGCACCGGCCGGTCGGCCGGGACGTCCTCCAGCCAGTGCGGATCGAGGGCCGAGGCGCCGATGACGTGGTGGTGGTCCCGCTCCGGGAACAGGTCGCGGTAGAGCTGCGCGACCTCCGGGAGGTCCAGGTCGTACCACTCGACGTCGTCGGAGGGGTCGATGCGGAAGACGCGGCCGTCGAGGCCGGCGCCGAGGTGGAGCACGACGGAGCGCGGGTTGCGGCTGAGGAAGTCCCGCACCCAGCGGTCCACCTCCTTGCCGCGGATGGCGAGGGAGATCGCGTCGTCGTCGCGCATCTTGAGCTGGACCTTCAGCTGGTCGTAGTCCTCGATGGACTCGACCGCGCGGACCGCGAGGCGGTCGTTCAGGATCGGACGCCCCGACTTGGCGTCATGGGCCCGTGAGTAGAGGGCGACGAGGAGGTTCCTCGTGGCCGCGCTGAACTGCACCTTGGTCTGCATGGGGACACCCATCTCGGTTCGTTCGGTCGGTCGGGTACGCGCCGGCCGGCACGCGGGCGTCAGCGCCCGGCCGGCACCGCGGTGAAGGCCGCGAGGTCCTCGATGACCGCCCGGGTCACGCCGGCCTGCTGCGGGGTCAGGTAGAAGTGGCCGCCGGGGAAGGTGCGCAGGCTGAACTCCCCGCTGGTGAGCTCGCGCCACTCCATCGCCTCGGGGACGCTCACGCGCGGGTCCGACTCGCCCGTCAGGACGCTGACGGGGCACTTCAGGGCCGGTCCGGGGCCGTCGGGGAGGTAGCGGTAGGTCTCGACGGCCTTGTAGTCGCTGCGGATCGCCGGCAGGACCATGCGCAGCAGTTCCTCGTCGGCCAGCAGGCCGGCGTCGGTGCCGCTGAGGGCCCGGATCTCGGCGATCAGCGCGTCGTCGCCGCGGGTGTGGACGTTCTCCTCGCGCCGGACGGTCGGGGAGCGCCGGCCGGACGCGATCAGGCCGGCCAGGGGGGCGCCCTCGCGCTCGAACCTGCGCGCGAGCTCGAAGGAGAGGACCGCGCCCATGCTGTGCCCGAACAGCACCAGCGGCTTGTCGGTCCAGGGCAGCAGCGCCCGGTGGATCTCCTCCACCAGGGCGGCCACGTCGTCCAGGGGCGGTTCGGCCCGGCGGTCCTGGCGGCCGGGGTACTGGACGGCCAGGACCTCGGCGTGCCCGGCCAGCTCCTTGGAGAAGTTGAAGAAGAAGGACGCGCTGCCGCCGGCGTGCGGCAGCAGCACCAGCCGGTGGTGTGCCTCCGGGGCGGGGTGGAAGCGCCGGATCCACAGGTCGCCGTGCTCGTCGGGGGTGCTCATCTGCGTACCTCTCCTTGGTGATCGCCGGTCGGGTGCGCCGGGGCTCGGCGGCGCGGTGGGGTGGCTCAGACGCCGATGTCGCTCATGCCCCAGAAGACGCGCATGTCCTCGATCAGGCCGTCGGCGTTGATGGTGAAGACGTCGACCGCGTTGATGTTGGTGCGGGTGCGGTTCGGGTCGAGGATGTTGGTCATCGTCGCGGCGACCGGGACGGCGACCTGCTTGCCGTCCTGGCCGACGGAGGCGTGGCCGGGGGCGACGGTGACCTCGGCGGCGATGTTGCTGTGGAAGTACTCGCGCTGGGCGGCGCGGCCGACACGGGGCTCACGGCCGACCGGGTCCTCGATCCGGGCGTCCTCGGTGAAGTGGGTGAGGATGGCGTCGATGTCGCCCTCGTTCACCTTGCGGAAGTACTCCGCGACGATCTCCTTGCGCTTCTGCTCGTCCAGCATGGGTGGTCCTCCACGGTCGTGACGGGTGTGCGTCGTGATCGGTGTACGTACGCGGGCGTGACCGTAGGCGGATGGCTTAAAGCCGCGCTTAAGACACCGGGCGGGCGGGCCCCCGAACGCGTCCACCCCCGGCGTCAGGACCGGGGGTGGACGGGTACCGGGGGTGTGCGGACGGCTCAGCCGAAGATCCAGAACCGTTCGCGCTGGAAGGGGTAGGTCGGCAGGTCCACGCGGCGGGCGCCGCTGCCCTCGAAGACCGCGGCCCAGTCGACGGGCTCGCCGGCGCTGTGGAAGGCCGCGGCGAGGGCCAGCGGCCCACCGGCCGCCGGGTCCGGGGACGGTACGGGGGCGGGGGCCGGGGCGGCGGTGAGGGCCTCGGCGAGGCCCTCGGCCCAGTCCTCGCCGAGCGGTTCGCCGGAGTCGGCGTCCAGGAGGGCGATTTCCGGCCGTGCGGCGCCCGTCACCCGGGGCTCTCCCCCGTCGGCGAGGGCGGCCAGCACCTCGACGGCCTGTTCCAGGGTGAGCGCGCCCGCCACGTGCGCGGCGGCGAGCCGGCCGGGGCCGGACACGAGCAGCGCCTGCGGGGCCAGGCCCCAGCTCTCGTACAGCCGGAACAGGGCCACCTCCTCGGCGAAGGCCTCGGCCGCGGCCGGGAAGGGCGCCGCCAGCCGGACGTCGAGGTGTGCGCGTACGGCGTCCCAGGCGTCGGCGAAGACGGGCCGGGCCGCGTACAGGGCGTCCGCGAGGCCGCGTACGGTCCCGGTGAACGCGATCCGCGCGGTGCCTTCCGTGACGGCCCCGGGGTGTTCCCCGCCCCGCTCGACGGCGGCCAGCGCCGCGAGGAGCTCCTCGCGCCCGGCGGCGAGCAGCACGGCCCGGTGTTCGAAGGCGGCCCGGCCGGTGGCCAGGGTGAAGCCGACGTCGGCGGGGTCGAGGGCGGGGTCCTCGGCGAGTGCGGCGCCGATGCGCGCCGCCTGCGCCCGCAGCGCCCGCGGGGTGCGGCCGGAGAGCGGGACCGCGATCGTGTCCGGGGTGGTGCGGGCCGGGGCGGCGGGGGCCGGCTCCGGGGCGGGCGGTGCTTCGAGGATCAGGTGGGCCTGGGTGCCGCTGGCGCCGAGCGAGGAGACGCCGGCCCGGCGCGGGCGGCCGGTCTCCGGCCACGGGGTGGGTTCGGTGACCAGGCGGACGGCCCCCGCGGACCAGTCCACGCGGCTCGTGGGCTCCTTGACGTTCAGCATCGGCGGGAGCAGGCCGTGGCCCAGGGACAGCACCGTCTTGATGACGCCGGTGACGCCGGAGGCGGACTGGGGGTGGCCGATGTTGGACTTGACGGTCGACAGCAGCAGCGGCCGGTCGGCCGGGCGGTCCTGGCCGTACGTCGCCAGCAGGGCCTCCGCCTCGATGGCGTCGCCGAGCGGGGTTCCGGTGCCGTGGCCCTCGACCGCGTCGACGTCCGGGGCGCTCAGGCCGGCGTCGGCCAGGGCCTGCCGGATGAGGCGCTGCTGGGAGCTGCCGCTGGGGGCGGTCAGGCCGTTGCCGGCGCCGTGGTGGTTGACGGCCGAGCCCCGTACGACGGCCAGGACCGGGTGGCCCAGGCGGCGCGCCCGGGAGAGGCGTTCGACGAGCACCATGCCGGCGCCCTCGCCCCAGCCGGTGCCGTCGGCGTCCTCGGAGAACGGCTTGCAGCGGCCGTCTTCGGCGGCGCCGCCCATGTGGTGCCAGGCGACGGGGGCGGACAGGACGGTGACGCCGCCCGCGAGGGACATCGCGCACTCGCCGCGCCGGACCGACTGGACGGCCAGGTGCAGGGCGACGCCGGACGAGGAGCAGCCGGTGTCGACGGTGAGGGTCGGGCCGTGGATGTCGAGGGCGTAGGCGACGCGTCCGGAGGCGATGGCCGGGGCGATGCCGCTGCCGAAGTGGGGTTCGCTCTCCTCGGGGATCCGCTCGGTGGGCAGGAAGCCCTGGTAGCCGACGCCGATGTAGAGGCCGATCTGCTCGTCGGTGAGGCCGCGGGGGTCGACGCCGGCGCGCTCGAACGCCTCCCACGCGGTTTCGAGGAGGATCCGCTGCTGGGGGTCCATCACGAGGGCCTCGGCCTCGGAGATGCCGAAGAAGGCGGCGTCGAACTCGCCGATGCCGCGCAGCAGTCCGGCCTGGTCGAGGGTCTTGACGGCCTGGAAGCCCTCCTCGCCCGCGTCATCGGCTCCCGCGGGGAGGTCGGCGATGCGCCAGCCGCGGTCGCGCGGCAGGTCCCCGACGAGGTCCTCGCCCTCGGAGACGGCCCGCCACAGCTGTTCGGGGGTCTCGATGCCGCCGGGCAGGCGGCAGCTCATGCCGACGATGACGACCGGGTCGTCGTCCTCGGCGGCGTCGTGGCCGGCGGCGGGTGCGGTCGTGTCCTGCTCGCCGGTGCCCAGGAGTTCGGCGCCGAGGAACCGGGCGAGGGCGGCCGGGTTCGGGTGGTCGTAGACCAGGGTCGCGGGCAGGGTCAGTCCGGTCGCGGCGGTGAGCCGGTTGCGCAGTTCGACGACGGTGAGGGAGTCGAAGCCGAGTTCCTTGAAGGCCCGGCCGGCCTCGACGGCTTCGCCGGAGGCGTGCCCGAGGACGGCGGCCGCCTGGGCCCGTACGAGGTCGGTCAGCAGGGTGGTGCGCTCGCCGGGGGTGGCCGCGCGCAGGTCGCGGACGAGGTCGGAGGAGGACTCGTCGACGGGCTGGGGGGCGGGGGGCGCGGTCTGCGGCACGAGGTCGGTGAGCAGGGGGCTGGGGCGTTCGGAGGTGAAGCCGGGCGCGAAGCGGGTCCAGTCGACGTCGGCGACGGCGACGAACGCCTCGTCGTGCTCGACGGCCTGGACCATGGCGTCCAGGGCGGCCCGCGGGTCCATCTCGAGGACGCCGCGGCGGCGCATGTACTCCTGTGCTCCCTCCAGTTCCATCATGCCGCCGCCGCCCCAGGCACCCCAGGCGACGGAGGTGGCGGTCAGGCCGCGGGCCCTGCGCCGTTCGGCGAGCGCGTCGAGGTAGGCGTTGGCGGAGGCGTAGGCGGTGTGCCGGGCGGCTCCCCAGACGCCGGAGTTGGAGGAGAAGAGGACGAAGGCGTCGAGGCCGGTGCCGTCGAGGAGGGCGTCGAGGTGGTCGGCCCCGGCCACCTTGGCGGCCGACAGCTGTTCGAACTCGGCGGCGGTGGTCTCGGTGCCGAGGGTGTACTGGGGTACGCCGACGGCGTGGACGACGGCGGTCAGCGGCTGCTCGGCGGGGATGGCGTCGAGGACCGCCTTGAGCTGGTCGCGGTCGGATACGTCGCAGGCGGGGATGGTGACGTCGGCGCCCAGGGCGCGGATCTCGGCGGCGAGTTCGGCCGCTCCGGGGGCGTCGGCGCCGCGCCGGCTGGTGAGGACGAGGTGGGCGGCGCCGGTGGCCGCGAGGCGGCGCGCGACCTGTGCGCCGACGCCTCCGGTGCCGCCGGTGACCAGGACCGTCCCGGACGGCTCCCAGCGGCGGACCGGCTCGCGGTCGCCCAGGGGGGCGCGCACCAGGCGGCGGCCGAGGACGCCGCTGGTGCGGACGGCGACCTGGTCCTCGTCGCCGTAGCCGCCGGCCAGGACCTTCGCGAGCCGGTCGAGCGCGCGCTGGTCCAGGGTGGCCGGCAGGTCGACGAGGCCGCCCCAGGTGGCGGGCTGTTCGAGGGCGACGACCCGGCCGAGGCCCCAGACGCGGGCCTGTGCCGGTACGGCGGGGGCGTCGGCCCGGCCGGCGGCGACGGCTCCCCGGGTGGCGGCCCAGTGCCGGGCGGTGATCCCGGCGTCGGTCAGGGCCTGGACGAGGACGTGGGTGCCGGTGGCGCCGGCCGCCTCGTCGAGGCCGAGGAGGGAGAGGACGCCGCCGAGGCCGGGCAGGGCGGCGGTGGCCTCGCCGAGCCGATCCGCGAGCGCTCGGCGGTCGGCGGTGGCGGGGTCGGTCTCCAGGACGACGGTCTCGACGCCGTGGGCCGCGAGGCCCGCGGCGACGGTGCCGGCCACGCCGTGGGCGGCGGGCGGGGTGACGATCAGCCAGGTGCCGGCCGGGGCGGTGGGGGCGGGGGCCGCGGTCAGCGGGGTCCAGGCGGCCTTGTAGCGCCAGGAGTCGAGGGTGGCGCGGGCCTGCTGTCCGCGCCGCCAGGTGGCGAGGGCGGGCAGCAGCTCGCCGAGGGCGCGGCGCTCTTCGAGGGCGAGGGTGCCGGCCAGGGCTTCCAGGTCCTCGGCCTCGACGGCCGCCCAGAACCGGGCCTCGGTCTCGTCGGCGGTGCCGGGGCCGGTGGCGGGGCCGGTGCCGGGCGCCTCGGGGCGGACGGGAGCGGGCTTGAGCCAGTAGCTCTGGCGCTGGAAGGCGTACGTGGGCAGGGCGACGGTGGTGGCGTCCCGGCCGGTGAGGACGGAGGTCCAGTCGACGTCGACGCCGCGGGTCCAGGCGGTGGCGAGGGAGGTGCAGAAGCGGGTCAGGCCGCCCTCGCCGCGGCGCAGGGTGCCCGTGGCCAGGACGTCGGCGCCCGCGTCCTCGGCGGTCTCCACCAGCCCGTACGTGAGGACCGGGTGCGCGCTCGACTCCACGAAGGCCCGGAACCCGTCCGCGAGGAGGGAGCGGACGACGGGCTCGAACGACACCGGCCGGCGGCAGTTCTCGTACCAGTACGCGGCCGTCAGCTCGGGCCCTTCCAGCACCTCACCGGTCACGGTGGAGTACAGCGGGACCGAACCCGTTCGGGGCTCCACGAAGCCCAGCAGGTCCAGGATCCGCTCCTTGAGGGGCTCCACCTGGGCGCAGTGGGAGGCCACCGTGGACGGCACGATCTTGGCCCGGACCCCGTCGGCCTCCATGGCGGCGACCAGCTCCTCCAGCGGGGCCACCTCACCGGCCACGGTGACCGTACGCGGGCCGTTGACACCGGCGATGGACAGCGCGTCCCCGTACGGGGCGATGCGCGTTCCGGCCTCGGCTCGGGAGAGGGAGACGGAGGCGACGGCGCCGTTGCCGACGAGCTCGTCGGCGAAGAGCTGCGAGCGGAGCACGGCCACCTTCGCACCGTCCTCCAGCGACAGCGCGCCCGAGACGACGGCCGCCGCGATCTCACCCTGCGAATGACCGACCACCGCGTCGGGCACCACGCCCGCCGCACGCCACAGCTCCGCGAGGGAGACCATCACGGTGAACAGGACCGGCTGGAGCACCTCGATCCGGGTCAGAGCCTCCCCGTCACCACGCAGCACCTCCTCCACCGACCAGTCGACGTGCGCCTCCACGGCCGCCGCGACCTCCGCGAAACGAGCCGCGAACACCGGGGAGGAATCCAGCAGTTCGACACCCATCCCGGCCCACTGGGAGCCCTGCCCGGGGAAGACGAACACCGTCTTGCCGCCCGCGTCCGCGACGCCCGCCGCGGCGGGCGCGTCGAGGGCGGAAAGGAGTTCCTCGCGGGTGGAGCCGAACGCCACGGACCGGTGGTCGAACGCCGACCGGGTCGCGGCCAGGGAGAGCGCCACGTCCTGGGGCCGCAGTGTCGCGTCGGAGCGGACGAACTGCCGCAGGCGGGCGGTCTGCGCGGTCAGCGCGGCGGCCCCCTTGCCGGACAGCGGCCACGGGAGCGGTCCGCCGGTGCCCAGCACCGGGGCGGCGGCGGGGTCTTCCTGCCGCTCGGCGGCCGCGGGGGCCCCGGCAGGCTCGGGGGCGGCTTCGAGGATGGCGTGCGCGTTGGTGCCGCTGAGGCCGAAGGAGGACACGGCGGCCCGGCGCGGGTGGCCGGTCTCGGGCCAGGGCCGGGACTCCAGCAGCAGTTCGACGTCGCCGGCGGCCCAGTCGATGTGCGGGGAGGGCGCGTCCACGTGCAGGGTCTTGGGGAGCACGCCGTGGCGCAGCGACATGACGGTCTTGATGACGCCGCCGACGCCGGCCGCGGCCTGGGTGTGCCCGATGTTGGACTTGATGGAGCCGAGCCACAGCGGCTGTCCGTCGGGGCGGCCGCGCCCGTAGGTGGCGAGCAGGGCGTTGGCCTCGATGGGGTCGCCGAGGGTGGTGCCGGTGCCGTGGGCCTCGACCGCGTCGACCTGGTCGGGGGTGAGGCGGGCGTTGGCGAGGGCGGCCCGGATGACGCGCTGCTGGGCCTTGCCGCTGGGGGCGGTGAGGCCGTTGCTGGCGCCGTCCTGGTTGATGGCGGAGCCCCGGATGACGGCGAGGACCTCGTGGCCGTTGCGGCGTGCGTCGGAGAGCTTCTCCAGCAGGACCAGGCCGACGCCCTCGGAGAAGGAGGTCCCGTCGGCGCCGGCCGCGAACGCCTTGCAGCGGCCGCTGAAGGCCATGACGCCCTGGGCGCTGAAGCCCACGAACAGGCCGGGGGACGCCATCACGGTGACCCCGCCGGCCAGGGCGAGCGAGCACTCGCCCTGGCGCAGCGCCTGGGCCGCGAGGTGCACGGCGACCAGGGAGGAGGAGCACGCGGTGTCGATGGTGACGGCGGGGCCCTCGAAGCCGTACGTGTAGGAGAGCCGGCCGGAGATCACACTGGCCACGGAGCCGGTGACGAGGTGTCCCTCGGCGCCCTCGGCCTCGTCTCCGAGGCTCTGGGCGTACGAGGGCTGGGAGGCGCCGATGTAGACGCCGGTCTGGGTGCCCTTGAGCCGGACCGGGTCGATGCCGGCCCGCTCCAGCGCCTCCCACGAGGCCTCCAGCAGCAGCCGCTGCTGCGGGTCCATGGCGAGGGCCTCGCGCGGGGAGATCCCGAAGAACGCGGCGTCGAACTCGTCGACGTCGGGGACGAACGCGGCTTCCCGGACCGTTCCCGTGTCGCCGAGGTCCCAGCCGCGGTTGTCGGGAAAGCCGGAGACGGCGTCCCCCTCCTCGGCGACGAACTCCCAGAGGTCTTCGGGGGATTCGATGCCGCCGGGGAAGCGGCAGCTCATGGCGACGACGGCGATGGGCTCGTGCGCGGCGTCCACCAGGTGCTGGTTCTGCCGGCGCAGCCGTTCCGTCTCCGTCAGCGACGCCCGCAGCGCTTCGACGACCTTTTCCGAGGGGGTGCTCATGGGTGTGATCTCCGGATCTCGTCTTCGCGTATCAGTGGTGGTCGCCGTCCAGGGCCAGGGACACGAGATCGTCGAGGTCCATCGTGGCGATCGAGTCCTCCCGTGCCCCGGTGTGGTCGGACGTGGGCGGTTCGGCCGCCGGGCTGCCCGCCAGCCGCAGCAGCGTGTCGAGGACGCCCGCTTCGCTCAGCCGGGCCAGCGGGAGGGTGGCGAGGGCCCGCCTCAGGTGTGCCTCGTCGACCGGTGCGTCCGCGCCCGCCTGGCCGGCCGCGGTGTCCGTCGCCGCGGTCTGCGGGGCGAGTTCGTCCCGGAGGTGGTCCGCCAGTTCGACCGGGGTGGGGTGGTCGAAGACGATGGTCGCGGGCAGCCGCAGTCCGGTGGCCGCGCCGAGCCGGTTGCGCAGTTCGACGGCGGTCAGCGAGTCGAAGCCGAGCTCCTTGAAGGCCCGGTCGGCCTCGACGGATCCGGTGCCGGAGTGGCCGAGGACGGCCGCCACGTTGGTCCGTACGAGGTCGAGCAGCACGCCCCGGCGGCGCTCGGCGGAGAGCCCGGCGAGCTTGCGCAGGAGCGCGGAGCCGTCCGGTTCCGTCGCGGCGGCACCTCCCGCGGCCCGGCGCACCGGGGTGCGGACGAGGGAGCGGTACAGGGCGGGGAGTTCGGCCCCGCCGGCGGAGTCGCGCAGTGCGGCCGGGTCGAGCCGGACGGGGACGCTCAGCGCCTCGTCCCGGTCCACGGCGGCGTCGAACAGGGCGAGGCCCTGCTCCGCGGTGAGCGGGGTGACGCCGCCGCGGCCGAACCGGGCCAGGTCGGTGTCGTCGAGGCCGGAGGTGAGCTCGCTGGTCTGGTGCCACATGCCCCAGGCGAGGGAGGTGGCGGGCAGGCCCTGGGCCCGGCGGTGGTGGGCGAGGGCGTCCAGGTAGGTGTTGGCGGCGGCGTAGTTGGCCTGGCCGGAGTTGCCGGTGACGCCCGCGGCCGAGGAGTAGAGCACGAACCGGCTCAGGTCCAGGTCGCGGGTGAGCTCGTGGAGGTTCCACGCGGCGTCCGTCTTGGGCCGCATGGCGCGCTCCATGCGTGCGGGGGTGAGCGAGGCGAAGACGCCGTCGTTGACGACCCCGGCCGCGTGGACCACACCGGTCAGTGGCCGGTCGGCGGGGATGGCGGC
The DNA here is from genome assembly GCF_003950035.1 of Streptomyces sp. W1SF4. NCBI lineage: Bacteria > Bacillati > Actinomycetota > Actinomycetes > Kitasatosporales > Streptomycetaceae > Streptomyces > Streptomyces sp. W1SF4. The sequence goes on from NZ_CP034352.1 coordinate 105,237, forward strand.
GAGGAGTGCCGCCAGGGCGTCGCGGTCGGCGGCGTCGCAGGCGACGGCCTCGGCCGTGGCGCCCGACTCGGCGATCCGGGCGACGAGTTCGGCCGCGCCGGGGGCGTCGGGGCCGCGCCGGCCGGCGAGCAGCAGGTGCCGTACGCCGTGGTGGGTGACGAGGTGCTCGGCGAGCAGCGCGCCGAGGGTGCCGGTGCCGCCGGTGATGAGGACGGTGCCGGCCGGGTCCCAGCCCTGCGGGACGGTGAGGACGATCTTGCCGGTGTGCTTGGCCTGGCTCATGAAGCGGAACGCCTCGGGCGCCCGCCGGATGTCCCAGGTGCGGGTGGGCAGCGGCCGCAGTCCGTCCGTCTCGAACAGGTCCGCCAGTTCGGTGAGCATGGCGGCGGTGCGCCGCGGACCGGCCTCGGCCAGGTCGAAGCGCCGGTAGTGGACGCCCGGGTGGTCCTGGGCGACCTGTCCGGCGTCGCGGACGTCGGTGGCGCCGAGCTCGACGAAGCGGCCGCCGCGCGGCAGCAGCCGCAGCGAGGCGTCGACGAGGTCCCCGGCCAGGCAGTCCAGGACGACGTCCATGCCCTCGCCGCCGGTGGCGGCGGCGAAGTGCTCCTCGAAGGAGGCGTCGCGGGAGGAGGCGATGCGGGCGTCGTCGAGTCCGGCCGCGCGCAGCGCGTCCCACTTGCCCTCGCTCGCCGTGCCGTACACCTCGGCGCCCAGGTGGCGGGCGATCTGCACGGCCGCCGAACCGACACCGCCGGCGGCGGCGTGCACGAGCACCCGCTCCCCCGCCTTCAGGCCGGCCAGGTCCACGAGCGCGTAGTACGCGGTGAGGAACGCGGCGGGCACGGAGGCGGCCTTCTCGAAGGACCAGCCCTCGGGTACGCGGGTCACCATCTGGGCGTCGGCCACCGCGAGCGGGCCGAAGGCGTACGGCACCATGCCCATCACGCGGTCGCCCGGGGTGAGGCCGGTGACGCCCGGGCCGGTCTCGACGACCACGCCGGCCGCCTCGCAGCCCATGAACCCGCCGCCCGGGTACATCCCGAGGGAGACCAGGACGTCGCGGAAGTTGAGGCCGGCGGCGTGCACGGCGATGCGCACCGCCCCCTCGGGCAGCGGTCCGGCCGCCTCGGGCCGGGGCAGCAGGGCCAGGTGGTCGAGGGTTCCGGCGGCGGTGGTGTCCAGGGCCCAGGCGGCGGCGTCCGGGACCGGCAGGGCGGTGCCCGAGCCGGCCCGGACCAGGCGCGGGGCGAGGGCGGTGCCGGCGCGCAGCGCGGTCTGCGGCTCGTCGTGGACGAGGGCCGCGGCGACCGCGCCCCGCAGGGCGGCGGCCGACTCGCCGGTGGTGTCGAGGTCGGCGATCAGGAGCCGGCCGGGGTTCTCGGCCTGCGCGGAGCGGATCAGCCCCCAGGCGGGTGAGTGCGCGAGGCCGGTGGCGTCCTCGCCGGTACGGGTGGCCACGGCGCCGTGGGTGAGGACGACCAGCCGGGATCCGGCGAAGCGTTCCCCGGCGACCCACTCCTGCACGGTGGCGAGCAGGGCGGCCGCGTCGGCGTGGACCCGCTCGAGGGCGCCGTCGGGGGCCGGGGCCGCGGCCGGGTCCCCGTACGGCAGGACCACGGTCTGCGGCAGGGCCGTGCCGCCGGCGGCGGCGAGGGCCGCGAGGTCCTCGTACCGGTCGACGGCGGCGCCCGCGCCCTGCAGGGCGGCCGCGATGCCGGCCGTGTCGGAGCCGAGGACGGCCCAGTTCCCGGCGGCGGAGGCGTCGGCCCCGGCGGGCAGTTCCGTCCAGTCGAGGCGGAACAGGCCGTCGGTGGCGCCGTCGCCGCCCTGGCGCAGGGTGGCCGTGTCGACGGGGCGCAGGACGAGCGCGTCGACGGTGGCGACCGGTGCGCCGGCGGCGTCGCTGACGTCCACCGCGATGGTGTCGGTGCCCGCCGCGCTGACACGGACGCGCAGGGTGCCGGCGCCGGCCGCGTGGAGGCTGACGCCGCTCCAGGCGAAGGGCAGCCGGGCCTGGCCGGTCAGCTCGATGAACCGGCCGAGCCGCATGGCGTGCAGCGCGGCGTCGAGCAGGGCGGGGTGCAGGAGGTAGCGGGCCGCTTCGGGCTGGTGGCTGTCGGGCAGCGCGACCTCGGCGAACACGTCCCCGGTGGATTCCTGGCGCCAGGCGGCGCGCAGGCCCTGGAAGGCCGGGCCGAACTGGTAGCCGGTCTCGGCAGCGGCGGCGTAGAAGCCGTCGAGGTCGACGGGTTCGGCGCCGGCGGGCGGCCAGGAGGTCAGGTCGTGGCCGGGGGTACGGACGTCCCGTGCCAGGACACCGCTGGCGTGGCGGGTCCAGGGCAGGTCGGCGGGTGCGTCCTCGGCGCGGGAGTGGATGGTGACGGGGCGGGTGCCGGCGGGGCCGTCGGGGCCGACGAGCACCTGGAGGTGGACGCCGCCGCGGGCCGGGAGGACCAGTGGTGCTTCGAGGGTGAGCTCGTCCAGCAGGGTGAAGCCGGCTTCGTCGCCGGCGCGGACGGCCAGTTCGACGAAGGCGGTGCCGGGGAGGATCGGCGTGCCGGACACCGCGTGGTCGGCGAGCCAGGACTGGGTGTCGGGGGCGATCCGGCCGGTGAACAGCAGGCCTTCGCCGCCCGCGAGGGCGACGGCCGCGCCGAGCATCGGGTGCCCGGCGTCGGAGAGCCCGAAGCCGGTGGCGTCTCCGGAGTAGGGCGGGAGCGGCTCGGGCCAGAAGGGCTCGTTCTGGAAGGCGTACGTGGGCAGGTCGACGCGCGCGGCGTCCTGGCCGGCGTAGACGGCGTCCCAGTCGACGGGGGCGCCGTGGGTCCAGGCTTCGGCGAGGGAGGCCAGGAAGCGCTGGGCGCCGCCTTCGTCGCGGCGCAGGGTGCCGAGGGTGACGGCTGAGGTGCCGGCGGCGTCGATGGTCTCCTGGACGCCGATGGTGAGCACCGGGTGGGCGCTGGCCTCGACGAAGACCTTGTGGCCGCGCTCCAGGAGCCCGGCGACGGCGTCCTGGAAGCGGACGGTCTGGCGGAGGTTGGTGTACCAGTACTCGGCGTCCAGCTCCGACCCGTCGGCCCATTCGCCGGTGACGGTCGAGAAGAACGGGACCTCGGCGGTGCGCGGCTCGATGCCCGCCAGGAGGGAGAGGACCTCGTCGCGGATCGACTCCACCTGCGGGCCGTGCGAGGCGTAGTCCACGTTGATCCGGCGGGCCCGGACACCGTCGGCCTCGCAGGCGGCGAGGAGTTCGTCCAGCGCGTCCGGATCACCCGAAACCACCGTCGACTGCGGGCCGTTGACGGAGGCCAGCGCGAGGCGCTCGCCCCAGGCGGAGATGCGTTCCGCCACCGCGTCGGCGGTGGCGGCGACGGACATCATGCCGCCCTTGCCCGCCAGCGCGAGCAGTGCCTTGGCGCGCAGCGCGGACACCTTCGCCGCGTCCTCCAGGGACAGGGCACCCGAGACGGCGGCCGCGGCGATCTCACCCTGGGAGTGGCCGACGACCGCCGCCGGGACGACGCCGACGGCGCGCCACAGCTCGGCCAGGGAGACCATTACGGCCCACAGGGCGGGCTGGACCACGTCGACGCGGTCGAAGCCGGGGGCGCCGTCCTTCTGGCGCAGGACGTCCAGCAGGGACCAGTCGGTGTGCGGGGTCAGGGCGCGCTCGCAGTCGTCGAGGCGCGCGGCGAAGGCCGGCGAGGAGTCGTACAGCTCCACCGCCATCCCAGCCCACTGGGAGCCCTGCCCGGGGAAGACGAACACCGGGCGGCCGGTGCCCTTGACGACGGCGCCCTCGGTGACGCCGACGGCGGGCGTGCCCTCGGCCAGGGCGGTGAGCCCGGCGAGGAGTCCGGTGCGGTCGTCGGCCTGGACCGCGGCACGGCGTTCCAGGGCGGCCCGGGTGGTGGCCAGCGACCAGGCGACGTCCACGGGGCGCGGCGCGCCGGCGGCGTCGGCAGCGGCGAACTCCCGCAGCCGGCCGGCCTGGGCGTGCAGGGCGGCCGTGCCGCGTCCGGAGACGATCCAGGGCAGTGCGGCGGCCGGGAAGGCCGGGACGGCGGGGACGCGGGCAAGCTCCTCGGCGGGCGGCGCCTGCTCCAGTACGACGTGGACGTTGGTGCCGCTGCCGCCGAAGGAGGAGACGCCGGCGCGGCGGGGGCGGCCCGTCTCGGGCCACGGCCGGGCCTCGGTCAGCAGTTCCACGGCGCCCGAGGACCAGTCGATCTCGCGGGACGGCTCGGCCACGTGGAGGGTCTTGGGCAGCACGCCGTGACGCAGCGCCATGACGGTCTTGATGACGCCGGCGACGCCGGAGGCGGCCTGGGAGTGGCCCAGGTTGGACTTGAGGGAGCCGAGCCACAGGGGCTGGTCGGCGGTGTGGGCCCGCCCGTAGGTGGCGAGCAGGGCTCCGGCCTCGATGGGGTCGCCGAGGGTGGTGCCGGTGCCGTGCGCCTCGACCGCGTCGACGTCGGCCGGGTCGAGTCCGGCGTCGGCGAGGGCCGCGCGGATGACGCGCTGCTGGGCGGGGCCGCTGGGGGCGGAGAGGCCGTTGCTGGCGCCGTCCTGGTTGGCGGCCGTACCGCGGATGACGGCCAGGACCTGGTGGCCGTTGGCCTGTGCGTCGGAGAGGCGCTCCAGCATGATCACGCCGACGCCTTCGGACCAGCCGGTGCCGTCGGCGTCCTCGGAGAAGGACTTGCAGCGGCCGGAGGGGGAGAGTCCGCCCTGCTGGCTGAAGCCGATGAAGACGCCGGGCGAGCACATGACCATCGCGCCGCCGGCGAGCGCCATGCGGCAGTCCCCGGTGCGCAGGGCCTGCACGGCGAGGTGCAGGGCGGTCAGGGAGGAGGAGCACATGGTGTCGACGGTGACGGCCGGGCCCTCCAGGCCGAAGGTGTAGGCGAGGCGGCCGGAGGCGACGGCGGCGGAGGCGCCGAACAGCATCTGGCCGTCGGAGCCTTCGGGCATCTTCACGCCGTGGCCGTAGCCGGGGTATCCGGCTCCGATGAACACGCCGGTGCTGCTGCCCTTGAGGGTGTCGGGGTCGAGGCCGGCCCGTTCGAAGACCTCCCAGGCGGTCTCCAGGAGGAGGCGCTGCTGCGGGTCCATGGTGAGGGCCTCGCGGGGGGAGATGCCGAAGAAGCCGGGGTCGAAGTGGGTGGCGGTGTCGACGAAGCCGCCCTCGCGGACGTAGCTCGTACCGGCCTTGGCTCGGTCGGGGTCGTAGAAGCCGTCGAGGTCCCAGCCGCGGTCGGCGGGGAAGCCGCCGATGGCGTCGCGGCCTTCGGAGACGAGCTGCCACATGTCCTCGGGCGAGGTGATTCCGCCGGGGTAGCGGCAGCTCATGGAGACGATGGCGATGGGTTCGTCGGAGGCGACGGCCCGGGTGGCGGCGGCGCCGGCCGCGCCGGCGGTGTCCTCGGCGCCGAGGAGTCCGGTGCGCAGCAGGTCGGCGACGGCCTGCGGGGTGGGGTGGTCGAAGACCATCGTGGCGGGCAGGGTGAGGCCGGTGGCGGCGGTGAGCCTGTTGCGCAGGTCGACGGAGGTCAGCGAGTCGAAGCCGGTGGCCTTGAAGGCGCGTCCGGGTTCGATCGCGTCGAGGGAGGGGTGGCCGAGGACGGCGGCCGCCTCGCGGCGGACCAGGTCGAGCAGGAGGGTGTCCCGCTCGGCTTCGGGGGCCTGCCGCAGGCGGCGGGCGAACTCTGCGGAGGGGCCTTCGTGTCCGTCGGTGTCCTCGTCGGCGCGGGCGGCCCGGGTGGCCTCGCGGGCCTCGGGGATGCCGGTGAGCAGCGGGCTGGGGCGGGTGGCGGTGAAGCCGGGGGCGAAGCGGGTCCAGTCGACGTCGGCGACGGCGACGAACGTCTCGTCGTGCTCGACGGCCTGGAGCAGCGCGGACAGGGCGGTCACCGGGTCCATCTCCAGGACGCCGCGGCGGCTCATGTACTCCTGGGCGCCGGCGGTCTCCATGATGCCGCCGCCGCCCCAGGCGCCCCAGGCGACGGAGGTGGCGGTGAGGCCGCGGGCCCGGCGGCGTTCGGCGAGCGCGTCGAGGTGGGCGTTGGCCGCGGCGTAGGCGGTGTGCCCGGCGGCGCCCCACACGCCGGAGTTGGAGGAGAACAGGACGAAGGCGTCCAGGGCGGTGTCGCCGAGGAGTTCGTCGAGGTGGGTGGCGCCGGCGGCCTTGCCGGCGAGGATCCGCTCGAACTCCTCGGGGGTGACGTCCTCCAGGACGGTGGACTGGGGGACGCCGGCGGCGTGCACGACGGCGGTGAGGGGGGTGGCGGCGGGTACGGCGGCCAGCAGGGCGGCGACCGCGTCGCGGTCGGCGACGTCGCAGGCCACGGCTTCGGCTTCGGCGCCGAGAGCGCGGAGCTCGGTGAGGAGTTCGGCGGCGCCGGGGGCGTCGGGGCCACGGCGGCCGGCCAGGACGAGGCGTTCGGCGCCGGCGGCGGCGAGCCAGCGGGCGACGTGCGCGCCGACTCCGCCGGTGCCGCCGGTGACGAGGACGGTGCCGTGCGGGCGCCAGTCGCGGGCGGGTTCGCGGTCTTCGAGGGCGGCGCGGACGAGGCGGCGGCCGAAGGTGCCGGAGCCGCGTACGGCGATCTGGTCCTCGTCGCCGGCGCCTCCGGCGAGGATCTGGACGAGCCTGGTGAGGGCGCGTTCGTCGGCGTCCTGCGGCAGGTCGACGAGTCCGCCCCAGGCGCGGGGCTGTTCCAGTGCGACGACCCGGCCGAGGCCCCAGACCTGTGCCTGGGCGGGGTCGGGGGCGTCGTCGGAGCGGCCGGTGGAGACGGCGCCGCGGGTCACGGTCCAGAGCCGGGCGCCGGTCACGCCGGCGTCGGTGAGGGCCTGGGCCAGGACGAGGGCGTGCAGGGCGCCGTCGGTGCCGAAACCGGCGAGGGAGAGGACGCCCGTGATCCCGGAGGCGGAGGCGGCGGTGCGGATCAGTTCGGCGAGCGCGGTCCGGTCGGTGCCGGTGGCGCGTACGGTCACCGTCGGGGCGCCGTGCCGGCCGAGCGCGGCGGCGCAGTCGGCGGCGAGGGACTCGTGGGCGGGGCCGGCGGGCAGCACGACCAGCCAGGTGCCGGTCAGCGGCGCGGGGGCGGGCTCGGGGAGGCGCTCCCAGGAGACGCGGTAGCGCCAGGAGTCGACGGTGGAGCGTTCGCGGCGGCGGCGCCGCCAGGAGGACAGGGCGGGCAGGAGTTCGCCGAGGGCGCGGCGCTCCTCCAGGGCGAGGGTGCCGGCGAGGGCTTCGAGGTCCTCGCGTTCGACGGCGTCCCAGAAGCGTGCCTCGGTCTCGTCGGCGGGCGGGGTGCCGCCCGCCCGCTCGGTGGGCGCGGCCGCCTCCAGCCAGTAGCGCTGTTGCTGGAAGGCGTAGGTGGGCAGTTCCACGGGGCGGGGGCCGTGCGGGGCGACGAGTGCCGCCCAGTCGACGGGGGCGCCGTGGACCCAGGCTTCGGCGAGGGAGGTGAGGAAGCGGCGCGGGCCGCCCTCGTCCCGGCGCAGGGAGCCGAGGGTGACGGCGGCGGCGGCCGTGGTGTCGATGGTCTCCTGGACGCCGATGGTCAGCACCGGGTGGGCACTGGCCTCGACGAAGACGCCGTGGCCTTCGGCGAGGAGGGCGCGGACGGCTTCCTCGAAGCGGACGGTGGTGCGCAGGTTGGTGTACCAGTACTCGGCGTCGAGTTCCGTGCCGTCGACGAAGCCGGCGGTGACGGTGGAGAAGAACGGGACCTCGGCGGTGCGCGGGGTGATGCCGGCGAGGAGGCCGAGGACCTCGTCGCGGATGGACTCGACCTGCGCGGAGTGGGAGGCGTAGTCGACGTTGATGCGGCGGGCGCGGACCCCGTCGGCCTCGCAGGCCGCCATCAGCTCGTCCAGCGCGTCCGGGTCTCCGGAGACGACGGTGGAGCGGGGGCCGTTGACGGAGGCCAGCGCGAGGCGCTCGCCCCAGGCGGAGATGCGTTCCGCCACGGCGTCGGCGGTGTCGGCGACGGACACCATGCCGCCCTTGCCCGCCAGGGCCACGATGGCCTTCGCCCGCAGCGCGGACACCTTCGCCGCGTCCTCCAGGGACAGGGCGCCGGACACGGCCGCGGCGGCGATCTCACCCTGCGAGTGCCCGACCACGGCCGCCGGGACGACACCGGCGGCGCGCCACAGCTCGGCGAGGGACACCATCACGGCCCACAGGGCGGGCTGGACGACGTCGACGCGGTCGAAGCCGGGCGCGCCGTCCTCCTGGCGCAGGGCGTCCAGCAGCGACCAGTCCGTGTGCGGGGCCAACGCCTCGGCGCAGGCGTCGAGGCGGGCCGCGAACACCGGCGAGGCCTCGTACAGTTCCACGGCCATGCCCACCCACTGGGATCCCTGGCCGGGGAAGACGAGGACGGTCCCGGAGCCGGGCAGGGTGGCGCCCTGGACGACGGTGGCGGCGCCGGGCGCGGCGTCGGCGAGGGCGGACAGGCCCTCCTGGAAGCCGTGGTCGCCGACGGCGACGACCACGGCGCGCTGCTCCAGGGCGGCGCGGGTGGTGGCCAGGGAGTGGGCGACGTCGGCGGGGCCGGGCGCGTCCTCGCGGGCGGCGAAGGCGCGCAGCCGGCCGGCCTGGGCGCGCAGGGCGCCCGGGGTGTGGCCGGAGAGGACCCACGGGATCAGCGGGGTGGCCAGGACCGCCGGGGCGGCGGAGGGGGCGACGGGGGCGGATTGGGGGCCGTCGGGGGCGGCGTCCTGTTCGAGGATGACGTGGGCGTTGGTGCCGCCGACGCCGAAGGCGGAGACGCCCGCGCGGCGCGGGCCGCCGTCGCGGGGGGTCCACTCGACGGGTTCGCGCAGCAGCCGTACGGAGCCGGACGACCAGTCGACCTGGCTGGTGGGCGCGTCGACGTGGAGGGTGCGGGGCAGCAGGCCGTGGCGCATGGCCATGACCATCTTCATCACGCCGGCCATGCCGGCGGCGGCCTGGGTGTGGCCGATGTTGGACTTGACGGAGCCGAGCCACAGCGGCCGGTCCTCGGGGCGGTTCCTGCCGTAGGTGGCGAGCAGGGCCTGGGCCTCGATGGGGTCGCCGAGGGTGGTGCCGGTGCCGTGCGCCTCGACGGCGTCGACGTCGGCGGCGGTGACGCGGGCGTTGGCGAGGGCCTGCTTGATGACGCGGACCTGGGAGGGGCCGTTGGGGGCGGTCAGGCCGTTGCTGGCGCCGTCCTGGTTGACGGCCGAGCCGCGGATGACGGCGAGGACCTCGTGGCCGTTGCGCCGGGCGTCGGAGAGCCGCTCCAGCAGCAGGACGCCGATGCCCTCGGCGAAGCCGGTGCCGTCGGCGGAGTCGGCGAAGGCCTTGCAGCGGCCGTCGGCGGCGAGGCCGCGCTGGCGGCTGAACTCGACGAACAGGCCGGGGGTGGACATGACGGTGACGCCGGCGGCCAGGGCGAGGGAGCACTCGTCCTGGCGCAGGGCCTGCACGGCCAGGTGCAGGGCGACGAGCGAGGAGGAGCAGGCGGTGTCGACGGTGACGGCCGGGCCCTCCAGCCCGAAGGTGTAGGCGAGGCGGCCGGAGACGACGGCGGCCGCGCTGCCCGTGCCGAGGTAGCCCTCGACGTCGTCGGGGACGGAGTCGAGGTCGGTGGCGTAGCTGGAGGAGGAGGCGCCGACGAACACGCCGGTGCGGCTGCCCTTGAGCGAGGTCGGGTCGTATCCGGCGCGCTCCAGGACCTCCCAGCCGGCCTCCAGCAGCAGCCGCTGCTGCGGGTCCATGGCGAGGGCCTCGCGCGGGGAGATGCCGAACAGCTGCGCGTCGAAGCCGGGGACGTCCTGGAGGAAGCCGCCCTGCTTGGTGTACGAGGTGCCGATCCGGTCGGGGTCGGGGTCGTAGAGGGCGTCGAGGTCCCAGCCGCGGTCCTCGGGGAAGCCGCCGATGCCGTCGCGGCCGTCGGCGACGAGGTCCCACAGCTGTTCGGGGGTGGTGACCTGCCCGGGGAAGCGGCAGGCCATGCGGACGACGGCCACGGGCTCGGGCTCTTCGAGCTCCTTGACGCGCCGGCGCGCGTTGCGCAGGTCGGCGGTGGCCCGCTTCAGATATTCGCGGAGCTTGTCTTCATTGTTCGTGCTCAACGTCACTCACCTACCGGGAACGGGAAGCCAACACGGCGCGGTCGTTGCGGGCGCGGGGTCACTGCGTCTCCAACTCGTCGTCGAGCAGGTCGAAGAGCTCGCTGTCCGAGGCCGCGTCGAGGTCGGCGTCGGAGTCGGGCGCCGCGTCCGCTCCGGTGGCGTTCCAGGCGGCGAGCAGGGCGTGGAGCCTGCCGCTGATCCGGCCGCGGTCCTCGGGGCCGGCCTGCGCGGCCGCGGCCAGGGCGCCGCCGAGCCGGTCGATCTCGTCGAGGAGCGGGTCCACCGCGTCGGTGTCGCCGAGGAGTTCGGTGCGCAGCAGGGCGGCGAGCTCGACGGGCGTCGGGTGGTCGAAGACCAGGGTGGAGGGCAGGCTCAGGCCGGTGGCGGCGCCGAGCCGGTTGCGCAGTTCGACCGCGCTGAGGGAGTCGAAGCCCAGTTCGCGGAAGGCCCGCTGGGGGCCGACGGCGGCCAGGGCCTCCGGGCCGGCGGTGCCGTGGCCGAGGACGGAGGCGGCCTGCTTGCGGACCAGGTCGAGCAGGACGCGGTCCTGCTCGGCCGGCGGGAGGCCGGTGAGCCGGTGCAGGAGGGCGTCGGCGGCGCCGTCGGCGGCCTCGGCCTCGGTGGCGGCGGTGGCCTCGGCCTGGGCGAGGAGCCGCGCCGCCTCGGGGACCATCTCGAACAGGGGGCTGTGGCGTTCGGTGTTGGTGCCCAGCGAGAAGCTGTCCCAGCGGATGTCGATGATGACGGGGCCGGTCTCCTCGTGGTCGAGGGACTGCTGGAGCGCGGCGGTGGCGAGCTCCGGGGGGAGTTCCCACACGCCCTGGAGGCGGGCGCGTTCGCCGACGCCGTTGTCGGCCATGCCGCTGCCCTCCCAGGTGCCCCACACGACGGCGGTGGCGGGCAGGCCGAGGGCGCGGCGCTGCTCGGCGAGGGCGTCGAGGAAGGTGTTGCCGGGGGTGTAGTTGCCCAGGCCGGCGGAGCCGTAGGCGGCGCCGAAGGAGGAGAACAGCACGAAGGCCGTGAGGTCCTTGTCGCGGGTGAGTTCCTGGAGGTTGAGGGCGCCGCGCACCTTGACGGCGAGGGCGCGTTCCATGCGGTCGGGGGTGAGCGAGTCGACCATGCCGTCGTCGAGGACGGCCGCGGTGTGGAAGACCGAGGTGAGGGGGGCGTCGGCCGGGATCGCGTCGATGACGGCGGCGAGCGCGGCGGCGTCGCCGACGTCGGCGGCGGCGATGGTGACCCGGGCGCCGAGCGCGGTGAGTTCGGCGTGCAGGGCGTCGGCGCCGGGGGCGCCGGGTCCGCTGCGGCTGATCAGCAGCAGGTGTTCGGCGCCGGCGCGGGCGAGCCAGCGGGCGGTCTGCGCGCCGAGGCCGCCGGTGCCGCCGGTGATGAGGGCGGTGCCGGCCGGCTGCCAGGTACGGGCCGGTTCGGTGTCGCCGAGGGGGGCCCGGACCAGCCTGCGGACCAGGACGTTCCAGGAGCGTACGGCGAGCTGGTCCTCGTCGCCGGGCTCCGTGAGGATGCCGGCGAGCCGCTTCCAGGCCTCCTCGTCGGGCTGCGGCGGCAGGTCGACGATGCCGCCCCACAGCCGCGGGTGCTCCTGGACGAGGACGCGGGCCAGGCCCCAGACGGTGGCCTGGACGGGGCTGGTGAGCGGGTCGAAGTCGCCGACGGAGACGGCGCCCTGGGTGAGGGACCACACGGGGGCGTCGAAATCGGCGAGTTCGCGGACCTGGAGGACGGCCTGCACGAGGGTGACGGTGCCGGCCAGGCCGAGCGGGAGTTCCGGGTGGTCGGGGTGGGGCCGCTCGTCGAGGGACAGCAGGGACAGGATGCCGGTGACGCGGTCCTCGCCCTCGGCGGTGAGTTCCTGGTGGAGCTGCTGGGCGAGGGTGTAGCGGTCGGCGGCCCAGACGTCGACGGGGATGCGGACGGTGCGGGCGCCCTGGGCGGCGAGGCGGTCGGCGGCGGCCGCGGCGAGCGCGTCGTCGCCGCCTTCGGACTCCACGATCAGCCAGGTGCCGGTGAGCTGCGGGGCGGCGGTCTCGGCGACGGTCCACACGGTGCGGTAGCGCCAGGAGTCGATCGCGGACTTCTCGCGGCGGGTGCGGCGCCAGGCGGCCAGGGCGGGCAGGGCCTCGCCGAGGGGCTGGTCGGCGCCGACGCCGAGGGGGGCCAGGTCGCCGCTGTCCACGGCCGCCCAGAAGGCGGCGTCGACCTCGTCGCCGCCGTGTGCGGCGGGGGCGGGGGCCGCCGGGTCCGCGGGTGCGGCGTCGAGCCAGTAGGGGCGGTGCTGGAAGGCGTACGTGGGCAGGTCGACGCGGTGCGCGCCGTCGGGGAAGACGGTGGCCCAGGCGACGGGTGCGCCGCGGGTCCAGGCTTCGGCGAGGGAGGTGAGGAAGCGCTGCGGGCCGCCCTCGTCGCGGCGCAGGGTGGCGAGGGTGACGGCGGAGGCGGCGGCGGGGGCCTCGGCGGCGTCGATGGTCTCCTGGACGCCGATGGTCAGCACCGGGTGGGCGCTGGCCTCGACGAACAGGCCGTGGCCGCGCTCCAGGAGGGCGCGGACGCCGTCCTCGAAGCGGACGGTGGTGCGCAGGTTGGTGTACCAGTACTCGGCGTCCAGCTCCGGGCCGTCGGCCCACTCCCCCGTCACGGTGGAGAAGAACGGGACCTCGGCGGTGCGCGGCTCGATGTCCGCCAGGAGGCCGAGGACCTCGTCGCGGATCGACTCGACCTGCGCGGAGTGGGAGGCGTAGTCGACGTTGATGCGGCGGGCGCGGACCCCGTCGGCCTCGCAGGCCGCCATCAGCTCGTCCAGCGCGTCCGGGTCTCCGGAGACGACGGTGGAGCGGGGGCCGTTGACGGAGGCCAGCGCGAGGCGCTCGCCCCATGCGGAGATACGTTCCGCCACCGCGTCGGCGACGTCCGCGACCGACACCATGCCGCCCTTGCCCGCCAGGGCCACGATGGCCTTCGCCCGCAGCGCGGACACCTTCGCCGCGTCCTGGAGAGACAGGGCACCTGCGACGGCCGCGGCGGCGATCTCACCCTGGGAGTGGCCGAGTACGGCGGCCGGGCGCACGCCGTGGAAGCGCCACAGTTCGGCGAGGGACACCATCACGGCCCACAGGGCGGGCTGGACGACGTCGACGCGGTCGAAGCCGGGCGCGCCGTCCTTCTGGCGGAGCACGTCGAGCAGCGACCAGTCGGTGTGCGGGGCCAGGGCCTGGGCGCACTCCTCGAGGCGGGCGGCGAACACCGGTGAGGATGCGTACAGTTCCACGGCCATGCCGGCCCACTGGGAGCCCTGGCCGGGGAAGACGAAGACGGGCCGGTCGGCGCCGGCGGCGGCGGTGACGCCGGTGGTGTCGCCCTCGGCGAGCTCGGCGAGGGCGGCGAGGAACTCCTCGTGCTTGGCGGCGACGACCGCGCCGCGCACCGGGTGGGCGGTGCGGGTGGTGGCCAGCGAGAAGCCGGTGGAGGCGGGCGCGGCGCCGTCCCGCACGTGCTCCAGGAGGCGGGCGGCCTGGGCGCGCAGGGCCGCCTGCGTGCGGCCGGAGAGGATCCACGGCACGGGCGCGCCGCCGTCCTCGGGGGCGGGCGCGGCCGGCAGGTCGGCCGGGGCGGCCTCCTCGAGGATGACGTGGGCGTTGGTACCGCTGACGCCGAAGGAGGACACGCCGGCGCGGCGGGGCTCCTCGCCGCGACGCGTCCAGTCGCGGGACTCGTTCAGCAGCCGGACGCCGCCGGAGGACCAGTCGATGTGCGGGGACGGCTCGTCGGCGTGCAGGGTCTTGGGGAGGACGCCGTGGCGCAGGGCCTGCACCATCTTGATGACGCCGGCGATGCCGGCGACGGGGCCGCCGTGTCCGATGTTGGACTTCGACGAGCCGAGCCACAGCGGCTGGTCGGCGGAGTGCTCCTGCCCGTAGGTGGCGAGCAGGGCCTGCGCCTCGATCGGGTCGCCGAGGGAGGTGCCGGTGCCGTGCGCCTCGACGGCGTCCACGTCCTGGGGGGTGAGCCGGGCGTTGGCGAGGGCGCGGCGGATGACCTCCTGCTGCGCGGGCTCGCTGGGGGCGGTGAGGCCGTTGCTGGCGCCGTCCTGGTTGAGGGCGGAGCCGCGGATGACGGCGAGGACCTGGTGGCCGTTGCGGCGGGCGTCGCTGAGGCGCTCCACGAGCAGCACTCCGGCGCCCTCGGCCCAGGTGGTGCCGTCGGCGTCGGCGCCGAAGGCCTTGCAGCGGCCGTCGGCGGCCAGCGCGCGCTGCCGGCTGAACTCGACGAACGCGGCGGGGCTGGCCATGACGGCCACGCCCGCGGCCAGGGCGAGCGAGCACTCGCCCTGGCGCAGGGCCTGCACGGCCAGGTGCAGGGCGACCAGGCCGGAGGAGCAGGCGGTGTCGACGGTGACGGCGGGGCCGGCCAGCCCGAAGGTGTAGGCGACCCGGCCGGACAGGACGCTCGACATGGTGCCGGTGCCGATGTAGCCCTCCACGCCGTCCGGCAGGGCGTCCAGCCGGGAGGCGTAGTCGGAGGCGACGGCGCCGACGAAGACGCCCGTCCCGGTGCCCTTCAGCGACAGCGGGTCGTGGCCGGCGCGCTCCAGGGCCTCCCAGGCGGTCTCCAGGAACAGCCGCTGCTGCGGGTCCATGGCGGCCGCCTCGCGCGGCGAGATACCGAAGAGCTCCGGGTCGAAGAGGGTGGCTCCCTGGAGGAAGCCGCCCTCGCGGACGTACGTCTTGCCGGGGGCGTCGGGGTCGGGGTCGTACAGGTCGGTGTCCCAGCCGCGGTCGGCCGGGAAGGGGCCGATCGCGTCGGTACCGGACGCCACGAGGTTCCAGAAGCCCTCGGGGTCGGTGACCCCGCCCGGGAAGCGGCAGGCCATCGAGACGATGGCGATCGGCTCGGACCCGGCGTCCTCGGCGTCGCGCAGCTGCTGCTTGGTACGGCTCAGATCGGCTGTGACGCGCTTGAGGTATTCGCGGAGCTTCTCTTCGTTGCTCGTCGACATGCTCGGTACTCCTAAGTGGATATGGGACAGAGGAGCAGGTCAGGAAGCTCCCAGTTCCTTGTCGATCAGTGCGAAGATCTCGTCGTCCGTCACCGCGGCGAGGGCTTCGTCGTCGAGGACGTCCGCCTCCGTCTCGGTGCCGCGCCACTTCCACAGCAGCGCCTCCAGGCGCTTGGCGACGGTGTCGCGGGCGTCGCCGTCCGGGTCGGCGTCCGCCAGTACGGCTTCCAGGGCGGCGAGTTCACGCAGCCCGGGCGCTTGCGCGCCGCGGGCGGTGCCCAGCTGGTCGAGGAGGTGCCGGGCGAGGGCAAGCGGGGTCGGGTGGCTGAAGACGAGGGTGGCGGGCAGGGACAGGCCGGTCGCGGCGGTGAGCCGGTTGCGCAGTTCGACGGCGGTCAGCGAGTCGAAGCCGAGCTCCCGGAAGGCCCGTTCCGCCTCGACCGATTCCGTCTCCGGGTGGCCGAGGACCGCGGCCACCCGGGTGCGTACGAGGTCGGTGACCGTGCGCTCCTGTTCCTGTGGGGAGAGCGCCGCCAGCCGCTGTGCGAAGGACTCGGCCTCCGCCGCGTCCTGCGAGGCGGCCGTCCGGCGCACGGGCGTACGCGTCACGGTGCCGGCCCCGCCGGTGGCTCCGGCGGCGGCCGCGGCGGCGGACAGTTCCCCGGCGGACACCAGCCGCGACGCGAACGACGCGACGGTGGCCACGGGACGGCCGGTGGCGTCGGCGACCGTGAGGGCCACCTCGTCCGGGCCGGCCGGGGTCAGGTGCACGCGCACGCGCGAGGCTCCGGCGGCGTGCAGGCGCACTCCGCTCCACGCGAACGGCAGCCAGGCCGTTCCGTCCTCCGTTTCCGGCCCGCTCACCGCCAGCGCGTGGAGCGCGGCGTCGAGCAGGGCCGGGTGGAGGCCGAACCGGCCGGCGTCCTCCTGCTGATCCTCGGGCAGCACCACCTCGGCGTACACCCCGACACCGTCGCCCGGGAGCCAGACCTCGGCCAACCCCTGAAAGGCCGGGCCGTACCCGTACCCCGACCCCGACAGCCCCTCATAGAAGCCGTCGAGGTCCACGCGCTCGGCGCCGGCCGGGGGCCAGGCGGTGAGCTCACGGCCGGGCTGCGGGGTCTCGGCGCGGCTGAGGACGCCCTGGGCGTGGCGGGTCCAGGGGCCGTCGGCGGCGTCCTGGCGGCCGTACACGGCGACGGTGCGCCGGGATGCCGCGTCAGGGGGGCCCACGACGACCTGGAGCAGTACGGGGCCCTCGTCGGGCAGGACGAGCGGGGCTTCGAGGGTGAGTTCGTCGAGGGTGTCGCAGCCGGCCTCGTCGCCGGCGCGGACGGCCAGCTCGACGAACGCGGCGCCGGGGAGCACCCGGGCTCCGGCCACGGCGTGGTCGGCGAGCCAGGGGTGGGTGCGCAGCGACAGGCGCCCGGTGAGGACGGTCTGGCCGCCTTCGGCGAGGCGGACGGCCGCGCCGAGCAGGGGGTGGTCGGCGGCGCCGAGGCCGGCGGCGGCCACGTCGGCGGCGCCGGTGCCGGCCGGGGCCGTCAGCCAGTAGCGCTCGCGCTGGAAGGCGTACGTGGGCAGGTCGACGCCGGAGACGTCCTGGCCGGCGTGGACGGCCTGCCAGTCGACGGGGGCGCCGTGGGTCCAGGCTTCGGCGAGGGAGGCCAGGAAGCGCTGGGCGCCGCCTTCGTCGCGGCGCAGGGTGCCGAGGGTGACGGCTGAGGTGCCGGCGGTGTCGATGGTCTCCTGGACGCCGATGGTGAGCACCGGGTGGGCGCTGGCCTCGACGAAGACCTTGTGGCCGCGCTCCAGGAGCCCGGCGACGGCGTCCTGGAAGCGGACGGTCTGGCGGAGGTTGGTGTACCAGTACTCGGCGTCCAGCTCGGAACCGTCGGCCCACTCCCCCGTCACCGTCGAGAAGAACGGCACCTCGGCGGTGCGCGGCTCGATGCCTGCCAGCAGGGAGAGGACCTCGTCGCGGATCGACTCCACCTGCGGGCCGTGCGAGGCGTAGTCCACGTTGATGCGGCGGGCCCGGACACCGTCGGCCTCGCAGACCGCCATCAGCTCGTCCAGAGCCTCCGGATCACCCGAAACCACCGTCGACTGCGGGCCGTTGACCGACGCCAGGGCGAGCCGCTCGCCCCAGGAGGAGATACGTTCCGCCACCGCGTCGGCCGCAGCCGCGACGGACACCATGCCGCCCTTGCCGGCCAGGGCCACGATGGCCCGCGCACGCAGCGCGGAGACCTTCGCCGCGTCCTCCAGGGACAGGGCACCCGAGACGGCCGCGGCCGCGATCTCGCCCTGCGAGTGCCCGACCACCGCCGCCGGGACCACCCCGGCGGCACGCCACAGCTCGGCCAGCGAGACCATCACGGCCCACAGGGCGGGCTGGACCACGTCGACGCGGTCGAAGCCGGGGGCGCCGTCCTCCTGCCGCAGCACCTCCAACAGCGACCAGTCCGTGTGCGGGGCCAGCGCCCCGGCGCACGCGTCCAGACGCGCCGCGAACACCGGCGAGGAGTCGTACAGCTCCAGGGCCATGCCGGCCCACTGGGAGCCCTGCCCGGGGAAGACGAACACCGTCTTGCCGCTGCCCGCCTGCCCCTGGTGGACGCCTGTCGCGGTGTCGCCCCCGGCGAGGGCGGCCAGGGCGCGTGCGGTGTCCTGCGCGGAGGTGAGGGAGGTGATCGCCGCGCGGTGGTCGAAGGCGGCCCGGGTGGTGGCCAGGGCGACGCCGGTGGCGGTGTGCGCGCCGGGGTGTGCGGCGGCGTGCGCGGCGAGCCGTTCGGCCTGGCCGCGCAGGGCGGCGGCGGTGCGGCCGGACAGGAGCCAGGGGGTGCCGTCGACGGGGCCGGACAGGACGGCGGGGCGGCCGGGGCCGGTCTCGGCCGGCTCGGTCGCGGTGTCCGTTCCGGTGTCCTCGGGGGTCTGCTCCAGGATGACGTGGGCGTTGGTGCCGCTGATGCCGAACGCGGAGACGCCGGCCCGGCGCGGGCGGTCGGTCTCCGGCCAGGTGCGGGCCTCGGTCAGCAGTTCCACGGCGCCCGAGGCCCAGTCGATCTTCGGCGAGGGCGCGTCGACGTGCAGGGTCCGCGGGAGCAGGCCGTTGCGCATCGCCATGACCATCTTCATCACGCCGGCCGCGCCCGAGGCGGCCGAGGTGTGGCCGATGTTGGACTTCACGGAGCCGAGCCACAGCGGCCGGTCGGCGGGCCGGTTCTGCCCGTAGGTGGCGAGCAGGGCCTGGGCCTCGATGGGGTCGCCGAGGGTGGTGCCGGTGCCGTGCGCCTCGACGGCGTCGACGTCGGCGGCGGTGACGCGGGCGCTGGCGAGGGCCTGCTTGATGACCCGCATCTGGGCGGGCCCGTTGGGGGCGGTGAGGCCGTTGGAGGCGCCGTCCTGGTTGACGGCGGTGCCCCGGATGACGGCGAGGACGCGGCGGCCGGCGCGGCGGGCGTCGGAGAGCCGTTCCACGAGGAGCATGCCGACGCCCTCGGCGGGCCCGAAGCCGTCGGCGGCGGCGGCGAAGGCCTTGCAGCGGCCGTCGGCGGCGAGCGCCCGCTGGCGGCTGAACTCGACGAACCCGGCGGGGTTCGACATGACGGTGACGCCGCCGGCGAGGGCCATGGAGCATTCGCCGTTGCGCAGGGCCTGGACGGCCATGTGCAGGGCGACGAGCGAGGAGGAGCAGGCGGTGTCGATGGTGACGGCCGGGCCCTCCAGGCCGAGGGAGTAGGCGAGCCGGCCGGACATGACGCTGGCCAGGTTACCGGTGCCGAGGTAGCCCTCCAGCTCGTCCGGGGCCTGGAGGATGCCGGTGGTGTAGTCGATGGCGCTGAAGCCGACGAAGGTGCCGGTGAGGCTGCCGGTGAGGGTGGCGGGGTCGATCCCGGCGCGTTCGACGGCCTCCCAGCCGGTCTCCAGGAGCAGTCGCTGCTGCGGGTCCATGGCGAGGGCCTCGCGCGGGGAGATCCCGAAGAAGCCGGCGTCGAACTGGTCGAGGTCGTGCAGGAAGCCGCCTTCCCTGACGTAGTTGGTGCCCGGCTTGTCGGGGTCGGGGTCGTAGAGGGATTCGATGTCCCAGCCGCGGTTGACGGGGAAGGCGCCGACGGCGTCGCCGCCGGCCGCGACCAGCTCCCACAGGTCTTCGGGGGAGCTCACCCCGCCCGGGTAGCGGCAGGCCATGCCGGTGATCGCGATCGGTTCGTGGCCGGCCGACTCGGCCGCCTGCAGCCGCTTGCGGGTCTGCTGCAGGTCGGCCGTCGCCCGCTTGAGGTATTCGAGGAGCTTCTCTTCGTTGTTCGCCATGGTCGGTATCTCCGTGGGCCCCGTGGGGCGGATCGCTGGCCGGCGGGTGGGATGGGGGAAGGGGTGCCCCCGCCGTACGGACCGGGCTCGTGGCCCGGCCGGCGGAGACACCCCTCCCGGATGTGTCAGGAGGTGCCCAGCTCTTTGTCGAGCAGGGCGAACATGTCGTCGGCGGTGGCGCTCTGCAGGCCTTCGCCGGTGTTCTCGTCCGGGGTGGCGTCGGTGCCGCCCACGGTCCACAGCAGGGCTTCGAGGCGCTGCTTGAGCTTGGTGCGGGTGTCGCTGTCGGGCGCGGCGGCGGCGAGCGCGCCTTCGAGGCGGTCGAGTTCGTCGAGGACCGAGCCGACGGGGGCCGTCGACTCCGGCAGCAGGGCGCCGCGCAGGTGGCCGGCGAGGGCCGCCGGGTTGGGGTAGTCGAAGACGATGGTGGCGGGGAGCTTGAGGCCGGTGGCGGCGCCGAGCCGGTCGCGCAGTTCGACGGCGGTCAGCGAGTCGAAGCCGAGGCCCTTGAAGGCGCGGCCGGGTTCGATGGCGTCGGCCGAGTCGTGGCCGAGGACGCCGGCCACCTTCTCGCGGACCAGGTCGAGGAGGATCGTCTCGCGTTCGGCGGGGTTGGCCGCGGTGAGCGCCTCGACGAGCCGGGCCGCGGCCCCACCGGCTGCCGCGTCCGCCGGGGCGGGTTCGTCGGAGGCCCTGAGGGCAGCGCGGGCCTCGGGGACGCCCTGGATGAGCGGGCTGGGGCGGCCGGAGGTGAAGCCGCGGGCGAAGCGTTCCCATTCGACGTCGGCGACGGCGCGGAACACCTCGTCGTGTTCCACGGCCTGGACCATGGCGTTCAGGGCGAGTTCGGGGTCCATCTCGATGACGCCGCGGCGGCGCATGTACTCCTCGACGCCCTCGCCTTCCATCATGCCGCCGCCGCCCCAGGCGCCCCAGGCGAGGGAGGTGGCGGTCAGGCCGCGGGCGCGGCGCTGCTGGGCGAACGCGTCGAGCCAGGCGTTGCCGGGGGCGTAGCCGCCGTGCCGGCCGCTGCCCCAGACGCCGGAGTTGGAGGAGAACAGGACGAACGCGTCGAGTGCGGTGTCGCCGAGGAGCTCGTCGAGGTGGCGGGCGCCGTCGATCTTGCCCTCGTTGATCTTCCGGTACTCGTCGGGGGTCATCTCGTCGACGAGGGTCGACTGGACGATGCCGACGGCGTGGACGACGGCGGTCAGCGGCTGCTCGGCGGGGATGGCGTCGAGGACCGCCTTGAGCTGGTCGCGGTCGGATACGTCGCAGGCGGGGATGGTGACGTCGGCGCCCAGGGCGCGGATCTCGGCGGCGAGTTCGGCCGCTCCGGGGGCGTCGGCGCCGCGCCGGCTGGTGAGGACGAGGTGGGCGGCGCCGGTGGCCGCGAGGCGGCGCGCGACCTGTGCGCCGACGCCTCCGGTGCCGCCGGTGACCAGGACCGTCCCGGACGGCTCCCAGCGGCGGACCGGCTCGCGGTCGCCGAGCGGGGCGCGCACCAGGCGGCGGCCGAATGCCCCGCCGGAGCGCACCGCGACCTGGTCTTCGTCGCCGAGGCCGGAGAGCACCCGGGCGAGCCGGGCCGCGGCCCGCTCGTCCAGCTCGGCCGGCAGGTCGACGAGGCCGCCCCAGCTGCGGGGCTGTTCGAGGGCGACGACCCGGCCGAGGCCCCACAGCTGGGCCTGGACGGGGTCGGCGGGCGCGTCCGCCGGGCCGGTGGCGACGGCGCCGCGGGTGACCGCCCACAGGGGTGCGGTCACTCCGGCGTCGTTGAGGGCCTGGACGAGGACGAGGGTGCCGGTGGCGACGGCGTCCCGGTCGGCGGCGTCGCCGAGCAGGGAGACCACGCCGGTGAACGGGGTCGCGGGCAGCTGTGCGGCCCAGGCCGTGCGGTCGGCCGCGGCCGGGTCGAGGGCGATCCGGTCGGTGTCGGCGCCGTGCGCGGCGAGCGCGGCGACGGTGGCGGCGGTGTGCTCCGGGTCGGCCGGCCGCAGGGGCTCGACGACGAGCCAGCGTCCGGTGAGCCGGTCGCCGCCGTCCTCGGGCAGCAGGGTCCAGTCGACGTCGTAGCGCCAGGAGTCGACGGTGGAGCGCTCGCGGCGGCCGCGCCGCCAGGTGGCGAGTTCGGGCAGCAGCTCGCGCAGCGGGCGGTCGCCGTCGAGGCCGACGGTCCGGGTGAGGGAGTCGAGGTCGCCGGCTTCGACGGCCGACCAGAACGCACCCTCGGTCTCCTCGGCCGGGCCTTGCGGGAGGGCGGCCTCGGCGGGGCCGGAGGCCAGCCAGTAGCGCTGCTGCTGGAAGGCGTACGTGGGGAGTTCGACGGTGCGGGCGCCGCGTCCGGCGAGGACGGAGGTCCAGTCGACGTCGACGCCTCGGGTCCATGCGGTGGCGAGGGAGGTGTAGAAGCGGGCCAGGCCGCCCTCCTCGCGGCGCAGGGTGCCCAGGGCGAGCGCCTCGGACCCGGCGTCGTCCGCGGTCTCCATGACCCCGTAGACGAGGACGGGGTGGGCGCTGGACTCGACGAACACGCGGTGTCCGTCCGCGAGGAGGGTGCGGACGACGGGCTCGAACGACACCGGCCGGCGGCAGTTCTCGTACCAGTAGGCGGCGGTGAGTTCGGAGCCGTCGAGGACCTCGCCGGTGACGGTGGAGTAGAGCGGGACGGAGCCGGCGCGCGGCCGGACGAACGAGAGGAGTTCGATCACCCGGTCCTTGAGGCGGTCGACCTGGGCGCAGTGGGAGGCCACGGTCGAGGGGATGATCTTCGCGCGGACGCCTTCGGTCTCCAGGACGGCGACCAGCTCCTCGAGCGGGGCCACCTCGCCGGCCACGGTGACCGTGCCCGGACCGTTGATCCCCGCGATGGACAGCGCGTCCCCGTACGGGGCCAGCCGCTGCCGGACCGCGTCGGCGCCGAGCGACACCGAGGCCACCGCGCCCCGGCCCACCAGCTCGTCGGCGAACAGCTGCGAACGGAGCACGACGACCCTGGCCGCGTCCTCCAGCGACAGCGCACCGGAGACGGCGGCCGCCGCGATCTCGCCCTGCGAGTGGCCGACGACCGCGTCGGGCACGACGCCCGCCGCGCGCCACAGCTCCGCCAGGGACACCATCACCGCGAACAGGACCGGCTGGAGCACCTCGATCCGGGTCAGGCCCTCCCCGTCACCGCGCAGCACCTCCTCCACCGACCAGTCGACGTGCGCCTCGACGGCGGCCGCGACCTCGGCGAAACGGGCCGCGAACACCGGTGACGAGTCGAGCAGTTCCACACCCATCCCGGCCCACTGCGAGCCCTGCCCGGGGAAGACGAACACCGTCTTGCCCTCGGTGTCGGCGGTGCCGGTGACGGTGCGTCCGGCGGGCGCGCCGTCCGCGAGGGCGGCGAGTCCGGCGAGGGCCTCCTCACGGCTGCCGAGGACGACGGCCGCCCGGTGGTCCAGGCGTGCCCGGGTGGTGGCCAGGGAGAGGGCGACGTCGGAGAGGGACAGGTCGACGTCGGCGGCGAGGTGGTCGTGCAGCCGCCGCGCCTGTGCCTGGAGGG
The DNA here is from genome assembly GCF_003950035.1 of Streptomyces sp. W1SF4. Classification (NCBI taxonomy): domain Bacteria; kingdom Bacillati; phylum Actinomycetota; class Actinomycetes; order Kitasatosporales; family Streptomycetaceae; genus Streptomyces; species Streptomyces sp. W1SF4. The sequence continues at coordinate 128,231 of NZ_CP034352.1, forward strand.
CGCCGGGGTTCTTGCCGGTCAGGGTCCAGGGGACGGTGGCGGCGAGGACCCCGGCGACCGCCGGGCGTGCGGTGTCCTCGGGGGCCCGGTCGTGGTCCGGGGAGGCGGCCCGCGGGGCCTGTTCGAGGATGACGTGGGCGTTGGTGCCGCTGAGGCCGAAGGAGGAGACGCCGACCCGGCGCGGGTGGCCGGTCTCGGGCCAGGCGCGCCGCTCGGTGAGCAGCTCGACGGCGCCGGTGGACCATTCGACGTGCGGGGAGGGCTCGTCGACGTGCAGGGTCCTGGCGAGGACGCCGTGACGCAGGGCCATCACGGACTTGATGACGCCGGCGATGCCGGAGACGGCCTGGGTGTGGCCGATGTTGGACTTCAGGGAGCCGAGCCACAGCGGCCGGTCCTCCTCGCGGCCCTGGCCGTAGGTGGCGAGCAGGGCGTGCGCCTCGATGGGGTCGCCCAGCTTGGTGCCGGTGCCGTGGGCCTCGACGGCGTCGACGTCCTGGGCGGAGAGCTTGGCGGAGGCGAGGGCCTGGCGGATGACGCGCTGCTGGGCGGGGCCGCTGGGGGCGGTGAGCCCGTTGGAGGCGCCGTCCTGGTTGGTGGCGGAGCCGCGGACGACGGCGAGGACCCGGTGTCCGTTGCGGCGGGCGTCGGAGAGCTTCTCCAGGAGGAGCACGCCGAGGCCCTCGGAGAAGGCGGTGCCGTCGGCCGCGGCCGCGAAGGCCTTGGCGCGGCCGTCGGCGGCGAGCGCCCGCTGGCGTCCGAACTCGACGAACTCGGCGGGGGTCGACATGACGGCGACGCCCCCGGCCAGCGCCATCGAGCACTCGCCCTGCCGCAGGGACTGGGCGGCCAGGTGCAGGGCGACCAGCGAGGAGGAGCAGGCGGTGTCGACGGTGACGGCCGGGCCCTCGAGGCCGAAGGTGTAGGCGACGCGGCCGGAGATGACGCTGTTGGAGAGGCCGGTGCCGAAGTAGCCCTCGACCCCTTCGGGGATCTCGCGCAGTTCGGTGGCGTACCCGGAGGGGACGGCGCCGACGAAGACGCCGGTGCGGGTGCCCTTGAGGGTGGCGGGGTCGACGCCGGCCCGTTCGAAGACCTGCCAGGCGCCTTCCAGGACGAGCCGCTGCTGCGGGTCCATGGCGAGGGCCTCGCGCGGGGAGATGCCGAAGAGTTCGGCGTCGAAGCGGGCCGCGTCGTGCAGGAAGCCGCCCTCCTTGACGTACGTGCGGCCGGGCGTGCCGGGCTCGGGGTCGTAGAGGGCGTCCAGGTCCCAGCCCCGGTCGGCGGGGAAGGCGCCGATGGCGTCGCCCTCGGCGTCGACGAGCCGCCACAGTGCCTCGGGCGAGTCCACGCCGTCGGGGAAGCGGCAGGCCATGCCCACGATCACGACCGGGTCGCCGTCGGCTGCCGGGGCGGTGAGGGGGGCGTCCTGCGCGCCCCGCGGCTCCGTGCCGGTGTCGCCGACGAGCGCGGTGCGCAGCTGACGGGCGAGGGAGGAGGGGGTGGGGTGGTCGAAGACGATGGTCGCGGGCAGCCGCAGTCCGGTGGCCGCGCCGAGCCGGTTGCGCAGTTCGACGGCGGTCAGCGAGTCGAAGCCGAGCTCCTTGAAGGCCTTCTCGGCGCCGACGGCTTCGGCGCCGGAGTGCCCGAGGACGGCGGCCGCGTGAGTGCGGACCAGGTCGAGGAGGGTGCGCAGCTGGTCGTCGGGGCCGAGGGCGGTCAGGCGGCGGGCGAGGGCCGAGCCGCCGGCGCCGTCGCCGCTCTCCACGGTGCGGCGGGCGGACACGCGGACCAGGCCGCGGGCCAGCGCGGGCAGGGTCTGGCCGGCGGCCATGGTGCGCAGCGCGGCCTGGTCCAGTCGTACGGGGACCAGGAGGGGTGTGCCGTCGGCGGTGCCGGCGTCGAGGAGGGCGAGGCCCTCGGCCGGGGAGAAGGAGACCATGCCGGAGCGGGCCATGCGGGCCACGTCCTCCTCGGAGAGGTGGCCGGTCATGCCGCTGGCCTCGTCCCACAGGCCCCAGGCGAGGGAGGTGGCGGGCAGGCCCTGGGCGCAGCGGTGCTGGGCGAGGGCGTCGAGGAAGGCGTTGGCGGCGGCGTAGTTGCCCTGGGCGGGGCCGCCGATGACGCCGGCGGCGGAGGAGAACAGGACGAAGGCGGTGAGGTCCAGGTCTCGGGTGAGCTCGTGGAGGAGCGCGGCCGCGTCGGCCTTGGGGCGCAGGACGGCGCCGAGCCGGCCGGCGTCGAGTGAGGCGATGACGCCGTCGTCGAGGACTCCGGCGGTGTGGACGACGCCGCGCAGCGGCCGGCCGGCCGGGATGGCCGTGAGGAGCGCGGTGAGCGCGTCGCGGTCGGCGGCGTCGCAGGCGACGACCTCGGCCGAGCCGCCCAACTCGGCTATCTCGGAGACGAGTTCGGCCGCACCGGGGGCGTCCGGGCCTCGTCGGCCCGCGAGCAGCAGGTGCCGTACCCCGTGCGAGGCGACCAGGTGCTTGGCCACCAGCGCGCCCAGGGTGCCGGTGCCGCCCGTGATCAGGACGGTACCGTCCGGGTCCCAGCCCTGCGGGACCGTCAGGACGATCTTGCCCACCTGCCTGGCCTGGCTCATGAAGCGGAACGCCTCGGGCGCCCGCCGGATGTCCCAGGCGCGGACCGGCAGCGGCCGCAGCACGCCCGCCTCGAACAGCCGGCCCAGCTCGGTGAGCATCTCCGCGATCCGGTCGGGTCCGGCCTCGGCGAGGTCGAAGGCCCGGTAGGCGGTCCCGGGGTGGTCCCGTCCGACGTCCTGCGGGTCGCGGACGTCGGTCTTGCCCATCTCGACGAAGCGGCCGCCGCGCGGCAGCAGCCGCAGCGAGGCGTCGGTGAGTTCGCCGGCGAGGGAGTTCAGGACGACGTCGACGCCCTCGCCGCCGGTGGCGGCGGCGAAGCGTTCCCCGAAGGAGGCGTCGCGGGAGGAGGCGATGTGGGCGTCGTCGAGTCCGGCCGCGCGCAGCGCGTCCCACTTGCCCTCGCTCGCCGTGGCGAACACCTCGGCGCCCAGGTGGCGGGCGATCCGGACGGCGGCCGAACCGACGCCGCCCGCGGCGGCGTGGACCAGGATCCGTTCGCCGGCCTTCAGGCCGGCCAGGTCGACGAGCGCGTAGTAGGCGGTGAGGAAGGCGGTCGGCGCGGACGCGGCCTCCTCGAAGGTCCAGCCGTCGGGGATTCGGGTGACGACGCGCCGGTCGGCGACCGTGTGCGGGCCGAAGGCACCGGGGAACGGGCCCATCACCCGGTCGCCGGCCGTGAGTCCGGTGACGCCGGGGCCCACCTCGGTGACGGTGCCGGCGCCCTCGTTGCCCATGGTCGCGTCGCCCGGGTACATGCCGAGCGCGATCATCACGTCGCGGAAGTTCAGGCCGGCGGCGCGGACCGCGACGCGGATCTCGCCCTCGGCGAGCGGCCGGGTCCCGGCGGGTACGAGGGCCAGGTGGTCGAGGGTGCCGCCGGAGGAGGCGAGCTGCCAGCCGTCGGCGTTGCGCGGGGGTGTCAGGGGGCCGCCGGGGGCGGTCCCGCGGACCAGCCGCGGCGCGAGCACCGCCGTGCCGCGTACGGCGGCCTGCGGTTCGCCGGCCCGGTGCGCGGCGGCGACGGCCGCCGGGAGCGCGGCCGCGGCGTCCTCCGCCGCGTCGAGGTCGACGAGCAGCAGCCGGCCGGGGTTCTCGGCCTGCGCGGAGCGGACCAGGCCCCACAGCGGTGCGTGCACCAGGTCGGTGACGTCCTCGCCGGACCGTACGGAGACGGCGCCGCGGGTGACGACGGCGAGGCGGACGCCCTCCAGCCGCTCGTCGGCGAGCCAGTCCTGGAGGACCGCGAGGATCCGGGCGGTCTCCTCGCGGACCGCGTCGGCGAGCGCACCTGCCGGGGTGCCGCCGACGGGCAGCGCGACGACCTCCGGGGCGGGCAGTCCGGCCGCGACCGCGTCGCCGAGGGTGGCCACGTCGTCGAAGAGCTGCGGGAACGCGCCGAGCCGATGGAAGGCGGCCTCGACGCCGAGGCGGTCCTCGCCGAGCAGGCACCAGTCGTGCGGGGCGGCGTCCTGCGGGAGGCCGTCGGTGTCCACGGCCGTCCAGTCCAGCCGGAACAGGGAGTCGTCGGCCGCCGGCCCGGCATCCAGGGACGTGGCGGTGACGGCCCGGGACACCAGGGCGCCGACGGTGGCGACGGGGCGGCCCGTGGCGTCGGCGAGCTCCAGGCCGACGCCGTCCTCCCCGGCCGGGGAGATCCGCACGCGCAGCGCGGTCGCGCCGACCGCGTGCAGGGTGACCCCGTTCCAGGAGAACGGCAGTCGTACGCCTTCGGCCTCGCCGCGGGCGGCCGGCACCAGGCCGGCGTGCAGGGCGGCGTCGAGGAGGGCGGGGTGGAGGCCGAACCGGGCTGCGTCGTCGTGCTGCTCGTGGGCGAGGGCGACCTCGGCGTAGATCTCCTCGCCGCCGCTCTGCTTCCAGACGGCGGTCAGGCCCCGGAAGGCGGGCCCGTACTGGTAGCCGGAGCCGGAGAGGGCCTCGTAGAAGCCGTCGAGGTCGACGGGCTCGGCGCCGGGCGGCGGCCAGGCGGCGAGGTCGAAGCCCGGCTCGCGGCGGGCGGAGAGCAGCAGGCCGGTGGCGTGGCGGGTCCACGGGGTGCCCTCGGGGGCGTCCTCGGGGAGGGAGTGCAGGGACACGGGCCTGCGGCCGTCGGCTTCGGGCCCGCCGACGACGAGCTGGAGGCGGGCCGCACCCTCGGGGGGCAGGACGAGCGGGGCTTCCAGTGTCAGTTCGTCGAGGGTGTCGCAGCCGACCTCGTCACCGGCGCGGACGACGAGCTCGACGAACGCGGTGCCGGGGAGGATGACGGTGCCGTTCACGGCGTGGTCGGCGAGCCAGGGGTGGGTGCGCAGGGAGAGGCGCCCGGTGAGGACGGCCTGGTCCCCGTCGGCGAGGCGGACGGTCGCACCGAGCAGGGGGTGGTCGGCGGCTCCGAGGCCGGCGGCGGACACGTCCCCGGATCCGGTGTCGGCGACCTCCAGCCAGTAGTGCTCGCGCTGGAAGGCGTACGTGGGCAGGTCCACGCGTCCGGCGTCCCGGCCGCCGTGGACGGCTTGCCAGTCGACGGGGGCGCCGTGGGTCCAGGCCTGGGCGAGGGAGGCCAGGAAGCGCTGCGGCCCGCCTTCGTCACGGCGCAGGGTGCCCTGGGTGACGGCCGGGGACCCGGCGGCCTCGATGGTCTCCTGGACACCGATCGTGAGCACCGGGTGGGCACTGGACTCCACGAACAGGCCGTGGCCGCGCTCCAGCAGGGCACTGACGGCGTCCTGGAAGCGGACGGTCTGGCGGAGGTTGGTGTACCAGTACTCGCCGTCCAGCTCCGACCCGTCGGCCCACTCGCCCGTCACCGTCGAGAAGAACGGCACCTCGGCGGTACGCGGCTCGATACCCGCCAGGAGGGAGAGGACCTCGTCGCGGATCGACTCCACCTGCGGGCCGTGCGAGGCGTAGTCCACGTTGATGCGGCGGGCCCGGACACCGTCGGCCTCGCAAGCCGCCATCAGCTCGTCCAGCGCGTCCGGATCACCCGAAACCACCGTCGACTGCGGGCCGTTGACGGAGGCCAGCGCGAGACGCTCCCCCCAGGCGGAGATACGTTCCGCCACGGCTTCGGCGACGTCCGCGACCGACACCATGCCCCCCTTGCCGGCCAGGGCCACGATGGCCTTCGCCCGCAGCGCGGACACCTTCGCCGCGTCCTGGAGAGACAGGGCACCTGCGACGGCCGCGGCGGCGATCTCACCCTGCGAGTGCCCGACCACCGCCGCCGGGACCACCCCGGCGGCACGCCACAGCTCGGCCAGCGAGACCATCACGGCCCACAGGGCGGGCTGGACCACGTCGACGCGGTCGAAGCCGGGGGCGCCGTCCTCCTGCCGCAGCACCTCCAGCAGCGACCAGTCCGTGTGCGGGGCCAACGCCTCGGCACACGCGTCGAGGCGGGCCGCGAACACCGGTGAGGCCCCGTACAGCTCCACCGCCATCCCCGCCCACTGCGAACCCTGCCCGGGGAACACGAACACCGGCCGGTCGGCGCCCTTGACGACGGCGCCGTCCACGACGCCGTTCGCCGGAAGCCCGGCGGCCAGGGCGTCCAGGCCGGTCAGGAAGCCGTCTCGGTCTCCGGCCAGGACGACGCCGCGCCGCTCCAGCGCGGCCCGCGTCGTGGTCAGGGCCGCGGCCACCGCGGCCGGCTCGACGGTGGTGGCGGACTCCGCGTGGGCGCGCAGCCGGGCCGCCTGCCCGTGCAGGGCCTCGGTGGTCTTGCCGGACAGCGTCCACGGGATCGGGCCGCCGGAGACGACGGTCCCGGCGGGCGCCTCGGGGGCGGTGTCCTCGGCGGCGTCCTCGGCCGCGTCCTGGGCGAGGTGCTGCTCCAGGATGACGTGGGCGTTGGTGCCGCTGATGCCGAACGAGGAGACGGCGGCGCGGCGCGGGCGGCCGTCGACGGTCCAGTCCGCGGGCTCGGTGAGCAGTTCCACCGCGCCGGAGGACCAGTCGATGTGCGGGGACGGCTCGCTGACGTGGAGGGTCTTGGGGAGGACGCCGTTGCGCATCGCCATGACCATCTTGATGACGCCGGCGATGCCCGAAGCGGCCTGCGTGTGGCCGATGTTGGACTTCACGGAGCCCAGCCGCAGCGGTGCGGCGTCCGCGGGCCGCCGGCCGTAGGTCGCCAGCAGCGCCCCGGCCTCGATCGGGTCGCCGAGGGCCGTTCCGGTGCCGTGCGCCTCGACGACGTCGACGTCGCCGGCGGTCAGCCTGGCGTTGGCGAGGGCCTGCTTGATGACGCGCTGCTGGGAGGGGCCGTTCGGGGCGGTCATGCCGTTGGAGGCGCCGTCCTGGTTGGTCGCCGAACCCCGTACGACGGCCAGGACCTCGTGGCCGTTGCGCACGGCGTCGGAGAGCCGTTCGACGAGCAGGATGCCGGCGCCCTCGGCGAGCGCCATGCCGTCGGCACCCGCGGAGAAGGCCTTGCAGCGGCCGTCGGCGGCCATGCCGCGCTGCTCGCTGTAGCCGATGAACTCCAGCGGGGTGGACATGACGGTGACGCCGCCGACGAGGGCCATGGAGCACTCGTCGGCGCGCAGCGCCTGCGCGGCCATGTGGAGGGCGACGAGTCCCGAGGAGCAGGCGGTGTCGACGGAGACGGCCGGGCCCTCCAGCCCGAAGGTGTAGGCGACGCGGCCGGAGACGACGCTCGCCGCGCTGCCGGTGGTCAGGTGGCCCTCGTAGCCCTCGGGGATGGAGGGCAGGGACCAGCAGTAGTCGAGGTTGTAGCAGCCGACGAAGGTGCCGGTGCGGCTTCCCTTCACGGAGTGCGGGTCGATCCCGGCCCGTTCGAAGGCCTCCCAGGCGGCTTCCATGACGAGGCGCTGCTGCGGGTCCATCGCGAGGGCCTCGCGCGGCGATATGCCGAACACGCCCGGGTCGAAGGCGCCGGCCTCGTAGAGGAATCCGCCTTCCTTCACGTAGGTGCGGCCGGAGCGTTCGGGGTCCGGGTCGTAGATCGCGTCGAGGTCCCAGCCGCGGTCCTCGGGGAAGGGGCCGATGGCGTCGCCGCCGTCCGTCACCAGGCGCCACAGGTCCTCCGGCGACGCGACGCCGCCGGGGAAGCGGCAGGCCATGCCGACGATCGCGATCGGCTCGTGCCCGGCGTCCTCGACCTCGCGCAGCCGCTGCTTGGTCTCGTGCAGATCGGCGGTGACCCACTTGAGGTAATCGCGGAGCGTCTCTTCGTTCGTCGCCATGGGGACCTCTTCGAACCTCTCGGATAGAGCTGGAATTCGTGGGGGAATCCGGTGACCGACCGGCCGGAGGACGCCCTTACTCCGGGCGGCCGAATTCCTTGCGGATGAATGCGAATATCTCTTCGTCGGACGCGGCGTCGAGCTTTCCGCTGACGGATCCGGCGTCCGCCGCGGCCTGCGCGTCCTTCCAGCGGGAGAGCAGTGCCTCCAGGCGGCGGGTGAGGTCCTTGCTCTCCTCCCGGCCGGGTGCCAGCGACAGCAGGTCGGACTCGATGCGGTCGAGGTCGCCGTGCACGGATGCCGCGGTGGCCTCTGCGCGCCGGGCGGCGCCGCCGTCCAGGAGCAGGCCGCGCAGGTAGCCGGCGAGCGCGCCGGGGGTGGGGTAGTCGAAGACCATCGTGGCGGGCAGGGTGAGGCCGGTGGCGGCGTTCAGCCCGTTGCGCAGGCCGACGGCCGTCAGCGAGTCGAAGCCGAGGTCCTTGAAGGCGCGGGCGGCGTCGACCGCGCCGGACGAGGCGTGGCCGAGGACGGCGGCGGCGTGGCCGCACACCAGGTCGGTGAGGACGCGGTCCTGTTCCTCGCCGGACAGTTCGGCGAGCTTGTGGCGCAGTGCGTCGGCCGCTCCGGTGTCCCCCGCTTCCCCGGCGCCGCCGTGGTCGCCCTGGCCGGCCCGGGCGAGGATCCGGCGGGCCTCGGGGACGTCCTCGGTGAGGCGTCCGGTGCGGGCGGAGGTGAACAGGGGCAGGAAGCGGTCCCAGTCGACGTCGGCGACGGCGACGGCCGTGTCGTCGTGCCCGAGGATCCGCCGCAGGGCGTTCAGGGCCGCCTCGGGGTCCAGGAGCGGCAGGCCGCGCTGTGCGGAGCGCTCGTGGAGCTCGCGCGCCTCGTCGGGGTGGGCTTCGGCGTCGAACAGGTCCCATACGCCCCAGCCGACGGCGGTGGCCGGCAGGTTGCGTGCCCGCCGCTGCTGGGCGAGGGCGTCCAGGTGGGCGTTGGCCGCGGCGAAGGCGGCGTGCTCGCCGCCTCCCCAGTAGGAGGTGACGGAGGAGAACAGGACGAACGCGTCCAGGGCGGGGCCGTCGGTGTCGAACACCTCGTCGAGGGCGCGGGCGGAGGTGACCTTCGCGGCGAGGGCGTCGTCGAGGTGGCGGGCCGTGGTGGCGGCGAGGGGGGTGAGTTCGACGTGCGCGGCGGCGTGGACGACGGTGCGGACCGGCCGTCCCGCCCGCTCGGCGCGGGCGGTCAGCGCGGCAAGCGCCGCCGGGTCGGCGCCGTCCCATTCCTCCAGGGTGACCTCGGTGCCGTGGGCGGTGAGTTCGCCGGCGAGGGCTTCGAGGGCGGGGGTGAGTTCCGCGGGGGTGGCCGTGAGCAGGAGGTGGCCGGCGCCCGCGGCGGCGAGGCGGCGGGCCGCCTCGGCTCCCAGGGGGCCCGCGGCGCCGGTGAGCAGGGTCGTGCCGGACGGCTGCCAGTCGCGGGCGGGTGCGCTGGCGGGCAGGGCGGCCCGGACGAGCCGGCGTACGTAGGTGCCGGCGGTGCGGATCGCGATCTGGTCCTCGCCGTCCCGGCCCGCGAGTGCGCCGGCGAGGCGGGCCGCGGCGGCCTCGTCGAGGTCGGCGGGGAGGTCGACGAGGCCGCCCCAGCCGCGCGGGCGTTCCAGTGCGGCCACCAGGCCGAGGCCCCAGACCTGTGCCTGTACGGCGCTGCGCGGGGCGTTCTCGGGGCCGGCGGCGACGGCCCCGCGGGTGAGGGCCCACAGGGGGGCCTCGATGCCGGCGTCGTCGAGTGCCTGGGTGGCGACGAGGGTGCCGAGCAGGCCGGCGTCCTCGTGGGTGGAGAGCAGGGAGAGGACCCCGGCGAACGGCTCGTGGTCTTCCTGGAGGGTGCGCAGTGCCCCGGCCCACGCGTCGCGGTCGGCCCGGGCGGGGTCGAGGGTGAGGAGGTGGGCGCGGGCGCCGTGGGCGGTGAGCAGCTCCTCGAAGGGCCCGGCGGGGGTGCTTTCGGGGGCCAGCAGCAGCCAGTCGCCGTGGAGCCGGGCCGGTGCGGCGTCGGGCAGGTGCTTCCAGGTGATGCGGTAGCGGCGGGCGTCGAGCGCACTCGCCTCGCGGCGGTCGCGGCGCCAGGCGGACAGGGCGGGCAGCAGTTCCTCGAGCGGGCCGGTGTCCTGGAGTGCGAGGGTGTCGGCGAGGGCGGTGACGTCGGCGCCCTCCACGGAGTTCCAGAAGCCGGCTTCGGCTTCGTCCACGACGGACGTGCGGTCGGCCGCGGGGGCGCCTTCGAGCCAGTAGGTGCGGCGCTGGAAGGCGTACGTGGGCAGGTCGACGCCGGAGACGTCCGGGGTGTCGCAGACGGCCTGCCAGTCGACGGGGGCGCCGTGGGTCCAGGCCTGGGCGAGGGAGGCCAGGAAGCGCTGCGGCCCGCCTTCGTCACGGCGCAGGGTGCCCTGGGTGACGGCCGGGGACCCGGCGGCCTCGATGGTCTCCTGGACACCGATCGTGAGCACCGGGTGGGCACTGGACTCCACGAACAGGCCGTGGCCGCGCTCCAGCAGGGCACTGACGGCGTCCTGGAAGCGGACGGTCTGGCGGAGGTTGGTGTACCAGTACTCGCCGTCCAGCTCCGACCCGTCGGCCCACTCGCCCGTCACCGTCGAGAAGAACGGCACCTCGGCGGTACGCGGCTCGATACCCGCCAGGAGGGAGAGGACCTCGTCGCGGATCGACTCCACCTGCGGGCCGTGCGAGGCGTAGTCCACGTTGATCCGGCGGGCCCGGACACCGTCGGCCTCGCAAGCCGCCATCAGCTCGTCCAGCGCGTCCGGATCACCCGAAACCACCGTCGACTGCGGGCCGTTGACGGAGGCCAGCGCGAGACGCTCCCCCCAGGCGGAGATACGTTCCGCCACGGCTTCGGCGACGTCCGCGACCGACACCATGCCCCCCTTGCCCGCCAGGGCCACGATGGCCTTCGCCCGCAGCGCGGACACCTTCGCCGCGTCCTGGAGAGACAGGGCACCTGCGACGGCCGCGGCGGCGATCTCACCCTGCGAGTGCCCGACCACCGCCGCCGGCACGACACCGGCGGCACGCCACAGCTCGGCCAGCGAGACCATCACGGCCCACAGGGCGGGCTGGACCACGTCGACGCGGTCGAAGCCGGGCGCACCGTCCTCCTGCCGCAGCACCTCCAGCAGCGACCAGTCCGTGTGCGGGGCCAACGCCTCGGCACACGCGTCGAGGCGGGCCGCGAACACCGGCGAGGCCCCGTACAGCTCCACCGCCATCCCCGCCCACTGCGAACCCTGCCCGGGAAAGACGAACACCGGCCGGTCGGCGCCCGCCACCACGGCGCCGTCCACGACGTCCGCCGCCGGGAGTCCGGCGGCCAGCGCGTCCAGGCCGGTCCGTGAGCCCGCCGGGACGACGCCGCGCCGCTCCAGCCCGGCCCGGGTCGTGGCCAGGGCGAGGCCGACGGCGGCCTCGGAGACGCCGCTGCCGGCGTCGTCGGCGAAGGCGCGCAGCCGGGCCGCCTGGCCCCGCAGGCCCTCGGCGGTACGGCCGGAGAGCACCCAGGGCAGGGTGGCCGCGGGGAGGACCGGCCGGCCGGGCTCGGGGGCGCGGGGGGCGGGTTCGGCGTCCGCGTCCTGGCCGGCGTGCTGGATGATGACGTGGGCGTTGGTGCCGCTGGCGCCGAAGGAGGAGACGGCCGCGGTGCGGGGGCCGTCCGCAGCGGGCCAGGGCCGCTCCTCGGTGAGGAGCTCGACGGCTCCGGAGGACCAGTCGACCTCGGGCGTGGGCGCGTCGATGTGCAGGCTGCGGGGCAGCACCCCGTCGCGTACGGACATCACGGCCTTGATGACGCCCGCGACGCCGGCGGCGGCCGCCGAGTGGCCGATGTTGGACTTGATGGAGCCCAGGTGCAGGGGGCGGCCCTCGGGGCGGCTGCGACCGTAGGTGGCGAGGAGCGCCTGGGCCTCGATGGGATCGCCGAGGGTGGTGCCGGTGCCGTGGGCCTCGACGAGGTCGACCTCGTGGGGCGAGAGCCGGGCGTTGGCGAGGGCCTCCTCGATGACCCGCTGCTGGGAGGGGCCGTTGGGGGCGGTCAGGCCGTTGGAGGCGCCGTCCTGGTTGACGGCGGAGCCGCGGACGACGGCGAGGACGCGGTGTCCGTTGCGGCGGGCGTCCGACAGCTTCTCCAGCAGCAGGACGCCGACTCCCTCCGACCAGCCGGTGCCGTCGGCGGAGGCCGCGAACGGCTTGCAGCGGCCGTCGGGGGCCAGTCCGCGCTGGCGGCTGAACTCGACGTACACCTCGGGCGTCGACATGATCTGCGCGCCGCCCGCGAGGGCGAGCGCGCACTCGCCCTGGCGCAGGGACTGCACGGCCAGGTGGATGGCGACGAGGGAGGAGGAGCACATGGTGTCGACGGAGACGGCCGGGCCCTCCAGGCCGAAGGCGTACGACAGGCGCCCTGAGGACACGGCGGTGGCGATGCCGGTCATCAGGTGGCCCTCGACGTTCTCGGCGGCCCCTTCCCGGTCGCTGCCGTAGCCCGTGTAGGTGGTGCCGACGTAGACGCCGGTCCGGGTGCCGGCGACCGCCGTCGGGTCGACGCAGGCCCGCTCGAAGGCCTCCCAGGCGGTCTCCAGCAGCAGCCGCTGCTGGGGGTCCATGGCGAGGGCCTCGCGCGGGGAGATGCCGAAGAACTCGGCGTCGAAGTCGCCCGCGTCGTGGACGAATCCGCCCTCGCGGACGTACGTGGTGCCGAGGTGGTCGGGGTCCGGGTCGTAGAGGGAGTCGAGGTCCCAGCCGCGGTTGACGGGGAAGCCGGAGACGGCGTCGCGGCCGTCGCGGACGAGCCGCCACAGGTCCTCGGGCGAGCGGACGCCGCCCGGGTAGCGGCAGGCCATGCCGACGACGGCGATGGGCTCGGGCTCGTCCGCCTCGACCTCGCGCAGCCGCTGCCGGGTCTGCTTCAGCTCGGCGGTCACCCACCTGAGGTGATCGAGCAGCTTCTGTTCGTTGTCCATCTGGCGGGAGCTCCTTGGATGACGTTCCGGCACGGGCTACGACTTGCCGAGCTCTTCGTGGATGAACGCGAAGATCTCTTCGGCCGAGGCGGACGCCAGTTCGTCGTGGGCGTCGGCTTCCTCGGCCTTCTCCGGGTGGGTGCCGCCCCATTTGGTGAGCAGCACCTGGAGCCGGCCGGCGATGCGGTGGCGCGCCCCGTCGTCGGGGGTGAGCCGGGTGAGGGCCGCGTCGATGCGGTCGAGGTCGGCGAGGACGGACCGGTCCGTCTCGGCGTCGCCGTCCCGCAGGTGTTCGCGCAGGTGCTGGGCGAGCGCGGCGGGCGTGGGGTGGTCGAAGAGGAGGGTGGCGGACAGCTTCAGGCCGGTGTCGGCCGCGAGGCGGTTGCGCAGTTCGACGGCGCTGAGCGAGTCGAAGCCCAGGTCCTTGAAGGGCCGGGCCTCCTGGACCCCGTCGGCGGTGCGGTGGCCGAGGACCGCGGCGGCGTGCCCGCGGACCAGTTCGACGAGGAGGTGCTGCTGCTCGGCGGGCGCGGCGGCGGCGAGCCGCTGCCGCAGGGCGGCGGCGGAGGCGGCGGCCCCCTGTCCGGCACCCGGCTCGTCGTCGGCCAACGCGGCTTGTACGTCGGCGAGTTCGCTGATCAGCGCGCTGTGGCGCATGGCGGTGTAGGTGGGGGCGAACAGCGCCCAGTCGACGTCGGCGACGCCGACGCAGGTCTCGTCGAGGTCGAGGGCCTGCTGGAGGGCGGCGATGGCGGTGCCCGGGGCGATGCCGATCACGCCGCGGCGGCGCAGGTGTTCGTCGATGTCCTCGGAGGCCGCCATGCCGGCTTCGGCCCAGGGGCCCCAGGCGACGGCGGTGGCGGTCAGGCCGTGGGCGCGGCGGCGTTCGGCGAGGGCGTCGAGGTGGGCGTTGGCGGCCGCGTAGGCGGCCTGGCCGCCGCTGCCCCACATGCCGGCGCTGGACGCGAAGACGACGAACGCGGACAGGTCGAGGCCGCGGGTGAGTTCGTCGAGCAGGTCGGCGGCGACGGCCTTGGGGCGCAGGACGTGGGCCAGGTGTTCGGCGGTGACCTCGTCCATGAAGCCGTTGTCGGAGACGCCCGCGGCGTGGACGACGGCGGTGAGCGGCCGGTCGGCCGGTACGGAGGCCAGCAGGGCGGTGAGCTGCTCGCGGTCGGCGACGTCGCAGGCGGCGAGGGTGACCTCGGTGCCGGACGCGCGCAGGGCGGCGGCGAGTTCGGTGGCGCCGGGGGCGTCGGCGCCGCGCCGGCTGGTCAGCAGGAGGTGTTCGGCGCCGCCTTCGGCGAGCCAGCCGGCGAGCCGGCTGCCGAGGGCGCCGGTGCCGCCGGTGACGAGGACGGTCCCGGTGGGCCGCCAGGGCGCGGCGGCCGGGCGGGCGGCGGGGGCGGGGGCGCGGCGCAGTCGGCGTACCTGGACGCCGGCGCCGCGGACGGCGAGCTGGTCCTCGCCGCCGGGGGCGGCCAGGACGGCGGCGAGGCGGGCGGCGGCCCGCTCGTCGAGGTCGTGGGGCACGTCGACCAGGCCGCCCCAGCGGTCGGGGTATTCGAGGGCGGCGACCCGGCCGAGGGCCCATACCTGGGCCTGGGCGCCGGTGGGGTCGTCCGTCGGGTCGGAGGGGCCGGTGGAGACGGCGCCGCTGGTCAGGTTCCACAGCGGGGCGCCGCTGCCGGCGTCGCCGAGGGCCTGCGCCAGGGCGGCGGTCGCGGCGAGCGCGGCGCTGACCCCGGGCTGGGCGGTGTGCGGGCGGGTGTCGAGCGGAAGGAGGGAGAGCACGCCGACGGGCTCGGGTCCGGTGCCGGCGGCGGCGCGCAGCCGGGCGGCCCAGTCGGCGCGGTCGGCGGCGGTCGCGTCGAGGCGCAGGACGGTGGTGGTGGCTCCGGCGGCGGTGAGCGCGGCGCCGGTCCGGTCGGCGAGCGGCCCGGCCCGGTCCGCGCCCTCGGGGACGACGAGCAGCCAGTGGCCGTCGGCGCGGGCGGCGGCGGCCGGGTCGGGGGCGGGCTTCCAGGTGATGCGGTAGCGCCAGGAGTCGATGGTGTGCTGCTCGCGGCGGCCGCGCCGCCAGGTGGACAGGGCCGGCAGGACGCCGCGCAGCTGCTCCTCGTCGGTGAGGCTGAGGCCCACGGTTGCGGTGAGGGCCTGGAGGTCCTCGCGTTCGACGGCCGCCCAGAACTCGGTGTCGGCCTCGTCCTGCGGGGTGGACGCGCCTGCTCCGGCGGGGGCGGCGTCGAGCCAGTAGCGGTCGCGTTGGAAGGCGTACGTGGGGAGGTCGACCCGGCAGGCGGGCCGGTCGGCGAGCGGCGGTGTCCAGTCGACGGGCAGGCCGCGGGTCCAGGCCTCGGCGAGGGCGCCGAGGAAGGCCTCCGGCTCGGGGCGGTCCTTGCGCAGGACGGGGGTGAGGAGCCCCGAGAAGGTGTCGGGGAGGGACTCCCCCGCCATGGCGGTGAGGACGCCCTGCGGGCCGAGTTCGAGGAAGTGGGTGACGCCCTGGGCGGCGAGGTGGGCGATGCCGTCGGCGAAACGGACGGCGGCGCGGACGTGCTCGACCCAGTAGTCGGCGGTGAACTCGGTGATCTGCTCACCGGTGACGTTGGAGACGACGGGGATGGCGGGCGCGGAGTGGGTGAGGGTCTCGGCGACCTCGCGGAACGCGTCGAGCATCGGTTCCATGAGCGGCGAGTGGAAGGCGTGCGAGACGGTCAGCCGCTTGGTCTTGCGGCCCTGTTCGGCCAGCTTGGCCGCGACGTCGAGGACGGCGTCCTCGGTGCCCGAGATCACCACGGATTCGGGGCCGTTGACGGCCGCGACGTCCGCGTCGGCGGGCAGCAGCGGGCGGACCTCGTCCTCGCCGGCCCGTACGGAGACCATCGCGCCGCCTTCCGGCAGGGCGCCCATGAGGGCGCCGCGGGCCGTCACCAGACGGGCGGCGTCCGCGAGGGACAGGACCCCCGCGACGTGTGCGGCGGCGATCTCGCCGATCGAGTGGCCCGCGACGAAGTCCGGGCGGATGCCGTAGGACTCCATGACGCGGAAGAGCGCGACCTCGACGGCGAACAGCGCGGGCTGGGTGTTCTCGGTGCGGTGGACCTCGTCCCCGCCGCCGAAGACGATCTCCCTCAGCGGGAGGTCGAAGTGGGCGCAGACCTCGTCGAAGGCGTCGGCGAACACCGGCTGGGCGTCGTACAGTTCCCGCCCCATGCCCGGGCGCTGCGCGCCCTGTCCGGAGAACAGGAACGCGGTGCGGGCGCCCGCGACGGCCTCGCCGCGGAAGGTGCCGGGTGCCGAGGAGCCGGCCGCGAGGGCGTCGAGGCCCTCCAGGTAGCCCTCGCGGCTGTCGGCGAGGACGACGGCACGGCTCTCCAGCTGGGCGCGCCAGGCCAGCAGGGCGGAGGCGGTGCTCGCGGTGTCCAGCTCGGGGCTGCCCGCGGTCAGGTCGCGCAGGCGGCGCGCCTGTTCGGCCAGGGCGTCGGGGGTGCGGGCGGACACCAGCCAGGGCAGCAGCTCCGCGGGGGCGGGTTCCGCGGCGGGCGCGGGCTCCCGCTCCTGCTCCTCCTGCGGGCCCTCCTCGATGATGACGTGGGCGTTGGTGCCGCTGACGCCGAACGAGGAGACGCCGGCCCGGCGCGGGCGGCCGGTCTCGGGCCAGTCCACGGCCCGGGTGAGCAGGTGCACCGCACCGGCCGACCAGTCCACGTGCGGGGTGGCCTCGTCGGCGTGCAGGGTCCTGGGGAGTACGCCGTGGCGCATGGCCATGACCATCTTCATGACGCCGGCGACACCGGCGGCGGCCGAGGTGTGGCCGATGTTCGACTTGATCGAGCCGAGCAGCAGCGGCCGGTCCCCGGGCCGGTCCTGCCCGTACGTGGCGAGCAGGGCCTGGGCCTCGATGGGGTCGCCGAGGGCGGTGCCGGTGCCGTGGGCCTCGACGGCGTCCACGTCCTGCGGGGCGAGCCGGGCGTTGGCGAGGGCCTGGCGGATGACGCGCTGCTGGGAGGGGCCGTTGGGGGCCATGAGGCCGTTGCTGGCGCCGTCCTGGTTGGTGGCCGTGCCGCGGACGACGGCGAGGACGCGGTGTCCGTTGCGGCGGGCGTCGGAGAGCTTCTCCAGGAGGAGCACGCCGGCGCCCTCGGACCAGGCGGTGCCGTCGGCGTCGGCGGAGAACGCCTTGCAGCGGCCGTCGGCGGCCAGGCCGCGCTGGCGGCTGAACTCCACGAACAGGTCGGGCGTCGGCATGACGGTGACGCCCGCGGCCAGCGCCATGGTGCACTCGCCGGCCCGCAGGGACTGGGCGGCCAGGTGCAGGGCGACGAGGGAGGAGGAGCAGGCGGTGTCGACGGTGACGGCCGGGCCCTCCAGCCCGAAGGTGTAGGCGATGCGACCGGAGATGACGCTGGTCAGGTTGCCGGTGAGGGAGTAGCCCTCGACGCCTTCGCCGCCCATCTGCTGGAGCCCGCCGAAGTACCCGGGCTGGGTGGCGCCGGCGAAGACGCCGATGGGGGCGGACTTCACGCTCGTGGGATCGATGCCGGCCCGCTCGAACACCTCCCAGGAGGCTTCGAGGAGGAGCCGCTGCTGCGGGTCCATGGCGACGGCCTCGCGCGGGGAGATCCCGAAGAAGGCCGGGTCGAAGTCGGCGGCGTCGTGCAGGAACCCGCCCTCGCGGACGTAGCTGGTGCCGGGGTGGTCGGGGTCCGGGTGGTAGAGGGCCTCGAGGTCCCAGCCGCGGTCGGCGGGGAAGGGGCTGATGACGTCGGCGCCGGTGTCGACGAGCTGCCACAGGTCCTCGGGCGAGCGGACCCCGCCGGGGTAGCGGCAGGCCATGGCGACGATGGCGACCGGCTCGTCGTGCGCGGCCGCGTCCGCGAGGTGGCCGGTGACGGCGGCGGTGTCCTCGCCGAGCACCTCGGCCCGGACGTGGGCGGCGACGGCGGCGGGGGTGGGGTGGTCGTAGGCGAAGGCGGTGGGCAGCCGCAGCCCGGTGGCGTTGTTGAGCCGGTTGCGCAGGTTGACCGCGGCCAGCGAGTCGAAGCCCAGCTCCTTGAAGGCCCGCTGCGGGTCGATGGCGGCCGGCCCGTCGTGGCCGAGCACGGCGGCGGCGTGGGCGCGTACGAGGTCCAGGACGGTGCGGAGCTGCTCCGCCTCCGGGAGGTCGCGGAGCTTCTCGCGCAGCGCCGTTCCCGCGGCCCCGTCGGCCTCCGCGTCGGGCGCGGAGTGCAGGGCGGCGAGGGCGGTGCGGGTCTCGGGGTCGCGGCGGCGGCGCAGCCAGGAGGCCATGTCGGGGAGGGCTTCGCGCAGCGGCTTGTCGCCGTCGATGTCGAGGGTGGCGATGAGGGTGTCGACGTCCTCCTCGTCGACGGCCTGCCAGAAGCGCTCCTCGGCCGCGTCGCGGGGGGTGCCGGTCTGCGGGGTCAGCCAGTAGGGCCGGTGCTGGAAGGCGTACGTGGGCAGCTCGACGGAGTGCGCCGGGGGGCGGGGGGCGAGGAGGGGCGTCCAGTCGACGGGGACGCCGCGGGTCCAGGCCTCGGCGAGGGCGCCGAGGAAGGTCTCGGGCTCGGGGCGGCGCTTGTCGAGGGCGGTGGTGAGCAGGCCGTCGAAGTCGTCGGGGAGGTTCTCCCGGGCCATCGCGGTGAGCACCCCGGCGGGGCCGAGTTCCAGGAAGTGCCCGACGCCGCGTCCGGCGAGGTGGCGGACGCCGTCGCCGAAGCGGACGGCGGCGCGGACGTGGTCGACCCAGTAGTCGGCGGTGAACTCGGTGATCTGCTCACCGGTGACGTTGGAGACGACGGGGATGGCGGGCGCGGAGTGGGTGAGGGTCTCGGCGACCTCGCGGAACGCGTCGAGCATCGGCTCCATGAGCGGCGAGTGGAAGGCGTGCGAGACGGTCAGGCGCCTGGTCTTGCGGCCGCGGTCCGCGAGGGTGGCGGCGACGGCCAGGACGGCCTGCTCGGCGCCCGAGATCACCACGGACTCGGGGCCGTTGACCGCCGCGATGTCGACGTCGGCCGTCAGCAGCGCACGGACCTCGTCCTCGCCGGCCCGTACGGAGACCATCGCGCCGCCGTCGGGCAGGGCGCCCATCAGCGCGCCGCGGGCCGCCACCAGACGGGCCGCGTCGGCGAGGGGCAGGACGCCCGCCACGTGCGCGGCGGCGATCTCGCCGATCGAGTGGCCGGCGACGAAGTCCGGACGCAGACCGAACGACTCGGCCAGCCGGTACAGCGCCACTTCGACCGCGAACAGCGCGGGCTGGGTGTTCTCGGTGCGGTGGACCTCGTCCCCGCCGCCGAACACCAGCTCCTTCAGCGGGAGGTCGAAGTGGGCGCACACCTCGTCGAACGCGGCCGCGAACACCGGCTGGGCCTCGTACAGCCCGCGGCCCATGCCCGGGCGCTGGGCGCCCTGACCGGAGAAGAGGAGGGCCAGCTTGGCCGGGCGTGCCGTGCCCTCGGACAGGGAGCCGTCCGGGGTGCCGTCGGCGAGGGCGCGCAGGCCGGAGCGGAAGCCGTCGGTGTCCTCGGCGAGGACCACCGCGCGGTGCTCCAGCGCGGAGCGGGTCGTCACGAGCGCTGCCGCGACGTCCGCCGCCGGGACGGAGGGGTCGATGCCGAGGAGGCGTTCGGCCTGGCCGCGCAGCGCCTGGGCGCTGTGCGCCGAGACCACCCACGGCAGCGGGCCGGTGGGGGCGGGGGCGGGCCGCCGTTCCTCCGCTGCGCCGGCGGGTGCCTGTTCGACGATCACGTGGGCGTTGGTGCCGCTGATGCCGAACGAGGAGACGCCGGCCCGGCGCGGGCGGTCGGTCTCGGGCCAGTCCACGGACTGGGTCAGGAGTTCCACGGCGCCGGCCGACCAGTCGACCTCGGGGGTCGGTTCGTCGGCGTGGAGGGTGCGCGGCAGCACGCCCTCCCGCATCGCCATGACCATCTTGATGATGCCCGCGACACCGGCCGCGGCGGCCGTGTGGCCGATGTTGGACTTGACGGAGCCGAGCCACAGCGGCCGGTCCCCGGGCCGGTCCTGCCCGTACGTGGCGAGCAATGCCTGGGCCTCGATCGGGTCGCCGAGGGCGGTGCCGGTGCCGTGGGCCTCGACGGCGTCCACGTCCTGCGGGGAGAGCCGGGCGTTGGCCAGGGCCTGGCGGATGACGCGCTGCTGGGAGGGGCCGTTGGGGGCGGTCAGGCCGCTGCTGGCGCCGTCCTGGTTGACGGCGGAGCCGCGGACGACGGCGAGGACGCGGTGTCCGTTGCGGCGGGCGTCGGAGAGCTTCTCTAGGAGGAGCACGCCGACGCCCTCGCCCCAGACGGTGCCGTCGGCGTCGGCGGAGAACGCCTTGCAGCGGCCGTCGGCGGCCAGGCCGCGCTGGCGGCTGAACTCCTGGAACAGCCACGGGTTGGGCATGACGGTGACGCCGCCGGCGATCGCCATGGAGCACTCGTCGGCGCGCAGGGCCTGGGTGGCCTGGTGGACGGCGACGAGGGAGGAGGAGCAGGCGGTGTCGACGGTGATGGCCGGGCCTTCCAGCCCGAAGGTGTAGGCGACGCGGCCGGAGATGACGCTGTTGACGTTGCCGGTGAGGGTGTAGCCCTCGACCTCGCGGTGCGGGGTTCCGGTGCCGCCGCCGAGGTAGCCGGGGTTCCCGGCGCCGACGAAGACTCCGGTGCGGCTGCCCTTCAGGGTGGCGGGGTCGATCCCGGCGCGTTCGAAGACCTCCCAGGACGATTCCAGGAAGAGCCGCTGCTGGGGGTCCATGGCGAGGGCCTCGCGCGGCGGGATCCCGAAGAAGCCCGCGTCGAACCCGGCCGCGTCGTGGACGAACCCGCCCTCGCGGACGTAGCTGGCGCCGTGGGCGTCCGGGTCCGGGTCGTAGAGGGCCTCGAGGTCCCAGCCGCGGTCGGTGGGGAAGGCGACGATGCCGTCGCCGCCTTCCGCCACCAGCCGCCACAGGTCCTCCGGCGAACCGACGTCCCCCGGGTAGCGGCAGGCCATGGCGACGATGGCGATCGGCTCCTGCTCCTTCGCCTCGGCGGCCTGCAGACGCTTGCGGGTCTGCTGGAGGTCGGCGGTGACGAGTTTCAGGTAGTCGCGGAGCTTTTCTTCGTTGGTGCTGGCCATCGTGGCGGTGCCTCCGGTGGGACGGTCAGGACGGGGCCCGTACAGGGGGGCGCGGATCAGCTGAGACCGAGTTCCTTCTCGATGAGGGCGAACATCTCGTCGTCGCTCGCCGAGGTGATCTCCGCGGTCCCGTCGGAGGTACGTGCTTCCTCGTCGGTGTCGTTCTCGGTGCCGGACTGTTCGAGCTTCCAGAGGATCGAGCGCAGCCGGTTCACGGCCCGTTCCCTGCCGTCGCTGCCCTCCGGGAGGGCCGTGACGGCCGCCTCCCAGCCGGCCATGGCGTCGAGCACCGCGGCCTCCCGGGTGCCCTCGCCCGGGTCCAGTTCCGCGTGCAGGAATCCGGCGAGGGCGGCGGGTGACGGATGGTCGAAGATGAGCGTGGTCGGGAGCCGGAGCCCGGTGGCCGCGCCGAGTCCGTTGCGCAGTTCCACGGCCGTCAGCGAGTCGAAGCCGAGGTCGAGGAAGCCGCGTTCGGTGTCGATGGCCGCCGGGTTGGGGTGGGCGAGGACGTGGGCCACCTGGGTGCGGACCAGGTCGAGGAGGGCTTCGGCGCGTTCGGCGCCGGTGAGCCGGGACAGCCGCTCGGCGAGGGCCGAGGCCCCGGGTGCGGTGGCCGCCTCGCCCGCGGCCCGGCGTACGGAGGCCCGTACGAGCCCCTTGAGCACACCGGGCAGCCGGCCCGCGTCGGCCTGGCCGCGCAGCGCCGTGGTGTCCAGGCGTACGGCGGCCAGGAGGGCCTCGTCGTGGCGTGCCGCCTGGTCGAACAGGGCCAGGCCCTGTTCGGTGGCGAGCGGCAGGACGCCGCTGCGGCTCATCCGCGCGAGGTCGGCGGTGTCGAGGCCGGCGGTCATGCCGCTGGACTCGGCCCACTGGCCCCAGGCGAGGGAGACGCCCGGCAGGCCGTGGGCGCGCCGGTGCTGGGCGAGGGCGTCCAGGAAGGAGTTGGCGGCCGCGTAGTTGCCCTGGCCGGGGCCGCCCATGACGCCGGCCACGGAGGAGTAGAGGACGAAGGCGGTGAGGTCCAGGTCGCGGGTGAGCTCGTGCAGGTTGACGGCGGCGTCGGCCTTGGGCCGCAGGACGCGGTCCAGCCGGCCGGCGTCGAGGGAGGCGAGGACGCCGTCGTCGACGACCCCGGCGGTGTGGACGACACCGCGCAGCGGCCGGCCCGCCGGGATCGCCGCGAGCAGCGCGGCGAGCGCGTCACGGTCGGCCGCGTCGCAGGCCACCACCTCGGCCGAACCGCCCAACTCGGCTATCTCCGACACCAGTTCGGCCGCACCGGGGGTGTCCGGGCCGCGCCGGCCCGCGAGCAGCAGGTGCCGTACGCCGTGCGAGGCGACCAGGTGCTTGGCGACCAGCGCGCCCAGGGTGCCGGTGCCGCCCGTGATCAGGACGGTGCCGTCCGGGTCCCAGCCCTGCGGGACGGTGAGCACGATCTTGCCGGTGTGCTTGGCCTGGCTCATGAAGCGGAACGCCTCGGGGGCGTGCCGGATGTCCCAGCTGCGGACGGGCAGCGGCTGGAGCACGCCCGCCTCGAACAGCCGTCCCAGTTCGGCGAGCATCTCGCCGATCCGCTCCGGACCGGCGCCCTCGACCATGTCGAAGGCCTGGTACGTCACTCCGGGGTGGAGCCGGGCGACCTCTTCGGGGTCGCGCACGTCCGTCTTGCCCATCTCCAGGAAGCGGCCGCCGCGCGGCAGCAGCCGCAGCGAGGCGTCGACCAGCTCGCCGGCCAGGCAGTCCAGGACCACGTCGACGCCCTCGCCGCCGGTGGCGGCGGCGAAGCGCTCCTCGAAGGAGGCGTCGCGGGAGGAGGCGATGTGCGCCTCGTCCAGGCCGAGTTCGCGCAGGACGTCCCACTTGCCCTCGCTGGCCGTGCCGAACACCTCGGCGCCCAGGTGGCGGATGAGCTGCACGGCGGCCATGCCGACGCCGCCGGCGGTGGCGTGGACGAGGACCCGCTCGCCGGCCTTCAGGCCCGCCAGGTCGACGAGCCCGTAGTAGGCGGTGAGGAACACGGTGGGGATCGCGGCGGCCTGCTCGAAGGTCCAGCCGTCGGGGATGCGGACCACCAGGCGGTGGTCGACGACGGCGACGGGGCCGAACGCTCCCCGGATGAGGCCGGTGACCTTGTCCCCGACCTCGATGCCGGTGACGCCGGGGCCCACCTCGGTGACGACGCCGGCGCCCTCGTTGCCCATGCGGGCCAGGCCCGGGTACATGCCGAGCGCGATCATCACGTCGCGGAAGTTCAGGCCCGCGGCGCGGACCGCGACGCGGATCTCGCCCTCGGCGAGCTCCATGCCGGCGGCCGGGGACGGTACGAAGCCCAGGCCGTCGAGCGTCCCCGCCTCGGTGTTGTTCAGGATCCAGGAGAAGCCGGCGGGCAGCACCAGGGCGCCGCCCGGGGCGGAGGACGGGACCAGGCGCGGTACGAGCAGCGCGCCGTCGCGGAGCGCGGCCTGCGGCTCGTTCCCGGTGAACACCGCGTCGGGGACGCGGAGTCCGGCGTCGGCGTCCGCGACCACGTCCGCGTCCGTGTCGAGCAGGACGAAGCGGCCGGGGTTCTCGGCCTGCGCGGCCCGTACCAGACCCCACAGGGGCGCCTGCGCCAGGCCGGTGACGTCCTCACCCGGCAGTACGGCGACCGCGCCACGCGTGGCGACGACCAGCCGGGTGGCCTCGAGGCGCTCGTCGGCCAGCCAGGTCTGGAGGGTGCCGAGCAGCGCGGCGGTGGTCCCGAGCGCGGCTCGGGCCGCTCCCGCGACCGGGGTGCCGGCCGGGGATCCGGCGTGCAGCAGGACCGCGGCGGGGACCGGCGCGCCCTCGTCGAGGGCGGCCCGCAGGGACGCGAGGTCCGCGTGGTCCGCACCCGCGCCGCCGACCGTCACCCGCGGCGCGCCGGGGGTTGCGGCGGCCGGCGGAGCGGCGGTCCAGTCGAGGCGGTACAGGGCGTCGGAGTGTCCCGCCCCCGCCACGGCGGCGGTCAGCTGCTCGGCGGCGACCGTACGGGTCGCCAGCGAGGCGACGGAGACGACCGGGTGACCGGCCGGGTCCGCGATGTCGAGCGAGAGGGAATCCGGGCCGGCCGGCGTCAGCCGCACCCTCAGCCTGGACGCGCCCACGGCGTGCAGACGCACACCGCTCCAGGCGAAGGGCAGGCGGACCTGCCCCGCGTCCGTGGCCGGCCCGGCGACAGCGAGCCCGTGCAGCGCAGCGTCGAGCAGGGCCGGATGCAGTGCAAACCAGCCCGCCTCATCCTGCTGCGCATCGGGCAGCCCCACCTCGGCGAACACCACGTCACCGTCGCTCCGACGCCAGGCCCGGGCCAACCCCTGGAAGGCCTGCCCGTACCCGTAACCGGCCGCCGCGAGCCCCTCATAGAAGCCGTCGAGGTCGACCGGCTCGGCGTCCACCGGAGGCCATACGGCCAGGTCGGACAGGGGTTCGGGGGCCGTGTCGGGGGCAGGGGAGAGCCGTCCGGCGGCGTGCCGGGTCCAGACGGCGTCGGCGTCCTCGGGACGCGAGTGGACGCTCACCGGCCGCCCGCCGTCCTCGTCCACGGCCCCGACGAGCACCTGGAGCAGGACCCCACCCCGGTCGGGGACGACGAGGGGCGTCTCGATGGTGAGCTCGTCCAGCGCGCCGCAGCCGGCCTCGTCGCCGGCCCGGAGCGCGAGTTCCACGAAGGCGGTACCGGGCAGCAGGACGGTTCCCGCCACCGCGTGGTCGGCGAGCCAGGGGTGGGTGTGCAGGGAGATCCGGCCGGTGAGCAGCAGCTGCCCTCCGTCGGCGGGGGTGACGGTGGCGCCGAGCAGCGGGTGGCCGGCGGCGCCGAGTCCGGCCGCGAGCACGTCCGCGGAGGCGGAGGCGGCGGGGCGCGGCCAGTAGCGGCTGCGCTGGAAGGCGTACGTGGGGAGGTCCACGGTGGCCGGGGCCGCCGCCGTACCGCCGGCCAGGGCCGCCCGGTCGACGGGGAGGCCGCGGGTCCAGGCCTCGGCGAGGGCGCCGAGGAAGGCCTCCGGCTCGGGGCGGTCCTTGCGCAGCACGGGGGCGAGGAGCCCGGAGAAGTCCTCGGGCAGGCTCTCCCCCGCCATGGCGGCGAGGACGCCCTGCGGGCCCAGCTCCAGGAAGTGCCCCACGCCCTGGGCAGCGAGGTGGGCGACCCCGTCGGCGAAACGGACCGCGCCCCGGACGTGCTCGACCCAGTACTCGGCGGTGAACCCGGTGATCTGCTCACCGGTGACGTTGGAGACCACCGGGATGGCGGGCTCCGAGTAGGCCAGGGATTCCGCGACCTCGCGGAACGCCTCCAGCATCGGCTCCATCAGGGGCGAGTGGAAGGCGTGCGAGACCGTCAGGCGCTTGGTCTTGCGACCCTGCTCGGCCAGCCGCACGGCCACCGCCAGGACGGCGTCCTCCGCCCCCGAAACCACCAGTGAGGAAGGCCCGTTGACCGCGGCGATGTCGACGTCCGCCGACAGCAGCGGGCGTACCTCGCCCTCGGTGGCCCGTACGGAGACCATCGCCCCGCCCTCCGGCAGGGCGCCCATGAGGGCGCCGCGGGCCGCCACCAGACGGGCCGCGTCGGCCAGCGCGAGCACCCCGGCGACGTGCGCGGCCGCGATCTCACCGATCGAGTGCCCGGCCACGAAGTCGGGACGCAGACCGAAGGACTCCGCCAGCCGGTACAGGGCCACCTCGACCGCGAACAGCGCCGGCTGGGTCACCTCCGTGCGGTGGACCCCATCCCCACCGCCGAAGACGATGTCCTTCAGCGGCAGGTCGAAGTGGGCGCACACCTCGTCGAACGCCGCCGCGAACACCGGCTGCGCGTCATACAGCTCACGGCCCATCCCCGGGCGCTGCGCGCCCTGGCCCGAGAACAGGAAGGCCAACTTCCCGGGCTGGACCGGGGCCTTGGTGGCCTCGGTCAGGGCGTCGAGTCCGGCCAGCAGGCCGTCCAGGCCGGTGGCGGTCACCGCGCCCCGGTGTTCGAGCGCGGAGCGGGTGGTGGCGAGGGAGTGCGCGACGGCGCGCGGGTCCAGGCCGGTGTGCGTACGGGCGTACTCGGCGAGCCGCGCCGCCTGTGCGCGCAGTGCTTCGGGGCCGCGGCCGGAGACGGTCCACGTGACCGGGCGGCCGTCCGTGCCGGCGGTGGCCGCGGGGGCCGGTGCCGTCGCGGGTGCCTGTTCCAGTACGACGTGGGCGTTGGTGCCGCTGGCTCCGAAGGAGGAGACGCCCGCGCGGCGCGGACGGCCGGTCTCGGGCCAGTCCACGGCCTCGGTGAGGAGTTCCACCGCGCCCGCCGACCAGTCGACGTGGGCCGACGGCTCGTCGACGTGCAGGGTCCTGGGCAGGATCCCTTCGCGCAGGGCCATGACCATCTTGATGACGCCCGCGACGCCGGCGGCGGCCTGGGCGTGTCCGATGTTGGACTTGACGGAGCCGAGCCACAGCGGCCGGTCCTCGGGCCGGCCCTGGCCGTAGGCGGCCAGCAGCGCCTGGGCCTCGATGGGGTCTCCGAGGGTGGTGCCGGTGCCGTGGGCCTCGACCGCGTCCACGTCCTGCGCGGTCAGCCGGGCGTTGGCGAGGGCCTGTTCGATGACCCGCTGCTGGGAGGGGCCGTTGGGGGCGGTGAGCCCGTTGGAGGCGCCGTCCTGGTTGACGGCCGAGCCGCGGAGCACGGCCAGGACCCGGTGGCCGTTGGCCTGGGCGTCGGAGAGCTTCTCCAGGAGGAGCACGCCGGCACCCTCGGACCAGCCGGCGCCGTCCGCGGCGGCGGAGAAGGATTTGCAGCGGCCGTCAAAGGACAGTCCGCGCTGCTTGCTGAACTCGACGAACACGCTGGGGGTGGCCATGACCGTGACGCCGCCGGCCAGCGCCATGGTGCACTCGCCGGCCCGCAGGGACTGGGCGGCCAGGTGCAGGGCGACCAGCGAGGAGGAGCAGGCGGTGTCGACGGTGACGGCCGGGCCCTCCAGCCCGAAGGCGTAGGAGAGGCGGCCCGAGACGACGCTGCCGGAGGTGCCGGTGAGCAGGTAGCCCTCGGCGCTGTCGGCGGCGCGCTCCACGTGGCTGGCGTAGTCGTGGTACATGACGCCGGCGAAGACGCCGGTGCGCGTTCCCTTGCGTTCCGCCGGGTCGAGTCCGGCGCGTTCGAAGGCCTCCCAGGAGGCTTCGAGGAGGAGCCGCTGCTGCGGGTCCATGGTGACGGCCTCGCGCGGGGAGATCCCGAAGAGTTCGGGGTCGAAGTCCGCGGCGTCGTAGAGGAAGCCGCCGTTGCGGGTGTACGAGGTGCCGGGGCGGCGTCCTTCGGGATCGTAGAGGGCGTCGAGGTCCCAGCCGCGGTCGGTGGGGAAGCCGGCGACGGCGTCGCGGCCTTCGGTGACGAGCTGCCAGAGGTCCTCCGGCGAGCGGACCCCGCCGGGGTAGCGGCAGGCCATGCCGACGATGGCGATGGGCTCGTCGGGGGCGTGCGCGGGCGCGGGGGCGGCCGGGGCGGGGGTGGTGGCGGGGGTGAGGATCCCGGAGAGGAGGTGGCGGGCCAGGGCGGCCGGGGTGGGGTGGTCGAAGACGAGGGTGGCGGCCAGTTTGAGGCCGGTGGCGGCGTTCAGCCGGTTGCGCAGTTCGACGGCGGTGAGGGAGTCGAAGCCGAGTTCCTTGAAGGCCGCGTCGGCGCGGATCGCGGAGGGGTCGGCGTGGCCGAGCACGGCGGCCACCTGGCCGCTGACGAGGCCGAGGAGTTCGCGTTCGCGTTCGTTCTCGCCGAGCGGGGCGAGCCGTCGGGCGAGGGAGGAGGCCTCGGTGTCGGAGCCGGTTTCGACGGCGCGGCGGGCGGGGGTGCGGACCAGGGAGCGCAGCAGTGCGGGCAGCAGGCCGGCGGCGGCGCGGGTGCGCAGGGTCGCCGCGTCCAGGCGTACGGGGACCAGGACGGGTTCGGCGTCGGTGCCGGCGGTGGCCGTGTCGAGGGCGGCGAGGCCCTGGGCCGCGCTGAGCGGGAGGATGCCGGCGCGGGAGGCCCAGCCGAGGTCGCCGTCCGTGAGGTGGCCGGTGAGGCCGCTGGTCTCCCACAGGCCCCAGGCCAGGGAGCGGGCCGGCAGGCCGTGGTGGCGGCGGTGGGCGGCGAGGGCGTCCATGAAGGCGTTGGCGGCCGCGTAGTTGGCCTGGCCCGGGTTGCCGAGGACACCCGCGGCGGAGGAGAAGAGGACGAGGGCGGTGAGGTCGAGGTCGCGGGTCAGCTCGTGCAGGTTCCAGGCGGCGTCCACCTTCGGGCGCATCACCGCGTCCAGACGCTCGTCCGTCAGCGAGCCGACCAGTCCGTCGTCCAGCACGCCGGCGGCGTGGACCACACCCCGCAGCGGCCGGTCGGCGGGGATGCCCGCCAGCACCGAAGCCAGCGCCTCCCGGTCGGCGGCGTCACAGGCCACCACCTCCACCACGGCACCCAACTCCCGCAGCGAGGCCGCCAGTTCCACCGCACCCGGCGCGTCCGCACCACGACGGCCCGTCAGCAGCAGGGAGCGAACCCCGTGCTCCGCCACCAGGTGCCGGGCCACCAGCCCGCCCAGCGCACCCGTACCACCGGTGATGAGCACCGTCCCCGCCGGATCCCAGACGGCATCGCCGCCGGACGTGACGGCGGCCCGGACCAGGCGGGGAGAGAGGGCGGTGCCCGTGCGCAGGGCGATCTGGGGTTCCCCGGTGGCGACGGCCCGTTCCAGGGCGGCGCGGGAGGCGTCGGTGCCGTCGAGGTCGACGAGCTGGATGCGGTCGGGGTGTTCGGACTGGGCGGAGCGGACCAGGCCCCACAGCGGGGCGAGGGCCAGGTCGGGCGCCGGGTCGCCGGGTCCGGTGCTGACGGCGCCGGTGGTGGCGACGACGAGGCGCGGGGCGGCGGGGCGTTCGTCGGCGAGCCAGTCGCGGAGGGTGGCCAGGAGCGCGGCCGTGGTGGCGCGGGCGGCGCGGGCCGGGTCGCCACCGGTGGGGGCGTCGGAGCCGGTGGCGGCGTCGGGGCGCGGGTGGGTGAGGAGGACGTGGGTGGGGGCGGCGGTTCCGGCGTCGAGGGCGGCGGTGAGCGCGCCCAGGTCGGGGAAGGCGGCGCCGCCCAGCTCGGCCCAGCCGTCGGCGGGCGCCTCGGCGGGCAGGGGGACGTCGTTCCAGGTGACGCGGTGCAGGGTGTCCGTGCGGGGGCCCCGGAGGCGGTCCGGGGCGACGGGCAGCAGGCTGAGGGCGTCCACGGTGGCGACGGGCCGGCCCTCGGGGTCGGCGAGGTCCACGGCGAGTTCGCCGCTGTCGGCCGGGGTGATGCGGACCCGCAGGGCGGCCGCTCCGGTGGCGTGCAGGGTGACCCCGCTCCAGGCGAAGGGCAGCCGGACGCCGTCGGGGGCGGTGCCGGTCCCGAGGAGCGCGGCGTGCAGGGCGGCGTCGAGGAGGGCGGGGTGCAGACCGTAGGCGGCTGCCTCCTCGCGCTGCGCGGAGTCCAGCGCCACCTCGGCGTACACCGTCCCGTCCACGGCCCAGGCGGCCTTCAGCCCCTGGAACGCGGGCCCGTACGCGTAGCCGGCCTCGGCCGTCCGCTCGTAGAACCCGGCCACGTCGACGGGCCGCGCCCCGGCCGGCGGCCACACCGCCAGCTCCGCACCCGCCGCGGAGGCTGCGGGGGCGACGACGCCGGTGGCGTGCCGGGTCCAGGCGGTGTCGGCGCCGGAGTCGTCGGGCCGTGCGTGGACGGACACCGGGCGGCTGCCGTCGGCGGCAGGTTCCGCGACGACGAGCTGGAGCTGGACGGCGCCGGTGGCGGGCAGGGCGAGGGGGGTTTCCAGGGTGAGTTCGCGCAGCTGTCCGCAGCCCGCCTCGTCGCCCGCGCGGACGGCGAGTTCGACGAAGGCGGTGCCGGGCAGCAGGACGGTGTCGCCGACGGCGTGGTCGGCGAGCCAGGGGTGGCCGGCGAGGGAGATCCGGCCGGTCAGCAGGTAGCGGTCGCCGTCGGCGGAGCGTACGGAGGCGCCCAGCAGGGGGTGTCCGGCGTCGGCCAGGCCCGCGGCGGACATGTCGGCGCCGCCGGGCGCCGCCTCGGCCCAGTAGCGGCGGCGCTGGAAGGCGTACGTGGGCAGGTCGACGGTGCGGGGGGCGTGTCCGGCGAGGACGGCGGTCCAGTCGGGGGAGGCGCCGCGGGTCCAGGCCTCGGCGAGGGAGGTGAGGAAGCGCCGCGGGCCGCCTTCGTCGCGGCGCAGGGAGCCGAGGGCGACGGCGGGCAAGCCGGCGGCGTCGATGGTCTCCTGGATGCCGACGGTGAGCACGGGGTGGGCGCTGGCCTCGATGAAGAAGCCGTGGCCTCGTTCGAGGAGGGCGCGGACGCCGTCCTCGAAGCGCACGGTGTGGCGCAGGTTGGCGTACCAGTACTCGGCGTCGAGTTCGGTGCCGTCGACGGGCCGTCCGGTGACCGTGGACAGGAACGGCACGCGGGTCTTGCGGGGGGTGATGCCGGCGAGGGCGCCGATGACGGCGTCGCGGATCTCCTCGACCTGGGGGCCGTGGGAGGCGTAGTCGACGTTGACGCGGCGGGCGCGGACGCCGTCGGCCTCGCAGGCGGCGAGCAGTTCGTCGAGGGCCTCGGGGGTACCGGAGACGACGGTGGAGCGGGGGCCGTTGACGGCGGCGACGGCGAGCCGGTCGCCCCAGGCGCGGATGCGTTCGGCGACGGCGTCGGCGGGGTCGGCGACGGACATCATGCCGCCCTTGCCGGCCAGGGCGAGGAGGGCCTTGGCGCGCAGCGCGGAGACCTTCGCGGCGTCCTGGAGGGACAGGGCGCCGCAGACGGCGGCGGCGGCGATCTCTCCCTGGGAGTGGCCGACGACGGCGTCGGGCTCGATGCCGGAGGCCCGCCACAGCTCGGCGAGGGAGACCATGACGGCCCACAGGACGGGCTGGACGACGTCGACGCGGTCGAAGCCGGGTGCGCCGTCCTCCTGGCGCAGGACGCCGAGGAGGGACCAGTCGGTGTGGGGGGCGAGGGCCTCGGCGCACTCGTCGA
This sequence comes from Streptomyces sp. W1SF4, assembly GCF_003950035.1. NCBI lineage: Bacteria > Bacillati > Actinomycetota > Actinomycetes > Kitasatosporales > Streptomycetaceae > Streptomyces > Streptomyces sp. W1SF4. The sequence continues at coordinate 159,233 of NZ_CP034352.1, forward strand.
GGCGGGCGGCGAAGGCCGGGGAGGTCCCGTACAGTTCCACGGCCATGCCGGCCCACTGGGAGCCCTGGCCGGGGAAGACGAAGGCGGTCTTGCCCTCGATGTCGGCGGTGCCCTCGACGAGGCGGGCGGCGCTCTCGCCGGCGGCGAGCCGGGCGAGCGCGTCCGCGGCGCCGGTGCCGGTGTCGGTGTCGGCGCCGGTGTCCGGGCCGGCGATGACGACCGCGCGGTGGGCGAGCGCGGAGCGGGTGACGGCGAGGGAGAGGGCGGTGTCGGCGGGGCGCGGGGCGGCGGCGGCCGCGCCGGTGCCCCCGTCGCCGGCGTCGTCCGTACCGGCGGTGAAGGCGTGCAGCCGGGTGGCCTGGCCGCGCAGGGCGGCCTCGCTGTGGCCGGAGAGCGGCCAGGGCGTGGGGGCCGCGGCCGTGAAGGGGGCGGGGCCGGCCGGGGCCGGGGCGGGGGCGCCCGCCTCGGCGGGTGCGGCCTGCTCCAGGATGAGGTGGGCGTTGGTGCCGCTGATGCCGAACGCGGAGACGGCGGCCCGGCGGGGGCGTTCGTGGTCGGGCCACTCCCGGGCGTCGGTGAGGAGTTCGACGGCGCCGGCCGACCAGTCCACGTGCGGGGTGGGCTCGTCGACGTGGAGGGTCTTGGGGAGGACGCCGTTGCGGATCGCCATCGTCATCTTGATGACTCCGGCGATGCCGGCGGCCGCGGCGGTGTGTCCGATGTTGGTCTTGAGCGAGCCCAGCCAGAGCGGGGCGTCCTCGGGCCGGTCCTGGCCGTAGGTGGCGATGACGGCCTGCGCCTCGATCGGGTCGCCGAGGGTGGTGCCGGTGCCGTGGGCCTCGACGGCGTCGACGTCCCGTCCGCGCAGCCGGGCGTTGGCGAGGGCCTGGCGGATGACGCGCTGCTGGGAGGGGCCGTTGGGGGCGGCGAGGCCGTTGGAGGCGCCGTCCTGGTTGGTGGCCGAGCCGCGGATGACGGCGAGGACGCGGTGTCCGTTGCGGCGGGCGTCGGAGAGCCGTTCGAGGACGATGACGCCGACTCCCTCGCCCCAGCCGGTGCCGTCGGCGGCGGCGGCGAAGGCCTTGCAGCGGCCGTCCTCGGACAGGCCGCGCTGGCGGCTGAACTCGACGAAGAGGCCGGGGACGGACATGACGCTGACGCCGCCGGCGAGCGCCATCGAGCATTCGCCGTTGCGGAGCGCCTGGGCGGCGAGGTGCAGGGCGACGAGGGAGGAGGAGCAGGCGGTGTCGACGGTGACGGCCGGGCCCTCGAAGCCGTAGTGGTAGGCGAGCCGTCCGGAGACGACGCTGCCGGAGGTGCCGGTGAGGGAGTAGCCCTCGGCGCCGCCCTGGGTGTTGTGTCCTCCGACGATGTAGGCGGGCGTCGCGGCGCCCACGTACACGCCGGTCTGGGTGCCCTTGAGGGTGGCGGGGTCGAGGCCGGCCCGTTCCAGCGCCTCCCAGGAGGTCTCCAGCAGGACCCGCTGCTGCGGGTCCATGGCCAGTGCCTCGCGGGGGGAGATGCCGAACAGGCCGGGGTCGAACTCCGGCGCGTCGTGCAGGAACCCGCCGGAGCGGGTGTACGTGGTCCCGGGGTGGTCGGGGTCCGGGTGGTAGAGGGTGTCCAGGTCCCAGCCGCGGTCGGCCGGGAAGCCGGATATCGCGTCGCGTCCCTCCGCGACCAGCCGCCACAGGTCCTCGGGGGAGCGGACCCCGCCCGGGTAGCGGCAGGCCATGCCCACCAGGGCGATGGGCTCGCTGCCCCGGCTCTCGGCCTCACTCAGCCGCTGCCGGGTCTCGTGGAGCTCGGCGGCCACTCGCTTGAGGGACTCGACCAGCTTGTCCTCGTTCGCCATCGCGGCGTGTCCTTCCCTGTTCTCGCGGTCGCCGGGGATCAGGAGACCCCGAGCTCGTTCTGGATGAAGTCGAGTACCTCGTCGGCCGAGGCCGACTGGAGCCGGTCCGCGACGTCCTCGCCGGCGGCGGGCGCCGTCGGCGCGGAGGCGGACGCCACCGCCTTCCAGCGCTGGAGGAGGTCCTCGATGCGGCCGGTCACCTCGTCGTGTCCGGGTGCCTCCGGGTCGGCGGCGAGCACGGCCGCTTCGAGGCGGCCGAGTTCGGCGAGCAGGCCGGCGCCCGGGGCGGCGGTCTCCTCGGGCACCAGCTCGTTCAGCAGGTGCTTGGCGAGGGTGCCGGCCGTCGGGTAGTCGAAGATCAGCGTGGGGGGCAGCCGCAGTCCGGTGGCGGCCCCCAGCCGGTTGCGGAACTCGACGGCGGTCAGCGAGTCGAAGCCGAGTTCCTTGAAGGTGCGGTCCGCTCCGACGGCGGCGGGCGCCCCGTGTCCGAGGACGGTGGCGACGTTGGTGCGCACCAGGTCCAGCAGCAGGTGTTCCCGCTCCGATTCCGGCTGGGCGGCGAGCCGGCGGCCCAGCGGTTCGGCGCCCTCGGCGGCGGCCGGTCCGGCGACGCGGCGGGCCGGGGCCCGTACGAGGCCCTTGAGCACGTCGGGCAGGGAGCCGTCGCGGGCCTGGCCGCGCAGTCCGGCCAGGTCCAGCCGGACGGGGGCGAGCAGGGGCTCGTCCTGGCGCAGGGAGTCGTCGAGGAGGGCCAGGCCCTGCTCGTTGGTCATCGGCAGGAAGCCGGACCGGCCGAGGCGGGCGAGGTCGGTGGTGTCGAGTCCGGCGGTCATGCCGCTGGACTCGGCCCAGTGGCCCCAGGCGAGGGAGACGGCCGGCAGGCCGTGGGCGCGCCGGTGCTGGGCGAGGGCGTCCAGGAAGGAGTTGCCCGCCGCGTAGTTGGCCTGGCCCGCGTTGCCGAGGACGCCGGCCGCGGACGAGTAGAGGACGAAGGCGGTGAGGTCCAGGTCGCGGGTGAGCTCGTGCAGGTTGACGGCGGCGTCGGCCTTGGGCCGCAGGACGCGCTCCAGCCGGCCGGCGTCGAGGGAGGCGAGGACGCCGTCGTCGACGACCCCGGCGGTGTGGACGACACCGCGCAGCGGCCGGTCACCCGGGATCGCCGCGAGCAGCGCGGCGAGCGCGTCACGGTCGGCCGCGTCGCAGGCCACCACCTCGGCCGAACCGCCCAACTCGGCTATCTCCGACACCAGTTCGGCCGCACCGGGGGCGTCCGGGCCGCGCCGGCCCGCGAGCAGCAGGTGCCGTACCCCGTGCGAGGCGACCAGGTGCTTGGCCACCAGCGCGCCCAGGGTGCCGGTGCCGCCCGTGATCAGGACGGTGCCGTCCGGGTCCCAGCCCTGCGGGACCGTCAGGACGATCTTGCCCACGTGCCTGGCCTGGCTCATGAAGCGGAACGCCTCGGGCGCACGCCGGATGTCCCAGGCGCGGACCGGCAGCGGCCGCAGCACGCCCGCCTCGAACAGCCGTCCCAGCTCGGCGAGCATCTCGCCGATCCGCTCCGGACCGGCCTCCATCAGGTCGAAGGCCCGGTAGCGCACGCCCGGGTAGGCGTCGGCCACGTCCCGCGGGTCGCGGATGTCGGTCTTGCCCATCTCGATGAAGCGGCCGCCGCGCGGCAGCAGCCGCAGCGAGGCGTCGACCAGTTCCCCGGCCAGGCAGTCCAGGACCACGTCCATGCCGCGGCCGCCGGTCGCGTGCGTGAACCGCTGTTCGAAGGAGGTCGAGCGGGAGGACCCGTAGTGGGCGCCCTCCAGCCTGACCTGTCGGCGCAGCGCGTCCCACTTGCCCTCGCTGGCCGTGCCGAACACCTCGGCCCCCAGGTGGCGGGCCAGCTGCACGGCGGCCATGCCGACGCCGCCGGCCGCCGAGTGCACGAGGACGCGTTCCCCGGCCGTCAGCCCGGCCAGGTCGACGAGCGCGTAGTAGGCGGTCAGGAACACCGCGGGCACCGAGGCGGCCTGTTCGAAGGACCAGCCCGCGGGCATCCGCGCCAGCATCCGCGCGTCGGCGACGGCCACCTCGCCGAAGGCGTGCGGGACCATGCCCATCACCCGGTCGCCGGGGGCGAGGTGGGTGACGCCGGGGCCCGTCTCGGTGACGACGCCGGAGGCCTCACTGCCCAGGACGATCTTGTCCGGGTACATGCCGAGGGCCATCAGGACGTCGCGGAAGTTCAGACCGGCGGCGCGGACCGCGATCCGCACCTGGCCGGGGGCCAGCGGTTCGGCGGCCTCCGGGAACGGGATGAGTGCCAGGCTCTCCAGGGTGCCGCCGCCGGTGGTGTCGAGCCGCCAGTGCGGGGCGTCCCGCGGCGGGGCGAGCAGGGCCCCCGCGTCGGTGCGGGCCAGCCGGGGGACGAGGAACTCCCCGTCGCGGACGGCGATCTGGCTCTCGCCGGTGGCGACGGCCGGGATCACCGGGGCGTCCTCGACGGCGGTGTCCGTGTCGACCAGGACGAGCCTGCCCGGGTTCTCGGCCTGCGCGGAGCGCACCAGGCCCCAGAGCCCGGCGTGGGTGAGGTCGGTGACGTCCTCGCCCGGGCGGGCCGCGACCGCGCCGCGCGTCGCCACGACCAGGCGGGAGGAGGCGAACGCGGGCTCGGCGAGCCAGTGCCGGAGGGTGTCCAGCAGGGCCGCGGTGGCCTCCCGTACGGCGTCCGCCCGTACGGCGGTACGCGTCCGGGGAACCGGCAGCAGCACCGCGTCGGGGGCGGGTGCGCCGGCCGCGACGGCGGCGGCCAGCGCCTGGAGGTCGGGGTGGGCGGGCAGGCCCTCCTCGTCCGGGTCGGCCGGGGAGCCGAGCACCACCCAGTTCAGCTGCGGTTCGTCGGCGGCGGTGGCCGTCGTCCAGTCGACCCGGTACAGGGCGTCCTGGTCGGCCGACCGCGCCCGGTGCAGCTGGTCGTGGGAGACGGGCAGCAGGGTGAGGGAGTCGATGGTGGCGACGGGCAGTCCGGCCGGGTCCACGACGGTGACGGCCACCGCGTCGGCGCCCGCGGGCACCAGGCGGACCCGCACGGCCGAGGCTCCCTCGGCGTGCACGGTCACCCCGCTCCAGGCGAAGGGCAGCCGCAGGCCGCCCCCGGCGCCGGACGCGACGTCGAGCAGCATGCCGTGCAGGGAGGCGTCGAGCAGCGCCGGGTGCACGCCGAACGCGGCGGCCTCCTCCTGCCGGGCCGGGTCGAGGACGACCTCGGCGTAGACCTCCTCGCCGGACCGCCAGGCGGCCTTGAGGCCCTGGAAGGCGGGCCCGTAGGCGTAACCGGCGTCGGCGAGGCCCTCGTAGAACCCGCGCAGGTCGACCGGCCGGGCTCCGGCCGGCGGCCACACGGCGAACTCCGCACCGCTCGGCGCTGGGCCGGCGGCGGTGAGGGTGCCGGTGGCGTGCCGGGTCCACGGCAGGGCGGTCTCGGCGCCCTCGGGCCGCGAGTGGATCACGACGCTGCGGGAGCCGGACTCCTCGTCCGGGGCGCCCACGGCGATCTGGAGGCGGGCCGCGCCGCGCTCGGGGAGCGCGAGCGGGGCTTCCAGGGTCAGTTCCTCCAGGCGGCCGCAGCCCGCCTCGTCGCCGGCGCGGAGCGCGAGTTCCACGAAGGCGGTACCGGGCAGCAGAACCGTTCCTGCCACGGCGTGGTCGACGGCCCACGGAAGGGCCTCGGCGGACAGCCGGCCGGTGAGGACCAGCCCGTCCCCGCCGGCCAGGTCGACCGAGGCGCCGAGCAGCGGGTGGGCGGCGGAGGTCAGGCCCAGTCCGGCCGCCGCACCGTGGGAGGCGGGGGCGGGTGCGAGCCAGAACCGCTCGTGCTCGAAGGCGTACGTCGGCAGGTCCACCCGGCGGGCCGGGCGGCCCGCGACGAGCGGGGCCCAGTCGACGGGCAGGCCGCGGGTCCAGGCCTCGGCGAGGGCGCCGAGGAAGGCCTCCGGGTCGGGGCGGTCCTTGCGCAGCACGGGGGCGAGGAGCCCGGAGAAGTCCTCGGGGAGGGACTCCCCCGCCATGGCGGCGAGGACGCCCTGGGGGCCCAGCTCCAGGAAGTGCCCCACGCCCTGGGCGGCGAGGTGGGCGACCCCGTCGGCGAAGCGGACCGCGCCCCGGACGTGCTCGACCCAGTACTCGGCGGTGAACCCGGTGATCTGCTCACCGGTGACGTTGGAGACCACCGGGATCTCGGGCGCGGAGTAGGCCAGGGATTCCGCGACCTCGCGGAACGCGTCGAGCATCGGTTCCATGAGCGGCGAGTGGAAGGCGTGCGAGACGGTGAGCCGCTTGGTCTTGCGGCCCTGTTCGGCCAGCCGCGCGGCCACCGCCAGGACGGCGTCCTCCGCCCCCGAAACCACCACGGACTGCGGTCCGTTGACCGCCGCGATGTCGACATCGCCCGACAGCAGCGGGCGCACCTCCTCCTCGGTGGCACGGACGGACACCATCGCCCCGCCCTCCGGCAGGGCGCCCATCAGCGCACCCCGGGCACTGACCAGTGCCGCCGCGTCCGCGAGGGAGAGAACACCCGCCACGTGCGCGGCCGCGATCTCACCGATCGAATGCCCGGCCACGAAGTCCGGACGCAGACCGAAGGACTCCGCCAGCCGGTACAGGGCCACCTCGACCGCGAACAGCGCCGGCTGGGTCACCTCCGTGCGGTGGACCCCATCCCCACCGCCGAAGACGATGTCCTTCAGCGGGAAGTCGAAGTGGGCGCACACCTCGTCGAACGCGGCGGCGAACACCGGCTGCGCCTCGTACAGCTCACGGCCCATGCCCGGACGCTGCGCACCCTGCCCGGAGAAGAGGAACGCGAGCCGCTCGCCGGTGCCCGTGAGGCCCTGCGTGACGCCGGGCGCGCCGTTGCCCTCGGCGAGGGCGCGGAGTCCGGCCGCGAAGCCGTCGCGGTCCTCGGCGAGCACCACCGCACGGTGCTCCAGGGGCGACCGGGTGGTCAGCAGTGCGGTGGCGACGTCCGCGGCGGAGACGGAGCCGTCCAGGTCCAGCAGCCTTGCGGCCTGGCCGCGCAGGGCTCCGGCGCTGCGCGCCGAGAGCACCCAGGGCAGCAGCCCGGCGGGCTCCGGGGCGGGGGCGGGCGCGGGCTCCTGTGGGCCCTCCTCGATGACCACGTGGGCGTTGGTGCCGCTGATGCCGAACGAGGAGACGCCGGCCCGGCGCGGGCGGCCGGTCCGCGGCCACTCCACGGCCTCGGTGAGCAGCTCGACGGCGCCGGCCGACCAGTCGACCTCGGGGGTGGGCTCGTCGGCGTGGAGGGTGCGCGGCAGCACGCCCTCCCGCATCGCCATGACCATCTTGATGACGCCCGCGACACCGGCCGCGGCCTGGGCGTGTCCGATGTTGGACTTCAGCGAGCCGAGCAGCAGCGGCCTGTCCTCGGGCCGGTCCTGCCCGTACGTGGCCAGCAGTGCCTGCGCTTCGATGGGGTCGCCGAGGGTGGTGCCGGTGCCGTGGGCCTCGACGGCGTCCACGTCCCGCGGGGAGAGCCGGGCGTTGGCCAGGGCCTGGCGGATGACGCGCTGCTGGGCGGGGCCGTTGGGGGCGGTGAGCCCGTTGGAGGCGCCGTCCTGGTTGGTGGCCGTACCGCGGACCACGGCGAGGACGCGGTGTCCGTTGCGGCGGGCGTCGGAGAGCTTCTCCAGGAGGAGCACGCCGACGCCCTCGGCCCAGCCGGTGCCGTCGGCGTCGGCGGAGAAGGACTTGCAGCGGCCGTCGGCGGCCATGCCGCGCTGGCGGCTGAACTCGACGAACACGCTGGGGGTGGCCATGACGGCGACGCCGCCGGCCAGCGCCATCGTGCACTCGCCCTGGCGCAGGGACTGGGCGGCCAGGTGCAGGGCGACCAGCGAGGAGGAGCAGGCGGTGTCGACGGTGACGGCCGGGCCCTCGAGGCCGAAGGTGTAGGCGACGCGGCCGGAGACCACGCTGCCCTGGGTGCCGGTCAGGCCGTATCCCTCGACGCGCTGCGGGTTCTCCTCGACGCGGAAGGCGTAGTCGTGGTGCATGGCTCCGGCGAAGACGCCGGTCCGGCTGCCGCGCACGGTGTCGAGGTCGAGCCCGGCCCGCTCGAAGACCTCCCAGGAGGCTTCGAGGAGGAGCCGCTGCTGCGGATCCATGGCGAGGGCCTCGCGGGGGGAGATCCCGAAGAGGACGGGGTCGAAGTCGCCCGCGCCGTAGAGGAATCCGCCTTCGCGGGCGTAGCTGGTGCCCAGCCGTTCGGGGTCGGGGTCGAAGAGGGTGGCGAGGTCCCAGCCGCGGTCGGTGGGGAAGCCGGCGACGGCGTCACGGCCTTCGGCGACGAGCTGCCAGAGGTCCTCCGGCGAGCCGACGCCGCCGGGGTAGCGGCAGGCCATGCCGACGATGGCGATCGGCTCGTCGGAGGCCGTGGCGGTCTGGGCCGTCGCGGCCGGCTCCCCGGTGCCGGCGGCCGTCGCCGCGTCCTGTGCGCCGAGCAGTTCGGCGAGCAGGAAGCGGGCGGCGGCGTTGACGGTGGGGTGGTCGAAAACGATGGTGGCGGGCAGCCGCAGGCCGGTGGCGGCGCCGAGCTGGTTGCGCAGTTCGACGGCGGTGAGGGAGTCGAAGCCGAGTTCCTTGAACGCCTTGTCGGGGCGGATCGCGGAGGGTTCGGCGTGGCCGAGGACGGCCGCGACCCGGCCCCGCACGAGGTCGAGGAGTTCGCGTTCGCGCCCGGCGCCGTCGAGGGCGGTGAGGCGGCGGACGAGTGAGGAGACCTCGGCCTCCGGGGCGCCCGCCTCGACGGCGCGGCGGGCGGGGCTGCGGACCAGGGAGCGCAGCAGTGCGGGGAGCAGGCCGGCGGCGGCGCGGGTGCGCAGGGTCGCCGCGTCCAGGCGTACGGGGACCAGCAGGGGGTCGCCGGGGGCGCGGAGCGCGGTGTCGAGCAGCGTGAGGGCGTGGTCGGTGGCCAGCGGCAGGATGCCGGCGCGGGTCATCCAGCCGAGGTCACCGTCCTCGAGGTGGGCGAGCATGCCGCTGGACTGCTCCCACAGGCCCCAGGCGAGGGCGGTGGCGGGGAGGCCCTGGGCGTGCCGGCGGTGGGCGAGGGCGTCCATGAAGGCGTTGGCGGCGGCGTAGTTGGCCTGGCCCGGGTTGCCGAAGACGCCCGCGATGGAGGAGAAGAGGACGAGGGCGGTGAGGTCGAGGTCGCGGGTCAGTTCGTGCAGGTTCCAGGCGGCGTCCACCTTCGGGCGCATCACCGCGTCCAGGCGCTCGTCCGTCAGGGATCCGACGAGTCCGTCGTCCAGCACGCCGGCGGCGTGGACCACACCCCGCAGCGGCCGGTCGGCGGGGATGCCCGCCAGCACCGAAGCCAGCGCCTCCCGGTCGGCGGCGTCACAGGCCACCACCTCCACCACGGCACCCGACTCCCGCAGTGACTCGGCCAGTTCCACCGCACCCGGCGCGTCCGCACCACGACGGCCCGTCAGCAGCAGGGAGCGAACCCCGTGCTCCGCCACCAGGTGCCGGGCCACCAGCCCGCCCAGCGCACCCGTACCACCGGTGATGAGCACCGTCCCCGCCGGATCCCAGACGGCATCGCCGCCGGAGGTGGCGGCGGCCCGGACCAGGCGCGGGACGAGGAGGGAGCCGTCGCGGACGGCGATCTGGGGTTCCCCGGTGGCGAGTGCGGCGGCCAGGTCGGCGCCGCCGCCGTCCCACGGGTCGAGGTCGACCAGGACGAAGCGGTCCTGGTTCTCCGTCTGCGCGGAGCGCAGCAGGCCCCACAGCGGGGCGTGCACGAGGTCGATGACGTCCTCGCCGGCGCGTACGGAGACGGCGCCGCGCGTGACGACCACCAGCCGGGCGGCGGCCAGCCGGTCCTCGGCGAGCCAGTCCCGGACGAGGCCGAGGGCGGCGGCCGTCGCCGCGCGGGCGGCCTCGGCGGTCGAGGCCCCGTCGGCGTCCGTGCCCGGGGCGGGCGGGCAGGTGAGGACGACGGTCGAGGGGACGGCGAGCCCCTGGTCGAGGGCGGCGGTGAGGTCGGCGAGGCGCGGGTACGCGGCGCCGCCGAGCTCGGTCCAGTCGGGGAGCGCGCCGGCGTCCCCGGCGGCGGGGACCGCCGACCACTCGACGCGGTGGAGTCCGTCGCGGTGTGCGCCGCGCAGGGCTCCGGGGGCGACGGGCCGCAGCACGAGCGACTCGACGCGGGCGACGGGGCGGCCCTCGGCGTCGGCGACGTCCAGCGCGACCGTGTCGGTGCCGAGGGGGGTCATGCGCAGGCGGAGGGAGGCGGCACCGGTGGCGAGGAGGGACACGCCGCTCCACACGAACGGCAGCCGGACGCCGGAGTCCTCGCCGCGGGCGGCGCGGACGAGCTGCTCGGCGTGCAGGGCGGAGTCGAGGAGGGCGGGGTGCAGGCCGAAGGCGGACGCCGCCTCCCGCTGCGCCGGATCCAGCGCCACCTCCGCGTACACCGTCCCGCCCACGGCCCAGGCGGCCTTCAGCCCCTGGAAGGCCGGCCCGTACGCGTAACCGGCCTCGGCCGCCCGCTCGTAGAACCCCTCCACGTCGACGGGCAGCGCCCCGGCCGGCGGCCACACCGCCAGGTCGACGCCCGTCGCGGGGGCGGCTGCGGGGGCCAGGAAGCCGTTGGCGTGCCGGGTCCAGGCGGTGTCGGCGTCGTCGGGTCGTGCGTAGACGGCGACGGAGCGGCGGCCGGAGCCGTCGGGGGCTCCGACGACGGCCTGGACCTGGACGGCTCCGCGGGGCGGGAGCACGAGGGGGGCTTCGAGCGTGAGCTCTTCGAGGTGGGCGCAGCCGGCCTCGTCACCGGCGCGGACGGCCAGTTCGACGAAGGCGGTGCCGGGCAGCAGGACGGTGTCCAGCGCGCCGTGGTCGGCGAGCCAGGGGTGGCCACCCAGGGAGATCCGGCCGGTCAGCAGGAACCGGTCGCCGTCGGCGACCCGTACGGACGCGCCCAGCAGCGGGTGCCGGGCCTCGGACAGGCCGGCCGCGGACACGTCGGCGCTGCCGGTGTCGGGGGCGTCGAGCCAGTGGCGTGCGCGCTGGAAGGGGTAGGTGGGCAGCTCGGTCGCCGCGTGGGCGCCGGAGCCGGTGAGGACGGTGGTCCAGTCGACGTCGACGCCGCGGGTCCAGGCGGTGGCGAGGGAGGTGGTGAACCGGGCGAGGCCGCCCTCGCCGCGGCGCAGCGTGCCCGTGGCCAGGACGTCGGCGCCCGCGTCCTCGGCGGTCTCCACCAGCCCGTACGTGAGGACCGGGTGCGCGCTGGACTCCACGAAGGCCCGGAACCCGTCGGCGAGGAGGGTGCGGACGACGGGCTCGAACGACACCGGCTGTCGGCAGTTCTCGTACCAGTACGCGGCCGTCAGCTCGGGCCCTTCCAGCACCTCACCGGTCACGGTGGAGTACAGCGGAACCGAACCGGTCCGGGGCTGAACGAAGCCCAGCAGGTCCAGGATCCGCTCCTTGAGGCGGTCGACCTGGGCGCAGTGGGAGGCCACCGTCGAGGGGATGATCTTCGCGCGGACGCCTTCGGCCTCCAGGGCGGCGACGAGCTCCTCCAGCGGAGCGACCTCACCGGCCACGGTGACCGTGCCCGGACCGTTGATCCCCGCGATGGACAGCGCGTCCCCGTACGGGGCGAGCCGCGCGCGGACCGCGTCGGCGCCCAGCGACACCGAGGCCACCGCGCCCCGGCCCACCAGCTCGTCGGCGAACAGCTGCGAACGGAGCACGACCACCCTGGCCGCGTCCTCCAGCGACAGCGCACCCGACACCGCCGCAGCCGCGATCTCACCCTGCGAGTGACCCACGACCGCGTCGGGCACCACGCCCGCCGCACGCCACAGCTCCGCCAGGGACACCATCACCGCGAACAGGACCGGCTGGAGCACCTCGATCCGCGTCAGGCCCTCGCCGTCACCGCGCAGCACCTCCTCCACCGACCAGTCGACGTGCGCCTCCACCGCCGCCGCGACCTCCGCGAACCGCGCCGCGAACACCGGCGAGGAATCCAGCAGTTCCACACCCATCCCGGCCCACTGCGAACCCTGCCCGGGGAAGACGAACACCGTCTTGCCGCCCGCGTCCGCGACGCCGGACACCAGCGGGGCCTCCAGGCCCGTGAGCAGTTCCTCGCGGGAGGAGCCCAGGACCGCCGCCCGGTGGCCGAAGACGGAGCGGTGCCCGGCGAGGGCGGCGGCGAGGTCGGAGACGGGGGTGTCGGGGTGCTCGGCGGCGTGGCTGCGCAGCCGGGCGGCCTGCTCGCGCAGGGCGTCCTCGGTCTTGGCGGACAGCAGCCACGCCACGGGGCCGGCGGCGGGTGCCGCCTCCGGCTCGTGCGACGCGGGGGCCGGGGCCGGGGCCGGGGCCGGGAGAGGGGCCTCTTCGAGGATGAGGTGGGCGTTCGTACCGCTGATCCCGAAGGAGGAGACGCCCGCGCGGCGCGGGTGGCCGGTCTCCTCGGCGGCGGGCCAGGGGCGGGCCTCGGTGAGGAGTTCGACGGAGCCAGCGGCCCAGTCGATGTGGGGGGAGCGCTCCTCGGCGTGCAGGGTCTTGGGGAGGACGCCGTGGCGCAGGGCCAGGATCATCTTGATGACGCCCGCGACGCCGGCGGCCTGCTGGGTGTGGCCGGTGTTGGATTTGAGGGAGCCGAGCCACAGCGGCCGGTCCGCGTCGCGGCCCTGGCCGTAGGTGGCGAGCAGGGCGTGCGCCTCGATGGGGTCACCCAGCTTGGTGCCGGTGCCGTGGGCCTCGACGGCGTCGACGGTGTCGGCGGTGACGCCCGCGTTGGCGAGGGCCTGGCGGATGACGCGCTGCTGGGAGGGGCCGTTGGGGGCGGTGAGGCCGTTGCTGGCGCCGTCCTGGTTGGTGGCGGAGCCGCGGATGACGGCGAGGACCTGGTGGCCGTTGGCCCGCGCGTCGGAGAGCTTCTCCAGCAGGAGGACGCCCGCGCCCTCGGCCCAGCCGGTGCCGTCGGCGTCGGCCGAGAAGGACTTGCAGCGGCCGTCGGCGGACAGGGCGCGCTGGCGGGTCAGTTCGACGAAGAGGCCGGGGGTGGGCATGACGGTGACGCCGCCGGCGACGGCGAGGGTGCACTCGCCCTGGCGCAGGGACTGGGCGGCCAGGTGCAGGGCGACCAGCGAGGAGGAGCAGGCGGTGTCGACGGTGACGGCGGGGCCTTCGAGGCCGAGGGTGTAGGCGATGCGGCCGGAGGCGACGCTGGGGGTGCTGCCGGTCATCAGGTAGCCCTCGGTGGACTCCGTGCCCTCGTGCAGGCGGGGGCCGTAGTCCTGGAAGGTCGCGCCGATGAACACGCCGGTGTCGGTGCCCTTGAGGGCGAGGGGGTCGAGGCCCGCGCGTTCCAGGGCCTCCCAGGAGGTCTCCAGCAGGAGCCGCTGCTGCGGGTCCATGGCGGCGGCCTCGCGGGGCGAGATGCCGAAGAAGGCGGGGTCGAAGAGGGTGGCGCCGTCGAGGAAGCCGCCCGCCCGCACGTAGTGGGTGCCGGGCCGGCCCTCGGGGTCGTAGAGGCCCTCCAGGTCCCAGCCGCGGTCGGTGGGGAAGGGGCCGGTGACGTCCCGGCCGGCGGCGAGGACCTCCCACAGCGCCTCGGGGGAGTCGGTGCCGCCGGGGAAGCGGCAGGCCATGGCGACGACGGCGATCGGTTCGTCGGCGTCCGCGGCGGCGGTGTGCCGGGTGGCGGCGGCCGGGCCGGCCGTCCGGCCGAGGGCGCGTTCGGTGAGGTGGCGGGCGAGGGCGACGGGCGTGGGGTGGTCGAACAGGAGGCTGCTGGGCAGGGCCAGTCCGGTGCTGCGGGTGAGGCCGTCGCGGAGTTCGACGGCGGTCCAGGAGTCGAAGCCGAGTTCGTGGAAGGTCTCGCGCAGGTCGATGTCACGGGCGTCGTCGTGGCGCAGCACCGCGGCGATGTCCGTGCGGAGCAGGTCGAGGACGGCCTGCTCGCGGTCGGCGGCGGGGAGTGCGGTGAGGCGGGCGCCCAGGGCCCCGGCGTCGGCGTGCGTGTCCTCGTCCGGGGCGTCGGCGGCCGGGGCCGCCGCCGGGGCGGTCGCCGCCGTGGTGGCGGGGGCCGCGTCGATCCAGTGGCGGCGGCGCTGGAAGGCGTACGTGGGCAGGTCCAGCCGGGGGGCCGGGCCGGTGGTGCCGAGGAGGGTGTCCCAGCGCAGGCCGGGGGCGGCGCCGAGGGTGTGCAGGCGGGCGAGGGCCGTGGTGAGCGACTCCGGCTCGGGCTGCTTGCCGGTCCGGGCGACGGGTACGAACGCGGCGCCGTCGCCGGCGGATTCGCGTCCGGCGGAGGACAGGGCGCCGTCGGGGCCGAGTTCCACGTAGGTGGTGACGCCGGCGGCGTCGAGGGCGCGGATGCCGTCGGCGAAGCGGACGGCCTCGCGGACGTGGCGCACCCAGTAGTCGGCGGTGCCGATCTCCTCGTCGGTGACGGTCCGCCCGGTCAGGTTGGAGACGAGGGGGATGCGGGCCGGGGCGTAGGAGACGGAGGCGGCGACGGTGCGGAACGCGTCGAGCATGCCGTCCATGTGGGGGGAGTGGAAGGCGTGGCTGACGGGCAGCCGCTTGGTCTTGCGGCCCAGCGCGGCGAAGTGCCGGGCGAGGGCGTCGACGGCTTCCTCGTCGCCGGAGACGACGACGGAGCGGGGGCCGTTGACGGCGGCCACGCACACCCGGTCGGTGCGGCCGGCGAGGAGCGGCGCGAGCTCGGTCTCGTCGGCCTGGAGGGCGGCCATGGCGCCGCCCTCGGGGAGGGCGTCCATGAGGCGGCCGCGGGCGGCGACGAGCGCGGCGGCGTCGGGCAGGGTGAGGATCCCGGCGACGTGCGCGGCGGCGAGTTCGCCGACGGAGTGGCCGACGAGGTGGTCGGGGTGGACGCCGAGGTGGCCGAGCAGCCGGTGGAGGGCGACCTCGAAGGCGAACAGGGCGGGCTGGGTCCAGGCGGTGCGGTCGAGGAGGGCGGCCTCGTCGGTGCCCGGGGCGGCGAAGGCGATCTCGCGGAGCGGGCGGGGCAGGTGTGCGTCGAAGGCGGCGCACACCTCGTCGAAGGCGGCGGCGAACGCGGGGTGCGCGGCGTGCAGTTCGCGGCCCATGCCGGGGCGCTGGCTGCCCTGGCCGGAGAAGAGGAACGCGGTGGTGCCGGTGCCGGCGCGGCCGCGGACCAGGTGGGGGGAGGCGGTCGCGGCGGCGAGGGCCTCGAGTCCGGCGGTGAGGCCGGTGAGGTCCTTGGCGAGGACGACGGCCCGGTCCTCGTGCGCGGTGCGGGTGGCGGCCAGGGCGTGCGCGAGGTCCGCGGCCGTGCCGGTGTGGGTGGCGGCGTACGCGGAGAGCCGGGCGGCCTGGGCGCGCAGGGCCTGCTCGCCGCGGCCGGAGAGCGGGAAGAGCAGCGTCCGGCCGGGGGCGGCGGCCTCGGCGGGCGCGGGCGCGGGGGCGGCGGCTGCGGTGGGGGCTTCGGCGAGGACGACGTGGCAGTTGGCGCCGCCGAGGCCGAAGGAGCTGACGCCGGCGACGAGGGGCCGGGCGGGGTGCGGCCAGGGGCCGGCCTCGGTCTGCACCCGCAGCCGCAGCGCGTCGAGGTCGATGGCGGGGTTCGGGGTGCGGTGGTGGAGGCTGGCGGGCAGTTCGCGGTGGCCGACGGCGAGGGCGGCCTTGATGAGGCCGGCGATGCCGGCGGCGGCCTCGAGGTGGCCGATGTTGGTCTTGGCGGAGCCGACGGGCAGCGGGTCGGCGGCGTCGCGGGCCGCGCCGAGGGCGGTGCCGAGCGCGGCGGCCTCGACGGGGTCGCCGACGGGGGTGCCGGTGCCGTGCAGTTCGACGTACTGCACCTCGGCGGGGTCGGTGCCGGCGGCCTCCAGGGCGCGGCGGATGACGTCGGCCTGGGCGGTGGGGCTGGGCACGGTCAGGCCGTCGGTGGGCCCGTCGTGGTTGACGGCGCTGCCGAGCAGGACGCAGTGGACGCGGTCGCCGTCGGCGAGGGCCCGGTCGAGGGGCTTGAGCAGGACGAGTCCGCCGCCCTCGCCGCGTACGAAGCCGTTGGCGCGCTCGTCGAAGGTGTGGCAGCGGCCGTCGGGCGACAGGGCGCCGAACGCGGCGGTGATCTCGGAACTGGCGGGTGTGGCACGCAGGTTGACGCCGCCGGCGAGGGCCAGGTCGGCCTCGCCGCTGAGCAGGGCCTGGCAGGCCAGGTGCACGGCGACGAGGGAGGAGGACTGGGCGGTGTCGACGGTCAGGCTGGGGCCGTGCAGGCCGAGCGTGTAGGAGACGCGGTTGGCGATGACGCCCCGGTTGAGGCCGGTGAAGGCGTGCTGTCCGGTGCCGGCGCCGGCGGAGCGGCGTACGAGGTCGGCGTAGTCGTCCCAGATGGCGCCGACGAACACGCCGGTGCCGCTGTTCTTGAGGGTGCCCGGCAGGACGCCCGCGTCCTCCAGGGCCTCCCAGGCGAGTTCGAGGACGAGGCGCTGCTGCGGGTCCATGGCGGCGGCCTCGCGCGGCGAGATGCCGAAGAACCGGGCGTCGAAGGTGTCGACGCGGTCGAGGTAGCCGCCGCGGGCGGCGGCCGGGCCCGAGTCCGCGGGGACGACGTCGCGGCGCGCTTCGGGCGCGTCGGTGACGGCGTCCGTGCCGTCGCGCAGCAGCCGCCAGTACGCGGCGGGACCGTCGGCCTGCGGGAACCGGCAGGAGATGCCGATGACCGCGATCGGCCCGGTGCCACGGGCTGGTGTACCGGACTCCTCCGGAGCCGCCGCCGTCGTCTGCCGTGCCGGAATCATCGGGTCAGCCACGATCTCCCCCTTCGCCTGTTTGCCTGATGCGTCTTCAGGGATCCGCCGGGCGCGCGGGCGGACCGAGGACCGGGGGAATTCCATGCAGACCGTCGAGACGCTGACGTCCGGCTCTAAAGCTCGGCTAAAAACAGCTCCCGGTCATCGGCCTGCCGTACCGCTAGGGGCGGTTAGGGGGCGGAGCAAGGGTTACCGGCCGCCTCGGGCTGCGAGAACCATTGCTGAATGTCCCATTCGAGCACCCCGCGGTGAATGCCTTTCCCGCTGTTCCCGCGCTTTCCCGCGCTTTCTGCCCACCGACACGGTGAGGAGCCGTCCGTCATGACAGCAATCGGAATTCTGGGCACCGGGTCTTATCTGCCTGCCGACACGGTCTCCAATCGGGTCGTCGGGGAGCGGGCGGGGGTCACGGAGGACTGGATCCTTCAGAAGACCGGTATCCGGGAGCGCCGCTACGCGGCCGAGTACGAGGCCACCTCCGACCTGGCGGTCGAGGCGGCGCGGGCCGCGCTGGACGCGGCGGGCGTCTCGGCGGAGCAGCTGTCGTGGATCGTGGTGGCGACGTCCACGCCGGATTCCCCGCAGCCGGCGACGGCCTGTCTGGTGCAGCACCGGATCGGTGCGGTGAACGCGGCCGCGTTCGACGTGAACTCGGTGTGCAGCGGCTTCGTGTTCGGCCTGGTGGCGGCGGCCCGGATGCTGCCGGGGCAGGACGGCGGGGTCCGCGGCCACGCGCTGGTCATCGGCGCCGACGTGTACTCGCGCATCATCGACCGGGAGGACCGGCGCACCGCCGTCCTGTTCGGTGACGGTGCGGGTGCCGTGGTGCTGGGGCCGGTGCGGTCCGGGTACGGGGTACTCGGCTCGTACCTGGCCAGCCGCGGCGACCAGGCGGAACTGATCCGGGTCGAGGCCGGCGGCAGCCGGCTGCCCGCGTCGGAGAAGACGGTCGCGGAGGGGCTGCACCACTTCAGGATGAACGGGCGCGGCGTGCGCGATTTCGTCGCCGCCGAGCTGCCGCGCGCGGTCGGCGAGGTGCTGGACCGGCACGGTCTGGAGCGCTCCGAGGTCGACCACTTCGTCCCGCACCAGGCCAACGGCGTGATGCTGGGCGAGACCGTGCCGCGTCTGGGGCTGCCCCGCGCCCGTACGCACCTCACCGTCGCCGAGCACGGAAACACCAGTGCCGCCTCCATTCCCCTCGCCCTCGACGAGGCGTACCGGTCCGGGGCGTTCCGGGACCGGGACGTCGTGCTGCTCGCCGGTTTCGGCGGCGGCATGTCCCTGGGCACGGTGCTCGTCCGCTGGGACGAGGAGGCGGCTCCCGCTCCCCGAAAGGACTCAGCAGCATGACGGCAGCATCCGCGGCACCCCTTTCCGGTGCCCTGCCCTTCACCGCGGTCGCGGTGGTCGGTCTCGGTACGGTCGGATCCGCGCTGGCCCGCTCGCTCGCCTCGGCGGGCGCCCGGGTGGTGGCTGTGGAGGCCGACGGTGACGCCCTGGCCGGCGGGCGCGAGCGCGTCGAGCGCGGGCTGGAGGATCCGGCGGCCCGGGCCCGGATCACGTACACGGCCGATCTCGCCGGTATCACGGGCAGTGAGCTGGTCGTGGAGGCGGTGCCGGAGGACTTCGCGCTGAAGACGGAGGTGCTGCGGCGGGCCGACGGGCTGTGCGGTCCCGAGGCGGTGTTCGCGACGACGACCTCGCTGTCGGTGACCCGGGTGGCGGCGGCGTGCGGTCGGCTGCCGCGCACGGTGGGCCTGCACCCGGTCGGGCACGCCCCGGACGGCGGGGTGGTGGAGGTGGTGACGACGCCCCTGACGGAGCCGTCGGTGGGGCGGGCGGCCGAGGAGCTGGTGGGTGCGCTGGGCCGCAGGGCCGTGGCCTCCAGCGACCAGCCGGGCTTCACGGGCGGCGGGCTGCTGATGGGCTACCTGAACGGTGCCGTGGCGATGTACGAGCGGCGGTACGCCTCGCGCGACGACATCGACGCGGCGATGATGCTGGGCTGCGGGCTGCCGCTGGGGCCGCTGGCCCACCTCGACCTGATCGGTCTGGACACGGCGCGCGACACCCTGCGCGGCCTGTACGAGCAGACGGGGCAGGCGCGGTTCCTGCCGCCGCCGCTGCTGGACCACATGGTGACGGCGGGGCTGCTGGGCGCGAAGGCGGGCCGGGGGTTCCACACCTGGCCCGAGGGCCCGGCGGGTCCCCGGGCCGCGGCCGGCCCGCGGGGCGGCGGAGCGGCGGGTCCCGCGCGGCCGTCGCGGCCGGTGCGCGAGGTCGGGGTGATCGGGTCCGGCACGATGGCGTCGGGCATCGCCGAGGTGTTCGCCCGGTCCGGGTACGGGACGCGGCTGGTGGCCCGTACGGACGTGCGCGCGAAGGAGGCGCTGGACAAGGTCGCGGGTTCGGTGGAGCGCGGGGTCAGGCGCGGCCGGATCAGCGCCGAGGAGGGCCGGGCCGCGCTGGAGCGGCTGGTGCCGGCGGACTGCCTGGAGGCGGTGGCGGACTGCGACCTGGTGGTCGAGGCGGTCGCGGAGGAACTCCCCGTCAAGCGTGAGGTGTTCCGGGGGCTGGACGCGGTGTGCCGTCCGGGTGCGGTGCTGACGACGACGACGTCGAGCCTGCCGGTGGTGGAGTGCGCGGCGGTCACCTCGCGGCCCGAGGACGTGCTCGGCATGCACTTCTTCAACCCGGCTCCGGTGATGCGGCTGGTGGAGGTGGTCGGCACGGTGCTGACGGCGCCGGACGCGCTGGGGACGGTCCACGAGGTGTGCGCGCGGCTGGGCAAGCACCCGGTCGGGATCGACGACCGGGCCGGGTTCATCGTCAACGCCCTGCTGTTCCCGTACCTCAACAGCGCGGTGCGGCTGCTGGAGGAGCGCCGGGCGGTGGCCGGGGAGATCGACGCGGTGATGACGCAGGGCTGCGGCTACCCGATGGGTCCGCTGACCCTGCTGGACACGATCGGTCTGGACGTGTCGCTGCAGATCCAGAACAGTCTGCACGCCTCGTTCCGGGAGCCGTCGCTGGTGCCGGCCAAGCACCTGGAGCACCTGGTGGACGCGGGCTACCTGGGCCGCAAGAGCGGCCGGGGCTTCCACACGTACTAGGGGTCCCGGCGGCCGGGCGGCACCGGGGGTCCCCGGTGCCGCGCGGTGCCCCGTGCCGGCCGCCCGGCCGGTGCGGACGGGCCCGGTGCCGACGGGCGGTCAGCGGCGGCCGCGATGGGCGCGCCAGCGGTCCATCAGCGAGTCCAGTTCCAGTTTCACGAAGTTGAAGAAGTCGGCCGTCTCCTCGGCCCGGACGCCCGCCGGGGTGCCGGGGCCCAGCACCTCCACCCCCTGCTTGAGGGTGGCGGCCCACCGGTTGAGCATCTGGTCCCGGCTGGTGACCGTCTCGTACCAGAGGTCCGCGTGGATCCGGTAGATCTCGCGCCGCTCGCCGGGTACCCGTTCCCGGCCGACCATGTGCATCTCGGCGAGGTAGCGGACGGCGCCCGAGACCGCCGCCGGGCTGATCTTCAGCCGCTCGGAGAGCTCCGCGGCGCTCAGCGCGCCCGCGTCCTCGGCGAGCAGGCAGGCGAAGATCCGGGAGGGCATCCGGGGCATCCCGGCCGCCACCATGTCGGCGGCGAACCGTTCGACGAAGGCGGAGACCTCCCCACCGTAGTCCCGCTGTCCGCTGTCGCCTTCGCATTCGCTTCCGCCGGCACCTGTGCCCATACCGTCTCCCCCGTGATCGATCGTCAGATACCTTCCGATAGCTTCACGATATTGTGAAACTAAGGTATCTTCCGACAATGTGACGATGGCAATCGACATTGCCGGACTGTACAAGTCGTTCGGCCACACGCAAGCGCTGAAGGGCCTGGACCTGAGCGTCGAGAAGGGCGAGGTGCACGGCTTCCTCGGCCCCAACGGAGCCGGCAAGTCCACCACCCTGCGCATCCTCCTCGGCCTGATCCGCGCGGACAGCGGCCGCGTACGACTGCTGGGCGGCGACCCCTGGCGCGACGCGGTCGCCCTGCACCAGCGCATCGCGTACGTGCCCGGCGACGTGAACCTGTGGCGCAACCTCTCCGGCGGCGACGCCCTCGGCTTCCTCTCCGGGCTGCGGGAGACCACCGATTCCCGGTTGACCAGGGAGCTGATGGACCGCTTCGAGCTCGACCCGGGCAAAAAAGGCCGCGCGTACTCCAAGGGCAACCGGCAGAAGCTCGCCCTGGTCGCCGCCTTCGCCGCCGACGCCGAGCTGCTCGTCTTCGACGAACCCACCTCCGGCCTCGACCCGTTGGCGGAGGAAGTCTTCCAGAGCTGCGTCGGCGAGGCCACCGACGAGGGCCGTACGGTGCTGCTCTCCAGCCACCTCCTCACCGAGGTCGAGGCCCTGTGCGACCGGGTGAGCATCGTCCGCGACGGGCGCACGGTCGAGACGGGCACGCTCGCCCGCATGCGGCACCTGGCCCGCACCCACGTCACGGCCGAACTCACCGCCCCCGTCGAGGGCCTGGAGGAGCTGCCGGGGGTGCACGGGCTGGAGCTGGACGGCGCGGAGGTCAACGCCCAGGTCGACCAGGAGCACCTCGGCACGTTCCTGCGGGTGCTGTCACAGACCGGCGTACGCAGCCTCGTCAGCCGGCCGCCGACCCTGGAGGAGCTGTTCCTGCGGCACTACCGGCCCGAGGCCGAGCAGGCGTCCGCCGGGGCCCCGGGACCGGGCTGAGGACGCGCCGCCTCACCCCTCCCGCGACAGCAGCAGCCGCTTCTGCGTCTTGCCCATCGCGTTGCGCGGCAGCGCGGCGACGAACCGCACCTCGCGCGGCCGCTTGTGCGCCGAGAGGCGTGCGGCGACGAAGTCGGTGAGCTCGGCCCCGGTCACCCCCGAGGCCACGACGTACGCCACGACGCGCTGGCCCAGATCGGAGTCGGGCACCCCGACGACGGCGGCCTCCGCGACACCGGGGTGGTCCAGCAGGGCGTTCTCGATCTCCCCCGCCCCCATCCGGTACCCGCCCGACTTGATCATGTCGACGGAGGCCCGGCCCACGATACGGTGGGTGCCGTCCGCGTCGACCGCCGCGATGTCGCCCGTCCGGAACCAGCCGTCCTCGGTGTACGCGGCCGCCGTGGCCTCGGGCCGCCCCAGGTAGCCGGAGAACAACGTGGGCGCGGTCAGCTGGAGTTCGCCGATCTCCTCCCCGGGCCCGGCCGCGATCCGGGTCCGGACGCCGGGCAGCGGCGTCCCCACCGCGCCCGGCCGCAGCGGGCCGCCCGCGCGGCCGCTCACCGTGATCAGGGTCTCCGTCATCCCGTACCGCTCGACCGGCCGGCTCCCCGTCAGCTCCTCCAGGCCGCGGAAGACCCGCTCCGGCAGCGGGGCGCTGCCCGAGACCAGCAGCCGCGCCGAGCGCAGCGCCCTGGCATGTTCCGGCTCCGCCACGACGCGGGACCACACCGTGGGCACCCCGAAGTACAGGCTGCCGCCGGCGCCTGCGTAGGCGGCGGCGGTGGGCCGGCCGGTGTGCACGAGGCGGCTGCCGGTGCGCAGCGCGCCCAGCACGCCGAGGATCAGGCCGTGGACGTGGAACAGCGGCAGGCCGTGGACGAGGGTGTCCTCGGCGGTCCACCGCCAGGCCTCGGCGAGGGCGTCCAGTCCGGCGGCGATGGCGGCGCCGCCGAGGACGACGCCCTTGGGCGCGCCGGTGGTCCCGGAGGTGTAGAGGATCATCGCGGGGGCGTCGGCCGCGGGTGCGGGGCCGCTCCAGGCGGCCCGGCGGGCGAAGTCCACGGTGACGGGGCAGGCGCCCGAGTCGCGCAGGACGTGCTCGCGTTCGGCGGTGCCCGCGTCGGGCGGTACGGGCACCACGGGCACCCCGGCCAGCAGGCAGCCGGCCACCGCGGCGACGGTCTCCAGGGAGGCCGTGGCCTCGACGGCGACGGCGGGCGCGCCGGCCACGTCGGCGGCCACCGCTCCGGCCGCGCCCAGCAGTTCCTCGTACGAGGCGGTCCGGCCGGCGACGGTGACCGCGTCCGCGCGGTCCCCGTACACCCCTTGCAGCGCCGTGAGCACGGATGTCTCTCCTTACGTCTTGCGTCGGTACGGGGTGACGCGCGCGCGTCGCCCGGTCGGTCGGTGGTCCGCCGGTACGGCTCAGGCGGCGGCGCGCAGCCGCCACACCCCGGGCCGGGTCTCCGTCCAGTCCGGCAGCGGGAGGCCGCCGCGGACGTGGCGCAGCCAGCGGGCCGCGTACGCCTCGCGCCGCCGGTCGCCGAGCCGGGCCGCCAGGGCGAGGCAGCGCTCGAAGTGCGGCTCCGCGGCGGCCGGGCCCTCGGTCTCCAGCGCGAGCAGGGCCCGGACCCGGCGGGCCTCGTAGTGGTCGCGGGGGTCGGCGGGTTCCGCGTCGAGGACCTGGCCGATCAGCCGGGCCGCCTCCGTGACGGCCGAGGCGTCCAGGCTCAGTTCGGCCAGGCCCGTCAGGGCGCGGTCGCGTTCGGGCCGAGCGTCGGCGCCGTCGGCGGCCCTCAGGGCCCGCCGGTAGAGCCCGCGGGCCGCGTCGGTGCGGCGGCGCTGCCAGGCCAGGTCGCCGAGCGAGCACAGCAGCCGGGACTGGGCGCCGAGGTCGCCGGAGCGTTCGGCCGCGTCGAGGGCCAGGGTGTGCGCGCGTTCCCAGTCGTCCCAGGCCGCGTGGGCCTCCAGGGGGGCGGTGAGGACGTCGGCGAGGCGCACGGTGCGGGCCCACAGTCCGGCCGCGTGGGCCCGGCCCAGGGCCGAGACCAGGGCGGTGCGACGGTCCGCGAACCACTCGGCGGCGTGCGGCGGTCCGTCGGCCCGCCGCGCCTCGGCGGCCAGGGCGTCGGCGAGCCGGCCCACGGCACGGGCCGCCTCGCCGGGGGGTTCCTCCGCGGTGAGGAGTTCGCCGGCCAGCAGCCGCCACAGGACGTGCAGGCGGTAGCCGCCGAGGGGTTCGGCCCGTAGCAGCCTGGCTTCCACGAGGCTCTCCAGCACGGCTTCGGCGGCCGGTTCGGGCGTGCCGAACAGGGCGGCCGCGTCGGCGGTGGTGAACGGGCCGGCGGGCAGCAGCCCGAGCAGCCGGAAGGCGCGCTTCAGCGGTGCCCCGGACTCGTCGTACCCGGCGCGCAGCGCGGCGTCCAGGCCGGGCTGCGCGGAGCGGAGTTCGGCGAGGCGGGCGTGTTCGCCGGACAGCCGGGCGGCCAGGGAGGCCACGCTCCAGTGCGGGCGGACGGCCAGCCGGCCCGCGAGGGCCCGTACGGCCGACGGCAGCCGGCCGCAGGCCTCCACGACGGCGGCGCAGGCCCCGTCGGGCCCGTCGTCCTCGCCGTCGCGGCCCGAGGCGGCCAGCAGCAGCCGGCGGGCCTGGGCCGGGGCGGGGACGTCCAGCAGGTGCGCCCGGGTGACCGGGAGCGCCGGGGTCCGGCGGCAGGTCAGCAGCGCGGTGCTGCCGGGGGTCGTGGGCAGCAGGTGGCGGGCCTGCTCCGCGTCGGCCGCGTCGTCGAGCACGAACAGCATCCGGCGGCCCGGGGTGAGCCGGTCCAGGGTGCGGCGCAGCCCGTCGAGGTCCTCGGGCAGCGGCCCGGGGACCCCGCAGCGGTGGAGCAGCAGGGTGAGGGCGGCGGCGGGGTCGAGCGGTGCGCCGGTGTCGTCGCGCAGGGTGAGGAACACCCGGCCGTCGGGGAAGAGGTCGTCTGCCTGGTGCGCGACGGCCAGGGCGAGGGCGGTCTTGCCCACGCCGGCGGGGCCGGCGAGCGCGACGCAGCCGCCCGCGGGGACGTCCCGCAGGAGCGTCCGCAGCGCGCCGAGCTCCTCGTCGCGTCCGGTGAACAGCGGGTCGGGCGGCGGGAGTTCACCGACGGGCCCGGCGCCCGTCGGCAGCCCGGGGCCGGACCCGCCGAACGGCGCCGCGAACGGCCATCCGTACGGCCCGGCACCCTGCCCGTCGCCCGCCCCTGCGGCCTGCCCCGCGTACGGCCCGGCGGCCCGCCCCGCCTGCGGCCCGGCGGCCTGCCCCGCCTGCGGACCGGAGCCCTGCCCCGCCTGCGGACCGGAGCCCTGCCCGTCGTACGGCCCGGCGGCCCGCCCGTCGTACGGTTCGGCGCCCTGCCCCGCGAACGGACCGTCGTACGGCCCGCCGGCCTGCCCCGCGAACGGACCGGCGGCCCGCCCGTCGTACGGCCCCGCGAACGGGCCGGCGTCCGCTCCCGCGACCGGCGCCGCGAGCGGACCGGCGTACGGCCCGCCGGCCTGTCCGCCGGCGGCCGGCCGGCCAGGCGCGGCGGCGGGGGCGGTCGACGGTGGGGCCGTACCGCGTCCGCCCGCGGGCGGCGCGGACCGCGCCCGGTCCGGCCCCGTCCGGTGCGGTGCCGCACCGGCACCCGAGGGGCCCAGCAGGGCGGTGTCCCCGTCGAGGATGCGGCCGTGGAGCTGTTGCAGGGGCGGCCCCGGCTCGATCGCCAGTTCGTCGACGAGGGTGCGCCGCAGCCGGGCGAAGGCCTCCAGCGCGTCGGCCTGCCGGCCGGTGCGGTAGAGCGCCACCATCAGGTGGGCGTGGAACTCCTCGCGCATCGGCAGCTCGGCGGCCAGCGCCCGCAGCTCACCGACGAGTTCGTGGTGGCGGCCCAGGAGCAGGTCGGCCCGGATGCGCTGCTCCAGCGCGGCCGTGCGCAGTTCGCCGAGGCGGATCGCGGTGCTGTCGAGCAGCGCCCCGTGGGGGGTGTCGGACAGCAGCGGGCCGCGCCACAGCGCGAGCGCGCGGCGCTGGAGGTCGGCGGCGGCCCCGGCGTCCTGGCGGGCCATGGCCGCGCGGCCCCGGGCGTGCAGGTCCTCGAAGGCGGTCAGGTCCAGCCGGTCCGGGTCCAGCCGCATGAGGTAGCCGGGCGGGCGGGTGACCAGGCAGTCGCGGCCCGTCTCGGGGTCGGCGGCGTGCAGGAGCTTGCGCAGCTGCGAGATGTAGACCTGGAGCGTGGTCGTCGCGGTGCGCGGCGGGTCCTCGCCCCACAGTTCGTCGATGAGGCTGCCCACGGACACGATCTCGTTGGGCCGTACGAGCAGCGTCGCGAGCACCACGCGGATCTTCGCCGCGCGCGGCGTGACGCGCTGCGCGCCCGGGCCGGCCGCGTCCACTTCCAGTGGCCCCAACACCCGAAATCGCATGCAGCCCCCGCTCCTCGGCACTCCGGTGGCACGGGTGGCGGCAGACTCCCCCAGCTGCCCGGCCCCGTCACCCTAGGGCCGGGCGCACCCCCGGCTTCGGACAGCCGGACCCCTGATCCGGTGCCGGGCACCCTGGCCGGGACCCGCAAGCCATGCTTTAGGCGCGCCGTGGAGCATGCCGAGGCGTTGGCGGCAGGGGCGCCGGGCGTTCGGCAGTTGCCCCGGGTGCGCCAGAAGGGGGCTGACGTTGACTGGATTCGCTACGTTCACCGATGTGCTCCGCGGCCGGGCCGCGGCACTCGGCGAGCGCGACGCTCACGTGTTCCTCGGTGACGCCCCGGGCGCCGCCGCCGAGCACCTCACGTACGGGGAGCTGGACCGCGCGGCCCGGGCCATCGCGGTGCGGCTGCGCGAGCACGGCGCCCTGCGGCAGCCGGTGCTGCTGCTGTACCCGCCGGGCCCCGGCTTCCTGAAGGCGTTCGCCGGCTGCCTGTACGCGGGCGCCGTCGCCGTTCCCGCCCCGCTCCCCGGTGACCGCGGCGAGCGGCTGCAGCGCGTGTCGGGGATCATCCGCGACACCGGCGCGCAGCTGGTGCTGACGGACTCCGCCCACGCCCCCGACGTGTCGCTGTGGCTGGCCATGGCGGGCCGGGGCGAGACGGTGTGCCTGGCGACCGACGTGGAGGAGGGGGTGGACGCCGACGCCTGGCAGCCGCCCCGCACCGGTCCGCAGGACCTGGCGTTCCTCCAGTACACCTCGGGTTCGACCTCCCGGCCGCGCGGTGTGATGGTCAGTCACCGCAACCTCCTCGCCAACATGGAGGCCATGCGCGAGGTCCTGGGGTCCACCGACCGGGACGTGTTCGGCAGCTGGCTGCCGCACTACCACGACATGGGGCTCATCTGCCATCTGCTGCACCCGCTGTGGCTGGGCACCTCGTCGGTGCAGATGTCCCCCACCGCGTTCGTCAAGCGGCCGGTGCGCTGGCTGCGTTCCATCGGCGAGTACGGGGTGACGATCGGCGGCGGCCCCAACTTCTGCTACGACCTGTGCCTGCGGCGGATCACCGACGAGCAGCTCGCCGGCCTGGACCTGAGCGGCTGGCGGCTGGCGGTCAACGGCGCCGAGCCGGTGCGCCACCAGACCCTGGAGGCCTTCGCCGAGCGCTTCGCCGCGGCCGGATTCCGGCGCGAGAGCCTCTTCCCGGCGTACGGGCTCGCCGAGGCGACGCTCGTCGTCTCCGGCGGCACGCCCGGCCGCGGCCCGCGCACCCTGACGGTCGACGCGGCCGGCCTGGAGTACGACGAGCTGCGCCCGCCGCGGCCCGGACAGCCGGTGCGGACCCTCGTCGGGAGCGGCACCGTACGCGGTTTCGACGTGCGGATCGTGGAGCCGGTGGTCGGCGGCGAGGTGCCGGCGGGCCGGGTCGGGGAGATCTGGGTGCGCGGCGAGAGCGTCGCGCAGGGCTACTGGCGCCGTCCCACCGACACCGCCCGCACCTTCCAGGCGATGGTGGACGACGGGGACAGCGGCTTCCTGCGCACCGGCGACCTCGGGGCGGTCGACGGGGACGAGCTGTACGTCACCGGCCGCCTCAAGGAGATGATCATCCTCAACGGGCGCAACATCTATCCGCAGGACGTGGAGTGGGCGGTGCGCGAGACGGAGCCGTCCCTCGGGGCGGGCCAGGGCGCCGTGTTCACCGTGGACGCGGACCGCGAGCAGCTCGTCGTCGTGCACGAGGTGCGCCCCGAGAACGCGGACTGGGAGACGCTGCGCGCCCTGGCCCGGCGCATCCAGATCCTCATCGGCCAGGACTTCGACGTGCCCGCCGCCAACGTGCTCCTGGTGCGGCCCGGCACGCTGCGCCGCACCACCAGCGGCAAGATCCAGCGGACGCTGATCCGCAAGCTGTTCCTGGCGGGCGAGGTCAGCGGCGCGTACGAGGTCCTCGACCCGGCCGTGCAGGCCCTGGTCCGTCCGCGCGACACGCTGCTCGGCAACGACCTGCTGCGGCCCTCGGCCCGGGCCGCCGCGGAGACGGCGTGGTGAGCGCCGTCGCCGTCGCCGCCGGACCGGCCCCCCGGGCGCCGGTGCGGCGGCCCGCGCCGTCCCGGGAGTCGACGAGCGGCCGGGTCCGGGCCGCCGCGCTGGAGGCCCTGCTCGGCGACCCGGCCGAGCCCGGCAACCCGGCGGGCCACCGCGCGCTGCTCGCCTCCGACCAGGCGGCCGCGCTGTCGCCGGAGGCGGAGGGGCTGCTGGACGACTTCGGGATGCACCGCGAGTTCGTCCCGCGCGAGCTCGGCGGCCGCTTCGACTCCGCCGAGGGCCTGCTGCGGGTCATGCGTCCGGTGTTCCGCCGGGACGTGTCCCTCGGCATGGGCTACGGCATGACCACCTTCATGGCCGCCTCCGACGTGTGGATGCGCGGCAGCCAGGAGCAGCGGTCGTGGCTAGGTGGCCTGCTGCTGGACGGTTCGAAGGCGGCCATCGCCCAGCACGAGACCGCGCACACCAACGACTTCGTCCGCAACCAGATCTCCGCGGACCTGCGCCCCGGCGGCGGCCTGTCGCTCACCGGGGCGAAGCCGGTGGTCAACAACCTGCACCGGGCCGACGCCCTGGTGCTGTTCTGCCGTACCGGCGACCACTTCCCCGGCGGGACGCAGAGCGCCCTGCTGCTGGACCCGCGCACCCTGCCCGCCGCCCGCTACCGTACGGAGCGGCGGCCGGCCGCGGTGGGGCTGCGGTCCTGCTTCTTCTCGGGCGTGCGCTTCGACGACTGCCCGGTGCCCGCCGACGCCCTGCTGGGCGCGCCCGGCAGCGGGGTGGCGACCTCGCTCCAGTCGTTCCAGATGAGCCGGACGCTGATGGCCTCCCTGTCGGTGGCGGCCGTGGACACGAGCCTGCGCACGGCCGTGCTGGTGGACCGTCAGCGGGGTCCCGGCGCGGCCGGCACCGCGCCGGTGGACCCGCAGCACACCGCGAACACGCTGACCGGCGCGTTCGTGAACCTGCTGCTGTACGACTGCCTGGCGGTCGTCGCCACCCGGGCGCTGCACCTGCTGCCCGCCGAGACCAGCGTGTACTCGGCGGCGGTGAAGCTGCTGCTGCCGCGGGTGCTGATCGAGACGATGTACGACCTGTCGACCGTGCTGGGCTCGCAGCTGTACACCCGGGAGGGCACCGTCGGGGTGCTGCAGAAGCACATCCGGGACGTGCCGGTGATCAGTCTCGGCCACGCGGGGACCGTCGCCTGCCAGGCGACGGTCATCCCGCAGCTGAGGCAGCTGGCGAGCCGCTCGTGGTTCGCCGAGGAGGAGGCCCCCGCCGCGCTGTTCCAGCCCGACGCGCCCCTGCCGGCGTTCCGTTACGACGCGCTGGCGCTGGCCAGCGGGCGGGACAGCCTCAGCGCCTCGCTGCTGGCCGCCGCCGCGGAGCCGCCGGGGCGCGATCCGGTGGAGCGGGCCCTGCGCACGATGGCGGAGCACCTCGTGGAGGAGCTGCGGGACCTGCGCCGGCGGGTGCTCGCGCTGCCGCCGCTGGACGGGGGAACGCCGGTGGGACCGGCCTGGTTCGCGCTGACGGACCGCTACGTGCTGGTCCTGGCGGCCGCGGCCGTGCTCGGCGTACGCCGCCACAACCGGCACGGCCTGGACCCGTTCCTGGCCGATCCGGCCTGGGCGGCGGCCGCCCTGCACCGCATCACGTCCAGGCTGGGCGCCGCGCCCGTGGAGCTGCCCCCCGAGTGCCTGGCGCGCGTCCACCAGGAGGTGCTGGCCCGCTTCGGGGACCGGCGCAGCTACGACCTGCACAACACCCCGCTTCCCGGCTGACGGGCGACGGCCCCGACCACCGCTTCCCCTGGGGGGTGCCGCGAGAGTCCCGCACGGCGCCCACGGCACAGGACGTTCGCAACACCCCCCAGCCCGCACACAAGGAGTCCAGGGATGTCCCTGTCCGTGTCGCCGCACAGCGCGGCCCCGCTGCACCACTGGCTGACCGACCGCCTCGCCGTCTACCTCGACCGGCTGCCGGACAGCATCGACCCCACCGTGCCGCTCGCCGAGTACGGCATGGACTCGGTGGGGGCGCTGAGCCTGTGCGGGGACATCGAGGACACGTTCCACATCGCCGTGGACCCGTCGCTGGCCTGGGACCACCCGACCGTCGTCGCGCTGGTCGCGTACCTCGGCGGGCGGGGCGTGACGGTTCCGGCCGCGGGGGTCTCCCGGTGAGCTCGCCCTCCGTCGCCCTGGTCGGGCTGGACTGCGTCTTCCCGGGGGCGCCGGGCCCCGACGCCTACTGGGACCTGCTGATGCGCGGCGGCGACGCGACCGGCGAGCAGCCCGGCCCGCGCAGGTTCGGGCCGGGGTACGAGACGCCGGTGCGCGGCGGTTTCATCGACGACGCCGACGTGTTCGACAACGACTTCTTCACCGTGTCGCCGCGCGAGGCCGCGGCGATGGACCCGCAGCAGCGGCTGCTGCTCCAGTGCGCGTGGCGGGCCCTGGAGGACTCGGGGCGCTCCCCGCGGTCCCTGGCGGGCGGCGACACCGGGGTGTTCGTCGGCATGATGGGCAGCGAGTGGGGCCAGCTGCACCTGGGCGACTACGGGCGCGTGACCCCGCAGCTGGGTGCCGGGTCCAGCGCGGGCATGGCCGCGAACCGCATCTCGTACCACCTCGACCTGAAGGGGCCGAGCCTGTCCGTGGACACGGCCTGCTCGTCCTCGCTGGTCGCCGTGCACCTGGCGGTGAACTCGCTGCTGTCCGGGGAGTGCGGGACGGCGCTGGCGGGCGGGGTCAACCTGGTGCTGACGCCGGCGCTGGGGCTGGTGTACGCGCAGATGGGGCTGGCCTCGCCGGACGGCCGGTGCCGGCCGTTCAGCGCCGACGCGAACGGCATCGCGCGCAGTGACGGCGTGGGCGTGGTGGTGCTGCGGCGGCTGGAGGACGCGCTCGCCGACGGGCAGCGGGTCTACGCCGTGATCCGGGGCACCGCCGTCAACCAGGACGGGCGCAGCAACGGCGTCACCGCGCCGAACCGGCACTCGCAGCGGGAGGTCGTCGCGGCCGCGTACCGGCGGGCCGGGGTCACCGCCGACCAGGTGCGGTTCGTCGAGGCGCACGGCACGGGTACGGCGCTCGGGGACGTCATCGAGTGCGGGGCCCTGGGCGAGGTGCACGGCGTGCCGCGCGAGGCGCCGTGCGCGATCGGTTCCGTCAAGGGCAACCTGGGGCACACGGAGGGGGCTTCGGGCATCGCCGGGCTGATCAAGGTGGCGCTGGCGCTGCACCACCGGATCGTGCCCGCGAGCCGGTACGCGGACCGGGAGAACCCGCAGCTCCGGCTCGCCGAACGGGGGCTGGCCCTGCTGAAGGCGCCGGTGCGGCTGCCGGCGGGCGAGGTGGTGGCGGGCGTGAGCAGTTTCGGCATGGGCGGGACGAACGCGCACGCGGTGCTCGCGGCCGCGCCCCGTACGGCCCGCACCGGACGCCGCCGGGCGGCGGCCGCGCCGGCCGGGGTGTTCACGCTGTCGGCCGACACCCCCGAGGCGCTGCGCCGCAACCTGGCCGCGCAGGCGGAGGCGGTGGCCGCCCGCCCGCGGGGGGACGCCGCGGCGCTGTGCTGGACCAGCAACCGGGTCAAGACCGGGCTGCCCTACCGGGCGGCGTTCACCGCGACCGACACGGTCGAGCTGGCGGCGGCGCTGCGCGCGGCGGCCGAGGACGGGCGGCTGGCCGCCGGGATCGCCGACCGGGCCTGGCGTCCGCCGGTCATCGGGTTCCTCTTCACCGGCCAGGGCGTCCAGGAGCCGGGGATGACGGCCGCCCTGTACCGGCAGTCGGCGCTGTACCGGCGCCGGCTGGACGAGGCCGACGCGGCGCTCGCCCCGCACCTGGGCGGTTCGGTGCGCGACCTGATCCTCGGTGGCGATCCGGCCCTGCACCGGACCCGCTGGGCGCAGCCGGCCCTGTTCGCGGTCGGTCACGCGCTGGCGGCCACGCTGAGCGGCCTCGGCGCGGGGCCGCACGTCGTGCTGGGGCACAGCGTCGGGGAGTTCGCGGCGGCCGTGAGCGCCGGGGTGCTCACGCTGGAGGAGGCGGCCCGGCTGGTCGCGGAGCGGGCCCGGCTGATGGACGCGCTGCCGGAGGGCGGCGGCATGCTGTCGGTGCGGGCGGGGCGGGAGGCGGTCGAGGAGTTCCTCGACGCCGGGCGGGGCGTCTCCCTCGCCGCGGTCAACGGCCCGCGCAGCACCGTCCTGTCGGGCGGGGTGGCGGAGCTGGAGCGGGTCGCCGGGGTGCTGCGCGGGCGGGGTACGCACTGCCGTGCGGTCGGCGTCTCGCACGCCTTCCACTCACCGCTGATGGCCCCCGTGCTGGAGCCGCTGGCCGCGGCAGCCGCGGGGATCACGCCCGCCGCGCCGCGCATCCCCGTCGCCTCCACGCGGTACGGGCGGCTGCTGGCCGACGAGCCGATGGACGGCGCCTACTGGGCGGAGCAGGCGGCCGGGCCGGTGCTGTTCGCGGACGCGCTGGCCGACCTGGTGGCGCGGACCGCACCGACCGCGCTCGTGGAGATCGGCCCGGCGCCGCAGCTGGTCCAGCTGGCGGGACGGTCCGGGCTGGCCGACGGGATCCGGCTGCTGCATCCGTCGCCGGGCCGGGAGGCGACGGCCCGCGACCTGGCCGAGACCGTCGCCGCGCTGTACCGCTCCGGGCTGGAGCCGCGGTGGGACGAGCTGTACGAGCCCGCCTGGCGCACCACCGAGCGGCTGCCCCCGTACGCCTTCTCCACCGAGCACCGCTTCTGGCACGCGGCGGCGGGCCGCGCGCAGGCCCCCTCGGGCCCGGTTCCCATCCCTGCCCCGGTCGCGGTCCCGGCCGGGGCGGCCGGCGGGCCGGTGCCGGCCGCGGCGGAAAGGGGCGCAGGCGAAGGGTCCGCGGACCCGGTGCTGGCCGCCGTCGTGGGGGCCGTGGTGGAGGTGGGCGACTACGCGCCCGAAAGGGTCGACCGGAACTCCAGGTTCTACGAGGACCTCGGCTTCGACTCTGTAATGATCATGCAGCTCAAGGACCGGATCGAGACCACGCTGCCGCAGGCCGGCGGCATCGCGGTGCAGCAACTCCTGCCCGCGCTGCGCTCGGTGGGCACCCTGGCCGACTTCGTCGGCGAGTGGATCAGTGTGGGGGTACGACCGTGACACCAGTGACCGAGACCGCCCTGTACGTCGTGGGCACGGGCACCGCCCTGCCCGGCGACCCGGTGGACAACGCCACCCTGGGCAAGGTGTTCGGGATCAGCGAGGAGTGGATCGACCTCTTCGTGGGGACCCGCAGCCGCCACTTCTGCTGGGACCTGGGCACCGGCACCCTCACCCACAGCCTCGCCGACCTGTGCGCCGAGGCCGCCGGGCGCGCCCTGGCGGGCTCCGGGCTCGCCCCCGCCGACCTCGACTTCCTGATCCTGGCCACCGCCACGCCCGACACCCTGCTGCCCACCACCGCGACGGTGGTGGCCGACCGGCTGGGCCTGAGCCACCTGCCCGCCTTCCAGCTGCAGGCGGGCTGCTCGGGTGCCGTACAGGCGCTGGACCTGGCCCGCGCGCTGCTCGCGGGGGGCCATCGCGCGGGCCTCGTCGTCGGCGGGGACGTCACCGACCGGTTCCTGGACCCGGCGCGCGAGGCGGTCAGCCTGCCCACGGAGGAGCTCGTCAACTACGTGCTGTTCGGCGACGGGGCGGGAGCGGCCGTGGTGGCCTCGGAGCCCGTCGGCGAGGCCATCGCCGTACGCGGTCTGCTGCACCGTTTCACCGGGCGGGGCCGCGCACCCGGCCAGATCGTCGACTGGCAGGGCGTGGCCCGCCACACCGCGGGCCGGCAGATGCTGTTCGAGGACTACAAGGCCATCGAGGAGAGCGTCCCCGCCATGGCCTCGGAGATCTTCTGGGAGCTGCTGACCGCCTCCGGCTGGTGCCGCGAGGACGTCGCCTACGTCCTGCCCCCGCAGCTCTCGGGCCGGATGACGGCCCGCATCACCGAGCACCTGGACGTTCCGGAACTGCGTGAGGTGTCCTGCGTGGCCGACACCGGGAACACCGGCAACGCCCTGCCGCTGATCCAGCTCGACCGGCTCGCCGGGGAACTCGGCGACGGCGAGCGGGCCCTGGCGGTGGTGGTCGAGTCCAGCAAGTGGATCAAGGGGGGCCTGGCGCTGGAGCGGGTCCCGGAGACGGACGGCGCCCGATGACCGACCCCGCCGCCCCCGCCTCCTCCCCCGCAACGCCCGCCGCGCCCGCCGCGCCCGCCGCGCCTCCGCGTCCCGCGGCGCCCCCCGACCCGGTGCGGGAGCTGCGCGCCCTGCGCCGGGCGGGCCGGCTCGCCGCGCAGTGGCCCCGCGTCGCCCCGCTGCTGGCCGAGCTGACCGACCACGGGGACCGGGAGCCCGAGGCCGTCCGCACCGACCTGGTGCGGGCCGGCCGGGTCCTGGCGGCGCTCCCGCCCGCCGAGGTCCTCGCCCACCACCCGGACACCCCCCGCGTCACGGTGGCCGTCACCGGGCACTCCACCCTGGTCCAGCTCACCGACCCGCTGGTCGCCGAGCTGGCCCGGCACGGGCTGCTCCCCGAGGTGCTGTCCGGGGACCACGGCGCCTACCTGCGCGACCTGAGCGACGACGGTGAACTGCGCCGCCGACGGCCCGACCTGACGCTGTGCGTGCTCGACGCGGGTGCCGTCTTCGACGAGCTCCCGGAGCCGTGGACCTGGCAGGACGTGGAGGCCGCCGGCGCGCGGCTGCTGGAGCGGCTGCGCGCGCTCGCCGGCGGGCACGCCGCGGACCCCGCGGGTCCGCTCGTCCTGAACACCCTTCCCCTGCCCAGGATCCGGCTCCAGCAGCTCGTCGGCCAGCGGGAGCGGGCCCTGCTCGCGGCGGTGTGGCGGGAGTTCAACGCCCGGCTGCTGCGGCTGGCCGCCGAACACCCGACGGTGGCCGTGGTCGACCTGGAGCCGCTGATCGCCGACGGCGGCCCGGCCGCCGACCCGCGCCTGGCCCTGTACACGCACGCCCCGTACACCGAGCAGCTGCTCGCCGCCTACGCCCGGGAGGCCGTGCACGTGCTGCGCGCCCACCGGGGCATGACCCGCAAGTGCCTGGTCCTGGACCTGGACGACACCCTGTGGGCGGGGATCCTCGGCGACGACGGGCCCGAGGGGATCACGGCCGCCGCCGGCACCCTGGCCGGGGAACCGCACGCGGCCCTGCAGCGGACCGCGCGGCAGCTCGCCGCGCAGGGGGTGCTGCTCGCGATCAGCAGCAAGAACGATTCCGCTCCGGTCCTCGGCGTGCTCCGCGACCACCCGGACATGCTGCTGCGCGAAGGGGACTTCGTACGCGTCCACGCCAACTGGGAGCCCAAGGACGGCAACCTGCGGGACATCGCCGCCGCGCTCGGCATCGGCGCCGACGCGCTGCTCCTCGCCGACGACTCCCCCGCCGAGCGCGCCCTGGTGCGGACCCGGCTGCCCGCCGCCGCCGTGGTGCCGCTGGGCACGGAACCGGCCCTGCACGTCACCCGTCTGCTGGCCGACGGCTGGTTCGACACCCCCCGGCTGACCGGCGACGACCTCGCGCGGACCGCCCGCTACCACGAGGCGGCCGCCCGCGCGGAGCTGGAGCACGGCAGCGGATCGTACGAGGAGTACCTGCGCGGTCTGGGCGTCCGTGTCCGGATCGCGCCGCCGCGGCCGCACGAGCGGGACCGGATCGTCCAGCTGTCGCTGCGCACCAACCAGTTCAACCTCACCGGCGAGCGGCTCGGCGCGGACCGGGTCGCCGCCCTCGCCGCCGACCGGGCGGGCCTGCTGCTCGGGGTGCACGTCGGCGACCGGTTCGGCGACAGCGGCCTGGCGGGCGCGGTCCTCGGCCGGTACGCGGACGACGGGCTGCACCTGGACGGCTTCTGGCTCAGCTGCCGGGTGTTCGCGCGCGGGGTCGAGCAGGCCGTCCTCGCGACCCTGCTGGCGCACGCGGCGGCCCGCGGCCTGCCGGCCGTGCACGCCCTCCACCGGCCGACCGCCAAGAACGCCAGGGCGGCCGGCTTCTACCCCTCACTGGGCTTCACCGAAACCGCCGGGGACCCCGACGGCACGCTGCACTACCGCCACGACCTGGCGCACCTGCCCCCCGTACCCGACCACCTGACCACCGATCCACGCCTCGGAGGGGACGACGATGAGCCTGCCGGAACCACCCGCTGACCTCCCGGGCTTCCTCGCCCTGATCGGCGACGAACTGGGACTGGAGCTGACCGAGGAGCAGGCCCGCGCCGACCTGGACGCCCTGCCGTCCTGGGACTCCGTGCACCTGCTCCGGCTGGTCATGCTGATCGAGCAGGAGACGGGGAGCCGCGTGCCCGTCTCCGCCGTGCTGCGGGCCCGCAGCATCGCGCAGATCCACACCGAGGTCCTGGCCGCCGCCGGCGCCCGGCCCGCGCCCCGGGGCGGTGCGCTGTGAACGCCGGGGCGTCCCTGCCGCCGGGCGAGCCGATCGCGGTGCGCGCCGAGGGCACCGACTGGGAGGCGGTCCGCACGGACCTGCGCACCCACGGGACGGCCCTGGTGCACGGCACCCTCGCGGACTGGCGCCCCCGGGACCCCGACGGGCCCGCGCTGCGGGCCGTGCTGGGCCGCGACTGGGCCCGCTACAGCGGCATGGGGCACGAGGACATCCGGGAGCGGTACGCGGCCTCGCGCCGGCTCCTCAAGCACGCGGCCGCGGCGGCCCTGCACGCGGACGCGGCGGACCTCGAGCTCACCTACGGGCCGACCGGGCGGCCGTACCTGCGCGGCTGCGACCAGATCGACATCAGCCTCAGCCACACCGGGGACCTGCTGCTGGTGGGCCTGACGACGCGCGGGCTCGTCGGTGTCGACGCGGAGCTCGCGGACCGCCAGATCTACAGCAAGGGCCTGGACCGGCACATCTGCACCCCGGCCGAGCGCCTGCACCTGACCGGGCTGGACCCGGCGGAGCGCAATCCGCGGCTGGTGCGGCTGTGGACCCTGAAGGAGGCCTACAGCAAGGCCATCGGCCAGGGCATGCAGTTCCGGTTCACCGAGTTCGGCTTCGGGCCGGACGACCGTCCGGCCCGCGTGCACCGGCCGGACGGCACTCCCGGTTCGGGTACGGAGTGGGCGTTCCGTACGTACGGCCTCGACGTCGGCGGCGTCGCGTTCTGCGTCAGCGCGGCGGTGTACGACGCGGGGCTGGGCCGGACCCTGGACACCGAGATCACCACGATGCTCGACGCCGAGGCCGCCGAGGCGCTGGGGCGGGCACTGCGGGCCGCCGCCCGCTGACGCCCCCGGCGGGCGTGGAGCCGCTCCCGTCAGTGGTCCTCGACGACCACGGTGGTCGCCTCCAGGACGGTGCGGCCGGCCTGGGTGAGGGTCAGGGTGAGGGGCGCCGTGCGTCGGCCCGCGGCGTCCCGTCCCGGTCTGCCGGTCACCGCGGCGCAGCGCAGCGGCAGATCGGCCTCGGCGTACCCGCGGACGTGGACCTGGAGCGAGGCGAGGGCGCTGCGCCCGGGTTCGAGGCAGTGGCCGCGTCCCACGGCCAGCAGGGACGTCTGGCGCAGGGATTCGAGCAGCGCCGGCGCGGGCACGTGCCCGTCCCGCGCGGCGCGCTCGCCGAGCCAGTGCGGGGGCACGGACACCCCGACGGACAGCCGGCCGTCGCGGGGGCCGCGGGGGCCGTGCAGCAGGACGTTGGCCGGATCGCGGCGTCCCACCTCCTCGGGGTCGACGGGGGCGACGGCGGCGGCCGGACGGTCCTGTCCGGCGACCGAGGAGAGCGCGGCCAGGCGGCTGTGCTCGCGGTGGTTGCGGTGCACCATCGGGGCGAGGAAGACCAGGTTCGCGGTGCCCGTGCCGCAGGGCACGTCGTCGATCTCCAGTGCGGTGCGGAACTCCAGTGCGCGCGGCACCCCGTCGATGACCTTGTCGGGGCGGACGCTCATCGTGGTGGCCAGCCGCGCGGGCGCGGACCCGGGCCGGGTGCGCCACGGTCCGATGTCACGGGACTCGATGCCCACGCGGTAGAAGATGCCGGTGCGGTTCCCGGGCACCCGGAAGTGGGTGCGGCCGATGAACTCGCCGACCTCGCGGAGCATGTCGGCCGCCGCCACCACGTCGTGGAAGTGGGCCGGGCCGTCGTCGAAGAGCGGGTGAGCGGACGTCAGGTCGCCCAGCAGGACGAACTCCTGCGCCACGGGAGGCGCGGCGGCACCGCCGTGCCGGTCCCAGGGCTGCGGACGGTGCACCAGGTGCCGCGCGGCGGCCCTGGTGGCAGACGGTCCCGCGGCGATGACGGCGGTGTCCATGGCTGGCCCTCCCTCCGGCCCCGCCGGGTGCCGGGGCCGCAGGCACCAGGCTGCCGGGGGGCCGGCGGAGGGAACCAGCCGTGGGGCCTGGCAGGTTGCTGCCCGTCAGCTAGTACCGAGCCCGGCGGTCTCTCCCGCGGCCGCGGGAGAGGGGGAGAAGTCGGCGCCGAGGAGCCCGTAGAGCGCGACGTTGACCCCGGTCTGGAACCTGCTGGTGGACTCCATCTCCTCCATGATCCGGGCGATGTGGCGGCGGCAGGTGCGCACCGACATGCCGAGCCGGCGGGCCACCATCTCGTCCTTGTGGCCCTGTGCCATGAGCCGGATGATCGACCGCTTGAGGTCGTCGGCGATGTCGGCGGCGTCCTCGTCCCCCGGGGTGAACGGCGCGGCCCCGGCCCACATGTGGTCGTAGACCTTGCACAGGAAGGCGACGAGCGTGGGCTCGCGGACCACGATCGCGCCCGGGGAGCGGCCCTCCACGTGCTGCTCGGGCAGGAAGGCGACCTCGCGGTCGTAGATGAGCATCCGGTCGACCAGTTCGTCCGTGGTGCGCACGTCGGCGCCCTTGGCCGTGACCGCGCGCACGTAGTCGGTCGTCGCCAGGTCGCTGCGGACGGTGTGCTGGTACAGGTGCCGGACGTGCACGCCGCGGTGCAGCCGGTCGAGGGTCAGCGGCAGGGCCGTCTCCATGGCCCCCGGCCGGCGGGAGCCCCCCGGCTGGGAGGTCAGCAGTTCGAGGCGGCAGCGCGTGCCCCATTCGTCCAGCATCGACTGGAGCACTCCCACGTCACTGATGACGTCGAAGGCCTCCGCCTGATTGCGTCTGCGGCGGGTCTCGAAGTAGGCGGGCAGCAGTCCCAGCATCTGCGTCTTGACGCTGCTCACCGCCTGCTGCATCTCGCGGATCTCGGCCTCGGCGGGGCCCACCAGGTCCGCCGCCGCCGCGTCCGGGCTCACCGGGACCAGTTCGTCCGGCCGGCCGGGCATCGGCCGGAGCAGGCGGAGCGTGGTGAGCGTCTCCTCCACCCGGCCGGCCTCTTGCTCCGTCACCCGCAGAGCGGACGCGATCTCCGCACGGACGAAACGTCCCAGCAGGACGGCGTGCTGATAGGCGGACGCACTCGCGTCGTCCAACTCGCCGAACTCGGCCCCGTGTAGGGAACTCCCCGACATCCCGTTTGACACCCCCATGTGCTGACAGGACTTGCTGCCAGGCAACTTTACGCCTGCCCTTTTGGCTTGGAGGCGCCGTGTCCGCTGGTCAGGATGTTCCTGCAAACAAAAGTTGTCGACACGGGGGTTAGACATGAGCAGCGCTTCCATCCGAAATGCCACAACCGCCATCGTTCTCGCGTTCGGCGTATGGGGAATGGCCTGGACCAATGCGGCCCAGGCGTCCGAGGCCGTTACCAAGATCACGGTGACCGCCCCGAAGAACCTCGCAGACCTGCGCGTGAGCGAGACGGTGGTCAACTGCCCGATGGACGACCGCTGGGAGCTCACCTGCCCCTGAACCCCACCCTTTAGCAGGCCACAAGCGCGCGGGGACATGATCCGGGGCACGGGCTCCCGGATCCCCCGCCGGTAGAGCCGGACCGTTCGCCCCGCTGGTTTTCGGAAAAGTTTTTCCGAAACCGGCGGGGCTTCGGCATGAATAGGCCGAAGAGATATACAAAACATACCGTCCATGGCACTTGCATCCGGCGGCGTTCAGCGGATATTGGCACTCATCCCGACGACGTGGGCGACCTGGGTCCGGGAATTCATCCCGAGCTTCTTGAAGATTCGGCTCATATACGTCTCCACGGTCTTCACGCTGATGTCCAGCCGGGCGGCTATCTGCTGGTTCGTACGCCCTTCTCCCACCAGCCCGGTGACCACGCGCTCCCGCTCGCTCAGCAGGGACAGCCGGCTCGCGTCGGGCGACCCTCCCGTCGGCGCCCCGGTGCGGTGCTCCGCCTCCCGGGCGGCCGCCGCGAGAGCGGGCACGGCGGTCTGTTCCGCGAGCGCGGCCGCCAGCCGGATGCGCGCCCGCGCCCCCTCGGTGTCCCCGGCGGACAGCGCGGCCTCCGCCAGGCCCAGGGCCAACAGCCCCGCCAGATGCGCCTGCCCGTATTCCAGTGCCGCCGCCAGGCCCCGCTCGGCGTACCGGGCCGCCCGCTCCGGCTCGCCCATCCCGGTCTCGGCGGCCCCCAGCCAGCGCAGCGCCTCCAGGTGCGCGGCCCGCCCCGGCTCCCCCGTCCGCGCCAGCAGCGCGTGCGCCGCGTCCGCCGCCGCCCGGGCCGGCTCGACGTCACCGGCCGCCGCACGGGCGGCGGCGAGCAGCGCGTACGCGTGCGCCCGCGCCCCGGGATCGTCCGCCGGGGCCGTCCGCAGGGCCTGCTCGGCCGCCGGGCGGGCCTCTCCCGGACCGGCCCCGGCCCCCGGCTCCAGGGCCAGCGCCGCCCGTTCCGCGTCGGCGGCGGGGCCCGCCGGGGGCAGGCCGCCGTCCCCGTCCAGCACCGACCGGGCCTGCGCGTGGCGGCCGCTCCAGCGCAGGACACGGGCCTGCCACACCGCCGTGTCGGTCCGGCCGCCGGGCAGCCGGTCCTCGTGCGAGCGGGGTCCGGTCTCCTCGTAGCCGCGCACCGCCTCCTCCAGCCGGCCCGACAGCGCCAGCGCCTTGTTGCGCAGCAGGCGGACCTCCACCGGTACCGGCCCGGTGGCCATCACCCGGCGCAGGGCGGCGGCGGAGCGCGCGGGCCGGGTGTACAGGCCCTCGCGGGCACTCAGCGCCAGGGCCCGGACGTCCTCCAGGCCGATCCCGGGGGCGTGTTCGAGGTGTGCGGCCAGCGTCCGGCGGGCCGCTGCGACGCCGGCGTCCTCGTCCTGCGCACCGCCCCCTGCACCGTCCGGCCGGCCGGCCGGCGTAGCGGCCCCGGCCCGCAGCGCCTCCAGGGCGCGCCCCAGCGCCGCGCTGCGCCAGCCGGCCCCCGAGGCGTGGTGGACCAGCGCCCGTACCGCCGGGCGGACGAAGCGGAACCGCGTGCCGGCCGCGCCGTCGGGCCGCACCAGCCCCTCGTCGTGGAGTTCGTCCAGCCCGGCCAGTGCCTGCTCCAGCGGCACGCCCGCGGTGGGGG
Organism: Streptomyces sp. W1SF4; assembly: GCF_003950035.1. Taxonomy (NCBI): domain Bacteria; kingdom Bacillati; phylum Actinomycetota; class Actinomycetes; order Kitasatosporales; family Streptomycetaceae; genus Streptomyces; species Streptomyces sp. W1SF4. Next base: position 200,604 of record NZ_CP034352.1, read on the forward strand.
CGAGCGCGGCGGCGGTGAACGGGTCGCCGAGCAGGGCGGCGGCGCACGCGCAGCGCCAGCCGAGCGACGACAGCGTGTGCAGGTCGACGGTGGCGGGTGCGAGCACCGGCGGTACGCCCGTGGCCAGTTCGGCCGTCGCGTGGAAGGACGCGCCGGGCGCGGCGCCCCGGGCCAGGGCGTGCAGCAGCCCCGGTACCCCCGCCGCGTCGCGCAGCACCAGCTCGGCCGCGAGCGGCGGCGTCCCGGGCGGCAGCAGGGCGCGGGCGTCGGCCGGGGGCAGCGGGCCCAGGGCGAGGTGGCGCACGCCCGGCGCGTCGTACGGGACGGCCGCCAGGTGACGGGCCCCCGGCACGGAGCGGTGCGCGAAGACGGTCAGCACGGGGCCGGCCGGCGGGTTCCGGACGAGGTGGCCGATCAGGTCGAGGACCTCCGGGCCGGCCCGGTGCACGTCGTCCAGGACGAACAGCGTCCCGCGCTCCCCCAGCAGTCCCACCAGGGCGCGCAGGGCGCGGACCGCCGCGCCGGGGTCGGGCTCCTCCCCCGCTCCCGGCAGGGTGGCGAGGGCGGGGAAGACGGGCGCGAGCGCGCGGGTGCGCACCTCGCCGAGCCGCTCGAACAACGTGCCGTCGGCGCGGGCCAGGTGGTCGTCCAGGGCGTCGGCCACCACCTCGAAGGGCCGGGTCCGGCCCACCCTGGGCATCCGCCCGGACGCCACCGTCCACCCCTCCTCGTGCGCGGTGGCGGCCAGTTGCCGCAGCAGGCGGCTCTTGCCGCTCCACGGCTCGCCGGTCAGCCGGACGAACCGGGGCCCCTCGGCGGCGAGCCGCAGCTCGCGCCGGAGGACCGCCAGGTCCCTCGTCCGGGCCGCCGTCAACGGATGCTGCTGGTCAGGCAACGTGATTCCCCTCGTGTGCGCGTTCCCCCCTCCGGCAGCCTCGCCGACCCGCGTCCGCGCGGACAGGACCGCCGGACCGTCACTACCTGCATGTCAGTTACTGCGGAGGGCCACCCGCGCGGCGGGCACCGGGTGTCGGGGGGTTCCCTGACGGGCCGTCCGGGGCGGCCGCCCGGGGACCGCCGCGACCTGCGGAAAAGGGGAGAAGCACCGACTGGCGGGGGCCGGCCCGGCGCGGCGACGATCGGGACATGTCCGCCCGTACACGTCTCGGTTACGCCTCCGGCTCCCTGGTCACCGGAGCCTTCAACACGCTGCCCGGCCTGCTCCTGCTGCCCTACCTCACCGACACCCTCGGCGTCGGCGCCGCCGTGGCGGGGGCCGTCGTCCTGGTGCCCAAGGTCTGGGACGTGCTGCTCACCCCGTACGCGGGGCGGCTCGGCGACCGGTCCCACGGCCGGTGGGGTCCGCGGCGGGGCCACGTCCTGGGCGGGGGCCTCGGCGTGGCCGCCGCCTTCGCCCTGATGTTCGCGGGGACCGCGCGCGGGACGGCGGGGGCGCTGTGGGCCGCCGCGGGCTTCCTGCTGACGGCGACCGCGTTCGCGTTCTTCCAGGTGGCGTACGCCGCCCTGCCCGCCGAGATCGCCACGAGCGCGCGGGACCGGGTGCGGCTGGTGGGGGGCCGGGTGGCCGGCATCGCCGTCGCGGCGCTGGTCGCCGGATCGGCCGCGCCCGCCGTGGTGGAGGCGGGCGGCGGGGGCCTGGCCGGGCACCGCTGGGCCGGGCTGTTCGGCGCCCTCGTCGTCGTCTCCGGGACGCTCGGGGTGTTCTTCGGGACCTCCCGGGTGACCGCGCCCGGCGCGTCGGCCGCCGCGCGCGGCCGCACAGCGCGAACACCCCCCGGCGCCTGGTCCGCCGTGCTCCGCGCCGACGCGCACTTCGCCGCGCTGCTGCGCGGGGCGACGGTCCTCGTCGTCGGCACCGGGGTGCTCCTCGCGGGCTGCCCCTACTACGCCGAACACGTCCTGGAGCGGCCCGCGATGACCGGGGTGCTGGTCGCCGCGTTCGTCCTGCCGAACCTGTTCACCACGGCCCCGTGGTCCCGCGTGGCCGCCCGGTACGGCCACCGGCGGGTGCTCGTCCTGTCCTGCGCCCTGTTCGCCGGGGGTGCCCTGCTGCTGCCGGCCGCGCCCGTCATGCCGGCGTTCTGGGCGCCGGCGGCGCTCCTCGTCGTCGGCACCGGGCACGCGGGGCAGCTGCTGTTCCTGTACGCGATGCTCGCCGAGTGCGCGGCCGGGGACGCCGTCCGCACCGGGCACAGCCGGGCCGGCGCGATGTCGGGCCTGTTCAGCGCCGGGGAGGCGCTGGGCATGGCCGTCGGGCCGTTCCTGATGGGTCTGGTGCTGCAGGCGTCCGGCTACGTCTCCTCCGACACCGGGCACGCCACCGGCCAGGGCTCGGGCGCCGCCTGGGGGGTCCTGGCGGGGATGGGGCTGCTCCCGGCGCTGGCCGCGGCGGCCGGACTCGTCCTGCTGCGCGGCTTCCGGCCCGCCGCCCACCCGGCCCCTGACGGCCCGCTGAAGGCGGTCGAGGCGGCGGTGGAGGCGGGGTTCACGCCAGCCGGGGGAAGGCCGCCGGTTCGGGTGTGACGGGCACCGGCCCGCCCCGGTCGCGCACCAGCTCGACCGGGGCGGCGCCGTCCCCGACGACCGTGCCGATCTCCGCGGCGAACCGCCCGTACGGGTGGGCGCGCAGGGCCGCCAGGACACCGGCGGCGGCCTCCGGCGCGACGAGCAGGCACAGGCAGCTCTCGCTGGAGGCGTGCAGCGGGTCGACGGCCATGGCCTCCAGGGCCATCCGGGCCTCGTACTGCACGGGCAGCGCGCTCTCCTCGACCCGCAGGGTGTGGCCCAGTTCGCGGGCGTAGGCGTGCAGCGCGGCGGCGAGGCCGCCGCGCGCCACGGTGCGCACGGCCCGGATCCCGTCGCCGGACGCGGCGGCGCGGGCCCGTTCCAGCAGTCCGGCCAGCGGCGCGCAGCCGCTGGGGACGAGGCTCTCGAAGCCGAGGCCGCGGCGCACCGACAGGATGTGGGCGCCGTGTCCGCCGAGCGGTGCGCTGAGCAGGACGCGGTCCCCGGGGCGGGCGTCGCGGGTGGGCGGCGGGGCGCCGTCGAAGGCGCCGATCCCGGTGGTGTGCAGGTAGACCTGGTCCGCCTCGCCGGCCCGCACGACCCGGACGTCCACGCCGGCGACCACGACGTCGGCCTCGCGGGCGGCGTCGCGCACGGAGCGGGCCAGGCGGTGCAGCCGTTCCAGCGGCAGGCCCGCCTCGACGACCGCCGACAGGGTCAGGGCGAGGGGGCGTGCGCCGGCGGCGGCGAGTTCGTTGACGGTGGCGCACACGGCGACCCGCCCGATGTCGCCGCTGCCGTAGAACGGCGGGTCGACGACGTGGGCGCCGCTGACGACGGCGGGCGGGTGCGGGCCGAGGGGCGGGCAGGTGCCGCGCACCTCCGCGAGGACGTCTTCCAGCAGGGCGCGCAGCTCACCGCCCGGGGGGAGTTCGTCGTCGTGGGCGAGGGCCACCTGGCCGCCGGGGAGGGCGGCCCCGGCGGCCCTCGTCCCCGTCATCCGGTTTCCGGCAGCGTACGGCCGTCGCGGAAGCGGTTGATGGCGTCGAGGTGCCGGGCGCGCATCTCGTGGTCGCGGACGCCCAGGCCCTCCTCGGGGGCGAGCGCGAGGACGCCGACCTTGCCCTGGTGGAGGTTGCGGTGGACGTCGTAGGAGGCCTGGCCGGTCTCCTCCAGCGGGTACGCCTTGGAGAGGGTGGGGTGGATCCTGCCCTTGGTGATGAGGCGGTTGGCCTCCCACGCCTCGCGGTAGTTCGCGAAGTGCGAGCCGACGATCCGCTTGAGCGACATCCACAGGTAGCGGTTGTCGTACTCGTGCATGTAGCCGGAGGTGGAGGCGCAGGTGACGATGGTGCCGCCCTTGCGGGTGACGTAGACGGACGCGCCGAAGGTCTCGCGGCCCGGGTGCTCGAAGACGATGTCCACGTCCTCGCCGCCGGTCAGCTCGCGGATGCGCTTGCCGAAGCGCTTCCACTCGCGCGGGTCCTGCGTGCGCTCGTCCTTCCAGAACCGGTAGTCCTCGGCGTTGCGGTCGATGACCGCCTCGGCGCCCATCTTCCGGCAGATCTCGGCCTTCTCCGGGGAGGAGACGACGCAGATCGGGTTGGCGCCGCCGGCCAGGGCCAGCTGGGTGGCGTAGGAGCCGAGGCCGCCGCTGGCGCCCCAGATCAGGACGTTGTCGCCCTGCTTCATGCCGGCGCCGTTGCGGGAGACCAGCTGGCGGTAGGCGGTGGAGTTGACCAGGCCGGGGGAGGCGGCCTCCTCCCAGGTGAGGTGGCGCGCCTTGGGCATCAGCTGGTTGGACTTGACGAGGGCGATCTCCGCCAGGCCGCCGAAGTTGGTCTCGAAGCCCCAGATCCGCTGCTCGGGGTCGAGCATCGTGTCGTTGTGCCCGTCGGCCGATTCCAGCTCCACCGACAGACAGTGCGCGACGACCTCGTCGCCGGGGTGCCAGCGGTTGACGCCGGGGCCGGTGCGCAGCACGACGCCCGCGAGGTCGGAGCCGAGGATGTGGTACGGCAGGTCGTGGCGCGCCGCGAGCGGGGACATCCTGCCGTAGCGCTCCAGGAAGCCGAAGGTCGGCAGCGGCTCGAAGATCGAGCTCCAGACGGTGTTGTAGTTGACCGAGGAGGCCATGACGGCCACCAGGGCCTCGCCGGGACCCAGTTCGGGCAGCGGGACCTGCTCGACGTGCAGGGACTTGCGGGAGTCGCGGTCGCGGGTGGCGATGCCCGCGAACATGTCCGTCTCCGACTTGTGCACGGTCACCGCACGGTACGACTCGGGCAGCGGCAGGGCCGCGAAGTCGGCGGCGGTGACAGCGGGAGATCCGCTGCCAGATGCGGTCGACGCGGCGATCGCGTCGAGGATTTCCTTCACAGAGGCCTCCGGCGGTTCGGACGTGACGTTCCACTGATACGCATCCCGGCCACCGAAGTCCCGGGCGCGGCGCATGCAGTGGGGTCCGCTCGGGCGAGGTAGGGGTGCCCCCGACCGCGACCCCGACCGCGTCCCCCCGCGTCCCGACCGCGTAAGGAGCGTGCGGCGCGGGCGGGCGGCGGCGTGCAAGCCCGGCTTTAGCCCGACGCCGGACGCTCGTCGCCGCGCACCGGCCGGACCGGCGCGTCCGCGACGAAAGGGGCCCTCATGAGCACCCAGGAGGAGATCCGGTACTCGTCCCTGAGGGAACGCACGGCGGAGCTCGCCGTCCTGCGGGAGCAGGTGGTACGGGGTCCGAGCGAGAAGGCGACCGAGGCGCAGCACTCCAAGGGGAAGCTGACCGCCCGCGAACGCCTCGAACTCCTCTTCGACGAGGGGACGTTCACCGAGATCGAAGGGCTGCGCCGGCACCGTGCCACCGGCTTCGGCCTGGAGTACAGGAAGCCGCACACCGACGGCGTGATCACGGGGTGGGGGCTGGTCCACGGCCGGACCGCCTTCGCGTACGCCCATGACTTCCGGATCTTCGGCGGCGCACTGGGCGAGGCACACGCCCAGAAGATCCACAAGCTGATGGACCTCGCCGAGACCACCGGGGCGCCCCTGGTGGGCCTGTGCGACGGCGCCGGCGCCCGCATCCAGGAGGGCGTCACCGCGCTCGCCGGCTACGGCGGCATCTTCACCCGCAACGTGCGCAGCTCCGGGGTGATCCCGCAGGTCTCCGTGGTCATGGGCCCGTGCGCGGGCGGGGCGGCGTACTCCCCGGCGCTGACGGACTTCGTCTTCATGGTCCGCGGGACCTCGCAGATGTTCATCACGGGACCCGACGTGGTCCAGGCGGTCACCGGCGAGGCCGTCACCAGCGAGACCCTGGGCGGGGCCGACAGCCACGCGGGGACCTCCGGCGTCGCGCACTTCGCGTACGACGACGAGGAGAGCGCGCTGGAGGACGTGCGCTACCTGCTGTCGCTGCTGCCCGCCAACAACCGCGAGCTGCCGCCCGCCGGGGACACGGACGACCCGCCCGGCCGGCGCTGTGAGCGCCTGGCCGACCTGGTGCCGGCGCGCCCCCACCAGTCGTACGACATCCGCGAGGTGATCGAGGAGGTCGTCGACCACGGGGAGCACTTCGAGGTCCACGCCGGGTGGGCGCGCAACGTCGTCTGCACCCTGGCCCGGCTCGGCGGGCAGACCGTCGGCATCGTCGCCAACCAGCCCTCCTGCATGGCGGGCGTCCTCGACATCCAGGCGAGCGAGAAGGCCGCGCGGTTCGTGCAGTTCTGCGACGCCTTCAGCATCCCGCTGGTGACCCTGGTCGACGTACCGGGCTTCCTGCCGGGCGTGGGCCAGGAGCACGGCGGGGTGATCCGGCACGGGGCCAAGCTGCTGTACGCGTACTGCAACGCCACCGTGCCGCGGATCTCGCTGATCCTGCGCAAGGCCTACGGCGGCGCGTACATCGTCATGGACTCCCGCTCCATCGGCGCGGACATCGCGCTGGCCTGGCCGTCCAACGAGATCGCCGTGATGGGCGCCGAGGGCGCCGCGAACGTCATCTTCCGCCGCGAGATCGCGGCCTCCGACGATCCCGACGCGGTGCGCCAGATGAAGATCAAGGAATACCAAGCCGAGCTCATGCACCCCTACTACGCCGCGGAACGAGGCCTTGTGGACGACGTCATCGACCCCGCCGAGACCAGGTCCCGGCTCATCGACGCGCTGGGGATGCTGCGCGGCAAGCACGCGCCGCGCCCCAGCCGCAAGCACGGGAACCTCCCCCTGTGAGCCCCGCCGAGGCCCAGCTCCAGCAGGCGGCCTTCCACGTGGTCGGCGGGTCCCCGACGCTGGAGGAGGTCGCCGCCATCGCCATGCTGCTCACCGCCCGGATGATGGGCGCCGAGATCGCCCCGCCCGAGCCGCGACCGTTCCGCGCGCAGTGGCCCGCGGCCGACGGGGACTTCCGCTCCCCGGGCTCATGGGCGTCATAAGACGTACGGTTCCTCCGCTTTCGGACCGGTTTTAGACCGGCTTTAGCGGTACACCCGATCCTGTGCGACAGGCAGTGAGGCTGCTGCCTCCGCACCCGGCCGAAGGAGACGACGACCATGACAGTGCAGAGCCCGAACGTCATACTCAGCGGCGGACCCTCTTCCAGCGCCGAAGAGCTGGCCCGCATCCGCTACGTGGAGGACACCACCGCGAAGGTGAAGGTCCTCAACGGCAACCGGTACGAACACTTCGAGCCCACCGGGGGCACCGTGGTGGATCCGGAGCTCGAACTCGAACTCCTCGTCTACACCTACAGCGGCCACACCTACATCGCCGAGTAGGCGCGGGGTTCCCCCCGCCCTGGTCCGGGACCGGGGCGGGGGCCGGAGCCGGGCGGTCCGGACGAGGGGCGGTCGAGCGCGGGTGGAGCGGCTGCTGGGGGCCGTGGTTCCTGGGTAGGCCCGGGGGATGAGCAACGTACGCCCCGACAAGGGATACACGCGGGACAGCCGCTACATCACCACCCGGATCACCGCCGACGGACGCGACGGCTTCCCGGTGGAGCCGGGCCGCTACCGCCTCGTGGTGAGCCGCGCCTGCCCCTGGGCGCACCGCGCGACGATCGTCCGCCGGCTCCTCGGGCTGGAGAAGGCCCTGCCGCTGGCCGTCGCCGGGCCGACGCACGACAAGCGCAGCTGGACCTTCGACCTGGACCCGGACGGCCGCGACCCGGTGCTCGGGATAGAGCGCCTCCAGGAGGCCTACTTCGCCCGTTTCCCCGACTACGACCGGGGCATCACCGTGCCCGCGATCGTGGAGGTGCCGAGCGGCGAGGTGGTCACCAACGACTACGCGCAGATGACCCTGGACCTGTCGCTGGAGTGGACGGCGTACCACCGCGACGGGGCCCCGGAGCTGTACCCGGCGGCGCTGCGGGCGGAGATCGACGCGGTCAACGAGGAGATCTACACGGACGTGAACAACGGCGTCTACCGCGCCGGGTTCGCCAAGTCCCAGGAGGCGTACGAGGAGGCGTACGAGGCGCTCTTCGACCGTCTCGACCGGTTCTCGGAGCGCCTGGCGGGCTCCCGCTACCTGGTCGGGGACACGATCACCGAGGCGGACATCCGGCTGTTCACCTCGCTGGTGCGCTTCGACGCCGTCTACCACGGCCACTTCAAGTGCAACCGGCAGCGGCTCTCCGACATGCCGGTGCTGTGGGCGTACGCCCGGGACCTGTTCCAGACGCCCGGCTTCGGGGACACGGTCGACTTCGACCACATCAAGCAGCACTTCTACGTCGTGCACAGCCACATCAACCCGTCCGGGATCGTGCCGGCCGGCCCCGACCCGTCGGGCTGGCTCGAACCGCACGGCCGCGAGGCGCTGGGCGGGCGCCCCTTCGGGGACGGCACCCCGCCCGGGCCGCCCCCCGCCGAGGAGGCCGTCCCGCCCCTGGCGGCGCCGTCACACGCCTGAGGCGGCGCCCCCGGCCGGACCCCGCACGGAGGCGCCGCCCCCTCCACGGGTCCGGCCCGGCGCCGGCCCTCACACCGGCTCCACGTTCCCGACGGCGGTGGTGAACTCCCGTCCGGAGGCGCCCCGGATGTACGCGAGCTCCGCCCAGCGCTCGACGCCGCTGTCGGACACGTTCTCGTTGATGACGGCCATCAGCTCGCCCTCCACCCCGGAAGCAATGTCACGCACGCGCTTGCGCAGCAGCCGGTGCGGCACGTACTCGTACTGCTCACTCATCCGGCGCCTCCCCGAAGGTGCTCAGGAAACGCTCCCATCCAGCTAGCGCACGGTCCAAGAGCTCGGGGCTGGGCCGCGACACCGGCGCGAGCCCGAGGCCCGTCTCATCGCTGGTGTCGAGACACAGCACCCCGCGAGGGTCGTGCCGGTCAACCCGTCCCGGGGGCTCCGGGCTCAGGATCCGGGCGATACGGTTCACAAGTCGACCTGCTTCCTTCAGGTTGGCCGTGCCCCGGGGCCGTTCGCGCGGTCGCCGGGGTCTTGTGGGCGGCTGCCCTACGTCAAGGAAAGCGTTCTGATCGGCCTCCTGGAGGGGCCTGCCTACGGGCCACTCGGGGGGCCAGAATGGGGGCCAGAACGGGAGGCGCCATGGCGGCGGAGAGCATCGGTCAGCTACTCAAGCGGCTTCGTGACGAGCATGGTTGGACACAGCAACAGGTGGCCGACGAGTATTGCCGGGTATCCGGAACCGTCACGAAGGACGCACGCGAGGTCGGACGCTGGGAGCGTGACAAGCGCCTCCCGACTCCAGAGACGCGCCGTCATCTCGCGACGGTGTTCGGTGTGCCGCCGACGACGCTGGACCGGGCCGCGGCAGCGGCCCGACGGGCCCGGCGTCAGGAGCCTTCCCCGGGAGTCCCGCCGGTCCTGGCGGAGGTTGCCGGAATGGACCGACCTTCGTCGGCACCTTGACAGCTGCTGCGCTCACCACCACAACGCCCGCCCCGCGGCATGTCGACCCGGCGCTGATCCCGTACTTCGAGCAACAACTCGACGGGCATTATCGTGCGGACATGCTGCTCGGCCCCCGCGCCCTCATCGGTACGATTAGCGCCCAGTGCGACCTCATCGGCCAACTGGTCAACGCGGCTGAAGGGCCCACGCGGCAACGAATGGCTCGGGTCGGCGTCCACTACGCGGCCTTCGCCGCGTGGCTCTACCTGGACGCGGGCGACCCGATCACAGCCTTGCGCTGTCACGATGTCGCACAGGAGCTGGCCCACCGGTCACGGGATCGGGAAGCAGTCGCGTGCGCCCTGGTGGATCGCGCCATGGCGCGCACCGATCAGGGCATGGGAACGGCCGTGGTGGACCTTTGTGAGGGGGCGCTCCTGGACGCTTCGCGCCTCTCGCCGGAAGTGCAGGTCTTCGCGCTGCAACAGCAGGCACACGGCGCATCGCTCCTCGGCGACCGCCGCCAGGTGGACGAGCTGCTCGACCAAGCCGGACGACTGCTCGATGCAGTCGACGTCGAGGCCTGGGGTACGGCCTGCCTACGGACGCCCCACTACGTCGAGGTACAGCGTGCCACCTGCTACGGACGGCTCGGCCTGGCGCAGGAGGCCGACTGGCTGTGGCAGCAGATCATCCCCGCGGCTCCGCCCACGTCACGTAGGGATGTCGGCGTGTGGATGGGCCGGCAAGCGGTTGCCACCGCCACACTGCGGGAGCCTGAGCGGGCTGTGGAGTTGGCGCGGCACACGGCCGCGATCGTGGTGGAAACCGGTTCGGAACGTGCCCGGCAGGAACTGGCCGCCGTAGGAGCGGCCATGACGCCGTGGCAAGCTGGGCCAATCGGCCAGGGCTTGGCAGAGGTGCTGGCACCCATCGGCAAGGGGGTTTGACCGTGGCTGAGGCTCTGTCGGCGGAGCAGATCGAGGAGCGCATCAAGGACCTGAACGGCTGGTCCACCGACGGTCGGAGAATCACGCGCTCGTACGCGGTCCCGCACATCCGGGGCGCGGCGTTCATCGTCCACATCGCGGCCATCCAGAACGACCTCGGACACCACTCGGACGCGACGCTCGGCTACAAGACCGTCCAGGTCTCGATCAGTTCGAGCGACATCGGCGGATACGTCGCCGAGCACGACATCGAACTGGCACGGCGCATCGAGGCAGCGGCACCAGCGCACGGCGCCGAATGAGCAGGCGGCGAGTGGGACCGGGCCGCGACACCTACAGGGGGATCGCATGACGGCCCGACTGCGCCGCTTCACCGAACTGGAGGAGGCCCGCGACCCGCTCCTCACGGCGTACGCCGACGTCCGCGCGCCCCTCCTGCACCTCCCGAACTACGCCGTCCCGACCGTCGCCGAACGCCTGGACCGCTACGGCCGGACCTCCGGCTTCACGGCCGTCCTCGCCTTCGACGCCGAGGACCGACCGGTCGGCTACGCGTACGGCAACACCGTCGAGGCCGGCGACCTCTGGTGGACACGGATCGGCGACCTGACCGGGGCGTACACCCGCTCCCCCACCCTGGCGGTCCGGGAGATCGGCGTCACGACCCCCCACCGGGGAACGGGCCTGGCCCGCCGCATCCATGACGCCCTGCTGGCCGACCGCGCGGAACGGTACGCATCGCTCATGGTCAACCCGGCCGCCGGCGAGGGAAAGGTCCTCCGGCTCTACGAGTCCTGGGGCTACGAGCCGATCGCCCCCGTCCGCCCCTCCCCCGACTCCCCCGTGCTCACGGCGATGGTCCGGCCCGTGAACGAGTGAGGCGCGCCACCGCGATGCACCTGAAGCAGACCGACCCAAGACGGCCGCCGGTCGCCGAGACCAGAGAAGCGCGTAGCGATCCGATGCGCCTGTCCGCTCCCTGAGCTGCTCTGTCCGTCCCCTGGTGCGGGCATCAGCCCCCGACGGTCGCCGGACGCCAAGCCGGGAAGGAAGCGCGTAGCGATCCGTCGCGCTTGGGTGGCTCCCAGAAGGCCCTGACCAACCTCTCGTGCGGGTGGCCGACCCCCGGCCCCTCGCCTCATCCCTGAGAGACCCGCCCCTCCGGCTTCTGCCCCGTGACCGTTCCTTCGGGGGTTTCCCGGCCCCTCCCTGAGACCGCCCCAGGGGATCTCGCTCCCACCACCCGGCCCGCACCCGGGGAGGCGGGTGGGCAGGCGCCGACCGGGGGCCGGGGTCGAGGGGGAGATAGCGGGCCCGCACCGCAAGCCCCGTACCCCACCCCCACATCAGCCCCCCGATCACCGGTCGAGCGGGGCCTCCTGCGCCCGTACGGCCGCCTCGAAGGTGTGCAGGGCGCGGGCCCACACGCCGTCCCACTCGGCCAGCCGCAGCAGGTGCGGGGTGAGTTCGGCGGAGAAGGCGGTGGCGGCCTCCACGGGGAGGAGGGAGGGGAGGTTGTCGATGGCGATGAGGTCGAGGGGGCGTTCGCCCTCGCGGAGGGGGCGGACGGGCTCGGTCCAGGTGGTGGTCTCGTCGTAGACCGGCAGGACGTTGCAGTCGGAGGTGACGTCGCAGGTGACGTCGCTGACCAGGGAGAGCCGGCGCTCGGGGTCGTCGAGGTCGGCCTTGGTCAGGAACGGCGGCACGGGGGTGGTGGTCAGGACGGTGTTGACGAGCAGGTCGTGGGCGAGGAGGGCCGGGCGGTCGATGTCGCGGGTCTCGGCGAGGTCCCAGCGGGTGGGCTCCAGCCCGGCCTGGACGAGGGCGTCGCAGGCGCCGCGGCCGCAGCGGCCGAGGGCGCCGATGACGAGGGCGGTGGTGGTGCCGGCTCCGGGGGCGCCGGGGGCTCCCGCTGCGAGGAGGGCGTCCAGGGCGGGGCGGTCGGTGGGAAGCAGGGGGGCGGTGAGGGCGCCGCGGTGGTGCAGGACGGCGAGGGCGGCGCCGACGTAGCCGGCCCAGTAGCCGAACGCGGCGACGCGCCGGCCGGCTTCGTCGGTGAGGTACTCCATGTCGAGCAGGGCTCCGCCGCCGGCGGTGAAGCGGCCGAGCAGCTCGCGGGCGCCGGCCTGGCCCTTGTAGGCGTGGCCGAAGTAGATGTGCCGGTGGCGCAGGGCGGGGGCGTCGGGGCCGGCGGGGAGTTCCTTCAGGCCGAGGACGTACGCGTCGTCGGGGGCCTGCTCGTGCCAGGAGGCGGTCGGGGCGGTGGCGCAGCCGGCGGCGGTGTAGGCGGCGAGCGGGAAGGCGCGGCGGTCCGACTCCTCGACGGTGACGCGGACGCCCGCCGCGACGAGGCGGCCGGCGTCCTCGGGGGTGAGGGGGGCGCGGCGCTCGGTGGGGCGGGCCTCGTGACGCATCCAGAGGTGAAGGCTGTCCGACATGATCAGGTTCGTCCTGTCCGCCTGGGTGAAGGCATAGGGTGACCGACCCCCGGCCTGATCGCGGCTGCGGGGGCCGCGTCCGCTTCCGTCGGGACGGCCCGCGCGCTGGAGGAGCGGGATCCATGCGTTCGCCGGCGGCGGTGGACTGGGGTCGCGGTGGTACCCCAGCCTGCCGCGCGCGGTTCGGCGACGACGGCGCCCGGCGAGGGCCGTGGCGAGCTCCGCACCCGCGCAGCGGTGGGCCGCCGCGCCAAACATGAAGACGGCCGAATTCACCCGTTCGAGGGACAGTGCATGCGGGTCCGGGTTGACGGCGGGGTCGCGGCTGACGGCGGCGAGGAGGACGAGCCCCTGCTGCCCGGGCTCCACGGGGGAGCCGGCGTACGTGAAGGGACGGCGGCGCACACCGCACCACCGCGGGCGGCCCGGGAATCCGTACGGCGGCAGATCTCGGCGGGATCGCGACGCGCGGACGCGGTTTCCGCGCAGGATCTCGGGGACCGAAACGGGCTCAGGCTCGGGCGCGGGTACCCGCTCGGCCGCGACGAGGCCGGCGACCTGCGTCCTTTGAGGGCCCGTCAGCCCAGGCTCTCGCGTTCGACCCAGTCGAGGTAGGCGGCCGAGCCGTCGATGACGGGGAGGGCGATCCACTCCGGGACCTCGTAGGGGTGGGACCGCGCGACCCATGCGGCGAGGGCCGGCAGCCGGTCCCGGCCGGTCTTGTACGAGACCCGCCACTCGGTGGCCGTCTCGACGGCCCCCTTCCACCGGTAGACGGCGGTGAGGGGGGCGTCGACGTGCGCACAGGCCGCCAGCCCCTCCTCCACCGCCCCGCGCGCCAGGCGCTGGGCGCGCTCCGCGTCGTCGACGGTGGTCTGGGCGATCACGATGCCGGTCGTCACGGCTCTCCTCCTCCTGCTCCGGTCCGGCCGACCCTACTGGCCGGGCCCGCGTTCAGGCGGTGAGGGCGGTGATGTTGCCGTAGGAGGTGGTGGCGTGGATGTTCAGCACGGCACCCTCGCCGCCGTTGCGCAGGGCGTTGCTGATGCGGCCGTAGGAGGTACCGGCGTCGAGCGAGGCCGAGGTCCCGCGGGCGGCGCCGACGCTGATGTCGCCGTGCTCGGTCCGCAGGGTCACCGTGCCGCCGGTGGCCTCACCGATCGTCAGGTCGCCCTTCTGCGTGCGGATGTCGGCCGAGCCGTCCAGCCGCCCGACCGCGACGTCACCGGCGGCCAGGACCAGGCGCAGACCGGCGGCCTCGTCCAGCTTGACCGTGCCGTGGGCGCTCTCCAGCGACACCTCCCCCAGCCGGCCCACACCCCGGAACTCGGCCGAAGCGGCCGTCGCCTCGACACTGGAGCCGGCCGGCAGCTGCACCGTCACCTCGACCGCGCCCGAAGCCCCGAACACCTGGTTCTTCTTCGGCGCGCTGATCCGCAGGACACCGCCCTGGAACTCGACGGCCGTCTCCTGCGCGGCCTTCACGTCACGGCTCTTGGACGCGTTGGCCGGCAGGACCTCGACCGTGGTGTCCGCGCGGTCGGCGGCGATGAAGCGGATGGTGCCGGCCGGAACGTCCAGGACGGTGGCGATGGCGGCGGCGGTGGCGAACTTCTGCATGGTTTCTCTTCCTTCGGGTGTGTGTCACTCGGTGTTTCCGGCGACCTGAACGCTACGTCGCGTTCACACCGGGAGCAACAGACTCGTTGCGAAGGATCACTATAAATGCAGGTCACAGCCCTGTAATCGTTGCAACATCCCTGAATTCAACGCAACGAACACCATCCCGTCGTTGCAACAGTCGAAGGCTGAACGCTACGCGGGAGCCATGTCCCTCACGAACACGAGCCCGTCGCCGTCCGCCAGCCGCTCCGGGTCGAGCGGGGCGTAGCCGAACCAGGGCGATACGCGGGGCGCTGGCCTGGCGCCGTCGAGCACCTGAGCCAGCCGCCGGGTGTCGACGAGACACCGGCCCGCCGGGAGGGCGTACAGGAGCCCCTCCACGGTGTCCGGCGCCGGCACCTCCACTCCCTGGTGCCGGATCGTGCCGAGGGCCGTGGCCACGAAGGCGTACTCCGCACCGAGCCGGGCGTCCACCAGCGCGCCGGCACCCCACCACTCCAGCCGCTGCCCGCCCATCCGCATCGAACTCTCCTCCCGCTGGAGGTGCGTGTTGTGGGCGTGGACGAACACCGGCCCCCGTTCGGCGAGGGCGAGCAGGTTGCGGGCCATCATCTGGTCCCGTACCCCGACCAGCCGGGCGAGCCGGGCGGGCGAACGGTCGGCCATCCAGTGGTGGTAGCGCAGCAGGCCCGTCGCCGTCCGCGCGTGGAGGCGGGCCCGCTCCCACTCCTGCGGCGGGCCCGCCGCGATGAGCCGGGGCGCCTGCTCCTCGACCAGGGCCGCCAAGTCGTCGGCGATCAGCCTCAGCCGGCCCGCCTCGGCCGACTGCCCCACGGACCGGGCCGGGTTCCTCATGGCGGCGGGTTCGGTCCACTGCGCGTCGGTGCCGAGCAGCCGGTCGAGGGTCTCCCGCGTGCAGGGCAGCAGGCCGGTGTCCACCCGCGCGGCGAGGTGTCCGTGCAGCGCGGTGAGGGCCTGTCGGGGGCTCGCGGCGCCGGTGATCTCCAGCGGTCCGTCGAAGCCCGCGAAGCGGACCTGTTCGGCGGCCGGCCTGCCCTCGTTGTGGGCGCGCATCCAGCGCACCAGCTCGCGGTTGGCGGCGCAGGCGCCCCAGCCGTGGCTGATGCCCCGCTCCACGATCTCGTCGAGGACGCCCTCGCCGGAGGTCACGTACTCGTCGACGAGCAGGCCCGTCAGGCAGTCGCTCTCGATCGCGATGGTCCGGTAGCCCTCCTCCACGAGCTGCCTGAACAGCTCGTTGCGCAGGTGCAGCAGGGTCTCCTCCCGGTGGGTCGGCTCGCCCAGGGCGAGCATCCGCGGCCTGCGGGAGAGCAGCCGCAGGAGTGCGGCGGAGTCGACGGAACGGACGGTTTCCTCGATGCGGTTCGCCATGCCTTCAACGCTATCGCTGAACCCTCGGTTGAAACTTTCGCCGCTATCCTCGGCCCCCATGGGCCAGAACCTTAAAACCGCCGGACAGCTGAGGCCGATCGACCTGGCCCGCGCGCACGGTCTGTCCACCCAGGCGGTCAGGAACTACCAGGAGGCCGGCATCCTCCCGGCCGCCGCCCGCACGGCCAGCGGCTACCGCGCCTACACCCCGCTGCACGCGGGCGCGCTGCGCGCGTTCCTGGCCCTGCTCCCGGGCCACGGCCACCGGACGGCGGCGGCGGTGATGCGGGCGGTGAACGCGGGTGCGGGCGACGAGGCCTTCCGGCTCATCGACGAGAGCCACGCGCAGCTCCTCGACGACCGCCGCACCCTCCAGGCGGTGGAGAACGCCCTGCGCGACCTCGACCCCGCCCCGCCCCCGGAGCCCGGCGGCACGTTCATCGGCCCGCTGGCGGCGAAGCTCGGGGTCCGGCCCGCGACCCTGCGCAAGTGGGAGAAGGCGGGACTGGTGCACCCGCACCGGGATCGCCGCACCGGATACCGCGTCTACGACGAGGCCGCCGTACGCGACGCCCGCCTCACCCACCAACTCCGCCGGGGCGGCTACCTGCTGGAGCAGATCGCCCCGCTGATCGCCCAGGTCCGCGCGGCCGGCGGCCTGGAGCCCCTGGAGGCCGCCCTCCACGACTGGCACACCCGCCTGGCCACCCGCGCCCGCGCCCTCCTGGCGGGCGCCGCCGAACTGGACGCCTACCTCCGCGAACGGGCCTGAGCGGACGGGCCGGCTACCTGACCGCCTCCGTCAGAACGGCGCGCAGACGCTCCGCGTAGGCCCGGGGGTGGCTGGTGTTGCCGTTGTGCCCGCCTGGGAAGACCCGTATCCCGCAACCCACCAGATCCGCCAGCGCGTGGGCGCAGGCGACGTCGAAGACGGTGGACGGTGTGGTGGCGCCGACGGCCGGGAGGATGCGGGTCGTGCTCGCGGCCACGGCGGCCGGGTCGAGCGTGTCCTGGAGGATCGCCCCGAAGTCGTGCTCGATGAAGTAGGCGAAGTTGTCGCGGCGCCGCTCGCTCATCGGCTGCGGGGTGAGGCCGGGCTCGGAGTCCTTGCCGCTGGTGTCTATGCCGAGCACCCGGGCGGCCTCGCGGACGGCCGCCGGCAGCCCCTCCTCCCGGAAGGTGTGCTGAAGTTCGACGAGCTCCGCCTCGTGCCGCTTCCGGTCGTCGGGGGCCGGCAGCAGGCGGGGGGCGACCGGCTCGTGGGCGACGAGGGCGCTGAGCTGCCCCGGGTACTCGGCGGCCACGTGCAGCCCGATGACGGCGCCGAGGCTGCACCCGAGCATCAGGGCCGGCTCGTCGGTGACGGCGGCCAGCAGCCGGTGGACGTCATCGGCGTGCTCGGCGAGCGAGGTGGTCCGGCCCGGCTGCTCCAGGCGGCTGCGGGACAGGCCCCGGCGGTCGTAGGTCAGGACGGTGAAGCTGTCGGTGAGGTGCGGGACGAGGTCCACGGTGCGGTCCGCGTCGCCCTCCCCGCTCTGCGAGATGAGCAACAGCGGCCCGGATCCCCGGAGTTGGTAGTGGAGGGTGGCACCGGGGACGGCGAGGCTGGGCATGACGGCTCTCCTTCGGCTGGCTGGACGGCCGGCGCCGGATCCTTCGCCCGCCGCCCTACGACCAAGGTATTCCATCGATCCGGATACATCAATAGAGATGGATCGATTTCGATGAATCGATGCTGATGTATTTTGGACCGGTGGATGGAATCGAACTGTTCCTGCTGGGCCGCGCCCTGATGAAGCTCGGCGAGGAGGCCCTGCCCGAACCCCCCGGCGGGTCCGGGCAGTACGCGGGCGGCACCCGCTCCGTGGTGATCGTCGCCGGGGACATCGCGGCGCACCCGGACACCACCGTCGGCGAGACGGCGCAGCGCACGGGGCTGCCGCAGAGCCAGGTCTCCGGAGCCGTGGCCCGGCTGCGCGAGGCCGGCTCGGTCGAGACGGCCCCCGACCCCGCGGACCGCCGCCGGACCCTGGTGCGCCAGTCCCCCACGGCCTCCGCGCGCGTGGCCGCCGTACGGGCCGCCGGCAGCTCCAAGGTCGAGGAGGCGCTCGCCCGGGCACTGGGCGAGTCCGGCGCCGAGCGGCTGCCCGAGGTGACCCGGGCCCTGGAGGTGCTGGCCCGGCACCTGGCGGTGCGCGGCGACGGGACACCGGCCTGACCGGCCGAACGGCCCGACGGCCTGAGGGCCCGACGAAGCGGAACGGACCGGGCCCGACGGCCGCAGCCCCACCGCCGACGAGCCCCGCGCCCCCCGCCGGGACGGCGTCAGGCCGCCGTGAACCCCGCCAGGTCCTCCGCCACCGCCCGCACCACGGCCGCGTGCTGCTCGGTCAGGTAGAAGTGCCCGCCCGGGAAGCCGCGGAAGCCGAACCCGGCCCCGGCCACGTCCCGCCAGCCCCTCGCCTCCGCCAGGCTCGCCCGCGGATCGGCGTCCCCGCACAGCACGCTGACGGGGGTCCGCAACGGCGGCCCCGGCTCGTGCCGCCAGGTCTCGACCGCCCGGTAGTCGCTGCGCAGCGCCGGCAGGATCAGCTCCCGGAACGCCGGGTCGGCCAGCAGCGCGGGATCGGTCCCGGAGAGGGAGTGCACGTGGGCGAGCAGGGCGTCGTCGTCCCGCGCGTGCAGGTGCCCCTCCTCCCGCTCCTCCTCCCGCCCGGCCAGCGGCGACCGCCGCCCGGAGACGATCAGGCCGCGCGGCGTCTCGCCGGCCGCCTCCATCCGCCGCGCCAGCTCGTACGCCAGCACCGCGCCCATGCTGTGCCCGAACAGGACGAGGGGCCGCCCGCCCCAGGGCTCCAGCGCCCGCTCCACCCCGTCGGCCAGCCCGGCGATGGTGTCCGGGCTCGGCTCCCCCAGCCGCTCCTGGCGGCCGGGGTACTGGACGGTGAGCACCTCGGCGTGCGCGGCGAGGTCGCGGGAGAACGGGAAGTAGAAGGAGGCGCTGCCGCCCGCGTGCGGGAGGACGACCAGGACCGGCACGGGCCTCCCCGGCGGCACCGCCGGCGGGTGGAAGCGGCGGATCCAGGGGCTCTCCGCGCCTGCGCCGCTCACCGCCCCTCCCCGGACCCGCCCTGCTCGCCGCCGCCACCACCGCCACCCAGCAGAAGCTTCTTCTGCGGCTTCCCCATGGCGTTGCGCGGGATCGCGGGAACGAAGCGGACCTCGCGGGGCCGCTTGTGCACCGAGAGGTGCGCGGCGACGAAGTCGGTCAGTTCGGGGCCGGTGACCCCGTCGGCGACGACGAAGGCGACGATCCGCTGCCCGAGGTCCGCGTCCGGCACCCCGACGACGGCTGCCTCGGCCACCCCGGGATGGTCCAGCAGGGCGTTCTCGATCTCGCCCGCGCCGATGCGGTAGCCGCCGGACTTGATCATGTCGATGGAGGCCCGGCCGACGATGCGGTGCACCCCGTCCTGCGGGTCGACGGCGGCGATGTCGCCCGTACGGAACCACCCGTCCTCGGTGTACGCGGCCGCGGTCGCCTCGGGGCGTCCCAGGTAACCGGAGAACAGCGTGGGGCCGGTGAGCTGGAGTTCGCCGATATCGGCGCCCGGCTCGGCGGCGATCCGGGTCCGGATGCCGGGGAGCGGGGTACCGACGGTGCCGGGGCGGACCTCGCCGCCCGCGCGGCCGCTGACGGTGATCAGGGTCTCGGTCATCCCGTAGCGCTCGACGGGGCGGTGGCCGGTGAGGCGCTCCAGGTCCCGGAAGACGGGCGCGGGCAGGGCGGCGCTACCGGAGACGAGCAGGCGGGCCCCGGACAGCGCGGCCGCGTGCTGCGGTTCGGCGGCGATGCGGGACCACACGGTCGGCACCCCGAAGTACAGGCTGCCCCCGGCGGCGGCGTACGCCTGCGGGGTCGGGCGGCCGGTGTGCACGAGGCGGCTCCCGGTGCGCAGCGCGCCGAGCACGCCGAGGACCAGGCCGTGCACGTGGAACAGCGGGAGCCCGTGCACCAGGGTGTCCTCGGCGCTCCACTGCCAGGCTCCGGCGAGGGCGTCGAGGTCGGCGGCGATGGCGCCGGCGGTCAGGACCACGCCCTTGGGCGGGCCGGTGGTGCCGGAGGTGTACAGCACCAGGGCGGGGTCCCCGGGGCCGGCCGCCCGGGCGGGCGCCGCGGCCCGGCGGGCGAAGTCGACCGGCACCTCGACGGCACCGGAGTCGCGCAGGACGTGCTCGCGCTCGGCGGGCCCGGCGTCGGGGGGCAGCGGCACGAAGGGGACCCCGGCGAGGAGTCCGCCGACGGCCGCCGCGACGGTCTCCAGGGAGGCGGTCGCCGTCACGGCGAAGGCGGGGGCTCCGGCGACGTCGGCCGCCACCGCCCCGGCCGCGCCGAGCAGTTCCTCGTACGAGGCGGTACGGCCGGCGACGCGCACGGCGTCCGCGCGGTCGCCGTACGTCCCGTCAAGCGCGGTCAGCACGCGGCAACTCCCTGTCGGTGGCGGACCTACAGGCTACGCCGCCGCCGCGGGCTCACCCCGCGGGGTTCTCCCGGTCCTCGACCGCCGCGCGGGCCGCGCCGGCCTCGCGGCGGGCCCGGCGGACCTCCAGGGCGAGGGAGAACGCCGATCCGATCAGGGTGAGGACGTCCGCGGCGGCGGAGAGGACGGACAGCAGGTCGGTCATGGTGGTCGGGCCCTTCGGTGTCGGGCCGCGGGGCGCGGCCGGTGAGCGCACCTTCGGGGGGAGTCGGGTTGTCCGGACCCTCTGGGCGGAACATCGCAGATAGGTTGCGGACGAAGGGCCACTTGTCCCGGACGGACCGGACAAAGGCACGGCATGGCAGGGCATGGCACGGCACAGCACGGGACGGCCCGGCATGGCACGGCACGGCACGGCGCGCAGCAGGGGGTACTTCGTTGGCGGGAACGGACAAGCCCGGGGGCCGGCCCTGGGCGGACATCCGGCCGGTGAACCCGGGGGCGGGCAGGCTGGCCGCGTTCCTGCGCGCACGCGTGGAGGAGTCGGGCAAGACCCTGGCCGTCCTGGCGAAGCAGATCGACTACTCCAAGTCGCAGGTCAGCACGCTGCTCAGCGGGCGGATCCCGCCCCAGCGGTTCGTCACCTCACTGATCGACGCCACGGTCGCGCCGCCGTTGCGCGAACGCCGGCGCAGCGAGGCGGAGGCCCTGCTGTACGAGGCGACGCACCCGCCCCGCGCGGCGAAGCCGGCGGCGCGGGTGGACGGTGCGGCGGCGGTGCTGGACGTGGCGGCGGTGCAGGCGCGGCAGATCGAGACGTACGACCGGCTCACCCGCGCCCTCGAACAGCAGGCGGAGCTGCGCCAGACGGCCGACAACGCCGCGCGCCTGATCTGGATCCTGCTCGGCATGATCCACGAGCTGAACGACCGGGTCGGCGCCCTCGGCCGGGAGCGCGACCGCGCCGCCGACCGGGAGGCCCTGGAGGCGGCCCGGGACAAGCTGGCGCGGGCCGAGTCCCAGCAGGCCGAGGCCGAGGGCGAACTGGGCCGGGCCGAGGAGAAGAAACGCCAGGCCGAAGCCCTGGCCGGGCGCCTTCAGGAGCGGATCGCCGAACTGACGGAGGAACTGGACCGGCTGCGCGGCCAGGGCGGTGGCCCGGCCGCCCCGGACCGTCTCCCCGACCTCGCCCCGTCCACCCCGCCCGCCACCTCCGCCGATCCCGAGGGCGACGACTTCGACGCCGCCCTCGCCCGGGCGACGGCGATCAACGACACCGATGGCGACACGGTCCACCGCATCACCATCGAACTCGGCGGACAACCCGCACTCGCCGTTGTCCCGGACAACCCCTCCACCAGCCCGGACGTGCCGAACGGGTCGGTGCACGAACTGCGGGCCGAGGCCAAGTCAGCCCAGCAGGACGGCGACTTCGCGAAGGCGGTCCGCCTCTACGAGCGGCTGGTCGCGGCCTCGGCCGCCCATCTGGGCCCGGACCACCCGGAAACCTTCCGCAGCCGGTACGAGCAGGCCCAGTGCACGGGCGACGCGGGCGTCCCCTCCATCGCTCGCGACCTCACGGCAGCGCTCGTCTCCGACGAGACCCGTGTCCTCGGCGCCGACCACCCCAGCACCCTGAGCAGCCGCTACCAGCTCGCCTACTACACCGGCGAGGCGGGCGACTTCGGCACGGCGCGGGACCTCGTGGCCGCTCTCCTGCCGGACGAGGCACACGTGCTGGGCCCCGACCACCGCAGCACGCTGACGAGCCGCTACGCGCACGCCTACTACACCGGCATGGCCGGAGCTCCCACCACGGCCAAGGCCCTGTACGAGGTGCTCCTCCAGGACCAGACCCGCAACCTCGGTGCCGATCATCCCGACACCCTCAACAGCCGTTTCGAGCACGCACACTTCACCGCCGCGGCCGGCGCACCCGCCACCGCGCGCCGCCTGCTGGCCGCACTGATCCCCGACCGCGAACGCGTCCTGGGACCCGGCCATCCCCACACCCTCGTCAGCCGCTTCCAGCACGCCTACTACACGGCGAAAGCCGGAGATCCCGCCACGGCGCGCGACCTCTACGCGGGGCTCGCAGGCGCCCAGGCCCGCGCCCTCGGACCCGACCACCGCCGCACCCTGGCCAGCCGCTACGAGCACGCCCGGAACACCGCGACGGCGGGCGACCCGGCCGGCGCTCTCGACCTGATGACCTCGGTCGTGGCCGATCTCGAACGCGCGCTCGGCCCCGGCCACCCCGACGCCGTCACCGGCCGCGAGCAGCTCGCCGGGCTGAGGCGACGGGCCGCGGAAGCCGGCGGCTCCCCGGCCTGACGGGCGACGGACGGCAGCGGGCCCCCACCCCGGGCGGGGGTGGGGGCCCGGCGGCGGGAGGGTCAGATCACGCCCTGGACCAGCATCGCGTCGGCGACGCGCTCGAAGCCGGCGATGTTGGCGCCCGTGACGTAGTCGCCCGGGGCGTCGTAGCGGGCGGCGGTCTCGTACGCGACCTCGTGGATCGCGCTCATGATGCCCGCCAGTTCCGACTCGACCCGGTCCCGGGTCCAGGCCGTGCGGCCCGCGTTCTGGGCCATCTCCAGCGCGCTGACCGCCACGCCGCCCGCGTTGGCGGCCTTGCCCGGGCCGAAGGCGACGCCCGCCGCCTGGAAGAGGTGGACCGCCTCGGGGGTGCTGGGCATGTTGGCGCCCTCCGAGACCGCCTTGACGCCGTTCCCGATGAGGGCGCGCGCGTCCTCGGCGCCCAGTTCGTTCTGGGTCGCGGACGGGAAGGCGACGTCGGCCGGGACCTCCCAGACGCGTCCGCCCGGCACGAAGCGGGCCGAGGGGCCGCGGCGGGCGGCGTACTCGCTGACGCGGCCCCGCTCGACCTCCTTGATCTGGCGGAGCAGGGCCAGGTCGATGCCCTTGTCGTCGACCACGTAGCCCTGCGAGTCGGAGCAGGTCAGCGGGTTGGCGCCGAGCTGCTGGAGCTTCTCGACGGTGTAGAGGGCGACGTTCCCGGAGCCGGAGACGACGGCCGTCAGGCCGTCCAGGGACTCGCCCCGGACCTTGAGCATCTCGGAGGCGAACAGGACGCTGCCGTAGCCGGTGGCCTCGGGCCGGATCGCGGAGCCGCCCCAGCCCTGGCCCTTGCCGGTGAGGACGCCGGCCTCCCAGCGGTTGGTGATGCGCCGGTACTGGCCGAACAGGTAGCCGATCTCTCGGCCGCCGACGCCGATGTCGCCGGCCGGAACGTCGGTGTGCTCACCGATGTGGCGGTGCAGCTCGGTCATGAAGGACTGGCAGAAGCGCATGACCTCGGCGTCGGAGCGGCCGTGCGGGTCGAAGTCGCTGCCGCCCTTGCCGCCGCCGATGCCCAGGCCGGTCAGCGCGTTCTTGAAGATCTGCTCGAAGCCGAGGAACTTCACCACGCCGATGTCCACGGACGGGTGGAAGCGCAGGCCGCCCTTGTAGGGGCCGAGGGCGCTGTTGAACTCCACCCGGTAGCCGCGGTTGACGTGGACGTGTCCGTGGTCGTCCGTCCACGGCACCCGGAAGATGATCTGCCGCTCGGGTTCCACGAGCCGCTCCACGAGCCCGGCCTCGGCGTACTCGGGGCGCGCCGCGAAGACGGGGGCCAGGGTGTCCAGGACCTCCCGGACGGCCTGGTGGAACTCGGGCTGGGCGGGGTTGCGGCGCTCGATGTCGGTCCGCAGTGCGTCCAGCCTCTGCTTCGGGTCGGTCACGTCGTGGTTCCTCTCCGGCGTCCTGGTGGGGGCGTGCGGGCCCAGCGGGAGGGTACCGCGCGAGGGGGGTGCTCCCGGAACTGGTCATCCGGCCTGTGCGGCAGGGGCGTTGGGCCTGTGCGATGACACGGGGGGTGGCCTGTGTACGACCGTAGTATCGGCTGGGGACTGCTTGGATCAGGCTCGGAACGGGCCGGGATGGGCGAGAATCCGGCCAACGCGGTGCGGCAGTCCTGCGGCACCCACGTAGCCGGGGGGAACCACGTGGAAACGGCAAGGTTCGCGTCACTGATCGCTGCGACGATCACCATGGGGCTGGTGAGCGGCCTCTTCTACGGGTTCTCGGTGGCGGTGATGCCCGGGCTGCGCGCCTCGTCCGACCGGACGGTGATCGAGACGATGCAGCGGATCAACGTGGCGATCCTCAACGGATGGTTCCTGCTCGGCTACCTGGGCTCGCTGCTGTTCACCGCCCTGGCCCTGGGCCTGCACCTGCCGGGCGACGGCCGCCACGCGCTGGTGCCGCTGGCCGGCGCGCTCGTCGCGTACGTCCTGGCGATGATCGTCACGGCCCGGGTGAACATCCCGCTCAACAACGCCCTGGAGAAGGCGGGCCCGGTGGACCGGATCGCCGACCCTGCGGCCGTGCGCCGCGCGTTCGAGGGGACGTGGGTCCGCGCGAACGCGTGGCGCACGGTGCTGTGCACGGTGGCCTTCGGGCTGCTGGCCTGGGCGCTGGTCCTGCACGGACAGCACGCCGCCGCCTAGGCCTTTCCTCCCAGGCGCGCGGAGTCTCAGGTTCCGGGGAGTTCCAGATTCCGCGCAGTTTCAGGTTCCGGGGAGGATGCGGCGCGTTTCGTAGGCCCACATCGCGATCTCGACCCGGTTGCGGGCGCCGAGTTTGGCCATCAGGCTGGCCAGGTGCGTCTTGACCGTGCTGAGGCTGATGTGCAGCGCGTCGGCGATCTCGGTGTTGGTCAGCCCGCGGGCGACCGCGAGGAGCACCTGCTCCTCGCGGGCGGTGACGGGGGAGAGCGGCTGGGCCGCGGGCCGTCCGGCGGGCAGGTCCGCGAACGCCTGGAGCAGTCGGACGGTGACGCTGGGCGCGATGAGCGCCTCACCGTCGGACGCCGAGCGTACGGCCTGCGCCAGAAGGTCCGGTCCGGTGTCCTTGAGGAGGAACCCGCGGGCGCCGGCACGCAGGGAGCCGTAGACGTACTCGTCGAGGTCGAACGTGGTGATGACGACCACGGCCAGCGGGTCGGCGACGCCCGGGCCGGCGACCAGCCGGGTGGCCTCGAGCCCGTCGAGTACGGGCATGCGGATGTCGAACAGGCAGACGTCGGGGCGCAGTTCGCGGGCCAGACGTACCGCTTCCCGCCCGTCGGCGGCCTCGCCGACCACCTCGATGCCGGGCTGGGCGTCCAGCATGATCCGCAACCCGGTGCGGATGATCGTCTGGTCGTCAGCGACGAGGACGCGAACGGACACCGCTCTCGCTCCTCGCTCTCGGCAGTTCGGCTTCGACGTGCCAGCCCCGGTCGGTACCGGGCCCGGCTCGTAGTGTGCCGCCGAGCAGGGTCGCGCGCTCGCGCAGTCCGGTGAGGCCGTATCCGTCGCGGCCCCGGCCGGTGCGCCGGCCGTCGTCGCGCACGCTCACCCGTACCGCGTGCCGTTCCGCGGCGACCCGGACGACGAGCTCGGTCGCGTCGACCGCGTGGCGCAGCGCGTTGGTCACCGACTCCTGCACGATCCGGTAGACGGCGGCGTCCACGGCCGGGGGCAGCGCGTCCAGTTCGCCGTCGAGCCCCAGGTCGACCCTGAGGTGGCCACCCGGGGTGCGCATCAGGCGCTCCAGATCCGCGACTCCGGCGGGGGGCGCCAGCTCGGCGCCGACCTCGCGGTCGCGCAGCGCGGCGACCATGGCGCGCATTTCCTCCAGCGTGCGCGCCCCTTCCTCCTCGACCCCCTCCAGCGCCTCGACGGCGGCGGACGGGTCGGCGCCCGCGAGCACCCGGCCCGCCTGGGCGATGATCACCATGGCCGACACGTGGTGGGCCACCGTGTCGTGCAGTTCCCGGGCGAGCTGCTCGCGCTCGCGGGAGCGCACCTGCTCCAACTGCCGCTCGCGCGCGGTCACCCAGAACCGCACGGCGGCCCCGACGACGCCGGGCAGCAGCAGGAAGACGAAACCCACGGCCTTCTCGACGACCGGGGTGCCGTCCGTGGCGACGCACAGCGCGCCGACCGCGAGGACCACCGCGCCGCCCAGCACGACCTCGCGTCCCGAGCCCCACCGGGGCAGCGCGTACACCATGACGAGCACGACCGCGCCGGTGTACAGGCCGACGGGCTCGCGCGGTGCGGCGAAGAGCGAGGCCACCGGAAGCAGGACCACCGAGCCGAACGCCAGCGTCACCGTCGCCAGCGGGCGGGTCCGGCGCCACAGGGGCAGCAGGCACAGCCATACGGCGCACACCACCGCCACCGGCCGCCACACGACGTTCTCGCGCAGGGTGGCCTCCAGCGCCACGCCGGCAAGGCCCGCGGCGAGCAGCGCCCAGTCCCGCCACACCCGCGCGGGCGCGCCGGGCGGCCGGGGTGCGGTCCACAGGGTTCGCAGGTCGTCTCGTAGCACGGTTCTCAGCCTAGGCACCGCGGCGTCCCGCGCATCGGCCGAAAGGACGGGTCGTCACTCCGCCCCGGGGACGGGGGATCCGCGGCCCGCGGGCCGATGCCGCGGAGCGCCGTGACGACGAGCCTCGTTCCCGGGGGCCGTACGAGGACGGCCGACGAGGTGGTTGGAGGAACCGGATGCTCTCGAAAGCCCTGTTGCGCCTGGGCGGGGGCGCCGCCCGCCATCCGTGGCGGGTGATCGCGGCTTGGCTGGCCGCCGCCGCGCTGGCCGTCCTCGCCGCCGTCGCCTTCGGCGGGCGGACAGCGGACTCGATGACCGCTCCGGGGCTGGACTCCCGACGGGCCGCGGAACTGATCGAGCGGGCGGGCACCGGCCAGGAGGGGATGACCGCTCACGTGGTCGTCACGCCCCTCGCCGACGGTGCGACGTTCTTCGACGACGACGGAGCGCGCAGCGCGCTCACCCGGCTGCGGGCCGAGGTCGGGCGGCTGCCGCACGTGCTCGGCACGAGCGACCCGGCGGGGGCACTCGACGCGGGCGGGGACACCGCCGTGCGCGGCGGCCTCGTCTCGGCCGACGGGCGGATCGCGGTCGTCCGGGTGCAGTACCCCGACCAGAGCCGGCTGTCGGCCGAGGACCTCGACGCCCTCGTGGACCTCGGCGCCCGGCTGCGCGCCGAACTGCCCCTGCGCGTCGAGATGGGCGGGAACCTCTTCTACGCCTTCTCCGACCCGGACGGCGGCGTGAGCGAGCTGATCGGCCTCCTCGCCGCGGCCGCGATCCTGTTCCTGGCGTTCGGCTCGCTCGTCGCCGCCGCGCTGCCGATCGGCATGGCGGTGTTCGGGCTGACCGTGGGGGTCGCCACGATGACGGTATTGGCGGGGGTGACGGACGTCCCCGCCTTCGCACCGGTCCTGGGCAGCATGGTCGGGCTCGGAGTGGGCATCGACTACGCGCTGTTCGTGCTCGCCAGGCACCGGGAGTACCTCGCGCGCGGGCTCGGTCCCCGCGAGGCGGCCGGACGGGCGGTGGCCACGGCGGGGCGGCCGGTGGTGTTCGCCGGCGGCACCGTCGTCGTGTCGATCCTCGGCATGGCGGTCGCGGACGTGCCGTTCATGACGGTGGGCGGGTTCGCCGTCTCGATCGTCGTCCTGATCATGGTGCTCGCGTCGGTGACGCTGCTGCCGGCCTTCCTGGGCGCGGCCGGCCCGCGCCTGGGCCGGGCCGGCCGGATCGCCCGGGCCCTTGGGGCGGGCCGACCGGGCCGGTCCGGCCGGCGGCGGGACACGGAGCCGGCCGCGGGGTGGCGGCGCTGGATCGGGCACGTCAGCCGGCACCCGGTGCCGTACGCGGTCGGCGCCGCGGCGCTGCTGCTGACGGCGACGCTGCCCGTGCTCGGCCTGCGCGTCGGCCTGCCCGACGACGGCTCACTGCCCCCCGGCCGTACCGAGCGCCGCGCCTACGACCTGGTGGCCGAGGGGTTCGGCCCGGGCACCAACGGTCCGCTCGTCATCGCCGCGGACCCCACCGGTGATCCGGGAGTGCTGGACCGGCTCGCCGGGGCGGTCGCGGCGGATCCGGGCATCGCGTCCGTCGCGCCGACGCACGTCGACCGGGCCACCGGCATCGCGACCCTCGTGGTGTTCCCGACCACCGGCCCTCAGGACGAGGCCACGGCCGACACCATCGACCGGCTGCGCACCGAGGTGCTGCCCACGGCGATCGGGCACGGCCCGGCCAGGGCCCACGTCGGCGGCGCCGCCGCGAGCCTGTCCGATGTGGGCCGGCGCACCAGCGGGCGCCTGCCGGTGTTCGTGGCCGCCGTGCTGACGATGTCGTTCCTGCTGCTGATGCTGGTCTTCCGCTCGGTACTCGTACCGCTCAAGGCGGTCCTGCTGAACCTGCTGAGCATCGGCGCGGCTTACGGCGTCATGGTCGCGGTCTTCCAATGGGGCTGGGGAGGCGCACTCATCGGGCTGGAAGCGACGGTTCCGATCGTGTCCTTCATCCCGATGTTCCTCTTCGCCATCCTGTTCGGCCTGTCGATGGACTACGAGGTGTTCATCCTCTCCCGCGTACGCGAGGAGTACCTGCGCACCGGCGACAACGGCACGGCGATCGTCGAGGGCGTCTCGCGCACCGCGCGGACCATCACCTCGGCCGCCCTCATCATGGTGGCGGTCTTCCTGTCCTTCGCCGCCGCCGAGGACCCCTCCGCCAAGATGTTCGGGCTCGGCCTGGCCACCGCGATCCTCATCGACTCCACGGTCGTACGCATGGTGCTGGTACCGGCGACCATGACGCTCCTCGGCCGGACCAACTGGTGGCTGCCGAAGTGGCTGGACCGGATGCTGCCCGGCGGCCCGGCCGGCGCCGACGACACCGGGGCGCGGGCCGTACCCGCCGACCGGCGGGTACGGCCCGGTACGCGCCCTAGTAGCGGAGGTCCTTCTGCTCGGTGATCAGGCGGCCCGCGATGTGCAGGTTGCCGTCGGAGTCGAGCACCGCGATGATCTTCTTCGTGGAGCCGTGGTGGGTCGTGAAGTAGATCTTGTCCGCCTCCTGCGAGGAGGAGAGGTTCGTGTTCACGGAGAGCTCGATGCTCACCGGGGAGCTGATGAGCACGTCCTTCTTGGGCGAGTTCGGGTAGACCTGGTTCGGCCGCAGCTTGACGCGGCCGTGGGTGTCCCCCTCGTCCCAGTCGGACGCCACACCGAGGTCGATGTCAGCCATGCGATTCCCCTCCCGTTGCAGTGGACGAACTCCGAGGCCGGGCGTCACAGGACGTCCCGGACCGAGCCCAGAACCTACGGAGCCCGTGCACATGACGGCAGCACATCGCGGTACTATGACCGATTTTCGTCCCGCTTCGTCGCGAAGTGACATCAAGGTGCCCGAGCCACCGAAAATCCCGAAAAAGAGCCCCGGCCGGCTCAGCGGGCGGTGGCGCGGCCGTGGAGCAGGAGGGCGCGGGCGAGGGCGGTGAGGGCGGCGGTGCAGAGCAGGGTGCGCAGGATGTTCGTGGTGACCCAGGTGCCCTTGAACTTGTCCACCACCGCGAAGTCGGTCGCCTTCGCCGCGTCGCCCACGGCCGCGAGCTCGTTGTTCAGCGGGATGTTCACGGCGAAGGTGATCACCAGTACGACGAGGTAGGCGACGGCCGCCGCGGCCACCCACACGGCGGTCCCGCGTCGGCCCTTGCGGTACTCGACCACGGCCGCGGCGGCGGTGGCGAGCAGGGCCAGGACGAAGGCGCTGCCGAAGAGGCCGTTGCCGTCGATGGCGGCGTTGAAGTTCTGCATGGCGGTGACGTAGGTGCGCTCGTCGCCGGCGGCCAGCCCCGGCATCACCGAGACGTCGAAGGCGAAGAACAGGCCCGCCATGAGTCCGACGAGGACGGCGGAGAGGCCGAGGAGGAGGCCGGCCACCCTGTCGGTGCCCGTGCGTGCCGTGCCGTTGGTGCCGTGTGCCGGATTGGTGCCGTGTGCCAGGTTGGTGCCGTGTTCCGGGTTCATGGATACGTCCTCGCCTGATGGCCGGTTACCGTCGGACCCCACGCCCGCGGCGCAGTGATCGTGGCATCCGGGTCACCTGTCGTACCAGCGGTTTCGCCGAAAACCCGGGAAGGGCCGGGGAGTTGACCCCGGCCCTTCCGAATGGCGGAATACCGACCGTGAGGTCAGCCGTGGACGTGCAGCGGCTTGCCGGCGAGGGCGAGGTGGGCCTCGCCCAGGGCCTCGGTCTGGGTCGGGTGGGCGTGGATGAGGCTCGCCACCTCCGTCGGCAGGGCCTGCCAGTTGAAGATGAGCTGGGCCTCGCCGATCTGCTCGCTGACGCGTGAGCCGATCATGTGGATGCCGATGACGGGGCCGTCGACGACCTGGACGAGCTTCACGTCGCCGGCCGACTTCAGGATCTTGCTCTTGCCGGTGCTGCCCGCGTTGAACTTGCTGACGACGACCTTGTCCTCGCCGTAGACCTCCTTGGCCTTCGCCTCGCTGAGGCCGACGGAAGCGATCTCGGGCTCGCAGTAGGTGACCCGCGCGACGCCGTCGTAGTCGATCGGGGTCACGGGCAGGCCCGCGAGGCGCTCGGCGACGAGGATGCCCTCGGCGAAGCCGACGTGGGCCAGCTGGAGGGTCGGGATCAGGTCGCCGACGGCCGAGACGGTCGGCAGGTTGGTGCGCAGCAGCTCGTCCACGACGACGTGCCCGCGGTCGAGGGCGACGCCCGCCTCCTCGTAGCCGAGACCGGCCGAGACCGGGCCGCGGCCGACGGCGACGAGCAGGAGCTCGGCCTCGATCTGCTTGCCGTTCTCCAGCGAGACCCGCACGCCGCTCTCGGTGTACTCGACCCCGGAAAAGCGGGAGCCCAGCTCGAACTTGATCTTCCGCTTGCGGAAGGCGCGCTCCAGGGACTTGGAGATGTCGACGTCCTCGGCGGGCACCAGGTGCGGCAGGCCCTCGACGACGGTGACGTCCACGCCGAAGGACTTCCAGGCCGAGGCGAACTCGACGCCGATGACGCCGCCGCCGAGCACGACCGCCGACTCGGGGATCCGGTCGAGGAACAGCGCGTGGTCGGAGGAGACGACCCGGTTGCCGTCGATGGCCAGGCCGGGCAGCGAGCGCGGCTGCGACCCGGTGGCGAGGACGACGTGGCGGCCCTGGTAGACCACGCCCCCGGCCTCGACCTCGGTCGGGGAGACGAGGCGTCCCTCGCCCTCCACCAGGGTGAGGTTCCTGCGCGACTTCAGCATGCCCTGGAGGCCCTTGTAGAGGCCGGCGATCACGCCGTCCTTGTACGCGTGCACCCCGGCTATGTCCACGCCCTCGAAGGTGGACTTCACTCCGTAGGACTCGCTGCGGCGCAGTTCGTCGGCGACCTCGCCGGCGTGCAGCAGCGCCTTGGTCGGGATGCAGCCGTTGTGCAGGCAGGTGCCGCCCAGCTTGCCCTTCTCGATGAGGACGACGTTCAGCCCGAGCTGGGTCGCGCGCAGGGCGCAGGAGTAGCCCCCGCTGCCGCCACCGAGGATGACCACGTCGTACACACCGTCGGCGGAATTCTCCATTGCAGATGACCTTTCGTCTTCCATGGCGTTACCAGCTCTCCCGGCATGCTCTCATCTCCCTTTCGGGTGAACGTTTTTAGGGCTGTATGAGATCCGTCCCACCTGTTGGACGGCTGGATTCAGCCGTTCTTGAGCCCGGCTCCAGCCACTGTGCGCACCATCTCCCCCGCACCACCTCGCGTCAGGACGGATGGGTGAGAAGAAATGCCTGAAGACGCTCGCGGTCCGCTCCCGGACGCCACCGTGCCCCCCGACCACCGGATCGCGGTCGTCGGCCTGTCCTGCCGCCTGCCGAAGGCCCCGGACCCGGACCCGGACGGTCCGTGGCGGCTGCCGGACGACGCGGCCGACGCCTTCGACCCGGCCTTCTTCGGGATCTCCCCGCGCGAGGCCGCGTCGATGGGCCCGCGCCGGCGGCTGGTGCTGGAGCTGTGCTGGGAGGCGCTCGAACACGCGGGGATCGTGCCGGGCTCGCTGCGCGGGGCGCGCGTCGGCGTGTTCGTGGGCGCGGTGCGGGACGGGCACGCCGCGCCCTCGTACCAGCAGGGCCCGGGGACCATCGGCCACCGCACCGGCGGGCTGCTGGGCCTGCGCGGCCCGAGCACGACCGTGTACGCCGGGCGTTCCTCCTCCCTCGTGGCCGTCCACCTGGCCTGCGAGAGCCTGCGCGGCGGCGAGTGCGACGCCGCCCTGGTCGGCGGGCTCGGTCCCGAGCCGGTCCCGGGCGCGGCCGGCTCGGTGCGCTGCGAGGGCGGCGGGGTCATCGTCCTCAAGCCCCTCGCCCGGGCGCTGTCCGACGGCGACCGGGTGCTCGGCGTCATCGCGGGCAGCGGCGTCGGCGAGGACGGCGGTACGGGGCCGGGCGCGCCCGGTGGCGAGAGCCGGGAGGAGGCGCTGCGCCGGGTCGGCGAGCGGGCCGGCGTCGGCCCCCGCGGGGTCCGGTACGTCGAACCGCACGGCGCCGTCGGCATCACGGACCTGATCGGCGCGCTGCCGGGCCTGGGCCCGGACCGGCGCGGGCCGGCCCGGGCCCCGCACCCCGGGGAGGCCGGGCGGCGGCTGGTCGTGGGCCTCGGCTCCGGGGGTACGGGCGGCCCGGACTGCCACGTCCTCCTGGAGGAGGCACCGCGTACGGCCCCGGCCGACGGGACCGGCGGGACCGGCGGGACCGAAAGGGCGGACGGGGCGGCGCACCCGCTGCCGTACACCGTCTCCGGCACCACCCCGGAGGCCCTGCGCGCCCAGGCCCGGCGGCTGCTGGGCTGGCTGGGCGAGCACTCCGGTGCCCGGCCGGCGGCCCTGAGCCGGGCGCTGGCGACCACCCGGACGGCCTTCGCGCACCGGGCGGTGGTCGTCGCCGCGGACCGGGAGGAGCTGACGCGCGGCCTGGAGGCCCTCGCCCGGGACCGGCGGGCCGCGGGCCTGGTGCGCGGGACCGCGGCCCGGCGGCGGGACCTGGCGGTCCTGTTCACCGGCGAGGGCGGGCAGCGGCCGGGGACGGGCCGCGGGCTGTACACGGCCTTCCCGGTGTTCGCCGCCGCCTTCGACGAGGTGTGCGCCGCACTCGGCGGCGGGGTCCGGGAGGCCGTCTTCGGCGCCGACGCGGACGCCGCCCGCACGGCCCTGGGCCGCACCGGGACCGCGCAGGCCGCCCTGTTCGCCGTCGAGGTCGCTCTGTACCGGCTCGTCGAGTCGTGGGGGGTGGTGCCGAAGTTCGTCGGCGGGCACTCCGCGGGTGAGATCGCCGCCGCGCACGTGGCCGGCGTGCTGTCCCTGAAGGACGCGGCCGCGCTCGTCGGCGCGCGCGGGCGGCTGATGGAGGCCCTGCCGGAGGCCGGGCTGATGGTCGCCGTGCGGACGGGCGCCGAGGAGGTCGCCCCGCTGCTGGTGCCGGGGACGGCGCTGGCCGCCGTCAACGGGCCCCGGGACGTCGTCGTCTCCGGCGCCCGTGAGGCCGTCCGGGCCGTCGTGGGACGGCTGGCCGAGCAGGACGTCAAGTCCAAGACCCTGCGCGCGGGCCACGCCTTCCACTCGCCGCTGATGGACCCGATGCTGGAGGAGTTCCGGCGGGCCATCGCGGGCCTGGACTTCCGGCGGCCGCGGATCGCCTTCGTCTCCGCGCTCACCGGCGGCATCGTCACCGACGAGGTCGCGCACCCGGACTACTGGGTCGGGCACGTCCGCGCGACCGTCCGCTTCCAGGACGCCGTCCGGACCCTGGAGTCCGAAGGCGCCACAGCGGTACTGGAGTTGGGCCCCGACGGGACGCTCGCGGCCATGGCCCGGCCCTGCCTGGCCGACGAGGGCGCCGTGGTCGTGCCCGCCCTGTGCCGCCGGGGCGACGAGGTCCGGGCGCTGCTGACCGCGACCGCGACCCTGTACGCCCACGGCGTCCTCGGCCGGCTGCCGCTCGGCGTCCCCGCCGGGGCGCCGCTGCACGGCCTGCCCACGTACCCCTTCCGGCCCGAGGACCGCCGGCCCGGCGGGGGCCCGTCCGCCCGGGCGGGGCGGTACCCCGCCGGGGGGTTCGTGCGGGCGCGGCGGCCGGACGCAGCCGGATCCGGCGGGGCCGGTGCCCCGGGCACGGGGGCGAGGGGAACGGGCGGAGCCGGCACGGGCGGAACGGGCACGGGCGGAACGGCCACGGGCGGAGCCGGCACGGGCGGAACGGGCACGGGCGGAACGGGACCGGCCGCGACGGGCATGGCCGCGACGGGGCATCCGCTGGCCGCGTGGCGGCTGGACCTCCCCGAGGCGGGGGCCGTCCTGTTCACGGGCACGGTCTCGGCGCGCAGCCACCCGGAGTTCGCCGCGGCCGGCCGCGTGCCGGCGCAGGCGCTGGTGGAGGCGGCGCTCGCGGTGGGCGGCGCGATCGGCGCGCCCGAGGTCGAGGAGGCCGCCGCGGAGGCGGCACTGACGCTGCCCGCACGGGGCGGGGTGCTGCTCCAGGTGCTGGCGCAGGCCCCCGACGCGGCCGGCCGGCGGCGGCTGACGGTGGTCTCGCGGGCCGAGGGCGCCGACCCGGAGGAGGCGTGGGTGCGGCACCTGACGGCCGTTCTGGCCCCGGGCCGGGCGCCGTCCTTCGACCTGGCGCAGTGGCCGCCCGCCGGGGCGGAGCCGCTGGAGGGGGCCGAGGAGCATCCGGTGGTGGAGCGGGCCTGGCGGCGGGGCGAGGAGTTCCTCGCGGAGCTCCTGCTGCCGGCCGGGCTGCACGGGCAGCCGTACGCCCTGCACCCCGAGCTGCTGGAGGCGGCGCTGCACCCCGTGCTGGCGGCGGCGCCGGAGCCGCTGTCGGCCGGGCAGTGGCGGGGTACGGCCCTGTACGCGACCGGGGCGACCTCCCTGCGGGTGCGCGCCGTGCGCGGGGCGTTCGGGGTGGTGGCGCTGGAGCTGGCCGACGCGGAGGGCGGTCCGGTGGCCGCGGCGACCGTGACCCTGTCCGAGCTGCCGGGCGGGCCGGGCCGGCCGCCCGTCACCCCGCTGGCACTGGTGTGGGAGCGGGTGGCGGAGGCCGCCGAGCCCGCCCGGGGTCCCCGGCGGGCGCTGCTCGGGGTGCCGGGGGGCGGGGCCGGCCCGTCACCGCTGCCGGAGTGCGACGGGGCGCCCGCGTACACGGGGCTGCCCGAGCTGCTGGCGGCCTCGGCGGACGGGCGGCCGGTGCCGGAGCTGGTCCTGGCCCGCCTCCCGGAGCCCGCGGCCGGCGCGGAGCCGTACGGGCGTGGCGTGGCGGCGGCGGTGGACGAGGTGCGGGAGCTGGTGGGTGCCTGGCTCGCCGAGGAACGGCTGGCCGGTTCGGTGCTGGCCGTCGTCACGGGCGGCGCCGAGGAGGTGCTGCCCGGGGAGGGCGTCGCCGATCTCGTGGGGGCTGCCGTACGCGGCTTCGTGCGCTCGGTGCAGGCGTGGCTCGCCGGTGCGGGCGGGGGCCGCGTCGTGCTGGTGGACGTGGACGACAGCGACGCGAGCCGCAAGGCCCTGCTGCCGGCGCTGGCCGGCGGGGAACCGGACCTGGCCCTGCGCGACGGGGTCGCGTACGCGCGCAGGCTGGCGAGGGCGGAATGCGTGGTGCCCGGGACCACGGGCGCGGGCGGCCCGGGGACGGTGCGGCTCAGCGGCGCGGTGGAGGGGCCGCGGGCGCGGGAGAGCGCCCGGCACCTGGTGGAGGCGTACGGCGTACGGCTGGCCGGGCCCGGCGAGGAGGCGGCCGCGGTCGTGCACCTGAGCGGTCCGGACGGGCCCTCGCTGGAGGCGTCGGTCGACGCGGCCCTCGTACTGGAGGGGCACCCGGCGCCGCTGGCGTTCGTCACCACCGTCGGGGCCTGCACCGGCTCGGGCGGACCGGAGTGCGATGCGGTCGTGGGCGCCTTCCTCACCGCGCTGGCCGCCCGCCGCCGCGCGGCCGGACTGCCCGCGGCCGTGCTGGGCTGGGGCGCCGGCGCCGAGGGCCTCCCGGCGGGGACGGCGCTCCCGGCCGGCGGGGACGGGGCGGCCCTGCTGGGGCACGCGCTCGCCCGGAACCTGACCCTGGTGGCCGCCCGCGCCGACGCCGCCGGGCTGCGCGCCGCCGGGGGTGCGGTGCCGGCGCTGCTGCGGAGCCTGGTGGTGCCGCGGCCGCGCCGGGCGGCCAACCGCCGTGCCGACGAGGGGACTTCGCCGGCCGGGCCGGCCGCGGAGCCGGGCCCGTCGCAGGCGTCCGCGGCCGGGGGCACCTTCGCGGGGCTGCTGCGCGGGGCGCACGCGCAGGGCCGTACCGCCGAGGGCGCGGCGCTGCTGATGGCGGCGGCCGGGCTGCTGCCCGGCTACGACTCCCGGTCCGGGGTGGCGCGCTGGCCGGCCCCCGTGCGGCTGGCCGACGGGCCGGAGGGGGCGGCGGGGCTGTTCGCGTTCCCCTCGCTGGGGGCTTCGTCCGGTCCGCAGGAGTTCCTCGCGCTGGCGGCGGCCCTGGAGGGCCGCCGGGGGCTGACGGTACTGGCGCACCCCGGCTTCGCCGGTGAGGCGGTGCTGCCGCGCAGCCGGCAGGCGTTGGTGCGGGCCCAGGCGGAGGCCGTGGCCGAGGCGGCGGGCCCGGTGCGGCCCGTGCTGCTGGGGCACTCGTCCGGCGGGTGGATCGCGCACGCCGTGGCGCGGGAGCTGCTGGAGATCGGGCGTGAGGCGGCGGCGGTGGTGCTGCTCGACACGTACGCGCGGGACGGGGACCGGCGCGGGCCCGCGACGCCGGCGGAGCGTCTGTTCGACCCGGCGGGCCCGCCAGGAATGTCCGACGACGGGCGGCTGCTCGCGATGGGCGGCCACCTGAGGCTGTTCACCGACTGGACGCCGGAGCCGGCTTCGGCGCCCACGCTGCTGGTGCGGGCCTCGGCGTCGGCGGCCTCGGCCACCGCGGGCTGGGAGTACGCGGACCACCTGGCGGAGGTGGCGGGCGACCACCTGTCGCTGCTGGGCGCGGACGCGGGCGCCGTCGCGGACACGGTGGACGGCTGGCTGCGGAAGGTGGCCGGCTGATGGCGGCGGCTGCCGGGCGGCTGCTGGCCGTGTCCGACCTGCACGTGGTGCACGCGGAGAACCGCCGGCTGCTGGAGGAGGAGATCGTGCCCGGGTCTGACGGGGACTGGCTGCTGGTGGCGGGCGACGTCAGCGAGACCGCGTCCGAGATCGAGTGGGCGCTCGGGCTGCTGCGCGACCGTTTCGCGCGGGTGGTGTGGACCCCCGGCAACCACGACCTGTGGACGCCGGCCGACGACCCGGTGCAGCTGCGCGGGGAGCCCCGCTACCGGTACCTGGTGGACATGTGCCGAAGGCTGGGGGTGCTCACGCCGGAGGACCCGTACCCGGTGTGGCAGGGGCCCGGCGGGCCGGTGGTGGTGGCTCCGCTGTTCACGCACTACGACTACTCGTTCCGTGACCCGGCGCTGACGAAGGAGCAGTCGCTGGCGGCCGCCCGCGAGTCGGGGGTGGTGTGCACGGACGAGTTCCTGCTGCACCCGGATCCGTACCCGGACATGGACGGCTGGTGCCGGGCCAGGGTGGCCGGGACGGCGGCCCGCCTGGACGCCGTGGACCCGGCGCTGGGGACCGTGCTCGTCAACCACTACCCGCTGGTGCGGGAGCCCACCGACGTCCTGCGCTACCCGCAGTTCGCGCAGTGGTGCGGGACGACGCTGACGGCGGACTGGCACCTGCGCTACCGGGCGGCGGCAGTGGTGTACGGACACCTGCACATCCCCCGTACGACGTACCACGACGGGGTGCGCTTCGACGAGGTGTCCATCGGCTACCCGCGCGAGCGCAGGCGGCGGGGCCTGCCGCGCGGGGTGCTGCGGGACGTCCTGCGGCCCCGCGAGGACGGGGCCTGAGGAGCTGAAGGGGGCCGCCGCGACCGGTGCGGGACACGGATCGCGGCGGCCCCCGGGGCGTTCGGGTGCGGTTCAGCCGGCCTTGCGGCGGAAGGTCCGGCCCTGGCCGCTGGGGCCGCTGCCGCCCTTGAGCTTCAGGCCGCCCGCGTTGTGCGCCTGCTGGGAGCGGGCGGCACTGGCCTTGCGCTCCAGGGCCTCGCGGAACCTGGCCTTGTCGTCGGGCTCGGCGGCCGCGACGGGCTCGGCGGCTTCGTTCTGCGGCGTATCGGACATGGGGTACCTCCTGTTTGTTCCGGAGCGGAGTCATTGTGTCAGCCGGGCGGCACCCCGGCGACGCTGTTTTCGATCACCGGGGGTCCCGTGGTGTGCCGGGGTGCTCAGGCGGCCGCTTCGGCGGCGGCGCGGGTGCGGACGGTGCGGCGCAGCTCGCCGCGTACGGGTTTGCCGACGGGGGTGCGCGGGACGGCGTCGATGGCCTCGACGCGGCGGATGCGTTCGAAGGGCGCCAGGCGGGTGTTGGCGCGGGCGGCGATCTCCTCCAGGACGGCGGCCCCGGCAGCCTCGTGGTCGCGCAGGACGACGCCGGCCCAGGTGACCGATCCGTGCACGGCGTCGGGCCAGCCGACGACCGCGCACTCGGCGACCCGCGGGTCGGCGACGAGGACCCGCTCGACCGCGCTGGGCGAGACGAGTTCGCCGTCGTGCAGGAACACGTCCCCGAGCCGGTCGACGAGGAACAGGTCCCCGTCGGGGCCGATCCGGCCGACGTCCCCGGTGGAGAACCAGCCGTCCGCGTCGACGGGCGGTCCGCTCTCGCCCAGGTAGCCGGCCATCAGCTGGGGGCCGCGCACCTGCACCTCGCCGGTGTCGCCCGGGCCCAGCGGCACCCCGGTCTCCGGGTGCACGACGCGGCATTCGGTGCCGGGCACGGGCGGGCCGACCGAGCCCGGCACCGGCCGGTCCGGCCTCTGCGAGTGGGTGAGCGGGGAGAACTCGGCCAGGCCGTAGCCCTGGATGACGGGTACGCCGAGCCGTTCGCCCAGGATCCGGGCGGCGTCCGGGGTGAGGGCGCTGCCGCCGCACAGCACGGCGCGCAGCCGGGGGCCGGCCGGGACGCCCGGGAGGGCGTCGGGGCCGTGCAGCCGGTCGTCGGCGGCGAGCCGGTGCAGGCGGGCGGGCAGCTCGTAGTGGTGGGTGGCGCCGGTGGCGCAGGCGAGCGCGAGCGCGGCCAGCGGATCCGGGTCGGGGCACAGCACCTGGCAGGCGCCCGCGTGGACGGCCGAGTTGAGGTGCATCGGCGGGTAGAGGGGGAGGTGGTTGAGGACGACGGAGCCGGCGTCGAGCTGGTGCGCGACGGCGGTCTGCGCGGCGTTGGCGACGAGGCTGCGGTGGGTCAGGCGCACCCCCTTGGAGCGGCCGGTGGTGCCGGTCGTGAACTGTACGCAGACCTCCGCGCCGGGGTCGAAGGCGGCGGGCTCGCCGGGTGCCGCCCGCCGGGTGGCGGCGGCGACGGCGTCCAGGACGAGGTCCACCGGGACGGTGTCCCCGGGGACGGGCTCGTCTCCGGCACCGGTGACCAGGACGAGGGACAGGCAGGGGGGCCGGCCCTCGGCGTCGGCGAGCAGTTCGGCGGTGGCGCGGGGGACGAAGGCGAGTTCCACCGCGGCCGAGGCGAGCACCTTCACGAGGCGGGTCGGCGAGACGAGCGGGTTCAGCAGGACGACGGTGTTGCCGCTGCGGACGGTGCCGTAGTAGGCGGCGGGGAAGTCGGCGTCGAGGGTGTTGGCGACCCCGACGCGGGCTCCGCGCCGGCCGACCGAGCACTCCAGGAAGGCGGCGATCCGGTCGGCCCGGGCGTCGAGTTCGCCGAAGGTCAGCGTCCGTTCGCCCACGCGGAGCGCGGGGGCGTCGGGGGCGCGTTCGGCGGCTCGGCGCAGGAGTCCGTCGAGCGGAAGGTGCGGCAGGTGCGGCGGTTCCGGTTGGGCGAGGGCCGGCACGGCTCTGCTCCCCTCTGCGCTGGGCGCTCCCGGTGACAGGGCCCTACCACGTTCGGCGGCGGCGGTTGAAGACCCCTGCAGGAACGCTCGAGCCGCACTGGCGGCGGTGTCCGGCAGCGCCCTGCCGCGGCTGCCGCGTTGAGCCGCTCCCGGCACCGCGACGCCCTCCGGCCGGGCGGCGGAGCTACGTCGCGGACGCCCTCGGGGAGAGCCCCGCCAGGGCCTTCGCGAGCGCCCGGTCGGAGCCGGCGACCACCACCGGCGGGGCACTCCAGCCGTGCGCGGCCACCCGGCGGGCCACCTCGTCGGCGAGGGCCCGCGCGCCCGGGTACCCGCCCACGGCGACGGGTTCCCCGGCGGCCAGGGCGGGAGCCAGCGCGGCCAGGACGGCCGCCGGGTCCGGGACGGTGGTCAGCAGGGCGCACGCGCCCCGGTGACGTTCCGCGAGGCGTTCGTAACAGTCCCCGGGGACGCCCGGGGGCGGAACCAGGCACACCAGCCCGGCCCCGGACGCGGTGGCCGGGCGCAGCGTCCGGGGCGTCGGCACGGGGTCCGGGGCGGCCCGGGGTGACGGCGTCCCGTGCAGCGGCGCGAGCGCCTCGGCGACGGTGGTGTCGGGCCCGGCCTCGAGCGGCAGCCGCCGCAGCAGCAGGGCGGTCTGCCAGAGCAGTTCGGCGGCGTCCCCGTCCGTGATCCGCGTCCGGTCGTGCACGGCGGTCAGCGTGAGGCCGCCGTCGTGGTCGTGGCGGGCCGTGACGGCGACCGGCATCCCGGTGAGGGCCCCGACGGTCTCGGCGGTCTCGACGGGATCGGCCCCCGCGGGCTCCGTCGGCCCCGCGGGCTCCGGGCCGGCCCACGGCGAGGGCCGGGCGGTCTCCGGCGTCGGCCCCGCGGGCCGCCGGCCGGCCGTCGGCGGGAGGAACGCCAGCACCGACTCCGTGCGCGGGGTGCCGGGAACCCAGCCGCGGATCTGCCCCGGCGAGACCCACTCGTACGCCGCGAGGTCGACGGCCCGCCCGGCCAGTTCACCGAGCAGCACCGCCACCGTCGCTCCGGGATGGACGTCCACCGCCACCGGGAGCGCGTTCCCGAGGGGTCCCGGCAGCTGGCCGGCCCCTTCCAGCGGGATGCCCCGCCCGGTGACGGCCGCGGAGAACGCCACGGGCACCGCGCCCGGTGTCCCCTCCGCGCCGGCGCGGTAGAGCAGCAGCGCCCAGGCGGCCTGGAGCGCGGTGCTCTCGGCCGCGCCGAGCAGCGCGGCCCAGGCCCGCAGCCGGCCGGCCTCCACCGGGGTGAGGCGCTGGCGGGTGCGGCCGTGCCCCTGCTGGTGGGTGGGCCCCCGGTCCAGGGCGGGTAGGGTCACGCTCCCGGGGGGCGGGGCGGCCCAGGTCCAGAACGCGCGGGCCGGGGCGGGGTCCCGGGCGTCCACCCAGCGGAGGTGGTCGCGGAGGTCGGGCCGGCGTTCGCCGCCCCGGGGCGGTCCTTCGGCGGCGTAGGCGCGGTGGAAGGCACGCAGCAGCCGGCGGGCGCCCACGGGGTCCAGCAGCGCGCGGTGGTAGGTGAGCAGCACCCGCGTGCCGCCGTCCGCCCCGTCGAGCAGGGCGATCCGCAGCGGGCCGGGCCGCGTCAGGTCGAACTCGCGCATCCGCTCGGCGGCGAGCAGCGCCTCCCAGGCCTCGGGGCCGGTGCCGCCGGAGTGGTGGTGGGTGATCAGCGGGGCGGCGTACGGGTGTACGGCGATCCGCGGCGTCGCTCCGGACCCCGGTGCGGGTTCGACGAGCGCGGTGCGCAGTACGGCCTCCTGGCCGGTGACGGTCTGCCAGGCGCGGGCGAAGCGCTCGGCTTCGAGCCGGCCGTGCCAGCACCAGTGCAGCTGCTCGGTGTACATGCCCGGGCCGGGGTGCGCGAGACCGTCGAGGAGGACGTCGACCTGGACGGGGGCCGCGGGGTGGGTCCACGGCCGGGCGGTGGCGGTGGCCCTCGCGGCGGACGGCGGCGGGCGGTCGCCGGGGGCCGCGTTCACCGCTGCGGGATCAGTTGGTGGACCGCCGTCTCCGCGTGCCGCCGGGCGAGGTGCAGGACGCGGGTGCTCGCGGCGCCCAGGGCGCGGCGTACGTGGTCGCGGGCCTCGACGAGGTCCGCGCCGGGGCCGAGCACGGGCTCGATGTCCTCCTCGCGGAGCAGCACCTGGTGGGTGGCGACGGCGGTGGTGCCGGTCTCGTCGGGGTTGACGGCCCATTCACCGGTGTGGGCGGCGAGCAGCCGGGGAGTGCGGGTCTGCTTGAAGACGATCCGGCCGGCGTGCGGGAAGCAGACCCGTACCGATTCGCTGGTCTCGGTGACGCCGTCGGCGCCCCGGGTGTCCATGCCGAGCAGCTGGACGCCCTGCCGGTCCTCCGCCACGTCGGCCCGGAGGATCTCGGGCAGGTGGACGGGCCAGTCGCCGGCCCGGTAGAGGAAGTCGTAGACGAGCTCGGACGGGCCGTGGACGCGTACCGACTCCTCGACGGTGAGCAGGAGGCCGTCGAGCTTCGCCCAGAGTTCGGCCGTCTCCTTCAGCCGGTGCAGGTTGTCCCGGCTGTTGGCGTCGGTGGCCCGGGTGAGCCACTCCACGCCGGCCGGATCGTCGTCACGGGCCGTGAAGCGGTGCAGGAGCGTCAGCCGGGAGCGGTCGGCGCCCAGTTCCTCGACGGCCCATCGGCCTCCCAGGGAGGTCGCCGGGGGCGTCGGGACCTCCTGGTGGAAGTCGATGGTCCGCCGCACGGGGTCCAGGGAGCGCCGGGAGATCCAGGAGGTGACCGTTCCGTTGGCGGTCGCCCACATGCCGAAGCGTTCGCGGGTCCCGTCGAAGTCCAGCCGTTCGACGTGGACGCTGGGCGGGACGAACAGCGGCCACCGGGTGGTGTCCGCGATCAGCGCGTAGACCACGCCCGCGGGGGCGGCCACGTCCACCGAGTACGACGTGTGCTGCACACGCTCACCTGACATCGGATCACACCTCTCTCAACCTCGCTCTCGACCATCGCGGGCTTCGGCGGAGGTCCGCTCGAAGGGTCCTGGATCCCGGCCTCATCCGCCGTCCACGGCCCCTCGTGAGGGCGACGCCCGGCTCAGGCGGCCGCCTCGGCCGCCGCGCGGCGGCGCAGCGCGCGGCGGAGCGAGCGGCGCTCGGGCTTCCCGGCGGGGGTGCGCGGAACGGCTTCCAGGACCTCGACCCGCCGGATCTGCTCGTGCGGCCCGAGCTGGGCGTTCGCGGCCTCGACGACCGAGTCGAGCACGTCGAGGACCCCGGGGGCGGTCGGGTCCGCGAGGACGACGCCGAGCCAGACGAGGGCCCCGTGGACGGCGTCGGGCCAGCCGACGACCACGCAGTCCTCGATCCGGGGGTCGGCGGCGAGGACGGCTTCGACGGCGGTGGGCGAGACGAGTTGGCTGTCGTACGAGAAGACGTCGTCGAGGCGGTCGACGACGTGCAGTCCCCCGTCGGGGCCGATCCGGCCGATGTCCCCGGTGGAGAACCAGCCGTCCGCGTCGACGGGCGGTCCGCTCTCGCCGAGGTAGCCGGCCATCAGCTGGGGGCCGCGCACCTGCACCTGGCCGGTCTCGCCGGGGGCGCACGGGACGCCGGTCCTCGGGTGTGCGACGCGGCATTCGGTGCCGGGGACGGGCGCGCCGACGGTGCCGGTGCCGGAACGGCCGTCGGGCCGCTGGGAGTGGGTGAGGGGGGAGAGTTCGACCATTCCGTAGCCCTGGAGCACGGGTACGCCGAGCCGTTCGGCCAGCAGCCGGGCGTCGGCAGGGGCGAGGGCGCTGCCGCCGGAGAGGACGACGGTGAGGCGTTCGGGGCGGCCCGGGAGGGGGTGCGGCAGGCCGTCGCCGCGGGGGCCTTCGGCGAAGCGGATGTCGGCGGCGAGCTGGTGCAGGCGGGCGGGGAGCGTGTAGAGGTGGGTGGCTCCGGTGCGGTCGGCCAGGGCGAGGGCCGCGGCGGGGCGCGGGGAGGGGCACAGCACCTGGCAGGCGCCCGCGTAGACGGCCGAGTTGAGGTGCATCGGGTAGTGGACCGGCAGGTTGTTCAGGGTCACCGAGCCGGCGTCGAGGTGGTGGGCGGCGGCGGTCTGCGCGGCGTTGGCGACGAGGTTGCGGTGGGTCAGCCGGACGCCCTTGGGGCGGCCCGTGGTGCCGGTGGTGAACTGGACGCAGGCTTCCGTGTCCGGGTCGAAGGGGACGGCGCGGCGGGGCTCGGGGCGGGGTGCGCGGTCCAGGGCGACGCACAGCGGGACGGCGTCGGCGGGCACGAT
This sequence comes from Streptomyces sp. W1SF4, assembly GCF_003950035.1. Lineage (NCBI taxonomy): Bacteria > Bacillati > Actinomycetota > Actinomycetes > Kitasatosporales > Streptomycetaceae > Streptomyces > Streptomyces sp. W1SF4. Next base: position 244,972 of record NZ_CP034352.1, read on the forward strand.
CCCGTCGGGTGCGTCGGTGACGACGACCGCGCGGAGCAGGGGCAGCCGGTCGGCGGTCTTGACGAGCAGTTCCGCGGTGGCGGTGGGGACGAAGGCGATCTCGACGCGGGCGTCCTCGCACATGTGGCGCAGCCCGGCGGCCCGCACCAGCGGGTTGAGGAGGACGGCGGTGTTGCCGCTGCGCAGGATGCCGTACCAGGCGGCGGCGAACTCCTCGTCGAGGGTGTTGGCGATGCCGACGCGGGCTCCGCGCCTGCCGAGGGCGTGCTCCAGGTAGGCGGCGTAGCGGTCGGCGCGGGCGTCGAGTTCGGCGTAGGTGCGCATGCCGTGGGCGGTGCGGACGGCGCAGGCCTCGGGGTCGCGCAGCGCGGCCCGGCGCAGCAGCCCGTCGAGCGGCAGTTCCGGGTATCTGAAGATCGGCACGGCGCGTCCTCCTGATCAGGGCTGATCCCGCCCTACCACGGTCCCCGGACCCGGTCGAGCGGGGTTCGAAGGAAGCTCGATCAGCCTGCTGCCCGCCCGGCGCGGCGGTCCTCGCGCCGGCCCGGGGCGGGGGCGCGCCGGAGCGGGGGCGGTGTCCGGGCTCAGGCCGCGGTTTGCGCGAGCCGTGTGCGGACCGCCTCGCGCAGGGCGCCGATGACCGTGGCGACCTCGCCGTCGCTGAGCCCGCAGTGCAGGGGGAGGCGTACCGTGCGCTCCACCGCCCAGTCGCAGGCGGGCAGGCCCGCGCCCGGGGTCCCTTCGTCCGTTCCGTCGCCGGACCGGACCCGGTGCAGGGGGGCGTAGTGCGGGGTGGTGTAGATCTCCTCGGCGAGCAGGTCGGCGACGACGCCGTCGCGTATGGCGGGGTCCAGCTGCACCCAGTAGAGGCAGTTGGTGGACTCGTGGCCCTCGGGCAGCGGCGGCGGCGTCAGCAGGCCCTCGGTTCCAGCCAGTTCGCGGTCGTAGCGCTCGGCGATCTCCCGGCGCCGCTCCACCATCTCGGGGAGCCTGCGCAGCTGTACGGAGCCGATGGCCGCGGTCAGGTCGTTGCCGACGATCCCGCGGCCGTACTCGGGCAGGTCCGGCTCGCCCGGCACGGCGCCGTGGCCGAAGCTGCTGGCGCGCACCAGGCCGCGCCTGGCGAGCTGCCGCGTCCGGGCGGCCCGGTCGGGGTCCTTCGCGTAGACCATGCCGCCGTCTCCGGTGACCAGTACCCGGCCGGGGTCGAAGCTCCACACGGCGAGGTCGCCGAAGGTGCCGGCGGGGGTGTCCGCGACGCGGGACGCGACGGAGCAGGCTCCGTCCTCGATCAGCACGATGCCGAGTTCCCGGCATCGTGCGGCGATCCGGACGACGTCGCCGACCCGGCCGCCGTAGTGGAGCAGGAGCACCGCTCGCGTGCGGTCGGTGAGGGTGGCCTCGATGTCCTCGAGGGAGGGGTTGAGGGTGCGGCGGTCGACGTCGCTGAAGACGGGGCGGCCGCCGCGTCCGGCCACCGCCTCGGCGGTGGCCGGCAGGCCGAAGGAGGAGAGGACCACCTCGTCGCCCTCCTGGAGGTCGAGGGTCTCGACGGCCAGGTGCAGGGCGGAGGTGCCGGAGCTGGTGAAGACGACGTGATCGGGTCCGACGCCCAGGTGCTCGGCGAAGGCCGTCTCGAAGGCCCTGGTCCGGCGCCCGCTGCCGAGCCGACGGTCGTGGAACACGCCGGCGACCGCGTCGAGTTCCTCCGCTCCGACCTGGGGCTGAAAGAGATTGATCATGGTCGCCTTTCACGTGCCGCTGTCCGTCCGAGCATGTGAACGGCCCCTCGACCCCCGATGGAGGGCCGGTGGTCCCCGTACGCGGCGAGGCGCCCCGGGCCTCGCCGGAGCTGGTCGAGCGGCCTTCCAGCGGGCCTGGATCAACCGGGACCAGGGTGGTCACATTGGCACCCGCATGGCGCGCCGCCACGAAACAGCGAGGAAAGTGGTATTGATGCCGAGCTTTCCGACATCAGGCACGGACCTGCATGTCAGGACACAGGAGTTGGCCTCCGTCGCGAGCCGGTACGCGGAGCGGGCCGATGCCGATCGGATGCTGTCGCCGGCCGTCACCGACGGGATCGTCGACGCGGGGTTCGCCCGGCACTTCGTGCCCGCCCGCCTCGGCGGTACGGAGGGTACGGCCGCCGGGCTGCTCGGGGCCGTCTCCACGCTCGCGCAGGGCTGCACCTCGGCCGCCTGGAGCGCCTCGGTCATAGCCGGCGCGGGCCGGATGGGTGCCTACCTTCCCGAGGAGGGTCAGGACGAGCTGTGGGCCAAGGGGGCGAACACCGTCGTGGTGGGCGCGCTGATGCCGCGCGGGAGCGCCACGGCGGTCAGCGGCGGCTGGCGGGTGACCGGTGAGTGGGCCTACACGAGTGCGGTCGGGTTCTCCGACTGGGCCCTGGTCTGCGCACTGGTGCCGCAGGACGGAGCGCGGGTGCCGTGGTTCTTCGCGCTGCCGCGCCGCGACTACGACGTGGCCGACACCTGGACCTCGCTCGGCATGCGCGGCACCGCCAGCAACACCCTGATCGCCGACAACGTCTTCGTGCCGGCCCACCTCGGCTTCACCCGCCAGGACATGATCGAGGGCCGGAGCGTCGGTTCCCGGGCCCGGTGCCACACCGCCCCGCTGCGGCTGCTGAGCGGTCTGCTCTTCGGCGCGCCCGCGCTGGGCGCCGCACGGGCCGCGCTGCGGGTGTGGGCCGATGACGCCCGGACGGGAGCGGAGGAGGAGGAGCTCTCGCTGCGCACCGCCCTGGCCCGCGCCACGATCGCCGTCGACGGCGCCGCGCTGCTGCTCGAGCGCGCCGCCGGCGTCGCCGACGCCCCGGCCGCCGGCCCGCTCGAGCTGACGCGCAACCCGGCGGACTGCGCGTACGCGGTGGAGCGGCTGGTGGACGTCGTCGAGGGGCTGCTGCGCGCGAGCGGCAGTTCCGGGCAGCTCGCCGGCCATCCGCTCCAGCGGATCTGGCGGGACGTGCACAGCCTCGCGAGCCATGTGGCGCTCCGGTTCGACCCCGCGGCGGGCGCCTACGGATCACAGCTCCTGCAACCCGGTCCCGGGTCCGGCACACCGTGACAGCACAGGACGTCGTAACACAGCCGGCTCGCCGGCTCCTTCACGAAAGGCAGATCGTATGAGCGACTCGACCCCCGGCACCGCGCGGACCGCGGCGGACGCCTTCGTCTCCGCCGAGCTCTACTCGCAGGTGCAGCAGTTCTACGCCCGCCAGATGGGCCTCCTGGACGGCGGCGACCCCGACGGGTGGGCGCAGACGTTCACGGAGGACGCCGTCTTCCAGGAGGCGAGCCGGCTGGACGAGCCGCTGCGCGGGCGGACGGCGATCCGGGACTCCTCGCGGGCCCGCAAGAAGCGCCTCGAGGCCGACAAGATCGACTTCCGGCACTGGCTCGGGATGCTCGACGTGCGCCCCGAGCCGGACGGTTCGCTGCGGGCCCGCAGCTACGCGCTGGCGATGCGCACCCAGCGTGGCGGCGCACTCGACATCTTCGCCAGCGTGGTCTGCAACGACCACCTGGTGCTCGTGGACGGGACCTGGCAGGTCGCCGAGCGGGACCTCCACCACGACGGCTCCGGCCGCGACTGACGAGGCTGAGGAGCTTCAGTGAAATTCGGGATCGTCTTCTTCCCCACCGTCGGCCCCGCCGACAAGCCCGCCCAGCAGTACTTCGACGAGGCCCTGCGCCTGGTCGACCTGGCGGAGGAACTGGGCTTTGACCACGTGAAGATGGTCGAGCACTACTTCTTCGCCTACGGCGGCTACAGCCCCGACCCGGTGACCTTCCTCGCGGCGGCCGCCGGCCGCACCAAGCGGGTGCGGCTGGGCACCAGCGCCACCATTCCCGCCTTCCAGCACCCGGTGAAGCTGGCGGGCAAGCTGGCCATGCTGGACAACATCTCCAACGGCCGGGTCGACGCCGCGTTCGGGCGTGCCTTCCTGCCCGACGAGTTCAAGGCCTTCGGCATCTCCATCGACGAGTCGAAGGACCGTTTCGTCGAGGGCGTCCAGGCGATCAAGCGCCTGTGGAGCGAGGAGGACGTGGTCTTCGACGGCCGGTTCCACCAGTTCGGCCCGGTCACGCTGCTGCCCCGGCCCGTGCAGGCCCCGCACCCGCCGGTGTTCGTGACCACCGCCCGCAGCGCGGAGTCCTGCGCCGAGGCGGGCCGCGACGGGCACAACCTGCAGACGGTGCCGAACGTCATGTCCACCGAGGAGCTCCAGAACCGGCTGGCGATCTACCGCGCCGAGTGGGCCGCGTCCGGGCGCACGCCGGGTACGGAGCAGATCCACTTCAGCTACCCGTGCGTCGTCTCCGAGGACGGCGAGGAGGCCCGGGTCAAGGGCCGCCTCGACGACGACCGGAACTCGGCCGCGATCCGGGACGCCGTCGCCTCCTGGGGCACCACCCGCTCCGAGGCCTACCCTGGCTACGAGAAGCTGGTGGAGGCCACCAAGAACTCCCACTTCGAGAGCAAGATGGAGCAGCAGAAGCTGCTCATCGGCGCTCCCGACCAGGTGCGCGCGCAGCTCGAGCAGATCTCCGAGTGGTTCGGTGACGACATCACCATCAGCCTCGGCGTGCACTCGGGCCACCTGTCCTTCGAGGACGCCGCCACCACGATGCGCCTGATGGCGGAGCAGGTCATCCCGAAGCTGGGGGCCGGCGCGTGAGCGCGGAGCGGGAGCGCGTCGTCACGGTGATCGGCGCGGGCACGATCGGGCTGGGCTGGATCGCGCTGTTCCTGGGCCACGGGCTGCACGTGCGGGTCAACAGCCGGCGCGAGGACGCGCCGCGCATCGTGGCCGAGGGACTGGAGCTGTTCGCGCCGTACCTGCCCGAGGGCACCGCGGACCCGGCGGGCTTCGCGGAGCGGCTCAGCTTCGAGCCCGACCTGGAGCGGGCGGTGGCGGACGCCGACGTCATCGTCGAGAACGCGCCGGAGAACCTGGAGCTCAAGCAGGAGCTGTACGAGCGGATCGGCAAGGCGGCCCCGTCCGGGGCGCTGCTGCTGTCGTCGACCTCCACCCTGAACCCGGACGACATGGGCGCCAGGATGGCCGACTCCAGCCGGCTGGTCGTGGGACACCCCTTCAACCCGCCGCACGTGGTGCCGCTGGTGGAGGTCGTGGCCGGCGAGCGGACCTCCGCGCAGGCCGTGGAGGAGGCCGTCGCCTTCTTCACGTCGGTCAGCCGCAAGCCGGTCGTCCTGCACAAGCCGATCATGGCGTTCGCCGCGAACCGCCTCCAGTCCGCCCTGCTGCGCGAGTCGGTGCACCTGGTGCGCGAGGGCGTGGTCACGCTGGAGGAGCTCGACCAGGTGGTCACCACCTCCATCGGGCTGCGCTGGGCCACCGTGGGCCCGTTCCTGGCCTTCCACCTCGGCGGGGGCCACGGCGGCCTGCGCAAGTGGCTGGGCACCCTCGGCTCCAACCTGGAGCGCGGCTGGGAGGGCCTCGGGCGTCCCCCGATGGACGACGAGACCATCCGCTCGCTCATCGAGCAGGCGGAGGCGGCCTACGGCTCGAAGACGTACGAGGAGCACGTACGCGAGCGGGACGCCAAGCAGACGGCGATCCTGCGCTCCCTCGCCGCGGTTTCCGGCGAGGAGTGAGCGCGGCGCGCTGAGGGGCGCGGGGCGCACACGGGAGTCCCGGTACGGACCAGGTCCGTACCGGGACTCCGTCGTATGTGCTCCGCGCCCCTCAGGCGCCGGAGCCGGCCGGCGTCCGCACCGGGCGGGAGGCGCCGTCCCGGTCCCGGACCCCGGCCACGGGCTGGTGTCCGACGGGGCTCAGGAGCCGGGCCTGGAGCTGCTTGAGTTCGAGCGAGGGCTCGAGCCCGAGTTCGTCCGCGAGCAGGCGCCGCAGGTTCTGGTACGCCTGGAGGGCTTCGGCACGCCGGCCCGCGGCGCCCAGGGCGCCGATGAGCTGGCTGTGGAACCACTCGTTGAGCGGATAGTCGTTGATGAGCCTGCGCAGCTCGGGGATCGACTCCCGGTGCCAGCCGAGCTGTTCCTCGCAGGCGATGCGGATCTCGAACGCCCGGATGCGCAGTTCCTCGAGGTGGACCACGTGACCGGCCAGCATGTCGCCCGCCGGGAAATTGGACAGGGCGGGCCCCCGCCACAGTTCCAGGGCCTCCCGCACGGTGTGCAGGGCCGTGAGCGCGTCGCCCGCGCTCAACTCGGCGCGCGCCCTCGTGACGAGGCGCTCGAATATCCGGATGTCGATCTCGGAGTCCTCGACGAGGATCGAGTAACCGGGCGGGTTGGTGACGATGAGGGGCCGGCCCTCGGGTGTCAGTCCCTCGTTCGCGAACATGCGGCGGGCGTGGTAGACGTACGTCTGCAAGGTGGTGACGGCGCTGCGCGGCGGCTTCTCGCCCCACAGTTCCTGGATGAGCGCGTCGGCCGTGACGATCTCGTTGGGCCGCGTGAGCAGCAGGGCGAGCGTCTGGCAGACCTTCGGCGTTCCGGGACGGAGCGTCCTGCCGTCGTCCGTGACGATCTCGAAGGGTCCAATGAGATTGAAGCGCATGGATGATAACTCCTCGTCAGCAAGACAGCGGAAATTTCCGAACGGTCATCGACGGAGTTTGGAATGCAATATACAGTCCGCCTGGATTATATAGAGTCTCTTCCAGGCCTCAGATACACGTCAACCGGCCACATGTCAGGGCGTCGTCAACTTGCGTCAGAATTCGACATCCCATTTACCGGGAATCTTTTTCGGGCGTCATAAACCCAAAAAAACGGCCGCCCCGACGGACTTCTCCGTCGGGGCGGCCGTTTTGGTCCACCGGACCGCGACTACTCGCCGAGCAGGTAGCGGATGTGCTTGACCAGCTCGCCGATGTCCTCGCGCAGCAGGCTGTAGTGGTCGGCGTCGAGGTCGATGACCGTCGGCGGCTCGGCCGAGTAGCCGCTGCTGTTCTCCAGGAACGAGTAGTCGTCGCCCACGGCCTTGAAGATGCTGATCGGCGCCTGGAGGGTGCGCTCGGCCAGCTCGTGGAAGGAGTACTCGAACTCGTAGGTCTGGCCCACGACCGAGATGATCCGCCGGGCGAGGTCGACGTCGATGCCCTTGAGCTCGCTGATGAACTCGGCGAAGGACGCCTCGTCCGTCACGGTCTCCAGGCAGCGGTCGAGGTCCGGGCCGGAGATGGTGCCGGTGAACACCGAGAAGAGGATCGTGGTGTAGCCGCGGTTGGCGAAGGACGCCTCGCGGCCCCACACCTTGCCGTTCTCGGCGCGCACCTTCGGCGAGCCCGGGGCGATCAGGAAGAGGTTGTCCACCTTCTCGCCGGCCTGCTCCAGCTGGTACGCGGTCTCGAAGGCCACGCGGGCGCCGAAGGAGTAACCCCACAGGGTGTAGGGGCCGGTCGGCTGGATCTCCTTGAGGGCCTCGATGTCCTTCTTGGCCATCTCGGTGATGGTCTCGTACGGGGTCTCGCCCTCGTTGATGCCGTAGGACTGGACGCCGTAGAACGAGCGGCCGAGGCCGATCTCGCCGGCCAGGCTGCGCAGGTTCATCGGGTAGCCGCCCAGGCCGGGCCAGCAGATCACGGGCCGGGCCTTGCCGGTCTCCGCGTGCAGACGGACGAAGCGCGAGGATTCCTGGGCGACCTCGCGCTCCAGGCGGCGGGCCAGCTTCTCGATGGTCGGGGACTCCAGGACGCTCTGCAGCGGCAGGGAGACGCCGAGGCGCGCGTTGAGCTCGCGGACGAGGCCCACGGCGATGAGCGAGTTGCCGCCCGACTCGAAGAAGTCGTCCTGGACGGAGGCGTTCTCGCGGCGCAGGGCCTTCTCCCAGACCGCGGCGATCTCCTTCTCGGTCTCGGTGCGCGGGGCGACGAAGGGGCGCTCCACGAGCTCGGCGTTGACCTGGTCGGAGACGGCGAGCGCCTTGACGTCGATCTTGCCGTTGGCGGACAGCGGCAGCCGGTCGAAGACCACGACCCGGTTGGGGATCATGTAGTCCGGGAGGAAGCTGACGAGGTCGTCGCGGATGAGCTCGGCGGGACCGCGCATGTGGACGCTGTCCTCGCGCATGCCCTCGTGGCCGAGCTGCTCGTCGCTGACGCGGCCGCCGACGAAGAAGTACATCGGACCGCCCTCGACGCCGTTCTCGGCGAGGACCGCGTCCATGCGGCGCGAGGCGGGCAGCGGGTTGCCGGTCTTGGAGCTGTAGCCGGAGGACATGAAGCCCAGGTTCAGCCCGTTCATCATCAGGTGCTGGAGCTTCTTGCCGAGGGTGATGTACTGCAGCCACTCCTCCTCGGCGCGGCTGTAGACGCTGATGCCGAAGCTGGCGGCCTGGTAGACCGACTGGTTGATCGCGATGACGTGCTTCTTGAGGACGATGTCGTCCGAGAAGCGGGTCAGCGCGCCGTTCTCGTAGCGGTACTGGCCCTCGGGGAGGCCGGCGACCTTGCCGCCGTGCGTCTGGACGTAGACCTCGGCGTGGTCCTCGCGCGGGCCCTCGTTCGGGACCAGCTCGAAGGTGCCCAGGTAGTAGTCCTCGTCTGCGACGTCGAGCAGCTCGCGGACGGCCGGGTCGTAGGCGCGGTCCTGCACGTCGAGGCCGTAGGCCGGCAGGATCTGCTCGAAGAGGCCGAGGATGTGGCCGGTCTCGATCTCCAGGACTTCCTGGATGTTGTTCTTGTAGACCGGCTCGATGCCGCTCTTCTTGCCGATGAAGTGGATCTGCGCCGTCGGCCGCCCGGTGGCGGTCCGCTCGCTGATCAGGACGAGCTGGTGGCGGACCGGCTGGTAGTAGTAGTAACCGGGCTTGAGCCCGCCGACGCCCTCCAGCTCGAAGTACATCTGCGTCGCGTACAGCGCGCCCGGGGAGGCGTAGCCGTACTTCGGCAGCAGGCGCTCCTCGCTGATGTACTGGCCGAACCAGCGCAGGATCTGGCCCAGCTCGGAGGGGGCCAGGTCGGCCGCCTTGCGGGAGTAGGCCGCGGTGACCTTGGAGCCGAGCAGCTTGAGCAGGTCGTCCTGGGTGACCGCGCCGCCCTCGTAGAAGCGGTAGGTCTTGCGGGCGAAGACCCGGGCGCGCTGCTCGGGGGTGGGCTCGGAGCCGTCCAGGTCGAAGGCAGGGCGGCCCGCGAGCTCGGCGTCGTCGCGCAGGCCCGGGTTGGACAGCTGCGCCTTGACCTGGAGCTTGCTCTTCTTCGAGGCGTGGTGGGAACCGTGGTTGCCCTGGTCCATCAGGGCGGCTTCCTTCTCGCTCAGCTCGATGCAGGCGATCAGGTTCTGGAAGCCGGTGCGGCCGTCGTTCTTGACGATGACGGCGGCGTTGCGGACCCAGTCGTGGTTCTCGATGGCCAGGGATATCTCGTCCAGCTCGACGCGGTAGCCGCGCAGCTTGACCTGGTTGTCGGCGCGGCCGGCGAACTGCACGGTGCCGTCGGCGTTCCACTGGCCGAGGTCGCCCGTCTTGTACAGGCGGACGGGGGCAGCGCCCTCCTCCAGCTCGATCTCGAGGAAGCGCTCGGCGGTCAGGTCGTCGCGGTGCAGGTAGCCGCGGGCCAGCTGGACGCCGCCGATGTACAGCTCGCCGATCTCGCCGACGCCGACCGGCTTGAGGGTGTCCTTGTCGAGGATGTGGTACGTGGTGCCGTGGACCGGGGAGCCGATGGAGATGGACTGCGGGCCCTCGTCCAGCGCGGCGGGGTCGACCACGAACGAGGACGAGTTGATGGTGGTCTCGGTCGGGCCGTAGACGTTGATGAGCGCCCGGCCCGGCATCTCCTGCGTGGCCTGGATCGCCAGCAGGCGCGAGAGGGCCTCGCCACCGCTGAAGATCTGCTGGAGGGAGACGCACTCGGGGAACTTCTCGGTGTCGATCAGGCCCTGGAGCAGCGTGGGGACGCACTGGAGGGTGGTCACGCCGTGCTTGACGATGGTCTCGATGAGGCCCTCGGGGTCGGCGTAGACGCCGGGGGCGCCCATGACGACGGTGGCGCCGTTGGCCGGGGAGAGGATCTCCCACTGGGCGGCGTCGAAGCTCATCGGGGTCTTCTGCAGGATGACCTTGCTGCGGTCGATGCCGTAGGTCTCCCGCAGCCAGCCGAGCTGGTTGACGATGCTGTGGTGCTCGATCATCACGCCCTTCGGCTTGCCCGTGCTGCCGGAGGTGTAGATGACGTACGCGAGGGTGTCCGGGCGGGCGTCGCCGCCGGCGGCGGGGGCCTCCTGGCCCTCGGGGCGGACGAAGGCCTCGGACTCGCGCAGGGTCACGATGGTGACGTCCTGCGGGGCGAGTTCGCGCAGCCGGGACACCAGGCGCTGCTGCGCCAGGATGATCTTCGTCTCGCTGTTCTCGATCATGTAGCGGAGCCGGTCCTCGGGGTACTCCGGGGACAGCGGCAGGTAGGCCGCGCCGGCGCCCAGGATGCCCCACGCGCCGACCATGAGGTCGATGGACGGCTCGACGAAGAGGCCCACGCAGTGGTCCGCCGAGACTCCGAGGTGCCCCAGGTAGTCGGCCAGGGCCGCGCTTCTGGACGCCAGCTCGCGGAAGGTGAGCTTCTCGTCCCGGTAGGCGACGGCGATCGCCTCGGGGTGCTCGGCGACGCGCGCGGCGAGCAGGCCGGGCAAGGTGGTGGTGCCGCGCAGGGTGGGCTCGAGCACGCTGGTCTCCTGAAGAGTCATTTCCCGCTTCCTTAAGTTCCGTTGTGGAGCAGCGGGCGCCGTCGAACGCCCCCGCGAACCGGGCTCGCGCTGCGGCGGGCCCGGTGTCAGTGGCCGGGTTGACTGCCCGGCCGGATGAGACCGAAGAACTGAGGGGCGCAAGGCAGAGCCTCACCACCCGGAAGAACCGGAACGGCGCGGTGCGTGCTGCGGCCGCCTCCCCCAACGGACGTCGGGCCCATCGGCCCGCCCGCCCGGGCGATCACCGGCTCCTCGGGAGCCGGGTTGGAGATCTGTTCTCGAAACGTCTGTCAGCTCTGGTTCAGGTAACCGGGCCGCCTGACCTGCCGGTCCGGACGGTCCGCTATCTCGGTGAGGACCTGGGTCTCCCAGTCCTCCGGTGTGACCGGCTCGAGGGAGATCGAGACGGCGTCCTCGCCGATCGCGAAGGACTGCGTCACGGCGGCGGTCACCGCCTCGTCGATCGCCCTCAGCTGCTCGGCCGTGAAGTCCCTCGGGTAGTGCCTGATGTGGACGTGGGGCACGGGACTCGGTCCTCTCACGGTTCGGTGGCGGGACGTGGGGGGAGTGGGGCGGGGGGGGTGGGCGGCACACCGCGGACGGGGGAGGCCACGGTGTGCCACCACCTTCCCCGCCCTGCCCGGGTGGGGCGGGCCGTGGCGGGGAGTCGTGGGCGGGTCCGTCGCGCTACGCCTTGACGGATTCCCGCGCGCTCTCCTGGAGCGGCGCCGGCTCGGGCTTCTTGCGGCCGGGCCGTGGCTGGGCCACGACCACCGCCGCGACCACCGTCAGCGCTCCGACGAGCTGGAGCGGTGAGAGCGTCTGGTCGAGCACGAAGTAGCCGAGCAGGGTGGCCGCCAGGGGGGATCCGAAGCTCAGGAAGGACACGGCCAGGGCGGGCAGCCGCTGCACACCGCGGAACCAGATCGCGTAGGCGATCAGGGCCCCGATGATGCCCAGGTAGGCGAACCCCCAGAGGTTCCTGGCGGTGAGGTGGTCCGGCAGGCCCTCACCGATCAGCGTGACCGGCAGCAGGACCAGACCTCCGACCGTGAGCTGCCAGCCCGTGAAGGGCAGCAGCCCCACCCCTTCGGGCCGGCCCCAGCGCTTGGTCAGGACGATGCCCGAGGCCATGCTGACCGCGCCCAGCAGACCGGCGATGACGCCGGTGGCGTTGAGCCCGGCGTTCGGCTGGAGGACGAGCAGGGCCACGCCACCCGCGCCGAGGGCGCAGGCGACCAGGTGCATGCGCTTGATCTTCTCGTCGAGCAGCAGGGGACCGAGGAGCAGCACGACCATCGGCTGGACGGCCATCACCAGGGCCGCGACGCCGCCGGGCAGGTTGTAGGCGGCCACGAAGAGCAGGTAGAAGAAGGCGCCGATGTTGAGCACGCCGAGCACGAGGGCGCGCCACCACCAGATCCCCTTGGGCAGCGCCCGGCCGATGAGCACCAGGATCAGGCCGGCCGGCAGGGCGCGGAGCAGCGAGGAGAGCAGGGGCCTGCCCTCGGGGAGCAGCTCCGTGGTGACCAGGTAGGTGGACCCCCAGACCGCCGGGGCGAGCACCGTGAGCGCGGAGTCGGCGAGCGTACGGCTGCTCTTCATCAGGCGGCCGCCGCCCCGGTCGTGGCCGTGTGCGTCGCGGCGTCCATGACGCCGACGACCTGTAACAGGTCCTTCACGTCGTACATGCGCGTTCCTTCTCGGGATGGGTCAGATGGATCGGACGGACGCCGGGAGCCCCGGCGGACGTGTCCTCGTGCGGACCTCGTTGGCGTGACCCGGGGGGCTCACCCAAACACTCGCCGGTGCCCCTCGACGGGTCAACGGGCTCTATGTCAGATCCGCGTCAACCTTTTGCAGGTCGCGGTCAGGGGTGGTCACGACCCGGCCACCGGCCGCGTCGCGGGCGAGGAGGCATTCCTCCAGGAAGGACAGGACCCGCAGGTGGTAGGTGCGGGCGGCCCAGCCCAGACTGATGTTGTGCCCGGCGTGGGGCTGCCGGGCCACCGCCGCGGGGGCCGCCATCAGCGGAGTCAGCAGTTCCTCCAACGCCTCACCGTCGTGCCTCCACCACAGCTCCTGCTCGGCGAACGTGAAGCGCACGGGGACCCGTACGCCGGCCGCCACGGCGGGGTACATTTCCGGCCACAGCCGCGTCTCGCGGGACTCGGCGGCGGGGACCGGGCGCAGCAGCCGCTGCCCGAGCCGGAAGGCGTCCGGCGGGTAGAACCGCAGGGCGCCCCAGTGCCGCCGCCACTCCCCCGGGAGGTCGGGGCCGGGCAGCCGGCCGGCCTCCACGGCGAACCGCCGGCCGATGCCGGAGACGTCCACGCCGACCGGTACGAGGCGGCCCCGGGCGGCACCCGCGGCCGCGAGCGCGACGCGGCCGCCGCCCGAGTGGGCCACGAGGAAGACTCCGGCGCCCAGCTCGCGCCCCTCGGTGAAGCCCTCCAGGGCCGCGAGCACCGTGGCCGTCTGCCCCGCGAGGTCCTGGCCCTCGGGCAGCGCCCGTGCCGAGGCCCCGTATCCGGGCCGGTCCAGGGCGAGTACGGCGTAGCCGAGGGCGGCGCCGAGCTCCAGCAGCGAGAGCCCGGGAAGGGCCCGGCTGTCGAAGTAGCCCGCGCTCATTCCCGAGCCGTGCAGGGCCACCACCAGCGCCCGGGGTACGGGCTGTGCGGGCAGGGCCAGCAGACCGGACAGCGGTATCCCGTCGGCGTCGAGGGTGACGGGCCGGACCGGGGGCGCGCCGACGGGCGGCACAGGGACCATGAGGGGCATCTCCAGGAGGTTCAGGCGGGCCGGGCGGACGGGGGGCGCCGGGACTTGGTGACGGCCAGCCCCCAGGCGGCCCGGCGGAGCAGCAGGGTGGTCAGGGGCGGCGCGGCGTACGGCCGTGAGGGGCGGAAGGCGTCCGGTGCGAAGTCCCTGGCGGGGACCCAGTAGCCGGCGATCTGCACGGCGTTCATCCGGTTCTCACAGCCGGACTCCGGCGAGTTCCGGCAGGCGCACCCCGGAGTCCCACACCACGTGGAACGCGACGTGGCTCAGCCGCCAGCCGGCCGGCGTGCGCACGGCCCGGGCCTCGGAGTACCCGCCGACCTCGAAGTGGGCCACGGGCTCCGGTCCGGTGTGGTGGACGTGGGTGGTCCGCTGCTGGGCCCGCACGGTGGCGCGGTCCCCGTCGAGGACGATGGAGTGGTTGGAGCTGGAGTGGTGGGTGCGTGCCCACCGCTCCCGGGCCTCGCGCTGGAAGGCCGCGAAGGCCTCGATGCCCGCGCACACGCCGATCGGGAAGGCGAAGGTGGCGTCCTCGGTGAAGAGCGAGGTGTAGCGGGAGTCGTCCGGACCCGTGCCGTCGTGGGCGTCGAGGGCGCTCACGTAGCGGTCGAACAGCTCGCGCAGCTCGGCGCGGTCGCGCAGGATCCGGATCTGTTCGCGCAGTACCGCGATGTCGTCATGGGGCGAAGGCATGGCCTCTCCAGTCGGCGGACTTCATGGGCGTGGGGCGTTCAGAGCACGCGGGCGACGCCGCGGACCGCCTCCAGCAGCTCGGCCTGGCGCAGCGACGGGCCGTCGGGGGCGACGGCGCCCGTACGGACGGCCTCGGTGAAGGCCTCGACGGCGGCCCGCACCTGGTCGGCGGGGTCGAGGGCGATCTCCTCGGTGCCGGTCCGGCGTTCGAGGAGGATGCGGGGCGGGTGGCCGGCGGGCGGGGTGAAGGCCCGGTCGACGGTGACGCGCCCTTCGCTGCCCGTGATCTCGTAGGCGCTGCGGTAGCCGTGGTCGAGGCCGAAGGCGAGCTGTGCGGTGACCCCTTCGGGGGTGCGCAGCAGCGCCGTGCCGGAGGTGTCGACGGCCCGGCCGGGGCCGCCCCGGACCAGCACGGCGGCCTCGGCCTCCAGCTGGTCCCCGAGGAGGTGCAGGGCCGCGCGGACGGGGTAGACGCCGGTGTCCCAGAGGGCGCCGCCGCCGAGCGCGGCGTCGTAGCGGATGTCCGCGTCGGGCAGCCGGGGGATGGTGAACTCGGCGCGGAAGGAGCGCACTCCACCGATCGCGCCGTCCGCCACGAGGGTTCTCACCGCGGCGTGCTGGGGGTGGTGGACGAACATCACGTTCTCCCTCAGCACCAGCCCGGTCCCCGCGGCCAGGGCCACGAGGCGCCGGGTGGTGCCGAGATCGGTGGTGAGGGGCTTCTCCGCGAGGACGTGCTTGCCCGCGCGGAGGGCCGCTTCCACCCATACGGCGTGCAGCGCCGCCGGCAGCGGCACGTACACGGCGTCGATGTCGTCCCGCTCCAGCAGTGCCTCGTAGCCGGTGACCGCCTCGCAGTGGGCTTCCTCGGCGGTGTCCCGGGCCTTGGCCGCGTCGCGGCTCGCGACGGCGACGAGCCGCGCGCCGGACGCCGCCCGCAGGGCGGGCAGCATCCGGCGGCGGGCGATGTCGGCGCAGCCGAGCACGCCGACGCGTACGGGCTCCGTCACAGGCGCACCGCGCCCGAGGTGAGGCAGGAGAGCAGGGTGCGCGCCTGCACGTTGACGTAGTGGTTGTGCCGCAGCAGGGTGGCGAGCTGTCCCGGGGTCGCCCACAGGTAGCCGGGCGGCGCGTCGAGCGGCGCCTGTTCCTCGTCGGTGTCGAGGAACAGGTAGCGGCTCTCGGCGTTGAGGAACCGGCCGCCCTCCTCCGAGTGGAGCGCCTCGTAGCGGATCCGGGCGGGATCGGCGCCGAGCACGAGGTCCAGGAAGGGCGGGCGCTTGGCCGACGGCAGGTGCGCGTAGTTCGGCGGGGTGTACTGCACCGTGGGGCCGAGCTCGACCGTGTCGGCGAAGCCGCCCTCGACGCGGGCGTGCACGAGCAGGTGCGGGACGCCGCCGATGCTGCGGGTCAGGAAGGCGGTGACGCCCGTTCCCCTGGGCTCGAACAGCGGCTGCGACCAGCTGGCGACCTCGCGGCTGCCCGCCTGTACGCCGACGGCGACGACGTCGAAGTAGCGGCCTTCCTCGTGCTCGATGGTCCGCTCGCCGCGCTTCCAGCCGGGGATGCCGGCGAGCGGCACGCGTTCGGCGCTCACGTCGTGGCGGGTGCGCTCCCCGGTGAACCAGGACAGCAGCTCGGTGTCGGAGTGGTGGGAGAGCTCCTCGGGGTCCGCGAACGGGGCGCAGGCGAGGACGGTGCGGGCGTCCATGTTGATGACGTTGTCCTGGCGCAGCAGCTCGCCGATCTGGCCGAGGGTCAGCCAGCGGAAGTCGTCGTGCTCGGGCACCTCGCCGACGGCCTCGACGAGCATGTTGCGGTTGCTCTTGCGGTAGAACCACGAGCCGTGCTCGGACTGGAGGACGTCGGCGAGCACCCGGGCGCGGCCGGGCTGGGTGAAGTACTCGATGTAGCGCACGTCGGCGCCCTTGTGGGCCTTGGTGTAGTTGCTGCGGGTGGCCTGCACCGTGGGCGACAGCTGGAGCAGGTTGCGGTTGCCGGGCTCCATCTTGGCCTGCATGAGGAAGTGCAGGACGCCGTCGAACTCCTTGACGAGGATGCCGAGGATGCCGACTTCGGGCTGGCGGATGATCGGCTGGTGCCAGTGCTGTTCGACGCCGTCGGTGGAGCTGGTCACGCGCAGGCCCTCGACGGTGAAGAACTTGCCGCTGCGGTGGCCGAGGTTGCCGGTGTCCGGGTCGAAGGACCAGCCGTCGAGCTCCGCGAAGGGTATCCGGTCCACCTGGAAGCGGTGTGCCCGGCGGCGTTCCTCCAGCCAGGCGTGCACGTCCGGGGTGTCGCCCGTGGCGGCCGCGGGGGTGGCGGCCGACCGGGCGAGGCGCTGCGGGAGGTCCGCGTCGGAGCGGGGGCGCAGGGCCGGTGCGCTGCGGCCGGGGAGGGCGGCGGAAGCCGTCACGAGTGGCTCCCGACGAACTCCTTGACCGAGGCGATGACGTAGTCGAGCATCTCGTCGGTCAGTGCCGGGTAGACGCCGACCCAGAAGGTCTGGTCGGTGATGATGTCGCTGTTGGTGAGGTCGCCGACGATGCGGTGCGGCTGGTCGATGTACGCGGGGTGCCGGGTCAGGTTCCCGGCGAACAGCCGCCGCGTGCCGATCTTGCGGTCCTCCAGGAAGTCCACGAGGGCGGCCCGGGTGTAGGGCGCCTCCGGGTCCACGGTGAGGGCGAACCCGAACCAGCTCGGGTCGCTGCGCGGGGTGGCTTCGGGGAGGATCAGGTGCGGCACCCCTTCGAGCCCGTCGCGCAGCCGGCGCCAGTTCCGGCGGCGGGCGTCGCAGAAGTCGTCGATCTTGTCGAGCTGGGTGAGGCCGAGTGCCGCCTGGATGTCGGTGGCCTTCAGGTTGTAGCCGACGTGCGAGAAGATGTACTTGTGGTCGTAGCCCTCGGGGAGGGTGCCCATCTGGTACTTGAAGCGCTTGAGGCACTTGTTGGTCTCGCCCGGCTCGCACCAGCAGTCCCGGCCCCAGTCGCGCAGCGACTCCACGATCCGCGCGAGCGCCAGGTTCGAGGTCAGTACGCAGCCGCCCTCGCCCATGGTGAGGTGGTGGGCGGGGTAGAAGCTGACGGTGGTGATGTCGCCGAAGGTGCCGGTGAGCTGCCCGTCGTAGGTGGAGCCGACGGCGTCGCAGTTGTCCTCGATGAGGAACAGCCCGTGGTCCTCGGCGAGCTGGGCGATCTCGGCGACCTCGAAGGGGTTGCCGAGCGCGTGCGCGATCATGATCGCCCGGGTCTTCGGGCCGATGGCGGCGGCGACCCGGTCGGCCGTGGTGTTGTACGTCCCCAGCTCGACGTCGACGAAGACGGGCACGAGGCCGTTCTGGATGATCGGGTTGACGGTGGTCGGGAAGCCCGCGGCGACCGTGATGACCTCGTCCCCGCGCCGCAGGCGCCGGTCCTCCAGCAGGTGCGAGGTGAAGGCCGTCATGGCCAGCAGGTTCGCGGAGGAGCCCGAGTTGGTCAGATGGGCCTTGCGGTGGCCGAGCTTGCGGGCGAACCGGGATTCGAACTTGCGCGAGCTGGGTCCGGCGGCGATCCGCATCTCCAGGGCCGCCTCGACGAGGGCGGCGCGGTCGCGCTCGTCGAGGACCGCGCCCGCCGGCCAGATCTCCGTGGTGCCGGGGACGAAGGGCCCGTCGTTCTGGGTGTCCTGGTGGAACTTCGCGGTCTCGTCGAGGATGAGTCCCTTGTGGACGTTCATGCCGGGGTCCCTTCACGGCCTTCGGGGCCGGAGTTGTCGGTTCGGTGCTTGACGGCCTTCCACCAGCCGGGGTTGTCGCGGTACCAGGCGACGGTGTCGGCGAGGCCCTGTTCGAAGGGGACGCGCGGGGCGTACCCCAGCTCCTCGCGGATCTTGGTCTCGTCGAGGGCGTAGCGCAGGTCGTGGCCCTTGCGGTCGGCGACCCGGCGCACCGAGGACTCGTCGGCACCGCACAGGGCGAGCAGCCGCTCGGTGATGTGCAGGTTGGTCTGCTCGTTGCCGCCGCCGATGTTGTAGACCTCGCCGGCCCGGCCCCGGTCCAGGACCAGGGCGATGGCCCGGCAGTGGTCGTCGACGTGCAGCCACTCGCGGATGTTGCGCCCGTCGCCGTAGAGGGGGACCTGTTCGCCCTCCAGCAGGTTGGTGACGAAGAGCGGGATCAGCTTCTCGGGGTGCTGGTACGGCCCGTAGTTGTTCGAGCAGCGGGTGATGGAGACGTCGAGGCCGTGCGTGCGCCAGTAGGAACGGGCGATGAGGTCGGAGGAGGCCTTGGACGCCGCGTACGGGGAGTTGGGCTGGAGCGGCCACTCCTCGGTCCAGGCGCCCTCGGCTATGGAGCCGTAGACCTCGTCGGTGGAGACGTGGACCACGCGCCGGACCCCGGTCGCCAGGCAGGCGTCCAGCAGGGTCTGGGTGCCGCCGACGTTGGTGCGGACGAACTCGGCCGCCGAGTGCACCGACCGGTCGACGTGGGACTCGGCCGCGAAGTGCACCACCGCGTCGTGGCCGGGCAGCAGCTCGCGCAGCAGCGTCTCGTCGCAGATGTCGCCGCGGACGAAGTCCAGGCGGGGGTGGGCGGCCGGGAGGTTGTCCCGGTTGCCCGCGTAGGTGAGCTTGTCGAGGACCGTGACGCGGGTTTCCTCGTGACCGGCGTATCCGCCGTCGAGGAGGGTCCGGACGAAGTGCGAGCCGATGAACCCGGCCCCGCCGGTGACCAGCAGCCTCATACCGCCTCCTCGTGGCGCGCCCGTTCGGGGACGGGGTGTGTCATGTCGTGCTCCTTGGCAGGGAGGGAGGGAAGGACGCCGCCGTCAGGCGGATCGGGCCTCGGTGGTGTTGTCGCGCCAGGTGCGCGGGCCGAGGAAGCCCCGGACCCGCTCGGGCCGGTGCCAGCCGGCGAGTACGGGTCCACTGCCCGCCGTACCGCCGTGCTGGCCTTCGTGGGCGGCCGCCCGTGCCATGACGACGGCGGTCAGTGCCGCGAGTTCCTCGGCGTCGGGCGATCCCTTCACCACGCGGATGTAGTCGGCGGACTGCTCGGTGTTCACGGGCTGCTCCTCGTCTCGTGACGTTCTGCCGGTGCTCACTGGGGCGGGTTGCCGTGCTTGCGGGCGGGCAGGTCTGCGTGCTTGGCGCGCAGCATGGCCAGGGAGCGGATCAGCACCTGGCGGGTGTCGCGCGGGTCGATCACGTCGTCGATCAGGCCGCGTTCGGCCGCGTAGTAGGGGTGCATCAGCTCGTCCTTGTACTCCGCGATCCGCTGCGCCCGGACGGCCTCGGGGTCCTCGGCCGCCGCGATCTCGCGCCGGAAGACCACGTTGGCCGCGCCCTCGGCGCCCATGACGGCGATCTCGTTGGTGGGCCAGGCCAGCGCCAGGTCGGCTCCGATGGAGCGGGAGTCCATGACGATGTAGGCGCCGCCGTACGCCTTGCGCAGCACCAGGGAGATGCGCGGCACGGTCGCGTTGCAGTACGCGTACAGCAGCTTGGCTCCGCGCCGGATGATGCCGTTGTGCTCCTGGTCCACGCCCGGCAGGAAGCCGGGGACGTCGACGAGGGTGACCAGCGGGATGTTGAACGCGTCGCAGAACTGGACGAAGCGCGCGCCCTTCTCGGACGCCTCGATGTCCAGCACGCCCGCCATCGCGGCCGGGTTGTTCGCGACGATGCCGACGACGTGGCCGTCGAGGCGGGCCAGGGAGCAGACGAGGTTGGGCGCCCAGGCCGGGTGCACCTCGAAGTGCTCGCCGTCGTCGACGACCTCCTCGATGACCTTGCGGATGTCGTACGCCTGTCCCGGCTGCAGCGGGACCAGGTCGAGCAGCGCCTCGTTCAGCCGGTCGGCCGGGTCGCCGGTGTGCTCGACGGGGGCCAGCGAGCGGTTGTTGGAGGGCAGCAGGGCCAGCAGGTAGCGCACTTCGGCGATGCAGGTCTCCTCGTCGTCGTACGCGAAGTGCGCGACGCCGGAGGTGGCCGAGTGGACGTCCGCCCCGCCCAGTCCGTTCTGGCTGATCTCCTCACCGGTGACGGCCTTGACCACGTCCGGGCCGGTGATGAACATCTGCGAGGTCTCGCGGACCATGAACACGAAGTCGGTGAGCGCCGGCGAGTAGGCCGCGCCGCCCGCGCAGGGGCCGAGCATCACCGAGATCTGCGGGATGACGCCGGAGGCGCGGGTGTTGCGCTGGAAGATGCCGCCGTAGCCGGCGAGGGCGGAGACGCCCTCCTGGATGCGGGCGCCCGCGCCGTCGTTCAGCGAGACCAGCGGGGCGCCGGCCGCCTCGGCCATGTCCATGATCTTGTGGATCTTCGTGGCGTGGGCCTCGCCCAGCGCGCCGCCGAAGATGCGGAAGTCGTGCGCGTAGACGAAGACGGTCCGTCCCTCGACCGTGCCCCAGCCGGTGACGACGCCGTCGCTGTAGGGCTTCTTGGCCTCGAGCCCGAATCCGGTCGCCCGGTGCCGCCGCAGCGGCTCGACCTCGCTGAACGATCCCTTGTCCAGGAGCAGCGCGATCCGCTCGTGGGCGGTCAGCTTGCCCTTGGCATGCTGACGCCGGGTCGCGCCCTCGTCGCCGCTGCGCGCGGACTCCTTGATCCCGTTGAGTTCGTCGATCCGCTGCCGGATCGTGTCATCCGCTCGGGGCATGGTTCTCCCACCCTCTCCGTGGGTCGATGGTCAGACTGCGGTGGCGGTGAAGGCGTCCACCGCTCCGGCCAGACGGGCCGCGGTGTCCGTCGGGTGGACCCGGGCGCCCGGCAGGATCCGGCGGATCAGCCCGCCCAGCACCCGTCCTGGCCCCACCTCCACGAACCGGTCCGCGCCCGAGGCGGCGAGCGCCTGGACGGTCTCGGTCCACCGCACCGGGCTGGTGAGCTGGCCGCGCAGGGCGACGACCGCCTCGGCGGCCGTGGTCACCCACCCTCCGGTGACGCCGGAGACCAGCGGCACGGCCGGGTCGCGGAACTCCGTGGCGATCAGCGTCTCGGTGAACTCCGCCTGTGCCTCGTCCAGCAGGCTGGAGTGGAAGGGGCCGCCGATACGCAGCCACTCCACGCGGGCGCCGGCGGCCCGGGCCGCGTCGGTGGTGCGGGCCACCGCCTCGGCCTGGCCCGACACCACGGTCTGGCGGGGTTCGTTGTCCCCCGCCACCTCGACCACCTGGCCGGTGGCCGCCCGGGCCTCGGCGCACATCCGGGCCAGGTCCGTGCGGCTCAGGCCGATGACCGCCGCGGTGGCGCTGCCGATGCGGTCGCCGACGGTGGCGACGAGCTCGCCGCGCAGCCGTACCAGCCACAGGGCCTCGGTCCACTCGAGCACGCCGGCGGCGACCAGCGCCGCGTACTCGCCCAGGCTGTGCCCCGCCACGGCGTCCGGCCGCAGCCCCTCGCCGCGCAGCACCTCCAGTACGGCCAGGCTGGTCAGGAAGATCGCGGGCTGTGCCACCGCCGGGTCCTCCAGGTCCCGGGGAGACCCCTCCAGGCAGACCCGGGCCAGCGGGATCCCGAGCAGGTCGTCCGCGGTGCGGTAGTAGGTGTCGGCGAGGTCGGGCCGCAGGGCGAGCAGGTCCTTGCCCATGCCGGCGCATTCGGAGCCCTGGCCGGGGAAGACGAAGGCGGTGGTCATCCGGTCACGTCCTTACTTGCGGTTCAACTGGCGAGGACCGTTGCGTCCGGTCCGGGAGCGGCGGCGCCGCACACGCTGTTGCCCGTGGCCAGCCAGGTGTCGGGCACCCACCGGACCTCGACCGCCTTGGGGGCGGCTCCCGCCACCGCCACGGCGGCGGCGTGGTTGGCGTCGGCCGGGACGCCGACCATGGTCCAGCCGTCGGGGTGACGGTCGTGGTCGGTGCCCAGGTAGTCCTCGGCGGGCGAACGGCTCAACCCTGTACCGAGCCCCTTGAGGAACGCTTCCTTTCGCGTCCAGATCTGCCCGAACAGCTGCCGCCGCTCCTCACCGGCCTCGGCCCCGGCGATCTCCAGCTGCTCCTCGGGGTGCAGTGCCTTGGAGCAGATGTCCACCGTCTCGGCGCCCGGGAGTTTCTCCACGTCAACGCCGATCGGTGTGGTGCCGACGCCCACCATCGCCACGCCCCCGCTGTGGGAGAGGGAGTAGTGCAGCGGCGGCGGCGGGGGAGAGAGTGCGGGGCGCCCGTGCGGCTCGCCGCAGCCGGGGCAGGGCTCGCGCATGAAGCGGACGTCCTGGGGCAGCGTGGCCGTGTAGCGTCCGAGGAGCCGGCGCACCGCGACGTGGGCGGCGGCGTACAGCAGGCCGTCGGACTGGCGGATGAAGGAGTCGGTGCGCTTGCGCTCCTGCTCGTCGAGTTCGCCGATCGCCAGGGCCTCGGCGTCCGCTCCCGTGGGACGGCGGATCAGCCAGAGGTCGACGCGGTCCGCGGAGAGGGTGAAGTCGGGGCGCGCCAGGCCCTGGTGGTGCACCGCCGGGCGCGCGGCCGGCAGGAGGGTCGTCGTCGTCATGCCGGCACCGCTGCCCCGTGCAGGTGGGCGTCCGGACCGAGCTGGCCGGCGAGGCAGTCGATGAGCTCCTGGGCGCTGTTGGCGAGCAGCAGCCGCTGGAGGTTCACGTCGACGCCGAGGGTCGCTTCCATGCGGTACTGGAGTTCGATACCGGAGATCGAGCCGATGCCGAGGCATCCCATGGGGCGGCCCGTGGTGTCCACGAGGTGGGGCTCGATGCCGAGGATGCGGCCGAGTTCCTCGCGTACGTACTGCTCCAGGATCCGGGTGCGCTCACGCAGCCCCGCGGTGGCCAGGACCGCCATGTCGGGCCGGGTCATATGGACCAGGCCGGTGTCTGTCTCGTATGTCTGTGACATGTGAAGTGTGTTCATGATGCTTTCCGGGTCGGGGCGGACGGAGTCGCCTCCGTCCGCCCGTGGTCGGGTGTGCGGGGCTGGGGATCAGGCCTGGTAGGGGTTCTTCTCGCGGCCCTCGCGCAGGGCCGCGGCCCACCAGATGAGCTGGTCGAGCAGCACCTTGGCCGCGCCCTGCGGGCCCTCCGGGTCCTTGGGCAGGCCGTCCTCGCCGAACTGCTCCCACGCCGAGTGGAAGCTGACGCAGTCGCGGACGGTCACCGCGTGCAGCTCGGCGAAGATCGGACGCAGCTGCTCCACGGCGCGCAGGCCGCCCGCGAGGCCGCCGTAGGAGACGAAGCCGACCGGCTTGGCGCGCCACTGCGTGTAGTGCCAGTCGATGACGTGCTTGAGGGAGGCCGGGAAGCTGTGGTTGTACTCCGGCGTGACGACCACGAACGCGTCGGCCTGCTCGAGCCGCGGGGAGATCGTGGCCAGCGCCTCGGCGGTCTCCGGGGAGGGGTTGTGGGAGAGGGCGCTCGGCAGCTCGTGCTCCGTCAGGTCGATGACGTCGACGAGGAGGTCCGCCCGCTCCCGGGCCTGCTCGGCGAACCACTGGCCCGGGACGGGACCGAAGCGGCCCTCACGCACGCTGCTGATGATGACGGCGAGCTTCAGGGGTTCGTTCGACATGCTGGGCCCTTTCATGGACGAATTCGTGATGAGGTGAAATGAGGTGAGGTGGAGCGGGGGTTCCGCAGCAGGCCGCCCAACGCGACGCACGCCCCGGCCGCTCCCACGGCGATGACCAGCCAGAGCGCCTGGCTGCGGCCCGCCGTGTACAGCACGGCGGCGGGTGCCGCCGTGAATGCCGCGCCCGTTTGGACGCAGGTCTGGTAGAAGCCTCCCGCCGCTGCCTGCAGTCCGGCCGGGAGCGATCCCGTCGCCTGGAGGTGCAGGGCGGTGAAGGCGAGTACGAAGGCGGCTCCGACACACGTCATGGCGGGGAGCAGCCCGACGGGGCCCGGCTCGGCTCCGGCGCCCCGCGGATAGAGCGCGTACCCGAGCGGGGCGAGGACCGCCCCCGCGGCGACCGCCCGGGCGGGGCCCAGCTTCGCGGCGATCCGGCCCGAGTGCAGGGCCGTCAGCGCGAGCGGTACGGCGGCGGGCAGGAAGACGAGTGCCGTCCGCCAGGGCCCCCACCCGGCCTCGTGGAGGTGCAGGCCGGCGATGAGGAGGAAGGCCACGTACGAGCCGTTGAGCGCGGCGGCGCCGGCGGCGGACCGCAGCAGTGGCGCGTGGCCCAGGAGCTCGCGGGGCACCAGGGGCCTCGGCGCCCGGCGCTCGGCCAGGACGAAGGCCGCGCCGAGCACGAGCGACGCCGCGAAGGCCGCCGCCGCCCGGCCCCCTTCCGGCCCGGGGCCGGGGAGGTGCGAGAGCGCGTACACGAGCAGCAGGACCGCACCGGTGAGGCTGAGGCCGCCGGCCAGCGCGTACCGTCCCGCCCCCTTCGCCGACGGCCGCGGTGCGGGGTCCCGCGGGACCAGCCGCAGGCCGGCGGCCAGCAGCAGCAGCGCGACGGGCGCCGGGAAGGCCATGGTCCAGCGCCAGCTGAACACGCTCAGCAGCCCGGACAGCAGCAGCCCCGTGCAGAAGCCCGCGGCTCCGAAGAAGGAGTAGAGCGACACCGCCCTGCGCCGGGCCTCCCCCTCGGGGACCGCGGACATGATGATGGCGAGTCCGGTGGGCGCGGTGAGCGCCACGCAGAAGCCCTTGACCACACGGGTCGCGGTCAGCAGGGCGGCGTCCTGCGCCAGCGCCCCGGCCAGGGAGGCGACGGCGAAGAGGAGGAGCGCTGCCAGGTAGACCCTGCGGCGGCCGAGCCGTTCGACCAGTCGGCCCCCCAGGAGCAGGAGCCCGCCGAAACCCGCGGCGAAGCCGGTGACGATCCATTGGAGCCGCGGGGCCTCCAGCCCCAGACCGGCCCCGACGACGGGCAGGGCCACCAGGCTCGCGGACACTTCCAGGGCGTCGACCAGCATGTTGGCGGCGAGTACGGACACCAGGGCCCAGGGGGCCGGGGCCCGCTCGCCGACGGGCAGGTTCTTCGTCGAGGAGTGCATGCTCGCTTTTCGCTGGAGGGTGGGAAAGGGGAGGGGCGGCCCGCCGGGGAGGGTTCCCCGGCGGCCCGCCCCGGTGCCGGCGCGGCGCGGGGTTGCGCCGGCGGTCTGGAGGGCTCGCGCGGCCGTGCCTCGCGAGGCCGTGCCCGGCTCAGCCGAGCAGCGTGCCGCCCGTGACGTCGACGAAGGAGCCGGTGATCCAGCGGGCCTCGTCCGTGGCGAGGAAGGCCACCACGTCGGCGACGTCCTCCGGCTCGCCGACCCGGTCGAAGACGGACAGCGCCGCCATCTGCTCGACGGCTTCGGGGATCCCGAAGACCGGGTTGTCGTTCCGGGTGATTCCGGGCGCGACCGAGTTGATGGTGATGCCGCGCGGGCCCAGCGCCTTCGCGAAGTGCAGGGCGAGCTGTTCGACGGCCCCCTTGCTCATCGCGTAGGCGATCTCGTCCGGGTTGGCGAACCGGGTGAGGCCGGAGGAGATGTTGATGATCCGGCCGCCGTCGGGCATGTTGCGCAGCGCCCGCTGGATGAGGAAGAACGGGGCCTTCGCGTTGACCGCGAAGATCCGGTCGAACTGCTCGGGGGTGATGTCGTCGGGGCCCACTCCCCCCATCACACCCGCGTTGTTGACGAGGATGTGGAGGTCGGTGCTGCCGGTGCGCTCCAGCAGGTCCCGTTCCAGCGCGTCGAACAGGGTGGCCACGTCTCCCTGGACACCGAGTTCGGCGCGTACCGCGAAGGCGCGGCCGCCGTCCCTCTCCACGGAGGCGACGACCTCGTGGGCGGCGGCCTCGTCGGTGGCGTAGTGGACGGCGACGAGCGCGCCCTCCTCGGCCAGCCGGACGGCGGCCGCGCGGCCCATGCCCCGGCTCGACCCGGTGACCAGTGCGGTCCTGCCCGCGAGCCTGTCCACGCCGTGCCTCCGTCCTCCCGCCGCCGGTGCGGTGCGCACCGGCGTGACCCGGCCCCGCGGAGCGGGCCGCCTGGGGTCCGCTCCGGTGGCCGGCCCGAACCACCGCTCCAGGACGGCCGTGAGCCCGTCGTCCCGCGCCGCGTCCGTCCACGCGACGTGACCGTCCGGCCGGACCAGCACGGCCGTGCCGCCGGCCGCCGGCTCCTGGTCACGGGCGGCGGTCGCGATGCGGATCCGGTCCGTCCACGGCTCGGCGGCCGCGCGCAGCTCCTCGCGGCGCGCTTCGTCGCCGGGGGCGAGGAGGAGTACGCCCCGTCCCGCGCGCAGCAGCCCGAAGGTGGTGGCCGCGCCCTCGCCGTGTTCCACGGGGGCCTGGGGCAGGCGCCGGCCGAGCAACGGGTCGTCGCCCGGAGCGGCCCCGTAGCGGACGTCCAGGCCGGAGATCATTCCGGCCAGGTGGGCGCGGACGTCCTCGTGCGCCGTGAGCTCCGCGAAGACCTCCCGGATCGCGTCGACCTCGCGGCCGCCGAGCAGCAGCAGGGCCTGCGTCCTGATGTTGCTCCGGACGGCCTGGCCGACGGCGTGCCGTTCCTCGTGGTAGGTGTCGAGCAGGTCCTCTCCGCCGTGTCCGGCCGCCACGGCGCCCAGCTTCCAGCCCAGGTTGAAGGCGTCCTGGAGCCCGAGGTTGAGGGCCTGGCCGCCGATCGGCATCTGCTGGTGCGCCGCGTCGCCGGCGAGCAGGAGCCGGCCGCGGCGGTAGTGCGCGGCCTGGCGGGAGGCGTCGCCGAAGGAGTTCACCCACAGCGGTGTGCCGCCGCTGATGTCCTCCCCCGTGACGCGCTTCCACGTGTCCGCGACCTCCTCGAAGGTGGGCTGACCGCTGCGGGGCCGTGCCCCGAACTCGTGCACCATCACCCGGGTCACCCCGTCGGGGCGCCGGGCGGCGATGGCCAGCCCGTCCTCGAGCCGTTCGAAGCGGCGAGCCGGGATGTCGATGCCGGCCACGTCGGCGCGCAGCAGTTCCCGCTCCGCGTCGGTGCCCGGGAACGCGAAGCCGCCCAGTCGGCGCACGGCGCTGGTCTCGCCGTCGCATCCGACCGCGTACGCGGCACGGAAGGACGTGACGCTGCGGTCCGGTCCCCGCGTGTCCACGGTGACCGAGTCCCCGGTCGCGGTCAGCCCGGTGACCTCGTGGCCCCGGCGGACGTCCGCGCCCAGGTCCGCCGCCCACTGCCCCAGGACCTCCTCGAGGCGGGTCTGGGCGACCTTCCACTGCCCCGGGTAGGGGCCGGTCGCACCGAGGCCGAAGGGGATCCCCCCGAAGTGGCCGGCGGGGTCGTTGGGAATGTCGCCCAGCAGGTCGAGCAGCCCCCGGGACTCCAGGATCTCCATGGTGCGGGAGTGCAGGGTGGACGCCCGTGATTCGGTGGTCGGCGCGGTCAGCTTGTCGAGGACCACCACGTCTGCGCCCGCCAGCCGCAGTTCCCCGGCGAGCAGCAACCCGACGGGGCCCGCGCCGACCACGATCACCTGGGTGTCGTTGTAGTCCCCAGCCATGATCAGTCCTTGTTCTCGGCGTGGTTCTTGGCGTGGTTGAGGGTGGCGAGGCTGTTGGTGCTCAGTGCCGTGTGGACGTATTCCTTGGCGTCCTCGACCGTGGCCTGCTCGCCCAGGATCCGGGCGATGTTGGCACTGTTGATCGTGACCGTGTGCTGCGAGGACGCCGCGACACCCTCCGCGTTCTCCACGAACGTCCAGTAACCCGTGTGCAGCGTCATCAACGCCGGCAGCGTCGTCTGCTTGTACGCGATCTTGTGATGCGGGAACGTCACCCGGTACGACTTCGTCGTGTGCACCGAACCGTCCTTGGCCCGGGTGTCCATCTCCAGCTCCTGCAGCCCCGGAGTCTCCTCCGACAACCGCACCGACGCCACATGCGGAAGCCGCTCCTGCCACAGACCGGCCTCGTTGACGAAATCAAACACGTCCTTCGCCGAACCCGCGATCTGCACCGTGTCCTCGAACGAGAACGTCAGACCCTCCGCCGCGTGCGCCGCCTCCACGTTCGTCTTCAACGCGGCCAGCTCCGACCGCGAATTACGGTCCACCGCCTCATCGATCCACGCCAGACTCTCCGCGTCGTCACCCACCGCCCGGTAGTCATGCAGCAGCCGCACCCGCGACAGACCCTCACCCAGCTCCTCGATCACCCACGCCCCGCCCATCGACGCCACCGGCGGCGCCGGCACCTCCTGACGGAACGTGATCCGCAACCCCACCGGATCCAGCGACCGACGCGAAGTCCAGCTCTTCGCCTCACCATTGGCCGTCGCCCAGATACGGATCCGCTCCTCACCCGGACCCTCCGGCACATGATCGACATAAATCG
Source organism: Streptomyces sp. W1SF4 (assembly GCF_003950035.1). Lineage (NCBI taxonomy): Bacteria > Bacillati > Actinomycetota > Actinomycetes > Kitasatosporales > Streptomycetaceae > Streptomyces > Streptomyces sp. W1SF4. Next base: position 273,367 of record NZ_CP034352.1, read on the forward strand.
TCGGCGGGAAGATCCGCGGCCAGTTCCCCACCTCCGCGATCAGACGGTAAACAGCACTCGCCGGAGCCGAGACCGTGATCTCATGCTCCACCTCACGCAGACCAGGCTGCGACATACATGACTCCTAGAAAGAGAAGGGAACGACACCCGACACACCAACGAAGGTCAGAAGTTGCCCAGACCACCGCACACGTTCAGCGCCTGCGAGGTGATCGAGGCCGCCGTGTCCGAGGCCAGATACCCCACCAGCCCCGCCACCTCCTCCGGCGTCGAGTAACGGCCCAGCGGAATCTTCGACTGGAACTTCTCCAAGATCGCCTCCTCCGTCGCGTCATACGCCGCCGCATACCCCTGCCGCACCCGCTGCGCCATCGGCGTCTCCACATACCCCGGGCACACCGCGTTCACCGTGATCCCCGTCGGCGCCAGCTCATTGCCCAACGCCTTCGTGAAACCCACCACCCCGTGCTTCGACGCCGAGTACGGAGCACCCAGCACCACACCCTGCTTCCCCGCCGTCGACGCGATGTTGATGATCCGACCCCGGCTCTTCGCCCGCAGACCACCCGTCGTCAACGCCTCACGCGTCACACGGAACACACTGTTCAAATTCGTGTCGATCACGTCATGCCACAGCTCGTCATCGATGTCCGCCGTCACACCACCACCCGAACGCCCCGCGTTGTTCACGACCACGTCCACACCACCGAACCGATCCACCGCCGCCTGGATCCAGCCCCGCACCCCCTCCCCCGACCGCACATCCACCGACGCACCATCCACCTCAAGACCCTCGCCCTGAAGCACCTTCACCGTCTCCGCAACGTTCTCCGCACTCCGCGCACCGATGAACACCTTGTGGTCCTGAGTGGCGAGGAGCCGGGCCACGGCGAGCCCGATCCCACTGGTGGCACCGGTCACCACGGCGACCCGCTTGTCCTGGTCCGACATGTGTTTCTTCTCCAAAGGAAGGGATGGAACGAGGGGAAACGGGCGGCCGCCACGTGGGGCGGCGGCCGCCCGGCAAGACCGGTCAGGCGTCGACGAGGGCGTCGCGCAGGGTCTTGTTGATGGCCGCGACCAGCGATCGGGGCGTGGAGTTGTCGCTGAAGATCTCGTCGTCCAGCGTGATGCCGAACTCGCGCTCGATGCGCCCGCCGGTTTCCAGCAGCGCCAGCGACTCGTATCCCAGCGTCTCGAACTCGTGGTCGAGGATGTCGCCGTCGAGGTCGATGCCCTCGTCGGCGCCCGCGCCCTCGAGGAGGATGCGCTTGAGGTCGTCAATGGTGAATTCCTGCTTGGACACGATGGATCCCTTCATAGGTTTTCCGCACCCGGAGGTTTTCGGCTGCGGGGTCCATGGGGCGCCCCGGCCGTCAGGGGCAAGCGACGGCGGCGGCGCGGGCTGGGGCCGTCAGTCGACGGCGCGCAGCACGACGGCGGAGTTGAATCCGCCGCGGCCGCGGGCGATCACGAGCGCGGTGCGCACCGAGGCCGTCCGGGGCCGCACGGTCACGAGGTCGATGTCGTGCGCGGGGGAGAGTTCCACGTTGGTGGTCGGCGGGATCAGTCCCTCCCGCATGGAGAGGACCGCCGTGACCACGTCGACCGGTCCGGCGCCCGCGTTGATCCGTCCGGTCATCGTCTTGGGAGCGGTGACCGGCACCTCGTGCGGGCCGAAGACCGCGGTGATGGCCTCGGCCTCCTCACGGTCGAGCCGAAGAGTGGCCGAGGCGTCCGCGAAGACCACGTCGACCTCGGCGGGGTGGCAGGCCGCGTCCTCGAGCGCCGTCACGATGGCACGGCGCAGGCCTGGCTCCCGGCCGCTGCCGGGCCTGGGGTCCAGCGTGGAGCCGTAGCCCGCGAACTCGGCGTAGACGGTACGGGCACCCCGGGCACGGGCGCTCTCCTCGTCCTCGAGGATGAGCAGGGCCCCTCCCTCACCGGGCACGTATCCGCCGGCGGCCTCGTCGAAGGGCAGGTAGGCCCGCTCCGGCTCGTCGCTCGTGGACATGAGCCCGCCGTTGAGGTGGGAGGCCCAGGCCAGGGAGCAGATCGAGGCGTCGAAGCCGCCGGCGGCGATCAGCCGGCTGCCCTTGCGCAGCTGGCGGCGGGCCTGGGCGAGGGCGTCGAGGCCGCCCGCCTGGTCGCCGACGACGACACCGGTGGGGCCGCGCAGACCGTTGCGGATGGAGATCTGGGCGCTGTTGACGGCGTAGAACCAGGCGAAGGACTGGTACGCGCTGACGTGCTTGGCGCCCTGGCCCCAGAGCTTGCGCAGCTCGTGCTCGCCGAATTCGAAGCCCCCGGAGGCGGCCGCCGTGACGACGCCCATCTCGTACGGGTCGATCTCCCCCGGTACCAGGCCGGCATCGGCGAAGGCGCAGTCGGCGGCGACGAGGGCGAGCTGGGTGACCCGGTCGGTCTGCGGGACGAGCCGGCTGGGCAGGTGGTCCGTGGGGTCGAAGCCGCGGATCTCCCCCGCCAGGCGGGAGGGGTACGTGGAGGCGTCGAACCGCGTGACGGGCCCGATGGCGTTCTTGCCGATCCGCGTGGCCGCCCAGAAGTCCTCCACCCCGACCCCGCTGGGGGCGGCCACCCCGATGCCCGTGACCAGGGTCCTGGCGCTCACGCGGTCCTCCTTTCGGGTCGGGTCAGCACCATCGCGCTCTGGAACCCGCCGAATCCGCTGCCGACGGTCAGCACGGTGTCGGTACGGTGCTCCCGCGCGATGAGCGGCACGTAGTCGAGGTCGCACTCCGGGTCCGGCGTGTGCAGGTTCGCGGTGGGCGGCACGATGTGGTGTTCCATCGCGAGGAGGGAGGCGGCGATCTCCATGGAGCCGATGGAGCCGAGCGAGTGCCCGATCATCGACTTGACCGAACTGACGGGTGTCGCGTAGGCGCTGTGGCCCAGGGCCAGCTTGTAGGCGGCCGTCTCGTGCCGGTCGTTCTGCTTGGTGCCGGAGCCGTGCGCGTTGACGTAGTCGATGTCGGCGGGGTTCACGCGGGCCTCGTCCAGCGCGACCGTGATCGCCTCCGCCAGCTCCCGGCCGTCGGGGCGCAGCCCCGTCATGTGGAAGGCGCTGGAGCGGGAGGCGTAGCCGGCGATCTCGGCGTAGACGTGCGCGCCGCGGCGGCGTGCGCTCTCCAGCTCCTCGAGGACGAACACGGCGGCGCCCTCGCCCAGGACGAAGCCCTTGCGGGAGGCGTCGAAGGGTCGCGAGGCCGTCTCGGGCTCGTCGTTGAGCGTGGTCGTGGCCTTGATCGCGTCGAAGCTCGCCAGGGTGAGCGGCGTGATCGGGGCGTCGGTGGCGCCGGTGATCATGATGTCGGCGCTGCCCTCCCGGATCAGGTCGACGGCGTGCGCGACCGAGTCGATCCCGGAGGTGCAACCGGTGGAGACCACGGTGGACGGGCCCTCGGCACCGACGGCCCAGGCCACGTCGGTGGCGAAGGAGCTGGGGACGAAGTGGTCGTACAGATGACCCGGGGCGTACATGTGGTCGACCGTGGCGAGCCGACCGTCGCCGCTGGCCACCCGGTACGCGCTGTCGAGGTTGCCGACGGCTCCGACGGCGGTGCCGATGCTGACACCGGTGCGGTGCGGATCGAACCCGGCGAGGTCGAGGCCGCTGTCGGCGACCGCCTCGCGGGCCGCCACCACGCCGAACTGCGCGGCGCGGCCCATGCGGCGGATCTCCTGCGGGGTCATCCCGTGCAGTTCGGGAAGGAAGTCGGCCTCGGCGGCCACCCTGGAGCGGAACGGAGCGGGATCGAAGAGGGTGATCCCACGTGTCGCGGTATGGCCTGAACTCAGCAGATCCCAGAACTCGCGCGTGCCGATGCCCCCGGGCGCCAGTACTCCCAACCCTGTGATCACTACCCGGCGAGCCACCGGTACGGCCCTCCCCTCGTATCGGCCTGGAGGGACGTCACTCGGACGCCGTCCAGTCGTAGAAGCGGGTGGCCATCGCGTCGGCGGGGCTGCGCCAGGTGGCCGGGTCGTACGGCTGGATGAAGGGCAGCAGGTCATGGCTGATCTTCATGAAGCGCGGGTCGTTGCGGGACTCCTGGATGCGCTTGCCGCCGTCGTCGTCGGCGAAGTCCTGGAGGTGGAAGTAGAGCCCCTTGTACATGAAGAGGCGTCGGCGCAGGGTTCCCATGCGCTCGGGCATGTCGGTCTTGTCGAACGCGGCGAAGAGCTCGGCGACTTGATCGCTCGACTTGCCGTCCATCCGGGCCACGATCAGGTTGCTGTGCTGCATCCGGTGTCTCGCTTCCGTGAGTCTGGGGTGGTGTGGGGCGTGGTTCAGGGCTGGTAGAGACGGACGAAGTCCGCCACTCCGTCGGCGATCAGTGCGTCCGCTTCCTCCTGTGGCAGTGGCAGGGCGCCCAGGAAGGAGCGCTGGACGACACCGGAGGGGACGAGCAGGATGAAGCGCTCCGCCGCCTGGTCGGCGTCCGTGATGTCCAGCAGGCCCCGGGCCGCGAGGCTGCCGAGCCGGCGGGCCAGCTCGCGGCGGGCCTGCCTGGGGCCGGTCGCCTGCCATTTCTGGACGGCCTCGGGGGGCAGGCGCGTGACCTCGGCGCTGATGTGCCGGACGATCGCGAAGTGCTCGCGGAAGGCCTCCAGCGGGGCCAGCCAGGCCCGGCCGAGCGCGATCAGGTCCTGTTCCAGGTCGGTGATCTCCGCGAGGTGGCTCTCGGCCACGGCCGCGAGGGCCGCGGCGACGGAGGCGGAGCTGTCCAGCAGTACGTTCAGGAGCAGTTGCTCGTGGTCGGGGAAGTGGCGCGCCATGGAGTGCGCCGGCACTCCCGCTTCCCGGGCGGTCGCCTCGGATGTGCAGCGCGTCCAGCCGTCGCGCGCCAGCACCGTGCGGGCGGCCCTGACGATGGCGCGGCGTTCCTCGGTGAATCCGGAATCGGCACGCGCCATCGCCGCCGTGGGCGTTGCCATGGGGTTCCTCCTCGTACGTGCTCGTCCGGCCGCCGGGTGCGCCGGCCGTCAGGGGTGCGCCGGCCGTCAGGGGGTCCCGAACCAGCGTTCGAGCGCCATCGGCAGGTCGTGGTGGCTGCCGGGCGCGGCCCAGGCCACGTACCCGTCGGGCCGGATCAGCAGGGCGGTGGTGTCGTGCGCCGCGCCGGTCCCGGACGCCGCCCCGCGGGGCCGGGCGGTGACGACGTCGACCCGCTCCGCCCAGGCAGCGGCGCGCTGCCGCAGCCGGGGGTTGTCCGCCAGGTCGAGGAGCACCCCGCGGGCGGGGCGCAGCAGTGCGGTGCTGGAGGTGGGGCCGTCGGGGCCGGTGAGCTCCAGGTCCGGCATGCGCCGGCCGAGCAGCGGGTGGCTGCCCCGGCCCACGTCGTAGGTGATCTCCAGTCCGGTGACCATGGCGGCGAGGTGCCGGGCGACGTCCTCGTACGCCATGAGTTCGCGCAGGGAGTCGCGCAGGGGCTGTACCTCCGCGCCGCTGAGGAACAGCAGTCCCTGGGCCCGGGTGTTCATCAGGAGCCGCCTGCCGACGGGGTGGCGCTCGTCGTGGTAGGTGTCGAGCAGGGCGAGCGGGGCCCGGCCGAGCACGACGGAGGCGAGCTTCCAGCCGAGGTTGACGGCGTCCTGGATGCCGGTGTTCATGCCCTGGCCGCCGGCGGGCAGGTGGATGTGCGCGGCGTCGCCGGCGAGCAGGACCCGGCCGCGCCGGTACTCGGTGACCTGCCGTGCCGCGTCGCCGAAGGCGCTGACCCACACCGGTTCGGCGGCCGAGATGTCCTCGCCGGTGAGCCGCTGCCAGGCGGCGGCGACCTCGTCGAAGGACGGCGGGCTCTCGCGCCGGCGCGGCGGGGTGCCGCGTTCGCAGACGACGATGCGGGTGGTGCCGCCGGGCAGCGGGCCCACCATGACCATGCCGCCGGGCAGGGTCTCGCCGATCATCCGGGGCTTGAGCTCGATGCCCTTGATGTCGGCGAGGTACATCTCCATGGTGGCCGCCGAGCCGGGGAAGTCGAATCCGGCCGCCTTGCGCACGGTGCTGCGCCCGCCGTCGCAGCCGACCAGCCAGCCGGCTCGCAGGGTGTGCGTACCGTCCGGGCCGCGGACCTCGACGTCGACGCCCTCGCCGTCGTCGCGTACGGAGAGCACCTCGTGGCCGCGCCGGATGTCGGCGCCCAGGGAGACGGCCCATTCCTCCAGGTGCGTCTCGGTGACGGACTGCGGCACGGTCTTGGCGGCCTGGCAGGCGCCGTCGAGGACGCCGAAGTCCAGGGGCAGTCCGCCGAAGTGGCCCTGGGTGCTGCGCTCGATCTCGCCGAAGCGGGCGAGCAGGCCGCGCTGGTCGAAGGTCTCCAGCGTGCGGGTGGTGAAGCCGAGCCCGCGGGATTCGCCCGTACGCCGCTCAAGGCGTTCGAGGACGACTACGGCGACTCCCGCCAGCCGCAGTTCGCCGGCGAGCATCATGCCCGCGGGACCCGCGCCGACGACGATCACAGGGGCGTCCATCACGTCTCCTTGAATTCAGCCTCCGGAGACAGTGCACCGGATCTTGACTACAAGGTTCTTCGGCCGCGAGCGGTCGTTCAATGGCGCTGGATTCAGGAGTAGGTCAGGTTCCACAAGGCCCGGTGCGGTGCGTCGGACGACGGAAAAGGGAATGTCAAACACCGGTCAGACGGCCGGATCCGGATGCTGCCGGAGGCCGTGCTGACCGGTGTCGGGTGCTGCTGGGTGTGGTGCCGCGGGTGTCGGGACAAAGGGCTCAGCTGCGGGCGGCCGCCCGGCGGGTGAAGCAGTCCCGGACGTCGCTCTCGTTGTAGTACGTGCGCCCCGCGCGGTTGCGACGGCGCCAGCGCTGCTCGCTCGCCAGCCGGTAGACGGTGCCCGTGGGCGTGTGCCACAGCTGCGCGATGTCGGCGGCGGTCAGCCAGCGCTCGGTGGCCGGCGCGGCCGGGGCGCCGGCTTCCCCCGCAGAGTCCATGGAGCGGCTGAGGGCGCTCCACCGGTCGCTGGTCCAGCGGTGTTCCGGGTCCGCGGCGCACACGATGGCCGGCTCGTCGGCGCGGGCCGCGGCGCGCACCGCGAGGGTGAGGGCGCCGGCGCAGCCGGGCTCGGGGCAGTCGCCGAGGCGGATGCTGCGGGCCGGGTCGGGGAAGGCGGCGCGGCGGCCGGCCCGTACCAGGCGGGCGATCTCCTCGGTGGCCTCGCCGGCGGCGGAGTGGGCGGCGAGCCAGTCGGCGTTGCGGAGCAGGAAGGCGGTGAGCGCGGCGACGGTGCGCGGCGGTGCGGGGATGCCGCGCTGCTGGGCGACGAGCCCGCTCCAGGAGCCGAGTACGGAGACCATCCGGGCCCGTACGTCGGCTGCGGCCCCGTTGAAGGGGAGGCCGGGGAACTCTCCGCCGGTGGTGCGCTCGCGCAGGCTGCCGGGGGCGGCGCCGCCGAGGACGCGTCCGCACTCCTCGTACAGGTGGGCCAGTTCCGCGAGGCCCGCGGCGAGGTGCTCGCGGCAGGGCCGGCAGAGCCGGCTGCCGTCGGCCGGGCGCCTGCGGGTCCGTCCGTCCGCCCGTCGGGTGCGGCAGCCCTCCCCGTGGCACAGCGCCGTCACTGCCATGCTCGTTCCCCCTCGGCTTGCGTCGTGCTCGGCGGTCGTCCTCGCGCGGCTGCGCGCGCGGGGGCGAGGTTCGGACTCAGGCGCCATGGCCGAACCGGAAGCCGACGCCCCGGATCGTGATGATCCAGCCGGCTCCGATCTTGTTGCGGAGCGTGCTGACGTGCGTGTCCACGGTCCGGCGGGACCAGGAGTCGCCCCAGACCTGCTGCATCAGCGTCTTGCGCGGGATGACGGTGTCGGGGTGGGACGCGAGGAGGTAGAGCATGTCGAACTCCTTGCGCGTGGTCTCCACGGGCTCCCCGTCCAGGGTCACCTCGCGCGTGCCCGCGTCGATCCGCAGCGGACCGCAGGTGATGGTGGCCGCGACGGGGCGGGCCGGCCGCGCCCGGCGCATGACCGCCTCCATCCGCGCCATCAGCTCGCGGAACCCGTAGGGCTTGACCAGGTAGTCGTCGGCGCCGGCCTGGAGTCCGAGGACCCGGTCGAGTTCGCTGCCGCGGGCGGTGACCGCGATCACCGGTATCTCGTGGGCGGCGCGGATGCCGCGGCAGACCTCCAGACCGTCCAGGTCGGGGAGTTCCAGGTCCAGCAGGACGAGGTCGGCGTCGGCGTAGCAGCGCAGGGCGTCGCTGCCGGTGGCGACGATCTCGACCTCGTGCCCGTGCCGGCGCAGGCCCCGGGCGAGCGTCTCCGCCTCGATCGTGCTGCTCTCCACGATGAGGATCCGCCACAGGGCCGACTGGGTCGGCGCGTGCTGTGGCGTTCTGAGCCCCTCGGCCGGCAGGAACCCCCCGTTCACGCTCGCGGTGGCCGTGTGAGGTTCCAGTACAGCGATGGTCCGCTGGTTCATCTGCCCCCCTCCCCTCAAGCTCGGTTGAGCCAACGTCCCGAAGATACAAACCGCTGCGTCGGTTTGTCAAAGCCCTCAAACTCCGGCAAGGAGCTTGAAAAAAGGATCAAATCGGGCCACTCGGGGGCACCAATCGCCGCCAAACCAGCCAGGAAGGGGCATCGTGAGCCCATTCCCATACCAACGGCGCGGTTTAATAATGGAAGGAAACTGATACAGGAGCTATGCGTGATGAAACAAGAACGCGCTGTCCGGACGCGTCATGCACTGATTGAGTCAGCCGCGACCGTGTTCGGGCGGCGCGGCTACGCGGAGGCGACGCTGAGCATGATCAGCGTCGGGGCCGGGGTGAGCCCGGGCGCGCTGCACTTCCACTTCGAGAACAAGGCGGCGGTCGCCCGGGCCGTCGAGGCCGCCGGGGCCGAGGCCCTGCGCGCCGCCGCCCGCGAGGTGTACGCGCGGCGCACGTCCGCCCTCCAGGCCCTGGCCGACAGCTCCCAGGCGCTCGCCGGGCTGCTCCTGGGGGACGTCGTGGCCCGGGCCGGCTTCCGGCTGGGCCGGGAGTCGGCGTACGCGTCCTCCTGTGCCCTGCCCCGGGAGTGGCACGAGTACGTGCACCGGCTGCTGGCGGAGGCTTCCGAGGAGGGCACCCTGCTGCCCGGTCTGAACCACCGCAGCGTGGCGGCCACGGTGGTGGCGGCCACCCTCGGCTTCGAGGCGCTGGGCCGCGACGACCCGCAGTGGCTCGCGCCGCGCACGCTGGCCGGCTTCTGGCGGGTGGTCATGCCCTGCCTGGCGGTGCCCGCCACCCTGCACGAACTGGACACCGCCGGGCGGGGGAGCTGAACGGCACGACGGCCCGCCACCGCGGGGGACACGGTGGCGGGCCGCCGCCAGGGGGGGAGCCGGTGGAGACCGGCCGGAGCCGGCGGAGACCGGCAGGGGCCGGGGGAAGCCGGCGGAGACCGGCAGGGGCCGGGGGAAGCCGGCCGGAGTCAGAGGCGCCCGGGGGCCCCGGGGGACCTCACACCGAGCGCAGGGTCCGTACCGGGTCTCCCGTGTACCGCGTCGCCGGCTCCAGCACGGCCCGGCTCTCGCGCCCGACCACCTCGCGCACGTACCGCCGCGCCGCGGCCAGTTCCGCGCCGGGGCCGGGGCGCCGCCCCACCGCCCGCTCGTCCAGCAGCACGTCGTGCCGACAGGACACGGTGACCCCCGACACGTCCGGCTCCACGGCCCACTCGCCGGCGTGCGCCGCGAGCAGCGGGTGCGGCCGGGTCCGCTTGAAGACGATCCGCCCGGCGGCCGGGAAGCACAGCCGCACCCCCTCGGTCGGGTAGGCGCGGCCGTCGTCGGCCAGGTTGACCAGCCGGGTGCGCTGCACGCCGGGCCGGTCCTCGGACACCTCGGCCTCCAGCACGTGCGCGACCCTGCCGGGCCAGGAGCCCAGGCCGTACAGGAACTCGTACACGGGCTCGGCCGGGCCCTCGATCCGTACGGACTCCTCGAAGGACACCACGAGTTCGTCGAGCCGCCGCCAGCGCTCGGCCGCGACCCGCAGGCCGCCCAGCGCGGCCCACGCGCCCTCCTCCGCCCGCGCCACGGCCCGTTCGGCCTCCGCGGGCCGGCCGCCGTCGAGGGTGACCTCCCGTTCCAGGGTCAGTCTCGACCAGCCGGGGGCGAGTTCCTCCACGCACCAGGTGCCGCCCGAGGCGGTGACGGGGGCGTCGGGGCGCTCCTCGCGGAAGCGGACGCGCCGCCCGCCGGCGTCCAGGCTCCGCCGCACGAGCGAGCGCCGCAGCTCCCCGCCGGCGTCGGCCCACCGGACGTACCGGTCGGCGACGCCGTCGAAGTCCAGCCGCTCGACGTGGACGGTGTCCGGTACGAACAGCGGCCACTGGGTGACGTCGGCCACCAGGGTGTACAGGGCTCCGGCGGGTGCGGCCGCGTCGACCGCGTATGACATCCGGTGCACTCGCTCGACAGACATCGGGGACACCTCTCTCAACGCTTGGCGCAGAGCCTGTCGGTGTCCGCCGGAGTGCGCGTCGAACGCCGCTGGAGTCTCAGACGGCGGCGCGGCCGGCCAGCGCGTCGTTGACCATGTCGAGGAAGAGCCGCGGGGTGTCGCCCAGTTCGAGGATCTCCCGGGCGAGCGGGACGGCGAACTTCCGCTCGATCGACTCGATGGTCTGGAGGATGGAGAGGCTGTCGTAGCCGATTTCGATCCAGTACAGGTCCTGGAGTTCCTCGGTCAGCTCGACGCAGTCCTCCTCGCCTCCCCAGATCCGCAGGATGCGGGTGAGGTCGGCGAGTTCCAGCCGGACCGTGGCTTGCATGGTTTGCCTCTCTCCTCGTCCGCCGGCGCAGCGGCTCATACCGGGTCGCCAGGAGCCTGACCGGCCGCCCTGGAGAGCCCCTCACGCCGGGGACGAGCCCCACTGGAGCCGCCGCGCCCACCCGCCCGGCCTCCCGGTCCCGGGGCCAGGGGGCGTCACCCTAGGCCGCGTACAGGTCGAAGGTGGAGCTGCGGCGCGGTCCGGCGACCACGTCCAGCGCCGGGTCCACCCGCAGCATCGCCTGGTGCAGGCGCTGGAGCTGCTGCGACGGTTCGACGCCGAGCTCTCCGATCAGCCGGGCGCGGAGCCTGCGGTAGACGTCGAGGGCGGTGGCCTGCCGGCCCGAACGGTACAGCGCGACCATGGCCTGCGAGTGCAGGCCCTCGTGCTGCGGGTTGCGGGCCATCAGCTCGGTGAGTTCGGCGAGCAGTTCGCTGTGCCGGCCCAGGCGCAGGTCGACGTCGATCCGCCGCTCGGTGGTGACGAGCCGGCTCTCCGCCAGCCGCAGCACCTCGATCTCCAGGATCGGGCCGACGCGTACGTCGACCAGCGCGGGTCCCTGCCACAGGTCGAGCGCCTTGCGCAGCAGGTCGGCGGCACGCTCGTCGTCACCGTCGTCGAAGGCGTTCTGGCCCGCGGCGACGAGTGCCTCGTACTCGTGGACGTCCACCGACTCCTGCGGGATCTGGAGCAGGTAGCCGCCGTGCCGGGTGGCGAGCACGTCCTTGGCGGTGCCGGGGGCCCCCGGGCCCATCGCCGTGCCGAGTCTGCGGCGCAGCTGGAGGATGTACGTCTGCAGGGTGGTGAGCGCGCTTTCGGGCAGGTTCGTCCCCCAGATCTCCTCCATGAGGGTGGGGACGGGCATCACCCTGCCCGGGTAGAGCGCGAGAAGCGCCAGGATCTGACGCGGCTTGCCCGCCGTAGGAACGATCGATGCCCCGTTGACCTCGGCACTCAACGGACCCAGAACCTGAATCTTCACGGTATCCCGTCTCCCCTCCATATTTCGTCGAGATACTCTCGGTTTTCAGTATTCGACCCGATGACGGTAAGCCAGCCCAGGGCAACATCACCGGGCACTCAAGCCGACATCGAGCGGACCTCCGAAACAGGCGAACAGACGGCGGATTCGAAAGACAGGATTCCGATTGGACGGTAAACCCCGTGCTCAGCCCGCTGATCGAGCTCGTCGTCTTTGTTCCGATCCCCGTTATGCAAATTAAATCTCAGGTCTTACCCAGCGCTTTCTTAAATCCTCGTGCAGCATTCACCGGGGGATCATCCGGCGCCCGGCTCAGCCGACCCGGGCGAGCCGCTTGCGGGCGTTCTCCGCGGATTCGGCGGCGGGCACCTCGGGGCCGCTCATGAGGATCGACCGCTGGAGGCTGCGCAGGGCGGCCGAGGGCTCGATGCCGAGCTCGCGCACCAGGGTGGCGCGCAGCCGCTGGTAGACGCTGAGCGCCTCGCCGCGCCGGCCGGAGCGGTGCAGGGCGAGCATGAACTGCCCGTGCAGGTTCTCGTGGATCCGGTAGCGGCTGGCCAGCACGGTCAGTTCCGCGAGCAACTCCCGGTGCCGGCCGAGCCGCAGGTCGGCCTCGATGCGCTGGTCGAGGGCGCACAGCCGGGTCTCCTCCAGGCGACGCGTCTCCATGTCCAGCTGCACCCCGCCGTCGACGTCGGCGAAGGCCGGCCCCGACCACAGGGCGAGCGCCTCCCGCAGCAGTCGCGCGGCAGTGGGGAAGTCCGCCGCGTCCATGGCCCGGTAGCCCATCCCGGCCAGCCGGTCGAACTCGCGGACGTCGCTGGTGCCGCCGCCGCTGTTGAGCATGTACCCGCCGGGCAGCGTGACGAGGACGTCCTTGGCGGTGCGCGTCCCGTCGGTCCCCTCCAGCGCGGTGCCGATGAGACCGCGCAGCTGGAGCACGTAGGTCTGCAGGGTGGTCCGGGCGCTGCGCGGCGGCTCCGTCCCCCACAGCTCCTCTATCAGCGCGGCCACGGGCACGACCTGGTCCGCGTGCAGCGCGAGCAGCGCCAGCACCTGCCGGGGCTTGGCCGCCGTCGGCGTGATGGAGACCCCGTTCTCCCGAACGGTCAGTGCACCCAGTACATCGATGTCCACGCCGTACTCCCCTGCTTCGTCCGTGGATGAGCCCTTGACTTTCGCTGGAATGAGCAAAAAACAGCTCCGCCGGTTTGTCAATACCAAACCGGATGTACCGTTTTTCGCCGTCCCGGCACCGCCGGATCCGCTCAAAACCCACCCTGACCTGCAACTTCATTGGTTCCAACCCTGCTGGAGGATGGCTTCAAGGTCGCCTCAGCCCGAAAAAATCCCCGTGAAACCCGTACAGGAGTGGCTTGAATGACCCCTTAACCGACCGCGCGGTTGGCTGATTCGCACCCATGGTGGGTAGGAAACCGCGTCCGGAGCGTGGCGAGCGCCACGCTCCGGACGGGCGAGTACGTACCGGGCTGGCCAACTACAAACCGCTTTCGCGGTTTGCCGAACGTGAATCCTGCTCGGCTCGCGCCGGAGCCGTGCCGGAGGGCCGCTGGAACCGCGCTCAAAGCGGAGGCGGAGGAGTCGCCTCGACAACGCGCCGGCCGCGAACCGTTCGGGCCACGCCCCAGGCGCCCCAGGGCCGCCCGGCCGCGCACCGGGCCCGGGCCCCTCGCACCGGCCATCCGTCGGCCGCTGGCCGGAATCCCGCGGGCCGTCCGGCGCCGCGCACCGGCCGGGAGACAGGCGGGTGACATCCCTCTTCGCGACAGCAATTCTCCGGGTGGTTCCGTCACCCGGCCCGGAAGACTCCCCTTCCAGCGCCGCGGCGGCCTCGCGCCCGCCCGCCCCCCGATCCCCGGCCGCCGGAGCTTCACCCGAGGTGAGCGGCATGGTGGGGGCTCCCGTACGACCTACTGAGGGACCAACGATGCCCGTTCGGGCCCCCGCCGGGGTGCCGGCCCCGGCCCGGCCGGCGAACGGCACACCCCAAAGGTGCGAAGCGAATCGTCCTGAGCGAATCGACGCGGGGGCTTCACCACCCCTTTACCGGGGGGGCATCGGCCGACTAAAGGATCACTCTTGGCACACTTGAGATCGTTCGCGGCCGATGGCGGAGATTCGACGCCGCCCAACGGCCCGAGACCAGGGCAAACACGGAGTCGCAGCATGGCCGGAAGGAATTCCTCCGCATATTCCGGAGCCAATCCTCGGACATCCCCTGGATAAAAAACCGGTTGGTATATATTTTTCTCGGCAGTCACACCTGTTACTGGCCAGCGCTGTCTAGGGGGAACAATGAGCGCGAGCACGTTTCATGTCGAGCGCGCAGCCATCTACGACCCGGCATGGCGGTACGCCACCACGACGTCGGAGCAGAACGGCTTCCGCTTCCCGTCTCTCACCGCCACCGTCCCGAAGGAACTGGTCCACCGCGCCTCCGTCGCCGAGGTCCTGCTCACGAACTGGCACCGCCTGGACGAGGCCCACTTCACGGTGACGGCGCAGTGGCCCCGCAGCCACAGCTTCTTCACCCCGGTCGCGGGCGGCTACTACGACCCGCTCATCTGCGCCGAAACGATCCGTCAGATCGGCAGCCTGCTGGGCCACGCGGAGTTCGGCGTCCCGTTCGGGCACCACTTCCTCATGTGGGACCTCAACCTGACGGTCCACCCGGAGCACCTGCAGGTCCGCCAGACGCCGGCCTCGCTCGAGATCGAGGTCACGTGCACGACGATCAGCCGGCGGGCGGGCCGGCTGACCGGGCTCGGCTACGAGGCGGTCGTCCGCCGCGAGGGACAGGTCGTGGCGACGGGCGGGGGCTCCTACACCTGCACCAGCCCGTCCGTGTACCGGCGGGTGCGCCCCGCGCACACCCTCGAACCCGGCCACCGCGCGCTGCCCCTGACGGCTCCCGCCGCGCCGCAGAGCGTCGGACGGCTGTCGCCGACCGACGTGGTCCTCTCCCCCATAGGCGAGCCGAACCGCTGGCAGCTGCGCGTGGACACCCTGCACCCCGTCCTCTTCGACCACTGGGTCGACCACGTACCGGGCATGGTGCTCCTGGAGGCCGCCCGGCAGGCCTCCGCGGCCGCACTGGGGCGCTCGTCCTTCCTCCCGCTCAGCATCTCGGGCGACTTCAAGCGGTACGCCGAGCTGGACGTCCCCTGCGTGATCGAGGCCGAGCGCCTGTACCCGGACATCCCGGGAGCGGAGGAAGCCGTACGCGTGACCGGCCGCCAGGAGGGCCAGGTCATCTACACCGCCGTCGTCACGGCGGCCGCCTACGGGCACTGAGCCCCGCGGCGGCCGCCGGCCCGGACGAGGACGGCCTCGGGTACGGCGGCCTCAGGGCCGCGCGAAGGCGGCCAGATGGTCGCCGGCCCACGCCCGGAAGGAGCCGGCGGGCCTCCCGGTCAGTTCCTCGACCGAGCCCCCCACACCCGCCTTGGCTCCGCGGCGCTGCCGGTCGGCACTGCTCAGCAGCGCCTCGACGACGGGCTCCGGGTAGCGCGCGCTCCACTGGGCGCGCGCCTGCGCGGCGTCCAGCTCCTCGAAGCGCAGCGGACGGCCCAGCAGCTCGGCGAGCTGTGCGGTCTGCTCGGCGGCGGTCAGCGCCCGCGGCCCGGTCAGGGCGTACGCCCGGCCGGCGTGCCCGGGCGCGGTCAGCGTGCGCACGGCGGCCTCGGCGATGTCGCGCGGATCCACGCAGGAGTTGGCCGAGGCCCCGTACAGGGCCCGCACGACGCCGTCCGAGCGGATGGAAGACGCCCAGGACAGGGCGTTGGACATGAAGGAGCGCGGCCGCAGCAGCGTCCACTCCATCCCCGAGCCGCGCAGGAGGTCCTCGTTCTCCCGCTGCCAGCGCGTGATCAGGTCGTCGGCGTCCCCGTCCTCCACGGCCGCCGCCGAGAGCTTCACGACGTGCCGTACTCCGGCCGACCTCGCGATCCGCAGGAACCGCGCGTCGTCGTCGCGCCCGACGCGGCTGGTGACCAGGAAGACGCTGTCCACGCCTTCGAGGGCCAGGGCGAGCGACTGCGGGTCGTCGTAGTCCCCCCGAACGGTCTCGGCCGTTCCGCTCCCCTGCGCCGCGCGTGCGGGCTGCCGCGTCATCGCCCTGACCCGAAGGTCCGGGGACAGCCGTCTCAGCACCTCACGCCCCACCGTCCCAGTGGCGCCCGTCACAAGAATCATCGTCCGTCCTCACTCATTTTTGGTCCTGCGGGGTGGCGGCATGGTTGGCGTCGGAGTTACCCGCTGTAAGATACGTACGGGACGGACGGTTTGCATCAGGGCTTCCGACGCTCCGCCGAAACCTGATGAAGGAGGAGCCACCGTGGCTGAACAGGTCCGAGCCATCCGCACGCGCCAGGCCATCCTGAGCGCTGCGGCCAAGATCTTCGAGGAGCGGGGCTACCAGGCCTCGACCATCTCCGAGATCCTCACGGTCGCCGGCGTGACCAAGGGAGCGTTGTACTTCCACTTCCAGTCCAAGGAGGACCTGGCCCTCGGCGTCCTCAACGCCCAGAACCAGAACCTCCCGCTGCCGGAGCGCGCCTCCAAGCTCCAGGAGATCGTGGACATAGTCATGCTGCACACCTACCGGCTGCAGACCGACCCCATGGTCCGCGCCGGCGTGCGGCTGACCATGGACCAGCGCGCCGAGGGGCTCGACCGCAGCGGTCCGTTCCGCAACTGGGCCGTCCCGGTCGGCGAGCGGCTGGACAAGGCCCAGCTCCAGGGCGAGCTGCTGCCGCACGTCGACCCCGCCGAGACCGCCGACGTGCTCGTGGGCGCCTACGCCGGCATCCAGTCGATGTCGCAGGCCCTCACCGACTACCGGGACCTCGTGGTCCGGGTCAGCGCGCTCATGCGCCACCTGCTGCCCAGCATCGCGCAGTCCTCGGTGCTCGCCTCGCTGCACCTTTCCGAGTCCCGCGCCTCCGAGGTCTACCACGAGGCGCTCCTGCTGGCCCAGGAGCGGGAGGCCGCCGGCTCGCTCAGCTGAGCCGGATCCCACGCCCGCCTCCCGCGGTCGCCGCGGCGGGTGCGCAGGCCCCGCCGCCGAAGTACGCCGACAGCGCGCCCTCCAGCGCGCTGCCGCCCGCGGACCAGGCCACGTAGCCGTCGGGCCGGACCAGCAGCGCCTCGTGCGCCGCGCCCGGCACCCTCCCGGTCCGCACCACGCGCAGGAGCGGCGCCCACGGGCGCGCCTCCTCCTCGTGGCGCGTCCCGTCCTCCCCGAAGAGGAGCAGCAGCGGCCGGCCGTCCCGCAGGAGGGTGACGAGGTCGTCCGCCCCGGCCCCGGCCGGCAGCCGGAAGTTCGGCAGGAACCGGCCCTCCCACGGGGACGGCCGTTCCGTGTACGCGGGGAGCACCGTCCCCTGCGCGCTGATCATGCCGGCGAGCCCGCCGGCGTCCCGGTCCGCGGCCAGCAGTCCCGTGAACACCTCGCGCAGCGCGTCGACGTCCTCCCCGGGCCGCATCAGCGCGAGCTGCGCGCGGGTGTTGTCGACGACCGCCCGGGCCGCGGGGCGGCGCTCCAGGTCGTAGCTGTCGAGCAGCCGTTCCCCCGCCACGCCGCGCACGGCGAGCGCCAGCTTCCAGCCGAGGTTCAGGGCGTCCAGCACCCCGGAGCTCAGCCCCTGGCCGCCGATGGGGAAGTGCACGTGTGCCGCGTCGCCCACCAGGAAGGTCCGTCCCGCGCGGAAGGTCCGGGCCAGGCGCGTGAAGTCGCTGAACCGGCTGATCCAGCGCGCCCCCGTCAGCTCGATGTCGCGGCCGGCGATCCGGGACACCTCGTCCCGCAGTTCCCGCGGCGTCGGCTGCCGTTCCCGGCCCTCGTACGCGCCCGCGCAGTCCAGCGTCCGGATGTGCGTCTCGCCGCCGGGCGTCCGCTTGGAGACGATCCAGCCGCGCGGGGTGCGCAGCCAGCCCTGCTCCAGGGCTCGCGGGTCCTCCAGTGTGGCCAGCCCGGCCAGGGCGGAGACCGAGGCCGGTGCCGTGTCGGAGGCGATCCCCAGCCGTTCCCGTACGGTGCTGCGGGCCCCGTCCGCGCCGACGAGGTACTCGACGCGGCAGGCCGCCGGGCCCCCGGGCCCCTCGACGTCCAGCCGCACGCCGTCCGGCTCCTGGGCGATCCCGGTCACGCGGTGCCCGCGCAGCACCCGTGCGCCCGCCGCCCGGGCCCGCTCCTCGAAGAGGCGTTCCAGCTCGGCCTGCGGCCGTTTGAGGACCGGCTCCGGCTCCCCCTCGGGCACGGTGATGACCAGCCGGTGGATCCCGGCGAAGTGGAACGCGGCCGAGGTTGCGCCCGCGTGCGTCCCGGGGGCGTCGCCGGGCAGGTACCCGCGCCGGGCGAGGCTCTGCACCGCCCGGGCGTGGAGCGTGGTGGCCTTGGGCCGCTCGGAGATCTCCGTGCGCTCCTCCAGGACCACCGTGTCGACTCCGTACCCGGCGAGCTCGGCCGCGACGAGCATGCCGACCGGCCCCCCGCCGACGACCGCCACTTGTGCCCGCAAAGCCATCCTCTTCCCCTCCCGACGCACCCTGCGGGCAGAAAATATACCGGCTGTCCCGTTCTTTTCAATCGCCCCGGGAGAACTAAGCTGCGCGCATGATCAGCTCATCCCTGCGCCTGGTGCCGGTGACCCCGGACAACTTCGAAGCGGTGACCGCCGTCCGCGTCCGTCCCGACCAGGAGCACCTCGTCGAGTCCGTCGCCCAGTCCCTCGCCGAGGCCTACGTCCACGGGGAGGCCGCCTGGCCCCGGGCCGTCCTCGACGGTGACGAGGTCGTCGGCTTCGTGATGGCCTTCCTGGACATCGTCTGGGACCGGGCGAAGGACCCGGAGCACCGCCGCTCGGGCATCTGGCGCCTGAACATCGACGCCGGGCACCAGGGCAAGGGCTACGGCCGCTTCGCCGTGGAGGCGGTCACGGAGGAGATCCGCCGGCGCGGCGGGACCCGGGCGTACGTCACCTGGCACGACGGTGACGACAGCCCGGCGCCGTTCTACCTCGGCCTCGGCTTCCGCCCCACGGGCGAGCTCAGCGGCCCCCAGCCCGTCGCCGTCCTCGAACTCGCGTAGCTACCCGAGCACCACGGTGCCGGACGCCCCCGCCGCCGTGGCCGCTCCCGCTCCCTCCCGGAACTGCTGCGGGCTCACCCCCCGCACCCGCTTGAAGGCCGCCGACAGCGCGAACGCGCTCCCGTAGCCGACCCGGCGGGCCACCGTCGCCACCGTGGCGTCCGGCTCGCGCAGCAGGTCGGCGGCCAGGGCGATCCGCCAGCCCGTCAGGTAGGCGACCGGCGGCTCCCCGACCAGCTCGGTGAAGCGCCGGGCCAGCGCGGCCCGCGACACCCCGGCCCGGCGGGCCAGTTCCTCCACGGTCCACCCGTACGCGGGGTCCTCGTGCAGCAGCCGCAGCGCCGCCCCGACGACCGGGTCGCCCTGGGCGCGGTGCCAGGCCGGCGCCCCCGAGCCGGGGGCGGCGAGCCAGGCCCGCAGCACCCCGATGAGCAGCAGGTCCAGCAGCCGGTCCAGCACGAGCTCCTGCCCCGGCTCGTCCCGCGCCACCTCCCCGGCCAGCAGGGTGATCAAGGTGGCGTCGGCCGCCCGCACCGGCCGTACCAGCACCGCGGGCAGCGCCCCCAGCAGCCGCCGCCCGATCTCGCTCGGCGCCTGGTAGGTCCCGCTGAGCAGCACCACCGAGCCGGCGCCCTCCCGCGCCGGGCCCCAGGTCCGCACCCCGAGCGAGAACCGCTCGGTGACGTCCTCGCCCTGTGCGCTGCACCGCTGGTCGGGGCCGATCCTGACGCCCACCGGGGTGTCCGCCGAGTCGGCGAGCGTGTACGGCACGGGTCCCCGTACGACCGCGACGTCACCCGGCCCGATCCGCACGGCCTCGCCGTCGTCGGGCAGCAGCCACGCCGAGCCGCGCACGAGCGTCATCACCGACAGCGGGGCCCGGTCCTCGACCCGCATGGCCCACGGCGGGTCGAAGACGGACTTCATCAGGAAGGCACTGCGGGCCCTGGGCCCTTCGAGGAGTCCGGTCAGCGTGTCCATGGCCTCATCCTCGGGCGTCCCAGACCCCGCTCGCCGCCGCTTCGCGCGCGTAGTCGGCGAAGTCCCTGGCGGGGCGCCCCAGCACTTCCTCGACCCCGTGGACCAGGTGCGCGTTGCGCCCGTCCGAGATCAGGGTGAACAGGTCGGCGAACTCCTCCGGGAGGCCGTGCTCGCGCAGCACCGCCCGGTACTGCGCGTCCGTGACCGGGACGTACGCGATCTCGCGCCCGGTCGCCTTGGACAGCTCGGCGGCCACCTCCGCGAAGCCGAGCAGCCGCGGCCCGGACAGCTCGTACGTCCTGCCGACGTGCCGGTCGTCGGTGAGCGCGGCCACCACCACGTCGGCGATGTCGTCGGCGTCCACGAAGGCCTCCACCGCGTCCCCCACGGGCAGGGCGATCTCCCCGGCCAGAACCGAGTCCAGGAAGAAGTACTCGTCGAAGTTCTGGTTGAACCAGCTGGCGCGCACGACGGTCCAGTCGGCCCCGGAGTCCCGCAGCCGGCTCTCGGCGAGCCGGGCCGCCTCCTCCCCGCGCCCGGACAGCAGCACCAGGCGCCGCGCCCCGGCGGCCACGGCGGCCTCGGCGAAGGCGCCGATGCGGTCGGCGGCCCCGGGGAAGGCCAGGTCGGGGTGGTAGGTGACGTACGCCCGGTCCACGCCCTCCAGCGCGGGGCCCCAGGTCTCGGGCCGGTTCCAGTCGAAGGCGGGCTCGCCGGTGCGGGAGCCGATCCGTACCGCGCGCCCCCGGGCCTCCAGCCGCTCGGCGACCCGCCGTCCCGTCTTGCCGTTGCCCCCGATGACGAGGGTGAGCGTGTTGCGCGCCGTCTGCGTCTCGTTCGTGTTCTTCGTCATGACACCCAGTCAACCCGCGTCCGTTGAGAGGGGACATGGCTCAGACGCTCTCCCGCATGCGCGAGCGTCTACTTCTCCGTGAGGGTGTGCTTGACCAGGGCGTTGGCGTGGCCGTGGCCGATGCCGTGCTCGGTCTTCAGCCAGGAGACCAGCTCCATGTGCCTGGTCAGCGGGGAGGAGCGGATGAGGTCCGCCCATTCCGCCACCGGGCGGCCGTACTTCTTCTCGATCGAGGGGAAGTAGCTCGCGGGGCCCTTCACCGGCTGCTCGCTCATGTCGTGTCGCTCCTCATGTGTACGCCGTCTCTATCACCGGGGTAGACCGGCCCCCGCCCGCAAACTCATCGCGGACCCCGCGAGAAGTTTCCGGACCTCCCTCCCCACCACCCCCACCTGCGAAAACGAGGTGCGGACCGGACGAAACGCCCCGTAGGCTCGACTCCCGTGGAACCCCTCACCGAAAAACAGATCCGCTCGTCCTTCGTCAACTGCACCAAGGGCGAGGCAGCCCGCCTCCGCCTGCCCCTCGACTTCGCCGAGCTGCCCTGGCAGGACCTGGACTTCCTCGGCTGGGTGGACCCGGGTGCCCCGCTGCGGGCCCACCTCGTCATCCCGCGCCCCGACGGCCCGGTCGGCATCAGCCTGCGCGTGCCCGCCGCGACCCGCACGAGCGCGGTGAAGTCCAGCCTGTGCCAGATCTGCCTGACCGGGCACGCCTCCTCCGGCGTCACCCTGCTCGCCGCCCCGCTCGCGGGCGCCCGCGGCCGCGAGGGGAACACGGTCGGCACGTACGTCTGCGCCGACCTCGCCTGCTCCCTCTACGTGCGCGGCAAGCGGCAGCCGAAGCTGCGCGCCGGGCGCCAGGAGGAGTCCCTGACCGTGGACGAGCGCGTCGCGCGGATGTGGGGCAACCTGGACTCCTTCGCCGACAGGATCACCGCCGCCCCGGCGGCCTGAGCCGAGCGGCCGGACCCTCGAGGAGAGTTGGGGGCCGGGAATGTGATCACATGACCACATGACGAGGACTCTCTACCTGTTCTGCTCCGCCGCCCCGCCCGTCTTCGACGTGGCCCATGTGATCGAGGACGCCCAGTCGCGCGGCTGGGACGTGTGCCTGGGCCTGACGCCGACGGCGGCGCGGTGGGTGCAGGAAAGCCTCGACGGTCTCGCCGCCCTGACCGGCAACCCGGTGCGCTGGCAGTACAAGCTCCCCGGCGAGCCCGACGTGTGGCCGGCCGCCGACGCCATCCTCTTCGCCCCCGCCACCTTCAACTCCGTCAACGCCTGGGCCCTCGGTCTCACCGACCGCTTCACCGTCGGCGTGGCCGCCGAGGCACTCGGCAAGGGGACCCCGGTGGTGGCCATGCCCTGCACGAACGCGGCGCTCGCCGCCCACCCCCAGTTCGAGCAGTCCCTGGCCGTGCTGCGCGGCGCCGGCGCCGAACTGCTCTACGGCGAGGGCGGTTTCCTGCCCGGCCCGGCCGGCCCCGACGCCCCGCCGCACTTCCCGTGGCAGGTCGCCCTCGACGCCGTGGACCGGACCGGAACGGTCCCCGCCTGAGCCGCGGTGGCACTACTCCCCGGTGACCCCGTCGATCGCCTCGCGCAGCAGGTCGGCGTGCCCGTTGTGCCGGGCGTACTCCTCGATCATGTGCGCCAGGATGTAGTGCAGCGAGTACGCCTGGTCGCCGGAGTTCCCTCGTACGTCGAGGGACTCGGCGGCCGCCACGATCGCCCGCGACCGCTCACAGGTCTCCTCCCAGATCCGGAAGGACTCCGCGGGGTCCGCGTCCTCGACGTGGAACTCCGTCCGCTCACCGGCGTCGTTCTTCGGGAAGTACCCGCGTACGTCCTCGCCGTTCAGGACGTTGCGGAACCAGCCCCGCTCCACCTCCGCCAGGTGCCGGACCAGCCCCAGCAGGCTCAGTCCGGACGGCGGCACGGCCCTGCGCCGCAGCTGCTCGTCCGTCAGGCCCGCGCACTTCATCCGCAGGGTGTCGCGCTGCCACTGGAGCACGCTGGTCAGGGTGGAGCGTTCGTCACCGGTCAGTACGGGCGGGGTGCGCGCTTCGATGTCCATCGGCCGATGATCACAGCGGTACGGGCCTCCCGCCGGACGTTTCACATGCCGGACGCCCGCTGCGCCCCGGCCGCCGCCAGCGCCCGCACCCCCTGCGGGCTGCTCGCGTACCGCGGCTCCCAGCCCAGCTCCCGCCGCGCCTTGGCGTTCGAGAGCCGCAGCGAGCTGCGCATGATGGCGTGCGCCAGCGGGGCCGCCCGCAACACCCACAGCGGCACCCTCATCGGCGCGGGCGCCCCGAACGCCTCCGCCACCGCCCCCAGGTGCGCGCCCCAGCCCACCGGGGTGTCGTCGGCGATGTTGTACGCCTGCCCGGCACGCCCCGACTCCAGCGCGAGCACCACCGCCCGCGCCGCGTCCCCGGCGTCCACCCAGCTCAGCGCCCGGCCCCGGTCGGCGACCACGGGCAGCTTCCGCCCGCGCAGCAGCGGCACGAGGTGCGTGTCGGTGGTGCCGGCCCCGTAGAACAGGCCGAAGCGCAGGCTGACGCCCTCGATCCCGTCGGCGGTGAAGGCCAGTTCCTCCTTGGCCCGCATGGCGCCCACGTGCCGTTCCAGCGCGGCGTTCGCCCCGCGCGGCCCGAAGCCGTCGTCCTCGCCGATCGGGGCCGCGCCGTGGTCCCCGTACCCGTAGCCGAACATCATCGACTCGACCAGGAACCGCCGCGCCCCCGTCTCCCGCGCGGCGGCCAGCAGGTTCACCGTGCCCTCGGTGCGCAGCCGGTTGGTGGCCGCCATGTCCCGGTGGGCGGCCATCGCCCTGCCGGAGAGGGCGGTCGCGGCGTGCACCACCGCGTCGAACCGCCGCCCGCCGACGGCCCGCAGCAGTCCCTCCCGGTCGAGCAGGTCGGCCCGTACGTCCATCCCCTCGCCCCGGCCCAGCCCGGCCACCTCGTGGCCCGCGGCCCGCAGCGCGGCCGCCGCCCGCCGTCCCAGTACTCCGCTCGCGCCCGCCAGCAGCACCAACATCCCGGCCTCCTCCGTCGTGGTCTCACCCACAGGACAGACGGGCCCCGCCGGATGTGACACGTGCGAGGGAGATCAGGCGGCGTAGAGGTCGAACGTGGAGCCCCTCCGGGGTCCGGCCACGACGTCGAGGGCGGGGTCGACCCTCAGCATCGCCTGGTGCAGCCGCTGCAGCTGGGGCGACGGCTCGATCCCGAGCTCGCCGATGAGCCGGCCGCGCAGCCTCCGGTACGCGTCCAGCGCGGCGCCCTGCCGCCCGGACCGGTAGAGCGCCACCATCAGCTGGGAGTGCAGCCCCTCGTGCTGCGCGTGGCGCGCCGTCAGCTCGGTCAGTTCGGCGAGGAGTTCGGTGTGCCGCCCGAGCCGCAGGTCGACGTCGATCCGCCGCTCCACCGCGACCAGCCGGCTCTCCTCCAGCCGCATGACCTCGATCGCGAGCACCGGTCCCACCCGTACGTCGACGAGCGCGGGCCCCTGCCACTGCGCGAGCCCCGCCCGCAGCCGGGCGGCGGCACCCTCGTCGTCGCCGCCCTCGAAGGCGGCGAGGCCCCGCGCGACGAGGTCCTCGTACGCGTGGACGTCGACGGCCTCCGGCGGCACCTGGAGCAGGTAGCCGCCGTGCCGGGTCGTGAGGACGTCCTTGGCGACCCCCGGCCGGCCCGGCCCCATGGCCGTGCCCAGCCTGCGGCGGAGCTGGAGGATGTACGTCTGCAGGGTGGTCAGGGCGCTGTTGGGCAGGTCCTGGCCCCAGATCTCCTCCATGAGCGTGGGCACCGGCACCACGCGCCCGGGATGCAGCGCGAGCAGGGCCAGGATCTGCCGCGGCTTGCCCGCCGACGGCATGATCGACTCCCCGTCGACCTCGGCACTGAACGGTCCCAGAATCCGGATCCTCATGGTCTCCCCCTCCGCAGTTCGTCGATGCACCTCGATGAGCCGAAAACCCCGGTCGGCCGCTTCCCGCACCGGCCGCCCGTTCCTGCCGACACCCGCTCCCCCGGCCACGCCGAGGGCGACCCGCCGCCACCCGCCCGAGCGGGCCCCGGGCGCCTTCCCCGGCCACCGCCGGGAGCCGTGCCCCCGGTCGGACCGGACCACGATGCCCGCTCCCCCGGCCACCGCCGGGCGGTACCGGGCCACGGAAGTACGCCCGGCCACGGCACCGCTAGACCGCACTCCCGAGGAACTCGTACGTCCGCTCCCCGCCCGGCTCCCGAGCGGCAGCGGTATCGGCAGCGATGCGGTACTCCCGCACCCGCTCCGCACCCACCAGGCTCGGCAGCAGCAGCCCCCACAGGGCCGCCACCTTCCGCTGGAGCTCCTCGTACGACAATCCCGTCCCGGCCAGCACCTCGATCCCGCAGACGGCCGCCGCCACCAGCGCCTCGGCGCTCTCCCACCGGTCCACGGCCGAACCGGCGTCCTCCGCACCGTCGGGCACCCCGACGGCCGGCCGGTCCAGCGGCAGTTCTCCCACGTCCCGCGCCATCCGCAGCAGCTCGCACACCACCGACAGCCACGCCCCGTGGAAGTCGACCGAGGCCGGCTGGTGCCCGGCGCACTCCTTGGTGATCCGGAAGCTCGCCGGGATCGCCGGATCCTCGTGCAGCGTCCGCGCCAGCCAGTGCGTCGTGTCGATCAGCGCCTGCAAGGGCGAGGCTCCGCCCTCCCGCAGCCCGCGCACCGCCTCGTGCAGCAGGCCGCAGCCGCGCTGCTGCACCGCGTCCGCCAGCTCGTCCTTCGAGGCGAAGTGGAAGTACAACGCCCCCTTCGTGACCCCCGCCGCACCCGCGATCTCACCGAGTGTGGCGTTGGCGTACCCGTTGCGGTGGAACAACTCGGCCCCGGCGAAGACCAACCGCCTGCGGGTCCGCTCCGACCTCTCCTGCACCGCTCCGTCTCCCTTCGCCCCGCTCCGTCCCTGCACCTACCGCCGGCCGGCCCGCGCCGACGCCGGCCGCGCGCGGGTCAGGCCCGTACGAGCCGCTCGGCCCGCACGGCCGTCCCGGTGCCCGCCCCGGCCGCCACCGCCGGCTTGCCCACGCCCTCCGGACCCGCCATCAGGATCGACCGCTGGAGTCTGCGCAGCGCGGTGGACGGCTCCAGCCCGAGGTCCCGCACGAGCGTGGCGCGCAGCCGCTGGAACACGTCGAGCGCCTCCCCGCGCCGGCCCGAGCGGTGCAGGGCGAGCATGAACTGCCCGTGCAGGTTCTCGTGGGTGCGGTACCGGCTCACCAGGACCGTCAGCTCCGCCAGCAGCTCGCGGTGGCGGCCCAGCTTCAGGTCAGCCTCGATGCGCTGGTCCAGCGCGCACAGCCGGGTCTCCTCCAGGCGGCGCGTCTCCATGTCCAGCTGCACCCCGCCCTGCACGTCGGCGAAGGCGGGCCCCGACCACAGGGCGAGCGCCTCGCGCAGCCGCTGCGCGGCGAGGGGGTAGTCGCCCGCGTCCATCGCGCGGTAACCCATCCCGGCCAGCCGGTCGAACTCGCGGACGTCACTGGTGCCGCGGTCGCTGTTGAGCAGGTAGCCGCCGGGCAGCGTCACGAGGACGTCCTTCGCGGTGCGCTCCTCGTCACCGTTGCCCTCCAGGGCGGTCGCGATGAGCGCGCGCAGCTGGAGCACGTACGTCTGCAGGGTGGTGCGCGCGCTGCGCGGCGGCACGGACCCCCACAGCTCCTCGATCAGTGCCGACACCGGCACGACCTGATCGGCGTGGAGGGCCAGGAGCGCCAGGACCTGCCGGGGCTTGGGGGCGGTGGGCGTGATGGAGATCCCGTTCTCCCGCACGGCGAGTGCGCCCAGTACATCGATGTCCACGTCGTACTCCCCTGTCCTTTGGATGAGGTCGCAAGAGCCAGTAGAAAACAGGACGGACGGTTTGTCAATGCACCGTCACCCCGACAGTCTTCTTCCTGGCGGAATCTCGGCGCCCTCCAGAAACCCACTCCGACCTGGGCTTTCGTGAGCAACCTACTCACCCGTGCCAGTTTGGGGCTCTTCAGCCGCCTCGCAACAGGGGTCATATAACACCCATCAGGGCCCTAAAATCAAACCATTCAGTCTGTTTCTTGCCCCGTGGTCGCCGTGCCGTGCGGCGCGATGCCCGGCAGCACCACCGTCCAGATCCGGGCCAGCGCCTGACGGGGGGTCCACTCCGGTTCCACGGCCCCCAACCCCTTCAGCCCGGCCGTGAAGCCCACCACCACCCGTGCCGCGTCCTGCGGGGCCACTCCCTCGGCGAGGAGCCCGGCCCGGCCGGCGGTGGTCATCAGTTGCTCCGCCCACAGACGGCACTGCCCGCGCAGGTCCACCTGGCTCTGGTGGGCCGCGTCGGCGCCCAGCGCGAACCCGGCCCGCACGACGACGTCCGCCGCCACCAGTTCCTGCAGCGCGTACGTCGCGTCGACGAGCGCTCTCAGGGGGGCGCCGGCCCGATCGGGTTCGCCTTCCGCTTCCGCGATCCGTCGCAGCGCCCGCGCGGCCCGGGCCTCCACGGCGTGGGCGAGGGCGGGCTTGCCGTCGAAGTGGAACTGCACCGCGCCGGAGGTCACTCCGGCGCGCTCGCTGATCGCGGCGATCGACGCCGCGGCGAAGCCCTCCGCGGCGAACACCTCCGCCGCGGCGAGCACGAGAGATTCCCGCGTGCGTGCCGCACGCTCCTGCTTGACCATGAGGGGCTCCACACCGCAATCGCCGCATCCGCGGGTCGCCCCACATCCAGGGGTACGAGATCCTGGGCCACAGTCGGCTCCCGCACCGGAGCCGGACCGGACTCCCGACGGAGCCGCCCCCACCGTTGACGCCGCGGACACCACCGGCCCCCGCGCACAGCGCCGGCCCCGCGCCCCCGGCGTTAACGCCGTTAACGCCCGCCCCGCACCGCCAGCGCCCGCACCACCGGCCCCGTGGCGGCCGTCGTCACCAGGGCCATCAGCACCAGGACGGTGAACAGCTCCACCCCGATCACCCCGAGCCCGAGCCCCACGTTCAGCACCACCAGCTCCGTCACCCCCCGGCAGTTCATCAGCGCCCCCAGCAGCACCGCGTCCCTGCGCCGCACCCCCGCCACCAGCGCCGCCACCGCGGCCGCGCCCCACTTCGCCACGACGGCCACCCCCAGCACGGCCGCCGCCCACCACCAGGCGCCGCCGCCCCGCAGCGCCCCCACGTCGGTCCGCAGCCCGCTCCCCACGAAGAACAGCGGCAGCAGCACCGGCACCGCGAACTCCCGCATCCGACGCGCCGCCGACTCCACCGCCTCCACCCCGCGCGGCACCACCGCACCGAAGACGAACGCCCCGAACAGCGCGTGCACCCCCAGCGCCTCCGTCGCGTACGCGGCCAGGCAGGCCCCGCCGAACAGCACCACCACCCCGCCGCCCCGCTCCCGCACCCCCCACCGTCCGGCCCCCCGGGCCAGCAGCGGCCGCACCCCCCACCACATCCCGGCGACGAACACCCCGGCCAGGGCCGCCCGCCACAGCCCGGCCCCCGCCCCACCGCCCCCGGCGACGGCCACCACCACCGCCAGCAGGCACCAGGCGACCACGTCCACGACCGCCGCGCAGGCCATCGCCAGCGCCCCCACGGGCGTCCCGTACAGCCCCTGTTCGGTGAGGATCCGCGCCAGGACGGGAAAGGCGGTGACGCTCAGCGCCACCGCCACGAACAACACGAACTCCGCCCGCCCCACGCCCTCCGGCGCGAAGGTCCCGTACAGCCCGAGCGCCAGCAGCCCCCCGAGCCCCAGCGGTACCCACACGCTCGCCTGACTCACCACCACCACGGCCCGCCGCAACCCCCGCAGCATTCCCACGTCGAGCTCCAGCCCCACCAGGAACATGAAGACGACGAGCCCGAGGTTCCCCAGCTCCGCCAGGTGCGGCAGCACCTCATCCGGCAGCAGCCACCGCCGGCCCGGGGGCCACAGCCACCCCAGGAAGGTGGGTCCCAGCAGGATCCCCACGGCGATCTCCCCGACCACCGCCGGCTGACCGACCCTGCGGGCCAGCACCCCGCCCGCCCCGCACGCGAGCACGACCACCGCCACGGCGCCCAGCACACCACCCGCCACGGCCCTGTCCTGCCCCGGGCCCCTCCTCCCAGAACCAGAGGGCGTCCGACTTCAGGAGGTCGCCCGCCGCTCCACGAACAGCCCGACGCCGTCGAGGATCCGCTCCAGCCCGAACTCCAGGGCCTGGTCCTGCCCCCCGTGCGCGGCGACGGAGGCCAGTGCTCCGGCGAGCGCCGGATAGTCCTCGCCCCGCGCCCCCACCACCTGCGCCAGCACGGCCCCCAGTTCCGCGTCCGGTCCACCGGCGCCGGCCGTCGCCCGTTCCTGCTCGGCGATCCCCCGCACGTGTCCGGCCACCAGCACCACGGCGTCCATCGCCTCGGCCCCGGTCAGCCCGCACCCCTCCAGCGCGGCCAGCGCCCGCTCCAGCCACCCGACTTCCCGCGGCCCCACCGCCCGCGCCCCCACCGTCGCGTCCAGCAGCCACGGATGCGCCCGGAACCCGGTCAGCAGCTCCCGCGCCCACACCCCCAGCCGCTCCCGCCAGCCGTCCCCGGCCACCGCCAGCGCCGCGTCCAGCTCCCCGGCCGGGTCCGGCATGGCGGCCTCCACCATCAGCGCGACGACCTCCGCCTTCCCCGGCACGTACCGGTAGAGCGCCATCTTGGTGACCCCCAGCTCCCCGGCCACCCGCTGCATCGACACCCCGCCGAGCCCCTCGCCGTCGGCGATCCCGACTCCGGCCGACGCGATCTGCTCCAGGGTCAACCCCCGCCGCGGCCCCCGCGCCGGCGTCACCGGCGGCCCCCACAACAACCGCACCGCCGCAGCCCACTGCCCGTCCGCCACCGGAACCCCTTGCCCTCGCACCAAAACCGCGTCTACCGTACACAAAACAAACAGCATCCACCGGACGCAATAAAGCTCCCCCACCCCCTCGCCCCACACCCCCGAAGGACCGACCACCATGGCGCCCCTCACCACCGTCCTGATCTCCGGCGCGAGCATCGCCGGCCCCGCCCTCGCCCACTGGCTCGGCCGCCACGGCTTCCACCCCACCGTGGTCGAGATCGCCCCGGCCCCGCGCCCCGGAGGCCGGGCCGTCGACTTCCGCGGCGAGACCCACCTCCACGTCCTCGACCGCATGGGGATCCTCGACGAGCTCCGCCGCGTCCAGACCGGCGGCACCCCGATGACCTTCGTGGACGCCGACGACCGGGAACTCCTCCACCTCCCCGCCGCCTTCGCGGGCGGCGACGTGGAGGTCCTGCGCGGCGACCTCTCCCGCATCCTCCACGCGTCCTCCCGCGCCTGCACCGAGTACCTCTTCGGCGACACGGTCACCTCCCTCACCGAGACCCCGGCCGGCGTGGACGTCACCTTCCGGCACGCCCCGCCCCGCACCTTCGACATCGTCATCGGCGCCGACGGCCTGCACTCCACCGTCCGCCGGCTGGCCTTCGGCCCCGAGGAGCGGTACGTCTCCCACCTCGGCCACTACGCCGCCACCTGGAGCCTGCCGGGCGACCCGCACCCCACCCGCCCCGGCTCGGTGGGCTTCAACGCCCCGGGCCGCCTCGCCTCCGTCGCCGCCCCAGCCGCCACCCCCGGCCGGGCCGGCGCCTTCTTCCTCTTCGCCTCGCCCGAGCTGTCGTACGACCGGAACGACCCGGCCGCCCACAAGGCGCTCCTCACGCGCGCCTTCGCGGGCCTGCCCTGGCGGGTGGGCCCGCTCCTCGACTCCCTCGCGGCCGCCGACGACCTCTGGTTCGACTCGATCAGCCGGGCCGACGTCGGCAGCTGGTCCACCGGCCGGACCGCCCTCCTGGGGGACGCCGCCTGCGGTGCGACGATCGGCGGCATGGGCACCGGCACCGCCGTCGTCGCCGCGTACGTCCTGGCGGCAGAACTGGCCCGCACCCCACAGGACCCCCGGACCGCCTTCCGCCGCTACGAGTCCCTCGTCCGCCCCTACGCCCGGGCCTGCCAGCGGGGCGGCAACCGCACCGGCCCCTTCCTCGCCCCCGCCACCCCCCTCGGCCTGCGCCTGCGCAACGCCCTCCTGAACCAACCCCGCGCCCTGGCCTGGCTCCTGAAACAGGGCCGCACCACCGCCACCCTCCCCCTGCCCCGCCTCCCCGGCCCCCGTTAACGGCGTTAACGCCCCTCCCCCGCCCCCTCAGCGAAAAACAACCACCCAAACCACCCCAACTACTAACGAACCCACACCCCCAAGTGCCCTAAAAGTACTGGTCGACTGGTTTTCTTTCGCCTGCCCCCACTAGATTGATCTTCCCCACAGCGGACGTAACCGACAATCAGGAGCACACGTGGCGAGGGTCAGGCAGGAACGGGCCGAGATCACCCGGCAGGCGATCCTCGACGGCGCGGCCGTCGCCTTCGACCGCGCCGGCTTCGGCGGCACCAGTCTCAGCGACGTCGTCAAACACGCCGGAGTCACCAAGGGCGCCCTCTACTTCCACTTCCCCTCCAAGGAAGCCCTCGCCCGCACCCTGATCGACGAGCAGTTCCAGGTGTCCAAGGACGTCCCTGCCCTGGCGGACCCGGGCCTCCAGACGGTCATCGACCTCACCCACCAGATGGCGTTCGGGCTGCGCACCAACGTCCGCATCCGTGCCGGCATCCGCCTGGTCATCGAGTTCGGCTCGTTCACCAGCCCGGACCCGTCCCCGTACAACGCCTGGATCGAGACCTGTCGCAGCTGTCTGGTACCGGCCCAGGAACGCGGCGACGTCCTGCCCTCGCTCGACGTGCGGGACCTCTCCACCTTCCTCGTCGGCTCCTTCACCGGCGTCCAGGTGACCTCGCACGTCCGTGCCGGCCGCGAGGACCTGCACGCCCGGGTCGTCGACCTGTGGAGCTACCTCCTGCCGGGCATCGTGCCCGCCCCCCGCGTCCCCCTCTTCGACCCCTCCGGCTCCGCCGCCTGCCGCGCCGAACTCGGCCTGCCCGCCCCGCAGGCGCCCGTACCGGTCGGCTGACGACTTCCTGTCGCGCATCCGGGCGCCCCGTTACCCATTTCGTTAGCAAAACCCAAGCGTGGCGCCCACGCGCACCCAAGAACGTTAGTAAAGTCCCTCTCATGACTTCGCCCTCGTCCCAGAACGACCGAGAGAAGGTCGTCTCCAAGCTCCCCCCGTGGCTCCGCCAGGAGTTGAAGATCCGCACCGCCCAACTGCGGGTCGACATCCAGGACGCCGTCCACCAGGGCATCGCGCACTGGAGCGCCCTCGCCTCCGCCCCCTCCCCCGTCGACACCTCCGGCGCCGAGTCGTTCTCCACCTGGCTGCCCGCCGGCCAGTGGGAGTCCTTCCGCACCGACTCCAAGGACCGCGGCGTCTCCCTCATCCAGGGTCTCGCCCAGGCGGTGCACCTCTGGCTGGAGCTGAACCCGGCCCCCACCGTGAAGCGGCCGTCCGTCGTCCGCCGCATCGTCGTGTGCAACCAGAAGGGCGGCGTCGGCAAGACGGCCGTCACCGCCGGCACCGCCGAGGCCCTCGCCGAGGACCCGGCCAGCCTCCACCCGGTGCGCGTCGCCCGCCAACTGGCCCGCCGCACCGCCGCCGAGGAAGCGGACGCCGGGCACCCGGCCGCCTCCGCCCTGGACCTCGAAGACCTCCCGGGCCTGGGCATGCGCGTCCTGCTCGTCGACTTCGACCCGCAGGGCCACCTCACCAAGCAGCTCGGCCAGCAGCCGCTGCCCATCGGCGGCGACAGCCTCACCTGCCACATGGCCGGCGAGGCCAAGGGCCCCCTCCAGGACCTCATCGCCCCCATCGAACACGACCGGTTCGGCGACCGCCTCCACCTCCTGCCCGCCTGCACGGACGCCTTCCTCCTCGACGTCCGCCTCTCCACCGTCCGCGCCCGCGAGGCCGCCCTCGAACGCGCCCTCGCCCCCGTCGAGTCCGACTACGACGTCATCCTCATCGACTGCCCGCCCAGCCTCGGGCTGAGCATGGACGCGGCGATCTACTACGGCCGCCGGCGCGACACCGAACAGCCGGGCGCCTCCGGCGCGCTGATCGTCGTACAGGCGGAGGACTCCTCGGCGGACGCCTACGACCTCCTCACCTCCCAGATCAACGACCTGCGGGACGACCTCAGCCTCGACATCGACTACCTCGGCCTCGTCGTGAACCTCTACGACGGCCGCCGCGGCTACATCGCGACCTCGTCCCTCCAGGCGTGGATGGACATAAAGGATCCCCGGGTCGTGGCGATCGTCCCCGACCTCAAGGAACAGCGCGAGTCCGTCCGCCTCAAGCAGCCCCTCTTCGTCTACGCCCCCAACGGCGACCAGGCAGTCGCCCTGCGCGCCCTCGCCCGGGAGATCTCATGAGCAGCAAGGCAGACAAGCTCGGCGTATCGGCGTCCTTCGCACGGGCCCAGCCCGTCGGCGTCAGCTCCCGCCGCGCCGCCATCGCCGAGGCCACGGGCGCCCCCACCTCCGGCGTCGTCCCGCCCTCCGAGGTTCCCATCGAGGCCCTGGCCCACAACCCGTTCAACCTCCGCGAGGACCTCACCGACCTCGAGGAGCTGGCCCAGTCCCTTTCCGTACGCGGCCAGCTCCAGCCCCTCGCGGTCGCGACCCGGCTGGCCTTCATGGAGGCCCACCCGGGCCAGACCGACGGCCTGGGCCGCGCCCCGTACGTGGTCATCGACGGCAACCGCCGCCTCGCGGCCGCCCAGCTGGCCGGGCTCAAGACGATGCACATCCACGTCAACGACGCCCTGTCGGCCTCGGCCGCCGACATCCTCGAATCGGCGCTCATCGCCAACGTCCACCGGGTCGACGTGGCCCCCATGGACCAGGCCCGCGCCCTCCAGGAACTGGTCGACGTCCACGGCTCCCAGGCCCAGGTGGCCAAGCGGATCGGCAAGACGCCGGCCTGGGTCTCCCAGCGCCTGACCCTCCTCAACCTGACGCCCGACCTCCAGGAGAAGGTGGAGACGGGCGAGCTGAAGGTCGAGCCGGCCCGCCGCATCGGCCGCCTCCCCCAGGAGGAACAGTCGGTCGCCGCCGCGGAAGCCGTCAACGCCGCCGCTCCGCCGCGCCAGCGCAGCCGCCCGACGCCCGCCCCGGCCACCCCGCCCGCCCCGGCCGCCCCGGCCGCCCGCATCACGATCTCCACCCAGTCCCCGGAGACCATCGCGGACGCGCTCACCGCCCACCTCACCCCCGACGACCTCAAGGCCGTCACGGAACTCCTCGTGCAGCGCATCTGAGGCCCACGAGGTCCACGTTCCGCATCCGCACCCACGCCGGGCCCCCGGCGGCACCACGCCGCCGGCGCCCCGCGTGCGCGCGAGGACGTCAGCGTTCGCGTCCGTCCGCCTCCAGGCTGCGCCGCCGTACGAGCAGCCGCCCGTCGTCGCCGCGCACGAGTTCGTCATGGCAGAGCAGCGAACCGCGCACCGCCAGCGGACCGCCCGGCGCGGTGGCCATCGCCAGCGCGTAGTAGCGGGTGCGGAGGGTGCCGTCAGCCCTCTGCTCGACACCGACCATGCCGAACCAGTGCCGGAAATCGAGCCCCTGCGCGGCGATGTGCGCCACTCCCGCGCGCACGGTGGCGCGCAGCGTCTCGCGGCCCCGCTGCGGCTCCGGCTCGCCCGCGGACTCGAAGACCGCGTCCTCGGTGAAGGTCTCCGCCCATGCGTCCGGGTCGGCGTCCGTGCCCTCCAGAAGGTTCATCTGCCAGGCGTAGAACTGCTGCACCTCGGCGTACAGCTCCGCCGGCACGTAGGTGTCCGGGGCGATCGTGCTCCCGCTCATCCGCACTCTTCCTCTCTCGCGCGCGCTCTTGGCGCCGAGGCTCCAACGTGCCTCTCGAGTCCGAGTTGAGCCGGGCCCGCCATCGTGGCCGCGCAGAAGCATCGGCTGAATCGAGGGGTCACACATGCGTGTTCTTTTCAACGTCTCTCCGGGTCTCGACCACATCTACCCCGCTCTCGGGCTGGCATGGGCCCTGCGCACGGCGGGTCACGAGGTGGCCGTGGCCACCACCGGCGTCTCCGTCCAGGCCGCGGTGGGTGCCGGGCTCATGGCGTACGACGTGGCTCCCGAGGCCGACTTCTCGAAGATCTTCCCCAAGAAGGGAACGCCCGAGGAGCGCGTCGCGGCCATGCGCGCGCGGGGCGAGGAGATGACCGCGTCCGAGGAGACTCCGGACTTCATCCTCGAGAAGTTCAGCGAGATCAACGATCTGATGGCCGACCGGACCCTGGAGTTCGCCCGTACCTGGCGGCCCGACCTGGTCGTCTACTCCCGCCTGCAGGGCACCGCCCTGATCACCGCCCGCGCGCTCGGCATCCCCGCCGTCGAGAACGGCTACAGCTTCCTGCGCGAGGGGAACCTCCCGGAGCGTCTGCTGCCGCACCTGGCGCGCACCTTCGAGCGGCTCGGCGTCCCGGTGGAGCTGCCCACCGTGCAGCCGATCCACTTCGCCCCGCAGGAGTTCATGCGCGGCGAGGGCGAGGGCTGGAGCATGCGCTTCGTCCCGCACCACGGCGGCGGCGTGCTCCCCGACTGGCTGGCGGCCCCCAAGGAGCGGCCGCGCCTGGTCGTGACCCTGGGCACCATCGTGCCCGGCGTGGCGGGCGTGGGCAGCCTGGGCAGCGTGCTGAACGCCGTCGAGGGACTGGACGCCGAGGTCGTCCTGGCGCTCGGCGACAAGGTGGACCTCGAGCCGCTCGGCCCCCTGCCCGGCAACGTGCGACCGGTCGGCTGGACGCCGCTCAGCTGGCTGCTGCCCACCCTCGACGGCATCATCCACCACGGCGGCGCGGGCACCACCCTGGCGTCCGCCCACGCCGGGGTCCCGCAGCTCGCGATGCCGTACGGCTCCGACAACTGGATCAACGCCGGCATCGTCGAGACGGCGGGCATCGGCTTCAACCTGCAGCCGGAGCAGATCAACGTCGACGTGCTGCGGACCCTCATCAGCGACGAGCAGCTGCGCAAGACCGCGACGGCCGTCGCCGAGCACCTCGCCGCCCAGCCCGGCCCCGACGTGATGGTCGCGCGCCTGGTCGAACTGGCCGGCAAGGCCTGACGAAATCCGGGGAACCGCCCGCCCCGCGGGCTCGGGCCCCCTTCAGCACAGCCACATCCCGCACCACTGGAAGGAAACACCGGACATGAGACTCAGCCTGCTGGCCCGCGCCGCCCGTGGAACCGGCATCGCGCTCGGCACGGCCGCCCTGGTGACGGCCGCCGCGCTTCCCGCGCAGGCGGCGATCACCGTCACCGATCTCGGCACGCTGCCCGGGCACACCTCGAGCCTGGCGTACGGGATCAACCCCTGGGGCGTCACGGTCGGCTACTCCGCCAACGCCCAGGGCGTCACCCGCCCGGTCCGCTGGTCGCCGAACGGCACCGTCACCGACCTGGGCACGCTGCCCGGGGACGTCAACGGCACGGCGTTCGTCGTCAACGCCTCCGGGACGATCGCCGGCCGCTCGGTGGGCGCCGACAAGTCCGAGCACGCCGTCGTGTGGCGCCCCAACTCCGCGCCCGTCCAGCTCCAGGGCATACCCGGCGCCGTCAAGAGCCGCGCCTACTCGCTCAACAACGCCGGGACCGCGGTCGGGTTCTCGGCCGCGGCGGACAACGTCTACAAGGCGCAGCGTTGGGGATCCGACGGCAAGGCCGTCCACCTGGCCCCGCTGCCCGGCGGCACCGCCAGCTCCGCCGGTTCCATCAACAACGCCGGCGTCACGGTCGGCTACTCCCTCCAGAACGGGTTCCAGAACGCGGTCCGCTGGAACCCCGACGGCACCACCGTCCCGCTCGGCGGCATCCTGCCGGGTGACGACTCGAGCCAGGCCAGCTGGATCAACGACTTCGGCGTCACGGTCGGCAACTCGTTCAAGGCCGGCAAGTTCTACGACGGCCCGTACCACGCGGTGCGCTGGAACCAGCAGGGGCAGGCCGTGCCGCTGTCCCCGCTGCCCGGTCACACCGGGACCGCCGTCTACGGCATCAACAACTTCGGGGTCGCCTCCGGCTTCTCGTACTCGCCGGGCGGTGTCTACCACGCCGTGACCTGGAGCGAGAACGGCACGGTCACCGACCTCGGTGTGGCGTGGCCGTCGGGCGCGACGGAGGCCTACGCCGTGAACGACGCGGGCACCGCCGTCGGCTCCCTGACCACGAGCACGGGCGTCCTGCGCGCTGCGCGCTGGCACGGCTGACCGGCCACCACGGAAGAGGAGCACATGGGACAGACACCAACGCACCGGCACGTGCACGAGGCGCCGGTGCGGGCGTCCGCCGAGGACGTCCACCGGCTGCTCGCGGACGAGGACAACTGGCCCCGGGTCTTCGCGTCCTTCGTCCACCTGGAGAACCTCGGCCCCGAGGGCGGGTCCGAGGGCGGGTCCGACCGGATCGGCATGTGGGGGCACTACGACGGCACCATCGAGCACTGGGTGGCCCTGCGTCGCATCGACCAGGACGCCCTGCGCGTCGAGTTCCAGCCGGAATCCCTCCCGCCGGCGCTGGAGTCGATGCGCCGCTCCTGGGTGGTCGAGCCCACGGCGGACGGTGGGTCGACGGTGCGCCTGGAGCACGAGTACCGCCTCAAGGACCCCGCCGCGGCGGAGGGCGTGCGCGCCCAGGTCGAGGAGATCGCCGCCTCCGAGGTGGCCGCGGTGCGCGAGGCCGCGGAGCTGGCCTCGCTCCAGCCGGAGGCGCTGGTCACCGTGGAGGACGAGGTCACCGTCGCGGCGCCCGTCGCAGCGGTGTTCTCCGCCCTCTACGAGGCCGCGGAGTGGCCCTCGTACATGGAGCACGTGGCGCGCGCCGACGTCTTCGGCGGGGGCGAGGGGCACACCCACGTCCTGGAGGTGGACACGATCGAGCGCCACGGCGGGATCTTCACCACCAGGGCCGCCCGTGTCGGGCTGCCCGGCGCGAAGATCGCGTACAAGCAGCTGCTGCTGCCCCCGCTGGGCGCCTCCCACCACGTCCAGTGGCTCCTGTCGGCGCGGGACGGTGCCACCGTGGTCCGCTCCGTGCAGACGGTCGTCATCAAGGAGTCCGGGGTCGCCGCCGTGCTCGGCGAGGGCACCGGTGTCGCGGCCGCCAGGCCGTTCGTGCAGAACGAGCTGAGTTCGAAGGTCCGGCTGATATTTGACGCGGTCAAGCACCGTCTCGAGCAGGATGCGAACTGATCCACATGAAGATCTACTGAAAGGACCCGTGATGCGAGCAGCCGCTCTGTCCGAGTTCGGCACCCCCGAGGTGCTGCGGGAGACCACGGTCAAGGACGTACAGGCCGGACCGGGCGAAGTACGCGTGCGCGTCAGGGCCGCCGGGGTGCTGCCCTTCGACGTCCGGGTGCGCGGCGGCTGGACCCCGCCGTTCATCAAGCGGGAGTTCCCGATGGTCCTCGGCAACGAGTTCGCCGGCACGATCGACCAGACCGGCGAGGGCGTGACGGCCTTCGCGGAGGGCGACGAGGTGCTCGGCTACAGCGTCCTGGGCGCGTACGCGGAGTACCTGGTCGTCCCGGCGGACCAGATCGTGCGCAAGCCCGCGGGCATGCCCTGGGAGGTCGCGGCCGGATTCTCCGGGAACGGCCAGGGAGCGCACATGGCCCTGTCCACGGCGGGCGTGAACCCCGGTGACACGGTGCTGGTCAACGCGGCCGCGGGCGGGTTCGGCACGTTCGCCGTGCAGCTCGCCTTCGCCTGGGGCGCGGCCCGGGTCATCGGGACCGCCAGCGAGCGCAACCACGACCACCTGCGCGCTCTGGGCGCCATCCCCGTGACCTACGGAGAAGGTCTCGCGGAGCGGGTCCGGGCCATCGCTCCGGAAGGCGTGGACGCGGCCGTGGACGCGGCGGGGCCCGACGCCGTGCGGGCTTCCGTCGAGGTGGCCAAGGACAGGAACCGCGTCGTCACGATGATCGCCGACGAGACCGCGCAGGAGCTGGGCCTGCCGCCCGTGGCGGGTGCCCGGTCGGCCGAACGGCTCGCCAAGCTCGTCGACCTGTACGTGCAGGGCAAGGTGAACATCCACATCCGTGAGGCGTATCCGCTCGCCAGGGCCGCGGAGGCCCACCGGGACGTGGAGAGCGGCCACGGCCGCGGCAAGGTCGTCCTGACGGTCGACTGAGCGGTTCGCGACACCCCGTCGTCGGAGGGGGCGGCCATGGCGGCCGCCCCCTCCCGCGTGTGTGCTTCGAGGCTCCCTCGACCGGTCGGCCACAGGCTCGAAGCCAATGCTCCGGCCCCCTGCGCACGAGCCGACGACAACATGAGGTGAGACTTTCCGTGAAGGGAATCATCCTGGCCGGCGGGAACGGCACCCGGCTGCACCCGCTCACCCTGGGAATCTCGAAACAGCTGCTCCCGGTCTACGACAAGCCGATGATCTACTACCCGCTGTCCGTGCTGATGCTCGCCGGTGTCCGGGACATCCTCATCATCAGCTCGCCGGTGGACCTGCCGCAGTTCCGCCGCGTACTCGGCGACGGCAGCGCGCTGGGTCTGAACCTGTCGTACGCCGAACAGCCCGAACCCCGCGGCCTCGCCGAGGCGTTCGTCATCGGCGCCGAGCACATCGGCGGTGACTCCGTCGCCCTCGTGCTCGGTGACAACGTCTTCCACGGCCCCGGCTTCGCCAAGCTGCTGCGCCGCCACGTCCCCCACACGGAGGGCGCCCTCCTGTTCGGCTACCCGGTGCGTGACCCGGAGCGGTACGGGGTGGGTGAGACCGACGTCCGGGGCAGGCTCGTGTCCATCGAGGAGAAGCCGGCCAGCCCGAAGTCCAACCGGGCCATCACGGGCCTGTACTTCTACGACAACGACGTGGTGGACATCGCCCGGAACCTGCGCCCCTCCGCGCGCGGCGAGCTCGAGATCACGGACGTCAACCTCGAGTACCTCGCCCGCGGCAAGGCCTCGCTCGTCGACCTCGGCCGGGGCTTCGCGTGGCTGGACACCGGCACGCACGACTCGCTGCTGGAGGCGTCCCAGTACATCCAGACCATCGAGCGGCGTCAGGGGCTGCGCGTCGCCTGCATCGAGGAGATCGCCCTCCAGATGGGCTTCATCGACGCCGACCAGTGCCACCGGCTGGGCTGGCTGCTGCGCAAGTCCGGCTACGGGGAGTACGTCATGGCCGTGGCCGAGGCCGCCCGGCACGCGACGACGGTCCCGGCCTCGGCGGCCGGGACCGTCGCGGCGGCCCTCTGACGACTGCTCCCGGTCAGCTGCGGCTGGGCTCCGGTTCCGCCCGCGCCTCTTCACCGGCGGCCTCCTCGCGGGGCCGCTTCGGCGTGAAGAGCGCGGGCACGACCATGGCCGCCC